>OY764159.1:0-4342500 GCA_963668175.1 Syntrophales bacterium
CTTCACGGGATGGTCAAGAAATATTTGTTGAAAAAAGTGGCCGAGAAGTATTTTCCGAAAAAGTTTATATACCGCAATAAAATGGGGTTTTCATCCCCGATGGTCATTTGGCTTCGTAACGATCTTAAGAACTTCATGCTTCATCTTCTGAACAAAAGAGATATTGAAAGAACAGGCATCATCAATCCGGATACCGTCAACAAGTACGTCAACGAACACTTGGAAAGAAAGCATAACCACGACATGAAGTTGTGGTCTCTTATGATGTTCATGATCTGGCATAAGCTGTACATCGATAAGAGTTAGTACAAAGAATCGCACTGAATCACTACATTTAATCTTCCTCACATAACGATAGGCGTGAATCTTGCATAATTTTTTAACTCAAATGACTCGTCTAAACTTGTTACCATAATCGCGGAAAAGTGACCCATATCACAGAACGAAGACTGTTATTTGGTAAAATAAAGTCAAAAACTGGAGGAGCAAGGAAAGGAGAAGGGATATTATGAAGACGAGGATAATGGCGACAATATTTTTTTTCTGTCTCGTTTTATCTGTTTCGGTTGCAGGGGCGGCAACCCTGTCGACAGCAAGCGGGACTTTTGCAGACGGACAGCAAATAACGATAACCGGGAGCGGCTTTGGGACAGCCCCCGCAAATGCGTCTTTCATCACTGGTGAGAACGGCACGGCGGGCAGCGCATTTTCGGAAACTGGATGGACTTATAGCTCCGCCTCTGCTGGCGGAGCGGGCCCATGGTCTAGCCCAGTTTATAGTAATGCAAGGGCATTGAACGGTACAAAATCTATTTTATGTTCCTTCCCAAGCGGGACCTATGGATGCACCTTTGACATCGGCTACTCGACGCCAATAACAAAGGCTTATGTTTCATTCTGGGTTTATGGCGACTATAAAGCCTTCGCGACGACTTCATCAAACCATTTTCAGTGGAAAATGTTCCGCGTTAATCCGACGTTAAACGTATCTGACACTCCCGCAACTTTCATGATATCACAGTGGCCGGTGAGCGATGGTACTTGCTATCAAGCTTATCATGTAAATTATATTGATACAACTTACAATATTACACTTCCTGATAATAATATCTGGAGATCATGCTTCCCCAAGGGTGAATGGATCAGGATGGAGATTTTCCTCCAAGAGTCGGACCTGAATACAGCGAACGGTACCGAGATCGCCAAGTACTACAGCACGACAAAGAATGGTTGGACAACATGGAGCAATTACAACAAAAACATCATCACAAGGGGAACCTCGGACCGATGGCAATACATTCATTTCGGCCAATATATCGGGAATGATGCCACAGGAAAGAATGCGGACACCTATTGGGATAATGTTTATGTGCAGCAAGGAACATTTGCCAGGGTCGAATTATGCGACAGCTCTTCATGGTCATCCTGCCAAAAGAGACAAGTCCAGAAGCCGGTTTCCTGGTCCGCCAGTTCAATCGTAATATCCGCAAACAGCGGCCCATTTGCCACCGGAGAGACAGCGTATCTCTTTTTCATCGACGATGCTGGCAACGCAAGCAACGCCTTAACGGTAAAGATCGGCTCAGCTTCTACCACCAAAACGCCAACCACTCTGAAGAGAAGATGGTAACGGCGCATGAAAATGAGGAACCAAAGACCATAATTTCGCGATAAACAGAACCCGATCGATCGAATCAGCCCCTTTCTCAGCGAAGGGGCTGATTCCCTGCGAATCAATCCTTCTTTGCACATAGTCAACCACATAAGCATTCTTCCAATTTCCTAATTTTAGAACGACTCTTGATCGTCCCTTCTCATATCATCGACAGCGGCGGCCTATATGGCGCGGAAAAGGTTATTCTTAACCTTTTGGAAGAGCAGCAAAGACGGCATTCCCATCCAAAACTTATCAGCATCGGCGACGATGGCGTTCCGGAAAAAGCGATCGAAACGGAAAGCAGAAAAAAGAATATAGATGTTATAGCTCTACGCTTCAAGAACGGTTTCAATATCCATGGCACCAGGCAAATTTTATCCACCCTGGAAGCAACTAAATCCGATATCATTCACTCGCACGGATATAAGGGCGATATCCTATTGGGGTTTTATCCACGGCATTTGCGAAAAATTCCCATGTTGAGCACACTCCACGGGTGGACATCGACCCGATTGTTCAGCAAAATGAGAATCTATGAATTTGTTGCTGCCTTGTCGCTGACAAGAATTGACCGTGTTGTCGTCGTATCAAGAATAATGCAGGATCACCCGCGGCTAAGAATGTTTGGCATCAAGGCCGCCTATATTCCCAACGGTATTCCGGCACTCGATTTCGACAAACGTTATTTTCCGACATTGCATACGGAACTTACGGATACCATTAAAAATAAATTTAAGATATTGGCTGTAGGCAGGTTATCCCCCGAGAAAGGATTCGAAGTGCTTATTCAGGCCTTACCCAGGCTGAATTCCAGAGGCATTGATTGCTGCCTTGTTATCGTAGGAGAAGGAGATGAGAAATATCGTCTTACTCAAATCGCCGTAGAGGAGGGTGTTGCCGATCGTGTGCATATGATCGGCTATGTCCCTGATGCCTACAAAATGATGCCTTCTTTCGATGTCTTCGCCCTGCCTTCCTATACGGAAGGACTACCCATCACGGTACTGGAAGCCATGCAGGCAGGAGTGCCTATCGTAGCAACAACCGTTGGGGAAGTTCCGGAAGTATTGGCCCATGGTGGTTGCGGATACTTAATACCTCCGGGAAATTCAGCGGCATTAAGCGAAGCACTCGAAATAATTTATAGGAACCGGGAAGATGCCCATGAGAAGGCGAATGCTGCAAAGCAACGGGTCCATTCCGAATACAGCGTCGAACGGATGACTGATAAATATATGCATGAATACGAACGCTTATTAAAAGCGGAACGTCGATAGACCTTGCTCCCAACCATTCATATCATTTCTTCATAACTTAACACACGCATGACGATATACATCATCTTGTCCGGCCTGGCAGCCGTAACCACGGTGGGGCTGGCAATCTATGTCCTGCTCCGGCAATTCGAGAATTTTGCCGGCCGCGTCCTTTTCCTTGGTCTGAGTCTCCTGGGACTGGAGGCAATCATCACGGGATTCTTATTCACTGCCGGCTCGCTAGAAAGATTCAACTTTCTCCTTCATCTGAAATTTGTCGTAGCTTCCTTTCTGCCGATTTTGTGGCTTTTGTTCAGCATATCTTTCGCCCGCACCAATTTTGAGGAGTTTGTTTACAAGTGGCGCTTAGTACTGTCGCTCACATTCATCATCCCCTTTGCGACAGCCATCTTTTTAGGCGGCTATTTTTTCCGAATGTCCATCGCTCCGGAGCAATCGCATGTCATTCTCATCAGTCTGAATTGGGCTGGCTATATCTGGTATCTGAATTGGCTCATCTGCGCCGTATTAATCATGATGAATCTGGAAAGAACAATACGCCACGTCACGGGCCATATGCAATGGCAGATAAAATTCATGGTCCTGGGTATTGCCAGCATCTTCGCTATTCGCATCTATACTTACAGCCAGGTGATGATCTTTCAGCGAATCGACATCGGCTATGAGTCCGTCAATATGGGAATTCTCCTGGTAGCCGACCTGCTGGTCGCCCGGTCGCTATTCAGAGGAAAGCTGCTGAATGTTCAGGTTTATCTCTCCCAGACGTTTCTTTATCAGTCTTTTACCCTTGTCTTGACAGGTGTCTACTTTATCGGTGCGGGCTTCCTCGCCTGGTTGACGCTTGAGTTCGGAGGCAACCAGAATTTACAGCTTGCGACCTTCCTGGTATTTGTTGCCCTGGTGGGTTACGCGGCCCTCATGATGTCCGGCCGTTTAAGGGTCGAAAGAAAACGGTTCATCACCCGCCACTTCAAAGCGCCCAAATACGATTACCGGGCGATATGGGAGCAATTTACGGCGGGGACGGTATCCCTGGCAACGATCGGAGAATTGTCCGATTTCATCGTAAAGGTCACCTCGGAGACATTGGAAACGCCGTCTGTAAGCATTTGGGTGGCCGAGGAACAAGATCGTCTCATTCTGGGTGGTTCCACCATACTCACTCCAAGCGGAACGGTCAAGACGACTTTGTTCGATGACGGAGGAATGCGCTTCCTTCAAGCCATGGCAGGTCAAACCCTCCCTGTCGATCTGGACAGGGCGGAGGATGATTGGATTGAAGATTTGAAAAAATCCTATGTCGATGCCTTTAAGGAAGGAGAAATCAGGTTCTGTGTTCCATTGATCGCCGCAGGCAACTTGATCGGGATCATGACCATTGGCAATAAAGTTTCCCGGGAACCGCTCTCATTTGAGGACAGCGAATTGGTCAAAGCAATAGCCGATCAAACCGCCGCCAGTATCCTGAACAGGCAGCTATTGCGAAAGCTTCGCAAAGCCCAGGAGTTGGAGGCATTCCAGACCATGTCGGCCTTTTTCATGCACGATCTCAAGAACCTGGCTTCAAAACTTTCCCTGGTTACTGAAAACCTGCCCATTCATATCGATAACCCGGAATTTCGCAAGGATGCGATACGAACGATTTCAGAAAGTGTATCCAAAATCAACGGCATGTGCAGCCGATTGTCTCTATTAAGCAGGAAAATGGAACTCGAATTAGACGAGACGGACATGAATGCCTTGCTGGAATCCATCATTTCTAAACAGACGGCTACGATGAAATTCCCAATCGTTTGCAATTACGGGAAGATACCCCCTATTTACCTTGATCGGGAACAATTTTCGAAAGTCTTGGAAAACCTGCTGATAAATGCCCAGGATGCCGTCGAAAAGGATGGTGGTATCCAGTTGAAGACATCCTGTGACAGTCATTGGGCGGAACTGACCGTAACCGACAACGGTTGCGGTATGTCGAAAGAGTTTGTAGACAAAAAGCTCTTTCAACCTTTTCAGACAACAAAAAAACAAGGTATGGGTATCGGTCTCTTCCACTGTAAGACAATCGTCGAGGCCCACGGCGGGCGGATTGAAGTCGAAAGCGAACCGGGAAAAGGAAGTGTATTTAAAGTGAAATTGCCGCTGATGAAGAACGATAGTCATCCATGATTATCTTTCCAGTTGCGTATTGATACGTGATGGATTACTTTCTTGACAACAGGTAACCAATATCTTACTTATATGGTGATAATGCTAGGTGATGGAATTATATGGATAAACCGAAATTGCTCATTGTAGAGGACGACGAGGACCTCCGCACCCAGATGAAATGGGCCCTGGCGGGGGAATACGAGGTCTTTCCGGCCGGCTCCAGGAAAGAGGCAGTGGAGGTCATGCAATCGCAGAGACCGCCGGTTGTCACGTTGGATCTTGGCCTGCCGCCTTATCCCGCCGGAGTGGAAGAAGGATTTGCCGCGCTGGGTGATATCGTATCCCTTGACCCATTCGTGAAAATCATCGTCATAACCGGCCGTGGTGAAAAAGAGAATGCCTTGGAGGCGGTGGGACAAGGGGCATATGATTTTCTTCAAAAACCCGTCGACATCAACGATCTCAAAGTTGTCCTGAAACGAGCCTTCTATTTATCGTCCATCGAGAAAGAGCGTGCGGAATTGCAGCACCAGTTGGGAGAGGGATCTTTCGAAGGCATCCTGGGCACCAGTCAGAAAATGAAGGATATTTTTTCGACCGTCCGGAAAGTGGCAACAACCGATGCGTCCGTTTTGATTCACGGTGAAAGCGGCACCGGCAAGGAACTGATTGCGAGGGCCATCCACCACCTGAGCCGCCGTAAAGACGGACCATGGATCGTCATCAACTGTGGGGCGATTCCTGAGAATTTACTCGAGAGCGAGCTGTTCGGCCATGAAAAAGGATCGTTTACAGGCGCGCATGCTCAGCGGAAAGGCCGAATTGAACTCGCTCAAGGCGGCACTCTTTTCCTCGACGAGATCGGCGAACTACCCTTAAAATTACAGGTTAAGCTACTGCGTTTTCTTCAGGACCAGTTTGTTGAACACGTTGGAGGCCGTGAGCCCATTCAGATTGATACACGTGTCATTGCAGCCACGAACAGAGATCTTCGCGACGCAATGAGGGAAAATCTTTTCCGTGAAGATCTTTATTTCCGATTGGCGGTCGTTGTCCTTTCTGTACCCCCGTTGCGGGAAAGAGAAGACGATGTCATGCTTATTGCCAAGGCTTTTCTTAATCGTTATGCCGAGATGAATAACAAGAAGCTGTCAGGCTTCACTAATGATGCCCACAAGGCGATTGTTACATATAATTGGCCGGGAAACGTGCGGGAATTGGAAAACAGGATTAAACGGGCAGTCATCATGTCGGAGGGCAGAAAAGTCTCCGCGGCCGACCTTGAAATGGTCACAACGGAGACCAATGTTGAAGGTGAAGGTTTGAAGGGTGCGCGGGAGAAGCTGGAAAAGGATCTGATTCAGAAGGCCCTGGCTCGCAATAAGGGCAATGTCTCCAAAGCAGCCGCCGAACTCGGCATAAGCCGCCCGACCCTCTATAGTTTGATGGAAAGGACGGGTATCATACCAGAAGGTGGCGCCAAGTAACGAGAGGGCTTTTTCATTATAGATCCCCTTACGATAAACTCAGACTAAACCGGTTACATGTGTCTCATGACGAGCGCCCTTCCTTCTTTCTCCCAAGGATGGGCGCTTTTTCGATTTCCCTGTTGCAATCCCGGTACCGCCAATTGAAAACAAAATACCCAATGATAATATTCACTTTTACAGGAATATTTTTTCGTCTTTCTTGTGTTTTACAGCCTGTCGGGAATCTTTACAACTATTGCATCCAGAGTTTATTCATATAAAATCAAAACCTTACAACATACGACACGGCCTTTGGACCATTTTTTGTCGGGTTATTTAACAAAGAAGGCTTGACAATAATGTGGACTACTTCTCCCCTGTCGACGAACCAGCCAGTTTTGATTTCGATATTGTCTTGTTATTTACGATATTTAAACAATTTTTCCACAGTTATTATCCCTCTGGCACATTCTTTGATATATTCACTGTGAAAATAATTGTGCGCGTTAATTGAGCAATAATATAAGTATAATATATCAGTGGAGGGAATAACATGAAGAGATTAATTCAGATATTAGCGGCGATTTGCTCGATACTCTTTATAACGAGTATCGCAGCAGCGAAAACGTATGAGTATGGCGATATCTATAACGAGTGGCCGGGGCATGCAACACAATTTTCAAACATCGACCTCCTTGGCCATACACCTTCAGTCACTGGTGCGAAGATCGAAACTTATGCGGATGGGAATTTGAAATCAGTCACCATCTATGTTGATTCAGTTACAAGCAATCGCCTTTTCATTAACACAAATTGGACATCGGGTGAAAGTTACGAGCAATGGAATTTCTATGCTATCGGATTAGGACTTGCCGGCTGGACTAATCTTTATCAGATAAACAACGGTTATGCTTATACGTACGCAAACGTTGGCGATGTACGTATAGGTCACCCGAACGGCATCGTCTTGACTGACGCGAATGGCAAGTTATTGAGTGGAATATCGGATGTTACAACCGCCCTTCTCTTATCTGCTGTTTGGGACAGTGCGAACGGTGGTGAGATGATCTATTTATTCGCTGACAATGATCTTCTGAAGTTGGGTGACAGTTTTGTGATCGGTTATTCGTCCGACTGCGCCAACGACGTCTTCCTGACCCCTGTTCCCGAACCTGCCACTATGTTGCTGCTTGGTTTGGGTCTGGTCGGTGCTGCTGCTATTCGGCGTAAAATGAAGTAACAAATTTCATCTTTCTGATTTGAAAAGGCAGAGTGAATTCACTCTGCCTTTTTTATTGACATTTTTTGTCTAACGAGGCATTATCTTTATAATAATATTGACAAAGGGTAGAAGTGCCCGGAATCGATAAAGTATTCAGATCACGCATGCTCCCCAATCAAAGGAAATGGTTTTTAATAATCGGGGTTTTGGTTTATCTCTGTTTTAACGAAACGACTTCTGGAATCTGAAATGCCCGAATACACTAAATATTATGGATTATCGGCAGTTCCTTTCGAAGATTCGCCTGACCCCAGGTTTTTCTTCTCCTCAGAGACCCATGCCGAAGCGCTGGCATCCCTTACTTACGGAATAAATCAAAGAAAAGGCTTCATTCTCATCCTGGGAGATGAGGGCGTCGGCAAGACAGCCTCCGTTCAGCACATGATAAACACGCTCGATGACAAGGTGAAAGCCGTATACATCGACCAGGGGCATACATCTTTCGAACATATGTTGAAGGATCTCCTCGGTAAACTGGGATTGACTTCGAAAAGACAAACGAAAGGTATGATGTTCCATGAACTATACGATTTTTTGATACAATGCCTGGAAAGAAACGAGAATGTCGTTGTCTTCATTGATGATGCCCATAAGGTGAGTCTCGAAACAGTAGAAGAATTGCGTCTCATGTCCAATCTCGAAACGAGCAAATCAAAACTTCTGCAGATTGTGCTTTTGGGGCGCCTTGAGCTCAACGAGAAACTCAGTTCCGAGCTCATAAGACAAATCAAGCAGCGAATAGTCATCCGTAATTCCATTCGCCCCTTGACGGCGGCCGAATCCCTGCAATACATCGATCATCGGTTAAGAACAGCGGGAAGGAGCAGCCAGGCGGTCTTTCATCAAGATGCCCTTTCCTTGATCGGTAAATATTCGGAAGGTATTCCCCGGATCATCAATAGGCTTTGCCATAATGCCATGGCCGCAGGTTGTCGCCGGGGCGAGAAAATGATCTCCGGGAAAACCGTTAAAAAGATCCGCCATATAAATGATCTTCTCACCGACGAGCAGGCACGGCAATTCAAGTCTGCAACAGCTTTCGTTTTTCCGGTGAAATATATTTTTATATGCCTATCTGTA
The DNA here is from genome assembly GCA_963668175.1 of Syntrophales bacterium. GTDB lineage: Bacteria > Desulfobacterota > Syntrophia > Syntrophales > PHBD01. The sequence continues at coordinate 8,914 of OY764159.1, forward strand.
ATTATCATCGGCGGGGCATTGTTCTTCTTTCGGGATCATATAGCCGGCATTTTCGGGGGACTTCATAAGACCAACTCTACGACGGAAAGTTCAGCGGCCAACAAAAGTGCCAAAGCAAATACAACCAGAGGAGATACGGCCGTTACCGATTCGAACCCCAAGAACGTCTCAGATATAAACGAAAGCAAGACTCAAGCGGCCGCATCTCGCATGGCCACGACATGTGACGTCATGCCTGAACACCCTATAAAGAAAGTCATCATGGTGAAACGCGGTTTAAGTCTTTCTTTGCTGGCTCTCCAATATTACAACGAAGCGAATATCATGCTCATCGACTATATCCTGGAGCTCAATCCTGAAATCAACGATCTTAATTTGATCCTGGTTAACCAGAAGATTAGACTCCCGGACATTTCGGGGGTTCAATTCCTCATACAAGCATCGAACAATCTCTGTAAGGTACACTTGGAAACCTTCGCCAATCCCAGTGAAGCGCTTCAATACAAGCGTCAAGTGGCTATAAAGGGAAGGAATATAGAGATAGTCCCCAGGAAAGTGTCTCCGCGGGACACGTGGTACAGGGTCCTTGCCGGACCATTCCCCAATAAAGAAAATGCGATACAATTAATAGCTGAATTGAACAAGAGCGGGCTTGCGCCCTCTTTGCAGAGACTCAGCTATTCAGGTCGATAAACAACATTCATCCCGGTACCGGTAAGTGAGGGATGCCACAGAAAGGAAATGAATTATGAATGGCAATCAAAAAAGGAAGCTGTCTCTTGCTATCTTATTGATGATGGCGGCATCCCTGGTCCTTCTGTCGGGCTGCACGAAAGAAGCCAAGATGGAAAGGCATTGGAAGAAGGGGGAAGCTTACTACACTGAGGGAAAATTTAATGAAGCCATTATCGAGTATCGGAATGTTATCCAGATCGATCCCAAACATGCCCAAGCCTATTATAAACTCGGCCTGTCGTATTTGAGAGTCAAAATGTTCCGTGAGGCGTTTGTGTCACTGAATAAAAGCCTTGAACTCAACCCCGACAACTCGGATGCCCGCATACAGATCGGCACCCTCTTCCTTCTCGCCGGCGACAGTCAGAAGGCCCGAGATCAGGCGGACAAGATTTTGCAGAAAGACCCCAATAACGCCCCAGCCCATATTCTAATAGGCAACATCTTCCTGAGAAACAAGAAACTCGACGAAGCAATTGCTGAAGTCAAGAAGGCTATCGAATTAGATCAGAAAACCGCCGCTTACTTTATCCAATTGGCAAATCTTTACTTGCTGAAGAAGGATCTCACCCAGGCAGAAGAAACGCTTAAGGCGGCGATAAAGATCGATCCCAAGGCGTTGCAGCCGCATTTTGCACTGGCTAATTTCTACTTACGGACAGGCAAAAAGGATCTCGCTGAAAAAGAGTTTCAGGATACGGTTCAACTCGTACCCGATAAGGTCGAGCCTTACCTTAATTTAGGGAACTTCTATGCTACCACGGGAAAGCCGGAAGAAGCAGAAAAACAGTTCCTGAAAGGGATCGAAAAAGATCCTGCCAATGTGAACCTGCAGATCGTTCTGGGAAATTTCTATATCGCCTGGGGCAAGAAAGACAAAGCCGAAGCTGCATTTCAAGAAGCCACCAAGAAAGATTCAAAAAGTATCCCCGCCTTGGCCAGACTTGCCCAATTCTATCTTGACGAAGGCAAGTTCGATCAAGGTAAAGCGGAAGTTGAGAAAATTCTCAAAATTAATGAAAAAAGCCTCGAAGGAATACTTCTCAAAGGCCGGCTTCACCTGGCCAAGGGCGAGTATAACGAAGCTGTCAACCAGTTCCAGGCCTATATCAAAGAAAGCCCGAAATCACCCATGGGTCATTATTTCCTTGCTATGGCCCATCTGGGAAATCGGGATGAACAACAAGCCAAGGCATCTTTGGCTGAAGCCATCAAGCTGAATCCTAAGCTTGTCGATACGAGACTTCTACTTGCAGATATATATTTCAGAAGCAGATCCTATGACCAAACCATTGAAGAAGCCCGAACGATACTGAAGGATTATCCGCGCAACATCCGTGCTCTCTTGATACTCGGCAATTCCATGCTGATGAAAAATAATTATGCCGAAGCTGTCAAGAGTTATGACGAAATCATAAAAGTGAATCCAAACAATCCTATAGGATATACGCAAAAAGGCAGGGTTTTCCTGATCCAGAAAAAAGACAAGGATGCCATAGCTTCCCTGGAAAAGGCATTGACGCTGCAGCCTGACTATGTCGAACCCATGTCATTGATCGTCAGATATTATCTCAGTAAGAAAGATAACAGGAAAGCGCTGGACCGGGTCGAACAGCAGATCAAGGCATCGCCTACAAATCCGTTTTTTTACAACATGGCGGCAGATCTCTATGCGATGAATAATGAAAACGCCAAAGCTGAGAGTTATTACAGCAAGGCGATTCAACTCAACGACAAGGTTCCCGCATTCCATATCTCGCTGGCTACGTTCTATGTCCGTCAAAAACTCAACGATAAGGCCAAAGCTGAATTCAATGCAGTTCTCCAGAAAACGCCAAACTCACTTTCTGCTCTTATGGGTCTGGGAATGATCGCCGAATCGGAGAAGAAATCTGATGAAGCCAAAGAGTACTATCGCAAAATTCTGAAGATAAATCCAAATTACCCTCCCGCCATGAACAATCTGGCCTACCTTCTGTCAGAGACCGGCGGAAATATTGATGAAGCGCTTAATCTCGCACAAAAGGGAAAGGAAATGAATCCGGATGATCCTCTCGTCACCGATACATTGGGATGGATCTACTACAAGAAGAATATTTACAATACGGCAGTCAACTACCTCAAGGAAGCAAGCGACAAAGCGCCGGAAAGTTCAGTCATTCAATACCATCTGGGTATGGCCCACTATAAAAACGGGTCACGTGAACTTGCCAAGAAGGCCTTGGCCAAGGCCCTGGCGATCAATCCCAATTTCCCCAATTCTGCCGATGCCAAGGCAACATTGCAGGAATTGCGTTAAAGACGATATCTACGATATATTGATTTTTTAGTTGTAATATCAGATGAATTGGGGTAGATGACAAAAATCTGAAGCAAATCGGAAAGGGTGAAGATATCATCCGGCAAGTGAATATGTTTTACCATTGAAGGAGTCTGCATATGAAAACCAATCGGCTATGTCTTATCGGGACAGCTTTTTTGTTTTTAATGTCATTTGCTGTGTTGAGTCATGCCCAATCACCCAAAAATCCTCCGGTGAAACCGGCCGATCCTGCCCCGGCCAAGGCGGCAGATATTGGCCCTCAATACATCATAGGACCGGAAGATGTCTTATACATCTCCGTTTGGAAGGAAGACCAAATTTCCAGATCGGTTCCCGTGAGAACAGACGGAATGATCTCCTTGCCTCTGGTCGATGACGTTCAGGCTGCCGGCTTGACTCCAATGCAACTGAAGGAAATTCTCTCGGACAAATTTAAGAAATTCATCGACAACCCGTCTGTTTCCGTTATCGTTTCGGAAGCGAACAGCTTTAAAGTCTATCTATCCGGAGAAGTGAAAAATCCCGGCGTACACAGGTTTCGGAGCGATGTTACGCTGGTCCGGTTGATAACCCAAGCAGGCGGATTCACTGAATGGGCCAATCAAAAAAAGATTCTGATTCTGCGGAAAGAAAAAGGAGCGGATAAGCGTATAACCGTCAACTATAAAAAAATCATTGATGGTGATGAGCCCGACGTCACGATTTTATCGGGAGATACGGTGGTCGTCCCATGAAGAAACGGTGGCAGGAATCTACATTGTTATTCGCAGCAGTCTGCGCAATAATAACATTTTTTATCCCGGTCATGGCATCCGGCGCTGAGGGCGATTTGTTGTCCAAATTTCACCCCTATATATCCGCCCAAGAAACGTACAATGATAATATCAATTTGACGAAGGATAACAAAAAAGACGATTTCATCACAACAGTCTCTCCCGGACTTAGATTTTCCACGATGGATAAACCTACTGACCCCACAGGCATCGAACTCGACTATCGCCTGGGCGCGGTTTTTTACAACCGTTACACCGACCTGAATTATATCAGCCATAACGGAAACCTTTTAGCCAAGTATACCACAAAGGGGCACTGGAGTTTTTCCGTTCGCGATTCCTTCACACGTTCCGATGAGCCGCGGGAAAGACAGGCTTTCACAACGGCCTCGGATAGCCAGTATGTCCTGGCGACAACACATAATCGCAACGTCTACTGGCGAAATGTCGTCAACCCCAACATAGAGTTCAAGTTTGGCCGGGAAGATAAAATCGGCATCGACTTTACCGATAATATTTATAGAAGCTCGTCGCCTGGCGTCGAAAACAGCCGGGAAGACGCTGTCAATCCCTACGTGGAATTCTGGCTCAATCAGAACAACGGCATTCGCCTGGAGTATGGTTTCACGAAAGGCGATTTCGAAACCTCATCCGATTTTATCGGCCATCGCGGGAAATTTCGCTATACGTACCGTTTCAATCCGAGAACATCGACTTATCTCGAATATGATTTCTCGCGGAAGAAATTCGAGCAACAAACATCAACGACAGGGGATTACGACATTCATGAAGGATATTTAGGTGTGACACACTCGTTCACCCCGTCCTTCAGCGTAGACGCCCAGGCAGGGTATTTCCAGCAGAAGCCGGAGGCGGGAGACAAGAACGAAGGTTTCTCGTATAAAGGAGGTTTAACCTATACGGAAAAAGTGACAACGTTCAAGTTGAATATCCAGGGAGGCTATACGGAAGATTATTTCACGTCTCAAAATCTCGGTTTCAATAAATACCATCGCTTGACGGGATCCATCAACCACAGTCTGACTCCGCGTTTTTCGATAGGCGCTTACGGAAACCTGGAACGCGCCGAATATGTATCTCAAAATCATAAAGACTGGATATGGGGCGCCGGAGGAACGGCTTCTTATGCGATATTCAAATGGCTCTCGGCAGGCCTCGATTATAGTCATCGCCAGAGCAGTTCAGACATAAACACTTACGATTACATGGAAAACCGTGTAACGCTGTCCCTTACGGCTTCTTATTAATGCTATTTCTAATGGAAGGCGTTCGAAATCGCCTTTCATTGGAAAATCGCAATCCCGGGGACTCTGTATAACTCTATAAACGATCATATCTTCGGTAAAGCAAAGCGGGGGAAGAGAAACGATCAAAATCTTTAACCGTCTTGATTCATTCCGTGGAAAGATAGAAAGAAGTCGGGAGGAGCGGATTCAGACAAAGTATCCGCTCCTCTTTTTTCTGAGATTAGATGCGAACGTCTAGGGTTGAGGTCTGTAAAGGCATCAATCGATTATTGTATATTTTATCGACCAACAGTTTTATCTGACCGTTAATACTCGCAGGTTTCAATAGAGCCTTCTTTGCAGTAACGGCCGTTTGTCCAGCGGGCGCCCGAGAAATTCGCTCCCTGAAGATTTGCACCGGTCAGGTTGACTTCCCGGAGATTCGCCTTGCTCAGATCGGCGTTCGTGAGATTGGCCTCCGTCAGATTCGACCCTGCGAGGTTGGCGCCGATGAGCTTAACCCCGCTGAGATTGGCGCGAACCAGATTGCAGGTCACACATTCGTTGGTCCTCTTTAATCGAGAAAGGTCTGCGGAACTAAAAGCCTGACCATCGCTGACGGCACACCATGTCAAACCTATGAAACCCGATAATATCCATCCGACCTTGGCCTTCATAACATTTCCTCCTATAATACCCCAATCATCCATCATACAACCGGATGCGTTTTCCTCTTTATAATTGCGATCATTCGCCACTCGATGGAGCTGTCACCTGATCGCATCTGTTTTCCAAGGCCGGACTTCAGCCTTTACCTTCCGTCTTCTCCGCATGTCCAAATCTACTTCACGCGCGAATCCCTCCAGTAGAGGATGTTGGTTCTGCTGGACGTACTTGGGACCGTGGTTGATCCGATAACCCCGCCAATTTCGTAAATTAAACTCGCCACACCGGTTGCGCTTTGTGAAATAATGACGCCCGATGCCATCCCGGTACCTATGTACTTGCTCCTGGCCGTGCCCCCGGATGTTCCCGTTGGAATCATGCCGGCGCCCGTGAGGTAGTTGATGCCCCACAGATTGGATGTGCCGGCCTGCGAACAGGGATCGCCGCTCTGGTCCGGCAAGTAGGTCGTGAAGTAGATAACGCCCCCGTACACGGTCGGGTCGTAAAGCACTTTTTCACCGCCCGTCGCCAGGTTCAAATACCAGCCGTGCTTTGCCGAGGTGTCCGTGTATGTGGTCGTGTCGATATTCTCCAGATTGGAATCGCTCCATGTGGACGTGAAATCCGTGTCCTTTACCGCGAAGAACTTGTTCCTGACCGTCGTGTCGACCGGATCGACCTTGTCGCCGGTACCCCAATAGATCCAAAGGTTCCCGCTTGGGTCCTTGGTCGCCGTGGGGGCCGTATAGATGGTGAGGGCACTGCCCGAAGTCCTCTGGTACAATCTGCTCCCACGCCAGTTCGTTGTGTTGCAAGTTGCCGGGTCACCCGACGCACAGAAGCGGAAACGCCAAATATTTCCCCCTATATCGCCAATGTAGGCCGTATCGGCAAATCCGTCTCCATCGGCGTCGATGATGAGGGGGTTCGCCGGCACGCTGTATTGCATATCGGCGCTTCCGGTATATCCCGCCCCACCGTTCGTGAAACTCCAAACCGTGCTGCCGTTTTTAAGATCGATTACAAGAAACCCCTTCCCTCTTTTTTCGCAGGACGTGCTCGTACACGGGCTCGGATTATAACCGGCACCGATAAAACCGACCCAGCGCTCCTCGCCGGCGATAATCACCCTGCTGACCATGAACCTGCTCCAGGGTTCGCCCAGATACGGGGCCTCCGTATACGTCGGTATCAGATGCCATGCGTAGGTGGGTGGTGATGGCGTGTTGGTCACGTCAAGGGCATGGTAGCCGCAGAAATTTTCGTAACCGGTTGCATACGTGGATTTAAAATCCGAAGTGCAACTGGCAGACGAACTCCAGGCTAAATTGGCCATGCCACGCCCTTCGCCGATGATGGCCAAGGTCCGCCAGTTGGACTCTTTTTTCGCTGTATCGCTGTCATTTTCGCCACTAATGCCTTTTATCCATACATCCGCCACGGTCGTGAACCCGTCGACGAAGTAGAGGTGGCTAAGCCCAGTCGGATGCGAATTATGGGCGATATTGATGAGTTTCGGCAGGAAATTCGGCGGAATGAAACTCCAGGCCTCAGACCCGTCGACGGTTTTGAAGGCATGCAGCTGGCCGTCGTTGGCGCCGATTAACATCAGACGCTTATTGCCATCACTCGATGTCGCCCTTATATGGTGCTTGGCAAAATTTTCGTAGGCAGTCGTACTACTGGTGTCCCTGGTATCGTTAAAATATTTAGACGGCGTCGGGATGGAAACGGGGTTGGAGCGGAAGATGTCGCCCAGTTTCCATGATTCGATATTATAGGCCGACTCCCCGCGGATGAAACCGATGACCATGTTATAGGTCGCCAAGGCGTTGGATGCCGAGTCGTCGATATTGAGATCATCGTACGTTATCGCCCCTGTTGTAGCTATTGTCGGGTCCGTCTCCCTGATGAATGACGTCAGCGCTAAGTTGGTGGCCCCTTTGTACGTATAGATGCTCCTGCTGTCCGCCGTCTTGGACTTCAGCACGTTGCCGGCCTCCCAAAGCACGCTGCCTACAGTTCCGTCGTCGGAAATCTGATATTGTTTGAGGTAGCCCGGCCAGAAAGGCTCGCTGTTGACGGGTTGAAAGCTTGTGGCATAGAGATAATTTTCATCAGCCGTCCGGGAGGCGGCGACCGATACATTGGCAGAGAAAGAATATGTCGCTTCCTTGATCAGAGAAAAAGAGTATTTCAGGGATTGGGTCAGCTCCGAAGCATTATTCGCGAAAAAGGCATAACCTGTCAGGTTCATTGTGCCGGGGTCGTTGCCCGCCGAATCGGCGCTGCAGGGATCCATAGCGGTGTTGAAAGACGTGGCCGGAAGGGCGGAATTGGCCACCATAGGGTTGTCCGTGCCGCCGTAATAGGCCATCCAGTTCAAGACGTTTTGCAGATAAGTCTGCATGGACCCGAAGCCGACGACAAAGGTGCTGTAGCCTGCATCGTTAAGCATCTTCGCCTGGAGGACCGCCTTCCGGTGACGCTGCACATCGGTCGCCGAGGTAGACCCGCACTTCCAGACCGTGTCTTCTCCGTCGGTAATAATAATGGCGAACTTCTTCCGGCAGGTCCGGCTGCTATCGGACGCCTTGTGGGCGTCGAGATACTGTTTTATCTCGCTCATGGCCGTGATGAGGGGCGTATTGCCGCTGGCCGAGATGTTGGCCACGCACGCGGCGTTGGTAACGGGCAGGCCGCTGCCGCAGGAAGTAACGGCCGTTGTGCAGGCGGCGGTGTTATTTCCGCAATAGATGGAGCTGTAGGGCGTTATCGCACCCGAAGACGTCGTTATCCCCTGGATGAGTACGTTATTGCCGGAGGAATAGTCGACACTCGTCTCATCATACGAAGCCCCCCAGTAGCGCATGAAGCCGATCCGGACGCCAAGACTGGTCATGTCCAGGCTGTTGATGATGCCGTTGTTGTCGTCGTCGAGGAGATCGAATACGGCCCTTTTGGCGATCTGGATCTTGGTGCAATTGTACGTATGCGTCCCGGACGACGTCTTGTAGTAAGGTTCCGTACAGGCGTCGGTACTGTACACCGGGAATGTTCCGTAATGGGTGCTGTCGGCGGCGCCTGAACTGCAGCCCTTGTTGTGGGCCGTTGTGGAGGTAATGTAAAACGGTCCGTCGGATGACCCGCAGTTCGTTCCCGTGGGAACATACAGCTTGGTGCCCGACGAAGCTCCGTTGGGAAGCTCTCCCATACTTCCTGACAGATCGAGCAGGATGAGGGCATCGGGCTGCACGGTCGAGAACAGCTCCGTTTCATCCGCCCATGCGCCTGTTGATATCACAACCAGGCAAAGGGTGAGAAAAAACCAGGGATATTTCTTCTTAGACATACATCTTTCCTCCATAGGGTGATCACAAAAAACTTCCCATGATGACATATTTATTGGGCCATGGTCCCTAAGGGAACGGGACCGAAGCCTATACCCACGTTGACCGTCGTCGTCGAATTGCAGGTCGTATTCGTGCCTGTAACCTGAGATTGATAGCGATTCATCCCCCATCCTTGCCCTGCGCTGATGGCGTAACCGGCCAGGTAGAGCGGGGGAAGCTTCATGAGCGTCGGGGCGACGATCGTATAGCGCTGCGTGGAATCGCTGGGGTCCGCCTGGATATTGGAGACCGCGGACGCGGCGAGATTGTCCGGATTGAAGCTTATCATTAATTGCTGGATTCCCGTTTCCGTTGCGCTCAGGGCCCTCTTGTCGCAGACGACCCGCACGCTGGACCGTAAATCTCCCGTGGTTAAGGAAATGACCAGCATCCCTACGGCAAGGAGGATCAGCGAAGCCAGAATGGCTGCAATAAGGGCAAAACCTTTTTCGGAACGTAAAATCGAATGTTTCATGAATCCTTCCTGTTTTCTAGTGAGGATCGGGCAAATGGTTTCTTGGAATGACGCTGGTCGAATAGGTCATGCGCCTCCTGGCACCGGTGTTCGGATCGACATTTTCCGTCTCCACAACCAGCGTGATCTCGATCCTGCGAATATCCGGTATCGAAGCGGGCAACTGTGCGGGCGTGATTTCGACGCCCTGGCCGTTGAAATAGCGGAAGACCGGGATATCCACGCCTTGATCATAGACGCCGTTGTTGTTAATATCGTTGATGACCCGAACCGTCCGGGGGTTGCCGCTGGCCGTCGAATCTCCAAGAAAGGCCTGCTCTGCCCCGCAGTTGGAGGTCCTTGTAATGTAAAGTTCTGTGGGGCCGGGAACATAACGATAACGGATGATTTCGTCGGCATCCGTCATACAGACAGGGTTGCTGTTGGCCGTGCAGTTATCGTTGATATCCATCTCCACGGTAATGGAAAAAGGCGTCGCTTCCTGGATTCCCTTCCACAGCTGATTTGCCGCAGCGCCGTTGCATGTTGCGGCGTTCACCCAGTTTCCCGTCGAATAGTACATGTTGTAGGAAGCCATGCGGATCTCCATGGCCATGAGTTCGATGGCGCTTCTTTCATCCTGCTGGGCCACAACCTTTCGCTCGATTCCTGTCGACGATCGCTGGGCGTGGTTGATAACCCCATAAATGGCCATCATCATGAATATCCCTATACCGAGGGCAACGAGCAATTCGATTAGGGTAAAACCATTCCTGTTTGCGATGGGACACTTTGTCTGATTCATACGCTTGGGCACCCCGCTGGAAATCGAAAACGCTCCTGCCTGATCACGACGATACCGCTGTTTATACCGACAGCATTGCCCGGCCAGGTTACGGTGATGTTGACCCGCCAAGTATTCGTGCCGATATTCTGAATATTGGTCTGAATGTTAAAAGAAATATCGCCCGGTGCCGCAGCTGCCTGATTGCTGGCAAATACCGTAGCATTCGTGATTCCCGCATTGACGGCGACACAGGGATTCATAATATTTTGCTCTGCCGTTTCGAGTCGGCTGTGAAGGATCTCGGCAGCACGTCCCCTGAAATCCGCACTGGCCGCCGTTCTCCAGGCTGTGGGCTGCATAGACATGATCGCCATAAGCCCAACCGCGGTCAGAAAAATGGCGATAAGCACTTCGACCAGGCTTATTCCCCGTTTATTGCATATCGAATGTAACATAAGTCCGCCCCGTTGCGCTGAAGGTTATAGTGGCCGTTGAACTCCGGCTTGGGCTGTTCTTCAGGACGATGCTGCCCGTATTCGGAACCAAAAGACCCCTGTCCGAGAAGACTATTTCGGAAACTCCGCCAAGATTGACGGAGTCAAGGTGAATATCCTGTCCAAATGATGACGGCGATTTCGTTTCAGTGGGAGCTACGCCCGTTCTCGTTTTGGTGTAGCTGTTACCACCGACGTTGAATGTGATCTTGTGGGTTACCGATTGATTGGTGATCTTGCTCTCCTTCATCTGCTTGATATCGGCTTCAATCTCCCTGGCCGCAGCCCGGAAATTTGTGTTTTGCACATATCGGTTCCATGAACCGGCTCCGATGGCCGCGACTATCGCGAGCAAAAAGACGACGATCAGGAGTTCGACTAACGTGAAACCGGAATTTCTGGTTCTCATATCAATTTCGTCCGTCAATAAGGTCAGTCAGTTTGTCTTCAGACATCGCGCCTTCTCGGATTCGACCATCGGGAAGGATGATGGTAGGCGTGGCGTTGATGCCCAGAGTTCTTGCCAATTTCATGGAATTCTCAATCTCGTCGGTCGTACAGTCTGTCTTCGGGATCGTCTTGGTTGTGAAGTTTTCTTCAAGCAGCTTCAGTGATTTATTGCAGACGATACTTTTTGCTTTCCAGTAGGCGTCTTTATGAAAATCAAGGGGTAGGAACTTCATAAAAAAGACAATGTCTTTCCTCTTCGCAATGATCTCCTGTATCGCTTTGTGAAGCTGGGCGCAGAAATCGCAATCCGGGTCTGTGAAAACGATAACCTTCTTGAGGGCCGTAGGCTCTCCGGCAACCAGCGCTTGATCCAAAGGAATCTTGCTGATATCTATTTTCTTTTTATCCTTTATTTCCTGCATCCTATTGGCTGTGAGATTGGTCATGGTCGTTATGTCCACCAAGTTGCCGAAGAAAAGATATTTCCTGGACATATCGATATAGAAGAGGGCCGAACCGCTTTGGCTGTTCATGGCCACTTCGCAAATGTTTTTTACAGGGGTCGCGGTAATGCTGACATTGGCGGATTCGGGCACTTTCAATTTGCCGAGGATGTCCCGGATGTCTTGCTTCGTCAGGGAATTACAGTCTGTGGATTTCACCGCTTTTGCCGTATTCTTCGTTTTCTTGACTTCGGCGCAAAATGCCTCTTTACCAAACGATCCCCATGAAACAGCAATGCATATCCATACTATGATCATGATCACCCGGCCAAAAACCGATGCCTTGTAAGTTTTAAACAAAGGGCCTCCTTCGAATATCTGCATTTTCGTGATACAAACCTGAGAACTGTCAGGCAGTGTTTCACATTTTGGAGGTAAAATCAAGCAATAGGCTCACTTACTGTCTCTGTAAAATTCAATTTGCTCATTCCATTTATATTCAAATCAATCTATATCCTATAGATAATTATCGATAGGATCGGTTCTGCGTTTACAATTCCAATAATACTTTAACTTATTGTAATATTACAGTAAAATAAACTTCTTTACGGAAAATCTTTTTACGATTTCGCTCTTGACACGTTATAGGGGCTGTGTTAGCGTTCATACAGAGCCGAAAAATTCGAAAAACACCTCTAATAACATAGGGCTACGACTCTTCGATGATCCAATACCTTTACGAGAATAAAACGCAGTTTCTCATCAATATCGACGATTGCCTGGCCAGAGGAGCGCATGAAGAAGCAAGGGCCATGTGCGAACAGTGGTTGAATCAATTTCCCGGAGATGTGGAAGTCAGGCTTTGCCTCGGCCGCTCATTCATGGCATTGGAACGGCCTGAGCAGGCATTAACCGTGCTTAGGGGTGTCGAACATACCCTGCTCCAGCTTGGCTCGGTTTATATCCATATGGGTGATATATACAGCCATCTGCGTGAGAATTATGAAGCCTTATCGTGCTACGTCAGATATCTGGACCTGTTTCCGGCTTCTCAGAAAGTCCAGGAAGTCACGGAAAAGACGAACTCTCTTCTGGGTCATCCGGAACGGGATTTATCGGACGAGATCAGCTATCAGAGCATCGAAGCGGTTTCATCTGATTTCCACACACTCACCCTGGCGGATCTTTATATCAAGCAAGGGCACATCGATATGGCCCGCGATGTGTTAAAGAGCATCCTGGCGAAGGATTCCGGAAACGTGATCGCTGCCAGGAAATTAAATAAACTTGAGGCTATATTCAATTATAACGAACAAGAAAGCTGTGAGAAAGATCACAAAAAAACTACAATCATCTCAGAGTTAACAGCCTGGCTTAACAACATCGACCGGTTGAGAAACCGGCAACCGGAACATTAATGGCGGCCCCTGAACGTATTTCAAAAGTCCTGACGGTCCTTGATAAGATCGGGATCAAGGCAATTGTTTTCTTCGACCTTAAAAACATAAGGTACCTGAGCGGATTTACGGGAAGCGATGGAGTCCTTTTCTTTGAAAGAGACCGGATGACGCTTCTCATCGACGGCCGTTATATCCAGCAGGCGAAGGAAGAGACCTCCGGCGTTCAGTTGTTTGAGTATCGAGAGAAGAATGAAGGCATCGAAGCCGTTCTTGCCAACTCTGATGCAAAAGTAGTCGGTTTTGAATCGCCGGCCTTGGATGTCGCCACATTCCTTATATTGAAGAATAAGTTGACAGGTACTGAATTACGTCCCGTTTCCGATGAATTGAAATTTCTCCGTGCCTGCAAGGATACGGATGAAATTGCACGCATTAAAAAGGCGGCCGCAATTGCGGCGGAAGCCCTGACGTCTCTGCTGGTACAAGTCAAAGAAGGCATATGTGAGCTTGACCTGGCTTGCGAACTCGATTTTCTGATGCGGCGGAGGGGCGTGAGCCAGGTGTCATTCGATACGATTGCTGCGACAGGTGGCAATTCGGTCCTTCCCCATGCGAAACCGACGGATCGAAGAATCAAAAGAGGCGACAACCTCATGATCGATTACGGAGCCGTTGTCGACGGCTATCATTCGGATGAAACATGTACGTTTTTTTTCGGATCGGCCGACGAAGAGCAGAAAAAAGTCTACACCCTGGTTAAGGACGCACACGATATGGCCATCGACAAGATCAGGGCGGGAATGTCGTGTCGCGAGATTGACGGTATCGCCAGAAATTACCTGGATACACACGGATTTGGCAATTTTTTTCCTCATGCCACAGGTCACGGGGTCGGATTAGACGTCCATGAACCCCCCAGACTTGCACCGAAATCGGACGACATCCTTGAAGCGGGAATGATCGTGACGGTTGAGCCGGGCGTTTATTTGCCGGATACTTGGGGTATAAGAATTGAAGATATGGTCCTTGTACGGGAAGAAGGCTGTGAAGTGCTATCCCGAATGTCCAAAGATTTAACGATCATCGGATGACAACCGGCCATGGGCAGCTTTTTTGCTCCGCCGCTTGGAATTTACGGCGGGCCTCAGGTGTATTGCTTCATAATTTCTTGAATAAATTGACTTGACACAGAAACGCATATCTATCAAAACCATAATATAGAAAAGACAACGTCGACGTATTCGGTATTGTATCCGGCCACGACGCAGTCAGTGATATCATTACAGCTAAGGTGTCTTATATGAAAGTCTTTCCGGATGATCTGCTTTACAGTCGTGAACACATATGGGTTCGCGTTGACGGAGATTTGGCCACCATAGGCATCACGGATTATGCCCAGGAACAGTTAGGAGAAATTCACGCCGTTGAGTTGCCCGCTGTCGATTCATCGGTTGAAAGAGATGAACCGTTCGGCCACATCGAATCTGTCAAAGGCGTGGTGGAACTGGTTTCGCCCGTTACGGGCGAAGTCATCAGTGCGAATGAAGACCTGACCGACGATGTCGGCATCATCAACAGTGATCCCCACGATACGGGATGGATTGTCGTTGTTGAAATGACGGACCCGGAGGAATTGGATGACCTCCTCGACGCAAAGGAATATAACGATTTCGTCGTGCATGAACTTGGAGACGACTGATTTTTCGTGAATGAATGGAGACTTATTCCCTTCAGGCGGTTAAGTGCTTTCGAAAATATGGCAGCAGACGAAGCCATTTACCGACTGAATCATGCAGAATATGCCCTGCCGACCCTACGTTTGTACTCTTGGTCTAAACCATCAATATCATTGGGATACTTCCAGAGTGCCGCGGAGGAAATCGATCTTGAGGTCTGTCAGAAACACCGGATCGACGTTGTCCGGCGCCCCACCGGAGGCAAGGCTGTTTTACACGGCCAAGATCTGACCTATTCGGTGGTCGCCAAAGAGAGCAATCCGCTGTTTCCCAAAGATATCCTAGGAACGTATAAGATTATAAGCCAGTGTATCGCAGACGGATTGTCAACGCTGGGAATCATGGCCGTTATGTCCTCAGGATTGAGGGACTCAGAACATACTTTGAAAGCCTTTTGTTTTTCCGAACCGTCGAGATATGAACTGCTCGTCGGAGGGAAAAAGATATGCGGCAGCGCCCAGGCCAGATCGCAGGGTATTTTCCTGCAGCATGGATCTTTATTAATCGACTGTGATCCGTCACAAAGCGAATCGGTGATACGTTCTCCTTTGAGACCATCAAAGCAAGCTGATAAACTTCGAAAAACAATGACTTGCATCCGTGAACATCAACCCCGGGATATGGATATTTCCACATTGTGCCTTGCCCTGCAAACAGGATTCGAAACCCGTCTCGGCATTCGGTTTCTTGAAGGCGCCCTGTCTGCGGAAGAGGAAGAACTCAAGTCGTCCCTAATGAATAATAAATATTTGAATCCAAACTGGAATTTATATGGCAGGGCCTGAATCCATGCTTGAGATGTCGATATTCAGGAAGGAAGTTCGGGCACAGCAGGCTTATCCCATAGAAGACACCGCCTGCTCGGTTAAGCTGGATGCCAATGAGAATCCCTATCATCTCCCTCAGGCAGCTAAACGTCGATTTTGGAAACTTCTTCGTGAAATTGCGCTTAATCGGTATCCGGAACCCGGGTCGCCTGAGGTCTTGCAACGATTCGCCCTCCACTTCGGGATTGACCGAGATATGATTATGGTGGGAAATGGGTCGGATGAGCTTATCGGTATTCTCTGCACGGCGGTGGGAGGCGAAGGTACACCGGTCATGGTTCCGGTCCCAACTTTCGCCATGTATCGGATCTCCGCTCAAAATAACGGTCATAAGGTGCTGAGTATCCCGTTAGACGAAACCTTCGATCTGGATGTGGCGAGAATGCTGGATGCGATAGAAAAGGAGTCGCCGTCACTTATCTTTATAAGTTACCCCAACAATCCTACAGGGAACTGTTTTCGTCGAAGCCATATAGAAGACATTATTCGTAGCTCACGGGGTATCGTCGTCGTCGATGAAGCCTACTATCCCTTTTCCGGCAAGACTTTCATCGAAGACATGAAAAAATACGACAATCTCGTAATCCTGAGAACCTTATCGAAGGTCGGGCTTGCCGCCATGCGTCTCGGTTTTCTGTTGGGCAATCCGGAAGTTATTCATCAGCTGAACAAAGTCAGGCTCCCCTATAATCTGAATGCCGTATCCCAGATGGCGGCCCTATTTTATCTCGAGGAGGAGAAACTTTTCACGAGGCAGGTGGAACGGATCAACCGTGAAAAAGACCACTTGTTCAGAGGACTTAGGAAGATCGACGGAATCGTGCCATATCCATCGGATGCGAATTTTGTTTTTTTTGGTTGCACTAACAACTCGAATAGCGTATATACTAAGCTGATAAAGAGGGGTGTTGTTGTAAAACCCTTCGTGCCGACAGGCGGGGTTTCCGGAAACTTTCGGGTTACCGTGGGAACCCGGGATGAGAATGGAAAATTCCTTGAGGAATTGAAAAGTATAGTCGCTGAAGTTAGGGGCGTGATTTAATCATAGGCAACATTGTGGGTAGTTCATGGCGTGGCAGATGAATGTCAGCGCTGGACTGCCCTTTTTTTGCGCCTATCGATCGAATCATTTCATAATCGAATCAGAAAGGGAGTGACAATTTGGAAGTCAAGGTATTTGATAACGACGTAGAGAAAGCGCTTAAGATTTTAAAAAACAAGCTTTCCAAGAGCGGATTGTTCAAAGAATTGAAGCTGCGTCGGGCTTATGAGAAGCCATCCGTTAAGAAGAAGAGAAAGGCCATAGAGGCACGCAGGCGATTTGCCAAGGTTCAACGAAGAAGAAGCGCATAATGGAAGGTAAGCGCAAACGGGTCGAGGGTATCAGGAAGCGTTAGATTTCAATGATGAGCCCGTCTTCGTGTGATCTGAGATATGCCGATGGAAGAGAAGCAATACCTCGTTGATGCATTGCGGATTGAGGAATCGTGGCGGATATTCCGCATCATGGCTGAATTCGTTGAGGCTATCGAAGAACTTTCAAAATTGCAGCATGCCGTTACGATATTCGGATCCGCCCGGACATTACCGGGCGATCCTTATTATCAAAAAGCCGAGGATTTGGCCCGAAAGCTTGCGCTGAAAGGCTTCAGCGTTATTACGGGCGGCGGACCTGGCATCATGGAAGCGGCCAACAAAGGAGCAGCCGAGGCCGGAGGCAAGTCCGTGGGCATGAATATCCGCCTGCCTTATGAGCAAAAGCCGAATCCCTACGCCAACATCAGCATCGACTACAAGTATTTCTTTATCCGCAAGGTCATGTTCGTTAAATATGCCGTGGCCTATGTCATTCTTCCCGGCGGCTTCGGAACCATGGATGAATTGTTTGAGGCCTTGACCTTGATTCAAACAAGGCGAATCAGGAGCTTTCCTGTTATATTGATGGGCAGCGAATACTGGCAGGGGCTGATTCACTGGTTAAAAGACATAATGGTCCGCGACGGCAAAATCGATTGTGAAGACCTCGATCTTATTCAAGTTTTCGACGATCCGGACGATGCCGTAAAACATATTGCTAAATTCGTTATTGTTTGATCCCTCCTTCAACTTCCTAGCCCGTGTTATAAAAATCATCTATGGCATTGACAAAGAATGCTTTGAAAGAATCCGAGGTGTCTCTAAGCAAGGTCTTAAGTGACCTCAGCAGGGGCAAGGCTTCACCCTGTTATCTCATCTACGGCGATGAGGAATATTTGATCAAGGATGCCCTGCAGAAAATTCTGAATGCACTCCTCGACAAGCAGGACAGGGCGTTCAATCTTTTCATGGTTGACGGGGACCAGCAGAATCTGAACGACGTTTGCGAATCCCTTCTGACGCTTCCCTTGATCCCCGGGAAGAAAGTCGTCGTTCTCAAAGACACGCCTCTCTTCCAATCCAGGGAAATGCTCCCCGATATGACGAAGAAAATCCGCGACCGCCTGGGCAGGGATCCCTTACAGGCAGCCAAGGATTTTATTTCCTTATTGAATGTTGCAGGCTGGAAGCTCGACGACCTCAAGGATGGAGGCTGGCAGAAAATTCCCGAGCAGGAGTGGCAGACGGTCGGCTCAGCAGAGGAAGGAACTCCAAGGGACGAGTGGCTGCCCAAGGTCATCGATCTGTGTGTCAAGAATGGATTAGATACGGGAAATCAAGGAGATACAACGGAACGTCTCGAAAGCATTTTGAAGACCGGTCTGCCGGAAGACAACCATCTGATTCTGACGACAGATCACGTCGACAAGAGGAAGCGATTATACAAGACCATCTCCTCCCTGGGTGTCGTCCTTTACTTCTCCCGGGACAAGGGAGAACTGCGGCAGAAGAGCAAGGTCATGCCCATGGTCAATACCGTTCTCTCCGATCACGCCAAATCGCTGTCTCACGAAGCGTGGCAGGCCATTGGAAAGAAAACGGGATACGACGTGAGAAATACCATGGGTGTTATCGAACATCTGGTGACGTATACCGGAGATAGGGCGGTTATCGAAGCAAGGGACATCGACGAGATCGTCAGCAAAACGAAGGAGGAAACGGTATTCGATCTGACGGCCGCCGTCATCGCGAAAGACTTGCGGAAAGCCCTCTTGACATTGAATGAACTCTTTGAAAAGGGATCACATCACATATTGATTCATTCCGTCATATCCAGGGAAATCCGGCACCTTCTTCAGGTGAAGCTTCTGATCAAATCCGGGATATTCTCGAAGTTCAGATCTGAGATGGAGTACGGTCAATTTCAGAAAGATATATACCCCTCGTTGCGAAAGATGAGCGAAGGATCAAAGAGCTCCGGAAATCTGTTGAGCCAAAATCCTTATGTCATCTTTTTGGCACTGAGGAATGCGGAACGTTTCTCTTTCAGTCAGCTCTTAAAGTTACAAACCCGACTCGTTGAAATGGATATAGCTTTCAAATCTTCGGCGGCGGATCACAAGTTGCTGCTTGAATGCTTTATTGCCGCCGCCTGTTCGTAAATTGCGCCTCTCTCTTCTTTCTTCACAATTTCCTCATCTTGGCCAGGATATTTCTCTTCGTTTTCGACAGGCGGTGCGATGGTCCTTTTCTCTTAAGACCCGTTTTCTCCTTATCGGATTCATCTTCGTCCCGGCCGGCCATAGTCATTGACGGACCGCCGACGGCGGTCATTCGTTCCTCGAATTCGGGTGAAGGGATGGCCGTATATCCCCGTCGGGTGGTAAAATGCGTAATGTCCCGGTCCGACGTAATGACGACAAGGTCCTCCCCGCCCTTCTCGACGATTCGCTTGATGACATCGTCAGCCTTGATGCCGCGGCGGGAGTAAATGATATCAATACCATCCTGCCGGTCTCTCTCTTCGTCGAAAGATCCTCCTTCCCAGCCATCGAAAATGACCGTGATCCTGTGTCCTTTTTCCCTCTTATAGAGTGCAACTTTCTGGATTAAGGCTTTTCTGCCTTCCTCCAGGCTTATTCTTTCATAGCGCCTCAAAGTATCGGACTGCCTAATAAGGTTGTATCCGTCGATAAGAATGTGCATTGTCGAATTCCTGCGATTCCTCTCCACAGGTCAATATGCACAACATGCGAGTTATGCATGCCACATTGAAAACTTATCACAGGACGCCGAACGTTCCAAATGTTTTAATGGTCGCTCACCTGTTGCTGCTTCTCCCCGGAGTCGTCCAGAATACGACCGGTAACGCCGATTTTCGAATAGGAAACGGGCAGGTCCTTACCGGCATCACGGAGGGCTTTCCTTATGATTTGGACCAGGCCGCTGCAACAAGGCACTTCCATGACGGCAATATGAACGGATCGAATCGTATTTGACTTGAATATTTCGGTCAGCTTATCCGTATAAAAGGCGGCGTTGTCCAGCTTGGGACAACCGATAATCAAAGTTCTTCCTTTTAGAATATCTGCATGAAATCCGCTATATGCAGAAGGTACGCAATCCGCAGCGACAACAAGATCAGCATCGTAAAAATAAGGTGCAGCAACAGGTACAAGCATCAACTGGACCGGCCAGTTCTGTAAAGAGCTTGCCGCATCTTGACCTCTGTTCGCCGGCTTTGGGACACGGTCAATCACATGAATACCCTCGCATGGAAAATTTCGGGCAACGGAACCTTTGGCGAGATGCGCCTTG
Organism: Syntrophales bacterium; assembly: GCA_963668175.1. GTDB lineage: Bacteria > Desulfobacterota > Syntrophia > Syntrophales > PHBD01. The sequence goes on from OY764159.1 coordinate 29,315, forward strand.
ACGACTTCCTCCTGAAACGGGTCGGCTTCTCTCTCCAGGATCGATATCGCCCCTTGCGGACATTCTCCAAGACAATTACCCAGGCCGTCGCAATAGATATCGCTGATAAGCCTCGCTTTTCCGTCCATTATTGTGATGGCACCTTCAGCGCAAGCTGCTGCACAAAGGCCGCAACCATCGCATTTTGCATCATCAATCTGTATGATCTTCCTCACTTGTCTCATTTTAATCCTCCTCCTATCTCTTCTATCGGACATTACCATCATTGAGCATCATCATCCTTGACTTAAATCAATAATAGAAATAAATTCTATCCATGGACATCAGGTTATTCCTTAAAAATATCGATCTCTTCAAAGATATTCCGGAAGAACAGATCACAAAGCTTGCGGAAATGACGCAACTGTCAAACTATGAGAAGGGTGAACGCATTTTTTACGAGGGTGATCACGCGGACGGCTTCTTCGTCGTTCATTCAGGAAGGGTGAAAATATTTAAACTATCCGGTGAAGGCAAGGAGCAAATCCTTCATGTCATGGAACCCGGAGATCCATTCGGTGAGGTTCCCATGTTTGCCGGCGGCCGTTATCCGGCGGATGCGGAAACAGTCGAACCCAGCCTGCTGCTCTTCTTCTCCCGAAAAGCTTTCACGGATGTGATCAGCCGGGAGCCTTCGCTCGCCATGAGTATGATGGCATCTCTTTCCAGGCGACTCTTACATTTGACAACCTTAATTGAAAATCTATCTTTGAAAGAAGTCCCGGAAAGGCTGGCATCCTACCTCCTCTATTTGCATGATCGAGATAAAATAGCCGATATCGATCTCCGTATATCGAAGGGGCAATTGGCTAACATCTTGGGAACAAGCCCTGAAACCCTATCCCGTACTTTGGGCAGGATGTCTTCTCGGGGCATTATTAAAGTACTGGGGCGGAATATCCGCTTACTGGATCCGGAAGCCATGAAAGAAATAGCCACAGGGCTGCGGTTCAAAGGGTGACCATGGATTCAGGTGCCGCTACCAGGAAATTGCCGAAATTTCAACGTATACGTCTCCATAAAAATTTCATTTCTGATGAGATGCATGAGAACGGAACACCGTTTAAGATTAACAGATAGTCCTATCCTACCGAATAGCCCAATTAGCGCCACGCTCGTTATGCAATGCAATGCATTATGGGCGTACATGCGGCCCGATACGCTCCAGTTTTTATTGTATTGATATTTATACGTTTATTAGGAAATTTCGTCACATGCGTCGAGGACTCGAAGTCGGGCAATCTGTAGAAAATATTGTAAACAAAGCCGACAAAAATGATTTAATATGATGTTCCAACAGGGTAGCGATTCGGCATTCGATAATAAAATCAATTATGTTTAACTTGGTATCTGATAAGACTCGTTTGTAAAATTAATTGACATCGGTCCACCAACAGATTCTCTGCTCGAATAGAAATGATAGTTATTTTATATTATACACTTACAACAATTACGATTGTCTTTCCATAGGACCCGGCGACCATATTGAAACGTTTGCCTAATAAGACCTGTTCATTGAACCTTCCTAAAACGGTCAGTTCAATCATTTTTAAGAAAAGGATGGGCGGTTACATGAGGTAATTTTGAAGGGCTTTATAGCTTACCAGGTCGGTATTCACGAAGGAGGCTCCGATCTGAACAGATTCCTCCGTCCTGACGACATTGCGTGGTTCACATGTTATAAAAATCGGCAGGTTTTCGTTAGGAAGGGTAAAAATAATTTCCAGTTTCTCGGACGTAGCGTTGCTTACGATCTCATATTGTATACCGCTTGGCATCTTGATTCTGACGCCGCCAAAGGAAATATCAATAATTGAGCCTGTATGATATTTTGCTTCGCCTGATTCATGATGTTTTATGAGCGTGGCCGCGGATATGTTCTTCCTCTTATATTGACGTCTTTCATCTTTTATGGCCGCAGAAATCTTTCTGTTCTGCAAGTAATCCGTCAAAACGAATTCGATAACGGATGATAATGATCTCTTCTCCTCTTGTGCAGCTTTTTGCAGGGATTCATGCAGATCTTCACTTGCACGGAAACAGATCACATTCTTCTTAGACATATCGTTCGCTCTATATTAAGTTACAGTAATGAGATATTACATAAGGACATTGCATAAACTGTGCCTACGAAAAGCGACCTGCTGCAGCCTTGGTGACAACTATGGCAAACATTTGTCTTTATTGCAGAAACAAGAAACAAGGCGGAGCATTCGGCGGCAATTTTTCTGTTTTTCTTATATAAAGAATTGTAAAGAATAATGACATCTTCGCGGAGATGAACCGTCAAAAAAACTTCCATCCCGGCTTCAGGTCAAAAAACTGACATGTGCCTTTCGAAAACCATCGTATAACAATATACCGGCCTGATTGTTTTACATGATTAGGACGAGACACCTTCAGAAATGAAACTATTGACAGATTGGGACACGAAGGTTACGTATCCATAACCATTCGGATGCGGAACTCATAGTAAAAAAGGAGCCGCATCTCCGCAAAAGCAGAACGGCCCCTTCTCTTGTTCAATTTCTGATGAATACCGGATTTAGCTTTTCGTTAAGGCGTTATCGCCGATCTTCTTCTCCGGACTGGTCTTTATGATTTTCGGTGTCACGAAAATCAGCAATTGACGGCGTGTCTTCGTAATATCCTCTTCTTTGAACAGCCATCCCAAGACGGGGATTTTTGACAGCCACGGCACACCGGATACGGCTTTTGTGTCTTCCGTACGGCGTACCCCTCCGATGACGATCGTATCGCCGTCATTGATCACAATCTTCGATTCGACCTTGCTGGTATTGATGGGCGGGTTCCCTTGCAGCTGCGCAGCCTTCGCGTAATCTGCCGAATCGTTTGTGGCAAGAATTTCCATGGAAATCTTGCCCTCGGAGGTAATCGTAGGCTTAACCTCCAGCTTCAGCACCGCCTTCTTAAACGTGACCGTCGCCGGGGAAGAGGCACTGGCAGGCGTCACATAGGGGATATCGTCGCCCTGTTCGATGATGGCCTTGACGTTATCCATCGTTGTCACTTTCGGGGAGGAGATAATCTTACCCTGGCTCGTCGTTTCCAAGGCCTGCAATTGGGCTTCCAGAAGCATGTTTGCCCCGCCGATGACAAACCCCAAGGTCGGGGATGCCACTGCCGAGGGGAAATTGGTGGCTGCCATCTGGATCGCTTTATTCGTAGTCGCATCTATGTAACCGATGCCGTCGGGATAGAAAAAAGACTTGGCATTGGTCTGCGCGGTGTTGGTTCCTCCGGATATCCCGTAGACATAGTCTCCCGAACTGAATTTCTGATTCGTGGCCGTACCCCAGCGGACGCCCAGATTACGGACAAATGTATCGTTGGCATCGACGATTTTGGCTTCAATCGCGATTTGCCTCAGCCGCCCTTGTTCAGCCAACTGCTTCTGTTCTTCTTCCTTACGCTTCTTCTGTTCCTCGACGACAGCGGCTTCTGCTTTTCTCCGTTCTTCCGCATCTTTTCTGAATTTCTCCGCCGTCATGATCCATATCACGTTGTCCGCTTGTGTCATGGCCAGGCTGTTCAGCGAAACGATCGTATCCAGCGCCTGGTCCCAGGGAACATTCTTCATGGATATCGTTACGGTCCCCTTCACATCTTCGCTGGAAACGATACTCCTGCCGCTTACTTCCGATAACAATCTCAAAACGGATTTGATATTCGCATCCTGAAAATCGAGTGTAATCTTTTGTCCTGTGTACTTATTTGCGGGGCTTGCGTCGTTATTATCGTAAGTTGACTTTGCCTCCGCGGGACTGTTCGCAGATACATCTTTAGGTTTTTGAGCCGCCAGCGACGTCTTTCCCGCCAGAGATGAAACATTAAAATCGAGGATGATCGTATGTCCGTTCTGCCTGATGTTATAGGGAACCCGCTCTTTAAGATCGATGGTGACAGTCGCCCATTGCTTCGCTCCATTCGTTTTCTGCTCGGCAATCGCAGCGTTGACATTATCCAACAATCCTTCACCGCGGGGAGATCGCAGATCCTCCGGCACACTGGTATCGTCCAGTCGTATTGTGACGGATTTGCCGGTTTGATCTTCAGCCTTAAAAGGTGTCGGCTTGGAAAGCGTGATGATGACGCGCTCCTTGCCTTTCAGTTTCTGAAAATCAATCTTTTCAACAGCTCCGGAACCGCCGGCCGCAGCCCCCTTCGATTTGACATCATCGGCCGCGTTGATCATATAGGGCATGCCCATGAAACACAGGACAGTGCAGACCGCAATGATCACCATAGTTTTGACATCGAATATTCTCATTGTTTCACCTCTTCTTCCCTATGAAGCAGTAGGACGATTCGCTTTGCTTTGGCGTTGCTTTGTTTTTCTTCAACGATCACACGGTCGGCAAGGATTTCCACAACGCGACCGTGATTCTGTCCTATAGACGTCCCGACAAATAGCGGATAAAATTTCTTATCCTTCCTGTCCTCCACCATAGCGGCACGGCCCTTCTGGCTTCCGGCAATACCAACCAACGTGTATTGTTCCACATCGAGCCTCTGCAGGGGCGACAGCGGAATGGCCTTAGTTGCTGCTTTTACCGGCTTGGGCTCAAGTTCCATAAACGGCTTGAAGGGGTCTGTTTTTCCGACCGACGTGTATTTATAAGTCTCCGGCGGTGTCAACGTTGCCTTGGCTGCAGAGATGTCGGCCAGGGAAGGCTGGCCCTTCACCGGTGTGGTGACGGCAGGTTTCGGTGCGGGAACTTTCGTCTCCTTAGCCGTCATAAGTGCCGACGCTGTCGTAACGGAAGAGATCCCCGCATAAGTCGAGACCGGCATCACAACGAACGCAGCCGTGCCTGCTATCAAGGACCACATGATGATCATTCCTGATTTATTTTGTTTTCGCATCCTTCTTTTCCAGAAACATGTAGGTTTTGATCACACAGGACGTATTCAGGAGACGGCCCCGTCCCCTCACGTCCTTCCCCTCACCCATGTTGATGTCGAAAATATTGACAATCCGGGACAGTTTCGCCACCTTGTCAAAAAAGATTGCCGTGTTGTGAAATCCTCCGTGAACGGTTACCCGCACGGGAATCTCCTCATAAAACGATTCCTGCTGCGGGGGTTTCTTCCCGGCAGGGGCTGCAGGCTTTCCATCCTGAGGTTTCTGCTCGGCACGCTGATCGGACGGTTTCAGATTTGCTTTGACTTCCGCACCCGCAGATGCAGGCTTCTCGGCCGCCCTTGGTTCGAAAAGGATGAAATCGACGCCGGCCTCCTTGCCTGCTTCGGCAACGGCAAGGAACAACCCGGGGATTTCCTTCTGCTCCGGGAGCTTGGCCAGTGCAATATTGAGAAGCTCTTTGAGTGCCTTGACTTCCTCTATATACTTTTGCTTTTGCTTAGCGATAACCTCTTTCTCTTTAATCTGCTGCTGCAAGTCTGCCAGTTTCTTATCGAGAGCGCTTTTATTGGCCATGGCCGCATCCAGATAAAGAAACCAGAACAGATAACTGATAAGAAGAATAATCAGGCCCGCCAGCAGAGCTTTAATCTGCGGGGACATATTCTTAAGATCGTCCATCGAGATTGCCATAGCTCTATATTTTCCTCTTCGTTGCGCATTTTAAAGTAAATTGTTGCAGTTTGACGCCTGCAATTTCTTTCTCTTTTGAGGCAATCAGATCAACCGATTTGATGAAACTGGCCATTTCGAGAATCTTCATGAATCGGGCAACGGCAATGCTGTCTCTCCCCATCCCTTCGATATTTAAATCCGTCCCCGTTTCCGTTATCTTATCGAGCCAGATGTCTCTCGACGGCACGATGCTGGCAAACTGATCGAGCATTTGCACGGGATACAAACGGTTCTCTTCCAGGGATTTTATGATTTCCAGTTTCTTTTCGATGACTTGTTTATCGGCCTTAACAATCTCTATCTCGCCGATAATCTTCGTCAGGGTCGCAAGTCTGGTCTCGCTGTTCTTGATTTCCGTCTCAAGGCTGTTGATACTCATCGTCATGTAAAAGAAAACGGCGACAATCAGGATGAAAAAGAGCGCGAAAGAAGCTCCGACGATAATGAGCTGACTGGTCCTCGTTTCCTTTTTCTTCTTTTCAATATAGGGAAGAAGGTTGATCCGGATCATCGGTCTCCGACCCTCCTTAATGCCAATCCCACTCCGACAGCGGCAATGGGGGCAACTTGTTCAATTTGTGAAACATCCAGCGCTTTCTTCCCGATTTCCATCTTCTTAAAGGGATTGGCGATTTCCGCTTCAACGTTGAGCCTGTGAGACAAATCGGCAGCGATCCCCGGTATGTTGGCACACCCGCCGGAAATCAGCACTCTTTTGACTGATTCGCCTCCATATGTGGATGTAAAGTACTCGACGGATCTTTCTATCTCGGCGCATATGGGTTCCGCATAGGTGAGCAGGTTGTCCCGGATTTCTTTGGCTGCGTTTTCATCGGACGCAACACCTCCGATCTTAATGCTTTCCGCCTCGTCAAAAGATACGCCCAATTTTCCCTGGACGGCCTCCGTCACGGCATTGCCTCCCAGAGTGAAATCCCTGGTGAATATCGAACCTGCATTTTGAACCACGTTGATATTGGTTATGCTGGCCCCGATATTGACGAGAACGATGATGTCATTCTCGTCATATTTATAATTCTCTTCATACATGGTCTCGATGGCAAAAGAATCGACATCCATGATCGTCGTCGAAAGACCGGCATCGGTTAAGACATCCGTATAGCTGTTGATCACATCTTTTTTCGCAGCAACCAACAGCACATTCATCTGGTTGGGATTGTAATCGGTGGGTCCTAAAATCTGGAAATCGAAATTGACATCGTTCATATTATCGAAAGGCAGATATTTCCCTGCTTCATCATGGATCAATTCCCGCAGTTCTTTGTCCTCCATGGTGGCGAAATTCACCTTCTTTACAATCACGGAATGGCCGGAAAGAGAAGTCACGATGCCTTTGGTGGCAAGGCCGGTGCGCTTGAATAGCTCTTTGAGTCTGTCGGTAAGTGTTCTGGGATCCTGGAGTATGCCGTCCACGATGACACCCCTGGGCAGGGCAAGCATCGAAAAGTGGTTCAACAGATACCCTTGCGCAGTATCCAGAATTTCAACGAGTTTTAATGAACTCGATCCGATATCGAGGCCAACGACGGGCTTTCTTCGGCCAAAAAGATACTTGATTTCGTCGAACATTGAACCCCCACACAATATTATCTTTCCATCTGTAGAGTTGCTATACTAACAGATCGTCATTATAAACAGTGACATGAATCACAAATTAGCAATTTATTACTGATTCATTCACTCTTATCGGATCATTTGGTAAATCGGTAGACGATATCCCCTTTCCTGACCATGCCCAGTTCATTTCTCGCTATCATTTCTATATATGGCAGATTTGATCTTAGTAAAAGGATCTTTTTCTTCATCTCATTATTTTCGGCAGTAAGTTCTTGATTCTGTTTCTTGATGTCGTCAAGCCGTCTTAACATTTTATAATTGTCGACGAGCCCTCTGTTGCCGAAAACAATCAATATCCCCATAAACATTGTAAATATAACGAGATATCTCCCCACCTTCATTATGAATATCGCCCCGAAAAAGATGAAAAACGAGACCTGGAAAATTCATGATGAGAAATATATAACAAAAATAGAGAGTTTGCAATACAAAAAAACAAAATATGAAAAAAATATTTACAAAGGGAATACAAGTTCGACTTTTATGAATATCACGGGGTCGAAGGCAAGCAGAACTGAGGCTCTCCGAGCAAGAAATCACCCCGCTCAATCCACTCTTTTAAATGATTGGCAATTTCTCTGGATTTGAAATAACTCGTCATCGGCGCAGTGGCCACGGGTTTCCCGTTGATCAAGACGGACCCGCTCCGCAGGTCTTTGTAACTGACTTCAGCAACGACCCTCAGAGTGTCGCCTTTCGGATATTCCATGCCGTAATCGAAAACCTGAGTAAAGATATCTTCATCTCTTACAGCCGTATAACGGGCCATTTCTTCGTTAAGAATCGGTATGGGGATTCCGATGCCGACATAAAGGGAAACGCCGTATCCGATGATGCTGGCGCCGACAATCCATTCGGGGCTCATCTCTTTCAAGTCGCCGATTGTGGCTATGGTGCCGGCACCATGTTTCGGCACGCCGTTTTCTCCCCGCAAGGCAACGGGATTATGCTGGGTGCCGTGCCAGGCGACAAAACCCTGCGTCCCTCCCAGAAAGATTTTGGTCCCGATGCCGATCGTCTTATAATAGGGATCGTTGAATAATGGGCTCAACTGACCCGATGTCGCATAATTGGCATTGGCCATGCGGGGTCGCAGAACCCCCATGTACGTATAAACGGTCTTATCCGACAAGTTAACGGCACAATTGTAATTCTGGTAAGCGTTGCGTGGATTGAACAGTGTGGCATCGCGAAGATCCTGAATGGTCAGATTTCTCTCATGTCTTCGCGATGGATAACAATCGGTACCGTAACCTTCGGCCCGCAGCCGAATAACGTTGCCTGCCACAAGGTCCTCTAAAACATGCCCCCCGCCATAATTGAACTGGCCGGGATAAACGCTGTTCAAGGGATCGCCTTCGACGACTTCCGTTGCTCCGATATAGCAATCAACCGCCGCAATGCCGGCATAGGCGGGAACATCGTTAAGCCAGACTCGAGACGACTTGATCCGGGGAGACGTGTGGCCGAAATTCAGGAAAGCACCCGACGAACACATGGGACCGAACGTACCGGTCGTCACGACATCAACCCGCCTTGCGGCCTCAACGTCGTCGTGCTTGGCAACGATGTCGATCATTTCCTCCGCCGTTACGACAACGGCTTTGCCCTGTCTGATTTTCTCGTTAATCTCTTTATAGGTTTTATTGACCTTCATCCTTTTCATCACGCAAACATCCTGTCTTGAAGCTTATCTCGACACTCATATGAGATGATCACACCGATCCCCGTCCCGGAACGAAGCGTCATTCCGTTTCGGTCCGATCATTGATTCGTGTATGTCCGAATCCGCCTTGTCCTCGTTCAGATACGCTCAGCTCGTTGCTCTCCCTCCAGACAACCCGACAGATCCTACGGACGACCATCTGGGCGATGCGGTCCCCTCTGCTGATTTTAAAAACCGATTGTCCGTGATTGATCATAATCACGCCAATCTCACCGCGATAATCGGCATCGATCGTCCCCGGCGAATTCAACAGCGTTACGCCATGATGTATCGCAAGTCCGCTGCGGGGGCGTATCTCAGCCTCATATCCCTCAGGAACGGCAACATGGATGCCCGTGGGAACGAGGATACGCTCCCCGGGTCCGATGGATATGTCATCCTTGACCGCCGCGCAAATATCCATCCCGGCGGCATTTGCCGTCATATAGCGAGGAAGGGGTATATCTTCGCAGTCGGGCCGCTTCTGAATCGGCACCCTTATCTCTTCCATATCATAATCGCCGGGGCAATCCGATAATCCCATAGAGCTTCCCGACAGCGTCATCCCGACCGGATTCGCCGTCGCTGTCGGGGTCATCGCGTCACCCTCTCAATATTCCCACGGTCAAGTCTTTTTCGGATACGGGACCGATGGCGGTAACGGATATAACCTCGGGGTCAAAAAGTTCTCGCGCCAGATTCTGAATATCCGTCGTCTCGACCGCATCTATTTCACCGACCGTTTCTTCAAACGGAATTTGACGGCCGAAGCAAAGCTCATTCTTGGCCAGACGAGACATGCGGTTATCGGTGCTTTCCATGCTTAAGAGAAAGTTCCCCTTGATGAGTTCCTTGGCCGACTGCAATTCGTTGTCTGCAAGGACATGGTTGGTCAGTCTCGAAAGCTCATCCAAGGTAAGGCCGATGACTTCCTGTATTTTATCTTCCGTTGTTCCCGAATAAATGCCCTGCAATCCCGTATCGATGTATGGGATCATATACGAGTGAATGGCATAGGCCAGGCCCCTCTTCTCCCTGATCTCCTGAAAGAGCCGGGAACTCATGCTTCCGCCCAGAACGGCGTTCATCAGGAAGCCGGAGTGCCTTTTCGGACTTACGGCGGACGGCGCCAGTGTTCCGATCACCATATGGATCTGTTCCAGGTCTTTTTCAAACGCCCTTATTTTCGAAGAAACGACGGGCGCTTCCTGCGGGATAAAATCCTCGCGGGAACGTCGCCGTTTATCGAATGAACCGAATTTTCGATCGATGAGATCGATAAGGACGGCATGGGAAAGATTTCCCGCCGCTGTGATGACCAGGTTTTCGCCGGTATACCACTGTTCGAAGAACTCAAGGACATTCTGTCTCTCGAAATTCTCCACCTGCTCTTTCAGTCCCAGGATGGGGTAACCGAGAGAATGGTCGTTCCAGAAGGATGCTTCGAACAGGTCATGGATATATTCATCCGGCGAATCTTCCAGCATCCTGATTTCCTGGAGGATAACCGATTTCTCCCTTTCGAATTCGGAAGCTTCAAAGATGGAATCCCCCAGGATGTCCGCCAAAAGATCAATGGCCAGTGCCAGATGATAATCGGGTATTTTGATATAAAACGACGTATATTCCTTCCCGGTAAAGGCATTCATCACGCCACCGACGGAATCTATCGATGCGGCAATGTCGAAAGCGGTTCGGCTCTTCGTGCCTTTAAACAGCATGTGTTCGATGAAATGAGACATGCCGTTTGTCTTCCCGTTCTCATAGCGGGCACCGCATCGTATCCACGCCCCGATCGATACGGACCGGACGTGGTCGATTTCTTCTGTAACCAGCCGGATACCGTTATCAAAAACGGTCTTGTTGATCATTTATGACAATGCTTCCTTCCTGCTGAGTCTGATCTTGCCCTGTTTATCTATTTCCAGGACCTTGACCTGAATTTCGTCACCTTCTTTGACAATATCGGTGACCTTATTCACCCGCTCCTTGGCCAACTGAGAAATATGAACCAGGCCTTCCGTTCCCGGGAGAATTTCGACAAAGGCACCGAAATCGACCACTTTCTTGACCGTCCCTTTATATATCTTGCCGATCTCGGCATCTTCAGTCAGCCACTTGACCATCGCCACCGCACGTGCCGCCGCTTCTGCATCGCTGGAAGCAATCGTAACGGTTCCATCGTCTTCCACGTCAATCGTAACACCCGTTTCGCTGATGATCTGGCGAATATTTTTCCCACCGGAACCGATAACGTCCCTCACCTTTTCAGGCCTGACCGATACGGTTGTTATTCTCGGTGCATAGGGTGAAATGTCGCCGCGTGGTTCGGCCAGTGTCTCTTTGATTTTCCCGATGATGAAGACTCTGCCGTCGCGGGCCTGATAGAGGGCTTTCCGTAAGATGTCTTCACTAAGTTCGTCAATCTTGATGTCCATCTGCATAGCGGTTATACCCTTCTCCGTTCCGCAGACCTTGAAATCCATGTCTCCGGCATGGTCTTCATCGCCCAGGATATCCGAAAGAACCACGATATCGTTGCCCTCTTTCAGCAACCCCATAGCGATTCCGGCAACAACATCTTTTACGGGAACGCCGGCATCCATAAGGGCCAGGCATCCGCCGCAGACCGTCGCCATGGATGACGAGCCGTTGGACGAGAGGATTTCGGAAACGATCCTGATCGTATAAGGAAAGGCCTCCTGGGTCGGCAGGATGGGCATCAATGCCCGCCGGGCCAGATTGCCGTGGCCTATTTCCCTTCTGCCAGGGCTCCGGAGCGACCTCGCCTCGCCAACACTGTAAGGCGGGAAGTTATAATGAAGCATGAAGGACCGGTGTTCTTCGCCAGCGATATAATCCAGTCTCTGCTGATCGGATGAAGTGCCCAGTGTAAGCGCGGCAAGTGCTTGGGTCTCACCTCTGTTGAACAGGGCGGAACCATGAGCACGAGGCAGAATTCCTGCTTCGGATGTGATCGGGCGTATATCTGTAAAAGAACGTCCGTCAATGCGCTTTTTTTCGCGAATGATTTTTTCTCTTAAGATGCGGCGTTCCAGACCCTCGAAAATATTTTGAGCGGCACTGGTCAGACCGGCGTCATCGGCAGTTACTGACTTTATAACCTGCTCCCTTAATTGATCTAGCTTCGCGTATCGTTCAAGCTTGATCTTGGTTTCAAAAACGTCCCGCAAACCGCCTTCCGCTCCCCCTGTAATGTTTGCCAACAGCGCTTCATCAACAGCAGGAATCACGAACGGTCTCTTCTCTTTGCCAATAGCCTGTCTCATTCTATCCTGAAGATCGATCATAGGACGAATCGACTCCAGGCCGAACTTGATGGCGTCGACAATGGTGTCTTCATCCATTTCTTTGGCATCACCTTCCAACATGACCAGGTTCACGTCATAATCTCGTCCGTTGGTGCCGGGAGTAACTTTTCTCCCTACAAGAAAGAGATTGACGTCACTCTGTTCCATTGATGCCGCGGAAGGGTTGCAGACAAAATTACCGTCAATACGGCCGACACGAACACCGGCAATGGGTCCTTTGAAGGGTATGTTGGATATCTCCAGAGCGGCTGAAGCCGCCAGCATAGCAGCCACATCGGAATCATTTTCACCATCAACGGAAAGCACTGTAGCTACCAGTTGGGTTTCAAAGTAATAACCCTTGGGGAAAAGGGGGCGTATAGACCGGTCGATAATCCTTGATGTCAGAACCTCACGCTCATTGAGCCTGCCTTCTCTCTTAAAAAAACCACCGGGGATCTTACCTGCGGCATAAGTCATTTCCTGGTAATCCACTGTCAACGGCAGAAAGTCCAGCCCTTCCCTGGCCGACTTGACGGAAACAGCCGTAACCAATACGACGGTATCTCCATAAGTGGCAAGGATTGCGCCATTGGCCTGTTCCGCCATGTATTGCGCTTTCAGGGAGATGGGTCGCCCTGCAAAATCTTCACTAAATACTTTACTCATTAGTGTTTCTTCCTTTCATTATAATAGCATAAAAAATTCAGTATTCAGCAATCCAAGCGCCATACTTCAAATGAGATGCTATACCGATTGCATCGCCGCCGATTCATTGCCATGAATTGGATGAACTTATTTTCTGAGGCCAAGTCGCTGAACGATCGCTCTGTAACGATCAACATTGTTATTCTTCAGATAATCGAGAAGTCGTCTGCGTTGTCCGACCAGCTTTAAGAGCCCTCTCCGTGAGTGATGATCTTTCTTGTGCGCCTTGAAGTGTTCCGTGAGGTATTCTATCCTTGCACTTAAAAGAGCGATTTGGACTTCCGGCGACCCCGTATCCGTTTCATGAACGCGATATTTTCCGATAATATCTTTCCTTTTCTCTGAATCTAACACTGCTTCATTTCCTCCTTCATATATGTTCGTCGCTATGTTGTATTCCCAAAAAAATGCGTCCCCTGCCGACTGCTGAAATTCGCCCCGTTGAACATGGCTCGATCGTTTTTACCTGGGCTCTTGTAAAAACGGTCCTCCTATCGGTTCTTCACGGCATTTTATATTTTCTAATACATTTCCAATATTTCAACTATCCCCTATTAAAAACTCGCAATATTTTAACGACTTGCATTCGCCGGTCTATCCCAGGCAATTCGCTGACCGGGTGCAACATCCTCCCAAGAGCGATCAACTGGTTGTTCTTCTGAGTAAATTTTATCACATCTCCCGCAGCAAGGAAAGGGATATGATACGCAAGCAGATTCTCCGCCGTCGGTTGCATGCCTTCCTTGATCCTTTCCGCCAGGACCTCGTCCACCGGAACGCTGGCCAAATCAGGAAGCATCCGGTCCAAGGGAATCATCCCCTCGGCCAGAATTCTGCGCTTTTCGCTCATGTTGCCCTCTTCCAGCAGGACCGCAGCCTCATGTGTAAAAGAACCGCTCCTGACGCGGTGCAACCGCGACAGGCACGCGCCGCAACCCAATGCGGCCCCCGCCTCCGAACACAGGGATCGGATATAGGTCCCCTTCGAGCAGGAGACGAAAAACGTAACGTAGGGAAGAGCGATGTCTTTTAAGAGAATCTTAAATATCTCCACCCTGCGGGAGGCGACATCAACCGCAACACCCTGTCTCGCCCATTTATAGAGCGACTTCCCCTTGTATTTGACCGCGGAATAAGCCGGCGGTTTCTGTTCCCGAAGCCCCACCAAGCCCTTCAAGGCATCCTCGATACTGCTCTTGTCCACATTCGGCTCTCTGGATGACAGTATACGTCCGTCCGTATCCAACGTATCGGTCGTGACCCCCAGGAGCATCGTGGCGAGATAATCCTTGCTGTCTTCCGAAAAGAAAGAGGCCAATTTGGTCGCCTCATTCACACAAACAGGCAACACCCCCGTCGCCAGGGGATCAAGTGTCCCCGTGTGTCCGGCTTTTTTCACTCCCAGTATCTTCTTAACCTCATGGACAATGTCATGGGACGTCTTGCCCGACGGTTTATTAATGACGACGACCCCATCCATGGCGTTAGAACAATTCCCTTACGGCCGCTCCCACAGCCTGTTTCACCTGAGCGATATCCCCCCGGCAGCGGCAAGCAGCCGCGTTGATATGGCCGCCTCCGCCGAATTTTTCCGCGATCCCGGCAACATTGAATCTCTCCTTGGATCTGAGACTGACCTTGAAAAACTCATCCTTCATTTCCGAATACAAGATGGAAACGACGACGCCGTCAATGGTCCTTGGTATATCGACGAATCCTTCCGACTGCTCCATCGTCGCTCCGGCCTGGTCCAGGGTGTTTTGCGTAATCACCAGGGACCCTACCCTGCCGTCCATATCGATTGCCAGGGTTTCCAGCGTCAGGGCAAGCAATCTGATTTTCGACAGAGGATTTTTTTCATACACATTTTCCGATATCCATTGCGGGTCGGCACCGCATGCGACCAAACCGGCGGCAGCCTGCAGGGATGCCTCTCCCGTGTTGCTGTACCGGAACCCGCCCGTATCCGTAAGGATGCCCGCATAGAGATTGTTGGCCGCATCCTTGTTCAATTTCGCTTGCATCTGCCGGGCCAGACGAAATATCAGCTCCGAGGTAGAACTGGCATGTTCGTCGATGTAGGCCAACTCGCAAAAGCGCCTGTTGGAGATGTGGTGATCGATATTGATCAGCGTCCTTATGGCACCCAGCCCCGCGGCAAGGTCTCCCACACGGTCAAGCTCGCTGCAATCCAGGACAAAGGCCGCATCGAAATCTTCCATCGACGGCAGATCATGGACGATCCATTCGCTGCCCGGAAGAAAACTGTAGTTATACGGCGTTTCATCCTGGTGGCAGATGACGGCCGATTTACCCATGCCGACAAGGATGTGGTAAAGCGCCAGCGCCGCCCCGATCGAATCGCCGTCAGGCCTGACATGCGATGTGATGAGAAACTTACGGCCGTCTCTTATGACATCAGCTATCTTTTGCAGCATCACCTTCCTCTTGCTTGTGTATCTCGGCAATCAGCTTTTCGATGCGATTCCCGTAAGCGAACGAATGATCGAAAATAAAATGGATCTCCGGCGTATAGCGAAGCCGCAGACGCTTGCCCAGTTCACGGCGCAGAAACCCTTTTGCCCTCTGGAGTCCTTCCCGGGTATGGTCGTCTATCTGGTCCTTGCCCATTTCCACGAAGAATACCTTCGCCAAACGCAAATCGTCCGAGACTTCCACGTCGGTGATCGTCACGGTTCCTATCCCGGGGTCCCTGATCTGCTTCAAAAAAATATCCGAGATCTCCGCTTTGATGAGGTCAGCCACCCTATCGGCTCTCTTAAATTGTGTCATACTTCTTTTCTTCGTAAGAAACCGGCGGCATTTCGTCGGAAAATCCCATGATTTCGATTTTCACATTGACAACTTCCGCAGATCGCAACTCCTCGATAAAGTGGATCATATGGCTGATCTTTCCGTCCACAAAACGATGGTCGTTCCCCACGACGCTAAAACCGATCTTGGCCCGGCCCCAGAGTTCGTTGTCACCGACTTCCGCAATCGATACATTGAACTCGTTCTGGGTTCTCTTCAGAATGCTCTTCAGTACGGCTCTTTTCTCTTTCAGAGATCGGCTCTCCGCAATGAGCAATTCTATGATACCCGAACCGATAAACATAAATGAACCGGAACCCTATCTATACTTAAAAGATCATATCCTCTTGGGCGATCGATATCCGGCCGCTTGCGGGCTCCTTCGCGGGCGACGACGATACGTCCATCAGCCTAGAGTTTCTGTTCGACCCTTTCGCTGGTGTAGGCCTCGATGATATCGCCCTCCTTGAGGTCGTTGAAATTCTCAATGCCTATGCCGCATTCGAAACCGTTCAAGACCTCCCGTACGTCGTCTTTTAGCCTTCTTAAGGAAGCAATCTTTCCCGTATAAACGACAACACCGTCCCTGACCAGCTTGAGATTGCTCTGTCGCGTAATCTTACCGTCCAGAACGTAGCTTCCTCCGATCGTACCCACTTTAGGCACTTTGAAGAGCTGCCGTATCTCCGCGCGCCCCTGGATGACTTCCTTGTAAACGGGTTCCAGAAGCCCTTCCATGGCCGCTTTCACATCGGCGATTACATTATAGATGACGTCGTAGAGCTTGATGTCCACACCTTCGCTCTCGGCAATTTCCGCAACTCTCCCGTCGGGCCTGACATTGAACCCGATGATAATGGCGTTGGAGGCCGAAGCAAGCATGACATCCGTTTCGGTAATTGCACCCGTCGAACTGTGGATGATCTTCAATTTGATGTCCGCGGTACTCAGTTTATTGAGCGCTTCCGACAGGGCCTCTATCGACCCCTGGACATCGCCCTTGATAATGACGTTGAGTTCCTTCACGCCCTCCTTAATCTTCTGATACAGCTGCTCGAGGGTTATCTTGGAAGTAGCCGACAATTCTCTCTCACGCTCTTTACGCAACCAGTATTCGCCGATATTTCTCGCCTTCTTGTCGTCCTCGACCACGGCGAATTCGGCGCTCACCTGCGGCACGCCGGAGAATCCGATGACCTCCACAGGCATGGCGGGTCCCGCTTCCTTGACGCGTTTTCCCTGGTCGTTGACCAGGGCGCGAACCCTTCCGAATTCCGACCGGGATACGAAAGCGTCGCCTTCCCTCAAGGTTCCCTCCTGGATGAGGACGGTAGCGACGGGGCCGCGGCCTCGATCCAGTTTCGCCTCGATGATGACGCCTCGAGCGGGCCGGTCGGGATCGGCTTTCAGTTCCAGGATATCCGCCTGCAGAAGGATGAGTTCCAGAAGTTCCTCTATGCCTATCTTCTTTTTCGCCGAGACTTCGGAAAAAATCGTATCGCCGCCCCACTCTTCGGATACAAGCCCGTATTCGGTCAACGCCTGTTTTATCTTTTCCGGGTCGGCTCCCGGCTTATCAATCTTATTGATCGCGACCATAATCGGGACACCGGCGGACCGCGAATGGTTGATCGCTTCCACGGTCTGGCCCATGACGCCGTCGTCCGCCGCAACAACAAGCACGACGATATCCGTCACCTTGGCCCCTCTCGCCCTCATGGCCGTAAAGGCCTCATGGCCGGGAGTATCCAGGAAAACGATGTCCCTGTCTTTGAGGTGAACATGGTAGGCCCCGATTGCCTGTGTGATTCCGCCCGCCTCTCCCTCGATGACATTGGTTTGTCTTATGGCATCCAGCAGAGATGTCTTGCCGTGATCGACATGTCCCATGATGGTGACGACCGGCGCCCGCGGTTGCAGGTTCTGCGAAAGCTGCTCCGACTTCAGCATGGAATCGTCAAACTCCGTCGCCGCTTCCACTTGATAACCGAATTCCGAGGCGATGAGTGTTGCGGTTTCGATATCGACCGCCTGGTTAATGGTCACCATGAGGCCAAGGCCCATGAGTTTATTGATGACTTCGCTGGCCTTGACACCCATCTTCTTTGCCAGGTCACCGACGCTGATCGCCTCGACCACCCTGATCCGTCTTTTGATGGCCTTGGGTACGGTGATCTCCGTCTTTTTCATCTTCACGGCCAGCGGCTTCTTTTCTTCCTTCCATTTGCCCGGCCACTTCTGGGGACGATCGTCCGTTTCAAGGACTTCCCGCCTGTCTTTCTTATCGACAATCTTCTTGATAAAGGCCTTTTTCCTCGTCTGGGCCTGGTCCCCCATGATCACTTCGATGGGTTTTTTTCCTTTTTTCGGATATTTATCCACCTCCACCTTGGCCGGCTTTTCGGCGGCCGGCGCAGCGGGCGGCAGCTCTATAATTTTAGCCTTGGGAACTGCCGCTGCCGGCTCTTGAGGCCTGCCTGGAGCAACATCTCTTCTTTTGTCTTTCCTGGGCGGAAATTTCTTGAAGTCTCGCGGCGGAGGCGGCGTAACTGGCGGTTTGACCTGAATCTCTGCCGCCGGCGGCACCGCCTTCACAACTCCTTCCGGCTGGGAAGGGGGAGGCGGGGGAGGAGGCGTTTCCTTGTCCGGTTCGATGCGTCCTTCTTCAACGACGGACGGTTCCGGGGGCGGCGCAGCAACCGTCACGGGGATTTCGGCCTCCGGTTCAGCAACCGCCTCTTCTGCCTGTGATGGAGCCGGCGGCTCTTCCAGCTGCGTTTCAACGGCCTGCGGCGTTTCCTCGGCAGGAGCGGCGACGGCCCTTCTCCGGATAACTGTGGATTTAATTCTCTTTTCAACAACTTCTTTTGGCTCAGCCGAGAAAAAATCCCTCTTCACCCGTTCGATGTCGCTATCTTCCAATGTACTGGAATGGGACTTGACTGCAATGCCCAGTTTTTCCAGTCGGGTCAGCAGATCCTTGTTCTCGATTCCCAATTCCTTGGCCAGCTCATAAACCCTTTTCTTAGACATCCTCGATACTCCCGTCTCTAACCTCTTGTGGATTCTGCGCGGATATTAGACAGCTTTATTACCGCTTGTCTTTTCTTCGATAATTTTTGTCGCCGCCTCAATCCAGTGCGTTGCGGTCTTTTCACCCACCCCTTGAATAGCCGACAGCACCTCCGGGTCAGCGGAAGCAATCATGGCGATACTCTTTAAGCCTTCGTTATAAAGACGCTCCGCCGTGACCTCCCCTATGCCGGGGATGCTCATGAGGGACTGATATCCTTCCTCCTTCTGTGTTGCCGCAATAGCCTCCGTTTTCACATCTATCTTCCAGCCAGTCAGCTTGACGGCCAACCTGACATTCTGTCCATTCTTGCCAATGGCCAGAGAAAGCTGATCGTCGGGAACGAGAATCTCCATCGAGCGGTTCTCTTCGTCCATGAAAACACGGTCCACCTTTGCCGGAGACAAAGCGCTGCAGACATATTTGGCCTGGTCGTCCGAATAAGGCACGATATCAATCTTTTCTCCCCGTAACTCCTGGACGACGCTCTGGACTCTGGAACCCCTCATGCCGACGCATGCACCGACGGGGTCGATATCTTTGTCCCTCGATCTGACGGATATTTTGGCACGCTTTCCCGGTTCACGCGCTACATTGACGATCTCGATCAGTCCTTCCGATATTTCCGGCACCTCGACCTCAAAAAGGGCCTTCAGGAAACCCGGATGGGTTCTGGAGAGGATGATCTGCGGCCCCTTCGATATTCTTTTGATATCGAATATGTAAGCCCTGATCCTTTCCCCCCGTTTGTAAACCTCGCGGTGGATCTGCTCCGACGTGGGAATGACACCTTCCGCCCGCCCCAGATTGACGATGATAGCCCCGCCGTCGAATCTCTGAACAAAACCGTTGACCAGTTCGCTTTTCTTGTCCTTATATTCGTCGTAAATGTTGTCGCGTTCGGCATCCTTAACCCGCTGGATGATAATCTGTTTGGCCGTCTGTATGGCAATCCGGCCGAAGGTGCTCGTATCGATCTTTATCCCGAGACTGTCGCCCGGTTCGGCCTCTTCGTCAAGAGCCGCCCGTGCCTCGGCCAACGAGACGTGCAGGTCCGGATCGAGGACACGCTCCATAACCGTTTTGAACTGGAATACCTCGATTTCACCGACTTCCTCGTTGTAATGCGCTTCAATATCGACATCGGGACCGAGCTTCTTCCGGGCTGCGGTCAGCATAGCAGCTTCCAGCGCTTCGATAATGATCGTTTTATCGATGCCCCTATCCTTACCCATCTGCTCGATCAGACGCTTCAGCTCTGAAAACATTTTAAAGCTCCTCCAAGTATTTATATCACTCTCAACCTGTCCGGCGACGGGAATCCGTCATTTGATCGCATAATCGGGTTTTAAGTTCGCCCGGGCAACCTTGTTCCGGGGAATGCGATGCCGCTTACCGGAAATATCGATGATTAATATTTTTCCGCCGGGTTCGTCAGAATAATCTTCAAGAATACCTGCAAAATTCTGAATTCCGTCGATCTTCTCCTTTGCTTTTACTGTAACCCGGTTGCCTCTGAACTTCAGGAAATCTTCGTCGCGAGACAAGGGACGATCCAATCCGGGCGATGACACTTCCAGGGTGTAGGGTCCCGGCGGCACGTCATGAACATCGAGCAAATCGCCCAGTTGATTGCTGACCTCGGTGCAGTCATCAATGGTGACTCCCGTTTCTTTATCGAGGTAAAGACGCACAACCCAGCGCGATTTCATCCTCAGGCATTCAACATGGATCAGTTCCATGCCTTCAGCCGCCACAAGAGGCTCGGCCAGTTCCCTGACCCTATCCTGATAAGCATCCATTTTTCGATCACATTAAAACAAAAAAGTGGGCACGGGCCCACTCATCAGAACAACAACGATGATTTTCAGCGGTTGCTTAACACGATACAGCGACAAATGCAAGAGAAAAAAACGACTTTCATGCTCAGGGGGCACCCTGGCGGCGACGGAAAGTCATGCGGTAAATTGGAGCGGGCGACCGGGATCGAACCGGCGACGTCCAGCTTGGGAAGCTGGCATTCTACCGCTGAATTACGCCCGCTTAGTTTCAATGGAAAAGCGAAGCAATCTTATTCAACGGCACCCATTTGTCAAGGTTTTTTTGCGTTCCGGAGGTTTAACCCGTCAATGTCACCCGTCCTTATGTCGACATATGATGTTGTGACATCCGCATCGGCAGCCATCTCATCGCATCGCACGCAGTAGGCACGTTAAGTCTTTATCTTCAACAATCTTTTCCCTTCCGGGAGGAATTATGGTATGAATTTCCCGTTTTTCTTAAAGCCCAAGGTGATGTGTTATTTTTCAGAATTGCTTTCGGCCCGTACAGTGGTGGTGCCGACGGGTCGCAAGGAAAAGGCGATTCCGAAGTCTGATGGACCGGTCAGGTTTCGAGAGTCGAATGTTACCTTGATATTTAAGAAGAGGAGGACGACTTTGTGTTTACTAAAATTCTGATCGCCAATCGTGGTGAAATAGCCGTCCGGATTATCCGTACATGCCGCGATATGGGTATCCGCACGGTAGCTGTTTATTCGGAAGCTGACAGGCATGCCCTTCATGTCAAGCTGGCCGACGAGGCTTATGAAATCGGGGCGGCAAGACCGTTGAATAGTTATCTCAACATCGAGAAGATACTGGATACGGCCGAAAACAGCGGTGCGGAAGCCATCCACCCCGGATACGGTTTTCTGGCGGAAAATCCGGAGTTTGCTGACATGTGTGAGCAGCGCGGCCTGACGTTTATCGGCCCCCCCAGCGAATGCATGTATCGCGCCAAACCGAAGAACAAAGCCAGGCAACTCATGAAGATGATCAATATTCCCGTAACACCGGGAAGTGACGAGGCTATTTCCGGGGCTAACGAAAAAGGTTTAAAAAAAGCGGAGGAAATCGCCTCTGAAATCGGCTACCCCGTCATTGTCAAGCCTTCCGGCGCCGGCGGCGGGATAGGAATCCGCATAGCCCGCAACCGGGAAGAGCTGGAGAGGGCCATCCGCTTCGCCGAACTGCGCGGCAGGAACTCCTTCGGCATTTCAGCCTTCTACATCGAGAAGTTCCTGACGGGAGTCAAACACATCGAATTTCAGGTGCTGGCCGATAAACACGGCAACGTCCTGCACCTGGGCGATCGGGACTGCTCCGTTCAACGGCGCTATCAAAAACTCGTGGAAGAGACACCGGGACCGAACATGACGCCCTTCCTGCGCATGAAAATGGGCGCCGCTGCTATCGACGTAGCCATGATATTACAGTATACGAACGCCCTGACGGTCGAATTTTTTTATTTTCCGGAGACCCGGCAATTTTATTTCAATGAGATCAATTCCCGCCTTCAAGTGGAACATTGCATCACCGAATTGGCGACCGGTGTTGATATCGTCCGGGAGCAAATCAGGATAGCCGCAGGCCAGGAACTCCTCTGCAACCAGGACGATATTCGCATGAGTCGTCACGCCCTGGAATGCCGCATCATGGCTGAAGACCCTTCCCGGAATTTTATCCCGTCCCCGGGTCTCATCAAGAGGCTGAGACTGCCACACGGACCCGGCATCCGCATCGACGAAGGTATTTACGAGGGATACGATGTTTCGATCTATTATGATTCGCTGCTGATGAAGGTCATGAGCTGGGCGCGAACGAGAGAAGAATGCATCGCCCGGATGAAAAGGGCCCTGGGAGAAATACAGGTGGCCGGCATCCATACGACTGTTCCCTTTCATCAGGCGATTATGGACGACGAAGACTTCACTTCCGGCAGGTATACGACAGACATCATCAATAAACCGAGCCTGCAGGCCAGGCTGAAAGGATAACCGTCGATACCGGCGCCACGAGGACATGGAATCAATCATTCGGGATTACGGCTACTGGGCGGTTCTCGCCGGAACATTCTTTGAGGGAGAAACCGTTTTGATTCTCGCCGGCTTTGCCTGCCATCAGGGGTATCTCGACCTGCGTTACGTGATTATGATGGCGCTTCTGGGCAGTTTCGCGGGTGACCAGCTCTTCTTCCGCTTCGGCAGGCTTCAGAAGAATATCTGGTTTATCAAGGGACCTGTATGGGAAGCCCGCAGCGAGAAGGCTAAAAGGCTGCTGGAAAAGCACCAGATTCTTATCATTCTCGGTTCCCGGTTTTTATACGGCATGAGAATGCTGCTCCCCTACCTGATCGGTATGAGCCGTGTCAGGGCCTCCCGGTTCGTTCTCCTGAATTTCGCCGGAGCCCTGGCCTGGGCCTCACTGGTCGGCGGTCTCGGATACCTCTTCGGCAACATCATGGTGCTGATCATGGGTAACGTCAAGAAGTACGAACTCATGATCATGGCCCTGGTCCTCGGTTTGGGCCTTTGTGTCTGGTTGATCGGCTCCCGGCGGCGCAGGTCAAAACCGGTCAAGTAGCGAACGTTTCAGTCAAGGGCCTGTCTGATTTGACCGATGTAGGAGGCGACAAGAGCGGGAAGCTCTTTTCTGCCGGCGTTATCGGCAACCATCCGGACAAGGGCGCTGCCTATGACGATACCGTCCGCCAGCGGGGCGATCTCCGCCGCCTGTTCGGGTGTGGAAATACCGAAGCCGGCAACGACGGGCAGATTCGTGAGGCCCTTGATCCGTTTCACATCCGCATCAACGGACAGAGCATCGGGCCGGGCCGTACCCGTTACGCCCGTAATGGTGATGTAATAAAGAAACCCTTTCGCCCGGGAGACGATCCTGCCTATCCTCGTATCGTCCGTGGTCGGAGCGATGAGCGAGATGAAGTCTATACCTGCCCGGTCGGTGTGACGACGCAGTTCCGCAGATTCCTCGGGAGGAAGATCGACGAGGAGAATGCCGTCCACTCCTGCTGCTTTTGCCGCGGCGGCAAAAGCTTCACAGCCGAAACGGTAGACGGGATTATAATAACCAAAAAGAACAATCGGTATCTCGCACTGCCTGCGCACCGACGCGATCATCTGCAGGGCGGCCTCCAGGGTGACGCCGTTTTGGAGAGACCGGTGCGAAGCCGCCTGAATGACCGGCCCATCGGCTGTAGGATCGGAGAAAGGGACGCCGATCTCCAGAATATCGACGCCGGCGCGATTAAGTTCGGTAATTAGAGCTTCGGTAGTCGCAAGCGACGGGTCCCCGGCCGTCAGATAAACGACCAATGCCTTTCTTTTCTCTTTTTTCAGTCTTGCGAACGTTCGATCTATCCTGTTCATGATTCAAGCCCCTCCCTCTGCTTGGCGATGACTTCGGCATCCTTGTCCCCTCTTCCGGACAGATTCACGATGATGATTTTGTCCCTTCCGAGCGCGGGCGCAAGCTTCACGGCATAAGCGACGGCATGGGCGCTCTCCAGGGCGGGGATGATGCCTTCCAGCCGGGAAAGGGCCATGAACGCTTCCACCGCTTCGGCATCCGTTACGTTCAGATACTCGGCACGCCCCGTATCGCTGAAGTAGCTGTGCTCGGGACCGACTCCGGGGTAATCGAGGCCCGCGGCGATGGAATAGGCGTCCCGAATCTGTCCGAATGCATCCTGCAGGAGATACGTCCTGTTTCCGTGAAGCACGCCGACGCTTCCCGCCGATATGCTGGCGGAATGGAGGCCTGTCTCAATCCCTCTCCCCGCTGCTTCCACGCCCACCAGTTTTACGTGCTTTTCATTTCTGAAAGGATAGAAGAGTCCCATGGCATTGCTGCCCCCGCCCACACAGGCGACGAGTACATCCGGGAGCCTGCCTTCCTTCTGCAAAATCTGTTTCTTCGTCTCGCGTCCGATGATGCTCTGGAAATTACGGACCATCATCGGGTAGGGATGAGGCCCCGCCGTTGTCCCGATGACGTAGAACGTATCGCGAACCGCCGAAACCCAGTAACGCATGGCCTCGCTCATGGCGTCCTTCAGTGTCGCCGTTCCCGCTTTAACGGGAATCACGTCCGCCCCGAGGATCTTCATACGAAAGACATTCGGCGCCTGTCTCCTGATGTCTTCCTCCCCCATGAAAATCTTGCATCCCATGCCGAATAGGGCGGCAACCGTCGCCGTGGCGACGCCGTGCTGGCCGGCCCCCGTTTCCGCAATGACCCTGGTCTTCCCCATATAGCGGGCCAGGAGGGCCTGGCCCAGGGTGTTGTTGATCTTGTGGGAACCGGTATGGTTGAGGTCTTCCCTTTTGAGGTATATCCTGGCGCCGCCCAGCTTCTCCGTAAGGCGCCGGGCGAAATACAACGGCGTAGGACGGCCCGCATAATCGCGGACAAGAGAGGCAAAATTGTCTCGAAACGTTTTATCATTGTGCATCTGCCTATACGCTTCTTCCAGTTCCAGGAGCGCCGGCATCAAAGTCTCGGCAGCATACCGCCCTCCGAATATCCCGAAGTGCCCCTTCCTGTCCGGTAAATGTTTCGTCATGGCTCCCTCCTGAATAATCCGGCTTCTCCACACGATGACCTGTCTTTCTCCCGGATCATTTTTATGATTCTCGCTATTTTATCATGATCCTTCTTACCGGGGCCCGTTTCCACCCCGCTGTTGATGTCGACGGCGGACGGCGAAACGCGTTCGATGGCCGCCAGGACATTGCCTTCATTCAAACCGCCGGCCAGGATCAACCGGCGCTTCGTCGCCAGTTGCCCGGCAAAGTCCCAGTCGGAGAGTTTTCCTGTCCCGCCGAACCGGTCGCCTTCACGGGCATCCACCAGAAAGGCCTGCACCGCGTATTCCTCAATGGCCGACGACACGCCATCCTTGACGGCCGAAACGGCCTTGATGAGCCGGGACGGATCAAAATGGCGGCAATAGGCAGGGGATTCGTCGCCATGAAGTTGTATGAAGTCCAAGCCGCATGAGTCCGCAATCCCAAGGACCTCCTCTTCCGGCTGATTGACAAAAACACCGACGCGGGCAACCGACGCGGGAAGCATGGCGATGATGTCCTTTGCCACCGCCGGGGAGATATACCGGGGCGATCGGGGATAAAAAATGAATCCCAGGGCGTCTGCGCCGCAGGTTGCCGCATATCGGGCGTCCCCGATATTCGTCATTCCGCATATCTTGATGGCCGTCATCGTCCTGTCAGCTCCTTCAGTTTCATCCCCGCATCCGGCGCCGTTACCAGCACTTCGCCGACCAGAAAGGCATGGATACCGGCCCTCATCAGTTTTTCGATATCGCCGCGTCCGTGGATGCCGCTTTCGCTCACGATGACGCGGTCACCCGGGACAAGGGCCGCCATTTCCAGGGAAACGCCGATGTCCGTTTTAAACGTCTGCAGGTCCCTGTTGTTGATCCCTACGATCTCCGCCCCGGCTTCAAGCGCCCGCTCCAGTTCAGGGCGGGTATGGACCTCGACGAGGGAAGACATCGTCAAGGAATGGGCCAAGGCCATATAGTCCGTCAGCTGATGATCATCAAGGACGGCTGCGATGAGAAGGACGGCATCCGCCCCCGCGACCCTCGCCTCGTAGAACTGATAGGGGTCGATGATAAAATCCTTTCTCAAAACGGGAATGGCAACCCTTCGGCTCACGTCCTCAAGATCTTCGATACGGCCGCTGAAAAACGGCCCGTCCGTCAAGACCGAAATGGCCGCCGCACCGTTCTTCCCGTAGATCTCGGCCATGCATACGGCATCCATGTCGCCACGCAGAAATCCCTTGGAAGGCGACCGCCGTTTGATTTCGGCGATAATCGCACATGTCGTGCCCTGCAGCGCCGACTTAAAATCGCGCGCCGGCTTCACAACCGAGGCTGCTTCCCGTATGCACGCCTCTGGTTTCCGCGCCTTCAGACGTCCGACCTCCTCTTTCTTCGCGCTGATAATATCGTCTAATATCATCGCCACTCTCAACTGTTCGTCATCTCGATCAGGGCCTGCAGTTTCTTCACGGCCGATCCGTTGTCGATACATTCCTCGGCGAGGGCCACCGCATCGCCGATAGACGAGGCCTTGTTGCCCGCCATAATGGCCAAACCGGCGTTGAGGACGACGATCTTTCTCCGTGCGCCGTCATGTCCGGTAAGAATGTCCCGGGTGATCTGGGCGTTGACCGTGGCATCGCCGCCGGCGAGTTCTTTCCCTGGATAGGTCGCCCCGAATATTTCCCTGGGGTTGATGTTGTACGTGCTGATCAGGCCGTCCTTCAATTCGGACACCCTCGTTTCTCCGGTCACGGTGGCCTCGTCGAGCCCGTCGGACCCATGGACGATGAAGGCCCTCCTGGTGCCGAGATTTTTTAAGACGCCCGCAAACATTTCCGTAAGCTTGGCATCGTAAACGCCGATGAGCTGGGACGTGGCTCCGGCCGGATTGGTCAAGGGACCCAGCATGTTGAAAACGGTCCTGATACCGATCTCCCTCCGGGGGCCGATGGCATACTTCATGGCGCCGTGGAGACGCGGCGCAAACAGGAAACCGATGCCGATCTGCTGGATGCATTCCTCGACGATCTCCGGTCCCGCGTCGATATTGACGCCCAGGGCCTCAAGGAGGTCGGCGCTTCCGCAGCTGCTCGAGACGGCCCGGTTGCCGTGTTTGGCCACCGTCAAACCCGCTGCTGCAACAACAAAAGCGGCCGTCGTCGAAATATTGAAAGTGTTGCTCCCGTCGCCACCGGTGCCGCATGTATCGACGATCTCGGAAGAACGGGCATCAATGCGGGTCGCTTTCTGCCGCATGATCCGTGCTGCGCCGGTCACCTCGTCCACCGTTTCTCCCTTGATCCGGAGAGCCGTTATAAAGGCTGCGATCTGGGCAGGGGTCGCCTTGCCTTCCATGATTTCGTTCATAACCTCCATCGTAACCGCTTCACTGAGGTCCTCCTGCCGGACCAGTTTGGCCAGGGCTTCTTTGATCATTGCAGCAACTCCTTTCTCATATAGGTGTCCAGGAAATTCTTGATCAGTCTCTTCCCGTTCGGGGTCAGGATCGATTCGGGATGGAACTGGATGCCCTCGACGGGATACTGTTTGTGCCTCAATCCCATGATTTCCTTTTCCGCCGTCTCGGCACTGATCTCCAGGCAGGCGGGCAGCGTATCCCTTGCGACAATAAGGGAATGATAACGGCCCGCGATCATCGGGTTGGGCAGGCCTTTGAAAATCGTCTGGCCGTCGTTTAAGACCGGGGACGTCTTGCCATGCATCAGCCTGTCGGCCCGGACCACGCATCCGCCGAAGGCATAACCGATAGCCTGATGCCCCAGGCACACCCCCATCATCGGAATCCTTTGATGGAAGTGACGGATAACGTCGACAGAGATCCCCGCTTCTTCCGGCGAACAGGGACCGGGCGAGAGGAAGATGGCGTCCGGTGCCAGGGTTTCGATTTCCTCGAGGGTCGTTTCATCGTTTCTTCGAACCACTACCTTCTCGCCCAGTTGCCCCAGATACTGAACGAGATTGTAGGTAAACGAATCGTAATTATCGATCATCAATATCATTGCTTATCCTCCGTTTGATACGATTTCAAAACCGTTTTCCGCAAGCCGGATAGCCTGTCTCAACGCCTCGGCCTTGCTCAGACATTCCCGATGTTCGCCTTCCGGATCGGAATCGGCGACGATGCCGGCCCCCGCCTGAATGACGATCTTTCCATCCTTGATCATGATCGTCCGGATGGTGATGCAGAAGTCCATGTTGCCCGTAAAGCTGAAGTATCCGACGGCTCCCCCGTAAGGACCCCGCTTGCATGGTTCCAGCTCTTCGATGATTTCCATGGCCCTGATTTTGGGCGCCCCGGTAAGCGTACCGGCCGGGAAAGCGGCCCTAAGGACATCGAAGGCATCCATGCCGTCCTCAAGCTGGGCCTGAACATTGGAGACCAGGTGCATGACATGGGAATAGCGCTCCACGGCCATCAATTGCGTTACCTGAACGCTGCCGATACGGGCGATCCTTCCCAGGTCGTTCCTGCCCAAATCGACCAGCATGACATGCTCCGCTCTCTCCTTGGGATCGTTGAGAAGCTCGTCAGCATTTTTCCGGTCTTCCTGCTCGGTCGTCCCCCTCTTTTTCGTCCCCGCGATCGGTTTCAATTCCACAACGCCCTCTTCGAGGCGGACCATGACCTCCGGCGACGACCCGACAAGCGTTAATTCGTCGGTGCGGATAAAGAAGAGATAGGGCGAGGGATTCGTATAACGCAGCGCCCGGTAGAGTTGAATGGGATCGATACCGTTTTCGCCTTCGAAACGTTGCGAGATAACGACCTGAATGATATCGCCGGCGACGATGTATTCCTTGGCTTTAGCGACCATGGCGCGATATTCTTCCGGCGCAACATTGGACTGGAGTCTGATCGGCTCGGCGGATTCGCTCCGCCGGACGGCGGAATCCATCGGCGTGGTCAAGAGAACGACCATATCGTCGATCTTCCGGACAGCATCGTCGTAGGCCGACCGCAGATCGTCCGCCTCGTCGGTCGCGGCACAGGCGACCACTTTGATGGTATGGCGGATATTATCGAAAATGATGAGCGTATCGGTGATCATGAACACGGCATCCGCTTCGGGACCGGTCTTTTTCAAATCCGGCAGACGCTCGAAATGGCGCACCATGTCGTAACCGAGAAATCCCACGGCCCCGCCGTAAAAGCGAGGAAGGCCGGGAACGGTGACGGGATGGTAGTCGTCCATGATATTCTTCAATATTTTCATGGGATTCCCTTCATGGGGAACCTTCCGGGAATCTCCATTCTTCAAGATATGAACCTCACCGCCCACGACCTTAAAGATCAAATAGGGGTTGGCGCCCAGAAAAGTGTACCGGCCCCATTTTTCACCCCCTTCGACGCTCTCCAGAAGAAAAAGGTGGGGACACAAGCGAAGCTTCATGAGCGCGGAAACGGGCGTTTCCATATCGGCGATGATTTCCCGATAGATGGGGATCAGATTACCCTGGGCGGACATGGTGCCGAATGTTTCAAATGTCGGATAATACATGTTGGTTTCCTCATTCCGATGCAAAAAATAAAAAAAGGCCGCGATTTTCGATCACGGCCTTTCTGTTTAGCTTAAAAGCAAAAAAGCCGTGGAGAGCAGGCTCTCCACGGCTTACAGTCTATCTAAGGAACAAACTTCAGCAGCGGACGAACCCCTCCCGAGATTTCCGCCACCACCAGCTTCCGATTGACGACATAACCTGAATCATTTAAAAACCTCTTAACACTCTTCAACAACGAATAAACTATCTGTTACGAATAGATTTAGCAAAATCCCGGAAGTCTGTCAATAAATAATTCGCATGATCATGTGTGATTGAGATTGACAGGCCATAGCTAATCGCCTATAATTTAGTAATAGTTATCATCATTTCCGCGGATACGACGGCATCAAACGGCTCATGAATCAGCACGACCCGGTCGATACATGAAAACGGACCATCGCCCCTTGCAACACATGACTGATCGAAGACAGCGGGACATATTCCGTGTTTTAACGGACGGCATGCGGGATATCGCCATCTGCATCTGCCAGAATGATTCCATACGCTATTCCAGTCTGGGCATGGAAAAGCTTACGGGTTACACCAACCGGGAGCTTACGGGTATGAACCTTTGGGACATGGTCCATCCCGATTTCAGGGAACTGGTCAGAGCCCGCGGCTACGCCTGTCAGCGGGGAAAGCTCTTTGCGACAAAGCACGAGTTCATCATGTTCGATAAAGAAGGCAATGAGCATTGGGTGGACTTTTCCGGCGGTTATATCGAGTACGACAACGAGCCGGCAGCCGTCGTCATCCTGTCGGATATTACCGAGCATAAAGAAGCCCTGCAGGCGCTTCAATCCAGCGAAGAGAAATATCGGAATCTTGTCGAGCAGGCAAACGACGGCATCGTCATCGTCCAGGACGGACTTATCGAGTATGCCAACGGTCACGCCGCCGAGACATTCGGCTACCGCCTGGACGAATTCATGGGGCAGCCCTTCTCCATCTTAAGCGAATCCGATATCACCTTCAAGCTTGCCGATTGTTACCAGCGCCGCGCCGCGGGCGAGGATGTCCCGCAGATATTCGAAGCGGTCGGGAGACACAAGAACGGCCGCCCTCTTTCCCTGGAGTACAATGTCGTCCTGACCATCTATCAGGAAAAGGCCGCCACGCTCGTCCAGATCAGGGACGTAGGTGAACACAGGAAAGTCGATCGGGAACTTAACGAAAGCCAGGAGAAATTCAGGATACTCGCAGAAACCGCGGCAGCAGCCATATTCATCTTCAAGAAAGACCGGTTCTATTACGCCAATCCGACGATGGAAAAAGTGACAGGATACAACTCTCAGGAACTGCAGAACCTCAAATTCACCGATCTCGTCCATGAACGCTTCCGGGGACACATCCAAACCTGTACCGAAGCTTCGCTGAAGGGCGATGCCGTTTCGGGCTGCGAACTCATCCTTGTCGATAAGAACGGCCGGGAGCACTGGATAGACTATCATGCCGGCTCGATCGAATATGAAGGAGAACCGGCCGTCATCGGCACCGCTTACGATATTACCGAACTCAAGAAAGCGGCCGAGGATCTCCGGGAAGGGGAGAAAAGATACCGGCTCCTCGTCGAGTCCCTCCAGGGAGGGATCTGGGTGATCGACAAAGACGCCCGGACAACCTATGTCAATCCCTGTATGGCCGAAATGCTGGGATACACCGTGGAAGAGATGATCGGCAAAGGTCTCTACTCCTTTATGGACGATGTCGGCGTCGAGGTCTGCAAGCGGAACATGGAACGCCGCCAGCAGGGCATCAAGGAGCTGCATGATTTTGAATTCTTGCGGAAGGACGGCCGGCGGCTCTACGCCAACTTCGAGACAACCCAGATTACGAACGAAGAGGGCGTCCACATCGGAACAATCGCCGGCGTTATGGATATCACCGCCCGGAGGCGCACGGAGGAGATCATCATCAAGATGGCCTATCACGACGCCCTAACTGGGCTTCCCAACCGTATGCTCTTCAAGGACCGGCTGACGATGGCCATGTCGTACGCCAACCGCCACCGAAAAGAAGTGGCCGTTATGATGCTCGATCTAGACAAATTCAAGGAAGTCAACGACACGCTCGGTCATTCCGTGGGCGATCTGCTTTTAAAATCGGTCGCGGAGCGCCTGCTGCTTTTGCTGCGGATGAACGATACCGTGGCCCGCATCGGGGGCGACGAATTCATGATCGTCCTCCCTGAAATATCGAACCCCCAAGACGTAAGCGTCATCGCCCAGAAGCTGATCCGGTCTTTCGAAACGCCCTTCGTCTGCGACGATCACGAGCTGAAAATCACGACCAGCATCGGCATCGCCCTTTACCCCACCGACGGGAAGGATGTGGACACCCTGATCAAGTACGCCGATATGGCCATGTACGGCGCCAAAGCGACGGGCAGAAATGCCTACCGCTATTACGGCGATTCCGGAAAATCTCCGGGTGCCTGAATCGAACCACCACACACAGCCTGGAGCGGACCTTCGTCACACAGGCGGCCGGTCTGCGGCGGAAAGGGTCAGCAACGGCGCATTCCCAACAAAAACCAACCCAATATCCCTTTTGGTTGCCCGGGAATGTTGAGACACCTCTATACGATCTTTATTGATCGGCGGCGACCGCCCCGGGCCAGAGGTAATAGAACCCCGCATGAAGGCCGAGGATATCCGGCAGTTCGATGTTGATCATGGCGGGCTTCAGATTATCCGCCGCAACGCCCCCCACATTGTAGAAATTGTCTTCCGGATACTCGTTGCGCCTGAAAACCACGACTCGGGCATCCTGGGGAAGTCCGGCCAACCGCTTGGACTCCTGGACGGCATCGCTTAAATAGCCGATCTTATCGATCAGTCCCATCTTCAGGGCTTCCTCCGGCAGGAAGATGCGGGCCGTCGACATGTCGGCAAAAGCCGCTTCCGTCATTTTCCGGTGCTTCCGGACGAGGCTCACGAATCTATCCCCAAGATCGTTGACGGTCTTCTGGAAAAGCTTTTGTTCGTCCTCGCTGCCGCCCCGGAAAGGCGACCCCATATCCTTGTACTTGCCGTATTTGCTGACGTCCACGCCGACGCCGATCTTGTCCATCAGTCCGTTCACCTTCGGCCGCATGAAGATCACGCCTACGGAACCCGTGACGCTCGTGGGATGGGCCATAATCGTATCGGCCGGCAGGGACATGTAATAAGCGCCCGACGTGGCCATTTCCATCATGGATACGACGACCTTCGTCCCGGTTCGTTCCTTGAAGGCGGCAATTTCATGGTAGAGAAGATCGCTGGCCGTAATGGTGCCGCCGGGGGAACTGATTTTAATCAGAACCGCCTTGATCTGCTTGTCTTTTTCCGCTTTCCTCAGGTGGGCCACAACCTGATCGACGAGGCTGGGCGACGAACTGATGATCCCCTGCTTGGGGTTATCGGAAATCATGCCCCGTACCGGGATGAGCAGAATTTTCTCTTTCGCGCTGCCCTCAAGTGTGAACTCCCGAAGGGGGTCGGTCGCATCGGGCAGCAGCCTTAATTTCGGCGCCGCACAGGCTGTTGTCAGCAACAGAGCGGCGATGACCCATAAAAAACTGTATCTTCTCATACGATACCTCCGAAATGTCAAACCCCGCACACTTCTCGCAACGGGGTTTAAAAAAGGTTCATGAAGGTTTCCCATAAATAAAGGCTCCGGTCAGACACAGGAATCGAATCAACCTTCATATTGGGTATCATTCTTTCCTGGTTTCGTCTACGGGTGAATAAGAATACCGGAAACCTACCAGTGTCCTCCGTACCCCGCACGATCGGACGCTTGTTTTCCAAGACATCGTATCTCCTGAAGCCAGAAAAGAAGAAACATGACGGCCTGTTCGATCATTCCGGTCGTTTGGAGAGGGAAGATCACGGGATATGCTGCCGGATGGTCGAGGCGTCGACGATCCGCTGATTAAGCCCGGCCGAATCTTCAGCGGCAATCATTCGTTCGATTTCGGCGACAACCTGCTTATAGGCTTCGACGATACGGTATTTGTTCGGATTTCTCATGATCATGTCCACGTAGAGGCCGTGATGGTCGCTGAATATCTTTTCCATGAACTTCTTCTTGGCCCTGAAAACGGGTGTGGAAAAAGAATCCTGGGTTTCGCGGTCGATATTCAACTCCTTCAGGGCCAGACCGAAGGCGATGGTGTTGATATGCGTCAATCCCTGCACCACGGCCATCATGTCGTCGTGTACGCGGGGCGTGGTCACAACGACCCGGGCTTTCCGTGTTTCCAGGAGGTCCTTTAAACAGTTGAACCAGCGCTCCCCTCTGCCGGGGCAGAGGACGATATTCTCTCCGGCCAGGGAGATCACGTCTGGACCGAAAAGCGGATGACAGCCGACGACCTCCGCAACGGATAGCCCAAGCATGGCCGCCATAGGCTCTTCCTTCAGCGACGTAAAATCCATCAACAATTGTTCCCGTTTCAATTGCGGCCCGATCTCACAGATGACATCGACTGTAACGTCTATGGGTACGGAAACAACGACAACCTGGCACTGGGCTGCAATCCCGGAGGGCGTCACTTCCGTATGTCTTCCCGCCACCGAAACGGTGAAGCCCTCTTTGCGGAAGAAATCGGCGAACCAGCGGCCGATACCTCCCGTACCGCCGATAATCCCGATATGAATATCTTTCATGGGTTCAAGGTCCTCTGTCTTAAGAGATGGTCGGCAAGGACGATGCTGACCATCGCCTCGCAAACGGGAATAATGCGGGGAATCACCGATACGTCGTGCCTTCCCTTCACGGACAGCGTCACGGCGTTCCCGCTGATATCGATCGTGTCCTGCGGCCTCGCTATCGAAGGAATCGGCTTGCACGCCGCACGGATAACGATATCGGCGCCTGTCGTGATGCCGGCAAGGCTTCCCCCGGCATGGTTCGAAGCGAATCCGCCGGGTGTGATGGGATCGTTACACTCCGAGCCCGTCATGCGTGCCGCCTCCAACCCGGCGCCGATTTCGACGGCCTTGACCGTTCCAATGCTCATCAGGGCCTTGGCGAGATCGGCGTCGATTTTGTCGAATACGGGATCTCCCAATCCGGGAGGACAGCCCTGAACGACGATTTCCACGATACCGCCCAGGGTGTCGCCTTCCTGCCTGGCCTGACGGAGCTTTTCTTCCATCCTTTCAGCCGCAGCCGAGTCGGGGCAGCACAAGGCATTGCGTCCGGCATCGGCAAGGGAATCGATGCGGCAAACGATACCGCCCAGTTCTCTCGTATAGGCTACGACTCGGATTCCAGCGCCCGCTATGACCTTGCGCGCTACGGCACCGGCGGCGACGCGCGATGCCGTCTCCCGTCCCGACGCCCGGCCTCCGCCGCGATGGTCGCGGATGCCGTATTTCCTCAAGTAGGTTACATCGCCGTGGCCGGGCCGAAGGATCGTCCTCAATGTTTCGTAATCGCCGCTGC
The DNA here is from genome assembly GCA_963668175.1 of Syntrophales bacterium. GTDB lineage: Bacteria > Desulfobacterota > Syntrophia > Syntrophales > PHBD01. The sequence goes on from OY764159.1 coordinate 64,636, forward strand.
GGGCATCGCTATTCCTTATCAAGAGCGAAATCGCCGTCCCCGTCGTCTTACCCTCGAATGTCCCCGACAGTATTTCGACACGGTCCGCTTCCTTGCGGGGTGTCGCCGAATCAAGCCGTCCCGGCCGGCGCCGGTCGAGATCAACCTGTATATCCTCCTCGGTTAACGCCAGGTTCGGCGGACATCCGTCGATAATCGCTCCAATCGCGGGACCGTGGGATTCCCCCCATGTCGTAACCCTGAAAATCTCTCCTATGGAATTACCCGCCATATCGGCCTCCCGTAATCGCCGCCCGTCGCTTTACCGCCAGGAGGCATACTTCTTCGGCAATCTCTTGTATCAGCCGCTCGTCCGTATCGATGCGGATATCGGCCGCCGACTCGTATCGAGGCCGGCGCTCTGCAAGCACAGCATTTACTTCGTCATATAAGCCCGCCTCGGAAAGGGCAGGCCGTTGCGACTCACTCCTTGTATCGTCCTTCATCCTTCGAACGATAGCGGTTGTCCCGGCCGTCAGCCATACGAAAAAGCCATCCGCTTTGAGACACTGGACGTTGGCTTCGTCGAGAACCGCTCCGCCGCCAAGGGCAATGACACAGCCGTTTTCAGCCGACAGTTTCCGGACAACGGCGCTTTCTTCCTTCCGGAACGACTCCCATCCTTCTTCGGCAACGATTTCCCGGATCGTCCTTCCCGATTGTTCCTCTATTAGCGCATCGGTGTCGTAAAAGGGAAGCCCCATATCGGCGGCCACCTGTTTTCCGATCGTTGTCTTGCCCGTGCACCGGTATCCTATGAAGACGATATTCATGGCTCAATACCACCTGTCCAGGATATCCCAAAATCCGGGAAAGGATTTCCCGACGCAGTCCGGATTGGAGATGGTGATGTCGGGAACGGCCAATCCCAGGACGGCAAAGCTCATGGCGATGCGGTGGTCGTTATAAGTCTCGATCGCGGCACCGTGCGGTTTACCGCCGACGATGACCATGCCGTCTTCGATCTCTTCCGCATGGGTGCCGACGCGGCGAAGTTCGTTGACCAGGGCTTCCAGGCGGTTGCTCTCCTTCATGCGCAGGTGCGAGACATTACGGATGACCGTTCTTCCCGGCCGCAACGCTGCAAGAACTGCAACCGTAGGAACGACGTCGGGCATGGGTCCGAAATCGAACTCGTAATCGCCCCGCTGAAGGGGACCGCCGGTTACTTCGATCATGTTGTCCTTCCTGGCAACCTGCACGCCGAGGCGTTCCAGGACGGACAAAAATCCAATGTCGCCCTGGAGAGTTCCGGGATTGATATTATGGATACTCACCTTCCCCCGGCACACGGCCGCTGCGAGGCAGAAGTAAGAGGCCGAGGAAACGTCGCCCTCGACGGTATACGACCTCGCCTGGTAATGCTGTTTTCCCCTGACACGGAAACGTCCCGGAGAAACCTCTTCTACATCCACACCGAAACAATGCATGGCCTCGACCGTCATGTCCACATAGGGACGCGACGGGACGGGGCCCACGACATCTATTTTGCTGTCGGCGCCGGCCAATGGACAGCTGATCAGCAGGGAAGAGACGAACTGGCTGCTCGCGATATCGGTGAGCACGGCACGGCCGCCCTGTAAACCCTCCGTTCGGATTACAACGGGCGGACAGCCCCGACCATTTTCCGAAGCGGCATGGACCCCCAGGGAGGAAAGGGCGTCGAGCAGCGACCCGACGGGCCTTTCGCAGAGCCTCTCGTCCCCCGTGAGGCGGAATTCCCCTTTTCCCAGGGCTGCGACCCCCATCAGAAGCCTGATGGCCGTACCGTTGTTGCCCAGATAGATATCCGTTTGCGGCGCGGCGATTCTCCCGGCCGTTCCTTCGACGGTCAGGGTCTCCGGCTCGATCTCAATGACCGCCCCCATCAGACGCAGGGCCTTAATCAGGTATTCCGTATCCTTTGAAATCAGGGCATGGTGCAGGACCGACTTCCCCTCGGCCAGGGCCGCAATAACCAAGGCCCGTTGCGTATAACTTTTGGAGCCCGGCAGTGTGACGGCGGCATTTAAATTCGGCAACGGTTTGATTTCCATTATAATCTCCCGAGCCTCTCCGTCACAGCACACTTCATAACATCGAGAGGCGGCTCCATGCCCGTCCACAGCCGGATCTGTTCGGCACCCTGGCCGACAAACATGCCGAGACCTGTATGCGTTACACATCCGGCAGCCTCGGCCTCCTGAAGCAACTTGGTCCTGATCGGATTGTACACGATATCGACCGCGTGTCGGAACCGCGGCAGGATTTCCTTCGGTACCGGCGAGGCTTCCATATTCGGAAACATGCCGACCGGCGTCGTATTGACCAGACAATCCCCAAGGACTGCACCAATCTCTTCAAAAGGCAGCCAGGAACAGCCGAATTCCGCTGCCAGCCCGGCGGCCTTCTCCGCCGTCTTGTTCACGACGACCGGCAAACCCTTTTCCCGAAGAAGGCCGTAAACGACGGCCCGGGCCGCCCCCCCGGCACCGACCACCACAAACCTCTTCCCTCCAATATCCATGCGCGCCTTTAAATCGGCGACGAAGCCCTGCCAATCGGTGTTATGGCCCGTAAATCGCCCATCGCGGCGGCAAACCGTGTTGACGGCCCCGATTTGCCTGGCCCCTTCGTCGATATGATCCAGATATTCCATCATGGAGACTTTAAAGGGGATGGTCACGCTTGCCCCGGCGATATCTCCCCCGCGCAGCAGCCGGACGGCCTCCCCGATGTCGTTGGGGCAAAGGGCCACGTAACGGGCGCCGATGCCCATCCTGGTATAAGCCGCGTTATGCATAAGCGGCGAGAGGCTGTGCGCTACGGGGTTCCCCAGGAGCGCGTAGGTCTTAGCGGTCTTCATCGTCACCTGCCAGAATTCTGTGAAGCTGCCGCATCTCCTCCGCCGTCAACTGGCCGGGAGCGGTCCTTTCCTCAGGCGACAAGGCCGCGTAGCTGATACGCGATCCCCAGAAAGGCGCCATGGCCCTGCTCAAGCGGCCCCTGGGCCCCATGCAGAAAGCGATGATGTCCCGGCCCCTTTTTTGTGAATGGACAAGCAGATTCAAGATCTTGAAATTGTCCGCATCCGTCCTGGCATAAGGAACGACCTTCACGATATCGGCGCCTTCGCCACAGCCCCGATCCACCTTGTTTCTCAATGCACGCTCGGAAGGTGTTCCCGACATATCGTGCCATGAGAGAATCAAGTGCGTTTTCCGCTTACAATGGGCAATGGCTGCAGCGATATTTTTCCTCAAGTCCGGAGACGTCTGCAGTTCCACGTCGATAAAATCCGCCCCCAGTTCGACCGCCTGCGTCAGCAGTGCGATTCGCTCGCCTTCGCTTCCGGAAAACAATCCTCCCTCTTCCCGGCAGCGGTTAGTGACGATGACCTTCTTTCTTTTCCCGGCAAGGAGCCGTTTCAGGTCGACATCCCTGATCCCGTCGATCCGCAGTTCTACAACATCTGCCAACGTGAAGGCATTCTTCATTTTGACCAGGGCGTCTTCGTTCGACTCGGGACTAACCGATATGCACATCATGGCCGGTCCTGCCCCTGGGGATAAGATCCGAGAATTTTGACGAACGCCGCCTGGGTTTTCAGCTCCTGCAGGCATTTCCCGACCTCTTTGTCTTCCGCATGCCCCAAAAAATCGGTAAAGAAGAGGTACTCCCATGCCCGGTCCTTGACAGGGTAGGACTCTATCCTCGTCAGATTGACACCGCGCTCCGCAAATGCCGACAGGGCCTTATAAAGCGATCCCGGGGCATGGGCCGTCCCGAAAAGGATCGATGTTTTGTCCGCTCCCGTGGGCCTTACATCCCCGCGACCTATCACGAAGAAGCGGGTTGTGTTGCCCGGATGGTCTTCGATCCCTTCCGCCATGACATTGAGATGATAAGTCGATGCCGCGGCCTGGCTCCCGATCGCGGCTGCTACCGGGTCCTCGCCGACCCGCCGGGCTGCCCCGGCCGTGCTTTCGACCTCTAAAACGGTCGCCGCGGGCAGATTGGTCCTCAACCAGCCCCGGCACTGGGCAATGGCCTGGGGGTGGGAGTAAACCCTGCGCACCGCTTCCAGATCGCGACCAGCCGAAAGCAGGCAATGCCTGATTCTCAAAAAGACTTCCGCCTTTATGCGAAGCGGCGTGGCGATGAGCCTGTCCAGGGTCAGCTTTACGGAGCCTTCAATGGAATTTTCAATCGGGACGATGCCCAGCTGAACCGCCCCCCTTTCCACCTCTTCAAAAACACCGGCTATGGACGAAACGGGACGCAGGCCGGCTTGTCTGCCGAATTGCGAAAGGGCCGCCATATGGGAGAAGGATGCTTCGGGTCCCAGGTAAGCGACGGACAGCTCGACCTGAAGCGCCCGGCAGGCGGAAACGATTTCCCTGAAAATATCGCCCAGGGCCGCATCGGTCAGGGGACCTTCGTTCACGCCCGTCACGGATCTGAAAACGTGGCTTTCCTGGGAAGCATCGTATACGCTTCTTCCCTGGGCGTTCTTTTCCTCGCCGATCTCGACGGCCAGGGCAGCTCGCTCATTGAGCAATTTGACCATATCGCCGTCGGTCTTTCTGATCCTCCGCCTGAGGCGTTCCAGTTTGTTCTCAGCCATGCTTCAGTCCCTCGATCGTTTCCCTTACGACAGGTTCCGGAACTCCACCATTGACAAAGGGCATGCCCATTTTCTTGAGGAGAACAAAATGTATATTCTCTCCCTGTTTCTTTTTGTCCATCTTCAGCCGCGCCAAAATAGCGTCGGTTTTCACACCCGGATCTATTCGTTCGACGAGACCCATGTTCCGGATGAAAGAGGTAATTCTATCGGCATCTTCATTGCTCAGATAGTTGAGGCGTTGCGATATTCTCGTGGCGGCCGCCATGCCCACGGAAACGGCGTCGCCGTGCGGAATCGCATAATCCGATTCCGCTTCGAGCGCATGGCCGACGGTGTGTCCGAAGTTGAGGATTCGCCGCAGTCCGGTCTCTTTTTCATCGATCTCCACGATGTTTTTCTTGATCCGGCAGCACGACGCAATGAGTCCTTCCAAAAAGGATAAATCCCTGTTTCTCAGCTTCTCCACGTTAGCTTCCATCAGGGTGGCGAGTTCCGGCGATTCGATGAGGGCGTACTTCACCATCTCCGCCAAGCCGTTCCGGAATTCCCGATCCGGCAATGTCCTGAGAAAGGCCGTATCGATGAAGACCGCCTTGGGTTGATGGAACGTGCCGATCAGGTTCTTCCCGGCGGCCGTGTCGACGCCGGTCTTGCCGCCGATGCAACTGTCTATCTGGGCAAGCAGGGTCGTGGGAAAGTGGATGCACGGTATGCCGCGCATATACAGGGATGCCATGAGTCCTGCGATATCCCCCGTAACGCCGCCGCCCAGAGCGACGAGCGCCGATGTCCTGTCGGCGCCGAGCGCCGCCAGTTTTTCGGCGATCTCCAGGCAGGTGGAAAATGATTTGGACTTCTCGCCGGCGGGAAAGTCGATCGTGTCAACCTTCAAATCCGATCTCTTCATCGTCTCACAGAGAAGGCCGCCGTGAAGGGCTGCCACATTTTCGTCGGCGATGACAAAATAGCGCTTGGCCCAGTTATTCTTGGCCATGATCAGCACCGAACGGTCCAAAATATCCTCGCCGATATGGATATCGTACGAATTGATCTGCTTCCGGTCGAGATTGACTTTGAGTTTGTTCATCATTGCACCCTGATTTCCCTTTTCATAACCCCCTCTATGATCCTGACCTCGTCCATCATCTGGTAGAACTGTTCCGGCCGCAACGACTGAGGACCGTCGGACATGGCCTTTTCCGGCTCCGGATGGACTTCGACGATGATTCCATCGGCACCGACGGCGACGGCGGCTCTCGTTAAAGGAAGAACATACTTGGAATAGCCGGCGGCATGAGACGGATCGACGATGACCGGCAGATGGGTCAGTTCCTTCAGAACGGGAACCGCACTGATGTCGAGGGTGTTGCGCGTTGCCGTCTCGAATGTCCGGATTCCCCGTTCGCAGAGAATCACCTGCTCGTTGCCGGACGACAGGATATACTCGGCCGACATGAGAAGTTCCTCGATCGTTGTCATCAGTCCTCTTTTCAGGAGCACCGGCTTCTTGGCCTGCCCGACCTTCTTCAGCAGGGCGAAGTTCTGCACGTTCCGGGCGCCGATCTGGAGGATGTCCGCATAGGCTTCAACGAGGTCCACATCCGTCGTATTCATAACCTCGGTGACGACAGGCATGCCCGTCGTCTCCCGGACTTTCTGCAGCAGTTTCAATCCGTCTTCGGCCATTCCCTGAAAACTGTAGGGAGACGTCCTCGGCTTGAAGGCACCGCCGCGAAGAACGTGGGCGCCCGCCTTCCGCGCGATGTAGGCGCATTCCATGAGCTGCTCGTCGCTCTCGATGGAGCAGGGACCGGCCATGACGATGAAGTCCGGGCCGCCGATCTTCAGATCACCCACCTCAATGACGGTATTGCCCTCCTTGACCTCGCGGCTGGCAAGTTTATAGGGCTTGAGAATCGGCATAACCTTCTCCACCCCTTCCAGGAATTCCGCCGCCTTCAGATGGGCCTTGCCTCGGTCGTCGCCGACGGCGCCGATGATGGTCCGCTCCACTCCCCTGGACATGTGGGGATTGTATCCGACCGACTCGATCCACCTTACAACGTTATCTATCTGGCCCTCCGTTGCATTTTTTTTCATTAAAACGATCATGCTCCTGACCTCCCCAAATAAAAAGGCCGTGACGTTTTCTGCCGCCACGGCCTCAAAATAAAAAAGCCGCGGGCAGTATCACTTTCGATCCACCCGCGGCCTATGTTCTTATGTTATCCTTTTCAGATCCTCCTGAACGCCGGGCAGACCGATGCGAAGCTATAATAATAGCTAAACCAGTAGCTAAAGTTAAAGCTTGTTAAATCGATCTTTGCGTCCTGCGTCATACCATCGGCCTTCGTTAAAATTTTGTTAATGAGATCATAAGGCGGACAAATATGTCAAGGAAAAATTTTTCCGGCACATGTCACCCGCGTTTTCTTTCATCTTTAACTATCCGTATTTTTAAGGAATTTATTTATTCAAATTTTCTAAGTCTACCCTCTTCAGCAATTAAAAGAAAAGTGCTTCTCTTTGCTCACGCTAATGTCGATCAGGCAAGGACCATCACGCGGAGGGATAATGATTCCGGTCCTTGAGGACCAGGCCGAGGTATCGTTTATAATCTGCGGTACCGGACATCAGGTCCAGGTAATATTTACAGTATTTGGCATTCGCTTTCATCTTGCGCATGGCAAAGAGCGACATCCTGCGGTGATAAAAGGCTTTTCTCAACCAGAAGGCCTGCCGGAAAAGGGGATAAATCCTGCTGCGGAGGGCCGTATGATAGGCTGAAAGCACATCCTTTTTCGAGAGTATGGCTTCCGCCGCCAATTTCCCGCTCAGCATGGCAAAATACATCCCTTCGCCGGTGATAGGCTCTACCAGACCCGCAGCATCTCCGGCAAGCAACACCTTTCCTTTTCCCGGTTGTTTCATAAAATTGTGGAACGGTATCGGGTAGCCGCTCACGCGCTCCGGCATATTGGCCTCGTTTTTCAGAAGACGACGAAGAAAGACTTGAAAGTGGTCTTTCATGTTTTTGCCGTTGGATCTCGTCAAACCGCCGAGGCCGACCGTCGCGAAAGCAGGCTTGGGAAATACCCATCCATAACCGGCGTTGATGAAACCGAAATGGATTTGCGGATAGACACCGTCATGGTCAAAACATGTCAGATGCTCATAGGGAATGTCCGCTTCGATGCCGACGGCAAATTCAGCCCTCCTGACGCGGGGGGAAACGGCCCTGCGGACAACGCTGTAAGGGCCGTCCGCGCCGACTATGAAGTCCGCGGCCAATACATCTCCATTGTCCAGGACGACACGATCCTGCGCGACCGCCTTGACTGCATGCCCGCATAAGATCGTACATCCGGAAGCCCGGGCTTTGTTGAGGAAATAGTGATCGAAGCTCGTCCTGTCGACGGCGAAAAACCGTTCGGTCGGACCGGACCATTTGCATATCTTTCCCAGGTCTGCATGATAAATGCCGAAGGCGGAGGACTCCATGAGCACAAAGTCCTGCCGTGCGACGTCCCCGTATATTTCCTTTATCAGGGGTATCGCTTTTTCGGTCAGGAGCCCGCCGCACAATTTCTTGCGGGGGAAGATGGCTTTATCGACGACCAGGACCTTCCGGCCGTTCGCCGCCAGGGTATGTGCCGCGGCGGCGCCGGCGCAGCTTCCGCCCACGATGACCACGTCATGCTTTTCCATAGGTTCCTTCCAAAGCAAGCAAAGCCGTTCCGGTCGGCTTGCCGGGAGCCCTGTCCGCCATTGCTGCCCTTACTCACTCGATCTTGCCGGATGATCTGCGGGCGGCATTCAACCGCACGCTGACGGAGTTGCCGTGGCCGTCGAGACCTTCCAGCGCGGCAAAACGGGCCGTCCGGCGCCCGAACTTCTGCAGGGCTTCTTCCGAATAGGAGAGGACGCTCGTCCGCTTGATGAAATCATAGACGCCCAAGGGGGAAGAAAACCTGGCCGTGCCGCCCGTCGGCAGGATATGATTGGGACCGGCCGTATAATCCCCGAATGCCTCCGGTGTATAATGGCCGAGGAAAATGGCACCGGCGTGTCTGATCTTTTCCATGAGCTTCCCGGGATTTTCGACCATCAACTCCAGGTGTTCCGGTGCAATGTCATTGGAAATACCGGCGGCCTCGTCCAAATCTCCGGCAATAATGACGGCGCCGTGCGATTCCAGCGCCTGCCGGATGATGTCCTTCTTGGGAAGGCGCTCCAGTTGGGCATTGACGTCCTTTTTCACCTCGGCAGCGTATGACTCGTCGGTTGTAACGAGAATGGCGCGGGCCATTTCGTCGTGTTCCGCCTGGGCGATCAGGTCCGCAGCCGCAAAAGCGGCCGGTCCCTTGCCGTCGGCGATAATCAAGACTTCGCTGGGACCGGCGATCATGTCGATATCCACCGCACCGAATACCAGTTTCTTGGCCGCCGCCACATAAGCGTTTCCCGGTCCGACGATCTTATCCACCCGGGGGATGGATTGCGTACCGTAGGCAAGGGCTGCCACGGCCTGAGCGCCGCCGACCTTGAATATGCGCGTCACACCTCCGATCCGGGCCGCGGCGGCGATCAGGGGATTCAGATTCCGGCTCTTGACAGGCGAGACGAGAATAATGTCTTCAACGCCGGCAATCACGGCGGGAATCGCCGCCATCAGGACCGTGGACGGATAAATGGCCAGACCGCCCGGGCATAGATACCAACCCTATCCAGCGGCCTGACCCTTTGCCCCACGACCAGACCGTTTCGCTCGCGGATTTCATAGTCCCCTGTCTTCTGTTTTCGGTGAAACGCCCGTATGCGTTTCGCGGCCAGGGTCAGAATGGCTTTGTCGTTTCTGGAAACCTCCCCTGCCGCTTTGTCCCACTCTTCCTGCGTCACCTCCACCGTGCGGGCGTCGAGTTCCTGATGATCGAATCTGGCCGTGTACTTAAAGAGGGCCCCGTCGCCGTTTCGGACGACGTCGTCGATGATGGCGCTCACGGACGACCAGATGCCGGCGTCGAACATCTCCCGACGTTGACTGATTTCTCGAAAGAAAGCGGCGAAACCGCTGTCGGTTGTCCTGATTGTTTTCATGTCGTTACTCCTTATCAGACCTTGACGCGGACAATGTCTGCCCCCAGGGCGGAAAATTTCTTTTCGATAGCCTCGTATCCACGATCGAGGTGATAAACCCGGGAGACTTCCGTTTTGCCCTCTGCGGCAAGGCCGGCCAGGATGAGCGACGCCGAGGCGCGTAAATCGGTCGCCATGACCTGGGCACCCTTCAGCCTGGGAATCCCCCGGACAACGGCCGTATGACCCTGAATCGTGATGTCGGCTCCCATCCGCATAAGTTCGCTCACATGCATGAAGCGATTTTCGAAGACCGTCTCGGAAATGACGCTCAAACCGCCGGCCATGGCCATGAGCGCCATGATTTGTGCCTGCAGGTCCGTGGCGAATCCGGGAAAGGGGTGGGTCGTCACATCCACGCTTCTGATTGTGCCGGTGCCGATCACCCGCATGCCGCCCTCGACCGGCTGAACTTTCATACCCGCATCCCTTAGTTTGGCGGTCAGGGCATCGACGTGCGACGGCTCGCAACCCATGACCCTGATATCGCCGCCGGTCATGCCGGCCGCGATCATAAAGGTTCCCGCCTCGATACGGTCGGACATCACCTCGGCGTCATAGGGTTTCAGCCGTTTCACCCCGTCGATGGTAATGATGTCGGTGCCGGCGCCGCGAATATTGGCCCCCATGCCGTTGAGGACCTCAGCCAAATTGACGATTTCGGGCTCGCGGGCGGCATTTTTCAGGACGGTTGTCCCGTCGGCCAAAGCCGCGGCCATCATGATATTTTCCGTGCCCGTCACCGTCACGGGATCGAAAAAGATCGTCGCCCCATGCAGCCTTTTGACATTGGCGACGACATAACCGTCTTTCAAGTCGATTTTCGCCCCCATATCCTCCAGGGCCTTGATATGGAGGTTAACCGGCCTGGCGCCTATGGCGCAGCCGCCGGGAAGGGACACGCGCGCCTCCCCGGTCCGCGCCACCAATGGGCCCAGAACCAGGATGGAAGCCCGCATGGTCTTCACCAACTCGTAAGAGGCTTCCGTATTCGATATGTTGCCCGCGTTGATCCGCAAAGGGGGCCCTTCGTCGATCTCGACGCCGAAACTCTTGAGCAGTTTCTTTGTCGTCTGGATATCCACCAGATTGGGGATGTTGTGACACGTATTCCATCCGTCGGTCAGAAGCGAAGCAATCATGATCGGCAGGGCGGCGTTTTTCGCGCCGCTGACGCGGACATCACCTTCCAGTCTATGTCCGCCGTTGATAACGATTTTATCCATAAATCAGCACTTCCTTCCTTTGGCAACACGGTCGATGCCCGAATAATTCTTGCGAAAATCTATGGAATCGTACTGGTTCGATTCCCGAAACAGCTTCTCGATATGTGCCCTCTGACTATTGCCGATTTCCATAAACAACCAGCCGCCTTTTTTCAATAAATATCTTGCGCCCGTGATGAGTTCCCCGTGAAATGCCGTACCGTCACCGGGAGCGCGAAGAGCCGTCTCCGGTTCATAACCGGCCACGTCGACAGGAAGATTGCGGAATTCGGCATCGGCAATGTATGGCGGGTTGGAGACGACAACATCGAACCGGCCGGACACGGGCTGGCACATGTCCCCGACAAGGAAAGCAATCCGGTCGCCAACTCCGAGTCTCCGGGCATTGTGGCCGGCTATTTGAACGGCAGCCGGGGAAATATCCGTGGCCACAATGAAAGCCCCTTTGATCTCGCGGGCCAGCGTAATACTGATTGCGCCGCTGCCGGTGCCTATCTCGAGGATTCTGCAATCCCCCGCACAATGCTTCGCCTCCGCGAGGACTTCTTCAACGATGATTTCCGTATCCGGTCTCGGAATGAGGACGGCGGGGGTTACGTCAAACGTGAGGGACCAGAACTCCTTGCTTCCGACGATATAGGCGACGGGTTCCCTCCGCAGCCTGCGTTCGACCCAGCGGGCGAATCCGCTCAACGCATCCGCCGGCAACGCTCTGTCGTTCCGGGTGTATAGATCCGTACGATTGATTTGCAGATAGCGGGAGAGAAGGACTTCGGCATCAAGGCGGGCACTGAGGATGCCTTCAATTTCGAAGCTGCGGGCGGTCCCGGCCAGAAGTTCCCCAACATTCATCGCCGTCTCTATGATCTCCGAATGTCACTGGCGGATGGTCCCAAAGGCCGCGGCGGACTTTGTCATGCCGCCGACTGTTTCAGCGCTTCCGTCTGGAAATGGGTTGTAAGGCCGTCGATAACCGTCTGGATATCTCCGTTGATGAAGTTCTCCAGATTGTAGAGGGTCATCCCGATGCGGTGGTCCGTCACCCGGCCCTGCGGGAAGTTGTACGTCCTGATCCGTTCGCTCCGGTCGCCGCTTCCGACCTGGCTCTTTCTGGCTTCCGAAATCTCCGCATTCTGCTTCTGGATCATGGCGTCGAGCAATCGTGCTCTCAAGACTTTCATGGCCTTGGCTTTATTCTTCAGCTGCGACTTCTCGTCCTGGCAGGTGACGACCAGCCCCGTGGGCAGATGGGTAATGCGCACCGCAGAGTCCGTCGTATTGACGCTCTGCCCCCCGTGGCCGCTTGAATGGTACACGTCGATCCTCAATTCGTTCGGATCGATGGATACTTCGACCTCTTCAGCTTCAGGGAGAATGGCCACGGTCACGGCCGACGTGTGAATCCGTCCCTGAGCTTCCGTAACGGGAACCCGCTGTACCCTGTGGACGCCGCTTTCATACTTTAACCGGCTGTAAGCGCCCTTCCCCTCGATCAGGGCTATGATCTCCTTAAAGCCGCCGATACCGCTGGAAGGCGTGCTGCTGATGATTTCCACTTTCCATCGGTTCCCTTCCGCATATCGGGCATACATCCGAAAAAGGTCCGCCGCAAACAATCCGGCTTCGTCACCGCCTGTTCCCGCCCTGATTTCCAGAAAGACGTTCTTGTCGTCGTTGGGATCCTTGGGAAGGAGAAGACGTCTTAAGTGGTCTTCCAGAGTGGCCTGTTTCTCCTTGAGTCCCGGCATCTCTTCCTTGACGATCTCTTTCAACTCCTCGTCGGTACCCCGGAGAAGGTTCTGTCCCTCCTCGATCTCGGCGACCGTCTTTTCATAGGCCTCATAGGTGGCCACGAGTTCACGGAGATCGGCATGCTCCTTGGCGTATTTCTGGTAAACGTTCTGCTTGCTGATCACCTCGGGATCGCTGAGCAGCTTCTCCAATTCCTGATGACGCAAGACGATATCTTTCAGTTTGCCAAACATAGTCCCTACGAATAAATGTCGGCATTTCGCCGGCTTGAAATGTTCGGTTGTGGGGAAGTTGCCCTCAGTGGAAGATGCGGGCACCTGACTATCGGGAAAAGAAGCAGGCAGGGGAACTCCGCTCTCTCGTTAAGGCGTTCCCCGGAGATAATGCATGCGACGGATCGGTTACTTGGCTTTTTTCGTCTTGCTTGCCTTAGCTTCCTGGCCCGCGTACTTCTTGTTGAAACGTTCGACGCGTCCCGCCGTATCCATGATCTTCTGCTTGCCGGTCATGAAGGGGTGGCACTGGGAGCAGATTTCAACCTTGATCTCCGGTTTGGTCGACCTGGTCTCAAAGACATTGCCGCATACGCAGGTAACGGTCGCTTTATTATATTCGGGATGAATACCTTCTTTCATGGCGAATCGTAATCCTCCTTAACGATACTTGATAATTTTCCACAAGGGGTCGCATTATAAGCATCCGTTCCAAAATTTCAAGGAATATTTCGGACGCCTGTGCGGATTGCCCGTCTATTGATTCATGGAATCCAGGAATATCTGATTGCTGTCCGTCTTTCTGATCTTATCAATGATGAATTCCATGGCGTCGATGGGATTCATCTCCTGGAGAAGCCGTCTTAATATCCAGATACGGTTGAGATTGGCTTTGGGGATCAGCAGCTCTTCCTTTCTCGTCCCGGAGCGGATCAGGTCGAAGGCGGGAAAGACCCTTCTGTCTGCGATGCGCCGGTCGAGGTGCAATTCCATGTTGCCCGTTCCCTTGAATTCTTCAAAAATGACTTCGTCCATCCGACTGCCGGTATCGATGAGAGCGGTGGCGATAATGGTCAGGCTGCCGCCGTTTTCGATGTTACGGGCAGCACCGAAAAAGCGCTTCGGCTTATGGAGTGCATTCGAGTCGACGCCGCCGGAGAGGACCTTGCCGCTCGGGGGAACGACGGTGTTGTATGCCCGGGCCAGCCTCGTGATGCTGTCCAGCAGGATAACCACGTCTTTCTTGTGCTCGACGAGCCTTTTTGCTTTTTCTATAACCATTTCGGCAACTTGAACGTGGCGCGTGGCCGGTTCGTCGAATGTCGAGGAGATGACTTCCCCGGATACCCCCCGCTGCATGTCCGTCACTTCTTCAGGACGTTCGTCAATCAGCAGCACCATCAGGATCACTTCCTTGTGATTCGTCGTGATGCTGCGGGCAATGTCCTGCAGAAGGACCGTCTTTCCTGCCCTGGGCGGAGATACGATAAGCGCCCGCTGCCCCTTTCCGATCGGGGTGAAAAGATCCATGGTCCTGGTAGACAGGTTCTCCGGATCGACTTCAAGGCCAAGCTTTTCATCGGGGTACAGGGGGGTCAGGTTGTCGAAGAGTATTTTGTCCCTGGTGCCGTCGGGACTTTCAAAGTTGACCATGTCCACTTTGAGCAGGGCGAAATATTTTTCCCCTTCCTTCGGAGGCCTGACCTCGCCGGATACCGTATCGCCGGTTCTTAAGTTGAAGCGGCGTATTTGCGAAGGCGAAATATAAATATCGTCTGGACTGGGCAGATAGTTATAATCGACGGCACGGAGGAATCCGAAACCATCCGGCAGGATTTCCAGGACGCCGGCGCCCGATATGACCCCGTTCTTTTCAGCCTGTGCCTGCAGGATGGAAAAGATGAGATCCTGCCTCCTCATGCCGCTCGCCCCGGGGACATTCAGATCTTTGGCCAGGTTGGTCAATTCGCTGATAGGAAGCCTTTTAATGTCTTCGATGTTCATATTGATGCCTTTGAAATAGTCCTTTCTCTTTGCAGAATATACAGCAGCGCGCTTCTTTCAGGATAAGCCCATCCTGTTGAGCATCAAGAAACGGTACCCCATCATTTTCCAGAATTTGCCATGCATGAACGATAGAAGAATATCGTGGAATAATACAGGCTGCTACGTAAGAACGCTTGAAACATCTCGTTTTAGGAAGGGCCTCGCGCGTACCTTATATGCTGTAGAGCACTCCCCTACCCTAAGATTCTTGATATGTCAAGGATTTTTTACCACCCAACACGGTATTCGTGCACCAGACTATTTTGATAGATAAATTGTCGACAGGAAATGAAGCGAATAGTCCAATTCACCGGGCAAGTCGTTTCTTGCGTTGTTCAACCCTAGGGAAGTATAATAATACAATTGTTTGTACAAGTTCAAGTAAAATTTTGTGCTATTTCAGAAACCTGCCCGGAATATCCCGATTTTACAGACCAAAAACGCATAAAATCCGTATCACGTCTATGCCCGGTCCCCTCGGAGCATCAGGAAATTCAGTTGCCTCCCTGTCTTTCCCGATTCACCCCGGTGGGAATAAAACAGATCGGGCAGACAGGAAGTACAAAGACCGGACATTTCGATATTTTCCGGGCTCAAACCCGCTTCAAGAAGATGCCGTCGATTCAGGGAAGGCAGATCGAGCATCCACCGGCCGTCTTCCTTGCAGGCCCGGAAATACGGACCCGCGCCGCCGTCGGGTCCCATGGCACGAACGACCTGTTCGTCGACCTGATAACAGCAGGGACCGATCGACGGACCAATCGCGGCGATCATATCCTCCGTTTCCGACAAAAAATCTTCCCTGAACCGCATGACGGCTTTCGCCGCTATCTTAAGGGCCGTCCCTCTCCATCCGGCATGAACGACACAGACGATGCGTTTGATCCTGTCGACGATCAGGACGGGAACACAGTCCGCCGTTTTGATGCCGACGGCGATCCCCGTCTGGTTGGTGATGATGCCGTCGTACTCTGGGAGTTTGCCCTCAGGTATCCGGAAATCGGGTTCTTTTATGACGAGGATGCCGTCGCCGTGAATCTGCCTGACTGTAAGGAACTGTTCCGGAGACACGGCGAATGCTGCGGCTGTGATCTGATAATTTTTTTTAACATGCTCTTCCGGATCGCCTTCTCTGACACTGAAGTTTAAACTGCTGTAGCAGCCGCCGCTCGCACCGCCGATACGTGTGGTGAAGGCATGGGTCAGGAAAGGGAGGGTCTGCAATTGAGGGGATTGATAGTAGGTAAGCCCCCGTTCACCTGAAGTTGTACCGGGGAGGGATATTTGAACAAAGGACATACGATCACCGTTTCGTCAAAAGACATAGAATGCCGGACCGCTCCATGTCAATCACAAACGAAGATCCGCCATATTCCGCGGTATCGTCTTCGACAACCGGTACAGGCCGACTATGCGGAGTCATGTCTCTTCAATGACGAACACAGTTCCGCCATGTCGGCAGGCAGAGGCGAGACAAACTCCAGCCATTGGCCGGTCACCGGATGCATAAAGGAAAGTCGGCTGGCGTGGAGGGCTTGCCTGGCCATATTCTTCAGTATTTGTGCCGCATCGGAACTTCTATGCTCCCTACCGCTTCCCTTCTTGCCGTAAACAGCATCCCCGATCACCGGATAGCCCAGGGCATTCAGATGGACTCTGATCTGGTGGGTCCGTCCCGTTTCGATATCGACCTCAAGGAGGGTGGCCGCCCCATACCTTTCGCAAACACGCCAGCGGGAAAGAGCCGATCTTCCCCTCCGGCTTCTGACAGACATTTTTTTTCTGTCGACGGGATGCCGTCCGACCGGCAAGTCGACAACACCGTGTTCCTCCTTGACATCTCCATGGACAAGCACCTGGTAGGTCTTCTTGATGCGATGCTCCTTGAACTGGGCGGCAAGGCCTCGATGGGCATCGTCTGCCTTGGCGATAACGATCAGACCGGACGTGTCCTTGTCGAGACGATGAACAATCCCCGGTCGCAGCACACCGCCGATTCCCGACAGGTCGCGGCAATGGAAAAGGACGGCATTGACAAGGGTCCCGGAGCAATGGCCCGGCGCCGGATGGACCACCATGCCGACCGGCTTGTCGACGACAAGAAGGTGCGTATCCTCATATACGATGCGAAGGGGGATATCCTCGGGAAGGACTTCACAGTTCGTCGGTTCCGGTCTCGAGAGACGGACGGCGTCGCCGATCTTTAAACGCTGCCCGGCCTTCGCCTTCTTACGGTTGACGGTCACCATCCCGTCGCTCACCGCCTTGGCAAGCTGTGAACGCGACATGGCCGGTTCTCTCCCCGCCAGGAAGATATCGAGGCGCAAATCCTTTTCCCGCTCGGCGACGATGAATTCGTGGATGGTGTCCGTCATGGGCTGGCGATACTCTTCAGGCCGTCCCTGATGAAAGGCATTTCCTCGTCGGCGATCGTCCTGAGATCGAACAGGATTTCATCGTCGGCGATCCTGGCGATGATCGGCGTATCGAGTCTCCGGAGCCGTGCGTCGAGGATATTCGGCGAATGCGAGTCGGATTGAACCGCAATCAGAACCGTCGGGATTTCCCTGGTTGGCAGAGCGCCGCCGCCCGTCAACGACGACCCTGCTCTGACGGTAAAACGGATACCGGGAATGCCGGCCCTTTTCAACGCGGCCGAGAGCCGCTTGGCGCGTTTTTTGACGTCCGCAATCGGTTCCGTCAGGGCATTAAGGACACGCAGCGATCTGACAGCCTTTTCAGGCTGGAGATATTGCATCATGGTCGCTTCCAGCGCGGCAAGGGTAAGTTTGTCGATCCTGAGCGCCCGGTTGAGAGGGTTCTTCTTAATCTGCGCCAGGATACGCTTCCGGCCGAGAATGATACCTGCCTGGGGACCGCCAAGGAGCTTGTCGCCGCTGAAGGTGATCACATCGACGCCGCTTGATATCACATTCGGGACTGTCGGTTCGCTGTCCAGGCCGAATCGCTCCAGGTCAAGGAAGCAACCGCTGCCCAGATCGTGCATCACAGGAATGCCGCATTTCTTACCGAGGGCAACCAGATCGTCCAGCCCCGTCTCCTCCGTGAAGCCGACGATACGAAAATTGCTCGTATGGACCTTCAGGATCAGGCTCGTCTCGGGATTGACGGCGTTTTCATAATCCGCCAGGCGCGTGCGATTCGTAGCGCCGACCTCTCTCAGCCGGGCACCGCTCTTTTCCATGATTTCGGGAATGCGGAATTCGCCGCCGATCTCCACCAATTCTCCGCGGGAAACGATCGCCTCCTTGCCCTGGGCGAGGGTATTCAGGCAGAGCAGGACGGCCGCGGCATTGTTATTGACGACCAGGGCGTCTTCCGCCCCGGAAAGGACGCAGAGGATGTTTTGTACATGGTCGTACCGGAGACCTCGCCTGCCTTGATCAAGGTCATACTCCAGATTCGAATAACCGGCGCCCACGGCGGTTATTCGCTCCAGGGCTTCAGGGCAGAGCGGCGCCCTCCCCAGATTCGTGTGGATAATGATCCCGGTGGCGTTGACCACACGGCGAAGCCGGTGACGATGAAAATCGTTCAGGGCGGAGACCGCCTTGTCCAATACACGATCCAGGGCTGGAATTCTTATATTATCCGGGTTGCTTTCATTCTCCAGGATCGTCTTTCTCATGTCGTCCACGATCATCCGGCACACCGCCTTCGCAATGTCCCGGGGAATCTTCGCCAGGGCATTCATGCCTTCCAGCTTGAGCATCATGTCGTCGATTTTGGGAAGACCTCTTAGCAACGCCTGTCTCGCCTGATCCATGGCTTCCATCCTGTCCTTATGCCGTTGCGGAGAAAAAATCCCGGATTTGAATCCGTCACGCCGCCGCCCCTCGCGGACACCCTGTGTCCATATCTCGGCCGCGCAGCATCACACCATCCGTATAATCATTAATGTTTCGATAACATGTCCCGAGTGTCTTGTAAAGTCCGGTCTCATTTATTGCATTGATAAAGCCGGATTCCGAAAACGAATACTGGATTGAATCCTTGAATTTATTCACGGCAAAAGGTAATAATAGAACATGATTGTAAAAACACCTGTCAAACCCAAGGAGGCCTCGACGGTCATTCTGCTTCGGCCGAGTTCGGGCCATGCCAAGACCGGCTTTGAGGTTTTAATGGTTTTACGGCATCCGGACAGCTCCTTCGTTCCCGATTCCTACGTTTTTCCAGGCGGCAGTCTGGAAGAAAGCGATTGCACAGAGGACATGGCGGCCCTCTGTTCGGGAATAGACCGGCAGCAGGCGAGAGCGATACTCGACGGAATGCCGGCAGCAGACGAAGCTCTGGGTGCCTGGGTTTCCGCCATCCGGGAAACGTTTGAAGAAGTCGGACTGCTCCTGGCCTACCGGGAAGACGGAACGCTGCTCGATTTCCGGTCCTCCGAGGAAAGTGACCGTTTCCGCCTTTATCGGAATCATTTAATGGAAAACCGGATGTCCTTTTTCGATATCCTCATTCAAGAACGGCTGACTCTGGCTGCGGACCGTCTCCATTATTTCTCCCACTGGATCACACCCTGGTTTCTGCCGATCCGCTACGATGCGAGATTCTTTGTGGCCGCCGCGCCAGCCAACCAGAAAACCCAGCCTGACGGCGTCGAACTTATAAAACACGTTTGGATATCTCCCCATGAATTGCTGGAAGGTGCAAGACGAAGGCAGTACGACATGGTGGAACCGACGATGTTCACCATTATGGAGATCGCCGAATTTTCGAGCATACGGGAAGTCATCTCATCGACAACGGGAAAGAGAATAGCGGCCAGGTCATAGAACGTAGCGTGCCCGGCATATGCCCTCGCCCTTGACCATTCAGGATCGATCATGATATCCGGTGGATACGTTTCAAGAAGTTTTCCGTCAGAGAATAGGTCCTATATCCACTTATGGGGCTTCTGATCGTCCCTGATCGATTAGAAGGCGATCCGGACCACCACCATTCTTTTTTGAGGC
This sequence comes from Syntrophales bacterium, assembly GCA_963668175.1. GTDB lineage: Bacteria > Desulfobacterota > Syntrophia > Syntrophales > PHBD01. The sequence continues at coordinate 84,419 of OY764159.1, forward strand.
GATCCATGGAAGATTCGACCGAAAACAAAAAGAGAAGCGGCATCGATCAAGGTGGATATGTCCGGCAGATTACCGAGCTCGGGCTTATCGTGGCGGAGCAAGAGAAGGTCATCGCAAGGCTAGAAGAAAGTTGGAAAACTTTCCGCCTTGTTGAAGACAGCATGCACGATGTCATTCGCCTCATCGATCAAGAAGGATTCATCCGGTATGCCAGCCCTTCACATATGAAAGTCCTGGGCTATGCCCCGGAGACGCTCCTGGGAAAGCCCCTTTCCGATATGATCCATCCCGAAGACAGGGAGACGGTTAAAGCATTTCACGCCCGCAACCAAGACACAAGTGCTGTTGATAAAATGGATTATCGTCTCCGCCACGCCGATGGCCATTACCTCTGGTTCGAGATGACGAGCCATTTCGTCTCCGTCAACGAAGCCGGCATCACCGGTTATGTTGTCTGCGAAAGGGACATTTCGGAACGGAAGCAGACCGACGAAGCGTTGCAGCAATCAGAGAATCGCTATCGGGCCATTTTTGAAACCACGGGCTCAGCCACACTGATCATCAATGAGGAAGGAACCGTCATCCTGGCCAACCATGAGGCGCAGGAACTGACCGGCTACTCAAAAGAGGAACTTGAAGGAGGGAAAAAATGGCAGATGTTCGTCCATCCCGAGGATCTGCCCCGGATAGAAGAATACAACAGGTTGAGAAGTGCGGATCCCGCAAAGGCGCCGCGGAGATACGAATTCCGGATGATCGACTCCCTCGGAAGGGAGAAATATATCTTGAATACCGTGGCACGCATCCCCGGAACGGCGCTTACTATTTCGTCCAGCATGGATATCACCGATCTGAAGACGGCCGAATCCTCCCTGAGGGAATCGGAGCAGAAGTACCGCCTTCTCATCGAAAAAGCGAACGATGCCATCCTGATCGCCCAGGACGGTTTCATCAAGTTTCTGAACCAAAAAGCCACATCCCTCATGGGTTATTCCGACGACGATATGACGAGGATCAAGTTTACGGAAATGATCCATCCTGACGACAGGCAGATGGTCTTGGAACGCCACCGGAGGCGTTCCCAGGGCGAATCGCCTCCCAGCCTATACCAGTTCAGGGTTATTACGAAATCGCAGAATGAGCTTGTCGTGGAAATGAATGCGATCCAGATTACCTGGGAAGGGAAACCCGCAGTCCTCTGCTTCCTCAGGGACATCACGGCCGACAAGAAGATCGAAGAGCGCCTGATGCATGTGCAGAAAATGGAAGCCATCGGTACGCTCGCCGGCGGCATAGCCCACGATTTCAACAATCTGCTCATGGGTATTCAAGGCCATGCCTCGCTTATGCTCCTGGAGATCGATCCGTCGCACCCTCACCGGGAAAGATTGAAAAGCATCGAGGAACAGATTCGCAGCGGGGCCAACCTGACGCGGCAGTTGCTCAGCATCGCTAGCGGCGGGGAATATTCAGTAAGGCCGGCCGACCTGAATGCCGTCATTGAAAAGACCATCTCCATGTTCGCCAGGGCGCGGAAAGAGGTCACGATCTTCAAGAAGTTTGCCGCGGATCTCTGGACGGTGGAAGTGGACCAGGGGCAGATTGAGCAGGTGCTTCTCAACATCTTTGTGAATGCCTGGCAGGCGATGCCGAAAGAGGGAGAGCTTTATCTCGTTACGCAAAACATGGTGCTCGACGACGATTTCGTCATACCCTATCATCTCAAATCGGGACGCTATGTGCGTTTGTCCATAACGGACACAGGCGTGGGCATGGATGAACGTACCAAGGCCCGCATTTTCGAGCCATTTTTTACGACGAAGGAAATCGGACGCGGCACGGGGTTGGGATTGGCGTCGGCATACGGAATCATCAAGAGTCACGGCGGCTTCATCGAAGTGACGAGTGAAAAGAATCTGGGAACAACCTTCCGTATCTACCTGCCGGCATCTTCCAAACAAGTGCAGAAAGAGGAAACGCCGTCCGTGGGTCTGAAGAAAGGCAAAGGAACTGTTCTCATCGTCGACGATGAAAAGTTGAATATCGCTGTAACCGCGGACATGCTCGAGGTGCTCGGTTACAAGGTCATATCCGCCGGAAGCGGTCAGGAAGCCGTTTACCGGTACAATGAGATGAAAGAGGAGATTTGCCTCGTCATCCTCGATATGGTGATGCCAGGTATGGGAGGCGGGGAGACTTTCGATACGCTGAAGGACATCAACCCGGAGATCAAGGTCATCCTTACAAGCGGCTACAGTCTGGACGGGCAAGCCAAGGGTATCATGTCGCGGGGATGCAGCGCATTCCTCCAGAAACCCTTCTCGATCAACAATCTTTCCCAAAAGCTGAGGCAGGTATTGGACGAAGCATAAACAGTGCGGGCTTGCAGCGTTTGCCCCTGAAAGACCCGTTATCCGCAGCCTCAACACTGCCCAAGTACGTTAGGTAATTCTAACCTATAAACGCTTACGCCTTATTGACCCCGGACCGGCAGTAATCGCGGAAATTATTGACTGCAATAAAGAACTCGCGCATCATGATAACCCACATATACTGTCCGCGTTCCGTCAGAACGAGGCAGGGTTTCCGATAGCGAAGGCCCCCGACCGCCATAAACGCCAGTATTTCAAACCACAGGTGACGAAACGCCCGGCCGCCGTATTTGACGTTCATCTCGTCCATGTTCATCGTCATGCCGAAAAGCTTCATGAGAAAATCGTAGCGGAGGCAGTCACGAGAGGAAAAATCGCGGCTGGCCATCAGGGGGAATCCCCCAGGATCTCCCGCGACCTGATCGATGTACTCCCGGATATCAAATGTGTTCGCATAACAGGTGCCGCTTAAAAAGCCGATGGAGCCGCTTCCCAGACCTGCATATTCATCGTAATTGACGACATACTCGTCGATCATCCCCGACTTTCTTGAAAAACACCAGGCTGAAGAAGACCGGTAACGATTTCGGAGGCACGCAACGATTTGGCGATAGAAGGCCTTCTCTCTCCGATAATCGACCTCCCCCAATGTCCTTGAGACAATGCGGCGCGTAGAATCGGACACCATAAGCGGATAATAGGTGATCTGATCGATTCCGAGATCCACGAGGCACTCCAGGTCACGGGCCAGCATCTCGCTCGTCTGAGAAGGAAAATTGAAAATCATGTCGGCGTTTAACGTATCGAACAATCCCATGGCCGCTTTCAGACGTTCGGCAATCTCCCGACCGCTTCCGTATTTCTCGTAGCGTTCCATGTCTCTGAGGAGGCCGTCGTCGAAGCTCTGGACGCCGACGGAAAGCCGGTTCACCCCGATATTTTTGAGGATTTCAAGACGATCGGGAGTCAGATGGTTGGGGTTGGTTTCCACCGATAATTCCGTGACGGGGAAAATTTCCCGGGCCATCGTCAGCGTTTCCGCCAACTCGTCTATAAGAACCGTGGGAGTTCCGCCCCCAACGTAGATGCCGTTGAATTGATAGCCGGCGCTCTTATAATGCTTCATTTCCCGCCTGAGGGCTTCGAAATAAGACCGGCACAATCCTTCCTGAAAGACAACCCTGTTGAACGAACAATAGGGACAAAGCTGTTCGCAGAAGGGGATGTGGATATACATCAGGCGGGGTTTGTCCACCGTGCAGGGGGGCACTCGGGGTACACCGCCGCCGTCGAACCGCATGGAGCGGGCGAATTCATTTCTCGCATGGGAGGCAATCAACGCATCGATCAAGTCATCTTCTCCGAAGGGCAGTTTACAGTCTTTGAAAGCATATCGCAGGTTGGTGATTTCTCGGTCCCCCGAACGCGCGGAAACGTAGCAGAGCTCTCGAAAATTATCAAGACGATATGAATATCTTCCTTTCTTGAAATAATGGCAAGTCGATGTTATAGAATTCGAATAATTGTCGAAACAAGGATGCGGAAATGACCAAGAAGATTTTAACCCTCTGGGATGATAATAAAATCAACAGAAGCGACGAAGTCGTTCTGCGCAGACCTGCCGACGAGATATCCGCACCGTTCGATGAACGTGCAATGGACGATATCCGGACGCTCATGGAAACATTCCTGAAAAGGGACGACGCCCTCGGTTTGGCGGCGCCACAGATAGGGATCAGCCGAAAGATCATCATCTTCCGCAATAAGGGATTCGAAGAGAAGACTTGGTCAAAAGGGGCCGGCGATTACGACGTCCTTGTCAACCCCCGTATCGTCTCGACCAGGGGAGAATTGGTCAGGGGAACGGAAGGCTGCCTTTCCTGCCCGGAAATCCAGGTAGAGATCGACCGCTACCCCGAAATCAAAGTTCAGGCCTGCGATTCCAAGGGAAAGAAAATCAGCAGACGCTATGTCGATTTCCTGGCCCGTATCGTTCAGCATGAAATGGATCACCTGGAGGGCATTCTTATCCTGGATCGCGCCGAAAACCTTTATTACCCGAACAAGAAACGCGCCTTCTTCGAGGAGATTTTCCAGGTGAAGAAGGAACCGTAAGCGAACGGCCAAAGCCGTATCCGTTAGATCAACAGCCATAGCGCGTTCGATCCCGACGTCAGACCGCATTCAATCTGCCCGCCCCAATAACCAATACATAATGGCCCGGCCATATGCCCCTTCTTGAGACGATGCCGCAGCGTCAGGGACTTCAGCCCCGCACCGCGCAAGTCCGATATCGCGTCAAATTATCCATGAAAGGCCTAAATTGAGACGGCAATATCGCCTTCCGGGTTCTCCTCGCGCGGTGGGCTCCCGATGGCGTATCCGTTTTTAGATGGTTTTGCGCCAGGCCAGACGCATCTCCAGCCAGCGGGAGAGGCTTGTGAAGGCAAAGCAGATGATGAAATAGACGACGGAAATAAATAAAAATATCTGGGCGGGATAGATCATGGTCCGGTTGTTCACCTGGGTTGCCACGTGTGTCAGTTCCGAGACGCCGACAATAAAGGCCAGGGACGTATCCTTGATCATGGAGACAAACTGGTTGACAAAGGACGGGATCATATTGCGCAGGGCCTGTGGCAAAACGATATAGATCATGGCCTGCCAGTGATGAAGGCCCGTGGACAGGGCAGCTTCCATCTGTCCCCTGGGAATCCCCTCTATTCCGGCCTGCACGATCTGCGACATATACGATGATGTGAAGATCGACAGGGCCATGATGACCGTCCAGCTTTCAGGGACCGTCCCGCCCATAACGGCCGGCAAAAGGAAATACATCCAGAAGATCACCATGAGAAGAGGTATGCCCCTGATTGCGTTGACGACAACCAGGGTCGGATAACGGACGATACGGTTCTGGGATACGCACATAAGGCCGAGAATCATGCCGCCGAAAAATGACAGCACCAGAGAGACAACAGCGAGATAGAGCGTCAGGAGAACGCCCCCGATGGGTCCGTTCGGATAACGGCCGATCATGAAGTGTGCAAAATTGTCCCAAATAACGCTGAAATCGCCCATACCGTTTACGCCCTGACTCCCATGGGATTCAACACTTTCTTGCTGTACCACGTCATCAGCCATGTAATGATGACGGAGATGACCAGATAGACGACGGTAGCGGCCGTAAAGGCCTCAAACCCCTTGAACGTATAAGCCTCGACTTGCCTCGCCTGATAGGTCAATTCCGCTACGCCTATGGTCATGGCAAGGGACGAGTTCTTCGTCAGATTGAGGAATTGGTTAATAAGCGGCGGAATGGTGAGCCGGACCGCTTGCGGCAAGACGATATACTGCATCGAGCGAAGATAGGAAAAGCCGGAACTTCTGGCCGCTTCCATCTGCTCCTTGGGAATGGAGCGCACGCCTGAGCGGATATCTTCGGCAATAAAGGCCGACGTGTAAATAGTGAGCGCAATGACCGCTGCCGCAAATTCGAAATTGACGGAATTCAGCCAATCATTGGCCGCCTTCGGCAAAACCTGATAAGAACCGAAATACCAAAAGAAGATTTGAACCAAAAGCGGAGTATTTCGAAAAAATTCCAGGTAAGCATGAGAAAACCAGAGGACAGGCTTCACCGTACTCATGCGCATTACGGCAATCAACAACCCGAGTAAAAAAGACAGGGCAACCGACACCACCGACAGCTCAATGGTAACCTTGATGCCGGAAACGATCCATTCAAAGTACTGTCCGGAAGTGACGATTGCCCAGTCGAAATTGTAATTCAACACAGATGAAGTGAACCCCTGAAATTATTTGTCCGCTGTAATTTTGAACGTCCGATTCATATGGAAGGCCAAACCCTTCGGGCCGAACCATTTTTCAAAAATCTTCTTCGCCTCTCCGCTCTTCTCCATCTCGAGCAGGGTCTTGTTAACGAAATTGACAAAGTTCGTATCGCCCTTCCTCATTCCCAATCCATAAGGCTCATCGGAAATCTGGATGTTCGGAATTTCGTATTTGTTCTTCTCGGGGTACTTGGCCAGCATGTTGGCCAGGATCGACTCGTCCGTCGTTACCGCCGCGACCTTACCCTGCTGCAGCGCCAGGAACGCCGGCGGATAATCGTCAAACGACAGGATCTGCGACGTCGGGAGTGCCTTCTTGGCGTTCTGTTCCGAAGTGGATCCCTTGGCGGTACCTATCTTCTTGCCGGCCAGATCCTCTAACTTCTTGACGGCGCCTTTAGGAGTAATGAATTTCTGCCCCGTGAGGAAATACATATAACTGAAATCGATTTGTTTTGCTCGCTCAGGGTTCTTTGTCATCGTGGCCGCCACGAGATCGACATTGCCCTGCATCAACTGAGGAATCCTGGTGGCCGATGTCACCGGCTTCAGCTCCAGCTTAACGCCGGCCTTCTTGGCAATAGCTTTGCAGAAATCAACGTCATACCCGACGATCTCACGGGTTTTCTCATCGATAAATCCGAATCCCGGCGTCGAGTCTTTTACGCCACACACCAATACGCCTTTCTTCTTGACATCTGCCATGGTATCTCCGGCCAGGGACGTACTGCACAAGCCGCCGATCAACGCCATTGATAACAACAAAATACCGAGCTTTTTCATTGTTTCCTCCTTCATTTCGAATTTTAATGCATGGGTGATAAAATTTCTTTCAGGAAAAGCTGGGCCCTTTCATGTTTCGGATTCCGGAAGAACTCGTCCGGCGTCGCCTCTTCAAGAATGACACCATAGTCGATAAAGGCTACCCTGTCTGCAACCTCCCGGGCAAAACCCATCTCATGGGTGACGACGATAAGCGTCATACCGGTGTGGGCCAGGCCCTGCATAACGAGGAGGACCTCTCCGATCATTTCCGGATCGAGGGCCGATGTCGGTTCGTCAAACAGCATGATCTTGGGCTTCATGGCCAAACCCCTGGCGATGGCCACACGCTGCTGCTGCCCCCCGGAAAGCTGGGAGGGATAAGAATCCCTCTTATCGGCCAGGCCGATCCGCTCCAACAGGGCCATGGCCTGTTTTTCCGCCTCTTTCTTGGGTGTCTTTCTGATCTTGATGGGTGCCAGGGTGATGTTGTTTAAGGTCGTCAAATGGGGATAGAGATTGAATTGCTGGAAGACGAATCCGATTTCAGCCCGCAACTTGTTGATATCCGTCTTGGGATCGGATATATCGAGACCGTCGACAATGAGTTTCCCCTTATCGATCGGCTCCAGTTTGTTGATCGTCCTGATCAGAGTCGACTTCCCCGAGCCGGAAGGGCCGCAGACGACGACGACTTCCCCCTGTTTGACCTGCAGATTGACATCATTCAACACATGAAGCTTTTTAAACCATTTATGCACACCATGGAACTGAATCATATATTGCTCCGGGAGTTTACATCCACGCCATTGACGGCTTTAGTTGCCGATTATTGTTGATTTGTTATCTTCCGCCTCGGCTATATAGCACCTCATGAAAATAGTCAACGGTTTAATGGACTACCGGGAACATCATACCGCCATAAACGACTGTTAGACGTCTGACAGACGGCCGTCACGGAAAAAGACATACAGTCTTTCCGAGGCCCCTACTTCCGGGAACGACGGTTCGGGCGGCCGATGTATTGTTTGACATTCATATGGGCTTAAACTATAGTTCCGACCACACGGATGACGGGGGGTGGATAAGGATGAAAATGCAAATAGCTGAGGTGTTTCAGTACTATGCCGATGATCTGAAGCATGTCGATGCCTACATGGACAGCCAGATGCAATCGGAAGTCAAAATCATTCCCGAAATCATCCGTCACCTTATCGGCAGCGGCGGCAAAAGGCTGAGACCGCTTCTCCTTATGGCTTCCTCATCTCTGTGCGGCTACAACGGGGACCGCCGTTATTATATGGCCGCCGTCATCGAATTCATCCATACCGCCACCCTGCTCCACGATGACGTTATCGACCATGCGCAAATAAGGCGGGGCAAAGTATCCGCGAACAATATCTGGGGAAATGCGGCCAGTGTTCTCGTGGGCGACTTCCTCTACTCCAAGTCATTCAGCCTGATGGCGGAACAGGGCAATCTCGATATCATCAAACTGCTCTCGTCCGCGACCAGCGCGATGTCGGAAGGTGAAGTATTTCAATTGGTTAAATGCGGCGACATCCAGATCACCGAAGAGGAATACCTGACGATCATCGAAAAGAAGACCGCCGTCCTCATCGCGGCAGCCTGCGCCGTCGGCGGTATGCTCAGCAACGTGCCGCAGGAACAGATTCAATCCCTCATCCGATTCGGCACGATGCTCGGATCGGCTTTTCAAATAACCGACGATACGCTGGATTATATGGCGGAGGAAGAGCAATTCGGCAAGGCCATCGGCAAGGACCTGCAGGAAGGGAAAGTAACGCTTCCCCTGATTCGCACACTGAAAGTCTGTTCGCCCGAAGAGGGTGCGGCGGTCAAGAGGTTTGTCGAGCAAGCGAACGAAGGCAATCAGGCGGTCAAAGACGTCGTCACCGTCATCCGTAAATATGACGGCATCGAATACGCCTTGAACAAGGCAAAGGCTTATATCGAGGAAGGGAAGGCCTGTCTCGATTCGTTTGCCGCATCCGATGCGAAGAGAACCCTCATTACCATCGCCGATTATGTCGTGGAAAGAAGGCTGTAAAACCGGTCGGCCGGGTTGAGCGCTATCTTTCCGGGATGCCTGCCGGTACCGCTATCTTTCCTGTCCCTCTTCATGGCCGGAGGCAAATACCGGAGGATGTCCTCTGCCGTCATGCCGTCTTCGCCCTTTGCATCCGCAGCCAAATCCCCGGCAAGACCATGGATGAAGACGCCCTTCCGGGCGGCAGCCGCCGGAGGCAGCCCCAGGCCGGCCATGGCGGCAATCGTTCCCGTCAGGACGTCTCCCGACCCCGCCGTCGCCATCCCGGCATTACCGTTTAAATTCAAGAATATGCTCTCGTCTTCGCAGCCGATCAGGCTATGGGCTCCCTTGAGCACGATGGTCGCCCCTAAATCCCGGGACGTCTCCTGCAATAACCTCATTCTATCGTTTTCGAGCTCGGCTTTGCTTCGATTGACGATGCGCAGCATTTCTCCCGGATGCGGCGTAAGAATCGTCGGGGCTTTTCTGTCTCTCAAAATCCCAAGATCGGCGGCAATGGCCGTCAATCCGTCGCCGTCGATAAGCAGGGGCTTCTGGATGAGCTTTGCCAGATCCCTCACCAACTGTTGCGTTTCGGGGTCCAGGGATATGCCCGGACCGACAACGACCATGGTTGCCTTATCGGCCATGGCCAACAATCGGTCCATATTGCTTCCGGCGATACTGCCTGCATCGGTTTCCATCAGCGGGATCATCACGAGTTCGCTTGCTTTTTGTCCTATGCAGAGCGCGATCGACCGCGGCGTCGCCAGGCGGGCATAGCCTCCCCCGGCCTTGAGGAACGCATAGGCGGCGAAATAAGGGGCGCCGATATATTGTGCCGAGCCGGCGATGAAGAGGGCGTCCCCTACGCTGCCTTTGTAGGCGGTTCTCTCACGGGGCGGTAAATCGACCCGATCGTTGGTTTGTATTTTCAAAGTGCTTTTTTCATAGAGATCGGGAGGAAAGGATATATGGCTGACATACAGCCTGCCGCATCTTTCATATCCCGGATAGAGCATATTACCGATTTTGGGCAACCCCAGGGCCACGGTGCAGCAAGCCCGCACAGCCGCTCCCATGATTTGGCCCGAATCACCATGAATACCGGATGGGATATCGATGCTGAGCACCGGTTTGCCGCTCTCATTGATCCGAAGGATCACCTCCCGGTGAATGCCGGACACTTCCCGGTCGAGCCCCGTACCAAAGATTGCATCGATGATACCGTCGGCACGCCGGATATCGTGCACGATGGATTGGATCGATGAAACGGAAACCATGTCGGCGGATAGCCTTTTCAGGATATCCAGATTCTCTTTCGCGGCACCCCTGAACTTCGCCTCATCGCCGATGATAAATACCTTGACCCTGCCGCCTTTAGACATGATCTGGCGGGCAACGACAAATCCGTCGCCTCCATTGTTACCGACGCTGCAAAAGACGGCAAACATTTTATTCCGGATGCCGACCTCCTTGTCCAAAACAAACGAAACGGCAAGGCCGGCGTTTTCCATCAGTATGGCCTCCGGTATGCCCAAACGATCGATGGCATATCGGTCCATGGCTCTCATTTCCTGAACAGTGGATATCTTCATACGTCCCCCGAACTATCCGGCCGCCGCAACCCTGTTGCGCCCTCCGTTTTTGGCTTCGTATAATGCCTGATCGGCCTTTTCGATCACCGTCGCCGGAGACGGGATCTCGCCCGTCATCTCCGCCACGCCGAGACTGACCGTAATTCTTGACTTCATCGCCTGATGTTCGAATATCTCGTTCTCAATCATCGTGCGGCAGCGCTCTGCGATAACCAGGGCCTGACTGATATTGGTTTCCGGCAGGATGCAGCAAAATTCTTCGCCCCCATACCTGGAGACGAGATCCGTACTCCGGAGATCCGCCCGTATCAATTCCGCAAGCGCCTTGAGAACGAAATCTCCGTAAAGGTGTCCGAAATTATCGTTAACGGCCTTGAAATGATCAATATCCAGCATGACTATACTAAACGATTTTTGGTAGCGCTTATACCGGTCAAATTCCTCCCTGAGCCGGAACTCCAGGAATCGGCGATTGAAGACTCCTGTCAGCCCGTCCTGCATATTCATGTCGATCAGTTTCTGTTCATAGATCGCAATCTCGGTGACATCCTTGACGGTTATATAGAGATACTTGATGACGTTATTCTCGTCCCGCAGAGGCCCCATATTGCACCACTGCTGCATGAACTCGAACCGGGACTCCAGGGCACTCACGGGCTTAAAGGGAAAGAGATATTTGTGCAGTTTCTGGGAAAAATAGTACAGGTTTCCCAGACTCAATGCGTAAGCGCAACTGCGTAGAAATTTCGGATTATTGAGGTGCGGGAAAAAAGTGAAAAGAGGCCGGCCGACGATCTTGTCCGCCTGTATTTCACTGTGCAGTTCCATCCAGCGGTTCCATTTAAAGACGTTAAGCTCATGATCCAGGATGACGATTCCGACATCCAGAATATCAAAAATCTGCGAGAATATCATTCATATTGCTCCATGAACTCATTCAGGGCTTTCTTAAGCCAACGGATCGATTCTTCGCTGAACAGCAGCATAAGCTGGCCGGAAACTTCACGTTTTTCAAAATTGAAGATGGTTCTCAAAACGATGACATGATCATGTAGAGCCGTTAATTTATGCAAGGCAATTGCCCCGGCATGCTTTTCAAGCAGGACAGTCGGCGGCGAATAGGTCATAACATCGTTCAAAATATCTGCGATCTTGCCTATACACGCCCCGATCAGAATATTGCCGATTTCCATCAGGGCCGCTTTTTCCAGTTCATCAATCGGATCGGCCCCGTAGGTGTCCAGGTCGTCTCCGGACAGGATGCTGATCAATGCTTTTCCCGATCCGGCGGGAAAAATCAGCAATGCATGCCCCTTGCACTTACCCCAGAATTTCTGTTCGACGACACTGATGGGCTCACGATTCCGTATTGCCTCACCGATATATTGAGAGATATCGTCTGTCTTCTTCACATGGACATCGGGGACGCTTAATTTGATGAAAATATCGATATATTCGGCAAGATCGGCAGTTGCTTTGCCGAAGGCAATATTCATGAGTTCTTGAAGGATTTCGATTTCTTCGTCGGCGATGCGGTCTTGTTCGATATCAGTCATGCATTTACGCATTCGTCAGAATGCCGAGGGCCTCCGACAAGGCCTTCTGAACGGTCTCTTTGGATGCCGGTTTTCTTATAAAGCTAAGCGCTCCAAGCGACATGGCTTTTCCGATGGATTGGATCTGGACATCAGCCGTGCACATGATAACGATAGCCTTTCCGTCAATTTTCATGATTTCTTCCAGACATCGCATACCGTCCATTTCCGGCATGGTAATATCCATAAAAGTGATATCGGGCTGGATACCTTTAAAAGCTTCCAATGCAGAACGGCCGTCCGCCGCCTCATGAAACTCGAATTCGCTTTCCGTGATGATACAGCTTTTCAGAATCTTGCGGGCGACGGGTGAATCGTCAACAATAAGAATCTTTTTAGCCATTTATCATCAAACTCCTTACACTTAACCGCCTAATAAATCATATTCCGTACATTAAGCTCCTTCAACCGTCTCGATAGTAACACCCTACTACTACAGTATTACATATAGCAGGATTGTACGACAAAGAAAAGATGAAGTTCATCTATATTCATTCCCGACAATTCAAGGATGGCTTGTCGTGTTAATGCTCACGTTCTTCATGACTTTTCCCTTGATTCCTGCCATTCCCGCTAGTATATTGACATTATGAATGGTCAGGCTATTCTACATCTCGGGGAAATGCCCAACTTAAAAAGAAACCTGCTGAACATACCAAGGAGGTATCCGAATGAGACCCCCCGCCCCTAAGAGCGTTACCCAACTGATTGAAGATCACATTCAGCAATGGCAAGTCGGCGGCAAGAGGAAGTACAAGCAGCCGATCCGTCCTGTCGTCACCCTGTCGCGGCTTCCGGGCAGCGGCGGCGAAGTTCTGGGCCGCAAGCTCGCCGAAAATCTAAAAATCAGTTATTTCGACAATGAAATCATCGAAGCTATTGCAAAGAGCGCCAAAGTCGGAGATACGATCGTTGAAACGCTCGACGAGCAGGATCGGTCCATGCTGAGCGACTGGATTTCCGCCCTTTTGGGAGATCAGCAGTTATGGCCCTACGAATATCTGCATCATTTATCCAGGGTTGTCGGCGCGATCGCGGCGCACGGCCATGCCGTCATCGTGGGGAGAGGAGCCGGCTTTATTCTCCCCCCCGAGATCAGCCTCAGGGTGTTGGTCGTGGCGCCCATGGAAGACAGGGTGAGGAACGTTGCCGAGATGTTCAAGGTTCCTGAAGAGGAAGCCAGGAAGCGGGTTATCAGAGCGGAGTCGGAAAGGCGGGCATATATTCGGCGTTATTTTAATGTCGATATGATGGACCCTATTTACTACGATCTCATCATCAATACCCAATATCTCACGATCGATAACGGCGTGGAAATCGTCAAAGCGGCATACAACACCCGCCGTTGGTACGATTATTCTACACGGGAAAAGTGAGAAGAAAACCGCCCCGTTCCCGGTCGACCCCGGAACCGGGGCGGTCAAACGGAAGTCCCGGATATCATTCAAGGAACAACCTTCAAACAAACGTCATCTTCAACTCATACACACCGGCCACAATACTTTTTTCGATTTCAAAGCCTCCCCGCTCAAAGACATGGAGCATCGGCTCGTTTTCCGCAAGGACTTCGGCCGTAAATCCCAGCAAACCCTGCCTCTTGGCAAGGTATGTCAGATACGAAAGCAATTCGGTACCGACGCCTTGCTGCTGATAGTCGTCCCTGACGGCAAAGGCAACCTCGGCCGAATGTTTGTTCGGCTCCACATAGTACCGCCCGATACCGATAATCTCCTCTTGGGCCTCCTGGCCAATAACGGCCAAGATTGCTATTTCTTTGGTATAATCGATGACGACCAGCGACTGAAGCCGTTCATGGGGCATGTCGGTTCGCGAAGAAATGAATCGCCGATAGAGACTCTGGTCGGAAAGGGAATAGATGAAATTTTTATAACGGGCCTCATCGGAGATCTTGATCGGCCGGAAGAATATATTGAAGCCCTTGCTTGTTGTTCTGTAAGCTTCCATATTCTCGGGGTATTGGCCTTCGGTGCCGGGTATAAAAGCCTGGTCCCGATAAATCAAGCCCGCCTTTTTGGCTTCGCTGATGAGCCAGCCCCGAAACTTGGGATGAGCAATGGCAATGAGCTCCATCGCCCTTTCGCGGATGTTCTTGCCGCTCAAGTACGCGATGCCGTATTCCGTAACCACATACTGAACATCGCCGCGGGTCATCGAGGTCCCGGCCCCCTCCTTCAGAAAAGGCACGATCCGGGATACGACTTCACATGCCGCAGTCGACTGGATCGCGAGAATCGTCTTGCCCTTTTTCGCCAGGGCGGCGCCGCGCATGAAGTCGGCATGCCCGCCGACACCGCTGTAGAACGTCTTTCCGATGGACTCCGCCGTGGCCTGACCGGTCAGATCGATTTCCAAAGCGCTGTTGATCGCCACCATGTGCTCATGGCGGGCGATAATCAGCGGATCGTTCGTATAGTCTATCGTCCTGAATTCAATCGCGGGATTGTCGTCAACATAGGCATAGGTTTCCCGATGTCCCATGCAGAAGCTTGCTACGGTTTTTCCCCGGTCGATGACTTTTCTGGAGTTGTCTATGACTCCTTTCTGCATCAGCTCGACGATGCCGTCCGACAGCAATTCCGTATGCACGCCCAGGTGTTTCTTGCCCGAGAGATGGGAAAGAAGGGCATTCGGAATGCTGCCGTATCCCACCTGGATCGTATCGCCGTCTTCGATCAAACGGGAAATGTAATTGCCGATCTTGGTCGTAATATCCGTGTCCGATTCGGGCGTGTATTCCAGGAGCGGCTCATTATAAGGAATCAGGAAATCAATGTTGTCGATATGGACGAAGCCCTCGCCGTGGACCCGGGGCATGTATGTATTGGCTTGAACGATAACGGTCTTGGCCATCTCCGTAGCCGCCTTTACGATATCGACGCTGATCCCCATGCTCATATAACCGTGATCGTCGGGTACCGACGTCTGGATCAGGACGACGTCCACCCGCGCGAGCCCGCGGTAGAAAAGATCGGGCACCTTGGAAAGGAAAACAGGTGTGTAATCGGCCACCCCGGTGTTGATAGCTTCACGGGTCGGATCGCCGATAAAGAAGGAATTGTGCCGAAAATTCTGTTTGAATTTTTCATCGGCATACGGCGCGACCCCCAGTGTCCTCACATGGATGACCTCGGCATCAAAGAAAGCTTTCGGATTGGATTTAACATACCGTATGAGTGAATGGACCAGATATTGCGGTTCGGCACAGGCAGATCCGATGAAGATCACATCGCCGCGGTGGACGTTGTTGAACACCTTCTCCACCGGTACAAACTTGTCCGGATATGCTTCTTTCCAGTCAGCAAGCGACTTCATCTCCTGTCCTCCTCTTTCTCCATCATCTATAAAATATGTCCTTTTTATTTTCCGTTTTCAAAACCGGCCGGTCGCAAGACAAGCCGTCTGATCATTTCATCCTTGTCCGTCGTCGGCTCAAGACAGGTCTTGCCATGGCAGACATAGGCCGTAGCCCCACCGGTTTTGGCCGTCATATGCTCCGTAAAGGGCGCTATTACGGCAATTTCCGGCGATGGGTCATCGGCCGGACGGTATAGAATAGCCAGTTCGGGGAGATAACATTCAGCAAGCCGTCGAAGCATGGCTTCCGTATCGACGCCGCCGGGCTCACCCACAACGACCACTTCCCTCGAATCTATCTCAAGCAAATTTAGTGCCGTCATGAAGCACGAACAGGCCGACGGGAGCCTGGCTATCGTTCCCGAAAAGGCATGAACGACCCGGCGGGCCTCCTCTTCCAGATCGCTCCGTCCGGTCAGCCTGGACAGGCGGATCAGATTGACGGCCGTCAAAGCATTGCCTGACGGGGTTGCCCCATCGTAGGCCTCCTTTTTCCGGAAGACCGTATTTTTCCCGTCATGGGCCGTGAAAAAAAATCCCCCCGATTTCACATCGAGAAAATACTTCGTGCAGTCTTCCTGGAGGGACAACGCCAGCTTCAAACAGCCGGTATCGAAACTTACCTGGTAATAATGAATCAGGCCCCATATGAAGAATGCGTAGTCGTCCAGGTTGGCGGGAATACCTTCGCCGTTTCCCCGCAGGCAATGCAGAAGCCTGCCGCGGCTATCTCGTAAACGGCTGCAGACGAAGTCGATGGCGGCCTTAGCGTGCTCCAGATATGTGCTCACACCCAACACGCGCGCCCCCTCGGACAATGCGGCGATCATGAGGCCGTTCCAGTCCGTCAGGATCTTATCGTCCCTCTGGGGACGTACGCGCCTGGATCGGTATGTAAAGAGGCGCTGCCTTGCCGCTTCCAGTTTCTTCTCGAACTCTTCCGGAGGAAGTCCTAACGTCCCGGCAAATTCAGCGGCTGCCATGGCAGTGTGGAGGATGTTCATCCCCGTTTTTCTTCCGGTCGACTCATCCCTGAAATTGCCGTCCTGGTCGATGCGATAAAATTTCAAGAACCACAGCGTGTCTTCGCGGTCCAGGAGACCGGCCACTTCCTCGTACCGCCACAGGTAAAACTTGCCTTCGCGGCCTTCGCTGTCGGCATCTTCCGCCGTATAGAATCCTCCTTCGGGCGATGTCATATCCCGCAAAACGTAAGCCAGGACGTCTGAGGCCGTTTGCCTGTAAATGATGCGGCCCGTAGCTTGATAGGCCTCCAGATAGACAAGGGCGAGCTGTGCCTGGTCGTACAGCATCTTCTCGAAATGGGGAACAAGCCACCGGTCATCCGTCGAATAGCGGTGGAAACCATAGCCTACCTGGTCATATATGCCGCCCTGGCGCATGCATCGGAGCGTCGTTTCGACCATTTCCAGAGCCCGATCGTCTCCGAAACGTTTCCAGTAACGCAGAAGAAACAGAAGATGCCATGGCAGGGGAAATTTCGGAGCGGGCAGGAATCCGCCGCGGTCGTGGTCGAACATGTCTGCAAGTTCATCATAGGCCCGCTTGCTGATCCCCGATATATCCGCCGCCGGAGTCTGCCGTTCGAACCGCTTCAGCTCTTTGCTTATCTCCTCCGCGGCATTAAGGGCATCGTTTCGCCGTGAGGACCAGATATTCCGGACAAGCGGGATTAGTTCCAGCATGCCCATTCTTCCCGACGCATTGTTTTTCGGCAGATACGTGGCCGCATAAAACGGCAGTCCTTCAGGGGTCAGAATAACGGTCAGGGGCCAGCCACCCGTGCCGGTCAGCAATTGACAGGCCGTCATGTAGACTTTATCGATGTCGGGCCTCTCTTCGCGATCGGCTTTGACAGAGATGAAGACTTCATTCATCAGCGCCGCGACTTCCGCATCTTCGAACGATTCATGCGCCATCACGTGACACCAGTGACAGGCAGAGTAGCCGATGGAGAGAAAAACCGGCTTCCCCTCGGCTCTGGCTTTCGCGAAGGCCTCTTCACCCCAGGGATACCAGTCGACGGGATTTTTGGCATGCTGCTGCAAATAGGGGCTCTTCTCATGGATAAGCCGGTTGGGAGGTGCGGAGGAGATCGGATTCTCACTCATCATAGCGTTACATCTTGCCGGATTTTGTCAAACCCGATCTTGGTGCCTTTCTGTCCGATGGCAGGCGGCAAATTGCTGAGCACGAGACAAACATGCATGAAACGCGGTTTGCATAAAAGGAACATCCCGCGCCATTTTCTTCCGGATGACCGTATTGCAGCTATTTTGAGGACCTTAGTTTATGAAAACCATTGAGAAAAGAGGCCTCTCAACATCCTCAGCTTTCTCTACATCCACCGCAACGACGACTTGTCGTACCGTCACCCATAGTATGGATTATAAAGGAAGAATGGCCTGAAAGCAAGCAAAAGGCCGGATCATGATATCCATAGCAGCGCGCCGGCTCCATGCGAAATCGCAAACCGCCCGAGAGCCGATCCCGATACAACAGACGACAGGCCGACTGCTTATTTCCCCTCTCGGCAAACTATGATATACATTAACCATATTGAAAGATGAAAACCGAAAATCGTCACATAAACGATCAGGAAGGAGGATGAAGCCATGTTGGATAAGATATCCTGGTTGGGGCATTCAAGCATTAAAATCAAGACGGACAAAGTTATCTACATCGATCCCTGGAAACTCAAGGATCAAGAAAAGGCGGATTTAATCCTCATCAGCCACAGTCATGGAGATCATTTATCGCCCTCCGACGTGAAAAAAATTCAGAAGGATGAGACCGTCATCATCACCACGGCCGATTGCGCCTCCCAACTGAGCGGCAACATCAGAACCGTCCGACCCGGCGACGTGGTCACTGTTTACGAAATAAAAGTAGAGGCCGTTCCTTCCTATAATGTCTCCAAAACCTTCCACCCGGCGGCCAACGGTTGGGTCGGCTTTGTGATTACCTTGGCCGGGAAAAGAATCTACTACGCCGGGGATACCGATTCCGTGCCCGAATTAAAGAATATCGAGGCCGATATCATGATCATGCCCGTAGGGGGAACATACACGATGACAGCCGAGGAAGCCGCCCAGGCAGTCAATCTCGTCAATCCTGAGGCCGCAATCCCGATCCACTGGGGCGACATCATCGGCTCCGCGGCCGATGCCGATAAATTCAAGCGGCTGTGCCGGGTGCCGGTCGTCATCAAACCTATTGCATAAGGACAATTTCGTCCGTTGCCGGCACAGAAATATCTTTTCCGGAGGCGGGGCGATTGCAGCGGCTTTCGTTCTACCTCGTTTTGTATCTTTTGTTTCTCCATTCGACCATTCCTTTCTCCCGTTTTTATTATCGTCATCGCCGATTTTTCAAGCAATCCGGACCATCCCGTGAAACCTCATGCCTCTGAAGCCACAGAAAATGCCTGATTTTAAAGAGCTTTTCATAAAGCTATAAACTGCAATAATTAACGATAGTAAAAGATAGTGACGCATAAATATATTATTGCAATGCTTGATAATGAATAGTATAATCGGACAAAGTATAAGAACCTCTATTAAACTATAATAGAGAACAAGAAAGTAAAAGTCGGTTGGGGGGAGGATGGTTATGTTGGAGATCGGAGGCCACAAACTATACAATGTTCAAGAGCTTACGGAGAAATTGGATGTGACGAAACTTACCATCAGAACCTATATCAAACAGGGGAGGCTCGGCGCCCGGAAAATAGGGGGCAAGTGGTACGTGACAGAGGAAGAACTCATCAGTTTCTTATCCTTAGCGGATCGCAGCAAAGAAGCATAGGCCTAAACATCGCCCGGGAGAGGTAAAAACAAAGATGCAGAAAAACGGATATGGGGAATTGATGGCCAAGTATGTGGGAAACCGCTGGATTTACATCGACAGAAACAAGAGGGGAGAAGGCGTATTAAGGGATAGAGACGATAGTACGCTGGTCCGCGATACGGAAACAGGGAATGAGGCGTCACAGGCGACACGGTCGATTATTGATAGACAAACCTAACCTTGAGGTACGGAAGAAACCTCTGGTTTTCGCTCAAAGGGAGATCATGTCCATGAATACGATCGAAAGAGAACTCATGAAAAAATATACCGGTAACGGCGGCGGCAGTTTCGGCAGACAGAACATCAACACGGATACGAAGCCGGATCATAGCAGGATCATGATCAAAGAGGCCGAAAAGGAAACGAGGGAACAATCGGACCGCCTCATCCGCGAACTGATGGAAAGACTTTAAACCCGCCCGCGAACTATCCAGGGGGGCGGCCTTTGCCGCACCCCTGATCCTTTACGACTCGTTTTCAAGACAGGCGTTTCCGCCCCGCAAATTCGGCCGGCATTCACAGTACCTGTCCTATTCTCAACCGGAAAATCCTCTTGTTGCCGTTACGCCCTTTCCGCCGCACCTTCATTATGCGCCCGAGACAGGAAAAGGCGTCTTCTGAAAGCCTTTCTCCTGTCTGCATTCGTATTTTATCCTACATAAGACGGCAGGTCCCCAGGCTCCTTGCCTTGAAAACTGCAAGCGATATTGCAGGTTTTACAGGGCCCCTTGAGTGCCGGCAGAGGCGGCTCTCCTTTGATACCGTCTATGAAGTCAAGACATCGATTCACCGTTTCTTCGTCGCCGTCTACGATGAGCGAAACGGACCCTTCCGCGCCGCCATACCCCCCCGACGTAAAATGAACGGTATGCAGCCCGAAAAGGTTCTGGATGGCCTCTATTTCCGTCACGACGCTGCCGTCGGCCACACAGGCCATGCCGACGAGGGCGCCGATGGAGCGTCCCAGGGCAAGTCGGCCGCCATACCGGGCGGCTTCCTCCACGGAGGGGATCAATTTTTCCAACCCTACCGGATAGATGGTCCTGATGCCCTGCGCTTTCAGCGCCATGTAGAACTGGCCCATCGTTCCGCCCACCGGGCTGGCCATGACCACGCCGACATTCCCCAGCGGGTCGACGGCATTGGCCCCTTTCAAGAGAATGTCGCCCTTGGTGAGGTTGTTGAGAACCTCCCCCGGTTCAACGGCCAGAATCTCGCCCTTATGAAAGGTAACGGGCCTTGATCTCAATTCCTGGCTCAGGACGCAATAGAAACCCCTGATAACCTGACCTGCCATATATCTTTCCTTCTCGGTCTTTTCTCCGAGAAGTTCCTCGAGGATATAGGCGTTGGTCGAGCCGCGGCCAATGAGAAGATATCCGTTGTCCTTAGCCTTTTGTACTTCATCCAGACCCGCCACGGCCTTGCCGATCAGCCTTTTCGATTCCGACGGAGTCAATGTAAACAGCGCTTGCATTGCCAGCCTCCTTTCGGGAGTCATGTCCTCCCTTTCCGCGATATATGAATAATGTTTCTTCCAATCCACCGCCCTTTTTTATCGATCCGGTTGCTTCTCCCTATTCAGATATATCATACCATGCCTCCTCGACGACCCCAACGGACTTTTTCATTTAAAACAAAATTTGAAAGTTATTCGTTAACGGATATGGCCGTGCGGCGTCACGGTCGACATTTTTTCAAGTTATGGTTGAACTTCGCATACAATCAGGGTATAAATTTTCCGTATTTCCGTATTCTCGGACAAGGCAATCAATCGGATGGAAAAATTTGACGTCATCATCGTCGGGGCCGGGCTGGCTGGACTGGCAGCTGCGTATACCCTCGCCGGAAACGATATGGAGGTTCTGGTTCTGGAGCGCGGCGACTATCCCGGCGCCAAGAATGTCTCCGGCGGTCGTCTTTACGTCAACCCTGTCCGCGGTCTCTTTACGGAACTATGGGACCAGGCCCCCTTGGAACGCTTCATCGTGCACGAGGGGTTGACCCTGTTGGCGGAAGAACGCTCCGTCACTTTGGATTATACGGGGAGCGAACTGCGGATGGCGCCCCATCAGAGTTACAGTGTGCTGCGCTCCAGATTTGACCGATGGCTTGCAGATCAGGCCGAAGCCAAGGGGGCCATGCTGCTCACCAAGATAAGGGTTGACGAGTTGATCCGGGATAAAGGGATGGTTGCGGGCGTCCTGGCGGGCGGCGATGAATTGCGCGCCGACGTGGTCATCGCCTGCGACGGCGTCATGTCGTTGATTGCGGAACAGGCCGGGCTTCGCGGTCCCGGAGTGCCGAGCGATCACGCGGTGGCGGTTAAAGAAGTAATCGCGCTGGAGGCAGAACGGATCAACGACCGTTTCGGCGTCGCCGAAGGAGAAGGCACGGCGCGCCTGTATGTCGGAGATGTCACACGCGGCAAATTCGGCGGAGGGTTCCTCTATACCAACAAGGAAAGCATTAGCCTGGGCATCGTCATGGGTTTGAAGGACCTTCTCGAAGACCGCACAGTCAGCAATTTCCCGGCACTCATGGAACGATTCAAGAACCGTCCGGAAATCGCCTGCCTGATTAAAGGCGGATCGACCGTCGAATATGCCGCCCATGTCATCCCCGAAGGAGGATTTGGCGGCTTGGGCCGTCTGTACGGGGACGGCATCATGGTTGCGGGAGATGCGGCCGGTCTGGCCCTGAACATGGGCTTCACGGTCCGGGGCATGGAATACGCCCTGGCTTCCGGATATCACGCCGCCCGGACCGTTCTGAAGGCCAAACAGAGAGGCGGTTTCGACAAGGAAAGCCTTTCTTCCTATCAACAGACCCTCAAGGACAGCTTCGTTCTAAAGGATTTCGAAAATTTCCGCGAGGCACCCCATATCTTGGATAATCCCCGCATTTTCAATCAATACCCCGAAATGATCGGCGATATACTCAAAAATCTATATGAAGTTCCCGGCGGCGCCAAGGAAAGGATATATCCCGCTCTGAGAAAGCGCCTGCCCTGGGGAGAAGTCTGGAAAATCGCGAAAGATGCAAGGACCATGACGAAGATATGAGCGACGGCACCGATTTGAAAGCAAAATTGGGACTCGACGTATTCAAACCCTTGAACGAACCGCACATCAAAATCAAAAGCGGCCAAGAGAGGGATGAACGTCTTCAGGCGGCGGTCCGCATATGTCCGGCGGGGCTTTACAGCCAAAACGATCAGGGGGATGTCGCTCTGACGACGGAGGGCTGTCTGGAATGCGGTACATGCCGTTTGCTATGCACAACGGACGTTTTGGAGTGGCGCTATCCCGAAGGCGGAACGGGTGTTCAGTTCCGCTTTGGTTAGCAGCAATGCCGCCTGGGTACGCACCCGGAGACAAGGGCAGAAAAGACGGACCCGGTGCCTGGTGGCGGCGTGATCCCAAGAACGGTAAACCAGGCTCGCCGTCAGGACGGCGGACGTCCATGATATTCATTTTTTCGTTTCACAAGTTTCCCGGAAGCTTGACGCCGGTGAGGCCATCGAGGTGACACCATGGCCGGGATAATAAGACCACAAGGAGGGATGATATGGATTTCAAACTGACCGAAGAACAAGAGTTGATTCGCAAGAACATGCGGGAATTCGCGGAAAAGAACGTGGACCCTATTGCCGTGGAAATCGATGAAAACAGCCGTCATCCGGCCGAGCTGTTCAAGAAACTGGCCGAAGGAGACTGGATGGGCATTCCCATTCCCCCGCAATACGGGGGGGCCGGGGCCGATTACCTGACCCACATCGTTGCGGTGGAAGAACTCTCCCGTTCCTGTGCATCCACGGGTTTTACCGTGTCCATTCACGTCGGCATCGCCTGTATGCTGGTTCTCCTTTACGGCAACGACGAACAGAAGAAGAAATTCCTCGTCCCGATGGCCAAAGGGCAGCATCTCGGGGCCTTCGTCCTTACAGAACCGGGCGCGGGAACGGACGTCATGTCGGCGACGACGACAGCCGTTCTCGACGGGAACGACTACGTCCTCAACGGGACAAAAACCTTCACCTCGAACGGTCCCACGGGCGATACGTATGCCGTCTTCGCCTGGACGGACAAGGCAGCGGGCCGAAAGGGCATGAGCGCTTTTATCATCCCCAAGGGAACTCCGGGCATGAAGCCGGGAGAGCATTTCAATAAAATGGGCCTCCGTTCGTCGCAGACGTCCGAAGTCTTCTTCAAGGATTGCCGGGTCCCGAAGGAATTCCTCCTGGGCAAGGAAGGAGCAGGGCTGGCCATGGCCATGACGGGTTTCGACCACGGCAGGGTGGGTATTGCCGCCCAATCGGTCGGCATCCTGCAGGCCGCCCTGGACGAATCCATCAAATACTCCAAGGAGCGCGTGCAGTTCGGAAATCCGATTTCCAGAAATCAGGCCATCTCTTGGATGATCGCCAATATGGCGACGGACCTTGCCGCGGCTCGCTTCCTGACCTATCATGCCGCCTGGCTCAAGGACCAAAACCAGCCTTTCAGCAAGGAAGCGTCCATGGCCAAGCTTTTCGCCGCCGAGGCGGCCATGAGGCATACCATTAAAGCAGTGCAAATACACGGCGGCTACGGCTATGTCAAGGGCGCCAAGGTGGAGAGGCTGATGCGCGACGCCAAGATCACGGAAATCTACGAGGGGACCTCGGAAGCCCAGCGTATGGTCATTTCCGGCAACGTCCTGCGCTGATTCCGTTTTTCTAAAGTTTTGAAACCGGGCACGGCACACGTCGTGTGCCGTGCCCGGACCGTCTTCGGCGGTAAATATTGCGGTGCCGACCGTATTCCGGCACCAAGAGGTGACAGATCATGCCCAACTTCGTAACCTGCTTCAAATGGGTCGTCGATGAAGCCTACATCCGGCGGGGATCATCGGGAGCACTCGACTTCTCCTCCGTGGACTACAAGATCAGCGATTACGACCGCAACGCCATGGAGGAGGCCGTCCGTCTTCGCGAGGCACAGGGCGGTGCGGTTGTTGCCGTCACAGTCGGTACCCCGGAAGCAACCAAAGGCCTGAAAGATGCCCTTTCCCGGGGCGCGGACCAGGCATTCTTCATCGCCGATGCCGCTTTCCGCGATCTGGACCCGGGGCAGACGGCCGGAATTCTGGGGGAAATCATCCGTTCGCGGATTCCTTACGACCTCATTCTCTGCGGCGAGGGATCGAGCGACCTCTATGCCCAGCAGGTCGGTCCCGGACTGGCCGAATGCCTGGGGATTCCCAGCATATCCTTTGTACAAAAAATTCATTTGGACGGCCACCGCCTGACGGCAGAGCGCAAGGTTGAGGAGGGCGTCGAGATCGTCACCGTGGAACTTCCGGCCCTGGTGACGGTGCTCCCCGAGATCAATACTCCCAGGATTCCGGGCGTGAAAGACACCCTCATGGCTTCAAAAAAACCGGTGACGACCATCCGCAAGGACGATCTTACGGAAGTCGGCGCATCCCGCCTGCGCACCACCGGTATGACAGCGGCAGGCATGGGACGCGATTCCGTCCGGTTCGGCACCGATGCCGGGGACATCGGACGCTTCGTCGAATCTTTACGAAAGAAAGGCGTCATCGCTTAAAAGGGGTTAATATATGGCTGGAGTTTGGATTATAGCGGAAACGAAGGAACAGGCGCAGGCGCTGCTCGGCATCGGCAAGGTCACAGCGGCCGCGATGGCAACGGCGGTGACCGTGTTGCTTCCTAAAGATCGAGGAGCATCCTCGGATTTTTTCTCTCTTGGGGCGGACCAGGTATTCTTTTTGCCCATCCTTCCCCAAGACCAATCCTTCGACGCCTATCTCCCCGTCATGGCGGCCGAGGCGAAGAATGAAGACCCGGATCTCATCCTGGTTGCCGCAACGGCCAGAGGCAGGGACCTGGCCGCTCGACTTGCGGCCAGGCTGGATACCGGTCTTTGCAGTGCCTGCATCGGCATGCATTACGACAGCTCAAGCAAGACCCTGGAAATGGAGCGCCTGGCTTACGGAGGAGCCGCCATTCAGAAAGTCGCCTGCACGACCCGTCCTTTTATCGCAACAATCACGCCCGGCACCTTTGAGGCGGCGAAGCCGGCAGAACCCAGGGAAGGCGCCGTAAAGGAACTGCCCGCACCGCCTCCTTCGGCGGTCAAAATCGCGGGAATAAAGGCCAAGGAACGGACAGGCCGGGATATCGCGGCAGCGAAGGTCGTGGTTTGCGTCGGCAGGGGCCTGCAAAAAGAGGAAGACCTCGCTCTGGCCAGGGAGCTGGCGGAATTGCTGGAGGGCGAAATCGGATGCACCCGGCCGATCTCGGAAGAGATGCATTGGCTTCCGGAAGACCTCTGCATCGGGCTGTCCGGCATTCAGGTCAAACCCGACCTCTATATCGGACTGGGCGTCTCCGGTCAGATCCAGCATGTCACCGGTATACGCAATGCAAAAGTCATCTGCGCCGTCAATCAGGATGAGCACGCCCCGATCTTCGACGCCGCCGATTTCGGTATTGTCGGCGATCTCTACGATATTGTCCCGAAACTTATTGCCGAGTTGAGGAAACGCTGAAAGGACAGGCGGTCTTCATAACCGATCAATAGATGTATTCGTTTTATATGGGGATGTTTCGAACGGCGGATGATACGGGATCGAAATCCGGTCAGGGTGCAGCCTGAATTCCAGAGATAATACCGTATGATTCGAGGCTGCGATAAGCAGCTCGCAAGGGCTTCTTTGCAGCCTCGTTCTCTATTTCTGCCGGAAGACGGAAGCAGTCGACTCCATCGCCGCAGCAACAGCGAACTGCGCACAGGATACGCCGAAACCCGTACACGCCGCCTGCGCATTCACCGCCACATCAATAACCCTTGCCGTCTTTGCCTCCGGCAGGGGCTGCTCCAACCTATCCAGGAAGCTGTCGAAATCACTCAACACCATCCGCCCCTCCCTCTAACATTGCATCACATTTTATTTAAGAGGAGGGGTGTCCCCCAACACAGCCCTCCCGCATGCCGATTTCTGCGTATAACAAGTTTACGTGTTCGTCAATGGATTTTTCAAAGACGGTTTTCTTTCGATTATGAAACCCGGAAGCGATACTCCAGAATCGCCTTGAGATTCGCCGTTTCGATACGGTGAATGGCATCGAAATAGGGCCAGATGTCTCCTACCCACTTACGGTCCGTGCGATCGCGCCCGGTGGAGATATATTCCGGAACGTTCGTCACGCTCCGATCATAATAGGGATGCTTGCAGTTGGTCCATAACATGACGGTGCCCGGCTTGCGGAGCGTCGGCATGGCATCGAGAAAACGAAAATGATACCTCATCCAGAGTTCCTCGCCCTGATCCCAGGCGCAGGGATAATCGACGACACGGCTGTCGGGATAGGCCTCTGCCCGTATGTAGATGGGGGTGTCCTTGCCGAGGAATTCCTCACCCTTGTACAGGCCGCCGCCGATGTGCTTAAAACGGCGCAGACTGAACGTCCACTCCTCCAAGCTGTAAACGTTCGCTGCGTATTCGAAGGCCATATCGACCGGGCATTGAATATACTCGCCGATGTGGCTGTACTTGCCGAAGATTTCCTCGTGCTGGTAAGATTCTTTCGTCAGCTCCTGAAGCTTCGCCGATATATCGGGAATGCCATGGTCTTCACAGGAATAAAGACCGGGGATATCTCTCGAAGCGATGCCATTGGTAACAAGAGCATCTCGGCTCCACGGCCCCAAACTGTCGCGCGTCTTTTCCATGATTCCTCCTTAAAATCCATACAATGTAAATTTATTAAGATCGCCGATGCGATTTTTCCGTTTACAACGCCTATATCCATCGTATTGCCAGGGCACTCACGAAGTCCCCGCCATTGGAGAAGGTCCCCATGGCAATCCGGTCGCCATGATGTACTTTACCCTTTTCCAGGGCATCGGCCAGGGTGACGGGCAGAGAACCCTGGAAGAGATTCCCGTATTGCTCAAGCGTATCATGAACGCGGGGGGCATCGATACCTATCCGATCCCGCCATTCCCTGATAAAATGCGTATTGGGCTGATGCGTCAAGAGCAGTGCTATATCGTCGGCCGACAGGCCGGCCCCGGCAAGACAGTTTTTAACAGCCTGTGGGACAAGCTCCAGGGCGTTTTTGCCGATCGTCTGCACCAGTTCGGCCGAGAAATGTACCATGATCGGGCCGGAACCCCTTTCCCAGTAATTCAAAGAGGCGGCCTGAACACTGTCGGGCTCAAATACGAAGAGGCCGTAATTTTCGCCGCAGGAGCGCTCGTAACTGCCAAGAAAGCTCGATTCCCCTTTAGACAGAAGCGTGGCGGACGCCCCATCGCCTAGGACCCAGGATAATCTCGATTTTTGAAATTCGGGAAGCCTGGAGATGAAATTGGTCACGGTTACAACCGCCACCGTCCTGTAAAGGCCCGCTTCGATGAACGCCCGAGCCGTATTGAGCATGGACAGATACGAACTGCAACCGGTATCGATATTGATGACGGATGCCCCCTTTGCACCTACCCGGTGCTGGATGGCGGGTCCGATGCTGGGCCAGAGATAGTCGCTGAAGATGCAGGAATAGAGGATCAGGTCGACATCTTGCGGACCGGTGCCGGTGCGGTCAAGAAGGCGTTCAAGCACCCTGGCCCCCAGGTCTGATGAAAGGTATTCCGGCGAAGCAAAGCGTCTCTGCAAGACGCCCTTAAAAAAAAGATCGTTGTCCAGTTCGCCGCCATTTTCGACATTCGATACCAGTTTTTCGTTATCGACAATGCGCTCCGGCATGAAATTGACAACGTCGATGATTTGCGCACCTTTCATGACTTGGATCCTTCATCATCCTCCGACGGATACTGTCCTGCCCCCCTCAAGGGCGATATTCACGTATTGGAAGGGGCAATAATTCCGGTTATTTATATCGGCCGAAGCAGACAGCCGAATCTCTTCGCATCACAGAGGCTCCGTTTCCGGATCATCCGGCAGAAACGGCGTAAAGGGCGGCATTTCTTCGCAGGACAACCTCAGTTCCAGAACGCCCGGTATGGCGGTGTTTTCGTGATAGCTCTTAAGTTCCCTGCGCAGTTCGGACAGAGTTCCCGCACTGCCGACCCAGAGCCTCCCGGCATCGCCGAATCCTCTGACGGTCTGGGCGATATCTACCGGCGCATAGCGGACACACTCCAGTCTCGATTCGAAAAACAACTGCTGACGCAGCGCACACATCCCGTGCATACCGTTGTTGAAAATAACATAGAGAATCGGGAGCCTGTATTCCACAGCCGTATGGATTTCAAAACCGGATATGAGAAAAGCGCCGTCACCTGCAAAAACGATGGTCCTGGCCCCTCGATCCGAACCCATCTGGGCGCCGACAGCGGCCGCGATGGCGTAACCCATCCCTCCCATGCCCAGGGCAATGATCGAACTGGCCCCGGACGGCAGCCGGGTCATGTGTATCGCCGCCGTGGCGCAGTTTCCCGCATCATGGATCAGATGACCGTTCACCGGCAGGTAATCCTGCAGACACCTGATCGCCTCGCTTTGCTTAAGCGGCGGCGAGTCGGCTGCAGCATGACGGTTATTTACATCAGGGGACGGGACAGGAAGAGGCTTGAATATCCGTCGTGTGTAGCCGGCAATCGGTTTGACTTTCAGTGGCGTTCGCTCCTGCAGCATGGATAGGACCTGAAAGACTTCACCCGCGTCGGCTTCAATGGCGATATCGGGAGTGGTGATCCGAGCGATTTGACCGATATCGACATTGACAACGGCGATTCTCTTTTTTTTAAGAACGACGCCGAGAGGCTGCCGTGTCATGAAATTGAGGCCCGATCCGACGACGACGAGCAGGTCCGCTCGCTCTTTCAAATAGGCATGAACGGACGGATGTCCGGCGACGCCCAGACTGCCCAGATAGAGAGGATCGTCGTTGGCGAATTCGGCGCGTCCGGAAAGGGTCGTCACCACGGGTAATCCGGCTGCCCGGGCGAAATCGGCCACGGCCTGCGGCTTGCTGCAGCGTCTCACCCCTTGACCGAAAACGATGACAGGATTTGCGGCCCGGCCGATTTCATCAAAGAGAGGGCGAACGGTCTCTTCCGACAACTTCGCCGGACGGACTTCGCCGCTCAGTTTTTCAACCCACCCGTCGGGGACGGGATCGACTTCCTTATCGAAGATATCGCGCGGCAGGAGTAAGGCCGCAGGCCCCGGCCGTCCGGAAAGAGCGGCCTTAACGGCCTCGGTCATGTGGCTCCAGAAGGATGCCGGATTCGATATTCTGGCCGTGTACTTGGTCACGGAACGCCATAGCCCCAGGCTGTCTACCGATCGTCCGACCCCGGAAGACTCCTGGAACGAACCGGTTCCGTCCAATGCTGACGGAGGCTGCCCGATCAATGCCAGGATGGGAACCGACTCTGCATAGGACTCGGCAACGCCGGCAATGAGGTTCATCATGCCGCCGCCCGACGTCGAGCAACAGACGCCCAATGTCCTGTGCACCCGCGCGCGGCAGTCGGCCATGAACCCCGCCCCGTCTTCGCTTTTGGCCATGACGGACTTCAGTCTCCCTTGTCCCAGCCGGTGGATGGCGTCATGGAGATGTTCGATGTTCGCGCCGCTGACGCCAAACACGTATCTCACATCCAGGGCAATTAAGGCTTCGACCAGAGCGTCACTCAGCATCATAGGGTATCAGGTAAATTCCTCCCCCTGCTCACCGGGCAACTCGCCCGGATTTCTTGCTGCGTCTTTTCCGGCACCAGTGTCCCGCCGGAAAACAAAAAATCACCTCGCCCCCGATTCTGTCCGTGGGTGCCCATTTATTCAACATTATTCATTAAATTTTCACTGCCGCGGCAGTATATGGGGTGCCGTTCCGTGTGTCAACCATTTTCAACGGTGGGATGTTTTGCAGATAAAGCACTTTAAGCGAAAACCGGATGATTTTATGAACCTTCCGGAAAGAAAAGGATCTCTGCGGCTTATCAAGCGGCAGAGATCCTTTTTTCCAGCGGAAGACAGCGGTACACGAGGCATCCAAATCGCAATTCACCGGCACGAGGGGTGATGCCCCATGGATCACGGAACTTTCAAGCCAAAATGATGGCACTTGGCGCAGGCGTCTTCTGAGGGCTTATGGGCATGATGACATTGCTCGCAAGCCATTTCGCCGAGATGCGTATCATGCGGATTCGGTCTTACGGCAGCCGTTTTCATCGCCAGCTTTTCCGCATCGCCGTGACAAGAGAGACACTTGGCTGAAGGCACGGAATTCTTTGGGGGCGTTTCCTGATGGCAGGCATCGCATTTGAGCCCCTTCGCTTTATGCTTGTCGGCAAGCATCATCTTGTCCTGGGCCATAATCATAAGCGGAAGGCCTGCAAGAACAAAACAAATGATCAGGAAAGCGGCAACCAACGCATTCCTGCTTTTTCGGGTAACCGGTATGTTCATCATATCAACCTCCCATACCGTTATGAAAAAGCGGAGAGAAGGGTCTTCCCTCGTTCTCCGCTTTCGTATTTATCTGCTATTTCCAAGGCTTCAAAGCTGCGGCATTCTTTCCGGCAATGCGCCCGAAGACAATCAATTCGGTCAGATTTCCGCCTCCTTGATAGACGAATTTCAGTGCGGAAGATATCTCGCCGGCCGTAAATAACCTGGGAATGGGCTTGCCTTCCCAAGTGAGGACCTCTCTTTGCGCATTCGCCATGATGCCGCCTTTGGTATTCGGCCCACCGGCAACAAGAGGCAGGGCATAGAAAGGAGGCTTTTCGACGGGTTTCAGCGTTCCGGCCCTGCGGCTGAAATCTTCATCCTTCCCTTTCTTGCAGAAATCGTTGAAGCGGGCAACGGTCTTGCTCAGGTTGGATGCATCCATCATATTCCTGTTCTCTTTTTGATTCTTAATCTTCTCGGCCAGGGCCTCCAGGGTGTCCGCCTGCAGAATCCAGCCGCGATTTATCGCGTCCATATTATCCTTGGTCCAGGGGACGAAACCGAAACCGGCCGTCGAAATACCGAGGGACGTTATGGTGACATTGGCCCGTAACGTTTCGTCAAAGATCATCCAGCTCGGCATCCGCGGGTATATCAGGTTGGTGATGTCGAATTTGACCGCTTCCTTATAGAAGAAGTAACGGCTTGGATCGGTTGTAATCAAAGTCTCCGCGGCATAACGGTTGCCGTAGTTGTCGACGACGATGGAGTTGGCCCCTCCGACGGAATCGGTGATGATTCCCATTTTCAAACCATAACGGCGGATGGGAACGACCATGATCATCCGGGATGCCGCCTTGCCCACTTTTGCCAACCCGGCACCGATCTTCATGGCCATCGCAATACCGTCACCGGTATTTTCCGGGCTTCCGTAAAAAGCCCATCCTTCGATTCCCGGTCCTTCCAGGAAAGCCTTTCGCATAGGCACGCTGTATTCATAACCGCCGGTCGTAATGATAACGGCCCTTTTGGCCTTACATGTCACCGTACCACCGTTTTTCTTTTGGCCGACCACACCGAGGATCTCTCCATCATCGTTTGCGATCAGACGAATGGCCGGCGTTTCCCACAGAATATTGACTTTTCGCTTTTCAACCGCCTCTCTCAGTACGGTAAAAAACGCCTCGCCGTTCATTTTTTGGTTCTTCGGCAAATCCTTCGTGGGGACATCGAAACTGGCCTTGTCCGTAAACGAACTTCCGTATACGCGATACTTGCACTCTTTGGCGCCCGGGAAATTGGGGAAAGCGGCGCCCGAGAAGCGGGAAAAGGCCACGACATTGAAAGTCGGGTCCAGCTTCTTTAAATAGTCGACATTCTCCGGAGAAAGATCGGCCCAGGCCTGCGCCAGGCCATCGGAAAATTCCGGCTGTTCGCCTTCCAGTTTGGCCGGGATATTCTCTCCGCTGAACATGGCTTTGGCATATGCCTTCAGCGCCTCCTTGTTTCCCGTCGGATCGGGGCAATGGAAGATACCGCCGGACATACGTGTATTGTTGATCAGATTGTTCTGAGGTTGCTTTTCCAGGATTATAACCTTCGCACCAGCGTCGGCAGCTTCGATAGCCGCACAAGCCCCTGCCCCGCCGAATCCCAGGATCACGACATCGGCTTCTTTATCCCATTTCTTGGGAATCCCTGCCGATTCGGCAGTTCCCGTCCCAAGACCCGTCAAGGCCAGTGCACCCGTACCGAGAGCTACGCCCTTGATCAGATTTCTCCTGGTTACTCCTTTTTCCGAGATTTCTTTAGCCATTTCGGGAATCTCCTTTCCACAATATGATGATGGTTCGATAAGATGTTATTCTGTTTCGGCAACTTATCTCTTCTCTTTATGTATCACATTTTCATCCATTAATCCGCATTTTTTCATCACTTTGAAGGGCTTAGGACCACACGTGGGCATCCATTACCGAAAACGCTATCGAACCTCGTGAATCCGACTGTTCATTTCATGATAAGCTTGAATGATTTCAACCTGTCCACGGGGTAGTAAGACTTCTTGGAATGGGCGAGATCGGGAAGCCCCATATCGCTTTCCTTGTTGATATAACGATAACCCGTAAAAAGCTGTTTGGCACACTCATTGTCGAGGAATTGATACAAACCGCGGATATCGGAAAAGGCCTTTTCAAAATTGAGGACGCCGGTCGCATCGTTCAATCGCGAAGCGATCGCCAGCGCACTGACGACACCGTCAATTCGGATTAAAAGCCCCCTGCCTTCGAGCGTATCGACAGAACGCAGGGCCGTTGTCAATGCTCTCTTTTCGCAGGCGAGGCTTTCATTTTCCGGTCCATCGCAGTCGCCATGCTCGGCGCACCATTTCGTCAAAAATTCGAGACACTCTTCTGCGTGGCTGCTCGTCAGGCGTTCCATGGCCACTCTTCCCGTATCCTTGTGCGTCCGGTCGAATTGGTGGATCAGATTTCGTTTCTTCGAGAATCGATTGCCTTTCAGGAGGGCGAGATCTTCTGTCAGATAGATGTAATCTTCATACTCGGGTTGCTCCGAGACAACGAACAGGGATTCGACGGCAGCAAGGTCGAACTGCTGTAAATAATCCGCCGGAACGAACCAGTATTCCCGATAGTCCAGTCGCCGGGCCAGCTGATGAAGATACTCGGGGGAGAAAGACCCTTTGGGGTTTACGGGCAGGACCAGATAGCGGTCCTGCGGGTTGTTGACGGCCTCATTGCCGAGAATCACTGCCCCATCTTCGATGGCATAGCTGCTCGTATACTTTTGCCCGCTCCAAACAATGACCGACAAAAGGGAATAGATGCTCAAACGATAAGGCTGGTTGACAAAATACGGATTAAGCAATGCATAATCTTCGATGCTTATTGGCTTCATGGAAATACGCACCTCATTTTACTCTTGGTTGTCTTTTATCCTTTCAACAGCATGGGCCTGGACGCAGCCATCGCTTTAAAGCCCAGCTTCTCATAAAATCGAAACGAATCCCTCTCTGCAATAAGACCGATCCACCTCAAGCCGTCCGCATGCAGCCGTTCGATGATCGTCTCGATCATCATCTTACCGATCCCTTGGCCCCGGCGAGACAACGATACTTTGACGTCCTGGATGTAGGCATCGCTGACACGGTCGCTGATCGCCCTCGCCATGCCGACAATCCGTTCGCCTTCGAAAACCGCGAGGAAACAATGACTGCCGGAAATGAGCCGCAACACGAGCCGGGGATCATCCCCATCTTCAACTTCCCACCAGCCCTCTTCCTGATAGAGGGCAACAATCTGCCGGATTTGATCGGAAGTGACGGTCGTAACGAATGTATATTGCCTATCCGGCATCTCGGGCTCCTTTCTTTTCGTTTACGCGGTAAGACGGCCCTGCAGGCCCGGGGCCATCGTCTTTTCCAGATGCATCCGCTGACACTCAAACTCGTCATGGTTGTCCGTTGCCGTAAACTTGATCATTTCGCCGAAGGATATGGTCACTCTGGAAAAGGGTTTGGGAAGGAAGAAGTTGTCCCAACTGTTAAAATACCAGGCACGGTTGGCAGAAGTGTAGAAAGGAATGATCATGGCGTCCGCCGCGTGGGCGAGTCTTATCACCCCTGCCTTGACCTGTCCTGCCGGTCCCTGCGGACCGTCAACAATGTGCCCTACCATCCGCGACTGCCCAAAGCGCCCGATGATTGTTCGCAGGGCTTCCGCTCCGCCCCGCGAGGAAGAACCACGAATAGGTTGCCAGCCGCTTCTCCTTGCGACGTCCGCAATAATCTCCCCGTCCCGGCTCTTGCTGATCATGATAGACGGATTCAAATGCCGATATTTCTGAAAATAGCGGATGGCCGAAAAGAACTGCTGGTGCCACGCGCAGAGGACAACGGTCCCGCCTTGATTCACAAACGTCAGCCATTCGGTCTCATTTTCAATCCTCAGTCTGAAGGTAAGGCTGTATAAACGGATAAACCGGTATAAAAAAGCCAGAAAAGGCTTTGTCGTCAATACATTTTTCATTTCCATAACGGCGCA
This sequence comes from Syntrophales bacterium, assembly GCA_963668175.1. Taxonomy (GTDB): domain Bacteria; phylum Desulfobacterota; class Syntrophia; order Syntrophales; family PHBD01. The sequence goes on from OY764159.1 coordinate 119,395, forward strand.
TCGACTCACTTTCCTTTGTAAATGAAGCGTTCAAAAAATCGGTTAAAGGGCGTCCAGTCGGACTCGCTGTCATGGGCCGAATTTCCGATAAACTCCTGAAAGGCGTTCACCTTGGCATCGAGATCATCCATATAGTGCACGACAAGGGCTTCCACGGTTTTCGGTCTCTTTGGCGATCCGTATTCGAGAACGCCGTGATGGCTCAAAATCAGATGTCGAAGCGTCATAGCCAACTGGGGCGGAAAGCTCTCAACGGTCGCAATCTTCGCATCCAGCATTTCGAGACCGATTACAATGTGCCCTATAAGCCTGCCTTCATCCGTATAGTCAATGAGGCTGTCATAGGAAAATTCGTAAATTTTGCCGATGTCGTGGAGGATGCTCCCGACCAGCAGCATGTCACGGTTGACTCCTTGATAATGATGGGCAGCAAAATCGACAAGACGGACAACCGACAGGGTATGTTCGAGAAGCCCCCCCACATAGACATGATGGAACCCCTTGGCGGCCGGCGCGCGCTTGAAAAGGCGGAGGATATCTTCATCCTGCAGGAAGGCATCGAGCAGCGCCCGCAGATGGCTGTTTTCGACCTGCTCGACGAAAACCATGAGATCTTTAAACATCTCGTCGATATCCTGCTTTGCGACCGGAAAGTAATCGGCCGGATCGATGTCCAGATTGTCAACCTTGACCACATCAGCGACGGAAAGCTGCACGGCATTGCGAAAGTTTAACGCCCGCGCGGAGATTTGCACGATGTCGCCTTTTTTGAACACCTTGTCCCATTCATGGGCATTATCCCAGACTTTGCCTTCCACTTCCCCGGTCCTGTCTTTCAGGCGGAGGTTCAGATAAGGCAGTCCTTTCTGCGAATAGGCCAGGGTCTTCTCCGCGACCAGGAAATGGTCGCTGATTTTAGCCCCCGACTTGATATCCTTGATATAAATATTTTTTGTAATCAAATGCATACCCTTTCTTCACCATGATAGATTGTCATCTTGTCTCCACGCACGGAACCGATGACCGTTATACCGGCCTGTCGGGCCAGACTGAGGGCCGCCGATGTCGGCACGGAGATTGAAATCACGACAGGAATCCCTATTGTCCATATCTTATGAATGATCTCGGCAGAAATTCTTCCCGTCCGGACAAGTATATTTCGCGATGCGTCCATGTCATTAAGTAACATGTTTCCGGCAAGCATGTCGACAGCATTATGCCGGCCGATATCCTCACGGACGGCGATGATACCCGACGCATCGGCCAGAGCGGCGCAATGGGTGCCCCTCGTCTCTTCATGAAGAACTGCCAGAGAGATCATGTCGCGCATTAATGAGCAGGCTGTTGCCGGCGTTATCTTCATATCTATGCAGCTCTCGAGGGGTTCCCGCATCTGGTTTATCCTGTAACTCCCGGCACCGCTGGATGCAATGGACCGGACGTTATCAGGTCCCGAAAACAAATCGTTCTTGTTCGCGCAGGAACTTGCCCGGGTGAGACGGACGGCCCGGCCGTCTTCGGAAACCTGCAATCCGGCAATATCCCTCTTCGATCGGATCAGACCTTCGGACAACAGGAATCCGACAGCGAGTTCATCGATATGCTCGCCAACGCAGGCGATGGAAACCATCTTTTCGCCGTCGACGAACACATCGAGAGCAATTTCCCGGATGATCGCGGCCCGGACCGGTCGCGAGGAAGAACCGATAAGTTCATTCACCTCGCACCACTCCACGGAAGAGTCGCCGGATGTCTTCATCATTTCGCTTCTCTTTCCCTTAGCAGGCGATGTTCGCCGGCCCGGATGGTCAGTTTGGTCATATCGAAATATTCCATCAGGGGAATGATGAACTTTCGTGACAATCCGGTCAACTCCTTAAAACTTGTCGGTGTGGCTTTGCCCTCCCTGATCAGCAATCCCTTATAGTCCTCCCGGAGGTTTTCGAGAACCCTTCTGTCATAGTACAATTCCTCGCTTATCTTGACCAGGGCCCCCTCTCTCAGCATAACATTCAGAACATTGACCACCTGAGATTTCTGCCCGGAGAATTTTTCCCCAATCTCCTTGACCGTCGGCGGCGCCAGTCCGCAGTCCCGATAAGATAACGCTATGGCGCTCCGCAAATCTTCCATGTCCGCCTTGAGAGCAACTCGGTGGGTCGTCATGCGGACACTCTCTTTATCGATCACGATCTTACCGGCCTTTTCCATGTCCTTAAGCGCCATATTGAAAATTCTGGCTGCAATATAAGATCCCAATGTTGATCGCAACTCCTCCTTGGCGACACCTTCCTTGAGGACATTTTTCTTATGGTACGCCTCCAGTTCCCAGATCATGGCGTTTTGGAGAATTTCATAAACGGAACCCGAGACAACCCGGATGGGCTCATGCTCAACCTGGACGACCTGCCGCCGGGATATTTGCCCCTCCAGGATTTTCTTCAGCTTATTCTGATGCAGACCCGTCCTGATCACCAGATGAGAAAGATCGATCCCTTCGAGTCCTGCACGTTCGATAATCGTCAGAGTTCTTTCTATCGGCTCTCCGCTGCAAAGACGGGCAAGCTCTCCGATCGAGCCGGCAGCATTTCGTTTATGCTTTTTCGGCAGAGGGTCGACGACGGTACCGCCGCCGATGGTCGTTACCGGCGAATAACTGCGGATGACAAACCGGTCGTCCGCCATAACCACCGTCGGGGATTCCAGAAAGAGCTGGGCATAGGCACGCTCACCCGGTTCGGCGGATTCCTTTTCCAGCAGAATTAATCGTGCAATGATTTCACTCGTTGCCGTATGAAACCTTACGAGCGTCCGGTTCTTCATTTTTTTTTCATTGACGGCCAGATACTCGAACAAAATGTCAATGCGGCGCGTCGGCTCAAAGGTTCCGGGGGCAACGAGGACATGGCCCCTGTCGACCATCGCCTTGTCGATACCCTGAAGGTTGACCGCCGTGCGCTGTCCCGAATCGGCCATGTTGACGGGCCGGTTGTGTACCTGCAGGCCCCTGACTTTCGCCCGCAGGGCCGCGGGTTGAATTTCTATTTCCTCACCAACACCGACACGGCCCGAGACAAGAGTCCCTGTAACAACCGTGCCGAAACCTTTTATCGTAAAGACACGGTCAATGGGCAGTCTGAACAGGCCTGCGTCCGCGACCTCCTCGATCCTGTCAGTCATGGATTCCAGCGCTGACATCAGGCTGGGAATACCCGCCCCTGTCACGGACGAAACGGGTATGATAGGCGCTCCCTTCAAGAAGCTCTTTTCCAGGAAAGCCCGGATATCTTCGGTCACAAGCGACAGCCAGTCCTCATCGACCATGTCCGTCTTCGTCAAGACCACAATACCCTGGCTGATGCCCAAAAGCGAACATATATCGACGTGCTCCCGCGTCTGGGGCATAATCCCCTCGTCCGCTGCGACGACCAGCATAACGAAATCGATCCCGGCGGCCCCGGCCACCATGTTCTTGATGAACTTTTCATGGCCCGGGACGTCCACGATACCGAGTATCCGTCCGTTGGGAAGCGGCAGAAAAGCGAAACCGAGTTCGATGGTGATGCCCCGTTCCTTTTCCTCCTTAAGCCTGTCCGTATCTATACCGGTCAGCGCCTTGATCAGAGACGTCTTGCCGTGATCGACGTGACCGGCTGTTCCCATGACAACATTTTTCATTCAGTCATTCCCCGCAGAGGACGATCTTTTTTAGTAACAAACTCCCTCCATTTTCACAACGACTAAAAGTGCGAAGGCTTGCCGCAACCGATAGGTGGTGCAATCCGGTCATGGATGTGGTACAGGAACATAAGCAGCCTGTATCCGCAGCTTTCGATCACACGTTCCGGCAAACACTGGTTTGATTTACGTGAAGGATGGCGTTGCAAATGGCCCTGGATCGCGAGGGTACTTTATGAAAATAGTTATCCGGGGAGGAAGCGTAGCTGCAGGCCACGGTGTCGAACGGGGCTACGTCGACATTCTTAAAAGCTTCTACCATCGAAGGAACCACGAAATCATCAACCGGTCCCGGGCCAGGGATACGTCATTCGACGGCGTCAACTCCTTCGATGCAGATATCGATCCCCTGAAGCCGGACATCCTGATGATTCACTTCGGGATCGACGATGCCTTTTTGCCGGTCTATCGTTCCGAATTCAAGGAGAACCTGGTCCATATCATACGCCGGGCAGACAAGCGTTTTCGTCCGGATATCGTCCTCGTCATGTCGCACTTGCTTGATAATCCCCGCGAGAGGGATGCCGTCGATATTTACCACCGGGTCATCAGGGAAGTAGCTTCCGATCTCGGCTGTGCCATGATCCCGACCCATACGTACTGGGCGGGATACCTTTCTCAGCACAGCCTGAAACCCGCAGATCTTCTGATGCAGGATTCCCGCTATCCGAATGAAAGGGGGCATGGCGTTTACGCTGAAGCTGTCACTCACTGGCTCTCAGAGCTGTATGGTATCTGACCGTTCCCAATGAACGAAGATCGAGGGCTGACGTGGCGTGCTCAAAACGATGCGAGCAATTCCCGGGACTGCTTCAGGAAGACGGTTGCGTCTGTTTGTTCAAAGATATCAACCGCTTCCCTGACGTATCGCTCGGCCAACCGGTTCTTTCCCTGAAGGTGGAACAATCTTCCCAATTCCATGGACGCCTGCGCGACGAAGCTCATGGCGCCGATTTGACGGGCCGACCTGAGGGCGCAGTTGAGATGTTTTTCCGCTTTCTTCCTGGCCAAAGGGACCGTTTTAAGCAGAAACCAGAAATTCTTGGTTAAGAAGGAAATATCCTTCTTCCCCCCTCCCTGGACTATTTGCAGGTAGATCTTACCGAGGACGCAATTAAGCATGGCATAACGATACATGCTTTCGCTCACATTACAGAAGTCGATGGCATTCTCCACGATGTCGACCCCCTGTTGAAGATTTCCCCGCGCGATTTGGACGATGCCGTTTAGTCCCTTGGCGACGGTCCCGACAAAACCGTATCCATACCTCTCATTGAATAATTCGATTTCGTGGAGGATGTATTCCGCCTGCTGATGTTGGCCGTTTGCCACATAGGAGATGCCCAGCATCAATTTCGCGGTAAACGTGAACACGGGCTCCAGTGCTGCCTTGATGGATTTTTGAAAACAGTCTATGGCGGAAGGGTAATCCCCCTGCACGAGATAGCTGATACCCAGACAGGTATGGCCATGGACCATGCACCCCATGTCATCGTAACTCTGGCCGTAGTCCAGAAGGAGCAACCCGGCATCATAGGCGCCGCGGGGCTCTCCTTTAAAATAATGGGCATATCCGATCCCTGCCGTCGACAAACGGAATATATTCTTGTCAGCAAGATGCAGGTCCATTTTGTGAACGCGCGTGCCAAGGTCAAGGGCTTCATCCATGAGCCCCAAGTCGGAACAATTCATACTCAGCCACGTGCTGGCATAACAGATGATCGTCTCGTCGCCGATCTTTTCTCCGATAGCCAAGGCCTTGTGCAAGTACTCATACCCTTCGCGAAGGTACTCCAATCGTCCGTAAGCCGCTCCCATCCATACATAATACATCCCCAGCCTTTTCTTGTCTCCCAGGGAGACGGCAAAATCTTCGTAACGTTTCAGGACGTCGATCATCTGGTTATAATCGGCACGATGATAATAGACGACGGCCCAGTTGAGGAAAACATCCATCAACATCATGTCCGTCTCTCCTGTCCTGTCGGAAATATTGAGCAGCAATTCGAACGCTTCCCGGTAATATTGATGGGCCTCGTCAACGGCATAACGGTCGCGGTTCTTCTCACCCGCTTTCGTCAGGTAATAAACGGCCTTGAGCTGAGAGTGTCCTTGTTTGAAATGGTACGCCAGGGCTTCGTAATACTCGGGAAGACGGTCGTGAAAGTGGGTTTCCATCACACGTCCGATCTTTTCATGGATCTCCTGCCGCTCTTTCTTCAATAAGCCGTTGTAGACGACCTCCTGAGTCAGGGCATGTTTGAATATCAGTTCCTGTTCGGATTCAAGCGCATTCCCGGTACGAATGAAGTCCAGGCCTTCCAGACTGCTTATATGCCCGTTCAGATGTTCTTTGAGATCCGTGATGCTCTCCAGAATGTCATAGAGAAAGGATCTCCCGATTACGGACGCTTCCTGGAGGATACGTTTGGGTTCCCTTTCGAGCCTGTCGAGCCGTGCGGCAATAACGCCCTGAACGGTGGAGGGGATATTGATGGATGTCAGCGGTTTCGACAGCAACCAGTGGTTGTTCCCTCTGACCAGTACTTCCGACTCGATCAGGGAATTGATGACTTCTTCAATATAGAACGGATTGCCTTCCACCTTATCCCAGATAAAATCTCTCAGTTCAGACGGAATGGATCTCGTCTTCAGGAGCGATTTAACCATGATCTGCGTATCGGCCGGGGAGAGATCGTGAAGAACGATATCCTGATACGTGGCGGAACTTGCCGCGGGGAAAGTGGACGTAAACTTGAATACCGGCCGGTAAGTGCAAATAAAGAGCATGGTGTGATTCAATTCGGACAATACGCTGCCCAGCAGTTCCACCGTTGAAGGATCTGCCCAGTGGAGATCTTCTATACAGATGACCGTCGGCATTCTTTGTGAGAGATTGGCCAGGATCAATTGAACGGCCTCACGGAGCCTCACCTTCCAATACTCCGGCCCGACTTCTTCAATTTCCGCATACTTCAGAGACAGGAGACTTCCCACGTAAGGAATAAGATCGACCCTTTCCCCTAGGAGGGTGCCGATGACGGATTCTATCTTCTCCTTGATCTGTTGACGGGAATCGCCCTCCTCGATACGCCAGGTGCGATTCATCAGGTCGATAATCGGGAAATAGGGTATGTTCTGGGCATAAGCGTAGGCATTCATTTGCCGCCAAAGGACATCATGCCAATCCGACGATTTTCTGAACTCTTCCACCAAACGGCTTTTCCCGGTCCCGGCATCGCCCATGATCGAGACGACCGATCCCTGCCCTTGCTTGAGACGATCCAAAGCGTCGCCCAATACGGTCATCTCGGCCATTCTGCCGACCAATTCAGCGCTGAGCCCTGAGAGCCTGTGAATTTTTGTAGGCTCTCCCTTGGTGGCTATGACCTTGAATATCTGGATTCGCTCTTTCTTGCCCTTGACTTGGGCAGTATCAAGTTTCTTGAAGTGAAAGAATCCCTGGGCATGACGCCATGTTTCCGCTCCGACGATGATTTCATCCGCCCGGGCCTGTCCAAGAAGTCGTGATGCCACATTGATCGTATCGCCGAGAATGCCATGCTTGCCTTCATCGACATTGATGTCTCCCGTGACAACGAGTCCAGTATTGATCCCTGTGTGCATCGTTACGGAACTGCCGGTTCTCTTTTCCAGGGAGGGACTCATGTTCCGCACGGTTTCATGGATTTCCAGGGCGGCTTTGATGGCCCTGATCGGGTCATCCTCATGGGTTTTCGGAATACCGAACATGACCATGATCGCGTCACCGATGAATTTTTCGATGAATCCCTCATATTTGACAACGACCCGGGCGATCTCCCCAAAAATACGCCCCATGATGTCCTTCACCTCTTCCGGATCGAGTGTTTCGGACATCGCCGTGTATCCGGAAACATCGCAAAATAAAACAGTTACATGTTTCCGCTCGCTTTGGGTGATGATTGTGGACGGGGAGCCCGAGGATGGCGTCGGATTTTTACAGCCGCAGAAACCGCAGAACAGTGTATCCCAAGGGATCATTTCCTTGCACTGGGGACATTCCCAGGCAATCTTTGTCCCGCACTGTTCACAGAAACTTATTCCATGACGATTTTCAAACTGGCATTTTGAGCACTTCATCCGTGCAAAGCCTTAAATTGTCACAGAAAAACAAGATGGCCTCTTCATTTCACTTAGGCCATCACTATAATCCGCCGAAACAATTATGTAACGTCTTGACGATTATCTTGTATAATCGAATGCTTAAATATTTTAATCCCGATTGTCAAGGTATTTCTATGCGGAGATGGAATATCGCATGTACTGCGAAAATGAAATCATGCTTGCATAGTCGTTAAGTGTACAAAGATCTTTAGAAGAATTAGTGATTTAAATGTTCGCCACCTGCCGAGAGGAACAAACACCCGATCATGACGGACATCATCCGAAGGCGTGATCTCATCTAGTCCACCCCGGGGCAGATGGGTCTCTTCGAGACCCATCTGCCCCGTTTTTCCGGCGCTTCATGAAAGTCTGACGCGATATTGGGTTGGATTCAAGCCTCTATTCTCTAATGCTTGTTGCTCTTATGCCAGATTCCCTGTTCTTTGGCTGCCTTGATAAGATCCTCCCGCGTGTCGGGATGGGCGATGCTGATCAACATTTCCGCCCTTTCCCAGGTTGTTCTGCCTTTCAGGTTCACCATGCCATACTCCGTCACGACATATTGCACGACGGTTCTGGGGATCGTAACAATGGCGCCCGGTTCCAATTTCGGCACAATACGGGATTTGATTTCGCCGGTCTTCTTGTTCTTCTGGTTTGAGGTGAGGCAGATAAAAGCCTTCCCACCCTTGGAACTGTAGGCACCGAACGTATAATCGAACTGGCCTCCTGTTCCGGAGATCTGTCTCATCCCGGACGATTCGGAAGCGACCTGCCCGTAAAGATCGACCTCCACGGCATTGTTGATGGCGACCATGTTGTCGTTTGTGGCAATCCTGGCTGGATTGTTCGTATAATCAACGGAATAAGTGGCACAGCAAGGATTGTGATCGAGAAAATCGTAGAGTTTCTGGGTCCCCAGGGCAAACGTATAGACCATTTTCCCCGTATTGAGCTGTTTTTTCCTGTTGGTGACGCGACCTGATTCATACATGTCCACAAAGGAATCGACCAGCATCTCCGTGTGAACGCCCAGGTCTTTCAGGTCGGATTGGGCTATCATCATCCCGACGGCGTTCGGCATGCCGCCGATGCCGAGCTGTATGACCGATTCATCATGAAGTTCGTTCATGATCAGTCTGGCAATCTTGTCGTCCTCCTCGCTGATCGGCGCGGACGGCAGGCTGAAGAGCGGTTTGTTGTCCGACTCCACAATATAATCGACTTCGGAGATGTGGATGGATTCATTGAATCCGCCATAACAGTAAGGCACACTCGTGTTGACCTCGACGATGACTTTCTTGGCGCGGTCTGCTGTCGCCTTCGATATGGAACAGGAAGGGCCGAAATTGAAATAGCCGCTGCGGTTCATCGGCGCAACCTTGACCATGAACACATCGGAATCGATGATATCCCGATAATAGGAAGGGCCTTCATGGTAAAGCAGCGGCACATAATTGCACAACCCCTTGTCATGAAGGATCCGGTCGCCGCCGCTGAAATGCCAATTGTTGTAGCAGAATTTTTCTCTGGAAGGATCTGCCTGGGCCACAGCGGCCAATCCGGGATAGGTGACGGCGCGCACCTTGACGTCTTTCAGTTCGTCTGCCCTCTTGGCCAGAAAAGAATCGAGATACGTCGGCGCACAGGTGAAATGACCGTAATCCACCCAATCTCCCGATTTAACGGCACCTACGGCTTGTTCTGCAGAAACCAGCTTCTTCTTGTACTCGTCTTTGAAACTCATACAACGTCCTCCTTCTATGATTTATTCAGATCATTTCCAAGACGCAGGCCATGGACACACCACCGCCGCCGCATAACGTCGCCAGCCCCAGGGTCTTTCCTCTCTTCTTCATCGCCGAAAGCAAGGTCACCATAATCCGGCAGCCTGTCGATCCCACGGGATGGCCCAGGCCGATCCCCGAACCGTTCACGTTGGTGATCTCGCGGTTCAGCCCCAGTTCCTTTTCCACGCCCAGGTACTGGGCGGCGAAGGCCTCGTTCACTTCCAGAAGCTCGAAATCGGATATTTTCAGTCCCGACCGGCTCATGACCGACCGTACCGCCGGCGCCGGACTGACTCCCATAACGGACGGATGGCATCCGCCGTAACCCACGGCCTTAATCCGCGCCACAGGCGTAGCGCCGAGTTCCTTCGCCTTTTCCGCCGACATGAGCACCATGCCGCTCGAACCGTCGTTGATCCCGGACGAATTGCCCGCCGTCACTTTCCCAACTTTCGGAATGAAGGCCGGGGGCAGCGCGGCCAGTTTTTCCATCGTCAGTCCCGGTATAAAGTGCTCATCCTTGTCGAACATCACCGGCGGTTTCCCCTTTTTCTGCGGGACTTCGACCGGAACAATCTCCTCCCGGAACGATCCGTCCGCTGTCGCCCTCTCGGCGCTGTTATGGCTCCGGAGCGCCACCGCATCCATCTCTTCCCGGCTGATGTTGTACATCTGGGCAACGAATTCCGCCGTCTGTCCCATGATATAGGGCTTACCCTTACAGAGATCGATCGGCATCCCTTCCTTCAAAGGCCCCTTCTCCGGACCCGGCTGCAGCTTTGAGCCGCAGTACAGGGCCTCGATCATCATGTCGTCGAAGCTCTGGCTCTGGAGGCGGCAGCCCCAACGCGCACCGGCGGATGCATAAGCAACGCCGGACATGTGCTCCACGCCGCCGGCAAGAATAACGTCGGCGAGGCCGGCCTGGATCATCGCCATTCCCGAAACGACCGCCTCCATTCCCGATATGCAGACACGGTTGATCGTCACCGCCGTGGCCGTATCCGGAATTCCCGCCTCCAGGGCCGCCACGCGGGCGATATTCAAGGCGTTGTAGGGCTCAAGGCAGCAACCGTAACGAACGTCGTTAATCGCTTCCACCGGAATCCCCGATCTCCTGACCGCCTCTTTCATCGTCGTCGCGGCAATCTTGTAAGCGTGGACGTCTTTCAACGTTCCGCCGAAGGAACCGACCGCCGTTCGACAGGCTGAAACAATAACCACATCTTTCGTTTTCATCTTCTCCCCTCCCAGGTTTTCATGGATTGGCACCATACGGATAACGCATGGATGCACGTTTTCCGTTCTATAGGCTACAGACCGCAGTATTCGACTACATGCGACGACATCGCCGCAATGATTCGATACTACTGTCTATTTTCCTATACTGACACGATGTGCTTCGCGATGCGCGTTTTCAGAACACGAAGATACAAAATCTATTCTGTAATGAAGAAATAAGACTGGTAAGGTTCCTCTTTCTCGACACTTTACGGGACAGCCGTGAAGCCGGAGCAACAAGGTGTTGTCTCTCGCATATTGGAACCTGTATATTCAGCGAAAATCATTAATCCGGAGAGGGGACTGGGGGTATGGCGTCTCCGGTTCCTGCAAAACGGCAACGACCGCCGCACACACGGCCCCTCTGATTCCTATGTCTTGGTGTATGGAGTTCAGCGATTCGAGATGAAGGCGAATACGGGGCAATTTTCCCGTAACGCCTTTACATTATAAAGGAAACATCTATCCAAATCAATACAATAAAGATGCATAGCGATTATATATAATATCTATACTATGGAAGTGAGCCCAGATACGATTGCAAGTTGATTTTCTTATTGTTTATACCTAGTTTACTTCGAACGTGGTTGCGGTGGAGGGACACCGCTCCCGCACATATCCCCATCATTTCGGCAATTTCCTTCGTCGTCCTGCCTTCCTTGACCAGGTTGGCCACCTGCAGTTCTTTGGGTGTAAGATTGAGATGCCTCGAAGAGAGACGATGCGTGAACGATGACATGATATTCGTCAGATTAGATTCCAGAATATTCACGAAGGACATATCCCGCTTGCCGATGCGGCCCTGCTTCAATTTCTCGATGTAAGGCAGCACCAGGCCCTTCACATTGGAGAGGACTTTCTCTTCCAATTCGGATTTATCTTCTTCGCGTTGCTTGAGAAGGACTTTCAACGCCGTATTCACTTCTTCCAGGTTGCGGGACTTCATCTGGACTTCCCTCTCCCTCTTCCTTAGAGCCGTCTCGGACCGTTTCTGCTCCGTAATGTCGGCGAAAGAGGCCACGCTTTTCCTGGTTCCGGGAATAAGGGCGATGGTGATGATGACGTTCCTGATATGGTTCTGCTTGTCAAGAAAAAGGAATTCGTAATTCCTGGGAACTCCCAAGGGATCGAGCCTTCTCTTTTTGTGGTAACCGAGCATTCGCGTCAAATCTTTCTTGGTTACGAATTCCGTCCATTTGCGCTTCCCTTCCCAGTAGTCCCGGGGCGCCCCGGAAAGCCGCTCGAATTCCGTATTGACAAGGGAGAGCGTCATATCATCTTCAATAATGATCGTCGCGGTGCCTGTTGTTTCGAAGATCGTCCGATAAAGATTTTCCGATTCGCGAAGTTTATATTCGGCCAATTTATGTTCGGTAACATCGGCAAAAGAAGCCACGCTTTTCCTTGTGCCCGGGATCATGCCTACGGTCAAATTCATGACCCGTATGCGGCCCCGGCTGTCGATAAAACCAAACTCGTAGTTTCTGGGGGCGGCATCGGGATTGATTCTTCTCAAGCCATGATAGGACTTCATCCGCTCAACATCCTTTGGGGCCACAAAATCGGTCCAGCTCCTCCTTCCTTCCCATTCGGCTTTGAAGTAGCCGGACATCTTGACGAATTCATTATTGACAAGGGATATGGTCGTATCTTCTTCGATGATGATAGTCGCCGTACCCGTAGTTTCAAAAATGGCGCGGTACAGATTCTCCGATTCACGAAGACGTTCTTCCGCCAGCTTGTGTTCGGTGATGTCCATACAGTTGCCCAAGATGGCAGGCTGCCCGCCGTAGGATATGGACGTCACGGTCTCCATGACCCAGCGGATGTCGCCCCGTTTGGTCATGATTCGAAAAATATGCGGAACGGTCCTTGTGCCCCGCAACATGTCCCTGGCATTTTTCTTTACGATCTCTTTATCATCGGGATGAATGACACAATCGGATTTTCCTCCGATCAATTCGGAAAGCTCAAAGCCGGCATAGGAGGCCGCCTTGGCATTGACGTTGCAAAACGACCCGTTCTGAACGACATAAATCCCGGCAAACGATTTCTGGGAAATCGTCTTGTAGATCTCCTCGCTTTCCCCAAGCTTCTCTTCGATAACCTTGAAACGCTCTATCCTTTTTTCCAGTTCCCCGATTTTCCGCTGCAATTGCCGAATGTTCGCTTCCTGATTCATCGATATCACCTATGTCATCAATCCTGTCTGTTCACCATACTCTCGACAACAAGGTACTCGTACCGGACCGGTGGGCGATCCTTCATATCATGGAGACGATTCGATTAAAAACGTGTATCCTCTCGGCTCCTTTCCGCCCGGGCAGCATGATCCACAATTTCTTCGGTAACGAATAATTACACGCTTTTAATCTGCGGCGCAAGAAAGTTCGGCGCTTTCGTTCGACCTCGCGGATTGACATATTACCAGGATGCACAAGCAGAAAACGAACATACCGGCGTACCGGGCCGCTCACTTCGCCTTTGACTCGGTTATGCAAAGGGAATAAGGTGAATCTCATGATTGTCGGTTTTTCCACCCGCGGATTTTGCGAGACGGCTCAAACGGCAATGAAAGCTGCAGGGAGCGCAAAGGGGTCCATAAAATGTTCTCACGGATGAATAGAACCATCAGGCGCTTCATCGACTCCATGAAAAACAGCGGAACCCTGGAAGAGGACGCTGGTCTTTACTGGAATATGAGTGCCAGGGACGAAAGGGTACAGGACCAGTCCCATTGGTGCGGCGCTCAAAGATGGACGGAAAACCGGTGGCTCCGGTACGGCGACGACTATTTCGATCTGATCCGGCAACTCCTCGAACGTTTTGCCCCAGGCAATTACATGGACGACCTCGCTCAGAAGACGGCGCTGGAATGGGGATGCGGAGGCGGAGCGATTGCAGGACCGCTGTGTAAAAACTTCTTCAGGGTTTATGGCATCGATATTTCCCGCGCCTCCCTTGACGAATGCGAGAGACGGATGCAGAAACTCGGCCATGAGAATTTCATTAAGGTCCCCTTCCCTGCACAGAACCCGGAACACGTTTTGCTGGACGTGGCAAGTGCGTCAGTCGATTTCATCGTCTCCGTAAGCGTCTTCCAGCACTTTCCCTCCAAACCTTATACACGGCGTGTCCTCGGCGTTATGGAAAAGATTCTTAAGGATGGAGGCCATGGTCTGCTTCAGGTGAGATATGACGACGGGTCGCCGAAGCTCCGCCAAAAGGACAGGGACTATGCCCGAAACGTGATCTATATGACGTCCTTCACGCCGGAGGAATTTACCAAACAGCTGCAGGAAACCGGCTTCCGCGTCCTCGCACGGGAACGCGATATAGACGGCCGTACTGAACATCACGACTATTATCTTGTGAGAAAACAAGCGGGCTTCGACGCATTATGATTCAATCCGTCCGGCAGCGATACTTTCGTATCTCTTTCCAATCGCAGCAGATAAAATCCACTATCAGACAGTCTTCAAAAGCCTGTGCACGCCGCGCTCCGCCTCTCCGGCCTGCCTCAGCAACGCGGCAATATGTCCTAAATCAATTGCACCCTCCCTCGCTTTGAAGGTCCGGGCGCAAACCAGGGCGAACTGCCGCCACAAGTGGCCGCACTCCATCATCTGCCGGGACGCTTCCTGAAGAACCGGCAGTTCCAGGCGCGTATAGGCCTCCTGAAGGAAGGCGGCATACATATAACGGAACCCGCCGCCGCCGCTGCCCGTTTCTTCCTGCATTTGCGCGATATGCCCTAGAAGGAAGCGGATATATTTTTCATCCCGCCGGCCTTTGAGTTTCTCCAGGTATTTGGCGAGATAAAAGATGCCCCTGACGCCGCAGGGCGGGGGCGCGCCGAGCATGGTCCTGGACGTCTTCCTGATCGCTTTTAAAATCAATGGATCGATGTCGACCTTCTCCGGAATGTACGTTGGATAGTAGACAAAGCCTTTGGGGGCCATAACGCCCTTGGCAAACCGCGCATTCTGTAAATCCCGGGGCGCTATCCTGCTGGGCTGTTCCAGGAATATGTCGCCGACCCAGTAATCCCCGTTCTCTTTGCCGAAGGCAATGATATTATGGGCGTTAAACTGGACACGCATCTCCTGCGGTATGAAGGGAAGCCAGAAGAGGGATGCCTGCAGCCCGACGATCTTCTTCTCCCTCATCATCTCGTCCAGTTCCTTCATGGCCCTGGCTTCGTCCTTATAGCTTCTCGTCTCGAACCTAACCCCAAGCTGCTTCTGGATACCCCGGATGATGGACTTGGGCATAATCCGGTAGGCCACCACGGGCATCCCGCCCATCATCTTGACGAATGGCAGAAAGGCAAACATCAGCCCGCTGGTCAAACCGAAGATCATCGGTTCGGATATCTCCAACCCATGATGCCTCAGAAGGGTCGCCACAACTCCGGTTTCACAGTGGGCATAAAGCCTGTGTTCATACGTGTCTTTGATTATCAATCATTCACCTTCCTTGAAATGGATTAAATCATCGGCGCTTATATTGAAGATCCTGGCGTACGCCTCGATCGTCCCCTCGTCCAGTTTCCCGAAGACCGCCGGCTTGAAGTGACGCTTCACCCGCCACGCGGCAATGCCCATGGCCTGGCCGAGACCGGCCGGGTCGAGAAGGCTTTTATACATGAAATATTCGATGGGCGACGCTTCGCCGGCAAGAACGCGCTTTCTGGCCTCTGCGGCCTTCTCGTGAAATGAGTCGGATAAACGGTACGATATGATAAATTCCCGGTCTTCCCTCTCCAGGGTCGTCGTATATTTTCCCTGCTCATCGACCGTGTAAATCACATAAGCCGCTTTTTTCCAGCGCTCGTCCCGCGGCGGTTCCTGTGTTTTGTCTTTATCCTCTGTTTTCACTCTTCTTCCTCTCTGCAAGTGCAGCAATATTCGTGCGGTGGTTCCATACGATAAACATCGCCGTAACGGCTACACCGGCAATCACAACCGGCGTATGGCCGAAGGCAATCACAGTCCCGACGGCAAGAAAAACGACCATATAAAGGGAAGCCACGAAGGGGACGCGGAAGATGGCATAGGACATTACCCAGACAAAACAGGATGTAACGGCTATCAAAGGCGACAGGGCCGCCGTATAACCGATATAGCCGGCCACGCCTTTCCCTCCTTTGAATCCGTGGAAGCAAGGGTAGCGGTTACCCGCAATAAGGCAAAGGCCGACCCACGGAACCATGGATTTGTCCAGGAGATCGAGGGCAATGAGACCCGCCAGCAGCGCCCTGCCGACATCAAGGAACAAGACGACGCCGGCCCAATATGAACCCGCCAGACGATAGACATTCGTCGCCCCGGCATTGCCGCTGAATCGGGTCCGGGGATCGCCCTTGCCGAGAAAGCGGAGGATCAAGATCGCGAAATTCAGCGAGCCGGCGATGTAGACCGCCAAACAAACCATGACCGGAAGCAGAATCAAGACGCACCCCATTTGTGAAATTCACATTAATGTTTAACTATACCATGAGTCACGACGCTTGAAAAGCCATGTCCGCAGTCGTGCTCAAATGAAGCCCTTTATACGTGCATTCGACAATCAGCGATAACGGGGCCGTTCTTCCGAACAGCGTTGATAATCCGCCGGCAATCATGTATTGTTTAGTGTAAGCGAATCCCCCGGAGAATAACCGTCATGCGGTTCCGATACGGCCTCGATGAACGACCGCCCCTGCGCGACACGATCCTTTACGGCATCCAGTGGTTCGCCGTGACCATCCCCGTCATTATTATTCTCGGCAAGATTACGGGAAGTTTCCATTTTTCCGATATCGGCGAACAGATGGTCTATTTGCAGAAACTTATCTTCGTCATGGCTGCGGCCCTTCTGGGGCAAATATTCTTCGGGCACCGGATGCCCCTGATCATCGGCCCTTCATCCATCCTCCTCATCGGCATCATCGTCAGCACCGGCCATCCCGCGGATACCGTTTACTCCGCTATATTTTACGGAGGGATTCTGTTAACCGCGCTGAGCGCAACCGGACGGCTCGGCTATTTGAGGAAACTCTTTCCCGCCCGTGTGGTCGCCGTCGTCCTCTTCCTCATCGCCTTCACCCTGTCGCCGACGATCCTGAAATTAACACTGGAAGACGCCTCGGGCGCCGGCCGTTTGACCTGTTTTATTTTTACCTTCGTCTTTGTCTTCGCCATGTTTGCCATGCAGAAGATTCTTTCGGGCATCTGGAAATCGACGCTCATCGTCTGGATGATGGCGGCCGGAACGACAGTTTGGTTCCTGATGATACCTGGCAGCTTAAGGATAGAAAACATCGCCTCCGCAAAGCCGTTCGCCCTGTTCTTTCAAAACCTGACGTCGCACTTTACCGCCGACCCCGGCATCCTCATCTCGTTCCTTATCTGCTTTATCGCCCTCTTCATCAACGATCTCGGCTCCATCCAGGCCATGAACGGGCTGTTGCAGCCCGACGACCCCAACGGAAGGATTAATCGCGGTGTTTTCATCACGGGATTGTCCAACGTGGCATCTGGGCTTCTGGGGGTTATCGGTCCCGTCAATTTCTCCCTGAGCCCCGGAGTCATTACGGCAACGGGCTGCGCTTCGCGCTTCACCATGATACCGACAGCGCTCATCCTGATGCTGCTTTCGTTCTCGCCGGCGGCCATCGCCTTCATCGGCAACGTTCCATCCATCGTCATCGGCGGCATCCTCATCTATGTCCTGACAGCCCAGATCGCCGCCGGTCTCACGGTGGCCTTCGAAGCAGCCGAATCTTTCACGCTCATAGACGGATTCGTCATCGGCCTTCCCCTGCTTCTGGGCACTGTCGTTGCTTTCCAGCAACCTTCGACGCTGCAGGCCTATCCTGCAATCCTGAGACCTATTCTCGGCAACGGATTTGTGGTCGGCGTTATTGCGGCGCTTATTCTCGAACACGGCCTTCTCAGACGCTGAAGGACCGAACGCCCCTCTTTACATGAAGCTGACGGGGTCGACATCGGCCCTGATATCCAGATCGTTCGTCCCGGCTTTGGCCATGATTGCCCTCGCCAGGTCTTTCAATGACCAGGGATTTGCCCCTTTCAGGAGCATATGCCAGCGGTACCTGCCCTTGATTTTCGGAATCGGGGCCTCCGCCGGACCGACGATGTCGATCCTTCCCTTCAGGTTTTTCTGCTCCAGCAACTCTCGCGCGAGTCGTCCCAGGCGTTCGGCCCCCGCCTTCCCCCGGTCCTTTCGGAGACAGCTGATCTGTAAATTAATCATCCGTGAAAAAGGCGGATAGAAGAGGGCCTGTCGCTGCGGCAGCTCGTCGCTGTAGAATCCTTCATAGTGGTGATGCTGCGCCCGCTGTATGGCATAGTGATCCGGATTGAAGGTCTGGATGACGACCGAACCGGGCGTATCTCCCCGTCCGCCTCTTCCCGAAACCTGCGTCAGTATTTGAAAAGTCCGTTCGGCAGCGCGGAAATCCGGTATGTTCAGCCCCATGTCCGCTCCGACGACGCCGACGAGCGTGATCCCGGGATAATCGTGCCCCTTGGCGACCATCTGCGTCCCGACAAGAATGTCGATGCTGCCATTCTGCAGGGCATTCATGATCTTTTCATAGGCACCCCTCCGGGACATCGTATCGCTGTCCATCCGCTCTATGCGGGCGGCAGGGAAGCATCTCCTTACCTGTTCCGCAAGCCGCTCCGTGCCTATCCCGTACCGCCCTATCCGTGCGCATTTGCAGGCCGGGCACACGGATGGCGTTGCCTCAGCGAAATCGCAGCAGTGGCATTTCAAGACCGCCTGGCCGGCGTGGAAGGTCAGGGCCAGATCGCAATTGGGACATTGGAAAACATGGCCGCAATCGCGGCAGAAGAGATAGGTGTTGAAACCTCTCCGGTTCAGGAAGAGCAGGGTCTGCTTCTTGTTCGCAAGGGTGACGCCGATGGCTTCCTTCAAATACCGGGACAGGACAGGGGCTTCCCCGTATTCATCATGCTCGCCCTTCATATCGACGATTCTGATATCCGGCAGAGGCCTGTTTTCAACCCGTTGCGGCAATGCGAGATAACGATACTTGCCTCTTGCGGCATTGAAAAAAGTCTGAACGGCCGGTGTTGCCGATCCCAAAACGGCAGCGGCCGACAGGAGCCTGGCTTTTACAAGCGCAAGGTCGCGGGCATGGTAACACAGCCGGTCTTCCTGCTTGTATGAATTGTCGTGCTCCTCGTCGACGATGATCAGCTTGAGGTTCTGCACCGGTGCGAACAGTGCGGAACGGGCGCCGACGACGAGCCTGATCTCCCCGCTGCATATCCTTCGCCACTGGTCGTATCGCAGGGCCTGCGGGATATCGCTGTGGATCACAGCGACTCGATCGGCGGCAAACCGGTCGCCGATGCGGCTTATGAGTTGCGGCGTCAGGGATATCTCCGGCACCAGATAGATCACCCCGCCTCCCGTATCGAGGGTCCTGGCAATGGCCCGCAGATAGACCTCGGTCTTGCCGCTGCCGGTCACGCCATGCAGGAGAAAAGGTGAAAATCCGTTGCTTTCGGTCCCTTTGATAATTTCCCCCAGGGCGGCTTCCTGATCGCCGTTCGGCACGATCAGGTTCCCCTTTCCTTCCGGGATCAGGTGCTGGGCAGAGCGGTAGACGTCCGTTTCCGTCACGCAGACGACGCCTTTTCTTTCAAGGGCGGCCACCACGGAAGAAACATCTTTAAATTCGCGCCGCAGGGAGACCATGGTGGCACTCCCCGCCTCTTTTAGATAAGCAATCAGCCGCGATTGCT
This sequence comes from Syntrophales bacterium, assembly GCA_963668175.1. Taxonomy (GTDB): domain Bacteria; phylum Desulfobacterota; class Syntrophia; order Syntrophales; family PHBD01. The sequence goes on from OY764159.1 coordinate 139,133, forward strand.
TCCCGGTCCGTCTTTCGGAAGATTCGCTTGCATCGTTCAGCGTTACGATCTTTTCCTTCTTCAACCCTACACCCGGCCGTTTCAGGCGCTCCTCAACCTCTATGAAACCCATCCCGGAAAGGGACTTCACGTGCCGATCGAGGCTCGCCCTGCCGAGTGCTTTCTTGAGCCGATCCAATGCCACGCCACCCGGCTCTCCGCTTACGATTTCCATGATCTGCCTCTCCGGAAGCGAAAGATTCCGCCATGCGGGATACTCGGATTCAGGAAGTCCTCTGCCCTTGATCCAGCGCTCACTCACGATGTTGATCCCGCCGGGGGTCAGCTCATGGATCGTCTTGCCAAGCGGATAGAGATAATACTCGGAAATCCAACGATAAAACGAAAGGTCTTCTTCGCCGAACAGGGGGTCCCGATCCAGGATATCCACAATGTCCTTTACTCCGTCGCAAGGCAATTCAGTCGGACAATCCACGATATAACCGCTGAGGCGTTTCCGCCCGAAGGGGACCAAGGCTCGTTTACCAACGGCAATTAGCGGCGCAAGATGCGCAGGCACCGAATAGGAAAAGACTTTATCGGCTGGGATATTGACGGCGATGTTCACAAACATGGGACGCTTCCTCAAAATAAGGTTCTATTTCAGGAAGAGACGATTTGCAAGATGATGTTTATTAGGAAAGAGGCAACCGGGGGGTGACACTGGAGAGTCGTTCGACGGCCGCAGCCGCGCGATTACCGGCGAGAAAAAAATTGAGGCCGGCCTATTGGCCTATTCGCCCTTCAATTTTTCCAGCTTTTCCTGTTTGGTTTTGCAATCAATGCACGACGTCGTAACGGGTCTGGCCATCAGCCTCTTCTCCGAAATGGGGCCGCCGCACGTTTCGCAAATGCCATAAGCCCCGTCGTCGATCCTTTTGATCGCTTCCTGCATTTTAGAAATCAGTTTTCTCTCGCGATCGCGGATGCGCAATTCGAAATTCCTGTCCGATTCCAGAGAGGCCCGGTCGGTCGGATCTGGGAAATTCTCCTTGCTGTCCGTCATTTCAGTGACGGTCTTTTCTGCCTCTCCCAAGAGCTCATTGATCTTAAGAATAAGCATGTTTCTAAAATATTGGAGTTTCTCCGGCTTCATGGGCATAGACTCACCTCATGCAGTTTCCATAAAATAAAATTAGGGTGAGTGTCATACATAATGACATCCTATTTGTAAAGAAAAAAATGATGGTCAGAGTATTTTCACGGCAGAAAAAACATCTTGATTAAAAAAAATTCTTGAATTATGGTATCGGGCTTTAATAACATCGTGATGGAAGGAACATTATGTCGATTGAACCCGATTTTGATAAAGGTGGCGGGCTGGTGCCCGTCATCGTGCAGGATAGCGAAACGAATGCGGTGTTGATGCTCGCTTATATGAACCGTGATTCCTGGCTCAAGACCCTGGAGACGGGCAAGGCCACATTCTGGAGCCGATCCAGGAACCAGTTATGGCTGAAAGGGGAGACTTCCGGTCATGTCCAAATCGTCAGAGATATTCTGATCGACTGCGACAACGATACCGTTCTTCTGAAAGTGACCCAGGTCGGAGGCGCGGCCTGCCATACCGGATATGCATCCTGTTTCTACAGAAAACTGAGCGGAGACGGTTTTGAAACGGTCGGCGAACGCGTATTCGATCCAAAGGAAGTCTATAAATGAGTATATTAAAACTGGGAATTCCCAAAGGAAGTCTGGAGACAAGCACGGTCGATCTTTTCAAAAAAGCCGGCTGGAGAATTACCTATGACAGCCGGAGTTACTTTCCCGATATCGACGACAGCGAAATCTCCTGCCTGCTTGTGCGGGCCCAGGAGATGTCCAGATATGTCGAAGACGGCACACTGGACCTGGGGCTGACGGGTAGGGACTGGATCGTGGAGAATGAATCCGATGTCCAGGTGGTGGAGGATTTGGTCTATTCCAAGACATCGGCCAAAGAGGCCCGGTGGGTGCTTGTCGTCCGTCAGGATTCGCCGATCCAGTCGATCGAAGACCTCGAAGGCAAAAGGATATCGACGGAATTGGTCAGTTTCACGAAGCGTTATTTCGCAGAAAAGAAGATCGACGTCCATATAGAGTTTTCCTGGGGCGCAACCGAGGCCAAGGTCGTCGAAGGGCTGGTGGACGCCATTGTGGAGGTCACGGAAACCGGGACCACCATCAGGGCCAACAAGCTCAAGATCATTCATGAACTGATGAAAACCAACACGCAGCTCATCGCCAATCACAGCGCCTGGAATGATCCCTGGAAACGCCAGAAGATAGAGCAAATCAGGACCTTGCTCAATGGTTCGCTTCTGGCCATGGGCAAAGTCGGCTTGAAGCTCAACGTATCCAAAGAGAATCTGGGAAGGGTCGTGCTTCTGCTCCCTTCGCTGAAAGCACCCACGATATCGACCCTCTTTTCGGAAGAATGGGTTGCTGTTGAGACCATCGTGAGCAACAATGTTGTCCGCGACCTGATTCCCCTCCTTCGTGAGGCCGGCGCGGAAGGGATTATCGAATATCCTCTCAATAAGGTCATTTAGAGGGCTGCCATGGCGCGAAAGGCAAGAATCAGCAGAAAGACGAATGAAACCAGCATTGTGCTGGAGATTAACCTCGACGGGACGGGTGAAGGCAATATAGCGTCATCCATACCCTTCCTGGATCACATGCTGAATCTTTTTTCCAGGCACAGCCGCATCGACCTTGCCGTTAAAAGCAAAGGGGATACGCACATCGACGATCACCATCTTGTCGAAGATATCGGCATCTGCCTCGGGAAAGCGTTTCAAAAAGCCATGGGAGATAAAGCGGGAATCAAGCGGTACGGATCCGCCTTCGTGCCCATGGATGAGAGTCTGTGCGGCGTCAACCTCGATATCTCCGGCAGACCATATCTGGTTTATGAGGTTAAATTCGGAAATAAGAACATCGGCGGCTTCGACCCCGCCCTGTTAAAGGAGTTTTTCAAAGCATTTTCGGATCATAGCGGAATAACCTTGCACATACAGGTCGTGTATGGTAGCAACTACCACCATATGGCGGAAGCGATATTCAAGGCCTTCGCCCGAGCCTTGGGGGAGGCGTTGACGCCCGATTCGAGGATCAAGGGCATACTTTCCACAAAAGGGTGCCTATAAAGCAATTCTCCATCCTGTTGTCATAAGGGAAGGCGGCAGCCATGCACGCGGTTACGGTTATGTTCAGTCTCATGCGATTCCTGTTACCGGCAGTCCTCCTGACAGCTTTTCTGGCTGGTTGCGCATCCAATAAACCCTCAGCCGTTAAATACGGACCCGAAGAGGTTTTCCGAAGAATAGCCGTCGTTCCTTTCCAAAAGGCGGCGCCTGAAGATATCAACGTCCAGCAGGCTCGTCATCCGATTGCGGCAGGCTCATTCAGAATCGACCAGTCCGATAAAGACCCGGAAAAAATACTGGGTGATCTATTCACGGACAAGCTCAAACAGTACCCAAAGCTGGAAGTCATCTCGACGGATAAGGTGGGCGCTGTTTTCCTGAGGACAACCGCCGGATCTCTTAAGGCCACCCTGCCGGAAGTTTTAAAGAAAATCGGCGACGAGGTCGAAGCCGACGGCATCGTCGTCGGTTATCTCTATCGCTGGCGTGAATTGCAGGGACGTCCCTATTCCGCCGAAAAGCCTGCCTCCGTTGCCTTTGACGTTCAGCTGTTCAGGGTTAAAGACGGCGCTTTGATGTGGAGGGGTTTTTTTGATCGCACCCAGACCTCTCTTATGGAGAATATGCTGCAGATGTCGTTCTTCTTCAAAGAAGGAGGACGATGGGTAAGCGTTCGGGATTTGGCCATTGCGGGACTGGATGAAGTCTTGAAAACATTTCCGGCGGCGAAATAGATACCGAATCCAGCAAACGGGGTTGAATGAATTCGGAATTTCCTTCGCTGAGGGAATTCCGATTTTTTCTTGGAAGGATTCATTGTGATTATCATACCGGCAATCGATCTTCGGGACGGTAAATGCGTCAGGCTCGCGCAAGGCGATTTTAACCGCATGACTGTTTATTCCGACGATCCCGTCGAAATAGCCCTGCGATGGCAGGCCAAAGGCGCCAGCCGCCTTCATGTCGTCGACCTTGACGGCTCCAGGTCAGGCGCACCTCAGAACATGACGGTCGTGAAGGACATTATCGCCGCTGTCGATATGTCTGTGGAGATCGGCGGCGGCATAAGGGATCTGGCGACCCTGGAACGCTATCTCTCTTTAGGTGCCGGCTGGGTCATCCTGGGAACGGCCGCCCTGAGGGACGAGATGTTCGTCCGCGAGGCCTGCCGGCTTCACGGCAGGCAGGTCATTCTCGGTATAGATGCAACGGACGGCATGGTAGCCGTCCAGGGCTGGACCGAAAAGACGACCGTTTCCGCCCATGAACTTGCCGCTCAGTATGAGGATTACGGGCTGGCAGCCATTGTCTATACCGATATCAAAAGGGACGGCATGGAGAAGGGCGTCAACATCGAAGCAACCGAGGCCTTTGCCCGGCGGATCAAGACGCCGGTTATAGCGTCCGGCGGCGTTTCGGACATACATGACATCGAAAAAGTCCTCTCGATAGAAAAATTCGGAGTTATGGGCGTCATTGTGGGAAAATCCCTTTACACCGGCGCCGTATCGCTGGAAGAAGCCGTCGCCCTGACTGCGAGAAATAAATAGGAGGAGGTGCGAGCGATGGAAGACTGCATTTTCTGTAAAATCGCCAGCGGTGCAATCCCATGCAACAAAGTTTTCGAAAATGATCGTGTGCTTGCCTTCGATGATATTCATCCTGTGGCACCCGTTCATGTCGTCGTCATCCCCAAGGACCATATCCCGACCCTGATGGACATCACCAGGGAAAAGATGGAAACCTTCAATGCCGTCACCGCGGCGGTTCAGGAGGTGGCAAGGATCAAGGGCATCGATCAGAGGGGCTTCAAGACCGTCATCAATACCAATAAAGAAGGCGGACAGGTCATTTTTCATCTGCATGTCCATGTCATCGGCGGAGGGAAAATCGACGTGGAAAAACTGTGACGAAATGTATATTGACAAATCAATAAGCGAACTTATCTTAATTAAGGTGACGATATGAATTTCAAGGAAAGAATCGAAAAAGAGATGGTGGCGGCCGCAAGAGCCAAGGACAAGCTGCGTTTATCGGCCTTGAGGCTCGTTAAAAACGGACTGCACAATAAGGAAATCGACCTCCACAGGGATCTCAACGAGGCGGAATTTCTGCAGATGGTCGCCGGAATGGTCAAACAACGGAAAGATTCCATCGAACAGTTCGCCAAGGGAGGCCGGATTGACCTCGTGGAGAAGGAGGAGGCCGAGTTGAAGGTTGTCCTCGAGTTCATGCCCGCTCAGATGACCGAAGCGGAACTCGACGCGGAGATCGCCAAAGCTATCGAGGAAGCGGGTGCGGCAGGCCCCAAAGATATGGGCAAGGTCATGAAAATATTGATGCCGCGGTTGGCCGGCAAAGCCGACGGAAAAATGGCCGGCGACAAGGTAAAGGCAAAGTTGTCTTCCTGATGGTTATTTACTAAATTGGGCAACGTTTCTCTGAAAATTCATGCTGTCGGCTGGAAATGGCGTTTCCTGTTTCTTTAGCCTTCTGACTGAGGGAGACGATATTGAAGGGGTACATTCCCGAAGATAAGGTCGAAGAGATCAAGAGCAGGACGAATATTACCGATGTCGTTTCACAGTACGTAACGCTGAAGAAAGCGGGACGAAATCTGGTGGGGCTTTGCCCCTTTCACAAGGAAAAGACGCCTTCGTTCACGGTAAGAGAGGATAAACAGATCTTTCATTGTTTCGGATGCAATGAAGGGGGGGATGCGGTCTCTTTTTTAATGAAGGTCTCCCAGATGACCTATCCCGAGGCGCTTCGGCATCTGGCGGAAAGAGCCGGTGTCGTTCTGCCGGAAAGGACCGGAAACCGCAACGATCAAGACCGTCACAGCAGCCGCGAACAGTCCTATCGCGTCAACACGCTTGCGGCCGGCCACTTTGCAAAGAATCTGACGCTGCCGCTCGGCAAGGTGGCCAGGGATTATCTGGCCAAGCGTGATATCGGTCCCGGGGCGATAGCAACGTTCAACCTGGGTTACGCTCCGGACAGTTGGCGGAATCTCAGAGATTACCTGGAAAGAGAAAAAATATCGCTCCAGACGGCTGAGAAACTGGGGCTGCTGATACCCCGGGAGGGCAGCGGCTCCTATGACCGTTTCCGGGGACGGCTCATCTTCCCCATCGAGGACGTGAGCGGCCGGGTGATCGCGTTCGGCGGCAGGATCCTGGGCGAAGGGGTTCCTAAATATATGAATTCGCCGGAATCCGAGATATATACCAAAGGAAGGCATCTTTACGGCCTTTATCGCACCCGGGAAGATATCCGGAAGGAAGGCTACGCCATCCTCGTCGAAGGTTATTTCGATTTGATCGCCCTTTGGAACTTTGGCGTAAGAAACGTCGTAGCGACACTGGGCACGGCACTGACCCATGAGCATGTCGATCTTATCCGCCGGTATACGCAGAACATGGCGGTCGTCTTCGACTCCGATGAAGCGGGAAAGAAAGCGTTGACCAGGAGCATCGGTTTTTTTCTTGCCGGCAATATGAAGGCGAAAGCGGTTGTTCTTCCCGACGGCTATGACCCTGACGACTTCGTGAGGGCTTTCGGTAAAGAAAAATTGACGGACATCATCAAGAATTCAGGGTCAATGGTCGATTACTATATCGACCGGGTCATCGGCGAACGGCACGGGCTGGAAGAAAAACGGGAGGCCCTGCACCAGGCCGTGGCCCTTATTAAAGATATATCGAGCGCATCCGAACAGGATCTTTTTATACAAAGGGTAGCCGAAAGACTCGGCATAGATCGGGCGCTGCTTCGCAAAGACGTGCGCCGAACCGCAACCGTTCCGCCGACGGTGACGCGCGGTTCTGCGGAAGCGGCGAAAAAGAATGTTGCCGTCGATGCCGTGGAGCTGCTCCTTGTCAGCACCATGCTCGAATTCCCGAAAGTGATCCCGACGGTCGACGACGCGAACGTTATGCTCTATCTTGCGACGGGCGACCTGAAGCGGATCGGCGAGGAGGTCCTGGAAACATTCAAAAAGGACGGCAGGATCGATGTCATGGGCGTCATGAACGGCATGGAACAAGGTCCTGCCCGGGAAAGGCTGATGCAGTTGATCATCAATGATCACCCCTATGATGAAACGGTGGTCGATCGGGTCGTTGCCGACGCCATAAAAAAGATAAAACAAAGATGGTACAAGGAGAAGCGGAGAGCCCTTCAAATTGAGCTACGCAAGGCGGAAAGCGAAGGCAATGCGTCATTGAGCGATCAACTCGTTCTTGAACAGAAGAAATTGATTCAGGAAGAAAAAGGATTATAGCCATGGCAGCAAAAAAATATCGGGGAGATACGGATATGGGAAAGGACGTCCAGTCTGAAGAATTTAAGAAGCTGATTACGCTCGGAGAGGAAAAGGGTTTCCTCACCTACGACGATTTTAACGATTTGTTGCCGTCAGACGTCATATCTTCAGATCAAATAGATGATATCATTATGCTGTTCGGCGAAAAGAACATCGACATCATCGATACCGACAAGGGCGAAAAGCTCATCGTCAAAAAAGCGGCCGACGAAGTCGTCGATACGAAGGAAGAAGACACCCTCGGCCTTCTGCCGACCATCGGAAAGACTGGCGACCCCGTGAAGATGTATCTCCGTGAAATGGGTTTGGTTTCTCTGCTCAGCCGGGAAGGGGAGGTTGAGATAGCGAAGAAAATCGAGCTCGGCGACAAGGAAGTCATGGACTCCGTTTTCAGCGTCAATTCATCGGTAAAGGCCGTGGTCGACCTGGGGGCAAAGCTTAAGACGGGCGAGATCCGCATTAAAAGCGTCGTGGACAATCTCGAAGACGAAGAAGGGTTCGTCGAGGAAGAGATGCATCGGGAAAGGGTCGCCAAGCTGATCGACAAAGTCACGGCGCTGGACAGGAAAAACAACGCACTTCGGCTCAAGCTCAAGGAAAAAGGCATCAATGAAACGAAAAAGGACCTTATCAAGGTCGATATCGGTAAGAACTTGCGGAGCATCATTAACTACTGCCGGAAAATCAAGTTCAGCAAAAAACAGATCGACCGCATGGTCCTGAAACTCAAATATTATATGTCCGAACTGGACAAAGCGGAGAAAGACATCCGCATTGTCAAAGAGAAGACCGGGCTCCCCCTGAAAGAGCTTGACAGGGTCTGGGCGCGAATGAGGATTTCTCCGAAGGAGGCCAAGCTGGCGGCGAAAGAAGTGGGCGTCTCCGCCGATAAGCTGAGATCCTATGAAAATATGATCAAGGATGCGAGCCATGTCATCAAGGAGATCAACCAGGAGACGGGAATCACCTCGGCGGCCCTGAAAAAGGTGATCCAGTCGATAGAAAAGGGCGAATCGGAGGCCGAAATTGCGAAAAGAAAGCTCGTCGAGGCCAACCTCCGCCTCGTTGTGAGCATCGCCAAGAAATACACGAACCGCGGCCTCCAGTTTCTCGATCTCATCCAGGAGGGCAACATCGGCCTCATGAAGGCTGTCGATAAATTCGAGTACCAACGGGGCTACAAATTCTCCACGTATGCCACATGGTGGATAAGGCAGGCCATCACGAGGGCCATCGCTGATCAGGCCAGAACCATCCGCATTCCCGTTCACATGATTGAGACAATCAACAAGCTGATCCGGACGTCCCGTTACCTCGTGCAGGAACTCGGTCGGGAACCGAACCCCGAAGAGATTGCCAACAAGATGGAATATCCCTTGGAGAAGGTGAGGAAGGTTCTCAAAATCGCCAAAGAACCCATCTCCCTAGAAACCCCGATCGGAGAGGAAGAAGACAGCCATCTGGGAGATTTCATCGAGGACAAGAAGATCATGTCGCCCTCGGAGGCGACCATCAGCATGGATCTGGCCGAACAGACCAGGAAAATTCTTGCGACGCTGACATCCCGGGAGGAAAAGGTTCTCCGGATGCGCTTCGGCATCAGCGAAAGGCTCGATTATGGACCCGATGAATCCCAGGAAGTCCTGACCGCCAAGAAGGATAAACCGAAACAGATCGAAGCGCCGCCCGGCAAGAAGCCCGCGAAGTCGCAGATCAAAAAGGCAATCAAGTACTGATTCTAAAAATATGTTGACAAGAATGGAGAATGAGGTTAGCAGAAATCGCGGTTGCGTATGAGCCGACGGTTCAAACGTAATAACCATAAGTAAAATAAAGGGCCCATAGCTCAATTGGTAGAGCCACCGGCTCATAACCGGTAGGTCCCTGGTTCGAACCCAGGTGGGCCCACCATTTTTAAACAGCGTTGAATATATACGAAACGACATTTATCGGGGATAGATGAAATGGCATGTGAGTGTATGCGCCGCGGCAACCCTCGTTCATCTTCAAAGGAGGAGTATCCTGAGACTGAATGCACCGTATAGCGGTGCATTTTTTTTCGGTAGTAATATTTTGTTCTGGTGAAAGGGGGCACTTTTTGAAAGAATCGCTATCATTTCTCATCGAAGTTCAACAAATAGATTCGTCGATCGGCCGAATTTACGGGAAGAAAAAGGATTTGCCCGAAAAACTGTCGGAACTTCAAGGAGCCTTCGAGAAGGCCAACAACGAATTCTCGGAAAACAAGAAGAATATTGACGAATTGGTAGGAAAACACAAAGAAAAGGAAGACAGCCTGAAGAAAGGCCAGGAACTCCTGAAAAAGACCAAGGCCCGTCAATTCGAAGTGAAAACCAATAAAGAATATGAAGCGATCCTGAAGGAGATTGAATCCATCGAGGAAAAAAACAGCCAGGCGGAGGATCAGATCATCATCCTTCTCGATGAAATGGATCGCTGCCGGGCCGCTTTCGTTCATACGGAGAAGGAATTCAAGGAATTTAAACTCCGTTATGAAGGCGATAAAAAGAAGATTGAAGATGAACTGGCCGCCCTGGATTCGGAACTCCAGATTTTGCAGGAAAAAAGCGATAAAGTTCGCCAAGTGATCGACAAAGCGCTCCTGAAAAAATACGAGGCCATTAAGGGACTCAATAAAGGTTTGGCTGTTGTTCCCGCGTGGAAGGAAGTGTGCCAGGGCTGCCACATGAACATCCCGCCTCAATTGTATAACGAGTTGCAGAAAACGGTCCAGTTGATCACCTGTCCGAACTGCAACCGCATCCTCTATTGGGAAAATCAGAATACAGACAGCCATTGAGTTTCCGTCTGTTCTTTTCTTATGGGCGGTAGGCTGCCCTTAAAATAGCGGACATGCAGAAACCGGGGCGGTTATTGTTCCGAATCTCCCTGGAGCAGAAAGCAGGGAGATCGAAGCCCTATCTTTCATTAGACGCTCTTTCAAATTTACGGGTGTTGGAGCAGGCCAGATGATCGCTGTTCCGGTTTTCCGGAACGGAGGAAAGTCCGAGCTCCGCAGGGCAGGATGGTCGCTAACGGCGACTGGGGGCGACCCTAAGGAAAGTGCCACAGAAAATATACCGCCCGGTTCCCCTTCGGGAGAATCAGGTAAGGGTGAAAAGGCGAGGTAAGAGCTCACCAGTTTCCCGGGTGACCGGGAAAGCTTGGTAAACCCCATCCGGAGCAAGACCGAATAGGAGAACACGAAGGGCGGCCCGTCCAACGTTCTCGGGTTGGTCGCTTGAGGCAACGGGCAACCGTTGCCCCAGATGAATGATCATCACCGCCAGGAGGGCAACCTTGAGGCGGCACAGAACTCGGCTTACGGCCTGGTCCAGCACCTCACAATAGATCATTATAAATCTTCGGCGCCTTTACGCATACACATCATTTATTACCTGTTCTTCCCAGTTCTCATCAGAAGATGTAAACTGCAACACCATGCGGCATAAGCACCGTGCTGTCCCCGTCCGTCCAATGGCACAGTGTATCGCTCACGACCCGTCTACATAACAATTCCAGCCGGCATCAATCGCTAAGCCCTCTCGAGACGGCCATTCGGCAACCGGGAGCATGGGAGCCGGAGCAAACAAAGTCCGAGCAGACCCTGGCGCCGGCCCTAAGCGGCTGACTCAAAAAGCACTATCGCAATCTATACAAAAAGAGAATTTTACTTAGGGAAAACCTCATGAAAAAACTTGAGACATCTTCATTGTATTCCTTGACAAATAACACATTTAAGTATAGCTATCGCAAGTAACACTTATAATTGGCGTTGTCTCCAGCCGTTATTCATCAGAGGTAATCTTTTTCATTTACATCGGCGACACGAAGGCATTCAGATCACACTGCAACGGTGGCGGTCGGAATGCCCAAGTTATACTGATACTTCTGCTCCTGCTGCTTATTGAAATACGTGCCAGCTCTGTTTCCGCCTGTCCACAGTTTATAACTGATAGTTGTAATAAGTATCGAACTTTTTACTAACTAAGACTGGAAAGGAGGGTGTACAGTGTATTTCGCTAAAGAAGTGCTGGAGAGTTCCAGCGAAATGAGGAGAAAGTGGGAAGACGAAGTAAAAAAGACCATTGCCAAGAACCCTGACCAGAAGCCGCGCTGGTCAACCGTTTCCGACCTCGAAATCAGAAGACTTTACACACCGGATGACATCAAAGACATGGAATTCGACCGGGATATCGGCTACCCGGGGCAATTCCCCTATCTGCGCGGCAATCAGGCCACGGGTTACCGCGGCAAGTATTGGACGTTCAGGATGTTTTCCGGCATGGGCGATGCCAAGACCACGAATGAACGCTGGCACCTGCTGCTGAAGGAAGGACAAACCGGGCTCAGCACAGCGTTCGATTTCCCGACGCTCATGGGTTACGACACCGATTCGCCGAAAGCCCGCGGGGAGTGCGGTAAATGCGGCGTGGCCATCGACACCCTTGAGGATCTCCTGCAGCTGACCGATGGGATTCCCATGGACAAGGTCACGACTTCCATGACGATCAATCCTCCGGCAACCGCCCTCTGGGCGATGTATTGCGCCGCCGCTGAAATCAGGGGCGTCCCCTTGAGCAAGATCGGCGGTACCATTCAGAATGATATGCTGAAGGAGTTCATCGCCCAGAAGACCTTGATGTGCCCGCCGGATCCTTCTGTCAAGCTGGTCAGCGATACGGTGGAATTCGGTACGAAATATGTGCCGAGGTGGAACACTATCAGCATCAGCGGTTACCATATCCGCGAAGCAGGCGCCACGGCTGTGCAGGAATTGGCCTTCACGCTCCGGGACGGCATGGAATACGTCGAGGACGTCATCCGCAGAAAAGGCCTCGATGTCGATTCCTTCGCCCCGCGCCTGTCGTTTTTCTTCAACTCCCACATCGATTTCTTCGAGGAAATCGCCAAGATGAGGGCTGCACGCCGGATCTGGGCGAAGGCCATGAAGGAGCGTTATAAATCCAAAGACCCCCGGTCCTGGTGGATGCGCTTCCATACGCAAACCGCAGGCTGTTCGCTCACGGCCCAGCAGCCTTACAACAACGTCATTCGTACCGCAACACAGGCCCTGGCCGCGGTGTTGGGAGGGACGCAGTCTCTCCATACCAACTCCCTGGATGAAGTCCTCTGCCTGCCGTCCGATCATGCCGTTCAGATCGCGCTCCGGACCCAGCAGATCATTGCCGAGGAAACCGGCGCGGCCAACACGATCGATCCGCTGGCCGGGTCTTATTTTGTGGAAGCCCTGACCAACGAGATGGAAGAGAAGGCCTGGGAATACATCCATAAGATCGATGACATGGGCGGCATGGTAGCCGCCATCGAAAAAGGCTATCCGCAGTTGGAAATCGCCGACGCCGCTTATCTCTTCCAGCGCCAGATCGACGCCGGAGAAAAAATCATGGTCGGCATCAACAAATACGTCACTGCCGAAGAAACCCCCATTCCTCTGGTGGAAATCGACGATTCGGTGGAAACGCAGCAGATCGAACGGCTGAATGCAGTCCGCAGGAAACGGGACGGCAAGGCGGTCAAGAAGGCCCTCGACGACATCAGGAACGCTTGCAAGAAGGGCGACAACGTGATGCCTTTCTGCATCGAGGCCGTCAAGAGCCTGGCCAGCGTTCAGGAAATCTGCGACGTATACCGCGAAGTCTACGGCGAATACCGGGATCCGGGACTTTACTAAGATCACAATGGAGGTGGTGAGAAAATGGCAGATAAGAAAATTCGCGTGATGGTTGCTAAACCGGGTCTCGACGGTCACGACCGAGGAGCCAGGGTTTTGGCCAGATGCTTCCGTGACGCCGGCTTTGAGGTCATCTACACGGGATGTCACCAAACGCCGGAACAAATCGCGGCATCGGCCATTCAAGAGGATGTGGATGTGGTGGGTCTCAGTTGCCTGTCCGGCGCTCACCGGTATCTCTTTCCCGCGGTGGCAAAACTGCTTAAGGAAAAAGGGGCCGAAGATGTTGTCGTTGTGGGTGGCGGTATCATTCCCGATCAGGATTTTCAGCTGCTTTACGATGCTGGGCTGAAAGCGATTTTCACTCCTGGAGCGACTCTTGACAGTATCGTGGACTGGTTCAAACAAAATGTGCAACCGAGGGCATGACATAATGGAGAGAGTAAAAAAAATAAAACAAGGAGACGTAAGAACCGCCTCGCGTCTGATTCGTAATCTGGAAGACGGGGTGGACGATGCGAGGATGACCATCAAGCACCTTTTCCCAATGACGGGAAACGCTCATGTCATCGGTATTACCGGTTCGCCGGGAGCGGGCAAGAGCACGTTGGTGGACGGCCTCGTGGAATCCTTCCGTAAGAAGAATAAAACCGTCGGCGTCCTGGCTGTCGATCCTACCAGTCCCTTCACCGGTGGGGCCATTCTCGGCGACAGGATCCGCATGCAGCGCCATGCCGAAGATCCGGGGGTATTTGTCCGCAGCCTGGCAACGAGGGGGGCGCTGGGCGGTCTGGCCAAGGCCGTCGGCGACGCCATCCATGTCCTTGACGTCATGGGCAAAGACATGATTCTCGTGGAAACCGTCGGCACCGGTCAACAGGAAGTCGACATTATCAATCACTCCCATACGGTACTCGTAGTCCTTATTCCCGGCATGGGGGATGAGATCCAGGCCATCAAAGCCGGGATCATGGAAATCGCCGATATCTTCGTCATCAACAAGGCGGACCGGGACGGTTCGTCCAAGCTCAACCGGGAGCTCATGGCCATGTTGGATATGGCCCCTCCATCCACTTTCCCCGGCGGCTGGCGGCCTCCGATCATCCGGGTCGAAAACGCCTTCGAGCCCGTCTCGTTCGGAAGCAGCCTGGAAGAATTGTCCGATACGATCGACAGGCACTATGATCACCTCGTCAAACACGATCTTCTGGGTTCACGGATACGGCGCAAGACATCGGTCGAGTTGAACGAAGCGATCAGGACTTGCGTTTTGGAACCGGTTTTGATGAAACTGGTTGCCGAAGGAGAAATTGATCAAATGATCGATCGGCTCCTCAAGAAGGAATCCGATCCTTACACACTGGCTGAAGAAGTGGCCGGGCGGTTTCTGAAAGCGGAAGCCGGACGGTAAACGATGCAGCCTCAACCTATTTAACATCAAAGGCGAGAAAACGACGGTTGTTTTCTCGCCTTTGAATTCATCGAGGGATTTTATTTTGAGCGATCTTATTAAAAATACGCTGGAAAAATACCAAAAAGGCCTGATTATCGTTATTACGGGCGATGGCAAGGGGAAAACAACGTCAGCCATCGGCCAGGCCGTGAGAGCGGCAGGACACGGAAAGAAGATTCTGGTCGTCCAGTTCATGAAGGGGAAAAAATACGGAGAAGTCCTCTGCACGGAGAAACATGTCCCCGGCATAAGCATGATCCAGTGCGGGCTGGACAGCTTCGTCATGAAGGACAACCCGGCCCCCGTCGATATCGAACTGGCGCAGCAGGGTCTGAAAATTGCGAAAGATGCTGCGGCCGCAGGCGAATACGACATGCTCATCCTGGACGAAATCAACGTCGCAATGGATTTCAAACTGGTCGACGTTAAGGATGTGCTTCAACTCATCAAAAACAAGCCGGCGGGTATGGATCTTATTCTAACCGGGCGGTATGCCCCGGCCGATATCGTCGACGCGGCCGATACTGTCAGCGAAGTACGCGAGATCAAACATCATTATTCGCAGGGCATCAAAGAAAGGGCCGGAATAGAATTCTAGATCAGAAGGAACATGATCGGAAAACCATGCAAAAACCCCAAAAGGCGGGAAAGAGTGACCCAAAGAGAATAATCCTTGCCGATGAAGCCGTCAGGCAAGGCGCAGCGGCGGCTGAATGGATATCCATCCAGGATATCGTTCTTGACGAACGGGTCCGCCTCAAGTGCCAGATACCTTTATGCGACAGTTACGGCCGCAACCTGATGTGCCCCCCGCGCCTTCCCGAAGTCTCCAAATTCAGGGAAACGATTGCGCTCTTTTCTCAGGCTTTGCTCGTCCAGCTAGCGGCGCCGCTGACGGCGAAACCCTCCCGAAGCAGGAAGGAGGTCTACCTGCCGGCCAAGAGACTCCATGCCTTGATCAATCGTCTGGAAAAAATGGCTTTTGAAGAGGGATGTTATTACGCTACGGGCCTGATCGGAGGATGCTGCCGTCTCTGCCCGGAGTGTGCAGCCGTCAGGGGCGAGACAAAATGTCGGCATCCCTTCCAGGCAAGACCTTCCATGGAAGCGATGGGAATCGATGTTATGGCGACCTTAGAAAAAGCAGGAATATCTTGTTCATTCCCGGTCTTGGACCATATCCGCTGGACCGGTCTGCTGTTGATTTAGCCGTACAGACGGCCGAATGCCTGGAATTTCGCTTATCAAGCCCGGGAGGGGATTATTTTACCCGGACCTTGCACTTGGAGCTTGACTTCTTATCCCACATCAACTATAAGACGCACCTCTTACGGTCCGGCCCCGTCGCGAAGTTCGTTCACGCACGTCCCCATCGTCTAGTGGCCTAGGACACCGGCCTTTCACGCCGGTAACCAGGGTTCGACTCCCTGTGGGGACGCCAATTCACCTCTATGATTCCCCTATATCGCCGGCGACATGCCGCCGTCATCCAGCATATCGATATTATGAAGGATTCGTCCCGCTTCGGTATTGATACCAGGTTCAGCTCGCCGCAGATGAAGGTTGTGAAGTCTTATCCGTTACTCTTTTTACGGATGAGCATCATATGAACCAGGTACTCCATGACGCTGCGGTCGTGGAGTCGAAGCGTCCAGGGAATGTCTTTTTCAGAGATAAGTTCGAGATCGTTGATCGCATTGCCGTGGCCTCCTCCGGAGAAGAGCGAACGGACCATGGCGGGGCTCGATCCTTTATGCTCGGACCGCTGGGAGTGCCCCCCCAGCCATGCCTCAACCGGAGTGGCATTGGCGGTCCAGTCGTACGGGCTGGAAACGGCCGCGCTGCCGCCGGGCATCAGAATTCTACCGATCTCCTTCAGATAGTCGTAGGGCGACCAGACACAATCCAGAACGTTAAGGCTTAATGCTGCGGAAAACGTCCGTTCGGCAAAAGGAAGGGCCGTCGCATCGCATACCCAGAAATCCACATGGTCTGCTTTCGGAAATGTGACCGGAAATCTGCGGCGGTCAAAGGCAAGTCCTCCCCGACGCAGGGGATAGGATATGTGCCCTTTTTCCAGAATGGCCGCACCCGTCTTCAGCATGCCGAAATTCAGGTCGACTCCCAGCACGATTTCATCGAGCGCCTCCGCCAACTCAAAACTCGTACGGCCGACGGCGCAGCCGATATCGATCAATGGCCCTCCCCCGCCGTATTCATCCGACAGGACACCCTGACGAAGCAATTTGACGATCGACCCCGGCGCCACCGGAGACGACGGCCATCCTTCCGGGTCCAGGTCGCCGTAGTGATCGAACGCATAGGTGCTGATATGCTGGCGCTGCGAATCGAACACCGACCCCGGACCGAAACAGTCCCCCAGGAGACTCTCCATGGTTTCGGTCAAATCGTCCCGGCATAAGACAGGCAGTACATTATGAGAAATATAGTTTCTCAGGTTGGCGACGATGACGGGGATTCCGTCAATCACCGGATATTCGCTGAGACACCGGCCGTCGGAACAGACGAGAATGCCCTCTGTGATCGAACGGTTATTCTCCTTGAGGACGGTTTTGATCGTAAGCGCGGATTCCCGCCCCGCCGATCGGCATACGGGACACAAAGGCTTCAGTTTTTCGAAATGAAGCGGTTTGATGGGTCCTACCCTCCAATCATGACGGTCGGGCATCCGGGGGGAAGAATTTTGCCCGTAGGACTGGGGATGGGGGCTGCGCAAGCGGCGTGGGCGGTCAGGTCGTTGACCCTGGCCGCGGGGAGGCCGCCGATCATGACGGTCGCCGATCCCATGACCACGGTGCCGGGGCCTCCGGGCACGCAGCCGGGAACCGTGCACGGCGTCGTGGTGCTTGTCAGTCGCGCGGCGGGCTGGTTACCGATGAGGACGGTGAACATGCCGGTGATGATCGTGACCGGCACGGCCGGATGGGGCACAGGCGTGGGCACAGGCGCCGCCGGATGGATGGGGGCATGGCAGTGCGGAGCATCCTGAAGGACCATATCACCTACGCGGGCGGCAGCCGGCATGTTCTCTCCTGCAATATAAGGAACCCCAAATCCATTCCGGGTCAGTTCAGATGGATGATTTTCCCTTCGACGCGAACGTCGTCGTCGGACCGAATGTCCATCTTCTCAGCGGAATCCAGTTGCAGACGACCCTCGCTTTTCAGAACCGCCTCTTCTTTGGCATGGATCCTTATCTTCTTCGCATCCAGGGTGACGGTTTCGGTCGCTTTGATCGAAAGATGGGCCCCTTCCACGGTAATAACCGGCCCGGCATCGGTCATGCGAACCGTGAGCGTGACCTCTCCCTTCGGTTCCACAATCTGGATAAGGTCCTCTTCACGATCGGAGCGGGCGACGATCTCCCGGCCCGATTCAAGCTGCAGCCGATCTTCTCTGCCTTCGGAAACCTTTGCCGACTTGAGTTTCACGACATTCGCTTTCTTGCTCATGGTATGACTCCTTATGGGGGCCGTTTTCGACTACTTATTATACGTGTCGCGAGTATAAGAAACGGCATACTGCGTGTCAAGCAATAAAGACCTGTCCTATGCCGCATCCGTGCCGCCTCGTAACCGTTCGACGGCAAGGGCCTTATCCTCTGCATTGAAAGAAGCACCGTATCTTTTCAGGTAACTGTCTTCGCGGACGCGGCCGAATACGCGATAATATCGGGCAATGTCGTCTTTGGTCAGGCCGGGCAGGGTTAAAATCGATTGATCGTCGTCGGCCGCAAGTTCAAGATAACGCTCCGGGAGGTACCCATTATCGCGGCATACGTCGAAAAGGACCGTCCCCGGATAGGGATAGAAGACGAAGCAGCCGAAATCGTCGGGGGCTATCTGATCGTTCAAGGCGAGGGTTTCTTCGATATCGTTCCCCGTCTCTCCCGGGATTCCGATCATATAGTTGGTAGTGGCAAGCATCCCCGCCTCTTTGGTCCACCTTACGGCATCGACGAAAAGTCTGCTGTCGCCCGGCCTCTTCAGGATATCCTCCCGAACACGTCTGCTGCCGCTTTCCACGCCGTAGATAATATGCATGCAACCGGCCTTTGCCAGCATGGAGATGATCTCGGGGTTCACCGTGTCCGCTCTGGCGTTAATGGAAAAGCCCGTGCCGAACTCCTGTCCGTAAGATTGGCAGAATTCTCTCACCCAGTTCTTGTTCAGCGTAAAAGTATCGTCGAGAAAAATAATATAGTTGACCGGTGTATTCTTCCGGAGTTGTCTCAACTCTTCCAGAACCCCCTCAACCGTCCTCCTTCTTATATATTCCTTGCCGCCATAGAGCCGGCCTATCGCTCCGCCCGCACAGTAGGCGCAGGGAAAAGCGCAGCCTCTCATCGTGCTGACGTGGACCACGCCGTGGTTTTCCTCAAGCATGTCGCGGGCCATGAACGGCAGAAGATCGACGGCCGCGGGCGGCCTGATCTCCGGCCGCTCGGAGCCTCTCGCCCAGATATTGGATATCCCGCCGGCAGTAAGGCCGCGGCCGCTTTCCAGGTAGGTGAGGAGCTCACAGACGGCCTCCTCCCCCTCCCCCAGGCATAGGTAGTCGAAAGGACCGGATTCCAGGACGGAAAGGGGCGCGAAAGTCGGGTGGAGTCCGCCGGCGATGATCGGAATATCCATTCTCTCCTTGATTTCTTTGGCAACGGAGACGGCTTTGGCAAACTGCCTTGTGGTCATCGAAAAACCTATCACGCCGGGGGCAGCCTCTTCCACGGATCGGCAAACGTCCCCGATATCGGTGTCCTGCCTGACTCTGAGGAGGGCCGCGTCATGGCCGTGCCGGCGGATGTATGATGCGATAAAGGCCGCCCCGATCGAAGCCAGGGCCTGGCTCTGACCGGTTTCAATGTCCAGAAAAAGAATTTTCATATTCCCATGACGGCATCAAATCCCCGGCCGTCTCATGCTTATCAGAGTTTGATGTTCCTCGTATTTATCGTTCAAGAGAGATCTGCCAGGACGTACGCCGAACAGCGGGACCGGGCCGGCGCATCATAAAACCCGCCCCTTGCGCGTCCGCCGGGACGCGGGATACGGCATCCCGATATCCGTGCTTCATGATGATGTCTTATCATAGGCGACAAGGGTCAGTCTGTTTCGCCCTTCTTCGCGATGGTAGCGGACATCATCCATAAACTGCTTCACAAAAAAAATACCCAAACCTCCGATGCGGCGTTCGTCGATACCGGCACACACATCGGGTTCCCGGGCGGAGGAAATATCGAAAGGAGCGCCCGAATCCACGACGTCAATGATAAGTGCGTGGGCATCGCCGAGCTTGCAGGTAATCTCTATGTCGCCTGCGGCATCGCGGCCTTGGTAAGCATACTTGATGATATTGACGAGGACTTCCTCAAGGGCCAGCGCTATTTTGCTGATTCTCTCACTGCTGAATCCCTGTTCCCGGGCGAAGCGCGAGACAAAGTCAAGGAAAGGATAGAGAGAAGTCAATGTCCCCGGCAAGGTCATGGTGTGGGGCATGGCCATAACTCAGACCCGTTTCAGTGCATCTTCCTGTGTATCGAATATTTTGAAGATCGTGCCGAATCCGGAAATCCTGAACACATCCTTAACCGGTCCTTTAAGTCCGGAAAAGAAGATATCCCCTCCTTTCGGCTTCAATTGCTTCGCGGCGGCGAGAATGCTTCTCAGGCCCGTACTGCTGATATATTCGAGTCCGCTGAAATTGAGAAGAAAGCTGCTCTCTCCCTCGGCAACGAGTTTGGTGAGCGCTTTATCGAATGCCGGCGTTGTGACGGCATCGATCTTGCCTTTAACGGAAACCACGACCGTATTCTTCTCTTTGACTGTTTCAATTTCCATATTATCACCGTACGCTTTCTGATGGACTTTTCAAAAGAGTGTCAGGGTGCCCTCCGGCCGTAAGGGTATCGTCGTATATCGCTTTTATTCTATCCCATCGGGGGCGTTTGATTATTTTTTACGCGATAAGGCGTAAGCTTTCTTGAGCGGGAGTATATGCTCAACCACCCTTTGTGTCAACGAATTACTCCACTTACGCGCATTTCCTGTCTGCCCCGAAATTCAATCCCGGCTGAAAATCGTACGGCAAAGACGTGCCCCCTGAGTGTATACGAGGGGCATTTTCTCATACATCGGATTTCGAAGAAAACCTTTATCCGAATGTAAATAATGAGTAAATATATAACATAATGTTTGACAGTTACGGCCATAACGGTGTAATAGATTGAAAATTTTACAAATAACGTTCTATTTGCAACGTCGTGCCTTGTCGAGTATTTGAAAAGTCCTCATAGGGTGTATACATTTCAAGGTATTGTATTAATTAAATTATTTGAAACGACAATCGGGGTGAAAAAGTATGATTATCGAAAAATTTTCCGTTAAGGCCCAGGATTTTATTGAAAGCGCTTGTCGGCTCGCAGTGAAAAGAGACCACGAGTATGTGACACCATGGCATATGCTGTCCGTCATGTTGAAGCCGAATGATGATCTTGTCCGGAATTACCTTTCCCAGACATCGATCGATCTCGAAGCCCTCGGTGCCAGGGTTGACGGTAAATTGCTCACCCAATCGAAAGGCAAGAAGGACAGCTCTCAGACGCCGATAAACCGCGATTTGGAAAAAGTCTTCATTCTCGCGGAAGAAGCGAGCCAGAAAACGAACGACAAATATATCGGCATCAACCATATCGTTCTGGGCATGCTTTCCTCGGATGATATTGTCCAGGCATTTACCGACGCAGGCGCGGACAAGACGGCGTTCGAAGACCTGCTCAAGCAACCCCCGAAGGGACGCTTTTCCGGAGGAGAAAACGGATCGGGCGATTTCGAGTATCTGGCCAAGTACACGCAGGACCTTACGGAACGAGCCCGCCAGGGGGGACTGGACCCCGTCATCGGACGGGATAAGGAAATACGGTTTGCCATCCAGATATTGAGCCGCCGGCTTAAAAACAATCCGATCATCATTGGAGAACCCGGCGTCGGAAAAACGGCCATCGTGGAGGGCCTGGCCCAGCGCATCGTCAACGGAGATGTCCCGGACGACTTGAAACCGGCTGCGATTCTTTCCCTTGACATGGGCCAGCTTATTGCCGGTGCAAAATTCCGCGGAGAATTCGAGGAACGATTCAAGCGTCTCCTCCAGGAAGTCTCCGATGCCGGCAATGTCATTCTCTTCATCGATGAGATTCACATGCTCATCGGCGCCGGAGGTTCGGAGGGCGCCATGGATGCGGCCAACCTGATCAAGCCCGCCCTTTCCCGCGGCGAGATCCGCTGCATCGGTGCGACGACGCTTGAGGAATACCGGAAGCACATCGAAAAAGATACGGCGCTGATGCGCCGATTCCAGATCGTCATGGTCGAGGAACCGAGCATCGACGAAACCATCACCATCCTGCGCGGCGTCAAGGAAAAATACGAAGTCCACCACGGTGTCCAGATCCTGGATGCGGCTATTGTCGCTGCAACGAAACTCTCCAAGCGCTACGTCATGGACCGGTTCCTGCCGGACAAGGCCGTCGATCTGATCGACCAGGCTTCGGCCTCGCTGCGCATCGGTCTGTCTTCAAAACCGGAAGAGATCGACGGCATCGACCGAAGGATCGTAGACCTGGAAATCGAAATCCGTGCCTTGAAGCATGAGACGGACGCCCAAACCGAAGAGCGTCTCGGCAATCTCAAGCAGGAAATGGAGGAACTCAAAGAAAAAAGCCGTATCCTGACCGAGAAATGGGAAAAGGAGAAGAAGGGGATTACAGCTGTTCAGGAGGCGAAGAAAGAACTGGAAGAAGCCAAACGGGAAATGGAACAGAAGGTCCGGGAAGAGGATTTCTCCCGGGTTGCGGAACTGCAATACAAGATTATCCCCAAATGCAATAAAATCCTGGAAGAGTATGCGGACGTCGATATTTCCGACAAGGGCTTTCTCCGCAGGACCATCACGGAAGACGATATAGCCGATACGGTTTCAAGGTTGACCAGTATCCCGGTATCCAAGCTTCTGGGTTCGGAGATCGACAAGCTGCTTCATCTCGAAGACCATCTGCGCCAGCGTGTCGTGGGCCAGGACGATGCCCTCACGATCATCGCCAAGGCCGTCAGGCGTTCCCGTGCCGGCGTTCAGAATCCGAACCGACCTATTGCCTCTTTCCTGATGCTCGGCCCGACCGGCGTCGGCAAAACGGAGGTATGCAAGGCCCTGGCGGAGTTCATGTTTGACGACGAGGGTGCTCTCACACGGATTGATATGAGCGAATTCATGGAAAAGCATTCCGTGGCCCGTCTGGTTGGTGCCCCTCCCGGATACGTCGGATATGAGGAAGGCGGTATCCTGACGAACAGCGTCCGCCGCAAGCCCTACAGCGTGATCCTCTTCGATGAAGTCGAAAAGGGACATGCGGACGTGTTCAACCTGTTTCTCCAGTTGCTGGACGACGGACGCCTGACCGACAGCCAGGGGCAGACCGTGAACTTCGCCAATACGGTCGTGCTCATGACGTCGAACCTCGGATCGGAGAGCATCCGGCCCGCCGAAACGGAAGAAGAGATCCGTGAAATGAATGCAGGCATTATGCAGGCCGTCCGCTCGCACTTTCGCCCGGAGTTTATCAACCGTCTTGACGACATCCTCGTATTCAAGCAGTTGACCCTCGCGGGCATGAAGACGATCGCTTCTATCCAGCTTAAGCGCCTCTCGAAATTGTTGAAGGAGAAAGATATCGATCTGCAGGTGACGGACGAGGCGTTCGTTCTCCTGGGCGACTTGGGATTCAACCCGCTCATGGGCGCAAGGCCGCTGAACCGTGTCATCCAGACCCATATTCAGGATCCGCTGGCCGAAGACATCATCTCCGGAAAAATCAAGCCGGGCGATACCGTCTACCTGGCCGCATCGGGCAACAATCTGGTGTTCGGCATTAATGAAATTCCCGAGGTGACTCCGGACCAGAGCCCCAAAGGAAATGAAGGGAACGGCGCCGATTCGTCCGTACCGGCCGGATCCAGCGGTACCGAAGGTTAAGGATCCGGGGAGCGTTGTGCAAGCCGTATCGTAGGATGGTTTGTCGGCATCCCGCGAAACGCCTGTCCGGCGCCGGAGCAGGCGGGCATGCATAACGGAAAACCGGCAGATTCTATAATGAATAGGAATTCTTAGCGGCATTTTAAGGTGGTTGATTCAATGGATTTGTTCCCCAAGTTGACCGGATACGCCCAGAACCTCTTAACAAGAGTCAATTGGACCTATGTTCTCGCTGCCGTCATGATCATTCTGGGTGTTCTGCTTCTTGCTCTGGTCGTCTATTTTATTGTCAAGAAGCGTCGCGGGGCCGACGGCGACAAAGAACAGGTAAAACCGGATGACGAACCCAGAAAGAAACCGAGGGGCATGCCGGCATCGAGCCTCGTCAAGGTATGGAAAGAATTTTTAAAAGAAATTCCCTGGACGGTGAGGCCGAATATCCTGGCCTACGAACACTTTATCGTCTTCGGCGAAGCCGGTTCGGGAAAGAGTACCCTTATTGACCATTACACGGACTGGCAGGGACATGCGCGCCAATTTTATCCCAGCTACACGACCAATCCGCTACTGCAGGTCTATCTGGGATCCAAGGTTCTGGTCCAGGAAATCCCCGCCAACCTCCTCAGCGATACGTCTGAATATGCGCGGCGCGCCCTGGTCAAGCTCTGGAAACGTCTTTTCAGGCGTACGGATCCGACCGTTGTGATTGTTTTAAACGCCATGGAGCTGCAGACGGACGAACCGGAATACCTGGAATACTTGAAGCAGAAGGCGCAGATCATCAGGGGTAAAGTCAATCTGCTCGGCCATATCCGCAAGAGGCCGATCAAGGTGCGCATTGCCCTCACCTGCATGGATCAGATCGAGGGATTTCTCGATTTTTCCCAATTCTTAAGCCAAAGCGGTATCCCCTTGAAAATCGAGTACACCGCCGATGCAACCGCGGATATTTCCGCTTGCCTTGATCCGTACGAAGCCTATCTGACTCTCGCTCTGACGTCACTGCCGGCGGACAAGTATCTCAAGGCGATAGCCTTTGTCCGCCAGGCACCCAAATTGTTTCAATATCTCTCCGTTTTCATTAAATTCCTGCAACATCCCGATCCTCTGTCTCTGGAGCCGGAAGTGACGCAACTCTACCTGACATCTCAGGAAGAGAGGGAAACACCCGTTTTGAACCCGTTTACCCCGACGATCACGACCGAGGAAATTCAGAAACTCGATCCGTATTTCAAGCATCGCGTCGCCGCGGCTGCCGTGGGTATAGCGGGTCTCATTTTTCTGGGCGCCGCCTACCTCCACGAGCGGGGCCTCGTAACCGAAAGGTTCCGCACCCTGGCCAACATGGAGATTTCACCGCCGATCAAATATGATCAGAAGATGCACGACATCCTGCCCCTCGTGTATTCTCAGCAGCATCCCTTGCTGGGGTTGCTGCCCGATTTCTTTCCGGAAAAGAACATGGAAATCACGCGCCGTTCCATGGACAATATCCGCCGGTTTTATCTTCTCCCGGCCATAGAGAGAATCTCCGCGGAAATGATGTCGAAGATCGTCCGGACGGCCGCCAGCCAGCCGGTCACGATCAGCGCCCCGGAGCAGCAGTACAGGGGCAAGGTGGAAGATACGCGGGACAAGGCCATTTACCTCCTGGCCCTGATCTATGCAACCCGCGATAACGAATTGGGAAAACTTGTCAGGGGCAATGTGGGCTCATGGTCGCAAATCCTGAACATATCGAAGATGCTGATCGAGGATTACGCCGGCAACAATGAGTCTACGCCGCGCCTTGCCATCGACATGGGCAAACTGTCGCTCAACCAATCCAAGAGCGTCGCAGACGACCCCCGCAGTTGGCTGGTCTATTTTTCGGAGATCGGCCGGCTTTACCAGCAGCCGGTTCTGTCCAGGCCCGAGTTCGAGAAATTGCAGAGGGAAACGGACCACTTTGCCGGAGAAATTCAGCAAATGGAGCTTTACGATCTCACAGTCAAGATCGCCGAACTTTTAAAGAGAGAAGCCCCGCCGGGCCTCAACCTGGAGGCCATAGCCAGGAAAGAGTCGGAGATAAGGCAGGAACCTCTGAAGAATTTCATTAAATTCATAAAAAATTCCAATATCACCTATCCCGAAGTGACCGATCATTTAGGCCTTGTCGGGCTTTTGGAGAACCTTAAGGTTATGGCCGGTTTCAAGGGAACCCAGGGAGACACGCAATTCCGTTTCGTATTCGCCGGGCAGGAATTCAAGTTCGGCACCCAGCAGTGGAACGACCTGCTCAATCGCAGCAGGACAAGCCTTTTCTTACGGGAATTCATGAACCACTACAGGCGTCAGGACGGGCTTCTCTTCTTCCCTTCGGACAAGGAATTCAACGACTTGGTCATGAACTCGTCGAATGACGGCCGCTTTTTGTTTATAGGGCACGCCAGGGTGGACGGAAGGTTCACGAAGGAAGCCATAGAAAGAAGGGTGAGGCCGATATTGACGGAACTGCCCGCTGTCGTGGAGAATCTTCCCATAGCGCCAAAAGATAAGGCGGATTTCGCCAATTTCCTGTTTAAAGAAGTCGATCTCTATGGACGGCGGTACGCGCAATTCTACCGTAAATATTACATGGAATTCGACATCAAGGCCGGCTCTCCCGGTGCTTTGCGTTTCGTGTTGAGCCAGATGATTCTGCCCTCCTCCCCGTTGCGGGAAGTCCTCTTGACCATGAGGGACAATACCCAGATCGACCCCGGCAAAAACGAATACATGCAGTCATTTGCCATGAATCTCGCCGAGTTTGAATTCATCAAGCGGCTCACGGGGGAACAGAAAGGGACGTTCCCGGAACTGGACAAATACAAGGGCCTGCTCGAGCAGATGCAGATGGATATTCAAGACCAGCAGGGGCCTCCCATAAAAAAGGACAAGGATGATCCCTTTGCCCCGTTTAAGAACCGTCTGACACCTCTGGGACGGGTCAGCTTTGCGATCTATAACGGGGAAAAAGATTCCTATCTGAACCTGGTCAAGCTCTGGCTGGACAGCGTCGGGGTGCCCCGTCAATGGCAGGATGTGTTCCTGGCCCCGGTATGGCAGGCCTATTTCCTGGGTATGACCGAGGTTGAAACGGAAATCGGTAAAATATGGACGGAACTCTGGCAGGCGGATATCCAGCCGCTTTACGGCAAATTTCCCTTCGATGCCTCAGCCGGTGAAGACGTGTCTGTGGAAACACTCAAGAATGCCACGCATCCTTCAGGGCATTTCTGGAGTACTTACAAGGCGACGCTCGCACCTTTCTATGCGGAGGACGGGCGATTGTCGCAAAAAAAGAATGGTCAGTTTAAAGCCCCCAAGCTGCCCGGCAATATGCTGACGACCGTCAACGCCGTCACGCAGATTTCTTCCATCTTATGGGACAAGGACGGCAAAGAAAGGCCGTTGGAATTGTCCCTTAAACCGGGTCCGCTGCCTTCGGCAATCCCCGGCGAACCGTTGGCCGTACTCTCATACTTGCATGTGGGGGATGTTAACATCTTCGGACTTAACCAGAAGGCATCATGGAAGAAGATCAGATTCAACTGGCAGAATCCATCATGGGCGTCGGTCGGCGTTGAATTTATTTCCAGAGACAAATCGCTGCGCGTGAAGAAGACCATCGAGATTCCGAATTCGAATTGGAGCTTTTACCGTCTTCTTCAGAAGGCCAAAGAATCCGCGAAGACTGCCAACGGCGACTACGCGAAGAGAGCCAAATCCGCTGCCGGCACCAGCAGGAAAACGGATGACGGTCTCCCTATTAAGTGGGTGATCAACGCACCGGCAACCAATGTAGAAGGCAGACCAATGGACATCGTATTTTACATTCAATCCGATCCCTGGGCGATGTTCAATCTGCCGCGATGACGGGGAGATATAGAAAGTTTCCGATTTTTTAATCATGGACTCGAGACGCTATCGCATGATAAATTCAAGAAAAGCATTATTCGGAGTGTCATGCACTACGGCAACAGTGATCATCCTTTCACTGCTCATTATGATCGGAAGCTTATCCGGCTGCGGAAAATCAACCGCAATAAAGAGAGAGGAAGTCGTTTTCAACATCACTCCCGATGCCCATGTAAACGATGATCGGCCCGTATATATTGTTATTCGTAAAGTGAACAAGATGGAATTCCTGACGGACAACTACGAGGGCATCACCGATGTCGTTTGTACCAATCCGCCGCCGGAGAGTCTCCTGGCCTGGCAGATGCTTCTGCCCGGACAGAACGAGAAAATACAGGTCTTCAAGCCGGAGAAATCGGATATCGGTATTTATGTCCTTTTCGCCAATCCCGGGGAAAACTGGAAAATCATTCTCGAAGCCCCTCTGAAGAAGGAATACAATATTAAGGTAAAACCGAACGAACTGGAAGAGTTTCAGAGGGGTTTCTTCAAGTGAAGATACGCCGGGATGATAAAGGTTTCCGCCGGATACGGAGCAGAGAACAAAGAAGCGCAAGGCAAAATGCCTGTGGACGGTCTAGAGGGATCGGCGAAGGTTTGAGATGCAGAGAATTTTAGAGACAGCCCTCATTGAGAATGAGATGCGTCTGGGCGGTCAGCAGCAATGCGGACGTCTCGAATGGCTGGAGAATAGTTATCGCGATCCCGCTTCTTTCTGGCGAGCCCTGAAGGGCGCTTTTGATTCTCGGTTCGCCATACACGGTGTGAGCACTCTATTTAAGAGATATAATTTCTATCACGATATCATCATCAGGAACCGGAACAATCCGGCCTCGGCCCTTTGCTGGAACGAACCGATTTCAGGAATCAAGAGCATTTCTTACGGCGAACTGGGCAAACTTGCAGTGGCTAAAGCCGACAGTTGGTCCCGCCGCGGCGTTGAACCCGGACAAACGGTTTGCATCATCAGAACCATGGGTCTTCCGATGATGGTTGAACTCCTCGCCGCCCTTAAGACCGGATGCAGAATATGCTGTCTTTATCCCCAGGGAAGAGGATACCTGCAAAGAAGACTTGAGGCCCTCAAACCCGACCACATCGTAATTGACGAACGGCACGCACCGTTATTGGCCGACTGGGGCAAGTTGGTCGTGGTTGAAAGCGATACCGGCAGGAACATTTTAAATGAACGGGAGCAGTCGTTCACTTATCCCTCCGGTCAGGTCGTTTTCGCCTGCTTCGACCCGTGCGGACCGGAACCGAATGTTCCTGTAGACATCACGAGTGACATCGCCTATCTCTGCGCCCTGCGAGACGGGGTAATAGCCCTGGGACTGGGACCGGGTCAGGTGTATGCGGCACCCGGATTCCACTTCCTGGAGGTTTATCCGGCATTGCTCCTGGCCGGACTGCTCAACGGGGCGACGTACCTGCACCTGATACCGAAGGATATCTCCGCCAACCCGGAACTGGTCGTGCAAAGATCCGTCAAGGCCTTCGGGGTAAGCAGGAAAGTACGGGATATATTGATGGACAAGCCGATCGAGGCCGGCAAATCCTGGGAATGCTGGTTTCGGAACCCGGCTGAGACGCAAGATATGGAACAATGGCATCACTTCATCAAGCACCTGAAGCTGGACGATGCTTTTGCCTTCAATCTGAGATGGGATGCGGCCCTTGGCGGATGTTCGCTTTTCTCCATCAGACGGAAAGGTACGGCGCATTTGAATGTACTGCCTGTACCCGGATCTGCCTGGAGTTTGGGCGAATTGTTCGGCGGCGAAGGAACCTCTTTTTCCGATATAGGTACCTATGTCCTGGCAGCATCCGGGTCGCCGGAAGAAGAGCCGCGCATGACCGCCGATATCGTCGCCAGAAACAGGAACGAGTGGTTTTTTGCCGGGATGAATACCGTCCATCGTGAAGGCAGAGTATTTCCCGTGGACGAAATATTGCTATCCCTTCGGGATATGGAGAAACGATTCAAATGCTTCTTCTCTCTCGCAGATGTTCCGCTCATCGACCCGGGCAGCGGACATCGTATGGTACTGCTTGTCTTTCGCGGTACCGATGCCGATTTTGACGAAGCGCGTCTTATATCAGAAATTCGGGCAGCGATAACTCGGGAAATGGGGGACGAGTTTCAGCCCGATAAAATAGAGTTTTTCCCAATGTACCCCAGGTTTCTGTCCGATACCGAGGTGGATCATCCGTGGTGCCGCACTCAGTATCTGACGGGAACACTCTATCGGAGGTCGAAAGGGGAAATCTTCCGATGCGTTACCCGTCTCAGGGAATGCGTGAACAAAACGAGTGCGTTAAAGGAAACATTAGCCTGAATGAAACGTAACAGCAATGAATAGAACTTTAGAAAGGAGATAAAGCATGGCAATACAGGATGAAATTCCCAAATCACGTCTTACGCTGAGGTACAAAACGGAAATACACGGCCAGCCCGAAGATTTGACTCTCCCTCTTCGCCTCATGGTGGAAGGGGACTTTTCCCAGGGAACATCCAAGGACAGGAAGGTTGATCTGGAAGAGAGGCGTATGCGAAACATGGACGGCACCAACACCGATGCGGTCATGAAGGATATGGGCATGTCCCTGAAATTCTCGGTAAATAACAAGATTGATCCGGAATCTTCGGAGGACATGAACGTGGAACTCCCCATCGAAAGCATGAGATCATTCTCCCCCGACGAAGTGGCGAAACACGTTCCGAAACTCAGAGGGATACTCCAGATGAAGAAACTTCTCGAGGAGGTCATCTCCAACGTGGACAACAGGAAAGAGTTTCGCAAACTGCTTAACGAGTTGATGGGCAACGAAGAAGCGTTGGCCAAGATGCTGGAGCAGTTGAAGGGTTATGAGAGCATGAAGCTTCCGTCAAGCGGAAATTAAGTCATGCTGAAGCATATCAACATTCTGTAACCTTATACGGTAATCAACTCTGTCAAGGAGGGGAGAAATACATGGCTGAAACGACAAAACAAGCAGAAAAAACTGCGGAAAAAACAGAAGAGCTCGATCTCAAACGCTTCCTGTCGAGTATGCGTCTGAGCACCGAGGTGAAAGAGGCCGTTCCGATGGTCCAGGACAACCTCCAGGTCGTGAAAGAGGATGTCAGCGAAGAAGACCGCTTTCTTTCCGGCATGGCCGCCCTTCTCCTGAATGTCGACAAGTCCTCGAAGCGTCTGGACAAGGGCAGCAT
Source organism: Syntrophales bacterium (assembly GCA_963668175.1). Lineage (GTDB taxonomy): Bacteria > Desulfobacterota > Syntrophia > Syntrophales > PHBD01. Next base: position 169,994 of record OY764159.1, read on the forward strand.
CCAGGAGCTGATAGCCCGCATCGACCAGGCGGTCATCGATCAAATCAACGAAATCATCCATCACGAAAACTTCAAAAAGATGGAATCGACGTGGCGGTCGCTCAACGACTTGATCCTGAATACGAACTTCAAGGCCGACATCATGATCGACATCCTTGATGTATCCAAGGAAGAACTCTACGACGATTTCGAAGCCAATGCCGTTGACATCACCGGCAGCGCCCTTTTCAAAAAGGTCTATGTCAGCGAATACGATCAATACGGAGGGAAACCCTTCGGCGCCATCGTCGGCCTCCATGAATTCAAACACACGCCCGATGACGTCTTCTGGCTGACGACCATGGGAAAAATCGCGGCGGCCAGTCATGCGCCGTTTATCGGATCGGTTTCCCCGCAATTCTTCGGGTGCGACTCCATTGAAGAACTGTCCGCCATCAAGGACCTGGAAGGCCTCATGAGCCATCCGAAATACGGGGCCTGGAATAAACTACGCGATTCCGAGCAAGCCGCTTACATCGGTCTTACCCTTCCCAGGTATATCGCACGGCTGCCCTACGATCCCGAAGTCAATCCCTGCCGGGAGATCACATTCCGGGAAAAGGTCAGGGGAAACAACGACGAGGACTATGTTTGGGGCAGTGCAGCCATGCTCTTTGCCCAGAACATGGTGCGCTCCTTCGCCCAGTCAGGTTGGTGCCAGTATTTGCGCGGACCGAAAGGCGGCGGACTGGTCACCGGCCTTCCCGTGCACACGTTCAATATCCGCGGCGAAGAAGAGATGAAGATCCCCATCGAGATGTCCATCCCGGACTATCGCGAACTGGAGTTCGCAAACTGCGGTTTCATGCCCCTCATCTATCGCAAGGGTACCGCCGACGCGTGTTTCTTCAGCTGCCAATCGCTCAAGAAGGCCAAGAAATTCAAGGACCCGAAAGATTCGGAAAATGCGCAACTCGTGACGAACCTTTCTTACACGTTCTCCATCACGAGGATCGCCCATTACGTCAAATCCATCATGAGGGACAACATCGGCAGCAGCGCCGACGCCCAGTATATTCAGAATACGCTTACCAACTGGATATTCCAGTATGTAACCACCGTAGTCGATCCGGATGACCTGACGCTGCGTTTCTACCCATTCAAGGCCGCATCGGTCGAAGTGACCGAGCGGGCGGGAATGATCGGCTGGTATGACTGCAAGATGGCCATCTTGCCTCATATCCAGTTCGAGGGAATGGACGCGGAGTTGCGTTTGGACACCCGGCTCTAAAAGAGAGAATAAAAATTACCTAAAACAATTTATTTCTTAAGGAGGTTTTATAAACATGGCTGAATTGAATTTTTCATGCAGCGTAGCCCAGGGGTTTAATTTCCAGAAAGACCAGCAGCTCTTTGTCGGGCATATCGTGTCATGCAAGGTGGGCAACGATCAGTTTGACGCCGATCTCAACGTCAGCAATCCGGAAGACCCCGCGAAGATGGTCAAAGTGTTCGGCATCGCATCGAATATCTTCTGGGCAGGCGGCTATGCGGACCCCGTCCAGTTTTCCTGCCAGGTCTCCAACGCCAACAAGACGAAGATTGCAACATTGACCCATAAGAGCCTCGCCAATACGGAGGTCCTGTTCAAGTTCAACGTCTATGATTTCGATCCGAAAGAGAAGAAGTATTATAAATGCTTCCACTCCAACGACGCCGAGTTGAAAGGTCTCGTCTATAAGACGGGCGGCGATTTGATGATGCAGATCGACATGGACCAGTCCCATGAAGTCGAATCCCCGAAGAACTTCAGTTTCAACCTGGGTGTCATGCCCAAGGATGAAAACATGGAGATTCACGTGGCGGTTTCCGTCTCCGACAAATTTGTCAAGAAGTGGGGCGTTGAAGTCGCGAAGTGATATCCTTCGGGAATATTGGTCCTGCGGAAGTTGCCCACGCAAAAAAGCTGCGCGGATGCGACATTTCGCATCCATGAAGAAGGATTTTATAAGATTAGCCGATGTTATAGCGTTTTCGTTTCTTTGAGGCACATCCCCTCCCCTCTTAGAGGGGAGGGGATACGGAAAACCGGGTTTGAATGACATTCGGCGCAGCACTCAATAACATAAATCGTGAGAACTTGATCAAGGCGGCAAAGAGAAATGGACGATAAACTTGCGCGAGTCAGCTGGAAAATGGGGCAGACCCTCCTGCCGGAACATCTTATGGCCATGGAGGATTCGCTGTTGATCAATGCCGTCCTTCGGTTTCGTATGCAGGGACTTCCATATTACGGAATCGGAAAGCTGGTCCTGAATGAATCGCTCCTGGGCGAAGGGATATTCTCCATCCAGGATATGGTGCTCGTCATGCCGTCCGGCCTGCTGCTCGGGATTCCGGGCAATGCCGCCCTTTCTCCTTTTAATTTGAATCTTCCCGGTACGGTCAAGGTCTCCGTATATCTCCATATTCTTAGCGATGCACCGGCATCCGACAGCGGTCCCGGAGGCTGGGACGACGATGCCGAAATCAGAATCCCGAGGCTTATGCATCGCCTGGCCCTCTCATCGGAACAGGACTACCCGAATGTCATCGATACGCTGAAACTGGCGGAATTCAAGAAGAGCCCCCAGGGTGCCTGGCAAATAGCACCGGACTATATCCCCCCTTTGCTGCAAATGGGCACGTCGCCTTTTTTGCGGAGCGAGATGGAGGCCCTTGCCGAGGCGCTGGCCCTTTTTCAATACAATCTTTATATGGATGCCGTTTCCTATCTCAGCGGGGACAGCCTGTCCAGCGTCAAGCAATGCCTGAAAAGCGTCATCAGGACTCAGCGGCTGCTGGCAAACCTCAGCTCCCAGGTTCACCTTCACCCCTTTTTCCTGTACGAGGAACTGTCGGTCCTTTATACGGAGGTCTGCTTTTACAGGAATACGACGCCGGAGAACGTCACGGCAGCATATAACCACGATCAATTGGCGGCCCTTAATACCCTGATCGATCTTATCAACAAGCAGATGCAGTTGGTGAGATCCCTGCCGCCCTATCTGCCGTTCGAGTTGGGCGACAATATGTATAAAGTCAAACTGCCGGATGAAATCAGGCAGGCCACGGCCGTTTACCTTCTCGCCCAGAAGGACCGGATCATTACGAAGCTTTCCATCGACGATCTCAAACTCGCAAGCCTCTCCCGCTTGCCTGTCGTCCACAAAATGGCCTTGCAGGGCATACCCTTTAAGCGCGTGGAGCATCCCTCCTTCCAGCATTCATTCGGGGCGGAGATCGAATTTTATCTCATCAAGGAGGGAGAAGAGTGGGACTATGCCCTGAGCGAAATGACGGTGGCCTTTTATAACAGGGAGGACTTGAAAGATACGGCTTTTTATATTTTCTGGCGAATCGAATGACGATTTTCATTAAATGGGTCTTGCGATTGGAAAGAATTAGTGTCGGGAGTCAAACCTGATGGCACTATTGAGTAAATTTGGCGACAGTACCTCCGGCGGAGGTAAGAACGGCGATATTCAGAGTATCATCGAAAATCTGAACAACGTTCTCAATACCAAGAAAGGTTACGGCAGTTTTCTTGACGATTTCGGCATCAGGGACATGAATGAATACAGCTCCCGCGATCAGCTGGCATTCGTCATCATGGAGGAAGTGAAATACAACATAGAACATTACGAACCGAGACTGCAGCTCATAAGAATTTCTATCGAAGACAACAACGATCCTTTTCGTATATCCTTTAAAATCGAGTGCAGGCTGCGGGACACACAGAAAGCGTTATTTATGGAATTCAACTCCATTTATAATGATTTTCATATCAAGAATCCATCATAGATGATCCGGAGTCGGAAATGTTTACGGACAGTTTGAATTTGACCCTGACACTGACCATCGGCGGGAAAGACATCAAGATCCCCGGTGCCAATATAAAGAACTTAAGGACCGATATCCGTCCTTACGGGTTTATCGCCCGCCTGAGTTTCTGGGTATCGCTGCTGACAGGCTCAGACGATCTGTTTTCCCCGTTTGTCAAACAGGATATTATCGAAATAAAGCTGGAAATAGAGCCTCACTTCAAGCCGAAGGACGGCGACATCGAGCCCCTCATCCTGAAGGGGCTGGTCACAGAAAAGGCCTTGCTGGCGGAGTTGACCATTGAGAATGTCCACCTGAAAGGCAATCCTGTCCTTTACCGTCATTATCAGGTTGACTTTGCTGATCCCGCCTGGGTGATTTGGCACCAGCATTTTCCCTGCGACCTGACCGTCGATCAGAGCGTCAAGGAACTTATTGATGCCAACAAGACGGCCGGGATCGATCTGAAATACGACTGGGAGGCTTTAAACGACAAGTTCGCCGTCAACACGCTTTCCCCCGGTACGCCCGAACACGGGGTGAGTTTCTACGATTTTATCATCTGGTATACAACCGTTCACAACGGCGTCTTCAGCTTCGACTTCAAAACGAATCAGTACAGCCTTTCCGAGAAGAAGAAGCAGGACGGCCAGGCGAAGGCCATGAGCGAACTCGAAGTTGCCGATCACCAGATCGTCTTTCCGGCAACGGTGCGGTATAATGATCGTTTCCTGAATGGACTCGCGGAAAACCCCAAGAAGAGTGAGACGAGCCGGGAGACGGCAAAGGAAGGGGTGAAACGCGATTACCTGCTGCGCGAACCCATTGCCGCCGACTTCGAGAAGGCCTTCAACCTGGAATCCAAGAAACAGAAGAGCCGGGAGCACGAAATTCACATTAACCATAATCGTTATCCCTTGCTCACCTATCGCCCCGACGTATTCGTCAAGCTCGAAGGCGGCCTCTGGAGTGAGAAGATCTTTCTTCACGGCAAGGAATACCGCATGCGGGACATATTTATTCAGGCGCAGGCTGCCGACGAGAATCCCGACGCTGATCATAATTTGACCTATTCGCGATACAATATCGACATGCGTTCGCATCTGGAGTTGAAGGATGAAAAGGCCACGAATTTGCCGCCATTCGAAACGCCGCTGTACCCGATACACGTCGAAGGAAAGATCGTAAGCGAACAGGGAAAGGACGAGGAAGAGACCTATCAGATTTACAAGCAATCGCAGACGGAGATCGAACAGTACAAGGTGAAAATTCCCCTCTTCGACGACAAGCAGGTCGTCGCACCGTTCGAACCCTTATATTTATCGGGGCATTTCTATTTTCCCGCGTACAAGAACGAACGGGTGCTCGTCGCGCTCGATTTCCACAGCGCGCGGATCGTGGGTTTCCTCGACTGGCGGCCGGGCGGACGCCTGCCTATGGATACCCAGGGGAATCATATCCTGTTCGGCAAGAAAGACGATGAGAGCAGCACCTCCATCAGCCATGTCTACGTCGATAATAAGCCCCAGCTAAACGTCAAGCGGTTGTCAAGCAAGGATACGGAAATAATCCAGCTCCAGGAGGGCAAGATTATTCTCCAGACGAAAGAAGAAAGTTCATAACCACGGCACCAGCCAAGCATGGAATTGCGATATGGGAAAACTTGTTTGCCGCGTTGAGCTCGATAAAGAGAAGGGGATCGTCCTGACGGTTGAAAACAGCGATGGGAAGATCACCCAGACCGTCGTCATGGACGGCACCAAGATTACGACGACCGTCAAGGGGTCGAGCGAAACAAGCACCATCACCCAGAAAGAGGATGGTATCCAGATCGACTGCAAGGCGTTCACGTTGAATGCGGAGAGCATCAAGTGCGTATCCACCAAGGAAACCGTTCATGAAAGCGGGCAGGATTTCAGCATCAAGAGCAAGAACAATCTCAACGCTTCCGCGACGAACAGCGCAAAGTACTCGGCCATGAATTCAAGCGTGGAGAGCACATCCGAAACCAAGGTAAGCGGGATGACCCTGAAGCTTTCCGGCACGGCAAGCGCCGAACTCAAGGGGCCCACGATAACGGTCGAGGCGACAGGAATGATGGATATCAAGTCGAGCGGCATCATGAATGTCAAGGGCAGCATCGTCAATATCAAGGATATTGTCAATATAGGATAACGGATCGGACCGTTTACAACATGAAGATCGACGAAAGTTTGTATAAGACGTTTCTTGAGGAGATGAATGCCCTCGAGAATTTCCGGATAGCATATGCATCCCTGCACCCCGGTGTGCCGTTGGACCGCGAGGACCCGGATGTCAGGCGTTTGATCGAGGCGATGGCCCTATTCACCGCTCGCACGCGGCTGGCCGGTTCCCGCAATATCAGCGCCACGAGCCGGAGAATTTTCCAGCAGTTTTTTCCTTATCTCCTCGCGCCGTTGCCGTCCATGGGGATATTGCAAGCACAGCCTTCCAGGCAATTTGTGGAACCCGCCTTTTTTCCCAAAGGATCGGAGTTTCTCGTTTCTCCCGAATCAGGCGGAGCCGCCATCTTTCGGACATTGCGCGACCTGCGCATTCTGCCCGTTGCGCTTGCGAAGTTCAGCATGCTCCTGCCGGAAAAAGGCTTCCGGATCGCGCTGCGCTTCAGCGCGTCGTTCCCCCGAAGCGAGGAAATCGACCGCCTCAGTTTCTGTATCAATTACCTCAATAATTTTGAATCTTCTCAGATGGTCCTTTACAATCTCAAGCGTCACCTGAAAAGAGCGTTGGTTCTCTATGACGAAAAGGCCTCGGAAACATCCTCCGGGATTCCCTGCAAGGTATCGTTCGGAATGACGAATGACGCGGACGATTTCGAACATCCCCTGCAGAAGGAGCGGGCATACTTCCATTTTCCATGGCAGGAATTGTTTCTGAGCATTCAAGTCCCGCGGATATCGAAAAATTGGACGGATTTCACAATTCTCTTGGACCTTGATTCGGGCTGGCCCCGAAAACTGGTTCTGAACCAGGATGTGTTCCAGCTTTTTGCCGTTCCCATTGCCAATCTCCGCCAGGGTATGGCGCAACCGATTCTGTCCGACGGCACCCAGGAGCGCTACGCCATTCGCCATCCGGATCTCGATTACGGATTCGACGTTCACTCCGTCTGCGGTGTCTACGAGGTAACGAAGGAAGGGATGGTTTTTATCAAACCGGGCATTCTCTCGGGAACTGCACCGTCTTACGAGACGGAAGAACAAACGGACAATCAGGGGAGGAAGCATCATTATCTCAACCTGCATTTTCCCAAGGCTTTCGAAAAATCGCGAACCATCGCAACGGAAGCACTCTGGTTCCAACCATGGTTCACCGAAAGCGTCGCCGAAAGATTGACCGTCTCTCCTTTCAGCAGGCGAACGGTGGGGCTGAAGTGGGACCTGCTCGTCAATCCTATACCCCATGTCGAAAATCTTTTTCAGGGCAGCATTGAAGGTTTCCTTCATTTTCTCACACTGACCAACAGGGAAACGTTAAGCCGCGATGATTTGATGGACATCCTCCAGGTCATAGGCGTTACGAGACAGAAACAGTTCCAGGCGCTCTGCGATCTTTTGGTCGATCTGCGGATTGAAAAGACACCTCTGCAGGACACAAGCGTTACCGGAAGGTTGAAACATCGATACATACTGCGTTTCCAGGAATATGACCCCAGCAGGGAACCGCTGATGGAAATTTTCCTGACCCAAGTGGAAAACATCCTTAATGCTTGGATTTCCGGAGCGACCATTGAAGTGGCGAAGGAGACGGCCGGCGGCGAACCGGATTTATCGCGAGTAAAGGAAGCACGATGAAAAACAAACCATGGGAAGCCATACACGAAGTCTATACCAGGCTGGAAAAGCTCTGCGGGAGAAGCCTCTATAATCCCGACAACGCACTCAATGCCGCGAGAGACGAGCATGCAGACGTTGCCGTTACAAAGACGGATGCCCTGGAGGATCTATACAGCACCGACGATATCGTCCGCATGCGGGCGGAATTGCGGAACCAGCTTGACTTTTTGCAGGCGTCGCTTGCCGAATCCTATTCCGAGAGGGATTCTTACATCGTCCTCTTTGCCGTTTCGGCCCATATCGATGAGATCATCCAGACGAATTTCCTCCGGGCCATGAATACAACTTGGCCGCTTCTCCAGAAGGAGCTTTTCCGGATCGAGAACGCCGGCGAAGTCTTCTATGAAATCCTCGACGACATCCTGACCAAACCTCAGACACATACCTTCATTTACGAAGTATACTATTTTTGCATGAGTTACGGATTTCGCGGCCGGTACGAGAACAACCCGGTCAAGGTTAGTGAGTACCTTAAAAAACTTCAGACGAAACTCAGGCAGGAGGAGATTCATATCCCCTCAGCCATTCCCGGCGATGCGGTGAAGCTCAAGCAGTTCGGATCGCCATACTGGAACTACCTGATCACAGCGGGCGTACTCGTTGCAGCCTATATTTTATTTGTGGTTCTCGGCAAGTACCAGTAAAAAAGGGTATAAGTCATGCCGACGAAGATCGAAGAGCTTTTTGCTCCGGAGCGTTTACGAAAGAATTGGCAGAGGACGCAGAAGCCTTCCAAGGATTCCGGCCGCGTCAAGACGGAAGACCAAGTTCCCCTGGAAATATTCGCCCGTCTACAATCGCTTGTCAGAAACCACTTTTCCGGCGACAATCTGGTTGTGCTCAATCTCTTGCTGGAAGAATTACACGCCCTTCTGGTCGCGGCCTTCCCAACCGGCGGGGAAGGCAAGACGGAGGAGGAAAACCAGGCGGAACCGATACCTGCCATTCACGAGATCCTGAACCGGATTGAAGATATCGTCGACGCTTTTGAGATCGCCGGCCGCGGCCGATAATAGAATAACCAGGCAATGCCTGTGCACCGCCTCCCCGATTGAAAGACGCGGGAAGATTGAACCTTTCAGGGAATTTTAACGCATGAGCTATACGGAAAAGGATGTATCCGAGAGAATCCATGATTTCGATGTCCTATCTCTTCTGCATCTCCTTGAAACCATGAATTATTCGCCGGAGGAAATCCGGTTCAGGAGCCACAACAGCACCTGTTCCCAGTCCGGCCTGATACACGGCATCACGTTTAAACAGGAACCGGTCCGCGAAGCGGTCATCACCATGAACATGGGGCTCCTGGGCGTGCAATCGCCCCTCCCTTCGTACTTCAGGAAAAAGATGGAAAGCGACGAGATCGGCCGGGGATCTCTGGCCGATTTTATTGGTTATTTTGATCATCACCTGATACGGGATTACATCTGTAACATATATCCCGAAATAAACACCTACTTCTTCCCTCACTGGGAACAGACCAAACGGCGGTATCTCCAGATACTCAACCCTAAATCGATCAGCACGTTGCACTGGCTTTTCCAGATCGTGTTTCCCGAGATCGGCGTCCAGGTGGAAAACGCGGTCCTAAGCGGCGACGTGCAGACGAAGCCGGTCTTGCTGGGGAAGTCCGTTCTCGGCAACGATGCGGTCTTTGGCAGCAAAACGAATGTTCCGATAGAGGGCCGGAGGGTCACTCTCTACAGCGAAGAGGAGTTGACCGACACCCAGTTGCCCTGGCCCAGGGAGATCAAGAACAGGCTCACCAGTCTGATATTCCCGGTCCTGCAGCCGACAGGCATCGATCTGGAAATCCTTCTGGTTTTGAAATCCCAGAAACGGTGGGTGCGACTGCATGCGGAAACCTATCTGGGCTACGATCGCATTCAAAGCGGCGAGGAATCCTACCGAAGAATCCGTATCTTTAAGGGACATATCGGCGAATCATTCCGTGCAGCTGGCGGAGGGACAGAACGCCGCGCGAAAGGTTCATAGCCGCCGGCCCGGAATACGGCTCATACGATATGGGCGGGGAAGAACGAAAGGAAAGGTTATGGAATGTAAGAAATGCGGTATCGATCTTGCCGGAAAGGAATACAAGAACGTCGCCCAATGGCCTTTTTGTTTGGAGTGTTTTCAGGCCTTGATGGATAAGGCCGAGGAAAAGAAGACGGAATCCGCGGCAATGCCGGTGCCCGAGGCGGCAATCAAGAAGCAGCACTGCATGATCTGCGAAAAGGAAATCGGAGAAAGTGCGGGACATGAGATGCTGGGACTCATCTTCTGTAATGAATGTTACGAAAACCTGGTCAGGAAACCGGACATCCCTCCCCGTACAGAAGGAGTCGGCCGGGAACAGGGCCCGGATCCTATGGAAAAACAGCCGGTCATGCAGGTCCGTGTGGATTTAAAAAGCCAGATACAATGTTATGGTTGCGGCAGGCGAATACCCGGCGTCGGCAGCAAGCAATTCGGCGATCATGCCTACTGTCCCGACTGCTACTACAAACTGCCTGAAATCGAGGCCCAAAAGCCCAAACCATTTCCGACGTCCGTTTCCGCATCGTCGCCCCATGCCGAAGCATCGCATCCTGACGAGGGGAAAAACGATGCTGGGCTTGCATGCCAGGCTTGCCAGCGCCGGGTGCTGCCCGATAATCTGAGGACCGTCGAGGGTTTCGAAATATGCCTGGCGTGCCTCTCGACGGACCGGAACGCAGCCCTGGAAATTGCGAGGGCCCGCCATCGTCAGACCCTGGAGAAAATCAAGAAAGAACTGGCTTGACGCCATCAAGCAGACATTGGAGACACCGATGAATTTCGAACTTATACGCGGACCACTCGAAGTGAGCGAGAACCCCGGCCTGGAAACCACCGACCCGCGATTCAGCGATATCGCCACACTCGTACAGGAAGGAAACTATGAAGAAGCCGCAGCAGGGGCGGAGGCCATTCTGGCAGAAAAGATTTACGATATCCGCATCATCGGCTACTTCTTCTACGGCCATTTCGTGGAACGGGGCATACCGGCCCTGGCCGACATTTATCTCTGTCTGGTCGATATCCTGAACGACAACCTGGAAGCCATCGGACCGGTGAAAAACCGGGTGAAGCACCTCCAGACGATTTTGAACTGGCTGATCAAGCAAGTTACCAAGCAATTGCTTTATGAGGAGGAGAAGAAGAGCGGTCTCTTTGAAGAATGGACGACAAGCGTTACAACCGATCAGGTCGAGGAGGTGCTGGATGCGAGCGACAAGTTGCGGCGTTCCCTGGGCCCGATTCTGGAGGATGCGGCCGGACCCGTTTTCGACGGGCTGACGAAGATCAACGACTGGCTGAAAGCCTTTCAACGCCTCATCTATCGTGCGCCTGAGCCGGAAGCGGCACAGGAAGAACAGGTCGAAGAAGAACCGCCGGAAGGGGCCATTTTCGACCAGGAACCCCGGCAACAGGAAAAAAGACGGTTCATGGCCCCGGGTTTGGAAGCCGGGGAAGACGCGTCAAGCATTGAAGGCTCCTATCACCTGAAGCTGCTCATGAGAAAACTCGATGCCTTTGATTACCTGATCTCGGAGGCGAAATACGCCAATGCAGCCGTGGTCGCCGACGACATCAACACCATCATTGCAAGCTTCGATCCCCGGATCTATTTCCCGAAGCTCTTCACCCGGTTTGCCTTACTTTCCGCAGCCCATGTGAACGAACTGACCTCCTATGCGGAATACAAGGAGAGCCCGGCGTGGACTTCCCTGCAGGAACTCTACAAGATCGACATGGATAGTTTTATCGAATTCAATCCGGAAGCCGTCGATACAGGCCACTCCGGCGGAGGCGGGCAATACGGTTCAAGTAGTGATTACGAAAGAGGATACGAAGACGAGGATCGTTAGAAATACCGTCCTGACGGCTTCCAAAAGCATCAAAGAGGAGATGACCTATGCCTCCGGGCAAGAAGAACATTTTCACCGGTCAGGGAACGACCGGTGATCCGGGTACGATCAAGCCGACCACCGACATGGATCGGTCGACGAAACAGATAGGCAAACTGACGGATGAATACGACAAGGAAGTCGTCTTTGTGATCTGGAAATTCAAGGGTATATCCAGTTGCGGACACGCTGCGCTCAAGCTGAAAAGACTCGATGAGCAGGACAAGAAGGTAAAAAATTTCGAATACATCAGCTGGTGGCCCAAGTCTTCGGATTTAATTAACACGGACAAAGTACAGCAAATCAATCGGAACCCTGTGCTTACGCCATTGAGGGTTCTTCAGCCGAGGATGGGGGAAGGCCATAAGGATTACTGGACGGACGAAGAGGCGGAGCTGTCTTCGGACAAACAGATCGCCATATTTCTATCATTCCTCTATCGGGCCTGCAATGACGAACGTCCGGCACTGGTTAAAAAATACCTGGAATCATACTGGCAGGGGGACAAAAAAAAGGACGGCACCGAAGGCGAGCAATGCCAGGCGTGGCGAGCCATGGGCTTTACGGAAAACTTCGGCAACATGGAGACGATGATCGCCCAGGGCAGGATCGGCCTCGGGGCGCGGCAGAAGGTACAGAAGAACACACGCTATGTCGACCCTGTTACAAGGAAATTCGACACTAAAAAAATACTTGATGACGTTAAACGCAGCCCGACTCTTTTAGAAATGAATCAGGAGTATCTCCTGAAGATCGGGAAGCTGCCGGACGAGAAGATCTACCTGCCCTGTTCATACCTGACCTATAAGACCGATGACGGAACGCCCTATCGATTCGTGTGGGGACTTTCCCAGGACGCCATCAGACGTTCCTGGAGAATATTCAAGGACACGCATAACCCGCAATGGATTATGCTCACGAACAAGATCAATTGTGCTTCCGTCGCTTGGAACAGGCTGATGGACGGTTACGCCGAAGAATTACTGGAAGGCAACACAGGGGACTTGATTTCGGCCCTGCAAAGAAAGATCTATATACAGCCGAACAACATCATCGAAATCGGCGAGAGGCTGGATAAGGCGCTGAAGAAGCTCAACGAGCAGCAGAAGAAGATCGATGAGGTTACCAACAAACATTACGCGAAAATCAGGCCGCTTGCACAGGGCGGCAAAATACTCAAAGAGTGCGAAGCCATCGCGGAGAAGTTATTCAATAAGAAAGGCATAGCCAAGGGCGTCCAGAAGAATAAAATCTATTACGAGAACGAAAAGACCAACCTCTGGCCTCCCATGCTCCAGTCGTCATTCTGGCTCGACATCAGTAAGACGAAAAGCATGAGATCTTCATCTTTGAGGAAGATCGACGACGCGGTGAAGGCCTTTCAGGCGGTCGGCGACAAGCTCGACAGATACGAAGAGCACAGGCTGATCGCATCCATCTTACAAGACGAGAAGAGATATCTTGATCTTATCGACGAGCTTGACAAGGCCTTGAAGCAGAAGACCGTCATCCTCTTCAACGTCAGAAGCATCGAGGAGAAACTCGACGCCGTGCGGGAGATGATGAAAGTCAACTTTGTCGAGGCCACGAAGCATAAAAGGGAAAAAATCAAACAACTGATAAAGCTCCACAACGCGATTTTTCATTACGTAAACTCTGCAAAGGATGACGACGAAAGGCTGCCCAGCGTTCTCTTTCTGGGACAATGCGTCGCCTGCGCCTTTGCCGAAACGGCGCATCACGGCGTCTACGTGCTCCTGGCGGCCTTAGATAACTCGTTTTATCCCGCTTTCTTCGAAGAAATTCTGGATAAACAGGAAGCCGTCGTGTCGCCCACGGTTTCCGTGATGGAACACATGCAGATTATGAAAAGCGAAATCGACCTGCCGATATCGAAATACGAATTTCCTCTGTAACCCGTTTTTCTGTAAACAGCGCCGGGTACATCAGATTGATTTTTCAATTGTCTAAACCCTGAGTCGACGGTGATCGTTCTCAGCCGTCGACCCAAGGGTTTCATGAATAGGCTTGTTGCTCGAAGATGCCGGGAACCGTCTTCTCCTAACGGTAGGCCTCCTGGATGAGCCGGTTCAGATAGACTTCCGGATTCTCCACACCTTCCGCGGGTATCTGAAAATGGTCCTTGCCGGTCTTTTCCTTAATCAGTTTGAGCCCGTGGTCGTAATTCTGCAAGAGGAGCCTGAGGCAGCCGTCAAGTTCCTGGGGTTCGTTCCAAACCTTTTCCGCCAGGGCGTCGATGGCTTCGTCGCTGAACGATACGTCCAGTCCGTTTCTCTCCGAGAACTTCCCGACATAGTCACGCGCCGCATTTTCAATGGCCTGAAACTCCTCCGCCATGTTTTCCACATCCGTTTGCCGCTCCATGGCATGTTTTACAATGAGTTCGATCCGGCGATCCGAAAAAGCGATCCCGTAGGACTTCCGCCATTCAGGGACCATCCGGCAGACGTTATTCTTCAAACAATCCTCTTCTTCCGCCAATATCCTCAGAAAGGCCGCTTCCCTTTCCGGATCGTCTGGATGGGCGAGAATATCGGCCAGTTCGCCAGCGGGATCATCCACCATCGCCCCTGTAACGATTAAGTGTCGGATATTCGCCGAGGGCAGCATATGCTCGAATTTGATCAGGACGCGCTCGACCGCACTGACCAATCCTCTGGCTCCCGTTCCCTCCTTGAAGGCATTGGCCGCAATCCTGCGGAGGGCCTCATCTTCGAAATGGAGGTCGATGCCATAGGCCTTGAAGTCGCGTTTCTTACCGATAATAATGGGGCTTTTCGGATTACAGAGGATCTTATAGAGATCTTCCGCCTCCAGGTGTTCAAAAACCGTTACGACTGGAAGCCTGCCGATGAATTCCGATTCGAATCCGAACTGGATCAAATCCTCGGCCTTCAGATGGCGGAGGCTCTCGGCATGACTGTCCTGCGCCTTGACCTCTACCCCGAAACCTATCCCTTGCTTGTTGCGCCGCCTGTTGACAATGCCTTCCAGCCCGTTAAACGCACCACTCATGATGAAAAGGATATGTCTGGTGTTGACCTTCTTCTTTTCGCGTTTTCCCGTTTTCTGGTATTCTTGGAAGGCTTCAAGCTGAGAAATGGGATCGTGCGGGACCTTCAATTCCACATCGGTCTCCTCCATGGGCTTCAATAACGCGCGCTGCACGCCCGTGCGGGAAACATCGGGCCCGATCAAGCTGCGCGAGGAGGCGATTTTGTCAATTTCATCGAGATAGACAATCCCGTATTGGGCCAGTTCGATGTCTCCCCCGGCCTCGTGGACCAGTTCCCTGATCAGGTCCTCGACGTCGCCGCCGACATAACCCGTTTCGCTGAATTTCGTGGCGTCGCCCTTTACAAAAGGAACGCCGATTTTATTAGCAATGAGTTTAATGAGAAACGTCTTCCCGACGCCTGTCGGGCCGATCATAATAATATTATTCTTGATTTCTCCGATACTCTCCTGCCTTCTCTTTTTGCGGTTCAACTCCAGACGTTTGATCCGGTTAAAGTGGGTGCAGATTTTGGTCGCAAGAACTTCCTTGGCCTCATCCTGCTTGACCATATACTCATCCAGGTAGGCTTTCAGTTCCCCCGGTTTTAAATCGAAGTGGATGGCGGAAATGCCTTTTTTCGTCTCTCCGGCGTCCTCATCGGATTTCTCCCTGGCTTCTTCCGGGAATCCTCCCAAACCGGCGATCTTGAGCTTCAGGCCGTACTTTCTGGATATATAATCGGCCACATCTTTCTGTATTTCATTGATATCGATATCTTTTTCCATATTTACAGTCTCTTCCTCATATCATCGTAAGTTAACGCCGATTACCATCCCCCAGCGGTCCTGTTTCGTTCGACATCCCGCGGGTGGCTTTCGTTTGTTTCGTTAAAGCAGAAAGCCGGAGGACATCCGGCTTTCGATCAGGCGTAGTATGACTCCTTTTTCTTTTTGTCCCTTTTCATGGCGCTGAGCATTCTCTCCTTGATCAGCCTGGCCTTTCGATTGACCAACTGACTTCTGGGTATAGTCAATATAATTCTCTTATCTTCTCTCCTTCTTTCCATGAAACGTACCCCCTTTCGTCCGGAATCCCAAGGCCATGACCTCGATGACGTCGGAATACTCTTCCTTCTCTCAGATAATACCGTTATCCGCGTTATTCAGGAAAACAAAACCCCCCATAACAAGGAATCCGTTCCTGCGAAGGGGGGTTAAAGAGAGCCGTTTATGCCGTCTTGTCTGAATGCCGGAGTCATGTCTTTTTTAAACTTGATCTTTAATCGGGTCACCTTGACCACCAAGATCCTGCGGTTTATCTTTCAATACACCTCCAGTTTCATGACTCAATACGGGCATCACAGCCGCCCTTTAGATTAAATTTAGTGACGACCGGCGCCGTTGTCAAGAGGCCGACCGCCCGACGATACGCGCCTTAAATGATGCCGGAAAACAAATAGATCCGGCCCCACACGTCCATATCGTCCATAACGTCAAGGCGGAGCCATTTTCCTTCATTAATAGTCGTAATCGCCCATGCCGGGCGGCATGCCGCCGCCAGGTATCGCCGGCGACGCTTTCTTCTTCGCCATTTCCGCGACCATCGCTTCGGTTGTTATGAGAAGCGAAGACACGGAGGAGGCATTCAGCAAAGCCAGCCGGGTAACCTTCGTCGGATCGATAACACCCGCCTTCACCATGTCTTCGTATACGCCCGATTCGGCGTTAAAACCGAAATCGCCTTTGCCTTCCTTGACCTTCTCTACGACGATTTTGCCCTCGTAGCCTGCGTTGGCGGCGATCTGCCGCAGGGGTTCCTCCGAAGCCCGTTTGACGATGCCCAGACCCGGTTGTTCATCCTCCGGCAAGCGTTCCTTTTCCAGAACGGCCATAGCGCGGATAAGAGCTACGCCTCCTCCCGGGACCACCCCCTCTTCCACCGCAGCCCGCGTCGCATTCAGCGCATCCTCGACCCGGGCTTTTTTCTCCTTCATCTCGATTTCCGTCGCCGCCCCTACTTTAATAACAGCGACGCCGCCGATCAGTTTGGCCAGCCGTTCCTGGAGCTTCTCCTTGTCGTAATCGGATTTGGTTTCTTCAACCTGGGCCCTGATCTGTTTGACACGCGCCTCGATATCGGCCCTCTTGCCGTTTCCGTCGACAATGGTCGTATTGTCCTTGTCGATGGTTACCTGTTTGCAGGTCCCGAGGTCCTGGAGAGTGATATTCTCCATTTTGGCTCCGAGGTCCTCCGATATCAGCTTACCGCCTGTGAGAACGGCGATATCCTCCAGCATGGCCTTCCTGCGATCGCCGAAACCCGGGGCTTTGACGGCGGCACATTTCAAGGTTCCCCTCATCTTATTCACGACCAAAGTCGCCAGGGCTTCGCCCTCCACCTCTTCGGCAACGATTAAAAGAGGCCGTCCTGTCTGGGCTATCTTCTCCAAAACAGGCACCATATCCTTCATATTGCTGATCTTTTTTTCATGCAGGAGGATATAGGGGTCTTCGAGACGGACTTCCATTTTCTCCGTATCCGTTACAAAATAGGGGGAAATGTATCCCCGGTCGAACTGCATGCCTTCCACGATCTCCAGCATCGTTTCCATGCTTTTCGCTTCTTCAACCGTAATCACCCCTTCTTTGCCTACCTTGTCCATGGCCTCCGAGATGATTTCGCCGATGGTCGAATCGTTGTTGGCGGAAATCGTCCCAACCTGGGCGATCTCCTTCTTATCCTTGACCGGCTTGGACAGTTTCTTCAGTTCACCGGCGACGAGATCGACCCCTTTCTCAATCCCCTTTTTGAGTGCCATGGGGTTCATCCCCGCCGCCACCAGCTTGGAGCCCTCCCGGTATATGGCCTCGGCAAGGATGGTGGCGGTCGTCGTTCCATCGCCTGCCATATCGGAAGTCCGGGCAGCCACTTCCTTCACCATCTGGGCACCCATGTTTTCGAACTTATTGTCGAGTTCGATTTCCCGCGCCACGGTGACGCCGTCCTTCGTGATCGTGGGCGCCCCCCACGCCTTCGAGATCAAGACATTCCGCCCCTTCGGCCCCAAGGTTACCTTCACGGCGCCTGCCAGGGCGCTGACACCGCGCATGATTCTTTCGCGGGCCATCATATCGTATTTGATTTCCTTAGCGGCCATTCCCTTGCCCTCCTTTGTTTAGTCTATGACTCCAAGGATATCCTCTTCCCTCATCATCAGATGTTCGACGCCGTCGATCTTGATTTCCGTCCCGCCGTACCGGGCAAAAAGGACCTTATCGCCCACCTTCAAGTCTATCGGCACCCGTTTGCCGTCCTTGTCGTAACGCCCACCGCCCACGGCCACTACTTGCCCTTCCAGAGGTTTTTCCTTCGCCGTGTCGGGAATGATAATGCCCCCGGTTGTTTTTTCGTCACTCTCGATACGCAGAACCAAAACACGATCATGCAGCGGCTTCACCTTCATCACACTACCTCCTCTAAAAATGGTTATTCGATTTTTCAGTTATGGAAAAATGTCTGTATGTGCTGAAACGATCGACAAACAGGTACAAACGAATCCCTGCCGACGTATCCTGCGGGGATGAATCGGCAGGGATTCGTCATAAGGACTTATCCCTCGTTAATGCTGATCTTCTTTACGTTCCTCTTGGCTTGCTCCGTCTTGGGAAGACTGATGTTCAAGACGCCGTTCTTAAAACTGGCTTGAGCTTTATCCGTATCCAATCCATCGGGTAACGAAACGGCACGATTGAATGCCCCGTAGCTTCTTTCCATGCGATAGTAATGTTTTCCCTTGTCTTCCTTTTCCTCTTTCTTTTCACCTTTAATCGTCAAGTAACCGTCAGAAAGCGTGATTTCGACGTCTTTCTCATCCAAGCCCGGAAGTTCCGCCCTGATCGTCAATTCCTTCTCGTCTTCTTTAATATCGACTGACGGCGAGAAAGCACCGAATCTCTCCGTGGCCAACGGAGATATGTTAAACCCGTTAAAGAAATCGTCAAATATCCGATTCATTTCTCTTTGCAGGGAATGGAACGGATAATCCTCCTCCCGCCTCGCCGGCGTAAAATCCCTCCGCCAAGTGGAGGGCAAAAGATCCCGAATGGCCATAACCTTTACCTCCTTTCGGTCATCACATCATGGTGACAGGTATCTTTTTTGCGACAACGCTTTCAGCCTTGGGGAGCATGACGTTCAACAAACCGTTTTTCATACTGGCTGTAATATGGTCATGATCCACAGCGTCGCTGATCCGGAAAACCCTCTCGTAATCGCCGACACCATATTCGGCATGATAGACTCTGTGATCTTTCAAACCGTTCGCCGCAACCGAACCCTTGATCGTAAGCGTATCCTTTTCAAAAGTGATATCAAGAGACTTGTCGTCTACGCCTGGCATATCGGCCATGAGCACGATTGAATCCTTCGTCTCGTAAACATCGACCCTCGGCACATAGACCCTCCTCGACCCGCCTTTGTCGCGGGCAGCGAGTCCTTCCGCCGTACATGCCTTTGTTACTTTCTCGTTTTCCATCATTCTATCCACCTCCCTACCTATTCGGACTTAATGGATATTTTCCTTGGTTTATCTTCTTCGGCCCGGGGAACGGTGATTGACAGCACGCCCTTATCGTATTTGGCAACGACCCTTGTCGCATCAATATGAAACGGCAACCTGACCCTTCTGGAAAACTGACCATCGGTACGCTCATGAATAAAGTATCTTTCTCCTTCCTTAAGCGCAACGGGTTCCCGAGCACCACTGAAGGTTATCACATCACCATCCACTGAAATATCAGTCTTCCCGGCATCCAGGCCCGGAAGTTCCGCTGTAATGATCGCGTCATTCTCGCCCAGCAGGACATTGACGGCCGGATAATCGACATCGGTATCGATATTGGCGAATAGACGATTGATATCCCGCTGGAGGTCATGCAGTCCCGCAAACGGATCAGCAAACCTTCCGAATCTCCAAATGGTTGGTTCAAACATGATCCTCTCCTCCTTTCTTAAATTATCTTCTGTTCATCATACTCTTGACGTTAAAGCAACCTTCCCAACATAGAACCTATTAACATCATTATGTTTAATCTCCATTCAAAACTAAAATAATCACAAAATCCGGGTTGTCAAGGGTACGCCATTGGCAGGAGTCATCGAGGATCGAAACGTAGGGATGAAAGCAACGAGGGAGAGAAAATGTTAAACAGGCAAGCGGCCCGTAAAAACTTTCAGGCCTGGCCGACGACCTGCCGGCAGGAACGGACGGTGTCTGAAAGCATGGGAAGACGCTCGATTTTGGATAACGCGGCGCTGAGATGGGCCACTCCCCGCGGTATGTGTTCGAGGAAGGCGGTTCGGCCCCGTTTTAAACCCAGGAATCCGTATGCGCCCAGGGCCTGCATCAACCGCTGCACGGATGCTTCGTAAAAGCTATCCTGGAATTCTTTCCACGCCGGTTTTTCCGGGATGATTCGATAATAATAGGAGAGCAGATCCAAGCGTTCATCGACCGTCATGTCCACATACGGATCGTAAAGGAGGGATCCGAGATCGTAAAGGGGATTGCCGAACCGCATCCCCTGAAAGTCGATGAATACCGGCTCGCCCTTGAAAATCATGATGTTCTGGGACTGGAAATCGCGATGGATCAGCTTTTTATCTTGTGTGAGCAGCCGCGCGGAAAGCCCGTCAAGTTCTTCCGAGAGCCCCGGTGAATGTACCTGCTTCTCATCGAGACGGCAGACGGCCGTCAGGAAATTTTCCCGAAAGTAGTCCTGCTCCCAGCGATAAAGGTCCGAATCGAATCCTTTCATCACCGCGACATCCTCCTTGGCGAACGTCTCGGGAGGATACAGGTGAAGCCTGCCGATCATGGCCAGGGCCTTATGATAGAACGGGCAACGGTCATCCCAGGGGGCGTTACGGCAGGACCATAAATCGGCGTCGCCGACGTCTTCCATGACGGCAACGAATGTTTGCGGATCGTTCATGAGAATCGAAGGCACGCGTATGCCGATACGATCAAGGAACCGGGCGATGGGGACGTGATAATGATTCTCCTCGCGCTCCGGGTTGTAGTGAAGGAAAATAAGCGCCTCCTCGCCGATGAAGACACGATAATAGGACCTGTCCGATCCTCCCCTGGTGATCGGAACAAGACGGCCGGCCGTATCATCCGGAGCGCCGAGGACGCGCCGGCAGATGTCGATCATTTCCTTATCTGTGTGCGCCATTTCCCGGACCTCAGCCGTTCGCCATTATTTTCCTGACCGCTTCATACTCTTCTATCGTCCCGATGTCGGACCAGTTGCCGTCGTCGATGATGACATTGGCGACAGCGCCCGGCTGCTCTTCGATCATACGGACAAAGACGGGCACGACCGACTCGATCCTTCCCGGAACGAGCCTTTTCAGAAACCGGTACTCGACAAGATAAATTCCCGTAAAGAGGCAACGTCTCACACCCGGACAGCCGAGCAGATGCCTCATGTCGCAAATCTCACCCTCCCCGTCGACATCCACATTAAGGACAGGCCCCCGGCTGCGCAGGGCGAGGGTCGTTTCTTTGCCGGATGCGGCATGCTTGTCGAAAAGAGGCCCCAGAGGGATGTCGGTGATGATATCGCCGTTATAGATGATCACGGGTTCTTCATTATGAAGAAGGTCTTCGATATTCTTAAGTCCTCCCGCCGTCTCCAGGAGCACCGGTTCGTGGCGAAAGATAATCGGCACCCTCCGCCACCGTCGGTCGGGAAACACATCTTCATAGACGGGGGCGCAGTGATGGGTATTGACGATGAATCTTTCGATACCGAACGATATCAGGTGATCCATCGCATAGGTGATAATGGGCCGATTGCCGATTAAAAGAAGCGGCTTCGGACAATGATCGGTTAGGGGACGGAGCCGTGTCCCCAGGCCGGCGCCCAGGATGAAGGCCGTCTTGACCCGTTTTGATTCCATAGTCTGTCGTATAATGGGATTGAGAGAAAATAACAAGTATTTCATCGACCTCTCCGCAAACCCGCATGGGCGTATTCACGTGTGTCATCTATCGTGAAAATAAAAAGGGATGCCTCAAGAAGAACGAATCTTCCGAGATGGACTCCAATCCCAAACCGCAGCCGGTTTCAGCGATTATCGTTGACACGGGACCATGTTGCCCCTATAGTGCTTCACCTATAGGTTCCCGGCTAACCCAGGCCGCTCTTCAGAAGTCGCACAAGTCATTCGTCCGCTTCAGGCAGCGCGATGACTACACCGGGAATAAAGACATCACAACAATCGTCACGTTACGATCTGTGCCGAAACCAATATCCACAAGCGAGGAGTCGTATGAGCATCTTTGAAGGCGTTATGCTGATCTGTTTCGGGGCCAGTTGGCCCATATCCATCCTGAAATCCATCCGGGTCAAAGACGTTACGGGCAAAAGTCCGCTGTTTCTCGTCATTGTTGCCGTAGGTTATGTCAGCGGTATCGTCCACAAGGTCCTCTATTCCCTGGATTGGATCATCATTCTGTATATCGTCAATTTAATTATGATTTTAACCGATTTGACCTTATATATCCATTACAGCCGCAAGAACAGGATACAACCAGTTTGTTAACGCTATAGGGGGGGCTTAAGGTATGGAACGATGGCAGACGATCATTGCGGAAAAAAGTCATGATGGAATAGGCGTTATCACCTTCAACCGGCCGGAACTGAAGAACGCGGTATCGATCCGCATGCGCCAGGAGATATCCGACTGTCTCGGCGAATGGCGCGACGATCCGGACTTGGGCGTCGTCATTTTTACGGGGGCCGGCACGACTTTCACGGCGGGATTCGATTTGAAGGAATTCAAGGACCCCGCTCTCTTCGATACAATCCTCGCTACGTCGTCCCGGTACCACCGGGATATCTGGAAATTCCCCAAGCCGACGATTGCCGCCGTCAACGGCGCGGCCCTCGCCGGGGGCTTCGACCTGGCAAAATTATGCGACATCCGTATCTGTTCGACGAGGGCCGTTTTCGGGCACCCGGAGATCAAGTTCGGCGTCCCGCCCCTTTTTACGCCGCTGCGCTGGATCATCGGGGAAGGACTGGCCCGCGACCTCTGCCTGACGGGCCGAAATATCAACGCAGAGGAAGCCTACCGCATCCGCCTCGTCAGCGAGGCGACCGACCCGGATATGCTCATGGCTCGCGCCAGGACAATCGCCGGCGGTATCCTGGAGGCCCCATTGGCAGCTTTAAAGATGACCAAGGCGTTTCTCATGGACAATGCCGGGCGCGGCATGGAGGAATCGTTCCTCATCGAGCACGATGAGGCATTTCACAAGGTCATGCAGTCGATTGCCGGAGGTCTTAAGAAAGTAGGCAAAGGTTGAAACGCCGCACTGACGGGACGAAATAGAATCTAGATCCTGCGGCATAGTGTCAGCAGGTCTCGATGAACAGCTACGGACCTGTTCGTTTTCAACTGAATATAATTCCGAAAAATTCGAAAATTAACTATTGACACGCTCAGCGATATCCATTAAGGTCGAAAAACTTTCACATTATTGGAATGTTCCGGAATGATGACACGGGTATTTGAGAGAAGAGAGATTCTGGGTCTGAACGTACTTTGGGCGTTGTTGCGTCTCTCTCTTCTATTGATGGGACTAAACCCATCACCCGGAGTTTTTAGGAACTGAACCATATTTATCGACATCAATGAAATCCTAAAGGCCATGGGTGAAAAATCCATGGCCTTTTTTTCGATTAAACGTGAGGAGTCATACCATGTACGAAGTCATTTGGCACGGAAGAGGCGGCCAGGGGGTTGTCGTGGCGGCACAAATCCTGGCCGAATCCGCGTATCTTCAAGGATTCAAGGGTGTTACATCGGCGCCGACTTTCGGGCCGGAGAGACGGGGGGCGCCGCTGACGGCATCGACCCGATTTTCGTCAAACACCATCAGGATGGTTTCACAGATCGAGCATGCGGACATCGCCGTCGTTCTCGACCCTTCATTGCTTTCCGTTGTCAATATCCTGGGAACGCTGAAGGAAGGCGGCTTGATCGTCATCAATACCGAGCTGAAGCCCGACGAACTCCATATCGACGGCAAAGTCCGGATCGCGACTATCGACGCCGGGGCCGTCGCTATCAGGCACCGTCTGATCCGGGAGGGACAGCCCGTCGTCAATACGCCGATGCTCGGGGCCTTTTCGAAAGCGTCCAACCTCGTCGACATGGAGGCCATTGAAAGGGGTCTGAAAGGCAAATTATCGAGCGCCGTCTCGGCCCCGAACATCCTGGCCTTGAGAGATGCATACGAACAAACCTGTATAAAATAGATTACGTGAGGATAGATTCATGAAGAAAAAGGATACCAACATTTCCGCCATGGCTACGCCCGCCGTTGGAGAGGCCGGTAGAACGGGGGATTGGCGGGACATGAGACCGGTCATCGATCAGTCGAAATGCATTCCGTCCCTCAAGAAGAAATCAGCCTGCTTCCTTTGCTGGCTGTATTGCCCCGAGGGAGTCATCAGCACGTCGATACCCGTTCGGATCGATTACGATTATTGCAAGGGATGCGGCGTCTGCGCTGAGGAATGTCCGGCCAAGGCTATAACGATGGTACATGAAGGAGAGGAGATACATGAGTAACGTCCATATCATGACAGGCAACACGGCTGCGGCGCTCGGGGCAAAATTATGCCAGGTCCAGGTCGTTGCCGCCTATCCGATCACGCCGCAGACTTCCGTCACCGAAACCCTTTCCCAATATATAGAGAGCGGAGAATTAAAGGCCGAATACATCCGTGTCGAATCGGAGCACTCGGCACTTACCGTATGCGTATCCGCATCGACCGTCGGCGCAAGGGCCTTCACCTCGACCAGTTCCCAGGGCCTCCTCTACATGCATGAGCAGATCCATTGGGCCGCGGGCTCACGGCTTCCCATCGTCATGTGCTGCGTCAACCGCGGGGTGGGTGCTCCCTGGACGATTTTCAACGATCAGCAGGACAGCATTTCTCAGCGCGACACGGGCTGGATCCAAATCTACTGCCGGGACAACCAGGAGATCGTCGACTCGGTCATCCAGGGGTACCGGATCGCAGAAGCCGTTTACGTCCCCGTCATGGTCTGTTACGACGGCTTTGTCATGTCCCACACGATGATGCCCGTCGATGTACCCGATGCCGAGCTTGTCGCAAATTACCTGCCCCCCTACAAACCCCACACGATTCTTTCTCCCGAAGCACCCAGGAATATCAATCCGGTTCTCTTTCCCTGGCGGCGCGCCAATTCGGAGGGCGTCATGTGCGACGGCTATATGGAAATGAGGTATAAACTCCAGAAAGCCCTTGACGATTCCCGCGAGGTCATAAAAGCGACCAACCGCTCCTTTGCAGAGACCTTCGGCAGGGATCACGGGGGCATGCTCTGGCATTACAGAACGGAAGACGCCGATCTGATCCTGACGGGCATGGGCTCCGTGGCGAACGAAGCAACAGCCGCCGTCGACGAACTCCGCGAAGAGGGCTTCAAAGTGGGCGTCATCGGCATCCGCGTTTTCAGACCCTTCCCCAGGGACGAGATCAGGGATGCCTTTAAACGGGCGAAATCCCTTATCGTTTTAGAGAAAGCCATCAGTTACGGGAACGAAGGAGCGCTATGCAACGAACTCAAGGCCGCCTTTACGGAACCGACATCCGGGTCCCCATGCACAACTATGTCGTGGGCCTGGGTGGCAGGGACGTCAAGGCCCGGGAAATCGCCGAAGCGGTACGGACGTCCGTCGAAGCGATGGAAAAAGGGGACACCGAACCGAAGCCCGATGTGGCTGAACTGTTTTACGGATACGGAGTGACGTCATGCCAGAAAATCTTTTCAAAGTGAATATCGAAGAATACATGCTTCCGGGACAGAGGGCCTGCCAGGGCTGCGGTCTGTCCCTCGCCTACCGTTACGTCCTCAAGGCGCTGCGGGAAAGCACCATCCTGACGCTGCCGGCCTGTTGTCTGACGGTTCTCCACGGCCTCTACCCGACGACATCCGTGGCGATCCCCGCATTGAACTGCACGTTTGCGAGTACAGCCGCCTCGGCATCGGGGCCTTGTGGCGGGCTTGAACGCCCTGAACAAAACCGACATCACCGTCGTGGCCATCGCGGGCGACGGGGGAAACGTTCGACATCGGCATCCAGGGCGCTAAGCGGCGCCGTGGAGAGGGGAACCGATTTCATCTTTGTCTGCTATGACAACGAAGCCTATATGAACACGGGTACCCAGCGCTCCAGCGCAACCCCTGTCGGCGCCGTCACGACGACCACGCCCGTCATGACCAAGCAGCAGCCGAAGAAGGACATGCCTCAGGATCATGGAGGGCCCACGACCTCCCTTACCTCGCCACCACGTCGCCGGCCTATCCCATCGATCTCTATGACAAGTTCGTCAAGGCGAAGAGAATCAAAGGCCCTCGTTACATGCAGATCGCGGTTGCCGTGTCCCCCCCCGGATGGGGTTACGCCCCCAAGGACACCGTACGCATGGGGCGGCTGGCCGTCGAAACGGGCATTGTTGTCCTGTTCGAAATTGAAAACGGGAAGTTCCGATTTACCGGCAGGAGCAAGACCATGGCCGAAAAGGGCCAGAGGACACCGGTCGTCCATTATGTGGAAAGACAGGGCCGGTTTAAAAAGATGAATATGGAACAGTTGGGCCAACTGCAGCGCTGGGTAGACACACGCTGGAACGAATACCTGAAGAAGGCCGAGAACTGAAGAAATAAGATCGCTTTGAACAACGACTCCGCTGAGTAACTCTGTGCGATGTGAAAGGCGGAGTCGTTCAAATCTTTCCACTGATGCCGTGAGACGCATCCTTCCGTGAGATTGCAGCCGTTCAATGCGTCATACAACGAAGGCTGCTTCCGATGCCATCGTCACCCGGCGGGATTCCTTCTCCTCCAACGTGTTCCAGGTGTCTGCATCGACCCTTTACTTGCCCCCTCATTAATCCGCAACAAGATTTACCGCCCGGCGACGAAAAACGCCGGTTATATGGATCGCATATTTTCAAGACTTGATATTGACAAGGAAGCCGTCTCCGGTTATTTCTTTTTCCGTCGGCTGTCCGTCCGGCGATTAATTCCCGTATACCACGATCAAGGGTTGGATCATGAATGTCCTTCTGGTCTTTCCGCAATTGATGGATTGGTTCTGGAACTTCAAGGACGCCTTGCGTTTTATCCGAAAAGAAGCCGTCTTTCCGCCTCTGGGATTGATGACGGTCGCCTCCCTGCTGCCTTCCGAATGGAACAAGCGCCTGGTCGATCTCAATGCGCAGTGCCTTTCCGCCCAGGATCTGGAATGGGCCGATTACGTCTTCATCAGCGCCATGTTCGTCCAGCGCGATTTCGTGAAAGACCTGGTTTCTCTCTGCAAGAAGGCGGGGTGCAGGATCGTTGCCGGCGGACCCTTATTCACCACCGACTGGAAAGACTATCCCGATATCGACCATTTCGTCCTGAATGAGGCGGAATTGACCTTACCGAAATTCGTCGCCGACCTCCAGGGAGGCCGCGCCGAACGTCTGTACGCCACATCGGAATACCCGGACATCCGGCAATCGCCTTGCCCTTCATGGCGGATCGCTTCAATGGAACATTACGACGTCATGAGCATACAATATTCCCGCGGATGCCCCAACCGCTGCGATTTCTGTAATGTGAGCCAGGTCTTCGGAACGCGTTATCGAACCAAATCGGCGGCCCAGATCGTCGCCGAATTGGACAACCTCTACGCCTGCGGATGGCGAAAGAACATCTATTTTATCGACGACAACCTGATAGGCAACCGGAGGGAGATTAAAAACGAGATACTGCCGGCTCTGATCGCCTGGCGGCGAGGCAAATCGGGAATGCCTTTTCAGACTTTTGCCACCATCGATCTCGCCGATGACGAGGAACTGCTGCAGTTGATGTATGCGGCGGGATTTAATTGCGTATTTGTGGGCATAGAATCCCCGGACGAAGGCAGCCTAAACGAATGCAACAAGTACCTCAACAAGAACAGGAACTTACTCGATAGTGTCCGGCGCATTCAACGTGCCGGCATCCGCGTGCAAGGGGGATTTATCGTCGGCTTCGACAACGATTCGCCCGATATATTTGAGCGGCAAATCGATTTTATCCAAGAGAGCGGCATCGTCGCCGCCAAGGTGAATCAGCTCTATGCCTTTCCGGGGACGAAACTCTACGAGCGAATCGAGAGGGAGGGACGGCTGCGCCCGGACGTCGGCCATCAGATGGATGAATCGGAGGCAACCAACATTATTCCCTTGATGGGTCTCGATACTTTCCAGGCCGGGTATAAAAGACTGATGGCGTATATTTACTCGCCCGGACCTTATTACGAACGGATCAGAGTTTTCCTGAAGGAATTCAGGAAACCGAAATACCAGTCACCGCTCGAACCCGAGTATATCATGGCTTTTCTTCGCACGATCTATCAGATCGGCATCATCGGCAGGGAACGCCTTCATTACTGGCGCCTGTTAATCTGGACGCTCGTTCACCATCCCGGGTTGCTGCCCATGGCGGTGACGCTTGCCGTCTACGGCGTCCATTTCCGGAAAGTCTGCGACCGATTCCGGAACTGAGCGGACGGGCCGTCATCTCACATGCATGCGGATCATGGCCGCATATCTTTGGGCCGCACCCATATTGGCAATGACGATATCGCGCCCTCTACTGCCGCGCCGGGCCAGCTCTTCGGGATCGGCCACATACTTGAGCAGACATTCCGAAAGGTCGATGCCGTCCTTCACTGTTATTCCGGTTCCGGCCGCTTCGAGCAATGATCTCTCTTCGCGGAAATCCTCCATGGATGGTCCGTAAAAGACCATCTTTCCCCACGCCGCAGGTTCCAGAATATTCTGCCCGCCCCTCGGCACCAGGCTGCCGCCGCAGAAGACAACCGTCGCCAGGCTGTATACCTTGAAAAGCTCCCCGATCACATCTACAACAACGACACGTTCGCTGCCGCGCTTTTTCCCCTTATTGATATCGCTCATGGAAACGCAGTCCGTAAAACCGGATGCTTTAGCCAACGCCAGAACGTCCTGCCCCCGCTCGGGATGGCGGGGAACGATAATCAATTTGAAGTCGGGATAGCGGTCCAGCAACTTGCGGTAGGCATCAAATACCATTTGATCCTCGCCCTCATGGGTGCTTCCGGCTACGAAAATCCGATCGCCGGTCTTCATGTTGAGTCGGGAAGCGATCTCTTCCCGGAAGCCCGGCGAAGCCTTTGCTGCGAGACTGTCATATTTGGCATTCCCTAGCACATGGATTTTTTCGGGCTTGGCCCCCATGACCTGCAGGCGCTCGGCATCAACATTCGAAATCACGCCGATTTCTTCAATGGCCTTAATGATGCCCTTCCAGAAGAATCTCGTCAGTTTGTACCGCTTGAATGAACGAGGGGAGATACGTCCGTTGACCATAATGACCTTTGTTCCATGGGCCTTGCTGATGCGGATAAAGTGGGGCCACAATTCCGTTTCCACCAGGATGAAGATATCGGCATTGACGGACCGGATCACCTTCCTGACGACAAAAGGGATATCCAGGGGATAGTAGAAGAAGGCCGTAGCCGCGGAACAAATCTTTCGGGCCATCTCCTGCCCGGTTTCGGTGCCCGTCGAAAGAACAATGCAGGCATCGGGAAAGTGGTCCCTTATGGAGGAGATAATCGGTGCCGCCGCCGTCACTTCACCGACGGACACGGCATGGACCCAGATTCTGGGCCGTCCCTTCATTTTTTCATAGACCTCCCGGGGAACAAATCCGAACTTTTGGCCCAGGCTTTTCCTGTATTTGCCCGTAAAAACCATAACGGCCAGATAATAGGGGAAAATAACGATAAAACCGATCAAAAGAAGAATGTCGTAAATGATAAACATGGATCACCGAAAGATATTGCCTTAGTCAACGACAGGGCTGCGATCATGATCTTTTTTCCTTGTTATGTCAAGGCTATTCATCATGACAGGCAAAGTCGTTACCGATTGACAGGGCAACGCCAATCATGTATGCATCGTAAATCGTATTCCAGAAAGGATGGCCATGAAGCTTATTGCCCCCTCGATACTGTCGGCTGATTTCAGCCGCCTCGGCGAGGAAATCAAAGCAGTTGAATCAGCAGGTGCAAACTGGATTCATATTGATGTCATGGACGGCCATTTTGTCCCCAATATAACCATAGGGCCCGCTGTCGTTGCTTCATTGCGCAGGACGACCAAACTTCCTTTCGATGTCCACCTGATGATCAATCATCCGGAGCAATATATCGAGGCCTTTGCCTCCGCCGGCAGCGATATCATCACGGTCCACGCGGAAGCGGCCAGCCACCTGCACCGCACCATCGGGGCCATCAAAGAGCGGAAGATCAAGGCCGGCGTCTCCATTAATCCGGCAACGCCCCTTGCCTTCATTGAGCCGATCCTGCCGGACGTCGACCTGCTTCTCATTATGACCGTCAATCCCGGTTTTAGCGGCCAGAAATTCATCGGCAGTTGCCTCGCCAAGATCAAGCAGGCCAGGGAACTTATCGGCCGACTGGCCAATACCGTTACGATCGAAGTGGATGGCGGCGTCACGCTGGACAATATAGGATCGATCGTCGATGCCGGCGCCGACGTCTGCGTGGCTGGTTCATCGGTCTTTGGAAGCGCCGATTACGCCAAAACGATTGCCGCAATGAGGGCTATCATAAAATAAATCCCCCTGAATCGCTTAAGCAATCCAGGGGGATCAACCATTCTACACGTTGCATCCTAAGATATCATTTCACCCAGATTTTTCTGGATTTCCCTCGCTTCCGAAACAATACGTTGAAAGAGTTCCGCGACGGTAGGCTCATCGTCGATCAGGCCGGTTACCTGCCCGACGGGCAGGACACCCTTCACTTCATCGCCCTTCTCGGTGGCCAGGCGGATAGCTTCAAAGGCATTGGCCATGAAGGCCATTTGCCTGGCGTTCTTCCATCCGGAAGCCAGAACACCCAGGAACAGCTTGAAATAAGGAAGTTTGATCTGACGAGCGATCTCCCGGGAGGTCAAGAATGCCGCCGGGAGGTCCAACCCGCGTTCGATGGCCCGCTTCGCCGCGTCCGTTTTCAAAACGCGGCAATAAATGCCGTCGAAGCGTTTCGAGTAAAGGGTATCCGTAACTTCTTTTTCGATGGAAAGCTTCTTATAATTGTCATGCAAAGGGCTTTCCTTCGTGGTCATCAGGCGGGTGCCCATGGCGATCCCATCGGCGCCCAAAGCGAGGGCCGCTACCAATCCCTTGCCGTCGGCCATGCCGCCGGCCGCTATGACGGGAATTTTCAAATGCCTACGAAGGCTGGGAATCAGGATAAACGACGTCAACTCCTCGCCGTGGGCCGCCGCTTCATTGCCCGTGGCGATGACGGCGTCGCAGCCGTAATCCTGAGCCCGTTTCGCATGCCTAGGATTGACCGTTGTCGCTACGACTTTTCCGCCGTATTGATGCGCCTTCTCGACCAGCCAATCGCCTTTCCCCAAAGCAAAATTGATGACGGGTACCTGTTCTTCGATGAGGACTTTGGCGTTGTCCTTTGCCCCCGGAAACATAAGGGAGGCATTGGCACCAAAGGGTTTGTCCGTCAGTTTCCGGATTTCCCTGATCGACGCCCTGGTTTGCTCCACACTCAGCGGACCTGTTGCCAGAATGCCGAGGCCGCCGGCATTGGAAACGGCGGCCACCATCTTAGGAACACTGATCCAACTCATGCCTGAAAGAACGATGGGATACTCGATACCGAAAAGCTCTGTTATGCGGGTTTTCACAAATGACTCCTCCGTCCTGCCTGAGAGATCGAGAGGATCTCGATCTCTCAGGCCTCCGTGATACGATTATTTCGCCTGAAGGGCCCTACCGATGGTCAGAATCTCAGCCTCTTTCGTACCTTCGTACAGCTCCAGAATCTTCGCATCGCGGTACCACTTCTGTACCGAATACTCGTCGATGTAGCCGTAGCCCCCGTGCAGCTCCACGCCGGCGTTCGCGCAAAACACCGCCGTTTGGCCGCTGAAGAACTTCGCCATCGCCGCCAGGTGGTAATCCGGACGGCCCACGTCGATCAACCACGCCGACTTGTAAATGAGACCGCGAAGAGCCTCTATCTGGATCGCCATCTCCGTCAGTTTCTTCTGCGTCATTTGGTAGCTGCCCAAAGGTGCGCCAAACGCCGTCCGCTCCTTGACATACTTGATGCTTGTATCGAGACAACCTTCCGACAGGCCCAAACCCTGGGCCGCCACCATCACGCGTGTCGTGTCGAAAAAGTGCATCAACTGGTAAAATCCCCGGCCTTCCTTACCGACCAGGTGCGTCTGGGGTACCCGCACGTCTTCCAGGGCGATCTCCGCCGTGTCGCTTGCGCGGAGGCCCATCTTTCCGTGAATCTTGTTCCGCGTCACGCCCTTGGCGTCCATCGGGATGATGATCTGCGAAAAGCTGTTGTGCCTCTTCTCGTCCGGGTTCGTGATGCACTGCGTAACCATGAAATTGCTGTACGTCCCGTTCGTGATGAACATTTTGTTCCCGTTGATCACGTAGTCCGAGCCGTCCTTCACCGCACGGGTCTTGTAGCCCGCTACGTCCGTCCCGGCGTTCGGCTCCGTGAATCCCCCCGCACTGACCCAGTCCCCGGCGCAAACAGGCGGCAGATAGGTCTTCTTCTGCTCCTCCGTGCCGTACTGGATGACCGATTCGCAGCCGAAGGTCGCCGCCACGATGTTCAGGGCGATGGCCATATCGACTTTAGATAATTCTTCCGTGATGATCGCATTTCCGAGAATACCCGCGCCGGCGCCGCCGTATTCCTCCGGAACCCAGGCGCCTACCAACCCGTTTTCGGCTGCTTTCTTCCTGGTTTCCGGCATATATTTCTCATGCTCGTCACATTCTTTCGATACCGGCGTAAGTTCCGCCACGGCAAACTTGTACGCCATATCCTTCAACATCTTTAACTCTTCCGTCAACTCAAAATCCATACTGCTATACATCTCCTTATCTATATTATTATCCTGCAATGCAGGAATTGAAAGGCATCTCAACGATGCCTTGTCTCTCTTAAGAATAGATTTTCCGAAGTTCGATTTTGTTTATTTTGCCGACGCTTGTCTTGGGGATGGTTTCGACAAACATGATCTTATCCGGCACGCCGTACTTGGGAATACGCCCTTCCTCCGCAAATTTCAACAGAAATTTGCGAATGTCGTCCCCGGCGATCCTGTCTTTGTACTCCGGCTTGACGACGGCCACAATAAGGGGCCGCTCCCCCCACTTGGGATCGGGAATACCGATCGCCGCCGCTTCCACAACCGCTTCATGCTGGCTGACGAGATTTTCCAATTCCAGGGAAGATATCCATTCGCCGCCGGTCTTGATGACATCCTTGATCCTGTCCGTAATCTGAATGTAGCCTTGCGGGTCGATAAAGGCGACATCTCCCGTATGCAGCCACCCGTTTCGCCACAGATCCTTCGCACGATCCGGGTCCTTGAAATAGCTCTCCGTCAGCCACGGC
The DNA here is from genome assembly GCA_963668175.1 of Syntrophales bacterium. GTDB lineage: Bacteria > Desulfobacterota > Syntrophia > Syntrophales > PHBD01. Next base: position 203,273 of record OY764159.1, read on the forward strand.
GCCCTCAACACCAGTTCGCCCGTAGCGACGCCGTCATGGGGCAGCTCTTTGCCCCGGGGATCGACGATTCTCGCATAGACCATAGGAATGGGCAATCCCGTCATGATGAGGCGGTCAACCTGCTCGTCGGGGCTTGAGGTCAGCATGTCGGGTTTGAGGTTGGCAATCGAGATGACCGGGCAGGTTTCCGACATGCCATAACCGGCATAGATCTGTATTCCCAGCTTCATGGCGGCCTGCGCCAGTCCCTTCGGCAGCCTCGACCCGCCGATCAACACTTTCCATTTGGTGAGATCGAATTTGCTGGCTGCGGGGTTTGTTACGAGCATCTGGATAATGGTCGGAACACAATGGGAAAAGGTCACTTTTTCCGTGATGATCAGTTTAATAAGCATCTCCGGCTCATACCGTCCCGGATAAACCTGCTTGATGCCCAACATCGTTGCGGCATAGGGTACACCCCAAGCATGTACGTGAAACATGGGCGTTATCGGCATGTAGACATCGCCGGAACGCAATCTCCCGATGGAGTCGTAGCACCCCACCATCAGCAAAGTGGACTGGGCGTGAAGGACCAATTGCCGGTGGGAAAAATAGACGCCCTTCGGCAAACCTGTCGTACCGGTCGTATAGAAAGTCGTCGCCCTCGTATGCTCGTCGAAATCTTCGAAGTCATAGGTTTCCGGGGCGGAGGCGAGCATGGCTTCATATTCTGCGTCGAAAACGATCTTGGATTCAGCCTTCTCGTCATCGTCGGAAATGAGCACGTATTTTTTGACGGTTTCAAGTTTGTCCTTGATAGCTTCAAGGAAGGGGAGGAAATCCTTATGGATAAGGACAATGTCATCTTCGGCATGATTCATGGTGTAGAGAATCTGCTCGGGGGAAAGTCGCCAGTTCTGGGTATGGAGCACGGCGCCCATCATGGGAACGGCAAAGAAACATTCCAGATAGCGGTGGCTGTCGTAGTCAAAAACACAGACGGTATCTCCCTTTTTGACCCCCAGCTTCTCAAGGGCGCCAGCCAACCGGTTGATCCGTTGGTAGAGTTTTCGGTAAGTCAGTCGAACCTTGTCGCGATATACGATCTCCTGATCAGGTGCAAAGAATAAGGGCGTTTCGAGAATGTTCTTGATCAACAGTTGATACTTGAAATTTTCGCCGTCAGCATATACTTTTTTTCCCATAGAACGTCCTCCTTGATATGATGGTTAGAGAATCTTGACCTTGTTCTATATTCTTTTCAGACACCTCCACCCCTGTCGTCTCCGCCATATCGCCACACTCTGCGCCTTCCAAAGAAGACCCCGGAGCTGAATTTACCGTGAAGCGACCGATACACCCCACCATGTCGGAATTCTCAAATAAAACATGATACTGCCGTCATATCCTGCCGAAAAGATAAAATCCTGCTCATCCCGGCCGCAAGCGACAATCCGAAGATTGTCTCTCCGGGTTACATGCAAGGTTGATGTTGAAAAAGGATGCTTCCTGCCGGGCGGGCCCGGCCGGATCAGATCGATGACGGCTTATGACCGAAAAAACGCAAATCGTCTCCCGTCAGGGAGAAACGCCGGCAAGGCTTATCGGCGTAATCGTTGTCCTGACAACACTGGCGGGTTCACTTGTAAAGACGATCATAAAAGCTACTTGGTTTTGGGGAAGAACTTTGCTGTTGGAAAGATCGCTGCCCTGGGGAATGGACAACGCGGAACCGATTTCCGCCTCACCCAGAGTCGAAAGCTTATCATCGGAAAGAATATTTCCGCAGTAAGTCACTTTTGATGCCAGGACAGAACCTTGAGAATCGTAAAGCTCGCCCAGAATCTTGATGGCGGACACAGGAAAGGCCGCTTGGTTGACGGCGTTCCCCTCAACAATCCTGATATTTCTCCCGAGCGGATTGTTATAGATGAACCGCTGCTTGACATCGGTGAATTTGATCTGCTGATAGACAGTCATCTCCTGTTTCCGATCCACTTCCACCAAACGATCAAAATACGGGATGTTGGACGCCATCCAACGGATAGTTTGCTGTCCGGCATCGGGATACAACCCGAAATAACCCGCAGACATCGCAGCAAAGATCGCAAAAAGAACGCCTGCGCGCACCCAAGAACGCGTCGGCGGTTTCTGCGGCTTCGCCTTAAATGCTTTTCCGAAAACCTCTTCTTCTCTGCTTATCATCTTGTCATCGGTAATTTCCGGCACTCCCGTCGGTTCTTCGGTCGAGGGGACCGATTTCTGCAAATCAAGGGTCTTGTCAAGATCCACCGGGGTGCGACGATTTTCCGTCAGAGCCTCTTTTCTGATAATAAATGCTGGCAAAGCCTTCTCCGGCGGTTCATCTTTCGCATTTTCTTTCCCGTCCGCCGGCAGCTCATCATCTTCCCGGCGAATGGCCTCCGGCGTCGATTCAGATGCCGATTCCTTATTTTCCAATGTCAGGGACGTACCATGTTCGGGCAACCGCTCGGATGTCGAAATCTGCTGCGGCTCTTCCTCCGATACCGCCGGAATTTCTTCCTTTCGCGGCTCCGGCGCCGGTTCCTCATCCGCCCGCTGCAGATCGACCGTCGGCCTGTCCCGCTCTTCGAGGACCAGCGGTACAGGTTCCGGTGCCTCAGAAGTCGTTGCAGCTGCCGGATGCCGCTCCTCTTCTGCATGAGTTTCCGTCGATACCGAATCTCGCCCTTCCATGACCAGGACCGGCATATCCAGGGGCGATGGGCCGGAAATGGAAGCCTCCGGTTGTTGTTCCTGCTCCCGGGAAATATCCGCAGGCAAAGACTCTTCGGCCACGGTTGCAACGGCAGGTAAGGCGGCCGCATCGTCGCCGGTCGGAGCTTCTCCTATTCCGGCCGACATCTTATCTTCAACGGCGGTCAACCTTTCTTCCTGCGGATAGACGGCTTCTTCGCGATCACAGGACGCGAACGCAGGTTCCATTATGATCGACGCGACCGGCGTTTCCGCAGATACCTGAGGTGCGGCGTCTATGGAAAGCTCCGGCAACGCCCCTTTTTCCAAAGTCAGTTCCTGTTCGGGAACCGCTACCTCCCGATTTTCTGTAACAACCTCCGGCGGTGCAGCGTCCGCGGAAAGGACCGACGTCGGATCGCTTCCCACGAAGGTCGCCAGGAAGTTATCCAGATCCTGCCTCTCCCGAATCAGATCGGACGCTTTTTCGTTCATGATTCCCGATAAAAAGGCATCCAGTTCTTTTTTTTCTCGAATTAGATCCAACGCATTTGTGCGAGTGCTCATTCTATAATGACCTCAAGGATTTAACCTGGCCGCGATACATCTCATTCCGCATTTTCCTTCGCTTCGTTTGCCTTGTTTTCGGTCAATTCCGGAATAGTGACTTCAATGATGTCCTTACAGACCCGGCAGGGGAACGTTATCACGGAATCCGTGATGTCTTCGCGTTCTATCACATATCTCTCTCCGCACTCTTCGCAAAAGATAATCATGTACGGCTTCTCGTTCTTTCCATGATGTATTTTGCAGGATGAATCCCTTTAAAATACCCGTCTCGGCCATTTCAATTCTACTTGAGCTTCAGATCCGCTCTCAACGACCTGATCTCGTCTGCAATCGTCTTTTTAACTTCATCGAGTACATAAGCAACGATCTCGTGCGGCGCCAGATCCTTGATTTTGCTCGGTGTATCAGAATCACCTGGGTATGGCTGAGATGTCGTACCTGTAAGAGCGGATACCTCCTGCCCGGTAAGTGACCCGTTGATCGCCGATTCCGGTCTTTTCCCGATCTTTTCGCTCTCACCGCCTGCGTGTGAGGCGAGATCAGCTGTTGCCACCCAGGATCTGTATTTCTTAATGTCCTCCGCCAGCATGGCATGCTTTGCTTCCGCCGTTAATGTATTGGACAGAACCACGCTTTCAAGGTCATCGTATATGAACAGGAGCAGCTTGATAGAAACGGCGTCGGCATCCGCTTCCTTGGCCCGGATGAACCTGCCCAAGAATCGAAGGATGCGCAGGAATCCGAGGACAGTGCGATCTTCGGAATAGAGTTCATCCAAGTGACTGATCTCCTGATCGAATTTTTCAAGAATCGCATCATTGATTTCCCACTCGATGGAAAGGACAATACCCTTGAGTTCTTTCAGGGGTGAATACATGATGGATGACGTCTCATCCAACTTGCCGTACATGGCGTCAAAACGCTCTTCTCTAGGCTTATCTTCGCTTTGCACATCGGATGACGGAACGATATTTTGAAGATCCGCATGGGTCGGCGTAGCAACTTCAGTCTGTCCAACCTTATCTTCCTTTAAAAAGATGGTATTTAAGCGGTCTTCTATTTCCCGGATAAAATCCGAGCCCTTTACTTTTTCAGGCCCGGAGTCATCAACTGTGTCCTTTTTGTCGCCAAAAAGGTCCGGTTCGCTGGGCGGTTCGATAGTCACGTCTTTGAGGCTCTCGTGAATATACAATGGTTCAGAACCTGAATCGATATGTTCAGATTTATTCCCATCCGCGTGAGGAGGTTCGAGAGCCACTTCGTCAAGACGGTCATGCCCGCTCTTGGATTCGGCGTCTTTCTTGGCATCCCGTTTGTCGAAATCTTCGCCAAAAAGGACATTGAGGCGGCTTTCGATTTCCTGAACAAATGACGATTCCTTATTCGTCTCCATTTTTCATGCTCCTATTGAAGTTCCTTCTCGAGAGAAGCCATCGTAGCGGATATGATCTTCTTCAAGGTCGACACAACATTAAGCCCGGACAGCGCGCTGGCTTCAAATACAGGCACTTTTAATTCAGTATTCAGGTCCGCTTCCATGGTTGCAAAATCAAGGATCTCGATACCCTGCTCGGCAATATCCCGTTTATTGTACTGCATAACCAGAGGGATATCAAAGATGTTTTTGTTGTAAAGCGCGAGGTTTTCCTCCAGGTTTTTCAGGGACATAATATTCTTTTCTCTCCTGGTCACCGCAGAATCGGCGACAAATACGACGCCGTCAACGCCTTTCAAAACCAACCGTCTTGTCGAGTTATACTTGACTTGGCCGGGAACCGTGTACAATTGAATTTTGACGTCGTAGCCGTTGATCTTTCCCATGTCGAAAGGAAAAAAGTCAAAGAAAAGTGTCCGGTCACCCTGGGTCTTGACCGTCACCATCTCCGAATTGATCTGAGGGCGGCATATATTGTAGATAAACTCCAGGTTGGTCGTTTTGCCGCCCCGTCCCGGCCCGTAATAGACGATCTTGGCCTGGATGACCTTGTCCTTTAAGTTAATGAATGCCAACGCTTTTTCCTCCTCACCAGGAAGGCGCACCATCCTTTAAGGTGTAAAAATAACCGCTGCCGGAATACTATGACGGAGCCAAAACTCTTAGCAATTCCTCTATAACACCGGCCACCTTCAGCCTGAGGAAGCCTAACGACACCTGGTTATTGAAAATATTGACCAAGAGATAATCCTCGCTGACCTTGCTGAAGTAGATATTCTCTTTCTGGCCCTTGTGAAAAAGGAGCGAAAATTCGTCTTCACCGATAATTTGCGCCATGCTGCTCATGGCACCAAAGTTGGCGGCCGCAAGGGCCGCCAGCGAATAAATATCATGAATATCGTTTCCGTTGTTCACCGAGGCAATGATGTTACCGGCCGTATCGATCAGTATCGCACACTGCACATCAATGGTGAGAAGGTTATTCGATAAGATGTCGTGAATTTTATTGAGCTGTTCTTGACCTAATATCAAGTTCATAATATCCCCGCCTGCGAGTCACGCTCCTTACGTTAGTGGTCTTCTGTCTGCCAGATCATGCAACAGCCTTCGGCATCATGCCTGATTCCGGCATATTCATTGATGTACCGGATGTCCGGTCTCGGCGGTCCTGAAGCTGTTCCGTTCAGATACTCTTGTCCAGAATTTCACTTGCCGCCGCCTTAAGCTTATTGATCAGCTCTTCCGTATCTTTCATTTCCGAAGCCTGGTTCAAGGATATCCCCGTCTTGCTCGCAAGGGTCAGCCTTCCTTTGAAACCAGCTTGCTCCGTAACAATCTCGAAAATTCGAACCAGTTTCTCTCCCATCGCACCCTCCCTTTATCCTTTAAGATGTGACCGCTTCTTCAAATGCGTTGACGATGTTGGGTAATATCACGTTCAGCAGCAGGCCCAGTTTCGCTTTCTTCGTGTCGATGGCTATCCCCCATTGATAGTCGCCGAACGGAATAAAGAAGAGACCTTTGTTCCCGAGACAGTCCAGATAGTAATAACGCCCCAGTTGAGGGTAATCCTTCCCCTGGGCAAGGGACTTCTGAATATAGCTCGTCACTTCATTAAACAGGGCCGCCGTACTGGAACTCGATTTTTCCGTAGCCACCAACGTCTGGCCGTCGGCCGTCGTAACGATGCTCGACGCAATGAGACCGTCCCCCAAATCCCGCTTGATAATCTCCATACACTCGTTCAGTTTTTGAATGTTCATCGCCCCTCCTTCTCATAACAGATTTTCGATCTGCGCCTGACCCGCTGTAGAACGTGCTCGCATTTCCGAAGCCGGCCGCGCCCTCTAAAACCGATCCAGCATTATGTACACCCCGATCGGCTCTATCACCACATGTTCCACCCCTGACTGCCAGAAGGTTGGGGAACACATAAACCCCCTATTCCTTACCTCCCGTTTCCACTGCTGCTGCAAAGGACTGCATGAGTCGAGGCATGAGGACATTCAGGAAAAGTCCCAGTGCATGCATGTCGTTATTAAATACGATACCCCAGATATATTCATCAAACAGCAGAACGAAAAGCGTCTGATCGTCCGCAAGATCCAAATAGTAATAAGCTCCCAATTCATGTTCCGACGCATCATGAGAGAAAACACGGCCGATGAGATCGGTCAATGTTTTGAAGAAGTGGATTGCTGTGGGCGTGGATTCGTAGCCCAACAATGTTCCGCCGTCTTTCCTGCTCAAAACGGCCGTACGTATCAGGGCATCCCCCATATTTTTACGCAAGGAGTCCAGCACCTTTTCCAATTCCGTCCTCAGTTTGGGGGAAACACCATCCTTTAAGTCACGGTCCTCATCGATTGCCTCCTCCGCCGCATCTTCCGCTGCGTGCTGCACTGCTTCATCCTGACGGCGCGAACTTTCCATCAAGAGAGCCATGAGTCCTTTATCGACGGTACGTACGATATTCGTCGTATCGATGATGTGTTTGATATTCAGCCTGACATTCTGCCATGACATGATCTCCATGGCAGCGTCCTCTCCCCCCAGGTCGCCGCATACGGCATCATAGAGAGAACCTTGAATAAAACAGAAATGCCCATGTTTGTCGCGTCCTCGATAAACCTCCAGAATACACGTCTGTTGATCCATGGCCACGACTTGGATAAAACTGCCTATCGATAATCCGACAAGGGGCCACCCCGGTAACGTTTCGGTCGATTCTCCCTTGCCCATTTTTGCATCCGACTGCTTTTCGCGACTCGTCTTATCCTCAATCGGTTTCTTTTCCATCATTCCGGCACCTGCCATGCCACTTCACCCAGATCATCAACTGCGTGTCATTTTCTGATGCTCTTCATAGACGTCGTTTGCAGCGTACTTGAATTTATTCACAAGCTCTTCCGTATCTTCCATTTCCGCGGCCTGGGTCATGGACACCCCTGTTTTCGCTGCCAACGCCAAGCGTCCTTTAAGACCGATCTTCTCGGTCACTATTTCATAAATACGCACCAATTTCTCTCCCATCGCACGCTCCATGAATCCTTTAAGATGTGACCGCTTCTTCAAATGCGTTGACGATGTTGGGTAATATCACGTTCAACAGCAGGCCCAGTTTCGCTTTCTTCGTGTCGATGGCTATCCCCCATTGATAATCACCGAACGGAATAAAAAAGAGCCCCTTATTCCCTATGCAATCCAGATAGTAATAACGCCCCAGTTGAGGGTAATCCTTCCCTTGGGAAAGAGACTTCTGAATATAGTTCGTCACTTCATTAAACAGGGCCGCTGTACTGGAACTGGATTTTTCCGTAGCCACCAGGGTCTGGCCGTCCGCCGTCGTAACGATGCTCGATGCAATAAGACCATCCCCCAAATCCCGCTTGATAATTTCCATACACTCGTTCAGTTTTTGAATGTTCATTGTCCCTCCTTCAAATTAATCCCAGTAAATTAGTCCTGCCTAGGGAGTCCAATTCTCCGCCAAGTCATGCTTTCGGGATACAATGATAAACGATTCGCCAGCTCCCGAACGCATTCCGTATCATTCATCCTGCATACGGCCGGCCAATTTTTGCATAGGAAGATCATGCCAACACCGGCTTATGTCATATCATGTATTACAGCAGTTGGCGAATCCTTTTTTATCGTCCGGACTCTTCGAGTGTAAAATAATAATTCAGTAAGGAAATATAGAGGATAGGCGTCTCTATGTCAATATAAAAACTTGAAAATGCCTACTTTCCCGATCTTCATCTCCAAAAGTGTTTTCAAGAATGGCAAACGTGGGGGAACAGGCGTTCAAAGGAATTAAATCGACAAGACGAACATCTAGGGTTTCCCTCGGGCGAAGGCCTCCATCTCTCCCCAATTGCCGCGTACCGACGGCAGATGAGCCTTTGCGGCTAATAAATCCAGATATTCCTTTCTCGGAATCATCCTCGCACCAAGGCTCAGGAGATGGTCCGTGTAGACCTGACAATCGATGACGGAAAAACCGAGGTCCCGGATGACCGACACCAGGGTTATCAAGGCGGCCTTGGAGGCGTTACTCATCCTGGTAAACATCGACTCCCCGAAGAAGCAAGACCCGAGAGATACACCATAGAGTCCTCCGGCCAGAACATCCCCCGCCCAGGCTTCGACGGAGTGGGCAAGCCCAAGTTCATGAAGCCGGCAGTATGCTTCCAGCATCTCGTCGGTTATCCAGGAGCCGCTCTTGTCTTTCCGGGACTGACGGCAGTTTTCAACGACCTCCCTGAAGCTCCGATCATAGGTGATCGTGAAAGTGCCCTTCCTGAAGACCTGACGCATGCTTCTCGACACGTAAAGTTCCCCGGGAAAGAGCACAAAGCGGGGATCGGGCGACCACCAGATAATCGGTTCACCTTCCGAGTACCACGGGAATATGCCTTCTTGATAAGCCAGAATCAGGCGCTCCGGCGATAAATCGCCCCCGACGGCAAGAATACCGCTGGGAGAAGCCAGCTCCGCCGGAGGAAACAACAAGTCTGCCGCCAATCTAAAAATGGGCATCTAAGATGCGGGCTCCGGAATCTCTAGGATGACCGTATCATCTTCAATACGTGCATGCACTGTTCCGCCATGCACCAGCCTGCCGAACAGCACTTCGTCGACAAAGAAATTCTTCACCCGGTCCTGGATAAGACGGGCGATTTCGCGGGCGCCGAATTCCACCGAGTAACCCTGATCCGCCAGCCACCCGAATACCTGTTCGGCGACGTCCAGCGTAACCCCCTTCTCTTTCAACTGAAGCTGAAACTCCTGGAGCTGTTTCCTGACAATATCGACGACAACCTTTCTGCTTAAATCGTTGAAGGTGATCATGGCATCCAGTCTGTTGCGGAATTCCGGGGCAAAGATTTTCTTAACCGCATCGGATATAGCCTTTTGTGATACCCGCCTTTCGCCGAATCCTATCTGGGATTTACCGACGCTCCGGGCGCCGGCATTGGATGTCATGATGATGATCACATTCCGGAAATCGGCCTTCCGCCCTGTGTTGTCGGTAAGGGTGGCATAGTCCATAACCTGCAGGAGCGTGTTGAAGATATCCTGATGGGCCTTTTCGATTTCATCCAGCAGCAACACCGAATGAGGCGTTTTCCGGATCGCTTCGGTCAATAACCCCCCTTCCTCGTATCCAACGTAACCCGGAGGGGCGCCGACCAGCCTCGATACCGTATGCTTCTCCTGATATTCGGACATGTCGTAACGGTGCAGAGGTATGCCCAGAGTCGAAGCCAGCTGCCTCGCCAGCTCCGTCTTACCGACACCCGTCGGTCCCGCAAAGAGGAACGAAGCCACCGGTTTATTCTGATCGTGGAAGCCGGCGCGCGATCTCTTGATGGCCTGGACGACAAGCTCGATGGCCTTGTCCTGCCCGAAAATCACCGATTTCAAAGCAGGCATCAGATCCATCAGGCGTCCGGTCTCCGACGAAGATACCGATTTTTCCGGTATCCTGGCCATCTTCGCGACGACGCCTTCGATTTCACGGGGGTTGATGGTTATGGTCCCCTCCTCGTCCGTCCTCAGGATCCGGGTGCGGGCGCCCGCTTCGTCGAGGACATCGATGGCTTTATCGGGCAGATGGCGGTCGTTGATATGCTTGGCCGATAAATCGACTGTAGCCTTCAGGGCATCGTCCGTATAGAGGACATCGTGATAGGATTCATACTTGCCCCTCAGTCCCAGGAGAATCTGGTAGGTTTCGTCCGTCGTAGGTTCGGGAACCTCTATGGGCTGGAAGCGCCTAGACAGGGCCCTGTCCTTGTCGAAGAACTTACGGTATTCGTCATGGGTGGTCGATCCGATACACCGGACCTTGCCCGACGTCAGCATGGGCTTGAGGATATTGGAGGCATCTATGGAGCCCCCCGATACGGCGCCGGCGCCGACGATCGTATGGATTTCATCGATAAAGAGGATGACGTTTTCCTGTCTTTTCAATTCGGCGATGACCCGCTTCAATCGTTCCTCAAAATCGCCGCGAAACCGGGTGCCGGCAAGCAGGGCGCCCATGTCCAGCGAGAATATTTTAGCGTTCTTGAGGGGCCGCGGCACCTGACCGTTGGCAATTCTCTGGGCAAGGCCTTCCGTTATCGCCGTTTTGCCCACGCCGACCTCGCCGATATGAATCGGGTTGTTTTTATAGCGGCGGCATAGGACCTGCACGGTCCTTTCGATGATATCCTCTCTGCCGATCAGGGGATCGAAGTCCCCTGCCTTCGCTTTTTCCACAAGCTCGGTCGTAAACGATGACAGCACTTTTCTGTCGCGGCTTGTTCGGACATCTTCGTCATCCTTTCTGCCCGCTTCCGTCTCTTCCGGGATCATCGGCACGCCGTGCGAGATGTAATTAAGCAGGTCCAGCCTGGTGATGCCTTCCTGATTGAGGAAATATGCGGCATGGGACTGCTCTTCATCGAAAATTGCGATCAGGACATCGCCGATATCCAATTCCTTTTTCTGGGCGGAAGCCGTATGCCAGATGGCCCGTTCCATGACGTTCTGGAAACCCATGCTCTGTTCCGGTTCCGTGTCGGAAGGCGCAGGAGGTATTTTCGTGCGGAAAAAGTGGTCGAGGGCGGATTGCAGCTTCTTGACGTCGCCTCCGCAGCCCCGGATGATCGATCGTACGGAATCGAAAAAGAGGGCCGCGAAAAGAATATGTTCCGGCGTCAGGTATTCATGTTCCCGCGTCTTGGCTTCCGAATACGCTGCCCGCAGTATATTGTCGAGTTCTTCATTGATCTTCATAGGACGTTATCTCAAATCTCCTCATAACTACTCTTTAAGGGAAACCCTTTCTGCTTCGCCGCGCGATGGACCTGCGATACTTTGGTAACGGCAATATCATACGTATACACGCCGCATACGCCGCAGCCCTTCTTGTGAACGTCAAGCATGATCTTGGTCGCTTCCGCAGCCTCTCTGTGAAAGATCTTCATCAACACCTCCACGACAAAATCCATGGTCGTATAGTGATCGTTGTGAAGAAGGACCTGGTACATCTTAGGCTCCTCCAACCGGGAATCCGAATCGGTTAGAAACTCGCCTTCGACTCTGGGGTCTGTTGACTTGCCGCCGGCCACTTCCCTGCCTCCTTTTTATATCCATTTTAATAATTGATTGCGATGTTGGCAAGGGGGAACTGGGTCTCTTCTGCTATAAGGTAAATAAAGATGGACATTATGGCCCTGCAGGGAATCCCGGGGGGTGCGGTCCCATCGATAACGGGGCGTGATACACGTGTCACGCTTCATATCAAAAAGAGGTCTATTTCGGGGGGGCATGGCCATACAGAGCATCAGGCCCTTGCCGGGTACAACAACCCTCACGTTTCCATCATATGAGGAAAGGATTGCATCAATCTTCCGAATATGTTAGCGCCTTTGTGGCGGGAACGTATTCACCACCGACGTTTCCCGGTACGATTTGACCTACCTGTATGGATAAAACGGTGTCCCCATGAAAGGCATAACGATCGTTGTCCCCTATTCCCCGAACCCGTCTTTTTCAGCCACGATGGCGACCCTGAAAGAGATGCCCGTAATCTCGCAGATGATCGTCGTTTGTGATCGGGAACCCGCGTTTCCTCTGCCCGAAGGCGCTGCGCGCATTGACGGCTCGCTATATGCCGGCGGAACCATGCATGCCGTTCTGGCAGCCGCCGACGAAGACATCCTGATCCTGTTTCAGACCGTGGACGAGATTCGGCTCTGCCCCGATAGCCTTGTCCGCTTCGCCTCCGTGATCGAATCGACAAATGCGGGGATGATGTACTCCGATTATTATGACCGGCATGACGGGAAAGGACTGGCTCGTTCGCTTACCGATTACCAAAGCGGGAGCGTGCGCGACGATTTCGATTTCGGGCCCATTGCCGTCTACAATGTACAGGCGGTTCGCGCTGCCATACAACGATACGGCCTGAGGAACGACTCGCAATATTCCGCTCTCTATGAGTTGCGCCTCAAGGTCGCTTTGGAAAACAACCTGGTCCATCTTCCGGAATTTCTTTACACGGTAAAGAGATCGTCCGAAGACAAAGCGCACAATCTGTTCGACTATGTCGATCCGGGCAACCGTACCCTTCAGAAGGAAAGAGAGGCCGTTTTTACCAACTATTTGAAGTCCGCCGGGGCTTACTTGAAGCCTCGACAAAAAGAGACGGCACATTCGGCCCATCCTTTTCCGGTGACGGCCAGCGTCATCATACCCGTCCGTAACCGTAAAGCCACGCTTGCCGAGGCCTTGGAAAGCGCCCTGGCCCAGAAGACCGATTTCTCCTTTAACCTGATCGTCGTCGATAATCATTCCGAGGACGGTACGACAGGTCTTATCGCCGGTATGGCAAAACGATATCCCGCAATCTCCCATATCGTTCCCAAACGCTTCGATCTCGGCATCGGCGGTTGCTGGAACGAAGCCATCTATTCTGAAATGTGCGGCCGTTACGCCGTCCAGCTCGATTCGGACGACCTCTACAGCGGCGACGATACCCTGCAGTGCATCGTCGATCTTTTCCACCGGGGCCGTTATGCCATGGTTGTCGGTTCTTACACCCTTGTCGACGCTTACCGGAAAGTGATTCCTCCCGGACTTGTCGATCACAGCGAATGGACCGAGGAAAACGGCCACAACAACCTGTTGCGCGTCAACGGCATCGGCGCCCCCCGTGCCTTCGATACGGAAATCCTGAGAAACTACGGTTTTCCCAATGTCAGCTACGGGGAAGATTATGCCGTATCCTTAAGAATATCGAGGGAATGGAAGATAGGGAGGATATTTGAAAGCCTCTATCTCTGCCGCCGCTGGGGAGACAACACGGACGCTTCGCTCTCGCAGGAACAGAGTGACCGCAACAACGCATACAAGGACAAGCTCCGGACGATCGAGCTTATGGCGCGGATACAACTGAACAGACATGAAGAAGCATAACGATGACGCGCAGGATGGAGCAATTGTACTGGCCTGTTTCGATGACGATCACGATTCAGAACCATTAATGACGCTCGTCGGAAACCTTCTGGATCAACAAAAGGCTTCATGGCGGGAGTTTGCCGCACATTGTGAAGAATTGAAGAACGTTCGTACCCGCCGATTCGAATATGATCGCTTCTCGCTCGTGTTGCAGTTCAATCCGGGTCGGATCAAGAGTACGGCAGCGTCGGTAAACCTGTCCGCCATAAACGGCCGCAAATGCTTTCTTTGCCCGCACAACCTTCCTGACGAGCAGAAAGGTATTCTTTACCGCCGGAACTATATCATTCTATGCAATCCTTACCCAATCTTTCCCGGCCATCTCACCATCGCCCATCGGCAGCATAGGCCCCAGGCCATCGAAACGGAATTTACAGCATTACTTATGCTTGCCGAGGATTTCGGTCCGGACTATCTGTTTTTTTATAATGGCCCGCAATGCGGGGCTTCCGCGCCTGACCATCTGCATTTCCAGGGAGCGCCGAAGGGTCTCATGCCGATCGAGCGGGACATGCTGCGCGCCGGAGGCCCATTGGATCGAAAACGCATCAGCGGCGTGGACATCACCCGTTTTCACGGATTCAGCAGGGAGATTGTCATGCTCGAAGGAAGAGAGCTTGCCGAACTTGCTGCCGTCATGAGCAGATTCTGCGACGTCATGAGGCAGACGCTTCAACTGACCGCGGAGCCCATGATGAATCTTTACAGTTCCTATTCGGGATGTTCATGGCAAGTGGTCCTATTCCTGCGGAGCAAACACCGGCCGGATGTCTATTTTTCGGAAAATAATGACAGGATCATGGTCAGTCCCGGTCTTGTGGACATGGGCGGATTGTTGATTACGCCGAGAGAAAAGGACTTTGACAACCTCGACGCACGTTCCGCGGGAAAGATACTACAAGAAGTATCGCTGGAAAACCGTACGGTTGAAGATGTTCTGGCCCGGCTATAGCATCAAAGCACCCTGGCAACGACGATGCCGGAGCGGATTTTCCGCCCGTTCAGATAGCCGTAGAGGGTTCGGGGGGAAATAACAACCACTTTGCCCGTGGTGGAGGCATGGAGGAGATGGAGCCGTTTGCCGACGAAGACGGCGAGGCCGACATGAACCACGTCGAGACCGTCAATGGTCGTTGTTATGGCTATCAGATCCCCGTTCTGGATGCGGTTTTCGCAATCCCGCAGCATCTCTTTGGGAATATATTCGTGGCACTGGTCGGAAATCCGGCTTTCGACCTCCTGCATCTCGGCATAGGATTCTCCCTTCTTCAGGGCCGGGTACTTGTTTCGATTCCGCGTCATGAAGTTTACGACCTTGGAGAACGGCTCGCCGCCCAAGTCTTTGGTGATATTCCTGACGAGACCGATTTGCTCACTGTTGTGCAGCCAATCGCAGAAATAGTGAAGACGGGAAGCATATCCGCTGATTGTGCCTGCACGATAGCGCGTCTCCTGAAGAGCGGCGGAAAAATCCTCGAACCTCGTCTGCCCCCGTTTGATGGTCTTCGCCAGGACGACCGAGTTCTCTAAAAATGTGAAGCAATCCATCCTGCGAAGATTGATAACCAGATCTTCGGGTCCCTTGGTCTCCAAGGTCTTGTAGACGTAACGCGTACCCAGAAAATGCCGGCCGACGAGGAGAACCAGCTCATTGATGGGCTTTGCCGACCAGCCTTTTTCAAAAGCCGACTTGAGCAGTTTTTCGCAGATGACGCGGTCTTGCGGTTTATAGATCATGATCATCTTCCTTTGATTGAAAGTGAACGTCTCCTCTATGACGTCCTCGCCCCGGCAGAGGCCGGGATACGCCGTCACGAGGCAGATCATAAGAAGAATGGCGATCCTAGCCGTATGCTTCAAATGACTTCTCAATACTCTTTTCCATCTGAAGATATTCATGTCGCGGATGTTGCACGGAACCTATCAGCCAAATTCTCCAAGCAGGAGATCATCGGCACGGAACAACAAGCTGTACCGCGCGACAGGGGGTGCATCTGTCACCAATCCTATACGTTTTCCCTCATCTTCTTTTTGGTTTGCTGAATGGCCTCATCCAGCAACGCAACAAAATAGTCCGTATCTTCTTTGGATTTCGCTGCGTGGTCAAGAAACGATTCCCGGGGGTACCGGGCAAAGAAAGCATCCACCAGGGCGTGGAATTCCTCCTGTGCGGCCAGGCTTTCCCCGATATCCGTACTGGACATACAGATGCGGGTGATTAAAGCCTCGGATTTCATATTGACCAAGATGTCCAGATCGTTCATATATAACGCCTCCATGATCGGCGGATCTCCGCCGCGATTCACGACCCTGTCCGCCGTGCAGCCGGATTCGATCCGGCGGGACCGGCACGCAACATATTATCACTTGAAAATGCACGAGACAAAAAAATAAGGGATTGTGACCGGCAATCGATCGCAATCCCCGAATTTCTGGTGGAGCTGAGGGGAGTCGAACCCCTGGCCTCTTGAATGCCATTCAAGCGCTCTCCCAACTGAGCTACAACCCCATGTTATTGACCCCGTGAACGAGGGGTGACAATTAACATACGGCTTCAAATCTTGTCAATACATTTCTCTTGACATTTCACCCCCCCTTTATATAATCCGCGCCATGCCGGAGTGG
Organism: Syntrophales bacterium; assembly: GCA_963668175.1. GTDB lineage: Bacteria > Desulfobacterota > Syntrophia > Syntrophales > PHBD01. The sequence goes on from OY764159.1 coordinate 219,618, forward strand.
TGAAACTGGTAGACGCAGGGGACTCAAAATCCCCCTTTCCTTGCGAAAGTGTCGGTTCGATTCCGACCTCCGGCACCAATTAATCAAGGGGTTGCAACCATGGCGATTGCAGCCTTTTTTATTTCAGGGGAGATTGCAGATAAATGGCGGAAGTGCATGGGAATCGAACCCGTACCCACCAAAAAATCCCCTATGAATATCAATAGTTTCCACGCCGTTATTTTGCGTCGGGCAGTTTTCGGGCAGTTTGTATTGTATGAACCCTTCCCATTAAGGCGCGTTTCCGCTCAAGCTCCACGTCGGCATATTTCAAGACGCTGTCCCGGCGTCTGTGATCGGTAAGCATCTGAAGCTCATCGATGGTCCCCCCTTGCTCATTGATGAACTGTGAACAGGAGCTATGCTTCAGGCCCGCATACAGGTTTATCGTTTCCCCGGTCGTTTCACACGCCTTATTCCATAAGTCCACAAGGTAGTCATGCTGATAGTGCTTGCCCTTCAACCGGCTATTCGGATTTACGAAAAAGTACGGGCTGAATGTTGTCGGCATCGCTTCCATGATCTTCTTAAATTCCGGGTGGCGGGGGATTTCATGTTCTTTGTGGGTTTTCGTGTATTCCACAAGTTGCTTGCTTGAGAATGTCCGCCTGATTGTGAAGCAATCCCGGACCGGGTCGTAATCCTCTTTGTGGAGCGCCATGGCTTCAGACGGCCTGCGAAGATGATACTTTAGCCACCAGAAAATCGGTTGGTGTTCCTTTGGGATGGCTTCGATGATCTTGATTTGCCGGTCCTCAGAAATCCATTTAATCTTCTTTTCTGATATGCCGTAAAGCCGCCGTTCAGGGAACGGGGGAACGGCCAAGATTCTTTCTGCCTTCCACGCGTAATCTAGGCAAGCTCTGAGGCAGTACATAACGTTGAGCTTCCCCTTGCCTGTCCTCTTAATTCCGGCAAGTAGGCTGCACAGGGTATCATAGCGGATTTCATGAAGCTGATAGGGATTCGCTTTAAACCACGGTATCAGGTGATTATTGATCGAGTTCAGGTAATCCTTATGCGTCGCCGGGGACAGTGTCGATTCGACGGCTACAAGCCATTCTCTTAGGTAGGGGATGGTATCCACCCTTTGCTCAGTATATTTCTCTATCCTGAATGAATCGGGGTTCGCCTCAAAATCATTCTGGATAAGGGCAAGCAGTTTATGTGCTATCTGCTCGCCGCTAAGTCCGAAGACCTCGCCATCCCTGCAAAGATGGCCTTTATAGCGATATACCTTGTAGTCGCCCCATTGGACAAAATATCTGTCCCCGTCTTTTCTGTATTTGACGCGACCTTTCATACACAGTCCCCCCGGTTGAGTTTGGCGGACTGTAACATACTTCGCCGGACGATTGTTGAATTTTGTCAAATCATGACGCACCTCCAAGAATTTTCATTTTCAATCCGTTTTCATTTAGATTGTCGATACAGGCCCGAAGGGCCGGGGGGTCAAGGGGGGCTCGCCCCCCTCTACAGGTTCTTCCGTTTTCACCGTGGATTTTCTCCGCCATCAAAAGAAGCAAGCGCCACCCTGAAGATGTCAACTATGATGTCAACTGAAGGTCTAGTTGTATGTCAACTTTCATCTCAAGACCGTTTTAAATATGTTAAATATAATTAACTTGTTGCAATTAAGTTGTATATCAACTTGTCATGCTTTAAGGAGTATCAACTGTTAGTTGTACTCTCCCCCCTCTATAGGGGAGTACAACTTACAACTCGCAATCGTCAGGGGCTTCCTTCTGCCCGTACAAGTCTTCCCCTTTTCCGGTGAAAATATATTTTCCCCTGCCTGCTTCGGTGTCCAATTCAATGAGGCCATCTTCAACCGCCTTATCCTTAATCCGTGAAATGTAGGCTTTGTCCTTTTTCAACTCGTCGCCGATTTCCTTTTGGCTGTAACCCTGACCGAGCATCCAGATGACCTTGCCCTTAACCGCGCCGGTTGCGTTGTTGACTTTAGTCGTCTCCGTCATCCAAGCGAGACCGTTATTATCCGAATCTATCAATCGGAAACCGAAGGTGGCCGCGTCCATACCGCTTATACCCCTGGTTTTGGTGAATTCGACCGTGAGTCGGCACCCTTCTTCCGGCCTGTAATCTTTGGGGCGTGAAAGAAATATAGAATAGTCAACAGAATCCTCACGGCCCGAAGTGCCGCGCTGGGCGACCTTTTTATAATCCTTTCCTGAATGATGTACGATAATGACGGATATTCCCAAGAATCGGATGGAGAGAAAGAATTGATTTATCGGGTCGTATTGCTCTTTGGAATTCTCATCGATTCCCGGCGACAGTGCCGACAGATTATCAAAGACAACAAGCTTGATGTCCGACTCTTTGAGCGTTGTTAGAATAGCTTCACGGTGTTCCGCCCTGGTGAGGTTCGGTGCCGGGAAGCCTCTGTGGTGCATCATCTCGGCTGAAATGATCTTGAGAGGGTGTACCGGATCAGGGAGGCCCTTGAGAAGCCTGGCATATCGGCCTTGAAGTTCTGCTAGAGGCATTTCTCCGTCGATCAAAGCGCAGGGGACAGGGGTCTCTACTCTCCATGGGGCAAAGCCTTGATTATGGGTAATCGCAATAAGCAGGGAGAGAATGAAATTTGTTTTTCCGATACCTCGGGGGGCTGTTATCAAGGCTATATCGCCAAATTTCAGCCAAGGGGCAACGATCAAAGGACGGCTCGGAATATTCATGGACAAGAAATCATTGCCCGTTATAATTGCACCGCGCAAAGCGTCAATATAGGTCCCGGCATTATCTGCCATCATGACGGGGCTATTCCATTTATCAAACTGCAAGGCTGTCTTCGCTTCATCGTCTGTGTGTCCTTGCAGCACCAGAGACTCTTTAGCCGTATTGAGCAATAGTCCCCTGGTTTCTGCATGAGTCGATTGTTCTATCCGCTTTAGGAAATCGGGCAAGGTATCGGGCGAGACCCTTCTCGCAAATTCTCCGAGTGTGATCGTGGCGATTTCATCCGGGCGGACGTTAAAATCCTCACCCTCTCGCCATCCATCATCCATGGGGTTTGCGGTTTCTATTGTAACGGGCTCAGGCATTGGCTATGCACTCCTTTCATTTGTAACCATACAAGAAAGAAGGAAGACGTATTCCGCCCTGGTCCGTCCGTTCCTTGGATTATCGATGAATGTCTTTGCTCTCATTCTCAATCTCTCCAATAGGAACGCCCTGTATGCCTCATCCATCTGCGTCCCACTCCAAACGTGGAGCGCCCAATAAACCGCGATGGCTGTCAAATCATGTTCAGCTTCTCGCTCCGTGATGCACCATCGATGTCTGGCGTTGATAGCTTCCAGTAATTTAGGAGAATACGACTTGAAGTCCCTGAAATTGGCAAACAACACGTCAAGAGAAGGTTCACAGGCGGGGGCAGGCTGTCCGGTGAATACGGCAAGGGGTCTGGCAAATCCTGTCCATAGAAGTGATTCTGTGAAGCTATGCGCAAACGCGTTCCGATGGTGCAGAATCATGTCCCGGAAGTTTTCTTGACCATGCCAAAGCTTGATTACTCCAAGCGAGACGCCCGTTTCTTGCGATATCTCACGCCGGGATAAATTATAAAGGGTTAATAAAGAGGCGTGGTATTTATTCATGGGGAAATCGATCTTTTGCCCTCTCGGGATTCCTTTCCGTCCACGCGGCTGATAAAATTTTAAGGATATTTCGATAAACTGACTCAAAGAAGTTTCTTCTTCATGTGCATTCACTTTTTCAGAAAGAGCGTGATCCGGCCGCTGTGCAATCATGTTGCCACCTCTTTTATTTTTGATATTGATGTCCATTTTAGAAGTCAGGATATTCATATCCAAGTGGTAATTTTTTTGAGGGGTACTTTTTTTCGGCAGCGAATGGGGGATGACTAATTGATTATCTGCTGGATGGACGAATGGAGTAACGGGACATGATGGCGCGGACGATGACGAAGAAGTCCTTCAAGGCAATCTTATCCCTAGCACCTATAAACGTATTTATCGTTGATGGATAATTTAACGGATTTCAGGCGTGCCGATTGTTGAGGGGATAATCTATTGGCTAGATGTCTGATCGACCAAGGAAGAGCCGTTCTGTGGTCGTCGGTATCGGTTTGGATGAGGGAGCATTGGTATCATTGAGGAACGTCACCGACCACAATGACTATCATTGCCGGGGCATCTGACCACGTTTAGCAGCTATTCTGTTATTCCGGTTTCTTCGTATGCCCTGACCTATGCTTGCCTTCAGGGTTCAATTAAATCTTTTTAGATTATTATAACCCATCCTAACTTAAAGTCAGGCTAGTGTTCGAGGAGATGGTCAATCTTTGGTTCTTCCTGTCCAGCAAGCGAGCCTCCCGGTTCATTGGGGCAATCAACGGTATTTAATATCCCCACGTTTTATAAGCTCTAATAGATATTGAAAAATGTTCTTCAGGTCATCTTGAAATTCCGACGCCACCAGAAATAACGTCAATAAAATGAGAATCAACGTCATCCAAAAGATCCCTCGTTGCAAGCTGATATTTGTTTTAGATAGTCTATCATTGGATATTGCAGATGTTATTTGAGCTGTTCTATTGGCAATTGAATTAACTTGTTCCTCGCCTTTTTGCAGTTCTAGTACAAGCATCAAAAGAGTCTCACGTAACCCATTAAAAAGGCCCTTTTCTCTCTTTCTATGTTCAGATATCGGGAAAAACTCATAAACCTCATTTAGGAAATAATTTTTATTTTCACATAACGGAATAACTTCTTGAATGAATGGGGTTAAATTGCGTTGAAGATTAAGGAATTTATTATCAAGAATCCGCGCTTCTGAGGCTGCCAAATCAAAATTGCTAAATTCAAGAGAACCATAGGCGTCTCTCAACATGCCAAGTTGTTTTTCGTATGTTCGTGCAAGCACGAATAGAACCCATTTTCCAATAGTCTGGTCAAAATGCGTTAACCATTGCAATATTTGATCTTCCCTATCGTCAGGTCCAAAACGTTCGAGGTCTCTGTCATCAAGAATTCCCGATATATTACCGGATAGGACTAAATTGTCTGTAGCTTCCGTAATCTGCATGAATAACCCCTTTATTTGAGGACTTTTCCATGCGTAGAAATCATAAGCAAGATGCATTACGGATAAAAATGATTTTCTCGAAGATTTCTTTTCTATATAAGGTTCATTCTCCTTAAAAAAAATAATCTCACATGTCGGAAAGGATTCTCCATATTGTCCGGAAGCATACAGGCCGGGAAAATTATTCTTAACCCATTCGGTGCAAAGTGATCGCGTTGATTCACGTGCTAGTTTTACAGATAACTCTTTTTGATGAATGACATCTTGATAGCTCCGCCCCCCTCGTATTTTTTCTATATAAGTTGAGTAGGTATTTCTGAGGGATTGCTCTATCGCGTTTGCGTTGTCATCGTTTAGGAAGAATTGGAAGACAAGAATGGTCGTGCTTGATATGTCTTGAAGGATTGACGCGTGGATAGCCTCGATCCCTTCGGGCAAATCAGCTTGACGATTCCTGTATAAAGACTGACTAGAATCTCTCACAATATAGCCTAAGTTAAGCCACCCTCCACCGGAAAGACTGTATCGCATATTATCAACTGAATCTAAGGAATCTGGATTAATAACTCTTTCGCTTTGTGACCAATTCAGTTTTTCGATGGAGAGTTTTAGACTGGCGATAAAAGATGGCGGAAAAACTTCAACAACCCAGATGCATGGCATCCTGATCTGTTCGGTAAGAGGAGGGCTTGATGCCAAGTTATCTTCTGGGTCAATCATGGAATGATAATGTTGTAAGTGATTATCAATTTTAATACTATTCATACTCTTCCCGCTGATCCCAGCTTTTAAAATTTGTTCCGCACTTAACATGGAAAGAAAAACGTTGAATTGCCCTACCTCAAAATCTATAACACACATAAGTTAGAATGGTGTCATTTTCTTATCGATTACCAATTAAAATGTAGTACGAATTGTCCGGCTCAATACACAGCAGTTCAGGAAGTAAGTCACGGCCCGTAATTGCCGTCATATCTGCCGTCAAGAATGTCTTATCTTACGCCACTTCATCCTGACCGGTTCTTTCGTCGGTTAGCCCGTTATATCTTTGATCCGTTGTCGTAGGTGTGGACGTTCTACTGAGAAATGACTGCGGCATTTGAATACACCGTCGATCTAATATTTGCCCCTGTTTGTCGATCCTTGCTACCATAACAAGGCAAAGCGGATCGTCTGTGTCCGGCTTGGTCGGCTGCTTCTGAATGCCGCTCAACTTGTTGTCCGGATCATCGCTCATAGATACCCCTTGTGGTTCGCTTTTAATATACCGCGTAGCGTCAGCGTTTCAAGTAAGGACATTTATCCGCTTGTTGGCAAGCTGCCATAGCCATTTCTCGTTCTCGTTGCTCCTTTTTTGCATCTCGTTTTCGTCTCTTAGCCATTTTTTCCTCAAACATTGCTAAGGCTGTTGGGTCCGGTGGCCTCACTTGTTTCAGTATAAGTTCCAGCACCACCCCCATAACGTTCAATTTCTGTTCGATCCTGTCCAAATCTTCCCTGCTGATTTCTTCCGACATATCGCATCTCCGTATTCTATTCCACAGTGTAGAGTATTTACTTTTTCAAAATTGCCTGAATTTTGTCCTTTGCAATGTTTTCTTCTACCGGTGTGATTGCGAATGGTCCCGCATCGTCGCCCCTTATCCGTGATTCTACGAATTGACCTACAAGCCCTCCCATTCCCGCAACGACGTTTCCGGCGCGCCGGGACACCTCGAAATAATATGTCTCTCCCGCTTTCGCATCGAAAGTTCTCGCGTGGTCCCCTTCCGCCATCTTGCCTTTGATGGATATCGTGCAAGTCCCCGGGCTGACGATCATGTAATCAGTGCCAGTCCTGTCAAGGTTTGCGACGATTTCATCATTGATGTACACCACGACTTCTCTGCCGATAGTCGTCAGGAAATAAGAATCCCTGAACAAAACCACCTTTGCCGTAGGCATATCTTTACGGGCGTCGGCTATCGCCTTTTTGATTTCGGTGGCTACGTCCGTTTTCTGATAATATAACGCCCATGCTAATGGCGTATAGCCTTCCTTGTCTTTTGCATTCAAATTTGCGCCCTTCTTGATTAACAACTGAACGATTTTAATGTTTGCAGAACACTTGACCGCATTCACAAGAGGGGTCGCGCCCATCCATTCCCTAGATTCAATATTTGCACCTCTGTTCAACAGAAGCTCGACTATGGCATAATCGCTGACAGCTATCGCATAATTGAGAGGTGTTGTTTCCGTCGAGTCCCTTGTTTCTATGTCCGCGCCCCTGTCCAGCAAGGCATTCACGATTTCAATCTGCTTGTAATAAGCTGCGTGATTCAAGGCGTCACATCCGGTTTTGTCCTTCACTTTTATATCTGCCCCGTATTCAATGAGGCGTTTTGCCACCGCCGTCTTCCCTGCCCATATAGCGTGCATAAGAGGAGTGGCCCCGTGTTTCTTGTCAGGCTCATTGATATTGGCACCCTCTTTGATGAGCTTTTCGGCGGTTAAGGAATCGCCTTTCGTTGAGGCATCAATCAGCGGTGTCTTCGGGACGGTTGCACAGCTTGTAATAATCAATAATGTTGCGGCCATTAATACGAGAAACAGGTTGCTGTTTTTCATTATTTTACACCATCATTGTATTATTATTATGTTCTAAGATTTAATATTGTATAGAACAATTTATCCGGGATTGCCAGTTGAAAGCATGTCTGCCAATAGAAATCCTAACAGTAGGGGTCGCTTTGCAAACCATCTATGCTGGCGTCGGAAGGGATGTCCAAATGCATATCGTTCTTATCACTTTAGTACGACGACAAATGATGACAAAATTGACTTTGAGCCGTTGGTTGATCGGCATGTCTGGTCGTCATATATAAATAAATTTCTGTGAGGTGGGATAAATGGGTGGCGTAGCTGCTGTTGCTGACAAATTGGGTCTTGAAGATACCCCTGTTGGAGATATTCTCGAAGGGGCGACCGATTTTGTTCATTCTGCCGGTACTGGCGGGCTTTCCGATGCTGTACGCGCCTACGACGAATATCAGAGCGGCGACGCCACGGGCATTGAAGCTTTGGGGAATTTTCTTGACGAAGCGATAGACCCGGGCGACTCAGTTGATACGCTGGCTAAGGCAACGAGGGACATTCCTTCATCCCAGGCCGACAAAGAGGAACAACAGAAATGGGCCAAGAATGTTGAGGTTGGAATCGGGGCGGCGGGCAACCTGGTTGGCGGTCCAATTGTGGGCGCGCCTGCCGTGGGTTTCACTTCCAAAATAGCCGGGGAACCGTCCTATATAGGTCAAATCAAGTCTGCCCTTACTGCTGGCGGGTTTTATGGCGGACAAGTTATTGGCGCAGGGGTAGGAGACGTTGCCAAGGAAGCAGGAATAGGCGGCGATGCACTTAAATATATCAGCAATGCGGGCGGCGCAATAGGTGGAAGCGCCCTTAAAACGGGAACAGCCGCCATTGCTAATGCCGCGTTGAACTCCGGAACGGCCTCTTTGTCGCCCAAAAGTGCCATCGAGAACCCGTCCGACGTAGACACTTCCCAAACGGCCACATCTCAGGTCGCGTCCAATGCCGTCAACGATACAGAGAAGCAATTAAAGAATTACGGCGTCACCCGCGGGGCAATTGGTACAGGGACAATGTACAATCCGAAGATCGGCCGAATGGTTGGTGGCTACAGGATTGCAGCATAAAGGCATCGGTATTAAGATCGCCTCCTTTTTCTTTCAATTCGATCTTCCAGGTAAGCAACTATTTGTTGCACCATGTTAAGGGCCGTCTCCTCGCTCATAGTCTGCCACTTGACGGCATTGAGATGATCAAATGATCCAAACATACGATCAAATGCAGTCTGGAATAATGGATCGACCGGTGCAGGACCTTTCTTCTCCACCGAAGGCTTCTTTGCCTCCGGCTCCTTTGGCTTCGTAATTTTCTCAGTTTGTTTCTCCGACACCACCTCCTTCTTTTCTGTGATCATTTCCTTGACTACCTTTTCTACATGGTTGGCCGTGACTTTACCGTTAGGAGCGGTTGACTTAGCTTTTTCCCATGCTTCTGTTCGCTGTTCCGGGAGAAGTTTCGACAAGGGGCGAACCTGGAATTCTGTGATCCCTTCAGTGGAACCGGACGGTTCCACTTGACCAATTATTGCCGAAGAAGCTATTAGCCGATTTGCATGCTGCTTGGTTATGCCCCACTCAGCCTTGCAGTAAGCCGGGAAAGTTTCGTATTTTCCCCCGTTTTTTTCTTTAAACAGTTCGTCTGCTTTAATCTGCAATAATGCCCTGCCTACCTCACAAAAGGATTCAAAATTTTTCTGTATGATTCCTTCTAGCCGTTCAAGTTCTTTCGTTCGTGAAACCACAACTACTTCATCACTCATGCCGCTCAACCTCCAATTCTAATCCGCTTGCAAATCCGCAATATTACTTCACAAAAAACACGTACTCCCCGTCAATCAGCCGATACCGCATCCCGTTCATCTGGGCAAGTCGCCGGGCGTTCTCCCGCTTGTGGGAATGATTATATCCGACAGGGTATCTGGGGTTATCCGGCCGGCGACCGAGACCGAATTGTGGAATACGGTGGACACAATCGCGAAATTAATCCGTATTTCCCATTTTAAAACAGGGAGCTTTATAATAATTGTCAATGACTCATCCCTGTTTTGCAACTATCCGAGCAATCTTTTTGCAATCTTTTTATTCTATATTGATACATAAAATCAGGCAATTAGACCGATACGATTATTTGTCAATGTTGCCGCCTGCGCAGGTCGTGTCCGGACCCTTTTTTAGATAACGGATACTATAGACAACGCCCGGAATATTCTGTCATTTTAGATTTTAGATCAATCGGTTGTGTACTTGTCACCAAATTATGCAATGTATCTTGCAAGTTATTTTGAATCTTTTATGAAATTTTTCCGTAATTTTTCCCGGTGCCCCAGTCCTGGAGCCGGACGGCCCCCCGGCTGGATGAATTCCGAAGCCCCCCACCCCTCTTATCGACTTGACGGGGCAAAAAGGGGGGTAAGGGGTGTCAGGGCGACCAATTGAGGGGCTAGTGACGATCAGCTAACGGTGCTCAGTCAGCCTTTTCTCAATGCCATGAATGCGGGAAAACGGGAAGGATTGAGACTAATGAACTTGTTTAACCCCTCAAAAACTCTGGCGATATCGGATATATCCATTACCTTGCTCAATTCGTACAATGCCGTCTCGTGTTTCTTCACAAGATTTATGCGCCTTACAAACACTTCGGGCGGTACGTCGGGCGGATTCCATGATTTATTTTCTTGTCCTTTCGCTGCTTCCATTTCCTTTGCCATTGCCATTCTCTTTGCTCCTTTCAGCATTTTGATATGTTGAGGATCATGCACGGCTACGCGCCCGGTTATGGCAAGCGGTCATGATCCTTCTGCGCTACTGTCACTGCCGTTTGAGGAAATCAATCAAATCGGCCTCGTCAATCAGGTATTGCTTACCGATACGCTTGGCCTTGAGCTTCCCATCCTTGATATACGTGCGGATGGTAACTTCGGTAAGGTTCAATTTCTGCGATATCTCCCGGACCGTCCACAGCTTTAAACTGCCCACTTCAATAGCCGTCATCGTATCCCCTCCCTTCATTCAGACTTTTGCACTATGGTGCAAAGCTTCTTCATTAATTCCCCCAGGGGGGAAAAGTACCGTCTGCCGTATAATTTGCCGTATCAGATGTGCGCAATTGCGCACAAATCGAAGCCCTATCTTGTATATCCGGTATCCTGCCGCGCCCTTTGAGCATGTCTTGTCGTTCTGAATCCGGTCGTTTAATGAACAGCTGTAGGGCTGAATTGCTTGCTGTAACTGGCTTTCAGGGTTCTTAGGTCCGTGTTGATCGCCTTGTGAACATACCCCAGGGATAGCCCCAGGCCCCGTGATATCTCCCGGTAAGTTTTCCCCTCTGCGTGAAGCCGTTTCGCCTTCTTGATGGCCTTCATTTGGTCGGGCTCTTCCACCAATTTCCCGTCCTCAATCTTGAAGCCGTAGGGGATGTGTCCGCACCATTGCCCCTGACTCTTCTTATGGGCCAGCGCGTCACGGGTCCGCTCTGCTATCAAGTCCCGCTCCATTTGGGCAAGGGCCGACAGGATTGTAAGAAAGAACTTGCCGGTCGCGCTCTTCGTGTCGATTCGTTCATTGATGCTGTGGAAGGCTATTCCCTGCTTTTCAAGCCGATCTATGATGTTCAGCGTATCGACGGTGTTCCGGGAGAGGCGGTCAAGTTTGTAGACGATGACGGATTCGGCTTGGCCCTCATCAAGCAATTTGAGCAAACGAGTCAGGCCTTCACGGTTAAGGGTTTTGGCAGAACGCCCTTCATCCCGGATTATCTCCACGAGGGATAGGTTGTTCAGGTCGGCATATGCCTTTATCTTCGCTTCCTGGTTGTCCAAGGAAACGCCCTCGCGGCTTTGCTCTTCCGTGGAAACTCTTATGTAGCCTATGGTCTTCATATTTTCGCCTTTCTGGCTTTATCTGTCATTACGGTGGTGATTTTGGATTGTGTTGGTCAATTCTATGAAAAACAATATGACACATACAATTGACTTTGTCAATATATTATTTGACTATATTTGATTGTATATAGCTGTATTATTTTATTTGTAAGATGAAGGGTCGAAACCGAATAATGTTTGGATGACAATTATGAAATAATGCATTGATAATCGTATGAAAATATTGTAGTCAAATCCTTACCAATCTGTGAAAATCTTTCCAATTATTATAAATCGTTCCCTTCTTAAAAGAGAAAATCTTTGGAGGTAAATATGAAACGCGGCATTTTGATCAAAGATACCAGCGCGTTCTTAATCATCATGATAATAACGATTGTAATAATCGGACTGATGCTGGCTTGTGCCAGCGGGCCTCAAACCAGAACGGTATGGTCTAGACCTAATGCTACGCAAAATGAGTTTGCCAAAGATAAATATGATTGTATGCAACAATCACAGCAAAGGCGATCTGCTTCAACAGGTGCATGGTGCTACGGTTATTATTGCGATCCTGGCGGTTCCTATAGCACAGTTGTAACGAATCCCGATCTCTTTAATGCCTGCATGGAAGCACGCGGATGGAGTTCTCGTAAAGAGAAGATACAGACGGATTAAGGGGCAGATATCGACTTCCTCTTGACATTACTGAACAAATTCATTTTCCACTGGACACCTTCAAAATCCCTCTGGGTTGGAGGATACACCTTACTGTGGGATGCCCGTTGTTCCGGCATTTACATAGGATTCGGCATTAGTGTTATATATCATATTTTTAACAATCGCCGCACATCGGCCATTCCGCCAGCACCTATCATCTTTTTTAACGCCTTGATGTTTGCCGCTCTTCCCGTAGATGTGTTCACCATAATATACGGATTGCGGGAACCATCAAATGACATTAGATTTTTCACCGGACTGCTTTTCGGGTCTTCTGTTTGCGTTTTCTTATACCCCGCCTTTGTCGCTTTAACCCTCAATAATACTCAACCGGTGTCTGCTCTTCCCTCGGCCCGAATTGCGCTTTTGCATTATCTAATCGTTGCATTGGCTGCAATTATGCTAAAATGGGATACTATATTTTCCTATCTGCTCCTTTGGACATTCTCGATGTTCGGGTTTCTCGGTATGCTCCTCATGATCGGCATAGGGTTGTGGAAACTCATTTGGAAAGTGCTCAAAAGGGATTGTTAACCAAATAATGCCGGGCAGTCCGGGCAGTTTTCGGGCAGTTTCAATATGGAATATTATTCAATGATTTCAATATAAAATGGCGGAAGTGCATGGGAATCGAACCCACCTGGGACGGTTTTAGCGCCCCACACCGGATTTGAAGTCCGGGAGGCCCACCAGTGACCTTGGCACTTCCTCTGGACAACAGACGTATGCCCTGCCTGCGTTAGCTATTTTCCTGTTACGGAATCCTTTCGGGCCGCCTTGTACCGCCGCCCGGCGGTATTCCTTATACCGTTTCTTCCCCCGTCGTGCAACATTTTTCCGTGTATTCGACGTCTTGCATATAAAGGCCCATACCCTTTGGGCCTTCTATAAATCAGCCCCGGTCACGCCCGATGTTCTATTCCTTCAAACGACATTGACCGTCCCTCACGTTCGTGCCCTCAGGAAGGCTCCAAGAGAAAGGACGGAAAGAGCGGCGATGACAATGCTGAGGACGAAAAAATTGGAATACGCCATGACGGATGTGGCCATGAGCGGCCCCAGGGCATTGCCGATGAATCGGGCGGAATTAAGGAACCCGAGCATGCCGCCGCTGGCCTCCCCGGCAAACGAGGAAAGAACCAAGGGGAAGACGGCCGCGATGAATGCGGTTTGCATCATTCTCACGAAAGTGAAGCTCAACACATCAGGGGCAAAACTCATGACCACCTGCAGCAGGGCCGTTATCAGGCAGGCCCATTTGATCAGCCGGATGAATCCGATTTTAACCGCAATTTTTCCAAAGATATGGTTCCCCAAGACGGATGTAGCCGTATAGGCCATCATGATCGTGCCTGCGTAATTGATTGCCACGGCATCCGTAAGATGGAAATCCCTGAGGATATTGGGAAGAATGCTGGGCAGGAAAGTGAGATTCACCATGGCGACGATGCTTAACCACCAACCCCAGATCATGCCGCCGTTCAGGGAGAGCGGCGCCTCCTTTTCATCCTTTGAGGCCGGTGTATCTTTGACGTACATGTAGCAAAAAATGGAAGAAACCAGGGCCACGAAGAAAGCGAAGATAAAGGGGGCATGATAGCCGAAAAGGGTCACGGCATAGGCACCCAACGGAGGGCCTATAAGTTGACCGACCGTCATGGCGTTTTGAAACAGGCTGATGTGTTCGGGAATGCGTTCTTTCTCGGACGAGGAAGCAATGATGATAAGACCGATCGTCGAGACACCCCCCAGTCCGCCCTGAATGATCCGTAAAAGCAGCATGACATGCAAACTGGACGTGAAGCCCATGCACAGGAAAATGATGCCGTTGCAGACGATACCCCGCAAAAAAAGCATCTTCGCGCTGAAGCGAGACGTTAGACTTCCCCATAAAGGGGCCGTTACCGCTGAAATCAGCGATGTCGCTCCCACGATGATGCCTATCCAAATCATGGTTTGCTGATGATCGTAAGGACTGATCTTGATGATATAGAAAGGCATAAAGGACATGATACAGTTGAAGGAAAAGGCAATGCCGAACTGGGAAACGGCGAGAAAGAAAATGCCCTTATCCATTCTCTTCACGAGAGAAAGATGCCTTACCGTACCTGGGGACATATCTGTCTATTGACCGAGGAGGCTATTTACATCTGTCGCAGTCGCGGCTTCGGGAATCCATGCTGGCGATGAAATAAAAAAGGGTTAACCCGCAATCGGTTAACCCCTTGATATTCATGGTGGGCCAGGGCAGAATTGAACTGCCGACACTCGGATTTTCAGTCCGATGCTCTACCGACTGAGCTACCGGCCCCTCTTGGCTGCATGCGTGTCCTCCCATCGCAACCGGAACGCATATCTATGCAATGGGGCTGTTTTTGTCAAGGGATTTTTGACGGCCGATTTTTACGGTACTGACGCCCGTTCTCCTCCCTCAATCTACGGCAGATTTATTCGCTCTCCCCCGTATTCGCTCCTTTTCAACTTCCGTGGGCTTCCACGGCCGACGCATCCCATTCATCCCGGCTCGTCGTTGTCGTCCTTTCACAGTCGGCGGCGTAGGCAACCCTTACAACCATCGTTCCGGCGATGTAATCGTGCCAGCCCCTCTTGCGCCGGTCTACGCCGATCCAGAGAAATCCTAACCATAGAAACAGCTTGGAAACAACATATCCGGTCCAGCGCAGAAAGGCGACGCCGTAGGTCATCAGCTCGCCGTCCACCCGGATCACCTGAATTCCCAGAAGCATTTTACCCGGCGTCTGGCCGGTATTGCCGTGGAAATAGGTGAAATAAAGCATATTGAGGAAGATCAATGCAAGGTAATAGATCAGCAGACATAGAGGGGCAAGCTGCTTCATGTGCTGCATCAACGCACGCCCCCCGACAGGAGAACCCAGAACAAAGGCGATCCATCCGGAGAAGAGGAGAATAAGCGACACGCAACCAAGAAGCATGAAGTCGACAAAAAAGGCTGTCAACCGGCACCAGAACCCGGCGTAACGATAATCCGTCATGATTGTTCCCCGCTCTCCCCGGATATTTCCGGAATACCGCCGATACCGCCCGTCTCGTACTGGATGATGGAGATAATAGCTACCGCCGCCGTCTCAACTTTGAGGACGCGCCGGCCGAGACTCGCCGGACGGAAACCCGCCGCCACGGCCCTTTCGACCTCTTCCACCGCAAAACCGCCTTCCGGCCCTATGACAATAAAAATAAGCCTGTGCGCCCCGGACTTGACCTCGTCGGGAAAGACCTGGTGCAGGCCGGTTTTGGTCTCCTCTTCCCAGAAGATGATGCGCTCGTCCGCCGTTTTCCCCAAAGCGAGCATTTCGGGAAAGCCGACAACATCGTGGACTTCCGGAACATCGGCACGGCCGCATTGCCGGGCCGCTTCCGCCGCGATCTTCCTCCAGCGGACGGTTTTCTGCGCCGCCCTTTCCGTTCCCGGCCTGGAAACCGAACGCGCTGAGAGAAATGGAATAATGCGGTCGATGCCCAACTCCGTAGCCTTCTGGATGATAAATTCCATTTTGCCGGCCTTGGGAACGGATTGGCAAAGGACTATTCTGGCGCCGTCATCCCCGGGAAGCCGCCGCTTGGATATGATCCGGACATCCATTCCGGCCGGCGATACGTGCTCTATGACGCCTTCGTATTCGTTTCCGCAGCCGTCGAAAAGCGCAAGGCCATCCCCCATTTTCATCCGCAGAACGTCCTGAAGATAGTGGCGGCGGTCCTCCGCCAGCCGGTCCGTATCTCCGGGTTCCATGATGGCGGGATGGTAGATGCGGGGACGACTCAACGCTTATCACCATTTTTCAGGAGCACATAGCAGAGCCACTCTTTTTCCGATATGATACGGTGCTGTGAGAACTGTCCGCCCAGGAAATGGTCTTCGATATCGCTCCGGTTCTGGTCGATGATACCCGATATGACGAGAAAGCCGCCGGGTTCGAGGAGGCCGAGGAGATGTTCTTCCAGCTTGAGGAGCGCCTTGGCGGTGAGGTTGGCGACAATCAGATTGAATGTTTCACGCACGGCCGCGACATCGCTTGTGAGGATTTCGACAATATCCTCCACATGATTGATCATGACGTTTTCCCGTGCTATTTCGGTTGCCTTGGCGTCATTGTCGACACAGATCACGCGGGCGGCCCCCAGTTGCGCGCAGGCGATACCCAGTATCCCTGTACCCGTGCCGACATCCAACACACGCCACTTGCGGCCCATCCGGTCCTTCAGCATGAGGTTTTCGATAGCTTCGAGACACATCCGGGTAGAGGGGTGCTGGCCCGTACCGAAGGCCATGCCCGGATCGATCTCGATGACGATATCGTGACCCTGGGGCGTATAGCGTTCCCAGGTAGGCTTGATCACGATGTTCTTGCTCACCCGCAAAGGTTTGAAATACTTCTTCCAGGCCTCTCCCCAGTCCGGATCCTCGATGAGTTCGGTCGTGAAAGTAACGGGCGGCAGGAGCGGGAAAAGCTCGGACAGACTCTTGCTGTAATCCTTAAGCTTCTTGACCCGGGCCTCGACCCTGACATCCGCCGGAAGATGAACCTTGAGAACCTGCTGGGCGGCAGGTTCGGGAAATTCATCTTCCGCAACAGGCTCCAGGGATTCCTGGTAGACGCCTTGGGCTCCGAGCTCCGATACAAAATCCGACAGGGCATCGACCAACTCTGCAGGAGCCGAGATATCGATTTGCAGCCACTTCACCTTGAGGTCCGTCCCTTTGGTTCCTGCCATAGAACAACTCCTTTGGTTTAATACCTGTTCTTATTTATATAACCTCTTTCCCATTACATTTCAAGCGACTTGAATTTTCAAAGTCTTCGTGATAGTTTAGAAATTCAATAATACACGGCGGTTTCCCATGGACCAGTCAAATTCGGCACCCTACTATCCTGTCTCCCTCGACCTCAGGAACAGGCCGTGCATCGTCATCGGCGGCGGCAACGTCGCCGTCCGCAAGGTCTTGCGTCTTATGGCATGCGGGGCGCAAGTGACGGTGGTGGGACGCAATCTCGGCGACGACATGTCCGCCCTCGTTGCCGACGGGAGGATCAGGCACATCAACGCCGATTACCATCGGTCCCAGATAGAGGGTGCGTTCCTGGTGATCGGCGCGACCGACCGGGACGAGGTCAACGGCCTTATTTCACGAGATGCCCGCGATTTGCACGTTATGGTCAACATCGTCGACGATCCTGAGCGTTGCGACTTTATCTTGCCCTCGATACTTACCCGGGGCAGCCTGTCCATCGCCGTGTCGACAGGAGGGGAAAGCCCCGCCCTCGCAAAAAAGATACGTCGGGAACTGGAGGGCCAGTTCGGACCCGAATATGCTGAACTTCTCCGCATCATGGGAAGACTCCGGGAATCGATCCTGGCGGACAACCGGCCGTCAGACGAAAACAAGGTATTTTTTGAGGCCGTGATTCAATCGGATATCCTTAACGCTGTCCGCGCCAAGGACGTGACCCGTATCCATAAAATCATCAAGGAAAAGACGGGGAAAGATATTCCCATCGCTATAACATGGACATAACACTTTTTAAACTGGCCCTTGTCGCCTACCTGGCAAGCACGCTGAGCTATATCGCCTCGCTTTCCCTGAAGCGCGTTGCCACAGCGAAAATCGCTACAGGGGCGATCTTTGCGGCCTTCGTCATCCACACGCTATCCTTGATCGCCCGCTGGATAGAGACGGGCCGCGTTCCCGTGATCGGCCTCTACGAAACCCTCTCCCTGTTCGCCTGGGTCATGACCGCCGCCTATCTGGCCTTCCAGATCAAGACCAAGACCCGGGTCCTGGGGGCTTTTGTCTCTCCCGTGGCCTTTATCCTCGTGCTCGTCGCCTCGGTGCGCCTGGGTGGCGAAGTCGCTATGCCGCCTGTCCTCCAGGGTAGCATGGTGGCCGCCCACGTAATCCTGTCCGTAGCCGGCGAGGCGCTTTTTGCCGTCGCCTCCTGTGCCGGGCTTATGTACATGATTCAGGACGGCCTGCTGAAAAAAAAGAAAGCCGCGGGATTCATCCGCTTTCTCCCGTCATTGAAAGACCTGGATAACGTCAATCATCTATGCCTCCTGTGGGGATTCCCTCTGCTGACCCTCGGCATCGTCGCCGGCTCCATCTGGGCAAGGACCGCCTGGGGAACGCACTGGCAATGGGACCCAAAGCAGGTGTGGACGCTGGCGGTCTGGTTCTCCTATGCCTTCCTGCTGCACCAACGGCTCGCCATCGGCTGGCGGGGCCATAGGGCTGCGGTGCTGTCATGCTCGGCACTTGTCATTCTTCTTTTCCTCTTCGCCGTGGAGAAGACGTTTTTTACAACGATCCATCGCTTCTATTGGTTATGAATATCCTTCTTGTCGGCATGAACCACAAAACGGCTCCCCTGGAGATCAGGGAGCGGCTCACCCTGTCCTGCAGCGACGGGCCCGGCCCTCTGATAGAGATCAAATGCATCCCTCATATTACCGAAGCGCTCTATCTTTCCACCTGTAACCGTGTGGAAGTCCTGGCGGTCACGGAGAACAGCGAAGAAGCCGAACAAAGCCTCAAACACTTCGTCTTCAACCACGGCAACTTGTCACAGGAAGAGATGCAGGCATGTCTTTACATTTACCGGGACCGCGAGGCGGTCCGCCATCTTTTCCGGGTAGCTTCGAGCCTCGATTCGCTCGTGATGGGGGAACCGCAGATCCTCGGCCAGGTGAAAGACGCCTATCGCCTGTCGGTAACACACGGGGCCGCGAGCCTGATGTTGAACAAAATCCTGCATCATACCTTCAAGGTCGCCAAACGGGTGCGCACCGAGACGGGGATTGCCGCGAATGCGGCATCCGTCAGCTACGCGGCCGTGGAATTGGCCAAGAAGATATTCGGCGCGCTGAAAGGAAAGACCATCCTGCTTATCGGCGCCGGAGAGATGTCGGAACTGGCCGCCCGCCACCTGATCGGCAACGGGGCGGAACGTCTGTTGATCGCAAACAGAACGTATGCGCGGGCTGAAGCGTTAGCCACAGCCTTCGGAGGCGAACCCATCTCCTTTGAATCGATCGGCGAAAAAATCCGGGGAGTGGATATCGTCATCAGTTCGACAGGGGCCACAGGCTTCGTTCTCACCGCCGATATGGTCACGGCCGCCCTGAAAAGACGAAAGAATCGTCTCTTGTTTCTGATCGACATCGCCGTCCCCCGCGATATCGATCCCGCGGCGGGCCGGATTGAAAACGTCTACCTTTACAATATCGACGACCTCCAGGCGATTGTCGACGAAAACATGCAGAACAGGAAGAAGGAGGCGGAAAAGGCCGAGGCCGTCATAGCCGAAGAAGTCGACCGACACGTGGATTGGCTCAATAGCCTGGAAGTCGTCCCCACCATTGTTTCCCTCCGGAAAAAGCTGGAAGGCATCGTCAAACTGGAACTGGAACGGTCCGGCACATGGTTCAGGAACTTGAGCGAGGACGACCGGAAGAACATCGAGATTCTCGCCAACTCCATCGTGAACAAGATCCTTCACGAACCTACCGTAGGGCTCAAGGAGGAAAGCCGTGACCGCACGGAGAAACAGTATGTCGCCGCCGTGAGGAGACTTTTCGGCCTGGACGAAACATCGTAAACGGCCGGGACATGCAAAAAAGCATGGCGCTTCTTCTCATAATTGGGATATAAAGCCGGCGTAAAAAGGAGACCAGCTATCAAGACCATAAAAATAGGGACACGGGGCAGCGCCCTGGCCCTCACCCAAACCAACCTGGTGGCAGATATGATCCGCGGAAAGTGCCCCGGGGCGAATATTGAGATACATGTCATCAAGACCAAAGGGGACATCATGCAGGACGTCTCCCTCGTCCGAATCGGGGGGAAAGGCGTCTTTGTGAAAGAAATCGAGGATGCGCTTCTTAAAAGTGAAATCGATCTGGCCGTCCACAGTATGAAGGATGTGCCGGCCGAGATACCGGAGGGACTGCAAATCTCAGGAACACCAAAGCGCGAAGACCCCAGGGATGTCCTCGTTTCCCGCAATAACTGCAAATTGGAGAAAATGGCGCGCCATGCCCGTATCGGAACAGGCTCGCTGCGACGGGCGATCCAGGTACGGGAGATCCTGCCCGATGTCGAGATCGTCCCGATCCGCGGCAACTTGGACACGCGCATCAAAAAAATAGAAGCGGCCGAATATGACGGCGTCATTGTCGCCGCAGCAGGCATCCGGCGCATGGGATGGATGGAACGGGTAGCACAGTTTCTACCCACCGAAGTGATGCTTCCCGCCGCCGGACAGGGTATCCTGGCGATGGAACAGCGTTGCGATGACCAGGCGGTGAGCGAAATCGTCGCTTTGCTCAACCACGAGGATACGTGGATCGAAGCATCGGCGGAGAGGGCGTTTTTGAAAAGACTGGGCGGCGGGTGCCAGTTGCCGATCGCCGCCTTCGCCAAGAAAACGGGCAATACGATAACGGCCCGCGGTCTTCTGGGAAGCATGGACGGCAAGATCATCATCCGGGAGGAAATCCGCGGCTTCGCGGAAGACGCCGGGATCATCGGCACCAATCTCGCCGAAGCGATCCTGGCCAGGGGCGGGCAGGCCGTTCTCGAAGCCTTTTACAGGCAATGCCAGTGAATCGGCCCCGTCGCGACAGAAAGTCCGGTCGCGTCTTGTCAGGAACTTGGTGAGTGCATATATTAATTTACAGTGCATAGCGTTAAGAGGTTGTAATGGCGGATATGGGCTTTGTCTACATCGTTGGGGCGGGACCGGGCGATCCGGGTTTGATCACGGTCAAGGGGCTGGAGTCCGTCAAAAAGGCCGACGTGATCATCTACGACCACCTCGTAAGCGAGGAACTGCTCCGCCATGCCAAGGCCACCATCCGTTTTATCTATGCAGGGAAACAGGGAGGGGACCATACGCTTTCCCAGGACGAGATCAACCGCTGTCTCGTCGAAGAGGCCAGGAAAGGCCATATCGTGACGCGCCTCAAGGGCGGCGATCCCTTCGTCTTCGGTCGGGGCGGGGAGGAAGCCGAAGTTCTCGCCAGGGAAGGCATTCCCTATACCGTTATTCCCGGCGTCAGTTCCGCCGTGTCGGTGCCTGCGTATGCGGGGATACCGCTGACGCACCGCGGTATGACCTCGACGCTGGCCTTCGTCACGGGCCATGAAGATCCAACAAAAGACAAGAGCGATATCGACTGGAAGGCCCTGGCGGGGATCGGGACGCTTGTTTTCCTGATGGGCGTCAAGAACCTCTCCCGGATCGTCGACCAACTGACGAACAACGGTAAATCCCCGGAGACGCCCGTCGCCCTTATCCGCTGGGGCACGACGGCGGACCAGCAGACCGTCACCGGAACGTTGCAGGACATCGTCCGGATAGCGCAGGAAAGAAATTTCTCCCCGCCGTCCATTTTTGTCGTGGGCAACGTTGTCGCATTGCGGCCCGTTCTGAACTGGTTCGAGTCGAGACCGCTTTTCGGTAAAGGCGTGGTCATCACCAGGCCGGAGGCACAGGCCCAATCCTTTGCAGAGCTTCTCCGCGAACATGGGGCCCGGGCTATTCATTTCCCGACAATCCGCATCGTCCCGCCCGAAAGCTGGGAACCGATGGATAAAGCCATCGACTGTCTGCCCGAGTACCAGTGGTTGATCTTTACAAGTGCCAACGGCGTGCGCTTTTTCATGCAGCGCTTAAAAGAACGAGGTCGAGACATCCGGGACATCAAGGGCGTCAAGCTCTGCACCATCGGGCCGGCGACGGCCCAGGCCCTGGAAGAGATGGGGCTGCGTGTAGACCTCGTGCCCGAATCGTTTATCTCCGAAGGCGTCGTAAAGGCCTTTGCCGAGCAAGATATGAAAGGCAGCCGTGTTCTTCTGCCCAGGGCGGAAGAAGCCCGGGATGTGATCCCGGAAGGGCTGGCCGGTTTCGGCGCCCGCGTCGACGTCGTCACGGCCTATCGCACCGTCGGATCGGGCAGGAACAGCAGGGAGCTTACAGCCCTGATCGATGACGGCAAGGTGGATGTCGTTACTTTCACGAGCCCTTCGACGGTCAGCCATTTTATGGAAATCATGGGCCCGAAGAAGCTGCCCGACGGAATCAGGATAGCCGCCATCGGGCCCGTGACGGCAGCCGCCGTAAGGAAAGCAGGGCTTAACGTCGATATACTCCAGGAAACATATACGATACCGGGGCTGGTCGAGGCCATGGCCGATTACTACAAGAAGGCTTAGGGTAAAACCGGCCCGGATACCGGATAGAGGCATAACCCATGATCGGAATTTCAAAATTATATTGCGGGGCAGTGGAAGCCGCCGACGTCCTCCGGTACAACCGGGAATCGGGCAAGCTGCCGTCCCATCTGCTTCAGTTTTCCGCCGACAAGCGGCCTGTCGTCGTCTGGAACATGACGAGACGCTGCAACCTGAAATGCATCCACTGCTACTCGAGTTCGCAGAACATCCAATACGCCGACGAACTGACCACGGCGGAGGGCAAGGCGCTCATTGCGGATCTGGCGGATTTCGGCGCTCCTGTCATCCTGTTTTCCGGGGGCGAACCCCTGATCCGGGAGGACCTGCCGGAGTTGGCCCGCTTTGCCGTTGAGCGGGGGCTTCGCGCCGTTATCTCGACCAACGGCACCCTCCTCACGGAAGAGAAAGCAAAAATCTTCAAAGACATAGGCCTGTCTTACATCGGCATCAGTCTCGACGGTATCGAGAGCACCCACGACCGTTTCCGGGGAATCCGGGGGGCCTTCAAGGCCACCATGAAGGGCATCCGGATGTGCCGCGATGCCGGAATCAAGGTCGGCGTCCGCTTCACGATCAACCGCCATAACGTTGCCGACGTACCGGCCGTCTTCGATCTCCTGGAAAAGGAAGAGATACCCCGCTGCTGTTTTTACCATCTCGTCTATTCGGGCCGCGGTTCGAGTCTGATCGGCGAAGATATATCGCACGGGGAAACAAGGGACCTGATCGACCTGATCATGACCAGAACGAAAGACTTCTTCGACCGCGGCATCGCCAAAGAGATACTCACCGTCGATAACCATGCCGACGGCCCTTATGTCTACCTCCGCCTGCTCCGGGAAGACCCCCGACGGGCCGCAGAAGTGTTGGAACTTCTGAAGATGAACGAGGGAAACAGCTCCGGCAACGGCATCGGCTGCGTCAGCTGGGACGGCGAAGTCCATCCGGACCAATTCTGGCGGGGACTTTCATTGGGCAACGTCCGCAAGCGTCCCTTCAGTAAGATATGGACGGACATGTCCCACCCGGTCCTGGCGAAATTAAAAGACAAAAAGCCCCATGTCCACGGACGCTGCGCAGCTTGCCGATGGCTTTCCGTCTGCGGAGGCAATTTCAGGGCCCGCGCGGAAGCCGTGACGGGTGACATCTGGGCGGCCGATCCGGCCTGCTATCTGAGCGATCAGGAAATCACCGCTTAATCCATCAGGAAACATTATACAACAAAAGGAGATCACTATGTATTTTCCCGACTACCGACCGAGACGCATGAGAAGCAACGATAACTTCCGGAGAATGGTGAGGGAAACGAAACTATCCGTCGACGATTTCATTTATCCCCTCTTCGCCGTTCCGGGCAAAGGGGTCAAGAAGCCTATCGGCGCCATGCCGGGCAACTTCCAGATGTCCGTCGATCATATCGTCAAGGAAGCCCAAAAGGCCAAGGAACGAGGTATCCCGGGCGTTCTTCTCTTCGGTATTCCCGACAAAAAGGACGAGGTGGCCTCCGGTGCCTTCGCGAAAGACGGTATTATCCAGAGAGCCGTGAAAGAGATCAAGAACCATATCCCCGACATCCTGGTGATCACCGACGTCTGTCTCTGCGAATATACAAGCCACGGCCACTGCGGTATGCTCGAAGGGAACGATGTGGACAACGACAGCACCCTGGAAGTCCTCGCGGAAACAGCCGTCTCTCACGCCAAGGCCGGGGCGGATATGGTTGCCCCCTCCGCCATGATGGACGGACAGATCGGAGCGCTCCGCGAAGGGCTCGACGAAGCCGGATTTGATCATGTTCCGATCATGGCCTATTCGGCCAAGTATGCTTCGTGCTTCTACGGCCCTTTCCGGGAAGCCGCGGAAAGCGCACCCCAGTTCGGGGACCGCAAGACCTACCAGATGGACCCGGCCAACAGCGACGAAGCCATACGGGAGATAACCCTGGATGTGGAGGAAGGGGCCGATGTTATCATGGTCAAACCCGCCTTACCCTACCTCGACATCATCCGGCGCGCCCGGGAGGAATTCGATCTGCCCCTGGCGGCCTATAATGTCAGCGGCGAGTTCTCCATGATCAAGGCAGCGGCCAATATGGGATGGCTAGACGGCGAGCGGGCCATGATGGAGTCCCTGACGGCCATCAAACGGGCCGGGGCGGACATTATCATTACCTATTTCGCCCTCGACGCGGCGGAATTTCTGAGCCATGGCCGATAAGCACCGACATTCCTCCGTGCTGCCCGATACCCTGCGGATGGTGGCCTGGGAGACGACGCGGAGCTGCAATCTGGCCTGCGTCCACTGCCGGGCATCTTCCCTGTGCGGACCGTATGAAGGCGAACTTTCAGAGAGCCGCTCGCTGCAGCTTCTGGACGAGATAGCCGCGGTCGGCAAACCTGTTGTTATCCTGACCGGAGGCGAGCCGCTTCTGAGGAAAGATATCTTCAATCTCGCCGCTTACGGCGACGGGCTGGGGCTCCGCATGGTCCTGGCAACGAACGGCACGCTGGTCACAAACGACGTGGCCCGCCGGATGATCGACTCGGGCGTCAAACGGGTAAGCGTCAGCATCGACGGCATGGATGCCGCAAGCCACGACGCCTTTCGCGGACAACCGGGGGCTTTCACCGGCGCCATGGCCGGGATCGAAGCCATGAAAAAAGCGGGGATGGAGTTCCAGATCAATACGACGATTACGCGGACAAATCTTGGCCAGGTCAAAGAGCTTCTCGACCTGGCCGTCCGGCTCGGTGCAGCAGCGCACCACATCTTTCTCCTCGTTCCGACCGGCCGCGGGAAGGACCTCGCCGATTGGGAGATCGGCCCCATCGACTACGAAGAGACCCTCGAATGGTTCTTTGAGGCAGGGCTCAGTTGCCCGATCCAGACCAAGGTCACCTGCGCACCGCACTATCACCGAATCTATCATCAGAGAAAAAAAGAGCGGGGAGCGGCGAAAGCGGAGGCCGGACCGCTGCATGCCATGACGCGGGGCTGCCTGGGGGGCAGCGCATTCTGTTTCATCTCCCACACCGGCCAGGTGCAGCCCTGCGGCTACCTGGAGATCGACTGCGGACAGGTGAAGGAGACGCCCTTCGGACAGATATGGAAGGAATCGGAGGTTTTCACCGACCTCCGTCATCTGGATCGATATCGGGGAAAGTGCGGCCGGTGCGAATTTATCACGGTATGCGGCGGGTGCCGGGCCAGGGCATACGAAAAGACCGGCGATTATCTGGCGGAGGAACCGCTGTGCATCTATGAACCACACCGGTAGCAAGCGAACCCGGCGGTATTGCCGCTCACCGGTGCGCTCACGTAAATCGTCCGTCTCAAAGCAGACGGATTCAAAAACAGGAGAAACGATGGACGACTTCGACAAGACCATTCTGAATTTGATCCAGGCCGGTTTCCCCCTGGTCCCCCGTCCGTTCGGGGTGATCGGGGAACATGTCGGACTCGGCGAAGACGAGGTCCTCGAGCGCATGCGGCATATGAAGCATTCGGGCCTAATCCGCAGGATAGGTGCCGTTTTCGACCCCAAGAAATTGGGATTCGCGAGCACCCTCTGCTGTGCAAGCGTGCCTAAGGAAAAGCTCGGCGACTTCGTGGCGACGGTCAATGCCTTCCCCGGTGTTACGCATAATTACCGGCGGAACCACACTTATAACGTCTGGTTCACCCTCATCGCCCCCGCGGAAGCCGCCCTGGAAAGAACGCTTACGGAAATCAAGGACAAGACAGGCATCACCGATATCCTCCCCATGAAATCCACAAAAACCTATAAAATCAATGCCCTGTTCGAAGTCTGATACCCGATAAGCCAGAGAAGGCAGCCCCTTGTTCTCCCTCGCAACCTGAAGCTTACCGAAACGGCAAATCCATACGGCGGATTGCAGGTATAAACTGCCCCGAAAGCGGAAAATCGGCGCAATCGCCGTACAGTTGACAAGCAATCATATAGTCATTCTCACGGCTTGTACTTCTTTTTATCATTGACAGCGGTCCCGTTTTTCCCTATGTTATAAATGAAGGTTCTTTTCACTCTTGATCGAACTGCGAGGCAGTAGGCATCGTTCCAGTTATTACCCTATCGGCCGATATGACCCCAGCATGGCAAAGGAGGACGCGATGACGGGAGTAAAAAGCGGCGATACGATCCTAGTGCACTACAAAGGGTCTCTGGAGGACGGGACGGTATTCGATGCATCGATCAATTTCAAGCCGGTTGAATGCACGATCGGCAACGGCGATGTCATACCCGGTTTCGAAGAGGCTGTCATCGGCATGAACGTGGGCGACAGGAAGACGGTTCACATACCCTGTGACCAGGCTTACGGACCATACGATGAGGAGAAGGTCGAAGTCGTTCCCAGAGACGCCATCCCCGAGCATGTCAATCCCGCATTAGGCCAGGAATATCAAGTCAGCCACGTTAAGGGCGAGTACGAGGATTTTATCGTCCGGGTGACAAGCGTAGACGCCGAGCATATCGTGTTCGACGCCAATCATCCCCTGGCGGGCAAAGATGTAGTATTTGAAATCGACCTGGTTGCCATCCTGAAACAGAGCCGGGGATGGATTACCGATATCCCTCAGTGGTCTGTTTACGCCCCTTGACTCAGGGACCGAGCGGTAACGCCCGTTCGATCGAGAACTCCCGGGCGGCCTTGTCGAATCGAGGAGCCCTCGGGAGAGGTGTGGGCTGGAGCCATCTGTCTTTTTCGCCTTCGTAGAACCATTTATCGACAAAGCCCCGGCGCCGGATAAAGGATGGATTCTTGACCCATTGGCTCAACTCCTCGTAAGCCTGTTGTACCATCCGGAAGGTGGCATTGTCGCCGCCGACATCGGGATGGAATCTTTTAGCCTGCCGACGATAGGCGTTTTTGATGACCTGATCCAGTTCCGGGGCGTTGAGATCGAGCCGGTCCAGGCACAGCCGGGAAAGGGTCCGTTCCTTGATCGTCGGCTTCGTGATCTGCTGGGGTCTTATGATTTTAGACGATATCCTGTTCCGGTCCGCCTGCTCGAAGATGTGCATCGAAGCCATGTAATGCTTGTTGGTCTTCTTTTTCACAGACCACCAACTGTCTCCGAGGACGTCCGCCATGCTGGAAAAATCGTCTGCGGGCTGTTTGCCGGCAGAACGGGGATAGCGAAAGCTGTAAACATCCTTGGACGCGTAGGGCAGCATGTCCATGATGATCATGTGGTCGCTGAAGAAGAATGTCGCATACCGGATGTTGAGCGCCCGCAGGAGACCGGTCCGGAGGTTGAGCTTGTACCGCAGCCTCTGGCGGCATTCAATGGAACAGTATCTGCGTCTGCCCATATTTTCCGTCGTACCGCACGACAGGCACCGCGGCCGGCCGGCATCCCTTGCGGACGAACAGGATAAGATAATACCGTTTTCAATTCTCATAGCGGGCCATAATATCAGGATTCGACACCGTTGTGAAGGTGTTTTGCAGAAGGATATATCATCCTGCCGATATCCATCCTCCTCACAATCCTCATGACATATCCGGCGTCTTTGGTGTATGATGGAGAGGATTATCGCAATCCGACAGTGTCGCATACATCACATTTCATTGAATGGATCGAATGATATGGAAATCATGAAGGAAAAGGACCGTCTCTTTCTTGTGGACGGCAGCAACTATCTCTACCGTGCCTACTATGCCATCCGCGACCTGTCCAATTCCAAGGGGTTCCCGACCAACGCCATTTACGGTTTCACAACCATGTTGATGAAATTGCTCAAGGATTGGAAGCCGGAACATATGGTCGTCGTCTTCGATCTCAAAGGACCGACCGAGCGCCACGAAGCCTACGATCTTTACAAGGCGAACCGCAAGGCCACACCCGACACCCTGGTTCCCCAGATTCCCTACGTGAAGGACGTCGTCCGCGCCCTCTCCATACCGGTGATCGAAATGCAGGGCATCGAGGCCGACGATATTATCGGCACCCTGGCCGTGAGGTACGCGTCGCTGGGCAAGAAAGTCGTCATCGTATCCGGCGACAAGGACCTGATGCAGCTCGTATCCGATAATGTCATTATGATGGATACGATGAAAGAGAAGACATACGATGCGGCGGCCGTCAAAGAACGTTTCGGTGTCAGTCCCGAACAGGTTCCGGAAATACTCGGTCTCATGGGCGACAGCTCCGACAACATCCCCGGCGTACCGGGCATCGGGGCCAAGGGGGCCATGGCCCTCGTCGAAGAATTCGGCTCGATTGAAGCACTGATAGAAAACGCCGAGAAGATCAAGAATGCCAAGGCCAAGAAAGCCATCAAAGAATTTGCCGAGCAGGCGCGGATGAGCCGCGACCTGGCCCGGATACGAACCGATATACCCGTCGACTTCGACCTCGAAACATCGCGGCAAGGGGAACCCGACACGGATGCCCTCATCGCCCTTTTCCGGGAATTCGAATTCTCGTCTCTCCTGCAGGACCTGAAGATGAAAGATCCGGCAACCAAGATGTTGTCGCAGACCATTATCGCCGGGGAAGACTTTCAATCCCTGCTTCGGAAACTTAAAACGGCCTCGGAATTTACCATCGATGCCGTCCTCAGCGACCCGGAACCCATGAAGGCGCAAATAGTCGGCCTGACTGTTTCGCTTGAGCCCGGAGAGGTCTTTTATATCCCGTTAGGCCACGATTACGCCGGGATGCCCGATCAACTCGGAATCGGTTTCGTTCTCGAAGGCCTGATGCCGTACTTGCGGGACGGATTTGTCCGTAAACACGGCCATGACTTGAAAGCGCTCATGATCGCCCTGGCGGCCCGTAACGTTCCCATGCACGGTATTGGCTGCGACACCATGATCGCCGCTTATATTCTCAATCCGTCCCGGCACGGTTTCGCCCTCGAAGACGCTGCCATGGAACACTTGAATCTGCGGATCGCGACGGCGAAAGACTTGGCCGGAACGGGTGCCCGTGCCATCCCCTTTTCCTTCGTAACGATCGACAGAATTCGCGAATACGCGTCCGGACGCGCCGAGGCCATCTCCAGAATGGTCCCGCTCCTCACCGAACGCATCGACAAAGAGGGTTCTACCTATCTCTTCCATGAAGTGGAGATTCCCCTCCTGTCGATCCTGGCCGACATGGAGAGATACGGCGTTCTTCTGGACCTCGACATTCTGAAATCCATGTCCGACGAGCTTCGGGAACTCCTGACATTATCCGAGGAAAAGATCTATCGACTGGCGGGCGAGCGTTTCAACATCAATTCTCCCAAGCAACTACAAACGATCCTCTTCGACAAGATCGGCCTCCCCAAAGGCCGCAAGACCAAAGAGGGATATTCGACGGACGGCGAAGTCCTGGCCATGCTCGCCAAGAGTCATGAGTTGCCGGGGGAAATCCTGGCGTACAGGAGCCTGGCTAAACTCAAATCCACTTACATCGATGCCCTGCCGATGCTCGTCAATAAAAATACGGGGCGCATCCATACCTCCTACAACCAGACGGTCACGGCGACGGGCCGACTTTCCAGCAGCAATCCGAATCTCCAGAATATTCCCATTAGAACGCTGGAGGGCAAGAGGATTCGCCAGGCCTTTATAGCCCCGGCCGGTAAGCGGCTGCTTTCCGCCGATTACTCGCAGATCGAGCTTCGCGTTCTGGCCCATCTCTCGGGAGACCCGGCGCTCACGGAAGCATTCAGCTCCGGCGAAGACATACATAACAGAACGGCATCCGACATCTTCGGCGTCTTTCCCGAAATGGTCAACGCCGAAATGCGCCGTCAGGCCAAAGTCATTAATTTCGGGATTCTTTATGGGATGAGCGCCTTCGGCCTGGCGAAGGAACTCGGGTTGAATCAAAAGATGGCACAAATCTATATCGACGGATATTTCAGGAAATACCACGGCGTAAAGGTTTACCTGGACGGCATCCTGGCCAATGCCGTCAAGAAAGGGTACGTCACGACCCTCCTCAACAGGCGACGCTACCTCCCGGATCTGACGAGCAGCAATGCCGTGGTCCGTCAGTTCGCCGAACGAACGGCCATCAACACCCCGATCCAGGGAACGGCCGCCGACCTGATCAAAATGGCCATGATCCGCATCCACCGCCAGCTTGCCGAAAGGAAGCTGTCCGCCGCCATGATCCTGCAGGTCCACGACGAACTGGTCTTCGAGGTCCCGGAAGAGGAACTGGAGACGGTTACGGAGCTGGTGAGAAAAGAGATGGAGGAGGTCATCAAGCTCAAGGTTCCCCTGAGGGTGGACATCGCCAGCGGCCGGAACTGGGATGAAGCCCACTAGAAAAAGGGGCACGACCCTTTGGATCGTGCCCCTTCGTTGTCTACTGATAAGACGCCTAACCGGACTATTCCAGAACAATCAGGACCTGGTTCGTGTCGACCTTATCCTTTTCGTTGACTTTGATTTCCGCCACCTTACCGCTGGACGTCGCCAGGATGGGGTTTTCCATCTTCATGGCTTCCAGAATGATCAATTCTTCATCAGCGGACACCTGATCGCCTACGCTGACCAGGATCTCTGCAATGGTCCCCGGCATGGGGGCTACAATGTTAACACTCATTTGATAATCCTCCTTAGTCTATTCGTTTTATGTCCCCTGGGGAGACATTTCAAGGGTGTTTCCCCAGGGGATCATTGTGTCATGCTTACTTCTTCCAGAGCGGATCCGCGGGACCCCATTTTTCAGGCAGAATCGCTTCCGCCGACCAATCGGGCGGGATTCTCTGACCGGGTTTCTCACCGGCTTTTTCCACCAATTTCTTCAGGCCCGGACGGGCAAATTTCATATGACCCGCCTTCTGGGTACGGCCGTTGTAAATGGCTTCCGAACGGAGCCGTTTGTTCATCGTCTTTTCCATCTTTTTGCCCAGCCAAAGGACGCGATCCACATCGTAACCGTGCTCGATGCCCAGTTCGTCGATCTGAACCAGCAGGTCTTCCATGGTGACCAATCCCACGAAGCGGGGATCGTCGTAATAATACTCGCCCGTGCCCCTGATCGGACAATCATCGAGGAAGTTGGCCGGCTGGCCGCCCAGGCCGCCCAGCGTCGCTTCAAACCGGGTAATACCGGCATGAAGGGCCGCCAGGATCGACGAAGACGCGATGCGTTTCGTCTCATGGAGATGGCAAAGATGGGCTTCCGGGTTCGGCATGGCATCCATGACCATCGAGAAATAACGATAAACGTCGGCGGCATTTGCCGAGCCGTCATGGTCGGCATGTTCGATGTCGTGGGCACCGATCGAGAACCAGCGCTTGGTGAACTCTACGGCGTCCTCCAGCTTGGTGGCGCCGCTGATCGGGCTTCCCCAGATCGTGCTAACAGTACCGACCATCTTGATGCCCATATCGCGGGCCTTCTTGATACAGCGCTCGGCTTCACGCCAGTACTGGGTAAGGGTCGTCCCCGAATTGGCGAAGTGGTGCTCCGGGTCCGTCGAGACCATCATGAGAATGCGGTCGGGACCATAACCTTGTTTCTTCATCTCAATGGCGCGATCCACCGCTGTTTCACGAATCGTGACACACGTCAGGCAAACATCCTTAAAGATGTCAATGCCAGCCCGGCTGCAACGCTTCGCGAACTCATCGTTCCGCATGGCCTTCATGACCAGATCGGCATCCTTAAACTGAGGGGTTGTGGTCGCACTTCCCAGGTTCGTCACTTCCAACTCCCGGCAACCCGCCAGGATCATTTCCTGCCCGTAAAAGATCTTCGCGTCCGTGGAGATGAACTTCTCCTCGTGCTGGAAACCGTCACGGATGGTAATGTCGCCGATGGAAACTTTCTTCGGCATTCTGGGGAAAATTTTCCAATAATCATACTCTGTCGCCATAACTACGTCCTCCTTAGAATAAATTTGTTTAATAAGAATTTTCCCTCCTCCGGCGGCAGGGAAGGGGAGGGAAAACTTTATTGTGATGGTTGCTCTTACTCGCCTTTAAAGACGGGCTTCCGCTTTTCCGCAAAGGCCGCAAGGGCTTCCAGACGGTCCTTTGTCGGGATGGTGACCTCGTAGGCCTTAGATTCCAGAGGCAACGCCACACCAAGACTCGCCTCCGTACCGTAATTAAGCACAAATTTTGCCTGGGCAACGCCTATGGGGCCGTTCTTGGCAATCTCCCTCGCCAATTCCAATGCGGCATCCATAAGCTTATCGGGCTCGACAACCTTGCTGACCAGACCGATCTCCAGCGCCGTCTGGGCGTTGATTCTTCTCGCCGTATAGATGAGTTCCTTGGCTTTCGCCATACCGACGATCCTCGGCAGTCTCTGCGTGCCGCCGGCACCGGGAATGATCGCCAAACTCGTTTCGGTAAGACCCATCAAGACGTTCGAGGATGCAATGCGAATATCGCAGGCCAGGGCTATTTCCGTGCCGCCGCCGAAAGCGAAACCATTGATGGCGGCGATGACGGGAACGCGAACCTGCTCGACGGCCGTGAATGTGTTGCGAATCGTGAAAATGAAGCGGCGGACCTGGTCCTGGGTCAGGGTTCTTCTCTCCTTGAGGTCGGCCCCAGTGGAGAAAGACCATTTCTTCGGATCGTCGCCCGCTTTTGCCCCAGTAATGATGATGCAGCGGAGATCGTTATCGAAATTGGCTTCCTTGATCGTTTCCGCCAGCACAGCCAACAGATCGAAATTAAAGCAGTTCATGGCATCGGGGCGATTCAACGTGAGAATCAGGATGCCATCCTCTGTTCTTTCCTTCAACAAGACATCGGACATACTTCTCCTCCTCCCTGGATTGAAAACCGGATTTTAAACCTTTAGATCGCCCCAATCGGACTTCTTCATCGGAACGCGCAGCGCGATTTCAAACGCCCGGGCTATCTTATCCCTGGCTTCGCTGAACGCGACGACGCCGTCATGGAACAGGAGGGATCCGGTATAGAAAGGATGACCTTCGGAATCGTACCGGTCTCTCATCATCTGGCGGAATTGGGCCATTTCTTCCTCATTGACCGTGCCACCCTTGTCGACGATGTTCTTGCGGCGGACCGTCTCAACGATGAAACCGGCCGTCTCACCGGACATAACGGTGGTGCGTCCTCTCATGTTTGTGAAGGCAAACCGGGGTTTGAAGGCACGGCCGCACATACCGTAGTTGGCAGCGCCGTGGTCCGGACCGATGACGTAGGTAATCTTTGGCGTATCGAGGCATGTACAGGCACGGACCATGTCGGAACCGTATTTACCGATACCGCCCCACTCTTCGGCCTTACCGACCATGTAGCCGGGCGAACCCTGGAGGAAGAGGACGGGAAGCTTGGAATTGCCGCAGCGGATCATCCATTCCGTCGCCTTCCGGGCCGCGTCGATATAAATGACGCCGCTGGCATTGGAGGCGATGACACCCACGGGGATTCCCTTCATCCACATCTTGCCGGCGATGATCGAATCACCGCGGCCGGGACCGTAGGTGGGTTTATATTCATGGAAGTAGCTGTCATCAGCCAGACACTTAATGGTGTCTTTGATGTTGATGTATTGATAAGTATCGGTGGGAGTGGCACTCATCATTTCTTTGAAATCGAATTTCGGTGCCCGCGTTTCCCGCCGGTCGATATAGAGACCCTGGCGCGGCTCGAATTCCATCATGGCGCGGAGCTTCGCGATACCCTCTTCCTGGGTCCTGACAAAGTGATCGCATCCACCCGAATGCTGCGTATGGACATAAGCACCGCCGAGGTCTTCCGGGGAGACCGTCTCGCCGATGGCCGACTTCACCATCGGGGGCCCCGCCAGGAAGGCATAGGCCATCTTTTCGATCATGATGGATTCGCTCGCCAGATAGACGATGTAGGCGCCGCCGGCCGTGTTGCCGCCCGTGGACAGCGTATACTGCCGGATACCCTTGGCCGACATGCGGCACATGTTGTAGAACATGCTGCCGAAATGGCCGTCGTCGGCGAAGCAGCCGAGCTGGAGGGGCAGGTTGATTCCGCCCGAGTCGGCGATGTAGATGCAGGGCAGTTCCGACTGTTCGGCAATCGCCTGCGCCCGCATATGTTTTTTCAGTGTGATCGGGAAATACGTTCCCGCCGCGTAACGGTTTTCGTTCGCAAAAATCATGCAGTCGACACCCATGACGGTCCCCACACCCGTCACGACCCCACCACCAGGGATATGACCGCGTTTTTCCGATTCGTAAATCTCACCACCGTACAGCTTCTTTTTGCCGATGTCGTAACCCGCGTCCAGACCCAATTCGAAGAACTCGGTCCCCGGATCGATCAACATCGAAATAAGCTCGCGCATGGGTTTTTTGTTCTGCTTGGCCAAACGTGCCACCTGATCGGCCCCGCCTATATTATAGGCCTCCTCACGGTGCTTGAGAAGAATGGCGTCCTGCTCTTCCCAGAACTTGAGATTCTTCTCCTTTTCCATTGCGAGTCTTTCCGCTCTTGTCAATTTTTTCTTTTCTTCTTCTGCCATGTTGTCCTCCTCATTAGAATAATGATAAAATGAACATGCGGCGGTTTTGTGAAAGAACAGGTCGTGCTGCGAGTAACGTCACTCGTTGGCTATTGGGGCGTAGGCATCGAGATATGTCGCAGGAAAAAAAACAACCCACCTATGCTTTTCATCCCGCCGTTTCATTTTCATGCCTGAAAAAACAGAGCATCTGTATCTAATTGTTGTCTAAATATCAATTCCTTTTTTACGATTGTGCAATAAAAAAGCCATACATATGATATTGCAGGTTTTATGCCTGTACAGACGGCCTTTTTCGGCCTCGTCGACGCATCATCAAAGGATCCGACGACCTTGGATTATGCAGGGACTGAAGAGAGGGCATGGACGGATTTGTCCATGCCCATCCTTCTGACCAGATCAGCGGACAGTGGTTATAAATGAAATAATATGATAGGTGATTTTTTTTATCGGAGGTAAGGCGTGGACAAAGAAGAATCGCGGGATACGGCAGGAGCTT
Source organism: Syntrophales bacterium (assembly GCA_963668175.1). GTDB lineage: Bacteria > Desulfobacterota > Syntrophia > Syntrophales > PHBD01. The sequence continues at coordinate 255,168 of OY764159.1, forward strand.
TTGAAAAACTCCTTGAGCTGGTTACGAAATTGCGCGGCCCGGACGGCTGCCCCTGGGACAGGTCAAGAACGAAGGAGGAGATCGGACGCTATCTGATCGGGGAGGCCTACGAGGTCATCGACGCCATCGCAACCGGTTCAAGGGACGGCTTGAAAGAAGAATTGGGCGATCTTCTTTTTCATATCATCTTTCTGGCCCGGATGGCGGAAGAGGACGGAACGTTCGAAATAACGGACGTCATGACGGCGATAACCGAGAAAATGATCCGCCGCCACCCCCATGTTTTCGGAAACGTAACTGTCCGAAATGTTGGTGATGTCAAAGACAATTGGGATGAAATCAAGAAGGAGGAATATCTCCGCAAAGGGATAACGCCGGGTCTGCTGGACCGGGTACCCAGGTCGCTGCCGGCCCTCATGAAGGCCAAAGAAATGACGGCCAAGGCGTCGCAAGTCGGCTTTGACTGGCAGAGGACCGAAGATGTTCTCTCCAAAGTCGAAGAGGAACTCGCCGAACTGAAAGCGGCGATTCTGGAAGGTCAAAAAAGCCGCGTTCAGGAGGAAACGGGAGATCTGCTCTTTTCTATCGTCAATTTAAGCCGTTTCACAGGCGTCGATGCCGAGGAGTCCCTTCAAGGCACAAACGCAAAATTTGCCAGGCGATTTGCCCACATTGAGGAACAGCTTCTCGGACAGGGAAAAACCCCGGCATCGGCAACCCTTGAAGAGATGGACCGCCTCTGGGATGAATCGAAAGGCCGGTGATCCGTCCATGCCTTTATCCGGACCATGTCGCCGAAATGTGTTACGAAGAACCCTTATCAGCAGTAAGGACAGCGGTTTGCATAAACAATGAGCCCGCGCAAACGGAGAGAAACGGTTGCGGGAAAACAGCGGGCGTGCTAGTGAAACCGGCAAATCGTGTTATAGAAAGGCATTATGGATTTCTTTCTTTGCGTTCTGGGAATGGTTTTGATCATCGAAGGCGTTCCATACTTCGCCTTTCCGGACAAGTTGAAGAATTATCTCAACAAGATTAGGGAGATACAGGATTCCCACCTGAGGATTATGGGATTTGCCGCCATGATCGTCGGACTGATTCTGTTATATTTCGGGAAAAGATAAATATCTCATGGACATCGACGAATTCGACTATACGCTTCCGGAAAGGCTCATCGCCCAGGAGCCTTCCCCGGAGCGCGACATGTCCCGGATGATGATCGTAAAACGCGCCGAAGAATCAATCTCGGCGGGTCACTTCCGGCAGCTGCCCGATTTTTTGAAAAAAGGCGATGTCCTGGTGATCAACGATTCGAAAGTGATTCCCGCCCGCCTTTACGGCCGGAAAGATACGGGCAGCGTCATTGAAATCCTGCTGCTGGCGAGGCAGGATTTTTACGACGATGCCGTATGGGAGGTCCTTTTAAAACCGGCGAAACGTGTTCGCATCGGCACGACGATCTTTTTCGGGTCCGGCGTCAAAGGACAGCTTATCGACCGGAAGGGGGACAAGAAATGGCTCCTTCGATTCGATATGGATACCCCCCTTGATCAATTCCTGGAGGAACACGGCAGCATACCGCTTCCACCCTACATCAAAAGACCTAAAGCCGATATGACGACAAGCGACGACCGGCAGCGATACCAGACGCTTTACGCCCGCATCCCCGGTTCGGTCGCCGCACCGACCGCCGGACTCCATTTTTCGGACGGCATGCTGCAACACATAAGGGGGTATGGCATCCCGGTCGTATCGGTTACGCTTCATGTCGGCTATGGAACGTTCATGCCCGTCACCGCAAAAAAGGTGGAGGATCACATCGTGGACGAGGAATTTTTCGAAGTGACGGAAGAAGCGGCGGATGCGATCAACAGAGCAGAAAGAGTAATAGCCGTCGGAACGACCTCCACCCGTGTCGTCGAGGCGGCGACAGGCAAAGACGGCCGCGTCAAACCCGGGTCGTGGCATACCGGTCTTTTCATCTACCCCGGATATCGATTCAAGCGCCTGGGGGCCCTGCTTACCAATTTTCACCTTCCGCGCTCGTCCCTTTTCCTCTTGGTGTGCGCCTTTGCGGGCTCCGGGCTGATGCAGAGGGCATACCGCCGGGCCGTGGAGGAAGCGTTCCGTTTTTACAGCTACGGGGATTGCATGCTTATCCTTTAGTATATTATTTAACGACAGTTCTGCAAGATTGATGGACGGCAATGTCATTTTCGTTTTCAGTACTGAATAAGGATCCCGGCTGCCTTGCCAGGCGAGGTATCATTCAAACACCTCACGGCGAAGTCAAGACGCCCGTTTTTATGCCGGTGGGAACGCAGGGCACGGTAAAGGCGCTTACGCCGGAGGCGGTGAGGCAGATCGGGGCGGAGATCATCCTGGGTAACACATATCATCTCTATCTGCGTCCCGGCCACGATCTTATCCGGAATTTGGGCGGTCTGCATCGGTTTATGAACTGGCCTCATCCCATTCTCACGGACAGCGGAGGCTTTCAGGTCTATAGTTTGGCGAAATTGCGGAAGATCACGGACGACGGCGTAATTTTCCAATCCCATATCGACGGATCGAAACACTTCTTGAGCCCCGAAATAGCTGTATCGATACAGGAATCACTCGGATCGGATATCATGATGTGCCTGGACGAATGCACGCCGTACCCGGCCACTTCAGCGGAAGCGGAAAGGTCCCTCGACTTGACCCTGACGTGGGCCAGACGTTGTAAGACAACCCAAAAGAGCCGTGAGCAGGCCCTCTTCGGCATCGTCCAGGGCGGCATGTATCCCGCGCTTCGCAGGCGGGCCATCGCGGACCTGCAGGACATCGGCTTCGACGGATACGCCTTCGGGGGGCTGAGTGTAGGCGAACCCAAAGATATTATGCAGGAAATCCTGGCAGAGACGGCGCACCTGCTGCCGGAGACGTCCCCACATTATTTAATGGGTGTCGGGACCCCCGAAGATATCGTCTTTGCCGTCTATCACGGTATCGACATGTTCGATTGCGTCATTCCCACCCGTTGCGCAAGGAATGGATTATTGTTTACAAATGACGAAAAGGTTGTTATAAAGCACGCCCGTTACCGGGATGATCCTGGTCCCGTTGACAGGACATGCGATTGTTATACTTGTAGAAATTACTCCAGGGCTTATCTGCGGCATCTTTATGTCTCAGGCGAGATTCTGGCCATGGTGTTGAACACCGTTCATAATATCCATTTCTATATGCGGCTGATGGAGGACATTCGCCGGGCCATTGCGGACGGCCGATATACTGAATTTAACAATAACTTCATGAACCGTCATCGGGAATACAGCCATTGGGACATTGACGGCGGAAACGAAAAGGAGGAATAAACCATATGATGGATGTAGCATATGCCATGGGAGGCTTCGGAGGAGGAGGCGGCGCTCCGGCCGGCGGTATGGATTGGGGCTTCATGGTGATGATCGCCGCGTTGTTCGGTATTTTCTACTTCCTGCTGATCAGGCCCCAACAGAAGCAGCAGAAGGAACACAAAGATATGCTGGCGAACCTGGCGCATGGCGATACGGTGATGACCAACGGCGGTATTCATGGGAAAGTCGTGGCTATCACGGACAATGTCATTACACTGGAAGTGGCCGACAAGGTTCGCATCAAGGTCGGACGTAATTTTATCGGCGCCGTGCTGCAAAAGACAGAAAAAGATAAAGAATAATTAAGTCAAGGGGTTGATAATGATTAAGAGTATTCCCTTAAGAGCGGCCATTGCGGCAGTCATCTGTCTCGCGGCCCTGTTTTGCCTAACACCATCCCTGACTTCGGATTTGCCCCCTTTCTGGAAAAAGATGGTGGATAAGATTCCTCTGGGTCTCGATTTGCAGGGGGGAACGCATCTCGTGCTGGAAGTCGACACGGCGAAAGCCGTCGAAGGCTTTCTGGATCAGACGGCCAACGGCCTCAAGGAAACGCTGATGGAGAACAAGGTGCGTTTCCGCTTCATTGAGAGGGCGGCCAAGGCCAATACCGTGACCTTCGAACTTCCCGATGCCGCCTCGCGTACCGCTTTTGAAAAGACGCTTAAAGACCGTTTCCTCGATTTGGACATCGCATCGTCGGAAATCCGTGAAGGACGCGAAGTCGTTTCGCTCAAGCTCAAAGAGAGAAGGGCCGAGGAAATCAAGAAGCAGGCCGTCGAACAAAGCGTAGAGACCATCCGCAACCGTGTCGACCAGTTTGGCATCACGGAACCGGAAATCATTCCGGAAGGCAATGATCGCATCGTCATCCAGCTTCCGGGTATCAAGGACCCGGCGCGGGCAAAAAAACTCATCGGCGAAACGGCCCTTTTGGAATTCAAGCTGGTTGACGAAGAGCATTCCGTTGAGGAAGCCCTTAGAGGCAAGATCCCCGAAGGTGATATGATTGCCTATGAATCGCGTGTGGACCGGGATTCGGGCCGCCGTAATTCCAGCGCCATACTCTTGAAAAGCAAGACCCTCCTTGCCGGCAATTCTCTGGAAAGCGCAAAAGTTCAGATGGGCGACCGGTTAGGCGGAATTCATGTTTCCATTAAATTCAATGCCCAGGGCGCAAGGGATTTCGAGAGAATAACGGGTGAAAACGTCGGCAAGAGGCTGGCCATCGTTCTTGACGGGACAGTCCATTCGGCGCCTGTCATCAAAGACCGTATCGCGGGCGGACAAGCCGTCATTGAGGGCCAGTTTACCGTAGATGAGGCAAGGGATCTTGCCATTGTCCTCAGGGCGGGCGCCTTACCGGCACCGGTGAACTTCCTGGAAGAAAGGACCGTCGGACCGTCCCTTGGCCAGGATTCCATCGACAAAGGCATCTGGTCCGCCATCATCGGCCTTGCCCTCGTTGCCGTCTTTATGGTGATCTATTATAAACTCTCGGGGATCGTTGCCAATATCGCCCTGATTCTGAATATCGTGATCCTGTTGGGTGCGCTGGCGGCATTTAGGGCCACACTTACCCTCCCCGGCATCGCCGGCATCATCCTCATCATCGGTATGTCGGTGGATGCCAACGTCTTGATCTTTGAAAGAATCCGGGAAGAGCTTCGCGCCGGCAAAACGGCCCGGGCTGCCATTGAAACCGGTTATTCCAAGGCCTTTTTGACGATCCTCGATACCAACGTCAATGCCCTGATCGCCTCACTTTTCTTATTCGGATTCGGAACATCCGCGGTGAAGGGGTTCGCCGCGACGCTGAGCATAGGCATTGTCATCAGCCTTTTTACGGCCGTTTTTGTCACCAGGATCATATTTGACTATTTCGTCTGGCATCAAAAGATTACGAACGTCAGCGTCTAAGAAGCATCAGCAGCCGTATACCGGCTTTACGGACAGGAGCATGGCATGGAACTTGTAAAACCAGGGATCAATATAAACTTTGTAGGCATGATGCGGTATGCGGTCATCTTCTCGACGGTCCTGACCATTATTTGCATTATATGCTTCATATTCAAAGGCTTCAATTACGGTATCGATTTCGCCGGCGGGACGCTGGTACAGATCAAATTTCAGAAGACGACGGCTGCGGACGATATACGCAAGGTTTTGACCAGCATCGGCATCAACGACAGCATCATCCAACCTTTCGGACCTAATGAGGTCATCGTCAGGACGGCGGAATCCACATCGGATGTCAAAGGCCTGTCCTCCAAGATAGAAGAGGCCATGAACGCCGCATACGGTAAAGGCGCCCTTGAGGTTCAGCGGGTGGAAGTCGTGGGCCCGAAGGTCGGAAAAGACCTGACGAGAAAAGCCATCCTCGCGGTTGTTTTCTCCTGGATCGGTATGCTGATTTATATAGCCATCCGTTTCGAGTTCCGCTACGCCTTGGGCGGGATCATAGGTGTTATCCACGACGTCATCGTCGTCCTCGGGATCTTCGTCATTTTCAACAAGGAATTCACATTGACGATCGTCGCCGCGGTACTGACGGTCATCGGTTATTCCATCCATGATTCGATCGTCGTCTTCGACCGGGTCCGCGAGAATGTCAGGAAAGATCCGCGCAAAGACCTACGGACGGTCGTCAATGAAAGCATCAATCAGACGTTGAGCCGGACAATCCTGACCTCTTTCACGGTTGCCCTCGTCGTCGCTGTTCTCTTCTTCTTTGGCGGAGCCGTCATCCACGATTTTGCCTTCGCACTCCTGGTCGGTGTCATCTTCGGAACGTATTCGTCGGTAGCTATTGCCAGCCCGGTGGTCCTGGCATGGGAAAGGTTTAAACCTTCAAAGAAGAAGAGGAAAAAATAAATTGTCTCCCCTCGAAATAGCTGGAACGACCCTCTTCATCCTCTTGCTGTTTCTGGGCATATTCACCACGGTCTACGGCTTACCGGGCACGATCATCATCCTTATCGATGTGATCATTTATGCCCTCCTCACCGGTTTCGACCAGATCGGCATCAAAGTCATTTTGGTGCTGATTTTTTTGTCGGTGCTGGGAGAAGCCATCGACTTCGGGCTCAGCATGGCAGGGGCGCAAAGATTCGGGGCGTCGAAGAAGGGGGCATGGGCATCGGTTATCGGAGGCGTGATAGGCATCGCCGTCATGTCGCCTTTTTTTTACGGACTAGGTACGCTGGCCGGAGCGTTCCTGGGAGGTTTTGCGGGTGTGTTTATCGTCGAAATCCTTCGCCAAAGGAGTTTTAAACCGGCCTTGCGGGCAGGTTACGGGTCTATACTGGGCAGAGTGGCGGCAACGCTGAGCAAAGGATTCATCTGCCTGGTCATGATCATCGTCGTTTTAATCAACATCTACTCATAAACAAGCGATTCGTCCGGGTGACCGGCTTGCGGCCTGACCGCCTGCGGGGAATCGCAGCATTAAGGATCATAAATGACCGTCAATAAAGACAAGATCAGGGAATATGCGGAAGCGATCATTATCGCCATCTTGATCGCTTTTTTCATAAGAACGTTCATCGTTCAGGCCTATAAAATACCGTCGGAGTCAATGAAGCCGACGCTTCTGATCGGGGATCACATCCTGGTGAACAAATTCATCTATGGTGTAAAGATACCCTTCGTTCGCTCGACCCTGATACCGATCGGCGATCCCAAAAGGGGCGATATTGTGGTCTTCATCTACCCGGTTGAACGGGACAAGGATTTTATCAAACGAGTCATCGGCATCGGAGGCGATAAAGTGGAAATAAAGAACAAGAAGGTCTTCGTCAACGACAAGCCCGTCGACGATCCTTTTGCCGTATTCGTGGACGAGAACATTTACCCCAGCGCCATAGAGCCGAAGCGCGACAATTTCGGGCCTGTCGTCGTTCCCCAGGGAAAATTGTTTGTCATGGGAGACAACAGGGACAGAAGTCTTGACAGCCGTTATTGGGGGTTCGTCGATTTGAAAGACGTCATGGGCAAGGCCTTTATCATCTACTGGTCATGGAACAGCGAAGAGCATTGGGTACGCGGGGACCGGTTCGGGAAAATCCTTCATTGACGTCCCCCATTCCAGCTTGACAGTTCAAGGACATTTCATTATATTAGAGAAGTCCTTTAACTGCTTAAAGCCTTTTAATTTAATCCTGCGAGATTAAAAAAGGGTGGTTATGAAAGATCCGATTGTACATCATATGCGTCACGAAGCCTTCTCTTCTCCGGGGAAGGTTTTTTTTTTGAACGAACGGTTACGATGGGCGGCTCGCCGGTATCATCGATGAGCCATAACGACGAGGGAGGATAGCCCGATTTATGGAACAGAAAAAAGTAGTTATGGATGAAGAAGGCATTGACCGCTCGATGACCAGGATAGCCTATCAGATCCTGGAAAAAAACAAGGGGATCGATGATATTGTTCTGATCGGCATCCGCACGGGGGGGATATACCTCGCCCAGAGGCTGCAGCGAAAGATCAGCGCTATCGAAAAGATTGATCCGCCTATGGGTATCCTCGACATAACCCTTTACCGGGACGACCTTTTGACATCCAAAAAGAAGCCCCGTCTGGAGAAGACGGACATCCCCTTTTCTTTGGATGCGAAGAAAGTGATTCTGGTGGATGACGTCCTGTTTACAGGCCGTACTATCAGAGCAGCCATGGATGCCCTGATCGATTTCGGCCGTCCCAAACTCATCCAGCTGGCCGTTTTGATCGACAGGGGACACCGGGAGTTGCCGATCAGGGCCGATTTTGTCGGAAAGAATTTGCCATCGTCGCTTTGGGAGGCCGTCAGCGTAAGGCTCACCGAAAAAGACGGGGTGGACGAAGTCGTCATCGAGCCGTCCGACGGCACATCGTAACCTGGAAAAGAGACCGGTTCTCAGTTGTAAATCCCCTGCAGGGGATGACCATTTAAAAAGGATATCAAAGGATAGCAGATGTCGCTCATGAAATTGACCCAAAAAGACCTGCTCGGCATTAAGGAACTCGCCGTGGACGAGATTCAGCTCATTCTCGATACGGCGGAGTCCTTTATCGAAGTATCGACCCGGGAGATCAAAAAAGTCCCGACCCTGCGGGGCAAGACCGTGATCAATCTCTTTTTCGAGGCAAGCACCCGGACCAGGACGTCCTTCGAAATTGCCGGCAAGAGACTCAGTGCCGACACTATCAATATCTCGTCGTCCACGAGCAGCGTCGTTAAAGGAGAGACCCTCATCGATACGGCCAGAAACCTGGATGCCATGAATCCGGACGTGATCGTCCTCAGGCACAGTACGCCGGGAGCTCCCCACATGCTGGCCAAGCGCGTTCGGCAGTCGATCATCAACGCCGGAGATGGGGCTCATGAACATCCGACGCAGGCCCTGCTGGACATGATGACCGTCCGTATAAAGAAAGGCGGGATAGCCGGACTCAAGGTCGCCATTATCGGAGACATCGCCCATAGCCGCGTCGCCAGATCGAACATCTACGGGTTTCAGAAGATGGGGGCGCAAGTGGTCGTTGCCGGACCGGCGACGATGATGCCGCGCGGCATCGAACAGATGGGCGTCCAAGCTTTTTTACGCATCGAAGACGCCATCAGGGATGCCGACGTCGTCATGATGCTTCGCGTCCAGATGGAGCGGCAGCAGCAGAACATATTCCCCTCGTTGAGGGAATACTCTTCCTACTTCGGTTTGAACCGCAAGAATCTCGCCCTGGCCAAGAAAGACGTCCTCGTCATGCACCCGGGGCCGATGAACAGAGGCGTGGAGATATCTCCCGAGATAGCAGACGGCCCCAGCTCCGTTATCCTCGCCCAGGTCACCTACGGCATTGCCGTGAGGATGGCCATTCTCTATCTGCTGACGGGAGGTCAATCATGAAAAGACTCATTCTGAAAAACGGGCGGGTTGTCGACCCCGCCTCCGGAATCGACGAGGTCATGGATATTCTCATCGAAGACGGCCGCATCAGGAAAACAGGCAAGAACCTTACCGAAGGGAAACAGAAGAGCCCGGCGGAAATCGTCGATATTCAGGGTTTGACGGCTGTTCCGGGCCTTATCGATATGCATACCCACCTTCGCGAACCGGGATTCGAATATAAAGAAACCATACGCTCGGGATCGGAGGCGGCATTGGCCGGCGGCTTTTCCGCAGTGGCCTGTATGGCCAACACGATGCCCGTCAACGACAACCGGTCCGTTACCGAATTGATCCTGGGCAAGGCCGCTCAGTGCGGTTTGGTCCGCGTTTATCCGGTGGCGGCGGTCACCCTCTCTCTGAAGGGCGAAGTCCTCACTGAGTTCCAGGACCTGAAGGCCGCAGGCGCCGTCGCTTTCTCGGACGACGGAAAGCCTGTTGAAGACGCCTCCTTGATGAGGCGGGCAATGGAGTATGCGGCATCCATCAATATGCCCGTGATCTCCCATTGTGAAGAGCCGAGCCTGTCGGCAGGCGGGATCATGAACGAAGGTTTCGCCTCCACCGAACTGGGATTGAGAGGCGTGCCGGCGATTGCGGAGGATATCATGGTGGCCCGGGACATCCTGATCGCCGAATTCACCGGCGCCCCCGTCCACATTGCCCACGTGAGCACTGCCGGGTCGGTTCGCTTGATCCGGGAGGCCAAAAAGAGGGGGATCGCCGTAACGGCAGAAACCGCGCCTCATTACTTCACGCTGACCGAGGACGCCGTCCGGGAATTCGATACGAATACCAAGGTCAATCCCCCGCTGCGGGAAAACTCCGATATGAAGGCAGTGAAGGAAGGCCTCAGAGACGGCACCATCGATGCGATCGCCTCGGATCACGCCCCTCACGCCGTGACGGACAAGGAAGTAGAGTACGATTACGCCGCGAGCGGCATCGTTGGGCTGGAAACATCCCTGGGTTTGAGCCTGGCATTGGTGGCCGACGGCACGATCTCTCTTGCCGACCTTATCATGAAGATGAGTGTGAATCCCGCCCGCATCCTGAACGTCCCGGGCGGTACGCTGGCGCCATCTGCCATTGCCGACATAACCGTCATCGACATCGAGAAGGAATGGCAAGTGAATGCCGCTACTTTCCGTTCCTTAAGCAGGAATACACCCTTCGGCGGCCGGACCCTTAAGGGCAAGGCCGTCATGACGATCGTCGGCGGGGAGATCAAATACCGGGAATGAACACGAAAAGCAGTCACAAAACGCCGGCGGTCGTCCTTCGCTGCCTGGATTACGGCGAATCGGACCGCATCGTCACTTTCTACACCCTGGAGTTCGGAAAACTAAGCGGTATCGCCAAGGGCGCCAAGAAGAGCCAGAAGCGCTTTGCCAACGCCCTCGAACCTTTCTCTTCGTCTCATATCCTCTTCTCAAAAAGGGGCCGTGATTCCCTGGCCTTCCTTGAGAACTGCGACATGATCAATCACTACGGCGCCATCAGGGAAGATCTGGAAAAAACGCTCCTCGCCTCCTACCTGGTGGACGTGACAGAACAGTTTACGGTGGAAGGGAAAAGGCAGGAGAATCTGTTTCACCTCTTGACCGACTTTCTGGCGCTTATCGCCGAGGGGAAGCCCACGGAAGGTCTTATCCGTTTCTTTGAGATGCGGCTCCTGAAACTTGCCGGGTACGAACCCGTTCTTGATCGTTGCCTGGCCTGTCATCATCCCGTCGACAACGGAGACAGCTACTATTTTCTGCCGAAAGACGGAGGCGTTCGCTGCCAGGCCTGCCGAGGCAGCAACGAGCAGGCGATTCAGCTCTCCGCCGGCACCATCAGAAGCCTTCTCCTGGGCCGCGATATGGAGACAAGCCGGATCGGCAGGCTGATTCTGTCGCCCCAGTCGGCCGATGAAAGCAGAAAAATGATGACCTCGTTCATTCGTCATATTCTCGGCCGGGACCTCAGGTCACTCCAGGTCCTTCAACAGATCCGGCGCCTGGGCATCTGACGGATGACCGACGAGTCGGCGCATTGCCCTCCACATCCGGATCTGTTGTTATCGTCGCATGACCCGTCTTGCGCCCAGAAAACATATCCTGCTTGAAATACGATACATTTTTGGTATAAGTACTAATATCATTTTCCCGGGGAGGGAATGTCATGCCGACATACGAATATCAGTGCGAGAAGTGTGGCAAGAGGTTTTCTGTGAAGCAATCGATTGCCGAACACGGCAATGTCAAGGTGCTCTGTCCAAAATGTAAAAACCGGAATGTCCGACAGCTCATCACGGCATTTACAGCCAAAACGAGCCGAAAAAGCTAATCGATAAAAGAGAATCGGAGGAAACGGTCTCCCGGGAGAAAGCCGGACAAGCCGTATCCATCAAAAGGAAACATGATCTTGAGGTTCCGGACCCGGGCGAACTGCAGCGGACACCGTCTCTTCGAAAGAGGTAGGATATTATTGATACCACGATGTCTTTTGTTATCGCAACGGACGCACAGCCCTCAAAAAACCAAGACTAGGCAATAATTTCATGATTGATGCTCCTAAAATCCGCAACATTCTCTTCTTCGGCCTCATGGCCCTCGTGTTGATCATTTTTCTGTTTATCTTGCGGCCTTTTTTCTTCCCCATCTTTTGGGCCGCCGTCATCGCGAGCGTCTTTCGCCCCGTTTATATCAAAGTGCGCCAAACCATCGGCAACCCCGATCTCAGCAGCATCCTCGTCCTGCATGTGATTCTCCTGATTCTGCTCTTGCCTGCCGGCATCATCGGAGGTCTCGCCATTTCGGAATCGCTCGACCTTTACGGCAATATGGACAGCAACAACCGTTACATGCAGGCTGTCTTACAGGATATCTTTAATCAGTTCACCCACCATCCGATCGTACAAAAACTTCATATCGATGAAAAGATCTGGATAGAGAAGCTTACGGAGACCACCAAAGCCCTGGCCGACTACCTTCTGGGAAGCATACGCAGCTTAACGGAAAATACCCTGATATTTATCGTCAAGTTCGGGGTTATGCTCTATGCCTTGTATTTCTTTATCCGGGACGGAGACAGGTTCCTGAATATGATCATCCGCTACTTCCCCCTGGGCGGCGGACGGGAAGAGATTCTTTTAGAGAAATTCAAGACCACGGCCCTTGCCACCCTCAAAGTCACTCTGATTATCGGAGGAATCCAGGGAACGCTGGGAGGAATCGTTTTTTTCATCACCGGCATCAAGGGCAGCATGATGTGGGGGATTGTCATGGTCTTGACGTCCATCATCCCAACAGTCGGCTGTTCCATCATATGGGCGCCGGCGGGAATCATCATGCTCTTAACCGGTCATCTCTGGCAGGGAATCGTCATTCTGCTGTTCGGCGCGCTGATTATCAGCACCGTCGATCAATTCTTGCGGCCGTTTCTTTTAGGCAAGGACGTCCAGATGCATCCCCTGATGATATTCCTGTCCACGCTGGGAGGCATCATGCTGTTCGGTATTTCCGGGTTCGTGATCGGGCCGATTGTCTGTTCCCTTTTCCTGGCCATCCTGGAGATGTACGAGCAGTACTACAAGGACGAAATCAGCCGTTGATGTCTTGAAACGCAAGTACAGAACCGTCCGGCCGCGTTCATACAAGCCAAGGAGACGGCGTTGCAGGCATGCCTTAGGAAAACCCCTCCTCGCCTGCCAGTGTTTTGACATAGATGATCTTCCCGTCTCCCGGTGCGTAAAAATCCTCCAGGAAAGCCCCTTGACTGTAACCTAAGGCTTCGTAGAACAAACGGGTCGGCTCATATTGGGTTCTCGCCGAGGTTTCGGCATATACTCGCCGGCCGCCGCGCTTACCGATGAGATCCTCCGTTTTCGCCATGAGCTTCTTTCCGACGCCTTCGCCGCGACGGACTTCGTCGATGGCAATCCAATACAGATCGTAACTCGACCGGGTCGCCGGGATGGGACCGTAACAGGCGAATCCGAAAAGTTCCTTGCCGTCGCCGGCAATGACATAATGATAATCGCTTTCCTCCCCTCGGGCTAATCTGTCGTCGACAAGTTCCAGCGCAAGTTCGATTTCCGCCTTCGAAAAAAAACCTGAGGAAGAGACGATGCGCCTGATGTCATCCCGATCGGAGTTCCGAAGCTCTTCCCGATATATTAACTTCTTCGGATTCATACAGCACCCGCTTTACACGTGAATGGTATAAAACTTCCCTTGTTAAACGCATGATTGTATGTCATGAAATGGCAAATTAGTAAAGACCCGTGCCGACGGGCAGAAGTCTATTCAGGGTCAGGGTACAGCAGAACTTATGGAAGACTACAACCGGGCAGATATCCTCGACAGAGACGGCATGATTCGATATTTCGCTTACGAGAATAACATGTGTGTCGAATCGATGGCCCGTAAATGTCCTGCCTCCGTCATGCTTGGTGTTTCCAAACTCGTCCATCACCGCTTCATTATCAACGAACAGGGCATGGCCACCGTCATTCCCAAGGCCGCCAGTACCGTTTTCGGTGTCCTCTGGCTGTTAACCGAAAAAGACGAAAGGGCGCTGGACAGGGATCAGAGAATCGCCGAGGGTCCCTATATGAAAAGCATCAGGGAAATCGAAACGATAAGAGGAAAGACAACGAAAGCCATGACCTATGTCTCTTCGAATTTTATATATGGACTCCCCGGGCAGCACTGCATGGACGATATGATCGACAATGCCGTCAGGCTCCATCTGCCGAAGGCTTACATCAATGAAATAAGAAGATGGACGAAGGCCTCCGACCCCGGCGACGCCAAATAAAACGACCATTTCCCAGGCCGGTCATCTATTTCCCATATCCGTCTCAATGAGACACGGGGATATGAAGACGGCGGACGGCCCAGAGCTCTCTGTTTGCGGGTGAAGGCGCTTTCAGAAAAACAGAGGCTGTCCTGCACATGGACTGAGAGGCCGGAAGCACGGCCGCATGGGGATTTTGTGTTGACAGGGACTGCGCTCCGTGTTAGGGAGCCGGAGAAAATACATAAGAAATACGGCATGCAACATGGTCGTGGAGGAGGTTGATGTGACCTTTCAGGATTTAATCATGTCCCTGGAACGGTATTGGGCTGGCCAGGGTTGTGTCATCCAACAGCCCTATGACCTGGAAGTGGGCGCCGGAACCTTCAATCCAGCGACTTTTTTAAGATCTTTGGGACCTGAACCGTGGAATGTGGCCTATGTGGAACCTTCGCGGAGGCCAACGGACGGACGTTACGGCGAAAACCCCAACCGCCTCCAGCATTACTACCAGTATCAGGTCATCATGAAACCATCGCCGACGAATATCCAGCAGCTCTATCTCGACTCCCTGAAGAGCTTCGGTATCGATCCCCTGGATCACGACATTCGTTTTGTTGAAGACGACTGGGAGTCGCCGACGGTCGGGGCGTGGGGGCTGGGCTGGGAAGTATGGCTGGACGGCATGGAGATCACCCAGTTCACGTATTTTCAGCAGGTCGGCGGCATCGACCTGCGTCCCATCTGCGCCGAGTTGACTTACGGCATCGAACGCATCGCCATGTACATTCAGGGCGTGGATAACGTTTACGACCTCATGTGGAACGAAAAGATCAAGTACGGCGACGTCCATCACCAGGGGGAAGTGGAGTGGTCCAGATACAATTTCGAGCACGCCGATATCCCGATGCTCCGCAACCTGTTTGATATCTATGAAGCGGAGGGTATCCGCTTATCGGAACGGGACCTTGTCCTGCCGACGTACGACCATTGCCTGAAATGCTCACATACGTTCAACATGCTCAATGCCCGGGGCGCCATCAGCACGGCGGAAAGGACCAGCTATATCGGCAGGGTGAGAAATCTTGCCAAACTCAGCGCCGAGGCCTACCTGAGGCAGCGTGAAAGCATGGGATTCCCCTTACTGAGATCAGAGAAGACCTCTTCGTAAATCTGCGAACCAAGCTTCACTCAAGCTGCGATCGCCGAACGATAGAACCGGAGAACACTATGGGTAAAGAACTCTTGTTGGAAATAGGTACGGAAGAAATACCCGCCGCCTTTCTGCCGAAGGCCATAACCGATATGGAAGATATGATCCGAAAGATCCTTTCCGAAAAGAGGATCGGTCACGGCGCCGTCAAAGCCATGGCGACCCCGAGACGGCTCTGCCTCTATCTTGCCGAGGTGGCGGAAAAGCAGGAGGATCAGCTCGTCGAAAAGATGGGACCCGCCAAAAGGGTGGCTTTCGATGAAAACGGAAATCCCTCCAAGGCACTGGCCGGCTTTGCCCGGGGCCAGGGGATGAATATTGAAGACCTCATCAGTGTCACCACCGAAAAAGGCGAATACCTGTGTGCCCGGAAGATGATTACCGGAGAGGAAACCAAGGCGCTGCTGCCCGACATCCTGGCAAAATTCATTCCGTCCATACCTTTCAAGAAATCGATGCGCTGGTCCGATCTCGAACTGCGTTTCGCCAGACCGATACATTGGGTTCTCGCCCTGTTCGGAGGAGAAATCGTTCCTTTCCGGATCGAAAACATCGCGTCCGGAAGAGAGACGCGCGGGCACCGTTTCATGAGCCCGGAACCTGTCGCAGTGAAGGATTATAAGGATTATCTGGTCAAAGCCAGAGAAAAATGCGTCATCGTCGATCCCGATGAACGCAGAAAAGTCATACTGGAAGAGGCGGACAAAGCCGCCGCGGGAGTCGGCGGCAAAGTACTCCGCAACGATGAACTCCTGGAAGTCGTTACTTTTTTGATCGAGTATCCGACGGCCGTCTGCGGGAGTTACGATGCGAGCTACCTGGAACTGCCGGCGGAAGTTCTCATCACCTCCATGATGTCCCATCAGAAATATTTCCCCGTTGTCGACGACAAGGGAAAACTGATGCCTTATTTTATCACGATCAACAACACCCTGGCGCGCGATCCGTCCGTTGTGGCGCGGGGAAACGAAAAAGTCATCCGCGCCCGTCTCTCCGACGCCCGCTTCTTCTTCCAGGAGGACCGGAAAATCTCCCTGGACAAACGCGTGGAGGATCTGCAAAAAGTCGTTTTCCATTCTCAGCTTGGCACTTCCTTTGAGAAGGTCCAGCGCTTCAGGAAGCTTGCCGCCTATATTGCCAAACAGTTTAATCCGGCCCTGCTGGCGACGGCCGACCGGGCGGCCACCCTGGCCAAGGCCGACCTCGACACCCAGATGGTCGGAGAATTCTCGGAACTTCAAGGCGTCATGGGCAGGGAGTATGCCCTTATCGCGGGGGAGAATCCCGTTGTCGCCAAGGCCATTTACGAGCACTATCTGCCCATCGCCGCCGGGGGCGAGCTACCGGCGACGGACGAAGGGGCCATCGTTAGCATCGCCGACAAGATGGATACCATCGTCGGTTTTTTCGGCGTCAACCTCATCCCGACGGGAACGGCCGACCCATACGCTTTGAGACGACAGGCGCTCGGCATAGTCAACATTATTCTGGATAAAAAATATCCCCTCCTTCTGGACGGCCTAGTCGACGAAAGTCTCCGCATCCTCGGCGACCTCCTCAAGAAGCCGGCCGCGCAAGTCAAGGCTGAGGTTCTGGAATTCTTCAAAGCAAGGTTCGAAAACCAACTGATTTCACAGGGACATCCCTATGACGTGGTTGATTCCGTCCTGGCAACGGGCATATCGGACATCACGCGCACATTCAAGAAAATCGAAGCAATGGAATCATTCAAGAACCATGTCGATTATGCGCCGCTGGCCGTGGCGTTCAAACGCGCCGGCAATATCATCAAAGACTTTCACGGCGGTTCCATCGATCCGGCGATATTCGAGACCGATGAAGAAAGGGTTCTATTCGAGGCCTTCGAAGCATTAAAGCGAAAAGCAGCCACCCTTATCGACAACGACGATTATCAGGGAGCCCTCATGGAAATGGCCCTCCTGAGAAAGCCGGTCGATGCCTTCTTTGAATCCGTCCTGGTTATGGCCAAGGATGACAGGATACGCTACAACAGGCTTTCACTCCTGGAGGAAATTTTTGTTTTCTTCCGACGCATTGCGGACTTCTCCAAAATCGTGACCGAGAGCAAGGCTTAAGATTGCCATGTCAGAGTATTGACACCACGCGGTCCTGGATACATTTTCCCGCGAGTATCGTCCTTGACGGATGGTATGTTATAGCCTGATCGTTTATTCCCTGCGATTTGCGGAAAACGAATTCGGATGGATCTGTAGATTTCCTTTACGGCAACGCCGCAATAAGCCATTTAAGAATCCATAAGTTTTGATTGAATTTATTTTGATTCTGATCTAGTTTTACTTTGTATTTGCGCAAGGGATTACCTACGAACACAACCGTGTCCCCGTTAACCGGGCGGATAAACAAGGAGAAACGATCATAATGGCCGAACCCGCCGTTAACAGCAAGAAACTTTCCGAACTCGAAGAGAAGCTTTTTGTCCGGAAAGGGTTGTTGGATGTAACCAATCGAATTCATGCTGCAAAAAACATCAAGCAGATCCTTGTCGATCTGAAGGATGCCATCCAGAATCTCTTTAATGCCAACTCCATCACCATTTACGTCGTTGATCGCATTAAGAACGAAATCTATTCCATGTTCCTCGTGGGAACCCAGTTGAACGAAATCCGGGTCCCGATCAACAACAAGAGCATTGCCGGCTATGTCGCCAACACCAAAAAGGTCGTCAGCATTGCCGACGCTTACGATATAGACGAGTTGAAGAGCATCGACAAGGAGCTGTCCTTCGATATCAGCTGGGACAAGAAGTCCGGATTTAAGACGAAGCAGATTCTGGCCGCCCCTATCTTCTACAGCTCGGCCCTTATGGGAGTCCTGCAGGTCCTGAACCGCAAGACGGGAACGGGCCGTTTCAGCGAAGAAGAGAAATCCATCCTTATGGAGATCAGCCAGGTTCTGGGTCTCGCTTTTTATAACCAGGAGCGGATGAACAAGCGGCGTAAAACCCGTTTCGACTGGCTTCTCACCCGCGATTTGATCAAGGAGGAAGAGCTCGACAGCGCCTGGGAGGAAGCCAGGGAAGCCAAAGAACCGATGGAAGCCTTTCTGATGAGAAAGTATAAGATCTCAAAGGACGACATCGGCCGATCCCTCGGCGAATTCTATCGATGCAAATTTATTCAATTCAACGACAAGCTGCCCATACCCGGCGACCTTCTGAAAAACCTGAAGAAAGAGTATCTGCGCCGGGAGCTTTGGGTTCCCGTTGAAAAAATCGACGGCAACATCCACGTCATCGTCGACGATCCCAACAACATCCTGAAACGCGACACAATCGAAAGTCTCTTAAAGACCAAGGCGGTAACGTACGATGTCGCCTTATCCGAGGACATTGTCAAATTCATCAATCACTTCTATCACGCCCCGGAAGATGAATCGTCGTTCAACGATATTCTCCACAAACTGGATTCGGACGAGGAGAGCGAAGATGAAGAAGACAACGGCGAAATGATCAGCGAATCGGACAGCGCCATTATCCAGTTGGTGAACAAGATCATCAACGACGCCTTCAACAGAAGGACCTCCGATATTCACATCGAACCCAACGTCACGAGAAAGAACGTGGAGGTGCGGTTCCGGATCGACGGCGATTGCCAGCTCTACCAGACCGTCCCATACAGCTACAGAGGACCCATCGTCGCCCGGCTAAAGATCATGTCGAACCTCGACATCACGGTCAAGAGGCTCCCTCAGGACGGAAAGATCAAGTTCCGCCGGGGAGGCGGTGACGAGATCGAACTTCGTGTGGCCACAATTCCGACCCAGGGCGGCGTCGAAGATGTCGTCATGCGTATCCTCGCCAAGGGAGAAACGCTGCCGTTGGAAGCGATGGGCATGATTCCGAGAAATTACAAAGAATTGCTCGGCATTTGCGAAAAGCCTTACGGCATGATCCTCGTCGTCGGCCCTACCGGTTCGGGAAAAACGACTACCCTGCATGCGGCCCTACACCATATCAATACGCCGGACCGCAAGATCTGGACGGCCGAGGATCCCGTCGAAATCACGCAATACGGACTCCGACAGGTGCAGGTCCAACCTAAGATAGGTTTCGACTTTGCCGCCGCCATGAGATCGTTCCTCCGGGCCGATCCCGACGTCATCATGGTCGGTGAAATGAGAGATTTTGAAACGGCCAAGACCGGAGTCGAAGCCTCGCTGACGGGTCACCTGGTTTTCAGCACCCTGCATACCAACAGCGCCCCCGAGACCATCACCAGGCTCCTGGACATGGGAATCGATCCCCTGAATTTCGCCGACGCCCTGCTCGGGATACTTGCCCAGAGGCTCGTCCGAACCCTCTGCAAGAACTGCAAGGAGGCCTACCATCCGACGAAAGAGGAATACGACGAGATCGCGGACAGTTACGGATCGGAGGAATTCGCCAAGCTGAACGTACCGTATAACGATAAATTCATGCTTTACAGGCCGAAAGGATGCGATGCCTGCGACAAGACGGGTTACAAAGGCAGGATGGGCATACACGAATTGCTGGTCGGGACGGATGCCATAAAAAAACTGATTCAGCGGCATGCCACCATCGAAGAAATGCGCAACACCGCGATGGCAGAAGGTATGACCACGCTGCTGCAGGACGGCATCATGAAATCGATCCAGGGTGTAACCGATTTTAAACAGGTACGCCGGGTCTGCATCAAATAGTCGACGAAGGATTGGGAAGCCCTATGAAAGGATTGAAGGAGTCGTTGCGCTCGGACTGGGCTGTTGGTCTTGTGCTCATGCTGTTGATGCTCCTGGTCTTCTACTTCGAATGGAAGCCCGTGGAGATACTGGAATACAAGTTCTACGATTTCGGCTTCAATCTGCGGCAATCACCCCCGCCTGCTCCCATCTCCATTGTAAGCATCGATGACGCCAGCATCGCCAAGATAGGACGGTGGCCGTGGCCCCGCCAGCGTATAACCGAGGTGGTCAAACTGCTCACCGATTATGACGCGCGGGTTATCGGTATCGATATCATTTATTCGGAAAGTGATTCCAGCCAGGGGCTGGCGGAAATACGCAATGTTATCAAAAACATGGAAGGGGGTGGCCTCCAGGGTACGGCCGCAGGCGGTAAAATTCTCGAAGCGCTAAAAAAGGCGGAGGCAAACCTGGACAGCGATATGCCTTTGGCTTCCGTTATCGGGGAAAGCAACCGCGTGGTCCTTCCTCTCTTTTTCGGCAAAATCAGCAGCGCCATGGGGAGCACCGGGGCGAAAATGCCGGATTATCTCAAGTTTAATTCCATTTCTGCTTCCAATCTCTGGTTCCAGATGTCTGCCAAAGAGATTACGGCGCCAATTCCCGATTTTGCTACCCGGGCATCCGCCCTCGGGCATATCAACGTCATCCCCGACCGGGACGGAACGGTACGAAGCGAGCCGATCCTGATCAACTACGAAGGCCTATTCTTCCCGTCTTTCTCGCTCCAGTTGACCCTTCGGTATTTGAACGCCGAGTTGAAGGAACTCACGGCTTCGCCGGGCGGTCTCAGGTTCAGGAACGTCACGATTCCGATCTCCGGCGACAATCAGATGTTGATCAGCAGTTTCAACAAGCAGTACCCTAATTATTCCTTTGTCGACGTCATGGAAAAAAAAGTACCTGCCGACGCCTTTAAAAACCGGATCGTCATGATCGTCGTCACGGGATCGGGCATCGGAACGGTGTATACGACGCCGTCCGCTTCCCTCGACTACCCCTGGGTGATTCATGCCAATGCCATATCCGGCATCATCAACAACAGCCATATTGTGCGGCCGGACTGGGCCTTTTTTGCGGAAATAGGCGTGATCATCCTCTTCGGCCTCATGCTGGCTTTCGGCATCCCACGTTTGAAAGCAGGCATCAGCGCCGTGGTTTCCCTGGGACTCCTTGTGGTCTTATGCGGAGCGGCTATTTATCTTCTGATCGATCAGGGCTACTGGATCAAGGTCGTCAATCCTTCTTTGCTCCTCGTCGGTGGCTACATCATCATCGTTTCGAAGAGATATTTCCTTACCGAAAAATCGAAGGAGCACATCGAGGCGGACAGCATTGAAACCAACAAGATGCTGGGCTTGTCCTTCCAAGGCCAGGGACTTCTTGATATGGCGTTCGAAAAATTCCGTAAATGCCCGGTGGACGATCCCGCCGTCAAGGAACTGCTCTACAATCTCGGTCTCGACTTCGAAAGAAAGAGGATGTTCAACAAGTCGGTGGCTGTTTATGAACATATCATGACGGCCGGCGATTTCAAGGACATCAAGGACCGCATCAAGAAATTGAATGCCGCCGGGGAGACGATGATCTTCGGACTGAGCGGGGCAAAAAAGGATGCAACGGTCCTCATGGACAACACCGAAACGAAGCCGACCTTGGGACGCTACGAAATCGTCAAGGAACTGGGACGGGGCGCCATGGGTACGGTCTATCTCGGAAAAGATCCGAAGATTCACCGGGAGGTCGCCATCAAGACGTTGCGTTACGAAGAAATCGACGAGGACCAGCTGGCCGAAACCAAGAAAAGGTTCTTCCGCGAAGCGGAGGCAGCAGGAAAGCTGTCTCACCCGAATATCGTCACTATCTATGATGTGGGGGAAGATTACGAGATCGCTTATATGGCCATGGAACTGCTCGACGGCGCCGATCTTACCAAATACTGCCAGAAGACGTCGCTCCTGCCTGCCCACGAAACGGTGAGGATCATATCCGCCGTGGCCCAGGCCTTGGATTACGCCCACAGCAACGATGTCGTCCATCGCGATATCAAGCCGGCCAACATCATGATCCTCAAAAACGGCGAGGTTAAAGTTGCCGACTTCGGTATCGCCAGGGTCGTGACGTCGTCAAGAACCCAAACGGGGGTCGTTCTGGGTACGCCCAGTTACATGTCGCCGGAACAGATTGCCGGCCAGAAAGTAGACGGCCGCTCCGACTTCTTTTCGCTGGGTGTTGTGCTTTATGAGCTCCTGACGGGAGAGAAGCCGTTTAAAGGCGACAGCATCGCTACGCTGATGTTCAATATCACGATGTCGCCGCCCGTGACACTGAATGAAATCAATCCCGATGTACCGGCGGGCTTTATCTCCGTTATTGAAAAGGCCCTGGCCAAGGATCGGGATATGAGATATCAAACCGGCAAAGAGATGGCGGCCGATCTCTCGGCATGCCTGAAGGCATGAGGGTATGGCATTGAAGCTCGATATCTGCGGTCAGACGGACATAGGCCTCATCAGGCCCAACAACGAAGACAGCTTCCATATCGGCGAAAAGACGGGGCTCCTGGTCGTAGCGGATGGAATGGGCGGTCACGCATCCGGGGAAGTGGCCAGCCGTATGGCCGTCGATATCATCCAGAATTATTTTGAAAACAGGAAAGAGCCCCAACCCTTCATCGGCACGTATCAGCCTGAATATTCGGAGGAGACAAACAGGCTGGGCGCGGCGATACGCCTGGCCAATATGGCGATCCACGATCTTTCGGAATCGACACCCCATTATCACGGGATGGGCACAACGGTAGTCGCCGTCCTGATCAACGACCGTAAGATGAGCATCGCTCACGTAGGTGACAGCCGGGTCTATCTCATCAGGTCCCAGGATATCGAGCCGCTCACTGAGGACCACTCCGTGGCATATGAGCAGGTCAAGAAAGAGATGATATCGGCAGCGGAGGCGGCGGTATCCGAGATGAGAAACGTCTTGACCCGGGCTTTGGGGGTTCACGCTCAGGTTGATGTCGATCTCGGCGAGCTCACCCTGATGCCCGATGATCGTCTGGTTTTATGCAGCGACGGCCTCTATTCCATGGTGCCGGATGACGACATTCTGGACGTCGTGATCTCGGCGGGCGAATCGTCCCAGGCCTGCCGAACGCTTGTCACAATGGCGAATGAAAACGGCGGCCGCGACAATGTTACCGTGATTGCCGCGCACATCATAAAGAAAAATTGGTTTGCTTCCCTACTAAATATTATGAAATGCTTCAGGAGGTGATATATGGCAAAGGTGTTGCTAAAGTTCAAAGACGCCTTGGTTAAGGAAATCCCGCTTGATAAGGATCTTATCACAATCGGCAGAAAGGCGGAGAACGACATTGCCGTCGACAATCAGGCTGTTTCCGGTTTTCATGCAAAGATCTTTAAAGATTCCGAAGGGTTTTCCGTCGAGGACTTGAACAGCCTGAATGGCACCTTCGTCAACGGACAGAAAGTCGCCAAGACCCCTCTCAACAATGGCGACGTCATCCTCATCGGGGTTCATACACTGGAAGTCGTCGTAGAGCCGCGTAAAGGCATGGATGCTACGAAAGACCGGATCAGAGGCCGCTCCATGGATGAGACGATGGTCATCGATCCTAAGGACCAGCAGAAGATCATTGCCTCCACCGAAAAGGTGGATGTCCTGGGCGGCTTCATCATCGTCGAAGGATCGTCGGAAAGAAAAGATTATGAGCTGAAAGACCGCGTCAGTACGATCGGCAAAGACGACGGTGCCGTTATCCGCCTGAAGGGCTTTTTTGCCCCCCAGGTGGCCGCCCTCGTCAACCGGCGGAAGGAAGGGTACTTCATCAGTCCTTCGGGCGGGAAATCGATCAAGGTCAACGGCCGCGAGATCAGCAACCGTTATGACTTGAAAGACGGCGACGTCGTAGAAGTATCAGGACTGAAAATGCAGTTCTACATCAAAGAATAGGGGGGACCGTATGTCTAGAAACTGGCTGTTTCCGCTGATGGTGCTTTTCTTTGCATCGACACTAGGAGGCTGCGTCGCCAAGAGCGATTATCTAAAGAAGGAAGCCGAGGCCACAGCCCTGGCGGACCAGGTGGCGAGTCTCTCCAAGGACAAGGAGAAATTGACCCAGGAGAAGAGCGATCTGGATAAGCTCCTGAACGCGAAAGCGGACGACCTGACCAAGGCGAACAGCGATCTGAGGTTTCGCAACGCCGATCTGGAAGCCCAGAACACAAAACTGAAGCAGGATTTGGCCGACCTCAAAAAGAAAGAGGCGGAAGTTCAGGCGGAAAGCAGCACCTACAAAGACCTGATGAAGGAGATGAAGTCGGAGATCGCCAAAGGACAGATTGCCATCAGCGAACTGAAAGGTAAACTGACGGTCGATGTGGCCAACCAGATTCTGTTTGCCTCCGGGGAGGCCGATGTTAAGAAAGACGGCCTGGCGATCCTGAAACGGGTCGTCGACATTCTCGCAACGGTGAAGGACAAGGCGATCCGCATTGAAGGGCATACCGATAACCAGAAGATATTCGGACAACTCGCCAAGAAGTATCCGACGAACTGGGAACTCTCAGCCGCGCGGGCCATCAATGTAACAAAATACCTGATCTCGCAGGGTATTCCGCCAGAGAATCTTTCTGCCGTCGCCTACGGGGAATTCAAACCGCTCGCAGACAACGCAACCCCCGAGGGACGTCAGAAGAACAGGAGAATCGCCATCATTCTGCTGCCGAAAGACTGATTATTCAACAAAGCAAATAAGACCGATCATTATGCAGGGGCGCGGTGTATGCCGTGCCCCTGTGTGGTTATCGCGGAAGAGAAAATGAGGGAGGACGGAAGAATATCAATATGGGCAAATCCATAACCCAAAAAATCATCGAACTTCATCTTGTCTCGGGCCGCTTTGTTCCAGGCTCGGAGATAGCCATCCGGATCGACCAGACTCTTACCCAGGATGCCACCGGGACTATGGCTTACCTGGAATTCGAATCCATGAATATCCCTAAAGTCAGGACGGAACTCTCGGTGAGCTATATCGACCATAATACCGTCCAGATAGGATTTGAAAACGCCGACGATCATCGCTATCTGCAGAGCGTCGCCCGCAAGTACGGCATCTTCCTGTCCCGGGCGGGAAACGGGATATGTCATCAGGTTCACCTGGAGAGGTTCGGCAGGCCGGGCAAGACCCTGATCGGCGCAGACAGCCATACGCCCACAGGAGGGGCCCTGGGTATGATCGCCATCGGTGCGGGCGGGCTAGACGTCGCTCTGGCCATGGCCGGTGAGCCATTCTACCTGACCTGCCCGAAGGTCATCCGGATCGATCTTGCCGGGACGCTGCCGCCATGGGTTTCGGCGAAGGATATCATTCTTCATGTCCTCAGTCTCTTTACAACCAAGGGGAATGTCGGCTCCGTCTTCGAATACGGAGGCAACGGCACGTCGGCCCTGACCGTCCCGGAGCGGGCAACAATCGCCAATATGGGGGCCGAGTGCGGTGTCACGACTTCCGTTTTTCCCAGTGATGCCATGACGAGACGTTTTCTGGAATTTGAACACCGGGCAGAGAGCTGGACGGAACTGCTGCCGGACCCGGATGCCGCTTACGATCGCACCGTCCGGATCGATCTCGGTGCTCTAACGCCCCTGGCGGCAATGCCTCACAGTCCCGACCGCATCCGTCCGGTCAGCGACCTGGCGGGAATCGAAGTACAGCAGGTATGCATCGGGAGCTGTACCAATTCGTCCTACAAAGACCTGGTGACTGTGGCGAAAATCCTCAAAGGCAAGACAGTCCATCGCGGCGTCAGCCTTATCATGGCCCCGGGGTCCAAACAGGTGCTCGACAATCTGGCCAGGAACGGCTATTTGTCTGATCTTTTATCGGCAGGCGTCAGGCTCATGGAGAACGCCTGCGGCTTTTGCATAGGCAACAGCCAGAGCCCGCCGTCCGGGGGCGTTTCGCTGCGCACGTCGAACCGGAATTTCCTCGGAAGGTCGGGAACCAGGAACGCCGATATATACCTCGTCAGTCCGGAAACGGCGGCGGCGGCCGTTATCACCGGCCGCATCACGGACCCCCGCCAATTGGGCATGGATTACCCGAAGGTCGACATGCCGGAACAGATCGTCATCGACGACGGCCTGATCATTCCGCCTGATGATTCAAAGGATACATCCCATGTCGCCGTCAACCGGGGGCCGAACATCGGCGAAGCACCGCAGAACGGTCCCCTGCCGGAAGTATTATCGGGAAAGGCCGCCATCAAGGTAGGCGACAAGATCACGACGGACCACATCATTCCTGCCGGCGCGCGGATGAAGTACCGGTCCAATATTCCCAAGTATGCCAAGTACGTCTTCGAGATCGTCGATAAATCCTTCGCCGAGCGTGCGGGCAAGAACCGCGATGAAGGGCTTCACAATGTCATCGTCGCCGGCAACTCGTACGGACAGGGGTCGTCGCGGGAACATGCCGCAATCTGCCCCATGTATCTCGGCGTCAAAGCGGTCATTGCCAAATCCTTTGAAAGAATCCATGCAGCCAACCTCGTTAATTTCGGTATTTTACCCCTTCACTTTCAAAACGATAAAGACTATGAAGGAATCGACGAAGGCGACCTCATCGAGATTGCAGATATGAGAGCAGCCGTCACGGACGGACACAGACTGACGGTAAAAAATCTTACGAAAAAGAATTCGTTTGAAGTTTCTTATGAACTATCTGACCGCCAGAAGGCCATCGTACTGGCCGGCGGCATCCTGAATCTTCGCTAGGCATCGGATTCTTATTTTTTATTGACCAAGGAGCGACGGGGAGAATGTCTGGAAAAAAAATCAAAGTGAAAACAACCATCGTGGAGATGGATGGCGATGAAATGACCCGTATCATGTGGGATATGGTCAAAAGCAAACTGCTTTTACCCTTCCTTGACATGAAACTGGAATACTACGACCTGCATGTGAAACATCGGGACGAAACGGACGACCGCGTAACGGTGGATGCCGCACAGGCCGTCGTCAAATACGGCGTCGGCGTCAAATGCGCCACCATCACGCCGACGGAAGACCGCGTCAAGGAATACGACCTCAAGAAGGCATGGAAGAGCCCGAACGCAACGATCCGCGGCATCCTTGACGGCACGGTATTCAGGAAACCCATTCTCGTCAGGAATATTCCGCCGATTGTAACGTCCTGGCACAAACCCGTCGTCATCGGCAGACACGCTTACGGCGACGTATACAACAATGTTGAACTCCTGATACCGGGTCCGGGCAAAGCGGAAATCGTCTTCACGCCGGCTGGGGGCGGAGAACCGCTCCGCAAGACAATCCACGATTTCAAGAAATCGGGCATTATCCAGGGCATTCACAACACGGACGAATCCATCGAAAGCTTCGCCCGGGCATGCTTCGCCTTTGCCCTCGACGAAAAAATCGATCTGTGGTTCAGCACCAAGGACACGATATCCAAAACCTACGACGCCAGATTCCGGGCCATCTTCGATAAAGAATATACGACCAACTGGAAAAAGAAATTCACCGCCGCCGGGATAGAATATTTCTTCACACTCATCGACGACGCCGTGGCCCGGATCATGAAGACCGAAGGGGGTGTCCTTTGGGCCCTTAAGAATTACGATGGCGACGTGATGTCCGACATGATTGCATCGGGGTGCGGCAGTCTGGCGATGATGACGTCCGTTCTCGTCTCGCCCCACGGCTACTTCGAATATGAAGCCGCCCACGGTACGGTCCAGAAACATTACTACAAGCACCTCCGGGGGGAAGAGACATCCTCGAATTCCATGGCCCTTATCTTCGCTTGGACAGGCGCCATAAGAAAAAGAGGGGAGTTGGACAAGACTCCCCAGGCCGTGGCCTTTGCCGACAAGCTGGAAAAAGCCGCCATCGAAACGATAGAAGGCGGGACGATGACGGGGGACCTCCTTGCCATAGCAGAGGCGAATCCCGCCAATCGCAAAGTGAACACGGAAGGATTCATTGATGCGATTGCCGACCATCTGAAAAGAATGTTGAATGCTTAAACCGAACCTCAGGGACCTGACCCTGCCCGAGATAGAAGACTTTATCACCGGCCTGGGCAAAGAGAAATACCGGGCGCGGCAAGTGATGAAGTGGCTCTATCAACATGGCGTCACGTCGTTCGAGGCGATGACCACGCTGTCCAAACCGTTCCGGGAACAATTGCAGGAGAAGGCGCGCATTGCCGGCCCGGAGATTATCAGAACCGAAGTGTCACAGGACGGAACCAAGAAGTTTCTCTTCCTCCTCGAAGACGGCCATACCATAGAAAGCGTCCTCATCCCGGGCAAGAACCACTGGACGGTATGTGTATCCACTCAGGCGGGCTGCCGGATGGGCTGCCGCTTCTGTTACACCGGAAGCCTCGGTTTCAGGAGAAATTTGACGCCCGCCGAGATCACGGGTCAGATTACAGCCTTGAAGTTCCTTACCCCGGAGGGCCCCGATATCAAGAACATCGTCATGATGGGCATGGGAGAGCCCCTGGACAATTACGACAACGCTTTGAAGGCCATCAGGGTCATAACCTCCGACTACGGCCTGGGTTTCTCCAACCGGAAAATCACGCTTTCCACCTGCGGCCTGGCTCCAAAAATTATCCAACTGGGCCGCGATATCAGCATCAACCTCGCCATTTCGCTGAATGCGACAACCAACGAAACGCGAAGCGAGTTGATGCCTATAAACCGGCAGTACCCTCTGGAAGATCTCTTCGCCGCCTGCCGCGACTATCCGATGCCGGGCCGTCGCATGCTTACCTTCGAATATATCCTGATGGAAGGCGTCAACGCCTCGACGGAGGATGCCGAGAGGCTCGCACGGCTCCTGAAGGGTATCCGCAGCAAGATCAATCTTATCGTGTTTAACGAGTTCCCCGGCACATCCCTCCGCACCCCCTCCGCAGCCACCGTGGCAAACTTTCAGAAAATTCTCTTAAACAAACACTTTACAACCATTCTCCGGGCGAGTTGCGGCGCCGACATCCTGGCGGCCTGCGGGCAGTTGAGCGGTCGGAAACATTGATATCAACATTCAGAACAAATCCGGCTATCATATCTATTGACTGTTGGCCCGAAAAAGATTAATACTGTTTGGGCAGCAAGCCCACCGTATTGATCCATGGAAAAAGAAATCGATCCCAGAATGCACACGGCGGAACACATCCTCAATCAGACGATGGTACGGATGTTTGGATGTGGACGGTGTTTCAGTGCGCACATCGAGAAGAAGAAGTCGAAATGCGACTACCGTTTCGACCGCCCCCTACTTGACGAGGAACTGCGGGAAATCGAAAAAACGGTCAACGACGTCATCGCGGAAGATTTCCCGGTCACCGAAGAATACTTGACCCGGGAAGATGCGGCGTCTCGATTTGTTCTGGACAGGCTTCCCCAGGATGCAGGCGACAAAATAAGAATCATCAATGTCGGCGATTACGATGCCTGCCCGTGCGTCGGACCCCATGTCCGTTCGTCCGGACAACTCGGTGCATTCCGGATAGTTTCCTCAAGTTTCGAAGACGGCGTTTTACGTATCAGGTACAGACTGTCCTGAGATACACCGGTCTTACCGGTCCATGGATTCCTGAAACGCCGGCCGCACATCATTAAGCGAGGGTGTATCCGGACAGGGCACCGGCAGGTGGGTTTCGGTACAGATAAGCTAATCATAGGTATTTGTTGCGATTCTCCAGAAAACCAACCATTGAGGAGTTGTCATGAAGAAGACTAAATTCATATTCATTACGGGGGGCGTGCTGTCCTCTCTGGGAAAGGGCCTTGCTGCAGCGTCCATCTCCGCCCTTCTCGAATCCCGCGGACTTCGCATCACGAATCAGAAACTTGATCCCTACATTAATGTCGACCCGGGGACCATGAGCCCCTTTCAGCACGGTGAGGTCTTTGTGACCGACGACGGCGCCGAGACCGATCTCGACCTCGGCCATTACGAGCGATTCTCGTCCACGAGAATGGGAAAAGGCAACAATCTCACGACCGGGCAGGTCTATTTTTCGGTTATAACGAAGGAACGGCGCGGCGATTACCTGGGTAAGACCGTCCAGGTGATTCCCCATATCACTAATGAAATCAAAGATTACATTAAAAACACCGCCGAAGGGTTCGATGTTTCCATCGTGGAGATTGGGGGTACGGTCGGCGATATCGAAAGTCTCCCCTTCCTGGAAGCCATCCGCCAGTTCCGCAACGAAGTGGGCAAACAGAACGCCATCTTTATCCATTTGACATGGGTCCCCTTCATCAAGACCGCAGGCGAAGTGAAGACCAAGCCGACCCAGCACAGCGTCAAGGCCCTGCGGGAAATAGGCATCCAGCCTGATATCCTGCTGTGCCGGACGGAAAATTTTCTATCCGAGGATATCAAGGCCAAAATCGCCCTTTTCTGCAATGTCGAAGTCGCATCCGTCTTCACGGCCAAAGACGTGGACTGCATCTATGAAGTTCCTCTGGTCTACAGCCGGGAGGGCCTCGACACCAAAATCGTCGATCTCTTGAATATGTGGACGGGGCAACCCCACCTGGAAGCCTGGGAAAAGGTGGTGGAAAAGATGAAGCATCCCGCCCAGGAGGTCTGTATCGCCATCGTGGGAAAATACGTCAATTTGACGGACTCATACAAAAGCCTGAACGAAGCGCTGACGCACGGCGGCATCGCCAACAACTGCCGTGTCAATCTCCGCTTTGTCGATTCTGAAAAAATTGAAAAAGACGGCTTGAATCATCAACTGGACGGGGCTGACGGCATCCTTGTTCCCGGCGGGTTCGGCGACCGGGGCATCGAGGGCATGATCCAGGCGGTCCATTACGCCCGGACGAACAAAATTCCCTATTTCGGCATTTGCCTGGGCATGCAGATGGCCGTGGTGGAGTACGCCCGGCATGTCTGCCGGATGGATACGGCGAACAGCTCCGAATTCGACGACAATACCGCCTATCCCGTCATCGACCTCCTGCCGGAACAGAAGAGCATCAAAGAAATGGGTGCCACGATGAGGTTGGGGGCCTACCCGTGTGTTCTTGAACAGGACTCTTTCGCCCTGTCGGCGTACGGGCAGAGGGAAATTACCGAAAGACACCGCCACCGCTATGAATTCAATAACGAATTTAAAGATCGGATGATAGAAGCCGGTTTGCGCATCACCGGGGTATCTCCCGACGGAAAGCTCGCCGAAGTGGTGGAAATAAAAGACCACCCCTGGTTTCTGGGCTGCCAGTTCCATCCGGAATTCAAATCGAGGCCGACGCAGCCTCATCCCCTGTTCCGGAAATTCATCGAAGCGGCCTTAAAATTCAAGCTCAGGGAATAAGGTTTCCGAAACCGCAGGCATTTATCAATAACCGGGGCATCGGTTTGCATCGTCGACGGCGCGGATGTGATGGTCGATCTCGATTGCTGGTTGCGACAGTGTACCATAGCGCCGGATGCATCATGATATATGCGAAATATCCATCGCTTAAGCTAATCCGTATTTTAGTCATATAATCCGGTATCGGTCTTTTTACCTGACTGTCGAGGAGGTTCCGGGATGAAGACACCGCTCCTGATGGATCTGGAAAACAACGTTTTCCTGGAAGACGGTAAACTGGTCGTCATCGACAGGCGAAGACTGCCGGCGGATATCACAAGAATCATCTGTCAGGATGACCGTGACGTCGCGGCGGCCATTGTCGATATGGCCGTTCAGGGTGCCGGTGATATCGCCATCACGGCGGGATTCGGGCTCTATCTCACAGCAGTTAAGGCCGAAAACGAGGCCCCGCAAAACATCGACGCAACGCTGCAGGAAGCCTCCGATCGCCTCTGCTCAACAAGACCTACGGGATTCCACCTGGCGGCGCTCCAAAAGAAAATTCTGGATAAGGTTCGATCCGGACCGAGGGACAAGAAGTACTCCGAGACGATTCTCGATTATCTTGAGCTGGTTCTAGCAAGGCAGAAGGCCGTATCGCAGGACACAGGGAGGCATGCGGAGGGTCTCCTTGTCTCGGGAGACCGGATACTCACGCACTGCTTTGCCGGGGCCGGATTGTTATACATGCTCCGATTCGCCATGGACAACAACAAAGACATCCGGGTGATCTGCACGGAAACGAGGCCCTATTTGCAGGGAGCCCGTCTCACCGCCTGGTCGATCAGCACCATGGGGATCGATACGACCCTGATTACGGACAACATGGCGGCACATTGTATGTCCAGGGGAATGATCGATAAGGTTTTCACCGCTGCCGACAGAATTGCCATGGACGGCGTCGCGGCCAACAAGGTGGGGACGTTGCAGCTGGCCATCTGTGCGAAGTTCTACGGTATCCCCTTCTATATCCTCGCCTACGGAGGCCCGGACCGCAACACTGCAAGAGGCAGCGAAATCCCTATCGAAGAGCGCAACCCGCTAGAGGTTCTGGAGTTTCGAGGCATTCCTACGAGCGGCCCCGATGTGAAGGCCTACTACCCTTCGTTCGACCTGACACCGCCGTCACTGATTACGGCCATGATCACCAGCCGGGGTATTCGCGCCTCTGAAGAAACTTGATTTTACTGCAATTTCCAGGAAGCACCTGTAGTGGCTATATCGGGGGCAAGAAGAGATTGGGGGATCAGGAAACTTCTCATGCGGGAAGGAACATAGACCAATATCCACATATCATCCTTACCACAGGCTCCCCGCCTGCCGACCACCTTCCCCTTGCACCCGTTCAGGGGATGCCTTCGGTTATTGACAATAATGAGGTCTCCGGGTTCCATGTCATCACGCTCCTCTCTTATTCATCTATTTCAGATAAAAGACAAAATGTCAAAACAAATCAACTTTTTGAAGCACTTCTTTTTTCCAATTTATCATAGACATCGCCAGATGGATGTGTTAAAAAGCCGCCGATCATCTATAATTAAAGGAGGATTAATTATGGCAGAGAACAAGGTTTTTGGGATGTCGGCCGAATCGGGCCGATGGATTTATGTTGTCCTGGGTTTTATCATCAATATCTGCTTGGGAAGCGTTTACGCTTACAGCGTCTTCAGAAAACCGGTCCAGACGCTGCTGAATGCGAGCGCAACCGAAGCCGGTATGCCCTTTACCGTCTTTCTGGCCCTGTTTGCGACGATGGTTTTCTTTGGTGGGCAGATCATCGCTAAACTGGGCCCCAGAAACCTGGGCATCCTGGGTGGTATCGTGGTGGGGGCCGGCTGGATTGCGGCCAGCCAGTCTACGAGCATCAACATGCTGACCATTACTTACGGACTGATCGGTGGTGCAGGTGTCGGATTGGCCTACGGAGTACCCCTGGCTTGTGTCGGGCGCTGGTTCCCCGATAAGCGCGGCCTCGCGCTGGGACTGACCTTGGCCGGATTTGGAGGCTCTCCATTCGTGTCCGCCAATGTGGCCTCAGCCCTTATCAAAGCCTGCGGACCGATGGCGACTTTTCTATACATGGGGATCGCATTCCTGGCCATCGTTGTCATCCTTTTCATACCCTTCCGCTATCCGGCAGACGGATGGAAACCCGCCGGCTGGACGCCCCCGGCGACATCGGCAAGCGCATCCGCCGATTTCAACATGAAGGAAATGGCCAAAACATCCACCTTTTACGGCCTCTTCCTTTGCTACATCATTGGTTGTCTTGCAGGGCTTATGGCTATCGGTATCTCCAGCCCCGTTGCCCAGGAAATCATCAAAATCCCGGCGGCGACGGCAGCCACTCTGGTCGGCGTATTCGCCATTTTCAACGGTGTCGGCAGACCCCTCTTTGGTGTCCTGACCGACAAGTTAACCCCCAGAGTCGCGGCGATTATATCCTTTATCATGATCATCGCCTGCTCGTTGGGTATGCTGGCGGCGGGCGAGGGTAGTCTCATGCTGTACGTGATCTGCTTCATCGGCTTCTGGCTTGTGCTCGGCGGCTGGCTGGCGATCGCCCCCACAGCGACGACGACTTTCTTCGGCGTTACGAATTATGCGAGAAACTATGGTCTCGTTTACTTTGCTTACGGCATCGGGGCGATTCTGGGCGGCATTATCTCGGGTGCGGCCAAGGATACCTTCGGTTCCTATGCCATCGCTTTTTACCCGACGGCGGGCTTGGCGGTCGTCGGTCTGATCATTGCTTTCGTGCTTTTAAAACCGCCGAAGAAGGCATAACCTATCGATATTTATAAAAAGAATCTCGCCGGTGTTTCCTGCCGGCGTTTTTCTTTTTGAACAGATGTGGCTGAACGCAACCCATGGACCCTAGGATACCGAAAAGAACTTTTAATACAACATATTGTGTCTTCGATTTCCATGCATACCGTTTGTTGTATTTAGCCCTTTACAAGTGATTATTCTTTTGTTAAATTTCTCGCGCTTTCTGACAGAGGGCATTTACCCGTATGAGACTAAAACGCCTCGAAATAGCCGGTTTTAAATCCTTCCGCGACAGGGTCGTCCTCGACTTCCGGGGCGGCATCAGCGCCGTGGTCGGCCCCAACGGCTGCGGGAAGAGTAATATTGTCGACGCCATACGATGGGTCATGGGCGAGCAGCGCGTCAAGATGCTTCGCGGCAAGAAGATGGACGACGTCATCTTCAACGGCAGTGAAGGCGCATCGCCTGTCGGCTTGTCCGAGGTATGCATGACAATGTCGAGCGATGACGGACTGGGATTCACCGGCACTTATGTCGACTGCACCGAAGTCTCGATTACGAGACGCCTCTTCCGGGATGGAGAAAGCGAATATGCCATCAACAACGTGCCCTGCCGGCTTCTCGATGTCCGGGAATTCTTCATGGGAACGGGCGTCGGCTCCAAAACGTACTCCCTGGTGGAACAAAACAGCGTCGCCTCCCTCGTCGAAGCGAAACCGGAAGAGAGAAGACAGTTCATCGAAGAGGCGGCAGGCATTTCCAAGTATAAAAGCCGCAAGGAATCCGCCATAAGGAAGATGGAGGCCACCCAGCAGAATCTGGTCCGGGTGAACGACATCATCAGGGAAGTGAAAAACCAATTGAACGCCCTGTCCCGACAGGCCAAAAGGGCGGAACAATACAGAACGCTGAGAAAGGGCATCAAGGAAACGGAGCTTACGATCCTGCTCCAGACATCCGCCGACCTGGCCGAAAAGCGCGAAGGCCTGGAGATCGCCCTGACCTCCGTTCAGAACAGGGAATTGGAATCGAAAACCCGAGCCGAATCTCTGGAGGCGGAACTGGAACAGGCCAAGCTCGTCCTGTTGGATCACGAGAGCAAGGTTTCGGAAACACAGGAAAAGATTTACTCGATCAAAAACGAAATCGGCATCAAGGAACAGGCCATCAGCTTTCTTAAGCAAAAAAGCGAGGACCTCAGGGGCAGAAAGTCGAAAATCGAAACGGACCTGGAACGCCTGAGAAACCAACTGGAGGAAGCCGCCAAGGAGATGGAAGCCGTCCGGTCGGCCCACATTGCCTCCGATGAAGATATCGAGACCGCCGCCAAGGAAATAGATCAAATTCAATCTGCGCTGGAAACGCTGAAGGCCAATGACAAGGAAACACACAGAACCATTGAGGAAAAAAAGATTTCTTTCATCGACGTCGTGACCCGCAAGGCCAGCCTCAGGAACTCCCTGACAAGCCTCATTAAAGGTGTTGAAGACTTGCAGAAACGGGGCGAGAAGAACACCCTGGAGAGAGAGGAGCAGGACAAGAGGCTGCAGAGCGCCCGAAGAACCCTGGAAGAAACCCAGGAAGGGCAGGCCGCGGATGAGGCGGCACTTGACGATCTGATCATCAGGAAAGGGGACGCTGCCGACGAACTGGAAAGGGTCAAGTCCGAACGCCAGGAACTGGAAGAAAAAATAACGGAAACCAAGGAAGAAATCAGCAAGATATCCGCCCGGCTGCAATCACTCCGTGAATTTCAGGAAGGATACGCCTGGTGCAGCGAATCGACCAAGACCCTCATGTCCGCAAGACAGTTTGAAGACCTGGAAGGGTTGAGGCGCGAAGATTTTCTGGGGCTGGTGGCCGATCATATCGATGTCCCCAAGGAGTATGAAACCGCCGTAGAGGCCGTCCTGGGAGAAAAGCTTCAATACATCCTCGTAAAGACCCAAAGGGAGGGCGTCAGGGCCATCGATTACCTCAAGAGTTATTCCCTTGGCCGGTGCAGTTTTGTTCCCCTTGAAGCCAGATATCATGTCTCGGGAACGGAATCGTGGGAACACCTGAAAGACACGGTCAAACTGATCGATGTCGTGAAAACCTCGGATGACATCAGGGGCATCGCACCCACGCTATTGGGTGATGTTGTCTTGATTCCCGACTTGTCGAAAGGGGTCCATCTCTGGAGGCAGAATGGTTTTATGGGCACCTTTGTCACGCCGGAAGGGGACATCATCACCCCTCAGGGCGTGCTGACGGGCGGAAGCAGGGCCAACGGCGAAAGGAGCCTTTTACAAAACAAGCGAGAGATCGCCGAACTGGATCATGAATTGAAGAGGTCGCTGGCCTCTCTTGAAGCCGACACCGAAACCAGGCGTCAGAAGAATGCCCAGATCGTCCAGTGGGAGGAAGAACTGGTCCAGTTGCGGTCCCGGATTCATCAGTGCGAAATCCAGATCAACGGCAAGCGCAAAGACCTTGAACGCTTCGAGGACGAATGCCGCCGCTTGCAGCAGCGCCTCCACGTCCTTTCCCTTGATCAGGACAATCTGCTTTCCGAAATCGAGGAGGCGGCCGGCAAGAAAGAAGAGATCACCCGCGAGTTGTCGGCAACGGAAAAGGAAGAAGGCGATATCAACAGCGTGATCGCCGTCCTGCAGCAGCAATGGACGGACCTGCGCAGCGACGTGGAAAAGACGGAAGGCCGTCTGACCGAGAAGAAGGTCCACCTCGCATCCTTAAATCAAAAAAGGGAAGCGAACAAGCAAACCATCGAGCGCCTGGAGGCAACCAGGACCCAGACATCCCTTGAGATCGAAGCAAGAACGGAGGAGGCGCGAACGGCGGAAGCCGAAGCGGAAGATGCCGCGGCACTTATCGCGGCCGATGAACAGGAGCTGGAGCGGCTATACGTTGGCCTTACGTCCGTAGAAGAATCGTTTTCCCACATGAAGGGATTGCAGCAGGAGAAGGAAGGTCTCGTGAAGGCTATTGAATCCCGAATCCGTGAGGCCGGGAATGCCCTTGAACGCATCAGAGAGGAATCGAAGGACCTGGAAGTCCAATATCGTGAAATCGCCTATCAATTGGACGGCATCAAGCAGACCATCCAGGAGAAGGACTTTGGCGATATTTCCCAGATTGTTGCCGACTTCGTGCGCCTGCCCGAGGAGGAGATCACGCGTTTAAGAGAACGGATCGCGAAGGACAGGCAGACTGTCGAGGGATTCGGAGAGGTCAACCTGCTTGCCATAGAGGAGTATGAACAGCTCAAGGAACGTCACGAGTTCCTTTCGACCCAGGCAGGGGACCTTAACACGTCCCTCAACGATCTCCAAAAGACCATTACGCAGATCAACCAGGTTTCCCGCAAACGTTTCGCCGAAACCTTCGAAGCGGTCAATGCCAGCTTCAAAGACGTCTTTGCCAGGTTGTTTCCCGGCGGCCGGGGAGAACTTAAGCTTACCGACGAGACGGACATGCTCGAAACGGGCGTCGATATCGACATCCAGGTTCCCGGAAAGCGGGCCCAGAACATCACGCTATTATCCGGAGGAGAGAAATCGCTCGCGGCCATCGCCCTGATCTTCGCGATCATTCTTCATCGTCCCTCGCCCTTCCTGTTGCTCGACGAGGTGGACGCCGCCCTGGACGATGCCAATATTTCCCTGTTCAACAATCTGCTCAAGGATATTGCCGCCCACTCCCAGATCATGATGGTCACCCAT
Source organism: Syntrophales bacterium (assembly GCA_963668175.1). Taxonomy (GTDB): domain Bacteria; phylum Desulfobacterota; class Syntrophia; order Syntrophales; family PHBD01. The sequence continues at coordinate 293,169 of OY764159.1, forward strand.
AACAAGCGCTCCATGGAAGTCGCCAGCCATTTGTATGGAATAACGATGCAACAGCAGGGCGTATCGACCGTTGTGTCCGTCAACCTCCAATAGCCGTCCCGCCTGTTTTCGGAGGAAACCCCTTCATTCAAAAACCGAAAGAGAGGGCCGTCCTGATGCATGTCGGACTGGCGCCTCCAGCATTCGGAATCACGGTCATTGTTTTCGCGACGGCGGATTCCATCTTTACAACACCGGTCAAACATGGTTATAAGATTTTTTCATTTCATCAGGGTGCAACATGGGAATAGACAGAGACAGCAAAGGGTTCTTCGGGAGGCTCAAACAGGGCCTCGCCAAAACGAAACAGTTCCTTCTCACCGATGTCGAGGATCTTCTGCAAAAGAAGGAGATCGGCCAGGAGCTCTTCGACGAGTTGGAAGCCGTGTTGATTGCCGCCGATATCGGACCTGCCTTCACTTATGACCTGATCGAGAAGATGAAGGATAAGGTCAAGCGCAAGGAGCTCGATAAACCGGAGTTGCTAAAGAAGGTCCTCCGGGATGCCATGACGGAGATATTAAAGGCCTCATCCTCACCGCTGACCATTCCCCGCGACGGCATCTTCACGATCATGGTCGTCGGCGTCAACGGCACCGGAAAAACGACGACCATCGGAAAGCTCGCCCATCAGTTGAAGAATGAAGGACGATCGGTCATGCTGGCCGCAGCCGATACCTTCCGGGCGGCGGCAATAGAACAGCTGGAGGTATGGAGCAAGCGCGTCAACGTCCCCCTGGTCAAACAGCAAACCGGGTCCGATCCTTCCGCCGTCGTGTATGATGCCCTGTCGGCAGCCAAGGCCTCCAAGAGCGAGATCGTCATCATCGATACGGCAGGCAGACTGCACACGAAGATCAACCTGATGGAAGAGCTGAAGAAGATGAAAAGAATCATGGGGCGCGAGCTTCCCGGCGCACCGCATGAAACCCTCCTGGTCCTGGATGCCACGACGGGCCAGAACGCGATCTCCCAGGCCAAAATGTTCAACAGCGAAATCGGCCTTTCCGGCATTGTCCTGACCAAGCTTGACGGCACCTCGAAAGGCGGAATGGTCATCCGTATCGCCCGGGAACTTCAAATCCCCATCCTCTACATCGGCATCGGCGAAGGGCTGGAAGACCTGCGTCCATTCAACGCCGAGGAGTTCGTCAACGCCATATTCGAGTAGCCGTCTGATTTGGCGATACAGTCGCAACGGGAAAGAACGTCATGAAAAAACTTTTCGCCATAGGCGATATTCATGGTTGCGCCTCCAAACTCATGGATATCCTGCATAAGGTCTCCATTAACGCCGACCGCGACACCCTGGTCTTTATCGGCGATTATATCGACCGGGGACCCCATTCCAAGGAAGTCGTCGACATCATCCTGGGTATCAAAAAACGCGTGAGAGACGTCATCTGTCTGATAGGCAACCATGAGCATATGCTGATCAATTACCATCTTCACGGGACCGGGGAAGAGATGTTTTTCCAGAACGGGGGCGACGTCACCGCCCACGCCTATGGACTCAAGCGAACGGCACAACGAACAAAGATGAATATCCCCGAGGAACATCTCGCCTTCTATCAGTCTCTTCTTCCATATTATGAAACGGAGCATTTCATTTTCGTCCACGCCGGACTGAGACCGGGTATCCCTTTGAGCGGCCAGCACATGGAAGATGTCATCTGGATAAGAAACGACTTTATCAAATCGACGTACGATTTCGGCAAGAGAGTAGTCTTCGGCCACACTCCTATATCTAAGCCCCTGATTGAAAAGAATAAGATCGGCATCGACACCGGTGCCGTTTACGGCGGCAAACTCACCTGCATCGAGTTGACCGAGATGAAAATCGAACAAGTATGAACCCCATGAAAATCATTGAATGTGTGCCGAATTTCAGTGAGGGGAGGCATCGGGATAAGGTCGAGGAGATGGTGGCGGCACTCCTGTCCGTCCCCGGTATTTCGCTGCTCAATGCCTGCCTGGACGCTGACCATAACCGCTCTGTTGTGACCTTCATCGGCGCTCCGGATGCCGTCCTCGCCGGTGCGCTGGTCATCTGCAGCAAAGCATGCGAAATCATTGACATGCGTCTCCACAAGGGGGAACACCCGCGGATCGGCGCCATCGATGTCGTCCCGTTCGTTCCCCTTGCCGGCGCCGCCATGGCCGATGCCGTCGATATCGCCCATCGTTTCGGCCGGACCTTCGCCGCCAGGAATCATGTACCGGTCTATTTCTATGGCGAGGCGGCCCTGGAAGCCCACCGGAAAAACCTGGCCGACATTCGCCGTGGAGGTTACGAACGGCTCCATGAGAAGATATATGAGGCGGCCTGGCGACCGGATGCAGGAGGTACGGCGTTTAACGAGCGGTCGGGAGTGACGGCCGTCGGGGCCAGGATGCCGCTTATCGCCTACAACGTCAACCTGAAGACCTCCGACAAGGATATCGCCAGGGCTATCGCCGGGGCTATCAGGGAATCGGGCGGGGGGCTGCCCCATGTGAAAGCCCTCGGCATTTACCTTGAGAGCAGGAACCTGGCTCAGGTCTCTATGAACCTGACGGACTTCCGGATCACGTCTCCCCGGAAAGTCTTCGATCTCATCCGGGAAAAGGCACGGGCTCTGAATACGGATGTCCTCGAATCGGAGCTCATCGGACTCATCCCGCAGGAAGCCCTCAAAGATACATCACCGGAATATTTGATGATAACCGGTTTTACCGAGGATAGAATTCTCGAAAACCACATGCCGGACGATTTTGGTTCTTAAGGAGCACATGTCCCTTATCTTTATGCCCAGCCTGAAGGCCGGATCGCGGCTTGCTTTTTTTCACAGGGCATCATAAAAGATCCATGGAGCTTGCGATGTTGACGGACAAGGAAAAAAAGGTGGCCGCCTATATACAGAAAGACATCCCCCTCGTGGAAAGCCCTTTCGCGCAGGCAGCTTCCGAGCTGGGCATCCCCGAGAAGGAGATCATCGCGATCACGGAAGATCTCATGAAAAGGGGTATTATCAGGAAATTCGGCGCCATTCTCCGGCATCAAAAAGCGGGCTATACAAGAAACATCATGGTGGTCTGGGCCGTTCCGGAGGACCGTTGCGACAAGACCGGCACCCTTCTGTCCGCCTTTCCTCAGGTAACGCACTGCTATCGGCGGACACCGCCTTTCGAGGGGAAATACAACATCTTCACCATGGTCCATCTGCAGAGCGAAAGCGACACGATTATCGATACGCTTTCCCTGGCGGCGGGGATCGACGACTACAAGGCCCTTGCAAGCGAAGAAGAGTATAAAAAAAGCAGCATGGAGTACTTCTAATATGGGATCGACATCGAAGGCGCTTTTTGAGAGAGCACAACAGGTCATACCGGGGGGCGTCAACAGCCCCGTCCGGGCGTTCAAATCCGTGAACGCCTCGCCGATATTCATTGAAAAAGCAGCCGGTTCACGCATTTACGACGTGGATGGTAAAGAGTATGTGGACTTTGTCCTGTCCTGGGGGCCCATGATCCTCGGCCATGCGAATCCGTTCGTCACGGCGGCGATCGGGGAGGCCCTCAAGGGAGGAACGAGCTACGGAGCCCCGACCGAACGGGAAGTTGAACTGGCGCAGCTGATCACCGAGGCCTTCCCTTCCATCGACATGGTCCGTATGGTGAACTCCGGGACGGAAGCGGTCATGAGCGCCATCCGCCTGGCGAGAGGCTTTACCGGCCGGGACAAGATCCTGAAATTCGAAGGCTGCTACCACGGACACGCCGATTCCCTGCTGGTCAAGGCCGGTTCCGGCGTCGCAACGTTTGGAATCCCGGGCAGCCCCGGCGTACCCAAGGCATTGGCCGAACTGACCATCACGGTCCCCTTCAACGATGCCGACGCCTTCCGGCAGGCCGTCGCACAACACGGCTCCGACCTGGCGGCCGTCATCATCGAACCTGTCGCCGGGAATATGGGCGTCGTTCCTCCTAAACCGGGTTATCTCAAATCCATCCGGGAGCTGACATCGCAAAACGGCATCGTCCTGATCCTGGACGAAGTGATTACGGGTTTCCGTTTCCATTACGGCGGCTATCAGACCATAGCCGATATTCAACCCGACCTGACCTGCCTCGGCAAGATTATCGGCGGCGGCCTGCCGGTAGGAGCCTTTGGCGGCAGGCAAGACATTATGGAGCAATTGGCCCCGGCCGGCAATGTCTACCAGGCGGGGACCCTGTCCGGAAATCCCCTGGCCATGGCTGCAGGCATCGCCACCCTGACAGCCCTCAGGGAGAGCGCCGACTACTACGAACTTCTCAATAGAAAGGCCTTCAGTCTCTGCGACGACATGCGATCCGCCTTCGAGCGGAAGGGCCTTCCCGTACAGATCAACTTTGCCGGTTCCATATTTACCCTGTTCTTTACGGACCGGGAGGTCGTCGATTATGCCACGGCCGCCATGAGCGACACGAAACTCTTTGCCCGGTATTTCGCCGGCATGCTGGAAAACGGCATCAACATCGCGCCATCCCAGTTTGAGGCATCTTTCCTCTCGTTTGCCCATACGGACGAGGATTTCGAGAAGACCCTCGAAGCCTGCGACAGGACGCTGAAAAGCCTGTAATGACGGCCCGAGGAAGAAATATACGCTGCCCCTTAAGACTCCGTTTCTGAAACGATTTCCCCGTCCCCCAGCTTTGGTCCCAGGAACGGCTCAAAGTGGTACCATTCCTCCGGACGGCGGCGGGCTTCATTCTCCAGCATATTGGCGTAGGCCTGCGCCGAGTCCTCAATAGCCTTTTTTCTGTCCTGCCGTGCCGCAGCACGTACATACTGAGGCTCGGAGACCCTCACATGATAGGCGCGATCTCCGGTACGGCTGACAAAAAACATGAAGAGCGGAGCGCCGGACAGAAGGGCAAAAATATGCGGCGCTTCGGGAAGATCGACCCGGTGCCCGAGAAATTTTACTGCAACGGATCTCTGCCCCTCGCTCCAAAGCCGGTCCCCCGTCAGGGAAACGAAGCCGCCCTCCCGGAGAAACTGGACCCCTTCGACAATATCGAAAGGAGACCCTCCTTCCGGACTGACGGCAATAATCCTGACCCCCAGGTCTTCCAGGCTCTTCTTCTGCGTTTTTTCGATCTGCTCCCGGTGTTTCTCTCCCAGATAAAGCAACAGACGGAAACCTTTCAATTTCAGGAGGTGAGCGGCGATTTCCCAACTTCCCATATGGGACATGAGCAGGATGCCGCCTGTGCCTCTATCCAAGGCTGCATGGAGATGCTCCCACCCTTCCCTCGTCACGGAGATATCGCCGGTATATTGCAGGAGGAAGCGATCCATGTAGACCGTCGTGAAGTTATGGTACTGGCGCCAGGCGCACCGCAGGTGATACCAGGGACTGCGGCCGGGGAAGAGCGCCCGATAAAACCTCATGCTCAAAGCGACCCTCACGGGAAGGAAGAAGAAATAACCCGTGGAAATCCACCACGAAAATATCTTAAAGACCCAGATTCCCAGACCTTTCGATAAAGAGACGATGAATCGATATAAGAGACCGATCATAGGACCTTCCGTTTAACATGACTTTGACAAATTAACTTCCAAGCCCCCCTGAGACATTTTCGCGATATCCGCTTATACCTTGAAAGCGGTCAGGATAAGGAACCTTGCCGGGGTTTCGGATTCGGGCTCTGCAACGTCGAAGCCCTCAGCGGTTAATATCGCCATAACCTCTTCGTGTGAACGGACCACGGGTTTTATTCCCAAGAGCCTGTTTCGCAAGGCACTCAGCGTATCCCGCCTTGATAAATCCGTCGAAGACGTAGCGCGCTCCCGGATCAATAACATCCCTCCCGGTGCCAGGGATTCCCGAATTTTCCGCAGCGTCAGGCTAAATTCCTCATCGGAAAGAAGGTGGATGACGTCAAGAAGCAGCGCCGTATCCGCACCGCTTGGAAGATTGTCCAACGCCGGTGCTTTTCCCTGCACGGCGACACCCTGCTTTCCTATTACCCGCGACGCGAAGAGTACCCGCTTCTTTTCGGGATCGACGGCATGAACCCGGGCGGCCGGATAAAGTTCAAGGAGCCAGGCGCAGGCCAATCCGTAGCCACATCCTATATCAAGGATAAGCCGGGGCGCTTTCACGTATTCGGACAAACAGCCGTAAAGGGGATCGAAGCGCATCCTGAGCCAGGCATGAAGTCTCGGGGAGGCCTCCATATGCCGGTAGCGTACCATGACGCGCTTGCGGTGCCGTTTCGATGCGGGGACAAGGTCCTGCTCCGGCGGGCAATCGAGCGGCCGGTATATCCTTTTCATGAGGGGGGGAACGATGGCGATTGCTCCGAGGAAAGAATAGCCTATACCCAGCGCCAGGCCGATACCCACGCTGCGGAGGAGAACATGTCCCGATATGGCCAGTACCCCGAATCCCAAAAATGTCGTGGCAAAGGACATAAAGACGGACAGCCTGATGAGGCCCAGCGAAGGATGGTACTCGTCCAGGTACCGTTGATAGGAGCGGACCAGATAGAGGGCATAGTCCGTACCCATGCCGATGATGACGACCGATACCATGATCATCGGAATGCCCAGGGGTTCATTCAGGAGATTCAATGTCCCGACGGTGCAGACGAGGGCGAAAACCGTCGGGGCAACGGCGATAAGGGTCAACGGCAAATCCAGGAGATAAAGAAACGCAACGGCCAGTGTCATGATGCCCACAATCAGGGCCACTTTCAGAAATCCCGAAAAGATAAACGCTCCCAACCTTTCGCCGAAGAATGTCGGATCGAAGACCTTCACGTCGGATAGCGCTCTTAAACGCGTGAAGAAGGATACGGGACGATACTCCGGGCCGGGCGTCAGGGTTGTAAAGAATGAAAGACCCTGTCCGTCGTGTTTGCGGGCAATGCCCAGAAGACTGAAATACTGTTCGGGAACGCCGACTGCGCGGTATTCCCGTTCGGCCAGCATGCTCAGAAAGGGATTAAAGGCCCCGGGTCTGAAGCCCGACTCCCGGGCAGCCCGTTCTATGTCGGCGGTCAACGCCGATACGCGCTCGGAAGACCAGAATTCCCGCCAGTCCCGGAAATTTTGTCGCGCCCTCTCTTCGCCCGGGAACAAAAGTGACGGCACGAACGACGCGGACAGGACTCCGTTCGCCTCTTCCCGGTCTAGTTGGAACGCCAGCCGGTCCGCCCGCCGCTGCAGGTCGGCCACGTCGCCCCCTTCCTGAATAAGGAAAACACGATTCGCGATACCGCCCCAGACATCTTTGACCAGCTTCTCGGCAGCCACCGTCTGGGCGCTGATGCTGTTCATGGCGTTCAAATCGATGCGTATATCGGGCCTGGCAAAAAAGAGCATCACAAAGGCAAAAAAGAGTGCCGCCCATAATTTCCAGGGGTGTTCCGACGATGAAACGGCATTGACCATACGCTGCAGGGGAATGAAACCGTCCCGCCGCGCGGGCGGAACGGAGGGAAAAACGAAGGGATAAATCAAATGGACAAAAACGAACGTGAAAAACACTCCCAAAGCGGCGAACCAGCCGAGCTGGGAAAGGGCGGCAAAGCCGCCGAGGAACAGAAAGGCGAAGCTGACGGCCGTCGTCAGCATGGCCAGGAGCCCCAGGGACCAGACTTCCTTCGTGGCTTCCAATCCATGCGTTTCATAAGGGCGGTCCAGAAAAAGCAGGTAGGCGATGCCGTAATCGACGGTGAACGATATGATGGCGCCTCCGAAACCGACGGCCAGCATGGAAATCGTCCGGTTAAAGAGGGAATAGACGAACAGGGCGGCGATCGTCCCCGCAAACGCCGGAAGAAGTGCAAGCAATCCGATCAGCGGCCGGGGAAAACCGAGAATCAGGAGGATGGCAATGGCCAGGGTGGAAAAGATGACGGCCTGGCGGGTGTCTCTCTTGGCGCTCGTTTCATTGTCCAGCGCGGCCCGATAAGCGCCGACAGGCGTCAAGATAAAGGCATCGCTTTGTCCGTAAGCGTGCGCCAATTCGCTTGTAATGCCGTCCATGACGGCAGTTACTTTGCGGGCATAGGCGGTATCCGCTGCCGGCACGGCAGGTTCGGCGACGATCAGGAGGTGTTTCTTGTCGGGGGAGATGATCTGGCCCCTGTACATGTCTATCTGCCGGGAAGGGGCCAGAGGAGCGAGACGGGCCATGACGATGTTCTTTAATCCCAGGGGGTCTTGAGCCGTGAACCGGGACTGGCCGATACCCTCCAGGCTTGAAAGCTGCGCGAAATTGGTTCGAACGGCGTCGCGGATGTGTCGGGAGTCAAGAAGCGGCAAAACGCGTTCTCGAAGGTCTTTGGCCGTAAAGAGAACGGTAAGGTGATTCACGACATACGCCATCAGTTCGGGAACGAGGGCATACTGATCCTCCAGGCCCACGCGCTTGAACAGACCGCTATCCCGGAGCCGCTTCTCGACCAACGCCCCCCCGTCGACCAGCCTGTCGATATCGTCGCCCCGATGGGCGACGTCGATCACGATGCGGTCCTGGATGGGATGATTCCGGACGATGTAGCGGGCATCGGCAAGGACCGGATCGCTTTGCGGCAGGGAAGCGGTAAGGTCGAAATCCAGCGACAGGCGTCCGACGCTGAGAGAAAACAGCGACGCGACGACGATGATGACCGCGACAACCAAAGGCCAGCGGATCGAATACCGACTCAAAAACATACCGGAATCACCTATTTACTGATTGCCTGACGAGGCATGGATACCTTCAAAACGCCCGAAATGTCAAGAATGCATTGGCACGACCCGTCAGGATGGCGAGAACAACGTCTCTTGCCCAATTCCGTGCCGGGGTCAGACATCGCAGCAATGCGACCAAGACCATGCTTTCACAAAAGATTTCGTCAGCCAAATCACTTGAAGATCACCGAATAACATGATAGGTAAGAAAAACTTATCATGACGACAGGCTGCGCGGGGGTCTATGGGAATCTTCAAAATCGCCACCTATAATGTCAATTCCATACGTTCCCGGCTTCACATCATTCTTCCCTGGCTCCAATCCCATCGTCCCGACGCCTTTTGCATGCAGGAAACGAAGGTGAAAGACGATCAATTCCCTGTCCAACCTTTTGAAGATATGGGCTACCACGTCTCCTTCAGGGGAGAAAAGTCGTACAACGGCATCGCCATGGCGTCGCTTAAGAAGCCGGAGTACCTTGCTTTCGGGTTCACGGACGACGGTCCCCGCGACGAATCCCGTTTGCTGAGGGCCGTTGTCGGGGGCATTTCTATACTGAATACCTATGTCCCCCAGGGGCGCGAACGGCCGAGCACTTTTTTCACCTACAAACTTGAGTGGTTTAAGCGTCTCCGCAGACTCATGGAAGAAAATTATTCTCCGGCGGCGCCGCTGATATGGTGCGGCGATTTGAATGTCGCCCCTGAAGCCATAGACGTTCATCACCCCAAGCGCCTCCTGGGTCACGTCTGTTTCAATCCCGAAGTATGGGACGCTCTGAAAGCCGTTTCATCATGGGGTTTCACAGATATCTTCAGAAAGCATCACCCCGGCGAGGCCGGACAATATACATTTTTTGACTACCGCGTTCCGAAATCGACGGAGCGGGGCCTCGGCTGGCGGGTCGATCATATATTCGCGACGGATACCCTGGCGGGAAAATCGCGTAGTTGTACCATAGATATGGGCCCACGTCTCAGCCAGAAGCCATCCGATCATACCATCCTTACGGCAGATTTCGGAATCGCTTGACCAGATCACAGATACGCAGAAAGGGATGTGCCATGCACGACGATACGAAAACGATCAAACTCAACGAGGAGATTAAACGGAAATACGAGAATATCGAACAGCGGTTCCCTCAATACGCCGATGCCAGAACGTTGTTCGAAGGGCTCCTCTCCCAGATGGCCGAAGAATTCGCCATCCCTTATATTTGGCTGACCTTCAGCGACAGGGAAGACATGGCCGGCCTTGTCGATCTCCTTTCCGCATCGCCACAGATTAAAGATCGCCTGAAGATCCTCGCCGAATCTTCCTTTGCGGAACTCTTTGAGAACAAGGACACATCGATCCTCGCCAATGAAGATTTAAGGCCGTTCTATCGCCTGTTGCCGCCCAACGTGAAATATTTTATCCGTTCCTTAGCCATCGCCCCCATAAGAATCGACGGTCGGTTGTCGGGAAGTCTCAACTGCGGCGACGCTTCGAGTCTTCGCTATCAGCCGGGCATGGATACGTCTCTCCTGGATCGGTTGGCCGCGCAAGTCTCAGATCGTCTGGCGGCTCTGATGGACTCCGAAAGGATGGCTACGCCGAATCCGGAAGACGCCCAGGAAACGCATAAGGGATGACGATCCCATGAGGGGCGGCATCTGGTCGGGAGATATCACGGAGAAGCCGAGGAAACCGTCGGGCGCGCTTCATACCTCTGGCCGTAACACCGGCCGGCGGGCGCACAGGCACGGTGTTCCACAAAGCTCCTCGCATGAGAGCAGTGGAAGTCTCCGGCTATAATTCTCGTATCATCTCCGTCATGAGAGGCATTCTCTCACTTGGCCTTCCCGGCCCGGCAACGGGACGGGCGTCGAAACAAGATTGATTTAACGCGTTTAAATCGGGACGTTGTATGAAATTTCTCGATCGGCTGTTGGCAAAAAAACGGGATAAAGAAGAGCCGGCGGATGTCCTGACGCTGGCCAATCAGATCAGCACCCTCATTGACAAGACCTCCTGGGACATCTTTTCAACATATCGCCTGGAACTCCTTGGAGAATCCATAGCTTATATTGTCCCGGCCATCTGGGGAGCCAGAAAGGAAGGAGACCTCACTCCGCTGCAAAGAACGATCAATGATCATGTTGAGCCCATTATCAAAGAGATTTTCTCTTCCCTGGCGATTCGAGGGATGGAAGCCCAACAGGAATTTGCCTTGAGTTTTCTCATTCGCGGCCTTATCATCTCGAAAATCACTTACATGATCGAGGCGTTTCGCAACAGGCTCAACGAGCAGGCCTTCGACGAGCAGAAGTTGAAAGACGCCCTATCCAACATCAAACCTCTCGGTACGGCATGACGGCAGGCCTTAATACCCCGTACCGAAATTCCTTCATAACCCATTGCCTCCAACCAGCCATCGAGAATATCTATCGCCTATATTTCTTCGCAGCAATGCCCTCCCTTGGAACGGCAGCCATTCTCCTTGGCCTTCTCAGCCAGTCTCGTTTCTCTTCTGGCACGCGCTTCTTCGTTGCGGCGCCGTTCGTTATCCGTCTCCAGGATCAGGGGCGGTAACTCCCGGGGCCGGCCGTCCTTGTCGATGGCCACATAGGTCAGATAAGCCGACGCCGTATGGCACCGCTTGCCCGTGATGAGATTTTCCGACTCGACGCGGACGCCGACCTCCATGGATGTCCTGCCGACGTAATTTAAGCTGGCTCTCATGGTCACATAATCTCCGACATAGACAGGATAGTGAAAATCCAGTCGGTCTATGGAAGCGGTAACGGCATTCGATCTTGCATGGCGGATCGCAACGACGCCCGCAATCGTATCGATGAGTTTCATGATCACACCGCCATGGACATTGCCCGCAGGATTGGCATCAAGGGGATTCATCTGCTGGGCCATGACGACACTGCTTTCCTGTACTGTCTTACTTTCCATCTAATAACTCCTTTGTAAAAAATGATTCATGGTAAATCATACAGGCAGATACGGCCATAGGCAACGAAAAATTATGGCCCTTCATCCTTGCGGCAAAAGGAAAGGGCCCCGTTGAAGGAACAGGGCCCTTTTCATTCCGAGATGACGTCTGCTTACTTTTTCAAGCCCAGGATTTCCCGGGTCTCATCGGGACTTGCCGGCTCAAAATCGAATTCGCGCATGATCCTGACCATTTTTTCCACGAGTTCGCCGTTGTTTTTGGCGAAGACGCCCTTCTTTACAAACAGGTTGTCCTCCATGCCGACGCGGACATGGCTGCCCAGGAAAAGCCCCTGGGTACAGACGGGAAATTCATTTCGGCCGGCGCCGATGACGGACCATTGATAATTGCCCCTGCCGAAGATACGGTCGGCCGTCGTATTCAGACTGATCAGATCATAGGGGGTTGACTGGATCCCTCCCAGAATGCCCGTCACGAACTGCAAATAGACCGGCGGTTTCAGATAACCCGCCTGCAGAAGGTAGCCGCAGTTGTAGAGATGGCCGATGTCATAGACCTCCAACTCGGGCTTCGTTCCGTTTTCCGCCATGATGGAGGTCATTTTAAAAAGATCCGCAAACGTATTCTGGAAGACATATCCTTTGGCCAGCTCCATCATGGCCCCTTCCCAGGGATATTTCAGTTCCGTGTATTTCTCGATCATGGAAAAGACGCCCCAGTTCATCGATCCCAGGTTGCACGATGCCAGCTCCGGTTTGAACCGGGGAATGACCGACGCCCGCTGTTCCACCGTCATGCCGGCACCGCCGCCCGTCGTGATGCAGATGATCAGGTCCTTGTTCTTCGCTCTTATCTTGTCGATGATCTGTTCAAAGACATTGAGATCCGCCACGGGCATACCGTCCTGGGGATTGCGGGCATGGATATGCACGACGGCCGCACCGGCAGCGGCCGCATCCAAGGCGTTCTGGGCGATCTGATCGGGTGTTATGGGCAGATAATCGGACATGGATGGCGTGTGAATGGAACCCGTAATGGCGCAGGTCACAATCCGCTTATGGTACGGTATCTTGCTCTTGGCCGGCCGGGATGCAGGCGCCGCTGCGGCAGGTTTGGCGGCCGTTTCCGCCGGACCATCGGGAATATCAGGCAGGACGAACATCTCCAGGTTGGCCATGGCCGGCTTCAATTTGCCGTCCTGGCAGGCGGTGACGATCTCCACGACTTTGTCGTTGACCGGCGTCTTCACCTTGGCCTTTCGTCCCATCTCCGCCACTTTCCCGTTGATCGTGTTGATTTCGCATGGCAGCCCTTTTTCCAGGTCCTGAAGCATGCTCGCCTTAAGTGCCCGATGCGGACCGAAAGCCATCTGGTAAATCATGAACGTCTTCTGCAACTGCTGCTTGTTCTGGAAAGAAAGGATGCCTACGTCAACGCCCTGAATCGGCTCCGGTTTGATGCCGAGGGCGGATGTCACCTGGAGGCATTCATTGGCGATGTGGGCCACGCAGGCCAGGGCTTTCGGGTTATCGAGAATATCCCCATAGGTGCAGCCCAATGCTGCAGACATGCCGCTGAACGTAGAATTGACAAGGAGCTTGGTCCAACGGATGCCTATCAATTTATCGGTCGTGATGGGCACGCCGGCCGACTCCAGCACTTCCTTGACCTTCTGCAGCCGCTCCGTCATTTTGCCGTCCAGTTCCCCGATATCATAGGTCATTTTGTCCGCCGGGGACGTCAACTGCGACACGCCGGGGGCCATCCAGGTGGCTCCCCAGCCAACGGCGGCTCCGAGGGTTCTCTGCGCGCCGACGTATTCGGCTACCGCATCTTCAGGCAACCCGTTCTGAAGGGTGAGAACGATGCTGTCCTTGTGCAGATGAGGAACGAGCGCCGTCAGGGCCGCATCATTGTAATTCGTCTTTACCAGGTACAAGACCAGGTCGAATGTCCCTTCCATTTGGGCGGGTAAAATCGCCTTGACGGGGACGGTCATTTCCAGAAATCCGGTAATTTGGGCGCCTTTTTCGTTCAGAGCTTTCACATGAACTTCATTGGCATCGACCAGCACCACATCACGACCGCCCTTTGTCAGCATGGCCCCAATAATCGTCCCCAATGATCCTGCACCAACTACTGCAATCTTCATATCTCCTACCTCCCCCATGATCAATTTGCTAAACCTACAGGCCCCACGCTCACTCCGTGACGCCAGGGTTCTCCCGATCCCACATCACCCATCTTGCAGACTGCAAGAGGGGTCACCAAAATTATGAAACGGCCAGACTTTAAAACAGAAGAAGTACGGATACGGCCTTAAGTGGCAGTCGCCGTTCTGCAATGTAAAATAAATGTTGAAGGACGATCGATAGTGATCTTTGCTTCTGATCGCCTGAATCATAGGCTAATATATATCCTGTTAAAAAGCAATTGTTGATGGATGGGCATTTTCTCATGCGCCGCATGCCCTGGCTGCATTACCGGTGACCGCGCAAATCTTCAGCCGGATCAGATGTTTGGTATTGTATTTTCCATAAATAGTGTGATAATTTACAGACTTTCTGGCACTGAACCCTGAGGAAAACGCCTTGCCCTTGAAATCGATGACGCAGATGCACCCTGAAAAACTTACTTGGACGGTCTCGGCCGAGGGACAACAGGGCGAGGCATGTACCGTTTTCCTCTCCGGCGATGTCGCTTTGAAAAGTATCCTGCAGATTCACTCCCGTCTATTGAGAATAACGGAAGATATAAAGCCGCAAAGCATTACCGTGGACCTCTCCGGGGTCCGCTATCTGGACAGCAACGGCGCCTTGATCCTGCTCAAGTACCGGGACTCTCTGGAAAAAAGAGCGATACCCACACAATTCGTGCATATGACCGACGACGCCGCCAGGATATTCGGTCTTCTCGATTTCCGACACCTGAAGGCCGCTGCCGCACCCTATCCCGCAGATCATCCCGGTTTTTTCATCCGCGTCGGCGTTATAGGCAGACGCGCATATGCGGGCTTCGTTCTTTTAATGATATTTGTCGGGGAAGTCATCAGCAGTTTGATATACTCCGCCCGGCATCCCCGCTCCATAAGATGGGACGCCGTCTTTTTGTACATGAAAAGGGCAGGCGTCGACGGGCTCCCGATCGTCGGATTGATCAGTTTTTTGATCGGGCTGATCATGGCGTTCATGTCTTCACTTCAGTTGAGACAATTCGGAGCCAATATCTACGTTGCGTCACTCGTGGCGCTCGCCATTGTGAAGGAACTGGGCCCCATCATGACGGCCATCCTTGTCGCCGGCCGGTCCGGTTCTGCCTTCGCAGCAGAAATAGGCACCATGATGGTCAATGAAGAAGTGGACGCCTTAACGACCATGGGATTTGATTCAACCAGGTTTCTCGTTATCCCCAAGGTGCTGGCCTCTGTCGTTGTCGTGCCGATGTTGACCGTCTATGCCGATGTCATCGGTGTCCTGGGGGGACTTGTCGTCGGCGTCACGGGCTTGGATTTGACCTTTTCTTCGTATGTCAAACAGACGATGTCCAGCATCAAGGTCTTCGATATCGGTTCAAGCCTTGTCAAGTCGGTATGCTTCGCACTACTTATTTCGGGAATCGTATGCCATCGCGGTTTTCAAGTGAGGGGCGGCGCCGAAGCGGTCGGGGAAGCGGCAACGAGCGCCGTCGTCTCTGCCATTTTCCTGATCATTGTGTGTGATTCCGCTTTTGCGATTATGCTCCACTACATAAGGGCTTGAACAGAATCCAATGGGGTGATTGCTTGATCGATTCTCAGCATAAGGCCGTTATCACCGTCGACGGCTTATCCGCTTCATACGGCGACAAGAAGGTTCTCGACAACGTCAGCTTCAGCGTTTTTCAAGGCGAAATATTCGTCGTCGTTGGCGCCAGCGGCTGCGGGAAATCGACCCTTTTGAAGTATTTGATCGGCCTTTACCGGCCGAAGACAGGAAAGGTCATCGTCCAGGATTTCGATCTCGGCACAGCCGACGACGAACAGCTCCAGAGGTTCAAAGCAGGCATCGGCGTTCTTTTCCAGTCCAGCGCACTCATCGGCTCCATGACGCTGGGGGAGAACATCGCTCTGCCCCTGCGTCACCACACGGACCTCCCTCCGGACATGATCGACATGATCGTCAAGATGAAACTGGAACTGGTCAATCTTTCAGGGTACGAAGATTATCTTCCCTCGGAACTGTCCGGAGGTATGCGCAAAAGGGCGGGGCTGGCCAGGGCCATGGCCATGGACCCGACGATTCTTTTTTTCGATGAGATGTCGGCGGGACTTGACCCAGTCACCGCCGTGGAATTGGATATCATGGTGAAGGATATCAACAAGGGCATGGGAACGACCATGGTCGTCGTCACCCATGAACTGGAATCGATTTTTACCATCGCCCATCGGGTGATCATGCTTGATACGGAAACACGGGGAATCATCGCCGACGGCGACCCCAAAGAGCTGAAGAAGAATGCGACGGACCTGCGGGTCGTCAACTTTTTTAACCGCCGGGCTGCCGGTTCGTCGGATTAGCGTTCCATCGTTGGTTACAGGAGGTTGAAAGTGGCCAGAGAAAAGACCTCAAAATTCGTCATCGGAATTTTCATAACAGGGGCCATCATCATTACCGTGATCGCCGTCATCTGGCTTGGCGCCTCTCACTTTTTCGAAAAGGGCACCCGTTATGTCACCTATTTCGACGAATCCGTGCAGGGCTTGAATCCCGATTCAACTGTTAAGTATCGCGGCGTCGACATCGGCAGGGTCGAGAAAATCTCGGTGGCTCCGGACAAGAAGCTTGTGGAAGTTGTCATGAAAATCGATCTCAGTCCGGACAACGCCCGTCAAACTTACGCCCAGCTGAAAACCGCAGGACTGACGGGTATCGTGTTCATCGACCTCGACCGCCAGGACAGGAAGAACATGATCACCCAGCCTCCCTTGACTTTTGATGCGCCCTATCAGGTGATCTACTCCCGTCCTTCCACGACAACGCAGATTCTGGCCGGCATAGACGTCATCCTCTCCAAGACCAAGGACCTCGACCTAAAGGGCATTTCCGACGAGGTCAAGACGGTTCAAAAGGCCCTGGCCGAATTCCTGTCGGGCCCGAGGACGAAAAGCATCATCGCCAATGTCGACGCCACTGCTCAGCATTTGAACAACACGTCCAGAAATATCGACCGGATCGTCGCCGAAAGCGGGATCGATTCGATCCTAGCCGATACCAGGAAGACCGTTGCGGAGATGCGCTTGTTGATGACCACCATAAGGAAAGACGTCGAGGCGTTGCACATTGCCGAGACAGCGGCCAAGGCCGGGCGCATGGTCGATGGGCTGGATAAAAAAACGAAGGAGATTACGGCCGATATCAAGATAACCGCTGAAAATCTAAAGCAGGCATCGGCCAATCTCGACCTTCTGGTTGAGGAGCTTCAGGCCAATCCCTCGGAGATTCTCTTCAGCAAACCGCCGCCACCTAGATCGAAGAGGTGAAACATGGAATACGGAAAACGATTTTCAGCCGAACCTACCAAACATATATCGCTCCCTTTCCGAAAACGGAAGAGGGCGGCCCTCATTTGGACGGCGGTCATTCTCCTTCTCCTTACGGGTTGCGTCGCCGGCGGAAAAGCTCCCATCGTGATCGACCAGTATATTCTAGAGTATCCGCCCCCCGCGCTTAAGGAAAGCGAACCGGTAGACCAGGTCGTGTCGGTGGGACGATTTGCCGTCGCCCAGGCCTTCAATACGCCCATGATGGTTTACCGCACGGGACCTTACGAATACTACACGGACTATTACAACCGCTGGCGGGTCAACCCGGGAGATATGGTGACGGACTATCTTCTGCGCGATCTGAAACGATCAGGCCTGTTTAAGGCCGTTTTCTCTTACAGGGATACAGAAGATGCGCGTTTTCTCATCCAGGGCAACATTGAAGATTTTCTCGGGAGCAGAGAGGGCGGCAGAAACGAAGCTATCCTGACCGTCTATATCACGATGCTCGACACATCGCAAAAAGAGGCCACCAAGAGGGTCGTCTTCCAGAAACGGTATCGGCATGTCCGGATTCTCGATAACGATTCGGCCGTCGGTCTCGCCAAAGGCATGAGCGAGGCCATGGAAGCCATTTCGAAAGAAGCCTTGAAGGATATTGTCACCTTTGCACGTCAAGTCAAGCCGTAAAGACATTTCCCGAATCCCGATCGTGATCATCGGGCACATCCCCAGGCTGCGACGGCAAAGGAAAAGAACGCACACCGATGGATTTACGGCACAGGTAATTTCTGCATCATGACTTTTTTTCTCCTGGTATTTATTCTTCTATACGGCAGCCTCCATTATTACTTCTACGCCAAACTGACCCGGGCGATTTCCTTGACTCTGCCGAAGCGTCTCGGCCTCGCTCTAGTGCTTCTGGTCCTTCTATTTACGCCGATTATCGAACGATCGTTCGTCCGATTGGGCATCGAAACCCCGGCCCGGATTCTGTCATTTATCGGTTATGTCTGGATGGGCGTTCTTTTCCTGTTCTTTGTCGCCGCCGTCATTTTCGACATCTATACGATCGCTGCACGCGTCGTCAGTTGCCTGTCCCGAAAAGATATCGCCCGTATCGTACCCTCCCCGCGGCTTTCTTTTTTCGCACCCATGCTGCTGGCTGTTGTGATTGCCGGTTACGGGTACACCGAAGCGCAGGATATCAGAACCGAGTTTCTCACGATCAAAAGCAGCAAGATACCTGTTCACGCAGGCCGGATAAGGATCGTGCAAATTTCCGACGTCCACCTCGGGACCATCGTCAGAGAGGATCGTTTGCGTAGCATTCTCCATGCCGTGGCTGCAGCCAAACCCGATATCATCGTTTCGACGGGCGATTTGGTGGACGGACAGACCGACGGCCTGTCCCGATGCCGAATCCTTCTCAAAGACGTCGAAGCCAAATATGGTAAATACGCCATTACGGGCAATCACGAGTTCTACGCCGGCCTGGACTCATTCAACAGGCTTATGCAGGATACGGGGTTCAAGATCCTGAGAGGAGAAGGTACCGTCGCCGACGGAATGATCAATATCATAGGCATAGACGATCCGGCGGGCGAGCGCCAGGGGCTTTCCCGCCTGGTTCCGGAGAAGGAACTCCTTTCGCAATTTCCGTCCGGCCATTTTGCATTGCTCCTCAAGCACAAGCCTTTGGTGGACAAAGACGCCGACGGGCGTTTCGATTTACAGCTTTCCGGCCACACGCACGGCGGGCAGATTTTTCCGTTCAGAGTTATTACAAGGATGGTCTTCCCCCTCAACCGGGGTTTATACCGCCTTGGCAGCGGCTCGCGTCTCTATGTCAGCAGGGGCACCGGAACCTGGGGCCCGCCGATCCGATTTCTAGCTCCGCCGGAGATTACCGTGATCGACCTGGTTCCGGATCACTAGATAAGAAGGCCGGGGAATGTGTGGGAATGACTCTTGGAGCCATCTTTCAGGGGAGGCTGCATGAAGAAAACCAGACGGTTTTGCCAACATTGCGGAAGTATGATCGTAAGGAAAAGCGAGGAAGGAATCAGCCGCGACTTCTGCCAATCCTGCCGGGTCTACTTCTATGAAAACCCTCTCCCGGTTGTTGCTGCGATTCTCGTCGAGGAACGCAATGTTCTCCTCGTCAAGCGGGGCAGGAAACCTTATCGTGGCAAATGGTGTCTTCCTTGCGGCTTCGCCGAAACAGGCGAGAACATTCACGACGCGACCCTGCGCGAGCTTGAGGAAGAAACGGGCATCCAGGGACGGATCAAGGGCCTGGTAGACGTGCAATCTCAACGGAACTATTTCTACGGCGATCTCCTCTTCCTAACGTTCGAAGTGGAACAGACCGGCGGCACACTTAAAGCCGGGAGCGATACCGTCGCTGCAAGTTATCGTTCTCTCGAGCATATACCTCGTCTAGCCTTTCCTGCCAATGAGCAGGCCATACAGACTTATATCCGCAGCAAGCAAGACTATTGGGCCATCGTCGACTCCTTCAATCTTACGATCGCCGACGGCGAAAGCCGCAACAGTAAGAAAGACTTTCTTTCGGACCAACTGGTGGCCGTCATCGCCGGAAACGCAGGCGATATTGCCCGCCTTTGGATCCAGGAAGCGACTACGCACCGGTCGACGACGGGTTATCACGATTTCGATCACTCCCGGCTGTACCGGGGTGTTCAGAATATCCTTTCCCGATTCAACCAGTGGCTCGGGGGATATTTCGAAGATTCGGATATCGAAGATTTCTTCTCCAGGCTGGGAAAAGGCAGCAGGAAAGAAGGGTTTGCCTTGAGCGAGGTTTTAAGCGCCTTGAGTCTCGTCAAGAAACATCTCTGGGAGTTTGCCCTCTCGCGGGGGATGTGGCGGAATACGATCGATATTTACAAAGCCCTGGAACTGGACCGGAGAATAGTCATCTTCTTCGACAAGGCCGCTTTCCATACGGCCAGGGGCTACGAGAAACATGATGTCCGGTGACCAACATGTGTCCGTTGTTCTCGTAAAACCGTCATAAGAAAAGGAGACGCCGGCGTCGGGCAGCCAAGGCCGGAAACAGTCTCAGACGACTTTTCGCTTTTTCGCCAGATAGAGTTCGGCGTCGGCTTTCTTGAGGAATTCCGGTGTATCGTCGATCTCGTCGCATGACGCCACTCCGTAGCTGAAGCGAACGGGAACATACGTATCTTCGATCTGCAGGGGGTGGGTCTTGAAGTAATGCTTCAGCCTCTCCATGAAGACCCTGGCCTCTGTCGAGGATACGCCCGGAAGGATCAGGACGAATTCATCGCCGGCGAAACGGGCGATGATATCGCTTTCGCGGCTCAGATCCGTAAACGTCGAAGCCACGTAGACGAGAAGTTCGTCTCCCCGGTCATGGCCGAACCGGTCATTGATCGGCTTGAAATCGTCCAGATCCACGAAAACAAGGGCCAGATCGCTCCCGTAACGTTTCGCCCGGGCCAGTTCCCATTTAAGAATCCGCTCCATCGCGCGCCTGTTGAGAAGGCCCGTGAGAGGATCTTTGAAAGCCAGCGTCTGCAATTCTTCGTGGGCGACAACATTGGAAAGGCAGATCGAGACGACCACACCCAGTTGCGCAAGAAAGCTCGGATCGACGCCGGGATTGAACCGTTTCGATGAAGGATCGGCCTGATTGAAACTGCCGATGAGTTCGCCGTCCAGCGTAATCGGCGTAATGGCGATGGAATTGAAATCGAAAAACCTCTCCCCCGGCAACATGCAATAGACGCGCTCCAGGTTCTTGTTCAGGAGTACCGGTTTCGTACCGACGCCGACGATCTGGACCAATTCCTCCCGCGAAAGGCGGTTGATCGACTCCTTGCACGCCAGGCGGTGAACCAGGGTTGTGACGCGGCTGGGATAAACCAGAGACAGCCAGACATAAGGCACGCCGAATTTCTCTTTGATCGTATTGAGAAGCTTGGTGAAGAAATCGTCAAAATTGAGTGTAGCCAGGACGCTCGTCTGGATTTCGAAAAACTTTTTGGCGAGTTCGTCGTTCTCTTTCAATCTGGTAACGAGTGTTTTATAATCTTTCAATTCATCGCGCATGTCGATCGCTTACAACCCAATATTTCATCCTGTATCAATGGTTTATAAAGAGATGGGGGCCTCTTGTCAAGCGAGAGCCTTGTGAAAGAGACAGACCATACGTTTTCGCAACACGCTTTTCGCACCGCCAGGTGTCTTTCAGTCCTCTTTCGGGGGAGGCAACAGAAGCTGACTGTCCTTATCCCTGCTTTCTCCCACCCGTACGACCGCTACGGCCGGGCTGCCGATCACGGGACATTTGGTTTCACAAATACCGCAGCCGACGCACAAGTCGAGATCGATATGGGGCTGCTTGACGACGACGCGCTTCCCCTCCCTCGTGGACACCGTAACCGTCTCGAACCAGATGGCCTTCTTCCCCGTGGGACAGACCTCCTCGCAGACGATGCAGGGCGTGCCATGGGCATAGGGAAGGCAGCGGTTTTTGTCGATCATGGCCAGACCGATCTTGATCTTTTCCTTTTCGGGAATGGTCAGTCGCTTGATGGCTCCCGTAGGGCAAACCTGACCGCAGAGGGTGCAATGGTATTCGCAATAGCCGATTCTGGGGATCAGGATCGGCGTCCAGAGGCCTTCCAGGCCGGCCTCCAGGAATGCCGGCTGCAGGCCGTTGGTGATGCAGACCTTCATACATTCCCCGCATTTGACACACCTCCGGAGAAACTCCTTCTCCTGCTGTGCTCCCGGAGGCCTTATCAGGTGCGGTCCGGCAACGCCCGTTTTGGCCAGGGGCGTAATGTGCAGGAGCGGGACCGCCGCCACGCCAGAGGCCACCGATCCGATGAGGCGCCGTTTACCCAAGTCGACGGAAGCCGGGGACACCTTTTTCGCAAGCGAAAAGACGACGGCTTTCTTTGGGCATAAATCATCGCAATCCATGCATACCAGACATTCCGCCTTCTTCCACCGGGTCGGATCTCCGGGGAGCGCACCGCCCTGACAGGCCGCTTCGCAAAGGCCGCAATCGTTGCAGCCTTCGCTCACCGTTCTGTTCACGACGGCATAGCGCGAACATATGCCCAAGAGCGCCCCCAACGGGCACAAGTACTTGCACCAGAAGCGCCTTTCCCAAAAATTCAAGGCGAGGAGCGCGAAAAAGATGAGACCGGTGAAAACGCCCTGCAGGTAAAAAGGCTGCTCGAAGGGAAGGAATGCCCTTTTCATGAAACCGTAAAGCCAATCGGAGGCCCCGGATAACACGGGTATATTCCACCCGTAAAGGACATCAAATGTGTCCTTGATGCCGTAGCTTATAAGCGGATAGACGGACAACGACAGAGAGCGGATCAAGAGAGACAGAGGATCGACGACTCCTGTCATGTGGAGAGTGAACAGGGAAGATACAACAAGAAAGATCAAGATAAGATATTTTAACCAATACCAGTTCCTGGGTGCGGCGTCTTTCCTGATCCGCATTTTTTTCAATGAACCGACAATGTTGTGGAGTGTGCCGAAGGGGCACACCCACCCGCAGAAAAAGCGGCCGAAAATAACCGTTGCCAGCAGGACAAGGGCTGCCAGGAACGACAGGTTCTCGAAAGAACGCGTCCCCAAAATGGTTGTTATCGCAATCAGAGGGTCGGCGTCGAGGAAGATCTTGACAGGGTAGCCAAGTTCGTTTGCTCCCTTGGATTCGGTCTGGAGGAAAAGCCATAGGAAAACGAGGAGAAAAAGCGCCTGCGAGGCTATACGCGTTTTTCTTAACATGAGCCGCTTAGAGGTTGATTCGCTTGATTTTCATTTTGGATACGTTCATGTTGCCTAATCGCCTCTGCTGGCCGACCCTGACGCAACCGAGGGTCCCCTCCTTCATTCCGAAGAGGGTCGTTCCATAGGCGTCCACGGCTACCTGATCGCGGCCGGCGACTATCGTATCGAGACGTTTGACATCGGGAAGCCACCCGCCCTGGGGTCCGTTTGCCGTCAGAATCCGGACGGCATCCAGCACGACCAGTGCCGGCTTAAAAAAAACAGCCAGATCGACGAGGCATTCGTCGATATTCTGGTGGAGCCGGCCCCGTGAACCTCCGATAACGCCCATCCAGTTCTTCATGCCGAGCGTCAGCGTGGAAAGGCTGTGGTGCTTCGCAATAGGGACGTTGATCACCTTATCGGCCTCAACGACTTCCGTATAAACGGGCCATGTTTTGAGAATCTGGCCGTTGACCTTCATCTCACGGTATTTGCGGTCATCCATGTAACCGACCTCGGCGCCGGCCTTGGCCGCCGCATCGGCAATGCCGCTTTGTTTATAGGTCCGGCGGGCATCATTGACGCTGTGATCGAATACTTTTACCTTCTTGGCCCCCGCTTCCAGGCACAGTCCGATCAGGGCGGCCACCACTTCAGGATTGGTCGTGGCCGCATACTCCGGAGTCCTGTCCCAGCCGATATTCGGTTTGATGACCACGACATCGCCCCGGGAGATGAACTTACCGATTCCACCCAGGCCATCGATAGCGGCCCGGACAGTCCGGGTTGGGGCGGGCCCGCGAGCCACGGCAAGGTCCGAAGGATCGGCGGCATGCAGGATGCCGGCAAGAGGCGAAAGCCCGTCGGGAATCGATAAGGCCGCACCGGTTATCATAGCCGTTTTTAAAAATTCTCTGCGCTTCATCGTCATGATCCATCCTTACTTTTGTCATTATAGCGGCCTTCTCTCCAATGTCAACGATATGTTCCGTCTACCCATACCCAAATGCTCCGATCCTGTCGGTCGTTCTATCGTGACATGGCATCGTTCGGTATAATTTTTCCAAGACGAAAACCGTCGTTTCACGAATTCGCCCTTTGCTCATATCTTTGCTAGACATCCTTCATGGGCATAAAATATCCGCAACGTATCCGCAGCAGTCTGCACCGGAACACGTCGCCCGGAAGGAACGCTGTTGACAGCCCCCGGTTCCTGTATTATATGCAGGTAGCGTCACCATATCAATGAGTTGCTTCGGGAAGGGGTTTACCCATGACGATGATCCGGGGTTCGTTTCATCTGGGTGCCTATGAAGATCCGGTCAACGAGGCGTTTGCGAAGCTTGCTGCCGAAAGGGTTGTAGACAGGATCTTCGGCCGGGATTATTCCGTCTGGAAACCTGATCGCTGCGAAATAGCCTATCGTCTCGGCTGGCTTCGCTGTCCGCAGACGACCCTGGATCAGAAAGACCGTATACAGGCTTTTGCCGACGACATTCGCCGGGAAGGTTTTACCCGAATCCTGCTTCTGGGCATGGGGGGCTCCAGCCTGGCACCGGAAGTGTTCCAAACCGTCTTCGGCAGACGTGACGGCTATCCGCTCCTTTCCATCCTTGACAACACCGATCCTCAGGTCATCCATGACCATGAAGTAGCCGCCGGCAAGGAAAAGACGCTGTTTATCGTTTCGACCAAATCGGGGACTACAATAGAAACCTTGTCTCTGTTCAAACACTTTTACAGCCTTTCGGCAAAGTGTCCCGGACATAGCGGGGCGGGATCGCCATTTGTAGCCATTACCGATCCGGGAAGCGCCCTTGTGGAAATGGCCAGGCAATACGGATTCAGGGAGACCTTTCTCAACGATCCGGATATCGGCGGACGATACTCAGCACTTTCGCTCGTAGGGATGGTTCCGGCGGCCCTTGTGGGTATCGATATTCAGCCTCTCCTTGAACAGGCCGGAAAGGCAATAGAAGCGGAAAAATCGGCCGGAAAAGGATTCAGCGCTTCCCGGATGGGCGTTGCCCTTTCAGTGCTTGCCAAGGGTGGCAGGGATAAGGCGACCTTCGTTTTTTCTCCGGGACTGTCCTGCTTCGGCGATTGGCTTGAGCAACTGATTGCCGAAAGCACTGGTAAAGAAGAGAAGGGGATTCTTCCGGTTACGGGTGAACCGCTTTCCGCTCCCGATAGTTATGGCCATGACCGCCTCTTCATCGCCATCCGTTGGCACGGCGACGAAACCTGCGAAAAGGAACTTTTAGCTCTTGAAGCGGCCGCTCATCCCGTTATCCGCATTACAGTCGACGAACCCTACGACCTGGGCAGCCATTGTTTTTTCTGGGAACTGGCGACGGCCGTTGCGGGGCAGGGCCTGGACATCAACCCCTTCGATCAGCCCGACGTCGAAGCAGCCAAGGTCCAGACGAAGAGAATCCTAGCCGAATATGAGAAACGGGGATTGTGGCCTGACGAGAAATCATTCCTGACTGGCAGCTATGCTTCATTCTACGGGAACACGACCGCTAATGGCCCGGAAGAGACCCTCACAGCGTTTCTGGAACAAGGCGGTGCCGGCGATTACGTCGCACTGCTGGCCTTCCTGTCCCCGTCCGGCGCCGCAGATACAGCCTTGGAAGAGATGCGGAAACGGATACGGGACCGTTTTCATCTCGCCACGACTTGCGGGTACGGCCCCCGATATCTTCATTCAACAGGGCAACTTCATAAGGGAGATTCAGGCCGTGGACTCTTTATCCTGTTTACCGCCGACAGCGCCTCCGACATCCCCATTCCGGACACGGCGGATTCGCCCACGTCGTCCATCAGCTTTGACGTCCTGAAAAAGGCCCAGGCCCTGGGCGACCTGCAGGCGCTGAGGCAGGCGGGACGGCGTGTTCTTCGTATTCATCTCCACGGCGATGCGGCCCCGTCCCTTGCGTCGATTGTCCGCTCGCTTTAAAAGGATTTTGCCCTCCATTCGTCAGGAACACCCCTCCGACCACCAGCACCGCCCCGACCAGGATGGACCAATCCAGCGTTTCATTGAGGATAAGCCATCCCAGGAAGACGCCGCTTACGGGAACAAAATTGATGAAGACGGCCGCCCGGGAAGGTCCGACGGATTTGATGCCTTCATAGTACCAGATGAAGCCTAAAAATGTTCCGAAGAAACCCAGGAAGAACAGTCCTGCCCAGACCCGAATGGGAAGATGGAGGACTGCCGGCCAGAACCCCTCAAAACAGGCAGGAACGAAAAGTCCTATCGCGCCGACCACGCAAGCATACGTGACGGCGATAAGCGGCGACAATTCCGCTATCACCGTCTTGCCTATCAGCGAATAGATGACCCAGCTTGCGACGCATCCCAGGATGTAAAGCTCGCCGATGCCCAGCCTTCCGGCAAATAAATCGGACGGACGGCCGTGGGAGATGACGACCAATGCACCGAGAAGACAGAGCATTATGCCCGTCGATCTGACCATTCCCAACTTCTCCTTAAACAGGAAAGCCGAGAACAGGGCGATGAAGACCGGATTCATGGCAATAATCAGCGATGCCCGGCTGGCAGTAATCGTCTTCAGCCCCAAGAAGAAGAATATGTTATAAGCCATAACGCCGGTCAATCCTAGAAGAATGATGGGAATCGCGTAACGACTCCCTAAAGCGGGAATGCGGCCCTCTCTTTTTACGACCAGACCAACAAGAAAAAAGGATGCAACGAGGAATCTCAGGAAGGAGGCCGAGAGAGGCGGTACATGCTCGGTCACTATGCGGGCCGCGACGAAAGTGCCCCCCCAGAAGACAGCTGTTACGAACAACTTGAAATAGATCATGAATTCGGCGCCTTTGGTGCAGATCGTTCATTATCGCAGTATGCAGGACCGCCGCACTCTTCGCGGCAGACGATCACTTTTACCCGCAGGTTCCGGGGGGACGGCGTCCGGTACTCGCTTTTCGCCTCGGCAAAGAATGATATCGTCAAGACTTCCAACGGGAAACCAGCCGCACGATCCGGCTGAAATTGGCATTTACCACAGACTGGGGGGATTTAAGAAATGCAATTTCCTGCTTCATGATGGATTTGGGGACAAGCTCGTCCTGGGAGATCCATCCGAGATAATCCAGTGAAAACCCTAAAAATCTTTTGCAGATGGAATCGAGATGGCCGTATATTTTATCGGCTTCCTTTTCATTGGCCGTGGAGTTGACGACGACGCTGAATGTATCCCGCCCGAAGACCTGAAACATAACCTTCACCATGGCATAGGCGTCCGTCAGGCAGGTGAGTTCTCGATTGATGATCAGGATGTTCTTTGCCGCCAGTAGGTTAAACTGCAGGACCATTTCGGATATGCCGGCGCCGGTATCCAGAAGGATTACGTCGTAGTCCTGGAAGGAGAGGATCAATTCCTTGATGGTCTCGATCTTTTCGAACATCAGCTGGGCCATTTCCCGAACGCCGGAGCTTGCCGGTATCAGGTCGAAGCCGCCCTTGGTGCCAACGATGACCTTGCTCAGTTCGACATCGCCGAAGATGATATCTTTCATGGTATGGACGGGATTGATTCCCAGCATGACATCCATGTTGGCAAGCCCCAGATCGCAATCTACAACGAGGACCTTCTTGCCCGCCTGGACCAGTCCCGCGGCGAGGTTGACCGTCACGAATGTCTTGCCGACGCCGCCTTTCCCGCTGGTGATCGATGCTATTAGAGGTTTTTTCATCTTCTCCTCGCTCATCCGTCCTTTACCGGGCATGTATGCAGTACCCGGGGCCATTTACAGTTTGGTAATCGCCGACCGCTCCTCCGGGCTCAGGGCCGTTTCATCCGGGAATCTTTTCTTCACTTCTTCCGCGTAGGCGATCCTGTTCTTCCCCTCCCGTTTGGCCCGATACAGCTCTTCGTCGGCCTTCTTGAAGAACTCTTCCGGAGTCTGCCGGGACTGCGGTTCATAATCGGCCATGCCGACACTGATCGAGATTTGTTTCTTGACCTTCAATCTCATCCTGGCGATTTCCCGGTTGACGGCAGCCTGGATACGGACGGCAATACGGACTCCTTCCGCCAGCCCCGCCGAAGGCATGATGGCCGCGAATTCGTCGCCGCCAAAGCGGCAGGCATAATCGGTGGGGCGCAGATTGTCCTGCAGGACCTTACCCATCCGGACCAGGAAACGATCTCCGGCATCGTGGCCGGCTGTATCGTTGATCAATTTAAAATTATCGAAATCTATCATGATGAGACAACACGCATGCCCTGTGCGCCTCGTTCTTGCCATCTCCATCTTGAGCTGCATCGTGAAGAAACGCCTGTTGAAAAGGCCGGTCAGATCGTCCGTCAGGAGGAGGGAACGCAAATGGCGGTTTTCCTTTTCCATGTTCATCAATTGGCGGAGGTCGGATTTTTTAGCACCGATGACGAGAGGGACGCGTCTGTTCAGAATTTTGCGGTCTTCCTCGCTGAGATCTTCCACCAGGGCGATGAACAGTTCGGGATTCCTGTCTTTTCTGGAACTGAGCCAGGCGGCGAAAGCGTCCGTCCGACGCAGGAGATCGTAAAAGGAGGGTCCGGAAGTTTTATTATTGTTGATTCTCTTGGCTGTCAATGCGACCTTCGTCGTCTCTTTTCATGGCCTGTCATGATCTGTATGCGCATCCCATCTGTCTGTTGTTATGTAACATACCCGCCCTGACGTGTGCAAGGGCGAATATCCGCGACGGCCGCTGTACCGGCAACGCTAGTCGCAATCGGCACCGATGGCCTTTTCGTATTCTCTGCGGAGAAGCGATTTGGCCGTACCGTAATCGATAAAATCCCAGGGGAATATTTCGTCAGCAGGCTTCGGACGATAGACAAAGAAGTCCGGATTCATGTCGGTTTCCTTAAGTGCCCGCGTCCAATCTCCCCCGCATGCATGGACGGCCAGCAGGATTTTGGCGACCCGCCGGTCCCCCAGGGAGAGAAGGGCCTGGATATAGTTCCATTTGGGGAGATCGTGAATGACGGAGATGCTGCGGTCTTTCTTCAAGGCCTCCTTGATCTTCCGGATTCTTGTCTTGACGACCGTCGTATCTTCCAGGGGATGCCACTGAAAAGGGGTCGCCGGTTTGGGTATGAACTGATTGATGCTGACCGTGATTTTTCGGAAACGCTTCTTTCCCGATGAAGCTTTAACAGCCTGATGCTGAACCTTCTTCACCAGCTGAACGATCATATCGATATCGTCGTCCGTCTCCATGGGAAGCCCAACCATAAAATAGAAGCGGATCGAGAGAATGCCGGCATGGACGATGAGTTCGGCGGCATTCAGGATATGCGCCTCCGTGATGCCTTTGCCGAGGGAATCCCTCAATCTCTGGCTTCCTGCCTCGGGCGCCAGCGAGACGGTATCGACGCCCGATTCCTGCAGCAGGCCGACTGTCTCTTTCGTGATGCGGTCCAGGCGGAGAGAGCCGATGGACACCCGGCCGCCTTCATCCATGACGGTCCGGCACAGTCGGCCAAGCTGAGGATGGTCTGAAACGGCCGTACCGAGCAGTCCGATTCTCTTGCCGTAACCTATCCCCTGCCGGAAAGACTCTTCCAGGGTTGCCGGTTTTCTGAATCTTGGCGGTCTGTAGATAAAACCGGCAGCACAGAAGCGGCACCCGCGACGGCACCCGCGGCTGACTTCCGTGAGGTACATGTCGCCGAATTCCGAATCGGCCGGAATAATTTTCTGGCTGGTGGCAAAGGCATCGATGTCTTTGATCCAGCGCCGGGCGACCACCCAGGGAATCGCCGAATCGACGGGCTCGAAGCCGGCAATGGCCGCCTCTTTTCCATATGATACGGCATAGAGTCCGGGCACATAGATCCCTTCGATCGTCCGTTGAACGCGCAGGAGAGCCTCCGCCTTCGACAGGCCTTGCCGTCTGGCTTCGCCCCAGGCCTGCATGAATTCCGGCAGGACCTCTTCAGCTTCTCCGATGATGAAGAGATCGAAGAAATCGGCCAGCGGTTCCGGATTCATGGTCACGGATATGCCACCGCCGACGATGAGTGGATGGCCCTCTCCACGTTCGGAAGACTCCAGGGGAATTCTGGCCAGATCCAGTATTTTTAATATATTGGGGTAGTCGTTTTCAAAAGAAAGGGAAAAGGCGACGATGTCGAATTCATTTAAAGGACTTTGTGTCTCGATGCTGAGCAGGGGGCTCCGGACACGAAGGAGTTCTTCTTCGATGTGAACTTCCGGCAGAAAGGCCCTTTCGCACAAACCGGCCGGCTGCCTGTTGATGATGTCGTATACGGTTTGAAAGCCGAGATTGGCCATCCCCACGCGATAAACATTCGGATAGACCAAACATACGGAAAGACCTTCTCCCCGCGCTTTCTGCTCGTAACCTTTCTCCCGGGCCAGCAATTCCCGGTGGCTTTTTTTTATGGTCCAGGACATAGCATCAACCGTCCGCTGCTGTCTGCATCCCTGTTTGGCGGGAACAGGCACGCATCGCGCCGACCATGTCCTGTTCCGCCGATCAGTCTGCCTGTTTTCTCAAGAATGTCGGAATCTCTATATCGGCCGTATGGTCATCGATCATACCCATCTTAACGACCGTCATATTCTCCATCTTCTCTATCGCCCTCTCTTTTCTCAAATAGGCGGGGACAGAGAGATCTTCCTTCTTGAACGACCCCATGTGGGCCACGTTTTGCGGTTTATCTTTTTTCAGCCGCTGTTCGTCGAATCCCGTGGCGATCAGGGTGATGCGGATATCGTCGCCCATCGTGTCGTCGATCACCGTTCCGAAGATAATGTTCGCGTCCTCATGGGCTTCCGCGTGGATCAGCGAAGAAGCCTCGTTGACTTCATAAAGGGTCATATCGGGACCGCCGGTGATGTTGAGAAGAATGCCCTGAGCCCCCTGTATCGTATTGTCTTCGAGAAGAGGCGACGAGATGGCCTTTTGCGCGGCTTCGACGGCCCGGTTCTCTCCTCTGGCTATACCGGTGCCCATGAGCGCCATGCCCATCTGGGACATGATATTTTTCACATCGGCAAAGTCAAGGTTAATGTATCCGGGGATGATAATCAAGTCGGAGATTCCCTTGACGGCGTGATACAGGATGTCGTCCGCCTTCTTGAAGGCATCCAGGAGGGACAGGCTCCGTCCGCCGATGCTCATCAGTCTTTGATTGGGAATGACGATCAGCGTGTCGACGATTTTTTTCATTTCGATCACGCCGTCTTCCGCCTGCTGATTTCTCCGCTTCCCTTCAAACTGGAAAGGCTTGGTCACGACGCCGACCGTCAGCGCCCCGACCTCTTTGGCGATTTCCGCAACGATAGGAGCGCCCCCCGTGCCTGTCCCGCCTCCCAGGCCGGCGGTGATGAAGACCATATCGGCGCCTTCCAGATGGGACAGCAGGATATCCCGGGTTTCGATGGTTGCTTTCTTCCCGATTTCGGGGTTGGCGCCAGCGCCGAGCCCTTTGGTCGTCTCGAGACCAAGCTGGAGCTTGACGGGTGCCGAGGAGGCCCCCAGCGCCTGGGCGTCCGTGTTGGCGGCAATGAAATCAACGCCCACCAGATTATAGGAAATCATGGTGTTCAAGGCATTGCCCCCGCCGCCTCCTATGCCGATTACCTTGATTTTTGCCGTTGTGTTGCCGATGTCTGATAATTCGAACATAATTAGACCTCCCCTTTAGAAAAATTCTAAGAACCATTGCTTAACTTTTTTTGTCAGCCGATTGGACACGGAACGTTCCGCCTTGCTGCTGCGGTCCGACGTGTTCTTCCTGTTTCCGTATACAACCAGACCCACGGCGGCAGCATACATAGGACTGTTGACGATATCGGTCAGGCCTCCCACGCCGGTGGGACTTCCTCTCCTGACCGGCATATGAAAGATCCTTTCCGTTAATTCCACAATACCTTCGATGATGGCCGTTCCTCCGGTCAGCACAATGCCGGCCGCCAGGAGATCGTCGAATCCTGAACGGACAATCTCCTTGTGGGCCATCGAAATGATCTCCTCCATACGGGCCTCGATGATCCGGCAAAGGATCTGGCGGGAGACTTCCCGGGGGTCCCGTCCTCCCACGCTCGATACCTCGATAGTCTCATCCCGGGCGATCAGCGGGCCGTAAGCGCAGCCATATTTGATCTTCAATTTCTCCGCTTCGGCAACGGGCGTTCTTAAACCCGTGGCGATGTCGTTCGTCAGGTAATTGCCTCCGACGGGAATCACTGCCGTATGTTGAATGCTGCCGTTGGCAAAAACGGCGATATCCGTCGTTCCGCCGCCGATGTCTATGAGGGCCACGCCCAGGTCTTTCTCGTCGTCGCTCAGTACGGCGTCGCTCGTGGCAAGCTGCTGGAGAATGACGTCGTTGATGTCGAGACCGACCCGGTTGACGGACTTGATGATATTCTGAATCGAGGTGACGGAACCGGTAACGATGTGGACCTTGGCTTCAAGACGGACGCCGGACATCCCCACGGGAACCTTGATGCCGTCCTGATCGTCGACGATGAAGTTCTGCGGCAGGACATGGAGTATCTCCCGGTCAAGCGGGATGGCAATGGCTTTGGCTGCGTCAACGGCCCTCTGCACATCCTCTTCATCGACTTCGCGGCCTTTAACGGCTACGATCCCCAAGCTGTTCTGTCCCTGGATGTGCCCGCCGGCAACTCCCGCGTAAACGGAGCTGATCTCGCACCCCGACATATGTTCGGCTTCTTCAACGGCCCTTTTAATGGCGTTGACCGTACTTTCGATATTGACAACAACACCCTTTCTTAAGCCCTGTGAGGGATGGGAACCGATACCTATGATATCGACGCCGGCGTCCGTTATCTCTCCCACGACGACGCATGTCTTGGTCGTTCCAACATCGAGACCTACAATCAGTCTGCTTTTTTTCTTTGCCATCGACTTACCCCCGTATCCGCCGCCGGATATCCATCCAACCGCAACCGGCCGACAGTTTTTCCGGCCCCCTAAATCCTATGTCCTTTCTTCGATTCCGCAGATTCTGCGGCTATAGATACATTTTTCCATTTCACCGTTACCTTTTCAGGGTCGCTGAGATCTATATTGGAGTATGCCAGTTTGAAATTCTTGGCCTCCAGATCCGCGATCACGGCATTCAATCGGGACAGCTTGTTTTCAAATCCGTCAAAACCAAGATGGAGACAAATGCCTTTATCCGTAAAAACCGAAACGCCCAGGGTATCGCTGTTATGTACCTCCGATATGTTGCTGGCCTGCGGAAATGTTTTCGAGGCAGCCGCATACTTCAAAAGATCCATGGTCTTCTTAAGGATTTGCGTGTTATCTTTGTTTTCGCTCTGATAACCCGTTAACACTGGCAGGTCCGCCTCATCGGCCGTCTCGACCTTTTTGATGGGGTTACCTTCCGTATCCATGAGAAAGAACCCCTCTTCCTTCTTGATGACCGCCAGCGCTTTTTTCTCGCGAATTTCGATAATCAGCCGGCTCGGAAGCTCACGGCTGACCGTTACATCTTTGATCCACGGGTTCTCTCTGATCTTATTGGAAGTAACACGTACATTCACCGCAAGAAGACTTTGCGGCGATCTGAGCGAAGCAAGCGAGAGTACGTCCTTCTCCGTAACTTCCTTGCAGCCGCGGACGACCGTCTCCTTGATCCAGAAATAGGGCGAACTGATCAGGATGTTCGCTCCGTAAATCAGGACGGCCCCGACCAGGGATATGGCGGCAACCAGCATGGTTGCCCTGAATACATCCCGGGAAATATTTCCGGCCCTCCTTCTGAGGCGGCTTTTTACAGTCAGGAACCGCGCCCGCATCGATCTCTTCATAAAGCTCACTCGCCTACGACTTTTACTTCCAGTTCCAGCCCTATCCCCCGCTCTTTGGAAACCCGCTCCTGTACGAGTTCGATCAGGGCAAGGATATCGGCCGCTTTCGCTCCGCCCGTATTGACGATGAAGTTGCCGTGTTTCTCCGATATCTTGGCTCCGCCTATCGCCGTACCCTTCAGGCCGATTTCTTCGATTATCCGGCCCGCGGGGACATCTTTGGGATTCTTGAATATGGAACCTGCGTTGCGTTCTCCAAGGGGATGCCTCGCTTTCCGCCGATCCATAATATCACCGATTTGACGGCGTACATCCCTTTCGGCACCTTTCTCCAGCACGAACGTGGCGGCGGCCACAACGGCCCCTTCCGGTAATTCCAGGTTCCGATAGGAAAAATGCATTTCGTCCCGGTGCATATCGACCATGGCCCCGCCGCCGGTCAGGATGGATATTTTCGCGACAATGTCCTTCATCTCTCGCCCGAAGGCTCCGGCATTCATCCTCACGGCACCGCCGACACTCCCGGGAATTCCCGCGCAAAATTCCATCCCCGCAAGGGAAGACCGGGCCGCAAAGTCGACAAACTCGGCCAGGGCTATGCCGGCCTCTGCGTAAATGGCTGAAACGTCTCCTTCCTTATCCTCCACGCGGATATTCCTGAGGCCTTTAAGGGATATGACAACGCCCCTGATACCTCCGTCCCTGACGATAATATTGGTCCAGTTGCCCACCGGCAGGTATCCGATACCGCGCTCTGAAAGCCGGGATACAATGCGCCGCAACGCATCGATCGTCCTAGGCATGACCATGACGTCCGCCTTGCCCCCGACACCCATCGACGTATGCTTATGAAGCGGCTCATCCCGTAGGACATCTCCTAGGTCCAGGTTTTCCATCTCATCCAAAAAGTTTCCAGTAAACCCATTCGCCGGCATCGTCAGCGCTCTCCCCCATCCGGCCCTGTTTCCGCCCTCTTCTGCAGGAATGCCTCGCCGATCTTCCAGACGCTGCCGGCACCCTGAGTAATAATCGTGTCCGTCGGCCTCGCCACCTCTTTCAGATAGTCGACGATGGCTTCCATCTTCGGCATATAGACGACATGCGGATGCCCCGCCTCCCGGATACCATCGCAGAGGCTCTGCGAGGTGATGCCCGGAATGGGCTCTTCGCTTGCGGCATAGATATCCATGACGATCAGGATATCGGCATCTTTAAAGCAGGCAAGGAACTCCTTAAACAGTCCCTTGGTCCGTGTGTAACGGTGGGGCTGAAAGACCACGACAAGCCGTCCGTCAGGCCACACTTGCTTTGCCGCCGCTAGCGTCGCCAGGATTTCCGTCGGATGATGTCCGTAATCGTCAACGACCCGGATGCCGCAGGCGGTCCCTTTCAATTCCAGCCGGCGCTGCACGCCGACAAATGTCTTGATCCCTTCGCAAATGTCGGGAAAAGGCATACCGATCTCAGAGGCAACGGCGATCGTTGCCATTGCGTTGTATACGTTGAACATGCCCGGCACTTTCAATTGAACGGCGCCCAGAAGCTGATCCCGGAAATAGAGATCGAACCCGGTTCCGGCACCCGTAAACGATACTCGTTCGGCCCGATATTCAGCCGTTTCGGTCAAGCCGTACGTAATGGTTCGTCGCTTGATCATGGGAAAGATTTCCCGGGCATGGGGGCTGTCGATGCAGAGTACCGTCGAGCCGTAAAAGGGGACGATGTTGGCGAACTGCAGAAAGGCCTCCTTGATGTCCTCGATGTCCCGGTAATGGTCCAGATGCTCGAGATCAATATTCGTGATGACGGCCAGCGTCGGACCAAGTTTCAGGAAGGAGCGGTCGCTTTCGTCGGCCTCCGCCACAATGATCTCGCCGTCGCCTATCTTCGCATTGCTGCCGATGCTGGACAGCTTGCCGCCGATGACCATCGTCGGATCGAACTTTCCGTAAGCCAGCACCGTCGAGATCATCGAAGTCGTCGTCGTTTTGCCGTGGCTTCCCGAAACGGCGATGGAAAACTTCATCTTGAGGAGTTCCGCAAGCATCTCCGCCCGAGGTATCACCGGAATACCTTTTCTGTGGGCCTCCAAAACCTCCGGATTGTCCTGTCTGACCGCTGTCGACGTGACGACCACGTCGGCCTGCCCGACATTCTCCGCACGATGCCCATTGTGGACGACGGCGCCCAGGGATACGAGGCGATAGGTAATGTCCGTCGGATTGAGATCGGAGCCGCTTACATCATACCCCAAATTTAAGAGGACCTCCGCGATACCGCTCATACCGATGCCGCCGATTCCGACGAAATGAATCCGTCGTACCTTGCGGCGCATCGCATCGATCCGTTGTATCTCTTTCATAGTTAACTCATCCTTAATGAACCAGCGCCATGCAGGCGTCGACGACATCCGCGGCAGCCCTGGCGTTGCCAAGCTGTGCCGATGCCTGCTCCATTTCCCTTAATGCTTCCGGATGGCTGTACATATGCTCAATGACCTCAGCCAGACGCCTGCCATTCAGTTCCTGCTGGGGAATCATCCTGGCCGCCCCGCCGCGGACCAGGACCTGGGCGTTCTTGGTCTGGTGGTCGTTGATGGCATATGGGAAAGGAACCAATATGGAAGCCTTGCCCATGGCCGTGATTTCGGCGATGGAAGTGGCGCCTGCCCTGCAGATCAGGAGATCGGCCGACCTGTAGGCCGCCGCCATGTCCATAATAAAGGGTTCCACCGACGCCTCGACGCCGTAGCCCTTGTAACCTTTGACGACGCCGTCCCTGTCGTCCGTACCCGTCTGATGGGTAAACCTGATCCTGTCTTTCAAATGCTGCAGATATTCCAGGGAACCGATAACCGCCTCGTTTACGGCGTGAGCCCCCTGGCTGCCTCCGAAGACGAGAATCCGGAACAAATCGTCTTTCTTCTCCTCCGCTTTTCCGGAGACGGTGAAATTCGCCCGGATGGGATTGCCGGTAACGACGGTTTTCCGTTTGGCAAACCACTTTTCCGTTTCGGCAAAACTTACGAAAATACGTGCGGCAATCCGACCGAGAATTCGATTGGTCAAACCCGGGATGGCGTTCTGTTCGGCGATCGCGGTTTTTATCCCTCGCAGGAACGCCGCCAGAACAGCCGGCCCGGATGCGTAACCTCCCACACCGATGACGATGGCGGGGTTGAATTCGCCGATGATCTTAGCCGCCTGCATCAAGCTGCCGGGAATCTTCATAAGAGCCCTTAACGTCTTCGCCAGTCCTCTACCCTTCACGCCTTCGACATCGATCGTACGCAAAGTGAAGCCCAAGCCGCCGAGGACTCTTTTTTCCAGTCCGCGGTCCGTACCGACAAAGAGGATCCGATGCCGTTTGTCGCGGCGCAGAAATTCTTCCGCTATGGCAACACCGGGAAAGAGATGTCCCCCGGTTCCTCCTCCGGCAATTAAAATGTTCATAAACATCCCGGTTCCAGTCATTTAAACCAGTTACAATTTCTTTACGTCGCTTCCGCCGGCCGTTTTGCCTGGGCGGATATGTTTAAAAGGACGCCTATCGCGACCAAACTCATGATCAACGAAGTCCCTCCGTAACTCAAAAACGGCAGGGCCAGACCCTTGAGGGGAACCAGACCCATGACGCCGGCAATATTGATGAAAGCTTCCAGAGCAAGAACCATGGTCAGACCGGCGGCAAGGAACATGCCGAAACGGTCCGCCGCCTTGAAGGATATCCAGAAGCCTCTCAGAATGAGGAGCGTAAACAGGACAATCACGAGAGCCACGCCGAAGAAACCGCTTTCCTCCGCAATAATCGCCAATATAAAATCCGTATGAGGCTCAGGCAGGTAGAAAAGCTTCTGCATGCCGTCGCCGATACCGACGCCGAAAGACCCTCCGGACCCGAAGGACAGGAGGGACTGGATGATTTGGAAGCCCGACTTTCCCGGATCCCGCCAGGGATCGAGGAAGGTCATCATCCGCTCCATGCGGTAGCTCTTGTGCATGATGAGCCACAGACCGATAGGCAGAAAGAGCGACGCAAGGCCGGCCAGGTGAATGATCCGGCTGCCGGCCAAATAGAGCATGAACATCATGGTTACCATGATGATCATCGCCGTCCCGAAATCGGGCTCCAGGAGAATCAGGCAAACCAGGAAAACGACGGTACCCAAAGGGACCATGATCCCCCGTTTGAACTCTTTCAACTGGCCGGCTTTTCTTGTCAGGTACTGGGCCAGAAAGAGAACGACAACGATCTTGACCATTTCGGTGACCTGAAAAGAGAAGAAACCCATCTTCAGCCAGCGGGTCGCCCCCCCGGCCCGGATACCCACATGGGGAATCAGCACCAGCGTGAGCATAACGGCGCTCACAGCAACCGCCGGATACGCTACGAGCTTAAGCTTGCTGTAATGAATCCGGGATAGAATCAGCATAGACGCCACACCGATGCACACGAAGAAGGCCTGTTTCTTCAGAAAGTATTGACCGTCTTTATAACGTTCCATGGCCAGGATGGAACTCGAGCTGTAAATCATGACCGTTCCGGCAGTGACCAGAATGAGCGTGATAATGAGCAATACGAAATCGGGGCTCTTGTCGGCCGTTTGAGGCTGAGGAAGCTCGCTCATGATACCATCTTCTCCACGGTTTGCCTGAAAAACCGTCCTCTGTCCTTATAATCCGTAAATTCATCGAAGCTTGCACACCCCGGGGACAGAAGGACAATCTGCCCGGGAGCCGCATGGCGGGCAGCCAATTCCGTCGCTTCCTTGAGCGTCGCTGCCATTGAGGTCCCAACCACATCGCCGATGACGGCCTTGATTCTCTCCCGGGCTTCTCCGAACAGGATAAGCTCCGCAACCCTCTCCTTGATGGTGTTTCGCAGGATATTGAAATCGCTATCCTTATCCCGCCCTCCCATCAGGAGAACCACGGGGTCGGAGAAGGTTTCAAGGGCCCGTTTCACGGCATCGACATTCGTACCTTTCGAATCGTCGAAATATTTGACTCCGCCCTTTTCAGCAACAAACTCAATCCGGTGCGCTATGCTCCGAAAACCGCTAATGGTCCGTGTCACATCCGCTGCGGGGCAGCCGCAGAATCTTGTTGCCATGATTGCCGCCATGACGTTTTCGATATTGTGCCTGCCCGGCAATTGAATCATGGACAGTGGATACGTCTCCCTCTCCCCGGACGGCATACCGTAAACCAGGCTTTCGCCTTCAACGAACATCCCTGCGGCCACATGCCGGGACGAGCTGAAGAACCGTACGTCGGCGGCCAGCCTTCCGGCAAGCTCGACCGTTTCACTGTCGTCATCATTGAGAATGGCCAGATCGCCCGGGATCTGGTTTTCGAAAATGCGCTCCTTCGCCGCCCGATAGGCGGCAAACGATCCGTGATAATCGACATGGTCGCAAGTCGTATTCAAAAGTACGGCGACCTTCGGATGAAACCGTTCGATCCACTGCAGTTGGAAGCTGCTCACCTCGACGACGACATAATCGGCCTCTTGCGGACCCGTCACATAACCGATAAGCGGACTGCCGATGTTTCCTCCTACGAAGACCTTTTTGCCCCAGGCCTTCAATATATCCCCGACGAGTGTCGTGGTCGTCGTCTTGCCGTTTGTGCCGGTGATGGCGACCATCGGCGTCTTGAGAAACCGGGATGCCAATTCCAACTCGCTCAGAATCGGAATGCCCCGCTTGCCGCTCTCGACGAGCAGCGGATTCGAGGGCGACACGCCGGGAGAAGGGATCACCAGGTCTGCCTCATCGAGGAGCGCCGTGCCGTATGGACCGAACACGACGGACAGTCCGCGGATATCGTCCAAAGCCTGGGTCAATTGCTCCGCCGGTTTTGCATCGGTCACGCAAACCTTTGCACAGCGACCGGACAGAAACCGTGCCGTGGCAACCCCGGTTTTGCCTAATCCGATTACCAATACCTTCTTGGCGGAAAGATCAATCATGAAAAACTACCTCAACTTCAGTGTGCTGATCGCCACAAGCGCCAGCAGAATCGATATGATCCAGAAACGGACGATGACCTTCGGCTCCGGCCACCCTTTGAGTTCGAAATGGTGGTGTATCGGCGCCATCCGGAAAATGCGCTCGCCCTTCGACAATTTAAACCAACCGACCTGCAGGATGACGGACAGGGTCTCCATGACGAACACTCCCCCGACGATGGCAAGGAGAATTTCCTGCTTCGTGAGAATGGCCAGCGTCCCCAGAGAACCACCCAGCGAGAGCGCGCCAACGTCTCCCATGAAGACCTGGGCGGGGTAGGTATTGTACCAGAGAAACCCAATGCCCGCCCCTGCCATCGCCCCGCAGAAAACGGACAATTCGCCGGTTCCGGAGACATACGGAATCTGAAGATATCCGGCGATCCTGATATTGCCCGCAAGATAGGCAAAAATCAGGTATGTCAGGAAACAGGTAATGACCGGCCCGATGGCGAGTCCGTCCAGCCCGTCCGTTAAATTGACGGCATTGGCGGAACCGACAATGACAAAGGTCGTCAGGACGAAGTATCCCCAGCCCAGATCGGGCAGAACCGTCTTGAAGAAGGGGATGGTAATCGCCGTCGTGAATCCCGTCTTGAAATAGAGATAAATGCTGATAAAAAGGGCGATCGCGATTTCACCGGTGAGCCTCACTTTTCCCGAGAGCCCTTTGCTGTTCTTCTTGATAAGTTTCTGATAATCATCGAGATATCCTATGAATCCGTATCCCGCTGTCACGAGAAGGACAAGCCAGACATAGTCGACCGTCAGATTGGCCCACAGCAATGTCGACAGCACTACGGCAAAAATGATCAGGAGCCCACCCATCGTCGGCGTGCCCTGTTTGGCAAGATGGGAATTCGGACCATCGTTGCGTACCTGCTGACCTATCTGCAGGGCCTGCAGTTTCCTGATCATCCACGGTCCCACGACAAAACAGATGATCAGCGCCGTAATGGCGGCGTAAATCGTCCGGAAAGTGATATAGCGGAAGACGTTAAACGACGAAAACGTCGTATGCAGTGGATATAATAAATGATATATCACGTCATTCCCTTTCCGTCATCTTTGCCCATGTCGATTCTCAGTTACGGTCCTGTTTTAACCCGATCATGCTTACGATACGTTGTACGATCTGCTCCATCTTCATGCGTCTCGACCCTTTAACGAGGGCCCAGTCACCGTCATGAAGATACGGTTTAGCGAATTCGGCAGCGTCTCCATCTTCCTGAAAGCAGATGACGGCATCAGCCGGCATCCCCATCCTTAAGGCGCCCGCCGCAGTCGCAGACGCAAATTCCCCTTTCAGAAGAAGGCGGTCGACACCGGTTTGCGCAGCGACTTCGCCGATGGATTCGTGCAGGGAACGGGACTGCTCTCCCAATTCGAGCATATCTCCCAGAACGGCGATTGCGCGTCCTTGGCCGCGAAGATTCCGCAATGCCTTCAAGGCCTCGGTGACCGACGCGGGATTGGCGTTATAGGTATCGTCGATAATAAAGGACCCGTTCGCCAGACTTCGAATCGCCATCCTGCCGGCAACAGGCTGAAAGGAGGCGAGGCCCTTGCCGATAAAAGCCCCGTCCATCCCGAGAGCCCGGGCCACGGCGGCGGCGGCTAGGGCATTATAGACATGATGCCGCCCGGCTATTTTCATGAAGACATCGCTCTTTTCCGCGCCGGACACGAGGCGGAAAGAGATCCCGGCCGCATCCATTGTTTCCATATTCTCTGCGGTTACATCCGCCGGCCCATCTATGCTGAAGGTAACGCGTTTTCCGCTCCAGGAACGGCTCACTTCACGGATGTTCCCGTCGTCCAGGTTGACGACGGCCGTTCCCTGGTTCCCCATATAGCGGAAGAGATCGCCCTTTTCCTCCCTGATCGTGTCGAGGGAGTGCAATCCCTGGAGGTGCGCGGGGCCGATATTCGTGACCAAACCTATATTGGGCCCGGCAATGTCGGTCAAACGGGCGATTTCACCCCGCTGATTGGTCCCCAGTTCCAGGATGGCCGCTTCATGTTCATCCGTCAACCGCAACAGGGTCATAGGCATACCGATCAGATTGTTCAAATTGCCCTCCGTTTTGAGGACATTTTTCGATTGACCGACAATTCCCGCCAGCATCTCCTTCGTCGTCGTTTTTCCCGAGCTTCCCGTTATCGCTATCACAGGAATGGAAAACCTGTTCCTCCAGCAGCGCGCCAAGTCGCCCAGGGCCTTCAGGGTGTCGTCAACGAGAATAAGCGTTGTATCACCCGATATCTTTTTCTTCGGTTCCTCCTGGACCAGGACCGCCGATGCGCCGACATTGACAGCCGCATCGAGAAAATCATGGCCGTCGAATGTTTCCCCCTTCAGGGCTATAAAGAGGTTCCCCGTTCTTACCGTCCGGGAATCCGTGGAAACGCCGCAGCATGTTACATTGCCGTCGCCATTGACGAGACGTCCGTTTACGGCCTCTAAAATCTCATGCCCGCTCAAGACGGGCGTCGTCTCAGCCACGAGGCCCCCCGCCGGAAGCCGATCTTAATGCTTCCGCCGCCACCAGGCGGTCGTCGAAGAATATCTTCCGGTCGCCCAGGATCTGATAATCTTCATGTCCCTTCCCGGCGATCAGGACGATATCGCCCGGTTGGGCAAAGGCAATGGCCCTTGTGATGGCTGTCTTACGATCCGGAACGACGGCATAGGATCTTCGCCCGGAGACCATCGCCCACGCATCGCCCTCCAGTTTGCTTGCAGAACCGTTTTGTATTCCCGCTTCAATCTCCCGGATGATGGATAACGGATCCTCCGTCCGCGGATTATCCGACGTGATAATCGCCAGGTCACTGAAATGCGTTGCCGCTTCTCCCATGAGCGGCCTTTTTCCCCTGTCACGGTCGCCGCCGCAGCCGAAAACGGAAATCAGCCGTTTCTGTTTAAAGCCCGACAGATTCTCAAGAACGCGTCTCAAGGCATCTTCCGTATGGGCATAATCGACAAATACCCGGATGTCCCGGGACCCCTCGACCCGCTCCAGACGCCCCGGCACATTCTTCAATGCCTCGATCCCGTTTCGGATATGGCTGGAAGCAATATCCAGGGATACGGCCGCACCGACTGCGGCCAGGATGTTCGACAGGTTAAATTTTCCAATTAATGGGGATGTGACATCGAGACGCTCTCCCCGGAGATCGAGTCGGGCTTCGATACCGTCAACGAGAAGTCGGTATTCCTCTGCATGAATGTCGCAGGCGCTTTCGATGCCGTAGGTAAGCGCCGCTATGTTCGCCTCGCGGGTGAGCCTCTGTCCCCATGAATCATCGTTGTTTACGATCATCCGGTATTTTCTCTTTTTTCCGCTTTGCGGCAGAACTTCCGTAAAGAATCGTTTTTTGGCCTGGAAATAATTCTCCATGGTCAGGTGGTAATCGAGATGATCCTGTGTGAGATTCGTAAAAACGCCGATATCGAAATCACAGTCGTCGACCCTTCTCAAATCCAGCGAATGGGACGAGACCTCGGAGACGACATGGGTCACTCCGTCCTCCTCCATTTCCCACAGAATCTTCTGCATCTCGAGCGACTCCGGGGTTGTATTGGGTGCGGGTTTTACGACGTCGTGAAAACGATAATTGACCGTCCCCAAAACACCCGTTCTGTAACCTGCGGCCCTAAGTATGGATTCAAGCAAATAAGTGATTGTGGTTTTGCCGTTGGTTCCGATAATACCTATCAGGCAGAGACGGGAAGAGGGATGCTGGTAGAAGTTCTTTCCGAGGATGCCGAGAGCCCTGCGGCCGTCCTTCACCCGAATCGCCGTAACGCCCTCGGGCGGGACATAATCGCTCTCGCAGACGATAAATCGGGCTCCCCGGGCGACAGCTTCCGGGATATAGTCATGGCCGTCGGACTTCAGACCCCGAACGGCCACAAATAGGCTTCCTTCCGAACAAGCTTTCGAATTATAGCAAATATGCGCCACGTCACCTGAAAAGGTTCGTTTTTGATCGACGACATCAATGCCCTGGATCAGGTGATTTAACTTCAAATAAACCTCTCACTCGCCGGTGCTGAAAGATACGACACACGATCTGTTTTCTCCAATGGGAGTCCCGGGCGCCGGTCTCTGACTTACGGCCCAGCCACTTCCGTTGACGGTTAATGCAATGCCCTGTGCGGTGGCTTTTTTCAAAGCTGCCCGAACAGTCTGACCGCGGAAATTGGGCATCAGCGTCTCGTCATCCTCCGCGTTGCCTGGGCCCGCATCGTTCTCAATGACGCTCTCCTGAGTCGATACCAGTCTCACCTTCACACCGCTGTTGATTTTTTCGTCTTCGCGCAGAGGAAGAGGTTTGGTCCTGATATTCGTCTTGAAGCAGGTAAGAATCTGTTCCCCGATGTTCTTAAAGACCGGGGCCGCCGCTAATCCGCCCCATTTATCGACCTGCGGTTCGTCGAGGATGACCAGCATAGCCACCTGGGGCTCTTCGGCGGGGAAAAAGCCCATAAAGGAGGTACGCACTCTTTCGTTCGAATAGACGTGTTTACGGAAATCGAATTTCTGCGACGTTCCCGTTTTCCCGGCCACGGCAACGTTCACAATCTTCGCATTCTTTCCGGTTCCGTCGGGGTCGCCGACAACGCCGGTCATGATGGAAGTCAGCTTCCGGGCTGTCTCGGGCGATATCACCTTCCTTACGGCAGTGGGCGACGTCGTTTGAACCATGGTACCTTTGTTGTCCATAAGCCCCTTTACGATATAAGGCTTCATCAAAACGCCGTGATTAGCGATTGCCGACAGCGCCGTCACCAGTTGTACGGCCGTTACGGAGATGCCTTGCCCGAAAGCGATGGTTGCCGTATCGACCTTGGACCATTTCTTGACCGGGCGGAGAAGACCGGACGATTCTCCCGGAAGTTCTATTCCCGTTTTTAGACCGAAACCGAATCTTGCAATATAATCGTAGAATTTATCTTTCCCCAACCTTTCGGAAATTTTCACACAACCGATGTTGCTGGAATATTTGACAATGTCCTTAACGGCGAGCGTCCCGTGCCTTTG
The DNA here is from genome assembly GCA_963668175.1 of Syntrophales bacterium. GTDB lineage: Bacteria > Desulfobacterota > Syntrophia > Syntrophales > PHBD01. The sequence continues at coordinate 338,085 of OY764159.1, forward strand.
TCTGTTCGCTTCGTGTATGACCCGGTCGGCGACCTTGTATTGACCGTTTTCGCAATTGAAACGGCTATTCACATTAACAATCGACTCTTCCAGGGCGGCCGCAACGAGAAAGGGCTTAAAGGTCGATCCCGGATCAAAACAATCGGCGATGGCCTTGTTCTTGCCCTTGTCAGGACTGTCTTTCGACTTATTCGGATTGTAGCTGGGCTCGTTGGCAAGGGCCAGGATTTCACCGGTCTTAGGATCCATTACGATGGCAAAGCCGCCTTTGGCGCTTTTGGCCCGGACGGCTTCCTTGAGCTTCGATTCGACAAGGTACTGAATGCGGCTGTCGATCGTGAGAACCAGGCTATGGCTTTCATCCTTCTTGACATTCGTTTTATCGGCACGTGGATACAGTTTATTGCCCTTGGCATCCCTTGCCCAGACCAGATTTTCGGAAGTACCTTTCAAATCGTTATCGTAGCGCAATTCGAGTCCGTCGAGACCTTTTGAATCAAGGCCGACGAAACCGAGCAACGATCCCGCCAGTTCGCCGTTGGGATAAAATCGCTTCGGTTCCTTGACCAGGAAAATACCGTCCAGATTGAGATTTTCAATCGCGTTCGCCTGATCAGGCGTGACTTTCCGGGCAATCCAGCTGAAGCGCTTTCCGTCGGAGAGTTTTTTGGCAACGGTGGCCCGATCGATCATGAGAATGGAGGACAGCTTGGAAACCGCGGCGTTGCGGTCTTCTATCTTCGATGGGTCCGCACAGACGGAATCGGCCATGATGCTGACGGCCAGTTTTTCTCCGTTGCGATCGAAAATAACGCCGCGTTCCGGCTGAAGTTGGATGGAGCGCGTATGCTGTTTATTGGCCAGGGTTTTCAGGGCATCGCCGGACAGCACCTGGAGCTGCATGGCCCGGGAAATCAAGGCGACGAAGAGAACGACAAAGAACAGCAAAAGGCTTCCCAGCCTTATCTTCAACCATTTTTCCGGATCTCTGTTCTTCGCGGTTTTTTTCATTTCTTTATCGCTATAACCTGTTCCCTGTCGGGATACGTCATCTGCAGATTATTTCTTGCTATGCTCTCGATGCGCCGGGGAGATTTGAGGGTGGCATGCTCAAGTTTCAGTTTTCTCTGTTCTTCCAGCAATGCCTCTTTCTTGCTGATTTCCGCGGCAATTCTGTATTCCATCTGGGTCATGTGAATATGGGACCAGACATAGGCCAGGGCAAGAATCATCAGGACGAACGCGACGACGATGAGCGTTGAGAGCTTCAAACCGCTCAAGGCCCGCCTGCCGTCGAAAATCCCTTCTCTGATCGTCTCCACCAGGGCCATCGTTTATACTCTCTCCGCCGTTCTTAAACGGGCACTTCTCGACCGCGGATTCAATCGCGCCTCCTCCTCGCCGGGCTTTGCTGCTCGTTTCGCCACCAGCCTGAGGGACGGTTTCTTATGACAGACACATACGGGAAGATTCGGCGGACAGTGACACCCTGCCGCCTCATCGCGAAACATGTTCTTAACAATCCTGTCCTCCAGAGAATGGAAGGAAATTACGGAAATCCTGCCACCCGTACGGAGGGTCCCGATCGCATCCGGAAGGACCTTCTGCAAATTCGCAAGTTCGTCGTTCACGGCGATACGCAAGGCCTGAAAAGTTCTTGTCGCCGGATGGATGCTCTTTTTTCCTCCACGGCCGGATACGGCGGCGGCAACAACCGATGCCAGTTCCGCCGTCGTCTCGATGGAAGCGATACCTCGTCTTTTCACTATGGCCCTCGCAATCCTGGCCGCCATCGCTTCCTCGCCGTACGTTCTGATGATATTCGCCAATTCCCTTTCAGGCAGAGTGTTGACAAGATCATGTGCGTCAAGTCCGCCTTTGCGATCCATTCTCATGTCCAGGCGGCCGCTTCGGGCTATTCCGAATCCTCTCTCAGGGTCATCCAACTGATGCGAAGAAACGCCTAAATCGAGCAGGAACCCGTCAATCTCGTCAATCCCCAAGTCTCCCAAAATGGAGACGATATCGGCAAAATTCCCCCTGACGAGGATCTTTCTTGCGCCGAATTCCTGCAGTCGTTCCGAGGCCGCCTGCACGGCTTCTTCATCCTTGTCGATGCCGACGAGAAGACCTTCCGGATATACTCTTTTCAGTATCTCGTATGCGTGACCGCCACCTCCCACTGTACCGTCAACATAGATGCCTCCCTTTTTACAGGCGAGAGAGGCTATCGTTTCCTCCAGCATGACCGGTTGATGATATCCGTCCATTCCATCATATTCCCAGATCGGCCATGTATTCGCTGAAATTGGGCAGGTCTTCTTCCGTCTTCTTCATAGCTTCGGCAAACCGCTCCTTGTTCCATATCTCGATGACCCTGATCATACCTGCCAGAACGACTTCCTTATCTATCTGAGCATATTCCCGCAGATTGGGAGGAACCAGAATCCTCCCCTGGCTGTCCAGGGTACAATCGACGGCACCGGACATGAAGAAACGCTGAAAGGCCCGGACTTCCTTTTTCAAAATCGATTGATGAGACACCTTCGCTTCGATAATCTGCCATTCGTCATAGGGAAAGACCATGAGATAACCGTCCCAGGTCGTAATGACCATGCGATTATCCTTCTTTTCGGCAAATACATCCCGCAGCCGGGAAGGCAGTGTAATCCTTCCCTTATCATCAAGACTGTGGTAATATTGACCTCTGAAAACAGACAATTCTATCCCTCCACAATGACCCACTTTGACCCACGTTGTCCGACTATAAAGGCGGCCTTTGGGTTTGTCAAGCAAAAATTGTGGTGTTTTCCTTGCAATTTGACGTCTTAGGAATACTTTTCCCACCGGACAGCTTTCCCGTCGAATCCGCTATTACGAAATCCCGATGTCATACCCGGGGCAGGAATTCTAACCGGCGGCGATATCACCTGGCATGTTGATAATAATGGATGGCATTCTGGTGGGAACGGAAGGACGACGAGAAGAGATGAGAACCGTTTCTATTGGAGACGAAGTAAAGATAGTCGACCGAGGCAGGAAACAGGGCGGCGCGGATGGAATCGATCCCCGGATTCGCGATCGGACCGGGAGGAAGCCCATCAATAATATAAGTATTGTATGGGGATTGTCTTTTCAGGTGCCCTTTCTTGACGGCGCCGTTGAAGTCGCTCAGGTCATAAACCGCCGTGGGGTCGCTCTGCAACTTCATGCCTTGTCTCAGGCGGTTATGAAACACGGCGGCAATCAGATTCTTTTCATCCTTGAAACCGGATTCCTTGCCGATCAGCGAGGCCAGGGTAACCACTTTTTCCGTCGTCCATCCCAGTTCTTCGGTTCTTTTTCGCAAGTCGGGCGTATAAGACTTCCAGAATTGGTTGACCATCACCTTGATGATCTCCCTTGCCCCCATCGAACGGGTGAAATTATACGTATTCGGGAACATAAATCCCTCAACGGAAGCGGACCGGACATTTAAGGATTGGAGGAATGCCTTGTCCCGCGTCAGCGCGTAAAATTCCTTTTCGTCGATGAGCTTGTTGGCGGACAGGCGGGCGGCAATTTCCCGGATCGTTAAGTCCTCCGGGATGGTCACTTTATATGCCTTCACAAGGCCCTTCACGAGTTTATCGATAATCTCCGCCGGTGTCATGGCCGTCGTGAATTCATACTCGCCGGCATGGATATGTTTATGGGCCTTTTTGAAAACGGCTAATCCGGAGAAGAACACCTTGTTCTTAATAAGGCCCGCGTTATCGAGAATCTGGACAATCTGCCGGAATCCGGAACCGATGGGAATTTCTACCGTTACGGTCGTCTGCTGATCGTCCACGGGACTTGTCGCATACACGATAAACAGAAATCCGGCGATCAGGATGCCCGCCAGGATACAAAAACTGAGGATTTTCAGTTTCTTGACCAACCGCTTCTTCATGCGTCACCCGCATCCGTTGGCGTGCTCGATGTCTCTTCCCGATTCCGCAGTGAATCCAGGTAAGCCTGGAGGATGATGCCGGCGGCCAGCTTATCGACCAGGAGTTTCCGCTTTTCCCTCCGCACGTTTGCCTGGATGAGAATGGACTCCGCCTCCTTGGTCGTCAGGGTTTCATCCTGAAATACTACGGGAATGGACAAAGCCGCCTTCAACCGTCCGGCAAAACGTTTAACTTTTTCACACTGGATGCCCTCTTCACCGTTCAGGCGGATGGGGTAGCCGATGACGATCTTCTCCGCACCGGTTTCGCGGGCGATTTTTCCGATGCGCTCCACGTCATGGGCTGCATTTTTACGCTGAACGGTCTCCAGCCCCTGAGCGGTCAGTCCCAGCTCATCGCTTACGGCAACCCCGATCCTTTTTTCCCCGTAATCCAATCCGAGTATTCTCATAACATCACCGATATCAAGGACCTGTTCCTTAACAGCCCGCCCCGCCATTTTCAATAGATATTTCGGGATGACCTTTCTGCCGCCGCTCGAACGTTCTTCTTTGCAACCGTATCAATGCGTGATGACGCGACCGGAGAAAAAAAGGCCATGACCGGGAAGGTCATGGCCTTTCTATCGACAACGATTAAAATGTTACAGCATTTCGAAGATGCCCGCAGCGCCCATTCCGCCGGCGATGCACATCGACACCATGCCGCGTTTGGCCTTGCGGCGTTTCATTTCATAGAGAAGCTGGGCAGTGAGTTTGCCGCCGCTGGCTCCCAGGGGATGCCCCAGGGCGATGGCGCCGCCGTTGGGATTAATATCGGCCATCCTGTCCTCGATCCCGATTTTGCGGATCGAATAGAGGGCCTGGGAAGCAAAGGCTTCATTGATTTCAAAAACATCGATGTCCTTGGACGTTAAACCCGCCATTTTGAGAACCTTGGGGATCGCATAGGCCGGCCCGATTCCCATCTCTTCGGGCTTGCAGCCGGCGACGGCATAATGGGTAAGCCTGGCCAGGGGTTTCACTCCGATCTCTTTGGCCTTCTCCGCACTCATCACAAGCGCAAAGGCGGCGCCGTCGGTCATCTGTGAAGAATTTCCGGCCGTTACGGTTCCACCGGCCTTGAAGGGCGATTTCAATTTGGCAAGGTCCTCCATCGTCGTCGGCCACCGCACACCGTCATCCTCGGCAAACACGAATGTCTCGCGGACCCGCTTGCCGTTTTTCAATTTTTTATACTTGTAGGCGGTGATGGGAATGATCTCTTCCTTGAATTTGCCCGCCTTGATGGCCTCGAAGGCCCTGCGGTTACTTTCCACCGCGAATTTATCCATATCTTCGCGGGAAACGTTATAGTTTGCCGCCACGTTTTCCGCCGTATTACCCATGGATATGTAAACATTCGGCATCGAGTCGAATTTCCAGCCGGGATTGGGGCGAAAGATTCCGCCGCCCATGGGAATATGGGACATCGTTTCACAGCCGCCGGCGATGATGACCTCCGACCAGCCTGCCCTTATTTTTGCCGTGGCATCGGCGATGGCCTGGAGCCCCGACGAACAGAAACGATTGATGACCATGCCGCAGACCTGCTCCGTTATTCCGGCGCCGACTGCGATGACTTTTCCCAAATTCATTCCCTGCTCGGCCTCCGGAAACGCGCAGCCGGCGATGACATCGTCGACATCTTCCGGCTTCAGGGCAGGAACCCTTGCCAGGAGACCCTTAACAACCTGAATCCCAATGTCATCCCCCCGGGTTGCCCCCAGACCGCCTCTCTTATAACGTCCACCGGGACTTCTCACGGATTCAACGATTACAGCATCACTCATGGTTTTCCTCCTTCTTATGGATACAGTCAGTACGTTTCGGCCCGGTCTTAAATCTTCCCAAGGAAACGGGCCGTCCACTGAAAGAATAGGGTTAATTGCGTAAAGGCTTACCTGTATTCAGCATATGCATGATCCTGTCCTGGGTCTTCGTCTCACCGCAGAGGCTGAGGAACGCCTCTCTCTCCAGATCCAGAAGTTCCTGTTCCGCAACCAGCGTTCCTTCCGGGCATTCGCCGCCGGAAAGGATGTAAGCAACTTTGCGACCGATAAAACAATCATATTCGGAAGCGAATTTCCCATGCTTCATGTTGTAAAGAATCGCTTCGGCCATACCCATGAAGTTTTCACCCATGACGGGGATCAGGACCTTTTTCGGGGGTTTATAGGACAGGGCCAGTCCAAGAACAAGCTGCTTGGCATCCCAGAGTTGCTGATCCCGGTTTAGGCTTATCCTTTCCGTCTTGCGGATGTATCCCAGTTCCATGGCCTCGGCGGCGCTGGTGGCGACTTTCGCCGTGGCGATATTCTCGAAGGCCTTGGCGTAGAACGTCTGCAGATTCAATCCCGCTGCAATGAGTCCGTCGGGAATGCCTTCCGTCATGCGCACCGCCATCTCCTTGCACCCTCCACCGGCGGGAATGACGCCGACGCCGACCTCGACAAGGCCGATATAGGTCTCGCCGCATGGCTGGCAGCGGGCTCCGTGCATGGCCATTTCGCAGCCTCCCCCCAACGCCAGGCCGGCCGGAGCGGTAACGACCGGTTTCGAGAGGTATTTCATCCTCATATTGGCGTTCTGGAATCCCTGGGTCAGCTGTTCGAGGACATCCCAGTCTCCCTTCTGGCAGGCCATCAGGACTTTAAAGATATTGGCGCCGGCCGAGAAATTCGACGCATGATTGCCGACAACCATGCCGACGAAGTCCTTTTCGACGATGTCGCAGCTGTCGAACAGCATCTGGACCATGCCGTCATCGACCGCATTCATCTTCGTATGGAATTCGAGGCAGGCGACACCGTCGCCGATATCGATGAGGCTGGCGCTCTGGTTCTTCTTGACAACCTTGTTTCTCTCCTTCAGTGAAGGCAGGAGGATGATCCGGGGATTCTCACCCAGTTTCACATAACCCTTGGTCTCGAAATCGTAATAATACAGTCCGTCTTCCTTCTTCGCATAGAAGGAGTCGAAACCTTTCTTCAGCATTTCCTCGACCTTCTTCGGCACCTTCTTCTTCAGCTTTTTCATGACATCGACGACCGCCTTGACGCCGATGGCATCCCAGGTCTCGAACGGGCCAAGCTGATGGTTGTAGCCCCATTTCATGGCATTGTCGATGCCGACGATATTGTCGCAGATCTCGGGTACACGGTTGGCCGCGTAGATGAAATTGTTGCAGAGATATTCCCGGACATAATCCGAAGCGGCATCCGTGCCGAAAAAGAGGGTTTTCGCCATGGCGGCGACGCCGTCGTCGCTCTTTTTCTTGGCCAGGGAGACCGATTCAAATTTAGGTTTCGTCGTCGGAGCATATTCCAGGGTGTTATAATCGATGGCCGTCTTGACGCTCTTGCCTTTAGCGTCTTTCGTCTTCTTATAGAAACCCTGTTTCGTCTTGTTGCCCAGCCACTTCTTCTCAATCATCTTGTTCATGAAGTCGAGCGGGATGAACGTGTCGCGGGACTCGTCGTCGGGAACTGCATCGTACAGATTTTTCATAACGTGATGCCCGGTATCGAGCCCTACAAGATCGAGGGTGCCGAAGATGGCCGTCCCCGGCCTGCCGACCGCCTTGCCGATAATGGCATCCACGGCCTCGACGGACAGGTTCTTCTCCACCATGAGCCGGATGGCGTTGGCGATATCGAAAACGCCAATACGATTGCCGATAAAGTTGGGAACGTCCTTGCAGATAACCACGCCCTTACCGAGAACGCGTTCACAAAAGTCCACCATGAAATCGACGACGTCCTTCTTGGTCTCTTTACCGGGAATGATTTCAAGGAGTTTCATATAACGGGGCGGATTGAAAAAATGCGTCCCCAGGAAACGGTCTTTCAGTTTCTTGCCGAAATTCGCCGAAATGTCCGATATGGGAATACCGGATGTATTGGTAGAGACGATACAGGTCGGCTTCACGATCTTTTCGACCTTGGCGAAAAGCTCCTGTTTGATCTTCAGATTCTCGATGACGACCTCGCATATCCAGTCGACATCCGCGAGCCAGTTCAAGTTGTCCTCGAAGTTGCCGATCGTGATCATCGAGGCGTTTTTCTTCGTATAGAAACTCGCCGGCTTGGATTTTGTCACCCCGGCCAACCCATTGGCGGCAAAACGGTTCCGCCACGCCGGGCTCTTCTCCGTCAAACCCTTCTTTTTGTCATCCTCAGTAAGCTCGAAGGGAATGATATCAAGCAGATAGCACTCGATTCCCGCATTGGTCAAATGTGCGGCAATCGTGGCACCCATGACGCCCGCGCCTAAAACAGCTGCTTTTTTTATCTCATACGACATAGTTCTCCTCCTCTTCATTTCTTGTCCGACAGGCACCGGTCACGCAACTGACGGCGGTATCTGCCGGTCATAGGGTGACAATGCATTAAGATGTAAAGGACTCATCAGCGATTTCGATGGGTGTCCTGTCGCCGAACTTGATCGATTCACACCGCGATTTTACGGTCGCCAGGGATTCCGAGGCAAAGAACTTCGCCGAGGCGATTTTACCCGCGTAGAAAGCAACCTCGGAATTGGTGTGAATCAGAGAACGCTGTTTGCCAATGGAATCTTCAGCGCCATTTTCCTTATAGATGGCTTGCAGCTTTTCTTCCGCAATGACGGCAGCCTGCATAAGCAGCCAACCGCCGACCACGTCGCCGAAGACGTCCATGAAGGGCGATGCATTCAAAATAGGCATCAGGAAGCCCGAGCTCTTGCCGAGCTGACCGAACGTCATGGTGAGATCGACCAGGGCATTGCCTGCTTCTTCCAGGAACGCCGCAGACTTCTTCAACGGCTCCATAGCCTTTGCCTTGGCGATCGTATTCAGAATTTCACCGGCCAGGTTCATCACGTTGGCACCCTTGTTAGAACCCAGTTTCCGTCCGACCAGATCGAGACACTGAATGCCGTTGGTTCCTTCGTAAATGGTCGTGATCTTGCAGTCCCGCAGATACTGTTCGACCGGGTATTCGGAACAGTAGCCATAGCCGCCATAAACATCCATGGCCTTTGAACAGACTGTCATAGCGTTATCCGATATCCAGGCCTTGGTGACCGGAATGAGCAATTCGGCCAATCCGAGCCATTTTTTCTTTTCTTCTTTTGTCTTGGCACTCTCCGCCATGTCCAGGTATAGGGAAGTCAACAATCCAATAGCCCTCATGGCTTCAACCCGCGCTTTCATCCAGAGCAGATCGCGCCTCACATCGAGGTGCTGTATAATCGGAACGGCTTTGGCGTCGGGATTCTTCATCTCCCAGACGGGAATGCTCTGAATCCTCTCTTTTGCATAGGCGACGGCATGTTCATACGCCGCCGTGGCGGTTCCCAGGGCCTGAAAGCCGACTTCCAGCCGCGCTTCATTCATCAACTGGAACATCACGCGCAGGCCTTCGCGTTCCTTGCCCAGGAGTTCGCCGATGCAGTTGCCGTCTTCGCCGAAATTCAGAACGCACGTCGCGTTCCCTTTAATACCCATCTTGTGCTCGATATTCCCCGTCTTGACATCGTTGAACTCGCCGAGACTGCCGTCATCCTTCACCCGATATTTGGGAACGATGAAGATGGAGATGCCGCCCGTTCCGGCAGGATCTCCCTCAATGCGGGCCAAGACCGGATGGACGATATTGTTGGTGAGATTATGATCGCCGCTGGAAATGAAGCACTTGGTTCCCGTGATGCTGAAAGTACCGTCCGGAAGACGTTTGGCCGTCGTCTTGAGGGATCCGACGTCGCTGCCTGCCCCCGGCTCGGTCAGGCACATGGTGCCTCCCCATTCACCGGCATACATCCGGCTCATATACTTGGTTTTTTGTTCTTCCGTACCGAAATTCTCGATCAACGCTGCGGCCCCATTGGTCAAGCCCGGATACATAATGAAAGGGTAATTGGCAGCCTGAAAAAATTCCATGCAGGCATTGGACATCACGGCGGGCATGCCCTGTCCGCCGACTTCCGGCGAACGCATGCAGCAAAGCCACCCTGCTTCGACAAACAGCTTAAAGGCGTTATGGAAGCTCTCGGGTACGGATACCTTGCCATCCTTGAAAGTACATCCCTGGTGGTCTCCTTCAGCATTGATCGGAGCCAGCACGTTTACGGACAATTTCTCGGCCTCATTGAGCATCATCAGCACGTCGTCTTTCGAAAACGCCGAGTACTTATCGGTTTCAAACAGTTTTTCGATACCCAACTGTTCGAAAAGCACAAAGTGTTGATCTCTCAGGTTAACCAACAAATTACTCATAACCAACCTCCTTCTCTCTTGAAGTAAAACCGTTGCCTATTCGGGGTACGACGACTGCCCCATCTCCTCAGTTATCGCCGATCGAACCGGTCGGCGCTATTTTCTGCCTTGAAGTCCCTGAATGAAGATGTTCAAACCCGCATTGACCGTGCTGCGGATTCTCTCCTCCCGCAACGTGGCCGGTCCGGTAAATAAATAAAGCGAGATGACACCGTTGAGCATTCCCCATAATGCATTCCTGCTTTGCCGCAGGTTGGTTGAACGGGGGAATTCTCCTTTGTCGATACCGTCCTGAAAGATCTTCTCGAAGATTGTCACCGTCTTATTGGTCATATTAACGGCACTGTTATGAAGTCCGTCCGGGAGGTTCATCTGATCCGTATTGAGCATAAAAGCCATGAAGATGCGGAAGAGCTCTTTTTCGTTAAGGAAAAAGTCGATATAGATATTGGCCAGGCGTTTCAGGGTGTCCGACGCCTGCTCCTCGAATTGCAATAAATCATTTATTTTACGATGAAATTTGTCAATATCATTAAGGAGAATATGGGTATAGATTTCTTCTTTGCTTTTGAAATAGAGGTATACGGATCCTTTGCTCAGTTCGGCTTTCTGGGCAATGTTATCAACGGTAACGGCCTTGAAACCTTTTTCGAAGAAAAGCTTTCTGGCAGCCTTTAGGATTGCTTGTTTTCTGTTCTCTTTTTCACGTCTTCGTCTTTCTTCAAGTCCCATAGATCGTCCTCGGCATGCTCTGATGGCAAAGGGCTGGCAACTGGACACCTCCTCTTCGGAAGCTGTAATGTCTTGATAAAGTGAGATAATTTAAGACGTGTCCGAATAGCAGTCATTATATGACTGCCGGTCACTAAATGTGTACATGAATATTTTCAGCTTGTCAAGGGGAATAAATTTGATGCTGCATTTTTTTATAAAGGCTTTTTCAGGAACGGAGGCCGGGCAGACAAAACGTTGTCATTATTTGATACGAAGGAACTGCATCGTGTCATGGAACAGGAACAACGACGTCACGGGCGTTTGATAGCCTTGATGAGAAGGACTGCGGCCAGCCCCCGGGGCATGATCCTGGCGTCAAGCCATACGAAAACTCCGTAGATGCGGTTGATCCATTTAGACATAGATATGACGGCCGCGGGAAGACGCTTGCTTCTATTGTCTTTACCATCACCTTTCGCCAACTGCTGAAGCGCGGCATAGACATAAACGACGAGCAACATGGTCAGTTTTTCCAGGGGCCCCAAGACTTTTCGGATAATCAAAGGATCGAGACCGGCCGCCTGTAAATTGCTCACCATCTCGGCCAATTCATATCGACGCAGATGTCGGACAAACCGGTCGTCAGCACCATAGTAGAAACGACGGTGTGGGAAAGTCACAATGAGGTTTCCCGAGGGTGCCAAAACTCGGGCGATCTCCCGCATCACTGATCGGTCATCGCTTATATGTTCCATGACTTCCGAACAGACAACCTGGGCAAAGGACCCGTCCTTGAAGGGAAGCATTGTACCGTCGGCAGCGACAAACCGGTTGCCGATTTGCGTCGTTTTCAGCTCCCGCAGGGCCGACCATGATAAATCGGAATAAACGACGGAACGAATGCGGGTGATCATGGGCGAGAGACCGCTGCCCACCTCCAGAATCGGCTTCCCGCTGTTTTTCGCCACGAATTTATTAATATCTCGTTTTCTCAGGAAATAATTATAGAGGTGATTTTTTAAGGCTACATATCGATGATCATCGAAAAAATCCTGAAAGCGATTTTTATTGTTTGACATTAGCGGATGCCCGGAAACAGGTTTGATGAAGTGAGCTTCATCCGGGACAAACGAAAAAGGAGAGACGTCCACAGGCAGCCCATGCCGTAGATCATACTGCGCCGGAGATTGATCGATGAGGCTTCGGCAAAATACTTCGTCGGACAACTCACTTCGGCAATCGTGTAGCCGAACCAGATAATCTGGGCCAGCATTTGATTATCAAAGACAAAATCATCGGAATTCTGATCAAGCGGCAATTTTTCCAGAAGCTGCCGGGAGAAGGCCCGATAGCCCGTATGATATTCTGAGAGTTTAGCACCAAGCATAATATTTTCTGTCAGAGTGAGAAGGCGATTGGAAATGTACTTCCACAGCGGCATGCCCCCTTTGAGGGCATAGCCGCCAAGAATCCGGGACCCCAGAACGCATTCATAAAGACCGTTTCCAATCAGGGAGGCCATGGCGGGAATTAGCATCGGCGTATATTGATAATCGGGATGTACCATCACGACGATATCAGCCCCTTCTTTCAGGGCCAATTCATAGCATGTCTTTTGATTTCTCCCGTAACCGCTGTTACGTTCGTGAACGTGGACCAGCGTATGGTCGAGTTCCCCGGCAATGGCGGCGGTATTATCAGAACTGGCATCATCGACGAGAATTACCATATCGACAATGCCCTGCGCCATGACTTCAGCATACGTTTTCTTGAGGGTCTGCGCCGCATTATAGGCCGGCATGACCACAATAACTTTCTTATCCTTATACATAATATGATGATTTCCGGGGATTAAAATATGAACCGATCATTCCCAAAGGAACATGATCCTTTTCTTATTTCTCTAAAAGAGATATCATAGATTCTCTCTAGGGTCGATGACTTATCGACGACTTCTCGCTTGCAACAGATGTATTACCATGTTATCTTCTCTGTGTTACATTAAATGAAATCATATATTGTTATTAATCTGACGTTATACTTTTACATCAATAAAATCTCAACCGATTTTGCTGCGACGGAATAAAAGCGACCAATGGCGGTCCTACTGGGAGAAGTCGCCCGGTACAGGGAATTAAAACACAGATGATAAAATGATGTTTTCCATGCATTTACAAAGTTTCCGTTCCGACAATCCGCGCTTCAGAACCTATCTATTGTATGGATTGGTCGCCGCCGGCACAATAGCCCTGATATTGGGACGCATGACAGAAACGCTGGCCGATCCCGATTTATGGGGTTATTTGACATTCGGAAGACTTTATTGGAATAATGACGGATTCCCCTACCACGATCCCTACGCCTACACGCCGATCAAGGCCTTCTGGATATACCACGAATGGCTCACCGGGGTGTTATTCCATCCATTATACAAATACGTAGGCTCTTTCGGATTACAGGGACTCAAATATATCATCGGCTTGATGACCGCTTTCACCATCTTCAAAACCGCCCGGAACCGCCGGGCATCCAGGGAGGCTTCCGCCGCTTCCCTCATCTTAATAAGCCCTCTGTTCAGTTTTGCCTACTCACCCGTCAGAGCCCAGATTTTCACCAATCTATTTTTTGCCTTGACCCTTTATATCCTGGAACGGGCCGGTCGAGAGAACCGTTCACGCCATATCTGGTGTTTGATACCCATGTATCTGCTATGGTCAAATCTCCATGGGGGTGTTGTCGCCGGCCTCGGTATTATAGGACTGTATGCTGCAGGCAAAGCCCTGGCAGGGGAAAAGTCTTTGCCGTATTGGCTTGCCCTGGCGGCCGCAGTCTTCGTGACACTCATTAATCCCTACGGCCTGGAATACTGGCTTTACCTAAAGGACGCTCTACTCATGCCCCGGCCGGACATCGACGAGTGGCACTCCGTCTTCGCCGCGCTGCGAAACGGTGAGTCGACAGCCAATCATCTTGTCTTTCTCCTTCTTTTCTTTTTGGCCGCCTTGATGTTGGCGCTGCTGCGCAACCGCCGGACAACCGACATTCTTGTACTTACGGCGACTTCTCTTATGGCCTTTCAGCACGTCCGGCACGAAAGCCTGTTCTTCATCGCCATGGGCTGTTACGGGCCATGCTATTTCACGCAGGCATGGGACATCATGAAAACATCCTCGGCACGGGCGGAATTCTGGAGTAATTCGGTCCGGCGCATCGCACCGGTTCTGTTCTTGGTTCTTCTTATCGTTTTCGGAGCCCGGTTTGTGACCGGACACCCCTTCGACTTGACGCTTCGCTCCCCGAACAAAGAGAAGGCGGTCGATTTCAACTATCCCACGGGTGCCGTAAATTTCATCCGCGATAATCATCTAAAGGGCAATATCCTGACCGAATTCAGTTGGGGTGAATTCATCATCTGGAACCTGCCCGAAAGCCGAGTCGCCATGGACGGGCGATACGAAACGCTCTACACGGAAGAGGCAACCCGCGAGTATTTTCGCTTCACGAAAGGCGAGACCGTCTGGCGGGATTATCTTCTCAAGTATCGCCACGATCTTATCCTTTTCCGCCCGGACAGCATCGTCAGTGATATGCTGAGCAGGGACCCTGGCTGGGTGAAAATATATGCCGATGCCGACTGTATTTTGTTTATCCGAAGGAAAATCCCGTCATGAAACAGCGCCACGCCGACACGCCCTTGCGGTTGCATGTTCTAACGACTCGGCAGATCGGTATGATCATGTCGGCGGCGGCCTTGGTCATGATGTTCTGGTTTTGTGCATCGACGTTACCTCTTTCATTTAACGGGGAGCGGCCGAACGATTTTCCCAATTATTATGTCGCCGGCCTCCGACTGTTTGAGGAGCGCCCTATTTATGAACCGCTGGAAGCGGAAGTATTCCACCGCCTGGGTTTTGCCCATTATCCGACCAACATCGCCGACACGCCGGCAACGGTCGTCCTGCTTGCCCCTTTGTCACGATTGACCTATCGAGCCGCTTTTTTCACATTATACTTTTTTTCTCTCCTGTCCGTTCCGCTGTTAACCTATTATGCGGGAAGATATCTAGGAATGACATTCTGGGAAGCGGTCTGTGCCGTTTCGTTGTTGACCTTCAGTAACCACTATCGCTTTCTCCTCCTCTGCAATCATATGGAGTCTATTCTTCTTCTGTGCCTGACCTTTGGCTGGATATACCTCAAAAAAGACTGGGATCGCACCGGCGGTTTCTTTTGGGGTTTGGCTGCGGCATTGAAACTCATTCCGGGCCTACTGCTGTTCTTGCTGATGCTTTCCCGCTGGAAACGGGCAGCCTTGACCGGTATCATTGCAGCCGCCGTCCTGCTCGCCCTTGCCGGCGTCACGATCGGTCGAGCCGATTCTTTCGCCTACATCATTCAGGTTATTCCACAGTCTCAACAATGGTACGGTCATGACGGTAACTTCTCTCTTATGTCCATCGGTTATCGTCTGGGCGGCCTGACCGTCGGATGGACGTTGACCATCGCGGCAGTTATCGTCATTACCGTTCTCGCGTTTAAGAACAGGGACAATAAAGATTGTATTTTTGCAGTGGGGACGGCCGGCATGCTTATAATCAGTCCTCTTTCCTGGTTGGGATACGGCATTCTTCTCATTCCCGTCCTTCTTCTCTTATTTACAAAACTCGACCGGAAGACATCGCGTCTGAACGTATGGATATTCATAACAGCGTTGGTGCTGACTCAGTATTGGCCTTTTCAATCCAAACCAATGATAAGTTCCATGATCGAATTTCTGTTATTCACGATTCCCCCTGTTTGCGGGTATACATTGGTTATATTTCTTGCCTGTCGATTACTGGACGTTGAACCGACTCGGGTAGTAACGGAAATCTCACCGGAAAGGACGGCCGCCTGACCTTGAAAATACCGAAAATGCATTGGGGAGCCTTGTTGACGATCGCCGGCTTTTCAGCCTACTTTCTCGGCCGCTTTGTTAATATCCTTGCGGACTACGACCTGTGGGGCTACCTCGCCTTCGGAAGGCTCTTCTGGGAAAACGGTTTCCCTTACTGTGACGTCTTCTCCTATGTCCCGACGAACAACGTATGGGTCTACCACGAATGGCTGACCGGCGTGATTTTCTTTCCGATTTATGAACGATTCGGATCGGAAGGGCTGCAATTGCTGCGTTATGCCGTTATGATGGCGACCTTGGCGTTCATGGTCAGCGCTGCCCTCAGGCGCAACGGCAATAAATTGGCCATAGGAATTGCCTTATTCCTGTCAGGAAACGGCCTCACATACGGCTATGCCCCGGTAAGGGCCCAGGTCTTCACTTACCTGTTTTTCGCCTTCTTCATCTATATTCTCGAACGCTATAAAGGAGAGCGCAAGCCCTACCTTCTCTGGTTTCTGCCTATTCTCGAAATCGTCTGGTGTAACGTTCACGGCGGTTTTGTAGCCGGACTTGGTCTTATTGCTCTTTATGCGCTCGGCGAGGGGCTCGCGCGGCGGCCATTCACGCCCTACCTAAAAATAGCGCTCGTAACCGTCCTGGCAACACTTGTGAACCCTTATGGCTTCTCCTACTGGATATTTATCATCCAGGCCGTCACCCTGCCCCGTGCGGACATTACGGAATGGATGTCTGTCCCTTCCGCAATCGCAAGCGGCAATTATCGCGACGAGACGATCCTCTTCGCCGCTCTTTTGCTCATCACGGTTTTTCTGATGGTCAGATCAAGAAAGAAGAATCCTACCGATATCCTCGTTCTGGCCGTTACGGCTTTTCTCGGATTCAAGTCTATCCGCCACATCATCCTCTTTTTCCTGGTTTTCGGCGCTTACGTGCCGGCGCTTATGTCAGAGTATATGGATTCCCTGAAAAGAGACCCCAAAGTGGCGTCCACATTAAACAGGGTCCGTAAACCCGTCTTGCTGCTCTTAAGCCTGATCTTTCTGTGTCTCGCGGCGCTGTCATTCCGGCATTTTATATTCAGTCCTCGTTTCGCCTTGGTAACGCCGGCGCATTCCTATCCGATTCGGGCTCTCGAATGGATCGACGCCAACCGCTGGCAGGGCAATATCATCCCCAACTTTGAATGGGGCGAGTATGTCATATGGCGAACTTACCCCCGCTGCCGCGTATCAATGGACGGCCGCTTGGAAACGGTGTACGGCACAGAGCTGCAAAAGGAATATTTCGATTTCCTTCATGGGAGGGCCGGCTGGCAGATATTTCTGAAGAAATATGCTCATGATATGGTCCTTATTAGAAAAGGTTCAAGGACCGACAGCCTTATGAGAGAACAACAGGACTGGCGGTTGGCGTATGAAGACGGTCTGAGCGTAATTTTTCTTCGCGCAGCGAGGCAGATCACCCGATGAGGCTGTTTTTTTAAAGACATGGATAATGGCGGATTGATAAAAAAACTTGACCTCATCATCAGGTCAAGGACAGACCGGCATCTTGTTTTGCTCGGTCTGTTTGTTATGGCCTTGACGGTCAAGATCGCGATCTTCCTTCTCTTAACGGACCCTATCATCTTCAGCAAATATCCTTACTTCGCCGAAAGGATTGTTCAGGGCCTCGATATCGGGGAAAGGCTGGTCGATCTCAGCCCGGCTTATTTATACATCAACGTTATTTTTTACAGAGTATTCGGACCTGATTGGCAATTGCTGACTATCTTTCAAGTTCTCGTCGGCAGTATGACTTGCGTGATCGTTTTCACCATCGGCGAGAGATTATTTAACCAATCCGTCGGGATCATCGGAGCTGTCATCCTCGCCCTTTACGGCAACCTTACCCTGATCGAGTTGACACTGGAGCCCGAAACATTTGTCCTCTTTTTCAATTCACTGGCCGTCCTGTCTCTCATCCTGGCGCAAAATGACCCTTTTTGGAGGCAATGTTCCACTAAAAATGTGATTGAAACCGCAGACAGGAATGGGGTTGGCATCATACACGGGCGGATACCGATCATGGCCGGGCTTCCATGGAAGTGGTTTGCGGCCGGAATGCTCCTCGGCCTGTCGGTCATCACCAAGCCCAACGCTTTGCTTGTGATCCCCGGAGCCCTTATTTGGATCTGGTGGAATAAAATTTCGGTCAATAGAAGGTTAATGGCAACCGTATCCCTGCTGCTCGGCTCAGCATTGCTGATTTCGCCGGTGACATTGCGAAACTATACTAAATTCCATGATGTCATCCTGGTCAGCGCTGACGGCGGCAAGGTCTTTTTCCACGGCAACGGCCCCGGGGCCACTGGCATGGACCGGGCGGATCTGCCTCATCAGGGATTCCTCGAAGAGGGACAAGCCGAACCTGATTACGCCCATAAGCTTTTCAGAAATACGGCGAGGACATTGAGCGGAAAATCTCTCAAACTGTCAGAGTGCTCAGAATATTGGTTCCGTTACACCCTAAATTACATGGCTGCTCATCCAATGGCCGCCTTTGTACTTGAGATTAAAAAATTCTGCTTTTTTTGGAATAACTATGAGGTCCACGATATCGACTCGAATTATAAGAATTATGTCACCATCCAATCCTGGCCGCTCATTCCTTTCGGAGCAATAGCTGCTTTGGGAATCATTGGCATGGTCATAGCACGTCAGCGTTTCAGGGACGTATTCCTGCTTTACTGGCTGGTTCTTGTTTATCTTGTTTCTGTTCTTGTCTTCTTTGCCGCTACCCGTTACCGCCTGCCGGCGGCTCCGTATCTTGCGATCTTTGCAGCTCTTGCACTCTACCACTTGTCGTCGCTAATAAGAGACAAGCAGTGGAAAAAATGCGGTGCTTACCTGATCTCCAGCGCGATTCTTGCCGCAGGCACCGTATTGCCCTTCCGGCACGATATTGCAAGATTTGACCGCTGGCAGCAAGCGTCGAGAATCCATTATTCTCTGGGCGGTATGATGTTCTTCAAGAAGGGGTTCTACAAGGAAGCTATCACTGAATTTCAACGCGCTTTAGCGATAGACCCGAATTTTCTTCCAGCCTACAACTATCTTGGTAAATCTTACGCCATCCTCAACGATTATGCTCGCGCAGAAGAGGCCTTCATGAAGGTTATTCAGTCGGCGCCGACTATCGATGAGGGTTATATGAATTTGGGGATGCTCTACGAGTTACAAGGCCGCATTCCTCAAGCGATCAAGTATCTCCAGGAGGCGCTTGCCATCAATCCCGGAAACGAAAAGGCTTTACGCCACCTGCAGGCTTTATCGGTCCAGCCGCAAGATCAGGCCCATCAGAGGAGTCAGAAATGACTATCGTGAAAGAGCGGCATGTTAAACTCGTCGGATTGATGCTGATAGTCGTCCTAGTCGCCGCGGCATATTCCAACACAATGCAAGTGCCTTTCCTTTTTGACGACCAGGGCAACATAGCGGACAACATGTCGATCAGGAGCGTATGGCCGCCATGGGAGCCCTTCTATATCTCCGCCGATACGGGCATCACCGGGAGGCCGCTGATCAACTTCACTTTCGCCCTCAACTACGCCGTCAGCGGCGATCATGTCTGGAGCTACCATCTCTTCAACCTCGCCATTCACATCCTGGCGGCCCTGATTCTGTGGGGATTAATAAGGCGAACACTGGAACGTCAGCAACTCGACATCAACAAGACATGGCAACCGGCATGGACCGCCCTCGGATGCACACTCGTGTGGGCCCTCCATCCCCTCCAGACCCAGGCCGTGACCTACCTGTCCCAGCGATGCGAATCCCTGATGGGGCTTTTCTTTCTCCTGGTCTTCTACTGTGCCGTCAGGGGCTGGCAATCAGACCGGCACCAGAGGGCGTGGCACCTGCTGGCCATCCTCTCCTTCGTTGCAGGAGCCGGCTGCAAGGAGGTGATCGCCGCCTCTCCCGTCCTTCTGTTCCTCTACGAATGGGTATTCACCAGAAGGAGTTGGAAGGACATACTGAAGGCTTCCCCCTTGCTGTATACAGGGCTCGCGCTGGGCCTGGCCTGCGAACTCCTCCTCATCGCCGCAGGAGGGACGGCCTCGACCAATACGGCCCATGCACCGTTTACCTTGGTAGAATACTGGCTGCTCCAGCCTCCCGTGATCCTTCATTACATCCGTCAAGTATTCTGGCCTTCGGACCTGTGTCTCGACTATGGCATGGATTTTCACGGTATGATCGAAACATGGCCGGCCCTTTTCATCGTCGCCGCCCTGATCGTCAGCTCTCTGTGGCTGTTGTACAGAAGACGGCCGGCAGGATTCTTGTCTGCCTGGTTCTTCGTCATCCTGGCCCCGACATCGCTGTTCCCCCTACCCGACGTCGTCTATGAACACCGGATGTATCTTCCTTCCTTAACGGTTATTATCCTAGCCCTAGGCTGTTTATATCGGGGTACTTTCCTGGCAAGCAAAAGGCTCTTCCCCGAAACCGTTGCCCGGCAAGCCATTTTGTCTAAAACCAGTTTATATATCATGTTCCTGCTTGTTCCGGCGGTCGGTGTTTCAACCTATACGCGTAATCTATACTACCAAACAGATCTTTCTCTTTGGGCGGACAACACAGCGACAAGACCTCGAAGCGCAAGGGCTCAGGTTAACCTGGGCAACGCCTTCTTCGCAGTTGGCAGACCGGTGGATGCGCTCCGCCATATGCATCAGGGGATCCGCCTCATGGAATCGCAATATCTTCAGCCCCACTCTCAAAATCTCATAGACGCTTATAACAATTTGGGTGTTGTTTACCTCCATACAGGTCAAGGGGAGTTGGCGGAGTCCTATTTGCGGAAATCGCTGAAAATCGGACCGAATAATGCCCATGCCCATTCCAATTTAGGGCGGGTACTATTCATGCTGAATAGAAACGACGAAGCCTTGCACCATTTCAGGCAAGCGCTATCCCTGGATCCAGATTATGTTGACGGTCACACCAATTTAGGCGTCTTGCTTCTTAAGCAGGGGAATCTGCAAGACGCTTCAATCCATTTTCAAACAGCCCTGAATATAAGACCAAACCATATCGGGGCCATGAACGGCATGGGCAGGGTGATGTACTTGCGAGGACGATTTCCTGAAGCCAGGGTCTATTTCGAAAAATCGCTGGCTTCAAAAGCAGACAACGCATATGCCCGCAACATGCTGATCGAAATCGACAAAAGAAACGGGGCAACGGGACGCCCTTCGGAGAAACCTTAATCATGTCCAAGGAGGAGGAAGTGCCTACATCCCGTGAGACAAAATACAATCTGATCTGTGTCCTCATTACGGTTCTTCTAATCGTGGCCGCCTATTCGAATACCCTGCGCGCGCCCTTTATCTTTGACGACCAAGTCAATATCGCCGACAACATGTCCATCCGGAGCATGTGGCCGCCCTGGGAGCCTCTCTATGTCTCCCCAGACACGGGCATAACCGGAAGACCTTTAATCAACTTCACCTTCGCCCTCAACTATGCCGTCAGTGGCGACGATGTCTGGAGCTATCACGCCCTCAATATTATCATCCAAATCCTGGCGGCCCTGATTCTGTGGGGATTCATCAGGCGAACACTGGAACGTCAGCAACTCGACATCAACAAGACATGGCAACCGGCATGGGTTGCCCTCGGCTGCACACTCGTGTGGGCTCTCCACCCCCTCCAGACCCAGGCTGTGACCTACCTGTCCCAGCGATGCGAATCCCTGATGGGGCTTTTCTTTCTCCTGGTCTTCTACTGTGCCGTCAGGGGCTGGCAATCAGACCGGCACCAGAGGGCGTGGCACCTGCTGGCCATTCTCTCCTTCGTTGCAGGAGCCGGCTGCAAGGAGGTGATCGCCGCCTCTCCCGTCCTTCTGTTCCTCTACGAATGGGTATTCACCAGAAGGAGTTGGAAAGACATACTGAAGACTTCCCCCTTGCTGTACTCGGGACTCGCGTTGGGTTTGGCCTGCGAACTCCTCCTCGTCGCCGCGGGAGGGACGACCTCAACCGGCACGGGTAATCATGCTTTTACTTTAACGGAATACTGGCTGACGCAGACTCCGGTGATTCTTCACTACATTCGGCTGGTCTTCTGGCCTTCCGATCTCGCTCTCGATTACGGCATGGATTTTCACGGCATGATCGAAACATGGCCGGCCCTTTTCATCGTCGCCGCCCTGATCGTCAGTTCTCTGTGGCTGTTGTACAGAAGACGGCCGGCAGGATTCTTGTCTGCCTGGTTCTTCGCCATCCTGGCCCCGACATCGCTGTTCCCCCTTCCCGACGTTGTTTTTGAGCACCGGATGTATCTTCCTTCCATGGCGGTCATCGTTTTGTCCATATGCTGCTTATATCGAATGGGGATCTTGATCTGTCGGCGGTTCGCTTTTTTGGACCCGCAAGACACTTTGATCAGGACCGGCAGATATGTCATGGTTTTACTCATTCTGACCGTGGCAATATCGACTTACGCCAGGAATCTTTACTACCAGTCGGCGCTCTCCATCTGGGCGGACAATGTCGCCAAGAGACCGCATTCGGCCGGGGCGCAGGTTAATTTCGGTAAAGCCCTCTCGGATGCAAATAGGCCGTTGGACGCCTTGCCCCATTTACGACAGGGAATCCATCTTATAGAAACGCAACAGGCAAAGGCTCGTCCGGAGACATTGCTCACGGCCTACAATAATACTGGTGCCGTGTATCTTCAACTTGGCCAATGGAAGGCCGCAGAATATTTTTTACGAAGATCGCTGCAAATCCAAACGAAAAGTATCTACGCTCGCGCCAGTGCTCATTCGAATTTAGGGATTACTTTATTCATGCTCAAGAAAAGCGATGAAGCCGGTGAGCATTTTCGTCAGGCCATTCTGCTTAGACCGAATTTCGCCAACGGTCATGCCAATTACGGAGCTTTTCTTCGCGCACAGGGAAATACAAAAGAAGCGACGGATCATTTCCAAGTTGCCCTTCAATTGAAACCCGATCATATCGAGGCCAACGATGCCATGGGCACGATTATGTACCAACGCAGTCAATATCGAGAAGCCAGGGCCTATTTCGAGAAATCGCTGGCTTCAAAAGCAGACAACGCATATGCCCGCAACATGTTGATCGAAATCGACAAAAGAGACGGGGTAACGGGAAGCCCTTCAAAGAAACCTTCATCATATCCAAGGAGAATGAAGTGATAAAATCCGTTGAGAGAAAGCACGCTCTGGTCTGTGTCCTCGTTACGGTTCTTCTAATCGTGGCCGCCTATTCGAATACCCTGCGCGCGCCCTTCATCTTTGACGACCGAGTCAATATCGCCGACAACATGTCCATCCGGAGCATGTGGCCGCCCTGGGAGCCTCTCTATGTCTCCCCAGACACGGGCATAACCGGAAGACCTTTAATCAACTTCACCTTCGCCCTCAACTATGCCGTCA
Source organism: Syntrophales bacterium (assembly GCA_963668175.1). Taxonomy (GTDB): domain Bacteria; phylum Desulfobacterota; class Syntrophia; order Syntrophales; family PHBD01. The sequence goes on from OY764159.1 coordinate 361,374, forward strand.
GTGGCGACGATGTCTGGAGCTATCACGCCCTCAATATTATCATCCAAATCCTGGCGGCCCTGATTCTGTGGGGATTAATAAGGCGAACACTGGAACGGCAGCAACTCGACATCAACAAGACATGGCAACCGGCATGGGTTGCCCTCGGCTGCACACTCGTGTGGGCTCTCCACCCCCTCCAGACCCAGGCTGTGACCTACCTGTCCCAGCGATGCGAATCCCTGATGGGGCTTTTCTTTCTCCTGGTCTTCTACTGTGCCGTCAGGGGCTGGCAATCAGACCGGCACCAGAGGGCCTGGCACCTGCTGGCCATCCTCTCCTTCGTTGCAGGAGCCGGCTGCAAGGAGGTGATCGCCGCCTCTCCCGTCCTTCTGTTCCTCTACGAATGGGTATTCACCAGAAGGAGTTGGAAAGACATACTGAAGACTTCCCCCTTGCTGTACTCGGGACTCGCGTTGGGTTTGGCCTGCGAACTCCTCCTCGTCGCCGCGGGAGGGACGACCTCAACCGGCACGGGTAATCATGCTTTTACTTTAACGGAATACTGGCTGACGCAGACTCCGGTGATTCTTCACTACATTCGGCTGGTCTTCTGGCCTTCCGATCTCGCTCTCGATTACGGCATGGATTTTCACGGCATGATTGAAACATGGCCGGCCCTTTTCATTGTTGCTGCTTTGCTTCCTGTCTCTCTATGGCTTCTGTATAGGCGACAGCCGACGGGATTTTTGTCCGCCTGGTTCTTCATCATCCTGTCCCCGACATCGCTGTATCCTCTGCCCGACGTAATTTACGAGCATCGCATGTATCTGCCATCCATAGCGATCGTCGTCCTGGCCACAGGCGGGTTATATCAAATCATTCGCCTGGCAAGCGAGCATTTCATTCCAGGTGTCGCTGCCCGGCGAGTTATTTTAAACAAATCCGGCCAATATGTCTTGACCCTGCTTATTCTGGCCGTGGCGGTGTCGACCTATGCCAGGAATCTCTACTATCAAGCAGATGTTTCCATCTGGGCGGATAATGTAGCCAAAAGGCCACAATGCGCCAGAGCACACGTCAATTTAGGGAATGCGCTTTCTGTCATTGGAAGGCCTGTCGATGCCATCCGCCACTTTCAACAGGCTATCTCTCTTATAAAATCGCAAGGCATGAGAACCAATTCTCAGAGTCTTATCAACGCTTACAGCAATATGGGTGTTGCTTATCTTCAACTCGAGCAATGGAAGTCGGCGGAATACTATTTCCGGAAAGCTCTCCAGATTTGGCCGAATAGCGCCCATGCACATACGAATTTAGGTAGGGCTTTATTAATGCTGAAACAAAACGATGAAGCCTTTTTTCACTTTCAACAGGCAATTTTAATCAAGCCCCATTATGCCGATGCTCAAGCCAATTATGGTGTCTTCCTTAATGAACAAGGAAATTCTGAAGAGGCGATGGTTCATTTTCAGACCGCTCTTCAGGTCATGCCAAAACATGTTGAAGCCAATAACGGCATGGGCACTGTCATGTATCGACGGGGGCTGTACCCTGCGGCTCGAAACTATTTTAATAAAGTCCTTGAGGTGAGACCGAATCACGAATTCGCACGCAACATGTTGATCGAGCTTGACAAGAAGTCAGACAATGGGAGAGAAAGAACAGGTAGATAAAGGGAATTCAACATGAAAGTATTGCTTATTTATCCGCCCATCACCATGTGGGAGCGCTATTCGTCGGATATCGGACACGCGGGAGGGCGGCAGTTGCCCCTCGGCATTTTTTATCTGGCATCCTACATCAGGAGCAAGGGTCACGAAGTGTGTGTCATCGATGCGGAAGCGCAACAAAAGACGGTTGCCGATCTGGTGGCCATCGCAAGTCAATTTCACCCCGATGCCGTAGGCATCAGTGCCACCACCGTCGCATTCCCCCGGGCCATTCAGGTTGCCGAGGCTATCAAAGAACAGTTAGGCGATATTCCGATCATTTTGGGCGGCCCCCATGTGACGGCGGCAGCCGAGGATGCGATGTCTCATCCGTCCGTCGACCTAGCCGTCATGGGCGAAGGAGAAGTCACGCTGACCGCTCTGCTCGAAACCCTGGACAAGGGAGGCGACTTGTCCACCCTCGATGGAATTGTCTTCCGTCGCAACGGACAGGTGGTTTCGACGCCTCGTCACCCCTATATCGATGATATCGACAATATACCGTTTCCCGCCTACGACCTGGTGCCGGACATGACCCTCTACAATCCGCCGCCGGCCAATTACAAAGCCTTGCCCATCGCCAACATTATCACCAGCCGCGGCTGCCCGAATCAATGCACCTTCTGCGACCGCTCGGTTTTCGGCCAGAAATTACGACTCCGGAGCCCTGAAAACATCGCTGCGGAAATCGAAATGCTTTACCGGCAATACCATGTCCGGGAAATCGCGTTCGTGGACGACACGTTTACACTACGTCCCGACCACATTATTGAACTATTTAAAATCCTTGACGAAAAAAACATCCACTTCCCATGGACATGCATGAGCCGTATCAACACGGTCGATCATGACATATTGAAATTCATGAAGGAGCATGGATGCTGGCACATTTCTTTTGGCATCGAATCCGGCAGCGACGAGATACTGAAACTGATCAAAAAGAAGATATCTCTGAAAAGAGCCGCGGAGATTATCGCCATATGCAGCAATCTTCATATCCGGACAAAAGGCTTTTTCATCGTTGGTCATCCCGGGGAAACTGCCGACACCATCGAGCAGACGATTCGGTTGGCTCTCGGACTCCCTCTCGACGATGTCGTTGTTACACTCAATACACCCTTACCGGGAACAGAACAGTATGAGGCGGCCGCAGATTTCGGGACACTGGGCATGTTGGATTGGTCAACTTTCAACATGTGGAATCCCGTCTTTGTTCCCAGAGGACTTTCCCGGGAATTCCTAATTTCGAAACACAAGGAGTTCTATCGCCGGTTTTATCTGAGACCCCGGATCGTGGCCAGGTACCTGCTGAGTTTTTTGTCCGCATCGGGTATCCGCCGTTTTTTTGCACTATTGCAGAGCCTACCGTTTCTCCTGCAAACCAGAAAAGGAAAACGGTAGCCGCTACGGATCAAAAGCTTCAGACCTGCTATTGAAAGGGAATGCAAAGCGTCTTTTCATGCTGTTCTCTCTCATGGCTTCGGAAAAGGAGTGAATGAAAAAATGGGAATCGAAAATCGAAACCTCGCCGTCGTGATCCCGGCTTACAAAGCGGAAGCGACAATTTCGGCCGTCGTGGACCTGATCCCATCGTATGTCGATTGGATCGTTATCGTCAATGACGCCTCGACGGACAGAACGCAGGAAGTTGTCGAGCGTATTCGCGATCCCCGCATTCATTTGATCAACCATCAAAAGAATCAGGGAGTCGGTGGGGCCATGCTCTCCGGTTTCAAAAAGGCAGTGGACCTCGGTGCGGATATCATTGCCAAGCTCGATGCGGACGGTCAGATGGATCCCCGGTTTCTGGATCGTTTCGCTCTCACGGCGATCCGCTACCAATGCGACTACGTCAAGGCCAACCGCTTCGGCCACATCGAGGCCCTTCCCGCCATGCCCAAAATCCGGCTGGCCGGAAATCTTCTCCTCACGTTTTTAACCAAATGGGCGTCCGGCTACTGGAACGTCTTCGATCCTCAAAACGGCTATGTGATGATTACCCGAAGAATGATCAAACGCCTTGATTTTACAAAAATAGATAAGAGCTATTTCTTTGAAAACAGTATGCTCATCAACCTGAATATTTTAAGGGCCCAAATCGGCGAAATTTACCTTCCGGCCCTTTACGGTGAGGAGGTGTCCTCCATGCGGTTGGGAAGAATCATCAAGGATTTTCCCGTGAAACTGATGCGCGGCTATTTGCATCGCATCTACCAGAAATACATCTTCCGGAGCCTCTCTCCGTTTATCTTTCTTTTCCTCTTCGGAATTCTGTCCACGGCTTGGGGCTGTGCATGGGGCGGCGTCGCCTGGTGGAAGTCCTATTTCACCGGAACACCGGCGACCACCGGCACAGTCATTCTTGCCCTGCTACCCCTTCTCTTAGGCTGGACGGCCCTGCTGCAGGCATTCATTCTGGATGTTCAGGATGCGGGCCCTTGCTTACTCTTCGATCACGATGACGAAACATTAAAATCGGTTGAAAGGAACGAATCCGATCGTTTAAGAAATCGGGGATGATTCGACCCTATTCCGTCGGTTTTATAAAATAAAAAAGGGGGCAAGTAAACTTGCCCCCTGCATAAAAACCGGTTACGTTATCGTTACGGTGCTGAGGTGATGACGCCGGCCGAGTCGATGGTGAACGTCTTGGGACCGCTTGCATGTTTCGCAGTGATGGTACCCGCACTCTGACCCATGGCAGGAGTTACCGCGACATCCGTCGTCTGGTTAAACCCGTAGGACTTCAAATTATCCAGAGTCGGCGTGCCAGCGGGATTGTCCGAGAAATAGGCCTGCGCCGCTGTATAGGCATTCTTGACGTCCGCATTGGCGGAAGCATTGTAGCCTCTCTGCCTGTAAGCCGTAAACTGCGGGATGGCGATGGCAGCCAGAATACCGATGATCGCGATGACGATCATGAGTTCGATCAACGTGAAACCTTTCTGTCCTCTCTTGTGAAACGCTCTAATCATATTTTTTCTCCTTTATTTAAAGTATATTATTTCTTATTCATTGAAAACCGCATAAAACTTCTATCTCTTCCCAAATCACCTCCTTTTCTGATCGTTCGTTTTACGATGGTTTCCTTTTCAAACGAATTTGAATTTCAAAGTCTCTTGTATCGGACGTTAATGACCGTTTGCAACCCGTGTGCCACGCTCTCCCGCGGCACAACATATTCATGAATTTATCTTTACATATAGATACTTGCGATTTCGCAACCATTCACGTTGCACGCAGAGGCTGATATGGGTTGGTCCTTAAATCCGGTGATTTTCACCGCTCACTGTTTTTTTCACGACTTTTTCATGAAACACGGGCGGAGCTCACGACTTTGTGATATTGATCTTCCCATTGCATATCGTGATACCGTAGCGAGAGAACGTGAACATTGTAAATCATGATAAACACTTATATACATCACGCTTTCACCCTTCTGCTCATGATCGTTTTGAGCGGGGTTGCTGTTGGGACCGGCACCATCTTCTTGAACAGAATAAACGTTGCTTTCGCCGGCATCGCAGAGCGAATATTTTATTCGCTGGGATTGGGATTGGCTGCCATGGCTTATGCAGTCTTCATCCTTTGCGCCCTACAAGCCATTTATCCGTCTGTTATTTATACTCTTATGGCCTTTTTTTCACTCGTTGGCCTGCCGGGTAGTCTGAATCTCATTAGACAGATCACACCCTCGCGCGCGTTGTCACACCAAGGTATATTAGAGAGTGGGGCCTTCATTCTTTTGGCAATAACCCTGGGTTCGCTGTTCCTCCTCGTTCTGACACCGGAAATCGGTAAAGACGCCCTCATCTATCACCTGGCCGTCCCAAAGCTCTTCATCGAACACCATGGCTTCTATTTCATCGAAGGCAACGCTTTCGCAAACTACCCTCTCTTCGGCGAGATGCTGTATATTATGGGATTGGTCCTCCAGGATGACATCCTGGCAAAAACCATCCATTTTATTCCCTTGTTAGCGATTCTCACGGGTACAGGGATATTCATCCATCAACGGTTCGGCAAAAGCGCTTTTCCTTATCTTACGCTCCTCATCTTCTTGTCCGTTCCATCTGTCTTCATAACAGCCCATATGGCCTATAATGATTTTTTCGTTACCTATTTCTGCTTAGCGGCGGTTCTTGCTTTCATCTCGTGGTCGGAACAAAATGGCGACGGATGGCTGATATTGTGCGGGCTATATTCGGGACTGGCTGTCGCCTGCAAATACACGGCCCTGCTGTTGCCTTTTCTGGGGGTGCTGGGCCTTCTCTGGAACGCCAGAAGCCGGAGCTTATCCACACGGGAAACCGTTCATATCCTTATTCTTTATGCGATCAGCCTGATTCTGGCCGGCAGTCCTTTCTACATCAAGAACTGGATCGTAACCGGCAATCCCGTTTATCCTTTTCTGTATAGCATCTTCGGCGGCGTGGGTTGGGATCCTGATCAGGCAAGGCTTTACGATATCTTCGTTCAAACGCTCGGCATGGGTAAAGAGGCGATAGATTATCTCCTCCTTCCCTGGAATGTGAGCCTCAGGGCAAAATTGGACAGTCCCCAATTCGACGGTATCCTGGGACCGGTTTTTCTGCTGACCCTGCCTTTCATTCTGGGCATACGCAAGCAGGGACGTGACTTCACGATCATCCTGATATATTGTGCCTGCATGCTGATCTTCTGGGCTGCTTCCGTCCATCAGATCCGCTACCTGTTCCCGGTCCTGCCGATGCTATGCATCACGATAGCTTATATTCTTTCTTACTATAAGGATCGCAAGTCCGTATCGGCCGTCCTTTTTATCCTTGTTGCCATCTCTCTGATCTATAATTTTTATTACATCGCACAGGATTTCCGGAAAATAAGGCCCCTCGGCGTCGTTTCCGGAATGGAAAAACGGACCGATTTTCTAAAGCGCACAATCCCCGTATACGTTATGTACGACTACATCAACCGCGAACTGCCGCCCGATGCGAAAGTCTATCTCGTCTTCATGAAAAATTACGGTTTTCTCTGCGATCGCACATTTTATGCCGATGCGATGTTTGAATCATACACCCTTCAGAAGATTCTCTCGATCTCTCGAAATGGACAGGAAGTCAACGAAGCGTTTAAGAAAAAAGGGGTCACCCATATCCTGTACGACGCCCATTATGTTACCGGGGACCTGAGCACGCTGTCGCCTCAGGAAAAACGTCTTTTTACATCTTATCGGAACGAATACCTGAACTTTATCGCAGGAGATAAGTCTTATCTTCTGTACGTTTTAAAATAAGCATTCCGGCCGATGCACGGCTTAAGGAATAAAAAGGATTTCATCGTGTCTTAAGAAAGGCATACCGCAATTGTCTCGACAATCGAGCCTTGACACTCATCCGATATTCGCATTATAGATGGCATAGAGAATGGATTGGAACTTACAGAAAATGTACGAAGTTACCATAAAACGGTCTTTCTCCGCCGCCCACACCCTGAAGAACATCGGGGGACAATGCGAAACGCTCCATGGGCACAACTTCGTCGTGGAGGTGACTGTATCGGGACAGAAATTGAATGGGGAAGGCGTTCTCATCGATTTCAGAATTCTCAAGCAGTGGACCGACCAGGTCCTCGTATCCCTGGATCATCAATACTTAAACGATCTTCCTTATTTCAAGGATATCAACCCCTCTTCCGAACAGATTGCGAAATATATTTACGATTGGATCGGCGGCCGGACCAAATCGCTTGATCTGGTCGTGGCGAGCGTTACCGTCTGGGAATCGGAAAACGCCAAGGCAACGTACCGCGTTGAAACGAAGGAATGATGATCGATATCCAGAACCAGAAAGATACGAGAAAGATCAATATCCAGAAGGTCGGGGTCAAGGGCATCAAGTACCCTATCATCGTCCTGGACCGCGCTCACGGCACCCAGCCGGTCAATGCCTCCATCAACATGTACGTCAATCTGCCCCATCATTTCAAGGGAACCCATATGAGCCGGTTCGTCGAGGTTCTGAATGAATTCCGCGGTCAGATCAACATTAAGACCTTCCAGACGATTCTGACGAAAGTGAAAGAAAAACTCCATGCCGCCTCGGCGCATATGGAGATCGAATTCCCCTATTTCCTGGAAAAAACGGCTCCGGTATCCAAGGCCAAGAGCCTGATGGAATATCGATGTTCGTTCTGCGGCGAGAACAACGGCCGAAAGACGGACTTTCTGGTGAGCGTCGTCGTTCCTATAACCACCGTTTGTCCTTGTTCAAAAGAAATCAGCAATATGGGCGCTCATAACCAGCGCAGCATAGTTACCGTGAAGGTTCGATTTGCGAAATTTTTCTGGATAGAGGATATTATCAGGATCGTCGAAAATTCGGGAAGCGGCGAGGTCTATTCCCTCCTCAAGCGGATCGATGAGAAGTACGTCACGGAAAAGGGATTCGAAAACCCGATGTTTGTAGAGGACGTGGTTCGCAACGTGGCACAGCAACTCAAGAAAGACGATAATTTTACCTGGTTCAGCGTCGAAGCGGAAAACTTCGAAAGCATCCACAACCACAGCGCCTACGCCTATGTGGAGAAAGAGTAGCCTATGACCCAATCTGCATCGCTGCCTGACTATTTCAATTTGTACCGGCACGGCTTCATCCGGACTGCCGTCTGTATACCCGAGGTGAAAGTCGCCGACCCGGCCTTTAACGCCAAAAGCATCCTCGACCTCGCGCGAAAGGCCGCATCGCGTAAGGCGATTCTAGCTCTCTTTCCCGAGCTGGGCCTTTCGGCCTATTCGAACGAAGACCTTTTCCATCAGGAGGCCCTGCTGGGAGGCGTATTGCAGTCTTTGGAAACGATCATTGCGGCCAGCACAGAGCTCGACCTTATCATGATCGTCGGAGCGCCTCTCCGTTTTGATAATCGCCTGTTCAATTGCGGGATCATCCTATACAGGGGGCGCATTCTCGGCATCGCCGTAAAGTCATACCTGCCGAATTACCGGGAGTTTTATGAAGCCCGTCAATTCAGTCCGGCGGAGGATGCATTGTCCAAAACTGTAAATCTATGCGGTCAGCGAGATATCCCATTCGGTGCGGACCTCTTGTTCCAAGTGGTCAATATACCTAATTTTGTTTGTTATTTCGAAATTTGCGAAGATGTCTGGGTTCCCATTCCGCCATCCAGTTTTGCCGCGATGGCCGGCGCCACGGTGATGGGAAACCTTTCTGCTTCCAACATTACGATCGGCAAGGCGGAATACAGGAAAAGCCTGGCGGAAAACCAATCCGCCCGATGCGTATCCGCGTATCTTTACGCCGCAGCGGGTCCCGGGGAATCGACGACGGACCTCGCCTGGGACGGACATGCCCTGATCTGCGAAAATGGCAATCTCCTTGCGGAATCGGAAAGGTTTGCCCAGGAGGCGCAAATCGTCTACTCGGACATCGATCTCGACCGACTGGCTTTGGACCGCATGCGCCAGACGAGTTTTGGGCAGAACGCCCGAACGCATAGGGAACGCGTTCTGCAATTTCGCAAGATACCCTTTTCGGTGGACGTCATGGAGGGCAGAATCCTGCTCGACCGTATTTATCCCAGGTTCCCATACATACCGACCGACCCGGAGAAACAGAATCAGCGATGTTACGAGGCGTATAATATCCAGGTCCAGGGACTGGCCCAACGTCTGAAATCTTCCGGCATTGAAAACGTCGTCATCGGCATCTCGGGAGGGCTCGATTCAACCCATGCCTTGATCGTTGCCGCCCGTACAATGGATTTGCTGAAGCGGCCGAGACAGAATATCAAGGCATACACCATGCCGGGATTTGCAACGACGGGCAAGACCTATACCAACGCCAAATTGCTCATGGATTCTCTGGGCGTGGAAGCCAACGAAATCGATATTAGACCAAGCTGTATGCAGATGCTCAAGGATCTGGGACATCCCTATGCGGAAGGACAGGAACTTTACGACATCACTTTCGAAAACATTCAGGCCGGCGAACGGACGTCCCATCTCTTTCGCATCGCCAACATGCGGAACGGCCTTGTGGTCGGTACGGGCGATTTGAGCGAACTGGCTCTGGGATGGTGTACGTACGGCGTGGGCGACCATATGTCCCATTACAACGTCAATGCAGGCGTCCCTAAAACCCTGATTCAGCACTTGATCCACTGGGTCGCCAGTCAAGTCATCTTTTCGAAAGAGACTTCGTCCATTCTGCTGGATATTCTCGACACGGAAATCAGTCCTGAATTGATACCCAGCCAGGAAGCCGGCGGGCCGACGCAGAAAACGGAATCCGTTATCGGCCCCTACGAACTGCAGGATTTCAACAATTTTTACACCACGCGCTTCGGCTACCTACCGACCAAGATCGCCTTTATGGCTTACTGTACATGGAAAGACAAAGAGGCCGGCTTCTGGCCGGACACGCCGCAAGAAAAGAGAAATCAATATACCATCGGAGAAATCAAGCGTTGGCTGGAACTCTATGTCTGCCGATTCTTCAAGACGAGCCAGTACAAACGCTCCTGCATTCCGAACAGTCCGAAGGTGGGCTCCGGCGGTTCCCTTTCGCCCCGGGGAGACTACCGGGCTCCGAGTGACAGCGAAGCCGTAGTTTGGCTGGACAATGTGCGGCTGATACCCGATAACGACGTATAGCCATGACAAGGGAACAGTACAAGGATTTCGACGCCACCCAGCTATATTGCGCCGCCTGCAAACAAGCGGTACCGGTCAGAAAAAGGTTGCTCCTCATACTGCCGGAAGGCGACAAGTACGACTACACCTGTGTATATTGCGGCGCGTCCGTAGGGGAGAAGATCGTGACCGATCAAAACCACCTCGGGACCATCATCAAATGAAGGCCTTCGTGCTTAGTCAGCCCAAAAGCATCACGCAGGACCCGCTGCAGGCGGCCGACATGCCTCTGCCGTCGCTGAATCCAGACGAGATCCTGGTCAGAATTCATGTCTGCGGAATCTGTCACACCGACCTCCATACGGTCGAAGGAGATATTCATCCGCCGGCCCTGCCGATCGTTCCGGGACATCAGATCGTCGGTACCGTAACAGACAGGGGCCCTCAGGCCCATCGGTTCAATCAAGGAGACCGTGTCGGTATAGCCTGGCTCCAGTACACGTGCGGAAAGTGTGCCTTCTGCCGCTCGGGCAGGGAAAATCTCTGCGAGCGTCCTCTTTTTACGGGATTCCATCGAAACGGCGGCTATGCCGAATACGCGGCAGTCCATGAGGATTTCGCCTACCCTGTCCCGCCCGGATTTTCAGATCAGGATGCAGCGCCCCTTCTCTGCGCGGGCATCATCGGCTATCGTTCCTTGAAACGAAGCGAATTTGCGAGAGGAAAGCGCCTGGGGCTATACGGCTTCGGGGCTTCTGCCCATATAGCGATACAGATTGCCATTCACGAAGGATGCGAAGTTTTCGTCTTTACCCGGGGCAAGAGGCACCGGGAATTGGCTTCACAACTCGGAGCCGTGTGGACAGGCAGTGCCGCAGAAACCCCACCAGCCAAGATGGACAGCGCCATCATCTTTGCACCTGCGGGAGAACTCGTCCCCTTAGCTCTGAAGAACCTTAACAAGGGTGGTGTTCTGGCCCTGGGCGGCATTCACATGAGCACGATCCCGCCACTCGATTATGCGGCCTGTCTCTTCGATGAACGGACCGTCCGCAGTGTAACGGCCAATACCAGGCAGGACGGCATGGAACTGATGAATCTCGCCGCCGAGATCCCGATCAAGACCGAAACCAGCCTGTTTCCCCTTCAGGAAGCCAATCGGGCCCTGAATTTATTAAAGACCGGGCAGATCAACGGTGCGGGTGTCCTCTCCGTCAGCTGATAAAAAAGGAGCCGTGACAAGAAATAATCACGGCTCCTCATTTTTAATGATCTTTGCGTCTTAAGCGGCTGCTATCTTCCGATCACGTAGCGATAGGGATCGATCTCTTCGCGCAGAATGGACAGCTCCTGCTTCGTGGGCGGTTTGTTCTCGACGATCTTCTTCGCCTTCAGAAGCTCAAATCCGCAGTTTTCCTGAACGTCTTTCTCCGTGTAACCGGGATTGACGGCGATGATTCTCATTCTCTTCGATTCCGGTTCAAAATCCATGACGGCCATGTTCGTGATGATCTTGTAAGGGCCGGCTCCCAGCGGAAGGCCGGATTTCGCGCGGGAATCCCCGCCCGTCAACCAACCGGGCGTCGTGATGTAGTTGATTTTCTCTGCGAATCGCTTGGGGTCCTGCGGCGTCATGACCATCATCCTCCAGCAGAAGGAGGCAAAATCATTGGCCCCACCGCTGCCGGGGAATCTGACCTTCGGTTTCTGGTGATCGGGACCGATTCGGGTCGAATTAAGGTTACCGTACATATCGATCTGGGCGCCGCCGAGGAACGTATAGTCCAGCATGCCTCTGCAGGCCGTTTCCATAATTTCGCACATACCGGCTGCGATAACCGCTTTGTAAGTGGTCCGGGAATCGCCGACCGAAATGGGCATTTCGGGAATCAAAGGGGCAGCTCCGCCGGCCTCGAAGAAAATGGCCAGGTTCGGGCTACCGGTTTTTTGGGCAAGCATCGCCGCGGCGCAGGGAGCACCGGTTCCGACGCCGATGGAGGCACCGTCTTCCAGCTCGCGGGCTGCGGTCGTTATCATCAGTTCCATGGTATTGTAATCAGCCATACCGTATTCTCCTCCTTTCTAGTCTCTGGCTTTGGTGAACATGAACTCTTTGGCTCTCAGCTTCAACAGCTTGTGCATCCCGCCATTCTTGTCGATGTAATCGAAGTGATCCTTGCAGCTGTATATGTTCTTATCGAGGAATTTTTTCAATTCATCGGGATTCTCTTCCACCTTCATCCATTCTTTAAGGTGGTCCTCGTCAGAGAAATATTCCCCGTACATGTTGCCGGGGTAGCTGCCGTAAGGCACTTCGCACACCGCGTCCACGAGCCAGTAAGGAATTACGGTGAAACTTGGGTCTCTGCGAATTTCCTCGTTGGGAATCAGTCTTTCGCAGGTGATGATAAGACGCTTGGATGCCCGGGCCACGTCGTAGTCGGATACGGTGATGCCGCGCATACGGCAGTTCCCGTAAATGTCCGCCTCATGAACATGGATGGCCGACACATCGGGATAGATGGCCGGCTGGGCAACATACTTGGTCCCCGTGAAGGGGCATTGAATGATTTTGCCGCCGCTGAACTTGAACGTATCGGTTCCCATCATGTTTCTTGCGGGATAGAACGATACGCCGGCCGCAGCAGCCTTGAAACGGACGGACAGAGAATAGTTCGTCCATTCGCTGACATCGACTTTGCCGCTTTCCATGTAGCGTCTTGCATTGGGAGAGAGCCCGCGGGCCTCAAGACCTACGATATAAGCGACATCCAGTTTGTTAAAAACCTCGCCGGCACAGAGAATCTGGAAATCGTGGGTTGACGTGTGGCCTGCGAAACCCATGTTCTTTCTGCCCTGCCTGACAATTTCATGGGCGACCGCCGCAGGGATCCTGTTGGCGCCGAACCCGCCAAGGGTCAAGTAGTCGCCGTCATGGACAAACTTCTCCACGGCCTCTTTGACAGACATCACCTTGGATTCCAGTTTTCGGCTTTTCTTTCGGAAAAATGCCCTTGCCTTGTCCGCATCAGGGTCTGTGAAGATTTTGCCTACACCTTGATCAATTACTTCCACTGGACTTACCTCCTTCATGATTATTCTTGGCGATACGTCAAATAAGCAAACAATACCGCCTTGTTGCCATCGTCCACCTCGTTGGCAAGCAACACCACACCATGTGAATTAATCGTCAAGGCACTAGCATAAACAACATGTCTTGGCAAGGAAAAACACAAAAGAAACGATTGGAAGTATATGAGGACGGGCTATGAATCCTTTTTCTTATCAGCAAGGACTTTCCTGAGTTTTTCTCCCAGGGTTCCAAGGCCGGATTCCGACCTTTCCTGATAGGCAACGGCTACATCCGGCTTGGATGCCTGGCCGCCGAAATAGTCCCCCAGAAGTCCCCGGCTGTGTTCATCTTCATGACAATAGACGCAGAGGTTCTCCCAGTTGCTTCCGTCCGGGGGATTGTTGTCGTGATTGCCGTCTTTATGATGGACGGTAAGCAAGTGGCGGTTGGTGTGATCGAATTCTCTCCCGCAATGGGCGCATATCAGGCCGTGGATGGCAAGCGATCTCTCGCGGTAATCGGCCCCGGCCTGCAGTTGCTGCGCGGCTTTTATATCGCGGACGACATCTTCCAGAGGCCTGGCCGATTTCGTGTCGACTTTGACCGGGCGGGAACGCATCCGCGTCCCCTTGGGTCCGAAGCTCATTTTCGCCATGACCGGGCTCCTTCAAGACATTCATTTCCCCGAACGATAGACGGAAAGGAATGCCATAAGCCCTCTCTTGAAGGCCATGAAATTCGTAAGGATATGGAAGGCGGGCAATTTCATTTTCCCCCGCAGCAGTTCTTCCAGATCGAGAATGAAACCCATGATGCTTTGTATCCTTCCTACGACAAGAGCCAGCCCCTCCACCTGCACTTGAACCGTATTGGATGCCAGACGGATATTGAGAGTGATTTCTTCAAGGTTCTTCAATATCCCCGGGAGACTGCCGTTGAGCGTTGACAAAGTCTCGGAGAGATGCTTAGCCGCTCTGCGTACTTGCAGAAGTGAAGGAATGATGAATATCACCATAAGAAGAAACGCCACGCTTATAAGGGCGATGCCGGTCTCCAGAGACATACGTTCTCTCCTTTATAGGTCACGGTTGTCGGTTCATGAAGTCTCGTGCCGAATGCCGTTATGATACAGACTGTACCATAAGTATCCATCGACACACAAGAAACAATTCGAAACACCTGGATAGCAAGCCTCTGGGCGCCCGCGTTTTCATGTCGCGGGAGTAACAGCGCTGCCTTTTCTCGTCACCTTTAACCGACCATTCAGCATTCCGGCACGTCTCATTTCATGCTCCTTCCCGAAAAAAAGCCAGCCGGAAATTCCCATTGCGGGTTTTCTGGCTGGCCTTCTTGATTCAGGACTATGCTACTGTCTATGCTATTTTGCTGCCGGTGTTGTCGCCGCGGGGGCCGCCGGAGGTACGGCGGGAGCGGGCGTCGTCGCTGCAGTCGTGGCTGCAGGAGCGGGTGCCGGCGGTGGCGCAACGGTCTTAACCTCGGCAGGCTTCTGCTCTTCTGTTTTCTGGCAACCAATTACGAAAAAAGAACTCGTGACCAAGAACAAAAGAGACAGCGTCATCGCGAACATCTTCTTCATCATGGGTTCACCTCCTCTCGTAAATTATGGTAAGTGCCTGTGAAAATACGCTTATTTTTTACCTTGTCAAGACATATTTATCATTATATAAGGTTGCACGAACGGGTGTTTTCACGCACGGGGAGACTGTTGCATGATACTGGGTATCGATGTCGGAGGCACACACACAGATGCGGTTCTTATAAAAAATCACGAAGTCGTAAAAAAAGCAAAAGTCCTCACGGAAAATCAGAATATCCTGGCTTCACTTCTCAAGGTAACCGAGGCCTTGTTCCGGGACAGAAATCCCGGGGACCTGCAACGGGTGGTTCTCAGTACTACTATCTCGACCAATGCCATTGTTCAGAACAAAATCGGACGGGTGGGAATGGTCCTTGTCGCCGGTCCCGGTTTGTCCCATTCCTATCTGAAAATCAGTGACGATACCCATTTCGTTTCCGGTTACATCAATCATCGGGGTATCGAAGCTGCACCGCTCAACAACGAAGAAATATCCGGCATACGAAAAACCTTTCAAAATGAAGGCATCGTGCACGCGGGCGTCGTGGGAAAATTTTCCTCGCGCAATCCGGAGCAGGAAATAGCCATCCGGGACGGCATCAACCACGGAATGGAACATGTCTCCATGGGCCATCGGTTGTCCGGTCATCTCAATTTCCCCCGCCGTATAGCGACTACTTTTCTCAATGAAGCCATTTGGGACATTTACAGCAATTTCGTAACCCAGGTCGTTCGTTTCGTCAGGGAACTGAAGATCACGGCCCCTATTTACATCCTCAAGGCGGACGGCGGCACTTTCGATATCCGTCAATCAACGGAGTATCCTGTCGAGACGATTCTGTCGGGACCGGCGGCAAGCATCATGGGTATATTAAGCCTGGCGGACATCAAGGAAGATGCCGTTGCGCTGGACATAGGCGGGACGACGACCGATATCGCCGTCTTTGCCGACGCAGTCCCATTGCTTGAACCTTACGGCGTTCAGATCGACCGTTACAAGACCCTGATCCGCGGTCTTCAGACCAAATCCATCGGCATCGGCGGCGACAGCCGCGTGAAACTGGAAGCGGGCAAACTGGTCGTCGGTCCTGAGCGGGAAGGTCCGGCCGCTGCGTGCGGCGGTGCACATCCCACTCCGACGGACGCCATGGTTGTTTTGGGTTTGACGGATTTCGGCGATAAACGTGCTGCGGAAACCGCCATTGCCGGCATTGCCGATCAATGGAAACGCTCCGTCATGGAGACGGCAAAGGCGATCTATGAAGAAAGCTGCTTGAAGATCGCATCTCATGTTTCCGAAATGATACGAAAAATCAATGACAAACCCGTGTACACCATCCACGAACTTCTGGAAGGCAAACGGCTGGCCCCCAAAATCCTTTATGTCGTGGGCGGACCTGCCGGGGCCATGGCCCCCAGGCTGGGAGAACTTTTGGAGTGCCCCGTGCAGATTCCCCCCAATGCCGAAGTCGCCAATGCCATCGGGGCGGCCCTGGCCAGAGCAACGGCCGAATTGACGATTCTTGCCGATACGGAGCGCAAGACCCTCGTCGTTGCCGAAGAAGGACTGCAAATGTCTATCCCCGCGCGCTTTTCCCGGGAAGACGCCGTAAAGATCGGCAGGGAAAAATTGCGGGAAAAGGCGGCCGTTATGGGTGCAGAAGACAAGGATCTGGCCGTTGAAGTCGTCGAATCTCAGGAATTCAACATGGTGAGGGGCTTTTACACATCCGGCAAGAATATCCGGGTGAAGCTGCAAATTAAACCGGGCTTGATCTCAGGGCCGTCGAAGTGAGCAAAGACATGGCGAAACAACGAAAAACCGGCTTGATCTTTTTCCCGGCATTTGACTGGGCGATATCGCCCACGCATCCCGAGAGGGAAGAGCGACTGCTCTATACCCAGGACCAGGTGATCGAAGAAGGGCTGCTCGATCTGGACAACATCGTCGAATACAAACCCGGTTTGGCAACCGTTGCGGATATCAACCGTGCCCATATATGTGTCCCCAACGCGAAAAGCGTAATCACCGAATCCCATCTTATTTCAGCGGGGGGCGCCATAACGGCGGCAGAGAAGGTCATGCAAAAAGAGGTCGACAACGCCTTCGCCCTCGTCAGGCCGCCCGGCCATCATGCCATGCTCGTCGTTCACGGCGCCAGGGGTTTCTGCAACATCAATATCGAAGCGGTCATGATCGAATATATCAGGCAGCATTACGGCGTCCGCAGGATCGCCGTCATCGATACGGATTGCCATCACGGGGACGGCACCCAGGACATTTATTGGAACGATCCTGATACTTTATGCATATCCATTCACCAGGACGGACGCACCCTTTACCCGGGAACAGGTTTCGTCGAAGACCTCGGAGGCCCCAACGCCCTGGGCGCGACGATCAATATTCCCCTTCCGCCCAGAACGGGTGCCGAAGGGTTTTTATATGCCCTGGATCATGCCATACTGCCCATCCTGGATGAATTCAAGCCTGATCTCATCATCAATTCGGCAGGACAGGACAACCACTACACGGACCCGATCACCAATATGCAGTTTACGGCCCAGGGCTATGCGACGTTAAATGAAAGGCTCCGTCCGGACATTGCCGTCCTGGAAGGGGGCTATTCCATCGAGAACGCTTTGCCTTACGTAAATGTCGGGATTATCCTGGCCATGGCGGGAATCGATTACAGCGGCGTCAAAGAACCCGACTATAACCCTGATCTCCTCACCCAGTCGAAGGATATTACCCGAACCATAGAAAAGACCGCCGCAGAAATCTACAAAATCTGGAAGAATCGGGCCGCTTTGAAAGAGAAACTCGTAGGCGATGCCCGTTATGCCAAGCGCAGGAAACACATCTATTACGATACGGACGGCATCAGCGAACAGCAGGAAGAAACCGTGCGCATCTGTAACGATTGCGGCGGGCTTGTCGTCATCGACTCTATTTCCGACAGAGGCAACAGGATTTATGCCGTTATCGTGCCCCGCCACTCATGCCCGGACTGCAGGCACGACGGCGAAGAAATGTTCAACTCCACCGATAAGGGCAAGTATCGCTTCATCTTTTTTCAAGACAAGGACAAGGATGTTTTCGAAGTGAAATAGCCGTGTCCGGATGGTGAAGGACGAAGCGATGGGACGGGACAACTGCCGCTTCCATGAATGCACGGTCTATCCCTTCATCTAAAATGTCAGTTTCCCGAACAGCTACCGATCAGTAACGATGCGTTTCCGGCTGTCCAAAGCAGCCGTTAAACGATCAAAATAAAAACAAAAAAGGAGAGGACGAGAGAATGAGCGACGATGTCAACAAAAGAACACAGGAAACGGCGAAGAAGCTTTTTTCAAAAGGCGTCAAGATGGACCCGCCATACTTGATGTGGAAGGAATTTGACAAAGACCTCGCGAATGACTTTTCCCGGTTTATTACGGGAAATCTTTATTCGCGAACGGTTCTGACGCTTCCGGAACGGCAGATGGTTGCCTGCGCCATGTTGGCCGCCCTCCGTGCCGGCGGCGAACTCAAGCTGCACGTCAATGCCGCATTGAACGTAGGCTGCGATCCTAAAAAACTTGCCGAAGTCTTTTTCCAGGTTGCGACTTACGCCGGCATGCCGGCCGTCAATGAGGCTCTGGAGGTATACAGGGAGGTTCTTAAAGAAAGAGGGGAATGGCCGGTTAAATAGAAAAGCTATGCGGTGCGGGATGCGGTTCTGATCCCGTCCGCCGATTTTTTATCCGCCCCGGATATGATATCGATGATTTCGTCGCCGTGCTGGCCGATTTTGTCATTGGACAAGATCCCGGCATGCGCCAAATCATCCCTGCTTTGAACCTTGATTTTAGATAACGCGAACAGATTCTGATCGGACATAACCATGAAAGCTGCGCGGTTGGCGTCTCTGGCTTTGCGAAAACGCCAGCCGAACAGCTTTTTCAGAATAATTTTCTGCTCCGCACTCAAGGTCAGATAGCCTTTGATCTTTTTATGTCCTTGGGGGTCTAAATCCTTGGCCCGCCACGTGAGTGAGGCGATGTTCTCAAAATGCGCCGCCGCCATCTGCCCCAGCCCCTTCTCCTGGATGTCAGAAGCCAGCCTTTCATACAATGCCGGCAGATATGCCGTATCCAACGCCGCATAAGCCATTTGCTCTTCCGTAAGGGGCCTGTTATCCCACTGGGACCGCTGAATGGTCTTCTTTTTTGAAAACTCAACCCCGAGGTAATCCGTAATCAACTTGGAAAGGGCCAGATAATGGTTGCCCAGGATGTAAGCGGCGCGATGCGTATCGAAGATATTGCGGAATTCAAATCCGTAATCGCGTTTGAGGAGACGTATATCGTTGTCACCGGCATGCAGAACCTTAAGGACATCCGGATCGGCAAAGGGTTCTCCCAGAAATGAGATGTCCAGGCCGTTGAGAGGATCGAGCAAGTAGGTCATCCTCTCCGTTTTCAACTGGATAAGACACAGTTTATCGTTGAAATATCTGAACGAATCATACTCCGTATCCAGGCAAATGATACGGGATGACGCAACATCACTTTTGATTTCAGTGAGTTTGCGTATTGTATCGATCCATATCCAACGACGCTTCATGTTAGACATCCGAATTTACATATTTTAAGGAGCTTGCCGCATAAGTCGCTTAATTATATTAAGCAATTAAAACAAGCGTGCCGCAAAATCCCGCCCCATTCGGGGACACCAGGCCTAACCGGCGGTGCATGCTTATCAGATTTTTGCGAAAAGGTCTAACTTAAAAAAACATTATTCGTCCATTCATTGGCATTATTTTCGACGGCATGTTATTGACGGTCTTCATCTTAACGTTACGTGCGATCAGCAAAACGGGTCGGAATCCATCATTGATCTTAGTCATGCGCATCGCCTGGAAGAAAGTTTTCGGCGTGATTTGGAGGTAAGTAATTGAGGTTGATGAATTCCCGGGCTTACACGGAATACCCTTTGAAATTTATATGGATTTTATCGATTATGGTCGCCATCGGCTCTGTTGCATCCGTCTATGCCGGCAACTCTCAGAATGACATGGCCAGGGCGGAAAGCCTGCTGGAAGATGGGCAGTATCTCGAAGCGGTTGCGGTTTATCAGGCCGTTGCCGAGGGAACCGCGGAAACCGAGATCAGGGCCAAGGCGATCTTGCGTATCGGCGACACTTACGGTTTTCTTCTCAACAATTACGACCTCGCCCTGAATAAATACTGGTTGATTAAGAGAGATTATCCAAAGACGCCTCAGGCGGAAACGGCCTATTTTAATTCGGGCATGATCTATTACGAAAAGCGCCAGTACAAAGAGGCTCTACAGCAATTCAGCACGTACTTGAAGAATTATCCTCGGGGCGACCGCAGAGAAACAGCAGCGTTCATGGTCGAGGCGTGCAAGAAATCCGCAACGCCCTCCGGATCGACGGAGGCCCGCCGGGCACGAACCGACGACATCCTGAAGAAGGACCAAGGCAACGCGATCAGGGTCATCATCGCTGCAAACGTTCCGGACATCCGGCTCAGGGCCGATTCCCCTTTTACTCTTTCCAGCAGCTCCGTAGGGAAGCAGGGAGCCAGCAAAGCATACCGGGAGGCCGCCATAAGGATGGCCCGAGGCGGCCTGGTCATTAACGAAACGGAAACGGAAGCGACTGAGATCACGGCCCAGCCCTCAGGCAATTCCCCTTTGATATCCGTCAACGGAAAAGCATACCGGGGCATGCTGAAGATTCAAGTCGTCAACAGGAACAGCCTTAACGTCATCAATATATTGGACATCGAAAGTTACCTTTACGGCGTCATACCCAAGGAAATGTCGCCGCAATCGCCGCTGGAAGCCCTAAAGGCCCAATCCGTGGCCGCCAGGTCCTTTGCCTTATACCAGAAGGCAAAAAGCAGGAACAAGGCTTACGACGTCTCCGCATCTACGGGATCGCAGGTTTACGGAGGATTTTCCGTGGAATCGGCCGCGGCCAATCGTGCCGTCGACGAAACGAAAGGCGTGGTCATGATGTATAAGGGGCAACCTGCGCTGGCCTATTTTCATGCCAACAGCGGAGGCATAACCGAAGATGCCGGGAACGTATGGACCGCCGAGATTCCATACCTGAAATCAATTGCGGACGAACCGAGTACGAGGGCCGCGAATATTGCGTGGTCGGCCTCTCTGAGTTTGGATACATTAAAGAAAGCTCTTTACAATAACGGCGTCAGAATATCGGTTATAACGAAAATCCGCGTCCTGCAGAATAGCCCCTCGGGACGAGTGACGAAGATCGCGATATCCTCTCCGGAAGGTGAAGTCGTCATGGACGGCAACGACTTCCGCCTGAAAATCGACCCGGCTGTCATCAAGAGCACGCTTTTCACTATATCTTCAGGCGAAGCTGATGAGAACGCGATGATTCGTTTCGAAGGAAGGGGTTTCGGGCACGGCGTCGGTATGAGCCAGGGAGGGGCGCTCGTCATGGCCCGCGACGGATCCACTTACCGGGACATTCTTGCCCATTACTATCGGGGCGTTGAAATCATGGGGCCGTGAAGAGCAGGCCTTTTTTACTTCCGCATGATCAATCCCCCGTAGATATTTCATAACCTGATTTTGTCCCGATGGCATCCCCTTGACCAGTCGTATCGGACGGAAAAGAAAAAGCCGGAGTTTTCGAACTCCGGCTTTTCATTATACAGACCCCGAGAGACGATTATTTGTCATCTTCCTCGTCATCGTAGTGCTTGATGGCTTCCTGGGACTCCAGCGGGATCTCGGCTTCGATCGATCTCGTGATGCCCCTCGCCAGAAGCGCCATGATGAAGAATAGCAGAACAACGGATATGATGATGATGAGTGTAATCGTTGTGATCCAGGATTTGGACTCTTCCTGGATTTTCTTCGCCGTGGCAGCAGCCAGTTCGTTCGTCTTATCGACGTCTATCCCCATCCCGATCCATCCAAACCCGGCCGGTTTCGGCAGATTCGCCGCGTAAAATTTGATGGGTGCATAGGCCACAAACTTCGTGTGTCCGGCAAATTTATAGGTTTTCATTCCATCCTTGCCGGCAGCGGCATCTTTAGCAATACCCGGCAGATTCGGATCCATAAATCCAAGCAGATTCAGATTTAAGACTTCCTCCCCCTTCTTGATTTCGGCATCCTTGTTCTGCTCGGTGAGAGGCGGAACGGCCGATCCGTCGGGATAAAGACCGGCGATGTGGTAATCGGCAGGATGGGAAATGATGAAGCCCCTGCTGTCAACCATATACGCGTAATTACCCGTCGAGGGATCCGCTTCAAAGACCGGGGTGGACTGCGTCGGGACGATGTGGTCCGTTATACCCTCCAGGTGCCTCACATCAACGGCAAGGCAAAGAACCCCTGCGAAACCTTCTTTCCCGAAAACCGGTGCGGCGAAACGAATAACACCGGTGAAACGCTTACCTTTATCGAACTCGGCCTTGTTAACGTACCAACCGGCTATGTTGGATACGTAAATCTCGCCCCTGTTCAAACTTTTCGCTTTATTAAAATAGTCTTCATTCTTAAAGGTCGTATTAGCGGGGACTCCGACATTAGCCAGCTTCGCCTTGGGCGCTATCTCGCCATTGGCGATCTTGATAACTTCGTTACCTTTGGGGTCGATGAGGGACATCTCGGTATAAATGAGCGTCGGCACCTGCTGAATATTGGCACCATCCTTCACCCAAAGCGCTTTCCTGTTTTCGTTGACGAATTGCTTGAACGCCGATTCGGTTGCAGGAATAATTGTCGCAATCAACAAATCTTTCTTCCGCTCGTTAAGAAAGCTTGCTACCTCATCTGCCGTGTTAATGGCTCTTATTTTTATTTCTTCCTGGGATTTTTGATCCATGACGGCAACAGCGCGCTGCCTTGCCGTATCCCCTAATTTGTACATTCCGTTGGCAATCAAAATAGCCATCAGTGATAAGGGGATGACGATAAGCAGGAAGAAGACTCTCGCCACAGTGAACAGCTGCTTATCTTTTTTTGTTTCTGACATTCGTTTTTCCCCCTAACTGTTCTGTTAATTTTGACGTTAATGTGATTTCGGATTAACCCAAAAATAACGACTTATAGGGGTTCGCATAGAGCAGAACGAGTGAAACAACCAGGGCATAAATACAAACCGACTCCGCCATGGCCATACCAACGAGCATCGTCGTCATGATCTTACCCTGAACCCCAGGATTTCGTCCGACTGCCTGGCACGCACCGTTCGCGGCATTACCGATACCGGCGCCCGCTCCGATGGCCCCGAGCCCGATGGCAAATCCAGCGGCCAGCATGGCTCCGACGGTGAACAGCACTTTTACGTAAGACTCCCCTGTTGGAAGGTTCTCCCCCGCAGCGTAGGCCAGCGGAGAGGTGATGAGAACAGCCGCCATTGTTGCCATGATTGACAATACACCTTTTCCAAATCTCCTTAACATCTTCCTTCTCCTTTCCTTTATGTACTTAATAAAAAAGATTTTTTATATTTTACCCGACCCTAGCACAGAAAGCAAACCAGGGAAAGGCAAATATTCAAAACGTTGAATGGAAGAGCAATTGTTGTGCCACCGGTACGCTCAACGCCAGATATTCCCTATCCATTTATAATGATTTGATTATTATAATACGAACCCTCCCGAATGGACGTGCATTCGGAACGGTCATTTAAACGTTTCGATAAATCGATTCGAGCAATTGAACAAAAAGTAAAAAAGTGTGGATTAAGTAAAATGCCGGTTTGCGATGAACGGCCCGGGGATGATATGATTTCCTTTATTTTTTTAACATTTATGTTGATAATTTCACGTGACGTGGGTAGTATTTTTAAACTGCCGGATGTTGTTCCGCTCTGGCGGTAAGGTATCCTTTCCCAAATAGAATCCACCAGAAAGAGGTTATCGAATGCAGGAAATATTGACGGCCGTAACCTATCTTATTACCTGGTTCTTCTGCGAACGCGTTCTCGGCATTGAAAGTGGTTTGGTTAACCTTATCGTTTCGCTTGGCGTTGCCGTGGCTGTTTATGTCATCATCGCCGTCAGGGCAAGTCGCAAGAAATCCGGTTCAGATTAAAGTGAACCGCTGACAGACCTCGCTTCATGGAAGATTCTTCGCACAACAAAAGAAAAGGCTTTTTCCCGATCAGTGCCTCCTTGTCCATCTGGCTGACAACGATCACCATCATTGTCCTTATTTTGCTGTTGGCCATTACGATCAACCGGTCCCGGGAGAAGGAACTGGTTGCGGATTTCTGCCAGCAGCAGACCTCCCTGGCCAAAGGGGCGGCGGCCGGGATCGAAGACTTGGTGATCGGCGTTGAAAAGAGCATGATCCTGCTTTCCCGATTGACGATCACCCGCGGCGATCTCTACAGGGAGAAGTCAATGACCAGTATGAGGGCGATTTACGACGATCTGGAAGGCAAAGTCTCGTTCATTGCAGAAACGGATAAGAACGGTATCGTCCTGACGGGGTACCCGGAGGCCATCCTTGAGGAAATCAAGGGACAGGATTTCAGCCGGTATCCCTTTTTCCAGGATATACGACGGACCCGCTCCCCCGATATCGGCCCCTCTCCCGCCATTGTCCATCTCAAAGACAAGGTCCCGGCCGCGGGACTTAAGTCCATTATTGTCGGCGCACCGCAACTATCTGCCGGACGAGAGTTTGCCGGGACTATTTTCACAACCCTGTCCCTGAATACGACTATCGACCGATACGTCAAACCGATTAAGGACAATCCGACAAACGAATATTGGGTTATCGACGATACCGGCATTCTCGTCGAGCATCCGAATGCGGCTCTCGTCGGGAAAAACATCAATGCCATAGAATTCTTTGACGAAACGGGCCGGATCAGGCTCGATGATCTTGTGAAGAACGGCAAAGAGGGCTGTTTCGAATGCAGAATGCGGAAAGGCAGGAACGCCTTCGAGAAGAATTTGTTTGCCTATGCCCCCATCCATGTGGGTCACGAAACATGGTATATTGTCGTCGTGACGCCTTATGAAAAAGTCGTCGCCATGATCAGAAGGACATTCACCCATACGATGTTCATCGCCTTCGGCCTGATCGTCGTCGTCGTGATTGCGAGTTTCACGATTATCGGTGCCGGCCGGAGGCGGACGAGAATCGACGCCGAACTGAAACGGCTCCGCGAGAGAGAATCCTGGCAGGAACAGCTGATCAGGGAAAAGCGGACGATAGAAGGCATCATCGCGGGTTCGCCCATTCCCACCTTCGTCATCGACAAGGAACATAAAGTCATCCTGTGGAACAGGGCTTGCGCGGAATTGACGGGCGTCGGTTCTCAAGATATCATCGGCACGGATAAACACTCCGTTCCTTTTTACGGCGCGCAAAAGAGACCGCTTATTGCGGACCTGATCATCGATCAGGACGTCGGCGGCCTGGAAAAATTTTACAGCGACAAAAGAATCAGGAAGTCGGAGAAGGTTCAGGGCGCTTACGAGGCCATGGACTATTATGAGAACCTGGGGGGCATGCAGCGCTATCTCTATTTCCTGGCCGCCCCGATACTCGACGAGAAGGGGGAGATCATTGCCGCCATCGAAACGCTCCAGGACATGTCCGGAGAGGAGGCGATGTCTCAAAGCCTGCGGGAATCTCAGGAACAGCTCCTCCGTGAGAAGAAAACCATAGAAGGAATCATCGAAGGATCGCCCATCCCCACCTTTGTCGTTAACAAGGAACACAAGGTCATCCTCTGGAACCGTGCCTGCGCAGAACTCACGGGGCTGGAAGCTAAAGACATGATCAATACGGACAAGCAGTATATTCCTTTTTATCGGAACAAGCGATCGATCCTCGCCGATCTGATCATCGATCAGGATATCGAAGGCCTGACCAAATACTACGGAACCAAAAGAGTGAAGAAATCGGAAACCGTCGAAGGTGCTTATGAAGCCATGGATTTCTATCAGAACCTCGGTGGAAAATCCCGTTACCTGTTCTTTCTGGCGTCGCCCATCTACGATGAAAAGGGCGAAATCGTCGCGGCGATAGAGACGCTTCAGGATGTCACTCATGAAAAAGAAATGGCCAGGAATCTTCAGGAATACGCCGAGACCCTGGAAAACGAAGTCACGGAAAACGTAACACTCCGGCAGGAGATCGAATCGTTATACAACTATCTCCAGTCCATCGTCGAAAGCTCGCCCGACACCCTGTTCGATATCAGCAGCGACGGCATTATCAATTACATCAGCCGCGATTTGAAAGGAAAGAACCGTTTCGCTTCCGATCAGATCAAGGGCAAGCATTTCACGGAAGTGATCGATCAGGAGCATCGGGACGTGATCATTTCCATGTGGGAGAACGCCAAGAAGGGCATATACAAACCCTATGAAATCGAGGTCCGGAAGGATGACGATACCGTCATGAATCTTTTAATCACGTGCCGGCCTGTGGCCAAGACGGATCGTTACGTCGTCGTCCAGCGGGATATCACCGAATTCAAGAACCTGGAGAAGAAATTTTACGAAAGCCAGAAATTGGCGGCGATCGGCCAGTTGTCCGCCGGTATCGCCCATGAAATCAGAAATCCCCTCTCTTCGATCAAGATGAGCCTTCAGATTCTGGACAAAAGGATGCAGCCGACGGGAAACGATCAGAAGAGGTTTCAAATCGCCCAGCGGGAAGTGGAACACCTGGAAGAACTCGTCAACGACGTGCTGATCTACGCCAAGCCGGCCGACCCGGTCAAGGAAAAATCGAATCTGCAAAGCATATTGGAACACGCCCTGGCCATGGCGGAGAAATCCATTATCGATAAACATATTCACGTCCAGCTCGAAAGTGCTGATATGCCGCTTGTCTCGGTCGACGCCGCCATGATAGGACAGGCCTTTCTGAATTTATATCGGAATGCCGTCGATGCCATGGAAACGGGAGGAACGCTTTCCATCTCCGCCCACCTCTCGGCGTCCAACGGATCGGTCAGTATCACCGTACGGGATAACGGGTGCGGCATCGACGAACAGGACTTGGGCCATCTCTTCAATCCCTTCTTCACCAAGAAGAGTTTCGGCACGGGACTGGGTTTGAGTCAGGTCAAAAAAATCATTGACCTTCATCAGGGAAGCATAGAGATTGCGAGCAAGAAAGGGACCGGCACCAGCGTAACCGTGACGCTCCCCATCGAATCAACCCCTTAACAAGGATATGACATGTCCAACATTCTCGTGATCGACGACGACAGTTCCATCAGGGAAACGCTTGACCTGTATCTCGCGGAAGAAGGATACAAGGTGTTCACCGCCAAGGATGGTACGGAAGGGCTCGACATGTTCGTCCAGAAATCGCCCGACGTCGTGATTCTCGACATACGCCTGCCGGACATCGACGGATTCACCGTCCTTGAGGACCTGCGGGAAGAGAATGAAAATGTCAAGGTCATCATGATCACGGCGCATCACGACATGGAATCCACGATCAAGGCCATGAAGGGGGGGGCCTTCGATTACATCCACAAGCCGGTGAACGTCGACGAACTCGATCTGGCCATCAAGAAGGCCCTGAAGGCCCTCGAGATGGAAAAGAAGATCGACGGTCTGCTCATGGAACCGTCCCGGCAGTTCAAGGTCGGCGACATTATAGGCTCCGGACGCGAGATGAGGGAAGTGTTCAAGACGATCGGGGTCGTATCCCAGAGCCGGACGACCGTCCTTATCCTGGGCGAAAGCGGAACGGGCAAGGAGCTCATCGCCAAGGTCATTCATCACAACACGTCCCGGGACGAACCCTACATCGCCATCAACTGCTCCGCCATCGTGGAAACCCTCCTCGAATCGGAGCTTTTCGGGCACGAGAAAGGATCCTTTACCGGCGCCGTCACAAAAAAGCTGGGAAAATTCGAGCAGGCCCGTTATGGAACCGTTTTTCTCGATGAAATCAGTGAAATGTCCCTGAACCTCCAGGCGAAGCTCCTCCGCGTCCTGCAGGAACTGGAATTTGAACGGGTGGGGGGAAAGGACCGAATCCGCGTCAACGCGAGAATCATCGCGGCGACCAATAAAGACCTCAAGGCTATGGTACAGGAAGGCAGGTTCCGGGACGATCTCTATTACCGCCTGAATATCGTCTCCATCCGTATACCGCCTCTCCGTGAGCGAAGAGAGGACATCCCCATGTTGGTCGAGTATCTTTTGGCCAAGATCAACCGCGACCTCCATAAGCGCGTGCTCGGCATAGCCGACGATATGATGGACATCTTCATGAAATACCCCTGGCCGGGCAACGTGCGCGAGTTGGAGAACCTCCTCGTCCGGGCGGTCGTGGTAACGAAGAGCCAGATCCTGGGCAAGAACGACTTCCCCGAACTGTCCATGAGCGGCACGGAAACCGCCGAGAAGAAACTTTCGGCGGCGGACGACTCCAGCGCCGCCGGGAAATGGCTGACGCTCGATGAAGTGGAAGAGAGACACATCCGTAAAATCATCAGCGAGGCCGGAGGAAAGAACAAGGGAGAATTGTGCGAGATACTGGGCATTTCCCGGCCCACCTTAGAACGCAAGCTCGAAAAATACGGCATCCATTTCGAACGGGAGTGACCTGTAGACGATGAAAGTAACAACGGCCGAATTTGTGAAATCGGCAGAAACGCCATCCCAGTACCCGAAGGAAGACTTTCCGGAAATCGCCTTTGTCGGCCGATCCAACGTCGGCAAATCCTCCCTCATCAACTGCATCCTGAAACGCAAGAAGCTCGCCCACACGAGCAATACGCCGGGACGCACCCAATTGATCAACTTCTTTCTGGTCAACAACGGTTTTCTATTTGTGGATTTACCCGGTTACGGTTATGCGAAAGTCCCGGAGAGCGTGAGGAAGAAATGGGGACCCATGATCGAGACGTATCTGACGACAAGGCGATCGCTGAAGATGGTGGTCATGATCCTCGATATCAGGAGAGATCCGTCGGAAGACGACCTTTCTCTCATCCGTTGGTTCGACCATTACGACATCCCTGTGTGCTTCGTCCTGACCAAGGCCGATAAACTGACGAGAAGCAACCGGTTAAACCGCCAGACCGAAATCAGGGAATCATTGGGACTTCCGAAAGAGCAGGAACTGCTTCTCTTTTCCGCCAAATCGGGCGAAGGCGCGGAAACGCTGAGAAGGGAAATAGAGAAGAACCTCTCCTCCTGAGGCACATGCCGTCTGTTCCGTGCGCGGCAGAAGCCGCTTGTCTTAGGGTCGGTTCGATGAATCCGGCTGGAAATCGCCTGAATTAAAAATAAGGGATATAACGATAAAGCCGCCCTTGCAGCCGGTTTCGCCGAAGGGCGGCGTTTTTTCAATGGCTCGTCAGGACCGCCGGGGCCTTGAGCGGCACATCGACTGTCTTCACGTATTTATTCACGGCGTCGCGGGTCCTGGCCATATTCAATTTTTCAAACAGGAAGAGAAACTGGTTCTCCAGCTCTGCCCCGATGGCGTTACGGATTGCCGCCGGCAATGCCCGGAGCTCTTTCTTGAACGGCCCGAACCCCTTCTTGCGAGTCTTGTAAATGAACTGCTCTTCCGTATCCTTCTCTTTTCTCTCCCCCGCAAAATGAGAGCCGATATAATCGTACATTTTTCGCTTCAGGTCGGCGGGAAAGTGGCTGCTGTCGTAAATAATGTTCTGGAATCCCGTCGCCAGATGGACTTCGGCCGTGCCGACGGCGGGAAATTTGTCGAAGGCCTCGTTCGGCAGGGTTGAGGCTCCGTGTTGGACCGCGCCAGCCAAACCGTAGACAGAGCGCCCCATTTCCGAAAGTTTCTCCAGGGTGTCGAAGTCCAGCTTGACCTTGGCGACGGTGCCGTCGGGCATGGGAACACCGCCATGGGAGGTGCCGGTCTGGATGCTGATCTTACTGATCCCTTTCATCTCCGGACCGCTCTTTTCGAGGGTTTCCAGATATCCATCCATGTAGGCCTTCAGTTCCTCAACGGTGCTGTTCTTACCCCCCACCTCGCCGATTTCGCCGCCGACGGATATGGTAATGTCCAGCGGTTCCAGATCGCGGATCATGACGGTCAATTCGGCCGCGAGGTCATAATTGAGCTTTTGCTGCTTCTTCACGGTTGCCTGCGACAGGTCGACGAGGGTCGATGTATCGATATCGATGTTATAGAACCCTGCTTCGATGGCCTCCCAGATCAAATCTTTAACGAACTGCACTTCCTTGGCCGCATCCTTGGCGAATTTCCCCGCGTTGACCTGGAAATGATCTCCCTGGAGAAAGAGGGGCCCCCGATACCCTGTTTTGATGGCGGCGGCCATCACGGCGCTCGTGTATTCGGCCGGTCTCTGGTCCGTATAGTCGATTTCGGACCGGGCTATTTCAAAAAGGACGGCGCCGACGTCGAGTTTCGCGGCGGCCCGGAAAATGGCTTGAGAAGTTTCATAGGTGAGGGCACGGATATTGATCGCGGGCACGGTCATACCCGACACGTCCTTGCGCCCCATGGCTTCGTAAAAAGCCTGGATGGACGATAGATAGATG
Source organism: Syntrophales bacterium (assembly GCA_963668175.1). Lineage (GTDB taxonomy): Bacteria > Desulfobacterota > Syntrophia > Syntrophales > PHBD01. The sequence continues at coordinate 391,898 of OY764159.1, forward strand.
CCCAAGGAAGCCCCGGCACGGCGAATGATCCAGCAGGCGGCATCCCGGACATCTTTATCGGCAGAGAAAATCGCCGTATCGATGAGATTGTCGATGAGTCCCTGTCGCAGGCGATCTTCATCCAGAACGGTTATGCCCTCCCCGGCCAGCGAGAGGACGCCGTGGTATCCTTTCTTCAACTGTTCGATATTTTCATAAACCATACATGACACCTCTGTTAGGAGTAAGAATAGATGTGTGAGCAACCGGCGCAAACGATATTCAGGAATTCGGGATATCGGATCTTATATGCCGAATTCTTTTGTCTTATCCACTTCCGTGCGGCTGCCGATATAGATGGGACAGCATTGATCTATGCTCTCCACATTCAGGGCCAGGATGTCCTTGCGCCCGTCAGTCGCCTTGCCGCCGGCCTGTTCCATGATAAACGCCATAGGCTGGAGCTCGAATAAAAGTCTCAATTTGCCCTTGGGATTGTTCTTGAGCGCAGGGTAAGAAAAAACGCCGCCGTTCTTGATCAGCACCTGGTTGATGTCGGGTACGAAACCCCCGCTGTAGCGCAATTTATATCCCTGCTCTTCCAGGTACTCGACATACCGGCGATGTTCCGCCGTCCAGTCCTTTCTCAGTCCTCCGAGACTGTAAATCGAGCCCTTGTCTTTCAGGCGGATGTTCTCTTGCGACAGGACATATTCCCCTTCGCGGTTGAGAACGAATTCATGGGTTCCCTTCCCAGCGGTATAAACCATGGTGATCAGCGGCCCGTACGTTATATAAAGGGCGGCGACCATGGATTTTCTTCCTTCCGTAAAAACCGGCTCCTTGTGAATCCCGATGATGGTCCCGATAGCCAGGTTCGTATCCACCAGGGAGGAACCGTCGAGGGGGTCCGCGGTTACATAATAGGTTTCGTTCCCCTTGCCCATATGGATGACCGAATCCTGTTCCTCCGAGTAATAATCCCGGACAAAACCGGAATGCTGGAGCTGACTTTGGAGAATGGTGTCGGCGCTCCGATCAAGGGCAAGCTGCTTGTCCCCGTAAATATTGTTGAACCCGGCGAGCTTCCTGTTGGATTCATGGATTTTAGCCGAAATATATTTACCGGTGACCGCAAGCTGCCAAATCAACCGGCGCAATTCCGTTTCGACGCCGGCCATCCACATATGGCGCCTTAGATCAACCGCCCACTTTGTGTAATCCGATATCCCTTCACCCATGGGTTTTCCTCTGCCATTTTTTGATTTTTCTTAACAACGAATGACTGTTTTGACAAGGATATTTTGCATCTATCGCCAGATTAATTGCTTGACAAGGCGCAGGGGACTAGGTATTTCCTTGGCAAGATTATATCATTAAAATGCTGGCCATTATTTAAGTAGGAATGTTTGGTGACGACAATGCTTACCTAGAGGTGGATCATGATCGTTCGGTGCTGGGGTGCGAGAGGCTCGATACCTGTTTCAGGCCGGGAATACTTGAAATACGGAGGCGACACAACCTGTATAGAAATCAGAACCAACCAGGACGATATCATTATCGTCGATGCAGGTTCGGGTCTGCGGATGCTGGGCAACAGGCTGCTCGCCGAAGGCCGGCACCATTACTCGCTGATCATTACCCATACCCATTGGGACCACCTGATGGGACTTCCTTTTTTTAAACCCATCTATTTCAAGAAGACGAACATTCACGTATACGGTTGCCCTTACTCGCCCATATCCCTCAAGCAGGTATTCTCCCGTATGATGGCTCCTCCGAATTTCCCCGTCGATTTTGACAGCATCAAGGCCAGCATAAGCTACCCCAATTCCTGCCTTGAGAAATTCAAAATCAAATCCCTGACCGTCACGCCGATTGCGCTCAGTCATCCCAACGGAGGAGAGGGTTATCGGTTCGAAGAAGACGGGAAGTCCTTTGTGTTTCTTACCGACAACGAGTTAACGCATAAGCATCCGGGAGGGCTCGATTTCCAGGATTATTGCGACTTTGCCGCCGGCGCCGATCTCCTTATCCATGACGCCGAGTACAACGACGCGGATTACAAAAGGACATTCAAATGGGGCCATTCCATTTACACGGATGCCCTGCAGCTCGCGCTCGATGCGGGCGTTAAGAACTTCGGCCTGTTTCATCATAATCAGGAGCGGTCGGACCAAGCCGTGGACGCCTTTGTCAAGGATTGCCGGCAGATCATCAAGGCCAAACACAGCACCCTGAAATGCTTCGCCGTCCATCAGAACATGGAGATCATTCTCTAGTTCCGCTGGAAAACATGAAAAAGGAGGAGGAATGATGAAAATGAGACGTCGATGTCCGGGAATCGTCTGGATGGGCATTGTCCTGATTTCAGCCTTGCTCCTGGCCGGCCCCGTTACGGCGGTAGCTCATGCCCCAAAGGAAATCAAGCTGGAAATGGACAGCGGCATGCAGAATCTGACCGTTACCATTACCCATAAATCGCCTCTCCCCAACTGGCATTACATTAAACTGGTGCAGATCACGAAGAACGGTGCCGTCGTCAGTAAAAACGAATACAAGAACCAACCGGACCAAGAAACCTTCGAATACAAGTATCCGCTTGCAGCAACGGCCGGAGACGTCATCGAAGTGACGGTCACGTGCAACATGTCGGGTTCCAAATCGGCAAAACTGGTTATCAACCAGGCATCCAAGACCCCGTAAGGGAACATCATGGACCTTTTGTTACACGCCGCCCTCATGACCATCGCATTGCTGTCCATGGCCTCAGGCGTCGCGGCCGCCATGTTCATGAGGAAGAAACGATGGTGGCTCCGATATCACCAAAAGGCCGGCATGAACGGAGCGGTTTGTCTGCTGATCGGTCTGACGGCCGGCATTGTCATGGTCTTTCTGGATAAGGAACAACATTTCAAGGTGGTCCACTCCCAGTTGGGCGCTGTTACGATCCTGTTGGGCTGCGCAGCGGCCATTCTGGGCAAGCTGCAATTCGCGATGAAAAACCGGGCTCAAAGGCTCAGGATCGTTCATAAGTGGTTGGGACGAACAACTATGCTTTTCATGCCGGCGGTCTTGATCCTGGGATTGTTTAGCGCGGGTATCCTCTAATAAAGCGTTTTCGTGTACTGATGATCGCTGGACACCCTGCTCTCCTCGGACTTAGCGAAGCCCGTACCAGCAGCGGCGAACATCTTGCCGGTTCCGTCCGGATGAACCGGCAGCATCTGTAAAAAAGTCTCCATGAACATGATTTTTCCAATATCTCCTTAACCCCGGGAAATGGAGATCGACATCCTGATCGGGCTTCATTTCTCTCGAAGTATCAACAAACGGGGTTCCCGCGATCACGCCTCTATCCGACCGGATTGGCCGCGCAAAAGCGCCGCAGGAACAGAAAATAGCCCACATTGGAAATATTGACCGTATCCAGAGGGAAGCGGCTATTTCCGGTAATCGAAGACGCGTTTGGACTTTCTTTCCGTCCTGGGAAGAGCCTGGTAGTCGACGATTTCGACGACGGCGCTCACCAGAGTTTCTTTTCTGATGTCCCTTTCGAGCTTCTTGGCCGTTGTTGCGTCGGCGGAAACGTCGCCTCCTTCGACACGCTCCACCTTGATCTTCATATAATCTTTGCCGTCGGCTTCATGATCCAGATGGATCTGGAATTCGCTGCCGATCCCCTGCTGGCGGGAGAGAATCTCGTCGATGTGGCTCGGGTAGATGTTGACGCCCCGGACGATGAACATATCGTCGGACCGGCCGACGATCTTCCCATGCCTGGGCAACGGCGAACCGCAGGGACACTCGCCCGGGATGGCCCGCGTCAGATCACGGGAACGGTAGCGGACGAGCGGCGCCCCCTCTTTGCGGAGCGTCGTATAGACCATTTCGCCCACTTCGCCCTCGGGAACGGGTTCGAGGGTGTCGGGATCAAGAATCTCCAGGATATAGTAATCGGCCCAGTAGTGAATCCCCTGGTGATGGATACAGTCCAATCCCGTTCCCGGACCGTAGACTTCCGTGAGTCCGGGGATATCGAAGGCATGCTCCGCTCCCAGAAGGTCCTTGATCCGTTTCGCCATGGCCTCACTGGTCCGTTCCGCGCCGAAGATGGCCTTCTTGACCTTGATGGCGTCCCTCATGCCTCTCCTGTCGACTTCCTCGGCCAGCAGAAGGGCCATAGATGCCGTGCAGCAAAGGACAGTCGTTTCAAAATCGACCAAGAACTGGAGCTGCATGTCTATGTTACCGGGACCGGCGGGTATAGCCAGGGCGCCGAACCGCTCACAGCCGAGCTGAAATCCCACCCCGGCGGTCCATACGCCGTAGCCCACGCAGATCTGTACCCGGTCGTCCGGCGACAGGTCGGCAATCTCATAGCACCGGGCAAACATATTCGCCCAGTCGTCGATATCCTTCTGCGTATAGACCATCACCTTCCGCTTGCCCGTCGTTCCAGATGAGGCGTGGAGCCTGACGATATCCGTGAGAGGGACCGACAGAAGCGGCCAGGGGTAGTCTGCCTGGAGGTCCTGGGCGGTCACGAACGGCAATTTGCGCAGATCGTCCAGGCTTTTTATGTCTTCCGGTTTTACGCCGGCCTCATCGAATCTTTTCCGATAGAACGGCGACCCCTGGTAGGCATGTTTCACCGTCCATTTAAGTCCTTCCAACTGGATGCCGGCGAGTTCGTCACGATTTTTCCAGGCCGGCAAAAACGATTTTTTCATGGATGCCTCACTTCCTGTACCCTGCTGATTTTATCAAGGATGGTTTCTGCTAGCACACATCCCTGTCAAATTCAATCCTTGTCAAAAAAAAGGGTGCATCGCCATACGCAGGCTTGATGCACCCTTTTGTCTTCTATAGATGGTTAATTATCCGGCCAGAATTTTCTTGGCTTCTTTGAGATACGCATCCATGACGTAGGGAATGCCGGAGATCTTTCCCGCTTCTTCCGTCAACGCCACGAGGTCTTTACGGCCGACAAGGGACAGATTGAAGTTCCTGCTGCCCGCCATCAACTGCTGGAGGCCGATTTTGAATTTCTGGCTGAAGGTATAGATACCCAAAGCGCCGAGGGGGATGTCTTTTACTTCCTTGCCGTATTTTTTCTTCAGTTCCTCGTAGCAGACAAATATCTCTTCGACCGAATTGCCGTACTTAGAGACCGTCTTGGGCAGTTTGCCGGCCTTTATCCATTCGCCGATATTCTTGCCGACCATGCCCGGAATCATCAATGCCCGGCCCATACACACGGCCTTCACATAGGGGGCGCCCATGGCAATGGCCTTGAAGACGCCGTCTTCCGTCGAAAATCCGCCGGCAAAGGCGATATCCGGCACACGGACCTTTTTCTTTCGCAATTCCTCGCAGAACTGATAGGTCAGGCTGTGGAGATAGAAGCTCGGAATGCCCCATTCATTCATCATCGGCCAGGGACTCATCCCCGTTCCGCCGGGCGCCCCGTCGATCGTCAGAAGGTCGATGTTGGCATCGGCGCAGAAGCGAATCGCCATGGCCAGTTCAACCGCTGAATAGGCACCGGTCTTGAGTGTGACTCTCTTGAAACCGATCTTCCGGAGCCGGGCGACTTCAGCCATGAAGCCTTCCTTGGTGACAAAACCCAGCCGGGAGTGGCGCTCGAATTCTTTAATCGCCCCGTCTTTGTAAGCGGCCTTGATTTCCGGCAGTGTCGGATCGGGCAGAACAATGTAGCCTCTCCTTTTCAACTCCTGAGCCCTCTCGAGGCTATTGACCTTAATCTCGCCGCCGATGTTCTTGGCTCCCTGCCCCCATTTCAATTCGATAGTATCCAATTTATGCTTGCTGCTGACGTACTCGGCCACACCCAACCGTGTGTCCTCGACATTCATCTGCACAAGGATTTCGCCGTAGCCTTCGTGATAACGCTTATACGTTTCGATGCGGCGGTCCATCTCCGGAGACTTCTTCACTTTGCCCTTGCTGTCGAGCTCCAGGCCGGGATCAATGCCGCAGACGTTTTCGCCGCAGACGATCGTTACACCCGAAATCGAGGCGCCGATGGCAAAGTGCTCCCAGTTTTTACGGGCAATTTCCGTCGAACCCAGGGCACCGGTAAATATAGGCGCCCGCATCTTGACCTTCTTCTTCCACCCGTATTCCGTTTCCGTGTCGACTGCGGGAAAGACGGCGGTATCGGGACCGGGTTTGACACCCTTAGGCAGCCCCTGGGCACCCACCGCATAGCCCTGAATACTCAAATGCGAGTAATCGACCGGATAATTCTTGTCGGCCCCGGCGGTCATTTCCCCGAAACCGATCGGGTAGATGACTTCACGGCCCCGGAACGAGGATAACCACAATTCACACCCACCCGTACATCCATCAACGCAGCGCGTACAAATCCCCGACATGGGAACGACACTCTTTGATCGATTAAAGGTCCCGGTTGCCTCATTGGCGTTCGGCTGTCTAAGATTCATGGTTCCCTTTCTCCTCCCTTGATTTAATATAAGATTGAATCGACTTGACTCATGAGCATGCTCAAGTGCGCCGGCTGATAAGCCGTCAATGCATTAAAGATAAGACATGATTTCATTTTTTCTCTATTTCGATAACGTATCGCCGAAGCAGGTACCACCAAGGGGGGCGAAATGTCAATGACAAAATTGTAAGTTATATAAATAATCTATATTACATTTTTGTAATTTATTCCGTTGCACGCTTCTCAATACGGGCCATCCACCTTCACAGATGCAACCACAGAAACCGGGAAAATATTTATTCACATATTATCAAATAGATGCACAACAAGCTCATTGTACACCCCTGACATATTACCCCTTGACATCGCCAGGGAACTTTTTTATATTCCGCCTCCCATCGATACATACTTGTCAATTGATCGTTTAACGTTCATTACATTTATGTTTACATAAGAACGGCCGATCGGCCAAACCGTCAGAAAAGGGGATGCAATATGCCGAAAAGAGAGGATATTCATAAGATACTCATCGTAGGATCGGGTCCTATCATCATCGGACAAGCTTGCGAGTTCGATTATTCAGGCACTCAGGCCTGCAAGGCCCTTCGCAAGCTGGGATACAAAATTGTTCTCGTAAACTCGAACCCGGCAACCATCATGACGGACCCAGGCATGGCCGACGTCACCTATATCGAACCCTTAAATTTAACGTCTCTTACGGAGATTATTGAAAACGAACGGCCCGACGCCATCCTGCCCAATCTTGGCGGACAGACGGGACTCAATTTGACATCGGAGCTCGCCCGCACCGGCGTTCTGAGCAAATACGGCGTCCAGGTCATCGGCGTCAAAATCGATGCCATTGAACGCGGAGAAGACCGGATTGCTTTCAAAGAAACCATGAACCGCCTCGGCATCGAAATGCCGCGGAGCGAAGCGACATTCAGCGTCGAGGGGGCCAAAAAGATCGCGGCTGCACTCGGCTATCCCGTCGTGATCAGGCCCGCTTACACCATGGGAGGAACAGGAGGAGGACTGGTTTACAACCTGGAAGAGCTTCGTGTGGTTGCCAGCCGCGGCATATCGGCCAGTCTCGTCGGTCAGATCCTTGTGGAAGAATCCGTTCTGGGTTGGGAGGAACTGGAACTCGAAGTCGTGCGCGATGCCAAGAATCAAATGATCACGGTCTGCTTCATCGAAAACGTTGACGCCATGGGCGTTCATACGGGCGATTCGTACTGCACGGCCCCGATGCTCACGATATCCTCGGAATTGCAGCAGAAGCTGCAGAAATACTCCTACGATATCGTCGAAGCCATCCAAGTCATCGGCGGCACCAATATCCAATTCGCCCATGATCCCGCTACGGGCAGGGTCGTCGTCATCGAAATCAACCCCCGGACGTCGCGATCATCGGCCCTGGCATCCAAGGCAACGGGATTCCCGATCGCCTTGATTTCTTCGATGCTCGCATCCGGCTTGACGCTTGATGAAATTCCCTACTGGCGGGATGGGACCTTGGATAAATATACGCCGTCGGGCGACTATGTCGTCGTCAAGTTTGCCCGGTGGGATTTCGAGAAATTCCCGGGTTCGGCCGACAAACTCGGAACGCAGATGCGCGCCGTCGGCGAAGTGATGAGCATCGGCAAGAATTACAAGGAGGCCTTCCAGAAATCCATCCGATCTCTGGAGAAGGGGAGATACGGATTGGGATTCGTAAAAGATTACAACCGTAAATCACTCGAAGAACTGCTTGATCTGTTGTCGGAACCGTCGAGCGAAAGACAGTTCATTATGTACGAGGCATTGCGGAAAGGGGCCGACATCGATGTCCTTTTCAAAAAGACACACATCAAGCCCTGGTTTATCCGGCAGATGCAAGAGCTGGTGGAAAGGGAGACGGAAATTCTCGCATACAGAGGCCGCAAACTGCCGGAGGCCCTGCTTGCGGCGGCGAAGAAAGACGGGTTTTCGGACCGGTATCTCGCCCGGATTCTCGAAATACCGGAAGTCGAGATTCGGATGGCGCGGGCGGCCATAGGCATGCTCGAAGGCTGGGAGCCCGTCCCCGTAAGCGGTGTCGAGAACGCCGCCTACTACTTCTCCACATACAATGCACCCGATAAGGTAACAACGACGGCCAAAAAGAAAATCATGGTGCTGGGCGGCGGCCCGAATCGGATCGGCCAGGGCATTGAATTCGATTACTGCTGTGTCCATTGCGCCTTCTCGCTTCGCGATGCCGGATATGAATCCATCATGGTCAATTGCAACCCGGAGACGGTATCCACCGATTACGATACGTCCGACAAACTCTACTTCGAGCCTCTCACCGTCGAAGATGTTTTGAGTATCTATGAAAAGGAGAAACCGGAAGGCATGATCGTCCAGTTCGGCGGCCAGACGCCCCTCAATATCGCTGCCGACCTCGCCAGGGCCGGAGTGAACATCATGGGCACAACGCCGGAAACGATCGATCTGGCCGAAGACCGCGACCGTTTCCGCAAGATGATGCAGAAGCTGAACATCCCCATGCCGGCTTCCGGTATGGCGAGCAACCTCGCCGAAGCCATTCAGATCGCGACCAAAATCGGTTATCCCCTGATGGTGAGACCCTCCTATGTTCTGGGAGGAAGAGGCATGGAGGTCGTTTATGACCAGTCGATGCTGAAGCGTTACGTGGAGGCTGCCGTCGGCGTCACTCCCGAACGCCCCATCCTCATCGACAAATTCCTGGAAAACGCCATTGAGGCGGAGGCCGACGCCATCTCCGACGGCAGTGATGCCTTTGTGCCGGCCGTGATGGAACACATCGAACTGGCGGGCATCCATTCGGGCGACTCGGCCTGCGTTATACCTCCGATCAGCATACCGGCCAAGCATATTGAAACGATCTGCGAGTATACAAAGAAGATCGCAATCGCATTCAACGTCATCGGCCTCATGAACATCCAGTATGCCATCGCCAATGATGTCGTCTACATCCTCGAAGCCAACCCCCGCGCATCCCGTACGGTGCCTCTCGTTTCGAAGATATGCAACATTCAGATGGCGCGCATCGCGACGCATATCATGCTCGGCAAAAAACTGGCGGATTTCAATCTCAAATCGAGATCGTTCCCCCACTTCGGCGTCAAAGAGGCGGTTTTCCCCTTCAATATGTTCCAGGAAGTTGACCCTCTGCTCGGACCCGAAATGCGGTCAACAGGTGAAGTCCTGGGGTTGGCCGACTCCTTCGGATTGGCTTTCTATAAGGCGGAGGAAGCGGCCCAACAGACCCTTCCCGGATCGGGCACTGTTTTGATTACGGTGAATCAAAAAGACAAAGGCGCCATCATCGAAATAGCGCGACGGTTCCGTGAACTGGGATTCACGATCAAGGCGACGGAAGGGACGCATGATTTCCTCGGCGGACAGAACATTGATTCGGAACATATCCTCAAGATGCACGAGGGCCGACCCAACATCGTCGACAGCATCAAGAACGGTGAAATCCAACTGGTCATCAATACTCCGGACGGGAGAACAGGTGCGTTCGACGACTCGTACATCCGCAAAGCCGCGATCAAATATAAGATACCGTACATAACGACTGTAGCGGCGGCCATTGCCGCGGTCAAGGGAATCGCCGCCTGCCGGCAGGGACACGGACGGGCAAAATCGCTGCAGAATTACCACGCCGAGATCAAGTAGCGGCATATAAGCCGACGGGGGCCGATTGAATGGAAACAATACAAGATAAATGCGGCGTTTTCGGAATCTACTCCACCTCATCCTGCGTTCAGGATATCTATCACGGTATCGATTTTCTTCAGCACCGGGGTCAGGAATATTGCGGGATAGCCACCTACGACGACCATATCCGCCAGGTCACGCACCACGGCAAGGTAGCCACTTCATTTAACGAAAAAGAGCTCGATTACCTCACTGGCAATTCGGGGATAGGGCACGTCAGTCTTTGGGAACGCCAGCCCATGACATGGCAATCAAGGCTGGGGCAGATATCCGTTGCTTTCAGCGGCAACATCATCAATGCAACGGAACTCATTGGCGACATGAAGAACCAGGGACACGCCTTTTACCGCAGTTACGACACGGAAATCATAGCCAAAATCGTTATGGACGGTACAGATGTCGTCAACGGTATTGCTAATCTGGCAAAGCGTACGAAGGGCGCATACGCCCTGGTTATCTTAACCGAAAACGGCATCTATGCGGCTCGCGATGTCTATGGTTTTCGCCCCCTGATCATGGGACGGGACGCAACGCGTCTCGTTGTCTGCTCCGAGTCGCGGGCATTGCAAAACATGGACATGGATATTTATCGGGATGTCAATCCTGGCGAAATAGTCCTTATTAATAACGACGGATTCCACAGTGTTCATACGCTCAATTCGCCGCGGAAGGCCCACTGTGCCTTCGAATGGGCCTATACGGCCAGCATCGACTCCAAGATCGACGGCGTCTACGTCCAGGCAGCCAGGAACCATTTGGGACAGAGTCTTGCCCAACGGGACATCGATGATCGCGACATGAGCGCTGATATCGTCGCTCCGGTACCCATGTCCGGAATCGGACATGCCATCGGGTACCATCAACGCTCCGGGGTCAATTATCAGGAGGTCTTTCTCTATAACCGATACGCAGACCGCAGCTATACCCAATCGACCCAACACGCCCGGGAGAAAATGGCCAAGCGCAAGCTTTCCGTACTCAGCCATGCCGTGAAAAATAGAAGCATCGTCATCTGCGATGATTCGATCGTCCGGGGAACCCAGATCCTCTACAAAGTCCGGGACCTGAAGAATGCCGGTGCCCGGGAAGTACACGTTCGCATTGCCTGCCCCCCCCTTATGTATCCCTGTGATTTCGGTGTCTCTACGCGCTCGCAGGAAGAACTCGCAGCGCGCCACTTTTTCAAAACGGGCGATATTGCCAATCTGGATCAGTTGAAATCTCTGGAAACCTGGATTGCCGAGCAAATCGGCGCTGATTCGGTTAAATACAATACGATCGACAACTTCGTTGCAGCTCTCGGTATTCCGAGGCACGATCTCTGCCTGAAATGCTGGGACGGCATCCGTCCCAACGAATAGTTCGAATCATCCCTCCGTATTCGAATACCGAACGGCTGTGACTCCGCATAATCCCCGGCCTGCCTTTTTGCTGCAATGTGGGTCCGTCTGTGCTAGAATCACGGATCTTAATTAATCATGGATTGGATCGTATGAAAGGTAGATTGGTTTTGGCTTCAGCGTCGCCTCGGCGCATAGAACTTTTACAAATCATCGGACTCGACGTCCTCGTCATCCCCAGCGGCATCAGCGAATCCCCTTATGACGGCGAAACGCCGGAAACCCACGTCATTCGCCTTTCCCGGGAAAAAGCGGGAAGCGTGTCCCGCGAATATCCGCATGACTGGGTGCTCGGCGCAGACACCATCGTCGTGATCGACCGGGAGATTCTGGGCAAACCGGAGACGGAAGAGGAGGCGCGGCGTATGCTCACGAAACTGAGCAACCGCGAACATACCGTTTTCACGGGCTATACAATCTCCAAGGAAGCGGAAGAGACCGTCATCAGCGATGTCGTAACATCTCGTGTTCACTTCAAAGACATTTCCGACGAGGAAATCGCTTGGTATATAAAGACCGACGAACCCTACGACAAGGCGGGCGGTTACGCGGTGCAGGGCCGGGGCGCTTTTTTCATCCGGGCGATTCACGGCTCATACACGAACGTTATGGGGCTGCCGTTATGTGAAGTCGTCGACGCTCTTCATCGTGTCGGTGCCATCGGATTCAATGGAGGTCATCATGGACTACCCGGTAAAGGATAACATCCTCGCCATCAGGCGGAATATAGCGGCTGCCGCCGAAAAAGCAGGCAGAAATCCGGCGGAAGTTAAATTGATGGCCGTCAGCAAAACGGTCGACGATGAGAGAATATTGGCCGCCATTGACGCCGGCGTGGACATGGTTGGAGAGAATTACATCCAGGAAGCGAAAAGGAAGATCGAATCCATGGGCCATGGTATAGAATGGCATTTTATCGGCCATCTCCAAACCAACAAGGCCAAGTATGCAGTCAAGCTGTTCGACATGATCCACTCCGTGGACAGGATGGATTTGGCACAGGAATTGGACAAGCGATCGGCCAATTTCGGAAAAACGTCCGATATCCTGATAGAAGTTAACGTCAGCGGAGAGGCATCGAAAAGCGGCGTGCCGTTGAACGAGGCACTGACGCTCGTTGCGGCCGTCAGCGAATTAAAACATCTCTCCATCCAGGGTCTCATGACCATGCCCCCCTGGTTCGACAATCCCGAAGACGCCCGGCCTTATTTCGTCGCCCTGCGGGAATTGAAGGAAAGGATCAGCCTCGCAAACATCGATCGCGTCCGGATGAAGGAACTTTCCATGGGCATGTCGGGCGATTATCTGGTCGCCATCGAAGAAGGGTCCACGATTGTCAGGATCGGAACGGCCATATTCGGCAAACGCCCCTCATGAAAAACATACGAAGCGAGCAGTCCGTACCGCCGGAAGAGTATCGCCAGGCCATAGCCTTATCGGAATCCATTGCGGAAAGGGTTGGTCTTCCGGCGTTTTACAGGGAGCATGGTGACGATGTCGCACTGTCCTTCCGGTTGTTGGCGAGCGAAAAGATGGTCAAGGATTGTATCCGGATCGTCAGGGAGCGGGGCGACATGATCGGCCACGGTGCCATCCACGTGCAAAAAGTCGCCATCGACGCGGGCGCCATCGTCCTGATAGAAGGCAAGAACGCCGTCGATCGGGACAACGTGAAAAGGCGCGTCCTGTTGGCCCATATTGCGGCGATTCTGCACGACATCCGCCGATCGGAAAAGCATCACGCCCAGCTGGGCGCTACGGAAGCCGCCGATCTTCTCAAGCCTTTCAGTCTGACCGCCGGGGAGCGCCGGGCCATATGCACTGCCATCGCTAACCATGAGGCTTTTCAGCCCTCTCAAGACCTTGATGAACCTGACGATCAACTGCTTTCCGACGCCCTGTATGATGCCGACAAGTTCCGCTGGGGACCGGACAATTTCACGGAAACCTTGTGGGCTATGGTTATCCCCCGTAAGGTTCCCCTTGACGCACTACTTAACCGTTTTCTCCGGGGGCTTGACGGTGTAAACAGAATAAGGGATACTTTCCGCACGGAAACCGGAAGGCTTTACGGACCGGATTTTATCGACCGTGGCATGGAGATCGGCCGGGAACTTTATACGGCGCTGACGGAACAGCGACGGGAAAACACATGAATCAGATGACCATCAAAACCGGTGCCCGGTTCGAGATGATCGATATTACGGGACGAATCAGGAGCCTGCTTCAAGACAAAGGGTTTACCGACGGATTCTGTTTCATCTTCGTGCCTCACACCACGGCGGCGGTGACGATCAATGAAAACGCCGACCCCGATGTGCCGCGCGATATCATCACCATCCTGGATCGCGTGGTTCCGCTCACCGGCAATTACCGGCATATGGAAGGCAATTCGGCGGCCCATGTCAAGGCATCCTTGATCGGGGCATCCGAATGGCTGATGGTGGAGAACGGCAGCCTTGTCCTGGGCACGTGGCAATCCGTCTTCTTCTGCGAATTCGACGGACCGAGAACGCGTAAGATCATCGTTCGACTGTTGCCGTCGAAAACCTGACAGTTCCAATGAACTGTCTTGAGTGACTCCCAGGCGGCAAAGCCGTCCGCAAGGCGCTGGTACAGCACTCCTTCAAGGATTCAACACGTCTCTCATCTGGGCGTGTATTATTCCGTTGGATGCCAGGACGTGAGGCGAAAGGAGATGATAGGGGCCGCCGAAAAGGTCCGTTACCTCGCCGCCTGCTTCCGTGACCAGCAGCCATCCCGCCGCCGTGTCCCAGGGCTTCAATTTCAGTTCCCAGAACCCGTCGAAACGGCCGGCGGCAAGATAGGCCATGTCAAGGGCCGCAGCTCCGGCACGTCGTATGGCTTGAGCCCGCCTGGCCATCCTTGCAAAACGGTCGAGATTGTTATCGCTGCTGACGCTAATGTCGTACGGAAATCCTGTTGCCAGAAGACTTCGGACAAGTTCCTGTTCGTGCGATACGGTTATGGCTACATTATTCAGAACCGCACCGCGGCCCCGCTCGGCAACGAACATCTCGTCAAGCATCGGATTGTAAACAACACCTAATTCAACTTTACCCCTGATTTCCAAGGCAATGGACACACAAAAGACAGGAAAACCGTGGGCATAATTCGTCGTCCCGTCCAGAGGATCGACGATCCAGCGATACTCCGATTTTTTGGCCGTTGCCGACGATTCTTCGGCGACGATGTCATGCTGCGGATAAGCTCGGGCAATCCTATTAACAATCAGGTCTTCCGATAAACGGTCCGCTTCCGTAACGAGATCGATGGTTCCTTTGTAAGCCACCGTATGCTTCGTATGAAACCGGTCTTTCAGCAAGCGGCCGGCATCGGCGGCCAGGGTTACGATAAATGCTCTGAGTTCAACCATGGGTCCATCTCCCCTGTCGCGATTTTATGTCGTCCTATACACAACACCGGAGAAAACCTCAATGAAGATCATGGAAACAGGCGGAAGATAGATAATTATGATTGAACACATAGCAATTTGATGCTAAGGATAGGTAAAACAAAGGAAATAATATGAGTGGGATGGAAAAGAATAACGACTCGGCGCCGTCTGCAGATCAGAGCGACGAAAGCGTTAAGGATGAGAAATACGACCTCAAGAGCATTCGGGAAGCCCGGGGCATCACGCTGCACGACATTTTTCGTGCCTCCCGGGTCAGCGTCATCAACCTGGAAGCCATAGAGAAGGCAAATTTTCAATTTCTGCCGACGCCTTTCATCGCCAAATCTTTCATCAAAACCTATGCGAAAGCCATAGGGGTTGACGCTAACACGATCATTCGACAGTATGACGCTTTCCTGAAAAATCGAGACAAAGCCCCCGTCGAAGAGAAGACGGACCAAGAGCCCCAGGATCGACGTCGGCAAACCAAGATTATCAGCTTATCCATTATCGCTGTGGCGGTTGCAGGCGCCTTTATTTACCTCATCTACTCATTTTACCCCATGTTGAAAGAATGGAGCAACATGCAGAGCGTCAATACAGCGGCCCCTACCGCCGAGGTAGCTCCGCCTCCGGCCCCTCCGGCCCCTCCGGCGCCGCAGAACCCACCGGCAGCAACGGAAAACGCGCTTCCCGCTCAGCAATCGCAGCCACCCATACAGCAGCAAGTCCAGCCGGTCCAGCCGGCACCGGCCGCAGCCCCCCCGGCGGTCGCAGCCAGCTCACATCAGCTTATTATCGAAGCCACCGGTTTTTCATGGATAAAAATTGTTGAAGATCGCAAACTTCCCGTCGAAATCCTCTTGAGACCGGGTGAAAGAGTCGAGCGGACGGCATCGCAATCATTTGAATTGGATATCGGTAATGCCGGAGGCACCAATATCACATATCAGGGAAAACCGCTGGGAGTTTTAGGCAAACAGGGGCAGGTTGTCCATTTGAAGCTCCCGTAAGCTGAGGCACAAGGAACAATATTCTTCGTCGGACCTTTGGCGGCAGAGCCACATGAGATTTCACGCGTGAACCGTGGAATCACGATAAGAGAGGAAAACCCTTATGTTTGGAATAGGCATGCAGGAATTGATTATTATCCTGATCCTCGTCCTGATCATTTTCGGCGCCGGCAAACTGCCGGAAATCGGCGGCGCCATCGGTAGAAGCATCAAGAATTTCAAGAAGGCGACTCAGGACCAGGAAGAAGTCAAGCCGCCTGCAGAAACTGAAAACAAGAAAATAGAACCTAAATAAACGCTCGCAGACAAGCACTTCCGATCAAGCGGTCATGGCGTTTACCGGCCTCTGTTCCGTTCGAAAGGGCCGTCGGCTAGAACGGCACATCGTCGTCGGATGCGTCGTTTCCGGGAAACGGCGCCGCCGAATCATCTGACGGAACCCCGGGTCCCTTCTGTCCCTTCCCGTCGAGCATCTGCATGGTGGACGCGACGATTTCCGTTGTATAGCGTTTGTTTCCGTCCTTATCATCCCAGGTTCGGGTCTGGATCCGTCCCTCAAGATAGACGAGCTTTCCCTTGGAAAGGTAGTTGCCGCTGATTTCGGCCAGCTTGCCGAAGGTCACGATCCGGTGCCATTCCGTTTTCTGGACACGCTCGCCGCTCTTGTCCTTCCAATACTCATCCGTCGCCAGCCTGAAACTGGTTACCATGGCCCCATCCGGCGTATAGCGGACCTCGGGGTCGGCTCCCAATCGGCCGACCAAAATGACTTTGTTAATCATTCCCTCCCCTTTCCTGCAAATGAAATATCCTGGTTCATACAGAAATTGGATGTAGATAGCAACCGATATATTCGGCGCGCGGCGTCGCGATGGGGCATAATCCGCCGTCGGCTCATGATACAAACAGCGGTACATGAGTGAATTGTAACACGTCCACCAATCCCCGATCCGTAATCTTCAGGCTGGGAATCACCGGCAAGGCAAGAAACGATAGCTCCATCAACGGTTCACGCTGCCGGCAGCCCAAAACTTTCGCAGCGCGATCGACCATGTGCCATCCATGAGCCGTTTCTTCGAGGCTTCTTCCGGACATAAGACCGGCAACGGGCAAGGCAAGCGAGGCCTCGACCCGGCCTTTGCGCACGACGGCAATGCCTCCCCGCATCGCCTCGACGGTCTTTACAGCCAGATACATATCTTCATCGCTGCACCCGACGCAGATGATATTGTGGGAATCGTGGGACACCGACGAAGCGATGCTTCCTTCCCTGATCCCGAAGCCCTGGACCAGCCCGAGCCCGATGTTTCCGGTGGCCCGATATCTCTCCAGAACGGCTATCTTGGCGATATCCCTCTCGGGATCGGCAACAACCAAGCCATCCTGAACGGGAGCCCCGATAATACGCGCATCCGTCAGGATCTGATCGGGTATCAATCCGATCACGCGCACATTTTCACCCTCCCGCCTGATGGAAAAGGAATCAGGGCGGTAGGGTGCCGGGTTCATCGGACCGATGCCCTCCGCCCCGTGCCGGAAAGGCATATCGCAGGTCCACTCTTTTCGATCGAAGATCCTGACGCCTCTTTTGAAGACCGTTTCAACCGAGACGGGATTCAGGGAAGAGAGAATCAATACATCGGCTTGATACCCGGGGGCGACGGCACCTATATTTTTCAGGCCGAAATATCGGGCCGTATTGATCGTGACCATCATAACCGCCAGAATCGGATCGAGGCCCTCCTCCTGCGCCCTGTCGATCAGGTGATTCAGATGCCCGCGGCTCAGCAGGTCATGGGGATGGAGATCGTCCGTTACGAGGGAGCAGTGCTGGACGGTAGCGTCAGATACGATGGGGATCAACGTTTTAAGGTTCTTGGCCTGGGTTCCTTCCCTTATCATGACATGCATGCCGAGGCGGAGTTTTTCCCTGGCTTCTTCCTCTTCCGTACATTCGTGATCCGACCCTATCCCCGACCCGATATAGGCATTCAAGTCACGTCCGGATAGGAGCGGCGCATGGCCGTCCCTGATCTTATTCGCAAACGCCGCAATCTTCTCCAACACAGGCTCCATGCCCGCTACCACGCCGGGATAATTCATCATCTCCGCCAATCCCAAAACGCGGGGATCCGAGGAGAAGGTCATCAGGTCCCGGGCCGTCAACACGGCCCCCGACGTCTCCAAATGGGTCGCCGGAACGCACGACGGAAGCATGAAGAAGAAATCAACAGGCAGATGAAGGCTTTCGTCTAGCATGAACCGGATGCCCGGGGGCCCCAGGACGTTCGCAATCTCATGAGGGTCGGCGACGATAGCCGTCGTCCCATGGGGGAGCACAGCTTTCGCCAGCTCCGGCGGGGTCAGCATGGAACTCTCAATGTGAAAATGGCCGTCGATGAATCCGGGGCAGATGAACTTCCCACGGACGTCGAGCGTTACCGGTCCGTCGTAACGACCGACACCGATGATGATGCCGTCCGATATGGCGACGTCTGTCTCATAAATCTCCCTGGTGAAGACGTTGATCAGGCTGCCGCCCTTCAATACCAGATTGGGGGGTATTTCGCCGCGTGCTGCAAGGAGACTCTGCTTCAATTTATGGATAGTGTCGTCTGTTTCAACTTGCATCATGTGAATGATATTGCCTCGCGAACGAGGAAAAATCGAATGGCTCGTTATGTCGCCCACCGGCCTTCTGTTCGCCGGATCCGTTCATGGGTCCAATGTTTCATTGGAATCCGCGGGACCCTCGAACGTCTGAACCGATTGGCATCGTTCCGACCGATTCTGGAATTGGAATACGGCGATATCCTATTACATGGCCTGCGAAAAGACAACCGCTGCAAAACGGTTTATGCGAACTTTTTTCAGGGATACCCGCCTGAGAAAAGGCTCGTTAATCATGAGTAACTACAGAGGATTTTTAATACGGGCTTGAAGGGAGCAGAGCCCCCCCAGCGGGAGGGCGAGGGGCACGCTGTTTTTTCGTTAATGAATAGAGCATGCCTCGTGAACAGATAAACGGGTGTGATCTTCGCCGCAGCCTACCAAACGACGAGGGCACCTTCATAATTATGAACGATATGCTTATTGCCCTTCCGGACGACGCGATGGCCTTCGGCTTCGAGCCTTGCTTTTTGCCCCTCGATGCCGCCGGGATACTTTGGATTAAGCTCGCCATCCGTCTTGAGGGTGCGCCAAT
Source organism: Syntrophales bacterium (assembly GCA_963668175.1). Taxonomy (GTDB): domain Bacteria; phylum Desulfobacterota; class Syntrophia; order Syntrophales; family PHBD01. Next base: position 411,123 of record OY764159.1, read on the forward strand.
AAGGGGTCACCTTGTTACGGCCTTCGGCTTCATCGTCGGCCGCGGCCTGGGCTGCAATCCAGGCAGACATCCCAGTCATGACGGGGCAGGTCACGTCAGCTTCATGTTTTTTCGCTATCATCTCCTGAATTCTGCCGATGGTGATGAGCTTCCCCTGGGGAACCATCCACATGATTTCATCGACTTCCGCCGGAGCCGGCGTCACCATGGTTCCGCGCCCCCATTTTTTGCTCATTTTTTCGGTGATCGGTTCAATCTTCGGCAGGCTTCCATTCCCATATAATTTATCCCGCCATGTTCTCTTCTGACCAGCCATCTTCACACCCTCATACGACAAAGCGCACAGCAACAGCGTCAAGGCATATCCCGTCACTTATCCTTGACAGGGATATACCGTTCGGTATCCTCTTTGACATCGTTCCCTTCCTGCCGGCATGAACAGGAAACGGCCATTTCGCCGTCCCAGCCGGTCGTACATTGGATCATTCCGGTTCCATAACAATATTTGCAGGTCTTCTTGGCACTCATGCCTCCCCCCTTCACATCTATAAAAGGATGAATCTCGACATACCCGTTCATCATAGCGAGTCCTCCTATTCGCCCGTTAATTATGGAAGCAATTTGAATACCACAGATTGGCCGACCCATAATGCGTTTATTATTCGAACCTTTATCATGAGCCGCGTTACAGGCCCCGGCATGACAAAGATACATATTTGCTCCCGGCATCCGCACGAGCGACACATATTTGTATCAAAAAACAAAACATCGGGAGCGGTGATCGAGTCGATCCCTCTCCGCCCCCCTTCATCTAAAAATATTTTATAATAACAATCAGGTGTCATGATGACCTTCCCGGTCTTCCTGTTTTTTACCACTTCTGAGGCGTCTATCTCGTCATGTGAGCGCAGACAAAAGTGTCCCTCTCCGCAAAAACGACCTCGAGATCGACATATCTATAATTAGCCAGCATTATCAATATGTTTCCCGGTTGTGGAGACACCCGGCCCGCAGCGCGTTACAATCTTGTCTTAAACATGTTCCTCGCGTTGCGCGGATCATGGAGACGCATCTATCTCATTCCCACCGTCTTCGCTTGGGCCGGCACTTACTTATATTTATAATTCCATAAACAAATCGTCCGTACCCTGCCTTGGCAAGCAAGTCATTGATAAAAACAGATTTGCGTATTATAAGTCCGGGGCATGGATATTTCAGATTATTAGGCGGGACAGGAAAAAAGCTTGTCCGAGGTCCGAGTTCACGTGAGAGGTGTATCATGGGAAAACGATCCATAAACATTGATTACCGGGACCGCATAGCGATCCTGCAAATGGACAAACCACCGGCCAATGCCATCGACCTCGCTTTTCTGAAGGATGCCGAAGACGTCCTGGCCGATCTGCATCGCCGGACGGATCTGAGGGCCGTCGTGATTACCGGGACGGGAAAGTGTTTCTGTGCCGGCGTGGACCTGAAGACCGTGCCTTTCTACAGCCAAAGCCAGCAGCGTGAAGCGGTCGCAGCCATGAATCAGATCACCGCCCATCTCTATTCACGGCCATACCCATTGATCGCCGCCGTCAACGGTCACGCTGTTGCGGCGGGATTCATGATCGTTCTCGCCTGCGATTACCGCATCGGGGCTGATTCCGAGTGCAAATTCGGTTTTACGGAAGTCCGCGCCGGGATTCCTTTCCCCGCCGCCACCATGGAAATCCTGAAGGCGGAATTGCCGGCGCATGTCGCACGAAGGCTTACGCTCACCGGAAAAACGATTTCTCCGGCGGAAGCACTGACCTGCGGCATCTTCGACGAATTGAGGCCGGAGCCGGACGTTTTGCCGCGTGCTTTGGAAGTCGCAGTGGAATTGAGCGCCTCCCCGGCACATGCCTATGCTGCAATCAAAAAACAGTTGCGGGCGGAAACCTTTCAGCGCATCGATGGCATCATAGGTTCCGACCCGTTGCTCGCCTCCTGGCTCGTCGAAGAGACGAAGACGGCGTCCGGCAGGCTTCTGGCCGATAAATAAATTCATAAAATACCTATCTTTGGATAACGCAGCGATGATGATCGATCGGGAACCGCAAATCAGCGTGGGGCTCATGGAACGGCAGCCGCGTATCAAAGGCCGATTGAACGGAATCTTTCATACGGATCGGGGCCTGCAATTTACCGGCGATTTTCAAGTTCATGCCTCCCAGGGAAGCGTTGTCCTGTCACTGGCATCGGGCCAGGAGATCAAAGGCCCGCAAAAGATCGCTCTGACTGTAAGCGGAAAAGCATCCTTCATGCTTGCCGGGGTCACGATCGGTATCGATTTCCATTGGCAGCAGAAGGAGAATCTCGAATACCGGGGCAACCTAAAAATTCTCGCCCATGAAGACGATACCGTGACGGTCGTCAATGAAATCCTCCTCGAAGACTATCTGGCCAGCGTAATCTCCTCGGAAATGAGCGAATCCGCCCCCCTGGAGTTTCTGAAGGCCCATGCCATCATGTCGCGGAGTTGGCTTGCTGCCATGCTGCTGAAAAGAGAGGCCTCCGTGGAAGAATCGGGGTCGTCGATGCCCTCGCCGGACGAAATCGTCCGCTGGTACAGCCGGGAAGACCACCGTCATTTCGATGTCTGCTCCGACGATCATTGCCAAAGGTATCAGGGTATTACCAGGTCCGCATCCGGTCGTCCGGCTGAAGCCGCAGCGGAAACGCGGGGCCGCTTTCTCGTCTTTGAAGGAAAAATTTGCGATGCGCGCTATTACAAGGCTTGCGGCGGATTGACGGAAAACTTTGAAACCGCTTGGGAAGACAAACACATTCCATACCTTACATCCATAGCCGACAGCCCTGTCCGGCACAAGCCGATAAGGACGGAAGAAGAAGCACGGGACTGGTTTCTATCCTCGCCGGAAGCCTACTGCCATGTTACCGACACCGCCGTTCTCTGCCAGGTGCTTCCGGCATTCGATCAATCCACGGGAGATTTCTTCCGCTGGCAGGTGGTTTATGTCAGGGCGGACCTGGAAAAGATCCTCAGGGATAAATCGGGAATCGACTTCGGCACACTGACCGATCTCGTTCCTCTCTCCCGGGGACCATCCGGCCGGATAGTCCGGCTTAAGATCAAGGGCACGAAACGAACGGTTGTTGTCGGGAAGGAACTGGAAATCCGGCGCTGGCTGTCTCCAAGCCATCTCCTCAGCAGCGCCTTCATTGTTCGTACGGAACGGGACACTGCGGGCGTTCCGGAACGTTTCATCCTGATAGGCGGCGGCTGGGGGCACGGTGTGGGCTTGTGCCAGATCGGCGCCGCCGTGATGGCGCTCAAAGGATTCTCCGCGGAAGAGATTCTCGCTCATTATTTCATGAATACGGGGATTGAGAAGCTGTATTGAGCCTTCGCGCGGAGGCCCTCGAAAGAAGGAATATTACGGGACATTCCATAGCCCCGCTTTTTCATCTTGACTTTTGGGCCGTTATTATCTAAAAGGCGCTTTTTGTGTGGCCTGATTTGTTGGGGGATCGTCTAGCGGTAGGACATGGGACTCTGGATCCTAGTACCGAGGTTCGAATCCTTGTCCCCCAGCCATAGGTCCCATCGTCTAGTGGTCAGGACGCTGGCCTCTCACGCCGGAAACTCGGGTTCAAGTCCCGGTGGGACCACCAAAAGACATCAAAGGGTTAAGCTTCAGCTTGACCCTTTGTTTTTTCAATCTACGTTTATTCTTCGACACCTTCTTTGCGTTTCTGCAATGAAACACCGACGATATACAGTCAAGAATATATCATCTGTGCCGTTTACCGCGGATCGTCCATTCGGATGGCTGCAAACAGGCTGACCTTGGCAGAAGGCGTCAATCTCGGCGAGGCATGTCTCGCTTCTCGCACTTGCCAAAAACGATGAGGCTTTCGCTTTCGCGACGGTCTATTGCATAGCCGCAATAGCCATCCGCAATGATTTCAAGGAGCCGTGGCGCATCTGCACCGGATACGGCGATGCTGTCCGACGAAGAGGCGAGAAGGGGATTTTCACAATCCTGAAAACAGAGCAGGCGGTACATACCCAGCCGGTTGATGATTAACCGAACGGCCAACATCCCCAAAGAAAACGGAAAATTCAAGGAGGCATAATTCTTGGGCGAATGCAGAGAGCAAAGGTAGCGAGGCGGCGGATTGAACAAACGGGCCCTTTCAAGGAGGGCCGGCGCCATGATTTTCATGACCGAATTGCCGCCTCCCTGCAGATAGGGATGCAGCGCCGAATGGCGAAAACGAACGACCCGGGGAATCTCGTCGTGAGGCAGGGCGGCCGACTGTTCGAGATTCAATTCGTCATTTCGCCCTATGTCCCAGTGCACCCAGTGCAGGGACATGTACCCGCACAACTCTTTTCCCATGAACAATCCGACCGTTATGCCTTCGGAACCGAGGTCACGGGCCACGGCTTCGGCATTGCTGGGGGCAAAGAGATCCCTGTCCGGCAAGACCGCCAGGACTTTCTCCTGAAGGTCCAGCATGGCGGAGACATGGCTTTCGTCCAGAAATGCCAGGTTATAGGCATGTTTCCGTCCATCCGACGGGGAGCGAAGAAAACCTGTATTCATCATGTTCTCCATTTAGATCCGGTCAGTCTTCATTTTTTTATGATATCGTTTGTCTTGCCTGTCCGCCATATATTTTAATCTCCGCTCTTGCGGGAAAGTGCGGCGTAACAGCACTTTCAGTTGCCGTTATTCCGACCGGCTGCTGCTCCCCGACGGGCACCGAGCAGAAAAAACATCAAGCAGGCCAGATATGCAGCGCCAACCCAGCCGACGCCCGACGTCGTTCCTGAGATCATGATCCAGCTGAAAACGAGGGGACCCGACGTCTCGCCGATCTTCCGAACCGCCCTGTAGATACCGAGGCTTTTCGCATTGCCGTAGTCGCGGGTCGCATCCAGCGACAGCAGGTAGGCATTCTGCGACCCGGTACCGACCGTATCGGCCAGGCCGATCATCAAGACAGTCAGAAAAGCGGCGAGGACACTTCCCTGCCAGGAAAAGATGAATAGCCCGCCGACACACAAGATACCGCCGGCAAACACCACAAGGTATGTCCGCCGGATTTTGGGAAGCATCCGGCTGAACAGCGGCTGCAGCAATACGAAGCAGACCGCATATATCATGAAGGCCCGGCCGATGTTGGCCGTGGACAAGCCCTGGCCGCTGCCGAAGAGGGGAAAGTAATAATAGATAAATCCGATCCGGCAAAGCATGGCGGGAATGGCAATCATAAGGAGAAAGACGGCCACTTCGCGGCCTCCCAGATAATGCTTGAGCGTCGCTTTCTCCGGACGGGATGTCTGCGTAACGCCATTCTGTGCCGACGACGTGCCGCCGTCATCCTTGCCCAGATAGAACACAAAAAGGAAAGGAACGATCATGCCTGAACCGGCAATCAGAAAAGTCGTCGCGAATCCAATATGATCGGCAATCATGGCCCCCAAGGCCACACCGCAGGCGCTGCCGGCGAACATGCCGGCGAAAAACTGCGGAAATCTAGACACTTTAGGGGTATCCGGCAAACTGACTGCTATGTAGGATTCGATGGCCGTCAGGCAAATACCGAAACCGATGCCGACAACGGCCCGGGAGGCGATGAAGGAGAGCGGTCCCTGCGCCAGTCCGGAGAAGAGGGAACCGACCAAAACGGTCAGCAGGGCGGCCAAAAGAGGAGAACGCCAGCCCCGGCGATCGATATAAAAGCCGGAGGCAAAGGCGGCGATGCCGACACAAAACACCTCCACGGAAACAGGCAGTCCCAGGACGAGTTTTTCCGGAAAATCCAAAAGGGGCTGATAAATCTTTTGCATCTGGATGGGAATGAAGGAAATCGTCATATGATAGAAGAAGTAGCAGAGAAAAATGGTCGGACGGGCAATATCGATGTCGAAGTGTCGCACTGCTTCGTGCGCCCATCGGGCGAATTTCTCCGAACCGGCGACCGACCGGCTGAAAATAAGATAGAATCCCAAGAGTTCTATGGCAAAGAATATTGAGGTGATGAGCGCCGTCAGAAGGTCCAGGGCAACATCTCTTATCCGCGCGGCGATCCTCCCCTCTGCCAGGACGATATTCAGATATCCACCCCGCCCGTCACCGTCGCGGCTCAGAGGCGTCGAATAAACGGCATGTAGGCCGCTTCTGCCGGGACTGCTGTCGTAAAGGATCTTCCCCTTATCGTCGCTTATGAACAGGGTTTCGACTTCGGGAATCGATTTTACAACCCGGCCCATCCATGCATCCACGCGATACAACTCGTCGTAACGAACCCCTTTCTGCAATACGCCGCTGATTTCTCGTTTAACGATGTCTGCAACTGTGATGCTGTTCTCTTTGACGATATCGCGGTACGCCTGCTGAAAAAGGTTCAGATTGATCAACAGATATGCGGCTTGCGACACGATAATGAGGCCGAGCACTATGCCCAGGAGCCATTTCATCTTCATGGGCCGCTCGCGCCGAATCCGTACGCGAATGAAGAGCAGCGTCAGAACGAACACGGCGCAGCACAGGACGACCAAAAAATATCGCAGGGACTGTCGGGCAAAACCTTCGACCTTCCTGTCGACGACAAAACTGCTGAAGGTCAGATTCATGAAACCCACCGTATGGCCATCCCGGTCGTGCATGGGCAAGAAGAGATGGTAATGGTTTCCGGTACGCACCAAATGGTTTTTTTGAAAAGCGATTTCGGAAAAAAGATCGGACCCGAGCCGCTCGTCGGCGACCCTGCCCTGCAGATTGTACAGGACTTTCCCTTCAATATTCACGATCCTCACATCGGCCAGGGACGGCGCATTTTTAATGACCTTATCCATGATTTCGGACATGCCGTAAAATTGGTTCAAGCGCTTCCCGTACTTCAAGGCATATTCGATTTCTATTCCCGGTTCGCTGCCGGCGGCGGTATAACCGGTCACCAGGGTATTGACGTAAGCTTTCTTGAGGGCGGCCGAACTCAGCCAGGCATTGAAGATCAACGCTGACACCAGGAGTACGAGGCAGACAAGAAGGGTGAGTATCTGTATCTTCTGGGCGGCAAAAGGACGCTGGGTCATCGCGCCTCACCTTTTGCACTGTAAATATCGTCGGCAACCAACAGGATATCGAACGGCGGGCGGTATCCTATTTTTCTTCCTACATCCATATTCAGCATTATCCTCGGCGGGTGCTCGTAAATGCAGGGAATACGGCGCGGTTTATCGCCGTGAAAGACCTTCGCGACAGACTCGGCTGCGAAGCGTCCGAAACCTTTCAGATCGGTCCCGTCGGATACGCTCATCAGGGCACCGTATTTAACCTCAATTCCCATCTGGGTAAAGATCGGGATGTTGCGCTCATAGAAAGGTTTCAATAAATAGGGCAGCCGTTCGTATTTACGGGCGGCATATATCGTCATATAGAAGGCGTCGATCTGACCGGCTAGTTCGGTATAGAGCCTGAGCAATTCTTTTTCGAATATTGCCTGGTTGTCTCTATTTTCCGCCATGTTGCGGGCAATAATTTCAAAATTCCGTTCCTTCGCAACTTCGCGGACCTGTTCGAGCCCGGCAAAAGAGCGTCCCAGAATCGTATCTTCGTAAACCATACCGAGTTTCTTGAAACGGAAAATATCGTGAAAGACTTCGATATGTCTACGCTGCCGGGTGGGATAGAGATGCGCCCATACGTGGTCCCGGCCCGAATCGTCGACGGATTTTATGACCCCGGCGGCAATGGGGTCGGTGGTGGAAAAGATCATGATGGGAGTGCGATGTCGATCGTTGGCCAGGCTCTGGGCGGCTTTGGTGCCCATCGTGATGATCATATCGATATCTTTGCGTTTATTGGCGCGTTCGATGATCTGGTCGGCTTTCTTCTGGCACTCCTTGGCATTGCTCCCGTCCGTATAGTAATAGCCGTCGGCGAGGAATTCGATATAGGGACTGTTTTCTGGATGGGCCGCAAGCCATTTCCACATGGGTCCGGTATCCGTCTGGTCGGCTTTGGGCCAGGGAAAGGAGTAGTCCAGCCGTATCCAGCCGAGTTCCTGCAACCCGTATACGATCGACTGGAAATTCCAGGGATGGTTAACCGATTTTCTCATCCCGCAGTATGCCATGCGCCATTTTTTCCCGTTGTGTAAAACAGGCAGCAGGGACTGGTCCTGGCTTGTTGCCCAAACCCATCCCGGACATAAAGTGAGTAAAAAAGCCGTCAGAATAACGGCTGCACATTGTCTGATGAAGGTGACGTTCATCATCCGCATTAAAACGATGAACTGAATGGCGACATGTTTCCTCATGGTCGGATACCGGAACCGTGATATTTCAGTACCAGCATCGTTATATCATCGGCCTGGTAAGCGCCGTCAGCAAAGATATCGACCTCGGACTTTACGGCGCTCATGACATTTTCAGCCTTTTCGCCCGCAGAGCGGGCAAGCACGCCCTCGAGTCTGGCTTCTCCAAAGAGTTCGTTGCTGCGGTTCATGGCTTCCGTGACACCGTCCGTATAGAGGACCACCGTCTCGCCGGGTCGAATCGTCAAGGAATCCGATATATAAGGTGCATCTTCCATTATGCCCAACGCCAAGCCGTTCCCTCCCGAGATGGGTTCCAGAACGCCCCCGCTCCGGCAAAGATAGGGGAGATTGTGTCCTGCGTTTGTATACCGCAACTCGCCGCTGCGGATGTTCAGAATACCGAGAAAGAGCGTAACAAACATGGATGCTTCGTTTTCCTGAGCCAATTCTTTGTTGACGCGTTCCAGAATGCGCTCCGGGCTCAGCTCGGAACCGGCATGGGTTCTGAGCAGCATCCTGGTGCTGGCCATGAACATGGCCGCGGGTGCACCCTTTCCGGCGACGTCACCAATGACGATATAGAATTGATCCGGACCGACGAAGAAGAAGTCATAGAGATCGCCGCCTACTTCCCGCGCCGGTTGCAGCATCGCCCAGACATCGAATTCCTTGATGTCCGGAAACGGCGGGAAGGTCCTGGGAATCAGGGAAAGCTGGATATCCCGTGCGAGATTCAACTCCCCCTCCATCCGCTCCTTCTCGGCCTGGTTTCGCTGTTCTTCGACCAGCTTGTTGATTAGAAAAATGAAAAGGCCGACGGCTATACCATGACCGATGACGGTGGGCAGCGCCACCGATTTCTGGATGGCAAGGGCCTTTTCGAAATCCGGAGACGTGGCAAGAGAAATGCCGCGAGCGGCTATTTCATAAATAACGGTAAAAATGACAGCTTCCGGCGTTCGCGGCGCCCTGCCCCGTTGATACATGTAATAAAGGCCCGCCAGAAGTCCGGGCAAGAAGGTGATGATCGTCGAAGGAATGACCTGTTGCCCGCCGATGCAGTACCGATAAATGCCCATGACGATTCCGGTCCCGATGCCGACGACCGGTCCGGCCACCAATCCCCCTACAATCTGCCCCGTATGGGTTAAAGCCAGGAGACCTCCGGCGACCGGGACGCGGTTCATGATGCCGTATATCGAGAAGGAGGAGAAGATGGCGATGAGAAGCAGATTGATCGAGAATCGCCTTTTCGTGTTCAGTATATGCGTATAAAAAGGAGAGTATACAAGGATAAAGGCCACAACGGCGGTGACGCAGGCGACGTTTAAGACATTGATGAGCAACTCATCCACGGTAATCCACTCCTCGAAGTCATTGCTTGCAGGCCTTGCCAATGCCTGGGACATAGCAAATGCATGATGTTATGTCCATATAAACCATGCTGATTGATGAACTTTTCGCTGAACGAATCATATCGTCGTCGCACCAGTCGCAGGCGCTTTCGCCGCTTCGAACGAGTCAAATTCCCAAATGACAAAAGACGCATGTACTCCGGCGAATGACGGATATTATCTTTAAGACTTCAAAAAGACAAATATTCCTTTCTTTCCAGGCTGTACATTCTGGTGAATATAATGTGATTATGCTAGATATTACGATGATGGAAAGTTAGCGTCACAATATCTGTATGTATGACCATGAGGCATCATCATGAAAGAAGACGCCCTGACCACTGTTCAATGTGGGTCTGAAACGAATAAGCTGAATGAGGAGATCGCCCGGCTAAAAAGATCGGAAGCCGATCTCAGGCAATCCGTAACGGCTTTAAAAAGAAGCGAGCAATACTTTCGGGCGATTACGCAGAATGCCTCCGATATCATCATCATTGTCGACAGAAAAGCCGCTATCACCTACGTCAATCCTTCCATAGAACGCCAACTCGGCTACAAGCCGGACGAACTGATCGGACGGAGCGGATTCGATTTCATCTCGCTGGCTGATATCCCCAGGGCCATCTACGATTTTGGACGAGCCATTCTGACAAGGGAGACGGTTATACCCAATGCCTTTGCGGTCAAACACCGGGACGGATCGGAACGCATTTTGGAGGGCGTGGGGACCAATCTGCTTCGCGATCCCGTGGTTAAGGGATTTGTTATGAACGTCCGGGATGTAACGGAAAGAAAGAAGGCAGAGGACGAACTGCGCTTATACCGTAAACACCTGGAAGCGGTCGTCGAAGAGAGGACGTCCGAACTGGCCCAAACCAATTCGCAGTTGGTTGCTGAACTGGGCGAGCGGCGCAGCATGGCAGAGGCCTTAAAGGAAAGCCAAGAAAAATACAGGAATTTGCTGGAGGATGCACCTATCGGCTTCTGTATCGTTGATCCGTTGGGTTACATTCAATACGTTAATCGGCGATTGGAGGAAGAGACTGGCTGGCTGAGGGGGGAACTGATCGGCAGGAGCTGTTTTTCCCTCGGACTCTTTGACGAAGCAACCGGGCGCAGACTTTTGGAACGCCTGACAGCCCGTCTGAAGGGCGATGCCCACCAGAACACGGAGATACCCGTTGTTTCCAGAAAAGGGAAAAAGTTATGGGTCGAAGTGAAAGGTACGATGCTGAGAAAAGACGGCATGATCTCCGGCATTCAGCTTGCCTTCACCGATGTTACGGAACAGCGATTGGCCGCCGAAGCTCTAAGACGGAGCGAAGAGAAATACCGCAACATCTTCGTGAACGCCGTCGAAGGCATCTATCAATGCAATCCTGAAGGACTTTTCATAACCGTCAATCCCGCCATGGCCAGAATCTGCGGGTATGACAGTCCGAAGGAAATGATCGAAGGCATACAAGATATCTCAACGCAGTTCTGCATAAAACCTGAAGATTGGAAAGGGTTTAAACGGACCATTGAGAAAAATGGACGTGCCGAGAACTCCGAATACCAGATCCGGAAGAAAGATGGGGGTGCCTTATGGGTATCCGTCAACGGCCGTTGCATCCGGGATGATGCGGGCGGTATCCTCTATTATGAAGGAAGCATAGACGACATCAGCAAACGCAAAGAAGCGGAAGCGGCACTCAGGACGGCGGAGGAAAACTATCGGAATATTTTTGAGAACGCGTCGGAAGGCATCTATCAGAGCACACCGGAAGGCCGATACATTGAAGCTAATCCCGCTTTCGCCCGGATGCTCGGTTACGATTCACCGGCGGATCTCAAAACGTCGATCACGGATATTGCCAAACAGGTTTACGAAAATCCGCAAAAACGCGAAGAGAGTATGCTCGTGTTCACGGATAGGGACACGGCGAATTTCGAAATCAGAATACGGAGAAGAGACGGCTATTTTGCCTGGATTCTCAACAGCGTCCGAGCCATTCGAGACGACAGGGGAGTCATAAGTCGGTTCGAGGGCGTGGTACAGGATATTACCGGGCGAAAAAAAATCGAAGCCGCACTTCGGGAAAGCGAGAAGAAATACAGAGACCTTGCAGAAATGCTCCCTCAGACCGTCATTGAGACAGACGAAACGCTACTGGTCACTTTTGCCAACAATTTTGCAATGACTGCCACCGGCTATACCGAGGAGGATATCAAACAAGGGATTAATTTATTTGATATTATCCGTGAGAAGGATCAGTCGAAGATCATGGAAAGCATAGACGAGTCCCCCGATTATGAGGGACATCCGTTCGGTGCTGAATGCACAGCCCTGAGAAAGGATGGCAGCACTTTTCCGATGATCGCTTATACGAGCCCGATCACCCGGGACGGGAGATTTGCGGGACTGCGGGGTATTTTCATCGACATCACGGAACGGAAACGAATCGAAACGGCATTACGGAAACGGGAACGGGAGTTCAAGAACCAATCCGGACGGCTTACGGAAATGAATATGGCGCTAAAAGTCTTGCTCAAGAATCAGGATGCGGAGAAGAAGGAGCATGAAGAGAAGATATTGACCAACGTCAGGGAATTGGTCGTGCCTTACATAGATAAATTGAAGAATTCGCGTTTAAACGCTCAACAGTCGACCTATATCGATATTGTGGAAGCCAACCTCAACACCATCATATCCTCTTTTTTACGCAACCTCACATCGAGATATTTGAATTTAACGCGTCGGGAAATCGAGTTGGCCTATCTGATCAAAGAGGGAAAAACAACCAAAGAGATATCGGAATTATTAAACTTATCGTCAAGAACGATCGACAGCCACAGAAATCGAATCAGGAAAAAACTGGGATTATCCAATAGAAAGATCAACCTTAAGTCCTACCTACTATCTCTCATTTAACACCTAATTATTCTAGGTATTAAAGAAGCATTTTATCAGTATTGAAATAGGCGCCCGCCACGTGTAAAGAATAATCGCCTATATGACAATGTATTAACAAGACACTGCGGACGTTTTTTTCATCGAATTTAAGGAAGATCCGATTATCAGTCTCATGTAGGGGGGGCATGAGACTGTAAGAATCGCCGTTCGGCCCTCCTCATGAAATCAATATTTCCTCCTTAATATTATTGTGGAAATCATTACGCCTCGTCGTTTTAATCATATCTCTATATCTCACGCCTGAAATTTCGGGCCGTGGATTTTATTGTGTGTAATACACGATGAAAGAAGATTTTGACATGGTTTGTCTGAAAAATTCGATGGCTGCGGGGAAGCAGGATTCCTTTTTGGAGAATCTGTTTGAATCTCTGCACGACGCCGTTTTATTCGTCGAGGAAGATCGGATATTTACCTGTAATTCCAAAGCACTGGACATGTGGGGTTGTGCTACCAAGGAAGAACTTCTCGGAAATTCGCTCAGTCAATTGTCGCCGACACTGCAGCCCGATGGGCAAAATTCCAAAGTGAAGATTCTGAAAAAGAGCGATAGCCTCACCATCGGGCAGACGATAAAATTCGAATGGCAGTTTCTTCGTCGTGATTGTTCACGATGGGATGCCGAAGTGCATCTTCGCGCCTTTCAATTTGACGATCGTTGCCTCACGCAGGCCGTTGTGCATGATTTAACCGACCAAAGGGCATTGGCCTGGGAACGGCGGGAAGGTCGTCAAAGACTGTACGGCATCATTCAGAGCCTCCCCACACCGGCCTTCGTCATCGACAAGGATCATATCACCGTCTTCTGGAACAAAGCCCTGGAGCAGTTAAGCGGTATACGTGCCTTTGACGTCCTGGGTACATCCAATCACTGGCGAGCCTTTCATGACATTGAGGGTCCCTGCCTGGCGGATATGCTGGTCGATGAGGCTTACGACCGCATTTCCGAAAGGTATGGCGGCAAGTGTACTCCGTCAGAGTATATCAAGGGAGCTTATGAAGTTACGGATCTCTCTCCGCAGATAAACGGGAAAAGCAGATGGCTCCACCATACCTGTTCCATTCTTCGGGACACAGAAGGACGAACGATAGGAGCAATCGAGGTACTCGAAGACCGCACCGAGTGGCGAAAAACGGAAGCATCCCTTCAAAAGACGGAAGAAAGATACCGCGATTTATTCAATAATGTCCGGGACGGCATCTATCGCATCACGCCGGACGGGCACGATGCGGAAGCCAATGACGCCTTTGCCCGGATGCTGGGCCTTGAATCCCTGGAAGAAGCGAAAGAGGCCCTGACAAACATCATCCCCAAGGACTGCTATGATCCGGAATACCGTTGGGATGTTTACGGTATGCACGATGAACCTGGTACGGAAGATTTTGAAGTGGAAATCCGGAGAAAGGATGGAGGTCTTTCATCGATACTCAATCGTATCAGGATTATCCGGGATGAAAAAGGCCGTTTTATCCGTTGCGAAGGCGTGGCCCGGGATGTCACGGAACAGAGAAGCTTGGAAAAGGCCCTCGGTAAAGCGGAACGGGAAAAAGCGACGCTTGTCGATGCTTTGTCCGAGCTTGTCGTTCTGCTGGATAAGAATATGAGAATCGTGTGGTCCAATCGCGCCTTGTTCCGTCATTTCCGGTTAAAGCCGGGCGAAGTCCGCGGAACGCGATGTTATGAATCGATTCATCAATTAAAGAGGCCGTGTAAAATCTGTCCGGCCGTAAAGGCCATGGAGTCGGGCCGCCCTCAGATTGTGGAGAATGTCAACGCCGGAGGTAAAAGGTGGATATTGAAAGCTTATCCGCTTAGGGATGAACGGGGAAACCTGGATGGCGTGATTGAGATCGCCACGGATATCACGCAACAGAAACAGACCAGGGAAGAACTGACCCATACCACGGAACTCTTGAGGCATACGCTTGAAGGGACAATCCAAGCCATGTCCGTAGCCGTGGAAACAAGGGACCCCTATACGGCGGGCCATCAAAAGAGAGTGGCCGATCTTGCGTATGCCATCGCTCTGGAAATGGGATTGTCTCACAAACAAATCAACGGAATACGCATGGCGGCTGCGATTCATGATATCGGGAAGATATGCGTTCCCGCCGAAATATTGACCAGGCCGACAAGTCTGTCCGCAATCGAATTCGACCTGGTAAAAGTTCATTCCCGGGCCGGCTACGAAATTCTCAAAGATATTGAATTCCCCTGGCCCATCGCGAGAATGATCCTCGAGCATCACGAAAAAATCGACGGTTCCGGTTACCCGAATGGCCTTTCCGGTGATAACATCCTCATCGAATCCCGCGTGCTGGCCGTGGCCGATGTCGTGGAAGCCATCAATTCCCATCGACCCTATCGGCCGGCCCTGGGCGTCGAATCGGCACTGGCTGAGATTCATCAAAACATGGGTACATATTACGATCCAGACGTGGTCAAGGCCTGCCTGAAGCTCTTCCGGGAAAAGAGTTACATACTGAAGACTTTTTAGCCGTCCGCAGACGTTCTGTCTCGCCTTCCTTTTTCCCGAATCATGTGGAAGCATCGATAATGCGGCTATTTCTTCATCCTTCACGACTTGTTCGATCTCGATTTCATGACATGCGGAAGACGCCGGCCTTTCAGAAAGGAGGCTTGATGTGATTTTGCTGCATTATATTTATCAAAATAACTTGATAAAATATGATAACTGTGAAAAGTGAAAGCGTTACCATGAAAGTGCGCCGTAACCGCCGGTTCATCGGTGATGGCCGTGTCGCGGCGGCACAGGGGCCCGCTGAGCGAGGAGTCTATAATTCAAAACTATTGCCGAGAGAAGAACGATTATGCCAGACTACAGAATTAAAATCACAGAGACTGAAGATGAGGAACTCACCCATCATCATTATCTGATTACGGCCAAGGATGCAGACGAAGCCAAACGCATCGCCATGAAATACATGAAGCATTTCATCGATGACGATGAACATCCGGAAATCATTGAGGGTGGTTACTCTTTTTACAATGGCGCCTACTTGGTTAAATTAACCGACATCAAACCTACAACGAAAGAGCAGTTCAAGGATTTCCTGCTTAAAATTCATACAATCAATTTAACCTGAACGTCCGGCTTCAAGAAATTTATGATGGTTGCACCCTGGACCGTTTTGAATAGTGTGTTTCGGAATGGAGGGCAAGTTTCACATTCCGGAACCGATGAAACAACCCGGTGTATGATTTTGTCCTGACTCTCTCGTAACGATCTTTCTATCCGGGGGTCAAAGGACCGTCGAGTTGCGGTCATCACGTTGCTTCGGGGAGATCAAAGGCATGGATAATAAGATACGCAGAAATTTCGGCAGAAAGGATAGTGTTCTTTATCATGACAGCGGACGCTCGTCCGTTATCAGGAAAACCGTTTGTTCCATCCCGGCGGTCGTTGCGTTGATGGTTTTCCTGTCCGTGACCTCTTTCGCCGTAGCGGAACAATCCCTGGTACCCTCATATGGCGCGGGGAAATATGAATTGTTCGTCTTCACGGATTACTTCTGCCCGCCTTGCCAAGAGCTGGAAGCGGACATGGAGCCGGCCTTAAGACGTTTGCTTGCGACGGGCGGTGTCAGGGTTACATTCGTTGACGTGCCGCTGCATCAGTATTCATTGTTATATATCAAATACTTTCTCTATGCGGCCAACGGAGGCGCCAAGAACAAAGATATCCTCCGCGCTCGCAACATTCTCTTCAGCCTTGCCAAAAGCAACACTGTAACGACTGAAGATGATCTGGCAAACGCTCTCCGCAAACAGCGTGTCGCCTTCAAACCCTACGATCTCAAGAATGTCTTTGCAGCATTAACCGAAATCGTCCGTAAGCACAACATCCGGTCCACACCGACGTGCATCGTGAAATATTCCGATACCGACGTACGCAAATATATCGGCGGCGATGAGATAAAGAAGGGGCTGTCGCTCCTCCAGACACATCTGAAGAATCCACAGCGCTAGATTTTCATGGAACACATTTTCCGGAAAAGCGGGCCGCGCAGGACATCGCCGCTTTCCGACACGCCGGATCGTTAATCGTCATGAAAAAAATGAAAAAGAAGACCAAGATCGTCGCAACGATCTCAGACCGGCGATGCGATGTGCCTTTTCTTGTAAAGCTTTTCCGCGCCGGGATGGATGTGGTCAGGCTCAACACGGCCTATCAATCTCTGGACCGGGCCATGCACATCATCGAAAACACGAGGAAAGTATCGGACGATATTGCGATTCTTATCGACACCAAAGGTCCGGAAATTCGTACGGGCCGCGTTGCGTCCGCGATAACCCTCGGTTGCGGAGACACGATTTCCGTCAAGGGTGCCCCTGGCGAAACGGGAAGCCGGGACTGCCTCTACGTGACCTATCCGGGATTTGTGCATGACGTCCCCGTACACAGCCATGTCCTGATCGATGACGGACAACTCGATCTCTACGTCAAGGAAAAAAAGGGAGGTGCCTTAATCTGCCAGTCCCTGAACGAAGGCGTTATAGAAGGGCACAAGAGCGTGAACGTGCCGAATGTCCGTTTCAATCTGCCGTCTTTAAGCAAGAAGGACCGGGATTTTATAGCCTTCGCCATGGACCAGGATATCGACTTCATCGCCCATTCTTTCGTCCGCTCCAAGGAAGACGTCCTGGCTGTTCAGGCCTTGCTGGACAAACGGCGAAGTCCCATCAAGATCATAGCCAAAATTGAAAACAGGGAAGGCGTCGAACACATCGACGAAATTCTGGACCATGCCTACGGCATTATGGTGGCCCGCGGAGATTTGGCGATAGAAATACCTTATGAAAAGATACCCGGCATCCAGAAGATGATCATCGAGAAGTGTATTGCCCGTCGAAAACCGGTTATCGTCGCCACCCAGATGCTCCACTCCATGATAGCCAATCCCCGCCCCACGAGAGCCGAGGTCAGCGATATCGCCAGCGCCATCTACGGTAAAGCGGATGCCATCATGCTGAGCGGCGAAACGGCCAGCGGCCGCTATCCCGTAGAAGCCGTGGTGACCATGGCGAAAGTCGCCGCCGAAGTCGAAAAATCCCAAAGCGACGTCCATGCCGTTCCGACCGTCGTCCTCACCAACGAGCGGTCGGCCTTCCTGACCAAGACGGCCGTGGAGGCAGCCATCCATCTCAAGGCCAAAGCCATCGTCGCCGATACGTCGTCGGGCAACTCGATACGCAATATGGCCGGCTTCAGGGGACAGACTCCCATATTCGCCCACTGTTACGACAGGCACGTCGTGAGGCAACTTACGCTCTCTTTCGGCGTACACCCCGAATACCTGAGCCGGACAAAGAACAGTCACGACTTCGTTCACAAAGCACTGCAAAGCCATCTTGAGGACGGAACGCTCAGGAGTAAGGACCTTGTCATCATTATGGCCGGAAATTACGGGGACAGTTACGGGGCGTCCTTTATCGAGATCAGTCCCGTGGAACTTCTCATGAACAGATAGATGTCAGGACCGGTCCGACTCCGGAGTAAGGGGTATGAAAAGGGATACGGTCGTGCCTGCACCGGGTCTGCTTTCGATATCCATCCAGCCCTGGCTCACCTTAAGTAGGTGTTTCACGATTGACAACCCCAGGCCGGTACCGCCCATCTCACGCGACCTCGTCTTATCGACACGATAGAACCTCTCCCCCAGGCGGGATATTTCATCTTTGGGAATGCCGATTCCCGTGTCGCTTATTCTGATGTTCAGGACATCATCCTTGCCCACGGATACCGAGACGGTAATGCGTCCGCCGTGCGGCGTAAATTTGACGGCATTGTCCAGGACGTTCAGCAGTATCTGCGAAATTTTATCCCGGTCGGCATTGAGAAGAGGGAGGGTCCCGGGAACGTCGCTCGCAATTTGCAGGCCCTTCTCCGCCGCTTTTGCATGAATGACGGCCAGAATATTCTCCAGCAGATGATCGAAGGCAAAAGGCTTTACTTCCAGCGCCGTCTCACCCAGTTCAATCCTCGACAGCGTAAGGAGATCGTCGACGAGACGGTCCAGACGCAAGGCATGGTCGTGAATGATCTGGAGAAATTTGCGGGCCGTTGCGCCATCGTCAAGGGCGCCCTGTTGCAGGGTCTCGACGAATCCGATAATCGCCGTCAGCGGGGTTTTAATCTCGTGGGTCACGTTGGCCACAAAATCAGCGCGCACACATTCGAGCTGCTTCAATCGCGTCACGTCATGAAATACAAGCATCACTTTTTCGGGTTGCCCAGGCGGGGCCTTGATAACCGAGACGTTTACATCCAACAGCACCTTTCCCGTTTCACCTAGGGCTATTTCCTGGAGCTGCGCCTGCTTGGTCGCCCGGACCTGTTCCACGGCATCATGCAGTCTGGTGCTGTGAAAGGTTTCCAGGGTCGTTTTACCGATAATCTCCTCGGTCCTGGCATCAAGAATCTCTCGCATGCTCTTGTTTAAGGTTTCGATGCGGTTTTCGGCATCCAGAACCATGACACCCTCCGACATGCTCGCAAATGCCGACTTTAATTTCTCCTGTTCCTCCAAGGCCGCAGTGATCTTCTCCTGCAGAGCCACAACCATCTCGTTGATATTCCCCGCGAGTTGTCCGATCTCATCCCTGGAATGCACCACGATCGATCCGGACACATCGCCCCTTTTAACTTTCTCTGTAAATTCAGCCATATCCGCAATGGGGGCGGTAACTTTTAGGGAAAAGGCAAGAGCGCCAAGCATAGACAGGATAATAATCATAAGGAAGACGTGGCTGATGATATAACGAAAGTGAGTAAGCGATTCGGAAACCTGATACAACGGCAGGGCCAGGCGTATGTACGCGCTGATCTTGCCAGCTTCATAAAGAGGCAATGCGACATAAAGCATATCCGTCCCCAGGGTGCGGCTGTACCGTATCGCAGACCCTTTCCCTTTGAGACGCGATTCCTGAATTTCAGGGCGATTCAGATGGTTGTCCATATCCCGGACGGCATCCGAATCGGAGATGACATTGCCCGAGGCGTCGATTAAAGTCAGCCGCGCATGGGAACTTGCGGACAGGTATTTGCTGCGCTTCACGATATCATCGGTCTGCATGGCAGCAATGATCCGGGCCTGGGCCAGCAGATTCTCCTCTATGACTTTCCTTAAATCCCCGGTAATCTGCTTCTCAATAAAGTACCCTGTGATCAGGAAAGCCAGAATCCCGACGGCTAAAAAGAGACCAAGCTGTTTAAAGAAGAGACGGTTTTTCATTCCTCGTTCTCGGCGGATTCCTTGTGTCTGACACTGATACCTGTAACCATATAGACGACCATGTCGGCAATGCCCTTGGCGTGATCGGAAATCCGTTCCAGATTTTTCGATATCTGCATGATGATGAGGGCCCGGTGGATCGTTCTCGGATCTTCCATCATGAAGGTGAGCAATTCGCGGAAGATCTGTTCATTGAGATGATCGACCATTTCGTCGTCCATCCGCACTTTATGAGCCAGATCGACGTCCTGATTCACCAGGGCGTCGAGGCTTTCCTTAATCATCCCCTGACCTATTTCCGCCATCCGGGGCAGATCGATGTATGGCTTCAATTGCACTTCGTTATTAAGAAAAACGACTTTTTCCGCGATATTGACGGCCATGTCGCCGATCCTCTCCAGGTGGCCGTTGATTTTAATCGCCGTCGTGATGAAGCGCAGGTCCCGCGCTGCCGGCTGACGTAAAGCCAGTAGTCGGATACACCGGTCCTCGATTTCCACATCGAGCCGGTCTATCTGATCGTCCTCGGCGATGACCTGTCGGGCCAGCTCGGTATCGCGTGTTATTAATGCTTTCATGCCGTTGTTTATCGCGGACTGCGTCAGGGCGCCGAGATAAAGAAGGCCGTCCTTGATTTCCTGGAGTTCCCTTTCATATTCCCGACTTGTGTGTTTCTTTTCGTCCATAACATACCCTTTCCTTATCCAAATCGCCCCGTGATATAATCTTCCGTCTGTTTGATCTTCGGATTGGTGAATATGATCTCCGTCAGATCGTACTCTATGAGACGACCCATGTAAAAAAATCCGGTCTGCTCCGAAACGCGGGCTGCCTGCTGCATATTGTGGGTGACAATAATGATCGTATAGTGCCTTTTCAGTTCGTCGATCAGTTCTTCTATTTTCGCCGTTGAAATCGGATCCAGGGCCGACGTGGGTTCGTCCATCAAGAGGACATCGGGCTTCATGGCCAGGGCCCTGGCGATGCAAAGACGCTGCTGCTGCCCGCCGGACAGCGCCATGGCGGATTTATCGAGGATGTCCTTGACTTCCTCCCACAAAACGGCCTGTTTCAGGCTCTGCTCGACGAGCGCGTCCAGATCGCTCTTCTTGCTGACTCCCGATAAGCGGGGCCCGAAGGTGATGTTGTTCCATATCGTTTTCGGGAAAGGGTTCGGCTTTTGAAACACCATGCCGATACGCCTCCTGACTTCGACCGGATCCACATGGGGGGCATATATGTCCTCGTTTTCAAAAAGCACTTTGCCCGTCACCCTCGTATCGACGATCAGGTCGTTCATCCGGTTGAGAAGACGGAGCAGCGTCGATTTCCCGCAACCAGAGGGCCCGATCAGGGCGGTAACGCGGTTTTTCTGAAAAGACATGTTGATATCCATCAGGGCCTGAAAATTACCGTAATAGAAGTTAACATTTTCAACGTCGATAATATGGTCTGTTTCCACGATTACCACCTTTTATTTCGTCTCACGTATCCCCGGATGATGATGGCAATCAGATCGATGCCCAACACGATGGCCACCAGCACGAGAACCGTTCCGTATTGGATGGGGCGAGTCTCTTCGATATGGGTCCCGGCCGTCGCCAGAACATAAATATGATAAGGAAGCGCCATGACTTCGTCAAATATGGAATGGGGGAGCTTGGCGGTGAAAAAAGCTGCGGCCGTAAACATGATGGGGGCCGTTTCTCCTGCCGCCCGGCCGATACCCAGGATGCAGCCCGTCAGAATTCCCGGCAGGGCCGTCGGCAAAACGATCTTCTGAATGGTCTGCCATTTCGAAACCCCCAGAGCGAGTGAAGCTTCCCTGAACGTCTGCGGCACGGATTTCAATGCCTCTTCGGAGGCCCCAATGATGGTTGGCAGAATCAGAATGCCGAGCGTCAGGGCACCGGACAGGATGCTGGAACCGAAGTGAAAAAAAACGACGAAGAGGCCCAGGCCGAAAAGGCCGAAAACGACCGAGGGAACGCCGGCAAGGCAATTGACGCCGATACGGATGACCCGTACCGTTCGTCCTTGCCTGGCATATTCCGTCAGATAAATGGCGGAAACGACGCCGACAGGAAGAGAGACAATAACGGCCCCCAAAGTGAGGTAGAGGGTACCCACAATGGCGGGCATGACGCCTCCCTTGGTCATGGAGTCCATCGGCGGGAGGGTCAGGAAATCCCAGTTGATCGCCCCGATACCGTTGATAAAGATAAAGAACATGATGCCGCCAAGTGACAGGAGGATAGTGAATACCGACAGGCGGACGATGAGGAAGAAGAGTTTTTGTTTTAAATGACGCCAGGCCATGGATTTAGTTCCCGTCACCGGCATGGGCATATCCTCTGTATGATATTCATAATGTTGCCGAACCGACTTCCTTGAATTTTTCGGAGACGTAATCGGCGATCAGGTTGAATAGAAGCGTCATCATGAAAAGGACGATACCGGTCGCGAAGAGGGCATGATAATGGCCGCTGCGGAAAGGCGCTTCGCCCATTTCCGCGGCAATGGAGGCCGGCATGGGACGGACGGAATCGAAAATACTTTCCGGGATAGCCGCCGCACCTCCTGCAACCATCAGGACCACCATGGTTTCGCCGACAGCCCTTGCCATGCCCAGAATCACTGCGGCGCATATGCCTGAAAGCGCCGCAGGCATGACCACCTTGGTGATCGTTTCATGCTTCGTCGCACCAAGGGCGTAGGACGCCTCCTTGAATTCCTGCGACACGGCATAGAGGGCGTCCTCCGAAATGCTGGAAATCGTGGGAATCGCCATAAGGGCCAGCACAAGAGAGGCACTGACAATATTCAACCCCGTCGGAAGGTTGAAGGTATCCTGCAGCCAGGGTGCCAGAACGACCATACCGAAGAATCCCAGCACGACGGACGGCAAACCGGCCAGCAGTTCGATGACGGACTTGAGAATCTCTTTGAGAAAAGGCGGTGCCAATTCGGATATATAGACCGCCGAAAGGATGCCCAGGGGGATGGCTATAAGAGACGAACAAAATGTCACGGCAAGCGTTCCGACGATGAGCGGCCAGATACCGTACGAAGGAGGGTCATAGGTCGGATACCACTCCCGTCCGAAGAGAAAATTGCTGACGGACACTTTCTGGAATATGGGCAACCCTTCCTTAAAGAGGAAGATCACGATAAGCCCGAGCAGTAAAAAGGATATCAGCGAGAAGAAAAAGAACAGCTGTTTGATGATGATTTCTTTTTGATGCCTGGTCACGGAAACAACCTTCCGAGGATTGATTTATTATCTGCTATCGTGCGGATAGATATCCAAACAAAAGCGTCAATATTTTATCTCCATTTCGAGGAGGACCCGGTCCTACTATATCATACCCGTACTGCGCTGAAGAGCACAAAGCCGAGCGGCTCGCGGAGCAATACGCAGTGAAAAAAAACTGCGATATCTCTTATTGCTTCTTCAACTGCCTTCATATTTCGCATTCACGATACAGGGTATTTGTTGCAGTTTTATGAAGGAATGATGAAAAGACTGTTAAAGGAACGGCCAAAGTTCAAATCCTGTCGGCAAATTTGTACCCAATGCCGCGGATTGTGAAGACATATTGAGGATTTTCCTTGTCCTTCTCGATTATTGAGCGCAAACGGCTGATATGGACGTCGACGGTCCGGGGCTCGACGAAGGCCTCGTCCCCCCATATATAATCCAATAACTGATCGCGGCTGTAGACCCTGCCGGGATGCCGGCTCAGAAAGATGAGGAGCTTGATCTCGGTAGGCCCCAGGTCCACTTTCCGGTCATGAACATAGACCTCATAGGAATGGTAAAGGATGCGGAGTCCCTTGAACTCGAAAATTTCCTGCGCCTCTTCCGCATGACGGTTGTCCAGGCGCCTCAACACGGCCCGGATGCGGGCAATCAACTCCTTGACGTTGAACGGCTTCGTTACATAGTCGTCGGCACCCATTTCGAGTCCCAGGATCTTGTCCAGATCGTCGTTGCGGGCTGTCAGCATAATGATGGGCAGCCGCTCCGTCTTTTTGTCGCGCCGAATCGCTTTGCAGACATCGAGTCCCCTGACGCCCGGCAGCATCAGATCCAGGATCACCATGTCCGGCGATTCCGTCCGAACGAGATTGAGGGCCTGTCCCCCATCGTAGGCTTTGACCGTCGTAAATCCTTCTTTCTCCAGATTATACGCAATAAGATCGACAATATCTTTTTCATCGTCGACAACAAGTATTTTTTTTGTCATGATAGATGTTCAACCGGTTGTTTGAGATAAGTACCGTGTAATGCTCGCCATGCATCCACCCACAAAAGACACCCCGCATCTTCACGCGGGACGAGATGACATCTCACTCACAATGCGGCTGGATGAAGACAGGATGATCCAGGAACGCATCATGTCCAGGGCCTGCTCATGAAGGTCCGGGCGCCAGGAGCCGACGGCGTCTTCAGGAACGATGACCCGGTATCCTGCATCGGCGGCACCGATACAGGTCGCCATCACGCAATGATTCGTATACATCCCGGCAACGACAAGGGTATCGATTCCGTTCTGCCTCAAAATATGGTCAAGAGCCGATGCATGGAACGCCCCTTGAGCCGTTTTATTCACGACGGGTTCATTGGGCTCCGGCGCCAGTTCCGGCATCACAGCATAACCGGGGTCCCCGACGGGGACAATGGCGGGGATGCCTAATCTTTCGCGGCATTTTCGATTCCACAGCCGGACGTACGGAACAAGATCGCGTCCGTCTTCCGCCAGGGAACCGAAGGCCGTAAAGACCACGAGCGCCCCGGCCGATCGGAAGGCTGCCAGCAACCTCCCAATGACCGCCGCCGCCTCTTTTCCCTTTCGCACGGCTCCCGCTTCAGCCTCCGGACCATGGATCACGCCGAAATAGCGTGGGAGATTGCCGCGTTCCCCCGCCTGATAGATCTGCATATCCACAACCAGCAGGGCTGTGGCTGCCTTGTTTCCGATCAGCGACTTGCGAGGCATCTCTTCCTGAATCGCGGCGCACCTCCTTTCCCGTCGTCTATTGCCGTTTTGAATATAGATTTTTTTTTCACAATGCACAATATCAAATAAGGTGTTGCAGCTCTAGTCCCGCTTGATTATTTCCATGTTTCGTATATATTGATTATTATTATCGTTGCAACCCCAGGAAGGCATAATGAACACAGCCGGCCCTAAGAAGGACAAGCCGCTTGACGAATTGGAGGTGCTGATCAGGCGTACTATCCACGCCGAAAAGGCAGAGATCGAACGCTTGCGGCTCGAGAATTATCTCAAGGAAAGCGAAGAACGGCTGAGAACCCAATATCGCTTTATTCCCATCCCGACGGTGACCTGGCAGAAGAGAAAAGACGATTTTTACCTGGTGGATTACAATATCGCGGAGGAGGAATCGACCGACGGACTGGTTAAAAGCCTGGTCGGAAAGCCGGCCGCAGAGATTCATCATGATCGGCCCGACATCGTTGCCGATCTGGCCCGTTCTTATCATGAACGTACGGTTGTAAAGCGGGAGAGCCCATATCGTCTCGTGACGAAAGGATTGGACAAGTTCATTTCCTTCACTTTCGCCTATGCCCCCCCCGATCTCGTCCTCTGCCACATGGAAGACGTCACCCCGCGCAAGACGGCCGAAGAAAAATTGCGTAAATCGGAACGGGAACTTAAAGCCCTTTCATCCAAGCTCATGAAGGTGGAAGAAAAAGAGCGGAAGCGGATCGCCAGGGAGCTCCACGACAGCATCGGACAGTATCTGACGGCCATCAAGTTCAACGCGGAAAATATTCTCACCCGGCTCAAGCTGAAAGACGAAACTACGGCCATCGAAACACTCACCGCAGGCATTCCGCTCATCCAGCAGACGATCGAAGAGGTCCGGCGGATCATGATGGACCTGCGGCCGACCATCCTGGACGACCTTGGCATCATCGCTACGATCTCCTGGTTTTGCAGGGAGTTTCAGGCTGTCTATAATCATGTCCGCCTGGAAAAGCAGATACTGCTCGAAGAGACGCAGGTGCCCGAACCGCTTAAAATTATTATATACAGAATCATGCAGGAGGCGATGAACAACGCGGCCAAATACAGCGGGGCCGGCCTGATCAGGATCAGGTTGAAACAGGAAAAACTAAGGATAGAATTCGCCATCATGGACAACGGCATCGGCTTCAACGCCGGACGAAGGCATAAGGGGCTGGGCCTTATCAGCATGAGGGAACGCATCGAAGGATCCGGCGGCAGCATGACGGTTCGGACCAACGCCGGGAAGGGCACTGTCATCCGGGCATCCTGGCCGGCGAACGTCAGGTCCGATTCGTGAGGAGGCCCTTCTCCATGGCATAGGCGGTCAGGGCGGAAGCGCTGTGAAGATCCAGCTTCTTCATCAGATGGTCACGATGCTTCTCCACCGTTTTTAAACTGATGCAAAGATAGTCGGCAATTTCCCGATTTTTGTACCCTTCGGCCACCAATTTGAGAATCTCCCTTTCCCGACTAGTCAAAGAATCCCAGGAAGTTCCGGCCTTCACGCCTTTCCTGCCGGCCAGATAACCCTCGATAACCTTTTCGGAAACGGCGGGGCTGAGATAACGTTTGCCAGCAAGGACGTTTTGCACGGCCAGAATGAGTTCCGCATGGGTGGCGTCCTTCAGGACATAGCCGTCGGCACCGGCTTCGAGGCTTGCGCGGACATATTCCTCCGTTTTGTGGACTGTGAGTACGAGTACTTTCGTGGCGGGAGACAGCCTCTTGACTTCCCTGATGGCTTCCATCCCGTTCATTCTGGGCATGGAAAGGTCCATCAACATGAGATCGGGGGTTAATTGCCGGGCATAGCGAATGGCCTCGCGGCCGTCTTCGGCCTCACCGACAACGAGCAGTTCCGGATGGGAAGAGAGCAGCGCCCGCAGGCCCTCCCGAACAATCGTGTGGTCTTCGACGATGACAATCCTTTTGGATGGATTCGAAGCCTGGTCGTCCATAGTCCCTGCCGACGAATGATCAACCGTATCAAGCCAACCCGGTGAACGCCCTATTGTCTATCACGCCTTGGCAGATGAGTAAAGGAAGATCCTCCGGCTGATCTGATCCAAAACTTTTATGACGAACGATCTTTCCGCCTTTTGATCGCAGCAAATAAAAAGCTTGCTTTTTTCTTTTCATTCATATAGGCACAAGTTAAAATATAACTAACGGTATTCATCATGTTTTTTAAGAACACGATAAAGATGACAAGCTGGTGGTGGCGCAGCGTACATATGGGGAGGTGCGGACTGGACTGCTGCCGTTAAATACACGATAAAGAGACGCTTAGAAGCCGCGGGCAGTTAACAGCTCCCGCGGCTTTTTTTATTCATCCAGGAGAATTGAGGTCATGAACACAGAAGGAGAAAGAATTTTGATGGGCAATGAAGCCATTGGCCGGGGGCTTCTCGAAAACGGCTGCGGTCTTGTAGCCTCCTATCCGGGTACGCCGGCGTCGGAAATTCTGGCGTCGGCCGTCGACTTTGCCGGGGAGACCAAAACCCCGATCCATCTCGAATGGTCCGTCAACGAAAAGGTGGCCTTCGAAGTCGCTCTGGCATACAGCTATACGGGGAAACGAGCGGCCGTAGCCATGAAGCAGGTCGGATTGAATGTGGCATCCGATCCGGTCACGCGTGCCGCCTATCTGGGCACCAAAGGGGGGCTCGTGCTCGTTGTGGCGGACGATCCGGGCCCGCACAGCTCGCAGACCGAGCAGGACAGCCGCCTGTTTGCCCTTTTCGCGAAAATACCGGTTTTCGATCCCGCCAGTCCGAAAGAGGCAGGCGAGATGGTCAGGGAAGCCTTCGCCTTATCGGAACGATACGAGATACCCGTCATGCTCCGGCCGACGACACGGGTATGCCACGCCCGTCAAAACGTGCCCTGTACAGCGCCTGAGGCGTCCAAAAAGAGTGCACGATTCGAGAAAAATGTCAGCCGCTGGGTGGCCACGCCACAATTTCTCCAAACCCTCCATCGCGAACTGAACGAAAAACTCGATGCCATCGGAGGCGATACCCTCTTTTATCCGCATCATATCCCGGGGGACGGAACATCGGCCAACGGCTGCATCGTGGCATCGGGCGTTGCCTACGCCCATGCATTCGATATTATGAATGATATGAGGTTAATCGGCAAGGTCGATCTCTATCAGGTCCGCATGCCCTATCCTCTAAATAAAGCGTTCATTGGCGACGTCCTGTCACGTTACGAAAAGGTTCTCGTCCTGGAAGAAACCGACGCGGTCATAGAGCTTCAACTGGGCGACCGCAGGATAACGGGCCGGCTATCGGGCCATGTTCCCCGCCAGGGCGAACTGACGCCGGACGTTGTCGAAGACATCCTGCGCGCTTTTCTTGAGATGCCCGCCGCCGCGGCAGCACCGCAGCCGAAGGCCAAGGGCAGACGGCCGTCGCTGTGCGCGGGCTGCGGCCATCGGGCGGCTTTCTATGCGATAAAGGAGACATTCCCCGACGGTATCTTCCCCAGCGACATCGGCTGTTACACCCTGGGCATGAATTTCGGAGCCGTCGATACGTGCCACTGCATGGGGGCCTGCATCAGCCAAGGCGCAGGATTTTATCGCGCTTTTGCACAGGATGGCCTCACGATCCCCACGACCGTCGTCACGATCGGCGATTCTACATTCTTCCACGCCGGCATCCCCGGCCTGATCAACGCGGTCATTCAGAGGGCAAGATTTATTCTGGTGATCCTCGATAATGGAACGACCGCCATGACGGGTCACCAGCCGACGCCGCAGTCCGGGCGGATGGCCGACGGCCGTCCCGGCAAGCAGGTCATGATCCCGGAACTGCTCAAGGCCTGCGGTATCGAATTCTTGAAGGAATGTGATGCTTACGATGTCGATCTCCTGAAGGAAAACCTTCGGGACGCCGACCGGTTCACTCGCAGCGAGAAGGGCGGTGTCGCCGTCATCATCGCGCGGCATCCCTGTATCGTCGGCAAGGCCGCCAAGAAGGGCCAGCCGGTTTACACGATGAGCATCACCGACGACTGTATGGCCTGCAGGGCCTGCATCGATCATTTTGAATGCCCGGCCATCGCCTTCGATGAAGAACAGGAGAAGGCGGTCATCGATCAGAATTTCTGTATCGGCTGCGGCGTCTGCCGGCACGTCTGTCCGGTGGAGGCCATTGTGGCGGAAGGAGGAGTCCAGTGAATCAACAGATCGTTATCAGCGGTATCGGAGGCCAGGGTGTCCTTTTTCTGACCCGGATTATTGCGGAAGCAGCCATGGAAAAAGGGTTGCCCGTCCTGACGTCGGAAACGCACGGCATGGCCATGCGAGGCGGCACGGTCATTTCACATGTAAAGATCGGTCCTTTTCACAGTCCTCTCATTCGCGCCGCCCAGGCTGATATCGGTTTCTTTCTCAATGAAGCCAACCTGGACGTTCACCGGGGTTTCCTGAAGCCGGAAGGGCTGCTGTTCATCAATACACCGAAGCCGGGAGACTACCTGCACGTGGACGCCACGCGGATTGCCAAGGAAAACGGTTTCCTGGTCATCACGAATTTGGTCCTTCTCGGATTCGCCGTAAGCAGGGGCGGCCTCTTCTGCGATGCCGGCCTCGCGGAGAACGTTATCCGCAAGCTTTCTCCGGACAACCAGGTCGAATCCAACCTGCGGGGTTTTTCCCTGGGGGTTGCCGCAGGAAAAACCAATTAGAAATGGTCTACGAAGAACCGACTGGAGGTCACATATGAAGGCATTGAGAATCATAAGCGGTATCTTGCTGGCCGTCATCTTTCTGTTTATCGCGGCTCCCTCTCCGTCGTCAGCCGCGGGCCCCATCAAGCTCACCTATGCAAACTTTCCCCCGGCACCGACGTTTCCCTGCGTCCAGATGGAACGCTGGGCCCGGGAAGCGGAAAAGCGCACGAACGGCCAGGTCAAGATCCAGACATTTCCGGGCGGGACGCTGCTGCCGGCCAAGAATATTTTTGACGGCGTCATTGCCGGCACCGCCGATATCGGCAACTTTGCCATGAGCTATCAGCCGGGACGTTTTCCCGTGTCGGAAGCCGTCGATCTGCCGCTCGGATTTGCAAGCGCCCGCGTAGCGAGTCTCGTTCTCTATGACATAATTGAAAAATACAGACCGAAGGAATTCGAAAAGGTCAAGGTCCTGACCGTCTTCACCTGCCCGCCGGCCGACCTGATGACAAGCAAACCGGTCAGAACCCTTGCAGATTTAAAGGGCATGGAACTTCGCTCGTCGGGCACCGGCGTCGAGGTGATCAAGGCCTTGGGCGGCATACCCATCGCCATGCCCCAGTCGGACACGCCTGAGGCGATCCAGAAGGGCATCGTCAAGGGCGTTGTTTCTTCCCTCGAAGTTTTGAAGGACCTGAATTACGCAGCTTACACCCCTTATGCGACCGATGCCAACCTCTTCGTCGTCACCTTTGCGGTGGTCATGAACCGGGACAAATGGAATGCGCTGCCCGCCGACGTCAAAAAGACACTGGAGGCCCTGGGAAGGGAGCAGGCCGAATGGACGGGCAAATATGTCGACGGCCATGTCAAGGAAGCCCTCGCCTGGTCCAAACAGAAATACAACCACCAGCTCCTGCAGCTTTCAGCGAAAGACAAGGCGGAAATAGCTGCCCGTGTCAAGCCGATGATCGACGGCTACATCAAGAGGGTCAACGGCCAGGGGATACAAGGCGCACAAATCATAGCCGATATCCAGTCTCTGAAACGCAAATACGAAAAAACGTCCCGATAGCCAGCAAACGGAATCACCGGCAAGGAAAACATTATGCATATTCTCGAAAGAATCAATTTGTACCTTAACCGTTATCTGCTCATGATCGGCGGCATCGCCGTCCTGGCCCTCATGGCCCTGGCCACGGGAAACGTCGTCCTTCGCCTTTTCCAAATGCCTTACGCGGGAACCTATGAATTCGTGTCGTTTCTCGGTGCGATCGTCACGGCTTCGGCCCTCGGCTATACGCAACTGAAAGGGGACCACATCATCGTCGATATCCTGTCGGATCACTTTCCCGGACCGCTGAAGAGCATCGCCGACGCCCTCTCCTCCTTTATCAGCGCCATTTTCTTCACCATCGTGTCCTGGCAGATGTTTGTCTGGGGCATGAAGCTCGCGGAATCGGGAGAGCTTTCCGAAACGCTCAAGGTGGTCTATCACCCCTATGTGTACTGCGTCGCGGTGGGTTTTGCCACACTGTCCCTAACTTGTGCGATCGACGTCATGGCCATATTGCGGAAACGCGCTCAGGTGCCCGCCGGTACAGAATCAGCGATACAGCAATCCGGTTTGGGCTTCAGTGAAAGCCCCAGGGAGGAACGGTCATGAGCGAATCCATGGTAGGCGTTATCGGCATCCTGGTCATGTTTGCCACCTTGTTTTTCCTGAGGATACCGGCCGGCTTTACCATGGCCGTCGTCGGCTTTTTCGGAATTGCCTACGTGACATCCTTCCAGGCCGCCTTCGGCATGATCGGCTCCGAGATGTGGAGTATCTTCTCCAACTACGGCCTGACGGTTATTCCGATGTTCATTCTGGTCGGCGAAATCGTGCATTACGCCGGCTACAATGACAGCCTCTATCATGCCACCCACCGGTGGTTCGGACATTTCCGCGGGGGCCTGGCCATTACGACGATCATGGCTTCGGCGGCGTTTTCCGCCATCAGCGGCTCCAACACGGCCACGGCGGCAACCATGAGCAAAGTGGCCATCCCGGCCATGAAGAAATACAACTACCACCCCATCCTGAATGCAGGTTCCGTTGCTGCAGGAGCCACGCTGGGCGTTCTGATCCCGCCCAGTATCGTCCTCGTCGTTTACGGCCTCTATACGGGGCAGTCCATCGGCAAGCTATTCTTCGGCAACGTCATCCCCAGCGCAATTCTCACCGTTTTGATTGCTGCGACCGTCTTTGCCATTTGCGCCCGTCATCCCGATTGGGGACCGGCAGCGGAGAAAAGCACCTGGAAGGAAAGGTTCAAGGCCCTCCCGGAAGCACTGGACATATTAGTCCTTTTTATCATTATCATGTATGCCCTCTTTACGGGCGTCGTTACGGCGACGGAAGCGGCAGCCCTCAGCTGCACCCTGGCGCTGATCATCAGCCTGGCCCGCCGGAAGCTCACCTGGGCGGCCTTTCTGTCGTCCATCGAAGATACACTTCGCATCTCCTGCCTGATCTTCATGATTATCGCCGGGGCCGTTATCTTCGGAAGATTTTTGACGATATCCCGTCTGCCTTATGAGGTCGCATCCTGGATCGGGTCCCTGGCCATGCCCAACTGGCTGCTTCTGTCCGTCATCCTCTGCTGCTACATCGTCGGCGGCTGCATCATGGACGCCCTTGCTTTTCTCCTCATATCCCTGCCCATATTCTATCCGATCGTGATCGGTATGGGGTACGACCCGATCTGGTTCGGACAGATCATCACGATTGTTACGACCATGGGCTCCATCATGCCGCCCATTGGAATATGCTGCTATGTCGTCCACGGCATGGCAAAGGACATTCCCCTGGCCACCGTCTTTCGCGGCGGGTTCTACTACATCCCGTCCTACATCATCGCCATCATCCTGTTGATGCTTTCGCCCTATTGGACGGTCTTGGTTTTGTCGGACCTGGTTAAATAGATCACGTGACGCGCCGACCGACATATAAGGGTTGATCCATTATCGCTTATTTGATACATGATTGTATCATTGAGTCATTTTCAACTCGAAGGACGGCCATGAACGATCTACTGGAAAGCCGGGATGAAGAGATTGTGGGCGATATGCACCGGGCGGCGCAGACGATTGTGGAATTCACGGTAGGCGTCAGTTTCGAGCAGTTTATCAGCGACCGGAAACTGCAATTTGCCCTGGAGAGGTTGATCGACATCATCGGGCAGGATGCCGTGAATGTATCGGAGGCTTTTCGCAGCCACTATGCCGATATATCCTGGCAGACGTTGATGACGCTCCGTCACGTTCTGGCCATGGAGGATGGGGCCAAGCAGGAACGCATGTGGGATCTCGTCTCCGTGCAGATACCGGAACTCGCGGCAGAACTGGAATCATTGGCGCCTTACTGATCTTAAACCCTAAAACGGCTGCACCCCATCCACCTGAATAACACCCTCGTCAGAATATTATTTATCCGAAGATAAGGGGACGGAGGGTCTTACGGTCTTCATCGTCTCGTCCAGCCAATCAAGGATTCTTTCATTGGATAAGACGCCGGCACCGACCTGGCAGTGATCTTCAGCCGCATCCTCCGCGGTAAACATCAGGAACGTCTTGGGAGACGTCAATGCATTAAAAAATTGCTTTGACTGTCCCGGCATATCGGCATCCTTCTCGGAATCCACGACCAGGACGGGACAGCGGATCTTGCCGATGGCATCATTCATGTGATAGGAGCGCGTCATCCGGAGCCATTCGCTGGGTGTCCTGGCGCCGAAGGTGAACATGCCGTTGGCCATGGCCCAGCGCGCCGCCGGATCCTTCTTCATCATGCCGTAGGCCACGCGGTCGAATACCTTGGCCATGGCGGAATCGTCCAGCATCTTTTCCGGTACCCCCTTGGCATTCTTCATGATGACGGCATGGAAGTCGTATACGCCGCCGTTGACGATCAAGGCTTTGATCCGCGGCTCAAAGGCGGCAGCCCGCGGCGCCAGGTAGCCGCCGAAGCTGATGCCGTAAAGAGCGATCCTCTCCGCATCCACCTCGGGCAGTAGCCCGGCATAGTCGAGGACCGGTGTCAGAACTGTTTCCCAGTTGCTGCGAAAGGGGATTTTCTGTTCGCGGATGACCCTGCCCTGGCCTGGCCCTTCGAAGATCAGGCAGTTGTAGCCGCGTTCCAGGGCGGCAACCGCCGCCTGGAAATAGAGTTCCTCCGCCGTCCCGTCGAAACCCGTCTGAATCAACAGCAGAGGCCTTTTGATCCTCGAATCGTCCACCAGACAGAGGTATCCCGGCAGAGACTTCCCTTCGAAGGGAATCTCCACCGGCCGGATGGGGGTGACGGACAGTCTGGCTCCCTTGATGAAGCATTCCCGGCTCTTCCCCCAACTTCCCAGAATCCGCGGATCGCCGGGATTCGTGTGGAGGAAGATTTCCGCCGTCCGGTAATAATTGGCGGCCCGGAAATATTCTTTCTTCGCGCTTAAGAGGCGGCCCTGCGAGAGGAAACGCTCAGCCGTCTTTTCCCGCAATTCCGCCGCGGCGTACCACTCCCGGTACCAGCTGTTGTCGTCGCCTTCCTTGATGCGATAAATGGTCTTCAAACATTCGCCGATATCTGCTCCGCCGTAGACGGCCGAAGACATGGTTCGAAGGGCCTGATTGGCATACAGGGGCTCTTTGAAGTGAAACTTCACCGCCCCGGCTTCGTCACTTACAGCGAGCATGAAGACTAACACCCCGGTCATACAAATGTATCGAATCGCGCTATTTCCCATCATACTCCTTCCCTGTCCCATCATGGATGACACGGACGCCTGCTGCAGATATCGGTCAACCCGTTCTTTTTGTGGAAATATCACACCGTAAGCATTTGACAAAGTGCTTTCTTTTTCCTATACACATATTCATGAAATCACGTGCCGTACCTGTTCTGGTCGGGGCAGCCCAATACACACAGCATAAAAACGATCGGGGACTTCTGGACCCCCTGGGTCTTATGGTGCAGGCAGGCAGGCAGGCCCTCGCAGACACCGGTGCAAGCGGGGTGAAATCCCTCATCGATACGGTCTGTGTGGTCAACAGCTTTTCCCGGGACGATGACCGGCTGCCTTCGTTGCTCGGCAAGGCTCTGGGCATCGAGGCCCGGGATCATATCTATTACCTGATCGGCGGCAATACGCCGCAGTTGCTCGTGAACCGATTCTCCCGCGATATTGCCGCCGGCCGCAGAAGCGGGGTACTGATCACCGGCGCGGAGGCCATCTACGCGATGTACAAAGCCTCCCGCAACGGCCTGGATGAGAATTGGGCGGACAACCCGACCTTCAGGCAGGTTACGGCAAACGGACACCCGGTCAATTTCGATACCCTGCTGCACCTCGGCTGCGATCGGGAAAAGCAACTTCTGGGTGATGATTACGATGAACCGAACAACAAGATCGAGACGGCCTATGATCTCTTTATGCCCCAGTACATGTACCCATTCTTCGAGACGGCCCTGCGCAATGCTTCCGGCCGCACCCCTGCGGAACATTTGGACCATTTAGGATGCTGTTACGAACGTATGTCCGCCGTCGCCGCCGGAAACCCGTATGCCTGGAGCCGACAGCGGCTGCACGGACAGGACATCGCCGTCGCAACGTCCGGAAATCGCTATGTGGTCTATCCCTATACGATCCGGATGGTCGCCAACATCAACGTCGACCAGGCAGCCGCCCTGATCATGACCGGTGAGCAGGACGCCCGGATCTCGGGGATCGAAGAGAATCGTCTGGTCTATCCCATGGGGGGTGCCGAGTTCAGCAATATCTGGCATGTATCACGCCGGTCCTGTCTTTACGATTCGCCGGCCATCACGGAGGCCGTTCGCCTATCGCTTAAACAGGCCGGGCTTTCGCTCTCCGATATCGATTTCTTCGATCTCTACAGTTGTTTCCCGTCGGCGGTGGAGATCGCCCGCCGGGCCGTTGGCATACCGGAAGGCGACCCCCGCGATCTATCCCTCACGGGAGGTCTCTCCTATTTTGGCGGGCCGGGCAATAACTATTCGCTCCATGCGATTGCCGCCGCCGTGGAGCGGGTCCGTCGGGACCGCCGTTTGAAGGCCATGATTACCGCCAACGGCTGGTACAACTCGAAACATGCCGTCGGCATCTACGGCGCCGTCCCTCCCGACAATGCGTGGGAAGACGCCGATCATACCGCCATCCAGAAGTCCATCAGGGAAACGGCGCTACCGGAACCCGTTGAACGGGCGGACGGATCTCTGACGATCGAGGCCTTTTCGACGAGGTACGATACGGAAGGCCGACCGGAACGGACCACGGTGATCGGTAAATTGCGGAACGGCAGGAGGGCGTTGGCGGATATTCAGTCGAACGACGCGGAATTGGCAAGACTGATGGAGATCGAATTGGTCGGAAAGACCGGAACGGTCCGGTACGATCCATTTTCAGGCCGCAACCGGCTCACCATTGCGCCGGCAAGTTAGTACGCGACCGGAACGCCGGCGCTGAAAAGCCTTGAGATATCCGACACCCGGAGCGGAAGCACGGCAATAACTTCTGAAATTCACGCCTTGCGATCGCTTTGCAGTTTTCCTTGACACCGGTAATTTTTCCATCCTATACGGCGGCCATGAAAAAATATGACGTTCCTCAGGATGAGATCCCCATCTTTCACGGCGAAAAGAAGGTGCTGTATGCCGTGGACGAAACCGGCCGTTACGCCGCAGTCCAAAGCAGCGGTTGGGACGTGGAGAGGGTAGTCCTGGAGCAGGCCCTGGACGACTACGAGCAAAAGGCGGAGGCGGCAAAGCGGCGAATCAAAGACGGCGAAAGTTCCCCTCTCGAATATTTCATGTACAAGCGCCGGATGGACAGCCGGGTCCTGGCCCAAGCGACGGGCTTTGCGGGCTGGCGGGTCAAAAGGCACTTAAAGCCTGAACATTTCAATAAACTTAAAGATTCTACCATGCAGGAATACGCCCGGGTCCTCCAGGTTAGTCCCGATGTCCTGAAGCGTTTTGACGGAGCTTGACCTTTGGACACGGAGCCCTCATTTGTACACAGACAGGCGGCCCACTGCGAAAGCGGCGTCGTCTCGTCCCTCCTCAGGAACCGCGGCCTGGACCTGTCGGAAGCCATGGTATTCGGGCTTTCGAGCGCCCTCATGTTTTCCTACCTGCCTTTCGTGAAAATCAACGGCATGCCCCTCGTCTCCTACCGCAATATTCCGCGGGGTATCATCAGAGGCATTCAGGGCAGGCTGGGCATCCGGTTCAAGACCGTCACCTACAGAGATCAGAGGCACGCCCATGAAGAACTCATGTCCTTCACGGACTGCGGCCATGCCGTCGGTCTCCAGACATCCGTCTATTGGCTTCCCTATTTTCCGCCGGAGATGCGCTTTCAGTTCAACGCCCACAATCTCATCGTTTACGGACGGCGGAACGGGGAGCTCCTCGTCAGCGATCCGGTCTTCGACCACGTTGTCCTGATCAGGCCCGAGGACCTCCAGAATGCGCGTTTTACCAAAGGCATCCTGGCGCCCAGAGGTTACCTCTATTACCCCGAAGATATTCCCGTCGATATCGATATGGGTCAAGCCATCCGTCGGTCTATCAGGAAGACGGTCTTCATGATGCTCCCTTCCCCTCCACCGTTCGGCGTGCGGGGTATTCATTGCCTGGCCAACAAAATAGAACGCCTCGAAAAAAGCACGGACAAGCGCTACATCAAGCTCCTCCTCGGCCATATCGTCCGGATGCAGGAAGAAATCGGCACAGGAGGCGGAGGGTTCAGGTACTTGTATGCGGCGTTCCTCGACGAGGCATCGCGGATATTGTCCCTGGCGGAACTGGCCGAGGCCTCGCGGAAAATGACGGAGGCGGGCGACTTGTGGCGCGCTTTTGCCTTGGCGGCCGTCGGCTACATCAAGGACAAGGGCATAACGCTTCCGGAAATCGCTGCTCAGATCAGGCGATGCGCCGAAGCGGAAAAAGACCTCTTCACATTCCTGAAAGCGGTCATATAAAGCAGAGAGTTAAGGTAAGATCGACCGTTGTCAGTCCGACATACGGGGGGCAGACAACGGGAACGTCTCAGGCAGGTCCCTTGTCCTTCGCTTGAAATTCCAGTTCCTGTTTCTTCATCATGACCAGAATGGCCGATATGGCGGCTTGGGTCATACCGACGATCCGGCCGGCCTGGCCGATAGTGGCGGGCTCGACGCGTTTGAGCTTCATCCGGAGTTCGTTGGACAGCCCCGGGATGGCATCGTAATCGAGCCCCGGCGGTATCTTCTTTTTTTCCAGCGTTTTCAGCTTCTCGACCGCTTCGAGCTGGCGCTTGATATACCCCTCGTACTTCGCCTCGATTTCGATCTGCTTTTTGACCATCCTGTCGGGAACGGGCTCCCAGCCGTCGAAAACATTCAGGTCGTCGTAGGCCACTTCCTCCCTCTTGAGGAGCTGGTAAAGGGAAACGGGATTCTTGATCGGCGTCGTGCCCATCCCGGCCAGGATCGTATTGACGTCGGCCACCGGAAAGATCCGGACCCCTGAAAGACGGGATATTCCGTCAGCTATCTTCTTGGTCTTCTCCTGGAGGAGACGATAATGATCGTGTCCGATCAATCCCAGTTCGTGGCCCTTCCCCATCAAACGGATGACGGCATTGTCCTCCCTAAGGATCAAACGATACTCGGCGCGGGAGGTGAACATCCGGTAAGGTTCGTCGACCCCCTTGGTGACCAGGTCGTCGATCATCACCCCCATGTAGGCATCGGAGCGATCGAGGATAAACGGTTGCCGTCCCTGGACGGCGAGGGCCGCATTGATGCCCGCCCACAGGCCTTGCGCGGCCGCCTCCTCATAGCCGGACGTCCCGTTGATTTGGCCCGCGAGATACAGGCCGGACACGGATTTCGTCTCCAGGGTCCGCTTCAGCTGGGTCGGCTGAACGAAATCATATTCGATGGCGTAGGCGGACCGCATGATTTCCGCCTGTTCGAGACCGGGCACGCTGTGGACAATCTGTTCCTGCAGTTCCATCGGCATGCTGTTCCCCAGGCCCTTGGCATAGATCTCTTCCGTATCGATCCCTTCGTATTCGAGGACGACGGGATGCTGCCCCTTGTCGGTGAATCGCACGACCTTGTCCTCCAGGGAGGGGCAGTAACGGGCGCTGACGCCTTTGATCGTCCCGGAATACAGAGGAGAAAGGAGAATGTTGTCACGGATGAGGCGATGGGTCTCAGGCGTCGTTCGGCTGAAGAAGGAAGGCAGACGCGTTTCGCCCAGTTTGTCCGTCGAAAAAGAAAAAGGCTCGGGATCGGGGTCACTGTCCTGCCGGGTGAGTACGGAAAAATCGACGGTGGACGCCCGCAGCCGGGGCGGCGTACCCGTCTTCATGCGCCCCATCTCGAAACCGAGCGCCGCGAGCGATTTCGCGAGTTCCAAGGATGCGATTTCACCGGCGCGGCCCGCCGGATAGCTTACCGTCCCGATGTGGATCAATCCGTTCAGAAAAGTGCCGGTCGTGATGACGACGGATTTCGCCCCGTAAAAAACACCGGTTTGATCCTGCACTCCGGCGATGCGCCCGTCTTCCACGATCAGGCGTTCGACGAGGGTCTGACGCAGATGGAGACGGGGCTCCTTCTCGACGACAGCTTTCATGGCAAGCCGATAGCGCTGCTTGTCGCACTGAAAACGGGACGATTGAACGGCGGGTCCTTTCGAGGCATTGAGCAGGCGGAAATGGACGGCCGTCTGATCGGCGATCTTCCCCATCTCGCCACCCAGAGCGTCTATTTCCTTGACCAATTGCCCCTTGGCGAGGCCGCCAATGGCCGGATTGCAGGACATCAGGGCCATGGCATCGAGATTGATATTGAACATGAGGGTATCGCATCCCATGCGGGCCGACGCCAACGCCGCTTCGCAACCGGCGTGACCGCCGCCTATGACGATTACCTCAAAATGTTTCTGCAGAGTCATCGTTTTTCCAAAATTACGCCGACATCTCCCTCCGGCCGCCCATTATGCATTCAGGCGTTTCTCCTCCGTAACAAAGACACCGATGACGGCAACAGCCGTCACGGCCGTCAGACCGCCGAATATAAAGGGCGCGGCGGGGGCCAGGGAGAAGAGAAAACCGGCAATGACACTCGCCGGAAGGAGTCCGATCCCGACGATCGTGTTGAAGAAGCCCAAAGCCGTCGCTTTCGATTCCGCGGGGGCCTTTTCCGCCACGAAGGCCTTTTCGACGCCCTCCGTCATGGCATAATACAAACCATAAACCGGCCAGAAAATCCAAAGAAGAAATCGGGATGAAGGATCGATAAATCCGAAGGCCATATAAACGACCGCATACAGGCCGTAGCCTGCAACCAGCAGTTTCTTCCGGCCGATCCGGTCCGACAGACTACCGAAGGCCGTCGATGCCAAGGACGTGACCAGGTTAAAGATGATGTACATCACAATGACGGTGGAGAGGGCGTAACCAAGTCCCGTACTTCGCAACAACAGGAATTGATTGGAGGAATTGCCAAGCGTGAAGATGAACTGGGCAAGAAGGAATACCTGCAGGCTCTTGTTGTAATGCCTGAAATTGAGCCGGGGTTTTGCCGCCGGACATTGAGCGCGCTCCCGCGTTTCCCTTTCCCGTATAAAAAACAGGCAGATGACGCCGATAAAAGCCGGAACCAGTGCAATCGCAAAGACGGGATAGAAGGCCTGCGGATCGTGCATTGTCTCCACGCCCGGAAAAACATAGCCGACCAGCAGATAACAGAAGACCGTGCCCAGCATGGCGCCGGAGAAATCCATCGCCCGTTGAAAGCCGAAGGCCCGCCCCTGATGCTCCCTGGACGTGCTTTCCGCAATCAGGGCATCGCGGGGGGCTGTCCTGATTCCCTTGCCGACCCGGTCGAAAAAACGGGCCGTCAGCACAGTATACCAGAAGGGCAGGAAGAACAGGAACCGCGACAGGGACGATATCGCGTATCCCCAGATGGTCGGCATCTTGCGCTTTTCCTGACGGTCGGACCAGTAGCCGGAATAGACCTTGAGCAGGCTGGCCGTCGCTTCGGAGATTCCTTCGATGATGCCCAGGACCGGCCCCAGCAGGGCCGTCTGGGCCTTCAGGATGGCGCTGACAAAGGCCTGCAGCAGCGGATAGATCATCTCCGAGGAGATATCGGTGAAGAATGAGGTCAAGCCGGTGATCAGAACGTTTCTGTCAAGCGGTTCGCGGTTTTGAGACATTGAAAGGTATGTCCTCTGCTGATCTTCTTGTCACCGGCATACGGCCCGAGGTCGATTTCTATCGTGCCGGCCGGAACGTTCCGCACGTCTCCCAAGCGCAATGTGCACAAAATGTTCGAAAAGATTTCCTCTTGCCTCTGCGCGCGATCAATACATGCTCTCTTCTTTACGTTTCGCCGACCTGCGGTTGGCGTCGAGTTCCATTTTCCGGAGCCGTATGTGCTGGGGCGTCACCTCAACCAGTTCGTCGGCGGCGATGAATTCGATCGACTGATCGAGGGAAAGAGGGCGCGGCGGCCGCAACGTTACGGTGGCTTCCGACGTCGAGCTCCTCATATTCGTCAACTTCTTTTCCTTCGTGATGTTGACGGTCATGTCGCCGGTTCGGTTGCGTTCGCCGATAATCATGCCGCCGTAGACCTCCGTGCCCACCTCGACGAAGAGTTCTCCCCGGTCCGCCATCGCCAGGCTGGCGTACGTCGTCACTTTGCCGTTTCTGTCGGCGAGCAAGGCGCCGCTCGAACGCTGCGGTATCGGACCGGCCCAGGGTTCATACCCTTCGAACAAGGTGTTCATCACACCCGAACCCTTGGTATTGGTCAGGAAATGGCTGCGGAACCCGATGAGGCCGCGCGACGGGACCAGGAACTCCAGATTGACCCGGCCGCTTCCCTTATTGACCAGATGCACCATCCGCCCTTTCCGCTGCGATAGTTTTTCCGTAACGATGCCCACGAATTCGTCGGGAACGTCTACAAAAACCCGCTCCACGGGTTCCAGTGTCCTGCCGTTTTCCTCCTTCGTGATCACGCGGGGGCGGGAGACCATGAATTCGTACCCCTCCCGGCGCATCGTCTCGATCAGGACGGCCATTTGCAGCTCGCCGCGGCCGCAGACTTCAAAGGCATCCTTTCTTTCCATGAGCTTGAGCTTGAGGGCCACATTACGGTAATCCTCTTTTTCCAGGCGTTCCAGAAGATGGCGCGACGTCAGGAATTTCCCTTCCCGGCCGGCGAACGGGCTGTTGTTGACGTAAAAAATCATCGAAACGGTCGGTTCGTCCACATTGATGCGGGGCAGCGGTAGGGGTGTTTCCAAGGCGCTGATGGTATCGCCGATGTTGATGGA
This sequence comes from Syntrophales bacterium, assembly GCA_963668175.1. GTDB lineage: Bacteria > Desulfobacterota > Syntrophia > Syntrophales > PHBD01. The sequence goes on from OY764159.1 coordinate 453,186, forward strand.
TTCCACCCCGGCCACGGCGACGATATCACCTGCCTCAACGGCGTCAACCTGCTTCTTCATCAAGCCGTGATACGTATAAAGGACAGAGAATTTCACGCCCGGCGTCACCTGGTCTTCGCCGCACAATGCATAGAGCTGATTCATCATCAATTTCCCATGCATCAGACGGCCGATGCCGATCTGCCCGACGTAGGAATCGTAGTCGAGATTGGTAATGAGAAACTGGGGTACTGCTTCGTCGTCGGCGTCCGGGCCGGGAATCGCCTCGCAGATGGCGTCAAACAGGGGACGGAGGTCCGCCGAGGAGTCTCCCGGCTTCAGATGGGCAATGCCCTTTTTGGCGTTGGTATAGAGAATAGGAAACTCGATCTGCTGCTCGCTGGCGTCAAGATCGATAAAGAGGTCGTACACCTCGCTGATCACTTCTTCGATACGGGCGTCGCCGCGGTCGATCTTGTTGATCACGACGATGACGGGCAACTGCCGGGCCAGGGCTTTTTTGACGACGAAACGGGTCTGGGGGAGCGGCCCTTCGCTGGCGTCGACCAGCAGGATGGCGCCGTCAACCATGTTGAGGCTCCGCTCCACCTCCCCGCCGAAATCGGCGTGACCGGGTGTGTCGACGATATTGATTTTAATGCCCCCGTACCATATGGCGGTGTTCTTCGCCATGATGGTGATTCCTCTCTCCTTTTCCAGATCCATGGAGTCCATGACCCGTTCGGCGACTTCCTGGTTTTCGCGGAAGATCCCCGTCTGTTTGAGCATGGCGTCAACCAGGGTTGTTTTGCCGTGATCGACATGGGCTATGATGGCTATATTTCTGATATTATTCTTTCGCACGAAACAAATGTTCCTTTCCATCGCGGTTAAGATGGTAACCGCCTGTACATTTTCGGCCTATATACCGGCTGTTTGCCGAGAACACAACGCCGAATATAAATTATATTGAAGTCTCCTCCCCGTTTCGTGTAATGATTCAGGGGTTTCTCGTCCGAGGACGGGATAAGGCGAATCGGTGGAAGTATCCGCCGGGACAGAGATTAGAGCGGCTCATGGCAGGACACATTGTCAAAACAATCATTCCCGGAAAATAGAAAAAGATACAGCGATCTGAAAAGCTTCTGGCGGGACCGGTTCGGCTGCACGGTGCACAAACTGCCCATCGATGCCGGGTTCACCTGCCCGAACCGGGACGGAACGGTCGCAACGGGCGGATGTCTGTATTGCGACGGAAGAGGATCGCGTCTGCGTCAGGCGGGCTCCTTACCTACCGTCGCCGAACAAATAGGCCTCGGCCAGGCGTACTATCGCGGCAAGCGCCGCGCCGGTAAATTTATTGCCTATTTTCAAACCTTCACCAACACGCACGCCCCTGTCGGCCGACTTAAAGCCCTGTACGACGAAGCCCTGGCCCAGCCGGATGTCATCGGCTTGTCCATCGGCACCCGACCCGACTGCGTGCCCGACGAAACCCTGGAACTCATCAATTCCTACGCCGAATCCTATCACGTTTGGCTCGAATTCGGCCTCCAATCCATCCACGACAGGTCCCTTGCCGCCATCAACCGGGGCCACGATGCGGCCGCGTTTTTCGACGCCGTGCAACGGGCCGCCGGCGGGAATATCTTGATCTGCACGCACATCATCCTGGGGCTGCCGGGCGAAACACGAGACGATATGATGGAAACGGCCCGGGTTCTTGCGAAGCTTCCCATTCATGGGATCAAGATCCACCTCCTGTTGGCACTTCGCGGTACCGCCGTCGGAAAATCCTACGAGGAAGGCCGGGTAAAGTTATTGACAAAGGCCGAATATGTCGATACGGTTTGCGACATTCTGGAAGAACTGCCGCCGGAGATGGTCATTCAGCGCCTGACGGCGGACGGCTACCGGGATATCTACCTCGGACCCCAGTGGGCGATCAACAAAATGGATGTCTTGAACGCCATCGACCGGGAACTGACGGCAAGAGACAGTTGCCAGGGAAGCCGATTTCATTTATAACAGCTGGGAACGGATATTTTATGATTGGTATCATTGACTATAAAGCCGGCAATTTGACCAGCGTGGCCCGGGCGCTTCAGTACCTCAACGAGCCCTGCACGATTACGGCCGATTTGCAGGCCCTGGAAAAAGCCGACCGCCTCATTTTCCCAGGCGTCGGCGCCGCCGGTGAGGCCATGGAGAATCTCCGCTTAAGCGGCCTCGACAAACGGATTCGGGAGTGGGTTGCCGCCGGAAAACCGACCTTGGGAATCTGCCTCGGCACCCAGGTTATTTTTGAATACAGCGAGGAAGACCATCGAACCGAGTGTCTGGGCATCGTACCGGGCGCCGTCAAGCTGTTCCCCAAGGACCTGGCCCAGGACGGCCGCCGTCTGAAGATCCCCCACATGGGATGGAACCAGGTCGCTTTTCCGAACGATCACCCGGTCTTCCGGGACTTGCCTGCCGGGGCGGAATTCTATTTCGTCCACTCCTATTATCCCGAACCGGCGGATGAGCGTTGGGTTGCGGGCTGGACGGACTACGGCATTCGTTTCTGCGCGGCAATCGCCTCGAAAAATCTTGTCGCCGTTCAGTTCCACCCGGAAAAGAGCGGCCGGCCGGGACTCAAGATTCTGCAGAATTTCTGCGCATGGGGAGGCCGCTATGCTGAGTAAGCGCCTCATCCCCTGCCTCGACGTCCGTAACGGGCTGCTGACGAAGGGCATCAAATTTCAGAACAACGTCGACATCGGCGATCCCGTCGAGGCCGCCAGGGAGTACTACGAACAGGGAGCTGATGAAATCGTCTTTTACGATATCACCGCCTCCGCCGAAGGCCGCAAGATCATGATCGACGTGGTCAGGCGTGTGGCCGAAACGATCTTCATTCCCTTTTCCGTCGGCGGCGGCATCGGTTCACTCGACGACATGCGCCAGGCCATCCTGGCTGGTGCAGAGAAGATCAGCGTCAATACGGAAGCCATCAAAAACCCGCCGATCATCACGGAGGGCGCCCGGGCCTTCGGCAGCCAGTGCATTGTCCTGGGGATGGATGTGAAAAAAGTGGGCGTAAATAAAAAGACACCCAGCGGGTATGAAATGGTCATCCACGGCGGGCGCACCTATACGGGCATAGACGCCCTATGGTGGGCCCAGGAGGCGGAGCGGCTAGGCGCCGGAGAGATTTGCCTGAATTCCATCGACGCGGACGGCACCCAGGACGGTTACGAGATCGATCTTACGAGGATGATATCGACGAGCGTCCGCATTCCCGTCATCGCCTCCGGCGGGGCTGGCACTCCGGCCCACATCCGGGACGTTCTTACCGAGGGGCATGCGGATGCGGCATTGATCGCCTCGATGGTCCATTACCGGACCTACACGATAGAGGCCATCAAATCGTATCTGCAAAGCGAGGGCGTCAAGACCAGAATGGAGTGGTGACGCGGGCCGAGACCCTGTATTCGTCAGCAAAAGCCGCCCCGGGGAAACATGGCCGCATGAGGTTGACAATTCCGGAAATCATTGTAAGATAGCTTCCTATATCAAGATTTTGAATACGGGGTGCAAGGCGTCCCGGGCAGTACATAACGATCACTTGGATTCAATAAGGAGATCCATATGAAAAGGGTAATGGGGTTAATCCTGATCATGGTGCTCTTCGCCAGCCCGAATCTCTATGCCGAACAGCTCAGATCCATCGTGACGGAAGTGGAAGGTCTGGCCTGCATGGGACGGGACAAGTCCATTTCGCAGACGGAAACGATGGCCATGCAGGAGGCCAAAAGGAAGGCGGCGGAATATGCGTCGTCCTACATCAAGAGCGAAACCCAGATGCAAGATTTTGTTCTGGAAAAAGACCTGGTCAGCGCCTATACCAAGGCCATGATCAAGATCATCCAGGAAATGGATAAGTCCTGGTACACCGACTCGGCTTCCGGCCAATGCTACAAGATCAAGATCAAGGCCGAGGTCGTGCCCGATGAAAAGGCCATGAAGAAAATCGAAAGCAAGGACTTTTCCGACGATCCCGCCGCTCCCCTGACAGTGAAGGTGTACACCGACCGCGAATCGTATAAAAGGGGAGAGAAAATCAAGATATTCCTCAAGGGTAACCGGCCTTTTTTCGCCAACATCATTTATAAGAACGCCGAAGGGCAGGCCCTGCAGCTTCTCCCCAACCCGTACCGCCAGAAGAATTATTTCCAGGGAGGCGCCGTCTTCGAGATTCCCTCCGGCGACGATCAGTTCGAACTGGAAGTGACGGAACCTTTCGGGCGGGAAACGATCACCGTCTACGCCAGCACCGCCCAGATCGGCGATCTCAGCGTGAAGCCGCTGGGAGGGGTTTATGAAGTGAAGACCAAACCCAAGGATATCCCCGTCGGCACACGGGGTGTCAAACTCGTTTCCCCGAACCAGGGAAGCCAGACCAAAACCGCCGCTCAATTTATCGAATCCAGCGTATCGATCAAGACATCTAAATGAAGACGGGCTTTAATCGTGCGGCAGGAACAGCCCGTCCCTGGAACGGCGCAACGGCGGAGGATTGGCGCAACTGGAAGTGGCAATTCGCCCATCGTATATGCACCCTTCCTAAGTTGGCAACGCTATCGGACCGGGTATTATCGTTCGACGGTAAGCAGCGAGACGTCGTCCGTAAATACCCCGTGGCGATCACTCCGTACTATTTTTCGTTGATGGATGCTGGCGATCCGAACGATCCAATCTGCCTCCAGTCTGTCCCCGATTCCCGGGAAATGGATTACTCGCTGGGCGGCACGGCCGATCCCCTGGCCGAAGAGCAGCATATGGACGTGCCGGGGCTGGTCCAGCGGTATCCGGACCGGTGCCTGGTTCTCGTGACCAACGTCTGCGCAACCTATTGCCGGCACTGCAACCGGAAACGGATATGGAAGCAGAAGCGGGCAAGCGACATTAAGGCCTATTTTCGACGTATTATCGACGCTATCGCGGCGAGACCCTCCGTCCGGGAAGTGATTCTCTCCGGCGGCGATCCCCTGACCATGAGCGATGAGACGGTCGAATGGCTCCTTTCCGCATTGCGTTCCATTCCCCACGTGGAAGTGATCCGGATGGGGAGCAGAACGCCGGTGGTCATGCCCATGCGCATCACGAAAGATCTGTGCGGCATCCTGCGGAAGCACCGTCCCCTGTGGTTCAATACCCAGTTCAACCATTCCCGGGAGATCACCGGGGATTCCGCCAGGGCCTGTGAAATGCTTCTGGAAGCGGGAATCCCCGTCTCCAGCCAGACGGTCCTGCTGAGAAACGTCAATGACCGTTACGAGACCATGAAGGATCTGCTCTACGGATTGCAGTGCATAGCCGTCCGGCCCTATTACCTCTTTCAATGCGATCCGGTTGCGGGTACCGATCATTTCCGGACGGATATCTGGACCGGCATGGAAATCATGGAGAAACTCTGGAGCAATGTTTCCGGACTGTGCCTGCCGAGGTATGTCCTGGATGTCCCGGGCGGCAAGGGCAAGATCCCCCTGCAGCCTTTTTCATTTCTTAAGCGGGAAAAGTCGTCTCCCGACGAAACATTCTTTTGACAAGAATCCATAAATCATTTAAAAGACTCGGCACATAAATTAAGGATACAAAACAGACATTTCCAGGATACAGACCAGAGAAGGAGCAATGCCATATGTATACTGCCAGCGATTTAAGAAAAGGGCTGCGGATCAAGATCGACGGCGACCCCCATATCATCACGGAGTTCAACTTCGTCAAGCCCGGCAAGGGCCAGGCACTATACCGCTGCAAACTGATCAACATGATAACGGAAAGTCAGTTTGAAAGGACGTTTCGTTCCGTCGATACCTTCGAACCGGCCGACCTTCAGGAAAAGAAGATGCAGTATCTCTATATGGAGGACGACAAGTACTGCTTTATGGACAGCGCCACCTTCGAGCAGGTCTTTCTCTCGGCCGATCAGGTAGGCGAGGCGAAGAATTTTATGATCGACAACCTGGAAGTCCAGGTCCTTCTGTTTGAAGATCGTCCCCTGGGCGTAACCCTGCCCAACACGGTGGATCTCGTTGTTACGAAAGCGGAGCCCTGGGCCAAGGGCGACACGGTATCGGGCAAGACGAAACCCGTTACCGTACAGACAGGCTTTCTGCTTCAGGTCCCGCCATTTATCGAAGAAGGGGAAAAGATCCGTATCGATACCCGGACCGGAGAATACCTGACCCGTGTCAAGGGCTGATCTGCAATGAAACAACCCCGGCCCCAAGCCGAAAGAACGGAAGCCCTGTGGATCCGCGCGAGAATGATCCAGGCCATCCGTTCTTTTTTTATTGGCGGCGGCTACCTCGAAGTGGAGACGCCGCATCGGATTCCCGCACCGATCCCGGAAGAACATATCGACGTCTTCCGCAGCGAAGACTGGTTTTTGCACCCCTCCCCCGAGTTATGCATGAAGCGGCTCCTGGCGGCCGGCTATCCCCGGATATTTCAAATATGCCGCTGTTTTCGCGGCGGCGAGCGGGGAGCCCGCCATCTCCCCGAATTCACCATGCTGGAATGGTATCGCCGGGACGCGGACTACCGCGATCTCATGGAAGAGTGCGAATCGATGATCTCAGACGTCGCCGGACATTTGAACGGGCGGCCGTCCCTGCGCTACCGGAACAGAGAAATATCCCTGAATCCCCCGTGGGAGAGATTGACCGTCGAGGAAGCCTTCCGGCGCTTTGCTCCTTTATCTGTAAACGAGGCCCTTCGAGTCGATCGTTTTGACGAACTTCTCGCTATCCACATCGAGCCCTGTCTGGGAACGGAAAAACCAACCATCCTTTACGACTACCCCGCCCCATTGGGATCGCTGGCCCGTCTGAAGAGGAAAGATCCGACACTGGCCGAACGGTTCGAAATCTATATAGGAGGACTGGAACTGGCCAACGGCTTTACGGAGCTGAACGACGACGCCGAACAGAGACAGCGTTTTTTGAAAACCCAGGAAGTCCGTTCCCGGCTGGGTAAAGCGGCGCACCCCCTTCCTGAAAAATTCTTGCAGGATCTCCAGCACTTACCAGATTCGGCGGGCATCGCCTTCGGCATCGACCGTCTTGCGATGCTGTTTGCCGACGCCGCGGAGATCGACGCCGTCTCCGCATGGACGCCGGAGGAACTCTAGCCTGTCTTTTAACACTTTATCCTATTGACAGGGCGAGGTTTATCCTTTAAATGTGTAACCCACATTAAGATTAGCAAGGAGATTCTAATGACTTCAACGATTGCTGCAGATCTGGGGGGGCATTTCCATGGAAGCCTCCTGAGCATGATCCTCGGCGCCGGCGCCATGGTACAACTCGTTTTGTTCCTGCTCCTGCTGTTTTCAGTCATTTCCTGGGCTATCATTCTGATGAAGTACCGAAGTCTCAACAGGGTAGCCAAAGAAAATGCCGCATTTTTAAACATTTATATGAAAAGCGGCAAGTTATCGGACATCTTGGCCGAAACGCGGAACATCAAGCAATCCTCGCTTGCGGAGATATTCCGTGCCGGTTATGCCGAACTTGTTAAAATTACTAAGGTTGCAAAAGAACCATCCCCGTCCCGACGGGACGCCGAAGACGGCGGGTCGGCTATGGAAAAACAGGCCATCGACAACGTCGAACGGGCCCTCAACATGGCGTGCAGCACCGAGGCGGCAAAACTGGACAACTCCCTCGGATTCCTCGCAACGACGGGAAGCGCAAGTCCTTTTATCGGTCTCTTCGGAACCGTCTGGGGCATCATGGATACGTTTAAGGGCATCGGCGCCCGGGGCTCGGCGACCCTGGCCGTCGTGGCGCCGGGCATTTCCGAAGCCCTGATCGCCACCGCCGCCGGCCTGGCTGCCGCGATACCTGCCGTCATCTTCTACAACTACTACCTGAACCGGGTTCGCAGCATGACGACCGAGATGGATAATTTCGCGGCGGAAATGCTCAATATCATCGAACGGTATTACGTAAAGCGGTAAATTCCTTCAGGCGAACTTTCTAAACAGGTCGAAGATCAGACTATGAAATCGAGACGACACAACGATACATCCCATAAGCCCATGGCGGAAATCAATGTGACACCTCTCGTGGATGTCATGTTGGTTCTGCTCATCATTTTTATGGTTACGGCACCGATGCTGCAAATGGGAATAGACGTCAATCTCCCCAAGGTCAAATCGAAAAGCGTTGATGTCACGGAAGAGAAACTCATCCTGACCATAAAAAGCAACGAGGAAATCTACATCAACAAGTCCAAGGCCTCCATAACCGATCTCGGAACCAAGCTGGAAGGCATCTTTGCCAGCCGGATCGATCGGGAGATCTATATGCGGGCCGACAAGACGGTGCCTTACGGTTTTGTTGTCCAGGTTATGTCCGAAGTACGAAAGGCCGGCGTAGACAAACTGGGTATGATCACTGAACCGCCGGAGGAATCAAAATGACAGCATCGCAAGGGCTGATTGCGGGGAATAGTGCTTCCGGAATCAGCCCGGGGATGATCCTGATATCTCTTTTTCTCCATATCTTCGTTTTAGCGATCGTATTCTTCGTTTCACCATCCCTGTCCTCTCCGAAATTGACTTTCGGGCCCGTCTATTCCGTGCAGATGGTCAGCCTCCCCGCCAATCTCCTTACGCAGCCTCCAAAGCAGGAGGCGGCCGCCGAGGAATCATTGGCCACAGCCTTGGACCGCCAACCGATCGTCCTTAAAAAGCAAATCGACGCCATCGCGACGCTCCCCAAGAAAAAAGAAGAAAAGAAGATCGATCGCGATACGCAGAAGGCCCTGGACGAAATCAGGAAGAGACTGGCCACTTCCGCCAAATCGCCTAATAAAGCACAGGCCAAGAGTAACAGTCTCGGGGCTTTGTCCCAGGTCGGCAACCAGGAAGTCATCGACAGGATGCAGCTCTATTATGCCCTGATCTGGTCCAGGATTAAGAGCCAGTGGGCCCTGCCACAGAGCATCCTGCGCGGGGAAACCCGGGAGGCTGTTATCAACGTGCATATTCTGCGGAACGGCATGATCGCCGATATCGGTTTTGAAAAACGTTCAGGAAACAGCTATTTCGACGACTCCGCCCTGAAAGCCATTAAAAAGGCGACCCCGCTGCCTCCGCTACCTGAATGGATACGGGACAGCAGCATCGAGATCGGTATACGCTTCCACTCTTCGGACTTGAAATAGGAATGGGCATGATAACCGGGGCATCGCCCTCAAACAGAACGAAAGATTGAGTATTTCCATGCAACTTCTTAAAAAATGCGTGACAGCGGCGGCCGTCTTGATCGCGATACTTGCGGCCGGGAGTCCTTCCTTCGCCAAGGTTTATATCGACATCGATTCGCCGGCATTTCGAAAATTCCCCATCGCCATCGTCGATTTCCAAAAATTAAAACCCCTTGTCCAAAGGCAGGAAGACCTGTCGGTCTGGTTTGCCGACGGCCTTGCCAAACCGCTTGATATGACGGGATACTTTAACATCATCAACAAAAAAGCCTTCCTCGAAGATCCGACGACGGCAGGCATCAATGTCGACAGAATCCATTTCTCCGACTGGTCGACCATCGGCGCCGAATATCTCGTCAAGGGCGGTTTTTCATATAACGGCCAGCAATTGGTCGTGGAGATGAGGCTCTTCGACGTCATTAAAGAGGAGATTCTCGTTTCCAAGCGTTACAGCGGCACCAGGGAAACGGCACCCGACATGATCAAACAATTTGCGGCGGAAATCCTCCTGGCATTAACGGGCGACAGGGGCGTCTTTGACACCAAAATCGCCTTTATTACGAAACACAGAACTTCCTCGGATATCTATACGATAGACTTCGACGGAACGGGATTGAGCAAAATGACGAGCAACCGTTCCATCAGCCTGGCCCTCCGCTGGTCCCCCGACGGCCGCATGCTTTCGTTCACCTCATACCGGGAGGGCAACCCAGATCTTTACACCTTCGACCTGTCGCGCCGGACGACCCGGAAGATAGCTTCTTTCGACGGCATTAACCTGGGAGGCGGGTGGTCGCCCGACAGCCGGAAGCTATTGCTGGCGCTGAGCAAGGACGGCAACGAAGAGATTTACGTAATGGATGTAGGAAACCGGCTGATGACGCGCCTTACATATAACTTCGCCATCGATGTCTCCGGCACCTGGTCCCCGGACGGTCAGAAGATCGCCTTTGTATCGGACCGGGCCGGATCGCCCCAGATTTACGTCATGGATGCCGACGGAAACAACGTCCGGCGGCTCACCCTTGAAGGCCGCTACAATACCTCCCCGGCCTGGTCGCCGAGAGGGAAGACCATCGCCTTCGAAGGTATGGTCGGCGGCCGATACCAGATCTTTACGATCGACGACAGCGGTAGCAATTTGAAGCAACTGACCTCAGAAAAGAGCGATAACGAATCTCCCTCCTGGTCTCCCGACGGCCGGTTTATCGTCTTCAGTTCACGCGGCCGCGGCATTTTTATTATGAATGCCGACGGGACCAATATCCGTTCCCTATACTCGGCCGGCACCAGCGCCTCGCCCTGCTGGTCGCCCCATCTGATGAAATGACAAACGCGGGCAAGTCTCGTCTGTTTTGCGGCATGGTTGCAGGATCGACATGCCCATATTGCGCGTATCCTATATACCCATATTACTATTTCCTTTCCAGGTGAATGGTGCTATAGTACGTTCACAACTTACCAATTATCCATTACCCAGAACTACTTTACAGTTAGCGATTACCAGTAACAGCTTTCACCTTGTTAAAATGCCGGGATACGATTTAGCGTCGTACTCTGGCAAAAATACAAAGACTTGTAGAAAGGAGGCTGAGACATGGTAGAAGAAAAGGGTAAAGTGGCAGAAGTGTCAAAGGAAACGACTCTCGAGCGGTTTGGACTTGGACTTGCCAACTGGAGTGAAAAATGGTTTCCCGATGCTTGGGTGTTCGCTCTTCTTGGTATCGTTATTGTTTTCGTTTTCGGTCTATTAATTGGTGAAAGCCCCGACAAGTTGGCGATTGAGGGAGGCAAGTCTTTCTGGGTCTTAATCCCGTTCACGATGCAGATGGCCCTGATCATCATCGGCGGCTATGTGGTGGCGACGACACCGGCCGTATACGCCGTGATCAAGAAAGTGGCCGGTATTACAACCAACCCACGGGCGGCTATCGCCTGGATTGCATTTTTTTCCATGGTTACGTCCCTCATATCCTGGGGACTCAGTCTGATTTTCAGCGGCCTTCTCGTTCGTGAGATGTCAAGAAGAATCAAGGGTATGGATTATCGGGCCGCAGGCGCCGCCGCCTACCTTGGGTTGGGCGCAGTCTGGGCCCTCGGCTTTTCATCTTCCGCCGCCCTCATGATGGCCACCAAAGGAGCCATACCGCCGAAACTTTACGCCATCAGCGGCGTTATTCCCCTGACACAGACCTTGATCATCTGGCCGAATTTGTGGACTATCCTCGCCTTATTGGCCGTTTCGATCGTCATTGCCTATTTTTCCGCTCCGGCTCCCGAACGGGCCAAGACCGTTGACGATTTCGGCCTCCAGTTCGAACCGATCGATACCAGCCTGGAACCCCGGCAGAAACCGGGCGAGTGGCTCGAATACAGTCCGATGCTCATCATCCTGGTAGGCGCCCTGCTTGTCTGGTACCTGATTGATCTCTTCCAGAAATCGCCGACGGGACCACTTGCCGCCCTGGATTTGAACAACTACAACCTGATCTTTATCACGGTGGGCATGATCCTTCACTGGCGTCCCAAACGTTTCCTCAAGGCCGTCGCCCAGTCCGTTCCGGCCACCGGAGGCGTCCTCATCCAGTTCCCCTTCTATGCCGTTATCTTCGGCATGATCGTCGGTACGGGCATCAATAAGTGGCTGGCCGATCTCTTTGTCGCTATTACTACCAAGGAAACCTACTCGCTTCTTGTCGCCGTCTATTCGGCCGTGCTCGGCGTTTTCATCCCGTCGGGAGGCAGCAAGTGGGTCATCGAAGCACCCTATGTCCTGCAGGCGGCCATCCAGCATCAGGTCAACCTGGGCTGGGTCGTTCAGATTTACAACGCCGCCGAAGCCGTCCCGAATCTGTTGAACCCCTTCTGGATGCTGCCTCTGTTGGGTCTGCTGCACGTCAGAGCCAGGGATCTCGTCGGTTACTCGGTCCTCCAAATGGTCATTCATATCCCGCTCGTCTTCTTCCTCTGCTGGCTCTTCGGTCTGCTCATCCCCTTCGTACCGCCCATGAAGTGACGCTCCTTGCATGAAAAGGAAGGGTGCCGCAGTCATACGGCACCCTTTTTTTATTCATTACGCTATTCTCCGCCGCATATTTCCCGCACAGCACCTTTACTGGGCGCGTTCCGGCCGGCCCGGTTCCGGGGTCGATATCCAACGGCAAATACACGACCGCAGAGGGCCTAACAAAAAAGATGTAGCATTTTTTGGCGACATTTAATAAATTGTCTTGTTCAATAAATTTGAGGAGAAAGATATGAATCAAAACGCTGATCCCACGAGCTTCCATGGGGGATCGAAATATGTCCTGGACGACGAACTGGCGAAAATCGTGAACATCTCCATGGCCTTGGAAATGCCGTTGCTTCTCAAGGGGGAGCCCGGCACGGGAAAAACCATGCTCGCCCATGCCATCTCGGAAAGTCTCGACCTGCCGCTCATCGTCCTGAACGTCAAATCGAGCATGAAGCTCATCGACGCCCTGTACCAGTACGACACGTTAACGCGCTTAAACGACAGCCGTTTCGGCGATTCCAAGCGCGACGTGAGTAACATCGAGGAATACATCAAGATGGGAAAAATCGGTCAGGCTTTCGTCGCCGAACAACGTACCGTGCTTCTCATCGACGAGATCGACAAGGCCGATACGGATTTTCAGGACGACATGCTCGATGTCCTGGACCAGATGCAATTCGATATCATAGAGATCGACAAAACCATTTCGGCGAAACACCGGCCCGTCATTATTATTACGTCCAATGCCAAGAAGGATCTTTCCGATCCTTTCCTGGGCCGCTGCAATTTTCACCATATCGCCTTTCCCGATCCCGATATGATGCGCCAGATTATCCATGTCCACTTTCCCAAGGGCAATAAGGACCTGATCGAGGCCTGCATCAGCGCATTCTATAAAATACGCGATCTGACCGGGATGGAAAAGAAGCCGGCCACCAGGGAGCTGATCAACTGGATACGGGCCATCAAAGCCGACCCGGACTTCAAAGTGAAATCGCTTCAGCAGGGTACGATTCCTTACCTGGGTATCCTGTTCAAGAAAAGCGGCGATCTGGTCAACGCCGGCAGGCAGTTGGCGCGCATGCGTCTCTGAGGATTTCCGTCATGTTTGTCAATTTCTTCTACACTCTCAAGGACCAGGGCATACCCGTAACCTTGACGTCGTTTTTACGTCTGCAGAAGGCATTGGGAATGGGTATGATACAGTCCGTGGAGGATTTCTATACGGCCGCCCGGGCGATCCTGGTTAAAAGTGAACGGTATTTCGATACCTACGACCAGGTGTTCGCTCATTATTTCAGAGGCGTCGATCTTCAAGACCCGACCGACCAGGAAATCACCGAGATAGCTAAAGCACTGTTGGACGAATGGCTGCGGAACCCGGCCCAGATAGCCGAAGCCCTCGGGGTGGACGTTGCTAAACTGCAGCAACTCTCTCCGGAAGAGTTGATTAAATACTTCTTCGATCGCCTGAAAGATCAGACCGAGGCGCACCACGGAGGCAACCGCTGGATCGGGACGGGCGGTACGTCCCCGGTGGGCCACTCCGGACGTCATCCCGGCGGAATGCGTGTCGGGGGGACATCGCGGAACAAATCGGCCATCAAGGTGGCCATGGAGAGACGCTACCGGGACTATTCCCTCGACGGTCCCCTAACCGAAGTCCAGATGGGCGAGGCCTTGAAGCGTTTGCGCCGGATGGTGCCCCACGGGCCCAAAGACGTCGTGAACGTGGACAAGACCATCTACGAGACCATGCGCAACGGCGGCGAAATCAATATCGTTTTTGACCGGCGTCTTACCGACCGGCTGAAGATCATCCTGATGATCGACAATGGGGGCTGGTCGATGGACCCCTATATCGCCGTCGTGCAGACGCTGTTCAATTACGCCCGGTCGCAGTTCAAGGACCTAAAGATCTTCTTCTTCCACAATACGGTCTATTCCCGTATCTGGCAGGACCCCCAGCGATACCTGAAGCCGCTTCCCGTCGGCGATTTTGCCCGCATGGATCCCGATACGCGCCTGATCATCATCGGCGACGCGAGCATGGCGCCCTACGAGCTTATGCATTCCAACGGCTCGATACATTTGGAAGAGCAAGAAAACAAGCCTAGCCTGGAGCGGCTCAAGACGCTCGCCAGGACGTTCCGCCACGCCGTCTGGCTCAACCCCCAATCCGAAGCGGAATGGTCATATACCTGGACGGTCGGCATCGTCCGGCAGGTCTTCCCGATGTACGAACTCACATTGGACGGATTGGAAAAAGCGGTTCAGCGTCTCATGGCGAAACACTGACGCCGGTTATCGAACGATTTTAAAGATATCCTTGAATTTCTCGTTTTCCGCCGTCTGGAGCAATTCAAAAAGGACCATCTCCGCGCTGACGATGGCCGCACCGGCATCCCGCATGCGGGCCATGCCGATTTCCCGGTTCCTGGCCGTCCGGGAAGAGACGGCATCGGCGACCACGTGGACCCGATAGCCTTCGCCCAGCAGATCCATAACCGTTTGATAGACGCAGACGTGGGCCTCAATTCCCGCCACCAGAATGTCTTCCCGTTCATACGATTTTACCGCACGCACGAAGTCCGGATTGTTCCAGCAACTAAAACTGGCCTTGGCGATGAGCGAGGCGCCGCTGAAGAGTTCACTGATTTCGGGAATGGTCGGTCCCAGCTTATGCGGCGTCTGTTCGGTCACGACGAGGGGGATGTCAAACACGGATACGCCCCGGATGATTTTACGATTGCTTTCCAGCAAGAAGAGCTTATCGTCCATCGATTGGTATAGGTTGCCTTGAATGTCAATGACGACCAGAACGGTATTGGCAGCGGTCAACATGATGTAATTTCTCCTCTTTCTGTCTGATTTGGAACTTCTCGATATTCATAGAGTCGCGGCAGGCCGGCATGGAACAAAGCACTTGTAATCGGTACCCGGGGGATGACGCTGTGGAGATAACGCGTAGCCTCAAGCAGCGCCTCCATGTCTATGCCCGTTTCTTCTCCCATCTCGTTGAACAGGAAGGCCACGTCTTCCGTCGCGACGTTTCCGGACGCCCCGGGGGCAAAGGGGCACCCGCCGAGACCGCCTATAGAGCTGTCGAAGGCACGGACCCCTTCATCATATGCCCTGAGCACGTTGGCCAAACCAAGACCTCGCGTATCGTGAAAATGGGCGCCGAAAGCGACGGCAGGAAAGGCGCCCCGGCAATGCCTGATCACATCGGCGACCTGTTTCGGATTGCCGACACCCACCGTATCGCAGAGGGTTATCTCTCGGATGCCCATAGCGGCCACGGCGCCGACACATTTCAAGATGGCGTCCAACGTCATGAAGCCCTCGAAAGGACAGCCGAATACCGTGGCCAGATCGACCCTGACGACGACATCGGACCCCGCAACGACTTTGTCCATGATGTCCTCCAAGGCTTGCAGCGATTCCTCCGGGGTCTGGCGGACATTGTTCATGTTGTGGGAACGGCTGACCGAAAAAAAGAAGACGATCTTCCTGATACTGCAGGCGACGGCATCCCTTGCACCCTTAAGATTCGGAACCATGACGTTCAAGGTCACATCTTCGAGATCGGCAAGGCCGGCAATCACCGCTTCCATATCACGGAACTGGGGTATGGCCCGGGGGTTCACAAATCCGCCGGCTTGTATCTCCCGAATCCCGCTGGCCGCCAGACGCCTGATCAGGGCAATCTTATGCTCCGTGCTCACGAAGGCTTGCAGGTTCTGTAACCCGTCCCGGGGACCGACCTCAACGATATGAATCCGTCTTTCCTGCTCCATCGACTTCCCGCAATTCCTTCGATTTTTGTCCGTTTCCTTCCTGCGATGCATATTATGGGCAGCGGACGGAAATGTCAACGCGGAAACGGAACGGGCCTATTATAGATCGCCTAACACTGCCGAAAGGAAAAAACGGCCAAGAATAACCTCTTGACAAGGGGCAAAATTTGCACTAGGGCAATGCGATGAAGTGCCAAAGAATAAGAATGATTTTTGCTTTTTTATCCGCTGGTTGCATCCTCCTGGCCGGTATTGCCGAAGCATCGGACACACCGCCGGCAATCGACGTGATCATAGGCAAGCTTCAGGAAAGACTAAGGAGTACCGGCGATTCGGGTAAAGTAGTCTGTCGCAAAACGCTGGTCTGCGAATCCCAGAATATCAGCCACTTTTACATGAAGCGGGGTTACGTCCCAGCCTGGAGCAAGGACGGTATTCCGCTCTCCGAAGTTGAATCCATGCTGAAGATCATCCGCAATGCCCACCTGCAGGGTCTGCAGCCTCAGGATTATCACCTCGGCGCCATAGAAACGGCCCTGGCCGACCTGCGTCCGACATTGCAACAAAATGACGCCCTCGCTGCCGATCGCATCGTCGACCTCGATTTTCTTCTGACGGATGCTTTTCTGCTCTACGGTTCCCATATGCTGGAAGGACGCGTCAATCCCAACAGGCTGCTTCCGTCGACATGGGTGGCCAACCAACGATCGGCCGATATGACGGAAGCCCTGGAAGAGGCCTTGAATACGCATCGGATCGAAAGAACGCTGGCCGGCTTTGAACCCCAGTATGTGGGCTACGAAAGGCTGAAGCAGGCGCTCGCTCAATACCGGGCGGTCGCCGCGAAAGGCGGGTGGCCGACGATTCCCGGCGGCAATCAGGTCCGTCTGAAAAAGGGGGACCGCAACAGGCTGGTTGCCCTGTTGAGTTTGCGCTTGATGCTGTCGGGTGATCTCGATGTTATCAACGGCGGCGACGGCGGCCGCTTTGACCACACCCTGGAAGAAGCCGTGATTGCCTTTCAGCGGAGACACGGGCTTAAGGCCGACGGCGTGGTCCGCCAAGAAACCCTGAAGGCCCTCAATGTTCCTGTGGAAAAACGCATCCGCCAGATCGAACTGAACCTGGAGCGATGGCGCTGGTTCCCCCAGGACTTGGGAACGCGGTATATCCTCGTGAACATCCCGGATTATACCCTGGAAGTCGTAAACGAGAACCGGATTGTGATGGACATGAGGATCATCGTCGGTCAAAGGACGATTCGAAACAAAGTGGACCCCCATACCCCCGTCTTTTCCGGCAGGATGACGCATCTGGAAATCAATCCCTATTGGAATGTCCCATACAGTATCGCGACCAGGGAAATTCTTCCGGAACTCAAGAAAGACCCTCTGTATTTATCGAAAAAAAATATGTTCCTCTTCTCCGGCAAGGGAAAGGTCGATCCCACAACCGTGGACTGGACCAAGATTCATGAAAAGAATTTCAAATATCAAATCCGTCAGGACCCGGGTGCCTTTAATGCCTTGAGCAGGATAAAATTTCTCTTTCCAAACCGGTTTGACGTTTATCTCCACGACACACCTACCCGGAATCTTTTCAAGAGATCGGAGAGGGATTTCAGCCACGGCTGTATGCGGATAGAGAAACCGGTCGATCTGGCCGTGTACTTATTGAACGACCCCGCCGAGTGGTCCGAAAACAAGGTTTTGTCGACCATCAGAAAAGGCAGGAACCGCCCCGTTTATCTGCCGGAACCGATCGACGTTCATGTCCAGTACTGGACGGCCTGGGTCGACGGCGAGGGGCAGGTGCAGTTCCGGGACGATGTCTACCGTTATGATCCGATGCTGGAACTGGCCCTGAAAGAAAAGCTGTATCGGGTCGTACCGGGCGAACAGGTACAGAAGCCCGTCATGTCGACCACGCCATCCCTGACGGCGGTTTACTGACGCGTGTATCCATGACGAACGGCATGCTGCTTTCAGATTCTTATTACGTCATATCGATATAGTATTCCCTATTTAGAAACGAACATATTACGACGGTATAAGAAACAACATTATTTGATCTTTGATCCGTTTGGAGATATAATAAAAAGATAGATCAGGAGGGTGAAACGAAGGTGGACCAGAAGCGTTACGAGTTGAATGTCCAGTTGGCGCAGATGTTGAAGGGCGGCGTCATCATGGACGTTACCAATGTAGAGCAGGCCAGGATCGCCGAGGAGGCAGGGGCCGTGGCCGTTATGGCCCTGGAGCGCGTCCCCGCGGATATCCGCAAGGACGGCGGGGTCGCCAGAATGTCCGATCCGGCCATGATCGCCGAGATCAAAAAGGCCGTATCCATTCCGGTCATGGCCAAGGCCCGGATCGGTCATTTCGTCGAAGCGCAGATCCTCGAAGCGCTGAAAATCGATTATATCGACGAGAGCGAAGTCCTCACACCGGCCGACGAAGAGTGCCACATCGACAAGACGCAATTCGCCATCCCCTTCGTATGCGGGGCGAGGAACCTCGGCGAGGCCCTACGGCGCATCGCCGAAGGGGCGGCCATGATCCGCACCAAGGGCGAGGCGGGAACGGGCAATGTCGTCGAGGCCGTGAGGCACATGCGGACCATGAACCGGGAGATCCGGCAGCTGATACACATGCCGAAGGAAGAGGTGACGGGATTTGCCAAGGCCAACGGCATTCCTTACGAGCTGGCACTGAAGGTCCGCGACCTGGAGAGGCTTCCGGTGGTCAACTTTGCTGCGGGCGGCATCGCCACGCCGGCCGATGCGGCGCTCATGATGCAGCTGGGCTGCGACGGCATCTTCGTCGGCTCGGGAATATTCAAGTCGGCCGATCCTTCCGTCCGCGCCCGTGCAATCGTGAAGGCGACGGCTTACTACAACGATCCGGCGAAAGTCCTGGAGGCATCCATGAACCTCGGGCAGGCAATGCCCGGTCTGGAAATCTCCACTATCCCGGAAGGACAGCTCCTCGCCGGCCGGGGATGGTAGGAATATGATCGGGGTCCTCGACCTCCAGGGTGGGGTATTTGAACATCTCGATCATCTGGCCCGTATCGGTGTTCCCAGTCGTTCCGTTAAAGAACCTTCCGATGTCAAAGGATTGTCCGGTCTGATCATGCCCGGCGGGGAAAGCACCTGCCTGGCCCGCCTGATGAGCATCTTCGGCGTTGCGGACGCCGTCGTCCGCGAGCACCAAGCCGGAATGAAGATCTGGGGCACCTGCGCCGGGGCCATCCTCCTTGCCAAAGAAATCGTCGGAGAAAGCCCCCACCTGGGGTTGATCGATATCGAAATCGAAAGAAACAGTTTCGGAAGCCAGTTGGAGAGCTTTTCCGGCTTGGCTTCGATTCCGCGCATTGCCGATTCGCCCTTGCCCCTGACCTTTATCCGTGCTCCCAAGATCAGACGGGCGGGACCCGGCGTCGACATCCTTCTTAAGATGGATGACTATATTGCGGCTGCGGAGAACCCGTCGGTCCTCGTAACCGTTTTCCATCCGGAACTCACAGCCAGTCTAGCTTTTCACCTCTATTTCGCCCGCAAATGCGGCCTCAAAGTGCCCGAAACCGCACCGTCCCTCGATCCCGCCTGGCAACCCACGAGCTGGACGCGGTACAGGCGAACGGCCTGAAAACGGCGACGGCACAATCGCCGCCGCCGACACGACCGTCACGCTGGCGGGATTCCCTATTTTATCCGATACCAGAACTGATTGCGCCCCAGAAGGGAAATGCCTATAAAACCCCGCACCCGGAGTTTATTGCCGTTTTCCTGGAGTTCCATTTTACATTTATAAATCTTACCGTCTTTCGGGTCCAGTATCGTGCCCCCGGAATACTCGCTGCCGTCTTTCTGGAGCCCCTTCATGATCACCAGTCCGATCAGGGGCTTGTTCAGGTCGGCCCCGGTACACTTATCGCAGAGCTTGCCCTTGTCCTCCGGCTGCAGCAATTCCAGGATGCGGCCGTAGAATTTTCCGCCTGTTTCGTAAATCTCGATGATCGACTTTTCCTTCTTGGTGACGTCATCCACGGATTTCCACTTGCCGACCGGCGACTCCTGGGCCACCGCCGCCGCCGTCCATAACAGGATCAACATGCCGAACAAAAAAACTTTCTTCATCTTCTCCCCCCTGCATCAGTCCTACGGATTCATGAACGTCTCTCGCGCCCCTAAGGTTATTCGGGACACCAAAGACACAACGATGCAACGATACTCATAGCCGCTTGATAAGCAAAATATATCGATAAAACGGCCTCTCGGCAAGCAAAAACCGGCGATATGCAGCAATACGCCGTACAAGATCTTAAGTTTCCGGAAGTGCCTTTGTTAATTGAAAAGCCCCGTTTTCTCAAAATCGTCGATGTCCGCATCCGGATAGCCGAGATGCCGGAGGACTTCCCGTGTATGGGCCCCGGGAGGCGCGCCGATGGATTTGTACTGCATTTCCGTTTCGGAGAATTTGATCGGACTGGCGATCTGACGGACGGTCCCTACGCCGGGAACAGCGAGTTCGACCACCATCTGCCTGCCTTCGACCAAGGGATCGGCGAGTGCTTCAGCCAGCGTGAGCACCGGCTCCACGCAGGCGTCCACCTTTTCGAATATCGCCGTCCATTCGTCCCTCGTTTTCGTCTTGAAAATTTGCCGGACTTCGGCCTTCACCTTGTCGATGTGGGGGGGCGACACGGTCCCGGCGATCAAATCGGGACGGCCGATGCCTTCGCAGAAGACCTTGAAGAAATGGGGCTCCAGGGAGCCGACGCTCATATATTTACCGTCCTTCGTTTCATAGTAATCGTAAAAAGAGCCGCCGTTTAGGAGCCATTCGCACTGGCCGGGGTCCCTTCCACCAACCAGGAACGAGGCGCCGACCATGGCATTGAAGGCGATGGCGCCGTCCGTCATGGAAATATCGATATTTTGGCCTTCCCCCGTACTGGCGCGGTGGTTGGCCGCGGCGAGTATGCCGATGACCGCGTGATTCGATCCGGAAGCCACATCCGCGATCTGCATCCCCATCAGCATGGGGCCCGATTCCTTGGTCCCCGAATAGGCGATCATACCGGAACGGGCCAGATAGTTGATATCATGCCCCGCTCTGTCCCGGAAGGGGCCGGTCTGCCCGTAACCGGAGATGGAACAGTAGATAAGCGACGGATTGATTTTCCTGAGGCTTTCGTAATCGAGCCCCAGTTTGGCCATGACCCCGGGACGGAACTGTTCGATGACAAT
Source organism: Syntrophales bacterium (assembly GCA_963668175.1). Classification (GTDB taxonomy): domain Bacteria; phylum Desulfobacterota; class Syntrophia; order Syntrophales; family PHBD01. The sequence continues at coordinate 474,499 of OY764159.1, forward strand.
GTCGTAGTCGGCCAGCAGTTGATGAACGATGCGGATTCCCCTTGGATCTTTAAGGTTCAGGGCCATGCAGCGCTTGTTCCTCCCCAGAAATGCCGATATCGCGGCAATCTTCGTCTTGGGGAGAAACGGGGGAATGAAAGCCGTTAAATCGGGACGCGATCCGGAAACGACGCGCAAGACATCGGCCCCCATATCCGCCAGGAGCATTGTAGCGTAAGGACCGGGCAAAAGAGTTGTGAAATCCAAAACCTTCAAATTCTTCAGCGGACCTGCCATTTTCCCCTCCTTTCGTTAAGAACAAGTCATAATCCCATGAATCTTGCGGCAACTCCTTTCATGATTTCGTTTGTGCCTGCGAATATGCGGGTTACGCGGATGTCCCGCCAGGCCCTGGCGATCGGATACTCTTCGCAGTACCCGTAACCGCCGTGGAGCTGGACGCACCGGTCGGCCACCCGGAACGCCATCTCCGTTGTCCAGTATTTCGCCATGGAGACCTCCACGACGATGTTCCTGCCTTCCATGTGATCCACAATCAGTTTGTCCAGAAACGTCCTCCCCAGCTTCACTTCCGTTGCCATCTCCACAAGTTCGTACTGCGTGTTCTGAAATTTGGAGAGGGGACGGCCGAAAGCGTGACGTTCCCGGCAGTAACGGATGGTCAACTCCAGCATGAATTCGGCGCTGGCGACGGCACCGATGGAACAAATGATCCGCTCCTGCTGCAGATTCTGCATAAGTTTCTTAAAGCCCGATCCTTTTTCGCCGAGACGGTTGATCGCAGGGATACGGCAATCGGAAAAAAATATCTCCGCCGTGTCCTGGCTGCGAAGACCGATTTTTTTCAACCGGCGTCCCTTGTCGAATCCGGGCGCGCCCGCTTCAACCAAGAAGAGGTCCACCGCCTTATGAGGGTTTGCCTCGTCGGAGTTGCGGGCGGCCAGGAGCAGAAGCCCGCAGTTGATGCCGTTGCTGACGAAGGTCTTCTGTCCGTTGATGACGATTTCGTCGCCCTCATCGCGGGCCGTCGTCTTGATGGCCGCCAGATCGCTGCCGGCATCGGGTTCGCTCATGGCGATGGCCGCAATCGTCTCGCCGGAGATACAGCCGGGAAGGTACTTCTTCTTCTGCTCTTCCTTAGCGAAGGCAAGGATATATGGTACGACGACGTCGCTGTGGAGAGAAACGGCCAGTCCGTGCTGATTGGTCTTCGCGATTTCCTCGGCGACAATCACCGAATAAAGAAAATCCGCCCCGAGCCCTCCATATTCTGCCGGAACCTGTGTACAGAGAAATCCCTGCTCCCCCATTTTCCGCCAGACGGACTTGGGGATAATGCCGGCCTCTTCCCATGCGTCGATAAACGGGACGACCTCTTTTTCAAAGAACTTCGCCAGGCTCGCGCGAAAGATTCTGTGTTCGTCCGAGTACTGAATGATGTCCATGAGCACCTCCTGATACCTGCATAAAGATTCCTGCCTTCTCCACCGATCATGCTTCAAGGTCAAGAACTTTTCCGCCCATATTTCCCGATAATGGTCATGGCGCAGACATTCTGGTGGGGGAAGCCGCCGAGATTGTGCGTCAGGCCGTAACGGGGGCTTTCCAGCTGGCGCTCGCCGGCCCGGCCGAGCAGTTGCAGGTACATCTCATAAATCATCCTCAGACCGGAAGCGCCGATGGGGTGGCCGAAGCATTTCAAGCCGCCGTCGACCTGGGCGGGTATCGTACCGTCCCGGTCATAGAAGCCGTCCAGGGCATCGCGCCAGGCGCGGCCCGGTTCCGAGATATGGAGGTCTTCGTAAGTAACCAGTTCCGTTATGGAAAAGCAGTCATGAAGTTCCATCATGCCGATCTCCTCGCAGGGCCGGGTGATGCCTGCCTCCTGGTAAGCCCGGGTGCTGCACTTGCGCGTCGTGATGAAATGGTCGCCTTCCCATTCGTTAAATCCCGCTTCATAGCCGTTGCTCACGGCCAGCTCCACGGCCTTAACCGTGACGATGTCCTTTTTTCCCATTGCCCTGGCGATCTCCGGCGTGGTCACAACGGCGCAGGCGCAGCCGTCGCTCACACCGCAGCAGTCAAAGAGTCCCAGGGGATGGGCAATGATCGGCGCCGAGAGGACCTGGTCCATCGTGACCGGTTTGCGCAGGTGCGCCTTGGGATTCAAGGCCCCGTTCGCGTGGCTTTTCACCGATACATGGGCGATGGCGCGCTTCAAGTCCGCCTCCAATACGCCGTGCCTGCCGCCATAGGCGGTGGCGATCTGGGCAAAGAGACCCGGTGCCGTGAGATTGGGCATCCATTGCCAGTAGAGCGATCCGAAACCGGAACCCGGATTCGGAAGTCCGCCGTATCCCGTATCCTTGAGTTTCTCGACACCGATGGCGAGACAAATATCGTAAGCACCGGATGCAACACCGTAAACGGCGCCGCGGAAGGCCTCCGTGCCGGTTGCACAGAAGTTTTCCACCCGGGTGATGGGGACGTTGGGCAGACGGAGGGCAACCCCGACGGGAGCTGCCGATTTGCCGATCCCGATCTCCTCCATGCACGTCCCGAACCATACCGCCTCAATCTGCCCGGGTTCGATGGCCGCATCCCGGATGCCTTCCACAAAGGCTTCCACCATGAGCCCTTCGATGCCCACATCCCACCGCTCCCCGAACCGGGTACACCCCATGCCGATAACGGCCACCCTGTCTCTGATGCCCGAGCCCATACCGAACCTCCCGTTATTACCGTCAGACAACGATATCCCGCCCCTTATTCCGTATCGCCCCGTTGCTCGGCGGCGTCATGAGGAACGGCCTTCCAGAAATAGCCGGAGAAACCGCGCTCGTCGTCGCAGAGCCTTTTCCGGAATGCCATGCGCACCCGCATTCCGACCCGGATGTCGTCAAGTTCGCAGTCGGTGAAATCGGCCATGAAACGGCCGCCCCCTTCAAACTGGATCATGCCGTAAATGGCCGGCGGATCGACCGACACGGCGAGACGATCCCCCGTAAAGGTCATGACATGGGCCGGCACGTCGGCAAACGGATAATCCTCCTGCGTATCGACTTTGCCGCATGCCGGATTGACGCAGATATCCATCCTGGGGAACTGAGGCGTTCCGCAAGCCTTACATTTTCCGCCTACGAGGCCCGTCAGCATCTTCCTGTTCCGCCACAGGGCTGTCATGGCGGTCTGGTTGGGGGCTTCCGCCCGGATGCCCATCTCCGGCCGGATCAAATCACGAAACTTGAGAAATTTCATATAATTGTCGCTTGCTTTCCGGCCGACCAGGGCCCCCTGGACACCGGAACGCTTCTTCAAATCGGCGACGGCTTCCGTCACCCTGAAGTAGAGGGCGTCGCATCCCTGGCCGAAACCGGCCAGCAGAATGGTGTCGCCGGGGCGGGACCGTTCCAGAGCAGCGACAAACATCAGCAAGGCGTGGGCCGCCCCTGTTTCGCCGCACACATCCAACATGTTATCGACAAGCTGTTCCGGCGTTGCACCAAGCTTCTTGCCGATGGCCTTGTGTTCCGCCTTGAAAAGACAAGGGAAAACCAGCTTGCCGACGTCTTTCATACGAAGATTGTATTTGGCGAAGAGCCCGTTAACGGCCTCCGGGATGAATTTGGCATATCCTTCCTCGCGCAGCCATCGTTCCTCCCACATGTAATCGTACTTTCGCTGCGCGCCCCGGTAATGGTCCACAAAATCGTACGAGACGGAATAGGACCCCTGAAATTCCGCGATCACGCGATTGTCGCCGACAAGCAGTGCGGCGGCGCCGTCCCCGAACCACATCTCGTGAAAGCTGGCTGGTCTTGTCTCCCGCTTATCCGAAGCCGCAACCAGGACATTGCGCCGACTGCCGGCCATGACGGCGTCGAGCGCCGCCAGCAGTCCGGTCGTTCCCGCCCGCAGGGAGGAGGCAAAGTCGGCGGTGATGATGTTCTCTCTTAAATTCAATGCCGTGGCCAGAATGCCGGCATTCTGGCGATCCGCAAACGGCAGGGTCGTTGAACAGAGGTACACGCCGTCGATCGCCTCCCTGTCCTGACCGGTCAGGCAATCCCTGGAAGCGGCGACCGCCATGGTCAGGCTGTCTTCGTCGTGGTTGCACATGGACCGCTCTCCCTGGGCCGCCATGATAAGGGCCGGGGCAAACCAACCCATCGCCCGGTAAATGGCCGTGCGGTCCAATCGCAGTCTGGGGACATAGGCGCCGAACGCGGTAATACCTGCCATACGGAAACCTCCTGTCTTATCGATTGCTGTTGTTGCTTGCACGTCAAGCCGGATCGACGCTCCGCCGCGGGAGCATCGCCGGTCGGGAATTCCCGGAATCTCTTCCGGAATTCAAAAGGAGAAGAGTTTATCGATGAGCTGGGCTTTCATGAGATCCCCTTCAATCTTCAATTTGCCCGACGTAAAGGCTTTCATGGCGGAAAGTTTCTTATTCATGAGATCGAGGAAATCGGCCGATTCCATCTTCAGCGTACAGGAAGGTTTGGCATGGAGACCCGCGTTTACACTGCACTTGCCCTCCTGGACTTCGGCATACCATTCGCCGCCGCCTGCTCCGAAGACAACATACTGAAAGACGGCCTCCACGCCGGCCGCCGCTTCGGGCTTGAAGACTTTGGGCATCCGGTCGAACACCGTCTTGACATCGCTTATGCCTCCCCGCCCCAGTTCCACCTTGTCCGCCGCACCCCCGGTCTGCAGGGTCTCCATCAAATCGTTGACCATGAGGGTCAGGTGTTCGTATTCCCTGGCGCCTTTCATATTAACAATCTCTTCCCAGTGGGAGGCGATGTCCTCAACGGCCGGGACATCCTTGCCGGTGCCGAGGACGATGCCTGGCCCGGTGACGACGGCAGCGCGGTTATAGTAACCCATGCCGGCGTTATAGATATTCCCCGTGACCTGGCAACGGTCCGAGCAGAGATAGAGGACCAGCGGAGAGACGTATTCCGGCTTCATCTTCTCAAGCAGATCGGGAGGCAGGATATCCTCCGTCAGCCGGGAAGCGGCGATCGGGGCCACGGTATTCACCTTGATGCCGTATTTGCCGCCTTCCAGTTTGAGGGCATGCATGAAACCGACCAGCCCCAACTTGGCCGAACTGTAATTGGTCTGGCCGAAATTGCCGTACAGGCCTGCCGCCGACGTGGTCATGACGATGCGTCCGTAACCCTGGTCCCGCATGGCCGCAAACGCCGGCCGGGTGACGTGGTAGGCGCCGTTAAGATGGACATCAACGACGGCCCGCCAATGCTCCGGCTCCATCTTGGCGATGCTTTTGTCCCTCAGGATACCGGCGTTGTTGATGAGGATGTCCAGCCGTCCGAAAGCATTGAGGGCCGTTTTGACGATCCCGTCGCCGCCTTCCGGCGTCGCCACCGAGTTATAGTCGGCCACGGCCTCACCGCCGGCGGCGCGAATCTCCGCCACGACCATGTCTGCCGGGGAACTGGAGCCGTCTCCCGCCCCGTCGCGGGCTCCGCCGAAATCGTTCACGACAACTTTCGCACCTCTTTTCGCCAGATTCAGGGCGTATGTCCTGCCCAGGCCGCCCCCGGCACCGGTCACAACGGCCACGCGCCCGTCGAAGCGTATACGATCGTCCGGAATATCACCGTACTCGAATACGCCGTTGTCGATGACCGCTTCGCCGGTCTTCGTATTCGCAACCCGCCAGAGGGCCCGCCCATCGCCCGCATTCCATATTTGTACCGCAATGGGGTCTCCGGGATAGAGGGGGCGGGTGAACCGGCAGAACATCCGTCTGGCCTTTTCGGGCCGTCCGGGAATCAGGCTGGCTATCAAGGCCCGGCATGCAAACCCGTGCGTGCAGAGGCCGTGCATGATCGGCCTCTCGTAGCCGACCGTCCGGGCAAACTCCGGATCGACGTGCAACGGGAAACGGTCCCCGGACAAGCGGTAAAGCAGTGGCTGATCCGGCGACGGTGATATGTCAACGGTGAAATCGGCCGGTCTGTCAGGAAATTCGGTTATGGCCGTCTGTGGTCCCGGCTCACCGCCGAATCCCCCGTCGAAGCGACCGAATATCTTTACGATATTGGTGAAAAGTTCTTGGCCGTTGGAGTGGCGGGTATGGCCTTCGGCGACAATCACGGCGCCTTTGGAGCCCTTGTCGAAATAATGAAGAATACGGCCTTCCGTCGTCATGGTTCCCGAGGTGGGAATCGGACGATGAAAAATGAGATCCTGTTCCCCATGCAGCATGCCTGCAAAATTGACATGGGACTCCGTCGCAACCAGGCCCAAAAAATCGAAGACCGACGCGATGGCAAAACTGGGGATGACCTTGAGATTCTTTTCATAGACATAGTCAAGATCCGTAAACCCCGCCCCCACTCCCAGGGCATACAGGATTACGTCCTGCTGATCGTATATCTTCGTGACGGGGCCGAGTTTTTTACCGACTGCATCGAAATTGAGTGCCATCTGAATACCTCCCTTGCGTCTTGCCGAAAAACACTTTTCGGCTGCTTACATATGGCGACCGCACAGAAACTGCAACGGCGACAGAAAAGAAAGAGCTCTATAGGCCGACCGAAAGCACCCCCGCAAAACGGCGGACGATCCGGCGGCTGCAACCTGACATCAGAAATATTTGCTGCTTTTCAGAACTTGGTATCTTTCCGTCCTGATCCTTGCTTCTCGTCACGTTTCGCAAAAGCGGGGATCAGAACGAATTTCAGAGCGTCTTTGACGAGCCGGATATATGCTTCTTTTTCGAGATCGACCATGGCCCGAAACGAATGCTCTCCGGACACAAAACTGTGAATCCCGTTCATGACGACAAGGACCTCCATCATGGCCCGGGGCGAGGTTTTCCTGGCGTCCGCCGTGAGATTCATGGAACGGGCAATGTCCCCCGTAAACTCCGGGACATTAAAATCAAGATTGGCTTCATGACGGGTTTTCCCGTAATGACGAAAGAGAATAAGGTTGGAAATTTCCGGATGATCGAAGAGATAATCCGTCATCATATCGATGGCGATCGCCATTCTTTCGGTCAAGGGACGGCCGTGGATGATCTTTTCCACATCCCGCAAACTTTGTCCAAGGTCTCTGTTGATATCGAGGATGACGGCCTCGTAGAGGTCTTTCTTCTCTCCCCAGTGGTAATGCAGGGTCGAGATATCGATTCCGGCTTCCTGGGCGATCATCCGGGTCGTCGTGCCATGGAAACCGTATTCGCCGAAGACCCGGCGGGCGCAGGCGAGAATTTTCGCCTTCATGGAATCCGGATCGCGGCGGGCTTTTTCCAGGGGGCTATCCATAAAGCCTGACCTCGCAGAAAGACGGTGACGTGCAGTCCCATCTATTGATTCCATCAAATGATGGGCTTAGATTACGAGATGTTGCCTTTGAAGTCAAATCGAAATTTATCTTTTTTCGACTGTGGATGGGAAGGATAATGCCCGGTAGCTCAAGAGATGTTCAGCAATGCTTCCGGGGTGTCCAAAAGAAAATCCGGTGCGGACCTGGCCAACCTGTCCCGGTCGTGCCAGCCCCAGGTCACGCCCACCGATCTGACACCGGCCATTTTCGCCTCAAGGATGTCGCCGACCGTGTCCCCGATGTAGAAGGTCCGGTCCCTGGCCATGCCGTATTTCTCAATGGCATAGTCGATCTTCTCTTTCTTGCTATAGAGAAAATCCGACCCGAGGATCTCTTCAAAATAACTGTCGAAACGATGCGGGGACAGGGCCCTGCGGATGGCCTGCGATCCGTTGGACGAGATAATGACCAGGATATGTTCCTTTCTCATGATGTCCAATACCGGAAATACATTCAGGTACGGCTTGATATCATTGTAGTCGACCTGGGCGAGGATGCGCCCTGACGCCCTCGAAAAGGCCTTCAGGTCGACCCCTTTCTTCTCCAGGGCCTCATAGAAATTTTCATCGAAGAGTTCGAGAAACTCCTCCCGGCTGCTGATAATCGGCTGGCCGATTTGCTTAAGACAGAGCGTTACCGTTTTTTCGTAGACGCTAAGGGACTCGACCAAAACGCCGTCGAAATCGAAAAGAAAAAGGTTTTTCATAGGATGAGGTTCTTCGCGTTGCTGCCTTCAGATGTATTTTATACCCGGAGGAACGACCGGCTAAACTGCTTTATGCTTAGCGTTTACAAGCTTTTTAATGTTCCCGCGAAAAGGCGGGAAGATGACCCCCTCTTCGGTAACGATGGCCGTAATCAAACGATGGGGCGTGACGTCGAAAGCCGGGTTATAGACATCGACGCCCTTCGGGGCTATTTTAACACCCTGGATGGATGTCACTTCCGCAGCATTACGCTCTTCGATAGGAATGTCCGCCCCGGTCTTGACGGAGATATCGATCGTGGAAAGCGGCGCGGCGATATAGAAGGGTATTTTGTTCGCCCTGGCCAAAACGGAAAGCGAATAGGTGCCGATCTTATTGGCCGTATCGCCGTTGGCGGCAATCCGGTCCGCCCCGACGATCACCCTGTCTATCTTCCCCCGGCTCATGAGAAAGCCGGCCATATTGTCCGTAATCAGGGTGGCGGGGATCTTTTCCTTCATAAGCTCCCAGGCGGTCAGCCTTGCTCCCTGCAGCACCGGTCTCGTTTCGTCCACATAGACGTGGATCGATTTCCCCTGGTCGCGCGCCGCGCGGATAACGCCCAGCGCGGTCCCGTATCCGGCCGTCGCCAGCGCCCCTGCATTGCAGTGGGTCAGAAGCCGGTCCCCGTCGGCAATCAGCAATTGCCCGTGCATGCCCATTCTCCGGTTGATGGCGATATCTTCATCGCAGATCCGGACGGCTTCGCGGATAAGGGCATCCTTGATTTCCTGTGGTTTCGCCGGGAGCAAGGATTCAAAGCAGCGTTTCATGCTTTCGATGGCCCAGAAGAGATTCCTGGCGGTCGGCCGGGTGCGCGCAAAGGCATCGCATATCCGGTAAAAACACGTGGACAGGACGCTAGGCTTCATCACATTAAGCTGCGATACCCCGAGGGCGATCCCCAAGGCGGCGGCCACGCCGATGGCCGGGGCGCCCCGGACGGTCAAGTCGTTGATAGCGGCGATGACCTGCTCGTATCGCTTGCATACCGCGTAGCGCTCCACGCCGGGCAGGGCTTTCTGGTCAATCATGACGACCGTGCCGTCTTGCCAGTAGAGGGTGCGAATCATGACTCGGCCAGCATCCTGGTTAGAAGTTCGTTGATCAACTGCGGATTGGCCTTCCCCTGCGTGGCCTTCATGACCTGGCCGACGAAATATCCGAAAAGCTTATCTTTTCCCGCCTTGAACTGGCTGAGCTGGTTGGGGTTGGCCGCGATCACGGACGCGATGATCTTCGCCAGTTCTCCTTCGTCGGTAATCTGCACGAGGCTTTTCTCCTTGATAATCGCCTCCGGTGACTTGCCCGTCTTGTACATGGCTTCAATGACCTCTTTGGCGATTTTGCCGCTGATCGTGCCGTTCTCGATAAGCTGGATCATGTCCGCCAGGGCGGCCGGCGAAATGGGGCATTCCTTGATGCTTCGCTTGTCTTCGTTGAGAAAGCGGAGCACATCGCCCATGACCCAGTTGCTCGCTATTTTTGGCTTTCCGGACAGGCGGACCACCTCTTCATAATACTCGGCCAGGGCCTTGCTGGTCGTCAACACGCCGGCATCGTAGGGCGGTATCTGGTATTCCCGGACGAACCGCTCTCTCTTTTCCAGCGGCAATTCGGGAAGCATTGCTTTCAGGTCGGCGATCCAGGCGTCGCTGATCTGGATCTGCACAAGGTCCGGATCGGGAAAGTAGCGGTAATCGTGGGCCTCTTCCTTGCCCCGCATGGAATTGGTGACCCCCTGGCTGTCGTCCCAGAGCCTCGTCTCCTGGACCACTTCTCCGCCGCCCTCCAGGATATACTGCTGGCGCTTGATCTCGTATTCCAGCGCCCGCTGGACGTTCCGGAAAGAGTTCATGTTCTTGAGCTCGGTTCTCGTCCCGAAGGCATCCCGCCCTTTAGGCCGGATCGAAATGTTGGCGTCGCACCGGAAACTGCCCTCTTCCATGTTGCCGTCGCAGATCTCGAGATAGACGAGTATCTCATGCAGTCGATGGAGATAGGCGGCGGCTTCGGCGGCGCTCCTGATGTCCGGTTCGCTGACGATCTCGATGAGAGGTACGCCCGTGCGGTTCAAATCGACGTAACTGGAAGGATAGCGCTCGTCATGAATCAGCTTGCCTGCATCTTCCTCCATGTGGATGCGCGTTATCCCGATCCGTTTCTTGCCGCCGTTCTCCTCGACGTCGATCCAGCCGTGTTCCGCAAGGGGAAAGGCGTATTGTGATATCTGGTAGCCCTTGGGCAGGTCCGGATAAAAATAGTTCTTCCGGGCATAACTGCTGGAGGGGTTGATGCGGCAATTCGTCGCCAGCGACATTTTCATCGCAAACTCAACGACCTTTTTATTAAGCACGGGTAAGACGCCGGGCATCCCAAGGCAGACGGGACAGGTGAGACTGTTTGGCGAAGCCCCGAATTTTGTTGAACAACCACAGAATATCTTCGAGTCCGTCAGTAGCTGGGCATGCACCTCCAGCCCGATTACCGGTTCGTATTCCATTACAGATTCGGTCTCCTTTTCTCGATTTTCGCATTCTTTTCATAGACGGCGGCAAACTGCAGCAGCTTTCCTTCCTCGAAGTGTCCCGCCTGAAACTGAACGCCGATCGGCAAACCCGACGCCGTATACCCGCAGGGAACAGACATGCCAGGAATACCGGCCAGATTGGTCGATATGGTGAAGATGTCGGACAGGTACATCTGCAGGGGATCGTCCATCTTCTCGCCGATTTTGAAGGCGGCCGTCGGCGACGTCGGCGTCAGGATGACATCGCATTTCTTAAAAGCGTCGTCAAAATCTTTGCGGATCAGGGCCCGCACCTGCGAGGCCTTTTTGTAATAAGCGTCGTAATAACCTGAGGAAAGAACATACGTGCCGAGCATGATGCGCCTTTTTACCTCCGCTCCGAAGCCCTCGGAACGGGTCTTTTTGTACATCCCCATGAGATCGCTCTCCGCTTCCGTCCGGTAGCCGTACTTGACGCCGTCGTACCGGGCCAGGTTGGAGCTTGCCTCCGCCGGCGCCACGATGTAGTAGACGGCAAGGCAGTATTCCGTATGGGGCAGGGACACGTCTATGCACTTCGCCCCGCTGGCTTCGACGACACTGATAACCTTGCGGACCGCCTGCTCGACATCGGGATCGATGCCTTCGATAAAATACTCCTTCGGGATACCTACGGTCCAGCCGTCAATCCCCCGACCCAGGAACTGCCGGTAGTCGGGAACCTCTATCGGCACAGACGTCGATTCTTTCGGATCGTAGCCGGCCAGGACGTTCATCATGATCGCGCAATCCTCCACGTCCTTCGTGAAGGGGCCTATCTGATCCAGTGAAGAAGCAAAGGCGACAAGACCGAAACGGGACACACGGCCATACGTAGGCTTCAGGCCCACGATACCGCAGAGGGCCGCCGGCTGACGGATCGACCCTCCTGTATCCGACCCGAGCGAGGCGATACATTCATCGGCCGCCAGGGCCGCCGCCGAACCGCCGCTGGAACCTCCGGGAATCCTCTCGATATCCCAGGGGTTGCGGGTCACGCCGAAATAGGATGTCTCCGTCGATGAGCCCATGGCGAATTCGTCCATGTTCGTCTTGCCCGTAAACACGGCACCTGCGGCGCGCAGCTTTTCGACGATAGTGGCATTGTAGGGAGGGACGAAATTATGGAGAATCCTCGACCCGCAGGTCGTGCGCAGGCCTTTTGTACAATAGATGTCCTTCAGGGCGATGGGGATACCTGTAAGCGCAACGATGTCGCCTTTCTTGATGGCGAGATCCGCTTCCGCCGCCTGTTCGAACGCGGCTTCCCTCAACAGCGTAATGTAGGCATGAACGCGCTCCTCCACGGCGTCGATCCGCTTGAAAACGGACGAAACGATATCCGTGGATGAAACCGCCCCTGCCTTGATTTTGTCCATCAACTCATGGATGGTTGACTCGTAAAGTTCCATGTTGTCTCCTGTTTGACTGTAACCCGGGAAATAACGACTGTTTCAGATATATCGGATTCGGGCCGGCCTTGCAATCGGCAAAGTCTGCATAGCGGCCTATTCGATGACTTTCGGTACACGGAAATACTCGCCCCGGGGGTCGGGCGCATTGGCCAGCGACTCATCGGTCGCGAGCGAGACCTTGACGGCATCGTCCCTGAAGGCGTTGTTCAGGGCTATGGCATGGCTCATGGGTTCGACGCCGCCGGTATCGGCCTGGTTCAGTTTGTCCATGTACATGAGAATATTGTCCAACTGGGAGGTGAATTTCACTTTTTCCTCTTCCGTAAATTCCAGCCGCGCCAAATGGGCGACGTGCTCCACTTCCTTCTTGTCGATCTTCAAAACAATCCTCCGTCAAAATACCATCCACATAGGTTCAAGTTGCTGGATAACGCGGCTGATGAGGGCGTCCCTCGAATGATCGGCCTCGCTTAACGTTTGCTGGATTTGCGCCTCCGTAACCCTGGTCTCCCCGCGCATCTCCAGAAGTACCGCTTTCACCGACTTGGCAAGCCCCGTCACATGGTAGCCCCCTTCGAGTACGGCGACCAGCCTATCGCTGCAGCATTGCTCGGCGATGTCCATGAGAACACGGGTCAGGTTGGCAAACCCTTGGGGAGTCACTTTCATCCCTCCCAGCGGGTCCTGAAAGTAAATATCGAATCCTGCCGAAAGCAAGACCATATCCGGTTTAAATGCCATCGCCAGGGGCTCAAGGATACTCTTGTATATTTTTAAATAGACGGCATCGTCGGCGCCGGCACTGAGCGGCACGTTGACCGTATAGCCGTTCCCCTGCCCCCGGCCGGTCTCGCTCACCGCCCCGGAACCGGGATAGTAAGGATACTGGTGCGTTGAAAAATAAAGGACCTGGGGATCATCGTAAAAAATGGACTGGGTGCCGTCGCCATGGTGCAGGTCCCAATCGACAATCAATATTCTGTGCATGTTGTGCTTACGGATGGCGTATCGGGCACCGACGGCGACATTGTTGAAAATACAGAAGCCTGCCGCTTCATCCTTGTGAGCATGGTGACCGGGCGGCCGGATTAAGGCGAAGGCATTGCGGACCTCTCCGGCAACAACGGCATCGATGGCATTACAGACGCCGCCGACCGCCAGTTTCGCAGTATCATAAGAATCCGCCGTCGTTTCCGTATCGGGATCGAGAGAGTAATAGGCCTGCCCCGCTGTTCCGGCTATCAGTTGTATATAAGACGGCGTATGGACGGCGGCCAGTTCTTCGTGAGAGGCGTATCGCGATGGGATATCCACGAATTTTCCGACCATGTCGTGGACATCCAGCATGTTGTAGATCGCCTCCAGCCTTTTCGGCGATTCGGGATGATAATCCGTACCGTGACGGTAGTACCTTCGGTCCCGTACAATGCCCGTTTCTGAAAACAAACCTCTACCTTCCCTTTCCTGCTGCCAGCCTCAATAAACGACCCATTTACCTATCACAGGAAACGCCAAAACGCAAAATATTTCGGCCATCACCGCCTTTCTTAAAATCCATTGACAAACCAATTGGCCTATATATATAGTTTGCGGCAAATATGAAGGCTTGACATGTTTGGTATCGGCATCACAGAATTAATCATCATCGCAATTGTCGCCCTGCTGGTCGTGGGTCCAAAGAGGCTTCCCGATTTGGCCAAGTCTATGGGCAAAGGCTTGTCGGAGTTCAAAAGGGCGGCGGACGATGTAACCGACGGCATCAAGGAAAGCCTGCAGACGGATGACGTTAAAGCGCATACGACCGATATGAAGGAAACACCGACGCACAGTCAACAGACAACCGAACCCCCACCGCCTCCTTCCGATCCGGCCGCTGACACTTCGAAGAAAGCGGACCCTTATGCGGAACATAAATCAAGCTCCCCTAAATAAACTGATCGCTTATTCGACCTTATGACCGATTCAAACGACGAAAAAATGCCTTTAACTGCCCATCTGGAGGAATTCAGAAAACGGCTTATCCGGGTTCTTATAGGACTTGCCATCGGATTTGGCGTTTGCTGGTACTGGCGGGATATACTCTTTAATATCATTACGAGACCGCTCGCCCAGGTTCTTCCGAAAACGAGCTACATGATCTACACGGGATTGCCGGAGGCTTTCTTCATTTATATGAAAATTGCGCTTTTCGGGTCCCTGCTTCTTACAAGCCCGTATACACTCTACCAGATATGGAAATTCATTTCCCCGGGACTGTACAAGTCGGAAAAGAGGTATGTCTTTCCTTTCGTTCTTTCGTCGAGCCTCCTTTTCATAGGCGGCGTCCTTTTTGGATACTATATCGCCCTGCCGCCGGCGTTCGCTTTCTTCGTCGAATTTTCATCCGATTTTTTAAAGCCGATGATCTCGTTCAGGGAATATCTGTCGCTCATCCTGAAATTCCTGCTTTCCTTCGGACTCTGTTTTGAAATGCCTGTGTTCATCTTCTTCCTGGCCAAGGTCGGCATCGTCAACGCCAAGATGCTCTCCAAGCAGAGACGGTATGCCATCCTGATCATCTTTATCGCCGCCGCTATTCTGACCCCGTCGCCTGATGCCATGAGCCAGATTATCATGGCCATCCCATTGATGGTCCTTTACGAAATCAGCATCTTCGTCGCCCGGTTCGCCGGCAGGAAAAAGGCCGCGGCTGATAAAGAGACGGAACAGGAAACGATATGACGAGAAGAAGAGGAGCCAGACTGTCCCAATTTTTGGATTCCCGTTTTTTCCGGTTTCTGGTGATTTTGGGTCTTTTCGGTGCGATCATCGCGGTGATCGGGGCGGGGCTCCTGTATTATTTCATCCTGAGGGAAATGCCCAGCGTCGATGTGCTGAAAGACTATCGGCCCAGTATCTCCACGCGGATATATGGCGACAATAACGAGCTCATCGACGAATTCTTCACCGAAGACCGTAAAGTGATTAAAATAACAGATGTCCCGCCTGTCGTCATCCATGCCTTCGTCGCCTCGGAGGATTCGAGATTTTACCATCACAAAGGCTTCGATTTCATCAGCATGGTCAGGGCTTTGTTTAAGAACCTCGAAGCGGGAAGAACCGTCCAGGGAGGAAGCACGATCACCCAGCAGGTGGCCAAAGCCATGTATCTCTCGCCGGAAAGGAGCTACGGCAGGAAAATGCGGGAGGTGATCCTGGCGTACAAGATCGATACCTACCTGACGAAGGACGAAATCCTCTATCTGTATCTTAATCATATCTATCTCGGTCACGGTACGTACGGGGTAGAAGCGGCATCGGAGGCCTACTTCGGAAAGAGCGCCCGCCAGCTCACGCTGCCGGAAGCGGCCATCCTGGCGGGTTTGCCGCCGGCGCCCAATAAATATTCCCCCTATCTCCATTTCGACCGGGCGCGGCAGAGACAGACGTATGTCTTGGAAAGAATGGTGGAAAGCGGCTTTATCTCGGAAGAAGAGAGAAAGCGCGCCCTGGCGACACCGATCGTGCTCCGCTCCGCCAAACCCAAGGACAAGGTCGCCGCTTACTTTGTGGAAAACGTCCGGCGCTATATTCAGGAAAAATACGGCAGCGATGTCCTGTATAAAGAAGGGCTGGAAGTATACACAACACTGAATATGAACATGCAGAAAGCCGCCAGGGACGCCGTCGAAAAAGGCCTCCAGGAACTGGAGAAGCGGGAAAAATTCACGCCGGGAGAGGTCCAGGGGGCGCTGTTGTGCATGGATGTGAAAACCGGTGCCATTCAGGCCATGGTCGGGGGCAGGGATTACGGCAAAAGCGAGTTCAACAGGGCAACGCAAATGAAGAGACAGCCGGGATCATCCTTTAAACCGTTCATCTATACGGCGGCATTGGATAAAGAGATGACGCCGTCGACCCGGATCGATGATTCGCCGATCATGTATCCCGATCCGTCCAAGCCGGACGGTTACTGGAAACCGAAAAACTTTGACGGCAAATTCCATGGCCCGACGACGTTAAGGGATGCGTTGATCCATTCCCGCAATATCGTGACCATCAAGATCCTCGAACGGATCGGGATCGATTACGTGGCCGCTTACGCATCCAACATGGGAATAGCCTCCAATATCGACAGAAATTTGAGCATGGCCTTGGGTTCATCCGTCGTGACGCTCCAGGAAATGGTCAGGGGGTACGGCGTTCTCGCCAACGGGGGCAAGAAAGTCGCGCCATATTTTATCAAAAAAATCGTTGATCGCACCGGTCAGGTCTTCGAAGAGAATCAGCCCAAAGTCGAACAGGTCATTGACCCCAAGATCGCTTTCATCGCAAGCTACATCATGGAAGGGGTCATTCAGAGCGGCACCGGCACCCGCGTCAAGAGCATCGGCAGACCGGCCGCGGGGAAAACGGGCACGACCAACGACATGAGGGATGCCTGGTTCTTCGGGTTCACTCCCTCCGTGGTTGCGGGCGTCTGGGTGGGTTTCGACCAGGAAAGATACCTGGGCAAGCAGGAGGTGGGGGGAAGGGCCGCAGCGCCGATCTGGCTCTATTTCATGGAAAAAGCCGTTCAGGGCATGCCGATCGAGAGCTTCCCGATTCCGGAAGGCATCGTTTTCGTCAAAGTCAATCCCAAAACGGGCGCGCCGTCTGCTGACGGCTCGCTCTATGAGGCATTCCTGGAAGGAACGACCCCCAGCGGCGCCGTCATTACGGACATCCGGCAAATGAAAACCCCGCCGCCCGACGATGACGACGATTCGGGCTATTGACGGATTCGTGAAAAAGACCCTTGACAAAAGATGCCTCTTACATATAAAGGGTGAAAATTACATGTTAGGAATATTGATGGCAATGAACAGGATAAAACGCAATAGGACAAACGTACCGGGCAGCGTAGCTGTAGTCGTCGTACATACGGGGACCGCCGCCTGGCTATGCTGATATCATGACATAGCTCACAAGAGCCGCGGGTCCCCTGAAAGCCCGCGGCTTTTTTTATGACCGAAGCCGCATCGAAAATTCATGCGGCTTTTTTATTTTATGCGACACGAAAGGAGTATGACGTAACATGGAAAAAATCGGCGCGGACATCATTGTTCAGGTCCTGAACGAGCAGGGAGTGGATACCATCTTCGGCTATCCCGGTGCCAATTCCCTGCCCCTTCACGACCGGTTGCTGGATTCGTCCATCAGACTGTACCTGACCCGCCACGAACAGGCAGCCGCCCATGCGGCAGACGGTTATGCCCGAGCGACGGGCAAGGTAGGCGTCTGCCTGTCCACCTCGGGACCGGGCGCCACCAACCTGGTAACCGGGATAGCAACGGCTTTCATGGATTCGACGCCGATGGTAGCGCTCACCGCACAAGTCAATACAAACCTTTTGGGAAGAGATGCCTTTCAGGAAACGGATATTATCGGCGTCACGATTCCCATCACCAAGCACAGCTACCAGATACGGGACGTCGACGACCTCGGCGCAACCTTAAGGGAGGCTTTCCATCTGGCCCACTCCGACCGGCCCGGGCCGGTCCTCGTCGATCTTCCCAGGGATATCCTGGTCGCAAAATGCGGACCGCAGGACGAAGCAGCCAACGGCAGACCGCAACCGACGTCACCGAACGGCCGCGAGGACCTGGAAAAGATCGCCCGGGCCCTGAATATGTCGGAGAGACCGGTCATCATCTTCGGCGGCGGCGTGAAGCTCGGCAACGCCAGCGATGAAATGGGCGAATTGGTGGAGAAGACCCAGATTCCTTTCGCCACAACCATGATGGGAGTGGGGTCCATCAACATCACCAACGGATTGAGTCTCGGATTCATCGGCACCCATGGCTACGAGCTCGCCAACCGCACCGTCCATCAGTCCGATTTCATCCTAGCAGTCGGTGTCCGCTTCACGGACCGCAGCACATCCGTTATTGAAGAGTTCGCCCCCCTGGCCAGCGTCGCCCAGATTGACATCGATCCGACATCTATCGGCAAGAACGTCAAGGTCGATATCCCCTTTATCGGCGATATCCGGGAAACCTTACGGGGGCTCCTGCCGCTGGTCGAACGGAAGGAGCGGCCCGAATGGATGAAACGCATTAAAGATGCCCGGGAAGCCATCGACAAGGAATTGCCCGATAAGGGCTGCGGTGCGGCGGGTTATTTCATCCAAAAAGTGCAGGAGGCCATGCCGAAAGGCACCATCGCCGTTACCGATGTCGGCTTGAACCAGATATGGACCATGCGCAACTGGCATCCCCAGACGCCTCGTTGCCTGTTGACCAGCGGGGGAATGGGCACTATGGGATTCAGTCTCCCTGCGGCAATCGGCGCTAAGGTGGGGGCGCCGGCGCGAAACGTCGTCGCCTTCACCGGAGACGGCGGCTTTTACATGAATATGCAGGAGCTATCAACGATCCGTTACTACCGGCTCCCGGTCAAGGTCGTCGTCTTCAACAACGGCCACCTCGGTATGATCCGTCAGCTCCAGTCGTTATTCTTCCAGGAACGCTTCACGCATATAGAACTCGGCGGGGATGTGGATTTCGTCGCTATAGCCAAGGGATTCGGCATCCCGGCGGGACGCGTGCACGTCGACGGGCGGTTCGAGGAAGGCGTCGAAAAGATGTGCCGGACGGACGGGCCTTACTTCCTGGAGGCTGTCGTCGATCCGGATAATTATGTCTTCCCGATCATTCCCCCCGGCCGTTCCAACGTGGAGATGATTTTTGGACAGGATTGAGTCGCGACCCGGTCAAGAAAAGAACAAACCATGCCGTCCGATAACGGACCTGCATCTGTGATTCATTTATAAAGGGAAAGGTGGATAATCCTTATGGTTGAAGAACATACCCTCTGCATGCTGGTGAACAACAAGCCCGGCGTTCTGTCCCGTCTTGCCGCCGTTTTCAGCCGGCAGGGTTACAACATCAAAACACTCTGCGTGGCTGAAACCACGAACACGGAAGTCTCCCGGGTCACCTTGACTGCCTGTGCGGAAAGCGATTTTACGGAGAAGATCAAGAAACAACTAAACAAACTAGTCGATATTATTGAAGTCCTTGACTATACGGGCGCAGGATTCGTTCACCGGGAAATGATGCTGATCGGCATTCCCGTCAAGCCCCAGGAGCGGGCGGAAATCTTGAAAGCGATCGAGATATTCGGGTGTAAGATAACCACCATGAGCCCCGATTACTACGTCCTGGAAATCACCGGCTCCAAGGAAGAAACGGCAGCCGTCTATCAGTACCTTCAGGAACGCGGAGCAAACGAGGTCAACCGGACGGGTATCATATCCATTCCTAAGGTGCGGTCTTAAATCCGATTAGTTTTTCAGGACAAACAGGGCATCGGCGATGACCGGTTTGGAACCGCTGATGATGATCGGGTTCAGGTCGATTTCCGCGATGTTTTCGTGCAGCAGGGCAATATGACTGATACCCTGCAGGATATTGACCAGGGAGACCCTATCCACCGGGGGCATGCCCCTCAGGTTTCCAAGGAGTTCCTTGGCGCGGATATCGAAGAGCATTTCCTCGGCCTCGGTCGCGCTGAGCGGAGCGGAGCGGAAGACCGTATCCCGGATGACTTCCATGAAGATGCCTCCCAGGCCGAACAAGACGCAGGGACCGAAACCGGGGAAGCGGGACATTCCGGCCGTAAACTCACGGCTCCCCTTGACCATCTCTTGGACCAGGACCGGCATGTCGTCCCGCGAGGCCCGCCTTATGGCATGGAAGGCTTGGCGCACGCCGTCTTCCGTCTGAACATTCAAAGCGATGAGCCCCTTGCCGGTTTTATGCATGACCTCCCAGGAGCATGCCTTGACGGCTACGGGAAACCCCATGTTCGCAGCGGCATAAACCGCTTCGCCTTCCGTATTCGCCAGGCTACCCCGGGCAACCGGCAGGCCGTAGGCCGAGAGAATCCTTTTCGATTCATACTCGTCGAGGGCTTTCTTGCGTTTCTGCAGGGCAGCCTTGATGATCATATCCGTGGCGCTTATCGGGCGCGGCAAGACGGGCGCTACGATGTCTTTGCGCTCCCTGATCTCTTTGTAACGCAGAAGGGCCGCCATGGCTTCCGCCGCTTTTTCCGGCGCAAAGAAAACGGGAACATCGCCATTCATATAGGAATCCGTATAGTGATCGTCCCGGTCGAAGAATGTAGAGATAATGAGGGGCTTGCCGTATTTCCGCGGAAGGGAAACCGTTTCGGCAAGGTCCTTCTTATACATCGCGATAAACTGCTCCTCGGACAGGTCGGTCCACATAGGCGCAACCTGTGGATAAATCTCCTTCATGAATCCGGTGCTTATCGCCCCATGGACGATCACGCCGTCCACCTCGTCGCTCTTCATGAGCATCTCCGGGATCGTTGTCGAGAGCAAATCGGTGTCCAGGTTGAACGTGAGGTCGACCGGGTTGGCGCAGGAAGCATGGGCAGCGATCAGCGGCCGGATCTCTTCCTGCAGTTCGGCGGAAAGAGGCGGCACTTCGAGGCCTCCCTGATCGGCCGTATGAGACATCGCCGTACCGGGCCCCCCGGAATTGGTCACAATCCCCAATCGTTTACCCCGTAACGGCGGCGCTGTCGCGAGCGCCCAACCGCGGGCGTAAAGATCTTCGATGGAATGCACCCTGATAATCCCGGCCTGCCGGAACATGCCGTCATAAAGAATGTCGGGTCCCGCCATGGCCCCCGTATGGCTCAGCCCGGCCCTGGCCCCGGATTTGGAGCCACCCACGTATTGGGCGACGATGGGTTTATAACGACTGATCCTTTGGGCGGATTCGATAAAGCGCCGGCCGTTGCGGATACCCTCGATATACAGGATGATGGCCCGGGTATGCTCATCCTCGCCGAGATATTCCATCACGTCGACGAGGTCGATATTGGCCTCGTTGCCGACGCTGACCGCTTTGCTGAACCGGATGCCCCGCTTTCTCAGGTAGGACAAGACCTGGGTGACATAGGTCCCGCTCTGGGAGGCGAGCCCCAGGAAGCCTTCGCGGGGGTCAAGCTGGGCAGTGGTCACGTTGAGAGAAATCTGGGTATTGACGATGCCCATGCAGTTCGGGCCGAGAAATCTTATCCCGTATTGTTCGGCGATGCGCTTAAGTTGCTCCTCTGCCGACCTGCCCTCTGCACCGGTTTCCCTGAACCCGGCCGTGATCACGATGGCCCTTTTGGTCCCGATTTTCCCGAAATCCTCCAGCAGGCCCACAACCTGGTCCGTCGGTACAATCAGGACGGCAAGGTCGGGCGGCTCGGGGAGATCGTGGACGGATGGATAAGCCTTGAGGCCCAAAACCGTAGAGTCGTGCGGATGTACGGGATACAATTTTCCCCGGTACCCGTTTTTAATAATACTTAAGGCCTGGAGGGTGCCCATTTTCATGGGGTTGTTTCCCGCCCCCACCGTGGCGATTGAAGCCGGATTGATTAAGAGTTGAAGTGGGTTTTCCTGCATATTGCTCCCTTATGATTCATTGAATTTATAGGGAATCCGTCGATGCCTGTCAAGGAATAAACATTAGGCTTTACAAAAGAACCCATTCACGATTAAATAAAAGAATATCGTCCAGAGGGGCTTGAGAATCATGAAACCATTGATGCGGGAAGACTTGTGGGATATTGTCGTTATCGGCGGCGGACCCGCAGGCTATACGGCCGGCCTGTATGCCTCCCGGGCGGGCCTTAAGACCCTGCTCGTGGAAGGCGCTTCCTCCATAAGCCAGATAACGGTCACGGATGAGATCGAGAATTACCCCGGCATGGCGGATGGCATCAACGGCTACGACCTTATCGAACGTTTCAAGCAACAGGTGGATAAATTCGGCGCAACGGTCGTAACGGGCGACATTGCCAAGATCGCCCCGGCGTCCTGGGGCGATGTCAGCGGCTGGACCATCGCCTCGGGTGGCACGGTATACGACACCCTGGCGGTGATCGTCGCGACAGGAGCTTCATGGAGAAGGCTGGGGGCACCGGGCGAGGAAGCGCTGATCGGCAGGGGCGTTTCGTTCTGCGCTACCTGCGACGGACCTTTTTACAGAAACCGCGCCGTTGCCGTTGTCGGCGGCGGCAACGCAGCCATCCAGGAGGCCATATTCCTCACCAACTTTGCCAGCAAAGTCACGGTGATCCATCGCCGGGACCGCTTGCGCGCCTCCGCGGTCCTGCAGAAGCGGGCCTTCGCCAATCCCAAAATCGAATTTGCCTGGGATTCGGTCGTCGATGCGATTTCCGGTGAACAGGGCGTCGACGGGGTCGTCATCCGCAACACGAAAACGGGCGTGAAAACGCAACTGCCCCTGGACGGAGTCTTTATCTTCATCGGCCTTAATCCCAATGTCGATATCGTCCGGGGTCTGGTTGCCCTGGCCCCCAACGGCGCCATCGAGGTCGACCGGGACATGAGGACATCCGCAGCCGGGATATTCGCCTGCGGGGATTGCATCGACAAGTCCCTCCGCCAGGTCGTTACGGCCTGCGGGGACGGCGCCACGGCGGCATACGCAGCCCAGCTCTATGTAGAGGACTTGAAAGGGGAATCCTACTGAGCATGGCATCGTTGACCGACACCTGGCAACACCTGCCCGAACATATCGACCCTAATCTCTTCGCCATAGGCTCCTTCCAGGTTCGTTACTACAGCCTCATGTACCTGGTCGCCTTATTCCTCACCTATCTTCTGACCATGTTGAGGATCAAGAGGGAAGGCTTCGCATATACTTCCGAAACGATTCAGGATGCCCTTGTCTGGGGTATGGTCGGCTTGATTCTCGGCGGGCGTCTCGGGTACGTCGTCTTTTACAACCTCGGCTATTATCTCCACCATCCGCTGGAGATATTCCTGCCCTTCGAATTCTCCAATGGAATTCATTTCGTGGGTATCAGCGGCATGTCCTACCATGGCGGAGCCCTGGGGCTTCTGCTTGCCGTCTTCCTTTACTGCCGCAAACACGGAATCGACATCTGGCGGTTTATCGACCTTATCTGCCCGGCGTTCCCCCTGGGGTACACCTTCGGCAGAATCGGAAACTTCATCAACGGGGAGCTTTACGGCCGCATAACGAATTCATCCTGGGGCATGTTCTTTCCCCTCGACCCAACCCACGCCCTTCGTCACCCCTCCCAGCTGTACGAAGCTTTTTTCGAAGGCGTCATTCTTTTTGCCGTCCTCTGGGGTATCCGACGAAAGAGCCCTTTCGACGGCTTCCTGTTGGCCGTGTATCTGATCGGCTACGGCCTGGTCCGCTTCTTCATCGAATTTTTCCGCGAGCCGGACGCCCAGCTCGGATTTGTGATCAGATCGCTCAGCATGGGGCAACTTCTGTGCATGGCCATGATCATCGCCGGCTTCAGCCTTTATATGATTCGCCGAGCGGCCAGCCGTCCCGCCGCCGGTCCAAGAAAAGCCGTCTGACGCGGCCGGGATACGGCATCATCCCACGATCACTCGATGCGCATCAGGGACTGCCAGCGCTCCCATTCCGTCTGAACGGGAAGCCCCCTCTTTCTCAGCACGGCGACAATACTTTCTTCGTTGAAGCGGAAGTAAGGATTGACGAGCTTTTCGTCGGCTATTGTGGAATAGACATGGGCCGGGGCGTAGCGGCTGAGGAAGCGATCGATTTCGACATTCTCCGGTTCCAGGTATTTGGCGAAGGCCATGGAATCCTTTACATAATCGTGGCCTGCATAAACGATTGTCTCCTCCGGCAGGGCCATGAGCCTCTTGATGGATTGATAGAAGCGCCGTATATCCCCAGTGAAGCAGTTGCCTATGGTCCCGTTAAAGAGCGTATCTCCGCCGATCAGGGTATTTTCGGCGTAAAAGCACCTGGAATCGTACGTGTGGCCGGGCGTATGGAGGACATGGACCGCCGACCCGCCCAGATCGATCCGGTATCCGTCGGGCAGATCTGCATCGGCCAAAAAGGTTGCCCCGCTGCTGCGCAGGAGGGTACCGTTTCCCGGCGTATGATCGGCATGATCATGCGTATTCGTGACGTAAACGAGCGTTAGCCCTCTCTCCCGCGAGAAAGAGAGCATTTCGCCGGCGGCACCGCCGTCTATCGCCAACGCCTGTTTTCCACCGTAAATGAGATAACTAAGATTGTCATGGGCATAACGGAATTGCCGGATTTCAAGCATGTCATATACCTCGCCAGTCAAGATGGAGACGTTCTATAGCAGGGTTTATATCTTTTAGCAAAAGCAGCACGGAGTCACGGGTAGGATTTTGGCACCCCGCTGCCGCTCTAAAAACACCCAAACCATTAAAAAGAGATTGCTATTCGTCTGTGAATGCATTACACATCCTGTATCGGAATCATCGACCGGGCATCCAAATACCGCCTGCAGAGTGCATGGATAACCCGGATATGGCGGTTTCCAAATAACTCTGCTTCAAACAGGTGGTACGCCGGCGTTTGAAATAATGCGGGAGCTATGGAGAGATACGCCATAATCATCAGCTATATGCTGATTATCCTGCTGTTTTTGTTCGTGTCGAAGAAGATAGCCGATTGGATCACCCGGTTTGACGACGATGCCGCCGTGGCCAGAGACCAAAACAAGGCCGTGGCCTTGCGGCGGTTCGGTCTTTATATCGGCATCGGCGTGACGATGGCGGGCATCCTGGGAGGCGGGTTCCGGCGGGTCGATTATTACTACCTGGTACTGGACGGGATCATTACGACCCTCCTTTTCTTTGCCTCCCATTATGTCAACGATTACCTGATTATACCCAATGTGCGCAACAACGACCTCATCCAGGAGGGCAACCTTCCCACGGGCGTCGTGGAAGCCGCCGGTTTTATCGCCACCGGCATCCTGCTCAACGGCGCCTTTGCCGGCGAAAGCGGCGGTGTCATTACGGCGATCGTCTTCTTCCTCCTCGGTCAGATGAGTCTGGTTGCGGCCATCAAAATACATCAAAAGGTTTACCGTTTCGATATCACCGAGTCGGTCCGGGCCGACAACCTGAGCGCCGGCATCACCGTCGCCGGCCTGCTCATCGCATACAGCCTCATTCTCCAGGCAAGCATCACCGGCGAGTTTCTCGGCTGGACCGCAAGCCTGACCTATTTCGTCTTGAGTGCGGCAACGGGCATCGTCCTGCTTCTCATCTTTGAAAAAGCCGCCGACATGGTCTTTCTGCCCCATACGACCATCACCGAGGAGATCCGGGAGAACAATATCGCGGCCGTCATGCTTATCCAGGGCATCGTCATCGCCCTGTCGCTCGTTATCAGCCGAACGATTTCTATGTAGAGAAACGTCATGGACCTCAGAAACCATAAGAGCCGGATCATCGTCGGGGGCATATTCTTCCTCGCCAATACCTTGCTGACCGGTTGCGACAACGGCGACGACAAGACGCCTCAGCGGGGCGCATCGCGCCAGTTTGACGAGCCGGAAGTGGAAAACGTCATGAATTTAAAGAAAGTCGGGGTCATGACGGAACTGCAGGAGACAGGCCCTAACGAATACAAGATACAGAGAGAGTATCCGAGCAACGTAACCGGGGTTGTAATCAGGCGCCGGGACGGATCGCAGGAGATCGTCCCGGAAGAAACGGTCCAGAGCCTGGTCGACAACCCTCAGACGGACAGAATGCGCGGCGTCAGTACGGCCCTTTCCGCCGGCCTCCTGGGCTACATGATGGGCAAAACCACAAGCCTCAACTCCCGCTATTACGCCAACGACGCCCTCTTTAATCAAAGCATGACCAATAAGAACCTGATCGACGAACGCAAACGGGAAGACGAACGCGGGCCGTCCTTCCGGTCCTACTGGTTCGGCAGCGGCCGCTACTATTCCGGGCCTTCCCAACGACCGGTGGGGGTGGGAAAGGCCACGGCCGGAAGAACGGGGTTTTTCTCCAGGCTGTCGAACAGCTTCAGGGGCTTCATGGGATAGACGCCATGCGCACGATTCCCGTCAATCCCATCCCGTCCGATATCTTCGAAAAAGTCGGATTTTATTGGTATCAGTCCCCCGGCGAAGAGAGATATGTTGCAGACGAGCTTGTCGTCATGACAGAAGCGGAAGGAAACCATTTCTACGAGGCAGCAAGCGAACTTTATGAAATGTATATCGAAGCGGGACAGTACGTCATCGACCGCGGACTTTTCTCCGAACTCGACATTCCCGTCAATCTTGTCCCCATGATACGCCATTCGTGGGAAGACGATCGCCATTTCCACCTGATCGGCCGTTTCGATTTCGCCGGTGGTTTGGACGGGCTCCCGATCAAACTTATCGAATTCAATGCCGACACACCCTCGATGATCTTCGAAGTGGCCCTGATCCAATGGATGATCCTCAGGCACAACGGTATCGACGAGGTGCTGCAGTTCAACCGCCTCTACGAAACGCTCGGGGAATCCTTTGAACGGATCAAACGCCTCAACCCGGTCTACGCCTCCGATGACAAAGCTATCGCGCACGCGCTGTTTTCCTGTCTGAACATGGGTCTGGAAGACGAAAACACGACCCGGCTTCTGGAAGATATCGCCTACGAAGCGGGTTACATCACGGGTTTCGAGTACGCCGAGGAAGCCGTCTTCGACAGGGGTCATTTTCGCAACAAAGGCGGGATCTTTGACAGCCGGGGCAATCACTACGACTATTGGTTCAAGCTGGTCCCGTACGAATACATAGGCAACGACGAGCCGGAACTTGCGGATATCCTTACAACACTCCTCATCAAGGATCGGGCGGTCCTTCTCAACCCGCCGTATACGCTGCTCTTTCAGTCCAAGGGGATTCTCAAAATCCTCTGGGACCTCTTTCCCGGTCACCCATTGCTCCTTGAAACGCGCTGGGAACCCCTGGCAGGACGGCGCTGCGTGGATAAAAAGACTCTGAGCCGGGAAGGCGACAACGTTGCTATCCTCGATGAAAAAGGTACGACGCTGGAAAGCAGAGGAGGCGTCTACGGAACCTGCCGGTCCGTATATCAGGATTATGCGGCATTGCCGTCCGACGGCGAGGGCCGCCTCTACCAGGCGGGGATCTTTTTTTCTTACGAGCCTTGCGGTATCGGCTTTCGCCGGGAACGGGGCATCATTCACAACCACTCCCAGTTCGTCGGTCATACCGTCGAAGAAGCGACGGCCTGAAACAGAATGCATCAGAACCTCAAGGGAACTATGGAAAACCAATGGAACTCTTAACGCCGACCAAGGCCCAGATCAAATCTTGGGAAAAACTGCGGCTTGCAAAACTTCGGCGCCGGGACAACCTGTTTCTCGCAGAGGGCCGGAAAGTCGTTTCCGAACTCTTCAAGGGCGGATGGGAAGCGGCGGCGCTCCTCGTCCGGGAGGATCACGAGGATCACTGGCGGACGCTCTTGGCGGACCCCGCCGCATCGCAGACAGCCGCCTATCGGCTTTCCGCCAAACAGTGGCAGGCCTTAACGCAGGACAAATCGCCGGAAGGCATCATGGCCCTGGCCAGATTACGGTCGTGCGAAGACTTGCCGGCGATTCTGGAAGCAACGACCGGACATGCCCTGCTCCTCGACCGGATCAACAATCCCAACAACCTGGGCGCCCTGATGCGGACGGCGCTGTGGTTCGGCATCCGCCTGGTCCTCATCGGCCAAGGCTCCGTGGACTTTACCAATCCCAAGGTCGTGCGATCGTCGATGGGCAGCATCTTCCATATGACGATCGTCGACGATCTCCCGTTCCCGGAGACCATGGCGGTTTTAAAGAAGCATTTTTCTGTCATCGGAAGCCATGTCCACCGGGGCTTCACGCCCCATCCTTGCAGGCAGCGTTCGGCCATGATGTTCGGTAACGAAAGTCACGGCTTAACCGAAGAAATGCTGCAATACGCGGACGAAACCTGGCATATACAGGGCACAGGGGATGTGGATTCCCTGAGCCTGCCGCAGGCGGCGGCCGTCATGCTTTATGAATGCACTCACAACGAGTGGAACGGAGGCGCATGTGGATCAGTTCATTCAAATCATCACCACGACGGACGATGAGGGCCTAGCCGGGAAGATCGCCGACACCCTTGTGGAAAAGCGGCTCGCGGCTTGCGTTCAGATTCTGGGACCGATCACCAGCGTCTATCGATGGAAAGGCAAAACAGAAAAGGCCCGGGAATGGCAATGCCTCGTGAAAACGAGCCTTGATCGTTACGACGAGGTTGAGGCCGCCATCAAGGCGATTCATTCCTACGAAACGCCGGAGATCATTGCCCTGCCGATTACGGCCGGCAGCCGTGAATACCTGGGGTGGCTCCGAGATGAGCTTGCCGTTGCATGACCGTCATCCCTTGCGGAAGACGGCATTGGGATTGACCAGCTCGTCAACAGCGCAGGCCGGGCAAAAATAGGCGGGCACAACCGTCCCGCAACCCTCTGCCAGCAGTTCGAAACGGGCGCATTGCTCACATAAGGGCGTTCGGCAGTCGACGCAGGCCACGAAAAAGACTCCTTCCTTGCAGACGGCGCAGGTTTCCTGAGGTCGATCCATCATCGGCACCTCCTTATCTCCCGAACGGACGGTTAAACGACTTCCCGGCAACCGGCATCGCCGTGGTCCGGATGCGAGTCTTTGCCTGCAATCGCGTCGGCGATCAGGATCCGGACGGAAACAGGAGCCCCCGTTGGGCGGCGAAACCGTCTTTGCCTGCGGCCAGCATCAACGCAACCGGCATCGCCTGCCTGCCGAGCTCCGTCATGGATACGGCAATCCGGCGAATGTCCCATTGGGCATGGCGGTCCGCCCGAAGACGGGCGATATGGTAAAGTTCCCTGGCGTTCACTTTCATGGCGACACGCTTCCGGTGCGCGTTCGTAAGGATATAGGGCGCCGCCGCCGGACTGATGTCGCGGATTTTACGGTAGACCGCCTCCGTGCGGCCGATGATGTCCCGAAACGCATCTTCCATGCCGACCTCCGCGATCGCCGGCGGCACCGTCACGCCAAGGTCCGGGTCGTAATCCTGGCAAGTCAGGGTCGCCATCCGATGCCGCTTCATCTGGGCGAAGCAGCTGGCGCTGATAACAAGCTCGAACTGCAAGTCGACGAATTCAAACTCCCGCAGAACCGCATCATGGGATTTCAGGTAACATAATGCCGTTTTCACCAGGTCTTCCTTGTCGCGAATGGTCATCTTCGCAGCGGTCTCAAGGCAGCGGTCCATCGGCAGAGATGAGACGGTATACAACAGCGACGCCGCGACGACATCGTCGGCCTGCGGAGTGACGCGGACAAGCCGGACAGCCTCCGGTTCAGCCTCACGCGGATTTTTACATCGTGCGTCCGCGGCAAAATCCTCCTTGAGCAAACCGCTGTCATGGGAAATCAACCAGTCTCGTATGGCCCGTTTGGTCAGGCGGTCGTAGTCGGTAGGCTCGGTATAGCGGATCAACGACGGGGCCACAGGACGGGTTATGTTGAAGAGTTCGCGGCTGATCCGGTTAACTTCCTGCAGCGGATGGGCGGCAAACCTCCGGAGCATCAATTCCAGATTCCTGGCGTTGATCGTCATTCCCAGTTGGGTTTCCGTCGCCAGGGAAATGATATAGCGGGCATCCTCCTTGGCCCAGCCTTCCAGGGTCGAGCGGTTGGCCGGATCGGCCGCCAGATCCTCATGCTGCGAAAAGACATAGGGCCGAAGCTTCGCGTAAAGCTCGTGATAGAAACGGTTCTGGCCGCGGATCGCGGCGACATATTCATCCCTGAGGCCCGGAGCGGCTATCTCTTCCGGAATGACGAAATCGTCCTGAAAAAGAACATAACGCTGCGATTTTTCTGTATAAGAAGCCAAACGAAATTTTTCGATTTCCTCGATGGCAAGCCTGGAGACACCGATCATGTCGATATTGAAAACGGCATGTTCGGCGATGGAGCTGTGCCCCATGTCGAAGACGATATTCGTGTTCGATTTCCTCGCCTTCTCGACATCCAATCGCGCGATCTGCCGCAACTCGTCGACCGCCTTCGGGCTCCTGCTGATACGCGCATAAGCCGCCGCCACCGTCTCAGGTGTCATATCCTGCGCTTCCGGACGGGCGGCCTGCCACTGATCGATAGTCTCCCGGTCGAGATTGTAGCCCCCTAGGATGACCTTCATCGGCTCTGCTCCTTCATAGCGTCATAGTTTGACCACTTCCACATGGGACAGGGTTCTGCCCAGAAAATGCTCACCGATCGTCTGGAAACGGTAGGGAACATCGGTTACATAAAACCGATATTCCGGCGGCACGCGGGACGGGTTCTCCATGCGGGATTCGGTCAGAAGCGCGGCGGCAATGTCGGCCATCGATTCCGCCGAGTCGATCAACATGACATCCTGTCCCATGATATCCTGAATGAGCGGCTTGATGAGGGGATAATGGGTACACCCCAGAACCAGGGTATCGATGTGTTCCGCCTGGACCGATTTCAGGTACTCCTGCGCGGTCAGGCGAGTGACGGGATGATCCAGCCAACCCTCTTCGACTAGAGGGACAAACAGCGGGCACGCCTGGGAAAAGACGTAACTGCCGGCATCGTGGCTGTATATAGCCCGGGCATAGGCATTGCTGTTGATGGTCGTGGGCGTCCCGATGACGCCGACGCGCCTGCTGCGGGTCCTGGCCGCCGCCATTCGGGCGCTGGCATCGATAACGTCCAGAACGGGAACGGGAGATAAGGCCTTGATCGAGTCGATGGCAACCGCCGCCATGGTATTGCAGGCGACGATGAGCATTTTCACGTCCTTGGCCAGGAGAAAGTTCGTGATCTCCCGGGCATACTGGTTAATGGTTGCTACGGATTTCACGCCGTAGGGCACACGGGCCGTATCTCCGAAATAGATGATATTTTCAAACGGTACTCGCTCCATGAGGGCCCGGAAAACCGTCAGGCCGCCGACACCGGAATCGAATACGCCGATGGCATTTTCGCTTTTATCCTTCATATCAATCGAATCTGTTCCTCTCTAAGGTCTGCCCGGCCGCTGCACCGCTTCGGTCACCCGGGCGGCGGCTTTTCCTCCGCCGCAGGTCGTCAGCCGGCCGCTTGGTCTGTGTATTTGGATTTCCTGCTGCCCCCGTATAAATCGTATTCGAGGAGGCGGCAGGGCAGTTCACCGTTATAAAAAGGGAGCCGGCGCTTGGTCCGCAGCCCGACTTTCTTGGCCAGGTCCAGGTTCCCGGTGAAAATGTACCCTGCATATCCCTGGCACTTTTGCTTAAAAAAATCGCCGATGCCCCTGTAAACGCCTTCCAGTTCCTTCAGATCTCCCAAACGGTAGCCGTACTCGGGATTGACAACCACGATGCCGTTTTCTTCCGGCATTTTCGTAGCGGCATAATCGCAGACATCAAAGGCGATCATATGGGCAACACCGGCCGCCCGGGCGTTTCTCGACGCCGACATAACCGCCTTCTTACTGATATCCGTTGCCACGATTCTGCCTGGCATCGTCGGCTGCTCTTTTTTGCGGGCTTCGATAAGCAAAGCATCCCACCTTGCCGGCTCGAATCCCTTCACATGCATAAAACCGAAGTTGGGCCGGGTGAGTCCGGGGGCCTTGCCCGATTTGATAAGGGCCGCTTCAATAGCCAAGGTACCGCTGCCGCACATGGGGTTGACGAACGTCCCCGCTCCGTCCCATCCTGTCGCAAGGATTACTGCTGCAGCCAGCGTTTCCTGCATGGGAGCATGCATGGGGAGTTTCCGGTAACCCCGTTTGGCCAGAGGTTCGCCCGACGTGTCGAGATACACCGAAACGTCGTCGGCCTTCCAGTATACGTGGACGACCACCTTCTCCCGTCCGGGACCCGAATCAGGACGGCGGCCGCATTTCTTCCGGATCCTGTCGACAACGGCGTCCTTGGCCCGGACGTTTACAAAGCGGTTGTCGGTGATGGTCTCATTATCCACCGTCGAACTGACGGTGACATAATCATCCTCGCGTATGAGCCGTTCCCAGGGAAAGCCGACCATACGGCCGTAAAGTTCGCCGGCGTTTCTCGCCTTGAAGCCTTCGAGAAAAAAGAAGACGCGGTGCCCTGTCCTCACATGAAGGTTCAGCGTCATGGTTTCCGCGAGGGTCCCTTCGGTCTCGACGGCCAGATCCGATTCGGCCGTCACCGGAAACCCGAGCGTCCTCACTTCCGCAGCCGTCAAGGGAGGCACATGCCGGGAGCAGGTAATGAGAATCCTTCGTTTTTGCTCCCAGATCGACATACCAGTCACGAAATCCCGTACCCCGGTTACAGGGCGTAGAGTTTGGCACCGTTTACCACGGTCATGGAATTCTTTAAGAGCACGTCGATGGCTGCATCGGGATTGTCGAAACGGAAGATGATGACGGCATTCTCTCCGCTCTTTTCAACAAAAGCGTAGAGATATTCGACATTGATGCTGTTTTTGGACAGTACCGCCAGGATGCTGTACAGGCCGCCCGGCCGGTCCGGCACTTCGACGGCGACAACCGTGGTCCGGCTCACCGTCAGGCCGTTTTCCTTCAGTACCCTGGTCGTCTTTTCCACATCGTTGACGATCAGACGGAGAATGCCGAAGTCGGAAGTATCGGCCAGGTTGAGAGTCCGGATATTGATATCGGCGTCCTTGAGGATTCTCATGACATCTTCGAGGCCGCCCGGTTTGTTTTCCAAAAAAATCGATACTTGTTCCACTTTCACGACAGTCCTCCTTCTCATCACAAAGATGGTCCGACCCTTGTTGCTACGTTCCCGCTCGCATCGGCTTCAGGAATCAAATTTTCCTTTTGTCGTTCACGCGGCTCGCCTTTCCCTCAAAACGCTGCAGGGATTTCGGTTCCACGAGCTTGATCTTGGCGGTTATTCCCAGGTAGTCCTTCAGGTCTTTTACGATGCGCCGCTCGATTTTCTGGAGCACCTTGACTTCCCCGGCATCGGAAAATATTCTTTCATTGACCTCGACCTGCACTTCCAACGTGTCCAGAGTGCCTTCACGGTCGACAATCAATTGATAATGGGGTTCCAGGCCATCGATACCGACCAGAACCGCCTCAATTTGGGATGGAAAGACATTGACGCCGCGAATGATCAGCATGTCGTCGCTCCGGCCGGAAACGCGTTCCATACGGATGTGGGTCCTTCCGCACCGGCACGGCTCGGGAATCAAGGCCGAAATATCCCTCGTACGGTAACGGATCAGCGGGAAGGCCTCCTTGGTAATGGTCGTAAAGACAAGTTCCCCGGTCTCGCCCGGCGGCAGCACTTCGCCCGTTTCGGGATTGATCGTTTCAATGATGAAGTGGTCCTCAAAGATGTGCATGCCGTGGCGCCCTTCCAGACATTCCATCGCGACGCCGGGCCCCATGACTTCTGACAGGCCGTAGATGTTTAATGCTTTGATATTTAAAACGTTTTCTATTTCCTGGCGCATCGTGTCGCTCCAGGGCTCTGCACCGAAGATGCCGACACGCAATTTCAGGGCGGCCATGTCGACCCCCATGGCCTTCCCCTGTTCGGCAAGATTCAGGGCGTAGGAGGGGGTGCAGCATATCGCCGTCGGCCCGAAATCCTGCAGGATCATGATCTGCCTCTTCGTGTTGCCGCCGGACATGGGGATAACGCTCGCGCCCAGCTTTTCGGCCCCGTAATGGGCGCCGAGGCCTCCCGTAAAAAGGCCATAGCCATAGGCGTTATGGATGATATCGTTCTTGGTCAAGCCGGCAGCGACGAAACAACGGGCGATCAATTCCGACCAGGTTTCAATGTCGCGCTTCGTATAGCCCACGACGGTGGACCGTCCGGTCGTCCCCGACGAAGCATGAAGCCTGACGACGGAACTCATGGGCACCGCGAACATGCCGAACGGGTAATTGTCCCGTAAATCCTGCTTCGTGGTAAAAGGCAGCCGCTTCAGATCGTCGAGGCTGCGGATGTCATCCGGCGCAATACCCGCTTCGTCGAACGACTTACGGTAAAAACCAACCATGTGGTAGACGCGTTGCACGACCTGTTGCAGTCTTTTCAGTTGCAGCGCTTCCAGGGCCTCCCTGGGCAAGGTTTCAAACTCTTCGTTATAAATCATCTATTTTGTCCCCCTCTTTCATTGTCGGCTAACCGCTCGGAGCATCGTCGCCACGCCTCAGCGAAGGCTTCCGGTCAGATACTCCATATAATATCGATAAAAGGCGGCGATAACCAGGGCATGGGTAATCTCGCCCTCCCTGATCATTCGCGGTATATCGGCCAGTGGTTTTAAGATGACGTCGATGTCTTCCTTTTCATCCTGTTTCTGCTCGCCGATCGCGTACACGTTTTTTGCGAGATAGGTGTAACACCGGTTATTCTGGATGGCCGGGTTGGGCTCGACGTAGCCGAGGCCAACCAGGGATTCCTCCGCGTAGCCGGTTTCTTCTCTCAATTCCCTGCGAGCCGCCTCTTCCGGAGAATCTTCGCCTTCGACCAGACCGCCGGGGATTTCAATCGTTATTTCCCGCGTCCCATGGCGGTATTGCCTGACCAAAACAACCTCATTCTTATCCGTCAAGGGAATGACGTTCACCCAGGCGGACGACTCGAGTACGAAAAAATCATGGGATCGGCCCGTTCTCGGAGAGCGCGCGTGATCGGTACGGAGTGAAAAGACGCGGTAAGATTTATCGGGTTTGCTGGAAATAATACTCCATTTATCAGGGGCCATCGTTCCGTTCTCATGATGTTTTTATAGCGTACCTATAACATCATTCGGCGTAAAAATGAAGGGAAAGCGTCCATAATATTCTTTGAAGTTCTTTACAAATCCATATCTGTGGTTATAATCTATAAAGAGCGTGATGAGTATAGAGGTAGAGGCCTCACACCCGGCAGGATGTTCGGTCGACCGGTTGCGGGGACATGCAGGCAGGGCCGTTTAGCGTTTAGGAGTAAGACATGAATTTCATCAGAATTCGTTTCGGCGACGATTTTTTCACCGGTGACCCCGAAATTCACAAGAGCATCACCGAGATGTTCCGTACCGCAAGGCCGGCGTATGCGCCGTCCCAGCATATCTGGCGACCCCATACGGATATTTTCGAAACGCCCCGCGACATTATCGTCATGGCGGAAATTGCCGGTGTGAACAAAGAGGACATCCAGCTCGAAGTGACTTCCAAGGCTTTGAAAATATCCGGCAGAAGACAGGAAAAGATCCTGAAGAAAGGCGCAAAATATCGGCTGGCGGAAATTTCGTACGGCTATTTCGAGCGCAGCTTCAATCTGCCTTCACCCATCGAAATCGACACGGTGGTTGCGACCTATACCGACGGCGTCCTGGAGATCAGGCTGACCAAACTGACTGATGACCGGCGTCAGAAGATCCAGATCAAGACGACGTAGACGCATCATCGGCAGGAACGGCAAAGCCGCAGATGTTTCACATATAACACGTACGCATATGCGCGGAGGCTCTCATGGCGGACGAATCACAACAGGACAACTTGAAAGTCATTCAGATACCGGAAATTCTTCCGATTATGCCGCTCTACAATATCGCCATCTTTCCCAGGATGATGTTTCCCATGGAGGTCTTTGGAGAACAATCCATCACCCTGGTCGATGAGGCCATGTCCAAGGACCGTATTATCGGTCTGCTCCTTTCCAAAAAATCGCCCCAGGAAATCACGCATAAACCTGAGGATTTCTATAACATCGGCACAAGCGTCATCATTCTGAAAATGGCAAAATCGGGAGACAACAAGGCCCAACTCCTCGTCCAGGGCATTATGCGTTTCCGGGTCAAGGAGTTTATCGAAAGCGAGCCGTACGTCCAGGCGCGCATCGAAACCGTTGAAGATTCTCCCGACAAAGACATTGAAATCGAGGCGCTGATGGCCAATATCATCAGCCTGTTCGACCGTATCGTACATTTGACGCCGCTGATTCCCCAGGAATTGGTTGCCATGTCGAAATCCATCACGGAACCCGGTGTCCTGGCGGATATGGTCGCGTCCATCATCAACATCTCGACGGAAGAGAAGCAGGCCATCCTGGAAACGTTCGACATCAAAGACCGCCTGAAAGAAGTGACCCGTCAGGTGAATCACCAGGTGGAAATCCTCGAACTGGGCAGCAAGATCCAGACCCAGGTGAAGGACGACATGGACAAAACCCAACGGGAGTACTATCTGAGGCAGCAGCTCAACGCCATCAGAAAAGAACTGGGCGAAAGCGACGAGTCGAAGGTCGAACTCGATGAATACCGTGATAAAATCGAAAAGAAAGCCCTTCCCGAAGAAGCCAAGAAGGAGGCCCTGCGGGAGCTTGACCGTCTATCTCGGATGCATCCC
This sequence comes from Syntrophales bacterium, assembly GCA_963668175.1. Taxonomy (GTDB): domain Bacteria; phylum Desulfobacterota; class Syntrophia; order Syntrophales; family PHBD01. The sequence continues at coordinate 510,855 of OY764159.1, forward strand.
TCTTCCTCGGAATATACGGTTTCGTCCACGTATCTGGATTGGATCACCACGCTGCCCTGGAACGAAAGCACGCCGGACAATCTGGATACGAAGAAAGCCCGCAAGGTACTCGATGAGGACCATTACGGCCTGGAAAAGGCCAAAAAGCGCATCATCGAATATCTCGCCGTGCGCAAGCTGAAACCCGATTCCAAGGGACCCATCCTCTGCTTCGCAGGCCCCCCGGGAACGGGCAAGACGTCGCTTGGGCACTCCATTGCGCGGGCCCTGGGCCGTAAATTCATACGCATATCGCTGGGCGGCGTCCACGATGAGGCTGAAATCAGGGGACATCGCCGTACATACGTCGGGGCGCTGCCCGGACGTATCATCCAGGGTATCAGGCGGGCCGAATCGAACAATCCCGTCTTTATGCTCGACGAGATCGACAAGGTCGGAAGCGACTTCCGCGGCGATCCCTCCTCCGCTCTCCTGGAGGTCCTGGACCCGGAGCAGAATTTTTCCTTCAGGGACAATTACCTGGATCTCTCCTTCGATTTGTCGCACGTCATGTTCATTACGACGGCCAACATCCTTGATACGATACCGCCGGCTCTGCGCGATAGGCTCGAAATCATAGATCTTTTGGGATATACCCTGGACGAAAAGGTCCATATAGCACAGAACTATCTCATTCCGAGGCAAATCGAGGAGAATGGACTCAAGAAAGGGCAGCTTACGTTTACCCGGGGAGCGATCAAGGAAGTCATTGAAGGATATACCAGGGAGGCGGGCGTGAGGAACCTGGAAAGGGAGATCGCCACGATCTGCCGCGGTATTGCCAGCGCCCTGGCCGAGGACGCTAAAAAAATACCGGCGATTTCGGTAAAAGACGTCCATAAATACCTGGGGGCCATCCGTATGCCCTCGGAGATCGACATCAGGGTTTCCAAACCGGGCGTGGCCATCGGCCTGGCCTGGACGCCGACGGGAGGCGACTTACTCTTCATCGAAGCCACCGCCATGAAAGGGAACAAAGGTCTCACGCTGACGGGTCAACTTGGCGATGTCATGAAGGAATCGGCCACGGCCGCCCTGAGCTTCGTCCGGGCCAACGCGAAGCATCTCGGCATTGCGGAAGATTTTTACGACACCCATGACATTCATATCCATGTACCGTCAGGCGCCATACCCAAAGACGGGCCGTCCGCCGGCGTAACGATGCTCACGGCGCTGGCATCGCTTCTAACCAACCGCAAATTGAAGAAAGACCTTGCCATGACAGGCGAAATCACCCTGCGGGGTGTCGTCCTGCCGGTAGGAGGCATCAAGGAAAAGGTCCTCGCGGCGCACCGCGCAGGAATCAAGACCATCATTCTACCCAAATGGAACAAGAAGGACCTCGAGGATATTCCCGGCAATGTCAGAACGGATATCAACTTCTTGTTTGTCGACGAGATGCTCGATGTCCTGAAGATCGCCCTGGGCATCTGATCCGAACCTCAACAGCGATGTCCCTGCGGACGGCACGCGTCAGCGGGGACATCGAACATGCCAAGGGATCTGTGGGTGAATCCGCAGACTGAAATTTTGACGGCAAGCCTTTTCAGGCTGCGGCTTCCCTGTACCGACGGCGGATCACCACGATCATCATTAGTCTGCTTGTTCTAGGGCGCCTCCTTTCTTAATATCATTCCGGATCATCGATTGCACTTCCCGCAAACATATGGTAGAGGCTTCGAGAATTAGCGCATAGCTCGTCTATCTATCGAAATCGAGGTAATTCCAGTGGAAATCAGCGAAATCTTAGAACATGCCGCCAGGCATGGGCGTCATAATCTTACGGAAGTGGAATCGAAACTGCTCCTCAAGGCATACGATATTCCCGTGGTTGAGGATATCGTCGTCGGAAACGGCGAAGAGGCCGCATCCGAGGCCGAACGGCTGGGATTTCCGGTCGCGCTCAAGGGCCACGGTGCCAGATTGATGCATAAGACCGAAAAGGGACTGGTCAGGCTCAACCTGAAAAGCGCGGGCGAAGTCCGCGACGCCGCCGCGGCCATGAACAACGCGGCTGCTGACGACCTGGAAGGGTTTATCGTTCAGCCGATGCTGACGGGACGGCGGGAATTGGTGGCCGGCCTGTTCCGCGACGACCAGTTCGGGCCGGTGGTCATGTTCGGCCTGGGAGGCGTTCTTACGGAGGCTTTGGAGGATATCGTTTTCCGGCTTGCTCCGCTGACGGAGGATGAAGCGGCGTCGATGGTGGAGGAAATCCGCGCCGCCAAACTTCTGGGGTCTTTCCGCGGTGAAGGGGCGATAAACCGCCATCAGCTCGCCAAGGCGCTTGCGGGACTTTCCCGCTTGGCTCTGGACCAGCCGCAAATCAAAGAAATCGACATCAACCCTCTCCTGGTACAGCCGAACGGGAATATTGTCGCGGTCGATGCTTTGATCGTGTTTGCCGAAAACGGCATTCAAAAGTCGGCCGAGAAGCCGATGGTTGACCCGGGCATCATCGGTTCCATGTTTTACCCCGAATCTATCGCTTTCGTCGGTGCATCGGCGACCTTCGGCAAGTGGGGCTATCTCCTTTTTACGAATGTGCTGGCAGGCCATTACAGGGGTAATATTTACCTCGTCAACGTCAAGGAAAAGGAGATCGCCGGGCGGCCCGTCTATCCGTCTGTCCTGGATATTCCCGACCCTGTCGATCTGGCCGTCGTGACCGTACCGGCGTCAATGGTTCCGGATCTTATCCCTCAACTTCAGGCCAAGGGAATACGAAAAATGATCTTGATTTCTTCCGGATTCAGCGAAACGGGAGAAGATGGGCGCCTCCTTGAAGAGGAACTGGTAAAGAAGGCTGAAGAAGCAGGCATTCTCGTTTTGGGACCGAATACGATGGGCGTCTGCAACCCCGATATCAACTTCTTTTGCATGGCACCTCACATGAGGCCGAAATTCGGCACCACGTCGCTGATCGCGCAATCGGGAAACCTGGGAACGCAGCTTCTCGCATTTGCCGCCGAGGAAGACATCGGCATCCGGGTATTCAGCGGCTCCGGCAACGAAGCGATGATCACGATTGAAGATTACATGAACTGTCTGGAAGAGGACGACTTGACGCGAACGGTTGTCCTGTACCTCGAAAGCATCAAGGATGGGCGGAGATTTTTCGAACTGGCCAGGCGTGTGGGCCACAAGAAGCCGGTCATCGTCCTCAAGGGGGGACGCACGGAAGCAGGCAGCCGCGCGGCGGCCAGCCACACAGGCGCCATGGCCTCCAACACAAAAATATTCAATGCTGCGTGCCGTCAGGCTGGCGTTATTCTCGCCGATCAGCCCATGGACCTGCTCGATCTCTCGGCCGCCTTCTCATCCATGCCCCTGCCTGCCGGTAACCGCGTGGCGATCATGACGCTCGGCGGCGGCTGGGGGGTCGTGGCCACGGACCTCTGTGCGGAAAGCGGCCTGGTTGTGCCTCATCTGTCCCAGGATATTATCGCAAGGATCGACAAGGTTCTGCCTCCGTACTGGAGCCGTTCCAATCCCATCGACCTCGTTGGCGAACTGGACCCGCAAATTCCCATGCTCGTCATGGAGGAAATGGCGAAGTGGGATGGATGCGACGCGATCATGCATCTGGGGTGTGTCGGGCGCATGATCTTTGTGCAGAAGACCGTTGAATCGGCGCTGGCGACCGACCCCAACCAAAAACCGCAGATCAAGGATTTTGTAACCGCACAATTGACGGCGTACGAGAAGAAGTTCACCGAATTCACCGTACAGCTCATGGAAACCTACAAGAAGCCCATCGTGGGTGTCTATCTCATCGCCGACGATACGAACCGGATGATCAAGGACATCGAGGGCCGGAACTATAAGGGTGTCACGTTCCTGTCTCCGGAGCGCGCGGTCAAGGCCCTAGCGAAGATGTTTGGCTACCGATCGTGGCTGAAACGCGAAGAAACCATGGGGTCACACTGAGAATAAAGGAGGGATCTCACCTTCCCTCCGGGCCGATAACCCACGGCCGGAGGCAGAGGCGGGTTATCAGCCGCACAAAAGGTTGGACCAACCCCATCGCCTGTCTTCCGCTTCCTGGGTTTCCCTGATGATCGCCTCCACGTGTTGCCGCACGGATTCGAAATGCTCATCGCCGAGGTCGGCGGGAATACATATGGGATCAGCGAAGCGCACCCGGACCGTGCTGAAGGGTTTGGGAATGAGGAACCCGTCCCAGCTGCGCAGCTGCCAGAAACGGCTGCATGATATGTAAACCGGTACGATGGAGGCCCCGGAAAGCTGGGCCATCCGGATGAGGCCCGCCTTCACCACGCCCCTGGGCCCCGTGGGTCCATCAAGCGCATGGACGGCAAAGGGATGCTCCTTCAGATCATTCACCATAACGGCCAGGGCTTCCCGCCCGTGAGACGAGCTTGAGCCCCTGACCGGACGGAAGTTGAGTCTCTCCATCAGTTGGGCGATCAGTTCCCCGTCGCGGCTGCGGCTGATCATAACCGACGGCTTGTAGCTGCCGAAGCGGCCCGCATAATTGAGAACGCCCAGAATCCGCTGATGCCAGATACCGGCAATAATTCTGTTGCCGTCCTGCAGGAATTTCCGCAATCCATCCTCGTTGACGGGCTCGATCTTGACCAGGGACAGGTAGACCTTGAGCACGACGTGTCCCCAGGGAATGAGTCCGTATGTGATGATAAGCGCGCCCAGCTTCTTGAACATCGCAGCTGACTCCGGTCGCGGGTTTAATGGCCGCGAATATAGATAGGATTGGAAAAAATCCAGGGGCGGAACCGGCCCCAGGACTTCAAATAGGCCTCGATCCGATAAACCCCGGGATCCGTAACTTCCAGGGTACACGTTTGCGCATACTTCTCGCAGATGGACCGTCCGTCGGCGATCACCCGGATTTTCGCCGGGGCCGGCAACTCGGCGGATATTTTCATGGCCGCCTGCGAATTGACTAAATCGCCCATATGGTAGACCTGCCGGCCGTCGGACAGCGAGAAGGAGAAACCTGTCGCGGGCTTGAGATAATCGTGCGCCACATAGACGCGTCCTTTTCTCAGAGCATCGTACAGCGCCCCGATATCACTCTCCTGCTCCTTCCGCAGGGGGGCGTTTAACAGGACATGGGTACGCAGATACCTGAAAGCCTTCCGAAAAGGAAAGACTTCCAGGTTAAAACCAAAGACTCTTTTCTTGGTATTGTGGTTGTCGCACTCGCCGATGCCTACGATCTGTCTCGACTGATTCAGTTGATCCCAGCGCCGGAGCGTTTCCGCCTTGGGACCGCGAAGAAAAAGAAACGGCAAAAAATAGCTGGTCAGGGCCTGCGGGTACCCGGACAACGATTCCTGCCAGTCCGTCATGAAATCCCATATCCCTATACCGTCGTATTTTTCCACGTTCCAGTCCAGCCAGGGGTAATGTTTCACGTGAAACTTGGCCGCTCCCTGATGGTCCGGATGGGCGATGAACCCGATTCCTCCCTGTTCCGATACCCGATTGATATAGGCTTGCGGGGGCGCGTCCGCGGTATCTTTCGGCATTTCGACAGCCCGCTCGATCCGAAACGCCAGATAATGATTGAAACGCGGCGCTATTTCCTGTCCGACGACCAGAAGCGTTTCTCCGTGCCAGCCTTCCCATCCCCTGTCCCGCGCCATCAGGTTATCGTGATCCGTCAGCATCAGAAAATCGATGCGATTTTCTTCCGCCGCAGCGATGATGTCCGCAATCGGCGTTGAACCGTCAAAGGAATATTCAGAATGGAGATGGATGACACCGGCATAGTCGAACAGCTTCACGCTCGCCTCTTCCCGAACTTCATTCCCTTCAGCGGACACATTTGACAGCGCGGCGCTTTCTTCCGGCAATATTCTTTCCCTGTGTTTACGATGAGCGCATGGTACTGATTGTACAAACCGCTATCCTTGGGCAAGTTTTTCATGAACAACGCTTGAATCTCGTCATAATCTGCATCTTCCGCGATAATGCCGTGTCGCGATAATATCCTCTTCGTGTAGGCATCGACAACAAACACCGGCTTCCCGCCGGCATACAGGAGGATGCTGTCCGCTGTTTCCCGTCCTATACCGTGTATATTCAGAAGCGATTTGCGGAGTCCTCGCCATTCTTCGGCAAACATCCTTTTCAAATCTCCGCCGTAATTTTCTTTCAGGTAGCCTGCAAACGCTTTCAACCGCCGCGTTTTTATCCGATAGTATCCCGAGGGCCTGATCAAATCCGCCAAGGTCTCGTCGTCCGTTTCCAGGATTCCCGCCAACGACATCAGTCCTTCCTGTTTCATATTGCCGATGGCCGCCGTCACATTTCGCCATGCCGTATTTTGCGTAAGAATCGCCCCGACGATGACTTCGAACGGCGTTTCCGCCGGCCACCAGCCGAGATCACCGAAGTGGCCGTTCATGGCGTCATACGCAGCCCGGAGGTATCTCTTTTCTCCGGCGGTATTCTTTCCGTTTCCCCTTTCCATTTATCGGATCGCCACGTAAAACGTCGTCCTGCCCCGCTTCACCAAAAACAGGATGCTTTCCTTCGGCTTCCGCTTGGACATTTCCCTGACATATTCCTTCATCGAAGAAATCTTGACCTTGTTCACTTCCAGGATGATATCCTTTGGCTGAATGCCTACATCGTCCGCGATTCCTCCGTCTTTGACATCGACGACGATGACTCCTCCCCTTTTCTGCAGCCCCAGATACTTCGCAACGTCCGGCGTTATATCCTGCAGCACCATACCCAGATCGTCCGCACCATCGGATCGTTTCTCAGCTGCCATTTCCGCCTGTTCCGTTCGCTCGGCGACCGTGATCTCAAATATTTTCTCCGCCCCGTCCCGTATCGCCTTTACCGTGATCTTCTCTCCAACCCGAAGCGCCGCGATTTTCAGCAACAGTTCATGCGTATCCTTGATGGCCTGACCGTTGACCTCGACGACGACATCGCCCGCCCTGATTCCCGCTTTATCGGCAGGGTCTCCCTTGAAGACATCCGATATGACGGCGCCGCTGCGATTTTTTAACTTCATCGTCTTGACCATCTCCTCCGATACGTCCTGAACCGAAATGCCCAACCATCCCCTTGTCACCTTGCCTTTCGATTTCAGGTCCGCCAGGACCGCTTTGGCCATATCTATCGGAATCGCGAATCCGATCCCCTGCCCCTGCGCAACGATGGCCGTATTGATACCCACGACCTTCCCCTCCATGTTGAAAAGCGGCCCGCCGCTGTTTCCCGGATTGATGGAGGCATCCGTCTGTATAAAATTATCGTACGGTCCCGCGCCGATAACGCGTCCCTTCGCACTTACGATACCCGCCGTCACCGTCTGCTCGAGACCGAAGGGATTTCCTATCGCAATAACCCAGTCGCCGACCCTCAGTTTCTCCGAATCGCCTATTTCCACCACGGGCAGACTTTCCGTGGGTTTGATCTTGATCAGCGCCAGGTCCGTCTTCGCGTCTTTACCTATCACTTTCGCTTCATATTCACGGCCGTCGGAAATTCTGACGATGATTTTCTCTGCCTGCTCAACGACATGGTTATTCGTAAAGATATACCCGTCATGACTGATGATGAACCCCGAGCCGAGGCTCTTCTGCTTGAATTCGCGACGCGGTGTTCTACCGAAAAACCGATCGAAGAATTCATCGCCGCCGAAGGGTGCATCTTCGCCGAACGGGGCTCGCAACATGCCCCTTCCCGGCCGTATGAGCTTCGTTGTGCTGATATTGACCACCGCCGGCTTGACTTTATCTGTCAGGTCGGCGAACGAAGCCGGCGCACGGACCGATTCGCCCAGCGATACGGCCCCTGCTGGCCTCATGCCCCCGGACGACGGTGCATAGGACGATCGTAATACTTCGACAAAAGAAACGACGAAAAAGCCGATCAGAAAAGCCAACAGAAACATGATGAACGTTCTTTTGTCGTTACCCGCAATGCCCATACATCGCCCCCTTCTAATCCAATTCTTTTAGAGTCTTTCCACGACCACCGGATTGCTCAATTTGCCGATCATTTCGACCTCGATCGTAACGCTGTCACCGTCCTTGAGGAATATCGGCGGGGTCCTTGTAAACCCCACGCCTTCCGGCGTCCCCGTCAGGATCACCGTCCCCGGAAGCAGCGTTAGCGATTGACTTAAGTTACTGACGATTTCACGAACAGGGAAGATCATGTCGGATGTTACGGCCTCCTGAAGAACCTGACCGTTCAGGATTGTCCGGATTGCGAGATTGTCCGGATCTTCAATCTCGTCTTTTGTTACAATCCATGGTCCCAACGGACAGAACGTATCAAAGCTCTTTCCTCGCGCCCACTGCTTCTTCTGTTTCCTGATCTGCCAGTCCCTGGCGCTGACATCGTTGGCGCATGTGTAACCCATGACGTATTCCATGGCCTTTTCCGCGGGGATGTTCTTCGCGGTTTTGCCGATAATGACAACCATTTCAGCCTCGTAGTCCACTTCCGAACCTCCTGCGGCGGGCAACATGATAGGTTCTCCCGGCCCGATGACGCTCGTTGTCGCCTTCAGAAAGAGGACCGGCTGGTCCGGAGCGGAAAGCGACGTTTCCTCGCCGTGCTTCTTATAATTGATTCCCAAGGCCAGGATATTGACCGGCGCCAACGGCGCCATTATCCGCCGCACTGCAACCTTCTTTCCACTCACCCTATAGTCGCCGAATAGGTTCCCTTCTATGATATATGCCCCGCCGGGCTCGCCCGGATCGAACGCACCGTAGGCCACGCTATGATCCTCTGTCTCAAATCGGATGATCTTCATATGCTCCTCCTCGTTCAATACGCTTTATCAATAATGATACGCATCCTTGATTGAAAATCCCGCAATCGCCGTTTGCTCTGTATCTCATTATATGTTAAATCTCTCAACGCTTCTAGATTTCTTCGGAAACGATACCATGCTGTCGACGGCAATTGAACAATTAGGGCGTGTCAGCACAGACGCGGCGAGAAGCCTCCGCGAAGTGCTCTCCTTTTCTTTCAGCATCTTCGTCAAGATGTTTCAGCGTCGGTCTTACAACAGCGCCACGCGCATGGTTCTCATCAACCAGATATACTTTACCTCCGTCCAACTGCTGCCCCTGTTTCTCACGGTATCCCTCATATTCGGCTCAACACTGGTCGCGATTACCGTCAAGTTTTCCCTTGATTTCAACCTGATGGAACACCTCGGGCGATTCCTCATGGGCTTTGTCGTCTCGGAGTTGTCTCCTTTCATTACGGTTTTGTTGATCGCCCTGCGCTCCTCTTCGGCCATCAATACGGAAATTGCCGTCATGAAAGTCAACAATGAGTTGAAAACCCTGGATGTCTTTAATATCGATACCATAAACTATCTTTTTCTGCCACGCATTATCAGCGGGATTATCTCGATTATTCTACTGAGCGGCCTCTTTTCCATCATGGTTCTTTTCAGCGGGGCATTCTTTTCCAAACTTATCGTCGGTATGAGTATGGAAGCATACGCAGATGTCCTGTTACAATCCGCCACGTTTTCTGGTATAATTATACTTATCATCAAGTGTGCCGCTTTCGGTTTTTTTATTACGCTGATCCCTATCAGGTTCGGCCTCCGGGCTTCTCATGAATTTACGAGCATTCCCATTGCCGTGTTGAACGGCATGGTGAATGTCTTTATTGCCATTGTCATGATTGAGGTATTGTCATTATTCGCGATATCGATCTTCACAAAGTTCACTTGATGCTTTTCGACAGCGAAGATGCGCTGGAGAGAGACCTCGAGATACGAATAAACCGCGACAGGAATCACGTCGGACTTGTCTCGGTCGATGTCCCTTTGATATCGAATCTCGACGTCAGCGCCAATATCTCTTTAATTATCCAGTACCATCGTAATCTGCCCGAAGGAGAGGCTGAAGAACTTGTCATGGCTCACCTGAAGCGTTTCAATCTCGAGCGTATTGCGAAGAAAAGAAATCCCGGTCTCTCGGATCGTGAACGTTTTTGCGTCATGCTGCTTCGGTCAGCCATGGTCGCCGATGCCGTCATCATCATCGACAGGCCGTTGAAGCTTCTTCCCGATATGGAAGACCCTGCTTTCTTTTATAACACATTGACGACGATATACGATTTATTCAATGATTGCCAAATCCTTGATTACAGATGGAACCGTCATCATTACGAGATGATCTATGAAACTGAATAACAATCTCAAAGTCGGCCTCTTCGTCTCCGTTACCTCGCTTTTGATCATCGTCGCCATACTATTCGGGGCTTATAAAAAAGGCTTCTTTGAGCGTGAACAGTCCTATACTCTCGCTTCCAAGACCGGCGAGGGCATCAAGGAGGGTATGCCCGTCATCTTTTCCGGTTTCAATATCGGTAAAGTGGCCTCATCGGACCTCGACGACAAGGGTGTCGTTCTCGTCAAGATCACCGTTCTCAGGCGTCATACGCAATGGATCCATGCCGACAGCAAATTTACCCTGGAAAAGCCCCTTTTCTCCGCCCCGCGTATCGTCATCACCACGGCTAATTTGCAGAGCCCCCCTTTATCGGCCAAGGAAACGCCCGTTTTGACCGAAGTGAGCGACATCAATGAACTCATCAAACGCGGACAGCCCATCCTCGATCAAGTGAAGCGCATCGTCGAGCACGTCGAGACGATCGCCCAGAATCTCGCCGACCCCCAGGGCGATTTGAACAGAATTCTCAACAATACACAGAGGCTAACATCAAGAAATTCTCTGCTGGAAATGGCCGTCAGCGACCCCAAGAGTGTTCAGTCCGTCAACGAATCCCTCGTCAAGCTCAAGGATATCATGACGAAACTCGATTCCCTGGCGGGCAAAACCGACGAACAGCTATACGGCAATGAAGGAGCCCTTCCCCTCGTCAGAAACATTCTCAAGGATATCCTCATCAAGCTGAGAAAACTCAACGTCACGGTCGATAATATCAATAAAATCAGCACAAACGCTTCGGATTCCACCAAGGACCTGAAATATCTGCGGGGCGAGTTGGACAACACGGTCAATACGGTCGGCGAACTGGTTAATAAACTGGATAAAATACTGTCATCCTTTAAGAAAGAGCCTGAGTTCGATCTGCCATGAAAAGAACGCTGTCGATTTTTGCCTTTATAATGGTCATAACCGGCTGCTCGTCTCACTCGGTGCCGGACTGGAAGAATATCGGTTACAACCAGTTGGAGAATTACAAGAAGAACTACCTGACCGGCAGGGACTTCATAGCAGAGACCAACTTCCGGAAGGCCACCGACGAGATCAAGAACAGCGGCGATCTGGATACTTTGGCCAAGGCTTATCTGACCAAATTCGGCGTCCAGACCGCTGTACTGGAAACATTTCGTGACGATGAATATCTTGACATTGAAGAGATTTTACCCAATCCCGACTATCTGAATTTCTTCAACTTCCTTCGCGGCATCATCGCGTATGTAGACGGCGGCCGCCTGCCCTCCCGTTATCGCGGCGTCTATCGCGCCATCCAGGCGAAAGACACCGCAGAGCTTGAAAGACAGATCAACGGCATCGATGATCCGTTGTCGCGATTAATCGCCACAGGCGTCGCCGTCAAACAGCAATGTTATAACGAATCGATCCTCAAGGTCGCTGTGGATACGGCTTCAGCCAACGGATGGCGAAAGCCCCTTCTGGTCTACCTGGCCCAGCTCCAATTGCTTTATGAAAAAGATAAATCCGCGGAAAAGGCGGACAAGACCCGCAAGACGATCCTGCTCCTTAAATAACGCGGGTCCGGTAACGTCAGCGAATGACCATTGACATAAGCGCTTAAACCGTGTTAGGCCTCGCCGGTAAGTTTCAGGATATGCCCCCGTAGCTCAGTAGGATAGAGCAACGGATTCCTAATCCGTGTGCCGGGCGTTCGAATCGCCCCGGGGGCACCAATTATATCAATAAGTTATACGAACACTCCTTACTTCTTCGGCTGCTTCTTCTACCCTATTTCTACCCCATATTCATTTCCCGCAGTATCGGGCATTCTATTGATTTTTGTAGATAAATATTTTATTTATTTGCTATCCATTTCTTCATGCTATACAACTAGCCGATTGGATAATGCTTCATGTGTATGTGCTTTAATTGTCCTTGGTTTCCAGAAGACCTAGTCATTGATTCGATTTTGCCTTTAATGGAGGGAACAAGATGGCAGATGCAGCAATTAAACCATCGGAATCGCTCACGCTAATAGAATCAGATAAACCGAAAAAAGCGAAAGTTTTTGAGGAAATAAAGGCTCGTCAAACAGATGAATTGGTAATCGCTTTCTGCGGACCTCTCGGTAGTGGCGTCAGCACTGTGGCTAAAGAATTTGAAAAGAAAATTCGATCATATACCTATGGAACTCATTATTTAAAAGTTAGCAATTTGATTCGTCAGCATATCGACTTGGTTCCTGGACATCCACCTATTCCTACAAGTGATAATCCTGCTGAGGTAATTGAGGCTCTACAAGATGCCGGCAATGCCCTAAGAAGAAAATATGGCAATGATATTTTATCGCAGTTCGCGATTAATGAGATTGCTATAAAACGAGAAGACCTTGAAAAATCAGAAAATGCTAAAAAAGTAGAGGGGATAGAAAAAGCGGCAGAAGTTAAAGAAGAAGACTCAACTGTGAAATCAAAACCGCGACGGCATGTGACAGTCATTGACAGCATAAAACATCCCGAGGAAGTTGGACTGCTCAAAGCTGTTTATGGTAACATGTTTTATCTATTCGCGATATTATGCCCCGAACAGATTCGAAAACACCGCCTAAACGAACATAAGGACATTCCTGATGGTCAAGAAGTTGCTTTGATGAAAAGAGATAAGTCCGAATCGGAAGGCTTTGGACAGCAGTTACTAGACACCCTCCACTATGCTGATTTCTATATTCGTAACGCCGATGTGAATGTCACTTTACTGCAAGACAGCGTTAAGCGTTATATCGATCTAATACTTGGAGACCAATTTATCACGCCTTCCACTGATGAATACGCCATGTATTGCGCACAGTCGGCAGCGCTGAAATCATCTTGCCTTTCACGGCAGGTTGGTGCTGCGATTATGAGTGAAGACGGGGAATTAATATCAACGGGATGTAATGACGTTCCGAAATGTGGTGGCGGATATTATTCCGAAAGAGACAAGGAAAATGATGGCAGATGCATGAAGTTATATGGTCAGCAATGCAAAAACCAAGAATTCAAGGATAAAATTATTCAAGCTATCGAAAATGCTCTTTTGCCTTATCTCAGCGATGTCACAAAAAGAACGGAAGCTATGGATAAAATTAAAGAGATCGAAAGACTGAAAAATATTTTAGAATTCTCAAGGTCTGTCCACGCGGAAATGGACGCTATAGTCAACATCGCCCGTCTTGGCAACGCATCCTTAAGAAACGCGGCTCTCTATTGTACGACTTTTCCATGTCATCATTGTTCGCGCCATATAGTTGCATCTGGAATAACAAAAGTCTACTACATAGAACCTTACGAAAAAAGCTTGGCTCGACAATTACATAACGATGCTATTGATTTTGATCCTAAAGTTAATGGCTCCCCTGGAAATAAAGTCATTTTTATCCCCTTTGAGGGGGTCGCCCCGAGACAGTATATGAATCTTTTCAAAGCAGGTGAAAGAAAGGTAGGTGGTAAAAAAGTCGAACAAGATTTGACTCAATCCAAACCACGGGTTGTACAACTTCTCGACACACACGTTGATTATGAGACAAAAGTTGTCAAACATGTTAAATTAATTATACAAAATAAGACTTGAATTTTTTTATCATCTGCTTTATCCATTAGTGGATAGTAAATCTTATTATTTAAGGGGGAAGCTCATTTAATTTATTGCCTTGCTGAGAGGAGATAATTATGAGCACTAAAATGAAAAAGAACACTATGGCAGAACAGTTATCATTACCTCTCTTAGACATGACTTCAGATCATGTCCAGCTTACCATTACTCAGAATAATGTCGTAATGTTTGGTCACCATCATTCAAAATGTGAATTTTCGAAGCGCGATCTTCAAAAGCGAGAATTGATAATCAATAAGCTCATTGCGCACGCAGATAAATTAGGATGGTAGATACTCCCTAAGTTATTTTAGACCGATTCATCTTGCTACTGAACAACTTGTGGCAACTGTTGGATAGACAGCCTTGATTTCTTAAATTCAGACGTTATGGTCGTTGTTCTGTTTGACCGATGACTGAATATCTGTGATTGTTTTCTTGTTCTTTAGTCGATAAATTCATTCGCGGTCCAGCCAGCCCTGCCTCTAGATTTTCCCGTCTTGACCCGGACCTTCAAGATCGTCCAACTCTTCTCAATAACAAGCACTCGTGTGCCTTTTGGAGTTGCCCCTATTTCACCGGACACTGTTCTAACTTATTTTGATGTCTCCTATACTCCCTGGGCGACATCATTTTCAATCCCTTGTGCGGATGGTTTTCATTGTAGTCTAAGAACCATCCGGGCAGTTGCTTCATGACCGTTTCGGCATCAGTCAGGATATTCAGATGAATATAATCCCTCTTGAAGGTCTTGACAAAGGATTCGGCCATTCCGTTCGATTCCGGGCTATAGAACGGGGTCGTGCAAACCTCAAGCCCCATCATCTGCCCAAAGCTTTTCGTTTCCCTGGCGGTGTACGCAGGACCATTATCGCTCAGCCACTGGATTCTGTGAGGCAGCCGATTGATCATACCGAAACGGGCCTCAATGGCTTCCGCCATCAAGTCCCTGACCATGTCGCCGGATACGCCCCCTGTCGTGGCTACATAACTCATGATTTCCCTGTCGCAACAATCCATGCTGAACGCTACCCGGAGACGGTCCCCATTCCAGCAGGCAATCTCAAACGCATCGGAACACCAACGAAGATCGCTCCGTCTCGTCGTGACCTTGCCCTCGTGAAGCCTTGCCGGCCTACCCGTATGCCGCTGAAGAAGCAGATTGTGCATCTTCATGAGACGATAAATCCGTTTGGGGTTAACTCCCGGATGCCCCTGACGTTCCAGAAACCTGTTGATTCTTGCCGTTACTCTCCGATAGCCGTAACTGGGACGATTATCAATAACCTGCCTGATCAGAAGAAGATATCTGCCATCGTCGCCTCTCCTGTAATGGCGGCTTCTCGAATCGGCTTCCTTCCCTTGCCTTTCGTACTGCCGGGAACGGGAAACGTCCAGCGTATCGACAACCGTCTTCATCGGGAATCGTCCTCCGGCAACAACGGCAACCGCGAGATCAGTTTTTTTTCACGGGCAATCCGGACAGCCTCTCTTAATATCTCCACCTCCATTGTCTTTTTGCCCAGAAGACGCTCCAACTCCCGGATCTGCTTCTTCAGTTCTCTGGCTTCCGATGCAGGAACGACGCCTTCATCTGCACCAACCGCCGACAGAGCCCCTTCTTCGGCAAGCCTGCGCCAGTGGAACAACTGGTTCGGATGGATGTCATACTTCCGGGCTACAGCCGAGATGCTCATTCCCGGCTGCTCCGCCTCCCGCACCATCGACTTCTTCTCGGCAGCCGACCAGCGACGTCGCCTCTGTACACCGACGATCACTTCTACAGGAACCATAAACACCTTCTTTCTGGTTGTAGTAATATCTCTATATCTATTCCTACAACTTATTTCCAGATTCAAAGTGTCCGGTTCAATTGGGGGCTACTTCACTTTTTCGGCGAAGAAACACTGTTGGATCAGGACCAGCTCTATCATTCCATCCCTGTCGTTCGCGACGGAAGCCTTAATCCAGTTGTCATAGGCATCTTGAGATACGCATAAGGCGATCAGCTTGGGTTTGACAGTGCCTTCGGTTCCGACCATCGGCGCTGCTTGGGCAGTCGAGCAACAAATGAGAAGACATAATGCTGTGATGATTTTGTACATGATAAGCTCCTTTCTGTATGGGGTGTTGTTATCCGCCTTCTCTGTTTCAAGGAAGATTCGTCGGCTTTCAGGATTTTGGGGATTGATGTTTGTGCGGGTGTTGAATTTAGGAACGGGTGTTTTTCGCCCATAATATCCGCGCGAAGGGCTCTGTCGTGCGGCAAGGTCATTTCTGAGGAAGCCACCCGGGGGTGGGTACCAGTCACTGGGGCAATCGTTCATCCGTTCCGCTTACGTTAGTTCCAGAGCCCTTTTATCTGTGATTGAATCGCTTCGTCCGTAACATCAGCGTAAACAAGAGTTGATTGTATCGACATATGCCGGAGCTGCTTCTGTACTGCCCGGAGGTCCTTCTCTTTGGAATACAGTTCGACGGCGTAGCTATGGCGCAGGGCATGAACAGATTTTCCTTTCTCGTATAGATCAAGCTCCCGCAGATATTTTTTGACGATCTGCTGAATAGCTTGGGGCGTCCATGCCCCTCGCTGCCCGACAAAGAGATGATCGTCATCGCCTACGGGCTCGCCCTGACTGATTTTCCACGCTTTAAACGCTTTAAAATGACGTTTAAGCGCTTCCGTAATAACGACATGCCCCGATATAGCCCCCTTACCTTTACGGACATGTATTTTGCTGTCGGCGTAGCCGATCTTTAAATCCCCGCAGCGGAGATCGGCTGCTTCGGATACCCGGAGACCCGCCGATGTCAATAAGTCGATCACCATCCATTCACGGATCGCCGTGACCTTGTTCTTCTGCACGTCAAGCTCTGCCTCTTCCCTTGCTCGTCGTCGGAGCATCTTGATCTGCTGTGCGCTAAAGTACTTGATGCCGTCGACGCTTCGCCCTTGTTTGACTCGCGCCCTGCTTCTCGTTGTGACAGCAGGGAATCGAACGATACTTGCCGTCTGATCCATGTTCATGTGCTGGCTCCTTTCTGTGCTGATAAGTTTTCTGTTGAGTTTTTGCCCCCGATTGAGACGATAAAATCACGCTTTTCTGCTCCTAAGTGTTGGATACTCAATAGAAAAGAGTAATTTTATGTTGTCTTTCTCACAGATAGGAACGGGCTGTCAACCGGATTATTCCACAATATTGAATAGATGGAGGTTATTCTGGGAGTGACTGGTTGATTAGTTGAAAATTAGCGGGAGGGTCAATATATCAACCCTCCCGCTTGTTGAAGTTTACCCTTTAGGGGGATATGGATCGTGACCGTGACTATCTCGCCAAGCTATTTTGCCGTCTTTGTTATGAACGATCATTTCGGTTTCCTGATGTTGGCTAATTTCTCGTGCACGATCAACGGCATCCTGTTTATGATCAAAATGCCCAGAAGAGCGTTCCGATCCGCCTTTTCTTATATCCCAACCACCCTTGTCAGAGTTTGGCACAACGTGATGAGAACCTTTTCCCATGGTGAATCCTCCGTTAGTTATTTGTGTCCCCTCTTTTGGAACCAGGCAGGGGACAAACCTGGGCCATGAGATCATGGCATATTTTCAGCTAATCACTTCTCGTAAACCGGAATTTTCCATGCCTTCAAACCATGATCCCTTGCGTAATCTCGGCGTCCATCTCTGCGGGTAACCCATATTCGATAAATGAAGTATAGGATCCGGCGTCGCCTACTGTAATGATCGCTATGATCTCGATCCATGGAGACCTTGCCTTTCTCTGGAAAAGTAAAATATTGCTTGACAAATTCGGCCCCGGTGATCTACTGAGAGACGGCTAAAAATAAATAAGGGTCGGCGGTCCGTGTCTCTGACACGATCAGAGAATTTCCCACACCGAAGAGGCTTCCAGAACCTTTGAATGTGGTCCGCTGATGACGAAAAATAAGGGGTCGGCAAACCCCTTATTTTTTATCGTAATTTTAACGTCTTAAGTCGTGTTCTCACAAAAGCAGGATTTACATCGAACATCTCCGCGAAATCCTTATCAGAAAACCCCCTTTCATATCCTTTAACGACTAAATGCCTTGGCATAAGACATGATCGTGCGAATTCCCAAGCCTGCCACTCAGGATCTTGGTACGTTTTAATCTGACTTTTCTCCACTCGATAAAGAATGTTCGTTTCCTCTTTCGATACAGCTCGGAAATAACTGAGAATTGGCACATGATGAATGCAATGAAATGATTCATGAGCAACCGTTGTTCTAAACCGCCGTAAGCCAGGTTTATGAGTTGCGTCGCTCAACGTTTTATCAACTATACTGATACGATTCACTGAGTCAGTATAACCGATAATCCCTGCCCCCAGATTCGAGAGATCAGTGTAGCCAGTCCTGACCTCATGTTGTTCCGGGATGATGCACTCATAGAAGTATTCAATATCAACCGGTTCTTTTCCCTCCAATGCTCGCGGCTGAATCTCTTTGAGGACATCGATCACCATTTTTTCTATATCGCGTCTGCGTAATCCCGGAACAACGGTAACCTTTTTCATTCTCGTTTCCTCGTGAGCGTTTCAAGAGCAGTCGTAAATGCTTTCTTCAATATCGCGTCATCAGAGGTATCTTCAACGGCGCGGCAAAATCCCCATGCTAAATCAGGATCAGAATTGTAAATCTTATCGATGATTGGCGAATTTTTTCTCATACGTTCCATCTGAGCCGATTCCTTTATCTTTTCGGAATCCAATCCTAAAACACTTGCCAGATTTTTTAGAATCTCCTCATTTTTCGGTGGTAATCGTCTTCCTGATTCGATCTCTGACCAAAAGCTTGGCTGCCCTCCTATCTCTTTACTGAGTTGCCGTAATGTCATTCCTTTTTGACGTCTCGCTTTTGCCATGAGTTCACCGAAATTAATCTTCATGAACTGACCTCCCTTCGATTTCGGTTTAGTTATTCATTCACCTCCTTTGTGAATATCCTTATATTCCTTTTGAAATTTCTTGTCAAGAAAAAATTCACATCGAATGTGAACGGCCTGTCAAGGTGAGCTTTCTTGGACGATCAGTTTTCCTCGGAGTCTTAATAACAGCCGTGATTTTCAGGGCTTTAGAAAGAAGGCGATGGGGTATGCTTTAGAATCCAGAAAATACTATTTGAAAAGAAAACCCTGGCGGCAAAAGAGGTCGATCTGGCAGGCTTCCATGTATCGGGGACAATCATAATCCGTCGCACTTTCAGTGATGGAATCATCCAGACACTGAATCCCTGCGAGGCAGTCTCCGACAGCATTCCTGCGAGAACACTCCTTCCCATTAGCTTATACTGATCGAGCATACTATTCGAAGCTACCCGGATTTTGGTCAGAATCCACTGGGGTGCCTCGTCTGAAACATACAGTGAATTACCCCGCCCCTTGGGGCGGGGTTTCTTAAACAATTTAACCTTAAGGGATTGCAACTCAAGCTTCGAATGCATCCCGGTCCATACGTTAATGTGTTCAATGAGTGGGCTTTAATAAGCATCATTATAAATTTTTCTTTCGATTTTTTATTTCCCATTCAATGCTATCGCTAAAAGCCTGTTCTAGTTTTTTGTATTTCCTTACCGGCGGATTTCCTTGCATGAGGAATATTTGACCTTCCGGACCAAGCACCACCCATCCTACTGCTTGAAAAAATAGCCCACTTTTAAATTCAAATGTATCGTATGCTAGGCGCTCGTTTGTGCGCATATCATCGACCATAACCGGCAATGTCATCGACGTAGGAAAGAACACACCGACTGAAATAAAGATATTTTTAATAGTTCCATCATGCTCTGGAGGATAATCATGGCTCCAATCGTGCGCCGCATTATCTTGCACGGTAACTCTGATGTTATAGCAGGAGAGATTTTTAACCCATAAGCTTCCTAAAACTGACATTTCTTATTCCTCCTTTCTCATTTTTATTCATATTAATTCGACTCACGAGAATTAGTATTCTCAGAACCTACCTTTGAAAGCTATACGCAAATCTTTTTAAAAGAATATGCCGGGGGCAAGAGGGCCTTCTTGCCCATTTTTTCCATGTCGTTGATAATCATCGTCCAGCGCGTTAATATCCATGTAATCGATAACACATATAACCCCTATCAGTTCCCATCCATCAGCGTTCCAGTTAACGGCATACTTCCGGATAGTATGCCATGATCTCGGAACATCAATGCCTCTGCCTTACTTCTACCTCCTTTCTACCATGGCGGTTGTCTAACGCATTATGAATGCCTTCAATAAATCAAAGTAGCCAGAGGATCGTCATCCTAAGCCTGACTTCAAATTTTTTCCTCTCTTCTCCTTTCAGAGTGAACCTCAATGAAGTCTCCGATCCTTTATGCGAATGTCCGGGAAGGGCATCGATATTGTCGTCGTTGTCAGTATTATCATGCTGCACTTCAGTAAGGAGCTTATGCGCAGCATCTAGCACCCCCCTATGCCCTTCGCGACCTTCTGCTTTGTAGTCCAAGATGAAACGTTCCATTTTCCTGATGCGGTCGATAGGCACTTTGACGATGTCATCGCCAATAGTGCCGGATTTTAGAAAGCCAAGATACAGCGCAGCGAGCAAGAAGGGGCGGATATTGCCTTCCAAGGTTTTGCCTTTTAGCGTAAAGCGGACTTCCGGCATATGGAGCTGCGGGTTTTTACGACGACTGATCTTGATGTCGGGCAGATGCCGTATTATTTCCTTTTCGCTCGTGAATTGTCGGATCGGCTTATTCATCCTGCTGGGTGCCTCCTTATCCCTGAATCATCCTGCCTATTCCGTTGTTGTCCTAGATTATCCGTATCGATCCTTTTTATACCCCGACTCAAATAAATCGTTTTTAAAGCAATACCAGAAGTCAGGTGGCTATCATCACCAACCTTGAGTTTGGGAAATCGCGTATAAGCGATATTTGAGCGTCAAAAGTCGGGTTTTACAGAGAGGCAGGGCACTGCGAAAGTGACATGCTCTCAAATGCGCCACAATCCTAATTTACAGAGGAATCGATTGAATTATTTCCATCTCTGTCTGACACACTGAGAAAGCAGCGTTCCATCCAGCGTAGAACGATATATCAGCAGCATGTGCCAGATATGCATACGTCCTGATTGCTCATTGAGAGGAGATATCCTGTGAGAAGTCTTGTCCAAAGGCTGCCTGCTGTATTCTGTCAAGGGAGTTCTCATATACTTTTGCGGCAGATTCTAGCCCACTCAGAATCAGCCTGCATCATCACTTCCATCAGCGCCGCTTTGAAGCCCTCGAATCTTGCCATGTCCTTAACATACTGATTCAAACCCTTGATGAACCCTCTGTGATTGATATGCTCTAGTTGAAAACAATCACCGTTTCCGTAGTTATCAGTCGCTCGATAATCCTTATGGAAAACTGGAAGTTCCGTTGACCCCTCAAAGCATTTGAAGTGATAAATATCCTTATTCATTTCGTAAAAGCTTATACCCGTGATAAGATCGCCGATCCGACTGATTCCGTGTTTTCGGAGCCTATGTCTGGGAGCAGAATACTCTAGTCTGACTCTATCGATATCCTTGATGTCCCAATAATCGCCTGTCCTGTTGCCGTCTGAGCCTCTTTCATAAATTTTCGTATCCCCGACTCGATATACAGTATTCATCCTATTGCAATTCCCTGTCATTGTCAGTTGACCGCCGTATATTTGTGCCCCCCGTCGATAAGGAATGTAGAGACATTTTTTCAACGCCCAGAACAGATTTTCGGCACATCGGGAGTTCCATGCGGGAAGATCAATCGTGTAGTCGATTGATGACACGCCGGCTTTCGGAAGGTCTTTCCTGATTTTAATCAACAACTCCTTCAGATTCGCCAAGGAACAGCTCTCTTTCGTATGTATTTCAATCCAGAATGGAGCTTGACGACCAATCGGGAACGTAAAGATGTAGATGTCGCAGGCGGGGAGGTGTTTAATCCATCTTTCTTGATAGTAATCCATTCTCCTTTGTTGCGGTGGCACCTTGTCGATGAAATAAGGATCAAACAACCTATGAATCGTCCCACGATCTCTGGCAATGTTCTGGCTTCCTACAGTCAATACGATCTTGTGGATGAACGCATGTATCATTAACGGTGAATATGGGTCTTCCCCGTCGAGAGATTCGTTCTTTATCCCTTCCAAGCAGTGGCTGACGTATTGCAATGCCGTTGTTTCCTTTAACCCCCGACTCATTCCTACCCGATCAACCGTCATCATCCATTTCCTTCCTGCTAAATGATCTCAACATAAGAGGCAAGGCATCCGTTTCTTGCCAATGCGACACAAATGAGATTGGGCTATTCCTTCGGGAAAGAATCCACAGTCAATACAGGATTCTGTTTCAGCCATGCCTCGAAGTCTTCTACCATGTATCTTATGCCCCCACGACTGTTGGTACGGTAAAATCTGGGTCCTTGTTTGCGATATCGCATCGTGCAAAGTTGCCCGACGGTGAATCCATAAAGAGCTGCTGCCTGACGAGGTGTTATCGCTTTTGGTGTTATTTTTTCGTTATTCATTGATGACCTCCATGCTGGTTTGCATGGAGACGATTATAGATGAGGATTAGCGGACGTCAAATGAAGGTAAGGGGTGCTGCTAAACTTCGAAATCGCCAGGTTGATATGGGCCAGGGAATGTGAATCGTTCGACATTTTTTATGATCTTTTCCGCTCGCTTCACATCAGGACTAGGTTTTTTGCGATTGCCGCTCGCATTCGGCTCTCGTATGAACTGATCATATGCCTCTAGATATCTTGCAAGTTCATCTTCGTGTATTCTATTGATCGAGGCGGAGCTTCGACTCCTGTACGCCCCCTTCGTCTCCAAGAACTGCCTTCTTTCTTTTCTGATACTGTTGAGTTCCTTGCCGACTTGTTTGCCCGTCAGCTTGCGAAGGGGTACAGCCACGAAGACATATTCATTGTCTGACGTGATCAGTTCCAAGATTTCTTTCGAAGTGGGACATCGATTGTCTTTAAGCTTTCTAAATCTGCGCAACGAAGCCTCCAATAAGGGTAAGGCCTGAACGGCTTCTGGATCGCTTAAATCGATCATAAAATCATCTCGCAGCCTGCTGCCATTTTCGCTCCACCATTTTTCGAATCCATCTTCATCTTCGTGGACATCGCCAAAGAATTCCCAACTATCCAAAAGTTCCCATGGGTCAGAATAATCTCGCCCTTCTACCGATTCGTGTTTTTCTTTCCATTTGTCACGATAAAGCTCTTCAACCCTATCAAATATACGGGCGTCTCTACTAAGCTCTGTGATTTTTTTCAAACGGTATAAGTCTCTACCGGAAAGCGCTTTGCCCTTATCAGTTGTGGTAGATTCGGTGACGGCAATTTCTTCCTCTGCTTGCTGTATGGTTTCGCAGAATTCCCTATATCGTGTGCTCCGCTTAAGATATTTCCACCACAACTCGTATATTGTTTTCGGCTCTATGGGTTTGCTTCTGGGCATGGATAGTTCCTTTCCGTGGAGGCCCTTCGGATCAGTCCCATTTCTTATGATTGCTCGGCTTGAGCGTTGGCATTTGTATCTCGTTTTTCTTTGAAGATATTCTCAAGCTTCGCAGTCGCCTGCCTTTTTTGATCGGGCATCAGGTGTGCATAGCGAGCAGTCATGGCAAGTGTTTTGTGCCCCAGAAGTTCCTTAATCGTTAAAATCGTTTCGCCTTGTGATGCGAGCCAGGAGGCGAATGTGTGCCTTAAACTGTGGAATGTAATGATGTGGCGAGGGTCTTCTATCCCGTCGTTGAATTTCAGCTTGTTAACTGTTCTGGCATATGCGTTCGATACCCGCTGGATTTTACCCCCATGGCTCCTAGCTTTGAAAACATATTCGTCAGGCAAATCAGGTTTTCTGGCAAGAAGCGTCTCTTTAACAGCTTCTGTCATATAGGCTTTGCGGCTTTCCTTGTTTTTCGGGTCGGCAATGTTGATTATACTGTTTTCGAAGTTCAAATCCTGCCCCTTGAGATTGAAAATCTCTCCCGCCCTCAATCCACAATGCAGGCTGATCAATGCCATATCATGCACCGTTTTTGAGGTCTTTTCTAATTCCGTCAACAAAGTATCTGCCTCATCATATGATAGGAATCGATCCCTCTGATTTTTGATAACGGGCATCTTCACCCCTTTGATCGGGTTATCGCCTTTATACAAACCCCAGGTGATTGCTTTGTTTACTATCTGGCGGAACACGACAAGGCAATGCTTTATACTGGCGGGAGACATTTCTCTCTTGGTCAGATCAGTTTTCAATCTCTCAAGATCGAACGACGAAATATCGCTGATTCTCTTTTCGCCAAACAGAGGGGCAAGGTGTTTTCGGTATCTACTTTCATCATCCCGTCCATACCTCGCCCTGTTGTCTTTCGCCCATTCAATATACGCCTGCGCGGCATCTTTGAAGTACGGGGCTTTGGGTTTTTGCTTAGGTAATTGTTCGCCATGTCTCAGGCTCCTTATGCGTTCAGCCCGGAGCTGAGATGCAACCCTGACTGAATACCCCTCACTCAACCAGCCGATCTTTTCCCATATTTTCTTCCTGTCCTTCTTGTAAGTGACGTAGAAACACACGTCGGGCTTGCCAAGAAAATTCCTATGCTCGGATTTTCTTTCGTAGACACCTGGTTGTTTTCGGGTTATATTTCTCATTAAGTTCTACGTGAGGGGCACGGGTTATATCGCGTAGGGGTATGATTCTTTTTCTACCCTATTTCTACCCCTATACGTCATTTATTGTGATTCCTTGAGAATAGGATCGTCTATCGTTAACATGTTAAGTTGTTTATATTATAAGATATGTGATGTCAAGCGATTTTCTGTGACGAGGATGATTTGCCGTATTAATCGTATTCCTAATCCGTGTGCCGGGCGTTCGAATCGCCCCGGGGGCACCATTTCAATCATCACATCATGCTCAACCATGATTTTTCTTTTCCCCTTATCCTTATTTTTTACAAAAATGCGCAGACGCTGACTTTCAAAAGTCTCTTTGAAAGTCGCTCATAATGTAACTCCTCGCGAAATTGTCGTTGCTCCGGAAACCTTTCAGACAAGGTGCGTTGCACCCCCATTAACCCCTATGTATCTGAATAGAAAGGCAAACATCTTTTCAATGCGGGACAAGGTTAAGTGAATCGATTTTCCTCTATTCTTTTTCCCCAAAAAAAAGTATATATATACTATTCATCGTTACATACAGTACTGATCTCGTTTGAGCTCCATACATGAAAGTCTCAGGCATCATTAGATACGTTGAGTCTTTGTCGCCTGTCGATACCATCGGCCAGGCCTTGTATCTTATGTATTCAAACAACGTGGATATCGTTCCCGTTGCCGGTTTGCGTAATCGTCCCGTCGCAGCCGTTACCCATAAGGATCTCATGCAGGCCCTGCAAAGCGGCAACTCTTTGGCCGAACCGGTCGGGAATCATTTATCCATCTCTGCCGGCCGCGTATCCCTCGACATCGAAGTTGACAGAATCCCCGGCGGTACGGCTATTCCCTCCCTTGTTGTAGATAAAGATGGTACGGTCCTCGGCGTTGTCACCCTGGCGGATTACGCTGCAGCGCTCAAGAGCGCCATCAAGGAATTTCGAAGACAGATTTATTCGATCATGGATTCCGCAGAAAGCGGTATCGTAGCAATTAACGAAAGCGGCACTATTGTAACGGCCAATCGCAAGGCTGAAGAGTTATTTGGTCATGAACCCGGCAGCTTCATCGGACGCAAGGTTCTCGAGGCGATACCCAACAGCCGTCTCATGGATATCATGAAATCCGGAAAACCGCTCACGGGGCAGAAATTTGAGGGGACAAACATGTCTTTCGTGGCCAATTATGCTCCCGTCATCAGAGACGGCAAAGTCGTGGGCGCCGTCAGCGTCTTTCAGGATATTTCCCACTTGGAGGAAATCTCCAACGAACTGGGCGTCGTCAAGGGCCTGAACCGCGAACTTGGCGCCATTATCCATTCCTCGTACGACGGTATCTGGGTCACCGACGGCGAGGGGCGTGTTCTCGACATCAACGAAGCGTATGAAAGGATTACCGGCATCAAAGCCAGCGAAGTCATCGGCCGAACGATGTATGAGCTCGTAGATGAGGGGTACTTCAACCAGTCCGTAACGCTCGTCGTCATGAAAGAGCTCAGGAGCGTCACCATCAGCCAAACCGTGAAGGGAAAGAAGCAGATTCTCGTCACCGGCAATCCCATTTTCGACGAAAACGGCAAACTCTTCCGTGTTGTTACCAACGTCCGGGATGTCTCGGAACTGGCAAACCTTCAGGAACAGCTCTGCCATGAAAAAGCGCGCGCCCTTAAATACAAGACCGAGTTGACCCATCTGCGGTCCCTGCAGATTCGCAGCGCCGAGTTGATCTTTCGGAGTAGTGTGATGATGCAGGTTGTCGACCTCGCCATCAAGATGGCCGATGTGGATTCCACCCTGCTCATTACGGGCGAATCGGGAACCGGCAAAGAAGTCATTGCTAAACTCGTTCACAGACAGGGCAAAGGCGATGCGAGTCCCTTCATCGGCATCAATTGCGCCGCTATTCCGGAGCAACTCCTAGAGTCGGAGCTATTCGGCTACGAAGGCGGTTCCTTTACGGGCGCCAAGAAAGAAGGAAAGCCGGGCCTCTTCGAACTCGCCCACAAAGGCACGCTTTTTCTCGATGAAGTGGCGGAACTGCCTCTTCCCTTACAGGTTAAGATTCTTCGCGTTATTCAGGAAAGGCATATTACCCGCGTCGGGGGAACAGTTGCCAAGCCTGTCACCGTTCGGATCATCACCGCCACGAACCGGAATCTCTCCAAGCTGATCACGGAAGGTTCTTTCCGCGAAGACCTCTATTACCGCCTGATGGTTGTTCCGATCAACGTGCCTCCGCTACGCAACCGCAAAGAAGACATTCCTCTCTTGGTACGCCATTTTCTGGACGAATTGAACCGTCATTTCGGATACAACAAGGCCATCTCCCCTCAAGTTCTTGATAAGCTTATTAATTATGCCTGGCCGGGTAATGTCCGGGAACTGAGGAACGTGATCGAACGGATGATCGTCATGTCACAGGGAGATGAAATCACCGTCAACGACCTGCCCGGATTCATCCATGTCAGGCATCCGCTTCACCGTCACGGCGCCCGCCTGCGGGACGCGGTTATCGAAACGGAAACCCATCTTTTGTCCGATACGTTTAAGGAATGCGGATCATGGCAAAAGACGGCAAAGATCCTCGGAGTGGACAGGGCCACTGTCTTTCGCAAGGCATCGAGGTACGGCCTCCTGAACAAATAGTCGCATGTCTGCGACTCGCAGCATTTCTGCGACTTCTTGTATTTTCAATTCGATATACACGATACATGCCATTATCTATGCATTTCTGCATCGTCACCGGATTATCCTATCCCACGCCGCTTGCGCCACCACCCTGTAACATCCTAATTAGATAGTCGAATTCCCCTCCCCCCCCTAAGTCATTCGTAACGGCATACAAATTGCCTATCTGATGATTATCAACGCAATAATTTTTTAATAAACAGTCCAACCAAACCACATGAGGAGGGATTATGTTTGCCAAGATATTGTCCAGCGTTCTGTTCTTCGTATTTCTATTCTCCCAGGTTGCATATGGTGCGGGCACATTCGTGATAGGCTGCCCCGCACCCATGACTGGACCAGGAGCCAATTTCGGCGAGAAATTCAAAAAAGCCTACACCATGGCCGTGGACGAAATCAACGCCAGAGGCGGTGTGAATGGAAACAAGCTTCAGCTTGTCTTCGAAGACACCCAGGCGAAACCGGCCCTGGCAGTTTCCTCCGCCAAGAAGCTCATCTCTTCTGATAATGTCATCGCGTTGCTTGGCGGCTGGAGCAGCGGCGTTGCGTTTGCGGTTGCACCTGTGGCCCTCGACAACAAGACGCCTTACCTGCTCGAACATCCGGCCCTTGATGATATCACCCGCAAGAACAACGACTATGTGTTCCGCTTTCAGCCGACGACAGGCATGTACAGCGCCGCCCTTGAGGATTTCGTTTTGAAAGTCGTCTATCCCAAAGAAAACAAGAAACAGTTGAAGGTTGCCTATCTCTATGTGGACAATGCCTTCGGCCAGGGCGTTGCAAAGTACGGCATTCTGCCTTTCTTAAAGAAAAATCCTGACAAGTTTAATCTCGTCGTTTCGGAAGCATATAATGAAAACTCCATGGATTACAAGCCGCTGCTGCTTAAAGTCGTGCACGCCGCACCCGATATGGTTGTGCTCACTTCCTATCTGACAGACGGGATTCTTCTTGCAAAGCAGATCAAAGAAGTCGGGCTTAAAGCGAAGATGTTCTCCGGGACCGGTGCCGGTCACAGCATGCAGGACATCTATGAAAAGAGCGGCAAGGCGACGGAGAAATATTTCAGCTCCGGACCGTGGCACGGTGAAATAAAGGACCCGAACTGGAAGAAATGGCATGCCGCTTGGGAAAAGAAGTACAAATATGCTCCCGGTGAACATGAGGTCGAAGGCTATGTGGCCGTTCAAGTCCTTGCCGAAGCGCTCAAGGGCGTGAAATCTACCAACATTGCGAAGCAACGAGAAGAGCTGAAAGCAAGTCTTAAAGCCCTTAATATGAAAACCATTTTCGGCACCGTCAAATTTGAGAATTTCGATGGATATACCAACCAGAACAAAGCCTACAAGATGACTGCCGTAGCGCAATGGATCGACGGCAAGCTTATCCAGGTCTGGCCGAAAGAGGCCGCGGAACGTCAACCCGTATATTAACTAATGAACGGAAGCGGGTTGCCGTCCGTCGGCACCCTCACCCACGAAACTGCGGTATATAGACTATGATAACTTCGATCATTATAAACGGCATCCTGATCGGGCTCATCTATGCTCTTCTCGCCATAGGACTAACCATGATCTTCGGTGTCATGCGGATCATCAATATGTTCCATGGCGATGCAGTGATGCTCGGCATGTATGCCGCCTATGTTCTGTTTGACAGGTTCGGGATCAGTCCTTATGTCAGTGTGTTTTTGACAGCCCCGGTCTTCTTTATCCTCGGCGCGGTCATTTACAAATTCCTGATCGACCCCATACCCGTCAGGGAAAGGGAGATAACATCCCTTATCATTACCCTCGGTATCTCGTTTATTTTCGCTACGTCGGCAATGTACATCTGGTCGGCCGATTACCGTACCGTTACGCTCCCCTTTTCCCAGGACGTCATGGTTTTTCTTGAGACAAGAATCGGTTACCCGGCACTGATCTCGTCATGCATGTCCGCCGTCCTGATCGTGGCATTCTATCTCTTCATGTCCAAGACCTATATAGGGAGGGCCATAAGGGCCACTGAACTGGACAAGGATACGGCATCGGTCATGGGAGTCAATGTGAAATGGATTTCGATCGCGACCTTCGGTATCGGCGTCGTACTGGCGGCCATGGCCGGAGGCGTCCTTTCACCCATTTTCTACATCTATCCCTTTGTCGGCGGCAACTTCGTGATCAAGGCATTCACCATCGTCGTGCTGGGCGGAATGGGTTCCGTGACCGGCGCTCTGGTGGGGGGTGTCGTCCTTGGCGTGGCGGAAGCCTTAGCGAGTACTTTTTTAGAATACAGTATGAAAGATATCATGGCTTTCATCCTCTTCCTGGGGATACTGCTCTTCAAGCCATCCGGTTTACTTGGAGGAAAGACGAGGCTATAGATTATGCAAAACAGGTCTGTCAAGCCAATCCTAATGCTCTTTATCTGCCTGGTTGTACTCTCGTTCATTCCGTGTGTCATTGATCCGGAATCGTACAAGTATCTTTACAACATTTTCTTCATCGTGAATATCACGATACTCCTGGCTACTTCGTGGAACATACTGGGTGGATTCGCGGGTCAGATATCCTTCGGTCATGCTGGCTTTGTCGGAATCGGCGCCTACACGGTATCGCTTCTGCATTTCCACCTGGAGTGGTCTCCATGGCTGGCGTTGCCTTTCTCGGGCGCCGTCACACTCGTTGCCGGGGTTATTATAGGTTCCATAGCCCTCAGACTGAGGGGTCCCTATTTTGCGCTTTCGACACTCGCCTTGGCTGAGGTGACCAAGCTCATCATTGAGGGATGGAGGTCTTTCACCCAGGGCACCCAGGGTATCGTCGTGAACCCAAGTCCGCTTTGGGTGTTCCCCAGCGGCGGAGGGCTCTATTTCGTCATCTCCCTTTGGCTTGCGGGCTTCGGCGTATTATGCGCTCTCCTTATAAAACTCTCCAAGACACATTATTTCTTTCTTGCCGTGGGAGAAAATGAGGACGCCGCTCTTGCCTTGGGAATCAATTCCAAGAAATACAAAATGATTGCCCTGTATATAAGCTCCTTTCTGGCCGGAATCACGGGCGGCATCCTGTCCATCCATACCGGTTTTGTCGATCCTTCGAGCGTATTTGACATGGTCCATACCGTGGAGCCCATCTTTCTGACTATGGTCGGCGGTATCGGCACGGTATTCGGACCCGTCATCGGTACGGTCCTGCTTGTTCCGTTAGGCGAGGTTTTCAGGGCACATTTCCCAACAGCGCACCTTTTGCTTTACGGCATCGTTCTCGTCGTTTTTGCGAGATTTATCCCTAAAGGCATTATGGGCTTATTCAGGAAAAAGCTATGAATATACTGGAGATCAAAGATCTGACAAAGGCTTTCGGCGGCGTAGTCGCGGTTTCCGACCTCAATCTTTCGATTCGCGAAGGCATCATTTTCGGCGTTGTCGGTCCCAACGGCGCCGGCAAGACGACGCTTATCAATGTCATCACCGGTGTCGAGAAGATGACCAAGGGAACTATTCTGTTTAAGAACAAGGATATCGGGAACTATCCCACCTTCAAGCGTTCACTGGAGGGCATCACGCGCACGTTCCAGATTCCCCAATGCTTTACGGGTTTCACCGTTTTTGAGAATATTATGATCCCTCTTCTTCTGAGAATGCCGCAACAAGAAGCGCAGAAGGAAACGGAAAGAATAGCGGAACGCATGTTCCTCAAAGAAGATCTTCATAAGCAGGCACAGATGCTGTCAGTGGGGCGCCTGAAACTTCTCGAGTTGGCCAAGGCATACGCCACCGCGCCCAAGTTGCTGCTGGTTGACGAACCCATGGGCGGTGTGAGCCTCGACATGATGGATTCCCTGATCGATCTTATCAAGAGCCTCAGGGATGAAGGGATTACGATCCTGCTCGTGGAACATGTCATGAAGGTCGTCGTTGCGCTTGCCGATGAACTTGTCGTTTTGAACTTCGGGAAGGAGATCGCTCTTGGGGCCCCTAAAGATGTTATGACCCGGAAAGAGGTCATCGAAGCTTATTTGGGAGACGAATATGCTTGAAATAAAGGAAATCGACTCGGGACATGGGAAGATCAAGGTCTTGAAAAGCATTTCGCTGAGCATAGAAAAAGGCGAAATGGTCGCACTTGTCGGTCCCAACGGCGCCGGTAAAACAACGCTTTTGAAAACGATAGCGGGAATGATTACTCCGTCGAAGGGAGATATTCTGCTGGAAAACAGTTCCATTTCCGGTGTTCCGCCGCACAAGACTTCAGCAAAAGGCATTGCCTACGTGCCGGAAGGACGGAAGGTTTTTTCCGCCATGAGCGTGGAGGAAAACCTTCTTATGGGCGCTTATTTGAAAGCCAACCGCCCTCACAAAGCGGATAATCTTCAAATGGTCTATGACCTCTTCCCTCGTTTAAAAGAACGCAGAAAACAGATCGCCGGGACCTTGTCGGGCGGCGAACAACAGATGCTGGCCATTGGACGCGGTTTGATGATGAGACCTAAACTCATTCTCCTCGACGAACCTTCCCTCGGGCTCGCGCCGCTTCTGATCAGTTCCATTTACAAGGTTCTCGAAAGGCTGAATCATGAGGGCATGACCACCTTGCTTGTCGAGCAAAATGTCAAGAAAGCCCTGACCCTCTGCAAACGGGCGTATGTAATAGAGAATGGCGAAATCGTGATGAAGGGCCTCAGCGAAACCATCTTATGCGACGACAATATCAAATGTACGTACCTCGGCATTTGACGGTCCATGAGGTCTCTCCACCAAGAGCATTAGAAGGAGGTCGGAATGAATATCTATGATCCTGAGAAGAGTTGTACCTTTCTTGCTCCGAATAAACATCTCTTGGGCAAGGGTGTGGCCCGCCAGCTTGGGAACGAGATTAAGACCCTGGGCGGCAGCAAAGTGTTTGTTGTCACTGACCCCGGCGTCGTGAAAGCGGGCCTCGTCCCCGCCATTACCGAGCCTTTGAAATCGGAGGGCATCAAGGTCGGTGTTTACGACAAGGTGCAGCCGGAACCCTCCTCGGGAATCGTGGGCGAGGCAGCAAGAATGGCACAACAAGGCCGTTACGACTTTGTCATCGGCATCGGCGGGGGCAGTTCCCTCGATGTTGCGAAAGGCGTTGCCATGATGGTGACGAATAAAGGGACCATTCTGGACTATGTGGGCCTTAATATGTTCCCCAAGAGGGGGATTCCCAAAATTCTCATACCGACAACAGCAGGAACCGGAAGCGAGGCCTCCTGGGTTTGCGTGGTAACCGACGAGAAGAAGAACGAAAAGAAATCACTTTACGGATTCATGCTGCTTCCGGACGTGGCCATCCTCGATCCCGAACTGACCGTAACCATGCCGCCATCCGTCACGGCCGATACCGGTTTCGATGCCCTGGTCCACGCCGTTGAGTCATACGTCTCCGTCAACAGGACGCCTTATACGGAAATCATGGCGGCTGAAGCGATACAGCTTATATCTAAATATCTGCCTGTTGCCTATGCAAAAGGTAAAGATATCAAGGCCCGGTACAATATGCTGCTTGCCGCCAATCTTGCGGGAATGGCGTTTACCAGCGGCGGCCTTGGCGCAACCCATGGACTGGCCTACCCTCTCGGAACGCAGTTCCATATGTCCCATGGTCGGTCGAATGCCATCATGCTTCCTCATGTCATGCGTTTCAACCTGACCGGCAGTCTCGAGCGTTACGGTATCGTCGCCCGGATGATGGGGGAACACGTCGACGGTCTCTCCCCTTACGATGCCGCCGTGAAGGCCGTGGATGCCGTCTTGAAATTGCTCAGCGCCGTCAGGATTTCGTGCCGGCTCTCCGACTATGGCGTGCAGAAGAAGAAAATACCCCTTCTCACGAAAGAGGCTCTCCAGCAGTCGCGCTTTTTTGTGCCGAACCCGAAAGACATTACGGAGAAAGATATCCAGGCGGTTTACGAAGACGCTTATTAGGGTTCTTTCCTATTGCGCCTATGTTGCGTGCGCGGGCATTCCCGGGGATTTGGATCAATATCTTGCGTGACACAGGTCAAACCGGTTCTGCTTACCGCTCTGTCCCCGACCTCACTTGCCCGGGGGTTCGTCTCCGTGCTTCCTGAATGATGGCAAGACTTCGTCATCAAAGGCTACACCGTCGAGGAAGTGATTGTGGAAGTAAAAATGAATTTTTCTAAGGTTAGAACATATCCATCAGCATCAGGAATGGCGCTGCTATCAGGCACCGCCCCGCCTCCAACCAGCATGTGAATGAGGTATAGATTATGCCGTTGAAAACACCCGAAGCGTATGAAGAAAGTCTGCGTAAGATGAATCTGAAGGTCTATCTGTTGGGTGAAGAGATCAAGAATGTCGTCGATCACCCCATCATCAGGCCGTCCATGAATTCCGTGAAAATGACCTATGCGCTCGCGCAGGACCCGGAGTACGCCGAGCTGATGACGGCCACGTCCTCCTTGACGGGAAAGAAGATCAACCGTTTCTGCCACCTGCACCAGAGCCCCGAGGACCTGATCAAGAAAGTCAAGATGCAGCGACTCTTGGGCCAAAAGACGGCCGCATGCTTCCAACGCTGTGTCGGCATGGACGCCATCAACGCCATGGACTCGACCACCTTCGAAATGGACCAGAAACTGGGAACCGAGTACCACAAGCGCTTCCGGAACTTCCTGCTGAAGATGCAAGAGGAGGACTGGACGGTCGACGGCGCCATGACGGACGTCAAGGGTGACCGGGGACTTAATCCCGGCAAGCAGGCCGACCCGGACCTGTTCTGCCGCGTCGTCGAAAAGCGCACGGATGGCATCATCGTCCGGGGGTGCAAGGCCCACCAGACGGGGGCCGTTAATTCCCATTGGATTCTCGTCATGCCCACCCTGACGATGACAAAGGAGGATGCCGATTTTGCCCTGTCGTTTGTGGCACCGGCCGACGCCGAGGGCATCTTCTATATTTACGGCCGCCAATCCTGCGATACGCGCAAGCTCGAGGGCGGTCAGTTCGACGTGGGCAACAAGGAATTCGGCGGACACGAAGCCATGATGATATTCGACGACTTGTTTGTTCCGTGGGAGAACGTCCTGATGTGCGGCGAGTATGAATTCAGCGGCACCCTGGTGGAGCGCTTCGCCGGCTACCACCGTCAGAGTTACGGCGGCTGCAAGGTCGGTGTGGGCGACGTCCTGATCGGCGCGGCGGCTCTCGCGGCGGATTACAACGGCGCCAACAAGGCTTCCCATGTGAATGATAAACTGATCGAGATGATGCATCTGAATGAAACGCTCTATTCCTGCGGGATCGCCTGCTCGGCGGAAGGCCACAGAACCGCGTCGGGGAACTTCCTCATTGACCTGCTGCTGGCGAATGTCTGCAAGCAGAACGTCACCCGATTCCCTTA
Source organism: Syntrophales bacterium (assembly GCA_963668175.1). Taxonomy (GTDB): domain Bacteria; phylum Desulfobacterota; class Syntrophia; order Syntrophales; family PHBD01. The sequence continues at coordinate 545,476 of OY764159.1, forward strand.
CGAAATAGTCCGTCTGGCCGAGGACATTGCCGGCGGGCTTATGGTAACCATGCCTTCCGAGAAAGACCTCCGGCATCCGGTCGCGGGCAAATATGTGGAGAAATTTCTCCGCGGCGTTCCTTCGGTTCCCACGGAGTATCGCATGCGGATCCTGCGACTTATCGAGAACATCACGCTCGGAACGGCGGCCGTCGGTTACCGTACGGAGTCGATGCACGGCGCCGGATCGCCCCAAGCACAGCGCATCATGATCTCGCGCCAGGGCAACCTGGAGCAGAAGAAGGCGCTCGCGAAAAGGATCGCCGGCATCCCCAAATGAGCACCAGGCCGGTTAAGCAATAGCGGCCGATCCCGGCGGGACGTCCGGGACGCAGGAACATAAGGATCCGGTCGCTGATATGCAAGCAGCATCTTTCGGAGAGCAAAAGGGCATGGAGGCCAAAGACCGGGAAATCGAAATACTGGCGGTCCTGGACAGGCAGGTCAGGCCGATACTCGCCGCGCATCAGGGAGGCATTGAACTCACCAAGATCGAAGCAGGGGTCGTTCATCTGCGGATCCTCGGAGCCTGTGCTGCCTGTATCGGAGCCGAACAGACCATCAGAGACGTTATCGTGGCCGGCATCCGCGAATCTTGTCCCTGGATCACCGATGTGTGCGTCGCGGCGGGTGTCAGCGATGATTTCGCCAGGGAAGCCATCAATTTCCTTAAGAAACGACGGGATAGCCGATGAAATTATCCATCCAGTTCTGCGGAGGCTGCAATCCCAGGATAGACAGAGGCAATATAGCCCGTGAATTGCAGAAGGCTGGTACCGACATAGGGTTGGATGTCGTCCTCAACAGTCCTGATGCCGATATCACGGTCTTCTTGAGCGGTTGTTTGTCGGGATGCGCTCTCAAGTACAATCCTCACGATCCTCCTTATGTAGAAGTCGCAGCAGCTACTGTGGACGGCATTGACGTGCCTGAGGAGAGGATCGTTGCAGAAGTGATGATGAAAGTGAGGCAAATGCATGATCGATTGGAAGCAGAAATATGTCAAAAAAATCGTGAGCGCCGAGACGGCGCTTAAGCACGTGAAGAGCGGCGATCGTGTCGTTATCGGTCATGCCTGCGGCGAACCGCCCACGCTGGTCGAAGCCTTGGTGGCCCGTGCACCGGAGATCAAAGGAGTGGAAGTGGTCCACATGGTGGCCATGGGACCGGCGAAGTATGCCCAACCGGGAATGGAGGGAAGTTTCCGTCATAATTCTCTCTTTGTCGGGGCGACAAGCCGTAAGGCCGTCGCCGAAGGCCGTGCTCTCCATACTCCCTGTTTTTTTTCCGAAATTCCCCGGCTCTTCACCTGGCGAATCCTTCCTGTCGACGTAACGCTCATGCAAGTCACGCCTCCTGATGCCGACGGTTATTGCAGCCTTGGGGTTTCCGTGGACTATACGCTCGCCGCGGCTCGTTCGGACCGTGTGACCATCGTCCAAATGAACAGGTTCTTGCCCCGAACCCTCGGAGACAAAATACATTTGGACGAAATAGACTGTATCGTGGAGAAAGACGAGCCTCTGATTGAACTCAAACCCCCGGCCATCGGCGATGTTGAGAAGGCCATCGGAGAGAACGTGGCCAAGCTCATAGAGGACGGCTCGACACTGCAGATGGGTATCGGTGCAATCCCCGATGCGGTGCTGCTTTTCCTGAAAGAGAAAAAGGAGCTTGGCGTCCATACCGAAATGTTTTCGGACGGGATCGTGGCCCTGGCAGAAGCAGGCGTGGTCACGAACAAAAAGAAGACGATCAACACCGGCAAGTTTGTCGCGACGTTTCTGATGGGCACACGTAAGCTATACGATTTCGTCGACAATAATCCCGATGTGATCATGCGCCCGGTTGATTATACCAATGACCCATTCATCATCGGACAGCACGACCGGATGGTTTCCATTAATGCCGCTCTCCAGGTCGACCTGATGGGTCAGGTCAATGCCGAGATGATCGGCCGCAGCCAATTCAGCGGTGTCGGCGGACAGGTTGATTTCGTCCGCGGGGCGAGCCGCTCCAAGGGCGGGAAATCCATTATCGCCTTGCCCGCCACGGCAGCTAAAGGCACCGTGTCAAGGATTACGTGTGAACTCGACAGGGGCTCCGCCGTGACCACCTCTCGCAATGATATCCACTTCATCGTGACCCAGTACGGTACAGCCGACCTCCGCGGACAAAGCATCCGCGAGCGGGCCCGTGCGCTCATCGCCATTGCGGACCCGGCGTTCCGGGATTCACTCTCTGTGCAAGCCAAAGAGGCAGGCATTCTTTAACGGCTTCGTCAGGCTCAATTGCGTGGTCTTTGCGTCCGGATAAAAACGCAGCTATCGCTCGAGAGTGCGGCGCTTGTTAACCGGCTCCATGTTCAAGAAAGGAAAATCCATACACACCGTTTTCCGCGTTTACATCGGGAAGAGCTGACTTCTTCCTCCACATGCCTCTCTACTAGACGTCTTCGCGTCGATCCAAGGTCCCATAAATGTTTCCTGCACTTCATACCCGGAGATTCTGCTCCGACTCTGCGCGCCGCACGAAGAACAACCGAGGGCAAAAAAGGATAGGGTTCTTTTCCATCATCGCGGCAGACGAATTCATCGCTACGATGGCCGGCCTTGAAAAAAGACGCGGGTTGGAAAACCGGGCCGGACGGCAAATCCGCACCGACGTCGCCCGCAAAGTAATCTGACGGCTCCGCAAGCACACCGATCCGGTTTCAGCCGGATATTCGCTTCGGCAAAGAGGAAAGCTCCGCCATTCAACCTGTTCATCTCAGGCCATGCGGATTATGCTGCTTTTTTCCGGATACGGAGGCTTACGAAAAGATGAACTTCTTGATACATCGGGTGACGGCAACTGATTTCAAGTATTTGATCCTTCTTCGATTATACTCCATGTGGCGTACGCGGCTCGGCTTATCGTCCTCTTGGCCCGGCCAGTAGATGATATTCCGTCCGCGCTCATCCTTCTGGCGGCATTCATTAAAAAGACGTTGTTCATCCGCCGTTAAATGCCTTTGAACCGAATAGTCCACAACTTTCTCTCGTACGAGTAAAATCAATATGATGAGCAAGATAATCAATAAGGATATGTCGATCAAGGCATACGTCATGTTTATTCTGCGGCGACATCCCGATTTGTAATCGCAGGGTAGCGGCTAGACAATTCCTTATCCTCCCGAAAAGGCGATGCCTTTTCGTAAGCCGCTCCCTGAATAATATTTGTCCGGTTTTGCCGTTCCCTATAGCATAAAAATCCCTGCATCGGTATTAAAATCGCCCCGCCAACCGTTGTTTCGTGCCCGCCGCTCATGCCGATGCAATCCGGCAATAAAGACGAGCCATATGGTCATAGGCGTAATTTTACCTTATAAATGAAAGCGTTTGACCTGTGGATGAAAATCAAGTACCGTATTGTCATATATTTCGGGATATACAGGCATTGTTTGGCAGCTTGACCGCGTGCACAAGCGAAGAGCATGGGACTTGCCTACCATGAACATATGGCCTGTCAGCGTGATGCGAATTTATATGTATTAATAACGGGTAAGATATGTTATCAATCTTATAACATTCGTTCAGGGAAGAGGTTTTCTGATGGAACAAACGGGCGAAAGCGTCAGCAAGCTATTCCGAAAATTCCATATGTGCGAATCTTATGTCCGGCAGGGTAAAATCGCCGCCTGTATTATCCTGTTCCTGGAGGTGATGGAGAAGATTCCGCAGGCACCGTTGCTCACCAAAGAAAGAAAGCTCCTCATGGACGGCATTTTTGATTTGCAGCGCAATCTTGCCGCCCATAAAAACTTTAAAGAAATATTCGGCCCGGTCACTTTTGACGACACCGATTTGAAAACGACCTATGAATTCCTTAAACAGCTCCAACTCGCCCATGAAGAAGAATTGCGGGAGAGAATGGTGAAAGAAACGGCATCCAACGAAGCGGAACGCCTGGACGTCGATACCCTGGAAGAATTGGATGACGAATCCACCCGGGAGCGGGCCACACTGGCCATCGAACATATCGACAAAGGCGACATGAACAAGGCCATCGAGATCATCGACGGCATGGATGGGGTCATTTCCTATATCATTCACCATTACAATACCCTGGGGATACAGTTTCGGGAATCTGCGTCATACCCCGAGGCCATCACCAATTACCAAAAGGCCCTGGCGGTATACGATCAGGATGAAGGTCTCTATTACAATATGGCCAGGAGCTATTATGAGTTGGGCGAATATGATAAATCGCGCGAATCTCTTGGCCGCGCCCTCGCGATCAATCCGCAATTCAACGATGCCAGGATATTGAACAATCATTTAAAGACATCCCCGCCGCCTAAAAAAGGGTCCGCAAAAAAAAGAAGGGGGTTGATAACGCTTGTTAAACAACTGCTCGCAAGAAAAAAATCCCATCCCGTGGATGAAATCAGCGATACCACACCGGATCAGTAACCTTTCCGGGGGCCTCCATGTCAACCTTTTACATGCATAAAGATTCCACGAAATCGGAAAGCTCCGTCAATCTGTCTTACAAGAGAGTATTGGTCGTAGAGGATTTCTTCAGCTTTCGCCTGACGTTGAAGAACATGCTCCGATCCTTCAATATCACCGATATCGATGAAGCGGCCAGCGGAGAGGAGGCCATCCGGAAAATCGCCGTCCGACGTTACGATATCATCCTGTGTGATTACAACCTGGGGCCAGGAAAGGACGGGCAGCAGGTCCTGGAAGAAGCCAAGCACCGTGAATACATCAATTATACGACGATCTTTATGATGGTAACGGCGGAAAACACCCTGGATATGTTCATGGGAGCATTGGAATACCAGCCGGACCATTATTTGATGAAACCTTTCACCAAGGACGTCCTGGAAAAGAAGATCGTCGATTTGATCCGCAAGAAAGAGAATCTCAAGGACATCGACCAAGCCATCGAAAAGAGGGATCACTCCACGGTTGTGAAACTCTGCGAGGAACTGATCGAAAAAAACGTAAAAAATCTCTCCGAACTGCTCAAACTCAAGGGCGAGTTTCTCATCAAGGCGGAACGTTATCAGGAAGCGGAGGCCTTCTACACCAAGGTCCTGGGTATGGGAAATCTTCCCTGGGCTTCCCTGGGCTTGGGGCGGGTCAAATTCGATACCGGTCACTACGAAGAATCGAAAAATATCTTCGAGAAGATCATCGCCAAAAACAATAAATTAATGCCGGCGTATGACTGGCTGGCTAAAGCCCATGAAAAAATGGGGCAGTTCCAGGAAGCTCAGCAGATTTTGATGCAGGCCACGGAGCTCTCCCCCCGGGCCATTCTCCGTCAAAAGGCCCTCGGCAACCTGGCGTATGTCAATAACGATCTCGCAACCGCTGAAAAGGCATTCAAAGAGACGATCAAGCAAGGCAAGTACTCCTATTTCAAGAGCCCGACCGATTACACGACGCTGGCCAAGGTCTTGACAGACAAAGGAGTAGGCGAAGACGGCATCAAGGTTTTGAGCGAGGCTCAGAAGGAATTTCCCGACAGCCCCGAGGCGGCGATGCAGATCGCCCTGGTGGAATGCTTCACGTACAGCACGATGAACAAACAGGCGGAAGCGGCCGCCGCCGCCAAGAAGGCATTAGACGCTTCACTGGCGTTTGAAGGACGGCTCCCTTCGGAAATGGAACTGGACATGGCCAAGGCCTTTTTCCTGACGGGCGATTCGACGAAAGGCACCGATCTTGTCCGCCGGATCGTACAAAGTAATCACGAAGATCACGAGAAGATCGGCCAGGTGCAAAAAATGTTCAAAGATCTCCATATGGAATCGCAGGGAGACGAGATCGTCTCCATCGCTCGCGACGAGATCATCTCCTTGAACAACGAAGGCGTGCGTCTCGTCCGGGAAGGCAATCTCCATCAGGCCATCGACTACTTCAGACGGGCTGCCCATAAACTTCCCGAAAACAAGATCATCAATGCCAATGCCGCCCAGGCCCTCATCCTCTACATGAAAAAATTCGGCGAAAAAGAACGGCTTCTGGAAAGCGTAAAGCAGTATCTGGACCGGGTCAGCGAAATCGACCCGTCGTACCGCGATCTCGCCAGGCTCACTGAGATGTACCATGAACTTCTGGGGCAAGGATAACTATGGCTGCCAAAATTGAATTTGCGGATGTTCTCGCGTCGACCCTCCATGATACAAAAAATTCTCTGGGCATGCTGTTCAACACGATGGAGAGACTGATCGGCCAATGTCAGGACCAGCCCTGCGGTCTGTATCACGAATTCTATATGCTCCAGTACGAGATCAAGCGTCTCAATCACAGCCTCATCAGATTGCTGACGCTCTACAAAGCCGAAAAAGCTCAGCTTGCAATAGATATCGATTATCACTCGGTCTATGAGTTCATCGACGACATCATCCTGCAAAATCAGCCTATCTTGAACTCGCGGGGAATCGACATCGAACTGGAATGTCCCGACACCCTCTTTAAGGCTTTCGACAGGACACTGGTTGCAGGGGTCCTCGACAACGTTCTCAACAACGCTTTCCGTTATACCAAGGACAAGTTGAGGGTTTTCGCCAGAGAAAGCGACGGCTATCTGGCATTGAGCGTTGAAGACAACGGCCCCGGTTACCCCGAAGCTATGATCGTGCACGACAGCCGTGAAGCCGATCCAACCAAGAAAACCGTCGATTTCGAATCGGGCAGCACCGGCCTCGGGCTTTATTTCTCCATGCTTATCGCCCATTCGCACCGTAACAATGACCTTGAAGGCTACATCTCCATGGTCAACGGCGGTACATACGGCGGCGGCGTCTTTACCATCTTTCTGCCGTAGCCGCCGGCATTCCGCCCCATCCCGGGATGGCCCGGTTTATTGCAACGGTCAGCCCTTGATGCACCCCATGGCCTTCAGTCTCGCCACTTTCTTCGAGATGCCGGCGCAATGGGCAACCTCAACGACTTGATCCAGGTCCTTGTAAGCCTCAGGCATTTCTTCATGCAGGGTCCCCCGGCTGCTTGCCATGACGAGAATTCCGCGTTCCGCCAGTTCCCGGGCAATGGACCTGCCCCTGCCCGCTTTTATGGCCTTGCTCCTGCTCATGACCCTGCCGGCCCCGTGGCACGTACTGCCGAACGTGTCGGTGAACGCTTTATCCGTGCCCGTCAGGACGTAAGAACCGGATCCCATGTCGCCGGGAATTAATACCGGTTGACCGGTCTCCCGGTAACGGTCCGGCAAGGCCGGATGTCCCGGCGGAAAGGCCCTGGTGGCCCCCTTGCGATGGACGCAGAGATCAACCTCCCGGTTGTCGAGAGGAAACGTCTCTATCTTGGCAATGTTATGGCATACATCATACAAAAGACGCATCTTCAGTGCAGACGGCCCTTTCCGTAGCGTCTTTTCAAAGATATCCCTGGTCCAGTGCATCAAGAGCTGCCGGTTGGCCCAGGCATAGTTCGCGGCACAGGCCATAGCCGCCATATAATCCCGTCCTTCCTTTGAGTCTATCCAGGCGCAGGCCAGCTGCCGGTCAGGAAGGGCAAAGCCCAGGCCTCCAACCTTCTTCATCATGGCCGCCAGATAATCGTCGCAGATCTGGTATCCCAGGCCGCGGGACCCGCTATGAATGAGAACGGCGACCTGTCCTTTTTCCAAACCGAAAGCGGCGGCGGCGCGCTCGTCGTATATCTCCTCGACCGCTTCAATCTCCAGAAAATGGTTCCCTGAACCGAGGGTGCCCAATTGCTGTTTTCCCCTTTCCATGGCCCGGTCGCTGACGTGATCGGGGTCTGCATGGGTCATGCATCCTCCGTCTTCCGTGGTTTCCAGGTCGGATGACAGACCATATCCCCTGTTGACGGCCCATACGGAGCCCTCCCGGAGAACGGCCTTCTCTTCCTTCTCGGTCAGTTTGAGACTCCCCTTGGATCCGACACCGGACGGAATTGCTTGAAAAAGCGCGACGATCAGTTCCCGGAGGATGGGTTGAATTTCATCTTGATGCAAGGATGTCGTCATCAGGCGGCAACCGCAGTTGATATCATATCCGACACCTCCCGGGGAGACGACCCCCTGCTTAAGATCGAACGCCGCCACTCCGCCGATGGGGAAGCCGTAGCCCCAATGCATATCCGGCATGGCAAGGGCGTACTTGACGATGCCCGGCAGTTGGGCCACATTGGCTACCTGTTTCGGGCTCTCGTCTGCACCGATGTCCTTCATCAGGCGCTCGCTGGCATAGACGAGACCCGGCACCCTCATCCCGCCCCGGGCCGGAATTCTCCACCGATATTCGTCCAACCGTTCCAGGCATATATCAGACGTCACAAATCACCCTCCCTTTCCAGCCGGTGGCGGTCTCCAAAATGGCAGCCTGGTGGTATGTAACGGCCTTGATCTCCGTTGCAACCGCATGCCGGGATGGATCGAAACCCTCACCGCCGACAACCGCCGTCACAACATAGGGTTTTATGGCATCGATGCGGCAGCTCTGTACGAGCCATCCTTCGCCGTTAAAGAGGTACAGTATCTCCCGGAGAAAATTCACCAGCAGGTCCGCCCAGTCCGCACCCTCTGCGTGAATCCTTCGTTCCTCACGCTCATCAACGTGCCGCATGTCGCACATGACATCGTACAGGGCAAACGAGGCGTTGGCGAACAATTGATCAATGGTTCTGCCGTAGACCTCGATACCAAGGTCGGCCGTATGGTCGAAAATCCGGTATTTTTTCATACGCACATTTCCGCGAATGTATCTTATGGATATCCGGTGAAAAAATGACGGCGCGCCGCACAGAATTCATTTTCTCGCCCCGGAAACCCGGAATGCGACGCACAACCGCAAGGGATAGAGGCCATGATGGCCGGTATTCTCAATAGAAAAGCCAGATGGCATCCAGGAAGAAAAAAATCCACCCGGAAACCGAGGCCAGGCCGAAGTAGAAAAGCGACTTCTTCTTGGTCAAGACCGAGATTGACGACAGCATGATGGCAATCTGCAGAAATATCAGCCCGTAGCTGTAATTACCGGCCCGGTGTTGGGCCTCTTCCTTATCCTTGGCCAGCTTCTCGGCCTTGGCTTTAATGTCGTCCTTCTCCTGTTCGTAACGTTTGATCTTGGCATCATAATCGCGGATGGTTTTCTGATAACGGGCCAGCGCTTCCCCGCTTATTTTACCCTTCCCGGCCGCGGTTTCCAATTCCATATTCTGTTTCTGAACTTCATAGAGATAGGATTTGATGCTCTTCGCCTGGTAGAAGGCCCATTGATCCGTTTCCTGGGCCTGCGACAGGATCGTTCGCGATGAATACTTTCCCACGTATAATGTCGTAACCGCCGCAAATACGGCCAGGATGGCCGTTGTCAATGCAACCCACGACGTCCAGGTGTCCTTCTTTTCTTCCGCCATATGTTGTTCGTCCTATTCCCGATGTTCTGACGCTATTCCTCGTTATTTTCTTCCGTCCCGTTGCCATTCAGGCCTTCATCCGACAGGGTCATGTCGTCCTTGTCGTCCGATTCTTTCTCCGCCCGGGCCACGCCCACCAGCTTTTCGTCTTCCTGCAGTTCGATCAGCTTGACCCCCTGGGTGCTGCGGTGGATAAGGGGGACTTCCGCCAGCTTGAACCGGATAATATTGCCCGAGCTGCTGATCATGATGATATCCTCATCGCCGCTGACCTGCAGGATACCGGAAACCCACCCCACTTTCGCGACGGTCTTCAGATTAATCGTACCCTTGCCTCCCCGGCTTTGGAGACGGTATTCGGCAATGCTCGTCCTCTTTCCGTATCCTTTTTCGGATATCGTCAGGAGCGTACATCCCTCCGCGGGGATCTCCATGCCGACGACGGCGTCGTCATCATCCATCATAATTCCCCTGACGCCCCGGGACGTCCGGCCTGTTTCTCTGACCTCCGATTCCTTAAAACGGATTGACTTGCCTTTTCTGGTGCCCAAGAAGACATCCTGGTCGCCCTGTGTCAGTTGAACATCGATCAATTCGTCGCCGTCGTCGACGCTGATGGCGATGATCCCGGTAGATCGCGGATTCGAGTACGCCTCGATACCCGTCTTCTTGATCGTGCCCTTCCGGGTGACCATGACCACTGACTTGCCGTCTTCGAACGACCGGACGGGCAGGATGGCGGCCAGTCTCTCTCCGTTCACCATGTTGACAAGGTTGATGATGGCCTTCCCCTTGGCCGTTCTTCCGGCCTGTGGAATCTGGTAGACCTTCAACCAGTACAACCGTCCCTTGTTCGTAAAAATCAGGATATATTGATGCGTGTTGGCAATAAAGATTTTCTCGACAAAATCCTCTTCCTTCGTGCCCATGCCCAGCTTACCCTTGCCTCCCCGCCGCTGGCTTTTGTAAAGGCTGACCGGATTGCGTTTGACATAACCCGAATGGGAAACGGTGACGACCATGTCTTCTTCGACAATCATGTCTTCGATATTGATATCTTCCGAATTCAACACGATCTCCGTCCTGCGCTCATCGCCGTAGCGGGATTTGATATCTTCGAGTTCCGTAATGATCACCGCATCTACTTTCTGCGGATCATCGAGAATACCCTGCAACTCTATTATTTGGAGCGATATTTCACGATATTCATCGTCGATTTTCTCCCGTTCCAGGCCTGTTAATCTTTGCAACCTCATTTCTAGGATGGCCTTGGCCTGGACTTCGGAAAGGCCGAATGTTGTACATAGCACCGATGCGGCTTCCTGTGGATTGGCCGCTCGTTTGATTTCCGCAATGACGGCATCGATGTTGTTGAGGGCAATGATGAGGCCTTCCAGAATATGGGCTCTTTCCTTGACTTTGTTCAAGTCAAAGATCGTCCGGCGGACCACCACCTGCCTCCGGAATTGCAGGAATCCCTGTAGGATTTCCTTCAGATTGAAGACACGGGGTTGTCCGTTGTCGATGGCGATCATGATGATGCCGAAACTGGTTTCCATCTGCGTGTGTTTATAAAGCTGGTTCAGGATGACGCTTGAGATCTCGTCACGTTTCAGATCGATGACGATGCGCATACCTTCCCGGTCCGACTCATCTCTCAGGTCGGAAATACCGGTAAGCTTTTTCTCTTTGACTAGCTCGGATATTTTTTCGATCAGGGATGACTTATTGACCTGGTACGGCAATTCCGTGATAATAATGCTTTCCCTGTCCGTCCGCGCATTCTTTTCAATGTTGGCCCTGGCCCGAACCCTGATAATTCCCCGTCCGGTTTTATAGGCAGATACGATACCATCGATACCGTTGATGAATCCCGCCGTCGGGAAATCCGGGCCCTTGATGTGCCTCATCAGGGCTTCGATCGTAATATCCGGGTTCTTGATCAGGGCTACCGTGCCGTTGATGACCTCAGTCAGGTTATGTGGAGGGATGTTTGTGGCGACACCGACGGCGATCCCGGCCGATCCGTTCAGAAGGATCAACGGGATGCGTGCAGGCAGCACCACCGGCTCTTCTGCGGATTCATCATAAGTCGGGACAAAGTCAACCGTCTGCTTTTCCAGGTCGGCCAGGAGTTCCTCGGCAATTCGCGCCATCCGTACTTCGGTATAACGCTGAGCCGCCGGCGGGTCGCCGTCGATGGAGCCGAAGTTACCCTGGCCGTCAACAAGCATGTACCGCATGGCGAAATCCTGGGCCATCCGGACGATCGTATCATACGCGGCACTTTCACCATGAGGATGATATTTACCGATGATATCGCCGACGATTCTCGCCGATTTTTTATGGGGTTTGTTCCAGCGGTTACCCAGCTCATGCATGGCAAAAAGGGCGCGGCGGTGTACCGGCTTTAATCCGTCCCGTACATCCGGGATCGCTCGGCCGATAATGACGCTCATGGCATAGTCCATGTAGGATTTGGTCATCTCGTCTTCGATATTGATAGCAACATTTTTTTGGGGCACTTGCTGATCCATGTGATTTAAACCTATTCTAAAATGATTATGGGATATTACACATCAAGATTGGACGCGTACAGGGCGTTCTTGTAGATAAACTCCCGGCGGGGTTCCACCTGGTCCCCCATCAGCGTTGTAAAAATTTCATCCGCAATGACAGCATCGTCAACGCGGACCTGGAGCAGAGTCCTTTTCTCCGGATTCATGGTCGTTTCCCATAACTGCTCCGGATTCATTTCACCGAGACCCTTATATCTCTGTACGGATAGCCCCTTCTTGCCTGTCATCATAATGAAATCCACCAGGGCCGTCATGGAATCGAGCGTAACCTGCCCGCCGTCGTCCGTCGACAATGCATAAGGGGCCCGTCCGAGGGATCCTATCTGGCTTAATAAACTTCTCATCTCCAGGAATTTCGCCGATTTGATGATATCTTTACCGACGCAGGTCGATTTCTTCTGCCCGTCCCGCATCACCGTAAAAATGACCTTGCACCCCCCGTGCTCCTGGTCCGGTTCGACCCGATATTCAAGGATGGCCACTCCTGCCTGGGCCATCGTTCTCTTCGCCATCTCGTCGACGGCCGTGTCCGTCCTGAAGGTTTCGCTGGAAAAAGAGGTGTCGCCGGCAAGAATGGTTATAATTTGCCGGTCCTTATCCTCTTTCTCGAATTTATTGAGGATAGATTCGATCCGCATGACCTTGCGGATCAGGACCAAGAGGCGGCCTCCGGCCAGAGGGCTGCCGTTTTCGGTATTGAGGCGTATTTTCTGTGCCCCGCTTTCGAGAATGTAATTCTTCATCTCATCTTCGTTGTGGATATAGATCTCATTCTTTTTGTCGGCAATCCTGAAGAGGGGGGGCTGGGCGATATAGAGGTATCCCCGTTCGATCAATTCCCGCATCTGTCTGAAGAAAAATGTCAGAAGCAATGTCCGGATATGCAGGCCGTCTACGTCGGCATCGGTCATGATAATCACCTTGTGATAGCGCAGATTCTTGACGTCGTAATCTTCCTGGCCGATGCCCGTACCCAGTGCGGTCACTATGACTTTGATTTCCTCATTCTGCAGCATTTTGTCGAACCGCGCTTTTTCGACATTCAGGACTTTTCCGCGGAGCGGCAGAATAGCCTGATTCTTGCGGTCCCGGCCCTGTTTTGCCGAACCGCCCGCCGAGTCGCCTTCTACAAGATACAGTTCGCTCCTGGACGGATCGCGCTCCTGACAATCGGCCAGTTTACCCGGCAACGCCCCTACTTCCAAAGCCGTTTTGCGTCTCGTTAATTCCTTGGCCTTCCTGGCCGCTTCCCTCGCTTTGGCCGCATCCAGGCATTTGTCCATCAACTGTTTGGCGACAGAGGGATTCTCTTCCAGGTAGACGTTCATTTTTTCGTAGACGATGCCTTCCACCAATCCCTTGACATCGCTGTTGCCCAGTTTCGTCTTCGTCTGCCCCTCAAACTGCGGGCTCTTGATTTTTACGCTGATGACGCAGGCGAGGCCTTCGCGGACGTCTTCGCCGCTTAATGACTCTTTGGCATTTTTAAAAGAATTGTTGTTTTTTATATAGTTGTTGAAGACACGCGTCAGGGCCGAACGGAAACCGATCAGGTGCGTTCCGCCTTCCGTGGTATTGATGCTGTTGGCAAAGGAGAAGATATTCTCTGTATACGTGTCGTTATACTGCAACGCCAGCTCGACGTAACAATCTTCCCGGGACCCGTCGATATAAATAGGGTTCTTATGGAGCACCTTTTTGGCCCTGTTGATATACTCGACGAACGATACGATGCCCCCTTTGTAATAAAATTCGCTTTTACGGTCGTTACGCTCGTCGGCCAGCGTGATTTTTATCCCGCTGTTGAGAAACGCGAGTTCTCTCAATCTGTTGGACAGAATATCGAAGTTGTATTCCGTCTCCTCGAAGATTTCCTCGTTCGGTTTAAAGATGACCTTGGTGCCCCGACCTTTTGTGGTACCGACCATTTCCAAGGGGGCCTGGGGAACGCCATGAACATAAGATTGCGTGTAGACTTTGCCGTCCCTGCGTACCTCTAGCTCAAGCCAGGACGAAAGCGCGTTGACGACGGAAACGCCGACACCATGCAAGCCTCCGGATATCTTGTAACTTTCATTGGAAAATTTTGCTCCGGAATGAAGTTTCGTCAAGACCACTTGCGCCGCCGAGACGCCTTCCGTCTGATGGATGTCAACCGGTATGCCGCGGCCGTCGTCATCCACCATCACGCTGTTATCCACCTGGATCTTGACATGGATATTGTTGCAATATCCCGCCGACGCCTCATCGATGCTGTTGTCCACAACTTCATAAACGAGGTGATGAAGTCCATCCTTACCCGTACTGCCGATATACATCGCCGGCCGTTTTCTGACGGCCTCCAAACCTTCCAAAACTTTTATACTGTCCGCACTGTAATTATCTGTCATAAATCCCCGTAAACTTTTTCACATATTAAAATACGGTAAACCTGGCCTATCCTTCAGCATGAATTCGTGAGATAAACGGCGGGATGATAAACGACATCGGCACCGATTTGAATTTCAAAAAGGATACAAAGCCGGCCTAATACTTAAGCGGCATAATAATACAATAATAGTCATTACTTGATGATGATTTCACCAATGCCGGTTTCTTCGCCCCTCCAATTTCCAAAACAATCTCTTTCGTATCGATGACCTCGATCGCATCGATCAAGAAATTGACATTATAGGCAATCTCAACCTCCTTGCCTTTGTACTGTACATCAATCTCGTCGTTCGCCTCGCCGACATCGGGATTGGTCGAATTCAGAACCATTCTGTCTTCAGCCAGTTTTACGATCACCCCTTGATAATTATCGCTGGAAATGACGCTCATTCTTCTTAAGGCATGGAGCACCTTATCCTTTTCAAAAACAATCTCCAGTCCTCTTTCGGACGGAATGACCCGTTTGTAGTCGGGATAGTCGGCATCAATGAGACTGACTTTAAGCATGAGATGATCCGCCTTTATAATACACATCCCACCGTGAAGACCTATAGAAACGCTATTTTCCAGACCATCGATGTTTTTGCGGATCTCATTTAAACCCTTTTTAGGAACGATAACCCCTTTATCCATCCCGAAAAAATCCTGAATATCTACCACCGCGTCGGCCACCGCCATGCGATGTCCGTCCGTTGCAACCATTCTCAGACTTTTTTTGTCACCTTCCCGGTTGGCTTCAAAAAAGACTCCCGTCAGATTCTTTCGCATAGGATCATTGGATACGGCAAAAGATGTTTTACGGATCAAATCGGATAGTTTGACCGCATCGACACTGAAATACTGAACCCCTTGATCCGAAATAACCTCTGGGAATTCATCTGCTTCCAATCCCTGGATTTTATAGATAGCCTTCTGGCAGGTCATGGTAATCATGTTCCGTTCGTTCATGGAAACATGAATATCGTCACCCTGCATTTCCCTGATCATCTCATGCAGCTTCCTTGAAGATACCGTGATTTTTCCCTCTTTGGCCACATCCGCCTCATATTCGGCTATAAGTCCGACTTCCAAGTCGGTTGCGCTGACGGTAATCTTACCTGCTTCAGCTTTAATCAGGACATTGTTCAGTATGGGAATGGTGGTCTTCTTTTCAACGATGCCGACCGTTTTTTGAATCCCCCATAAAAAAGTGTCTCTTTTGATCTTGAATTCCATCTTTGTCATCCTTTCATTCAATGATCTTATTTTAAATATTATATAATCAACTAGATTTAGTAGTAGGGAGTGTTGATAAGTGCATAATTAAAATAACATGATTATAATTAATCACTTGACTACATTCATCCTGTTGATGGTCGATGGATTTTTATGTTAAGATTTGTTGATCAAGGCATTTTCGATCTCCTGAACGCACTTCTTCATTTTAACATCTTCATCAAGACCCTTCTTGATTTTGTTATAGGCGTAAATCACGGTGGAGTGGTCCCTGCCGCCGATCTTATCCCCAATATCCGGGTACGAGGTCGATGTCAGTTTCCTGGACAGGTACATGGCGACCTGTCGTGACAAAGAGATATTTTTATTCTTCTTTTGTGATTTTATATCCGATATCTTAACCCCGTAGTGGCTGGCCACCGTTTTGATCACTTCATCAATCGTGATATTTTCCTTCTCAACGTTTTTAAGAAATTTCTTCAACACTTCCTTCACCAGGTCCATATCGATGGGACGGTTGGTCACGGAAGAGTAAGCGCTGATTCTGACGAGAAAGCCTTCCAGTTCCCGAATGTTCGATTCCGCGTTCGAGGCAATATAATGGGCAACGTTTAAGGGAAGGATAATATTGTTTTCATGGGCTTTCTTTTCTAGAATAGCGACCTTGGTTTCGATTTCCGGGGACTGGATGTCGGCAATTAGCCCCCATTCAAAACGCGATCGCAGCCTGTCCTCAAGATTGGGAATGTCCTTGGGAAATTTATCGCTGGTAACGACAATTTGCTTACCCGAGTCGTGCAGGGTGTTAAACGTATGAAAAAATTCTTCCTGGGTGCGTTCTTTGCCGGCAATAAACTGGACATCGTCTATCAACAAACAGTCTATCTTCCTGTATTTTTCCCTGAATTTCGGCATCTTGTCGTAACGGATGGCGTTGATCAACTCGTTCATGAACTCCTCTGCCGATACGTACAGTACGTTCAATTCAGGGAAGGTTGACTGGGTGAGAAGTCCGATGGCATTCAGAAGGTGCGTCTTGCCCAGACCGACATCGCTGTAAATGAACAGAGGATTGTAATTCTTGGCCGGTTGTTCCGATACGGCAATCGATGCGGCATGGGCAAACTGGTTGGAAGGGCCTACGACGAAACGGTCAAAACTATAATTCGGATTCAGCGACGGATGGGGCTGAACCCGCTGCCCTTTCTTCGGGAGAGACGTATCTTTCTTCTTCGCCGCCGCCTCTATGGAAAAAGGATTCTTTCCACTCTCCTGATTGATGACGAACGAGATATTCATTTCCACGTCCGTCACTTCGTATAGGCAGTTCTTGATCACCGTAAAGTAGTTGTCGACCACCCAATCCCGGAAAAACTTGTTGGGAACGGCTAATTGCACATTTCCCTCTTCTTTGGAAACGATCTTGATCGGAGTGATCCACGTTTCAAAGTTCTGCTGACTGACCTTTTCCTTGATCTTGCTGATCGTTTTTTCCCAAATAATATCCAAGCGTACCCTTCCTTATAAACAACCTTATAAACAGCTGTTGATAAAAATCGTGCAGTCTGTCAGACCTTTAACAGCGATGTGATTAAGCGGTTCAATTCGTCCAAGGACGAAAATTTGATGACGATGTTGCCACGCTTTGCGTTCTTGCTGATTCTCACGGATGTCATAAGTTTTGACGAAAGTCTCTTTTCCAAATCCGTCATGACAACGTCGTTCTTTGACTTCTTGCTAACAGGGGCTGGCAGTTTGATTTTTTTTGCAAGTTCTTCCGCCTGACGGACATTCAGATTTTGTGCAACTATTTTATGCAGAAGAAGAACCTGCTCTTTATTCGCACCTAGAGCGAGCAATGCCCGGGCATGGCCCGCCGATATTTTCTTGTCGACCAGGGCGGTTTTGGCCTCCGGCGGCAATTTCAGCAAACGAAGCGTATTTGTAACGGTTGTCCGGTCCTTTCCGACCTTGGCGGCTATCTCTTCCTGGGCAAATCCGAATTTATCGATTAATGTTTGATAGGCTTCCCCTTCCTCAATGGGATTGAGATCCTGCCGCTGTATATTTTCGATGAGGGACCACTCGGCGATATCTAAATCCTTGGCCTCCCGGATAATCACCGGAACGTCCCTCAACCCTGCCTCCTGCGCTGCACGCCATCGCCTTTCACCCGTGATGATTTCATAACCGCCGGCTTCCGCTCTCCTCACCACAATAGGCTGGATAATGCCGCTTTTCCTGATGGAATCCGCCAGGCTTTTCAGCTCCTCGGCGTCGAAATCCTTCCGGGGCTGGAATCTGTTGGGCGACAACTCTTCGACACCGCAGGTGACGTAAGTCTTACCCTCCGGCGCGCCGCTCAGGAGGTCCGGGAAAATGGCCCCCAGGCCCTTGCCAAGAGATTGTTTAGGCGGCATCCTTATAGACCTCCGTTATGGCTGATGATTTCCTGGGCCAGTTCCAGGTAGGAGACGGCGCCCCGGGATTTGATATCGTAGAGAATAATGGGAAGGCCATGGCTGGGGCTTTCCGATAGCCTGACGTTCCTGGGAATGACGGTTTGAAACACTTTCTTGTTGAAATGTTTGCGAACTTCCTCGCTTACCTGATGGCAAAGGAGGTTCCTCGTATCAAACATGGTGAGTAAAATCCCCCCCAGTGTCAGGGATGGGTTGAGTTTGGACTGAATAAGCCTGATCGTATTCAAAAGATGCCCGAGACCCTCCAGGGCAAAATATTCACACTGCATGGGGACAATGACGTAATCGGCCGCCACCAGGGCGTTTAGTGTAAGAAACCCCAGGGACGGCGGGCAGTCGATGATGATATAATCATAGACAATCTCGAGGTCCTGAAGGAGGAAACGAAGTCTTTTTTCACGCTCTTCCAGGTTGACGAATTCGATCTCGATGCCGATCAGATTCTGATCCGCCGGCACCACGTCGAGATGAGGTATCTGCGTCTTCATAATGGCGTCGGCCAGAGGCATGCGGTCCGTGAAACTGAGATAAAGGTTCCTATCCTTGATGGCCGTGCGATCAATGCCGATACCGCTGCTGGCGTTGCCCTGCGCATCGCAGTCGATCAGGAGGGTCTTCTTCTCGGCTGCCGCCAGAGAGGCCGACAGATTAATGGCCGTCGTCGTTTTGCCGACCCCGCCTTTCTGGTTTGCTATGCAGAAGATTTTTCTCATGATTTCCTTAAGATGCCCTCTATTGATACCTACGATGCGAGTGGGCAAAACTAACACAAAATCATTTTTTTTTGAAGGGTTATTTTTTAGAACAACAGTCTGATTTAACTCTGTTTTTTATAAATTAGAATTTTTCGGGGATCCCCCGTAACGGGGAGAGAAAAATCGTGACTCGCGAGACGGACCAGTGTAGCTGAAACCCTTGCCGGTTCCGCATCGGCCAATTCATCATGGACGTCCGGACCCTTCATGGCGATGAGCAGACCCTGATCGGCGAGAAAATAACCCGCATAGATCATCAGCTCCGATAATTTAAAAACGGCCCTTGAAATAACGACATCGAAGTAGTGCTCGTAAGCCATCGTCTTCAGACATGACTCCGCCCTGCGGTTTAAGACATCAATATTCTTCAGATGCAGTGTCCGCACAACGTGTTTCAGGAAAGACGATCTCTTGCGGGATGCCTCCAGCAACGTCACCTGTAAAGACGGTGAAGCGATCTTCAAGGGGATTCCTGGAAAACCTCCGCCCGATCCTATATCCAGCAGGCGGGCCGAAGGATTGGGCAGGAATCGTAACGGGACGAGAGAGTCGATGACATGCTTAATCAGGATATCCTGGGAGGATTTCATGGACACCAGGTTGATTTTTTCATTCCATATGCTTATGGTGTCAAGATAGGACAAGAAAAGAACGATTTGATCCGGTTCCAACTTGGCCCCGACGGCGGCAGCCGCTGCGGCGATCTGTGAGGATATTGGTGAATGTGCTGCTGGAATATCGGATAAATCGTTCACGTTTCTTAAATTCCTTTAAAGGAGCGGATGTGCATCACAAGGTTAATGTAAATAACGTTACGGTCGTTTTGAGCAAACCGAAATATTCCGGCAATGTCGGTTCCGTTGCGCGTTGCGCCAAAAATATGGGCGTCGAAAGAATCATGGTTGTCAACGGCCAAAACCTCCTCGAACAGGACATACTGCAGATGTCCACCCATTGTGCAGCCGATGTCGTATCGCAAATACAATACTTCGGGAACCTGGGCGACGCCCTGGCCCCGTTCCATTACATCGTGGGCACTACGTCCCGCAAGGGTTCGGCACGGGGTCCAGTCATCTCGCCCCGCGAACTGGCTGAACAACTGGTCCAGCTCTCGCATGAAAACGAGATCGCCCTGCTGTTCGGGTCGGAAGACAAGGGGCTGGCGAACGAAGAACTGCGTTATTGTAACGCCATCGTGACCATCCCCACGGCAGGCGATTTCAAGTCCATCAACCTCTCCCACGCCGTCATGATTTTATGTTACGAAATTCTGACGGCCCGGCTGGACAAGACGGCAGCTTTCGTGCCCAGAATGGCCACCTCCGGAGAGGTCGAAGGGATGTACGCCCACCTGAAAGCGATACTCACCAGGATCGGCTTCCTCAATCCGGAAAATCCCGACTATTGGATGATGCATATTCGCCGTTTCCTGTCAAGAACCAAGCTTTATTCCCGGGATGTGAAGATCGTCAGGGGGATATGCCGTCAAATCGACTGGTCGATTGATAACTGTGGAGCCGGGTCCGATCAGGCAAAACCCCGGGAGTTCTAGGTTGCGCCATAAATAGTGATGGCAATTTGGCATAAAACAGTGTATTCCTTTTATGTTTATCATTTTACGACGCACGCGGAGGGCGGCAATGAAGAAAGTCTTTCAAAATCCCTGGTTCGTTCGGATCGTCGTTCTAGCGGTCTTAATCCTGCCCAGTCCTTTTCGGGGGAGCCAGGTTTACGCCTTGGACCGCAGCACCTATCAGAGCCTGAAATCATTCAATGAAATACTGGATATTATAGACAAGCAGTATGTGGAAACGGTCGAAAAGAAAGCCCTGATCCAGGGGGCCATCAACGGCATGATGAAAACCCTCGATCCCCACAGCGCGTACATGACCGCGGACATGTACAAGGAGCTCGATGTCGAGACCAAGGGCAGTTTCGGCGGGATAGGCATTGAGATTACCGTAAAGAAGGATATCCTGACCGTCGTTTCTCCCATCGAAGATACGCCGGCCTTTAACGCCGGAATCAAGGCGGGAGACCAGATCGTCCGTATCGACGGGAAATCCACCAAGGACATTACCATTATCGAGGCCGTCAATAAACTCCGCGGTCCCAAGGATACCAAGGTCACTTTGACGATCATGCGCGAAAACGTTGCTAAGCCTTTCGATGTCGTGCTGACGCGCGCCATCATTAAAATCAAAAGCGTTCGTGCGAGAATGCTGAACGGAAATATCGGCTACATCCGCATGACGACATTCGCGGAAAGGGCCGGGGAAGACGTTAAGGGGGCTGTGCGGGATCTCGGCAAGACGGCGCCGCTCCAGGGCCTCGTGTTGGATTTGCGCAACAATCCGGGAGGTCTTTTGAATCAGGCCGTCGAGGTGTCCGATATTTTCCTGAAGTCCGGGGTTATCGTTTCCACCCGCGGCCGGGTTAAAATGATGGAAAGCAAATCCATTGCCAAGGATGACGGTGATGAACCGACGTGTCCCATGATTATTCTCGTCAATGAAGGGACGGCAAGTGCATCGGAAATTGTGGCCGGCGCCCTCCAGGATAACGGCCGCGCCTTGATCCTGGGCACACAGACATTCGGCAAGGGATCCGTTCAGACGGTCATACCGCTGGATGACGGGTCGGCCTTGAAGTTGACGACGGCGAAATTCTATACTCCCAATGGCCGTTCCATTCAGGCCGACGGTATCCTTCCCGACGTCCTGATCAAGGTCGACAGGACACCTGGCGAGAAAGAGGTCCCTGAAGATGCGGTAAGGGAAAAAGACCTGAAAGGGCATATCAAATCGCCCAAGGAACGCGAAGGGAGACCGGAAGATACTCCTCACAAGGAACTGGGTGAGATCAGTCAGGACAGTCAGCTGAAGGCGGCCGTAGACATCTTAAAGAGCTGGGAGATCTTCAGGAAAAGCAGATAAATTTTATGGGACGACGGGGAGGAAAATCGGGAAAGCGGCGCAACATTTACGCTGTACTCATCGCGGTTGTTGCGATGATTGCCATTGCAGTTATTGCCTATGTGATCCACACGGAGCGCCGTTCCGGAACCGAGCGTCCCGTGCCGGCCGAGAAAGGCAGGCCGCTGTCCAGACAGCCCGAGATACCTCCACAACCTGCCCCCGAGCAAAAGAAGGTCGTCCAGGAACCAGAAGGGACGGAAGAGAAGCCGCCTAAGGAAAAAGAGAAACGTCCGGACGTCAAGAAAGTGGCCATCATCATCGACGACATCGGTTACGATCTTGCGCCCGTCAGGGAATTGGTCCAAATCGAGGCCCCAGTAACCTTCGCCGTCTTCCCGTTCGGGCCGCATTCCGTCGAGGCGGCCAAGACCCTGCACAGACACGGAAAACAAATCCTGTTGCATTTGCCCATGGAGCCCCGCCTGTATCCGAAAATCAAAGTGGACAAAGGCGCTCTCCTTACGGCGATGGACCGTGAGCAAGTGCGGAGTCAGCTTGACGCAGACCTTAAGGCCGTGCCCCATATCGCAGGGGTTAACAACCATATGGGGTCCCGTTTCATGGAGGATCCGGAAAAACTGTCCGTTGTCATGCAGGAGATTAAAAACAAGGGCCTCTTTTTTATCGACAGCCGGACGACGCCTCTCTCCAGAGGACGGCAAGTGGCCGCCTCGGTCGGTGTCCCTTTTGCGGCGAGAAAAATCTTTCTCGATAACGATAAGAGTTACCATGAAACCCGAAAAAGTCTTATGATGATTATCCAGCAGAAAAAGAACGGGGATTTGAACGATGTCATCCTGATCGGTCACCCCCGCAGCAGCACGATTGAAGCCCTCAAAAGTGTCCTGCCTTTGTTTAAGGAACAAGGTATTGAAGTCGTTTCCGCTTCCGGGATGGTCCGGCAAGTGCAGGAACGTAATATAAGCCGCAGGTCGTCCTCACATGCCGCCGATTAAAATCCGTTTGAGCGCAGTTCTGGTTGCCAGTTGCCTCTTGCTTACGGCAGGATGCGTATCGTTGCGCACTCAGGATGCCGCCCTTTGGGATGATCGTCATTCCGATTCGAGCAATGCGGCGTTCCACTATTCATTGGGTGTGCTCAACAGTGTGAACGACAATGCCGACGAGGCTATGGCCGAGTTCGAAAAGGCTTTAAGTTTCGACCCCCAATCCGCTTTTCTGGCGACGGAACTGGCCGGTCTCTATGTCGAGAACGGCCACAACAATAAAGCCCTGTCGGTCCTCAAAACAGGCCTGGCCTACAATCCCCAGGATCTGGACATCCACCTCCTCCTGGGGCGGGTTTATGTCCATCTCAAAGATTATAAGAATGCCATCAAGGAGCACAAATGGGTTATCCGGAAGGACCCCAAAAACCTTACGGCCTATCTTTATCTGGCAAGTCTCTATGGAGAAACGAAGAAATACGACATGGCCTTGGAAGTCGTCGACAAGCTTGTCGAGTTGGACCCGGATCATTTGCTGGGCAACTATTACCGGGCCAAGATCTTAAGCGAAACGGGTCGCTACGAGGACGCTGAAAAAGCCCTGAAAAAGACGCTGATCCTAAGGCCGGGATTTGAATCGGCTTTGATTGATCTCGTGGTCCTTTACGAAAAGCAGAAAAAGTTCGATAAGGCGATTGAAACATATCGGAGCTTCATCGCGTTTTATCCTGTCCGCATCAATATCCGCGCAAAACTGGCCGACTTGCTGATTCGCGAGCAGAAATTCGATGAGGCGGAAGTTGTTCTTAAAGAAGCCCTGAGCCTCGACAGCCGCAATAAGGATATCCGCATTACGTTGGCTATCCTGTATATGGATCGCAAGAAGTATCAGGAAGCGATGGCCGTGTTCAGCGCCCTGCTCCAGGAGGACCCCGCGGATCATCGAGCCCGCTTCTTGCTGGCATCCGTGTACGAGGAAATGAAGGATAACGACCGGGCGCTGGCCGAATTCGGACGCATTCCCGAAAGCTCTGAACTTTACGGCAATGCCAGGATTCACATGGGCGTCCTCTTGAAAAAAGAAGGAAAAGTGGATCAGGCTATTGAACATTTAAAAAGCGCCTTGGAGCAGAAACCAGACCAGGCGAGCCTGTACGTCTTTATGTCTTCTCTTTACGAGGACAAGAACAACGTTGCAGAAGCGGAAGCGGTTTTAAAGAAAGGACGCTCCCGGCTGCCCGAGAACACGGATATACTTTACAGCCTCGGCGTCCTTTATGAAAAAACGAACCGATTCGAAGAAAGCATCGTCCTGATGGAATCCATTCTGAAAATAGATGCCAACTATGCCGATGCCCTCAATTTTATCGGTTACAGCTATGCCGACAGGGGCATGCATCTTGAAAAAGCGGAACAGATGATCATCAAGGCCCTCAAAATAAAACCCGGAAACGGATACATCATCGACAGCCTGGGTTGGGTTTATTTCAAGATGAACAAAATCGACAAAGCCATCAAATACTTGAAAGAGGCTTTGGAGTTGCAGCCCGAGGACGCATCCATTGCGGAACATTTGGGCGATGTTTATGCGAAAGCAGGCCGGATCAAAGAGGCGCTGGATGTGTATCGGCGTGCCTTAAAGATAAACCCTGGCAACGGTGTCTTACAGAAGAAAATCAACGAATTGACGAAGGTGAAAAATTCTTAGTCGATCCCTGCCACAGGGAACTCGTTTTCCGGTTACGCGACGCCCTTCCTCATATAGCTGCGGCATATGGCTTCGTGACCGGCGGAGAAACCGCTGTGCGCCCGGGTTTCAAGCGAGTAAGGTGCATGATTTAAGAAAGATATCCCATGAAATGGACGTTCACGCTTGCACTTGCGAGAAAGTGCTGGATTTCCGCGGTCATTATGCTGTGCATCGGGTGCGGGACGATGACAGTCAAAAACGGCGGTAACGTCAACGATTTGCATTCGCCTGAGGCCGCATGGCAAGCCGTTGCTCAACAGGACATGGACGCAAAGACCCTCAAAGCCATTGTCCGCATCAGGGTAAGCGAAGACGGTCGTCAGCAGTTCTCTTTGAAAGGGGCGGTGATGGCCAGAAAACCGCAGTATTTGCGATTTGAGGATCTCCCTTTAATCGGTCTCCCGGACTTCTTCCTGACGATCAACGATGAAAAGATCAAGGTGTTTATACCTGACCGGGCTTCGTTTTACATCGGAGAAGCATCCCGGGAGAACCTGGCTGCCTTTTTCCCCCTGCCGCTGGCCCCGGAAGCAGTTGTTGCCCTGCTCATGGGAACTTACCCCCAAACGGTGAAAACAGCATTCTTCAATATGCAAGGCAGGCGTGAGGATAACAACTACCGCCTGGACCTGTTGCACAACGACCGTATCCGCCATTCCTTTTTAATCGCACCTGATGACCATCGTCTCGTCCGCTACGAGTCGTTCAACGAGTCGGGAGTGCTGCAATATCGGGCAATATACGATCAATTCACCCGGGAACAGGGCTTTTCCGTGCCTGCGGAAATTACCTTAACGACGGGAGGCCGTGATTCCAAAGAGGTGATTATCAAGTTGTCGGATATCCAGCTGGTTCAGGACGGCGACCTTGCACCTTATGATCTTTCAACGCCGCCGGATGCCCGCATTATTCCGCTGAACGGTCGTTGATAACATACATGCCTTAAAAATAAAAACCCTGAGAGGAATTCCCCTCAGGGTTTTGTAGTTTCTTGACGATAAAGGGCGGCGGGTCCCCTACTTCAGATCGCCGAGCTTTTGCCGCGCAATGCGGGCCTGGTTCGTGTTGGGATAATCCTTGATTACCTGTTGCAGAATCAGCCTAGCGCTGGATTTATCCCCCAATTTTTGAAAAGAGAGCCCTTGTTTTAATAGAGCACTTGATACTTTATTGCCTTCCGGATAGTTCTTGACGACTTTCTCATATTCGATGATGGCTTTTTCGAATTTATTTTCAAAGTAATAGCACTCACCGATCCAGAACTGAGCGTTGCCCGCCTGCTCTGCATCGGGATACTGCTTCAGGAAACTTTGAAAATCGGATCTCGATTTTGCATACTTGCCGTCTTTGAAAGCGGCATAAGCCGCCTCATAGGCGGCCTCCTTGTCCGACTTTCCCCGGGCAGCAGGTTTGTTGGGCACCATTCCTGTTTTGTTGTTCTTATCGTCCGAGACTTCCTTGCCGATGCCAAGATAATTCTCCAAGAAAGTTACCTTGAAGGCAAGACTTTCCAACTTGTCTTTGACTTCCTTAAGTGCTGCAGAGTCGTCCTTTTTCAGAATATCGATCTGGCCTCTCAGCTGTTGAATGCTGTCCTTCAGTTCCGTGATGTCCGTACCGGAATCGGCCTGGTTCTTCTGGATGGCGCTGATGGCCTCTCTGTTCTTTGCCAGAGAAGAGGTACTATCAGCCTTCAGGCTTTGCATGGTTTGTTCCTGGGCCTTCGTCTTCTCTTCCAGGGTATAGATCTTCTGGTCCAACTCCGAGCGCATGCGCCTCAAGTCCTGAGGCGTGGCGCACCCTCCGATCAGAACAGCGACGATCGTCACACTAAGGAACGCATAAAAGGATTTCAACTCCTCTTCTCCCTGCTTCAGCTATTATTGAATGGCAAACTCGTCTCTTCTATTTTTGGCCCAGGCTTCTTCATTATGACCGGGGTCCAGCGGTTTCTCTTTGCCATAGCTAACCGTTTTAATGCGATTTTTTGCAACACCCAGGTTGGTGAGGTATTTGGCCGCGGCATCGGCTCGTCTTTGACCCAAGGCCAAGTTGTATTCCGCAGTGCCCCGTTCGTCACAGTTGCCCGCGATCGTGATGTTGACGGCATTGTTGGCCTTCAGCCAGTCGGCATGTTTCTTCAATGTGTCCTTGCTGTTGTCCTTAAGAAGCGCTTTGTCGAAATCAAAATATATGTTTGCAAATTCATAGGCTTCCGGAGCGGCCTGGGCCTGGGGGGCCTGTTCCTGCTCCACCTTCGGTGCCGGTTTGGCTTCCGGAGCGGCCTGGGCTGCCACTTTCTGCTCGCCTGCGGCCTCATCCTTGACGGCGGCTTTCTGACTGCATCCTACAAAGGCGACAAGAGTCAAACAAAAAAACAAGGTCATTATTTTAACTAAAAAGTGTTTCATCATGCCTTCTCCTTTCTTTGGGCGGTGAATTGATGTATCACTTGATGCACTTGACAAGTACACTAACCACAATATGGCGGACAGGTCAACAGAATAATCGCCATGAGTTCTCGAATCTTCCGGCGGTCGCCCTTGTTATACAACCCATGGCGATGCTGTCTTGGGCATTCATTTGCTTTGAGCGGCGTATGCAATAGCTCTTTCGATTCGCTTGGCAACCCGGTCCTTACCCAGGGTGATCATGATTTCATCGAGACCGGGACTGACTGTTTTCCCCGTTAGTGCAACGCGCAAAGGCTGGGCGATCACCTTGAGTTTGATGTCTCTCTGTTCGCTGATCTGTTTCAAGAAACGTTCTATACCCTCCCGGGAATAATCATCGAGGGCGGCCAATTGGTTCACGATGGCTTCAAGATGGCCGGCATTGTCTGCGGTCAGGAATTTCTCGGCCGCTTCCGTCTGGTAAGGGAAGTCGTCGGCGAAGTAGAACAGACCGGCGTCGGCAAGTTCTGCGAGGGTTTTGACCCTTGTTTTGAGGTCGTTGACCACTTGCTCCAAGAAATGTGTATCCTCCACGGCGATGTTCATCTTCTTCCAGAAGGGGATCATTTCCTGTCCGAGCCGGTCGCCGGGCCGGTCTTTTAAATAGTGCTGATTGAGCCACAAAAGCTTGTCGGGATTGAAAACCGCTGCGGATTTGCCGATTGCATCGAGCGAAAAAAGCGAGATCAGCTCTTCCAGCGTGAAGATTTCCTGGTCGCCGTGCGACCACCCGAGCCTGACAAGGTAGTTCACCAAAGCCTCCGGGAGATACCCCATATCCTTGTAAGCCATCACGGAGGTGGCGCCGTGGCGCTTGCTGAGCCGCGCCTTGTCGGCTCCCAGAATCATCGGCACATGGCCGAATTGCGGGACATCGTATTTCAGGGCTTGATAAAGCAAGATCTGTCTCGGTGTGTTGTTCACATGGTCGTCGCCGCGGATGACATGGGTGATGCCCATCTCGGCGTCGTCAACGACGACGGCAAAATTGTACGTGGGGTAACCGTCGCTCCGTTCGATGATCAAGTCATCCAACTCTTCGTTGTTAAAGGTAATATTGCCCTTGATGAGATCGCGTACGACGGTTGTTCCGACATCGGGGCAGCGGAATCTGACGACGGCATTGGGAGACCGGGGCAGGTCCTTGTCGCGGCAGGTTCCGTCATACTTCGGCTTGCGTCCTTCGGCCAGGGCTTTTTTGCGTTTTGCTTCCAGTTCTTCCGGGGTGCAGATGCACCGGTAGGCCTTGCCTTCATCGAGAAGCTGCTGAATTTTCTGTCGGTGCAGATCGACGCGCTGTGCCTGGAATATGGGACCCTCGTCCCAGTCCAGTCCCAGCCATTCCATGGCATCGAGAATTGCCTTGGTCGACTCCTCCGTGGAACGCAGCTGGTCCGTATCCTCTACTCTTAAAACAAAAGTTCCTCGGTTGTGCCTGGTGAACAACCAGTTGAATAACGCCGTTCTCGCCCCGCCGATATGGAGAAAACCCGTCGGGGAAGGGGCAAAGCGCGTTCTGACGTTTGATTTGTCTGACATATGGTATCCTTGGTATGTAAAGGTTGAAACGGTCATCTTGTACTTCAAGCAAGACGCTTACGCTGCAGGCGGTATCATGCCATCGTTTTCATGGCTTCCACCAGTTCCCGAACGGCCGCCGCCGATTTCTGCAGGGCCGCCATCTCTTCCGCCGAGAGCTTGATCTGTATGATTTCTTCTATACCTTCCGCCCCCAGTTTGACGGGCACTCCGGCAAAGAGGTGCTTGATGCCGTATTCGCCTTCGAGGTACGCAGCACAGGGCAGAATCTTCTTCTTGTCTTTCAGGATCGCTTCCGCCATCTCGACGGCTGCCGAAGCCGGTGCATAATAGGCGCTGCCCGTTTTTAGCAGGCTCACGATTTCCGCCCCCCCTTGCCGGGTGCGTTCCACCAGGGCGTCAATACGACCGGGCGGCAAGAGCTCCGTGATCGGGATGCCGGCAACCGTTGAATAACGAGGCAACGGTACCATGGTATCACCGTGGCCCCCCAGCACAAAGGCGTGCGTATTTTCGACGGATACATTTAGCTCCGCGGCAATAAAAGACCGGAACCGGGCGGCGTCGAGAACCCCCGCCATGCCGATGACGCGTTGTTTGGGAAAACCGCTCGCTTCATAGGCAACGTGACACATGGCGTCGAGGGGGTTGCTGACGACGATCAGTGTGGCCCGGGGGGAATGCTGAACGGCATTTTTCGTTACAGTGCCGACGATTCTTTTGTTGGTTGAGAGCAGGTCGTCCCGCGACATTCCCGGCTTTCTCGGTATTCCCGCCGTAATCACGACGATATCGGAATCTGCCGTATCGTGGTAGTCGTTTGAGCCGGTCAGGCGGGCGTCATGCTTTTCAATGGGTGCAGCTTCCGCAAGATCCAGTGCTTTGCCCTGAGGTGTGCCCTCCAGAATGTCTATCAACACGACATCGCACAGCTCTTTCTCTGCAAGCCTTTGTGCGACGGTTGCGCCGACGTTTCCCGCTCCCACGACCGTAACTTTTTTCATCATCTTGCCTTCCTCATCGTTCTCGTCCGCCGGCCTTCTGCAAGCCGCCGCGTTACCAACGAAATGCATTACAATAAATCGCCAGCGAAAACAACCCCCGAATCGCATTTGGAATCAGTCCGGCCAGGGCTTTTCCCTGTTGCAAATTCGTGAGCTCTGATATAGTTATGGCCCATCACGCGGAGGTATGACAGCATGGGTAAATTGTTCGGTACGGACGGAATAAGAGGCATAGCCAATCAATATCCCATGACGGCCGAAATGGCCTTGAATGTAGGGAGGGCCATTGCCCATTTGTTCAAACGGCCCGGGCACACAGCGAAGATCATCATCGGCAAAGACACGCGCCTTTCAGGGTATATGCTGGAAAATGCCCTTGTTTCCGGTATCTGTTCCATGGGTGCCCATGCCATTCTGGCCGGTGTTTGTCCGACGCCCGGCATTGCTTTCCTGACCGGCAGCATGCGCGCCGATGCCGGCATTGTGATTTCCGCCTCCCATAACCCCTTTCAAGACAATGGTATCAAGATCTTCTCGGGCGAAGGCGCCAAGCTCCCCGATGACACGGAGAAATCGCTGGAGGAACTGATTCTGTCGGGGAAGATGGACGATCTGTTTCCTGCGCCGACGGAGCTCGGCAAGGCGTACCGGATGGAAGATGCCCGGGGCCGTTACATTGTCTTTCTAAAGCATACTTTTCCCAAGGAATTGACCCTGGAAGGCACGAAAGTCGTCATCGATTGTTCGCAAGGAGCGACATACCGGGTGGCTCCGGAGACGTTCTCCGAACTGGGTGCCGATGTCAAGTCGATATTCGACGCGCCGACAGGCCGCAACATCAATGTCGATTGCGGTTCCCAGCATCCCGAAACCCTCGCCCAAGAGGTTGTTAAAAGAAAAGCCGATGTCGGTTTCGCTTTTGACGGCGACGGCGATCGCGTCATCGCCGTCGATGAAACGGGGGCCGTCCTGACAGGCGACAGGATCCTTGCCGTCTGTGCCGCCTCTCTTAAAAAAGAGGGCAGACTGACGAACAATCTCGTCATCAGGACCGTCATGAGCAATATCGGATTGACACTGGCCCTCCGTTCCCTCGGCATTGAGTCGATTATGACGGACGTCGGGGACCGGTATGTCTTTGAAGCCATGCAGGAGAGAGGGGCCATCATCGGCGGCGAGGACTCGGGCCACATCATTTTCCTGAATCACCATACGGCGGGGGACGGGATCATCACGGCGTTGCAGATCCTGGCCACTATGAAGAAGGAGAACAAACCGCTTTCCGAACTCGCCGGCATCATGAAAACATACCCCCAGCGTCTGCTTAATGTAGAGACGAAGTCACGGCCCGATTTGGCGACGGTGCCTTCGATTGTCGCCGTCATCAGGGACGTCGAGACCAAGCTCGGTGAGCAAGGGCGGGTCCTTGTCCGGTATTCGGGTACACAAAATTTATGCCGGGTTATGGTGGAAGGACCCACCGACGAAGAGACCCGCCACCATTGCCAGACTATTTCCGAGGTTATCAGGCGGGAACTGGCTTGATGGCGGAAAGAACAGGACGAAACGCGGTAAGGGCCTCTGTTGAAAGCGGTAACAAGAGACGCCTGGGGATGCCTTATCGCTCATAGGAACAAGCTCTTCAATGAAAGTCTGCCGGGAAAGGATACCGGCAACTTACCGGAAGTGAATGATATGGATGATTTAAAAGGGGCGATTCAATCCATGATTGCCGATATCCCGTTCTTCGATTGCTTTACGCAGGAGGAAGTCGGGATACTGCTCGATGCCGGGACCTGGGCCAAAGCACCGGCGGGCAACCGTATCATTACCGAAGGCGAGATCGATCTGCGCATGTTTGTCCTGATCCAGGGGCGCGCTGAAGTCATTTTCAGCGAAAAGATATTGGCGGTGCTGAGCACCGGCGATATTTTCGGAGAATTCGGCCTGATGGGCGCCCCCCGCATGGCCCACGTCGAGGCCCAGACGGAGTGTCTCCTTCTGTCGTTCGGTGCGGACCAGCTCAATGCCCTGCCTTTGGAACTTCAGGTGAAATTGTTACGGAGAATTCTGCTCGTGATTTTTGCCCGGCTTCAGAAGATCAACCAGCGCGACTGGCTTCGCAGACAGCCCCGGAAAGATCCGAGCGCGTAGTGTTTCAACCCTTCACGGTTTCCAATCCGCTTGTAAACCTTAAAGGCGGTTCTTCAAAACGATGTCGTCGGCATTCGTTTTGATACCCAAAGACGACCGCAGCATCGGCCGGTCCTTGCCAAGACAGGTATGGTTATTCGAGGCAATACTTGCTGATGTTGTCCGGCGGCTGGAGGGGATAATTTCCCGAATAACAGGCCAGACAGAAGCTGTCGGGCGACATGCCGGTAGCCTTCACCATCCCCTCGATGCTGAGATAGTGGAGGGAATCGAGACCGATAAAGTCGGCAATAGTCTTCACATCGCCCATCTGGGCGGCGATGAGCTCGCCTTTGGACGAGAAATCGATCCCGTAATGGCAGGGGCTTAAGGTCGGGGGGCAACTGACCGCCATGTGGATTTCCTTGACGCCGTTTTCCCGGAGATTCCGCACCCGGTTACGGCTGGTTGTGCCGCGGATGATCGAATCTTCGACGATCAAGACCCGCTTGTTCGCAATCAGCGGGCGGACCGGGTTGAGTTTCACCCGTACACCGAAGTCCCTGACCGTCTGTTTGGGCAGGATGAAGGTCCTGCCGACATAATGGTTGCGTATCATCCCCATTTCGAAAGGTAAGCGGCTTTCTTCCGCATATCCGAGAGCGGCATAGGTTCCCGAGTCCGGGAAGGGCATGACCAGATCCACTTGCGGGGCGTACTCCCTGGCCATCTGGTGACCCAGTCGCTTGCGGCAGAGGTAGACGTTTTCACCGAACACCTGGCTGTCGGGACGGGCGAAATAGATGAGCTCGAAGATGCAGTGAGCCGGTTTGACGACGGGAAAAGGCATCAGGCTCTTCAGGCCGTCTTCGCCGATAATCACAATCTCCCCGGGTTTCACATCCCGGACGTACTGGGCGCCGACCAGGTCGAAGGCGCATGTCTCCGATGCGATGACCCAGCCTCCGTTCAGGGAGCCGAGGGCCAGGGGCCTGAAGCCATGGGGGTCGCGAGCGGCGATGATCTGGTTTCGTGTCAGCATGACGAGGCTGTAAGCGCCCTGGACGCGTGACAGGGCGTGAATCAAGGCCTCCTCGAAGCCGTTCTTGAGCTCCGGGGCCATAAGATGGACAATGACTTCCGTATCCATTGTCGACTGGAAGATGGAACCGCGGTCTTCAAGCTCGGCGCGGATGGCCTGGGCGTTGATCAGGTTGCCGTTGTGGCCGATGGCGTAATGCTCTCCCGCATGATGGAAGAGAAAGGGCTGGGCGTTCGAGAGGACGGAGGACCCGGTTGTAGAGTACCGCACATGGCCTATGGCCAGATGCCCCGGGAGTTTCTCCAAACGTTCGTCGTTGAAGACTTCCGCCACAAGTCCCATGCCTTTATGGCCGATAATCTGGCAGCCGTCGGCGGCTTTGATGCCGGCGCTTTCCTGGCCGCGGTGCTGAAGGGCGAAAAGTCCGAAGAAAGTGATACGTGACGCCTGCTTATGGCCGTATACGGCGAAGATGCCGCATTCTTCCCTGGGGCCGTCGTGATGGGAAGGATCATTCATGTCGATCATTGCCTCTCCTTTGCCTGCGTCTGCCTGTGGTAATCCTGTAGGGGAGCGACCTGCCACTCCTGCTGCCTCAGTTCCCTGATGGCTTCGCTGAGCGCCTTGGCCCCCGCGATCGTTGTTGTATAGAGTACGTTGTATACGAGCGCACCCCTCCGGATGTGATAGGCGTCCTGGGACGATTTCCGCCCGGTGCCCGTATTGATCACCAGATTGATGTCTCCATTCTTGATGTAATCGAGGACGTGCGGCCTGCCTTCGCTGACCTTTTGCACGATAACCGCGTCGATACCATGATTTTGAAGGTGCAGGGCAGTTCCCTTGGTTGCCAGGAGCTTGAACCCCATATCCCGGAAGATGCGGGCGATGGGAACGACACGATCCTTGTGCCGGTCCTGGACGCTGATGAATACCGAGCCTTCAACGGGCAGGCGAAACCCTGCCGCCATTTGCGATTTGGCATAGGCGATGCCGAAGGAGCGATCGATGCCCATGACTTCGCCCGTCGATTTCATTTCCGGTCCGAGCAGGACGTCCACATTGGGAAAACGGCTGAACGGAAACACCGCTTCCTTGACGGAGACGTGGTCGGGAATAACCGGTTTGGTAAATCCCAATTCCTTCAGGGTTTTGCCCAGCATGACTTTGGTAGCAAGCTTGGCCAGCGGCACGCCGATCGCCTTGCTGACAAAGGGCACCGTCCGGGACGCCCGCGGATTTACCTCCAGGACATACAAGATGCCTCCTTTGACGGCGTACTGAATATTCATCAGGCCGACAACCTTCAATTCCTTGGCGATCATCTTGGTCTGACGGGTGATGGCCTCCATAAGTTCGGGAGAGAATGTCATGGGCGGCAGGACGCAGGCGCTGTCGCCCGAATGAATCCCAGCCTCTTCGATATGCTCCATGATGCCGGCCACGACGGTGTCCGTACCGTCGCTGATGGCGTCGACATCCACTTCAATGGCGTCCACTAGGTATTGATCAATCAGAATCGGATGTCCCGGCGAGACGTTTAAGGCGGATGCCATGAAACGCCTCAGGTTTTCCGAATCGTAGACGATTTCCATGGCCCGTCCTCCAAGAACGTAGGAAGGCCTGACCACGACCGGGTAACCGATGCGTTCCGCCGCGACAATGGCGCTCTCGACATCCATGGCTGTATCGTTCGCAGGTTGATTCAAGTTGAGGAGGTTCACGATCTCCTGGAATCGCTGCCGATCCTCGGCCCGGTCGATAGCGTCGGGAGAGGTCCCCAGAATGTTGGCCCCGGCCGCTTCCAGGCCTTTCGCCAGATTGAGGGGGGTCTGCCCGCCGAACTGGACGATGACGCCTTTCGGCTTTTCCGTCATCAGGATATGCTGGACGTCCTCGAGCGTCAGGGGTTCAAAGAACAGCTTGTCGGACGTGTCGTAATCCGTACTGACTGTTTCCGGATTGGAGTTGACCATAATGCTTTCGACGCCCTCTTCTTTCAGGGCGAAAGAGGCATGGACGCAGCAATAATCGAACTCGATGCCCTGGCCGATGCGGTTGGGGCCGCCGCCCAGGATGACGACCTTGTCTCTGGCGGAAGGATTTGCTTCGTCTTCCTGTTCGTAAGTCGAGTAGAAGTAAGGCGTATAGGCCTCGAATTCGGCGGCGCAGGTGTCCACCAATTTATATACCGGCTGGATTCCCGCACGGAAACGATGGTCCCGCACGTCCTGCTCCGAGCTTTTCCAGATTTGGCCAAGCCGCCGGTCCGAAAACCCCATGGCCTTGGCCTCCCGGAGCGCTTCATCGTCGGGCGGCATCGCAGCGAGCAATTGTTCGGCGTCGGTGATCTCTTTGATGTGATACAGGAACCACGGATCGATTTTGGTCAAGCCTTGGATCTCTTCTACCGTCATGCCCTGCTGAAACGCAGTGGCGATATAGAATAGCCGCTGAGAATTCGGTGTGATCAGTTTGGCCGCCAGGAATTCCCGCGGATAGGGGGTATCCCGGGGGATGGCCTCCAGGATGCCGAAGCGGCCGATTTCCAGGGAACGGACGGCCTTCTGCAGGGATTCTTTGAAGGTCCGGCCGATGGCCATGGTCTCTCCCACGGACTTCATGGACGTGGTCAGGAAGTCTTCCGTGTCGGGAAATTTTTCGAAGGTCCAGCGGGGGATCTTGACGACGCAGTAGTCAATGGTCGGTTCGAACGACGCCATCGTCTCGCGTGTAATGTCGTTCGGAATTTCATCCAAGGTATAGCCGACGGCAAGCTTGGCCGCGATCTTGGCGATGGGGAAACCTGTGGCCTTGGATGCCAGGGCCGACGACCGGGATACGCGCGGGTTCATCTCGATGACGATCAACTCCCCGGTCCCGGGATGGACGGCGAACTGAACGTTGGACCCGCCGGTCTCGACGCCTATTTCCCGCATAATGGCGATGGCGGCATCGCGCATCTGCTGGTATTCGGCGTCCGTAAGCGTTTGGGCGGGTGCGACCGTGATCGATTCCCCGGTATGGACGCCCATGGGATCGAGATTTTCGATGGAGCAGATAATGACGACGTTATCCGCCTTATCCCGCATGACCTCCAGTTCGTATTCCTTCCAGCCCAGAACCGATTCCTCCAGCATGATTTCATGGATCATGCTGGCGTCAAGTCCGGCTTTGGCAATCTCCGACAGTTCTTCGCGGTTGTAAGCGACGCCGCTTCCCGTCCCTCCGAGCGTAAAAGAAGGCCGCACGATAATGGGAAAACCGATATCTCCGGCGATTCTGTATACATCGTCCATGGAACGGGCAAATCCGCTGCGCGGGACGCGAAGGCCTATTTTTTTAATGGCCTCGCGGAATTTTTCACGGTCTTCGGCTTTATGGATGACATCGAGCGATGCCCCGATCATCTCCACGCCGTACTTGGAAAGGACGCCGTTTTCAGCGACGGCCACGGCCGTGTTGAGTCCCGTCTGGCCGCCCAGTGTCGGCAGCAGCGCATCGGGCCGTTCCTTGGCGATGATCTTTTCTACGGCTTCCGGGGTGATGGGTTCTACATAGGTCCTGTCGGCCGTCTCGGGATCGGTCATGATCGTGGCCGGATTGCTGTTGATGAGAACGACCTCGTAGCCTTCTTCTTTCAGGGCCTTACAGGCCTGGGTGCCGGAGTAGTCGAATTCGCAGGCCTGGCTAATGATGATGGGCCCGGAGCCGATAATGAGAATTTTTGATAAATCGGTTCGTTTTGGCATTGGTTTTCGTTATTCCCACTCAATCGTACTTGGCGGTTTGGAGCTGATATCGTACACAACGCGGTTGACGCCGCGCACTTCATTAATAATGCGGTTGGAGATGCGGCCGATGAGATCATGGGGCAGCTTGGCCCAGTCTGCCGTCATCGCATCGTTGCTCGTGACGGCCCGGATCGCCAGAATGTACTCGTAGGTTCGCTGATCGCCCATGATCCCCACGCTTTTTAAGGGCAAGAGAACGGCAAAAGACTGCCACAGTTTCCTGTAGAGCTTGGCCGCCCTGATTTCTTCCTGAAGGATCACGTCGGCCTTCCGGAGGATCGTGAGACGCTTTTCCGTAACATCGCCGATGATACGGATGGCAAGCCCCGGACCCGGAAAAGGCTGTCTCCAGGTCATATCGTCCGGAAGCCCCAGTTCCTTTCCCAGTTTCCGGACCTCGTCCTTGAAAAGGTGTTTCAGGGGCTCTATCAGTTTAAGCTTCATCCGTTTGGGAAGGCCGCCCACGTTATGATGAGACTTGATAACGGCGCTGGGGCCACCAAAGGCGGAGCGCGATTCGATGATGTCCGGATAGAGGGTCCCCTGGGCGAGAAAATCCACCCCTTTTATCTTGTGGGCCTCTTTATCGAAGACCTCAATGAAGGTATGGCCGATAATCTTCCTCTTTTTTTCGGGGTCTTCCACGCTTTTCAGGCGCGTAAGGAAAAGCTTCCCGGCCGGGACGAATTTTAAGTTGGTTTTGAAGTGACTCTTAAAAACATTCTTGACCTTTTCGGCTTCGCCTTCCCTCAAGACGCCGTTGTCTACGAAAACGCAGGTCAATTGCCTGCCGATGGCCCGATGGAGCAGAATGGCCGCAACGGACGAATCCACGCCCCCGCTGAGCCCTAAAATGACCTGCTTGTCGCCCACCTCCGACCTTATCTCCCCGACGGCGTCCTTGATGAAGGATTTCATCGTCCACGTTTTTTTACAATGGCAGATGCGGAAGAGGAAGTTGCCCAGAATTTTTTTACCTTCCCGGGTGTGGACGACTTCCGGGTGAAACTGGAGCGCGTAAAAGGCTTTTTCGACATGCTCGGCCGCCGCCACTTTGGTGCTCGGCGTAGTGGCCGTGATGGCAAACCCTTTAGGCAGCTTACCTATACTGTCGCCATGGCTCATCCAGCAGATCGTATCCGTCGGTATGCCGGCAAAGAGGTCGCCCGGACGGATTATATGGAGTTCAGCGAATCCGTATTCCCTTTTCTGGGCTCCGATGACCTGTCCCCCGAGGGTGTCGACCATGTAATGGAGTCCATAACAGATGCCCAGAACCGGGATATGGAGATTGAAGATACCCGGATCGACTTTCGGGCTTCCCTTTTCATAGATGCTGGCAGGACCACCGGACAGAATGATGCCTTCGGGGTTCATGGCCTTTATCTTATCCAGTCCGATGTCGGGCGGTTCGATCTGGCAATAGACCCGGTGCTCACGAACCCGCCGTGCGATCAACTGGTTATACTGGGAGCCAAAATCAATAATCAGGATCATGTCATACCCCCGAGGAGATAAATAGGATGCATCGAATCAAAGGTTTTGCGGTTTTCCGCCGACAAGACGTGGATTATCACAACGCCCGATCATGCTATGCGCCTCTGCGTTCCATCAGGTCCATAAACTCGTCGAACAGATAGCTCACATCGTGCGGTCCGGGGGAGGCTTCAGGATGGTATTGGACGCTGAAGGCCCGGTCCGCTGCAATGGACATCCCTTCGGATGTATGGTCGTTAAGATTGTCATGGCTTTTCAGGATTGCTTCGGGCAGCGACTCCGGGACAACGACGAATCCGTGGTTCTGCGAGGTTATTTCAATACGCCCGGAACGGACGTTCTTTACGGGCTGATTGATGCCGTGATGTCCGAATTTCAGCTTTTCCGTCCTGCCGCCCAGGGCCTGTCCGAGGATCTGGTGACCGAGACAGATGCCGAAAACG
Organism: Syntrophales bacterium; assembly: GCA_963668175.1. Lineage (GTDB taxonomy): Bacteria > Desulfobacterota > Syntrophia > Syntrophales > PHBD01. Next base: position 583,958 of record OY764159.1, read on the forward strand.
GGAATTTTGCCGAGAACTTCTTTGGCCGTCCTGACAATGTAAGGCAGGGCAGCGGGATCGCCCGGACCGTTCGAAAGGAGCACTCCGTCCGGTTCGTACGACAGGACTTCGCGTGATTCAGCCGTACAGGGCAGCACGACGACGTCGCATCCCCTTTGCTCCAGGTTCCTCAGAATGTTGTACTTCACGCCGCAGTCGATAACAACCACCCTGAAGCGCCGATTGGGAGCGGGGGAAGCCGTTATGTCCCGGGGAGCACCGTCCCTCCAGGCATAGGGCTTTTTGCAACTAACTTCCTGCACCAAATCCCGGCCCACGAGCCCCGGATATTGCTGTACCCGCTCCAGCAGGACTTCATAAGGATCGTCAGCCGTGGTCATAATACCGCGCATGGACCCGAACAACCGCAGGCGCCGGGTCAGGGCCCTCGTGTCCAGGCCCTCGATGCCCATCTTGTTCCGCTCCTCGAGGAAATCCTTCAGGCTCTGGCGGCTTCGCCAGTTGCTGGGATGCGACTGGTATTCGCGGACGACGAAGCCTTCCAGATGGATGGCGTCCGATTCCATATCTTCGGGATTGATGCCGTAATTGCCGATCAAAGGGTAGGTCATCGTGACGATCTGTCCCTTGTAGGAGGGATCGGTCAGGATCTCCTGATAGCCGCTCATGCCGGTATTGAAAACGACTTCGCCGAAGACTTCGCCGCTGCCGGCAAAGGCGTACCCTTTGAACACGCTCCCATCTTCCAGAATCAATCTGGCCGGTCTTTGATTTTTTTTCAGAGACAAGAGAAACTCCGTTTGACGATGCTTAAAGGCGAGGCGATCATGCGCGTCGAAACCTGCATGATGCGCCCCGCCACTTCTTAACTCATGATGCCCTGCTTGTCACTCTTTTTTTAAAGGATGGGCAGGTATCGCTCAATTTCAAATTGGCTGACATGGGTTCGGAAGAGATCCCATTCCAGTTTCTTATTCTCAAGGAACTTCTGGAAAATATGTTCGCCCAGGGTTTCCTTGACCAAGCTGCTCTTTTCGCAGAGGGTGATGGCCTGGTGGAGGCTCCCCGGCAGGGAGATAATCCCGGCCTTGTCGCGGGCTTTCTCGTCCATTTCAAAGATATCCTCTTCCACCGGTTCGGGAAGCTTGTAGTTCTTCTCCACACCCTTGAGGCCGGCCGCAAGCATGACGGCGAAGGCCAGGTAGGGGTTGCAGGCGGGGTCGGGCGATCGGTATTCGATGCGGGTGGCCTTTTCCTTGCCGGGTTTATACATGGGAACGCGGATCATGGCGGAACGGTTGCGACGCGCCCACGATACGTAAACGGGGGCTTCATAGCCGGGAACCAGGCGTTTGTAGGAATTGACCCATTGATTGCAGACTGCCGTGAATTCCGGGGCATGCGTCATCAGGCCCGCGATATAGCTCTTGGCCATCTTGGAGAGATGGTACTTGTCCTTCGGGTCGAAGAAGGCATTGCTGCTGCCTTTGAACAGGGACTGGTGGGTGTGCATGCCGCTGCCGTTCTGGCCGAAGATGGGTTTGGGCATAAAGGTCGCATAGACGCCGTTTTGACGCGCTATCTCTTTTACCGCGGTACGATAGGTCATGACCTTGTCGGCCATGGACATGGCATCGTCGAAGCGCAGATCGATTTCGTGCTGGCTGGGCGCCACCTCATGGTGGGAGTACTCGACCCGTATACCCATTTCCTGCAGGGCAAAGATGGTCTGACGCCGCAAATCCGTGGCGCGGTCCACCGGCAGACCGTCAAAATATCCGCCGCGATCAAGTATTTCCGGGCAGGCGTCGTTGGCGAAATAGAAGAATTCAAGCTCCGGGCCGACATAGAAGGTGTAACCCTTGTCTCCGACTTTTTTCAGGATTCTTTTCAGAACGTAGCGCGGATCGCCTTCATAGGGAGAACCATCCGGATTGAGAATGTCGCAGATCATCCTGGCGACCGGGCGGTCCATCGGACGCCAGGGAATAAGCTGGAATGTCGTCGGATCAGGCATGGCGATCATGTCGCTCTCTTCGATGCGGCAGAATCCCTGGATGGACGATCCGTCGAACCCCATACCTTCCTCGATGCCTTCTTCGAGTTCGGAGGGGGTGATGCTGAAGATTTTCTGCATGCCCAGAACGTCAGTAAACCAAAACTGAATGAAGCTGACTTTCTGTTCCTTGACGACTTTCAGGACATCTTTTCTCGTTTTTAATGAGTACATCGTCAACTCCTTTCTTCTCGCGTTAAGGTTTTCAATGAAGAAATGTTTCCTTGGCAATCAAAAAGGTTGGGCGCGGACCCCGACATAGGGTCCGCTCTTGATGAGCATGTTGGTTAAACGCGTGTCGATGTCCCGTCCGGAGCTAGGCCCCTGTCGAAACCTATAGCTTCATTCCATAGGCTCGTTTTCGTAGAGTTGCCAGATACCGCAGGGACATCCTCCTGCGCAGAAACCGCATCCGATGCAGCGGTCCTTATCGACAACGTATTCATAGCCCTCGCCTTCGAGTTGCCGTCGTGAAATGGCTCCCTGCGGGCAAAGGGTTTCGCAAAGTCCGCAGTCGCGGCAGGCACCGCAGGATGCACATTCTGTAGCACATGCGGCCGGATTGTCAAAGGTTAAAATCCTGGGATCGTAATATTCAAGATGAACCCTGGCGGGATCGATAGCCGGAAGCTGATCGTAGGTTTCATAACGGCCCAGGATGAGATCGTGGATGGCGTTTGCCGCGATCCTACCTGCGCCGATGGCCTCTGTCAGCAGCCCCAGCCGTACCGTATCGCCGATGGCGAATACCTGGGAATCGCTGCTTCGGTATAATTCATCGACGGTAATGAACCCGCGGTCGACTGCTATTTCCTCGGGAAGGAAACCCAGATCGGGGTGGTCACCGATGGCCACGATGACGGTGTCCGCCTGCAGGAATGAGCCGTCGGTTAATTCGACGCCCTTTTGGGTTATAGCTTTGGTGAAGCGAGGCCATAGAAATTTGGCGCCTGCGGCTTCGGCGTGTTGTCTTTCGACGCCGTAGGAAGCGGGTTCCTGGATATCGATCAGGGTGATGTTCTCAGCACCAAGCCTGGCGGACTCTGCTGCGGCATCGCAGCCGACGTTTCCGGCGCCGATTATGACCACCTGTTTTCCAACTTTGGCTGCATTCGCCTTGCTCTGACGCAGAAAATCAAGCGCCGCGACGGCCCTTTCGTGCCCCGGCATGGTCAGCATGCGCGGCTTCTGGGCTCCGGAGGCAATGACGACAAAATCGTAAGTATCTTTGAGATGTTGAAAATCCTTTTTCGTCATGGCTTTTTTCAGCATGACGTGACCTATGTTATCGCTGACCCTCTTAAGTTCGTGATCCAGGACCTCATCGGGAATACGGCTGCGCGGGATGGTTTCCTTGATTTTCCCGCCCAGGTGCTCCCGTTGTTCGTAGATGACCGGTTCATGACCGCGCATCCACAACTGCCAGGCTACGGAGAGGCCGGCTGCGCCGCCGCCGATGATGGCGATCTTCTTGCCCGTCGGAGCGGCCGGTTTCGGAACCTTGGCCTGCAAGCTGGCCTTGCCCAGGAGGGCAACATCGAGGGACGGCAGGTTAACCGTTTGACGCGTACAGTTCTGCATGCAGAGGTTGGGGCAGAGATAGCCGCAAACCGTTGTCGGAAAAGGCGTATACTGGAGCGCAAGGTCCACCGCTTCCGCGGTCATACCCTTGCGGAGCAATTCCCAGCGCTTCTGAACGGGAATGCCGGTTGGACAATGGGCCTGACAGGGGGGTAGAAATTTATCGTTTTCCCAGGCCGGTACATAGCGACGCAGATCGCCTGTGGCGATGACATCGATCACGCTTTGATCGAGATCGGTCAGATCGCCGATGAGCCCTCCCCGTCCCAGATCCTTGTTCCATACGTCCTGGATGAATTTTTTAACGGTCCGGGCCTTGCCGCCTCCCTTTTCGTGAGGCTTGCGGGCGACAAAAAGCTGCCAGGCAGCTCGGTTGCCGGTTAATTCGTCATAGAGTTCGGGCCGTTTCAGGTCTTCCAGGAACTCTTTCAGACCTTTCTGCAGCCACCGCCATTCTTCATCGTCCGGAGTTGTCAGGCGCGCGTCGGCCTCGCTGTATCCCTGCTGGGGTCCCCGGAAAAAGATCTTTCCCCCGACCATACCGACACAGGGGCGGTAGCTGAGGACATTTTCCCGCACCGTATCGTAGCCGCAGATGACCGCGATGCCGCCGGCCATGAACTCGGCGAACGAATCGCCGACGCTTCCCAGTACCCAGAGCTCGGGAGGGGTATACCGGGGATTGTGCTTGGTCATCGTCATGCCCCGGGCGCCGATGTCTCCGCCGATATAGATTTTCCCCTGGGCCATGGCATTGCCGGCACCGTTCGTGGCCTGGCCGTGCACGACGATATGTGCCCCTGCATTAAGCCAGCCGACGTCGTCGGAAACCGGTCCAAGTACATCGATGCGTGTGTTGGGGAAACCCATGGAACCCAATCTTTGTCCGGAACTTCCGGTGACCCGGATCGTGATGGATTCCGTCCCCGCCTTCCAGAGGCGCCCCCCGATGCCGTGCTGTCCGTGGGCGGCGATTTCTATATCGCGGTGGCCGTTCGCAACGGCCTGCTGAATTCTCTCTTCCAGAATACGCGAATCGACCCGTAATCCGTTTTCGAGTCCTTCAATAACGATGGTCGGTTTATCAGACATGACTACTCCTTGACGTCGACAAGCGGAAAGTTACCTCCCGCAACGCTTACAATACATAACGAATACTCAGCCGTTCAGCGGCGTGATGATCGGCGATCCCCAGGGCGTCGGACATACCGATGGGCAACGAAGTCGACCGGCCCAACGGTGCGACGATCTTCTTCAATTCCGTATCGAAACTTTTATAAACATCAACGACCCGCTGGGCGACCTGTTCCGGATCGAGGCGTCGGTACAGCCGTGGATCCTGCGACGTGATGCCCTTGGGGCAAAGGCCGATATTGCAGACATTGCACCGGTCCGTTTCCGAACCGAGACATCCGGCGGCGGCCTGCATGAGGTATTTTCCGATTTGCACGCCGCTGGCGCCGAGCATAATCAAGGCCGCAGCGTTGGCGGCAAGGTTTCCGTTCTTGCCGATACCGCCGCCGGCAAAGAGGGGAATCTCGTTCTGCTTTCCTATTTTGACCAGATTGAGATACGCATCCCTGATGATGCTCGCAATCGGATGGCCCATATGGTTCATGGAAACATTGTAGGCCGCCCCTGTTCCGCCGTCTTCTCCGTCAATGGCCAAACCGGCGGCATAGGCGTTCCGGGTGAGATTGTTGAGAACGGCCAGGGAGGTACTCGTGGCCGATATCTTCGGATAGACCGGTACGCGGAAACCCCAGGCCATGGACATGGACTGGATCATTTTGGCGACGGCCTCTTCGATCGAATATTTGGTCTGATGCGTCGGCGGACTGGGAAGACTGACCCCCTGCGGGACGCCGCGGATGGCCGCGATCAGCTTGTTGACCTTGTGCCACATCAACAAACCGCCGTCGCCGGGTTTGGCTCCCTGGCCGTACTTGATTTCGATGGCGCAGGGATCTTCCTTCATTTCGGGAAGGGCATGGATAATCTCGTCCCAGCCGAAATATCCGCTCGCAATCTGCAGAATAGTATACTTTAAAAAGCGGGACCGCAGCAGACGGGGAGGGCATCCCCCTTCGCCCGTACACATACAGACCGGCATTTTCATCTCTTCATTCAAATAGGCCACCCCCATCTGCAGCCCTTCCCACATATTGGGGGACAGGGCGCCGAAGGACATGCTGCCGATGATCAGGGGATAGACTTCCCGCACAGGTGGTATCCAGCCGTTTTCGCTGCGGATCTTCAGCAACTCTTCCGGGGGTAAAATACGGCCCAGGAGCGTCCGCAGCTCGAAATCGTGACGTCCGGCATCCAGGGCCGGGTCGGTCAGCATGGAGATACGGGTGAATTTGATGGCATCGAGGATGCTGCCGGGATCGTTGCGGCGCCCGCCGCGGCGACGGGGTTCCCCGCCCTGATTGATATGAAACCGCAGTTTGTCGATTTCGTCGTTGTGGAAGGGGCCGATGGCCCCGTTGGGGCAGACCATCTCGCACATGCCGCAACCGATGCAGGCATAAGCCGGTTCCGTGCGCTGCCGGATGCCGTGGTATACGCCATAGACGTTGGCCGGCTTATTCTGCAGACCCACGGCTACATCGATGGTCCGTTTCCGGTGCACGCCCAACTCAATGGCCCGTACGGGGCAAACCGCCGTACAGCGGCCGCAGAGCGTGCATTTTTCTTTGCTCCAGCAGATCCGCCAAGGCAGATCCTTGGTCCCTAGTGTAGATGGGGCAATTTTTCCCATTGACTCCAACGCTTTACCTCCTGACGGGTCGAGTCGACGAAAACGGTATCGTATTTCATCGGCTGAAAATCGTTCTTCTTGTTGCGGTCCGGAATGGCGGAATCGAGCCCGCACATTTCCGAGGAAAAAACAAACAAGCCCGGCCTGCCGCCGGCAATGCCGGGACGCAGTTTCTTGCTGTCCTGGACCATGAACATCGTTTTATCGGGAAGACATCCGATGACGCAGTTGGGGCCGTCGATGATCAGAGGCCGGCAGCTGCGCTTCAGAAGCCGTAAATATTCGCCGTCGGCGTGGCGCTCCAATTCCTCGTCTTTCAGCGGCGTTATCAGATGTTTGTACATATCCAGCCCCATACCGAGATGGGTGCGGCTGTAATGGAGAATGTGGGTAAATACTTCCGAGTCCGACTGATAGCCCACGTACCCCGGATAATTGCGGGACATGAGGTATTCGCGGATAGGGACGAAAGCGGTGTTTTCACCGTTGGTCATGGTGGCGATACCCTGGATGAAGAACGGATGGCAGGCATAGATGTTGATGGCGTAATTGGTATTCTGCCGTCCCTGCGAGAGGACGATGCGTGCCTTCAATTCCTCGCGGTCCAACTGGAGATAATCCGCAACCATAAGAGGGTCGCCGACTTCCTTGAGCATGATCACGTCGGGCCAGAAACTGAAGATCATCATTGAATTATCTTCCGCGCCCATCATGCGCAAGGCGAGACGGGTTGTCATCAGGCGGTATTCGCGTTCCGTCTGGGACAAGGACGCCCAATCCGACGGCCATTCATAGGCGCGTATAACATAATTGTCGCGTTGCGGCGTGCCTGAGGGTGCATCCTTCGTCGGGCGAATGGCCAGGTTGTATTTGACCTTGTAATTCTGCTTCTCCATATAACGGTCGAGTTCAACCAGGCCTTGATTGGAAAAAATGCCGGACAGAATCGGCAATCCCTTAAAACCTTCGAAAACGCCGCCGAGATCCGAAAGAAAAAGACCTACGCCGGAACCGTCATGACCCTCTTTCATGACATTGAGGGCGTTGATGGCTACCATCGGCGAGAGCGGGTCGCTGCTCGTCATCGCGAATAATCGACACATACGTTTGTCCTTTCTGGATGAGCCGGATACATAGATGTGCGAACCGGCACAATTTATCAGGCCCCTATTGCTTGCTAAAATTATGCCATTATTGTCACGGTGATAAACGGTCGAATAACAAGGATGTCACGGACAAGGAGTGGTACACGTGTTACAATATTGTTGTTGTCGGCAGTCTGTGCCTCCTTTTCCCGGGGGAAAACAAACATTTCATTAATTATTTCCTTTGCTTACATGATTATTACAAAATCGTAGCGAGAAAAGGCTATTTTGACAAAATTGTCATTTTGCGTGACTTCGGCTGATGGCCGGAGAGGAACGATTTTAGCGTCTTTCGCAGCGTCACGTTACGAAGATGCTTCTCTGGCGGAACCTGAGCGAAACCTTCCCGGATCAATTCCGAACTTCTTGATCTTATAATGAATAATCCTCTTGGTTGTTCCCAGTATCAGGGCGGCCTGGCTCTGATTGCCTCTCGTTTCTTTCAAGGCATCGATGATCAGCGCCCTTTCCTGTGTTTCAATAATGGTTCCGAATTTACCCTGGTCGGGGGCTGCGGAAGAGCCGGTTCTGATCTGAAGTGAAGGCGGAAGGTGAATCATGTCGATGGCATCGCCTGTCGCCATTAAGACGGCCCTTTCGATACAGTTTTCCAATTCCCGGACATTGCCCGGCCAGGAGTAGGACAGGAAGGCTTCGGTTACGGGAAGCGATATCTTCTTCATGGGTTTGCCCAGGTCTTTGCAGAATTTCGTTACGAAATGATCCGCAAGCAGGATGACGTCGCTGCCCCGGTCTCGCAACGGAGGCAGAAAAATCGGGAACACATTGATTCGATAATATAAATCGGCACGGAAGCGGCCGGAAACGACGTCCCGTTCCAGCACCCGGTTCGTCGCCGCAATGATACGTACGTTGACATTGACAATCCGCGACGATCCCAAGGGTTGGAATTTCTTTTCCTGGATGACGCGAAGCAGTTTGGCCTGGGCCGCAGCGGACAACTCTCCGATTTCGTCCAGAAAAATGGTACCGCCGTGCGCTTCCTCGAAACGGCCCCGGCGCTGATGCAGAGCCCCGGTGAAGGCTCCCTTTTCATGGCCGAAAAGTTCGCTTTCGATCAGGGTATCCGGCATAGCGGCACAATTGACCTGGATGAGAGGTCCCTTATTCCGGGGGCTGTTCGTGTGAATGGCCCGGGCCACCAGTTCCTTGCCCGTTCCGGTTTCTCCATTAATAAGGACGGTTGTGTTGGAATCGGCAACCTGTGCGATCAGCCCAAAAACTTCCCGCATGACGCCGGAGTGTCCTACGATATCGATGGACGGCGATTTGGTTCGGCTGATAATGTCCCTCAGCCGCCGGTTTTCTTCTTCCAGGACGCGGAAGTGGACCGGTTTGGCGATCAACTCGGCCACGGCCGTCATGGTCGCCAGTTCGCGATCCAGGTTTTCAACTTCGTGGGTTACCTTGTCCGCGGACAAAACGCCGACGACGCGCCCTTCATAGACTATCGGAACGCTCAGGTAGGAGAGCTCCGACCGGTCCAGAAAACGGCGGGCGCCGGTCCGGTCGAGAAAGTGGGTCTCCTGGCTTAAATTGGCAATGGCCATGGGACGCCCTGTCTGGGCCACCTGGCCGGTGATGCCCTCACCCGGTTTATAAGCGATTTCCAATCCCTGAATATTGATGCCGTGAGCGATATCAAGCCAGGCTTCGCCGGTTTCCCGATCGATAAGAGCAATCATGCCCCTCTTCATACCCAGCCGGCTGCTCAATTCTTTTAGCACCCTTTCCAGGAGGTTCCGCAGTTCCTGAGGCTGGGCCAGAATCTTCGCAATGGCGTGCAAGGCCGCCAGCTCTTCATAGTTATGGATGCTGAGAACGGAAGAGGATGCCGCCGGTTCCGTCAAGGGTTGTTCTTGTATCTCATTCATCATTCTGTCACGTATTCAATGGTATCATCATGGAAGCATTGCGGATTGTATTTCAGAAAGGGCTCCGCAAGTTCCGATCCGCCGACCTTCGTCGCTTTACTGAACATCCCCTGATGTACTGCAAATAGTATTCCACCCACAAGCCATGGCGCTTTTGCACCATTGAACAATCAATTTCTATCATGGGCCGCGTAGATGTAAATGCCGGACGCATCACATTTCCCTTGTACGACAAACCATAATAGGTCCAATGCAGCCTCTTTTTAAACCGATTACAGGGCATCTCCGCCGATTGGGTAACGGATAACGGGAGCGGCTTCTGCGTCGCCCCATCCCGTATGTTCCGCAAGGCAACAGGACGTTCACCTTTGGAGAAGGACAGGGATAGGACTGTTTCGAATGATGTGATTGGTTGTGCTGCCCAATAGCCATTCGCGGAGCCTGTTGTGCCCGTAAGCGCCCATGACCATGAGTTCGACGGAACCTTCTTTAATGAACCGCAGCAGAGTACGGTCTTCAGCACCGCCGAGAATGATCATGTCACTGTCTATGGTATAGGGAGATAAAACATCCTCGGCCTGACGGGAGAGTTCCGCCCCAACAGCCTGATCGTCGGTGATCATGACGACCGACAAGGGCCAGACGGTCTTTTCGGAAAGCTCTGCTGCAACTTTCAAGGCATTGGTCGCAGGCGGGCTGCCGTCATAGGCGCATGCCATGCTTTCAATATCACAATACTTCTGAGGCGTTACCAAGACAGGACGCCCTGATTTCCGCAGAATGGACTCGGCGGTGGAGCCGATCCCGCCCAGGTGAAGGTGTTCGCCTCTCTGCGCCAGGAGTATCCAATCGGCCGTTTGCGCCTCCTGAATGATAGAATCATCAATGATACCATGCGCTTTGATTGCTTCATGGGCCACTCCCGCCTTTTCGCATTGCTGCGTGAAATCGTTCATGATGGCGTCGGCCCTGTTTTCCAGGCCGCTCGCTTCGACAGGAAGAAATTCCGGGTAGGGCGGAATACCGACGGACCCGGAAACGTCGCACAACAAGGGCGGCTGCAACAGCCTGATGTCTACGACATGAAGGCAGGTGAGTTTGGCATCGAGTTTGCGCGCAATATAGATCCCGTATTCAACGGAGGTCTTGGCATAACTGGATCCATCGGACGGGATCAAAATATGATGAATCATTATGAGCCTTTATTTTCATTTTTCTCATAATTGGTAAGATTCCTGAGCAGATCTTCAACCCTCTTTTCCTTGTCTTCCAGATCTTCGGCAGATTCATACGGTTCGGCGCCATTATCCCATGACGGGATTTTCAATGCAATGCCCTGTTCGTCGAAGGACTGGAATGAGCCTTCCAGTTTTCCATTCCGGTACAAAGCCTTCTCCTTGATCCGGCCGGATCGGTAGTACGCCACGTATTCCCCGTCCCTCTTTTCGTTGACGAAAGCCCCCATTTCCTTGAGCTGGCCTGTCTTGTAATACGAGACATACGGGCCGTCGAATTTGCCGTCAACGAAATTTTCCTCATCCTTCAATTGGCCGTTCCTGAAATACAGTCTATAGACGCCGTGGAGCTTGCCTTCTTTATAGGATTCTATTTCACGGACCTGACCGTCCTCATAATAGTTGGAATATTCCCCATCGAGCCGGTCATTTTTGAAAGTTCCCCGTTCTCTGACCTGCCCGTCACGGTAATAAGAGGCGGCTTCGCCCTCTTTCAGCCCGTTTTGAAAATGAAGGTGCGCCATGATCTGGCCGTTGGCGAAATAAGAAGTATACTCGCCGTCCAGGACCTTGCCCCGAAAATGTTTCCGTTCATGGACATGACCGTGTTCGTCGTATGAGATATCCTCTCTTCGCGCTTCATTGGCCGCCATATCGGTTACCTCGCTCTGTAAGTACGTTTTCCTGAAGGCTGAAGGGAGTGATCCGTGCACTCGCTGTTCCGACGCTTACCGGATAAGGTCCCGAAAGAATCATGCGTCCGTTTACGGCGAACCCTTCGAACCTCATGGTTTCCGCCGGGTGTGACGGGACCTATTTCCTCATGAAGCCATGTTGCCTTTCAAGACGAAGACGGTGGGCAACAAACGCAGCGGTTCCTAAAACACGAAAACAGCAGCTGCGATGACGGTCGTATATCCGTGATGTTTAACGATACTGGACTGCGTAATATTACGGGTGCTGACGATCTTGCCGCTGATCTTGAAAATCTCTTTCTTTTCGTCCCAGCTTTCGTCGACGTTGAAATCGATACCGAGGGTGGACGCCAGCATAGCGGCCGCGAGGTCCTCCGCATAATCCCCGGCCTGCCTTTCCGTTTGGCCGAAGGCGTGATGCTCGCTGATATAACCGTATGCGTTCTTATCTGCAGGGATGGCGCAGCCGACCGAAGCAGCCAGAAGTCTTCTCGGCTCGTTGCTGCAGCAGCGGCTCATGACACAAAAGGTTATGGCACCGGGTTGCATCAGTTGGAGCCCCTGTTGTTTGGAGATCACTTTGCATCCCGGAGGAAATATGCTGGAGACCTGGACCAGATTACACTTTTCGATACCGGCATCCCGGAGAGCCAATTCAAAAGAGTGGAGTTCCTCCCGATGCGTGCCTACGCCCTTCGTGAAAAATAGCCTGCTGGGAACATAGGCATCGAGTCTCCCTACACCTTTCCATTGTGAAGTTGTCATTCAATATCCTCCATCCGCTTATTTTGTATATGATTAAGGAGTCAGATACCCCATAATGCGATAGATCAACTTGGCCGCCAGAAAGTCGGGAGCGACAAGTCCCGGGATCGGGGCCAGTTCGACGACATCGAAGCCTCGAACGCGGCAGTTGCCGGCAACGGCTTGAATAATGTCCAGCAATTGCCGCCAGGATAAACCGTCAGGCTCGGGTGTACCTGTTGCCGGCATGTAGGCGGGATCAAGGACGTCCAGATCGATGGTTATATAGATATCGCCGCGCAGGCATTCGCAAATCCGCTTCAGCCAATCGGCATTCTTGAACATATTGTGGGCGAAGAAGGTCTTGACGGATGACTGTTTCATAAAGTCCGCTTCATCTGTGCTCAGACTCCTGATGCCTACCTGCACAAGCGGACATAGTTCCGCTATGCGACGGCCTGCACAAGCGTGGCTGTATGGACTGCCCTGATAGGAATCCCGCAGATCGGCATGGGCGTCGAAATGGAGGACGGAAAGCTCCGGATAACGTTCCCGTGCGGCCTCGACGGCCCCCGGCGACAGGCTGTGTTCTCCTCCCAGCATTACGGGTATTTTATTTAACTCCACGATCTCACGAATCTTCTCCCGGACCGCACGGACCATGGCTTCCGGTCCACTGGCCTTCGCTTCCAGGAAATCGGCCGTGTGAATGCCGGAACGGAAGGTCTCTTTCCCCAATTCCTCATCGTAGAGTTCCATGTTGCCGGACGCTTCCAGGATGGCGGCCGGACCCCGCCGGGCTCCGGGTTGGTATGTCGATGTCAGGTCGTAGGGAACAGGAACAACGACAAACGCAGCGTTGTCCAGCGATTCATATTGAGGTGCCAACCCGCCAAAATTCATAGCCATATCCATCCTATCATTAGTCGACAAATACCATACGGTATGGGATATGTCGAGATTTTCTCAAGCATTAGCCAAAACCTCCGCGCATTTAGACATCCGGGCGGTAATATTTAAGGTCGAACCGGCCGTCTTCGTAACAGAGGTATGAATAGTAGCTGATCCAGTCCCCCAGGGCCGCAAAAGTCTTGCGGCGTCCGCCCATGACGATATCGTTCTTAAGGAAGGGCTTATGGGCATGTCCAAGAATAACGGCGTCATAACCCTCCTCGAATTTTTTCATGGCGAAGACCAGCATCTTTTCCTTAATGGCTTCTTCTTGACCGGGGGACATATTCCTGCTGATGGTCGAGCTGATCCGGGCCATTTCCCAAAGAACCGGAGCCGGGATAAATTGCTGCAACGTAGAGGCAAAACGGCTCCGCAGAAAATTACGGAGCATCATGTGCCCTGTGTTGGACTGATCGACCGTATCGCCGTGGGACACAAGAAAGCGGAGTCCGTCCACATGAAAATCTCCCCATTCTTCAATGACTTCCATCCCCAGCTTCTTTGAGAAATACCTTTCCAGGAAAAAGTCATGATTGCCTTCAAAAAACGTAATGTGCACGCCTCGCTTTTTTAGAGCAGTCAGGGCGTCGAGCACAGGAAGATAATCGGGATACACCCTGTCGTCTTTGCAGAACCAGAAGTCGAAAATATCTCCCACGAGAAAGAGGTTGTCGGCATCGGTGGTTTGCGCGGACAGGTGCTTCCCATCTGGGCAGCCGAGACGATTCAGAAAATGCAGGAGCACGTGATACGACTTGTCCCGGTTGCTTCTCAAATGCGCATCGGATAAAAAAATGGCCTTCATGGGAGGTATGTCTTCCCCGTTTTCGTATGGCAATATCCCGTAAAACGAACTTATCTAGCATAATTGCCCACCGAGAAAAAGTATTAATTTTATCGTTCAATCCTCTACCTTATTCAAAGACTTACCCGGAAAAGCGTTGACAATCACCGCCGTGTTCCGTAAGAAGAGAATGCACGTTTAAAAACTTTAAGGAAACGAAAAAGCCGTCCATTGAAAGGTACTTTTGTAAATACCGGAGCCATTCTTGTGGGCAGCCTTGTCGGGATTTTGGCGGGCAAACGTCTGCCGGACCGGCTGAAGACGCTGCTGATGCAGGCGTTGGGGCTGGCCGTCCTCCTCATTGGCCTGCAGATGGCGCTCTCCGGCGGTGAAACCCTGGTGACGGTCGGCTGTCTCCTGCTTGGCGCCATTACGGGTGAGTTGATCCGGATCGAGCAGGGCACCGAACGTCTCGGTGCATGGCTCAAGAGACGGTTTCAATCCGATTCGGCCACCTTCGTCGAAGGCTTCGTCTCCGCATCCATTCTATATGTGACGGGCGCCATGATGATTGTCGGATCGATACAGGATGGAACGACCGGGGACGCGCGTATCCTGTACATCAAATCGTTGCTGGACGGCGTCGGTTCCATTGCCTTTGCCTCAACTCTCGGGATCGGGGTGGCGTTTTCGGCCTTGTCCGTGTTCGTCGTGCAGGGAAGCATCACCCTGCTGGCCTCTAAACTCCTCTTTCTGCAAAATCCTGTGGTGCTCGGAGCCATCACGGCCACCGGCGGCCTGCTGATTGTCGGCATTGGCCTGAATATACTCGGCGTAACCCGGATCAGGATCGGAAATCTTTTGCCCGCCCTGGTGTACGCTATTATCTGGGCTGTCGTTTTCCGGTAGCGTTACTTATGCCGGACGAAAAAGCTATTTTAAGGAAAGGAGCAGCGCATCGTGGGAACCTATCCGTTTTTTGAGGTCGAAAAGAAGCCGGACATAAAGACGGCGATTCTTTATCTCAATCGTCCCGACAAGTTGAATGCCTTAAACTGGCCCTTCTGGGCGGATTTGCCCAACGTTGTGGCCGACCTGGAAGCCGATCCCGAGGTTCGGGCCGTGGTTGTCGCCGGCCGGGGAAAGTCTTTCACCGTCGGGATCGACGTTTTCGAATTCTTTATGCAATACCAGGATGTCCTGACGGGCGCCACACCTGAACGCCGCGAGGAGATGTATGAACTGCTGCTGAAGATGCAGGAAGGGTTCAACCGGATGGCGAACGGAAACAAGATCTACATTGCCGCCATGCACCGGCATTGCATCGGTGCGGGCCTCGATCTGGCCGCCGCCTGCGATCTGCGGCTGGCGTCGCAGGATGCCGTCTTCTCCCTGCGGGAGACCAAGATCGCCATCGTCGCCGACATGGGGAGCCTCAATCGCCTTCCGAAAATTATCGGGCAGGGCCATACCCGGATGTTGGCCTTGACCGGCCGGGATATATCGGCGGCAGAGGCGCTTCGTATCGGACTGGTCAACGAGCTGTACGAAGATGCGACGGCCTTGATGGCGGGGGCTTTGGGCTTAGCCGAGGAGATAACCGCCAATGCCGAGCCCGCCGTCCGCGGGACGAAACAGATTCTGAGATATATGGAAGACCACAGCGAGACGGACGGCCTCAAGTATGTGGCCACGTGGAACTCGGCCTTTTTGAATACGAGGGAGATCCAGGATGCCGTCGGGCGTCTCTTGAGCAAGCCGAAAAAGTGAGGATGTGCACCGGCATGCCGCTTCCTTGCCCTGGGTTGGTGCGGAAGCGCGGGCGGACGGCTGGGACGGGGGATCTCAGAGTATCAGTTCAAATTCCTGCTCGACGACAGTCTTGCCCCAATGATTATCCACCTGTTCGCGGCAGAGCCTGAAGCCGGCCTTTTCATAAAGGCGGCGGGCCTGGTCCAGACCGGCGAAGGTCGTGAGATAGATACGTCGGCAGGACGCCTGTCTACAGAAATGAACGGCTTGTGCAATCAAGCCTTCGCCCAGTCCCCGACGCTGAAATGCCGGGGCTACGATAAACCAGCGCAAGCGGGCCTCCCGCTCAGCCTCCCGGGTGCCGACCACGGCAATGGACCCGGCGAAGCGGTTGGATGCCGTTGCATACCAGAAACCGTCCCTCGTTGCGTCGAAATTCAACAGGAAGTCGGACAACTCGGTGGCAACCTTGGCTTCAAAGAAGAGATCCAGGCCCCAATGTTGATGGTAGTAGGTTGCGTGAAGCTCGGCGATCTTGCCGATGATGCCGGGGGTGTACCCCGCCTGAATCCTGATCTTCATGGTTCGCTGCCGTCGAATTTAAATGAAGGAATGCCCATGCCTGTACAACTCTTAAAGCCGACCATGATCGCGTAGCGTACGGCTCGTGCGGATGAGCGTAATGAAAATGCCGTATTGCCCGTCGGTCCCGGCGACAATCTTAGACAGGACTTGCTATGAACGATCCGCTTACGTCCCGTAAGCCTTTTATCATCGGAATCATGGGAGGTCAAGATGCCGATCCGGATATCTTGAAGGAAGCACGGCACTTAGGCGATGAAATCGCTAAGCGGGGCTGGGTTGTTCTCACGGGCGGCGGTCCCGGCGTGATGAGGGCGGCCTCGGAAGGCGCCCACCGGGCCGGAGGCCTGGTGATCGCTATTCTGCCCAATGAACGCAAACGGCCTCTCGCCGGGTATCCCAACGAATTCGTGGATATTCCCATTTATACCGGCATGTCGGACGCACGGGATGCCATCAATGCGAAAACGCCCCACGTCCTGATCGCCCTGCGGGGCGGTGCTGGTACGGTCGCAGAGATTGCCCTCGCCGTGAAGTCGGGAACGCCCATCATTTGTCTCCATGACCCCGGTTTGACGGGGCCCGCGTTTCGCGATCTGATCGTCGCCGAGACGGTCGAGGCCGTCATGGAGATACTGGACCAGATGTTAAGCACCCAGTGAAGATCTTCCTGGTCCGGTGACCCGGTTTCCTTGGCCGGCGGAATCCGACACACTTACTCCATAACAACAGGTTCCCTGAGGATGCATTCCCTGGCCCGGGCGGCGACAGCGGCCATGTCCGGATGCGTATCGCCCAGCGATGTGATCTGGCGGAGGTTGTCGGCCGTTCGCAGGACAAGCATGGCGAGGTCGCCGTCGGTCAGGCCGGTCGTCCTGATGACGTTCTCCCAATCGTTGCCCTGCGCCCATGTGTAAATAGCATATGCCGGCCAGAAATATTGGCGGTTGACGGCGAACCCCGCCGCCTTCATTCTGCCGATGAGAGGTTTGACGGCCAGGGCGACGCGCTGTGACGCCGAGCGCAGCTTGCGCGGGATCTTCTTTTCCGGAACCCCGGCCTCCTGGTCGCCGTCATAGACGAAAGGGGCGATCACGGCCGCGAAAAGCTTTTCGTCCGTCCGGGGAAGGACGTCCCGTCTCAGGCATTCCGCGATTAGAAGGGGCTGGTCCAGCCTCAGTTTCGACGCCCAGCGGCCGTTATCGGTCAAGCGATTCTGATCGTCCACAAATCCTTCCGCCTTCAGAAAATCCAGATGACGGCAGAAATCGTCCCACAGATTTCCGCCCTGACGGCCGAAATAGGATTGGGATTGAAAGGCCGCCAGCGATTTTTCGAATATGGCCTTGACGTCTTCCGGTGTCTGCGAAAGGAGCAGGTTAAGTACCATCGAAAAATCGTTTTTGATCCGGCTTTCGATGCTTTCCGGTTTGCGGAAGAGCAGCTTCTTGACGTGGTTCAAATCCATAAAGCGGCCGGGGACGGAGAGCATAAAACCGATCTTGTCCTGGCCCCGCCTTCCCGCCCGTCCCGTCATCTGGTGGAATTCTATGCCCGTCAGGGGGGCGAATTCTCTGCCGTTGAAGATATCCGAATTGAAAAGGACGATGGTCCTGGCCGGGAAATTGACGCCGGCGGCCACCGTGGAGGTGGCGAAGATAGCCTGGAGATGGCCCCGCTTCATCATGACCTCGACCAGGAATTTCCATGCAGGGAGCTGGCCTCCGTGATGAGCGGCCACCCGGCACTTCTCAAGATAATGGAGCTGCTTATGATGCTTGAGGTATGGAAAGCGTTCCAGATGTTCGTCCAGTTCGTAGCCGAAGATATCGTCCTCAATGTCCTGGGTGGGATGGCAGGTTTTCAGGGCGGCATCGCATTCGGATCGCGATTTCAGGAAGAAAATGGCCGGCAGCAGGTGATATCTCTTCAAAACGGCAATGATTTCCCCAAAATGGGGTGGGCGGCCGTACTTTCCCTGGGAACGCGCGAATTCGCCGACCCGGGCGAACAGTCGGTTCTGTTCGAGCAAAGGCATCAACCTGCCCGTCGGATGGAGAAAAAGTGGAAACAGAGGCACCGGTCGTCTTTCTTCTTTGATGACCGTGCAAGGTTTGCCCCGCAGCGAAGAAAGCCAGTCGGCGATTTCCTGGCCGTTGCCGATGGTCGCCGACAGAAGCAGGAGATTGATCCGCGAGGGCAGATAGATCATGATTTCTTCCCACACGACGCCGCGGTCTTTATCGCCGAGGAAATGAGCCTCGTCCAGAATGACCAGATCGCAAGGAAGGTCCTTGCCCTGGTGCATGCTGTCGTAAAGCTGGTTTCTTAAAATTTCCGTTGTGCCTACGATAATGGGCGCTTCGATATTCTCCTTCGTGTCGCCGGTGACGATGCCGACATTGTCGCTCTGGAAGTGATCGGCGAATTCGACCCATTTGGCGTTGGTGAGGGCTTTCAGTGGAGACGCATACCAGCATCGCCCGCCTTTACCGAATACGGATCTGATAGCCTGCTCTGCGATCCATGTTTTCCCTGATCCGGTCGGCGCAATGACCATACAGTCGGCCTGGCTGATAGCGTCCAGAGCTCTTAATTGAAACTCGTCCGGAACAAAAGGCGTTTCGGCAGGTTTGCCGATGCGCGCAAAGACGTTCTTAAGGACCGGCTCGGCATCGGGATGCATCCTGGGGTGGTATGCGGGTTTCGGTGCCCGGCGGCGTTGCCGGTCCGAGGGCTTGCGGGGATAATGGGTTTGCATGCTGTGGTGATCTCCGGATCTGACTGCTTGCTTCCCTGTATCATATCTGGATACACCGGTAAAGGTTAACCCAAGAGGCCATCCCGGTTTTCTGTTGACAAATCAGGCCGCGCCCCGTAAGTTCTCCGCCTGTTTTACGAAGAGAGCATGTGATCCATGGTCCAAAGGAAATTATTCTGGGGTTGGTACGTCGTAGCCGGTACTTTCCTGATTTTTGCCGTCAATTACGGCGTTCGTTACAGTTTCGGCATCTTTTTAAAGCCCATGTCGGCGGATTACGGGTGGGGGAGATCCGTTATCTCGATGGCCGCGTCCATCAATATGCTGGTCTATTCCATCGGATCTCTCTATTTGGGTACCCTGATCGACAAGGTTGCGCCCCGCTGGATTATGACCGCCGGCGCTTTGTTGTCTGCGGCCGGTCTGATCTGTACGGCTTTCTTGAAGACCCCGATCGCCTTTTATCTGATTTACGGGATTCTATGCGGTGCCGGCGCTTCCGGAATGAGTGTCGTTGTCGGCAATTCGTCCGTAGGCAAGTGGTTCGTCAGAAAAAGGGGACTGGCCATCGGTATGACGACGATGGGCATCAGTGCCGGAACTATCGTCCTGACGGCCGTTTCGGGTTTCATTGTCGAATATTACGACTGGCATACCGGTTTTCTCATCCTGGGAGCGGCAACGCTGGTTGCCGGCGTAACGCTGCCCTGGTTTTTGTTGAGAAAGACGTATCCTGAAGCGTGCGGACTCAAGCCCGACGGCGATTTAGAGCAGAACCAAGCTTCTGAGGAAACATCGCCCGACGGCCAGCCGGTAACCATCTCACACCGGGAAGCCATGCACAACCCCAAGGTTCTGGTGCTGGGCGGATCATACAGCCTGGCCGTTATGGTCCTCATGTCCGTGTTTGTTCATCAGGTGGCCTACGCCCTGGATCATGGCATCGGCAAAATAGCAGCGGCCTCTTCCATAGGTATCGTGAGTATGGCCGGCTTCGCCGGACAGTTTTTCTTCGGATGGTTAAGCGACCGGATTCCCGACCCCAAGTATGCGTCCTGTCTCGGCTTCTGCTTGATGGCGGCCGGTATCGCTATCCTTATCAACGCCGGGACGCCGCAGATGCTTTTCCTGTACTCCCTGGTATTCGGATTCGGATACGGCAGTCTTGCGCCCATGGTTCCCATCCTGATCGCCGACCGCTTCGGACGTCACGTCCTTGGTACGATCTACGGCCTTGTTACGCTGTTCATCGGGATCGGCGGCTTCATCGGGCCGCTGCTCGGCGGGCTGGTCTATGACTGTTCCGGTTCTTATAGTATGATGTGGCGGTTTAACCTGGGCGTTCTAGCCGGGGTTGCCGCCTTCATCCTGACTTTGAAACCGGCCCGCGATAGGGTGCCGCAGGCGTGATGATCGAAATTCAAATGAAGGTCAAGGTGTGTTTATGGTGCAATTGAACGGCTTGCTGATGTCATTTCTCTTCGTCTGTATCGTCAGTCTGCTCTGCCGCCTGCTGCTCGCACGGCTCAATGTGCGACATTTGCATCGGTTCGGTCATGACGTGCCGGCGGTCTTTGCCGGCGATATCGACGGCGACACCTTGAAGAAGATAACGGATTATACCATTGCGACGTCAAGGTTCGGGTCATGGGCCACATGTTGTGAAGAAGCGATCTTCCTTGCCGTCCTCTTAAGCGGCGTGCTGCCGTGGCTCGTTGAGGTGATTCTCTCCTGGAAGCTCCATTTTGTCTTTTCCGGTTTGATTTTTTTCGGCATCCTGGCTCTCGCAAGCAGTCTTCTCAATATACCCTTCAGCCTTTACAGCACATTCGTCATCGAAAAGCGATTCGGCTTCAGCACGATGACGATAAAGCTGTGGGTCTCCGATTTCCTGAAAGGTTTGCTCATCTCCGCCGTTCTTTCAGCCGTTCTGCTCGGCACGTTCCTGGCGCTCATGTACTATGCCGCGGCCACCTGGTGGATTTGGGTGTGGATCGTTTTCGCCCTTTTCCAGATGCTCCTGCTGTGGCTCTATCCAGTCTTAATCGCACCGCTGTTCAATAAATATGAGCCGGTGAAGGACGAAGCCCTCAAGGAAGCCGTCGTGGATGTGATGAACCGGGCCGGTCTGAAAATCAAAGGCGTCTATCAAGTGGACGAGGGCAAAAGGACCAAACACACCAACGCCTATTTTACCGGTTTGGGCCGGACGAAACGCATCGTCCTTTTCGATACCCTGATCGCTTCCAACTCAACCGAAGAAATCGTCTCCGTCCTGGCCCATGAAATCGGTCACTGGAAGAAGAGGCACATCATGAAGCAGCTCATATTCATGGAAGCAGCATCTTTGATCAGTTTCTATGTCGCCTACCGGTTCATCGGCTGGACCCTCCTGTACCGGACATTCGGCTTTCAAGACGTTATCCCGTATGTCGGCCTGCTTCTGCTCGGAGCGCTTTTCGGCCCTCTCTCTTTCTTTTTCACGCCTTTCGGCGCCTGGATGTCCCGGAAGTTTGAAAGGGAGGCCGACGATTTTGCCTTCGAACTTATGGGTACGGCCGAGCCTTTGATACATGCCCTGAAGCGGCTGGCCAAGGACAATCTGTCCAATCTCCACCCCCACCCTTTTTATGCCTGGTTCTATTATTCCCATCCCCCGCTGGCGGAACGAATCGACCATCTGCAAGGCATGGCCGTGGAAAAAATGACTTGATTTTTATGATGCGGCCGATACATTGGGTAAGGATAGATGTTGTCGATACTCTTATTTTTTGCTGAACCAAGGAGTGAACGGTGCCCATTTACGAATTTTACTGCCGACGGTGCAATACGATTTATAATTTCTATTCCAGGGTCATCAATACCGACAAAGTACCCAGGTGCCCGTCCTGCAAGACGGTCAGGCTGAAACGCCAGATGTCCGTATTTGCCAAGATTTCCGGGGGTAAAGACGATATCGCCGGTGATGACGTCATGCCGCAGTTGGATGATGCCAAAATGGAGAAGGCTATCGCCATGCTGGCCAGTGAAGCGGAGGCCATCAATGAAGATAATCCCCGGCAGACGGCCGGCCTGATGCGGAAGCTTTCCGAGGTGACAGGCATGAAACTGGGGCCCGGGATGGAAGAAGCCCTGAACCGCTTGGAAAAAGGGGAGGATCCGGAGAAAATTGAAGAGGATATGGGCGCCCTGCTTGAGGGCGAAGAGCCGTTCATGCTGCCGTCAAGAAAAGGCAAGGCCGGTAAAGCGCCAAGGCCGCGGATAGATGAGACCCTTTACGATTTATGAGAGTATGCCGCCGAGGAAGAACGGCCCCCGTTTCAGACAAATAGCGCCATGAGGGCTTCGGCCATCAGGCGATAGCCCCGTTCGGTGGGGTGAACCATGTCGTACTGGACCAGCGATTGAAAATCCGTCTCGCCGTCGTCCATTTTTGCCTTCCAATAGCGGTGGGTCAAAGAAACAGCTAGGTTGTATTCGTTACCCAAATCGATAAGCTGTTGATAGAATTCCTCAACGAAACCGCTGTCTTCGTTGCCGCCCATGTAGCTGGACGTCAGAAGGACGATATCCGCCTCGGGGTCTTCCCGGACGGCGTCGATCATTTTCCTGATATTCATTTTGAATTGTCCGGCCGTGAATCCCAGGAAGGCATCGTTGAGGGCGTATTGGATCAGGACGCAGTCCGGCTTGTATTCGAGAATATCCCACTTCAGCCGGTACGCCCCGCTGTCCGCCGTATCCCCCGGCACACCCCTGGCGACGACGTTGATTCTGGTCGCAGGATACTGCTTTTGCAGCATATCTTTGAAGATATCGATATAACCCCTGCGGACCATCCAGCTTGCCGTCAGCGAGTCGCCGATGGCGGCGATCGTGACGGGGCTGCCGGAACCCAGTTTCTGGATCGTTTTAAAAGGCTTGGCCATTTTTACATGAAAAAAGGAGAGAGGGACGCTTCCCTCTCTCCTTGCAGTTGAGTATTGCGTTATCTGGCGCCGAGAAGTTTGCGGGCGATGACGACGCGCTGGATTTCGTTGGTTCCTTCATAAATCTGGCAGATCTTGGCATCCCTCATGTGCCTTTCAGCGGGGTATTCCTTGCAGTATCCATATCCGCCGAAAATCTGGACGCCCTCGATGGCCGCCCTCATGGCCACGTCGGACGCATACATCTTGGCCATGGCAGATTCCTTCTCATAATCCAGATGATTGTCTTCCATCCAGGCGGCTCGGAGCAGCAGCAGTTCCGCTGCGTCGAGTTCGGTGGCCATGTCGGCCAGCTTGAACTGGATCGCCTGGAACGTGGAGATGGGCTTGCCGAACTGCACTCTTTCCTTCGCGTAATTCAAGGCGTCTTCCAGGGCGGCTTTACCGATACCGCATGCCTGGGAGCCGATGCCGATGCGGCCGCAATCGAGACCGGACAACATCTGACGGAACCCTTGGCCGACCTTACCCAAGAGGTTGGCCGCCGGGACTTCTGCATCCTCGAAGACCAGTTCGGCCGTTCCGGAGGCCAGAATGCCCATTTTCTCTTCGATCTTGCCGAGGGAGAAGCCCTTGGTGTTCTTCAGATCGACGATCAGGTTGATGACGCCCTTATAGGCGAGCGCCGGGTCGGTGGTGCAGGCCAGGACGCAGTACTGCGCGACATTGCCGTTGGTGATGAATCGCTTGGTTCCATTGAGAACATACTTGTCGCCCTTCAACTCGGCACGACAGGCCAGCGATGCGGCGTCGGAGCCGGCTCCGGCTTCCGTCAGGGCGTAGCAACCCTCGACTTTTCCGCTTGCCACCGGGGTGAGGAATTTCTTCTTTTGTTCTTCCGTGCCGTACATTTTGACCGGGAAGCCGTAGAGCGAATTATTGACTGAGACGATGACACCGGTACTGGCACAGGCTTTGGAGATGGCGATCATACAGAGAACGTAGGTGACCGTATCCATACCGGCGCCGCCGTATTCTGTCGGGACACCGACACCCATGATGCCCATTTCACCCAGCTTGCGGCAGATTTCCTCCGGATGACGATGGGTGTGATCGAGTTCGGCAGCGATTGGTTTGATCTGGGTTTCGGCGAACTTGGTTACCTGGTCCTTTACCATTTGCTGTTCTTCGGTTAATCCAAAATTCATTTTGTACCCCCCTTTCGGTAGTTGTTATTCAGTGACCATCGCACAGCGACCGCCTTGAGAGGTGTGAAGAGCAGTGAAGATAACTAAAGAGAACTGAAGAGAGCTGATCGCTGCAACTCCGATCGTTCTGTTCGCAGACGGCTAGTAACCTTTATAGTTGGGTTTTCTCTTCTCCAGGAAGGCGGTCATGCCTTCTTTTTGATCGTCGGTGCTGAAACACTGAGCGCAACATTCCGTTTCCAGACGATTACCGTTGTCGAGCGCAAGATCGTACCCGTAGTTGATGGCATGTTTACCCATTTTCAGGGCAAAACCGGGGAGCGTGGCCATCTTCTGGGCGAATTTCATGGTTTCCGGCAGCAACTGGTCTGCGGGATAAATACGGTTAACGAGGCCGACTTCGTAAGCCCTCTTGGCGTCGATCTGTTCGCCGCCCAGGATAATTTCTTTCGCTCTTCCCATACCGATGAGCCGAGGCAATCTCTGGGTGCCTCCCCATCCGGGGATCAATCCGATCAGGATCTCCGGCTGGCCGAAACGGGCTTTTTCGGATGCGAAGCGCATGTCGCAACTCATGGCGATTTCCGTGCCTCCACCCAGGGCAAAGCCGTTAACGGCGGCAATCGAGGGTTTGGACATGGTTTCGAGCGACCGCATCGTTTCATGACCCAGTTCCATGAAGGCAAGAGCATCCTTGGGGCGCAAATGCTGCATTTCTGCAATATCCGCCCCTGCCACAAAGGCCTTGTCACCGCCTCCGGTCAGGACCAGAACTTTGATGCTGTCGTCGCTCTTGCAGACCGCAACCGCCGCTGCGAGTTCCGTCATCGTCGCCGAATCCATGGCGTTCAAAGCCTTGGGCCGGTTGAAGGTTAACAGTGCAACCCCTCCTTCTACCTGGAAGATGATATTCTTGTACTCCATTGATTCCCTCCTCCTTTCGTTTGAGTATCCTGATCTATTTATGAAGTGAGATATCGTATTCGACTCCCCCCCGGCCGGGAAGACCGGGGAGGAGGAACTTACCGAAAACAGAAGGCGGACATTTAAGCTTTCTCAAGGACCATGCTCATGCCCTGACCGCCGCCGATGCACAGGGAGGCCAGACCGAGCTTCACGCCCGTTTTCTTCATCTGCATGGCGAGACTGTAGGTAATCCTGGCGCCGGTGCAGCCGATCGGATGGCCGATGGAGATGCCGCTTCCGTTAAGGTTGCATTTTGCCAGATCGACACCCAGCTCTTTGATGCAGCCCAGGGCCTGGCAAGCGAAGGCTTCGTTCAGTTCGATGAGGCCGATGTCTTTCATGCCGATGCCCAGTTTGCTGAAGACCTTCCTGGTGGCCGGAATGGGGCCGAGGCCCATGTACGCCGGATCGACGCCGCCCGAAGCATAGCCTTTGATCTTGGCCAACGGAGTAAGTTTGAGCGCTTTGGCCTTTTCCGCGCTCATCACGACGACGGCACAGGCGCCGTCGTTGATGCCGGAGGCGTTGCCCGCCGTGACGGACCCAGTCTTCTTGAAAACGGGCGCCAGTTTCGCCATCTTTTCCAGGGTGGTGTCCATGGGACGCTCGTCGACGTTGAAAATCTTGGGATCGCCCTTCTTCTGGGGGATGACCACCGGCACGATTTCGTCGGCGACGGCGCCGCTGGCGATGGCGGCCCGGGCGCGGCGATGGCTCTCATAGGCAAGCTGGTCCTGCTCTTCTCTCGTGATGCCGTACTT
Organism: Syntrophales bacterium; assembly: GCA_963668175.1. Taxonomy (GTDB): domain Bacteria; phylum Desulfobacterota; class Syntrophia; order Syntrophales; family PHBD01. The sequence continues at coordinate 609,770 of OY764159.1, forward strand.
CTCGGCAATGTTTTCCGCCGTGAAGCCCATATGATAGGCGTTGAAGATTTCCCACAGACCGTCATGAACCATCAAGTCCGTGACTTGGCCGTAGGGCATATTCATCCGGTATCCCCAGCGGGCGTTCGGAATCGCATAGGGGACATTGCTCATGTTCTCCATGCCGCCGGCAACGATGATATCGGCATCGCCCGCCACGATGGCCTGAGCGGCCAGGGCAATGGCCTTCATTCCGGATGCGCATACTTTCTGGACCGTGAAAACATTCGTTTCCTCGGGAAGACCGGCATAAATGGACGCCTGGCGCGGTGGATTCTGGCCCACGCCGGCATTCAGAACGTTGCCCATGATAACTTCGTCGAAGTAGACGGGCGTTAAGGAACTGTCATAATCATAATACTTCTTCTGGACATCCGTCATGTCGAATTTCCCGAATTTGTCGGGGCGGAAACCTTTGACTTCGTCGGAAATGGCCGGTCTCAGACCTGCTCTTTTGATGGCTTCTTTGATACAGAGACGGCCTATTTCCACCACCGAAATCCCTTTTAAGGACCCGCCGAATTCGCCAACGGCAGTCCTCGCACCACTCACTATTACCGCTTCTCTCATCTGTCTTTATCTCCTTTCAAGAAATTATATTATTGGCGTCGCCTCAGCCATGATTCAGCACATTCTGTGGATCAAAATAGAAAAGCGTCGGCAGACCTAGTCGTCTAAAGCTTCGACAAACTCGATCTCTCGGGGAATCTTATATGAAGACAGATACGTCCGGCAGTGTTTCAACAATTCCCGGTCATCTGCATGTGCGTTTTGATGCTTCACGATCAGGGCCTTGACGATTTCGCCCCTCATCAGATCGGGTACGGAGACGATGCGGCAGGCCTTGACGGCAGGGTGCATTTCCAGAACCATTTCCACTTCTCTGGGGTATACGTTGAAACCGCTGGTGATGACCATGCGCTTCTTTCGCCCGGTCAGGAAGATGTAACCCTCTTCATCCATCCGTCCCAAATCGCTTGTATACAACCAATGGTCCTTGATGACCTGGGCGGTGGCATCGGGATTTTTGTAGTACCCCTGCATGACATTGGGGCCGCGAACGATAAGTTCGCCGATCTCCCCACGGGGCAGTTCACGGCCCCGGTCGTCGACGATCCGTGCCTCGACGTCGGGGATCGGAATGCCGATCGACCCGTATTTCTGCGGCATGTCGAGACGCGTCAGGGCGCAAATGGGCGAGGCTTCGGTGAGGCCGTAACCTTCCTGGAGCATCACATGGAACTTCTGTTCGAAGAGGGGGAAAATATCGACCTGCATGGCGGAGCCGCCCGTTATGCACATGCGGAGGGAGTCGGTCTTGAAATGGTCGGCTTTATCGTAGAAGATCATGCCGAGAAAAAGTCTCGGCACTGCGCAAATATACGTGACTTTTTCCTGTTCGATCGTTGAAAAAATCGTCTCCAGGGTGAAACGCTCCATGAGGACGACGCTGGCTCCCGTTTTCAGAATCGCGAGCAAATTGGCCGAGGCGCCGAAAGAATGGAAGTATGGGATAACGGCCAGGGCGCAGTCCGTTTCGTTGCCGTGGCCCACCGTGGCAAGAAGCGTAGCCTGATGGAGGAGATTGCCGTGGGTCAGAACAGCGCCGACGGGTTTGCCCGTGAGTCCCGAGGTATAGATCATCACAGCCGGATCCGGGCTGTCAACCGCCGCAGGCTCCAACTGATCCGATTCTCCATGGACAATCTTCCAGAAAGGCGAGTCGGCCGAGCCGTCCGTGAGAATAAGATGCCGGCAAAGAGGAACCTTGTCCTCGATTTCATGGAATCTTTTTGCCGATGAAGCAACGGTGATGAAAACCTTGGAGTCGCTGTTTTCGATGAAGTGCAGGAGCTCGTATGCCGTGGACATGACATTGAGCGTTACGGCCACGCAGCCGATTTTTTGCGCGGCCAGGTAGGCGATGACGAATTCGGGACAATTGGGAAGCATGAGGGAAATCTTGTCGCCCACCGCCAGTCCCAATCCCTTGAGATGATTTCCTAAGGCATTGACTTGGCGATGCAATTCCCCGTAAGTCGTTCGCTTGCCGTTGTGGACGAAGGCCACCCGTTTCTGGAAACGGCGGCAGCTGTCATCAAACATGATTCCCAGATTCATCACGCCCAGAGACCCCCATAAACGGGTTCTTCTTATCCCATGAGCCTTATTTTTTCAACTGAATAAATTGAAAAAGAGAAGGCCTTGCCCTGCTTGAATCAAATGGCGGCGATATATGCTAATACGCTGAAATCAAAAAGACTTGCTTCGGATAAAGTCAACGGCATTCTTGAACACGGCCAACCCCATGCCTTCTTCGGGAAGCGTTTCCCGGGTCCAGCGGGGATGGTTGGTAAAGTGGAGGAACGCTTCGGGATGTGGCATAAGGCCGAAAATTCTCCCCGTGTGATTACAGATGCCGGCCACGCCTTCCGTGGATCCGTTCGGATTGTCGGGGTAAGCCATCGTTGCCTTCCGACAGTTGCGGTCGCTGTATCGTAGGGCGATCAGCCGTTCACGGGAGAGCCTGTCCATAATGGACTGATCCCTCGTCAGGAATTTGCCTTCTCCGTGCCGGACGGGGAGATAGAGGCCCCGGATACCCCGGGTGAACACACAAGGGGATTCGGGATCGACGGTCATGTAGATCCAGCGGTCCTCGAACCGTCCCGAATCATTGTAGGTCAGGGTGACGGTTTGCGACATGTAGTCGTCGTCGAAACCAGGCAGCAGCCCTGTTTTCACCATCAATTGAAAGCCGTTGCATACGCCGAGGATCAATTTGCCGGCCCGGATGAAACGGGCGAACTGGTCGTAGAGTTTTTCAGCCTTGCCGGCGATCGCCGCATGCTGAATCCGGTTGGCCCCCGCTTTGGCGGAGCCGAGATCGTCACCGTCCAGAAATCCTCCGGGGAGGTTAAGGAAGTGGTAATCGTCCAGGCTCTTTTCGCCGTAAAGCAGAGAGCTGATGTGAACGATATCGACGACATCGGCGCCTGCAAGTCTGCAGGCATGGGCCATTTCCATCTCGCAGTTGGTTCCGTTTCCCGTAATGACTATTGCTTTAACCTTCATCGGCATATCGTGGTCTTCCTTCAGAAGTTGAGCGGCGCCTGCCAGGCGGCCTTTAACTGATCAATGTTTTCTTCAATGATTCTATTGCCTTGAAGCCCCTGAATCTTTAAAACGGGATCGGCGATAACCGACCCGATGTGCCGGCAGTCGTGCTGCTTCATGATATCTTCGAAGCGCTGCCGGTCTTCCGGGGCGATCGTCACGACAAACCGGCTCTGACTTTCGGAAAACAGGAGATAGTCGTCCCGGTCGATGTCCCGGGCGGACACGCGGGACAGATCGATTTTCAGGCCCAAGCCGCCGGCGAAAGACGTTTCGGCCAGAGCGATCCCAAGCCCGCCGTCGGCACAGTCATGGCAGGAAGCGATCAGCCCGTCCTGCATGGCACGGCTCACGGCGCGATAGAGTTGCTTGGCGGCGGCGGCGTTGACCCTGGGGACGCGGTTGCCTACATAACCATGATGGGCAAACCATTCCGACCCCCCCAGTTCAGGCAGGGTTTCGCCCAGGACATAAACCAAATGTCCTGCTTTTTTAACGTCCATGGTCACCGCCTTGCGGACGTCTTCCATTTTACCGATGGTCGAAAAGAGGAGCGTCGGAGGTATCGAAATCTTCGTCGAGCCTATCTGGTAGTCGTTCTTCATGCTGTCCTTGCCGGAAATGCAGGGTATACCGTACTCCCGGGTGTAGTCGTACAGGGCCATGTTCGCCCTCACCAGTTGAGCCAGCTTGTATTCTCCGTCCGGCGTCTTCTCGGACTGGACGGGATCGCACCAGCAGAAATTGTCGAGGCCCGCAAGATGGTTGAGGGTGCCGCCCACGGCAATGGTATTCCTGATGGCTTCGTCGATGGCGCAGGCGGCCATGTGGTAAGTGTCTATATCGCTGTATCGGGGACAGATGCCGTTGGCGACGACGACGCCTTCAAATGAGTCGAGAAGCGGGCGGATGACGGCCGCATCGCCGGGGCCGTCGTTGGCTTCGCCGACCATCGGTTTGACGACGCTGCCGCCCTGGACTTCATGGTCGTACCGCCTTACGACGGATTCCTTGCTGCAGACGTTCAAGCGGGAAAGCATGCCTTTCAATGCCGCGCCCATATCCTCCGGGACGGGGAAGTTCGGTTCTTCGTGGGAGGGTGCCGCCCATGTGGCCCTTAACGCCATCTGGGGGAGGCCTTCATGCAGAAAATCCATCTTGAGATAGGCCACGGTCGCTTCTCCGAAGCGGACATGGAACCATCCGGAATCTGTATATTGCCCGATGACAGTGGCTTCGACATCCATCTTGCGTGACAGGGCCAGGAATGCGTCTCTTTGATCCGGAGCGACGGCGAGGGTCATGCGCTCCTGGGATTCGGAAATCAGTATTTCCCAGGGAGAAAGGCCCGGATACTTCAAAGGGGCCGCTTTCAGGTCTATTTCACATCCCCCCGAAAGTCGCGCCGTTTCGCCGACGGAAGAAGAAAGGCCGCCGGCGCCGTTGTCCGTAATACACCTGTACAACCCTTGCTGCTGTGCGACCAGCAGAAAATCGGTCATCTTCTTCTGGGTGATGGGATCGCCGATCTGCACCGCTGTTACCGGAGATCCTTCGTGCAGCTCTTCGGACGAGAAAGTCGCGCCGTGGATGCCGTCTTTGCCGATCCGGCCTCCGCACATCACCACAAGGTCTCCCGGGATGATTTCCTTGACGTGGGTAGGTTCCCCGTGGAGCGTTGCCGGCATGATCCCGCCCGTACCGCAGTAAACCAGGGGTTTGCCCAGGAATCTTTCGTCGAAGACGATACAGCCGTTCACGGTGGGGATGCCGCTTTTGTTGCCGCCGTGTTCGACGCCTTCCCGGACCCCTTCGTAGATGCGCCGGGGGTGAAGAATCCTGGCCGGCAGCGGCCGATCGTAGAAAGGCGATGCAAAGCAGAAGACGTCCGTATTGAAGATCAGCTTCGCTCCCTTGCCCGTGCCGAAGGGGTCGCGGTTAACCCCGACGATCCCGGTCAGGGCGCCCCCATACGGATCCAGGGCCGACGGGGAATTATGGGTTTCCACCTTAAAGACGAGGTTGTGGGAATCGTTAAACTTGATGATGCCCGCGTTGTCGACGAAGACCGACAGGCACAAATCTCGATCACCCATCTTCTCCCGTATTTCCTTGGTGGAGCCTTTGATGTAGGTGCCGAACAGCGAATCGATGTGCTGCGTGCCGCCGTTGCCGTCGTCGTACGTGATCAGGCTGTTGAATATCTTATGTTTGCAATGTTCCGACCACGTCTGGGCCAGACATTCCAATTCGGCATCTGTGATCTTCCTGCCCAGTCCCACCCTCTTCCGTTCTTTCTGAATCGCGTCGTCCGCGAAATAATCGCGCAGAACCTGCATTTCCATAAGATTCAAGGCGAGAATACGTTCATTGCTGATCTGCACCAGCCTCTCGTCCGGCACGTTGAGATCGATCTCCTCGGTCTGCGTGGTGTCCGTTCCCGATACCCGCGGGACATAGGGTTTCATCCCCTGGGCGGGGTCCCAGGTGCGGCCGTCGATAATGACGAAGTGTTCGATGAGGTCGTTGGAGAGCAGATTGGTGGCTATGCGTTCCGCATCGCTTTTCGGAATCCGTCCAAAAATAAGGTATTGTCTGGACGTGTAAACGCCGATGGCGGAGTCCGGGGGCTTGCCCAGCAGAAGTCCGATGGCCTCCCGGGCCGTCTTACCGACATTGTCGGTCACACCGGGCTTAAAGCCCACTTCGATCATCCAGTCGAAGCCGGATGGCGGTCCCTGATCGATTTCGTAATGCTGGATAATCGGATCGGACAGAGGACCGGCCGCGATTCTTTCCTGTTCGTCGCGGCTCAACGAGGCGTCAATGGTATAAATTTCGATTGTCTTGACTTCGGCGACGCTGATGCCCAAATGATCTATGATCCGTCTTTTTATCTTCTCTCCCAGGGCATCTCTGATGCCCGATTTAAAACCGATTGCGATGCGATTTGCCATATGAATTCCAAGTAGCGTTTAAAGTTGGAACAACAATATTGTCTGCGGGATGTGCCGGACAAGACCGCCCGCCACCGACTGCGTTCTTATCAAAAGGCCGGACATAAAGCAACTTGAGAAAAGATGATACGGGGGATGGGGATTGATCCGTTCTATGCGCTAAAGCCATTTGCCACGTAAGGTTTAGCCACCAGATAGAGGAGCGGCATAGGTCCTTCCAACGATTGTTTTTTTAAGATGCGAAATCCGGATTTTTCCACAAGGTCGGCAAATTCCTGGATTGTGAATTTATGGTAGGCTCTGAATCCTGAAAACTCCATGAGCTTCGAAATAATCCGGGCCTTGAAGGTTTCTCCGTGACAGAAAGTCGGGGCAATCAGCAACCCTTCCGTTTTCAGGACCCGTCTGATTTCTTTCAGGCATTGTTCCGGATCCTTCATGACATGGAGGGCGTTGGCCACGATGCAGACATCGAACTGCCTGTCGTCGAAAGGCGTGGCATACCCGCTCTGGATGCCGAACTCGATATTTTCGGCTCCGGCTTTAACGGCCTTTTCCCGGGCAATGTCGATCATCGGGGCGGATATGTCGATGGCCGTCACTTTCCTCACTTTGCGGCTGATTTCCAGGGCAATGATGCCGGTGCCGGTCGCAATCTCCAGAACATGATCGTCCTGTTTGAGCTCGTTCCAGATCAGCTCGATCAACAGGGAGTAAATATCGGAAACTCTCCGCATGAACCGGTCGTAACTGGCGGCGAATCCGTCCCAGAATTTGCTTTCTTCGCTGGCGGTATGATGATCCATGAGTCGGTTATAACTCCACGGGGACTCTTCCCGGCTATCTGCGACGTCAATACCGCGATAGGGAAAGAACGTTTAACTGCGAAGCTGGGTTGGTTTCGGCTATCATCCGGACAAGGCCCCCTGTGCCGGTCAAGATGCAACCCGTTTGTTCGTCGCTGTGATCCTTATATGATTTACGCGATAATTGCAATGCCCAGCTTCCGGGCGAGACGGTACCGGCATTATGCGCCGTCCGGAACCGTTTGCCCCGAACCTTGCCGAGATGCAGCCGGAACATGGTCGTTGCATCCCGAATGTCACACAGCGAGACAGACCTCCAAGCGGATGCATACGGTTCATGGGGACCGCTTTTTCTCGTTCAACGGGAGGAATATCTTTAGACGCAGCGTAAAATATGGTATGGGCTCGCCGAGGTATTCGATAATGTCGACCCAGAGGGACACCGTCCATAAATTGCACCATCAGCTTAATCTCATTGAGGAACTCAAGGCCTACAATCCCTATGCGGATGCGTTCCGGCAATGGCACCTCGATACCGAGACACTGATCGCCCGGATATGGAGTGACGATAAACAGCTTCAGGCCGCCTTCCGGGAAATCATGTACACTCCCCTGTTTCTTTCCTGTCGGGGCGGCGATACGGTTTTCGACGAGGCATACCGTGAGGGCCTGCAAGCAGCCCAACGCCTGCTCGATTCGCTGATCCGCCGACTGAGCGATCAGGCGGAGGCTTGACGTGATACGTGCGGGAAACGTGTATTTGCCGCGTCGGCATGATAAGTCATAACCGTCATGGTGAAAGCGTTACTTACAAAACTCAGGGATTCCCGATGGGTATGGAACGGTTTCGGTCCGATCTATAACCGGCAGATATCCGTTGCCCTCCGGGAACTGGACGAAGACTTGACCCGCGATGGAGCGTTCGCAGGCGCGAGACGCGTCCTCGATCTGGGAAGCGGTCCGGGTTATCTGACCCTTCTTCTGGCGGTGAAATACCCTGATACGAGGTTCACAGGCGTCGATTATTCATCGACCCAGGTCCGCGTTGCCGAGAAGCAGATGCGGAAGCAGGGTGTTGCGAACTGTACGTTTCAACTGGGCAACGCTATGAACATCCCTTTCGCCGACGGCCGTTTCGATGTCGTAGTCAGTGTCGGTTCCATCAAACACTGGCCGAATCCCGAACGGGGCCTGACCGAGATCCATCGCGTCCTGGCGCCCGGCGGGTGGGCGGTCGTCTCCGAAACGGACAAGGAAGCCTCGCCCGACGCTATCCGGACATTCGCCGCCCGTTTTTACCGTATGATCATACCGCAACCGGTTCTCGTCTGGGGACTCAGGCAGATTATTTTCGGCCGGAGTCTCGCCCGCAAGGACGCGGCGGATTTTGCCCGCAAGGCCGGATTTCGGAACATCCGGACGGAAGGGCATCCTCTCATTCCGTACTTTATTGTGAAGGCGCAGAAATGATGTCCCTCTGCGGCGTGTCGGCGCTTTCCTTTCATCTTGACACACCGTCTTGATTTGTTTATGTTCTCTCCTTCAAACATTCCAGCACATCCTGAAAGGAGACGGGAATCATGTCAAAAAAAGTATGGTTCATTGCGGCCGTTATATCGCTGATCCTTTGCGGATCGAGTGCCCTGGCGGAGGAGAAGGTCTACATCAACGGCATTGACGCCAATTTTCCTCCCTTTGCCTTTGTCGATAAAAAAGGCGTTCCGGACGGATTCGACATCAAGGCCATGGACTGGATCGCCAAGGAGATGGGGTTTAAGGTGAAGCACCAGCCTATGGATTGGGACGGCATCGTTCCTAGCTTGAAGGCCAAAAAAATCGACATGGTGGCCTCCGGGATGAGCATCACGGACGAACGCAAGAAACAGGTTGCCTTCACTTTCCCGTATTGGACCATCAAGCAAATACTGGTTGTCAAAAAGGATTCGAAGCTCTCGGTGGATGGGGTGCTGGCGGCGAACAACAAGGTCGGCGTGCAGAGAGGGACAACCGAAGCCAAATGGATGGATGTCAACCTGATCAAGAATAAGGGACTGAAATTTACCCTGGTGCAGTACGATTCTGCGCCCCTGGCGATCGAAGACGTCCTCAACGGCAGGATTGTGGCTGCCGCGATGGACGATGCCCCGGCGCTTGACGCGGCCAAGAAGAAACCTATCAAAGTTCTCGGTACCTTCGGCATGCCCGATGAACTTTACGGCTATGCAGTCCGTAAGGAGGATACGGAACTCTTGAAGAAGCTCAACGAGGGTTTGAAGCGCCTCATGAAGTCTCCCTACTGGAAAGAGTTGAAGGGCAAATATATAGAAAAGTAGAGCCGGAATGCATCCACTTCTTCCGCGGCTGTATGGCGTGAAAGAAGAGGGAGCCGTTACGTCGTTATAAGTTAACCTCATAAGTTAACCGCCCCGGATGTGCCGGGAATGCCTTTGAAGTTATATGCCTGAAAGTCTCATCGCCGTCGGCGATGCTCTTCCTTATATTATGGAAGGATCCGTCGTAACGATCACGGTCGTCATCGGCGCGATGGGGCTGGGGTTTGTCCTCGGGATGCCGCTCGCCGTCGGCCAGGTGTACGGTCCTTCCTGGATCAGACGGATGATCGTCGTTTACGTCTGGTTCTTCCGGGGTATTCCCCTGCTGGTCTTCCTCTTCCTCTTCTATTTCGGTTTATGTACGCTCCTTGATATCAACCTTTCGGCGTTCACCGTGGCGGTGATCGTCCTGGGGCTGATCAGTTCGGCCTACCAATCGCAGATCTTTCGCGGAGCGATCCTTGCCTTGCCGGAAGGGCAGCTGAAAGCGGCCCGTGCGTTGGGCATGAGCGATGCGCAGGCCTTCCTTCATATTATTGTTCCCCAGGCGCTCAGGCTTTCCATTCCGGCCTGGTCCAACGAATATTCCATTATCCTGAAGGATTCCGCAGTAACATATGCCCTGGGAGTAACTGAAATCATGGCCCGCACCCATTTTGTGGCGACCCGTACCTATGAACATATGCCCCTCTATATCGCAGCCGGTGTCATCTTTCTGATCCTGACTTCCCTCGGGATCAAGGGTCTGCGTCTCCTGGAAACCAGGGTTCGTATTCCCGGCTATGCCCATCATGAATTGTGAGGCGTGCATGAACGATCAAGCGGGTCCGATCCTCAGATGCGAAAATATCGAGAAGCGCTACGGCCGGAAAGAAATCCTGAAAGGCGTGTCCCTGTCCGTCAATCAGGGAGAGCTGAAAATCCTTATCGGGCCATCCGGGGCCGGCAAGAGCACCCTGCTGCAGTGTATCAATTTTCTGGTCAGGCCGGAAAAGGGGAGGATCTGGCTCGACGGTTCCGAGGTCAGGAGCCACCATAAGAAGGATCTCCAGTCCTACCGGCAGAAGGTCGGGATGATTTTTCAGGATTTCAATCTCTTCGACCACTTGACGGCGTTGCGCAACGTGGCTATCGCCCTGGAAAAAGTCAAAGGCTTACATAAGGAAGAAGCGCACCGGAAGGCTATGGCGGAACTGGAAAGGGTAGGCCTCAAGGACCATGCCGACAAGTATCCGGCTCAGCTTTCCGGGGGGCAGAAGCAGAGGGTGTCCATTGCCCGCGCCCTGGCCATGGAACCCAAGGTGATGCTGCTCGATGAACCGACTTCCGCGCTGGACCCTGAATTGATCGGCGAGGTGCAGGCCGTCATCCGCGATCTGGTCGGCGGCGGCATGACCATGATCATGGCGACGCATCAGATTGCTTTTGCAAGCTCGCTGGCCCACGAGATCATTTTTATGGAGGATGGTCTCATCGTCGAGTCCGGACCGCCCGCCAAGATCTTCTCTGCGGCCGATTGCAGCCGCACCAGGGAGTTCTGTTCGAAAATAACGGACCTTTACGGGGAGGGCCGTTGATGGAAGAGTGGATCTATATTCAGCATGACGTTATCCCGGCCTTAACGCGCGGTTTTCTGGTCAGTGTGCAGCTTATTGTTCCGTCGGCGCTCTGCGGTCTGGCCATCGGCGTCGTCGTGGGCATCCTCCGGGTCTACGGAAGCTATGCGGGTTCTCTCTTTGCGAATGCGTATGTTGCGGTATTCCGCGGTATTCCCCTTGTTGTTCAGTTATTCGTCTGGTATTTCGGACTGCCGTACTGGAACCTATATATGGAGCCGTTTACCGCCTCGGTCCTCGGTTTCTCCCTGTGCAGCGGGGCCTATCATTCGGAGTACATCCGGGGTGCGCTCCTTTCCATAAAGAGAGGACAGATGCTGGCCGCCCAGTCCCTCGGCTTCACCAAGATGCAGATGATCTTCGCCGTCATCCTGCCCCAGGCGTTACGACGCGCTTTACCCGGTTGCGGCAACGAGATCATCTACCTCATCAAATATTCGTCCCTCGCCTATATGATCACATGCGTCGAGTTGACGGGCGAAGGCAAAATCCTGGCGTCGGATTCCTTCAAGTATACGGAGATATTCCTGATCATCGGCGTATGTTACCTGGTCATGACTTCGGTTGCGACCGCGGGGCTCCACTACTTGGAATCGCGCATTCGTCTGCCCGGTTTCGAATATCGCAGGGTCTGACATGACGACTTATCAATCCCTCACTCCTGAAATCGTTGAAGAAATTCGGAACACGCTCGGTGCGGGCGCGGTCCTTGTCGCGCGCGACAAGCTGGCCGACTACGGAAAAGACGCCACGACGATCATTCCTCTTGCTCCACCGGAACTTGTCGTGGAGGCGACCGCAGTCGAACAGGTCCAAACGCTTCTGCGACTTGCCGGCAGGCATCGATTTGCCGTCACGCCGCGGGGGCAGGGAACAGGGCTTGCGGGAGGTGCCGTTCCTGTTCGAGGCGGCGTGGTCCTGTCGCTGGCCAGGATGAACCGGATTCTGGCCATTGAAAAAGAGAACATGATCGCGATTGCCGAACCGGGGGTGATCAATCAGGACCTGAAAAACGCGGTAGCGCCGTACGGCCTTTATTACCCACCCGATCCGGCGAGCCTGGAGACCTCGACGCTCGGCGGTAATGCCGCCACGAACGCCGGAGGGCCCGCCTGCCTGAAATACGGAACGACCCGGGATTATATCCTGGGGCTGGAGGCGGTTCTGCCCAGCGGAGACATCATTCAATCGGGTGTCAGAACCCGCAAGGGGGTTGTCGGCTATGATCTGACACGGTTGCTTGTCGGATCGGAGGGGACATTGGCCGTCATCACGAAACTCATCCTGAAGCTGGTTCCCCGCCCTGCCGGTATTACAACCGCCGTTGCCCTTTTTCAGGACCTGGAAACGGCCATGGAAGCAATCCAGGCAGTTCTTCTCGGCGGCCATAGCCCCTGCGCCATGGAATTTTTGGACCGACGGTGCCTGGAACTCGTCGGTGATATGTTGCCTTTTGATGGCGTGCAAGGATCAGGGGCTTTCCTGCTTATGGACGTGGACGGCGATCCTCATGCCATCGCCGGTACTGTCGAAGAGATGGGGAGGATTTGCCTGGAACATCGTGCTACGGCGGTCTTTATGGCCCCCGATGCGGTCAAGAGGGCCAAAATGTGGGAAGTCAGAAGGGCCGTATCGCTTCGCATCGAGGAAAAGTATCCGGTCGATATTCACGAGGACGTTGCCGTGCCTCTCGGCCGCATCGCCCAATTCGTGTCGGTCCTGCCCCGCTATGAAACCTTATATGGCATGAAAATCTATGCCTTCGGACATGCCGGCGACGGCAATATCCATCTCAATATCACCGCGGAGCAGAAGGAGGCCGCAGAAACGATGGAGCCGGGAATCAGGGAGTTGCTGAAGGCTGTGGTCGAAATGGGCGGCACGATATCGGGAGAACACGGCATCGGGTCGGTCAAGCGGGCCTATCTGCCGTTGGAGTTGTCCGCGGCAAACATGGGCTTGCAGAGCGCAATCAAGAGGCTCTTCGATCCCCAGTTGATCCTCAATCCGGGGAAAGTCTTCATATAACATATCATGATTCGTCCGACACAGCCTGACGGATCGAAGCATAAAGGAAACCGGGGCAACATGGCATCCATGGGGCAAGAGGCAAATTCGCCGATAGCAGAGATCGCGGAAGATTTCTATATGATCACGCTGCCGATGCCTTTTCGCCTTCGCCATGTCCATGTGTATGCCGCCGTTCGGAACGGGCGTGTCACCCTTTTTGACACGGGTCTGAACAGCGGCGGGTCGAGGGAAAGCCTCAGAGCAGCCCTCGGAACGATCGGACTTTCCTTGAACCGTATCGATGCCGTTTATATCACCCACTACCATGCCGACCATTGCGGTATGGCCGGCTGGCTCCAGGCAGAATTCGGCGCGACGATCCATATGCCGGAAACGGACAACGCCATCCTGCAAAACAACCGCACCCCCGACATTTTTGACCGTCTGGTCAGGCCTTTTTACCGACGACAGGGCCTGCCGGATCGGGCCATCGACCTCCTGGAGTCGCTGCGCGAGCAGTTCAAAACCCTCTCCCCGCCCTTCCTGGCCGACGTCTATGTCCGCGCCTCCGACGTTCTGATGGACGGCACCAGGCACTTCCGGGTGCTGCCGGCGCCCGGCCACACGCGGGGACAGGTATGTTATTACTTTGAAAAAGAAGAGATATTGCTTTCAGGCGACCATGTCCTGCCCGTTATCACGCCCAACTTAAGCCCCGATCTTTTCTGCCCGGAATTTTCCTGCCTGTCCAGTTACCTGGGGGCCCTGGAGGAACTGAAAAATATCCCGATTGCGCAGGTCTATCCGGGGCATGGAACGCCGTTTGCCGACTGCCCGGCCAGGGTGGATGAAATCAAGTCCCATCACGAGGAGCGAAAATCCCTGATATGGACTTCCATCCGGGAGGAGGCCAAGACCTCCTTTCAGGTTTCCCGCGATATCTTCGGGCGCAACCTGTCCGAGTTCGATCAGTTTCTCGCCGTCAACGAGACGTATGTGCATATCGGGCAATTGCTGTCGGAAGGCAGGGTTGTTGAAAGAGATGGAGGGGATGTGAAGTTTTACGCCGCGGAAAACCCGTAGGAATGTGATGGGCTCCGCGGGACAGGCTCCAAAGGCCTGCCGCTGCGTCAACATGCCGGCGTCTTTTCCTTGGAGGATGCCGTGCGGCGGGAGGTGCGCTGATCAACGCGGTAAATGCTGCCCTTGATCTGCTTGGCGAATTTTTTCATCTCCGAGGCCCTTTCGGTCAATTCTCCGTAATGGGAAAATTGCCTGGCCCGGGTGTCGGTGATACCGATGGATATGCCGATGATCGGAAAGACCTTGAATACGCCCTGCCGGTCCACCGATTCGATACACTCCTTGTTCCTGTCTTCCGGATCGTAAAATGTCGGAATGATGTCGTCGAATGCCCGGATGATTTCCTGGGAAGCCTTTTCCACATGGGCCACATCCATAATATAGATGAAATCGTCACCGCCGATATGCCCGATGAAGCTCTGCTGCGGCTGGATGTTCTTGACCATGTTCAGGATGATGCGCCCGGTGATTTTGATGACGTCGTCCCCGCGGCTGAAGCCGTATTTGTCGTTGTAGGGCTTGAAATGATCGAGATCGGCATATGCAAAGGCGAACGCATCCCCCCTGGCGAGCCTCTCTTCAATTTGGCGGTTGATGGAGATATTGCCGGGAAGCCTCGTTAAGGGATTGATTTCCACGTTCCTTTCCGAGCGGAGGACGGCCAGGTTGACACGGGCGCAAAGTTCGGCCTCGAGGTCCTTCTTCCATATGTAATCTTCGATATAAACGGCGTCCCAGCAGTTGATCAGCGCCGGGTCTGAAATGATACCCAAGGCAGGCAACTGGGAAAACATGGGATCTTCCTTCAAATTATTCAGGACCGCAGTGGTCGTGCCGTCTCCGGGTCTAAGGTCGATGACGATAAGGTTGGGAATGGCATTGTAAATATAGTCAAGGGCCGAAGGCAGGGCCGGGAAAGTGACGGTCTTGTACGTCGGACCGAGAATTCTTTCGGCCATGTTCGAGGCGACGATATCGGCGGAGACGATGACGACGGTTTTCATCATAAATCAGAGGGCGAGGTCTTCGGTTGCATCAACGGATTCTTCCACTCTTACCAGGACATCCTTGATATCCTGCTCGGAAAGGTTCAGCATATCGAATACGGCCGGATGCAGTGCCGGTGCAAAGGGATCTCCGGCAAAACCGACGCCCCGGGCGCGGATCAGGACATCGGAAAAGTGGACGATAGCCGTTTCCAAAGGCGCTGTCTTGGAAAGAACGGGGTTGTGATGATAGGCAATGACTTCAACCAGGTTCTTGGGAAATCGCCATTTTTCGGCCAGCCACATGCCGATATCGGAATGGGCGTTGCTGAAAAACAACCTTTCGGATTCGTATATGATCAATCCTTTTTGCAGGGACTCCTGTATGGCCTTTTCATATTGGTCCTGAAATTCGAGGATAAGGATGACCTTCCCCAAATCGTGCAGTAAACCGGCTATGGAAATCTCTTCCGGGTCCTTTACACCTTTTTTCTCGGCGATCATCCGGGAAGCGACGGCGCAAGCGAGAGAATGGTTCCAGAGACCCGACATGACTTTTTCCATGATTTCGAAAACGGATATACCGAGGAGCAGCCCTTTGACCACGTTCAGGCCTAGCAGCATGATCGCATGCGAAACCGATGAAATCCGCCCGGGGAAACCATATGCCGCCGAATTGACCATCTTCAACACTTTGGTGGTCAACGCCGGATCGTTGGAGACGAAATGACTGATCTCATCAAGGGTGATCCGCGGCTTTTCGATGATGGCCGATATGCGTTTCAATGTCCCCGGTACGGTCGGCAGGGCCCCGATATTCTCTATTTTGCTCCTTTGGACCTGTATCATCTCACTGGACATATAATCCCTCGATGTGTTCCTTGACAAGCTTCTTAAGGAGTTTCATATGCGGAACTTCTTCCACATATTTGAATCTGGCATCCAGGCGGGCAAGCTCTTCCTCTTTCGGGATTGTTCTCAGTGTCGGTCCGTCGATATAGACGGCCTCAACGGCCATGTCCTGAATGCGTTCGATCCATTTTTCCGTAAGGACGGTGCCTTCGCTGAGCAGGATCATACCGTTCTTATCCGTGACCGGTCGCAACAGTTTCATCCCTTCCTGCAGGTTGGCGACAACGACTCGTGGCATGATGAAATCCTTTTATAGAGTTATCGATGCAACATATCTTTTTTTGTTTAGGAATTCAAATATTTTAATCGGACGAATCCTGTTGCCTATTTGATGGCTGCGCGTGAATTTGCTATTGACAGCAACGACGATACATTATATGAGTTAATACAGGTGGAATTTAGAAGATCGATATAAAGCGGATTGGAAAACCAATGAACCCCCTAACGGCCATTTCCATTATTATAGATAAAGGCATAATTAGGCCGACACATATATCTGGCCTGATAGGGGTATAACTTTTTACATAAAAGATCATTTTAAAAAGTCCGTTATCAGGCAACTGGTGACGGACTTTTTGTTTATAGAAAGGACGCCCATGAAGACGAAGAACGTTCTGATTTACGATACGACGTTAAGAGACGGCACGCAGGGGGAGCAGATCAATTTTTCCGCAGAAGAGAAATTAAGGGTTGCTCAGCGACTGGACGAAATGCATTTTCATTACGTCGAAGGGGGATGGCCTGGGTCCAATCCGAAGGATATGCGATTCTTCGAACTGGCCAAGATGAAGCCCCTCAAACATGCCCGTCTAACGGCTTTCGGAAGCACCCGCAAGGCCGGGGCCGGTCCCGAAAAGTGCCCGAACCTACAGGCTATTCTCGATGCCGGGACGCCGGCTGTCGCGATTTTCGGCAAATCGTGGGATTTTCATGCCACCGAAATTCTCGGCGTTTCCCTCGATGAGAATTTGGCCATGATCCGCGAATCCGTCGAGTATCTGGAAGCCATGGGCAAGGAAGTCATCTATGATGCCGAGCATTTCTTTGACGGCTACAAGCGCAATCGATCGTATGCGATGAAAACGCTCATGGAGGCTTATAACGCCGGTGCCGCAATGATTGTGCTCTGCGATACCAACGGCGGGACGCTACCCCATGATCTGTCGACGATCATCCGGGATGTGGCATCGGCCATTCCCCCGGCCAATCTGGGTATACATGCCCATAACGACAGCGGTCTGGCCGTAGCCAACTCCATCGCCGCCGTCCATGAGGGCGTCAGAATGGTTCAGGGCACCGTGAACGGGTACGGCGAGAGGTGCGGGAATGCAGATCTTTTACCGATCATTGGTAATCTGCAGCTTAAAATGAACAGGCACTGCCTGCCGCCGTCCTCGCTCCAGCATCTGACGTCCCTGTCGAATTACGTAAGCGAAGTTGCCAATGTACCGCCGCTCAGTTCCCGGCCTTTCGTGGGACGAAGCGCCTTTGCCCATAAGGGGGGCGTTCATGTGAGCGCCGTCCTGAAAAACGCGCTGGCTTACGAGCATATTGATCCTGTGCTGGTAGGCAACCAGCAACGCGTCCTCGTTTCCGATCTGGCCGGCAAGAGCAACATTGAATACAAAGCGAAGGAACTGGGGATCGACTTATCCCAGGACGACGATGTCAGCCGAAAGATCGTCCAGGAAATCAAACATATGGAGAATCAGGGGTACCAATTCGACGCAGCCGAAGGGACCCTGTCGCTCTTAATCAGGAAAATTACGGGAGAGTTCAAAGAGCCGTTTACCCTTGAGTGTTTTCACGTCATCGCTGCCAAAGTCGGCCAGGAGGCGTCGACCGCTCAGGCAACGATCAAGATTTCGGTCGGAGACGATGAAGAGTTGACCGCTGCGGAAGGCAACGGGCCGATCAATGCCCTTGATAACGCCTTGAGGAAGGCTTTGACCAAATTTTATCCACAGATCCAGGAAATGCATCTCGTCGATTTCAAGGTCAGGATCGTGGAAGGAAGCGAAGGCACCGCCGCCAAGGTGAAAGTGACCCTCGAATCCAAAGATGAGCAGGATATCTGGAGCACGATCGGGGTTTCCGAAAATGTCATCGAGGCAAGCTGGTGCGCCCTGGTAGACAGTTTTCAGTATAAATTGAGCAAAGACAGAGTGAACAAGAATATGGGAGGCAAGAAAAAACGAAGGCCGCATCATGAAGCCGCGCAAACGGCTCTGTTTTAATCATACCGACCAGGAAATAACCTTGAAGGGGGCAGGTCTTACAGACTTTCTTCTTTCCGGAACACGGCGGCGTGATAATATCCGTTTGAAGGCGGGGCATATCAATACTCCTGGCCCTTTCGTCATGACGTCACCACATAAAAAATTCATATTTACCTGATAACAGCATTGCTTATCGTGACTTCATCTGATACACTATTGGACTACGGCCGATCCGATGGGGGTCGGCACACCCAAGATCAAAGATAATTATGCTGTTTTCAATCAATCATCAGAATCCGCAAATGCGCCTCATCAAGAAGGCGGTCGATATTTTGAAAGCAGGCGGTATCGTCATATATCCGACTGATACTGTTTACGGCATGGGTTGCGACCTTTTCAACAAAAGAGGCATAGAGAAGATTTACCAGATCACGAGGAGAAATAAACAGCGACCCTTAAGCTTCGTCTGTTCGGATCTCAAAGATATCAGCCGTTATGCCCGGGTATCCGATTACGCCTATAAGACGATGAAACGGTATCTCCCCGGTCCCTATACGTTCATTCTTGAGGCATCAAGACTCGTTCCCAAAATCATTCTTCCCAAGCGTCAGACGACGGGGATCCGCGTACCCGACAATCGCATCTGCCTCTCCCTCGTGGCCGAGCTGGGACAGCCCATCATCAGTACAAGCGTAAAAAATATCCACAACGAACTTATGAGCGATCCGCAGGAGATTGAAAAAAAATTCTCCCACTGCGTCGATCTGGTGATCGACGGCGGAATCCTCGTGCCGGAAGAATCCAGCGTCATCAGCCTGGTCGACGACGAGGCGGAAGTTCTGAGAACAGGAAAAGGCGATATATCCGCCTTCCAATAAAATGCGGCCGGTTGACCCAAGGCATCGTCAATCTGCCAAAGGATGGCTATAATGAAGCAAATGTTAATCAATGCCGTTCATGCCGAACAAAAACGCATGGCGATCGTAGAAGACGGCAAACTCGTCGAGTTTAACATTCAGATGTCCGTGAAGGAGGCGATAACGGGCAATGTCTACAAAGGCGTCGTGCAAAAAGTGGAGCGCGGCCTGCAGGCCGCCTTCGTCAATTACGGAGGCAAAAGAGACGGTTTCCTGCCCCTGCGGGACGTCAGCAGCGAATATTTCACCGATCAGAAGGAAAACGGACGCCCGTCGCTGAAGGTCGGACAGGAGATCCTGGTCCAGATCGTCCGCGAGGTCGGGGAACGCAAAGGGGCGCTTCTCACCACGTACATATCCTTACCGGGCAGGTATCTTGTCTTGCTTCCCAACAAGCAGAGCAGCGGGATCTCGAGAAAGATCGAAGACGAAGAGGACAGAAAAAGACTCAAGAAACTCGTGGAACAGATCAGGGTCGATGAAGGCATCGGTTTTATTGTGCGGACGGCCGGAATGAGCCGTACCAAGCAGGAACTTTCCCGCGATTATCAAAACCTTTCCCGTCTGTGGCGCGAGATACAAAAGAGGGGCAAAAGCGTTCCCGCACCGGCCGCAATCTATCAGGAGAGCGATTTCGGCATTTGTTCTCTTCGGGATTACTATACATCGGAAATCAACGATATCCTTGTCGATGATTTGGAAACCTTTAAGAAAATGAGGGAATACTGCAAGGTCGTCGTTCCCAAGACCGCCAAGATTCTAAGGCTCTACAAGGAAAAAACCCCCATTTTCGATCAGAATCAACTGGAAGACCAGATCCGGATAATCTACCAGGAACAGGTAGAGTTGCGCTCCGGCGGGTACATCGTCATCAATCCTACGGAGGCCATGATAACGATCGACGTCAATTCCGGCCGCGCGTCCAATAAGCGGAATGTGGAAGAAACGGCCTTCAAGACGAATCTGGAGGCCGCCGAGGAAATAGCACGACAGCTCAGGCTCCGGGACCTGGGAGGGCTCATCGTTATCGACTTCATCGACATGATGGACCGTAAGCATGATACCGAGGTCGAGAAGGCTTTCAAGAAAGCCCTGAGTGTGGACAGGGCGAGGATCCAGTTATCCCGTATCTCCAAGTTCGGCATCCTCGAATTGTCGAGGCAGAAGAAGCAACCGACCATCCAGGAAATCAGTTATACGACCTGCCCTTTCTGCAACGGAAGCGGCGTCAGACCCTCTTTGGAATACACCGCATTGAGCGCCTTCAGAAAGATCGAGTCGCAGGTCGTCAAGGGATTGTATTCGTCCTTCAACGTCAGTCTCCCTTATGAAGTGGCCGATTATCTCCTGAATCAGAAGCGTGCCGAGCTCATCAAACTGGAAACGACCTATGACATGACGATCCATCTTACCGGCAGCCCCGATATCCCCTGGGATATGCTGAAGATGGAATCGATCGGACGTGCCGCCGTCTCGGATCTGCCAGAACCCGCACACAGGGAATCCAGACAAGCGAACGCAAGTCGGGGGGCGTTAAAATCCCAGGATGTTTCCGCCGGCAATATCGAAGAAACCCCTGTAACGGAGCCGGGGAAAAAGAAACACCGCCGGCGTTCCCGAGGGCGGAGAAAGAAGGCGTCGGAGAAGACGGCGGATTCTAGACAGGCCGCAACTGGTGATCAATCCTGGGAAGAGTACGATGAGAGCATCAATTACCGGTCGTTCCATCAGCGCACCGGATTGTCCGACAGTCCTTACGCCAGTGTCGCCACGGATGCCTATGCGGGAGCGGATGAGGGTGATGACTCGCCCCTCCGCAGCGAGGCCGACGATCCGGCCAAAGGAGCCACCAGGCAGGTCGAGGTCCTCAACATTTTTGATAAATAACGTGGTGGACCGGGAGCGCCGGCCTGGCGTCCCCGGTCCCTTTTTGCTCACTTGCCGCCCAACTCCCTTGATCTTAACGTCGCGGCTTCCACGGCCGCCATCAACGTCGCCCGGATCTTACCCTCCTCCAGGGCCTTGATCCCGGCAATGGTCGTCCCTGCCGGCGACGTCACCATGTCCTTCAGTTCACCGGGATGCTTACGGCTTTCCAGAAAAAGCTTGGCGGAACCGAAGATCGTCCGTGCGGAAAGTTCAAGGGCGATATCCCTGCCGAGACCCATACGCACGCCTCCGTCCGACAGGGCCTCGATCATGATGAAAACATAGGCAGGACCGCTGCCGCTCAATCCCGTAACCGTATCCAGGAGATCTTCCGGAACGACGACGGAGGAACCGACGGCGTCGAAAATACTGCGGGCCGCCGCCAGGTCCTTGTCCGTGGCGTTTGTGCCTTTTGCCAATGCGGAGATGCCGGCGCTGACGAGGGCCGGAGTATTCGGCATGGTTCTTATGACGCGGACGTTTTTCTGCAGGCGTTCTTCGAGGAACCTGATGGGAATGCCCGCGGCAATGGATATGACGATCTTGGTCTTGTCCAGCTCCGGAGAAATCTGGCGGAGCACGGCATCCATGCTTTGCGGTTTGACAGCCAGAATGACGATATGACACTCCCGGCACAGCTTCAGGTTGTCGGATAGCGTCCGGACGCCGTAAAGATCCCGGAGTTCGTCGAGCCGGGCCGGAGCGATATCTGAAACCGTAATATCCGATGCAGGGACGACCCGATTGGCGATCAGGCCTCCGATAAGCGCCCCGCCCATTTTGCCGCCGCCTATCATACCGATCTTCTTGCCTTTTATCATGTCATGCCTCCTTTTGGTCATTGCCGATCGTCCTGAAAGTTCATGAACGAAAAAGCCCGCCGTTGTTTTCTGCCGGTGGATAGCGATGTATGTCATTGAATTTGCTCTTGTGTCAACTGCTTTTTTCTCATTTTCCAGCGTGCGGTTTGCTGTTGAGCGGCCGGATACACGGAAATCACGAACCCGCATTCATACTATCGTGCGAACCGGACGGCCGCATGGCATCACGCCGTCCGGAAATGAAAGAGACCAGGCGAAACCGACGCGTACGTTTCGATTGTGCTTGACAATAGAAGACCGTCACTTTAGATACAAGACATGAGTAATGATTCCAACCTGGGGGATCGATGAAACTCATTTATGAAAAGAGTCGCCCCGGCAGAACCGCCTCCGTTGTCCCGAAAAGCGACGTGCCGGATATCGATATCGGCAGTATCATCCGGCCGGAATACCTGCGGGCGGACATACCCCTGCCTGAAGTTTCCGAAATCGACCTGGTCCGTCACTACACCGGTCTCTCAAGAAGGAATTTCGGCGTCGATAACGGCTTCTATCCGCTCGGTTCCTGCACCATGAAGTACAATCCCAAAATCAACGAAGACGTAGCCGGCCTGGAGGGGTTCACCTCGCTTCATCCTTATGCGCCTGCCGAATTTATCCAGGGCAACCTGAAACTCATTTACGAACTGCGCCGCTACTTGAGCGAGATATTCGGCATGGCGGATTTCACGCTGCAGCCGGCAGCCGGCGCCCAGGGAGAGCTCACCGGCATCATGGTCATCAAGAAATACTTCGCGAAGCATGGTGAAGAGCGCCATCGTCTCCTGATTCCGGATACGGCCCACGGCACCAACCCTGCGTCCGGGGCATTGTGCGGTTACAGGACGGTTACGGTGAAATCGGGCCCGGAAGGAGGCGTCGACATTGCCCATTTGCGGGAACTGATGACGGAAGACGTAGCCGGGCTCATGTTGACCAACCCGAACACCCTGGGGCTTTTCGAGCGCAATATCGAGCAGGTTGCCGCTATCATCCACGGAAAAGGCGGTTTGCTCTATTGCGACGGAGCAAATGCCAATGCGTTCATGGGAAAGACCAGACCGGGTGGCCTCGGGTTCGACGTTATCCAATTGAATCTTCATAAGACCTTTTCCACGCCTCACGGCGGCGGCGGTCCGGGAAGCGGTCCCCTCGGCGTCAAAGAAAAACTCGTACCTTTCCTGCCCATACCCCGGGTGGTTCAAAACGACCGTGTTTACGCCTGGGACGATGCCTATCCCGACAGCATCGGACGGGTCAAAGCCTTTTACGGCAATTTTAACGTCATGGTGAAGGCGTATACCTATATCCGTTCGCTGGGTCCGGACGGCTTGCGGCACGTGAGCGAAACAGCCGTGTTGAATGCCAATTATGTCGAGGCAAGACTGAAACCCTGGTTCGATCTTCCCTATGATCGTCCCTGCATGCACGAATGCGTCTTTTCCGGTTCACGCCAGGTCAGGGAATCGGGCGTCAATACGCTGGATATGGCCAAACGCCTTCTCGATTACGGTTTTCATCCTCCCACCATCTATTTCCCGCTGATTGTGCCCGAGGCACTCATGATCGAGCCCGGCGAAACGGAAAGCAAAGAAACCCTCGACGACTTCTGCAATGCCATGATTGCCATCGCCGGGGAGGCAAAGGATAACCCCGAGCTTGTCAAATCTGCGCCGCTGACGACGCCGGTGCAAAGACTTGACGAGGTCAAAGCCGCGCGGGAACCGGATGTTTGCTGGCGCAGTCCGAGATCCGGAGATTCACGCCCAACAGAGGTCATCCATGAAAAAACTGATTGATACCCCCAAAGAAATTCTGGTCAAGAAGCTGTGGGACGCCGATCCGCGAATCTTCAAGATGCTTAGGGATTCCAAGCATGTGGAAGAAGCAAGGCACCTGCTTTTCGACTATTTCAATTACCTGGACCGTTCCCTGTTCAATATGAAGCCCGACACCTTTTTCGCCAAGATGAACATCGTCGAGAAACGGAACGCCAAGGAATGCATACGGGTCTTCTCCAATACGATAAGAACCGAAAATGAATATCTGACCAAAGCCTCCCCCCTGCAGCTTCTCTGCGATCTGGCCCAGGAAGTGCCCGGGGCCTTGGAACGCGTCACGGAGGCCTTCCTCTGCGAGTATATAGCGTTCTTCTACGGCATCACGGGGAAGGCCGGGAAGCACGAAAAAAGCCAGGATCTCTTTCATATGAAGGACGGCAGACAGGCGGCGATCATCCGTTCCAAACAGCTCGACGAATATGCGGCCCTGATCCGAAAATATATCCGCCGTTATAAAACAGGTCTGCAGCGCGGCATCGTCAAGGAAAGGGAAGCCTTAAAAACGAAGATTCTTGAGCACTTCGGCGGAAACGAAGCGGACTGGCAGGACTATATGTGGCATTATAAGCACATCATCAAGGATCTGAACACCCTGTCGTCCCTTGTCCATTTGGAGAAAGACGAGCGGGAAGGCCTTCAATGCGCCAAACAGCAAGGCATCCCTTTTGAAATCACGCCGTATTACCTGTCCCTGTTCCACGCCGAAGGCCGGACGGACTATGACCGCCAGATACGCGCCCAGGTCATTCCCAGTGTCCGGTATTGCACAAGTGTGGCGGAAAGCAGAACAAAAGGGATCGACATGGATTTCATGGGCGAGAAATCGACGAGCCCCATCGACGGCATCACCCGCCGGTACCCGGAGATTGTGATCCTCAAGCCCTACCATTCGTGTCCGCAAATCTGCGTCTATTGCCAGCGCAACTGGGAAATCAAATGCATGGACGACGAAGTGCAGATGAGCCGGGCGAAGGTGAAGGCCGCCATCGCCTGGATCAAGGATCATGACAGTATCACGGAGGTCCTGATTACCGGGGGAGACCCCCTGACCTTAAAGAACGACTACCTGGAATGGCTGATCGGGGAAGTGGCCGCCATTGATCATATCCAGAGAATCAGGATAGGAACGCGGGTCCCGGTAACGGTGCCCTGCCGTATCAATGAAGGTTTTCTCGACATCTTGAAGAAGTACCATCAGTGGGGAAAGCGGGAAATCGCCATCGTCACCCACTTCGAACATGCCATGGAAGTCACTCCCGAGGCCGTGAAGGCAATCGAAAGCCTGAAAAAGATCGGGATCAATATTTACAATCAGCAGGTTTTCACCTATTACAACAGCCGTCGTTTTGAAACGTCTCTTCTCAGGAAGGTGCTCAAGGTCTCGGGAGTCGATCCCTACTATTCCTTCAGCAGCAAGGGAAAAGAGGAAACGATCGATTTCCGTGTCCCTATCGCCAGGATCGAACAGGAAAGGGTGGAGGAAGCCCGGCTGCAGCCTGGGTTGGAGCGGACGGACGAACCGGTCTTCAACCTGCCCCGCCTCGGCAAATCCTATCTTCGGGCCTGGCAGGATCACGAAGTCATCATGGTCCTGCCCGACGGCCGCCGGGTCTACCGTTTCTATTCCTGGGAGGTCAGGCTCGTCACGGCGCTGGAATATCTGCATGCCGATGTTTCGATCTACGACTACCTGAAGCGGCTGGAGGCCGACGGCGAGAATCTGTCCGATTACACCACCATTTGGTATTATTTCTAAATGGGTATCGATTCGGAACATGCCTCCATGCACCGGCGCAAACCGGATTGGCTCAAAGTCCGATTGCCGGGAGGCCCCGGCAGGGCGCGGGTGAAGGCCGTCCTCGATCGGCAGCGGCTGCATTCCATCTGCCAGGAAGCACGCTGTCCCAATATGGCCGAGTGTTTCCGGGAAGGGACCGCGACATTCCTGATTATGGGAAATGTCTGCAGCCGGCACTGTCTTTACTGCAACGTCATCCACGGGCGGCCGGCGGCATTGGACGAAAATGAGACGGACCGGCTGGCGGATGCCGTTGCTGCCCTCGATTTGAAGTATGCCGTTATAACATCGGTCACAAGAGACGATCTGCCGGACGGCGGCGCTGCCGTCTTCGTTAGGGCCATCGCGGCTTTGCGGGAACGGGTTCCGGGCTGCCGCGTGGAGGTACTCGTCCCCGACTTTCAGGGGAACGACGAGGCCCTCAAGCAGGTCCTGGATGCAGGGCCCGCTGTCCTCAACCACAACATGGAGGTTGTACCCGGCCTCTTTTCCCGCCTCCGTCCCCAGGGCCGTTACGACGTTTCCCTGGGCGTCATCCGGCATGCCGCGCAGGACGGCGGTGTCGCCGTCAAATCGGGTTTCATGGTCGGCTTGGGGGAATCCCTCCGGGATATCAGGGGTCTATTGAAAGATCTGCGCGGGGCGGGCTGCGGACATGTAACCGTCGGGCAATATCTGCAGCCGACGCGGGATCACTATCCGGTCCAGAAGTATTATCACCCTGACGAGTTCGAAGCGATCAGGAAATTAGCAGAAGGAATGGGCTTCGGCCGCGTTGAGGCGGGGCCGTTGGTGCGCAGTTCCTATCACGCCGCCCGGGCCTATCCGGATGGTAGATCGCAACACGTCATGGAACATGACTAAAGCAATTTAAGGAGGAGGGAAGGTGCCGGAGAAATACGATGTCGTGATCATCGGGGGAGGGCCCGGCGGCCATGCCGCCGCCGTTCATTCGGCGCGTGACGGCGCCAGGGCCGCCATTATTGAAAACAGGGGCTGGGGCGGTACATGCACCCACCGCGGCTGCATTCCAACGAAGGCCCTTTTGACGTGCAGCCATCAATATACCGGTCTGTCCCGTTTGAAAAGATTCGGTGTCGCCGCAACGGGGACATCGTTCGATTTTTCCGCCATGAAGAGACATCAGGCCCAACTTGTCAGGATGGCGGCCGTGGGAGTCGAAAAGCAGCTTAAGGATACCGGCGTCGTACACATGATCGGACGGGCCGCCATGCTATCGCCTGATGAAGTTCTGTATCAGTCGGCCGACGGCAAGGAAGACCGGTTGCAGACGGATAGAATCGTTGTCGCCTGGGGTGCCGAGCCCCAGCTGCCGCCCGGCATCATCCTCTCCGACCGGGTGCTTACGTCCGACGGCATGCTGGCCCTGGATCGTCTGCCCGGCAAGGTGCTCATCATCGGCGGCAGCGTGATCGGGGTGGAGTTCGCCACTTTCCTTGCCGAACTGGGAGTGCAGGTGACACTCGTCGAACTGCTCGACCGTCTCCTGCCGGGGGAAGACGAGGATTTGAGCGAATTTGTGGCACAGATCATGGGACGCCTGGGAGTGGCCGTTCATACCGCCACTCGGATGAAGAAGATAACGGAGACGGCCGACGGCGTGCAGACGGAAGCGGAAGGGGCAAACGGAACGGCGTTCATCCTGCCGGCGGAGTGCATTCTCGTCTGTACGGGCAGAAAGCCCTGCCTCCATGAAGAGGAGCTCGCCGCCCTGGGCATCCAATACGACAGGAAGGGCATCGCCGTGGACGCTCAACAGCGGACGACCTGCGGGAACATCTTTGCGATCGGCGACGTCACCGGCGGGATGATGCTTGCCCACCGCGCGGCGCAACAGGGCAAAGCCCTGGCAAGCCATCTCTTCGGAAGCGGTGCGGTTGCCTGCAGCGATGACGCGGTGCCCGCCGTTATCTACACGCATCCCAACGTCGCCCGGGTGGGTCTGACGGAGGCCGAGGCGGAACGGCAGGGATTGCGCATCGACGTAGTCCGTTCCGATTACGGGGCCAACATCATGGCCAGGGCGGAACTGCAAGGCCAGGGATTTGCCAAGCTCATATTCCACAAGAGGCGGCTGCTCGGCGCATCGATTGCAGGCGAGCAGGCGGGAAATCTTATCGCCGCGCTGAGCCTGGCCGTCACCGCCGGTGTGAGTATCGATACGTGGAAATCGTGGATACTGCCCCATCCGACGATTGCCGAAGTGATGGCGTATGATTAAACGGCAACCGGCGGACCCGTTTTTGAGGAAGACGCGGTCTGCGCCATGGGGCGGCTAATCCGTTCGATAGTCCGTGTCGGATTCCGCTTCCGCACGCTCCTTCTTCCGGTTGGCCATGCATTCACGGCACCAGATGGTATAGCCGCACTGCCCCTTGCAGTTTTCAAAATCGTCTTCTTCCTTCTTGATTTCCTTCCCGTCAGAGGATGGGTCGGGCCGTTCCGCCGGTGACATAAAACGCTCCTATCGGTACATGGCGTCGATTCGTTCCCGGTATTTCTGAAAAACGACGCGCCTTTTTAATTTCAACGTCGGGGTCAGGGTGCCGTTCTGCAGGGTGAAAGGCTCCGATAGAAAGATGAATCGCTTCGGGATCTCGTAACCGCCATATTTACCCTCGAGCGCGTGTGTGATTTCGCTCGCGAACAGCTGCCGGATATCGTTTCTTTGCAGGAGTGTATCCATATCGACGGGCAGGTTATGTTTCTCGGCGTAGCGCTCCAGTGCAGACATGTCGGGAACGACCATGCAGATGTTGAACGGCCGGTTTTCTCCGTACACAACGGCCTGCTTGATCGAAGGCAGAAGCGAGATGTCTTCTTCCAATGCCGCAGGAAAAACAAATTTGCCGTTTTCCAGCTTATACTGCTCCTTAAGACGGCCGGTGATGTAAAGGTATCCGTCCTCGTCGAGACGGCCCCGGTCGCCGGTTCTCACGCCTCCGTCCGGGGTCATGACCTCTTTCGTCAGTTCGGGTTTATTGTGATATCCCTTCATGACATTGGGGCCGTAAACGACGATTTCACCATCCGCCGCCCCTTCCTCGACGACCGAGCGGTCGATGATGAGCCGGACATTGTCTATCGCCCGGCCGACACTGCCAAGCCTGTGATCGGTTGGCGTGTTCATGGCGATACCCGGCGACATCTCCGTCATGCCGTAGCAGTCGTAGACGGGGATGCCGATGTCGAAGAAGAAGAGAGAAATCTCAAGGTTCATCATCGCGCTTGCCGTTATCACCCCTTTGAGGCGTCCGCCGAACAATTCCCTGATTCTCCGGAACACGATTTTGTCGGCCAAGGCGAACTTGAGGTTGGCCATGATGGAGAATTTTCCTTCCGCGGCCAGGCGACGTTTCTCTTTTCCCGCCTCAACGCCCATCACGAACAGCGCTTTGGCCGGACCGCCCTTCTCATTTAATTTGCTCCAGAGGGTGGAATATATTCTGTTAAAGACGCGGGGTACGGCCAGGAAATACGTCGGCCTGACTTTTCCTAAATCGCCGAGCAGTGTGGCCGTACTCTCCATGAAGCCTATGGAACCTCCCATATTGATAAGTCCGCGCATCTCCATCTGGCCGTATGTGTGCGCCCAGGGCAGCAGGGAGAGCGTCCGGTCGTTTTCATTCATTTCGTGATAGCTCTGCACAAGGGCCTGCGTGTTGCTCGTCAGGTTCGCATGCGTCAGAAGCACACCTCTCGGGTCGTCCGTCGTCCCCGACGTATAGATGATAACGGCGACATCTTCCGCCGGCGGGTGAACGGAGGGGACAGGATTTTGTTCGCCGACGGTTTCCATGTCCGCCATAGTATCCTTTCCCGCACCATCGATCCGGATGATCTGCTGCAATGCAGGGATGCGGCTCGCGAACGCTTTGACCTGTTCCAAGATCTTCGGGTTGGCGACGAAAAGAAGTTTCACGCCGCTGTCCCTGATAATGTATTCCCAGAAATGCGGCAACTCGACTTCATACATGGGTACAAAGCATCCTCCCAGGCCGAGGGTGGCGAAATGGGAGACCGCCCATTCCACGCGGTTGTTGGCGATGATACCGACGACATCGCCTTTCCCGATGCCGGCTTTGGCAAGTCCGCCGCGCAGATGGTCCACCCGTTTTGCCAAGTCAGCGTATGTGATCCATTGGTAGACACCCTGCTTGTCCTTGGTGCCGAAAAGAGGACGGCTGCTGAAGCGGCTAACGCTGTTTTCGAATGATTCTACAAGATTGTCTGGTTTGTTAAGCATACTCATTTGTTTCTCCTGATATTGTAACAGACCGTTATGATATGAAGCGAAATGTTTCTCCACGGTCTTCTCACCAAATATTCAGTATACATGAATTGCCGTCCGGGGTCGCGGAAAAAGTTGTTCCGGTGTGATCGGGCCGCTTGATTACTTAAGGACAAACAAAGACGCCTGCTCGCCTGCAACATAACCCGTCGAAAAGGCCGCCTGAAGGTTATAGCCCCCCGTGTCGGCATCGATGTCCATGACTTCGCCGGAAAAAAAGAGTCCGGAAATCAGACGTGAGGCCATGGTGCGGGGATCGATCTCTTTGAGGGAAACGCCTCCCGCCGTAACGATGGCCGACGACAGGGGGAGGGGCTGCTTCACGTTGAAGCTCAGCGATTTCATCTGTTGAACGATACCATCCCGCTGACTTCCGTTAATCTGATGTCCGGGGGTCTCGGGCGGTATTCCGGTCAGCGCGACGAATGGTTCAATCATCTTCCTGGGCAGGAGGCCCGAGAGGATTCTTTGATAGCTTCTCTTTCCGAATTGGTCGAAATCCCGTTGGAGGCGCGCCGAGAGTTTCGGGAAATCGAGAGAAGGTTTGAGGTCGATGGACAGACTGACGGGTCCGTCCTCCAGGGCTTTGGCGACGGACAGGCTCAGAAGAAGCGTCACAGGGCCGCCGGTGACATAAGCGCTCCTATTGGTACATGGCGTCGATACGATCCCGGTATTTCTGGAAAACGATACGCCGCTTCAGTTTCAGCGTCTGGGTCAGGGTTCCGTTCTCCAGGCTGAAGGGCTCCGTAAGAAAGATGAATTTCTTCGGGATCTCGTAACTGGCATACTTGCCTTGGAGTGAGTTTGTGATTTCGCTTGCTAGCATCTTCTGGATATCGTTTCTTTTCAGGAGTTCGTCCATATCGCCTGGCAGGTTGTGCTTCTCGGCGTAGCGTTCCAGGGTGAAAAAATCGGGTACGACCATGCAGATATTGTACGGCCGGTTCTCTCCATAGATAACGGCATTCTGAATCGAAGGCAGAAGCGAGATGTCTTCTTCCAATGCTGCAGGAAAAACAAATTTGCCGTTTTCCAGCTTATACTGTTCCTTAAGCCGGCCCGTGATATAAAGATATCCGTCCTTGTCGAGCCTGCCCCGGTCGCCGGTTCTGACGCCGCCGTCGGGCGTCATGATTTCTTTGGTCTGTTCGGGCTTGTTGTGATAGCCTTTCATGACGTTGGGGCCGTAGACGACGATCTCGCCGTCGGTCGCCCCTTCCTCGACGACCGATTGATCGATCACGATCCGGACCTTGTCGATCGCGCGGCCGACACTTCCCAGCCTGTAATCCGTCGGCGCGTTCATGGCGATGCCCGGAGAGGTTTCCGTCATGCCGTAGCAATCGTAAACGGGTATGCCGATATCGAAGAAGAAGAGAGCGATGTCCATGTTCATCATGGCACTGGCCGTCATCGCGCCTTTGAGACGCCCGCCGAATTTTCCCCGGATTTTTTGGAAAACGATCTTATCGGCTACGGCGAACTTGAGATCTGTCAGGAGACAGGATTTCCCTTCCGCGGCCAGTCGCCGTTTCTCTTTTCCCGCTTCAACGCCCATCACGAACAGGGCTTTGGCCAAACCACCTTCCTCATTCATCTTTTTCCAAAGGACGTCGTATATTCTGTTGAATACGCGAGGAACGGCCAGAAGGAACGTCGGCTTGACTTTGCCCAAATCTTCGAGCAGCGTGGCCGTGCTCTCCATAAAGCCCATGGAGGCCCCCAACTGGATAAATGTATGCATCTCCCCCTGGCCGTAGGTGTGCGCCCAGGGCAGCAGAGAGAGGGTCCGGTCGTTTTCATCGAATTCGTGGTAGAGTTTTACACGCGCATGCGTGTTGCTTGTCCAGTTCGCATGGGTCAGGAGTACGCCTTTCGGGTCGCCCGTCGTCCCTGACGTGTAGATGATGACGGCAACATCCTCCGCCGACGGATGGATTGCCGGGACGGGGTTCGTTTCCCCGTCCTTTTCCAGTTCGGCCATCGTTCCCTGGCCCTCGCCTTCGATTAGTATGATTTTTTCAAGCGAGGGTATACGGTCGGGAAAATCACGGACTTTCTCAAGGGTACCGGCGTTCGCAACAAAAAGAAACTTCACGCCGCTGTCCCTGACGATGTATTCCCAGACGTGGGGCAGCTCGACTTCATACATGGGCACGAAGCATCCTCCCAGGCCGAGGGTGGCAAAGTGGGCCACGACCCATTCCACGCGGTTGTTGGCGATGATGCCGACGACGTCGCCTTTCCCGATGCCCGCTTTGGCGAGTCCGCCGCGCAGATGGTCCACCCGCTTTGCCAAATCCCCGTAAGTGATCCACTGGTAGACACCCTGCTTGTCCTTGGTGCCGAAAACGAGACGGTTGCTGAAACGGTTAATGCTGCCTTCGAATAATTCAACCAGATTATCCGGTTTGTCGAGCACATCCATATTTCCCTCCTGACCGTGTACCGACCTTTTATGCCATGTCCTCCCGCGCTCTTCTGCAGGGGAGAGAATAATGAAGCAGTATACACGAATTGCCGTCCGGGGTCGCGGAAAAAGTTGTTCCGGTGTGATCGGGCCGCTTGATTACTTAAGGACAAACAAAGACGCCTGCTCGCCTGCAACATAACCCGTCGAAAAGGCCGCCTGAAGGTTATAGCCCCCCGTGTCGGCATCGATGTCCATGACTTCGCCGGAAAAAAAGAGTCCGGAAATCAGACGTGAGGCCATGGTGCGGGGATCGATCTCTTTGAGGGAAACGCCTCCCGCCGTAACGATGGCCGACGACAGGGGGAGGGGCTGCTTCACGTTGAAGCTCAGCGATTTCATCTGTTGAACGATACCATCCCGCTGACTTCCGTTAATCTGATGTCCGGGGGTCTCGGGCGGTATTCCGGTCAGCGCGACGAATGGTTCAATCATCTTCCTGGGCAGGAGGCCCGAGAGGATTCTTTGATAGCTTCTCTTTCCGAATTGGTCGAAATCCCGTTGGAGGCGCGCCGAGAGTTTCGGGAAATCGAGAGAAGGTTTGAGGTCGATGGACAGACTGACGGGTCCGTCCTCCAGGGCTTTGGCGACGGACAGGCTCAGAAGAAGCGTCACAGGGCCGCCGACGCCGAAATGGGTGAACATCATCTCTCCCTGGCGGCTTTCGATCACAGGGGGCGGCAGGCGCTTGCCCGACATACCCCTCCCCGTGTCGAACGCGGGTGTCCATGCGGGATCGATTCCGTCCGTGCGGCAGCGGAAGGCCGTCATCCGGATATTCCTGAGGCTGACGCCCTGCATGGCCTTGGCGCTGTCGATTTCCTCGACGATCAGGGGCACAAGGGCCGGGTGCAGCCTGGTTATGGTGTGGCCTATAGAGGCCGCAATTCTGTATCCGTCGCCTGTAGAGCCGGTTCCGGGATAGCTGGCCCCTCCCGTGGCGAGAACGACCGCGTCGGCCGGGATGAAGCCCGTTCTGGTGTGGACACCCGTGACCCGACCGTCTTCATGGCCGATATCGAGAACGGGTTCCCGATATCTGATATCGACGCCCTGATCTTTAAGGTAACGCCGGAAAGCGGCGACGACGTCACGGGCATCGTCGCTTGAGGGAAAAATCCTCCCTCCCCGCTCGATCTTCGTCTCAACACCGTATTTTTTAAGAAAATCGAGCAATTCGTTTCTGAAGAAACGGGAGAAGGCGCCGAAAAGGAAGCGTCCGTTGGGGCCGTACATGCCGATAAATGCATCCAGGTCCTTCACGTTGGTCAAATTGCAGCGCATTTTGCCGCTGAGCAGCAATTTTCGGCCGGGTTCTTCGGTCTTTTCGAGCAGGATGACTCGGACACCCTGTTCCGCGGCCCGTCCGGCGGCCATCATGCCGCTGGCCCCGGCGCCGATGACGATCACCCGTTTGTCTGTGGCAAAATGCCGATGGGCTGGTTTCATAAGGGAATTGAGAGTACCGAAGGTAACATTTAGGGATGTCCGTTAATATTCGTTTTGACGGCGGAAGCCGCAGTTCCGGCCGGGAGATGAAGATCGAATGTCCGATTCCGAATATAAGTCATTCATTACCATTTCAAAAAACGGGAGGTCAAGGCGATTTAATTTCCTTGAAGGGAATATGAAAAGCAGATATACATCGACCGCGGCAAGTTTCTTGCATGGGCAAAGCAATGGAGAAGGAGATCCTAAATGGCTAAAATATTACATGAAACTCTGCAAACCATCGAGAATTACAAGCGCCAGAATCCCCACTATGAAGAATTGCTCGACATCCTGGGTGAAATCCTGATTCTCCGGGAACGGTTCCAGCAGGACATCAAGGAAAATATCTTCCCGGTGGATGAGAGTCTCATTTCAAAAAAGATGGCCGGCGGGCTGCCGTTGATCGATTTTACGAACAACCGTTTCGATTTGACCGAACCGGAACGCTATTTCAGGGCGCTGATGGAAATCGCCGAGGAGCGGGTCCCCGATGAAACGAGCGAAATCCTGAAAAAAATCAAGGACGGGACCGTCAGTTACGAACAGATGATCTATGAGTCCTTTAATAATCAACGGGCGGATGCCGATCTCGAGGACGAGGAAGACAGCGATACGCTGGACCTCATCGACCTTTTTCTCGAAGAGAGCCTGAGGCCGTCCCTCGGAAAAGTGGTCGAACTGTACGGCAAGACTGTGGCCGCGAGCGATTGGCACGAGGGTTATTGTCCGATTTGCGGTCAGGAACCCAAAATCGGCGAAATCAGAGACGACGAAGGATTTCGGTATCTGTTCTGCAATCAATGCGGTTACGAATGGCATTTCCGGCGCGTCAAGTGTCCTTTCTGCGGCAACGAGGAACAGCAGAGCCTGGCTTATTTCACGATCGAAGGGGAAGAGCGGTATCGTGTCGACGTCTGCTACGTATGTAAGCGTTACATTAAAATGGTCGATTTTCGGAATACGGAGGAAGAAGCCAACCTCGATGTCGAAGATATCGCGACCCTGCACCTGGATATCCTGGCGAACGAGGAGGGGTATGATTAGCGGTCGCGGCGACGCCGTCAGTTGCGAGAGCCTTCCCGGCGGTTCTTCGGCGCCGGATGTTCCGGGAGGAGGATACCTGTGAACGACCGCGACATCGGCCGGATTGTCCAAATCTTGAGCAAAAATCTGAAAGCCTGGGAATTGCCGATCGTGACCGATCTGGCCGAAAAGAAGCGAGGTCCCTATACCATTCTCGTTTCGACGATTCTCAGTCTGAGAACGAAAGACGAGGTGACGGCAGAGGCTTCGGCCAGGCTGTTTTCGCTGGCCTCGACCCCGGAGGCGATGCTCGGGATTCCGGAACAGGAGATTGCCCGGGTTATTTATCCCGTCGGTTTTTATAAAACGAAAGCCAAGACGATCCTTGAGATAAGTCGGGACATCATCGACCGCTTCGCCGGCAAGGTGCCCGATGACATCGATGCGCTCCTTACCCTCAAGGGCGTCGGCCGCAAGACGGCGAACCTGGTCGTCGTCCTGGGTTACGGCAAGGACGGCATCTGTGTGGATACCCACGTCCACCGGATATCCAACCGTCTGGGATATGTGACCACCAAAAATCCCCAGGCGACGGAGTTCGCCTTACGTGACAAGTTGCCGAAGAAATACTGGCAGGCGTATAATACCCTGATGGTGGCCTTTGGCCGGAATGTCTGCCGTCCGCTTTCCCCCTTGTGCAGTGCCTGCCCCGTCGCCGGCTTTTGCGACAGAGTGGGCGTTAAAAGGAGCCGCTAAGCTCTTTACCCTGCACGTCCAATCTCAATGGCTCTCCGCTTGCGCCAGCACCTCGTAGGTATCGGCATCGATCAGGTTGTTCAGATCGGCCGGATTGTCCATTTTCATTTTCGCAATCCAGCCCGCACCGAAGGCATCTTCGTTGATCATTTCCGGATGCTGTTCCAGTTGCCCGTTCGTTTCGACGACTTCGCCGCCCACAGGGGCATAGATATCCGATACGGACTTGACGGACTCGACGACGGCGAGAGGCTCGAACTGCCGGACCTTCTTGCCAACCGGGGGAAGCTCCACGTAGACGATGTCCGTCATCATTTCCTGCGCATGATCGGTGATGCCCATTGTGACGGTGCCGTCGCCGTTGTCGATGACCCATTCATGATCCTTGGAATACTTGCGGTCTTTCGGATTGGGTTTGGACATAATTCGCTCCTTTATGCGTTTAGGGATTTGTTCTTTTATAAAACGGCAGCCTCACGACTTTAGCCCTGACGCTCTTCTCACGGATACTGATCTCGATTTCCGTACCCGGTTCTCGCCAGGCCGCGTCGATGAAGGCAAAGCCGATCCCTTTGTCCAGGGACGGCGAAAAGGTGCCGGATGTGACTTTACCGATCTTCCGGCCGCCTTTGTATACCGCATAGCCTTCCCTGGCAATGCCCCGATCGATCATCTCGAAGCCGACCAGCTTCTTGTCTGGTCCCGTTTCCTCCATGGTTTTCAAGGCCTCGGACCCGATGAAAGTCTTTTCCTTGTCGACCAGCCATCCGTAAATAACCTCGTAAGGCGTTACCGATTCGCACATATCGTGACCGTACAGAAGCATCCCCGCCTCGAGGCGCAGCGTATCGCGCGCTCCCAGGCCGGCCGGCTTCAGGCCGGCGCCGGCGCCTGCCGTAAGGAGCCGGTCCCATATATCGGGAATGGCCCGACTATCCGCGTAGATCTCGAAACCGTCTTCTCCCGTATATCCTGTCCGGGATACGATCACGGAAATTCCGAAAAGACTTGTCGTCAGAAAATGATAGAACCGAAGCGATGCCAAATCGACGCCGACTAAAGGCTGAAGGATAGAGAGAGCCAGGGGGCCCTGTATGTCAAGCTTCCCCGTCGTATCGGTAATATCGCTTATCTGAACAGCCGTGAAACCGAAGGCCTCTTTCTGTTGCAGGAGCCAGCGAAGATCCATGTCCTTCGTTACGGTGTTGGTAACCACCATATAACGGTCGTCCGCTAGTTTGTAAATCGTCAAATCGTCCATGATGCCGCCCTGGGGGTTGGTCATCACGGAAAGTTTGACTTGTCCCGTCTCCAGGGTGGCGAGATTGCGGGACATTACCCGCTGGAGGAGGTCAAAGGCCTGCGATCCCGTAATGTCCAGCTCGCCCATGTGGCAGATATCGAAGAGGGACGCCTTGGTGCGCGTCGTGCGGTGTTCTTCGATAACGCCGGTGTATTGAATGGGCATGGCCCAGCCGCCGAAATCGATGATCTTTGCTCCCAGGGCCAGATGACGTTCGTAAAGGGGTGTTTTGTTCATGGCCGACTCCTTTTGACAAAGGCATTGGTCCGGTAAAGGGCGCCGATGTACCGAATATTGAAAGACCGCACAGCTTTAACCATATCATTACCTGAAGCGACCGAATATATCAAGACAAGTGCTCCAGGTCTTCCGGGGAATTGATATTCAGGAACATGCGTCCCTCGGGATCAAAGGGACGTATTGCGTGCTCGTCCAGAGTCAGAATATGAAATCCCTTGTAAAAAGACGTAATCTTCAATTGGTTGGTCATAATGCATTTCCTGATGACGGGCAGGCAGCGCTTCGAATAGACGGCGTGAAGGGGTTGCAGGCCCGCGGCAAGTTCCGGCACGACAATATCGTAATTGGTTGTTTGCCGGATCATGGCGGCGATGAATTGCTTGTTCAGGAAAGGCATGTCGCACGGCGCCACGAAGGCATGCTCTGAAGGAGCGAAGAACAGGCCGGTGAATATCCCGCCCAGAGAGCCTTTACCCTTATAGATATCGGTGACGAGTTGAACGCCCAGATCGAGATATTCAAGCGGGGAGTTGGTCACGATCATGACGTCCTCGAAGAGCTCCTTGAAAAGACGGACCGTCCTTACGATAAGGCGTTCGCCTTCAAACTCCATGAAGGCCTTGTTCGTGCCCATGCGCCTGTTCTTCCCACCAGATAAGATGATGCCTGTCATGATCCCGCCCGTTTTCGATTACTATGTTGCCGGTTCATGCCCGCCTGTCCACGGGGCCGTTTGCTTGTTTCCCTGGTATTGGTTGCGCGAATGTCTTTTCCGTACAGGTCGTATTCCTGAGCGTCTTCAATCAGGCAGGAGATAAAATCCCCCGGCGCAAGTCCCCGGCCTTTCACATACGTGATGCCGTCGATGTCGGGGGCCTGCCTCCGGCAGCGGCCGATATAGGGATAATCGGGGTGATCGCTCCTGCCTTCGATCAGCATTTCCTGGGTCGTACCCACGAGGGACTGATTGATGCCGTAAGATATCACGGCCTGCTCTTCCATGAGAAGCTGTCTGCGGAGCTCTTTCTCCTTGACGGTAATCCGGGAGGGGATCGCCGCGGCGGCTGTCCCCTCCTCCCGCGAATAGAGAAATACGCCGAGATGATCGAATCGCGCTTCCTGGACGAAAGCAAGAAGGCGATGAAAGATCGGCTTCGTCTCCCCGGGAAATCCGACAATGATGGACGTCCTGAGAGCCACGTCAGCAACGGTTTCTCTGATGGTCCGGACGGCTTCCCGGATCTGGGATTCGGTCGAACGGCGGTTCATCGCTTTTAATACCCGGTTGTCGATATGCTGAATGGGCATATCGATATAGGGACAAATTTTCCGTTCCTCGCCGATCACTCTCAAGAGGTCGTCACGGATATTGCCGGGATAGGTGTAAAGCAGCCTGATCCAGCGGAGCTTCTCTATCGAGGCGAGATCTTGCATCAGCCGGCTTAAGGAGGACCGCTGCTTGAGGTCTAGTCCGTAGGCCGTTGAATCCTGCGCCGTCACGATCAGCTCCCGGATACCGCGGTCCGCAAGGGCGGCGGCCTCCTTGAGAATGTCGTCATGCTTCCGGCTGCGAAAGGGGCCGCGGATGGCCGGGATGGCACAGTAGGAGCAGCAGTTGGAGCACCCCTCGGCAATTTTCAGATAGGCAAGGTAAGGGGGTGTCGACAACAGCCGGGGGGCGCTTGAATCCATAAGATACGACGGCTCGCCGGCCGCCAGTCTCAATCCGGTCTTGCCCGCCATGTCGATTTCTTTGAGATGCCGGACGATATTCGGAACCTCGGCGGTGCCGAGGAAAAGGTCCACTTCGGGGATATCCCGGATAAGATCGCTTCCGTAGCGTTGCGGGAGGCAGCCGGTGACGATCAATCGGGTGCAGGGGCCGTGTTCTTTCCATTGAGCCATGCGGAAGATTTCCTCTATGGATTCTTCCTTGGCCGGGGTGATGAAGGCGCAGGTGTTGACGATGATCACATCCGCATCGTCGGGCCTGTTCGTCATCGTGAACCCTTCCCGGGACAGAAATCCTCCCATGATTTCGGAATCGACAAGGTTTTTGGGACAACCAAGGCTGACGAGATATAACCGGCGCGGATTTTTCATGGCGGCCACCCTATAATTTGAAACACCGTCTGTCAATGGATGGATTGCAAAAACCGATAGCCGCTCATTGTCTAATGGCATGGCTGCCGTCTATCGCGACAGTTTCCTGGCCAGCACTTTCCTGGGTTTGACGCCGTCGGAAGGGCCGACCACGCCTTCCAGCTCCATGCGTTCGATGATCCGGGCCGCGCGGTTATAGCCAATTTTCATGTACCGCTGGACGAGGGAGATGGATGCCTGCCCGAGGTCGGTCACCAGTTCCACGGCTTCGTCATACTTCTCGTCGAAGGCGTCCCCGGGTTTCTCGTCGCCTGCAGAATCGGGGTTGTATTCGGAAATAGAGCTGTCGTAATCGGGTTTCCGTTGCTTCCTGACAAAGGACACGACCCTGTCGATCTCCTTTTCGGAGACATAGGCCCCGTGGATGCGGGTAATTTTGGAGGTTCCCGGCGGCATGAAGAGCATGTCGCCTGCACCGAGAAGATTCTCTGCGCCGAGCTGATCGAGAATGGTCCGGGAATCGACCTTGGACGAAACCTGGAAGGAAATCCGCGTGGGGAAGTTCGCCTTGATGACCCCCGTGATGACGTCCACGGAAGGCCTCTGGGTGGCCAGAATCAGGTGGATCCCCGCGGCCCTCGCCATCTGGGCGAGTCGCGCCAGGGATTCTTCGACGTTGCGCGATGCCACCATCATCAGGTCAGCAAGTTCGTCGATGACGACGACGATATAGGGGAGCTTCTTCCCGTCCGCCATACCAGCCGCATCCGGCAGGTCCTGCGCGTCGTCGCCGCTTTCCTGCCCCGGTTTGGCCTTCTGCAGGGCCGCGAGTTTTTCCCGGGTTCCCTTGTTTTTTTCGATGAGTTTGTTGTAGCTGTCTATGCCCTTGACGCCCGTTTCGCTGATCGTTATGTAGCGCCGTTCCATCTCTTCCACGGCCCATTTCAGGACCAGGGAGGCTTTCTTGGCGTCCACGACGACCGGGTGCAGGAGATGGGGGATGCCTTCGTAGGAAGACAGTTCCAGTCGCTTGGGGTCGATCATCAGGAATTTGACTTCATCGGGGCTGCACTTGAAGAGCATGCTGCAGATCATGGCATTGAGGGAAACGCTCTTGCCCGAGCCCGTCGTCCCGGCAATCAGGAGATGGGGCATTTTGACCAGGTCCGCGATGACGGGAACGCCGACGATGTCTTCCCCCAGGGCGATCGGCAGTCTGATCTTGGGGTCCTGAAAGTCCTCGTTGTCCAGGACTTCCCTTAAATGGACCGCCTCCCTTTCGTTGTTGGGGATCTCGATGCCGATGGCGGCCTTCCCCGGTATGGGTGCCACGATCCGGATACTGGGAGCCCGCAGGGCCAGGGCCAGATCGTCGGTCAGATTCGTGATCTTGTTGATCTTCACCCCCGGAGCGGGTTCCATTTCATACATCGTAATGACGGGTCCCGGCTTGACTTCGACGACCTTGGCCTCGACGCCGAAGTCGGAGAGCTTCTTCTCCAGAAGCCGTGAGTTCATGAGCAGGCTTTCCCGTTTCACGCGGGTATCCTTCCGCGAATGGTCGTCGAGCAGCGAGAAAGACGGGAGGTTGAAGACGCCGTCCTGTTCCAGAAAATCGAAACGGATCTGTTCAATCTTTTTGCGTTTGGGTTTCTTTTCATTTGCAGCCGGAGCCTCCTCTATAAATGGAACTTTAGGTGACTCCACCGCTTTTTCCGGGACGGATTGTTTGCGTTCCCTGATCCGGATTTTTGCCCATTCCAATATCCTTTTCCAGGATGTCCACGACCTTTGTCCCAGTACCACAGTCTTTTGGCTGGCGGAGACGACGGAGAGATCGACGACGGCAATCAGCGACAGTACGAGGATGAGCAACAGAAAGATGAAGGCCCCGACCCCGTTTAGATAATTGCTGAAGAAGGTGACGATCATTGAGCCCAACAGGCCGCCCGTCTGGATCTTGGCGCCGTACAGCCGGATATCGCTCAGCGCAAGGGATACGAGACCGGCCGTCGAGAAAAGGAGACCGGCGATACCGAGGATCAGCAGTCTGGTGATCTTGAACGCATCATCAAGGAAATGCTTGAAGGCGATGATCAGGAAAATGATGGGAAGCATCAGGGCGCTGAGGCCGATGAGCTTGATGAGGATGTCGGACGTGTATGCGCCGACGGATCCGAAGATATTCTTGATTTTCTGAACGCCGTTTACGGAATGACTGAAGGAGGGATCGCTGGGTTGATACGACACGAGGGAAAGAAAAAGGAAAAAAGCCAGGGCAAGGCCGACGATGCCGCACACCTCCCTTGCTTTACTCGATTTCTTGACCCTTGGTTCCATGCCGATCAGACCGACTTCTTCCTGTCCAAAAAGGCCTTGCCTTTTGCGTAGTTGCCGATGATGGTATCCCGCACCCGGGCAATCAGTTCCTGCCGGGTTTCGACGCTGTATTCGGAGACATCCACCGGTTTATCGATGATCATGATCACGTTTTGGGGAATAATCTGCAGGGAGTTCTTGGGCATGATATCGCCGGTTCCTATAATGGAGATGGGGACGATAGGGACCCCCGATTGCATGGCCAGGTAAAATATCCCCTGCTTGAAAGGCCTGATGGACCCTTCCTGGCTTCGCGTCCCTTCAGGGAACGTCATGACCGATTTTCCGTCCCTGATCTTTGATGCCGCCACGTCCAGGCCCTTCAGGGCCTTGTCGTGGTGCTGCCGGTCCAGTTCGATATACCCGGCGACCCGCAGGGCCTTGCCGAAGACGGGAACTTTAAAGAGCTCCCTCTTGATGACCCAGCGAAACTGGCTGGGGACCTGCGCCAGCAATACGAAGATATCGAAGACGCTGTGGTGGTTGACCATGAAGACCTGAGGCCGTCCCTGCTGTATATTTTCGCTGCCGATGACCTGGACCCTGACGCTGGTCAGAAGCAGCAGGTACTTGGCCCAAATTCTGGCCAGGCGGTGGATGTTGTTCTCTTCAGTGGTGATGTATGAAAAGATCAAGGTATTAATGGACATGTACGCCGTCCATGCCAGGCCGATGAACAGGAGAATGGAAGAACGCAGGAGAGAGCCGAATCTGGTTTCGGGGGTCATGGATGCCGAGCCTCACGAATGGTCATCTGGGTTGTCGCTGTTATCATTTTCGGTCAATAATATTCGCTATTAATACGTGATTAGCCCTTTGAAGTCAACATGGAATCTGGGCTCAAATAATGATTGACAGGACAATACATCTATATTATACACACGCTTCTTTAAATAGATAGCGTGAATCCAGTCAGGGAGAATTGCTAATGATTGAGATAAGATGGCATGGAAGAGGGGGCCAAGGTGCGGTGACTTCTGTTGAATTGCTGGCCGTGGCTGCGATTGACGAAGGGAAACATGCCCAGGCCTTTCCCAGCTTCGGGCCGGAACGCCGCGGCGCGCCGGTGGAGGCGTTCAACCGCGTGGATCAGAAACAGATCAAGGTTCGGTCCCGTATTTACACCCCTGATGTCGCCGTGGTGCTGGATGAGGGATTGGTCGGTCTCGTCAACGTAACAGCCGGCCTGAAGCCGGACGGAATTTTGATCGTCAATACGTCGAAGACTGCTGCAGAAGTGAAAAAGACGCTGCAGTACAACGGCAAGATCGCCATCGTCGATGCCACGGGCATCGCCTGGAAAGAACTGGGCGTTCCCATTACCAATACAACGATGCTCGGCGCTTTGGTGAAAGTGACCAAGGTTGTCAAGATCGATTCCCTGCGGGCTCCGGTGGAACACCGGTTCGGCCGAATCGCCGGCAAGAATATGACGGCCCTGAAGCGGGCTTTCGATGAAGTAAAAATCCAGTAGCCTTCCTCATTCGCGGAAAAATCAAATCTGTTTGGTTTAAAGATTACTTAGACTTAACGAGGATAAGAAAATGAAAAAACAGTGGCCAGAAACCTGGAAGGAATATAATCAGGGCGGCATCGTCTACGATGTGGGCAATTCACGGTCCTTCAAGACCGGAAGCTGGCGGTCTTTAAGACCGATTTGGGATAACACCAAATGCATCAAGTGCGGCGTTTGCCAACTTTATTGTCCCGAAGGCTGCATCACCGAAGGCGCAGACGGTTATTTTACGGCCGACCTTGAGTTCTGCAAGGGCTGCGGTATTTGCGCTCATGAGTGCTGGCCTGTTGCCATTACGATGATTGAGGAGGGATGAGCCATGGCAAAACCCGTTGGGATGGAAGTTGCAGTAGCCGCGGCGGAAGCAGTGGCCTTGTGTAATATTGATGTGGCGGCGGTTTATCCCATCACCCCCAATACCCATATTGCCGAGCATTTGTCGGAAATCGTGGCGGACGGGAGGCTCGATGCCGAGTTTATCACGGTCGAATCGGAACATTCCGCCCTGAGCGCCGTTATGGGCGCATCCGGAACCGGTGCCCGGACCTTTACGGCCACGAGTTCCCAGGGGCTCATGTACATGCACGAAATATTGCCGATTGCGCCGGCCATGCGCCTGCCCATTGTCATGGCCATCGGCAACCGTGCCGTGTCCGGACCGATCAATATCTGGAACGACCACAGCGATATCATGCTTCAGAGGGATGCCGGCTGGATCTCCATCTTCGCGCAAAACGGGCAGGAGGCAGTGGATATGTATATCCAGGCCTTCAAGATTGCCGAACATCCCGACGTGATGCTTCCCATCAACGTCAACATGGACGGATTCCAATTGACCCACGTGGTGGAGCCCATCGTGTTTCCGACCCAGGCGCAGGTGAACAAATTCCTGCCCCCCTATAAACCGTCGGCGACGCTCCATCCCGACAGGCCCCTTTCCATGGGCACTCTGGGGCTGCCCGAGATATACTCTGAAGCCGTCAAGGCAAGGGATGTGGCCCTTGTGAACAGCAAAGCCGTTATTTTGAAGATCTGGAAGGAATGGGAGAAGCAATTCGGCCGCAAGTACGAGCCAATCGAACGTTACAAGGTAGACGGCGCCGAAACGCTGATCATGACCATGGGATCGATGGGCGAAACGGCGGAAGTGGCCGTTGACGAACTCAGAAAGAAGGGTGTAAAAGTCGGCTTGTTAAAGCTGAAGCTCTGGAGACCCTTCCCGTTTGATGATGTCCGTGCGGCGGTGAAGAACTGCAAGACCTTG
Source organism: Syntrophales bacterium (assembly GCA_963668175.1). GTDB lineage: Bacteria > Desulfobacterota > Syntrophia > Syntrophales > PHBD01. The sequence goes on from OY764159.1 coordinate 654,053, forward strand.
ATCGTGACGGATCGTGCCTTGTCATACGGCGGCCCGGGAGGACCCGTGGCCTCGGAAGTCCGTGCGGCGCTCTATGCGGAGCCCAAACGTCCGGACGTATTCAATTATATTATCGGCCTCGGCGGTCGCGACGTAAAAGTGGAGGATTTCATCCAGATGATCGACCAGGCATCCAAGAAGAAGACCGAGCAACCCTATCAACTGTATGGAGTGAGGGGATAATGAACATAGCGAACAAATACCAGACGGGTGTCATTGAAAACTTTGATCTGTATGCTCACAAATTGATCGACAAGGAAGAGTACTTCGCGTCCGGTCATCGCGCCTGCCAGGGATGCGGAGAGGCCTTGGCCATCCGCCTCATGTGTAAAGCCTTGGGAAAGGAAACGGTCATTGCCAATGCGACGGGTTGCATGGAGGTTATATCGAGCCTCTATCCGACCACGGCCTGGAAGCTGCCCTGGATCCATGTGGCGTTTCCCAATGCCGCGGCCGTCGGTGCCGGTGTGGAAGCCGGCCTGAAAGCGCTGCGCCGCAAGGGCAAGATTGCGGACCGCTACGTCAAGACCGTGGCGATAGGCGGCGACGGCGGCACGGTGGACATCGGTCTTCAAGCCCTTTCCGGAGCCATGGAAAGAGGGCACGACATGCTCTATGTGTGTTTCGACAACGAGGCCTACATGAATACGGGTATCCAGCGGTCCAGCGCGACCCCCTTCGGTGCCTCGACGACGACCGCCCCGTCCGGCAAGGCCAGTATCGGCAACAAGACCTGGAAAAAGAATGTTCCGGAGATCATGGTCGCCCATAATATCTCCTATGTGGCCACGGCGTGCCACAGCTATCCGATCGACTTTATGAACAAGATCAAGAAGGCCCGGGAAATCAAGGGGCCGGCCTACATTCACTGCCTGTCGGTTTGTCCGACCGGTTGGCGGGTGGGTTCCGAAGAATGCATCAAAATGGGCCGCCTGGCGGTGGAAACGGGTATCTTCCCCATCTACGAAGTGGAGAACGGAAAATACCGGGTAACGATTGATATGCCGAAAAAATTGAGACCGGTGACGGATTACATCAAAAAGCAGGGCCGTTTCCGGCACCTGGGACCGGACGATATCCGCGCCATCCAGGAAAGAGTAGATCTCGAATACAAGAAATTCATGAACAAGGTTGAATGTTCGAAATCCTGGCTCACGCTGGCCAAGGAGACTCTATAAGAGAAGGTGGCTAGATCATGAATAAAGTGGCATTCAGCAGTTGGGACGGCAAGATCGCCGATTACAGAAAAGGGAAGAGCGCCAAGCCGGCAAAAGGCAAAGAACCCGTGTGTCCCGTTCAGTACGATGGCATGAAGATGAAAGCGATGATGGGATGGAACGGGATGGTCGTTCTGGATGAGAGCGCCGATATTCCTGCGTTGACCCTGGGATATCTCAAGGAAGCCAGGAAATTGTCCTGCGGCGAATGCTCCGTCTGTATGATCGGCATCGACCGGGTGATGGATATCCTGGAGTCGGTCAAGGCGGGCAAGGGCAGTGCTCAGGACCTGGCGGAAATCGAGACCATCGCCAAAGGCGTCACGGAAAACGCCAAGTGCAATTTCGGACGTGCTTCGGCTCTCGTGCCGGTCATGGATGCCGTGAAGTACTTTAAAGCTGATTTCCTGGCCAAGGACGTGAAGAAGGAAGCCGCGAAGGGTTACGGCGTATCGGTAACGGCACCCTGCATGCAGGCCTGCCCGGCGACGCTGGATATCCCCGGCTATATCGAACTCATCCGGAACAATAAATTCAAGGAATCCCTGAACCTCATCAGGGAACGGTGCATCCTTCCCGGGGTCATCGGCCGGGCCTGCACCCATCCCTGTGAAGACGCATGCGTACGCAAGGACATGGATGCCTCACTGTCGATTCGCCTCCTGAAAAAGGCGGCGGCCGATTTCGAACTGAAAGAGGGTGCAGGTGCCCTTGCCGTTTCCGGAGAGGACAAGAAAGATAAAGTGGCCGTCATCGGCGCAGGTCCGGCCGGTCTGGCGGCGGCTTATCATTTAAGAAAAATGGGTTATCAGGTTACAGTATTCGAGGCGCTGCCGAAAGGCGGCGGCATGGCCGCCGTCGGCATTCCCGATTACCGTTTACCCAAGGACATCCTCAACCACGAAATCGATTTGATCAAAAGGACGGGAGTTGACATCCGCCTGAACTGCAAGATCGACAAAATGGATTGGGCCGATATGCAGAAGAAGGGCTACAAGGCCGCCTATCTGGCCGTCGGTGCCCATGTGGGAACAAAAGTGGGCTGCGGCGGCGAAGAGATCACCTCCGACGATTTTGTCCAGGGCGCTGAATTCTTGAGACGGTTCAGCCTGGGCGAAAAGATCGCGGCGAAAAACAAGGTCGTCATTATCGGCGGCGGCAACGTCGCGCTGGATTGCGCCCGCAGTTGCGTCCGTCTCGGGTTCAAGGATGTGCAGATCGTCTATCGGCGTTCCCGCAATGAAATGCCCGCAAGCAAAATCGAAATCGAAGAGGCCGAGCAGGAAGGCGTGAAATTTTCTTTCCTGAAGGCCCCGGTCAATATCGTCAGGAAAGCCGGCAAGGTGACGGGGATCGAATGCATCAAGATGAAGTTGGGTGAACCGGACGCCAGCGGCAGGAAGCGGCCGATACCGATCAAGGGTTCCGAATCCACGATCGCGACGGACATGATCATCGCCGCAACGGGCCAGAAACCGGATGTGGATCTCTTAAAGGGAAAGAATGCCGTCCAGTTGACCGACTGGGGCACCATCATGGCCAAAGCGGCAGCGGGATTCGAGACGAATGTTGCCGGAATCTTCGCCGGCGGCGATTGCGTGAGCGGCCCGGCCACACTGATCGAGGCCCTCAATATGGGCAACAAGGCCGCCCAGGGTATCGATGCCTATCTGCAGGGGAGAAAGGTTCCCGCCGAAATATCCCTGGAGGGATTGAATACGAAAGCCCAGAGAAATTCCGGGTTCGTCCCGAAAGAGGTCGCCGCAGGCGTCTCATTCCTGGAGCCCAAAACACGGATGAATACATTCGCCGAGGTTGAGGGCGCATTCGGCGTACCCGATGCGATCAAAGAGGCGGGACGCTGTCTGCGATGCTATCGGCTGATGATCTGGGAGTAAAAGGAAATACAAGAAAAGGGGTCATAAATGGTAAAGTTCACGATTGATGGGCGTAAAGTTGAAGGCAAGGAAGGCTCGGTCATCCTGCAAAATGCGCGAGCGTTGTCGATAGATATTCCCACGCTCTGCTACCATGATGAAGTGAGTCCCTTTGGGGCATGCCGCCTGTGTACCGTGGAAGTCAAAACGAACGGCAAGTGGCAGCTGGCGGCCTCGTGCACGACGGAAATCGCCCCGGGCATGGAAATCAATACCAAGTCGGACCGGGTCCAGGCGAGCCGCAAACTGGCCGCCGAGCTTCTTTATTATAAATATCCGCAAACAAAGGCGGTGTATGAGATAGCCCGTAAGCTCGGTGTTGCCGTAGGGGAACTGGCGGCGGACAATCGTGATTGTATCCTTTGCGGTCTCTGTGCGCGGACTTGCCGCGAGGTCGTCGGGGTTTGCGCCCTGACATTCCAGGATCGGGGCTTGGGACGGGACGTGGAAACACCCAAGATCGAATTCGTGGCCGATGCCTGCATCGGATGCGGTTCCTGCGCTTATGTCTGTCCGACCGGTTTCGTCAAGATGGAAACCACCGGTGACAAACGCATGATCTGGGACAAAGTGTTCAAGATGGCCATCTGCAAAGTCTGCGGCCGCTACTTTGCTCCCCTGGATCAACTGGAGTTCATCAGCAAGAAGACGGGTGTGCCTCTGGAAAAGCTCATGACCTGCGTTAGCTGCCGTTAAGCGCGACCGCCAACACAAAGGTTGTTTGAAAAAGGAAAATAGTGTAGTAAAATAACCTACCGAATATTCCTCAGTAGCTCAGTCGGTAGAGCAGATGGCTGTTAACCATCGGGTCCGTGGTTCGAGTCCGCGCTGGGGAGCCAAAAAACCAAAAGCCCCTTGACTTGTTGTCAAGGGGCTTTTTCAATTCCATGGTTACATTTGCCGAGAGACAGAGTCACGTCCGGGACGGGCTTCCTATGAGACAACGAGCGCCTTCGTCTGGGTATCGCTCCCGACGACGTCGATCAGGTTCTGAATATAATTTTTCGTTTGCTCGGCCTGAGCGCTCATCTCTTCCGAAGCACTTGCGGACTCCTCGGCATTGGCGGCGGTTTGCTGCACGACTTTGTCGATTTCCGCGATCGCCTTATTGATATGGTCGATCCCTGACGCCTGTTCCTTGGTCGTGTCTCCGACCTGCTTGATCAGTTCGAAGGTTGTCTTGCCCAGTTCGCCCATGTTGTAGAATTCTTCCAGGGCCTTTGCAACGAGGGTGATACCCTTTTCGATATTCGCCAGGGTGTCCCCGATGATGGCATCCGTGTTCCTCGCAGCTTCGGCGGAACGAAGGGCCAAATTGCGAACTTCGTCGGCAACGACCGCAAATCCTGCTCCGGCCTCGCCGGCACGGGCTGCTTCCACCGCAGCGTTAAGGGCAAGAAGGTTGATCTGAAAAGCAATGTCGTCGCTGTTCTTTGTAATCTTGGACGCCTGAACGCCCGCTTCGCCTGTTTTCTTGATGCAATCGTTGGCCTCCCGAAGCGATTTGTGGCAGGCCTTCTGTAATTGATACGTCGACGCCCCCGATTTAAACAATTGATCGACGCGATCGACATTCTGCTTGGTCAGAGTCGATAATTCCTCAAGAGAAGATGACGCCTCCTGAAGAGACGCTGCGGATTCCGAGGCTCCGGAGGCGAGGGATTGGCTCGTCACGGAAATCTGCCCGGATGCGGACGCCATTTGAAAAGCCGACTCGGAAAGGCCGTCTATGACTTTGTTGATCGGCTTCGTTATATAATTGGCAAAAAAGAAACCTAAGGCCACGGCTAAAATGACACCGGCGGCGGTGCCGACGGACGTTACGATCGATGTCCACTCGGCGGTGGCAGCAGCATGTTTTCCATGCTCCTCGGACAGCCTCGTATTCATCGTGACGGCATCCTTTAAAAGTCTATCGACCGCCCCGACTGCCTCTTTCGCCTTGCCATTGGAATAAGCGAGGGCCTCATCCCGTTTTTCGCTTTTTAGGAGGGCCATAACTTGATTGTGTTCCTTGCGCCAAGCCTCCCATGCCGACTTCAACTTGTTCCATAGAGCGGCTTCGTCCGGAGACTTTGCGAGCCCGTCGAGGCCCTGAAAACCTTGCTCCGCCGCCTTCCACTCATTATCGAGGTCTGCGGTCTGGCGGGTTCGTTCCCCGCTGTCCTTGAATATTTCCGGGATGAGTATGCTGCGTTCCCCTTTTTGAATGGCGACCCTTGCCTCACTGATGGCCCCCAGGTTTTTCATCGCAGGTATCCTCGTTCCGTAGACTTCGCCGAGGTCGCTGCTCAGCAGATAGGAGCTGAACCAGCCGACTAATCCGCCGCCCAGGATCAAGCATGCCGTAATCACAAAACCACCGATCAATTTAACACTGAGTTTCGCATTTTTCATAAACGGGACCTCGTGTTTAAATTAGATGATTCGTACCGTTACACCTTGCCGCAGGGCAGGCATACACAGTGCAATCCGGAAATCAACTTATATACAGGATAGCACGTCTATAGCATACTTTTTAAAATGTTGTTAATAAAATATCGTCTTTTTGATATTTTGCATCTCCGGCGGACCGGCATCAAAATAATGACCATCCATGTTAACGAATCCTACCATTTGATTCCGTTCTGTTTTAGATAGGCACGGGCCTCTTCAAGTCCGAGGCGCGCCGCTGCTTTGTATTCTCTTACGGATGCCTCAATGTATCCCAGACTCTGGTAGACGCTGCCGCGGTTGAAGTAAGCTTCGGCGTAACGGGGATTGATGCGGATGGCCATATCCAGGTCGCCAACGGCGGCCTGGTCGTCACCGGAGAAGTGATGGGCCGTGCCGAGATAATACCATGCTTCGGCGTTTCCGGGCGAAAGATCGAGGGCCTTCGATAGATCTTTTATAGCGGGATCATATAACTTCGCGCGAACATATCCGGCACCCCTCCTGACCAAAGCGTCCACATAGTTCGGATTCAGTTCCAGGGCGGACGTGAAGTCCCGGAGGGCATTCTGAGCTTGATCAGTCAGGGCATAGGCCGTTCCCCTGTGATACCACGCTGCAGCGCTGGCCGGATTCAACTCGAGGGCTCTCGAGTAGTCCTGTATCGCCTGAACGTAATGACCCTCTGCAAATCGGATGTTGCCCCGATCCACATGAGCCTCCGTGTAATTCGGATTGAGGCGGATGGCTTCATCGTAGTCTCTGAGAGCGCTTCCCGTTTTGCCGATTCGTCTGTAAGCCGCGGCGCGGTTGAAGTGGGCCTCCGGGTCGTCCGGTTCCATTTTCAGGAAGCGGCTATAGTCGGCGATGGCTTCCTGGTAATGGCCTGCCAGGTATCGTGCCAGCCCCCGGTTGAAATAGGACGTACTGTCTTTGGGATTCATTTGAATGGAGCGGTTAAATGCCTTGACGGCGTTTCCGTAATCCGCCTGATGAATCAGGACAAATCCGCGTTCGGCCCAATCCGTGGCCTTCAACGTCTGGATGTTTCTCCTGTAACGCGATGTATCCGTTTCGTCTTCGGCCTGCTTATGGGCGCGGAGCCTATCCAATTCCTCCAAAGCGTCCGACGCTTGTTTCTTTAGTTTTTCCAGTTCCCTCGTCTTCTGGCGGTCCCTCCTGATGTCGTCGACACGTTTCGCCACCCAGTCCGGATCGACTACCAGCTTGGCTTTCAGGCGGTAGGTTTGCCCGTCCCATTTTTCCTCGATGATTTCCGTACTGACGACCCCTGCGGTCATAACGGATATTTGATCCTTGGACAGCTGGTAATTCTTTATCTCTGTTTCGCTTTCCAGGTACGCGCCGAGTTCTTCCAGAAGCTGCCTTTTGACTTGTTCCAAAGCGATGGTTCGGCTTGTCACTTTGCTGTCGATGTCGCTGGCATGATAGGTATACTCTCTGATGAATGTCTTCGTCCGGGCGTGGGCCGGGGCGCTGTAACTCCCCAAGGCCATGACGGTCAATACCGCGATGAAACCCGCCGCCGTTTTGGGTAAAATGTCTCTTAAGAATGTCATTGATGTCCTATTCTCCAGGGTCACGTGTTGCTTGACAAACAGGCGAAAAACTGTATAGATATCATACTATTATTTTTACGGAATAATCAATGATAGTATCACCTGCTATTCTTGTATCCGGATCTTGCCATGGAAAATGCGAAGCTGACAGAAAATGAGCAATAATATCCAGAGACAGAAACGCCACGCGATAGAGCGAAACAAGAGCAAGGTGAGCGTAGGGAAAATAGAATCCCACTTGGCCGACATGATGGAACAGATGCCCCTGGTGTTTTTCGAAGTGGATGCTGCGGGCAATCTTATCTACATCAACCCGGCGGGGTTGGCGCTTTTCGGTTTGAGCGGCTCCGACTTAGAAAAGGGTGTGCATAGCCTACAAATCCTGACTGCAGAGACTTTTGCCCTGATCAGTAAAGACCTGACTGATACACAGCTTCCGCAAAAAGATATCCATTCGAGCGCCGTGGCAAAAAAGAGCAATGGCGAGATGTTCCCTGTGCGAATCTATGCCTCCCCCATCAGGAAACAGGGTGAGAGGTCCGGCAGCAGCGTGATTCTCGTCGATATGACGAGGCAGCAGTTGATGGAGACGGCGCTTTTGGAGAGCGAAGGGCGGTTTCGCATGCTCTATCAAACAGCCAATGATTCCATCATGGCGATTCACGGCGGCAAAATTATCGACTGCAATGCGAAAACGCTGGAAATATTCCGCTGTGCAAAGCAGCAAATCGTCGGTCTCGCCCCCTGGGCATTATCCCCGGAACTGCAGTCGGATGGCCGGCCCGCCAAGGAAACGATGCAGGAAAAAATCGACCTCGCCCTGCAGGGCAGTCCGCAATTTTTTGAGTGGAAATATCGCCGCAGCGATGAATCCGTATTCGATGCCGAAGTCAGCCTGCATCGCATAGAGTACCGGGGCAAGATCATCATCCAGGCCCTCATCCGGGATATCATGCTTCGGAAGCAAACCCATGACAGGCTGAGAAAATCGGAAGAGCAGTATCGGCTCCTGATCGAAAATGCCAACGACGCCATCTTCGTCATCCAGGACGGCTTGATCAAATTCGCCAACAGGAAAACAAGCCGCATTCTCGGCTATTATAAGGAAGATTTAAAAGATTTGTACTTTATAGACCTGATTCACCAGGAGGATCGGAAGATCGTCCTGGAGCGGTATCTCCAGAAGATCAAGGAGGAGCATAACGCCGATGCCACGCCTTTCAGGTGCCTGGACAAGCGGGGTCGCATCAAGTGGATGGAAATCAATTCGGCCCTGATCATCTGGGACGACAGGCCGGCCGTTATGGTCTTCGCCAAGGACGTTACCGACCGCAGGAGGATCGAGGAAAATCTTCAAAAGAGCTTCCGGCGCAATTTTGAGAAAATCCAAAAAACGCTGGAAACGACGATTGAAACCATCGGCCTCATCGTGGAAACGAGGGACCCCTATACATCCGGCCATCAAAAACGGGTGGCCATTCTGGCCAGTGCCATCGCAGCCGAGATGAATCTCTTTGAGGAACAGAAGAGCGCCGTCCGGACGGCGGCGACGGTTCACGATGTGGGCAAGATTTACATCCCGGCGGAGGTGTTGAGCAAACCGGGTAAGCTTACGCCTACCGAGTTTGGCTTGATGAAGACCCATCCCCAAGTCGGCTTCGACATCTTGAAAAATATCGAGTTTCCTTCCCCTATTGCGACCATCGTCCTGCAGCATCACGAAAGGATAGACGGCTCGGGATATCCCAAGGGGTTGAGCGGGAAGAATATCTTCATTGAAGCAAGAATTATCGCCGTGGCCGATGTTGTCGAGGCCATGGCGTCGCACCGACCCTACAGGCCTACTCTGGGGCTCGATATGGCGCTCGAAGAGATATCCAGAAACCGCGGCATCTTTTATGATGCAGACGTGGTCGACGCCTGCCTTTCCCTCTTTCTGCAGAAGGGCTTTAAGCTACCCAGCATTCCCTGAATCCTGGTCTTCCGGGATATTCCGCAGCTTACCGTATAGAGCATCGAGGATGCCGTTGATAAAGGCCCCCGAATTCTCGGAGCCATAAAGCTTGCCGAGATCGATGGCTTCATTCAATGTCACTTTAGGGGGGATATCGGGGCAGTATTGAAGTTCATAGACGGCCATGCGCAGAATGGCTTTATCCACTTTGGACATTCTGGGTAAAGACCAGTGTTCGGAGCAACTGGCGATCAAGTCGTCTATTTCGTGACGGTGATCCCAGGTTCCTTCGATCAATATGGTCGAAAAATCCCTCGCTTCCTGTGAGGCCTCAAAATTCTTCCAGAAAAGATCTATCACTTCCGTGATATTGCTTTCCAGAATGTCCAATGTGTAAAGAACCTGTAAGGCAACTTCTCGTGCCTTCCTGCGCTGGTGCATTGACGCCTCGGTTATTGCAGCATGCTGCGTCTTTTGATGATGTCCGACATCGATACAGAAATCATTATATTTTCTTGAACAGATCGACCATTTCAATGGCCGTCATAGCGGCGTCCCACCCCTTGTTTCCGGCTTTAGTGCCCGCTCTTTCGATGGCCTGTTCGATGGTATCGGTTGTCAGGACGCCGAAGGCCACGGGGACTTCCGTTTCCAGACCGACCATAGCGATTCCTTTTGTTACTTCCGCACTGATGTATTCGAAATGAGGCGTCGCCCCGCGGATAACGGCGCCGAGGCAGATGACGGCATCGTATTTGCCGCTTTTGGCGAGCTTTTTGGCCGCCAGCGGCAGTTCAAAGGCCCCCGGCACTTTGTAGATCAGCATGTCTTTGGGGTCTGCGCCTGCCCTGGTCAAGGCGTCGACGGCGCCTTCGATCAATCGTCCACAGATAAAGTCGTTGAATCGGCTCGCGACGATCCCGAACCTCATTCCTTTGGCTATGATTTTTCCTTCAATCATCTTGGTCACGTTTCCCGCCTCCTCTCTCAGACTTCCAGCATATGCCCCATTTTTTTCTTCTTCGTTTTTAAATACTTGATATTGTTTTCCGTCGGATGGATTTCAATGGGAACCCGGTCCGTGATGGTGATGCCGTATCCCTGCAGTCCTACCAGTTTCTTGGGGTTGTTCGTCAGCAGGCGCATTTTCCTCACGCCTAAATCGACCAGGATCTGCGCCCCGATTCCATAATCCCTCAGATCTGGCTTAAAACCGAGTTCGATATTGGCCTCAACGGTATCCTTGCCCTGCTCCTGCAGCTCGTAAGCCTTGATCTTGTTGACCAAACCGATGCCGCGCCCTTCCTGATGCATATAAACGATGGCACCCTTCCCTTCCTTGGCAACCATGGCCATGGCGGTCTGGAGCTGGTCGCCGCAGTCGCACCGCTCCGAACCGAAAGTATCGCCCGTAAGGCATTCGGAGTGCACCCTCACGAGGACATTGTCTTCCGGAGTGATGTCGCCTTTGACCAGGGCGACATGCTGCATTTCATCGACATCGTTTTCGTAGACGATGATTCTGAAATCTCCCCCGTACTTGGACGGCAAAGCGGCGGCCGCGGCGCGCCTGATAAGGGATTCGTGCTGCATGCGGAAATTGATCAGGTCGGCGATCGTGGCGATTTTGATGCCGTGCTCGTCGGCGAAAATCTCCAGGTCCGGCATGCGGGCCATCGTTCCGTCGTCCTTCATGATCTCGCAGATGACGCCTGTGGGTTTGAGTCCCGCAAGACGGGCGAGATCGACGGAACCTTCCGTTTGGCCCGTTCTGACCAGCACCCCTCCTCTTCTGGCGCGGATGGGAAAGATGTGCCCGGGGCTGACCAGGTCGTCGCACTGGGCATTGTCGGCAACCGCCGCCCTGATCGTCGTCGCCCGGTCGGCGGCGGAAATTCCCGTGGAAACGCCCCGTTTGGCTTCGATGGAGACCGTAAAGGCCGTCCCGAAACGGGACCGGTTGTCTCTCACCATCGGAAAGAGGTTGAGCTTGTCGGCATGGTCTTCCGTCAGGGTGAGGCAGATGAGACCGCGGCCGTATCTTGCCATGAAATTGATGGCGTCGGGTGTGACAAATTCGGAGGCCATGCACAGATCGCCTTCGTTTTCTCTATCTTCATCATCGACGAGGATGATCATTTTGCCGTTTTTGATGTCTTCAATGACTTCGTGAATCGGACTTACTTTCATTCTTGCTCCTTCTTATTTCGTATACCCGTATCGCGCCAAAAAATCCATGTCAATACCGCCGGCGCCCCCCTGGCCCGCAGCCAGGAGTTTCTCGACATATTTGCCGAGGATGTCTGTTTCGATATTGACGGCATCGGCAATTTTCTTAAAACCCAAGGTCGTGGATTTTGCCGTCGTGGGTATCATGTTAACATAAAATCTCTTCTTCTCGCACTCATTTACCGTAAGGCTTATCCCGTCGACCGCCACCGATCCTTTGGCGACGATGTACCGCATGTACGCCTCGTCCAGGTCGATGCCGAAGACAATGGAATTCGATCGCGCCGTCCTTGAGGCGATGGCTCCCACTGTATCCACATGACCGAGGACGATATGGCCGCCCAGAAAATCGTTTACCCGGAGGGCAAGCTCGAGATTGACCCTGTCTCCTGTTCTGAGCGCCTTTAGGTTCGTTTTGGCCAGCGTTTCCGCCGAGACGTCGGCGGTGAAGCCCTTGTCCGTTTTGGCCGTAATCGTCAGGCATGCGCCGTTGACGGCGACACTGTCGCCGATTTTCGTTTCATTGAGGGGCAGGGCGGACTCAATGTCGAGGAGCGCATCCGCTCCCCTGCCCGTCAAACGCTTTACCGCACCCATCGTCTGTATGATACCGGTAAACATAAAGGATCCAAAGATAAAACGGGTAAGCCCGGAGGTCCCTTAATCTTTCTTTTCCTCGTCGTGGTTTGCGTGAAGAAAATCTTTCAATTCGTCTATAAAATCATTAACATCGCGGAATTGCCTGTAAACGGAGGCAAACCTGACATAAGCCACACCGTCAAGACGGTGCAATGCCCTCATGATCTTTTCCCCGATGACCGAAGACGGGATCTCCTTTCCCTGGAATTCCTGGCAGGCCATTTCCACTTGTTCCACGATGGCGTCGATGGCATCGGCGCTGATCGGCCGCTTCTCGCAGGCCTTTTTCAGACCCGTCCGGATTTTGGACCGGTCGAAGGTTTCCCTGCGACCGTCCTTTTTGACGATGACAGGCAGGACATCCTCTACGACCTCGTAGGTCGTGAAACGCCGCCCGCAACCGAGACACTCCCGCCGCCGCCTTATGGCATTGCCCTCTTTGCTCAGACGGGAGTCGATCACTTTATTCTCGCTTCCGGTGCAGAAGGGGCACTTCATATACAGGTCACCTCAACGCCGGCTTCCGCCAGGAGGTCTTTGGCCAGTTCGTCCTGGTAGGCGCCCTTGATCATGATCCTGACGATACCGGCATTTATAATCATTTTTGCGCAGATGACGCAAGGATGATTCGTGCAGTATAAGGTCGAGCCCTTGACGCTCACCCCATGATAGGCGGCCTGGATAATGGCATTCTGTTCCGCATGGAGTCCTCGACACAGCTCGTGGCGCTCGCCGGAAGGGATGTTCCTCTGCTCGCGGAGGCAGCCTATTTCCAGGCAGTGCCGCAATCCCGATGGTGCTCCGTTATAGCCCGTAGCGAGGACACGGCGGTCCCTGACCAGGGCGGCACCGACAGGGCGCCTCAGACATGAAGAGCGTTTGGCCACCAGCGCCACAATGTCCATGAAATAATCGTCCCAATCAGGACGCGTATGTTCGGCCTTCGTCATCACCCCGCCTGCAAGCGTTCCCGATAGAGAGGATATCGGTCACACAGGCGCGTGACTTCCTCCCTGACATCGGCAATCTTCCGTTCGTTATGGATATCCCTGAGAATACCGGCGATCAGACCGCCGATCACCTTCATTTCCGGTTCCTTCATGCCCCGCGTGGTGATGGCCGGCGTTCCTATCCTGATGCCGCTCGTTACCTGGGGGCCTTTGGTGTCAAAGGGTATGCCGTTCTTGTTGACGGTAATTCCGGCCAAATCCAACTTTTCCTGGGCGTCTTTGCCCGTGATGCCCTTGTCCGTCAGGTCAACCAGCATCAGGTGATTGTCCGTTCCGCCGGAAACGAGACGGAACCCTTCCGAGATCAATGTGTCGGCCAGGGTTTTTGCATTCTTTACGATTTGTTGCTGGTACTGTTTAAAGCCATCGGTCAGGGCTTCCTGGAAGGCAACCGCCTTAGCCGCGATGATATGCATAAGGGGACCGCCCTGCATACCGGGGAAGACCTTGCTGTTCAGGGTCTTGGCATAAGCTTCCTTGCACATGACAAGCCCCCCTCTGGGGCCCCGGAGCGTCTTGTGGGTCGTCGAGGTGACGTATTCACAGATAGGGACGGGCGATGGATGGAGTCCGGCGGCTACCAGGCCGGCGACGTGGGCGATGTCCGCAACGATCAGCGCCCCCACCTGGTCGGCAACGGTCCGGAAGGCGGTGAAGTCGATCGTCCGCGGATAGGCGCTTGCCCCCACGACGATCAGCTTCGGTTTGTGTTTCTTGGCCTGGGACTCCACCTCGTTGAAATCGATCGTTTCGGTCTGCCGGTCCACCCCGTAGGCCACAACTTTATAGAGGCGTCCGGAAAAATTGGCCGGACTGCCGTGAGACAGATGTCCGCCATGGGACAGATTCATGCCCAGAACCGTGTCCCCGGGTTCCAGGACGGAAAAGTAAACGGCCATGTTGGCCTGCGTCCCTGAATGAGGCTGGACGTTGACATGATCGGCGCCGAAGATCTTCTTGCATCTTTCCACGGCCAGGGTCTCGGCGATATCGACGAACTCGCAGCCGCCATAGTAGCGCTTTCCCGGATATCCTTCGGCATACTTGTTCGTCATGATGCCCCCCTGGGCTTCCAGTACGGCCTCACTGACGAAATTTTCCGAAGCAATCAGCTCCAGTTGGCCCGACTGCCGTCGCGTTTCCTTCAAGATCGCTGCGGCTATTTCCGGATCGGTCTTTGATAAATATGACATGGCTGCTGTATGTCCTCCCATTCTTAATGCAATGCTTGATTCTCTCGGTTGCCCGGGCAAAGCACTCAGGATTGCCGGCAAAGCCTCTTTTCCAGTTCGCTTATCTTTTCGAGCCGCTGCTGATGCCGCCCGCCTTCGAACGCCGTCGAAAGCCAGGTATCGACGATGCGGCGGGCCGTGTCGATATCCGTGCGCCGCCCGGCGAGGACGAGGATATTCGTATCGTTATGCAGCCTGCTCATGCGGGCCGTTTCTTCATCCATGCTCAATACGGCGCGTATTCGCGGTAATTTGTTGGCTACGATCGCCATGCCCACGCCTGAACCGCAGATCAAGATTCCTCTCGAGAATTTGCCGTCGGCCACCTCTTCGGCAACCTGGCAGCCGAAGTCGGGATAATCGACCGATGCGGTATCAGACGTGCCCACGTCGGTTACCCGGTGTCCCTTGCTTTCGAGATACGATTTCACGGCTTCCTTCAGCGTGAACCCGGCGTGATCCGACCCGACGATAATACGATCCATAAATCTCAATCCCTGAACTGCTTAAAGATTAAAACGGCATTGGCGCCGCCGAAGCCGAAGGTGCAGGACATGGCTGCGCGAACGGAGACTGTTCTGGCTGTATGCGGGACGTAGTCGAGGTCGCATTCCGGGTCGGGATGATCGAGATTGATGGTCGGCGGTATAATGCCGTCATCAATGGATTTCACGGCGAAAATGGCCTCTATTCCTCCGGCGGCACCCAGAAGATGCCCCGTCATGGATTTTGTCGAACTGATGGCCAGGCGTCTGCTGTGCTCGCCGAAAACGCTTTTGATCGCCTGGGTCTCGTATGCGTCATTGAGCTGTGTCGATGTGCCGTGTGCGTTGATATAATCTATGCCTTCCGGCGGCATGCCGGCATCTTTCAATGCGAGGGCCATGCACCGGGCCGCTCCTTCGTGACCGGGCGGCGGAGCCGCCATATGGAAGGCGTCGCTTGTCGATCCGTATCCAACGACCTCCGCATAAATCTTCGCTCCCCTCTCAAGAGCTGCCGGCATCGCTTCCAGAACCACCAGGCCGCTTCCCTCCGCGAGGACAAAGCCGTTTCGATCCCTGTCGAACGGCCGGCTCGCCTTTTCCGGTTCGTCGTTATTGGTTGACAGAGCTCTCATCACATTGAAACCCCCGACTGTCAGCGGGGTGATAGCGGCCTCTGTTCCGCCGGCGATCATGACGTCGGCGTACCCGCCGGCGATCAGACGGCAGGCGTCCCCTATGGAGTAAGTACCCGCGGCACAGGCCGTGACGGAACAGTTGATGGGCCCCTTCAGGCCGTGACGGATGGAAACATAACCCGCCGCCAGATTGGCCAGGCAGGACGGCGTCGAAAAAGGGGATATCTTGCGGGGCCCTTCCCGCAAAATGGTCTCTTTTTCCCTTTCGATGGTCGACAGGCCCCCGATGGCGGACCCGATGATTACGCCTGCGCGTTCGCTGTTTGCCGCATCAATTGTAAGTTTTGCATCCTCCAGGGCCATTGCGGATGCCGCCAGGGCATAAATGATAAAATCATCCAATCGCCGGGCTTCACTTTTGGTTACAAACGGCGACGGGTCGAACCGCTTCAGCTCGCCGGCAATCTTCGTCTTGAAATCCGTCGTATCGAATTTTGTAATACTTCCAATGCCCGAACGCCCCGTACAAATCCCTTCCCATGTCTCCCGAACAGTATTTCCGCAAGGCGTAACCGCTCCCAAGCCCGTAATAACGACTCGTCTTTTCAGAGATCAACCCCCTTTTCCAGCGCAGGCATACAGTCCTTACGAAACGCCTTTACTTTTAAGAAAATCAATAACATCCTTGATTGTTCGTATTTTTTCCAGTTCGCTGTCGGCTATGGTCAGTCCGAAAGTCTCTTCCATTTCCATAATCAATTCTACGAGATCCAGGGAATCGGCTCCCAGATCATCGATAAAGGACGCCTCCGGCAGACATTCTTCCTTCGTTACGTCCAGTTGTTCTACGATAATGGCGATGACCTTTTCTTCAAGTGTCATGAAATTCCCCTCCTTGTTCGATTCGATATGCTTCTGTCCATCATCTTCTTCCTAGGGCTCCCGGGCAAAAAACAATAACATCCGGCTCACGGCCGCTTTCTCCGTTTATGGTTCGTGTGTGGTGCCGATCGAACAACCGGTCTTGTCTTTCGGATCGGCGTCGCCGGACCGGAGTAACGAAGCGTTATACGATTTCTTACCTAAAATCCCAGTATTGCGCCTCCGTCGATGGCCTTTTGACCCGCGAAGGATTTCGAGCCTTGTGGAAAAAATGATGTTCCGGCTACGATATTTTTTCCATGGAGATGACTTCCCGGCCTTTGTAGGTGCCGCAATTTCGGCAAGCGCGGTGAGGCAACTTGGGTTCATTGCACTGAGGGCAAAGGGTCGCCTGGGCCGCCGCTAAAAAATCGTGTGCCCTGCGGCGGTTTCTTCTGGTCTTGGAGTGTCTTTTTACTGGATTGGGCATGGTGCACCTTCTTTCTTAGAAAAGTTGTACTTATTATATTTTCAGTTTTTTCAGTATGTCAAATCTTGGATCAACGCTCTGAGCCCGGCATTGACAGCTTCCTGCGTTCAAATTGATACCGCAGACGGAACAGAGCCCCTTGCAGGAATCGCGGCACAGGGCCTTGATGGGGATATTCATAACGATCTGTTCATAAACGATGGGGTCCAGATCGATTGTCTCCTCCTCATAATATAGGGTATCCATGTCTTCGGCGGAAAGTTCCTGCTCTTCGATGTGCGGCCCGCCGGATGGTGAAAAAATGTAATTAAATTGGCATTTTACCTGAAGGGACGTAGTCTCGAGGCAACGACTGCACGGCAGAGAAACAGTTGTATTCAACTGGCCTTCCAGATAAACGGTCTCCCTGATCTTTTTCAAAAAACACGACACCTCTACCGTCTGCAGGTCGTATGGTTCACCCGCATTTTCCGGGAGGTAGTGGCTAAACCAGTCCCCGTCTTTGGAAAACGAAACCGGCATCCCGTCTTCCGGAATATTGCTCACTGCGATTTTCACGACTGAAACGACCCATCACCTACGGGCGGCTTTTTTTAACGCCTGAATGTAAAATGGAGATTTAATGATAAAATATCGCTCTTGTCAAGAATAAATGTAAAAAGGGGTCTAAGGCCTCGGTGTGTCGTTGATGCCCAGTATACGACGCGTTCCGCAGCGGCTGTAAATGACACCGCCCAAGCCCAGAAAAACAGCCAGAAATTTAACCATAATGCCTATATAGGGTATCCAGCCGATCAAAAAGATGATGATGATGCCCCAGAACGTTTCTCGCAGGATGTCGGTTCCCTCTTTCTTCAGCAAGCGATACATTTTTTGTCCCGTCAATTGTCCCATGGCGATGAAACCAAGAAACGCGGCGCAGACGACGATGATGACTTCCAAAGGGATGAGGAAGATGCCGACCACGGAAATGGTCAACAAAACGGCCACAAAGAAGATCGTCAGAATACCCAAGACGGACCAGAGGGATGTCTTCAACGTATCCGTTCGGATCGTCGACGAAATGACATAAATCGGTCCGGGTATCAAAATGGCGACGATTAAAGCCACGATAATCATGCACATGAACATCGCTATTTGCACGATCGCGAAGATCCAGGACCACCCCTCCCATTCGTCGTTCAACACCGAAGTGAGGTAGGAAAACAGGTTGGATGAGTTGATTTCCGTCTGGTTCCCGAGGATACGGGCCTCCCGGCCTTTAACAATAACGCCTCCCAAGGCCGTCGCGTTTCCCGTTACCAGGGCTTCCCTGCCGAGGACCAGGGCATTGCCGACGACGGTCACATCGCCTTCCACCGTTCCCTCCACGGTAACCTGTCCGCCGATGGAGATAATGCTTCCACTCTTGGATCCTGCATCGACGACGACGGCACTGCCCACTTTGATCGTGAAATTCGCCGATGCGGCAGGCGTATGTCCCAGAAGCATTAGAAACGGGACAAACCAATAAATAGCAATTCTCTTCATACGATACGTTCAGAAGGTTGTGCGTTTTCAGGTCTTTTGCCGACTATGGCGGATATATTCCACAATTCCGGGCAGGATGGATACGAAAATGATAGCCATGATAACGAACGTGAAGTTCTGCTTGACGAAGTGCAGATTGCCGAAATAATATCCGCCCAGGACAAACGTGGCCACCCAGGCAATGCCGCCGATTACATTATAGGAAATAAAACGTCCGTACGTCATGCTGCCGATACCGGCGACAAAAGGTGCGAACGTTCGGATAATTGGGACAAAGCGTGCGATAATAATGGTTTTCCCGCCGTGTTTTTCATAAAATGCATGGGTCCGGTCGAGGTATTCCTTCTTGAAGAGGTATCCGTCGGCCCTTTGAAAGACCTTCGGACCCAGAAATTTGCCGACCGCATAGTTTACCGTGTCGCCGATAATGGCAGCCAGGGATAGCAAAACGACAAGCAGCACCGGATCGAGGTCTCCCTTGGCGGCGAAGGCTCCAAGACCGAACAGCAGCGAATCGCCTGGTAATATGGGGGTTACGACGAGACCCGTTTCACAAAATACGACCAGGAAAACGATCAGATAGGTCCAGCCGCCGAACATTTGGAGCACGGTACTGATATACTTGTCGAGATGAATAAAAAGATCAATAAATTTAAGGATGATATCCATTATCTTTATGTCCGTAAGTTTGAGGACGCCATAATACAGAAAGGCTCTGATGTCAAATATTAATCCAAACCGGAGCTTCAGGAAACAAATATTAACTCATATTCTTGACTGGTATACGAACTGCGGACGGTCTCTCCCCTGGCGGCAGAAATCCGATCCTTATCGCGTATGGTTATCCGAGGTTATGTTGCAGCAAACCCAGGTCGATACGGTTATTCCCTATTATTTACGCTTTCTTTCCAGATTTCCCGACATTAAAACGCTGGCGGAGGCACCCCTCGGGGATGTCCTTAAGGCCTGGGAGAATCTGGGTTATTACCGGAGGGCCCATAATCTGCACCAGGCGGCCGGCGTCATCATGGAACGCTTCAGCGGTCGGGTACCGGAGACAATGGACGATTTGATGGCCCTTCCCGGAGTGGGTTCTTATACCGCCGCCGCCATTCTCAGTATTGCCTTCGGTAAAGCCGCCGCGGCAGTCGACAGCAACATCCGAAGGATTATATGCCGCCTCTTCGCGATCGCGGAAGCCCCGGAAGAGCCGGCGGTGCAAGAGCGGATTGCCGCTTATGCCCAGTTCCTCGTGCCGACGGACGGGCGGGCCGGATCTTTCAATCAGGCCTTGATGGATCTGGGGGCCACGGTTTGCACGGCGAGGTCCCCCCGTTGTGATGCCTGTCCGATAAGGCACGCATGCATCGCCCGCGCCCAGGGAAAACAGGATGTCCTGCCGTTAAAGACGAAGAAAAGGGCGGTTCCGCAGAGGCGGGGCGTCGCCGGCATCCTGCTTGACGGCGAGGGACGGGTTCTGGTGGTGCAAAGACCGAAACAGGGATTGCTGGCTTCGTTGTGGAAATTCCCGGGAGGGATGCTCGAAGGTGATGAATCCCCGGAAACGGGACTGCAGAGGACTGTGAAGGATGAGTTGGGGCTTCATGTGAAGCCCGAAAAGTCAGTTGCGATTATAAAACATGCCTATACGCATTTTCGGCTGATCCTCCATGTCTGGTCTTGCCGGCACGGGGATGGATCTGTTCAAGCATTGCAATGTCAGCAGTGGAAGTGGGTTTCCCCGAAAAATCTCAGCGGGCTTCCATTTTCCAAGGCCGACAGCATGGTGATTTCTACCCTCCCGTTCCTTGCGAAGAAGAAGCGAAACGCTGCCGGCTGTGGGAAAAGACATGCCGGGGCCACCGCGTCCTGAACAGGACCGATAAAGACACAGATTCCTTTCATCTTGCCTGATGATCGGTCGATGCTTATGATAATACTGCGGGGCGAATGACTGTCTTTACATATTCTTTGGATTACAGTATGTTCTGCAGTCGCATGCAGTCGAGATCGAAATCGCGCCACGTCGCTGGGGAATGATTTCCCGATGAGCCGGGCTGTAATCCAGATACGTCCCGGATGCGGGTTTTGACAAAACCCTGCGGGAGTTCATGGGCAAGAAGCACGCGCCCGGGACAGGGACTGGCGCATGACCGTCCGGCCGGTATGCAAATATTCCCTGATCCCTTGACGAAGTTATTCGGAATGCACATATGACAAGAGATAAGATTCCCGTGACCCCCGCCATTTTGATGCTCAAACGCAGCGATGCGACATTCGAGTTGAGGCCGTACCGCTATGAGGAACGGGGAGGAACGCACGTATCGGCGCGGGAACTCGGCGTCGACGAGCATATCATCGTCAAGACGCTGGTAATGGAGGATGAAAGCAAGAAGCCGTTGATTATTCTCATGCATGGGGACAAGCAGGTATCGACGAAATCCCTTGCCCGGTTCCTCGGCGTCAAATCGGTTTCACCCTGTGATCCGCATATTGCCGAAAAGCACACGGGCTATAAAGTGGGCGGAACGTCCCCTTTCGGGACGCGAAAGAAGATGCCGATATATATGGAAGCATCGATCGCGTCTCTTCCCCAAATACTGATCAATGCCGGGAGCCGGGGGCTGCTCGCGGAATTGTCCCCCCGGGAGCTTGAGAGACTGCTCCATCCCGTGCCGGTGAATGTTGCCATTTGAGATGGTTTTAAATGGATCGGGCAAACGCAGGATAAGCATTCGGCAGGAGCCAGGATAATGAGCCAGGACCATATGATCGTACGGTGTCTGAATTGCGGCACCAAAAACCGGATTCCGCAAAACCGGCTTCAGGAGCATCCGACCTGCGGCAAATGCCACGCACCGCTGGACGAGATGATCATACGCTGCCTGCAATGCGGGACCAAGAACCGTATGCCGGAAACCCGCCTTAAAGATAAGCCGTTATGCGGAAAATGTGGGGCGCCGCTGGTCGTTAAGGGCGAGAATGATCAGCCGGTGACGATTACCGATGACGATTTTGACAAGGAGGTGCTTTCATCGAGCCTGGCGGTTTTGGTGGATTGCTGGGCGCCGTGGTGTGCCCCCTGCCGGGCGGTGGCCCCCATTCTCGATGATTTGGCCCGTCAATATTCCGGCAGCATGAGGGTTGCCAAACTCAATGTGGATGAGAATCCGACGATCGCATCCCGGTATGTCATCCGCAGCATCCCCACCCTTCTGCTCTTCAAGGAGGGCAAACTTGTGGACCGCCTGGTCGGGGCTTTGCCCAAGGATGAGATCGAAAGACATATCGTGGCCGTGATGGATAAACGCTGAACGCCCGCCACGGTTAAATACGATTTTGCCGGGGAGTTGCGCATACCGTCAAGGGGGGATGCATCGCTCTCATTCGTGAAGAGCCCTCTCGTTATCTGACCTTGAACATCATGACGAATTGTTCAAACAGACCCTTGTGGAAATGTTCCCGCATCTCCTCGCCCATGAGCTTCAGGGCGTCGAAAGGCGCCATTTTCTGTTTATAAGACCTCTCCGCGGTCAGGGCGTCATAAACGTCGGCAATGGCGCAGATGCGGCCGTATATATGAATATCCGTTCCCTGGAGGCCTTGCGGGTAACCCTTGCCGTCATGCCTCTCGTGGTGCTGCAGCACGATCGTTTTGGCCTCGCCCGTCAATTGGTGTGTTTCGTTCAGGATTTTGAAACCCATCGTCGGATGACGCCTCATTTCCTGCATTTCCTCCTCCGTCAGTTTGCCGGGCTTATTGATGATGGCGTTGTCGATCTTTACCTTGCCCAGATCATGGAGGAAAAACCCGGCTCCCAAGGCATGCATGTCGTGACCGATAGAATTCCTGAAGTATTCCTTCGCAAGGGAAATGGCAAGGACCCCGACGCTCACGGAGTGCGTATAGGTATAATAATCGTGCGACGTGATCTTCACGAGTTGAAACGTCGTTTCGGCATCGGTGAGGATGAGATCGACCACCTCCGAAATCCCCTGTTTGGCCTGCCTGATGGTGTCGGTTGTCGGATTCTCCAGAAGATTGCTCATCATGGTGATGGAGTGCCTCTGCACGAGACGGGCCTTCTCTTCCGGGGGCAGATTCTTATCGTGGATGACCTCCTGGAGCTCATGGGGCACGACTCCATCGTTCATTATTTCGGGATTCGGGGGCTTCGGTTCCTCAAAAACCGGGAGTTCGGCCGTGACTCTGCTCTTGGCGGTATCTATCTTCACAACCTTGACGCCGAGTTGGCCGATCTGGCTGAGTTCCTTTGATGATGTGACGAGGAAATGATTTTTGAGAAAAGGATGTTCATGCCACGCGACAGGCAAAATGACGTACATACCTATTTTAAGGTCTGCCACTCGAACATCTTTCAGCATACAATATGCCCGATTTACATACCTGCGGCCGGGGTCTACTTGGAAACGGAACGCTCTCTTCTCTTCTCCAGTTGCAACTCCAGATTTTTCAGGAGCCGAATATCCTTCTTAAGCTGTTCGTTCTCCTGAACAAGCGTATTGCTTTCCGACTTATATTTCTCCAATTCCCTCGTAAGCCGTGTCTTTTCGCTCTGCAACTTCTCGATAAGCTGCAGGTCGGACTTCAACTTCTCATCGCCCAGGCGAATATTGTCGATTAAATGAATGAGCGTTTCCGAAAGGGTACGCCATTTACTCTTGGGATGGGCAATGACGAGCACTTCGAAATTGATTTTCGCCTTGATATAGTCGGGCTTCCCGCCGGCCTGATTTAAATAGGACAGGCCCTCTTCGAACAGGGCCGTGTCGTTCAGCGATACGTCCTTCTTGACCGGCTGTTGAGGAGCCGGAGCGGTCTTTTTTGCCGAGGAGGCGCACCCTGCCATGAACATGATCAACAGGGCGATCGTCAAATATAAACCGGGTCCTCTGTTCATGATTGCCCTTCCAAATCTTCCCGCTTGACGTAGTTACTGCCGGACAATGTTTTTCCGTATGTTTTTAATTCCGCGGCCTTCTTCGCCATGGATAAAGGGTTTTGGAACCGTGAACCGTCGTCGGTTACGATAGATGCCGTTACAGTGATCAGTGGGAATGATTGCGGCTGGCCCTTACGGTCCTTGCCGAGGATATACCCTTTCTGCCTGTCCTGTTCGCTGTAGTACGACTCGATGTAGCGGCTGAAATCCTGGACCAGTTTCTGGCACATCTTTTCCATCAATTCCGGTTCGGAGATCATGACGAAATCGTCTCCGCCGATATGACCGATGAATACGTCGTCGTGGCCGTTCGCACCGACGTGATTGGTCAGGATGTTGGCCACTTCCTTGATGACCTCGCTGCCCCAGGCATATCCGTACTTATCGGCGAAAGGTTTGAAATTGTCCAGGTCGACATGACAAAGGGAAAATGGAACTCTGCGGGCCAGCCGTTTTTCAAGTTCTTTTTCAATGGCCAGGTTGCCGGGCAATCCCGTAAGAGGACTCGCATCCAGGTTCAGGGCCTCCAGGACCTTGAGGCGTTCGGCCATGACCGTAAAGGCATTTGCCAGCCTTCCGATTTCGTCGTTTCGATCCAGTTTGAAATCGTGATCGAATTGGCCTTCCGCGATCAATCCCGTCGCTTTCTCGAGCTTCTTCAGGGGTACAGATATATTGTAGGTAATCAATATGGCCAGGGCCAAGCCTCCGATCAGGCTGACGATGCTCAGGGCGATAGTCAGCCGGGACGCTTTGACGCCGCCGATATTGATCAGGTTCATCCGGCTGTCGATATTCTGCTCTGCTTTCTTCTGAATCGATTTCAGCTGGGACGTCATCTCTTCCACGGTTTTTTTGCTGTCGCCGTCGGAGAGCGCCATCGCCTCGGTCGCTTTATTCGCCTGGATCAGGTCCATCTCTTTTTGAAAAATCTCATCGTATTGCTTGCTTGATGCTGCCACTTTCGAAAATGTTTTCGACATCCCCGATGACCGGTACTGCTTCAAATCATCCAGCTTGGTCGCGAATTCTTTGCTACGCGTCCAGAATATATCGGCCAGCGATCCGTCTTTCAGGATCAGGAACTTTTTCTCGGAGCTTTCTCTGGCGAGGAGAGAGTCCATAAGCGTCTTGCTGGTCTCGACGATGACGAAATCCTGTTCGATGATGGTATAGGCGAGGTCGTTGAGGTTATGAAAACTGTATACCGCATAAAGGCTGGCGACAAGGGTTAGAAAAGCCATGCCCAGATATCCGAGAAGAAGTTTGCGGCTTATCGTAAGCTTCATAGATGGTTTCGCTCTTATCAACCGAAGTTATACGGGGGTAAGGCGTCCTGCGCTTCGTCTCCCCTGTATACATGGTTATATCCGCCCGATGAAGTTTATAAAGCGAGACAGCGTCTCGTGATGCATTCACGAGGCTGGCATTACGTATCACATCAGAGGTGTTTCCGCAATTGAATTGACAACGGATTGGGAAGGCGCGGGCAAGAAATTGCTTGGCTTATGTGAAGGCTCTCTGCTAAACAGGTTGACCAATTATATGCTCAAGGACGATACATGGCAAACGAGGTAGCGGAGTCCGAGCGGACGGCGATTCGCAAAGGACTTCTGGATGGAATAAAAAAAGGATGGCGGGCGTTTCTCTGGATGATGAAGATCATCCTGCCCGTTTCCCTGCTGACTACTGTCCTCCAGTGGAGCGGGCTGCTCTCCAGTCTGGATTTTATTTTGCGGCCGGCCATGGCCGTCATGGGACTTCCCTCCCTGGCCGCGTTCCCGCTGCTTATCGGGATGCTGACGGGAATTTACGGGGCCATCGCGGCGATGATCGTCCTTCCCTTTACGGAGACGCAAATGACCCTGACGGCCATTTTCCTGCTCATGGCCCACAACCTAATCCAGGAAGGCATCATCCAGGCCCAGTCCGGTCTTCATCCCGCGAAGGCCACGCTCTTTCGGATCGTCATGGCTTTTGTCACGGTCATGCTCGTCTCCCTTGTGATTCAGAACGGCGCCGCCCCTGCCGGTCCTGTGGCCTTGCCGGCGGCAGTACCGCCGACTTTTTATGAAACCATGAAGGAGTGGGGCGTCACGACGGCCTATCTGGTGATCAAGGTATTCTTCATTATCATGACCATCCTGACGTTCCTGGAAGTTCTCAAGACCATGGGATGGATAGCCTACGTCGTGCGCATCTTTTCGCCGCTGCTTTCCCTCATGGGCCTGGACCGTAAAGTGGGCATCCTCTGGATGACGGCCATC
This sequence comes from Syntrophales bacterium, assembly GCA_963668175.1. GTDB lineage: Bacteria > Desulfobacterota > Syntrophia > Syntrophales > PHBD01. The sequence continues at coordinate 679,558 of OY764159.1, forward strand.
GTTTTCGGTCTTTCTTACGGCGGGGCCGTTATCGTCGAAGAAGCCCGGAACGGTCATCTCACCAAAGAAGAACTGGAGATGCTCCAACTGTCCATCGGGATTAACCATTCCATGGTGGAGGACCCGATGCTCTTTGTCGCTATAGGGCTGAGCGCCTTCTGGCTCTATGTTCCCCGTCTCGTGATGGCGATTGTCTCAGTGCGGGTCGTGCGCCTATGGTATCGTTATTCCGAGAGAAATAGCGCATAAAGTGAGGCAGGCCGTTTGCATTTACAATTGAAAACATCGACAGGATATGTTACGGACTGATCATCGCAGACATTAAGGAGAAGGTTATGGAACGAAAATATAATCCATCGGAAATCGAAGAGAGGTGGCAGAAACACTGGGAAGAGCGGAATACGTTCAAGGTCAGGGAAGATCCCGGTAAGAAGAAATACTACCTCTTGGAGATGTTTCCGTACCCTTCCGGTAAAATTCACATGGGCCACGTGAGAAATTATACGATCGGAGATGTCGTGGCGCGATACAAGAGAATGAAAGGCCTCAACGTCCTTCATCCCATGGGCTGGGACGCGTTCGGCATGCCGGCGGAGAATGCGGCCATCGAGCGCGGCATCCACCCGGCAAAGTGGACCCATGACAATATTGCCGCCATGAAGGTCCAGTTGAAGCGGATGGGGTTTAGCTACGACTGGGACCGCGAACTGGCGACCTGCGAGCCGGAATACTACCGCTGGGAGCAGCTCTTCTTCCTCTGGATGTACGAAAAGGGGCTGGCCTATAAGAAAAGTTCCACGGTCAATTGGTGCCCCCAGTGCCAGACCGTGCTGGCCAACGAGCAGGTCGAAGCGGGATTGTGCTGGCGCTGCTCAAGTGAAGTCGTCGAGAAGTTTCTCGATCAATGGTTCTTCCGGATCACGGCCTATGTCGACGAACTCCTGGATTACTGCGATAAGCTGACGGGATGGCCTGAACGCGTCATCACGATGCAGAAGAACTGGATCGGGAAGAGCTACGGATGCGAGGTGTCGTTCCCGATGGCCGACGGCAAGGGGGACATCAAGGTGTTCACGACCCGCCAGGATACCCTCTACGGTGCGACTTTCATGCTGGTGGCGGCGGAACATCCCCTCGTCTTGGAATTGATCAAGGGCAAGGAACGGGAGGGTGAAGTCCGCGAATTCGTCGAAAAGATCAAGAAGCAGGACAAGCTGCTGCGGACCTCCGAACTGTACGAAAAGGAGGGTATCTTCCTCGATGCGTACTGCCTCAACCCATTGACCGGCCGGAAGATGCCCATCTATGCCGCCAATTTCGTCCTGGCCGACTACGGGACGGGGTGCGTCATGGCCGTGCCGACCCACGACCAGAGGGATTTCGAGTTCGCCCAGAAGTTCAATCTGCCCCTGATCGTCGTCATCCAGCCGCGGGACCGGGTTCTCAACACCCAGACCATGACCGAAGCCTACGTGGAGGAGGGCGTCCTGATCAATTCCGGTCCCTTCAACGGCATGGAAAACATGAAGGCCCTCGAAGCCATTGCCGAGATGCTCGAAGCCAACGGCAAGGGGAAGAAGACCATTCAATACCGTCTCCGCGACTGGGGTATCTCCCGGCAGCGATACTGGGGGGCGCCCATTCCCATCGTGAACTGCGGGAAATGCGGAACGGTCCCTGTGCCGGAGTCAGCGCTTCCCGTTGTCCTGCCCGAGGATGTGGAATTCACGGGCGAAGGAGGATCGCCGCTCCTGAAGCACAAGGCTTTCGTGGAGACGATCTGTCCGTCGTGCGGCGGACCGGCGAGGCGTGAGACCGACACCATGGACACCTTCGTGGAATCGTCCTGGTACTTTGATCGTTTCTGCTGTGCCAAATACGATCAAAAGCCGGGCCTGGACCGCAAAGCGCTCGATTACTGGATGCCCGTGGACCAGTATATCGGCGGCATCGAACACGCGATCCTCCATCTGCTCTATTCCCGTTTCTATACGAAGGTCCTGAGGGATTTCGGCGTGCTCGGCGCCGACGAACCGTTCCTGAATCTTCTCACCCAGGGTATGGTCTGCAAGGAAACGATGCGCTGCCCCGAACACGGCTATCTTTTTCCGGGAGACGCAACCGACGGGAAATGCAATTCCTGTCAGAAGACCGTTATCATCGGCAAGACGGAAAAGATGTCCAAATCCCTAAAAAACGTCGTCGATCCCGATTATCTGATCAAGGAATATGGTGCTGATACGGCCCGGGCCTTCTGCCTCTTCGCATCTCCTCCGGAGAAAGACCTGGAGTGGAGCGATCAGGGTGTCGAAGGGTCGTTCCGTTTCTTAAGCAGACTCTGGCGCCTGGTCATGGATTACTTCGAAGACATCAAGGATGTGCCTGTTTATTCGAGCGATGCCGCGATCAACGGCGAACTCAAAAATCTCCGGCGCAAGATCCACCAGACGATCCGCAAAGTCACGAGCGATATCGAGGACCGGTTCCGCTTCAATACGGCCATCAGCGCCGTCATGGAGCTTATCAACATGCTGTACCAGATCGAAAGGCCCGCCAAGGGCGATACGCTGGCGCTTTCCATCGTTAAGGAGGCCGTTGAGGCCGCCATCCTTCTCCTGGCGCCGATCGTTCCCCATATTACCGAGGAGCTCTGGTCCCTGTTGGGGCATGGAACGAGCCTGGCCGATACGGCCTGGCCGAAGTACGACCGCGAAGTGGCCTCCGAAGAGGAGATTACGATCGTCATACAGGTCAATGGCAAGGTGCGGAGCCGCATCGTCGTTCCCGCCGACGAGGAGGCCGACAGGATCAAGGCCCTGGCCCTGGCCGACGAAAAAACGGTGAAGGCCATCGGCGGCAAGGCGGTGCTCAAGGAGATATATGTACCGAAGAAACTCGTCAATATCGTCATTCAGGGGTGATGCAATGTCCGCATGCGGCAGGCAATTATTGACGGCGATCTGCACGGCCCTGGCTCTGGCTCTGGCGGGGTGCGGCTACCACTTTGCAGGCGGCGGCGAGAATATCGATGTGTCCATCCAGAAGGTTTATGTGGATACCTTCATCAACGGGACGAGCGAGGCCGGTGTCGAAAACACGTTCCGATCCGCCTTCATCGATCAGTTCGTCCGGGGAGGGCGTTTTAAACTGGTCGACAACAGGGCGTCCGCCAATGCCGCCCTGAAGGGCAACATCAAGACGCTCAATACGTCGCCCCTGTCCCATACGCTCGGAAGCATTGCGGCCGAGCAGCGGTTGACGGTCGTCCTGGAACTCGTATTCGAGGAGTCTTCGGGAGACAAGAAGGTTATCTGGCTGAACAAGGATTTTTCCTGCACGGGCGACTATACGGTCGATACGTCCAACTCCAGCGCGACGGAAATCGGACGCAAAAATGCCCTCACCAAGCTGGCTTCCGACACAGCCGAGAGGGCATACAGTATGTTGATGTCTGGGTTTTAAACGGAGAGGCCGCCGTTCCTACGCAAGGCCGTTCACTTTTTTGGTGAGCCGCGATATCTTCCGGGAAGCGGTCTTCTTGTGAAGAACGCCCTTGGCAGACGCCTTCTGGATATCCTTGACGGATTGCGCCAGCGCCGCCTTGGAGGCGTCCTTGTCCTTCCCTTCAACGGCAGCGACGACGCGCTTGATGCCGGTCTTGACTTCCGACTTGATGGTCGTATTTCTCAGGCGCCTTTTGTCGCTCTGCTTGCTTCTCTTTACCGCCGATTTATGGTTTGCCAAACGAACCTTCCTCCTTTTGGAATGCGTTTTCGGTTAACAGCTTGTCGAAAACCCGATTTTCAACTTTTAACAGGCTGTTCAAAAATGTCCAGATGTAAGGCGCGTCACCTGAAGGTGATAAACAACAGATGGGCGTTTTTCAACAGCCTGTTAAGGGGTGGTCATTTATCCGAATTTACCGATCGTGTCAAGCTGAAAAATTCTTGACTTAATGGCCCAAGGATATTATACCAACCGGCACATCCGGCGGGACTGCCGGATGCGGTCTTTCGATTCAAACGGCAAACCACGTGGGGATGTAGCTCAACTGGGAGAGCGCGGCGTTCGCAATGCCGAGGTCAGGGGTTCGAGCCCCCTCATCTCCACCATTTTATTATACCCATCCGTTTTCGACACTGCCTCTACGGAACATGACCACCCGCCGAACAATGCTGTTCTCTCCGCCATTCTTCGAACTACTCTATAACAATATCCCCTAGCTGAATTATCGTCAGCCGGCAAGATGTGTCATTCAAGGCAACGTTCAATAGATTTTCGCAAACCGCCATTTCTTCCGCTTCTTCCAGCTTCCCTTGTGATAGGCGTAGCTTGCGATCAGCGGCAGGACGGAGGTCGCCTCGGCGAAGACCATCTGCTCGAAGGAGACATCGACCTTCCCCCACGATGTCGCTTCCTTGAGCGTCGAGCTGGAGCAGGCGCCGTCGCGGACGTCCGCCACGGTGATCTGGACGGCGTACTTGTGCATGGGGACGTCCACGCCCAAAATCTCGGCGCATATCACCGTATCCTGCACGAAATTCTTGGGGACACCGCCGCCGATCATCATAAGGCCCGTTGTTTTCGCCTCGATCTTGAGCGCCGTCAGCTCCCGGAAATCCTTCACCGAATCGATGGACAGATGCCGGTCGGGATTTTCGTGCTGGTGCAGGACCAGACCGAATCCGGCACTGCTGTCGGAAAACGCCGGGCAGAAGATGGGGACGTCGTTTTCATAGGCCGTCTGGACGAGGGAATGCTTCTTTTTCGCATGCTTCGTAAGATAGCGCCCCATTTCGCGGATGAACTCCCGGGACGAATACGGACGCGGCGGTAGGCCGTCGGCGATTTCCTTGACGGTCCGGTCGCAAACCTGGAGTTCCTCCTCGTCGATAAACGTGTCATAAATCCGGTCGATATACAGGCTCCGGAGCGTCGGGTCGTCCACATTGGGGGAACCCTGGTAGTGTTTGAAGCCCAGGGCCTCGAAGAAATCCATATCCACGATGGCGGCGCCCGTCGCCACAACAGCATCCACCATATTGTATTTGACGAGGTCCGCAAAGAGCTGCATGCACCCGCCGGCGCCGCTGCTCCCCGCGATCGTAAGAATGACGGCGCATTTTTTGTCCGCAAGCATCCGGACGTAGATATCCGCCGCACGGCCAAGGTCCCGCGCCGTGAACGACATGCCCTTCATGGACTGTACCATCTGCGTCGCATCGAAACCCGTGAAGTCGATATGTTTCACCGGTAGCTGTAAAAAATCCTTCTTGTTCATGGAAATAAACCTTCTCGTTTATCTTATAATATTGATAACATAATTCTTGACTGCTTAAATGTCAATGTCCCTCGCGGCGGGATACGGGATCGGCGGGCGGCGGAAAAAACCGCCTTGTCAACGGCTGAAATATCTGATACGTCCCTTTCTAAAGAGATAATTATGCAGGATATCCTTAGCGTTACGCAATTAAACGAGCGCATCAGGCAGTTGCTTGAAGGCGAGTTCGGTCTGTTGTGGGTCGAAGGGGAGATCTCGAATTTGCGCCGTCCCGCATCGGGGCACATGTACTTTACGCTCAAGGACGACAAGAGTCAGATCAGGGCGGTCATGTTCCGCCATCCTGCCGCCGCCCTGGGAAAGAGGACCTTCGAACTGGAAGACGGCCTGCGCATCGTTTGCCGGTCGCGGCTCGGCGTCTATCAGCCCCGGGGCGAATATCAGCTGATCGTCGATTACGTGGAACCCCTAGGTATCGGCGCTCTCCAACGGGCTTTTGAACAGCTCAAGGCCCGCCTGTCGGCAGAGGGCCTCTTCGATCCCGCCCGGAAAAAAAGAATTCCTTTTATTCCGGGAAGAATTGGGGTAATCACTTCTCCGACCGGGGCTGTCATCAGGGACATCCTCCATGTCTCCCGGCGGCGCTTTTCCTCGATTGACATTCTCATCGTTCCCGTCAGAGTACAGGGGCCGGAGTCCCCCGGCGAGATCGTCCGCGCCCTGGAGGATTTGCAGAATGTGAGTGGGGTGGACGTGATCATCCTGGCCCGCGGAGGCGGTTCCCTGGAAGATCTCGCCCCATTCAACGACGAAAGGGTCGCCAGGGCGATTGCGCGTTGTAAGCTTCCGGTTATTTCCGCCGTCGGGCATGAGACGGATTACACCATTGCCGATTTCGTCGCCGATCAGCGGGCACCGACGCCTTCGGCGGCGGCAGAGATGGCCGTGCCCGTGAAAGAGGAGCTTTTTATCCGGATGAACGCCCTTTTCGTGCGGCTGATCGACTCGCAAAAGCGGTCCCTTCGCGGACTGCGTGAATGGCAGAGCGAGCTGGCGGGCCGTTTAAGGGACCCGCGGCGTCTCATCGCCGACTGGCGTGTTGCCGTTGACGATCATCTCGTGCGGCTGCAGACAGACATGAATCGAATAACAACATCACGGCGGCAAGGACTGGAACACCTGGCGGGACGTCTTTCGGGCGTTAATCCGGCGCTCAAGGCCGGGCACGAACGGACCATACTGGGTCATTGGTCGGATGGCCTGATGAAAGCCTGGAGGCAGCATCACCTGCGGTTGAGGGGCCGGTTGCAGGCGGAGTCGGCCCTGCTGGATTCACTGAGTCCGCTGGCCATTTTGAAGCGGGGCTACAGCATTACGCGAAGAGCGTCCGACGGTAAGATCGTCAAGGATGCCGCCGAAGTGGCAATCGGAACCGGTCTTCAAATCAAATTGTCCTCCGGACGTCTTGAAGCGGAAGTATTGAGAATTGACCGGGAGTCGTGACATGGCGAAAGAAAAATTCGAAGATGCCCTGGACAAACTGGAAGGCATCGTCCGGAAGATGGAAACAGGGGAGTTGAGTCTTGAGGAATCGCTCAAGGCTTTTGAAGAAGGGATAAGACTCGCGCGGTTGTGTGCCGGCAAACTGGATGAAGCGGAAAGAAGGGTGGAAATCCTGCTGCGGGAGGGGGACGGGCTGTCCATCAAGCCTTTTCAGGGGAGTGATTCATGACAGAGGACAATGAAGCCTTTTTAGAGGCCTATTTAAACGCCAGAAGAGGCATGGTCGACGCCGCCTTGAATAAGTATATGCCGGCCGAGGATGCCTATCCGCCGGAGATTTTCAAGGCGATACGCTACAGCCTGTTTGCGGGCGGCAAGAGGCTGCGCCCGATCCTTTGCCTGGCGGCCGCAGAAGCCGTGGGCGGCGATATCGAAAGAATCATGCCGGTGGCCTGCGCTTTGGAGTTGATCCACACCTATTCCCTGATACACGACGACCTGCCGGCCATCGACAACGACGATTACAGACGCGGTTTACCGACCAGCCACAAGGTCTTCGGGGAGGGCATGGCTGTTCTCGCCGGAGATGCCCTGCTTACGGAGGCATTCCATTTGATGTCGCGACAGGATTTGATGGCCGATATCAATCCCTCCCTGCTTCTGACCGTCATCAATGAAATAGCCGAGGCGGCGGGGTATACAGGCATGGTAGGCGGCCAGGTCGTCGATATGGAGTCGGAAGGGAAGGTTCCCGATTATGAAACGCTTCATTATATTCACAGCCGCAAGACCGGGGTCATGATTCTGGCGGCCCTGAAATCGGGAGCAAGGCTTTCCGGCGCCACGGAGGAGGAGATCGATGCCCTTTCCGAGTTCGGCCGGAATATCGGTTTGGCCTTTCAGATTGCCGACGACATGCTCAATGTCGACGGCGATCCGATTCTTATGGGCAAGGCGACGGGAAGCGATGCGACCCGTGGAAAAATGACCTTTCCGGCCCTGATCGGGGTCGTCGCATCGCATAAAAAAGCATATGAACTCCTGGACATGGCCCTGGCGGGCATTGCCGGTCTCGATCACAAGGCGGACCCATTGCGTTTAATCGCCTCTTATGTCCTCGAAAGGAGAGCATAACCGGCGGAGAATTTATACTTGTGCCATATCGCCTGCATCACGGTTCGATCTGAACCGGTTCAGGCCTTTCATGCTCAGCAGGCCTGCGACGCGGGAGCGGATAACGGTTATCTTAAAATGGGTGTGTAAATCATGGAAGAAAAACGCGGCAGTACGCATTTCCTGGACAAGGTCAACGATCCTCGCGACATCAGAACGATGGACACTGCGGCATTGCAGGGGCTTGCCTCCGAAATCAGGGAGGTCATTCTGGATGTCGTCTCCAAGCACGGGGGGCACCTTGCATCTTCCCTGGGTGCCGTGGAGCTGACGCTGGCGATCCACTGCGTATTCAATACGCCCCATGATCGCATTGTCTGGGATGTCGGGCATCAGGCCTATGCCCATAAGATCATCACCGGCAGAAAAGATCGCTTCCATACCCTGCGTCAGAAGGGGGGCATCAGTGGCTTTCCCAAAAGGGAAGAGAGTTCCTACGATGTCTTTAATGTCGGCCACAGCGGCACATCCATCTCTGCGGCAACCGGCATGGTGGAGGCTTCCTGCCTCAAGAACGAAGACAGGAAGGTTGTCGTGGTCATCGGCGACGGGTCCATGACGTCGGGCATGGCCTACGAGGCGTTGAACTGGGCAGGAGACCGCAAGAAGAACATCATTATCATCCTGAACGACAATGAAATGTCCATCTCTCCCAACGTCGGGGCGCTGTCGTCCTATCTCAACTGCGTCATGACAGGCCAGCGGGCGATGGCTTTCCGCAATGACGTCAAGCATCTCATGAAGCAGATCCCCCGTATCGGGGAGCAGGTGATCCGGTTCACCCGGCAGCTTGAGGAATCCGTGAAGGCATTGGTCGTCCCCGGGGCTCTTTTTGAAGATCTGGGTTATACCTATGTCGGACCGCTGGAAGGGCACCACCTGAACCACCTCATCAGAAACCTGGAAAACGTGAAAAGCCTCAAGGGGCCCGTCCTGGTCCATGTCATCACCAAGAAAGGGAAAGGTTACAGGTTTGCCGAGGAACGTCCCCTTCTGTTCCACGGTATAGGACCCTTTAATATCGAAACGGGCGAGCCCGTCACCGGAGAAGATCACCCCGTCACTTTCTCACGAATGTTCGGCAATACCGTCACGAAGCTCGCCGGGAGCGACCCTTCTCTCGTCGCCATTTCGGCCGCCATGTGCGAGGGCACCGGGCTGGACGGATTTGCCAAGGCATTCCCCGACCGTTTCTTCGATGTGGGCATCGCGGAACAGCACGCCGTAACATTGGCCGCCGGCTTTGCGATCGAAGGGTTCAGGCCGGTTGTCGCGATCTATTCTTCCTTCCTGCAGCGCGCCTACGACCAGATTCTGCATGACGTCTGCCTGCAGAAACTGCCTGTGACGTTTGCCCTCGACCGGGGCGGACTGGTCGGAGATGACGGGCCGACCCACCACGGCGTATTCGATTATTCCTATCTGCGCGCCATTCCGAACATCGTTGTAATGGCGCCCAAGGACGAAAACGAACTGCAGCACATGCTCAAAACGGCCGTCGACTGCGGGGGTCCTGCCTCGGTCAGGTATCCCCGGGGCAGAGGGGAAGGCATACCCGTTGACGAGACACCCCATGCCCTGGAAATCGGCAAGGGAGAAATCCTCGCCGAAGGGGGAGACTTGGCCATTTTGGCCATCGGTTCAGCGGTTTACCCGGCCCTGAACGCGGCGGGCAGGCTCCTCGCAGAGGGTATCCGTATCCGGGTTATCAACGCCCGTTTCGTCAAGCCGCTGGATAGCGAGCTCCTGTGCGCGACAGCGACCAAGATCAAAAAGATATTGACTGTCGAAGAGAACGTCCTGATGGGTGGATTCGGCAGTGCCGTTCTGGAACTCTTTGAAGAGCGGGGCATCCATGACGTCATCCTCAAGAGGCTGGGTGTTCGCGATGCATTTGTCGAACATGCCACACAGGCGGAATTGCGGCGGATGCTTGGCATTGATGAAGAAGGGATCATGGCTGCCGTTCGCCAGATGATAACCGGGTGACGGATTCATGGCCGGAGTTGCCAGATCCAGACTGGACAAGCTGCTGGTGGACAGGGGGCTTTCTCCGTCGCGGGAGAAGGCCCGGGCCTTGATTCTTGCCGGGTCAGTTATCGTCGGGGAAGCGCGGGTCGACAAGGCAGGGGCGCTTTTTCCGGATGACGTTCCTATCAGAATCAAGGGAGAGGACAATCCCTATGTCAGCCGCGGCGGTCTGAAATTGAGGTCCGCCCTGGACGTATTCGGGATTTCCGTCGCCGGCTTGATTGCGATGGATGTAGGGGCATCGACGGGCGGGTTTACCGATTGCCTCCTCCAGGCGGGGGCGGCGAAGGTCTACGCCATTGATGTCGGCTACGGTCAGCTTGCCTGGAAATTGCGCGAAGATTCGCGCGTGGTCGTTATAGAACGAACAAATATACGTTATTACCAGGGGCAGGATATCGCTGAAACGATCGACCTGGCCACCATCGATGCCTCGTTCATTTCGTTAAAACTGGTCATTCCCGCCGTGCTGCCGCTCATCGGCGCCGAGGCGTCCCTCATCGCCCTCATCAAACCTCAGTTCGAAGTAGGACGGGAAAACGTACAGAAGCATGGTGTCGTCAAAGACAGGCATTTGCATGAAAAAGTAGTGAAGGACCTGGGGGATTTCTGTCTGGGGCTGGGGCTGCATGTCTGGAATTCCTGCGAATCGCCGCTCCTGGGGCCGGCGGGAAACAAGGAATTTTTTATCCATGTAAGCAAGAGATAACAGGGCGAGATCTGCTCGCTGGAAAGGGCATCCGCAGCGGATGAGTGTCAAGTTGGCCAAAACGGCGGGGTTTTGCATGGGCGTCAAGCGCGCCGTCGATATTGTGCTGGAAATGGCACAAAAGAAAGGCGGCAAGACGTTCTATACCTTCGGTCCGCTTATCCACAACCCTCAAACTATCCAACTTCTGGAGAAAAGGGGAATTGTACCCGTACGCCATGTGGACGATATCGAGAAGGGGGACAAGGATGCGACCATCGTCATCAGGGCCCACGGCATATCCCCGGAAGAGCGGAGAAGGATCAAGGAGAGAAACATCCGGATCATCGACGCGACATGTCCTAAAGTGGCCCATGTCCAGGCAATCATAAAGAAACATGCTAAACAAGGCTGCCATATCGTCATCGTCGGCGACCCCGAGCATCCTGAGGTCAACGGCCTGCTCGGATACGCCGGGGGAAGGGGCAGCGTCGTCTGTTGCGACCGCGACGTGGACATTTTAAACGGACTGGACCGGGTTTGCGTTGTGGCCCAAACGACCCAGAACCAGGAAGACTATGCCCGCATTGTCGCCCTGATCAAAGCAAAATTTCCCGAGACGGTCGTTTTCGATACCATTTGCGATTCGACGGAGAAGAGGCAGACCGAAGTGCGGGAATTGTCTTCCGAGATGGACGTTATGGTCATTGTCGGCGGCAGAAACAGCGCCAATACCATGAGGTTGGCAATGCTTTCCGAAGCGGGGGGCACTCCGACCTATCATATCGAGACGGTGGATGAGCTGAAACAGATCCAGCTTAATCACGGCGACCGGATAGGTATATCGGCCGGGGCATCCACGCCCAATTGGATTATCGACCGCGTCGTAGAATATGTAAAACTGGTCCAGGGCCAAAACCGGGTTCGATTTTCAAGACTCCGCCATTTCTGGGCATTCAGCGTCATGACCGACATCTATGCTTCGGTGGGGGCCGGGTGCCTGGCCTTCGCCAGTATGCTTCTCCAAAAATTCCCCGTGGATATGGTGCCGATTATAACGACCGCGCTGTTCGTCTTTTCCATGCATACGTTCAATCGTGTCATCAACCCCAGAACAAGCAGCATTCTCGGTTCTTTCCGGGAAGAGACCTATCAGAGATATACCCGTCTCTACACGGTCCTGGCCATGGCCTTTATGATGGCGGCACTGATCCTGTCGTTGTCGGCGGGGCTGGCGCCGTTTATTCTGCTGTTATGCATCTCCGTTTTGGGCGTGTTGTATAACACCAAGATCATGCCGGCAAGTTGGCGATTTGAAAGTCTGAAAGACCTGCCGGGCTCGAAAAATGTTTTCATGGCGGCCGCCTGGGCGCTGGTTGCCGTCATCCTACCCCAGATGACGTCCTTCAACCTTTTCAAACCCGGGATGATAGTTGCCTTTTTATTCATCTTTTCCGTCGTCTTCATCCGGTCGGCCATGTCGGATATGCTCGATATCCAGAGCGACAAACTCATCGGTCGTGAGACCATCCCCGTTCTTATCGGGAAGGGGAATACGCAAAAACTGCTCAAGGGCATGTGGGGTGTTATGTTCGTCATCCTCTTGATTTCGCACCCCCTCGGCTGGGCGTCTTCGGTAAATTATGCCTTGTTAACCTGCCTATTTTATATATGGATTTGTTTGAAACTTTGTGATAGAAGGACGGGGCTTTCCGGGGTCGCCCTGGAAGGGATTCTTGAAACCAGCTATCTCATAGCAGGGATAAGTGCGTTCTTTTGGCTGTTGTGGTTACATATCGCCGGATCATAGTATCGAGTGCCGGGGAGGCATCATTAAGAATGAAAAAATTACGGGTGCACTTGTTCCTTGCCATTGCGGTCGTAATTCTGTCGGGATGCAGTGGCCTGCGTTATACCGAATTTTCGCCCGAAGCCAAAAATTTCCATCCCAAGACTATCGGCATTCTTCCCGTCGATGTAGGCAAAAACGAAGAAGCCCGGGGGGTTATTGACAAAATCGTAGTCGATGCTTTACATAGGAAGAAATGGTTTGATAAAGTCGTGTCTCCCGACGACGTCAAACAGAGGATGACGGCCGATGAGGGGCTGCATAAGGGCATCGACCAATATCAGTCCAAACTCAATCTGCTGAATTTCTCCGATCCCCAGTTGAGTCAGAAGATCGGGGAAACATTCGGCGTGGAAGCGATACTTATGGTACGCGTCGATTATTGGCTTTATACGAAGGACAAGGGCGACGACATTGCCAAAGCGGGTTTGGATATGAAACTTGTCGATACCGGAAACGGCCGTCTAATATGGAGAGCGGGCCATCATATAGACAAGAGTTATACATTGTTTAAGCCGGCGATTCCCGACGTGGCGCAGGATGTTGCACGAAAAATGATTTCAGATTTGCCCCATTAAGGGGAATTGAGGTTGTTCGTCGTGGTGGTGTGAGGCCATAAGTCGCGACTTTCACCCATGCATTGCAATCGGGCAAGAAACTGCCGAAGGACGGTATGCCGGATGTTTAGGTGCATAGGGCAAGGTACTGGATTTAGAGAAGAAAGGATCGAAAAACCATGAAAGAATTGGTGCAAAAAGCCATTGACAGGATCCGTCCCAATCTCCAGGCTGATGGAGGAGATGTGGAATTGGTCGATGTCACGGATGAAGGTGTCGTCAATGTCAGACTGGTTGGGGCTTGTCGAGGGTGTCCCATGTCCCAGATGACCTTGAAACTGGGGATTCAGAAATTTCTGAAGCAGGAAGTCCCTGGGGTTAAAGAAGTCGTTTCCGTACCATAAGGATATCGTTCTTTATCCATCCGGTATAAAAAATATCAATGAAGGAGAATAAAAAATGGCATATGTAATTTCAGATGATTGTATTGCTTGCGGCTCCTGTGAGGACGAATGTCCTGTTGAAGCTATCAGCGAGGGTGAAGACAAGTACGTCATCGATCCCAAGTTATGCACGGATTGCGGAGCTTGTGCAGATCAATGTCCGGTTGAAGCCATTGTTCCCGGTGACGAGAAATAGCGTTTCTGAGCAGTAAAACACGGTGGGGGAAACAGCCCGCGGAACAGGGTGTTTCCCCTGTTGATTTTTCATGAAACGAAGAGGGCCGCGGTGCATAAGACCGCGATGGATCACGGGGCACTCTGATGGGGGTACTGGTCACTTTTGAAGGTATTGAAGGCTGCGGCAAGACCACCCAGATGGGGATGGCGGCAGCTTTCTTGAGGGATAAATCGTTCAAGACCGTGACGACGGAGGAGCCGGGCGGGACGCCGTTAGGCAGGAAAATCAGGGAAATTCTTTTAAACAAATCTTCTTTCGATATCGGAACCGAAGCGGAATTGCTCCTTTTCCTGGCTGCCCGGGCTCAGCATGTACAGGACGTTATTCTGCCTGCCCTGCATGACGGCTGCTGGGTGCTTTGCGACCGTTTCTCCGATGCGACCATCGCCTACCAGGGTTACGGCCGGGGCATTCCGATCGATCAAGTGATCGCCCGGATCAACTGTTTCTCATCGACGGCGTTAAAACCGGATCTCACATTTCTGTTCGATCTGCCGGTGGAAAAAGGCCTTGGCCGTGCGATGATGAGAATTGCCGGCAATCAGGGACTGCCGGCGGAGGACCGGTTTGAACGGGAAGCCTTGGACTTCCACAAGCGGGTGAGGGAGGGGTATCTCGCCTTGTCCAGGAATGAACCGGAACGGTTCCGCGTCATCGACGCATCGGGCGGCATAACGGAGATCCAGGAAGAGATACGCATTCACCTTTCTCTATTCAATACGCAACATACAAAAGACAAAGGTTAGTACCTTATCGCCCAGGGGGCAGCATGTCGTTTGCAAAGGTTTTCGGCCATCAGAAACAGATTGCGATCTTGAAGAGCAGCCTGGAGCGGGACCGGGTTCCCCATGCGTATCTGTTTTTCGGTATGCCGGGTATCGGTAAACGGACGACGGCCGAGATATTCGCGAGAGCCCTCAACTGCGAAAAAGGAATTGCCGATGCATGCGATGAATGTCCGTCCTGTCGCAAAATGGAGCACGGCAACCACCCGGATGTTTTCTTCGTCAGGGCGGACGGTCAATTCATTCGCATCAAAGACATCCGAAATATGCAGGAACAGACCCGTTTTCGGCCTTTTGCGGGCGGAAGGAGAATTTTTATACTGGTCGACGCCGACAAGATGAACGCGGAAGCGGCCAATGCACTTTTGAAGACCCTTGAAGAACCCTCCCAGGCCACGACGCTGATTCTGTTGAGCGCCCGCCACCACTCCCTGCCGCTGACGATTCTGTCGCGATGTCAGCATCTGCGATTCAATCCCTTGCCGCCGGAGACCGTCGCCTCGTTTTTGCGGAGTCGTCTGTCTATCAGCGAGGAGGACGCTATGCTCCTGGCGGCTTCGTCGGGCGGAAGCATAAGAAAAGCCCTCGACATGAATCAGGACGGTTTCCTTAAACCCCGGAATGAAATTGTGGATCAGGTGGTAAAAAGTCATACCAATGATCCTTTGAAGATGTTATCATTTCTGGGCAGTATGGGGAAAGATAAGCAGGACGTATTGAGCAGGCTTGAAATCTTGAAGATATGCTACCGGGATGCCATGGTGTTCAAGGAAACGGGCGAAATAGGGCTCCTCTTGAACCAGGACCGCCTGGAATCGATCAAAGATATTGCCGGGAGACTTTCGTCCCATAAAATGTTGGACAATATTAAAAATATAGATGCAACATACCGGGCCATAGAGCAGAACGCCAATCGATCGCTGGTCTTGGAAGCTTTGGCCTTCAAGCTTGTGTAGCTCTAATTCAGGCAAACGGGGAGACGGGACTGTTGAAAAGAATAGTCGGGGTGAAGTTTAAAAAAGAAGGGAAGATATATCATTTCCACGCCTCCGATCTGCCTCTGCAAAAGGACGATCAGGTCGTGGTCCACACGGACAGCGGTCCCGCCCTTGGAGTGGCGGCAACCGACGTGAGCGACGTTCCGGTCGACAAGCTGCCGGCAAATCTGAAAGATGTCTTGCGGGTTGCGACCGAGGCCGATCTGAAGAACCGGGAGGATATCCATCTCTTGGAGAAGGAATGTGGCCGGTTTTGCGGGGAGCGGATCCGGGAGCGGAATCTGCCGATGAAGCTGATCAATGTGGAATGCCTATTTGACCGCAGCAAGGTCATCTTCTATTTTACGGCCGACAACCGGGTCGATTTCCGGGAACTGGTGAAAGACCTTGTTCAGAAGTTCAAGACCAGGATTGAATTGAGACAGATCGGCGCCCGCCATGAAGCACGGATCGTCAAAGGGATAGCCATTTGCGGGAGGGAAGTCTGTTGTGCCAACATGCTTATGAATCTTGATCGTGTTTCCGTCAAGATGGCCAAAGAACAGTCCATGTCTCTCAATCCGGAGAAAATTTCCGGGTTGTGCGGCCGGTTGATGTGTTGTCTGGCATTCGAATACGAAACATATGCCGGGATCAAGAAGCATTTGCCGAAATGCGGAAAGATCATTCAGACGGAACAAGGCGCGGGCAAAGTCATCAGGCAGAATATCCTGGGCGGAGAGGTTACCGTGGAAATGGAGGACGGTAAGGAAATCACCGTTAAAATGGCTGATCTGTAAAACCGGAGCCGGTACTACCTCCCCTGGCAAGGTCATCACCATTCAGTGCAGAAAGGATCGCTGATGAAAGAAGCTTATTATATAACGACGCCGATTTATTACGTTAATGCATCCCCGCACATCGGCCACGCCTATACGACGATCGTCGCCGATGTCCTGGCAAGGTATCACCGTCTCAACGGTTATCGAACCTTCTTTCTGACCGGTACGGACGAACATGGCGATAAGATCGCCGAAGCCGCGGCCAAGGCCGGCATCAATCCGAAGGAGTATACGGACGCGGTCAGCGCCCAGTTCAGGGAACTTTGGCCGGAATTGTCCATCACGAACGACTACTTCATCCGTACGACCGATGCCGACCATGTCGCCACGGTGCAATCCATCCTGCAAAAAATCTACGATACGGGGGATATCTACTTCGGGCATTATGAAGGTTTCTATTGTGTGGGCTGCGAGCGCTTCTATACGGAAAAGGAGCTTGTGGACGGCAAATGCCCGGATCATCAGACTGTTCCCGAATACCGGAAAGAGAGCAATTATTTCTTCAAGATGAGCAAGTATCAGGATTGGCTGATCGAATACATCAACCGGAATCCCGATTTTATCCGCCCGGAACGATACCGAAACGAAGTCCTCGCGTTTCTGCGGGAGCCCCTGGACGATTTGTGTATATCGAGACCAAAGACCCGCCTCACCTGGGGCATCAATCTGCCCTTCGACGACCAGTACGTTACGTACGTCTGGTTTGACGCTCTGATCAATTATATTACTGCCCTGGGCTATCCGGACGGAGATAAATTCAAGACCTTCTGGCCTGTGGCCGAGCATCTCACCGCCAAGGACATTTTGAAACCCCACGGCATTTATTGGCCGACCATGTTGAAAGCGGCCGGCATCGATCCCTATCGGCATTTGAATGTCCACGGCTATTGGAACGTCGACCAGAGCAAGATGTCCAAGAGCCTCGGCAATGTCGTGAAACCCTTAGACCTCAAGGACAAATACGGACTCGACGCTTTCCGGTATTTTCTGCTCAGGGACATGGTTTTCGGCCTTGATTCGAGCTTCAGCGAAGAAGCCTTCGTGCAGCGGGTCAACTCCGACCTGGCGAACGATCTGGGAAATCTGGTGAGCCGCAGCCTGACGATGGCCGTCAAGTATTGCAGCGGAAAGGTTCCCGCGTCAGCCCCGCTCTCTGAGGAAGAGCGGACGCTGACCGAAACGGCGGAGAAGACCGTCCGGGAAGTGAAGGAATGTTTCGCAGATATGTCGCTGCACAAGGCCCTGATCGCCATATGGGAATTCATCAACGCCGCCAATAAATATATCGTGTCGTGCGAACCCTGGGTCCTGGCCAAAGATTCGGCCAATCAGGCCCGGCTTGAAGCCGTTATGTACCACCTGCTCGAATCGCTCCGGGTCATAGCGATACTGATTACGCCCTTTATGCCGGGCACCGCGAAAAGAATACTGGCACAACTGGGTATCGCCGATGAAGGTGGACTGAACTTCAGTCACATTGCCGCTTGGGGGGGGCTGCAACCGGGACTGGCCCTTCAAAAAACGGATTCTCTGTTCCCCCGGATCGAAGTGAAGAAGGACGAGAAGGTAAAGGAGAAAAAGATGACCGTGGATATCAAACCGGAAATAACCTATGACGAATTCGAAAAAGTAGATTTTAGGGTTGCGGAAATCCTGGAGGCGGAACCGGTTCCCAAATCGAACAAACTGGTGCGGCTCAAAATCGATATCGGGGAAGAGAGGCAGATCGTGGCAGGCATCGCCAAGGACTACAAACCGGAAGAACTGGTGGGTAAAAAAATCGTGGTTGTCGCCAATCTGAAACCGACCAAGCTGATGGGTGTGGAGTCCCGGGGCATGCTTCTGGCCACGGATGCGGAGAACGGTTTGTCGCTGATCGGTTTCGACCGGGTTCCCAAGACCGGGGCCAAGGTGCGCTGACAACGACTGTATTATCCGTTAGCAGGGGGGGGGGGACGGATCGAATAGATCAAAAACCATTTAGGAGGGACGATGATGTACGACTATTCGAAGTTCGCTAAACTCGTAATATGCTTCGTCGCAGCAGCGGCACTGCTGGGATGCGGCGCCGGCGGCATGAAGGTGACCCTGAAACAGGATAATTACAAGCCCGGCTTCAGGTCGGGGGAATTCAGCCGTTACAAGGGCAAAACGGTTATTCTGGACAATTTCATCAATCAGGCCGCCAATACGAGGTCCTGGAGTTATGCCAGTGCCGATCAGAAGGTCACCTACGAGGCCACGGAGCACCTGGAATCGTACATGTGGTATTGCTTCAAGAAGGCCTTCGATTTCACCGGCATGAAAGTTCTCGATGCCACCTATGGGGGGAATTATAATCCCTATTACCATCCCTGGTGGGGGCCGCGGCCTTACCAGCAGCCTGCCGCAGGGGTTCCGAAAGGTGTTTCCGATTTCCAACTGGTCTTAAAGTCTCTGACGGATCAGGAATGGGTGGTTCAGGTACTGGTGTTTAAAGACGGTGAAACCAAACTGCAGAAAGACTTTACGGTAACGGTCCCGCCGACGACAAGCCAGGACAAGGCCGAGCTTGAAGCACGGGCGTATCGGACGGTGGATCAGCTGGTGACGACCGTTTTCCGCGATCGGGAATTCCAGAGAGCCTTTTAACAGCTTGTCGAAAGACGCGATTTTCAACAGCCTTGTAATAGAAGGCCGCCCCGGATCCGTTCCGCGGCGGCCTTTTCGTTGAGGGTATTTTAAAACCGATTCCCGTCAGGGTTTCGGAAAACCTGCGATAGCCTTCAAAGCCCTCTCAATCTCCGCATCGGGCAGTTCGTAAGGCAGGAGCTGTCCCGACAGGAACGCATCGTATGCGGCCAGATCGATGATGCCGTGGCCGCTCCAGTTGAAGAGGATCGTTTTCTCCTTGCCTTCCTCCTTGGCCCGTCTCGCTTCCGCGACAACGGCGGCGATGACGTGATTGGTTTCCGGCGCCGGGATGAAGCCTTCGGCCCGCGCCCATTTTATCCCCGCTTCAAAGGTTTCCACCTGGTTGTAGGATTGCGCCTCGACGATCTTCTCCTTGACCAAGTGGCTTATGATCGGCGCCATGCCGTGATAGCGGAGACCGCCGGCATGGATGGGCGCCGGTACGTAATCGTGGCCCAGGGTGTACATGGCGAGGAGAGGCGTCATCCTGGCGAGATCACCGAAATCGTAAGCGAAGGGACCCCGCGTCATCGTCGGGCAGGACGAGGGTTCCGCCCCGACGATGCGGACTGTCTTGCCGTGGATCTTGTCCCGGACATAAGGCAGGGAGATGCCGGCGAAATTGCTGCCGCCGCCGGCGCAGCCCATAACCACGTCGGGATAGACGCCGATCTTTTCCATCTGTTTTTGTGCTTCCAGTCCGATGATGGTCTGGTAGAGGAGGACGTGGTTCAAAACGCTGCCCAGCGAATAGCGTGAATTGGCATGGGTCACGGCATCTTCGACGGCTTCGCTGATGGCGATTCCCAGGCTGCCCGGAGAATCGGGATGCTCGGCGAGGATGCGCCTGCCCGTTTCGGTAAGGTTGCTCGGACTGGGAATGCATTCCGCCCCCCATGTCTTCATCATTAGCCGACGGTAGGGTTTCTGCTCGTAGCTCACCCGGACCATGAATACACGGCATTCCAGGCCGAACATCTGACACGCCATGGAGAGCGCGCTTCCCCACTGCCCCGCCCCGGTTTCCGTGGCAAGGCGTTTAATGCCGAACTCTTTATTGTAATAGGCCTGCGGAATGGAGGCATTCGGTTTATGGGAACCCGCCGGGCTGACTCCCTCGTTTTTGTAGTAGATCTTTACCGGCGCATCCAGAAGTTTCTCGAAATTACGGGCGCGATACAGAGGTGAGGGCCGCCAGAGAAGATACTTCTCCAACACGGGCTCGGGGATGTCGATCCACCTCTCCGTGCTGACTTCCTGCTCGATGATGTTCATGGGGAATATCGGCGCCAGGTCCTCGGCTGCCACCGGCTTCCCCGTTCCCGGATGGAGCGGCGGGCTCATTGGGGTGGGCATATCCGCCATGATATTATACCATTGCCTCGGTATTTCCCGATCCTCCAAGATGATTTTACTCTGTTCCATGATTCCTCTCCTTTTTTGTCCTCCCTGCGGTATTTTTCCGGCCGTCAAGCGAGACGGTTGAAATTATGCATATCCGTTCGAGACACAAGCCAGTGCTATACGTCGACATTGGACATCAAGCCCTTATGTCTTCGATACCAAAGATTCGGAGCGATCCGATAAAACAGTCGCGATATCGGACCGATGTATTCGTTGGTGCGGCGGTCGAATTGACACGCCTGAATGACTTGCTCCTTGATCTGACTCCGCGTGCTCCCTTCGTTGAATATCTTATAGGCGCAATGAAACAGCGGGCTGTACATGTTTTTCTTTTCCAGGTATTTATAAACGTTACGTATGGTGTTAGGGCCTTCCGGCGTCCCGTCGATGCGCTCCAGGACCTTCAGATTGGTTTCAATGGGATTGCCCGTGTAATATTCGTAGAAATACTTCCCGTACCGGTAGTTCTTGCTGGCCTCGGACGAAATGGTGACATACATGTCCCCCACGCCTGCCTGGCTGAAAAAGGCCTGAAAACTGCCTCCCAACAGCCTCGACAGGGAACGGACTTCGACACCCGACCTGGCAAAAATGGTGCCCGGGATGGAGCTGCCGAGTTCGAGGGAATCGGAGAGCCCCTTGATGTTGGCCACGATATTCTTGAGGGAGCCGCACGCCTCCACGCCGATCATGTCGAAGTTGTAATAGGACGTGAATTCCCTGCGGTTGAATTTGATGATATTGTTTTTGATAATCGTCGATATGCGCTTCTTGCCCGCCACCGTCACACAGACCGGGTTTCCCAGGGCGATATCGATATCGAAGAAGGGTCCGCCGATACAGGCAATTTCGTACTTATGGCGAATTTTGTAGAGGTTGCTGTTGATGAGTTGTGAAGGCGTCATCAGTTCTCTTGTCATCTCGTCGGCGGTGAGGCCCTTGATCGGGGAGATGAGGCAGGTACTGCCGGTCTTCTTTTCAAGCAGAGGTCTTAAATCGGCCAGAAAATTGGAGAGGCGGTTCATGGTAATGGTTGTCACGATGAAGTCGTTGTCTTCTACGAGTCTCTCGAGATCGTTAGTGGCAAAAACTTTAGGCGCCAGGCGCGGCACGTTGTCGATACCGCCGAGCTTTTTGGCCAGGTCTTCCGTGAGATGGATCGGGTTGAGATGATCCTGGTTTATGGCCCGACATACGCCGACGTCATGGTAATAGATGGTAACCTTCTTATTGTCCCTGCCGAACTTGTACGCAAAGGACGTTCCGAGTCTGCCGGGGCCTATAATGCCTATTCTGCCAGTATCATATTCCGGTGTCGCCATTAAATAACCATGCTCCCGATTCGATTCCGTTCATCAAAACCTAAGCGTCACCTTATATGTAAATTAATGCATACCTGTCAAACATAATGTTCCCCATGATTTGATTCGCCCTTGCCGGTTCTTAAGATTCCCAAAGGGTCTTTATACGACTTGAGGACGTCATGTCCTGCTATGAATCGATAAGACATGGCGAATGAGAGATTATCGCTGAATAATATGGATGGCGGTGGCTTTAAACGATGCCGTCACGCTCATATCTTTGCGGAGCGACATGTTATCGAGGGATTCTCCGGTAATGTAGGCGGCAAGGGGAAAACCGCAATCCAGAATGATTTTAAAAAATGGTCCCATGGCCCGGATATCGCGGATGACGGCCGGCAGGACGTTTCTGGCACTCGTGGCGGCCGATAGATGGTTCGTGCCGATGGTGACGTGTTCAGGCCGGATGCAGCACAGCACCCTGCCTTCCGTCGCTGTTCCCGCCACAGCCCGGATAAGCCGATTGTTGACGGACACGGTCAGGTCGCCGTCCCTGTTCGCGACCACTTGTCCTTCCAGGATCGTATCCGTTCCTACGAAGGAGGCGACGAAAGCGTTGCAGGGGTGGTTGATGATTTCCGAGGGAGTGCCTGTCTGAATAATTCTTCCCTCGTTCATGATAGCCATACGGTCGGCAAGACGAAGCGCCTCCATCTGATCGTGGGTCGCCATCAGAGCCGTCGTCCGGGTCTCGCGGAGTATTTTGAGGAGATCTTCGATAAGTCCCTCCCGCGTGGGCGGATCGAGAGATGCGAAAGGCTCGTCGAGAAAAATGATCTCCGGCTTTACGGCAAAGGCCCGGGCAAGATTCGTCCGTTGCGCCTCGCCCCCGGAAAGTTTGCGTGCGGAACGCCCGGCCAGGTGACGAATGCCGAATTGCTCCAAGGCTTCAGGGACCCGATCTTCGATTTCCGCTGTTGTCTTCTTCCTGATCCTGAGTCCTGCGGCTACATTGCCGAAGACGGTCGTGTCCAGAAGTAAAGGTTCCTGGAAAACGAAAGCAATCTGCCGTCGGTAGACCACAAGATTGTTACGGGCGATTTCCCGATCCTTGAAGCAGATCCGGCCCCGGTAAATGCCCAAAAGTCCGGCCAATGCCAGAAGAAAGGTTGATTTGCCTGTGCCGTTCGGACCGATCAGGGAAAAGATGGAACCTTCATCGACGGCAAAAGCAGGAATATCAAGAACGGTCACGCCGCCGCGTCTGACAACCAGGTTTTCTCCGGAAAGAAAATGCTTCATGGTGTTCTGTTATCTCGGCCGTTCTCTCTGTTGGATGTGGGTAAGGAGGGCATTGATCGAAAACGCTAAAATAAGCAGGATAAATCCCAGGGCCATGGCCAGATCGAAATTGCCCTTGCTCGTCTCCATGACGGTTGCGGTGGTCAACACGCGGGAGTAGCCCTTGATATTGCCACCGACCATGATGGACGCCCCGACCTCCGAAATGACACCTCCGAATCCCGCCATAACGGCGGCGAGGAGCGGGAGGCGAGCTTCCTTGGCCAGCAGCCAGAGCATCTGGGCCCGGGTCGCTCCCAATGCCAGGATCTGGAGCCTTAAATTTCTCGGAAGCTGTTGAATAGCTGCCAGCGTGATTCCCATGACGATCGGTGTGGCGATGATGGCTTGGGCGATGACGATAGCGGCCGGTGTGTAGAGAATGCCTAAGAATCCCAGCGGGCCGTTACGCCAAAGGAAGATCGTCACGAAAAGGCCGACCACAACCGGCGGGAGCCCCATCCCCGTGTTGACGAGACTCACGACTAACCTGCGGCCGGCGAAGCGGGAGAGGGCCAGTGCCATGCCGCCGGGGATACCTATGAAGAGGCTGATCAATGTCGCCAACCCGGATATTTCCAGGGAGAGCAAGGTGATCCCCAGGACTTCCGGGTCCATCGTCACGAGCAGATAAAAGGCCTGCTTGAGGCCTTCGAGAATGATGTCCATTTATCGGCCCAGGGCTTCCTCTTTTTTGCCGGCATCGGGGAAAAAGAGCGGCGATCCGTATTTTTGCACCCCGAAGGTCTTAATAATAGCCTGGGTGTCCTTGGATACCATGAAATCGGCGAAAGCCCTGGCTCCATCCACATTGATTTTAGGCCACTTCGCCGGATTGATCTCGATGACGTGATAGATATTGAGGAGGATGGCATCGCCTTCTAGCAGGATATCGAGCCCCAGGCTCTTTTGCAGGGCCAGATACGTGCCCCGATCCGTCACCGTATAGGCCTTCTTTTCCGCGGCAACGCCCAGAGTCTGTCCCATGCCCAGACCCGTCTGCTGATACCATCTCTGGCCCTCGGGCTTGATGCCTGCGGCTCCCCATATCTTTTTCTCCGTCGCGTGTGTGCCCGAGTTGTCGCCCCGGGAAATAAAGAGCGCGCCGCCGGCGGCTATCTTCTTGAAGGCCTCCGTCGCGTTCCCGATCTTATTGATGTGCGCGGGGTCGCTCTTAGGACCGACAATGATGAAATCGTTATGCATGACCAGTCTTCTGTTGACACCGTAACCTTCCGTTATGAATTTTTTCTCCGCGTCGGGTGAATGGACCAACAGGACATCGGCCTCACCCTTCCGTCCCATGGTCATGGCTTGTCCGGAACCTACGGCGATCGTTTTTACGAAGTAACCCGTATTCTTGTTGAAAATGGGGATAAGGACATCCAGTAGTCCCGTATCCTGAGTGCTCGTAGTCGTCGCCAGAATGATATTCTTTTCCCCACCCGCAGCCGCAAACGATGATACCGTACAAGGAAACCACATCGAAAATACGGCCAGTAAAATAAAGACGGATACTAAAAAGCGCTTCGTCATATCGGATGCACCTCCTGTTTGTGTCGAATGTTGCTTCCTGCCTCTCATTTTCGCGATCATCCTCAGGTCCGTATCAGGAACGTACGGTTGATTACGGGTCCCTTTTCTCCATCCCGTCAATAGGTTATCTATATAAGAAGCGGTCTAAAATAACAACGGAAATCTATGTCTGTATGACACGGTATGCACTGCAAGGTCGAAGGTGACCCTTTCGCGTTGACAGAAGGGCCCATTTCCCTGTAGCATCTCTTATGACGGCCCTTTATGGAGGAGCCTGCTTCCCGTTCTGCAGCCGTCATCGGAACTGTCCTGGCCGTGATCTTCAGCAGGAACCGGCAAGTTCAACCCAAGTACTATCCGTGTATCGCGCAGACGCCATGACGAAAATACGGAAAATTTTCCTTATAGTTCTTCTTTTCAGCGCCGTCTGTCCGTTATGGCAGGGTATTGCCGGGGCGTCGCCTCCCGTTCGCCTGACTATCCTCCACGTCAACGATTTTCATGGACATCTCCTGCCGTTTGTCGAAAAAGCCATTAGGAATGAACCTGTCGGCGGCGCAGCTTCCTTGGCGGCAGCGATTACGGCGAAAAGGACCCGGAACCCGGACGGGACCCTGCTTCTATCGGCTGGCGACATGTTCCAGGGAGCGCCCGTATCGGACCTTTTCCGCGGGCAACCGGTTCTGGAGATGATGAATGCATCCCGTTTCGATGCCATGGCCCTCGGCAATCATGAGTTCGACTGGGGCCTGGATGTTTTAGACCGGTTGAGGGCAAGCGCCGCATTCCCTTTCCTGGCTGCAAATATTGTCGATTCAAGAGGAAAATATCTTCCGGGAGTCCAACCTTACGCCCTGTTTCAAAGAAAAGGAATCAAGATTGCCGTCATCGGCTTGACCACAACAGGAACGCCCTATGCAACAAAACCGGACAACGTCAAGGGCCTTACGTTCATCGAACCGGCAGCGGTCTTACCGACGATCATGGCTGACGCGAAGGCGAATGGCGCCGGATTCTTCATCGTCTTGTCCCACCTGGGCTTCGATAAAGACCGCGAGCTCGCACGACAGGTTCCCGGCATCCATATCATCGTCGGCGGTCACAGCCATACGATCCTCCCCAATCCGGTTATCGCCGGAGAAACACTCATCGTCCAGGCGGGCTATTACGGCATATACCTCGGGGCCCTGGATCTCGATATCGATCCGCTGAGCGGCAGGATTGTCAACTATCCCCGAAAGGGCGTTCTGCAACTCATCGTACCGAACGATGCGGCGAACCGGACGCCGGTTTTTGTCGAAAAATACGACAAGCTGGTGCGGGCCGAATTCAATCGCATCGTGGGCCGCGCCGCAGTCGATCTGGTCAGAGCCGATGCCGGCGAGTCCAATATCGGCAATATGATAAGTGATGCCATCAGAGAAAGCACGGGCGCCGATGTGGCGTTTATGAACGGCGGCGGCATCCGGGCCGATATCCCTGCCGGCGAGATCACGATGGAACAGGTCTATACGATGGAGCCTTTTGACAATATCGTCGTTGCCATGGATTTGACGGGAAGACAGCTCGTGGACATCCTTGAAGAGAGCGCATCGGGGAGGCACCGCCTCATGCAGATGTCAGGATTGACGGTTCGCTACGACGCGGCAAGGCCGTCGGGTAAGCGCGTCGTCGCCGCGGCCGTTGCGGGCAGACCGATTGTCCATGACCGGGTTTACCGGGTGGCGGCCCACGATTTTCTTGCCGCCGGCGGAGATCAATATGTGACATTCCTTCACGGTAAGCGCGTGGCATACGGAGATTCCCTGCGGGATGTCATTCTTGCTTACATGAAACATCATGCGCCCGTTTCGCCCAAGATCGAAGGGCGGATTACCATTACAGGCCGATGAAGACGTACATAACCGTATCGGTAAACAAGGAACAGATCCGTATCCACCGGGGGATGACGGTCAAACATGCCCTCATCGCCTGCGACCAGGCCCTGTATGAGGCGGCGATGAAAGGGGATATCTCGCTGGAAGATGCCCGCGGTTTTCAAATCGGCCTGGACGGCGGGCTTGAAGACGGAGCGGAAATCGTCGCCCGATTTTGGTCCCGGTGATCCAACGTAAAGCCCGAGATTGGAGGTCGCCGCCCGGGCTCTGTGAACAACCGCCTGCCTTCACCTGGCAGGTCGGCCCGTCATGGTTCCTTTGACGCTGCAATTCTTCTCCATCAGGTCCTTGTGCAGGATAGGCAGGATTGTTATAATAAAGCATGAAAAGGAAGCGGTCTGTGAAAAATTTCCATGTACCATAGTAGTATGTAACGGCTGCATGGCGATCCTTTTGCAGACCGGTTCAGGGAGGCGAACCGCAGCATGAGCGATTTGGGAAGGATGTTCAATCCGTCGTCGATTGCCCTGATCGGGGCAACGGAGGCTGAAGGTACCGTCGGCAGAAGAATACTGGAAAACCTCCTCCTGTCGGAAAAGCGCAAGATATTTCCCGTTAACCCCAACAGGAAAGAGGTGTTGGGAATCCCATGTTATGCGCGGATGAGGGATGTTCCCGTCCATGTCGATCTGGCGATCGTTGCGGTTCCTCTCGATTCGCTGGCTTCCGTGACCGAAGAATGCGCCAAATCGCAGGCCGGCGGCGTTGTGATCACTTCGTCCCTGAACGGAACATCCGATCGGATGGACGGTTCGCTGGAAAGAATCCTCCTCGGCATCCGCCGGGAATACGGCATGCGCATACTCGGTCCGGAATGTCTCGGTTTCATCCGGCCCCACACGGGCCTGAACACGACACCGGTGTCCGGCATACCGGATAAGGGCGAAATTGCCCTGATCACGCAAAGTGTCGCCTTCGGCAAGTCGCTCTTTGACTGGGGTATCAGTTCAAATGTCGGCTTCAGCATGTTCGCATCCCTGGGGATGGCTATGGATGTCGGTTTCGGGGATATCATCGATTATCTCGGCACGGATCCTCACACGCGCAGCATTATGATTTATATGGAGAGGAATCTGGGCGACGTGAAGAAATTTTTCGGTGCGGCCCGCGCGTATGCCCGGAACAAGCCGATCGTGATCCTCAAGCCCCAGGAATTTCCCGGGCAGAAGCAGGAAGCCATGTCTCATACATCCGTTCTGGCCGGGCCCGAAGAGGTGTATGACGCGGTCTTCCGTCGCCTCGGCGTCGTGCGCGTCTGGGAGGTCAAGGATCTTTTCAATACGGCGGCGGTCCTTTACGCCAAACAACTTCCCAAAGGGCCGAGACTGGCGATCATTACCAATGCCGGCGGGGCCGCCACCATGGCGGCAAACCGGCTGGTGCGTTCGGGAGGCCAACTGGCCGTACTGTCTCCGGAAACCGTGGCTCGCCTGGACGACGTCCTGCCGGCGCGATGGAATCGACGCAACCCGGTTGATATCTTCCGTACGGCCGGTGTCGAGCAATATATGGAAGCCGTCAGGGTGTCTCTCGATTCGCCGGACGTCGACGGCATCCTCGTGGTCTATACGCCGCTGAACGGCGCCCGCTCGGAAGAACTGGCCCATGCCCTGGGGCCTGTCGCCAAAGGAGCCCATAAGCCGATCATTACGACCTGGCTGGGAGGAAAGAATGTCCTGGCCGGGCGGGAAATCCTGGCCGGTTATAATATCCCGACATACGACACCCCGGAGGATGCCGTCCGGACGTACATCTATATGTACAGCTACGAAAGAAACCTGCAACTGCTCTATGAAACGCCTTCGGAATTGCCCCTCAACGAAGCGCCGCCGAAGAATCATCTCAAAAATATGATCCGCAAGGCCTGCAAGGAAGCGGTGCCGATCCTCACGGAGGAGGAATCGCGGAAATTTCTGGTCAATTACGGCATACCGACCCTGGAGACGAAAACGGCATCCAGCGCCGAAGAGGCGATCCGTTACGCCCATGCTATAGGCTATCCCGTGGTGCTCAAGATAGCATCTCCGGACATCATCTATCGGCAGGACGTCGGCGGTGTGATCATGGATGTGAATTCCGACGATGTCCTGAAGACGGAATACGATAAAATCCTCAGGCGCGTCAGTCAGTATGCCCCAGATGCGGAAATTCGGGGTGTGTCGATTCAGAAAATGATCGAAGTCATCGATTACGAATTGATTCTCGGGGCGCGGAAGGATCAGCTTTTCGGCTCCGTCATCCTGTTCGGGATGGGCGGAATCGGCGTTCAGTTGTACCGGGACTTTGCGATCGGCCTCCCTCCGCTGAACCAGGCGCTGGCGAGGCGCATCATCGAGGATACGGGAGTTTATAAGATGCTCCAGGGCTACCGGGGCAAGGCCCCTGCCGATCTTCGACAGCTTGAGCAGATCATCGTCAGTTTTTCCAACATGATCGTCGACTTCCCGGAGATTTTCGAGATGGATATCAATCCGATTGCGGTGAGCAACGGCAAGGCGTTCGCCCTGGGTTCGAGGATCATCCTCGATTCCGCCTGCCGGGATATCGGCGGGTCCTATACGCATCTGGTCATAACACCCTATCCGACGCGGTATATGTCGCCATGGCGCCTTTCCGACGGGACGGAGATCCTTTTGAGGCCGATCAGGCCGGAGGATGAGCCCTTGGAACATGAAATGTTCATGACGCTTTCCGAGGAAAGCCTGCGGGGGCGCTACTATCAATCCGTCAGAAATATCAGCCATATGATGCATGTCCGTTCCTGCAATATTGACTACGACCGCGTGATGGCCATCGTGGCCGAACTGAGGGAAAACGGCAAACGCAGGCTTATCGGCATAGGCAGTTTCGAAATCGAGCCCGACTTCAAGAAATGCGAATTTGCCATTATGGTCCACGACGCGTTCCAGGGCAGGGGGCTGGCTTACAAGCTGCTCGACGTTCTGATCGGCATTGCCCGGGAGAAGCGCCTGGAAGAATTCTACGGATATATCGAAATGCAGAACAAGAAGATGGTTCAGCTTTGCGAAAAACTCGGCATGATAAGAGAAGCCGGCGACGACGATGAGTTGTACAAGGTCAGGCTTTTTCTTCATTGATTGCTTCCATCCTCTTTCGCGGAGCCGTAAGCGTTGATCGCAGGTCCCATTAACCCATACAGGAGGTGTGATATGGCAGAGAAGAAAGTGATATCCGTCGGGAAAAAAGCGGCCGATTTCGTCCTCAGGGACCAGAATAACAAGGATGTCAAACTCTCCGATTATCGGGGCAAGAAAGTCGTTCTCTCTTTTCACCCATTGGCCTGGACCCCCGTTTGCGCCGAACAGATGAAGAACCTGGAAAAAAGCAGCAAGGTGTTCGAGAAGCTCAATGCCGTGGCTTTCGGGATCAGTGTAGACAGCGTTCCCTGCAAAGCTGCCTGGGCCAAGTCCCTGAAGCTTAAAAAGACCCGCCTGCTGGCCGATTTCTGGCCGCATGGGAAGGTGGCCAAATCCCTGGGCTTGCTTCGTGCCGAGGGCATCTCCGAACGGGCCCATATTATTCTCGATGAAAAGGGACGGGTCATTTATACCAAAGTCTATCCCATCCGGCAGCTGCCGCCGATGGACGAGATTATTGCGGCCCTGAAGCCATAGGCCGCGTGCGAAGCGGTAGATACTCGCCGGCTGTTTTTCATGGTATCCACTTGTTGCGGAGATAGAAAACAGTGCGATTCGTTGCGATTATCATAATCGGGAATAATTCGTGACCGATTATAGGGTATCGTCATTGGCTTTCCGGCCGTGAATCGGATACGTATCATAAATAATTGCTCATTCCATGGATGAACATGGAAGTGGATAACGTTAATGGATGTGCAGGAAAATCCGGACACCGGGGTCATATATTTAGATAACGCCGCGACTTCATGGCCCAAGCCCGAAGCGACGCTTCAGGCCATGGAACGGTATATGCGTTTTACAGGAGGCAGTCCCGGCCGTTCGGGCCACCGCCTGTCCATTGAGGCCGGAAGGATCGTGTTCGACACCCGGGACGCCCTGGCGGAGTTGTTCGGCATCGCCGACTCTTCCCGGATCGTTTTCACGAAGAATGCGACGGAGGCGCTCAATCTGACCATTTCCGGTTTGCTCAATTCAGGCGATCATGTCATCTGTTCCGGGATGGAGCACAATTCGGTCATGAGGCCGCTCAATGCCATGACCGAACGGGGTGTTGAATATTCCATCGTTCCATGTGCCGGGACCGGCGAACTTGATCCGCAGTTCCTGGCCAAAGCCATTCGGAAAAACACCCGGGCCGTCTATCTGACCCACGCATCCAATGTCACGGGAGGCATCATGCCGATTGCGGAAGTCGGTGCCGTCGCGCGGGAGCATGGATTGATTTTCTGTGTGGATGCGGCCCAAACGGCAGGAGCGCTGCCCATTGACGTCGCAACCATGAATGTCGACTTGCTCGCATTTACGGGACATAAGTCGCTCTTTGGACCGCCCGGGACGGGCGGTTTGTACATCGGGAAAGATCTTGAGGGACAAATCCGCCCCATACTTCGAGGCGGTACGGGAAGCCGGTCCGAATCGGAATATCAGCCCGATTTTCTTCCCGACAAGTATGAATCGGGGACGCCGAACACCGCCGGGCTGGCCGGGCTGGGTGCCGGCGTCCGGTTTGTACTTACGGAGACCGTCGAGAAGATTCGCGCGAAAGAGCTTCAATTGACCTCTTTCTTCCTGGAAGGAATAACTGCAATTTCCGGTATCAGGATATATGGTCCGGGAAGCTTGGCAGGAAGAATTCCGGTAATATCTTTTGCTTTGGACGGGATGGACCCGGCGCAGGTGGCGCTGATGCTTGACGAAGAGTTCGGTATCATGTCCAGGCCCGGGCTGCACTGCTCCCCTCAAGCCCATAAAACAATCGGTACTTACCCGACCGGCACCGTCCGGTTCAGTTTCGGGTATTTCAACACGGAAGATCAACTTATCAGCGCCCTGGCCGCTTTGGCTCAGATAAGACGCCACCGCTGAATCATTGCAATCGGAGGAAATCCTATGATGAGGGAGATGCAGGTTGTCGATGCCCGCGGTCTTGCCTGCCCGCAACCCGTTATTCTCGCGAAGCAGGCCGTCGAAAAGCACCGGAGTGTCGAGGTGATTGTCGACGATACAATTGCACGGGAAAACATCCGGCGCATGGCAAAAAAGCTGGGTTGCACCATCCAGATCGAAGAGAGGGAAAAGGGGATATTCCATATCCTGCTTACCCTCTCCGGCGGAGAGACCTCGGAAAAGCAGGGGGATATCTCCGCCGAATCCTTCTGTGGTCCGGTCCGGTCCCAAGGAACCCTGGTCGTTGTCTTTTCCGAAAATAAAATGGGAAGGGGAAATCAGGAACTTGGCGAAGTGTTGGTCAAAGCCTTCATCCATACGTTGAGTGAACAGGAAGAAGTTCCCGATACGATCATTTTCTATAATACCGGCGTGTTTTTAACGGTGAAGGACGGGGATAGCGTCGCTGATTTGAAGAAAATGGCCGACGCGGGGGCCAATATCCTCGTCTGCGGCACTTGCGCCAATTATTTCAATATATCGAAGGATATCGCCGTGGGTGTCATATCCAACATGTACGATATCGCCGAGACCATGTGCCGGGCAGGACGCTTGGTGATGCCGTGATCGATGGTAAATCATATGGCGTCATTCTGTTCGATTCGGTGCATCATGCCCTGAAAGCGGAGAAGATGCTGAAAAAGAACGATATCGTCTTCAAATTGATTCCCGTCCCGAAGCACATCAGTTCCGATTGCGGTGTGTGCTTGCGTTTTCTTTTGGAAGACCGGGTATTGATTGAAGACGCCCTTGCCGACAAGGTGGCCTATCGAGAAATCAGAGCATTGTAAATCGCTGTAATGTCTCATGCCAGCCCGACTGCGTGACGAAGCCCATTAACGACAGGATAAGAAAATCATTTCACGCCGAGTTTTTATGCCCGGCAGCAAATGGTTTTCGGGACCCGGGCCTCGTCATCGTCCTCATCCGGCCGTCGGGACTCACCTTACGCCTCCTCACCATATTCATTGACAACAGGATCAATTTCGCTTAATATTCAATTACATCACGAGTTCGTTCATATGGTTGATCCGGCGATGATGAATCCTCTTCAAGATGATATGCCATAGAGAATCCATGTTCACCGCAAGGACCGACCGTGTACGCCGGCTTTTAATTCGGCGTTGCGATTTCTTCCTCCGCATCGGAAAATCCGGCGCAGATATTTCAATCCGGTGGTTTTTTGAAACAGACGGATGTTGATTCGATTTTCCGGGGGGGGACAGCGAAAGACATCAAGGCCTACGAAGTAAGCGAAAATGCTGATTGAAAGCCTGTCACATTTTCTTGACGGACATCCCAGTCCCGTTCTTCATATCAGTAAGGACGGTGCTATCGTATATGCCAATAAGGCCAGCTCACCGCTTCTCGATGCCTGGAAAGCCCAGGCGGGCAGTCGGCTGCCCGAAGAATTCCACCAACTTGTCCTGAAGTCGCTTGAGAACGGCGCAAAGATGCAGACCGAGACGACCGCCAACGGGGCAACATATACTCTGGAGATTACACCTCTCAAAGACGGACAAGGCGCCGGTATCTACGGCACCGATATCACGAAACTGAAATTTACCGAGAAAGCCTTAAAAGAATCAGAAGACCGTTTAAGGATCATTGCCGAACATACCTATGACTGGGAGTGCTGGCTGGATCCTGACGGCGTCTACCTTTTCACCTCTCCTTCCTGTGAAAGAATAACGGGCTATAAAGCGGCAGCGTTCGCGGCGGATCAAAATCTGATGACGAGGATCGTTCATCCGGAAGACCAGCCTGCCTACCGCCGGTTCTTACAGCAACAGGACGGCACGCCCGAAGATCCGTTCCGTTTTCGTATCGTTCATCGGGACGGTACCCTGCGCTGGCTGGGCCAGTCTTGTGAAACGGTCCGGGATGGTGCCGGCAGTTACCTCGGCAAACGTTGCAGCATCCGCGACATAACGGATCAGAAATGGGCCGAAGAGGAACTGAAGATCAGGAACATCCTTTTGACGGCCCAGCAAGAGGCGTCCATCTACGGCATTTTGATCGTTGATGACCGGGACAGAATCCTTCGTTTCAACAAGCAACTCACGGATATGTGGGGACTTACTGCGGAAGAGCTTCACGGGATATCGGGAAGATCCGTCCTGGAAAAGGTAGCGGATAAAGTATCGGAACGGCAGCAATATCTGGACAGAGTAGCGTTTCTTTACGGGCACAAGGCCGAAAACAGCCAGGATCAGATCATCCTGAAAGACGGTCGGATGTTCGAGTGGTATTCGGCCACGACGTTTGGATCCGACGGCGAATATTACGGAAAAATTCTGTATTTTAGAGATATTACTGCTCGCAACCAGGCGGAGCGCGCCCTTCGGGAAAGCAGGGAGCTTTACGAGAATCTGGCGGAAAAGTCGCTGGCCGGCGTTTTCGTGGTCCAGGACGGTAAATTCAAGTTCATCAATTCCCAGGGGATTGCCTTTTCGGGTTACGAGCCGGAAGAAATACTGGAGAAGGATGCCTCCATGCTCATCCATGACGAGGACAGGGACCACGTCATGAAGAACGCCAAGAGAATGCTCTCGGGAGAGCAGACAAGCCCTTACGAATTCCGGATTGTGACGAAACAGGGAACACATCGGTGGGTCATGGGCATGGTGACTGCCATCCAATACAGCGGCCGTCCGGCTATTCTCGGCAACACCATGGATATCACGGAGCAAAAGAAGGCGGAAGAAGATAAACGGAGCTTGGAAAAACAATTGCGGCAGGCGCAAAAGATGGAGGCCATCGGAACCCTGGCGTCGGGGATCGCCCATGATTTTAACAATATCCTGGGCGCTATTTCGGGTTATACCGAGATGGCCATGGAAGAGGCTGACAGGGAAACAGGCCTGTATGCCTATCTCGATCAGATATTCCGGGGATCGAAGCGGGCCATCGACCTGGTCAGGCAGATTCTGGCTTTCAGCCGTCAGACGGAGCAGGAACTGAGACCGATAAGTTTTGACAGGATCACCAAGGAGACGCTGAAACTCATGCGGGCTACCCTGCCGTCGACCATCAGGATTATCCATCACCTCGAATGCGACCATGACATCGTTCTTGCCGATCCCGGACAGATTCAACAAGTCTTGATGAACCTCTGTACCAACGCGGCCGATGCCATGCGCGACCGGGGCGGGACCCTGGAGGTGAATCTTGTCAGCCGATCGATAAGTTCCCAGGATGCCGTCAATTACGGGTCGTTGCCTCCCGGCCCCTATCTGGAGCTTTCGGTCAAGGATGACGGTGAAGGTATTCATCCGGATATTATCGACCGTGTATTCGATCCCTTTTTTACAACCAAGAATAATGGTACGGGCATGGGCCTGTCCGTCGTGCACGGTATCATCAAGAACCATGGGGGGGAAATCGCTGTGGAGTCCGATTGGGGGCACGGGAGTATATTCCGGGTCTATCTCCCCAGTCTCGAGGCAGACCCGCGTCCCCTCGATCAGGATTTAAATGCGGAGTTGCCTAAAGGGCGGGAGAGAATCCTCTTTATCGATGACGAAGAGATTCTGGTCAAGCTCGGTCAGGTCATGCTGTCGAAGTTGGGGTACAAAGTCGAAGGCGAATGCAGCAGTTTCACGGCCCTGGAAAAATTCAAAGCCGATCCGGAACGTTATGATTTGGTCATTACCGACATGACGATGCCCGGCATGACGGGGGTGGAGCTTGCCCGGGAACTCCTCTCGATAAGAGAAGATCTGCCCATGATTCTCTGTACGGGATTCCACGATTCCATTTCCCCCGTGAAGGCGAAGCAGCTTGGTTTCCGCGAGTTTGTGCTGAAACCCATATTGATGCAGCAGATTGCCGGAATTATTAGACGAATATTGGACCAGCCCTTTTGATGAAGGAGAGCCGTAGATGGCGACCATACTTATTGTGGACGACGAAAAGATTATGTCCAACATGATCAAGGACATGGTGACGCAAATGGGCCATGAAGCCGTTACCGTTTATACGCTTAAAGACGGTGTCGCCGAGGCTTCTGACCGCCCTTTCGATGTTGTCTTCCTGGATGTGAGACTTCCCGACGGTAACGGCCTGGATGCCCTGCCGCAGATTCAGGCTACTTCTTCGACGCCGGAAGTTGTTATTATTACGGGTTATGGCGATCCCGACGGGGCGGAACTGGCCATGAAAAATGGTGCCTGGGATTACCTGGAAAAGACATCGTCCTTGAAAACCATTAAACTGTGCCTGGAAAGGGCAATCCAATATCGGGAAATCAAAAAGGAGAAAAGAACGCCCCTGGTGTTCAACCGGGAGCAGATTATCGGCGGCAGCACCAAGATGATGTCGTGCCTGGATCTCCTGGCACAAGCAGCTGTGACCGATGCCGATGTGCTCATTTTTGGCGAAACGGGTACCGGCAAGGAACTGTTTGCACAGGCCATCCATAAGAACAGCAAGAGATCGCAGGGCAATTTCATCATTGTCGATTGCGCCGCCCTGCCGCCGACCATTGTGGAGAGCATCCTGTTCGGTCATGAAAAGGGTGCCTTTACCGGCGCCGACAAGGCCAGGGAAGGGCTTATCGGCCAGGCCGACGGGGGGACGCTCTTTCTGGATGAAGTGGGAGAACTGCCCCTTGTGGTTCAAAAGGCCTTTCTGCGGGTACTTCAGGAAAGGTCTTACCGCCCCGTAGGAGGAAAAGTCGAACATAAGAGCAATTTCCGGTTGGTTTCGGCCACGAATCGGGACCTGGATCAGATGGTCAAGAACAACCAGTTCCGCGACGATTTTCTCTTCCGCCTGAAGACGATTACCATCGAGCTGCCGCCGCTCAGGGAACATAGCGAGGACATCGGAGAACTTGTCTTCTATTACCTTGGGAAATTCTGCGAACGCTACGATATGAAGCCCAAGAGTCTTTCCTCCGAATTCCTGGACAGTCTCGTAGCTTATTCCTGGCCCGGCAATGTCCGGGAATTGGTCCATACCTTGGAAAGGGTCCTGGCGGTGACGAGGGACGAAACCATTCTTTATCCGCAGCACCTTCCCACGGAGATAAGGGTTAAGCTAGCCCGGGCTTCATTGACGAGAAAGAAACCCAGCACGAGTTTAGGTTTTACTTTCGATGTCGCATCAGGGTATCCGAAGTTTGCTGAGTACCGGAAAACCGTCGATGAGGAATATTTACGCGGCCTGATGACTTTGACAAGCAGCAACATCAAAGAAGCATGCGCCATTTCAGGGCTTTCCAGATCACACTTGTATGCCCTGTTGAAGGATCACGGTTTGCAGCAGCCGGAATGACACTCTGCCAAGGAGGGGAGCCCAGCCGGGAGCCTTTCCCCCTGAGAATCAAGTCCGATATTTTGGATGCCGTCCGGCATTTCGGACAACCCAGC
This sequence comes from Syntrophales bacterium, assembly GCA_963668175.1. Lineage (GTDB taxonomy): Bacteria > Desulfobacterota > Syntrophia > Syntrophales > PHBD01. The sequence goes on from OY764159.1 coordinate 716,600, forward strand.
CTATCGTCAGTTCCAATTCTATAACGCCGTCAAATAAGCGAAAAGTTTAACTAGCTGAATAAATTATTCATTCAAATATTTTTCGCCTGCGATGCGCTATGGCACAATTATTGGTTAGATAATACCTTAGTTCTTTTACGGGGGAGAATCAGGAATTCAAGAAAGCAGTGATGTCGATGTCGATACTGATCTATTATACCGACTCAACAGAGGCCGGCGAAAGCCTGAGGCAGGCCATCGAACAATCGGTTCAGGACGAGACGATCGAAGTCTACAGGGAAATAGGTGCTTTGTCGAAAAGGCTGCATCGTCCCTCTTTTGATCTTTCGGTTGTGATCCTGTTTTGCTGTTCCAAGGACGACCTCATGGATGTTCTCACTTTACAGAACCTGTTGAAAGATGTGCGTATTATCCTGATTCTTCCGGATGACGACGACGATACCCTGGCCAAAGGGCATGCTTTAGGTCCAAGGTTCCTCAGCTACCGCGACGAGGGTTTTCGCGATGTTGCCGGCGTACTGAGCCGCATGATCGGCAAGCGGGAATAGCCGTCACGGGTTATCGGTTCCCGTACAGTCCTGATCGGGATAGATGATCGGCGGATTGATCTAGGGGAAGGAGGAGTGGAAGTGCTTACCCCCCCCATTATGAGTGCCAAGCTCCTCTCTTTCCCTTTTTTTATTCGTTTGTTACGACTCTTAAGGCGTCAGGGGAGAGAGTTCGACCGCAGTACGGCAACCGTCAATCCGGGGCCGCTGCCATTATGATCTTGACACGTGTGTCTAAAATACACGTCGCATGACCATCCTATATATTGGTCATACAAATCGTGCGGCAATATGAAAAGCGCGATCGATGCAAGGTTAACGGGACGGTATCAATATTGATCTTGCCGATATCTGAACAGGAATATACCGTTTTCATGAAGGGGGAGACATCAATCCCCCTTTTTTTTCGCCGTCTTCGGTTTCCTGGCAACAGACACCAACGCCATCGTGCCGTTCCGGAATTCTCAGTCGTCGCTCGCCGAAGCGACGGCTCGCTTCCCGCGGGGCGCTGCCTGGCCAGTGGGCGTCCACGGTCCGTTACATTGAATCCTTGCGGGTTCCGAAAGATTCTCAGCCGCCAGTCTTTTGCACCGGCATGACGCCGTAATAAAAAAATTGACAACATCCCTTAATATTCAGTAAATAGTCCAATTCCCGATGATCTCTTCGATTATCATCCATCCGTATGAGGTGTAACCATATGCGAATAAGACGACTCATGATTGCCATGATTGTGCTTCTGGTTGCCGCTCAAGCCCATTCTGCGAGTTCGATCAACAAGTGGGTATCCCTTGACTCGGATTCCAAGAGCCGCATCAAGAAAATCATTCAGTCCGAAGTCGAAGGACAGGAAGGGTTTTCGACGTCGCAGGAAGAAAAAATGAACACGAGAGTTGTAGAACAGGAACGCACCAAGGAACTCTCGTCCTTCAAGGCGGCTATTGACGGCGCCAATAAGGAGTTCGTTCGGACAAAGAAGAGGCGGGATGATATATCGGCCCAGTTTCAGACGGCATCATATGATTTCGAAGAGCTGCAGAAAAACGTCAAGACCATGACGACGGGCATCGAGAATATCAACAACCAGATTGTCCGGTATGAGCAGGATATCAAGACGCAGCAGGCGGCCCTGAAAAAATGGCTGCAAACGGAAAAACAAGGCGAAGCGGTAGTTGCCGTCATCTATACGCGGGGCTTCAAGGATAAAGCCCACGATCTGGAAGCCCTTGCCGATCAGGCGTCTTCGCCGCTCATGGCCCAGCATATGGGTACCTATATCCGCTCGTTCAGCAAGGTCATAGATAAGGTCCTCACGGCCGACTTCATTCAGGCCATCGAAGAAGGTTCGGCGAAATGGAATAATGAAGAACCGCTTCGTATAGAGCTTGATAAAGGCAACCGGGGAACAACCTATCTCCGGCTCAAGAGGTATGAGCTGTATCCTTTCCAGGACCCGAAGACGGGCCGCGTTCGTCCCAATGCCGAAGCGAAGAAGATGAAAGCGGCTCTTGTGACTTCTCCAAAAGAATTGGAAGCATTTCTCGCTCAGAACAAGTTCTCGCCTAAGGAATTCGACCTCAGCAGGGCGGATTATATGATCCGTGAAACCCTCCAGAACGACAAGCAGGCCGAAGAAGGTTTGAAAGAACAGGTGGGCTCCTTCCGCGAGAGGATATCTGCCCTTCAGGAAAAGATCACTTCCTCCCGGTCGGACCGCGAGCAGGAGACGTCCCAGGTCAAGAAGAAACAGCTTCAGTTCGACAAGATGCGCCTGGATTTGAATGGCCTGAAGCAAAAGAAGGATGCCGCCGAGAAGGCATTTCAGGACGCCCAGACGGCGCTCCACGATATCAAGCGCACGCACGAGTCGATCATCATCAAGACGAGTCTTGCGACGACCAAAGGTTCCCAGACGCCCGCCGAGGCGTCGGCCGAAGCCATCATCGATAAGCTCGAAGAGGTTCGCAACGATGCCAAAATGCAGCATTCCACTTCAACGACCGAGGTGATGAACTATCAGGTCACGAAAGAGTCGTCGGCCCAGGCCGTCACCGAAGCGAAAATTATCGCCGTGCGGCTGATCTCCTTTGTGAATGAAGGCGACAGTGTCCGGGTAAAGATGGCGTTTCGCGTCAAGACGTCGCTCGAGGAACAGAAGACAGGAAAACAGGAAAAAGGATTCTTCGACGGAGTGTTTGGTTCTTCCTCTCAGGAAGAACCGCCGCCCAAAGCGGTCGAAAAGAAAGAACCCCCGCCGAAGTCCGTCGCCAAGTATGAACCCGCGCCGGAAGTCCCAAAGGCTGCAGAGGTTAGAAAGCCCGCTCCGGAACCCGAGAAAGCCGCGCCGGCTACCCCCAAGCGGCCGACGAAGGCGATTGCTTCCGGACAGTCCAATGAATTTATCTTCGATTTAATCAGTGCCCAGATTTCGGGAGACCAGGTTACGTTTACAGTGGCAGCCACGAACAATGCCTCGGGCACCAAGTATATCACCCTGTATGATGAAACGTCGGGACGCTATAAAAGGTCGTCGCTGACGGACTATGCGGGAAAAACATATGAAGTGAACGAAGTCTACCTGTGGCGCGGAGAGCAGAAGACCCCGGCAAGAGATGCCTACAGGGGCATTCCGGTGGAGGCAGGAGAGAGCATTATAGCCCAACTGATCTTCAAGAAAATGTCGCCCCGTACCCGGGGAGTCAAACTCCTGACGCTTCATCCATTTACGGCGGTCCGGGTCATGTTCTTTAAATGGCGTGACGAAGATCTGGTTTTTTCCAATATCCCTGTGCGCCGTTAGAGAAGCGTATTATCAGAAATGGTCTGCAAGGGACGACGCCTCTTGTTTATCATAAGAAAAATGATGCGGCATCTGGCAAAGACGGACTTTGTCCGGCGTGCCCTGGCCGAAGAAACGGATTTGAGTATCTTAAGGCGAAAGCCGACAGCACGTACCTACACGGGCCTTTTCCTGATTCTGTTCAGTTACGTTATAGGCTGGCCTGCCGTGGCGCTCACGGGATTCCTCGCTTTCCACACCGGGGAACCGCTGATTGCCGTCGTCGGAGGCCCCGTCATGTACGGATTGTCCCACCTTGTTTTTCTAGCCGGCGCCTATCTCGCCGGAATTGACTATGCAAGGGTTTTCCTGTTATGGGCTACGCGCGCAGCCTATAAGAGGGTACTCGATCATCGGGATTAAGCACCGCCGAAATTGCAGATGCGCAAAAAGCCGAATCAGGGTGTCTATATGAATAATTCACCAGGCGGTGAATTTGATAATGAACGGAGGATAGAGGTTCATGGATGAATTGGTCAAGGAACTAAAAGTAAAGATTATCGAAACATTGGGGTTGCTGGACGTCACGCCTGACGATATTGACGAATCGGGACAACTGGTTGGAGGCGATCTCGGCCTCGATTCCATCGATGTCCTGGAGTTGGTCATGATGATCGAGAAAGATTACGGGATTAAAATCGACAACAAGGAACTCGGCGTTAAAGTTTTTGCCTCTGTAAGGGCGTTGGCCGAACATATCCAGGCCAATCGTACTTAAGTGTAAAAATTCTTTTCAGTCCTGCGAAGAGACAACGATGACGGATACAGTTCAGGAGTCTGCCGAGATAGTCATCATCGGTTCCGGTATTGGCGGCCTTTCCGCGGGTATCATCTTGGCAAGACTCGGTTACCGGGTCGTCCTCGTCGAAAAGAACCGGCGTCCCGGCGGGTTGATGAGGGGCTACCGAAGGAGAGGATACGATTGCCCCGTAGGCATCCATTATCTGGGATCGCTGGCCGAAGGCCAGGTTATGCACCGGATGTTTCAATATCTCGGTGTCATGGACAGGATTCCTCTGGAGCGCATGGGGCGCGAAGGGATTATCGACCGTTACATCTTCCGTGATTTTATCTTCGATCTTCCCGAAGGCATTCAGGCGTTCGCAGAAAACCTGAGATCGGCCTTTCCGGGCGATCGGGACCTTATAGACGGAATAATCGGCAATATCACCGATATTGCCGCCCGTCTCGATACCCTCGAATTCCTCTACTCTCCGTCTCTTTCCATCTCATCGTTCGAGCATTTGGAATCGATGGATTCTTTTTTGACGAGGCACGGCTGCTCGCCGCGTCTCCGCGCCGTGCTGGGGGTGCCGCCTTCCTGGATAGGCCTTTCCCTCCGTGATTGCCCCGTCCTCTATCACCATATGGCTTTGGTCTCCTATCTCTTGTCCGCCTGGCGCTTAAAGAAAGACGGTTCACAGATGGCCGATGTCCTGGTCGACCGCTTCCGGGAGTTGGGCGGACAGGTCCTGACCGGTGAAGAGGTCGAACGGATTCTCGTGAACAACTCTGTTGTCGAAGGCGTCGTCTGCAAGTCAGGGCTTCTACTCAAAACCGCATCCGTCATTGCCGCCGTCCATCCCGGAGTGGTCGTCGGGATGATTCCACCGCCTGATCTGAAGCCGTCTTATCGGCGCCGCGTCAGAGAGATGGAGAATACGCCCGGAATCTTTTCCGCAAGTTTCGTCGTCAACGACCTGTCATGCCCGGATTATCCTTACAATATTTTCGATGTCGAGGATGACGACGAGGGCAATGTCGACACCGGAGCCTTTTATCAGCTGAGAAGGAGTCCGGAAGACGGAAAAGTCCTTCTCTCTATCCTTGTGCCGGAAACCATTGAACCCTGGCGGGCATGGGAAAATTCTCGATCGGGGCAGCGCGGCGATGCCTATCTCGAAGCCAAGGAGAAGAAGGCGGAACATTTACTAGAGACGGCAGTGACGGTCATAGGTCCCTTAAAGGATGTCGAACTCCTCGACACTTATACGCCGCTGACGATACGGGATTGGGTCGGAAGTCCCGACGGATCGGCCTATGGCGTTTCCCGCTCTACAAAACAGCTTCTTCACACGGCGACCTTAAGCCGTCCGGCCGTCCGCGGGTTGTATTTCGCCGGGCAGAATGTCCTGCTCCCGGGCATCGTCGGTACCGTATTCGCATCGTTTCATACGGTCAAACAGATCATCGGTTATGAATGTTTTTGCAGCGAGGTCTCCTTATAGGGGCGTACAGTTCTTCTACTGCGGGATTCATGGTATATCAGGAAACCTTCCCCTTCGCTTCATCTCTGTTGATCAGGCTCAAATTGCCGTCTGGCGGCGGCAAAAGACGGAAGGTGACGCAGCAAATGGAAAAGACTCCACCGGTGCTGCCATAACCGTCCGGCAAAGCGTTTGCGCCACGCCCGATCCGAATAGAACCTCTTGACGTGCGTGTTGTAGAGAAAATCCAGTTTCTCCTTCGATTCTATCCCGCGGGGTATGAAGACAAAATTGAGGCAATTCATCAACCGCCAGTCCTCGTGAAAAAGGCCCTCTTCATGCAGGGCTGTCCAGATGGGCGCTCCCGGAAAGGGCGTAAACTTCGACATGTTCATGTCGTCGAGCCCAAGCGACAGGGTAAAGTCGCTCGTCTTCCGGATCGACTCTTCCGTTTCGCCGGGGAGGCCCATCATGAAGAGTCCCTTGGCCCGGAGCCCGGAAGCCTTGATCCTTGCGACGGTGTCCTCGACCTCGGCCGTCGTGACGCCCGCCTTATGGCGTTCAAGCATGGCGGGATCGGCCGATTCGATACCGATGGATACCATGAGGCAGCCGGCTTCTTTGAGCATCTTCAGCAATGCGTCATCGGCATGCCCCACCCGGACCGCACAGTTGAACTGAACGCCCAGCGGCCTTGCCGTCAGCAGGCGGCACAATTCGGCGATCCGCGGCCTGTTTAACGTGAAGAGATCGTCATAGATATTGATATGCCGGACTCCGAACCCGGTTCGGAGATGACGCATATGTTCATAGATATAACCGGCGGAATTGAAACGATGGGAGCGTTTGAAGACGGAGCGGTCGCAATACGAGCATTGATAAGGGCAGCCGCGGCTGGTCGTCATGGTAGCCCCGGGAAAATGGATGAAACTGAAAAGGGGGAGGTTGTATCCTCCGGGAAACCCTTTCAGGGAGGCATAATCGGGGAAAGGAAGCCGATCCATGTCCGGCAGCGGCTGTCGGGGTGGGTTCGTGACGATTTCGTCGCCGCGTCGCCAGATCAGACCGTCGATGTCGGCTTCTTCCCGGCCGGACGCCAGTTCGGAGAGAGTCGCTTCTCCTTCTCCGAGGCAGAGATAGTCGATTTTTTCGTACTTTTCGAGCAGCGATGCGCCCAATGCGGAGACGTGCACGCCGCCGAAGACGACCTTGATTTCGGGACGGGCCTTCTTAATCATCGACGCCATGTCGCAACCGTCGAGAAAACTTGAAGTCGTCGTGGAGAATCCGATCATATCCGGTCTAACGCGGAGAGCGGCCTTCACATTGGCCTCGATACCCTCGGGGGCAAAAGGGCCCAGGCAGTCGTGGACAAACACCTCGTGGCCGCCCTGCTTAAGATAGGCGGCGATGGATAGCAGTCCGAGGGGGGCCATCCGATTTGCCGTTGCCGCTATGTCCTTCCTGCCGGGCATCCAGTTGTACCCGGCCGGATGAATGAGCATGACCCGCATAGTCCGTTTGCGAGGCCTCCAAATTTATTTGCCAACTTTCGATTCATTAGCTATAGAATGACGTATAACATTTTCGATGCCATATCAATGGTTGTATTGATCCCCGGAGGCTAAGGGAATTCTTGAGAGTACTGCTGATATCGCCCAACATATTGACCGCACCCTATCCCGTCTACCCCATCGGGCTGGATTACGTGGCCGGCGCCCTTGAGGGCCGTCATGATATAAGGATTCTCGATCTTAATCGGGAATCGGGTCCCGATGTGCTTCAACGTGCCATCGATGGTTTCAGACCCGACATCATCGGTTTCTCCATCAGGAATGTGGATAACACCGACGCCTCCAATTCGCAGAGCTTCATCGCCGGTTATAAAAGCGTGGTCGATGGGATCCGGAAATACAGTAACGCCCCCCTGGTTCTGGGCGGCAGCGGATTCACGATCTTCCCGGAAGCGCTTATGAATGCGCTGAATGCCGATTACGGCATCCAGGGCGACGGCGAATCGATGGTATGTCTTGCGGATGCCCTGGAGAATCACGGCGACCCCACTGCAATTCCCGGTGTGATGGTAAAGGGCTTTCATGCCTCGCGTCCGCCCGATCTCCCGGATAGCACTTTCCGTCGGCGTTTCAATCGGGATGACGGTCATGTCGAATATTACCTCAAGCGCGGCGGCATGTTGAACATTCAGACAAAGCGGGGCTGTCCTTTCCGTTGCGTCTATTGTACGTATCCTCACATAGACGGTGGCCGCCTGCGGTTGACCGATCCCGACGGCGTCGCCGAAACGGCGATCGCTCTTCAAAACGCCGGCGCCAAATACCTCTTCATCACCGATTCGACGTTCAACTGCAGTGTCTCCCACAGTCTTGCAGTTGCCAAGGCCTTCATCCGGGCCGGCCTTTCCATTCCATGGGGGGCCTTTTTTGCCCCTCTCGATGTGCCCCACGACTATTACCGGATCATGGCGGATGCCGGACTGGCCCATGTCGAATTCGGCACGGAGTCCCTGACCGACGCGGTTCTTGCCGCCTACGGCAAGCCGTTCCGGAAGGCGGACGTCTTCCGGGCCCATCGTATGGCCCTCGACGCCGGGGTCCATGTCGCCCACTATCTTATGCCCGGCGGGCCCGGGGAGGACGAAGCAACGCTTTCCGAAACCCTTTCTGTGGCCGACAAGCTGGAAAAGACCGTGCTCTTTTTCTTCTGCGGCGTTCGTATTTATCCCCATACCGCCCTGTATAACCTTGCCTTGCGGGAAGGCCAGATATCGCCCGGGCAGGATTTGCTGACGCCCGTCTTTTATCAATCGGGCAAGCTGACAAGCGATGCGATCAAGGAAGAATTGACCGCACATGCGGATGGACGCTCCCATTGGCTGATCGGTTCCGGGGGGGATAAAACGGCGAAAGTGGTCTCCCGGCTGTATGCCCGCGGACACCATGGCCCCTTATGGGAGCTTCTGACGCCATGACGAAGACCGGAGCGACCATCTGTCCCATCTCTCCCGGCGACCTGACCGGACTGGCGGCGATTAAATTGTCCATCATCCTGGCTTTTTTTCAACCCACCCTTTCCGCCGTTCCTCTCGTCGCTTACCTCTTCGCATGCGCCGCTTTGTCCCTGATTCCGACGTCGCGTTTTTTCCTTCCGGTGATCAGCCGTGGACGGACCGGAAAAGGGATCGTCGCCCTCACCTTCGACGATGGGCCCGATCCGGCCACGACGGAGAAATTGCTTGGCCTCTTGTCCCGTCATAACGTGAAGGCGACTTTTTTCGTGCCGGGCCGGCGGGCGTCGCAGCATCCCGAACTGGTCAGGAAAATACTCTCCGAAGGACACGACATCGGTAACCATTCCTGCAGCCACGATCCCTTCCTGATGCTGCGGAGCAAAGCGGTCATCGAACGTGAAATCGCATCCGGGCAGGAGATATTGACCGCCTTTGGGGTTGTGCCCCTGGCGTTCAGGCCTCCCGTCGGCACCACGAATCCCAGGCTTTGGCGGATACTGCTCGGTCAGGGACTCATTTGCGTCACTTTCAACCGCAGGGCGGGGGATTTCGGCAACCGGCGAACGAAGGATCTCGCCGGCAGAATATTGCGCAAGGTCCGACCGGACGACATCGTCATGCTGCATGATGTCATGCCCGGACGAGGCATGGATGTGGATCTTTGGCTTCAGGAGATAGAGAAGATACTTTCAGGCTTGAAGAGTAAAGGCCTTAAGGTTGCACGACTGGCGGAAGTCATCGGGCAGCCGGTCATGGTTCCGGCCGACGCCGGCGCGGCGGTGAACCCCGTGGCGACCTTTTACGATAACCTGGCGGACGACTACGATCACGAACAGTTCGCTTCCGGAGTTTCCCTTGCCAAGAAAAAAGAGTCGGAAGCCGTATTGTCCCGGTTGCCGGGACTGGTTTCCGCGACAGACAGGGTGCTTGAAATCGGTGCCGGCACGGGTATTTTCAGCATGCCGATCGCCGGACTGTGCCGGGAGTTGGTTGCCGTCGACATATCCGGGAGGATGCTCTCGGTGCTTGAACGAAAAGCGGCCGCGGGGCATATAAACAATATCCGGTGTATTGCCGGAAATATCACGACCATGAATATCCCCGGCACCTTCGATGCAGTCTGTGCTTTTTCCTCCCTGGAATATGTTCCCAATATGACGGGGCTTTTAAAAAGATTGACGCCGCACTTAAAACCCGGCGGCCGTTTATATTTTACGACAGCTCATTGTTCGTTCTTTCGTTTCTTTACCCAGGTTGGAAATGCCATGAGACAGGGGGTATGGCTCCATGCCCGGACCAGAAGCGAGGTTATACGGATGCTTGCAGCTGCCGGTATGAGACCGGTGAGGATCGAAACCCATCTTATGAAGATCTTTCCCGGGGGTGGCATGATTCTTGAAATTGAAGCAATCAAAGAAGGGGCAACCCCATAGAAACGAAAGTATAAGGTTTTATTTTCGCGTGACCAGGAAACATATCTATCTCATCAATCCCAAGAGCCCGGACAATTTCTGGGCCATGAAAGGCGCACTCGATATCATCGATAAGCATAAGACCCTTATGCCGAATGCCGCGCTCCTGACCTTGATCGCCCTGACCCCGGACGATCTCGATATTCAATATACATACTGCGATGAGAATGTCGGAACGATCGATTGGAATCTCCCCTGCGATCTTGTCGGCATTACAGGCTATACCATCCAGTGGGAGCGCATGCAGGAGATTATCTCCCGCTTCAGGGCGCGCGGCATCCCCGTGGCGTGCGGCGGTGTCTATGCGACCCTCGATGCCGACAGGGTCGGGGCCGTAGTGGATTATCTCTTTGTCGGGGAGGCGGAGTATACATGGCCCAGGTTTCTCAGGGAATGGTGCAATGGCGGCGCCGGCCGGGTTTACAGGCAGGAATCGTTCGTCAATATCGAGGATACGCCTGCTCCGGACTTTTCTTATATAAAACCGGAAGATTACCATTACTATTCCGTCCAGACGAGCCGGGGTTGCCCCAACAACTGCCAGTTCTGCGACGTTGTTCTGTTTGCCGGCCGGAAGTACCGCTGCAAAACGATCGGGCAGATCTTGCGGGAAGTGCAACAGGCATCGGATTGCGGGGCGGAGACGGTCTTCTTTTCCGATGACAACTTTCTGGTGGATAAGGCGTTCACCGTCGGACTTCTGAAAGAACTTATCGCCTGGAACAGACAACAGGACCGTCCCTTGTCCTTCAGCACCCAGGCGACGGTGATGGTAGGAGACGACGAAGAAATCCTGCGCCTGCTGGCCGATGCGCGCTTCAGCGTTATTTTCCTCGGGCTGGAGTCCATCAGTAAGGAATGCCTTCAGGAAGTGAATAAAGGACAACTGGCCCGTTTCGACCCCTACGAGGTCATCCCCCGTATATCGAGTTACGGAATCGTTCCATTCCTGGGAATGATCGTCGGGTTCGATCACGATACACCCGCCGTATTCCGGGAGATAGACGAATTCCTTAACGAAACGGGGAGCCCGATCGCGTCGATCAGCGTCCTTAACGCACCGAAAAACACACCTCTGTATGCGAAAATGAAGAGGGAAGGCCGTATCATCGAGGATTTCAACGGGCTATGGCACCAGACCTCCAATATCGTGCCCAAGCAGATGAGCCTGGACGAGCTTCATCGCGGGCATAAAGAACTTTTTAAGAAGATTTATGAACCTCGACACTTCGAATACCGCATGATCCGCTGGCTTGAAAATGTGAAATACTTCACCGATTTGTATTCCACGCGGAAAAAAAATCTGTTTCGGGTGTTGACGATTGTGAAGATATTCCGCCATTTCAACTTTCGCGTATCCCCGCAGGAGCGGCGAATGTTCTGGCGGGTTCTCGTCGCCGCCTGGAGGATCGATCCGCGCCTTATTTCACGAACCGTCTCCATGATGGTTCAATATTGGCATTATCGCGATTTTTCGCAGAAGGAGGCATGGCAGCAAGGGGAAATCGGCTGAAATGACGGTTAAAGATATCGGTATTTCACATGAATTAAAGATGAAAGTTCATCTTGACAGTACAATGACCCCTTGATATGTGAAGACTTTATGTCTTATAATGTATTTATCGGATTATCATGACGGAAGACAAATGGCATTCCCTTGAATGCAAGGCTGGGAACAGTGCCGACGGCGTTGTTGCAGACGCCCTTGTCGAACCAGGTTCTCCGTGGTTCTCCGGTCACTTCCCGGGCTGGCCCATTCTTCCGGGCGTCGCCATGTTGTCCATGGTCGGCGAGGCCGTCCGGCATGACGAGCGGAAGCGCGGCGTGAAGGTGAGAATAAACGGCGTCAAGAGGGTGCGGTTCCGGCAGCCGATCCGTCCCGACGATCCGATATCGATATCCCTCTCCCGCACGGAGGGGGAAAGAGAGAATTCGTATAACTTCAAAATCGTCGTTCGGCAGGACATTGCCTGTTCGGGGGTTATGACGGCAAAAAGGATTGATTAAGCCGAACGACGGATAATTCATAGAAGGCATATGGAATAGTGCACCATACCCTATGTGATTTCAGGAGGAAATGAGTTAAATGCCTGCAAATGGTGATAAACAATCGATCATAACGCGCGTTGCCGACATCATTATTTCGGAACTCAAGCTGGAAGATGTGACCGCGGCAACCTTTGACCCCGATCTTGATCTGGTGGATGAACTAGGCATCGACAGCATGGATTTGGCGACGGTAGCCCTGATCCTTCAGGACGAATACGGTATTGTCATCGACGAGGACGACTATCCGAAGCTTGTGAATGTCCGTCTTATCGCCGAGTATATTATGGAAAAGTTATCCAGCTCCGATAAACAGTAAATGGTTGTCCGCTGATGCGATTGGTTCCGAAACCCATAGGTAAACACACCGACAGGACCGCCGGTCAAAAATGGCGGTTTGCGGACCTGCTCGGCGAAGAGGCTGTCCGCCTCCGCTGGGAAAAAGTCAGGCAATATTTTTTCCTCAGGGAGTCGACCTATGACATGACCAATCGCTGCAACATCCGTTGCGAGGGATGCTATTACTACGAAGGTGAAAAGCAGTTTGCCGAAGAGAATGCCGATCCCGCCGCCTGGCGCAAACTGATGCGCGAAGAAAAGGAGCGCGGGATCACCTATGTTGTCCTTGCCGGGGCGGAACCCTCCCTGGTTCCAGAGTTGTTGGCGGTATGCTTCGAGGAGATGCCGCTCGGCTCCATCGCTTCGAACGGCTTCCGCCGTATTCCCGAAACCGTCGGATATAGAATCCACGTGTCCGTCTGGGGCAACGATAAGACCAGCCGGCGCATACGCGGGGCCAAGGGACTTCTCGCCAAGCAGATTGAAAATTATCAGGCCGATCCGAGGGCCGTGTTCGTTTATACTTTCACGCGGGATAACATCGATGAAGTCTACGAAGTGATGGAATCCATCGTTGCCCACGGCTGTAAAATAACATTCAACATGTTTTCTTCGCCGGTGGGTTACACGGGACCGCTTCGTCACGATAAATCGTCGCTGGCGCGCACGCGTCGGGTCATGCTCGACCTCTTGTCCCGGTACCCGCGGGAGGTGTTGTTCTCACCCTACAATGTCATGGCTCATACCCATGCTTACGGACTCCATGCCCTTTATGAATGTCCGTACCCGAGGATGAATCCTTCAACGGCGATCGGTCTCGGCCGCTCTTTCCGACAGTACCGCACCGATCTATCCTGGGACAGAAATGTGGCCTGCTGTGTCCCCGATACGGATTGCGAAGATTGCCGGCACTACGCCTCCGGAAGTGCCGTCGTTACAGCGCGTCTTTTCCGGCATGCGACCGACCCCGATAAATTCAAGGCGTGGCTCGATTACGTCGATACCTATTTGGCGGTCTGGCTCATGGGATACGAAAAGGGTGAAAACCTGTGCCGGGACATCGTGGAGCCCCCGGGGGCTTGAATGCAGAGGGATACATCGACGACGTGTGTTTTCCGGGAATCCGGCCGCGATCGTTTGACGAGTAAAATGCAGCAAAGGAAGAGATACGATATTATATAATGAATACCGTCAGTTCGTTGCTCGACCAGGCATGGTACGAGCGCTACAAGAGAATTTCACGCCTGAATATCCGCAGTTCGATATACGATGTCACCAATCAATGCAACCTGCGTTGCAAGGGATGTTTCTTTTTTTCGTCGGATGAGCACAAAGCGGCGCCGGAAGAAACCGACCTATCCAAGTGGGAGGCCTTCGTCGACGGAGAAAAAAACCGGGGCGTCAATCTGGCCATTCTCATCGGTGGTGAGCCGACCCTTCACCTGGACCGGGTAGAGATCTTCTATAAGAGACTTCCCTCGTATTGCGCGACCAACGGTTTGATCAAGGTTCCCAGGGACCGTTTCCCGGACATGATGGTCGGTATTTCGCTATGGGGGGATGAAACCGACGAAAAGACGCTGCGGGGCAAGGATACCTTTGCCGTTTCCAGCAAGAATTACGAGAACGACCCGTATACCTACTATCTGTATACCATTACACCGAAGCAATTGGGACGGACGGAACGTGTTATCAAGAGGATTGCCGATGCGGGCCTGAAGGTCCATATGCAGCTTTTGTCCAACGACGAAAAGGTCGACGGGTTTTTCTGGTCGCCGCAGGAACTGCAGGAGATCCGTGCGGAAATGGACGAGATGCTGGACAAATATCCCCGGACGGTCGTGTCGTGCAAGTATTACCATGAGATCATCTGTTCCGGGAGGATGTTCGGCCGCCCCTTCGGATGGGGGGAATGCCCCTCCGTGACGGAAACGGTCGACCACAGAGACCCCAAACCCAAGCGGCTTATCCATTTCATCCGCTGGGCCTCGGACCTGAACACTATGCATCGCTGCTGCACGTCGGCCACCCGCGATTGCGGAACGTGCAAGGACGGTGCGGCCCATATGAGCTGGGTCATGGTGAATAAGCGGGAACATCTGCGGTCGACGAAAGACCTTCAGAACTGGATAGAAGTATATGAGATGTTCGCGAAACTTTACAGTTTCATCCCCTGGTAGTTTGTCGAGCCTTCATGTATCCTATTCCCAAGCAAGATATCTAAATCTCCGATCTTTTAGGTGAAAGGCGCTCCTGTTTTAGGGGTATTCGATTCGGGACAATATCATTAGAGAGGGATCAGAAGACAGGTATGACTGAAAGCCGTCCCGTCATATTGGGTTATGATGCCGCCTCCCCGCTCGGTACGGACATGAAGACCCAGTGGGAAAGGGCGACGGAAGGCAAGAGCGGCGTCAGGCCCCTGACGCGGTTCTCTCTCCGCGATGGGTTTCCGGTCCGCGTTGCCGGCGAGGTTGACGACATCGACATCGGGCCCTATCCGTTTCTCAAGCCCCGGGAAATGGCCCATTGGACGTCGCCGATTTTCAAATATGCGATGCTGGTTGTGCACCGGGCCCTCCGGAAGAGCGGAATCGAGATGACGCCCGACATCGCGCCGCGGGTCGCCACGACCTTCAGCACGGCCATCGGCGGGCTGGATGCCGTGATCCAGGCGGATCGCCTCATGGTCGCCGAGGGAAAGCTGCCCCACCCCTTTACCAATCCGAATTCCTGCATTAACATGGTGGGGGGGAAGGTCTCCATCCTCACCACGGCGTCCGGTCCGATCTGTTCGCCGGTTACGGCCTGCGCCACGGGCTCCTCGTCGATGATCATGGGGGCGATGTTCCTTGAACAGGGTATGGCGGATGTGGCCATATGCGGGGCCGTCGATTTCGCCCTTGTTGAACCGATTGTCGGCGGTTTTGCCACGATGAACGGCGCCTACCGGCCGAAGGAAGGGCAGCCGGAAGAACCGGCGGAATCTCTGAGCCGCCCCTTCTCCCTGAACCGCCGCGGCTTCATTGTTTCCGAGGGTGCCGGGTGCGTGGTCATTGCGACGCGGGAATTCGCCAGGTCCCACGGGCTTGAAGCGCATATCGAAATGGCGGGGTGGGCCATGACCGCGGACGCCTGTCATTTTGTAGCGCCGAACTACGCGACGGTCAGGCGCTGTATGTCCGAGTGCATCACTCACGCCGGGATCGATCCTGCCGATATCGACGCCGTCAATGCCCATGCGGCTTCAACGAAAGTGGGTGACAAGGTGGAGGCGGACGCCCTGCATGATGTCTTTAATGGTGCCGTGCCGCCCGTTTCGGCCAACAAATCGCTCATCGGGCATGCCATGGGGGCCTCCAGCGCCATCGAGTCCATCTTTGCCATGGAAGGTATGCTGAACGACACGATCCTGCCGACGATCAACTACAAGCCCGATCCGGCCATTGTAATCGATTGTGTCCCGGAGGGGGCGCGGCATTCGGAGCAGGAGTATGTTTTGAAGAATGCGTTCGGTTTCGGCGGCTGCAATGCCTGCATTATATTTCACAGGATAGATTAACGGCGGATTTCATGAAAGCTCCCTTGAACAGACGTGTCTTTGTCATAGGCTACGGTGCAGCCACCCCGCTGGGCGGGACCTTCTCCCAAACCTGGGAACGGGCGGTGAAAGGTGAGGCGGGATTCAGAAAGGTTACCCGCTGCGACGTGAAAACGGTTTGCGACGTCGTCGGCGAGATTCCTGACTGGAATCCCCGGATGTTCGATTTTACGACGGCCAAAGAGGCCTATAACTGGAACGCTGCCTTTGTTCTTCTGACCATGGGTGTCTGCAAGGAGGCTTTGAATCACGCCCGCCTCGAAATGAATGCCGAAACGGGGCCCCGCACGGCTTGCCTGATCGGGTCCGCCCTGAACGGAACGGATGCCTTCCGGGTCGCCGTCAACAATCTGCGCGAGAAGGGGGCCCTGAAGATCAGTCCCTATCTGCTTCCCAATTTGTGCGCAAACCTTCCTTCCGGCAAGGCGGGTATCCTCCTCGGCTTTACGGGACCGATCTTCTCCCCCCAGGGTGCTTGCGCTTCGGGAAATCATGCCGTCGGCATCGGGGCCAGGATGATCAGGGACGGCGATTGCGATTTTGTCCTTGCCGGGGGCGTGGATATGGCCCTTGTTCCAGAGTTGATTCACGGCTTTGAGAACATGAACGCGACGGTCAAGATGACGCCGAAAGACAGGGCCTATCAGGATCCGACCCAGGCTTCCAGGCCTTTCAGCATCGACCGCAAGGGGTTTGTACTGTCAGAAGGAGCGGGGGTTTTGGTTCTCGCTGCGGAAGAGATGCTGGCCGCCCACGGTCTTACCCCCAAGGCGGAGGTGCTCGGCATCGGGTGGACGTCGGACGCCTTCCATTTCACGAATCCCAACCCCGAGACGATCGTCCGGGCCATCAAGGAAGCCGTCGACGATGCGGGTCTTGCGCCCCAGGATATCGAATACGTCAATACGCACGGGACGTCCACGCCCAAGGGCGACCTCGTCGAAGTCCAGTGCCTCAGGAAAATATTCGGAGACTATTTGGGGAAGATGCCCATATCGTCCAACAAATCCCAGATCGGCCATACGCTGGGCGCCGCGGCGGCCATAGAGGCCGCCCTGACGATCGAGGGCATGAATCGGGGTATTGTCCTGCCGACAATCAACCATATGCCGGACCCCCGCCTCGACGACGTCGACGTGGTTCCTAATCAGGCCCGCAGGAAACAGGTGGAGATCGCCCTGTCCAATGCGTTCGGGTTCGGTGGGACGAATTGCTGCGTCATCTTCAAGGGGGCATGATATGAAGCCAAAACCTTTCCGGCCGGAGCCCTTCTCTGCCGATGAGCGCTACGTGAGGGACACGACGACGGGCCTGACCTGGCACCGCTGCCGCAACCGCACGCTCTATGCCGATACGGACCGATCCGCCGTCGTCTACCACGCCAATTATCTGCGCTACTTCGAGCTGGGCCGGGCGACGCTGATGCGGGATGCGGCCTATCCGTACCGTGAAGTCGAGGACGACGGCTATGTGTACCCGATTATCGAAACGGGCATTACCTTTTACCAGCCGCTATATTACGACGACCCCATGTGGGTCCATACCAGGCCGGCCGAGTTGGAGAGGGTACGCCTTAAATTCGAATACGCCGTCACCCACGCGGACACCCAGGTCCTTATCTGCAAAGGGTTCACCCGGCACTGCGCCCTCAACAAGTCGGGGAGGCCCGTGTCCGTAGATCCCAAGACCGTTCAGCTCTGGAAAAATTTTCCTGCATGAAAGAGACGACACGTAAACCTCTCTCCATCGAGGTTCTACCCTATCTACGGGACCACCGGTCCGAAGGGAAAACGGTCCTCCCGGCGGTGGAGGCCCTGCAGCGGCTGGCGCTGTCCGTCCGGGAGCACTTCCCGGCAATCCATACGCAGGCCATGTATCGCGCCTCTTTCCCGAGGTTTCTCGTCATCGAGCCGGAAGATAGGAACATCAACGCCTATGGCGAGTTTTTGACGAACGACGGAGGTTATCTCCGTGCGGATCTCGTCACGCTCAGCGTTTCCCCGAAAATGCGGATCGGCCGGTCCAAAGTCTATGCCTCGGTCTGTTTTAAGGAAAATCCCCCCGATATCGACTTTCCTGAAAGGGATAACGCCTTCGCGGCGGGAGAAGGAGCCTTCACCTTGTCGGCGGAGCAACTGTACCGGGAACTGGTCCCACTGGGGCCGTCGTACCGCAATGCCTGTGAACCGATCCGCCTGGGACGCCTGGGCGCCACGGGGTACCTGAAAGCGCCGGTTCTGCCTGCGCCCGTCGAGCCGCTCGGATCGCCGTTCCCGTTCGATGCCGCGATGCACTGCGCCTGTGCGTGGTCCCAAAGGTATTATGGCGTCATCGCCTTTCCTGTCGGTTTCGAACGGCGGATCATCCGCCGCAATACCCGCCCCGGCGGAAACTACCGGTGCCGGATCGTTCCCGTATCGGAAGAGAAGGGCGTCCTGACCTTCGATATCCGGATTGACGATGAGCAGGACGATCTCTGTGAACTCATAACGGGCGTGAAGATGCAGGATGTCACCGCCGGCAGGTTGAGCCCGCCCCGGTGGGTCCGGGATAGTGCTTGACAGGACGGAAAAATTCATATTTAGGTGCATTATGACACGTGAAGAGATACTTGCTGAAATTATAAGAATATTTCACGAAGAGTTCGAAATCGACAACCCCGGTTTGGACGACAATTTACGGGAAAAATATCATTTTGACAGCATCGATGCCATTGAGTTGCTCGTGGAAATAGAGAGAATGCTGCGGTCGGAGTTGACCCAGGAAGAGAAGAAGGGGGCGATGGACATAAGGACCATCAACGACATCTGCGACTATATCGAAGCCCTTATCCGAAAAAGATCGGCTCCGGTGGGCGGTTAGAGCTTCCCCTGACGGCCTGACTTGACGGGCCGGCTCCTTCCGGTCGGTTCGCCGACCGGACGTCATGAGCGCATTCTTCAGTTTGACGAAATATTAAGGATAACCTGGAATATATGGCAAGAAGAGTCGTTATTACGGCCGGTGCGGCCATTACGCCCATCGGTCACGGCAAGCAGGAGATCATCGCGAGTCTCTTAAACGGCGTCTCCGGCGTCAAGAGTCTCCGTGAAGACGGGGTCCTGACAGGTTACATCCATTCGAAGGTCTTCGGAACCGTCGATTATCCGATCGCCTACGATTTTAAGAGGCTGTACCGCAAGACCATGGGGCCCGTCGCCTTTTATGCGTGCCAGGTGGCCAAGGAAGTCCTGGAACAGGCAGGTCTGGACAGCCAATTTATCACGTCGGGCCGTTTGGGGGTTGCGTTCGGCTCGACACACGGCAGCCCGACCGTCCAGAGGGACATCTACCGGACTTTCTTCAGTGGCTCCCGTTCGGATTACGCCGCCATCGGGGCCGTCGATTACCTGAAGTCGATGGTCCATACGACGGCGGTCAACATTACGAAGATGTTCGGCATCACGGGACGCGTTATTTCCTCGTCGACGGCCTGCACGACGAGCAGCCAGTCGATAGGCTACGGCTACGAAGCGATCAAGTACGGCATGCAGGATGCGATGATCTGCGGTGGCGCCGATGAATACGACACGACCACCGTGGCTGTGTTCGACAATCTCCTGGCCTGTTCCACCGCATTCAACGAAACGCCGCACCTGACACCGAGACCGTTCGACGTCCATCGCGACGGACTGGTCGTCGGGGAAGGGGCCGGGGCGGTCCTCCTTGAAGAGTATGAAATGGCGAAGGCACGGGGAGCCGACATCCTGGGCGAAGTCATAGGTTTTGCCTGCAACAACAATGGCGGCGATCTGATTCTTCCCAACCTGAACGGTATCATCCAGACCATCCGGGTAGGACTGCAGGACGCGGCCATTGCAGCCGACGATGTGGATGTCGTGAGCGCCCACGCGACGGCCACCAAGATGGGCGACGTGATCGAGGCCCAGGCCATTCACGCGGTATACGGAGACAAACCCCGCGTCGCCGCGTTGAAGAGCTATATGGGGCATACCATGGGATCTTGCGGCGCCATCGAGACGATCATCACCCTGTATATGATGGAAAAGGGTTTCATTCCCCCGACCCTGAATCTGGAGGATGTGGACGAAAGGTGTGCCATGATCCGTCATGTCAGGAAGCTTCAGGAAGACGACGTCCGCGTGGCGGTTATCCAGAATTTCGCCTTCGGCGGGGTGAATACCTGTCTTGTCATCAAAAAATTCTCATAGATAGGCCATGCCGTCCTTACTCAGCATCATCAAACGCCCTATCGATGCCGGAGTGACGCTCCTTCTCTGGAGCTATTACATCCTCGGTTACCTCATCCTGTTTTTCCCTTTTTATGCCGTCGCCTACTTTGCCGCCCCGGACCGGGAAGCGGCTTTTCAGCGGTTGAATCACCGATTCTACCGAAGTTTCTTCGGCCTTCTGCAATGTATTGCCCCGGGGCTGACGATCAGGGCCGACGACCGCATCGGCAATCTCAGGTCATGCGTTGTCGTCTGCAACCATCTTTCCTACCTGGACCCGATCCTGCTCATCTCCCTGATCGAAAGACAGAAAACCGTCGTCAAGAGTCTCTTTTTCCGCGTACCCGTCTTCGGTTGGATACTTAAGGAATCCGGGTATATCCCGTCGATGATGGACAGGGACTCCTCGTCCCTGATGATGGAACGCGTGGGCGGGATGAGGGACTATCTGGCTGCAGGGGGGAATCTCTTCATCTTTCCGGAGGGACACCGGAGCAGGGACGGCAACCCCGGACCTCTGAACAAAGGGGCCTTTATGATCGCCAAACGGTGCCGCGCCCCCGTCGTCATTTTGTCCGTCAAGAATACCGACCGGCTGTTCACGCCGGGCAAATTCCTCTTCAATACCTGCGTTTCCAATACCATCGAAGTCGAACTGATCGGCCGGATCGATCCGGATGACGACCAGCATTATTCCCTGGCCGGCATGCTGGGCCGGGTCCGTTTTTTGTTTGCTAATCGGCAGCGATTAACGTAGAACTGAATGCAAAGGAGGTTTCCGACCATGCATGCCCTCAACCGAAGGATCAGAAAGGCAGAAAGTACGGCGTACCGTTTCGGAATTTTTATAACAGCCCTGTGTTTTTGTCTCATGGCCGCCGTCGCTTCTGCGGAAGCCGTTCCTTCCCGCATCAAGGAGGTCACCCTCTTTCCCAATAAAGCATTGATTAAAAGGGAGGCCGTCGTGACGGCGGGAAAGGGACGCCAGGAGATCCTTATCGAAGTCGACGCCTACAGGATCGATCATGACTCCGTTTCCGCCAAGGTCTTTGGCGACGGCGAGATATTCAGCGTCCAGTTCCGGGAAATGCCCCTGACTGAGGCGCCGCAGGAGAAGATCAAGGCCCTGGAACAGAAGTTAAAGGGATTGAAAAAAGCGAGACGAGCCTTAAACGATGACAAAGAAGTCCTGAAAAGTAAGGAACAATTTGTCCGTTCGGTGATTCAGTTTTCCGAGCAGCAGGTTCCCAAGGAGATCAAGACCGCTTTTCCCAAGGCGGAGGACCTGGAAAAGATACTTCGCTTCATCAATGCCAATCTGCAATCGATCAACAGCCAAAAGCAGACGATTGACGCCAGGATAGAAGATCTGGACCGCGAGATTAAAGTCGTGGAAAGGGATTTGGCGGCGTTGGGCAAGGGACGCCCCGCCGGCAAGCAGGTCATCGAGATCGTCTTCAATTCCAAAAAAGATCAGAAATTGAGAATCGAGGCGGATTACGTGACGCAAAATGCCTCCTGGTCCCCCCTGTACAAGGTGACGGTCCCCGGTATGGCCGATGCGGCCGGTCTGACGATGTTCGGGAATATAAGGCAAAAAACCGGTGAAGATTGGGACCGGGTTGCCCTTTCGATATCGAATGCGGTTCCGCTGGAAGGCGGGGTGCTGCCGTCTTTGTCGAGCTGGATCGTGGACATCGAAAGACCACGGCCCAAGGCGAAAAAGGCCAAAAAGGCCGGAGACTCTTTTCTCATGTATAATAAAGCCGCTCCCGCACCGGCTGCCGAAGCGATGAGAGATGCAGACCGCGATGAAGAGACGGAGAAGACGGAAGCCGCTTTCGTGTCGGCTGAAAGAACGGAATCCCTCCTGGCCTTCGAATATAAGCTGCCCCAGCCCCTGAGTATCGAATCAAGAGACAAGGAGACGGTGCTTCCGCTCTATACGAAGAGCCTGAAAGGCACTTTCGCCCATTACGCGGTACCCCGGATGAATAAGGCGACGTTTCTTGTCATGAAGGCAAGCGCCGACGGGGAACTCCTGCCGGGCCCCCTCAACGTCTATTTCGACGGCCGTTTCGTGGGCAAAACGATGCTCGGGGACCGGAGGGCCGGGGAGGAGATGAACCTCAACCTCGGTGCCGATCGCGAGGTGAGGGTTCAGCGGGAGGTGATCAGAGACAAGCTGGAGGAAACCCTGTTCGGGGCCATCGAGAGAAGCACGGTCGTGAGGAACATGGCCTATCGCATCGTCATGGAGAACCTGAAGAAGAAGGAAGTTCACCTGCAAGTGATGGATTCCGTCCCTGTCTCCCGGAGCGACAAGGTGTCCGTTAAAGATATGAAGATAACGCCGCAACCCAAGGAAAAGAACTATCAGGGACGCGACGGCGTCCTGATGTGGGAGGAGGTCCTTAAACCGGGGGAAAAGAAGGAAATCATGGTTGAGTTCGTTGTAACCTACCCTAAAGATATGCCTGTGGTGGGCTTGTAGTTACATTAATCCGGCGAAATGTCCTGATGAGACTTCAAATATCGCCGGCCTATATCAGACAGACGAAGGAAGATGGTGGGTTTATCATTCAATCATAAGGAGAGGCTATGAGATTTTCGGAGGACATCTACGTTTATGAGTGGACAGACATGTACGAAAACAACTGCAACAGCTTCTATATCGCCGGGGATGTTCATGCCCTGGTCGATCCGGGCCTGGCGAGCCGTGTGCCCGACCTGCTGGACAGCATGAAGATAGACGGATTAAAGCAGAGCGATATCCGCTACGTCATCAATACCCACTCCCACCCCGATCATTTCGACGGCTCTCGTCATTTCGACGGGAAAGACGTCCAGATCGCGCTCCATGAAGAAGAGATGGCATTTCTCAATGGTCCTGGCGGGGACCTCTATTCCCTGTTCGGTCTCAATCATCCGAATGTCCATGTCAATCTTCCCCTGAAAACCGGCGAAATCATGCTGGGAAGCGAGAAGTTCGACATTATCCATATCCCCGGTCATTCGCCCGGGTCCATAGGCCTGTATTATCCGAAAACCAAAGCCCTTTTCTGCGGCGATGTCATCTTCGATCAAAACGTCGGCAGGACCGATTTCCCGGGAGGAAGCGGCAACCTGCTCAAAAAGAGCATCCTCGCCATGTCCAAACTGGACGTGGAATGCCTGTTTCCGGGACATATGGGCATCATCGACGGTTCCCAAAACGTCCAGAATAATTTTCGACTGGTGATTCAGAGTATTTTCCCGTATTTGTAAGCAAACGCCGTTTCAGTTTTTAGAACGACGGTTTATAGCCCGGACATTCTGATTTTTTCTGAATAAGGATTTTCGGAAAGATATCCGTTGCACGGGCCAATGCCCCCTTTCTTAAGGATCGGGGCTGTTTGCCTGTGGTTTTTCCGTTTTCACGATGGTGATGTCCCGTTTTCAAAAAACTTCCTTCACTTTGCCTCTGAAAAAATCCGTATCCGTCCTGTTGAATTTCCGTAAATAGTCATTATTATAGAAACAAGGAGGAAAGGATTATGACGATTAAAATAAAAGGAATGTCCTGCAACCATTGTGTTATGGCCGTCACCAAGGCTTTAAGCGGCATAGAAGGCCTCAAGGACGTCAAGGTCGATTTGGCTAAAGGCGAGGCTGATTTTAGAAACGATAACTCCGTCGATCTCAAGGTGATTAAGAGCGCCGTTGAAAAAGCGGGGTACGAAGTTGGTTGAGCGGGATGATTCTCGGATCACCGTTTCCGTGGGGGGAATGACCTGCGCCGCCTGCGTCAGGAGAGTGGAGTCGGCCCTTAAGGGATTGCCGGGTGTGAGGGATGTTGCCGTCAATCTGGCGACGGCCCGGGCGACGATAACCCATGACGAGGCATGGGCAGGGATCGGCGCGATTAAACAAACCGTTACGGATCAAGGTTATGATTATCTGGGCATGCCCGATGACAGCCGCGAAGATCCTATCACGGCGGCCAGGAAGAAGGAGATCCGCAACTTAACCCTTCGATTTATCGTCGGTATCGTTCTCAGTACAGTCATTTTCATGGGTTCCATGCAGCACTGGTTCCCCTTCCTCGGTTCGATCCCGAGGCAGGCGATGCTGATCGTCATGTTCGTGCTGACGACGCCTGTTGTATTCTGGGTGGGCAGCCGTTTCTTCTCCGGGGCTTTGAAAGCCGCAAGGCAGCTGACCACGGATATGAATACGCTGGTGGCCATCGGCGCCTTCTCGGCCTATCTCTATTCCGTCCTGGCGACGTTTTTTCCCCGCTTCTTCACCGGCGCCGATATGGCACCTCAGGTCTATTATGACGGGGCGGCCATGATCGTTACGCTGATCATTCTCGGGAGGCTTCTGGAAGCGAAGGCAACGGGCAATACGTCCGCGGCCATCCAGAAACTGATCAACCTCAAACCGAAGACGGCACGGGTCGTGCGTAACGACGAGATGCTGGACGTCGTCATTGAAAGTGTCGTTCCGGGAGACGTGATCATGGTGAGACCGGGGGAACAAGTGCCCACGGACGGTGTCGTTGTTTCCGGGGCGTCTTCCGTCGATGAATCCATGCTGACCGGAGAGAGCCTGCCGATCGCGAAAACGACCGGCGACAATGTCTTCGCCGCAACCCTGAACAAGAGCGGCAGCTTCACCTTTCGGGCGACCCGTGTGGGTTCCGAGACGGCCCTGGCCAGAATCATACGCCTTGTCGAAGAAGCGCAAGGTTCCAAGGCCCCGATCCAGAGAATGGCCGACCGCGTGGCGTCGATCTTCGTGCCGGTCGTTATCGCCATCGCAGTGGTGACCTTTCTGATCTGGTATTATGTGGTGCCCGATCCGCTCTTCAGTCGAGCCCTCCTGAATTTCATCTCGGTCCTCGTTATCGCCTGCCCCTGCGCATTAGGGCTGGCGACCCCTACGGCGGTCATGGTGGGAACGGGACTGGGTGCGGAAAGCGGTATCCTCATCAAAGGTGGGGAGAGTCTGGAAAATGCCTATAAACTGACGGCCGTCGTCTTCGATAAAACCGGTACCCTGACGAAGGGCGAGTCGGAAGTAACGGATGTCCTTCCTGCAAACGGCGTAACGAGGGAAGAGCTTCTTACAATCGCGATGGCCATTGAATCCGCCTCCGAACATCCCCTCGCGGCGGCCGTCGTCGCCAAGGGCCGAAACGAAGGGCTTTATGCCGCTTCCGGTGAAGGCTTTCAGGCCCTCTCCGGTCTGGGCGCGAAAGCCGTGGTGGACGGTCAATCCTGCCTGCTGGGAAATGCCGCCATGATGCAGAAAGAAGGTATCGCCCTGAGCGGTCTTGATGTCGACGCCGAGCGGATGGCCCGTGAAGGCAAAACCTGTGTTTTCGTGGCCAGGAAAGGGACGGCAATAGGTCTGATAGCCCTTGCAGATACGGCAAAGCCGTCTGCCAAGCAAGCTGTCGCGGAAATCAAGGATATGGGTCTGAAAGTCGCGATGATAACGGGAGATAACGCAAACACCGCCAAGGCCATCGGCGATTCCTTGGGTATTGAGAAGGTCATGTCGGAGGTGCTTCCCGGCGATAAGGCCCGGGAAATAGGCCGGTTGCATGATGAAGGGGCCGTCGTGGCCATGGTGGGGGACGGGATCAACGATGCCCCGGCCCTGGCGGCCGCCGATATCGGCATTGCCATCGGGACAGGTACCGATGTCGCCATCGAGGCCAGCGACATTACCCTGATGAGCGACGATCTGAGAGCCGTACCCAGGGCAATCCGCCTGTCCTTCGAGACGATGAAGGTTATCCGGCAGAACCTTTTCTGGGCCTTCTTCTATAACACCCTCGGTATCCCCGTTGCGGCGGGAGTCCTGTACCCCTTTTTCGGCATCCTTTTGAATCCCGAATTTGCAGCCGCGGCGATGGCCTTAAGCTCCGTTTCGGTCGTCACCAATTCCCTGAGGTTGAGGCGGGTCTGGAAGTCTCAAAACCGAAGATAGGAAGGTATGATGGGATGGGGCTGGCGGCCGTCTGTGACGATACTTACCGGACCTTCAGGACCATGAGGGTGATGTCGTCGAACTGGGGTTGCCGGCCTGCGAAATCGATCACGGACCCCTGGATGACTGCGAGGAGTTCGCCGGCGTTCATCTCCCGGTGGCTTTGGACAACATGGATAAGACGGTCCAGCCCGAAGGCTTCCCCCGATTCGTTGATGGCCTCGTTGACGCCGTCCGTGTAGAGGACGACAATATCCCCCGATGCCAAATAGAGATCCTCTTCGCCGAGATCGATGTCCGGTTTGACTCCCAACGCAATGCCTCTGGCCTTCAGGGGAACGGGGTTTTCTTCTCCTCTTTTGAAGAAAAGAGGCGGATTATGGCCGGCATTGATATACCGGAACCTCCTGTTGGCATCCAGAACGGCGTAGAAGAGTGTTACGAACATGCCGGACGTGGAATCCCGGCATATCAGCGTATTGGCCTGCCTGATGGCCAGGACGGGATTCGGAGTGCTCGTCGTGCTGGCCCGGACGATGGTCCTCGAAAGTCCCATGAAGATGGCGGCAGACATGCCTTTGCCCGAAACATCCGCTATAACGACTCCCCAATGGTCTTCGGCAACGGGGATAAAGTCGTAAAAGTCTCCGCCGACTTCCCGGGCCGGTATATTGTTGGCCGCAATATCGATTCCCTTGATCGAGGGGGCGGCCGCGGGGAGCAGCCTCTGCTGAAGGCCGCGGGCGATCTCCATTTCCTTCACCAGGCCTTCTTTCTCCGACGTGGTCCTCTCCAATTTTGCCATCTGGTCTTCGAGATCGGATGCCATGCGGTTGAATGCGGAGGCCAAGTCCTCGAATTCATCCTCGGTGCGGAGTTGCACCCGGTAGTCTATTTCGCCGCGGCCGATGGCCCGTACGCCGTCGATTAGGGCCATGATCGGGTTGGTGATCATATTGGAAAGGAGATAGGAAATACTGAACACGACGAAGATGAGAATCATGAGAAAGACGATGAAACTGGTATAGACGTCCTCGAGCCTCTCATTGACATGCTGGTTGATCGTCTTTGTGGCTGTCTGGATCTTTTCGCGGGTTTCAGTGACCGGGATCGAAAATTCATCGATGTAGGTTGTGGCCGCGATCATATAGGGCGTTCCGGCTACGGGTACGATGGCCATGAATTTGCGGCGAATCTTGCCGTCCAATTCCTCCCAGTCGTAGTAGCCGCTTGCCGGGGATCCGTTGAATGTCCGCTCGAAGATCGCCCAGAACCCGGGGAGCTTGTCTTTCCAATGGTGCATGTCGTAATTGACGAGTTCGGGGTTGGGATGGAATCTCATGATCCCGTTTGTTTCGTACAGGATGGTATAACCCGTCTTGCCCACCGACTGGACGGCGATGGTTTCGAATTCCTTCTTTTTTCTGAGTGCATCGATGGTGATTCTCGGATGGGCGTTGAGGTAAACCCTGCATTGCAGGGCAACATCGGCCGCCTTCTGGGCGATGATCCTCTCGCCCAGCGCTTCCAGGGCCTGGGTGCTGTCGTTGGCCGCGCTGGTGCCGAGGGAACTGCCGCTTTCCAGGGCGTAGCTGCCGATTTTTTTGATATCGTTCAGGGCGAAATATCCGAAGATAATCAGTGAAATGATGGGCAGACCGAGAAAGGCGACCATGATCCGCGTTCTGATCCGGATACGCGGTATTTTAATACGGAAAGGAGATTGTTTTGTCAACGCCCCACCCTGTGTCAGAGATTCAGCGACTGCCAGCGGTCTTCCCGCTCCAGTCTGTAGAAAGTCCGGCGCCGCTCCGGCGATTCCTTAATGGCGACATAACCATTGACGAGGTATCCCCTCGCGAGATAGTGCATGAAGAGAGAACGGCAGCTGTTCCTGAGAATCTGGGCCTTCGCGCGGTCCGCCAGCAGGATTTTATCCTGATTGTAAGGTATTTCCACAAAAATCGGCGATGCCTTGAGGTTGAAGACGGCCTTTTTCCCGGCCTTCTCCAGACCTTGTTCGTCGATGATGATTTCGTTGACCGTGTTGGCCGCCGTCATCTCCGAGGCATCGGATAGGTCAGGAGAAATCCCCCGTTCCATACGGTCTTTTACGCGTTCGGAATTGATCAACCATTCCACGACGAAACGATCCGTCGATATGGCCCTGTTGAACTCGTCGCTGGTGAAGACCGCGCTGTAATAGTTGAACCCGATCTCCTTTACGATGGCCCCCATTTTATGGATGTAGATATAGCCGTTCCGGGAGACCATAGGGTCGTATGTCCAACGGATCCGCGAAATCTGCCTTTCTTTCGCGCAGGCATACAGGGTCTGAACGAGTTCTTCTCCGATATTTTTGTCCCAATACTTGCGGTCGACGCCCATTCTGGCGCCGTACCAGAAGGGGCCCCGCTTGTCGAAATCGGCAAAGCAGACGAGGAATCCGATGGGATGGTCACCCTCATACCAGGCATCTTCCCGGGCCATGGCGGCCTTTTCTTCCACAGAAAAGAGCCCTTCGTCGAAAGCCGTCAGGACAAGTCCGTTGGTAATGTACGCGAGCTCAAAATAGAGCATGGGCGCGTTGACTTCCCGGTAACCTTCACGCTTCCAGACGCGCTTCTCAAGTTCCACAACATCGTTGAGAACGGATTCCTTGAGATACTTCTCCACCCTTATCTTAGACTTTGAGGACATGCGGCCATCCCGTTATTGGGTTTGAATGGACGTATAATGTGCCTGCCGAGACACGGAGTGTCGCGCGGGATACATGGTCAAGATAAGGACATTACGCTCTCCGTCCCGGTGATAGCTGAGCTGATTGGTCAATTTTCTTATGAAAAAGACACCCAGCCCGCCGGTCTTTCGGGCCATCAAATCGGTCGATATATCCGGATCGGGGAGCGTATGGATGTCAAATGAGACACCTTCGTCGGCGATGACGATTTCAATACCGCCTCCACCGATGGGGGCGCAGATCAGCTCAATGTAACCGGGACGTTGCGGATAAGCATGGCGAATGATATTCACCAGGGCTTCTTCCACAACCAGTTCTATCTCATTCAACCTCTCCCGATGAAATGCCATGCGACTGGCGCAGAGGGAGACATGCTCCAGAAATAACCTTAAATTATCCAGGGTGGCGGGTAGTTTCATTTGGAAGGTTTTATTCTTTCAATCATTCACGGCCCTGCTGTCGGCTGACGGCTTCCGTTACGGACGCATAAATCGGAAACAACGTATCAAAGCCGGAAATTTCAAAGACTTCTTTTACCGTGCCCCGTAAAGACGTCAAGGCGATTCCCCCTTGTCTGCCTTCCAGGTTTTTGGCGGCGGCTAGAATACACTGCAACCCAGCGCTGCTGATATATTCCAAGTCGCTGAAATCGAAGACGAAATAAAGTTCGTTCTCTGCGATCTTCTCGTCCAGGATCTTCTCCAGATCCGGGGCGCAAACAGCATCCATTCTCCCTTTGATGGAGATGACAATGCTGCTTCCTTCTTTTCTCAGGTCTATAACCATGGGATGATAGCCATCTCAGCGGGTACGTTAAGGACACCCTTCGGATATTCCGGAGGGTGTCCTTAATCAGGCTTATAAACGCGACATGCTATTTGCTGTAATCGTAGAAACCTCTTCCGGTCTTCCTTCCCAGATAGCCGGCATCGACATATTTCTTAAGAAGCGGGCAGGGGCGGTATTTGGAATCGCCGAAACCCTGGTGGAGAACATTCATGATGGCATAGCAAGTATCGAGACCGATCAGGTCGGCCAGGGCGAGGGGCCCCATGGGATGGTTCATGCCGAGGACCATGATGTCGTCGATGGCCTTGGGAGTGCCGACGCCTTCGAAAAGGGCGTATACCGCTTCGTTGATCATGGGCAGAAGAACGCGGTTGGAGATGAATCCCGGAAAATCGTTGCATTCCACCGGAGTTTTACCGAATTGTTTGGTCAGTGATTCGGTCAGGGCGAAAGTTTCCTGTGAGGTGGCCAATCCGCGGATGATTTCGACCAGCCTCATTACGGGAACAGGATTCATAAAGTGCATGCCGATAACTTTATCCGGCCGTTTCGTGGCACCGGCGATTCTGGTGATCGGAATGGACGATGTGTTGGTGGCCAGGACGACGTCGGGTTTGCAGAATTCATCCAGCTTCCTGAAGATGTTGAGTTTCAGGTCTTCTCTTTCAACGGCCGCCTCCACGACAAAATCCGCCCCTTTCATGTCTTCCAGGTTGGTGCTTTTCTTGATCCTGCCGAGAATTTCCGTCTTCTGTGCGGCAGTGAGTTTCTCCTTGGCTACCAATCTGTCCAGGTTCTTGGAGATGGTATCGTATCCTTTGTCGACAAACTGGTCCGCGATGTCATTCATGATGACATTGATTCCGCCGGGATATGCGGCAACCTGCGCGATTCCGTTTCCCATTTGTCCGGCACCGATAACACCAATTGTTTTTACTGCCATTCTCATTCCCTCCTTCAGATTAGAGTGATATTCGCTTTCGGGGGCAACGCGATGACAATCCGCAGCCCCTGTTTGAACGTCTTTATTTATCGACCCTGATCAGCATGGCGTCGCCCTGGGCATGGCCGGAACAGATACCGCAGACGCCGTAGCCCCCTCCCCTCCGCCTGAGTTCGTAACCGAGGGTCATAGCGATCCTGGCGCCCGTAGCCCCGATGGGATGGCCGTAGGCGACGGCGCCTCCGTTGATGTTGACTTTCTTGTACATGTCTTCCTTGGACATGCCCAGGATCGACCGGCAGCTTACGAGGGTCACGGCGGCAAAGGCTTCGTTGATTTCGATGACGTCCATCTGATCGATGGTCATATCGTTTTGGTCGAGAACTTTCTTGATGGACAGGCCCGGAACGGTGGCAATGTCTTTCGTCGGCTGAGAGACCTCGGCATAGTCTACAATCGTGAAGATCGGTTTTAAACCAAGCTCGTTTGCCTTTTCCCGGCTCATGAGCAGGCAGACGTCGCCGCCGTCGTTGACGCCCGGTGCATTGCCCGCGGTGACGCTTCCGGGCTGGCCGGTCACGGTGCTCTTGTGGTTGAACACCGGCGGCAGTTTGGCAAGGCCCTCGAGCGTCGTTTCCGGCCTGGGGCCTTCGTCCTTGTCCATGACGAACACTTTTTTACCCTGTTTGATTTCAACGGGGAATACTTCATCGTCCAGTTTTCCCGCCGCCATGGCCTTGACGGCGTTCAACTGGGAGTTGAGCGCCCATTCGTCCTGATCCGCACGGGTAAAGCCGAATTCGTCGGCCACTTCCGAGCCGTGAATGGCCATGTGCCTGTTATAGAAGGCGTCCCACAACCCGTCGTAGACCATGGCGTCCACAACGCGTCCGTTGGGCAAGCCCATCCGGGCGCCCCACCGCATATCGGGAAGAACGAACGGACAGTTGCTCATGCTCTCCTGGCCGCCGGCAATGCAGATTTCCGCCCTGCCGAGCTGGATCGCCTGGAAGGCAAGGTCGATCGTCTTGATTCCGGAGGAACACACTTTGTTGACGGTAATGCAGGGAACGGATTCGGGAACACCGGCCAAAATGGTCGCCTGGCGTCCCGGGATCTGGCCGCACCCGGCAGGGACGACTTGTCCCATGTAAATGTAATCGACGTCCGCTCCTTTGACCTTGCCGTTGGTCCTGCGAAGGACTTCCTTGATGGCCAGGGCGCCAAGCTCCATGGCGGAAAAGTCCTTCAAGGCGCCGCCGGATCGGCCGTAAGGCGTTCTGCAGGCTTCAACGCACACGACTTCTCGGAGTTTTTTATGGGGATTTTTCATTATCCGGCCCATCGTGCTAAAATCGGCCTTTCTTTCCCCAAATTTTGCGATCGGAGCGTTGGCGTAAATTTCGGATTTCTTCTTGTCCAGTTTCTGCGGGGCTTTTTCCATTCTGTCCTCCTTATATTATATTGGCTGGCATAAAACCTTCAATATGCAAATGTTGAGGCGAATGATGGACATGCTGAAAATAGATTAGATGACGCCCTATGTCTTGCATATCCGATTTTCTTTGTCAATCAATTTACGTTTCGCATATTGCAGACCGGAAAACGGCCGGGCCGGGGAAGTCCTGGACGCGATTTCTGCCATGCCTGAAAGGCATTCGTGTTTTCAGTTGCGGAAAAAAGGGTCCTTGTGTTAACCCAGTGTCATTATCCACCGTTCAAAATGCAATTCCTGCAAGGCCGTTGCCGCCGGTATCCGATAAACCTGACGCAAGGAGCGACAAGTATGCCGACCATAACGATTCGGGAATGCCCCAAAGTGTATATCTTAGAGACGCATCGATCGAAAACGCCGGAGTCCACCCTGAAATTCGTCGAAGACATGAAAGACGCCCTGGGCATGCTGGATCTCCATGACGCCACGGACGTCGAAAGGTTGCAGATTCCCGTTTTTCTCTGCAACCGCATCCGCCCCGACCGGTCCGAAACGAGCCATACCGGGAAGGGGGTTTCCGCCATCCAGGCCCGGGTGTCCCTGACCATGGAATCCATCGAACGCTATTCATCGGAGTATCGCGACGAATATGCCGGGACGCTGGTCAAGGGAGCGTACAACCGCTTACGGGATCAATACAACGTTCTCGATCCCCTGTCTCTTATCCTTTCGTCCCGGAGCGATTACGATCATGACAGGGAAATCTTCTGGGTGTGGGGTACGGACCTCGTTGCTTCAGAAGACATCCTGGTGCCTGCCTGCGCCGTTTATCATCCGTTTCACCTCGAAGATACGTTTCTGATGGAGACCCATACTAACGGCATCGCGGCAGGTAACACCCTGGAAGAGGCCATCATTCACGGTACGGCCGAGGTCATCGAACGGGATGCCTGGAGTATAGCCCAGTACAACAGAACTTTTGCCGATGCCCTGTCGGTTGAGGACACGCCGGGTAACGCCTTTATCATCGATATCATTAATCGGTACGAGCACGCGGAAATTGAAATTGTTGCCAAAGATATTACATCCGACATCGGCGTGCCGGTTGTAGCGGCGTTTTCCCGAGATTTGCGCCATGAAGGAATGATACCGGTCGACGGATTCGGCGCCCATCTCGATCCCCGGGTCGCCGCCGTGAGGGCGTTGCTGGAGATAGCGACCACACGGGCATTATTTCTGGCGAAATACGGTCTTGAAAGAATGCAGGATTCCCTGCCCCATTATTATCGGGAAGATGATGAAGACCCCCGCTTCTATGCCTTTCACCAGAAAGGGCTGGGAGAAATCCCTTCCGATTTCACCGGCGATATTGCCGCCGACATCCGTCTCATGATCGCCAAACTATGCAGGCAGGGATTGGATAAAGTCGTCGCCGTCGACCTCACCCGCCCTGACATAGGGATTCCCACGGTACGGATGATCGTTCCGGGGATGGAGGCGATGTGCTTCGATCGATCACGGAAAGGGGAAAGGCTCATGAATGCCTTGCCGGAGTGAGAGACTATGCTTTCCGAAGATGAAATCAGGGAACGGGCCTCATATTGCTGCTGTGTCTTGAAACAGCTGGGTTGGCTTTACGGCAATTCCTCCATTCCCCCTGCGCAGTATGTCGAATATCTGGGCAAGTCCTCGCTGGCGCTCGCTGAAGACGAATTCCTCATGGGCACGTTGATAGAGGCGGCAAGGAAGGAGAATATGGAGCAAGGTCTGTTTTCCCTCATCAATGTCTATGAAGGGCTTGTCCTGGCCTTCTGCGAATGCCTGGAGACGGATATGGAGACCATAACGAGTGCCATGCCTCCGGACACCTTTAAACGCCTGGCTGCGGAGATGGGTGTCGATCTGGATTGAACCGCCGACCACCTTCGTTGCCTCATATCATGCCGGGAAAATGACTCACGGGAGAGAAAGATTCATTCCCTGTGATTTTCCTTGACATGCAAAGAGGGATAACCTATAGATCATTGTACCCTGGGCAGAGGTTTCGTATAAACATGCTCGGGTATTTCAGCGCTTTACAGGGATTAATCCCGCAGACTCACCTGAAAAACACACGAAAAGTTGCTTATCGACCTCTTAAACGTATCAGATTAGGAGGTTAGTCATTTCAGATCATGGCAATACAATAACATTGTAACTGCAGTCAAAACCGGCTTGCATAAGTCGGACGTGATCAACTCAAATACGAAAAATCAGCAATTTATATGAAGGGAGGTGAATGTTCTTCGTTCAGCAGGATAATTCATGTCGAAGCTGCATGTTTGCGGGGGTGTGTAATTGACAACGCCGAAAGGAGGGAACAATGCCGAGAATTCGAGGAAAATCCAAGAAAGCTGAAATATTGACCTTAGAAGCAGCAGTAAAGAAATACATGCATAACGGAATAACTTGTGCCTTCAGCGGATTTACCGGTTTCAACAGGAACCCGTTTGCCTTTGCCTGGGAGACCGTGAGACAGGGCTTCAAAGACCTCCATGTGCTGGATCGTCACGGAAGCCAGTGCACCTGGCTTCTCAACACGGTCGGCGCCATGAAAATATATGAAACCAACTGGATGGGTTGGGGTGAAATGGCCGGGAAGATCGACATCAACCTGGAAAGGAATTATAAAGCAGGCAAAATGATTCTTGAAGACTATTCGCACGGCGCCATCGCCATGAGGTTCCTCGCCGGCGCCATCGGGGCTCCCTTTATTCCCTACTGCGCTCCATTGGGATCGGACCTCTACAATCCCAAGTACGATTCCCTGGGCAGGGCCGGGATGCGAGACGGGAAGAACCCGAGAATCGCGAAAAAGAAATTCATCCAGATGGAAGAACCTTTCTGGGGTGAAGGCGACGTCGTCCTGCTGCCTGCAGCCAGGCCGGAACTTGCCATCATCCATGTCTCCCAGGTGGGAGACAAAGGAACCGCCCACTGGCGCGGCGTCGGGACGATCGATAAGGAGATCTCTTTTGCCTGCGATAAGGTAGTGATTCTTGCCGAAGAAATCATTCCCGAGGCGGAAATGCGGAAACTGCCCGAAACGAATCAGATTCCCTATTTCGTTGTGGATGCCATCGTGGAATGCCCCTGGGGGGCCTTCCCGAGCTCCGTGCCCTTCTTCTATGACTATGACGCGCCGTTCATGAGGGAGATGGACAAGGCGTCGCGCAATCCCGAAGATCTCAAGAAATGGCTCGACGAATGGGTATTCGGGCCGAAGAACTGGGAAGACTTCGTCGTAAAGCTCGGCGCGAAGAGGTTGCTGGATCTGAGGGCGGACAGCGTCACCGGATACAGCGTGAAGATGATGCGGGGTAAAAAACCGGCTCCCAGGATGAAGATGCCTTTGTCCGTGGCACGAAGCGGATACTAAAAGAAAGGGGGGATACTGAACATGGCAAAATCAATGGAAGAATTGATGGAATTGATCGATAAGATACCCAACGAACCGGCCAAGGTCGGAGAGTTCATCCTGCCGGAGCTAATGGCCATCGCCATTGCCAATGAAGTCCGTAACGACGATGTCGTCTTTGCCGGAACCGGGCTTCCTATGGTGGGTATCATGACCGCCAACTTCACCAACGCGCCGAATGCCCTCCTGATTTACGAATCGGGGATATGCGACGGAAAGACCATGCACGTCCCCATGTCCGTCTGTGACCAGCGTGCCGCCAACATGAGTTCGACCCTGGGCGGATTGGTGGACACCTTCGGATATTACCTGCAGCAGGGTTACGTGACCCTGGGATTCCTCGGCGGCGCGGCCATCGATAAATACGGCGGCGTCAACGTCACTTCCATCGGCGACTACTATGCTCCCTCCCACCGCTTTACAGGTTCGGGCGGCAACTCCGACATCGGTACCATGGCGCACAGAACAGCCTATATCATTCTGCAGGAGAAGCGGAGATTCCTGGAGCGGAACGAATATACGACCACTCCCGGGTGGTGGTGCTGGGACTTTAAAACGAACGAATGGAAGCCTAAAAAGGAAGTATGGAAAGGGACGGCCTATGCCAACTGCGGTCCCTGCGGCGTCGTGACCAATATGGGGGTCTACCGGTTTGACGACAAGGGAGAAATCTACCTGGAAACGCATCATCCCGGTGTTACGGTAGAGCAGGTCCAGGAGAACTGCGGATTTAAGCTGAACGTATCGAAGGTGAAAGGGGAATCGCCCCATCCCACCTACCGGGATCTCTTCGTCCTTCGGGAATTCGTCGATCCCGAATTGATCTTCCTGCCGGCGAAGACGGAATATACAAAGGAGATCCAGGCGATCATAGACAAAGGGTGATATAGAACTGATGAGGGGGGCGGGATTTCCGCCCCTCGTCATTTTTACTCAAAAATAGTTAAAGGTCAGTTTTAAGAGGAGAGTTGAAATGAATTTAGATTTATCGGAAGAACAAAAAATCATACAGGATACGGCAAGGAATTTTGCGAAATCGGAGCTGGAGCCCGTAGCGGCGAAGCTGGATGAGCACGGCGACCGGGAGACATTCCTGAAGAATCTGCGAAAGCTTGCAGAGCTGGGGCTTATGTCCATCAACGTCAAGGCCGATTACGGCGGATCGGAAGCCGGCGTCGTTGCCTTCAGTCTCGCGGTCACGGAGATAGGCAGGGCCTGCGCCTCCACCGGGGTCACCATGTCGGTCAACAATATGGTCTGTGAGGTCATCCAGGCCATCGGTTCGGAGGAACAGAAGAAGAAATACATCCCCAAGATTGCCTCCGGCGAATATTACGCGGGGGGATTCGGTCTTACCGAAACGACGGCCGGTTCCGACCCGGCGGGAATGCGCTGCTCGGCCATCCTGGACGGCAATGAGTATGTCCTCAACGGCAACAAGCTGTTCATCACGAGCGCCGAGTATGCCGGGGTTTTTGTCGTCTGGGCCGTTACGGACAAGTCGGCCCCCAAAGGCAAGGGCATCAGCACCTTCCTGATCGAGAACGGCATCAAAGGTTTCACCGTCGGCCGGGCGGAACACAAGATGGGCCAGCACGCCTCGGCGACCAACGAGTTGATTTTCGAAGACTGCCGGGTTCCCAAATCGGCCATGATGGGCAAACCGAACGACGGTTTCCGCACCGCCGTGGGCGAACTGGCGGGCGGGCGTATCGGTATCGGCTCCCTGGGGCTCGGTATCGGACAGGCGGCGATCGAGTATGCCGCGAAGTACGCCCTGGAGAGAAAGCAATTCGATCAGTCCATCACGAACTTCCAGGCGATCCAGTGGATGCTTGCCGAGTCCTATACGGAACTCGAAGCGGCCAGACTCCTGCTCATGAATGCGGCCTTCCAGAAGGAAAACGGCCGATTCTTTGCCAGGCAGGCTTCCATGGCGAAATATTACGCCACGGAAGCGGCGGAGAGGGCCTGCCATAATGCCATCCAGATTCTGGGCGGCTACGGCTACACCAAGGAATTCCCCGTCGAGCGCTACGCGCGGGATGTTCGGATCACGTCCATTTATGAAGGGACAAACCAGATTCAGCGCGTCATCATCGCCAGGGACATTCTCAGCAGCCTGAAGTAGATAAAATCGGACCGCCATAAAGACCGGAACGACTGGAACGGCGGTTCTTCATAAAGAAAAACGGTCGCTGTCGCAGTAACTGGGACGACGACGGGCAACGGGAGATGTTGGAAGCCTCTTGTCAGCGCGCTGACGAGGGGCTTCTTTTTTGGACTGAAAACGGCATGGACGCCGGGCCGGGGCCTCGTTGAATTTTCCGGCCGTTCATACCGCAGGCGCAAATCAACCTCAACGCGATTGTCCTCTTTACAGGGCACCTGTCTTATGATCCGCTTTCGGGTGAAAGCGCCGTTCGGCTATTCTTTGCTTTTAACTTTGACAAGGATGCTGCGGCAGCATTCGGCATTCTTGATGGCGAAACAGTCGGGCCGCTCGATGACCTGATACTGGCCGTTGGCCTCGACTTCAAGGTCGTCGATGGTAAGCCCGCCGTCTTTGGGCACAAACAACATCCGGCCGATGGGAATGCCGCCTTCTTTCAAAAGAGCCATGTTCCACCTCCTCATGCTGATTTGTCCGAATTTTGTTGCTTCATTTCCGGGCGGAATTCAGGCCCGGCTTTTCAGGTGTTCCAGGCGTTGCCCGGCCTCGTGGAGCGTTTCCGTTTTTTTGGCGAAGTGGAGTCGGATGAGATGATTGACCGGTTCATGAAAGAAACTGGAACCGGGCACAGCGGCGACCCCGATTTCCCGCGCCATCCATTGGCAGAAATCAATGTCGCTGCCCTTCCAGCCCAAGGCGGAGATATCGATCATGACGTAATAGGCCCCCTCGGGCTTCGTATATGTAAGCCCGGCGCGGTCCAGGTAGGAGAGGAAGACGTCGCGCCTTTGGGTGTAGCCGTCCCGGAGGTCTCGGTAGTACGAATCGCCGAATTCCAGGGCCGTCACGGCAGCCTCCTGCAAGGGCGCGGCCGCTCCGACGGTGAGAAAATCGTGTACTTTCCTGGCATTTTCGATGATCTCCCTTGACGCGATAACGTAACCCAGCCTCCAGCCGGTGATGGAATAGGTCTTGGACAGCGAGCTGCAGGACAGGGTCCTGGCGAACATGTTCGGCAAAGTCGCCATATAGGTGTGGCGGTGGGGCTCGTAAACGATATGTTCGTAGACCTCGTCCGTAATGACGAAGGTGTCGTATTCCTGCGCGAGACGGGCGATCTGCTCAAGTTCGGAGCGGGTGAAGACCTTGCCCGAAGGATTGGACGGGTTGCATAGGACGATGGCCTTCGGCCGCTGCTCGAAGGCCTTCTTCAACTCTCCCGGGTCGAAGAGGAAATCCGGGGGATGAAGCGGAACGTAAATGGGCACGGCGCCTGTGAGGATTGTATCGGCGCCGTAATTCTCATAAAAAGGAGAGAAGATGATGACCCGCTCCCCGGGATTGCAAACAGTCATCATCGCCACCATCATCGCTTCCGTGCTGCCGCACGTCACGACGATATGATCGTCGGGGTCGATTTCCATATCCATGAAACGGGATTGCTTCTTGGCCAGGGCCTGCCGGAATCGGGGAGCTCCCCACGTGATGGCGTATTGATGGGGGCCGGCGAGGGCCGTGCGCGCAGCAGCCTCCAGGAGTTCCCGAGGGGGATCGAAGTCCGGAAAACCCTGGGAGAGGTTGATGGCGCCCGTTTCGTTGGCGATCCTTGTCATCCAGCGAATAACGGACTCGGTGAAGCCGCTCAAGCGTCGGCTGATCGACGGCATAATGCTATCCTTCGGGATGAAGACATTATGCGCAAGATATAAGGAACCCGACTTTTTGTCAATCCCGGAAGATGGCGCCCGTGCTGGCCGACGTTACCAGCTTGGCATACCTCGCCAGGTAACCGCTGGTGATCGGGGACTTGAAGGGTTTCAGGGCCTTTCTCCGCTTGGCCAGTTCCTCATTGCCGACCTGAAGGCTGATGGTCTTCTTGGGGATGTCGATACGGATCCGGTCGCCTTCCCGGATGAGGGCAATCGGACCCCCTTCGGCCGCCTCGGGCGAGATGTGGCCGATGGCGGCGCCGCGGGTCCCGCCGCTGAAGCGTCCGTCCGTGAGCAGGGCCACGGATTTGTCGAGGCCCATCCCCGCGATGGCTGACGTCGGCGAGAGCATCTCCCGCATCCCGGGTCCGCCCTTCGGACCTTCGTACCGGATGACGACGATATCGCCGGCCTTGATCTTGCCGCCCAGGATGGCCTGGATCGCCTCATCCTCGGAGTCGAAAACGCGGGCCCGGCCTTCGTTGACGAGCATATCGGCGGCCACGGCCGACTGTTTGACGACGGCGCCGTTGGGGGCGAGGTTGCCCCGGAGAATGGCGATGCCGCCTTCCTTGCTGTAAGGCTGGTCAAGGGGGCGGATCACGTCGGCATCGATCACCCGCGCCTTCTTGAGGTTCTCCCCGACGGTTTTTCCCGTTACGGTCAGGGCATCCTGATCAATGACGCCCAAAGGCAGGATTGTCTTCATGACGCCGGGGATGCCGCCGGCCCCGTTCAGGTCTTCGAGATGGTGCTTGCCGGCGGGGCTGAGATGGCAGAGGTTGGGGGTCTTCTTGCTCAAGGAGTTGAAGAGATCGAGGTCGAGACGGATGCCCGCTTCATGGGCGACGGCCGGGATATGCAGCACCGTATTGGTGGAGCAGCCGAGGGCCATATCGACGGCGATGGCATTCTTGAAGGCGGCCAGCGTGGCGATGTCCCGGGGCTTGATGTCTTTGCCGAGAAGCTCCATGACCTTCATGCCCGCCTCTTTGGCCAGCCGGCGCCGCGCCGCATCGACGGCGGGTATCGTCCCATTGCCCGGCAGTCCCAGACCCAGGGCCTCGGTCACGCAGTTCATGGAATTGGCCGTGAACATGCCGGAACAAGACCCGCAACCGGGGCAGGCGCAGTCTTCGAGGGCCTTCAGCGTGGCCTGCGTCATCCGCCGGGATTTGACCCCGCCGACGCCTTCAAAGACGCTGATGAGATCGACGGATTTACCCTGCAGGCGGCCCGACAGCATGGGGCCGCCGCTGACGAATACGGAAGGGATGTTCAGGCGCATGGCCGCCATCAACATGCCGGGGATGATCTTGTCGCAATTGGGAATAAAGACGAGGGCATCGAAGGGATGAGCCGTGGCCATGACTTCGACGGAATCGGCGATGATCTCACGACTGGCGAGGGAGTACTTCATGCCCGTATGGCCCATGGCGATGCCGTCGCAGACGCCGATTACGGGAAATTCCACAGGGGTTCCGCCGGCCATGCGGATTCCGGCCTTGACGTCGTCGGTGATGATGTCGAGATGGATATGGCCGGGAATGATCTCGTTGGCGGCATTAACGACGCCGATGATCGGCCGCGACAGTTCTTCATCGGTATACCCCATGGCCTTGAACAGGGATCTGTGGGGCGCCCGCTCCAAGCCCTTGGTCATCAGGTCGCTACGACGGGTTTTTTTCATGGTTTTACCTCCGGGCTGAACTGCCCTCATCTATGGCCGCATCACCAGAGACGGCCTTCGGTTATTTCTTCCTCATCTCCGGTCTCAGGGACCGCACGGCCGCACCGGCGCGCCACATCTCGGAATTTCTAATTTCCGCGAGTTCGCGGTCGAGGCGCTGCCTGTAATCGGGAGCGCTGTTGGCCTCCAGGACGACAGCCGTTTCCTTGCCGGAGACGACCCGTTCATAGAGCTCGTCGAATACCGGCGCCACGGCGTCGCGGAACTTGTTTTTCCAGTCAAGCGCCCCCCGCTGGGCCGTTGTACTGCAATTGGCATACATCCAGTCCATGCCGTTGTCGGCCACGAGACGGATCAGGCTCTGGGTCAATTCCTCCACGGTTTCGTTGAAGGCCTCGCTGGGCGTATGGCCGTGCTTCCGCAGGAGATTGTACTGAGCCTCCATGACCCCGGCCAGGCAACCCATGAGGACGCCGCGCTCGCCGGTCAGGTCGCTGTAGACCTCGTTCGCGAACGTCGTGGGGAAAAGATATCCCGAGCCGATGGCGATACCCAGGGCCAATGTCCTTTCCGCCGCTCGTCCCGTGAAATCCTGAAAGACGGCATAGCTGGAATTGATGCCGCTCCCTTCCAGGAAGTTGGTGCGGACGGTGCGCCCCGAACCTTTGGGGGCGACCAAGATGACGTCGACATTGGGCGGCGGGATGATCCCCGTCTGCTCTTTATAGACGATGGAGAATCCATGGGAGAAATAGAGGGCGTCTCCCGCTTTCAGGTGCGGTTTGATTGAAGGCCACAGGGCCTTCTGGCCGGCGTCGGAAAGGAGATACTGGATCACGGTGGCCCGTTCGGCCGCCTCCTCCAGGGGAAAGAGCGTTTTTCCCGGCACAAAGCCGTCTTCGACGGCCTTCTGCCAGCTTGCCGTGCCTTCTCTCTGGCCGACGATGACGCGAATGCCGTTGTCCCGCAGATTCTTTGCCTGTCCCGGTCCCTGAACGCCGTAACCCAGGACGGCCACTGTTTCGTCTTTGAGGATATCCCGCGCTTTCTGCAGCGTGAATTCATCCGATGTCACGACGTCTTCCATGACGCCGCCAAAATCTATCTTTGCCATTTTGTCCCCCTTATATCATTTTTCGCTTTTCCAGGGCCACCGTTCCGGTTCGCGAGTAATCGTCGATTCCCAGCGGTTCCAGCAGGGATAACGCCCTGTCAATATCATCTTTTGCGCCTGTAATTTCAAGTGTAAAGTAACCGTTGTCCAGTCTGACGATGCGCCAGTTGTATGTGTTGACGATTTTCATCAGCGCTTCTTTCTGATCGTCCTTGATGTTCATGCGGATCAGGAGCATTTCCCGTTTGGCGGCCTCTTTTCCCGTCAGATCGTCCACGTGCATGATGTCGATGAGCCGGTCCAGCTGCTTCATGAGCTTTTCCACCGTCGCCTTGTTGCCGATGGTCGTGATGATAATCCTCGTCACCTCCGGGTTGATCGTGATATTGGCCGAGATGGATTCGATGTTGAACCCCCTGCCGCTGAACGTACCCGCGATGCGTGCCAGGACATCCGGTTTATTCCGGACCAGCATGGAAATCGTGTTTTCGCGTACTTTTGTCATATACCCTGTCTCCCGATCTCTTGATAATTGCCGACGGTTCCCTGGAGGGACCGTCCCGTTTCCGTGGTGCTGTTTTTTATTCTTCGGCGTATCTTTTCTCCACCGGCTTCTCTCGCGGTGGTATCCTATGGCTAGTTAAAACTTCTGGCGCCCGGATCTTCTTTGCCGTTCAATTTCGCGGCGTCCGGACCCAATTCCATATCCGTAATCGGGGCCCCCGGCTTTACCATGGGATAGACGCACTCTTCCGGACAGACCTGAAAATCCGCTACTACAACGCCGGGCGTTTCTATGACTTTCCTCAAGACCTGGTCAACTTCCTCGGGACGAGTGGCCCGCAGTCCCGTCGCGCCGTAGGCTTCGGCGAGCTTCACAAAATCGGGTGCCCCCGTCATGTTTGTGTGGGAGTACCGTTTTCCGTAAAAGAGCTGCTGCCACTGACGGACCATGCCGAGGAAGCGGTTGTTCAGGATGACGATTTTCACGGGGATATTATAGAATACGGCCGTGGCCAGTTCCTGAATGTTCATCTGGATACTGCCGTCACCGGCGATGTCCACGACGAGTTGATCCGGACAGGCCACCTGGGCCCCGATAGCCGCCGGGAAACCGTACCCCATGGTTCCCAGGCCGCCTGACGAGAGGAATGTATGAGGTTGATCAAAGCGATAGAACTGGGCCGCCCACATCTGATTCTGTCCGACTTCCGTCGTGATGATCGCCTTGCCCCTGGTCAGCTCGTAAAGCTTTTCGATAACGCACTGGGGTTTGATACCCGGTTCGTTGCAATAGGCCAGGGGAACATCCTTTTTCCATTGGTTGACCTGATCCAGCCAGGCCTTGGTCTGCCGCCTGGGAATATTCAGCCCCTTCCGTTCAATGGCCTCGTTCAGTTTGGCAAGGGCCGTTT
This sequence comes from Syntrophales bacterium, assembly GCA_963668175.1. GTDB lineage: Bacteria > Desulfobacterota > Syntrophia > Syntrophales > PHBD01. The sequence continues at coordinate 760,359 of OY764159.1, forward strand.
TGGCGTCGCTCACGATAAAGAGATGGGAGCGGATGATTCTGTCGATGGACACGGGATCGATGTCGATATGGACGATTTGCGCGTTCGGCGCAAACGCATCCACTTTGGATGTGACCCGGTCGTCGAAGCGTACGCCGATAGCGACCATGAGATCGCAGTTGCTTAGCGCCATGTTGGCGTAATAGGTGCCGTGCATTCCCGGCATGCCGAGCCAGAGATCGTCCGTTCCGGGGAAGGCGCCCAGGCCCATGAGCGTCGACGTCACAGGCATGTTCACCCGTTTGGCAAATGTGCGCAGCTCTTCGGATGCCCGGCTGAGCAGGACACCGCCGCCGGTAAAGATGATGGGACGCTCCGCCTTGCGGATCAGCTCCAGGACCTGATCGATCTGCGCGTCCGTAGGTACCGGAGGCTCCATATTGAGATCGATATCGAAGGAGACATCGGCCTCTTCCATGGTGGCTACCGTGACGTCTCTCGGCAGGTCTACAAGGACCGGCCCCGGACGTCCCGACCGGGCGATATGGAAGGCCTCGCTGATCGTCCTGGCAAGGTCCTCGACCTTGCGGACCAGAAAGTTATGCTTGCTGCAGGGCCTGGTGATGCCGGTGATGTCGACTTCCTGGAAGGCGTCGTTGCCGATCAGGGTGGTAGGGACCTGCCCCGTAAACACAACGACGGGAATGGAGTCCATATAGGCATTGGCGATTCCCGTAACGGTATTGGTGGCCCCGGGGCCCGAAGTGACCAGGCAGACGCCGACTTTACCCGATGCACGGGCATAACCGTCGGCGGCGTGGATGGCCCCCTGTTCGTGCCGGACCAGAATATGGCGTATGGACTGCCGGCACATCTCGTCGTAAATGCCGAGGACGACGCCGCCCGGATATCCAAAAATCGTGTCAACGCCTTCCCTTTTCAGGGCTTCGAAGAAAATCTGTGCTCCCGTCAACGTCATGTCACACCCCCTCTATCGTTGCTGCATATTCAGTCATCATGATGACCGGATCGGTAAACGCGACGAACAGGTTTCCGCCCGGTACGAATCGTTTCATGAAAAAAACGGCAAAAAAAAACCGTTACCATCGGCTGGTAACGGTTTTTCTGTTTATGCCATTTAGGAGTAAACCATCACCCAGCCCCTGAGATGTCAGGGATAATTATGCCTACGATAATTATGGCGATGTTTACTTTACGTTTGCAATAACCCATAAAAACGAATCCAATTGTCTGTACCGGACTCCCTTAGCAATGTCGCCGGACATTGTCAAGGAGATTTTCGTCTTTCCTCTTAATCGGAATCAATCCGGCATCATGTCTCGCCGCCGGTCGGCCCGAAAGGCATTTCTTTTTCGAAATCGGGAACCAGGTTGTTGTCGTCGACATCCTGGCAGAATATCGTTTCGAAGCCAAGGTCCAGGGCAAACCGGACGACCCGGTCGTACTCGTCGGAGCTGATCCTGCGTCCCAGTTGCGGGTGATGCCGTTGGGACGCCATGGGGGTGTACTGGGACATAATGCTCAGAGGCACCGTGGTGGCAATGTGTTTCCTGATAAGCGTGAGGACATCGAAACTGTTTGCGATCATGTCCGGCAGGATAAGATGGCGGATGATGATGCCTCGTTTGGCAATATCGTCGACCGTTTCAAGTTTGTCCCCGACCTGTCGCACCATTTCCCCGATGGACGCCAAGGCGTAGCGGACGTAATCTTGAGCACCCGAGAGCGATTCCGCCAGACGCCCATCCGCATACTTGAAATCGGGCATGTAGATGTCCACCCTGTTTTCCAGGAGTTTCACGATTTCCGGGTCTTCGTAACCCCCGCAATTATAAACCAGCGGGACAGTAAGCCCGCGGCTCCGTGCCTCGCTCAGCGCCTCCATGACCTGAGGCATCTGGGGCGTAGGGGTGACCAGTTCGATATTGTGGCAGCCCTGTTCCTGCAGGGCGAGCATGATGCCGCTCAAGGCTTCGGGGTCGATTCGCTTTCCGACGGCATGGTGGCTGATCTGGTGATTCTGGCAATAGATGCATCTTAAGTTGCAGGACGACAGAAAGATGGTTCCGGCACCCGCTGTTCCGGAGATGGGCGGTTCTTCGCCGTGATGAAGGACTGCGCAATGAATCAGGATGTCATCGGCAAGGCCGCAAAAGCCCGTCTCTCCCTTCGTTCTGTCCACACGGCAGTGTCGGGGGCAGAGTCGGCAGCGGGAAAGGAGATCGGATAAATGACGCATGTTACGTATATAGGCAAGGATTGAAGCGGTCTCCGGACTCAGAGCCGTTCCACAAGGTGGCGGATTTTGCCGCTTTCAACACACTCCAGAAACTCAACGCCGAAATGGGCGGAGAGTTTCACCGCCTGGGTCCAGTTCTTGATGCGCGTGGCCGGGTCATCGATGAAGGTCACGATGTCGTCCCTGTCCGGGACCTTCTCTCCCGGTAACCGGCTGATGAAGGGTTCCGAGGGGTAGATCATGAGGACGTTGTCCATACTGTCTTCCGGCGGGCGGCGTTTTTTCAGCCGTTTATCGAGCCAGCCGGGGATGATGCGCTCCTGGTGGTGGAAGAACAGAGTGATCTCGTCAAGCTTCTGCGTGTAGTTGTTGGATATGTTGTAGTCTATGAGGCCGCCGTCCCGGTAGATGCCTTTCGGCGCCCCATAGATGTCCCGAACGCCCGAGACCAAGAGGGGAATCGCCCCCGAGGCCGTAACCGCCGCTTTAAAATTGGTTTGGTTGAGGGCGATATAACGCCCCCGGAATTCCGGCTTAAAGCAGAAATAGGGGGGTTTGGCCCCGTTGTAAAAGACGATCCGTTCGGCAAAGCGATAGAGGTTGGAACGGCTTGCCGCGTTCAAGAGGAAGCAGAGACCCAGGCCCAGCCGCTGCAGCCATCCCACTTCCGATGCCAGGAGATTCTTGGCCCTGGCCGTTATGATACCGAGACGGAAGTGGTTGTTCGTAAGGGCGAAGGGGATGGCGTCGTCTTCGATGTAAGCGTTGATGATCCCTTCCAGGGTGCGCAGGATGGTGGCCGGCTTGTCTTTTCTGCTGTAGGACGCACTGATGTACGCCTCGATCAGGGAGCGATAACTTTTCTCCGGTTCCGGCTGCATCAAGGCGGCGAGGCGCCAGGCGCCGGCGGAGGCCCCGATGAGCCAGACCAGGTTGGAACGTCCGAGGACGCCGTATTTGATCAGCGCCAGATCGAACCCGCTGCTGATCAGCCAGCGTGGACCGACGGCCGGCGCGAAGTAGGTCCGCACGCGGTCCATGGTAAATCCGCCGTCCCGGATAATTTCGTAGGCGCGTTTTCCGGCCCGTATGTGCAGGTCGTCCATATGATTAAGTCGTTTGTACGGCTATCCGCTTCAAGCGAAGATGGCTTCTCCCGGAACGATAACCTTGCCACACCACAGTTTTAAAATATCCTCAAGTTTCCCGATTGACCTTGACACAAAACAGTGCATTTTGTACAGTGCCAATGTCGAGAATCTTTAATAACAATGCCGCCGACACATGTCTTGCATCGTCAAGATGGCGGTTCATACACAAACACGGCGGGCTTTGTCAATCTCAATTGTTAAGCGGCCGTCGCGGCCCGCACATGATGGCCGGCGGAGTGAAAGAAAAGGATCGAGCGTGGACATCAAGAAAGAAGTCATCGAAATTGCGAAAAATGCCCGCCAGGCGGCGGGTATACTCTCCCGTCTATCTGCCGATGTGAAGAACGAGGCATTGCGGCACATGGCGGACGCGCTCGTCCGCCACACAACTTTCCTGTTGGCCGAAAACGTCAAAGATACGGAACGCGCCGCGGCGTCGGGCCTCCCTGCGGCCATGATCGACCGGTTGACCCTGAAGCAAGAGACGATAGAGATGATCGCCAAGGGATTGGTTGAAGTTGCCGACCTGCCCGATCCCGTAGGGAAGGTGACTTCCATGTGGCGGAGGCCCAATGGCCTCCTTGTCGGCAGGATGCAGATACCGCTTGGTGTCATCGGTATTATTTACGAATCCCGTCCGAACGTGACGGCCGATGCCGCCGCACTCTGCCTCAAATCGGGCAATGCCGTCATCCTGAGGGGCGGCTCGGAGGCGATTCATTCCAATGTGGCCATAGCCAAAATTCTTCAGGACGTTCTCAAGAAGCTGGATATGCCGGTTGCGGCCATCCAGGTCATCCCCGTGACCGAGCGGGAGGCCGTCTACGAGATGCTGCAACTGGAGGAGTACATCGATTTGATCATCCCCAGAGGCGGCGAAGATCTGATCAGGGCGGTCGTGAACCAGTCCAAGATACCCGTGATCAAACATTATAAAGGTGTCTGCCATATCTTCGTCGATGCCAGCGCCGATCTCGACATGGCTTACGGTATCTGCCTGAATGCGAAAGTCCAGCGTCCCGGCGTCTGCAACGCCATGGAGACGCTCCTCGTTCATAAAGATGTGGCGCCCCGTTTCCTGCCGGCGATGGCGCGGAAGTTCAAGGATGCAGGAGTCGTCCTGAAAGGCTGCCCGGCCGCACGGAAGATCCTGCCGGAGGTCGAAGAAGCCGCCGAAGAAGACTGGCCTAGGGAATATCTGGATCTGATCCTCTCCGTCCGGGTCGTTTCCGGCATCGAGGAGGCCATGGCTCATATAGAAAAATACGGATCGCTTCATACGGAAGCGATCCTGACCAGCGACTATGCTAATGCTCAGCGATTTTTGAACGAGGTTAATTCTTCGACCGTATTGGTGAACGCCTCGACACGGTTCAGCGACGGTTTTGAATTGGGACTGGGGGCGGAAATCGGTATCAGCACGACCAAGCTTCATGCCTTTGGTCCCATGGGCCTGGAAGAATTGACTACCAGGAAATTTATCATCTACGGAAACGGACAGGTGCGCGTATGAAATGGGGTTTGTTGGGTGGAACGTTTGATCCGCTGCATATCGGACATTTGCGGTGTGCGGTGGAGGTACTGGAAATTTTTAATTTAAATCGGATCCTCTTTCTGCCGGCCGCCAGGCCGCCCCATAAACTGGATGCCGATATCACCTCGTTTTTCCACCGGGAACAGATGATCCGGTCGGCCATTGAAGGGAATCCCTCCTTCTCCTTTTGCGATGTCGAAAACCAGCGGGCGACGACTTCCTATTCGGTAGAAACCGTGGAGCATATCCTGAAGACGTACATGGAAAACCTGGAACTATACTTCATTCTGGGTCAGGATGCCTTTCATGCCATTCAGACGTGGAAAGACTGGGAGAGATTGCTCTTGATGTGCAATTTTGTCGTCATGACGCGACCGGGGTATGAAAACAAGGGCCTTTCCGCCATCCTCCCCGCCGAATTTGCATCCCGGTTCCATTACGACCAGGCGAGCAACGGATTCAAAGGGCCGACCAATCATACGATTTTCTTCCGGGAAGTCACTTTTCTCGACATTTCCTCGAGCGATATCCGGAAAAGGGCCAGAGAGGGCAAATCCATCGCCTACCTGGTGCCGGACGGCGTGAGGCACTATATCGCGAAGAATATGCTCTATAAAGACTGATTATTGATTTGCCTGCGGCGTCAAGGGTGTGCGTCGCGGAAGCTGCAAAAAATTCATTTTCCGAGGTCAACTATGCCGAATGATTTTCCCGGACAATACGACGGCGTGAGCGTGATTTGCAAAGCGAATATCTATTTTGACGGCAAGGTCGTCAGCCATTCGGTTCTCTTTCCGGACGGCAGCAAGAAAACCCTCGGCCTCATCTTTCCGGGCCACTTCCTATTCAATACCGATGCACCGGAACGGATGGACATCACCGCCGGGGCCTGCAAGGTCAAGCTGGCAGGCGAGGAGCGGTGGAATGTCTATCAGGCGGGGATGTCTTTTAAGGTCCCCGGCAAATCGTCCTTCGAGATCACCGTGAGCGACGGCGTTGCCGAATATGTATGCTCATACGAATGAGCCGAATAGTCCTTCATTAACGGAGGCGACAGTGTCATGTTGACGATCAGTCCGGAGGCCCGTCGTTACGCCCTTGAGAAAGGGGCATCGTTGTTCCTCGAATATCTCACAGTGAACAACTGCTGTATCCCATTTCAGACGGAGCCGTCCGTCCGGTACGGCAAACCTCACGATCCGGAACATTATCAGAAAGCGGAAATCGAAGGTATCGACGTCTACATTCCGCTGGACTTGCCGGATGTTCCTCTAGCAATAGAATTGAATACGTTCATTGGATTGAAAAGACTGGTCGTTACCGGCTGGCGTCATGCCTGAGGGAGGATGACCCAAGCAAAGAATCCTGAGTCCCGCTATCATGCTCATCTGATCGGCAAATCGGGGGGGGTGCGCTGAAGCGAAGATAGAGACGGGAGGTTATATGACAGGGGAACAAGGGGATGTCTTTCATCTCATAGAAAAGATCGACAGGGTTATGGCCGGGAAGATCCGCATGGACACGCTCGGCGATGCCGTTTTTGAAACGCTCGATAATGTGAATGCCAGCCGGAAATCCATCGAGGCGATTCAGTCCATGATCAGCAACGATATTCTGGCCCGGCTTTTCTCTTTCGCCAACTCGTCCTATCTGGGAAGCTTAAGGCACGGGAAGGCCTCCAATTTTTTTGACGTGGTCAGCCGCCTCGGTCTGAGCCGTACGAAGACCCTCATCGTAACCCTGGCGAGCTATCACCAGTGCCAAAACGACCCGGACATCGAGTTAATCTTTGCTAAATCTTATGCAACGTCGATCATGGCCCAGATCCTGGCGGGCCAGGCGGGATTCCGGGACGAAGCAATCAAAAAAGCCGAATTGAGCGGTCTGTTCCTGGAAATCGGCAAGAAGACCTTGCTCCTTTATAAGAAGATATACGCCGACGAGCGTGAGCGGCTGGATGATGAATTCATCGATGCCTATCACCCTTACCTGGGGGAGATGATCGTCCGTCGTTACGGTCTGCCCGATTATCTGAAGACAGTGATCCTGGCGAGGATGGTCATCATGGAGGAGAATCAGATTTCCCTGATAGGGATTGTCCGGATGGCCCACGATATGGTGGAAACCAGTTTTAGGAAATACCAGAACCGGCTGGTGGTCAAATGCCAGACGCCGCGGCCGGCCACGGATGTAACAAGGACCCTTGAGGCCATCATGGCGGACCGGTTCAAAGCAGTCGGCCTGGAAAAATACCTGCACATCATCAGAATTCCCAGAATATACGATATTTGATGCCATCGACAGATGATCGATGAGGGCGTGGCGACCACCATGCCTTTTCCCTTTTCAGCCGCGGCGGGAGGAAAGAATCCGCAGGAAAGCAGGGGCGTCCTAAGGTTTAGGCCAGAGGATCATCTGGGTACAACGGAAGAGGCAGAGCTTATGGTCCGTTTCCTCCGCCTTCACCGTGGCGTCCCAGACCTGGATATGACGGCCGGACTGGACGAGTTCGGCCTCGCAGGTGATGCCTCCTTCCCGGACGGTACCCAGAAAGTTGCACTTGAGTTCGACGGTGGTAAAGAGCGAGGCCCCGTCCGGCAAATGGGCCACGGTGCCCATGCCGCAGCACGTATCGGCGAGGGCGACGATCGTGGCGGCATGAAGGAAGCCGTGGGGGGCCATCAGGGATTGCTGTACCTTCAATCGGCCATTAATGGCGCCTTCACTTAAAGCCACGATTTCCATACCGACAAGTTCAGGGAGATAGCCCTTCATTACTTCGCGCAGGATTTCGATCGTCACTTCCGGCCGCAGGCGGGGCGATTGTTCCGTGCGGTTTTCCATGAATCCCTCCTTATTGGTGATGGGTTGATCAGTCTGCAAGAGCGACACGGGCGGAGCGCAGTAAATTCCGATAGCTTCAAGCGATCTGCACCTTGCTTGTAGCATTCAAGGTATTCCTGCTTCCCTTCTAATCTTTCCGGTTCTCTGCCCAACTCACGATATATTCTGTCGATTTGTCCGGCCTGGCGATGTCCGGTTCCCGGACGGCCCATGCACCCTTCAGTCCCTGTTCCAGCGCCGTCAGCGCAAAATGGCACATGGCGATGCCCATATCCACGCGCTGCAGGTCAGCAAGCTTGAGCAGTTTGAAGGTGAAGCTGCTTTTACCGTATCCCGGGGTGCGCTGGAGGAAGAAGTGCCAGTTGTCCCCTTTTCGGACGATACGCCATGGCTGCTTGTTCGAGGCCGACGGTCCGATGCGCACCATATCGAGAACTGAAGCGTATGCTCCGGCGTCTTGGCGGGTAAGAGGAACCCCTAATTCCTCCTTGAAGAACAATTCATCCCAGGCCTTCCGATGGTCCGCATCGACCATCCGACGCATCTCGCCCTCCAATTTTCCCCTGCCGGCGATATAACCCAGGGATGCCACTGCAGGGATGGACTCGTCCGGCTTCACGCCAATCTTCGCGGCAAACCGGCTCTTTGTAAAAGTCCCCCCCAGCCAGCATGTCCCCAGTCCCAGGTCGGTAGCTTTCAATATAACCTGTTCCATCATGCAGCCGAAATCTTCCAGGTTTTTGTCCGCTTGTGAAACGGCGCCGATGATAAAGCCGGATGCCCCTTTGATGACCCCGTAGGTTCCCAATCCCCTCAAAGAACTGCGGTCCCGCTCCGTTGCCGCCGCAATTTGAAACCGGACCGGCGTACCCAGGGGACCTTTCGTGAGCGGCGGCAAATAAGTGGCGAGACTTTCCAGGTCGGCGGAAGCAATGGTTTTCTGCTGGTATGTCCGGCAGGAATAACGCCTGCTTATGACTTCGGCGACGGGTCTGCTTAAAAGCATACATCATCCCCCTGATGATCGGAAGAAGCGCTTTAGGGAAGGGCCCTGTCCTTATTGGTTCCTTCACCCCGGCTTTATTTTACAGAACCATCATGGCATAGAACAGCAGGATTGTAAATTAACTCCGTATTACAAAGACGTTTATCTTTGCTTCGGCCATATGTTGGTGTTACCATGATAGAAAAGAACAGGAGGTCCTGATGTCAAACGATGCGCTCTTAAATCCAGTCAAAGTCGGCCGATACGAGCTTCCGAACCGGGTGTTCATGGCACCGATGACGAGAAGCCGGGCGGATAATCCCGAAAATATTCCGACGTCCCTGATAGCCGAATACTATACCCAGCGGGCTTCTGCCGGCCTTATGATCAGCGAGGGCTCGCAGGTCTCGAAGCAGGCCGTCGGTTATATCCATACGCCGGGCATATACAGCCGGGCCCAGGTTGAAGGTTGGAAAACCGTCACCGCGGCCGTACACGAAAAGAAAGGCCATATCTTCTGCCAGCTTTGGCATTGCGGCCGAGTGTCCCATCCGGATTTTCACGGCGGCGAGCCCCCCGTTGCCCCTTCGGCGATCAACCCGAACTCGCAGTCCTTTACCCCGGAAGGATTCAAGGATACGGTAACGCCGCGCGCCCTGACCATAGACGAAATTCATGCCATTACGGTCGACTTCAGGAAAGCGGCGGAGAATACGATCGCTGCCGGCTTCGACGGTGTGGAGATCCATTCGGCGAACGGTTATCTCTTTCATCAGTTTTTCGCCAACTGTTCCAATATACGCACCGACGAATACGGCGGCAGCCACGAAAACAAGGCCCGTTTCTTCTTCGAAACCCTGGATGCCGTAGGCAAGGCCATAGGATTTGACCGCGTGGGCATCCGGCTGAACCCATCGGCCCACAATTTCTTCGGCATCACGATCGACCGGGGCACCATTCCGACCTTCGAGCATATCACCGAGAGACTGAACGATTACACGGATCTCGCCTATGCGCATTTTGTCGAACCCATGAACCCGGTGGACGACGTACCTTATGCCGTAAAGGATATCGCCCGGCATTTCCGTCCCCGCTACAAGGGCACCATGGTGATCAACTGCCGTTTTAAGCAGGAAAGCGGCAACAGGGTGCTGGACGAGGGACTCGCCGACGCTGTCGCATTTGGGAAGGCCTTCATAGCGAACCCGGACCTCGTCGAACGCATCCGCCGGAAGGCGGCATGGGCCAAGTGGGACGACAAGACTTTCTATACGCCGGGCCCCAAGGGTTATACCGACTATCCTTTCCTCGACGGGTGAATGGCGGGATGCGACGCCAATACGGATTACAATTTCCGAAAAGGTAGCGGCGATCTGATCGTCCGATCATCTATCTCACGCATTCCGTCGCCGCAGGTGTCGTCTCTAAAAACCGGGCGCGGAACAACGATACCGTTATTCAGGCAAGTGATATTTTGCTTGACTTTATTTGACATACAAAATATACGTATGCCAAATAATATTCCCGGAGGTTTTCCCATGGATGCAGTCGTCGAGGCAATCAGGGTCTTATGCGAACAGAACGGCATTCCCGTATTCGGCATCGGGGACGCGTCTCTCCTTGAAGCGGCGCCGGAGGGTTATCGGCCGTCCGACAATCTTCCCGGGGCGAAGAGCGTGGTGTGTCTGGGGATACCCGTGCCGAAAGGGGTCTTATGGCAAAACGGCCGGTCGAACGCCGTCTATGGGAGGACGGCCAATATTTACTACAGAAAGATGGATACCGTGCTGCTGCAGGCGGCATGCCTCCTGGAAACAACGGGTTCGTCGGCGTTGCCGGTCTTCGGCTGATTCCCCTATGACGTGAAAGGTCCGGGGGACTTTTGGGGTTATCTCGCTCTGCCGCAGATGGCGGAGGCGGTGGGATTGGGAAAGATCGGCGGGAACGGTCTTCTGTTTAACGCCGTATACGGTCCCCGGCTGATCCTGGGCGGCATCCTGACGTCGGCCGAACTGCCGGCAGCGGCCTGGCCGAAGCAGGACGAACAGGGCTGCCCGCCGGGCTGTTCCGCCTGCCGGGAGGCATGCCCGATCGGGGCAATCGATCCGGCAGGCAAGGTCAATCGGGTATCTTGCCTGTTGCATTCCATGGAAAGCCCGATCCTGTCCCATCTGATCAAGTCGAGGGAATTCGGTCCTGCCGATATCGAGGGCGTCGTCAACACGGCGGGCATCGACGATCATTCGCTGTATAAATGTACCCGCTGCGTTTCCGCCTGTCCGTATCCTGGGTGAAGGAGAAAGGGAGGTTTCCTGTGAACAGAGCGTGGCTCGCACCCTGCGGGTTGTATTGCGGGGCCTGTGGCGTCCTGATTGCGGACCGGACGCATGACGACATCCTGAAGGGCAAGATGGCCAAGGCCTTCGGGGTCGCCGTCGAAGATATCCGATGCAATGGCTGCATGTCCGGGACGGTGTTCGTCTACTGCCGGACCTGCGCCGTCCGGAAATGCGCCGTGGAGAAGGGATATGAGGGGTGTTATCGGTGTGACGCCTTTCCCTGCGGGCATATAGAAAATTTCCCAGTCCCCGAGGGCAAGCGGATCATTCTGCGATCCATACCCGAATGGCGTACCCTGGGAACGGAAAAATGGACGGAAGGGGAAGAGAAACGCTATAGCTGCGCGAACTGCGGCGCACCGCTGTTCAGGGGGGCCAGAAAGTGCCGCGCCTGCGAGACTCCCTTCATGGACATATGAGAGGGAGACTGCGGGGCGCTTGCCGATTCTGATATCCGTCGTGATCTTTCATCCCGAAGAAAAGCGGCTTCGCCGAACGGCCGTATATTGCCGGCGACAGCCTGAGGGTCGCTCCGGCAGCAGGTCCTATTGATGGTACTTGCGAATGACGGCGGTTATGACCCCGCCCAGGCGGAGTTCCGATCTCGCTTTGATAGGCGGATATTTGGGATTGGCGGCTTCCAGAATGACGGTCTCCCCTTTGCGGGTAAAATACTTCATCGTCCATTCCCCATCCACGTCGGCGACGACGACATCGCCGCTCTTGGGTTCCCGCTCCCTGTCCACGATGACCAAGTCGCCTTCCCTGATGCCCTCTCCGATCATGGAGTCCCCGGTGACCTTCAGGATATAAGAGGTTCCCGGTTTGGTCATCAGATAGTCCTCAAGGACGAGGACATCCCTCAGTTCTTCCTCGGCGGGGGAGGGAAATCCGGCGGCGACGTTACCCACGACGGGGAGGCCCCCAAAGGAACCCGAAGGGATCAGGAACCCTTTTTTGTCCTTGGCAAGGAAGCCGTTGGCCAGGAGCTTCCTGACCCAGAACTGAACAGCGCTTTTGGAGCGTACGTCCAGAAGTTCCATCATCTCCGTATAGGTTGGCATCCGTTTGCGGTCGTGAAAGAAGGCCGCTATCGCCTTCGCGACGGTCTGAATGGTACGTTTCTCGTTCATGGAGGGTATGTTATAGGACGAACGTTCTATTGTCAAGGGGTAAAATCGGGGTATTTTAGCCGCCGGCGGGAATCAGCTCCGGGGAGGTTTCAGAGCACGGACCACCTCTCTTGCCACACCGAGCAGATTATGGAGAACGAGGGAACGATTGTCGGCCAACCAGGCCATCTTGAGGACCGTTACGGCATCCCCGGCAATCGTCCGGAAGACCACCCCTTCGATCCGGGAGCGCTGCATGGAGGCAGGCATGATGGCCAGGCCGATTCCCGCGGCCACCAGACCGACGATCGTGTGAAACTGCGATGCCTCCAAGACGACGTTGGGGCTGAAACCCTCCTGCTGGCAGAGGGCGATGATATGATCGAAGAAGCCGGGACCCCGCTGTCGCGGAATCATGATAAAGGGCTCCCGGGCGAGCAGGCGGAGCGGTAGGGGGTTTTCTCCCCGAAGGGCATGATTTCCAGGCATCGCCACCATCAGAGGTTCCCGAAAGATGGCTTCCGCGGCAATGCCTTCATGCTCGATGCCTTGCGGCGGCCGGAGGAAGCCCACCTGTAATCTCCCGTCCTGGATGGCCTCAAGCTGCTGGCTCGTATTCATTTCCGTCAACGTAATCTCGACATCAGGAAAACGGCGGCGGAATTCCCGGATGACCTGGGGCAGCACGCTGTAATTGGCGGAGCCGATGAAACCCATCGCCAGCTGTCCAATCTCTCCCTTGTCGGCACGAATGGTCCTGTGCACGGCGTCTTCCGACATGGCCAGTATGCGCCGGGCCTCGGCCAGGAAGACCTGCCCCGCCGGGGTGAGTTCCACGCGCCGCTTGGTCCTGTTGAAAAGCCGGACGCCGATCTCTGCTTCCAGTTGCCTGATCTGCTGGCTCAGGGGCGGCTGGGAGATATTCAGTCTCTTTGCCGCCCGGCTGAAATGCAATTCCTCGGCAACGGCAATGAAGTAGTGTAGATGTCTCAGCTCCATAAATTCTTAAAACATATCAAATTTAGATAAATAATATATTTTTGATTTCAGAGAAAGTATATTACCGTTCCGCATAAGTCAACGGTTAAATGAGACGTCATCTTTTACAGGATAAGCCTAGGAGAGGGGGATTGGCGATGATCAGGTCGTTGAGCGATTTTGCCAGACTGGCAAAGGAAAAAGGACCGAAGAGAATGGCCGTGCTTGCTCCCGAGGACGAGGAGTTCATGCTGGCGGTCAAGAAGAGTCGGGACCTGGGCTACATTGAGCCCGTCCTTATCGGCAACGACGGGAAGATCGCCGATGTGGCGGCGGCCGTCGCTTTCGATACAACCCCATTTCAGAAAATTTCCGGAGGCGGGCACCAGTCCATTTCCGATCTCGGAATCCGGATGCTCTTTTCCGGCGAGGCGCCTATTGCCGGCAAGGGACAGATTCCCACCTCCTACATCTACCGCTCCATCATCCGTGAGGAGGCGAAGGCCGTCTCGGGCATGACGGTGAGCGTCGTTACCTTCTGGGAAATCCCCGGGATCGATCACCTGGTCGTCTTCACCGATACGGGTGTGAACATCAAGCCCGATCTCAAAGCCAAAGGCGAAATCATCAAGAACGCGGTCTTTGTTTACCATCTCCTCGGTTATCCTAAGCCGAAGATCGCCGTTCTGTCGGGCCAGCGCGATGTCGGCGGCGAGCTTGCCTCATACGCGGATTTCAAGGCACTTAAAGATGCTGCAGCAGCAGGAGAATTTGGTTCCTGCGAGATCGTGGCGGCGACTTCGTTCACCGATATCTTCCTCGGTGGGCGGGAAAGACGGGTCGATTACGGCCGGATCAGTGGCGAAGAGATGCCCCACATCCTCCTCGTACCTTGTCTGGATACGGGCAACATCATCTGCAAGCTCGACTTCTTTCTCGATGTGAACAGGAGCTCCCTGGTCGCAACTTCCCGGGGGCCGGTCTGTATCCCCGCCCGGTCCGATTTCAGCGACAGCATTGTACAGCAGATCGCCATGTGCGTCGTCCTGGCCGATCGCATGGAAAAGGAGGTCAAGTAATATGCTGAATACATTCAGAGATATTATAGACGCGGCCAGGCAGGGCGGGATCAGGAAAATGGTCGTTCCCAGCCCCCTTGCGGCCGATCTCCCTCCCCTCGCCGAAGCAACAAGTGCCGGGTTGGTTGTTCCCTGCTTCATCGGAGACGGCAAAATCCTGAAGAACCTGCTCAAAGATTCAAGGCTGGCGGCGGGAAGCTATGAACTGATCGAAGAGAAAGATTCCGCAAAGGTTCTGACACGGGCGATGGCTGCCGCCCGCGACGATGCCGGCGATATCCTCATGCAGGGCGGCATTCCTGCCGGGGAATTTCTGGATGCCGTCCGCGACAAGGAAGATGGCTTGGTGCCGAAAGGCGGAATCATGAGTTATGTTTCCGTTTTTCCTCTTCTGAAGAGAGAGAAGCTCATTCTCGTAACGGACACGCTGATTAACAACAATCCAACCCTGGTGGAAAAACAGCAGATCCTCAACAATGCCCTGAAACTGGCCGATATTCTGGGCTTCGAGACGCCGAAGACGGCCGTCCTCGCCGCCATCGAGCAGGTGAATCCCGGCATTCCCTCAACGCTGGATGCCGCTGTCCTTTCCAAGATGGGGGAACGGCGCCAGTTCGGGAAGGCCGTCGTGGAAGGGCCGCTTGATATCGACTGCGCCTTGAGCCAGACGGCGGCGGAAAGAAAGGGACTGCGCAGCGCCGTGACCGGCAACGTCGATATTTATCTGGTCCCTGAAGTCGACACGGGTCTTCTGCTGGCCGAGGCTCTCGTCTTTTTCGGCGGGATGAAGACCGCCGGCGCAGTTATGGGAACGGCCAAACCCGTCATCATGAACCTCCCTATCGTAGCCGCCGAAAACCGGATCGTGGAAATCGCCCTGGCGTGCCTGCGGGGCGGGAAAGGAGACCGGCATGGGTGAAGAATATCGCCTGCTCGTCATCAATGTGGGATCGACCTCGACCAAAGTCGCCTATTTCCGGGGCAAGGAAGCCGCAGCCCAGGAGAATATCCGTTATCGTGCCGAGGACCTGGCGGGATTTTCTTCCCTGGAAGAACAGCTGCCGCGCCGCAAGGAAGACGTGCTGAACTTTCTTGCCGGCCATGGGGTCGGTCCCGAGGAGATGGACATCGTCGTCAGTCGCGGCGGGCTGGGTATGCCCGCGCCGGCCGGGGCCTATCGCATCGACGACGTCATGTGCCGGGACCTGCTGGAAGGCAAGTACGGGAAACACCCTTCGGCGCTGGGGCCGGCCATGGCGAGGGAGTTCTCGAAAAAATTCGGCATGCCGGCCATTGTGATCGATCCCCCGAGCACCGACGAATTCGGGCCCCTGGCCAGATTTTCCGGTATCTCTGAAATTGAGCGTCAAAGCGCCTTTCACGCCCTCAATCAGAAGATGGCGGCCAGAAAATGCGCCGCCGCCCAGGGGAAGAAATATGAAGAGATGAATCTGATCGTCGCCCATCTCGGCGGCGGCGTCACTATCGGCGCCCATGAGCGGGGACGCGTCATCGACTCCACGCACGGACTTATGGAAGGGCCGTTCACACCGGAAAGGGCCGGTACGCTGCCGACGCTCGCCCTCTTAGAGCTGGCCTCTTCGGGAAAGCTGGATAAGAAAGGGCTTCAGGGCAGGCTGGTGGGACAAGGGGGGCTGGCGGCCTACCTGGGAGTGACGGATGCCCAGAGTGTGGAAGCCATGGTCAGGAACGGCGACACGAAAGCAAAGCTCGTTTTTGAGGCGATGGCCTATCAGATTGCCAAAGACATCGGTGCTATGGCCGTCGTCCTGATGGGACGCGTGGACGGGATCGTCATCACCGGCGGATTGGCCCACTCCGGGATGCTTACGGACTGGGTCAAAGAGAGAGTGGCCTTTCTGGCCCCCGTCTTTGTGTATCCCGGAGAAGATGAGATGGTGGCGCTGGCCGAAGGCGGCATCAGGGTCCTGCAGAAACAGGAGGAGGTCAAGACATACGGACACGAGCGATGATTTAAAGGAGATCTATGGATTTCGCATGGACGGAGGAACAGGAACTTATCCGCAGGAACATGCGGGAATTTGCGTTGCAGCATGTGGAGGGCATCGCCGCGGAGATTGACGACAATGGCCGCCATCCTGTCGAGCTTTTCCGGAAACTGGGGGCAGGCGGCTGGATGGGCATTCCGATCCCGCGGGAATACGGCGGCGCCGGCGCCGATTTCATGACCCATGCCATCGCCGTGGAGGAGATCTCCCGTTCCTGCTCGTCCACCGGCTTCACACTGTCCTTTCATGCCGGCATTATCGGCACGTCGCTCTTACATTACGGGAACGAAGAACAGAAGAAAAGATACCTGGTGTCCCTCGCCAAAGGAGAAAGCCTGGGGGCCTTTTCTCTGACGGAACCGGGGGCCGGAACGGATGTCATGGCCGTCGCCGCGACGGCTGTCCGTGAAGGCGACGATTATTTCATCAACGGGACGAAGACTTTCGTCTCCAACGGCCCTATTGCCGATATGTATATCGTCTTCGCCTGGACCGACAGAACGGCCGGCAAGAACGGCATGAGCGCCTTCATCGTTCCGCGTGACATCGCGGGCCTGAAGCCGGGAGAGCATTTCCGTAAGATGGGGCTCCGTGCGTCGCAAACGTCGGATGTTGTCCTGAATCAGTGCCGCATCCCGGAAGAGAATAGACTCGGCAAGGAAGGTGAAGGGCTCGCCATCGCCATGAGGGGGTTCGACCATGGGAGAATCGGGATTGCCGCCCAGGCCACGGGGCTTCTTCAGGCGGCGTTCGACGAAGCGGTCATGTATTCCCGGGAACGGGTCCAGTTCGGCAAGCCGATTGCCCGCCAGCAGGCCATTGCCTGGATGATTGCCGACATGGCGACAGACCTCTCCGCCGCCCGGCAACTGACCTACTATGCCGCCTGGTTGAAGGACAACAATCGTCCTTTCGGCAAGGAGGCCGCCATGGCCAAGCTTTTTGCCACGGAGGCGGCCGTCAGGAACACCGTTAAGGCCGTCCAGATTCACGGCGGCTACGGTTATATCAAGGGCGCCAAGGTGGAACGCCTCATGAGGGACGCCAAGATCGCGGAGATATACGAAGGCACCTCGGAAGCCCAAAGAATGGTCATCTCCGGCAGCGTGATCAAAGAGAGACATTAAATGCCGTTTAATCCGGCCGGAGGAGGCGCTATCTCCTTTCCTTGAGAGATGCCGCCGTGGCACAGCAACCGGAACGACGGGGCATTGCGTCTTAGTGTTTTCTGAGATTGCGCGTTGTTCAGTGCATCCCGCCCGAGTGAACGAATCGTTTGCTCACAGCCTTATCGACAACACCATCTATTACCGCCGTCGCGTATATCTGTCTGACAATTAATATTTGACTTGTTCGGGCAATCGGAATACAATGTAATACACATGTGCGCCTTCGGGGGGAAGCTTAATAAGCTGCGGGGGAGGTATATCGTATGGAGAGAAGGGAAAACGTCAGGCCGGGCGATTCCGTCCAGGTCATCCTTGAACAGGGCGCGGACGATCACGTGAAAAAAGGCACCGTCTATGAGGTGGACGGCAGCAGAATCCTTCTGTCCCAGACGTCGCCGCCCCTGTCGGATGTCCATCGCGGCCTGCATGCCCGGGTATCCTTTCTGGCCCGGGGCAGGAATGGATCCGAGCAGCGGGCCTTTACGGCCACCATCGCGGATCTTCTGCCCCGGTATGAGATATCCTCGTCCCAGACAGTTCCTGCCGTCGTTCTGGAGCAGCTGACGAGTTCCCGACCCTTCAACCGCAGGACGTTTGTCCGCGTCAAACCCGTTCGGAAGAGCGGTCTCGCCGCTATATCCGGCACGAGCAAGTTGACCGTTATCGATATCTCTCTGGTTGGGGCCAGGCTCTCCGCCGCCGAGAAGCCCGGCATGGAAACGCACGACAAGGTCTCCATAAAGTTTATCTTTGACACCCGGTGGTTCGATGTGGATGCCACTGTCGTGAAGGTTATCGCGAGGGCCGGGTTGCATTACGTTTCCGTCCAGTTTGCCCCCGGTCAGAAGGAGTTTGAGCATCAACTGGGGAAGAAGTTGCTTATGATCCAGCGGGAGCAGCTGGCCCGGGATTGGTGAGAGCCGCGAAGAAAGGCCGCCGGTTGCGTTCGGCAGCGGATACTGCCGGTCCGGGGTATTCTATCCGTCTATGCCGAAGACCTTCCTGGCGATTCCCCGTGCGGCGAGAATGCCCGAGATACCCGCGCCAACGATGCCCCGGCTCTTGCCCGTTCCGTCGCCGGCGACGAAAATGCCATCCACGTTGGTTTCCATGTTCCCGTTTGTGGGAAAGCGCGTGTCGAAGAACTTAATCTCCGGTGCATAGAGCAATGTTGAGGGATGAAGGATACCGGGGACAACCTTGTCAAGTTTCTTCAGGGATTCCCAGAGATTGTCGATGATGCGTGCCGGCATGCCGAGGGTGATGTCACCCGGGACGGCGCCGTACGTGGCCTTGCAGAAATCGAAGTGCCGAGTTGTGCTGTCGAACGTCTCCCTTGAACTTCTCCTCCCTTCCCGGAAATCGCCCACTCGCTGTACGATGGGCGTACCACTGCCGAGAAGGGAAAATTGCCGGGCGATCATCTGCCCGAACTCGGTCGTGTCGGAGAGGGGTTTGGTGAGGGCTACCGTGTTGATGAGGGCGAAGTTCGTATTGTTTGTCCGGCGATGATGCAGGGCATCGCCGTTGATCAGTTTGAAGCTGCCGTAGTTTTCGACGCGCACCCGTCCGCCCGGATTGGTACAGAAAGTCCGGACCCGGTCGTTGTGACAGGACGTTGTGAATATGAATTTCGGATCGTAGACGATATCGGTTACAGCGTCGAACAACTTACGGTTGAGTTCCAGACGGATGCCTACATCGATGGGGCCGAAGACATGGTTCACGCCGAGCCGGTCGGCTGCATCCCGAAACCAGTAGGAGCCGCTCCTCCCCGGTGCGACAAGAAGGGTCCTGCCGAAGCAGGCGGACTTTCTCCCGTCGCGGCGGATGGCGATGCGGCACCGTTCCGGGCTGGATTTCGCGATGTCGAGAACTTCCGTTCCCAGCAGGAAGACTGTCTTTTTAAGGAGGCCGCGCAGGTATTCAACAGCCTGTTTGCCGTAATCCGTCCCCCAATGCCACTGTTCCGGAGCGATAAATTCGACGCCGTACTCGCGGGCCATGGCCTGCAACACGTCGATGCCTCCGTGGTCCGTTACGGTGACCTGGCGGCAGCGGGGAAAACCTGTGAAGACGGTCTTGATTTCTTCAATCAGGTCTTGAGCGGATTCGCGATCGAGGCCAAGCTCTTTCAAGTCGATGCCTATCCGGTAATCGAAATTGAGCTTGCCGTCGTTTAGGAGACCGCCGGCAGGGTAGGGGAGCCGGTCGATGACGGCGATACGGTCAAGGCCCAGGCGCTCAAGCCAGATGGCGGCGAAGAGACCCGCCGGCCCGGATCCTATAATGACGACATTGAAGGCATTCATTGAGAAACACTATCATATTAAAAGCATATGGTGCAACCGATCTGTGGCATAACGGTCGTTTAAAGGCTTGAGCGTATTCCGGCAGCCGCGCCGAAAAAGGCGCAATGATCCACCGATGGAAAATCGTTACGAGATTTCCGTAGAAAATCCTGACCATGCTGTGGAAAAAGTACTACGAAAGCAACATGAGCGGTTAAAAGAGAACGTTCTGCCGGCCCGTACAGGCCGCTTTTCGGTCGGACGCCTTTAGGCGTGTCCCAGCCAGTAGACGATAAGCATGCTGGCGCTGGCACATACGATAAAGGCAACGAAGAAATACTTCATGAATTGCGGTACTTGATCTGTAGAATCCTTCATGGCGAATCCTTTCGGGTGAGACGGGTTCCTTCGTGTGACAAGGGCATCAAAAAATAACCGGATGGCTCCGGAGCAGCCCTGACCGTGATGTTGCGAGTCCTAAAAAAGATTGGGTCTCGTGTCAATATGTACATCCTATATACGGGCGGAAGACTCGTGGTTTTTTCCAAGAAATAAATGCGGTTGCGGCTGGAAATATTTTTTTTACGACGATGGAAAGGGGAAACCGTAAACAAGATTGGTTCAGTTAAAAGAGTGAATAATATAAGCTAATAACATTTAATATTATAGTATATTGCTTATTTATTAATTCTATTTGTGAGTTTCTTTGCATTTAACCTTCCAATATACAGAGCATTTTGATTATCCGGAAAGACGGGATGGGCTGCTTGCCCTGCATGCATTGGCTTTCGGCCAGTGCCATCTTCACCGGGTCCATAGATTGCCGCTTTGCCGGTGCAGCGTCTTATCTTGTACGCCCCTTATCGAACAAAAACAGTGGCCGACCGGCGGTCAGGCGGACACAGGGAAAAACGAGGCTTGTTCGTATGCCCTGCTCCTGGTCTTGATTATGCGATGATGCCTCTGTTCGTCCAAATGCATCCTGCATCCTGTCTTGCCTCAACCAAGCAAGACCTGGATAACGCTCTCAATGGCCCATTTGAAAAGGAAGATGACAGGCTGGAGGATGCCAAGGGCGTATAGGCCGATGATGATAAAGAAACCGTAAGGCTCCAATCGGCCCATGGTCCGCTGCAATCCCTGTCCCGCAAAACCCATGAGGATCTTTGAGCCGTCCAGAGGCGGTATGGGGATCAGGTTAAAAGACGCCAGCATGACGTTGATCAGAAACAAGAAGTATAATGCTATATCCAGAGGTGTGTCCGAAACCGGTGCCAGGAGTTTGATAAACAGCGCGGCCAGGAAAGCGACAATCAAATTGGCCACGATTCCCGCGGCCGAAACCAGGATGAGGCCCTTGCGCTGGTCGTGCAGATTGTAGAAATTGACGGGAACGGGCTTGGCCCAGCCGAAGCCGAAAATAAAGAGCATGACCGTGCCGATCGGATCGAGATGATTGATGGGATTCAAGGTGAGACGACCGGCCCACTTGGCGGTGGGGTCGCCCATCCGGTAGGCCACCCAGCCGTGAGCCAATTCATGGAGAATGATGGAGTAGAGCAGCGGTATAACCAGTAAAACGAATGTCAGCGGGTCGCTGAGCAACAAGCCAAGGAGTCCCCAATGTTCCATATCGACAGCCTTTCAACACCTATATTGATAAACTGTTGATAATTTTAACAGCTTTTCCGGGAAGGCACAACAGACGAATGGCGGCACGTATCTCGTAAACCGCGCAAGGGTACAGCCGCCTATACCGATCACACTTGCAAATTAGTGAAATGTATGTTTTGTAGCGATTCTTGGAAGAAAGTGCATGACAGAGTGAACTCAAACGTTTTTTGAACTGCCGTAAGAATGATGGCAGACTGCCGGAAGGAATCCGTCTCATGACCCGCACCATTGTCGCCGTTCTTGCCGGTCTCATTCTGGGTATGTTTACGGCCTATCTCTTAAGTCCTTTTCTGATCAATCTCCTGAGATAACGGACTCAAGATCATCCGGAGCATTCCCTCAAGCTCATTTCGTTCAATCCGCCTTGAACATTTCTTTCAAAAAACCCTCGGGAACAGAAAAAATTCGAGAAGAACACCTTTGATGGTTATGTCTATTTATGAGTTATATTGAGAATGTACAAGATATAAGCGGGGCGCCGGCGCCTCTGGCACGCCTTTTGATATACCTAAAGTAAAAGGGATAATAAATCCAAAGGAGGATACAGATAATGAAAAAGAGAATTCAGACCTTGTTGGTTTCGGTGTTCGTCGTCCTGACAACGGCTACTTTCGGATACGCGGAATTTTCCGCAACGGGCGCGGGGAGCTTCCCCTTCTTCCAGCTCGGGTGCCTCATCGTCGGCGGCATGACGATCATCTCCCTCAAACACAAATATGAAAAAATGTACACCAACGAAGCGGTCGGCGCCTTCGCCCTGTACGCGGTCCTCGTCGCCCTCTTCACGAACCCCGTCATCGACGCCCTGAGGAGCCTGGTCGGTTAAGACGCTATCATAGAATACTTCAGGAAAGGAGGACATGATCATGGGAACGGCCAGCAAGAATATACAGACTATCGGAAACTTAAGAAAAGTTCTTTCGGTCAGCGCGTGGGGATTCTCGATCGTGATCGTCTCCTTTCTCTTCCTCTATATCGGCCTGAAGCTGGACGAGTGGCTGGGAACGGCCCCGAACTTCATGTTCGGTCTCTTCTTCCTGGCCCTGGTTACGACGATCGGCAGGATGTATCAGGATGTGTGGCGTAAAAAAGACTGAAGGACGGTTCGCATAGAGCGACATAGACGGTGTCCGTTCTTCCTGACTTATCAGAGCAAATTGGCCCCTTTCACTCGTAGTGAAAGGGGCTTTTTCTTTTACACCGGTTACCGTTGTTAGACTATGCGGGTGAGGACGGCGCCGAAGAATCCGTCCATATTGTGCCGGTGGGGATAAGTCCGGAAGAAACCGTCCGGGCCGATGAAGTCCTTAACGGCGGGATCGGGATCCCTCCCGCTCAGGGCGAATTCTTTGTGGGCAGAAAGAAAAGTCTTTATGACGTCCTCATTTTCTTGGGACATGACGGAGCAGGTGCTGTAGACGAGGCGGCCGCCGATTTTAAGGAATGCGGCACCATGCCGAAGAATTCCGCCTTGAAGATCGGCGGTTTCTTTCAAATCATCCGGCCGGATGCGCCATTTGATTTCCGGATTTCGCCTCAGGGTTCCAAGGCCGGAACAGGGAACATCCGCCATGACCAGATCAAAGCGTTCCTGTAGGTCCTCCTCCCGCATTTGGGCGGCATCGGCAGCGAGTGTCCGGATGATGGTGGCTCCCATGCCGGCCGCCGTATCCGTCAGGACGGCGAGTTTCGCGGGACTGATATCCACGGCGAGAATTTGTCCCCGGTTTTGCATCAGAGTGGCCAGATGGGTCGCTTTGCCGCCGGAGCCGGCGCAAAGGTCGAGGACGTCTTCGCCGGGCATCGGCGAGGCCAGCCTGGAGATGAGCTGGGAGGCCTCTTCCTGGATTCGGATCAGTCCACCTTGGACAGCTGAGAGGGATTTGAGCGTTGTTCCGGACTTGCCGAAAACGAGGCCGTCGGGAGAAAAGGGTGCAGCATCCGCCGTGGCGCCGTCGGCGTTGAGAATGGCCATTGCAGAGTCCCGGTCCGTTTTTAAGGTGTTTATACGGGCCGTCAAAGGCGGCGTCCGGTTGTTGGCGGCGCACAGGGCGCCTGTCTCGTCGATACCGAATTCGGCGATCCAGCGTTCGACAAGCCACAGCGGATGAGAATGGAGAATCGACAGATAAAGGGCCGGTTCAACGGCCGGATCGGGGTAGGGAAGGCTTTCCCTGCGGCGTAAAAAGTTGCGCAGAATCGCATTCACAAGGGAAGCAGCCGCGAGCCGATCCTTTTTCGCCAGTTTTACAGCCTCGTCGACGGCGGCGAAGGCGGGGATGCGGTCCGTATAGACGATCTGATACAGGGCCGTCCTTAAGATATTCCTGACAACGGTGTCCAGGGACGACGATCTGCCCGGGTGCTGAAATTGCCCGATGATCCAGTCGAGATGGCCTTTCATCCGGAGGGTCCCGTAAACGAGTTCCGTGACGAGGTGGCGATCCGGGGCGAGAGGGAAGGCGTCACCGGAAAGGCCGACGTCGAGAAGCGGTTCCGCAAAAGCGTCCGTATCCTCGATCCTGTTCAGGATTGTCACGGCCAGTCCCCTGGGGGTCTTGGCGGCCCGTAAAGATGCCTGTTTGCGTTTGCTGGAGTCCATGATGTTCTGCCGGGATGTCGGGAAGCTGCTTTGCAGATACCGTATTTGTCAGGGGTTTTCGAAGAAATCGGTTTTGGAGCGCTTTCTGTAGACGAGGCCGGAAAAGACGGCGACGACTTCACCCGATTCTTCCGTAATGTGAATTTCGTATGAGGCGATCTTGGGATTGGCCGACACTTCCCTGGCTTCGGCATAGATGGTCGGCCCCGTAGCGGCCTTGATGTAGGATATCGAGGCGTTGATAGCGACGGCGGGCTGCCCGTGGGAATTGGACGCCGCAGCGAACGCCAGGTCGGCCAGGGAAAAGACGGCCGCGCCGTGGGGTATCGAAAGCCCGTTGAGATGATGGTCCTGCAGGCGAAGCGAAGCCTTTGCGTAGCCTGTATCCACTTCCAGAAGCTCGATGCCGACATGCCGGGCAAAAGCGTCTTTCTGAAAGCTGCGCTTGATGCTCTCAGGTGTAATGCGTCCCTTAATCTCTTGCCGCTTTTCCTCAGTCTTTTGCATGTCAGCCCAACTTTTCCGATGCGATCCGGTAGCCTCTCAGGAAATCCTGGATCGGCATCCGCTTTTTGTTTTCCATCTGAATATCCTGCAGGTAAACCCGTCCGTCACGAACGACCACCGGCAGGCCGTTGCGGTCCGGTTTGCCCAGCGATCCCGGTTCGAGATCCTGCGCCGCGCCTCCATCGAAGCAGGCGGAAAAGACCTTCAGCTGCTTGCCGTCGAGAACCGTGCAGGCGCATGGCGACGGCGCCAGGCCCCGGATGAGATTGACGATATCGGCGCCTGCATTCTCCCAGTGGATCACGGTGTCCGCCTGCTTGATCCGGGGAGCGAACGTGGCCGCCGAATGGTCCTGCCGCTTCCTTTCGCACCGGCCCTGAGCGATGTCTTCGATGGTCCTGAGAAGAAGTTCTGCGCCCTGCCGCGCCAGACGGTCGTGGAGTCCGCCGTAATTCTCGTCGGGTCCGATGTCCGTCTCCTCCTGGCGGAGGATGTCTCCGGAATCGACGCCCTCGTCCATCCGCATGATCGTCACCCCGGTTTTCGTTTCGCCCCGGATCAGGGCCCAGTTGATGGGGGCCGCGCCCCGGTACTTCGGCAGGAGTGACGGGTGAACGTTGATGCAGCCTGAAGGCGGTCCCTCGATGATCTCCTTGGGCAGGATCTGGCCGAAGGCGACGAGAACCACAAGATCCGGCGCTGCCGACCGGAAATAGTCGAGGAATTCTTCGTTGCGGACCCGTCGAAGTTCCGGCTGATGGACCGTCAGTCCGGATTGCTCGGCCAGAACCTTGACCGGCGGCGGCGTGAAATGCCTGCCCCGGCCTTTCGGACGATCGGGCTGTGTTACGACAGCGATCAACGGATAGTCGTTTTTGATCAGGATATCCAGGGAGGGAACGGCGAATTCCGGCGTTCCCATGAAGAGGATTTTGGGTTTATTCATGGGGTCTACCTTTCATTTGGCGAAGATCATGTCGAGGAGCCTGTCCAGGGAACGGCAAGGATAGCAGAGGATGATGCCGTTCTTGTCGATAAGAAGAGAGGTCGGGATTCCGTAGACGCCATACTTTTCCGCGACCCGGCCGTCTTCGTCGAGGAGGGTCCGGTAGGGAAGCTCGTGCCTGTCGGCGAATGTTCGCACCCGATCCTCAGGTTCCATGATGTCGACATTGATGATTTGCAGACCTTTTGTATAGTAGATTGCATAGATCTCTTTGAAATAGGGGATCTCCCGGCGGCACGAAGGGCACCATGTGGCGCTGAAGATCACGAGCACGGGATTTCCCTGGAGGCTGCTTAATTTGACGCTTTTGCCCGAGAGGTCCTTGAGGGTGAAATCCGGCGCCTTGGCATTTTGGACGGCCTTGCTTGAACCCTGCGGTGTGGTACTGTCTTGCCCGCACGAAAGAAAGCAAACGAGTGCCAGCACCGACATGGCAAGTCGCAATATTTTACCCGGCATGATACTGATATCCTTTCTTAAAGCCATAAAGAGCCGGCCACGATGAGATAGTATTCCCCGGCTCCGATCATGATCCAGCCGAATATCCGGTTGATTTTCGTCATCCATAGCCCTGACCGGGGCATGGTGGCGAGGATTCCGGCGAATGTTCCCAGGATGATGAGCAGCGTGCCCATCCCGAAAGCGAAGACGAAAAGCAGCCCCATACCGAAAACGATATTCTGCTTTGTCGCGACATACCCTAGAAGGACGGCTAGCACCGGCGCCGTGCAGGGGCCTACAATCAGACCGGAAGCCGCACCGATGAGAAAACTGCTGATGATACCCTCCGTCTTTTTCTTGGGTTGCAGGCGCGAGACAATGCCCGGCGTCCGGATGCCCAGCGTGAAAACGCCCAGCATGGACAGCCCCATGATGATGCAGAGGTTGGCGATCCCGAAGTAGATCCAGGGGTTTGTCTGGAATTGGCCGAAGAGTTTCCCCGAAAGCGCAGCCACGGCACCGAGGACCGTATAGGTCAGGGCCATACCCGTGACGTAGATAAGGGTCAGGAGAAACGTCTTGATTTTCGATTTACTGCCCCGGGCGCCGATGAAGGCGATGGTGATGGGGATGACCGGGTAGACGCAGGGGGTTAAGCTCGTAAGGATCCCTGCCCCATAGACGACCAGGAAGGCCAGAAGCGATGAGCCTTGCAGGTATTGAGAAAAGTTTTGGGTGATAGCGTCCATATATTCACATTGTCCGTTCGGGTCGCTTTTTGCTTAGTAGCATAAATCGTTTAAAAAGCAACGCGAAAGAAGAACTTAGGCCTCCCGTACTGTTATACGCAGGGCGTTTTCAATCAGATTCGGGCGATGCAGTTGCGGCAAGCGATTGGACAAAGGCTTCCGGAGGAGGTTCTTTTCTTGTTTTTCAGCGGCCAAGCCCCATGATCCTGTAAATGGCCTTGATGTCGAGACCGGCACGGACGACTTCGGCCAGCCGATCGAGGGCCGGCTCCAGGTCATAGGCGGCGACGATCTTTCCCAGGGGCGGCAGGGCGCGCCTCATCCGCAGCCGATCGACGAACCACCTTCTGAATGCGTCCGCATCGAAAAGCCCGTGCAAATAGGTTCCCCAGACGAGGCCGCTTTTCGATCTGATGCCCAGGACCCGTCCGTCGTCCGCGGTTACGGTGGCGGGAAGACAGGAACCGTCCGTCAGACCATGATGGATTTCGTAGCCCTGGAGGACGAGTCCCGATTCATGATGCACGGCGGAGATGCGTTTAAGGGTCTTATCGATCGCTAGAATTGTGGATACAGGCAGCAGGCCGAGTCCCCGCATGGTCTTGCCGCGGGACTCGATGCCGTGCGGATCGGCGATCTCCCGGCCGAGGATTTGAAATCCCCCGCAGACGCCGACGATTTCCGCATGTCCCCCGGCAGCAAGAGATGAGAGTTGTGCCGCCAGGCCGCTTGCCGTCAGGTACTCCACATCGCCGATGACGTTCTTGCTTCCGGGCAGAATAACGGCATCGGGATGGCCCAATTCTTTCTGCGAGCGGACGATCCGGAGGAAGACGTCCGGCTCTGCGCGGAGGGCGTCGAAATCCGTGAAGTTCGAGATATGGGGCAGGTCGATCAAGGCGATCTCCACACGGTCATTCCGTTCCGGGCGATGGTCGTTCTTGGCGTTTTTGAAGGTCACCGAATCCTCCTCCGGGAGGCCGAGATCCTTAAGATAGGGAACGACACCGAACGTGGGCCTTTCCGTATGCCGTGTCGTATAATCTATGGCTTCGGCCAATAGGGACTGGTCGCCCCGGAAACGGTTGATGACGAATCCCGCCGTGAGCCGCCGTTCCCATTCCTCCAGAAGCTCCATGGTCCCGACAAACGAGGCGAAGACCCCACCCCGGTCGATATCGCCGACGATGATGACAGGCGAAGCGGCATAGCGCGCCATGTGCATATTCACCATGTCGTGGCCCTTCAGGTTGATTTCCGCAGGGCTTCCTGCCCCTTCCAGGACCATCACGTCATGCTCGGAAGCCAGGGCGTCGTAAGCCTCCTTCACCCTGGCGAAGGCTTCCTGCTTGTAACGGATGTACTGGGTGACATCCATGTTGGCAAGAGGCCTGCCCAGGACGATGACCTGGGAACCCGTATCGCTGCTTGGTTTTAAGAGGACAGGATTCATCCGTACGTCGGGTTCCAGCCGGCAGGCCTGGGCCTGAACAACCTGGGCGCGGCCCATTTCGCCCCCGTCACGGGTGACGAAGGAGTTCAGGGACATGTTTTGGGCCTTGAACGGGGCGACATCGTAGCCGTCCTGGAGCAATATCCGGCAGAAGGCGGCGGCAAGGACGCTTTTTCCCGCGTTGGAGCTCGTTCCCTGGAACATGATTGCCGGTTTCCGCCGCTTGACGGCGGCCCTGGGCGGCGTCCTGAAAGCGGTGCAAAGGGCGTCGCAAAGCCGTTCGTTTTCGTCCTCCGCCCGCACGGCGATGCGGAAATAGCGGTCGTCAAGCCCGGCGAAGTTCCCGCAGAGACGGATGGCGATGCCGTGCGGGAGAAGCTTCTTCGCGAGCAGCGGTCCGTCCAAATCCTTCCGCTCGATCCGGATGAGGAGGAAATTCGCTTCGCCCGGGTATACCTTAAGGCCGGGAATGGCTTGCAGCTCTCGTACAAGCAAAGCGCGGCAGCGCGCCACATAGTCCCTCGTGCGAGCGGCGTAATCGCTGTCACGCAAGGCTTGTTCCCCTACAAGCTGGGCCGGCTGGTTGACCGACCACGGCGGCATCACGGCCTTGATCCGCGAGACCAGGGAACGGTCCGCAAAAGCAAGCCCGAGTCGGAGGCCTGGAATGGCATAGAATTTGGTGAGGGAAAAGAGAACGATGACGTTGGGCGGGCGGTCGTTTCTGAGGCTTTTGAAATCGGCAACGAAATCTCCGAAGGCCTCGTCGACGACAAAGACCGATTCTTTTTTTTCCCGGGCCAAACGCCTTACGGCATCGGCATCGCAGGTCAGACCGGTGGGGTTATTGGGATGGCCGAGAAAAACGATGTCGTCTCTTGTCAGTTCCGCTTCCAGTTCCGCCATCTCCGGCAGAAAGCCGTTTTCTGCTTTGAGGAGGATATGCTTCACCGTGAGTCCCGCAAGGGAAGATGCGACGGTATAATCGGCATAGGCCGGGACGGGGACGACGGCCCTCTTCGATTTCAGCGCCCGGGGAAGCCAATAGAGGATGTCGGTCGATCCGTTGCCGACGATCGTCTCATCCGTGGGGATACCGTAACGGGCTTCGACGGCATCATAGAGCCCTGTGTAGTTTGGATCGGGATAGTGGACCAGGGACCCGAGCGAGGCGCTGATCAGGGGCCGTAACCAGCCGGGCGGGCCCAGGGGATTGATGTTGGCGGAAAAGTCGATGATGTCGGAGGCGGGAAGCCCCGCCGCCTTGGCAATCTCCCGGATGTTGCCGCCGTGAATGTTGTTCATGGCTGTCTCGTCCCGTTCGGATTATGGCTCATGCAAAGCAATTCGCTGCCGCTGCATTGATGGATGTCCGTGGCCTGGTCGCTGACGGCGAGCCCTGCCGCTATAGGCGTATTGCGAATAACGTCTTGCGGTTCATGACGTCGGGAGCCGGCCATTCATAGCGATGAAAAAACGCGTGTCAATGTCACAATGCGGTTTATACCGTCTCTGTTCCGGATGGGTTCCTGAGGGGGATGGTCGACCGATAGGCGGTCAATCGGGAATTGAATGTAAAAAATGAAAATGCGGTCCCGTAGAAGGCCCTCCCTCGAGGAATGCGGACGGACTGGTCTTCCGGCTTCGGGCACCCTACTTGCCCGCCTTCCCGCCGCACCTCGGGTGCCGCAGTGGCTCAATCGGGCTTTCGTTCCCTTCACGGCTGCGGGGCAGCGGGGGCTTTCAACCCCTCTTCCTCACATCCATCCTTATTCTTTTCCTATATCCAAGGCCATAGGAGATGTCAATGGATAATCTTCCAAGTTAGAATGCCAGAAGCCCGGTCATCATTCTCGCCGATTCGGTCCTGGCGGCGGCATCGACGACGGCCCGGGTGACATTCTTCCGGACTGCCGGGTTGAAGATGCTCGGGATGATATACTCCTCCATGAGTTCTTCGGGTGCGACGCTGTCGGCAATCGCCCCGGCGGCGGCCAGGAGCATGTCCTTGTTGATATCGTGGGCGTGGCAGTCGAGAACGCCCCGAAAGAGGCCGGGAAAGCAGAGGACGTTGTTGATCTGGTTGTGGTAGTCCGATCTGCCCGTGGCCATTACCCGGACGTAGCGCTGGGCCTCCTCCGGCATGACTTCCGGTACGGGATTCGCCATGGCGAAGACGATAGGGCCTTTCGCCATGGTTTTGATCTGTTTTGCGTGGAGCACGTTACCCTGCGAGACGCCGAGAAAGACGTCGGCCCCTTGAATGGCCTTCGCCAGGGTTCCCTTGATTCCTTCCCGGTTGGTCAGGTCGGCGATCTCCTCCTTCCAGGGATTCATGTTTTCCTGCCGTCCCTTGTAGACGATGCCGGTCCGATCGCAGCCGACGATCTGCGTGGCACCTGCCGCGATGAGCAGCTTAATGGACGCGATACCGGCCGCCCCGAGGCCGTTCACGACGATCTTCACCTCCCGGATGTCCTTACCTGTCACTTTCAGTGCGTTAATGAGTCCGGCGAGAATGACGACGGCCGTGCCGTGCTGGTCGTCGTGGAAAACGGGGATGTCGAGTTCGTCCTTGAGGCGTCTTTCGATTTCAAAACATCGCGGTGCCGAAATATCTTCCAGATTGATTCCTCCGAATCCCGGTGATACCCATTTGACGGCGCTGATGATCTCCTCGGGATCTTTCGTGTTGAGGCAAAGCGGGAAGGCATCGACGCCGCCGAAGGCCTTGAAAAGCATGGCTTTTCCTTCCATGACGGGCAGGGCTGCCCGGGGGCCGATATCGCCGAGGCCGAGGACCGCCGTTCCGTCGGTCACGACGGCGACGGTGTTCTTCTTGATGGTAAGTTCGTACACCCGGTCGGGATGCTCATGGATGGCGGATGAAACCCTGGCCACGCCGGGTGTATAAGCCATGGACAGGTCGTCTTTGTTTTTCAGAGGAAACTTGCCGTTGATCTCGATCTTGCCGCCCAGATGGGCCGTGAAAGTCCGGTCCGTAACACTGATGATTTTCGCGTCTTTGACTTCCCTGACCGCATCGAGGATGCGCTGCAGCATGTCGCTGTCGGTCCCGTTGACCACGATCTCGCGGACGATGGAGTCGTCCTTGAATCCGGAAATATCGACTGAACCGATGTTGCCTCCCGCCTTGCCGATGGCGGAAACGACCCTGGCGAGTCTTCCCGGTTTGTTCAAGATCTCCATGCGGATCGTGATGCTGTAACTGGGGGTTGTCGTCTTGATCATGGTCCCTCCTCCCGGGTGGTCGTCCTGTTGCCGGACGTCAAAGGGTTGCATTGAAGGATGCGACGTATCGATGATCGGATAGAGAATAGCAGAGGGCCGTGGGTATTGCAACGGAAAGAGCGGCGGCGTGAGGCAATGATCTGTTGACGCCCCGTATTTATCTATGATAACAAACCAAATATCGTAAACACATGTACGAACCGGGGGGACAGGATGATCGCATATCGAACCATAAGGGGCGTGAAGATCGCGTGCTGGCTGAGCAGCGAACCGTGGGATGCCGCGAGGAAACACATTGTCTTCATTCACGGTTCCGGCGGCGACCATACGGTCTGGAACCGCCAGTTTGCCGCCCTGAAGGACCGGTGGAACGTCACGGCGGTGGAACTGCCGGGCCATGGCCGTTCGGAAGGCCCAGGCGAACAGGACATGCCGGCCTACGTGGAGTGGGTCCGCGAGATAATGGAGGCCTTTGCCGTCACCAAGCCTGTTCTGGCCGGCCATTCGCTGGGGGCGGCCATCGCGCTTTCTTTTGCCCTGAAATATCCGGGGCTCATTTCGGGCATTATTCCTTTAGGGGGCGGCGCCAAAATGCCCGTCAACCAGGCTATCCTGGATGGCCTCAAGACGAATCCCGCCTCCGTCGTGGACATGATCGTCAAGTTTTCCCTCATCAAGGATAACAGGGAAAAGATCGGCGGACCGCTCCGGGAAAGTCTCCTGAAAGGCGATACGGCCATCCTTTACAAGGACCTTGTCGCCTGCAACGGTCTGGACCTTGCGAAAGAACTTGGCCGCATTGCCGTTCCTGCCCTTGTCGTTTGCGGCAGCGACGACAAGATGACGCCGCCGGATTTTTCCCGCTTCCTCGCCGACCATATTCCGGGAGCGCGCCTGGCTTTAATCGAGAAGGCCGGGCATTTCGCCATGCTTGAAAATCCTGAGGCCTTCAACCAAGTAGTAGAAGAGTTCTCATCGCGTATTTAAATGCAGCGGCCGGCGGCTTAAGGATAACAGACCGCCGGAGGCATCGGACCTATAAAAGCCTTAGACGGGAGTCGTCATGTTTGTCATGGGAAATCTGATCGAAGCAGTAGCCAAGATCATCGATATCGGACTGAATCTCTATTTATGGATCATCGTCATCCGGGCGGTGATATCCTGGGTGAATCCCGATCCGTACAATGCCATCGTCGTCTTTCTGTACCGGGTGACGGAACCGGTCCTGAGACCTATCCGCAGACGGCTGCCCACGGGCATGGGGATCGATTTTTCGCCGGTGGTCGTCATCCTGGTCATCGTTTTTCTCCAGGTTTTTCTGGTGAAGACCTTGCTTCAGCTGGCATACCAGTTCCGGTAGACCGACATGCTTATAACCCGGGAAACCTCAGAAGGCGTCGTTTTTCTCGTCAAGGTGCTGCCCCGGTCGTCGCGCTGCGAATTCACCGGAGTTCAGGAAGGCGCCCTGAAACTCAAAATTACGTCGCCGCCCGTCGAAGGCAGGGCCAATGAGGAATGCCTGGCCTTTCTCTGCTCCGCCCTGGGCGTGAAAAGGAACCAGGGAACGATTATCAAGGGTCACAAAGCCAGGACCAAGACCGTTCTCGTTAAAGGTTTGGCGTCAAAGGATGTCGAAGCCCTGATCCGTTCCGGGACGTGAACCCGGGAGGGACTTATCTTGCCAGCCTGCGTGTCAATCATAAACCGCCGTCACCGTCATATGGGATAAGGCCGGAGGATGTATGATGTCCGTCCCCGGGGTGTCGTTCGGGGAGAATGCCGGAAGCGTCGACGGCCGTCGAAAAGCGACTCGTATGCCTTTAATCAAGTGATTACGGATAGATCGGATAAAAAAATTGACTTCGTACGACTAAAGTGCTAGGGAAATTTTCCTTCCGGGGAATCCGGACAAAAGAGGTGATTCATGCTGGACATTAAATTCCTGAGACAGAACATCGAGCTTGTTCGGACGAAGCTCAAGGAACGCGGCCAGGAGATCGACCTTGACCAGTTTGTCGCCTTGGATGCCAAACGACGGGATATCCTTCAGGATGTCGAGGGGCTGCGCAATGAGCGCAACACGGTGTCCAAGGAAGTCGGGGAGCGGAAAAAGAAGAAGCTCGATGCCGCGGATCTGATCGCGCGTATGGCGGAAGTCTCAACCCGGATCAAAGAACTCGACGAAACGTTGAAAGAGACGGACGACGCCCTGCAGGGCATCGTCATGACGATTCCGAACATGCCTCACGAATCGGTGGTGTTCGGCAGGGGCTCGGAAGACAATCCCGTCATCCGCTACTGGGGCGAGAAACCGAAATTCGCGTTTGCGCCGAAACCGCATTGGGAGATCGGCGAAGACCTCAATATCCTCGATTTCGCCCGGGGGGCCAAGATCACCGGCGCCCGGTTCACCCTCTACCGGGGAGCAGGGGCGGCCATGGAGAGGGCCATCATCAATTTCATGCTCGATCTCCACACCTCCGTTCACGGATACACGGAGATTCTCCCGCCCTTTATGGCGAACAGCGCCAGTATGACGGGCACGGGGCAGCTTCCCAAATTCGCGGAAGACCTCTTTAAAGTCGACAAGACGGATTATTATCTGATCCCGACAGCAGAAGTGCCGGTGACCAATATCCACCGGGACGAGATTCTGAACGAGCAGGACCTGCCCGTCTATTACGTCGCCTATTCGCCCTGTTTCCGCTCCGAGGCGGGTTCTTACGGGAAGGACACCCGGGGCCTGATCCGGCAGCACCAGTTCAACAAGGTGGAAATGGTTAAATTTGCAACGCCCGAGACATCCTATGACGAACTTGAGAAGTTGACGCTTAACGCCGAAGAGGTCCTCAAGCGGCTGAATATTCCTTTCCGTACGGTCAGCCTCTGTTCCGCGGACCTGGGATTTTCGTCTGCCAAGACCTACGATGTGGAAGCGTGGCTGCCCGGGCAGGATACCTATCGGGAGATATCGTCGTGCAGCAACTTTGAGGATTTCCAGTCGCGCCGTGCCGCGATCCGGTTCCGGAGAGCCGAAAGCGGCCGGGTGGAATTCGCCCACACGCTGAACGGTTCCGGTCTGGCCGTGGGCAGGACACTGGTTGCCGTTCTGGAAAACTACCAGCAGACGGACGGGAGCGTTGTGGTTCCGGAGGCTCTGCGGCCGTACATGCGGGGATTGGAAAGAATAACGTCTTCAAAGCGGGACTGACAGATTCATGGAGGGATGGCCGAGTGGTCGAAGGCGGCGGTCTTGAAAACCGTTAACCGAAAGGTTCGCGGGTTCGAATCCTGCTCCCTCCGCCAGGAAATGAGGGGGACAGGCTTTCGGTATAAGGCCGGCGTTCTTTCTGCAACCTGTCCCTTAACGGTATTATAGATGAACGGAGAGATGGCTGAGTGGCCGAAAGCGATCGCCTGCTAAGCGATTGTACGCCCCATAAGGTGTACCGCGGGTTCGAATCCCGCTCTCTCCGCCAGTCTTTTCCTCCCCTCTTCCTTTCGTATTTTCCCCGTCGGGTGATTTTGCCGCAGACACGCAATCACTTCTCCGGCTTGCCGCAGGCCAGTTTTTCCACACTGCCCCAGAGATTTCCCGGCGGAATGTAAAACCAGGAAGGCCTGGATTCGTCGGCCGTGTGAATGGTCCCTTCGGACTTGTTCAGGTAGACGAACTTGAGAAAACGGATGCTGTCCGTGCTGCAGTTGAATTCGCACAGGATTTCGATATACTTGAACCCCCGCCCGCCCTTGCTGACGCTTTCCAGGTAATCGTTGACAATCGTGAGATACCTGCTTTTCGCCGACGGAGCGATACGGACCCATATGGTTGTCGTTGTCTCCGAAGGATGGGAAATGCGGCCCGTGTCGGCAAAGAGGCCGTCGCGGTATTTGGTGAATCCCGTCAGGCGCCATGGCCCGGATGCCCCTTCGACAAGGGTCGGTCCCATTAGCACTAGCAGGAGGACCGGAACCGACGTTGCTATCAACCACGATCTGACTGACGTCTTCCCCATGATTGAAAATCCTTTCCGATGAATTCGATGCCGATCGTCTTCGGGAAGTCCGGGGAGTCAGGCCGGGGCGGACTGTTGCCTGAGGGCTGCCAGTTCTTCCTTGGTACGGACCAGTTCCTGGCTTGTCTCTCGCAGACGATGGGCCAGGACTTCGGCCAGAATGAGGTAAAAGACGGCGCTGAAGGCCACCTTGTCGTCGGGATTCATGGTGGCGATGAAAGAGATGTCCGTCACCAGGCAGGTCGTTTCCGTGATGGCCCGGATGGAAGCCGAGCGCGCCGTCCCGTCGATGATGCACATCTCGCCGAAAATTTCGCCGACGCGCTGCAGTTCCTGGAGCCTTTCGCCCTGCTTCTCCACGGCGACGCTTCCCGAAATGAGGAAATAAACGCGGTCGTCGAAGCTGCCTTCCTGCATGATGATCCTGCCCGGTTCGTAATTCTCGACGTGGCTGTATTTGAGGATCTTGAAGATGTCCTTCTTCTCGAAGAATTTGAAAACGGGCAGCTCCTTGAGCTTCCGCAACAATTCCTGATTCATGATCTCTAAGGCGGATTCCATTGCTATCCTCGTGAATGGTTCGGTTAGGCTGGCGGGGCCAAGACCCGCCGATCATGTTCCCCGTCCGGATCGACAGGACAGTGCCGGCAGCGCCGAAAGCTGCAATAGGCGGCTTGGCCGCCGACTTTTGTTCCGGTATTTTACCATAACCGATGGATGTCCGCTATCGCAAACAGCGTGGTAGGTGCAATGCCGTGAGTGCATGCCTTCGGAAAATGGATTGTTCGCAGAGGTCGATTATGATAGAGCTTACGGCAGTTATTCGCGAGGCCGGCCGGGAAATGCCTGTATAGATAGATGCGATAGCACGGCCGTGGATCCTGTCACATCCTTCTGGACCGTATGGGGAAAAGGAATAAGAAAGATAACAGGCTGGAGCCGACCCGTTCCGAAATCGGCGGCGCGAGGAACAACTGGACGGCTTACGCCCTGCTCTTTATCGCTCTGGCCGGGGGCCTGGCGTATGCGAATACCCTGGATGCGCCCCTTATCTTTTCCGACCGCATCAACATCGAAAGCAATCTGTCCCTGCGGAACCTGAAGACCGCCTTCAGCGTTCCGGCCGATTCCGGCCTGGCGGGAAGACCGTTCGTCAATTTCACCTTCGCCGTCAATTACGCCCTGGGCGGCGGGAAGGTCGCCGGATATCGCCTGGTCAATATTTTGATCCATATCCTGGGCGCTTTCACCCTCTTCGGCATCGTCCGGCGGACGCTCCTGACGGAGCCCCTGCGCGACGATTACGGCCGCGGGGCCGCATATCTCGCTTTTGCCGCTGCCGTGATCTGGGTACTGCATCCCATCCAGACGCAGGCGGTCACGTATCTCAGCCAGCGATGCGAATCGCTGATGGGGCTCCTGTTCCTGCTGACCTTCTATTGCGCCGTGCGCGGTTTTCAGGCGGACGCCTCTTCCCGTTGGTATCTGGCTTCCGTGGTTTTCTTCATCATGGGCATCGGTTCCAAGGAAGTGATCGCCGCCGCGCCGCCGCTGATTCTGCTTTATGAAATCCTCTTCATGAGGCGTGCTTTCCGGGATGTTGTCCGGCGATCATGGCCCCTGTATGCCGGTTTCTTCGTCGGCCTGATCGTCCTTGTCTTTCTCGTGGCGACTGCGGCCAGCGCCGTGCACAACCAGGGTCTCAGGGAAGGTTCAGCAACGCTCTTTCAATACTGGGGGACACAGAGTATCGTCCTTCTGCATTATGTAAGGCTGATCGTCTGGCCCGCCGGCTTCTGTTTCGATTACGGCTGGCCGCCGGCTTCCGCAGGCGAGGTCATTCTCCCGGCTGCGGTCATATTGCTTGCAATCGCGGCTTCCGTGTGGGCTGCCTGGAGGCGGCGTCCCATCGGCTATTTGGGCCTGTGGTTTTTTGTCATTGCCGCCCCGTCATCCCTGGCCCCGCTACTCGATGCGGCGAACGAATACCGCATGTATCTGTCTTCGGCGGCGCCGGTCGTCCTGACCGTGCTCGCCTGTTATCGTTGGGGACGCAAGCTGGATGTCTATCCCGGCGGTCCCTTGGAAAACCATGCCGCGCTTCTTTCAAGGATTGGGCTGACGGTTGTCCTTGTTGTCGCCTTCGTTCTCGGTGCATTGACCTACCAGCGGAACAGCGTTTATCGCACCGAGGAAGGCCTCTGGAAGGACACCGTCGGCAAAGCGCCTGCCAACAGCCGCGCCCATCTCAACCTTGCCATCGTCTACGATCACTCAGGACGGACAACGGCTGCCATAGACGAATACGAGTCGGCGTTGAAACTGAAACCGGGCGATGTGACGGCCCATGCCGACCTGGGGTATGCGCTGGCGCGCTCCGGACGGGTTCGGGACGGTATTGCCCACCTGAGAAGGGCTTTGGAACTAAGGCCCGATTATGCGGAGGCCCATGCGAACCTCGGGATTGCCCTCTTTGAACTGGGGCAAAGGCAGGAAGCTATGGAGCATTTCAAGAAGGCCGTTGCGCTCAAGCCGGATCGGGCTTCGTCCTATCTGAATCTGGGGATGGCCTGCCTGAGGTCGGAACGGCCCGGGGATGCCATTGTCTATCTGAAACAGGCGGTGGCGTTGCAGCCGGGCAATGCGGAGGCCCATGCCAACCTAGGCCTGGCCCTGGATAAGATCGGCAGGAGCGAAGAGGCCGGGAAGTCCCTGGAGGAGGCTCTCCGTTTGCAGCCGGGTAGCGCTCTGGCCCGACAGATTGAGGAATATATCCGAAACAGGAACAGCAGAAAATAGCCGACCGTTGCGTTTGCCGGCCAAACGATGCCGCCGGAAGTAATTGGCGGATGCGGAAAACGACATGCCGCAATGGGCACTTGTCTTCCGGACAGTACCGGCGTTGCCTTCACTTCGTTCCCTGGAAAGCCCCCGTGACGCGGTAAACACTTCCGTCATCCTTCACGTTCCAGATACCGCCGACTGCTTGTGCACTCGCTCCGTAGAAGGCGCCCTGATTTATCCCGGTGAGGACACCTGAGCCGCCGTTAATGGACACGTTGGCGGAATTAATGGTGAAGGTGTTACCGGTAATGGTCCCTTGCCCATTCGCGATGCCGGCGCTTTTCCCGCCTCCGGCGGTGGAAATCTGGAGGTTGTTAATGGATCCCGATCCCCCCGAAAAAGTCACATCAGTCTGGAAGGTGCCGGTCATGTTCTGGCTTTGCAGGCCGCTCGATTGCCAGACCATGGTGCCGTAGGCATTTCCGCGGTAAGTGCCGGATATTGTAGCCGGCATCGTCTGGGTTTTGTCGCCCCAGATATAGTAGCCCGTCGTGTTGAAGCTGTATTGCTGGCCGTTGACCTGGAAGGCGGTCGGCTGCGTCCAGGTTCCCCATTCCGTGTAGGCATTGTAGCCCAGTTCGGCCATTTGGAGGGCCTGGCCTGTGGGCGAGGCGGAATAGGGCGGGTCGGAGTATGCCGTCATCGTCTTGCTGGCCCCGTTGATCGTCAAGGTTTTCGAACCGCTGACCGCCGTGGCGGTGGTCGAGAAATCCTGGAGGGCGGAGCTAGTCAGTGTGGTCGAGTAGTCCCAGAGGGAGCAGGACGAGTTATACCAGGAGAGCTGGCCGGAGAAGAAGCCGAAGTGCGTCGAGGGGCGCTGGCCACCTCCGTTAGTCTGCGCTCCTACTCCTTGGACAATTGGTGTTATATCCCGCGGCATTGTTAACTGCACTAATTGAATTTCCGGGTGCGACTGCAACGGCAGCGGTGGCTGTGGAGACGGCGTCAGCGGCATTGAAGCCTGCACACCCGGCACGCCGGTGTCCTCGAGGAACCGGTTCATGATATTCGCCGGTGCGAGAGTCGGGGTGGTCGGCTGGGCGCCTGCCGCAACAGTCGTCATCTGCCCCGGAGACAATTGGATGATCTGCGGCGGTGCCCCGGAAGAAGGTGGTGCTGTTGGGCTGGTAAATACCGTGCCGCTAAAGCTGATGACCGTCGTTTGACCGTTTATACTATAAAAGTTCGCCCCCCCCCCTTGTGTTTCCGACAGTATATACGTCGCCAGGTGGCGGAACCCGCCGTCGGGGGCATTATCGGCCACCAAAACAGGGAGCGAGGCCGCGGGTTTTCCCGCCGGTTTGCTTGCCGGGTTTCCCTCCAGCTCGGCGACCTCCACGCCCCACTTCGTCCCGCGGACGCCGCTGACGGCCGTCGGCGTTTCCACCGTCATGGAGGTGCTCCGGTATCTGAATAGCCGCATGGCATAGAACATGGCCTTGCCTTTCAGCATGGAAAAGACCGTGGTCTTGGTCTGAGCCTGAGGATTCGCCTCGATCGTCTTGAGGCCCAGGCGGGTGTTTTCGCCCATGGTGACGACATCCTGGCCGTTCATCTGAAAACGGCACTTCGAGCCCTTGAGCGTGAAGACAATGTCCTTTTCGAAGAGCCTGTCCCCGGGGGCGGCGTAATAGGCCTGGTTCGTGCCGTCACGGGCGACGATGACGTATCCGATGACGGTCTGGATCATCCCGGCATCCTTGGCGCCGGGGCCGACGTAATAGTCTTTGACGTCTTCGCCTTTAAACTCCGCGGGCAGCAGATTGGCCGGCGCCTTGCTCCGGGCGGGCGCGGCCCACCCCGGCATGGCGGAAAGAATCAGCCCCCAGACGATAAGCAGGGCGGCGATGCATCGTAACGATCGGTAACTTGTCATGACAATCCCCTTTTTCAAATGTCGATCCTGACGAGAAGCAGCTTGTCGTCTGCTTCAAACACCTCTTTATTGAAACTCAACGGCCCTTCGGCATCTGATACGTCTGCGGCAGTTGAGGAACCTGTTGGGTCGGAGATTCCTTCTGAAAATCCCTCTGCTGTTGAATGATATTGGTCGTTTCCCGCGGCACCGTGGGCTGCAAAGCGCCGCCTTCCAATGACGGAGGCAACGACGCGCCGCCGGCACCCGTATCGTTAAAGAACTGATTCATCGTGCCCGGCGGTATCGGGAATGTCGTTCCCAGCCCGCGGCCGTCGGCCGTCACGCCCTGTCCCGCGGTCAGGGTGATCGTCTGTCCTGTTACGATGGAATTCACGTAGACCGATCCCTCGAATGTATAAACGTTGGTCGCAAAATTGGGATTGGACTGCAGGGCCAGATGCATGAATCCGCCCGTAATCGAGTTATCGGCCACCAGTAAAGGCAGGGAAGCTGCGGGCTTTCCTGCGAGTTCGACGACTTCCACGCCCCACTTCGTTCCGCGGACGCCGCTGACAGACGTCGGCGTCTCCACCTCCATGGAAGCGTTCCGGTATCTGAAAAGACGCATGGCGTAGAACATGGCCTTACCCCGAAGCATGGAGAAGACGGTCTTCTTGGATTGCGTCTGGCGGTTCTCCTCGGTTGTCTTGAGGCCCAGCCGACCATTTTCGCCCATGGTGACGACATCCTGGCCGTTGAGCTGGAAGCGGCACTTCGAATCCTTGAGTGTGAAGACGATATCCTTCTCAAAGAGCCTGTCTCCCGGGGCGGCATAGTAGGCCCTGGTCATACCCTCTTTCGCAACGATGACGCAGCCGGTGACGGTCTGGATCACGCCGGCATCCTTGGCTCCAGTGCCATTGTAGTAATCTTTAACGTCCATCCCTTTAAGCTCGGCGGGCAGCAGACCGGCGGGCGCCTTGCTTCGGGCGGGTGCGGCGGAAACGGCCGCCGCGGCGAGCAAAATCAAACCGCATGCGGCAAGGAGCCGGAAGATATATCGAAAATGTATGCTTCCCGGAGGCATATAGCTTCCCTTATCCGATCCCGATCAGAAATAGGCCCCGACGCTTAATGTGTAAGTCCGTTTGTCGAAGGCGTAGATGCTTGTGTTGGAATCGTTCTGAATGTAGTTAAAGGCGAAGGACGCGAAAAAATGCTCCAGGAAATTCTGGCTCACCACCGCTGTGTAGACGTTCTTCTGGTCGTAACGCCAGTTGCTGTACAGGGGGGCCTTGTCCTTGTAATCCTTGTAGTCCCGCTGAAATTTGAAGAATGCTTCCGTCTTCGTCGGAAATCTCATGAAATAGGAGACGGCATAGTAGTGGTCGTCGTAGCAGTTGATCCTCGCATCGGCATCGGACACGGCAAGTCCGCCTGTGAAGGAGAGGATATGCTGGCGGTTGAAAAGGTAGATATTGGGGTTGAATTCCCAGCGCCGGGTCTGGTTGTCGAACTGATTTTCGTCGTTCCAGGACATGGAGTCCTGGCTCCATCTCGGGGCATAGGTCTCCCGTGAGTAAATGAACGTCCCTTTCAGGCTGAAGTACTGCCCGAAAAAGTATTCGGCGCTGGGATCGATGTGGCCTATGTACGAGAGTTTCGTCAGGCTGTTGTCCTGGGCCAGTGTGGCGTTGGTTTTTGCCCATTCCGAAGGCGTCAGGTAGCCCTGATTCATGTTGTCGCGCTGGGTGGAGGTCATGCTCGACAACGCCGCGTTGCCGAAGTACTGGATCGAGTAGCCGATAGGGACTTTGACGATAAAGTTACGCCCGACCCACCAGGGACCGGTTGTGGCATCGAGCAGGGCGTAGT
Organism: Syntrophales bacterium; assembly: GCA_963668175.1. GTDB lineage: Bacteria > Desulfobacterota > Syntrophia > Syntrophales > PHBD01. The sequence goes on from OY764159.1 coordinate 802,387, forward strand.
TGAACTGGGAATATTTGCTGTAGAGGATGCTGTAATAGGTCAGGTCCGTGTTCCATGCCGGACCGAGCTGCCTTTCCCCGAAACTGTAAAGAATATTGCCGCCGAGATTGGTGACATACCCCGTATCGCCCTGCTTTGCCGCCGATTGGGAGAGCGTTAATGTTCCGCCGTTGACGTTGACCAGACGGCTGTCCGGTCCCGCGCTGACGTTATCGTCCCACTGGACGCCGAAGGAGGCGCGGACGGACCAGCGAAGCTTCCTGGTGGCCGCGTCCATGGCGGCCGTAAGTCTCTCGATATTGGCCGTAACTTCCGCGGGAGGCTGCGAAGCCTTGACTGTTTCCAGCTCTTTCCTGGCTTCCTTGTATTTTCCCAGTTGGAAATAGACGGCCGCGAGTTCCAGCCTGACCCGGTGCAGCTGCGGGTCGATGGCGAGCATCTGTTCGAATTTCTTGATCGCGAGATTCAGGTTGCCGGTGTTCATGGCGCTCGTACCGATCCACCACATGATATCCATCGTTTCAACCTTGGAAGCGATTTCGTTGAATATGGGCAGGGCCTCGCCGTATCGGCCGTCGTAGTAAAGGAGAAGCGCTTCGGACAGCTTGTTGTCCAGGGCGTCGAGCTCCCGGGGCGATATTTCCTTCGCTTTGCCCGGTTTCACCTGACCCTGTTTGGCGTGGCCGAAGTCAGACCCCGAATCGGCCGGAGGTGTATCCGCAGCCGCTGCCGTGAAGCTGATGCAGATGAGAGCAATAAGAGAATATAGGATAAACTGGAATTTTGATCGGGTTTTCATCATCACATCCCTCATGGCGGATCATTCCTGATTAGGATCGACTAATATGGGTAAAATATTGGTCCATTTCTATAGGCGTGTCAGATATTGTTTGTCAAGGGAAAAACATAAAGCATTCTTATGTATACAATAACTGATATGACTTACATACCTCATTTGGTGCCTCCTGGAAATCGTTTATAGGATTGGAATGGAACGATTGTTTTCAAGGAGGGCACTCTCGCGGATTCTCGCCATTCTGTATGACTAATTGAATTCCTGCGAACTTGAAAAATTTAAAATAACTTGACAGTCATAAGTGCAAGAGGATAAAAAATGATGTAATGCCTGCGGCATAACGACGGTTTACGATCCATTTTTTAAAAGTATGACCGAAGATTGAGGTATCCAGATGGTGGAAGAGAAGAGAAAGCGAACCCGCGTACCCGTCCATGTCCATGTTTCCGTGTCGTTACAAGAAAAATGGATAGACGTGGAGGCCGAGAATATCAGCCTGACAGGGATTCTCTGCACGGCAGACGCCCGTTTTCGGATGGGGGATGCCTGCCAGGTCAGAATCAGACTGAATCCGGATGTCATCATCAATTTAGACGGCAACATCCTTCGCTCCGACCGGGATCATACGGCGATCAGCTTTGTTTCCATGGATGAAGATAGTTTCTACCATTTGAAGAAGCTGCTCCAGTACAACCTGACCAATTCCGACCGCATTGACGACGAACTGTCGGACCCGGCGTTCGGATGATTTCTTACTGTCGGCTGAAGGCATTTCGCCTATATTGAAGACAGCGGCGGCGATGCAGGCCGCAACAGAGGGGTGCGGATTGCCGCCAAACGCCGCAGCGAGAGGAGAATTTTTATGAAAACAGATACTTCCGTTGATATGACGTGCCGGTGTTTTACCAAACCGGGCAAGAAGAATACAGGCGACGTATTGGCCTTGGCGGCCAAGCGCGCCCGGGAACTAGCCATCGGTAAAATCCTGATCGCCACGTGCAGCGGCAAAACGGCCCTGGCGGCTGCGAAGATATTCGGCGCCGATGCCCGGATCATTGCCGTAACGCATGTCACGGGATTTACGAAACCCAACGTGCAGGAATTGGATGATAAAACCCGCACCCAGTTGGAGAAACAGGGTATAAAGGTCCTGACCTGCCAGCATGCCTTCGGCGGAGTCGGCCGGGGGATAAGAAAAAAGCTCGGCACGTACCAGGTGGATGAAATCATGGCATTCACGCTGCGCACGTTCGGTCAGGGTACCAAGGTGGCGGTCGAGGTGGCTTTGATGGCTGCCGATGCGGGCCTGGTCCGGACCGATGAAGACATTATCGCCATCGGCGGAACGGGAGAGGGGGCGGATGCGGCTCTGGTGATCAAGCCCGCCAATACCGCCGATGTCTTTGATCTCAAGGTCAGGGAAATCATCTGTAAGCCGTCCTCTTTCTGAGACGGCTGGACGATAGCTCGAATCACGACAATCTCAATACGGGTTTAAGGAGACGGTATGATGAAGAGATCTTGCATGGTGCTGTTGGGATCCATTCTCGTATGGGCCGGCCCGGTCCTGGCCGGTAATGTTACAGTCACAGGCGACATGGGATCGGCGATCCGTTATGAGTTGCAGGAGCAGGTAACCGCAGGGGACGGAATGAAAAAACTCGTTCTGAGCTTCGTCGTCCCCCAAACCTACGAGTCGCCCACGTATCACCAGAAGATTTCCGATTTTAACCTGACCTTCAGGCCCAGTCCTCAGGACCGCAAGGAGAACCTGGACGAACGGGGCAACCGGGTCGTCGTTGCCACCTGGGACGATCCGCCGGCGTCCGTCGATGTCCGGCTGTCCTGTAATGCGGCCAATACGACCAATCTCAAAGTCCTGGAGACGCGGACGCCTTTTCCACTCACCGACGTGGATCCGAAAGTGAGTGTTTTTCTGCGGCCGACCGATCAAGTTCAGGTCAACCATCCCCGCATCAGGGAGCTTGCCGCCCAGCTGACGTCCGGTGTCAAGACCGAGTTCGATGCCGTCCAGCGGGTCATATCCTGGGTCGTCGATCATGTCCGATACGTAACACCGCCGCAGCAATACGATGCCGTCTACTCCCTGGAATCCGGTAAAGGCAACTGCCAGAACTATTCGCATCTGAGCGCCGCATTGCTTCGCTCCGTGGGTATTCCCGTCCGTATCATCAACGGCGTCACCCTGGACCGGTCCTACGATGTCAAATGGCAGAAGGGCGTCATGACGTTCAAAATGGGCAAAGGACGGCATTCCTGGATCGAGGTCTGGTTCCCCGATCTCGGATGGGTTCCCTTCGATCCCCAAAATACGGTCCTCTTCGTATCCAACCGCTTCATCCGTATCGAGGTCGGGATGGACAACAACGAAACCAAGAACGACGGGTTGATGCGCTGGTCCCAGGCGGCGACCGCCCGCCAGAGGCCGTCGCTCCAGGAAGGCATCGACGCTTCGTTCGTCAGCGATTCGGTGTCGATCAACGGCAAGCGCGAATCCTACGGTCCCAAGAATATCCTGCTGAGTCCCGCCGTCAAGGCCGAATTCAAACAGATCGAATTGAAGCCGCCTCCGCCTCCGCCCGTCATTTCGCCGGAAGAAAAACTGAAGCTGCGGTTCGACAAGGCATTTTTGTACGGCAATCTCGATTTTCCGGTGGACATCGATTTTGCGTTTCCCCGGGCAACCAAGAAATCTGGGAAGAACCAATTTGAAATGGCGAAAAATTTCCTGGTGGAAACGGCTGAATTCGTGACCCACAAGGGGATTCAGTATGCCCAGGTGGTCGTCCTGCAGAAGCCCGTCAAACTGCAGAAAATCGGTCTCGCCCTCCACCGTTTCGGCGGCGACGGCCAGATCTGGCTGGATCTTTACAAGGACAACCAGGGAATGCCGGGGGATTTGATCGGCAAGAGCAATTTTAAGTTTTTGGAGGAATTGTCCCTGAAGCCGGGATACCGGTGGACGGACTTCGATTTCGGCAGGGAGAACGTGGTGCTGATGCCCGGGTCCTACTGGATCGCGCTGGGTTATACCGGAGACCCCGTCATCAACTGGTTCTACACGTACGGCAAGCCCGTCGGCCCGGTCGACGGTACTCGTTACAAGCGGGAATTCGAAGACCAGGAATGGAGCAACGCCCTGAGCTTTGAATTCAACTACCGGGTGATCGGCCAGACCACGAAATGAAATTCAGGTTTCCGCCTGAGGCCTGAAGAAAGTCGCGGTCGTAAAGTCATCATTTGTCCGTCCTGCGAGGATGCGGCGCTATGAGCGAGGAGAACTGGGAAGTCGTCTTCACGGCGGCGGGTATGGCGCAGGCCTCCATCGTCCAGGGGAGGCTGGAGACCGAGGGCATCCCTGTTCAACTTGACTTCGAATCGGCAGGCCGGATCTTCGCGATTACCGTTGACGGTCTGGGTGAAGTCCGTGTCATGGTGCCGCACGATCTGGCGCAGACCGCCCGGGATATTCTGGCCGCGTCTTATGACGATGCCGACGAGCCGGCCTAGAACAGGCCCTCCAGCGTCGTTCCGCAGCGCGGACAGGCCGCTCCCTGCAACTCGTTTCTTAAAATCTGATACCCCAGACGTCTGATCAGTTCCTGTCCGCAATGGGCGCAGGCCGTATTCTCCCCCTGGTCGCCCGGGACATTGCCGCTGTAAACGTATTTCAAACCGCTCCTCCTGCCGATTTCCACGGCCCGGTGGATGATGTCTATCCCAGTCGGAGATTTGTCCGTCATCCTGTAGCGGGGATGAAAGCGGCTGATGTGCCAGGGGATGTCCGTCCCCAGGTTGCTGATGAAACCGGCAATCTGCTCGAGTTCCCCGTCCGTGTCGTTCAGGCCGGGGATGAGGAGGGTCGTGATCTCGATCCAGACGCCATGCCTCTTCATCCAGGTCAGGCTGTCCAAAACGGGCTGCAGACGCGCCCCGCAATGCTCCCTGTAGAATGCATCGCTGAAGGATTTCAGATCGACATTGGCCGCATCAAGACAAGACCCCATGGTTTCGAGTGTTTGCTCCGTCATGTAGCCGTTGGTCACAAAGACGTTCTTGAGTCCCCGGCTGTGTGCAATCTTGCCGATATCATACGCGTATTCGAAATAGATGGTCGGTTCGGTATAGGTGTAGGCGATAGTCGCGGAACGGGATTGAACGGCCCTTTCCACGACGGTTTCCGGTTCCGTGGCCTTGCCGTAAATGTCTCCTGTTTCCCGCGGAAGCTGCGAGATTTCATGATTTTGACAGAATGTACAGCGGAAATTGCAGCCCATGGCAGCGATGGAATAGGATCGCGATCCCGGATAAAGGTGAAAGAGCGGTTTTTTTTCTATGGGGTCGACGTTCTCTGCGATAAGAGCCCCATAGACCAGGGAATAGAGCGTACCTCCCTGGTTTTCGCGGACGCCGCAAACACCGCGTTTTGAAGGCGATACACGGCAACGGTGGGCACATAATACGCATTCCGCCTTTTGGTCCGCCGCTCTGGTGTAAAGCATGGCCTCTTTCATTTGATCACCCTGACGGCCCCCTGAACGGGCATGTGGCCCTTGGGCTCCATTTGAAAAGGCATCCGGACGTGCTCCTGAATGGTTCTATAGGAAAATGTGACCGGGAATGACAGGCCGAGAAATGCCCCGAAGGGGTTTTTAATGACGGGGATGGATTCTTCCAGGGTTGTTGAAAACCGGTACCAGCCCAGGGGAAAGAAGATCACGCTCCCCCAATGGATGCGAGCCCCCCGCAATTTCTGCCTGATCATCCGGGTCAATTCGAAAATCGAGAAGAAACGGGCCTCGTTATAGATGGAATCCCTAGACTTGCCGGAAAGACGCCGTTGAACAGCGACGAGCGAATATTTGTTCAAGACGCCAAGGAAAACCCTTCCCCGGCACACCCTGATCGCTTCGGAAACCGCTCTGTCGGGATTGGAAGTGAACTCCAGCGAAGTCATCAGCGTGACAATGTCGAACTCGTTGTCCGAGAAAGGAATGTCCTCGGCGCTGCCTACGCGCAGATCGGCGCTGGGTCCCAGCTTCTGCCTGGCGATGTCGATCATGTAAGGGGATGGATCGATGCCGGTCACCTGGCATCCCTTGGCGTGATAAAGGAAGAGGTGATCGCCCGTACCGCAGCCCACGTCAAGAAGCCGTTCTCCGGCCCTCGGGGAAAGCAGGTCAAGGATCAGGTTCTTCTCCCGGGCGTCGATATAAAGCCCCGTCGGCGTCTGTAGCCACCGATCATAGGCCCTGGCCATATCTTCGTCGAAGACAACCGGCATATGGGTATCGTCCGAGTGTTGTGTTCAGCCGCCGATGGCGGACATCTCCTTCAGGCATTTCCTGGTACGGCCATGTTCGCCCGTTATGTCGTGGCGCAGCGGTTTCGAATCCAGCGTCACTTTGATGAGCCGCTGCAATTCGCGGTCGCTGCAGCCGGCCCGTATGGATTCTTTCAGGTTTGTCTCGTCGTCGGACAGAAGACAAGCCCGCAGATGCCCGTCGGCCGTCAGACGAAGGCGATTGCAGGAAATGCAGAAGTGGTGGCTTACCGGGCTGATAAAACCGATAATGCCGGCGCCGCCGGCCGGGCGGAAAAGTGACGCCGGTCCGCCTTTGCCGCCGTTGTTGTCCTGTAAAGCGGTCAACGGGAAATTCTTTTCAATCCGGGCCTTGACGATGTCGTTGGACAGGTATCTACCGTCATTGTGGACATAAGATGAACCCAGGGGCATCAATTCTATAAAGCGGATATGATAAGGTTTTGCATGGGCGAGGCGTGCGAACTCGATCACTTCGTCGTCGTTGAATCCCTTTACCACGACGAAATTGATCTTGATCGGGGCCATCCCGAGGGTATGAACGGCTTCAATGCCACGCAGAACGTCCTGCAAGTTGCCTCCTCTGGTAATGGATGCGTACTTTTCCGGCTGCAGAGAATCGAGGCTGATGTTGATCCTTTTCATGCCTGCCCTGGAGAGGCTTTCGGCATAATGATGCAGCAAGATTCCGTTGGTTGTCAGACTGATGTCGTCCAGTCCCTCGATGGAATGCAGGGAGCGGAAAAAATCGACGATGCCGCGTCTTACCAGGGGCTCTCCGCCGGTGATTCGGACTTTGGTAATACCCATTTTCGCCGATTCTTTAATGATCCTCAATATCTCTTCGTAGCGCAGGATATCGGCATGGCCCAGCAACGACAGACCTTCCTTTGGCATGCAGTACACGCAGCGTAGATTACAGCGGTCCGTGACGGACACCCGAAGATAATTGATCAAGCGATTGTGCGAGTCGATCATAAGTACTACGTCATCCTTATCTAAATTTTCTAACATACTTAAGCGGGCAAGACAAGCCATGATCACAAGGCGTATGTATTACAAATAATGAAATAATGTTTTACTTGACAATTGGCTGATATAATTGTAGTAATATCTTCAGATTCATTAATGGCACAGGTTCATGATTGTTTTTATGAAGGAGGATAAGATGATGACCAACGGAATACGCAGGATACACGTTTTCTTTTTGTTCCTATCGATCATGGCCGTGACCGGTCTTTTATCCGTGACCGGATGCGGGGCTCCTCAATTCAAATCCCCCCTGTTTCAGCATAGCGACTATTCAACGTGGGGTCCGAATGCCATGACCTGGAACGGCAGGGATCTCGTCCTGGCGGATCGCGATATGATTATGGATATCAATTTCATCGAAACGGAGAATTACTTACAACCGGATAAGGTTGACGAAAGGGAAGGATACTACCGTTTCGGGAGAGATCCTATGGCTATTGCGACCATTGCCAATCTGAACATAGGCGGTCTTGCCTGGGAAGGGGAGTCTGCGAAGAGGGGATATTTATGGGTACTCGATACCAACAGCCGGCAGCTTTACAGGTTGAACACCAATTACGAAGTCCTGTTGCAGCTGCCTGCCCCGGGTGAATCCCCCCGCGGATTGGCCTATGACGGGGTCAACCTCTGGATAGCCGACGTGAAGGATTCCAAGATATACAAGATTTCCCCTGCCGACGGGTCCGTTCTGTCAGAGTATAACTCTCCCATCAAAACGCCGTCGGGTCTTGCCTGGGATTGTTCGGGATTATGGATTGTCGGGATGGATACCTGCAAACCGGTTACCAGTACGTGTTATGCCTCGAAACTGGTGCGGCTCGATATTGATACCGGTCGGGTCGCTGTGGATGCCGCGCTGCCGTGGCAGGTCACAAGGCCGACGGCCATCGCCTGGGTGGACGGTATCCTGTGGGTGGCGGACAGCAATCTGAACCGGGTATTCCAACTGCCCGCTACGGGACGGCCATCCCAGGATGGGACGGTTTACCTTTCTGCGGCGAAGAAATAGCCGTCTTCTCTTTAACAAGAGAGTCGACTTATAGAAATCGGTGCAGTCCTGAGATGATAAATGGAGGTTGTCCTGCTGTCTGCATATCCGCAGCAGGAAACCTCCATTTTCCGTTTTCCGCTTCGGGGTTTATGCCTTGACAATCAAACGTCCTTTTCCTATACTCCGCCGCAGAGTAGGACAAGCTATTGCATCAGGCGTTTCCTCGAACGTTGTGCTCAAGATCAATACGGTGTGATTACAATCAAGGAGGAATCATATGGCGAAAATAGACGCCTTTTTTGAACTCATGAACAAGGAGGGCGCCTCGGATCTTCATCTGGTCACGGGACAGCAGCCGGCGCTCAGGGTGCGCGGAGAGATTGAGCGTATCAAGTACAATGTCCTGGAAAACGATGAACTCAAAGCCATGCTCTACGAGATCACTCCCGAGTATAAGATCAAGTTATTCGAAGAGACCGGCGATATCGATTTTGCCTATGAAATCCCCGGGCTCGCCCGATACCGGGCCAACTTCTTCCAGCAGAAATACGGCGTTGGCGCGGTTTTCAGGGAAATCCCGAGCAAAATCATGACGACCGAACAATTGGGCCTTCCGCCGGTCATCGCGAAACTGGCCACCCTTCCCCGGGGCCTGGTGCTGATTACGGGGCCCACGGGAAGCGGCAAATCGACGACGCTGGCGGCTATTATCGACGAAGCCAACCGCCTGCGCCGCGACCATATCATCACAATCGAAGACCCCATCGAGTTCGTCCATCAGAGCCAGAGCTGCATCGTCAATCACCGGGAAGTCGGTTACCATACGAAATCGTTTTCCGCGGCCCTGCGCGGCGCCCTGCGCGAAGACCCCGACATCATTCTCGTTGGCGAAATGAGAGACCTGGAGACCATTTCCCTGGCCATCGAAGCGGCGTCGACGGGGCATCTTGTCTTCGGAACGCTGCATACGACCAGCGCCGCCAAGACGGTCGACCGCGTCATCGAAGTCTTCCCGTCCACGGAACAAGCGCAGATCAGATCGACTCTGGCGGACGGCATCCGGGCCGTCGTCGCCCAGGTGCTCTTCAAGCGTGCCGACAAGAAAGGCCGATGCGCCGCTCTAGAGATCCTGATTGCGAATTCGGCCGTCCGCAATCTTATCCGGGAATCGAAAACATTCCAACTCCCCTCCATGATCCAAACAGGGAAAAAATACGGCATGCAGCTTCTCGACGACGCCATCATGGAGCTTGTCAACAAGGGCTGGATCAGCCCGGACGACGCCTATCTCAAATGCAACGACAAGGCGCGATTCCGCTCGCTTCTGCGGACGCCGCCTGCGGACTTCACCGAAGTGTAAGAACTCGACGCGCGTTAAAAGGGAACGAAAGACCGGGAAGAAAGGTGTGACGCAATGAGAAAGCAGGAAATCGATTATATCCTGACCAAGATGCTTGATTCCGCCGAAAATGTCTCCGATCTGAATATTACGGTCGGGAAGCCGTTTCAAGTGGAGGCATCGGGCGTTTTGCTTCCCGTTATGATGGACCCTCCTGTCGAGGCCCTGACTCCGATGCAGACCGAGACATTTGCCCTGAACCTGATCAACCAGGACCGGCGTCTTACCCATAACCTGCTGACGGAGGGGTCGTGCGACTCTTCCTACGAACTGCCCGGCAAGGCCCGCTTCCGCGTGAACATCTTTTCCCAGCGAGGCCGGTACTCAGTCGTCTTAAGGAAGCTCGAAACGAAGATTCCCACCTGTGAAGAACTCCATTTGCCGGAGGCCTTCAAGAAAATTTCCCAGGAAAAAAACGGTATCGTCCTGGTGACCGGTGCGACGGGAAGCGGCAAATCCACATCGCTTGCCGCTATTCTAAACGATATCAACGAACAGAAATCGCTCCATATCATCACCCTGGAGGACCCCGTCGAATATTCGCATCCCCAGAAAAAGAGCACCTTCAATCAGCGGGAACTGGGCATCGATTTCGACACCTTCGCTTCGGGACTGCGTGCCGCCCTGAGACAGGCCCCCAAGGTCATTCTCGTCGGCGAAATGAGGGACCGGGAAACCGTTGAAATAGCGCTCTCGGCTGCAGAAACGGGGCATTTGGTGATGAGCACCCTTCATACCGTCGATGCCGGGCAGACCATCAATCGCGTACTGGGCATGTTCGCCACGGAAGAGGAAAAGCAGATCCGCATCCGCCTGGCCGACACCATTCGCTGGATTGTGTGCCAGAGGCTTCTCCCCAAGGAAGGAGGCGGAAGGGTTGCGGCCTTCGAAATCATGAGCACGAGCCTCCGCGTCAAGGATTCGATCCTGAACGGCGAATCGGAAGGAAAGACGTTCTACGACATTATTCAGGCCGGAAAGGCCTTCGGCATGGTGACGTTCGACGATTTCATTGTCGAATTGTATAAGAACGGCCAGATCAGTGAAGATACGGCCAAGGCTTATGCCTCGAACAAGAGCGCTGTCAGCCGCGGGATCGATTTTGTCCGCAGTTCCCGGGGCGAGAAGACAACGGACCTGGGCAAGTTGGAGGTCGACAAAGGTTATGGAAAGCCGAAATCTACACCCTGGTAACGTGAAATCTCCAAAGCGAAGAGAGTCTCTCCGACGCAAGACCCGGCAGGGGGATTGACACAACAGAAAAGACAGGAGCAGCAATGGCAGAAGACGACTTTTTCAGTGCCGTGGAATCAGATCATTACGATGCCTCGGACCGGCCGTTCGATTTTGTCGGTATAGGCGACGAAACAGCGCTGGTTTGCGAATCCGATCCGGCCGCCCGGGAGAAGATCAGATCAAGTCTGGCGGGGATGGGTTACCAGATTACGGAGCCCCCGACGGCGAAAGATGCCATCAGGAATATGCGATTTCATGTCTATGACCTGATTGTTATGAATGACGCGTTCAACACGGAGGAAGACGGGAAATCGGGTGCCGCAGCGATACTTCACTATCTGGCCAACCTGGAGATGAGTGTGAGAAGAAAAATCTTTATCGTCCTCATCAGCGAGAAACATCGCACCATGGACAACATGGCGGCCTTCAACAAAAGCGTCAACCTGATTCTCAATCCCAAAAACATGGACGATTTCGGAACCATCATCAAGCGCGGACTTGAAGACAATACCGCCTTCTACCATGTATTCAAAGATACGCAGAAACAAATGGGGCGACTCTAGCCCCAAAATGACATCGCAACAGCCGGCAGCCTTCTTTGCCCGGATGCTTTCCCCTTGAGATTATACGATCGTTGGAAGGATGCCTGTCTAAGGCAAGCGGCCGGGTTCGGAAAGGATGCGGGCCGCTTCATCGAACAGTCCCGCCGCACGGCATGATTCGGCCATGTGCAGCCGATAAATGACATTGCCGGGATCCCTGGCGACGGCTTTTCCAAAGGCTTCCGTCGCTTCCCGGTGGCGGCCCGCCTTGGCGAGACTGTTTCCCAGACGGTTCAGGTAAGCTCCGGCGGAAAGGGGATCCAAAAGCACGGCCTGATCATAAGCAATCAATGCTTCTTCAATCTTAGCCTGCTTGATCAGGGAATCGCCCCAGGCGCATTTGTACAAGGGGTCATCGGGGCGAGATGCTGTACACTCCGCGTACGCCTTCTCGGCCAGGTCATAGTAGCCCGAATCCATAAGCCTGTTGGCCATTCTGAATAAGAATGACGCTTGCCCGGACGGCTCGATCTCCACTGCGCGCCTGTAGGCTGTCTCTCCTTCGGCCGTCTGTCCCACGGCAATCAGGGCGTCTCCTAAAAGACTGGAGAAGACCGAATCGTCCGGCTCCATCCCCGTCATCTTCCTGTATACAGCGGCCGCTTGCCCGTATTGGCCGCCTTTCATATAGGCGGAGCCAAGTTCCGTGAGAAGGGCGATGTCCTCCGGCTGGACTGCCACGGCCCTTTCGCAGATGTCGATCAGGTTGTCGAATTGGGCAAGCATCGTGTAAATGCGGACCAATTCGTCGAAAGCAAATCCCGTGAACACCCTGAGCTTCAGCTCTTTTTCCAGAAGAAGCGAAAAATATTCGACGGCCTTCGCCATGTCGCCGCTGTCGTGATAAGCCCACGCCAGGGCCAGAAGAAAGGAATCTTCGCCGGGATGACGCTCGGCCAGTTTGCGGTAAATGGCGATGGCCTGGTCGTAGTGCTTCTGTCGCAGAAGTTCTTCGGCCAGGTCTCTTTCGCGCTCCAGGTCGTTGTCGTTCATCTGTTCAGCCTTCATCAGACGGCGAGGTGCCTTTGATTGTTTGCAGATTCATTCCTCCTAGGGCCTTCGACGGAGAAGCGCGGCCGTGAAAAATCGCCGCTTCAGATGCGGCCGGCGGAGATCATCTGCCTTTCCATCATCAGGATCTTTTTCCCCAGGTAATGTTCAAATTCCCGCTGATCGGGTTCGAATTGGACCGAGTAAAACTGAATACGGGTTGTACCCGTATCAAGATGCGACCAGCTGCGGACAACCTTTGCCTTCACTTCGAAACGGTCACCGTCAAACACGAAGACGACGTCTATCTGATCGCCCCGCTTGGCCAGTGAAGAAGAAACATGGGAGAATTTTGCTCCGCCGAGGGAAAGATCGATCAGGTTCAATTTCTCCGGGCCGAACAGGACCGTAATGTTTTCCCCCACCACGGGCTTGACCCTGTAGAACATGCGGAGGTTGACTTCCTTCAGATCCGTCAGCTGTTCCAGGATGATAGCCGGGGCCGTCAACGTGGAGGACATCGGATATTCGTTCATCATATCGGTGATGACGACGGACGCGGCAAATCGCGCCGGCCTCGTCTTCACCTTGGTCAGAATGGAAAGCTGCATTCGTCTGCCGATATGAGAACGCAGAAGAGGCGGAGAGGTCTGCGACACGATGAGCTTGCTGTCTTCAATATCGTAAACCATCGATTTCATGACTCTTGACGCCGTCATGACAAAATCCACTTCAAACATCATGCTGATGGAATGGCCCGGCTTGATTACCATAGGGACCCTGTCAAACCTCTTCTTTGCCATACTTCGGCTGGATTATCTACAGCATTGACTTATATAACTAATCTCCGATAATCGTCAATTACATTTATTTGTCGCCCGGACATAGGTTCACACCCTTTTTTATGATACAATCAAATCAGATGTTTGCAAGTGCAGAGCGGGATGAAGCCGATGGGTGTCATTTCCGTGACTTTCGGCTGAAGTAAAGTGTGATTGTTCGCAAGAAACGTCGTGCGGTCTTCCATGCAACAGGTTATTGAAGCGCGGGATCTGGTAAAAAAATTCGGTGAGTTTACGGCTGTAGATCGTGTCTCTTTCAACCTCTTTCAGGGTGAGTGTCTCGGTATTCTGGGCCCCAACGGAGCGGGGAAGACATCGACCATCAGGATGATCTATGGCCTGTCGCCTGTTACGGCGGGAAGCCTTCGGGTCTTCGGTCTTGAAATATCCGAGCATGCCCGGCAGATCAAGAGCAGGATCGGTGTTTGCCAGCAGGAGAATAATCTCGACCCGGAATTGACGGTTCGTCAAAATCTGGAGGTCTTCGCACGGTATTTTAATATCCCCGCCAAAACAGCAGCTGAACGGGCGGATCATCTGCTCAAATTCATGCTCCTCGATCACAAGGAACGCGCAGCCTCGGCCGAATTGTCGGGCGGCATGATGCGCCGCCTCGTGGTTGCGAGAGCCCTGATCAACCAGCCCCAGTTGCTTATCCTGGATGAGCCAACGACGGGTCTCGATCCCCAATCGAGACAGCAGGTTTGGGGAAGGATCGAAGAATTGAAGCGGCAGGGCCTGTCGGTACTCCTGACGACCCATTACATGGAAGAGGCGTCCCGGTTGTGCGATCGGGTGATTATCATGGACCAGGGGCGTATTCTCGTGGAGGGGATTCCCCGGGAGTTGATCAAGGCCCATGCCGGCCGTAATATCATCGAAATCAGCCATCCGGAACCTTCCTTAACGGATTATGTGAAATCCGAGAATCTTCCCTTCGAGGACCTGGGGGACCGCCTGATCATTCAGGGGAATAACGATCATTACCGCGAGATTTGCCGCATGTATCCCGATTCCGGATGTCTTATGAGGATGGCGACGCTCGAAGACGTGTTTCTCAAATTGACGGGAAGGGACCTCCGGGAATGAAGAACAGGCATGACGGATAGGACCGAGCATCTTTTGATAGACGGGAGGCTTATGACAGGACATATCTCCCGCCGCTTCTGGCGGGTTTGGCAAAGGAATTTCATGGTCTATCAAAGAAACTGGCTGGTGAATTTTATCCCGCCTCTTCTGGAGCCTCTCCTTTACCTGATGGCGTTCGGTGTGGGATTGAACCGCCTGATCGGGGATATCGATTATCGGGGGATGCGCTTATCTTACGCGGCTTTCATTGCTCCCGGGCTTCTGGCCGTCAATATGATGAACAACGCTTTTTTCGAAAATACGTATGGATCTTTTGTCCGGATGTATTATCAGAAAACCTTCGACGCCATGATGGCCACGCCGCTCAATCTGCCGGAAATCATCACGGGGGAGATTATCTGGGGGGCCACGAAATCCGTAATCGCCACGTCTATTATGATCGGCGTGATCAGCCTGTTCGGATTCGTACATTACCCGACCGGACTTCTGGTTATCCCGCTTTCATTTTTAGGTGGAATGGTTTTCGGTTCGCTGGGGATGTATTTCACGGGGACGGTTCAGAACATCGAGATATTCAATCTGCCCATTTTTCTTTTCATCACCCCGATGTTCCTATTCAGCGGCACGTTCTTTCCCCTGGAGACACTGCCATCATGGGCCCAGACGGTTTCCGCCGTGTTGCCGCTGACCCACCTGGCCCATCTCTGCCGTTGCTTCTGTCTCGGTATCTACGACGATCGGGTGATTGGGGGTATGATCTTTATCCTGATTTTTATCCTGGTCTTCTTTCCTTTGGCCGTCACCAGGATGCGCCGCCGCCTTATCAGGTAGGCGGCCTTGCTTTCGTGTCTTGCTACTTGGAAGATTCGATGTACTGGACGATCTTCTCGGCGATGGTCTTGACGACGTATTCGAACTTAGCCGGGTCCTTTTCCAAGAGCGTCATCCTGAAGCCCGGCAGCGCCGTGGAGAACGAAGAAAGCGGCACAACGCAGATTCCCGTTGACCCCAGGAGGTAATAGACGAAACGTTTGTCGAAATCGATGTTGCCGGCGATCAGTTTTTCGATGTACTCCTTGACATCGTCGTGCTCGATGGGAAGCGTCTGCCGGCTGTTCAGCACGGCTTCGTTGAAGACGGCCGTCATGTAGAAGGCGCCGTTGGTCCGGTTAACCGTCAGCCAGGGCACATCCTTCAGGATGTTGTAGGCGATGTTGGACAGTCTTTCGTAGTTTTGCCTCCGTTCCGTCAGGTAATTCTGGTATTCGGGATGTTCCATGATCTTGGGGATGGCGGTCTGGGGCAGCGTCGTTGAACATACCTCCGACATCTTCTGATTGAGGATTGTGTTGATATAACGCCGAAACTGCTCGTCCTTGTCGGCGTTGTAAACCTCTATCCAGCCGCAACGGGAACCCGGCCAGGGGAATTCCTTGGAAATACCTTTCATGCTGACAGCCGGGACATCCTCGACAACGTCGGACAATGGCGATGTCTTCTTGCCGTTGTAAATGATGTTGTGATAGGTTTCATCAAAGATGAGAAAGAGGTCGTATTCCTTGGCGATCTTGACGATCTGGCGCAGCGTGTCTGTCGGGTAAACAAAACCGGTCGGATTGTCCGGATTGATGACGAGAATACCGACTATGGCCTGATGGCTCTTGACCTTCTGCTCCAGTTCGCGCATGTTGGGATACCATTTGCTGTATGGATCCATCCGATACGTATTGGCCGGGAATGAGGCGTGCAGCACCTCCGCCAGGAAATGGGTCGAATAGGTCGGTTCCGGAAGTATAATACGTGCGTCGATCTGAATAGCGCTATAGGATCGGGCAATGGCATCCCCCAGCCCGTTGAAGAAAATGATGTCTTCAGGACTGATTTGGACGTGGCCCCGCTGATTGACCTTATTGGCGAGATATTCCCGGGTCGCATTCATGCCTTTCGTCGGCGAATACGCAAAGGACATATCGTCCCTGATGATTTCGATGATGACTTCCTTCATCCAGTCGGGGATCTTCTCGCCCTTCTGCACCGGATCACCGATATTTTCCCAGTGGACCTCAACCCCATATTCCTTGAGTTTGTTGGCCACATTGACGATGTTGCGTATCTCGTACGTCAATCCGCTGCCGCCTTTACAAATATTGAATCTCATATCCATTCCCTTCGGGTTAAATCAAGCGCGTTGAAAAAGTGCATATTACATCTTTTAAGAATTATCCACAAAATTCTCATCTTCCGGCGATCTCCGGTCCAAATCGGAAACGGGCCATATTTTTCTGGATTTGAAAGCATATTTCCCTTAAAATTACGACAATCAAAATCGACGGGTTTGCGCCCGGAAGTGAGGATTGAATGCAGAAAGCAGGTAGATTTTTCTTGACGGTCACGGCGGCCCTCCTCCTGACGACAGGTATTGGAGATTTGGCATGGGCGGCCGAGCGTGAGATCCGGCTGACCGTGCCCGAGTGCGCCACCTGAGGCGGGCGGTCCAGGATAGGTACTATCCTGAAAAGAACGCCGGGTGTTATAAAATACGAAATTCCCGGAGACAACAAGGTGCTTGTTACCTTTAACGATGAAAAGACCAAAGCGGAGGATATCGTCAGGAGTCTGACCAGGGGCGGCGCAACGGTCAGGGGAAACCCGGAATATGTAAAATAAATAGGATGTGCATGGCTTCAATAAGCTTTGCACGCCCGGGACGGAACCATCGTTACAGATGAAGTGAACTCACTTGCGCTCCTTCTCGTCCGATATGAGACGATCCATCCGAAAGTGCAGGAGCATGTCGATGAAAGAGGCCGTACGGAGCGGATTTTCGTTCATGGCATACAGCCTGTCCGTCTGAAGAGATGGTGATGGCCCCGGAAAATCCAGCGTCCAGGCGGAAATCTTCTCCAGCATCCGGTGAAGATCGGGACTGACCGATTCCCCCGACCGGATAGGCAGTATCTTAAATCCGGCAGCGGCCGTTTCTACCTCCGCGACCCGTCCTTCATTCTTTCTCCTCCGGGTTTTTCTCTCATAACGGCCCATTTGCCCCGATAAATCTTCATTCGCTTCGCGAACCCGGACATAATAGCCCGTTCGAAGTACGATAGGGCCTGCCGGGCTCGAAGATGCGATTGTTGTATCTTCGGGGACTTGGAAGAGAACCAGATAGCTTCCCTTGTCGCGGGATTCCTTCGCGAGCGTATCCCAGGGAATGGTAAGCTCTCGCACAGTACGGGATAATTTCAGATTCCGGTCCCAACGGACGGCGATGGCCTGAAAGTGCAGGCGGTCCTTCATGGCGGCGAATGTCCGGGCAAAGGCATAATCCGTATGAAAATCGGGCAGGAAGAAACGGACATCCGCTGAGTGAACGAGAAAAATAACACGGCATTTCACACCCATATCCACACGCGCCGCCAGCTCCAGGAGATGCTTCCTCCCGCGTTCCGTGACCGCGTCGGGGAACATGGCGAGTTGTCTGCCGAAGAGGGTGCAGGATTTCACTTCGATGAGGATCTTCTCGCGTCCTTTCTGCACGAGCAGATCGAACCTGCTCTTTCCCTGCTTCACTTCCGTTCCGATGACGCGCGCACCCTCGAGGCCTTTGATTCTGTCCCGTTCGATAAGGGCTCTCACGATGTCGTTGGCCTTCTGGGTATGGAGGAGGATGATCCGTCCCTCCTTTTCCACGGCCACGGCGGTAAAAAACGTTTTTCTTTCGGGAGCATCCGTATTTTTAACGAGGGCGATGGGTTGTTCCGGCAACAGCAGTTCCCAAAGACGACCAGGGTTGGGCAAGTGCGCTGTCACCTTCTTGCCTTGAAGGCGGCATTCAACGATGAAACGGTTGGGACGGGAGAGAAATTCACCCCAGCGGACATTGCTGAATAGCGGTACGGAGAATGGATCGTCATGCTGGTGCTCCATAGAGGTTACAATCGCTCCCAAGTATTAATGCTGCTTGCATTTTAGGCGATGTGTCGATACATTGCCATAAAAAACGACAGGAAGGGATTTCGACGAACATGCGCCGATACCTCCGAAGAGGTTGGTTGAAAGTTAGTATGCAGAGGGAAAACGGACGATTCATCTTCCCGGATGTAAGCGGCCATGCGCTATCCTGAACTGATTCTGAAACGAGAGCGGGAGCGCTCCCTGCAAAAGGGGCATCCTTGGCTCTTTTCCGGCGCTATCGCCCGCGTGAACGGGCATCCCCGGCCGGGAGATATCGTTTCCGCCGTGACGCACTCGGGAGAGCCGGTAGGACTCGGCTTTTACAATCCGGCTACCGATATCTCTTTTCGCTTGTTGACCGCCCGGGTGTCGGAGACCATCGACGACCGTTTCTGGGAGGACAGGATACGTTCCGCCTTCAACTTACGGCAGCGGGTTGTCCCGCCTGAGACGACGGCTTATCGTTTGATCAATGCGGAGGGGGACGGTATGCCGGGCCTGATTGTCGATCGCTACGATCGTTGCCTGGTCGTTTCGCTGGCTACGGCCGGCGTGGAAAAGTACCGTTCGGAGATCGTAGGCGGTTTGATACGGGTAATTTCGCCCGGGACGATCTATGAAAGAAGCGAAAGCAAGGCGAGGCAACTGGAAGGGTTGTCGGAGCGGAAAGGACTTATCTACGGAGAGGAACCTCCCGGCTTCATCGAGATCGTGGAAAACGGCCTGACCTTCGCGGTCGATGTCGTCGCGGGGCAAAAGACGGGTTTTTTTCTCGATCAGCGAAAGAACCGCGAATGCATCGAAAAAGTGAGCAAAGGGACGAAGGTGCTCAACTGCTTTTCCTACACCGGGGCCTTCTCGGTCTATGCCGTCCGCGGCGGCGCGGAGAGAGTGACTTCCGTCGATGTTTCCGCCCCGGCCTGCGACATGGCGAGGGACAACCTTACCCGCAACGGTTTCCCGCCGGACCGGCATCCCGTCGTTCAGGCCGATGTCTTTTCCTATCTGAGGGAGACCGAGGAGACATTCGACCTGATTATCCTCGATCCCCCGGCCTTTGCCAAATCGAAAAAGGATGTGCCCCGGTCCGCACGCGGTTACAAGGACATCAACCTCCAGGCCGCCCGCAGGCTTTCTCCCGGGGGCCTGCTGGCTACCTTCTCCTGCTCCAACTATATCGGCGAGGAACTTTTTGAGAAGATCGTTGCCGGGGCCGTTCTGGATGCCGGCAAAGAAGCCAGGCTGATCGAAAGACTGGGACCCGGGGGGGACCATCCCGTCAATTTGGCGCATCCCGAAGGTCGCTATCTCAAGGGACTGCTGCTCGGTATCTCGGGGTGAATTACCGATCGCGCCGTCATCTGCATTCGGCATTTAAGGGTATGCTATGAAGATATCAGCCGGAAGAAAAGAAATCGCCGGTTTGGATTCCAAGTCTATGTCAGGGCGGAGCATCGCAGCATGACCATTCTTGACCGTTATGTGACCAAAGAGTTTTTGAGGCTTTTGGTCCTGATTCTCATGACCCTGATCCTGCTTTCCCTGCTTGTCGATTTCTTCGGTAAAATCAGGATGTTTCTTTCCAACCATGCGACGTTTGCCCAGATGGCGTCCTATTTTCTCTGGGAAATCCCCCTTTTTGTCTCCCTGACCCTTCCGGCTTCCGTCCTTCTGGCATCGCTCATCACATTCGCATCCTTCTCGCGATCCAATGAAATCATCGCCATGAAGGCCAACGGCATAAGTCTCTACAGGACATCGCTGCCCGTCATCGTTATTTCGGCCTTTATCTGCATCATTACGTTTTTCGTAAGCGAGTTCCTGACCCCTTATGGTATCGATAAATCCGAATATATCAGGCTTGTGGATGTTCAAAAGCAGACCGACAAGGGAACCTTCAAACAGAACCAGATCTGGTACAGGGGACATTCGGCCATCTATAACTTCAGGTTTTTTGACCCGGAAAGGAATATCCTCAAAGGGATTACCATTTTTTATCTCAATTCCTCTTTCCATCTGACGTCGAGGCTTGACGCCGAGTGGGCCGAATGGCGGGATGGGGCATGGGTCGGCCACAATCTCCTGATCACGACCTTCAAGTCGGAAACCTTCCCCGGTCTCGAATGGGTCAAGCAGAAACCCCTGGCGATTCCCGAGCAGCCGTCGGATTTCAAAGTGGTCCAAAAAGACTCGGAGAAAATGAATTATCTGGAACTCCGCCGCTATATCAACAAGATGCGGGAGGAAGGGTACGATACGGCCCGTTACCAGGTCGATATGTATGGCCGGACGGCTTTCCCCTTCATCACCTTAATTCTTGTATTTATCGGTATCTCTTTTTCCCTGAGATTAGGCCGTAGCGGAGGCGTAACCCGAAGTATCGGTTTAGGAATCGTCATCGGGTTTTCGTACTGGCTTGTTCATGCCTTCTCTTTGTCGCTCGGCCGCTCCGGATCGCTGCCCCCGATCCTGTCTGCCTGGATGGCCAACATTCTTTTTATGGCTGCTGCGGCCTATATGTTTTACCATGTCGAGACCTGAAACACCGTATGATACGATCGCAATCCCCTTCCATGGCGGCGGAGAAATCATTTGCCCGAAGAACTTGATTCATGTATATGTCCACGTTTGGCTCAAGAGGAGCGATAGAGCGAGATGGAACCGTCGTCCACCGTGATCATGATTGTGAGGATAGCCCATCTCATCCCTGCCGCGGTCAGGAAAGGGATGTTCAAGGCGGTATGCCGTCTTTTTTATTACATATCGGCAAAGCACAGGATGATTACCCTCTTCAATCTTAAATGCGCCTTTCCGGACAAGGACTTGCGTGAGCTGGAGGCTATCGCCAAGGGCGTCTACCGGAATCTGGGCATCGTTGCGGCCGAATTCTTCGACCTCCCTTATCTGAACAGTCAGAATATCAGGGACATCGTCGAGGTTGAAGGATTAGAAAACTATCAACGTGCGCTTGCCAAGAATAAAGGTATTCTGACCTTCGGGGGACATTTCGGCAACTGGGAATTGAGCGCCGTGGCCTTCTCACTTTATGCCAGGCCCATTGTCGTCATTTACCGGCCCCTGGACAGCCCGATTCTGGATGCGTTGGTCAGGTATGTGCGCTCTTCGACGGGTAATATCCCGTTGGCGACGGCTCATGCCATGAGGCCGATGATTCGGCATTTGAAGAAAAATGATATGATCGGTCTTCTGGTCGATCAGAATGTGGCCTGGCAGGAGGGCGTTTTCGTCGATTATTTCGGCCGGCCCGCCTGCACGACCGATGGTTTGGCGCTCCTGGCCATGCATACGGGGGCCGCCGTTCTTCCCTCTTATCTCGTCAGGATGGAGAACGGCCGGTACCGGCTGGTATTTGAGGAGGAACTGCAGCTCGTTCGTACGGGCGACCGAAGTGCCGATGCGAGGATCAACACGCAGATGATCACGAAGAAGATCGAGGATATCGTTCGTCGATACCCCGATCAATGGCTCTGGATCCATCAGCGTTGGAAGACGAAAGCCTGTCAAGCCCGGTGGCAGTAACAGAGCTTACATATGGATTGCTGAACAGCCTATAATATATGGATCAATCAATAAAGTTGAAAGTAAGAGCCGCGAAGGCCATTCCCTTCGAACGGGTCGAGCGCCTCCTGATCAGGGGCACGAACTGGATCGGCGACGCCGTCATGACCATGCCGGCCATTGCCGCCATCAGAAAATCGTTCCCCCGGGCCAGGATTTCCATCCTCGTCAAGCCCTGGGTTGCCGAACTATTCTATATCAATCCCGATGTCGACGAGGTCGTTATTTTCGAAGATCCCGGACGCCATTCCGGACCCACGGGGAAATTCAGACTCTCCATGGAACTTCGGGAAAGGCGTTTCGATGCGGCCATCCTGCTGCAGAATGCCATCGAAGCGGCCATTATTGCCGGACTGGCCGGTATCCCCATCCGCGCCGGTTACAATTCGGATGTCCGGGGAATGCTTCTGACCCACTCGGTACGGCGTACGCCGGCCATCTTCAAGGTCCACCAGGTCGACTATTACCTGGAGATGGTCAAAGCGCTGGGTTGTCAGTCGGCGGGGCGCACCCTCGATCTTCGTCCCTCGGAAGAATACAGAAAGTTGGCAGATGAGGTTCTAGCACCGTTCGGATTCGACAAGGAACGGTTTCTGGTCGGCCTGGCCCCGGGGGCCACTTACGGGCCGGCGAAAAAGTGGTTCCCGGAACGTTTTGCCGCGGTTGCCGATCATGTCATGGATCATTACCCGGCACAGGTCGTCCTGTTCGGAAGCGCCGCGGACAGGGACTCCCTCGGCGCGGTAGCCGCGAACGCCCATCATCCATTGATCGATCTGGCCGGGAAGACAAGCCTCAAGGAGGCGATCGGGCTGATTTCCCGCTGCCGTCTCTTTGTGTCAAACGATTCGGGACTTATGCATATCGCCGGGGCACTCGACATCCCTACCCTCGCCATTTTCGGGTCCACGAATCCCGTAACGACATCCCCCGTGGGCAGCAGGTCCGTAGTCATCCGGAAAGATGTATCGTGCAGCCCCTGTCTGAAGGTTTCCTGCCCGACGGATTTCCGCTGCATGAGCCTCATCAAGACCGACGAAATATGCCGCGCCGCGGATGATATGCTGCGGTTGCCCCCCGGTGGCGAGTGAAAACGAGATGAAAAAGCATTCAGCCGTTTTTTTCGACCGTGACGGGACCATCAACGAGGAAGTGGGTTATTTGTCCAGCCTCGACCAACTGGCCATCTATCCCGTGTCTTACGAGGCCGTGCGCCGCGTCAACGAAGCGGGCATGAAGGCCGTTGTCATCACGAACCAGTCCGGCGTAGCCAGGGGGTTCTTTCCGGAGGCGTTCCTGGATGTGCTTCATCGCCGCATGCGGGAGCTCCTGGCCGAAGAGGGGGCCTTCATCGACGGCTTTTACTACTGTCCCCATCATCCGACCGAAGGAAGCGATACGTACCGTCGAAAGTGCAACTGCCGAAAACCGGAGATAGGCATGCTGACGGCGGCGGCACAGGAACTGGATATCGATCTTGAGCGGTCTTATCTCATCGGAGACCATGCTTCGGACATGGAGGCGGCCAGGCGGGCGTCCGCCAAAGGTATTATGGTCCGGACCGGCCACGGCGAGGTTGAGATCGTGAAGGCCGGTCATTTGGCGAATTTCATCGCCGCCGACGTTCTCGAAGCCGTCCAGTGGATCATGAGGGATAGAGCAAAGTGAATATCCTGGTCGTTAAATTAAGCGCCATCGGGGACGTGATCCACACGCTGCCCTCCGTCGCCTGCCTGCGACGACGATATCCGGATGCCCATATCACCTGGATCATCGAGGAGGCTGCCGCCGATCTCATCCGAAATCATCCCCATGTGGACAGGGTTATCGTTTCTTCGCGCAAACGGTGGCTGCGGGAGATCAGACAAGGGAACATCAGGAAGCCCTTCCGCGAAGCGAACGCGATGCTGCATCTCTTACAGGATAGGACTTATGACCTGGTCATCGATTTTCACGGCCTTTTCAAGAGCGCCGTTTTCGTTTTTCTGAGCCGGGGCAGGCGAAAGCTCGGATACGACAGCATGCAGGAACTGAGCGGACTTTTCCTGAACGAAAAGATTCCCGAAGACATGAACAAGCATGCCGTCGACCGTTATCTCGACTTCCTCCGCTATCTGGGGGTCGAAGACCCGACGCCCGAATTCTTGATTCCCTACGCTGATGAGAACAGGCGGAAGATCGACCGTCTCTTGGACACAAACGGGATCGACCGGCAACGTCCCCTGGTGGCCGTGAGCCCCGTAGCATTGTGGGATACGAAGCTCTGGCAGGAAGAGAAGTTCGCCGAACTCGCCGACAGGATAGCCGGTGAGTTGAACTGTCAGGTTGTTCTGACGGGACAGGACAGGATTATCCTTGATCGCATCGGAGCGCTCGCGAAACGCCCGCCGGTCAATTTGGGGGGGATGACCACCCTCAGGGATCTTGCCTGTTTATATCAGAAGGCCTCGGTCCTCGTGACGACCGATTCGGGTCCCATGCACCTGGCGGCGGCGGTGCAAACGCCGGTCGTGGCCCTTTTCGGTCCGACCGACCCCGGACGAACGGGACCTTACGGAACGGGGCATAAAGTTCTCACCGCACCACTGCCGTGCCGACCCTGTTTCAAGAAGACCTGCGACACCCAGGCGTGCATGCGGGAGATATCGGTCGCCGATGTCTTTGACGCCGTCCGAGAAAAAATCTATGGGTTGTAGAAGAGCTGTGATATGAATAGGCCGAGGAGGGTAAATATCTATGACCATCAGCGAGGATTTTCTGGCGATCCTGGCATGTCCGAAATGCAAGGGCGATATCCATTTAAACGATAGCAAGGACGGTCTCATCTGCGACAACTGCCGGCTTCTTTATGAAATAAAAGACGACATACCGATCATGCTGATCAGCGAGGCCAGGAAGCTGGACTGAACCGATGCCGTCTGTCGGCATATTCCCCGGGAAGAGAAAGCCGCCTTCATGTCAAGCAAAACCGGAAAATGGTATCAGAATCGACTTAGTGTAGCTATACTTGTTCTAGGGGCGATCCTGATAGGGTACGTGAGCTTTACTTTTATCAAGGGGTTCCTGTCCCTTTCGGGTCTGCAGGAGACGCTCCTTGAGCAGGCCAAGAACGAGACGCAAAGGCGTTCGGTAACCTTGAGTGCCTTTTTTGCGGAACGCAAGGCCGACATGGAAGGCCTGGCGGCTTCCACGGAGATTGTTGCCCTTCTCGAACAGCGGGCAACGGCATCGGCGAAAGGGCAGTCGGTCTCTCTCCGGACAATCCCGGTAAATCACCTGTTTACGGAAATTCTGAACAAGAAGAAGATAGGCGGCAATCCCATTTACACAAAGATCGCCTTTCTTGACGAAGCGAACAACACCCTGGTTGAAGGGACGTCGGTCAAGCATTTTACAGAGACCAAGAACGAATTCAAGCCGCAAGCCGTTCCGGTTGCCGCACCGGATGTGACATTCCATATTGCGGGGCGTAAGGACGTACAGATCGCCAGGCCCTGTTTCAGACAAAATGTCTATCTGGGGCAGATCGTGGCCTGGATGAGGGCCGACATCATCTATGACTACCTCCTGAAAGACCAGCAGGACAAGAAACAGAAGATCTTCATGGTTACGGAAGGCAGGGAGATTTTAAGGGGAGGTGCCGCAGACCTCTATATCCCGGGACTCCCGGACCTGACCCATATAGAAAACGCCAAACCTTTTGAATACGACGCCGTCATGGGCGATGACGTACAGAGAAAAACCTTCGCGATCAAGTTCCCGATTAAGGATACGCCGCTGTCCCTCATCACGTTTGTGGCCGCCATCGAAGCCTATGGTCCGCTTTCGTCGTGGCACGTCCTTATCTGGATCATCGTCCTCGTGTTTTTGATCTTCGGAGGATCCATATTCATCCTGTCCCTCAAGAGCAGGTTAAAGGATGCCGTTCAGAGGGAAAAAATACTGGAGGAGAAGAACAATCAGCTTGCAGTTGAAATTGAAAGACGAACGGATTTCTTGTCGACGCTTGCCCATGAACTGAGGACGCCTCTCTCGTCGGTTCTGATCTTTTCCGAAAACGTCTCCCGAAAACTGGACGAAGCGATTTTTCCCCAGGTGAACCGCGAAGACGAAAACACCAAGAAGACCGTCGGCCGCATCCAGGATAATCTGAAAATCATGGTATCCGAAGGCCGGAGGCTGGCCGCGCTCATCAGCAATATTCTCGACATCGCTAAGATGGAAGCCGGCAAGATGGATTGGTCCGTCGGTCCTGTCTCCTTGAAAGAGGTTGTCCGGCAGGCCGCCCTGTCCACCGCTTCAATGTTCGAGCAGAAGGGTATCCGGTTCGTAGAGGAAATAGAAGAGCCGCTGCCGGATATTCAGGGTGACAGGGACCGTCTGATCCAGGCCGTGATCAACCTGTTGTCCAATGCAGTTAAGTTTACGGAGCAGGGGACGGTAACCTGCCGGGTCGTAAAACGGGCGAACGATATTCTGATCAGCGTTATCGATACGGGCATCGGAATCGAAAAGAAAGACCAGGAAAAAATATTCGAAAAATTCAGACAGGCCAACGGCAATGCCGGCAATAAGTGGAAGGGAACAGGACTGGGGCTTCCGATCTCCAAGCAGATCATCGAACGGCACGGCGGACGCATTTGGGTGGAGAGTGAACCTGCTGCCGGAAGCACCTTTGCGTTTACGCTTCCGGTCAAGCCGCCGAGCGGGTCTTAGGCGAGAGACGACAGGGGTTCTATGGCAGAGGATAGCAGACTTGTCCCCATCCTCAGGGAGGGGATCGAAGTCATTAAGATGGTATTCTTCAAGAAGATGCAGGCGCATCTTGCGGAAAAATATCCCGAGCGGGATACCCGGTTCATCAATCGACTGACAGGGGCCGTGACCAACAGCCTTTTCGGCGCCTGCAACCGGGAAGAGCCCTTCTTCTCCTTCGCCAGGGACCACGCCGGCCTCATCGACGAGGAAATGAGAAACATCGCCGCCGGGCTTGGGGAGATGAAAATTCCGCTCACCGATGCCCTCCGGATTCAGTTTCTCTGCGATTCACTGGACGGCATAGACAGTTCCCAGGCCCTGGCGCAGGCGAAGGACATCGGGGTCTTGATCGAGGAGCGGACCACGCCCATGCCGGATCAATTCATGAATCTCGCCCGTCGTCTGGGAGAGGCCTTAAATATGATCCGGCAGGTCAAAATCGGTTCCGCCTGACCGGCGAAAGGCCGCATCCGAATGAAAACGCCGCAATGTATTTAACAAGCGGCATCATGCTGTATAAAAAGCCCCCTGAATACAAGATTCAGGGGGCTTTTCCGTATACAAAAAGGGTTTTGCAGACGCTTACGCGTTCTTACATGCCCATGCCGGGATATCCGCCGCCCGGAGGCATTGCGGGCATGGCGTTCGATTTGTCTTCGGGCTTGTCGGCGATCATGCACTGGGTCGTCAACATCAACCCGGCTACCGACGCGGCGTTCTGCAGGGCGAACCGGGTGACCTTCGTGGGATCGATGACGCCGGCGTCGATCATATCTTCATACTGATCGGACCGGGCATTGAATCCGAAGGCTCCCTTCTTCTCTTTCACCTTCTCCACCACGATGGATCCCTCCATGCCGGCGTTGACGGCGATCATCTTCAGGGGTTCTTCGAGCGCTTTTTTGACGATGGAGATGCCGACCGACTGATCGTTATCGACCTTTACCTTATCCAGGGCCGCCAGCGTTCTGATGTAGGCCACGCCGCCGCCCGGTACAATGCCTTCCTCGACGGCCGCACGGGTTGCGTTCAGTGCGTCTTCGACGCGTGCCTTCTTTTCCTTCAGTTCGGTCTCCGTGGCCGCGCCCACTTTAATGACCGCAACACCGCCGACCAGCTTGGCCAGCCTTTCCTGGAGTTTTTCCTTGTCGTAGTCCGATGTTGTCTCTTCGATCTGGGCGCGTATCTGCTTCACGCGGCCTTCGAGAGCGGCTCTCTTGCCGGCGCCGTCGATGATCGTGGTGTTGTCCTTATCGATAATGAGCTTCTTGGCCCGGCCAAGATCCTCGAGTTTCGTGTTTTCAAGTTTGGCGCCCATGTCCTCAGAAATCATTTTCCCGCCCGTCAGGATGGCGATATCTTCCAGCATGGCCTTCCTTCTGTCGCCGAATCCGGGAGCCTTGACGGCGGCGACATGCAGCGTTCCGCGAATCTTGTTGACGACGAGCGTCGCCAGGGCTTCGCCTTCGATGTCCTCGGCGATGATCAGCAGGGGCTTGCCCATCTTGGCGATCTGTTCCAGAATGGGGAGCAGGTCTTTCATGTTGCTGATTTTCTTCTCATTGATCAGGATGAAGCAGTCTTCCATGTTGACCGTCATCTTCTCGGGATTGGTAACGAAGTAAGGAGAGATGTATCCGCGGTCGAACTGCATACCTTCGACGATATCCAGTTCCGTTTCGAGCCCCTTGGCTTCTTCAACCGTGATGACGCCCTCTTTGCCGACTTTGCTCATGGCCTCGGCGATGATGCCGCCGATGGCTTCGTCATTGTTGGCGGAGATGGTGCCCACCTGGGCGATCTCTTTCTGATCCTTAGTCGGTTTGCTCAACTTCTTAAGCTCTGCTACGACGACCTCCACGGCCTTGTCGATGCCGCGTTTGATGTCCATCGGGTTACTGCCGGCGGCTACGGATTTGGCGCCTTCGCGGAATATGGCCTGGGCAAGAATTGTCGCCGTGGTCGTGCCGTCGCCCGCCACATCGCTGGTCCTGCTGGCGACTTCCTTAACCATCTGGGCGCCCATGTTTTCGAATTTATCTTCGAGCTCGATTTCCTTCGCCACGGTTACGCCGTCCTTGGTGACGGTGGGTGAACCGAAGGATTTATCCAGGATGACATTCCTGCCTTTGGGACCAAGGGTCACTTTGACGGCATCCGCCAAGGTATTAACACCCTTGAGAATCGATTTCCTTGCTTCTTCATCGTATTGTAATACTTTAGCTCCCATGTAACTATCCTCCTTAATATTCGATTAATTATTTCTCGATTACGCCAAGAATGTCATCTTCCCTCATGATGAGATACTCTTTCCCGTCTATCTTGACTTCCGTGCCGGCATACTTGCTGAACAAAATCCTGTCCCCGGCCTTCACGTCCAGCTTCAGCACGGCTCCGTTTTCGGTGACCTTGCCCTTGCCGACGGCCTTGACCTTGCCTTCCATGGGCTTCTCTTTTGCCGAGTCGGGAATGATGATCCCCCCTTTGGTCTTCTCCTCTTCTTCCAGACGTTCAACAATCACTCTGTCCTGCAACGGTCTTATTTTCATACGAAACCTCTCCTTTCCTCATTATTATATTTCTCGTGCATCGTATTGACGTTTTTAGGGCTAATCCTTCGATATAATTTGCTTTAGAGTGCTAATCTTCTGCAAGTGCCGGGATAAGCGGGTTATCCCCCAATGAAGACGCGCATAAATTAAACACTTTTTTCCTTGTGTCAAGATCGTTAAGACATTTTTTTAGGGCGAAAACACGTCGATTTCCCCTTCCGCTCCGATTGGCGGATAAAGGGAAGGTGCGGCTGCCGTTGTTCCGGTATGTCCGGAAAAAAATAAGGACTACTGCGAATTCGGGGTGATGTCAAGGCCCGTCTTGAGGATCAATCCTTTCCGGCGACATCCCATCCTGTGCCCAAGGCCTTGTAGAGGTTCACCAGCGCGCGGAAGAGAGCGGCCCTGGTCTGGGTATAGGCGAGCTGCACATTGAAAAGATTGCGCTCCGAGTCCAGGACCTCCAGATAGTTGCTGTAACCGTTCTCATAGCGCATAACGGCCAGGTTCTTATAGGTGAGGAGCGCCTCAACCTGTTTGGCCTGGGCCGATTGTATCTCCCGCGTTTTGTTTTGCTCGGCCAGGGCGTCTTCAACCTCCCGGAAGGCCGTCTGGATCGTTTGCCGATATTGGAGGAGGGCCTGCTTTTCCATGGCCTCGGCGGCCGCGACTTGCCCGGCGATCCGTCCTGCGGTGAAGATCGGGGCCGTTACCGATCCCCCGAAATTCCATGTCCGGGACGGGGTGGCGAAAAGACCGGATAAGTCGGTGCTTGACGTTCCCAGCATGCCGGTGAGAGATATTGATGGGAAGTAGGCTGCCTTGGCTACGCTGATTCGGGCGTTGGCTGCGATAAGATCCTGTTCCGCCTGGCGGATATCGGGGCGCCGCGCAAGCAGTTCGGACGGCAGCCCCGCTGGTACGGCCGGCGGTACGAGCTCTTCCATGTTCTTTCCCCGCGCGACAGGTCCGGGATTACGCCCCAGCAAGAAGTTAATGGCGTTCTCATCCTGGGCAATGCTCTTCTCGATTTGGGGAATGGCGGCCCGCGCGGCCTCATATTCGGATTTGATCTGGCTGACTTCCAATTCGGAGACGACCCCCGCGGTGAAACGCAGACGGAACAACTCCAGGGACGCTTCCCTGGTCTTAAGGGTGTCTTTGGCTATTTCTAGCTGCCGGTCAAGGCTGCGCAGGTCGATATACGTATTGGCGACGGCTGCCATCAGCGAGAGCAGGACCGCGTTGCGGTTCTCCTCTTTGCTCATGAGATCGGCCCTCGCCGCTTCCGTGGCGCGCCGATACTTGCCCCACAAGTCGATTTCCCAGTTGGCGCTGAGCGATGCCTGATACGTGCTGAATGTCGGCGAAATGCCTTCCGGCCACGGGGCATAATTGTCCTGCGTGATGCGCTGGCGGGCGGCTCCGGCCTCCCCCGAGGCCCTGGGGAAGAGATCGCCCCGGGTCGTGCGGTAGCGGCCGAGATATTCCTCGATCCTGGCCGCGGCAATGAGAATGTCCTTGTTTTCCTTGAGGGCGGTCTGGATCAGGCTGTTCAGGACGGGGTCCTGAAATTGTTCCACCATTTGACATTGAGGGCGGCTTTGGCTTCTTTTTCCTCGAAATGCCAGGATTTCGGGGTGTCCACATCAGGACGCCGGTAATCCTTACCGATGGAACAGCCGCACAGGACGGCAACAGCGATCACAACGACCAGAAATCGGTCCATACTATTCGGGCTCCTTTTCTCTGCCGACGGAAACGGCCCCGCCCGATCCATCTCCTGCCGCCTCCGTCCGCCGGTCCTTCTTGCCTTTGAAGCGGTCCGTCAGTCTTTCCAGGATCAGGTAGAAGAGGGGGATAAAGAAAATGGCGATCATGGTCGCTCCCAGCATGCCGCCGATAACGCCCGTACCGATGGAATGTCGGCTGTTCGCGGAGGCCCCTGTGGCGACGGCGAGGGGAACGCATCCCAGGATGAAGGCGAGGGACGTCATGACAATGGGACGGAGACGCATGCGTGCGCTTTCGACTGCGGCATTGTAGACCGAAAGCCCTTCGGACCGTTTCATGACGGCGAATTCAACGATGAGAATCGCGTTTTTAGACGCCAACGCGATGAGGGTAATCAGACCGATCTGGAAGTAGACGTCGTTTTCGATGCCGCGGAGCCATATGGACAGGAGAGCACCGAACAAGGCGAAAGGGACGGCCATGATAATGCCGAAGGGAAGCGTCCATTTTTCGTACTGGGCGGCAAGAATCAGAAAGACCATGACCAGCCCGAAGCCGAAAACCACCGACGACATGCTGCCGGATTTCTTCTCTTCGTACGATTCTCCGCTCCATTCAAAGGAAAAATCGGACGGAAGGACCTCGCGGGCCACCCTCTCCATAGCGGCGATGGCCTGCCCGGAACTGTAACCGGGCGCGGCGCTGCCGACGATCTTGGCGGCGGGGAAGTTGTTGAAACGGGTGACGAGGTCGGGTCCCGTCACATACTGCTTCGTCACCACGGCCTTCAACGGAATCATATTGCCGTCTTTGGAGCGGACATAGATCTGGTCGATATCGTCGGGGCGGGACCGGTACTTGGGCTCCGCTTGGAGGATGACCTGCCAGAGCCGGCTGAATTTGTTGAACTGGCTCACATACATGGAGCCGAAAAGGATCTGGAGCGTGTTGTACACATCGTCCACGGGCACCCCCAGGGTTTCGGCCTTGTCCGGATCGACGTCGACGCGGAGCTGCTGGGAGGAGGCATTCAGGAGCGTTGTTACGCCGTGAAGCTCCGGCTGCTTCTGGGCCTTGGCGATGAAGTCGTGCGTGACGGCGGCCAGCTTGTTCATGTCTCCGGAGCCGCGGTTCTGGATCCAGAATTCGAAACCGGCCGTTGCTCCCAGACCGGGTATCGAGGGGGGATTGACGGGAAGGACGAAGCCCTCCTTGATGCCCATCAGTTCGTGTGTCGTTTGGTCGATGACGGCCGGGGCCTGAAGCGATTTGTCCTTCCGCTCCTCGTAATCCTTGAATGAAATGAACAGAGTGCCGGCATTGGTCTTGAGCTGGGAATCCATCAGGCTGTAGCCGTCCACTTCGGCGACATCCTGAATGGCCGGGTGTTTGGCGAAAACCTTGCCGGCGGCGACATTGACGTCCTGCGTGCGGTCGAGGCTGGCGGCGTCGGGAAGAAAGCTCACCCCGAGGAGATAGCCCTGGTCTTCCGAAGGCACGAAACTGGTCGGTATGCGATAGAAAAGCCCCGATACGGCCAGAAGCATGACAACAAAGATGGCGACGGCCACGGTGGCGCGCTTGATCGCCAGTTGCACGCCCCGGCCGTAGCCTTCCGTCAGCCGGCTGAAGCTCCGGTCGAACCAGAGGAAGAATTTATGCTTCTCGCCCTGGTGGGGCTTGAGAAAGATGGCGGCCAGGGCGGGAGAGAGCGTCAACGCAACCATACCGGACAGAACGACGGAGATGGCGATGGTGATGGCAAACTGTTTGTAGAGCTGGCCCGTGATTCCTCCCAGGAAAGCGACAGGGATGAAAACGGCGCAAAGGACGAGGACGATGGCGACGACCGGCCCCGTCACTTCCTCCATAGCCTTCTTGGCCGCTTCCCGGGGCGGCAGATGGTGTTCGACCATGTTCCTCTCCACGTTTTCGATGACGACGATCGCATCGTCGACAACGATGCCGATGGCGAGCACCATGCCGAAAAGCGTCAGCATGTTGATCGAGAAGCCGAAGAGGGTCATGCCGATAAAGGTGCCGATAATGGAGACGGGGACGGCCATGATGGGGATGATCGTGGCCCGGATATTCTGCAGAAAGAGAAAGACCACGAGGATCACGAGTAAACAGGCTTCGAAGAAGGTGACGACCACTTCCTTGATCGAGGCGCGGACGAACTTGGTCGTATCCATGGCGATCCGGTAGTCGATACCGTCGGGAAAGCCCTTCTTCATTTCCTTGAGCGTTTTTTCGATCTGCTTGGAGACATTGAGGGCGTTGGCCCCCGGCTGCTGATAGACGGCTATGAGCGTCGCCGGCTTTCCGTTCAGGCGCGTCCGGATGGAATAGTCGCGGGCGGCCAGTTCCGCTCTCCCGACATCCTTAAGGCGAACAATGGCCATACCGTCCCTGCTGGTCCGGAGGATGATATTTTCGAACTCTTTGGGCTCCAGCAGGCGGCCCTTGGTCGTTACCGAAAACGTCTGCTCCACCCGCCCTTCCGTCGGGGCCTGTCCTATTTTTCCCACGGCGAACTGCTGGTTCTGCCTTTTAATGGCATTGGCGACATCGGCCGCGTTGATGCCGAGCTGCGCCATCCGATCCGGTTTCAGCCATATCCGCATGGCGTAGTCCGGCATGCTCAGGATGGATGCCTGGCTGGAGCCGGGGAGACGCTTAATCGCGTCCAGGATGTACAGGCTGGTGTAATTGGCCACGTAGGTATCGTCGTAGCGGTCGTTTGGCGAAAATACGCCGATGATCATCAGGAAGGACGACGATTTTTTGCTCACCTGCACGCCCTGCTCGGTGACCGATTGGGGCAGCTGCGGCAGCGCCTGGTTGACGCGGTTCTGGACGTCGACCTGGGCAAGGTCGGGGTTCGTTCCGATGTTAAAGTAGACGCTCAGGCTCATATTGCCGGTGCTGGCGCTCGTCGACGACATGTAAATCATATTGTCGGCCCCGTTCACCTGCAATTCGATAGGCGCGGCAATGTTCTGGGACACGACGTCGGCGCTGGCTCCCGGATAGTTTGTTGAGACAATGACCTCCGGGGGGGTAATGTCGGGATATTGGGCAATCGGAAGGTTCAGCATGGCCACGATTCCCCCGATGACGATAACGATGGAGATCACCGAAGCGAATATGGGGCGGTCGATGAAGAAATGGGATATCATCTGCGGGCTCCGGTCAGTTCTTCGGGGCTGTCGTTGCGGCTGCCTTGGCAGGTGAAGGCGGACTCGTCCCCGCCGCTTTGGCGGCCGGAGTCCGTTCGACGGCCTTGACGGGCAAACCGGGGGAGAGTTTGATCAGGTTGTCAAGGATCACGCGGTCGCCGGAAGCCAAGCCCTTGGCAATGAAGATATCTTCTCCGCGCCAGTCGCTGACCGAGACGTCGCGAAGTTCGACCAGGTTTTCCTTGCTGGCTATCCAGACAAAATGCCCTTTGGCCCCCTGCATGACGGCGCTTCTGGGAACGAGGATCGCATTGGGGCGGACGGCGCCCAGGAGGTTGACCTTCAGAAACTGGCCGGGCCGCAGGACGTCTGTGGACTTCGTCGGATTGGCGATTTCGGCCCGTACCTGGTAGGTGCCTGTTTCGGAGCTGAATGACGGGTCGGCGAAATTAAGCTTCCCTTTGTTGGGGAAGACGGTGCCGTCGGCGAGGATCACTTCCACGGCGAATTCCTTATAAGGGGGCCATTTGACGGTGCCCTTGAGAATTTCGTCCCGGAGTTTCAGGTTCTCGTTTTCGGACACGCTGAAAGTGACCCAGATCGGATCGAGTTTGGCGACATAAGTCAAAAGGCTGTCGGTGCCCGCCGAAATGTAGCTGCCCTCCTGCTTCTTGGCTCGTCCGGCGAAACCGTTGATGGGCGACTTGATCGTCGTATAACCGAGCTTGAGTTCGGCATCGCGAATCTTTCCCTGGGCCGACAAAACGGCCGCCCGGCTCGCCTGTTCCTGACCCACGGCGTCATCGAGGTCTTTCTTGCTCACGGCATTCTTTTCCGCGAGAGGGCGTATTCTGTTTAGATTGGCCGCGGCCGTCGACAGTCTTGCCTCCTGTTCGGCCAATTCGCCGCGGGCCTGTTGAAGAGCGGCCTCGAAAGGCCGCCGGTCGATCTGGAACATGACCTGCCCGGCTTTGACGTAGCCGCCTTCTTCATAGGATTTCTTTTCCAGGAAACCTTCGACCCGTGACCTTATTTCTACCTGGTGTGAACTTTCCGTTGTGCCGATGAAAGGGATGGTGATGGGAACGTCTTGCGGATGGACGGTGATGACCGTGACGTCGACTGGGCCACGGGGTTGTACGGCGGCTGTTTTGTCCGATCCGCAGCCCGCAGCCGTTAAGAGAAGCAAGGCGGCAGACATGAGCTTGATCAAAACCCGCCAAGTTAACGTTTTATTGGATGACGAAAGATAAAGCCCTGATCCCTCCATACGCTCCTTTCGAGGTGACCGGCAAACGTTATAAGATCGTAGTCTCTCCGGTCACAGAAATTCACAAATTTTCATATAGTTATATTTATGATTATCATTTTGCTGTCAAGCGATAAGTTGGCAGTCTCAATTTTGCGTTAATTATTCGGTGGTTGTGTTCACAAGTGGTTTCCTGCGGAGGGCAGTGGGCCGGGCTGTCCGTCGCAGGCGGAGGTGCTTCAGGATGATGCGCCTCAAGAAATATCCAATCTTGAAGTCGCATCAATACGAGCTTTCCTGAAATCTATACATCAATAATTTAAAAATTCCTTGACAATCGCATTCCATACCGTTAATAGTGCGGCATACTTGGGGGTAGTTCTCTTTTTCAATGGTTCGGGTTCCGCGGAATCGAGGCCTGCCGCTGAGTATTAAACCATGGCGGGAAAGGAGGTGAAACAGGAGCAGTAAGCGGATAGGTTGTTTCAGCGTCAATCAACTCATTAATCCTAAGGAGGGAAAAATGAAAAAATCGTTCGTAAGCGGCCTTCTGACTTTCGTTCTGGTTCTGGTTCTGGCTCCTCTGGCTTTTGCGGCGAAAGAAGCGGCTCCGGCAGCGGCAGCAGCGGCAGCGGGTGCAACAATCGATTATACGAAGGCTATAGTCGTAGGGCTCGCCATTCTGGCCGCCGGTTTTTCGATGGGTTTCGGAGCGATCGGTGCCGGGTTGGGTCTTGGTCAGGCGACCAGCGGTGCGAGTAATGCCGTCGGCAGGAATCCCGATGCGCAGGGTAAAATCATGATGACCATGATGGTCGGTATGGCAATGACGGAATCCGTCGCGATTTATGCCTTGGTCATCGCGCTGGTCATTCTCTATGCAAATCCGCTTTTGAAGGTGGTTGGTCTGTAAGAAGCATTTCAGGCATTTTGTTCAAGGGAGGGAAGGCAAATAAAATGGACTTTCCCTCCCTTACTTTTTTTAATCGTCGGCAGCCACAACCTTCGACCTCTGCAGTTTCTTCTCCGTCTGGGCATGCTTGTCCGCAAGGATCTTCTCTTTGGCCCGCCTTGAACGCCGCCGTTTTTGCCTCCTGATTTTCTCGATGCGCATCTCCTCCGCTGCGATCAAACCGGTCCGCAGCTTCTCGATTCTGTCGAGCAGGATACGCCGTGCGAGAAATCTGTTCATGGCCTGGGAACGTTCCTGCTGACATTTGACGGTGAGCCCCGTGGGGATATGCAATAAAAATACGCAGGAAGAGGTCTTGTTGACTTTCTGGCCGCCGGGGCCCGAGGACCGGACAAAAGACTCCCTGAGATCGCTTTCCCTGATCCCAAGCTTCTCCATCCTGTCTTTCAGAGCCTTTTCTTTTTCGGGTGAGATGCTCATGAGAGAGGCCCGGGTGAAAATACGGATACGGTGGTATCCGGCCGGAAAAGCTTCTCCGGAAAGAAATGCCTAAAGGGAGTAAATTTCGTCGCCGATGAGATTGATCCAGTTTCTCTGGAGAATCTCCCCCGCCTCCTCGATTTTATCGACACCGAGGATGACGATGGTCTCTTTTCCCAGGCGGTTGATCGTGGTGTACAGATAGTGGATATTGATCTCGGCAGCCGCCAGGGGTTTCAGAATGGCGTTCATTCCGCCCGGATGCAGGGGCACTTCGGCAGCCAGGACGGGTGTCACTTCAAGATTGAAATTGAAACTCTGCAGAGTGGCGGCCGCACGTTCCGGATCGTTGACGACAAGGCGAACCATGCTGTCTTCCGCTGTACTTGCCGTAAGCAGGGCCTTGGCGGTAATGTCCTCCTTGTCCAGGATGTCGGTAAGTCTTGATAAGGTTCCGGGAACGTTGCCCAGGAGCACGGATAATTGTTTTACGGCCATCTATTTGGGTTCCTCCGCGGATTCATTGAAGTATTCGTAACCGGCGGTAAACGCTTTCCGGTTGATCTCGGCAAGGCTCTTCTTTTTGCCGCCCATGGAGACTTCAAGACTTTTTAAAAAGCCTTCCGCCGTGAGCAGGCCGGTCTTTTTCAGGAAGGCCCCCATCATGACGATGTTGGCCGCCCGCGAATTGCCCTGGGCTTCGGCAATTTCGCCGCAGGGAATGGCATAGACTTCGATGTCGTCCCGGCTGGGGCGGGCGTCGATAATGGATGCATTGAGGAAAAGCTTTCCCCCGCGGGCCACTCTGTTCTGGAACGTATAAAGCGAAGGCGTATTCATTACAATGATGTTGTCGGGTTCCGAAGAGATGGGCGAGGCGATCTCCTCGTCGGCTATGGCGACCGTGCAGTTGGCCGTCCCCCCCCTCATTTCGGCACCGTAAGCAGGCAGATACGTGACTTGAAGTCCGGCGTTCATGGCGCCGCGGGCGAGGCTGTATCCCATCATCAATACGCCCTGGCCGCCGAACCCGGAGAAAATGCTCTTCACCATCATGATCGTTATTTCGCCTCCTTTCGCTCAGAGGTCTCCACGTCTTTGATAACGCCGGGCGGAAATGTCAGCGACATCGTCTCCTCGATCCATTTGCAGGAATCGATCGGCGTCATCTTCCAGTTCGTCGGGCAGGGGGACAGGAGTTCCACCATGGTAAACCCCCGGCCTTCAAGTTGATACTGGAAAGCCTTCCGAATGGCCCTTTTGGATTTGGCGACGCTTGCCGGGGAGGTGATCGTACAGCGCTCAATATACGCCGCTCCCGGCAAATAGGCCAAGATCTCGCTGATCCTGATCGGATAACCGTCGAGGTTGTTGACCCTGCCGACCGGAGACGTGGTCGTCTTCTGGCCGAGGATTGTCGTCGGCGCCATCTGTCCGCCCGTCATGCCGTAAACGGCGTTGTTGATGAAGATGATCGTGATGTTCTCTCCGCGGTTGGCCGCATGGAAGCTTTCGGAGGTGCCGATGGCCGCGAGGTCGCCGTCGCCCTGGTAGGAGAAGACGACGCGATCGGGCAGCATTCGCTTGATTCCCGTGGCCAGGGCCGGTCCCCGGCCGTGAGGGGCTTCAATCATGTCCACGTCGAAATAGTTGTATGCAAGAACGGCGCATCCTGCCGGGGGCACGCCGATGGTCGTACCCCGGATCTTCATTTCGTCGATCACTTCCGCGACCAGGCGATGAATGATGCTGTGTCCGCAACCGGGACAATAATGAAAAGGCGTGCTTTTCAGACTATCGGGTTTTTGGAAGATTTTTTTCATGCGTAAAAGCAATCCTCGTTTCTTGTCATGGGATATCAGAAACGGTCCATGTATTTCCCCTTCTGGGGATAACGGCGCGTGACGACGTTTGCCAGTTCCACAGGCGGAGGCACGATACCGCCCGGACGTCCGAAGAAATCGATTTCGGCGAATCCCTGCAGGGCAAGCCGCACATCTTCAAGCATCTGCCCCGTACTCATTTCGAAGACCAGGTAGTGTTTGACTTTCTCGGAGAGTTCCCGCAATTCCCGGGTCGGAAACGGCCACAGGGAAATGGGACGGAACAGGCCCACCTTGAGTCCCGAATCCCGCAGCCTTTTGATGGCGCCCTTCGCCACCCTGGCCGCCGTGCCGTAGGCGACGATGACCATCTCGGCATCGTCGGTCTTGTATTTTTCGCAATGCGTCTCCCTGTCGGAGATCACCTGATATTTCCGGTGAAGCATCCAGTTGTGCTCTTCCATGAGCTGGGCGTCGAGGATCAAACCCCGGATGAATTTGCTCTTTCCGGTCCCGGCCCCGGAGAGGATATAGGCGTCGCTGTACTCCCTGGGCTTCGGCTTTTTGAATACGACGGGTTCCATCATCTGCCCCATCATCCCGTCGGCCAGGATCATGACCGGTGTACGATACTTGTCGGCGAGGTCGAAGGCGTCCATGGTCAGGTCCGCAAGCTCCTGTCCCGTGGCCGGTCCCAGGACGATGACACGGTAATCGCCGTGGCCGCCGCCGCGGGTCGCCTGGAAATAGTCGCCCTGTGACGGGCGGATGTTGCCGAGTCCGGGGCCCCCTCTCATCATATTGACGATAACCCCGGGAAGTTCGCACGCGGCCATGGAGGAAATGCCCTCCTGCTTGAGGGATATCCCGGGACTGGAGGAGGATGTCATGACCCTGGCTCCGGCGGCACTGGCGCCGGCAATCATGTTGATGGCGGCGATTTCGCTTTCCGACTGGAGAAAGACACCTCCCTCCGCCTTGCGAAGGTTGTCCGCCATGTACTCCGTCAGTTCGTTCTGCGGCGTGATCGGGTACCCGGCATAAAACCGGCAGCCGGCACGGATTGCCGCTTCGCCGATGACCATGTTTCCCTGCATCAATACTTTATTCACGGTAGACCTCGATGGCAATTTCCGGACACATCGTCGCGCAGAGGGCGCAGCCGGTGCATTCCCCGTTGCCTACGAATACGACGGGCCGGTACCCCTTGGCGTTATATTCCTTGGACGGTTCGATCTGATTTCTTTTGCAGACCGAAATACAGAAATGACACTCTTTGCACAAATCCCTGTCGATGGTGATCTTTCCCTTGGCCGCCATGTGCGCTCCCGAATAGTTGACTTGAATGCGCATGGCTTTACGCAAAAAGTCGGAATAAAGTCAAGTTGAAATTTAGGAAAGTCGTGTTAATATTTTAAAAAGGAAGGCAGGTGTCATGTTCAGTGCGGCGCTCGTCAACGATCCGTTCGGAGACCCGGCGGTTTATATCGAATTCAAATACCGTAACGAAGCAATCCTCTTCGACCTGGGGGACCTTCACCTCCTGCCTCCCCGGAAAATTCTGAAAATCGGCCATGTTTTCGTGTCCCACACCCACATGGATCATTTTATCGGCTTCGATCAGATGCTGCGCGTCTGCCTTGGGCGGGATCTTCATATCGCTCTTTTCGGTCCTCCCGGTTTCCTGGAGCATATCGAAAACAAACTGAGGGCCTATACGTGGAACCTGGTAGAGAATTATACCAATGATTTCGCCTTACTCGTGACGGAAGTTCACGAACGGGACTTGATCGTCAAACGGTACCGCTGTCGGACGGCGTTTGCGCCGGAATTTATCGAAACGCGCCGTCACAACGGCGTCCTGATGGAAAACAAGCTGTTTGCCGTTTCGAGTGTCTTCCTCGATCACAAGATTCCCTGCCTGGCCTTTCGATTTGAAGAGAAAGACAGGGTGAATATCAAAAAAACGGCCCTCGACGTGATGGGTCTTCCTACCGGGGCCTGGCTCATGAATCTGAGGGAGCATGTCCTTAACGGAGACCCCGACGATACGCCCGTCCGGGTATGGTGGAGAAACGAGGACCGGCAGATTGTGGAGAAGCA
Organism: Syntrophales bacterium; assembly: GCA_963668175.1. Taxonomy (GTDB): domain Bacteria; phylum Desulfobacterota; class Syntrophia; order Syntrophales; family PHBD01. The sequence continues at coordinate 843,035 of OY764159.1, forward strand.
CTATCCTTTGGGGGAATTGCGGGAAAGCATCGTCAGGATCACGCCGGGTCAGAGGATCGTCTACGTGACCGATGCGATATACAACGACGAGAACAATCGCCGGATCGTGGATCTGGCCGGGCGAGCCGACCACCTGTTCATCGAGTCCACGTTTTCAAATGAGGATGCCGGGAAGGCTTCCGAAAAATACCATCTGACGGCGTTTCAGGCCGGTTCCCTGGCGAGACGGGCCGGGGCGAAACGGATTACCCCGTTTCATTTTTCTCCCAAGTATAAAAAGTGCGGACAGCTTTTGATCGATGAAGCGATGAAGGCTTTCAGCGGCTCGTAATCCACAGGAGAGGCGGGCAGGGCATCAGAGTTTTGTGATCTGAAAGCCTTCCAGTTTGATGGCGACGGACCGCTGCAGGATATCGATGGACACGACGAACAACTCCTTTTCATAGTCCGTGCTGATGACGATGCCTTCGATACCCTTGAAGGGACCGTCGGTGATCTGGGCCGGCTCGCCGACTTTCGGATACTGGAAATGCTGGACCTCGATTTTGGATTCGACCAGGCGCTGAATAGCGTCGATCTTTTCATCGGGCACGGGGATGGGTTCATGTCCGACCGGTTTGCCGAGGATTCTCACGACGCCGAAGGTCTTGAGGATATCCAGTTTGATCTTGTTGTCCATGACCGGGATGTCGATAAAAAGATAACCGGGGAACATCGGCAACAGTATCTTTTTCCGGCGGTCTTTTCGCTTGCTCCAGACCTCTATCTTGGGTAAAAAGGCGTGGAACGACTTCTGAACAAAGCCCGTATAGACTTTGTCCTCGTGGCGGCTGCGGGTGTGAACGGCGTACCAGGGCATGAATGTCCTCTATTCTTATCGAATCTTGCTCTGTCTATAACAGGAGATGTTTTTTTTCAATGCCGATTAAACGGCCACAGGCATATTGAGCGATGATGCGTATCAGGATCAACGGGATCAGGCTTTCCCTGGACGAAAACGAAGAAGACATTCCGGCAAAGGTTGCAGGTCTGACCGGAACAGCCGTTGAGGCCGTCGCCTATTACAAGATTGTCCGTATGTCCCTCGATGCCCGCCGGGAGAGGCCGCCTGTCTTCGTCTATACGATCGAATGCACGTTGAATGAAGATGTCTCCGTTCCAACCGGTAACATTTCGGGCGTCGTTGTGGAACGGATAGATTCTCCGCCACCCGAGCAATCAAAACCGGTTGTCCGAAGGCCCGCGAATAAGCCGGCAGTTGTGGGCTCCGGTCCCGCCGGTCTTTTCGCCGCCCTGACCCTGGCGGAGGCAGGTATCCCCGTCATTCTTCTGGAACGGGGGAAGGCCGTGCCGGAGCGAGTGGCCGATGTCCATCGTTTTTGGGAGCAAGGCGTCCTGAACCCGGAGAGCAACGTCTATTTCGGCGAAGGAGGGGCGGGGACATTCTCCGACGGAAAGCTGACGAGCCGCAGGCAAAATCCCGAAGTCGCCAGGATCAAGGAGATGTTTGTCCGGATGGGGGCACCGGCGGCCATTCTTGTCGACGCCAAGCCGCACATCGGGACGGACCATCTGCGGTCGATGGTCGTCCGACTCCGGCAGTACTTGCAGTCTTTAGGCTGCGAAGTGAGGTTTGAAGCGAGAGTGACCGATATCTTGGTCCGGCAGGGAAAGCTGGAAGGCCTTGTCGTCAATCGCGGGGAGCAAATAAGTGCTTCTCACGCGGTATTCGCCCCCGGCCAGGCCGCTGAAGACGTATATCGCATGCTTCTTGACCGCGGCGCCGCCCTTGCCCCGAAGCCTTTTGCCATGGGGGTGCGCATCGAACATCCCCAGGAATGGGTGAACAGGATGCAGTACGGCAAATGGTCGGGACATACGGCTTTGCCGCCGGCGGAATACGTCGTGACGGCCCGGGCGGAAGATGCGGGGCGTTCGGTCTATTCCTTTTGTATGTGTCCCGGGGGGCAGGTCATTGGAAGCAGTTCCGAGGCAGGGACGGTCGTCACGAACGGTATGAGCTTAAGCTCACGGAACGGCCTCTATGCGAACAGTGCTGTCGTGGTCAATGTCCGAACGGAAGACTATGCATGTCCCTCTCCCCTGGCCGGCTTGGATTTCCGCAGGCAGTGGGAGCGAAAAGCCTATCAGCTGGGTGAGGCCGGGTATCGCGCCCCGGGGCAGCGATTGACGGATTTTCTTCGCGGCAAAAGGGGGGGAGTGGGCGCTACCAGTTTTCTTCCCGGGGTTAAGCCAGCAGACCTCGGCGAAACAATGCCGTCTTTCGTGACGGCGGCCCTCCGGGAAGGCCTGCAAAGGATCGACCGGAAAATGCCGGGGTTCATATCGGATGAGGCCGTGTTGATCGGTGTGGAAACCCGAACGTCGTCGCCGGTCAGAATCCTGAGGAAAGCGACCGGGGAGAGTACCCATATCGAAGGTCTGTATCCCAGCGGCGAAGGTGCGGGCTATGCCGGCGGAATCATCAGTTCCGCCCTGGACGGGATGCATGCTGCCCGTTCCATACTTGCAGATTTACAAGGATTGGCATAGGCGATCGGCACGGCAATTGTCCAGAGGCAAAGGCGCCTCCAGCCGAATGGCAAATGCCTTTTCCGGATACGACGAGGAGCAAGAGGTTTCTAAAGCCATCTCCTGCCCGGGATCGTAAAGCGTCCATTATTGAAGCCAAGGAGGGGAATTATGGATTGGCAGCGGGAATTCAAGAAAAGACCGATCATCGTCAACCTGTTTGCCGTATTGGTTGCAGCCATTTTAATGGAAGTAGTGTGGGGCCTTGCCGCGGGGATCGTCGGCGGAGTCGCCATCAGCCGTGATCCGGAGTTTCAGAAAAGGGTAACGGCCTTCATGAAGGACAGGGGAGTCGATGTGAAGGTGAGTCCCGATAAAGGTAAAGCGGCGTACGAGCAGCTTTCTCCCCAGGACAAGAAGAATCTGGACGATATGACACGCGTCGTCCTGAAAGGTGCCAACTGGTTTGCCGTGGCCTTGTCCGTCAATGTGATCGTTTACGGCCTGACCGGTTTTCTGGGAGGTTTCTTCGCCAGAGCATGGCTTCTGGCTGCCGGGATTCCCGTCTGGTCGCTGTTAACCAACAATCCCGTCGTCCGTTTTGAATGGGTTGTCGGGTTGTCGTTGTTCGAAAAATCCATCGTCTTTCTGCTGCCGCTCGCTGTCTGCTCCCTTGCGGCCTTTTTCGGTGCCGCGGTTGGGAAAAAGCGGGCTGAAAGAAAGATGGCGGCGGCATCCTGACGGGTGCCGCCAGCGCATTCCGGATTGCCGCAGGTCAATATTCTGCTTTAAAAATATCGATGGGTTCTTTCTTTCCCTTCACTTTTTGAGGCGGCAGCGGCGTGAGGCCCTTGAGACCGTTAATCTCGGAGCGTCTTCCTTCTATGGCTTCTTTAACAGTCCGGGTGATGAGAATTTCGTCCTGTCCCGCCAACGATTCCACCCTTTGCGCCACATTGACGGCATCGCCGATGACCGTATAGGTGAGATGGTCTTCCGATCCGATATACCCGGCAACGACATCGCCGGTATTGACGCCGATCCCCATGTGAAGCTCCGGCCAGCCCTCTGCCCTCTTGATTCTGTTGAATTCATGAAGTCCGTGAATCATGTCGATGACGGTTCTTATGGCCCGGACGGGATCGTCGTTGTGTGTAAGCGGGGCGCCGAAAACGGCCATCATGCCGTCGCCCAGCAACTTATCGAGGGTGCCTTCATGCTTGAAGATGAGCGGCGTCATCTGGGAAAAGAATTCGTTCAGGATCTCCACGACCTTCTCCTGGTCCAATCCCTCGGACAGAGCCGTAAATCCCTGCAAATCGGCAAACACGATCGTCGCCCGTTTACGTTCCCCTCCCAGACGCAGCATGCCCTTGCTTCCCAGGATTTCTTCGGTGACGGTCTTTGAAAAGAAGCGGCTCAGAAGGAATCGTTTATTCTCTTCCTTCAGCATCTGCGTGTATAATCGGGACAGAACGATAGCCGTGGCGATCTGATCCGCGACAAGGCTGAAAAAGCTGACCTGGTTCTGATCGAAACCGTGTTTGACGCGGTGGGTGAGGTTAAGGACGCCGATGGCCTTGTTGTTATGCATAACGGGCACGCAGAGCAGCGACTGGCCTCTAAGCCTTTCCTGCTCTTCAAGCGAACAGGTTCTCTCCATCTCGTCGACAATGATGGGCTTTTTCTGGGCGATGACCTGACCGCCGGTACCTTCATCAAGGCGGATCAACGGAGATTCTTGATGCGTTTCCGCTTCATCGTCTGATTTGATCATCTCGAGCATCTGGAGGTCGTCGTTCAAGAGCATCAGCGCCACTTGTTCCAGGGAAGAATACTTCTTGATGATTTTCAGCTGTTCGAGGAAGAGCGCTTTCCGGTCATAGATGCCCGTCAGTCGCAGCGTATCGACCAGTTCTTTGATGACGGACAGTTCTTTGATCTTGTTTTCATAATTGCTTCTCATCTTGAGATACTGTCGTTTGAAGACGTCCTTCTCCGCAGACAGTTGAGACTGTTCGTCGGTTGCGTTTTTCATGGATTCATCCATAACGGGACCCCTTCAGGTCAGATAATCGAGGTATTCCCTGTTTTCTTCCATAATGGCCGAGGCAGTCCGCGTCATATCGTCGAGCATTCGCGTGTTCAGGTCTTTGAACAGCTGGGTCAGGAACAGCCAGTGGCCTGCAGTCAGCCAGCTCATTCTGCTGTTTGCCTCACCGGGCATCAAACCCGCTTCTGAGGACCGGTAGTAAAGATAATCAGCCAGGCCGGTAATGGCGGCCACGGCCGATTCACCAGGTGAACTGTAAGGCTGATGGTGGTATGATATGGCATTGATAAGCATTTCGGGCAGGTTCCATTGGGAGGCAAGATACTTCCCGACGATGGCATGATGAAGCCCGAAATAATCCTCTTCCATTTCAAAAAGCGGCAAATCGAGCGTTTTTGAATCTTTGGTCAGATCCTTGTAAATATCCGGATAGTTGGCGATGAGAAAAATTTTACCCACATCGTGAAGCAGCGTGGCGGTGAAAACGCCGACATCGCGAAACTGAGGCAGCGTTCGGCTTATGGATTGGGCGATCAATGCCGTGCAGATCGCGTGATGCCAGAGAATTTTGGGATTGAGGACGCCTTCCAGCGGTTTGACGTCGAACACTTTCGCGGCGGCAAGCCCGAAGGCAATATCGACGATTTCTTCCGTGCCCAAAAGTACGACGGCATGCTTGACCGAGCTTATTTTTTGCGGACTTCCGTAAAATGCGGAATTGACGGTTTTGAGAAGTTTGGAGGTCAAGGCCGGGTCTCTCGTCACGATGGCGGCCAGTTCAGTGCCGGAAGAATTCGGATCGGAGGCGATATGGAATATCTGCATCGCCACCGACGGCAGTGTCGGCAAGTCTTCGGATTGATTGAGCTTCAACAGAACCTTTTCCAGGAGTATGTCCTGTCGGGCAATGTGGGCCTCCAGTTCCATTTGTTGGATGATCGCGCTGAAATGCTTCTCATACGACTGATCAACAAGGGTGCGGGGTCCGGACTTGACTAGTTTGTCAAGTTCCGAATTCAGGGGGGAATCGAAGGGCAGGCGTGCTATAAATTCCTTCTGTCCGGACAGGGGAATTCCGCTGAGGCCTTGCCCAAGGCTCACGGCATCCATGTTAAGCAGTCTTTTAAAAATCCTGCCGCGAGCCCGGGCGAAACACAGCTCGATCGGCGTTGCTTGTGTGCCGGGCGAAGATTCGGTGTCGCTGTCCGCGGCGGTCTCACGGAGAGCCTTCTCGCCTTCAGCCTGAGCGCGGTTAGATTTTTCGCTTCTGGGTTTACCTGCCAGATTCATCAACTGGGCGACCGTCTGGCCGTCATCCGGGAACACGGAGTACCCGAAGCTCACGGCTATATCGCTTCCCAGAATCTGCTTCATGACCCTTTGGGTCTTGCTTTGGATCGGGACCACCCCATGCTTGTCGGTGGCAAAACCGAGGATGATCAGCCTCGTGTCGTCAATGGCTATGACGGTATCGCTTTCCCGGAAATGGGCGATGACTTGCTCTTCGAAAGGGCCGAGCATGGAAGGGAAATGGTCGTGGGAATCGCCGGGATCAATCTGAACGAGCAACAAAACGAGTGAAGTGCGGCAACGCAGGACTTTGCTTAATTCCCTCTTGATCATGCCCTCGTGTTTTTGGGATATGCAGAAAGGGAACGACGGGTAGGCGACAATCGGTTCCATCGAAACCAGGCAGCCTGATTTGGACAATGCCGACAGGCTGCTCTCTGCATTGTGCTGCGTCTTGAATTCTTTAATGACTCGCGGCGTGCTCGTCAACAGGCCGTGAATCTTTTCATGGGGGAGTTCCAGGTCCTTTTGCAGGTAGACGGCGATTTTCTTTATATCCGCACCCGGTATCAAACCATTTAATACGAGGCGATAATGAGTAGGGTTCATAGCAGTAACCTGCCGGTTTGCCTATGAAATAACATTTATCCCTCAAACAGGTGTTTATAGCAGATTTTGTCCGATAGAAATATCATACATCATAGGGGAAAGCGGAAAGGGTGTCAAGCTATTCAGGGAGGCGCCGCGAGCCGGCGATGCCGACATGCCGCCGCGACGGACCATTCCGAAAGCCTTGATTCCAGCGTGACGTTTTCGCGGGGACTACCGTACGGCAATCCGTCCCGGTGTTTTCCAATGTGTACGAGCAAAAAAGGCTTGTTATTTATATGCTTTAATACTACTATGGGCGCCTCGCAGATACCGTCGGCAACCAGTACGATCAGGGCGGCAAGAACGGCAGCCGAGTCAAGCGTTCTTGTCGTTCCCGGTTTGTTTTAGTGATCCGTATTTATGGATGGTTGTTAATCATGATGCTCGTCGTCTTTCTCCTTTTCGCAGTGCTTATCATTGCTGCACTTTATATCCTCTTGACAAAACAGGAGAGGAAGACTCCGACATCGGCCAAAGTCGCCCCGTCCGAAAGAGATATCAAGCCCCCGAAAACCGACGCATTTCAGAAAAAACCCATGCCGCCGCCCGAGGAAATCCTGCCCCTCGAAATGAAAAGAGGGCCGGATGCCGGGGGCCAGGAGATGGGTGTGCCGGATGTTTATAGAGACTTGAGGCGTATCGTGCAACAGGGTATCGAGGTGATCTTTTCCGGGCAGAAAGGGGAAAACGCCAGCCCCCGTACACCGTTCATGTACAACCAGATTGATCCCGATATTTTGCGAACGGTCGAAGAACAAATCGGCCACCTGAAAAAGTTTCGGACGGAGCATCTGCGGCTGCAGAAATTCGTCAGCGACCCGGCGATACAGATGTCCGACCTTGCCAAAATGATTCTCGCCGATCCCGTCTTGACGGCCAAGATTCTGCGGCTTGCCAATTCCCCCTACTTCGGAATGCAGAACAAGATCGATTCAATCAGCCATGCCTTGATGATCCTCGGCCTTCAAAACATCAAAAACATCCTCTATCGCGAGGGTTTGCTGCAGCTCTTTCCCATGGGATCGGCCAAGCAGAAGGATGCGCTGGCGGCCCTGTGGACGCATTCGACCTTGACGTCGGTATGCGCCTCCTGTCTTGCCGATCTTTTCGACGGCCTGAACCAGGGAACGCTTTTTACCCTGGGGATCATCCATGATATCGGAAAGCTCGTCATTCTGGGGATGCCCCGGGTGCAATCGTTTGACGGGGAATTCTGGGACAAACTCCCGAGGGGGTTTTATATCCAGGATGAAGATGAACTCCTGGGCGTCAATCATGCCGTCATCGGAAAGATGGCCCTGGAACAATGGGGATTTTCCGATTTGATGGTCCATTCCGTGGCGATGCATCATATGCCGGCGTATGTCCATGCCGACAGCCTGCACCAGGACGGGGATATACAAAAATACATCACGGCACTGTTTATTGCAGACCAGATAGCGAGGCTGCTCACAGGACGGATTGATCTCTTAACGCCCCTGGCGGATTCATATCGAACATGCGTCGACAGAAACAGATTGCTCGCCAAGCTTACGGATACGACTTTTCTTTCTCAGATCCGCGAGGCTGCAATCCTGGCCGATTCGGAATTTCCGGTGAAGCCCGCTCCGGCCGCAGCGTCCGCGCCGATTGCAGCCGTCGTCGGGCAGACAAACAATGCCTCTCATAAAACCGACGGGCGTTTCCAGGGTGATGCCACAGCCGTGATTGCCAGACCGGAACCCGGAAAGACCATAGGGCGCTATGAAATCATCGGCGAACTCGGCCGCGGCGCCATGGGAACGGTCTATTTAGGCAGGGACCCGTTGATCAATCGCGAGGTGGCTATCAAGACGCTGCGCTACGGCCACGGCGACGACGAAGAGATGGCGGCCGCCAAGAAACGGTTTTTCAGAGAAGCGGAGGCCGCCGGCCGGTTGACCCATCCGAATATCGTCACGGTTTACGATGTGGGTGAATACCAGGGGACGGCCTATATGGCCATGGAGCTTCTCGATGGGACGGATCTGGTCTCTTTCTGCAGTAAAGATAGCCTTCTGCCTTTCGACGACGTTGTAAAGATTGTATCCACCGTGGCTGTGGCTCTCGATTATGCCCATAAGAACGGCGTCGTTCACCGGGACGTCAAGCCCGGCAACATCCGTATTCTTTCGAGGGGCGACATTAAAGTCGTCGATTTCGGCATCGCCAAAGTCATGGATACGTCGAAGACGCAGGCCGGCGTCATCATAGGCAGTCCGAATTACATGTCGCCCGAACAGATAGAAGGGCGCGCCGTGGACGGCCGGACCGACCTTTTTTCCCTGGGGGTTCTCTTTTATGAACTCCTGACCGGTGAAAAACCCTTTGTGGGAGAGAGCATCACTACATTGATGCACAATATCGTTTCACAGCCTGCCCCGCCGATAAAAGATCTTATTCCCGCGGTTCCTGAATACTGCGGGCGAATTCTGGAGAAGGCCTTGGCCAAGAAGATGGAAGATCGGTACCAGAGCGGCCAGGAAATGGCCGACGACTTGATGACCCCGCCATGAACGGATAACGTCTCCCGCCCCGATTCCCCTTTCTCTGTATGTATGATAAGCCTGTCCCGCAACCTGCACTTCTTCGTACAATCAACCGACCGGAGAGAATCAGGCTGTTTGCATTGGGGATAATGAAGATGGGCTGCTCATGCGGGCTTGACAGCGACGGATATGAATAATTGATATGCGTTTCGGTTTCCATATATCCATTGCCGGGGATCTGACCCGGGTGGCGGAACGGGCGGCTCAGCTGTCGTGCCGGACGGTGCAGATATTCGCCGGTAATCCGCGGGGCTGGAAGAGCCGGGACCTCGATCCGGCGAAAATCCTGGCCCTGAGGGAGGACCTCCCCCGAAGGGACATCGCCCCCCTGTTCGTTCATATGCCGTACCTGCCGAACCTGGCGGCAGAGGATGGCGAACTGTATGAAAAATCGGTTCATGTACTAAGCGATATGCTCGAAAGGGCGGGAAAGCTTGGGGCTTCCGGTTTGGTGACGCATCCCGGCCATTACGGCCGGAAAGGGGAAGCGGAAGCCCTCCGGAGGATTTCCGCGGCCGTCAATCATGCCTTAACGGCCGTTCCCGACGGCGTCCCGATCCTCTTTGAAAATACCGCCGGCCAGGGAAAGGAGGTCGGTTCGCAGTTCAGGCAATTGGGGATACTGTTGAAGCAGGCGAAAGATCGGAGCAGGGTCGGCGTGTGTCTCGATACGGCCCATGCCTTTGCCGCCGGCTATGATTTCTCCACAAAAGACGGGCTTGATCTGGCGCTTGCCGAATTCAGAAAAACGATCGGGTTGAAAAATCTCCGCCTTCTTCATTTGAACGACGCGAAGGCACCTCTGGGATCACGGGTGGACCGCCACTGGCACATCGGGGAGGGTTATATCGGTGCGGAAGGGATGAAGCGGATCGTCACCCATCCCTTTCTTATGGAATTGCCCGCTGTTATGGAGACTCCGAAGAAGAGAGCGGACGACGATATCAGGAACATGGAGACGGTGCTCCGTCTTGCCGCCGTTTGAGCCTGATTCCTTTACAGGCGCATGCCGGCATATTTGCAGATTTCGTTTATCAGATTTTTGCCTTTACTGGTTTCCGTACCGATCTGTTTCAACTGCTCGGCGCAAATGGCGACGTTGGCAAGGGATTCCCTCTGTACGAGAATCAGGCGCTCGCTTTCCTTGAAGAGCCGAAATAGTTTATCGATCTTCTTGTTAAGAGACACGAGAGATTTGTCGAGTTCATTGTCCGACAGAGAGGATTTGTTATCGATCAAGTGGAGAATTTCACTGCGAATACCCTTGTAGATGTCGATGGTCTTGTCCGGGTCGAAAAAGCTGCGGTACTCGAGCAGCCTGTTGATTTTCGACCGCAGGTTGTCCAGGGAGAAAGGCTTCAGCAGGTAATCGAAGGCCCCGAGCTTCATGGCTTCAATCGCCGTATCGATCGTGGCATATCCCGTCAGCATGATGGTCTCCGATGGAATCAGCTGCGATCGGATGTACCTGAGGATGTCCATGCCGCCTTCTTCGCCCGTTCCGTCGAGTCCCGGCATGTTCTTGTCGAGCAGGATGATGTCGTATTTCTTCGATTCCAGGAGCTTGAGCGCTTTGACGGCGCCGTCGGCCAGGTCGAAACTGTAACCTTCGCTCCTCAGGAAATCGGCAATCATGTTAAGAATCAGATGGTCGTCATCGACGACGAGTATACACGGCCCCATTGTGGTCTCCTTTCTCTATGCCACGAAGTCGTATCTTCAAGATATCTATCGGTCGTAAATGGATAATAAAGCGGCGATATTAAACAACAGTCCCGATGATTTTTCAAGCGTTTATCGTCTCCGCCTGAAAAAATACCGCCGGGGGCGGTTCCCGAACACCGTCGGAAATGGTCAGAGGTCGATGCGTCCGTCGACGATGATGTCGCCCTCTTTGCGCAGTATTTTCCGGTACGTGAGACGGTAGGCGTCGTCGACGCGCCCGATTCCCAGATCGCCGACGGCTTCAAGACCGCGGCCGATTATCTTGGGGGCGATGATGACGACCAGCCTGTCGGCCAGCCTGCTTTTCAGGACCGATGTAATCATGGCGGCCCCGCCTTCGACCATGACCGATGTTATGCCCTGTTTTCCGAGTTCGGCGAAAAGGCTCTTAAGGTTCATCCGGTCGTCGCTGTCAGTCTTGACGGAGAGCATCTCTATCCCCATTCGCGCGAGTTCCGCAGCTTTCCCGGGATCGGCCCCCGCCGTTTTCGCAATGACGGTTTTTGCTTTGTCCTGATTTTTAAGAACACAGGCATCGAGGGGGATTTCCAGACGGGAATCGGCGATGATCCGTAGGGGCGACTTCCCTTTGACCAGGCGCACGGTTAAATCGGGATCGTCATTCAAGACCGTGCCGATGCCGACCAGGATGCCGTCGTGGATCGAGCGCAGTCTGTGGGCAAATTTCAGGGAGGACGGGGAACTGATCCACCGGGAATGGCCTGTGGCGGTCGCGATCCGCCCGTCGATACTCTGGGCGTATTTGACGGTGACGAAAGGAGTGCCTGTTTCCATGAACTTGAAGAAGCGCTCGTTGACGGTGCGGCATTCCTCAGCCAGAATCCCTACCGTGGTCTGAATGCCCTTTTCTTCCAGGGCCGTGATTCCTTTGCCGGCGACGAGGGGATTGGGATCGGCCGTCCCGATCACGACGCGGCGGGGCTTCGCGGCGATGAGGGCGTTCACGCAGGGAGGCGTTTTGCCGAAGTGCGCACAAGGCTCCAGGGTTACATAGACGGTCGAATCCTTTATCGATTCCGTCGCACTTTTTATGGCGTTGACCTCCGCATGTCCTTCACCGAAGCAGCGATGATAACCCTCACCGATAATCCGGTTTCCCTTGACGATGACGGCGCCGACCATCGGGTTCGGACTGACCCGCATTTCTCCCCTGCCGGCCAGTTTCAGTGCCCGTTTCATGTAGCGCTCGTCAATTGCAGTTTCCGGATCCGTTCTCATGTTTTGATCCCTTACACCAAGGCGGCCCTGTCTGTAAATGTTTTTTGGTTGACGCCGTCATACATTCTGTTATAAGAATCCGCATTTATCTACTAGAAAGGGGATTGCTATGAAAGGCGTCGTTCTTGCCGGCGGATTGGGAACCCGGATGTATCCGCTGACAAAAGTCACCAATAAACATCTCTTGCCCGTCTATAATGAACCCATGATTTACTACCCCATTAAGACGCTGGTCAATGCGGGCATCGATGAAATATTGATTGTTACAGGCGGGCAGAATTCCGGAGATTTCCTCCGGCTTTTGGGAAACGGGAAGGATTTCGGCCTCAGACACCTCAACTATACCTATCAGGAGGGTGAAGGCGGGATAGCCGCCGCCCTGGGCCTGGCGGAGTTCTTTGCCGACAGGGACAAGATCGTCGTCATGCTCGGCGACAACATCATCGAGAAGAACATCAAAAAGGCGGTGGATGCCTTCCGGGCCCAGAAGGAAGGGGCGCGGATCATGCTGAAAGAAGTTCCGGATCCTCAGCGGTTTGGAGTCGCAACACTTGAGGGGAGCAAAGTCGTCCGCATCGACGAAAAACCGGCGAAGCCCGCCTCGAATTTTGCCGTTATCGGCATATATATGTACGACAGTAAGGTCTTCGATTTCATCAAGTCCTTGAAACCATCCCAGCGAGGCGAATTGGAGATCACCGACGTCAATAATTTCTATATTCAAGCAGGCATCATGGAATGTGACGTCCTCGACGGCTGGTGGTCCGACGCCGGCACGTTCGAATCGCTCCAGTATTCTGGGAATATGGTGGCGAAGACGGGAGCAAACAAACTATGATCGAAGGCGTCGTGGTCAGGAAACTGAAGGTCATTCCGGACGAGCGGGGCCGCCTCATGGAGATCCTCCGGGCGGATGACGACGTTTTCAAGTCCTTCGGCCAGGTCTACATGACCACGGCTTATCCGGGTGTGGTCAAAGGCTGGCACTACCATAAGGAACAATCGGACAATATGGCGGTCGTCAAGGGGATGATGAAAATCGTCCTTTATGACGGCCGGGAAGGATCGCCTTCCTATGGTAAAGTCGACGTCTATTTCGCAGGGGAGCATAATCCCATCCTGATTCATATCCCCCCCTTCGTCTATCACGGTTTCAAGTGTGTCTCGCCGGAGGAAGCCATTGTCGTCAACACGCCGGACAGGATGTACGACTACCAAAATCCGGATGAATTCAGGGTCCACCCCCACGACAACGATATCCCCTATGACTGGGCGCGGAAAGACGGCTAAGAGGATGGACGATGGACCTGATATGGTATATCGTTGCTGTCGCAGCCGGTGCCGTCGTGGGGAGCTTCTTGAACGTCTGCATCTGCAGGATTCCTGAAGAAAACGAGTCGATCGTCAAGCCGGCGTCGCGTTGCCCTTCGTGCCGGTCGCCGATCAAGCCCTATGACAACATCCCTGTCCTCAGCTATCTCATCCTGGGAGGAAAGTGCCGGAACTGCGGTTGCCGGATTTCCATCCGTTATCCCGCCGTGGAATTGTTTACGGGACTGATAGCCCTCTGCTGCCTCTGGAAATTCGGTGCGACGCTTCAGACTGTAGGCGCCTTTGCCTTCGTCTGTACCCTGATCGTCATCACCTTCATCGATATCGACCACCAGATTATTCCCGATGTGATCTCTCTGCCGGGCATCCCGATTTTCCTGCTGATGGCCATCTTCGTCATGCAGGTTCCCTGGCTGGATGCCGTCCTGGGGCTCCTCTGCGGGGGCGGCGCATTGTATGTCGTTGCAGTGGGGTACGAACTGGTCACGAAAAGGGAGGGGATGGGAGGCGGCGACATCAAGCTCCTGGGTATGTTGGGGGCGTTCCTGGGGTGGAAGTCGCTCCTATTTATTCTGTTGGTCAGTTCGCTTACGGGTGCCGTGGTCGGGATAGCTCTGATGGCGGTCAAGGGCCGGGACATGAAGTATGCCGTGCCTTTCGGTCCGTTCTTGTCGCTGGCGGCCGTGCTGTATCTTTTCGTCGGCGACCCCGTTATCCGATATTTCCTGGGTATCGCCTGAATAACGATTATTCCAAGATCCCATTCGTTCCGCAGACATCGAAATAGCTTGACTTCAAGTGTCTTCAACGATAGGGTATCACGACTGAATCAACCGGGTTGGCCATATAGCCAACCTTTTTATTGTAAAGAAGGATGATAATGAAAGAAAAACTGGTTGCCGTGCTCCGCAACGCCTTACGGACGTGTGAGCAGGAAGGATTATGGGAGGCCGGAACCCTTCCCTTTATCGAAGTCGATTGGACGAAGGATTCCACCCATGGAGATTACGCGTCCAATATTGCCATGATGCTGGCATCGCGTCTTAAAAGAAAGCCCCGCCAGATCGCCGAAACGATCTGTCAGCATCTTCATGACGACGAAGGCATCATCGAAAAGACGGAAATCGCCGGACCCGGATTTATCAATTTCTTTTTGAAGGAAGCCATCTGGGCCGGATGCCTGGCCGATGTCGAGCGCCAGGGCGCTCGTTACGGTTTCGCCGACGTCGGGGGAGGGAAAAAGGTTCAGGTCGAGTTCGTCAGCGCCAATCCGACGGGGCCCCTTCATATCGGACACGCCCGGGGCGCCGTAGTGGGGGACGTCCTGGCCAATGTGCTGGCCGCAACCAATCACGATGTCTTCCGCGAATACTATATCAACGATGCGGGCAACCAGATGAACAATCTGGGCCGGTCCGTTCTTTACCGGTACCGGGAGCTTCAGGGGCAGGAAGTTGCCTTTCCCGAGAACTGTTATCAGGGAGACTATATCAAAGCGCTGGCTTCGGACATTATTGCCAGGGACGGCGACGTGCATCTGAAAAAAGCGGAGGATGACGTTATCCCCCTTTTTACCGCCTATGCCGCCGGGGTCATCATGGAGGGCATCAAGGACGACCTGGGGGCTTTCGGGATAAAATTCGACCTCTATTTCAGCGAACGGGAGCTCTACCGGGATGACGGCGTGGCGAAGCTGCTCCGTGAGCTCGAAGATAAGAAATTCATCTATTCCGACGGCGACACCCTGTGGTTTAAGACCACCGATTTCGGCGATGAGAAGGACCGTGTCGTCGTCAGGCAGAACGGCGAACCGACGTATTTTGCCGCCGATATCGCCTATCACCGCAACAAGTTCAGCCGCGGCTTCGATACGGTCATCGACATCTGGGGGGCCGATCACCACGGGTACATCCCGCGGATGTCGGCCGGCGTGCAGGCGCTCGGTTACAACAAGGAATCGCTTAAGGTTGTCCTGATCCAGCTTGTCAACCTCCTCCGGGACGGCAAGCCTGTCGCCATGTCGACGCGGTCCGGCGAATTCGTCACAATGCGGGAGGTCGTAGACGAAGTCGGCCGTGACGCCGCCCGTTACAATTTCCTCATGCGCCGTTCCGACAGCCATCTCGATTTCGATCTGGAGGTGGCTAAAAGGCAGTCGAATGAGAATCCCGTGTATTACGTCCAGTATGCCCACGCCAGGATTTGCAGCATCCTGAGGACGGCCGGGGAGAGGCAGTTGAAGACCCCCGATTATGCGACGACGGATTTTTCCCGCCTTGTCCTTCCCGAAGAGATAGGGCTTATGAAGATGATCATCCGGTTTCCGGAAGTCCTGGAAGGGGCGGCAAAAATGCTGGAGCCACATCGGCTCACGTTCTTCCTCAACGATCTTGCCGGAATGTTCCACAGCTATTACAATAAAAACAAAGTCGTGTCCGACGATCCGGCCTTGACGGCAGCCAGGCTGTTTTTAGTCATAGCGATCAGGGTCGTATTGCATAATGCCTTGACAATCCTTGGGGTGTCGTCGCCGGAGAAAATGTAGTATAAGGTCAGTCTGTCATAGCGGTACGTCTATTCATTTGATGGAAGGGGCTTCTACGTGGCATCCAAGAATTTCAGGAACTTTGAATTCAAGCTGGGAAAGCTGGGGCTGCTCCTTTTTGTTGCCGGCATGTCGTTGCTGCTCTTTGCCGTCTTTGTCCTGGGTATTTTTATCGGGAAAGATCTGGATACCATGCCCGGGAAGATTGCCAGCGACCTTCCCGGCACCATCAAGGAAAAAGCGGGATTGGCTCCGGGAAAAACAGAGAATCAGGCAGGGGAGAAGCCTGTAAGCAAAGAAGGTATTAAGGACGCTTCCGCGGAAAGGCCGCCGGACTTCAACTGGACGTTTTACGATACGCTGGGCAAAAAGAAGGGGGAAGAGAAGGGCATCATTCCCGAGAGGGATAAAGAGAGGGCCGTCTCCCGGGATGCGGCGGGCCAGGTCAGGGTTGCCCAGTTAGCGAAGCCGGCTGCAGAACAAAAGCCTGAACCCGCCGGGACAAGTGCCGCCCCTGAAAAGAAGGCGGGCAAAACCGTTGGGGGCGATAAAAAAGAGAAGCGCGCTCAACCGCCAGCAGCGAAGCAACCGCCGGTCAGGAACGAGCCGAAAGTAGCCTCGACGACAGCCAAGGCCCTGCAGGAGAAGGGACTGGTCGTGTCCGACGTCGGCGGGCGGCCCGAGAAGAGGGCTGCGGCATCCAAAGCCGCTCCTCCTCCGGTTGCCGAAAAACAGGAGAAGAAGGAAAAGCAAGAGAAGAAGAACGATACGTCCGGGGCCTTTTTTGTCCAGGTGTGTTCTTATAAAGAGAAGGAAAAGTCGGAACTGGCGTCCAAGAAGGTAAAATTCCTCGGTTATAAAACGAAAATAGTCCCTATCGACCTGGGGTCCAAGGGAAAATGGTACCGGGTGGTCGTGGACGGCTTCGAAACCAAGGAGAAGGCCCAAAAAGCGGCGGCTAAAATCAAAAATCAGGTCACCGGTACACAGTGTATCGTCAGGAGCAACACCCCTGTCCAGAAAGCCGGACGTTAAACCGGAGACCGGATGTCCGTCATTCATGCCCTGAGCGTCAGGGTAATACTGTAAAAAGGTCTGTAAATCCTTATGTTTGAAAATCTAACAGAAAAGCTGGAAGGGATTTTTAAGAAGCTCAAGGGCAGAGGTCGTCTCGATGAGGAGAACATCCAGTCCGCCCTCAAAGAGATCCGTATGGCCCTCCTGGAGGCCGACGTCAATTTCCGCGTCGTCAAGGATTTCATCGAGGATGTGCGGACGCGGGCGATCGGCCAGAACGTCATTGACAGCATCACGCCCGGACAGCAGGTGGTCAAGATCGTCCATGACCGGCTCGTAGAGCTCATGGGGGGTACGAGCAGCTTTGTCCGCTTCGGAAACCGCCTGCCGGCGCCGGTGATGCTTGTAGGTCTTCAGGGATGCGGCAAGACGACAACGACCGTCAAGCTCGCCCGCCTTTTTGCCGCCCAGGGCAAGCGGGTGTATCTCGTATCCGCCGACGTCTACAGGCCTGCCGCCATGGAGCAGCTGCGCGTTTTGGGAACACAGATCGGGGCCGGCGTTTACGATGCGGGAAGCCTGAGGGACCCCATCAAGATATGCCAGCAGGCCGTCGAAGAGGCGGCCAGGGGAGGCTACGAGGTCCTGCTTATCGATACGGCGGGTCGACTGCATATCGATGATGAGATGATGGCCGAGTTGCGCAGGATCAAGGAGGCCATCAAGCCGTCGGAGATTCTCTTCGTCGCCGATGCCATGACCGGCCAGGATGCCGTCAATGTTGCCGGCAAATTCAACGAACTTCTGGGGATCGATGCCGTCATTATGACGAAAATGGACGGCGACGCCCGGGGCGGCGCCGCTCTGTCCCTGAAGGCCGTCATCGGCAAGCCCATCAAATTCATCGGTGTCGGCGAGAAGGTCGATGCCTTGGAGCTGTTTCACCCCGAGAGGATGGCATCGAAGATTCTCGGTATGGGCGATATCCTGACCCTGGTGGAAAAGGCCCAGGCGACGGTTGACGAAAAGGAAGCCAGGGAATTAGAAAAAAAATTAAGGAAAAACGAATTCACCCTGGAAGATTTCCGGGATCAGCTCAAACAGATCAGGAAAATGGGATCCCTTCAGGACATTCTGGGGATGATTCCGGGACTTGGCAAGCTCAAGGCCATGAAAAACGTGACGCCCGACGACCGGGAACTGGTCAAGGTGGCGGCGATCATCGATTCGATGACCCGCAAGGAGCGTCTCAATTATCTGATTATCGACGGCTCGCGCAGGAAACGGATTGCCGCGGGGAGCGGTACGACCGTCCAGGACGTCAATAAATTGCTCAAAAATTACATCGATATGCGTAAAATCATGAAGAAAATGATGTCGAAGGACGGCATGAAAATGATGCGGCGCGGTAATTTTCCCTTTTAAAAAGAAAAAAAGTATGTTAGCTTTTTTATTCTTGTAAAAATAATCCTTTTAGGAGGTGATCGTTAAAAGTAATGGCGGTTAAAATTAGATTGGCACGAATGGGTAGTAAAAGCAGTCCTTTTTACAGAATAGTCATTGCCGATTCCGATTCTCCCAGGGACGGGCGGTTTCTGGAAATCGTCGGAAATTACGATCCGAAGAAAGATCCGGCAGAGATTAATCTTAAAGAGGATCGCATCTCCGCCTGGCTTGCCCAAGGCGCCAAACCAACCCTGACGGTATCCCAGTTGTTGAAACAGAAAGGACTTGCTCCGAAGACGGCCTAAAGTACTTAAAGATTCTTTTCAGCTGATGACGTCATCATGAACAACGCGACCATTGCGTAAGCGAAAAAAGTCGATATCTTATTGTCGGAAACGTAATTCGAAAGTCAGTGGAGGTTGGTACGATGAAAGAATTGATTAAGTTCATGGCCCAAGCGTTGGTGGATCATCCTGACAAGGTTGAGGTTTCTGAGATAGTCGGCGAGCAGACTTCCGTAATCGAACTGAGAGTCGCAAAAGAAGACTTAGGCAAGGTCATCGGCAAGCAGGGGAGGACGGCCAAGGCCATGAGGGCCATTCTGAGTGCCGCATCTACAAAAATCAAAAAGAGAACGGTTCTGGAGATCATCGAATAGCGTTCATGGATCTCTTCGAGGCTGGGAAGATCGTAAAAGCCCAAGGGCTTAAGGGTTCCATGAAGGTCATATCCTACCTTGAGAGAGGTGATGCCCTTAGGTCCATAACGGAAGTCTTCGTTCATAAGGGAAACCAGGGTTATCTACCTTATAAAGTAAGACAAATCAGGATACGGGATAAATTTTTCATCCTGGATCTTGTTGGTGTCGACGGTATCGATGCCACCCGGGATTTCATCGGTTGTCCCCTGCTGGTTCCCCGCGACCGTCTGCCCGAGTTGCCTGCCGATGAATATTATTGGCATGAGCTTCTGGGCCTTGAAGTCGTAACGGAGGAAGGGACGGTTGTGGGGCGGATCGTGTCCATCTTTCCCACGGGCAGTAACGACGTTTATGTATGCAGCGACGGCACAAGGGAAATCATGCTGCCTGCCATTTCCGACTGCGTAAAAAAGATCGACAGGCAAAACCGTGTGATGGTGGTCGAGCTGCTCGAGGGGCTGTAAGCGATGATCACGTTCGATATCCTGTCCGTCTTTCCGGAGATGTTCCATTCCCCGTTTGACTGCAGCCTGCTGAAGAAAGCCCGGGAAAAAGGACTGATCGATATTCGCCTTCATGATATCCGTGAGTACGCGGAAGACAAGCACAGAATGACCGACGACGCACCGTACGGCGGCGGGGGCGGCATGGTCATGAAGGTTGAGCCGGTTGAAAGAGCGCTCCGCGCTGTGATTCCGGACAGGGAGCATGCCCTCGTCGTTCTCCTGACGCCGCAGGGCGAAACATTCCGTCACCGGATTGCCGAAGAGATGGCCGCCTATGAACGAATCGTTCTTGTGTGCGGGCATTACGAGGGGTTTGACGAGAGGATCAGAAAGCATCTGGCCGACAGAGAGATATCGATCGGCGATTACGTCCTTACCGGCGGCGAATTGTCGGCCATGGTGATCGTCGATGCCGTTTCCCGGCTGATCCCTGGCGTGTTGGGGAACAGCGAATCGTCGGCGTTCGACTCGTTCGCCACGGGGCTCCTGGAGTATCCCCATTATACGCGGCCGGCGGAATACAGGGGATGGGACGTTCCCGATGTCCTGCTCTCGGGCAACCACAAGGAGATCGATCTCTGGCGCCGGAGGGCGTCTTTGAAAAGGACGTGGGAACGAAGGCCGGATCTCCTGGACGAGGCGGAGCTCTCAGCGGAAGACCGGGCCTACCTCGCTGAATTGAAGGCGACAGACTA
This sequence comes from Syntrophales bacterium, assembly GCA_963668175.1. Classification (GTDB taxonomy): domain Bacteria; phylum Desulfobacterota; class Syntrophia; order Syntrophales; family PHBD01. The sequence continues at coordinate 863,333 of OY764159.1, forward strand.
AGGCTTTATGGCCGATGTATATATAGCTCTTTTGCATTATCCCGTTTACAACAGAAGCGGGGCCGTCGTGACGACGTCCGTGGCCAACATGGACATCCACGATATTGCCAGGGCGGCGCGGACATACGGGATCAAGAAATATTATATCGTCACGCCGCTTGCGGCCCAGAGAAAGCTTGCCGGCGATATTTTGCGCCACTGGCAGACCGGTTACGGGGCCCGGTTCAATTCCAGCCGCCGCGAGGCGTTTGCCATCACGGACCTGTGCGCAACGCTCGACGATGCGATGGGGGATATCGCAAGCCTGTCGGGATGCACAGCCAGGCTCGTCGCCACGGGGGCGCGTCTTCGGGGGCGGATATCTTACGCGGAATTGCGGGAAAAGCTCCGGGAGCATTCCGGTGCCTGGCTCCTTCTTTTCGGGACTGGTTCCGGACTGGCCGTCGAGATTCTTGACCGGGCGGACTATTCGCTCCAACCGATCAAAGGGCCCGCCGAATATAACCATTTGTCGGTGAGGTCGGCCGTTGCCATCACGCTGGACAGATTGCTGGGAATATGAAATACGATATACAAAGAATAGGATTGAGAACTCAGGAGGGTTAAGGAAATGAATATCATTGACATTTTGGAAAAGGAACAGATGCGATTCGATCTGCCGGATTTCAAATCGGGAGATACGGTCAAGGTATACGTGAGGATTATCGAGGGGCAGAAACAGAGAATCCAGGCCTTTGAGGGTGTCGTGATCCGCAAGAGACAGGGCAGCAGCAGGAGCAGCTTCACCGTGCGGAAGGTCTCCTACGGAATCGGCGTGGAAAGGACATTCCCTCTCCACTCGCCCGTTATCGACCGGATCGAGGTTGTCAGCCGCGGCAAGGTTCGGCGCTCCCGCCTCTATTATTTAAGGTCCCTCAGAGGCAAGAAGGCCAGAATCAAAGAGATTGGCAAGTCGTAAGATTCGTTCATAGAGGCAGGCAGGGCGGTATGGAAAGACTGCCCTGCGCCCTTCGGAACAGACCGTACGATGAATCACGATGAACCGTTTTGAGCGGAACGCCTTTAAGAAGGGTTATGTCCGGATAGCCGGCATCGATGAGGCCGGCAGGGGACCGCTGGCCGGTCCCGTCGTAGCCGCCGCCGTCGTATTCCCTCCCGGTTACGAAAATCCCCAGATCAACGACTCCAAGAAGCTCTCCGAAGCCAAGCGGGAAGAGCTGTATACGGTCATCAGGCGCGATGCCGCCGCCGTCGATATCGGCGTCGCCGAGCCTTCCGTCATCGATACCGTCAATATTCTCCAGGCAACGCTTCTGGCCATGAGGGAAGCCGTGGCCGGCCTTTCCCTGACCCCCGATTTTCTCCTGGTGGACGGCAAGACCAGGATACCCATCGATATCCCGCAGGAAGTGATCGTCAAGGGCGATTCCCGGAGCGTTTCTATCGCCGCCGCCTCCATCATCGCCAAGGTGACCCGGGACAAGATCATGGAAATCTACCATCGTCAATTCCCGCAGTATAATTTTCTAAGCAACAAGGGATACGGCACCGAGGAACACCGGGAGGCCATTCAGCGTTACGGTTTCTGTAAATACCATCGCCGGTCCTTTCAATGCAAAGCCAACCGGGCCGTGCAGACAAGCATGGAAATCGTTTTCGAACCGTAAGGTGCATGCCGCGGGTCTCGATGGCGGTTATTAAAATCCATCGGACGGCTTCCCGACGCACAGGTTGCGGGGGAGATACGCCCACAGAGGAACGCATGACCGATTCATCCGGCAACAACCATCTGGGGACGGGCAAAAAAGGGGAGGAATTGGCCGCTTCCTATCTTAAAAAGAAGGGCTATCGCATCCTGGAGCGTAACTACCGCTGCCCGTACGGCGAGATGGACATTGTCGCCAGGGAGGGCGGCTCCATCGTTTTCGTGGAGGTCAAGAGCCGCAGGTCGGACCGTTACGGCGACCCCCAGAATGCGGTAGATGCGAACAAGCAGAAAAAGCTGTCCCTCGTTTCCCTCCATTATCTCAATGAAAGGAATCTCCCCTCCGATAACGCCCGGTTCGACGTCGTGGCTGTCCGCCTGCAGCCGGATAACGTCCAGATCGAGCTGATCAGGGACGCCTTCGAACTCGTCCTCTAGAAGAAGAGGGGGGAAGAAATGAGCCCCCCGGGCAGCAATCCCGGAGGGCCTTGTCCGTCCGGACGTTTATCCCAGTATAGCCTTCAAGTCTTCTTCCGCCGTCGTGATCGGCCTGATCCCGTAGTTCTTGACGAGGACGTCGAGGACCGCCGGGGTGATGAATGCCGGCAGAGACGGCCCCAGCCGGATGTTCTTGACTCCCAGATAAAGCAGGGTGAGGAGGATGGCGACCGCCTTCTGCTCGTACCATGAAAGGATCATGGACAGGGGCAGGCCGTTGACGTCGGTGTTGAATGCCTTGGCCAGGGCGACGGCGATCTGGATCGCCGAGTAGGCATCGTTGCATTGCCCGATATCGAGAAGCCGCGGGATGCCGCCGATATCACCCAGGTTATGGTCGAAAAAGCGGAACTTCCCGCAGGCCAGGGTTAGAACGACGGTATCCGGAGGGGTCTTGTCGACGAACTCGGTATAATAATTCCGGCCGGGTTTGGCGCCGTCGCAGCCTCCCACCAGGAAGAAATGGCGGATTTTGCCCGCCTTGACGGCGTCGATGACGGCTCCGGCGACGGAAAGAACGGCGTTGCGGCCGAAACCGGCGGTTAAGGTGACGCCATCCCGATCGGAATCGAAACCGGGCATGGCCAGCGCCTTGTCGATCACCGGCTTGAATTTGCCGTTTTCGCAATGGGCGACATCCGGCCATCCGACCAAGCCGGTCGTAAAGATGTTGTCCCGGTAGCCCGCCGCCGGCCGCTGAAGGCAGTTGGTCGTCATGAGAATGGCCCCGGGAAATTCGGCGAATTCCTTGTGCTGGTTTTGCCAGGCCGTCCCGTAATGGCCGTAGAAATGGGAAAATTTCTTGAGCCCGGGATAACCGTGGGCCGGGAGCATCTCCCCGTGGGTGTAGACGTTGATGCCCTTGCCTTCCGTCTGAGCGAGAAGATCGTACAGGTCTTTCAGGTCGTGCCCGGAAACCAGGATGGCTTTCCCCTTCCTGGCCCCCAGCGGGACTTTGGTCGGCACCGGGTGTCCGTAGGTGCCGGTATTTCCTGCATCCAGCAGTTCCATGGCCCTGAGGTTCATCTCCCCGCATTTCAGGACAAGACCGAGCCACTCATTAAGCCCCAGGGAAGGATCGAGTGTCGCGGCCAGGCCTTCCTGGCAGAAGGCATAGACCGCATCGTCTTCACTGCCCAGGATCTGGGCATGGTCCGCATAGGCGGCAACCCCCTTGATGCCGTACGTGAGGATCTGCTGGAGGGACCTTATGTCCGGCGCGATACCCGGATCGGACAGGACGCCGACGTCTTCACCCTGTTCAACCATCTTCTCGGTCGACGCCGCCGGGGTAAACGCCGCTGCCGTCTCCTTGAAACCGGCCTTTCCTCCCTGGGTTGCGATCCGTTTTTTGAGATCGTCTCTCAGTTTCACGCATTTCCGGACCAGGTCCGCGAGCACTTCGGCATCGAAGTTGACGTTGGTCAGGGTGGAAAAGAGGGCTTTGACGGTAAAGACATTGGTCGGGGTATCGGTAATACCCTTCTTCCTCGCTTCCAGGGCGACAACGGAGAGACCCTTTAAGGCGTACACGAGAAGATCCTGCATGGCGGCAACATCGGGTTGTTTTCCGCAAACACCGCTCTTGTCGCATCCCGTTCCTTTTGCTGTCTGTTCGCACTGATAACAAAACATGGCTTCCTCCTTAAAAATCATTTTGATTTGGTTTCCGGTCTACGCTCCGTTTATAAATCACAGCGATCCGCAATTCCTTGATCTAAGTCAAAAGATTCATGTTAAGGATTTCCGGTTCGACGGTTTGCCGGAAGCGGCGGGAGATAAGGCATGACATTCAGCATCCACGGAAATTCGGAGAAGCATACGGCGTCGGTTTCCCCCCGGTATCGGTTATGTCTGCCGCTATGAAGGGGCGAACAGAGCCCGGCCCGGGTTTTTATTTACAGGATCTGATGGATTGAACGACGAGCTTCCGTGGCGGCGCAGGGAGGCGGAGATGCAATACGACCGGATATTTGCTTGTCAGCGGTTTTTGAATCCGAAGGCGGCACCGCATATTCCGCCGACGATGTGGGCTGTTTGCGAGATGTTGTTGACCTGAAACGCTCTGGTGACCTCCGTACCTAAAAATATGACAGCCACCAGGATGAAAGTCAAGGGAATGGATTTATTTTTTCTGCCCACAATGGAGGCAAGGACGATGAACATGAAGGCGATGCCGCTTGCCCCCAGCAATCCCGTCGGGAGAAAGAGGATGTTGATCAGACCGGTTGACAGGGCCGTGATGAAAATCATGAAGAGGAATTTGCGGCTCCCGTATTTCTCCTCGAGGATAGGGCCGAGAAGCAGGATGAACACCAGGTTGGAGAAGAGATGGTTCCAACTGGAATGGCCGAGGACGTGGCTCACCAGGCGGAAATAGTCGAGGGGATTAAGGAGGTCCATCGTGGGTCTCACCAGGAAGAAATGGACGGTGAAGTTGGGGATGAAAAAGACATTGATGATGTGGATCAACAGCGCCACAAGAGAGAATGTCAGAACGACAGGGGCATTGTATTCGACGCGCATGGGTCCTTTTCCTCATACGATTCAGGCCGGTCCGCCACGCCGGACGGATCACGGGCATCTCTTCCTTGAGGAGCGACCGTGAACGCCATGTCCGCGGGTCATGAAACAAGACCCGGTGGAAATGAATGCTGTGGCCTGTAAGCGGTCTCCTACTACCATAAAAGGTTTGTCTTTTTCATCTATAATCTGCTAGATTCCGACACAGGGTGAGGATCATGGAATCTCAGTTGACTTACAAGGTGCTGGACCTCTTTTTTCTTTTCTTCCTGTCGGCGTTCCTGTCCTGTTCGGAGGCTGCGCTTTTCTCCCTGACGCCGCTGCACGTTCACAAGATGGGGGAGGATCATACCCCTTTTCTGGCGTATGTGAGCAAGCTTCTCGATTACCCGCGACGGCTGCTCATCACCCTTATCGTCAGCAATGAAGTGATCAACATCGCCCTGTCCATCGTTTCCGCGTCCCTTTTCATCCAGTTCTTCGGCATGGACGGCCGATGGATGGCCATCGCCGTGACGACCATCCTTCTGCTCATTTTCGGGGAAGCTATTCCGAAAACCTTTGCAGTCATCCATCCTATCTCCGTCTCCTCCATCGTGGCTCCGTTTATCGCCTTCATCTCGTATATCGAGCGCCCCGTGGTCTGGATCCTGGAAAGGGTAACCGACGGCATCATGTCCCTCTTTCCCGTCAAGCCTACGAGAAGCCGTGACTCCCTGATGGAAGAGGAATTCATGACCTTGATCGATGTGGGACACCGGGAGGGGGCGCTCGAAGAGGCGCAGCGGGATATGATTCACCGGGTTTTCGAGCTGAGCGACAAGCCTGTCGCCGACGTGATGATTCCCCGGGTCGACATGTTCTGCCTGCCGATTGCCATGAGTATGGAAGAGATGAAAAAAGAGATATTGGAGGCCCGTCACGACATCGTTCCCGTTTATGGGAGCGACCGCGACGACATATTAGGTATGCTTAACGCTAAAGACCTCATGGACAGGCAGCTGACGGGCGATAGATGGGTGCGTATCTACACGCTGCTGAAGAAACCCTACTTCGTCCCCGAAGGAAAGACGGCCGGCGGCCTCCTCAAGGAGTTTCAGGAGCGGCGCATTAAGGTCGCCATCGTGGTCGACGAATTCGGCGGCGTATCCGGCATGGTGACTCTCCGCGATATCCTGGAGGACCTCGTTGAGGACCTCTACGAACAATATGCTTCGAAGGAAGAGATGTACCAGAAAATAGACGATTGTACGCTCGTCGCTTCCGGTAGGATAGCCATTGAGGATTTAAACGCGATCGTCCGCTATCCGCTGCCTTCGGAAGATTTCGAAACGCTCGGCGGTTACGTCTTTCATCTCTTCGGCCGGCTTCCCTCCCGGGGAGACGAAATTGAAACGGACCACTATGTCTTCCGAATTGAACAGATGGGCAAGGTGAGGATTCTAAAAATCCGTATGGAAGAGAAGGCGGGCTCGGAAGATGACTGATATCCTGCCGCTCGTGCTCATCGTTTTATGTCTTGGGCTGGAAGGTTTCTTTTCCGGAGGCGAGATCGCCTACGTCACCGCCGATGTCAACCGGATCCGGCAGAAAGCGGGAACGGGCTCACGTTCCGCGAAACTCGCCCTGCAGCTTCTCGAAAATCCCGACTGGCTCTTCGCAACCACTTTGACGGGGACGAATCTCTGTATCGTGACCAGCACGATCCTGGCCACGTCCATTTTTATTTCCCTCTTCGGAGTGGCCCAGGGGGAAAGGATATCGGCCCTCGTCATGATCCCGACCCTGATGGTTATGATCGTAACGCGCAGTTTTTTTCAGCAGTACGCCGAATTCTTCGCCGTGCGGATCGCCAGGCTCGTCTGGACGGCGTCCTGGCTGCTCTATCCGGTCGTGTACCTCATCTCCAGAATCTCCAAACGTACGGTGCTCCTCTCCGTTAAAGGGCGGGATCTCTCCTATTCCCCTTACATCACGAAGACGGGTCTTATGTCCATCCTGGGCGACCAGCAGAGCGAAAGCGATATTCTGGGGACGGAGAAGGATATGGTCAAAAGAATCCTCGATTTTACGTCGGTGACGGTCGGAGAGATCAAGGTGCCTCTTTCCGCAATCAGCGCACTGCCTGTGACCACGACCCTTAACGATGCAGCCTCTTTTGCCGCGGAGAAGAAATATCTGCGGATTCCCGTATACCGGGACCAGATGTTCAATATCGTCGGGGTGCTTCATTATTTCGACCTGTTGAAGGCCATCGACCTTTGCGAGAAAAAATCGCCCGGCTGTCTCAATGAAAAAACGATCGAATCCTGCTTTTCGTCCTCGGTTCTTTATGTGCCGGAAACGAAGGCGGCGAAGGAGCTTCTGATTGAACTGCAGGCGAGGCGGGAGCACATGGCTTTCGTCGTCGATGAGTATGGCGGCGGCATCGGGATCGTGACCGTTGAGGATATCCTGGAAACCATCGTCGGCGAAATCGATGACGAATACGACGAAAGGGAGACGCAATTCCGAACAATCGGTCCGGACCGATACCTGTTCGATGCCCGCATCCGTCTGGACAGGCTGCAGCAGATCGTTCCCGTGGCCTTGCCCGAAGGGGAGTATGAAACCCTGGGGGGATTTCTCCTCAGCAAGATAGGCAGGATACCGAGAAGAAAAGAGACCGTCCGTCTCGGCAATGCCGTCTTCGTCATCGAAGATGCCGACATGAAACGGATCAAGGAAGTCCTCGTGATTTTTTCAAAAAGTACGGATCAGCAGGATATGTCTGACCGGCAGATATAAAATCGTATGGAGGTGTATGTGTATCAACCGGAGAAAACTTTGAGTTCCCTCATTCTCGCCGCCGGGAAAGGAACCAGAATGAAATCCGATCTGGCGAAGGTTCTTCATCCCCTGTGCGGCAGGCCTTTGCTGGATTATTCGCTCGATGTGGCCCGGGAAGTAGGGTCGGAGAGGGTCGCCGTCGTGATCGGCCACCAGGCCGAGACCGTTCGGGAAACATTTTCCGGACGGGGTCTGGTTTTTGTCGAGCAGCGTGAGCAATTGGGGACGGGTCACGCCGTCCTGATGGCCAGGGATGCGTTTAAAGGATACGTGGGGACCGTTCTCATCCTCTGCGGCGACGTGCCGCTCCTCCGCCCGGCAACGATCATCGCCCTCTACGAGAAACACCGGCGAGACGCTTCGGCCGTGACTGTGATGACCGTCGTCCTGGAGGACCCGGTCCATTACGGCAGGGTCGTCAAAAACGAGAAGGGCGAAGTCGTCAAGATCGTCGAGATGCGCGACGCGACCGAGGAGGAGAAGCGGATCAGGGAGATCAACACGGGCATTTACTGTGCCGACAGCGGTTTCCTTTTCGAGGCCGTCGGGGAAATCAGCAACGACAATGCCCAGAAGGAGTATTATCTGACCGACATCATCGAGATTGCGGGCAGGAAAGGTTGTAAGGCAGGCGCCTTTGTGGTTTCCGATCCTCACGAGGTCATGGGGATCAATACGCCGGAAGAACTCGAACTGGCGGCCCGCCTCCTGGGCTGAAACGGTGCCGGACCGCTGGCTGTAAAAAGGCGCCTGTAACATCTTTTATTTTCTATGAGAATCGCCTCCCTGGCACTGAAAAACAAGGTCATCCTCGCGCCCATGGCAGGTGTGACGGACCTGCCGTTTCGGATCATTATCCGTGAATTCGGATGCTCCCTCGCCTTTACGGAGATGGTCAATGCCGTGGGGCTGGTGAGGAACATGGAGAGGTCGGTGGCTTATCTGGATACCGCCGACGAGGACAAGCCCCTGGGCGTCCAGCTTTTCGGAACCGATCCCGGTGTGATCGCCGAAGCAGCGCGGATCATCACGCAGCGGGGCGCGGATACCATCGACATCAATATGGGCTGTCCGGTCAAGAAGGTCGTTAAGACCGGGGCCGGGGCCGCCCTGATGAAAGATCCGGCGAAGGTGGCCCTTATTGTCCGGACGGTAAGGTCGGCGACGCCGTTGCCGCTCACGGTGAAAATTCGTTCCGGCTGGCGCCGCCAGGAGATCAACGCCGCTTTGATAGCCCGGATTGCCGAGCAGCATGGTGCGGACGCGGTCATCGTCCATCCCCGTACGGCCGATCAGGGATTCTCCGGGGCGGCCGACTGGAATGTCATCAAGCAGGTCAAGGAGAGCGTGACTATCCCTGTCATCGGCAACGGGGACATTTGGGAACCAGGGGATGCCCTAAATATGGCAGACGCGACGGGCTGCGATGCCGTTATGGTCGGCAGGGGCACACTGGGAAATCCCTGGCTCATCGCCGATGTCCTGGCCGTCCTGGAAGGACGGGGATCGGTAGGCATGCCGGACCTGGAAGAGAGGGAGCGAGTGATCATAAAACACCTTGATCTGGACACGGCTTATCACGGAGAACGGTTCAGCGTCCGGAGTTTCCGCAAACACCTGCTCTGGTACACGAAAGGCTTGAGGGGCGGGTCGCACTTTCGCCAACTGGCAGGAACGTTTCGGGAAAAAGAGATGGTGATCAGGGAACTGCATGCCTTCATCAGAGGCCTTGCGGACAGCGGCGCGGCATAAAATAAGGTCTTGACTTTTCAAGGAACTCTTGGCATAATAACGCCCAATATCAACGCATAATATGGACGCTTGAAAGAGACGGAAGCGGAAATATAGGACAAAAGGACGAGTGATTTTGGAACTGACCAATTTTAGGGAGTTGGAAGAGAAAATTAAAATTGTCGTCAGTGAATACGAGCTGCTCAAAAAGAGAAACCAGGAGTTAGAAGCTTTTTTAGACCAAAAAAATACGGAGTTGGAAGAGGCAAATAAAAATATAAGGGGCTTGAAAGAGGAAAGGGATTTTATTCGCACAAAGGTGGATTCGCTGCTTAATTTGCTGCAGGATATTCATGTTCCGTCATAGGTTTCGGGGTCCGTTTTTTGAAAAAGAGATATGAAATCAGGATATTAGGGCAGGAATTAACCGTTTTAAGCGATTCAGGGGATGAGCACGTAGCCAGAGTTGTGAAATATGTATCCGATACGGTCGAAGAGATCGGCCGGTCGAGCAACAGAACGAATAATTTGAGTGTGGCCATTTTGACTGCTTTGAACATTGCAGATGAGTACATGAAAGTGAAGAGCCTTGAAGAAAACATTTGCAGTCAACTGGAAACAAGATCCGAGAAACTGATCCATTTAATTGATGGTGTAAGATAGAGAAAAAATATCCCCTGCGATGTGCGTGATTAGCAATTCGTTTTTTGAGCCAACACCTTGGAACCGGGAGCCTTCTATTGTTTGTGGTGTGCGTGTCGATAATTCCTGAGAAATCGGGAGATCGAAGGCCTGAAGCAACAACGGGGTGCCCACCTTGTCAGCAGGTTCAAAAAGGTGGTTAACACGGCATTGGCGGGGGTTTTTTTATATTCCCGCCGGATAAACGGAACCCTTAAGACCTACACCCTCTTCCATCTTCTTCGTATCATCACTACATTATAAATAGTGAGGTTGTATCAATTCATTCACGCCGGTCGTGTCGCCGGATGAATGTAAATATATCATAGTTAGGAGGTGGGGGGCTTGTTAGTGAACATCATATTGGTTTTCATTGCGTTATTGGCCGGCCTGGGCGTAGGGGTTCTTGTTGTCCGGGTCATATCCAAAAAGAAACTGGAATCGTCCGAAAGTCTGTCGGCGAGAATCGTTGATGAGGCAAAGAAGGAAGCCGACAACATTAAAAAAGAGTCCATCCTTCAAGCCAAAGAGAACCTTCTGAAGGCTAAAACGGAATTCGAAAAGGAATCGAAAGAGCGGAAACAGGATCTCGATAGTCTTGAAAAAAGGATACGATCCAAGGAAGAGAATCTCGACAAACGTTTGGACGGTCTTTCACAGAAAGAGAATCAAATCGAGGGGCGCGAAAAGAATCTGGTAAACCGGGAAAATCAGCTTAATGAAAAACACGAAAAACTAAGGCGCCTTGTCGAAGAACAGCGGGAAAAATTGGAACGGATCGCGGGCATATCCTCCGAAGAGGCCAAGAATCAACTGATCCAGACCATGGAATCGGAGGCGAAACGGGAGGCGGCGGCGTCCATCAGGAAGATCGAGGAAGAGACGAAAAGACAGGCCGACAAAGCGGCCAAAGAAATCATCGCGTATGCCGTCCAGAGGTATGCAGGCGAATATGTTGGTGAAAACGCCGTTTCCGTTGTCAACCTGCCCAGCGACGAGATGAAGGGACGGATCATCGGACGGGAGGGGAGAAACATCCGCGCCATTGAAGCCGCAACGGGTATCGATCTGATCGTCGACGATACGCCGGAAGCGGTCGTCCTGTCGAGCTTCGATCCCATAAGACGCGAAGTTGCCCGCCTGTCCCTGGAGAGGTTGATTTCCGACGGGCGGATTCATCCGGGCCGCATCGAAGATATCGTCAAGAAGGTCAGGGCGGAGGTGGACAATATCATCAGGGACACCGGCGAGAGGATTTCCTTTGACGTAGGTGTTCACGATCTGCATCCCGAAATCATCAACCTTCTGGGCAGCCTGAAATACCGCACCAGCTTTTCCCAGAATGTCCTTCAGCATTCCATCGAAGTCGCCCATCTGACCGGGATGATGGCCGCTGAATTGAAAATGAATATTAAAGAGGCCAAACGGGCGGGGTTGCTCCACGATATCGGCAAGGCCATCGATCACAAAGTGGAAGGAACCCATGCCTCGATCGGGGCCGACTACGCCCGGCGCTTCGGAGAGACGGCGCGCATTGTACAGGCCATCGCCACCCATCATGACGACGGCCGAAGCAATACGCTGCTGGGGGTCCTCGTACAAGCGGCGGATTCCCTCTCGGCGGCCCGTCCCGGGGCGAGGCGGGAAATGATGGAGAGTTACGTCAAACGCCTGGAAGAGTTGGAATCCATAGCGAATTCCTTCACGGGTGTCGATAAATGCTACGCGATCCAGGCGGGGAGGGAGATCCGAATCCTGGTGGAGAACGAAAAGATATCCGATAACGACGCCGTTATGCTCTGCCGGGACATCATCAAGAAGATCGAATCCGACTTGACCTATCCCGGACAGATTAAAGTCACCGTTATCCGGGAGACACGGGTTTCCGATTTTGCGAAATAGGGTCCGTGCATGAAAGTTCTGTTTATCGGCGATGTGGTGGGTAAACCGGGAAGACGGGCCGTCCGGGAGCTTTTGCCGCGGATCGTCAACGACCGGGAGATCGATTTCGTCGTCGCCAACTGCGAAAATGCCGCCTCCGGTTTCGGCGTCACCAGGGAAATCGTCGAAGAGCTCTTCGAAGACCGCATCGACGTTCTGACCTCCGGCAACCATATCTGGGACAAGAAGGAGGTTCTGGATTATATTGAGGAGTATGAGGCGCTGTTGCGGCCGGCCAACTACCCTCCGGAAGTTCCCGGTCACGGCAGCATCGTTATGCCCCACCCTTCGGGGGCATATGTGGGCGTGATCAATCTTATGGGCAGGGTGTTCATGCAGCCGTTGGAGTGCCCCTTCCGGAAGGCGAGCGAAGAGATCGAGAGGCTGCGTAAAAAGACGAATATCATCATCGTCGATATCCATGCCGAAGCTACGTCGGAAAAGATCGCCCTGGGATGGCACCTGGACGGCCGGGTTAGTGCCGTCCTCGGGACGCATACGCACGTCCAGACGGCCGATGATAGAATATTGCCCTGCGGAACGGCCTATCTCACGGATGCCGGCATGACGGGCGCCTTCGATTCGGTCATCGGGATCAAGAAAGACCTGATATTGGACCGCTTCATGAGCCAGTTGCCCAACAAGTTTGAAGTGGCCAAGGGCGATGTCCGCCTGCAAGGGGTTATTCTCGAGATTGATGAGGCATCCGGCAAGAGTCTCGGTATCGAAAGGCTGAGCGTCAAACTGGATCCTTAAGAAGGAGGCCTTAGTTGAAAAGCGTTTTTGATGTTTTTACCGAGCGGGGATTCGTCGAACAGGTCACGGACGAAGTCCAGATAAGACAAACCCTCGCCGACGATCATATCACCTGCTATATCGGTTTCGATCCGACGGCGACCAGCCTGCATATCGGCAGCCTGGTCCCGATCATGGCGCTGGTCCATATGCAGAAACACGGTCACCGGCCGATCGTCCTGATCGGCGGCGGGACGGGATTGATCGGCGATCCCAGCGGCAAGACGGAGATGAGGCAGATCCTCACCCGGGAAAAAATCAATCATAATGCTTCATGCATGCAGAAGCAGTTGTCCCGGTATCTCGATTTCAGCGACGGCAAGGCCGTCATGCTGAATAACGCCGATTGGCTGACGGCCCTCAATTATATCGAATTCCTGAGGGATATCGGCCGCCACTTCAGCGTCAACAAGATGCTCGCTGCAGAAAGCTACCGCATCCGCCTGGAGAAGGGACTCAATTTTATCGAATTCAACTACATGCTTCTTCAGGCGTATGATTTTCTCTATCTGTTCCAGCATCACGGCTGCACGATGCAGATGGGCGGAAACGACCAATGGGGAAATATGCTGGCCGGGGTCGATCTGATCCGGCGTATGGAGGCGAAGCTGGCCCACAGCGTGACCTTCCCTTTGATGACGACGGCCCAGGGGCACAAGATGGGTAAAACGGAGAAAGGGACTGTGTGGCTCGACGCAACCCTGACTTCCCCGTACGAATATTACCAGTACTGGATAAACGCGGACGATGCCGACGTGGAGCGCTTTCTGGCTCTCTTCACGATGCTGCCCATGGAAGAGGTGCGGCAGGTCAGAGATCTATCCGATGCGAGGCTGAACATGGCCAAGGCCGTGCTCGCCTTCGAAGCGACGAAAATTACGCACGGCGAGGAAGCAGCCGTGGCTGCCTGGAAGGCGGCCGCCGCCGCTTTCCGTGCGAAACCCGTCGAGTCCTCCCTGTTCCCGTCGAGCACGATTCCGAGAACGGACCAGGCAGAAGACGTATCGGCCATTCCGGCCATTGAAAAAACGCTTGCCGCCCTTAAGGCAGGCGTCCCGGCCTTTGAGCTTTTCTACGAGGCGGGATTGTGCGCGTCGAAGGGCGAAGCCCGGCGGCTTCTCTCCCAGGGGGGCGGCTATGTCAACGACGGCCAGGTCGGAACATTCGACGAGAGGATCGGGGAAGGGCATATCCGCCCGCAGGGAGATATTTTGTTGAGAAAGGGGAAGAAGACGTACGCCCTTGTTCATGTCCGCTGATAATGGCTCTGTATATAAGCGTCCGCCGGACGTTGCGTTCGATGCGGCGGCGAACATTTGAAAATCGGCATGTGCCGATGCCGACAGGGTTTCTCTTATGGCCGAGGTCAGAATATTAGTCATTGACGATGACGCCGTCGCCTGTGAGTTCCTCCAGGAGGCGCTGTCGCGGGAAGGGTATCGGATAGATACCTTTATATCGGCGAAGTCGGCCCTTGAGGAGGATCTCTCACGGTACGACGTCCTGATGTCCGATATCCGGATGCCGGATATCGACGGTCTCCAGTTTCTGCAGATCGTCAGGACCAAATGGCCGCAGCTGCCCGTTATCCTCATGACCGCATACGGGTCCCTGGAAACGACCATGGAAGCGCTGAGCCTGGGGGCCTGGGATTATATCAGTAAACCATTCTCTCCCGATGCTGTCCGGGCTTTGGTGCAAAAAGTACTTGAAGTTCGCGAACTTCACCAGAAGCGGCTGCGCGGTCAACCGAAGACGGACGCCCCGTCCCATTTTATCGGGTCGTCGGCAAAAATGGTCGACTTTTATAAGCAGGTTGCCCGCGTCGCCGATTCGTCGGCCAGCGTTTTGATCGAAGGAGAAAGCGGGACGGGCAAGGAACTGACGGCGCGTTCCCTCCACCAACTCAGCTCGCGGTGCGACAAACCCTATCTGGTCGTGCATTGCGGCGCCATACCGGATACCCTCCTGGAATCGGAACTTTTCGGATACGAGAAAGGCGCCTTTACCGGCGCGGACAAGTCCCATGCGGGGCTTCTGGAAACGGCGCAGGACGGGACGATTTTTCTCGACGAGATCACCGAAATGTCTACCTCGCTTCAGGGTAAACTCCTGCGTTTTATGCAAAACGGGGAAGTGAGGAGACTCGGAGGGCATGACATCAAACACGTGGCCGTCCGCGTCGTCGCCGCCGGCAACCGCATCATCGACGACGAAGTCAAGAACGGCAGATTCCGTGCCGATCTCCTGTATCGCTTCATCGTCCGCCTCCGCATACCGTCCCTCAGGGAACACAAGGAAGACCTCCCCCAGCTTACGGAATCCATCCTGAAGAAGCTGGGTTATTCCTCCGTGCGCATCTCCGACGAGGCGATGGAACTTTTCATGGCCTACGACTGGCCGGGGAATGTCCGGGAATTGGAGAATATCCTGCAGCAGACATTGCTGATGTCGCCTTTTGCCGTGGTCCTGCCCGAGAATCTTCCTTCCCGGTTCATGCCGAAGGAGGAGGAGCCGTTGTCCATTTCGCCTCTTGAGTGCGCGGAGCGCGACCAGATCCTTCAGACCCTGAAGGTGACATCATGGAACCAAAGCCGGACGGCCCAGTTGCTGGGGATCGACCGGAAAACCCTCCGCAGCAAGATTCAACGCTACGGTCTGCAGAAGATAGAGGGCTTATAGGCCTTTTCCGTCACCGCTCAAGCGAAGCCGGATCAAAGCTGAGCGTTCACAGGCGTTGGATCGACGATGGGGAAGTAGAGTGTGACGTCGGTCCCGCCGCCATCACCGCTTCTGATCTCGAAATGTCCGCCGTGGACCTTGACGATATCCTGAACAATCGCCAACCCCAATCCCCGCATGCCTTCTTCTTTATGCGTACTGAAGAAGGGTTCCCGCACCTTATCCAATAGTTCCTGAGGAATGCCCGGACCGTTATCGCTCACCGTGATGGCGACCATGCGGCTGTCCTGCTTCAGGCCGGCGGCGACCGTAATTCTCCCTCCGTCAGGCAGGACTTCCTGGGCGTTTTGGATCAGGTTGAAAAGGGCCGTCTGGACCCGGTACCTGTCCACATAGAGAACGGGGATATCGTTGCCGGCTTTGACGGCGATATGGATGGCCGATTTCTGCATCAGAGGCTCCACCAGGGTCAGCGTTTCCTGCAGGAGATTTTCCACGGAGATCGCCTCAAAGTGGGGTTCAGGCGGCCGTGTGGCGCGGCGCACGTTCTGAATGACCGTATGCAGACGCTGCGCCTGCTGGACGATCAGTTCCAGCTTGCGGCGAACGTCGGCCGGCCAGTTATCACGCTCCAGGAGTAATTGCGCCATGCCCGATATGGAGTGGAGAGGCGTCCCCATATCATGGGCGAAGGTCGCGGTGAGATAACCGAGAGCGGTCAACTGTTGGAGCTGATTGACCTGGTTCTGCAGTTGAACGACCCGGTGCGTCGCTTCGTTGACCTTCTCCTGCAACTGGCCGGTCAGTTCCTCGTTTTTCGCCAGGACCTGTTCAATTTCGTCCGCCATCAGGTTGAAGTGATCGGCCAAATGACCCCATTCGTCTCTGCGGGACAGGGGGATGCGTTTGACCCGCTGTTTGGTTTGGGAAGCGTCGATGGTTTCAATGATAATGCTTAAGGGGCGTCCGATGATCCATCTGTAGCTTAAGGCCAGGACGGCCACGATCGCCAGAAGCAGGCCGGCGCTGCTGATCATCAGAAGAAAGCGGGCGCTCGCAAGGATCTCGACCCGCGATTGGGAGAAGGAAATGACGCCGATGACGACTTGCGTGTCCCCTCTTTCCGACGGAAACGGATAAAGAATACCCAACGCCGGCCCCTTGTCGGTGTTAAGGCGCGTATAGGCGGGCGCACCCTTGTTGGATGTAGCCAGGACGAGATTCTCAGGCCAGTCGTACTGGAGGCGGCTGGCGCCGGCTATATAATCTGCGTCGTTCTTTTCAATGGCGAATATGTCGATACGGGCCAACCGTATATCGGACTGGACCATATCTTTCAAGGTGGAATCCAGGGCTGAAAGTCCCTGGCCCGTGGGGAAATGCTGATAATAGGTGTTGGCTGTTTCCGCCATGTCATACAGACGCTTGATCTGCTGCTCCGTGAGGATTCTATCGAGCGCCTTGAGCTGAATCCATCCCCATATGGCCATGGTCAGGGCTAATCCCAGGATCGTCACAATCAATAAGCGGCTGCGGACGGTCATGATGCTCCCTTAAGGGTTGCTGTGATTTAATGTCTGTCGAGTGCCCAACATACAGGGATGGTTTTTAAAAATCAAGAATATAGGATATCTGAAGGGCAGCAGACCTTATTCGATGTGTATAGGGAAGAGAAGGCCGCCTTAGGCAAGGTACGGCATCCAAAAAAACAAGGCACGGGAAATTTCCCCGTGCCTTGTGTTGAAGATAAACTCCACCTTGTCAAGAGTGTTATTTTGCGGGTTTCTCGGCGGGAGCAGCGTCTTCCTTCTTCTCTTTCTTTGCCTTCTTGGCTTTCTTTGCCTTCTTGGCCTTCTTCTCTTCCTTCGCGGGGGCTTTCTCCTCTGCCTTCGCGGGCTCTTTGGCCGGGGCTGCCGCTGCGGGTTTATCCGCTGCCATGACGGACGAGCACATCAAGAACACAAAACCAATTACCAGCACCATTAAACGTTTCATTCTAACTTCCTCCTTCTTAATAGTTTTTATTTTCCCGGCTGTTCGTTGCGAACGCCGGTACATCTCCTGTCAATCTTCTGCTACTTTACGGATGTCCCGGCCGGAGCAGCTTTGATCGCAGCCGCCTTGTCCGGTTTTCCTTCCTGTTTCTTCTTGGAAACATTGTTGACCCGGGTTGCGATAAAGCTGTCATCCTTCTTGATGTAGGTGACGTAAACCCTGTCACCGACATTAACCTGAACGGGTTTTTCCAACTGGAAGACCATCACCTCGGTAATAGGGTCCTTCCGTTTGACCGACCGTTCAATTTTCAACACGGTGTCCGTCACCTCGACGACCTTGCCGTTGGCTATCATCCTGGTAATCTTGGACGACGTCGCCTTCGGCTGAGAGGTTTTGACCGCTTCCGCCTTGTCCGTGCTGATGGATACGGCTTCTCCTGCGAAAAAGATCGCACAACATATAAAGAGCAACCAAATGATCGGATTCATTAAGCGTCGCATTTCAATCCCTTGATCTTTCGTGATTAGGCTTTGCAACGGTTATGCCATGCTACAAAAAAGTTTTATATTGTGTAAGATATTGTTATTTAGGCATTATTTGTGTGTGTCGTTTTTCGTTTCGGCCCGTGAGTCGCAACCGACGGTGATTTAATCCCCATACGGTGGGGAATAATTCACCATATGTGCTTACAAAAGTCATGCTTCGAGCAGCGGTGCGTATGACATGCGGTAAAGGGAATTCGCTTGATTTGATTCCGCCTTGTAAGGTAGATTACAGGATAAGAAGTTAATGGGCTGTATAATTCAGAAATTCTGCATAGATAAGGATTCCAAAGTGAACAAGTCGTTTGATCGTGATCTATACGTCATTTCGGATGATGCGGACGTTTTGATCAAGGCGGTGCGAGATGGTGCCGGTATCATCCAGTTGCGGGACAAGTCGGGCAGCAGGGAGACGATTATCGGGAAAGTGAAAGCCGTCATGCAGTTGAAACACGATAGGCCGTTTAAGTTCATCCTGAACGACGATCCGGCGCTGGCTTTCGAACTCGGTGCAGACGGGGTCCACGTCGGTCAGGACATGTCGACCCCGGAGACAAGGAATATCATCGGCCCATCCATGATTTTAGGAAAGACGACCCATAATGTCGCCCAGGGCCTGGAAGCCATCAGGGAGGGTGCCGACTATATTTCCGTGGGGCCGGTGTATGCGACACCGACCAAACCGGGCCGGCCCGCCGTCGGGCTGGCCTATGTCCGGGAAGCCGTCAAGACGCTGGATATTCCTTTCGTGGCCATCGGCGGCATCGATCTTGACAATATCGACGATGTCCTGGCTGCCGGGGCCAAAACCATCGGCATTGTAAGGGCGGCTGGCGATGCGACTATCATGCTGCAGAAGATCAGGAATAATAGAGCGTGATTCGGTTGACCAAAACGGAAAACGGCGGAAACTTTGTCAAGTCATAAGCGGTGGCCGATATGCGCTCGCCCTCTTCATCGCGCTACAGGAGAACGGGTTCGGTAACGATCTCCGATAAGGCCCGCGATTACCTGATGAAACACGGAAACGCCGTTCATATCTTCACCACGCGATCAGGTTTCAGCTGGGGCCGCGTCAATCTGGGGCCGTCGGTGCGCCGCGGCGTGCCGAAAAACGCCGTCGAATATGACATGGCCATCGTCAATCAGACCAAGCTTTATCTTCACAGAGATTTCGACACACCCTTCCCCCTCGTCGTCGACATCCACGAGATCTTGGGCTTAAGGATGCTCTATATCTCCGGCTGGAAACTGATTTAATCTGTAATAAAGGCTGATATCAGGGCAGGTTCCAGGATGGACGCAGCCGTCCGTACTCCGGCTCCGGAAGCTGAATCAGTATCGGCTGCGATGAGGGATCGAGCCAGTGCAGCAACTCTTCCATGTCCTCGGCTGAAACGGCCGTGCAGCCGGATGTCCCTTCCGTTGGCGCAATCCAGATATGAAGAAAAATGCAGGAACCTGACCCCGCTGCGACGGGGTTTGTATTGTGTCCGACGACGACCCCGAGTCGGTACTGGCCGTCTTCCCTCAGCATATCTTCGTGACTTTTCCAGTCCGCCGTAACCTCCGAGGAGGCGACTATTCTGTTGTAGTGGCTTGATTCGGCGTCGTCGATGCACTTGATGTCTGCGGTCAGCCGTCGATACGGGAGCTTTATCCAGTTGACCTCCTTCACGTCGGCGTAACCGAAAGACGCGCTCAACGAGAAAATACCGGCCGGAGCCTTGCCGTCGCCCTCCTTCTTCTGCGGTCCGGCGGGAGCCGGTTCAGGGTGAAGGCCTCGACCCCATCCGAGACCCGAACGGCCGACGACGGCTTTTGCGGGATTGCCGACCTGCTGCCAGGGGGAATGAATATCTTTACGTTCGTATCTTTGCAGCACTGCCGCAGATTCATCCCAGTTCAAGGTTGTGACGACAACAGCCTGGCGGGCTTCGGCAAGACCGGCCGCATCGCCTTTGGTTGCCAGACCCTGAAAGAACAAAACAGAGGCCACAGCCAACACGACATTGAAGACCGAGAATTCCGACATATCCGATCCTCCCGTTATCTGACTCCTTCTACATCCCAGCGGTCATAGCGCATTAAAAGCAGCAGCCCGGGCAGAGCAGCCAGGGTACAGACGATGAAGAAGGCCGTCCAGCCCCACCATTCCACCATGTAACCTGTCGGCGTTCCTGTCACGTAACGGCTTACAGCCATCAGGCTGCTCAGCAGCGCATACTGGGTGGCGGTGAATTTGCGATTGCAGAGGCTCATGAGCAGGGCTGCGTAGGCCGCCGTTCCCATGCCGGTGCAGATGTTTTCCGTGCCGATCACGACGCAAAGCGCCCAGATTTCGCGGCCGGTGAATTCGAGAAGGATGAAGACAAGGGTAGCCGCGCCCTGGAACACGCCGAAGATAAAAAGGGCGCGCTTCAGGCTCCACCTGGACATGACGGCGCCGCCCAACAATGTTCCCGCGATGGTGGCCGCCATGCCGAAGCCTTTGTAGATCGTGCCCAATTCGGTTCGGGAAAAGCCGATGTGCTTCAGGATGAAGGGCGTCGTCATCTGCGAGGCTGCGACCTCCCCGATTTTGTAGAGGATGATGAAAAGCAGGATATCGATAGCGCCGGGACGGCGAAAGAAATCGACAAAGGGAAGAATGACCGCATCGCGGATGGTCTTCGGGGGTTCGATCGCATCGGTGCCGGGCACGGACTGCGAGGGCTCCGGGGCGAGAAGGGTTGCAACGCAACCTACGGCCATGGTCAGCCCCATGATGACGTAGACGGCCTGCCAGGACAAAAAATCGGAGAGGATGAGGGCCACGCTGCTGCTGACAAGTATGGCGATCCGGTAGCCCATGATCCAGACTCCGGCACCGGCGCCCCGTTCCTCGGGGTCCAGGTATTCCGTCCGGTAGGCGTCGAGAACAATGTCCTGGCTCGCGCTCAGGAAGGCCAGCCCCAGTGCCGCCGCCGCCGTAAGGGCGATTATGGAGGAAGGATTGAAGAATCCCAGGGCGGAGATGGCGGCGATCAGCGCCAGTTGCGTTATCATCATCCACCCGCGCCTCCGTCCCAAAAAAGGAGGGATGAAGCGGTCCATGAGGGGCGACCAGATAAATTTAAAGGCGTAAGGCAGTCCGACGAGGGAAAAGATGCCGATCGTCTTGACGTCGACGCCCTCGGCCACAAGCCAGGCCGAGAGGGTTGAACCCGTCAGGGCGAGGGGGATGCCGGAGGAGAAGCCCAGAACCAGCATGAGAAGCATCTTCGGAGTGAGATAGATCCTGAACAGTCTGAGAAGGTGTCGGCTCATGGCGTTCCCGGCGTTATTTGGCGGCCGCTGCAATCAATACGGCAAAGAGATTATGATGCGGCTTGTCGTTTGACAGCTGTTCGGGATGCCATTGGACACCGAGAACGAAGCGGCCTGTTCTTGCCCAGGCCGAGCCCGGTGCAGGCTCAATGGCTTCGACGATGCCGTCGGAAGCCCAGGCCGTTGCGCGAAGGTCCCGGCCGATCTGATGCGGGGCGACGGCCTGATGATGGAATGAATTGGTTTCGAGCATCGAGCCGGATTCCGTGCCGGTAACGCGGGCCACAAGACTGCCCGGTTCCATGCGGACCGGATGGCGGAATCTTCGTTTCATAACGCCGCGTCGTTCTCTTCCGGAATGGGGCAGGGTGGTCCGTCCTTCCGGAGGGATCCATTCCGTCCTGATGTCCTGGATGAGGACCCCACCCTGCACGATAGAGAGCAACTGGTGTCCGCCGCAGACGCCAAGGACCGGAAGGCTTGTTTCTTCCAGAGCCCACCGGGCAAACGCCATATCGAACCGGTCGCGACGTTCGGGCATAAGCTCGCCCTGGGGCTGCGCGTGACCCCCGTAATGATCGGGAAGATAATCGTCTCCGCCGATCAAAAGAATACCGTCGAGGTGCGACATGATGACATCCGGCCAGGCTTCCCTTTCGGCAGGCGGAAGGCAAACAGGAATTCCGCCGGCGGAGATAACGGCATCCACATAATGCAGAGGCACGCGCAGTACATCCCCGGCGCTTTTTTTCCCTGCCTCCAGGGACATATTCAATCCGATGACGGGACGACGACCCATATAGACCGCAAAGTTGAACCAAGAATTTCGATGAGGCCACGCCGTATTCGGGCCTGGTCAACAATAAAACCTGCTCCTGACTATAAGAGAAACGGAGGCCTGTCAACCGATTGTTGCAGGTCTGCACAGGAAGCGACTTCAGCAGAACCGTGCAAAGGCTGTTGTAAATAGTGTCGGGACAAGAAAGTGCATCCCTCTTGATTCAAATTCAGGGGGGATGATACGAGATAACCGCTGTTCACTTTCCGGCTCCAGTCGGGACGGGCATTGTGAAAAGTTGTTCATGGATCATATCGTTGGATTACCGGAAGGTCTTCCCTTCTGTTTCTGCCGATCCAGCATATCGGCAAGGGTTAACGATTCGAGTTTTTTTGCGAAAATCTGCGAAGCCTCGCCCCACAGGTCGCGACTGGCACACGATTCCGACCGTTCGCAGGCCTCAGGATGATCCACACAATCGACCAGGCAGAGCGATCCTTCCAGTGCGCCGATGATTTCTTTCATGGTAATAGCCGCCGGCGGTTTGGCAAGAACATAGCCGCCCTTCGATCCCCGGATGGAGTTGATCAGACCGACCGATTTCAACGGCTTGATCAGTTGCCAGAGATATTTCTCTGAAATATTCTGGTAAGTGGCGATGTCTTTTAAAAGCACCGGTCCCTTCCCGCAATGGGTTGCCAGCTCGATCATCAGCCGTACCCCGTAACGTCCTCTTGTCGATATCCGCATCGTTTCCCCCGCTGTTTCGTTGCTTTGCCATCATATAATCTACTGTTTCAGTAGAAATTATTTTCCCGGCTGGTATTTGTCAAGCAATATCTTTTTCGCCGGCCATGAAGGCTCGAAATGTATGGAACAGCATTTGCCGTATCACGGCAAGACCGGTTCCAAGCGGTTTATGAAGAGAATGATAAAAAATTTCTTGACAAAATAGACCAGACAGAATATCTATTATTTCAGTAGAGATTCAAGCGAAACTCTTTTTTAACGATACCGGGGTAATTCTTCATGGAATGGTTCACTTTTCATAAGCCGTTGAAACCGAAACAACGCGTCGGTGTTCCGGATACATTGTTAATGCGTCTCGTCTTTAGGTTCATGTGTGGCATCAAGACCATGTGTTGCGTCACGACATGGGGAGGAGTGCTTATGTAGCTCATTCGTACCAGACAATGAGCAACGTAAGCCCGCCGCCCGGTGAAAGCATCATTCCGGGGGCGGGTTTTTTATTCTGGCAGGAAATTTTATAAAGGAGAACGATCAATGTCAGACAGAAGATTGGAAACTCTGGCGGTACATGCCGGCCAGGAAAGTCCCGATCCGGCGACGGGTGCTCGCGCGGTGCCCATCTACCAGACCACATCCTATGTATTCAAGGACACGGCCCATGCCGCCGGTCTTTTTGCTCTCCAGCAGTTCGGCAACATCTATACCCGGATCATGAATCCCACCAACGATGTCTTCGAGAAGAGGATCGCCGCCATCGAGGGCGGGACGGGGGCCCTGGCCGTTGCATCCGGCCAGGCGGCCACGAGTATGGCGCTGCTTGCCCTTTCCCTTGTCGGTGATGAAATTGTCGCCGCCGATAACCTTTACGGCGGGACCTATCAGCTCTTTCATCACACCTTCCCCAAGCTGGGCAGGAAGGTGACGTTTGTCGATTCCAAGAATCCGGGCGCATTCAAGGCGGCTATTACCGGTAAGACGAAGGCTATTTACGCGGAGGCGGTCGGCAATCCCAAGCTTGACGTGCCCGATTTTGAGGCCATTGCCGGAATCGCCCATGAAGCGGGCATTCCTTTTGTCGTGGACAATACGGTAGGTATCGGTCTGGTCCGTCCGATCGACTACGGTGCGGATATCCTGGTGCTGTCGGCGACGAAGTTCGTCGGCGGACACGGCACGTCCATCGGCGGCGTGATTGTCGATTCGGGCCATTTCAACTGGGCCAACGGCAAGTTCCCCGAATTGACCGATCCCGATCCCAGCTACCACGGTTTAAAATTCTGGGAGGCTTTCGGCAATATCCCCGGGATGGGAAATCTTGCCTATATCCTGAAGGTGAGGGTGCAATGGCTCCGCGACATGGGAGCCTGTTTGAGTCCGTTCAATGCCTTCATGTTTCTGCAGGGCCTGGAAACGCTGCCGATGCGGCAGAGGCAGCACTCCGCCAACGCCATGGAGATCGCCCTGTATCTGAAGGATCATCCTTTGGTGAGTTGGGTCAATTACCCGGGGCTTCCGGATCACCCCAGCCATCAGGTTGCGGCTAAATACATGAAGGGCCACTACGGAGCTCTCGTGGGGTTCGGCATTAAAGGAGGCTTCGAATGCGGGAAACGTTTTATCGAGTCGGTCGAACTGCTCTCCCATTTGGCTAATATCGGCGACGCCAAGACCCTGGTCATCCATCCGGCGTCGACGACGCACCAGCAGCTTTCGCGGGAAGAGCAGGAGGCCACGGGCGTTACGGAAGATTTCATCCGCCTGTCCATCGGCATCGAAAACGTGGAGGACATCAAGGCCGATATCGACCGGGCCCTGCAAATAGGATGTACGGCTTGCCCCGTTTTTCCCGGAAAAGCCTGAACATGAAAAACCCGAAAGGAGCAGGTTCATGAACATCTATGACGATATCACCAAGACCGTCGGCCGAACGCCCCTGGTCAGGCTTAAGCGCTTGAGCGAAGGCTGCGGGGCCGACATCGTGTTGAAACTGGAGTCTTTTAACCCCTTGTCCAGCGTCAAGGACCGGATCGGCGTCGCCATGATCGAAGATGCCGAAAGGAAGGGGTTGCTGAAAGATGGTGCCGTCATTATCGAACCGACCAGCGGCAATACTGGCATAGCCCTGGCCTTCGTCGCCGCCTCAAGAGGGTATCGTCTCATTTTGACCATGCCCGATACGATGAGTATAGAAAGGCGGCAATTGCTGGAAATCCTCGGCGCAGAACTGGTCCTGACGCCCGGCGGTGAGGGGATGAAAGGAGCCGTGGCCAAGGCCGAAGATTTAATCAAGGACATACCGGGGGCCGTGATGCTCCAGCAGTTCAATAATGCGGCCAACCCGGAAATACACCGGCGTACAACCGCCGAGGAGATCTGGCGGGATACGGACGGCAAAGCGGATATCCTTGTCGCCGGTGTCGGCACCGGCGGAACGCTAACAGGTATCGCCGAAGCAGTCAAAGCCAGAAAAGGGGATTTCAAGGCGATAGCCGTCGAACCGGAGGCATCGCCCGTCTTGTCCGGTGGTATGCCGGGACCTCACAAGATACAGGGAATCGGCGCCGGTTTCGTGCCGCAGGTTCTTAATCGCAGCGTTATCGACGAAGTGGTCAAGGTCTCAAGCGACGATGCCGGACTCATGGCCCGGCGTCTGGCCCGGGAAGAGGGCATCCTCGTGGGCATATCGAGTGGGGCCGCCCTTTGGGCCGCCCTGAAGATTGCAGAAAGGAAAGAGAACCAGGGAAAGATGATCGTGGTGATTATTCCCGATACGGGGGAACGGTACCTGACGACCTGGTTGTTCAAAGAGTAGAGTGACGTATCCATGAATAAGAAAGAAATTGAGAAACGATCCGTTGGGATCGTCGAGACGAAGTATTTCACCTTTTCCCATCAGCCGCGGGGCCTGGTACTCGAGAGCGGCGAGACGCTTGCGGAAGTGACCCTCGCCTATGAAACCTACGGCAGGCTGAATGCCGATAACACCAACGCCATCCTGGTGCTCCACGCCCTGTCCGGCGATGCCCATGCGGCAGGCGTGCATGAGGGGCAGGACAATCCGGGCTGGTGGGACGACATGATCGGCCCCGGCAAGGCCTTCGATACCGATCGCTATTTTGTCGTCTCCTCGAATGTCATCGGCGGCTGCAAGGGTTCCACGGGACCGTCATCGATTGATCCGGCGACGGGGAAGCCCTACGGACAGGCGTTTCCTTTCATCACGATCGCCGACATGGTCCACGCCCAGAAGCACCTGATCGACCATCTGGGAATCGAGAAACTCCTTTGCGTCGCCGGCGGTTCCATGGGAGGGATGCTCGTGCTGCAATGGGTTGCGTCGTATCCCGGCAGGGTGCGTTCCGCCATTCCCATTGCCACCGCGCTCAAACACTCGTCCCAGCAGATCGCCTTCAACGAGGTGGTCAGGCAGTCGATCATGGCCGATCCCGCCTGGCGCGACGGGGATTACTATGAATTCGGCCAGCCGGAGAGGGGTTTGGCGGTCGCTCGGATGATCGGCCACATCACGTTCATGAGCGACCGGTCCATGGAAGAGAAATTCTCCCGCAAACTCAAGACGGGCCGCCTCAGCTTCGGCTTCGATGCCGACTTTGAGGTGGAGGGCTATCTGCGCTACCGCGGGGCGAACTTCGTCAAGCGTTTCGATGCCAACTCCTATCTGTATATCACCAAGGCGATGGATTATTTCGATCTGTCGGGAGGAAAGCTGCTCCCGAAAGGAAGATTGGGCGATGTGCCGCGCTTTCTCGTCATCTCTTTCCAGTCCGATTGGCTCTATCCGTCCTACCAGTCCGCCGATATCGTCCGGGCGCTGAAGATTCGTCACGCCGACGCGACCTACTGCGAGTTAAAATCCACGTACGGACACGATGCGTTCCTGGTCGAGTCGGAGAACCAGACCAAACTGATCGGCCCGTTTCTCGACAAGACGTTCAACGGCTACGAGGTCCTGGAAAACTATGGCTGAGAAAATTGCGCTCGATCACCGGATCATCGTCAGCCAGATCGGCGATCATGCACGGGTTTTGGATCTCGGCTGCGGCGACGGGGAACTCATGTATCTTTTGGCGCGGGACAAAAGCGCCAAGGTCCAGGGCATCGAACTCGACGAGGAAGCGATTTACAAGTGCGTCGAAAAAGGCCTGAGCGTATTCCACGACGATATCGAAAGCGGACTGATGGAATACCCGGACGATTCCTTCGATTTCGTCATCCTCAACCAGAGCATGCAGCAGATACGCAAGGTCGATTTTATCATTCGCGAGGCCCTGCGGGTGGGCAGAAAAATTATTGTCGGTTTCCCGAATTTCGCCTGTATCGGATCGCGAATGATGCTCTTTTTCCGGGGAAAATCGCCCATGACGCCGTCGCTCCCCTATCTGTGGCACGATACGCCGAATGTGCGTTTCCTGAGCATCGAGGATTTCAAGACATTCTGCGTATCGAGGGAACTGCAGATTCTCAGCGAGTTTTACCTGTGCGACAGCGGCCTATGCCGCTTCTGGCCCAATCTGCTGGCATCGAACGCTATATTCATGCTCCGGGCGAAAGGCACGGAATAAACCCCGACGATCGAGAGGATCGCAGAACCCAAGACAATAAAAACGGAGCTATAAAAGGACTGTCATGAGAAGAATATATCTCGATTACGCGGCGACGACGCCCGTCGACCCCGCCGTTTTGAAGGCCATGGAGCCTTATTTTACGGAGCATTTCGGAAATCCGTCGAGCCTGCATGCTTTCGGGCAGCAGGCAAGGTCGGCCATGGAGAATGCCCGGGAAGGCATTGCCGCTTTTCTGGGCGCGAAGCCCGGGGAGATCGTCTTCACGAGCGGCGGCACGGAAAGCAACAACTTCGCCATCAAGGGCGTCGCCTACGCCCGGCGCAAGAAGGGCAACCACATCATCGCGACGGGGATCGAACATCACGCGGTTACGGAGCCGTGCCATTTTCTGGAGAAGGAGGAGGGCTTTTCCGTGACGATCCTGCCGACCGACAAGGACGGCCTCGTAGATCCCGACGACGTTAAAAGGGCCATTACCGATAAGACAATCCTGATTTCGGTCATGCACGCCAACAATGAAATCGGTACGATCCAGCCCATAGCGGAAATCGGGCGGATCGCCCGGGAGCGGGATGTCTATTTCCATACGGACGCCGTTCAGACGCTGGGGCATCTGCCGTATACCGTGGACGACCTGAACGTGGATTTATTGAGCGCCTCCGCTCATAAGCTTTACGGCCCGAAAGGGGTCGGGCTCTTGTACATCAGGCAGGGGACAAGGATCACGCCGTTCATACACGGCGGGGACCAGGAAAACAGACGGAGGGCCTCGACGCACAATGTGCCGGGCATCGTCGGTTTCGGCAAGGCCGTGGAATTGGCGGGCGCCGGCTTGCAGCAGGAAGTGGCGGAATTATCGAGACTGAGGGACAAACTGATTGCGGGCATTCTGGAGAAGATCGACCAGGTGAGGCTCAACGGCCATCCGGTGAAGAGGCTGCCCAACAACGCGAACGTCTCCATCGAGTATATCGAGGGCGAGGGCATGCTCCTCAGCCTCGATTTGATGGGGATTGCCTGCTCCACCGGCTCGGCTTGTTCGTCGACCAGCCTGGAGCCTTCCCACGTCCTTACCTGCATCGGCCTGAGCCATGAGGTGGCCCACGGTTCGCTGCGTTTCAGCCTTGGGCGGTATACGACGGAACAGGACATAAACGACGTTCTGGAGATCCTGCCGCAGGTCGTCAAGAAACTCAGGGCCATGTCGCCACTGTACGAGGGGTGACGGCAAACGGTGCCGGAACCGGCCTGTTTTCAGGAAAGGCATTGACCTGATGGCAGACGCCGTCCGTCGCGGAAAGACTTAGAATATAGAGGAGAAGAAACCATCATGAGCCAATATAGCGACAAAGTCATGGATCATTTCAACAATCCGAGAAATGTCGGCGAAATCGAAGATGCCGACGGGATCGGCAAGGTCGGCAATCCGGTGTGCGGAGACGTCATGAAACTCTACATCAAAGTGGAGAACGATGTGATTACCGACGCCAAGTTCAAGACGTTCGGCTGCGGGGCCGCCATCGCGACGAGTTCCATGGTCACGGAACTGGTCAAAGGCAAGACCATCGAAGAGGCCATGTCGCTTTCCAATCGGGCGGTTGCCGAGGCCCTGGGAGGCCTGCCGCCGATCAAGATGCACTGCAGCGTCCTTGCGGAAGACGCCCTGAAGTCGGCCATCGAGGACTATTTCCAAAAAACCGGCGACAAACGTACATTGGAACCGAGGCCTCGCCACGATCACGAAGACGGAGCGTCATGCTGAAGGATATGAGGTTGCCATGAGTGAAAAGAAACGGACAGAAATCTTGCCGCCGGCAGCGGCCGAAAACGGCGTACTCAAAGGCCTGGTCGACACACTTTTCAATAACGCCGAAGGATTCATCGATAGAAACGGCAGGATAAACTGTCATCAGTCCCTGCCTTCCCCGGGCGTCATCGACGAGGTCGTGACCGCCCTGCGTTCGATCCTCTTTCCGGGATACTTCGGCTTTTCGGAAGTGAAAAAGGAGAATCTGCCTTTCCATATCGGGTCCGCCCTGGATCGCCTCCGGCTTATTCTGCGGGAACAGATCAAGCGGGGCCTCGTCTTTGCGTGCCGGGACGATATCCAGGGCTGTCCGATCTGCGACGAACAGGCCGAGTCGATCACCGAGGCATTTCTGGGAAGGCTTCCCGCCGTCCAGGGTCTGCTCGCGACGGACGTCCACGCAGCCTATGAGGGCGATCCTGCCGCTCCGAGCCTCGATGAGGTCATCTTCTGTTATCCCGGCCTCTGGGCGATGACCAATTACCGGCTGGCCCATGAACTTTACAGCCTCGGCGTTCCCTTCATTCCCCGGATGATAACGGAGCATGCCCACAGCCGAACCGGCATCGATATCCATCCGGGGGCCACCATCGGGAAGCATTTTTTCATCGATCACGGCACGGGCGTTGTGATCGGCGAAACCTGCATCATCGGTGACCGGGTGCGCATCTACCAGGGCGTGACCCTCGGGGCCAAGAGTTTCAAGCTAGACGAGGATGGAAATCCCGTCAAGGGCATTCCGAGGCATCCGATCGTCGAAGACGACGTCACGATCTATTCCGGAGCCACGATCCTGGGCCGGGTAGTCATCGGCGAGGGTTCCGTCATCGGCGGCAATGTCTGGCTGACCGGGAGCGTGCCTCCGGGCAGCCGGATCACCCAGATGCAGGCCCAGTATGAAGATTTCGAGAGAGGGTCGGGTATCTAAGACGATGAGTGGGGATTTTCCTCTCTTTTGTCCGGACGACGATGAAAGGCTTGTATTCCATGCCGTCTTTATATTAGACTGCGCGACAATATACAGAAGGGGTTTAAAGACAGGGACGGCCGGTCCTCCGTTTTGGACAGCCTGAACGTGAAGTCTTCCGGAAGCACGGGATATGACCAAAAAGAAGGTGCTGGTAGCCGTCAGCGGCGGGGTAGACTCATCGGTGGCGGCTTATTTATTGAAAGAAGCGGGCCACGACGTGGTAGCCGTAACGATGTGCCTGGGGGTTGCGGCCGAATCCGGAGAGGGAGGGCCGGTCAAATGCTGCGGACCTCAGGAAATCGAAGATGCGCGGCGGGTGTGCGGCATCCTGGGTATCAACCATTACGTCATGGATTTTGCCCATGAACTGGAAACATTGGTCATTCAGCCGTTCATTTCCGAGTATACGAAGGGCAGAACGCCCAATCCCTGCGTGGAGTGCAACAGGTCCCTCAAATTCGGGACCCTTTTCCGGAAAGCGCTGTCCATGGGGTTCGATTATATCGCAACGGGGCACTATTCCCGCCTGGATTCCGTCGGCGATGCATGCTATCTGATGGTTCCCAAGGACCGCCGGAAGGACCAGACCTATTTCCTTCACGCCGTTCCCCGGGAGACATTGGGCCGGGTGCTCTTTCCCCTGGCCGGATTGACCAAGGAAGAAGTCAGGGGCCTGGCCAAAAAGGCGGGGCTCCCGGTATCCGCGAAATCCGACAGCCAGGATATCTGCTTCATCCCCCGGGACGGATACGGCTCCTTCCTGACAAGCCGTCTGGGAGAGGCAAAACCCGGCGATATAGTGGATCATTCGGGAACGGTTTTCGGAAAACACCGGGGCGTGGCTTTTTACACGATCGGACAGCGAAGCGGCCTCGGTATCAGTCACAAGGTGCCGCTCTATGTCCTCAAGATAGATGTTGAGCGGAACCGCATCGTTGTCGGGGAGAAGAAGGACCTTAAGGCCAGGGAGTTGATAGCGGACAATCTCAACATGCTGGTCGATGCATGGCCCGCCTTCGGCGAGGCGAAGATCCGCTACGCGCACCGTGCGGCCAAATGTTCGATCCGTCGCGAGGCAGACGGGCTGCACGTCATGTTCGACCAGCCCCAGGAATCCATTACCCCGGGGCAGTCCGTCGTCCTTTACGACGGCGAGGTCGTGCTGGGCGGAGGCGTTATCAAGGAGGTTATTCATGGACATTGTTGAAAAGATCATGCGGCTCAAGAAAGAGCGCAAGGCCGTCATTCTGGCCCACAACTATCAAATCCCCCAAGTCCAGGACATCGCGGACTACGTAGGAGATTCCCTGGGATTGAGCATTGAAGCATCCCGGACCGATGCGAAGGTCATCGTCTTCTGCGGAGTCCATTTCATGGCGGAGACGGCCAAGATCCTCTCGCCCGAAAAGACGGTGCTTCTTCCAGATCTCCACGCGGGCTGCCCCATGGCGGACATGATTACCGCCGGGCAGCTCAGGGAACTGAAGGCGGAACACCCCGACGCCAAAGTCGTCTGCTACGTCAACACCAGCGCGGAAGTGAAGGCCGAATGCGATCTCTGCTGCACGTCGGCAAATGCCGTGAAGATGGTCGGAGAGGTTCTTAAAGACAGCCCCGAAATCATCTTCGTCCCCGATCAGTATCTTGCGGCTTACGTCGAATCGCAGACAGGGCGGACGATGATCAAATGGAAGGGATACTGTCCGACCCACGCGAAGATCCTGCCTCAACACATCGAAGAGCAAAGGGCCCAACACCCGGATGCAGTGGTTGTCGTCCATCCCGAGTGCAGGCCCGAGACGATCAGAGTGGCCGATAAGGTCGCCTCCACGGAGGGCATGACCCGATACGTCAAGGAGACGAAGGCCCGGGAGATCATCGTCGCCACCGAGCGCGGCATCATTCACCGGATGGAAAAGGAGAATCCCGGTAAGGTCTTCTATCCTGTTTCCAAGCTGGCTATTTGTCCCAATATGAAGATGATCAACCTCGAGAAGGTACTGTGGGCCCTGGAAGACATGCAATACGTCGTCGAGGTCCCGGCCGATGTCGCCGAAAGAGCCCGGGCAAGTATCCAGCGGATGCTCGATTTCAGCTGATCGAAAAAAACACTATGGGCATTCTGAAAGGAACCATCGTCGCCGTCTGCCGTAGCGACAAGACGGGGGAGAGGAAAGAGCCGCACCCGTCGGTGACGCTGGTGGCGGATTTCGGGATCGATGGCGATGCCCACGCCGGCCGTGAAAGCCGCCGCCAGGTCAGCCTGCTGGCCGTAAAAAGCATCGAAGCCATGAAGGCAAAAGGTCTCGAACTCGGTTACGGCGACTTTGCGGAAAATCTGGCCGTTGCAGGGATCGACCTCCACATGCTGCCCCTGAGGGTCCGCCTGCGCACCCGGAGCGGCGCCGTTCTCGAAGTGACGCAGATCGGGAAGGCCTGCCACAACAAAGGTTGTTCCATCTTTCGCCAGGTGGGGACCTGCATCATGCCGAAGGAAGGGATCTTCTCCCGGGTCATCATCGGCGGCGTGGTCCGGACCGGCGACACTATCGAAGTCATGGAAAATTAGCCGCACGCTATTGATTTTTCATCCTGCCGTTATTACCTTAATCATCAAAGTCGGTTATTGTCGCGTGGAGCGTTAAACCATGGACAAGGGCAGTCTAAATGGAGAGAAATTATGTTGATGATCGAAGATTTACAGGTGAAAATCGGCGGAAAAGAGATCCTGAAGCATATCGATCTCGAGATCAAGGAAGGAGAGACGCACATCCTCTTCGGGCCGAACGGTTCGGGAAAAACCTCGCTTCTGATGACTATTATGGGCTATCCGCAGTACGAAGTAACGGCGGGAAGAATCGTTTTTAAGGGGCACGATATCACCCATATGCCTGTTTACGAGCGCGTCCGGCTGGGTATCGGGATGTCGTTTCAGCGCCCACCGACGATCCACGGACTTAAAACGCGCCAGATGGTGCAGATATGTGCCGGAAACGGGAAAAATGCCGACGTGGAGGCCATGGCGGAGAAGGTCAATTTTTCGGCTTTTCTGGACCGCGATATCAACGCCGGCTTCTCCGGCGGGGAGATCAAGCGCTCCGAACTTCTTCAATTGATGGCCCAAAACCCGGACCTGCTGCTTTTTGACGAGCCTGAATCGGGCGTCGATCTGGAAAACATCGTTCTTGTGGGCAATATGATCAGCCACCTCCTGCAGAGGGATTTTACGAAGGCCCTCGATAAGAGCCAGAAGCAGCTTCACCAGGAAAGGAGCAAAATGGGGCTCATCATCACCCATACGGGCTTCATCCTGGATTACCTGACAGCCGATAAAGGACAGGTTCTCTACGAAGGCGTCATGAGCTGTAAGAGCAATCCCCATGAAATCTTTCAATGTATCAAGAAAGCCGGATACGAGGAGTGTATACGATGTACGACTTAGACGAAAAAGCTGCCGCAGCCAAGGAGAAAAAGGCCGCGCTGGGACCGGATATCGATTTGTCCAGCTTTACGGCTGAACCTGTTCAGCACGAGTATCTCCAGGACTTGACCAAGCTCTCAAAAAAAGACAAGCAACGGATCATCGAAGCAGGCGTCGATGCCGGGGAAAAAGGACGGTCCGGCACTTATCTGCAGAAGGACACCGCCGTCATCCATTCCCGTTCGAAGCAGGAAGGCCTTGAAGTCCTGCCGATCAAAAAGGCCCTAAAGGAGGTTGACTGGGTTAAAGACTATTACTGGAAGCTTGCGGCTGTCGATGCCGACAAGTATACGTCCAAGGCCCAGCTAGAACTGCACGACGGC
This sequence comes from Syntrophales bacterium, assembly GCA_963668175.1. Taxonomy (GTDB): domain Bacteria; phylum Desulfobacterota; class Syntrophia; order Syntrophales; family PHBD01. The sequence continues at coordinate 897,262 of OY764159.1, forward strand.
TACGTGATCCGGGCACTGCCGGGAAGCAAAGTGATCTATCCCGTCCAGGCCTGCCTCTATATTGACAAGGAGAACCTGAGCCAGTACGTCCACAACCTGATCATCGTGGAAGAAGGGGCCGAACTGCACGTCATCACCGGCTGTACTGCGGCGTCCCATCTTAAAAGGGGCCTGCATGTAGGGATATCCGAGTTTTTCGTCAAGAAGAATGCCAAGCTCAGTTTCACCATGATCCATAACTGGGCGGAAGAGATGATGGTTCGGCCGAGGTCCGTCGGGGTCGTCGAGGAGGGCGGCCTGTTTCTGAACAACTATATCTGCATGAAGCCGGTTAAGTCGCTCCAGATGTATCCCACGACGTATCTCACGGGAAAAGGGGCTGTTGCGCGATTTTACAGCCTGCTGGTGGGAAGCCCCGGCTCCGAAATGGATGTCGGCGGACGCATCTTTCTCAAGGAAGAGGACACCCGGGCGGAGATCGTGGCCCGCGCCATCAGCAACGGCGGCAGGATTATTTCCCGGGGCGATCTGATAGGCGAGAAGCCGGGCGTCAAGGCCCATCTGGAATGCCGCGGGCTTCTCCTGAACGGTGGCCTGATCCATGCCATTCCCGAGCTTCAGGGCCAGGTGGACGGCGTCGAGATGTCCCACGAGGCCGCCGTCGGCAAGATCGCCCAGGAGGAGATTCTATACCTCATGTCCCGCGGTTTGACGGAGGACGAGGCCACATCGACGATTGTCAGGGGATTCCTCAGCGTTGATATTCCGGGCCTGCCGCCGCAGTTGAAGGCGGAAATAGAGCGGGCCGTGGAATTGAGTGAAAAAGAACTGATGTGATGAGTCCATAGGACGGAAATCGCACTTCCTCAATCGATACGGTCCGGATGGAATGGTCATGGTCCGCGAATCCTGATGGAATCAGGGTTGGACCGGCGCATTTTGTCGAAAAACTCCTTGACAAAAGGCAGTACCGGTGCTTTAAGGAGCATTCGGTTTTGCCTAGGCAAGGCCGGTGCCGCGGGGTGGAGCAGTCCGGTAGCTCGTTGGGCTCATAACCCAAAGGTCAGAGGTTCGAATCCTCTCCCCGCTACCAAGAAATTACAAGGGGTTAGCTGAAACGGCTAATCCCTTTTTTGCATTTTCAGGGGGATTTTCCAACGGATTTCTAACGGAATGAAAAGTATCTTACGGATGCCGGCCGGTTATGGGGATTGGCATCGATAGTACAGGCAGTTTTTAACCGGCCTCCCAAAAACTGAATCGTTTTCGGAAGACCGGCAAGTCTATCTTTTATTTCTGCTTAATAAGCCGGTTCCGCCGCGGACAATATCCCCGCCAGTAGCGGCGATCCGCCGACAGCCAGGGCTTCTTCCTCGTCGATGGCCACCTTCCTGATCCTGATCTGCTCGATTTTCCGTATCAATGCATCAACAGAAGCAATCGTGTCTGGAGTGTATTTTGTCAGAGATTTATCAAGACTGTGACTTTGCCGGATGTCTTCGTTTTCGAGGATACGTGCTTCACAGCGCTGCATTCTCCATGGGTGGCGGTTCCATATGTTAAATTTTTTACCATGCGGAAAAGTGAAGTCAAGGAAATGTTCCGCATGTTTAATATCGTGTTCCAATATACAGAAGAAGCGGCTGCTGCCGGCCGATGCTGTGTTACGAATCATCACCCGATTAAAGAACAGGGTGTGATCTTCAATGGAGTATCGACACTTTGATGGTTGATATCTCCCTCAATTTGCTTTACATATTTACGGGAGCTTCAAGAAGTCTGTCGCTTATGGATAAGATTGAGGCTTCCCGCGTAATGATTTGGAAGTCATTAGCAGGTTTACGGACGAAAGGAGATTAAGATGTCTGAGGCAGAGGTAAATCAAGGGGTAACCAGACGGGGCTTTATCAAGGCCGGGGCCGTCGGCGCCAGTGCGTTGGCTCTGGGGCTGGGTGCAGGCGAGGCGAAAGCCCAGGAGGCCGTCCCCAAAAAGTGGGACCGGACCGTCGACGTCGTCGTCGTAGGAGCAGGCGGTGCCGGATTGGCCGCCGCGGTCACCGCCAGGGAGAAAGGTGCGGACGTTCTCGTCCTGGAGAAAATGGCCGTCATCGGCGGCAACACAATCATTTCCGGCGGTTTCCTCAATGCAGCCGATCCCAAGAGGCAGGGCAAGCTGAATATTCAGGATTCTGCGGAAAACCATTTCAAACAGACCATCGCGGCGGGGGATTATCGCGCCGATGCGGAAAAGGTGAAGATACTGACGGCAAACGCCAACGATGCCGTCCAGTGGCTGGAGAGCCTGGGGATGAAGTTTGACGATAAGGTCATTCAGATTTACGGCGCCCTCTATCCGCGGTCCCATATTCCCGTCGATCCGAAAGGGACGGGCTACATCAAGACCCTGAAGGCCGCCGCCGATCAACGGGGCGTCAAGACCCTTACGGAGGTAAAAGTCGACAGCATCATCAGGGAAAAACAGTTGAGCGGCCGCGTCCTCGGCGTCAAGGTGTTCGACAAGAGGAAAAAGGCACTCTATATCAGGGCCAGGAAAGCGGTTGTTCTCGCTTCCGGCGGGTTTGGAGCCAACAAGGAATTACGGGCCCTGCACGATCCCCGCATGAAGGACCTCACGACAACGAACCATCCGGGGGCCACGGGGGAGGTCATCCTGGCCGCCATGAATATCGGTGGATACCCCATCGGCATGGATTACATCCAGTGCAATCCCGGGGCCCCTCCCGGAAGGGACCTCCGGATAACCCTGCATCTGGATGTATCGGGGTTTATCTTTGTCGACAAGAGAGGGAAGCGATTTGTTGCGGAGGACGAGAGGCGGGACGTGCTCCGTGAGGCCATCCTCAACCTGCCGGAAAAATACGGCTTTACCGTTCTCGATGATCAGGTCTTTCAGGGTTACGACAGGATTACGCGAGATACGACTATGGCCGGCATCAAGGAAGGGGACGCCTGGACAGCCAATACCCTTGAAGAACTCGCCGGGAAAATGGGTGTTCCCGCCGACGCATTCGTCGCCACCGTTAAACGTTACAACGACGTTATCGTAGCCGGCAAGTCGGACCCGGACTTTAATAAAAACCCGCGGAACCTGACCAAGAAGATTGAGAAAGCTCCCTTCTGGGCCTGTTATGCCGGTATGGCGGTCCACCACACCATGGGCGGCCTGAATATCAGCACCAAAGCGGAAGTGCTGGACCATGACCGCAAGCCGATCCCCGGCCTTTATGCAGCCGGGGAAGTGACAGGCGGTATCCACGGCACCAACCGTGTCGGCGGAAACGCCATTGCCGATATCTTCGTTTTCGGCCGCATCGCCGGCGCCAACGCAGCCGGTTAATCCGGGCGGCATACGTGCTTCGACATGGAAAGGCAGGGCCAGCATGGTCCTGCCTTTTTCTTTTGTCTGCATTCGATGTTTTGTAAGCGATTCCGGGTGATGACGATAGAGGATCTCTCTTAATATTACTCCAGTCGGAAAAAACATGCTATACTGTACACTATGAATATCATCGGCATTAAATATTGCGGCGGCTGCAATCCTGTCATCGACCGGCAAAGGCTGGTGCAGGTGCTGGAGAAGATGTTGCCTCCCGGCTTCAAATTGGCGACTAACGAGCCGCCGCAAGACTGGTCCATGGGCGTTTCCCTGTGCGGATGCCCGACGGCGTGCGCGGAGATTACAACCGCCGGGAGCCCGATCGGTAAGTGGATCTGCATCGGCGGAGAAACGATCGATCTTGTGTCCGTCCGTGAGGAGGAGATGGCAGGCAAGGTCGTCGAAAAGATTAAAGCTCAGCTATAGCAAGGGATTGATGTTGAATCTATATCTTACATAAAGGGGGCGGAGGCGATGGCGAAGAAAATAACGGAAGGCAAGAAGCCGGGAAGAAAAGTGATCATTCTTTTGGGGAGTCCGCGGAAGCGGGGAAACAGTACGATATTGGCGGAGCGGATTGCCAAGGGGGCTAAAGCCGCGGGAGGCCGTATCGAAACATTTTACCTCCACGGCATGGAGATCGCCCCCTGTAAATCATGCTACGTCTGCAAGAAGCCCGGAAGCAAGGGGTGCTCGATCCAGGACGACATGCAGATGCTCTACCGGAAGATGCTGGAAGCGGAAGCCTGGGTAATCGCCAGTCCGGTTTACTGGTTCAACATGTCGGCCCAAATCAAGATCTGGATGGATCGCTGTTTTGCCTTGTCCGCTTACGGATTGGATTCATTTGAAGGCAAGCGTATCGCCATCGCGATGGCCTATGGCGGCGACGACCCGTTTGACTCGGGCTGCGTCAATGCGCTGCGGACCTTTCAGGATGCCTATGCCTATACAAAGGCTGAAATAGTCGGCATGGTGTACGGCAGCGCCATGAACGCCGGTGAGATTAAAATCAACCGGGACCTGCTTCACGAAGCCGAAGAACTCGGATACCGTTTGGCGGCCGGTGACTGAACGAAACGTCGCCGCGTCTTGAAAGACAGGGGAGTGAGCAAGTATGCCGTCCGATATTAAGAAAGTTGCCGTGGTCGGGGCGGGCGCCCTGGGGGCGGCCTATGGAGGGCTGTTGTTCGATGCGGACAGGCAGGGCGTCGCCTTTGTCGCTGCCGGAGGGAGGCTTGAGCGTCTCCGCCGGGAAAGCCTGGTCGTCAACGACAGGAAGTACGAGATTCCGGTTCTGGGTTCCGACGATCCCTCGCCGCCGGCCGATCTTGTTCTTGTCGCCGTGAAGTATCACGATCTCGACGATGCCATCAGGGACATGAAGGGGAGGATCGGCAAGGAAACCGTCATCATGTCGGTCATGAACGGCATCGACAGCGAAGAGCGCATAGGCGCTGCATACGGAATGGAACATATGTTGTATGCCGTATCGGTCGGCATCGATGCCTTGCGGGTTGGAAACCGCGTTACATATACGAACCAGGGGAAAATCTATTTTGGAGAAGCGGCCAATCCGCATGTCAGCGAGCGAGTCCGGAAGGTTCAGGCCCTGTTCGATAAAGCGGGGATCGTCTATGAAACGCCCGCCGATATGCTGCATGTCCTCTGGTGGAAATACATGATCAACGTGGGCATCAATCAGGCTTCGGCCGTGCTGCGTGCCCCTTACGGCGTCTTTCAGACCTCGAAGGATGCCCGGGAACTGATGGCGGCCGCCATGAGAGAGGTCGTTGCTCTGGCGGAGAAGCTCCATATCGCGCTTTCGGAACAGGATATGGCCGATTTCGATCCGTTCCTTATGCGTCTGAGTCCTCAAGGCAAGACGTCGATGCTTCAGGACGTGGAGGCCGGCAGAAAAACGGAAGTGGAGATGTTGGCCGGCAAGGTCATCGACATGGGCCGGCGTATGGGTGTTTCGACCCCGGTCAACCAAATGCTGTACGATCAAATCAAGAAAATTGAAATGTCTTGAACGGAAACCTCTCGAGATCAATCCGGCAGCCCGGCCCTCCGGGAGAGGGTCGCGGTGTTTCCAGGTACACCCCCGTTTCCTTTGCCGTATCCTTGCCTGAGGAACGTCGTCCGTTGAAACAGGAGGTGCTGCGAAGCAGTGATTCATCCAGTAACGCTTCGATATGCTCCGCCGGGTAAGAAGCCGACGGGTGAGGGCAGGCATATTCTAAAGTCCGAAGGGGGAAACGCATTTTTTTTAACAACCGATTGTTGGGGCGGAGATTCACGCTTGGCCCGCGCAAGAAATAACGGATGGAGGCGACAATGAGCGAGGAAACATCGGTAAAAGGGGATTTCGTTCACCCGGTATTTGCCCTGATTCCGACACTGCAACTGAAGAAGGGGAAGATCGTTTCTGCGGAAGAGGCGGTGCGTATCATCAGGGACGGGGATACGGTGGCGACGGAGGGTTTTGTGGGAACCGCCTTTGCCGAGGAGATCGCCATGGCTCTGGAAGACTATTTCCTTAAGACCGGTTCTCCCCGGAACCTCACCATCGTCTATGCGGCGGGACAGGGGGACAGCAAAGAAAAGGGCCTGAATCACCTGGCTCATGAGGGATTGGTCGGCAGGGTCGTCGGCGGCCATATCGGTCTGGCCCCCAAGCTACAGACATTGATCCGGGAAAACAAGATTCTGGCCTACAATTGGCCGCAGGGCGTCATCTCCCATTTTTTCCGGGATGTCGCCGCCCGTCGCCCCGGCGTCATTTCCCGGGTCGGCCTGGGAACTTTTATCGATCCGCGGCATGACGGCGGTAAATTGAACGAGAAGACCTTCAGGGAAGGGGAGGATCTCGTCAAACTCATGTCCATCGATGGGCAGGAATACCTCTTCTACAAGGCTTTTCCCATCAATGTCGCCATCATCAGGGGGACGACGGCGGATACGGACGGCAATATCACGATGGAAAGAGAGGCCCTCACGATAGAATCGCTGGCCATGGCCATGGCGGCCAAGAACAGCGGCGGCTTTGTCATGGTCCAGGTCGAACGCATTGCGGAACGGGGGACGCTGAACTGCCGGGACGTGAAGATCCCGGGCGTCATGGTGGACTGCGTCGTCGTAGCCAAGCCGGTCAACCATTGGCAGACTTTTACAGTACAATACGACCCGTCCTTCAGCGGCGAGACGAAAGTGCCCATGACCTTTATTCCCCCGATGGACATGGGGATGCGAAAGATCATCGCCCGGAGGGCCGCCTTCGAGCTCAGCCCCAACAGCGTTGTGAACCTGGGTATCGGCATGCCCGAGGGCGTGGCCAACGTCGCCAATGAGGAAAAGGTGATCGAGTATCTGACGTTGACGACGGAGCCTGGCACGATCGGCGGCATGCCCAACGGGGGCCCGAATTTCGGGACGGCAACAAATATGGAATGCCTGATCGACCAGCCTTACCAGTTCGATTTCTATGACGGCGGCGGACTGGATGCGGCCTTTCTCGGCTCGGCGGAGGTCGACGCCGAAGGCAACGTCAACGTCAGCAAGTTCGGGCCCAGGTTTGTCGGCCCCGGGGGATTCATCAATATCAGCCAGAATGCCAAGAAGGTCGTATTCATGGGAAGCTTCACGGCCGGGGGATTGAAGGTATCGACGCGGGACGGTAAACTGATCATCGACCAGGAGGGCCGGGAGAAGAAGTTCGTCAAGCAGGTCGAACAGAAGACGTTCAGCGGTTACTATGCAGCACTGGATAAGAAGACCGTCTATTACGTAACGGAGCGCTGCGTCTTTTCGCTGACGGAGAAGGGCATGGAGTTGACCGAGATTGCCCCGGGCATGGACCTGGAAAAGGATATCCTTGCCCAGATGGAGTTTGAACCGATTGTGAACGGTTCTCCCAAATTGATGGACTCCAGGATCTTCTCGCCCGGTCTCATGGGGCTCAAAAATGAACTGCTCAGCATCCCGCTGGAGCATCGCCTGATCTACAATGCGGAGGAGAACAGCTTCTTTGTCAATTTCGAAAATCTGTATATCCGTTCCAGCCGCGAGATTCAGAAGATCAAGACCTTGATTGAGACGATGCTGTCGCCCCTCGGCAAAAAGGTCTATACGATCGTCAACTACGACAACTTCAACATCCTGCCGGAACTGATGACTGAATATACCGACATGGTGAAGTACGTCATGCGGTTTTATGAGAGCACGACGCGTTACACGACAAGCGCCTTCCTGCGCATGAAACTGGGGGACGAATTGCAGAAGCGCGACCTTGCTCCCCATATTTACGAAACGAAGGAAGAGGCGCAGATATTCCTTCGCGAACAACAGGAATAACGCCCTTTAGCCGCTGAACTTTTCGATATACCGATCCATCCTGAACTTACGGCGGAGCCCCGCTTCGTTCATATACCGGACGGTTCCGAAGATGTTCCTCTCCCGCCACGGCCGGTCGTGCTTTCCGAAGCACCAGGATATGCCGGCGAAGCTGTTCGGATCGCGGCCGTCCAGGTTGTATTTATTGTTGAGGTAAATCATCCGCTCGTAGGCTTCTTCGGGCGACGGCGACCACTCGATGATCTTCTTCCCCCAGTACATGCGCAGGTAATTGTGCATCTTTCCCGTAAGAACCATCTCTCGCTGGGCCGCGTTCCAGCAGGCGTCGTGGGTTTCGCCCCCTTCGAGTTCGCTCATGGTGTATTGGTAAGGCCGCGGGTCGGCGGCATGTTTCTGCAGGGTCTGCCTCGCCCAGGCGGGCAGGGAATCGAACCGGTCGTAGAGATCGTTATAATGCGTAAAGTTGACGGCAAGCTCCCGCCGGACAATCAGCTCTTCGAGATAGCCCTCTTGGGCCGCTTGCGGGATGCCCTCCGCCGACTTTATCTCCAGGGCGATAAAGAGGGGGGAAATCTGCCCGAAATGCAGATAGGGGCTCATATCCGAAGTACAGCCGGAGATCGGATCGTTATGCAGCTTCGGGTAGTCCGCCAGATGGCGGCCGATGAACTCGGCCAGATGTCTCTTGGCCCGTGAAGTTCCTCCTTCGTAACGAGTGACGAAGTTCACCGTGCGGTCTATCTTCGTAGGGCAGAGTATCGTCTTAATGCTCTGCCGGAGGGTGACGCCCGCGATCTTGAGGGAAAGCGATTCGCGGCGGGCGGGCGTTTCCGGAAGCGAAACGAGAAATTCCGGAAGGCGGCATTTGATGTGGGGTCTGAGCACCGCAGCCGAATACGCTTCCCTGTCCAGGGCTTCCTCCACGGGCACGACGGTGTCCGTTTCCACTTCCGTCATGCGGCAGGGGGCATGGTCGGCAATGTTACGACGCCAGTCCTTCTGAAGGCGGAGGTAACCCCGGTCGGCGACAATAGCCGCCGCCTCTGCGGCCATGAGCAGGACCTCCTGTTCGATAGCTCCCCGGCGGAGGATAAACTGGATGCCCCTCTTTTCCAGTGCGGCATACATTTCCTGCAGACCTTCCAGCATGAAGGTATAATGACGGAGATTGGCTTCGGGGAATTGATCGGTCAGCACGAACAAAACGACAAGCGGCAGGTCCAGGTCGTTGGCCTGTCCGATGGCGAATTCAAGGGCATGGTTCCATTCGGCCCTTTGAGAGGCCTGCATCCAGTAAAGAACATAGCGGCCTTTACGGACGGCGAAACGGTTGAGAAGCTTGATTCTTTGCGGCTGGATCATAGGCAGACCTTTTCGGGTTTCCGATCATCTCTCATTTCCGCAAATCGTGATGGCAGAACTATAGGGGCGGGAACGGGCCGTGTCAATGAAAACCTGCTCGAATTGCCGTTGTCCCCCGGGAGGATGTGATGATATATTGAGGACAAAAAAGGGAAATACGGCCATGAAAGACATCTTTCCAGAACCGATTACAAGACTTCCGGAGGCCGATATGCCTCTGAAGGGTGTTCGCGCCTATCTGTCGCAGGCTGACCGGCATCAGGTCATATTCATGCAGTTCGACTGCGACGACGAGATGGCGGAACATGCCCACGCCGCCCAGGTCGGATTCGTCCTGGAGGGGAGAATCGATCTCGTCATCGACGGGACCCTGCATACGTACCGCAAGGGCGACCGGTACTATATTCCTGAAGGTGTCCGTCATTCCGGGAAGATCTATGCCGGATACGCCCAGGTAGCCTATTTCGACGCCCCCGACCGTTACGCGGTCAAAAAATGAAACGGATATGAAGATGTCTCCGCGACCGATGCCGGGCGTCGGTTGTTAAGACGGGTTCCTTCCGGCGCCGTCAGGGTATAGCGCCGAAAGAGTCCAGCGCTTTCCGGAACGACTTGAGATCCCCGATCTCCATGACCTGGATGTACTTATCGATCTTCTTGATCAAGCCGGAGAGGGTTTTCTTCGGTCCGATTTCCAGGATGGTATCGATGCCCATGGACGCCATCTTCTCGATGGTCTCCTGCCAGCGAACCGGCGAGATGATCTGCCGTCGCAGCAGGTCGCGGGCGTTTTCCGGCGTATATAAGGCGTCGGGATCGCAGTTGGGGATGACGGGAATCTGAAAATCTCCGAAGGTGATGCGGCTGAGATTCCCCGCCAGGGATTCCGATGCCGTCTGCAACAGCCGGCAGTGGCAGGGGACGCTGATGGGCAGTTTGATGACAATAGTCGACTTGATCTCCTTGGCGGCGGCCATGACCCTTTCCACCGCGGCCGTGTGGCCGGATATGGACATCTGCCTGGGGGCGTTGAGAACCGATACGGTGACAACCTCATCCTCTTTCGCGACTTCCCGGCAGATACGGCGGACCTCCTCATCATCCAGCCCGATGACGGCGGCCATGGCGCCGCTTCCCACGGGGACGGCATCCTGGTGATATTGGGCGCGGGCGTAGACCAAAGGAAAAAGGTCGTCCAGGCCGATGGCCCCGGCAGCGTAAATGGCGCTGTATTCGCCGAGACTGTGTCCGGCGGCTACTTGGGGAGATATCTGCAGGAATTCCTTGCACAGGGTATAGACGGCAACTTCCAGGGTCAGGATCGTGGTCTGGGTGTTCACGGTCAAGTCCAGGGCTTCCTGCGGTCCTTCGAAGCAGAGGCGCGCCATATCGAAACCGAGGCTTGCCCCGGCCCTGTCGAATATCTCCCGCACGGATTTGAACTCCGCGTAGAGATCCCTGCCCATGCCTGTAAACTGTGTACCCTGTCCCGGGAAGACCAAAGCGAGATTACCCATGAATACCTCTGAAGATGATGTGCTGGTAGAGGAAGTACCCTTTTTTCTTCGCCCGGTCAACCGGAAATAGCGGGAAGCGCCCGTCTTCCATGGCCGCCGCCGTTTCCAGTACCGCGCGGGAAGGGAGGAGATCTATATCCGATGGCCGCCATCCACCTCGATGACGCGGCCGTTCAAGAAGTCGCATTCGATGATGAATTTGACGGCCTGGGCGATCTCCGCCATCTCCCCGAAACGGCCCGCCGGAATATGGGCACATATTTCGTCGATGATCTTCTGGCCCATCTTCGCCGTCATTTCCGTCCGGATGTATCCCGGGGCGATGGCCGCCGAGCGGATGCCGTACGGCGCCAGTTCCTTGGCCCAGGTGACCGTCATGGCGGCGACGCCGGCCTTCGTGGCGGAGTAGTTGGTCTGCCCGTAGTTGCCGGCCCGGCTGATGGACGAGATGTTGATGATTAGGCCCTTGACCCCATGCCTGGCCATCTGGGCCGCCGCTTCACGCCCGCAGAGAAAAACGCCCGTGAGATTGACCTGCAAGACCTTATCCCAACTGGACAAGGGGAATTTTCTCAGGATTTCGCCCTTTTTCCTGACAAAGACGGCATCCGCCGTGATGCCGGCGTTGTTGATCAGGACATCGGGCGGACCGAATCGGGCCGTATAGTCGGCAAAGAAGGCTTCCACGTCCTTTTCGTTCGTGACATCGACGACGGCCCCTTCGATGCCAGTTTCCCGCGCCAGGGCTTCAAGGTCTTCTTTAAGAATATCGATGGCATAAGGAAAGGCACCCAACTCCTTCAACTCCTTGCCGAACTGCTTCCCCATGCCTCTGGCTCCGCCGGTGATGACGATCCTTTTTCCCTTGATATCCATGTGAGGTGCTCCTCGGTGATGATGGTCCGCTTTCGTTTAAATTTCATTCACGTATAGGCCCGGCGCTTTTTCCAGGGGAGGATAGGTTTTTGATCCCAGGGAGGGCGGTCTGGTCATGGCATCGCCTCTGGAAAGAAGCCACTCGCGCCAATCCGTCCACCACGATCCCCGTTTCTCCGGCTGGGAGGACTGCCAGGCATCCGGCTCCAGATCGCTGTCGCGATCGACATCGCCTGCCCAGTACTTCCGACGCGAAATCTCGGACGGCGGATTGACGATGCCGGCGATATGGCCCTCACTGGCGAGAACGTACCGCACCGGACCGCCCACGAGGCTGCAGGTTCGGAATGCAGAGCGCCAGGGGCTGATGTGATCCTGCTGCGCTCCGACGGCATACAGGGGTTGTTCGATGCAACCCAGATCGATGGGGCAGTCGCCCAGGACGACGGCGTCCTTTTTCACGAGCTTGTTGTGTAAATACAGGTCCCGCAAATAGAAGGCGCACATGGCTTCCGGCATGCGCGTGCTGTCGTCGTTCCAGAAAAGCATGTCGGACTTCGGAGGCGTTCCTCCGTAGAGATAGTTGTGGACGTAATTTCGCCAGACGAGACTGTCCGACCGGAGGAGCCGGAATGTCTGGCTGATGTATCTCGAATCAAGATAGCCGTCTGTTTTCATAAGCGATTCGATGGCTTCGATTGCTTCCTCGCTGACAAAGACGCCGATGTCGCCCGGTTCGGAAAAATCCGTCAGCGTGGAAAAAAGGCTCCAGTCGGCTATCGGGACCGGTCCCGATTCCTTCCACATCCGGTTCAGCCATGCCATCAACGCGGCCAGAACCGTGCCGCCAATGCAGTACCCCGCCGCATGAACCTGGGGGGCTTTGCAGATTTCGCCGGCCACGAGAGCGGCCTGGAGGGCTCCCTTGAGCATGTAGTCCGTGAATGTCGTGGCGCGCATGTCTGCGGTCGGATTTTTCCAGCTCGTGATAAAGACGTTGAATCCCTGACTGCGAAGATAATGAACAAAACTATTTTGCGCGGTAAGGTCGAAAATGTAGAATTTGTTGATCCAGGGCTGGATTAGGACGATCGGTATTGCATACGTCTTTTCCGTAACCGGCGAGTACTGGATGACCTCCAGCAGACCGTTGCGATATACGACACGCCCGTCGGAGGTCGCGATATTTTCTCCTGGCTTGAAGGCTCTGTGGTCGACAATGGTGAGCAGGCTGTCGCCCCGAAGTCCATCGTCGATCCAGTTCATGAACCCCTGCAGGACGCTTGATCCGTCGGTATCGATGAAACGCTGGACGGCCCCGGGATTCGTCCAGAAGAAGTTGGACGGGGCGATGGCGTTCAGATACTGGCTGGACCAGAATCGGGCGCGACGCCTCTCGTCTTCCCGGAGGCCCGGGACGGTATCCACAAAATCGCGCAGCCAACTGCTGAACACGGCATAGTAACGGCGTGTCAGGGACGCGTGATTTCTGATATGGCCCATGAAATGGTCTTCATCCTCCTCCTCCGGCTGTAAGGAGGAGGCGGAACCGGAACCCTGCGGCAGTTGGTGACGAAGAACTTCCAGGTTCAAATCTTCCAGGCGGGACATGAGGTCCGCCACTTTTTGCTTCAGTTCTTCCGAGTTCTGAAGCCAGGCGTCGCAAACTTTACGGAAGGAGGATGCCGCCCCGAACGGATCGACGATCTTTTCCAGAGGGTTCATAATCCCCATCCTTGGCCTGAAGCCTTTAATGCTTGATGCTGTCGGGATTTTCGATGAAAGTGACTATCTCTCCTATGGTTGTTTCTTCGTTCAGAAGATCGAGGGGGACCTCGATCCCGAAAGTCTCTTTGAGGTAGGTCTGTAAATTAACTGCGGCGATGGAATCCCACTCGGGTATTTCGCTCAACATCGTTTCGGGGGTGACATCGGCGGCACTCATTTCCGGGAAGATTTCCTGGATGCCGGTCATGATTTTTTTCAGCGTTTTGCTCATAGAGCCCTCCTCGTAGTCGCAGAGAATTAGTTACAGCCGGATAAGATTCGCCCCCCAGGAAAGTCCCCCGCCGAACGCCACGGTCAAAACGAGATTGCCTTTCGCGATAACCCCGTCCGCAATGGCCTCATCGAGCGCAACCGGGATGGATGCACTGGCCGTGTTGCCATATTTGTGAAGATTTACGAAAAACCTTTCCACCGGCATGGCAATTTCTTCAGCAATTTTGTGGATGATATTGATGTTGGCCTGGTGGCATATGAAGCAGTCGATGTCGTTTAAATCGATACCGGCCTCCCGGCATATCTGCCGGATGATTTCCGGACCCTTGTCGATCGTAAACGAGAAAACGTCGATGCCTTTCATCTTGAAAAAGGCAAGTCTGGGATTGGTCATCTTTTCAAAGGGAAGCATGGTGCCGCCTCCGGGAACGCAAATGGTGTCGTGCCTGCCGCCGTCCGTTTTCAGGCAGGAGCGCAGGACACCTCGGCCGGATTCATTGCCGGCCCTGAACAGAACGGCCCCGGCGCCATCGCCGAAATAGGGATAGGTGCTGTAATCTTTTTTATTCAGGATCTTTGAGTACATTTCGGCGGCAATAAAAAGGACGTTGTCGTGGTTGCCCGATTTAATCATGGCATCGGCGAGGGCGATGCCGTATGAACTGCCCGAACAGACGGAGTTGATATCGAAGGCAAAGGCATTCCTGGCGCCGATAAGGTGTTGCACCCGGGTCGCCGTTGCCGGCTGCATGCGGTCCGGTGATGACGTGGATACCACAACGGCTTCCAGTTCTCCGGCGGGAAAATCGGCTTTCTTCAGGCAGGCGAAGGCCGCCTGGACGGCGAGATCGGAGGTACAGATATCCTCGGGCGAGTTCCTTCTGGACAAAACGCCCGTTTTTTCACGGATAAGCGCCTGCGCCTCAAGGGAAAACTGGGTTAGATCTTCGTTGTTGATTTCAAGTTCCGGCAGATAGCTTCCCGTCGCGCAAACAACTGTGCTTCTCATGAGGGGGACCTCCGTGGGTTTGGATGGGTTGCTGACTGAAAGGTCCTTTGCTTCGACTTCGGTTTCTCCGGAAGAGACGGTTGAGATTGGGCGGCTGCAATTATTATAAAGTGCGACAAAATTTCAACATCCGTAAAGTTCTATTTAACCACATGACGGAAATCTGTCAATACCTCTTTTGCCGATTCGTCTCCGATTTCAGGTTCAGCGAGTCGGAGCTTTCTTTTATGACCGAGAGGAATACGGACATGCGTCCGGGAAATTCTGCTTCCGTTTGACAGCCTTGGGTTAGTCTGGTATAGGCATAACGTAAAATGGCAAAAGGTGGGCGGTTCATGTACCTGCCACGTCTCCATGAGGAAATAAGTGGAGGACAGGACCTGAGAAAGGGATTTTCATGACATAACCCAGACAGAATCGAGATGGGTTATCATAAGTTGTGTTTCTTTTTTGGGAAAGGAGAACTTGTATGCTTTTCGGTAAGTGTTTAAAAACCGGTGTTGTGCTGCTTGCCGTACTCTTTTTCAGCGCAGGCGTCCTGGAAATGGATGCCTACGCGAGGGCGGGGAGCGGAAGGTCAATGGGAAGCAGGGGGTCGCGGTCCTACAGCTCCCCCAGCCGCTCAATCACGCCTTCGCCGACCCAGCCGTCGCGCCAGGTGGCTCCACCGATGCAGCCGGCCCCGGCTCCTGCCCCGCGGCCCAGCATGTGGCGCAGTTTTGCCTACGGAGCCCTGGGCGGCATTGTCGGCGGTATGCTTTTCAGCGGCCTCAGTCACGGATTCGGCGGTGGCGGCGGTTTCGGAGGCAGCGGTATCGGCTTTATCGAGATTCTTTTGATTGGTCTGATCCTTTACGGACTCTATCGTATCTTCAGAAAGAAGAAGGAGGAGGAAGTCTACAGCGGAGGCTATGCCCGGACAGGGACGGACCAGCCGGTCGGACAGCCGGCATATGGGGCTCAGGATCAGGGGTATCAAGACAATCAGGTCGATGCCGGCATCGGTTATATCCGGCAGATGGATCCTTCTTTTGACGAGGGACGCTTCACGGACCAGTGTACCGATCTCTTTTTCCGTGTCCAGGGGGCGTGGGCCAACAGGGACATGTCGACTGCCCGCAGCATCCTGACCGATGAGATGTACGGTATCCTGCAAGGCGAGGCCGACAAGCTCAAGGCGGAAAAGAAGTTCAACAAGCTGGACAACATCGCGGTCCGCAACGTCGAGATTACGGAAGTGTGGCAGGAAGCGGGGAAGGATTTCATTACCGTCAAATACCTCGCCAACCTGGTGGATTATACGGTGAGCGAGTCGGGCGACCTTTTGGAAGGCAGCAAGACCGACCCGGTCAAATTCGAAGAGTACTGGACTTATACAAGGCCGGTGGGGAATAATCCCTGGCAGCTTTCCGCCATCAACCAGCCTTGATATAAGACCATCATAGGAGATTCGAGAAGGGCGGCTCTACAGGCCGCCTTTCTTTTTTTGCCGGCTTTGCCGGGGATGCGTTGCATCGTCCCCGCATTTCCGGATCGGACGTTCCGTAGATATCTCCCTGCCGCGGCTCTTATCGGCATCCGATTTAAGTTGAGGATTCCTGCACGGTGCATCTTTTGGGTTTTCTGTTCCTCCGCGTCTGATGATGGTCTTCTGTTCCCGCCCGTCATTGCCGTCGTCGCACAGCGCCTTCGGTAACGATCCAAGGCAATCTCCGGAGCGTTTCGTTTACGGCGCAGAAGACATGGGATACGGCGTTTCCGGCAATAAAAAAGGCGCCTCTCTTAAGAGAGAGGCGCCTTTGGTTAAACGAAGGTTTCTAACCTTACCGGACCACCGATAACGGTTAGCCGTTCAGCTTTTCCTCGACGATTCTCATGCTGTAGAACGAACGATACACGAACACGAGGGCGATCAGGAAGAACAGAACCGCCAGACCGATCCTCAGACCCGAGTTGGTCATGGTGACGGCGATCTCGACGGCCAGGAGCCCGAAGAGCGTCGTGAACTTGATGACCGGGTTCAGGGAGACCGATGAGGTATCCTTGTAGGGGTCGCCGACGGTGTCACCGACAACGGTCGCCTCATGAAGCGGGGTGTTCTTCTGCTTCAGGTCGACTTCGACGATCTTCTTGGCATTGTCCCAGCAACCGCCGGCATTGGCCATGAAGATGGCCTGGAAGAGGCCGAAGAAAGCGATCCCGACCAGGTAGCCGATGAAGAAGTAAGCATTGAAGAAAGCGAGAGAGAGGGCCATGAAGAAGATGACGATGAAGATGTTGATCATACCCTTCTGGGCGTAGACCGTACAAATTCTCACGACTTCCTTGCTGTCCTCGATGGAGGCTTCCGTTTTGTCCAGGTTGATGTTCTTCTTGATGTAAACGACCGCCTGGTAGGCACCGGTGACGACCGCTTGCATCGATGCGCCGCAGAACCAGTAGATCACGCAGCCGCCCATCAGGAGGCCGAGGATGATCTCGGGCTGGACCAGACTCAGTTTGGAGACGACATTATGGAACATGTGCTCCAGAAGGATGATGATACCGAACACCATGGTCGTGGCGCCCACGACTGCCGTACCGATGAGGACGGGTTTGGCGGTCGCCTTGAAGGTGTTTCCCGCTCCGTCGCCGGATTCCAGGAAGTGCTTGGACTGTTCGAAATTGACATCCACCCCGAAGTGCTTCTTGACGACTTCCTTCGCATCGGGGCGAGATTCGATCAGGGACAGCTCATAGATCGACTGGGCGTTGTCGGAGACGGGCCCGAAGCTGTCGACGGCGATCGTAACAGGACCCATGCCGAGGAAACCGAAGGCGACCAGACCGAAAGCGAAGACCGGCGCTGCAAAGGTGAACTCGGGGGGCATCAGGGCCATAACGGCCGGCTGCATGGAGACATAGTAGGAAGCAGCCATCAGAAGGAGAATGGTCAGGCCTTCCCAGAAAGCGGAGAAGTTACCGGCGACCAGGCCCGAGAGGATGTTCAGGGAGGCGCCGCCCTGGCGGGAGGCGTTCACCGTCTCGTCGCAATGACGGGAGCTGGTGCTCGTGAAGACCTTGGTGAATTCCGGGATCAGGGCACCGGCCACGGTACCGCAACTGATGATGATCGAAAGGGCCCACCAGAGACCCAGGTACTTATCGGTCAGGTCGCCCAGCAAGGCGTAGCTGGCGATAAACGTTACCGCGATGGAGACGGCGGAGGTGACCCAGACCAGGTTGGTCAGGGGGTGTTCAAAGTTGAACTCCCCCTTGCCGGCGAAGAGGGAATTGCTGAGCACGTCGTTGGCAAAGTAGGAAACCAGGGAGGTGATGATCATGAGGATACGCATGGCGAATATCCAGATGATCAGCTTGCCGCCCATTTCGGGATTGCCGGCCAGGGCCAGGGCCAGAAAGGCGATGAGGGCGACGCCCGTGACGCCGTAGGTTTCGAAACCGTCCGCCGTGGGGCCGACGCTGTCGCCGGCGTTGTCACCGGTACAGTCGGCGATGACGCCGGGGTTTTTCGGGTCGTCTTCGGGAAGATGGAAGACGATCTTCATAAGGTCGGAGCCGATGTCGGCGATCTTGGTGAAGATACCGCCGCAGATACGGAGCGCGCTTGCGCCGAGAGATTCGCCGATGGCGAATCCGATGAAACAGGGGCCTGCCAATTCTTTGGGGACGTACACGAGGATAAGAATCATGAAGAATAGCTCAACGCTGACGAGCAGCAGACCGACGCTCATACCCGAACGCAGACAGATGTTGACGATGCTCAAGGGGTTACCGCTCAGGGATGCGAACGCCGCCCTGGAGTTTGCCACCGTGTTGATCCGGATGCCGAACCAGGCCACCCCGTAGGAACCGAGGATACCCATGATCGAGCAGAAAAGGATCATGACGACATTACCCATGGAGGCGCCCTGCAGACCGGCAAAGTAGTAGCAGATACAGACAGCGATCAGGACCCAGAGGGCAAGAAGAAATTTACCCTGCTGGGTGAGATAGGTCTTGCATGTCTCCCAAATCGTGTTGGAAACATCCAGCATGGCCTGATGAGCCGGGAGATTCTTGGTCTGCACGTACTGCATCCAGCCGAATATCACACCGATGGCGCAGATCAGGAGCCCCAGGTTCATAATGGTAATGCCGCTCAGGGCAGAACCGGAAACGGTAAATACGACGGCCGACAGGTCGGGGAGCTTGATATCCGCCTCACCTGCGAAGGCCACTGACGTCATGCACAAAAGCATAACGGCAATGGTAAAGAAAAAAGACATTAAACCACGTTTGTTCCTACACATCATTCAAACCTCCTCATTAAAAATTTTTATGGACTTACCATGATACTGATTCATAGCCGCCTGGATGCCAGACGACAGTAATTCCATGATAGCCATCGACGCCTCTTCTATAATATTAGGTATAAATTCCATTTCATCCTTACTGAAGAGTTCCAGCACATAGCTCTCAACCAGCCCCTTGTGCGCCGGTTTTCCAATACCCAGCCGGACACGGGTGAAATCTCCGGTGCCGCTCTGCTCGATGATAGACATCAAACCCTTATGGCCGCCGTGGCCGCCGCCTGATTTCAGACGGATCGACGGAAACGGCAGGTCCAGGTCATCATGGACGACAATCAGATCCTGAATCCCTATCTCAAAATAGTCAATGAGCCTCTGTACCGCAAAACCGCTTAAATTCATGAATGTTTGCGGTTTAGCCAGCATGACCGGGACAGACCCGATCTTTCCTTTGCCGTAAAAAGCGTCGAACTTCTTTTGCCCTACGGCAATATCGAACTTATCGGACAAGTGATCAATCACCAGAAATCCGATGTTATGCCTGGTGAACCGGTATTTCGTGCCGGGGTTTCCAAGCCCGACGATAAGCTTCATCTAAAACCCCCGTGAAGGCACGATTAAAAAGGACATTTTTCTGTTCCCGTTTCCTTGGGAGGTCCCGGGGACCGGAAAATTATTCCGTCACCTTCTGCTTGATGACTTCAGGTGCCTTGGGGGCCTCTCCCTCGGCTTCTTCCGCTGCCGGGGCCGCCTCTACGCGGGCGGAAATGATGGAGACGACGACGGCATCGTCGGCATCGACCACTTCGATTCCTTTGGCAACGGCTATATCCTTCACTTTAAGCGAGTGACCGATGTCCAGCCCGCTTATATCGATCTCGTAAAATTCCGGTACTTCCGAGGGAAGACAGGATATCTTCACCTCTCTCTTCTGGTGAAGCAGCTCGCCGCCGTTTTTGACCCCTACGGGCGTTCCCTTGAAATGCAGCGGGATATCCCATTCAATGGCCTGGTCCATTCTCACTTCGTAAAAATCGGCATGAAAGAACCGGCGGCCGAGGGGCTCCATCTGGAGTTCCTTGATAACGGAGAGTTTTTCCAGCTTCTTGCCCTGGTCTTCGATGATCAGTTTGATTAAGATATTCTCTTCCTTCTTCTTCATCAAAGCTTTGAGGTCGGCCGCACTGATCACCATGGGCATGGACTTTGACCCCGCACCGTAAAAGACGGCGGGAACGAGGCCCTGATTCCTTAACCTTCTGGCCGGTCCCTTTCCGGTTTCCTCCCGGGTCACGGCCTTTAATTCGCTGATTTCCATGTGTCCTCCTTAAACTGCCTATATAAATAGTGAACTAACTGAATCGTTATAGTAAATTCTTCGGACCGCTTCGCTGAGCAAGCCTGCCACAGAAAGGACCTTGATCCGGTCGCAGCTTTTGGCGTTCGCCTGCAGGGGAATCGTATCCGTGACGATGACCTCTTTGAGATCGGAGGTTTCCAGGCGCTCAATGGCCGGACCGGACAGGACCGGGTGGGTACAGCAGACCGAGACATCGAGAGCGCCGGCCTCTTTGAGGGCGATGGCGCCGGAAACGACGGTGCCTGCCGTATCGATCATGTCGTCAAGGATGATGACTTCCATTCCCTTAACGTTTCCAATAATATTCATTACTTGTGCTTCGTTGGGTCCTTCCCGGCGTTTATCGATGATCGCCAGATTCGCCCCCAGCCTCTTGGCGAAGGCCCTCGCCCTTTCCACGCCGCCGGTGTCGGGAGAGACGATAACCAGATTGTCTCGCTTGGATTTCTTGATATAGTCGAGAAGAATGGGGGTGGCGAAAAGATTGTCCACGGGGATGTTGAAGAAGCCCTGGATCTGGCCGGCGTGCAGGTCCATCGCCAGGACGCGGTTCGCGCCGGCCGTCGTGATCAGGTCGGCGACCAGCTTGGAGGTGATCGGCGCCCGGGGCGCGACTTTCCTGTCCTGCCTGGCGTATCCGTAGTAAGGGATCACTGCCGTTATCCGGTCCGCCGAAGCCCTTTTCATGGCATCGATCATGATCAGAAGCTCCATCAAGGTGACGTTGACCGGCGTACAGGTCGACTGGATAATAAAGACATCCATGCCGCGGACGTTTTCGTCTATTTCCACCCGTGTCTCACCGTCGCTGAACGTGGTCACGTTAGCTTTGCCGACGGTGACGCCCAGGTTGCTGCATATCTTTTGCGCCAACTCCATGTTGGCATTTCCAGAAAAAACTCTCATTCTTTCAAGCATCTGTTTTCCCCTTGGTGATTCTTATTCACGTAATGGCTGGGGCGGGAGGATTCGAACCTCCGTATGCAAGATCCAAATTCTTGTGTCTTACCGCTTGACGACGCCCCATTTCCGGTAAACGGCACGGAATTCCGGCTTATAACGTCGTGACCCTGAAAATGGACCAGTCGCCGGCAATCCGAATGTTTTTTTCTGCGTCCTGTGCAGACAATGCGTCTTCAAAGATTCCAAAAACGGTCGGACCGCTTCCCGACATCAGGGCGCCCAGGGCACCGTTTTGTATGAGCAGCTCTTTGATGTTCCTCAACGAGGGATGAAGTTGCAGAGAGACCTTCTCGAGATCATTATGAAGCCCTGCTGCCAGATCATGAACCGTATAAAATCGCGGGATGCTATAATGGTTTGGTGCGTTTGTCAATCTTAAATTCAGCTTTTCGTAGACCGTCTTCGTGGACAGCTCAAAGCCCGGATTGATGAGAATGAGCCAGATTCTGGGGATGCCCTCGGCCTTCTCCAGGCGCTCTCCGATCCCGAAAGCCCAGGCAGTCGCCCCGAATATGAAGAACGGGACATCAGCCCCCAGCGTTTTCGCAATATTAATAAGGTCTTCTGTGTCGAGACCGAAATCCATCAGGTCGTTCAGTGCCATCAATGTTGTGGCGGCGTTGGAGCTTCCTCCTCCCAGGCCGGCCGCCATGGGGATCGCTTTGCGGATCGTGATGTGAATGCCTCCGTGATAATCCATCCGGGAAAACAAGGCGCGAGCGGCCCTGTAGACAATATTCCCTTCATCTTCCGGTAAGTTGCTTCCGGGACAGCGGAGGGTTATGCCCTCGGCTGCCGGAGCAAATTCCATTTCGTCATAAAGACTGACCGCTTGCATCAGGCTCGCAATGTCGTGATAGCCGTCTTCCCGTTTTCTTAAGACATTGAGGACGAAATTGATCTTGGCCGGGGAAAGTCTGGATAAGGTCATGAGGGATACTTCCTTGACAGGCCGTACGGAGGTTCCCTCAGCGGCAGGAGAGCCGTGCTGAAAGCAGAGCCTCACGGGATTCTCGGATTCATCTTCCCGCTGGTATCTTCGGTATCCTCGCCCTGTCTCTTATTTTTGCCTTTCCTAACACAACTCGATGGGAAAAGCAAAGAAAGGGTGCCTCGGTCTTCTACGCTATATCGCATTAAAACTATTGATTTAAAATGGGAAATAGAAGAGGCGTCATGGAAAATGACTGCGCATCGCACATTCCGGGAGTCACGCAGGTGACGATGATGGTCTCTCTGCCAGGCGAACAATCCTTATTGCGTCTTTGCTCTGGGATGGCAGGGCGTCAATATGTGAATTATACGAGAGAGTTGAATGAAGCGGTTTTATATTCTCTTCAGGAGTCAATCGAATTCTTCCGCCGGATGTCCCGCGGGAACGGGAGACATCCGGTAATCTATTATACAATAAATAAAGGTTTTTCTTCGCTGGCAGTTAGGTTATGAAGGCTTGTGTGGAAGAGTCAGCGGAATGATTCGGTTATTTCCCGGCCTTCGCTTTCTCTTTGACATAACGCATCCGCAGCTCGAAAAGCAGGTTCTGCACGAGACGCATTTCTTCGGCGTCCAGGTTGTTCTTCGTCTTTTCTTCCAACATTCCAATGATATCGATGGTTTGCTTGGCGGCCTCCAGGTTGACTTCCGCTTTGCCGGTTGCCGGGTCCGCAAAATCCCCGAAATGGAACATGGCACTCGTGCTCAAGGAAATGATGAAATTGGCGAAGTTGATTTCGGGATAACCGAAGTCATCATCGGCTGTGTCGGTGTCTTTTTGTGTTTCATCCATCGCCTCCGGCTTCGCGGTTGCGGCGCCGTCTGCGTCGGCCGCCGCCCGGTCTTGCCGGTCTTCCTCCCGGCTTTCTCCTGTTTCGCTGAACATCCGCCGGTCTTTGACGACAAAGCTCTTCTCTTTCTTTTCCTCTTCCACGTTAGCCCTCCTTCGTTTTCTCCATACCGGGGTACGGAACGGGTCGTGATCGAAAACGGTATGCCGTCAACGCGTCGGCCTCATGCTGCGAAGCCGGGCAATCCTCTCGTCAATCGGCGGATGGGTGCTGAAAAGGTTCATGAATGCCCTCGCTGTCAGCGGATTGACGATAAACATGTGGGCTGTAGAGGGATTGGCATTCATAGGCATTGCCTGCGAGGCCCGCGATAATTTTTCCAGCGCCCCGGCCAGTCCGTAGGGTTTACCAGAGATTTGCGCACCGCCGTCATCGGCCAGATACTCCCGGGAACGGGATATGGCCATCTGGATGAGCGTTGCTGCAATGGGGGCCAGGATGGCCATGACGACCAGGCCGATCACGCCACCGCCCTCGTCGTCGTCGCGGTTGCCTCCGCCGAAGATGGCCGCAAACTGCGCCATATGGGCCAGCATTACGATCGCGCCGGCAATGGTGGCGGCAATGGACCCGATCAGGATGTCCCTGTTTTTGATGTGGGTCAGTTCGTGGGCAAGGACGCCCTCAAGCTCATTTCTATCGAGAATTCTTAATATTCCGGCCGTGACAGCCACTACGGCATGGTGTTCGTTCCGGCCGGTGGCAAAGGCGTTCGGCGTATCCTCCGGAATGATGTATACTCTTGGCATCGGCAGATTCGCCCGTTGGGCCAGGCCGCTCACGATGCCGTACAGTTCCGGCGCCTGGTCGGGCGTCACTTCCTGGGCATTGTACATGCTGAGAACGATCTTATCCGAAAACCAGTAACTGCCGAAATTAAGTACGGTAGCGAATACGAAGGCGACAAGAACGCCTCCTTTGCCCCCGATCAGGCCCCCGATCAGCATGAGCAGACCGGTTAAAGCTCCCAACAGCAAGCCCGTCTTGATCGTATTCATGGTATGATATCCTCCTTCGGCACATGGCCCGGCCAGGTGCCACTCTGTTTTGTGATAGTCAATCTTTCCGCCAAGGCCGCTTTCTCACGGTCATAACATACGACGGACTTCTTTTACGGCCCTGGTTTATTTCGACTTCTTCTTTTTCTTCGTGAAGCGGAAATCGCCGGAATCGGCAATGTCCGCTTCGATCTGGTCGCCCTCTGTGAAGGTTCCGTCAAGGAGCTTCATGGCCAGGGGGTCCAGGATCATCTTCTGGAGCGCCCGTTTCAGCGGCCTGGCCCCATAGATAGGACTGTAGGCGTTTTTGGCTATATAATCTTTTCCTTTTTCTGTCAATTCGAGCGAAAGTTTCCGCTCCGCCAGGCGCTTACGGATCAGGTCGATCTGGATTTCGACGATCCGTTCGATGTCGCCGAGGCTGAGCGCCCGGAAACTGATGATGTCGTCGATCCTGTTCAGGAATTCCGGTTTGAACGTCTGCCGGAGGACCTCCATGGTCCGATTGCGTTTTTCCTGCTCGTCCAGGGCTTCGTCCTGAATCCAGTGGCTTCCCACGTTGGAGGTCATGATGACGACGGTATTCTTGAAGTCGACCGTCCGTCCGTGGCCATCGGTGAGCCGGCCGTCGTCGAGGATCTGCAGCAGGATGTTGAAGACGTCGGGATGGGCTTTTTCGATTTCGTCGAACAAAAGGACGCTGTATGGCCTCCTCCGCACCGCTTCGGTCAGATATCCGCCTTCGTCGTAGCCCACGTAGCCCGGAGGGGCCCCGATCAGCCTGGCAACCGTATGTTTTTCCATGTATTCGGACATATCGACGCGGATCATGGCGTGTTCGTTATCGAACATGAACTCCGCCAGCGCCCGGGCCAGTTCCGTCTTGCCGACGCCTGTCGGTCCCAGGAAGATGAAGGAGCCGATGGGCCGGTTGGGGTCCTGCAGACCCGACCGCGCCCGTCTCAGGGCGCTGGATACGGCAGCTATCCCCTCGTCCTGACCGACGACGCGCTGCGTCAGCCGCTCTTCCATGTGGATGAGCTTCTGAACGTCGCTCTCCATCATGCGCGTCATGGGAATTCCCGTCCAGTTGGCAACGACCTCCGCCACGTCTTCGGCGTCGACCTCTTCCTTGAGCATCTTCTGGCCCTTTTGGACCTCTTCCAGCTTGGCCTGCTCCTGCTCCATCTCCCGGTCGAGTTCCACGAGCTTGCCGTAGCGGATTTCGGCGGCTTTAGCCAGGTCGCCGCTGCGCTGGGCATTCAGTTCGTCCGTTTTGAGCTGCTCGATACGTCCCTTGATGGCCTGGATATGCTTGATGGCGTCCTTTTCGCTGCCCCAGTGGAGTTTCATCCGGTTCATCGATTCCCGGAGTTCGGCGAGCTCCTTTTCAATCTTTTCCCGCCGTTCGGCCGTCGTCTTGTCCGTCTCGTTCTTCAAAGACTGGCGTTCGATCTCCAGCTGGAGGATCCGCCGGTCGATGACGTCGATTTCCGCCGGCATGCTGTCCAGCTCGATTCTCAGGCGGGACGCCGCTTCGTCGATCAGATCGACGGCCTTGTCCGGCAGAAAACGATCGGCGATGTAGCGGTGCGAAAGCGTTGCCGCTGCAATGATCGCCGAGTCCTTGATCCGGACGCCGTGATGGACCTCATACCGCTCTTTCAGCCCCCGAAGGATGGCGATCGTGTCCTCGACGGTCGGTTCCTTGACCAGGATGGGCTGAAAACGCCTCTCCAGGGCGGGGTCCTTCTCGATATGCTTTCGGTATTCGTTGAGGGTTGTGGCTCCTACGCACCGCAGCTCTCCTCTGGCCAGCGCCGGCTTGAGCATGTTGGAGGCGTCCACGGACCCCTCCGCCGCTCCCGCGCCGACGACGGTATGGATCTCGTCGATAAAGAGGATGATCTCCCCTTCGGCGCTCGTTACTTCCTTGAGAACGGCCTTCAGGCGCTCTTCGAATTCGCCGCGATACTTGGCCCCGGCGATGAGGGCGCCGATATCGAGGCCGATAACCGTCTTGCCTTTCAGATTTTCCGGAACGTCCCCATTGACGATCCGCTGCGCCAGCCCTTCGACGATGGCCGTCTTGCCGACGCCGGGCTCCCCGATCAGGACCGGGTTGTTCTTGGTCCTGCGGGAGAGGACCTGCATGATTCTGCGGATCTCTTCATCCCGGCCGATGACCGGGTCGAAGGACCCCTTGCGGGCCAATTCGTTGAAGTCTTTTGCGTAACGCTTCAAGGCCTGGTACTTGTCCTCGGGATTGGGATCGGTTATGCGCTGGTTTCCTCTGAGTTCCACCAGGACCTTGAATATGCCGTCCCTGGTAATGCCGGCTTCCCGCAGGATTTGAGCCACGGCGCCTTCCTTGCTGTCGGTCATGGCGATCAGCACGTGTTCGGCGCTGACGTATTCGTCCGTCAACCTCGCGGCCTCGGCTGTGGCGTTATCCAGAATCCTGTTCAGAGTTGTCGTAATGTAGGACTGGCCGGCTCCGGGTCCTTGAACGCCGGGCATTCTCTTAACGGCATCGTTCAGCCGGTCTTCAACAAACTTCGTATCGGCGCCCATTTTTTTTAAAATGGCGCCCACGATGCCTTCCTGCTGCTTCAGGAAGGCGATAAGCAGATGTTCGGCCTCGATGCCCTGATGGCCGTACTGATTGGCGAGGGACTGGGCATCCTGAAGGGCTTCCTGAACTTTTAAAGTGAACTTATCGAATCTCATATGGCCTCGTTTTAATCTTACGTATCTTTATATTAGCGTCTATATTCGGCCTATTCCATCACGCTCATGCGAGCCGGCCCCGTTCTACGGGATGTCCCAATGGATGCGCCGCTTAAATAATGGGTTTTTCAATGCTTACGAATATTTTTCCATTCTTAAAGACGGAGATGTTGCCCGTCGACTCGGAAAGGACCATGGCGATGGCGTTGGAGATGCTCGTTATACCGGCGGCGGCGATATGCCTGCTGCCCAGCCCCTGGGGAAAATCCTTGCTTTCCAGGGCGGCATTCAAGTGCCTGCCCGCCGTTACAATGGCCCCGTCTTCCTTGATGACGAACGCCCCGTCGATGGCGGAGAATTCCTTGATGGTTTCCTTCAATTCCGGGTTGAGGATGTTGCGTTCCTGTTCCGTATACCCCATGAACGGATTGATGATCATCTGCCGGGAGAGCTGCATGACCTTTTCATGGTCTCCAAGGACGAACGTCGTTCCGACCTTGCGCCCTTCCCGTCCCTGGGCGGCCAGCTCCAGACTGATATTGAGAACGGCTCCGAACACCTCGGGATAGACGGCTTCCGTGATATCCGATATATTTTCGGACGTCAGGAATTCGAACTCTTTTCCCACATCGAGAATGAAAAGGCTGTCCACGTAGCCGAACCGGGGCACTCCGCTCAGACAGACCAGCTTGTCCCCTTTCTTGAAGAGGCCGATGGCGATTCCCTTGATGACGGCGGTCTTGATCTGTCCGATCCTGGTCAGGTTGACATTGGGAATATTCAGGACGGTCGCGGCCGATGCCAGATCAGCGGGAATCTCTTCGTTTTCCCGGGATACGAGGACCAATTTGGTCTGATTGACGTCGCCCATGCACGTCGGCAGCTCCGACGCCAAACTTGAGTAGACCAGGATAGCGTTTGCCTGAATATCGCTCGCTATCCGGCACGCCGATTCCAGAATCACTTTGTTGATGGAACTCATGAACTTTAAACCCCCTCGTCGGGAAATGGATTTTCCCGTCTCTCAGATGTTGATATTTTCATAATTCGCTTTCTTATTCGATGATTGCATTTTCAACGCTAAGTTAAACACAGAAGGCGGGGTTGTCAAGTTGATAGCCGGGGAAATGGGCCGATCTTGCTGGGTCTGTCCGTATCGGAACCTGCCGATGGGCCGCTGTCCCTGGTTGTCATGGAGCGTGTTCGACGGACCCTATACCGATGCGCCATTTTTGCTTGCCAACGACAGGCGGGGCTGTTATATTTTCGCCTCTCAACAGGGGGTAAAAAGCATGGAAATCGGAATTGTCGGTCTTCCCCAGAGCGGCAAGAGCACATTGTTTGAGATCATGACCGGCTCGGCCAGCCGCGATGTCCATAACGAGCCGTGCCTGCGGGGGCAGGCTACGGTTCCCGATCAGCGCCTGGAGCACCTTGCGGGTATTTACAAACCGCAGAAGACGACGCCGGCGAAAATTCCCTTCGTGGATGTCAATGCCCGGGGAGAGAAAGCCTGGGAGGCCATTCGCCAGAGCCTGAGCGGGGCGGAAGGGCTGCTCCATGTGATCGACGGTTTTACGGCCCCGGACGTGCCGTCCTGCATCAGCCAGTATCAGAAACTTGAGGAAGAGCTGATTCTCTCCGATCTGATGGTCGTCGAAAACCGTCTGCAGCGGCTGGCCAAGACAACGAAAAATGCATTAAAGCCCCAGGATATTCAACAGTCGCAAATCCTGCCGCGGGTCAAGGATCATCTCGAAGCCGGCAGGCCGATCCGGGCGTTGAACCTGACAGCCGAGGAGGCCTTTTCCCTGAAGAGCTTTTCATTCTGGACGATTAAGCCCGAGTTGGTGGTGATCAACGAGGGCGAGGAGGAACGCACCCTGACCGGCGCGTTTCGCGAAGCAGCCCAGTTGAACTCCCCGGTAATAGGCCTATGCTGTCAGATCGAAGCGGAACTGGCGGGGCTGAAACAGGAGGAGCAGAAAGAATTCCTGGATTCCCTGGGGATCGACGAACCCGCCTTCGGCCGGGTCATCCGGGCGGCTTTCTCGCTTCTCGGACGGATCAGCTTCTTTACGGTAGGCGACGACGAGGTCAAGGCCTGGGTCATCCCGGAGGGGACGAAGGCGCCGAAGGCGGCCTCGGCCATCCACAAGGACTTCGAGCGCGGTTTCATCAAGGCCGAAGTAGCTTCCTACAGCGATTTCCTGGCCTGCGGCGATTCCATGAACGGCGTCAAGGCGGCGGGCAAGCTGCGCCTGGAAGGCAAGGACTATATCGTCCTGGACGGCGACATCATCACCTTCCGCTTCAACGTTTAATGAATGACCGGGGATGTAATCCCCGGAAAATACCCACCGTAACATGTCCCCCGATTTACTGCGCTCAGTCCCGACCCTCCGGCAGGAATATCCGGCGCGCGATCTTTCCGGCAAGCGTCTCTTTTGTGTGCAGGGCCCCGTGGGGACAGACTTCGATACAGCAATAACAGCGGATGCAGCGGTCGTAATCGAAGAGGAGAGCGCCGCCGCCGGGCGTTACAGCATCGGCGGGACACATGTCCCAACACTTACCGCACATCCGGCAGAGAGGCGCGTCGACGACGGGCCTCTGAAGCAAATGGCGGCGGAGAAAGCCATGGGCCTGCCTGGGACCGAACATGGGCGAGGCCATGGCGGGGAGTTGAAAGTCGCGAATAACGGGCAGCATACCGTCGATCTCCGGTGGGGTTCCGATTAATCCCATCTGGTGCGCCGTCCGCATGGTCGGCATTTTCTCCGGTGCCAGCCCCAGCATCCGGCACACGGCGGCGTCAACGGAGAAGGCATCCGCCGAACCCATCAGGACCCCGATCTCCTTCGGCAGGCCCCTCTTTCCCGGGCCCTCGCCCTCCATGGCCAGGATACCGTCCAGGACCGTGAAGGCCGGTTCGATCTTCCGGCAGATCAGGACTAAAAGCCGGGCAAACATATCCCGGTCGATCCCGGCGCGCAGGTGCCACTCCGCTTTGCGGTTTCCCACGATGCAGCCGAACATGTTCTTGACGCCCAGAGTCATAAGCATCTGACTGTGGGTTTTCAGCTTGGGCAGATTGATGATCCAGTCGGCCCGGACGGCTTCTGCGGCCGCGTCGATAAGATCGAAGGGTTTGCCGACATCGAGTTTAACCGTATCGCGAAAGGCATGGCAACGGACGTCCATGTTATTGAGAGCTTCGGCAACGCCGCCCTCTTTCAGAATATTTTCAAAGGAGCCCATGGCTGGACTGTCCGCAACCGTCGTCCGGGCGCCCCTGTCAATGACGTACTCAACGGCGGCCTTGATCACCAAGGGATGCGTCAGTATGGCCTGAGAGGGTGTCGCCGCGATAAGGAAATTGGGTTTGATAAGGACATGATGGCCTTTCCCGATCCTGCCTCCGCCGATGGCGTCCATGATCTCGAAAAAGACGGGCCGCAATGTTTCATAGGCATACGATGCGTGCCTGACGATGACTTTCATAGGCGGTCAAAGGCCTGAACGATGGTTTCTACAAAGATTTCCCGGTGAAAAAGAAAGGCCCCGACATGGCCGCCCTCCAGCCAGCGCAGGCTGGAGCCGGGCCAATGCCGATGCAGTTTTGCGGCAGACTCCGGGGGGATGTACGCGTCGTTGCGGGCGGCGACAAGAACGGCCGCCGCAGGCGCCTGCGGCGGCGGGTAACGCCGGATATCCATGATGTTGAGCAGCTCCGTCATGAATTCCCTGGCCTCGTCCGGCCCTTCATGTTCATGATTCAGGGCATCCCAGGCGCAGTACCGGGAGAGTATCCCTTCGAGGAAGACGGCACTCGGCGAATGGGGCGCGATGCAGGGAGCGATAGCCACAGGTCCCGGCGACAACGCACCGA
This sequence comes from Syntrophales bacterium, assembly GCA_963668175.1. Taxonomy (GTDB): domain Bacteria; phylum Desulfobacterota; class Syntrophia; order Syntrophales; family PHBD01. The sequence continues at coordinate 927,859 of OY764159.1, forward strand.
CAAGGGCCGCCATATGCCCGCCCATGCTGATTCCGGAGACACCCATCTTCGTATATCCTTCCCTACGTAGCCAGGCGAGAAGGGTGCTGCCTTCCGTCAGGGCGGCGCTTCCCATCAGGATGAGGTCGCTTACGCATCTCAGCATTTTACTGTGCTGTCCGGGCGGTCGCCGTTTTCCGTAGTACGGATTCTCCAGGATCAGGGAGCCGATGCCCCTTTTCGCAAGCGGCAAGGCCAGGGCCTTTCTTCTTCTCTCGAAGCCCTCGTCTCCCGTGGCGGCGAGGTGGAGGCAAACGGGAGGTCGGCCGTTCCCGTCGATCGGAAGGATCATCTCCACGTAAGCGGTGCCGCTTTCCGGCGGAAATCCTCTCGCTTCGAAGGGACTTGCGAACCGGCCCTGCCTGATCCTTATGCCGTCAGCCCTTTCTTCTCTATCCCACGAGATCGAAATCTTCGCCTGTGCCCGTTCCTGAAGCCAGTCGGGGCTTAGCGCCTTGAGAAAACCCATATCCCCCCAGCCTTGCCGGAAAAAGAGGGGCCGGTTCGAGTAACGGGCATACAATCTGTCAAGAAGGCTGCTCATGTTTTCATCCGTCGCCGGCGGCATTTCTCTATTGAAGATGGGTGAGCGGTTGTTGAATGAGGGTATCCTCGGGAGGCCCGGAGATTGCCTGGGGTTGCCCGTTCTACCTGCATCGCAGCCTTAATGATAGGGCGAACGAACATCCCGCCCTGCATTTGGCCGCCGACACACTGGGCATGACGGGACGGGTCGCAAGGGGGTCGGAGTAAAGGCTCGTTAAAACACCGACTCGCCGATGATGTGCCAGCCTGTCGGTCCGTTTTTGAGATAGAAGAGCTTGTTGGAATCGCTGTCGAAGTTGTTGGAGCGGTATTTCTGGACAAAACGTACGACGGCGATCTGTCCGTTCTGTTCCGGCGGCAGGAGGATGGCCAGGTCTTCCATCTTGACGCGGATGAATTTCTTGCTGCTGTTGACCTTTTCCTTTTGGCGCCGGAAGGCCTCGTAACCCATGCCTTCGCTGCTTATAAACTCCTTGGCGAAATAGCCGATATATTTTTTCGTGTTGCCGCTTTCCCAGGCTTGACGCCATCCTTCAAGGAATTTCATGATCTCCATGGAGGTCCGGTTCTGCTCGCCGATAGACGCAAGATTGAGTTTGCCGACGACCGTGATCGGCGTGCCGGAAGGCTTCAGCCATCCCGCGAGCTCTTTTAAGTCTTCGTTGCTGACGACAATGCAGCCCTTGGTGTTCTGCAGGTCTTCCTGACCGATATTCTTTCCGTTACTGTGACCGTGCAGCCAGATGCCCGTGCCGTTCTTCCTGTCCTTGCGGTCGAGAAAATTCGGATAGTTGAGGACGAAGGCGCCATACCCGTATTTCTCCGGCAGGCTGCTGCCCGGGGTGAATCTCATGAAGAAGTATGTCCCTTTCGGAGTGGCGAGGTCGCCGGCTTCTTTCTTGTCATTGTGGTTGGCGCCGACGATACAGGGATAACTTTTGACGAGGTTGAATTTCCCGCCGGTGAAACGGAAGAGATGAAGGGTCTTGTTCTCTTTTTCGCATATCAGGAGATATTCGCCGGTCGTGGCCAGAAGAAAAGGCTGCGGCGTTTTGTCGGGTGCGATGACGAGGGGAACGGCTTGCGGCATCGGTGTTGCCTGTGCGGTCGTAGCGGCCGGGGTCGCTGTTGCCGGAGAAGTTGCGGCAGCAACGGGTTGGGTGGTTGCGGCCTTCGGCTGTTCCTGGACGGCTACGGCCGCTTTCGCGCCTGGCGGCGGCGGGAGGTAGGCGGCCATCCTTTTCTGCGCATCGGACAGATGGGCATAGGCCTTTTGCACGTCCTTCTGGCCCAGCGCATCCTGGACCTGGCCGATCCGGGCATGGGTGTCGGCCACGAGCTTTGCCAGCGCCCGGTTGGCGGCCCCCTCTTTATAGTACAAATAGGTCAGAACGCCGTTGGAGGCGATGAGCGCCATAAAGACGACAAACCTGACTATTCGGAATGGTTTTGAGGTCATGGTCCGGTCTCGCCTTTACGTCTAAGCAAATTCCTTTTCAATCCGTAACATAGCCTCCTTGAGCCTGTCGTCGGGGACCGTAAGGGATATGCGGATGAATCCTTCGCCGTATATGCCGTAAGCCGTGCCTGCCGCGACGACGACGGCTGTTTTATCGAAAAGGCGGTTAGTGAACTCGATGGAGGTCATTCCCGCGGGTACAGGCATCCAGAGATAAAATGTCCCTTTGGGGGGCGTAAAGTCGACGCCGATTTTCTTCATGGTCGCGAGAACCAGCTGCCGCCTGCGGGCGTAGATATCAAGCATGCGGCCGATGCTTTCTCCCTCTTTGCTCAGGGCATGGATGCCGGCGAACTGAATCGGATTGAAGATGCCGGAATCGGTATTCTCCTTCACCTTGCTGATGGCGGCGATCAGGTCGGGATTGCCTACGGCCATGCCGATTCTCCAACCGCACATATTAAAAGGCTTGGAAAGGGAGTTGAGCTCGACGCCCACATCCTTGGCACCCTCGGCCATCATGAAACTCAAGCGTTCCTGGCCGTCGAAAAGGATTTCGCTATAGGGGTTGTCATAGCAGACGGCGATGTCATACTGCTTGGCGAAGGCCACGAGCTTTTGCAGAAAATCCCTGGTGGCGCAGGCGCCGGTCGGATTGTTCGGGTAATTGAGGAAAATGGCGGTGGCTTTATTCGCGATATCCGAGGGGATATCTTCAAAAACGGGCAAGTAGCCGTTTTGCGAGAGAATCGGGACGTTGTAAGGTTCGCCGCCGCCCATCAGGATGCTGGCCCTGTAGGCCGGATAACCCGGGTCCGTCATCAGGACTGTATCTCCCGGATTCACCCGCGCGAGGATGAAGTGATGACAGCCTTCCTTGGATCCGATGAGGGCCAGAATTTCGCTGTCGGGGTTCAAATCCACGCCGTAACGGTTTCGATACCAGTCGGCTACGGTCTTGCGAAAGGCCTGCATACCCTTTTCCTCATCTATGGGGTAGCGGTGGTTTTGAGGGTCGAAGGCCGTCCGCACCAGTTCGTCGATAATGGGTTTGGGGGTTTCTTCGACAGGATCGCCGATCGCCAGGCTGATCACGTCCACTCCGTCCGCCTTGGCTTTGCTTATTTTTTTCCGGAGCTCCATGAATAGGTATGGGGGGATCTTTGTCAAGCGCTCAGCGGTCTTCAAATAACGTCTCCTTTCCCTTGATGATGCATCAGAATAAGAATTACAGGTAAGCTTCTTCCCAGAGGGCTCCCTGATAAACTACTTTGACCTTTCCTTCAAGATAAATTTTTTCATATCTTCCGCCGGTTTTGGAAAAATGGATCTTCAGGGTTTCCCCGCTTTTGACCTGGACGCTGACGGGAGACTCCACAAACCCCAGGGATGCGGAAACGAGCGCCGATGCCACGGCGCCTGTGCCGCAGGCCAGGGTTTCGTCTTCGACGCCCCGCTCGTAGGTCCGGACGGCCAGGGTGCGGCCGTCTATGATTTTCGCAAAATTGGCGTTCGTACCGGCGGGCCGATACCGCTCATGATAACGAATATTCCGGCCGATGGACACGATATCCATCGATTCTATGTTTTCGGCCAAATGGACGACATGGGGGACGCCGGTGTTGATGCTGGAAACGACGAATGACCGGCCGTCGACGTCAATCGGATAATCGAGTGCCAGGGAATGCGAGTCCGTCAGGCGCAACTTGACGACATCGCCGTCCACTTCGGCGTCGATGATTCCCGCCAGAGTCTCAAAGGACATCGTGCTTTTGGCGATGCCTTTGAGATAGGCATACCGGGCAGCGCAACGGCCCCCGTTGCCGCACATGTCCACTTCGCTGCCGTCGGCGTTGAAGAAACGCCACCGAAAGTCCACCTTGTCCGACGTTTCGATAAGGATGAGACCGTCCGCTCCCACGGAGACCCGCCGTTTGCAGACGGCCGTGACGAAATCGACGACGTTGCCCACCGCAAGAGATTGATCCCGATTGTCGATGAGGATGAAATCGTTGCCGCTCCCGCTCATTTTGAAGAATTCGATCATGCCGTCTTGCCTTTCAACTCCCGTCCGGACGTGCGGTGTTTCCGTCCTTGTTCTTGCGTTTTAAGTATGGATGCTTCAGCCTCTTCGCCTCTCCAGGTTCTCCTTGATCTGGCGGGCGATGACCTCTACCTGGTCGCCCAGAAGAACCTTCAGCGGTATATCCGCAAGATAGCTGTCTTTCCAGGGGAGATTGTACTCGTTGATGAGATTCCTGATGTCGTTGTAACGATGTCCGAGGACGGCCCGTTTCGTTTCCATGGGCAGCGTTTCGTTAAAGGTTACATGGATGAGGAGCAGGCTCCTGACGCCGATTCCTTCTCCCAGCATGGGGATGATCACGATGGAGGCACCGTCGTATTTGCCCTGTCCTATGTATATATTCGCCGTCCGCGCGATCGTCTTCTTCGTGCCCATGAGGATGTTCGAGCCTTCGGCGCGGGACGTCATCTCTGCGGCGATGCCATGCCTTGTCCTGATGGAGATGGTGGAATTCTCTCCCGGCGACCCGTCCGCCTCCAGATTGTTGATATCGTAGAGGGTATACCCGTTGACCGCCGCGATGGCGGGCTGTATGCGGATAATGGCCGGTATGTTCTTGCTGATCATGGACTTGGCGGTGAAACCGAGCGTCCGGAGGAGATCGAAGGCCACACCCCTGAGTTGTTCTTCCTTGCGGCTGGTTCCCACCGTAACCGTCTTGGCCTGGTGACGGATGGCGTCGACCGGCCGTGAAAGCTCGTCGATCAAATGCCCCAGGGAGATATCCAGGAAGACGATCGGGGAAGGCATCTCCTCCTTGACTTTGAAGTCGTGCCAGAAGTCTTCCAGGGGCAGTTTGCCGATGCTGTACTTCAATAGCAGAACGAGGTCCGATAGGGCTTTCACGGAAGTGAAGACGAACCCGCCATCGTTTCGGCGTTCGTAGAACCGGTCGGTGAAATCCATGACGAGCCGCCGCAGGTACGTATCGTTGACTTTTTCGTACAGGTTGAAATTGTGCCTGGCCTGTTCCAGCATCCGTTGGTTCAGGTTGCCTCTGAATTCCCGGAGGAAAGAGGCGTCATCGTCGATATGACAGGCGGCGTAGTAACCCCAGAGATGGCCGGCAAGGGTGTTCAGGATCACAGGCGCCGGGTGTCCCCCGCGGCGTATGCCGATGACGCTGTCGGCGATCTGGTTGAAGCGGCTGTCGCCCTCGTCCGCAAAGACGACGACGCCGGCCTTATGGGCCTTGAAAATGGCCACATCCTTGATGATATCGCCGATTACGGCTTCCGGGCTGCCGGCGGCGCAGACGATAATGAGCGGCTCGGCGGAGAGATCGATGTGTTTCTTGTTTTCGATGATGTCCGACGAGATGGTCTTGTAACACAACTCGCTCAGTTTGATCCTTATTTCATCGGCGGCGGCCTTGTTCGGACCGCTGCCGACGATGGCCCAGTATCGTTTCTTTTTGGAGAGACCCTGTACGGAGTCGCAAATTTTGTCTCTTTGTGCAAGCACGGAGAGCATCGCCGACGGGATATGTTCGAGGTTGAGAAGTTCGTCGGCGATGGCGTTGTCGGACATCGTTCCCAGCATCTTGGCAAGACTCAGAGCCAATATATGGCCGGCGACGATTTGGGAGTAAAACGCCTTTGTCGACGCCACCGACATTTCGATATCCCGGCCGTCGCTCGTGTAAAAGACGCCGTCTGATTTGGACGTAATATCAGACTGCCGGCGATTAACGATGGAGATAACCATGGCTCCGCGCTCGGACGCCATCGCCACGGCCCGGTTGGTGTCGGTCGTCGTTCCGGACTGGGTGATGGGAATAACGAGCATATCCTTAAGGTCTTCTTCCAGACAGAAACCGCTCATTTCGGAGGCTATCCTCGCTTCGACCTTGATACGCGAATTTTTCAGATATCGTTCAAAGGCGTCCGCCACGGCGCTGCCGGCAACAGCGGCGGTCCCGTGCCCGATGACGGCGATGCGCTGAATCGCTTTGTCCTTGATGGCCCTGGTAATCTTTTCGGGGAATATATCTGAGCCGAGGTTGAAGGAAACGGCGTGGCCGCCGCCTTCCCTTTCCGTAATGCGGTATTTGCCCCGGAGGGTCTTCCTGACGGACAAGGTGGATTCGTTGATCTCCTTCATGAAGAAGTGGCTGTAGTCGCCGCGGTCGATATCGCGGGTCGTGATTTCGGCCTTCTGAATATCCTTCTGTCCAATGGCGATAGGGGTACCGTCGTAGAAGAAGGCGCGGATTCCGGAAGTGCCCCCTTCCGAGTCCTGCTCAAGAACGAATATCTGTCCCGCCGTGCCTCCGTCATCGGCCGCAGAGGTCTTTTCGCCGTCCATCTTGAGAAAGTGGGGCGTCCCCTCCACCAACCCGTATAATTCCGAAGAAAAGATATACCGGTCGGGAGCCATGCCGACGTAGATCGTCTGTCCGCTGCCCCTCAGGGCCAGGAAAGCCTTTCCCGGTTCCATGTCGCTGATCATGGCGATGGCGTGTGATCCCTCGAAATCCCGGACCGCCAGCCGGAACGCCTCGGCGAGGTCATGGCCGGCCGTCAGGTGTTTTTCTATCTGAAGAGGGATGATTTTCGTATCGGTCGTCACGTCCGACGCGATGAGGTCCCCTCCGTCTGCTTCAAGTTTCTCCTTGAGGCTGAGATAATTGTCGATGTCGCCGTTCAGGACGACGCTGATGGAACGGGCCATGGGCCGCTCCGCATCACGCAGGGTGTAATTGTTGACGGGATGGCAGTTTTCTTCCGTGATGGAGCCGACGGAGGCCCAACGGGTGTGGGCGAAGGTGGTTAGATGGACGGCCTCCTGGCCGACAAAGGCTTTGAATACCTGATCGTTTTCAATGGTGCTGCGCAGAGACCGGACATTCTGTCCCAACTCGCCGATAATGGAGAAGGTTTTGTACGTGAATGTAAGGGCGGCTCCGTCGGGATGACCGGAGGACGTTCCGTTTCCATTCCCGTCTGTCGAAAGGTGAATCTTACCATTGAAGAGGTCGCCGCTTTGCGATCTCTTGAGAAAATCGTCGTATTGGCCGTTCTGTTTCAGCTTCTCCAGAACCGAGTCGATGTCACGGCTTTTTTTGACACTGAACAGGATCTGAATCCCTGCCGAATCGCGGCCGCGGACTTCCAGCCGGTCGATACAGTTGAGCAGGAAGTTGATATCGCGGTATTTCGCGAGCGAGGCCGGGGTCAGGTCCGACGGGGACTTGGCGCCCGCCAGTTTTAAAATCCGTTCCTGATTGTTGAGAATATCCTTCTCAAGGGCCCAGGCGATGTCCTTAAGCCTGACGAGCCGGCTGTTGATCATTTCCAGGTCCCCGGTGGAGAAGTGGCCGGCGCCTTCTTCCAGCTTCTTTTCCTCTTCCGCGTAGAACGCCGCCATTTGTTTTTGGGCGGCCCAGAGAAGGCCGGTTTGCGCGGTGTTGAAAAACAGGGCGTCGAAATTTTCGTTCCTTTTCAGCAATTCCAGCGATTTCTCTACGGGTTCCAGGCATCGGTCGCCGTCCAGATAATCGATCGGAGAAATCCCTTGAGACAAAAGCGCCTGCATCCCCTTGGCCTTCATTTGAGCAAAGGAACGGGCCAGCACATCGCTCGCATCGAACGAAGCGGTCTGTATGGGCCGCTTTACGGCCATGATGCCCGCGAGTCCGCAATGAAGCCGGGCCTGGTAGCAGGGAAAGAGAATGATGCTCCCTGCCGGGGCATTACAGGGATCGATGCCGATATAAATTCTCCAGGTGAGGTTGGATCGGAAAAAATCAGCCCCGTTTTTCAAGAATCGTCTGATCAATGGCTGCTTCCTTTCGTTGCTGAAAATGCAGTGATTGGTTATATCCTCCGCTACCCCGCCCCGGAGGTCTCTTTATCATATTCCCGCCGAACCGTTCCAGTCGTTTTATCCTCTCGGGATTTCAACGTTGAATTATACGGAGCGACGCAGAATCAGTAAAGTGAAAGTATTATGATTTGCAGGAGGGGATCTGTTCCAGCACCCGGACCGTCGTCCGATCGACGACCTGACGAAGCCATTCGGTGCCGGTGGAAACGCCTCTGTTACTTAACCCTTGAATCGTTTCGATGTAGTTTGCATCTCCCTTTTCCAGTTCGGTTTCAACATAATGCAGAAAGTCGTCGCGTTCTTTGAGACCCCAATCGGCTTCGCGGCCGTCCGTCAGGCAGCGTTCCACGACCGGCCAGTTGGCAAGAAATTCTCTCTGCCGGGTGAGGATTGTTGCCCGGTCCCCCGCAGGCAGCTTTCTTTCGGCAAGCCCGATGGAAGCATCCATCTTTTCCGAAAACTCACGGAATCGTTTCAATCTTTCCTTCAAAGCAAGATCGAGTTTATCCATCGCCCCTGCAAAGAGCTCATCGCCGTGTTCCCGTCCCTTGAAGAAGGGACGGCGGACATGGAGATACCACTGTTTGAGGGCCAGCAGGTTTGCGATATAGATGATGTTGTTTCGGACTTTGCGGCCTATGTCCCGGTACAGCCCGGGAGTGAATGCCTCCGCCGAATATGCCCCGGCATTTTCAGCAATCACAACACCGCCCTGCGGATAATCCTTGCGGCAGATGGTGCCGGCCGCCGTGACTGAACCGTAGCCGATCCTTACCGGCCCCGCCAGTCCTCCCTGGCCCCCCAGGAAGATGGGATTCTGATTGAGCATGACGCCTGCGGGGACGTCGCCGAGCAGGGACGGTGTTGCCTTGTCCTGGTTGGGTGTGTAATTGAAATGGATATAGGAACTGCCGACTTCGCTGTGGTTTTTGCGGTTTGTGCCGCCGGCCATGAAGCAGTCGCAGAAATTGATGAGGCTGCCCAGTGTGACGAAGGGAAAGAGGATCGTCTGCTTCAATCCCACCGTGTGGGCCGTATTTGCTTCTTCTTCCAGGATGCATCCTTCCCGGATCTGCGCTCCGCTGCCGGCGGCGGCATGGTCGAGAAACACGGACGATTTGCAGAATCCCCCGTGCAGCTTGACATCCGCTCCCAACTGGCAGTCATCCAGAGTGACGGGGGCTTCATAGCCCAACCTTGCGCCGCGTCCTATCAGCGTGGAGCCGCCGTAAATCCGGCTTCCGCCATAGATCCAGACGCCGTCGCCGGAAATTCTGTCCAAAGATACTTCCTCGCCGATATCCACGGAGAAAGGATTTGGTATCCGTACCCCTTTTTCCATGAGCTTGACGATATGACGCGGTATCGGTGAAGGTCGGGTTTCTGTCATTCTCTTATCCTGAATGACCGCCTGCGGCGGGTACGGGAAAAGCGGCTTGGGGGATGATGCCTTGTTGGTTAATCGTCTAGGCCGTCCATGCCGTACTTGACCAGTTTCTTTTGGAAGGTGTTTCTGTTGATGCCGAGATAATGGGCTGCCTTGGTTTTGACATGGTCGGACCGTTTCATGGCAATTTTAAACAGACTCTTTTCCACCATCGACACGATATCTTCGTGCAATCTGCTTTTACCGTTGCCGGTAGAGCAGAGAATGGTGGCCAGGTCTTCAATATTTTTTTCGATCTTTCCTTCAATCGTTTCCGACGCTGCCGGCTGTTTCTTATCGGCGACGGCTTTTTCTTTTTGTGTGTTCATGGGCAAGAGATCCTCAGTGTAAGTAGTCGTATATGATGTTGCGTTATTTGCCGATCTTCGATTTCCATTTTGCCGGGAACCGCCGCTTGCCGCAAGGAGCCCCACTACGGAGCCTTCGCGCTTGTTTATAGCGGTACGATCTTCATGACGATGATTCCCGAAAGCACAACAGCCGCAAACCAGGCGGCAATGATATCTGATAAATTGACCGTGGGATTTTCCATCTGCGCCCGGACCTCATTATCCACTTTCTCCCGGTCCAGATGGAGATCAAGATGCCGGATCAGATCCGGATAATCCTGGTAGGCATTGGACAACACATGGAATCCCTTGGTCGTTGTCAGGAGAAAATATATTTTTCTCCGCATAGAGAGTGTGCCGATGTGCGTTATCTCATGCCACAGAAAGCTTTTCTCCCGCAGAAATTTCTTGATCCTGATCTCCTCTTCTCCGGCGGTTACGCGACGGGACATGGCCTCAAAAAAGATCAAGGCCGAAGGAATGAAAAATGCCGTGAGAACCAATCTCTCTGTCGGGACTCCTTTGTATAGCACAGACAGTAAAAGCAGGACCAGCAGGAGGATGACGGCCAATCCCAATGGGATCAAGAAGGCTTTTCTAATGCGGAAAATGTGCTGGGTCATGGGTTTCTGTATATCCTTTCAAACAAGCAAGAACCGTAACGGCGTTATGTATCTTTTCTGATGAAAGGACCGCTCTTGCCGCCTATTTTCGAGAGGAGCTTGATATCGCTCAGAATCATTCCCTTGTCGGCGGATTTGCACATGTCGTAGACAGTCAATGCCGCCGTGCTCACCGCGGTCAGGGCCTCCATTTCCACGCCTGTTCTTCCCAGGGACCGGACCGTTGCCTCGATTTGTACCACACCCTGATCGACATCGACCGACAAACGCAGATCGATATCGGTCAATTCCAGGGGATGGCAGAGAGGGATCAACTCCGGCGTTTTCTTGGCCGCCATAATGCCCGCAATACGGGCCGTGTGAAGAACATCCCCCTTTGGCAGTCCCTGCCGGGCTATCAAGGCTGCGGTCTCCCTGCTCATGAGTACCTTGCCGCTGGCCGTGGCCTCGCGGACAGTCGCTTCTTTCGACGTGACATCGACCATTCTTGCGCGGCCTTGATCATCAAGGTGGGATAATTGAGATATCATAAGAATTCTACAATGATTTTGTCAGAAATTGGTGAAGCTGCCGGATAAATAGGCGAAGAACTTAACATAGCTCATAACCGCCGTCAAGGACGTTCACGGGATTTTTTTATTGCGCGGGATCAACCTTTGCAAGGGACGGCCGAAGAAAATGATTTTCTAAAGAGGAATTGATTCTCTTCACGTTCCCGCCCCAATAAAAACAGTATGATTTGTCTAGAAAGATCCGACATTACTTTCTTAACTTTAGGTCATAGCTTTTTCTTATCATTTAGCTTCTATTCAATCCTTATTGATTACAGCCGATGTCAACTATAGAATAGAGCGGCGTAATAAGCATGTTATTCAGGTAGCTTACGTCGCTTGTTCTCTCCTTTCGGGAGTTACTGACGACAACGCGCAGTAAGTTATGATGCGGTCCTGTTTATCCGCAGACTTCACAGGCGAGAACGGAGGATCGAAAAGTAAGGCCTTGTTACAAAGAGAGGACGAGAAATGAAACAGACGGAGGCCCAGTCATTTCTCCGTGGGTATATCATCCCCCTGGCTTGCGCCCTCTTCTTGGCGCCAATGCTCATCTTGGCCTGCCATGAAGAAAAACGGTCCATGCCTCAGCCAGAGGTTTATGTCTCCCAGATTATTGTGAGGGATGTTCCAATTATCAACGAATGGGTCGGTTCTACTGATGGGCTGATCAACGCCACAATCCGTGCCCAGGTGACGGGATATCTGATTACCCAGGATTACAAGGAAGGTGATTTTGTTAAGAAAGGGGACACCCTTTTCCGAATTGATCCTCGTCCTTTTCGCGACGCGTTGGATCAGGCCAGAGGAACGCTTGCCCAACTCATGGCCCAACATGAGAACACCACGGCCAATCTGGCACGGGTCAAGACACTGGCGGCGGAAAATGCGCTCAGTAAAAAAGATCTTGATGATGCAACCGGTGCGGAACGCTCCGCAGGGGCTGCAGTCGTCGCTGCAAAAGCTGCAGTGGAAAAAGCCGGACTGGATCTGGAATTCACACGCATCGTTTCCCCGATCAACGGCATTGCCGGCATAGCCAGGGCTCAGGTAGGCGATTTGGTGGGGCCATCGCAGGGAACGGAATTGACGACCGTATCGACGATCGATCCGATCAAGGTCTACTATACCATCAATGAACAGGCCTACATCAGTTTCATGAAGCCTTTCCCTTCCCGGACCGAAGGCCTGGAGGCGGCTAAAAAACTGGATATAACGCTGATCTTAGCCGACGGTACCGTGTATCCGTATAAGGGAACTTTCTATGCCATCGACCGGCAGGTCGATGTCAGGACGGGGACTCTGCGGGTAGCGGCGACATTTACCAATGCTCGCTCCCTCCTCCGTCCCGGGCAGTTTGTCCGCGTCCGGGTTCAGCGGGGCATGCAGAAAGGCGCTCTTCTCGTTCCTCAGCGGGCTGTGACGGAGTTCCAAGGTGGTTACCAGGTGGCAGTCGTAGGTTCCGACAACCGGGTGTCGGTGAGACAGGTGACGCCAGGTGAACGTCTGGATAACCTCTGGATCATCGAGAAGGGGCTTAAGCCTGACGAGATGATCATCGTCGACGGCACAGGGAAAGTTAGAGACGGGATGCTTGTGATACCCAAACCATTTGCCCCGCCGACAACTGCTGACACATCCATCGCTCCGAAGACGCAAGACCGGCTCCGCGCCGGCGTAAAGTGAAGCCATGTACCGGTTCTTCATCAGACGCCCTATCGTAGCTATCGTCATAGCGATCGTCACCGTGATCATCGGTCTCGTTTCCATGGTAGGATTGCCGGTGGCTCAATATCCCAACATCGTTCCTCCCGAGGTCCTTATCCAGGCCACATACGTGGGCGCTGATGCACTGACTATCGAGGCTTCTGTGGCCACCCCCATCGAGCAGCAGATGAGCGGCGTGGATAACATGAACTATATGTTCTCCCTGAATCCCAATAACGGGTTGATGCGGATGACCGTGAACTTCGACGTCAACACTGATCCGAACACGGATCAGGTGCTTACCCAGTTGCGCGAGTCCCAGGCGGAGAGGCAGCTTCCTAATGACGTACGGAATTACGGCGTGACCGTCCAGAAGGCATTGTCCGCCCCTCTCATGCTTATCTCTTTGAACTCGCCCGGAGGGACCTATGACGCCACTTTCCTGGCCAATTACGCCTACATCAATATCGTCGATCAACTAAGCCGCGTGAAAGGAATTGCGACCATTGCCGTTTTCGGTGCCGGCCAGTATGCTATGCGCTGCTGGGTACGGCCCGATGTGCTCGCCAAACTCAACATCACTATTCCCGAAATTGTTGACGCCATAGAGAAACAGAATACCGTGAACCCGGCCGGGCAGGTTGGCGGCGAACCGCTCCCCCCGGGACAGGAATTCACCTATGCTATTCGAGCCCAAGGCAGGCTGGTAACAGAAGAACAATTCGGTCAGATCGTCATCAGGGCCAATCCAGGCGGTTCCTTGGTCAGGCTGAAAGATGTGGCTCGCCTGGAACTGGGTTCCCAAGACTACAATATCGCAGGGCGCTTCAATGGCAAGCCGTCGGCTATTCTCGCTCTGTATCAACTCCCCGGAACAAACGCCCTGGAAGCGGTCAACAGAGTCAATAAGGTCATGACGCGGCTCTATTCCTCGTTTCCACCCGATCTTGATTACGGGATTGCTCTCGACACCACGCGATCCGTGACGGCCGGGCTCCGAGAGATCGTCCTGACCCTGGGCATCGCAATGGTTCTCGTGATTCTGGTGGTATTCGTCTTCCTGCAGGGATGGCGGGCGACGCTCATACCCATCGTCGCGGTACCGGTATCGCTGATCGGCACATTCGCCTTTTTCCCCATCCTGGGTTTTTCGATTAATCCGATCGCTCTCATGGGTATGGTCGTCGCCATCGGCCTTGTCGTAGATGATGCTATAGTGGTCGTCGAAGCGGTCCAGCGCCATATTGAGGAGGGATTGGCGCCCAGAGAAGCCTCTATCAGGGCCATGAACGACGTTTCCGGGCCGGTTGTGGCGATCGGTCTGGTTCTGGCATCGGTGTTTCTTCCCACCGTATTCATCCCCGGGATCACCGGCCGTCTCTATACCCAGTTTGCCGTGACGATAGCCATTTCGGTCCTCCTTTCCGCATTCAACGCCTTGACGCTGAGTCCCGCCCTTTGTTCAATTCTCCTCAAGCCGAAAGAAGAAATACATCGCGGCCTGCTCGGCCGGTTTTACCTCAGCTTCAATCAGGCCTTCAATTGGACGAGAGAAGGGTATCTTGCCATTTCCCTTGCCGTGATTCGCAAGACAACGATCGGTTTCATGATTCTGGCAGTAATGACCGCCGGAGTTTATATACTTGGGAAACGGTTGCCCGCCGGTTTTCTGCCGGAAGAGGACCAGGGCTATGTCTACGCGGTCATCCAGCTTCCCAATGCCGCCTCGCTTCAGCGGACCTCGGAAGCGTGCCGGCAGGCCGAACGTCTCATAATGAATATCCCGGGAGTAGAACATTGTACCACTGTAGTCGGTTTCAACTTGATGAGCTTTGTCCGCAACACATACAGTGGTTTCTTCTTTATACGGCTGAAAGAATGGGATGTCCGGAAAAGGCCGGAGGAGAAGGCTGCGGGTGTTATTGCGCGCCTCAATCGAGACCTGGGAAGGCTCCCAGAGGGTACGGCCTTTGCGTTTTCCCCACCGGCTATACAAGGGATCGGTACTGCTGGAGGGGTTACCTTTATACTCGAGGACCGGACGGGCAATGATATTGCGTTCCTGGCCGAAAACACAGGGATTTTCCTCGCCGCGGCACGTAAACGCCCCGAACTGGCTCGGGTGACGACGACCTTACTGACCGACGTGCCCCAATACTTTGTGGACGTAGATCGCGATAAGGTCTTGAGCCAGGGGGTAGATCTAGCACAGGTATACGGCACCCTCCAGGTGTTCATGGGTGGGCAGTTCGTTAACTTCTTCAACCGGTTCGGCAGGGAATGGCAGGTATATGTGGAAGCAGAGGGCGACTTCCGGACGGATACAAACCACCTTGGTCAGTTTTATGTCCGGAATGCCAATGGTGATATGGTGCCGTTGGCAGCGGTAACGAGGGTCGAAAGACGGATTGGACCTGAGTTTACTATGCGATACAACCTGTTCAGATCGGCCCAGATCAATGCCATAGCTGCACCAGGTTATAGCTCCATCCAGGCGATGGAGGCCATGGAAGAAGTATTTGCCCAGACGATGCCGGCCGGAATGGGATTCGATTATCTTGGTATGTCTTTCCAAGAACAGAAAGCCCGGCAAGGAGTACCTCCTGCGGCTGTCTTTGGCTTATCGTTATTGTTTGTGTTTTTGATCCTGGCCGCATTGTATGAGAGCTGGTCGCTTCCGTTCAGCGTCCTTCTCAGCACGCCCATCGCAGTCTTCGGCTCATTCATGGCCGTTTCGTTGCGAGGCATGCCGTTCAATATCTACACACAGATCGGTCTTATCGTCCTGATAGGCTTGGCCGCAAAGAATGCAATCCTGATCGTCGAATTCGCCAAGAACGAATACGAAAGTGGGAAGCCTTTACAGGAGGCGGCGCTCGCCGGCGCCCGTCTGAGGCTTCGTCCCATCCTGATGACTTCATTCGCCTTCATTCTTGGCTGCCTGCCCCTGGCTACGGCGAGCGGGGCTGGCGCGATGGCCCGGGAAGTCATGGGGACCGGTGTTATCGGAGGAATGCTTGCAGCCACTGGAATTGCCATTTTTTTCATTCCGATGATGTTTTTTGTGGTCAGCAGGTGGAATGAAAGCTGGCGCAATGTCGGAAACCGGAAAGATAACCCCTCGACGAACCCGCCTTCGGGCGGCTCGACTGAAAAAGGGGGGACATAATGAGAAAAACCGTGACGCTGATCCTTCTTGTTCTCGTTTTGGGCGGATGCGTGGTCGGTCCCGATTACAAACGTCCGCCGGTGGAAACGCCCGAAAAATGGCGGTTCGCCGAGGCACAGACAAAGGACCTCGTCGATACAGCCTGGTGGGAACAGTTTCATGACCCAGTTCTCGATGGGCTGATCGCCACCGCTCTGTTGAAGAATAAGGACGTTAGGATCGCCACGGCCCGTTTGGAGGAGTATCGGGGAAGATATGGGCTTGTGAGGGCCGCATTCTTCCCTCAAGCTGGTGCCGCTGCCAGTGCGGGACGTCAACGTTCTACGGAGATAGGTGTGATTCCGCTGACCGCCGCTGTGGACAATCCGGTGGATCTATACCATACTTCGATGTTCGCCAGTTGGGAGATCGATGTGTGGGGAAAGCTGCGGCGCGGGTCGGAAGCGGCAAGGGCCGATTTGTTGAGTAGCGAAGAAAGCAGGAGGGCCGTCATCCTCTCATTGGTCGCCTCTGTCGCCAGTGCCTATGTCAATCTACGCAGTCTTGACCGGCAATTGGAGATTGCGAATGAAACGGCTCGGGCACGCGCCGAATCCTTTCGGATATTCTCTCTTCGCTACCAAGAGGGCTTTGTCTCCGAACTTGAACTCAGCCAGGCCAAATCGCTTTATGAAAGCGCTCTGGCCACAGTACGCATCTATGCCAAGTCTATTGCCCTGCAGGAGAACGGGATGAGCATACTATTGGGCCTAAACCCGGGTGTCGTCGAACGAGGAAAGACGATAAGCCAACTGGGGCTGCCTGCAGTACCGGCTGGCCTCCCGTCGGACCTTCTGGTGAGGCGGCCTGACATCCGACAGGCCGAGCAGGATCTTGTCTCGGCCAATGCCCAAATCGGCGTCGCCCGCGCCCGGTATTTCCCCTCTATTACGCTCACCGGGATATTCGGCTGGGAGAGCACAAGCCTCTCGCAGCTTTTCACGGGTCCAGCACGGAACTGGAGCTGGGCCGCCTCCGCGACGCAGCCGCTCTTTACCGGCGGTTCCATTACTGAACAAGTCAAGATATCAGAAGCCGTTCGCGATGAAGCCATCCTTCAATATCAGAAGGTGATCCAGAATGCATTCCGAGATGTCGAGGATTCTTTGGCGAATCAGCGGCAGATACGCGAGCAGCTTGCTGCCCAGGCGCGGCAAGTGGAATCATTGCGGACCTATGCCCGGGTTGCCCGACTCCGCTATGATAATGGCTATACGAGTTACATAGAAGTGCTGGATGCCGAGCGGAGCCTCTTCGATGCGGACCTCGCCTATTCGCAATCCCAGGGAGATCTATTCCAGGCCTATATCAACCTTTACAAGGCAATGGCAGGTGGCTGGGTTATCACCGCGGAGAAGATGACAAACGCGCCGTAATGAGAAATATCCTTCTTAACGTCTATCGCCACTCATTCCCTTCCTGTTTGGCTCGGCAGGATGCTATCCTTGCAACGGCTGTCACTGTTGGCTGAACCCCTTCCTCGACACAATGACCCCGCAGGATTCACTTTGGCGCTGCACAATCATTCGCGGTCGGCGAACCTGAAAAAAGACTTGCATATCGATGCCTTTTTCTGCCATATCTCTCTATCCCTTTGAAATCTACTGCGTTTGGGTACTGAAAGGAATCATTGTGATCGTCAAGGTCATCAGCAGCGCCGTCGTCGGCATCGATTCGCACCGAGTGGACGTTGAAGTCTATGTCTCCGCCGGATTGCCCGTATTTTCCATCGTCGGGCTTCCCGATGTCGCCGTGCGGGAAAGCAAGGATCGGACGAAGGCAGCGATCAAGAATGCTGGCTACCGGTTTCCCCGCCACCATGTTACGGTCAATCTGGCTCCCGCCGATATAAAGAAGGAAGGGACGGGGTTCGACCTGCCCATCGCCGTGGGAATCCTCGCCGCCGAAGACATTCTGCCGGGCGACCGGCTCGCAGACTACAGTTTTACGGGCGAGCTTTCCCTGGACGGTGGCATCAAGGGCGTACAGGGCGTTTTGCCGGCGGCTTTGCGGGCCAGGGAGGATGGGCTCAAGGGGATCGTTGTTCCCAGTGAGAATGCCGAAGAGGCGGCCATGATCGAGGGTATCGACGTCATTCCGGTTTCTTCGCTTCCGGAAATCGTCGAATTCTTCAGCGGCCGGCTGACGATAGACCCTTACGAACTGGACACGGCCGCGATGTTCAGGAACGGCGCCCGCTACGAGACCGATTACCGGGACATCCGCGGGCAGGAACTCGCCAAGAGGGCGCTGGAGATCGCAGCCGCCGGTGGGCATAATGTACTGATGATCGGTCCGCCCGGTTCCGGAAAGACCATGCTCGCCCGCCGCCTGCCGACCATCCTGCCTCCCTTGTCTTTCGAGGAAGCGATCGAAACGACGAAGATATTTTCCGTGGCGGGATTGCTCGACAAGAAGCATGCGATCCTTGCGGCGAGATCCTTCCGTTCCCCCCATCATACGATATCCGATGCCGGGCTTATTGGAGGCGGGCAGGTTCCTCGGCCTGGAGAAATCAGCCTCGCTCACCACGGCGTTCTCTTTCTCGACGAGCTTCCCGAATTCAAAAAGAACGTCCTGGAGGCCCTCCGCCAGCCCCTGGAAGAAGGTGCGATCACCATCACCAGGTCGTCCCAGACGGCGACTTATCCGGCGCGGTTCATCCTGGTGGCCGCGATGAATCCCTGCCCATGCGGTTATTACGGCAGCAAAAACAGGGAATGCCGCTGCAACATGAAGCAGATTCGCCAGTACCAGGCCAAGGTATCGGGGCCGCTCATGGACCGTATCGACATCCATATAGAGGTGCCGTCGGTGGCCTACCGCGACCTGGCGGGAAAAGAAGGGGGGGACGCGTCCGGGGCTATAGCCGAACGGATTATGAAAGCCCGGACGGTGCAGGCGGGCAGGTTCAACGGCGGCATCGCGATCAACGCCCGGATGTCCGACCAGGACATCAAGACCTTTTGCGCCGTGGACGAAGAATCGACAGCCCTGATTGAGATGGCTCTGACCAAGTTCGGACTCACCGCCCGGGCCTACACGAAGATTCTTAAAGTGGCCCGTACCATCGCCGATCTGGAAGGACACGATACGATTCGTGCCAGCCATGTCGCCGAGGCGCTGCAATACAGAACGCTTGATCGGAGCGTTATTTAGTGATAAGGACCATTCTGTTTCAACCTTAAGGAGGGGGAAAACGTATGGATATCAAAATCGTGAAGGTGCCGGCAAAAAAGAGGAAGCCTAAACCGGCCGATGAATCCAAGTTGGGCTTCGGGCAGATCTTTACCGACCATATGTTCACCATGCAGTACTTCGAGGGAAAAGGGTGGTACGATCCGAAGATAGAACCCTATAAGGCCATAGCCCTCGATCCTGCGGCCATGTGCCTCCATTACGGGCAGCTGATTTTTGAAGGAATGAAGGCCTATTGGGGGAAGGATGGCAGCATTTTCCTGTTCCGCCCCATGGAAAACATCAGGCGCATGAATGCCTCGGCCAAGCGGCTCTGCATGCCCGAGCTGGACGAGAGCGGGTTTATGGATGCGCTGAAAAAACTGGTCCTGCTGGAAAAGGACTGGATACCCCGCGGCAGCGGGACATCCCTGTATATCCGTCCCACCATGATCGCCACGGAAACGGCGATCGGCGTTCATCCGTCCAATGCCTATCTTTTCTATATCATCGTAGGACCGGTGGGAGCCTATTATCCGGAAGGTTTCAGCCCGACCAAAATTTACGTGATCGAAGATTATGTCCGTGCGGCCCCCGGAGGTATCGGGTTCTGCAAGGCGGCGGCCAACTATGCCGCCAGTCTCCTGGCCAGCCAATATGCCATCAAGCAGGGCTATACGCAGGTCTTATGGCTTGACGCTGTCGAAAGGAAATATGTCGAAGAGGTGGGGACCAGCAACATCTTCTTCGTCATCAAGGACGAGTTGATTACACCCCCGTTGTCGGGAAGTATCCTCCCCGGCGTCACGAGGGATTCCGTCATCAGGCTGGCGAAAAGCTGGGGCGTCAAGGTTTCGGAAAGGGCGCTGTCCATGGACGAGATCGTATCGGCGGCTGAGAACGGAACCATGCAGGAGGCCTTCGCCTCGGGTACCGCCGCGATCGTGTCTCCTATCGGCAAGATTGCCTTTCGCGGCAAAGAGTATGTCTTTCAGGATGGCGGCGTAGGCAGACTGACCAGGCAACTGTATGACGAAATCCTGCAGATTCAATATGGAGAGAAGGACGATCCCTTCGGATGGCGCGTAAAAATATCATGAGGTCCTTCTATTCGGTGTGATATTCGCCTCATGACGACCACTTATAAGAGCCATCCACAAGGATGTGGATAGGCCTGTTGGTAAAGCTGTTGATGGGTTGCATAAGGTTCGAATTGCTGCAATTTTATACCTCATTGCCCAAGGTATAGGCAGGAGTTAAAGTGAGCGATATCGAATAGATAGATTAAATATCCGGATATCGGTTACTTTCATATCCGCCATAAATAAGGATTGGCTTTTTTACAATGAAACATAACAGCCGAGAGAAAAAAATAAGGCGGGTTGCAGGTCCGTTCTGTTTTAAGGCCGCCTTGTTTTCAATGATTGCGCTCTTCCTGGGATCGCTGTGCCCGGCTTTGCCGGCCGGTGCGGCCGCCCCGGACCTGGAGGCGCTCATCCGGGATATGCAGGCGAATTATGAGAAGACGGCGGATCTGAAGGCCGTCTTCGTTCAGGAAGTGACGCTCAAGTCCATGAACAAGACGGATCGCGAAGAGGGTGTCGTTTATTTCAAGAAGCCGAAGAAGATGCTGTGGGATTATGAAAAGCCGAAGACCAAGAAGCTGGTGATCAACGCCAAAAAATCCTGGCTGTATATGCCCGAAGACAAGACGGTCTATGTTCAGGATTCGTCAGGCGTCTTCAAATCGAAAATCGTCGTGCGGTTTCTGGCGGGCATCGGAAGCCTTAAAAGCGATTTTTCCATCAAGTACTCTCAGCCGTCCGTCGACGAACAGGGCAACTATCAGCTGACCCTGACTCCGAAGTCGCCGGGGCTTGGCGTGGGTAAACTTTTGATGACCGTCGACAAGGACAGTTATCAGATTATCCAGTGCCGGTTTTCCGACGCTTACGGAAACGCCACCCGCATTCAGTTCCAAAACATTCAATTAAACGGCGGTATGCCTGACAAGATGTTCACATTCGTAACGCCTCCGGGCGTCGATACCGTCAAGATGCCCTGACAGACAGAGGCGTGACCGGCCGTTACTTTTCCGGAAGGACAATTTTTCTCTTTTCCGGATCTTCCTGTTGGCGATAGAAGATGGCTGTGTGTCCGATCGTACCGACCAGGGTGCACCCTGCCCGTTCGGCGAGGGAAGCGATGATCGCCTGTTTCGCCTCTTTGTCCTTGAATTCGTTGAACTTCACCTTGACGAGTTCGTGCCTGTCCAACTCTTCGTGAAAGGCCTTGACGAGGCTGTCGGTCAGCCCCTTCTGGCCGATAAGAACGGAGGGATGCAGATTATGGGCAAGCCCCCGGAGATATTTTTTCTGAAAGCCCTTCATGTCGTATTCCTTTCCTGATTGCGTCAATCTTGCTCTCCGCTGAATTCCAGCAGAATAGCGTTCAACTCCCGAATCTGATCCCTTAGAGCCGCCGCTTTTTCGAACTCCAGATCGGCCGCCGCCTGTTTCATCTCGGCGGTGAGTCTGCGGATGAGATCAGGCAGTTCTTCGGCGGATTCGTAGGGGACCTTCTCTTCCGAGACGACCGGGACCGTGAGATAATCGGCTTCGTAGATGCTGCCGAGGATGTCGCGGATATCCTTCTGGATCGTCTCTGGCGTGATATGGTTCTCTTCGTTGTAGCAGGACTGCAGCTTACGGCGCCGTTCCGTTTCCGTGACGCAGGCCTCGATGGATTTCGTCATCTGGTCTGCGTACATCACGACCTGTCCCGAAACGTTTCTCGCGGCGCGGCCGCTCGTCTGGATGAGGGAGCGCTCGGAGCGGAGAAATCCTTCTTTGTCGGCATCCAGTATGGCGACCAGCGACACTTCCGGGATGTCCAGGCCTTCCCGCAGCAGATTGACGCCGATCAGGACGTCGAAGACGCCGCGCCGGAGGTCCCTGATGATTTCGACGCGCTCCAGCGTCTGTACGTCCGAATGCAGATAACGCACCTTAATACCCAACTCCTGATAATAGGCTGTGAGATTCTCCGCCATCCGCTTCGTCAGGGTCGTGACCAGGACGCGCTCCCCCTTCTCCTGCCGCTGGCGGATCGCATCGAGAAGGTCGTCGACCTGATGACGGGCCGGCTTGATCACGATTTCCGGATCCATCAACCCGGTGGGCCGGATGATCTGCTCTGCGATGCGGCCGGCCGCCTTGTCCAGCTCGAACTGCGCAGGTGTGGCCGAGACATAGATGCGCTGCTGGGGAAAGTCTTCGTACTCGTCGAACCGGAGCGGCCGGTTGTCGAGGGCGGAAGGCAGGCGGAAGCCGTGCCGCACGAGTGTCTCCTTCCGGGAACGGTCACCGCGGTACATCCCGATCAGTTGGGGGATCGTGGCATGGGATTCGTCGATGACGATCAGGGCATCCTTCGGCAGATACTCCATCAGCGTCGGCGGCGGTTCGCCGGGCTGCCGGCCCGTCAGATGGCGCGAGTAGTTTTCGATACCCTGGCAATACCCCATCTCTTCCATCATCTCAATATCGAACGATGTCCTCTGTTCCAGGCGCTGCGCCTCCAGCAGCATATTCCTGCCGCGCAATTCGGAGAGTCTTTCCCTCAGTTCATCACGGATATCGGTAACGGCGCGCCTCAGATTGTCTTCGGTGGTTACGTAATGGCTGCCCGGATAAACGGTCATGCTCGGAACCGTACGGATTTTCTTTCCCCGCAGGGGATCCACGATCGTCATCGACTCGATTGTATCCCCGAAGAACGCGATGCGGACCGCCATCTCCTCTTCGTAGGGAGGAAATATTTCGACGATGTCGCCGCGGGCGCGAAACGTCCCCCTGTGAAAATCGACATCGTTGCGTTCGTACTGGATTTCGACGAGCCGCTTCAGGAGGTCGTCACGGGAGATCTCCATGCCTTCCTCGAGGCGGATCGTCATGCCGTGGTAGGCCTCCGGCGAACCCAGGCCGTATATGCACGAAACGCTGGCGACAATGATGACGTCGCGGCGTTCGAACAGGGAGCGTGTCGCCGAGTGGCGCAATTTGTCGATTTCTTCGTTGATGGACGAATCTTTTTCGATATAGGTGTCGGTTGCCGGCAGGTAGGCCTCAGGCTGGTAGTAGTCGTAATAGCTGACAAAATATTCCACCGCGTTCTCCGGGAAGAGCGTCTTGAACTCCCCATAGAGCTGGGCCGCCAGGGTCTTGTTGTGGGCGATGACAATCGCCGGCTTCTCCACGGCATGGATCAGGTTCGCGATGGTAAAGGTTTTGCCGGAGCCCGTCACGCCCAGGAGCACCTGATGGCCGTAGCCCTTTTCGACGCCTTCCGTGAGCTTTGCGATGGCCTGCGGCTGATCGCCTTTAGGTTCGTAATCGGTAACGAGGTGGAACAGACCTGCCATGCATGTCCTTTCTTCAGCACGGAAAATGAAAGCAGGATGAATCTTGGGGTTTTTGCAGATTGAACTTCGTTTAGTCCAGGATATTCGCCTTCATGAATGTCTTCTGCAGCGCATCCAGCGCATCGTATTTCGTCAAGTCGGACTGAATCGGCGTAATCGTGATCAAACCTTTTTTCAAAGCGTAGGCGTCGGAATCTTCATCTTCGCGATCGGCCAACTGGGTTTCGCCGGCAAGCCAGTAGTAAACGTTATCCCTTGGATCCATTCGCTTGTCGAAATTTTCGACCAGCCTTGCCTTGCCCTGTTTTACGACGGCTATGCCCCTGATTTTATCGGGGGGAACAGCCGGTATGTTGACATTCAGGGCCAAAGGGCTCAACACGGGGTTCTTTGTAATGAAGAGGGCGATTTTCCGGGCGATCCGGGCGGCAAAGGTGAAGTCCGCTTCCCGGTGGGTGTCGAGCGATACGGCCAGGGACGGCACGCCGAGAATAACGGCTTCCGTGGCGGCCGATACGGTTCCTGAATAGATGACATTGATGCCGACATTCGCCCCTCGGTTGATACCCGATACGACGAGATCGACGGAATTTTCCGTAAGCTCGTTGATTCCTATTTTGACGCAATCGGCGGGTGTGCCTGCGACCGAGTACCCGAAAAAATGTCCGTTCTTCCTGACGCGTTTGACCATGAGCGGCCGGGATATGGTAATGGCATGTCCTACGGCGCTCTGTTCGATTTCCGGAGCGACGACCAGACAGTCGGCTTCATGGCTTAGCTCGTCGTACAGGGCGCTCAATCCCCGGGCATGGACGCCGTCGTCGTTAGTGAGAAGAAAGTTCATTATTTTGCCTGAATGATCTGTCCATCCTTGATGGTTAACGTAAAGATGCTCTTGTCCGCGCTCCGGGAATCGGCGAACGTCGTCTTCCCCGTTGCACCGCGATAGCTCCTGAGGCTGGCGAGCCTTTCCCGGAAGGCTCGCCTCGAAGCGATCTTGTAATCGAGAACGATTCTTCGCGCGATTTGAGCAGCATCATAGGCCATGGCCTCGAGCGTTCCCGGATTCCTGCCGTATGCCGTGAAAAAAAGATCCGTAAATTCGATCGCCTCCCGAACAAAACTATTGGTTGTGAAGCTGTCCATAAAGACGGCACCCTCCAGGGCGATGTCCGCTGCGGATTCGCCCAGCTCGTCTTTGGACTTTCCGCCCATGTCAGGATGATTCCATAAATTGGTTCCGAGAAGTTTGACGCCGCGCACGTTATAGAAAGCCAGTTGAGAGGCGATCATCTTAACCCTGCCGAACGCATCGGGAATGAACAGGGCATCGAAATCAATGGCCGGCCGGTATTCCTCGTCATCCTCCTTCGCCTCCCGGGACGTCTTCTTGCTGCGTGCCGCCGTTTTCTGGGGAGGAGCGATGGCTTTAATCTCGTCGCCGAAATCCGTCTGGTCTGTCTTGTAGGACCGGGACCGCTTGATCGTCCCTTTGTGTTTGAGGACCTCCGCCCGAAAGAGGGCGGCCATTTCCCGCCCATAGTCGTCATGGGGATTAAGCATAGCGAAGTCTTTCATGCCGAGATCGAGCATACAGTATTCGACGAGGGCGCGGATTTGCTGCTGAGGTGTCAAGGCCAGTTGGAAAACGTTGTCCCCGATCTCCGTGATACCCTCTTTTTGCGACAGGATGATGATAGGCACGCCCAGCTTCTGGGCCTCCTCTACCGCCGCGGGTGCCTCTTCGGGCGATAACAATCCGACGATCGCGATAACTTTGTGCTCGCCGGCCAACCGCGAGACCGCGGCCTTCACTCCTGCCGCTTCACTGGCGGTGTCCTCAACGAATAGCTTAAAAGGACTGCTCGCTCCCGCGCCGAAGAGGTCTAGGGAAAGAATCATGGCCTCTGCGGCCCTGTTGCCGTTTACACTGTGTTTCCCTGTGAGAGGCAGCAGGCATCCGATGGCATACGGATCCGGATTCCCCTCTGCCGGGTTCGCGGTCTGCGCTCCGACGTCGGCTCCGAAAACGAGGCATGAGAGAAAAAAAAGAAACAGAATATATGACGATCTTCGGATAATGTTCATTAAGCATCCGTCAAGACATGGGCATGGTTCGGTTGCCCGTTTTTCATCACTCCCGCCGTCCTATCGGCCGGCGGCCATGGCTGCGGCGATGTTCGCCTGTATCTTTATGCTTGCGGGGTCATGCAGTGTGACCTGCCCTTCGACTACGTAACAGTATAACAAACAGAAGCGGTCTTCAATAAGAAAAAGCCCGGGAGTTTTCTCTGAGGAATCTCCCGGGCATCATGTTTTCCTTATCTATATATCGGCGGTTATTTGACTTCTTCGAAGTCCGCATCGACGACATCGTCGTCCTTCTTAGCGGAGCCCTGCTGCCCGGCGTGGGCGCCGCCTTGAGGGCCATCCGCCCCGGGCTGACCCGTTGCCGTTTTGGCATACATGGCTTCGGCAAGCTTGTGCGACGCCGTCGTTAATTCATCCTGGGCCTTCTTGATGGCTTCCATGTCGTCGCCTTCAATCGCTTTCTTGACCCTGCCGATGGCCTCTTCGATCCGGCCTTTTTCGGCGGCGTCTATCTTATCCCCGAACTCCTTCACGTTCTTCTCGACGCTGTATACCAGGGCGTCTGCGTGATTCCTTGCTTCGATCAATTCCTTCTTCTTCTTGTCATCGTCCGAATGGGCTTCGGCCTCTTTGACGAACTTCTTGATCTCCTCCTCCGACAGACCGCTGGAGGCCGTGATCTTGATGCTCTGCTCCTTGCCCGTGCCCAGATCCTTGGCCGAGACGTGGACGATCCCGTTGGCGTCGATGTCGAACGTCACTTCGATCTGGGGAACGCCTCGCGGGGCCGGCGGAATGCCGACCAGTTCAAAGCGTCCCAGGGTCCTGTTGTCCCCGGCCATGGAGCGCTCGCCCTGAAGGACGTGGATGCTCACCGCCGGCTGGTTGTCCGCCGCAGTCGAGAATGTCTGGCTCTTCTTCGTCGGGATCGTCGTGTTCTTCTCGATCAGTCTGGTCATGACGCCGCCCAGCGTCTCGATCCCGAGCGACAGTGGCGTAACGTCGAGGAGCAGGACGTCTTTTACGTCGCCTGCGAGAACGCCGCCCTGAATGGCCGCACCGACGGCCACGACTTCGTCGGGATTGACGCCCTTATGGGGTTCTCTGCCGAAAATCTCCTTCACTTTCTGCTGAACACGGGGCACCCGCGTCATGCCGCCGACAAGGATGACCTCGTCGATGTCCTTGGCGCCCAAACCGGCGTCCTTGAGGGCCGTTACGCACGGCGGCACCAGTTTTTCAATGAGGTCCTCCACCAGAGACTCCATCTTGGCCCTGGTCAGTTTGATATTCAGGTGCTTGGGCCCTGAGGCGTCGGCCGTGATGAAAGGCAGATTGATATCTGTCTCCATGGCCGTCGAAAGCTCCATCTTGGCCTTTTCCGCGCCTTCTTTCAGCCGCTGCAGCGCCATCTTGTCGTTTCTCAAATCGATTCCCTGGTCTTTCTTGAATTCCGTGACCAGGTAATCGATCAGACGCTGGTCGAAGTCCTCGCCGCCCAGGTGGGTATCGCCGTTCGTCGCCTTGACTTCAAAAACCCCGTCGCCGATTTCCAGAATCGAGATATCGAATGTGCCGCCGCCCAAGTCGAAGACGGCGATCTTTTCGTCCTTTTTCTTATCGAGGCCGTAGGCCAGGGCCGCCGCAGTCGGTTCGTTGATGATCCTGAGGACGTTGAGTCCCGAAATCCTGCCTGCATCCTTGGTGGCCTGCCTCTGCGAGTCGTTGAAATATGCGGGAACCGTGATGACGGCATCGTTAACCTTTTGCCCGAGAAAATCCTCGGCCGTCTGTTTCATTTTCACCAGGATCATGGAGGATATCTCCGCCGGGCTGTAGTCCCTGCCGCGCAGCGTCACCTGGGCATCTCCGTTTTTGGCTTCGGTGATTTTGTACGGCGTGATCGATTTGTCGTACTGCACTTCCTTGGAACTATATTTTCTGCCGATCATACGCTTGATGGCGTAAACCGTATTTTCAGAATTGGTAATGGCCTGCCTCTTGGCTATTTGACCGACGACCCTCTCTCCGCTTTCCGTGATGGCAATCATGGAAGGAGTCGTACGATTGCCCTCCTGATTCGCTATGACAACGGGATCGCCCCCTTCCATGATCGCAACACATGAATTGGTTGTTCCCAAGTCAATCCCTATGATCTTTCCCATCTCATCCTCCTTGCTTAGGCTTTAATCTCTATTCTTTTTCCAGATTCTTCCGCCTCTGGCTGTTTGTCTTGCCTGCTCCGCTTGCACACCGACACTTTGGCCGGCCTCAGGAGTCTGCCGTTCAGCAGATATCCCTTCTCGAACTCGCAGACGACCTTGTTGTCCTCATGCTGGTCGCTCTCCACTTTCATCATGGCTTCATGGACGTTCGGATCGAAATCCATGTCCCGGCAATCCACTTTCGTGACGCCGTACTTTTCCAGATAACAGGCCAACTGGTTTTGTATAAGCTTCAATCCCTCCGTGAAGGCCTTGAAGTCGCTGGACGTCGCGGCATGTTCGATGGCCCTGTCCAGGCTGTCTACCATCGGGAGGAGATCCCGCAGAAGGTTCTCGTTGCCGTACTTGATGGCCTCGCTCTTCTCCCTGACGGCCCTCTTTCTATAATTGTCCAGTTCCGCGGCTGCTCGAAGATACTTGTCGTAATGATCGGCAGCCTCTTTCTCCTTCGCCTTCAACTTATCCATGAGTTCGTCAACTGTTCCCCCCGGCCCTTCTTTGTGCATCGCTTCGTCGCTGAGCTTTTCCTGATCCGCCGGCGATCTTTCCGTCGGATCCTCTGTCGTTTTCCTAACCATTATTGCAGCAAAATCCCTTCTATGGCTTATTAGTCCCTACTTGCCGTCCGGTCTCTGGAACAGCTTGAAATCGATCATTTCGCAGATCACGTGGCCCACCGTGATATGGACTTCCTGGATACGCGGCGTATTGGTCGACGGCACAACAAGAGAATAATCCACAATCTTGGCCACGTCTCCGCCGTCCTTTCCCGTCAGGCCGATGGTCGTCATCTCCATCTTTTTCGCCATTTCCATGGCCTTGACAATGTTAGGCGACTTGCCGCTCGTACTCATTCCCCAGGCCACATCGCCCGGATGGCCGATCGCCCGTATCTGTTTGCTGAAAATTTCAGCATAGTCGTAATCGTTGGCGATACTTGTAATGACGGATGTATCGGTCGTCAAGGCAATCGCAGGGAGCGGCGGCCTTTCAATAACGAACCTGTTGACGAATTCCGCCGCCAGGTGTTGGGCATCCGCCGCGCTGCCGCCGTTCCCGAAAATCAGAATCTTGTTTCCGGCATTCAGGGCGTTGATAATGGCATGAATGACTGTGATAATTCTCCCGAGATTTTCGTTGACGAAGGCGTCTTTAAGCCTCGCACTCTCTTTGAACGTCCTGACGATATGATCTTCCATCAATGCCACACAATGTTCTAATTTTGCGATAATATATTTATCGTACCCAGTCATGTCAAGGGCAGGTGGGCATTATAATTTTCCCAGACCGGGAACGTATTGACGGATGGCGGTTTCCACTACCGGGACGGGCTGATGGAATGATTATGCCGGTGATAAAGAGTGAATACGCAGGCATTTTGAGGTTTTGCATGTGGATACATTCCGGAACTAGATGAAAAATAATTCATTCCGGTTGCGATCCTTCAATTCCGCAAGCTTTCCCTTGTTCCAGTCGGAAATGCGGCTGTAATATTGCGTGATTCGGGCAACACCGTCGACGTCCTCCGATCCGCAATGCAGGCAGGCGTCCGTAAGGCCCCGGGATGTTTGGCCGCAATGGAAACATACGGTGAATTCCGGCGAGAAAGCGAGCTGCCGGCTTTTCGTGTCCCGGAAAGCCCCGACAACCAACGCGATGAGTTTTGCCGGAGATACGGAGCGGCTTCCCAGGGAGATGAGCGTAATGGGACCGTCGCCGATCAGGGGATGGAAGGAACCCTCCCTGGCGATGCGGGCGGGGGGATCGACAGCCGCCGCTACGTCCAGGTGGGTTGAATTGCTGTAAAAGATCTCTCCCCGGCCTACGTTTCCCCTTACGTGACGGCCTGCCTCCGGAGAAAAGTACTTCAGATCGAGCCTGGCAAAACGATGCGACGTCGTCTCCGCGTGGGATTGTCCCAGGACGAATCTCATCCCGTGCCTTTCGCTCAAATCCTCGGCTTTCCGGAGCATATGCTCGATCACTTTCAGCCCGAAAGCATGTGCTTCCTCGGATTGATGTAAGGGCTTTCCCGTCATGATTCCGGCAAGTTCGTTCAGCCCTACCATACCGAAAAGGGAGACCGTCCGTTCCATACGGAAATAAGGGTGTCCGTCCTTGTCCATCGTCATGAGCGACAGGGGCCCCTGCCCGCCGTACGAGAGGAGTCTTTCGATGAAATCCTTTTTCTGTACGTGGGCCTTGGCGGCCAGATCCATGATGTCGTCGAGCAGATTGAAAACGCTGCCTTGCCCCCTCTTCTCGCGGTAACCGAGCCTGGGGAGGTTGATCGTCACGTTGTGCAGGACGAAGGATCGCTCGGTCCAAGGAGTAGAGCGTTCCGGGCTTGCCGGCCGCTTTTCCTCCCGGCGATTCTTGCCCGAAGCAGCCGAGTCGTCGCGGTCGAAGATAAAGCAGGTATTTCCTTTTTCGGCGGCTACGGTGCCTGTTTGTTCCAGGAAAGCCTCGTGGCCCTCCGACTCGAAGAATTTTCCGGAGATATGGACGATAGGACGCGGGAAGACGAAAGGCCTGCCCGATCCGTCGCCTTCCAGGAACACCGAAAAGATGGCTTCTGCGAACTTCCGGGCCTCGGTTTGATAATCTCCGTAAACAAGGCCGGTCAAAACGCCGCCGGGACCGACGGCGGGAGACCCGGTAAGACCGTCGGGGATATCCCAGTAAAGATGGATGTCGGTGAACATCGCCTGCCCGCCCCGCGACGCGGTCAACTGGGAAAATTCGTAAATCAGCAGTTGGGCGATCTGGCGGATGTCGCCGTCGGAGAGTCCTCTCAAGTAGGGTGCGAATGAAATATTGACGGCGTCCCAGGCGATTACTCCGGCGAAATGGGCCTGAAGAACGGCGCCGAACCGCACCATGTGGGCGATCAACACCTCGGCATGCCTCGCAGGCTTCGCTCCGGTTAGGGAATGAGGCAGGTTCAAGCCGAACTTCTTCAAATATTCGAGCGACTGGAAGGCGCTGTACGGCCTGTCGATATAGCCGAGGCCGTGGAGATGAAAATCGCCGGCCGTGTGTGCATCCCCGACGTCCTGGGAAAAGACGTCGCGGAGGGCGTATTCTTTCTTGATGCCTTCGGCGAGGATGAGGTTCGTCCCCTCCGGACCGTGGGGCACGTTGGCATTTTCGCGGTTGCGGTGAAGGATCAACTGCCTCGTATCGTAAAGGGGAAAACCCAGCCGGGCATGCATTTTACCGGCCTTATCCAGGCCCCGCTCGATAAGTCTCGCATCAACCAGTTCCCGGATGAGGGCCGTCGTCAGCGTGCCGATGCCGGACGCCATGATCTGCTTTTCAACCTCCCGGCTGATGGCTTGGGCCGTTTCGACGTCGATGTCCGTCTCCCGCATGAGGGCATCGACAATACGCTGCCGATTCCATCCTGCCAGCTCCTCGCCCGATGTCCGGACAAATAGGGTTATATCGGTCGTTTCTTCCACCATCTCCCGTCCTTTGCTTCCCTCAATTGCGACATGCTTTATAATATAAGGACGAAAAGATCAAATAGGGAAAGGCATTTCCCTTCTTGACAGACCCCCATGGTTAACCTATATTGCCATACAATGTCATAACATTGGGAGGTTCAGGTGCAGGCATGGGAATGAACAATACCGTATTTCTTGAGGTTATCGAGTGGTTTGATCAGACAGGGCAGGAAATGGTCCACCGGATTCCCGAAGAGGGGTCCGGGGAAATAAAATGGGGAGCCCAGTTAACCGTCCGGGAGAGCCAGGCGGCCGTCTTCTTTTATAACGGCAAGGCTTACGACGCCATCGGTCCCGGAAGGCATACCCTGAAAACCGCGAACATCCCCTTGATCACGAAAATCCTGAGCATCCCCTGGGGCATGACGAGTCCGCTCCGGGCGGAGGTCTATTTCACCAATATGAAGGTCTTTCCCAACCTCAAGTGGGGAACCAGGGACCCGGTCGCCTTCCGGGACAAGGAGCTCGGCGTCATACGTCTGCGGGCCTTTGGAATATTCAATATCGCCATCGTCCAGCCCGTCCTTCTCATCAACAGCCTGGTCGGAACCCAGGGCGTTTTTAAGACCGCGGATATCGAAGAGTATTTGAACCGGGTCATCGTTTCCCGTTTCAACGACTTCATGGGGGAGCATGTCGATACGATCTTCAACCTCCCGTCCAAATACGAAGAGATGTCTGCGGGCCTCAAAGCGGCCCTCAAGGACGACCTGAGCCATTTCGGCCTGGCTTTGACGGACCTGTATATCAATTCCATTACGCCTCCCCCCGAAGTACAGAAAGCCATCGACGACAAGAGCAAACTGGGCATGTTCGACGATCTCAATAAGTTGCTCAAAATGAAAGCGGCCATGGCCCTGGAGACCGCCGCCCAGGCGCAGAATACGGCCGGGGCGGGAGTGGGCATGGGCATGGGATTCATGATGCCCGCCATGTTTGCCGATGCCTTCCGGGCAGATCAGGCTCAGGCCCCGGGAACGCCGGCTCCCGTACAATGCACGGAGTGCCGGCAGGAGATTCCGGCGGATGCCAGATTCTGTCCCTACTGCGGTCATCAGCAAGTCATCATTCAGAGGTGTGAGCATTGCGGCAAGAATCTGACCGCCAATGCCAAGTTCTGCCCTCGATGCGGGCAGGCAACCGATCGCAAGCCGGAAGCGAAGAAGTGTCCTCATTGCGGTACGGACAACCTTTTCAATTCGATATTCTGTAATCAGTGCGGTGAACGGATCTAACTGGCAAGTCGAACATCAGTGCCCTCAATGCGGCGCCCCTGTTGTCCTGGACGAGACGTTCCGGATACTGTCCTGCCCCTACTGCCGGACGAGGCTCTACATCGAGCCCGGCGACCATTTCCGGCATTGCATTCCTTCACGCGTCTCCGCCGGAGAGATGATCAACCTGCCGTACTGGCGGTGCAAGGGATCATGCTTCTCTTTCCGGGGCTTCGAAGCCAATCACCGTTTCCTCGATGCCAATCTGAGCGGCCTGGCCGTGCCGGGAGTCCCGGAATCGCTCGGGTTGAGGCCCCAGGCCTTGCGGATGAAATTCGTATCTCCAGAACTGCCGGGGCAGTTCCTGCCACCCCGGTTGACGCTGCCGCAAATCATGGCCAGGATCACCGAAACCCACGTGCCGGGCGGTTCCTTTTATAGATTTATCGGCGAACTCACAAGCCTTGTCTATTCGCCCTTCTACCGGAAACAGAATGTCCTCTACGACGCCGTGACCGACAGGCCGGCCTTAAACATCTCGCCCTCCGCGGACGAATGGCTGAAAGAGACCGCGGGGGCAAACACCTGGCGAGTACGGTTCGTTTCGACCCTGTGTCCACAGTGCGGCTGGGATCTGGAAGGCGACAGGGACGCCCTCGTCCTGATTTGCCGTAACTGCAACAGGGCCTGGCGATGCGAGGAAGGAGAGTTGAAAGAGCTGGCGTTCGCCGCCGTTGAGCATCCCCAGGCCGTTCTGTATCTGCCGTTCTGGCGACTTCGGGTCCGTATGGACGGTATCGATCTCGACAGTTATGCCGATCTGATCCGGGTTGCGAACCTGCCCAAGGCCGTTACACCCGCCTCCGAACGGAAACCCTTCTTCTATTGGCTGCCCGCATTCAAGGTGAATCCACAGCTGTACTTGCGAACAGCAAGACAGATGACCATCTATCAGCCGGAAGGGGACATGACCGCAACCTTTTCGGCCGGCCCTCGCCATCCGGTGAACCTTGCCGAGTCGGAAGCCCTGGAGGGAGTGGCGGTCGTTACGGCGGAAATCGCCACGGACAAACGCCGTCTCCTGCCGGTTCTGGCGAAAGCCAAAGCCGTGAAGGAGGACAGCCTTCTCATCTATCATCCTTTTGTCATGAAATATAACGAGCTCGTTCACGCATACACCGGGATGGCCATGGACCGGAACGCCCTGGCTTTCGGAGCTGCGCTTTAGACGGCGCCCTCTCGCGCAGAAATCGTCCCGGTTATATGCCCACGTGGAATATTTGACCGTCCTCTCCGGCGCACTGAAAAAAGCATCGACAAACGCCTCAAAATAACCTATCCATCAATTACAGGACAGACATATTCCAGGGAGGTGTGTGCCGTATGAAAAGGGACGGTCGGTCAAGCTGTTCGATCCGGGGTAAGTACTTTCTGGCGGTAGTAGTGTTCTTGGCATCAGTCCTTTTCGTCGCTCCCTCTGCAATAGCTGCCGGGAAAGACTCTGAGGAGCAGGTCGACGCATCGAATGCCTATGCCTTCTTCTGCGGGAAACGAGGCGATCTCACCGCGCCCCAATGCGCCGTTCTTTTTGGGGAATACTCGATGAAGGGTCATAAAGGCCACGTGTTCGTCTGCTCGGCGAACGACAAGGTCTTCGGGTGTGTATCCGGACTGTGCGAGGAACTGTCGACGTTTGTCAGCCGTATCGAAACAGATTATCCCATCAACAAATATACACAGTTGTGCGATCTTCTCTGCGGACCTTGCAAAACGGGCTGGAAGTGATGATTCGTTGTTCCCTTATTTTCGATACGCTGCCCGGCTGATTTCGCGGTCAGACAGGCGTTTGGGTCTCCAGGAATCGTTTCGTCAGGCGATCCCGGAGAGGCACCGGCCTGTCGTATCACACCAATGCGCTTCCGGAAGGCTCACTTGTCTTTCTTCTGATAATGCTGATAATGGACGGGGATTTTCGGGCTGTCGTAATCATCCTGCGACATTTTCAGCATCATCTCAACGGCGGCTATATCCAGCTTTATTCTGCGGATCTTTTCATCGTACTGGGGCAATTCCTTCTTCATCCTGTTTCTTGCATCGAGGGGCATAAACGGTTTGTCACGAAGCTCTTTCTGAATTTCATCCCGTTTGGCCACGAAGACCGCCAGTTTATCCCTCAGGGTCTTGATCTTTTCCTCGTTGGTCAATTCCCCTTTAGGTACGGCGGCTTTCTGCTCCTCCGAAGCGCTTCTTGCCGTTTCACCGGGCTCGATGGGCTCCATCGTGGCGGCGGGCTGCTGGGGGGCGGCAGGAGTTGCCGGCGGTCTCGGTGTGCTTGGGGCAGACCTCATATCTGCAGTCCGAACATTGAGGACACGGTAGTCCTGCTCTTTTTTGGCGGCGGCATCGACAGTCTTGATACAGACATCGATGACGAAATCGCCTTTTATCGTGGAAAAAGGGATGACGATGCTGGGTGCCCGCAAGATGTGCATGACGGTATGACCCTTGCCGTAAACGACCGTAGGGATAGCTGCAAATACGGTCATGCCTTGCTTTTCCAGATAGGATCGAGCCACGCCTGAGACCATGTTGGTGATCTCTCCGGCGGCGTCGAAGACGTCTTTGTTGACGTCCGTAAAGACTTCGCCGAGCATGTTGCCGACGATACCGCAGATACAGGATTCGGAAAAACTGATGGCCAGGGAGCCGATCGCATCTCCCGTGATGCCGATAATGGCAGAAACGTCGCCGGCCGCCGCATCGGTCGTTTTCAGATAAGGCTTGCCGGCTACGGGATCGAGAAAAGCCATGGTCTTAATGACTTCCAGTGTGCCATTTAAAAATGGATTAATAAATTTGACGTCCATGCTCGATCCCTTTCGTTTTGAATTCCCCTCCCCCCTTTCTTGCTTTATCTTCTGCCAACTATACAATGAAAGAATTTGTCATGCAACCAAAATCATTTTAAAATCCGATATTCAAACGGATAAGGTATTTTCCTTTTTGAAGCCAGGCATGGTATATTCATATGAATAGTCATTCAGACATTCCGCAGAGCTCGTTCCATCGATTGCAGCCTGTTTAATGAAGATAGATTCAAGAAAGGAGTTAATGATGAAATCTTTCCAATTATGTCCGGTACCTACGCTGGCCGCCGGAGCGGTTCTCCACGGTTTTGGCGTTATTCGTGTCGAGCAGATCCCGGATATAGGCGTTACGGCATACGAAATAGAGCATAAGATAACTGGGGCGAAAGTGCTTCATCTCCACAGCAACGATACGGAAAACCTCTATGCCATCGGTTTTCGGACGCCGCCTTTCGATTCCACGGGCGTACCCCATATACTTGAACATTCCGTCCTGGCCGGATCGGAGCGATACCCCTTAAAGGATGCCTTCAATGAGCTCTTGAAGGGGACCCTTCAGACCTTCATCAACGCCTTCACCTATCCCGACAAGACCCTATACCCCGTTGCCAGCCAGATCAAGGCCGATTTTTACAATCTTGCCCGCGTCTATACGGATCTGGTCCTTAGGCCGCGGCTGCTCAAGGAAACCTTCTTCCAGGAGGGACATCATCTTGAATTCACGAAGCCCGATGACGTTGAGAGCGACCTTACCGTATCGGGTGTCGTTTTCAATGAGATGAAGGGGGCCTATTCATCCCCCGATTCCCTGATGTATAAAATAATCCAGGAAAATCTCTACCCGGATACGACCTATGCCTGCGACTCCGGGGGCAATCCCGACGATATCCCTTCTCTGACCTATGAACAGTTCGTGGCCTTTCATCACCGGTACTATTCCCCCTCCAACGCCCGGATATTTCTCTTCGGAGACATACCGACTGCGGACCATCTGGCCTTTCTCGAAGAGATGCTGGCGGGCTTTACCCGCGTGGAGGTGGACTCGCAGGTACTGGGCCAGCCACGCTGGCGGCAGCCTGCTGCTGTTCGGGGCTATTATCCCGTGGGGATGAACGAAGAACTCGGGAAGAAGACGGCGGTCAATATCGCCTGGATGATGGCGGACAATACGGATTATGAAGCGGCAACCCTGCTGGCTATCGTTTCCGGCCTCCTTGTCGGCAATTCGGCAAGCCCTTTGCGCAAAGCCCTCATCGACTCGGGCCTCGGTGAAGACCTGTCTCCGGTGACGGGTATCGAGCCGGACCTGAGGCAAATCGCCTTTGCCGTGGGCCTGCGGGGTGCCGATGCGGAAGCCGCCTCCGCGATCGAATCGCTGGTTATGGGTACCCTGAAAAAGTTGGCGGAAGAGGGTTTTGACCGCGAATTAATCGAGGGCACTCTTCATCAGGTCGAATTTCATGGCAAGGAAATCGTTCGGAAAACGATGCCTTACGGGATTACTCTCATGTCCAGGGCCTATCATACCTGGCTCTACGACAGCGATCCCCTCGTGGGCCTTAATTTCCCGAAGATCATCGAGCGGGTCCGCGAACAGTGGAAGCAAAATCCCGCTCTTTTTCAGGACATCGTGAGGACGTGGTTTCTGGAGAACCCGCACCGGCTGCTGTCCGTTATGGAGCCGAGCAAGACCTATCAGAAGGAGCGCGAGGACGCTTTCAGGAAAAAGATGGCCGATCTTCGGTCTTCGCTTTCCCGGGAGGAACTTGAAACGATCCGCGACCGGGCGGCTGCTCTCGTGAAGTACCAGTCGGAGCCCGACACGCCGGAAGCTGCGGCCAGCCTGCCGCGGCTGAAGACGGCCGATATTTCCCGTGAGGCGGATTACGTGCCCACCGAGATGAAATCGATTGACGGCGTTCCCGTTCTGGCCCACGATATATTTACCAACGGCATCGCCTACCTGGATTTCGTTTTCGATGTCGCGGACGTGCCGGAGGAGTTACAGCCCTTCTTGCCCCTTCTGGGAAAACTCATGACCAATATGGGCGCGGCCGGTTTCAGCTATGAGGACATGGCCAAGCGGATTACCCTGAAAACCGGCGGCCTCAGTTTCAGCACATCCTGCGGGTTCGCGGCCGACGGCTCGGGAGGATGGCAGAAGATGATCGTGAGCGTTAAATCCCTTTACAGGAATCTCGGAGACACTGTCGGCATCATGACGGACGTGCTGACGAAGGCTGATTTCTCCAACGAAGCCCGCATGAAGGACCTGCTCGTGGAAAAGAAGAACCGTCTTCATGCCGCCGTCGTACCTTCCGGCCATCTCTTCGCCAAAATGGTCGCAGGCGCCGGAATTTCGACCCCGGCCTACCGGGACGAGCAGTGGCACGGCCGGACCCAGCTTCGTTTCCTCACGGCGATGGTTTCATCCCTGGGTGAAGAAAAGGAAAACATCCTGGATAAAATAGGGTCCCTTTACAGGACGGTCATCGGCAGGAAACGCCTGATCATCAATATGACAGCCGATCCGGAAGGAATGGCCGGACTCTCCGCCGCCCTGCCGATCCTGTTAAATGCGTTGCCCGAAGGGGGCAGCGGCAAAGCAGATTATCCGTCCCTGTCTCCCGTCCGCGTCGGGATATCCGTTCCGGCGGAGGTGTCCTATGTGGCGGAAGTGATGAACGCCCCGACCTACAAGGACAGGCAGGCCCCCTATCTTCTGGTGTTGGCCAAGTACTTGTCCAACAATTTCCTGTATAAGCGCGTCCGTGTCCAGGGCGGGGCCTATGGGGGGATGTCCCTTTACGATCCCTTAAGCGGCCTCTTTTCCTTCCTCTCGTACCGCGACCCCCGCATTGCCGAAACGCTGCGCGTCTACGATGAAGCCAGGATCTTTCTCGACGGCGGGGCCATCAGCGCCGAAGAGATCGAGAAGGCCGTGATCGGGACGATAGGCTCTTTGGACAGGCCGATGGACCCGTACGGGCGGGGCCATATCGCGCTCATACGCCATCTTGCGGGATTGACGGATGCCTTTCGCCGGGGACTCAGAAAGAATATCCTGGATGCGACTTCCCGGGATATCCGGGAGGCGGCGTCATGCGTCCTGTCCCCGGGTGTTGCCGCCGGCAGGACGGCCCGGGCGGTCATCGCTTCGGAAGAGAATCTCCTCAAGGCCAATCGGGCACTGGAGGACAAGCTGAATATCGAGCCGCTGGCCGACTGACGATAAAGGGTACGGAAGAGAGGATGACGGTTATAAGGACTCCAGGCGACGCCTGCCCCGGTGCATGGGCAGGATAACGGCCAGGAGGCAGAGGGCGAACGCAGCGAAGAACGAGAAGATCGATCCGGCCCACTGCCAAAAGGAAAGTTGGCGGCCGCGGAGGCCCGACATGAAGATGGCATAAACCGGTCCTGCTTCGAGAACGATGACCAGGCAGACGAAGACGGCGCAAAAAGCCATGAAGAGAAGTCCGCCGAAACTCGTGACGGACTGGCCGGGATTTTCCGACTGGAAGTCCGGATAGATCGCCCCCACGCCCACTCCCATTGCCACGATACCGGGAACGATACAGAAGATGGTTGCCGTGGAAAGGGCCATCATGAAGGGCGTCACGTCCAGGAGGATGTTCGTCACGACGATCAGGAGCTCCGCGAGGATGAGGAGCGGCACGAAATAGACGAAAAATTTGATCCACAGAAACGTCCCGACAGGCATGGGGGCGGCCTGAACGATCCAGAAGGCTTTTCCCTCGATGCTGACGGCAGGATAAACAAAACGCGCCGCGATGGCCGCCAGGACAAAGGAGGCCAGCCCCACGTTCAGAAAAGAAAAGAGATTCTGCAGATAGACCGTCTGGAGGGGAGACTTGTCCAGCGGAAGAACCGAAAAATTGAAAATGTAGACGACGATCAGGGCAACGATCAGGAAGACTTGCGGCCACTGCGTCTGGTCCCGGAAGAAGGTCCTGATTTCCTTCACGGCGAAGGCCTTCGCCGGGCCGGGAAGGAAGTTGAACAGGGAAGTCCAGCCGAGGCGGCTGTTCAGGCGGACGGGAAACAGCCTTCCCGGCGTGGTCTGTGATTTTGAAAAACCGGAAAAATAGAGAGCACCGGCCGTCCATGAGGCAATAAAGATGAGGCTTGCCGCCAGGCTCCATGTCAGGGCGAGGTCCAGGGCGGCGCTCTTGGCGGCGCCGTAATAGCCGCTCAGGGTGGCGCGGATGCTGTCGATGATCCAGGTCGTGGGAAGCAGATCCGACCCGGGCGTTTCCAGTGTCCGGAAATAGAGTACGAGGGACGAGAAGGCATCGGGGTTGACCAGGCGTTCAGGCTGCATCAGGCGGAGGGCCAAAATCAGGACGAGAAACAGGATAAACCCGAAGAAGATGAAGACGGTCCGGATGCGGCCAGCGGGCAGGACGACCGCCGCAATCAGGACGACGATCGCGCTCAGGGCCGAGGCGATAAGGCATAGGGGCACCATGGCCAGGGCGACCGTCGCGTAGAACAAGAAACTCACATTATAGACGATGCCGTAAGCGATGAAGATCGGGAGGCTGTAAACAACGACCATCCAGGAGCTGTCGACAGTGCTTTCCAGCCAGCGGGAGAGGAATATTTCCTTCCGGGAGACGGGAAGGGCGTGGACGAGGTGAAGGTCGTGGCTGAGATAGAGCTTCGACAGGATGTTGATAACGCTGCTGAACAGCATCAGGCTGAAGAACGTGATGACGACCATGGACAGAAGCTTGGCGGCGAGGATATCCCCGAATCCTTCGATGGTCTTGAAGTATGTAAGCATCCGGTAGAAAGCGATGAAGATGCCCGTCCAGAAAATCACGCCGACGGATCCGAAGAGCAGAAGCCGCATCTTTCGACCCTTGGCCCGGCGGGAAAGCTGTCCGTTCCTGAAGGACCATATGCGCGGTTTGATCAGCGTCCATACACCGTTCATACCAGGGCGTCCTCTCTGGTGAGAATCAAAAACACCTCTTCGAGATCGGCGTCCCGGACCTGGGCGGCGCGGCCTAACTCGCCCGTGTTTCCCAGGGCGACGAGATTGCCCCGGTGGATGATCCCGATCCGGTCGCAGATGTCTTCGGCGATCGACAGGGTGTGCGTCGACATGAAGACGGTCGTTCCCTCGTCGGCCAATCTGCGCAGCGTGGTCTTGACAAGCCTGATACCGGCCGGGTCCAGGCCCACCATGGGTTCGTCCACGATCAGCACCCGGGGGTCGTGTAACAGCGCCGCCGCAATGATCAGCCGCTGCTTCATGCCGTGGGAGTACGCCTCGATCAGCTCCTGGGACCAGTCCCAGAGGGAAAAGGTTTCCAGGAGGTCCTTGGCCTTCGGGAAGAAACTGGACTCGTCCACGCCGTAAAGGGCGGCCGAAAACTTCATGAACTCCATGCCCGTGAGCTTTTCATAGAGATAGGGGCGGTCGGGGATGAAGCCGATTTCCTTCTTGGCTTTTACGGGTTCGTCGGCCAGGGAAATGCCGGCGACGGTGACGGAACCCTCCGTCGGGGAGAGAACGCCGCCGATGATGCGGATGGTTGTTGTCTTCCCTGCGCCGTTGGGGCCGATAAATCCGAATATCTCTCCCGCCTGTACGGTGAGGTTCAGTTTGTTGACCGCGGTGGTTTCGCCGTAGCGCTTGGTAAGATTATGAATTTCGATCATGCGTCTCCGTTCCTTGCGACGTCTTGAGGATTTCCAGTTTCAGCTTGCCGATGACGCCCATCAAATCGAGCTGCCGTTCGGCGTCGCCCCGGATCAGGCGGATATGGGTCACATCGGCCGGCACCTGGTTCATGACGGCGTCGACGGTTATCCATTGCCCCGTATAGAGGACATTCCACGCGTGATAATAGAACCGTCCCTTCTGATAGACGATTCCCGCTTCGATCTGGGCGGGAATGCCCGCGGCCCTGGCCAGGGCGGCGACAAGGACGGCGTGTTCGTTGCAGTCCCCCACCCTGTTGACCAGCGTATCGAGGGCGTTGGGTATGGATAGGACGGGTCGCTTTTCAATATTCCTGTAGACCCAGTTCACGATCTTCTCCGCCTTGACCCTGGTTGTGTCGGTCGGTTTGACGATCTCTCTGGCCTTCTGGCGGATCATGTAGTCGCTTGCCTGGATGAAGGGCGTTGCCTTGATGAAATCGCCTCTGTTCCGGAGTATCTTGTTGACGCCGCCGGACTCCTCCCTGACGACGGTCAGGATGCCGTTGCGGTAGGTTTGCCGGTCTCCTTCGAGGTCCAGGTTTCCCGCCGGTATGCCGTTCATTTTCACGACGAGCGTGTTCAGACGGGCCGTGTCCGCAATCGTAACGTTGGCCGGTATCGAGACCATTTCCGTCAGATCGGCGCTGGCTGAGCCTGATCGGGAGCTTAAGGCCTGCTCCCGGGCGACCCTTTCCATGCCGATCCCCATGATGCCTTCTTCCCTGACGACATCGCCGTTCCGGTCGATCCAGGCATACTGCCGCGCGCCCATGAAATCCATGGAGACCTTCCGGGCCCTGTAGCTTATGCCGCCCGCGACCACCGTTTCTTCGTCCATCATGGATACCGTCACCGGGCGCTGTCCCATGGATGTCGGATCGAAGGCATAAAGCGTCCTGCTCTGTCCGGGTTTAAGTCCCAGGCCCCAGGCCGTATCGAGGATGTTGTTCGCCAGTTGCGGCTTCTCCTTCAGGGGAATGTTCGCAGTCTTCTCTTCGCCCGCCGTCTTGTAATGGATATCCATGCTCCGGCCCTTGACCGAGCCCTGTAGGGAGAAACGAAAGAGATTTGACTGGAGGCTGAAGGAAAAGGATGACAGGGTCATGTCGGGATTGAGCTCGCTTTCCGTCCTGAAGCTCATCCCCTGGACGACGCCCATGGTATTGATGCGCATGGATACCGATTCCTCCAGCCGGTACCCCAGGTCTGTGAGGGACATCCTGCGGTGCGCATGGCCTATCGTGTTTCCGTTCTGGATGATGGCCATCCATGTTTCCTTCGGGGACGATGCTTTGATCGGCGGTGATGCCGGAGCTGTGAATGGGGACGTGAAACTGCTGAAGAGGTTGAGGCGAAAGGCCAGAAGGACCAGAAAAACGAGGATGGATACCCCTCCCGCCAGCCAATGCCATTTATCTCTGGAAATGATCATAGGGTGCTTCAATACCATTTCTCTTTCGGAAGAATTATAGGGAACAGACCGCCCCGTGTCAATAAAAACGCTGATTATCTTTGAAAATCCGACTTGTCAGGGGGGGCTTTTTTTGCTAACCTCAAATTATTCCGGTTACATCCGTCTCGCAGCCGGCTTGCCGGCGCCTCTATAAAAGGAAGAAAATGGTTATGGAAGAAGGATCAGCAATTCAGAAAGCAAGGGAAGTCCTTAAAATCGAAGCAGAAAGCATCATCCAGCTTATCGATAAGGTCGATCAGAATTTTCATAAGGCGGTCGATATCATCTGTGCCTCAAAGGGCCGGGTAATTGTTTCGGGGATCGGAAAATCCGGTCTCATCGGTAAAAAAATCGTGGCTACCCTGACCAGCACGGGGACCCAGGCCGTCTTCCTCCATCCCGTGGAAGGCATGCACGGGGATCTCGGCCTCGTCACCCGGGAGGATGTCCTCATCGCCATTTCCAACAGCGGCGAAACCCCCGAATTGAATCTGCTCATCGAAAGCATCCGTACCATTGGAGCCTGTCTAATCGCCTTCACGGGGAATCCCCGATCGACTCTGGCCCAACTGAGTGATGTCGTGATCGATATCGGCGTCGAAAAGGAGGCCTGTCCTTTCGGCCTGGCCCCGACATCGAGCACGACGGCGGCCCTGGCCATGGGCGACGCCCTGGCCGTTGTCCTGATCGAGAAGAAGAGCTTCCGGGAGGAGGATTTCTATAAGTTCCATCCGGGAGGAAACCTGGGATTGCGTCTGCGGGCGAAGGTCCGGGAGGTGACGGAGGGAGGAGAAAAAGTGCCGCGGGTTTTGCCCGGCGTTTCCTCCATTACGGCGATCACCGAAATGGACGGCAAAAACCTGGGTTTCGTGCTTGTCGCCGACCGGAGCGACCGGGTGCTCGGTATCCTGACCGACGGCGATTTGCGTCGTCTGATCAGGAAGGGCCATAACTTCAACGAAAGCCGCATAGATGAGATCATGACGCCGTCGCCGAAGGTCATCGACGAGAATGCATCCGTGGCGGAAGCGATCGCGATCATGCAGAAA
The DNA here is from genome assembly GCA_963668175.1 of Syntrophales bacterium. Classification (GTDB taxonomy): domain Bacteria; phylum Desulfobacterota; class Syntrophia; order Syntrophales; family PHBD01. The sequence continues at coordinate 971,429 of OY764159.1, forward strand.
TACGAAATCACGACACTGGTCGTTGTCAACGGCAACAAGGAACTTATAGGATACATCCATCTCCACGACCTGCTGGGAAGAGGAGGGAGTCTCAAAATATCCGTCTGATATATCCATGATACACGTTACAGCCCAAGAAAGGAGCCCTTGACCCTTTTGATAACTTTCCAATCACGGCGTTTTCCTGTAGACTGCAGCATCGCGGCTGCATATCGTCGGTGCCGCCTGGCGCTGGTCCTCATCATGCTTTTCATCTGCCCCGCCGCAGTCACGGCCGCCGAATGGTCTCCCCTGGTCGGCCGGCTTACGGCGGACGGATTTGACAACCAAAGAATAAGCCGCCTCTTTGAGCGTCCGGAGGTGACTTTCGAGCCGGATTCCATGTCGAAGAAAATCGAGGCCCTCATCAAGAAGAAAGACCGGCGGTCTGCTGCATCCTGTCCGCGCTGCCGGGAGATCTATCAATCGTTTCTAAGGCCGGGCATCATCAACGAGGCCCGTGCTTATGCGAGAGAGAACAAGGACAGTCTCGACCGGATCGCTTCGAAATACTGCGTCCCCGGCGAGGTCGTGGTTGCCATTCTCGTCGTCGAAACGAGGCTCGGCAAGAACCTGGGCGACAAGAAGGCCTTCAACATCCTGGCCAGCATGGCCCTTGCCTCGAACCTGGAGATGATCCGTCCTTACCTCGAACGCGATCTGATCACGGCGCGGACGGAGGATTTCGCCCGGAACCGATGCCGGCAAAAGTCCGATTGGGCCTATAACGAACTCAAGGCGCTCATCCGGTATGCCGACACCAACGGCCTCGATCCCCTCGGCATCCCCGGCTCCATATACGGTGCCATCGGCCTGTGCCAGTTCATGCCTTCCAACACGACGATCTACGGCATTGATGCCGACGGCGACGGCCGCATCGATCTCTTCACCCCTCCTGACGCCTTGTTCAGCATCGGCAATTACCTCCACAAGAATGGATGGACCTGCCGGATCGGTAAGAATAAACAGTACAAGGCCATATTTGCCTATAATCACAGCCGCCTCTATACGGAAACGGTCCTGGCGGTGGCGAGCCGAATCCGCAGCGGCAGATCTGTTGCCATGGCCCGTTGAACCGGGTGCAGCGGCAAAGGCAATGATTATCCCCGGTAGGACACCGAGTTCCCTGTGCCGTTGCAGCCGGGGGAACGCATAAACCGGACAATCTGCAGAGAAAGTATTGGAAGGCGGGAAGGGGAACATGTCGTCAGACAGACCGGCCGGCGCTCCGCGGCCGAATGACCTTTTAGAGATCGTCCAGGAGAAGTATCGCAACATCTTCGATAATATCCAGGATGTCTATTACGAGATTGCCTTGGACGGCCGGATCCTGGAAGTATCGCCTTCGTGCCGTCAGATCTCCCGTTACAACCGGAACGATCTGATCGGACGGTCCATGTCCGACATTTATGCAGAGGCGGGGAAAAGGAACGCATTCCTCAAACAGATCCGCAAAAAGGGGAGCGTGAACGACTATGAAATCCTTCTCCGGGACAAGGACGGCACGCTCGTACCCTGCGCCATTTCAGCAAGACTGACCAAATTCAAGACGGGCGTCTCTCCCCGGATCGTCGGTATCATGCGCGATATCTCGGAACGCAAGAGGGCGGAGGAAGACCTTCGTCACAGTCGCGACGAGCTGGAGCGCAGGGTGAAGGAAAGGACGGAGGACCTGGAAAAGACGAACGCCGCCCTCCGTGGGGAAATTGCCGAAAGGCGGCAGGTGGAAAAGGTCCTGAAGCGGAGAGAAAGAGAGCTTAAGGGAAAGTCCCTGCGCCTGGAGGAAACGAACGCCGCCCTCAAAGTGCTGCTCAAGCATCGGGAAGCGGATCGCGTGGAGCATGAGGAGTTGATCCTGACGAACGTCGGCGAACTGGTTCTCCCTTATCTGCAGAAGCTGAAGCGGATGCGGCTTACGGAAAAACAGGCGGCCTACATCCACGTCATCGAAACCAATCTGAACCAGATCGTTTCGCCCTTTCTCAAGAGGCTCACCTCGAAACATCTGAATCTTACTCCGCGGGAACTGCAGATTGCCGATTTCATCAAAGGGGGGAAAACGACCAAGGATATCTCTGAACTGCTGGGCGTTTCCGTCAAGACCGTCGACTACCATCGCGACCATATTCGGGACAAGCTCGGTTTGAAGCGACAGAAAGCCAACCTCCGTTCCTATCTCCTGTCCATGATGTAATACGGGGTTTTCCCCAGTAATATATCCGTATTGTACCATAATTGAAATCCCGGCGCGGATCGTCTAACCTACGATCATCCCATAGCATCGTGAAAACGATGTCGATCATGTGAGGTGAGGCCATGTACGAGAATAAACCCTGGCTGCGGTTTTACGGCCATGTTCCCGAAAACCTCGATTATCCCGGAGTGACGATGTACGAAGCCGTGATGAACACGGTGCGAAAATATCCTTCGGTCATCGCCTACGACTTTCTGGGATACACCTCGACCTACGAACAGTTCGGCCGTGAAATCGATCGTTGCGCCGACGCCCTTGCACATCTTGGTTTGAAAAAAGGGGACCGGATCACGATTTCCATGCCGACATCCCCCCAGGGCATTATCTGCTTTTACGCCGCCAACAAGCTCGGGGCGGTGGCCAGCATGATCCATCCCCTCTCTCCCCCGAACGAGATTGCGTTCTATCTGAACGTCAGCAGGAGCCGCTTCGCCCTGACGCTCGATGCCTTTTACGGCAAGTTCGCGGAGGTCAAATCCAAAACGGGATTGCAGACCCTGATTCTCGCCCGTATACCCGATTATCTCGGATTGTTGAAGAGAATCGGCTTCAATCTGACCAAGGGACGGAAGATTCCTCCCGTCCCTCAGGACCCCATGGTCGTATGGTGGCGGGACCTTATGAAAGAGGGCTATCCTGCGGCGCCGAAGGCCGGGACCGGCACGGATGAGCTGGCCGTCATCCTCTACAGCGGCGGGACGACGGGAACGCCCAAGGGCATCATGCTTTCCAACAGAAACTTCATCAGCGAAGGCATGCAGGTCGCCGCTTGGGGAGGGATGACCGACAAGGACGCCATTCTCGCGATCCTGCCGATATTTCATGGTTTCGGCCTCGGCGTCTGCGTGAATGCAGCATTCATGGGAGCGGCCAAGAGCATCCTTGTTCCCCAGTTCAATCCGGAGATCGTCGCCGATCTCATCAAAAAGAAACGGCCGACGTTCATCGTGGGCGTTCCGACGCTTTTCGAGGCCCTCTGCCGCAATCCCGTCTTTCAGAACACGGACTTGAGCTGCCTGAAGGCCACGTTCTGCGGGGCGGACACTCTGCCCCGGACCGTCAAGGAGCGATTCGAGGGGATCGTGAAGAGGCAGGGCGGCAATGTCCAACTCCTGGAGGGCTACGGTTTGACGGAGGCCGTAACGGCCATCATGGCGACGCCCATTGCGGAGTACAGGGAAGGAAGCGTCGGCATCCCCTTCCCCGATATGATGGTCAAGATCGTCCGCGTGGATACGACGGAAGAAGCGCCGCTCGGCGAAGAAGGCGAATTGTGCGTTCACGGTCCCGCCGTCATGATGGGCTATCTGGATCAGCCGGAGGAAACGGCTGCGACACTGAAACGGCACAGCGACGGGAAGATATGGCTCCATACGGGCGATATCGCCAGCATGGATAAGGACGGGTTCTTCTATTTCAAACTGCGCCTCAAGAGGATGATCAAGTCGTCCGGGATGAACGTTTATCCGGCCCAGGTGGAGGACGTTCTCTGCATGCATCCGGAGATTGCGCAGGCATGCGTGATCGGTGTGCCCGACGAGGCCCAGGTGGAACGCGTCAAGGGATTCGTCGTCCTGAAGGAAGGGGACAAGGGATGCGCGGAGATGGAAAAGGATATCATCGAGCACTGCAAGAAGCATTTGATCCTCTGGAGCTGCCCGCGGGAAATCGAGTTCCGGGAAGAGCTGCCGCTGACTCTCGTCGGAAAAGTGGCTTTCAACGTCCTTGAGGAGGAAGAGCTGGAGAAGCTGAAAGCGTGCGGCAAATATACAGGAACCAGGAAAAATAGGCCAAAGGAGGTCTGATGAACCCATTCGGTCCGATCAACGACGTGATCAACGACCCGTTGAACTACGCCAGACGTTACAAAGAAAAGAGCGGAAACCCGATCGTCGGGTTCCTCTGTTCCTATACGCCGGAAGAGATTATCTTCGCCGCCGGTGCCCACCCTTTCCGTCTCTTTGCCTCCCAGGAGGCAATACGTTTTGCCGACAGCCATTTACAGACCTATAGCTGTTCGCTCGTGAGAGGGGTTCTCGACGACGCCCTGGCCGGCCGGATCGATTTTCTCGACGGCGTCGTTTTTCCCCACACCTGCGATTCGATACAGCGCCTGTCCGATATCTGGCGTTTGAATATCCCCTTCGGCTTTCACCGGGATGTCGTTTTGCCGGTCAAACTGAATACGGCGAGCGCCAGGCAGTATATGATCGACGTAATCAACAGGTTCAAATCGGATCTGGAAATCAGCCTCGGAAAGGAAATCACGGCCGATGCCCTGAAGGAGTCGATCGCCCTGTTTAACCAGATCAGGGCCGATCTCAGGAAGGTTTACACGATGAGGTCCGTACAGCCGGATATCCTCTCCGGCCGGGAACTCTCGGGCCTTATCAAGGCGTCGATGCTTATGGACAGGCGGCGCCTGGCGGAATCTTTATCGGATATCGTCCGCCTGCCATCGATGAAAAAAACGGATGGCAGCCTGCAGGGGCGGAAGCGCCTGATTCTCGCCGGCGGCTTGTGCAGCGATCCGGATGTCCACTCCGTTGTCGAGGACGCGGGCGGTGTGGCCGTCTGGGACGATTTCTGCACGGGCTCCCGCTATATAGAAGGCGACGTCCCGGAAGACATGGAACCGACGGAAGCGATTGCCGAGAAGCTCATTAAGCGGGTTGTCTGCCCGGCAAAGCATGCCGACCTCCACGGCCGTGCGGACCATCTCATCAACGCGGCCAGGGAACGGAAGGCCGACGGCGTCGTATTCTTCCTCCTGAAATTCTGCGATCCCCATGCCTTCGATTATCCCTATCTCAAAAACCGCCTGGATGCCGAAGGCATCCCCAGCGCCCTTGTTGAAGTGGATGAACGCCCCGTTACGGAAGGCAGGATCAAGACCAGGCTCGAGGCCTTTTTGGAAATGATATAGACGGCGCCGCATGGCGGTCTTTGCAAACAGGAGACGACAATGTCCGAAAAAGAGCAGGAAAAGGATAAGAGGAAGATCAAGTCCGTCAAGAAAATGAAGGACATCATGACGACTTACTACATCGAGGCGAAGACCGCGGACCAGACGGGGAAGAAAGTCGCCTGGATCACGAGCGGCGGACCGGTGGAACCCCTGATCGCCATGGATATCATCCCTGTTTATCCCGAGAACCACGGCGCCATGATCGGTGCGGCCAAGATGGGCGTCGATCTCTGCGAGAAGGCGGAAGGCCTGGGATATGCGAGCGACCTTTGCTCGTACGCTCGCTGCGATATCTCCTGCGCGACAGTGAACGGCGGCCCCATCGGCGGCCTTCCCCGGCCGGACATGCTGATATGCTGCAACAACATCTGCGGAACGGTGCTGAAATGGTACGAAGTGCAGGCCCGTTATTTCGATGTTCCGCTTTTTATCCTGGATACGCCCTTCTGCCACACCGGTTTTTCGCCGGAGGTTCGGAAGTACGTGCGCAGTCAGATCGACGAATATATCCTGTTTCTGGAAAAAGTCTGCAAACAGCGCTTCGATCACGACCGCATGAAGGAGGTCGGCAGGCTTTCCGTGAAGGGGCAGACTCTCTGGCAGGCCGTCCTGGACACGGCAACGGCCAAGCCCGCGCCGCTCAGCGCATTCGACGCCTTCTTCCACCTGGCTCTGATCGTGACCCTGAGGGGCACCCCGCAGGCCGTCGATTATTATCAAGGCCTCCTGGAAGAGATGAACGAGCGGATCGCCGCCGGCATCGGCGTCGTCGAGAAAGAGGATCACCGGCTGCTCTGGGACAATCTGCCGATATGGTACAGGACCAAATGGCTCTCCGAGAAGTTCGCGTCGTTCAATGCGTGTCTCGTGGCGGACACATACACCTCCGCCTGGTGCGGGTCCCTGAAGTACATGGATGATGAGCGTTTCCTCGATTCAATGGCAGAGGGTTACACGAGGATTTACCTGAACATCGGTGTCGACGAGATGGCGAGAATCGTCATGGGCATGATCGACAAGTACGGCGTGGACGGGATCGTCATGCACTCCAACAGAAGCTGCAAACCGTACTCCCTGGGACAATACGACATCCAGAAAATTGTGGAAAAGGAGAGAGGTATCCCTTCCCTCATGATCGAGGCGGACATGAACGACGAACGCTGTTTCTCCGAAAGCCAGGTCGATACGCGCATCGATTCGTTCATGGAAGTTATCCGCTCCCGGATGCGAGGATGATCGCTTTTTACAACCCCGGAGGACAAGAGAAGCGGGCATGGATGGATGCGTCCGCAGAAAAGGAATAGCTGTGTATACGCTGGGTATCGATATCGGTTCGATAAGTACGAAGGCGGTTGTCCTGAACGAAACAGGATTGGTTCACACCAAGGTCGTGTTAACCGGTTATAATGCAGAAATGGCCGCCAGCAGGATATATACGGAAGTCCTTGCCGAAGCCGGATTGGCCCCGTCGTCGATCGGCCTGGTCGTGGCCACGGGGTACGGAAGAAAGAGCTGTTCCCAGGCCGGCAAGACCTATACCGAAATCATGTGTCACGCCGCAGGAGCCAGGTATCTCTGCCCGGATGTGAGGGGGATAATCGACATCGGCGGCCAGGACAGCAAGGCCATCCTCCTCGATGAAAGGGGGAAGGTCGCCAATTTTGTCATGAACGATAAATGTGCCGCCGGCACGGGTCGCTTTCTGGAAGTGATGGCCAGGGCCCTGGAGGTCGATCTCGATGCCTTCGGCGCCTTATCCCTGCAATCCATGAATCCGTCCAAAATCAGCAGCCTCTGCACGGTATTCGCAGAATCCGAGGTCATCTCCCTCATCGCCAAGGGAGAAAACCGCGAAAATATTATAGCCGGCATTCATGAAGCGATCAGTTCCCGGGTATTGGCTATGGCCAGGCGCATAGGGCTGACCGGTCTGATCATGATGACGGGGGGGGTTGCCAAGAACATCGGTGTCGTCAGAGCCCTGGAAGCGGCCCTCGGGCAGGCTGTCGTCGTATCGGAGCATGCCCAGGTCAACGGGGCCATTGGTGCAGCCTGTCTGGCCATGACCCTGCTAAGGGGAGAAATGGGGAAAGATGACATTGCATAACCGCTGGGACGGAGATCACGTTTAACATTGAACCACATTCAGGCGTGAACGCAGGTCCCTGCGTCGTCATCAGAACGATAACAATATAAGAATCTGATATTAAACGACATTCACATGATTGGTTTTTTTCGGCAGTTACTGATTAAGTAGGCTAAGTATGCTTTTTCATTCCATCGCAGATCGGCAGAAACGCAATTTATAGTCCGTCAAGCCTTGTGAAATGCCGAAATGGCGCATGTCCATTCCATTTCTGTAACAACCGCGACCGAAGTATCTCATTACCGGGTACAACCCTTTCGCTGCAATAATTCGTAAACGCTTTTAGGTCCGATATTCAAAAATCTGAATTCATTCGCACAGCCGGGGAGATGGTCGCGGTACAAGACCATGTGCGACAAAGGAAACGCTATTTTCTGGTAATCCGTGAAAGAAGATAGAGGGCGACTAAGAGACCCGCACCGACGAAAACGGCAAACAGGACACCGTATTGGGCGAGCTCGGACTGGCCGCCATACCAGGTCATGATTTGATCCCAATAACCATCGAAAAGATCTTTTATTTTTTCGAGCATGGTCTTCCTCATTCTCAGGTCAGTGAGTTATTTTTAAGATGATAACGAAAAAATATCAAGGATATTCTGAGAGGATTGGATAACAATGTGTAACGAGCGGCGATTTGGCTGCAGGCGGAAAAGATTTTCCGGAAAAATGGAGGGGAAACACGTACGTCAAAGTGGTCCGCAATTCCCGTTCTCTCCGTGAACTGCGGACCACTTTGATAGTTGATGCTACGTTGGTTTCGCTTTAAGGCATATACGTGAACCGCCTGTAGCGCGGCACGAACAGCTCCACGAATTAGATGAGATACTGCTGTAGCGACCTGTAGCTCTTAAAATCGGAATCAACAAAAGAAGCGCCTACATGACGGTCTTCATCGGCATCCTGGACGCAGCAAGGCTTGCATTTCATGCTGATTGGCCGCTTCTGTCCCGGTAAAGTGAAGATGACATGAAACTCTTCTTCTTCCGTGTCATGCTGGAACTCAAGGACGGTTCCCTTGGGAACGGCGACCCGGATTCCCCCCAGAGAGATATCCATGATGGTCCCCGTCTGATATCCCCTGGCATCGGTACTTGATTCACCGACAAAGGCCGGCAGGGCAACCTTCTTTCTTGTGAACTTGCGGCGTTCCTGTTCGATGCTCTGCAGGGCTTTTCTTTCCCTGAGATTGTTGAACAAGATGGTCTCGATGACAGACGACAGGCTTTGTCTTTCCTCTTCGGCTATCTTTTCCAGAGAATTTCTGATGTCTGAATTTGTACGAAAACAGATAGTTATGTCCTTTTTCATAATGTCGTTTTTCCTCCCCCCCAGATCGATTACACTTCTTGATATTTCCTTACCATAAATCCACAAATGTAACAACGGCAAGGCACATGCCTTACTTTGTGTGATTTGTATCACAATTATAATGACACATCAAGCATTATTTGTATTTAAGTATAAGTTTATGTATTACAGGCGTATTCGCCGTGAAGAATGATGAGCGATTCGATGGTTGTGCATGAATAAACCCCTGTTTATTAAGGAGAATGCTTGGACAGGCCTCATCCGGGAATTTACGGGTAAGGTCATGCGCGGGAAAAAAAAGATCAACCCTGAGAGGGTTGATCCGGAATTTTCAATGGTAGGCGGTACTGGGATTGAACCAGTGACTTCTACCGTGTGAAGGTAGCACTCTCCCGCTGAGTTAACCGCCCGTTCGGCAAACCCTATATCTTAACCATAGGGGTTTTTCAAGTGAAAAAAAGGTAGGTATTATTGAGTCCGCAACGGCCAGGAAGAGATAAAATCCGGTTCCATTCCCGGGCGCACAGTGTTTACTTTCTCTATATCACGATGGTTCCGGCAATTTCCGTAAAATGAAGCATGAAGCGATTTGCTGAAAAAAATACATAATCCTGTACGACAGCCGCTGGATGCAAAAGGAAGCAAATAAATCTGGACGCCTCTTTTTGCTTCTGATAGGCAACAAGGGCGTTAAGGCAGGCGATACGGGACCCGGCTGAAATAATGAAATATTTTAAAAAGCCGGCGGCGGTATTTCCCAAACTCATCGATTCCATCAATAGATATCAATGCGACTATCCATGAAAGTTGTCTTACCAGCAAAGAAGAAGGTCATCATCGGTCTCATCTTGATCTTGGCCGTAGCCGCCATTTACGGAAAAGTCGCCGGTTACGGTTTTATCGATTTCGACGACAACATTTATATCACGAAGAATCCGATGATTCAGAGAGGTCTTACCGTTGACGGATTGTCCTGCGCCTTCACGGCATGCGCCTTCACTGAAAGCATTGCCCTCTGGCATCCCCTGACGTGGGTTTCATGGTTGATCGATTACCGCTTGTACGGTCTGAATCCCGGCGGTTACCATGTTACGAATGTCCTCTTTCACATCGCCAATACCTTGCTCATCTTCCTCATCTTGAACCGGATGACCCGTGCTCCCTGGAGAAGCGCCCTGGTGTCCGCTCTGTTCGCTTTGCATCCCCTTCATGTCGAGTCGGTTGCCTGGGTGGCCGAAAGGAAGGATGTCCTGAGCACCTTCTTCGGGCTTCTGGCGACGGGCGCCTATATCGTGTACACGGAACGGCCCCGGGTCGCCGTCTATTTGCTCATCATACTGATGTTTGCCTGCAGCCTCATGGCGAAACCGATGCTGGTAACCTTGCCTTTCGTCTTTTTGCTGCTCGATTTTTGGCCGTTGGGGCGCTGGGCGTGGCCCCCGATTCCGGTGCTTAAAGACCTCACGCCGTCGTCCACAATGAAACGCGAGACGCCCGAAGGCAAGAAGACGCCACAAAGAGTCTCGTCGCGTGCTAGTGAAAAGAATGATATCGAAAAGTCTGAAAGCTCGTATTTTCTCAGGTGCTTCGTTGAGAAGATTCCGTTGATGCTGATAACGGCGATATTCAGCCTTGTAACTTATGTGATTCACAAAGCGCAAGGATCGGTCGATCAGATCATCCCCCTGGGCGAACGTCTGGGCAACGCCCTCGTTTCCTATGCAGCCTATATCGTCAAGATGATTGTACCTGTCCATCTGGCGGTCTTCTATCCTTATCGCGACGACCTGACGCTTCTGCCCGTCATCGGTTCGGCGCTTATCTTGATTCTGATCACCACGGTCGTTCTTCTTTACGTTCGCCGGATGCCGTATCTTTTTGTCGGCTGGTTCTTTTATCTTGGGACCATGGTGCCTGTCGTCGGGATCATCCAGGTGGGACAGCAGGCCATGGCGGACCGCTACACGTATGTACCCCTGATCGGTCTATTCATTATCATTGTCTGGGGTTTCTATGCGCTGGTATCAAAATGGCGCTGCGCGCAGGCGTTGTCGATCGCGGCGGCCGTTGCCGCGATCGCGCCCATGATTCTGCTATCTTGGGTGCAAATCGGTTATTGGAAAAACAGTATCAGTCTTTTTCGCCATACCCTGGAAGTGACGAGGGACAATCATCTGGCCCATGCCTGCCTGGCTGTGGCCCTGCAGAAGGAAGGAAATTTAAAAGAGGCCCTTTTCCACTTTCAGGAAGCTGTGAGAATCAGGCCGACGGCTCTTTACCTTACGGACCTGGGCAGCCTTTACGGCATGGTAGGAAAGACGAATGAAGCCATCGCCTGTTTGCGTCAGGCCCTGCAAGAAAAGGAAAACCTCGAAAGGGCTCAATACAACCTCGGCATTTTGCTGGTGGCCCGCGGCGAGGACCAGGAGGCCCTCACCCATTTGCTGAGAACTCTGCAGCTTAACCCCCGTAAAGAGGGGACAAGATTGATGATCGGCAATATCATGATAAGACAGGGGAAATCCCGGGAAGCCGTCCGTTATTTTGAAGAAGAGGCCGACCTCGGTTCAAAGAACGCCCTATTGTATAACGACCTTGGTACCGTCTATTATCAACAGGGACAGCGCGAAAAGGGCTTGGCCTGTTACGACAGGGCCTTAGCGATTGATCCTGAAAACAAGCTTGTGAAAGATAACATGAAGTTGGCTCTCGCAAAATACGGCCGGCCAAACACCCGGGGATCGTGTCCGTGAATATCGGTTCTGGTGTATCGAAGAAGCGGCCGATTGTTGCGCATGCCGTTATGCAGGATACTTGGGTCAAGGGAGGGCGTCCGACACGCCCATGAGTGCTGCGAAAAAGACTTTTCCGTAAGGGTGATTGATGATAGAAGGGCGTTGACGAATAAAGAATAGGGAAGGGATAAAGATGGAGATCAAAAACCTGATGGTTACGGGCGGCTGCGGCTTTATCGGCAGTAATTTCATCCGGTATTTGCTGGGGAACAGCACTTTTACGGGCAGGATCATCAATGCCGACAAACTGACTTATGCAGGCAACCTGGAGAATCTGGCGGGGCTTTCCGAGGCCCATCCGGGAAGGCTCTTCTTCGCAAAAGAGGACATTTGCGACGGACAGAGGCTGCGGGACGTTTTTCGCCGCTATGAAGTCGATACAATTGTTCATTTTGCGGCCGAGTCGCATGTGGACCGTTCCATCAAGCGGCCGGATAGCTTCATCCAGACCAATATCATCGGAACGTTTAACCTGCTTGAGATTGCCAGGGAGCATGCCGACAGGTTCAACCTGTTCCATCACGTCAGCACCGATGAAGTCTACGGGAGCCTGACCAGGGAGGAAGGGGCTTTTACGGAAGAGACGCCCTACCGCCCCAACAGCCCCTATTCGGCCTCCAAGGCGTCGTCGGACCACCTGGTCCGTGCCTATCATGAAACCTATGGACTGCCCACAACCATCTCCAACTGCTCGAACAATTACGGGCCCTACCAATTTCCGGAAAAACTGATACCGCTCATGATTCTCAACGGACTGGAAGGCAAGCCGTTGCCGGTTTACGGAGACGGCCGCAATGTCCGGGATTGGCTCTACGTGACCGACCACTGTGAAGCGATATGGAAGATCGTACAGTCCGGAAAGCGGGGCGGAACTTACAATATCGGCGGACAGGCCGAGATGGAGAACATCGTCATCGTCCGGATGATCTGCGATATCCTCGACGAAATCCGCCCAGGGGCCGACGGCAAATCGAGGAAGGATTTGATTACCTATGTCAAGGACAGGCCAGGTCACGACCTGAGATATGCGATAGATTTCGCCAAGATCAACCACGATCTCGGCTGGACTCCCAGCGAATCGTTCGATACGGGTTTGAGGAAGACCGTTCAATGGTATCTCGACCACATGGAATGGATTGACCGCATCCGCAGCGGCGAGTATCAAAAGTGGATGAGCGAACAATACGGGGGCTGATAACGGCCCGTCAACAGTTCTTGATGAACAGCCAAAGGAGGGGAAAATGGATCTAGGAATAAAAGACAGGATAGCACTGGTCGCCGGGGGAAGCATGGGATTGGGCCTGGCCGTGGCCAAACGTATGGCGATGGAAGGGGCACGCGTGGCTATCTGCGCCCTGGACGATCCCAGCCTGCCAGCGGCAAAGAAGGAAATCGAAGGAGCAACCGGCGCGGAGGTAATCGCCATCCCCGCAGACTTGACCGATATAGGGCAGGCCGGCCATTTTGTCCGCGCCGCCCGGGAACATTTCGGAACGGTCGATATCCTCGTCAACAATGCCGGAGGCCCGCCCTCCACGTCTTTTCTCGAAATCGACGACAAGCTGTGGGAATACGGCTTCCATTTGAATCTCATGTCAACCATCGCCATGACGCGAGAGGCCGTCCCCGTCATGAAGGAAAAGCGCTGGGGACGCATCATCAACATGACGTCCATATCGGTCAAACAGCCCATTGACGGCCTGATTCTGTCCAATACCATTCGTGCCGGGGTCATCGGTTTGGCGAAAAGCCTGTCGAATGAACTCGCGCCGTTCAACATTACCGTAAACAACGTATGTCCGGGCTATACTATGACGGAAAGGGTCCGGAGCCTGTCGGTTGCTGTTGCCGCCAAAGAAGGAAAAACGCCGGCCGACGTCGTCAAGAAATGGGAATCGGAGATCCCCATGAAACGACTGGGAACGCCGGAAGAATTTGCAGGACTGGTCGCTTTCCTCGCCTCCGATTTTGCGGGATACATCACCGGGGCGGCCATCCAGATCGACGGCGGATGGTATAAAGGAATCATGTAGTCTATTCTGGAATGGTTTATGAAGGAGAAGCGGCGTAAAGGGCAAAAGCGAAACGACCATCAGGCCATCAGAAAAGATACGGTTCCTGTCGTCGCGCAAGAAAAGGCCATCGTTATCGGCGACCCGGCGGGCGGCAAAGAAGGCAACGAAAGCGGCGGCAGGTTGATTCGACGTTACGTATGGTTCGTTGCGGCCATCATTCTTGCCGGTATCCTGGTCTATTCCAATTCGTTCGATTGTTCATTCCACTTCGACGATTCCAATATCTTCGTCAGCTCCGTTACAAGAGAGTCGGCCACTATCGGCGACTGGATGAAGCTTTTTTCCAGCCGCCCTCTGGGGATGGCGACCTTTGCCTTAAACTATCATTTTCATAAAATGAATGTTTGGGGCTATCATTTCGTCAACCTGGCGATCCATCTGGCCAATGCGCTCCTCATCTTTTGGCTTTGCCTCCTGACGTTTTCCACGCCGGTCATGAAAGAGGCTGATGTAAGCCGTCACGAGGCGTGGATTGCCTTCTTCACGGCGATGCTTTTCGTGTCCCACCCCCTGGCGACCCAGTCCGTCACCTATATCGCCCAGAGATTTGCATCTCTTGCAACGTTCTTCTATCTTCTGTCCGTGGCACTGTATGTTAAGGGCCGGCTCCGGACGGGGAGCGGCACTGCATCATGGCTCTTTTACGGGGGAACCGTCATATCGGCCGTGCTCGCGATGCTGACGAAAGAGATCGCTTTTACGCTTCCCTTTGCGCTTCTGCTCTATGAAGTCTGTTTTCTGAAGACCGATCCATGGAAATACGATGTTGACAGGGCAAAGGGATTGACGGTCAGCGCCCTGATCTTTATCATTTTTGTCGCATTATTCTTCCGTGTCTTTTCTTTCAGTATCTTTGACACGGTTCCGCCGCTTAAGGGATATAATTATTCCATTTCGGCCAAGGAGTATCTCTTTACACAGTTTAACGTGATTGTAACGTATCTTCGCTTATTCGTTCTTCCCGTCAATCAGAATCTTGATTACGATTATCCCGTCTCCCACAGCCTGTTCGACGGGTACACGTTCCCCTGCCTGCTTTTTCTGCTTGCGATTGCCGCACTGGGCGTCTGGGCGTTTAAACGCTGGCGCCTGATCGCCTTCGGTATTTTCTGGTTCTTCCTTACGATGTCGGTGGAATCAAGCATCGTCCCGGTATCGCAGAATGTGATCTTCGAGCATCGAACCTATCTGTCCGGTTTTGGTATTTTTCTCGCGGCAACATCCGTCCTCTTTTATTTAGCCCGGGACCGCTTTAAGCAGGTTGCTGTGGGTGTGCTGATTGTGCTCGTGTGCGCCGGATCGGTTTTGGCCTATCAGCGCAACCGGGTCTGGAAGGATGAGTATACCCTCTGGACGGATTGCGTTAAGAAATCACCGAACAAGGGAAAGACGGTGGCCGGCTTGGCCCAGGCCCTGTTCAGCAGGGGAGACGCCCATACCGCTCTGCAGTATTTTGACCGGTCGATCGCCTTGAGCCCTCATTACGATTTGCTGTATTATAATCGCGGCAGCGTCAAGTATGCGTTGAAGGATTATCGGGGAGCGGCTGCCGATTATGACGCCGCCCTGAAGATCAATCCGTCTCATATCCCATCCTATCACAACCGGGCTTATGCCAAAATTCAGATAGGCGACTACATGGGGGCAGCGTCGGACTTCGAAGCGGCGTTAAAAATCAATCCGGATGTTGCTGAAACCTATATCAGCCTGGGAAACTTGAAAGCGCAGCATTTGAAAGACTATGAGGGGTCCATACAGTTGTTTACGAAGGCGATTGCCCTGGAGCCGGGGAATGTCTGGCCGTATTCCAACAGGGGATTCTCAAGGTTCATGATAAACGACCGCAGGGGGGCGTGCGAGGATTGGCGAATCGCTGCAGGAATGGGTTCGGAACCGGGCCGCAGGGCCTGGCATACGTATTGCCGGCAGTGAAGACATCCTCGGGTGAATTGACACGGGACATCCGTTTATGTCAGTATCAGCGGGCCAAGGGGAAGGCTGAACAATAATCGGAAAGGCGGTTTATGAAATCGAAGCAAGCCAAAAGAGATAAAAAGGTCAAAGCGGCGGAAATAAAAGATGGTGCGCCGCTGCAATCCATGGCGGCGGCAACGGAGCAAAAGAAGAAGGACGAGAGCGCCGGTCCGGGCAAGTATCGTCTTCATTTTTTTGTTGCAGCCATCGTGCTTACGGGCATTCTCATATATTCCAATTCGTTCGACTGCTCATTCCATTTCGACGATTCCAATGTCTTCCAGAATTCGGTCATTTACGAATCTGCGTCCATCCATGACTGGATCAAGCTCTTTCCCGCCCGTCCCTTAGGCGTGTTGACCTTTGCCCTCAATTATCACTTCCATAAACAAAATGTATGGGGATACCACTTCGTCAACCTGTCAATTCATCTCGCGAATGCGCTGCTCGTTTTCTGGCTCTCCCTCCTGACGTTTGCCACGCCGGTCGTGAAAGACACTGCAGTCAACCGTCACCGGACGTGGATTGCCTTCTTTACGGCGATGCTCTTCGTGTCCCACCCGTTGGCGACGCAGTCGGTCACCTATATCGTCCAGCGGTTTGCATCGCTGGCGACGTTCTTTTATCTCTTGTCCGTGGCTCTGTATGTCCGCGGCCGAATCTGGAATGGAAAAAACGGTGTGCAATGGTTCTTTTACGGGGGGGCTGTCGTTTCGGCCGTGCTGTCGATGCTGACCAAGGAAATCGCCTTTACGCTGCCCTTTGCTCTTGTGCTTTATGAATACTGCTTTATGAAGACCGACACATGGAAATTCGATTCCGGCAGGATGAAGGGATTGGCAGTCAGTGTTCTGGTCTTTATTATATTCGTTGCGATGTTTTTCCGGGCATATTCCTTTAAGGTATTCAATGCGGTTCCGCCTGATCAGGGTTATTCCTATTCGATTTCCGCCAAGGAGTATCTCTTTACCCAGTTCAACGTTATCGTGACGTATCTCAGGCTCTTCGTTCTGCCGATTAACCAGACTGTGGATTACGATTATCCCGTCTCCCACAGCCTGTTTGATGGATATACTTTTTTTAGCCTGATGTTTTTGCTCGCCATTGCTGCGTTGGGAGCCTGGGCCTTCAAGCGATGGCGCCTCATCGCCTTCGGAATATTCTGGTTTTTTCTCTCTTTGGCGGTGGAGTCGAGCATCTTGCCTGTGTCGCAGAATGTCATCTTCGAACACCGGACCTATCTCCCCAGTTTCGGTTTCTTCTTAGCGGCAACGTCCGTCTTTTTTTATTTTACAAAGGACCACTATAAAAAATTCGTTGTGGGAGTGCTGATTGTCCTGGTGGGCGCCGGATCGGTCCTGGCCTATCAGCGCAACCGGATCTGGAAAAACGATGAGACGTTCTTTGTGGACAACTACATGAAAGCCCCCAATAAGCCCCGTCCCATGAATTGGTATGGTAAAGTGCTGGTTGACAGGGGGGATCTCCGGGGCGCCGTGCGTCTCTATGAGCGAGCTATTCAGATCAACCCGGCGTACGATGTGTCCTATCATAACCTGGGGCGCACGAAGGCGGCACTGAACGATTATGCGGGAGCTATCGCCGACTACACGATGGCTATCAAACTAAATCGGAAAGATGCCTCGGCTTATTACAATCGGGCCTATGCCCGGACGGAATTGAAGGACTATCAGGGGGCGATAGCCGACTATGAAGCGGTCCTGAGAATCGATCCTTATGGGACGGATGCTTACTGCAACCTGGGGAACCTGAAAGCCGAGTTTATGAAAGACTATGCCGGCTCAATCCAGATGTTCAACAAAGCCATAGAGATAGATAGAAAAAACGGAATGGCCTACGGCAACCGCGGCAATTCGAAATACATGCTCCGCGATATCCAGGGGGCCTGCAACGATTGGAAGATTGCCGCCAGTCTGGGAATTTCCCGCGTTATGCCGGCTATTCAGTCCGTTTGCCGCTGAGTCGATTTGAGACATATTCATCGTGGCGACATCGACGTTGTCATCGTGTTCCTATCGGGGGACGCCGCCCTCATCCTGTCTTCGACATACCGCATGGCCTGCAGCGCGGTAGCGTCCTGCGGCTGAATAACGAGTACCTTCCGGAACTGGATCACGGCTTCGGCCGTTTTTCCCTGTATCAGGAGGGCGCTGCCCAACCGGTTCAGGGCATTGATATTGGCGGGATCGATCTGTACAGTTTCCCGGAACTGCCGTATCCCCTCTTCGATCTGTCCCTGCGATACCAGGATGTTTCCCAGGTTCATGCGGGCGCTCACATTCCTCGGATTCAGGCGGAGGGCCTCCTGGAATTGGATAATGGCCTCGCGTATTTTTCCTTGGCTGCGTAAAGCGATCCCCAGGTTATTATAGGCGGCATCCGCATACTGCGGATTGAGTTCTATGGCTTTCTTATATTGACTGGTCGCATTGTCCGTCTTGCCTTGTTTGGTTTGAATATCGCCGAGGAGAAAAAAACTCTTCGGATTATTCGGATCAATGGTCAGGGCTTTCTGAATGTGAGCCATGGCTTCTTCCGTCTTCCCCCGGGTATGCAGCAACGAAGCCATATCTGTATAGGATTCAACGAAATGCGGATCGATCCGTATCGCCTCCCGAAATTGTTTTTCCGCTTCGTCAAACTTGCCTTGCAGCGCTAGCGTATTGCCCAAACCAACCCGCGCGCGTGCGTAATCAGGTTTCGACCTTACAGCTTCATCAAATTGGACCACGGAATCCCCGAGTCTTCCCTGGGCGGCATACAATACACCAAGTTGATTGTGGGCCAGGTAGTTGCGCGATGTCACGGAAACGGCATGTTCAAACAGGGTGGTGCTGTTCTTCCAGTATCCGATCTGTTTCCAGGTTACAACCGTGAGTGCAGTCGTAACGGCGGCGGCAATCGAGAAAAGGATGACTTTGTGTTTCCGAATTTTTTGCCCAAGATCGCTTATCGCCCAAGTGACGATGATAAACAAACCTACAAGGGGTATATACACGTGACGGTCCGCCATGGCTTGTTCACCTGCCTGAACTATGCCGATGACGGGAATGAGAGTCCCTAGATACCAGAACCACCCGGTCAGGAGGTAGGGTTTACTCTTTCGAAAGTAAAGGACGGCGGCCGTCAAAAGAAGGAGCAGAACCGCGGATGCCGCAACCCAGCCCGCAGGCAGCGGAGTGCGATACGGGTAGAAGACGGCGAGATTGATAGGCCACAACATGTTCCAAATGTAAGAGGCGTACGATAGGATCGCGTTTCCGAGGCGCTGTACCAAAGGAATTTCCGAATTGATCCCTCCCAAGCTCTTATGAAAATAGAAGGTCATGAAGCTTGCGATCAGGGAAAGAATCATTAGAGGGATCTTTTCCCAAAACAGAGAAACCGTCGTAGGGGGTACGAAACGCCGGATATCGGCGGCCTGCTTGCTCGTCTGTCTGATTGGCTCAGGCTGCCGTCTTTTTTTCCCGGTTTCTTTAAACTCGGGTTTTCTTATAACCTTGGGTTCGGGTGACGGCATCGGAACAAGCGAGAAACGTCCCAACGGCCAGTAGTCGAGCAGCAGCAGGACAAACGGCAAGGTGACAATCATGGATTTTGACATAAGCCCCAGAGAGAAAAAGACGATCATGGACAGGTATGTCGAAAAGGTGGGACGCCTAATATAATAAAGGTAGCCGGCAACCGTGAGGAGACCGAAAAACGTACTCAGGACGTCTCTTCGCTCCGTCGCCCAGGCGACGGATTCCACGTGGAGAGGGTGGACGGCGAACATAGCTGCGACGAAGGCGCTTCGCCAGGGTGCTCGTGTCGTATAATTAAGGATGAAAAAAAGAATCAACGTATTCAGAACATGCAACAGGAGATTCGTCAGATGATAACCCGCCGGGTTCAGTCCGTATAAACGATAATCCAGCATCAGGGAAAGCCAGGTTATCGGATGCCAGTGGGGTGCTTCTTTGTTAGCGGCGCAAAAGGTAAAAGTACAGGCCATACCCTTCAGAGTGAATCCGTTGCGAAGGGTTTGGCTGTCTGTAATATGGAACGGGTCGTCATAATTGACGAAATCATGATCCTTAACCTGCCAATAGGGAATTAAAATCAGGATGATGAGGATGGCGCTTATCAGAAGTATCTGGAGACGCTTATTTTGTGTCAATTGTTCGAGGACTTGCATTGTAGGAGTGGTCATTCAGCGTTTCCTTGGGATGAATGCTGCAATATCAACTTTTTATTGTGCTTCCGTTGCCTGATCCTCCGCGAACGAGGAATCTTTAAAACCGATCCCTGCCTCGAGCCTCTCCAGCAATTCCATCAGGCTTGCCGGTTGAAGTGCCGAGATGGCCGTCGCCTGAAAGCGCCCACAAAGGGTTTTGAGAAGCACCCGGTCGGAGAACCGGTCCTGTTTGTTGAATACCCGGATGACGGGCTTATCCTCGACATGCAGTTCCTGTAAGATACTCTCCACAGCCGTGATGTGTTTCTCGAAATCGGGATTGCTGACATCGATCACATGAAGGAGCATGTCCGCTTCCTGAAGTTCACCCAGGGTTGCCCGGAAGGCCGCAAACAGTTCCTTGGGCAGGTCTCTGATGAATCCGACTGTATCGGTAATGATCGCCTGGGTGTCTCGGGGGAAGCGCAGGCGGGCACTCTTGGGATCAAGGGTGGCGAAGAGCAGGTCCTCCGCGAAGACCTGACTTTTCGTCAGCGTATTTAAAAGCGTCGATTTGCCCGCATTGGTGTAGCCGACGATCGAAACGACGGGAAGTCTCCCGCGTTTCCGCTTCATCCGGCGCTGTCCCCTGGCTTTTTCTATCTCCTTCATGTCCTTTTCAAGGCGGTGAATGCGTTCCCGGATTCGCCGCCGGTCGATTTCCAGCTTGGTCTCTCCCGGCCCGCGGCTGCCGATGCCGCCCGTCAGCCGCGACATGGCTGCTCCTTTACCGGTCAGCCTCGGCAGCAAGTATTTCAATTGTGCCAACTCTACCTGGATCTTGCCTTCCCGGCTCAAGGCCCTCCTGGCGAAGATGTCCAGGATGACCTGCGTCCGGTCGATGACCTTAAGCTCGGTGAAATCCGTAATGGATCGTACCTGGGCAGGCGTCAATTCGCCGTCGAAGATCAGGAGATTGGCTCCGATCTGCATGGCGCTGATGACCAGAGAAGCCAATTTCCCTTTGCCCGCCATATACCGTGGGTCAATTTGTTTCCGGAACTGGATGACCGTATCGAAGACCGCGACGCCGCACGATGCGGCAAGCTCACTCAATTCCTGGAGGCCGCCCTGGCTGTCGGCGCGCGGGTCGGTTTCTACGCGGACCAGGATTGCCCGGTCTGCGGCATCCACCCGGCGCACGGCCTGCTTTCGAGCGAATTCCCCTTCCAGGGCCGATATGAACCCGGTAAAATGGAGATCGATTTCCGAGGGACGGGCAGGTTTTAGGAAAAGCCAGTACTTGCCTTCGGGATTCTCGGGAACGAGATGGGCCGTATGGGCCATGCCCGGTTCGCCGTCGGGGCCGGTTTCGATGGCGCAGATCAGATCGAGTCGCAACAACGCCAGGTCGGTCAGGTCTTCATCGGTCAGGAATTCGCCGTTCAAATGGGTATGAACGAGGCGGAGACCCTTGAAACGGCTTGACGATGAACGGTATCTCTCCAGATCGGGAATAAGAAGTCCTTGATGGGTGCCCAGGATCACGTAAACGACTTCGCCCCGCCTGCTGATCAGGAGTCCGATCTGCCGGTTCAACTCATGGGACATCCCGGTGATCTGCCTGGCCAATTCGTGTGTGACGATACGGTCCGGAGGGCACTTGCGGCGGTAGAGCAAACTGATTCTCTTAATCTGTTCGGACCCGAGACCGGTAATGTTCCCGTATATCTTATCGATGGAAGAGCCTCGTTCTTGGGAGTCGCTTATTTAAATTTATGGGGGTTGACCCTCTTTTCCATACCATCCAGAAAGGACGACCAGGCATTGGTTCGGAAGGCCGTGGCCAGTTTCTTCGGTTTCCTTGCTCCGCATGAAGGGCATTCGAGGTCCGTGTAATCCTCGTCGACCTTCATGACACGTTCGTAGACCGCCTGGCACTTAACGCATTCAAATTCATAGATGGGCATAGGTATCCCTCATGTGTTTTTTCAGCGGATTACCATGTTCGGGTCCGCAGGTCAAGGGCATCGTGGAACAGAAAAAACCCCGGAGGGATAACCCCCCGGGGTTTTGGTGCTTCAGGTTAACGAACCTTGAATCAAGCTTAGAAAGTGAGGGTCAGCTTGTGCATGAAGACGTAGTCGTTCTCAAGCTTCGGCTCGTTGGCCGTCGTGTAGTAGCCCTTGTAGTAGTCGCCTACCCAGAAGTAACCGAAACCGACCATATACTGGAGGTTGTCGTAGATCTTGTAGACGGCGGTCAGGTCGAATTCCGTACCGTACTTGTTGGAGACGTATTCGGTCGTGGAGACGCCTGTGGCACCGATGACGCCCAGCGTAGCCGGGGTCTGCCAGGGCTTCTTGTCAGCATACATGTAGCTGATTTTTGCCGTGATGTCCCATTTCGGGGTGGGCTGCACGCCGAAATAGAGCTGATAGAACCAGACGTTGTCCATGAACTGGTTCGTGGCATTGCTGCCGCCCAGGGGGTTCGTACCGCCAAAGGTACCCATTGTGGTAGAAAGGGCACCCGTTACGCCGCCCGTGTAGGTCGCATGCTCATCGTTCTTGAAGATGAGCGTGGGGCTCCAGTTTTGGCCCAGCTGGAATCCTGTATTGCCAGCGATGGTGCCTTCAACCTTGTCCGGCGTGGAGGGATCGTCACCCGAGACCCAGGCGAACAAGAAACCGGCATAGAACATGCTGATGTCGGCACGGGCATGGAGATAGAGGCCCCAGGCGCGGACGTCGACATCGTTGTAGGTGTTGGATGCATTCTCGAGTTCATACAGCTTGCCGCCGCCGTAGAAGCCTTCCGCCTCGATGAAGAGGGGACCGAATTTACCCTTGAAGTAGGGGTCGATCAAGTAGAGTTTCATTTCCGTCGGGATAAGGTTAATTGCGCCGCCGGCGGTCTGGGATCTGTTGCCCGCATCGCGCATGTACTCGATCTGGGCGCCCACTTCGATGTTGCCCTGCTTGTAGATGGCGCCGATGTAGTATTCGTCTTTATCCAGGTCGGCATACGTACCGGCGGTAACCAGCGTACCGGCGGTTACTTCTCTTTCCTTCTGCCTGTCGTAAGCCAGGAAGGCCGTTACGGGGCCGATGGGCAGGAAGTATTTGATACCGGGTCTGGTGAAGCTGGTGTCGACGAACTGGGTACCGAAGGCGCCGAATTCCTGATAACCGACCAGGAAGCGGCCGATCGCCGTGTTAAAATCGACGTAGGCGCGTTCCCATTCGATATTTTCCTGCGTCCTTACAGTATTGTTCTGGCCGCCGTCCGCACGACGGTTCGTGACGTCGTAGGGAAGACCGGCTGTTGTCTGGGCCCACGACTGATCGCCCCATCTCTTTTCCAGGGCGTCGAAGCGCATGACCAGCTTCAACCCTTCCACCACGTTGACTTCCGGCTGGAAGCGCAGGCGCTGGAAGAAGACGGCCTTGGAAGCCGCGCCGCCGGCGTTGAGCAGGCCGCTGTTGTAAGTCGCGTTTTCCTTGTCAAGGTTTGATGCGTTTTGACGATAAATGCCTTCCACATAGTACGATCCGCTGACTTTCAGATCGGCTGCCGCTACCGGCATTGCGAAGGCCATCAGCATTGCTGCAGATAGTAGAACTATCCAAAGCTTCTTCATTTGTTTTCCTCCTGTTGTTGCATTAAGTTTCGTTTTTCCGGTCTTGCTCGGGCATTGCTATCAAGACCGTAAACCCTGTTGCGTGTTAGAATCGTACGACCCGCGCCATCCCGCAACCCCAGCGGCTGCCCGGCCGGATCGCTCCCTGCAGTATCTGCCGGCATCACCTCCTTATGATAGAATCCCGAGGAAACCTACTATCCAAGGGCTTTTGTGTCAAGCCCTTTTTAACCCTCCGGGTAAAAAAAGCTTGATCATTATTGTGCAATGATCGTACCAGGCCATAGTATTCAAAGCTTGTTCGGGTGGAATGCCGCAACCTTATCGAGAAAAAGCAAGAGATATCAACATGAAAGGACGGTGTCCCGATCGTCGCGCCGCCGATGCCGTTTCCCGCTTCCATTCTCGTCTGGATACAGGTCGACAATCAAGTGTTGCAAAAAACACACACAGGTCTTCGCAGATGAGTTTTTTTGCCGCGGCAATACTTCTCCGTTCCGTTTCCGGCCCGAATGAAGAACAAACGGTCTGAAACCGGGCGTTCTTTCAAGATTTGAATCAAGCAGCGCAGGGGTCTTGTCCGGAAGCGGGGAAGGATGTTTCCTGACGGTGTTTGATGGGGCGCCGTATGGACGGGACGCCGTTTTGGTCCCCCGCCGAAAGCCAAAATATTTCTTGACAGCAAAGGAATATTGATATATCGCAGGGCGCGAATTTATAGTATGACCCATGGTCACGCAATGACTCGCAGTCATAATTGTGCTGGCGAGCCTGTATCAGATCAAGTCCTTGAATTTAATCTGTTATTTGTTCCTCTTCAGCGTTTCTTCCCGGCCATCATGGAGGGAAATGCAGAAACCAAATGATCAAGCGTTATCACCAGAGGACGAGATACGACGTTCCCATCATCATTTGTCCCGGTTCAATCACGCGGTGGTGTGCTTCCGGGGACATTGACATACGGCTGGTAACTCTCAGGAGAGGCAAGGTTCGATCAAGCGCAATAAACTTTATCAAATTATAAAGGGAGGTAAAGAAAGCACATGGCAGAAGAAACCGTATTGAAAGAAGTTTATCCGGTGCCGGAGAAGATCAAGAAAATGGCCTACATCAGCGGGAAGGAAGCTTACGAGAAGATGTGGAAGCGCTCCATCGACGATCCCGACGGATTCTGGGCCGAGATCGCCGGCGAATATGTCGAGTGGTTCAAGAAGTGGGACAAGGTCATGGACTACAATTTCGACATGCGCAAGGGCGACATCTACGTGAAATTTTACCAGGGCGGAAAACTGAATGTCTCCTACAACTGCTTGGACAAACATTTGAAAACCAGGGCCAACAAAGTGGCCATCCAGTGGGAAGGCAACGAACCGGGTGAAGACCGGGCGATTACCTACAAGCAGCTCCACGAGGAAGTCTGCAAGTTCGCCAATGTGCTCAAGGCACAGGGCGTCAAGAAGGGTGACCGCGTCTGCCTGTTCCTCCCCATGATTCCGGAACTCGCCATCTCCATGCTGGCCTGCACCCGTATCGGCGCCATCCATAGCATCGTTTTCGGCGGTTTCAGCTCCGATTCTTTGAGAGACAGGATTCAGGACAGCGAGACCAAGGTCCTCGTTACCTGCGACGGAACTTTCCGCGGCGCCAAAGCGGTTCCCCAGAAGGACAGTGCCGATGCGGCCGTGGCCGACTGCCCCTCGGTTCAGAAGACGATCGTCGTAAGGCGCGTCGGCGACAAGATCAAGTGCAAATGGAATGCCGACAAGGATATCTGGTGGGATGAGGCGATGGCCAAAGCCTCCGCGACCTGCGAGCCCGAGCAGATGGATGCAACGGATCCCCTCTTCATCCTCTACACGTCCGGTTCGACGGGAAAGCCCAAGGGCGTCGTGCACAGCACGGGCGGATACCTCACGTTTGCAGCCTTCACCCACAAAATCATCTTCGACTATAAAGACAACGAAGTCTATTGGTGCACCGCCGATGTCGGCTGGGTGACGGGTCACAGCTACATCGTCTACGGTCCCCTCTGCAACGGCGCAACGTCGGTCATGTTCGAGGGCGTTCCCAATTATCCCGATATCAGCCGCTTCTGGAAGGTCGTGGAAAAATACAAGGTCAGCATCTTCTACACCGCGCCGACCGCCATCCGCGCCATCGCCAAGGAAGGCAACGAGTGGGTCAAGAAGGCCGACATCTCCAGCCTGAGGATTCTCGGAACGGTCGGCGAGCCCATTAACCCCGAAGCTTGGAACTGGTACTACAACGTTATCGGCCGCGGCGAATGCCCCATCGTCGATACCTGGTGGCAGACCGAAACCGGTGGCGTCCTGATTACGCCCCTGCCCGGTGCGACGGACATCAAACCGGGTATGGCCACGGTGCCGTTCTTCGGCGTCTGGCCGGCCCTCCTCAACGACGAGGGCAAGGAGATCACGGACACAGTCGCCAGCGGCGCCCTGGTCATCAAGAGACCCTGGCCCGGCCTCATGACGGGTGTTTACGGCGATCCCAAGCGCTTCCAGGAAACCTATTTCGAACAGTTCCCCGGCTACTATACCGCCGGCGACGGCGCCCGCAGGGACAAAGACGGTTATTATCAGATTACCGGCCGTATCGACGACGTCATCAACGTCTCCGGTCACAGAATGGGAACGGCGGAAGTCGAAAGCGCCCTGGTCGCCCATGCGAAGGTTGCCGAAGCGGCCGTGGTCGGCTACCCCCACGATCTGAAGGGCCAGTCGATTTACGCATACGTCACCTTGAAGACCGGTATTGCGAAATCCGACGACCTGAAGAAAGAACTCATCGCCCACGTCCGCACCTTGATCGGACCCATCGCCACGCCGGAAAAGATCCAGTGGGCCGATGGTCTGCCCAAGACCAGAAGCGGCAAGATCATGAGAAGAATTCTGAAGAAGGTTGCCGCCGGCGACATTAACGATCTGGGCGACACGACCACGTTGGCCGATCCGTCCGTTGTCGACGATATCGTGAAGAACAGACTGTAAGTTTTGCAGTTCGGAAGGAATATGAAGGAATGATTTGCCCCCGTTCCACGGTAATACCGTGGAACGGGGGTGATCATGGGGCAGGCGACATCGACAGCGGCATTGCCGGAAATGAGGGATGCATCAAGCCCCGCTTTTTTAATGACGACATTACAACGCTGGTTGGCTAGCGGTCTTCAAGGACCGGAAAACGTCATCCAGGGAAGGAGGAAGAAGTGAATATAGTTGCATGTGTAAAGCAGGTTCCGGATACGGAAGCTCAGATCAAAGTGAAGGGCGATGCGTCGGGTATCGAAGAGGGCGGCATCAAGTGGGTTATGAACCCCTACGATGAGTTCGGCGTTGAAGAAGCCCTGAAACTGAAAGAAAAGTTCGGCGGTGAAGTGACCATCGTGTCCGTAGGCCCGGCCCGTGTGATGGAGACCATCAGGACGGCGTTGGCCATGGGTGCGGACAAGGGCATTCACGTCAGCGATGCGGCCCTCGACAATGCGGATGCCTTCACGACGGCGTCGGCACTGGCGGCGGTCATCAAGGGTTTGCCCTATGAAATCGTCTTCTGCGGCCAGAGGGCCATTGACGACGACTCCGGCCAGGTCGGTTCCATTCTGGCGGAGCTGTTGGGTGTGCCCCAGGTAACGTTTGCCACCAAGCTGGACATCGACGGAAAGGCCGCCAAAGCGGTTCGGCCGATCGAAGGCGCCCAGATGGTGATTGAAACATCTTTGCCTTGCGTTATTACGGCGACCAAGGGTCTCAATGAACCGCGCTATGCGTCACTGCCCGGCATCATGAAGGCCAAGAAGAAGCCCGTCGATGTGAAAGACGGGGCGGCAATAGGAGTTGCAGCCGCTGAGAAAGCTAAGGTTGTTAAATTTACACCTCCTCCGGCCAGGCCTCCTGGAAAGATTATCTGCGCCGATGATACCCCCGAAGGGAAGGCTGCAGAATTGGCCAAGCTGCTCAGGGAAGAAGCGAAGGTAATTTAACACACAATCATGATGGAGGAATATAACAATGGCAAAAGGTGTATGGATAGTAGCAGAACAAAGGGACGGTGCCTTACGAAAGGTATCGTTTGAACTCGCGAGCACGGCCAGAAAGCTTGCCGATCAGCTCGGCGAAGAAGTATGCGCCGTTCTCTGCGGATCCGGTATTGAAGGGAAGGCCGCAGAGCTTGGAAAATACGGTGTCGATAAAGTATTCGTAGCGGATGGTCCCGCTTTTGAACCCTACACGACGGATGCGTATGCCGCGGCAGTGGCGAAGGTCGTCAAAGAGAACGATCCCTCGATCCTTCTTCTTGCGGCATCGTTCCTGGGAAAAGATCTTTCCTCCCGCCTGGTCGGAAAACTGGCGACGGGAATGGCTACCGACTGCACGGACGTAAAGATTGCCGATGGCAAGCTGGTTGCCGTTCGTCCCATGTATGCCGGCAAGTGCTTCGGCGAAATCGTCGTATCCGGGTCGCCGCAGATGGCCTCGCTGCGTCCGAACGTTTTCACGATCGTCGAGAATGCGAAGGCCGGTGCCGTGACGAAGTTTGACGCCGGTCTGGGCGAATTGAAGACGAAGGTCCTCGAAGTGCAGAAAGAGGCTTCGGGCAAGATCGATGTGTCGGAAGCGAATATTATCGTTTCCGGCGGGCGCGGCATGAAGGGTCCGGAAGGTTACGGGATACTGGAAGAACTGGCTGGCGTGCTCGGCGCGGCGGTCGGTGCATCCAGAGCCGCCGTGGATGCGGGCTGGAGGCCCCAAGCCGACCAAGTCGGCCAGACGGGTAAGGTCGTTTCCCCGAATCTCTACATTGCCTGCGGTATTTCCGGTGCTATTCAGCATCTGGCAGGCATGAGCTCTTCAAAATATATCGTGGCGATCAACAAAGACGCTGAAGCCCCGATTTTCCAGAAAGCCGATTACGGCGTCGTGGACGACCTCTTCAAGGTCGTTCCCGAACTGACCAAAGAATGCAAGAAGCTTCTTGCATAAACAACGAAACATGACCGGGGACGGGCAGCCGCCGTCCCCGGTTGTTTTGTGGGCTCTTTGAACCCCATTTAAGCGACACAAACACGTGCAGGCGGGGCGGTTGGCCTCGTGTCCGGAGAAAGCACGAGGTATGACTGTTCTCGATAAGAGATATTTGGAGGAAATATGGAACACGTACTGGGAATCGGAAATGAAGGAAGGCTGGTCTTCTGGAATGCCGACAAATTCGAGCTGCTCCTGTTTGTCTTTACCGGAGTGGCTATGGCGATCTTCGCCTATGGTCTTTACCGGCGCTGGCTGATGTGGACGGCGATCGGAAAGCCGGAAATCAGATGGGACAATGTAAAGGAACGGATTGGGATACTCGTACGCAACGGGCTGCTGCAGGTCAAGACGTTTGAGGACCCGTACCCGGGTGTAATGCACGGATTGATCTTCTTCGGATTTTTTGTCCTTATATTTGGTGCAGCATTCGATGCGACGGAGTTTCACGTCACCGAACCCCTGGGCTTTGCGTTCCTCAGAGGAAAGTTCTACCTGGTTTTTTCTTTCCTCATGGATCTCTTCGGCTTCTTCGTACTGGCCGGCGTGATCATGGCTCTTTACCGGCGTTATGTAACCAAGCCCGAGCGTTTGGGATACAAGGGCGAACCCGACAACACGACCGACGACGCCGTCGCCCTGTTGCTCATTCTCGGCATCATCGTCACCGGCTTTATCGTGGAGGCTTTGAGGATTCACGCCACGATGGCGGACTGGGAGGGGGAATACCACGCCGCCGCCGGGCATCTTTTTAATGTATTCAGTTCGCAGCCGAAATGGGAAGTGTGGTCTTTCGTAGGCTGGAACATCGCCAAGGCTTTTGCCGGCGTTAATGTGGATACGGCCAAGGCGTTACATAAAACACTGTGGTGGGTGCATACGTTTTTTGCGCTGGGATTTATCGCATATATCCCTTATTCAAGACTCCTGCATATCTTCACGACGTCGGCCAATCATTTCATGGTGTCCCTCAAACCGACGGGAACCGTTGAGCCGATCCGCGATTTCGAGAATGCCGAGTCTTTCGGTGTGGGACAGCTTCAGGAATTCACCTGGAAACAGATCTTCGACGCCGATGCCTGCACCCGTTGCGGGCGTTGCCAGGACGGTTGCCCGGCTTATTTGACCGGCAAACCGCTGTCTCCGAAGAAAGTCGTCCAGGATATCAAAAAATACTGGCTGGAAATGGCACCTGTCGCTGTTGCGGCCAAGAAGGCGGAAGCCGGCGAGCCGAAGAACGCGCTTCTGAAATTCCTCGGCCAGGTTGACGAGGTTGTCGATGCCAATCTTAAGAAAACCAAGGGTGTGACGGAAGGTGACGCCACGGCCGAAAGGGCGCTTGTGGGCGAGGTCGTCAATCTGGACGAACTGTGGGCCTGTACGAACTGCATGTACTGTATGGAAAACTGTTCTTCTTCCATCGAGCACGTTCCCAAGATCATCAACATGAGACAGTACAAGGTTCTAACCGAGGCGGATTTCGCCCCGGAACTGCAGTTGGCTTACAGGAACATGGAAAACAACTCCAACCCCTGGGGCGTCGGCGCGCATCTGCGGGCCGATTGGGCCAAGGAGCTAGGTGTCAAGACGCTAGCGGAAGATCCCAATGTCGAGTATCTGTTCTACGTCGGGTGTGCCGGATCCTTTGACGACCGCGGCAAAAAAGTGACCGTTGCCTTTGCCAAGATCCTGCAGGCAGCGGGTGTCAGCTTCGGCATCCTCGGGACGGAAGAGAGCTGCTGCGGCGACTCGGCCATGAGGGGCGGCAACGAATATCTATACCAGACGCTGGCCCAGATGAACATCGAAGCCATGAACGGTTACGGCGTCAAGAAAATTATTGCCACCTGTCCGCATGGCTACAATGCCCTGAAGAAGGATTACCCCCATTTTGGCGGTAATTTCGAAGTCTATCACCATACGGAGATCATCGCCGACCTGATCGCGAAGGGAAAAATCTCTCTGAAGAAACCTTTGCCGGGCGTCGTTACGTATCACGATTCCTGCTTCCTCGGCCGCTACAACCAGGTTTACGATCAGCCGAGAAGGATCCTCAGTGCCGTTCCCGGCCTGAAACTGACGGAGATGGAAAGAAACCTGGCCAAGAGTTTCTGCTGCGGCGCCGGCGGTGCCAGGATGTGGATGGAGGAGCATGGGACCAAGATCAACGATACGCGGGCCAAGCAGGCCATCGACGTCAATGCCGATACCATTGCGGTTGGATGTCCGTTCTGCCTGACCATGATGAGCGACGGTCTCAAGACCCACAGTATGGAAGAGAAGATGAATTCCCTCGATATCGCTGAAATTGTCTGGAAGTCCATGGGACTCGAAGAAGAGAAGCCGGCACCGGAAGTCTGTGCGGCACCGGCCGAGTGATTCATGATCTTTAAAACGGTATGCCTCCGAAGGGCGCTGCCCGTCCCTGCAAAGGGCCACAGGCGTTGACCGTGGAGAACTAAGCCGGCGAAAAATTGAAGCCCCCTTCTGTTGACAGAAGGGGGCTTTTTTGCTATCATATTCTCAGAAACACCGCACAATGGAACCATCTGCACTCATCCCCGGAAACGACGGTTTTCGGGGCCGAGCAACGCTAAGTCTACCTTAACAGGTTCTCACCAGGTCCAGGAGATTGTCTCTTGCAAAGCGGTTACTGCGAAACTCTGGACACGTACACGATTACCTGCCTCAAATATTGCGCTTTTTTTATCCGGATTTTTATCCCTGGGATCTTTTCTTTTTACGCATTCGAGCGGGGTGGAGAAGATAAACTGGGTGAAATTGGGAGTTCGGTCCGCCATGACGAATGCGTGGAAGCGGTTTTTGGTAACGAATAGGCCGAAAGCTTAATTTTACAAGAAAGCAAGGAGGAGAGGGGACCATGACTGCACAGAATGACTACTTGAGTAAACCTTGGCTGAAATCGTACGAAAAAGGCGTTCCGGAAAAAGTCGATTACGAGGAGATATGCCTGCCGGACATACTGGACCGGACAACGGCGCAATTTCCCGACAGGACAGCCTTTATTTTTCAGGGCTATACTATGACCTTCCGGCAGGTTAAGGACATGGTCGACCGCTTTGCCACCTGCCTGGTCGATTTTGGGGTCAAGCCCGGGGACGCCGTGGCCATCATCCTGCCTAACATGATCCCGTGCGTCGTGGCCTATTATGCCATCCTGAAAATAGGGGCCATCGCCGTCATGAACAACCCCCTGTACTCCGATCCCGAACTGGAGCACCAGTTCAACGATTCAGGTTCCAAGGTCCTGATAACCCTTGATCTGCTGGGGAACCGCATGATCGATCTCCGTGCCAAAACGAAGATCAACCATATCGTTTATACGTCCATCGGGGATTATCTTCCCTTCCCGAAGAATCTTCTCTTTCCCCTGGTGGCCAAGAAGAAGAATTTGGCAAGAGACGTGAAACCGGCCCCGAACGTGTTCAAATGGAAGGATTGCATTGCCAAATACGGACCGAACCCGCCGAAGGTGAAATGCGATTTCAACGGCGTGGCCATGTACCAGTATACGGGCGGCACAACGGGAGTCTCGAAGGGGGTTATGCTGTCTCACGCCAATTTAAGCAAGCAGATTCAGCAATGCAAAGTCTGGTTCCCGAAATTTCATGGCACCGAGGAAATCATGCTGGGCGCCCTCCCGTATTTTCACGTTTTCGGGCTTTCCGTTTCCATGAATCTCGCCATTCTGATGGGATGGACGCAGATTCTTGTGCCGAGACCCCAGGCGGAACCGCTGCTGGAAACCATCAGGAAGTTCAGACCCACTTTTGCGCCGTTGGTACCTACCATGTATATCGGCATGCTGAACCATCCCGACATCAAGAAGACGGATATGAGCTGCATCAAAGGGGCCTTCTCGGGCAGCGCCCCGCTTCCCGTGGAAGTGATTCATGAATTCGAAAGAGTGACGGGCGCCGTCATCGTGGAGGGTTTCGGTATGACGGAAACAACGCCGGTCACACACATCAATCCGTTTGCCGGCGGGGCCAGGAAACCGGGCAGTATCGGCGTCCCCATTTCCGACACTAGCTGCCGGATCATCGATCTGGAAACCGGGACAACCGATGTGCCTTATGGCGAACGGGGCGAGCTTATCGTCAAAGGACCTCAAATCATGCTCGGATACAAGGGAAAGCCGCAGGAAACGGCCGAAACCTTAAAAGACGGCTGGGTTTATACGGGGGATATCGCGACGATGGATGACGACGGGTACTTCTATATCGTCGACCGCAAGAAGGACATGATCATCTCCGGCGGCTTTAACGTCTATCCCCGGGACATCGACGAGGTCTATTATCTGCACCCGAAGGTCCAGGAGGTCTGCTCCATTGGTATTCCCGATCCGAAACGGGGCGAGAACGTCAAGCTGTTCGTCGTTCTAAAGGAAGGAGAAACATCTACTGCCGACGAAATGATCGAGTACGGCAAGACAAAACTGGCCACGTATAAACTGCCTACAGAAGTGGAGTTCCGCAAAGAGCTGCCCAAGTCGAACGTGGGCAAAATTCTGCGTAAGGAACTGCGGGCCGAAGAGATGAAGAAGAGGGGCAAGTAAAATCTTCGGCGGTTATCGATAAAAGAAAAGGGCGGGGTGATCCCGCCCTTTTTTCTATGCTCCGAATTTTTCCAATCGGCCGGCATGGGCCAGGGCGACGGCCATCAGATGCCTCATGGGCATGCGCCCCAGTTCGCCGCCTATGCAGTCGCGCTCGCCGAAACGGCTGACGCGGTCCGGGCGGCAAGCCTTCGCGGACAGCATAACAGGCACCGGGTGCCAGCTGTGGCCGGCCAGCGCGGCCGGCGTCGAATGATCTCCGGTTACGACGAGAACATCGGGTTTCAACGCCATAACACGGGGTATCAGGGTGTCTACTTTTTCGATGACCTTCACTTTCTCGTCGAACTGGCCGTCCTCCCCGCGGGAGTCGGTGGGTTTGATATGCAGGAAGAAGAAATCGTAACGGTCGAACTGGTCGGCCAGGGCCGCAAATTCTTCCTCGATCGTATTCACGTTGCCGAGGACGGTCATACCCAGCAATCTCGCGATGCCGCGGTACATGGGATAGGTGGCGATCGCCACCGGATTGAGCTTGAAGCGTTCGTGAAGGCTTGGAAAACGGCGGTATTTGGCGTAACCTCTGAGGAGCGGCATATTTGCCTTGGGCTCGTCGGCCAGGATGGCCTTGGCCTGTTCAACCAGTTCCGCCAGGATCGTTTCCGTCGTTTTGGCCTCCGGGATCAGAGCCCCAGGAAAAATGGGCGGCAAGCCCGTTTTTTGGGGGTCCGTCTCCGCGATTTCGTCGCGGAGCCCTTCTCCCCTCACGACGAGCAGGGCCCGGTGCTCTTTCACCGATTCGAAAAGGACTTCGGCCCCGGTCTTCATCTTCAGGTTGCTCTGCAATTTCCGGCATATTCGCTGATTGGTTTCGCTGTCGATGCGGCCTGCGCGGCGGTCTGTGACGATACCATTCTTGTCGATCGTGGCGAAATTGATCCTGATGAGCAAGTCCCTTTCCGTCATGGGATAATCGATTCCGGCGGCTTCCAGAATGCCCCGGCCGACGGAATAGGTTACGGGGTCGTAGCCGAACAGGGCGAAATGGGCGGGGCCGCTGCCGGGCGTGATGCCGTAGCCTACCGGGTCCAGGAGCCCGCAAATGCCTCCCTTGGCCAGTTCGTCCAGGTGCGGCGTAGCGGCCGATTCAAGCTCGGTCAGGCCGCTGCCTGCCGTCGGGAGGCCCCCCAGGCCGTCCATGATCAGGAAGACGATTTTCGTATTGCCGGGCATGGAGAGGGAGTCGGTTAATTCAGAAGGCACGTTTCACCTCGCCGAAATGCGTCAGCGCCTGTTTGCCGATCGGATAGACGTTGAATCCGATCTCGAAGCATCGCTTGTGGTTGACGATATTGCGGCCGTCGAAAATGAAGGCCGGCTTAATCATGGAATCGAAAAGCTTTTGATAATCTAGCGTACGGTACAGATCCCACTCCGTCATGACGGCAATGGCGTGGCAGCCTTCCGCCGCTTTATAGGGATCGTCGATGTATTCGATGTGTCCCTCCAAACCTGCGAGATCCTCCCTGGCGTGAGGCAGGGCTTTCGGATCGGAGATGACGACGTCCGCTTTTTCCGCCAGGAGCATCCGGGCGATATAGATGGCGGGGCTTTCCCGTGTGTCGCCCGTGTTGGCCTTGAACGCGAAGCCGAAAAGACAAATTCTTTTGCCGGATAAAGTATCGAACATGGCATGGAGCATATTCATGAGAAAGCGGTTCTGCTGGTATTCGTTCATCCTGACGACGCTTTCCCAATAATCGGCGACTTCATCGAGCCCGTAATGCTTGCACAGGTAAACGAGGTTCAGAATGTCTTTCTTGAAGCACGAGCCCCCGAATCCGATGCTCGCGTTTAGGAACTTGGGGCCGACCCGGCTGTCCATGCCTATCGCCCGCGCCACTTCGTAGACGTCCGCCTCTGTCTTTTCGCAGAGGGCCGAGATGGCGTTGATGGACGAGATCCTCTGGGCGAGGAAGGCGTTGGCGACCAGCTTGGAAAGCTCGCTGCTCCAGATATTGGATGTGAGGATCCTGTCTTTCGGCACCCAGTTGGCGTAAATGTCAACCAATACCTGGCGCGCCTTGAGGCCGCTTTCGGTCACTTTCGACCCGATCAGGATGCGGTCCGGATTTTCCAGGTCTTTCATGGCCGATCCCTCTGCCAGGAACTCCGGATTGGAGAGGACGTCGAAATGCACGTTGCTGTCCGTGTGGTTCAGGATGTTCTCCAAAGCCTGGGCGGTTCTCACCGGGATCGTGCTCTTTTCGATGACGATCTTCGATGATGCAGCGTTCCTGAGAATCTGCCGCGCAGTCTGTTCGAGATACTGTACGTTGGCCGCCATGCCTGAGCCGACGCCGAATGTCTTGGTGGGCGTATTGACGCAAACGAAGATGATGTCGTTGTCCCGAATGCCGGCGTCAACGTCCGTGCTGAAAAAGAGGTTCTTGCCTCTGGCCTGCATGACGATTTCTTCAAGGCCCGGTTCGTAGATGGGAAGCTCCTGCGAATTCCAGGCGGCAATCCTCTCCGGATTGATGTCGACGACGGTCACCCTGTACCGGGGACATTGTTTGGCGATCATGGCCATGGTCGGCCCGCCGACATACCCGGCGCCGATACAAAGGATCTTCTTTTCAAAATTCATATATCCTGCCTCACTTGTTGCTGATGTTTTCCGGTCTCTGAGCCGGATGCTCTGATGAAATAGTCGATTGCCGTACACGGAGATGCAACGGTATGCCTCAGGAACCGTACATCCGTTTGAAATAGTCGATCGTATTTTTCAATCCCTGCTCGACGCCGATTTGCGGTTTCCAGGCAAGCTTTTCGGCCGCGAGCGATATGTCCGGTCGGCGCTGAACGGGGTCGTCCTGGGGGATGTCCTTGAAGATGATTTCCGATTGAGCCCCCGTCAGGCGGATGATCATTTCGGCGAGCGCCAGAATCGTGTACTCTTCCGGGTTACCGAGATTGAGGGGACCGGTAAAGTTGTCGGCCGTTTCCATCATTGCGATCATGCCCGTAATGAGGTCGTCGACGTAGCAGAATGAACGCGTCTGCGACCCGTCTCCGTATACGGTTATCGCTTTACCCTTCAGGGCCTGGGTTATAAAATTACTGACGACCCGGCCGTCGTTTTCCGCCATTCGCGGACCGTAGGTATTGAATATGCGAATAATCTTGATGTTCACGCGATTTTGGCGGTGATAATCCATCATGAGGCATTCCGCCGCCCGCTTGCCTTCATCGTAACAGCTCCTGATGCCGATGGGGTTCACCTTTCCCCAGTAACTCTCCGTCTGGGGGTGCTCTTCCGGGTTACCGTACACTTCGGACGTCGAGGCCTGCAGGACCTTGGCCTTCACCCGCTTGGCGATGCCGAGGGCGTTGATCGTGCCCATGATGTTCGTCTTGATGGTCTTGATCGGATTGTACTGGTAATGGACCGGCGATGCCGGGCAGGCCAGGTTGTATATTTCGTCCACTTCCAGATAAATGGGGTTGGTGATATCGTGGCGGATGAATTCGAAACGGGGATTCCCCAGGAGGTGAATGATATTGTCTCTGCTGCCCGTGTAGAGGTTGTCGAGACAAATGATATCGTGGCCGGCGGCAAGCAGGCGTTCGCACAGATGGGAACCCAGGAAGCCCGCTCCACCTGTAATCAGGATACGTTTTCTCATAGACCGTCCATAAAAGCTACGTCACCGGCGGCAACCCGTCTGAAGAATATGAGCAGGCCCGATTTTTTTTACGTGGCATATTCCTCCGCGCGCTGTTATAAAACACAAATCTTTTTCTCCTGTCAATAGAAAACGGGAGGGGAGAAACGATTAACATCCGGAAATTTTAATCTTCTAGGCACACTTACGGTGTTTGACATGGAGCCGACGGAAAAACAGAAGAAGGGTATTCTTTACGTCGTTGCGACCCCCATCGGCAATATGGAGGATATAACTTTGCGCGCCGTCCGGATCCTTGGGGAGGTCGACCTGATAGCCGCCGAGGATACCAGGAGGACGGCCAAACTGCTCGCCGCCCATCGGATCAATACGCCCATGACGAGCCTGCACGATCAGAACGAACGGCAAAAGAGCCGTACGGTCATCGCCTCCCTCAGGAAAGGTCTGAATGTAGCCTATGTTTCCGATGCCGGTACGCCCGGCCTGTCCGATCCCGGCTACATCCTCATCAATCAGGCCATTGCCGAAGAAATCCGGGTTGTCCCCATTCCCGGCCCGGCTGCGGTCGTCGCGGCCTTAAGTGTTTCCGGACTGCCCATGAGCCGTTTCCTTTTCCTCGGGTTTCTGCCGCCGAAAGCGGCCCGTCGGCGGCAACTCCTTTCGGAACTTATCCATGAACCGGGTACGCTTGTATTCTATGAATCGCCGAACCGCCTGCAGGCCGCCCTGGCGGACGTGAAGGAAGTGATGGGCGATCGTCAAATCGTTGTGCTTCGCGAATTGACCAAGATTTATGAGGAGGTTGTGAGGGGAACGGTTTCGGAAGTTGCGGCCGCCTTCGTAGAGAAGATCATCAAAGGGGAAGTGACATTGCTGGTGAGCGGTTTCAAGGAAGACGATTCAATAATAACGGATGAGACGATCATCGCGAAACTCGAAACGCTTTTTAAGGCGGGAGGGCTTTCGAGAAGGGATGTCGTGGATCGGGTTGCGGGTGATCTCGATCTGCCCCGCCAAAGGGTATACCGTCTGGCGATAAAGCTTGATTTTTGAAGTGATTTACTGATTTTTATTCCCTTGAACTGTTGATATAGATATGATAGCCTGCGCCGCATAAGAAATGTGGCCCCGTGCGGTTAGCAGCATCGGTGAGGAGCCGGTACAGACTGCTGGGAACGGAAAATAAAACAATCACCGAGGGGCCGTGCGTAACATCATCGACGGTGATCGTCTGTAACGGAGATATGGAAACGAGCATGACGGTGGAGCAAGACCTATTGGACAAGTACGGAGACAGGCAAAGCAAAACCGCGGGCAGAGATGACGGTCCCCGTCCCGATGAAAAGATATATGATCTGGTTGATGTGATCTCCACAGGCACGGCCGAAGGCGACGGTGATGCAGGGAGCAGGATCAGTCCCCCGGCCGGGAAGATACATGATCTCGTCGACGTCGTAAAAGACGATTATCTTGTGGTGTCTTGCGACAAGGAACTCGAGGCGGCTGTCATGAAGAAAGTCTCGGAGATTACGGAACGGATCACCAAGGAACTCGTTCCCGATATCGCGGAACGGGTCATCCGTGAAGAAATTGAGAAATTAAAGGGCCAGGGCTGAGGTATGATGAGCCGCAGCGCCCCGGCGCGGATTATGAAGCAGTCACTACTCTCCGCCATCCTGATTTCCGGCTTTGTCTTAACGTTTCTTGAAGGGAGCCTTCCGGCGCAAGAGATCGCGGGTAAGGAACTGCTGACAGCAGATGTCGAGGGCACGGCCGTTGTCCGGAATAACGACCTGGCCAGGGCCAGGGACGAGGCGATCAGGGACGCCCTCCAGAATGCCGTCGATAAAGCCGAGGCCGAATTGTCGGGCAGAGGGCAAACAAATAAGCCGAAACGGTTCAGTGCCGAGAAATACGTCCGCAGTTACCGGATTTTAAGCGAAAAGCAGGCAGGCGTCGTTTACAAAGTCGACGTCAGTGCTGTCGTAGATGCCGCACTCCTCTTTGACGAGACCTATGCCCGCAAGGCGAAGCAGCCGCCGAAAAAGATCACCCTGACCGTACGCGGTATAACAAATTACACGGACTATGGACGCATTAGGGATTATCTCGATTTGCAGGTGAAACATTGCGGCCGGCTGTCCCCGAGAATGATCGCCTGGCAAAGGGTGGACTTCGAACTCGATTTATGCGAATCAGCGGAAATCTTTGCAGATGCATTGAGTCGCCGTGCGCCGGTTGCCATGAATACAGGACTTGTTGCCTCTGATACCATAGAGATGGACCTTGCGGGTGGAAAATAGATCTGCCCGGAAATGGATGGAAGCGGATAAATATGGGAACCGTCATTCAAGTGACGGGGCGTTTAAAAAAACTCCAATCGGGTTGTAGATGAAGATCTTTTCTAGTCGCTTCTGTAAATGGGTCATTGTTGCCGCGGGGTTGGTCTTTCTTTTGGCGTGTGCCGGAAAGATTCCCCATATGCTTGTTGCCGACTACGGCAAAAGGGGAATACGGCTCATTGCGGTTATGCCCGTCGTGAATAAATCCCAGGACGAAAAGGCGGCGGCGATGCTCCGGGACAAAACCCTGGAGGCCTTGTTTCAGAAGGGATACCCCAAAATTCCTTTCCAGGTCATCGATGAAAAGATTCAGCCGAAAGACATCTCCGATTTGAATAAGATGCGGGACCTTCTGGGAGTCGATGCCGTAATGCTGATAACCCTGGAACAGAGCTCCCGGTCGATGACCCTGACATATGCCCGGACATATATAGAGGCGAGTTTTGTGATGCGAAACGCCAAGACCGGCGAAGTTCTGTGGGAAGTGAAATATCATACGGGCGACCGCAATATCGACGTCTCGAAGAAACGGGCGGAATTAAAGTCTGTCCAATCATACGAGCCTATGATACAGGAAGTGGTGGACCGCGCCGTTGAGACGCTTCCCGATGGTCCGGATCTGTGAAGTCCCTGTCGTCGGCAGCCATAATACATGAAAGTGCATGTCTGAAGGAGGTATTTATGGGAAAGAGAATCCTCACGGTAGCGGTGTTGATATGCTCCTGTCTCCTGATCGCATCCCAGGCTGTCGGGGCGGAAA
Source organism: Syntrophales bacterium (assembly GCA_963668175.1). Taxonomy (GTDB): domain Bacteria; phylum Desulfobacterota; class Syntrophia; order Syntrophales; family PHBD01. The sequence goes on from OY764159.1 coordinate 1,011,222, forward strand.
GAGTAATGACATTGAAAATCGGGAAAGGACAGGCCCTGGTCAGCGTCCTTTCCGGTTCAGCCCAGGTCCGCCCTGCGGACAAGACGACATGGCGCACCCTGAAGGTCAACGAATACCTGAAGGGCGGTGATGAAGTGACGACCGGATCGAGGTCGCGAATGGAGCTTGTCCTGCCTGACAATTCCAGGGTTCGCTTTGCCGACAACAGCCGTTTCAAGGTCGTACAGCTCGATGCGGCGCCCGATTCCCGCAATGTCCGGATCAATGTGGCGGTGGGAAGGACTTGGGCCAATGTGTCCAGGGCCCTGGGGGGCAAAAGCCGATTTGAACTGTCCTGCGATAATGCCGTGGCCGGTGTCAGGGGCACGATCTATCGAATGAACGTGAATGACGACAGCTCGGCGCTCGTAAGAGTTTACGACGGCGAGGTGGCCGTGAGCGGCGGTCAACCCGCGGAAAAAAAGACAGGGGCCAAACCGCCGGTTCTGGGAGCACCGACCAAGGTGGAAGGGCCCAAGAAAGTGGAGGGACCCAAGAAAATATCGATGGAAGAATGGGTATATCTCGTCCGCTCCATGCAGCAGATCAGCATTTCCAAGACCGGTGTTCCGGATAAGCCGCGAAGCTTTTCGGAGCAGGAAGACCGCGACGAATGGGTCGACTGGAACCGGGCCAAAGACGCAGAATATTAAGAGGTGGATTTGCGCGCGGCATGCTGATGAATATCCCTAATATCCTTACTTTATTAAGGATTATTCTTGTCCCGGTTATCGTCATCCTCCTTATGGACGGTTCGTTTTGTGTCGCTCTCGTCCTCTTGGTGGTTTCAGGCGTTACGGATGTTCTGGACGGTTTTCTGGCCAGGGTATTGCATCAGCAGACGGTCCTTGGCGCCTATCTTGATCCTATCGCGGACAAGGCCCTGATGATCAGTTGTTTTGTCACCCTTTCGGTCAAGAAATTCATCCCCGGCTGGCTCTCGGTCATCGTCATAAGCAGGGACTGTATTATCATGCTTGGCGTATCCGTATTGACAATGCTGTCCGTTCCGTTTAAAATTAAACCCATACTGCTCAGCAAATTGACGACACTGGTCCAGATCGTCACGATTCTGGCCGTACTCGTCAAAAAGTGCTGGTCGCCGAATATGCAGCAGGCTATACCCCTGGATACCCTCTTCTTGGTGACGGCCGTCATGACGGTTATTACGGGACTCCATTATATGTCCATAGGGGTCAAATATATCAACCGTGCTTCTCAGCCTCCGGCAAGCGGTGACTGAACGATGTTGCCGGACCGGCTTGGGAAATCCCCGCAGGGCGGGCCTTCGGGGCAAGCTGCGGGAGAATGGCCGGCGGGACGGTACTTCCGGCGGCGCTTTTTGAAATAGAGTTAATATTTGCCTTGACATAGCGGTATTTTGCTGTTACAAGGGAGCGCTTTCCTAGGGAAGTTAGTCATATAGGCACGTAGCTCAGGGGGAGAGCGCCATCCTGACGCGGTGGATGTCCAGGGTTCAAATCCCTGCGTGCCTACCATTTCTTATTGACAAGTACCATCGTGACGGTAGCAATGGTGAGGGCATCATCAAGTTTAGAAACGCGATGATGCCCTTTCTTAATCGGGATGATTGTCATAAAATCAGGACCGTTTAACATGAACCGGTCGATGGATGGGATGTTTGTATGAGTGACATCAAAATTGGCCTGCCGGACGGTTCCACCGGCACCTTTTCCGATGGGACAACGGTGCGGGATGTTGTAGCCTCCTGGAAACAGGATCTTTTGGCGTCGACCGTGGCGGCCAAGGTCGACCAGGCCCTCGTAGATACGAGCTTTAAGCTGCATAGGGATGCAGCGCTTACCTTGGTGGATATCGGTTCCAAGGAAGGGCTGGGCATTCTCCGGCACAGCATTTCTCACGTTATGGCCCAGGCCGTGCAGGATACGTTTAAAAACGTACTGGTTACCATCGGTCCTTCCATCGAGGAAGGGTTCTATTACGATTTCGAGTATGCCGAGACGTTCACGCCGGAAGACATAGAGAAAATCGAAAAGCGCATGGCGGAACTGGTTGCCGCCAATTATTCCTTCGAGCGCCGGGAAATGTCGCGGGAGGAGGCCGTCGAACTCTTCCGGGGGAAAGGCGAGTCCTACAAGGTCGAACTGCTGAACGATCTCCCCGCGGACGTCAAAACGGTGAGCATCTATACCCAGGGCGGCTATACCGACCTGTGCCGGGGGCCCCACATCCCTTCCACGGGGATGATCAAGGCCTTCAAGCTTCTGAACGTAGCCGGCGCCTACTGGCGCGGCGACGAGAAGAACAAAATGCTGCAGCGCATTTATGGGACCGGCTTTGCGACCAAAGAAGCCCTGGCCGACTATCTCCGTGTTATCGAGGAGGCCAAAAAGAGGGACCACCGCAGGCTCGGCAGAGAGCTCGATCTCTTCCAGGTCAATGAAGAAGCCGGGGCCGGTCTCGTCATCTTCCACCCGAAAGGGATGCTGCTGCGCTACCTGATCGAAGAATGGGAAAGAAAGGAACACCTGAAACGGGGCTATGACATGGTCATGGGGCCCCAGATCCTCAAGGCGGATCTCTGGAAAAAATCGGGCCACTTCGATCATTACCGGGAGAACATGTACTTTACCGAGGTGGACAATCAGCCGTATGGGATCAAACCCATGAATTGTCTTTCCCATATGCTGATCTATAAATCGAAGATCAGGAGCTACCGGGATCTGCCGCTCAGGTATTTCGAACTGGGTACGGTCCACCGCCACGAAAAGGGAGGAGTTCTGCACGGCCTGATGAGGGTCCGCCAGTTTACGCAGGACGACGCCCATATCCTCTGCACGCCGGAGCAGTTGAACGCCGAAATCAGGGCCATTGCCGATTTCGTCGGTTATGCCATGGGGATTTTCGGATTCGAGTACGAAGTGGAGCTCAGCACCCGTCCGAAGGACTCGATCGGGTCCGATCAGGACTGGGAGATGGCGACCAATGCCCTGGAGCAGGCCCTGAAGGACAACCATATGTCCTACGATGTCAACCCCGGGGACGGCGCGTTCTACGGACCGAAGATTGATTTCAAACTTAAGGACGCCCTGAAGCGGAAGTGGCAGTGTGCGACCATTCAGTGCGATTTTACGCTGCCGGACCGGTTCGACCTGACCTACATCGGTGAAGACGGCGAACGCCACCGGCCCGTCATGCTCCACCGGGTCATTCTCGGGGCCATAGAACGGTTCATGGGCGTATTGATCGAACACTATGCCGGGGCATTTCCTGTCTGGCTTTCGCCTGTCCAGGCGGTCATTGTGACCGTGACGGATAAGCATATCCCCTATGGACAGGAGGTCTATCGGCAGCTCGTCGACGCGGGCGTCCGCGCGGAAGGGGATTTCCGGAACGAAAAACTGGGCTACAAGATCAGAGAGGCCCAGTTGCAGAAGGTGCCCTATATGCTCGTGATCGGTGATCGGGAAGTGGAATCGCGGTGCGTATCCCCCCGCCAGCGCGACGGGGGCAATCTCGGCGCGATCGGTGTCGACGAGTTTATCAAGCTGATCAAGGATAAGTGCTCAGCATACAAATAGGATAAGGCGGTTCGTGGCAACGCCGTTCAGTTCAGGGGTTGTCTGTAAGGTGGTGGCGGTGGTATTGAGATGGTCGTGTTTTTCTGAGGAGGTGTCCTATAGCTAAGGATTTAAAAATCAATCGCGAGATCAAGGTCTCAAGCGTTCGTGTCATCGATGCCGAAGGAAAGCAGTTGGGCATTCTGACCTTGGCGGATGCCTTGGCCGAGGCGACAAGGGCCGGCTTGGACCTGGTTGAGGTATCGCCCAATTCCGATCCTCCGGTCTGCCGGATCATGGATTACGGAAAATTTCGCTACCAGCAAAGCAAGAAGATGCACATAGCGAAAAAGAGCCAGTCCGTCATCCAGGTGAAAGAAATCAGGCTGAGGCCTAAAACGGAAGATCATGACATCCAGGTTAAGATCAAACATGTGAAGAAGTTTCTGGAGCAGCAGGACAAGGTCAAAATAACCATGATGTTCAGGGGCCGAGAGATCGCTTATACCGAGATCGGAAGGAAGATCATGGAAAGTATCCGGGACGCCCTGGCCGATGTCGGCTCGATTGAGCAGCATCCGCGTCTGGAAGGCCGGAACATGAATATGATCATCGCACCCAAAAAATAATACCGTCTTGTATTTAAGATTGGAAAGACATAAACGTGGTGATGAAATCGTAGAGAAGAGGTGACGTAATGCCGAAAGTCAAGACACACCGGGGCGCAGCCAAGCGTTTTCGCCTCACGGGCAGCGGCAAGGTGAAGAGAAACAAAGCCTTCGCCAGCCATATCCTGACGACCAAAACGACAAAGAGGAAGAGAAATCTGAGGAAGGGTACCTTGGTCGACAAGACCAATGAAAGGGCCATCAAGAAACTGATCCCGTATTTATAAGAGCGGCCGCTGACATAAGCGGCGGAAACAGTCACGGACTGTCTGCCGCCGGTTGCCATCACCGCTTTTCGCAAGGAGCCTAAGAGCGATGCCAAGAGTAAAGAGGGCGATTACCGCCAAGAAAAAAAGAAGAAAGATATTGAAGAGGGCCAAGGGATTTTTCGGAGCGCGGAGCCGTCTTTTGAGAACGGCGACGGAAGCCGTAGACCGGGCGCTCAAGTATGCCTTTCGGGACCGGAGAGTCCGCAAACGCGAGTTCAGGAAGTTATGGATTGCCCGCATCAACGCCGCCGCCCGGTTCCATGATATCACATACAGCCGCTTGATCTCAGGCCTGAAGAAGGCCGGTGTCATCATGGACAGAAAAATCCTGGCCGATCTCGCCATTCATGATCCGCAAGGTTTTTCCCGGATTGTTACCCTAGCTAAAGGCGATGTGACGGCATGATGCAGGATCTGGAGGATGTTCAGGGCAAGTTTGAAGCCGAGCTTGGGGCTTGCCGATCGGAAGCGGAACTCCTCGAAATCAAGACGAAGTATTTGGGAAGAAAAGGCATCCTGACGGGGTTGCTGCGGAACATCGGGGCTGTTGCCCCTGAGGACAGACCTCAATTCGGCAAGCGCTCCAACGAAATCAAGGAAGCCATCACCGCCAGGATCGAAAAGGCACTGGCCGAGATTGCGGCCGGACAGAAAGATAAAATCCTTCTCGAAGAGAAGATGGATATCACCCTGCCGGGACGGACGGCCGGATACGGAAAGATTCATCCCGTCGTCCGGGTCTGCCGGGAGATATGCGATATCTTCTCGGGGCTGGGATTTTCCGTCGTCGAGGGACCCGAAGTCGAGCTCGACTACTATAATTTCGAAGCCTTAAACATTCCCAAAGACCATCCTGCCAGGGACATGCAGGACACCTTCTATATCGAAGAAAATATCGTCCTTCGAACCCATACGTCACCCGTCCAGATCCGGACAATGCTGAAGCAGAAACCCCCGGTGCGGATATTGTCGCCCGGGCGGGTCTATCGCCCTGATTCGGACGTCTCCCATACGCCGATGTTTCACCAAATCGAAGGACTCATGGTCGACCGGGGAATCACCCTCGGCGATCTCAAAGGCATCCTGACCTCTTTCCTGAAGCAGGTTTTCGGCGAGAAGACGGCCTTGAGGTTCCGTCCCAGCTTTTTCCCTTTCACCGAACCCAGTGCAGAAGTCGATATATGCTGCGTGATGTGCCAGGGCGCGGGATGCAGGGTCTGCGGCCAGAGTGGATGGCTGGAAATCCTGGGTTCCGGCATGGTGGACCCCGAAGTATTCAAGAATGTCGGGTACGATCCGGACGAAATCTCCGGTTTCGCTTTCGGCTTGGGGCTGGAGAGGATCGCCATGCTGAAATACGGCGTATCGGACATTCGCCTCTATTTCGAAAACGACTGGAGGTTCCTGGAACAGTTTTGATGTCTTCCCCCCAATATCCCCGCATAAGGCGCTGAGGAGCCTGATTTGCGATCGGACCCGATACCCGGAAACAAAGTTTGATGGCGGGGGGCTTTTCCGCAAACATTGGGCGTTGATCGCACTGCCTGATTCAGTTAAATAAAATAACGACGGAAATCGAAGATGAAAGTTAGTCTGAAATGGCTTAGAGATTATGTTCAGATAGACCTGCCCGCTTCAGAGCTGGCTGACCGCCTGACCATGGCCGGTCTGGAGGTGGAGTCCGTTGAAGAGATACGGCCTTCTTTTACGGATGTCGTCGTTGCCAAAATTCTGTCCATCCGGCCTCATCCCAACGCCGACAAGCTCAGGCTTTGCGACGTGACCATAGGAGACGCCGTTTTGCCCATCGTCTGCGGGGCGCCGAACATTGAAGTCGGCCAGGTCGTTCCTTTAGCCAAGGTCGGGGCGACGATACCCGGCGGCTACACCATCAAGAGTTCCAAGATCAGGGGTGAGCTTTCGGAAGGTATGCTCTGTTCCGAAGAAGAACTGGCCATCGGCAGCGACAACACCGGAATCATGATCCTGCCGCCGGATCTGGCCTTGGGGCAGAAGCTCCAGGATGCGCTCGATCTGAACGATGCCGTTCTCGATATCGGCATCACGCCGAATCGCGCCGACTGTCTGTCCATCATCGGGATAGCCAGGGAGGTGGCTGCACTGACGGGACAGAAGATGCGTTATCCGTCCTTCGCCGTCAGGGAGAATAATGAAGACATCACCGGGCTGACGTCCGTGACGATCCTGGACCCGGATCTCTGCCCTCGTTATACCGCCAGGATCATCAAGAATGTGACCATCAAACCGTCGCCCCTCTGGATGAGACAGAGACTGGAAGCGGTAGGCCTGCGCGCCATCAACAATGTCGTCGACGTCACGAACTTCATCATGATGGAGATGGGGCAGCCCCTCCACTCCTTCGATTTCCGCTTCCTGGAGGAAGGGCGCATCGTCGTGAGGCGTTCCCAGGATCAGGAGCATTTCGTGTCGCTCGACGAGAAAGACCGCGTTCTGAAAGGCGATACCCTGATGATCTGCGACGGGGTCAAGCCTGTGGCCATTGCCGGCATCATGGGCGGGTTGAATTCCGAGGTCAAGGACGACACGTCAACCATCCTTCTGGAAAGCGCCTACTTTAACCCGACGTCCATCCGCAAGTCGTCGCGTTGGCTGGGTATGAGCACGGATGCCGCTTTCCGTTTCGAAAGGGGCATCGACCCCGGCGGGGTTGTCCATGCCCAGAACCGGGCGGCGCAGCTCATCGCCGACTTGTCCGGAGGAGAAGTTTGCCGGGGGCTCATCGACTGTTACCCCAAGGCCCTGGAGACCGTCGGCGAAATCCCTTTGCGTTTCGAGAAGATCAATAGTTTTCTCGGTGTTGAGGTTGATCGCGAAGAGTCGGCGCGTATCCTGGAAAGCCTGGAGATGGCCGTTTCCCGGAAGGACGGCAAGACCTGCGGCGTGACGCCGCCGACGTTCCGTGTGGATATAACCAGGGAAATCGATCTGATCGAAGAGATCGCACGTATTTACGGTTACGACAAGATTCCCGTGACAATGCCGTCGGTGACGCTCGTTCCCCTTGTCAAGAAAGCCAAGGACGTGATTGAAGAGATGGTCCGGGGCCGGCTCACCGGAGAAGGGTATACGGAGATAATTACCTACAGCTTCATTTCTCCCGGCGCGGCGGACATCCTCGGCCTGCCCGATGATGACGAGCGGCGCCGTCTCGTGAAAATCATGAATCCCCTGACGGAGGACCAGTCCGTCATGCGCACCACCATGGTCTTCAGCCTGCTTAAGACCATGAAGGCCAACGCCTACGCCGGGAATTTCGACCTCAAGCTCTTTGAGATGGGGCGGGTCTATATTCATAACCAACAGGGTTCGCTGCCGACGGAAAAGGCGCGGATGGGAGTCCTGCTGACCGGGCAGCGGAACGCGGATCTCTGCCACTCCAGGGAAGTATCGGCCGATTTCTACGATTTGAAGGGCTGTATCGAAAATCTTGTCGGCAGCATGCAGATAGCGGATATGATTCTCGATACGGCGGTTACGGAACCGTTCCTCCATCCCGGCCGGTCCTGTCGGATGACGGTCCGGGGACAGATCCTGGGCTATATGGGCGAGGTCCATCCCGAGGTCATGGCCAGGATGGACCTGAAAAACCGGGCCTTGATCTGCGAGCTCGATCTCGACGTCCTGGCCGGTCTTTACAGCGGAGGAATCCGGTACCAGGATATTCCCAAGTACCCTTCCAGTTCGAGGGATGTGGCGTTCCTCGTCGGAAAAGAGGTGACGGCGGGAAAGATGATCGCCATAGCCGTTGATTCCAAAGAAGAATTGCTTGAAAAAGTGTGTGTTTTTGATGTATATGATGGTAAGGGAATACCGGCCGGCATGAAAAGTCTGGGCTTGCGGTTCTCATACCGGGCGGTGGAAAGAACCCTCACCGATGTAGAAATCAATGATGTTCACGGCCGGATCGTCAGGCAGATAATCGCTGAGTGCGGTGCAAAGATCAGAGGTGAAGAGAGTATCTAATTTCCGGAATTATGATGAAGGAGGCGTAAAGATGACAAAGATCGATATCATTCAGGAAGTATACGAAAAACTCGGGTTCTCCAAGAAAGATTCGGCCAGTATCGTTGAGTCTGTCTTTAATATCATGAAAGACACGTTGGCTAAGGGTGAGAAGATCAAGATATCCGGTTTCGGCAACTTTGTCGTCAAGGAAAAGAAGTCGCGCCGAGGAAGAAATCCCCAGACGGGCAGGGAGATTGAGATCACGGCCCGGAGGGTGCTGACCTTTAAATCGAGCCAGGTGCTGCGCAAGGCCCTGAACTCCTGAAGGCGGCGGGCGGCACATGGATATATCCCTCCTTTACATGACCGACGAGCCGGTCTTGTTTCCGGGAGAAAAGCTGAGACATGGATGTATCGATTCCCGACAAGTATTATTTTCGCATCGGCGAAGTTGCCAGGATCCTGGAAGTTGAACCCCATGTGATCAGATACTGGGAATCGGAATTCAAAGCGGTTAAACCGGTCCGTTCCAAATCAGACCAGCGCCTTTACCGGAAGAAGGATGTTTTAACGCTTCAGGTTATCAAGGATTTATTATACCGGGAACATTTCACCATCAACGGGGCGAGGAAGCAATTGACCCGGATCATGGAAGCGAGCGGCGACAAAACGGAAGAGATTTCGGAACGACACGAAACGCCTGACGGCGAAGACAGGATGAAACTGATACAAATCAAGAAAATCCTTCAAGAAATCAAAGACAAGGTCTAATTCATAATAAGTGACGGCAAAAAAGCCGATTGACTCGAAAGAGGTCAATCGGCTTATCTTTTTTCCGGCTATGCCGGGACTGAGGAGCGGTCCTGGCTCGTTACTTCTTGCCTCTCTTCGAAGCCTTGAGGGGATTGAGTTTCTGGACGACTTCCTTGACTTCCCGTTTGACGTGCGATGCCGTGGGGCAAATGCCGATAATCCACTTGGCTGCCGGTTCCGGATAGACCTTGCAGTATTTGCCGCTGGCCAGCTCAATGATCTTGTTGCAGCCTTCGCAGGTTTCCACGATGATATGACAGTTTCCTCCGGTATATCCGCAGCCCTTCTTGGACATGAAGGTGCATTCCGTACCCTCTTTAATCGTTTGGCAAATCATGACGATCCCTCCTTTCTGGTGTCTGATGCCTTCATGGGACCGATCCCTGCCGCCGCTTAAGGCTTTCGGGATAATGGTTCATAAAAAAGTTCGCCTTGTTAGCAAGAAAATATTGCCGGTGTCAAGTAAAATATCATGTCCGGGTTATATCGATGAACAGATAGGAGGCGTTGTCATCCTGACGCGTCATGGCTGATATGGGGCTAAATTGTATTTTGACAGTCTGTAAAGACAAGTGTTAAGAATGTGGCATCGCTCTGGAGCAAACGGAACTGGGGCGGAAGGCGGAGGCGCCGCTCCCCGGAAACCTGGCTTGCGCAGTCGGTGTCCGGATGTGGAAGCCGTAGCCGGGGAGGCCTGGGCTCGATGGCCCCTGAACGCAGGATATCTCACGCATGATCGCGTACGAATCGCTTTGAGTTTGCCATGGAACCTGAGAGACTAAAGATGAAGGTCGCCGCACTGTCGGTAGCCTCCAATACGGCGCTGGTGATCATGAAGCTTGCCGTAGGGCTCGCCATCGGCTCCGTCGCCATGATATCGGAGGCAATCCACTCGGGGTTCGACCTCGTGGCGGCCCTGATTGCGCTCTTTTCGGTGAAGACGTCGAGCCTTCCGGCGGACGTTCATCATCCGTTCGGACACGGCAAGATCGAGAACATATCCGGTACGGTGGAAGCCCTCCTCATTTTCGGCGCCGCCGTCTGGATCATCGTCGAGGCCGTTGGAAAACTGAGGCATCCCGAGCCTATAGACGCCATCGGATGGGGGGTGGCCGTCATGCTGATCTCCTCCGTGGTGAATGTCGTTGTATCGGAGATACTCTTTCGGGTCGGACGCCGGACCGATTCCATAGCCCTCCAGGCCGATGCCTGGCATCTGCGCACGGATGTTTATACGTCGGCCGGGGTCATGGTCAGCCTGGCCCTGATATGGTTCCTGCAAAACCTTCTGCCGGGCCGGGATTTTTTCTGGCTCGATCCCGTCGCCGCCATCGCCGTGGCCCTTCTCATTCTCAAAGCGGCGTACGATCTTACCGTCCGGTCGGCCCGCGATTTGCTGGATGTCAAGCTTCCCAAGCCGGAGATCGACTGGATCACGCAGCTCATCGTCAGGCATCAGCCTGCCGTTCGGGGATTTCATCATCTGCGCACCAGGAAATCGGGCCAGTTCCGCTTCATTGAATTTCACTTGCTGGTCGATCCCCTGATGACCGTCGAAGCATCCCACGACATTACGGAAGATTTGACAAAGGCGATCGAAGACCAGTATCCTGACGCGAGCGTTATGATCCATATCGAACCCTGTGACGGCAAATGCAGCCGCAACTGCCAGGAAGGATGCCTGCTGCCTCCCGACAGACGCGAAACAGGTCGATCCGGTACAGCGTTCCGTTTGAGATAAATACGAGCACCTGTCGGGAGGGAGGAATCATATGAAAGATCAGGCCGTGTGGGTGGAAGGGATCATCCGGGATTGCGTTCGGAATTCGGCCGATAACTGCCTCAAGGACGCCGGCGGGGAAAAGTCCTGGGACGATGTGCTGGTAGGATTTTCCCGGGGCGATGACCCTATTTATTCGTTCTATAAAGAAGATATCGGCTCCTTCTACTGGCTGCCGGCAGAGGCGTTCGCCTTTGCTTATCCCGACGCCGAAGTTCGGCCTGATGGGCTTACGGTTATAAGCTGGGTCCTGCCGCAGAGGGACGTTACAAAGGCCGATAACCGGAAACAGAAACAGCTTCCCGCGGAACGCTGGATCAGGTCGAGGGTGCTGGGTGAAGCCTTTAATATCCGCCTGGCCGGCCATCTCGTTGCCGCCTTGAAGGCGGCCGGTATGGACGCCGTTATCCCGTCGCAACTGCCGCAATGGTCCCATCAGACGTCGGCCAAATACAGCCTTGCCTCCACCTGGTCCGAACGCCACACGGCCTATGCGGCCGGTCTCGGGACTTTCGGCCTTTCCGACGGTCTCATCACCCCGAGGGGTAAGGCCATGCGCTGCGGTTCGGTCATTGCGCGGTTATCCATTCCCCCGACGCCGAGGCCCTATAAGGAGCCCTACGCCTACTGTCTCTATTTCACCGATAAGAAATGCAGGAAATGCATCAAGCGCTGTCCGGCCGGGGCCATCGACGAAAACGGTCACGATAAAGTGAAGTGCCGCGACTACCTCCATAACACCGTCTCCCCGTACGCCGAGGCCCATTTCGGCCTGAAGAGCTATGGATGCGGTTTATGTCAGACGGCGGTGCCCTGTGAATCGAGCATCCCGCGGCTGCGCGATGCTGAATGAGCTATTCCGCCGACAGAGAGGATTCTTGCAAGAAGATTACCCGGACGGACTGAAATAACCGATGCAGAGGAGGAGGTTCCCGTCATGAATGTAGTCGTTTTGAACGGCAGCCCCAAGGGTGACGTAAGCGTTACGATGCAGTACGTCCGCTATATGGAGAAGAAATTCCCCGTCCACCGGTTCTCCTTCGTCCCTGTATCCAAGAGGATTCATAAGATCGAGAAGGACGAACAGGCCTTTGGTGACATTATCCGGGAGGTCCGGGCCGCCGACGTCGTCATCTGGGCGTTTCCGCTGTATGTATGCCTGGTGCCCGCCCAATACAAGCGCTTTATCGAATTGATCCGAGAGAAGAAGGCGGAAGACGCCTTCGCGAATAAATATGCGGCCGTCCTGACCACCTCCGTCCATTTTTACGACCACACGGCCCACAATTACATGAACGCCGTCTGCTGCGATCTCGGGATGTCCTGTGCCGGTTCCTATTCTGCGGGCATGTACGACCTCCTGAAGAGAGAGGGACGGGAGACGTTCGTTCTTTTCGCGGAGGACCTCTTCGGCCGGGTGGAGAAAAATCTGCCCGTTGCGAAGGCCTACCCGGCCCTCATGCCCTCCGTTTTCGGATATTCGGCGGGAAAGCCGCCCACCCGTATGCCTTTGAACAACAGGAAGATGCTGATCATTGCGGACGACCTGAAGCCCTCTTCCAACCTGGGGGCGATGGTCGAGAGGCTGGCGGGTTCTTTCGACGGCACGGCGGAGATTGTCCGTCTGGAGGGCCTGGATATGAAAGGGGGCTGCCTAGGATGCCTCCGCTGCGGGTACGACAATACCTGCGTCTACGAAGGAAAAGACGGGTTCGTCGACTTTTACAGGGCGAAAGTGAGACCGACCGATATCCTCGTTTTTGCCGGGACGGTCCGCGACCGCTTCCTGTCGTCGCGCTGGAAGACGTTCTTCGACCGGGCCTTTTTCAACAACCATATTCCTACGCTCTCCGGTAAACAGATAGGCTTCCTTATATCCGGCCCGGTGATGCAGCTTCCCGATCTCAGAGAGATCGTTGCGGCCTATTGTGAATGGCAGCAGGCCAATCTCGTCGATATCGTCACGGATGAATACGAAGACTCCGCGATCGTGGACGGCCTGATCCAGGGGATGGCGGAGAGACTGCTCTGGTCTTCCGCGAAAGGCTATCGGAAACCTGCGACGTTCCGTGGCGTGGCCGGCCAAAAACTGTTCCGGGACGAAGTATGGGGAAATCTTCGCTTCGTTTTCCAGGCCGATCACCGGCACTACCGGCGCCACGGCTTCTATGATTTTCCCCAGAAGGATTTCAAAACCCGGCGAAGGAATTTCCTGATGATCATGCTCACGAAAATACCGGCATTCCGGAAGGTTTTCGTGAAGAAGATCAACGAAGAGATGATCAAGCCCCTCCAATACGTCGTGGATCATAAATAGAGAGCGGTTTCGGGATGGCGTGCGTCGCGCATCGGTGAGGCGGTGATGGTACGGGGAATGCTATCTGAGGCGGTAATCGAAAGTGGCCACGATGTGCAGTCTGCTGAGATTCAGGTTGGCGGGAAGGGGTTCATAGGGATGGGCCGATTTGATGACGGAAATCACGCCCTGGTCCAACAACTCCGATCCTGACGACGTGATGACCCAGCTTTCCGCCAGGGCTCCGTTGCGATTGATGGTGAATTTGACGACGGTCGTTCCTTCTTCCCTCTGTTCGGCGGCCTTCGGTGGATATACCCAAAGCTGGTCGATTCTTCTTTTGATCTTCCTTAAGTAGGGAACATACTTCTCGTCGGCGCTGCTTAAGCTTACCGTATCTTCCCTGACCGCCGCGGCCCCGGAGGCGCTGTCGGGGTTGTTGCGAGGCGCAGGCGTTTCCTTCTTGTCCTGCTTTTCGACGGGTTTCTCTTTCGGCATGGAGACGGATTCGGTGAGGTCGACCATCAGGACGTTCTGGGCTTTCGGTTTGCCGCGAAGCTCGATCATTCCTGCCAGCGAAATGATGACCATATGGCTCGTCAAAGAGATGATGACGCAAATCGTCAATATTTTTCTGGACGGCATGAGAGTATTCCCCTACAAAATAAATTGTTTATAAAAATTTAGAAGAAAAATCAATGAATTTTAGGCCCGAAGGGCGATAGGGGTCGCGCCTCGGCCTGGTACGACGGGCTATTGTATCTGCCTTCTCCGCCGCCCGGCTGTGAATCGGGACACAAAATGACGTCTTTTTGTACGGTACGTCTTGACAAATAGTCCAAAATCCTATTTCTATGCGCTGCAAAATTTTACCGCCGGGGTTCACCTTGATGGCAGATATCGTCCGCGACGAGGGTTATATGGCGTTGGCGCTCAAAGAGGCGGAAAACGCCTTTGCGGCGGGGGAAATCCCTGTCGGCGCCCTGGTCGTTCTCGGCGACGATGTTATCGCCTCGGCGCACAACCGGCCGATCGGCAGTAACGATCCTACTGCCCATGCCGAAATCCTGGCGCTTCGTTCGGCGGCGGATAAAATCGGCAACTACCGCCTGACCGGGGCGACGGTCTATGTGACCCTGGAGCCCTGCCTCATGTGCGCCGGGGCGATGGTCCATGCCCGGATTAAGCGCCTGGTCTTCGGGGCCTGCGACGGCAAAAGCGGCGCCGTCGTGTCCCTTTACCGCCTTTTTGACGACGAAAGATTGAATCACCGCATTGATTTTGCGGGGGGAATTCTGCAGGAGCCATGTGGTGAAATTTTGAGTAGATTTTTTCGAGAAAAGAGGATAACATCGCCGCCCGCTTCGGCCGTATGAGCCATCTTGCGGAGAGATACCGAAGTGGTCGTAACGGGATCGACTCGAAATCGATTTGGGGGCCAAAAGCTCCCACGGGGGTTCGAATCCCCCTCTCTCCGCCATTTTATATTTGCGGGTTGAATAGCTGAAGGCAGTACCTCTGAGTTCTTGATGTACATCGATTTGATGTGGAGAGATGTCCGAGAGGCCGAAGGAGCACGACTGGAAATCGTGTGTATGCCCACAAAGGTGTACCGCGGGTTCGAATCCCGCTCTCTCCGCCATTTCATCGAATGGTCGGGATCGAAATAGGTCCGAAACACTGATTTGATAGCCGGGTCCCGTGCAACGTAGTATTGCAAACCCCGTCAGGTCCGGAAGGAAGCAGCGGTAGCAACGAACTGCGTGTGCCGCGGGGAAACCTGGCTATCATTTTTTAATTTTTCCTCAAAGGCAGAGGAATCCCGCCGCGGGAGTATCCATGGAGTACCTTGTTCTGGCCCGGAAATGGCGCCCCCAGTCGTTTGAAGATGTTGTGGGACAGGACCATATCGTCCAGACCTTGAGGAACGCGATCGGCCACAACCGCATCGCCCATGCGCTGCTGTTCGGCGGCCCGCGGGGCGTCGGCAAGACGTCGGTGGCCCGCATCATGGCGAAGGCCGTGAACTGCGAAACCGGTCCGACGGAGACCCCCTGCAACCAATGCCATAATTGCCGCGAGATCACGGAAGGCATCTCCATAGACGTCCGGGAAATTGACGGCGCCTCGAACCGCGGTATCGACGAAATCAGGGAACTCCGCGAGTACCTTAAATTCGCCCCCGTTTCCTCCCGCTATAAGATCTATATCATCGACGAAGTGCACATGCTCACCCGGGAGGCCTTCAATGCCCTCTTGAAGACGCTCGAAGAGCCGCCCGCCCATGTCCTCTTCATTTTTGCCACGACGGAAGTGCACAAGGTCCCGGCGACGATCCTGTCCCGCTGCCAGCGCTACGATTTCCGGAGGGTTTCTCTGCGCCAGATCGCCGAAAGCCTGCGAAGGATAGCCGATGCGGAGAAAATCCAGGTCAGCGACAAGGGACTGAAGTGGATCGCCGCGGCAGGGGACGGCAGCATGCGCGACTCCCAGAGCATTTTCGACCAGGTCATTTCTTACGCGGGCTATGAGATTGCGGACGGCGCCGTCGAGGAAATCCTGGGACTCACGGATAAGCAGTTCTTCTTAACCATGTCCGCTGCCGTTTTTGAACGGGACGCCGGTGGTTGCCTCAAGATCATCGACCGGGCCTATTATGCCGGCATCGACATGAAGGTCTTCTATCAGGCGCTCCTGGCCCATTTCCGAAATCTTTTCCTCATAAAGATTATCGGGGCCGACCGCGAGATCCTGGAGCTTACGGCGGATGAACTTGCGGAGCTCTCCGCCCAGACGGACAATGTATCGAAGGAGACACTCCAGCGGCTTCTCGATATCCTCATGGCGGAGGACGAGCCCATAAGGAGAAGCGCGAATCCCCGTTTGACTCTGGAGACGACCCTGGTCCGCATGGCCCATCTCCCTCCGCTGATCCCGGTTGACGCCATCCTGACCCGGATGGAGGAACTGGAGAAAAGGCTGTCGGCGGGGGGAGAAAGACCGGGACGAAAAAAGGATAAGATAGGCGAGACTCTGCCTCCGGCGGCATCCCGGCCGGAAGACCCGGTACCCGCTGCGGCTTTCCAGGCGACAGAAGAGAAGCCCGCGGCCGGATTCCACGAAGTCAGGGAAGACCGGTCTCCGGATCAGCTCTGGCGGGATATGCAGACCTTCATCAAGGAGCAGAACCCTCTGCTCTCGACCAAGATCGAGAAGGGCAAGTTCCTTGCGTGCGAAGACGGGGCCGTCGAGATTGGGTTTCCCGGCGATTATATTTTTCTTGACGATATCCGAGAAAAGGATCAAAAAGATCGACTCGCCGAACTGGTCGCAGCCTTTTTCGGGAGAGAGATGGCTGTTCGCATAACGGCGATCGATCCGCCTCCGGAAGTGAAATACGGTCAGGGGGACAAGAAGGTTTCGAAAGCGAACGGCGTCCAGGAAGTCAAAAGGGAGGCCTTGAGCCATCCCATGCTGCAGAAGGTGCTCGATGTCTTCGGCAGCGCCGAGATCCGTGAGGTTATCGCCAGGAAGAACCAGGGAGAGTGAGGTTGTAAAAGGAGGTATGTCCCATGTCGCATAATATCGGCAACATCATGAAGCAAGCCAGGAAACTCCAGGAACGGATTGCCCAGCTGCAGAAGGAACTGGAAAGTAAAACGGTGGAAGCGTCGGCCGGCGGCGGCATGGTGTCTGTCGCCGTGAACGGCAAGAACGAGGTTGTTTTCCTGAAGATTGAAAAGGACGTGGTCAATCCTGAAGAGATCGACATGCTTCAGGACCTGATCATGGCGGCAGTCAACGAGGGTATACGCAAGTCGCAGGAAATGGCGGCGTCGGAGATGTCCAAGATAACCGGCGGGATGTCCATCCCCGGCCTGGTTTAGGAGCCGCGCACATGTCCGGTTATGCCCTCCCCATCAGGCGGCTGATCAAGGAACTGGCCCGTTTCCCCGGGATAGGCGAGAAGACGGCGACGCGGCTTGCCATGTATGTCATTCATACCGAGGAAGACGATGCCGTAAGGCTCGCCGAAAGTATCCTGGAGGTCAAGCGCAAGATCCGCCTCTGCGCCACCTGTTTCAACCTCTCCGAAGAGGAACGCTGCGAGATATGCCAGGACGCCAGCCGTGACCCTGCCTGTATCTGCGTCGTCGAGGAACCCGATTCTCTCATTGCCATTGAAGAAAGCGGCACTTTCCGCGGGACGTACCATGTCCTCCACGGCGCCCTGTCGCCGCTGGACGGGATCGGTCCGGACAATCTGCGAATCCAGGAGTTGCTGAGCCGTGTCGCCAATCACGCGGTGCGGGAGATTATCGTGGCAACCAACCCCAATGTCCAGGGAGAGGCGACCGCCCTACTGATTACGAAACTGCTCAAGGAGTCGGGTGTCCAGGTGAGCCGTATCGCCATGGGGATACCCGTCGGCGGGGATCTGAAGCATACGGACAGGATGACGCTCGGGAAGGCCCTGGAATTCCGCCGGAGGATGCAGGACTGATGAGCGCTCTTCGCGAAATACCGTGCGCCGTCATCACGGATGCGGTCAGAAGGCTCTTCATCGAGGCCAACTGCGAACTGGGCGAAGACGTCCTGGCCGCCGTCAGCCGGTCCGCCGCCTCGGAAAGGACCGAACTCGGACGGGATGTCCTGGAAAAGATCATTGAAAATGCCTCGATTGCCAGGCAGGAAGCGGTTCCTCTCTGCCAGGATACGGGGCTGGCCCTGGTCTTTGCCGAAATCGGGCAGGATGTCCATGTCGTCGGCGGCCTTTTCGGCGAGGCAGTCCAGGAAGGCGTGAGGCAGGCCTACCGTGACGGTTATCTCAGAAAATCCGTCTGCGATCCGTTCTCCCGCATGAATACGGGCGATAATACCCCGGCCGTCATTCACATGGAATTGGTGGCCGGCGACCGCATCAGGATCGTCGCCATGCCCAAGGGCGGCGGCAGTGAGAATATGAGCAGCCTGACGATGCTGGTTCCTTCCGCCGGGAGAGACGAGATCGTGAAGCACATCGTCGGCAGGGTCAAAGAGGCCGGTCCCAACCCCTGTCCGCCCGTTATCGTCGGTGTCGGCATCGGCGGTTCGATGGAAAAGGCCGTGATCATGGCGAAGAAGTCCCTCCTGCGGCCCGTGGGACAGGCCAGCCCGGATGAGCGGCTGGCCGGGCTTGAAATGGAAATACTCAAAAAGGTCAACAGGTTGGGGATAGGCCCCCAGGGTTACGGGGGAGACGTTACCGCCCTGGCGGTTCATGTCGAGGCGATGCCGTGCCATATAGCGAGCCTGCCCGTGGCCGTCAATATCCAGTGCCATGTGGCCCGCCACAAGGAGGCCGTCGTCTGAGATGAAGGGACCGATTGCCATTAAAACCCCCTTGAACGACGATGTCTGCCGGAGCCTTCAGGCGGGAGACCGTGTCGCCATCAGCGGGACCGTTTATGCCTTGCGGGATGCCGCCCACCGCAGAATCGCCGAAGCCGTCGGGCGCGGCAAAGAGCCGCCCATACCCCTTGCCGGATCTGTCATTTTTTATGCCGCTCCGACACCGGCCAAACCGGGAAGAATCATCGGCTCCATGGGGCCGACGACCAGCACCAGGATGGACCGGTATACGCCCGGCTTTCTGGAACTGGGGCTTAAAGGTATGATCGGCAAAGGAAAACGGTCCGAAGAGGTCCGGTCGGCCATTGAACGGCATCAGGCCGTCTATTTCGGGGCCATCGGCGGCGTTGCTGCGCTTATGTCGAGATTTATCAAACAGTTGGAAGTTTTTGCCTATGAGGACCTGGGAACGGAGGCTATCCTGAAACTGGAGATTGCCGACTTTCCCGCCGTCGTCTTGATCGACAGCCGGGGGCGGGACCTGTTCCGGTCCATCGCAGAGAAAGGATAATGCTTTTTTCGGGAAAAAAATCTTTCCCTGAAAATAAGTAAAAATTGCTTGACAAATATAAAATATGAAACTAAGTTTCTCAATTCGCATTCCATACGAATAGGGTGTGGTCTGCGTTTTTATAGTCAAGTTAATGTTATTCTTGAATAAAGGGAGATAGCGTCTCGGCTGGCGTAGCTCAATCGGTAGAGCAGCTGATTTGTAATCAGCAGGTTGCGGGTTCGAGTCCCATCGCCAGCTCCAGAAATGCAAAAAGATCGGAGGGGTTCCCGAGCGGCCAAAGGGAGCAGACTGTAAATCTGCCGGCGGAGCCTACGGAGGTTCGAATCCTCCCCCCTCCACCATTTCATATGGTGAGCGGGAGTAGCTCAGGGGCTAGAGCGTCAGCCTTCCAAGCTGAGGGTCGCGGGTTCGAATCCCGTTTCCCGCTCCATCATAAAGGATTGCGCAGAACTAATCGATATTATTTGCAGGCCCACGTAGCTCAGTCGGTAGAGCACATCCTTGGTAAGGATGAGGTCACCAGTTCAATCCTGGTCGTGGGCTCCATGGCAAGAAAGAAGGCATAATCTATGAGGAGTATCATTACCCTTGCGTGTACGGAATGCAAGCAGAGGAACTATACCTCGACCAAGAACAAAAGAACGATGCAGAACCGCCTGGAACTGAAAAAATACTGCAAGTTTTGTCGCGCCCACAAATTGCACAGGGAAACCAAATAACATGTGCATCATATGGTGATCGTTTTATATCAACAGGCCAGTAGCTCTAATGGATAGAGCGCCGGACTCCAAATCCGGATGCTGGGGGTTCGAGTCCCTCCTGGCCTGCCATTTATTTTGGCAATAATCAGGGGCAATCTTACATGGATAAGGTGAAGGCTATACTGGAGAAGGTCAAGGCTTTTCTGAAAGAGGCAAAGGTCGAACTGAGAAAGGTAACCTGGCCGTCGCGCAAGCAGACTCTCACTTCGACGTCCGTCGTGGTTCTTCTGGTCGTAGTCGTTTCGATATTCCTCGGGATCATCGATTTCGGCATTGCACATTTCCTTAAGTGGGTTTTAGGATAACTTATGGCATTCAAGTGGTATGTCGTCCATACATATTCGGGTTTTGAAAACAGGGTGAAGCTTTCTCTCAAGGAACGCATCGAGACGGAAGGCATGCAGGAATATTTTTCCGATATCCTGATTCCCGAAGAGGATGTCGTAGAGCTGAAATCGGGCGAGAAGAAGACCTCGAAGCGCAAGTTCTTTCCCGGCTATATCCTGGTCCGAATGGAGATGAACGACAATACCTGGCATATCGTGAAGAATACCCCGAAAGTGACGGGTTTCATCGGCAGCAAGGAAAAACCCTCTCCTATTCCGGACAAGGATGTGGAGAGTTTAAGAACGCGAATCGACGAAGGGACATTGAAACCCAAACCGAAGTTCAAATTCGATGTGGGCGACCATGTCCGCATTATCGACGGCCCCTTTACGAATTTTGACGGTCTCATCGACGAGGTAAAGCCGGAAAAAGGCAAATTGCGCGTGATCGTCAGTATCTTCGGCCGGTCGACGCCGGTGGAATTGGATTTCATTCAGGTCGTACAGAATTAGAAAGACAGCGGGGAGAAAGCCCTCCGTCTTTTGACGCGGAAAAAATAATACCATTACAGGGTGATTATCATGGCAAAGAAAGTTATCGCGAACATCAAACTTCAGATCAAGGCAGGAAAGGCAACGCCGTCTCCCCCGATCGGACCGGCCCTTGGTCAGCACGGGGTCAACATCATGGAGTTCTGCAAGGCATACAATGCCATGACGCAAAACCAGGAGGGCATGGTCATTCCCGTCGTCATTACCGTATATGCAGACCGGTCTTTCACCTTCGTCACGAAGACGCCGCCGGCATCCGTTCTTTTGAAACAGGCGGCCAAAATCGCCAAGGGTTCGGGGAACCCGAAGAAGGAGAAGGTCGGCGCCGTCACGGCAAAGCAGGTGAAAGAAATCGCCGAGCTGAAGTACAACGATTTAAACGCGGTCAATCTGGAGGGCGCGATTAAGATCATCGAGGGAACCGCCCAGTCGATGGGCATCGAAATTACAGGATAAAAATCAACAGGGGTCAGATCATGTCAAAGCGAGGCAAGAGTTATATCAGTGTAAAGAAGAACGTGGAGCCGGGGAAGCGTTATACCCTCAAGGAAGCCCTTGATCTGGTCTGCGGTTCGGCCCGGGCGAAGTTCGACGAAACGGTGGACGCAGCCATCCGGTTGGGCGTCAATCCCCAGCATGCCGATCAGATGGTCAGAGGGAGCGTCGTCCTGCCCAACGGGCTCGGGAAATCCGTCCGTGTGCTTGTTTTCGCCAAGGGCGAGAAGGAAAAAGAGGCCACCGACGCCGGCGCCGACCTTATCGGTTCCGATGAAATCGTCGAAAAGATCAAGGGCGGATGGTTCGAATTTGATCGCGTGATCGCGACGCCGGACATGATGGGTACTGTCGGGAAACTGGGAAAGGTACTGGGACCCCGGGGGCTGATGCCCAATCCGAAAGTGGGTACCGTAACGTTCGACGTCGGCAAGGCCGTGCAGGAACTCAAGGCCGGAAAAGTGGAATTCCGCGTGGAAAAAGCAGGCATCGTCCATACGGGGATCGGGAAGGCCTCCTTCGGGGCCGACAAGCTCTTGGAGAATGTCACCGCCTTGATCGAGACGATTCTCAAACTCAAACCGGCGTCGAGCAAAGGGACGTACGTCCGCAGCATTTCGCTGTCGACCACGATGGGGCCGGGAGTCAGGGTGGATCCCCTGGATGTAAGAGGAGTCTAAGCGTTTATACGAAGTCGGAGACAGCAGGTACGGACGTTTAATCGATGACCATCGGCCTGCCGAGACATCAGAATATAGAACAGAGGTTTGTTGTACCGTTACTTTCTGTATGATGGGCTCGTTCTCCGGCTTTCATAAAGCCGCGAATGCCGAAATGGATGTTGGCGGCGGAAGTGAAATAAGGAGAAAGGAGGTTAAGGATTGGATCGAAAAACGAAGGAGCAAGTTGCTGCAGAGCTTCACAAGAAATTGAAAACGGCTAAGCTCACCGTTCTGGCCGGATACAGCGGCATGGACGTGGAGAAGATGACAGCCTTGAGGAATTCTCTGCGGAAAACGGACACGGAGCTCAGGGTTATCAAGAACACCCTGTTCCGAATCGCATCCAAGGACACGTCGGTCAGTATCCTCGACAAGCACCTGAAGGGTCCGCTGGTTATGGCCCTGAATTGTGGTGATGTCGTCGAGCCCAGCAAGATCCTGGTGGAATTCGCCAAAAAGAACGCCGAACTGGAGATCAAACTGGGCGTTTTGGACGGAAAACTGCTCACCAAGGATCAGATTTCCGCGTTGGCCGAACTGCCGAGCCGTGAGGTTCTCATTGCCAAGCTGCTGTCGGTGATGGTCGGAGCACAGACGTCGCTGGTCAGCGTTCTCAATGCAGTGCCCAGGGGGCTGGTGAACGTTCTGGATGCCTATCGGAAAAAAAAGGAATCAAACCAATAATATCATACAGGAAGGATGAATAAGATGGCTATCACGAAAGAAGACGTTGTCAAGTATATTGAAAGCATGACCGTTCTGGAATTATCGGAACTGGTAAAGGAATTGGAAGAGAAATTTGGTGTTTCTGCTGCCGCACCGGTAGCCGTAGCCGCAGTGGCGGCCGGCGGTCCTGCCCAGGCAGCCCCCGCCGAGGAGAAGACCGAGTTTGATGCGATCCTGACAGGGTTCGGTGAGCAGAAGATTCAGGTTATCAAAGAAGTGCGGGCCATCACGGGTCTCGGTCTGAAGGAAGCGAAAGACCTCGTGGAGGGCGTGCCCAAACCCATCAAAGAAGGCGTTTCCAAGGACGAAGCAGCCGACATTAAAGCCAAGATCGAAAAAGCAGGTGGAACGGTAGAGATCAAATAGACACGCCTTCAGGTGTTTCTTAAGTGTTCCGGGGACGGCAGGGTTTTCCAAACCTTGGTCCCCCGGATAACGAACGATCCTATTTTGAAAGGATGCTATGGGCGAGTTCAGAAAAAATTTCGGCCACATTAAGAAAGTCCTGGATATACCGAATTTGATTGATATCCAGGTGAAGTCCTACGAGAAATTTTTACAGACGGATGACGAACCGGAGCAGCGCAAGAATTTCGGGCTCCAGGGCGCATTCAAGAGCGTTTTCCCCATCTCGGACTTCAGCGGGAAATGCTCACTCGAGTTTGTCAGCTACAAAATCGGTAATGTCCGCTACGACGTGAAGGAGTGCATTCAAAAGGGAATGACCTTTGCCGCTCCCCTCAAGATCGTCGTAAGACTCGTTGTATTCGACGTAGACCGCAGCACCGAGCAGAAACTGATCCGGGACATCAAGGAGCAGGAGATCTATTTCGGTGAGATTCCGTTGATGACGTGCAACGGCACCTTCATTGTCAACGGAACGGAACGGGTCATCGTCAGCCAGCTCCACCGGTCCCCGGGTATCTTTTTCGACCATGATAAGGGAAAGACCCTGGCGAGCGGAAAGTTGATCTATTCCGCCCGGGTCATTCCGATCCGGGGGTCGTGGCTGGATCTGGAATTCGATTCCAAGGACCTTCTTTACGCCCGCATCGACAGAAGAAGAAAAATGCCCGTAACGATTCTCCTCAAGGCCATGGGGAACACGACGGAATTCCTCCTGAACTATTTTTACAATATCGAGCGTATCATCCTGGAGGGGAACGACCTCTTCATCGCGGTAGATGAAGCCCTGGTGGGCGGGAAGATATCGGAAGACATCAAAGACCCCAAGAGCGGGGAGATTATCGTTAAGAAAGGCAGAAAACTTACCAAGATCAATATCAAGAAGATGACCGACCTCAAAATCAAGAGGATTGCGGTCAATGAAGGCGAAGTCATCGGGAAAGTCCTGGCTTCGGATGTTCCGGATCCAGGTACGGGCGAGGTTCTTCTGAAATGCAACGAAGAACTGACGTCGCAGGGGCTGGACCTCGTCAGGGAAAAAGGCATCACGGAACTCAGGTTCATTCATCTCGACGAAGACAGTGCCAACGCCTCCATCCGGGATACCTTGCTCATGGACCGCACCGAGTCTTCGGAGGATGCGATCATCGAGATTTACCGGAGACTCCGGCCGAGCAACCCGCCGACGCCGGAAACCGCGCAGAAGTTCTTCAACAGCCTCTTCTTCGAACCGGAGACGTACGATCTCTCCGACGTGGGACGGGCCAAGATGAACTATAAGCTGCACCTCGACGTATCCACGAACATCACCGTTCTGCGCAACGAGGACATCCTGGCGGCGGTGAAATACCTGATCGACCTGAAAAACGGCGTCGGCGACCGCAGCGTGGACGACATCGACCACCTGGGCAACCGGCGCGTCAGGTCCGTCGGCGAACTCATAGAAAATCAATACCGGATCGGCCTGGTGCGGATGGAGCGCGCCATCAAGGAGAAGATGAGCCTTCAGGACATCGAGACCATGATGCCCCACGACCTGGTCAACGCCAAGCCGGTATCGGCGGTGGTCAACGAATTTTTCGGCAGCAGCCAGCTCTCCCAGTTCATGGACCAGACGAACCCCCTGTCGGAAATCACCCACAAGCGGAGACTCTCCGCCCTGGGGCCCGGCGGTTTGACCCGTGAACGGGCCGGGTTTGAGGTCCGCGACGTTCATCCGACCCATTACGGCCGGATCTGTCCCGTCGAGACCCCGGAAGGTCCCAATATCGGGTTGATCGTATCCCTGAGCACATATGCCCGGGTCAACGAATTCGGGTTCATCGAAACGCCCTACCGGATCGTCAAGAGCGGAAAAGTCCTCGACGACGTTTCCTACCTGACGGCCATCGAGGAGGAAGACCGGATCATCGCCCAGGCCGACAGACCCCTCGACCGGAGCGGCAAATTTACGGAAGAACTCATCTCCGCCCGAAAAGGCGGCGATTTTCTTAATGTGGAACCGGAAAACATCAACCTCATGGATGTTTCCCCCAATCAGCTGGTCAGCGTGGCCGCGGCCCTGATCCCCTTCCTGGAACATGACGACGCAAACCGCGCCTTGATGGGATCGAACATGCAGCGCCAGGCCGTTCCCCTGATGAAGCCGGCGTCGCCTCTTGTCGGGACGGGCATGGAGCATGTCGTCGCCAGGGATTCGGGGGCCGTTGTCGTGGCGAGCCGCGACGGCGTGGTCGAAAATGTCGATGCCTCCCGGATCGTCGTCAAGAGCGACATTCGCGAGAGGGGCGAAACCGATACGGGCGTCGATATCTACAACCTTACGAAGTACCAGCGCTCCAACCAGGATACCTGCTTCAACCAGAAGCCCATCGTCAATAAGGGGGACCGCGTCAGCAAAGGCGACATCATTGCGGACGGCCCCGCCACGGATAACGGCGAGTTGGCTTTGGGACGCAACGTCATGGTCGCCTTCATGTCCTGGGGCGGCTACAATTACGAGGATTCGATCCTCGTCAGCGAGCGCGTGGTCAAAGAAGATATTTACACGTCGATTCACATCGAGGAATTCGAGACCATGGCCCGGGATACCAAGCTGGGCAAGGAAGAGATCACCCGGGACATCCCTAACGTAGGCGAGGAGGCTCTGAGAAACCTCGACGAAAGTGGCATCGTCCGGATGGGCGTCTTTGTGAAGCCGGGGGACATCCTGGTGGGCAAGATCACGCCGAAGGGCGAAACCCAGCTCTCTCCGGAAGAAAAACTCCTGCGGGCGATCTTCGGCGAAAAGGCGAGCGACGTCCGCGACACATCCTTGCGGGTTCCTCCCGGCGTGGAAGGGACCGTCATCGACGCCAAGATATTTACGCGGAAAGGCGCCGAGCGGGACAGCCGCTCCCAGTCCATCGAAGACGAAGCGATGAGACTCCTGGAGAAGGACCGGGACGACGAGATCCGGATCATCGAGGACGGCGTGAAGAGCCAGATCTACAATATGCTGATCGGGAAGGTCAGCGATGCGAAGATCATGGACCCGAAAAAGAAGAAAATCCTCCTCAAGAAAGGCGAAACCATTACGGACGAATTCCTGAGCAAGGCGCCTTTCAGTCTGTGGAAAGAGATATCGCTGGCCAACGACGAGGATACGGAAAAGAGCATCAACGTTCTTTTTGAAAATTTCTCCCGGAAAGTGGAATTCGTCGAGGCCTTCTTCGAGGAGAAGATCGAAAAGCTGAAGGCCGGCGACGAACTGCCGCCCGGCGTCATCAAACTGGTCAAGGTGTATATCGCCATCAAGCGCAAGCTCTCCGTCGGCGACAAGATGGCGGGCCGCCACGGCAATAAGGGCGTTCTGTCGAGAATCCTCCCCGAGGAAGACATGCCCTATTTCCGCGACGGTACGCCTGTGGACATCATCCTGAACCCGCTCGGGGTCCCCTCGCGCATGAACGTGGGGCAGATCCTCGAAACCCATCTGGGCTGGGCCGCCAAGGGTTTGGGAGAGAAGATCAACCAGATGCTGGATAAGACCACCCAGATAGCCCAGGTCAAAACGGAGTTGAAAAAACTCTATGGGTCGTCGGCTGAATTTGAGAACTTCGTGGACGGTGCGAGCGAAGACGAGATCAAACGGTTCATCCAGCGGTTGAAAAAAGGCATACCGATGGCCACGCCGGTCTTTGACGGCGCGGAAGAGAGCGAGATCCGGGATATGCTCAAGAAAGCCGACCTGCCCGAGAGGGGGCAGAGCATTCTTTTCGACGGCCGGACGGGAGAGCCCTTCGAACAGGAAGTCACCGTCGGCATGATTTACATGCTCAAGCTGCACCACCTGGTCGACAACAAGATCCATGCCCGGTCCATCGGGCCGTATTCCCTCGTTACCCAGCAACCGCTGGGCGGCAAGGCCCAATTCGGCGGCCAGAGACTGGGCGAAATGGAAGTCTGGGCGATGGAAGCCTATGGCGCCGCCTATTCGCTCCAGGAATTTCTCACGGTCAAATCCGACGACGTGGCGGGCAGAACGAGAATTTACGAAGCGATCGTCAAAGGCGAACACACGCTCGAACCAGGGTTGCCGGAATCTTTCAACGTACTCGTCAAAGAACTGCAAAGTCTTTGCCTGGATGTGGAATTGATAGAAGAAGAGTAAACAATAGGTACGGGGTGCGCGGGTCCGGTTGAATAACGGGCCGGCGCACGGGGCTTAATTCCAAAGGAGAGATAAGCCGTGGAAGACTTTTTCAGTTATTTTGAAAAACCGAAGGATCCGATCCGCTTCAATGCCATCAAGATGTCCATTGCTTCGCCGGAAAAGATCCTGTCCTGGTCGAAAGGCGAGGTCAAGAAGCCGGAGACCATCAACTACAGAACGTTCAAACCGGAAAGAGACGGCCTTTTCTGCGCCAAGATCTTCGGTCCCGTGAAGGACTACGAGTGTCTCTGCGGGCGTTACAAGCGCATGAAACATCGAGGCGTCGTCTGTGAGAAGTGCGGTGTCGAAGTCATTCAGTCCAAAGTCCGCCGGGAACGCATGGGTCACATCACCCTGGCGACCCCCGTTGCCCATATCTGGTTTCTCAAGAGCCTGCCGAGCAGGATCGGCAATCTCCTCGATCTGACACTCAAAGAACTGGAAAAAGTTCTCTATTTTGAAGCCTGGATCGTTCTCGATCCCAAGAACACACCTCTGAAGAAGAAACAGCTCCTGTCCGAAGAAGAGTACATCGATCTGAAGGAAGAGTACGGTGAAGACTTCGAGGTCGGCATCGGCGCGGAAGCGGTCAGAAAGCTTCTCGAAGAAGTCGATCTGGACAAACTGGACGGCGAGCTGCGTAGCGAATTGAGGGATACCCTCTCCGATACCAAAAAGAAGAAACTGGTCAAGAGGCTGAAGGTCGTCGAGGCCCTGAAGAAATCGTCCATCAACAAACCGGAATGGATGATTCTGACGGTCCTTCCGGTCATTCCTCCGGATTTGCGGCCGCTGGTGCCCCTGGACGGAGGCCGGTTCGCCACGTCCGACCTGAACGATCTCTACCGCAGGGTGATCAACCGCAACAACCGCCTCAAGAGACTCCAGGAACTCAACGCCCCCGAAATCATCATCCGGAATGAAAAAAGAATGCTTCAGGAAGCCGTGGACGTCCTCTTCGACAACGGCCGCCGGGGCCGCGCGATTACCGGTTCCAACAAGAGGCCGCTGCGTTCGCTCTCCGACATGCTGAAAGGGAAGCAGGGCCGGTTCCGACAGAATCTCCTGGGAAAACGCGTGGATTACTCGGGCCGCTCGGTCATCACGGTCGGACCGGATCTGAGGCTGCACCAGTGCGGTCTTCCCAAGAAGATGGCCCTGGAGCTCTTCAAACCCTTCGTTTATAACCGGCTCCAGGAAAAAGGCTATGTCACCACGGTAAAGAGCGCCAAGAAGATGGTCGAGAAAGAGACGGCCGAAGTCTGGGACGCCCTCGACGAAGTGGTGCGCGAATATCCCATCATGCTCAACCGGGCGCCGACGCTTCACCGCCTCGGCATCCAGGCCTTTGAGCCCATTCTCATCGAGGGCAAGGCCATCCAGCTCCATCCCCTGGTCTGCACCGCGTTCAACGCCGACTTCGACGGCGATCAGATGGCCGTCCATGTTCCGCTGTCCATCGAGGCGCAGACCGAGGCGCGGGTTCTCATGATGTCGACGAACAACATCCTGTCGCCCGCCAACGGCAAGCCGATCATTATCCCCAGCCAGGACATCGTTCTCGGGATTTACTACCTCACGAGAGCGAGAGTAGGGGCGAAGGGCGAAGGGATGATCTTTGCCAACCCCGATGAAGTGAGACGCGCCTACGACGTGAATGCCGTGGACCTGCATACGCGGATCAAGGTCCGCATCGACGGGGAACGCTACGACACGACCGTCGGCAGGGTCATCCTCTATGAGATTATCCCCGAGGACATACCCTTCGACTACATCAATAAGGTGATGAACAAGAAGGAACTGGCCAATCTGATCGATTACTGCTACCGGACGCGGGGCGACAAGACGACCATCATCCTGGCCGACCGTCTGAAGGACCTCGGTTTCAAGTATGCCACGACCTCGGGGGCGTCCTTTGCCATCCACAACATGGTCATTCCGCCCAACAAGAAGGACATCGTGGCCCAGGCCGACAAGGACGTTCTCAAGATCCAGAAACAGTACATGGACGGTCTGATCACGGATGGTGAACGCTACAACAAGGTTATCGACATTTGGGCCCAGGCTACGGAGAAAGTCGCGTCCGAGATGCTGAGCGGCATCGAGACGGACTACGCCGAGGGTGCGGAGGCCGCCACGAAAAGCATCGAGAAGAGCTTCAACCCCATCTTCATGATGGCCGATTCCGGCGCCCGCGGCAGCGGCGTCCAGATCAGGCAGCTCGCTGGTATGAGAGGGTTGATGGCGAAACCGTCCGGCGAAATCATCGAAACCCCGATCACGGCCAATTTCCGTGAGGGGCTGACGGTTTTGCAGTACTTTATCTCGACGCACGGCGCCCGTAAGGGTCTGGCCGATACGGCCTTGAAGACCGCCAATTCGGGTTACCTGACAAGAAGACTGGTGGACGTCGCCCAGGACTGCATTATTACCGAGGACGACTGCAACACGATCGACGGCATCTCCGTTTCGGCCCTGATGGAAGGCGGAGAAATCATCGAAACGGCGGGCGAGCGTGTTTTGGGAAGGGTCGCCCTGGAAGAGGTCAGGGACCCGTTCACCGATGAAGTCATCGTGGAGGCCAATCAGGAAATCACGGAGACGCTGGCGGAGAAGATCGACCATTCCGGCATTGAAAAAGTCCGTATCCGTTCCGTGCTCTCCTGCAAATCCAAATACGGCGTTTGCGCCATGTGTTACGGGCGCGACCTGGCGCACGGGCATATCGTCAACATCGGCGAGGCGGTCGGCATCATCGCGGCCCAGTCGATCGGCGAACCCGGGACCCAGCTGACCATGAGAACCTTCCATATCGGTGGTACGGCCAAATTCGAGGAGCATTCCACACTGGATGCGCGCCACGAAGGTACCGTGAGTTTTGAAAATCTGAACACCGTTCCCAGCAAAGGCAACCCGAACGAACTGGTCGTCATGAACAGGAACGGTGAAATCTACGTCATGGACGACGAGGGAAGGAACCGCGGGAAGTACCCCGTTCCTTACGGGGCGCATCTCAAGGTGAAAAACGGCAAAAAGGTCAAGAAGGGCGACCTGATTGCCGAATGGGACCCCTTCTCTATACCGATCCTGGCCGAAGTCGACGGGACGGTGAAATTCGGCGATGTCATTGAAGGAAAGACCATGCAGGAGCAGGTGGACGAAGTCACCGGCCTTTCCCGCAAGGTTATTGTCGAGTTCAAGGGGACTGATCTGCGGCCGCGCGTGTCTATTAAAGACAAAAAGGGGAAGACGGCCAAGGTGGCCGGAACGAATTCCGTGGCCAGGTACCTGCTTTCCGTCGGCTCCAACATCGTTGTTTCCGAGGGGGATCAGATCAGCGCCGGCGATATCATCGCCAAAATCCCCAGAGAGACGACGAAGACGAAGGACATCACCGGCGGTCTTCCCCGGGTCGCCGAGTTGTTTGAGGCGAGAAAACCGAAGGAATTTGCTGTTATCAGCGAGATCGACGGTACGGTTGCCTACGGGAAGGACGCCAAGGGCAAGAGAAAGGTCGTCATCACGCCCGAGATAGGCGAGGAGAAGGAATACCTGATCCCGAAAGGCAAGCATGTCAGCGTCCAGGAAGGCGACAAGGTTCGGGCTGGAGAAGCCCTCATGGACGGCGTCCAGAACCCCCATGACCTCCTGATGATCAAGGGCGAGAAGGAACTGGCCCGTTACCTGGTCGACGAAGTCCAGGAAGTCTACCGCCTCCAGGGCGTTAAGATCAACGACAAGCATATGGAGGTTATCGTTCGCCAGATGCTGCGCAGGGTGAAGATCTCCGAACCCGGCGACACGTCGTTTATCGCCGACGAACAGGTCGAGCGGCACCGCTTCCAGGAGGAAAACCAGCGGGTCGTCGCCGCCGGAGGCCGTCCGGCCACGGGCGAGCCGATTCTCCTGGGCATTACGAAGGCATCCCTCTCCACGCAGAGTTTCATATCGGCGGCGTCCTTCCAGGAAACGACCCGCGTGCTCACCGAAGCGAGTCTTGCCGGTAAAGTCGATTATTTACGTGGACTTAAAGAGAATGTCATTATGGGAAGGCTCATCCCGGCCGGGACCGGATTGTCCATGTACCGTAAACTGGGCATCAAGGTTGCGACCGATCCGGAGGAGTTGCCCGAAAAACAAGAATCAGATGAAAAAAATGATGAGAAAACACTTGACATGCAAGCCGCGAATTGATATCTACGCCATCTTTTGCAGCGTCAGTTATCCTTATTTAGCGTAAAGGGCAGGGACACAGGTTTCAGGAGGAAAGATGCCGACAATTAATCAATTAATCCGCAAGGGTAGGATGAATATTCAGCAGAAGGCGAAAACGCCTGCCCTGGTCAGCTCTCCCCAGCGTCGGGGAGTCTGCGTCAGGGTCTACACGTCAACGCCCAAGAAGCCCAACTCGGCTTTGAGAAAGGTTGCCCGTGTGCGTCTTACCAGCGGCTATGAAGTCACATCTTATATCCCCGGGGTGGGGCACAATCTTCAGGAGCATTCCGTTGTCCTCGTCAGGGGAGGCAGAGTGAAGGACCTTCCGGGGGTTCGTTATCATATCGTGAGAGGTACGCTGGATGCCGTAGGCGTTGCCGACAGGAAGCAGGGAAGATCCAAATACGGCGCTAAGAAGCCGAACTAGCCGGGGATAGAGACATGCCGAGAAGAAGAGAAGTAGCCAAGAGAGAGATAATTCCGGATCCGAAATACAACAACAAGCTTGTAGCCAAGTTTATCAATAATCTCATGGAACGGGGCAAGAAGAGTGTTTCCGAGTCCATCCTTTACGGGGCATTCGATATCATCGAGCGCAAGCTCAAAGAGCCGCCCGTCGAAGTATTTGAAAAAGCAGTCAACAACGTCAAACCCTTGATCGAAGTCAAATCGCGAAGGGTGGGCGGTTCCACCTACCAAGTGCCGACGGAAGTCGCCGCATCGCGAAGAACGGCCCTGGGTATCCGCTGGTTGATTCTGCACTCGAGGGAACGTACGGAAAAAACGATGAAGGAAAAGCTCGCGGCGGAACTGATCGATGCCGCCAACAACAGGGGCAGCGCCGTAAAGAAGAGGGAAAGCGTTCATAAAATGGCCGAAGCCAACAAAGCCTTCGCCCATTACAGATTCTAAATAATCGTGGCGACGATTGAGCCACCCAAGAAAGCGAAACTTAACGACAAAGGGCAAGAGAATACAGAACCATTCAAAGCTGAAGGAGGTATGTTGCAATGGCAAAGAAAAAATTTGAGAGGACGAAGCCGCATCTGAATGTAGGTACCATTGGGCACGTGGATCATGGCAAGACCACGCTAACTGCTGCGATTACGAAGCACTTGGCTAAGAAGGGTATGGCCGAGTTCCGGCCCTTTGATTCGATCGACAATGCTCCCGAAGAAAAAGAGAGAGGCGTTACGATCAATATTTCCCACGTGGAGTATGAAACGGACAAAAGACATTATGCCCATGTCGACTGCCCTGGTCACGCGGACTACATCAAGAACATGATTTCCGGAGCGGCGCATATGGATGGTACTATCCTCGTGGTTGCAGCCTCCGATGGTCCGATGCCCCAGACAAGAGAACATATCCTCCTTGCCAGAC
The DNA here is from genome assembly GCA_963668175.1 of Syntrophales bacterium. Taxonomy (GTDB): domain Bacteria; phylum Desulfobacterota; class Syntrophia; order Syntrophales; family PHBD01. Next base: position 1,044,301 of record OY764159.1, read on the forward strand.
AAGTCCAAGTCCCTTACATCGTCGTATATATGAATAAGGTCGACCTCGTCGACGACCCCGAACTCCTCGATCTCGTAGAGCTGGAATTGAGAGAGCTCCTTACCGAATACGATTTCCCCGGTGACGAAATTCCCATCATCCGGGGTTCTGCGCTGAAGGCGCTGGAGACGGACGATTCAAGTTCCGAAGATGCCAAATCGATCTGGGAGCTCATGGCGGCCGTCGATAACTATATTCCGGAACCTCCCCGCGACCTCGACAAGCCTTTCCTTATGCCGATCGGTGACGTCTTCTCGATCTCCGGACGCGGAACAGTCGTTACGGGCCGTGTTGACCGCGGTATCGTGAGGACCGGTGAAGAAGTCGAGATCGTCGGCATCCGGCCGACCTTCAAGACCGTCTGCACGGGTGTTGAAATGTTCAGGAAGACCCTCGACGAAGGGCGCGCCGGCGACGATATCGGTGTCCTCCTTCGCGGTACGAAGCGTGAGGAAGTCGAAAGGGGGCAGGTTGTCGCCAAGCCGGGTTCCATCACCCCCCATACCAAATTCCAGGCCGCTGTCTACGTTCTGACCAAGGAGGAAGGCGGCCGGCATACGCCGTTCTTCAACGGCTATCGTCCCCAGTTCTATTTCCGGACAACCGACGTGACCGGTGTTGCAACCCTGCCGGAAGGCGTAGAAATGGTTATGCCCGGTGATAATGTCAACCTGGAAATTCAGCTGATTACCCCGATCGCCATGGAAGAGCAGCTGCGGTTCGCTATTCGCGAAGGCGGTCGCACGGTCGGTGCCGGCGTCGTCAGCAAGATTCTGGAATAGCGAAAGCATAAGAAAACGTGCCTGCCGGGAGTGTTCCGGATGCGGTTCATCCGGACGGTTAACACCGGCAGGAATCATTTAACGCGGACGGGTTTTAACGTCCCCTATTTTGAGTTGATAGATCCATGAAAGACCAGAAGATTAGAATTCGCCTTAAAGCCTACGATTACAAGCTGCTGGATCGTTCGGTGGAAGACATCGTCGATACGGCCAAGAGAACCGGAGCCAGGGTAGCCGGCCCCATTCCTTTGCCGACGGGTATCAACAAGTACTGCGTCAACCGGTCTCCGCACGTGGATAAGAAATCGCGGGAGCAGTTCGAGATCAGAACGCACAAGCGGCTGGTCGATATTATCGAACCCACCCAGGCGACGGTCGATGCTTTGATGAAGCTGGATCTTTCAGCCGGTGTGGACGTCGAGATAAAGCTATAGTCTCTGGGCGAGAATAGGAGATGGATGCCCCATGAACATTCATCTCCTCATATTTTATTCATGAAGATTGTGACGAGATGGAAACAGGACTGATAGGAAAGAAACTGGGGATGACCCAGGTATACATGGACGACGGCTTGGCCGTTCCGGTGACCGTCCTGGAAGTGGAGCCTTCCGTCGTTATTCAGCGGAAAACGAAGAAGGCGGACGGCTACAACGCCCTGCAACTGGGCTACGGCCGGGTGAAGCAGAAGAGCGTCAGCAAAGCGCGTCAGGGCCATTTAGCCAAAGCCGAAAAAGGTTTCTTCAGAACGCTGAGAGAAATCAAGTCCGACGAGGCCTGCGATCCCGGATACGAGTTCAAGGTCGATATGTTCCAGAACGGCGATTTCGTCGATATCATCGGAACGACCAAGGGGAAGGGCTTTGCGGGCGGCGTGAAGCGGCACGGCTTCGGGGGCGGACGGGCGACGCACGGGTCCATGTTCCATCGTGCTCCCGGTTCCATCGGAGCGAGCGCAGATCCGTCCAGGGTCCTCAAGGGTAAGAAGCTGCCGGGACACATGGGAGACGAGAGGAAGACCGTTCAGAACATGATGGTCGTCGCCGTCCGGAGCGAAAGGAATCTGCTCCTGGTCAAGGGGGCTGTCCCGGGGAGCAAGAACAGTATAGTCGTCATAAAAAAATCGAAAAAGAAAAACGGATAATCATATTCCGGGAGTGTAGAAAATGCCCGTTTTGCCCGTATACGATATCGAAAAGAATAAAGTTTCCGACATTGAACTGAACGATGCGGTCTTCGGCACGGAAGTCAATGAAGCGGTCATATACGAAGTCGTCAGAATGCAGATGGCGTCGAGAAGGCGCGGTACGGCGGCCGTAAAGGGAAGAAGCCAGGTCAGCGGCGGAGGAAAGAAACCCTGGAGACAAAAAGGTACAGGCAGAGCACGGGCGGGCACGACGCGATCGCCTCTCTGGAGAAGCGGCGGTATTGTTTTCGGTCCGACTCCGAGGGATTACAGCTACAAGGTGCCCCGGAAAGTACGGAGGGCCGCGTTGGTATCGGCCCTCAGCATGAAGTACCGGGAAGAGAAAATGCTGATCCTCAAAGACTTCCCCATGGACGAAATCAAAACCAAAAAATTCAAGGCGGTGGTTGACCGTTTCGGGCTGACAAAAGCGCTGTTCGTGATTCCCGAATCGATCCCCGTTCTGGAAAAGTCATCGCGGAACATCCCGGATGTAAAAATGATTAGATCAGAGGGTATCAATGTGTACGACCTGCTCAAATACGACCATGTCGTTCTGCTGGAGCCTTCTGTCAAGATGATCGAAGGGGCCTTGTTGTAGCCATGGAAATCCATCAAATTGTCAAGAGAGCGATCATTACCGAAAAGAGCACGATTCTCAAGGATGCTGCGAATCAGTATATCTTTGAAGTCGATGCCCGTGCGAATCGCATTGAGGTCGGCCAGGCCATTGAGAAGCTTTTTAAAGTGAACGTCCTCGATGTCCGGATGATGAATGTTCTGGGAAAGAAGAAAAGAATGGGCCGGGTGATCGGTCAGAAGCGTTCATGGAAGAAAGCCGTCGTGACCCTGGCTCCCGGAAATCGGATCGAGGTTCATGAAGGGGTATAAGGGAAAAGGAACCAGAGGAAATGGGAATTAAAAAATACAAGCCAACATCGCCGGGAAGAAGATTTCAGACGTGTGCCGACTTTGAGGAGATCACGTCGAGCGAGCCTGTCAAGAGTCTGACTCGTCCGATAAGAAGGACGGGAGGACGCAATAACAACGGCCGCGTTACGAGCCGCCATATGGGTGGCGGGCACAAGAGGAAATTCAGGCTGATCGATTTCAGGCGCGACAAATCGGATATCCCCGCCAAGGTAGCCACCATCGAGTATGATCCCAACCGATCTTCCAGGATCGCCCTTCTTCACTATGCCGACGGTGAAAAACGGTATATCGTTGCACCGGACAAACTGAACGTCGGCGAAATGATCGTCAGCAGCGACAAGGCCGATATCAAAACGGGCAATACCATGCCCCTGAAGAGCATTCCCCTGGGTACCCTGATTCATAACCTGGAACTCAAGGTGGGCCGCGGGGCGCAGATGATCAGATCGGCGGGAACGTATGGGCAGCTGATGGCCAAGGAAGGCAGTTACGCCCAGGTGCGCCTGCCGTCGGGTGAGGTCCGCAAGATCTTTATGGAGTGCCGGGCCACGATTGGACAGGTCGGCAATCTCGAGCACGAGAATCTGAGCATCGGCAAGGCGGGTCGGACAAGATGGCTGGGCAAGCGTCCCCATGTCCGGGGCGTGGCGATGAACCCGATCGACCATCCGATGGGCGGAGGCGAAGGAAAATCTTCCGGCGGGCGCCATCCCTGTACGCCGTGGGGTGTTCCGACCAAGGGCCACAAGACAAGATCGAACAAACGTACGGATAAATATATCATCAAGAGAAGGGGTTAAGCGGTGGCGCGTTCAATCAAGAAAGGTGCGTATATCGAGGAGAGATTACTGGAGAAGGTGAGACAGGCCGAAGCGACGGGGAGCAAGGCCGTGATAAAGACGTGGTCCCGCCGCTCCACCATTACACCCGAATTGATCGGACAGACTTTTGCCGTTCATAACGGAAAGAAATTCATCCCGGTGTTCGTTACGGAAAACATGGTAGGACATAAGCTTGGCGAGTTTGCCCCGACGCGAACGTTCTTCAGCCATGCCGGCGACCGTAAGTCCAAGGTTAAGAAATAAACGAAGTAAGTCCGAGAGAGGATGTCTGGAGTCAATAAGAGTATGGAAGCAAGAGCTATTGCAAAGTATGTTCGCATGTCGCCTCAGAAAGTCCGTCTGGTGGTGGACCTGATCCGGGGAAAGAAGGTCGACGAGGCCAAGAAAGTCCTGATGTTCACCAGGAAGAGCGCTGCGGGCGCGGTGGACCGGGTCCTGAAATCGGCCATAGCCAATGCGAAGCAGAATCCGAACATGGATGAGAATATCCTCTTCGTGAAGGAAGTGTTCGTCGATCAGGGGCCGTCGCTGAAGCGTTGGAGGGCAAGGGCGCAGGGAAGAGCGGCTTCGATCAAGAAAAGAATGAGCCATATAACGGTTGTTTTGGCCGAACAATAATCGGCTTTAAGGAGGTGGAAGTTTGGGTCAGAAGGTTAATCCGATCGGGTTCAGGCTGGGCGGTATCAAGACGTGGCGGTCACAGTGGTACGCTGACAAGAACTACAGCGATCTCATCCACGAAGATATCAAGATCAGGAAATATCTGAAGAAGAAGCTTTATCACGCCGGGATATCGAAAATCGACGTTGAGAGGGCTGCCCAGAAGGCCAAAGTCAATATTCACGCTGCTCGGCCGGGAATCATCATCGGCAAAAAGGGATCGGAGATAGAGAAGTTAAAGAAAGACCTGGAACAGATCACCTCAAGCGAGGTTATTGTCAATATTCTGGAAGTTCGCAAACCCGAAGTTGACGCCCAGCTGGTTGCCGAAAACGTCGCCCTGCAGTTGGAACGGCGCGTCGCTTTCCGGCGGGCCATGAAGAAATGCGTGCTGTCCGCTCTTAAATTCGGTGCCAAGGGAATCAGGGTCAACTGCGCAGGCCGTCTCGGCGGCGCGGAAATGGCGCGTTCCGAGTGGTACAGGGAGGGGCGGGTGCCGCTCCACACGATCCGGGCCGACATCGATTTCGGATTTGCCGAAGCCCATACGGCTTACGGACTGATCGGGGTCAAGGTCCTGGTCTTCCACGGCGAGATCCTGCCCGACAAGAAAGAGGTTGAGCGATAAGAAGAGGGGTACCTGAACAATGTTGATGCCGAAAAGGGTGAAATACAGAAAGCTGCAGCGGGGACGGATGGGAGGCAAAGCCATCCGCGGTTCCAGCGTAACTTTCGGAGAATATGGTCTGCAGGCGGCCGAATGCGGTTGGATTACGGCAAGACAGATCGAGGCGGCTCGTATCGCCATGACCCGTCACGTCAAGCGCGGCGGCAAGATCTGGATCCGGGTTTTCCCGCAAAAATCGATTACCAAGAAGCCCGCCGAAACACGCATGGGAAAGGGAAAGGGAGCCCCCGAGGAATGGGTGGCCGTCGTGAAACCCGGCATGGTCATGTATGAAATGGAGGGTGTTTCCAAGGACGTAGCCAAAGAAGCCTTTCGCCTTGCGGCCCACAAGCTTCCCATCGCCACCAAGTTCTTAGCGCGGGAGGTTGCAGATGAAAATTAAAGACATCAAGGAACTGGGGTTGGCGGAGCTTAAGCAGAAGAACAGAGACTTGCAGGAAGAACTGTTTCGCCTTCGTATCAGGCACACGACAGGTCAGCTGGATTCCACGGCGACACTGGGGAAGGTGAAGAAGGATATCGCCCGGATTAAAACCGTGCTCAGAGAAAAGGAGGCCGGCGGTTCGCAATGAAGGAACGTGGCAATAAAAGGACGATCAAAGGCGTTGTGATCAGCAACAAAATGGACAAGACCATCGTCGTCCGTTCAGAAAGAATCGTAAAGCACCCGGTATTTCAGAAATATGTCCGGAGACACGTGAAATACATGGCCCATGATGAAGAAAACCGCTGTCAAATCGGCGACAAGGTTCTGATCGTGGAATCAAGGCCTCTCAGCAAGGAAAAACGTTGGAGAATCCGCGAGATTCTGGAGAAGGCGAAGTAGCATAAGGGAAAATACAGCGGTTTAATGTTGGGAGTGTTGTTATGATTCAGATGCAGACCATCTTAAATGTGGCGGATAACTCAGGCGCGAGGAAGGTCGCGTGCATCAAGGTCCTTGGCGGGTCCAAAAGAAGATATGCCAGTGTGGGCGACGTGATCGTCGTCTCCGTTAAAGAAGCCCTTCCGAATTCGAAAGTGAAAAAGGGCGACGTGATGAGGGCCGTCATCGTAAGGACCGTGAAGGAAGTTCGGCGCCCCGACGGTTCATTTCTGAAATTTGACGATAATTCCGCGGTCCTGATCTCCAACCAGATGGAGCCGATCGGAACCAGAATATTCGGACCAGTAGCGAGGGAACTTCGAGCGAAGCAATTCATGAAGATCATCTCACTTGCTCCCGAGGTCTTATAACAGCGGCAGACGAGGAAGATAAAATGCAGGGATTGAAAAAAGGCGATTTGGTAAAGGTCATTGCCGGCAAGGAAAAGGGACGGACGGGGAAGATCTTGAAGACGATCCGGGAAAAAGACCGCGTGGTCGTCGAGAAGCTGAACCTCCTCAAGAAGCACAAAAGGGCGGATGCCAAGTCGAAGGGCGGCGTCATCGAGAAAGAAGGCTCGATCCATGCCTCCAACGTGCTCCTGATCTGCAACAAGTGCGATACGGGTGTCCGTCTGGGTTACAAAATCCTGGAAGACGGAAAGAAGGTTCGTGTCTGCAAGAAATGTAATGAGATATTAGAAGCGTAGGGACTGTAAACCATGGCGAGATTAAAGGAATATTATCTGAAGGAAGTCGTTCCCGCTCTGATCAAGGAATTCCAGTATAAGAACCGGATGGAAGTCCCGAAGTTTGAGAAGATCGTGGTGAATATGGGACTGGGTGAGGCGATTCAGAATGTGAAAATACTCGAAAGCGCCCAGGCCGAACTGGCCATGATTACGGGTCAGAAACCCGTCGTCACCAAGGCCCGCAAATCCATTGCAACCTTCAAGCTTCGGCAGGGGATGTCCATCGGATGTTCCGTGACCCTGAGAAAAGAGAGAATGTTCGAGTTTTTCGACCGGCTGGTCAATGTTGCCCTGCCCAGGGTCAGGGACTTCAGGGGGATTTCCTCCAAGTCCTTCGACGGGCGCGGGAATTTCGCCATGGGATTGAAGGAACAGATTATCTTTCCGGAAATCGAATACGACAAAATCGACAAGATCAAGGGCATGAACATCGTGATTGTCACGTCGGCGAAGACGGATGACGAGGCCAGACAACTCCTCAAACTCATGGGATTGCCGTTTAGACATTAAGAACAGGTCAGATATCAAGCATTACGCCAGGAGGCACTGTGGCAAAGAAATCGTTGATCGCCAAGGCAAAAAGAAAAACGAAGTTTGCGGTACGCGTCTATAATCGCTGCCCGATCTGCGGCAGACCGAGAGCGTATTATCGTAAATTCGATATGTGCAGAATATGCCTGAGGAACCTTTCTCTGAAAGGCGAAATCCCCGGCGTAATCAAATCGAGCTGGTAAGAATAAGCACCCTCCTGCGCAAGCGGCGGGATAATACAGTGAAGAAGTGAAGGAGCGGCTTTATGGGTATGACAGATCCGATCGCGGATATGTTAACCAGGATCAGAAATGCGAATAAGATGCATTTCAAGAGTGTCGATGTGATGCTGTCCCGGATGAACACGGATGTTGCGAAAGTGCTGAAGGCGAGCGGTTTCATCAGCGGCCACGACGTCAAAAAAGGCGAGGATGGCCGTGAAATTCTCAGGGTATACCTGAAGTATCCCGATGCCAGGAGAAACGTGATCAGCGGCATCCAACGGGTGAGCAAGCCGGGGCGCAGGATATACGTGAAGAGTGAGAAGATTCCGAAGGTCCTGAACGGTTATGGAATTGCAATCCTGTCTACATCGAAGGGGATTATGACGGACAAACAGGCCAGGGAACAGAATGTCGGCGGAGAGATCCTCTGCAACGTCTGGTAAACGGTCGTCCGCTGGCCATCAAGAATATCGGGAGTTTTTTTCATGTCAAGAATTGGTAAAAAGCCCATCGCGCTTCCAAAAGGGGTTAAGATAACCCGGGATAATAATGTCATCAAGGTTGAGGGCCCCAAGGGAACCCTGACCATGGGGATGCCGGGAAATGTCGAGATTGCCATGGAGAACGAAACGGTCCTGGTGAAGCGGGCCTCGGATGCCCGGGAAGACCGCTCCGTTCACGGTTTGGCGAGGACATTGCTCTCCAATATGATTACGGGTGTCAGCGCCGGCTTCGAAAAAGGACTGGAAATTTCCGGTGTGGGATACCGTGCCGAGATTGCCGGCAACAACCTTAAGATGGTGCTGGGTTATTCCAATCCGGTGGAATACAGGATTCCGAAAGGGATCGCCGTCAAGGTCGACAAACAGGTCAATATCGTCGTCTCCGGCATCGACAAACAGCTTGTCGGACGTACTGCCGCCGAAATCAGGGCCCTGAAGAAGCCGGAGCCCTACAAGGGAAAAGGGATCAAATACGTCGGTGAGCATGTCCGCCGCAAGGTCGGGAAGTCGGTCGGTACGAAATAGTCACGATTGCAGATACCCTAGGGAGAGGTAGAACATTGTCTTCGAAAAAGCTGGAAAGAACCAAGGAAAAGAGAAAGAAGCGGATCAGGGGCAAAATTCACGGAACGTCGGAAAGACCCCGTCTGTCCGTGTATCGGAGTGCCAGGCATATTTACGCCCAGGCCGTTGACGACGTCCTCGGAAGAACCTTGGCCTCTGCATCCACTTTGAGCAAGGAGCTGAAGGAAGCCATCGCGGAGAAGAAGAAGGCGGAAGCTGCCAATGCGGTGGGGAAACTGGTTTCGCAGAAGCTCGCCGGTTTGGGGATACAGAAGGTTGTCTTCGACCGGGGCGTGTACCTCTATCACGGACGGGTGAAAGCCCTGGCCGAAGGGGCGCGCGAGGCAGGGCTGGAGTTTTAAATCCCAGAAATACTTATGTGAGGATATGATCATTGGATAAGACGGGTATGGAAGAATTGGAACTTCTGGACCGAGTGATTGCGATCAATCGGACGGCCAAGGTTGTCAAGGGTGGAAGAAGATTCAGGTTCAGCGCCATCGTCGTCGTCGGCGACGGAAAAGGGGCCGTTGGAGCAGGATTGGGGAAGGCCCATGAAGTTCCCGAAGCGATCCGGAAGGGGATGGAGCAGGCCAAGAAAAGCATGGTGCGTGTAGCCGTCAAAAACCGGACGATTCCCTACGAGATCATCGGTCACTATGGCGCAGGCCGCGTCTTGCTTAAACCCGCATCGGAAGGAACGGGACTCATTGCCGGCGGCGCCGTGAGGGCCGTGCTCGAAGTCGCAGGCGTCCACAATATTCTGACGAAGTGCCTGGGGTCGCACAATCCGCACAACCTGGTCAAGGCAACGATTGAAGGGCTCAGCAAGCTGAAGGACCCGGCGATGATCTCCGAACTCCGGGGCGTCGATGCATCCCAGTAAACGGCGGACAAGAACATAAACTGACGACAAACACATCCGGGAAAGGGTGGTTCTGGCGGTGAAGCTTAAGATTACACAGATCAGAAGTTATATAGGAAGACCGGAAAAACAGCGAAAGATCCTCAAAGGGATGGGGTTGGGCAAAATGCACAAAACCGTTTACTTGGTGGATACGCCCGAGATACGCGGCATGGTCAAGAAGATAGAGCACCTGGTTGCCGTCGAAGAAGTTGCAGAAGGGAAGCAGTCATGAATCTAGGATCATTGAAACCACCTGCGGGTTCGCGAAAGAAGAGGAAAAGGGTCGGCCGCGGCGGCGATCACGGCGGTACGTCCTGTAAGGGCGCCAAGGGCCAGAATGCCCGCTCCGGCGGAGGCGTAAGGCCCGGCTTCGAAGGCGGACAGATGCCTCTGGCGAGGCGGCTTCCGAAGAGGGGGTTCCGTAACTACAGTCGCAAACAGATCGAGACGGTCAATATCGCCTCGCTCAATATATTTCCGGCCGGTACCGTGGTCGATGAAGCGCTTTTGAAGAGCCACGGACTTATCAAAAGGACGGGAGATGGTGTCAAAGTGCTTGGCAAGGGCACCTTGGAGCAACCCCTCTCTCTCAAATTGAACCTGATCAGCCGCGGCGCCAGGGAAAAGATACTGGCCGCAGGCGGTTCCGTTATAGAGGTTGTCTGAATTGCTAGAAGGCGTTTCCAATATCCAGAAAATTCCTGAGCTGCAGAAGAGAATCCTGTTCACGTTCTTGCTTCTCGTCGTCTACCGTATCGGCGTCCATGTCACGACACCGGGTATCGACGCCGGCGCCCTGGCTGCCTTCATGGAGCAGACCAAGGGATCGCTTCTGGAATTGTTTAACATGTTTGCCGGCGGGGCACTGAGCAACTTCTCGGTCTTCACCCTGGGGATCATGCCCTACATTAGCGCATCGATCATCCTCCAGCTTTTGACCGTGGCCATTCCGCATCTGGAGAAGCTCTCCAAGGAAGGAGAGGCCGGAAGACGAAAGATCACACAGTATACCCGTTACGGTACGGTTGTCTTGAGCCTTATTCAGGGATTTGCCATCGCCATCGGCCTGGAGCATCAGACGGTTGGCAGCATGCCCCTGGTGATCGATCCGGGCTGGGGATTCAGGCTCATGACCATGCTGACACTGACGGCGGGAACCGCCTTTATCATGTGGCTCGGCGAACAGATTACCGAGAAAGGGATCGGCAACGGCATATCCCTGATCATCTTTGCCGGAATCGTCTGCCGTGCGCCTGCGGCGATACTGCAGACCTTCAGTATGCACTCGGCGGGTGAAATGGGCATATTCATCATCCTGTTCCTGATCATCTTCATGGTCGGCGTGGTCGGCCTGATCGTCTTTGTCGAAAGCGGGCAGCGGCGCATTCCCATTCAGTACGCCAAGAGGGTGGTCGGTAGAAAGGTTTACGGCGGGCAATCGACCCATCTGCCGCTGAAAGTCAATACGGCGGGCGTCATTCCGCCGATATTTGCGTCGTCCATCATGATGTTTCCGGCGACGATCGCGAATTTTGTGGACCATCCCTGGATGAAGGCCTTTGCCGATTCGATGAAAATGGGGACCTGGACCCATGAGATACCTTATGTCGCGTTGATCGTCTTTTTCTGTTATTTTTACACGGCCGTGATGTTCAATCCGGTCGATGTGGCGGACAATATCAAGAAGTACGGCGGTTATATCCCGGGTATCAGACCGGGTAAGAAGACGGCGGAATATATCGACGAAGTCCTGACGAAACTGACTTTCGGAGGGGCCATCTATGTTTCGGCCATCTGCGTGCTGCCGAGTATTCTTTATGCCTATTTCAACGTGCCCTTTTATTTCGGTGGTACGGCTCTGCTTATCGTTGTCGGTGTCGCTCTTGATACGGCAGGACAGATTGAAACGCACCTTCTGACCAGGCAGTATGAAGGGTTCATGAAAAAAGGACGGATCGCCAGAAGACGGTAGCGGTTGTTTTGCACCCAGAGCATTGAGGATGGTTATATTAAAATCGCCGGAAGAGATCGAGAAACTCCGCAGAAGCAACCGGATTGTCGCTGAAGTATTGAGAGACATTGTTGACAGGGTAAAGCCCGGGGTGACAACATCGGAGCTGGACCGCCTGTCGGGAGAACTGGCCGAGAAAAAAGGGGCCAAGCCGGCGTTCAAAGGATACAGAGGTTATCCGTACGCTCTTTGCACATCGGTCAATGCCGAAGTCGTCCACGGCATGCCGTCCGACCGGCGGCTTAAAGAGGGCGATATCCTCAGCATCGATTTCGGCGTCGATTATAAGGGATATTTCGGAGATGCAGCCGTAACGGTGCCGGTAGGCGCCGTCAGCGATGACGCCTTGAGGCTCATGCGGGTTACGGAAGAATCTCTTTATAAAGCGATCGAGGTCGCGAAGGTCGGCAACCGGCTGGGGGACATCTCCGGTGCGGTGCAGTCCCATGTCGAGGATGCGGGTTATGCTGTCGTCAGGGATTTTGTCGGTCACGGAATAGGCCGCATGCTCCACGAGGAGCCGCAGGTTCCGAATTACGGTATCCGCGGGCGCGGCATTGAGTTGAGGGCTGGTATGGTGCTGGCCATCGAACCGATGGTCAATGAAGGAACATTCAAAGTCCGTGTATTGTCGAACGGCTGGACGGTGGTGACCCAGGACGGAAAACTGTCGGCCCATTTCGAGCATTCTGTTGCGATAACGCAGAACGGGCCGGAGATACTCAGTCAGTTGCACTGAGAAAGAATGACCGCGGTGTGCGCGGTCGGAGTTTTTACATTATGGCGAAAGAGGAAGCGATAGAGGTTGAAGGCAGGGTTATCGAGCCCTTGCCGAACGCCATGTTTCGCGTCGAGTTGGAAAACGGACACCGGGTGCTGGCCCACATTTCCGGGAAGATGCGGATGCATTTCATCAAGATCCTTCCCGGCGACAAGGTCACCGTCGAGCTGTCGCCCTATGATCTGACGCGGGGCAGGATTACATACAGGGCAAAATAGGGGTGGCCTCAAGCCACGTATCGGCGTCATAATCAGGATTACGAGCATAAGGGGATATCTTGTGAAAGTCAGATCTTCCGTAAAAAAAATGTGCGATAAGTGCAAGATTATCAAAAGGCGGGGCGTCTTGAGGGTAATTTGCGAGAACCCGAAGCATAAGCAGCGTCAAGGATAACAAGCCGTAGGAGGTTTTTTGTGGCCAGAATAGCAGGCGTGGATTTACCCAAAAATAAGAGGATGGAGATTGCGTTGACCTATATCTACGGGATAGGCCGGACGAAGGCTATGGAGATCCTGGCGGAGGCAGGCGTCAGTCCCGATACGAAGACGGATGTTCTGGCCGACTCGGAAATTACCGCCATCAGAAATATCATCGACAAAGAGCACAAAGTCGAGGGCGATCTGCGCAGAGATATCTCCATGTCGATCAAGAGACTTATGGATTTGGGATCTTACCGGGGATTGCGACACAGGAAGGGATTGCCTGTCCGGGGCCAGAGAACCGGTACCAACGCGCGGACGCGAAAGGGTCCGAGACGTTCCGTGGCAGGGAAGAGGAAGTAACAGCGAGCAGAAGATCATGAGCCGGAGGTAGCATGGCCAAACCATCGAGAAAAACGGGAAAGAAAAAAGAGAAGAAGAATATAACGGAAGGCGTGGCCCATATCCAGTCTACGTTCAATAACACGATCGTGACGATTACCGATATGAGCGGGAACGTCATCGCCTGGGCATCGGCCGGCATGCAGGGATTCAAGGGGTCGAGGAAGAGCACCCCGTTCGCCGCGCAGCTCGCTGCGGAAGATGCCGTTAAAAAAGCCAAGGAGCACGGATTGAGAACCGTGCAGGTCTATGTCAAGGGGCCGGGGTCCGGCCGAGAATCGGCTCTCAGGTCGCTCCAACTCGCGGGCCTGAATATCAGCCTCATCAGGGATGTGACGCCTATTCCCCACAACGGCTGCCGGCCTCCGAAGAGAAGAAGGGTATAAACATCAAAAACTGATATGCGCGGATGCCTGTCCCTCAGGGGCGCTGCGCGGGTAACCACCAATATCGAAGGAACGACAGGGAGGTATTTTGGCAAGGTATAAAGAATCCGTGTGCAGATTGTGCCGAAGAGAAGGATTGAAACTGTTTCTCAAGGGAGACAGGTGCTACACCGAAAAGTGCGCCTACGAGCGGCGGGGATACGCCCCGGGTGAGCACGGACAGCTTCGGAGAAAGTATTCGGACTATGGGGTTCAGCTCCGGGAAAAGCAGAAACTCAAGAGGATGTACGGCCTGCTCGAGAAGCAGTTCAAGGGCAACTTCGAGAGAGCAGACCGGCAGAAGGGGATAACGGGTACGAACCTTCTTCTCTTGCTGGAAAGACGGCTCGACAACATGGTCTTTCGGATGGGGTTTGCCAATTCACGGAATGAAGCAAGGCAACTTGTCAGACATAACCATTTCCTGGTCAGTTCAAAACCGGTCAATATCCCCTCCTATATAGTAAAGGTCGGTGACGAGATTCAACTGCGGGAAAAGAGCAGGACGGTGGAACGCATACTGGAGGCTATGGAGACCATAGCGCGCAGGGGTGTTCCCTCGTGGCTCGAATTGGACAAGGCCAATTTTAAGGGAACCGTCAAGGCAATGCCCGGTCGTGAAGATCTTACCATGCCGGTACAAGAACAATTAGTGGTTGAGCTGTATTCCAAGTAGTCGCACCGTTAATTGGAACCAGGTACGGATTTTCACCACAACATAAGGAAATGAATCTATGCAAAGAAATTGGCGCAGCTTGATACGGCCCAAGAGGATTGAGATTGATGAAACAAGCCGGTCGCGTTTTTATGGCGAATTTACCTGTCAGCCCCTGGAAAGGGGTTTCGGCATTACGCTGGGGAACGCGATCAGACGGGTCCTTTTGTCGTCCATCCAAGGGGCGGCGATTGTGTCCGTGAAAATTGATGGTGTATTGCATGAATTCGATACGGTCCCGGGGATCAAGGAAGATGTGACCGACATTATCATGAATCTCAAGGGAGTCCGGGTCAAGCTCCATCAGGACGGTCCGAGGGCCGTTCGCATCGAAAAGACGGAGGAAGGCATCATTACGGCGGCCGATATCATTACTGACGGCAATGTCGAGGTCCTTAATCCCGACCATTACATCGCGACATTGTCCGGCGATGCGACATTCAAAGCCGATATGTACGTAAAACTCGGCAAGGGTTACGTTCCGGCGAAAAGAGAACGGGAGTTCGATCAGCCCGAAGGAACGATCAACATCGATGCCATCTATTCGCCGATCAAGAAGGTCAATTACACGGTAACCCATGCCCGCGTCGGGCAGATCGCCGACTATGACCGTCTGATTCTCGAAGTATGGACCGACGGCAGCGTCCTGCCGGAAGATTCCGTCGCCTACGCGGCCAAAATATTGAAGGAACAGCTCGACGTCTTCATCAATTTCGACGAAATCGAGGAAGAAGAGCAGCCTATCAAGGAAGAGAAAGAAGACATCAACAATATCCTCCTGCGGCGGGTCGATGACCTGGAGCTTTCGGTCAGGTCGATGAACTGCCTTAAAAATGCGGGCATCGAGTTGATCGGGGAACTGGTTCAGAAGACGGAAGCAGAGATGCTCAAGACGAAAAACTTCGGGCGCAAGTCCCTTAACGAAATCAAGGTCATCCTTGATGAAATGGGCCTGAGTTTCGGTATGAAGCTGGAATTTACACCCTGGAACAAGGAACAGGCCAAGGATTACGAAGACTCCCAGGCGGAATAGAAAACATTTAATATAGGAAAGGACAGCAACCATGCGTCATGGCAAATCGGGAAAAAAGCTAGGGAGAACATCGAGCCATCGAAAGGCCATGTTGCGGAACATGGTGACTTCCTTGTTTAAATATGAAAAGATCGAAACGACGGACAGTAAAGCCAAGGAACTCAGAAAAGTGGCCGATAAAATGGTGACCCTGGGCAAGCGCGGCGATCTCCACGCGAGGAGGCAGGCGCTCTCCTATGTAAGGGACGGCGAAGTCGTTGGGAAGCTGTTCAGCGATCTTTCCGAGCGCTTCCGTGAGCGTAAAGGCGGTTACACGAGAATCGTCAAAACGGGATTCCGCGTCGGCGACAATGCCCCCATGTCCATCATCGAATTGACTGCGGAAGTGAAAAAAGCCAAGGCAAAGGCGAAGGGAAAGAAGAAGGCCGCCGCGGCTGCATAATAGAATTCCGGTATAATTGAAGAAAAAAGCAGGCTTGGATCAAGCCTGCTTTTTTTATATGGATATATTCTTGTCATATCCGCCTAAGAGTGTTATAATATTCACTAAATTTAAAGCTCTACAAAACGGTTCGGATAAGGAGGTTCATTATGCCGGAAGAAAAAATAGGCGAAGTAGTCAAATTTTTTGCAAAACCGAGTGTCGCGGCAGTCAAGATCACGGCCGGCGAAGTCAACATCGGCGATAAGATCAAATTCTTCGGCCATACCACCGATTTTACGGATACCCTGGAATCAATGGAGGTGAATAACCAGAAAATCGAAAAGGCCGTTCCCGGCGACTATATCGGCGTCAAGACTTCGGACCGCGTCCGTCCCGGCGACGAAGTGTTTAAAGTGATCCCCGACTGATACGGATATGGACGTCCGATCATCCTTGGCGGCTGAGGGATCGTAATGATGAATATCAGGGTATTGGGGTGTCACGGATCGAGTCATCCGGGCTTCAACACAACGGCCTTCCTTTTAAATGAAAATATCCTGATTGATGCTGGCACGGTTGTGTCGGTGCTGGCGCCGGAGGATCAGGCCAAGATCGATTATATCCTCGTTACGCACGCCCATCTGGACCATATCAAGGATATCCCTTTTCTGGCGGACAATATATACTACGACCGGAGAGAATCGCCGCTGGTCGTCATCAGCAAGGATAACATCCTGGAGACGATCCACACCCATCTCTTTAACGGGGATGTTTGGCCCGATTTCACGAAAATTCCCGACAGCGACCATCCGGTCCTGGCGTTTCGCCCCATCGAGAGCAATAAAGGCATTACCATCGACGGATTCAAGGTAACCGCCGTGGAAGTCAATCATGCCGTGGAGACCGTGGCGTATGTCGTGGAGTCCGTAGACGGCACGGTCATTTTTATAGGCGATACGGGTCCGACGGACGAAATATGGGATATCGCGAATAAGACGGCCAATCTGAAGGCCATATTCGTGGAGACTTCCCTGCCTGACAAGATGCAGCACGTGGCGGACGTTACGGGTCATCTAACGCCGGCGGCTCTCGGTGAGGAGTTGCGTAAGCTGGAGACGCTCCAGACGGACGTCTATCTCTATCATATGAAACTCATGTACCGTCCGTTCATCAAGAGCGAACTGGCTCTTCTGGAAAAGAAGAATATGCACATCCTCCAGGACGGACAGGTCATCAGGATCGGAGCCGTCTGATCGCAAGGGGGTTTCTGTCGGCGGATTTACGGAAGTCCGGTCCTGCATCATTCCCCTAATGACAGGTTTGCGGAGATGATTATCCTGTCGAGGGCAGGCCCGGGAAGAACCGGATGCGAACCAGCCTTGGCAGGCGCGCGCCGCCTTTTGAAGATTAAGGTAACGTATGACACCTGTGCCGCGCCGAAACGGCCTTCTCTCCCGGGAGGCGGCAACCGACCCTCTGCCTCGTCATGTCGAAGCCTTCGCTTATCTGGCCTCGCTGGACAAAATGGGCATCCGGATGGGGCTGGATGAGGTGCGGCGCCTGCTTGCGAATATGGGCGACCCCCATCTCGCGTATCCGTCCCTCCTCATCGGAGGCACCAACGGCAAGGGGTCCATCGCCGCCATGACCGCCGCCGTTCTTCAGAGGAGCGGCCTCAGGACAGGGCTCTACACATCGCCTCACCTGGTGGACTTGAGCGAAAGAATCCGCGTCGGCCGTAGTCAGATATCGTGCCGGCGGCTGATTGCCGCAATTGGCGAGGTCCGGAAGCGGATGAGCGAGCCTGTAACGTGGTTTGAATTTGTCACGGTCATGGCCTTTCTCCACTTTGCCGGGGAGCACATCGATATCGCCGTTCTGGAAGTGGGCATGGGAGGGCGTCTCGATGCGACGAACGTTACCGAACCGGTCGTTTCCGTCATCTCGAACGTCTCCCTTGAGCATCAGTCCTACCTGGGGAACCGCCTGAGTCTGATCGCCGGGGAAAAAGGGGAAATTATCCGGCGGAACCGGCCCTGTATCACGGCGGCGACGCAGCCGCAGGTCATCCGGGTCCTGGAAGAACTATGCCGGGAAAGGCGGGTGCCCTTGTACCGGCTGGGGAAAGATTTCCACGTCCGGAAGAACCCCGACGGGACATTCCAATACCAGGGATTGAACAGAACATATCCCCGCCTCGTCTGTCCGCTTCGCGGAAATCATCAATACGCCAACGCCGGCGTCGCCCTGGCCGCCATCGAAGCCTTGACCGATCAGGGGTATAAGATCAGCGATAGAGACATCGAAGAAGGGCTGAAAGAGACGCGATGGGAAGGCCGCCTGGAAGTGCTCAGTCGTGAGCCGACGGTTCTTCTTGACGGAGCCCACAACCCGGCAGGGATCGCTGCGCTGTGCCGTACCTTGCGAAGCGACTTCCATTATCGCAGGCTGATCGTAGTCTTCGGAGTGCTCAGCGACAAGAATGCAGCCCGGATGCTTCCGCCCCTTTCCCGGATTGCTCACAGACTCTTCCTGACGGAGCCGGACATAGGCAGGGCATTGCCGTCCGAGGACCTTCTGTCTTTGGCCAAACGCTATCATCGCCGCGTCGTCACGATCAAGAGCCCCCGCGAGGCCCTCGATGAGGCCCTGAAATCGGCCGGAATAGACGATTTGATATGCATCACGGGCTCCCTGTATCTTGTCGGCGAGATCAAAAAGGCGTTCCCTTTAACGGGCGATTATGGTAAACGGGTTCAGCGCTGAACCTCGACCTGGCGCAACTCTGAAAGGCTGTTATCACGTCTATCAAGATTAAGGCTATGCGGTGGAAGGCCTATGACCAGAAAACCGGTTTTACGGCAACTGGGGATGACAATCCTTATGATCCTGGCGATAGTGCCCGTTGCCTTTGCCGGGGGGCCTGTCCGCGGAGTGCAGTGGCCGGCCGGTGCGTCGGCTGGTCGGGACCAAGGCCGCATCGTCGCCTGCGAACAGCTTAAACAAATCCTCCTCAAAGATTTAATGGCCGACACATCGGTGCAAAGAACCATAGCTGCGTTCAAGCTTACGGCCCCGCGGTTTATCGCCCTGGCCGCCGGGGCGACGCGATTGGAGGTCGCCTCCGAAACGTGCCGTGACGGCATCTGCCGCCTCCAGGCGAAACTCAAGGACAGTCCGACGGAAATAGGCAGCCTCGTGGCCGAATTGAGCAAGGACGAGCGGCAGTCATCCGTTCTGGAATCAGCCGGAGCCAAGGTTCAACTGCTCCTTCGCGAACTCGAAAAGCTGAAGGTTGCCGCCTCCGCAGCCAAAGGAAACCTCGACCACAATACCCGATATCATCAAGCCGTCCAGGAACTTGCCGCTATCGATCGTCTGCAAGAAGGCATCATGCTGCTCGCCAGGGGCATGCGCGGACCGGCCCTGGAATCTTTTTCGCTGGGAATCCAGGCCGATCCGAAACTCGTCCAGGCCTACAAGCAGAGAGGGTATATCCATGGGTCGTTTGGAAACTGCGAAAAGGCGCTGGAGGATTTCAACAGCGCAGCGGAATTCGCGGCCGCAGATATCGAGGTCTACATGGGGCGGGGAGCGGCCTACGCCTGTTTGCGCGACTTCGATAAGGCCGTTTCGGATTACGGACAGGCCGCCGTTCTCGGTCCGACGAACCATGAAGCTTTTTACCAAAGGGCCCTAGCCCTCGCCGCCGGCGGCAATCTGACGGCGGCGATCGGCGACTACGACCGGGTCCTGGCGCTGCGTCCAACCCATGCCATGGCCTATTTGCAGAGGGCCGAAACTTACGACGCCATGGGGGACAGTCGTAAAGCCGTTTCCGATTACACCAAGGCCATAGAATTGAACCTCGCCTTCTCGGCCGTATACGTGAAGCGCGGCGCGGCCTTTTTCAAGTTGCGTGAATACGGGAAAGCCGTCAAGGATTTCGATGCGGCCGTCGTATTAAATCCTGCTGACTTGAATGCCAACGGTCTTCGGAAAGAAGCCTATGCCGCTCTGGGGATCAAGGAAACAGCGGACCCGGAGGGAAGACCGGCCGCGGAAGTTACCAGCATCGCTCTTGCGCAAAATATACGTTCCCGCGGAGAGGTTGAAGACAGCAAGGCCGAGCGTCGCATGGCGCAGGCGATTGACGCCTCCGCCGCGGGCATGGGAGAAAAACGGGACACCGCAGAGATCATACCGGTGGCGCGACGCGACGGGCAGGACGGTCAGGCGGGCATAAAGAAGGACGCAGTCGCCGTCGTCCGCGAATCTGAAGATTCGCCCCCGGCCCCGGATAACGCAGGTCGAGAGAAGGCCCGCCAGGAGGATATCGCGGGGCCGGAGAAGGATACTACGGCAGCATCCGGGACGTCCCCTCCTGTTAGCGAAGAGCGCTCCGCCGGTGAAATCGAACCGCCAAAAAGCGCCTTGCCCGTGACCGCTGAGAATGCTGCCGGTATGGAGCCCGGGCGGCCCCTTCTCTCTGAATCCGATGCAAGAAAGAGTTCATCGGAGGTGCCGCAACCCGAAAGAGATCGCATTTTGTCCCCGACTTTAGCAGCAGGGGAAGCCAGCCGGGGCATTTCCAACGCCGCCGGCCATCCCGGAATCCAGGCTATTGCCTTAGATGCACGGGAAGCCGGCCCGCGAATGCAGCGGACCGCTTTGATCCTATACGCCCGGTCGGAGACGGGAACATCATATGACGTTCAGGAAGGTGCGGAGCGAAAATCCCAGAACGAGACGAAATCAGACACCCCGGCTGCGACGGAAACCCCGGATGCACGTCATGACGACATGAATGTGCCGAAAGATACGCCGCCGGTTGTTTTCGAGGGCATTCTCCAGGACCCTTATGGAAAACCCCTGGTGGGAGCGACGATTGAAAAGGTGGATGATCCGTCGGTCCGTGCCGTTTCGGAAGCGGGTGGACGATTCAGCCTGCCGGGCCTTGGCGCCGCTTCTGAGTTCGTGCTGAAAGCCGAAATGGCAGGTTATCTTCCCCTGTACATTTCAAGTCTTCAGTATCCGCCGGGTGCTGCGGCGACAGTATTCACCCTTTACCCCGCAAGCCCCGCCCCACAGACGGGGAAAGTTCGGCAGCCGGTCAGTATCGAAGCAGACCGGTTCCGGTATGACAGGGATACGGATACCTATTTTGCCGAAGGCCATGTCGTTATCTCTTATGCCGAAGGACCGGGAGGTACGCTTACCGCTGACGAGGCCAAGCTGAGCAAAGCGAACAACCTGGCCGAAGCGACGGGGCATGTCGTCGTGACAAGCGGCAAGGATTCGATCTACGGCGACCGGATCGTCATGAACATCGATACCAAGGAAGGAAGCGTATACAACGGCAGGATGTTCATTTCCCAGAACCACTTCTATGTGAAAGGCGACAGGATCGACAAGACGGGCGAGGCGACGTATCATATCGAGAACGCGTCCGCAACGACATGCGACGGCGACAATCCCGACTGGAGAATCCTGGGCAAGGAACTCGACGTGACCGTCGATGGGTACGGCACCATCAAGCAGAGCCGTTTCCTCGCCAGGGACTTCCCGGTCATTTACGCGCCGTATTTCGTCTTCCCCGCCAAGACGACGCGCCAGTCCGGGTTCCTTTTTCCCTACATGTCCTATTCCCGGGACAAACTGGGCTTCGATGTGGAACTCCCTTTTTACTGGGCCATTTCCAAGAATATGGATGCGACCTTCTACCAGCGGAACATGACCCAGAGGGGCTTCAAGGAAGGCATGGAATTCCGATATACATTCAGTCCGGACCACTACGGCACGTTCTATGCCGATTTCCTGGACGACAGGAAACGGCTTCTGGAAACGAACGGGTCCATCAGCAGGGACTGGCAGCCGGGAGAAAAGCGATGGTCCGTATACCTGAACCATATCAGCAACTTCACCCCCGGCTTCTATCTGCGGAGCGACATCGCCAAAGTATCCGACAACTGGTATTTTAAGGATTTTTCCGATCATAACTACTATTTGAGCAACTATTCCACCAACCCTAACGAAAAATACCGGAAAGTCTCTTTCGTAGCGGACGAGTCCATCAATTCGCTCGATTCAACCGTGCGTCTGGTCAAAGACTGGCAGACCTTCAATTTGACCGGATTGGTTAAATATACCGACGATTTTACGAAGCAGTCGAACGACACGACCCTGCAAAAATTCCCGGAAGTAACACTGACGGGCATCAGGCAACCCCTGCTGGGATCGCGGGTCTATTACGATATGAGCAGCGTCTACGGTTACTACTACCGTGTCCAGGGGCAGAGAGGGCAGAATTTAGACATCAAACCGAATCTGTCGCTTCCGTTCAACTTGGGTACGGCCCTTCAGGTCACACCCGTTGTCGGTTGGGAAGGGACGTTCTGGGAAAGGGACGACAGCCAGGTCGATACGGGAACCCGCCGGGGGACCCGCCAGCTGTTCAATATGGGGGGGACCCTGACGACGGAGATGCAGCGGATCTTCAACGTCGGAGGAGAGACGGTAGATAAAATCCGGCACAGCATCAAACCGGAAGTGACTTATACCTTCATCCCGAATGTGGATCAGACGGATATCCCCGATTATGTGCCCACGGTGGCCGGGCAGAATGCGGTCACTTACGCTGTGACGAATACAGTGACGGGCAGGCTCAAGGACAAGGCCGGTAACGCCTCCTATAAGGAGTATGCACGCCTGAAGCTGTTCCAAACCTTCGATATCAGAGAAGCCAGAAGGGACCCGGGGCCTCTCGACAGCAGCCGGAGACCCTTCAGTGATGTCAATCTTGAACTCGATACGAGCCCTATTCAGTACGTCACCCTCTCCGCCCGCAATAAATTCAGCGTCAACTCCGGCGCCTGGACCCAGACCAACTACGATCTCACGCTGTCCGATCCGCGCGGCGATACGGCCACGGTCGGATATCGCTATACCCAGAACCTGTTGCGGGAGGTCAACCTGAGCCTGAAAGGCGTCATCACCAAAAATTGGGAAATGACCTATTTTATCAGGAGGAACGAGGACATACAGAAGAATACGGAAAATACGATCGGGCTCCAGTACCGTCAGCAGTGCTGGAGCGTGAAGGCGAGCTTTACGGACAAAGTCTCCTATGATGCCGCGGGGTTAGAGCAACCGGACCGATCCTTCACCATCTTCCTTTCCTTCTACGGGCTGGGTGCAGTCGGTCATTGAAAAAAAATGTCATTTTCCCTTGACAAAAAAATGAAAATTGCGTACTTTCCGCCTTCTAATTTAACGTGACTGGTGAATGGTTATGAAAACATACATAGCAAAGAAAGAGAACGTAACCAGGGACTGGTTTGTCGTCGATGCCGAAGGCAAGGTGCTGGGAAGACTGGCCAGTGAGATTGCCCGGCGGCTCCGGGGCAAGCATAAGCCTGTTTACACGCCGCATGCCGACGCCGGTGATTTCGTCATCGTCCTTAACGCCGGTAAATTGGTCTTGACGGGCAACAAGCTTACGGACAAGAAGTACTATCACCACTCGGGCTATCCGGGCGGGATCAAGGAAACGACCGCCGGCAAGCTCCTTGAGGAGAGGCCGGAAGAGGTTTTGCGCCGCGCCGTCCGTGGCATGCTGCCGAAAAACACCCTTGGTCGTAAGATGTTGACTAAACTGAAGATTTATTCGGACAGCGCGCACAACCATGAAGCACAGTGTCCGAAAACGCTCGAAATATAAGATCTGGATCTGGAGAGAATGTTATGGCGGAAAAACGGGTTTATGCAACAGGCAAGAGAAAAGCCGCTGTGGCTCGCGTCTATATGAAGGAAGGCAGTGGTGTCATTACCGTTAACAAGCGGAATTTCGACGATTATTTCACCCGGGACAGCCTGAAGATGCTTATTAAGCAACCATTCGACATCACGGGGAAAAAGGATCAGTTTGATCTGTTTGTCAATGTTTGCGGCGGCGGTATTTCCGGGCAGGCGGGGGCCATCAAGCACGGTATTTCCAAGGCGCTCGTCGAGTACGACCTGGAGCTTCGGCAACTCCTCAAAAGGGCGGGGTTCCTGAGCAGGGATTCACGCATCAAGGAGCGGAAAAAGTACGGTCAACCAGGCCCCAGGAAACGATTCCAGTTTTCCAAGAGATAAAATGTCCATGGGGAGCGTTTCGGCTCCCCTTTTTTTAGGTGTAAAAATGATCAAAATCGGCATTTATGGCGCGAGTGGATACACAGGGCAGGAACTGGTTCGGCTTCTCATTCAGCATCCCGAGGCGAAGATTACGGCCATTACCTCCCGCAGGTATAAAGGGACCCCTCTCGCCGATCTCTATCCCGTCTTTACCGGATTGACCGATCTGGCATTCATCGATGCCTCGCCCGAAGATGTCGCCAAGGATGCCGACGTTATCTTCCTGGCGCTTCCCCACGGGGTATCCATGGAGGCGGTTCCGAAATTCCTTGCGTCGGGCAAGAAAGTCATTGATTTGAGCGCCGACTTTCGACTGAACGACGCCGGCACCTATGAGAAATGGTACGGGAAACACACCGCATCTCAAGTCTTAAGCGAGGCCGTCTACGGTATCCCCGAACTGTTCCGGGAAAAGATCGGCCAGTCGTCTTTTGTCGCCAATCCCGGATGCTATCCGACGAGTATTATTCTGGGGCTGGCTCCTGTTTTGAAAAACGGGTGCATCGACGTCAAGTCGATCATCGTCGACTCCAAGTCGGGAGTCAGCGGAGCCGGGCGCGAACCGGCGGTCGGCTCTCTGTTCTGTGAAGTCAGCGACGGTTTCAAGGCCTATAAGGTGGGCGGACAGCATCGCCATACGCCGGAAATCGAGCAGGGATTGAGCCATTTTGCGGGACAAGAGGTTACCATGACCTTTACGCCTCATCTCATCCCGGCAAGCAGGGGCATCCTGAGTACGATCTACGCCACATTGACGAAGGATACGGGAGCGCGGGATCTCGAAAAAATGTACCGGGAATTCTATGCGGGCGAGCCGTTCGTCCGTATATACAAGACAGGCGCTTTTCCCAACATCTCTTCGGTGAAAGGCTCCAATTTCTGCGATATCGGCATGACCGTCGATAAGCGGACCAACCGCCTGATCGTTGTGTCCGCCATCGATAATCTCATCAAAGGCGCTTCGGGGCAGGCCATCCAGAACATGAACCTCATGTGCGGCCTGGAGGAAGCGGCCGGCTTGAAAATCATGCCCGTTTTCCCCTGACCGGCCGGTTCGCGGCAAAGCCCGGTGTCGCTTTTTCACTGATCCATCACGATTACGTCGATTTCATGCAGGCAAACAGAGGGACGGATACGGCGGATAGGTTTGCCTTGTTAAGAACAGGCAGTCTGTTGCGTTGTGACTCAGGATCGAGGGGTTGGGTTTATTCTTCCGCGGCGGCGCATTCGCCGTGCAAGGCCTTTTCCAAGCCGGTGACGTAGTCGCGGATTCTCGTCTTGACGTCGTCATCCACATCCTGAAACTTCATGCCTAAGGAGATGATCTTGCCGTTGCGTTCTATATTTCTCGGCAGCCCGTATATCTTCAACTCTTTTTCCAGGCCGGGCATGAGCAGGTTTAACAGAACGTTCCCCGTGATATCGTCGGGGAATGTCTCCGCTCCCACTCCACTGGTGGAAAATCTGCACCCCAATTCACTCAAGTCGATGACGATTCCCGGATAGTCTTTTTCATTGATCGCCATCCTGGCCGGCAGGAAACATTCCAGTCTCCGGCTGTTTCTCAGGTTGTGGCTCGCCATATTGTCCGGATAAGAAACGAACATCAATTTCTCCGGACTGGCCACGGCCTCGATGAGATGGGCCTGAAATCCGTAAACGGTACCGCATGCGAGGAAACGTATGACCATTTTCTGCCCGGCAAACGTGTTGGTCCGGATGGAAAAGATATGGCTGGATACAGGGGTCTTGAATATCAGAAAATCGTTTTGCACGGCCCCCACAAAGATGCTGTTGAATCTGTGTTCTATGCTGTCGATCTCTATTTGGACGGGTGTTCCGACAGATATGGGCAACTTTTCTGCGAGGATGTTTTTGGAGTTGGCAGCTTCCATCTACGACCTTCTGCGCGATAAGGAATACTACCAGGACGTATAGTTGAGGGCGTTGTAGAAGTCAAGATATAGATAGAAAGTCCGGCCAAAACCCCGCCCGCAGAACGGTCAGGTCTTGCCGGTTCCCAGAGTGGGCAAATGCGTTGTAAAATCAAAATCTTTTAATGCACTCTTCGGTTTATGAGACAATTGCAGGACCTTGATGCCGCCTGTTCGAAAACGCCATGAACGGATTTGCCGCACCGTCCTTCGGTGTATTGCCAAACAGGAATATGTGAATAAATTAATATAAGTGGTCTGGAGGATCATCCTCATGCGGGCAGGCATCGCGGGCGATCCTTGTCCGGGAAGGGTACGCTGCGGAGAATAAGTATTTTCTCCCGGCACCTCTTCTGTTATAGGTTAAACGTACCGGTGTTCGGGAGACCGAGGCCGTTGATCATGTTCGTGGAAAATGTCCGGCGTCGATGATTGGCAACTAAGGTATCCGGGGAAGAATTTTACGATGGACGAGGAAGTAACCAGGATCAGGATAGGCGGTAAGCTTGTAGGCATTTCAGGACTGGACGCAGCCATAAGAGAGACGGCGGAAAAGTTCGGCGACAAGTCCGATGATAAGATCAAAGAGGTCCTGTTCGAGCGTCTGGCAAACCGGAATTATATTCCCC
Organism: Syntrophales bacterium; assembly: GCA_963668175.1. Taxonomy (GTDB): domain Bacteria; phylum Desulfobacterota; class Syntrophia; order Syntrophales; family PHBD01. The sequence goes on from OY764159.1 coordinate 1,070,724, forward strand.
CGCGGACAGCGGATGCGTACAACAGGGCATTCTGGGACGCATACCGTATATATCGGGGTGAGCTTACGGAAGAAGGCGCGGTAGACGGGATTCGTGTCGCCGTACTGGGGCCGGGCTGCGCCCAGTGCAGTCAACTGGAGATCGACGTGCGCGAGGTCATGGCGGAAATGCGTCTGGCCGGCGAGCTCCTGCATGTCACGGACTTTCGTGAGATTGCCCGGTACGGGGTCATGGGGGTTCCGGCCCTCGTGATCAACGAGAAAGTCTATGCAACCGGAACGACGCCGCATCGTGCCGAGATTAGGGCATGGTTAAGCGCGGTCCGGGCTAATTACGGAAAATAATGAGGATGTCCCGGAAATGATGCAGCCTGTTCGTTTCACCGGGCCGTAGGATAAGGGTTTATCACAACATGGAGCACAGTCACAATCACCACCACCATCATCACCATCCGGGCAATTCGTGGGATAAACGCCTGATGGGAACCATGGTGCTCAATCTGATTATTCCGGCGGTTCAGATATACGGCGGCATTGTCTCGGGCAGCATGGCGCTGATCAGCGACGCCCTGCACAACCTAAGCGACTTCACGTCGGTCGCCATCAGTTATACGGCCTTACGCCTTGGACGGCACAAGCCGACCGTGCAGCAGACGTTCGGCTACAAACGCGTCGAAGTGTTTGCCGCGCTGCTCAATGTGGCGCTGCTCTATGGTGTCGGTTTCTTTATCGCCCTGGAAAACTGGCAGCGCATTCATCATCCCCGCCCCATCGACGGCCATATCGTCATTATCATGGCCGCTTTCGCTTTTCTGGCCAACATGCTGTCGACCTTGATGCTCCGTTCCGGGGCCAAGGAGAATATGAATATCCGATCGGCCTTTCTGCATATGCTGACCGATACCCTGATGTCGCTGATTGTCGCGATATTGGGAATCATCTGGCTTTACAAGCCCTGGTACTGGCTCGATCCCGTCGCTTCATGGCTTATCGTGGCGTTGATTATCTACAGCGGTTGGGGTATTCTGAAAAGCACCCTTCTGATTCTTATGAATGCAACCCCGGAGCACATCGATATCGAGGATATCAGGCGGTCCGTGGAAGGAATCGACGGGGTGGAAGAAATCCACCATCTCCACGTCTGGAATGTTTCGGCGGAGAGCGTGGCCCTGGCGGCCCATGTCATCGTTCCGGACCAGATGCTGAGCAACATCGACAGCCTGTCGGAGACGATACGGCGCCTTCTGCACGAGAAATTCCGGATCGATCACCCCATCCTGCAATTTGAGACGCGAAGGCACGACGACACGAGTCTCTTGTGCCGTATGGAAGCCGGCGGTACGATGGATTGCCGCTGAATGTTTCGATGGGTCTGCAGGCAGGGTTTTGAGAGAATAAATAAAACTGAAACAGGAGAAGACATGTCCCTTGCCGGAGAATACATAGATGCTTATTGTCCCCGTTGCGAATTGTTGCTGGCCCATATCGTCCTTTTTGAAGTGGGGGGGACCGTTTCCCGGGTGAAATGCCGGACCTGCGGAACGGAGCATAAATACCGGGGCCAGAAACCCGAGCGGAAACGAACCTTGTCCGGCCCCGGAAGCCGAGGAACCGGAAAGTCACGGGAGGCGGCCGCACAGAAAGCCGGCCATCCTGTAGATATGGAACGATGGGAGTCGAGCCGCAATCAGATGGGGCCCGATACGGAGGTAACGAAGTATCGGATGTCGGAACGGTATGCCAAGGGGGATGTGATCGATCATGATGCCTTCGGTCTGGGTTTCGTCGAGAAGATCATTTCCGATAACCGGCTCGACATCCTTTTCAGAGACGGGGTAAGGCGGATGGCGATGAATATGAAAGCGCCGGAGTGACGGCTCTCCCGGGAGAGTTCGCGGGGAATTGTTCGTGAGGCCGTGTTTGAGGAGCAGGCGCTTTCACAACTGCCGCCGTTGCGTCGGCCCTTCTTTCGATGAAGGGCAATGGCCGCCGCAGGTCGACTCAGGCCGATCCCGTATCGAGAATTTCCCGAACCTTCGCCGAGAGTTGCTCGATTTCGAAGGGCTTCTGGATGAATCCGTTGCACCCCCGCTCCAGAATTTTCGCTGCTTCGCCGGTTACGCTGTAACCGCTCGATAGCAGGACCTTGATTGCCGGGTTGATCAGCTTGGCCTGATCGTAGACGTCTCCGCCGCTCATACCCGGCATGATCATGTCCAGTATGATCAGATCGATTTCGTCTTTCTTGCTTTTGAAGATGCTCAAGGCGTCTACGCCGTTTCTCGCCACGTAGGTCTTGTAGCCGAGGGTCACGAGGATATTGCTTGTTACCAGGATATTCGTCTCTTCGTCGTCGACCAGGAGGATCGTCTCTTCCCCCCGGTGCAGTTTCTGCTGGGGTTTCTGCTCCAGTTCGAGTTCCTGGTGCGCCGATGCGGGGAGGAAGACGTTGAAGGTGGCTCCGTGTCCCTTTTCGCTGTATACCGTAATCATACCCTCGTGATTCTTGATGATCCCGTAAGCGGATGCCAGGCCTAAACCGGTGCCCCGTCCCATTTCCTTGGTGGTGAAAAAAGGATCGAATATCCTCTGAATGGTGGCTTTATCCATGCCGATACCGGTATCCGTGATGCTGATCTTAACGTATTTCCCCGGCTTCAGGTCATGAAGAGCGGCATAGTCGGTGCTGAGCGATAAATTTTCCGTCGTTATGAATAGCTTTCCTCCGCCGGGCATGGCCTGCCATGCGTTGACAAAGAGGTTCAAGAGAACCTGCTCGATCTGGCTTTGATCGACATCGACGATCCAGATTTTTTCCGCCATATTCGTGAAGATGGAAAGCTCTTTCTTGGTCCGTCCGAACATTTGCGAACTTTTCCTGACCAGCTCGTTGAGGTCCGTCGGTTTGGCCTGGTATTTACCGCCCCGGGCAAATCCCAGAAGCTGTTTGGTCAGGTCGGCCCCGCTGCGCACCAGGTCCTGGACCGTCTTGAGCTTCTCGTAAAACGGATGGCTCGGCTCAAGACTGAGCAGGACCAGAGAGGCATTGCCCTGGATACCCATGAGCAAATTGTTGAAGTCGTGGGCGATACCTCCGGCCAGGGTGCCCATCGCCTCCATCTTTTCCACCTGCTTGAGACGAAATTCGAGCTCTTCCCGCTTCTCTTCCGCCCTTTTCCGCTCTTCTATCTCCTGGCGAAGGTCCAGATTCGTTTTCAACAGCTGCGAAGTGCGCTCCTGAATGATGATCTCCAGCTTTTGATTGACATCCCTGATGATGGCCTTCTCCTTTTCCAGGTGCATGGCCAGGAAGAAATCGCGGCGCGCGTAGTATTCGATGGAATAACAGGCAAACATGCCGATAATATTGGCACTGATGAAGAAGAAATTGTTGCCGATCAGGATCGACACCGGCGTCTCCGTGACACTGATGGCGATGATTTCATAAAAGGCGACGATAATCCAGCCTGCGGCCGTGGCCCATATAAACCTCATCCTGCCGAAGGTATAACCCCAAATGAAGACGAGGATCAGGCCCGCATAGTAGGAATGGCTGATCGGCGGCGGAAGGATGGCAATCATGGCGATAATCCCCCCTCCGGCAACAATCAGGGCCAGGGCACTGGCCTGCTGGCTGTATTTCTTGAAAATGTTCGTGAAGGAAAGGCCGATGACGATGATAAGCACAGGCCAAACGATGATAAAGCGGATAAAGAAGAGTTTTTCCTTTAAGGCCGGTGCGAGTTGCGCATCCAGAATGCTGAAAAAACCATAGAGGAACATCGCCGACAGCAGGGACAATCGGATCATGGGAAGCGCCGTCATGAAAAAATCTTCAAGAAATCGTTTTTCGAGATCGCCGGGGAAGGCCAGTGTCAGTGGATTGAGCTCCATTTCGTGCGGACCGGTGGCATCGGCCGGCAAGATGAAGTCCTTCGCTTCTTTCATATATTTTCCCTCAGTTCCTTCCCGGCAGGTGCTTCCGCACCCGCGCATCGTCCCCCTGCTTCGATATCGACGCATCCATGTTCAAGTACGACAGTAAATAAACTCGAATCCCTGAAATATCAAGATTTTTTTGACTAATAAGCGTTGTGGACGGGAAAGAATCGGCAAGAGAACAAGTGACTTTCGTCTTGATGAGGTTTGGCGCCGTATAGACAATGGTCCCATTTTTCCTGTATTCCGGTTTGCGAATATGGTAAAATATCCTTTAAATGCTCCTTTCCAGCCGTTATGACTTTATTGCCTCGAAGGGTGACACGTGAGGATCAGGTATCATCAAATCATGGAGGTGAATAGAAGATGGCTGCAGAAATCAAAAAGAAGGACCAGTCCGAAGTAAAATCCCTGGAAAAGATGACGGTTAAAGAACTCAGGGCCCTGGCCTTGGAGATCCCCCGGTCTGTTGCCGTAACCGACATGAAGAAGGATGAGCTTATTGCCCTGATCAAACAGTCCAGAGGAGGGGAGGACGAGGGCGACAAAAAGAAGGAGAAGAAGGAAACGGTTAAGGCCGTCAGGACCGTCAAGACCAAAGGAGAACTGAAAACAACGATCAGGCTGCTGAAGCGACGGAGAATCGACGCACAGGAAAAGCACGACAAGAAAAGCGCCGACAGGCTGCGACGGCGCATCAGCCGGTTGAAAAAGAGGACCCGTAAGGCGGCGGCCTGAAGTGTTCCATGCACTCTCCAATGTCCAGCGCCTTGACATAGGGGGGGCGTATGGATATTATATAAACAGTGCCGAATATGGAAAGATCATGGAATCGTCGTCTTCCCTTGGAAGATCCCCTGAGAAAAGATTTTTCCGGGTCAAAGTGAAGTTCAATATATTGCCGGAGGTTAGACTATGAGTGCAGAAGAGAACCTGATGCATATAAACGACAGCAATTTCGAACAGGAGGTCCTCAAGTCGGCGAAGCCCTCCCTGGTCGATTTCTGGGCGCCGTGGTGCGGTCCCTGCAAGGCCATCGGGCCGCTTCTCGAAGAGCTGGCCAAGGATTATAAAGACCGTATCAATATCGTGAAGGTCAACGTCGACGACAATCCGAAAACGGCCGCCATGTACGGTGTCAGAGGTATTCCGACACTGCTCCTGATCAAAGACGGGAAGAATCTCGATACACTCGTAGGGCTGGTTCCGAAAGATAGACTGGAGACATTCATCAAGAAGGCCTTGCCCTAAGTGCCGTCTTTGTCCCCTGACGGATCATAGGGGAGCGTGTATTTCGTTTCGGGGCCTTTCTTCCTGGGGTTTTACCGTTTATTCCTGAAGGCAAATCATGACCGGGGGAGGTATGGTGGATACTTCGCCCCGGCTAAGGTTACTTGCGCGGAAGCGTCGGCGCAACTTTCTCTTGAAGGTTTTCTCCATTTTCAGTGACCCGTGACGGGGGATTTGTGTTCAGCGGCGGTCCTGCTGCTGATTTCGTATGGGTCGCTCCAGAAGAAAATGATCGAGAAAAATCTGCCTGGGTTCTTTCAGATTATGGGAGAAAAGGCAGATGAGCCGCATATGGGCCATGTCCATCTCGCGTCCCTGGGGTGACGTCCTGATTTCTTCCAGGTCGATGGTGATGTGGTTTCGATTCGGCGCAAGGACAAACGTTCGGTTGTACCGGTCTTCGTAATCCTCATTATGTTTGACGTCGTTGATCCTTACCGTAAGGGGCAGGGGAGACGTTCCGGTGAGAAATACGTCGAAGGACAACATCGAGTAATTCCGCCAGTCGGGGATCAGGTGCACAAGAGAGACTCCGGGGAAAACGCCGGGTGAGAGGTTGACTTCCAGTGCGTATTCTCCATGGGTGGCGTGAAGCCCGGTCCGCTTGATCGAACTTTCATTTTCGTGCCATCGCGACATCTCCAGTCTATTTTCGAACGAACCTAAAAGAGGGGCATCGTAGTACATCTGGATCGTGTCAAGGGTCGCCGTAATGATCGAATGGGCCATCACGATAAGGCATGAAAGGGCCAGCGCGCGCAGGGCGATCTTGCCGCGCCTGCCGATCCCCTGACGGTAGGAGTACAGGAATGCCAGAAAGGCGGCCCCGCCGACGGCATCGCTCAGGATATCGCCGAATCTGAATGTTCGGGAGGGGGTCCATATCTGGATGATCTCGGTCATGGTTCCGAGAAGGACGGTGATTATACCGGCGCGGACATACTGTTTCATCCCGCAGTTGCGATAATCCCCGTTGCTCATGAGTTGGAGGATGCCCAGGGCGATGAAGCCGAACAACGGGACATGGCCGTAGCTCGTCAGGGTCTGGATGATCCTGGAGGTCGATTTGCCGAAGTCATAGAAAAGCAGGAATGAAACGAAAAGGGTACTGGCGAAAACCGCGGCAATCGTTTTTAAGGGGGGATATGTCTTCATAGGCTGAAAAGCTTGCCGGCTGCCCGATCATACAACATGGCAGTTACTCGCATATCAACGCCATCGAAAACAGACCTGATGCCATAGCGGCTTTCGCTCCTGCCCTGCCCGGATGCGATTTGTCCCTGACGTGATGGGATGGAAGCCGATTCATGGCGCGTAAGTGAAAAAAGGGGTGGCGAATGGCAGACATCCGCAACCCCTTGAATTTTTGGAGGCGGCAACCGGATTTGAACCGGTGAATAACGGTTTTGCAGACCGCTGCCTTAGCCACTTGGCTATGCCGCCAAGAATAAAAAAATGGAGCGGGCGAACGGATTTGAACCGTCGACGTCTACCTTGGCAAGGTAGCACTCTACCACTGAGTTACGCCCGCTCAATGACAGCAGGAGCGCCGAATATAACAAAACGCACCCTTTTGTCAATAAAAAATTATCGGCCAAATAAGGCTTGACAGGGTACCTGTTTCATGATAGCCGCACAACGGTTCAAGGTTGAATCCCCCTCGGGGGATTGTTCTTTCTTTATTGAATATTAAATAGAATTCGAGGTGCTTAAGGTGTTAAGCGATAACGAAAAAGTTGGCGCTGTGATGGTAGTCGGCTCGGGTATAGCCGGTATCCAGGCATCCCTTGACCTGGCAAACTCGGGAATGAAGGTCTATCTTGTCGAGAACGGGATCAGCATCGGCGGGGTGATGGCCCAACTGGACAAAACTTTTCCTACGAATGATTGTTCTGCATGTATTCTTTCGCCCAAATTGGTGGAAGTCGGGCGACATCCGAATGTTGAGATTCTAACCAGAAGAACGGTCGAGGCCGTTGAGGGGGAGCCGGGGCGTTTCAAAGTCAAAATGACGAAGGCCCCCAGGTTCATCGATTTGAATAAATGTACCGGATGCGGCGATTGCGCCAATGCCTGTCCGGTCGAAGTCCCCTCCGGCTTCAACGAAGGCCTCAGCACTAGGAAAGCCACCTATAGGCACTTTCCCCAGGCCATTCCCAGCGGCTTCGCCATCGATAAGCTCGGGACGGCCCCGTGTAAAGCCAACTGCCCGACGCACATCAGCGTTCAGGGCTATGTGGCCCTGATCGCCAAAGGGCAATTCAAGGAAGCCCTGAGGCTCATCAAAAAAGACAATCCGTTCCCCATCGTTTGCGGCCGGGTCTGCAACCATCCCTGCGAAACAGCGTGTATGCGCGGCAAGGTGGATGAGCCCATCGACATCATGCACCTGAAGCGGTTTGTCGCCGATCTCGATCTCAAGGCGGAGACCCGCTATATTCCGGAGGTCAAAGAAAAGAAGAACAAAAAAGTGGCCATGGTGGGCGCCGGCCCGGCCAGTCTGACGGCCGCGTATTACCTGGCGGCGGAGGGCTACGACTGCGAAGTGTTCGAGTCCCTGCCCGTGGCTGGCGGATGGCTCGCCGTCGGTATCCCCGAATACCGCCTCCCCAAGGATGTCCTCAGGGCGGAGATCAAGGTGATCGAAGACCTGGGCGTCAAAATCCATTTGAACACCAGAATCGGGAAGGACATACCCTTCGATAAACTGAAGACCGATTTCGACGCCGTCTTCATCGGCTGCGGAACGGCCCTGAGCAGCAAGCTCGACATCCCCGGCGAAGACATGCAGGGCGTGATCCACGGCGTCGATTATCTGCGCCGCATTAACCTGGGCGAAAAAGTCTTCCTGGGAGACCGTGTGGCCGTCATCGGCGGCGGCAACGTCGCCATGGACGCCGTGCGTACCGCGATCCGCACCGGCTCGAAGGATGTCTTCATCCTGTACCGCCGTTCCCGCAAGGAAATGCCGGCCTCGCCGGAGGAAATCGAAGAGGCCCTTGAAGAAGGGATCAAGATGGAATTCCAGGTCGCGCCTGTCCGGATCGTAGGCAAGGACGGGAAAGTGACGGGCATCGAATGCGTCCGGATGGAGCTGGGCGAACCCGATGCGAGCGGCCGCAGGCGTCCAATCCCCGTGAAGGGATCGGAGTTCATCGTCGAGGCGGACGCCATCGTTCCCGCCATTGGCCAGGCTGCGGACCTGACCTTCGTTCCGAAGGAGAGCGGCATCGCCATCAACAAGTGGGATAATTTCGAGGTCGATCCTGTAACCTTTGCCGGCAACGTCCCCGGCGTTTTCGCCGGCGGCGACGTCGTCACCGGTCCGCAGACCGTCGTGAAGGCCGTCTACGCGGGAAAAGAGGCGGCCGTCTCCATTGACCGCTACTTGAGGGGCGAGGATATGAAGGCCGGCCGGGAGAAAGACTGGACGAAAGACGTTGCCGACCAGGGAGACACGAGTTGCGTCGAAAAAGAGCCTCGCGTCAAGTATCCCCATCTGAAGCCCGAAGACCGGAGGTCCGATTTCCGGGAAGTGGGCATCGGCTTCGGCGAGGCGGAGGCCGTGGCGGAAGCGAACCGTTGCCTCAGCTGCGGTATCTGTTCCGAGTGCTACCGCTGTGTCGACGTCTGTATAGCCAAAGCTGTCAACCATGACGACAAGTACGAAGAAGAAACCATCGAGGTTGGTGCCGTCATCGCCGCCCCCGGGTTTGAGATATTCGATGCCACGCTCCGGGGCGAATACGGACTCGGCCAATACCAAAATGTCGTGACGTCCATCCAGTTCGAGCGTATCCTTTCCGCGTCCGGGCCCTATTTCGGCCATGTACAGCGCATCTCCGACGGGAAGGAACCGAAAAAGGTCGCCTTCATCCAGTGCGTCGGGTCCCGCGACACGTCCTGTGATAACAGCTGGTGCTCTTCCGTCTGCTGTATGTATGCGACGAAGGAAGCCATCATCGGCAAGGAGCATGCGTCGGCACTGGAGCCGACGATCTTCTTCATGGATATCCGGGCGCACGGCAAGGACTTCGACCGTTTCGTCAACCGGGCGAAGAACGAATACGGCATCCGCTATATCCGGTCGATACCTTCCAGCGTCAAGGAACTGCAGCAGTCGAAAAACCTGCTCATGAAATATGTGAAGGAGGACGGCACCATCGTCGAGGAAGAATTCGAAATGGTGGTCCTCTCGGTCGGTCTCACGCCGCCCAAGGAAGCGGTCAAACTGGCCGGAGCCCTGGGGGTGGAGCTTGAAGAGCACGGTTTCTGCAAGACCTCTCTGGAGAATCCCGTTGAAACGTCCCGCGGCGGCGTATTCGTCTGCGGCGCCTTCGGCGGTCCGAAAGACATTCCGGAAACCGTCATGGAAGCAAGCAGCGCGGCGGCCTGTGCTGAGGGTCTCCTTTCCTCGCGGCGCGGCACGATGATCTGCGAGCCGGATATTCCGCTGGAAAACGACATCCGCGGCATCGGTCCGAGAACGGGCGTCTTTGTCTGCCACTGCGGCATCAACATCGGCGGCGTCGTCGATGTCCCGGCCGTCACGGAATACGCCAAGTCGCTGCCCAACGTCGTCTTCACCATGGACAATCTGTTCACCTGTTCGCAGGATACGGCCGTCAAGATGGGCGAGGTCATCAAAGAGCAGAACCTGACCCGCGTCGTCGTGGCGTCCTGTTCGCCGCGAACCCACGAAGGGCTTTTCCAGGAGAACTGCGAAAAGGCGGGCCTGAATCCCTACCTGTTCGAAATGGCGAACATCCGCGATCAGAATTCGTGGGTGCACATGCATGAGCCGGAAGCGGCCACGGAGAAGGCCAAGGACCTCGTCCGGATGGCCGTGGCCAAGGCCGAGTTTCTCAAACCGCTGAAGCCCGGGCAGCTGACCGTCAACCATGCGGCCATGATCATCGGCGGCGGGTTGGCTGGCATCACGGCGGCCCTGTCCCTGGCCGACCAGGGGTTCGCCTCCTATATCGTCGAGAAGGAAGCGGCGCTGGGCGGTAACTATGCCAAGCTCCACTACACGCTGGAAGGCATGGATACAAAGCAGCACCTGGCCCGTCTAATCGACCGGGTCAAAAAGAACGAGCTGGTTCACGTTTACACCGGTGCGAACATCAAGAAAATCGACGGCTTCATCGGGAATTACAAGACCACGCTGGAGACCAAAGACGGCGAAGTCCAGTTCGAGCACGGCGTCGTCATCGTGGCGACCGGGGCCTACGAACTGGAGACCAAGGAGTACCTCTACGGCCAGTCCGACCGGGTCGTTTCCCAGCGCGAGCTGGAGAAGATGATCGCCGAGAAGGACACCAAGCTGGCTCGGACGAAGAGCGTCGTCATGATCCAGTGCGTCGGGTCGAGGAACTCCGAGCGGCCTTACTGCAGCCGCTACTGCTGTTCCGAGGCCATCAAGAACGCCCTGAAGCTGAAAGAAACTGACCCGTCCACGGACGTGACCGTCATCTACAGGGACATCCGGACGTACGGTCTGAAAGAGGATTATTACAAAAAGGCGAGGGAACTGAACGTCAAGTTCGTCCGCTACGACGAAGACCGCAAGCCGGAAGTGAAGGCCGACGGCGCCGGGCTTTCGATCAAGGTTTTCGATCCTGTCCTGAACGAAGCGGTTGAACTGAAGACGGACCTCCTGGCCTTGAGCGTCGGCACGGTCCCGAATCCAGGCAACGAAGACATCGGCAAGATGCTGAAGGTCCCGACCAACCAGGACGGCTTCTTCCTGGAAGCCCATGTCAAACTGAGACCGGTCGACTTCGCGACGGACGGCGTGTTTATGTGCGGCATGGCCCATTCGCCGAAAATGAGCGACGAGAGCATCGTCCAGGCGAACGCGGCCGTTTCGCGGGCCTGTACGATCCTGACGAAGGATTACATCGAGGCGGAAGGCAAGACGGCCTATGTCAACAAGGATCGTTGCGCGGCCTGCGGGCTTTGCGAGGCCAACTGCCCCTTCAGCGCCATCTCCGTCGACTTCAACGAGCGCTGCGCGGTTGTGAACACGGTCTTGTGCAAGGGATGCGGTGTCTGTACGGCTTCGTGCCGCATGAATGCCGTCGACCTGAACGGATTCAACAACGAGGAAGTTCTGGCTCAAATCGCGGCACTGTAATCGTAGATCATAGATAATGGATTGGAGTTCATATGGGTGAGAATAAGACAACGGGAGACTGGGAACCTAAGATCATAGCCATCGTGTGCAACTGGTGCACTTATGCCGGAGCGGATCTGGCCGGGATAAGCAGGATTCAGTATCCGCCTAACGTGAGGATCATCAGGGTTCCTTGTACGGGCCGCATCAACCCCTTTTATGTCGTGAAGGCCCTGCAGGAAGGGGCCGACGGCGTGCTGGTTTCGGGCTGTCATCCGGGCGAGTGCCACTACCTGACGGGCAACCTGGCCGCCAGAAGAAAATTCGCGATGCTGAAGAATTTCCTGAACTACATCGGCATCGAGGGCGACCGGACGATGTTCACCTGGGTGTCGGCGTCGGAGGGCGATCGTTTCGCCCAGGTCATCAAGGGCGTAACAGCCGCGGTGAAGAAATTGGGGCCTGCCGAGAAACTGGTGAAGAAGATCGCATAACCAATAAACTCATGAGGAATGATTAGCTGTGGAAAATATCGATAAAAAGCTGCAGGAAGAGGTCCGGAGACTGCTGGACGAAAAGAAGGTCGACGTCGTTGTCGGATATGAGCAGGGCACACTGCCGCTGACGGCCACGCCCTGTTTTATAACCGCTTCTGCGGATGCGGATAAACTGGTCTGGAATGCCTTCTGCACACAAAATCTTGCCAAGTACGTTCACGATCTCATCTCACAGCACCGGGACTCTCAGAAGAGAGTGAAACCTGAGGACAGGAAAAAGAAGGTCGTCGGCGTCGTCGCCCGCGGCTGTGCGACACGCTCCATCGTCATCCATCTTCAGGAGAAGCAGTACGACCGGGAAGATGTGGTCATCATCGGCGTTCCCTGTACGGGTTATGTCGACAAGACCAAGGTTGCCGCCAAACTGAACGGCGAAGAGGTCCTCGGCGGATCGCTGGAAGGCGACGAGCTCTCCGTCAAGACGGCCGGCGGCGACAAGAAAATGTCCTTGAAAGAAGTTCTGGCGAACAACTGCCTCACCTGCCGTTTCAACAACCCCGTTATCTCCGACATGATGATCGGCGCCGCCGCCCCGGCAATGGACGCCGACCGCGAGTATGCGGACGTGCAGGCCATGGAGAAGCTTTCCGTCGAGGAGCGCTGGGCCTACTTCAAGAAGGAGATGGCCAAATGCATGCGCTGTTACGCCTGCCGCCAGGCCTGTCCTTCCTGCTACTGCAAAGTCTGCTTCCAGGAACAAAGCCAGCCGCAATGGGTCGGTGTCGGCGAAGACCAGACGGATACGCAGGTCTTCCAAATGATGAGAATATTTCACATGGTCGGACGCTGCGTCGATTGCGGGTCCTGCAACGATGTCTGCCCGATGGGCGTCAACCTGAGAATGTTCCTGAAGAAACTCGACAAGGACGCCTTCATAATGTTCGACAGCCGGACCGGCGTTTCTCTGGACGAGCCGCCGCCGCTTTCCACGTACAAGGAGCACGAGAAAAGCGAGGACTTTATTTTTAATCCCTGATTTACAGAGGGTTTCGCAACTGCGAATAACATATTAGTTCAATCTTACGGCAGCCGGCCGCCAGCGAAAAACGGCCGCAGCCGAATGGAGACCGCATGAATACCTTTCTTGAAGAAGTAAACAGTCAAATCAACGGCGTTCCCATCCAGCGATGCTACCATTGCCGGAAATGTACGGCCGGATGCCCCCTGGCCTCCGTGATGGAGTACAACCCCAACAAGGTCATCAAGATGATCCAGATGGGCAAGCGCAGCGAAGTCCTGAACAGTTCGACCATCTGGCTTTGCGCCTCCTGTGAGACCTGCATTACCCGCTGCCCGAACCAGGTGGATATCGCCCGCATGATGGATGTCCTCCGGGAGATGGCCATTGCTTCGGGCGTTGGGGCCAAAGAGAAGAACATCCTCAAGTTCCACGAATCGTTCCTCTCCAACATCAAGCTGGGCGGCCGCATCAACGAACCGACCATGATGGTCCAGTATAAGCTCAAATCGGGAGATCTCTTTTCCGATATGGGGATGGGCATCAACATGTTCCTCAAGGGCAAGCTGGCCCTCATCTCCCCTAAGACGAAAAATATCGACGCCGTAAGAAAGATTTTTGAAAAAACGAAGCATGCGTGAAGCGTAAACGAAGGAGGCCATAGTTGAAAGTTCAATATTATCCAGGATGTTCCCTTCATGGTACGGCCAAGGAATACGACCAGTCGATGAAGGCGGTCAGTCGCGCCCTGGGGATCGAGTTACAGGAAGTCGAGGATTGGTCTTGTTGCGGCGCCACATCGGCCCATGCCACGAATTACAAGCTGTCAGTCGCGCTGCCGGCACGCAACCTGATGCTGGCGGAAAAGGCCGCCGCGAAGGATGTCATGGTTCCCTGCGCCGCCTGCTTTAATCGCTTCAAGTCCGCCCAGCACCATCTCGCTCACGATCAGGCGTTGAAAGCGGAGGTGGAGGGCATCGTCGGCGGCAAGTACAAGGGCGAACTGTCCATCAAGAACCCGATCGATATCATTTACGGCAATATCGGCCTCGACGCCCTCGCGGCCAAGGTCGTGAAGCCGCTCGCGGGGATCAAGGCCGCTTCCTATTACGGCTGCCTGCTCCTGCGTCCGCCGGAAGTATGCGAATTCGACGACTACGAGAATCCCATGATGCTCGACGGGATTCTGAAGGCGATAGGCGCGGAAGCCCGGCCCTGGTCCTACAAGACCGACTGCTGCGGCGGAAGCCTTACAATCAGCAAGACATCCATCGTGGTCTCCATGGTGGACAAACTGATGACCATGGCCCGGGAAGCGGGCGCAAACTGTATTGTGACGGCGTGTCCCGTTTGTATGGCCAATCTGGATATGAGGGCAAGCAGCCACCTCAAGCTTCCGGTCTTCTATTTTACGGAGCTTCTCGCACTCGCTATGGGATTGCAGGGGCCCGCGGACTGGTTCAAGCTGCACAACGTCGATCCGACGCCGCTCGTCGGCAGCCTGCAGCTTATGTAATATGACCGAGGATGAAAGGCGCTGCCGGTACAGGCAGACCATGATCCACAATAACCTATCAGAATAAGGCAGACTATGGAAAAGAGGTTAATCAAGAAAGACGCGCTTACCGGGCTGGTGAAGAAAATTGCCGAAAGGATGCCTGTCTATGCGCCGGTCAAGGTCGAGGATAATATTCTGTTCAAGGCGCTGGAAAAGGGAGACGAGCCCCTGGCCGCCTTCGCCAACAGCAAGAACGCGCCGAAGAATTTCTTCTTCCCCCATACGGAAGTCATGATGCGTTATACCCGGACCGCCAAGGGTTCGGAGTTTTCCGGCGGTGCGACGGAGGCCGAAGAGAGGGTGCTGTTCGGCGTCCGGCCCTGCGATGCCCGGAGCTTCATTCTTCTGGACAAGCTTTTCGATCAGGAGAAGTACAGGGACACGTTCTATATCGACAAGAGAAACAAGACGACGATCGTTGCGATCGCCTGCGCCCATCCCCCGTATTCGACGTGCTTCTGTACGTCCGTCGGCGGCAATCCGACCTCTGCGGATGGTGCGGACGTACTCCTGACAGATCTGGGCGACCAGTATCTCGTAGAGTTTATAACGCCGAAGGGCGAAAAATATATCAAGGATTTCGGGGACGCCAAGGCCGACGAAGCTGCGGAGAAGAAAAAGGCCGCCATCGCCGCCCAGGCGGAAGGTGAGATCAAGTCCCGCATTCCGGCCAAGGAGATCAAGCCGATCCTCGATGCCAATTTTGAGCATCCCTTCTGGGGGACCATCCACCAGAGGTGCCTGGCCTGCGGTACATGCACCTACCTGTGTCCGACATGCCACTGCTTCGACATCAGCGATGAAGTCAAGCATGAGGACGGCAGGCGCCTTCGCAATTGGGACTCCTGCATGTACCCGCTCTTTACGCTGGAAACGTCGGGGCACAACCCCCGGCCCACCCAGAAAGAGCGGTGGCGCCAGCGGGCGATGCACAAATTCCGTTATTTTGTGGATAATTTTGAGGCCATTGCATGCGTAGGCTGCGGAAGATGCGTCATGTACTGCCCTGTCAATATTGATATCAGAAAAATCGTCGAGGATATTTCGAAACTATAGCGTGGGAGAGTGTCATGCAGAATCCATATGTACCCATTCCCGTTGAGGTAGCCAAAATCATTACGGAGGTCGACAGTAAGGACATCAAGACCTTCCGTTTTGCCTTCGTCAACAAGGAAGATGAAGAGAAGTTTAAATACATTCCCGGACAGTTCGGGGAGCTTTCCATATTCGGCAAGGGCGAGTCGCCGATCGGCATAGCCTCCTCCCCGACGCAGAAGGGCTACGTTGAGTTTACCGTCCAGCGGGCGGGCGTCGTGACGACGGCCCTGCACAGCATGGAAGAAGGAACGCGGATGGGTATCCGGGGACCGTTGGGCAATTCCTGGCCCATCGAGTTTCTGGAAGGCAAGAATATCGTGATCGTCGGCGGCGGTTTTGCCTTCACGACGCTGCGCTCCCTGATCAACTATATGATCCACGAGAGCAACCGTTCCCGCTTCGGCAAGATCACCGTCGTGTACGGTGCCAGGACCCCCGGACTCCTGCTCTACAAGGACGAATTGATCGAATGGGAAAAACGGGGCGATATCAATCTGAACGTTACGGTGGACAAAGGGGACGCGACCTGGAAAGGCCGGGAAGGGTTTGTGCCGGCCGTTTGCAAGGAAGTGGCACCCAGTTCGGACAATGCGGTGGCCCTGATCTGCGGTCCGCCCATTATGATCCGCTTCACCCTGCCCGTCTTTTTCGAGCTGAACTTCTCGAAGGATAATATCATAACGTCCTTGGAAATGAGGATGAAATGTGGTATTGGTAAGTGCGGACGTTGCAACGTGGGGAGCAAATACGTCTGCAAGGACGGGCCGGTATTTTCACTTGCTGAGCTTGATCAACTGACCAAAGAATACTGATTCACTAAAAACCGTCAAACCGCGATAAAAAAGCTGGAGGAAGGGGAGCCGCCAAGTGGGCTCCCTTGTTTTTTTACACCCCCCTCTGCCAAAAGGAGATGGAAGCTTTGAACAAAATCATAGAGAAACAGAATATTTCGGAGAGTGTCGTCCGGATGGTTCTCGAAGTTCCGGACGTCGCCCGGAAAAGGAAGGCCGGCCAATTCATTATTCTGAAGCTCGACGAGAAGGGCGAGAGGATACCGCTCACCATCGTCGATTCGGATGCGGAAAAAGGCACGATCACGATCATCTTTCAAATCGTCGGCAAGACGACGGCCGTCCTGGGGTCATTGAATCCGGGAGACAGCCTTCAGGACGTCCAGGGACCCCTGGGGAACCCGACGGAAATTGAAAACTTCGGGCACGTCGTCTGCGTCGGCGGCGGCGTCGGCGTCGGCGTCGTCTATCCCCTGGCGGTGGCCCTGAAAAAAGCCGGCAACAAGGTGACGTCCATCATCGGCTCGCGAACAAAGGAGCTGATCATCCTGGAAGACGAAATGAGCAAGGTCAGCGACCGCCTTCTCGTCGCCACCGACGACGGTTCCTACGGTTTCCACGGGTTCGTGAGCGCCGTTCTCCAGAATCTCATAGACGCCGGGGAGAAGATCGATCACGTCTTCGCCATCGGTCCCGTACCGATGATGAAAGTGATCAGCAACGTCACGAGGCCTTACGGCATCAAGACGACGGTCAGCCTGAATTCCATCATGGTTGACGCCACGGGGATGTGCGGCGCCTGCCGGGTTTCCGTGGGGGGTGAAACGAAATTCACCTGTGTTGACGGCCCGGAGTTCGACGGTCACAAGGTCGATTTTGATTTATTATCGAGCCGCCTGAAGATGTACTGTGATGTTGAAAAACAGGCGTTTGAACTGCATAGGTGCGGATGCGATGGAAACTGAAAAGAAAGATAAGAAGGAAAAAGTTCCCCGGCACAAGATGCCGGAACAGAAACCCTCGGAAAGAATCCGTAATTTCGGCGAAGTGCCGACCGGATATCCGGCGGAAACGGCCATTGCCGAGGCCAAGCGCTGCATCCAGTGCAAGAAGCCCGGCTGCATTACCGGTTGTCCCGTGGATGTGGACATACCCGGATTCATCAAATTGATCGCCGAAGGCCAGTTTATCGAAGCGGCCCTGAAGCTCAAGGAGACCAACGGCCTTCCCGCCGTCTGCGGCCGGGTCTGCCCGCAGGAGGACCAGTGCGAGAAGCTCTGCATCCTGGGCAAGAAGGGCGAGCCGGTGGCGATCGGTAGGCTGGAGCGTTTTGCCGCCGATCTGGAGAGGGAATCGGGCCATATTTCCATACCTCCGATCCCGGCCCCGAACGGTAAGAAGGTGGCCGTTGTCGGCGCCGGACCTTCGGGCCTGACCATCGCCGGCGATCTCGTCAAACTCGGCTACGAAGTGACGATATTCGAGGCACTTCACCAGGCCGGGGGCGTCCTCGTTTACGGTATCCCCGAATTCAGGCTCCCCAAGAAGATCGTTCAGGCCGAGGTCGATTATCTGCAGAAAATGGGCGTCAAGATCGTCCTCAATGCTGTTATCGGCCGCATCAAAACGGTGGACGAACTCTTCGCCGAGGGCTTCAACGCCGTCTATCTGGGTGTCGGCGCCGGCGCCCCCGTCTTCATGGGCATTCCGGGCGAAAACCTGAGTGGCATCTATTCGGCCAACGAATATCTCACAAGGTCCAACCTGATGAAGGCCTATCTCTTTCCCGAGTACGATACGCCCATCGCCCGGGGCAAGAACGTCGCCGTCATCGGCGGCGGCAATGTGGCCATGGATTCGGTCCGGACGGCCCTGAGGCTGGGGGCGGACAACGCCTACATCATTTACCGCCGTACGGAGGTGGAGATGCCTGCCCGTATCGAGGAGGTCCACCATGCCAAGGAAGAAGGTGTCCAGTTCAAGCTGCTCACCAATCCGATTGAATACATCGGCGATGAAAACGGCTGGGTCAAAGGGATCAAGTGCCTCCAGATGGAGCTGGGGGAACCCGATGAATCGGGCCGCAGGAGGCCGATAGCCGTCAAGGGCTCCGAATTCGTTATCGATGTCGATACGGTCGTGGTCGCCGTAGGCACCATGGCAAACCCCATCGTTCCCGCCACGACACCGGGGCTCACAACGAACAAATGGGGCTATATCGTGACGAAGGACGAGAATGGAGAGACGACCAGGCAAGGGGTCTATGCCGGCGGCGATATCGTAACCGGATCGGCGACGGTGATCCTGGCCATGGGTGCGGGCCGCAAGGCGGCGCACGCCATCCACGAGTATCTCTCGCGGAAATAGCGGGGGACGAGGGGCGGCAGCAAAACCCATTATAATGATGATCATTTGAGGCATGGCGGACGGTAGTCTGTCCATGCCTTTTTTATGGTCGTCCGATCTAACACACAAAAAAGGGCCGGAGGAACAAATTCCCCCGGCCCTTTGAGCAGTTAAGGCAGGTTTTATTAATGATGCTCTTCCATGGCGCCGGCGATATACATCATCGCCAGGAGCATGAAGACGAGGGTCTGGATGACCGACGTGAAGATCATGAGGGCCACGACGGGCAGCGGCACCATCAGCGGCACCAGGAAAAGAACGACGGCCAGAACGAGATCCTCGCCGCGGATGTTACCGAAAAGCCGGAACGAAAGCGAAAGCGGCCGGGAAAAATGGCTGACGATTTCAATGGGCAGCATCAGGGGGATCAAATACGGGTTCGGTCCCAGGAACTGTTTGAAATAGGCCAGTCCCTGCACCTTTACGCCGACGACATGGGTCAGGATGAAGACGCAAAGGGCCATGGAGACCGTTGTATTCAGATTGGCCGTCGGCGACTCGAAACCGGGAATGAGGCCGATGAGGTTCGAGGTGAGGATGTAGAACCCCAGGGTGGCGATGAGCGGGAAAAAACGCTTCCCTTCATGGCCCATCGTATTGTCGAGAAGCGTGTGGAAGGAGTCGACAAAGACCTCCATCACGTTCTGGAACGCGCCGGGCAGTATGGACAAGCCGCGCGTGGCCAGAAAACCGAACAGGGCCAAAAGCGCCATGACGAACCATGTGTACGCGACGATCGTCATGTCGATGTGATAAGCCTCATGAATATGATTGAAAGCCTTCAAATGAAAGAATAACAAGGGTTCCATGGGTAACTACGCCTCCTCCTCAACACTGTTTTTTTTTGACAGTACCATGACGGCCGTAATAACGATGTTAATCACCACCACTGACAGACCGGCGATCAACCCTATGATATCGACGACATCCCTGGATACTATAAAGTACAAGACAACAGCGGTGACCCCGAGCCGGATGTAATACTTGAACATGATCCGGCCCTTCACGCTACCCGACAGGTTGCTGAAAACCTTGCGGAGATCCCGATGAAGCCAGTGGAAATTAACGATGCTGATGAGGCTTCCCAGAACGACCCCGGTTAACCGGGTTGGCATGAATATCCAACTTAGCAAGGCCAAAATCGCCAGAATAACCCAGTTTGTCACTTCAAGTCTTGTTTGGAGCGGGTCTTTTTCGATGGGGTTCACTTCTTATACTCTTGATGACCTCTGTTTCGTCACGAAAGTATCGCTTGACCAGCCCATACAAGTTTCTGAAACCGATGAGAACTCCCAGGAGCATAAAGAGGAAGGCAAAGCGATGGCCGCCGCCCAGCTTTTCGTCCAGGTAATTCCCCAGAAAGAGCCCGCCGAAGATCATCAGAACCATGCCGATGCCGATGCTGCTTGCATACGCCATCTGCACAAGGGAATCCCTGGAGCCCTTATCCAATTTCATGCTGGCCTCCTATCATGAAGCAACCCCGAAGTCAATAAAAAACATTGTCGCCGAATGCAGTCTTTTCCTTGCAGGTCTTGACTTTCGTCTTGCCGGGAGCGAATTTGTATGGTACATTTTAAACACGAAATAACCCCTGGTTATGCGGCTTTATAGGATACTCTATTCGGGGAGGGGAACGAAGAATGACTTTGATTATCGGGGGCGCCGTTGCGACGGTCATCGGGCTCGTGGGACTCGTTTTGTGGCACGCGGACTTCCTGGTCATCCTTAAGGGCGGTATACCCGTCGGCCTGTTGCTTACGGGAATCCTGGCCATGTACGTCGGCTTCGACGAGATTCAGGAAAAATTCAGCGACGAACGGCGAAAACAGGACGAGAAACTCGAAAAAGCCCAGGAAGAAATAGAAATAGTCAAAGCCAAGGCGGAGCAATACCGGGAAGAAATAGACCGCCTGAAAAAGGAAGTCGGTAAAGCCGATTGACCCCGATTCCAGCCAATCCACGTTCGTTGCCGCAGCTTCCCCATATAAATGGCCGGCAGAGCCCGTTCCCGCCGGTCCGCGTTTCCTTGCCGCTATGACGTCGCCTGAAGCGATCCGCGTATGTTAAAGACCTATTCGACCGGAATATCCGTTGCGCCCTTCACCGGAAGGATAATCTGTGTTTTTAATATGTTGGACGGTGTATAGGCCGGGTCGTTCATGTAGACTTCATAGGCGACACCGGTAGGTTCGTAACCATTCTCCAGGATCCACCTCTCCAACGCATGATAAGCAGGTTCTATCCGGTCGTAAGGGCCCGTAAACAGGCAGGAAGCCACCTTGCCGGCGGGCAGCTGGCCGGCCTGAATCCCGTCTGCACCGGGAAGGGACTTAAAGACGGGGAAGCCCGCCTCGATATCCAGGATGTCCCGGTCCCTGCGGTCATAGACGATAAAAGGCGGTCCCGCGGGCTGTTCCTCGTGTGCGGCCAGATACTGAATGATGGTCCCGTAAGCCTGCTGCAGGTCCTTGCGCAGCCCGGAGACGGAGGCCCTGATACGGACCGTGACTGTAGCCTGGCTCGTTTGCGTGTACGCCTCGCACTTTAACGTCATTTTCGGCTCCCTGTATGTCGTTGGATCACCCTGTGCGCCGTATTTACAACGGCGGGGAAGCGGGCGGTCTTAACGTTTTTCATCATCTGCCGAGATGAAGTACCGGCAGAACGTCGATGCCCGCCTTCTCTATCATTACTTGGAGCAAAACTCAAAGCAATTGCCGTTTCGTGTCCGGGGTCCGTGACCCTTCAGGCCTGCCCCGTAAAAAACGGAAGCGAAAAGAAAATTGTTCATTCGGGATAAAACCGGCTTCTTTTTTGTGAAACGATCATGTAAAAGAATGTTGTTTCAGAGAATCTTATGGATCATCGAACTTGAAAAGGAGAAGAAGCATGACAACGGTCCGCAATCCCCAATATACCCGCCAGAATCCGCGCAGTATCGCAATTGTGGTTCTGGTCGTTCTTCTTTTGCTCTTTTCCGGAAAGACCATCATCCTCCTGGGCGACTGGCTCTGGTTCCAGGAAGTCGGTTTTGTCACGGTCTTCAATACCATCCTGACCGGGCAGATGCAGACGGCGGGCCTGTTCGGCGCGGCTTTTTTCTTTATTTTCTTCGGCAATCTCTTTCTGGCCGTGCGGCTCTCGGCCGCGGATGTCAACCTCGATATTCACGCGGATGTCATCAATATCCCCGTTCCCGGGCCGGGGGATGCCCTTGTTAAGAGGATCGTCCTTATCGCTTCCCTGATTCTGGCGCTCTTCGCATCCGTTCAGGGCGCGGCGCAATGGGAGAGTATGCTTCTGTTTTTAAATACCGTACCATTCGGCGTCAAAGATCCTCTCTTTGACCGCGATATCGGTTTTTATGTCTTTCAGCTTCCCTTTCTCCAGTACCTCCAGGGCTGGGCGGTTTCCGTCCTGATGTTCACGACGGCGGCGACAGGCGCCGTTTATCTCCTGCGCCGGTCCGTCATCTTCATCCGTCCGCGTTTCTTCAGATTCAGTCCCACGGCACGGGCGCACATCCTCGCTCTTGTCGCCGTTCTGTTTCTGCTTGCAGCCGCGGGATTCTGGCTCGATCTGTACGAACTCCTCTATGTCAAGCGGGGCGTTGTCTTCGGAGCCGGATATACGGATGCAACGACGCAGCAATGGGTGCTCGTCGTACTCGCGGGATTGAGCGTCGTTGTCGCGGCGGTCTTCGCTGTTGTCGCTTACCGCTGGAACTGGAGGCTGCCGGTATTCGCCCTGCTGGTTTTTGCCCTCCTTGTTGTGCTGGGCCGTTCCGTTTATCCGGCCTTCGTTCAGAAGTTCAAGGTCGTCCCCAATGAAGTGGTTCTGGAGAAGCCTTATCTCGAAAAGAACATCCGCTTTACCCGCATTGCCTATGGGTTGCAGGATATCGAAGACCGCGTGTTCGCCGCGGAGGAGGCCCTGACCATCAAGGATATCCGCCAGAACGACCCGACCATCAAGAACATCCGCCTGTGGGACTATGCACCCCTCCTGCAAACCTACGGACAGCTCCAGGAGATACGGACCTACTACAAGTTCCTCACGGTGAACAACGACCGTTATATGATCAACGGGGAGTACCGGCAGACGATGATTTCCCCGAGGGAGCTCTCCTATGCCGCGCTGCCTTCCCGGACATGGGTCAACGAGCACATGACCTACACGCACGGCTACGGCGCCGTCATGGGGCCGGTCAACCGCATCTCGCGGGAGGGACTCCCCGAATTCTTCATCAAGGACATCCCGCCGGTGTCGTCGGGCAGCCTGAAGATCACCCGGCCGGAGATTTATTACGGCAACACGAACAACGACTATGTCTTCGTCCGGGCCAAGAGACCGGAATTCGACTATCCCGTGGGGGACAAGAACGTCTATTCCCGCTACGAGGGCACGGGCGGCGTTCCCCTTTCCTTCTGGAGGAAGATCCTCTTTGCACTGCGCTTTCACTCCCTGACGATCCTGCTTTCCGACGACATCACCTCCGACAGCCGGATCATGTTCTACCGTACGATCAAGGAGCGCGTTTCCCGCGTGGTTCCCTTCGCCAAACTCGACGGGGAGCCCTATCTGGTCGTTTCGCCCCAGGGCCGCTTGATATGGTTCGTAGACGCCTACACGACGACCGACCGGTTCCCTTACTCGGAACCGGTTCCGAAGCTCGGCAACTACATCCGCAATACCCTCAAGATCATCGTGGACGCCTACGACGGCTCCATCCGGGTATACGTCAGCGATGAGAAGGACCCTATCCTGAAGAGCTACGCCCGCATCTTCCCGGGCGTCTATAAGCCGCTCAAGGAGATGGACGAGGGGCTGCGGAGCCATATCCGCTACCCTCCGGGGCTGCTCCGTATCCAGGCGCGGATGTACCAGACGTATCACATGCAGGACGCCCAGGTGTTCTACAACAAGGAAGACCTCTGGACCATTCCCCGCTCGACCATCCGCGGATCGGAGCAGGAGATGGACCCGTACTACACCATCATGAAGCTGCCCGACGGGAAAAAGGAAGAGTTCATCCTGATGCTGCCGTTTACGCCGGTCAAGAAGGACAATATGTCGGCGTGGATGGCGGCGCGCTGCGATATGCCCGACTATGGGAAGATCCTCGTCTACAATTTCCCGAAACAGAGGCTGGTTTACGGACCGCGCCAGATCGAGGCCCGGATCAACCAGGACCCGGTGATCTCGCAGCAGCTTTCCCTGTGGAATCAGCGGGGGTCCCAGGTCATTAGCGGCAGCATGCTTGCGATTCCCATCGAAAAGTCGATCATCTACGTCCAGCCGCTCTACCTTGCCGCTGAGAAGGGACAATTGCCCGAGTTAAGAAGGGTCGTCGTGGCTTTCGGGAATGCCATCGCCATGGAAGAAACCCTGGAACAATCGCTCCAGCGCGTCTTCGGCGCCGAGGCGGTGAAGGAGGCCGTCGCCGCGGCGTCCGTTCCTACGAAAGAGACGTTGGCCGGAAGCGCGGATGTTAGGCAGATATCGGAAGCCCTGGCCCACTACCGGAAGGCTCAGGAATATCTCCGGTCGGGCAACTGGAGCGGCTTCGGCGAGGAACTGCGGAAGATGGAGGCGATCCTGTCGGCCGCCGAAAAGCAGGCCAGGACCGGTAAACGATAGAGGCGGTTCGCGTAAGCCGCCGGGGAGGAGACGGGAAAGTGACGCCGTGTTACCTTGAAGATTTTACCGTTGGCGACCGTTTTGAGTCGAGGGGGATGACGGTCACCGAAAGCGCTATCATCGATTTTGCTGAAAGGTACGATCCGCAGCCCTTTCACAGGGACGTCGAAGCGGCCAAGGCGTCGATCTACGGAGGGCATATTGCGAGCGGCATGCAGACCGTCGCTTTGACCTTCCGGCTTTTTCTGGATACGGGGGTGCTCGCCGCCAATATGGGGTCGCCCGGGTTCGACGAGCTGCGCTGGCATACGCCCGTGCGGCCCGGCGATACGCTTCATGTCGCGGCCGAGGTCACGGAAGTGCGCCCGTCCTCTTCGAAACCGGACCGCGGCATTGTCCGCTTCCGGGTATCGACCCTCAATCAGCATGGCCAGGCAGTGCAGACGGTCGTCTGCAACCAGCTGCTCATGCGCCGCCCGGCAGCGTAAAGCCATGTCTATGACGGCTCGGAGGTGATCTCTGCGTAAACTTCTTTTGGAAACGATCGTCTTTGTCTGCGGTGCGGTGGTCATGATCCTGGAACTCGTCGGTTCGCGGGTCCTGGCGCCCTATGTCGGGACCTCCATCGTTGTCTGGACGAGCCTGATCGGTATCATCCTGGGGAGCCTCAGCATCGGATACTGGCAGGGCGGAAAGATATCCGACCGGGGGCCGAGCTTCAGGGTCCTCTCCTTCATCATCGGCGCCGGCGCACTCTTCATCGGCCTCATCCCCTTTGTCCAGGGCCCCGTGCAGGAATTGCTCGAGAAGCTCGTGAGCAACATCCTGATCAACGCCCCGCTCACCACGGTTCTTCTCTTCGCCGCCCCCAGCATGCTCCTCGGCATGATATCGCCTTACGCCGTCAGGCTGAAGATGGTGACGGTCGCCGATTCGGGCAAGACCGTCGGCAATCTCTATGCCGTCTCGACCGTGGGCAGCATCGTGGGGACGTTCCTCGCGGGCTACCTGCTCATCGCCTACCTGGGGACGAACAAGATTCTCCTCGTCCTGTCCCTGGTACTTGTCCTCACCTCGATTTTTGCCGATTACCGGGCCCTCTGGCCGGTCAAGCTGGGGTTTCTCCTCCTCGTTGTCGCCGGTCTCGCGGTCATGTATGTGCATGAGGAAAAAAAGAGGCAGGCGGGTTTCATCGACGTGGACACGCATTACAGCCGGGTACGGATTTTCGACAGGACGGATGCCGGCACCGGAAGGCCGATCCGGGTGATGATGACCAATCCGAGAGAGACCCAGTCCGCCATGTACCTGGACCGGGATGACGATCTGGTCTTCAGGTATCTGCGTTTCTTCAGGCTTGCCGGCTACTTCAATCCCGGTATCAAGAGCGCCCTCATGATCGGAAGCGCCGGCTGTTCCTTCCCGAAGGATTTCCTGAAGCGTTTTCCCGAGGCAAGGATGGACGTCGTCGAGATCGACGGGCAGATGACGGAGCTCGCCGCCCGGTATTTCAATCTCAGGGAGGACCGGCGGCTGCGAATCGTGCACGAGGACGGCAGAACCTATCTCAACCGGACAAAGAACCGTTACGACGTGATTTACAGCGACGCCTTCAACTCCTTCTATTCCATTCCCTATCAGTTGACTACGTTCGAGGCCGTGCGGAGAATGGACGGCATCCTGAACGATGGCGGCATGGTCGTCGTCAATCTCATATCCGCCGTCGAAGGTCCGGAAGGCAAATTCCTCCGGGCCCTGTATGGAACTTTCCAGGAAGTCTTTCCCAGAGTCTATATCTTCCCCGTCAGGGATGCCGGAAACGGCGGCGATGCCCAGAATATCATCCTGATCGCCTTAAAGACGCCGCAGCCGTCGTACGCCTTTAGCAGCCGCGATCCCGAGCTGGACGCCTATCTCAAGCACCGCTGGCCGGGTCCGATCGGGAAGGACATGCCGTTGCTGACGGACAATTACGCCCCCACGGACCTCTATATCCTGGAAATCCTGAAAAGGATCTGAAAGGTTCCAGCCCGCCGCGTCGGGACAAACGTTTCGCTGACTTCCTTTTACTGAAGTTTTCTCTATTTCCCTGAAATTCTATTATTCGGAAAGGACAAGCGGAAAAACCTGCGGATGCATATATCGCTTCAGCGCTCAGGTTTCGGATGGCGAATCGGAATCTTTTCCCGAACTTCGCTTGAACATGTGCAGGATCAGGATAACGGCCCCGACGGAAATGGCCGAATCGGCGACATTGAATGCCGGCCAGTGGTGGACTCCAACGTATACGTCAATGAAGTCGATGACTTCCCCGAAGCGAGCCCGGTCGATGAAGTTGCCGACGGCCCCCGACAGGATCAGGGAGAGGGCGAAGATCAGGAACGGTTCGTCGTTACGGCTTTTGGCGATATAATAGAGAATACAACCGATGGCCACGGCCGCAATGCCCAGAAAAAAAATCGATCTGAATACCGGAGATGCGCCGGCCAGGAAACCGAAGGCCGCGCCTGGATTGCGGACATAGGTGATGTTCAGGAAACCGGGGATGATGGCAAGGGATTCATGAAGCGTCAGCATGCCGTCGATGCAGGCCTTCGTCACCTGGTCGAGGACGATGAGCACCGGGGCTGTCAGCAGGAAGATGATGTATTTTTTCACAGGCCGATATTCCCTACCCGGAATCCGTCCCCTTTCTCATGAGAGAGGGGACGCGATTTTTTACCGTGCCGCAATGGGCTTTCGCATTTATTTGATACTGGCCAGGCAACTGTCGCAGATCTTGGGATGGGACGCATCCGTACCCAGCGTCTCTTTGTAGATCCAGCAGCGGTTGCATTTCTCGCCCTTGGCCTTGACCACGGCGACGGTCAGCCCTTCCATCTCGGCGCTGGCGAAACCTTCCCCGTCGCTCTTGTCGGCAATCTGAAGCTGGGAGACGATCAGGAGCGCCCGCAGGTCATCCAGGCGGGAGGACAAGAGCGGACGCAGCTTCTCCGGCAGCACGACCGTAACGGCGGCGTCCAAGGAATGGCCGACGACCTTGTTCTTGCGCGCCGCTTCAATCGCCTTGGAGATTTCGCCGCGAAGGGCGATCATCGTTTTCCACGTCTCCCCGAGTTCCGGATTCAGGAAGGCGGCATTCACCTCGGGAAACTGGGTCAAGTGGATGCTTTCGGCCTTTCCTGTGCCGCCAGGAAGCGACTGCCAGATTTCTTCGGCGGTGAAGGTCAGCATGGGGGCCAGGAGCCGCGCCATGGCGTCCAGGATCGCATACATGGCCGTTTGGGCCGAGCGGCGCTCTGTGGACGCCTTCTTCGACGTGTAAAGCCTGTCTTTCAGGACGTCGAGGTACAGGGCGGAGAGGTCGACGGTACAGTAATTGTAGAGCGTGTAGTACACGACGTGGAACTGGTAGTTCTCGTAGGCCTCACGGACCCGGCGGACGATTTCCTGGAGGCGGTGCATGGCCCACCGGTCGAATTCCGTCATCTTGTCGTATGGCACGGTATCCTTGGCGGGGTCGAAGTCGTAGAGGTTTCCCAGGATGTAACGGCTCGTGTTGCGGATGCGTCGGTAGGCCTCGACGAGACGTTTCAGGATTTCTCCCGAGATGCGGATGTCGTCCGTGTAGTCTTCGGCGGCCACCCAGAGGCGCAGGATTTCCGCGCCGTACTGGTCGATGATCTCCTGCGAGTCGATGACATTGCCGACCGATTTGGACATCTTCTTCCCCTCGCCGTCGACGACGAAGCCGTGTGTCAGGACGCTCTTGTAAGGAGCACGCTGGCGCGTTCCCACCGATTCCAGCAGGGACGAATGGAACCAGCCGCGATGTTGGTCGCTGCCCTCCAGGTACATATCGGAGGGTGAGCGGAGGTAGTCGCGGGTCTCGAGGACGGCCGCATGGCTGACGCCGGAGTCGAACCAGACGTCGAGAATATTCGTTTCCTTTTTGAACTTCGTTCCCTTGCAGGACGGGCAGGAGATACCCGCGGGCATCAGGTCCTTGGCCTCCCGCTCGAACCAGACGTCGGCGCCGTGTTCGTGCACCAGGGCCACGATATAGTCCGCCATCTCCTTCGTCAGGATTTCGGTCCGGCACTCGGCGCAGTAGAAGATCGTGATGGGGACGCCCCAGAGACGCTGGCGGGAAATGCACCAGTCGGGTCGGTTTTCCACCATGCCGTAGATGCGGTCCTTGCCCCAGGAGGGGATCCACTTGACGCTGTCGATGCTCTTCAAGGCCAGTTTCCGGAGATCGTTCTTCTCCATGGAGATGAACCACTGCTCGGTGGACCTGAAGACGATCGGCTGTTTGCATCGCCAGCAGTGGGGGTACGTGTGGTCGATATCCACCATGCCCAGCAGGGCCCCGACTTCCTTGAGCTTGTTGCTGACCGGGATGTTGGCGTCGAAGACGAACTGGCCCGCGAAATCGGGGACATCGCGGGTGAACTTGCCCTCGTCGTCGACGGGGGCGTAATTGTCGAGGCCGTATTCCATTCCGATCTCGTAGTCCTCCTGGCCGTGACCCGGGGCGATATGCACGCATCCCGTACCGGCGTCAAGGGTGACGAAGGGGGCGAGAATGAGGAGGCTTTCCTTGTCGTAGAGGGGGTGCTTGCACTTCAGCCCTTCCATGACGGATCCGGGGAATTCGTCGATCAGCTCGTAATCCTTGATTCCGAAGGCTTCCAGGCAGTAATCGATCAGCTCCTTGGCGAGAATCAGGACGTCGTCTCCGACCTGGATGGCCGCATAGACGAAATCCTTGTGAAACGCGATGGCGAGGTTCGCCGGGATGGTCCAGGGTGTCGTCGTCCATATGACGACACTGACCTTCTTGCCGGCAAGTTTCGGCCTTATGGCGCTGATATCGGAAATCAGTCGAAATTTAACGTAGATGGAGGGCGTCGTGTGGTCCTTGTATTCGACCTCGGCCTCGGCGAGGGCGGTCTTGCAGGTCGCGCACCAGTAGACGGGTTTCTTGCCCTTGTAGACGCTGCCGTTAAGGAAAAGCTTGCAGAATTCGGCCACGGTGACGGCCTCGTAGTCGTACGACATCGTCAGGTAGGGATTGTCCCATTCGCCGAAGACGCCGAGACGCTTGAACTGCTCCCGCTGAATGCCGACGTACTTCTCCGCGTACGTCCGGCAGAACCGCCTCTTGTCCGCCTGGGACATATCGTGCCGCTTCTCGCCCAATTCCTTGTCCACCTGATGTTCGATCGGGAGGCCGTGGCAGTCCCACCCCGGGACATAGATGCTGTCAAAACCCGCCATATTCCTCGACTTAATCACCATATCCTTGATGATCTTGTTCAGGGCGGTCCCGAGATGGATGTTTCCGTTGGCATAGGGGGGGCCGTCATGAAGAATGTGGACTTCCCGCCCTTGCGACGCTTCGCGGATCCTCTCGTATATCTTCATCTTCTCCCAGAAGGCGAGCATCTCCGGCTCTTTCTGGGCCAGATTGGCCTTCATGGGGAAATCCGTCTTGGGCAGATTCAGGGTTTCTTTATAGTCCATGGGGTGCTCCTGTAAAAATTCATTTCAGTTTAAGCGTGCTGACTAACACAGAACCTGACGATTTTCAAGGCCGATAACCGGATTCAAAAACCGCCTTCCTCGCCCGTTTGCGAGGGCGGGAAGACGGCCGGGATTTCCGCCTGTTCCTGTGTGGATAGATGACAATCAGGTCGACGGGAGCGATTTCCGATAGCGGTCGTCCAGCATGGCGTTGATCTCTTCCATGATGACCCGCGTGGCGCCTTCGAACTGTTCCCGGTATTTAATCTGCGATGAACGCGAGAGGAGCTTGAACGGCTCGTCGATGCGGAACGGCTTCAGTTTGTCATCCAGGGACAGCGGTTCGCCGACGCGGTAGGTGATCCAGCCGCTCTTGGCCACGGGACTGCTCCCCGGGTAGACCTTGTCCGAGTTGTTGCAGGCGACGGGAACGACCTTCTTCCCCGTATACAGGGCGAGCTGCGCAATGCCCGTCCTGCCCTCGCCGAGTTGCGAACCCCGCGTCCCTTCGGGGAATATGATGACGCTCAGTTTCTTTTCGCAAAGGGCCCCCTGGCTGATTTCCGCGACACGGGCCATGGTCTTCTCATAGTAATCCCGGATGAACGCGACGAAGGAATCTCCCATAAGGGCCGCGGTCTCCGCCAGTTTCTTGGCCTGTTCCTTCAGGTCCTCCTGCCTGCCGTCTACGGCGTCCTTGACCCGGCGGTACAGTTCCCAGTCCATGGTCCGGTTGTATTGCTTACGGTAGAATTCCTGGATCAGGTATCCCATGGACGGCACAGGGATGAGGTTGCACAGGTCCAATCCCCTGGCGAGAACGGGATTGCGGTAGTACTTGCCCTTCACCCAGACGGTCGTTTCCGGGATATTCATCCTCCACAGCTTGTATTGGAACGGCCAGTAGTTGAAACGGTCCGTATGGTTCATCGCGTAGATAACGTTTTCGTCCCTGGGAATCCGGTCGTGGTTTTCGATCTTGATATCGACGTGGGCGAAGAGGTTGTAGTTGGGTCCCAGAAAAAAGGTCCCGATAAATTTCTGCACCACCGAATAGGATACGAGCTTTATTCTTTTCAAATACTCCAGATCGACCATGAGGCCCCCTTTCTCTGCTTCAATCGATCATTAATCTCTGCCGGTTAAAATGCGCCGGACCCGTTCCAGTTCGGCCGGCGTGTCGACTTCCACGGAGTCGTAAGGCGTTACGACGACCTTGATCCGGAAGCCGTGCTCCAGAGCCCGAAGCTGCTCCAGGGCCTCCCGGCGCTCCAATTCGCCTTCGGGAAGCCGCGTGAAGACATCCAGGAACGACTTGCGATAGGCGTATATCCCGTGATGCTTGTAATAGTCCGTCGCGATACCGGCGTCGCGGACAAAGGGAATCGTCGCCCGGGAGAAGTAGAGGGCGAAACGGTCCTGGTCGAAGACGACCTTCACGGCATTGGGGTGGGTAATCTCTTCGTCGCGGACGATCCGGTAGATGAGGGTGGACATGGGGATATCGGGATCTTCCTGCAGGGGCTTCACGACCTCGTCGATCTGGGACGGTTCGAAGAGGGGCTGGTCGCCCTGGATATTGACGACGATATCCGCCGGATCCAGGCCGAGCCCCGCGACGGCTTCCGCGATGCGGTCCGTGCCGGACCGGTGCCTTTCTCCCGTCATGACCGCCCGGCCTCCGAAGGTGCAGACGGCGTTGTATATCCGTTCGTCGTCGGTGGCGACGGCGGCGTAGGTGATGCTACGGGATGTCATGACCCGCTCGTAGACATGCTGGATCATCGGTTTGCCGTTAAGATCGGCCAGCGGTTTCCCCTCGAAACGGGATGACTGGTAGCGGGAGGGGATGATACAGACAACCTTCATGGCTTCTTCTCCTGGAATGGAAATTGGGACAGTTCCGTATAGATGGCCCCTTTGGGCGTCAGGGTGCTCTGGAAGAGGGTCAGGGACCTTCCAACAAAAGAGCCGGCGCGATAGTCTTTTTGCCCGTCCATGAACGCGGAGACGCCCGTAAGCCCCCGGGGCGATCTGATCCGCGCGAGCGTCAGATGGGGCCGGAAGGTCCGCTCCTCCCGGGGAAAGCCGCAGCCGGCCAGGGCGTTTTCCACGGCCGCCTGGAACGCGACCAGGCCCTTCACGTCGCCGCCCGTCCCCAGCCACAAAATGCGCGGGCGCTTGGCATCGGGGAAGAATCCCGCCGTCCCGATGTCCAGCGACAGCGGCGCATAGGCGGCGGCGACGGGACCGACGGCATCGGCGACGGCATCCAGGCCGTCCCGGGGAACATCGCCGAGGAATTTCAACGTCAGGTGAATTCCGGCGGGATTGACCCATCGAATGTCTCCGGCCAGGAGCTTCCGCATCCGGTTCTGGATGGCGGCGATTTCGTTCAGCACGGCCTCTGGAGGATCGAGGGCGAGAAAAGCCCGCACGGTTCCTGCTTCAGTCATGGTCAGGGCCTCCGGTCAGGCGGTCTTTCAGTATGATCAGGGCCGCCTCTGATGAGATGACCTTGATCCGCCGCCTGTCCCACCGCCAGGCGAAATGACGGCAGATCGTTCCAGCCCGGTCGGCAAGGGCGATATAGACGGTTCCTACCGGCTTCTGCTCCGACCCCCCGGCAGGGCCGGCAATACCCGTCACGGAAAGTCCGAGATCGGTCCCCGCGAGTCTTCTCACGCCTTCGGCCATGAGCTTTGCCGTCTGCTCGCTGACGGCGCCGAATTCCGCGATGACGGCCTCCGGCACGCCGAGGAGGTCTATTTTCGCCTCGTTGCTGTACGTGACCACGCCGCGTTCCAGAAAGGCGGAACTGCCCGGAATGTCCGTCAGGCGGTCGGCGATCAATCCGCCTGTGCACGATTCGGCTGTGGCCAGGGTGAGTTTTTTCTCCGTCAGAAGCGCGGCGACCACGCCTTCCGCCGTTTCGTCGTCGCAGGCGAAGATATAGCGCCGAAGTCTTGCCTCGACCAGTTCCACGGCTCTTCGGATGTGCTCCTGTGCTTGTGCCCTTTCCTTATGTCTCGCGATGAGGACAATATGGTTTTCCGGGAAATTCGGATAGAAACCTATCTCGACGCCGAGGGATTTGAAATCGGCGTCGGCCAGGGCCTCGTCCACGGCGGCTTCCCCCAGGCCGAAGAGTTTGATCGTGCGGCGTTCCGAATGCTTCACGGCCCCAGGAAAGGCTTCCCTGAGCAGGGGGACGACCTCCTCGGGGATCATTCTTCTGATCTCGAAAGGGACGCCGGGGATCACGGCAATGACCTTGCCGTCGATGTTCAGGGAAAATCCGAAGGCGGTGCCGACGGGATTTCTGATGGGCCGCGCGCCCTCGGGGAAAACGGCCTGCTTGGCGTTGTTCTCCGTCCACTTCAATCGGTACCGGGTGAAAATGCCCTTGACATGGGCCAGGACCTCTTCATCCGTATAGAGCTTCCGCCCGAATGCCCTGGCGACGGCGGCGGTAGTAATGTCGTCGGCCGTGGGACCCAGGCCGCCGGTGACGAGGACGGCGTCGGCAAGGCCCATGAGGTGGTCAAGGGCCAGTTTGATCGCATTCTCGCTGTCGCCTACGGACATCATGGCTCTGACCGGCCATCCGCAGGCTCCCATCTCGCGGGCGATGTAGGACGAATTCGTGTCCTGCGTGCGGCCGCTGGTCAGTTCGTTACCGACGGTCAGTATGGCAACCTGCATGAAAAATCTCCTTGGCAATTATAGGGCCCAGATCGCGATGGCCATCCGGACCACAATGTTGCCGTAAATGCCGGCCATGACATCGTCGGCGACGATTCCCCACCCGCCCGGAAGGCGGTCCTGAAAGACATTCACGGGGAAAGGCTTCACGATGTCGAAGAAGCGGAAAAAAAGAAACCCGAGCCCGATATGCGCCCACGTAGGGGAGATAAAAAGCAAAGCCCACTGAAAGCCCACGATTTCGTCGATGACGATCCGCGGAGAATCTTTGACTCCGAACAAGTCTTCCGCTTTCCCGGCGTAATAGACGGCCAGAAAGGTAAAGGCGACAACCGACAGGAGCTGGAGCGGCCATGTCATCCCAGAGAAGACAAGGAAACAGGGAATGCCGACCAGGGTTCCGACGGTGCCGGAGGCGAACGGCGAATACCCCGTGCCGAGGCCCGTTGCCAGCAATTTGACGACTTTATCAGTCAGGAATCACCTCTCGAGAAACGCTGCCATCATTATACCTCGTTTGCGGCCCAATACCTATCCGCTTTTACCCTTCATGTCAATGGTTTTCACTGGTTATACGACAGCGGGGTTTCCTGCGGCAGACGTGTCGCCGGCAGCTCCGCTGTCAGACAGAAGGATCTTCCAGCCGTCGTCTTCCCGGAACAGATGAAAAGTCGATTCCGCGGTCAGAAGCGGCATACCGCCCCCTCCATACTTTTTGAGCATGGCGGTCGTGGTCCGGCAGACGATAATGAAGGAATCAAACGGATCATCGGGAAAGTCGGAACCGGTCATCTCCGCAAGGCTCTCGGCCATCATCCGTTTGAAATCGGGGTAGGTCGTTACGACGGTGACGGTTGCACGGTCGCCGTTGACGGATTCGTCCCGGACGGCGTAATCGAATTTTCCCGCGATCATATTGGCGATCAAGCCGTGACCGAGGGAACGCCTTGCCTGGTATTCGGACAGCGACTCCCGGGCCCTGGCTGTCCTTGACAGCAATTGATAGGCATCGGCCGTCCTGCCGCCGAGGGTGGCCTGCAGATAATTGCCGACGACCTGGGCGGCCGTCAGCCTCCGGCCTTGCCGGACGGCAAGAAAGAGAAACAGGAAAAGTCCCGTCGCCAATACCAAAACGGTTATCAAGATTCCCGTTTCCTCCCTTGTTCTTTTTCATTGTGTAACGGCCGGGTTATATGGGAGATGGTCCGCCGTGTCAAGGGCGCAGGAAGATGTCGGCCCGACCCGCCGCGGGAAACACGCTTCGTCTCTTTTCAATGCCTTGCTTCGAAGGTCTCGCGCCTGTGCACAAATTGATGACGGAAGACGGGGATCACGGTCACATTCCTTGACACATCCCCACAAGACAGGGTAACTTTATGGCCGGAGAACGTCTGTCCTGTTTCGACAGGGCGGATGGCTCCGACACCCCCGTCAGCAAAGGAGACAGAATGGTCACCGACGTATCGCCGGCGAGATCGGCCGCCGTCAACAGGAAACTTGCGGATTGGATTGCCGGGTGCGTCGGCCTTTGCCAGCCGGAACGCATCGTCTGGTGCGATGGGTCGAAGGCGGAATACGCCCGGCTCATGGGCCTTATGACCTCTTCTGGTATGGCTGTGCCCTTGAAGAAACGCCCCGGCAGCTTTCTCTTCCGGTCGGACCCCGGCGACGTGGCGCGCCTGGAAGACCGCACGTATATCTCCTGCCCTGACCAAGACGAGGCCGGACCGACCAATATCTGGATGGATCCTGCCGAGCTTAAGGAGAAGATGGCGGCCCTGTACCTGGGCAGCATGAAGGGACGGACCATGTATGTCATCCCGTTTTCCATGGGACCGGTGGGATCGACGCTGGCCAGGACGGGCGTCGAGATCACCGACAGCCCCTATGTCGTCTGCAACATGCACATCATGACCCGCGTCGGAGATTCGGTCCTCGACGCCCTGGGCTCCGAAGGCGATTTCGTCCCCTGCCTCCATTCCGTGGGTTCGCCCCTTAGGCCCGGGCAGAAGGATTCCTTCTGGCCGTGTGCCCCCATCGAACAGAAGTACATCAGCCACTTTCCCGATGAAAACCTGATCTGGTCCTACGGGTCGGGGTACGGCGGCAACGCCCTTTTGGGGAAAAAATGCATGTCGCTCCGGATCGCTTCGGTTATCGCCCGCCGGGAGGGCTGGATGGCGGAGCATATGCTGATCATGCGCCTGACCGACCCCGACGGCCGCCGCTATCACATCGCCGGGGCCTTTCCGTCGGCATGCGGCAAAACCAATCTGGCCATGATGGTGCCCACCATCCCCGGCTGGAAGGCCGAGTGCCTGGGCGACGACATCGCCTGGATGGAGGTCCGTCCCGACGGCCGCTTGTACGCCATCAACCCCGAAACGGGCTTTTTCGGCGTGGCGCCGGGGACGTCGGCGGCGTCAAACCCCATGGCCGTGGAGATGGTGCGTGAGAATGCGATTTTCACCAACTGCGCTCTGACCGACGACGGCGATGTCTGGTGGGAGGGGCTGTCCGCGCCGCCCGCACATGCCGTTGACTGGAAGGGGCGAGACTGGACGCCGGCAGCAAACGATCCCGCCGCCCATCCCAACGCGCGTTTCACGGTTTCCGCCTCCCAGTGTCCGGTCATGTCCCCCGATTGGGATGACCCCGCCGGCGTTCCCATCGACATCTTCATCTTCGGGGGCCGCCGGTCTTCCCTGGTGCCGCTGGTCTGCGAGGCCCTGAACTGGGACCACGGCGTTTATATGGGGGCGTCCGCCGCCTCCGAAACCACGGCCGCCGTCATCGGTGCGGTCGGCAGCCTGAGGCGGGACCCTTTCGCCATGCTGCCTTTTTGCGGTTACAATATGGCCGACCATTTCGCCCACTGGTTCAGGATGGGCGACAGGCTCGGGTCGAAAGCGCCGCGGATCTTTTACGCCAACTGGTTTCGCAAAGATGACGCCGGCCGGTTTATCTGGCCGGGTTTTGGAGAAAACGCCCGGGTGCTCAAATGGATGTGCGACCGGGTGGCGGGTCGCGCCGAAGGCATTGTGACACCGATCGGCATCCTGCCCCGGGAAGACGAGCTTTCGACGGCCGGTCTGGATATCCGCGCCGCCGACCTGAAGGAACTCCTCCTCGTCGACCGGAAAGCCTGGTCCGCCGAAACGTCCGATGCGGAAGCGTTCTTCTCCCGTTTCGGCAATCGCCTGCCGGCCAGGCTGAAAGGCCAACTCGCAGGGCTCAAGGAACGCCTCCGCTGAACGGCGACGGGCCGACGACCTTGCTCAGAACCCCGTCCATAGGGCCAGATGATAGACCGTAAGGCCCATGACGAAGGAAACGACCAGCATCAAGACGATGGAGGCCGCAAACCAGAGGCGGTCGGCCATCTCCTGCTTCATCGCAGTCAGTGTCGCCGCGCAGGGTACGAAGATCATCATGACCACGAGGAAGGAAAGCGCCGAAGCGTGGCTGATGGCATGGGGCAGGACCTTGACCAGACCTTCCTGACCCGTTCCGTAAAGCACGCCCAGGGTTGCCACGGCATTCTCCTTGGCGACAATGCTTGTCATCAGGGCGGTAATCATCTTCCAATCCAGTCCAAGGGGGCTGCCGATAGGTTCCAGGAGGCGTCCCGCCTGGGCCAGGATGCTGTCTTCGATGGCCCCTCCGGGCAGATGGGCGAGGAGCCAGATCACGACCGACACGCCCAGGATGACTGTGCCCGCCCTTTTCACAAAGGCGATCGTTCTTGCCCAGACGACGAGGCCGATCGTTCGGTAATTGGGCTTCTGGTAGAGCGGCAGTTCCATGATGAAGGGCATGGGTTCCCCTTTCAGGAAAACCCTGCTGACGATGACGCCGGTGATGCCGAGAAGCAGGATGTTGGCCGTAAGCAAGCCCCACGATACGTACATCGCGAGGTTCCCGAAAATAGCGGCGGTGATGAAGGCCAGGACGGCCAGCCTGGCTGTGCAGGGGATGAAGGGGGAAAGGAAGATCGTGAGCAACTTCTCTTTCTTCGATTCGACGATCCGGGCTCCCAGGATGGAGGGCACATTGCATCCGAACCCGAGGCACATGGGGATGAAGCTTTTGCCGTGAAGTCCGATGAGGTGCATGAAGCGGTCCATGACGAAGGCCGCCCGCGCCATGTAGCCCACATCTTCCAGAACAGCCATGAAAGCGAAGAAGATGAGGAGGATGGGGATAAAAGTGAGGACCGAACCGGCCCCGCCGATAACGCCGTTGATCAAGAGTCCCCTGAACCAGGCCGGCATGGAGCCCATGACGGTCGTAAGCCCTTCGGCCAGGACGCTCACCGCCCACTCCAGGCCTTTCTGAAGGGGAAATCCGATCTTGTACGTGGCGGCGAAGACGAGTCCGAAGACGCCGAACAGAACGGGGATACCCAGTATCGGCCTTGTCAGGATATGATCGATCCGGTCCGTCATAACGACTTCGCCCATTTTGAAACGGGAAACGGAAGCCCTCGTGATGGCCTCGATCCAGTCGTAGCGCCCGCCGACGACGGCATGCAGGGCGTCTTCGTGTTTGATCAGGATGTCCCTGACCTCCCGCCAGACATCGACAGGCACTAAGCCCTCGATAATCGAGGATATTTCCGGGTCTCCCTCCATGAGCTTCGTCGCCAGCCAGCGCGCCGTGCCGGGCAGTTGGAGGTGAGGTTTGATCAACGTCATCAGGTCCTCAAAGACGCCGCTGTGGTCCTTGGAAATATCCGGAAGATTCGGGTAATAGTCTTCCTCTCCTTTGTCCAGAGCGATGATCCGCGCCACAAGCTCGCGAACGCCCCGGTTCTTGGTGGCGACCATGGGAACGACGGGAATGCCGAGGGATTTTTCGAGGGCCTTGGCGTCCACATGGATGCCCTGGGCCTCGGCGACATCGAGCATGTTAAGGGCGACTATGACGGGCGGTCCGAGCAGGAGCATTTCCGCCAGCAGGTAGAGACTTCTTTCCAGGGCCGCGGCATTGACCAGAAGAACGATGACGTCGGGATTGGCAGTGGCGATGAAATCCCTCGTGATCCGCTCCTCTTCCGAAAAAGAGGTCAGGCTGTACGTTCCGGGGAGATCGGTGATCCTCATCTCGGTCCCGTTGGACAGGTGGTGGCCCTCTTTCTTCTCCACGGTCTTCCCCGGCCAGTTGCCGACATGCTGGGAAAGGCCCGTCAGGATGTTAAAAATGGTGGACTTGCCGACGTTGGGCTGACCGGTGAGGGCGACGTATATTATCCTTCCGGCCGGCGGTTCTTCGGGCAGGCACTCCGGATGGGGTTGGAGGCGCTGCACGATGATCTTGGCGGCTTCTCCGGCCCCCAGGGCGAATCGGGTCTCGCCGCTTTGGAGAATGATCGGTCCGCTGCCCGCCTTTCGGGCGATCTTGACCCTGGTGCCGTGGGCCACTCCCATAGCGGCCAGTTTGGTGATAAGGGCCTTGCCGGCCGATATATAAAGGACGATTCCTTCTTCCTGCTCCGAAAGCAAATCGAGAGACAGAGGTTCTTCAGTCATTCATTTTCCTTGACGGTTCCAACGAATCAAAGCTATGGACGGCATCCGGTCAGGACGGTCCGGATACCGATTCGTTATCCCGAGGTTATTATTTTGGAATCCATATTACAAAATATATGGATTGTTGGGCCCGCGTCAAGGACAATATAGCAGGACACGGAGGTATGCGCTCGCCGTTGAAATTCGCGGCAGCCGAACGGCCGTGAGGCCGGAAAAGCGAAACGCGCCGTCAGGACAACGAAATACGAAAGGCAGCGTAAAGATGAAAAAAATAATGGAAACAGTCTTTACTAATGCCCGACACTTTGGTAACATCCGCCTACTTTGTCGGGCTGTCGGCCGGCAGTACGATATCGAAACATTTTTTAAGGAATGACCTATGCTGGCATTGATGAGAAAACATGCGAAAAACTGGTTCATCAAGATCCTCCTTTTCATGATCATTATCGTTTTCGTGGCCTATTTCGGCTCCACTAAGACGGACAGGGATACGGCCATTGCCGCGATCGACGGCAAGATCATTACCCGGGGGGAATTTTATAAAGAATATCAAAATATAACGGATATGTACCGGAACCGGCTGGGTGGACGGCTGGACGAAAAGGCGGTCAAGGATTTGAATCTCAAGCAGCTGGCCTTCGATAATCTGATCCAGCAGGCCATCATTCAAAGGAAAGCCGACGAGCTTCACTTGACCGTGACCGATGACGAGGTAAAGGCCGTCATCATGTCCAATCCGGCCTTCAGGATAAACGGCGTCTTCGACGAGCGCGCCTATCAGCAGATGCTGCGCGCCAATAAGCTTACCGTGGAAGAATTCGAGGCCCAGCAGAGGAGATTGATCCTCGCAATGAAACTGGAGACACTGATTCAGGGCGGCGTCAAGGTTTCGGATCAGGAGGTTTTAGACCTCTACCGCTTCCAGAATGAAAAGATCAATATCGCCTTTGCGAAGATATCCGCCGCCGACTTTCTTAAGAAGGTATCCGCCACCGCGTCCGATCTGGAAGCCTATCTCAAGGAGCACGGCGACGAATTCCGCGTGCCGGACCAGATCCGCGTGAACTATATTGTGTTTTCAGGTGATTCCTATGCCTCGGCTGTGAAAGTTGCCGATGCGGATATCGTCGATTACTACGACCGTAACAAGGACAAGTATGCGTCCAAGACGAAAGACGGCAAGAAGACGGTCCCGCCCCTTGCAGATGTCCGAGACAAGATCGTCGATGAATTGAAAAAAGTGAACGGCATGTATGCCGCCTACAATGATGCCAAGAAGGCCCACGACACGATTTACCAGGAAGAGAAGATGGACGCTTATGCCGTACAGCATAAGCTTTCGATCAAAACGACCGGCTTTTTCACCGCAGCCCAGATTCCGGCCGAGTTCAAGTCGTTGAAGGACTTCTCCCAGGCTGTATTCGGCCTGCAGAAGGACGAAATCAGCAGCGTCCTCTCCGACGAAAAGGCCTACTACGTCTTCAAGGTTGCCGAGAAAAAATCCGCCTACGTACCTGTCCTCCAGGATATCCGGAAGGACGTCGAAAGGCGGTACGCCGATGCCGAGGCCCGCCGTCTTGCCTCGAAGGAAGCCGAGGCCGCCGTCGCCGCCATGAAGAAAGGGGATAGCCTGAGCAAGATTGCCCAGGAAAAAGGGCTGAGAACCGAGGAAACGGGCCTTTTCCTTCCCGGGGGCGACATACCGAAGCTGGGCAAATCGGATGAGCTTACCGAAGCCCTCTATCAGCTTTCCGCCAAAAGACCTTATGCGGATACGCCTTTCTATGTGGGCGGCAGCTATGTCCTGATCCAGTTCAAGGAGAAGGGAAACCTGGATAATGCCGACTTTGCAGGCAAGAAGGACAACCTGAAGGTGCTGCTCCTGCGGGTCAAGATGAATGAGACCATGCAGTCCTGGTTTGAAACGACCAAGGCGGTCATGGTGAAGGAAGGGCGGCTGTCCATTAAAAAGGAAGCCAAAGAGTTGTAAGCTGTTTTATCGCTTAAGGAATACGGGCCCGGCAGGGACCCCGGCGAAGGGGTTTCTCCGGGTCTTTTTTATTGCGGCACAGGAGATATCCGGACCGGATTACGGTCTTAAGAGCTTGAATCCCGAAGCCGTCTCCAGCAGGCGGACTGAGGTGCTGTCGAGGAGTTCGATCAGGACGATCTCCATGACGTGCCAGACCCTGACGCCGGAACGAATGCAGCCCGTGGTCGTCGCCGCGTCCCGGCCGCAGGCCATGTGCATATGCAGGACGGGATTGCCTTCGTCGTCGGGGAATATCGTTCCGACACCGGCCACTTCGTGGACGTTTTCCAGGATGCGGTTCATGGGCACGATGGGCGTCGACCTGCCTTCTTCAGGGCCGACGATGACCCTGCTTCCCGTGTCCGCCCCTCCGAGAACCGTCAGGGCAGCCGCCTTTATACCATGCTGCCTCGCGAACGCTTCGACGACTTCATGGACGATCTCACCGTCCTCCAGCCTGATGACGAAGACGCGTCCCTGTCTGGCCTCTGAATATTTCATGGGAGTTCCTTTTAAGGATTCCGGCCATCGGCGAGGGCGACGGCCTTGTCGATTCTGCTCAAGAGGGAGGATTTGGACAGAATGGCCACAACCCGGTCCAATTCCGGTCCCTTCGTCCTGCCCGTGATTGCCGCCCGGATCGGCATGAAAAGCTTCCTGCCTTTGAGTCCCGTCGTCGTTCCGACTGCCTCCGTGAGCTTTCGGTAGTCGATGGCGTCGCCGCTTTCCGAGAGAACGTCGCGCAGGGCCCGGAGGACTTTCCGGGAATCCTCTTCTTTGACGATGGCGATACTCTCCGCGGACAAATCGTAGCAGTCATCGATGAATATCCCGAGACAATCGCCGATATCCGCCAGGGTGACCAGATTGTCCTTGACGGCTTCGACGATCTGCACGAGCTGCTCCCGGTCCAGGCGGCCGACATCGTATCCGGCCCCGCCGATAAAGGGCAACAGGCGGTCGGTAAGCGACGAAGAGGCCTCTTTGCGGATATAGATACCGCTCAGCCAGCGGAGCTTGTCTTCGTCGAAGATGGCCCCGCTCTTGCCCGCGCGGTCGAGGGAGAAGGAGCGGACAAGCTCGTCGGCGCTGCAGACTTCCCTGCCCTCGCCGATCGATCCTCCCAACTGGGCAAGGTAGTTGATCATGACTTCGGGCAGATAACCTTTGTTCCTGAATTCCCGGACGGAGACGGAGCCGTGACGTTTGCTCAGCTTGGCCCTGTCTTTGCCCAGAATCAGGGCGTGATGGGCAAACCGGGGCGGGTTGAAACCGAGGACACGGTAGAGGAGGAGCTGCATGGCCGTATTGGACAGATGGTCCTCCCCCCGGATGACGTGGGTGATGTCCATGAGGTGGTCGTCGACGACCACGGCGAAGTTGTATGCGGGAATGCCGCTGGACCGGACAATAATGAAATCGCCGATGGCCTCGGCGTCGAACCTGACGCTGCCGCGAATCAGGTCGTCGAACGCAATCGTTCCGGACCCGGCCTGGAAGCGCCACGCAGGCTTTCTTCCCTCGGCCTCCAGCTTCCTTCTGGCTTCGTCGGTGAGCCTCCGACATCGTCCCATATAGCGGGGGGCCATGTGCCGGGAGAGGAGGGACTTGCGCTCGGCCTCCAATTCCTCTTCCGTGCAGTAACAGGGGTAAGCAAGGCCGCTGGCGACGATCCTGCCGAGATGCTCCTTATAAAGGTCGAGCCGTTCGCTCTGGTGATACGGTCCGCAGGGGCCTCCTGCTTCGGGGCCTTCGTCCCAGTCGATGGAGAGCCATTTCAGGTCCTCAAGGAGGTTGTTCTCAAAGGCCTTGGTCGTGCGCTCCCGGTCGGTGTCCTCGATCCGGAGGATGAATTTCCCGCCGTGATGCTTCGCAAAGAGCCAATTGAATAAGGCAGTCCTGGCGTTGCCGACGTGCAGTTCCCCCGTCGGCGAAGGGGCGAAGCGGACTCTGGGGTACGGGGCGGTCATCGGTCGCTTCCCTTCACGGTAACGACGGCCA
The DNA here is from genome assembly GCA_963668175.1 of Syntrophales bacterium. Classification (GTDB taxonomy): domain Bacteria; phylum Desulfobacterota; class Syntrophia; order Syntrophales; family PHBD01. Next base: position 1,113,879 of record OY764159.1, read on the forward strand.
GGGCGGCCACGCCCTCGCCTTTACCCGTAAAACCCATGCCTTCGTTCGTTTTGGCCTTGATATTGATCCGATCTTCCGGAAGGCCGACAACCCAGGAGATATTGGCGACCATGGCAGCGATATGCGGAAGAAGTTTGGGCTTCTCCATAATGACGGTGGCGTCGATGTTGTTCAACCGGAATCCTTTCTCCGCAGCCAGGGCTTTGACGGCCTCGAGCAGTTTGAGGCTGTCGATACCCTTGTAGCGGGGGTCCGTATCGGGAAAATGGCGGCCGATGTCTCCGGCTCCGATTGCGCCTAGGATGGCATCACAGACGGCGTGCAGAAGGACATCCGCATCCGAGTGGCCCAGAAGTCCCTTTTCATGAGGGATATCCACGCCCCCGATTATCAGGCGGCGCCCCTCCGTAAGTCTGTGGCTGTCGTAACCGATACCGGTTCTCATGTTCCATTCTCCCGGGTCATGATCTGTTCCGCCAGGGCCAGGTCTTCTTTGGTCGTTATCTTGATGTTGTCGTACGAACCGGCCAACACCTTGACGGGCAGGCCGATTCTCTCGACGAGAGAGGCGTCGTCGGTCCCGTAATATCCGTCCGCAGCGGCCTGCCGGTGGGCCTTGACGATGATTTCGGTCCGGAAAGCCTGCGGTGTCTGAATCGTCCAGATACTGTCGCGAGGCAGGGTACTTTGGACGAACCCTTCGGCCGATACGTTCTTCATGGTATCTTTGGCCGGACAGCCGACCGTGACGGCGCCGAAGGCTTCCGCATCCCGGACAGCGCGGGTGATCAGATCATCCATAATGAAGGGCCGGACGCCGTCATGAATCAAGGTGATACCATACCCTTCTCCCGCCGCATCGAGTCCGTTTCTTACGGAATCCTGACGCTGGATCCCGCCGGAAACGACGGCCTTCACCTTCGTCAGACCGTATCGTTCGACGATCGCCTGTCTTACGGATGCGACATCTTCAGGGGGGACGACCAGGACAACGGCCGAAACCGCGCCGGATTCCTGAAACCGCTCCAGCGTATGGGCCAGGATGGGCTTGCCCGCGAGGAGGAGATACTGCTTGGACAGAGTCCCCCCCATTCTTTTTCCGGAGCCTCCGGCGGGTATGACGGCGACGGCTTTTTCAGACATTCGGCACCGATACATAAAAAAAGCCCAGGTCTTTTATTTCCCCGAGCTTTTTTCAGAAATTTACGATTTTGCGTTCGTGGTCGGCGTGGGTTTCTTATCGGAGGCGACGGATTTCATCTCGGAGAAGATCATCCGGCCCGCCGTCGTCTGCAGTACGCTGGTGACGAGAGCTTCTACGGTTGCCCCTTGGTGCTTATGGGCGTTGTCCACGACGATCATGGTACCATCATCCAGGTAGGCTACGCCCTGGCCTGGCTCTTTGCCTTCCTTGATGATTTTGACGGTCATTACTTCACCGGGAAGAACGACCGGTTTGAGGGCGTTTGCCAACTCGTTAACGTTAAGAATTTTGATTCCTTGAAGTTCCGCTACTTTGTTCAGGTTGAAATCATTGGTGATAATCTTGCCATCCATCTTCTTTGCCAAAGCGATCAGTTTGGCATCGACATTTTTCACTTTGGGAAAATCCTGATCGACGATCTCTATGTTGATGCCCTGGATTTTTTGCATCCGGTTTAAGATATCAAGGCCGCGCCTCCCCCGGGAACGCTTCATGGAGTCGGACGAATCGGCGATATATTGCAATTCGTCAAGGACAAACCGGGGGACCATCATGCTGCCTTCGATGAATCCCGTCTCGCAGATATCGGCGATGCGCCCGTCGATGATCACGCTGGTATCCAGAATCCTGTAATCACCGCTATCCTTGGCGGCGCGCATGCCGAAAATATTGAATTCCTCTATTTTTTTTGAACCTATAACCAAGCCAAGGTAGGCCATGATGACGGACATCAGGGTATAGACCCATGGTACAACCTCTTGCTTTTCCTTGATATTGCCTACGAAGCTCAATCCATAGGCCAGGAGGAAGGCAATGATAAGGCCGATGATCATTCCGACGACGCCGCCGAATATGACGCGGAAAGATACTTTCCTTATGGCCTGTTCAGCCTGAATAACGAAGAGGGCAATAAAAAATCCGACAATTAATCCTAACCAGGAAAAAGGAATTCCAAAGTCAAAGTATGCAATAAAAAAACCGCTGATGGAGCATGCCACGACTAATAGAAATCTGATAATCAATCTTTTCACCTCCTCTCTTGTATGCTTTTATAACCCCTATGCTTATAAAGATATTATAGAAATAATAGAAATATGGAAAAAATATAATGATAGTTCAGGGGCCGTGCTTGTTTCAGAAATCGCTTTTGAAAGAAGGAGTGAGCAAGTTGTCAAAGAGCTTTTTATATTAAAATCATGGCCTTGATTACAACCACGATGGTTTCTCTCACTGCATGGTGAAGATCATGTGGAGGTCGTTTTCGATCTTCGTCTCGTCCGAATTGGAAGCAACGGAAATTTCCTTGATGAGCAGACTTTTGGCCGTATCCATCATTTTTCGCTCGCCGAAAGAGAGGTTCTTGTCGCTCTTGAGGATAAACAAGTCCCTGAGGACCCGGGCGATTTCGTATACCGAACCGGTCTTAATCTTTTCCAGGTATTCCCTGTATCTTTTGTTCCATGTCTGTTTATCGATAATGACATCCTTGTTCTTCAGGATGGCATAAACCTTGGGTATCTCTTCCTTGGGAATAACTTCCCTGAGGCCTACGGAATCCGCGCTGTTTAGGGGGATCATGATTTTCATGCCGTTGCCCATGATTTTCATGATGTAAAACAACTGTTTGTTCCCCATGATATCACGGTTTTCTATGGCCTCGATAACTCCCACACCCTGCGCCGGATAAACGGCTAAGTCGCCTACTTTGAACATTTTTACACCACCGATTTTATTCGATTAGAACTTGGCAGGTTATCACAAGTTTTGAATTTCGTCAATATATATTATGAGGTTCAAATCGCCCGCAGGATTTAGTGCCTTTCCGCTCGTCCTGATCGCGGAGAGAGCGGTGGAATCCTGTGATACCCCAGGGGCGGAACGACAGGACCGCGGAGTCAGGCGCTGTGGTCCGGAATGTCACCGGGCGGAATCGCCCTGGGTTAAAAAATCGCATTGACACCTTCGTTCCTGAACGGGATAATTCATATGACGGACCTGGTTCCGGATATCCGTCCTTACGCATCCGACGGCGATATCCGCCGGCCGGCCGGTGCCGGAACGTCACGCATGAGACGGATAAGGCTATGAAGACAACGTGCCCCGGGGCATCGGCTTTACGGACACCGACACTCAAGCGAAAGCAATGTCCGGAATGCGGTGAATTCCTGGAAATATTTTCCGATGAAGTAAGTGTCGCCTGCGGGCGGTGCGGTTTCACCGTTTTCGACAACGAGGCGTCCTGCTTCGAGTGGTGCAGGCACGCGGAAGCCTGCCTCGGCAAAGCCCTGTACAAACGGATGAAACGAAACCGGGAGCGCGGAAGTTAGCGGGAGGCCTTGCGGTATCCTGCCTTAATGGCCTCTTCTTCAGAACGGAATTCGACCCTGTGATAGGCGTCCACCTGATCGTAATAGGCCATTCCCGGCAGATGGTAGCGCTTGCTGTCGCTGTTGCCGATCACAGCGACCTTCGGTTGTTTTGAAGAGGGGGGTGAAGGCTTGGTCGTATTCTCCCGGGAAGCGGCCGGGGCGGATGCGTTTCCGTCCGGCGACGGGGTTCCATCTGTCTTCGGCGGCGGTGCGGCCGGCTGTGCCGTCGGGTTGGTCATCGTCGCCTGGGGTGCAGTCTGTGCTGTTTGGGGAGGAACGGCCTCCACAGCCCGGGGTTCCGAGCCCGGCTGCGGGCCGGACACTTGCTTGACGCCATAGACAAGCAGGCCGTCCAAGGCGGCGGCCAGGATAAATACGATCAAAAGCAGGAGTAATTTCAACGCAGCATGCATAGTCTCGTCCATCCCTGAGGGGCAGCGGGCAATCCGTTCCTGTCTTGTCGCCGGCTGGTTCTTCGAGCCCCCGGAGATTAAATGAATGAACCTACCATGTCAACGAAAATTACGGTTTTTCGAGGGTATCTTTCGCACAGTAGAATCTTGAATTTCGAAATAGTGCGCAATCCAGGCAGCCGAAAACCTGCCGTGCAAGTCAGGCCTGCCGGCTTATGTAAACTCCGAAAAAGAAGAGTGCCGGTTCGGACTTCATAGTGAACGTTTATCATTTTGTTGCGAAGGAGCGTTCTGTCCGGCCCGGAAACGACATTGAGATTGACTTATCGTTGCTTTCATATAAACTGGCGTCATCGTTGTCCATCATGAAACCATACAGGGGAGGAATCCTATGAAGAGGCTTATACCTTTGTTATTCATCGCCGTATTTTTATTGACGGGGTGTGCTACGACCGGCGGAGGCGGGAAAGTGGAAATCATGCTGGCGGCTCTGTTGCAGGAAGAAATAGAACAGGATGAAGGAGGCGGGCTCGGCGGACCGATGGGACCGAGGACAGCCCATATGCCGCTGACCGCCCTGGTCGACAGCGTCGCCTTTTCGCCAGACGGACGCTATGCGGCGTCCGGACTCAACGACAACACCATTATGATCTGGGACATTTCGCTGGCAAGGAATGTTGCCATTCTTAAGGGCCATAAGGCCTCGGTTATGGCCGTCGCCTTTTCCAAAGACTCGGACAGGCTCGTTTCGGGAGGAGCAGACGGCAGGATCGTCCTCTGGGATATCCTTACGGGCGAGGAATTAAAGAGCCATATGACCTATTCGAAGGGTATCAACTGTGTGGCCTTCTCTGCCGATGGACGGTTTCTCCTCGCCGGAACGGACAATCAGGAAGTCGTCGTCTGGGATATCACGTCGGGCGGTAATGTCCGTAAATTCAAAACCGGGGAGCAGGCCGGCGATTCGAGGATCGTCATCCCCTACGCCTTTTCGAATGACGGGCGCTACGCCCTGTCGGTCAACAGCGACAATACCCTGATCCTTTGGGATGTCAAATCGGGCAAGGAAACGAAGCGTTTTTCCGGCTCCCTGGGGAATGTCGCATCCCTGGCCTTTTCCCTCGACGGGAAACGAGCGTTGGCCGGGAACAATGGCGGCGATGTCAAACTTCTCGATACCGCCTCCGGGACCGTATTGAAGACCCTCAAAGGACACGACAGCCAGGTTCGCAGCGTTGCTTTCTCGAAAGACGGCCTCTATGCCGTTTCGGGAAGCCGCGATAGAACGGCGAAAGTCTGGGACCTTGCCGCCGGCAAGGACATCATGACCATGACCGGCCATACGAATGCCGTCAAGAGCGTCGCCATGTCGCCCAACCAAATCCTCGTGGTAACCGCAGGTACCGACGGCACGACACGGTTCTGGAATGTCAAAACGGGTGAGGAGATCGTGACGGCGGCCAAGACCGTGAAGTATCTGCCGGCCATGTATGTCAAATCCCGCGTCGGTGCCAGACAGGACGAGTTTAAAAACCTGGTCGATGCCTGGGTGATATTGACCCCGGACGGATATTATAACGGGTCCTCCAATGCCTTGGGTAATTTGAACGTCCTGAAGGGACTTTCCATTTACACGATCGAACAGTTCTACGACGTCTTCTATCGCCCGGATATCATCATTGCCAGGCTGCGGGGCGAAGATACGAAAGACTGGGTCACGCTGACCATCGACGACGCCCTTAAGAATCCTCCTCCCGATGTGGATCTCTCCTCCGTCCCGAGCCGTACCGACGAAGAGTTCATCAAGGTGGACTATTCGGTGGAAAGCAACGGCGGCGGGATCGGCGAAGTGAGGCTTTTTCACAACGGGAAACTCGTCAAATCGGACGGCTACTATCGCGAGATCAAAAGACCCACGCAGGATAAGGTTACGCTGACGGCCTACAGCGGAAAAGCGATCAGGGAGGATTTACGCGGGGTCGCCATCGTGGCGAAAAAGGAAGGCAAGGTCAGCATGATCGAGTCCGCTCCCAAGGGCAACGCCTTCAAGGGCAGCGTGACGATCGAGGCCATCCCGGGTGAGAATGAGATCGCCTTGGCCGCCTTCAACAAGGACAACACCATACAGAGCATGTTGAAAACGGTCAAATTCCAGTCGAGCCGCAAACCGCAACCCGCGCAGCTCTATTTGCTGGCCGTTGGGATTGACGAGTATAAGGCCAGCGGCAACAACCTGAAATACGCCGTCAAGGATGCTTCCTCTTTTGCCAAGAAATTCAAGGAAGAGTCGTTGACCCAGTATCAGGCGGACCGTATTCACGTGAGCGTCCTCAAGAACAGGGAGGCCACCAAGGCCAATATCATGGGGAAACTTTCGGAATTCGCCAAGACCGTCAAACCCAACGATGTTTTCGTCATGTTCACGGCCAGCCACGGCATTCTCTATTCAGGGCTCTATTCCATCGTGACCCATGATTACGACGGTAACCTCCGTAGCGAGAATGTCGTCAATTCCAATGAAATCATGGAGGCCTCCAAGAATCTGAAGGCCCTGACGCAGATATTCATTCTCGATACGTGCTATGCGGGCGGATTGGATAGCTTTGTAAGCGGACTCTACGACGCCCGTATGTCGGTTATGGCCAGGAACATGGGGCTGCACATGTTCGCCTCCGCCAGTTCTACCCAGGAAGCCCTGGACGGCTACAAGGGTAAGAACGGGATGTTCACCTATGCGCTCCTCGAAGGGTTGAACAACAACGCTCAAGCGGACCGCAACAAGGACAAGAAAATAAGCGTCTTCGAACTGGGGACGTATGCCAGGGAGCAGACCGTCAGGCATTCCCATGAGGCCGGCCACACGCAGACGCCCGTGATCAATAATTTCGGGAAAGACATTCCCCTATACATTCTCCACTGATAGACCGGACGGCCGGACAAGGGATCGAAACCTGTCCGGCCGTCATGCCCATTCAGACAGAGACAATCCTTCGGGAGTGTGAGCATGCCGTCAGGAGATTGGCCGTTCCAAACTCCCATTGACATCCCCATTCTTTTTCTCTAATTTCAATGAAGTATTGCATGCCGGGACTTGTCCCCGTGCAGGGGATGCGTCAGTCCATATTCTGGAGGCTTATTGCAGGGCCTGGAACTGAAAGAACACATCAACCAATATTGTAAGGACATGGGAGCGGACCTGGTGGGTTTTGCCCCGGTGGAGCGTTGGGACGAATATGCGGAAGTGCCCGACGATTTCCGGCCCCGTTCCCTGTGGGCGCCTGCAAAGACCGTCATCGTCCTCGGCATCGAGATGCCTCTCCCGGTGGTGGAAACCACGCCTTCCGTCCTGCACATGGAACTCTATCGGACCGTGAATCGGGAGCTGGACAGGCTGGCCGTCAACCTCACCCGTCATTTGAATCGCCTGGGGCACGCGTCGTTCTTTTTCACCCGGGACGGCTTTTCCAGCCTGAAGGCACTGAAAGAGAAGAATCTGGCCGCCTTCAGCCATGTCATGGCCGCCAAGTATGCCGGACTCGGGACGATCGGCGTAAGCCACTGCCTGCTCACGCCCGAATTCGGGCCGAGGGTCAGGTTTGTCTCTGTTTTTACGGAAGCGGTGATGCCGCCCGATGCCGTACACGAAGGAGAGCTCTGCATCAAGTGCGGGCTTTGCGCCCTCTGCTGCCCCAAAGAGTGTATCGCCATGCTCGAAGACCGGGTCATCGGCGATTACGATAAGGATAAATGCCTTGCCATGTCGGAAGAACTGACGGCCGCGAGACGCTACCCGTGCGGCACGTGCATTAAAGTCTGCCCCGTGGGCAAGGACAGGCTTCTCTACAAACAAAAAGGGATCAGGAAGAGATATCTGAAGGAAAAGGAGATGCTTGGCCGGGAAGGGGGGCATCCCGATTACCGGTCGTGGGAACATATTCGTAAATACGGCGTGACGGAAAACAAAACAAAGAAGTGAATCGAGGCATAAACGGGTGGGAGGGCATACGGTTATGGACTTCAATCTTTTTTATGAATATTTCGAGGCTCTATGCGCCAACGAAGGCGACATGGCCAAAATCATACCGGAGGGCCGTCGGCTGCTTCAGGAACTCCTGAACAACCAGGCGTGGTATCCGGAATTCCTGGAGAAGGTCATCTTCGACCCCGAATTCCGCAAGCTTCAGAAACCGTCTCCATGGCCGAATGAAATGACCCTGAAACGCAGCGACAGCGGCGCGTTTGTCGTCTTCTCCTACACGTGGGAGCCGCATCAGACCGATGTCGTTCACGATCACGGCTCCTGGGGCATTATCGGGATACTCAAGGGCAGGTTATTCGAGAAGACCTATCGCCGGCTTGACGACGGGTCGCAGGCGGGGTACGCGGAACTTGCGGAAAAGTCCTATGCGATCCTGGCCCCGAAAGAGACAACGGCCGTCCTGCCGTTGGATGAAGGCATTCATCAGATGGGAAACATTTCAGATTTTTCGATATCCATCAACATTTACGGAAGAAACGTCCGCAAGGGATACAGCCGGTTTTTCGATCCGGAAAAGAAAACGGTCTGGCGGGCGTATATCCCCTCTCTGCAGAAGGCGGTGCTGGCCATCAGGAGTCTCGGGTATCAGGATGAGGACTGGTCTCGGGACATCCTCCGGCAGGCGACGATACGTCCGCTACCGGAACCTCTGAAGCAGGAAGCCTTCCTTGCGCTCTCCAGAATGAATGATCACCCATACGGCGTTTCCGACAGCCGACTCCCGGCCGTTTCGTAGGCGCCGGCGGCTCCCCGGCCGGGATCTGAGCCAATGCGCGCCTTCCGGGATTATTTCGTTGCAAAAACGGCGGCCATGGGCTACTTTCCCGCCATGAGACGTATCCCCGATATCCTGTTTATGATAGCCCTCTGCTTTGCCCTCGTTGCATGCAGCGATGGCCGGGATGATCGTAGCGCCTCCGCCAAACAATCCCAGGGGGTGCCCGCCTACGGCGATATCATCGTGGAGGGGTCCATCGGCGATGCCAGCAATCTGATTCCCATCCTCTCCTCGGATGCCACATCCCACGAAATATCCGGATTGATCTTCAACGGCCTCGTCAAATACGACAAGGATATGAACGTCGTGGGCGACCTGGCGGAGTCGTGGGAGATTTCCAAGGACGGCTTGGTCATAACCTTTCATTTACGCAAAGGCGTCCGCTGGCATGACGGGCAGCCCTTTACCGCGGATGACGTCCTCTACACCTATCAGGTCACCATCGATCCCAAGACGCCGACCGCCTATTCGGGCGATTTTCTGAAGGTCAAGAAAGCGGAAGTCCTCGATGCCGACACTTTTCGAGTAACCTACGACAAGCCCTTTGCACCGGCCCTGATGAGCTGGGGGAGCGCCATCCTGCCCAGGCACCTCCTGGCCGGTCAGGACATTACCAAGAGCCCCCTGGCCCGTCACCCCATAGGCACCGGACCGTATATGTTCAAGGAATGGAAAACCGGCCAGAAGATCGTCCTCGTCTCCAATCCCGACTATTTTGAAGGCAGGCCTTACATAGACGGTTTCATCATGAGGGTTATACCCGATATGGCGACGATGTTTCTCGAACTTCGCGCCTCGGGTATCGACCGCATGAATCTGACGCCGCTTCAATACACCAGGCAGACGGAGAACAATCTCTTTAGGAAAAACTATAATAAATATAAATATTTATCATTCTCCTACGTGTATATGGGCTATAATCTCCTCAATCCTCTGTTTGTGGACAAGAGGGTGAGGCAGGCCATTGCCCATGCCGTCAACAAGGAAGAGATCATTCAGGGTGTCCTTTTGGGATTGGGCAAGGAGGCCACAGGACCGTACAAACCCGGAAGCTGGGCCTATAACGGCAACGTCAGAACCTACGCCTACGATCCCAAGCGGGCCCGGGAACTGCTGGCGGAGGCCGGCTGGAAGGACACCGACGGCGACGGGATTATCGACAGGGACGGAAAACCCTTTGTCTTTGAGATCATTACCAACCAGGGCAACGAAGTCCGGGCGAAAACGGCCGAGATCATCCAGCAGCGGCTCGCCGAAGTCGGCATCAAGGTGAAAATCCGAACCCTGGAGTGGGCGGCCTTTGTCAAGGATTTCATCAACAAGCGCCGTTTCGACGCGACCGTTCTCGGGTGGACGATTCCCCTCGATCCCGACAATTTCGACGTGTGGCACTCGAGTAAAACCGGGCCCGAAGAGCTTAATTTCACATCGTTTAAGAACAGCGAGGTGGACGATCTCCTGGAAAAAGGGAGAAGCACCTTCGATCAGAAGGTGAGAAAACGATGTTACGACCGTATACAGGAGATTCTGGCGGAAGAGCAGCCCTATCTGTTCCTGTACGTGCCCGACGCCCTGCCGATCATTCAGGCCCGCTTCCGCGGTATCGAGCCGGCGCCTCTGGGCATCGGCTACAATTTTATCAAATGGTACGTGCCGAAGGAGGAACAACGCCTCGTGATGACCCGCTGAGGTTCTCCCGGCGGAAGGATACGGTTTAAAAAGGCCGCTCTGGGGCAGCAGGATAAATGCGTGATAGATGAGGGACAGCAACATGGCCGAGATAAAAAGCACTATCGATCTGATCATGGAAAGAACCAGAAACCTGACCATGACGGAAGAAGAGAAAGAGGAACTCCGCAATAAGGAATTGACGGAGAAAGCAAAAGGGTGGGTCGTCCGATATCTGGACGAGTCCTAGATCTTGACGCACTGCAAGAGGAGATAAAGCAGGAAGACGAAGATGCGGAGACGGTGAAAAAGATGCTGAGGACGGCGATATTGGAAATGCTCGATCCGGAGCAGGACCAGGAGCGGATGTTCCGGCTGCTGTCGGACGTCCTGCATGTCGAGGAGCCGGCCCTCGCAGGCGCCCTGGCCGATTATCGGACGCGGAAGAACCAGCTCCTTGAAGAAGCGGCGGCGAAGTTCCAGGCCGAGCTGAAAGAATCGGGAATCGGCGGTTCGGCCCTCACCGTCAATCCGAACAAAGTCCGAGGGGATCAAACGGCCGGCGCCGCGTTGAAGAGCGCATACCGGCAGCAGATAACCCGGGTGACGAACAGATCGAGAACCTGAACGCCTCAACCCCGAATCGTTTTTGCTTCCGGGAAATATATTCCGCCTGATCCGGCGGCCTCGTCATGTCTCCGGGGTCGATCATGCGGTTAGGGCCATGGATTCCTGAAGGTCCATTTCCCGATTAATCATTCGTTCCAGGAGGCCGTACGACCATCAGTGGTTTTCCGGCAGCAGAGCCTGAAGGACTTCTTTTGCCTTGAGGATGCGGAGGAGACGCTCTGTAATGATGGGTATCTTCTCGCGGTATTCATCGAGGTCGCGGCAAGGGGACGAGCCTCCCGCCGTCTGGCCGTGCCCCCCCCCGCGGCCGAGGCCCTTGAGTATCCTGTTGACGACCTTTTCTGCACTGGCTTTAATTCCCGTCGTCCTGATCGAGAGAAACATGGCGTGGTTTTGTTCATGGTAGCCCGTTACCAGGCACCAGGCGATGCCTTCCATGGCCTTCAGGAAGTCCGCTATTTCGGCGACTACCTCGGGGATATAGACAGGGCCGACGTGACAAATGCAAATGTTCTTGCTGATCTTTACCTGGCTCATGGCCCGGGCAATCGTTCGATAATAGCCGCGTTCTCGCTTGGGATGGCGGATGCGGGCAAGCATCCGGAGATCAATAAACGGATAGACCGTTATCATGACGTCCCTCTCCGCCGGTGTCGATTCGCGGAAGAGATCCTGGGTTTCGGATACGACGGCATAGGCCACGGCCGTCGCCAAACGGGGTTCAAGTTCGATGCCGCATGCCCGGAAGTATTTCAGGGCAAGGGTGGTGCAGGTCCCCACCTGGGGAGAAACGGCCAGAAAATCGGCTTTCACTTTCCGCCGCAGGGGGTGGTGGTCGATGATGATATGGGGTCTGAATTGATCCGCCGGAAAGGAATTGTTGCCGGTGCCGGGCTGGGAATCGACGATCGCCAGGATATCGGTCTTTCGTATCTCCTCTTCTGCATTGTCGAGGCGATAGAGTGGAATTTTCAGCAGCTTAACCATGCTGCGGTTTTCCGCCCTGCTTAAGCGCCCGCCGTAAACCATGCGCGTCTGAACCCCGCAGAAGGCGCCGATGTGCGCAAGGAGCCAGCCGGCAGCTATGGCGTCAGGGTCGGGATTGTCGTGCAGGAAGATAAGGAGTCTCTTGCCCTGCCCGATAACCCGCTGGAGTTCGTTGCATCCGTCCAGGCATTCCTTCTTCTGAGACAGCGTCTTGTGATTCTGACCGCCCAAGGCCGACCTTTCTGATCGTTCTTTCATGGATTACAAATTTAACACAGAAATACGGAAAATGAAATGTAACCTTGAGGAAAGACTCTAGCCTGCGCTGACGGACATGTCCGGAATTCCTTCTCATCGCGCCGCCTCCCGATGTCGCGCATATCTTTCACCTGATCTGAAAACGCATGCATAATACAATATATGACGGTAGTGAGGCCAGCGGCGAATGTCATCTCGTCAATGATATTCATTTCGCCTATAGATAGATGAATATCAAATAAATACATGTTATTGTCGCCTTTTGGGTGTGACAATGAGCCGAAAACACGATTGTGGGAAAATGATGAGCCAATAGTTTGAAAAATTGGCCTAAATCGAGAATTAATGGAAGTGTGTCCTTTTTTTAGGACAGTGTGCTTTTTTTCGGACAAAAAGAGGGGTCCCCACGCGTCTTTTCAGCATGGCAACAAGGAGGTATAATTTTGTAATGCATTGATTATGAAAGAAGAAAAATATTTGTCTTGCTTTTGTAAGATCTGGCACGGTTCTTCGATAGTGAAATGTAAAGGAATGAACCGGATATCGGTTCTGAGTAATAAGAGGGGACAAAATAAGAAACAGGAGCAGAGAGAGATGACACCGTCGCGAGAAGTACCCTTTGTTGGTGCCAGGATATCATTTTACAACGAACTTCCCACACAGGAACAGCAACATTTCATGTCGCTGACTTGGCTTGACCACCCGGTTCGGATCGCACCCGAAATAAGGATTGCCAAGCCGGAGCAAAAGACCGCGGATATTTGGTCGTTATGGCAGGAACTTTGTAAGTTCTACTGGGGTGCCTGGTATCGTTAAGTAAGCATACGGCAAGGAGCCTGGGAACTTTCTTCCGCTTCAAGGGCATGCTATTCCCTTTTGGTTCCCCGGAACTTTTGAAATAGCGTATTTCAACGTCCGCGACGAAAATCTTTCCCGGTTATCCTACCGGTTAAAATTCTATGAAATAAGAAGAGCCCTGATGCATGCTGCGCCAGGGCTCTTCTGTCATATCTATCTTCCGTCGCCGAATTACTTGGCCGGTGTCGCTTTGTTGTCCTGTTTGGGCCCGGCGGGAGGGGCTGCAGGCGGTGCGGGTGCGGCCGAAGGGGCTGATGCCGGCGGCGCTGCGGTCGGAGGAGGTGCTGCGGCAGCCGGAGCAGGTTCCGCGAGGAAGCTCGTAATCTTGGCGTTCTTTTTGAGGTTTTCAATATATTCCTGGACCCTCATGCCGCTCTTCTGGCGGACAAGGACCTGTTTGATGTCCGCCTTTACTTCGTCGTAAGACTTTTGATGCGCGGCCTTCTTGTCCGTGACGGCCAGGATATGATAGCCGAAATTCGTTTTAAACGGTTCACTGATCGTTCCGGGCTTAAGCGAAAAAGCGACCTTGGAGAATTCGGGGATAATCCGGTCCCTGGAGAAAAATCCTAAATCGCCCCCTCGCGTCTTGGTGTCGTCCTCGGAGAATTCCCCCGCCGCCGCCGCGAAATCCTTCTTTTTGTCCATAACGTCTTTCCTGATCGCGGCAAGCTTGGCCTTGTTTTCCTTGTCTTCCTTGTCCGCCTCGGGCGTGCCTTTCGGGGCTTTTGATCTCAGTAAGATGTGACTGGCCCTTACCTGATCGGGTACATTGAAACGTTCCTTATTTTCATCGTAGAACTTTTTGATTTCGGCATCGTCAATCTGAATCTTGCCGACGATCTCCTTCTCCAGAAAGGTATCGATGGTGATGTTTTTCTTCAAATCGTCACGGATATCCGCTTCGGTAATCTCGTTTTCCTTGAGAACTTTCTCGAAATCTTCCTTTTGCTTGTACTGCGATTTGATGATGTCGAACTTTTTGTTCACTTCGTCGTCCGGGATGGCCACATTCGCTTTCTTGGCTTCCTGCAGGAGAAGTTCAATGGCGATCATCTTGTCCAGGATCATTTTTTGAAGGTCGTATTTTTGCTCGGGGGCAATCTGGCGTCCCATTTTTTCGATCTGCTTCATCTGCTTTACGATGATGAAATCGAACTTTTGCCGCGGTATTTTACTATCGTTGACAATGGCGATATACTTCTCGCTGTCTTTGGTGCATCCGAATGCCAGCAAGATAGCCAGGCATAGCGGAATTACGATTCTCTTCATAGAACCTCCTTGGATTGTCGCGCCTTTGTCCGGCGGTAAGCCGCTTCCGTACCGGTTTTTGCCGGCAGTGACCGAGGTTGACGTCTTGTTGTGTACCCTGCCCTCGGTTCTGTACGTCATTTGTCGATGAAGATGGATATAATCGCTGCGGCCGGAGCGCCGCGGATGACGGAGCGGCCCCGCAGGGACACATTTCCACACCGGACGCGCGAGCATAGAGAGGATAACTCCCCATGTCAAGGAAAAAGTGCGGCAGCGGGATGTTTAAATATAATCGAACCACTGCTGTTCCACGATACGGAAATTCTCCTGTACGGCTTCCGTCCCCACGACGGGGCCACCGTGACCGGGAAGCAGATATTCGACATCGAGGGCGGCTATTTTTTTGATGCTTTCCTTCAATTGACTTCCGTCTCCGCCGGGTAAGTCCGTCCGTCCGATTCCCTGCTGAAAGATCAGATCGCCGGTAAAAAGGGCCTTACGGACCGGCCAGTAAAGACAGATTGAGCCCGGCGAGTGGCCCGGCGTACTGATGACTTCGAAACGGTTCTTTCCCAGGATGAGATCGCCGGTTCCGAGGAAGAAGTCCGGTTCCGGCATCCGGAAATACCGTCCGGCCATTTTTTTTACAAAGTCATGTTCTTTTTGGCTTATACCCCAAACCGTCCGATCGCCTAATTGAGCGATGCCCTCCATGTGGTCCGGGTGACCGTGTGTTATCAGAACGACTTCGATCCCGTTCCATGAGATGCCCGCTGTCTGCAGTCCCTGTTCTACGTGGCTCAGCAGATGTTCGTGCCCCGGATCGATGAGAATCTTCTTTCCATCGTCGATAAAGTATGCGTTGCAGTTGTTTTCCCTGTAGCTCTGCCATATGAAGGCGTGTAGTCCATCGAAAATCTTCATGTTTTTATTCCCTTTGCCATATTAAAACCGGATTTCCATCCGGATCTGGGGTTCGATCATCTTGCCCAGGGATTGCATGGAGTCCCTGTATGAGCCCTGAAAAATGAGCGGAAACATCTGGCTGACATCGAGTTGATCGGCCGGTGTCAGGCGATGATAGCTCTTGTCCATGGACGGTTCCGCCAGCATGGAATTGAAGGAAAACCTGAGGTTCTTATAGTCGATCTCGTTCCACGACGAGTTGTTGTTTTTCCCGGTCATATCTTTGGCCGATTCCGTAAAGGGCGAATAAGAATAACTGCTGTATCGGGGTGTGTTCTCCTTTGCCGCCGAGAATGATTTGTCCTTGGCGAGAAAAGGACTCTGTGCATCTTTGAAACTAAACCCGAAAAAGCTTTCCGCTCCCATGCTCTCGAGAGGTTGACATAACAGAAGCAATGAGACAAGTGCGGCTGCGGTAAAAATTCTAATGGTGTGCGCGGTCATAGTTCTTTCCTTGCGCCGTATCGCCGTTTGCCGGTTCCACGGGGACAATCAGTTCCTGATCGATGTACAGGGCCTCGTCGGGCCTGAGCTTGTTCAGGTCCTGCAGTTCGCCGACAGTGCTGTTGCAGCGCCGGGCGATGGTCAGGAGGCTGTCCCCCTCCTTGACCCGATAAAGATATATCCTGGCCGGTAAGGCCGCCGGCTGATCCCCTGCGTTCTTCTTCACCTCGGCCGGCGGAGTTTCAGGAGGGCTGATTCTGATCTTCCGTCCTACATAGAGCGGATCGTCCAGATTCAGCCGGTTCGCCTTGGCCAGTTCAGTCGCGTCCAATCCATGACGATTGGCTATGCCGGTCAGCGTGTCCCCTTTCTTCACCCGATAAACAAGAACCCGCTCCTTGGTTTCGGCTGGCAGACTCCTTTCGGTCTCCGTTTTGGGTGTAGGCTTCTCTTCTCCCGGGGGTGGCAATTTTAATTTTCTTCCTACATATAAAGGCGCATCAGCGTTGAGACGATTGATCTTTAATAAATCCGCGACGGTCGTATCATATTTTCGCGCGATGGCGTGAACGGTATCGCCTTTTTTGACCCTGTAAAACCTTAATTTAGTCACGGATGCGCCTTTAGGCAACTCACCGGAAGAAGCGGCGGCCAAGATTTTTTTGTTCTTGTCGGGAGGCGCCGCCGGTGCGAATTCATAAACCGCCTCAGCGATGGCGGATGCTATACCCTGCTGGAATCGAGGACTTCTCAGCATCTGTTCTTCTCCCGGGTTCGAGATGAAGGCCGTTTCGATGAGCAGCGAGGGGATATCGGGCATTTTGAGTACGCGGAAAGGGGCCTCCTGCACAACGCCGTGCTTGATACGGCTGAAACCTTCCAGACGTTTCAGAACCTGGTTGCCGAAAGTCTTCGATAAATTGATCGTATTGGTCTGGTACATGTTGAGGACGATTGCGTCCGACTCATCGCTGCTCTCGGCGTCCGCGACACCGCCGACGATATCCGAAAGGTTTTCATGAGAGGCCAGAAGGCGTCCCGCCTCGCTGCCCGCGCCGCGCAGGGACAGGCAATAGACTGAACTGCCCCGGGCGCTCCTCCCCCAAAACGCGTCGGCATGGATACTGATGAAGAGGTCGGCCCCGTATTCCCTGGCAATCGTCAGGCGCTTCTTGAAGGACACATAGTAATCACCTTTCCGTGTCAGAAAAGCCCGGTAACCGTCTTTGCGGTTGATGCTGTCCTTAAGCTTTTTACCGATCGCGAGAACGACGGTCTTTTCCTGGGTGCCGTTCTTGCCGATAGCGCCGGGATCGTCTCCGCCGTGTCCCGGGTCGATCACAATGACCCGGTCCTTGGCCCGGACCTTGACGGCTTCCCGCGACCGGCTTTCTGCCTTCTCCACTTCGGGAAATTCAATATCGATGACTACCCGGTCCGGTTTATCCTGGAATTTTTTCAACTTGAAGATCCTGGCCTCGGCACGGCGGGGTAGGGCAACGGAAACGCGGACCGTACGGTCGCCACGCCTGGTTATATAAATCTTTTCGGTGCCCGGTTTTTTAAGAACAATCTTCATAGGCACCCTTTTGCCTGGCCGGGCATCCTGGAAATCGATATTCAGTTTCTGTTCCGCCTTGTCGACGGTGTACTTCGGTTCGTGGTCGGTATCGATGACGATTCTCGTGTGATCGGGCGCAGACCAGTGCCGGATATTCTGGATGAGGGTTTCGGCGGACGCAGTGCGCGCGTAAAAGAGAAAGACGGCCAGTATGACGAACCACGCGGCTTTGATATAACGGCTGCACATAGGTTTATTGCTCCAGTAGGGCTGCAATGTAGCAGATACATTGGGAGATTTCAATACGGATGGTGAAAAGCTGTTGACAACACCTCCGGTAGATGTCATTTAATAAAAAAACGAAAGAGATTATCGGTATGGAGATTAGAAAGCTGTTGGAACAAAAGAGATTTACCCTCTCCTTCGAGGTATTTCCCCCGATCCGGGAGGGAAACCTGGAGAACCTTTACAAGACCATCGAAGGGCTTGGAGAATTGAGCCCGGATTTCATATCGGTTACCTACGGAGCAGGCGGGAGTACCAGGGACAAATCCCTGGAAATCGCTTCAAAAGTAAAAAACAGTTTTCAGCGGGAGGTCCTCGCGCACCTTACCTGCGTCCAGGCCACCCGGGACGATATCGCCCGGATTCTGGACGCCTTCCGGGAGGCCGGCGTCGAAAATATCATGGCCCTGCGGGGAGACCCGCCGGCGGGGACGGAGTCGTTCGTGCCGACGGCCGGCGGCTTCCGTTATGCGAACGACCTGGTGGCATTTATCCGGCAGAGACAGGACTTTTGTATAGGTGTTGCCGGGTATCCCGAAGGCCATATCGAAGCCCCGTCCCTGGAGGAGGATTTGAAGAATCTGAAGAAGAAAGTCGATGCGGGGGCCGATTTCATCATCACGCAACTCTTCTTCAATAACGAGAGCTTTTACCGTTTTCGCGACCGCTCAGGACAGTTGAAGATTCAGGTGCCGATCATTCCCGGCATTTTTCCCATCCTGAATTACAAACAAATTAAACGAATCGTGTCGCTTTGCGGCGCCCATATCCCGACCAAGCTGGGAGAGAAGATCGATCGCTTCAAGGATAAACCCGAAGAGACGGAAAAATACGGCATCGAATACGCCATCCTTCAGATTGAAGATCTGCTTCGTAACGATTTGCCCGGCCTGCATATATACAGCATGAACCGGAGCGAGCCGGTCCACTGTATTCTGAAAGAACTGAAGCTTTCGCGGACCGCGAGTGAACCGGACGCCGGCTGTCTGTAAAAAGAAGACGGCAGGAGTTGCAGAAACGAAAAAAATTGACAGCTATTCCAAAACGTGGCAAAGGAACGCCTCCTGAAAGGAGATAAGGGCGATTAGCTCAGAGGATAGAGCGCTGGTCTCCGGAACCAGAGGCCCTGGGTTCGAATCCCAGATCGCCTACCATGATACCAAGGGCAGTTATGGGAACCATAACTGCCTTTTCTATGAGGCCTCGTACATCATGCCTTTCATCCTTCGATCCCGCGAAAATCATCAGATACGGATTTGTATTCCTAAACTTGTGTCGGGTATTCGATCATCTTTAGTTTTCGGTGGCCTGTCGGCGCGTAAGGTCCCTTCACCTTTTGTTGATCTATTGATTGCCATATCGGGCCGTATTGTTTATAATGAAAGTATAACGGTTCAGATGGCACCTCTGAAGATAAAATAACCGCCGACAGCGGAGCAGGGGGCATTACATGCCCGCGGCGTACGCTGGCGACAGGGAAAGAGGACGCGGAATGCAGCGAATGGAAATTATCAGGCCGGAGTTGATTAACATCTTGGTTGTGGATGATGAGCAGACCATCCGGGATATCGTTCAGGACGCCATGGAATTCGCCGGCTTTAAATGCAGATCCGCAAAAGACGGTGTTGAAGCCTTGGATATCATGACCCAGCAGACTTTCGATGTTGTCATCACGGATATCATGATGCCCCACTTGAACGGCATAGACCTCACCCGGGCCATCAAGGAACGGTACAGTTCGGATGTCATCATGATGACCGGCTACGTCGACAATTTCACCTTCGAGGACAGCGTCGATCTGGGCGTCAGTGATTTCATGCAAAAACCGGTCGGCGTCCGTGAATTGATCATCCGCGTCAAACGTGTCCTGCGTGAGAGGGCGCTTTTGAGCGATCGCAACACGGTCACCGTCAAGCTGAACGAAACCCTCCAGAATTTAAGAAAATCGATGGATGCCACGGTGCAGGCGATCGCGATGACCGTCGAAGCGCGGGACCCCTACACGGCAGGTCATCAGCGCCGCGTCGCGGAGCTTGCCGTCGCCATTGCGGAGGATATGGGGATGTCGAGCAATATGGTGGAAGGGATACGCATGGCGGGCGTTGTTCACGACCTGGGTAAAATATCCATCCCGGCGGAGATATTGAGCAAGCCGAGCCGCCTGTCGGAAATGGAATATGAACTGGTTAAGGAACATTCCCAGACGGGATACCGCATCCTGAAGGATATCGAATTCCCCTGGCCGATCGCACGTATCGTGCAGCAGCACCATGAAAGAATCGACGGTTCCGGTTACCCGGGAAATCTGCGCAGCGGCGAAATTTTGATCGAGGCGCGGATCATCGCCGTGGCCGACGTCGTGGAAGCCATGGCATCCCACAGGCCGTACCGCGCATCTTTGGGCCTGAGTAAGGCGCTGGAGGAAATATCGACTTACCGCGGGAAATATTACGAGATGGAGGTAGTCGACTCCTGCCTCAAGATATTCCGGGAGAAGTCCTTCGCTTTTTCGTGAACGACCCGAAGCGGTCGATGACCGCATTGCCCGAAACGCATTTCCCTGTTATGCCGCATCCCGCCTTCCGGTATCCCATGACGGTTCACGGAGCTTTTCGGTAGTCACGCCCGCCGCCGCCCCGGCGGGGAAAGGGCCGATGCTTTTTAAGACGGCTGTTTTCTTGACAATACGACATCCATGGTTAATTTAATACAGTAAAGCATTTTCTTTCGCGTTCCACATCTCCTCCGTGCAGATCAGCAATATCTCGGATGCTCCGCTGCACCATCCACCCAGCACCTCATCTTCACTTCGCCCTTTCTTTTTTCTGAAACGAGGACCATCGTCCGGCAAGCCCTCTTGCCAGAAGCTGCCGGTCGGCGTATTTGGATAGGGTGCCGTATAAAAGAGCCAAGAATTTCAATGTCTTAAATTGGATCAAAGGGGGTGAGGTCATGTTTCACATGATGATATGTACATGGGAACCGCGGGACGAGAGGGAAGTGAGGACGAAAAGAGTAACCTGGGAGTGGCCGGATGACATCAAAGTCATATCGGAATTTTACGATCTTCAGGGCTGCAGGACGGTTTACGTCGTCGACACCGATGCCAAGGGATTGATCGCAGCCCGGGCGGCATGGATCGATCTCCTGAAGTTCGAGATTTTTCCTGTATATCCGATCGGGAGGAGCAAGGAAGCGTTGATGGCAAAATGACAAAGAACCGGCCGTCGGCAAGCCCGGCCGGTTTGACCGCATGACGTGGTAGCGCTTGGACAGAAAGGAGAACAGCCATGTCAAAACTCGATCTTACCAGGGAAGAAGAAAAGATGCTTCTGAGCCTTCTCGAAAGATACTATCCGAATCTGAGAAGGGAGGTCGTGAATACCGATGACCGCGAGTTTCGCAGATCGCTCAAGGAGCAGGAGGCATTCATGAAAAGTATCATCGAGCGCCTGCAGAAATGACGGATGCGCGGCAGGCGGGAAGCGATTCGGCGTTGCCTATAAAAAAAACCGAGCATTCTTTGCAGAATGCTCGGTTTTCTAACCAAAATTTGTAAAAATCTTACTTTGCAGCGGGCGTCGTTGCTGCTGCAGCGGGAGCAGCTGATGTCCCTGCCGGTGCAGGAGTCGTTCCAGCCGGTGCAGGAGCAGGAGCGGGTGCTGGGGCAGTCTTCGCGGGTTCTGCCGGCTTTTGCTCTTCGGCCTTTTTGCAACCAACGACTGCAAAAGACAGCGCTACGAACAGAAGCATTGAAAGAATGATAGCAAACACCTTTTTCATGGACATTTTACCTCCTTTCAAAGATTTTCAATTCTGGTGAGTCATCACCCTCTTAGCGCGCAAAAAATACTCATTTTTTAAATGTTGTCAAGATAAATCTGCGCCTAACTTAAAAAATAGTTTTGATTGAAGCGCTGCAACATTAAAAAAAAGCACTGATTACGCCGTTTGAGGGATATGCTCGTTCTTGTCTGCGATTGCTCGGAACTTCCGAAGGTACGCCTCGGTTTTCCTTCAGCAATCTGCTCTATGGCAGCCTTTCTTCCGAATGGCCCCGATTATAGGAACGAGGCCGCTTCATGATTAGTCGGTAAATCTTCCCCACCGATAACGGCTACTTGAACAAGTTCCGCGTATTAAATATCAATCGAACGCCGTTGTCAAGCCGGATGTTGCGTATTCTGTTCGGAGATGATGGCCTTTGGGGGTCGGTCTTCGGGCCGGTGCGGATCGCGCCTCCGCGCAGGCTATGGGAAGTTCCTGCGTCCGGCTGCCGTAATCACTGCCCCGGGACTTCAACTTTTATTGGCATAAATGGTATAAGAGTGTTAATACTATTCTAGGTTGGCTGTTGTGAGCGGCCGTCAACCGATACATCGTCGAATTTTATCACTCCGTAAGGAACGATTCTCGATAAAGGCGCAGTTAAAGGAGGTGTTGGCATGTTTCAGATTGCGGCATATGAAACATTTCAGGATGGGCAGATCATCTTTGAGGAAGGCAGCAGCGGGGACTGGATATACGAGATCGACACCGGCGTCGTCGAACTTTCCCGCAGTGTCGGCGGCCAAAGAGTTGTTGTGGAAGTCCTCCATGCCGGCGAAGTCTTCGGGGAAATGGCCTTTGTCGCCAAGATCCCGAGAACGGCGACCGCACGCGCCGTAGGAGAGACAACCTTAGGCATCATGGACCGCGATTATCTGGACAAAGAGCTCAATAAGCTTACCGGAAGCTTCAGAACCCTTCTGAAAATTCTCGTCCTGAGACTGAAAAAGGCCACGGACAATATTGTCGACGCCAAAATCAACCCGTAAAACGAGGCCCGGCAAGCGTTCTTAAAGATATAAGATAAATTATGTTGACAAATGATCGTTTATCTCGTAAAAGGGCCGTTCAAATTTTTTTATAAGGAATCGGACCATGTACGCAGTCATAAAAACAGGCGGAAAACAGCATAAGGTCAGTGAAGGAGATGTCCTGGCCATTGAGAAGGTTGCCGGGATTGCAGGCGACACCGTAGTCTTTGACGATGTCCTCATGGTTTCCAAAGACACCGATGTCCGTATCGGAACCCCGGTTGTTCCCGGTGCGAAAGTTGTTGCCGAAATCATCGCTCAGGCGAAGGCGCCTAAAATAACGGTCTTCAAAATGAAGAGGCGCAAGGGTTTTCATAAAAAGACCGGTCATCGTCAACCCCTGACTCGGATGAAGGTTAAGGAAATTACGTTTTAAGGAGGCATTATGGCTCATAAAAAGGGACAGGGGAGTTCGCGTAACGGTCGAGACAGCAATGCCCAGCGAAGAGGCATCAAGGTATATTCCGGCGAGACCATCACAGCCGGCTCCATCATCGTCCGCCAGGTCGGAACCAAGATCCATCCCGGCAGCAATGTCGGTTTAGGCAAGGATTACACCATTTTCTCGAAGATCGATGGCGTCGTGAAGTTCGAGCGGCTGGACAAGAAAAGAAAGAAAGTAAGCGTATACCTCCCGGCGGCTTAAGGATGCCTGAACCCGGCCTGCTGCGATATATCGGCGGCGGGATTTGGTGACACCTGACGGTATGAGACGATACGGCGTTTAGCGGGTGGCACCGGGGAAGAACGGCCTCTGCCGTAAAGCAACCGATATAGAAACGCAGGAACGAAGATCATGGAACCTGCGACTGACCGAAAAACAAAAGGCACTTCATCAAGTGCCTTTTATTTTTGCCCGTGAGGCTGTCGGTCGGATCGGGAACGAAGGTAATGCGTTATGTGACGGCAGAGCGATCCGCCCCCGGTTTCAGGTCCGAAGGAGATTATGAAGTTCATCGACGAAGCCAAAATATTCGTTAAAGCCGGCCACGGAGGTAAAGGCTGTGTGAGCTTCAGGCGGGAGAAATTCGTGCCGAAAGGCGGACCGGACGGCGGCAACGGCGGCAAGGGCGGCGATGTCGTGATTATCGCGTCGGCGACCCACCAGACGCTCCTCGATCTGAAGTACAGGCAGCATCATGTCGCCAAGCACGGCGGGCACGGAGAGGGCGGCAATCGGACCGGGAAAAACTCGGACGATGTTGAAGTCGTTGTACCGGTTGGGACGGTTATTCGGGATTCTGCAACCGGAGATTTGCTGGCCGATCTCATCAGCGACGGCGAGCGGTTCATCGTCGCCAAGGGCGGCATCGGCGGCAAAGGCAACGCCCATTTCGCAACGGCGACAAACCGTGCCCCCCGTTATGCCCAGGACGGCACAGTCGGCGAAGAACGTTGGATCAACCTCGAATTGAAGCTCCTGGCAGATGTCGGGATTATCGGTCTGCCCAATGTCGGAAAATCGACCTTTATATCCAGAGTCTCGGCAGCGAAGCCCAAAATCGCCGATTATCCCTTCACAACCCTCAAACCGAATCTCGGCGTCGTCCGGATCGACGATAACGAAACCTTTGTGGTGGCGGACATTCCCGGCCTGATCAAAGGCGCCCACCAGGGAGCGGGGATGGGAACCCAGTTCCTCCGTCACATCGAAAGGACCTCCCTCTTGCTCCATATCCTCGATATATCGCAGGAAGAAGAAAGGGATGCCTGGGACGACTACGAGACCGTCAACCGGGAACTCGCCATGTTCGGACCGGCGTTGCTTGCGAAGCCGCAAATCGTCGGCGTCGGCAAAACCGACTTGCCTAATACCCGAGAAAGGGTTAAAGAAGTGACAGAAACGTTCCGGAAAAGAGGGATCAGGATATATCCTTTCTCTGCGGCAACCGGCAAGGGCGTTGCCGACGTTATCAAGGAAATGGCGAGACTGCTGCAACAAAACAGGGGTGCTATAAAAGAACATGGATACGATTAGGAAGAATGTTCTGTCCAAGGCGAAGAGAGTCCTGATCAAAATCGGCAGCGCCGTTCTGACGGGATCGGACGGACTGGACCGCCAGATCATCGATCAACTTGTCGACGAGATGGCGTCGTTGGAACGGTCGGGCCACCAGATCGTCATCGTGACGTCCGGCGCCATCGCTTCCGGCAAGCATCGGATGGGGTTAACCGGTCCTTTGAAGAGCATGCCCCAGAAGCAGGCGGCTGCGGCCATCGGCCAGGGCAGGCTGATGCGCGTCTACTCCAACGCCTTCGGCAGGCACAACCTGTATGTGGCCCAGATTCTTCTGATCAGCAGCGATCTCACCGACCGGAAGCGTTACATCAACGTCAAGAATACGTTGACGACGCTCATGGATTGGAGCGTCATCCCTATCATCAACGAGAACGATTCCGTTGCCGTCGACGAGATCAAGTTCGGCGACAACGACCATCTGGCCGCCATGATCGCGAATCTCATGGAAGCGGATCTGGTCGTCAACCTGACGATCACGGACGGGTTGTACGACAAGAATCCGGAGAAATCGAAGAAGGCCAAAGTGATCAGCCTGGTGAAGGAATTCACCGACGATATCGAATCCGCGGCCACCAAGGAGACCTCCGACGTCGGCAGCGGAGGTATGAGAAGCAAGGTCCTGGCGGCGAAAAAAGTGGTGGCCTCGGGAATACCGTACATCATAGCCCCCGGTAAAAGGAAGAACATACTGACGGACATCTTTGCCGGTGAGGAATTGGGAACGCTCTTCCTGCCGTCGAAACAGCACCTGAACAGCAGAAAATACTGGATCGCCTTCACCTTGAGATCGCGGGGCCGACTCGTCCTCGACGAAGGGGCCAAGAAGGCCCTCGTCGGAGGGGGAAAGAGCCTGCTGCCGTCCGGCATCGTCGATGTCGAAGGTGAGTTCGGCATCGGCGATCCTGTCGTTTGCGTCGATTGCGACGGAATCATCCTGGCCAAGGGGCTTGTCAGCTATTGTTCTGCGGACATCAAGAAAATCATGGGCTTAAAGACGAATAAGATTGAGCAGGTCCTGGGATACAAGGATTACGATGAGGTGATCCACCGGGACAATCTTGCCGTCAACAAGGAAAGCAGGAAAGTCAAGGCGTAGCAGTATCCCCCCGTCCTTTGCCGCCGGCCCCCGTCGGATTCACGGACCGGCCTCAAATGGATTGCAGTACCTGCCCTGGGTCGACCAGACCCGTCGATGAACGGACGCCCATCCATCCCGTTGATGCCTGAAGTCCGGATCGATAGCCCGGGAGCGTTTCGGCGGGAGATGAGCGCGTTTCGTCGGTCCGTCGGCGGTCAATAACGCCGTTACGGTCGGGACCGGACCGACAAACAGGATTGACATTGACGGCGTCGATTTGTATAAAACAGCCATGCATGACGAGGAGACAAGCGGGCCGTGAAGCGTTTAAAGCCCGGTTTTACGATTACGATTGCTTTTGAGACGGGCGATGACGGCCAGCGTCTGAAGACCATGGTTTATGATGTCCAGGGAAAGAGTCTCGTCCTTTCCCAGACCTCGCCGCCCATGCTCCAGTCCCATGTAGGCAAATGGGTCAAAGTATCCTTTGCTATTACCAGGAAGAGTTTGCAGGACATCCACCTCGTTTTCGCCGCAGAAATCGTCGATTGCCAGAACGATTATGAGATATCGCCCTCTCAGAACGTTCCGGTCATCATGCTCGAACAGAAGACCGATCTGGAGGAGATCAACTCGAGACAATTCTGCCGAATCCGGCCGCCCGGCAACAGCAATCTGACGGTGATGATGGGCGACGATAAGATCAGCATCCTCGACATTTCCCTGGGGGGGGCCCGCCTGGCGCAGACCGGCAAGGAAGACCGCCTGCAGATGAATCAGAAGATCAATATGGCCTTTCTGATCGACGGCAGAGTCTTTAAAACGCGTGCGAAGCTCGTCCGGGTGGAAGAGGAGCGTAATGACGCACGCTCCTCCCAGGTTCAGGTTTTTGCTGTCCAGTTCGATGCCGTCGACAAGGATTTCGAACGGTTTCTCTTTAAGAAGATCATGATGATGGAAAGGCAGATTCTGGGCGAACAAAACAGCTGACCCCCGGATTCGCTTCCCACAAGCTATCCGCCCCAGAGATGCTCGCTCAGGATTTTAAGACCGATTCCGATCAGAACGAGACCTCCCAGAACTTCCACCTTTTTCCCGAATATTTTACCGAGTCTTCCGCCGAAGAACATGCCCGCCGCCGTCATCAGGAACGCGGTGATACCGATGACAACACAGGGAAAGACGATAGGGACCTTCAGGAGGGCGAAGCTGAATCCCACGGCCAGGGCATCGATGCTGGTGGCAATCGAAAGCAGGACAAGCTTCCATCCCTGGGTGGGGTCGGAAACCCCTTGCTCGTCTCCGGTGCGGCGGGCGTCTGCGATCATCTTGCCTCCCACGTAGGCGAGAAGCCCGAAGGCGATCCAGTGGTCATACCCGGAAATGAGATGGGCTATGGACCCGCCCGCAAGCCAGCCGACGAGCGGCATGAAGAACTGAAACAGGCCGAAATGGAAGGCCAGGCGGAGGGCTGCCCTGAAAGCATCCTTTCTCTGAACGACTCCGATACTGATGGCGACGGAAAAAGCGTCCATGCCGAGTGCCACGGCGACGACTATGATAGACAGGATATCCACAAAACCTCACAGTCCGATATGTATGAATGCCGCATCCCGTATTCCAGGCCGGTCCCCGGCGTCAGTCACAAGCCGGAGGCGGGATGGCGACGGCTATACGGAATAGGTTGTTTTTCGCCGGAGAGGGCAATGCTTCACCGATGCCCTGTTCCTCATGTCTCCGGGATTTCACCGTCGGGCGGACGGTTGAAGAAGCCATGGATCGTCTCGGCGAGCTTCCGACCGATACCGGGAACTTCCTGAAGTTCTTCCACGGATGCCTCCCGGACCTTCCGGGTATTTCCGAAATATTTGAGCAACGACGTCTTCTTCCGTGTGCCTATTCCCGACATACCGTCCATGACCGAAACCAGGTCGGCCTTCTCTTTCACATTCCGGTGGTACGTGATGGCGAAGCGATGGGCCTCGTCCCTGATCCGCTGGAGCATGAAGAGGGCCGCCGGCCAACGGGAGAGGTAGACCGGGTCCTTCTTCTGCGGCAGGTAGACGCGATCCTGCCCCTTCTGCAGCGCGGCGGACCGGCCGAAAGGACCATCCGCTGTTTCGACGCCGCTTTCGTTCCTCGCCTTGGCCAGGCTGATCACATCGACGCCGTCGATGCCCAGGTCCTTGATCACCGAAAGGGCGACCGAAAGATGACCCTTTCCCCCGTCGATGACGATCAGATCGGGCAGATTCTCCCCGGTTTCATACCGGCGTTTCAGCATCTCGTAGATCATCCCGTAATCGTCGGACCCCTCGACAGTCCTGATGCGGAACCTTCGATAACCCTGCTTCCAGGGCTGGCCGTCTTTGAAGACGACCATGGAACCCACGGCAAAGCGGCCGCCGATATTGGAAATGTCGAAACATTCGATGCGGGCCGGTAGATTCTTCAGCTTGAGTTTCTGCCGGAGGATCGCCATGGCTTCGTCACGGTCGCGGCCGGCGAGACGCTCCGTCCGGAAGGAGTCCTCGGCGTTATGCATGGCAATGTCGAGGAGCTTCCTGGTCTGTCCCTTTTGGGGATGAACGATGGATGCGCGTTTTCCCCTTCTGTCGGACAGCCATTCCTCCATGACATCCTCGTCTTCGAGGACGAAGGGGACGACGATTTCGGCAGGGATGTAGGCGCCGCCGTCGTAGTGCCGCTTGATCGTCGCCGACAGGATTTCGGATGTTTCCGTTCCGATTTTCGCCAGGGGAAACGTCTTTTTCCCCAGCAGCTTGCCCTGACGGACATCGAGCAAACATACCTGCGTCAGGTCGCCTTCCCGATATATTCCGAATACATCCTGTTCTCTTTCGGATACGGAGGCGATTCTCTG
Source organism: Syntrophales bacterium (assembly GCA_963668175.1). GTDB lineage: Bacteria > Desulfobacterota > Syntrophia > Syntrophales > PHBD01. The sequence goes on from OY764159.1 coordinate 1,142,434, forward strand.
CTTCTCGACGGTCTCCTCGATGGCGGCCATGCGGTCCCGGAGTCTGGCCGCTTCCTCGAAACGGAGATCCGAGGAGGCTGTATGCATCCTGGCGCGAAGTTCGGAGACGAGCGTCCCGGTCCGTCCTTCGAGAAAGGCGATACTTTCCCGCGCTATTTCTCCATAGGCGGCCGCATCGACGAGGCCCACGCAGGGGGCCAGGCAGCGGCCGATCTCGTATTCGAGGCATGGCCGCCTTCTCGCCTTCAGTTCCTCGTCGCGGCAGGTTCGCAGAGGGAACAAGGGTTGAAGAAACCGCAGGGTCTCCCTGGCCGAAGAGCTTGATGGGTAAGGACCGAAGTACTTGGCCTTTCCGGGCTTCGGCCGTCTCACCAGCTGGAACCGCGGAAAGGGGTGGTCGAGGTCGATCTTCAGGTTGAAGTAGGTCTTGTCGTCCCGGAAGTAAACATTGTAGCGCGGCCGGTGTTCCTTGATAAGGTTGTTTTCGAGGATGAGGGCTTCCTTCTCCGTCGCGGTGACGATGAAGTCGATATCGGCCGTCCTGGCCACGAGAAAAGGAACCATCGGGCGGGCATCCGTCCCGCCAAAATAAGCCCGGATCCTGCTTCGCAGATCCTTGGCCTTACCGACGTAGAGTATCCGCCCGTCCTTGTCCTTCATGGCATAGACGCCGGGCGTCCGGGGGGCGTTCGTGATCTTGTCGTTTATATTCCTCATGCCGATTTCCGGGGCCCATGATCGTCTTTAAGACCCGTCCTGCTCCTACTTCTTCTTCGAGGCCTTTTTCGCCTGCTTGGCCAGGGTTTTGAGCATTTTCTTGTCTGTTTTGTCAATGGCCGTACCGGACGGGACGGGGGAGGGAGGGGTACCGACTTCCCCTTCGGGGCCGGTGACCTTCACATCGGCCTGGGGGATGTCGTTCGGGACAGGAGGAAGGGACGGACCGGCAGGGGACGGATCGGCCTTTTGCGCCCGCATTTTCGCCAGGACCGCCTGTGCAAGGACCTTGCCGAAATGGCCTATAAAAGCCGCCACGAGGACGATCAGAACCCATTGAATAACGGACCAGACACTGAATTCCATAACATCATGCAAAATACTTATCGGACCATGACCATATCCCTGCCGCTTTCCGGCGATGACGGCTGAGTCCGAGGTCTTATTTGAGAAACCGCTCCTCGATGAAATCGGCCAAACCCCTGGCGTCGTCGATGTCGAAACGCGGCACCCCGGCCTCCGGGGGATTGTCGCCGGCGATGGCGATCAGGTTGTCTTCCGCCTGACAAAGCAGATCCCGTTTCAAAACCGCCCGGAAGACCTCGATTTTGGGATGGGGGTTTTTCTTGAAACCCTCCGACAGGATCAGGTCGACGTTGCGGATATAGCGCTCCCGAAGCTCCGCGATCTCGAAGTCGGTGTCCGTGTCTTCTATGGTGGCCACCTGGTGGGGGGAAGCCACGACGGTCAGCACCGCCCCCGCTTTCTTGTGGCGCCAGCTGTCCTTGCCTTCATGGTCGATCTCGAATCCGTGGCGGTTGTGCTTGATCGTGGCGATCCGGTAGCCCCTGGCGGTCAGGTCGCGGATGAGCTTCTCGATCAGGGTGGTCTTCCCCGAGTTCGACTTGCCGACGATGGATACAATGGGAATCATCCGTCTTTTCTCATCCCCGGGGAACGAAAGGTTTGAATTCGTATTCCTTGTCGCGGACGGCGAACACCATCCGTTCCTCCTCGTTGACTTTCATTCTCCCTTCGATGACGCGTTTGCAGCCGAAGTCGTAGAAGGTGATCTGGTGGGAGGGCACGCTCGCCTCGTCCAGGTCGGGGTACGACCTCTCCCGTTCATCCGCCGACAGTGCCCTGACGGTCAGCTTCTGGCATCGTTCCCGCTCCTCCGCATTGCCTAAGCGGATGATGACGACGTAGTTTCCGTGAAATTTGATCGGCATCCTGATCGTTTCCATGGTTTCACCTCCGGGCATTTATGATGGGTCCAAAAGCGACAATAAACGACTTTAGCGGCCTATCTCAATGAATCGTCGATGATGCGGGATACGGCATCTTTGAAAGAGATCCCGGCCTCTTCGACGCACCAGGCAAAACCGCCGTCCGGCGAGAGGCAGGGGTTTGTGTTGATTTCCATGACCCAGGGCGTGCCGTTCTTGTCCACCCGGAAGTCGACGCGGGCATAACCCTTGAGGCCGAATGCCTCCCAGCACCGGTTCGTCATATCTTTCAGGCGGGAAAGAAGAGGACCGTCTTCCTCCGTGAAATCGAAACACGCGAGGATGTTCTGGAACTCGAACGATTCTTCGTCCCATTTTGCCCGGTAGGTGAGGAGCTTTGGCTTTCCTTCGGGATAGTTGTTGAAGCGGACTTCCGCCGGGGGAAGGATCTGATGGCCCCCGTCTCCGGCGAGAACGGCCAGGTTGAATTCCCGCCCTTCGATAAAAGGTTCGGCCAGACAAGGCCCGCCGAGCTTGGTCCTGAAATCGTCCAGGGCCTTGCGGAGTTGCTCGGGGCTGGAGACGTCGACAAGGGAACTCTCGTCGATTCCAATGGAGGCGTGTTCCCAGACCGATTTGACAATATAACGGCCCCCGGAAAAATCGCCGTCGGCGCCGTCGCCGTGCGACCGCCAGGGGATGGTCGGGATGCCGGCCCCTTTCAATATTTTCTTGGCGACGATTTTGTTGGATGTCATGAATATCGCCTCGGCGGTAGCGCCGGTGTAGGGTATGCCGATCGTGTCGAGGACGGAGGGCACGACGTGAATGAGGTTGCCGCGCCCGTTGAGCGCTTCCACGAGGTTGAAGATGGCGTCGGGGCCGACGGCAGCAAGGGTTTCGGCCATTCGGGCGAGATTCATGGACACAGGGACGGGCACGGGCTCGTGCCCGAGCTCCTTCAAGGTTTCGGAAATGATATCCACCTGGTCCAGGGTATCGAGCTCGTCTACGCTCGCCTCGTCGGGAATTTCGCCGTGCAGCACAACTATTTTCATCAACAGGACTCCTCATGACGCTCTTGGATAAAGCCGACGGACCACATTCCCGCCGTTCTTACGGCGTTGTCCGTTCAGTCCGCATTCTGCTTCGCTCCCCATCTCCGGCCGCTACGGCTGCGTGACAGAATTCCGGCCAGGGGAGAAAAGCAGTTACCGTATATTCGTTCATACTCTTTTTGCGAATTTTTTTAAAGACGGCAAAATCAAATTCGCTTTTTTTCGCCGAGACGCTTGCAGGCCGATGCTAACATTCTGCCGATGAGGTCCTGGTAGGATATGCCGGCCAGACTGCAAATAATGGGGAGATCGGAGTGTACAGGGTGCAGTCCCGCCAGGGGATTGACTTCCAGGAAGTGGAGGGCTCCATTGTCGTCGGCGCGAAGGTCGACCCGTCCGCCGTCGCGGCAACCCAAACCCCGCCAGGCCGCCAGGGCGATTTTTTTAGCGTCGTCGGCCAATGTACCGTCGAGAAGCCGGTACTCCACGCGTTCCCGGTAGTTTTCCTTGTTGGCATACGAGTAGATGTCCTTCTCGGCCTTCTCCTTGAGGAATATCTCCAGGATGCCCAGTACCTCAGCCTCTTCTCCCGTGCCGACGATGCCGACGGTGAATTCCCGGCCGGGGAGAAATGTCTCCACAAGAAGCGGCTGTTCCTGAGAGGAAAGCAAGCACCGGCATGTTTGGGAAAGTTCGGCGAACGATTCCACCCGGGAGGATGCGTCGATGCCCTTGCTGGTGCCCTCGGCAACCGGTTTGACAAACAGGGGATAGGGCAGCCGGACGGCCTCTATGTCCTTTTCGTCTGCGACGACGGCAAAGGCGGGAGTTGCGATGCCGAGGTCGCGGATAATATGCTTGGTCATTCCCTTATGGAGCGTGACAGCGAGCACCAGGGCGTCGGAAAAGACATAGGGTATCCGGTAGGCGTCGAGGAGGGCCGGTACCTGGGCTTCCCGGCCATAACCGTACAGGCCTTCCGCAATATTGAAGACCATATCCCAGCGATCGCCCGAGGAGAGTCGCTTCGCCAGGGCCTTGACGGAGCCTATCCGGTCGGTCTGATGCCCTGAAGCCGACAGGGCCGCGTCGATGGCTTCGATCGTGTCGGGACGGTCGAATTCGGCCGTCTCCATCTCGGTGTAGCCTTCCGAAAGGTAGTCGTTACGCAGGTCGTAAGTGATGCCGATCAGCATCGGCTATCCTCCAGCAATCTTAGCCGTCGCCGTTTTCCGCAATTTCCCGCTTCTTCCGTGCGGGGGCGGCAGGCCGGAACGGCACGGAACCGTCCGCAGTCTTCCTCTCCGGACCGCGGCAGCGGATAATTACAGGTACGACAGGGTACGTCAATTGATTTCCCCGGCCGGCATAAGACAGTCGGGGTAACGGTAGGTCCGTCCCTGGTAATTCTTCAAGAGCAGATCCTGGCCATCCCTGCCCATGACGTACTCGGGCAGCAGGGGGATCTTGCCGCCCCCGCCCGGAGCGTCGATGACATAGGCTGGTACTGCGTATCCGGTTGTGTGGCCTCTCAAACCCTTGATGATTTCCAGTCCTTTCGAGACGGGGGTCCGGAAATGAGACGACCCTGGAATCGGGTCACATTGGTAGAGATAGTACGGTCGCACTCTGATTTGCAGCAATCCGTGGAAGAGCCTCTTCATGGTATCCAGATTGTCGTTGATGCCGGCAAGCAACACCGTCTGGCTGCCGAGGGGGATACCCGCATCGGCCAGGCGTATGCAGGCCTGCTGCATTTCGGGGGTCAGCTCTTCCGGATGGGTGACATGGAGGCTGATCCAGATAGGATGAAAACGTTTCAGAACACGGGTCAGCTCCGAAGTGATGCGGAAGGGCATGACTACGGGCGCCTTGGTGCCGATGCGGATCAATTCCACATGGGGGATTTTCTTCAGTCTCGACAGAATCCATTCCAGTCTGCCGTCGGAAAAGGTCAGGGGGTCGCCGCCGGAAAGGAGCACGTCGCGAACGGTATGGTTGGAGGCGATATAAGAGATTGCTTCTTCCCACTGCGAGGGACCGAAAGAATTCTCGCCCGACATGCTGACGATGCGCGAGCGGGTGCAGTAGCGGCAATAGGTGGAACAGCGGCTTGTCATCAGGAAGAGAACGCGATCGGGATAACGGTGCACGATGCAGGGAACGGGACTGTCTTTCTCTTCGCCCAAGGGGTCGCTGGTCTCCCCTTCGCTCAGCGTATTTTCGGAAATAACCGGGACCACCGTGCGCCGCAGGGGATGGGAAACGTCGACGCGATCGATCAGGCTCGCGTAATACGGGGTGATCGTTACGGGCAGGCGACGCGTACGGTTCTGAACCATGGCGTGCCGTTCTTCCTCCGACAGCCAAAGGATCTGTCCCAAGGTCTGCACGTCGCGGATGCGATTGCGAAGCTGCCATCGCCAATCCTGCCATTCTGCGAGGGTTACTTTGGGGAAAAAATGACGCCGGAAATCCCGCGATTGGGGACTGTCTTTGAAACGGGGCAAGTCCCGCGCCGATCTGATCGGCACGATGGAAGGGGCACTATAACTTTTCGGTTTGTCAAAAGCGCTATCTTCTAAATTTTCAAGACCGACCATGCCGGTGATATCGCCTGGAGGTTCAACTTCCTCGTTGACGATGGTCTTGCGTTCCATGCAATGACGCCTCCTTTCCCTTGAGGGGTGGTTCGCTCTTCCCGGATATTTCAGTCTTGAAGACCATCTTTCGGTGCCTCTTCGGGAACGCTTTTGTAAAAAATCGTTTATCCTTTTTAACCTGTAATGTCAACAGCATTTCGCGTATCTTTTCATTTTTTTTGTATCCGGTTCGTCGGACTGCGGGAAGAAAAAAACGGACGGCGTTTTTTTGGCAACGTAAGGAATCTCACAGCCGGAGCGGGTTGCCTCGAATCATCCATTTATCGTTGACAGGTCTTCCCGGCTATTTTATAGAGAAAATCATGAGGCCGCGGTTTTGCAGATGTTCCCGCCGGGGCTGCAACAGACCCGATTTCCGAGGGTCAGGCAGCGGCCGCAATGTTATCTCAGGCCGACGGATGAGAATTGCACAAAGCAGCCGCAATTGATTGAAGGAAGGAGGAGCCGAATGCCGGAGCTGCCGGAGGTAGAAACGCTGTGCCGTCAGATGTCCGCCGTCCTGGTGGGTGCGAAGGTGCGCCGTCTTGATATCCTTGATGCGAAACTGGGCCGGGGAAAGAATCTGCGCGGCAGGCAAGTCATGGCAGTCTCGCGCGAAGGCAAATGGGTTGTTATCAAACTGGACAAGGATTTGACGATGCGCGTTCATCTGCGGATGACCGGCCGTCTTCTCTGGAGAGAAAGCGGCAGGGATATCCTGCCGCATACGCGCTTCGCCATCTTCTTCGACCGGGGCAGACTGGATCTCGTCGACCCACGCCGTTTCGCGACGCTCTCGTTCGACGAGCCGCCGGCGGAACCGGTTCCGGTAAAAAATCCCCTGGAGTGTTTCGATACGAAGATTCTGATCGAAAGAGCGGCGAAAAGGAGGGTGACGGTGAAATCCTTTCTCCTCGATCAAAAGGTGATTGCCGGCATCGGCAATATCTATGCATGCGAGATCCTGCATGCGGCTTTCGTCGATCCGCGTCGCAGCGCCGGCAGCCTCTCCCGCGCGGAATGGCGCAAAGTCGCCGCTGCGGCCGTACGTATCCTGCAGAAGGCCGTCGCCTGCCGGGGGACATCCGTCTCGGATTGGCGGGACCTGTTCGGCTGCTTGGCCGAGTACCAGAACCATCTGTCCGTTTACGCCCGTGCCGGCGAAGCCTGTCGTCAGTGCGGTGGGACGCTTGTCCGGGAGTCGATCGGCGGCAGGGGAACCTTTTTCTGCCCGGCCTGCCAGCGCTGAGGTGGCATGCCCCCCTGGAAACGAGCCGATTCAAGGGTTTCATGACCACGGTCTCCCGTCAAAACACGGACAAAAACCCTTTTGCAATCGCCCGTGAGTTGTGTTTAGATGACCCTCTGAGGAGACGACAGGGAAGGAGGCTTCGCAATGATCGGCGAACTGATACGAAGAAACAGGAGCTACCGGCGGTTTGACGAGAGCCATGCCATCGGCCGCGATACCCTGGAAGAGCTTGTCGAGCTGGCGCGGCTTTCCGCCTCGGCGGCCAACAAGCAGCCCTTGAAGTATATTCTTTCGTGTGATCCGGTCCGCAATGCCGCTGTCTTTGAAACGCTGGCCTGGGCCGCGTATCTGAAGGATTGGCCCGGGCCCGGAGAAGGACAGAGACCGACGGGCTATATCGTCGTCCTGCTCGATACGGAAATTGCCAACTCTCCGCACTGCGACCACGGTATTGTCTCGCAGAGCATGCTCCTCGGGGCCGTCGAAAAAGGCCTGGGCGGCTGCATCATCGCCTCGGTGAAGAAAGAATCCCTGCGCCGGGCCCTTTCCATTCCCGAGCGGTACGAGATTCTTCTGGTCCTGGCGCTGGGAAAGCCTGTCGAGAAGGTCGTCATCGAGGAAGTCGGGGCGGACGGCGACGTGAAATACTGGCATGCGGCCGACGGCTCCCATCATGTCCCCAAACGGAGGCTCTCCGATATCATCATCGGATGAATGAAATGAGAGTAAACGGCTTCTCCCGCTTTCCCGGGGGCGCCGGATTTTAATGATTGCTTAATCGCAATCGATCTTGTTATAGAAACACTTTTAAACGAAAAGTTGCGGTCGATGTTGAAGACCGAGAACCGGAGGTAGGTTATGATCAATCCTTTTTCCTTTACCGGGGCACGCCGGATCGTTTTCGGCAACGGGTCATTTTTGGAATTGGCGGATCGCGTCGGCGAACTCCGCGGAAAGCGTCCCTTGGTTGTCATGGATAAGCAACTGGCGGGGGCGGGAGTCGGCTCACAGGTTGCGGGCATGTTCGACAAGGCACGGCTCAAGTACGTCCTTTTCGACGCCGCCGAGCCGGAACCGCGGCTGGAATTGGCCGACGAAGGAGCGAAAGCGGCCCTGAAAGGGAAATGCGATGCGGTCGTCGGAATAGGCGGCGGCAGCACGATGGATCTCGCGAAAGCCGTGGCCGCACTGGCCGCCAACAAGGGCAAGGCCGTAGACTACCTGGGATTGAACAATATTCCGGGGCCGGGATTGCCCATGATCATGGTGCCGACGACGGCGGGTACCGGCAGCGAGGTGACCTTCACGGCGGTATTCGTCAGGAAGAATTTAAAGAAGAAAGAGGGCATGAACAGCCCGTATCTTTACCCCGATCTGGCCCTTCTGGACCCGATGCTGACCCTGAGCCTGCCGCCCCACCCGACGGCGACCACGGGGATCGATGCCCTCTGCCATGCGATAGAGTCCTTCACGTCCGTCAATGCCTCGCCCATGAGCGAGCTGGTTTCCCTGGAGGCGATCCGTCTGATTGCGGAGAACCTGCGGGCTTGCGTCCACAACGGCAACGATATCCAGGCCAGGGAAAACATGCTGCTGGGCAGCCTTTATGCCGGGCTGGGATTGGCCAACGCGGGCGTTACGGCCGTTCATTCCCTGTCGTATCCCCTGGGCGGGAAGTTCGGCATTCCGCACGGACTGGCCAACACGATGATGCTCCCTGCCGTAATGGTCTATAACCTCCCCGGCGCCCATGAGAAATTCGCCCTCGTGGCGGAGGCCATGGGAGAGATCGTCGACGACATGTCGCTCCGGGAAGCGGCCTACCAATCCGTGGAAGCCGTCGATTCCCTGATTGAGGACTGCGGCATCTACAGCACCCTCAAGGACTTCGGCATCAAGGAGAAGGATTTTCCTGAACTCGCCAAAGTCGCCATGACGGTCGCGAGGCCCCTGGCCAACAACCCCCGCAAGGTGACGGTGGAAGATGCCATGGCCATCTATGAAGATGCATTCTGAAATCGGGCGACCGGTGAAATAGCGACCGGGGTGCGGATCACCCCGGTTTGAAGGACGGAGGCGGGAGAGGATGGCCGGCGCCGAGCTTATTGGCGATGAAGAACGAAAAGAGATCATGGATGTCATGGAAACGGGCATCCTCATGCGCTACGGTTTCGACAAGGAGCGCAAGGGCGTCTTCAAGGTAAGGGAATTTGAAGAGGCTTTTGCCGCGCATTGCGGAGCCGGGTTTGCGCTGGGCGTCACGTCGGGTTCGGCGGCGCTGAAAGTGGCCCTTACCGCCCTCGACATCGGACCCGGCGACGAGGTCATCGTGCCGGCCTTCACGTTCATTGCGACTTACGAAGCAGTACTGGAAGTGGGGGCGATTCCCGTGATGGCCGACATCGACGATACCCTCAATCTCGATCCTGAGGATATCGCCAGGAAGATGACGCCATACACGAAGGCGGTGATTCCCGTCCATATGTGCGGCGCCCCGGCGCGCATCGACCGGATCGTCGATATCGCCCGGCGGTTCTTTATCAGGGTCCTGGAGGACAACGCCCAGTCGTGCGGCGGTTCATTCCAGGGAAAGAAGCTGGGCACCTTCGGACACATGGGTATTTTCAGCTTCGATTACTACAAGACGATGACGACGGGCGAAGGCGGCATGGTGGTCACGGACGACAGGGAACTCTACGAACGGTCCGACTGGTATCACGACCACGGCCACGATCACGACCCCACGGTCAGCCGCGCCATGGAAGGGCGGTTCATCCTCGGATTCAACTACCGGATGAACGAACTGCAGGGGGCGCTGGGGCTTGCCCAACTGCGCAAGCTTCCGGCGATCATCGCGGGGCAGAGGAAAAACAAGGACGCTGTCAAGGCCCTGCTGCAAGGGGTTCCGGGACTGAAATTCCGGGAGATACCGGATCCGGACGGCGATACGGCGACGTTCCTCGGCTTCAATCTGCCCACGGCCGTGAAGGCGGAGCGCTTTCAGAAGGCCCTGGCCGCCGCCGGTGTCGAGACGGTCTGCTTCAAGAAGAACAAGTGGCATTACTGCCCGAACTGGGAGCACCTCATGGCCTGGTCGACGGCCAACTCGAAGAAGTATCCGTTTACGTACCCGACCTACAGGGGCAAGGTGGACTACAGCATTCGCCACATCCCACGGGCGGAGGACCTCCTGGGACGAACCCTGTTTATGGCGGTTCCCGTCAGGATGGACGAGGAGAGGCTGGGCGAGATCAAAACGGCCGTCGACAAGGCGGCCCAGGTCGTATAGCCGGAACAGACAAGGAGGACAGGCATTTCATGATCGTTGTAACCGGCGGTGCCGGCTTTATCGGCAGCGCCTTTGTCTGGAAACTGAATACGGAGCGGATCGAAGACATCGTCGTCGTAGACGACCTGGGGACGTCCGGCAAATGGAAGAACCTGGTCAACCGCCGCTTTGCGGACTACATCCATAAGGACGATTTCATGAAGATGGTCCGGTCCGACGATGTCCCTTTTGCCGTCGAGGCCGTGATTCACATGGGGGCGTGCTCCTCGACGACGGAGCGGGATGCCGACTATCTCATGGAGAACAACTACCGGTACACGCTGCGGCTGGCGGAATGGGCGATGCGCGGAGGGATCCGCTTCATCTATGCCAGCTCGGCGGCGACGTACGGAGACGGTTCGCAGGGGTTTGCCGACGACGACGGCGTTACGAAGACCCTGCGGCCCATCAACATGTACGGCTATTCCAAGCAGGTCTTCGATCTCTGGGCCCTGCGGACCGGTGCCGTCCGGAAGACGGCGGGGATTAAATTCTTCAATGTCTTCGGTCCCAACGAGTATCACAAGGGGGACATGACCAGCGTCATCTTCAAATCGTTTCACCAAATCAGGGAGACGGGCAAGGTGCGCCTCTTCAAGTCCTACCGGCCGCCGTACGGCGACGGCGGGCAGATGAGGGATTTCGTTTACGTCAAGGATTGCGTCGACGTCCTCTGGTGGCTCCTGGTCCACAGAGAAGTCTGCGGGATATATAACCTCGGGACGGCGCAGGCCCGGACCTGGAACGACCTGGTCACGGCCGTCTTTACGTCCATGGGATTGCCGCCCTCCATCGAATATATCGAGATGCCCGAGGCGATACGGGACCAGTACCAGTACTTCACGGAAGCGAAAATGGATAAGCTGAAAGCTGCGGGGTGTACGGCAAGCTTCCGGTCTCTCGAAGACGCAGTGCGGGACTATGTTGTAAACCATTTGCAGAAGGCCGATCCCCATCTTTAACGGGCAACTGGCGAAGCGTGCCCCGGCGAGACGCAGGTGCGTTTCCGCCTGAGCCGAATTTGCACGTGCCACACAGTCTTGATCGCCGGGGCCGGCGGTGGGGGGATGTTACGGGTCCGGGATCATTGCGGGGGTATATCGGGGATGTCCCGGTATCAAAACATTTACGGGAGGAAATATGACTTCAGACAGGGAAAAAGCGGTTGATCTGGCCATCAGCCAAATTGAACGTCAGTTTGGCAAGGGCTCCATCATGCGTTTGGGGGGGGACGAGAAGATAAGCGATGTTCCGGCCATATCGACGGGCGCCTTGAGCCTTGATATCGCCCTGGGGATCGGCGGCGTTCCCCGCGGCAGGATCGTGGAGATCTTCGGTCCCGAGTCCGGCGGCAAGACGACGCTGGCCCTCCATATCGTCGCCGAAGCGCAGAAAATGAACGGACTGGCGGCCTTCATCGATGCCGAGCACGCCCTCGACGTGACCTATGCGAGGAAGATCGGGGTCAACACCGACGACCTCCTGATCTCTCAGCCCGATACGGGTGAGCAGGCCCTGGAAATTGCGGAAACCCTGGTCCGAAGCGGAGCGCTCGATGTCCTGGTCGTCGATTCCGTGGCCGCCCTCGTGCCGAAGGCGGAGATCGAGGGGGAAATGGGGGACGCCCAGATGGGGCTCCAGGCCCGACTGATGTCGCAGGCCCTGCGGAAACTCACGGGGAGCATCAGCAAATCGAAGACGACGGTGATCTTCATCAACCAGTTGCGCATGAAGATAGGGGTATTCTTCGGCAATCCAGAGACAACGACGGGCGGCAACGCCTTGAAATTCTACTCCACCATGCGCCTCGACATCCGCAAGGTCAACGTCATCAAACAGGGGCAGGATGTGGTAGGCATGCGGACCAAAGTCAAAGTCGTCAAGAACAAGCTGGCCCCGCCGTTTAGGGAGACGGAATTCGACATCATCTTCGGCGAAGGCATCTCGCGGCTGGGCGACGTCATCGATCTGGCCTCCGAGGCCGGCGTCATCGAAAAGAGCGGCGCCTGGTATTCTTACAAGGGTGAGCGTCTCGGCCAGGGCAGGGACAACACGAAGGTCATGCTTACGGAAAACAAGGCCATGCTGGGTGAAATCGAGGCGCAGGTGAGGGCGAAGCACGGACTCGCCGCCGCGGTGGCGGAAGAGAAGGCGGAAAAGCCGGAGAAACCGGCGAAGCATGAGAAGAAGTAATGGCCGCGGACCCGCTTTTTGAGCGCGCCTTGCAAAAATCGTATCGCCTGCTGTCGCTTCGGGCGAGAAGTGAAAAGGAACTACGGCAGAAGCTGGCTCTGAGAGGGTTTGACGAGGACACCGTCGACGCGGCCGTTGCCCGGCTTTACGAACTGGGCTATCTCGGCGACGAGAGCTTTGCGCGGCAGTGGGCCAGGCACCTTGCCGTCGACAAACTGCTGGGAGACAGGAAGATAGCGGCGAGTCTTGCGGAAAAAGGCATAGAGAGGAATGAGGCCCATAAGGCCATTCGCGAGGCGAGGCGGGAATTAAGCGAAGCAGAAGCCTTAAGAAGGCTGTTGGAGAAGAAGCGGCGTCCCGGGGGGGCGGCCATGGACGAGAAGCTGAGGAGGAGACACTTCCGGAGCCTGCTTGCCAAAGGTTTTCCCACGGGTTTGATTTATGAGGTCATGAATTCAAAGGAGGAGTGTCAATATGATGACGGGCAGTGAGATCAGGCAACGTTTTCTTAAGTTCTTTGCAGAGCGGGGACATACGATTGTTCCCAGTTCGGGCCTTATCCCCAAGGACGATCCGACGTTGCTGTTCACCAACTCCGGCATGGTCCAGTTCAAGAACTGCTTCCTGGGACTCGAAGATAGAGGCTATACGCGCGCGACGTCATCGCAGAAGTCGGTGAGGGCAGGGGGAAAGCACAACGACCTGGAGAATGTCGGCTATACGGCCCGGCATCACACCTTTTTTGAAATGCTGGGGAATTTCTCCTTCGGCGATTACTTCAAGAAAGAATCGATCGCCTGGGGGTGGGAATTTCTGACGGAAACCATGGGGATTCCGAAGGAGAAACTGTGGATCACCATCTACCAGGACGACGACGAGGCCTTCGAAATATGGAATAAACAGGTAGGGGTGCCGACGGAGCGGATTGTCCGCATGGGAATGGAAAGCAATTTCTGGATGATGGGAGAGACCGGCCCCTGCGGACCCTGCTCGGAAATCCTCTACGATCAGGGGCCCGGTGTCGGATGCGGCCGGCCGGAATGCAGCGTGGAATGCGACTGCGACCGCCACCTGGAAATATGGAACCACGTCTTCACCCAGTTCGACCGCGACAAGGACGGTAATTTGACACCGCTCCCGAAGCCCAATATCGACACGGGCATGGGGCTGGAACGCCTGGCTGCCGTGATTCAGGGTTTCCCGAGCAATTACGATACGGACTTTTTCATGCCGATCATCCGGTTCATCGGCAAGATCAGCGGCAAGACATACCGGGTCAACGAGGAAAACGACGTCTCCATGAGGGTCATTGCCGACCACAGCCGGGCGGTGACCTTCCTGATCGGGGACGGCGTGTTGCCGAGCAACGAGGGCCGGGGCTATGTCCTCCGCAGGATCCTCCGGCGGGCGGCCCGCCACGGGAAGCTACTCGGCATGGACAAGCCGTTCCTCAACGAGGTCGTGTCCGTCGTCGTGGAGGTGATGAAAGACGCCTATCCGGACCTCGTCGACAAGGAATCCTACATTCGAAAAGTCGTCGTCAACGAAGAGCAGCGCTTCACCGACACACTCGATTCGGGACTTAAGATTCTCAACGAGGAAGTGAAGGCCCTGAAGGCATCGGGAAAGAACGTGGTGCCCGGAGACGTGGTCTTCAAGCTGTACGATACCTTCGGCTTCCCCGTCGATCTCACGGCGGACATCGTCAGGAAAGACGGCCTCACGCTCGATATGGAGAAATTCGAAGCGTGCATGGAGGCCCAGCGGGAGAAGGCCCGCGAATCGTGGAAGGGAAGCGGCGAGCAGGCCGTGGCCGACAGCTATATGAAGCTCGCGACCCGGGGCATCGCCACCAGCTTTGTCGGCTATCACGGGCTCACCGAGGCGAAATCGGTGGTGACGGCCATCCTGAAGAAAGACGCCGACGTGACGACGATTGCGGAGGGCGACAATGCGGAGATTTTCGTGGAGGAAACCCCGTTTTATGGGGAAAAGGGCGGTCAGGTCGGCGATACGGGCGTCATCGAAGGAGACGGATTCCTGTTCGAAGTCTGGGATGCCCAGTGTCCCACGGAAAACCTGATCACGCACATCGGCAAGCTCAAGAAAGGAAAGCTCTCCGTCGGGGATGTCGCGGATTTGAAAGTGGACGTGGAGAGACGGCGGGCCATCGAGGCCCATCATTCGGGTACGCATCTCCTGAATGCCGCCCTGCGAGAGACCCTGGGCGACCACGTCAAGCAATCGGGCTCTCTGGTCACGCCTGAGCGCCTCCGTTTCGACTTTACGCATTTTTCGAAAATAGAAGATGACGAGATGGATCGGATCGAAATGAGGGCGAACGAATTCATCCAGGCGAACGCCGACGTCAATACGAGGGTTCTCCCCAAGGAAGAGGCGATGAAGACGGGTGCCGCAGCCGTTTTCGACGAAAAATACAGCGACGACGTGCGCGTCGTTAAGATGGGGGAATACAGCGCGGAGCTGTGCGGGGGTACCCACGTGGAAAAGACGGGCGACATCGGCCTCATTAAAGTGATCAACGAATCATCGGTGGCCGCCGGCGTCCGGAGAATCGAGGCCGTGACGGGGAAAGAAGCCATCAAGCATTTCAAATCCGTCGAAACGGAGCTGAAGAAGGCGGCCGCCCTCCTCAAGGCCGCCCCCGCCGAAGTGGCGGAAAGGACCGAGAAGCTTCTGAAGCATCAGAAAGACCTGGAGAAGGAAATCGAAACGCTCAAGGGAAAACTGGCGGCCAAGGATTCGGCCGATATCATGAGTAAGTTAAAGGAGATCAAGGGCGTTCGTGTCCTGGCCAGCGCCGTCGACGTGGCCGATGTGAAAACACTGCGCGATCTGGGTGATAAGCTCCGCGACCGGATTCAATCCGGGATCATTCTTCTGGGAAGCAGGGCGGAAGGCAAGGCGATGCTCCTGTGCCTCATTACCAAGGATTTGACCGACCGTTACAAGGCGGGAGACATCATCAAAACCATCGCTCCGATCGTGGGCGGAAGCGGCGGAGGCCGGCCCGACATGGCGCAGGCCGGGGGACCCAAGCCGGAAAACCTGGATCAGGCCCTGGCCAAACTCGAATCGATCATCTGATCCGACATAATCCGGAGGCAGGATGCTGGTCGTTCCCGCCTCCCGGAACCGACTAGATTTCCTTTTCAAGCTTCATGTAGGTTTCTATGTCCGGCGTATAGATAACGACCGAACCATCGCTCTTCTCGATAACCGCAGTCGTCGCTTTGGGAATGGAATACCAGATGCCGATCTGCTGGTTGTTCTTATCGACGATCGTAAATCCCCAAGCCGGATGATTCATGGACCTCAGGTAGGATTCCATGCCGGTTATCATGTCCTTGAGCTGTTCCGGCTTTTTAACCTTTTTCCAGAGGTCGGCGGGTTCAAGCCGCAATCCTTTCTTGATGCCCAGTACGGCGATTGGATGGGCATCGGGACCGCTGGAATAATAGTTATAGGCGGGATCGAACGTATAGCTCTCGAAACTATTTCTGGCGTCGTCGCTGGCCTTGAACACGCCCCAGTTCTGATACTTCATTGCGCCGCAGCCCGTAAGCAGAATACCCGCAATCACGAGTGCTGTTCCGGCCGTCAGGAAAAAACGCCTCACGATTGTGATCGATATTTTGTGTAACCGATTCATTTTCTTCCCCTCCCCTGGTCCGTATGACTTTTTAACTATTATATGCATCATGGCTGAGATTGGCAAATCATTCCCATTGTCCGTCGTGCTTTCCCCGCCGTGGATGACGGAAGAAGGGCGTCGGCCGTGCTTCGTTAGAGAAGATTGAAGTAATCCCGGCGACAGGCTTCTTCGGTTGCGGACAGCCGTCGGAAGGCATCGTTATAGTCCGTGAGGCCGGCCGTGAATATCCCATGCCCGTAGACAATGGCGGCGTTTCCGGTCAGCATGGCCGGTGGAACGGTGTGGCTCAGACCCTTGGGACCGCCGCCGGCCTCTCCGGGCACAATGGGCACCCCGGCTGCAAATCGATCGTAAGGGCAATCGGTCTGGCAAATGTCCCCGGCTTTGCAGTCGGGCCGGTCGCAGGCCATGGATAGGATAACGGTGAATTTCGGATGGCCGTGCAGTATCGTCCGATACGCCGTCGCGGTCAGAATCCGACGATGGGCCGGAAACTCGGTCGAGACCGTTTTCGGAACGGGTTTTTCCGGCAGGAGAGAAACGGGGACGATTCCGTCGGTCAGTTCGTCGAGGGCGCTTCCCGTCCTGCTGATATAAAGCGTATCGTCCAGGCGGCAGGAAATGTTGCCGAAGGTCGAATCGACGAGACCGGATGCGACCAAAAGCTTCCCCGCCTCGTCCATGGCGCGAAGGACCTCTCGCTCGGCGGTGAAAGGGCCTGTCATCAAATGGTCCGGTAATTCCGGTACGGCTTTTAACCGGTCCACCGCCCTGACGAAGGCGTCCTTCCGCTTTCGGTCCGGCTTTCCCTGACGGGCCTCTGCCAGATAATCGGTAAAGAACTTGACGAATATCGCGAAGCAGACGGAGCTGATCGCTACGAATGCCATGTCCAGGCTGCCGGCAGTGGCGACAATGCCCCGGTTGCGTACGATGACGCCGCGCCTGTTTTTCAGGGCGGCGGCAAGGCCGTCACGCTGAAATCCTGACACGACGGGCAGATCGCGCAACAGCAAGCGGGTTTCGAAATCCCGGGGATAAATCGCACCGGGTGTGTCCTCTGTGAGAAAATCGATTATGGTTTTATAGGGTTCGGCCGGCTCAACGTACAGAAGGACGTCGCGGTCCAACAAGGCCAGGGCGCCCGCAAGGTCCGCCGCCGCGGCGTTCCCGGTATCGGATATGAAGGCCGGCTCTCTGAAGACGGTCAGGGAGGACCCGCGGGCGGTTAACCCGGCCCGGATCATCTTTTCTTCGTACTTTTGTATCGTAATGTTCATAGGTATGTGTCTATCAATAGGTATACCGGAGTATGCTTCGGCAGGAAGGCCAGGATTGGGTTCGGAATAAAAGACAGCGGTGCAATTGTTTCATCTGGTCTCACTTCACCGCTGCGGTTCGATAATGACTTTCATGGAGGCCCCGGAGCCCGCCACCAGGCGGAAACCTTCTCCCGTTTCGGCGAGGCTCAGGCGGTGGGTAATCATCTCCTTCACGGCGACTCGCCCGAGCCGCAGAAGATCGATGGCCACGACGGCATCAAGAGGGGCGTTGCCGTATGACGGCGTGATCTTGATCTCGTTGCGCCAGAATTCGTTGATCGGAACGGAGAGGTTCACGCCGGGTTCGGTTGTGGCGAAGCAGAGGATCGTTCCTCCCCTGTCCGCCGAGTGGAGGGCCTGTTCGAAAGCGGACGGGGCTCCCGTGCAGACGATCACCAAATCGGCCAGCCTGCCGTTGTTCAGGGCGCGGAATTTCGCCGGGATGTCGTCCCGGGCGTCGAGGGTGGCGCTGGCTCCCAGCCGCCCGGCCATGTCGAGGCTGAATTTCCGGACATCGGTCGTTACGATCGTCCCCGCACCGGCTGCCCTGGCTAGAAGGAGGTGGAGAAGTCCGGATATGCCGCTTCCCAGGATGAGAATGGATTGGCCGGCTTGCAGGCCGGCGATTCTCTGGCCGCGAACGACGCAGGCTAAGGGCTCGATAAAGACGCCTTCCTCATAGGACAGGCTGTCGGGGAGCGGAAAGACGCCGCGATCGACATTCAGAGCCGGAACACGGATGAACTCGGCGAAGCCCCCGGGGTCGTAGTTGGTCGTGTGAAGGGTTTCGCACGCCGTATGGTGACCCCTCAGGCAATAATGGCACGTATTGCACGGGATATGATGGGAGACGAAGACGCGTTGTCCGGGACGGTATTGCCTGACGTCTGCGCCGACTTCGACGATGTCCCCCGCAATCTCGTGCCCCAGGACGAGGGGGGCCTTCTTGATGCGGTACCACTCCAGAACGTCGCTCCCGCAGATGCCGCTTGCGATGACCTTCACCAGGATCTCTCCCGCTCCGATTCCCGGACGGGGCCTTTCTTCCAGGCGGACGTCGTCGTTTCGGTAGTATACGGCTACGCGCATCTTCAGTTCTCCGACAAGTTTTTCATGCACCGGCGATATTGCCTCGGCGGCTGCTTCACACGGACCGGGCTCCATTCCGACGGCGACGGGCCTCAATCAGGCAAGACCGTTATTCCTCCCGGACCCGGGAGGCAACTATTGCAGCGTCCTCGACTGCGCCAACGATTACTTTCGTTTTTTTACTGTGCTGTTATAGAGATCGAGGGCTTCGGTCGGTGACATATTCTTGTGAATGATGCCGTGGAGCGCCTTGGCCATCGCCACCGGGTTGGGGGACTGCCAGACATTCCGGCCCAGGTTCACGCCGATGGCGCCGTTCTGAATGCCGTCATGGACAAATTCCAGGACTTCCAGCGCCGTTTCGCACTTGGGGCCGCCGGCGAGGACGACCGGTACGGGACAGCCGTAGACGACCTTGTCGAAGTTTTTGCACCAGTAAGTCTTGACGACGCGGGCGCCAAGTTCGGCGGCAATACGGCTGGCCAACGCCAGGTAGCGGGCGTCCCTCTTCTCCAGTTCCTTGCCGACGGCCGTCACGGCCATGACAGGGATGCCGAAATCTTCACAGTCGTTCACCAGTTCGGCCAGGTTGGTCAGGGATTCCTTTTCGTAGTCGGTACCGACAAAGATCGACATGCCCACCGCGGCGGCGTTGAGACGGATGATCTCCTCGATGGAAGTCGTGATGCCTTCGTTGGCCAGGTCGGCGCCGATGACGCTGGGCCCGCCGGATACGCGGAGGATGATGGGCAGGCTCTTTTCCGGAGGCAGGCACGCCCGCAGGACGCCCCGTGTGACAAAGATGGCGTCGCAATAAGGCAACAGCGGCTTGATCGTTTCCTGCGGCCTTTCCAGACAACTCGTCGGGCCCTGAAAATAACCGTGGTCTATCGGCATAAAGAAGCAGCGGCCATCCGGCTGGATGAGCTGCGACATTCTGTTTTGCATTCCCCAATCCATATGCAATCCTCCTTGTTCTTATCTTGGGTGAATTCTCCCGGATTTTTTGCCGGAACCGGGACGAAAAATGACGACGCGGAAACACCTCGTCCGCAACGATCAGTCCTTATCATAATTAACAAAACAGGGACAACATAAATTGGATAACGGAGAAGACCCGCGGCCGGAACTGTACAGGTCTCGCCGAACAGGCGAGTACTTTTCCCTTGCCGTTACCCGATTGTTGCATTAAAATCATAAATGGAAAGATTGGTGAACAACCCTCTGTACGAGGAAGAGGATTTTGATCCGATATCCGGAGGAAGGAGAGGAAATCATGACGGGAGGAAAGACCGGGGAGTCTCGGGCTGCGGAACGCAGGCCTCTGCAGACGGATGTCGAGTTCATCGTGGATGGGGATATCGAATCGGCCACATCGGTCAATGTGTCGGAAACGGGAATCCGTTTCGATACCCGCAAGCCCATGAAAGTGCGCATGCGGTTCGATATGGAGGGCCGGAAACAGGAGTTTGTTGCCCTTCTGGTCTGGGCCGGGAGAAACGCCGACGAGACAATGGCCTACGGCTTTGAGTTTATTCCCGACGATGACGAGGGTGTCTTTTAACTGAACAGCGGAAGGTGACGAATCCGATATTTGGACAAGAGAGAGGGCAGGCCGCTGCGAGCGGCCTGCCCTCTTTTTTTGTGTTGCTACAGCGGGATGTTGTTGTGCTTCTTAACCAGGCGGACTTCGGCTTTGTCCTTCAATGCGTCGAGAATGGCGATGACGCGCTTGCGCGTTTCCCGCGGCGCGATGATCTCTTCGATGATGCCCATAGTGGCGGCAAAGTACGGGTTGTTGAACTGGTCTTCATAGGACTTGACAAGCTCCGCCCTCTTGGCCGCAGGGTCCGGCGCCTCGTTGATTTCCCGGCGGTAGATGATGTTGCAGGCCCCTTCGGCGCCCATGACGGCGATTTCAGCCGACGGCCAGGCCATGACGAAGTCGGCGCCCAGGTACTTGCTGCACATGCCGATGTAGGCCCCGCCGTAGTCCTTGCGCGTGACGACGGTCAGCTTGGGAACGGTGGCTTCCGCATAGGCATGGAGCAGCTTGGCTCCGTGGCTGATGATTCCCGACCATTCCTGCGCCGTTCCGGGCATGTAACCGGGGACGTCGGAGAAGGTCAAGAGTGGGATATTGAAAGCGTCGCAGAAGCGGATGAACCGCGAGGCCTTGTCCGAAGCATTGACGTCGAGGACGCCGGCGCCGAATTTCGGATTGTTGGCGATGACGCCGACCGTTTTGCCCATGACGCGGATAAAGGCGACGAGCATGTTCTTCGCCCACATTTCATGGCATTCGAAGACATTGCCGTTGTCGGCGACCGCTTCGACGACCTTCCTCATGTCGTAACCGCGGGTCGCCCTGTCGGGGATGATCTTGTCCAGTTCTGGACAGAGCCTGTCGGCCGTGTCCGTGCATTCAGCCGCGGGCAGGGGGGAATGGCAGCTGTCCGGAATGAACGAAAGGAGTGTCTTGACCTGATTGATGCAGTCCTCGTCGTTTTCCGTCGCGAAATGGCAGACGCCGCTCTTCGTGGCATGGGCGACGGCGCCGCCGAGATCGTCATGGCTCACTTCTTCGCCGATGACGGCCTTGATGACGTCCGGCCCGGTGATGTACATGTAGCTGGTCTTCTTGACCATGAAGACCCAGTCGGTCAGGGCGGGCGAATAGACCGCGCCTCCCGCCGTCGGGCCCATGATGGCCGTAATCTGGGGAATATAGCCCGAACCGATGGTGTTGCGATAGAAGATGCCGCCGTATCCGTCGAGGGCCGGGACGCCTTCCTGGATGCGGGCGCCGCCCGAGTCGTTCAGCGCCACGAAGGGTTTCCTGGCGTCGATGGCCATATCCATGACTTTCCAGATCTTCTTGGCGTGCATCTCACCGAGGCTTCCCCCGGAACTCGTGAAATCCTGGGCCGCGGCGAAGACGGTCCGGCCGTTGACTTTACCGAATCCGGTTACGACGCCGTCGGCGTTGATCTCCTTCTTGTCCAACCCAAACAGGGGCGAACGGTGTTTCACGAACAGCTGCACTTCCTGGAACGTGTCTTTGTCAAAGAGGAGTGCCAGCCGTTCCCGGGCCGTCATTTTGCCCAGTTCGTGCTGCTTCTTGACCATTTTGTCGCCGCCCATGGTCATCAGGGCGTCCCGTTTGGCCTCAAATGCCTCGATTTTTGCTTCCGTTAAGCTCTTTTTCTCCTTTTCCATAAAAAAACGATCTCCTTCTGCATTTTATTTGTATTCCGCAGCGGGGATTGTTCTGCTTTTCACAAGTCCGATAACGCCAGATCGGCCCCCGGAGCGATCCGTCCCTTTCATCCTGCCTGACGATGGGAAGCGGCCTCTCACGGCAACCCCTGCTTATGGAATTTCTGCCGTCATTTCAAAGATCTGCCCCGCCGATCCTGCGTCGGGATTTTGCCTTGACCTTCGGTCTTCGCTACGATATAAAAACCGCTGTCTTGAGCTGGCAGGGCAATGTGCCTGTTAGGAATTGGCCTTATACCCTGTTTAAAAAAAAATGGCAAGGAGGCTTACGTGAAATATATAGATGAAATGAATCTGAAAGGAAAAAGGGTTCTCTTTCGCTTCGATTTCAACGTTCCCATGGATAGTTCCCTGAATATTACCGACGATACCCGGATCCGGTCCGTCTTGCCGACCATCAATTACGCCCTCGACGAGGGGGCCAAGATCATCATCTCCTCGCACCTGGGGCGTCCCAAGGGAAAGGTGGTTCCGTCGATGAGTCTGGCACCTGTAGCAAAGAGGCTGTCCCGGCTGCTCGACAAGAGAGTGGATATCGCGGGAGACTGCATCGGAGACGACGTCATGAAAATAGTCGACGGCATGAAGCCGGGGGACATCGTCATGCTGGAGAATCTCCGTTTCCACGCCGCGGAGGAAAAGAATTCGGACGAATTCGCCCAGCAGCTGGCACGTTACGCCGATGTCTACATCGACGACGCTTTCGGCAACGCCCATCGCAGCCACGCCTCCAATGTCGCTATTACCAAGTTCGTCAAGGAATGCGGCGCGGGTTTTCTCATCAAGAAGGAGATGAATTATCTGAAGAACGTGCTGGACATGCCGGCGCGGCCCTTTGTCGCCATTATCGGCGGCTCCAAAGTCTCGGACAAACTCGAGGCCTTAAGCCATTTGATTAAAAAAGTCGACAAGATGATCATCGGCGGCGGTATGGCCTTCACCTTCCTGAAAGCGCAGGGGTATGTCGTCGGCCAGTCCCTGGTGGAGGACGATCTCATTGCCAAGGCCCAGGATGTGATGAAGACGGCGAAAGAACTGGGCGTGAAACTCTATCTGCCCATCGACTGTGTCATTGCCGAAAGGAAAACCGCCGATTCGGAAACGAAGATCGTACCGGTCCAGGAGATCAATCCCCATTGGGCGGGTTACGATATCGGCCCGGCCACGATCACCCTCTTCTCGGAAGCTTTAAGCAACGCCAAGACGATCGTCTGGAACGGCCCCATGGGGGTTTTCGAGATCGACGCCTTCGGGCGGGGCACTTCGGCGCTGGCCCACAGCGTTGCCAATTCCTACGCCGTGACCATCGTCGGCGGAGGCGATACGGATGTCGCCATTCACAAGGCCGGCCAGAGCGACAACATCACATATATCTCGACAGGCGGCGGCGCCTCCCTGGAACTCCTGGAAGGCAAGGTCTTGCCGGGGATCGGTGCCCTGGAGATGTGCAACAATACGATATAGCGAAAGCGATATATCGGATTCAAAGGGGAAAGGGTGCTTTCCCCTTTCTGTTTCAGGGGCATCCCGATGCGCAACATCAAGATGATTGTGGAGTATGACGGTACCGCCTACCACGGCTGGCAGCGCCAGATCAACGGTATCAGCATCCAGCAGCTCCTGGAGGAAAAACTCGGTATCATCACCAGGGAAAAGATCAAAATCGTCGGTTCGGGGAGGACCGACGCCGGCGTCCACGCCCTGAATCAGGTCGCCAGTTTCAGAATGGAATCGGCCATCGGGGAAAAGAACCTCCTCGACGGCGTCAACAGCCTCCTGCCCCGGGATGTCGTGGTCAAATCGCTTGTAGAAGTCGCTGCTTCGTTCCATGCCCGGCGCGATGCCGTAAGCAAGGTCTACTGTTACCAGGTCTTCAACAGCCCGGTCCGTCCGGCGATGCAGAGAAATTTTTGCTGGGCCGTCTTCCCGCCTCTCGATATCGGCCGGATGCACGAGGCCGCAGCTTATCTCCTCGGCCGTCACGATTTTACCTCGTTCAGCACTGTCCACACCGATGTGAAGGATTTTGTCAGGACCATCAAGGACATAAACATCGAAACCGACGGGTCGGGCATGATCCGCTTCCTGGTGGAAGCCGACGGCTTTTTGAGGTATATGGTGAGGACGATTGTCGGCACCCTGGTCGAGGTGGGCAAGGGGAAGCGCGAAGCCGACAGCATGGCGGGCCTCCTTGAGGCAAGGGACCGTAACCTGGCCGGGATGACTGCGCCGCCCCAGGGGCTGTTTCTTAAAGAAGTGAAATACTGATTTTGCCGGGCAGACGGGTTTGATGAACCCTCTTCCGCGGCCGATGGCGTCACACTGCGGCCCCCCCTGGCCCGGTATCGGCGGGTGCCGTATATATAATGGATGCAGGAGATGCTGAAGATGCTGGACAGACAGGCGATGAAAATCCTGGTTCTGGGACACAAGGGCATGCTGGGGACGGACCTGATGGCGCGGCTCGGCCACCGTTACGAGGTCGCGGGCAGGGACATCGGCGATTTCGATCTTGCTTCGGCCGGATCCTGCCGGGATGTCATTTTTGACCTGCATCCCCGGGTGATCGTCAATGCGGCGGCATTCACCGATGTAGACGGCTGCGAAACGCAGAAGGAAACCTGCATGGCCGTCAATGCCGGAGGCGTAAAAAATATTACCGAAGCCGCGGAAGAAATCGGCGCCAAGGTCGTTCATTTCAGTACCGACTACGTCTTTGACGGTGCCAAGGGCGAGCCTTATCTGGAAGACGACCCCACCTCACCGCTCAATGTCTACGGACATTCCAAGCTCGAAGGGGAGAAACTCCTGACCTCCTCCTCGGCTCCGTATATCCTGATCAGGACGGCCTGGCTTTACGGCGTCCATGGTAAGAATTTCGTCAAGACGATCATTCAAAAAGCGCAGACGGAGAAGAAACTGCGGGTTGTGGACGACCAGGTAGGGGCTCCGACCTTTTCCTGGGACCTTGCCGGGGCCGTCATGGAGCTTATCGAAGGGGACCATACAGGCGTCTTTCACGTGACGAACCGGGGGACATGCAACTGGTACGAATTCGCCTGCAAAATCGTTCAATATCGAGGCATTACCGACGTTGATATCGCCCCGATCAAGACGGAGGAATTGCCGCGGCCGGCGATACGTCCCCGGTATTCCGTCCTGAATTGCCGCAAGTTCACCGATGCGACGGGGAAGGTCATGCCTTTCTGGCAACTGGCCCTGCAGGAATGCTTGTCCAGGCTGCCCGCAGGCTTGTAGCGGCCTTAACTGCCGGAAGGACTGAGGCGGTTCCGGACAGCGTATAAGAAATCATTTGATAATCCAACGAGATATGAATATGTACCTGCCGGACTTGCTTTTGCGGCCGGCTCCGGAGGTATGGTCCTTATCCTTGCCAGGCAGAATCCTTTTTAATTACGACTATCCCTGCAGCAGAAGACGATTCCGTGGCCGCTTCGATCGCTTTCAGTGTGTCCGACGTAGTGGAACACAGATTGCATAACATAATTTTACAAGCGGGGATGAACGGCACAGGCAGGGGAAAAGCCGGACCGGAAGAGGCCATCTTTGAAAGGTGAGGCAAGGATGGCCCGTCAAGGAAATATTTCGTAATCAGTCCTTGAGTTTTCATCCTTATATAGATAGGGTAGGCGAAAAAGAGAATCCACTTCCCGGAGGGGGCTGCCATGGTAAGTTTATCTCATCCTAGGGTCGTTGCTTGGATAGGATTGGTTGTGTTGCTGGTGCTACAGGGTTGCACCGTTGCCACAAAAAGTACCATCATATCTCCCGAGATTCGAAGTCTCTTTAAAGGTAAGTACGAAATCGGCCCCGACATGGAGAAGGAGAAACTGAGGCCGAAGTCCATTGCCGTGCTTCCCTTTGTGAACAAGGCCGCAAGCCAGCGGGGTTCCGAGGAGGTGCGCCGCGGCTTCTACAACCATTTCAGTTCCCTGCCTTTTAACGACATGCAGCTTTTCCGGGTGGACAATGCCTTGCGGAAGGCCGGGTATACCGATCCCCTTGCCATCAATCAGATGAAGCCCCAGGAACTGGGGAAAATTCTCGGTGTGGATGCCGTCGTCTATGGGGAAATCACCGACTTCGACAAGCTGTTCCTGGCGATCTATTCCCAGGTGGCTGTGGGGGCCAAGATCAGGATGTACGATACGAAGACGGGGAATTTCCTCTGGAGCGGCGAGCATACGGCAAGGATTCACGAAGGAGGCATCTCGACGACACCCTTGGGAATCATCGCCACCGTCGTGGCGACATCGCTTAATATGAGGGATATCCAATTGCTTCGGGCTTGCGACGATCTTTTCCGGGATATGGTCAAGACCATCCCGACGCCGTCCATCGCCGATGCCCTGCAGCCTCCGTCCATCACGTTGCTTACGCAGGACACGAAGAATCTGCCGAAGAAGGCCGGTGACGAGATCAAGGTCGTCATCCAGGGCGAGCCGAAGATGCTGGCCACGTTCGATATCGGCGATTACAAGAAACAGATCGATATGAAGGAAGTGGAGCCGGGTTGGTATCTCGGCGTCTACAAGGTCGTTCCCGGGGATAACGTCCGCAAGGCCATCATCACCGGCCGCCTCGCCTATCCCAATTCGCCCGGCCAGTACAGCGAATGGATCGATGCGGTGGGGACTGTGACGCTCAAGACGACGCCCCCGGATACGCCCAAGAATCCTGCGTCCGTCGGGCGCAACAGGGTCGTTCTTCTGAACTGGAACAAGTCTTCCGATTCCGATCTGATCGGTTACCGTGTTTACAGGAGCGCAACGCCCCTCG
Source organism: Syntrophales bacterium (assembly GCA_963668175.1). GTDB lineage: Bacteria > Desulfobacterota > Syntrophia > Syntrophales > PHBD01. The sequence continues at coordinate 1,169,019 of OY764159.1, forward strand.
CCGGTTATCAGGAAATCGCCCGGACGGAGTTTACCGAGTACAGGGACCAGGCACCGGAGTTGGCGAACGATCAAAAATATTTCTATAAGGTGACCGCTGTGGATGCAGCGGGCAACGAAAGCGAAAAGTCCGATACGATAACCGGCATGCCGGTTGCGCCCGGCCCGACCCCCGTCGCGGGAATCGTCGAGGCGGACCGGACCTGGTATTCGGGAGCGAGCCCTTACATCATCGAAGATACCGTGATCGTGAAAGACAAGGCCGTGCTGACGATCGAACCGGGGACGGAGATCCGTTCCAAGGGCGGTGCCCTGATCGTCGAGGGACAGATCAAGGCCCAGGGTGACGGCGAGCATGTGATCCTTTTCGATACGGCCGTCGAAGGCAAGGCCTGGAAGGGTATCGTCTTCAGGAACGTGAAAGACAAGGAGAACGTTCTTAGATATCTCCGCATCAGGAATGCCGATGCGGGCGTCACCTGTGAGGCGTCGTCGCCCCGGATAGAATTCTCCGAGTTTGCCGAAAACGCTTCGGCTGTGAAGATCACCGGCGCCTTTTCCAAGCCCCGCTTAAGCCGCAACACCATCCAAAAGAACCGGGAAGCGGCCGTAGTTATCACGGACGGCGCGCAGCCGGCGATCGAGGACAACCGCATCATCGATAATGAAAAGGGCGGCATTCTGGCTAGGGGTTCCGCTCCGGCGATCATCCACAACGAGATCAGCCGGAACCGCGGGGCCGGCATCGTTCTCAATCGGAGCCAGGCCAACATCGCCGAGAACAACATCACCGACAACGAGCCTTTCAATGTATCGGCCGACATGACGGGCGAGCCCGTCCCGGCGCTGAAGAACTGGTGGGGGTCCGCCAAGGGCGCCGACGTCCTGGCGAAAATCAGCGGCAAGATCAACATCGGAACGGTCCTCGGCGCACCATGGCCCGGCGGCAAGGATGTCGAACTGCCCATCCTGACAAGCCAGCTCGGCGGCGCCATCAAGGCCGATTCCTTCCTCATCCTGGCCAACAGCCCCTATCGGGTGGTGAAGGATGTCGTCGTCGACGGCGGGGCCACCCTCTATGTCGAGGCCGGGGTCGAGATCCGCTACGACCAGAACCGGTCCATCAGCGTGGAAGACGGCGGCATTATGGCCAAGGGCACCAGGAAGGCCCCGATTGTTTTCACCGCTTCGTCGCCGTCGCCGTCGCCGGGTTTCTACAACAGCGCCGTCAAGTTCATGAAGAAAACCCAGGTCAACAGCGCCTTTTCCTACTGCATCGTCAAGTATGCCGAAACGGCCTTCGACGTCCATTACGGATCGCCCGATTTTTCCTACTGCTATATCGCCCATAACGCCCAGAGCGGTCTTTTCTGCCGCAACGATTCGGCGCCGACGATCACCTACAATACGTTTACGGGCAACCGCGGCGAAGGGGCCGTCAAGAGCGTGGGCATGTCGCGGCCGCTCATCAAGAACAACAATTTCATCAACAACGAGGTGGCCGTCCAGACCTTCTCGACTATCTATATCGATGCGAGCAACAACTGGTGGGGCAGGAATCCGCCCGATCTCAACGTCATATGGGGGGACCCCGATAAGAACATCCGGATCAAACCGTGGCTGACGTCCCCGGAGAAGCAGGCCTTTTCCGAGAAGAAATAATGCGCTTCGGGACAGATATATTTTCTATTGAAAATCGGAGGGTGTTTTGTTATTCAAGCGCGGTGGGTTATGCATCACAAACGAATCGGTTGCCTTACCGCTTCCGGAGTCTGGCAAAGATCAACATAAATCAAAGGAGGATTGTATGAAATCAAGGCGCATGGCAGTAGTATCCATTGTTATGGGTTTGCTTTTCCTGTGGGTAGGCACCGGTTTCAGCCAGCAGCAGGGTGACGGTAAGGTCAGCATGACCGACTGGACGAAAATCATCGACTCGAAAGTCGCCGAACAGGTCGGCGACAAGGGTATCGTCAACTACGAAGAAGGGTATATCGAAGCAACAGGTACGGGCGCACCTCCCGAGAAGTACTACGGTAAACCGCAGGCACGCCCGATGGCCCTTCGCGCCGCCCAGATCGATGCTTACAGGAACCTGCTTGAGGTTACCAAAGGCGTCCAGATCAGCTCCCAGACGACCGTCAAGGATTTCGTTACGGAAAGCGACGTGATCAACGCCCAGGTGGAAGGTCTCGTCAAGGGCGCGAAAGTGATGAACAAGGAATACCTCTCCGACGGGACGGTGGAAGTCACGGTCAGGATGCCCCTTAACGGCATAGCCAAGGCGGTCTTCCCCAAAGTAGTGGCCGACGATAAGAAAACCGTTGCCCTTCCTCCCCCTGTCAGGGTGAAACCGACGCCGTCGGGCGAAGATGTATATACGGGTCTCGTCATCGACGCCCGCGGGCTCCAGGCCCGTCCGGCCATGTCGCCCAAAGTCATCGACGAAAACGGCAAGGAGATCTACGGATCGCTCGTCGTCAACAAGGACTATGCCGTTCAGCAGGGTATCAGCGGTTACGCCAGGGATCTGACGGCCGCCCAGGGGAACGCCAGGGTCACGAACAACCCCATCACGGTTAAGGGATTGAGCGCCGAAGGCGCCGGCAAGTCGGACATCAAGATCAGCAACGACGATGCCCAGAAGCTGCGGTCCGTGAAAGAGAATGTCGAGTTCATGAAGAAGTGCCGGGTCATGATCGTTCTCGACTGATCGACGGACTTAAGGAAAAACATTAATCGCCGCAGCCTTACGATCTCACGGGGCTGCGGTTTTTTTTGCAGAGGAGAAGAACGTGCCGGGGATCATCCGTGTCCTTCCCGAATCGCTGACGAACAGGATCGCCGCCGGAGAAGTGGTCGAGCGGCCGGCGTCTATCGTCAAGGAACTGCTGGAGAATGCCATCGACGCCGGCGGGGACGATATCGCCGTTGAACTGGAGAAGGGTGGTTGCGCCGCCGTCCGGATCGTCGATAACGGCGCCGGCATGGATGCCGAGGATGTTCCCCTGGCCTTTGAGCGGTATGCCACAAGCAAGATTTACCGGTTCGACGACATATACAGCGTCCGTTCTTTCGGGTTCCGGGGCGAAGCCCTGCCCAGCATAGCCTCCATCGCCCGCGTCGAAATGACGTCCCGCAAAAAAGAGGCCGTCGCCGGGACGAAGATCATTGTAGAAGCCGGTACGGTGAAAGAAGTTACGGCAGCGGGCTGTCCCGCGGGCACGGCGGTGACGGTGTCCCGCATCTTCGAGCCTGTCCCCGTCCGGAAGAAGTTTTTGAAGGCGGAAGCCACGGAGCAGGGGGCCTGCATCGACGTCATCGTCCGGACCGCCCTTGCCCATCCTTCCGTCCGGATCAAGGTCGTCGCGAACAAACGCGATATCCTGAATATCCCTGCCGCCAAAGATGCCGCGGAGCGTGTATCCCTCGTTTTAGGGCTCGATTTCGCCGAAAGGGTCCTGCCTGTCCGGTTGGACCGGAACGGGACGGCCATCAGCGGGTTCGTTTCGCCGCCCGATTTGACGCGATCGAACAGCAAGCAGGTCTATTGCTATGTCAACCGTCGGTATGTCCGGGATCATCTCCTGAACCATGCCGTGATGACGGCTTACCGGCGGCTGATCGAGGCCAAGAGGTATCCCGCCGTCGTCCTCTTTATCGACCTTCCTCCGGAAGACGTCGATGTAAATGTCCATCCCGCGAAGATGGAGGTCCGTTTCCGTAATCCCCGGGAGGTGTATGACGCGATCGTGGCCGCCGTCTGGGGGGCGCTGTCCTCGTCGCCCCTTGCGGCCGTTGTCCGGGAGGATAAGGAGTATCCGGCCGTAGACCCGGCAAGCAGCCGGGACTATCAGGCGCGGGTCGGCGAGGCCCTGAAACGCTACACGTTATCTCCGGGGAGCGAGCGGCTTCCCTTCTCCCGGGAACAGTTCGGACGGCCGTATGCGAAGCCCGCGGCGCCGTTCATCCGGCAGGCGTATGGAAAGGGCGAGGAGCAGGTGCATGTGCGGGAACAGGTACAAGAGGCGGGGCGGGAACCGGTGCCGGAGCCGATACGGGAGCCGGTACCGTCCATCATCCTGGGCGATCTCCATTACCTCGGCCAGATAGTCGACACATACCTGGTTTTTGCCGCGACCAGCGGCATGGTCCTGGTCGATCAGCATGCCGCCCACGAACGGATTCTTTTCGAAAAATTCAAGGCCGCATCCGCTTCGCAAAAGACGATCGGCCAGCAGCTTCTCATCCCCGAAGTCATCAGCCTGTCTCCCAGGGACCTTCGCTTCATTCTTGACAATACGGAGGTTCTTGCGTCGGTCGGTATCGAAATCGAGGCCTTCGGGGGTGATGCCGTCGTTGTCAAGTCCGTGCCGTCCATCGCCGGGCAGATGGAGCCCCGGGGCATCATCATGGATATCCTGGACGAGTTTTCCGAGACGGAACGCGCGTCGAGCATTGCGGACAAGAGGGAGAAGATGATGGTCTCTCTCGCCTGCAAGGCGGCCGTCAAGGCCAACCGGAGGCTGGTGCCCGAAGAAGTGGCGGCCCTCTGCCGCGATCTCGACCGGCTGGCTTACGGCGGGACGTGCCCCCACGGCAGGCCGGTCTTCGTCGCCTTCCGGACCGGGGACCTCGAGAAGATGTTCAAGAGGAAATGACGGTCCATGCCGGACATAAGTTCCATACCCCGACTTGTTATCCTCGTCGGTCCCACCTGTACCGGGAAGACGGATGCCGCCGTCCGGATAGCCGGGGAAGTCGGGGGGGAAATTATCAGCGCCGATTCGATGCAGGTCTATCGTTACATGGATATCGGAACGGCCAAGCCGGACCGGATGCAACGGTCGGCCGTTCCCCATCACGGCCTCGATCTCGTCGACCCGGACGAGCCGTTCAATGCTTCCCTCTTTGTCGGGGAAGCCGATAGGATCATCGATCGTTTGCATGCACGGCAAGTGCCCGCTTTCGTGGTCGGCGGAACTGGTCTCTACATCAAGGCCCTCCTCGGGGGGCTTCTCGACGGACCCGGGGCGGACGAAGCCCTGAGGGCGCATTACAGAAAAGAGGCGGCCGTCCACGGTAAGGCGTACCTCCATGAACAGCTTCAGGAGAAGGACCCCCAGGCGGCAGCCGCCATTGACCCCCGGGACGCCGCGCGGGTGATTCGGGCCCTGGAGGTATTCGATTTGACAGGTGTTTCCATCGTCGAACGCCAGAAGGCCCATCGCTTCAACCGGCAGAGATACGCTTGTTTCAAGATCGGCCTGACGATGGAGCGGGATGCCCTCTTCGAGAGGATCGACCGCAGGACCGACCGCATGATGGCGGCGGGATTCGTGGACGAGGTGCAGTCGCTGCTTGAGCAAGGCTATGCGCCGGAACTCAAGGCCATGCAGTCCCTGGGTTACAGGCAGATCGTCGGTTATTTGCAGGGATTGTACAGCCTCGACGAGGCAGTCCGGCTTATAAAACGCGATACGAGGCATTATGCCAAGCGCCAGATGACCTGGTTCAAGGCTGACAAGGTCATTCAATGGGTATCCGGCGGAGATATAGATTTTATCGGGAGAGAAATCAGGGAATTCCTTGGCCGGCCGGAGTTGCCTGCGTCCGGACACTGAATTTTCTTGACTTCAATATGCTATGATTGTAGATACATGTCCAAGTTCCATGTCTTCGCGTTGATCAAAGCCGGGAAAGATTTGGTGAGGGTTCAAAATGAAAGGAGACTTCTATGTTTAAACAGATGAAACGTCAGAAACGGTTCCTATTCATGGCCGTCATTGCCGCCGCGATGCTGGTTATCTCCTGCGGGCCGCAGGCCGTCAAGCCCACCAGCGAAATGGACGATCCTGGTCACCACACCAATATGGGCATCAGGTTCCTGAACGAGGGCAATATCGGCGAAGCCCAGAACTCTTTCGCGCGCGCCATCCAGCTCAATCCAAAATTTTCCATGGCTAACGCGGGCTTAGGCATCGTGAAGGCTTATCAGAACGACTTCAAGGCCGCCTCCGGATATATCGACCGGGCCTGGAACCTCGCCTCCACGTCGGAAGAGAAAGTCTTTGCCTATGTGGCGTACATTCGCCTCTACACAATGAGCAAGGACCCGTCGAACTGGCTCAATCTGGCGAGAGAGAAGTTCGATTTTGCCGTCCAGACCGATCCGCGGTCGGCTCTTCCTTACTATTTCATGGGATTAGCCTACAAGGCGGCCCTGGAATTCGACAAAGCGGAAGGCATGTTTGCCAAAGTCATCGATCTTAAAGGCGACTATACCGCCGAGGCCAACGCCCAGTGGGAATTGATCCAGAAGATCAAGAGGGCCATGCCCGGAACCCTAACGGGTAAGAAGATTGCCATCGTGGAGAAAATTACCCGTGCGGACACCGCCGCCCTTTTCATGGAAGAGCTGAAAATTGACAAGCTGTACGAGAGAAGAACCCCCAAGAAATTCGATACGAGCTTCAAGGACCCCGATAAGGCCAAGGAGAAACCGCGGGGGCCCGCTACGGCGTCCGACATTGCCGACAGCCCCTTAAGATCCGATATCGAGGGTATCCTCAGGGTCGGTGTCCGCGGTCTGGAAGTGAATACGGACGGCACCTTCGATCCGTTGGGACTGGTCAGGAGGGGGCCCTACGCCATGATGATTGAGGATATCCTGATCAGGGTAACCGGCGACGAGAAGCTGGCCACCAAGTTCATCGGCAGCACGTCCACCTTCCCCGACCTGCGGTCCGATCTGCCCTATTTCAACGCCGTCATGGTCGTGACCTCCAGGGGTATTATGAAAGGAAATATCGCCACCGGACAGTTCGATCCGGAAGGCACCGTATCGGGCGTAGATGCCTTGCTGATTATCAGGGAATTCAAAGAGCAGCTTAACTTCAGATAACAAAAGATTTATCAACTAGCTAAAGGCTGCGGGCAGATTTTCACTGATACACCTCGCGCCTTTAGCTTTTTTTTGATTTCGATCAGGGAGACCGTCGATGGAAGAGACATCACTGGCCAAGTCATTTGAGCCTCACGAAGCAGAATCAAAATGGTACCGGTATTGGATAGAGAAAGGGTTTTTCAAGGCCGACGATCACAGCTCCAAGCCCCAGTTCTCCATCGTCATTCCGCCGCCGAACGTTACAGGGATGCTCCACATGGGGCACGCCCTCAACAACACCCTCCAGGATGTCATGATTCGCTTCCGCAGGATGCAGGGCTACAATGCCATGTGGATGCCGGGTATGGATCACGCGGGGATTGCCACCCAGAACGTCGTCGAGCAGGAACTCGCCAAAGAAGGTATTTCGCGGCATGAGCTGGGCAGGGAAAAGTTCGTCGCGCGGGTCTGGCAGTGGAAGGAAAAATACGGCGGCGTGATCATCAACCAGTTGAAAAGGCTGGGTTGCTCCTGCGACTGGGACCGGGAGCGTTTCACCATGGACGAAGGGCTCTCCCGGGCGGTGCGCGAGGCATTCGTCCGTCTCTATAACGACGGCCTCATTTACCAGGGCGACTATATCGTCAACTGGTGCCCCCGCTGCCATACGGCCATTTCGGACCTGGAGGTCGAATACAAGGAAGAACCCGGCTTCCTGTGGAACATCCGGTACCCTTACGCGGACGGCAGCGGCGATATCATCGTGGCCACGACCCGGCCGGAAACGATGCTCGGCGATACGGCCGTGGCCGTGAATCCGGACGACGCGCGCTACAAGGACAAGGTGGGCAAGGAAGTCATCCTGCCCCTCGTCAACAAGAAAATACCGGTGATCGCCGACAGCTATGTCACGGTGGAATTCGGTTCCGGCGCCGTGAAGATCACCCCGTCGGCCGATCCCAACGACTTCGCCATCGCGGGGCGCCATAATCTGGAAATCATCAAGATCATGGACGGCAATGCCGTCATCAACGAGAACGGGGGGAAGTACCAGGGACAGGACCGCTACGAGGCACGGAAGAATATCGTGGCCGACCTGGAGAAAGAAGGATATCTCGTCAGTACGGAACCCTACGTTCATAACATCGGCCAGTGCTACCGCTGCCGGACGGACATCGAACCTTTCGTCTCCCGCCAGTGGTTCGTGAAGATCAAGCCTCTGGCGAAAGCCGCCAATGCCGCCGTGATCAAGGGCAAGACGAAGATCGTGCCCTCCATGTGGGAGGGGACCTATTTCGAATGGATGAACAACATCCGCGACTGGTGTATTTCCCGGCAGATCTGGTGGGGGCACCGGATTCCCGTCTGGACATGCGAGGGATGCGGCAGGATGATCGTGGCGACGGACGATCCCGACAAGTGTCCCGATTGCGGCGGGACGAAGCTCAAACAGGAAGAGGACGTGCTCGATACGTGGTTCAGTTCCGCCCTCTGGCCCTTCTCCACCCTGGGCTGGCCCGACAAGACCCCGGCGCTCAAGACCTTCTACCCGACGTCGCTTCTGGTCACAGGTTTCGACATCCTTTTCTTCTGGGTGGCCAGGATGATGATGATGGGGATCTATATCATGAAGGACGTCCCTTTCCGGGATGTTTGCCTTCATGCCCTGGTCCGGGACGAAAAGGGCGACAAGATGAGCAAGTCCAAGGGGAACATCATCGATCCCCTGGAGATGATCGACAAGTACGGCACGGACGCCTTCCGGTTCACGCTGGTTGCTTTCACGGCCCAGGGCCGGGATGTGCGCATGTCGGAAGATCGCATCCAGGGCTACAAGTTCTTCGTCAACAAGATTTGGAATGCCCTGCGTTTCTCGCAGATGAACCTGGCCGACTATCCGAAAACGACGCCGGCCGGTCCCATGACGGACGAGACGCTGCCGGACCGCTGGATCCGTTCGCGTCTCGCAAAGACCGCCGCCGACGTGGTGACCAGTCTCGATGAATACCGGTTCAACGATGCCGCCGCGGCCATCTACCAGTTCATCTGGCATGAGCTGTGCGACTGGTACCTCGAACTCGGCAAGCCCGTTTTGTATGCCCGGGACAACGCCGCCGAGCGGCTTGCCGCCCAGCATACCCTGTATGAGGTTCTCAAGGACGCCCTGAAGCTGCTCCATCCGGTGATGCCCTTCCTGACGGAAGAGATCTGGCAACACCTTGTCAACGACGGCACGTCCATTATGATCAGCGACTTCCCCAAGCCGGAGGCGATGAAGAGGGACGAGGAGGTCGAGAAACAGATGGAACTGGTCATGGGGATCATCAACCGCGTAAGAAACATCCGGGGCGAGATGAACATCGCCCCGTCGAAGAAGCTCAAGGTTCTGGTTACGTCTGCGGACCGCGCGTCGCTCGATCTGGTCGAAAAGAGCGTTGTTTATGTCAAGACGCTGGCCAACCTGGATGCCATCGAGATATCGTCCGGCAGCGAGGAGCCGAAGGGCGCCGCGACAGGCGTCGTCGGGACCATGAAGGTTTTCGTCCTCCTGGAAGGAATGATCGACATCGCCGGAGAACGCGCCAGGCTTGAAAAAGAATTGGCCCGGGTGAGCAAGGACCTTACCGTCGTGCAGAAGAAGCTCGCCAACAGCGATTTCCGCGAAAAGGCGGCCGCCGCCGTTGTGGAGAAGGAAGAAGAAAAGTACAAACAATTCATGGAAAAGCATGCCGTCCTGGAAGCGGCCATAGGCAAACTGAAACAGATGGCCTGATGCGGGGAACGGGGAAGCGGAATTCTTTTCCCCGCTGAAGATGGAAGATGAAAAGATGATTCCAAAGCATACACTCCGGACCGTCATCCGGGCGGCCCTGCAAGAAGATATCGGCCGGCGGGATGTAACGACCGCGGCGGTCCTGACCGGCGGGGAAACAGGCAGGGCTCAGGCCGTCGCCAAATCGGACATGGTCGTTGCCGGCCTTGAGGTCTTCCGGGAGACGTTTCTCTCCCTCGATGCGACCCTCGTCTTTACCGGCCTTTGTGAGGACGGACGGCCGGCGGCCCCGGGAGACGTGCTGGCGGAGATTTCGGGCCGTCTTGCATCCATTCTGACGGCCGAGCGTGTGGCTCTCAATCTGTTCCAGCGTATGTGCGGCATCGCCTCGGTGACGAGCCGTTATGTCGCCGCAATCGAGGGGACCGGGGCAAAGATCCTCGACACGAGAAAGACCCTGCCCGGTCTCAGGGTGCTGGACAAGTACGCCGTCAAAGTCGGAGGCGGTTTCAACCACCGCTTCGGTCTCGACGACGGCGTCCTGATTAAGGACAACCATATTGCCGCCGCCGGCGGCATCCGCGAAGCGTTGATGCGCATTCGAGGACAGGTGCCCCATACCATGAAGGTGGAGGTGGAGGTCAGGAACCGGCAGGAGCTGGCGGAAGCGCTGGGCTCCGGCGCCGACGTGATCATGCTCGACAACATGAGCCCGGACGATATGAAGGCGGCTGTTTTCCTGGTCGGCGGCGCGATCCCTCTGGAGGCTTCCGGCAACGTGACCCTGGCGAACGTAAGACAAATAGCGGAGACAGGCGTGGACTACATCTCCGTAGGTGCCTTGACCCATTCCGTAACTGCTGCGGATATATCATTGAAGATCAATTCATAATCTTCCTTCCTGCGGTTTCAAATCGTGCGTGTGCATGGTCAAGAAGTCAGGGTGTGGATACAAACAGTATTGGTGAGGATGTCTCATGGATAGCGAGTCTGATACCCGGCATCCGTCCGATATCAGCGAACAGGCCATCAGCGAACGAATGCGTGGATCGGTAATCGGCCGAGTTGTCCATTATCTGGACGAAATCGATTCGACGAACGCTTACGCGTTCAAGGCGGCCCTTAGGGGGGCGCCGGAAGGGACCGTCGTCGTTGCGGACCGGCAAACGAAGGGGAGGGGCCGCCTGGACAGAACCTGGGAATCGCCGCCCCGCTGCAACATCTATACGTCGCTTATCCTGAGACCCGATATCGAGCTTGTTCGCGCCCCGCAATTGACGCTGTTGGCGGGCGTGGCCGTCGCCGAAGCGATCGACGCCCTCTGTCCGGGACTGGCGACGCTCAAGTGGCCGAATGACGTTCAGATCCGGGGGAAAAAGGTATGCGGCATCCTGACGGAGATGAGGAGCACCGCTTCGGGAATCGATAGCGTCGTCGTCGGCATCGGCATCAATGTGAACCTGTCTATGGCCGATGCCAGCCCGGATATCAGGGATATGGCCATTTCCCTGAGAGAAGCGGCTCAGAAGGAATTCTCGCGGTTGGATGTACTCGCCGCGCTTTATGGCGCATTTGAGAGGCTGTACGGTGTTTTTCTCAGGGAGGGTTTTGCGCCCGTCAGGTTGCAGTGGCTGAAATTCTTCGGCATGACGGGACAGCGGATACAAGTTGCGTTTAAGGATCAAATAGAAACCGGCAAGGTGGCGGGGATCGACCATGACGGCGCCCTGCTCATCATCGACGAGAAAGGGACCGAGCGACGAATCTATGCCGGCGATGCCACCATTGTTAAGGAGTAACTTATGCTATTGGTTATAGATGTCGGTAATACGAATACGGTCCTGGGGGTGTTCGACGGGATGGAATTGATTCACGACTGGCGTATCCGCACCGTCGTCGACCACACGGTCGATGAATACGGGATGCTGATCTATACGCTTTACAAGACCAGCCGCATCAGTTCGCGGGTCGTCGATGATATCATCATATCCTGCGTCGTCCCGCCCATGCTCAACATCCTGGAACCCCTATGCGAAAAATATTTCAACATCAAGCCCCTGATTGTAGGACCCGGTGTGAAGACGGGCATGCCCATCTATTACGACAACCCCCGGGAAGTGGGGGCCGACCGCATCGTGAACGCCGTTGCCGCATTCGAAAAATACGGCAAGGAATTGATCATTGTCGACTTCGGGACCGCCACGACCTTCGACTATGTTTCGGCGAAGGGGGAATACATGGGCGGCTGCATTGCCCCGGGCATCATGATATCGAGCGAAGCGCTGTTCGAACGGGCCGCGAAGCTCCCGCGGGTGGAACTCAGCAGACCCAAGTCGATCATCGCCAAGGATACGAGCAGCAGCATGCAGGCCGGCATCATGTTCGGCTATGCGGGGCTCGTCGACGGCATCGTGGAGCGCATCAAGGCCGAAGTGAAAACGAATCCCAAGGTCGTTGCCACGGGAGGGTTGGCCAAGGTTATCGCGCCGGAAACGCGGACGATCGACGTCGTCGATGAGATGCTCACCCTCGAAGGCCTCAGGCTGATACACGGCCGCAACAGACCGTTGGGAACGGAAACATGCTGAATGTCGGATTGACGGGCGGAATCGGCTGCGGAAAATCAACCGTGGCCAAGATGCTTGCCGACAAGGGCGCCCACGTGATCGATTTCGACGTCCTGACGCACCGGGTCCAGGAACCCGGCCAGGCGGCCTGGCGGGCCATTATCGACCGCTTCGGCGAAGGCGTTTTGAATCCCGACCGCACGATCGATCGCACGCGGCTCGGATCGGTGGTCCTTGCGGACCCGGAGAAACTCCGACATCTCAACGACATTGTCCACCCCGTCGTCCTGGCGGAGTGGCGTCGGCTGCTTGCGGAGATAGAGAAGGGGCATCCCGAGGCGATCGTGCTGTCCGATATCCCGCTCTTAATCGAGGCAGGCCTGAAAGGCCTCTTCGACCTGGTCGTCCTGGTCTACGCATCGCCTGAAGATCAGATCAGGCGCATCATGGAGAGGAACGGCTACAGCCGGGACGAAGCACAAAAAAGGCTTTCCGTCCAGATGCCCATCGACGAAAAACTCAAGCATGCCGACATCGTCGTCCGCAACGAGGCGTCCCTCGACCGGACGCGGGACGATGTGGACCAGGTATGGAAGGAATTCATTGCCAAAGAACGAGAAAAGCGAAAAGGCAATACCATAAAGGGAGGTTAAGAGCATGATAGAGAAGAATGTCGTTACAGATTTCAGTCCCACTGCCTTTGATCCGGTTATCGATCCGACAACGTATGTGCATCCCCTGGCTTCGGTTATCGGTAATGTCATCCTGGGCAAAAACATCATGGTGTCTCCGACGGCGTGCATCCGGGGGGACGAGGGGCAGCCGCTGTTCGTCGGCGACGACTCCAATGTCCAGGACGGCGTCGTCATTCACGCCCTGGAGACGGAGAGCCACGGGAAACCGGTGGAGAAGAACCTTTGCGAAGTGGGCGGCAGGAAATACGGCGTCTATGTCGGCTGTCGGGTGTCCATGGCCCATCAGGCCCAGGTGCACGGACCGGCCGTGGTCCTCGACGATACTTTCGTCGGGATGAAGGCCCTGGTTTTCAAGGCCTCAGTCGGTAAAAATTGCGTGGTGGAGCCGGGCGCGATCCTTCTTGGCGTGAAGGTGGCGGACGGCCGGTACGTACCCGCGGGTTCCATTGTGAACAGCCAGAGCCAGGCGGACGCGCTGCCGGCGATTACGAACGATTATGCCTTTAAGGACCTGAATAAAGGCGTTGTGCACGTGAATACGTCCCTGGCGAAGGGATATCTGGCGGCGAAAAAGTAGGACGGCATGACGGCACCGGATCACACATACCTTTTCCGGGAGGCGCTCTGGAAGGCCGAAGGGACTTACCGGGACACGGCGGGGGCGGTTTACCCCGTTGAGGGAGAATCGACGGTCAGCCACGGCGCCGATGCCTGGTCCATTGAAGGGTATCTGCGCCTCTTCGGCGACGAGAGGGCGGCCTTCGTTACGAGCTGTCGGGTTGAGCCCTTCGCGACGGCGGCGGTGTATACCTCCTGGGTATCGGACAGCCCGCATCTCGGCAGGATGGAGGGCCGGTTCGCCGTCGTCGAGGATGTGATCCTGTCCCATTTCCAGTCGGATGACGGACACTGCGGCGGTTCGGAATGTTTCCGGAGGATTGACGCCCATACGTATCGAAGCCGCGGAGTCCTTTACAGAGATGGAAGCCTTGTGTCGTCCTGGGCCGTGCATTGGGCCATGCGCCGCGGAACGGGAGGAAAAAAGCGAACATGACAAAGAAGAAAGCGACTCCAAAAATGGCATCGAAAAAGGGACGTTCCCCTGCCGCGGCCGGGCTGACCATCCTCGGCAGGGAGGCGAAGCCGGCACGGGTCCTGGAGACGTTCCCGAACCGGCATCCCGGGAGGGACTATACCGTCACCCTGCGGACGGACGAATTCACGTGCGTCTGTCCCGTCACCGGACAGCCCGATTTTGCCCGGATAACGATCAAGTATATCCCGGACAAGGTCATCGTCGAATCCAAGTCGCTGAAGATGTATTTTCAGTCTTTTCGTAACGAAGGCGTTTTTCACGAGCACGTGACCAACATGATCCTCGACGACCTGGTGTCCGTTCTCAAGCCCAAGTGGTGTCTGGTCACCGGCGATTTTTCCGTGCGCGGCGGAATCGCCATCGTCGTGGACGCCGAGTACGGGAAGAAGTGAGGAGACCATGCCCCATTACCGCTGGTTCGCGACGATAACCGCCGTTTTTGTCACGAGCCTCATCGTCTCCAATATTATCGCCGTGAAGCTGATTTCGGTGGGGCCTTTGGCCCTGACTGCGGCCGTGGTGATCTTTCCCGTTTCCTATATCTTCGGCGACGTCCTGACGGAGGTTTACGGGTATGGACGCGCCCGCCAGGTCATCTGGATCGGTTTCGGCTGCAACGTGCTCGCCGTGGCGGCGATTTACTTAAGTATCCGCCTGCCCGCGTCCCCTTTCTGGGCGGCCGGTTCCCTGGAGTCCGCGCAGGCCTCCCAGCAAGCCTATGAAGCCGTTCTGGGATTCGCTCCGCGGCTTCTTCTGGCTTCGTTTATCGCCTATCTCGTGGGCGAGTTCGTCAATTCGTTCATCATGGCCAAGATGAAGATCCTGAGCCGCGGCCGCCACTTATGGATGCGGACCATCGGCTCTACCGTCGTCGGCCAGTTGGTCGATTCGGGGATTTTCATCCTGGTAGCCTTTGTCGGCGTCGTCCCCACCGACCGGCTGGTTCCCATCATCGTCTCCCAGTGGCTGGTGAAATCGGCGTACGAGGCCCTGTCCACGCCGCTGACTTATGTCGTTGTTTTCTATCTTAAAAAGTCGGAGAAGGTTGACCATTACGATCACGCGACGGATTTCAACCCTTTCCTGTGGAATGAATTGCGGAGGCCTTGAGGCATGAGCGACAAGCGCGTTTCAGAAAAGAAAAGGAAGATGGCTGAGCGGTGCCTGGAATGTCCCGTATGCCGGCATGCAAGAAAGAAGCAACGGGGGCCCGTCTTCTGGTTTGTCCGCACCATCGAGGGCGATCTCTGTCCCTGGTGCAAGGCGTACGAAGAGGTGTACGGAAGGAAGGCTCACGAACCGACAGGCGGATGAAAAACGCCCGGCTATCTCTCAATTGGTGCGCCGCGCCTCCTGCATAGGACGTTGCGCGGCTGGTGCGTGTCCTGAGAAAGAAATGGCGGAATCCGCAATAACCATGATAGGAAAAGAAAGGATTGCGCCGTACAGATTGCGTGTAACAGAAAGGGGAATTAAGATGGACCAGGGCAAGACACCCGTCCCGTCCGATTTCATCCGGGATATCATCGACGAAGACATCAAGAATGGCAAGCATCAGGGGCGCGTGGCGACGAGGTTTCCGCCCGAGCCGAACGGCTACCCTCATATCGGTCATGCCAAGTCGGTCTGCCTCAATTTCGGCATCGCCGCCCAATACAAGGGTACTTGTAACTTGCGGATGGACGATACGGATCCCACAGGGGAGAGCATGGAGTTCGTCGAGTCGATCATCCGCGACGTGAAGTGGCTGGGGTTCGACTGGGAGGACCGCCTCTATTACGCCTCCGACTATTACGAAAAGCTGTACCAGTTCGCCGTCCATCTCATTAAAATGGGGCGGGCTTTCGTCTGCCAGTTGACTCCCGACGAAATGCGGGAGCACCGGGGTTCCTTCACGGAGCCGGGTAAAGACAGCCCCTGCCGCAACAGGTCGGTCGCCGAAAACCTCGATCTGTTCGAACGCATGCGGGCGGGGGAGTTCGAAGACGGTTCTCACACGCTCCGGGCCAAGATCGACATGGCGTCGCCCAACATCACGATGCGGGACCCGATCATGTACAGGATCAAGAAGGAGCGGCATTACCGGACCGGCGATCAATGGTGCATCTACCCCATGTACGATTTCGCCCACTGCCTCTCCGATTCGATCGAAGGAATAACGCATTCGATCTGTACGCTCGAGTTCGAAAACAACCGGCCCCTCTACGACTGGTTCCTGGAAGCGGCCGATGTGGAGCATCGCCCGCAGCAGATCGAATTCGCCCGTCTGAATGTGAGCTATACGGTCTTAAGCAAGCGCAGGCTTATCGAATTCGTGGAGAAGGGCATCGTCGCCGGATGGGACGATCCGCGGATGCCGACTCTTTCCGGTATGCGCCGCCGTGGATACACGCCTGCCGCCATCCGCGACTTCTGCGAGAGGATCGGCGTCGCCAAGAACGACAGCCTGGTGGACATGGCGCTCCTGGAGAATTGCCTCCGGGACGACCTGAACGAAAAGGCCCCCCGGGTGCTTGCGGTACTGCGACCCCTGCGCGTCGTGATCGAGAACTACCCTGAAGACAAGGTGGAGATGCTCGATTGTCCCTACCACCCGAAGAAGCCGGAAATGGGCTCCCGCAAGGTGCCTTTCTCCCGGGTGCTCTATATCGAGAAAGACGATTTCCTGGAAAATCCTCCCAAGAAATTTTTCCGGCTGTCGGTCGGCCGGGAGGTCCGCCTCCGCTACGGTTACTTCATTAAGTGCACAAGCATCGTGAAGGACCCTGCCAGCGGCGAGGTGATAGAAATCCGCTGCACGTACGATCCGGAAACAAAAAGCGGCTTCGCCCCCGACGGGAGGAAGGTCGACGGCACCATTCACTGGGTGTCGGCCGCCCATGCGGTCCGCGCCGAGGTGCGCCTCTATGACCGGCTCTTCAACGTTCCGGACCCGTCCCGGGAGGATGCGGATTGCACGGATTTTCTCAATCCGAATTCCCTGGAGGTCCTGCACGGCTGCCTGGTGGAACCCGGCCTGAACGGCGCCGCCGCCGGTTCCGGTTTCCAGTTTGAGAGGCTGGGCTATTTCTCAGTCGATGCGGTCGATTCGACGGAGCAGGCCCCGGTCTTCAACCGGACCGTCACGCTCCGGGACTCGTGGGCCAAAGCGGCGGAAAAGGGCGGCAAGTAGGCTGAACGTTAATAAGAATGTGCAAAGGGGGATGAGCCCGTGAGGCCATCCCCCTTTTTTATATGCAGATGACCGGCCGTGGCGGAGGGATTTCCGTTTCCGATCAGGGGTGCATCAGCCGGCCGCTTTGACGGCGGATCTATTTTTCCGCCGTTCCCTTGAAGAAGGTGTAGCAGAAGGTTCCGTCCCCGGCCGTTGTCCGCAGAAGTCCGCGGATGCCCTTCTCCCAGGTGTCTCGATCTATCAGACCCGCCGCCAGGGCCGCATCCTTGACTCCTTCGACCATGGCGGTAAACGTCTGCTTCGTGAATCCTTCCACAAGATGCGGCCTGCTGGCGTCGACATAGACCATCCGGGGAGACACGCGGATGTCCCTGAAGCCCGTCTCCTTCATCAGCGGGTAGAGTTGCCGTCCGATGAGCGAATTTCCGCCCAGTCCGGCCTGGAGGTCGATGAGGCACCGGATCGCTCTTAGGGCCTCGACGCTCTCGGGGTGGAAATAGGCGGAGCCGTGGTCGCCTTCGATGACGGTGATGGTGCCTCCCGGCTTCAACACCCTCATGAGATGTCGGAGGGCTTCCTGGGGGCGGCTCAGGTGTTCCAGGACAAAGCAGAGGAAGACGTGGTCGAACTGGCCGTCCGTAAAAGGAA
Organism: Syntrophales bacterium; assembly: GCA_963668175.1. GTDB lineage: Bacteria > Desulfobacterota > Syntrophia > Syntrophales > PHBD01. The sequence goes on from OY764159.1 coordinate 1,186,858, forward strand.
GGTCGTAGATATCCGCCTTCCGGAAACGGACGTTGTCCAGGCCGGCTCTGTCCGCCGCCGCCTCGGCTTTGGCGAGGGAATCGTCGGAGATGTCGATGGAAAGAAAACGGGCCCGGGGACTCTTTTGGGCCAGGATCACCGTCTGGGCCCCGACGCCGCATCCAGCCTCCAGCACCTCCGCCCCCGGGGGGTACGAGGTGTCGCCGTGCAGCAGTTCCGTCAGCGAACCAGCCTGGGCAAGGAGCCTCCGGTCTTCCTCCCCGGAGTATCCGTGGACGTAACGATCGTCTTTCATGGAAACAATCCTCCCTTGATCTTTTTACTTCACGATTTTACCGGATAAAGAAGAGACTTGTCTTGTACGTTATTGCGCAAATGAAGAATATTGTCCGGGCGTTAAACCCGTTATGGACTTGAAATGCCGGGTGAGGTGGCTCTGATCGAAGAATCCCGCGGCCTGAGCGGCATGTGCGAGGGGTACCCGGCGGGCCAGAAGTTCTTTCGCCTTGTCGACGCGTACCTGGGTCAGGTAGGCATGGGGGCTGAGTCCCGTCTCCATGCGGAAGACACGAATCAGGTGATACCGGCTCATGCCGGAGACGGCGGCCAAGTCGGCCAGAGAGATATTTTCCCGGTAGCGGTCATGGATAAGGCCCCGGACCTTTTGCACGGCCGGCCGTTCCCTGCCTGTCCGGAAGCCGTTCGGCCGCGCGGTTGCATGGCGTCCTATCATTCCGATAAGCGCGGTAAGGAAACGCGTCTCTTTTTCAAGACGATTTCCGCAGTCGTCAAGCGATGCGAAGAAATCCCTGAGGAGGCAAGCGACATAAGTGTCGCGAATCACCGGGGAAGGAAAATAGGGGACCTCCGCCGGCCGTCCCGCCGTATCTTCCGCCGCCTCCCGGAGTGCTGCAGCAGATGGATACGAGCATCGGTAAGTCCAGCCTCCCTCGTCCGGTGCATACCCCGTATGCGGTTCTCCGGGGTTGATAAGGCAGATATCGCCCGCCGTTGCGTAATGCTTGGCGCCGCGATAGTCCGTAGCCTGGACGCCGGCTTCGATCAGCCCGATTGCGAATCCTTCATGGATATGCCGGGGAAAGACATGGGTGATATAGGTCGCCTTGATGCATTCCAGGCCGGCAAGGTCGGAAAACCGCGACATCGTTGCCCCTTCTTTATGTGAAGGGTGTGCTTTGTCCGCCGTTCTTCTTTTCATTCCGGTCTGTAACACGATCTGTCTCACTGAGCCTTTAAGGTTCCTTACGTTTGTTTAGCCGGATGCGCTAGAAAGTCGTTACGCGCATCGGAAAGAATACATCCCCCCGGCCCATACGATACCGTTCAGGAGGGCGATCATAACACGGTGAGAAATGCTTGCAACAGGATAATCTCCGCCGGAAAGGCGGTCGTCGATAAACGATAATTACGGCGATAAGGTTTGGAAAAAAGACGAAATAATTCGGAAAAAAAACGGCAGACTGACGCCCCGTTTTTACATAAGATAATTCTGCAGGGTCTGGTAACTGCGGAAGTCGGCATCAACAAATGCCGTGCCGATCTGGACGTCCTCTTCGGATTCGAAGACACGCTGCGGCTGGCACCTCATCTTGAGCGGCCTTGTGGCAAAAGGAAGGGTAAAGATGATGTCGAATTCCGCTTCCGTGTTACCGGCCTTGATTTCCAACGCCGTGCCTTTGGGGACCGATATTTTGATGCCTCCCAGGGAGATATCCATGATCGTACCCGTTTGGTACCCTCTCGCGTCCGCCCTGGCTTCGGCGATGAACGCGGGCAAAGCCACCTGCCTCCTTTCGAATTGTCGCTGGTCGCTCTCTACACCGCGGAGGACTTTTCTCTCTTTCAGGTATTTGTAGAGCATGTTTTCTATCACCGACGAGAGGCTCTGTCTTTCATCCGCCGATATCTTTTCCAGGGAATTCCTTATATCCATGTTGGTGCGGAAGCAAATGGTAATGTCTTTCTTCATTTTCGAAAATCCTTCCCTGTTCTTGCCTTGCAGGCAAATAAGAAAATGATCAACCCTCTCATCTAAACATCGGGCCGCGCAAAACCTGACTTTATGCTTCTTCGGCCAATAGTAATACAAAGCGAAACCGCATGTCAAGCGCTATCTTGTCCAATAAGGGGTTTTTCCTGCCAGAATATTGCCAGGTTAACGGGGGTGACGGCTTGTCCGCGGACATGGCTCAGGGCAAAGATATTCGCGCATCGGGTCCTGCGATGTCGCCCTGGGCTTGCCGATCTTCAGTCAGAGGAATCCTCCTCACCCGTTTCTGTCCGTAACGAGGTGTATTTGGACTCCATCGTATGTTAGACGCGCCTGTCTTCTCCGGGATCATCTTGAAATTGCGGCAGAAGAATCAAATCACCTACCGCTATTTCCAAGGGGCGGCCGCCACAGATACGAGGTCAGCTTCAAAATTCTACAACAGGGCTGCAAATTCCGGATGTTGCCAAAGGGCGATGCCAGAGAATATAGCTTTTCCTGGCTTCGCGCCCGGTCTTGTCCCTGGAGGAAGATATCATCGTAACCGAACGGAATCTGGCAGTGAAAAGCCGATCTACGCGCCGGGGAGACATGGTCGAAACTGAAGTTGAGCGAAATGCATGACGGAAGAAATATTCTTCATTTACATTTCTTAATTTCACAAAGGCTGTCTGACAATGTAATGTCGTCCGTGCTGTCCGCTGCCCGCTGTCCGGCCCGGACAGGAATTCCCTGGAAAAGGAGAAGTTGTGAGATGAAGAAGATCATAATTGGCCTGTTTGCACTTCTCGTCGTTTCACTCAACGGCGTTCCGGCGGGTTACCCTGCCGATACCGAGAGAACGCAGGACAAATCGGGCATGCCGCCTCCCGAAGACGGCCGAAAAGAAAGGAGACCCATACCGCAAGCCGCCATAGATGCCTGTACGGGCAAGAAGAAAGGGGCATCCTGTTCCGACGGAAGAATCACGGGTCTGTGCGATTACACCCCGGATAAGAAATATTTCGCCTGTAAACCCCAGGGACCTCCTCCCGACCAACGGAACAACAAACAGGGACCTCCTCCCGAACAGAACGCCAAATAGACGCTTGCGCCGCTCCCTCATCTCGAGTTATCCGTGAGAGCGGATCGGGGATGTAACACCGGAAAAAGTATAAGGCAACGGCAGGATGAATCCTCGTTCATCTTTTGATAGAGGCGGAACGTTTGACGGAAACACCGGATAAAGCCCGGCTTTCCGGGCACGTTTCCGGTCCCGGCGATTACGTTATGCTCTAAAAAAGCAAAAGGTTACGGCGGTAGGGCCGTAACCTTTTGTTTTCTTGGTGGGCCGTATGGGAATCGAACCCACGACCAACGGATTAAAAGTCCGCTGCTCTACCGGCTGAGCTAACGGCCCAGGATGATCGAACTCTTGAAGGCGTGCCCTATTAACAGCATGGTGAAATGTTGTCAAGAGGAAACCACTTGCGGGGCGAAAAAAGATCGGTCTTCGGTTATATGCCTTTTTGGCGAGGAGCGGGGCGGGGTGCGGCCGCTTCTTGCGGCCGCTGCTCCCATCCGCTCTATACGGATCGTCTCCTTCGTCTTTATCAGCCGCCTTCAGCTGAAAAAGGGATTCTTGAGAATAATCGTTTCGTTTCTTCCCGCGCCGACGGATACCATGATCACTTTCGTGTCCGCCAGCCGTTCCAGCCTTTCGATATAGCGCCGGGCGTTGCGCGGTAGTTCCGAGATGTCCCTGGCCGGGCTGATGTCTTCCGTCCAGCCGTCCATTTCCTCGTAAACCGGCTGGCATCCGGCCAGTATTCTTAGATTGGAGGGTACGGCGTCGATGTATTCGCCGGCCTCCGATTTATAACCTATGCATATCTTGAGCTTTTCGATGCCGGCCAGGACGTCGAGTTTTGTAACGGAGATACCCGTGACGCCCGATACGCGAATGGCATGACGGACCAAGACCATGTCCAGCCAGCCGCACCGGCGTTTTCTGCCAGTCGTGGCGCCGAATTCCTTGCCGACGCTCTGGATGTGATTGCCGATTTCACAGGAAAGCTCTGTCGGAAAAGGCCCTTCGCCCACACGCGTGGTATAGGCCTTGACGATGCCGACAACGGCGTTGATCGATGAAGGACCGACGCCGGCTCCGGCGCAGGCATTCCCCGCCACCGTATTCGAAGATGTCACATAGGGATAGGTGCCGTGATCGATGTCCAGATGGCATCCCTGGGCGCCTTCGAAGAGCACCTTCCGTCCCTTGCGGATTTCCCTGTCCAGGATGACGGACGTATCGGCGGCATAGGGCCTTATCCTGTCGGCGTAACCGCTGTATTCCTTGAAAATCCCCTCGATGTCGATGGGGGGTTCATCGAAAAGCTTGGTAAGGTAGAAATTCTTGATTTCGACGTTCCTTTCCAGTTTCTCGCGGAACACCTCGGGGTCCAGAAGGTCGCAGATCCGGATGCCTGTTCGGGTGACTTTGTCCTCGTACGCGGGGCCTATACCTCGTCCCGTCGTTCCGATCTTCTTCTTGCTTTTCGCTTCCCGTGCCTTATCAATTTGACGGTGATAGGGCATGATGACATGAGCGTTCAGGCTCACGTAGAATTTCGTGTCTTCCTTGAAGATGCCCCGGGCGGAAAGATCGTCTATTTCCTTGATCAGTTCCTTCGGGTCGACAACGACCCCGTTACCGATGATGCACATTTTATGTTCGTGCAGTATGCCGGACGGAATCAGGTGCAGGATGGTCTGTTCTCCTTTGACGACCAGCGTGTGGCCGGCGTTGTTGCCTCCCTGGAATCTGGCGATGATATCCGCTTCTTCCGCATAAAGATCAACGACTTTGCCTTTCCCTTCATCTCCCCATTGCGTTCCGATGACCGCAACATTTGCCATATCGTTTATCCCCCAAGTTCACATTTCCAGTTGTTTCACGGCGATGACGTGCGGAAGGTTTCTCAGTTTGTCGAGAACGTCCTCGGTTACGAGTGTATCCGTCGTCAGGACGACCAGGGCCTGTTTGTCGAACTGCTCCCGACTCAGGTGGAGCCGTGCGATGTTCACGTTGTTCTGTCCTAGGGTCGAACCGATGTTGCCGATGACGCCGGGCCGGTCGTTGTTGGACAGGTAGATCATGTAGCCTTCAGGTATGACGTCCAGTGTGAATTTATCGATACGGACGATCCGTGCGTCCCGGCGGCCGAATATTGCCCCCGCCGTATAGTGGCTGTTTCCCTCGGACGTCTTTACGGTCAGGGCGATCATGCTTCTGTAGTCCTCGACTTTGGTGCTCTTCGATTCAATGACCTTGATGCCTCTCTCTTTGGCGATGACCGGGGCATTGATGAAGTTCACGTGCTCATTGTCCAGGATGGGGGTCAAGAGCCCTTTCATCAGGGATATCGTCAAGGGGGCGACGTTGTAGTTCAGAATCTCCCCGCTGTATTCGATGTGCACTTCCTTAATGGCTTCCGATACCAACTGGGCCTGGAACTTTCCCAGCTTCTCCGCCAGATCGATATACGGCTGCATGACGCTTAAAAGCTCGGCGCTCACGGAGGGCACGTTGACGGCGTTCTGTATCTCCCCCTTGGTCAGGTAGGCGGCGATCTGCTCGGCCACGGCGATGGCGACGTTGACCTGGGCTTCGTCCGTTGCCGCCCCCAGATGAGGCGTACAGATGACGTTTTCCAGGGATACGAGTTCCATGTTCTTGGTCGGTTCTTCCTCGAAGACGTCGAGTGCGGCCCCGGCGACCTTACCGGAAACGAGAGCGTCGTAAAGATCCTTTTCGCTGATGATCCCGCCGCGGGCGCAGTTGATGACGAAAACGCCTTTTTTCATTTTCTCGAAAGCCGCCGCATTGATCAATCCCTTCGTCTCCTTCGTCAGGGGGGTATGGATCGTGATGAAGTCCGCCTTGGCCAGCAGTTCATCCAGCGTCACCAGGGTAACACCCATGTTGTCGGCGCTTTCCTTGGAGATGAAAGGATCGTAGACGACGACGTGCATCTTCAGGCCCTGGGCCCGGTCGGCGACGATGGCGCCGATTCTGCCGATGCCGATGACGCCCAGCGTCTTATTGTAAAGCTCGGTGCCCATGAACTTGTTCTTTTCCCACTTTCCCGCCTTCACGGAGGCCGTGGCCAGGGGGATTTGGCGGGCGAGGGAAACCATGAGGGAAATGGCGTGCTCGGCGGTGGTGATCGTATTGCCGCCCGGCGTATTCATGACGACGATGCCCCGTTTGCTGGCCGCCGGGACGTCGACGTTGTCCACGCCGATTCCCGCCCTGCCGACGATGCTGAGCTTCTCCGCATGGTCGATGATTTCCTTGGTGACTTTGGTGGCGCTCCTGATCGCCAGTCCGTCGTAATTCTTGATGACGGCTTTGAGCTCGTCGGGCGTCAGGTTCGTTATCACATCGACCTCGATGCCCGGCGTGTTTTTCAATATTTGTACGCCTTCCGGAGAAAGCTTATCGCTGATCAATACCTTTTTCATACTAGCTCCTTCGCTATGCGCTTATCTTCGCGAGATAAATCTTTTCCAGCTCTTCGATAGCCGTCCGGATGTCCGCCGGTTCAATCGTCGGCCCGCACCAGAACCGGAATCCCGGAGGGGCGTCCTTATAGGAACCGATGTCGTGGGCGATATTCTTCTTGCTCATCTCGGAGGCGATAGCCTTGAGAAATTTCGCCCGCTCATCCTGCGGCATGGCCTTCACTTTTTCGCTCACGACTGACAAGCAAACCGACGTATTGGAGCGTGTTTCCTTGGTCTCCGCCAGGAACTCGATCCAGTCGGTTTTCGCTACCCAGTCTTCAACGATTTTAAGATTGGCCAGGCTCCGGTTAAAGAGCCCCTTAAGGCTTATTTCGGAGGCCCACTTCAGGGCATCGAGATAGTCCTCCACGCAAAGGAGGGACGGTGTGTTGATAGTGTCCCCGACGAAGATAGCCTTGTCCACCTTGCCCGATTTCTTCATGCGGAAGATCTTGGGCAGGGGCCAGGGGGGATCGTACGATTCGATCCGCGCAATTGCCCGGGGGCCGAGCACAAGCATGCCGTGGGCGGCTTCACCGCCGAGACATTTCTGCCAGGAAAAGGTTAAAACATCGATCTTGGACCAGTCGATGTCCATGGCAAAGGCCGCACTGGTGGCATCGCAAAGCGACAGGCCCTGGCGGTCGGCGGGGATCCAGTCCCAATTCGGGATCTTAACGCCGCTGGTCGTGCCGTTGGCGACGAAGACGACGTCGTTGGTCCAGTCCACGGAGCGAAGATCGGGAATTTTTCCGTAGTCGGCCTTGAGAACGGTAGGACTGAGCTTCAGCTGCTTGGTGATATCGGTCGCCCAGCCTTCGCCGAAGCTTTCCCACACGAGGGCCGTGACGGGCCTCGGTCCGAGAAGCGTCCACATGGCTGCTTCAAAGGCGCCCGTATCCGATCCGGGAAGGATTCCTACAAGATAATCGCTTGGAATATTAAGGATTTTCTTCGTTTCGTCAATGGCCTTGGCGAGCTTCTCTTTGCCTGCGGCCGACCGGTGAGAACGGCCGACGGGAGCATCCCTGAGGACGTCCAGGTTCCATCGGGGTCTCTTGCTGCAGGGGCCGGAACTAAAATTGGGATTGTGCATGGCTCTTTCCTTTAAAGTAGTGTGCAAGCCGTCTCATATATCAATATTATTGTGATTACTCAAGAGAACTTTTGGTTTGACGGGAAAGAAAAAAAAACATATGTATTCTGCGCATCTGGCCGGAACATGGCTGAACAGGTCTTCCGTATGACGAGCCTGACAGGATAGCGGCGGCCGCCCGTACAATGCGACCGTATTTTATATGGACGCAGAAATAAAATCCAGGACCAAATGATGAAAACCCCTCCGCCCAAAAAAGTCAAGACGATGTTTTTCTGTCAGAATTGCGGCTACCAGTCGTCGAAATGGCTCGGCAAGTGCCCTTCCTGCCAGGAATGGAACCGCTTCGCCGAAGAGGAGATACGAGGGGAAAACTCCGTTGCCGGATCGGCGGATTTTCAATTCAATGAGGCGGCCGTGCCAATCGACGCCATCGCCATCGACGACTCGGAGCGCCTGGCAACGGGAATGGGTGAAATCGACCGGGTCCTGGGAGGCGGTATCGTGGGCGGATCGGCAATCCTCGTCGGCGGCGATCCGGGGATCGGAAAATCGACGCTGCTTTTGCAGGTTTTACAGAAGCTGGCGGCAAGGGGGCAGCGGGTCCTCTATGTGTCGGGAGAGGAATCGGCCAAGCAAATCAAATTGCGGGGAAAGAGGATAGGGGCCTCGTCGGAGAACCTGCTCGTCCTCGTCGAAATCGCCCTGGAAAATATCGTTCAGCAAATCAAGGATATCAAGCCCGCAGCCGTCGTGATCGATTCGATCCAGACGACCTACTCGTCCCTCCTCTCTTCGGCGCCGGGAAGCGTCGGCCAGGTGCGGGAATCGTCCGAGCGCCTGATCCTCCTTTCGAAGAAAACGGGTATTCCGCTGTTCCTCATCGGGCACGTCACCAAGGACGGTTCCATCGCCGGGCCGAAGGTGCTTGAGCACATGGTGGATACGGTCCTCTATTTCGAAGGCGATTCCGGCCATGTCTACCGGATTGTCCGGTCCATCAAGAACCGCTACGGGCCGACGAACGAGATAGGCGTATTTGAAATGAGGGACAACGGCCTCATAGAAGTGGGCAACCCTTCGGCAATATTTCTTGCGGAAAGGCCCGAGGGGGCCGCCGGTTCGGTCGTCGTTCCGAGCGTCGAGGGGACCCGGCCGATCCTCATCGAGATACAGTCGCTCGTCAGTCCGACCAGCTTCGGGATGCCGCGGCGGACGGCCATCGGCGTCGATCAGAACCGCGTTTCGCTTCTCGTTGCCGTCATGGACAAGATAGGCGGCATGCACCTGGGCAACCAGGATATCTTCATCAACGTCACCGGTGGCATCAAGGTGGACGAGCCGGCTGTGGACCTGGGCGTCGTGTCCTCCATGGCGTCGAGTTATTACGACCGCCCCGTCTACCCGGGGACCGTCGTCTTCGGCGAAGTGGGGCTTACAGGCGAAGTCAGGGGGATCGGCCAGATGGACTCCAGGATCAGAGAAGCAGCCAGAATGGGATTTACCCGCTGTATCCTTCCCAGGACCCAGGGCCGGGATCAGGAAGCCGTGCCCGGCATAAAAGCGGTCAGAATAAGCAATATCAAGGAATTGGCGGAGTATTTGTTTTAAAGACCGCGGCGTGCTATTTTGGCGTTGACGAGAGGCGCGACCGGTCATTTCCGCTTATTGAAACCGAGGTAATCGTATGATCGTGGATAGTATAGGCAAGTTGGGCGAGGGGCTCTACGCCATCGGTTCGGCGGACCTCCCTGCCTTCCTGCTTTTGGGGGAGCAGCCGGCCCTCTTCGATGCCGGGATGACCTTCATGGGACCCCTCTACCTGGAAGGCCTGAAAGAACATCTCGGCGATGCCGGCAGGCTCCGATATCTCTTTTTGACCCACTCCCACTTTGACCACAGCGGGGCGGCGCCCTATCTCAAAAGAAAAATTCCGGGACTTAAGATCGGCGCCCACAGCCTGGCGGCCGAGACCTTCAAGAAGCCCAATGCCGTGGAGCTGATGAGGAGCCTGAGCCGGGACAGCGAGGAGAAATACAGGGACCTGATCGGCGGCGAGAATATTTGTTTTGACGCCCTGCCCGTGGACATCGTCCTGGCGGACGGCCAGGAGATAGACCTGGGCGCCGGTTTAGGCTTCCGGGTGATTGCTACCCCCGGACACACGAAGGACTCCATCAGCCTGTATATTCCCCGGCTCAAGGCCCTGATCACCGGGGAGGCGGCGGGTGTCTTTGACCGCAACTTTACGACACACCCGCAGTACCTGTCCAGTTATGCGGATTATATGGCCTCTTTGGAAAAAATGGTCTCCCTCGATGTCGATATCATCATGATGGCCCACCATTCCACACTGACGGGCGACGACGCCCGCACGTACATGCCCAAGGCCATCGAAACCGCCAGGCAATACCGGGAGCGTATCGTAAGGTATCTTGAAGAGTTACACGGAGATCGCGAAGCGGTTGTCCGGAAAATATTCAGGGAGGACTACGAGGAGAGGGGGGCCATCCGGCAGGAGACCCGGCCTTTTCTCATCAACCTCGCGGCGAAAGTCAAGGTTGTCGCCGAAAACAGATAAGAATATTGAAATACATAGACCCGTGACGGGTTTGGAAATTGGTTCATCATGTCTCAGGAAAAGCTTCAAACGCACTTGTTGCAGAAAGACAAAACAACAGAATCCTTCGTGAGGGATTTCTTCTTCGGCCAAAGCGGCATTGCCCGGGAAGGCCGTATAAGCCGCGCCGCGCTGTTATTCGATTCCCGGACCCAGGGATGGGTCGGTCTTCCCCATGGCGGTATCGGGATGGGGGCCATGGTGGAACTTGCCGAAACCCTTGACGCTTGCCCTGCCGACAGGGGCCTGCGCTATCCGATGTCTATAGAGTATCGCCTGGGCGGTTCGCCTGCCCGCATCGGCGACACGGCGATGGCAGAGGTCTCGGCGGGCGACGGCCATATCTCGGGCAAAATAACCATTGGTTCCGATCCGTCGCCTTACCTGACGGCCATGATCCGTTACGGAGCCCAGGACCAGGAGGGACAAGAGAATGTCCCACTCTTCCTGCCGAAGGATGCCTCGGGATTGCTCAAAGACTGGGTGCGTCTGCCGCACTATAAATACTGCTTCGTTTGCGGCACCGAGCGGCAGCGCCCCGGCTTGAACCGCAGCTTTCACCTTCTCGGCTCTTCCCTTCCCGATAAGATTATCGTCTCTCCCATCGGTTTGGATGAAGGCGATCTCTATACCGTTTGCCGCTTTCAGGAGCGAGGCCTTATCCATCCGGTGGCTTTTCTGGCGCTTCTGGACGAAACGGTGGGCTGGGGCGGCTTCATGGCCTCCGGGAGCGGCGGGGTTACGGTCCGCATCCGGTTCACTTTTTATCGCGATATCCGGGTCGGCGAACGCATTGTAATCTTCGGCCGCGGCGACCGGGTCAGGGGCAAGGCGCCGAGACTCCTCTTTTGGGGGTCCGGCGGGGCCATGGCCGTCCACGACGACGGCCACCTGGAGACGGTAATCACTGTATCCGGGCAGTATCTCGGCGTAACGGAGCTTACCGAGCAGATGAAGGTGGAATTGCAGCCGGCGGATCTGACCCGGAAGGCCTTCGATATGGCCGGGTCGTGAATGTCGTGGCGGTTCTAGGCTTTCCCGGCTGCGGCATATTCGCTCGACTCAGGATGTTTCCGGTGTGCAGGCCTTCGTCAGCCTCAGGATATTGGCCCCTGCAATCTTTTCGTAGTCTCTCTCCGGGAGTTTCATGGAGGCGATTTTGCGAAGTTCCTGGCCCGGGCGGCCGAAAGGAAAGTCGCTGCCGAAAAGGAGCCGGTCGCTTCCATAGCGTTCAAGAAACATCTTGATCTCATACGTCGCCGCCAGCGCCGTGTCGGCAAAAACAGTCTCATCATCCCAAATACGGGCGTCGAAAAGGTCGTGGAATCCTCCGTTGAGCATGCCCATGTGGGGAATGATGACGGGAGTGCGGCCGGCCACCCGCTTGATGAAGCAGAGGGTGTTATCAAAGGACTCTTCGAGGACGACGGGCAGAGCCAGCCGGTAGGCTTCGTTCAGGTAGGCCTCGCAGAGGGGGTCGTCATAATGATAAACGGGTTCGTCTTCGTGACGGTGCCATTTGATACCCCTGAAACCGTCCTTCAGTTCGTCTTTGCGGAAATCGTTCCAGACGAAATGGTAGGCGAAGATGTCGTCCCGGGACTGCTGGATGTCCAGAAGATACTTGTTGGCCCTCCGGCGGCAGGCCGCCCAGAGGGGGGTGTCTTCGAAGCGGTAGTTATAGCGGTCGTATATGTCTTCCACGGGGGCGAAAAGGCAGGCACCGTCTATGCCGCCTTCGTCCAGGTATCCTTTCAGCAGGTTGTAGGGAAGCTCGCTGTTCTGAACGCCGCAGTGCATGTGGGAGTCGATAATTTTCATGAGACCTCACGCTTTTCGCAAATCGATTAATCAATCCTTTCACGAATATCAAGATATATCGTCTAGATAGCACAAAATTTCAGGCACCGCTTTTCTTTTTGCACGCGTGATGAGTTTATGCTATAGGAACCTCCTTTCTTTGGAAAGTCTTTTTTTGATCGCTGCGCCCATAGCTCAGCTGGATAGAGTATCAGACTACGAATCTGAGGGTCCTTGGTTCGAATCCAAGTGGGCGTGCCATAACCGAAAAAGGCCGGCATGATTTTGCCGGCTTTTTTTCGTCGGTTCATAACCCGCTTCCATTCCAATGTTCTCTTATGGTTGTTTGACGTGCCTTTCCCGCGCTATTCGTCCCCTTTTTTCTCCGTTCTCCAAGGGAGGCTTCCATTTTTTTTGTATCCAAGGAAAATTTTTTTATAAAAAAAGTCTATGGACAACAGTGTATAGATTGTCAGTAGTATATAGTATATATATGCCTGAATCTGTTTTTAAAGGTATTTTTAAGGTCTATATAAGTATGTCAAATAAAGCGTAGAAGCTTGTTTGCGGGAATTTTATCAGGTGATGGAAAAATGTAAGTAAATATTAAGAAGTGTAAAGAAGAGTGACAGTGAGACGATGCCTCGAGGCATACCGGAAAGTCTTAATTATTCCGTAGAATACGGTAGTAAGAGACGTGTTCTCGCGGTTACGCCGATTATTCGGGTTGTCGGATATTTTTACAGCGTGAATGATAGCTGCGGGGCAGGCATAGGAGATTTGTTATTGAATTCGATATGTTTCAGGTTGGTATCAAATATGCAATTGCAGACGCATCAACTACAGTTCGAGGAGTGGGATAATGAAAAAACTGTTTTGCGTTCTGGCGATTGTGGGTGTTTTGATGTTTTCGGTCCCGGCGATGGCCTTTTTCATCAATTTTGAAAACGGGACGGATGGAGCGGGCGTCATTGGTATCCCTGGCGTGACTTTTCAAAATTACGGCGGTTATCCTCCGATGTATGGAGACAGCCGTACGGGAGGCTACAACACAACTTCCGACGACTTGGGCTATGGTTCCGGTAACTATCATCACAACGGCAACTTCTTTATCTGGGCAGGGGAAGCGGCCGATGCAAGGGGCGTCAAGATCGATTTTACGAACAATGACGGTACCTGGTTCAAAACGGGATATTCGTCTTTTAGTATCTTTGTCGTTGAAGCCTGGCTGACGGACGGCACCATGATCAGTGTAACAGGCGAGGCTAATACGGATGGGCCCATGGGTTATCTCATGATTACTGCCCCTGATGGAAAGACCATCGATTACATTGTTCTGCACGATACGGGAAATTATTGGCTGGCCGATAACATGAGCGGCGACGCTACGGGTGTTACTTACGGCGCAGTTCCCGAGCCCGCCACGATGTTGCTCTTGGGGTTTGGCCTGGCCGGTGTGGCAGTGGCAAGAAAGAAATTCCGCAAATAGTCTCTGTCTCCAAAAGGAAAAGCAAGGGAGGGCCATTGCAGGCCCTCCTTTTTTTTATCCTGCAAACGCGATCAAGTCATTAGAATAGCCTTTTGTGCGTGACGGTCGGCCGATGACGCCCGTAATAGTCTTTGGGCGCACCGGCAGGCGAGGCCCGTTTGCCGCTATCGTTTCATATCGCAATCGAACCGTTCGGTCACGACGGTATTTCCGGCGCACAGCTGGCGTCTCATCGATTTGCAGGGTGAGACGTTTGTCGCATCGCTGCCGAATGACGGCGACCTCTTGGCGCGCAACAATTTAAAATTCCAATAATAATCAGGGGTGATGTTTACCATCGGCCAATTATGCCAGGTATATGCTGGCATAATGACTGATAGCAAACGGCATTGCACTAGGCAAAGAAATGTTATACGAAGCAATGCAAGGAAGATAGCGAATACCATATCCGAACCGAAAAGCATCGGATTGGCAAGTAATATCGAGTTATATAAGTAATTAATTATTGCTGAAATAATAAAAGATATTCCACGAGGGGGCATCATGTGTTTGGCTGTTTGCAATAAGAAGTTAGGCGGTTGCGGTTATTTAGGTGACGATCAGGAGTGGGTGAGGCAAGGCGATCAATATCTCTGCCCGAACTGTCATAAAGACCGTATGTATTTCCTGTTCGACTATAATGTCGAGGCCGTAGTTGAAGGATCGATATTGAAAAAAGCGAAGAACATGCTCGACGAATACTATGGGAAGCTCAACGGGAAATCGTATGATGCTGCCATGGGCGCCGGAGCATCCCTCCATACCGTATAAAGCTGTAAAAGGTGCGTATAGAGGCTTAACTCAGTCTATCAACGTTTTTTTACCGGCGCCGGCCCAAAATCACCGAAGGGCCGGCGTCGTCTGTTCTGCACGGGAATCATTTGTTGTATGCCGTATTCGCATATCGACGGATACGGAACCTGCCGCTAGAATCACTCATTCTATCTTGTTCCGATGAAATAACTCTTGCGGATAAATCGCTCGGCCGCGGTACGGCTCTCCGCTTATGTCTGCGTTCCTGCAGTTGCAGGCTCTTCTTGGATCAATCGCCGCACGTCTGGCATCGGACAAAATCCGGTGCGAATAAGGTTTCTCATCCTATGCCAGGAATATCGATTTTCGCAGGATAATATCAGACGGAGGCGGATTGCCCGGTGCCTGAAGCTATATTAGTATCCCTCGACCAAAGGTACCTGGGAAGAAGCAAGAGGAGGTGCCGCGACATGACGACGAATATGGGCATTGTCGGCGTGAAGATGAACGAAAAGGTCGAGTTCAATCCCCAGAAAGATCTCTTGGGGAAGGTTGACGGCTTTTCCTTAATCCCGCAGAATCGTTTGAAAGACAAAGGCCTGCGGCGGCGAATCCTTACAGCTATTTAACCGGTTATCGGCACAAGCATTTAAAGATTTGGGTCATGAAGCCTTATCCGTAGGTAGAAGTGGAAAGGGGGGCAGAATCATGAAAAAGACCAGAATCATAAAATATGCAAAGGCAAATAGCAGTAGAAAAACAAAGATAAACCAAGGCTGGGTTGACCCAACTTATACACCGAAGATTTTAACCAAGGGCTTTTAATAGCCCGCTAGTATCTTCCTTAGGAGTTGGAGGAGACAGTCAGCAGTTGTCGTTCGTTGTCGTCGCTTTTCTCGGAACTGTCTACTCCAGATGCATGAACGGGGCGCACGCCACGCCCCGTTTATGTTTTTTTAGCCCGCCGGCGGTAACTTCCCCGAATGTTCTAGGTATAAATCTTTTTGTCCTTTAATTTGTTCCAAGTATCTTCCGAGTACCATATATCGACGAACTCAAGAAGAGAATCCCGCTCCCTCATCCTGATGTCCGCTGCAATGGGATTGCGGAGCAGAAGTTTGATGCTGCGAAACGGCGCATTATCCTTGGCGGCAAACTGCCGGGCGATATCATGCGCGTCTTTTTCCAGGCCGGCTTCGTTCGCAACCTGGTGCACCAGGCCGAGGCTGCAGGCCTCTTCGGCGGAGTACATCGCCCCGGTATAAACGGCCGTTTCCGCATTCTTCTGTCCCATCCATAACTTAATCATATCGACGCTGCCGGCGAAAAGCGATGAGCCGAAATTGATTTCGTTGAGGGATATTCTTGCCTTTCCGGAAACCATGATCCGGTAGTCGCAGGCGATGGCGATCATGCAGCCGCCCGCGATCGTGTGGCCGTTCAACGCCGCAATGACCGGTTTGGGAAACAGAAAAAGATCACGATAAAAATCCGTAAATTTTGTCAAATAACGGAGAAAGGCCTCCCGGGCGTATCCCATGAATTCCGGTATATCGAAACCGAAAGTGAAGAATTTACCCGTTCCCGTCAAAATGACGGCCTTCGTTTCCCGGTCCTCCGCAATCTCCCGGAAACAGGCCGTCAACTCGTCGACGACCGATTCGTTCAGCGCGTTCACCTTTCCACGGCTAAGACGGACCGTCGTAATCCCTTCCGATCTTTCCGATATCAGATGCTGCATGACTCCCCTCCTTTTTAAGGTATTGGCGTCCGGTATGCTACCAAACCGGACGCCAAGACAGAGGGGACATTATATATTTCAGGATTGTTAAATCTTGGAAAGACGGGAACGGACGGCCCGCCTGGATCATCCCGGATGTTAACAAGCTTGATCGATGGGTGGGTTATTTCCCCGGGATGGGTTTCGAAGAAGCCCCGGCATTTTCCCTGTATGCCCCGGCAAAGGTGAGAACGCACATATGGCGGTAGGTTGGGTGTGTTCCGCAGGCGACGCCGATGACAACGAATTCGGGGTTCATGAGATTCGTTCGGTGTCCCCGGCCGGGAACGCCGTCGTCGACGATCAGGTTCATGACGACGGCCCGGGCTTCGTTGCTGCCGTATTCGATGTTTTCGCCGACGGACTTCACCCAGGTGCCGTAACGGTTCACCCTGTCGTCGGCGCCTTTCCCGTTGCGTCCGGCATGGCCTACGGCCCCGGATGACTCCTGCTCAGTCACGAGATCCCTGGCCCCCAGGGACATGCCTCGCGATACGGCTAGGGGGGGACTGCTCCGCGCCCGACCCAGATATCTGACCGCCTCGTCAAGGGCCGCTACGCCCTCTTTCGTAACGATGGGAATGCCGCCAGGCTTCTCCAATCTTTTTCCCTGGTAATAGATACGGTTCCGTTCGAGAATACGGCGGTAGTTTCCGGGATTGCCGCGGGCGAAGTTGATCTCTTCGACCACGGCCTGTTCCAGTGGGGAGAGAAAGGGGGCTTCCTTTGCATGGCCCGGCTGCATGTCTCCACCGGAAGGCAAAACATGTTGGACGGCCGACAACAGGAAAACCGCAATCAGCATTGCCGTTACAAGGGGCGAAATATGCCGGTTCAGGGGGCCTCCGAATTAGTACAAACGGTTATTTCCGGTTGATAAGCCACAGGACGAGGGAGAGGACGATGCTGATGATGACGCTTGTCGCCAGGGGGAAATAGAAGGTGAAATTTTCTCCCTTGTATTGGATATCGCCCGGGAGACGGCCGAACCACGGGAACTTGCCGCCCAGGATCAGCAGCAACCCGATGACGGCGACCGCCAGGCCCACAAAGATCAGTATCCTGCCTATGGGGGATAGGTCCATCGCGCCCCTAAGCCAAACCGGAAAAAGATATCCAGGTCAAAATGGTTTTAATGGTTTCAGTCTTATGAAACGGCCTGCCGGTATCATGCGGTAACGTACACGCCTCTCTTCTGTTTGGTGATTTGTCCCAGCTTCTGGGCCCTGTATATGACGCTCCGGACTTGCTGTTCGTCAAAGCCGGATTTTTTGACCAGGTCACCCGTGGTGATACCGTTGCTCTCTTTGATGAGTTCGATTAGTTTGATCGAAATATCTCCCCGCTTCACTTTCTTTCTTGCCGGTTTTACACCTTTGCCCGTTTTCGGAGATTTCCCGGCGGCCTTCTTTCCCGCTTTCAGTTTACGGGCGCCGGATCGCGCGGCCTTGCCGGCTTTCTCCTCCGCGAGCATTTTTTCGATAATCTTGAAATAGGTTTTTACAAATTTCTCCGTCCCCTCGATTTCAATTTCCTTCGACTGCGGATTGATTCTGATTCTCGATCTTTCGGCCATTGTTCGCCTCCTTCAAGTGAATATCTGATAACTTATATATAAATTATTATTTATGAAAAAGCAAATTATCTTCCCGCGGCAACGACAATCTTTTATATTAATGGATACATAGAGGGTGTTGTTTCCAATTGTTACATTTGCACAACTTCATATTTACAGTTTCAAAGGTGTATCCGCCTGTTTGTTGTTCTGCAAGATACAGAAATGATTTCGAACAGATAGCGATATAGAAGAAATGATCTCAGAATGAGTATTGAGAATTCAACAAGGAGGTTTTGTATAAATGCATTGCGGAAAGAAGCATGCATAAAAGAAAGGTGCAGCGGCCTTCGTTCCATAAAGGGACGGGGCCGCCGCCTGTTTCTTTTTCCGCCGATCAGAGAGAGACAACAGGACCGAGAGGCGCGTTACGCGCATTCGCTGTATCCGCACAGGCGGCATACCATGCATCCGCCCTCATGTTCCACGATGCCGCCGCAGTCCGGGCAGGCGCCCCTAGCGAGGGCGACCTTTTCATGGATCGTTTCATAGCCGTTGGCCGCCATATGGGATTGGATGGCCTTGGCGACGGCGTCGGCGCAGGAGAGGATCTTGTTGTCGCCGAATCCGGACGGGGAATGGCAGGAGATGCCTTGCAACTGTTTGATAACCTGCTTGGCCTGGACGCCGCTGCGCCAGGCAAGGGAAACCATGCGTCCGATGGCTTCGCTCTGGGACGCGGCGCAGCCGCCCGCCTTGCCCATGGTCGTGAAAAGCTCGAATAGCCCCTGGGTATCCTGATTCACCGTGACGTAAAGGGGGCCGCAACCCGTCTGCATCTGGTACGTCCAGCCCTTCAAGACCTTGGGGCGCTCCCGCTTGATCACTTTTTTCTCTTTATCAGCCGTGAGCCTCGCGGGAGGGGCTTCCTTCTTGCCTTTGGAGAGGACCTGCTTGTCCCTGCTGCCGTCGCGATAGATAGTAACGCCTTTGCAGCCCAGTTGATAGGCCAGCCGGTAGACTTTTGTGACGTCGTCGACGGTAGCCCCGTTAGAGAAATTGACGGTCTTGCTGACGGCGTTGTCCGTGTATTTCTGGAAGGCTGCTTGCATCTTGATATGAACTTCCGGCGAGATGTCGTGTGCCGTCACGAAAATCTTCCGGACGTCTTCCGGAACGTCTTCCAGGTCTCGGACGGAACCGCGTTCGGCGATGAGTTGCATCAGCTCGGGGGTGTAGAAACCCCTTTCCTTGGCGATCCGTTCGAATAGGGGATGGACCTCCACCAGGATGTCGTTATCCATCACCTGGCGTACGTAAGACACGGCGAAGATCGGCTCCACGCCGGACGAGGCATTGGCGATGATGGATATCGTTCCCGTCGGGGCAATAGTGGTCACCGTGGCGTTCCGGATCGGGGGTTCGCTCTTCAGGTTGTAGGTGGACCCGCTGAAATTCGGGAAGGGACCCCGTATTTTCGCCAGTTCGCGGGATTGTTCGTGCCCGTTCTCCTGGATGAAGCGCATGACTTTCTGGGCCAGCTCAAGGGCCTCGTCCGAGTCGTAGGCGATATTCAACATGATCAGCATGTCGGCCCAACCCATGACGCCCAGGCCTATCTTCCGGTTGCTGCGGGTCATCTCCTCGATCTGCGGCAGCGGGTATTGATTCACTTCCACAACGTTGTCCAGGAAGCGAACGGCCAGCTGAACGACCTCTTTGAGCCTCGCCCAGTCGATCTGGTCCTTCTTCACCATCTTCGCCAGGTTGATCGACCCGAGGTTGCAGGACTCGTAGGGCAGGAGAGGCTGTTCGCCGCAGGGGTTCGTCGATTCGATCTGGCCGACGTTGGGAGTCGGGTTGTCGCGGTTGAGGCGGTCCAGAAAAACAATCCCCGGCTCACCGTTTTCCCATGCCTGGGCGACGATCCTGTTGAAGACCTTTTGCGCGTTCAAGCCGCCGGTGACCTGCCCGTTTCGCGGATTGATAAGGTCGTAATTCTCGTCGTGCTCCACGGCGGCCATGAAGGCCTCCGTCAGGCCGACGGAGATATTGAAATTGTTCAGCTGTTTGGTGTCGGCCTTGCACATGATGAAATCCATGATATCCGGGTGATCGACGCGCAGTATGCCCATGTTGGCTCCCCGCCGCGTTCCCCCCTGCTTGATGGTTTCCGTGGCGACATCGAAGACCCTCATAAAGGATATCGGCCCGCTGGAAATGCCCGCCGTGGTCAGAACCTGGTCGTTGGCGGGGCGCAGCCGGGAAAAGGAAAAGCCGGTGCCGCCGCCCGATTTGTGGATCAAGGCGGTATATTTGACGGCATCGAAAATCTCTTCCATGGAGTCGCCGACGGGCAGGACGAAGCATGCGGAAAGCTGGCCCAGTTCCCGTCCCGCGTTCATCAGGGTCGGGGAATTGGGCAGGAACTCCAATCCCACCATCATACTGTAGAACTGTTCCGATAACTTGGCCGTGTCGGCCTGGGCATCGAATTTCCGGTCGGCCGCCGCGATGGCATCGGCGACCCGCTTGAACATATGGGCCGGCGTTTCCAGCACCTTGGCGTCCTTGTCCCGCTTCAGGTAGCGCCTTTCCAGGACGGTCATGGCATTTTTGGATAAGTGCAAAGTAGCAGGCATAGCGGAAACTCTGTTAGGCATTACAATGATCTCCTTGAAGATTCGATAAGATAACCAGAACTGGGTACTACATATAGTATAGGAAAGCTTTTTAAACGCAATATCTGGGAAATGTCAACGGAAAAATGACCGATTTTTGCTGAGAAGGGATATCTGCCCGAAACGCTTTGTGTTTACGCGTGAAAGAAGAGAAAAATCCGCCGGCCGGACGGGTCAGCTTCTGACTACGGCGCGCTGCCGTTTATGCAATTGAGCATCTTTTCACTTTCGATAAAACGAAGGGTGGCTGTCCCTGCAGGGGATGTGCCGTTTCGGGATGCGATAAACGCCTTTAAATCTTCTATCGTGTCGATATCGCGCCAGCATGGAAGAATCGCAAGCCGCAGGCCTTTCGCCTTGATGATCCTGCATGTGCTTTCGCAGACGCTGTCCGAGCCCCAGGGAATCTCCATGAAGGCATCCGGCAGAAATGCGGCGGCCTTGAAACCAATCAGGTAGTATCCGCCATCCGCGGCGGGGCCGATCACACAGTCGTTGGTTCCCAGTGCGGCGAATCCTGCCTCGACGATCGTCGCCGGCAGGTCGGGGAGGTCGCTGCCGATCAAAAGGAGCGAATCGTAGCCCTCCGAAAAGATCTTCCGGAAGGCATGGCTCATTCTTTCTCCCAGGTCGCTCCCCTCTTGGGGCTCGCAGGGACGGTCGTGGCCCAGCCAGGCCGCCACGCTCTCCTGTTGATCGGGCGGATAAAAGAAGAGCCTGACATCGAATGGTCCCCGGCCCATCGTCTCCAGGATATCCGCTACGAAGTGCCGATAGAGCATTCTTGCGTTCTCTTCCCCGATGGCCTTCGCCAGGCGGGATTTGACGGTTGCCGCACCGGGCGCCTTGACGAATATGATGAGTCCTTGCCGCTCCATGGAACCATTATAACGGGGATGGCCGCTCCGGGCAAGAAGAAGGCGCAATGGCCCCGTTCCCGGGCGACGACCGGGAATCCACGGCCGCCGTTTCCGGCCGATATGACCGTTTCGCCGCGTTCCCGGTCTATTTGAAGATGTTGTAGTCGAGGCCCCGTATCCGCGCCCTTTCGGCGAACCAGTCGTCTTCCGTCAGGGGCGGTTTGGTCAATTTGTCCGGCGCCTTGCGGACCAGGCGGATCGCGTCCGCCGGGCAGCGGCGCACGCAAAGGCCGCAGCCGATGCACTTTTCCTCCACGACACGGTATGCATCTCCGTCTTCCGCGACGGCGCCGACCTGGCAGCGTTCGTCGGCACAGAGGCCGCAGCCGATGCACGTATCGGCGTCGATGACGGCATAGTGGTAGGAATTGATGACCACCGACGCCGGGATGCCGAGGTCGTTGATGGCGCTGAGGACTCCGCAGCAGCACTTGCAGCAGTTGCAGATATAGATGTGCCCCGCCTGGATATTGTACGTGAGATGGACCAGGCCGGCTTCTTCGGCCTTGTCGAGCATTGCGTAGGCCTCCTCCTTGGTGATGACCCGTCCCGTCGGCGATTTTTTGAACATCCCGGGTACTGGGGCGATGCCCAGGCAGACTTCCAGCGGTTTGTCGCAGGGATGGCCCATCAGGGACTTCTCTTTTTTACAGATACATTCGTTCAGGAGAAAGGACCGGCCGGCTTCGATAATGGCCGAAACCTTCTCATACGACAGGCTTTCCTGGTGGCTGGGTATCACCTCGTCGACGGCGATGGTCTGCATGAGCGGCGGCTTCTTCGAGAAAAATTCCCTGCCGTAAAGAGGCCAGTATTCCTCCATCAGTTCGGCGAATTCTTTGTCCATCCGGCCGAGCTGAAATTCGTAGATACCGAATATCCAGGGCATCATTTTAAAATACCGGGTTTTGTCCAGGCGGATCGAGAACAGCTGTCCCGCGACGACCATGTCGAAAAGCTTTGCCTCCAGGCCTTCCAGGGGGCGGCCCGTGCGCTCGGCGATCTGCTCGGCCGATTCAAACGTCATCTTCAGGTCGCAGAAAAGGTCTGCCTGTTCGGGGAGGAAGACTTTCTTCAAAAGCTTGATTTCCACGCCGCTTTCCGAGGCAGGGTAGCCGTTCGGCAAGGTATCCAGGACTTTGGCCAACCGCTGATACATGTCGTCGCTCATGATCCGATCTCCGTTCGTTATTTTGGCATGTTCTCTTTGTTTGCGTCCTATCGTTACGGCTCTGTTCTTATCTTTTCCGCTTTCTTGCCGGCGATGACGGTCTTTCCCGTTTCCATGAGGAGTTTCGTGACTTCCTCTTCCGTCATCTCGGCGATCACGCCGTTGTTGCTCAGGACGGCAAGGCCGTGGGAGAATATCCACATCTTGTAGAGAATGTCCTTCTTCTCTTCGAGGGTGAACCCCGGCAGGACCGATTCGTCGCGGAGCCTCTCCATGACGGCTTCGACGACATAGCCGTGACGCCCGCCTGTCTCGTCCCCGGGCTCGTCTTCGCCGGATTCCTTGGAGTAGAGCATCCGGAAGAGGTTCTTTTCGATTTGGGCGAACAGGACGTAACCGATCCCCATGTCGAGAAATCGCCATCTCGATCTCTCTTTTGTCTGGTAGCGGATGAGCAGGTCGGAAGCCCTCCGGGCGATGGCGTCCTTGAGTTTCTGCATGCAGCTCAGGCCCGAGTAGATCGGCATCGTGGACGACCCCAGTTCCCGGGCGATCATCCGGGCCGTGCACCTTTCCCAGCCGTGCTTCCGGGTAACGGAAAAAGCCGCGTCCACGATATCTTCTTTGGTAAATCGTACTTCCGGCATAGGATGTTATCTCTAATAACTGCCGTTATATAACAACAGTTATATTCAGTCAAGGCCAAAAACGAAGATAAATCCATAGGCGTTTCACGGTTCGGGATGCCGTGTTAAAAAAACCTTGACCTGACTACCGCTTCATAGTTCAGAATGATCTGAAAGGAGATTCCTATGTCCATATTTACGGCGAAGCGTTTTGAATATGCGTGTTCCCTGCCCGTAGAGGCGCCTGCCGACGAGGTCTTTCCGCTTCTTTGTCCCGTGAGGGAGTACGAGTGGATCGACGGCTGGGATTGCCGGCTGGTCTATTCCCGGTCCGGTCTGGCGGAAATGAATGCCGTCTTCACGACGGATTTCTCCGGCGAGGGTCTCACGGTCTGGGTTACGTCCCATCACGATCCGGCGGCCCGCCGGGTTTCCTATATCCGGGTCACGCCGGGAATCAAGGTCCTGAGGATGGATTTGCAGGTGGAGGAAGTCCCGGAGGGGCATTCCCTGTGGCGGATAGCCTATACCATGACCGCCCTGGGGGAGGAGGGCAATGCTTTGATCGAGCATCTGTCGGCGACGAACGGCGGGGAACTCGCGGCCAGGGCCGGACTTCTGGGTCGCATGTTGAACCATTTCCTCAAGACGGGCAGGATGCTCAAAAAGGAGGAATGGCCCAAGTGAAGCCCTACCCCATGACAGTCGGCCAGTTGGCGAAGCAGGCGGGTCTGTCCCGAAGCACGCTTCTCTATTACGATTCCATCGGTCTCCTGCGACCCACGGGACGGAGCCGCGCCAACTATCGGCGGTATACCGAGGAGGACGCCCGGCGTCTCGAAAAGATTCGTCTTTATCGGCAGATGGGTCTTTCCACGACGCTCGTCGCCGAAATTCTCGCCGCCCCCAAGAGCGGCGTCCGGGACATCCTGGAGAAAAGGCTTTGGGAACTGGGCAAGGAAATCGGTCGCCTGAGGGAACAGCAGGAGGTCATCATCCGGATACTGCAGGACAATTCCCTCCGGGGGCGGCTCTCGTTTCTCAGCAAGGACGACTGGGTTGCCCTCTTTCGGTCCGCCGGCCTCGACGACGAGGGGATGGAGACGTGGCATCGGGAGTTCGAAAAGCTCTCCCCCCATTCTCATCAGGAGTTTCTGGAAGGGCTCGGCATCCCGGCCGCAGAGATTGACCTGATCCGGAAAGCGTCCCGGAAGGGGACTCCCGGGAAATGAAGAAAAGGAGGTTCTGATTGTGAATAATCAACTGATGATCGGTTTGTGGCGCCTCATGATCCAGCTTCCCCCGTCCCTTCTGGAGGGCAGGATGGCCAAGGCCAAGGAGAAATTTGCCAGGGAACTGGCCTTCATGACCGGCGAACACCGGGCGGTCCATCATTATGTAGTCCGTCAGCTTCCCTATGCAACGTCCCCTCTCGCCCCGGAGGCGATCGCCGCCGCCCTGGGCATGGACCGGGAGAGGGTTGAAACCCTGCTGGACGACCTCGAGAGGCATATGACCTTTCTTTTCAGGAACGACCGGCGGGAGGTTGTCTGGGCCTATCCGGTTACGCTGGAAAAAACGCCCCACCATCTCACCTTCGGCACGGGTGAAACCGTTTATGCCGCCTGAGCGGCCGACGCGTTCGCGGCGCCCTTCGTGCAAGGGCGGTTGAGAAAAGAGTCCCTGTCCGTCACCGTTCGTTCGGAATGCGCCCATTGCGGCCGTCCCATGGAGATGGAAATCGACAGCGACCTTGCGTACCGCGTAAAAGATGACGACTGCCGGCCCGTCGTCTTTATGCCCGACGTCGATCTTTACAAGCTTAAGGATGCCAGCATCATCGACGCCTTCTGAAAGGAGAGCGTCTTCTTCTGGTCAGAAGAGCATGCCAAGGCTTACAGGAAATCCGTTCATAGGATTCGTGGCGTCTATTTCAGCGCCGCACAGCTGGTCCGGGCAACCCGCGTCGCCCAAAGCGCCCTTTTCGGCTTCGACGGTCCTGCGCCGTGAAGCCTTTCGTCGGCAAAGCTGCGAAGGTTCTTCCCGCCGCTTTTTTGCCTTGTTCGCCCTGCGTTATTATAGTATGAAAGTTCCCTCGAAACGTCGGATGCGTTTTCAACAGGGAACGGTACGATGAGAATCATTCTTTTTACCGGCAAAGGGGGAACCGGTAAGACCACCTGTGCTGCGGCCACTGCTATGAAGACGGCAGCGTCAGGTTTGCGCACCCTCATCATCTCCACGGACTCCGCCC
The DNA here is from genome assembly GCA_963668175.1 of Syntrophales bacterium. Taxonomy (GTDB): domain Bacteria; phylum Desulfobacterota; class Syntrophia; order Syntrophales; family PHBD01. The sequence goes on from OY764159.1 coordinate 1,212,201, forward strand.
ACAGCCTGGCCGATGCCCTCGACGTCAAATTGGGGCCCGAGCCGGCCGAGGCGGCGGAAAACCTCTACGCCCAGGAACTCGACATCTATTACTCCATGCGCAAGTACTGGGGGAACCTCAGCAATATGCTCCGCCAGGCCTTAAGCTGGCAGCGCATGGACCGGATGCTGGTGGAGGAAATGGCCGCCCTGCCGGGTATGGCGGAGGCCTCGGCCTTCCTGTGGGTCGACAAGTATTACCGGGAAGGGGAGTACGACGTCCTTATCGTCGACAGTGCGCCCACGGGCGAAACCCTGACCCTCCTCACGCTGCCCCAGGTCAGCCGATGGTGGACCTCCAAGCTTTTCCCCTACCCGAAGATGGCGACGAAGGCCTTCGGCGCCTTTGTGCATGCGACGACCGGCATCCCCCTGGACGAAAGCTACCGGGAGCTGGACGACCTTTTCACGAAGCTGGAGAGTCTCTATGAGATTTTCAGCAACCCCCTGATCACCTCCGTCCGCGTCGTCACCAACCCGGAGAAAATGGCCGTCCAGGAGGCCAAACGGGCCTATACGTATCTGCTGCTTCACGGCTACAGCGTCGACGCCGTGATCGTCAACCGAGTCCTGCCCGATGCATCCGCCGACTCTTTCTGGAAGGGTTATCTGCAATCCCAAAAGCATTACCTGGAGGATATCGGGACGTCTTTTTATCCCCTGCCTGTCTTCACGCTGCATCATACAGGCCGGGAGGTGTTCGGCATAGAGATGCTCGGCCGCCTCGGCGACGGGCTCTATGCGGGGCGAAATCCCGTCGAGGTCCTTCATGCGGAAAAATCTTTTGTACTGGAAGATGTGGGGGAAATCGTGAGGCTCAAATTGAGGCTGCCGTTCTTTGAGAACAGCGACTTCAGGATCGAGCAGTTCGGCGACGAGTTGGTCATCAACATCCGGAACAACCGGCGCAATCTCTTCCTGCCCAAATTCATGGGCCATTTCGTCATCCGGGACTATTATTACGAAGATCCGAACCTCGTCGTTCTCTTTTCACGGATTACGCCTTTCGGATCATGATTGCGATGTCGGACCGTTTACGCCGGGCCTCTTTTCGCGCATCCGAACACAGGCCATGTATTCCCTTGCCCGGACGGCTGTTTGAAGAGGGGGCGGATGTCCGCCCCCAGCGATTTTTTACTTAGCGGAATGTGTATTTGCCTATTTCTTGTGACATTGCGTGCAGGTGTTGAACGCTTTGGTCCCGTTGTGGCAGGCAAAGCAGAACTTCCCCGAGGTGTGATCGGCCATGGTGATCTTGGCCTCTTTCTTCATTGTGAACAGTCCCGAATGGCAGTCGTTGCACGACAACCCTTTATCGGCATGGGTTTTCCCGTGAAAAACGACCTGCCCTTGTCCGCCCCCGGCGTAGGTGATATCCTTGCTGCCGTCTACAGCCATAACGTTTACGGCCATAAATGCAAAAACAATGATAATGGCTGCTGCACTAAAATACTTCATCATGGGTTTTTCTCCTTCCTTCGTACTCCTGCTTTTAAATTTTTTTACCGCTATGCATAGTCTTGCAACTAATCGCCCGATTTCCATTGTCCGCCTTCCTTGACGAAGGTGAACCAGGTATTGTCCCCGCACAGGGCCACCGCCCGGTCGTCCCGGACGACGACGCGCTTGAGGGATTTGAGGGTTTTTTCCAGGTCTTCGGCCCCCTCCTTGGCGAACGCCTTGACGCTCTCTTCCGTCAATTTTTCCATCATGACGGCGTTACGGCGATTCGCCTGTTCGCTGGATACGGCCTTGATCCCTTCCAGATCGCCCTTTTTCATGGCGGCGATTTTCTGCCGCAGGACCTTGATCTGCGGGCTTTCCTGGGCCTGTTTGCCTTTCACGTCCGCCGTAACCGGCAACTCCTGGAAAAGCGGGGCACTGAATTTTACCATGTACGATAACTTCGGCAGTTCCTCGCTGCCTGACGCCCGATCCTCCGTATGTGCGACCTCTCCCGAGATACGGGTCTTCGAAATCGTAAGTCCCTTCAGGGGCGGCTTTGCCGTATCGACGAGAGAAAGGGTCATCAGGGTCAAGCCTTCCTGAGGGGGTTTGGCAAGGAGCGTCACCAGCACTTTGCTGCGGTCTTTGGGGTCGAACTGGAGGAGCAGGCCCGTCACCCGGCCTTCCTTGGCCAGTTCGGCTACCGGCAGGAAGGCAATCCCTCGCAGTGACTCCTGCGGGATTTGCCGGTCGGCAAGGACGATACGGATCTCCCTGGGTCTATCCAGCAGGCCTTCGGCGTTATCGTGATAATGGGCGTAGGCCTCCGTTAACGCCACCTTCGTTTCGTTCATCGTCAGCACGCCCTGCGCCTTGCCGGGATCGATGGCATGGGCCGACGGGCAACAAAAGAATATCAAAGAAGATATGACTATGGCTTTTTTCACCGAAGTATCCTCCTTACCGGGAATCACCTCCGGCGGGCGCGCCGGGATATGCCCGACGGTCACTTCCTGCGACGCCTTGATCCTTATCCCAATTTACGAAGAATCACGGCCGGTTGTCAACGAGATTTTGCAGAGTCTCGCGTGCGGGGATTATTTTCGAATAATACTATATATGGATATATAATCGTTATCTTCTACTATATATTGTGTTTTTTCTTGACTTTTTCCATGAAAGTCCGTATACTGACATCACCCTGAAATAAGAGATACTTATACGGCTTATTCTTGTGCCTGAAACAAGAGGCGGCTAAGTATCAACATATCTATGGACCAAGGCGGCCGGTTGCCTGACGATTGTTCCCGGCCGCCTTTTCTATGGTCCCGAGGGCAATATCCGCAACGGGGACAACATACGGCAAGATATCCCGTCGATGCCCGATTCAACGTGTTCGGGCCGGGTCCCTGCCGATTTTTTCGACATTCGACCTGAAATCGGTTATTGTTTGTGAACGGCGGCTTAAAAGGGAACCGATTGCTCTTCTGTTAGATGCATTCAATCCGCATGGAATCAGATGGAAGAAATGGTAAATCGCCGCTCATATGGCAGACGCATTAATGGAGGCATCAATGAAGACAGTCAGGTTGGGCAAGACGAATCTGATGGTTGCCGAGTTGGGATTCGGCGGTATTCCCATTATCCCGTTGTCTGTGGAAGAAGGGGCGGCCGTCGTCCGCCACTGCTACGATCTCGGGATTACCTTTTTCGATACGGCGAATATTTACGGAGACAGCGAAAAGAAGATAGGGATTGCCCTTGCGGATGTCCGGGGCAAGATCGTCCTCGCCACCAAGTCGCTGCGGCGGGACGCAGAGGGCATAGCCGGCCATATAAGCAGCAGCCTCGAAAATCTCAGGACGGACAGGCTCGATATCTACCAGCTTCATAATATCTCGAACGACGATACGGTGCGGCAGATCTTCGCCCCTGGCGGCGCTTACGAGGCGGCGGAAAAAGCGAAACGGGAAGGAAAAATCCGTTTTATCAGCTTCTCCTCCCACAACGTGGCCATTGCCATTAAGATGTGCCGCACGGGGCGGTTCGCGACGGTTCAGATCCCGTTCAATTTTATCGAAACGGAGCCGGCGGACGAACTTTTTCAGGTCGCCCGCGAACTCGACATGGGGATCATCGCCATGAAGCCCCTGGGCGGAGGACTCCTGGAACGCGCCGATCTCTGTTTCAAGTTTCTACAGCAATATCCGGAAGTCCTCCCGATTGCCGGCGTCGCCTCCAGGGAGGAGATGGACGAGATCGCCACCCTGTACCGGGCGCCCCAGCCCCTTTCCGAGGCCGACCGGGCCAACATGGAAAAGATCAGAGCGGAGCTGGGGAAGCGCTTCTGCCACCGGTGCGGTTACTGTCTGCCCTGCGAGCAGGGCGTCAGAATCCCCGAGGTGATGATGTTCCGGTCCATCCTGAAGCGGATGCATCACGAGCGGGCCGTCAATTTCTCCAAAGACCCGCTCGGTACGGTGGAATCATGCACCGAATGCGGCGAATGCATTGAACGCTGCCCCTACGATCTGCCCATACCGGAGATGCTGCGGGAGAACCTGGCGCTGTATCAGGAAGCACTGCGCCGCCGGAAATAAACCGGCTGCAGGCTCACTAAAAAACGCCCGTTAAGGATTCGAAAATGAACCCACAGGAAATGGAAGAAAAAGCGGAGGCCCTGTTCGGCGACCTTTACCATTGCAGCCAGGCCGTCCTGGCGGTCGGGCAGGAAAAGCTGAACGGCGGGGTCAGTGCTGAATTGATCAGGGCGATGGACGTCTTCGGCGGGGGGCTCGGCGGCCACGGCGAGACCTGCGGGGCGCTCGTCGGAGCCCTGGCGGTCATCGGACTTATGGATGGGCGCAGCGCCGGAGGTCAATATCCCGAGATGAAGATGTGGATAGATGCCCGCGAACTGGTGAGACGTTTCCGCACGGAGATTGCCGGCGGCCATATCCTCTGCCGGGATATCGTCGCCGTGGACTGGACGGACCCGGATCAGGTCAGGGCATACCGGGAAGGCCCGAAGCGGGAAATCTGTAGGAAGCTTACCGGCCATACCGCCAGGCTTGTCGGCGAGATCATCGAAAAGGCCCGGGCCTCAACGTAAAAAATGTTTGCTTGCCCTCTTTGGGACCCGGTCAGGCCGGATCAATCGGCCGTTTCCGGCCGCTAAAGACGTTATCGGTTTGATTCTTTTCTTCTTACACCGTACAGGGTCCGGCCGTGGCGGTAGTATCTCGACAGTTTTTCCGGCGACACACCAAGAAAATAGGACGCGATCAGAAACCAGTTGCGAAGAGTGGTGTAGGCAATGCCTTCCGCCTCCCATCGCCGCGGCGATGTCGCGGCCGGTTCCGGTATGATGTAAATCCGCCTTCCCGCCTTCTTGAGGTTGCGCATGAGGGCGACGTCCTCCATGAGCGGAATCGGGGGGTAGCCGCCGATCCGTTCGAACGCCTCCTTCCGGATAAAGATGGCTTGGTCGCCGTAGGGAATTCTTGTCAGGCGGGAACGGAGCGACGCGACGCGGGATATCAGCCGTAACGGAAGCCTCGTCGAGTCGATCCTGAGGTCGAAGGCGCCGCCGTCAATGTCGCCCGCCGTCATGACCTTATCGATGAGCGTCAGGGCCCGACGGGGCAGTCTCGTGTCGGCGTGGAGAAAGATCAGGTAGCGGCCCGCCGCCGCCGCGGCTCCCGCATTCATCTGGCAGGCCCGTCCCCGCGCCGACGACAGGCGTCGCGCCCCTTCGTCGGCGACGGCATGGATGGTATCGCCCGAGGAACTGCCGTCGACGACAATCACCTCCCCTTCTCCGGCCCTTTCCAGGGAGCGGATATGACCGATCAGAGGATTGATCGCATCGGCTTCGTTTAAGACGGGAACGATGAAGGAAAATGTTGTCATCCGGTCTCACAATTTCTTGAATCCGCCACAGGATCGCTTTCCTGCCGGCGCCGGTATCCTAGGTTTCCGAGGGTGGATTGCATGCCCTTCCCTTGAGGTGGAAGAGGAAGCGGAGAATCCCCCGCGTCCGGTCGCTGAACAGCTTATCGGCGTAATACCGTCCGGCGGCCCGCTTCGATATTTCCGACAGGGTCGGATAGAGGTGTACCGCCTCGGCCATCCTGGACAGGCCGAGGCCGCCGCTTGCGGCGACGATCCATTCATGGATGATCTCCCCGGCCCGGTGCCCGGCAATCTGGCATCCCAGGAATTTTCCCTTCGGATCAATCAGGATCTTGATCTTGCCCGCCGTTTCCCCCTCCGCAAGGGCGCGGTCGTTTTCGCTGAAGAGTTCTTCCTCGATGCGATAGGGTATGCCTTCTTTTGCGGCCCGCTGTTCGTTGAGCCCGATACTGGCCACCTCGGGGTCGGTGTAGATACACCAGCCGACCTTCCTGTGGTCGACGCGCCTGGGCAGCCGCAAAACGGCGTTTGTCAGGGCGATACCCGCCTGGTAGCCGGCGGCGTGGGTGAACGGCATAAGGCCGTTGACGTCCCCGCAGGCATAGATATGCCGTATGTTTGTCCGCATGCGGTCGTCCACCGGGATATGGCGGGGGCCGACGGTTATCCCGGCTTTATCGAGATCGAGTCCGTCCAGATTCGGTTTCCGGCCGACCGCTACGAGGAGGGCATCGCCTGCAATGACCTTCATTCCGCCGCCGGCCGGGGCGGCCGTTACCTGCACCGCCGTTCCGTCCGCCGCTGCCTTGACGGCCCGCGTGCCTGTATGTATTTCGACGCCGTCTTCCCGGAGCCGGGCCTGGACGATGGCGGACATGTCGGCGTCCTCCTGCCCCATGATCCGGTCGGCAAACTCCACGACGGAAACCGAAGACCCCAGCCGGGCGAAGGCCTGGGCCAGCTCCAGACCGACGGGCCCGCCGCCGAGAACGATCAGACGGGCGGGCAGGTCCCTGAGGGAAAATATCGTTTCGTTGGTGAGGCAGGGAACGGAGGCGAGGCCCTCCAGGGGCGGAACGACGGGGCTTGATCCCGTGGCGATGATCCAGCTTCCGGCGCTGATTCTTTTGTTCTCAAAAATGACGGTGTGATCGTCGGCAAAACGGCATTGGCCGAAACGGACATCGACGCCTAATCCGCAGAAACGTTCGGGGGAATCCTGGCTCTGGATTGTCTCAATGACCGAACGGACACGGTCCATGACGGCCCCCAGGTCGACCGGCGGCCGTTGAATGTCCGGCAGGCCGAAGGCAGGGAAACGTTTGGCCAGGGCCCAGAGGCCGGCCGTGCGGATCAGCGTCTTGGATGGTACGCATCCGTGGTGGAGACAGTCCCCGCCCAGTTTGCCCGATTTTTCGATCAGGATTGTTTTTGCCCCGAAGCGGGCGCCGCCGGCCGCTGCCGTGAGGCCCGCCGCACCGCCGCCGATGATGCCCAGATCGTAATCGAAACCGGCCATATCTGTCCTTTCCTTATGATTTTCTCCGACCCTTCTCAGATATAAAGTAACAAAGTGGACCCCCCGTCACAACAGAAATTCTCTTGAAGGATAAACCGGTGTTTTCCCCCTTTTCCGGCGGAATGCGCCGGTCGGCAGGTGTCGCCATCCGGTTGTGCCCCTAACGATAAAAATTGCCTTGTAATACGTGTGGTTATTCCGTATAATATGAAAAGGTTGGGTATCGCTCAAAACTTTTTTATTGGGGAGGCGCCATGAAAAAATATGTTTGGGCAATCGGTGTTCCCGTCTTTATCCTGGCCGTCATCTCTTTCTCCATCCGTCCGGGTGTTCCGGCCCAGAAGTCCCCTGCGAAGCCGCAGGGGGCCGCCGATGCGGAAAAATGCTACCAATGCCACGGTCCCATCAAGGAGCTTCGCCAGATGGGAAAACATGCAAATGTCGCCTGCGCAAGCTGCCACTCCGGCCTGGATCGCCATTTGCAGAGCTACTCCGCCCGCCCGGTTACCGAGAAGTCCTGGAAGGCCTGCGGCCAGTGTCACAAGGACCAGTACAACTCCTCCATGAAAGTCTCGTATCTCCGGCCGGCGAGGGATGAAAAATCGCTGCCCACGGGGCGTTCTCCCAATCCCCTCTGGGAAAAGCTGATGATGGGCCATCCTTTCACCAAGGAGCATTCGGCGCCGAGAAGCCATCCCTGGATGCTGGTGGATATCCTTCTCGTCGACCGGGCCTTCGGAGGCCGTTTCCAGCCCCGCGAAGACTGGCGATACGTCAATACGAAGCCCGACGTAAGCGTCTGGGACATCGTGGTCGATAAATATCCCGACATCAAGGAACAGAAGCCGATCCTCCCCCAAACCGGCGCCGGGGCGAATCCCGTCTGCTTCCAGTGCAAGAGTCAGGACCAGATCCTCGACTGGGCCTACATGGGCGACCCGGTCAAGGGGGCGAAGTGGTCACGGACCTCTCCCGTCCTTGAATTTGTCAAGGATCTCAAGCACGGGGCCAACTGCTATACATGCCACGATCCTCATGCAACGAAGCCCCGGATCGTTCGCGACGCCCTGATCGATGCCCTGACAACACCGAACGGCGATACGCTGTGGCACAAGGACCCCAAAAGAACGGGTTTCAAGGTCGTTGCCATGGGTATGAGGGGCTTTACGCGCAAAATCGCCATTCTCGACAAGTACGACTCCCGCCTCCTCTGCGGCCAGTGCCATGTCGAGTACGCGTGCAATCCCGGTACGGACCCCAAGACCGGACAGCCCATTACGTATGCGGACCGCCGCACCAACCATATTCCTTTCAAGGACGTCTTCGCCCTCTACGACCATTACACGAATATCGTTCCCTTCCTCGACTTCCGTCATCCCCTGACGGGGGCCTTGCTCTGGAAAGGCCAACATCCGGATACGGAGGCCTTCTACGCCTCGAAACACGGCCGGGCCGGCGTCAGTTGCGACGACTGCCATCTGCCCAAGGTCCGGGACAAGAATGGCAAGGTCCTCTATACGTCCCATTACGCCGTGACGCCGAAAGTTCAGCTCCAGACGACCTGTCTGCGCTGCCATCGCGGCTGGACGGAAGAGCAGGCCCGGTATGCCATTGAGTCCGTCAAGGCCCACATCAAGGGCAAGATGCGAAAGGCCGAATTCTGGCTCGCGGCTCTGATCGACAAAATCGTTGAGGCGAGGAAAGCCGGCGTGAACAAGGACATCATTAAGAATGCCCAGGATCAGCACCTGAAAGCCCATATCCTCTGGGAATTCTGGACGGCGGAAAATTCGGACGGCTTCCATAATCCGGAGATGGCGAAACTGTCGCTGACCAAGTCGATCGACGAGGCGCAAAAAGGCATCGCCATGCTCGACAAGGCCATGAATCCGTGAAGGCCGGTCCGGCCGTTCGCATCAGTGTCGCGGACGAGGGGAAACGGCATCTCGCACCGGAAGCAGGTGGATGAAGTAATGAGAATCAGGATCGAAAAACGTTTCTGCCAGGGCTGCGAGCGCTGCGTCAATATATGCCCCGAGGTCTTTCGGATGTGGGGCGAATTTCTCAAGGCGAACTTCGAAGTGACGGAACCGGAAAAACACCGTCAGGCCGTCATCAGGGCCATAGAGGAATGCCCGTACGATGCGATCGCCGTCGATTTATGACGGCTGTTGTCGTCCCTCAGGCGGAAGCCACGATAAGCCCTGAGCCGCCGGGCGGCTTGAAGGGCAGGCGCCTGATCTTCCGGGCGCCGGCGTCCGCCAGCATGTCCATGATCTGTTTCTCCGAATAGGATTGCCCCGACTCCGTTCCCAGAAGCATGTTGAGAGAGAAAAGGGCGGGATGGAGGGGGCCGTCCATACTGTCGTCAAGAATAAATTCGTGAACGATGATCATGCCTCCCGGCGTCAGGGCGGTCACAGCCTTCCCGATGATTTTGCCGCACGTCTCCGGGCCTTCTCCGTGCAGGACCTGGGAAAGAAGGACCACGTCGTAATCGCCGCCGATATCGTCCCTGACGAAATCGCCCTCTCTGAAGGCGATACGGTCGGTCAGGCCGAAACGGTCCACCGTCTGCTTAAAGAAGGACCTCGTCGTCGGCAGATCGAAAACGGTGGCCTGAAGGTCGGGGTACTTCCGGCAGAAATGGACGGCGTACGTGCCCGGGCCGCCGCCCAGGTCGAGGAGATGGCGCCTGCCGGCAAGATCCACCTCCGCAGTGACGAGGGGGGCGACCTTCATGGCGATGTTGAACATACCCATCAAGAACCATTCCCGCTGCTCGTCGCTTCCCATGAACGATCGCGACCGGTTCGGACGGCCCGATTTCACAACCTCGTCGAGGTGCGACCAGAATTGCATCAGGTGGTGATGATGGAGGATGATATAGCCGATGTAATCCGGCGAATCTTTTGAGAGCCAAATCCTTGCCGCATCGGTATTGCGATAGGTATCTTCCCTCTTTTCAAGGAGTTTCATTGCGGCCAGGGCATTCAGGAGCCTGGATGCCGCCCGGGGATCCGCGGCAATTCGTGCGGCGATCTCGGAGGCGCTCAAGGTTTCCTTGCCTACGGCCGTGAAGATATCGAGGCTGACGGCCGCCTGAAGCGTGCAAATCTGCCAGTAATCGCTCGACAGATGAAGCAGGTGTTCGCTGCTCCATGGATGTGTGTCCATAACCCCTCCCTCTTGGCAGGTACCGGTCCGCCCGCCTCCATTTTCCAAGATTTTCAACGTCTGGGGTGATTATAACCGGTTTTATCCGCTTGTTCCATCATAATCCGTCGGAAGAGCGGCGCCCGTGTTCCTGTCGTCCTTGATGCCGCCCCGAAAATGGCAAAGGAAGAATTTCCCCGGCGTGAACAGGGCACTGCCGGGCATTACACCCCCGTCGGACCGCTGTAGAGGCAACCGGCCGGGATTTCAACAATAACCGCGCGATTGAATTGACTTTGCGGGGTATTCATGTTAGGCAACGCTCAATTTAAAGGAAGACGGGAACCGGCCATGACGAAAGCGGAACTGGCGAATATTTTTTTGCGCTCCCTTGCGATCCAGGGTTCCCTCAATTTCTGGCGTATGCAGAACGTGGGTTATGCCTTTGCCATGATGCCGCTGGTGAGGAAAATGGCTTTGGACGAAAAGGATGTCGCGGAGATGATGCGGCGGCATCTCCAGATGTTTAATACGCACCCTTATTTCTCCGGCCCGATCATCGGGTCCGCCGTAAGGATCGAAGAATCGCGTCCGGCGAATCCCGGTGCCGGAAAAGAGGCCGATGCCTTGAAGTACGCCCTGATGGCCCCTTATGCGGGTATCGGCGATTCTTTCTTCTGGGGGTCCTTAAAGCCGCTTTCGTCCGTTGTCGCCGTGGCGCTGGCTTTGGGCGGATGCCTGGCGGCCCCGCTCGTTTTTCTCCTTTTCTATAATCCGCTTCATGTCTGGATCAGGGGAAAAGGATTCCTGGAAGGCTATCGGAAGGGGCGGGACGGCATCGAAATGATTAGAAAAATGGATCTGCCGCGTATCGGGGGGTGGCTCCGCTGGATATCGGTCGGGTTTCTGGCCCTTCTTACGATCCTGGCGACCGTCGACTTTCACGGCCTTCAGGGTGTGTACGATCCGTTTCCGAAGATCGCGGCCCTGGCGGTCGTTATCATGATTTATCTGGCGATTAAAAAAAGGATTTCTGCCAATTTGATATTATATGCTATATTTATCGTATTATTAACGGTATCCTATCTGGCCGGATGACGGTTCCTGCTTCCGAAAATCGGGATGCGGCATCGTCCGCCGGAAAAAGGAACCGGCAAGTGCTATTTCGTTGTGAATGTATCGTCGATGACTGTTATAAAAAGCTTTGAGATAAAAAACAAACTGGGTATCCATGCCCGGGTGGCGGCCAAGATGGTCGGCGTCGCCAGTCGTTACCGGGCGAAGATTTATCTGGAAAAGGACGGTCAGGAGGTAAACGCGAAGAGCCTCCTGGGGATTCTCACGTTGGCCTGTCCCCAGTACAGTTATCTGACAATCCGGGCGGAAGGCGACGATGCCGGTGAGGCCGTCGAGGACTTCGCCCGTCTCATTGAAGATAAATTCGGCGAGGACTAGGGCCGCATCCTTTGCATGTGAAGCATTTTCACCGCAGGATGGAACTCGAAGCGTCTTTTCCTACCGCCAGAAATAAGTGCAGGGAATATTCCTGACCGCGAGGTTATCGATTCATGTCTGATGATGATGTCAAGAATACTGTTGTTCTGAGAGGAATCGGCGTTTCGCCGGGGATCGCCATCGGCAAGGCATCCCTGTTCGACAGCCTCGATTCCCCCAGTGCCTTTTACAAGCTGAAGGACAAGAATTTCGTCAGCAAGGAAGTGAAGCGTTTTCGGACGGCCCTGGCCGAATCTATCCGGCAGCTCCGGGAAGTCAAGGGCAAGATGACGTCCATGGAGGAGATGGACCCCCTCTATATCATCGACGTCCACATCATGATTTTGAAAGACCGGTCCTTCGTGAAGCGGACCGTGCAGAACATCCGTGAGAATGGCGTCAATGCCGAGTGGGCCGTCAAGATGACCGTCGACCGTTACCGGGACATCTTCGAAAAGATGGAGGACGAGTATCTTCGCGGGCGCATCAGCGACGTCCAGTACGCGGGCCAGAGGATTCTCAGGAACCTGACCGGCGCCGAACGCAAGCCCCTGATGGAGACGGGGGAAGACATCATCGTCGTTGCCGCCGACCTTTCCCCGGCCGATACGGCGCAGATGAAAATAGACCGCGTGCAGGGATTCGTGACGGATATGGGGGGCAAAACGTCCCATACGGCCATCGTTGCCTGTTCGCTTGAGATACCGGCCGTCGTCGGCCTGGAGAAGGTAACCCGTCTGGTCCGGACAAACGACGACCTCATCATCGACGGCATTGCGGGACTTGTCATCATCAATCCCGATCCGGAAATCCTGAGGCGATACGAGGTCAAAAGGAGGGACTACCACGAGGCCCGGAAGGAACTTCTGGAGCACGCCAAGCTGCCGGCCGTGACCAAGGACAACCGGAGGGTGGAGATCGGCTGCAACATCGAATTCGTCGAAGAGCTGCCTTCGGCGCTCGCTCACGGGGCGGAGGGCATCGGGCTTTACCGGACGGAATTTATCTACGTCAACCGCGAGCAGCTTCCCTCGGAAGATGAACATTTCGCGAGCTACCGCAACGTCATCGGCGTTCCGGGGATGCATTGGTCGACGATCCGCACCTTCGATCTCGGGGGGGACAAATTCTTTTCCAATCCCAAGCTCGCCAAAGAGATGAATCCGCAAATGGGGCTGCGGGCGATCCGCTTCTGTCTCAAGGAGATTCCCCTGTTCAAAATGCAGCTGCGGGCGATTATCCGGGCCAGCCATTACGCAAAGACCAGGGTGCTGTTTCCCATGATATCGGGCATCGAGGAGATCCGGGAGACCAAGCGGATTTTCAACGAAGTGAAAGAGGAATTGAAATCGCAGAAAGTACCGGTCGGGGAAGATATCGAGATCGGTGTCATGATCGAGGTGCCGTCGGCCGTAATCATAGCCGATAAGCTGGCCAAAGAAGTCGATTTTTTCAGTATCGGCACCAACGACCTGATTCAGTACTCGCTGGCCATCGACCGCATCAACGAGCAGGTCACCTATCTCTATGAACCCCTGCATCCGGCCGTCTTGAGGCTGATCAAACAGGTCGTCGACGTCGGCCACAAGGCCGGCATCCGCGTCGCCATGTGCGGGGAAATGGCGGGCGAACCCTTATACACATTGATCCTCCTGGCCCTGGATCTCGACGAACTGAGCATGAACGCCCTCGCTATCCCGAGGGTGAAGAAGATCATCCGGGCGTCGAGCGTTGAAGAAGCGAAGGTGCTCCTCCGAAAGGCGATGTCCTTTTCTTCGGCGACGGAAATCCGGATGTATGTCGAAGAATACATGGAACGGCGGTTCCCGGAGGAATTCCTGAGCGACCCACGCCATGAAATCCCCTCCTACTAGGGAAGCGGTCCGGGATTTTGGCCCCGTTGCGGAAGGAAGCAACGTCTTTTTTACCTCACCGCTATTTGTTCACGCTACTATTTGGATAGGATAGATCGACCATATGCCGACCTCTCGGGAAGAAGATACAAATCAACAGCAGCGGGAATACTACGCGGGCTCTCTTTATGAAGAGGACAATTACCCCATTTCCCGGCTGATCAAATCGATGTTGTCCAAAGTCAATATCGACGAGGAGACCATCAAGACCATCCAGTCCCAGGCCGCCAAGGGGACGGTTGTGTATGCCTTGAAACACGGAAGCCATCTCGACAGCCTTATCATCCGCGAGCTGGCTTCTCGCGTGGACATCCCCCGCCCCGTTTATGTCCACGGGGTGAATATGGTCCTTTCCCAGCCCTTTGCGGTGGCCGTCAGGGTCGTCCTCTCCAGGCTCGTCTATTTCTTCTTCCGCAAAGGCAATCCCGATCCCGTCCAAACGGAATACCTGAAGCGGACCGTGGCATCCGGACACAGCGCCATCATCCATCTGGGGAGTTCCGAGTTTTACAAGAGCCCGTCGACGGAAGACGCGGTGAACCAGCTGATGGATGCGGCGAGAATATCGGACACACCCGTGGTGATTGTGCCCATCCTCATTACCTTCGGCCGACGGAGGGAAAAGGAAAACGAAAATATCGTGGAGATCGTCTTCGGCCAGTCCGAGAATGCCGGCATCCTGCACCGGCTGATCGTTTTTCTCCGCTATGCGAACAAGGCCTTTGCCATGGCCGCCGAACCGATCGATTTGACCGAGTACAGCCGCGACACGAGCATGCCGAAGGAGCAGCTCTACCAACGCCTGAGAGGCGAATTGATTTCCCGGATCGACGAGGAGAAGGCGTCCATCGTCGGACCCGTACTGAAATCGAGACAAGAGATGATCAGTCTGGTGCTCAAGGACACGGGGCTCGTCCGGCTCATGGAAAATATGTCCGAGGAAGAGAAGAAGGACTATCGCGTCGTCCATCGCCGCGCCGAGAAATACCTCGACGAGATCGCGGCGAAGTACGACGAGATAGTCATCGAAATGTTCGATCATGCCCTTACGTGGCTCTGGAACAACATTTACGACGGTCTGGTCGTGGACCGCGAAGGCATGCTGAAAATCCGGAATATCGCCAGAAAAATGCCTTTTGTGGTCATTCCCTGCCATAGAAGCCATATCGATTACCTGCTCCTGTCCTATGTCTTTTACAAAAACAATATCCAGATGCCTTTCGTGGCCGCGGGGACCAACATGCAGTTCTGGCCCATGGGGCCCATCTTCCGGCGCTCCGGCGCTTTTTTTCTCCGCCGCAGCTTCAAGGGCAACATGCTCTACGGCGAGGTCTTTTCCCGGTATCTCAAGATCTTGATCAACGAGGGGCTCCCTATCGAGTTCTTCATAGAAGGCGGCCGCAGCCGCACGGGGAAGATGGCCCTTCCCAAGTACGGGCTTCTCTCCATGATCATCCAGGCCTTTACGGAAGGGACCTCCGATGACCTGGCGGCGATACCAGTCTACGTCGGGTATGACAGAGTCATCGAGGAGTCCTCGTATCTCAAGGAGCTCGGAGGGGCGGACAAATCGGCCGAGAAAGCGACGGATATGATCAAGAGCAGCAAGGTCTTGAGGAAACGATACGGTCATGTCTATGTCAATATCGGCGAGCCGATCTTTCTCAAATCCTATCTCGCTTCGCTGGAAAAATCCTATGACGCGATGACCATGGAAGAGCGCCAGAGCCTTTACCGGAAAATCGGCTACGAGATTGTGCTCGCCATCAACCGGGTTTCGGTCGTGACGCCCTTCGCCTTCATCGCCGCGGGATTGCTTTGCCACGACCGGCGGGGAATATCCTACGACGACCTGATGGAAGTTCTCGGCATCTTCCGTGATTATCTCAATCTGAAGCAGGTCAAACTGGCGGCGACCTTCGCCGACGAGCAGAGGGCTGTGGACAACGCCCTGTCCCTGTTCGACCAGGCCGGCCTGATTTCGCGGATCGGCGAGGACGAAGAGGAAGCGGACGATGTCGAGGAGATCGTCTACTCCCTCGAAGACGAAAAACGACTGAACATCGAATACTACAAGAACAACATCCTCCACTACTTTCTGCCGGCTTCGTTTCTGGCTATCGCGATCCTTTCGAAGCGGGAGGACATGATCCTTTTGAAGGACATCATGGAGGATTATGTCTTCCTGAAGCGGCTTTTCCGCTACGAGTTCATTTACGACGACAGCAGGGATGACGCCGACGAAATACGGGAGCTGATGTCCTATTTCCGGGAGCGGGGGATGATTTTCCTGGAGGACCGGGAAGGGGATGCCTGGATCGTTGTGCGGGGCATCGGACGGAGCAATCTGGTCCCCTTTGAAGGGCTTGTCCACAATTATATCGAATCCTATTGGGTGGCCGTCCGGGGCTGCTCCTACCTGCGGAAAGGGACCCTGTCCGAGAAGGATTTCATGCGGAAGCTTCGCGGCCTGGGAGAAAAACTGTTCCAGAAAGGCGAGATCCGGCGGGCGGAAGCGCTGTCCCAGTCGAATTATGCCAATGCCCTGCGTTTCCTGCAACTGGCCGATATTCTCGTCGTCGAAGAAGTGATGGAAAAAGGCGCCAAGCGGGCGATCAAGTTCTATTCCCTGACCGACGACCGTTCCAAGCTGGAGGGACTCCGCCGCCGGCTCTTCAATTTCATGTAAGCCGGAGGCGAAGAAGCGAAAGGACTCCGGGCGACGGCAGGCTTGTCGATGATACGCGTTTCCGTGACGCCCGATCATCAGTAGGGCCGGGTCTTTCATGTATCGACCCGCCGGGGGCGAACCGGGCAGTGAAGGCAAGGAGAGCAGACGATGTCCGATTTCAGGGAAGTGGAAGCCGGCCGTAAGCCGTTTAAACAGGCCTATGTGGCCGTCATGCTCTGGTTCGTGGGCCGCGCCATCCAGGCGGCGGCGAGAACGGACGAGGCGGTCCGTGAGGAATTCGCCGCGTTTCCTTCCGGCTTTAACTTTGCCCTTGGGGTGATGCCCGCCGGCCCCTATATGGTCGTGGGCAAGGATGAAGACGGCCGCGTCCGTTACAGGGGATGGAAGACGGCGGGCCGGAAGATCGATCTTGCCCTCCGGATCAAGAGTCTCGAGGCCGCCATGCTGATCTTCACGTTTCAGGAGGGCAACGCCGCGGCGGCGGCCAGAAACCGCCTGGTCGTCGACGGTGATGTGCCGTCCGCCTGTGCGGCCATCCGTATCCTTGAGATTGTGGAAGTCTACCTTCTTTTCAAACCCATTGCGAAACTGGCTGTCAAGAGGTATCCGCGCTGGTCCCTCGGTCGTTTGCTGGGCGGACGCCTCCTGGTCTATGTCCGGACCATTGCCGGCATATGAAAAAGGAGTGAGCCTTGGAGTCCTTTTATCGATACGAATTTTCCTCGCCCGTAAAAATCAACGCCGGTCACCGGGCGCTGGACCACCTTCCTTTCGAGCTTCGAGCTTTTAATGCCGTAAAACCCCTGGTGGTTACGAACAAACGCCTGGCAGACCGGGGCGTTGTCGCGACGATCGTCGATGCCTTCAAGGATTCGGGGATGGCCCTCGGCATCTTCGACAACGTGCCGCAGGAACCGGATGCGAAGCTGATCCGGGATTTGACGACGCTGTACCGCGACAAGGGGTTCGACGCCGTGGTCGCCCTGGGGGGCGGGACCGTAGCGGATACTGCCAAGGTGCTGAATCTGGTCGTTTCGGCAGGACCGGAATATCTCGCGGAAGCTGCCGGCGAGGACCGGGTCCCGGGTCCCCTCAAACCCTTTTTTCTGCTGCCGTCAGGTGCTTGGGACGGACGCGAAAGCTCCCGTTATGCGGAGCTTGGCGGCCGGGAATACGCCTCTCCGCACCTGATGCCCGATCTGGCCGTCCTGGACCCTCGTCTGATGGTCGCGGAACCGTTTGCCGTAACCGCCGCATCCGTTCTGGCGACGCTGGCGCAGGCCGCCGATGCCGGACTCGGTTCGGAAAGGAACCCCCTGACGGGCGCCTATGCCGCGGGGGCATTGAACATCGTTCGGAGGCACCTCGATTCGATCCTGGCGAATTCCGGAAACCGGTCGGCCCTCCTGGCCCTGGCGAACGCCGCATGCTTCGCCGGCTTTGCCTTCTCGAACCTGGGGCCGGGCATGGCCTACAGGCTCGGACGGGCCGTCGCCCTTATCGGCCGCCTCTCTCCCGGGTTCTCGATGGGCGCCGTCCTGCCCCACGTCCTGGCCTGTTATCGGAGCCGATACGGGACGGGAACGGCCTTGCCGCTTTCCGGCGATTCGGGCGTTTCCGGGGAATCGCAGGGATGTTCCGGGGCAGAGGCCGAGGATGCGGTGAAGGAAGCCCTGAAAAAGATTCTGAAGGCCGTTGCAGGCTACAACTCTCTCAGGGAAGCCGGTTTCCCGGAAAGTGCCTTAAACGAAGCGGCCGTGAAGGCGGCCGGCGCAAAAGAATCCCGGGACGATTGCCTGGATGTCCTGAAGAAGGCCTTCGACGGAGCAGCGGGGCCTTAAACCCGGGAAAAGGTGAATGCCATGGATATTCCTCCTTATTACGAGTTTTGCTGCCGTGTGAAGATCATATCCGGGCAGCAGGCCCTTGAACGCATTCCCGGCGTCCTGGCTTCATTCCGGGCGCGCAGGGCGATGATCATTGCCGACAAAGGCGTCAGCGGCGCCGGTCTCGTCGATATCGTCAGGGACGCCGTAAAGGGCGGCATCGAAATCGGGGCCGTCCGGGACGACGTCCCGCAGGATTCGGACCTGCATGTAGTGAGCAGGCTTGCGGCCGTCTATAACGATGAGCGATGCGACGCGATCATTGCCGTGGGAGGCGGGTCCGTCATGGATACGGCCAAGGGTGTCAACATCCTCGTTTCCGAACAATCCACGGACCTGATGGCGTTTTACGGCGCAGGCGTCCTGAAGAAGCCGTTGAAGCCCCTTGTCGCCATACCGACCACCGCGGGCACAGGCTCGGAAGTGACCCAGGTCGCCGTCATCAAGAATCCCGAGCAGCACCGGAAGGTCCTCTTCGTCAGTTATTTCCTGATGCCCGACGCCGCCGTTCTCGATCCCCGCATGACGCTGACCCTGCCGCCGGCCATCACGGCCGCGACGGGCATGGACGCCCTGACCCATGCGGTGGAGGCCTATACGTGTCTTTCCAAAAACCCCGCGAGCGATGTGCATGCCCTGGCGGCCATTGAAATGCTGAGCGGCAATCTCCTCAACGTCGTCCGGAATCCCGGCGACCGGGAGGGCAGGCTGGTTCTGGCCAACGGTGCGACCCTGGCGGGGATTGCTTTTTCCAACTCCATGGTCGGCATGGTCCACACGCTGGGACACTCGGTCGGGGCCGTATGCGGCGTTCCACACGGGGTCTGCATGGCCATCTTCCTTCCTTACGGCCTGGAGTACAATATGCACAGGAACGGCGGCTATACGGCGGAGTTGCTATCACCCCTCGCCGGCCGGGAGATTTGTGATGCAACGCCGCCCGCGGAGCGCGCCCGCCGGGTTGTGGCGTTGATAAGGCAGCTGAACCAGGATCTGCACGAGGCCACGGGTGGGAGGCACGCCCGCTTCATGAAGGAAATCGTCGACCGCGAAGGCCGGCCCGTTGTGCCGAGGGAAAGCCTTCCCGACATCGCCCGCACGGCCCTGGGCGACGGATCGATTTTTTACAACCCGGAAGACCTGGACTACGACGACCTCCTGATGGTCACGGAAGCCGCCTGGGAGGGGAAGCCCCTCGATACGAGCAGGATCAGAAAGGGCTAACATCACGACGGACAAAGCCTGCGGAAGAAAGAAACACATGCCGACACATGACGGATACATGGGAAAAATTCTCCTGGTCGATCTCTCTTTGGGGGATATCCGGGAAGAGGAGATAGAGAGGCGCCTCTACGAGCAGTATCTGGGCGGCACGGGGCTTGCGGCCCCCCTGCTCTACGACATGATCCCCGCCGGTGCGGACCCCCTTGGTCCGGACAACGTACTCTGCTTCCTGGCGGGTCTCCTGACCGGTACGGGCAGCCTCTTTGCCGGCCGCTGGATGGTCGCCGGCAAGTCGCCGCTGACGGGGGGCTGGGGCGATGCGAACTGCGGCGGCACGTTTGCTCCGGCCATCAAGCGAAGCGGCTACGACGGGATCTTCGTCAAAGGGATAAGCGCCGGTCCAGTCTATCTTTACGTCCGGGACGGCCGGGCGGAGTTGCGGGACGCCTCGCACGTGTGGGGCATCGACGCCGTGGAAGCGGAAACGTTGCTCAGAAAGGAAGCGGGAGGTCAATGCCGGGTGGCCCTGATCGGTCCCGCCGGGGAAAAACTGTCCCTGATCTCCGGCATCTGCAACGACGGGGGGCGGATCGCTGCCAGGTCGGGCCTCGGGGCGGTCATGGGCTCAAAAAGGCTGAAGGCCGTCGTCCTGGACGGCCACAGACAGGTCGGGGTTTTCAACCGGGACGAGATCAAACGGCTGAGCCGCAAGTGCAACCGCTGGGTCCGCTTCCAGGCGCCGCTGGTCCCGGGACCGATGACCTCCCATCTTGGGGTCCTTATGCGGGTCATGCCCACGCAGATGGCCATGGACGGGATGGTCTACAAGACGATGCTCACGAAATGGGGCACGTGCAGCATGAACCAGGTCTCGATCGAAATGGGCGACGCCCCCATCAGGAACTGGGAAGGAAGCAGCGCCACCTTCGGCCCCGACAAGTCCGTCAAGGTCAATCCCGATGTCTTCGCGGGCCGCGAGAAGACGAAGTACCACTGCTATTCCTGTCCGCTGGGCTGCGGCGGGATATGCACGCTTCCCGGCGGGGACGGCGAAACCCACAAGCCGGAATATGAAACGATCCTGGCCCTGGGCGGGCTTTGCGGCAACGAAGATCCGGACAGCATCTTTTATATGAACGAGATCCTGAACCGGGCCGGAATGGACACGATCTCGGCGGGCGGAACGGCGGCCTTTGCCATCGAATGCTTCGAGCGGGGCATCCTCACCCGGGACGATACCGGCGGTCTGGAGCTTACGTGGGGAAACACGAAGGCCGTGGTTGCCCTGATCGAAAAGATGATCCGCCGGGAGGGGATCGGCGATATCCTGGCCGACGGATCAAGGGCCGCCGCCGCGAAAATCGGCCGCGAGGCCGGGCGGTACGCCATCCATGCCGGAGGGCAGGAGCTCGGCATGCACGATGGGCGCAACGACCCGGGCTTCAACGTGCACTATGCCGTGGAGCCGACGCCGGGCCGCCATACGCTGGGCTCGCAGCTCTATTACGAGATGTTCCAGCTGTGGAAAAAGGTCGAGGGACTGCCGAAACCCCATTTGATTTACAGCAAGAACGAAAAATACCGCCTGGACGAAAAAAAGGCCGCGACGGCCGCCGCATGCAGCAAGTTCATGAACGTCGTGAATGGTGCGGGACTGTGCCTTTTCGGCGTCATGATCGGGGCGGGAAGAACTCCGACCTTCGAATGGCTGAACGCCGCCACGGGATGGAGAAAGACCCCGGCCGAGTATATAGAGATCGGCGCCCGCATCCAGACCGTGAAGCAGTTGTTCAATATCAAGCATGGTATCGATCCCCGGGCGGTCAAGATGAACGAGCGGGTTTTGGGGAAGCCCGCCCAGGCAGAGGGGGCCAACAAGGGGAGGTCCATGGACCTGGAGAATGCGAAAGGCGACTACTGGCGGCAGTTCGGCTGGGATGCCGAGACGGGCAGGCCGACGGCGGCAAGCCTAGCCGGGTACGGGATCAACCTGGCCTGATACCTTTGGGGCATCGCCAATTTTTCATTTTGCAATCGCGAAAAAAGAGGTAGACATACAGAGATGGCCTACAGGATAACGGAACGCTGCGATGGGTGCGGGGCCTGCGTCAGATGGTGCCCGACGTCGGCCATTCGCGGGGAGAAAAAGGCGCGTCATGCCGTCGACGGCGGCCTCTGTATCGAATGCGGGGCCTGCGGCCGGGTCTGCCCGCGGGGGAGCGTGGTCGACGCCTTCGGCATCCCGGCGGTCATGCAGAAAAAATCTCTATGGGAGAAACCGCAGATAGATGCGAAGGCGTGTATGCTTTGCGGGATCTGCATCGATGCCTGCCCGGCCGGATGTCTCGGGCGCATCGATGTCGCCGGCGACGTCCTGAGGGAGAGGATCGCTCTGACCGATGAAAAGGCCTGCCTCGCCTGCGGTTTCTGCCGGCGCGAATGTCCCGTGTCGGCCGTCGCCATGGCGGGACCTTCTGCATAGATTGACGAATATGGAATGAGCCGGACGGGGGATTCTTTTAAATTCGAGGCCGGAGAAGATTTCGAGAAAATGACAAACGGGAGGAATACAAACCTGTGAGACTCTACAATACACTGGTGAACAAGAAGCAGGAGTTGAAAACGATACGGGAAGGCAAGGTCGGTCTCTATATCTGCGGGATAACGGCCTACGACAGCTGCCATGTGGGGCATGCCCGGTCCGCGGTTGTGTTTGACATTATCACGCGATACCTGCGCTATCGAGGATACGACGTGACCTACGTCAAGAACTTCACCGATGTCGACGACAAGATCATCGGCAAGGCGAACGCCGAAGGGACGGACATCGCAACCATAGCGGAACGCTATATCAAGGAGCATAACGACGACATGGGGGCGCTGGGCGTCGTACCGCCCACGGTGACCCCGCGGGCGACCGAATACATCGGCGGCATGATCAAGCTCATTGAGACGCTGATCGCCAAGGGCCTGGCCTATGTCATGGACGGCGACGTCTATTACGCCGTTAGCAAATTCTACGGCTACGGAAAACTTTCCGGCCGAAGCCTCGACGATATGATCGCCGGCGCCCGCGTCGATGTGAACGAGCGGAAGAACAATCCCCTCGATTTCGCTCTCTGGAAGGCCAGCAAGGAGGGCGAACCCTGGTGGGAGAGCCCCTGGGGCAAGGGACGGCCGGGGTGGCACATCGAATGTTCGGTTATGAGCCAGCATCTTCTCGGCGATACCTTCGATATCCACGGCGGCGGCGAAGACCTCATCTTTCCCCACCACGAAAACGAAATCGCCCAATCCGAGGGGGCTTCGGGCAAGCCCCTGGCGAATTACTGGATGCATAACGGCTTTGTCCGGATCAACAAGGAGAAGATGTCCAAATCTCTGGGGAACTTCTTTACGATCAAGGACATGCTGGCAAGCTACCAGCCGGAAGTCTTGCGATTCTTCATGATTCAGACCCACTACCGGAGCCCGGCCGATTTCTCCGGCGATTCCCTTGCCGAGGCAAGACAGGGGCTCGAACGCTGCTATACGGCCCTCAAGGCGATCAAGGACGCCCTCGCGGGACATGTCGTTCCCGCCGGGATACCGGATCAACTGACCGGCCAGGACGAGGCGTTTTATAAGATCGTCGCCGAATTGCCGCAGAAGTTCCAAGAGGCCATGGACGACGATTTCAATTCCGCCAAGGCGATCGGCCATATCTTCGATGCGGTGAGGCATATCAACGCCTTTGCCGGCAAATCCTTCGCGGCAACGCCTGCGGCCCTGTTCGTCGTGGACGTGGCGAGGCGGAACCTCCTTGAAATTGGGAATGTCCTGGGCCTCTTCCTGATGGATCCCGACGACTATTTCGACCGCGACCGGACCCTCGAAGTCGCGAAACGCGGGCTCGACACGACCCTTATTCTGCAATTGATCGGAGAGAGAAACGCCGCCCGGGCCGCCAAGGATTGGCAGAAGGCCGACGAGATAAGAAAGGCCCTGGCGGAGATGAAGGTCGTCCTGAAGGATACGCCGACGGACACGCTCTGGCAGATCGAGTAAGACTGGAGAGCTTTCAGTATCTAAAGAATAGGCACGGATATCGTCCCGAAAGCCTTCCTGCGCCAGGCCTCCGCGCGGTAGACCATCCGTCGTTTAAGAAGTTTAGGGCAAAGAATCTGTCTAACCTGGAAAATCAGGATACACAGCCGGTTCATCAATGACCCTCGTCGGTTTGTATTACAGGTCGGCCATGCGGGGGATGAGTATCTTGCGGACTACATTCAGCTTGACAAACAGCCACCATCTGTACGATAATCCGGACCAGGCTTGTTGCCCGGAGTAGGTGATTTCCTGAAGCCTTTAATACCCTCGATCGGGATGGGATGATGGAGGGAAAGACAATCCCGCAAAGACCCAAAAAGGATTGGAGGCTGCATGAGGACGATCCGCACCATCACCTGGAACCTTTCCGATACCGGCGATATCGGTCCGAAGATTGATCTGCTCAGGGAGGCTATCCGCGAAGCCGGTGAAGACACGGGGGTCATTGTCTGCCTCCAGGAAGTGACCAGCCAGTATTATCGTGAACTTCTCAACTGCGGCCTCTTTTCGGAAATAGTCTGTTCGCTGAATGTCCGCTCGTCGGACCGTTTCGATCCCGAGGATAGGCCCCTCGGGTGCGCTTTCGGCTGCACCGGCAAGATCAATCTGGGGACCGGATCGATCTCCGGCAGGCTGCCCGACATGGACGCATCGAATGCTATGCCGCAGTCTTCTCCGGAGACCGACCACGGCATGATGCATCTTGTCAATGTCCATTCCCTCAACGGTATCAGCTTCAATAAAATGAAATCGGTCCAGTCTGCATCCGTTGCCCGGTATATATACAGCCTGGCGAAACACAACGAATCGGTCATATTCTGCGGCAAGATCAGCGATGATTTCCTGGAAGAGAACGATACCCCCTCTGAGGAAGCCTCGCCGTCTTACGGAAACTGGCCGGACCCGGCCGGAACGTTTTTCGGCGTGAATCCCCGCCACCACCTCCAGGAGGCGTTGAGGATGTGGCTGAAGAGCAACCCGGTCTGCATGGCGTCGCGTCTGCAATCGCCTGCGGACGGTCCTTTAAGCGTAACGCTTATCAAGGGAGGGGATCATCACTACGATTTTCTCTTTATCTCACCCCAGTGGGTTGTAAAGCACATCGATCAGCGCCAGGACGAATCCCTTAGAGCCGGAAGCCGCCACGCCATGGTCGTCTGCGACCTGGCCCATGAAGCAGCCTGATCCCGGTACTATTCCATTGCTTCGTCGGTATGCTTTTCCTCTTCAGCGTCCTGTCCTCTTCGGTCCGCCGGGAAAAGGCCACACAAGATCCCTGGATATGAAACCTCAGGTCTATCTATGAAGTATCTCATCGCATCGCTCTTCTGGATAGCTTGGTGTGCTCTCCATAGCGTTCTGATTGCAACGCCGGTCAAGACCTTCTTCGAACACCTCCTGGGACGGACCTTTCGCTTTTATCGCCTCGCCTACAATCTGATCGCATTCCTAACCTTGATACCCGTGTTTCTAGTTTCCCGCACAATTTCCTCGCCGCTGTTCTGGCGATGGGAGGGGATGCTGAAGATGGTCCCTCTTTTCCTTCTGGCTTGCGGCGCGTTCCTGTTTCTCGCCGGCGCACGGCGATACGACGGCCTGGAGTTCCTGGGGGTCCTGCAGATACGTGAGAACAGGTTAGGAGCCTCGATCTCTTCCGGCGACAGATTGAGCTTGGACGGCATCCACCGCGTGATCCGCCATCCCTGGTACACGGGAGGCATCATGGTCGTCTGGGCGAGGGATATGACCGTCCTCGATCTGATCGTCAATGTTATCTTGACAGTCTATTTCATTGTCGGGGCTTGCCTGGAAGAGGAGAGGCTGATCCGCGCCTTCGGCGAACCCTATCGTCTCTATCGGAGGGAGGTGTCCATGCTGCTGCCCGTCAAATGGTTGAAGACTGTTCTTCGCGGGAGGCATTAGGGAGATGTTGGAGGTTTTTAGGACGGAATGACGGACGGGTCCGGATGTGTCAGGCACCTTCGATCAAATCGAACAGGGAAAAGACCTTGGCGAAGCGCATCTCCCAGGTATGCTCCGTCCTGGCCCTTCGGTAGCCCGCAAGGCGAATCTCTTCCGCCGTATCCGGATGGGCGAGGAGATAGCGGATTTTCTCCAGCAAGTCGTCGAATCCCGTATAGGTCATGATCTCCTCCCCCGGCACGAACACGGATTCGATCTCGGGATGGTGTTCGGTGAGGTAGAGACCGCCGCTCATGGGGATCTCGAAGTCGCGGCCCTTGAGGCAGAAGGTGTCCTGGTGCCCGGAGACGCCTCCGAAGCCGAGATTGATGCGGCTTCGCGAATAGAGCTGCGTCATGGCCGGAAGCGAAAGCGGACCGTTCGGCCAGCCGTGCCCGTAGGCCTCGACCCGGATGCCCTTTTCGATCAATTTCCCGATGACTTCCGGCCGGTTGCCGTAGCACTGTCCGACAAAGGAGACGTCGATCGTCTTTTCGCAGTCGACGGGCCGGTGAGCATCCGGATTGGCCCCTTCCGGAAGGTAGAGGGGCGTGGCCCCTTCCACGCAGTATTTTTTCAGGGCGTCTTCGGTGCTTGTCCAGGAGAGGTCGAAATAACGGCAGATGTCCCGGGCGCCCATGGCAAGTCCGTTCCTGATCCTGCCGACGAACTGTTCCTTGTCGTTCAAAGCGAGATTGACCATGGGGATACCGAAGACGGCCAGTTCCGTCATGGCCTCCGGCCCAATCAGCTCTCCCGACAGGTAGGTGAAGACGAGGTCCAGCGGCTTTTCACGGTGCCGGGATGCGACCTGTCCGACGAGATGCCTGTTCATGGCTGCCTTAAGCGTCCTGTGCCAGCGGTCTTCCTCCTGGTGGTTGAACTCGTCGAACCAGTCGTAATGCTGTACGGCGCCGAATTTCGCAAGCGCCGGCAGGAGCGAGTCGTTTTCCCAGGTATAGTGGTGATAGACGGCGAGAATATTGAGCGTTCCCTTGGGTTTTGGCGAGATGCGGGGATGCCGGGCCCGTAAACTCTCCCGGATGGCGCCCTCGCCGGGGATCGAAAGGCCCATCTCGCGAAACCGCTGCCCGTAGAAGCGCAGTTCCCGGGCCAGGCGCCGTCGGTTCAGCCATGATCTTATGCGATGCCGGTAATTCTTCAAAGGATCGTTCATGTCAGGCGGTGTCGCGCCATAAGGTGTAAAGCCTCTGGCCGTTGGACTTGTTGACGAGGTCATTCATCATGTTGAGCACATGGCCCGCATCGAAGGCGGGGACGGACAAGGCACGGGACGCGTCGCTGCAGATGAGAAGGGCGCCGACACCTGCCCCGACGAGGCAGATATCCGTGTCGGCCGGTATCTTCCGGAGGATGTCGTCTTTCATTGTCGGCCAGCGTGTCGTAACATAGGCAGCGGGAATCTCGACGAAGGACAGCTCCGGGCGGCTGGCGCGGTTCTCGAACCATCGTACGCATGCCTCCCTGTTCCAGTCGGAATTCAGGATGCAGATCTTCCTGCCGTGAACGAGCCGCGCGAAAAGGTTTGAGGTCAGATAGGCGTAAACGATATAGAAGGGGATGTAGTTGCCGCACGTAAGCTCGATTCCCTGCCGGCGGAGGAGATCGAGGAAAAGTCCGGCGGAGGGGTCCTCCTTCTTTTTTCTCTTGAAGGACCAGAACTTTCGTGTTTCCTGTTCCATCCCGTAACGCCCGATGTTGCCGGGATAGACAAGCGGCGCCAGATGCCCAGTTTTAGCCGTGAAAGCCAGGGCCTCGATATGCCGGGGCATTGCCTCGCGTATGGCCTCGGCCGATTCGGCCTGCTGATAGAGACCGTTGCAATGAAGGTCGAAGTCGTAATAGGCGTACTCGCCGTCGGCAAAACGTACGACCGGGAGGGCCTCCTTCCGGCCCATGGCGGTTTCCAGGCGCTTGTGGAGGATATCCAGATAGTCGTCGCCGGAGGCGACATCGCGGTGCAGGAGGCAGAATTCCTGGTCCGCCATGGCATGTCCGAAGACATCGTAGACGGGCATGTTGTCGATGCCGCCGACCTTCAGGTGGCCGAAGCGGAAGAAGCCTTCCGACAGGAGTTGAGTTAAGTAGTGCTTTTGTTCCGTCATGATGCCCGATATCCAGCTTGATGTCGCTTCTTCTTCATTTTATCGTGTCTGCCGGTTGCTCACCACATTTTTTCGAAGTCGCTCTTCTGGTAGGTCTTGTTCAGGACGTCGAAGTAGCTCGAGCGTTTGTTGGCGCGGAAATGATCGACCAGCGGCCGGTTGAAGATACGGAAGAGGAAGGCAACCGGCGTGAGAACGGCGAAATAAATGACAGCGAGGATGATCTTCGAATTGACGTTGCCCAGGACCATCGCGAATTTCAGCCAATACCGGGCCAGGGACGTCGTGATCCGGGTCTCGAAGACGCCGCCGATTAAAAGCAGCAGAGCCGCCCAGACGAGCCAGGAGGCGCCGAAGATCAAGTAGGCCCCGATCAGCGCTGCGGAAAGGACGGCAATGGTTTTTAATGTCTCTGTTTTTTCCATGTTCTTAAAACAGGGTATAAATGAATGGGGCAATGGCGGAGCCGCTCGTAAATATCAGGATGCCGATTAGAAAAAGCACGATCACCATCGGCAGAAGCCACCACTTTTTTCGCTCTTTCAAAAACATCCATATATCTTTCAAAATTTCCATTTATCGCGTACCTTTCTTTTCCGGTTCTGACTGTCATGCGCAGCTCCCGCCTTCTCCGTCCCCGGCGGGCGGCACATAGGCCTTCATTCTAATCGAGGCCGTACTCCTCGCGCCAGTCCCTTTCCTCGTGCCAAACGGGCTGCTCCTGTTTGTCGAAGACGAAATCGCCCACGACGAGGTAATCCATGTCCGTTCTCATAAAGCATCTGTAGGCGTCTTCGGGCGTACAGACGATAGGCTCGCCCCTCACGTTGAAGCTCGTATTGACGATGACGCCGAAGCCCGTCTTTTCCTTGAAGGCGTTGATGAGGTTCCAGAAACGGGGATTGGTTTCCTTATGGACCGTCTGGAGCCTCGCCGAGTAGTCCAGGTGTGTGATGGCTGGGATATCGGACCGGACGTAATAGAGCTTCTCCCGGATGGGCATCCGGTGATAGCCTTCCGGCAGCGGGCATCTTCGCTTTTCGCTGACGCCCGCAATAAGCAGCATGTACGATGACGGGGCCTCCAGGTCAAAATAATCGAGGCGGTCTTCAAAGAGTACCGAGGGTGCGAAAGGTCGGAAGCTTTCCCGGAACTTGATCTTGACGTTAAGGCGCTTCTGCATGTCCTTGTTCCTGGCGTCACCCAGGATGGAACGGTTGCCGAGTGCGCGGGGGCCCCATTCCATACGGCCCTGGAACCAGCCGACGGCCTTGCCCGAGGCGAGGTATTCCGCGACGCGGGTGCACAGCTGCATGAAATCGTCGTAGTGATGATAGGGTGCCTTGTAACGCTTGGCAGTCGAACGGATGTCGAATTCGGAGAATTCGGGTCCCAGGAATGCGCCACCCATCCGGTCGGTTCGTCCGTTTACGGTCCGTCCGTTTTCGAAATACATGTGATGGATCGCGTAGGCCGCACCGAGCGCGCCGCCGGCATCGCCCGCCGCCGACTGGATCCATATGTCGTCGAAGACCTTCTGCTTGAGCAATTTGCCGTTGGCCACGCAGTTCAGGGCGACGCCGCCGGAAAGGCAGAGCCGCTTCGACGAGGTCAGTTTCTTGGCGGTTTCGGCCATCTTGAAGACGACGTCTTCCGTAATCTGCTGGATAGCCATGGCCAGGTCGGCGTGGTGCTGCTCCAGGGCGCTTTCCGGCTTCCGGGTGGGGAAGCCGAAGATTTCGGCCCATTTCTCGTCGTTGACCATCCGCAGGCCCGTGGCGTAGTCGAAGTATTCCTGGTTGAGCCAGACGGAGCCGTCTTCCTTGACGTCGACGAGTCGGTCGCGGATGATCTTCCGGAAATCGGCGACCCGCTGGGACTGGGGATCGCCGTAAGGCGAAAGGCCCATCAGTTTGTATTCTCCCGAATTTACGCGGAAACCCAGGTAGTAGGTGAAAGCCGAGTAAAGGAGGCCCACCGAGTGGGGGAATTTGAGTTCCTGAAGGACCTTGATGTCCCTCCCTTCGCCGTGGCCGATGGAGGCCGTCGCCCATTCGCCGACGCCATCGACGGTCAGGATGGCCGACTCTTCGTAAGGCGAAGGGAAGAAGGCGCTCGCGGCGTGCGAGAGATGGTGGTCCGTGAAGAGGAGCCTGGTCTTATCGCGGTCGTAGGGGCCGAGTTTCTGAAGCTCCTCGCGGATGAGGGACTTCAGGAACACCTTCTCCTTGATCCAAACGGGGATGGCGGAGAGGAAAGACGTGAATCCCCGGGGGGCAAAGGCGTAATACGTTTCGAGAAGCCTTTCGAACTTAAGCAGAGGCTTGTCGTAGAAGGCCACTGCGTCCAGGTCGGCCGCCGATATGCCGCCGTACTCCAGGCAAAACGCTGCGGCCCTGGACGGAAAGGAGGGGTCGTGCTTCCTTCGCGTAAAACGCTCTTCCTGGGCTGCGGCAACGATGTCGCCGTTCATGAGAAGGGCTGCCGCCGAATCGTGATAAAATGCCGATATGCCTAAAATATTCATAATCCGATATATCGATCTTTAAAGCTGTCCATGAAATACGAAAATCCGTCGCCGTTCATATCGTGTTATTGAGGGGTTGGCAACCTATTTTCTTGGCGCCGGGCTGAGTCCGGCCGTTACATGCCTTTCGTCTCTTCGTAGATAACCTTGTATCGCGTCAGTTTTTCCCGGGCGGCGGTTTTATCTCTCAAAAATGGCATCGTCGCCCGCAGACTGAATATCCGCCAGCGGGCCTTCATGATGTCGGCTCGCCTGATGCGATCGACGGTTTCCGGGCGGTAATGTTTCCGATAGAAGTGATATTCCGCCCGCACTTTTTTCCTCCATCGCTCAGCCGTCGGGGATTGTCTTTCGCTCTGTCCCCCGACGTGCATGACAACGGCGTTTTCGGCGTAGCCGATTTCATAACCCGCCTCCCTTATCCTCAGGCAGAGATCCTCGTCCTCGCCGTAGAGGAAGAAGGATTCGTCAAAACCGTTGACGGCGCGGATGATATCTGTTCTTGCCGCCATGGCGGCGCCGAGAACGCAGGCGATACGGCCGGGGAGGGCAGAGAGTTCGCCTGCTGCGTATTGTTCGCCCGGATAACGCTGGGAGACGGACTCCTGGTCGGTCCCGTCGGGGTTGACCATCCGGGCGCCTGCCAGGCCGACGAGGGGATTCCGTTCAAGAAAATCGCCGAGCGTCTTTAGGGTACGAAGCGGCAGCACCGTGTCGGGGTTGAGGAAGAAAATGAACCGCCCACGGCACAAGGGAAGGACCTGGTTGTTGGCGGCCGCGAATCCCCGGTTTTCGATGTTGGCAGTGAGATGAACACCGGGAAATTGCCTGCGGATGACATCGGTGCTGTTATCCGTCGAGGCATTGTCGACAACGAATATCTCCTTTTCGCAATCCTCGCTTGCAAGCGCAGACGCCAGGCATTCGCCGATGAGATCGGCCGTGTTATAAGACACGATAACGATGGAAAAATCGATCACGCCTCACTCCTGTCAGCGCCGGGATATGTCATCATAGATCGCCTCCATCTTTGTCGCTGCGGCATCCCAGGCGCACGCTTCCGCCGTCCGCCGGGCTGCCCCGCCGAGGGTGTGCCGCGTTTCATCGGAGAGAAGCCTTGCGATCCGGTCGGCTATGGCGTCGCTGTCATCCGGACTATCGATGACGTAGCCGTTCTCTCCCTCACGGACAAGGTCCTTCGCCCCGACGCGGCCGCTGATGATTACGGGCAAAGAGGCGGCCATGGCCTCCAGGACGACCATCCCGAATGTATCGAACTGAGAGAGCATGGCATAAACATCCGCCGCCATATAAATTCTGTCCAGTGTGTCCCTTTTGACGACGCCGGTGAAGACGAGTCTCTCTTCCACGCCGAGGTTGCGGGCCAACGTCCTGTACTTTTGCTGATCGCCTTTCCCCACGATCACCAATTTCAATCCTGAAGAGGGATGCTTTTCCAGGACTTTGGCCACGGCGGCGATCAGCCGGTCAAGGCCTTTGACGTCGAAATTCATGGAAACGAAGAGGACGACGATGTCGTCCTTCCCGATCACGTAGTGTTCCCTCATGTCCCGGCGGCACTCGTTGCGGTCAAGGCCAGCGTATGCAGACAAGGCGACGCCGGGATGCATCACTTCGATCCTCGTTGCTTCAAGGTCGGGGTACGCCTCAAGCAGAACGTCCCGGGTCAGCGTCGATACGGGCATAATGCGGCGGCAGGCCGGGTTCCGGATCAGGCAGCCCTCGACCCACGCCGTGCCCCGGTCGAAGAGGGACGGCCATCGCTTCCGTCTGATTCTTTCGATCCAGATACGGTGAGGGATGCCGTGCATCGTGAAAATATCGGCAGAGAATATTCGGTCGTGGGTGTGGATAACATCAACATTGAGGCGGGTTAGGGCCTGTTGAACAAAATAGGCGAAGCTGATCGTCGTCAGGAATTTAGGGAAACGGATGATGGGTATTTTATGAAAAAAGACGTGCTCCGACCGGGCAGACCAGCGATTGGCGAGGACATGCATCTCAAAGCGGCCCTTGGCGGCGATCCGTTCGGTCAACTCGGCCGCAAATCCTTCCGCACCTCCGACGAGGCCGTATTTGGGAATGACGACGGCGATTTTCTTAATCGTTTCGGATGGCAAGTTGGCTGAAATCATGCGTCAAAGTTCAAGTTTGATTCGCTTCTCGAAGGGAATCCGGTTTCTGTTCCATATGCCACAAGACGGTCATCATGCCCATGACGAGATAGAGCGCGATGGCCGGCGGACCGCTTAAAGTGTTTTCGAAAAGACTCTGGGTAAAAAGAGCGGCGAAGGCGGCAAGAAGACATAGACCCCATTCCCTCACATACGGGGACCTTCCTTTCCTGATGAGACCGAGAGCCATCTTCACGAAAGCATAGACTGCATAAAGAAAGAAAGCCAGCCCCACGAGTCCCGTCCGTACGGCAACGTCTATTATGCTGTTGTGAGGAGCCCTGGCAGGAGCGGACTGCTGGTACCGGGCAGGCAGGCGGGCATTGTATTTCTCCAGAAGACTTTTCTCGCCGTAGGCCTCCATGCCGAAGCCGATGCCGGCAATGGGGTAGTCCTTCACGATTTCGATATAGTTCAGGGCGATCTTGAGACGGTCCGTTATTTTTAGCTTTGCCATGAGGTCGGATGGTGAAAAACGGTCCCTCACGGGCATGATAAGGAGGGCCAACAGGAGGAACGCTGCCAGGAAAGCAGAAATGCGCCTGTGCTTCATGATCAGGGGTGCCATGACGGCAAGAGAGACTATCATGGCGACGAGGGCACTTCTCGCCATCGTAGCGAGGGTGGCGACGCCGAGGATTGCCAGACATGCCAAGGCTGTCGCCCGGCCGTAAGGAGTTTTATCCCGGATCAGAGAGCCAAGGGCGAGAACCATGGGGAATAGGGTCAAGGTGCCGATGATGTTGGAAGAGAGTTCGTCAATGGAGACCAGACCGAGCTTCGTATCCAACGAGAACCCCTGGACGGCGTAGAAATAGATCAAGGCCCAGAGGGCAAAGACCGTACTGGAACCGACAACGACGCCTATAAGCATGGATAACCGTTTCTCGTCGGGAAAGAAATGAACGACGAGATAGAGGAAGATCAGGTATTGGACAAGATGGGCATAAAAGTCGTGGATGCCGTTTTGGCGGTCTAGGGCAAAGACGAGTCCCACGAGAGACCATGCGGCAAAAAGGGCAAAAGGCAGCGTCAAAGGATTCCGGAAATGGAACGTCTTTTTCCCTGCGATATAGAGAATGATGGCGAACAAGAAAGACGCGTAGAAGCTGATGTTTTCGATGGCCGTCTTATGCGGGAAGGGATTAATCGCGATATAAACGCCAAGCAGAAAGGGGATACTGCCTGCCAGGAGCCGGAAAGCAACGGAATTCGCACGAATCATTTTTACTTGCATGCTTTCATGCCGCTCTGGATTATAAGCGCCGCCACCGCATCTGCCGATCGAATCTGCAAACGCTTTCGGGCGGTTCCCTGCGCCGGCGTCATTTTCTTCTTTTTTCCGGCTTCTTCTTTATAAGATCGGCAAAGGACCCCATCGATGCCGGGGCTTTATTGACATACGCCCGGTAATCGTCCGCCGGTTCTTTTGACGGCTTTTCCGTTTCTGCTTCCACGTCGGCCGCCGCCGGGGACAGGGATATTTTCCGTTGCCCCTTGTCCACCGAATCGACTTTCACTTCGATGGCATCCCCTTCCTTCACGACGTCGCGGGGATGTTGGATACGCTTGCCGCGGCCGAGCTTGGAGATATGGACCAGTCCATCCACCCCAGGCCCGAGATTGACAAAGGCGCCGAAGGCCGCCAGGCGGACGACGGTTCCCGTATGGAGCGTGCCTTCCGGATACTTTGCCAGCGCTTCTTCCCATGGGTCGGCCAGCGTTTCTTTCAGAGAGAGGCTGATGCGGTTCTTTTCCCAGTCCAGACGTGTTATGGCTACGTCCATGGTTTGTCCCACGGCCAGACGTTCATGGATGTCCTCCACGCGCTCCCAGCCGATCTCCGATATGGGCAGGAGCCCCTGGATACCTCCTATGTCCATGAATGCGCCGAAGGGCTTGATGGATGCCACTGTTCCTTTGACGACCATGCCCTCTTTCAGGCTCGCCTTCAGGGCCTCCTCATCCTTCTTGCGCTGTTCTTCCAGAAGGACCCTGGCGGACAGGATGATATTGCGCCCCTGTTCTCCGTACTGGGTGATTCGGAAGGTAATACGCCGCCCTATATAGCCCTGAGAATTCTCTATTCTCTGAAGGGCCATCTGAGAAAAGGGACAGAAACCCCGCATAGCCCCGGCCAGTTTGACCTCGAACCCTCCCTTGACTTCCTTTTCCACCAGACCTTCGATCGGGACGCCGTTCTGCCACACCTCTTCCAGGTGTTTGCGGGCGGAATCTCCGGCGCCTATCTTGGTCGTGAAAAGTTTTTCGTTGTGTTTCGAGGAGAGGAAGTAGGCCGTGATGGTATCGCCTTCCTTGACCTGGAGGTTGCCGTCGTCGTCGGTCAGTTCCTTCCTGTCGAGATAACCCTCGTTCTTGCCGCCCAGATCGATGAATATCCAGTCGTTGGCAATCTTGACGACGGTGGCTTCAATCTTCTGCCCCGGTTTCAGATAATCCTTCTTGATTGCCGTTTTTGCAAACAGTTCGGCGAATGTAAGCTCTTCATCCAATGTGTCTTTTTCATCTGCTGACATGTATGGCTGTCCTTATGTAAAATTATTGTCGTACCTGTGAATGTGGCCGCTATGGCCTTCCTTGACCGAATATGCCGCCACTGCCCGAAGGGACTTCCAGGCCGTAACTCCATAATCTTGTTTGAGATGGAATAGCTTTAAGATGCACCCGGATCGGTCATGGATGATATTGTTTCCTGCCTATCATTACTCGAAATATTTCGCAACCGTCTTTCCCGTTTCGCCGGTTAACGCCTTTCGTCATATCCCCGGATGGAATCCGCCGATTCTGCACGTGTGGCATTAAGTCTGGAAAACGCCTTGCTTCCCGCCCATGTCCTTCATCCCGAAAAGCAGGGAATGTTGTCCGTTTTTGTCCGGCTACCGCCTGCCAAAAAGGGGCAAACTGGAAGCAGTTGGCCCCTCTGTTTTGCATGGCTGGGAGAGAGGGATTCGAACCCCCATTCACGGAGTCAGAGTCCGTTGTCCTACCATTGAACGATCTCCCAACAATTTACGGCTACGGATGCTGCGTTCATAACATTAACGGTTGCCGTTATCAACAGAAAAATGGCCGTCCCGTTCCGGAATCCCTCAGCCGCATCGGCCGGGCGTTTCCGGCTAGATTCCCCGGTCCAGCCAGCGTTTCAGGCCGGTCGACTCTTCATTGTCCCAGCGGGGGGAGAGGCGGACCTTCATGAAGGCCTCAAAGAGTTCCACCATGGTTTCGATGGCCGTCTCCAGCAGGTAGATTCTTTCCATGATAAGCCCGTCCCGGTCCTGTTCGTTGTCATCCGGCTCGGGCATAACGGGGAGCTTCAGCGACTGAAACTGGAAACGGTCCGCCTTGAAGGTGAATTCCCACTGGTTGCTGTCCCGCTCCAGCTTGATCCGGGCCTCCTTGATCTTCTTGCCGCGGCGCAGGGCCTCTTTCCCTTCGCTAAGCCCCGCGTGGAGTCCCTGACAGACGACCGTCTCGGAATACTCGCCTTCGCCCGATTCGAGGACGATGCGGCGGATGAACTCGACGGCGACGTCGCCCCGGCCGGGAATCAGGACCGAACCGTTTCTCTCTTCGCTCTTGAACCACAACCAGGTAAGAAAATCCCTGCCGATGACCAGGGGATCGAACTGGGCGATGTCGTCGGGGGCGATCGTTCCGGCGAAACGGGGGTCCCAGGGCGTATAGAGGGCCGGGATCTGGTCGAAGGACTCCTTGAAATGCTCGGCGAAGTCGTCCATAATCTTTTCCGACAGGGAGCAGAGGAGGAGCCTGCCGTCCGTAGGCGACCAACAGGCCTCGAAGAAAGAAGGCACCGGGGAAGCGGAACTTAAGAGGTCGCGGCGGATGCGCTCGCGTATCTCTTCCCTCTGGAGGCGGTGGATTTTTTTCTTCTCCTGGCTGGCCAGGTAGTTCCTCTCGGCCTCCATGCACCTTATTTTCAGGAGACTGGGCGGAATGACTTTCCTGTCGATCCGCAGGCTGAACAGGAGATATTTTCCCCAGGCGTAACGGGCGAACTGGAAATCCGCATCCAGGATGTTCTCGATGCCGGTCCAGCCCATGGCCTTTTCCTCCATCATGCTGGCAAAGACATTCTGGAAGGCGTGCTTCTTGATCCGCTGGTCGAAAAATTCATTAAATTTTTCGGGCAGGTCGGAAGACGTGCGGTATTGTGAAAATGTCAGCGTGCCTTTCAATAAACCCATGGATGGTACCCTCCTCGGAATGAGGGAGCGACCTTAGCGCATCTCCATGAAAATTGTCAAGCCGTCACCCTTCCGCAAGGTATTCATCACGATTTCCTTCATAGACACCCCCTCGTTTTTATGGTAGAAACGCGCGATTGTATTTCGGAGTCAGGCGGGATGATAAAAAAAATCGGGATAGTGGCCAACATCGACAAGGAAAAAGCCCTGGAACTGACCTTGCGCCTCAAACAATGGGCGGAGGGGAAGGGCGTCGACGTCTATCTGGAGGCGAAGATCGCCGGCCGGCTCGGAGAAACGGAAGGGCTGGACAGAAAGACGCTGGCAGGGCTCGTCGATCTGCTCGTCGTCCTGGGCGGCGACGGAACGATGCTGCGCACCGCCAGGGCGGTAAGGGAGACGGATGTCCCGATCGTCGGCATCAACCTGGGGGGGTTCGGGTACCTCACGGAGGTCAACGTGAACGAGGTGGACGAGGCCCTGGAAATGATCATGGCGGGCCGTTACGAGACGGAAAAGCGGATGATGCTGGATGTTGCGATTACCCGCAACGACGGCGGCCAATCGCGTGAGCGCACGGTCCTCAACGACGTCGTTATCAACCGCGGCAATCTTTCGCGGATCGTCGAGCTGGAGACTTTCGTCGACGGACATTATCTGGCCACCTTCAAGGCGGACGGGCTCATTCTCTCCACGCCGACCGGTTCCACGGCCTATTCCTTGTCGGCGGGAGGACCGATCGTCTTTCCCCAACAGGATTCGATCATCATCAATCCCATCTGTCCCCATACGCTGACAAACCGGCCGATCATCCTGCCGGAGAACGCCGAGGTCAAGATCGTCCTCTGGACGAAGGAGATGGGGGCCACGGTCAACATGGACGGCCAGGCGTCGTTCATCCTGGCGTCCGGCGATACCGTCATCGTCAGGAAGTCGAGGTACATCACCACACTTGTCTCATCGCCCCACCGGGACTACATGGAGATCCTGAGGACCAAACTGGGTTGGGGCGGTTTTCCCACCGGAAACGGGCAATAGACCGCGGGCTTTTATCCCCATGCCGGAGGAGGCCGGGTGCTTACTGATCTCTATATAAAGAATTTCGCCATTATCGATGAACTGACCGTTTCCTTTAAGGAAGGCTTGAACGTCCTTTCCGGCGAGACGGGTGCGGGGAAATCGATCATCATCGGGGCCGTCAGCCTTATCCTGGGGGATCGGGCATCAAGCGACATGATCCGGTCCGACGAGGACAGCGCTACGGTGGAGGCGCTCTTCGACATCGGCGGTAATGACGGCCTGAAGGATATGCTCGCCGGTATGGGGGGATTTACGGGCGACGATCTGGTCGTCAAGCGGGTCGTTTCCCGCGGCGGCAAGAACAGGGTCTATATCAACGGCAGCATCGCCAACCTGGGTGCCCTGGCGGCGATCGGCGGGCCTTTGATCAATATCTGTAGCCAGCACGAGCATCAACTCATCCTCGATCAGGAATACCATATCGATATCCTTGATGAATTCGGCGGATTGCTCCCCTTGCGACGCGAGTATGAGGCGCTCTATAACGAGGTCCGGGCGCTTGAGGCAAGAAGAGACAAACTGGAAACCATGAGCCGTACAAAATCCGAGCGCGAGGAGCTTCTGCTGTTCCAGGTCCGGGAAATCGAGGCGGCCTCGCTCGCCGCGGGTGAAGAGGAGGCCCTGGCCGACGAGAAGAAGGTTCTCGGCAACGTCCAGAAACTCATGGACCATGCGGGACGGGCCTATGAAACGCTATACGGGAAGGAAGGGGCGGCCCTGCAAGAACTGAAGGACGTCCTTGCCCATATCCGGGAGATCAAAAAGATCGACGAGGGGCTGACCGTAGGAGAAAAAGACGTGGAAGGCCTCTATTTTCAACTGGAAGACGTGGCCATGGTCCTCCGGGATTATGCGAACCGTCTATTCTTCGACCCGGACCGGCTTGAGGCCATCGGGGCGAGGCAGGACCTCATCGGCAGGCTGAAAAGGAAATACGGGCCGGATATCCCGGCCATCCTGGAGAAGAAAAGGGAACTGGACCGGGAATTGAACGGTATCGCCGACGCCGGGGAAGAGCTTAAGTCCGTCGCCGGCGAACTGGAAGACCGGATGCAGAAGCTGCGGGAGGCTGCAGCCGTTCTTTCCGGCAAGAGGCAGAAGGCGGCCAAGGCGCTTGCCGCCGCGATCGAGAAAGAGATCCACGTCCTGCGGATGGGGGATGCCCGCTTCGCCGTTGTCTTCGGCCGGGCGGAAGACGGCGGGGAGATGCCCTTCCATGCTAAGGGGACAGATCAGGTGGCGTTCTATCTCTCGACGAACGTCGGGGAGAACCTGAAACCACTCAACCGGATCGCCTCAGGCGGCGAACTCTCCCGGATCGTGCTTGCCATGAAGAAAGTCCTGGCCGGCGTCGGCGCCGTGGGGACGATTATCTTCGATGAGGTGGACAGCGGTATCGGCGGTGCGACGGCCCAGGTCGTCGGCGAAAAGATCAGGGACGTGGCGGCCCATCACCAGGTCCTGTGCATCACGCACCTGCCGCAGATCGCCTCCTTTGCCGACAGGCACTACCGTGTCTCGAAGGAGGTGTCGGGCAACAGGACGACCACATCGGTGGCCGTATTGAACGAAGAAGAACGGCTGGAAGAGATCGCCAGGATGCTGGGCGGCGTAGAGGTCACGGAAACAACCCGGAAGCACGCCCGCGAAATGCTGGCCCGGTCCCGGCGAAAAGGATAAGCATTCTGAATTCCAGCCGCGTGCTGAAGATAATAGAAGACGGGGAGGGTGAAACATGCTGCGTAAGGCCCGGATCGGGGACGTGAAGACGATCCACAGGATGATCAACATTTCGGCAGGGAAGGGTGAGATGCTGCCCCGCTCCCTGATGGATATCTACGGCAGCCTGCGGGATTTCTTCATTTATTACGATGACGACGAAGAGCAGATTATCGGCGTTTGCGCCATGAATATCATCTGGGAGAATCTGGCCGAGGTCCGGTCGCTTTATGTCGTGGACGAGAGGCGCCGCAGCGGCGTCGGCAGAAATCTCGTCGAGGCGTGCATCTCCGAGGCGATCACCCTCGAGCTCTTCCGCATATTCACGCTGACCTATAAGGACAAATTCTTCGAACGCCTGGGATTCAAGGCCGTGGACCGTTCCGTCCTTTCGGAGAAGATCTGGTCGGACTGTTTCCGCTGCTCCAAGTATCCGGACTACTGCGACGAAGTGGCGATGATCATCGAGCTCTGACAACCCTATGAAAGCCCTATTCCTGATTGCCGCCCTTCTCTTCCTTTCCCTGGCC
The DNA here is from genome assembly GCA_963668175.1 of Syntrophales bacterium. Lineage (GTDB taxonomy): Bacteria > Desulfobacterota > Syntrophia > Syntrophales > PHBD01. The sequence goes on from OY764159.1 coordinate 1,251,938, forward strand.
GGATGCGCCGTGAGGGACGTTCAGCCGGTCAAAGGGCCGGAGGCGGGGGCGCTCGTGCAACTGTCCGGCGGGGACATTCCCGTGCTTGCCGACGACCTGGACGCCGAGTCCCTCGATACCGCCATCGCCCGGAGTCTGGAATACCTGGATAAGCGGAAAGCCGCGGGCTTCAGCGCAGGCGATTGCGACTATACGGCGGCGGATGTCCGTGAGGGCCTCCTCGGCTTCCGGGAGATCGTCCGCACATCCGCCACGGCCGAAGACAGGATCAAGAGGATACGCGACGGTTTTGACGTCTATAAGGCCTCAGGCTCGGACGGAAAGGGGGCGGTCCTTTTCACCGGTTATTACGAACCGGTTCTGAACGGCTCCCTGGAGGCGACGGACCGGTATCGGTATCCCATCTACCGGGCTCCTACAGATCTGCCGGCGAACGGAACGGCGGCGCCCTATATCAGCCGCCGGGAAATAGACGGCGGTCAGGCCCTGGCCGGCCGGGGCCTGGAAATCGCCTGGGTGGACGATCCCGTGGCCCTTTTCTCCCTTCACATCCAGGGTTCGGGGAGGATCAGACTTCCCGACGGCAGGATGCTGCAGGTGAGTTTTGCCCGTTCCAACAACCGTCCCTTCCGCGGCATCGGCAGATATATGGTTGAGAAAGGCATCATTACGCCGCAGGATTTGTCCGACCGGTCGATCAGGAAATATCTCCGGGAGCATCCCGACGAGCAGGCCGACATCTTTTTTTACAACGAGCGTTATATCTTTTTTCGCATCGTCGGCAACGGTCCCGTAGGCGCCCTCGGCGTGACCGTCACCGGCGGGCGGACGATCGCCGTCGATCCCGTGATCTACCCGCAGGCGGGGCTCGCGTTTATACGGCTGCGGAAGCCCGTCTTGAACAAGGAAAACGGGCGAAACGACTGGGTCCCGTTCTCGAGATTCGTTCTGGCCCAGGATGTCGGGGCGGCCATCAAGGGGCCGGGCCGGATCGATCTTTTCTGCGGAGGCGGCGACGAAGCGGAACTGGTCGCCGGAAGCCTCAAGGAGAAGGGCGAGCTCTATTTCCTCGTGAAGAAGAAAGCCGGCTGCGGGCCGCAATAGGAGGCTTGCGGGCCTTGACATTGACTGCCGCATAAAAGATAATAAAACAGCGTCATGGTAATGCTTTCGAAAAGCCGTAGCAACTTCGGGAGGTGCATATGAAACGAACCCTTGTTGCCCTGATCTTCTTCACGGTATGGATGTCCCCTCATCTCTCTTCCGCGGATATGCTTGACGATCTCTTCAATACGGTCACAAAGAGCCCCGCGCAGAGTTCCCTCGACGATAAGACGGTGGTCTCCGGCCTTAAGGAAGCGCTCTCCACGGGAACGAACGCAGCCGTCCGGCTGGTATCGCGGGAGAACGGATACTTCGGCAACGAAACGATCAAAATTCTTCTCCCCGAGAAGATACAGACAATCGGGGAAGTCCTCCGGAAGGCCGGGTTCGGCAAGGACGTGGACGCCTTTGAGCTGGCCATGAACCGGGCGGCGGAAAAGGCGGCGCCCAAGGCGAAGCCCGTTTTTCTGGACGCCATCAAGGGAATGACTTTTCAGGATGCCAAGAAGATCCTGAGCGGCGGCGATACGGCGGCCACGGACTATTTCCAGGAAAAGACCTCCGATCGTCTCGCTACGGCATTCAAACCGGTCATCTCCCAGAGCATGAACGACGTCGGCGCCGCCCGGGCCTATAAGGCGATGACGGAAAAGTACGTCTCCCTGATCCCCTTCGGAGGTGCGGAATCCCTGGACCTGGACCACTACGTGACCGGCAAGGCGCTGGACGGTCTTTTCCGCATGGTCGGTGAGGAGGAGAAGAAGATCAGGACCAATCCCGCCGCGAGGACAACGGAACTCCTTAAGAAAGTCTTCGGGAAATGACCGGCACCGGCCATCTTCCCGTTTAGCCGATATATTAAGAATGTTTAGAACGGACGGACATCAGACCCGGCGATAACCGCTGGAGCTTGCTTTCCAGACCTGTATGACGAGGAGTGGAGAAAAGACGGACGGATTTGCCGACCTGCTTTCAGCGGTCGGTTGCGGTTCGTATCGATTCAGTCGGGGACTTCCGGATAATGCCGGCGGTCCATCATACCAAACGCCTGGGAGGAGGAGAAGATGATGAAAAAAACCGTTTCCGTGATGATCGTTCTATGGATGGTTTTCGCCGTGGCTTCCGCGCTGTATGCGGGACCTTCCGAGCAGCGCATCGAAAAGCAGATCCATGAGCTGCAGGCCCGGATCGACGAAGGGGTGCGGTCCGGCTCCTTGACGCCGGCGGAGAGGGGCAAACTGCAATCCCGCCTTGATAAGATCAGAGACCATTTCGAGAAGGCACGGGCCAAGCGATACGGCCTCGGCGACGGCGAGGTAAAGACCATCGATGCCAAGCTCGATGCCCTGCGGAGGGACGTCTATAAGGAAAAACACGACGTGCAGACGACCCGTTCCAATGAGCAGATCAGGCACAGGATCGACGAACTGCAGAGACGGATCGAGGCGGGCAGCAGGGACGGATCGCTTACCGGCTCCGAAGCGAGAAGCCTTCAGCATCGGCTGGATAACGTTCGCAACCAGTATGAACAGGCCCAGAGCGGGTCCATGAGCGACCAGAGAATAAAGTCCGTCGAACACAATCTCGACCGGATCAGCCAGGACATCAACAAGGAAAGGCACGACCGTCAGCGGGCCCGCTGATCGGTAAAGGATGCCCGCAGGCCAAGCCCCGGCAAGGGCTCGACCGCCCGCGATTACGAAGGCACCGGCATTGCGGCCGCCTTAAGGTCTTCCACATAGCGGGCGGCCGCCAGTGCTGCCTTGGCGCCGGCCCCGGCGGCCACGACGATCTGCTTCTCGGGTTCGTCCGTCACGTCGCCCGCGGCGAAGAAGCCGGGAACGACCGTCGACTGGTCCCTGTTGACGGGGATTTCCCGCTGGTCGTTCAGCGGCAGCAGGTCCTTAACGGGTGCGGTATTGGGTTCCAGTCCGATTTCCAGAAAGGCCCCGTCGATGGGCAGGTCCGTGAGCTTTCCGTCCTTCGACTCCAGGCGGATTCCCGTCAGCATCTCGTCCCCCAGGAATTCCTTGACGTAGGTCGACGGGTGCAGGCGTACCTGCTTTGCGGCGCTTACGGCTTTCATCAGGACGGGGTCGGCCTGAAAGGTATCCAGGATATTGATGATGTGGATCTCCCTCGCATAATAGAGGAGGTCCCTCGCCGCCGTGAAGGCCGAATTGCCGCCGCCTACGACGGCAACGCGCTTGTCGACGTAAAGAGGGGCGTCGCAGGTCGCGCAGAAGGCGATCCCGCGGCCCTGGAATCTCTGCTCTCCCGGCACCCCGAGTCGCCGGTACTCCTTACCCGCGCAGTAGACGACGCTGCGGCTCCTGAAAAAGCGGTCGTTGGAAGTCTTGACCGCGAAGCCGTAAGGCTGCTGCGCAACGGCCAGGACCTTGACGTTCAAAAGCTCGGCCAGGGCGTAACGTTCGGCATGGTTGCGGAACTGGACGGTGATGTCTTCGCCGCTGATGCTGGGGATGCCCAGCCAATTCTCGATGCTGGCCGTATCCGTGATCTGTCCCCCCATGTGATCGCCGATCATGGCGATGTCGAGCCCCTTCCTGATGCCGTAGATGGCCGCCGACATGGCGGCCGGTCCCGCGCCGACGATCAGGATGTCGTAGAGGCGGTCTTCGCCGACGTCCACGACCTGCCTTTCGCCGGCCTCTTTTCTCATCTCTTCGTCGATGCGGTTGTAGACATCGGGTTTGACGGCCTTCAGGATACCCAGAATGGCGTCCATGGGCGGCAGGGCCCCCTCGAAGGCGGGTGCTTCGTTGATGACCGTGCGGGGGACGCCGGAAACGCGATACCGCTGGACCAGTTGTGGAAACTCCGACGATTCCACCATATCCGCCCGGATGTTGTCGTTGGCCATGGCCAGTTGGTGGGCGACGTGTACCATCTGGGGGCAGTAAGGGCAGGTGAGGGTGACCATGATTTCCAGGTGGACCGGTACGTCGATGATCTTAAGCAGCGGCTCCGCCTCGGGGGGGAGGCCCGATGTTTCCCTGGAAACCATCGCAATGGCTTCAATGAGGGATGTGAATTCGTATCCCGCCGTGATGCCGTAGAATCGAATGCCGTAGTCCTTCTTTCCCAGGACGACGGTTCCCGGGACCTTGTCCACCCGATACTCTCGGGCAAGGGGCGCGTCATCGACCAGGTCCTTGACTTCAAGGGTGATCCTGTCGGACAGGGCCTTGACCTCCCTGAGGATGTCCTCTTGTTCGCCGCAGGGACGGCAGGCGTGTTTCTGGGTAAAGAGAATCAGGCTCACCGGCTGCTTCAGGTTCTTGAAGGCGGCAAGCAGCTGTTTTTTTGCCTTTTCGTCGATCATCTTTCTGGTCACGATTCCTCCTTGCCGCGTTGGGCCGGTCAACCGTTGGACTCCCTTTGCCGGCGGTTGTATGATTAACCGATCGTTCTCTTTATCGCCGATAATGGACTGCTTATTTTAACATGGCCGTTCGGCGCCGTCACGTTGAAGTTTAAAATTTCCTGGAACGGCAAGATGAAATGGGATCAGGAGGAAAAGATAAGATTGCGGCAGTGGGGGCATCTTCCCCCCCTGATGGCGTTAGGGCCGGAGCCGTAGCTGAGGCGGTTTCCGCAATGCGGGCAGCGGACGCCCCGTTTCTTTTCATGTATCTTAAGAATGGCGAGAAACACGGCCAGTTCCAGGCCGGCGAGGGCGTAGACCGGCCAACCCCTGATGACGTCCCAAAGGCCGAAGGAATTGATGAGGACGATCTGGATGAAGAATAAAACGATGAAGACCAGGGTGATCCTGTTGTGTCCCTTCTGGTATTCGGCGCATTGCAGCAGGAATTCGTCTCTTGTGGGCATCGGTCGTCGCTCCGTCATGGATTGGAAGGTGCCGCCGTTTTGTTTCGGAACGCTTTTAGCCAATTTCGATTCAAAAAGCAATAAAGAGAAGACCGGTGTCAGGACGCTTCGGCCTGTACGGAAACGTTGCCTCCGACTGCCGCAACGGGACCTTTTGCAGGCCGTGCCAGGTCGGGGTGCAGGGCCTCCGCCAGATTGCCTTCTCCGTCGGTGAGCATCGTCGGGAGAAAATAACGGCTGAATCGGGAATCGACCCTGAATGCCGGCCGGTAGGTGGCATCGAGCGATTCCGTGGTGGCGACGTGCGTCCGCGGCGTCCTTCCCAGATTTCGGAGGGATATGCGGCCGTAGTCCGGCCTGGCCGTCGCCAGGGTGGGTGTGCAGAGCAGAAGGCCGTTGTGCAGGGCCAGCACCATGTGCCAGAAGGCGAGATTTTTCCTGTTGCGGATATAGAATCGGACACTGTGCTTCAACACTTTCCGGCGGAACCCGATCAGACCCTGGAGATCCCGGACGAAACGGAGCACCTCCGGCATGGGATCGAGGGGCTTCAACGTGATTGCCGTCGAATCGAGATCGCGGATCTTGACGTCGGGTAAAAGCAGCCCCTTGTCGAGGCACTCATAGAAGAAGGGTGTTTTAAGGATCGGAATGGCAAGCGAAATGTAGCTGGGGAGGGTCATCCGGGGATTTGAGACCATGAATTCGATTTCCCTTCGCAAGTCGGCGATCCTGCGCGAGGCGATGTCGTAGACCATGCCGTAATAGAACGTGATGTGCGCCTCCAGGCACCGGCGGATGGTGTCGGGCTGTGAGCGGCGCATATTCTGATACTTCTGGAAACCGGCCAGGGCGTCGCGGTCGAAGGATTCGACGCCCGCAAAGAGCGACAGGCATCCCGTCTCGTGCGCCCGGCGGAGATTTTCCTCGTCGTGGAGAAAGTCGCTCGAAACCAGGGCGCACCAGTACCAGAAGTAGCCCCTTTCGTGCATTTCCTGCAGAAGATCGAACCTGTCACGGATGAATTTCTTGTCGGCGCTGCCAAAATTATTGTCCAGAAAGACGATGACCCTCCGTTTGCCCAGGGCCAGGAACTGGCGGCGGAGGTACTCGATATCGTAGGCGCGGTAAGCTCCCTTTTCGGCGGTCAGTGAGCAGAAGGTGCATCGGTTGTAGCAATTCCTGCTCGATTCCACGTAACCGGGGCTCCTGATCCAGTACACGAGATCGAAGCGGGGGACGGCCCAGCCGTCCCGAAGGAACTGTTCCGACACGTAGGGCTTGCCGAAGGCATCTTCGATAACCTCCTGAAGCTGTTCGACATCCCCCGTGCAGGAAAAATCGAAAAACAGCCTTGAGTAGTGAAAAAGGGCCCGGACGGCGGGACCGCCGGCGACGACGATGACCTCTGGATTGACGGATCGAGCATACGCCGTCAGGTGGAGCATCCGGTCGAAGGCGGTGTTGAGACCGGTGAGGACGAGCATGTGGGGCCATGCCAGCATCGGTCCGGATTCGAGCGGCCCGCTGTACTGCTCATTATAAAGACGAATGTCGCAGAGTTTGCGGGAAAACATCCCGGCCAGAAAGGCGGGCGTCATGGCCTGGGGGATCTTCGACCGGCGGCGGATGGGCAGGCGGAGTTCATCGAAGTAGCAGTTGACGATAAGGACTCGCTTCTTCATTGCCCCCTCTTGCCGTTGGTTATTGGTCGAACCGTTGAAAACGATAACGATGCGGTATGGTGGGGTCGTCCTCAGAGATTACGGTGACGTATCCATAACGCAGAATCGCTGAGAATGCAACCGTATTATGTATGTTTTATATAATGAGAATATCCATAGCGGACGGTACGGAAACGGAAATGAACGGTTCCCGCTGGAATTTTAAGCGAATGGGCAGGGAGGCGACTGTTTGCGCAACGGTGCCGCAACAGTGCGGTTCCCGGCTTTTAAACGCCGGACAGGTTGCATCGGCGGGTTTGAATAAGACCGGCTTAAGATCGGTAATCGCAATCTTCGGTCGATTTGTTGATCACATGATCGACAAATCGCGCAAAACGGAAGCAGTGGTCGAGACCGCTTTGGCGGTCGTTTTCATAATAGAGGCATCCCGTGCAGCGAGGCTCCGCCGCGGCCGGAACGGTGTGCTGATCGGTTGCTCGATTCATGGTGCCCTCCTCTTCGTTCATATCGCAATAGTTTTATATGCCTTTATATTTAGCATGCAAAATATATGCATGTCAAGCAAATGAATCAAAGGCACAACTCTCATGAAGCGGAAGGCGGCGCGGTTGCCCCCTTGGCGGGACCCACTCCTCTGCGGTCTGATGAAAACCTGGAGCCGGCAGAACGCGTTCTACGGCACCCGGTGCGTACGCGTCGTTACCGGCACAACGTAAGGATTTCCGCAATGACGTCCGGGGTGTACGCCTTCAAGCCCCATACCTGGGCAAGGGCATGGGCATTGTCCGCGATCTTCCCGATGTCCACGGCGGGGATGTTCCCTTCCGCAAGTGTCGTCGGGCTGCCGATGTTTTTGAACCAGGCCTTCAAAGCGGTAATCCCCTCCAGGGCCGCCCTGTTCTGGTCCTGGTCCGTCACCTGGAAGATTTGACGCGCGAAGTGGGCGAAGCGTGCCGGGTTTTTCCGGGAGGCGTAGAGCATCCAGCCGGGAAGGACGATGGATAATCCGGCGCCGTGGGCGATATCGAACAGGGCGCTCAGGGAGTGCTCGATCATGTGGGCGGGGAAGCCGGTTATCCCCATGCCGGCCGTGGTCAGGCCGTTGAACGCCAGGGTCGTCGCCCACATCATGTTGGCGCGGGCGTTGTAATCGCCGGGGTTCTGAAGGATGGTTTCGGTGCTTTCCATGACGGTCTTCATGAACCCTTCGACAAGCCTGTCCTGCAGGGGACTAAAGGGTTCCGTGTTGTTGAAGTACCCTTCGAGCATATGGGTGATGGCGTCGACGGCGCTGTAGGCGCTGTAGTCGCGGCTGAGGGAGTACAGGACCGTTGGGTCCATGATGGATGTCTTGGGCTGAATGAAAGGGGAGCGGATGCTGAATTTGCAGCAGCCGTCCTCGTTCGTGATAACGGCTGCGGCATTCATTTCCGAGGCGCTCGCCGATAACGTGAGGACCACCAGGACCGGCAGGGCGTCCTTGATGATTTTCTTATAGGTGAAGAACTCCCAGACGTCGTGATCGACCTTGACGCCCGCGGCGATGGTCTTGGCCGTATCGATGACGCTGCCGCCGCCGACGGCGAGAACGACGTCCGCCTTCTCCTTGCGGGCAAGCTCGATACCTTTCACGACCGTGGAAAGGACCGGGTTCGACTTGACCCCCGCAAGCTCGACAAACGTTACGCCCGCCTCGTTAAGCGATGCGATGACCTGGTCGTATATGCCGTTCTTCTTGATGCTCTCTTTGCCGTATACGAGGAGTACCTTATTGCCGAACCTCCGGACTTCCGGGCCGATCTTCTTGATTTGTCCCTGGCCGAAGATGATTTTGGTCGTGTTCTCAAAGACGAAATTCTGCATGACGTTCCCCCTGAAAGGTTGATGGATATAGGTTACGGATTATGCAAGGATATGTCCGTTCAACGGATATACATGAGGAGCCGGGCGTTGTCAATATGGGCTAAAAGGCATTTTGACAGATGCAGGCCGCTGTAGTATGAGAATCGCACCATGGAAGATGAGAGTTCGGAAGACAAGGGCGGAAAGAAGGGTTGGCCGTCGGCGGTGGCGGACGGCCTGGTGGCCGCCTGGCCGATATGCCTGGGGTATTTCCCCGCCGGCGCGGCCATCGGGGTCCTGGCCCAGAAAGTGGGACTCCACCCTCTGGAGATCGGCCTGATGTCGCTTATGGTCTTTGCCGGCAGCGGACAGTTCATCGCCGTCTCCATGATCGGCGCGGGCGCAACGGTTATCTCCGTCATTGTCACCACGTTTATCGTCAACTTGCGTCACCTGCTGATGAGTTCCTCCCTGTCGGTCCATCTTAAGGGCACCGGCAACGGCTGGCTGCTTCTCTACGGCTACGGCATTACCGACGAGACATTTGCCGTGAATCTCAACCGTTTCCGGGACGGCGGCTGGGATTGGCGGCGGGCGCTGGTCGTAAACGTCACGGCCGCCTCCGCCTGGATCGGCAGCAATATTGCGGGCTGCTATGGAGCGCAGTTCATCCCCCCGAAGGCTTTCGGGATCGATTATGCGATGACGGGCATGTTCATCTGCCTTCTCGTTCTGCAGCTCCGGGGGGCCCTCTACATCGCCGTGGCCCTTCTCGCCGGCATCCTGGCCGTAGCCGTAGCCATGGTCCTGCCGGGCAACGCCTATATCGTCATCGCCTCCGTCGCCGCGGCAACGATCGGTGTCTTCCTCCGGAACAGCAAAGTATTTGCAGCGCGGGACGGCGGCGAACCATGATGAAGCCGGATTTTCTCATTATGGTCGCCGGTATGGCTATCGTAAGCTATCTCCCCCGCTGGCTTCCCCTGGTGCTCCTGACGCGGCGGCAGCTGCCCCGCTGGCTCGTCGAATGGCTGGACCTGATACCGGCGGCGATCATGAGCGCCCTGGTCTTCCCCGCCTTGTTCACGGACGGCGACCCCCGCCACCTGGAATGGTTCCGGCCGCACATATTCGCCGCCCTGCCGACGTTTGTCTTCGCGCTTTTCACCAAATCGCTGGGCGGAACGATCGTCGTCGGGATGGCCTTCTTCTGGCTCATCGAAAAGTTCGTATAAGGCGCCCGGCCTTCCACTTAAAGCCTTTACCAATACCCGAAAGTCCGGCCGCCGGATCCGGTCGTCCGCCCGTGGAAATCGGGAGAGTCGTTTTCCGTACCCTGTTTCAGCCTCTGCGGCCCTTTCTTTAAGGTATTTTTTTTACTGAATAAACGATTTATCCAGTTGACACGGACCTGTCATATCGGTATAAGGGCGGATGCAAAAATCGGCCCTTGCGGGGGTCGGGGGTAACAGGCTGATTGTCCAACATATTTTTAAGATGCAGAGCCGTCGCTAGTGTGGTGAGGGTGGAAGATCTGAAAGGAGCAACATGGCGGTCAAGGAACAGAAAATCGAAAAAGTTCTGATAGCGAATCGAGGAGAGATTGCCCTGCGCATCATCCGGGCAGTCAAGGAACTGGGTATGAAAGCCGTTGCGGTTTACGAAACGCCGGACAACGATGCGTATTATATCCGTCTGGCCGACGATGCCGTTCTCATCGGCGACGGTCCCCGAAAAGACTATCTCGATATAGGTAAGATCATCTGGGCGGCCCGGAAAAGCGGTGCCGATGCCATTCATCCCGGGTACGGCTTCCTGGCGGAGAATGCGGACCTTTCGGCCGAGTGCGAGAAGGCGGGCATTATCTTCATCGGCCCCCCGCCGCAGGTCATTCGCGATCTCGGCAACAAGGTCGTAGCCAGAGGCATCATGGAGAAGGCGGGAATCCCCTTTATCCCGGGAACGTCGGATCTCAAGCGCGGCGAGGCGGGAATCAACGAGGCCATCGCCTTCGGTAAAAAATTCGGCTATCCCATCATGCTCAAGGCATCGGCGGGAGGCGGCGGCCGGGGAATCCGGAAGGTCGTGAGCGAGTCGGATCTCCTCATGCAGCTGCCTTTGGCCAGGGCAGAGACGCTTTCCTGCTTCAACGATGAAAACATCTATGTGGAGAAGTGCATCGAAGCGCCGCGGCATGTGGAAGTGCAGATCCTTGCGGATAAGCACGGGAACGTCATTCATCTCGGGACGCGGGATTGCTCCATCCAGCGCCGGCATCAGAAGCTCCTGGAGATCGCCCCGGCGGACCTGCCGGGTGACGTGCTTACCGCCATGTGCGATTGCGCCGTGCGCGCCTCGAAAGAGTCGGGTTACGTCAATGCCGGTACCGTCGAGTTCCTGGTCGATTCCAGGACCAACGAATTCTGGTTCATGGAGATGAACACCCGGCTGCAGGTGGAGCATACGGTCACGGAAGAACTGAGCGGTGTCGACATCGTCCGCGAACAGGTGAAGATCGCCGAGGGATGCCGCTTGTCCATCCCGCCCATCAAAGGGCAGCTTGCCGGCAAGGCCATCCAGGTCAGGATCAATGCCGAAGACCCGAAGAACAATTTCATGCCCGAAGGCGGAAAACGCCTTGAAGTGTATCAATCCCCGGGTGGGCCCGGCGTGCGTCTGGACGGCGTCGTCTATCAGGGTTACAGAATACCAACCGAATACGATTCGCTGATGGTTAAATTGACAGTGCGAGGTTATAATTGGGAACAGACGATCCAGAGGCTGAAGAGGGCGCTGAACGGCTTCTTGATCGTCGGCCTGAAGACGACGATACCCTTCTATCTTGCCATCTGCGACGATCCCGATTTCAAGGCCGGTACGTTCGATACCGGCTACATCGAAAAGCATCCCCAGTTGTTCGATTACGAAGAACCCGAACGGGAAGTTGCCAAGCTTGCGGATTTGATCGCAGAGATTCACGCGCGGAAGGTGAATCCCTACGCCGCCTGATCTTTCGATTCGAGAGGACAGGACGGCGGCAAGCGGGATCAGGTGATCATGCCTCAACCGTACGGTTGATTGACATAAAAAGGGTACTTTATGAAAATTTCAGCACAGACAATTGCGGAAAGAATTACGCCGAAGGATTTGAAGGAGAAAGGCGTTCGCTACGTCCTCGACAAGATCCGCCGGACCAAAGACTACTACATCACCAATACGGAAAGGGATGGCTCCCAATCCGATTTCAAGAATCGCATCATGCCCCATACGCAGCTTCTGGTCGCCCAGGAGCGAAATGCCGCCGGGTTCTTTTCTCTGGAGATCACCGGCGGGGCCTCTATCCATGTGGATATGCTGCGCAAGCAGATCAATCCCCTGGAGAAGCTGCAGATCCTGGAGGCGAAGATGCCGGACACGATGTTTCAGACGCTTTGCCGCGGCATCAACCTGTTCGGTTACCGGCCCTATCCGGAAAACGTCGTCAGGGAAACGGTGCGAAGCTTTGCCCGGTACGTACATATATGGCGCGTTTTCGACTTTCTGAACCATATCCCGAATATGGTCGCCGTATTCGAGGAAGTGAAGGCCGCCGGCTGCATCCTTCAGCCGTCCATCTGCTTCTCGACCGGCCCCGAACATACGGATGAGTTCTATGTGAAGAAAGTTGGCCAGATTCTCGATGTTACGGGGGAAGACATCATCCTTTGCATCAAGAACCACGGCGGCCTGGGAACGCCGAGAAGAATGGGCGAGCTTGTCAGGGCCATCATTGCGAAGTATCCGGACATGATCATTCAATACCACGGCCACAACACCGACGGTTCCGACACGGGCCGGATCGTGGAATCGGTCAAAAACGGTGCCAAGATCATTGATGCGAGCGACCATGCCTTTTCCGGCTTTTACGGTCCCCCGCCCCTCCTCAACGTCATCGACGTCCTCGATGATCTCGGCTACCATGCCGCGGGTCTCGACCGCCAAGCGGTTATCGACACGTCGAACAAACTGCGGCCGGAGAGAGAGTACTACAAGGATTTTGAGTCCCAGTTCATGGGATTCGATCCTACCGTCCAGATCCACAAGCTTCCGGGCGGCGCCACGGGATCGAGCTTCGAACAGGCGGTCAAGGGCGGCTTCCTGCATCTGATGCCCCATATCCTCCAGAATGAGCTGCCGCGCGTGCAGATCGAACTGGGAAACTGGTGGAGCGTCACACCGGGTTCGCAGATATTGTGGACGACGGCCGTCAACAACGTCCTCAAGGGTGTCCGTTATAAGGATGCCAGCGACGACCTGAAAAATGTCATGCTGGGGAGATACGGAGATTTCCCGTTCTACCGCCCGGCGGACGACGTCTATAAGGCCGTGTTCGGACCCGACTGGAAGAAGATCGTCGAATGCGATACCTGCTATCAGAAAATCGAGGATATCGACCTCGACGTGGAAAAAAAGGTCCTGGAGAAACGGCTGGGTCGGTTGGCCACGGACGACGAACTGGTCCTTTACCTGCAGCACCCCAACGATGCCGTCGAATTTTTCAAGTTTGAAGCCAAATACGGCAAGACCTGGGTCCTCTCGCCGAAAATCTGGTTCCGGAAAGGCGGCTTCGGGCTGGGAGACAAGTTCGATTTTGCCGACGCTTACGGACGCCAGCATACCATCGAGATCGGTCCGCAGCGCAAAACCAAGACGGGCGATACCGTGACCTACATGGTGATCGACCACCATCCCGAACCGGTACTGACGCAGATCCAGGAAGAGAGCGGCGACCAGAAGAGAAAAATCAGCCTGAGCAGCAAGCAGATCGACGACCTTTCCAAACAGGGCGACATACGTTCCCAGATCATCGGGACCGTCAACGAGGTTGCGGTGAAGGAGGGGGACGAAGTGGCGATCGGACAGGTCCTCGTCGTTCTGGAAGCCATGAAGATGCTCAATAATATCCTCTCCGAAGTCAGCGGGAAGGTGAAAGAAGTCTTTGTGTCGCCTGGGGATAAGGTCGATGCGGGCGATCCCCTTCTTTCGATCAGCGTGGAATGAAAGACAATGGCCGGTCCCGGGAAAGGCTTCCGGGACCGGCATCTGCCCCCGGATAAAAGGATGCTTGACATAATTAGTAAATTATGAATATACACTATATATAAGTAGTAATCGTCCCTCGTAGCCAGTTCAATAACTCATCACCGTGGACAGTGGAAGTTGGTGTCGGTGAACTTGCATTGTGTCTCATTCAAGGAATGATTGCCGGAAACCTGAGCTAATTCAGACACAACAGGAACAAGGATATGCCGGATGATTTTTACACACTGATCGTCGTGCCCAGCGACGGCGCGTCAGTCAGGAAACTCAGTCTTTCCGTGAAGTCGCTTCTTCGCCTTGCCGCGTCTGCAGGTGTCGTCCTTCTGGTGACGGGATACTTGGCCTACGACTATATCGATATCCAGCGGGAAAAGTTTGAGCTGGCCCGCTTAAGGCAACAGACGAAGGAGCAGAAGACACAGATTGACGGCCTCGTGGCCAAAGTCGATCAGTTCGGTTCCAAAATGGAAGAATTGCGTCAGATCGACAAAAAAATAAGGATTATCGCGAATCTCGAAAACAGGAAAGACAGGGAGCAACTCCTGGGGATCGGCGGGCCGGTCGACGCGGAAAGCCGAATGAATGCCAGGATGAGCAGCGACAGCAAGGCCCTCATCGAAAGCATCGACAAGAACGTCGAACAGCTGAGCCAGGATGCAACCAAGCAGGAAAAGAGCTTCACCGAACTTCTGGAGTTCCTCAAGAAACAGAAATCGATTATGGCCTCGACGCCGTCCATCTGGCCGGCCATGGGGTGGATCACCTCGGAGTTCGGCAACAGGATATCGCCCTTCACAAGTTCGCGGGAATTTCACGCCGGTATCGACATCGCGACGAGAGTCGGCAATCCCGTGAAGGCCCCCGCCGACGGTGTCGTCGCCGAAGCCGGGTACCAAAGCAGCATGGGAAACAGCATCAGGATAGAGCACGGTCATGGGTTGTCAACTTGGTATGGCCATCTCTCGAAGATTGCCGTTTCTGCGGGAAGCAGCGTTAAAAGGGGCGACGTGATCGGTTACGTGGGAACTTCGGGCCGCAGCACGGGCTCCCACTTGCATTACGGCGTATACATCAACAATGTCGCGGTCAATCCGCGGCGGTATCTCAATTGACCAGGATACGCCGGCTTCTTTAAAGGAATCGTTACCGTTTCAACGGCACCGGTAAATTATTACCGGTTTTTTTTTAGGGGATCACTTATGTTTGGCTCATTGTTGAAGAAAATTGTCGGCAGCAAGAACGATCGTGAACTCAAGCGTCTGGGGCTCATTCTGGATGAGGTCAATGCGCTGGAACCGGCCATCAAATCCTTAAGCGATGCCGAATTGCAGGCCAAAACGGCCTATTTCCGGGAGAAGCTGGACAACGGCGCGGAGTTGGACGATATTCTGGCCGAGTCCTTCGCCGTGGTCAGGGAGGCTGCCCGACGTACGGTCGGCATGAGGCCTTTCGACGTCCAGATATTGGGAGGCCTTGTCCTCCACGAAGGAAGAATCGCCGAAATGAAAACGGGTGAAGGCAAGACGCTCGCCGCCACGATGCCCGTCTATCTGAACGCTCTTCCGGGCAAGGGGACCCACGTCGTCACCGTCAACGACTACCTGGCCCGCCGGGACGCGGAATGGATGGGGCCGATTTACAGGTTTCTGGGCATGAACGTGGGGGTCATCGTCCACGGCCTGGAGGACGACGAACGCCGCGAGAACTACAACGCCGATATTACCTATGGAACAAACAACGAATTCGGCTTCGATTACCTTCGGGACAATATGAAGTTCAGCCTGGAAGAATACGTCCAGCGGGATTTCTATTATGCCATTGTCGACGAAGTGGACAGCATCCTGATCGACGAGGCGAGGACACCGCTCATCATTTCGGGTGCTTCCGAGGAATCGACGGAGAAGTACTACCGGATCAACCAGATCATCCCCCGTCTCCGCAGGAACACGGACTTCACCGTCGACGAGAAGAGCCGCACGGTCGTCCTGACGGACGAAGGGGTTGTAAGGGTCGAGGGATTTCTTAAAGTACAGAACCTGTTCGACCCGCGCAACATCGAGCTCGTCCATCACGTTTACCAGGCACTGAAGGCGCACGTACTCTTCCGCCGCGATGTGGACTACCTGGTGAAGGAGGGGGAAGTCATTATCGTGGACGAGTTCACGGGCCGCATCATGCCGGGCAGGCGGTACAGCGACGGTCTTCATCAGGCCCTGGAAGCGAAGGAGAAGGTCAAGATCGAAAGGGAGAACCAGACCCTGGCCTCCATCACCTTCCAGAACTACTTCCGCATGTATCAGAAGCTGGCGGGCATGACCGGTACGGCCGACACGGAAGCCGAGGAGTTCAAGAAGATCTATAACCTCGAAGTCCTGGTGGTGCCCACGAACCAGCCGATGATCCGGGTGGACCACAGTGACGTCATCTACAAGACGGAAGAGGAGAAGTTCAAGGCGGTCCTCGACGAGATCAAGGAACTGAACAAGATAAAACGACCCGTTCTGGTCGGGACGATCTCCATCGAAAAGTCGGAATTGTTGAGCAAGTACCTGAACCGCTTCGGCATCAAGCACCATGTGCTGAATGCGAAGAATCACGAGAAAGAGGCGGAAATCATCGCCCAGGCAGGCCAGAGCGGCGCCGTGACCATCTCGACCAACATGGCCGGCCGCGGGACGGACATCAAACTGGGAGAGGGCGTGGCTGCGATCGGAGGCCTTCACATCCTGGGAACGGAGAGGCATGAGAGCCGCCGGATCGACAATCAGCTTCGCGGCCGGTCGGGACGCCAGGGCGACCAGGGGTCTTCGAGGTTCTACTTGTCACTGGAGGACGATCTGCTCCGCATCTTCGGCGGAGAGAAGATCTCGGCCATCATGGACCGGATCGGCCTTGAGGAAGACCAGCCCATCGAACACCGCATGATCTCCAAGGCGATCGAAAATGCCCAGAAGAGGGTGGAAGGGCAGAATTTCGATATCCGGAAACACCTCCTCGAATACGACGATGTGATGAACCGGCAGAGGAAAGTCATCTACGAACAGCGTAAGAAAGTTCTGCGGGGAGGCGAAACCCTGTGGACCGACATTGATGAAATGATCGAAGACGTCGCCGAGGATATCGTTCCGGAATTCATCCCGGAGAAAACCCATCCCGAAGAATGGAACCTCCAGGGACTAAAGGAATTGCTCGCCAACAAGTATTCTCTGAAAATAGGCCTTTCCGGCGAGGATGGACTCAATGCAGATATCGCCACCGATATGATCATCGACGGGTTGAAGGGGCTCTTAAAGAACAAGGAGCAGGAGTTCGGCAAGGAGACGATGGAGTACCTGATCAAGGTCATCATGCTCCAGTCCATCGACACCCATTGGAAGGACCATCTCCTCGGCATGGATCACCTGAAGGAAGGCGTCGGCCTCAGGGGATACGGACAGAAGGACCCGGTCCGGGAGTATCAGAAGGAAGGGTACGATATGTTCATGGACATGATCCATGAAATCAAGGAAGATACGCTGTCCAAACTGTGCCTGGTCCGCATCCAGAGTGAAGAGGACATTGAAGAGATAGAAGAACGCCAGCGGGAGGATTACATCCTGAGCCGCGGCGAAGACACACCCGCCCCGGCAACGGTCCATCGGACAAGCGCCAAGGTCGGGCGGAACGACCCCTGCCCCTGCGGCAGCGGCAAGAAGTATAAAAAATGCTGCGGCCGGCAGGCTTGATGCCGCGAATTGACCGCAAAAAAGTGTGAGAAACCATGATAAATAATGAAAAAGAGACTTATTCGGTCCCCGGATTCCTGGCTTTCGGGGTCCCCGTCGGGATCAAGGAGGGCGGAAGAAAAGACCTGGCCCTGATCTATTCCGTGAAACCGGCCATGACCGCCGGTGTCTTTACGACCAACTGCTTCAAGGCCGCCCCCGTGCTGCTCGATATGGAGCGGATCGGCTCCGGCGTGGCCCAGGCCATCGTCACCAACAGCGGCAACGCCAACGCCGCCAGCGGCCGGGAAGGCTATGAAGATGCCGTGCGCATGTCCCGGTCCGCCGCCGCCCATCTGCATATTCCCGAGGAGATGGTGCTGGTCGCATCGACGGGCGTTATCGGGCACCGGCTTCCAGTAGACAAGATCGAGGCGGGTATGGGGCATTTGGTTTCGGGTCTCCATGAACACGGCATACCCGATGCCGAGGAAGCGATCATGACGACGGACCGTTTTCCCAAGATGTCGGTCCGCCGCGGCATGTTGGGCGGGAAAGAGATTACGGTCTGCGGCATCGCCAAAGGTGCCGGAATGATTGAACCTCATATGGCGACATTGCTTGCCTATGTGATGACCGATGCCCATATCGAATTGCCGGCGTTGCGCCGGGTCCTGAAAAAATCCGTCGAAGGCACGTTCAATGCCGTGACGGTCGACGGCTGCATGAGTACCAACGATACTGTCCTGATCCTGGCTAACGGCATGGCCGGCAATCGGATGATTAAGGGAAACTCGAAGGATTTCAAGCTTTTTACGGATATGCTGACGGAGGTCATGGCCGATTTGGCCCTGGATATGGTGAGGGACGGCGAAGGCGCCACCAAAGTCATCGATATCCGTGTCAATGGCGCCAAGTCGGAAACCGACGCCCGGAAGATCGCCTATGCCATCGGCAGATCCGAACTGGTCAAGACGGCCTTCTTCGGAGGCGATCCTAATTGGGGCCGGATCTTACAGGCTGCGGGTTCTGTCGGGGTGAAATTGCCCGTCGATAACGTCGAACTCCGTTTCGAGGACGCGGTTGTCTTCTCCGGAGGACGGGGCATGGCAGGCCTGAAAAAGGTATTGGAAGAGATCATGAAGCAGGACCGGATCTCGGTGACCATCGATCTGGCCATGGGCGGCCGGTCGTGGCGTCTTCTGGCATCCGATCTGACGACGGATTACGTGAAGATCAACGCTCATTACCATACGTAAAATCATATGCGGAAGGTGCTCGCAAAGCGTCTTTGACCGCCTGGGGGCGGTTAAAGCCCGGTCCACCGGACGCTTGCGTCATGGTTCTGTTTTTCCTTGCTTATTTGGAATCTTTATGCTATCAGCCACCGCACTTCGCACATCCTTGGATCGACGGGGTGTTGCTTTCCTTACGGAAAGTTCCCCGGTGAGATGAGAAGGATGGAGGAATAAACAAGAAAAAGGAGTAAAAAATGGCCAGTATTTCGATGAAGTTGTTGCTTGAGGCGGGGGTCCATTTCGGTCACCAGACCAACAAATGGAACCCGAAGATGAAGCCCTATATTTTCGGGGCCAGAAACGGTATTTACATTATCGACCTTCAACAGACGGTTGAGATGTTCCAGTCGGCGTACCAGTTTGTCGTGGACACGGTTGCCGCCGGGGGGACGCTCCTGTTTGTCGGGACAAAGAAACAGTCGCAGGAGGCGATCAGGGAAGAGGCGTTGCGGTGCGGCATGCCCTATGTCAACCAGAGATGGCTCGGAGGGATGCTGACGAACTTTACAACGATCAAGAAGAGCATCGACCGGCTCAACTATCTGGATAAGATGTTCGAAGACGACAGCATCAAGGCCTTTCCCAAGAAAGAGGCCCTCAAACTCCAGAAGGAAAGGGACAAACTGCAGAAGGTGCTGGGTGGAATCCGGACGATCAAGAGCCAACCCCGCGGATTGTTTATCGTCGACCCGAAACGGGAAGACATCGCCGTCAACGAGGCCAAAAAATTGAAGGTTCCGTTGGTTGCCATTGTGGATACGAACTGCGATCCCGATGATATCGATTATGTCATCCCCGGAAACGACGATGCCATCAGGGCCATAAAACTTTTCTCGTCGCGGATTGCCGATGCCGTCATGGAAGGCAAAAAACGGTTGGAGGAGAAAATCCAGGCGGAAAGCGACAAGGGTTCGGCAGCGGCGCCCCCGGCAGCGCCGGTCGCTCAGGACGACGAAGAGCCGGATGTCCCGGAGAGTGTCGAGACGAAAAATCAGGTTGAAGGATAAGGACTGAACAAGGGAAACGAGGAGGTACCTACATTGGAAATTACATCGGCAATGGTGAAAGATTTGCGGGTTAAGACCGGTGCCGGCATGATGGATTGCAAAGAGGCGCTGGCGGCATCTGACGGGGATTTTGAAAAGGCGATCGATTATCTGAGGAAAAAAGGGATGTCGGCCGCGACGAAACGTTCCTCAAAGGCGGCCAAGGACGGAACGATCACGTCCTACATCCATATGGGCGGAAAAATCGGCGTCCTCATCGAAATCAACTGTGAGACGGATTTTGTCGCCAAAACGGACGATTTTCAGAATATGGCGAAAGACATCGCCATGCATATCGCTGCCACGAATCCTCTCTACCTGAGCGCGGAAGAGATAACATCCGAGGCCCTGGAGCGGGAAAAGGCCATCTACAAGGATCAGTTGATGGCCGAGAAGAAACCCGAGAAAATCTGGGACAAGATCATCGAAGGCAAGCTTAAGAAATATTACGAGGAAGTCTGCCTTCTCGATCAGAAATTCGTGAAGGATCAGGATATTACCGTGAGTACCCTGGTGAAGAATATGATTGCGAAAACGGGCGAAAACATCATCGTGAGGCGCTTCGCCCGCTTTCAACTGGGCGAAGAAATCAAAAAGTAATTGTTCCTCATGCAGGGGAGATATAACTGGTTATATCTCCCCTGTTGTCTCATGACCGCACAGCCATGCCGCTCCGGCGCAAACGGCCGCTCCCTGGGAGAAGCCGCGCCGCTTCGGGATAAGGCCGCGGGGGACGGTGAATATGAGTGGGTCCGTATATAAGAGAATATTGCTCAAACTGAGCGGGGAAGCCCTGATGGGTAAAGGCACCTTCGGAATCGATCCGGGAGTGGTTGCCGCCATTGCCGCGCAGGTCAAGGAGGTCCATGAACTCGGTGTGCAACTGGGGCTTGTCGTCGGCGGAGGAAATATCTTCCGCGGGCTTGAAGCCAGCGCCAAAGGCATGGACAGGACCGGGGCGGATTATATGGGCATGATGGCCACGGTCATCAACAGCCTGGCGCTCCAGAACGCCCTGGAACAGATCGGTGTTCCGACACGCGTCCTGACCGCCATCGAGATGAAAGAGGTGGCGGAACCGTTTATCCAAAGAAGGGCCGTACGTCACCTGGAGAAGGGCAGGGTGCTCGTGTTCGGCGGAGGCACGGGGAACCCGTTCTTTACGACCGACACGGCCGCCGCGCTTCGAGCGGTGGAGATCAAGGCCGAAGTCCTGATGAAGGCCACCAAGGTGGACGGCGTCTACGACAAGGATCCTGTCAAGGATGCCACGGCGGTGAAATTCGACCAGTTGAGTTTCACGGAAGTCCTGACCCGGAATCTGAAAGTCATGGATGCCACGGCTATTTCGCTTTGCCGCGACAACAATCTTCCTTTGATGGTCTTTAACCTGCAAAAAGAAGGCAACATCAAGCGCGTCGTCTGCGGCGAAGCCATCGGAACGATAATCGGAGGATAATGTATGAAAGAAAAGATATTCAGCGATTTGAAGGATGACATGGACAAGACCATCCAGTCCCTCGAAAAATCTTTCAGCAAGTTGCGCACGGGCAGGGCCTCCTTGTCCCTGTTGGACGGCATCAAGGTCGATTATTACGGTGCGCCGACGCCCATCAACCAGGTGGCCAATCTCTCGGTCCCCGAGAGCCGTCTTATCGTCATATCGCCGTGGGACAGCAGCATTATCGGCGCCATCGAGAAGGCCATCCAGAAATCGGATTTGGGACTCATGCCCTCCAACGACGGCAAGGTGATCCGCATCTCGATTCCGGTGCTGACGGAAGAGCGGCGCAAGGAACTCGTCAAGGTTGGAAAGAAGATGGCCGAAGAGGCGAAAGTGAAACTGAGAAATTCCAGACGGGACGCGAACGAACGGCTCAAGACCTTGAAAAAGGACAACAAAATATCGGAAGACGAGATGTTCACCTTTCAGGAAGACGTACAGAAAAGGATGGATAAATATATCGAAAAGACGGATGCCGTTTTCCAGGCTAAAGAGAAGGAGATCATGGAGATTTAGAAATCGGGCCGTTATAAAAGGTTGATTTCCGGGCGGGATATCTTACGGGTATCCCGCTTTTTTGTTGCGCAGCTGTGAATGCGTCTTGGTCTCCGGGACGCCGGCCGGGACGGCGCGGTCCGTTTTTTATGTGCGATCAGACAGGATTGCGAGAATGTCCGCCGCCGCCGAAAAGACATAGTCGGCCCCCGCTTGCGTAAGGGCGTCCCGGGAAGAATTGCCCGTCAGAACGCCGGCTGTCAGAACGCCTGCGTTCTGACCCGCTTTGATGTCCAGGGGATGGTCGCCGACCATCATGGCATGCTCCGGCAGGACGGCAAGGCTCTTCAGTGCCGCAAGGAGATGCTCGGGATGGGGTTTCACATGGTTGGTCTGCTCCCGGGGGATAAAGGCGTCGCAGTGGGACGAAATATCCGGAAAAATGGTCGTTACGGCCTGCCGGCAGTTACGGGTGATCACCGCGGATTTGACGTGCCGCTTCTTGAGTTCCAGGAGCATTTCCCTGCTGCCGGGAAGGAGGGAACCTGTCCGGGCGGCGGCTATTTCGATAGCCGCAACGGCGGCGCAGGCATCGGCATGAAAGCGTTTCGCCAGGCGAGGTTCCCTTCCCGCTATGATTTGCCCCGCCGTTTCGATGGCTTCCAGAACGTGAAGGCCTTCGATGGCCGTCGTCTCGACGCCCCTGTCCGCAGCGAGCGAAAGAACAGTCCGCTTCATCGCTGCAAAATCGATATTGAGTTCGGCGAGCGTGCCGTCAAAATCGAAGACGACGCCGGCCAGGGTAAGGGCTTGCATGGTCATTTGTGCCCCCGCGTATAGTTGTCCGGCAAGTCCCTTTCGATCGTCCTTTGCGACTGCCAGTGGGGCAGATCGTAACCGGCCACGGTCTTCAGGAAGTTGACGATGATATAGAAGGTCGCCCCCCACAGGACATGCTCGTGGTCCCGGTCGTCCCTGCACACAAGGCAGGGGAATTCCCCATAACGTATCTGCCCGGATTGTTCCCGGTCCCTATAGCCGATAACGAACCTTGCGAAGTTGGTTTGATCGTAAAACGACCGCAACGGAATTTCGATGATCTGCTCGACCTCATGGTTGGCCCTGAGCGGCCAGGGATGCTTGACAAAGCCGACGAGAGGAAAGATCGTCCGCCGAAAGAGGATAAGGTCGTAGGTGGCGAAAGGACCGAGAAACCGCAGATTGAAGGGATTAAACCGGATTTCTTCCCAGGATTCCCGCAGGGCGTTGGTCAGGTAGAGGGTAATCAGCCGATAGGTTTCCCTGTCCCGCGCTTGCGCGTAAGCCCATCCTTTCCCTTGGAGATTGGGAAGAAAGCCGAACCGGACAAACCTGTCCAGGAACTGATCCACGGAGGGATGGAGCATCCCGCCGGGGCAGCTGATGTCGCCCGGCTGGGCGACATTGGCCGAACGCTTGATAAGGAGAAAAGAAAAATCGCCCTGATCCCTGCTGCCTGCGGCTTCCTTGAAGTTTAACAGCAGAAGTACACCGGCCGTCCTGCGCGAGTCGCCCGTTTCCGATATTTTCCCGGGTTTCGGCGCCTTTTGCAGGAAATCGAGCGGTGCCAGGGCCAGTTTCTCGGTGACCCTGTCCAGGAAATCTTCTCTGCTCGACAGGTATGAGGGAGGCATCATGGTACTCAGCTTATGTCGGCTGTTGAAAAGTAAAAAGCCTGACGCGGCAGCCAGGCTTTTCGAGGTTATTTGGTGGCGGTGCAGGGAATTGAACCCCGGACACTACGGATATGAGCCGTATGCTCTAACCGGCTGAGCTACACCGCCAGTCTGTCTTCCTTAAGGAACAGGAAAGATCGGTTATAACAATTTGCGGTAAATGTCAACCCCCTATTGCTTGGGCGTCTGCACCGGCTGGGGGGCGGACATCTTGTAGGCCACGAAGACGCTCTTCTCCCCGAAAGCCCGGCCCGTCGAGAGAACGAGCGCCATCACGATCTCCTTCTCCCCGTCGTTGTCCACGTCCTTGAACTGGTAGTCCGCCACGTAGCCGTTGATCTTCCGCGTCCGCCAGTTCTCCACCAGGCCCAGACCGTCCCATTCCATGTTGTAGATCTCGCTGGACGTGTAGATCCGGACCTTCTTCAGGAAGTTGCCGCCCGGGGAGATGTTCTTCACGATGATGATCTCCTTCTTCCCGTCCCCGTTCGTGTCGTATGTCAGAATCCGGGCGTTCATGAAGGCCCGCTGGTCCTCCGTCGCCCCCCCCGTCGTCTCCTGGCCGACGTAATCGACGTAGAGGTTGCTCCCGCCGAAGATCTCGTCGCTCTTGTAGAGCAGCTCCTTCGGTCCGCCGAAGACCCGCAGCTTGTCGATCACCATGTCCGTCGGCGTATAGATGCACAGATAGTCGTAGTCGTCGAGAGCGATGATCCTCTCCGGACCCCCCGCCTCGATCGCGTCGATCGTGAAGTTATACACCGAAAGCCCCAGCGGAACGGTCATCTTCTTCCCTTCCTTCAGCTTGCCCCCCTCCCAGACCATCTCGTAGATGGGCGTGCTGAAGGGACGGTCCACGCCGAACCGCTGCCCCATCAGCTTGACGCCGCCGGGGGTCTCGATCGCCCGGAAAAACCAGGGCAGGCGCGTCGCCAGTTCCACGAATTTCCCGTTCTTCCATTCCAGGACAAAGGATTCCAGGGCGTTGTTCTTGAGGAGATTGGTCACGACGATCTCCTGGCGCTTGTCCTGGAAAAGATCGACGACATCGACGGCAATGTAGTTGTCGCTCATCTTCCCCTGGATCTTCTGGATCATCCTGAAATCCGAGCCCTTCTTCTGGAATATCCGGATCGAGTTGCGGTCGATGGCGACGATCTCGTTCAGGCCGTCGCCGTTCACGTCGCCGACGGCCATCCCTCTGAATTCGGTGGGATAACCCTCGCTCATCCAGAATCCCTTCCGGTCCACGGGCTGGAAGGCGTTGATGAAATCGGGATTGATGGCCGCGGTCATGGTCCCCTTGGACGATTTTCTGATCCCCGCGATGACCTCCGATTCCCGGGCCGCAGGCGTAACAGCCGGGGCCGCAGCCGCCGGTGCCGCCGCTGCCGCAGCAGGGGCCGGTGCCGCGGGGGCCGGGGCCGCCGCAACAGCGCCGCCCATGATCCTATCAACCACTTTCTGGGAAAAATCGTTGATCTTGGGAATCACTTCGTCCATGCCGTGGCACAGGGCCGACGCCCCGAATGCCGATTGATATTTCCCCACGTCCATCAGCTTCCCGTCGATGCTCAGGTTGTTGCCGATCTTCGAGATGCTCCCCCAGACGACGTAATCCGCCTTCATCTGCTTACCCAGGGCATAGACATCGGCTTCCGAAAGCTGCTTGACCCCTTTGGGCTTCAGGGCGTCCGAAACCTTGTCCTTGGCCAGGACCGTGATGTTGCCGCCGGCCGAGACGCGGATGGAAATCATGTCCCAGACGGACTGCTGAATCCAGTCGATGTTCTCGCTGCTGTGCGTGGCGAAAGGCAGCACCATCACGCTCCTGGTGTCTACCGCCCACACCTTTCCGAATGCCAATACCAATACAAGCATCAATGTGCCGATGATCCATCTGCCGGTCTTCATGGTATGTTGTCTCCTCGGGTTGTAGCGCTGATCAGGCATCGCTGTGCTCTTCCGCCTGACGGGTTATGTCTCTAACATTTAAGAAAAATGAGTTCAAGGGATATTTCTCCCGTCTCGCATAACAGATTGCGCGTGAATCGTATAACGCCTGGAAGTCATGACAGGAGGCCCTTAAGCCACAGCCACCCGATACCCAGATATTCGTGGATGGCGATGTCGGCCTTGGAGAATCCGCCGGCCGACGGATAGAAGAGGGACGGATGGATTCCCTTGTTGACGGCCGTTATCCGGTTGACGGGGGCCGCCATTGGGAGGGCGCCGTTCTTGTGGAAGAGCGCCATGGCCCGGGACATGTGAAACGCCGAGGTTACGAGGATAAAGGGCTCTTTGCCCACGATGGCGCAAACGAACCGTGTCTGTTCTTCCGTATCTCTCGATTTCGATTCGAGAACAACAGCTTCCGGACGGACCTTCATGGTGGCGGCAATCTTCTCCATGACCTTCGCTTCCTGTTCGCTGCCGTATAGGGCGCCCCCCGAGAGAAGCAATCTGCTGCCCGGCAGCCGGTTATGTATCCCAATCCCCTCAACGAGACGCACTAAGGCGTTAGGAGCGATCCTGTCGGCCAACGACAGGCCGGATTCGGTTCTTACACCTCCCCCCAGGACGACGACCCATTTCACCTGCGCGGCCGCATTATCGTCAGCCCTGAGCATTAGCGGCGGGTACCTGTCTTCCAGGGGCCTCAGCATCATGTCCGGAAGGGGGCCGATACTCAGGACCAAAACGAGCAATACGCCCGCAGCCGTGAGTATTTTCCCCGCTTTTTGACGTCGCGTAAACAAGAGCAGGGCAAGACCGATAACCAGGAGCATGACGGTTATAGTCAGGGAGTAAAACAGAGGCGTCAGAAACTTCTTGATGAAAAACATATTATTTATATTCGCTGCCGATTCTCTCCCTGCCGGCGATGAGCGGCATGGTCAGATTGTAGGATCCGTATTCCATAACGGCCCTCATCTGAAGATTCGATTTTTCGAGGACCCGCATCATGGACTTGTTGTCGGCGATGACGTCGGCCGTGAAGAACTGGATGCCCCGTTCCCGGGCCGTCTTGATGAGCAATTCCAGAAGGAAAAGCGCAATGCCCCGGCCCTGGTAGAGTTCGTCCACAACGAAGGCGATATCGGCGTAGAGGGGACGGTCGAGATGGCGGACATATCGGCCTTCGGCGATGATCTTTTCCATGCCGTCCTGTTCGATCGTGGCCACGATGGACATGAATCGGCTGTAGTCCACATTGACGTAGTCCTGCATCTTGGGGTGGGGCATCGTCTTGATCGGGCTGAAATACCTGTAATAGACGGTCCGTTCCGAAAAGCGGTAAAACAGCCGCCTCATTTCCTCTTCATCCGAGGGCTTGATGGCCCTGAACTGGACGCTGAGCCCGCCTTTGAAGACGTGGCTGCAGGATATATCGTCGGGATACAGGGACCCCGATTCGGGGAGGTATTTCTGATCGGCGTAGAGGATATTGGCCTCCTTTGCCAACCGGACCAGCTCCGCCCTGTCTCCCGGGTGGGCGATGTCGATGATGGCCAGAGCCCGCTCGCGGAGGGACCGCCCCGTCATGGAGGCGACGCCGTATTCGGTGATGATGATATCCAGGGATTCCCGGTTGATGAACTGATTGGGGTAATCCTTTATGGAGGGGAGAATATTCGATTCGCCCCTGGCGTTGCGGCTGAACAGGGCAAATACGGCCCTGCTCCCGCGGGACGGCTGAATACCGGTGAATATTTCCTGGGCCTGGCCCGGTGAAGCCGTGACGTTGCTGATCCCGGCATGAAGGGCAACGCCCCCGGTCAGGTCCACTTTTCGTGCCGGGAGTATTGCCACCATCCGGTCGTTTATGGCGATTTTTGTCGGATCGGCAGTGACGTCGATTCCCTGGAATTCGACGAGAGGGTTGAGATGCAGCCATTTCATCAGCTCCGCGGTGCCGTGGGCGTAAGACGTCACGGCCTTTCCGGGGAAAAATCCCTTCTTCCTGTTGGTTACCGCCCCGGATTTCATCAGGTCCATCAGGGCATCGTTGAAAATGCACGTGTGAATGCCCAGGTCCTTCTTTTCGGCCAAATGGCGTCCCAGGGCTTCGAAAAGCGATCCCGAAAAGAAGGAGATGCAGCTTCCATCCTCGATAACGGAGGCGATGTTCGCCGCCAGTTTATCGAACATGTCCGAGATGGGCCAGCGGGGAAAAAGGATAAGCGGTTCCGTCGCGTGGACAAAATAGTCGAATTCGCTCACATGAACAAACGTGTCTCCCATAGTGCACGGAACTTTATCATTGATCTCGCCGACCACCAGGGTTGCCTGCTTCATGGCGCTCCGGGCGACGTCGACGGAGACGCCGAGGCTGGCATAGCCTGCCTTGTCGGGCGGCGTGATCTGGATGAAGGCGGCATCGATGCGGATGGCCCCCGATTCGACCAATTTGGGAATCCGGCCGTAGCGGCAGGGGATGAGGTCGATGGACCCCGAGGTGATGGCCTCGTTCGCGACCCAGCCGGAAAAGAAAGTCTTCAACCGGTATTTATGTTTGTTGGTCTGATGGGAGAAGGAAATGGCGTCCCCGAGGCTGACAAGCTGGATCAGTTCCAGGTCGTTCAGGTTGCTCTTCTCTGAAGCCAGCAAATGCTTAACCAGGGTTCGGGGTTCCGAGACCCCGGTTCCCAGAAAGATGCTCATTCCCGGTTCAATCCTGGCTAGGACCTCATCAGGGGAAGCCACCTTTTTTTCCCAGTCGGAATCGTTGATGTCGAACATGTTTTTCCTTCTTTATCCGTTAGAGACAGACCCCTTTTCGCGTATGGCCGTTCCTGCCTCCATTTCATTTAAACCGAAAAGGTCCCTCGCAGACGATCGCTGCCATTTCTTTCCGTGGAGATGGAAATTCCCTCGCCTGGAGATGTTCGGGAAGGTCCGCTTTCTTCCCGGGCTTGCCGACGGCAATCATGGCTTCTACCTGAAACGAATCGGGTACGTTGAGCGCCGCCCTGGCTCTATCGTAGTCGAAACCCTGCATGCCGTGGACGACGAGGCCTTTCAGAGATCCCTGAAGGGCCAGGTTCTCCCAGGCCGCCCCTGCGTCGTACGCGTGCGTGCGGGAATATTTATCGTTGTGGTCGAAAGTCGTCTTGGAGACGACGACCGCCAGCACGGCCGCTTTTTCCGCCCAAACCTTGTTGGCATCGGTCAGGAGATCGAAAAAAAGGGGCCAATATTCGGAGTCCCTTGCTGCGTAAAGGAAGCGCCAGGGCTGATTGTTGTTGGACGACGGCGCCCAGCGGGCGGCCTCGAAGAGGGTGAACAGCTCTTCCCTGGTCAATGCTTCGCCCGACATCGCCCGGGGTGACCAGCGGTTGACAAAAAGCGGATCGCAATTGAATGAAGGTTTTCTGAATTCGCTTGTATCCACGAATACCTCCTTTGATAACCGTGTCCATCGTAGCCGTATTTTAAAATTAGGTCAACCGCAGCTGATTGTCAATAATTTTCCGGATGTTGCGCTATGGTGTCCACAAGGGTATTGCTCAGATGACCGAATTCGACCGCGGAAAGCGTTTCCGCCCGCCGGACGCCGTCGATACCCGCCCGGGAGAGGGCCGAAGAAAGGCCTGCATCGCCGCCCGGAACCCTTAGGCTTTTGAGGTTGTTGAAAATGGTCTTTCTTCTCTGAGAAAAGGCCGTCTTCACGACGGTCGTGAAAAAGGTCTCGTCCGTCAGATGCGTGAGCGGTTCTTCACGGAAGTCAATCCTGATCACCCGGGACGTCACTTTCGGCTTGGGATAGAAGCAGGAAGGAGGAACGTCCGTCACGGGCGTGACGCGGGCGTACATGGCGACCGCCACGGTGGGGATGCCGTAGTCCTTTGTCCCCGGCGATGCCCCCAGCCGCTCGGCCACTTCCTTCTGCAGCATGATGGTGATGGATCGGATCAGGCGGCGGAAATCCAATAAATGAAAGAGGATCGGCGTCGAGATGTTGTAGGGGATATTGCCGATGATATTCAATTTGCTGCCGGGCAATGCCGGCAGGGCGGAGGCCAGATCGAATGCAAGGATGTCGGCCCGCACGATGGTCAGGTTGTCGCGGGCCCGGAATGTCTGCTCCAGGATGTCGGCCATATAGGGGTCGATTTCGACGGCGATCACGGTCTTGGCTTTCTCGGCGATCAGCCCTGTCATGGTTCCCGGTCCCGGCCCGATTTCCACGACCGTATCGTCCGGCCGGATATCGGCCGCATCGACAATCCTGCCGATGATGTTGCGGTCCTGCAGAAAGGATTGGCCGTAACGTCTCAGCGGGCGGATGCCCCTGCTTTTCATGATCTTTTTCGGTGACGTCATGATGTCTGCTTTCCCCTTATGATCCTGATGAAGCGGCGTGTCAGAAAATAGGCCGGTACGGCGAAGAACGGAGCCATGATCAGCCCGCCGATAAGCATGGGAACAAGGATATGCGCGCCAAGTTCAAGAACGGAACCGATCGAATAATCGGCCAGGGCGAATGTGTCGTGTTCTATCCCGAGAAGATGCATGCCGAGCTCGTATTGCGAGTAATAGAGGATGGGGATTGTCACGGGGTTGGAAACGAGCCACGAACCGAGATAGGCGGCGCTCACATTTTGTCTGAAGGCGATACACGCGAAAATGATAAGGGCCGTATGGAACGGGATGGTCGGTGTAACGCCGATGAAGACGCCTATGGCAAGGCCCATGGCGATGGCCTTGGGTTCCCCCTGCAGACTGATGAAACGGTCGTGAAATTGCCTGATCTTGTTTTTCAGGAGCATACTTTATTCAAGGGAAGCGGATATGGCGCCCCAATGCGGCTCATCGGCCGCGTTCCACTTCCCAGCGCGAAACGGCATTGATGTCCAGAGTGTTACGTCTGCCCGCGGCCAGGAGATGATGCCCCATGACGGCGATCATGGCGGCATTGTCCGTGCAGAGGCTGATTGGCGGAATGAAAATATCGATCCCTCTTGCCGCCCCGTCGCTCCGGAACCGGTCCCGGAGGCGGCTGTTGGCGGCGACGCCGCCGCAGACGACAACCCGTGCGATGCCGGACGTCTCGGCCGCCCTCAGGGTCTTGTCGACGAGGACATCGACGATGGCCTCCTGGAAGCTGGCGACGACGTCATGACTTTCCGCATCCGAGAGCGGGGCGGTCCGTTTCTTCATCATGGTCAAAAGAGATGTCTTGAGGCCGCTGAAACTGAAATCGAGGCTGTCCTTCATGGCCCGGGGGAAGTCGATGGCTTTGGGGTTACCCTTCTTGGCCATCCGGTCGATCACCACACCGCCGGGATATCCGATATCGAGGAGTTTAGCGGCTTTGTCGAAGGCTTCGCCCGCGGCGTCGTCCCGGGTCTGTCCTAAAAGCAGAAAGGATTCGAGGTTGTCCACACGGTAGATATTGGTATGCCCTCCCGAAACGACCAGGGCGATAAAGGGATATCCGGGGATATTCTCGGTGAGAAAGACGGAGGCGATATGCCCTTCCAGGTGATTGACGCCGACCAGGGGAAGGTTCCGGGCATAGGCATAGGCCTTCGCAAAGGAGAGTCCTACGAGCAGGGAGCCGACCAGCCCCGGTCCCCGGGTTACCGCGATTCCGCCGAGTTCCGCCCCGTCGACGCCTGCATCCTCCAAGGCCTGCGAAACGACCGGGACAATAGCCTCGATATGTTTCCGGGAGGCTATTTCCGGCACCACGCCGCCGTATTTCCTGTGGATGTCGATCTGCGACGCCACGACGCTCGATAGCAGCGTTCGGCCGTCGCGTACGACGGAAGCCGCAGTTTCGTCGCAGGAAGATTCAATACCCAATATCAGCATTCGTTCACCATCGAAAAACCCTTTTACACAAGGAGCAAATGTCTATATAGAAATACGGACGGATTGTAAATAACTTTTAGAAATGGGGCAAGCGGAGATAGAAGCCATGGAGATTAAAACGGATTTTCTCGTGCTGGGCAGCGGCATTGCGGGATTGAGCTTTGCCATCAAGGCGTCGGCACTGGGATCGGTCGCCATCATCACGAAGAAGGAAAAATTCGAGTCGAACACGAATTACGCCCAGGGAGGGATTGCCGCTGTCCAGGCCGACGTCGACAGCTTCGAGTACCACATCCAGGACACGCTTAATTCAGGGGCCGGCCTCTGCAGGGAGGACGTGGTCAAATTCACCATAACCGAGGGTCCCGACCGGATTGACGAACTGGTGAAGTGGGGCGTCGAGTTTACCAAGGCCGAAGACCGCTTCTCGACCGTTTACGATTTGGGTAAGGAAGGCGGCCATTCCCGGAGGAGGGTCCTCCATGCCAAGGATCTGACCGGCCGGGAGATCGAAAGGGCCTTAAACGACCAGGCCGGCCGGAAGGGCAACATCACAATCTACGAAAATTTCATTGCCGTCGATCTGATCCTGGAGTCCGCCTGGTCGGGGGAAGGCAAGGACCCGGGCCGCTGCCTTGGCGCTTACGTCCTGGATATCGAAAACGATCAGGTCCATACCTTCCAGGCCAGGTTCACTATCCTCGCGACGGGCGGTGCCGGAAAAGTCTACCTCGTCACGACGAACCCCGATATCGCCACCGGGGACGGCATCGCTATGGCCTACCGGGCGGGGGCGAAAATTGCCAACATGGAGTTCATGCAGTTCCATCCGACCTGTCTTTACCATCCCGATGCCAAATCTTTTCTGATCAGCGAAGCGGTGCGAGGAGAAGGGGGCGTGCTGCGCCTGAAAAACGGGGAGACCTTCATGGAAAAGTACCATACCATGAAGAGCCTCGCGCCCCGCGATGTCGTCGCCAAGGCGATCGACACCGAGTTGAAAAGGACGGGGGACGAATATGTCCTTCTCGATATTACCCATAAGGACCGGGATTTCATCGTCAACCGGTTTCCGAACATCTATCGGAAATGTCAGGAGTTCGGAATCGATATGGCCACGGAGCCGATACCCGTAGTACCCGCGGCGCATTATCTGTGCGGCGGCGTCGCCGTCAATGCCTTCGGGGAAACCAGCATCGACCGCCTGTACGCCTGCGGCGAGGTCTCCTGCACGGGGCTGCACGGGGCCAACCGCCTCGCAAGCAACTCCCTGCTGGAAGCTGTGGTCTTCGCCCACCGCGCCTTCACGCGTATCGCCCGATTATATCCTGAAAACAAAGATACGTTTATAGCGGTCCCGTCCTGGGACCCGAAAGGGGCGAGGCAGAGCAACGAATCCGTCATCGTGTCGCACAATTGGGACGAAATCAGGCGCTGTATGTCGGACTATGTGGGCATCGTGCGCACCGACAGGCGCCTGGAGCGTGCGGACATCAGGATTGACATGATCAGCCACGAGATTGACGACTATTACCGGCGGTTCCTCGTGACAAAGGATCTGCTCGAACTGCGCAACATCGCCACGGTAGCCCAACTGATCATCCGCTGTGCAAGGTTGCGCGAAGAGAGCCGGGGGCTGCACTACAATATCGACCATCCCGAGACGGACGACGTCCATTACCGCAGGGACACGGTGATCAGCCGCCGGGATAGCAAAGCAGCCATCCGCCTGCCGTAAATCAGAACCGGCCGGTCAGGACGACGCGCCGAAGACCCGCTGGAAGATGAAGTCGACCTGTGTGAGGAAATTTTCCGTCCTGAAGACCTGGTCCAGTACGTCTTTTCCGATCAGGGCGCTTACCTTTGCGTCTTCCTCAAGAAGTTTTTTGAAGGGAATGCCCTCATGCCAGGATTTCATGGCGTTCTCCTGGACTGCGGCGTAGGCATCCTCCCTTGTCATGCCCTTGTCGATGAGCTTAAGCAGGACCATCTGGGAGAAGACGACGCCGTGGGTCATTTCCAGGTTTCTCTTCATTTGGTCGGGGTAGACGACCAGTTTGTCGATCAGCCCCGTAAACCGGGACAGCATGAAATCCAGGAGTATCGTGGCGTCGGGACCGATGACCCTCTCGACCGAAGAGTGGCTGATGTCCCTCTCGTGCCAGAGTGCGACGTCTTCCAGGGCGGCAAGGGCGTAGGAGCGCATCAGGCGCGCGAGGCCCGAGAGATTCTCCGAGAGAACGGGGTTTCGCTTGTGGGGCATCGCCGACGATCCTTTCTGCCCCGGCGAGAAGTACTCTTCCGCTTCCCGGACCTCCGTGCGCTGCAGGAGGCGGATTTCCTGGGCAAATTTGTCGAGGGATGAGCCGATGATGGCGAGGGTGGCGAAGTACTCGGCATGGCGGTCCCGCTGGACGATCTGGGAGGATACCGGGGCGGGTTTCAGCCCCAGCTTCCCGCAGACGTAGGTTTCGACGGCCGGGTCGATGAAGGAAAATGTGCCGACGGCCCCGGCGATCTTGCCGACGCTGATCGTTTCCCGGGCGCGGGCCAGCCGGTCGCGGTTCCGGGTCATTTCCTGGTGCCAGATGGCCATTTTGAGGCCGAAGGTAATCGGTTCGGCGTGAATTCCGTGGGAACGGCCGATCATCAGCGTTGTTTTATGTTGAAACGCTTTTTTCCTAAGGACGTCGATCAGGGCATCCAGGTCTTCAAGAAGGATATCTGCGGCCTCTTTCAAGAGGACCGCCAGCGACGTGTCGAGGATGTCGGAGGATGTGAGTCCCATATGGATGAAACGGCCGTCGGGGCCTACTTTCTCGGTGACGGAGGTTAAAAAAGCGATGACATCGTGCTTCGTCTGGCGCTCGATCTCATCGATCCTGGCGATATCGAAGCCGGCCCGGGCCTTGATAGTGGCGAGGGCCTCGGCGGGGATGTCGCCCTTGGCGGCCATGGCCTCACAGGCCAGGATTTCGATGTCGAGCCACTTCTGATACCGGTTCTCCGGGCTCCAGACGGCGCTCATTTTCTCTCGTGAATAGCGGGGTATCATTTTCGTTCTCCTCGGGTGATATGGCTCACGTTTCTTAAGAAAAAATCACGCTACACCTTCTTCGATACCGCGTCAATACCTATCGTTCCCGCCGCCCGGGAAAGGCGCAGCGGTCATTTGTCCCGCGGTCATAGGGTGTTCAAAAGCCGGCCGGAGAATTGTCTTGATAAAATCCCGTCGCGGTTGTAGAAAAATCCATGGATTTATCCATAACGGAGGCTTAACAAAAATGTATTGGGAAAAAGAGATTGAAACCATCGACAGGCCGTCGCTTGAGGCCCTGCAACTGAAAAGGCTTAAAAGCACATTGAAACAGGCCCGGAAGTCCGTTCACTACAAAAGGGTATTTAAGGAGGCCGATATTGATATCGAAAAGATAGAGTCGCTTGAAGACGTTGCCAAACTTCCCCTGACCATCAAGGACGATCTCCGGGAACAATGGCCGTACGGGTTCTTGGCCGTATCGAAGGATAAACTGGTCCGGATGCATTCCTCCTCGGGGACGACCGGGCGGGCGACGGTCATCTTCCATACGCAAAAGGACCTGAATGCCTGGACGAACCTGGTCGCACGCTCGATGTATATGACCGGCGTCAGAAAAAGCGACGTCTTCCAGAACATGATGACCTATGGTCTTTTTACGGGGGGGCTTGGCTTCCATTACGGAGCGGAGAAGATCGGCGCCCTCGTGGTTCCGGCAGGGGCAGGAAACAGCAAACGCCAGATCCAGTTGGCGAAGGATTTCGAGACGACGGCCGTCCACATCATTCCCAGTTACGCCATGCACCTGGCCACCGTCTTCGAAGAGATGGGAGTCGATCCGCGCCGCGACACCAAGATAAAGATGGCCTTCCTCGGTGCGGAACCCCATTCGGAGAAAATGAGAAACAGGATCGAGGAAATCTTCGGTTTCCAGGCGTTCAATTCCTACGGTCTGTCGGAAATGAATGGTCCCGGTGTGGCTTTTGAATGCCCCTATAAGAACGGACTTCATATCTGGGAAGACAATTTCCTGGTTGAAATTATCGATCCGAAGACGCTGAAACCTCTCCCCGACGGCGAAGAGGGCGAACTG
The DNA here is from genome assembly GCA_963668175.1 of Syntrophales bacterium. Lineage (GTDB taxonomy): Bacteria > Desulfobacterota > Syntrophia > Syntrophales > PHBD01. The sequence continues at coordinate 1,287,216 of OY764159.1, forward strand.
GTCATGACGACGCTTCAGAGGGACGGGATGCCGATCCTCCGATACCGGACGAAGGACCTCACCCGGATCATCCCGGGAAAGTGCGCCTGCGGCAGGACCCACCGGCGGATCGAGCGGATCAAGGGCCGGACCGACGACATGATGATCCTGAAAGGGGTCAATATCTTCCCGATCCAGATTGAAAAGAAACTCATGGAAATCGAAGGCGTGGGCCGCAACTTCCAGATTATCCTGGAACAGGAAGGTTTCAACGATCACATGATCGTCAAGGTGGAAGTCGAAAAGGCGTTCTTCGCCGGCGATCTGAAGAAGCTGGAGGGGTTGAGAAAACGGATTGTCGAAGAATTGAAGAGCGACATCCTGATCACGCCCAAGGTCGATCTGGTGGAGCCCGACAGCCTGCCAAAGTCGGAAGGCAAGGCCGTACGGGTCATCGACAACAGGAAGGATTGAGAAGCGCCCCTCCCGGCGAGTACGAAAAACATATTTTACCCATCATGACAGGAGAGAACCATGATTGCACAACAGCTTTCAATATTTGCCCAGAACCAGCCGGGACGGTTGGCGGCCGTGACCCAGATCCTGGCGGCGGAGAAGATCAACATCCGGGCGACGACGATATCCACGTCGGACACCTTCGGGGTGATCAATCTCATCGTCGATGATCCGGAGCGGGCCCGAACGGTGCTGACCAAGGCGGGACTGATGGTCCATTTGAGACAGGTCCTGGCCGTTCTTATCGAGGACCAGCCCGGCGGCCTGAGCAAGCTGACGCAGCTCCTTTCGAAGGAGAATGTCAATATCAACAACGCCTACGGTTTTGTTCTGGAAAGCAGGAAGAAGGCCGTCTTTGTCGTGGATGTCGACCAGATGGAGAGGGCTGAAAAGCTTGTGGAGGACATGGGTTTCAAGACTCTGGATTCGGCGGCCCTTTCGGCCGTGGAGCCTGTTTATTCACCTGCTTGAAAAGGAGAAATTATGTCCCATCATGATGCGGGCAGGTATAAGTCGAAACATCCCTCCGCCGGCGAGGTCCGGAAGGATCTCGCCGAAGCCGTCGCCAAAGCGGCTTCGGACGGGACGATTTCCTGTGCCCGGGCGGAGAAGATCGCCGCCGGGCTGCGGTTGTCCATGGGGGAGGTCGGCGTTGCCGTCGACCTTGCGGAAATCCGCATCGACAAGTGCCAGTTGGGGCTCTTCGGCTACGGGGCAGAGAAGCTGGCCGTCAAGCCGGCCGAATCAATAACCCCGGAGATGGAGCAAGCCGTTCTCGGTTCCCTGGAGAACGGCCGCCTGCCATGCCTGGCGGCGTGGGAACTGGCCGTCCGGTTCGGCGTGAAACGGATGGACGTCTCCGCGGCGTGCGAGGCGCTCCGGATCAAGGTCAAACCTTGCCAGTTAGGGGCGTTCTGACGGGACTTACCCGTTTTGCTCCTCAAACCGGGCCAGCGTAAAGAGCATATCGGCCAGCCGGTTCAGGTACTGGTGGATGTGGGGATTGTCGACGAGGCCTTCGTTCTTGAGCTTGGCGGCCTTTCTCTCCGCCCTCCGGACGGTGGTCCGCGCCACGTCGATCATGGCCGAAACGACGGTCTCGCCCGGATAAATGAATTCGTTCTTCAGCCTGACGTGATGCTGGAGATCGTCGATGATGCCCTCGATACGCTCGGCATCCACCATGGCGATCCTCCGCGACAGCTTGGGGAGGTCCTCCGGGAGCGTGGACAACTCGGCCCCCAGGACCAGGAGATCCTTCTGGACCTCAAGGATAATGTCCTTGATATGCGTGTTTCCGGTCGAAGCCCTGGCTACGCCCAGGAAGGAGCTGGCTTCGTCCAGTACGCCGTACGTTTCCGGACGGGGATCGAACTTGGGTACCCGCTGTCCGCCGAGAAGACTCGTTTCGCCGCCATCGCCTTTCTTGGAAAACTTCATATCCCTCTCCTCTCCATGTATTGTCTGATCATGCCGACCATCGCTTCGGCGCTCTTTTTAGCGTTGACAACGATTTCGTCCATGTTCAGGCTCTTATCGCCCAGACCGTGGGCGTAATTGTCTATGGAGCAGATGGATGCGTAAGCCACGTCGAGTTCTTGCGCTATGACGGCTTCGCTTCCCATGGTCATGCCGACAAGATCGGCAAAATGCGACATCATGGCGATTTCCGCCTTCGTTTCGAATCTCGGTCCAGGCGTCTGCCAATAGATGCCGCCGTCGGTGACGGCAATGCCGCACTTTCGCGCCGCATCGAGAAGACGCGCCCTCAACCCGGCGTTGAGGGATGGTGTGATGTGGACCGGCCGGTTGCCGAAGACGGTCGGCGCCTGGCCCATCATGATATAATCGTTCGGAATGACGATGGTTCCGGGAATGAGGTCTTTTTTCAGCGAGCCGGTGGAGTTGATGCCGACGATTTCCGTGACGCCCAGGTCCTTCAGGGCTTGGATGTTCGCCTGGTGATTGATCAGGTGGGGCAGGACATACGCCTTGGGGTTTCGCCCGTGGCGGGGAATGAAGATCATGTCCTCCCGCATCAGGACCTCCGCCCGGCCGAACCGGTTTTCGACGGTCTTCTCCTCCGACGTCCCGAAGCTGGCCGTATCGATGAAGACCGTTCCCGATATGACACCCAGAGGCCCCATGATCATTCCTTGCCGGTATTTGAGAGATAGTTGGGCGAATGTGTACCAGAATATTGACCATGTGTCAAAGGCCTTGCTTGCGGCGGCATAAAAAGCGTTTGACAGCCTGGGGGATGTATCATATACGATGAAGTCTCACGATTGGCGGAAACAAAGGAAAATCGGCGTTTTTAACCATATCCAAGACTTGAGAAGGAGCGGTCAGTGTTTAAAAGAAGATGCGTCGTAGTGCTTATGGCGGTGGCGATGCTTTCCGGATGTGCCTGGTGGAGCGACCTCTGGAAACGCGAAATGGCGAAGAACACGCCCGAAGCACTCTATAAAACCGGTTACGACTATTATCAGGGCGGCCGTTATAAGAAAGCGGCGGAGTCGTTTCAGCGGCTGAAAGACCTCCATCCGCTCCATCCCCTGGCTCTTCTCGCGGAGATGGGCATCGCCGATTCCCATTACAGCGACGGCTCCTACAGCGAGGCGGAGCTGGCCTACAACGATTTCATGAACCTGCATCCGACGAACGAGAATGTTCCTTACGTGATCTATCAGATAGGCATGTGCCACTTCCAGCAGATCATGTCGGTGGATAGGGATCAGACGGAAACGCAGCGGGCGAAAAGGGAGTTCGAGCGGTTGATCGCCCGTTTCCCGGGCAGCAAATTTGCGTTCATGGGGGAGAAGAAGCTCAAGGAATGCAAACAGAAGCTTGCCGAGCATGAATTCTACGTGGGGGAATTCTATTTCAACCGAAAGCAGTACAAGGCAGCACTGAGGCGCTTCGAGACAATCACGCGGGAATATCCGAACGTCGGGCTGGATTACAAGGCCCAGTACTACCTGGTGGAAACAGCCAGGCTGATGACGGAAGAAGACATCGAAAAGGCGAAGGAAGAAGCGAAGATCAAGGCCAAAGAAAAAGAGAAAGCGGACAAACTTAAACAGAAGGAAGAGCAGGCCAGGAAAAAGCAGGAGGAAAAGGCCCAAAAACAGGATAAGTAAACCTTGCCCTGGAGCGGGTCCGTATCTTCACAAACGAGGCGTTTCCTGCGGCGCGAGACGTCCGGCGAGACGTGATGTGATCGCAGTCAGGGCCTCGTTCATCGAATGTTCCCGCCTCTGGGACGTACGGATGACGATGTAGACATCGTCTCCCAACTCGGAAATCTTCTCGAAGCTTTGCTTCTGGTCCCGGTAAATCTCCCAACGGCCGTCGGAGGCCTCCCCCTTCTTCAGCATTCGGGCTTCAAGCCTGGCCTTGACTTCCTCGTCGGGGCAAGTGCATTCGATGACAAAGAAATCGACTCCTATCCGCCGTGCCAGTTCTGCGGCGTTTTTTCTCTCCTCCCTTCTTTTGAACGATGCGTCGACGATGACGGACCGGCCCTCTTTCAGCTTCTCTTCGGCGATCTCCAGGGCTTTTTTATAGGTTCGGGCGGACATGTCGTCGGCGTAGATACCTTTGCCGAATCCCTCGAAATGACGCTCTTCCGGCCGGATGTTGAGAAGTTCCTTGCGAAGCACGTCGGTCCGGATGATGTCGGCGCCCAGGCGGGGACCGATGTTCCTGGCCAGGAGGCTTTTTCCCGTACCGATGAGGCCGCAGGTCAGAATCAGCACCGGTTTTTCCGGCCTGGCGGCGCAGGTATAGGCCAGATCGAAATAGCTGGCCGCTGTTTTCTGCGCGGCCTCGCGATCTTCCTGGGGAATGACTTTGTCGTCCATGCGAAAGCCGATCACCTTGCCCCGGACATAGGCGTAATAGCACTTATAAAAGTTCAACAGGGTGCGGATTTCCGGGTCGCCGGAATAACCGATATAGGCCTGGACGAAGGCCTCCCCCCACTCGGAATAGCCGTTGTAATCCAGGTCCATGGAGAGGAAGGAAACCTCCGCCGCCACATCCTCGTAACGGAACCGCTCGTTGAATTCGATGCAGTCGAAGATGACGATGGTGTCTGCCATGTGGCAGATATGTTCCAGGTGGAGATCGCCGTGGCAGTCCCTGATCCGGTGCTCCGCGGTCCGCCGGCGGAACAGCTCTTCCCTGTCGGTAAGGAAACGGGTTACGTAGTTTTTGATGAATGCAAATTGGTAGCCCGGGATGCTGCGGTCGATATAGGGCTCCGTCTGGCTGAAATTCTCGTCGTGGTTCATCCGGATCGTCTCCAGGCTGCCGATCTGGTCGATCTGGCCTCCCGTCTCCGCCTGCCGATGAAAGTCGGCCAGCTTTCGGGCCACCTTGTCCATGATGGAAACGTCAGTCTCTTTGAGAACGATCAGCCGTTTGAGCATTCCCTCTTCGGGAATCCGCTTCATCCGCACGGCATACTCGACGATGCGCGTACCTTGTCCCATGAAGAGCTTACCCGCGTCGTCTTCGCATATCTCGACGACATCGAGGTAGATTTCCGGGGCGAGTCTCCTGTTCAGCCGGAGTTCTTCGAGGCAGAAATGGCGGCGTTTCTCCAGGCTCGTGAAATCCAGAAATCCGAAATCGACGGATTTTTTTATCTTGTAGACCAAATCGTCCGCTATGAAGATAAAGGAGATGTGGGTCTGCAGAACCGTTACGCTCGCGGGCCTGTGGGGATAGAAATCGCTGCGGCCCATGGCGGCAATCAGGTTTTCATGTGTCATGACTTGTGTCCTTTTTTCGCTCTTGCGTGATTCGCCCCGGGTGCGATGTCGTCAGCGGCCCCGGAACTGGAGCGCGACATGCTCCAGTTCCTCATAGTGGTTGCCGGTGGTCATATAGAGATAACCGACAAGATTCGGTATATTCTTCAAGCCTTCAGCTCGTTTCCTGGCGGCATATGATGGGGCTTCGACGCAGACGGTTGCGATTTGGCTCAGCTTCTTGTCGGCGAACCATCTAAGGCTGTCGGTATATCTCGGCGTCTGGTTCCAGTTCACGATGACGGTATCCGGAGAGAGTCCTTCCCACGAATCGGCAAGCGGTCCGTTGACAAGGTAATAATGGTCGACAGCATTCTGGAAGGGATCGAACATGTCCGACCAAGCAAGAATCTTCAATTGGGGATTCACTGTATGGACGGTCCGGATGGACCTGGCGACGTGGTCCGCGAGCATTCTGCCCGGGCTGAGGTTTCTGGCGCGGCAGCTTTCGCACCAGCCTGCCACCCTGATATCGCTGTAACTCAGGAAGATGCCGGCAGGCTTCATCTTCTGTTCGATATCCTCGATGTCTTTCTTGATCAGTGTATGGACTTTTTCATCCGATAGACAAGCGGAAAGCTTTCCCTTGCCGACCGTCACGGCATGATAGTAACTGACCTTCAGAACCTGTCCTTCCCGGATTTTGGAGCCGGGGAGAATCTTGAAGGCAGGGGGTTGGTGGTAGGGCAAGAAGGTCCCGTTGATATTCAGCTTTTCATCGCGGACGACGTCGTAATCCTTGCCTTCCCTGTAAAGATAACCGTCTTCGCCTTTAACGGTCAGAGGGCACCCGGTGCGGCGCAGCACGTTGAGCAGGCCGACCTCCTCGAAGGTAACGTCGTCGATCCAGACCTTGCCGTCTTTGCCTGCGGTGATGCCGAAATCCAGTCGGATTTTCCGGCTGTTCTGGCTGTTGAAGATCGTGTGATACTGGACCCATTCCTGGTTTTTCTTCACTTCCCATTCCGACAGGGCGAGGGATTGGCCCGATGAGGACAGGACCGTGTGGCGGATCTTATCGGGGGCGTCGAGGTTTTCCGTCTTGATCCAGGCGGAAAGGTGATATTGGCGATAGGGCGAAACGTCAACACTCTGGGAGAGAAGATCATAAACCGTTTTTGCCGCGTTTTTCCCTGCAACGTTCACGCGGAGCGATTGCAGTCCCCCGTGCTTGATGGAACGGTCAATTGCGGTTATCTGGCCCGGTTTGTCGCGGTTTTCCCATCCGGCCACCTTGTTGCCCTGGGACTGTTCGAAGTCCCCGCCCCGGAGATGAACGGCCTGATCGGCCAGGAGATCGGCCTGGCCTTTTCTGACTATAAACGGAGCGTTGCGGACCGGCATACCTTCGGCAAGGTTCGGGTCGTGAAACAGGATGCCATGTGCCTGATTGACGGCACTGACCATGGGGAAAAGCTGAAGATGAAGCTGAATCGCCGCTTTTTTTACGACGGCGACGTTCTTGAGATATTTCTCGGAGGCCTTATCCAGGGTTTGCAGATGCCAGTCGGCGAGGACGATACCATTGTACCCCGCGGCCTGGGCGCGCCGCATGACGTCGAGGAGATTCTGGACTTCCGTATCGACGGTAAGATTATGACTTGCGTAAACCAAGCGATACGGAAGCTCGGGACCGATGGTATCGGCCGATACCGATGCCGATAGGACGAAAAAGACAAGCAAAGAAAAAATTATATTTATGCGTGCAATTTTAATCATTTATCATGCCACTAGCCGTTCATTCAAGCTTTCATAGCAGATTGGCGGCAATTTTACCATAGCAATCATGGTGCAATGATGCGCCAGTATTGGATATAATCCCGAAAGAATCAACATGTCCGATTTGCCGTCGTTTTCCACAGTCTTCCCGACCGCTTGCGGTTTCTGTTTGTATCGCTTTGTTTTTTGAAAAATAATCGCCGATGACAGGGTCGACGTCCGATTGTTTTCTGGGCGTCGGATGGGCTATACAATCCCGGTGATGACAGATGTATATATTTGCATTATGTGTAAGTATGGAAAATCAAGACTCTTCGTGTAAAGACGCGCTCCTGTAAAAAATAATTTAAGTTTTTTTCCGTTTTTGTCGATAAAAAGACGGGGGGAAGTATAAATGAACGATAATGCCTCGTAGAAAAGTGGTATTTCGTTCGTAAAATCGGTAATTTGGCATGAGTATGCAGGCTATCAGCAACATGGCGGTCGGTACGCCGTACGTCAGTTCCGGCGCGGGAGATGCCGCCGGGAGTATAACGGCGGAGTCCGTAATGTCATCAGGCATGCCTGCAGCGTTTGCTCAGGGGCAGGCCGATTTTGTCGATATCCGGCAAGCCAGAGGAGAAGGAAAAGGGGCACGGGAGGCAACCGATGCAGGCGATGAAAGGCGGTCGCTAAACGGCAAATCTCCCGGCCGGGGGTCGGAAAATTCTGTAGTCATTACATATAATCAGCTGGCCCGCGAATCCGTCGTCAAGTATCTCGATGAGGAAGGCAACGTCGTTTCCCAGTCGCCTCCACAGATGTATTTGAAGACGATGGAATCGAGCAGCTCCAAAGCCGGTGAACAAACGGGGACGCTGCTGAACGAAGTGGCCTAGCATAGTTGGAGCATTAAGGAGGTTCAGGATCATGGTCGAAGCGGTAGGTAACAATAACGGCGCCTATAGTGTCGATGCACAGGACAGGATCAGGGCCGGTGTGGCAACGGAAGGCCAGAACAACCGTCAGCCCTCGACGACGGCGGCGGAAGTTCAGAGTCCGAAGAAACAGGCCGATACAGTGACGATTTCCCAGGAGGCCGTTGCGGCTCAGCAGGGTGCCGTCCAGACCGCTCCTGAACAGGCGCGAATAGCATCGATGGAGGAAGCCCAGAGTACGGCAGCCCAGGGGACCGCCAAGAGCAGCAATCCCATGGAAGCCGTCGCCCAGGCTTACGGCGTATCGAAGTAAGTGAAATTTCCCGGTCCGTTACCGGGTTGTAATGGATCGGGCAGCGCTGTACGGATAGAATCTGCGGTGCCCGTTACGAATCATGGAGCTGGAATCGAACACGAAAATCATCGCAGGGTCCTAAGTGGTGAAGATCACCCTCATGAAGGACCAAGATTTATCAAAAGTGATTCTCCAGTCTTCTGACAAACGGCATCCGCGGATCCATTATTTGCCCCCCCATAGGTTATCGGCCGTGGGGGGCGATTTTTAGGGGTTGAACGATGGTGAGCTCGATATCCGGTACCGGGGCGGCGCAGGTTGCGATGGTGACCCAGGCCCAGCGGGAGATCATAGCCGCTCTTGCCATGCAGCAGGCGATGGAGCAGAAACTCGCCGTCGCGGCAATAGGGGGCGGCGGACAGGGAACCCGTTTGGCGGAAGCAGGCGCCCTGGTCGATGTCATGGCGTAGAAAAGAAGACCCCTTCTTCCCCGTCAAGCGGAAAGAAGGGGTTTGTTCGTCAATATACCATCCTTACTAAAATTTAACCTTCGGGGCCGCCTTGGCTTCCTGGGGCGCTTCGAAAAGCGGTTTCTGCGCGAAACCGAACATCCCGGCCAGGATGTTGGCCGGAAAACTGCGTATCGCCACATTGTAAGCCTGGACTGCGTCGTTGTATCTCTTCCTTTCGACGGATATCCGGTTTTCCGTTCCCGCCAGTTCGTCCTGCAATCTCAGGAAATTCTGATTGGCCTTGAGTTCCGGGTATCTTTCCACGACGACCAGAAGCCGGCTTAAGGCGCTGCCCAGTTCGTTCTGGGCCTTCATCTGGTCCGCCTGGCTGGCATTGGCCATGCCGCCGACCTTGGCCCTCGCGTTTGTCACCTGGATCAGCGTTTCCTGTTCGAACTTGGCGTAGCCTTTCACCGTCTCCACGAGATTGGGGATAAGGTCGTACCGCCTCTGTAACTGGTTTTCCACCTGGGCCCATGACGTCTTGGCCGCTTCGTCCAGCGAGACGAAACGGTTGTAATTTCCCTTGAAGAATCCGTAGAGGGAAACCAGGATGAGCAAGACGACGCCCACGGCAACCAACAGCACCATTTTTCCTTTTGACATTCCTAACCTCCTCCATTGAGAGATAATCATTGTAAAATAATAAATAGCTTATACGTCCATGGCATCCACATAGAGGCAAAGATCGCTTACGGCCTTCAGATAATCGTCGAAGATCGCCTGGACCTCCGCCCGCGTGAAACGGTCCGTTTCTTCTTTGATATCGTTACACTTTAAGAACACGTCGGGATTCAGCTTCAGCAACTTGGCCGCCGCCTCGATGACATCGCGGCGGGATCCGGGGACATCCTGACCCTTAAGATACAGGAGGGCTTTGAAGGAGGCAACAAAGGCGTTGATGGAAACGCCGATAAGACCGCGGACCCGCTTCGGCATCCCCTCCGTTTCGAGGAAACCGCTTCGCAAATGCAGAAGTTTGCCCTTCAATTCCCGCTCGATCTGCAGCCGCAGGTATTTTGGATCGAACGCCAGTTCCGCCAGAACGTCTTCGCCGAAAATCGTCCTGTGGTTCTGCTTCATGTTAAGAAATTCCACCGGATAGGAATCGAGGGAAGCATCGAGATACGCCTTCGTCATGAAGAGAGGGGTCGCTACGTTGTGTTTGCGCCAGCGGCCGACCGGGTCGATGGCCTTGCGCAGTTGGCCGATACCGTGGTCGGTGAGGACGATGAGAAGATTGATGTCCGATTTGCCGGGGATGAAATCGGTGCCGGCCGCGCTGCCATAAAGGATGATGGCCGTCAAATCGTCGCCGAATGCCGCCTTGTAATCGCTCGTGATGCCCGCCAGGATGTCATCCGGATTGTCTGGTCGTTTTGCCATATGCCCCAACCTTTCTTTAAAAATCGCGATCGGCGCCGCCTCCGCCGCTGTCGCCGCCGCCGAACCCTCCGAACCCGTCGCCGCCGAATCCTCCAAAACCGCCCCGGCCTCCGCCGCCTCGGCCGCTGAAAATCAGCAGGAGAAGCCAGGGCAGCATATCCCTCCCCTGGGGCGTCGCCATGAGGACGATGAAGGCAAGGACAATAAGGACGATGGTAACGATGTTGACCCTGCTTTTCTCTTTTTTTGTCCTCGGCAGCTCGACAGGGAAATTCCCCGTCAGCGTGACGTGCGCATCCTTCGCGATAACGGCGGCCACGGCGGCCTGCGTATTGTAAAGTCCCGCTGCGTAGTCACCGGTTCTGGCCGCCGGCATGAAGTTTTCGTCCAGAATCTCGCCGATGAGACCGTCGGGAAGGATGCCCTCGACCCCGTATCCTATTTCAATCCGGACCTGCTTCTCCTTCATGGTCAGGAAGATCAGAACGCCCCTATCTTTTCCTTTCTCGCCGATGCCCCATTTCCGGAAAAGTTCGTTGGCATAGCTTCGGGCATCGTTTTCACCGATGGAGGGCATGACGGCGACGACAATCGACGTTCCCGTTTTGTCGAGGACTTCACGGGAAAGACTCTCCATCTTGGTCTTTACGTCGGGGGTAATGATGTGTGCATAATCATTCACCGCCCCGCGGGGTGCGGGGAACTTTTCCGCAGCCGCGGCCGGGAAGATATAAAGAAAGGCGGCGATTCCCAGGAGGATTAGAATCAGGGCTGCCCGACCGCCTTTGCGCTTGTTTGCTGATCCGATCATAGTCCGTTCCACACGAGCATTGCCCCTAATCATATGCAATCGTGGGAAAAATCGCAATATGAATCTCAAGCATCTTCGGCATGTTGCCCGTCCACGGCCGGTGCTCATCCTCCCGCATCCGAGGCTGGAGGCGGAATTTGCAGAACAATACCGGTACCCGCTCGCCACGGGCGGGAACGTTGCGAGATGCGAGGTTGTGAAAGACCGGATTATATATTATTATGATACCTGACTGATGGAGGGAGGGGATTGTGGCGGGCGATTACCTGTTGGCTATCGACAACGGCACCCAGAGTGTCCGTGCGTTATTGTTCGATCTGAAAGGCAACCTGGAGGTCAAGTACCGGGTTCCGATCGAGCCCTATTTTTCGGAGCAACCCGGCTGGGCGGAACAGCATCCGCAATATTACTGGGACTCCCTTTGCCGGGCCTGCCAGGGCCTCTGGTCCATTACGGATATCCCCAAAAACAGGATCGCCGCCGTGGCCGTCACCACGCAGCGTTCGACGGTCATCAACCTCGACAAAAAAGGCAATGCCCTCAGGCCCGCTATCGTCTGGCTCGATCAGCGCCGTACGAACGGACTTAAACCCGTAGGCGGATTCTGGGGGCTCGGCTTCAGGCTGACCGGGATGACCGATACGGTGGCCTATCTCCAGGCGGAGGCGGAAGCCAACTGGCTCCGTGTTCACCAGCCCGACATCTGGAACAAAACGCATAAATATCTCCTGTTGTCGGGGTATCTGACCTATCGCCTGACGGGCCGCTACGTCGATTCCGTGAGCAGCCAGGTGGGCTACATTCCTTTTGATTACAAGGGACAGCGGTGGTCGTCGCCGCTGGACTGGAAGTGGCAGGCCGTCCCCGTGGACCCGTCGATGCTTCCCGAGCTGGTCCCCGCCGCTCAGCCCCTGGGGACGATCACCAGGGAGGCGGCGCGGATGACGGGCATACCCGAAGGAATGCCCCTGATCGCCGCCGCGGCGGACAAAGCCTGCGAGGTCATCGGCGCGGGCTGCCTGGAACCCCATATCGGCTGCCTGAGTTACGGTACGACGGCCACGATCAATACAACGCACAGGAAGTATGTCGAGGCCATTCCGCTCATCCCGCCTTACCCGGCCGCCATCCCCGGGGCCTACAGCCTTGAGATCATGATTTATCGCGGTTACTGGATGGTCAGCTGGTTCAAGCAGGAATTCGCCGACCGGGAGCAGCGGATTGCCGAAGAGCAGGGCATAGAGCCGGAATTTCTCTTCGACGAACTGGTCCGCCAGGTCCCTCCCGGATCGCACGGGCTCATCCTGCAGCCCTACTGGTCGCCCGGCCTCAAATTGCCCGGTCCGGAGGCCAGGGGCGCCATCATCGGCTTCGGCGACGTCCACAACCGGGCGCATATCTATCGCGCCATCCTGGAAGGCCTCGCCTATGCCCTGCGGGAAGGGAAAGAACGTTCCGAAAGAAGGAGCGGCGTGCCCATCACGGAACTCCGGGCGGCCGGCGGGGGATCGCAGAGCGATGCCGCCATGCAGATCACGGCGGACATTTTCGGCATGCCCGTGGCGCGGCCCCATGTTTACGAAACTTCCGGCCTCGGGGCAGCCATCGACGCCGCTGTGGGCGTGAAGCTCTTCCCCGATTTCGAGTCCGCCATCGGTGCCATGACGCACCGGGGCAAGGTATTCACGCCGGACGATAAGATGAAAGGTATCTACGACCGGCTGTATCGCAAGGTCTACCAGCAGATGTACCGGAAGCTGAAGCCGCTGTACGAGGAGATAAACCGGATCGTTTCCTGATGCCGCCGGGCACAAAGAGACGTCTGTCTTAAATAGTCCTTGTCTTTTGGCGGCAGTTGGATATAATCCAACACCTTGAAACAAAGGAGGAACCGGTGAATATCGGCGTCATTTCCGATACGCATCTCCAAGGATGCCACGAAAAACTTGAACGAATCGCCGCCTCGATCTTTCGTGACACGGACCTGATCCTTCATGCGGGAGACCTCGTTGACATCGCCGTTCTCGACGCCTTTGCGCCAAAGGAGGTCAAGGCCGTTTTCGGCAATATGGACCCTCAGGGCGTACGGGATGTCCTGCCGGAAAAACTGGTATGGGACATCGAAGGGCGACGTTTTGCACTCGTTCACGGGTGGGGTGACCCCGCCGGGATCGAAAAAAGGCTTATCGATTACGTCGGTCCGGTGGATTGCCTCGTTTACGGGCATACGCACAGTCCGGTGAATGAACGGTGGGACGGCACGCTCTTCTTCAACCCCGGCTCGGCGTTCGACAGGCGTTTTGCCGCCCATAACACGGTGGGCCTTCTGGATGTCGGCGAGGAGATGACGGGCAGCATCGTTATCCTGGATGAATTTTTTGACGGGAAGGGAAAGTGAAACATGGATGTCAAATTCGCCCCGTGGCGGATCGGGTATATCAAGGGGGAGAAGAATGCAGGCGGCTGTATCTTCTGCAGGAATTCGGCGAGAGACGAGGCGCTCATTCTCTGCGAGGGACGCCTTTCCTTCGTTACAATGAATCTTTATCCATACAACAACGGTCATCTGATGGTTGTGCCGAACCGGCATGTGAGCCAGTTTGAAGACCTGACCGGGGATGAAAAAACGGAGATGTTCGGGCTCACGGACATGGCGCTCATTGCCCTGAAGCGGGTCATGAACCCGGAGGGGTTCAACATCGGGATCAACCTGGGGAAGGCCGCCGGAGCGGGAGTGGATGAACACCTCCATGTCCATATCGTTCCCCGCTGGAACGGCGATACCAACTATATGAGTACCGTCGGCGCCGTGAGGGTGATACCGGAAGACCTCCTTGAAACCAGAAGACAACTCCTGCCCCATTTCCGGAAAGAGAATGAAGGAGATTTAGAATGAAAATTATCTATACGATTCTTATCGTGCTGCTTATGATGTTCATGATCACATTCTCCCAGGAGAATACGGCGGTCGTCCAACTGCAATATTATGATTTCATGAAACGGTCCCTGCCCATCTATATGTTGATCTTCCTGTCCTTTCTCGCCGGGGTCATCTTCACGGGCTTGATGGGCATCGTCGAGCGATTCAGGATGAACAGGACGATTTCCAGGCTCAATAAAGCGGTTCGCGATTTACGAAGGCAAATCAGGGAGAACGAACCCCCTCCGCTCATCGAAGAAGACAAAAACGGCGAAAAGACGAAGAAGTGACGGCGGGAACCGGCAGCGGCTTCCGCAATTGAAGAAGCGGATGGCGTGCTGCGGCGGTGAAGGAAATGAAAAAAGAGGGTCGCTGAATCATCAGCGCCCCTCTTTTGCTTTCCAAGATATGAAAGATGATCATGCTTACTTGGCCGGAGCCGCATCATCCTTATTCTCTTCAGCCTTCTTTTCCTTCTTGGCCTTCTTTGCCTTCTTGGCCTTCTTTGCCTTCTTTTCCTTGGCGGGAGCCTCTTTGGCAGCGGGATCCTCGGCCTTCTTCTCCTCGGCCGCATACGTTACACCGGCTACGGACAGAGCGAACAGCATTGCAAAAATAATCGACAGAAGCTTCTTCATTGTGTTTCACCTCCTTTCTTCGGTCGTTGCGCATAGTATGTACAAGAAGCATGCCAATATCGACAGTTCAGGAATTGACCAGTCATGTGATTGGGTTGCCTGTTATTCATTCAGGAACATTCCTTCTTTCGCAGTCGCAAATTGAGGAATTGTGCCCCGCCGGCAGGGGAGAAACTCCCCGGTCCGCAGGTGGGGCGGGTTTACAGGTGTCGCGCTCCCCGGGGGATGGCCCACCGTACTTTTTTCGTAGACAATCAACGGTCTTTATGACAGGATTTGGCATTAAATTCATCCGGGGAGGTCTGCTATGAGAAAGGTGTGGGTGTTTGTTCTCGCGATGGCTTTGGCACTCTTTATATCGGGCTGCGGCAAGGATAACGGTAAGGCCGTTCAGGGCGAAAAGGCTAAAGAAGAGAAGGCCGCGGTCAAGATGCCCCAGGAGATGTCCGCAACGGTCGTGAATGTTTCCGGCGGAAAGACCATGACATCGAAATTCTATATGAAAGACGGCAAGGTTCGGATGGAGATGGAGGCTGCAGGCGGGATGTATACGATCGTCCGGAAAGACCTAAAGAAAGTATGGATGGTCATGCCGCAGGCCAAGTCCTATATGGAGATTGAAGAGGGTAAGGAGCAGCAGAAGCTTCCTGAGGAGAAGATGAAGGGGGAAGTGAGCAGGAAAGAAGTCGGTAAAGAGGTCATCGATGGTCATCCGACCACCAAGTATGAAATAACGACCAAGGTGGAAGAAAAGACCATGACATTCTTCCAGTGGCTGGCGACGGACATCAATTTCCCGGTTAAAACCGCCGCGACGGACGGCAGCTGGACTATGGAATACAGGGATATAAAGATCGGCGGCCAGCCCGACAGCCTGTTTGAATTACCTGAAGGGTACAAGAAAACGGCTATACCCTCCGCTGCGGGAAACATGAAGATTCCGGTCCCCGCCAAATGAGGGAAACAACAAGGGCGGTTAGCGGGCATAGAAAATCGGATTAAAGAAGGATGGCTCATCGCACCGTTCGTTCCGGTTACATGTCCCTGGCGGAACGATTGAACAGATTTCCCCAGGGCGCGCCCCCTTCGGAGCTTTGGTACAGCATACTCAAGATGCTGTTCTCTGAGGAAGAGGCCGGCCTGGTCGCTAGATTGCCGATCAGGCCGTTTACCGCCGCCAAAGCGGCCGGCATCTGGAAAACGACGGAGGGGAAGGCCAGGGCCGTTCTCGACAGGCTGGCCGACCGGGCCGTTTTGCTCGACTGCGAGAACGAAGATGGTGTGCCGGAATACGTGCTCCCTCCACCCATGGCGGGATTCCTCGAATTCTCCCTGATGCGCGTCCGGGGCGATGTCGACCAGAAGGTGTTGAGCGAGCTTCTTTATCAATACCTGAACGTGGAAGACGATTTCATCAAGGCCCTCTTCACACAGGGTGAAACGCAGCTGGGAAGGGTATTCGTCAACGAAGACGCCCTGGAGCCGGAAACAGCCCTCCATGTACTGGATTACGATCGGGCAAGCGCCGTCATCCGGTCTGCGAAGCATATAGGCATCGGCCTCTGCTACTGCCGTCACAAGATGTCCCATGTAGGCAGGGCATGCGACAGGCCTCTTGATATCTGTATGACTTTCGGCACGACGGCGAGCTCCCTGGTCAGTCACGGATTCGCGCGTGCGGCGGATGCCGCCGAAACGATCGACCTGCTCGATAAGGCGCGGGAGTTCCATCTCGTTCAATTCGGTGAGAATGTCCGGCAGGATGTCGCCTTTATATGCAATTGCTGCGGTTGCTGCTGCGAGGCGATGATCGCCGCCCGCCGATTCGGATTCATGCATCCGGTCCATACGACGGGCTTTCTGCCCCGGATAAAAGACGACCTTTGTACGGGCTGCGGAAAATGTGTCAAGGCCTGTCCGGTCGGGGCCATGGTCCTGGATCAGCGGGATTCGGAACGGCAGCCGGCATTTCGAAAAGCAAGGCTTGCGGCAGACGCCTGCCTCGGCTGCGGGGTTTGCGTTCGTGTCTGTCCCAAGGGTGCCGTCCATTTGTCGGCCCGTCCGGAGCGGATTTTCACGCCGGTCAATTCGGTTCACCGCATCGTGATGATGGCCGTGGAGAGGGGCAAACTGCAAAATCTGATATTCGACAACAGGGCCATGTGGTCGCACCGGATGATGGCCGCCGTTATGGCAGCCATCCTGAAACTGCCGCCGGTTCAACTGCTCATGGCCAAGCGCCAGTTGAAATCGCGGTACCTGGAGACGCTGGTCCTGTCCTGGTCGAAGCGTTAAACAAGGAGGGGGACGTGCAAGTAACGGATGGCAAGGAATTGTGCCAGATATGCGGGACGAGGGCCTCGGTCGTCTTCTGCGACGGCTGTTCGAAGCCGCTCTGCGAGGAATGCCGGAAATTCGATCTCTGGGGTTACGGCTGCGGCCATGTCGATCCCAAGGCCTTCTGTCGGACCTGCTTCGACGACGTCCGGGTTAATCCTTACAGCGGCAAGGTCGATTAACCGGCATGACAGGCCTTTGTACCGAACCCTGCCGCGGTTATCCCCCGGTTTTCAGAGTTCCTATCGACACGGCATATCATGGGCAATGACAACCCTCCGGCCGACAAGGCCAAATCCGTATATCGGCGGATCCATCTTCGTCTGGCTTCGGCCTGGGACGTACTATGGGACACCGTCATCAATTACCAGAACAACGGCGACGTTAACCAGGCGGCAGCCATCGCCCTCTATGCCATCCTGTCCTTCATTCCCCTCTTCATCCTGACGTTTATCATGGTCGGCGAGTTCTTCGGCTCGAACCCGGCCATCCGGCAGGACCTGATCGACGGCATCCGCCGGTTCCACCCTTACTTTACCGGCGATATGCTCCGCCAGTTGGGCGAGATAGAGCATAAGAAGCAGCTCCTGGGGTGGGTGGGTATCATCAGCCTGATCTGGTTTTCGTCCCTGATCTTCGGGGCGATGGAAACGGCCTTCAACCTGATTTTCCGGTCCAAGACGATCCGGAATTATTTCTTCTCCAAACTGCTCGGCATAGCCATGATCCCGCTCGGCTGGGCCGTGGCGATGACCAGCATGGCCATTACCACCGTGGCGACGGTGATCATGCATCAGCCACTCATGGCCGAAGGGCTGTCCCTTCTGCCCTTCGTCAGGAGCTTCTTTTTCCGGACGGCCCTTCCCTATCTGGTCACAGTGGCTTTTTTCACCCTGGTCTACAAGATCATCCCCCCGGTGAAGGTGAGGATCGGCGCCGCCCTGGCGGGCTCAGCCGTTTTTGCCGCCCTCCTGGAGGCGGCCAAGCATTTCTTTGCCTGGTACCTGTCCAACTACACCCGGTATAACGTCATATTCGGCGATCTTGAGGCCATTATCATCGTCCTTATCTGGATCTTCTATGTGGCTCTCATCTTTCTTTTCTGCGCCGAGCTGATCGCCTCCTATCAGCGACGGGACCTGCTTCTTCTGGAAAAGGCCTTTCTCAACCCGGGAAAAGCACGGGCCAGGCTCGACGATCGACTCTTCCGCCGGTTCGGCCGGATGTATCCGGCCGGGACCGTCCTGTTTG
Source organism: Syntrophales bacterium (assembly GCA_963668175.1). GTDB lineage: Bacteria > Desulfobacterota > Syntrophia > Syntrophales > PHBD01. The sequence goes on from OY764159.1 coordinate 1,305,317, forward strand.
CGGAAGGCGACAGGGGCCGGAATCTCTATTATATTATCATGGGGCGCGTCCGGATGGAGAAGACCATGAACCAGGTGAAAAAAGTACTCGCCGAGCTCGGTCCCGGGGAATACTTCGGGGAGATGGCCGCCCTGAACGGCGCCCCGCGCTCGGCCGCGGCCCATGCCGTGGAAGACAGCGATATCGCCGTGATTGATGAAGACACCTTTCACAGGCTCTTACGGGAAAGCGAGGGCGTCTCGCTTTATATGCTCAAGGAGTTCGCCAGCCGCATCAAGAACACCGACGAGGCCCTGAACGATCTGTCCCATTCCTGGATGAAGCTTGTGGTTATTCTGTATACTTTGATAAAATGGTCCTCGGCCGCCGCCTGCGACCCGTTGCAGGAACTGGCCGTATGTACAGGAAAGGAAGTGAATGAGATCCATCAAGTCTTGCTCGAATTAAATGCCGAGGGGATATTGACCTTCGAAAACGGTTATGTTACTGAATTCGCCAAGGAAAAGGCGTTGGAGCTCGTAAGCGGACAGAACTTCCTGTAAGGAGCTGGCTTAAGATGGAACCGGGACCGGGAAAGGGGGAGTCCGTACCGGAAGGGAAATTCATCACGGTACGGGGGATGCGTTTTCACTATCTGGAGTGGGAGGGCGGCCGCAAGCGGACCATGGTTCTCCTGCACGGCATCGGCGATAACGCCCATATCTGGGATGACTTTGCCCGTGAAGCCTCCGGGTTCTTCCGCATCGTTGCGATGGATCAGCGGGGGCACGGCTTGAGCAGCCGTGCCGTACCGCCGGCATACCGCCTGGAGGACTATTGCGCCGATCTTGAAGGCATGACCGAAGCCCTGGGTATAAACGGTGCAATCCTCATGGGGCATTCGATGGGGGCGCTGCACGCCACGGCTTACGCAGCGTCGAAGCCGGACCGGGTGAGGGCCTTGATCCATGTGGATATCGAACCCTGTCCGCCCGGCTGGAACAAGAAATATCTGCTGAACCTCTACCGCGATCTGCCGGAATCTTACACGGCCGTTGAGGAATATATCGCCGAGCAGTGCCGGAACAGCCCTTTCGCCGATGCCGGGAGGCTCCTTCCCCAGGCCGCCTTCGCCCTGTCGCGGCAGGATGACGGGACGTATCGCCGGACGTACGACCGGGAAGTGCTGCGCCATTTCGACGCCTACGACCTCCGTTCGGTCCTTGCCGCTGTCGACTGCCCGACGCTGGTCGTGCGGGGCCAGGAGAGTCCGGTGATGAACAGGGAAGTGGCGGAAGAGATGAGCCGGGCGATATCGGGGGGCAGGCTGGCCGAGATTCCGGAGGCGGCCCATCCGGTCATGACCGACAATCCCGCCGCTTTCCAGACGGCTGTCCTCCGGTTTCTGGAGGAGGCAGGGCTGCTCGACCGGGCCTGAGAAATCTATGGAGAGAGCGGGGCTCTGATGCGAAGGGAGTCGACGATTTGAGCTGGATCAGAAGGCAGTTTGCCGCCTACCGCCGCCAGGCTGCGATCGTTCTGCTTGCGGGGATCGCCCTTTACGCCGATCTCAATCTCGCGGCCGAAATGATCAAAGGGTATCGGAATACACGCAAGAGTGACGTCGTGACGGCCTGCGAGACACGAATGCTGCCGCTCAAGGACGCCCTTGCCGGAACACGGGAGGTCGGATACATCACGACCGTCGATAGCGACAAGATATTCAGCCGGGAAAAGACGTTCGAAGACGTGGAGGTTCTGGCCCATTACATCCTGACCCAATATATCCTGGCCCCCGTTGTTGTCCGGAACAGCCCCGATTATCCTCTGGTTGTCGGCAATTTCACCGAAGGAAAGCCCGACCCGGCTGTCATCCGGGAGAAGCGCCTTATCCCGGTCAGGGATTACGGCGACGGCCTGGTCCTTTACAGGAAGGAGACGCCGAGATAATGTTCCTTCTCCTTGTGTCCTTCTTCATCGCCATCGCCATCGGGACCCTGATTACGCTGACTTTTCTTCCGGCGAAGGAACGGAGCATGAGGGGCCTCGTCTTCGGATTGTGCGCCGGCAGCGGCCTCGGCCTCGGTGTAACGTCGTGCCTCTATTTCGTCGTGCTCCTTGTGGGCCAGAGGCGTTATTTCGTCCTGATCGAGATCATGGCCGCGGCCCTTCTGGTCCTGTTATGGCCGGCCCTGATCCGCAAGAAGATCCGTCCCGCCGCCTCGCCGGACGGTCCGCGCCAGGGAGCCGGCCGGGACATGCATAAGATCCTTTACGGGGTCTTCGGCGTCGCCGTCGTATCTTCTCTGATTTCGCTCGTCCTCTCTTTCCTGAAGGACCCTCACGGAAAGTGGGATGCCTGGCTGATCTGGAATACCCATGCCAGATTCATCTTCCGCGGCGGCGAAGCGTGGAGGGACCTCTTTACAAGCGGGCTCGACTGGACGCATCTGGACTATCCCCTGATGCTCCCCTTGTCCGTCGTCCGGGCCTGGCAATATGCCGGTTACGAGAGTTTATACGCCCCCATGGCCGTTTCTCTGGTTTTCGTCTGCGCCACCGTGGGGCTTCTCTATGCCTCCCTGGCCGTTCTGCGCAGCACCGGGCAGGGGCTCCTCGGCGGGCTTGCACTCATGGGCGGTCCTTTCTTTCTCATCCTCGGCGCCTATCAGGTAGCCGACATCCCTCTGGCCTTCTTCATCCTGACGACGCTTGTCGTCTTTATCATTTACGACCGTTTTTCCGAACAAAACGGCCGGACCCTCGTTCTCGCCGGATTGGCCGCGGGGCTCGCGGCCTGGACCAAGAACGAAGGCCTGCTCTTTCTGCTGGTTGCGCCGGCGGTCCGCTTTGCCGTCGTTGCCCGTGCGCGAAATGCGGCTTCCGCGGGAAAGGAGATCCCCTGGTTTTTGGCCGGAGCGGTCCCCGTCGCGATCGTCCTTGCGATCTTCAAGATCGCGCTTGCTCCATCAAACGATATCTTTGCCGGACAATCCCTTCAGGACATGGCGAGCCGTCTTGCGGACCCGTCTCGCTATTTTGAAATTCTCAAGGCCTGGTTCCTGACCGGCTTCACCTTTACCCAGGGCATCCTGAACATCCAGACGGGCCTGCGTTTCAATCCCGGCGCGGTAGGGCTCTTGCTGCTCACGGTCTACATGATATTTATGGGCGTTCATGTCAGGGCACAGGACCGCCCGGGCGTGTATACGGCGGCGGTAGCCCTTCTCGCCACGGCCGGCGGTTTTTTTGCGGTCTATCTCATTACGCCGCAGAACCTCCACTGGCATCTGACAACATCCCTGAACCGTCTGCTCATGCAGCTATGGCCGGGTTTCCTCTTCTGGTTCTTCATGGCGGCGAGGACACCTGAAGAAAAGGACGTCGGCCGGGTATTCTCGGCGGCGAAGACGGAGACGGGAGCGGCCGCGAGCCGTGGCAGAAAGAGAAAGGCCGCGAAACAAAAAGGGTCCAAGGAGACGGGTTTGTGAGTGGTGTGACTCCCCATAAGTCCCGGCGGATGCCACCGGGGAAAGCGAGCAATGAAATCCTATGAAACTGTCCATTATCATCCCCTGTTATAATGAACGAAATACCATCCGCGACATCGTCCTGGCGGTCATCGGATCGCCCATCGCCGACAAGGAGATTATCGTCGTCGACGACTGCTCCACCGACGGGACTATCGATATCTTGAAGTCGGAACTGGCGGCTCTCATCGACAAGACGGTTTTTCAAGAACCTAACCAAGGCAAGGGGGCGGCCATCCGGGCCGGCATCAGGGAGGCCACCGGAGACGTCGTCATCATCCAGGATGCCGATCTGGAGTACGACCCCAACGAATATCCGGTGATCCTGGAGCCGATTCTCTCGGGCAAGGCGGATGTCGTCTTCGGTTCGCGGTTCATGGGCGGGCAGCCGCACCGGGTGCTCTATTACTGGCATTACGTCGGCAACACCCTGCTTACGCTTTTGTCCAATATGATGACCAACCTCAACCTGACAGACATGGAGACCTGCTATAAGGCTTTCCGGCGGGAAGTCATCCAGGGCATCGAGATCGAGGAGTCGCGCTTCGGTTTCGAACCGGAAATAACCGCCAAGGTTGCCAAGATGAATGTGCGCATCTACGAGGTAGGCATCTCCTATTACGGGCGCTCCTATGCCGAGGGCAAAAAAATCGGCTGGAAAGACGGCCTCCGGGCGTTTTACTGCATCGTCAAATACAATCTGTTCCGCTGACCCGGAACAGCCCTCTGCTGAATTTGCGTTGCGCTTTTCCTGCTGCCGGCGGTTTTAAAATGAAAGAACCCATTTCCTTTGTCCGCAAGGCTGTTGACTTGTCCTTGCCGGACGGGCGGTTGAGCGGCGAATTTATCGCGCCGTCTGGAGAACCGGCATCTCCGCCGGGAGCGCCGACGCTGGTCTTTCTCCATGAAGGCCTAGGCAGCATCGGCCAGTGGCGGGATTTCCCCGACGAATTATGCGCCGCCTCCGGCCTTTGCGGGTTCATCTACGAACGGCAGGGGCATGGCCGTTCCGATCCCTTGGTGGGAAAAAGGACTGTTGCGTATCTCCATAAAGAAGCCCTTCGGGTTTTGCCTGCGGTCCTCGAGCAAGCGAACATTTCCAACGTGGTCCTGATCGGACACAGCGACGGCGGCTCCATGGCCCTTCTCTTCGCCGCCGCTTATCCCGAAAGGGTGCTCGGTGTTGTGACGGAGGCGGCCCACGTCTTCGTGGAGGATGTGACCCTGGCCGGAATCCGGAAAGCCGTGGAGCTTTACGCAACATCGCCTATGAAGCAGCAGCTTGAGAAATATCACGGTGCAAACACCGAAGCCCTTTTCCATGCCTGGGCGGATACCTGGCTTGCACCCGACTTTCGGGACTGGAGCATCGAATATTGCCTCGACCGCATCCGGTGTCCCCTTCTCGCCATACAGGGGCGCGACGACGAGTACGGGACGCCTCTTCAGGTGGAAACGATCGTTGCGCTGGCCGGGCAAACGGCGCAGCCCCTGATTATCGACGGCTGCGGTCATATCCCCCACCACCAGGCAAAGCGGCAGGTCCTGGCGGCCGTCGTTCCCTTCCTGGCCGGCTGTATCTCAAAAAGCGTTTGATTTTAAACGGAAGCGGTGCGAATATCTACGATATCGTTCCGGATGCTCGGCTTCACGGATCTCGCCGTGAGGGGGGACGAAAGCGGGAGGATGTCTTAAGGTTTGTACGGGGCAGTCCCGGTCTTTCGGGACGGAACCATAGGGCAAGGAGGTGAGTATGTTCAAGGAATTCAAAGAATTCGCCATGCGGGGAAATGTCGTGGACATGGCCGTCGGCATCATTATCGGCGCGGCATTCGGATCGATCGTGAAATCCTTGGTCGATGACGTGATTATGCCGCCCATTGGACTCCTCCTGGGGAACGTCGATTTTTCCAATCTCTACCTCGTTTTGAAGCAGGGGACCGTCGCCGGCCCGTATACGGCCCTGGTCGAGGCCAAGAAAGCCGGCGCCGTGACGATCAATTACGGGCTGTTTGCCAACACCGTTTTGAGCTTCCTGATCGTGGCCTTCGCGGTCTTTCTTCTCGTTCGGGCGATCAACCGCCTGAAGCGCAAAGAAGAAACGGCCCCGGCCGTACCGACAACGAAAGAGTGTCCCCGCTGCCTGTCGGTTATCCATATCAAGGCAGCTCGATGTCCCTTCTGCACGTCGGACCTGTAAAGACGGAAACGGCGGCATGATCGGGTGAGTCGGCCAAGGACGGCGGCGCGGCCGTGTAGCCGGAAAGCGAGGAAACATTCATGAGGAAAAAAGACAGGGAGATTCGGGACAGGGCGGAGGTCGACCGGATCATCGGCACAGTTGCGGTCTGCCGCCTCGGCCTGTGCAGGGACAACCGGCCCTATGTCGTTCCCGTCTCTTTCGGTTACGACGGCGCTTCCATCTATTTCCATACGCCGCCGGCGGGTATGATGATCGACTATATCGAGGCCAACGATGCCGTCTGTTTCGAGATGGAGCACGATGTCCGTATGCTTCCCGCCGAAGACAGCGCCTGTCGCTGGTCCGTATCCTACGTCAGCGTGATCGGTTTCGGCCGGGTGCGGGAGGTGACTGCGCCGGAAGAGAAGATTGACGCCCTGGAATGGATCATGAGGCAATACAGCGGCAAGGCGTGGGACTTTGATGCGGCGGCGGCCGGAAAGACGCGTATCTGGCGTATCGCCGTCGAGTCATTGACGGGAAGACAATCGAAGGATAGAATAACGGTTCGATCTTCATAAGCTGCAGGAAGGAGTACACGATGCCAAGAAAAAGAATGTTGTGGCCGCTTTTGATCGCCGTGGCCCTGGTGGTTTCGGCATGCGCCGGAAAGGAGGTCCTTCCTCCTCCGAAACCGGCCAAGGTGGCCATCGTCCTGGGCGCGGGCGCGTCGAAAGGGTTTGCCCATATCGGTGTCCTGAAGGTCCTGGAGAGCCAGAAAATCCCGATCCACATGGTCGTGGGAACCAGCGTCGGCAGTTTTGTCGGGAGCCTGTATGCTTACGGCTTCGATGCCATGACGCTTCACACCATCGCCCTGTCGCTCGAAAAGGACGCCGTGGTCGATCTGACGTTTCCGGACAACGGATTTATCAAAGGGGAGAAGCTCCGGGACTATGTCAACAGGTCCCTCCGGAATACCCCGATCGAAAAGCTCAGGATGCCCTTCTATGCCGTGGCGACCAATATTCAAACCGGCGAGGAGGTCGTCTTCGGAACGGGCAATACGGGCATGGCCGTCCAGGCGAGCTGTTCCGTCCCCGGCATCTTCCAGCCGGCGCGATTCTCCGGCAGCACATACGTGGACGGCGGCGTGGTCAGCCCTGTGGCGGTCGATGTCGCCAGGCGGTACGGGGCCGATGTCGTCATCGCCGTGGATATCTCCGCCGGCATCGACCGCCTGATACCGACGACGACGGCGGAAACCCTTCTGAAATCGGTGGACATCATGTACGAAAAGATGTCCCTGCCGCAGGTCGGCAGGGCCGACGTGGTCATCCGGCCGCGGGTGGCCGGTGTGGGTTCGGCCGATTTTTCGAAACGGCACGAAGCCATCCTGGAAGGCGAAAGGGCGGCACTGGAAGCTCTCCCGCGACTGCAGGCGGTCGTCAACAAACTCCGGGACGAGGGGAGGCTCCCCCGCTGAGCCGGAACGAAGCTAATAAATATTCGGCAATCCTGTGATATGGATCACGGCAACAACCTTCAGGGTATGCGATCATCGCTGCCAGTGATCCTCCTGATCCGTCTACCGGACGGCATATATCTCACGGGGCAACAGGGACATGGCAGCTTGCTCGGGAAGCCGCCAAGCCGGCATCGGCCGGGATGCCGGCTTGCCCATGAGATATGACCTTGCCGAGGTTGCCGGTAACGGATTGCCGGGGAGCATGCCATGGCAAAAAAGAGCAACACCACAATCATAAGAATTGTCCTCAAGGTCATCCTCGTCCTTATTCCCCTCGTTATCGTCGTCTTATGGGCCGGATGGGCCTATTACAACAGCGATGAGGCCGTCAAGAAAAGGGAAAAGACGGCCCGACGCGATGCCTGTTATGCCGACGTCAAGGAACGATACGAGAATCGTCTCCGCGATTATGCGCAGAAACAGAGTGACGGATCCTATCAAATCTCCGAACAGGTGAAGGAAAAGCTCGGCTATATCCGCAAGGAAGAGTTCCGGAGCTGCACGGAACTGTTTCCTGTGGACTGAGCGGTTCCAAGGACGAAAATCGCTTCGTCAGGGGCTGTTCGCGGTGATGGCGGCCTTGAAGGCGTCGGCCTTCCCTTTGGGGATGCGCAGCCGGTGATGGCCCGGAGGGATGATGTCCTGTTTCAATTCCGGGTTCATCTCCCTGATGGCCTTGAAGGTCGTATCGCAGGCCTGAGCGACGGCCTTGATGGGGATGTCCTTGGCCGTGCTGAATTCCGCCGTGTCGTAGTCGAAGGGCGGGTAGCGTTGTTCGGGGGCTATCCTGTAGCCGTAGAACTCCGGGCGGGAAAGGATGGTCTTGATGGCCAGGAGGCGAAAGACGTAGAATTCCGTCTCCAGGGGGAGATCGAGGTCGTAGTAGTTCTTCACTTCCTGGCTGTTCAGACTGCGGACGACTTTGTTCTCGCCGCAGTTGTACGCCGCGACCGCCAGCGTCCAGCTTTTATACATGTTGTAAAGGTCCGTCAGATACTGGAGGGCGGCATCCGTGGAGCGTTCGAAATTCTGCCGCTGGTCGATCCATTTATCCACCCGAAGACCGTATCGTTTAGCCGTTCCGGCGACGAACTGCCAGGGTCCAACGGCCTTGGCCGATGAGACGGCGTAGGTTTTGAGGCTGCTTTCCGCCACGACGACATACTTCAGGTCGTCCGGAAGGTTCTTTTCTTTCAGCTTCTTCTCGATGTAGGGGAAATACCGGTTGGCCCGCTTGATCCAGAGGATGACCTGGGGGTGGTTGTAGACGGACCCGATCATCGCCTGATCCATCAATTCCCGCACATCCTGCCTTTCGAGAGGGACACGCTCCCCGCAAAAATTCAAAGCCGATGGGATATCGAAGACCGGCACCGTCGGTGCCGGACCGGGTTGGGCCGCAGCGGCATAGGGTGAAAGAAACAGACAACCTACCGCCAGACAGAAGAGGAGGGAGCCGAACAGTACCTGTAAAATCGCCGCGGGGAAGGGACGCGGCAACTGCCCTTCCCCGCGAATGTCATGACCGACGATGCTGCTTGTGTAATGAATCATCATGGCGTTCCGTTTAACCGTCAGGCTTTCTTCCCGTAGAGCTGCTTCATGAGCCAGGCCATGTTCTTGCCGAGGTCTTTCATGGTCTGTACGCCTTCCGCATCGTTATTGACCTCCCCGGGATCCCTGCCGATGCCCAGGCTCCAATAGCTCGAACCGGGCATGACCATCTGCATGTAGTGGAGAAAGAGGTTCATGGAGCTGAAGGCCGGTATCGCCCCGGCGCGCCGCACGGCAACGACGGACGCCCCGACCTTCCTCTTGAACATGTAGTCGTTGGCGCGGCCGACGAAACCGCACCGCTCGATGAAGGCCCTCATGTTCGACGAGACGTCGGAAAAATAGGTGGGCGAGCCGAGGAGAATGCCTTCGGCGCCTTCCATCTTCTCGATGATTTCGTTGAGTAGATCGTCCTTCATGATGCAGCGGCGGTCTTTGTTCTTGAAACATTTGTAGCAGGCCCTGCAGCCCGCAAGCTGTTTCCCCCCGAGCTGGATCATTTCCGTCTCGATGCCTTCCTGCTTCAGTTCGTCCATGACCAAATTGAGCAAAATGGCCGTGTTGCCGTCCTTCCTCGCACTTGCGTTTAAAGCCACAACCTTCATGCGTCGTTTCCTCCTGTGATAGTAGTGACACGGTCATTCCGTGCCTGGATGATATGATGAACGCTCTCCGCTGCTATTACTTACACCAGTTTCTTCAATTCCTGCAAGAAGACGTCGTATGTCTTTTGATCGAAGAGCACGAACCGGATGGTCTTGATGTCGCCGTGTTCCTTCAGGTAATCAACGGCCGTCTTCAGGGCGATGTGTGCCGCTTCGTCCAGTGGGTAGCCGTAGGCGCCGGTGCTGATAGAAGGGAAGGCGACACTTTTGAGCCCCCGGGCGGATGCCAGCTTCAGGCTTTCCCGGTAGGCGCTTTTCAGAAGTGTCGCTTCGCCGGCCGTGCCGCCGCGGTAGATCGGTCCGACCGTGTGGATGACGAAGCCGGCCTTGAGGTTGCCGCCGGTGGTAATGACGGCCTGCCCGGTGGGGCAATAGCCGATCTGCCGGCAGGCGGCCATGATGGCTGGTCCCCCGGCCCTGTGAATGGCGCCGTCCACGCCGCCGCCGCCGCGAAGGCCTTCATTGGCCGCGTTGACGATGGCGTCCGTCTCTTCCTGCGTGATATCCCCGACAACGAGGGAAAGGGTCCCTCCGGCAATTCCGATGTCCATCCTTATCTCTCCTTTCCGCCTGAAAGAAGGCGGCGGTCCTGCCGCACGGTTATGCGTCTTCCGCCACGGGGATGCCGTCCCCATAGACGAGCATGCGATACGTCTTTTCGATGCGGTCCCAGTTCTCTTCCCGGTCCATCGACCAGTACCGGCCGATCACCGAGACGACCCGGCCCAGTTTCATCTCGGCGCATTTCTTCTCGATCTCCCGGATATAAATGGCGCCGCTTTCCGGCTGCTCCCCCCTCCTGCCCAGCATGGCGTGAATGAAGAGTTCCTCGACGCCTTCCCGTTTCGCCATGTCCATCAGGGCGAAGAGATGGCGGATGGAACCGTGGGAGCTGAAGAAAGAGACGATGCCCATGAGATGGAGGGCTTTTCCCGATCTTTTGGCTTTGTTCATGGCGTAGAGGAAGGCCTCGTTCCGGAAAAAAGATCCGTCGGCGATGGCCCGGTCGATCTGTACCCGGTCCGAATAGATTCTCCTGCCGGCACCGATGTGGAGGTGTCCGGCTTCCGAGTTGCCCACCGTTCCCGGAGGCAGGCCGACCGCTTCGCCCGATGCGGCAAGCTTGGCTGCCGGATGCGTTTGATAGAACCGGTCGAAATTCGGCGTCCCGGCCTCGGCGATGAGATTGCCCTCGGCCGCTTCGTTGATGCCCCATCCATCCAGGAGCAGGACAAGAATCCGGGGTGCGGTCAACTCCGCTGCCGTGCCTTCGATAAGGGATGTGCCCGTCATGGCGGCGGGTCTGGGAAGTCCGAGGAGATGCAGGACCGTAGGCGCGACGTCCGTCAGCTCCCCGTTGCCGCGGAGGGAAGCGGTGCAGTGCGGGTGGATGAGAATGAACGGCACGGGGCTGTCCGTATGGCCCGTATCGACCACCCCGTCGGGAAACAGCCAACGCTCGGCAGTGCCGTGGTCGGCCGTGACGATGGCCGTCAGGCCGGCCTCTTCCGCCTCCGCGACGATCCGTCCCGCCTGCCTGTCGACGGCCTCGACGGCCCGGATGACGGCTCCTTTGTTCTCAATGTGGCCTACGACGTCCACATTCGGGAGATTGGCGAAGATAAATCCGCATTCGGGATCGTGGATCTTCGCAATGACGGCGTCGGCGATGGCCTCGACGGACATCTCCGGGGCCTCGTCGAAAAGGGCGACGTCCTTCCTGGTCGGAACGACAATCCGCTCTTCCCCCGGGAGGTTTTCCTGTTTCTTGCCGTTGAGAAAGAAACCGACATGGACCGCCTTTTCGGCTTCCGTTATCTTGACCTGCTTCATGCCATGCGCCGCCAGGACGTCGCAAAGGGTCTCCCCGATGACGTCTTCCTGGGGAAAGGCCACACGGACGTTCAAGCCCTTCCTGTATTCGATCATGGTGGCGAAGGCGCCCGGCAGGTCCTTATCGACGGGAAATTCATCGAAATCCGGGCCGGTAAGGCTCTCTGTCAGTTCGATCTCCCGTTCCCCGCGTATGTTGTAGAAGATGACGGAATCGCCCCTGCTGATTCTGCCCGCCGGTGATCCCTCCCGCGTCGTCAGCACATGCGGTTCGAGGGTTTCGTCTTCCTTGCCGTTCAGATAGGCCGTTTTTACGGCCCGGGACAAGGGGTAAGGATCTGAAGACGGCATGGGTATCTCCTTTGCTTCGTATGAGAGTATGTTCCCGATCTGTATGGCCGGGGACGTAAGACCATTTTTCTAACCAAATTGGCGGTGGCTGTAAAGAGAAACTTTCAGCGCAGGGCGGCATTCGCTGGCTTTTCAGTTGAAAACACGGCCTTTACATGTTAGACGGTAAGGTTAGAAATTGTTTCGCAAAGGCCTCCGGGAGCGATGCCCGAGAGGCCGGAATGTCTGGACAAGAGCGTGACGCTGGAAGCTAAAAAGACGCCGGAAAACGTCCTGCAGGAGGAACTCCTCAAAGAGAGGGCGGAAGTCCTCTGCCGTGCCGGAGAACGTCTGGCCGAGGCCCTGGAGAAGGTCCATGCGGCGGGAAAACGGATTGAGGACCTGCTGAGGGATCTCGATCGGGCGGCTGAGGAACGGGGTTCTCGGGCGAAGAAGGATGCCCTGGATGCCGTGAACCGGGAGATCAGGGCCTATAACACGGCCCGGGACCATGCCAAGCTCCGCTACTACTATATGATCGTGACCAGGGAGGCCCTCGGTATGCGCCGCCACCACTGGGTGGACGAGTTTTACCGGATACCCCCCAAGAAAAAACTGCTGCGGGAAGAAAGATGACGAGATACCAGAAACAGCGCGCCAAGATGGTCGAATCCCAGTTGAAGGCCCGGGGGATCAAAGACAGCCGGGTCCTGAAGGCCATGGAGACCATCCCCAGGCATCTCTTCGTCGACGAGGCGCTCATGGACCAGGCTTACAACGACAGCCCTCTCCCCATCGACGAACGCCAGACCATCTCACAGCCCTATATCGTCGCCCTGATGACGGAGGCCCTGGGCCTTGGCGGCAGGGAAAAGGTGCTGGAAATCGGCACCGGTTCCGGTTATCAGACGGCGATCCTCGCCGCACTTGCCGACCGGGTTTTCTCCATCGAGCGCATCGCCTCCCTGGCCAACCGGGCCAGGAATATCCTGGACGCCCTCAATTTCTACAATGTGGCCATCCGGGTGGGCGATGGAACGTACGGCTGGAGGGAGGAGTCCCCGTTTGACGGCATCATTGTCACAGCAGGTGCGCCGCGTATTCCCGAGACGTTTACGGCCCAATTGGCCGTCGGCGGCAGGCTCGTCATCCCGGTGGGCAGCCGCATATCCCAGGACCTGTTCCGGGTCACCCGCCTTTCGGAGGATGTCAACGATCTGAAGACGGAAAACCTGGGCGGGTGTCGTTTTGTGGATCTCATCGGCGAGCACGGATGGGAGAATTGAAGGATCATTCCTGCCTGCGTCGCCTGCAGGCGGACAACTTGAGAATTGCCCCGGTCGGAAAAGGACTCTTGTTCCTCGCCGCCGTTCTTCTTTTCGTCGCCGCGATTCCGGCCTCTGCCTTCTGTGCCGCTCCGTCCAAAGCCTCCTCAGCAAAAGGCGTCTATCACCGGGTGAAGAACGGGGAAACGCTGACCGGCATCGCCCGGGCTTACGGGATTCCGGTACAGACCATTGCCGAGGCCAACCGTATCAAAATAACGGCGCGTGTCGAAAAGGACAGCGTTATCTTCATCCCCGGGGCCAAGCGCGTCATCGAGAATACGACGCCGCTGGGCCTTGCAAAACGCGAAAAGGCGAAAGCGGCGGCTGAAAAAAGCGAGAAGAAGGGAAAAGACAAGGCCAGACCCCAGGCAAAGCGAACGGAACGGGACGAGAAGAAGGCAGCCGGGCGGGGAGTCGAGGACAGGAAGAAGGGGCCCGCCGTAACGAAAAAAGCGCCGCCGGAGGACGGAGACGACAAGCCGGTAGCCAAGGCAAAGGACAAGCAACCATCCGGCGACGAAAAGAGAATCGTTCGGAAGGATAAGAAGGACCCGCCGCAAAGAATCCGCCCCGCAGCCAAGCCGGACGATGTCCGGACCGCGCCGCCGGCGGGCGCGCGGTTCGTCTGGCCCGTGAAGGGACGGGTCGTTTCGAAATTCGGCCTCCAGCCCGGCGGCATGTTCTATAACGGGATAAAGATTGCCGGCCGTCCGGACCGGTCCATCGTGGCCGTCGCCCCGGGCGTCGTGATCTACTCGTCGGCCCTGAAGGATTACGGGGAAACGGTGATCGTCAAGCACGCCGGGCAGTTCGCCACGGTCTACACGAACCTGGGCGAAAGGTCTGTCGCCGTCGACAGCCGGGTTAAACAGGGGGGCAAGATCGGGCTGATGGGCGTGATCGAAGGGAAGAACGAGGGATTCATGACTTTTGAGGTCCGCTACAAGAACAAGGCGGTGAATCCGCTCCGCTATCTGAAATAAATGCGTTGCCCGGTCTGCGGACGGCGCCGGGCGGCGATCAATGAACGAGGAGAAAATGCATGTCGTATTCGTATGAACAGGGGCCCATCAGGCCGCCCAGCGAAGCCAAAAGTCTCCTGATCCGGGCCACCAGGAATTGTCCGTGGAACAAATGCGCCTTTTGCCATACCTACCGGGGGACGAAATTCGAGCTGAGAAGCATCGAGGAAATCAAGAAGGACATCGACAAGGCCCGCGAGATCGCCGAGGCGATCAAAGCCCTGTCCTGGAAAATAGGGGCCGGCGGCCGGGTGACGGATGCCGTGATTACCGCCATCTACGACGGGGACGACTTCTACGACGACGGCTACAAATCCGTCGGGGCCTGGCTCTATTTCGGCGGCGAGTCGGTCTTCCTCCAGGACGCCAATACGATCATCATGAAGACGCCCGATCTGGTCGAGGTTCTCACGTATATTCGGGAACAGTTTCCGCAGGTCACGCGGATCACGTCCTACGGCCGGTCCCACACCGCCGCCAGGAAATCGGTAGAGGATTTCAAGGCCTTGAAGGCCGCCGGGCTCTCCCGCATCCATATCGGCATGGAGAGCGGATACGATCCCGTCCTCGAATTCATCCGGAAGGGTGTGACCGCCGCCGACCATATCGAGGGCGGCCGGAGGATCGTCGCCTCGGGTCTGTCCCTGAGCGAGTATATCATCCCCGGCCTCGGGGGCACACGCTGGACGAAGGAGCACGCCGTCGAAACGGCCCGCGTGATCAACGCCATCAACCCCCGGTATGTCCGGCTGCGTTCCCTTCACGCCGTCCGGGGCTCGAAGCTGCACGAGATGATGGTGAACGGGGAATTCGAACCGCTTCCCGACGAGGACGTGCTGCGCGAAATCAGGCTGTTCATCGAAAACCTCGACGGCATTACCACGACCATCGTCAGCGACCACATCCTGAACCTTCTGGAAGAACTGGAAGGGGAACTCCCCGGGGCCAAACCGCGCCTTCTCGCCACGATCGACCGCTTCTTCGCCATGCCGGATAAGGAACGGCTGATTTTCCGCCTGGGCAGGCGCAAGGGCATCTACCGCCGCCTCGACGACCTAAAAGACAGGTTCACGTACGGCCGGCTGGAGGCTGTCGTCGACCAGTATGCCGCCGGCGACGCCGGCCAGTTGGACCGTGACCTGGCCCGGATCATGAACGGGTATATTTGAGCCCTTTTTCCGCACGAGCGGCCGCAATATAAAGGTTCTATGACCAGCATCATCACCCTGAATAAAGTGACGGTCCGCCTCGGCGACCGTTTTCTCCTGCCCGACACCGACTGGGAGATCCGGTCCGGGGAGAACTGGGCCGTCCTGGGTCCCAACGGTGCCGGCAAGTCCACGCTGGTCCGGGCCCTGACCGGCGATGTGCCCTGTGTCCGGGGCAGTTTGACCCGCCGCGGTCCCCTGGTCGACGGGGGGAGTATCGGTTACGTCTCCTGGGAAGAGCAGGAAAGGCTTATCGCCCGTGAGCGGGCCAGGGACGATGCCCGCGATTTTTCGCAGGAGCCGGAAGGTTATGAAACGGCGCAGGCGGCCATCCTGTCAGGCGCCGGGGAAAACGGCTGCGATCGCCCGGACCTGGAAAAAGTCGCCATCATGACCGGCGCCAAGGAACTTCTCGACAGGCCCCTTCGCTATCTCTCCACCGGCGAGATGCGCAAGGTTCTCCTGGCGCGCGCCCTCCTGAAATCGCCGCAACTCCTCGTCCTCGACGAGCCGTTCGGCGGCATCGACGCCGAAACAAGGGCTTCGCTCATGGACACGATCCAGTCCCTTGCCGCCGCCGGGATGCCCATCGTGCTCGTCACCCATCGCCCGGAAGAGCTGCTGCCGGCCATTTCCCACGTCCTTCTCCTCAGGGAAGGCCGTGTCGTGAAGCAGGGAAAGCGGGATGACGTTTTAAAACCGGAGGTTTTGGACAATCTTTATGCAAGAGAGGCGAAACCGGAACCGGCCGGGGAGGCGCTTCCCGGAACGGCTGTGCCAAGGGCCAACGGCCGAGAAGTCCTGATCGAGCTTAAGGGCGTGACGGTCCGGTACGGCGAGGCCCTGATCCTGGACAGGCTGAACTGGACGGTTCGGCGGGGCGAGAACTGGGCCGTGGCCGGACCCAACGGCGCGGGCAAGACGACGCTCCTTCGCCTGATCACCGGGGACCACCTCCAGGCCTATGCCAACGACATCCGGATATTCGGCAAGGCCAGGGGCTCCGGGGAAAGCATCTGGGAGATCAGGGAGAAAATGGGCGTCGTCTCCTCGGAGGTGCAGCTCAAGTACCGCAAGGGGATCAAGGTCGAGGACGTCGTGGCCTCGGGACTGTTCGACTCCGTCGGCCTCTACCGGCTTCTGACGCCGGAACAGAAAGGACAGGTGGAGCATTGCCTCCATTCGCTGGGGCTCGCCGCCATGGCAGGGCGGCTCTTCACCCGGCTTTCGTATGGGGAGCGGCGGATGGCGCTCTTGGCCCGGGCGATGGTGAAATCGCCCCAGGTCCTCGTTCTGGACGAGCCGTGCCAGGGGCTCGACCGGGACAACCGGCGGTTCATCCTCGGCATGATCGACGACATCGGAAGCCGTACGGCGACCCAGCTCTTGTATGTAACCCACTACCCGGAAGAACTCCCCGCCTGTATCCATCAGGTCCTACGACTGGAGAAGGCGCAAGAGGAGAAAGCTTAAAGACAAGCGAAGTAGGTACACGGGGGCACACGCAGTCAGGGACCGCGACACAGGAGCTTTCAGGGGACCGCAGGGTACATCGATGGGAAAATAGCCGTGGGAAGCATATAGGCGGAGAAACGTCTGGCGGCTCGTCGAAAAACGCCATTTTGAATAGGCCGTGCCCCCCGCATGGGGGGTGTTCAAAAATGTCCAGATGCAAGGCGTGCAGCGCAACATCACCTAAAGGTGATAAATCACCTGAAGGTGACAAGCAGCAGATGGGCATTTTTCAACAGCCTGCTATAAGCCGAGGAAGGCCTTCTGAATGGTCTCGGAGGCGAGGAGTTCCTTGCCCGTTCCCGACATGGCAACCTTGCCGGTCTGGATCACGTAGGCGCGGTCGCAGATATCCAGGGCCTCCTGAACGTCCTGCTCCACAAGGAGGATGGTGACGCCATCTTTTCTGATCTCCTGAATGACCTCGAATATCTTTTCGACGAGCTTCGGCGCGATACCCCAGGAGGGTTCGTCCAGAAGGAGCATCCTGGGCCTGCTCATCAAACCGCGGCCGATGGCCACCATCTGCTGTTCGCCGCCGGAGAGGGTGCCCGCCTTCTGCTGGCGCCGTTCCTTGAGGATGGGGAAAATGCCGTAGGCATAGTCGAGCCTGCGCTCGACTTCCTTTTTGTCGTTCGTGAGATAGGCCCCCAGAAGCAGGTTCTTGTAGACGCTAAGGTGCGGGAAAAGCCTCCTCCCTTCGGGTACGTGCGACATGCCCATGGCGACGATCTTGTGGGCCTCGACCTTGGTGATGTCCTGCCCGGTGAAATCGATCCGGCCGGCCGCCGCGTGCATGATGCCGCTCACTCCCTTGAGGATGGTCGATTTGCCGTTGCCGTTGCCGCCGATAAGCGCGACGATTTCCCCCTGCTGTACCTGGAAGGAGACGTCGTGGATAACCGGTACGTTATTGTACTTTAGCTGAATTTTGTCGACGTTTAGCATATTTCTGCCCAAAATAGGCCTCGATGACCTTTTCGTTGACGATGACTTCGGCCGGCGTCCCCTCGGCGATCTTCTCTCCCGAGTCGAGGACCACCACCCGGTTGGCGATCGGCATGATGCCTTCCATGACGTGTTCCACGAGAACAAGCGATATGCCCATGTCCCGGAGTTTCAGGACGAGTTCGACGGTCTCCCGCACTTCGTTGATGTTCAGACCGGCCATCATCTCGTCCAGGAGCATGATTTCCGGTTCCGTCGTGAAAACCTTGGCGACCTCCAGCCGCTTCTGTTCCGAGATGGTGAGCGATACGGCGGGCAGGTCTAGCCTGTCCGCAAAGCCGAAAATCTCCGCGGCCTGGCGGGCCTTGGCCTCGGCCTTACGGCGCTGGGGATAGCGGAGGAACGCCCCGATCATGATATTCTCCAGGACGGTCATGTCCTTGAAGGTCCTGACGATCTGGAAGGTCCTGCCGATGCCGAGGCGGCAGATGGTTTCCGGGTCCTTCCTCGTAATGTCCGTGCCCTTGTAGGTGATCCTGCCTTCGTTGGCATTGTAATAACACGAAATGCAGTTGAACAGCGTCGATTTTCCCGCCCCGTTGGGACCGATGAGGCCGATGATCTCGCCTTTATTCATGGAAAAGGAGATATTCTGGTTGGCCGTCAGGCCTCCGAAACGCTTCGTCACATTTTCCACGATCAGGATGTCGCCGCTCATTTCGCCCTCCTTGCCAGCAGGGCCCAGAGTCCATGCGGACGCCAAATGGCCAGGATGATGATGAGAAGTGCGTAGATGATCATATCGATCCCCTGGCCTTCGCTGCCGAGATAGACCCGGGTCAGTTCCGTCAGGGGGATGAAGACGAAGGCCCCCACGATGGGACCGAAGAGGGTGCCGATGCCGCCGATCAGACAGATGATGCAGAGGTGGATCGACATCATGAGGTCCATCGTGCTCGACGGGTGGATATACAGGACGTACTGGGCGTAAAACGTGCCGCAGATGGCCGTCAGGACGGCCGATATGGAGAAGGCGATCATCTTGTATTTTTGAATGTCGATGCCCAGGCTCCTGGCCCCGTCCGCATCGTCCTTGATCGCCCGCAGGTAATAGCCGATCCGGCTCTTTTCCACGGCGTAGGAGACGCCGAGGGCGACGATCATCATGGCCATAATGATGTAGTAATAGGGTATTTTCGTCGTGTGGAATTCAAAGTTCTTCACCGATTCGTCCAGGATGGGGATGTAGATTCCCACCGCGGCGCCGACGTAATCCCAGTTGGTGAAGATGACCAGCATGATTTCGCCGACGGCGATTGTGGCAATGGCGAAATAGTGGCCCTGCAGGCGGAAACAGGGATAGCCTACGATGAGGGCGAGAAGGACGGAGAAGAAACAGCCTGCCAGCATGCCGATCCAGGGGTTCAGGCCGAAATTGACCAGCAGCACCGCCGTTGCATAGGCGCCGATGCCGAAGAATGCAGCGTTGCCAAAAGAGACCTGCCCGGTGTAGCCGCCGATGATGTTCCATCCGACGCTCATGGTGGCGTAAAGCATGATCATGATCATGAGGTGACGGGGGAACGGATCCGTAAAGAAGACGGGAAATGCGGCCAGGATGAAGATGAAGGCGGCAAATATCAGGAATCCTTTTTTCATATCGCCCTCACTTGCTTCCCAGCAGGCCCTGGGGTCTGATAAAGACCACGGCCAGATAGAGCATCAATACGAACATGAACTTGAGGGAGGGGTCGATCAGGTAACCGCTGATGACCTCCACCATCCCCACGATGATGCCGGCGATAAAGGCACCGGCGACGCTGCCGAAACCGCCCAGGGCGACTACGACGAAGGTGATCACCCCGAAATTCGCGCCGACTTCCGGGAAGACGTAATAGAAGCTGGAAAGCAATGCCCCGGCCACGCCGACCGTGGCGATGCCGATGCCCCACGCCAGGGCGAACATCCGGTCGCTGTTGATGCCCATCAGCCGGGCCGATTCCTTGTCTTCCGAGACGGCCTCAAGCGCCATGCCCAATTTCGTGGATTTGAGAAACCAGAAGATCAGGCCGTTGCAGAGGATGGCTCCCCCGGCGGCAACCAGCTGCGGTACGCCGATGTAGACGTCCAATACGTTGATGTTGCCGGAGAGGATGGTTTGCGGGATCATGCGGTAATCGACCTTCCACAGGAACTGGGCCAGGCCTCTCAGCAGGATCAGAACCCCGAAGGTCACGAAGATCTGGGACAGCATCGGGGCATTGATGATGGGCTTGATCAGGATATAGTAGGTGACGATTCCCAGAATGAAAAGCGCAATCGTAACGACAGGGAGGGACTGGAGGGGGTCCCAGGCGAACAGGATGAAGAACCAGTAGGCGAAATACATGGCCACCATGAGGTAATCGCCGTGGGCGAAATTCACGATTTCCATCATGCCGAAGATCATCGTCAGGCCGACGGCGATCAGGGCGTAAACGAATCCGATCAACAGGCCACTGACCAGCGTTTGTACGAAGACCCCCTCCATGCGTCAACCATCCTATCGTTTAACATTCCATTGCGGAAACGGCCACACAACGTCCTTGGTCGCCAGGTTGAAGGGCCATACGGTGTAGCGTTCCCCGTTGTAGATCTGAACGATGATGCCCTTGCCGAGGACGTTCTGGTGGGATTTCGGGTCGAAGCGGACGCCGTCCCAGGGCATAATCAACTGGTCGGGTTTGATGTTCGTTTCGAGAAGCGCCTTCTGGATCTTTGCCGGCTCCGTCGAGCCCGCCCGGTTGATGGCGTCCGCAAGCACGATCATGCCCGTGAAGGAGCGTGCGTAATCGCCCGACATCGGTTTTCCCGCCTGTTTCTCGAACCGGTCAGCGATCGTCTTGATCATCGGCTTTTTGGCTCCCAGGTCCTTGGACCAGACTTCCCGGCTGAGGATGTAGTTGGCATCATTGCCGAGCGATTTGGTAAACTCCGGATCGTTGAAACCGGCGTTGTTGGCCAGGAGGGCCGTCGGCGCGAAGTTGAGCTCCTTGTAAGTTTTGACCGACAAAATGGCATCGGCCACATAGGAGGTCTGCATGATGATGGCCGGGTTGTAGCTTCTCAGCTTCTGGATTTCCGACGTCAACTGGGTGCTCTTGGCGGGATAGAGAACGACGCCGCTGATGTTGTAGCCGTACTGCTTGGCGTACTTTTCCTGGAATTTCCTGGAGTCGACGCCGAAGAGCGTGTTTTCGTTGAAGAGGGCGATCGTCCCCATGGCGACCTTCTTTTTCTTCTTCACGTCGTTCAGGAAATGGAAGAAGTTTTCGCTCAGAAGGTCGTCGTTCGGCGTAGTCCGGAAGAACCACTTGAAACCCCTCTCGGTCAAGCTGGGGGATGTGGAGCTGTCATTCAAAAACGGGATTCCGTATCTTTCCGCCGCCTGGGAGGCCGTTGCCGTCACGGCGCTGTTGTAGCAGCCCATAATCGCAACGACTTTTTCCTGGGTGATCAGGCGTTCGGCTTCCGCCATGCCGACCTCGGGTTTACCTTGGTGGTCCCCCGGGATGATCTTGATCTTCGCGCCTTTGAGATTGGGCAGGCCCGCGCTTTTGGCCAGCGGCATATTCAGGTTGTTCTTATTGTTGATGATGTCGGCCGCCAGCTTGACGCCTTCGAGGAGTCCCTGGCCCGTGCTGGCCAACGGTCCCGTCAGCGGGAAGATGACGCCGATCCGGATCTCGTTCTCGGCAAAGCCTGTGGAAGTAAACGAAAGAATGAGAACCGATAAAAACAGAGCCATAAAAATTCTTTTCATGCCGACCTCCTTAGGTAATGATTTAGTTCCTCCATCTTGTCTGATTTTTCCTTCCAGAGGGCTTCCGCTTCCTCCAGACCGATCATCTCGAACCAGGCGTCGTCAGCCGGTTTCAGATGGGCCAGAGCGTCCTGATCCGCCCTGACCACGGTGGCTACCCTCGCGTAGCCGCCGATCGTACGCTCATACAGGATGACGATGGGCATACCGTCGCCGGGTATTTGAACCGTACCAGGCATGACGCCCTCGGATACAATGCTTTTATCCCGGGAATCCTTGAAAATAAGCGGGTCGCCTTCGAGCCGGATTCCTGCCCGGTTCGAGTTGACCGATACGGTGTAGACGGTTTTTAATCTTTTTTCAACAAATCTTTTCATCGAATCGTCGGTGAAAAAATCCGCTTCGGGGCCCGCAACCATTCTCAGCCGGTGGGGAGGGTGCATCCTCGGGATGAAGTGTTCCGGAACCATGCCAGGGTTTGCAACCGGGCTTCCCGCCGGCCGTAACTTGTCCCCGGCCTTCAATGCCCTGCCCTGATAGCCGCCGAACCGGCATTCCAGGTTGGTTGTCCGGCTGCCCATAATGGGTTCGATGTCGATACCGCCTGCGAAACCGACATAATAGCGGAACCCCTCCGTAATATTTGTTACCTTGAGGACGCTTCCCCGGGAGGCGTTGACGGCCGTCCAGGGACGGATATTCTGGTTATCCAGCGTTGCCGCTACTCTGGCCCCGGTGATGGCGAACGTCGTATCCACCTGAAACCTGACGCTGAAATAGGCGCCGATGACTTCAACGACAGCGGCGGACTCGTCGCTTCCCGTCAGCCGGTTCAGGATTTTGTAAGCAAACTGGTCGAGGGCCGAAGAGACGGGGACGCCGATCGCGCTGTATCCGAACCGGCCCCTGTCGACGATAACGGCATGCATGCCCGGATTAACCACTTCGATCATAGGCCGACAAACCTCACCGTATCTCCGATTTGCATGCGGCTGTAAGGCGCTGTTTCATGATTGAAAAGCCTGACGTCTGTTCTGCCTATGATCCTCCAGCCGCCGGGCGAGTCGAACGGGTAGATGCCGGTCTGCAGCTGGGTTATGCCGACGGACCCCTGGGGGACCCTGACTCGCGGCGTCTCCAGGCGCGGGACGTTCAGCCTCGCGTCCAGCACGCCGAGGTAGACGAATCCCGGGATGAACCCGACCGTGAAGACGCTGTAAAGAACCGATTGATGGACCGCGACGACCTCCGCCTCGCTGAGGCCTGTCTGCGTGCAGACTGCGGCCATGTCCGGCCCATCCGCACCCCCGTACCGGACGGGAATTTCATGGGTGGCCGGTTCGGGGATGGTCATCGACGCGATGGCCCCGCTGCTCTCGGACAGGATGGCCGCAAGCGATTCAAAGCCGGTCTTGTTTCCGTCGAAATGGAGCAGGCAGGCATTGAAAGAAGGGGTGATGTCAACAATCCCCTCGTGTCGAAGATTCTTGACAAAGTGATAGAATCGCAGAACTGCGGCATGGGATGTCATGTCGACAGCCGTTCCGAACTGCACCCGGAGTGCATTTTCACCGTATCGGGAGATGATCATGGGGTCCTGATCGCGCTTGATCTTCAAAAAGACGGTCCATCCACCGTCTCGTTTCACACCGGGGCTTGACTCGCGATGAGCTGTATCCGGTCGCGGATCTCCCGACGCCAGGGAACATGTGAAGGCTTGCGGGAGTTTCCGTATTCATATGGCGACACCTCAGGCCGGCGCGGCCAGAGGCCTCGTCAGGATCTTTTCCTTTTTAAAAAGGCCGTGTATCTTTTTCGCCGCCGCAATGCTCTCCACATTGTCTCCGTGGAGGCACAAGGTGTCGATATCCATGTCGATCCAGCGGCCGCTGACGCTTTCGATACCCTGTTCCTTTACCATCGTGACGGCCCGTCGGGCGATGACGTCGGGGTCATGAAGGACGGCCTGCCGATGCGACCGGGACAGGAGCTCCCCGTCGTCCGTATACATGCGGTCGGGAAAGGCCTCCAGGGCCAGGCGCAGTCCTTTCTTGCGGCAGGTCTTTTTCAAACTCGCGGTCCTGTGGGTGCCGAGGGCGAGCAGGACGGGATTGCCGAAGGCGTCTTTTATCGCTGCGGCGATTTCGATGAACCGCGCCTCCTGGTTCACCATAAAATTATAGAGCGCGCCGTGGAATTTCACATGCTGCAGCGTCAGCCCGTGCAGATGGAGAAAACCTGTGAGGGCGCCGACCTGGTAAACGATATCGTTGATCAGGTCCTTCTGGTCCATCTCCATCTGCCTCCTGCCGAAGCCGACGATATCCCGGTATCCCGGATGGGCGCCGGGCATGACTTTATATTGCCGGCAAAGCGAGACGGTTTCGGCCATGACGGTGGGATCGGAGGCGTGGAAGCCGCAGGCAATATTGGCTGATGTGATATAGCGAATGATTTCGCGGTCATTGCCGATCTGGTAGGCGCCGAAAGATTCACCCATATCACAGTTGAGATCGATAATGAATTCCTTCATGATATCGGCAATCTTTCACAGCACCCCCCGGCTGTCAAGCAGAAATTCGCCCGACAAAGGAAAAACGCAGTCATGGAGGATGGTTACGGATACGGGCCTGTCCGGAATTCCGGACTGTGCCCCGGAAAGGGTCTGCACCCTCGACATTTTTTACTTCGTGATGCCGGAACGGTATAAGGCTGCATCCGGGATTCCTCACGTTTTTCGCGAGAAATTCCTTGACAGGGCAGGGTGCATCTGCTAGGTGACGCCTAACCGCTTGGATCCGGCAGACGGACTGGGACGGGAGGAAAGGCAAGCTTCTATATGCGAACGCAATGCCCCCCGTCCGACAACGGGGGGCTTTTTTGTTTGTGGGGGTGGCCGTGAAGATCATCGAAACAGTCAAAGAGATGCAGGCGTTTTCCGAAGCGCTCCGGAATCGGGGCAAAAAGATCGCCTTTGTCCCGACGATGGGTTTTTTCCATGAGGGGCATTTGAACCTCATGAGGGAGGGACGGAAACGCGGCGACTGTGTCGTCGTCAGTATCTACGTCAATCCCACCCAGTTCGGCCCGAACGAAGATTTTTCCCGCTACCCCCGGGATTTCGAACGGGACCGTAAGCTGGCCGAGGGCGTCGGCGTCGATGTCATCTTCTATCCGTCCAACGAGGAGATGTATCCCGAGCATTACCAGACTTACGTTACCGTGGAAGGCGTGACGGATAATCTCTGCGGCCTTTCGCGCCCGGGTCATTTTCGCGGCGTCGCCACGGTATGCGCCAAACTGTTCAACATGGTCAAACCCCATGTTGCCATTTTCGGCCAAAAGGATTTCCAGCAGCTAACCGTCATCAAGCGCATGGTCCAGGATCTTAATATGGACCTGGAAATCGTCGGCATGCCGACGACCAGGGAAACGGACGGGCTGGCCATGAGCTCCCGGAACACCTATCTTTCGAGTGAGGAGCGGTCGTCCGCCCTCAGTCTCAGCCGTTCTCTGAAGATGGCGAAGGCGTCGTACGAAGGGGGCGAAAGGGACGCCTTGAAGATTGTCGCTTCGGCCTGTGCCTTCATTGAAGGGCATCCGCATGCCGCGATCGATTACGTCAAGATATGCGATATAAAAACGATGCAGGACATCAGCCGCATGGAGGGTCCGTGCGTGATGGCCCTTGCCGTAAAGGTCGGAAAGACCAGACTGATTGATAATTATGTTTTCGGGGAGTCGTTGGACATCTGATCAGCCGTCGACCCCGGGGAGGTGAAAACATGCAGAGATATATGCTGAAATCGAAGCTTCATCGTGCCACGGTGACCGATGCCGACCTTCACTATGAGGGAAGCGTCACGATCGACACGAAACTCATGGAGGCGGCCGATATCCTGCCTTACGAAAAGGTAGCAATCTATAACGTCTCCAACGGGGAGAGATTCACCACCTATGCCATCGAGGGAAAGGGCGGCAGCGGAACGATATGCCTCAACGGCGCGGCAGCCCGCAAGGCATCCAAAGACGACGTGATCATCATCGCGACGTATGTCGCCGTCGACGAGAAGGACACCAGGGGATGGAAGCCCAAGTGCGTTCTCCTCGACAAGAACAATCGCATCAAAAAATAGATGGTGTCCCGGAAATTCGACCGATCGTTCGGGGTGCGGCTTGCCGTGCCCCTTTTGTGCTTTATGGAGGCCGATCCCTATGATGACGTTTATTCTGCCCTGCCGGAACCGGGAGGACCTCGTTCGCAGGCAACTGGAAACAGTTACCGGCAGAGTCATTTCTCTCACATTGACCGACAACGCCACGTCCCTTATATCCGTCAAGCCGGCGGGGAGACGCCTGGATGTGCGCCTGCACAGAATGTTTCTCGGAGCAGGTCAGGACGTTCTGGAAGAGATTGGACGCTTTCTCTTGTACCGCAGGGGAAGGACGCCGCTGATCCGTGATTATATCAGGAGCCATGCCCATGAACTGCCCGTCAAGAAACCTCGTCACGAACAGCTTCGGGCCGCCGGGCGGTATTTCGACCTGGAGGAGATCTTCGGCGAACTCAACCGGATCTATTTTCAGGGCTGTGTCACGGCGGCCGTCACATGGGGCAACAAGAGGAGAGGTGCCGTCAGGAAGAAGGTCCTGGGAAGTTACAGCAGCCAGACCAATATTATCCGCATCAGTCCCGAGCTGGACAGAAAGACAACCCCCCGCTACGTTGTCGAGCATGTCATCCACCATGAAATGCTGCATGCCCACCTGGGAGCGAGAATCATCAACGGGCGGAAATGCTACCATTTCAGGGAATTCCGTGAACAGGAGCGGTGCTTTAAGGATTACGAAAAGGCTATGGCCTGGTGCGGCTGACGATCCCATGCCCGCAGCATTGACCGGGGACTAGGGGGCGTCAGGGGGACCCAGCAATTCCCGGACGGCCGACAGAAGCTGATTGAGGCTGAAGGGTTTGGCAAACGTCCTGGCCGCCCCGAGTTTGTCGGCCAGATCGAGATATTCCGCCGAATCGATGTGTCCGCCTCCGGAGATGGCGATGATTTTAGCCTGGGGATAGTTCTCCCTGAACGTGATGATCGTGTCGATGCCCTCCATCTCGGGCATGATGATGTCCGTGATAATGAGGTCGGCGGGGTTTTTCTCCTGCATGTTCAATGCTTCTCTGCCATTGGCGGCTTCGGTTGCCTCGTAACCCGCCTTGACGAGCAGGCGTATCAACATCGTCCGTGTGGGCTGGTCGTCATCGATAATTAAAATACGCAAGTTTTCGTAATTCTCCGCTTGAAGGTTGCGTGGGGCCGCCGTTTCATCCCTGTCCGGCCCGAATTCAGAAGCGCCAATATCTCCTGTTGTGCTGTCGCAGTTTTTCGAATATCGCTTCCATCTGACGGGGCGTCAGAATACGCTGTTCGACGAAATAGAGGCCGATGCGCGGCTGGAGCAATCGTTGTCTTCCCAAAAGAAGAGTAAGCTGGTAGCGGTTAAGATAACCCCTGCGTAAGGCGCATTCGCCGAATTTTTCGCTGGGTCTCCTCTGCGAAAGGATCTTCAGGATATCGCCATGGTCGAGCCAGTACCATTGCACGGCGATCATACCCACGGCGGGGCGCTGCCTCTTCTGCCAGACGACCGCTTCGATGAGAGTCCTGCTCGAAATGATGCCGCTGTAATAGAGGAAACGTCCAATCGGCAGTTTTTTCTTGGGGACGTCGCATTGCCAGAAATGTTCCCGGAAGCCGCGAAACGCGTCCTGCTGGCTGAATCCGCCGGCGTTCCCCGGCCTGGGACTTGCCGCCGGTTTTCTCTTCTTCCAGACCGGGGACGGCGAGGGCCTCCGCACAGGTTCGGGTTCTTCCAGGGAAAATCGCCAGGGGCTTTCGACGAACTCGATCAGTCGGGAGTAGGCAAGATTGACTTCCTTGAATCGCTCTTCCAGGCTTACCGGCTGCTCCGCCAGGGCTGCGGCCCTGTCCGGGTGCGTTTCGAAGGCCTTCTTCCTATAGGCCGCCTTCAGACCGGAAAGCTTGAGATACTTCAGGAAATCGACGCCGATATTGACCTCACTGCCGAAGAGAACGGAGCAGGCGTTGATAAGCTCGTTTCTCGTGACAGTATTTTCTTGCATGGATGGCTCTCCTATTGCCGTCTTACGAATGAATGGATATTAGCAAGAAAAATGCCTGTCCATGGAATCGTGAAGCAATTATTTTACGGGCATAAATGTCCCATAATGTATAACATGCAGGACCGGAAAAGAGCAAGAATCTAAATGGACAGCGATGCCTTGGTCGGCCGATGGGCATGTCCGGCGTCTCAATATACAAGTTATTGAATATGTTTTCTATTTGTGTGGCCAAGGGGGGGAGACGGGAGAAGAAAACGCCGGGTGTCGCTTTCAATCGGGCGGACGGCATTGGGACCCGGCCGGCCGCGCCGGAATCGTATCCGCCACGGCGTGAGGTACCGGGAACGTCAGGGAGCCGACACTTTGCATAATTTTCTGACGGTGCCGGCAACCGTTCCATCTTCGTGGTGAAATGTATACACGATGCCATCGGAAGGCATCGGACATTCCGGCATCGGCTTTCCGGAGAGGCCGAACCTACCGTCCGATCAAACCGGACAAAACTTGAGATAGAACAGTTAAATATGTAACGATTACAGCAAGTTTATTCGTCATGCGCGTGGGCATAACTCTTCGCCTATCGCATCTTGGAATGTGTTTGGACGGATTTCCCTCCTTAAATCATATCCCATTCCGTATCGGGTGAGGCGAAATCCCGAAGCTGATCCCGTCTTTTCTTGTGCTGGAGTTTCTTTAGGGCCTTGGCCTCTATCTGCCGGATTCTTTCCCGCGTTACGCCCATCATTTCACCCACTTCTTCCAGGGTGAAGGGGCCGTAATTGCAGGCCACCCATGTACAGTTTAGAAATGATTCATTATTTAAACGCCACTCACAACTTGTCTCCAGGCAAACCTCGCTGATCAGGTTTCCCTTCTTCTTGCAGCGATATGTATTGATCAAGGGGTCGGTCTCCTTTTCCGTCAAATATTGTCATTAGACTAAACATTGACATCCCGTTTGTCAATGTCAGGCACACGATTATTTGAGGCGCGATAAACGTTCCTCCAGACGTCGTTTTCGATATTCGAGTCCATGCTTTTCGTCGTCGGTCAGCCGTCCGGGACGCTCAAGAATACCCTCGACCAGGGCGAGGGCGTTTTCCGCCTTCCGGCAGCGGTGCTCGTACCATTTGGCGAGTTCGACGGCGGCGAAGACGTCGCCCGGATTGTCCGCCAGCATCTTTTCCCAGACGGAGACGGCCTTATGCCATTCGCCGGCGCGTTTGTAAAGGATGGAAAGCATTTGGCCGGCCTCGGCGGCAACGCCGTAACGCTCCGATTCCATGAGATAAACAAGCAACTTTCTTGTGCCTTCCCCGTCGGCGCGGGCCGCCCGCAGTTTTGCGGCTGCCAGAAGATCCCGATGATCGGCCGCGGCCGGTCCCAAGGGGGCGGCAATCAGTTCCGTGAGATGGAGCGTGAGCCCGGCCATCGAAATGACGTCGAGACGGTTGTGTTCGAAGACGTCCTTCATGATCCTCGGGTCCCGTCTTCTGAGCCAGTCGAAATAGCGCTGGGGGATTTCGCTGCCCGGGATGTCGTTTTCCCGGTAGAGTCCGAGGATATGGGGCTCGATGGTGGCCAGGCGGCTGTTATCCAGGCGGTGACCCACGAGCCTGCGGGCGGGGTGGAGGAGATCCAAGTGGGGCAGGCCGGCGAGCGGGTCCCGCAGTCGGTTCATGATGAAACGGGTGGTCAGGAGGCCGACGTCGAATGCCTTGCCGTTGAACGTGACGAGAAAGCCTTTCGTCCCCGAGATATCGGCCAGGAATGAGAGACAGGCCTTCTCCTCGGAGAAGTCCCTGGCGAAAATCTGCCTGGTGACGAAGGTTTTTCCTTCAAACCACCCGAGCCCGATCAGGAAAGCCACCGTTCCCGTGCCGCCCGCGAGGCCGGTCGTTTCCGTATCGAGAAAGAGGGCGTCGCTCCAGGCAAAGCCGGCAAGTGCGCTTTCCCCCGAAAGGAACGCCGCAGCCGCCATATCGACGGCGGCGTATTCGCCTATCGACCGGTGGCCGTGCCGGTCATGCTCTTCATGAACATCGTGGGAGACGAAGAGTCTGCCGTGGGGCGAATCCATCTCCCGGCCGTTAACCAAGGCATCGAGGGGAGGGGTATGCCTGCCGGCCGCAGGCCTTGTGCCGGCAGCCGGTTTCGAGGCGGGGCGGCGGTTCATGATTTCCTCGACCCGCCGGCGAAGCTCGCTCAGCTGATCCGAGCGGGCCGGCGGCTTTTTCGCTTCGGTCTCTTCCCCTGTCAGTCTTTTGAGGCGCTTGGTGACGCTCATAATCTGCTCGCGTGCTTTAACTCCCGCGTTTATTCCCCGATCAGGTCGATCATGGCCAGGGCGACGTCCTTGGCCGCCGTTCCCACCTCCAGGGTGGGACCGACGCAACTCGGGCATCCGTGGCTGCAGGGGCAGGAGACGATAAGATTCCTGGCCGATTCGAGCAGCCTGTCGTGCTGCTGGTAAAGCAGTTCCGAAAAGCCGATGCCGCCCGGATAGGCATCGAACAGGAAGACCGTCGGATCGAAGGCGTCGACCTGCACCTGGTTCGTCTCGCCGTTTTTGCCCGGCGTCGCGGTGATTGTGCGGCCGCCGGCGCCGTGGCGGACGAACCATTCGCCGCTCTTGTCGCCGATGCTCCGGTCGAGATCGCGGAGATCGGCCATCAGGATCATCGCCGCCAGGTGGTGCAGCCCGTAAGCAAGCCCCGACAGGCCGTCGATGATCTCGGCGCGGGTGAAAGGCAGACTGTCCAGAAGGTCCTTCGGAATCGTGAACCAGTAGCTCGTCGTATGCATGTCCTTTTCGGGGAGATTGACCTCGCCGTAGCCCAGGTTTTCCGATGTGTAGAACTTGATTTTCTTATAACCCACCACCTTCCGGACGACCTGGACCTCGCCGTGCTCGACCATGATCCGCCGCGCCTGCTTGCTCGCGAAGGAGTCGATGACCCGGACGTTCGTGTAGGTCATGGCGTCCGTGTAGTAGTCCACCTCGACCTTGCGGACATAGGCCTTGTTCGCGTTGAGATCGAGCCTGTCCACGTGATACGGCTGCGATTCCAGCATGTAAATGGCGTTTTCGTGGACGGTCGTGAAGGCGCTGTCCCAGTCGACCTCGGCGATGACCCTGGGGGTGCCCGTTTCCGTTGCATCCACGACCACGACGTTTTCCGGGTTGATGCTGCGGAGATTGACCTCGTCGGCGGGGTAGCTTTCCGCCGACCAGTGCCAGCGGGAGTCCACGCGGTGGAGGACGCCTTTGTCTTCCAGGTAAGTGAGCAGCTCTTCCAGGTCCTCGCCCCCGAAGCATTCGCCGGCCTCGAAGGGAAGCTCGAAGGCGGCGCTTTTCAGGTGGTGGAGCAGGATGAGGAGATTGTCGGGGTTGATACGGCAGTGCTCCGGCGAGCGCGAGAAGAAGTAATCGGGATTGTCGACGATGAACTGGTCCATGGGGTTGCTGCGGGCGATGAGGACGGCGAGGCTTTGTCCCATGCGCCTTCCCGCCCGGCCAGACTGCTGCCATGTCGCGGCGATCGATCCCGGGTAGCCGCACATGATGCAGGCCTCCAGGTTTCCAATGTCGATGCCCAGCTCCAGGGCGTTGGTGCTGACGACGCCCATCACGTCGCGGTTGCGCAGGCCCCCTTCGATCTGGCGCCGCAGGTTGGGGAGGTAGCCTCCCCGGTAGCCGCTGACGAAACGATCGTCCACCGGCTTCTTCCTGTCGAACTGGTCTTTCAGATACCGCGTCAGGACCTCGACGGTGAGGCGGCTCGTCGTGAAGACGATGGTCTGGATGTCGTTGGCGATCAGTTGCCCGGCGAGCTTCCGGGCCGGCGTCAGGGCCGACTGGCGGATGCCCAGCTCGCGGTTGACGATGGGCGGGTTGTAGAGGATGAACGTCTTGGCCGCCGTCGGCGCCCCGCTTTCGGCGATCGGCGTGATCGGCCTCTCAACGATGCGCTCCGCGTGTTCCTGTGGGTTGGCCACGGTCGCGGAGCAGCAGATGAAGACCGGGTCCTGCCCGTAGAAGGCGGCGATCCTCTTCAGGCGGCGGATAACGTTGGCCAGGTGGGAGCCGAAAACGCCCCGATAGACGTGGAGTTCGTCGATCACGACATATTTCAGGTTGGCGAAGAGCTTTTGCCACTTCGTATGATGCGGGAGGATGCCCGCGTGGAGCATGTCGGGATTGGTGATCACCACGTGGCCCTGCTTGCGGATGGCCTGGCGGGCGTCGTCGGGCGTGTCGCCGTCGTAGGTGTATGTCTTGATGCCGGCCTTGAGCCTGTCGATCAGGCCTTGCATCTCGTGCATCTGGTCCTGGGCCAGGGCCTTGGTCGGGAACATATACAACGCCCTCGTCTCCGGTTCTTCCAGGATGCCCTGGAGGACCGGCAGGTTGTAGCAGAGGGTCTTGCCGCTGGCCGTCGGCGTCACGAGGACGATGTCCCGTCCCGCCCGCACGTGCCCGACCGCTTCGGCCTGGTGACTGTACAGCCGGTCGATGCCTTCGTCCTTGAGGACGCCGCGGATGCGGGAATCGACCCAGTCGGGGTAGGGGACGAGGTGCCCGGCGGAGGCTGGAATGCGCTTCAGGGCCTTGACATTCTCCATGAAACGGCGGTTGTTTTCCAGCCGCGAGAGCCATTCTTCAAGGGTGAGCTTGGGCATGAAAAGGTATTCCTCGTTAAGTTGGCGAAGTATAGAAAGTCGCTTACGGCGTGTCAAGAGAGAAAAGCGGACGGCAATATCCGTTGACTTATAGCCGGCTTGTGCTATCTTGCGAACCGGCGGGGCGATGCGCCCTTTGGTCCCAATGAATTGAGAATCGGGGAGGATGCGATGAAAATTACCGTCAGGAAGGAAAATCCGTCCGGGCTGGCCTGCGAGGCGGTCCTGGCGTTTCATTTCGAAGACCGGAAGAAGCCGTTCGGTCTTGCCGCCATCCTTGACAGGCTGAGCGGCGGGGCGATCTCTGACCTTATTGCCGCCGGAGACTTTGAAGGCAAACTGAACCAGGTCGCGGTTGTCTATCCCTCCCGGCCCGTGCCGGCCAAGAGAATCGTCCTCGTCGGACTGGGGAAGAAGAAGGACTTGAACCTCGATAAATTGAGGGGCGCCTTTGCTTACGGAGCCCGTCAGGTAAGGGGCCTCAAGGTCAAACGTTTCGCCGCGGCCGTCGAAAGCGGATTTTCCGGCGAGCCCTTGGCTGCGCTTACGGAGGCGGCCGTCGAAGGGGCGGTGCTCGGCCTCTACCAATTCACGCCTTACAAGACGATCGACCGCGACAAGATCAGGGCGGTCGAAGAAATGATCATCGCCGAGGATGATCCGGACAAGTATCGGACGATCCGTGACGCGGCAAAGACGGCGGAGGCCGTCGCGGCGGCGGTCTGTTTCGCCCGGGACATGGTTTCCGCCCCCGGCAACGAGATGACGCCGACCGTTATGGCCCAAAAGGCCAGGGAGGTAGCCGCCGACAAGGCGGTCAAGTGTAAAGTCCTCGACAGGGAGGCCATGGCGAAACTGGGGATGAATGCCCTTCTGGGTGTGGCCCAGGGAAGCGGCCAGCCGCCCAAGCTCATCATCCTCGAATACATGGGCGGCAAGAGAGGCGAGGCCCCCGTCGTCCTCGTCGGCAAGGGCCTTACCTTCGACAGCGGCGGCATCTGCCTGAAGCCGGCCGAGAAGATGGACGAGATGAAGACGGACATGTCCGGCGGGGCCGCCGTACTGGGCGCCGTGAAGGCCGTCTCGGCCCTCAAGCTGCCGCTGAACGTCGTCGGCCTGGTCCCGGCTTCGGAGAACCTGCCGGACGGCATGGCCTACAAGCCCGGCGACATCCTGAAATCGCTGTCGGGGCAGACCATCGAAGTGATCAATACGGACGCCGAAGGCCGGCTGATCCTGGCGGACGCCCTGACCTACTCGGCCCGCTACAAACCCGCGGCAATCGTCGACCTGGCCACGCTGACCGGTGCCTGCATCATCGCCCTCGGCGACTACGTTACGGGCATGATGGGCACGTCGGACCGCCTGAAGGAAGACGTGCGGAAGGCTTCAGAGGCCACGGGGGAGCGCGTGTGGGAACTGCCCCTCTGGGAGGAGTACCACGAGCAGATCAAGAGCACGATAGCCGATTTTAAAAATACCGGCGGCAGGGCGGCCGGGACGATTACCGCGGCGGCCTTCCTGAGCAAGTTCGTCGGGGACTATCCCTGGGTGCATCTGGACATTGCCGGTCCGGCCTGGCTCGCGACGGACAAGCCCTACATCCCCAAAGGTGCCTCGGGCGTCGGGGTCCGGCTCCTGGTCCGGCTTCTTCGCAACCGCCTTAAGACGACATAGGCCGGCACTTCGCGGGCGATCCTGTTACGTATGGCGCACATTCTGGAGATAAGAGGATTAAGGACGCATTTCGAAACGGCGGCGGGCACGGTCCGGGCCGTGGACGGCGTCGATCTGACCGTCGGCAGGGGGGACACCCTGGGGATCGTCGGAGAATCGGGCAGCGGCAAGACGGTCCTGGCCCTGTCCATCATGCGCCTTGTCCCCAGCCCGCCGGGCAGGATCGTTTCGGGAAGCATCCTCTTCGAAGGCACCGATCTTCTGGGACTGGACGAGAAGGCTATGCAGCGCGTCCGCGGCAAGGACATCTCCATGATATTCCAGGAGCCGATGACGTCCCTGAATCCCGTCTTCAAGATCGGCGACCAGGTGGCGGAGGTGATCCGGCTCCATCAAGGCCTTTCCGGAAAGGATGCGCGTGAGCGGGCCGTGGAGATGTTCCGGCTGGTCGGCATGCCCGATCCCGGGCGACGTGTCGACGATTATCCCCACCAGATCAGCGGCGGCATGAGGCAGCGGGTGATGATCGCCATGGCCGTCAGCTGCAACCCCCGCCTGATGCTGGCGGACGAGCCGACCACGGCGCTCGACGTCACGATCCAGGCCCAGATCCTCGAATTGATCGACCGGCTGAAGGAGGAAACCGGGACCTCGGTCGTCCTGATTACCCACGACCTGGGGCTCATCGCCGAAAGCGCCCGGTACGTAATCGTCATGTACGCAGGGACCGTCTTCGAATACGCTGCGGTTCAGTCCGTTTTTGCTTCGCCGTGCCATCCCTATACGATCGGCCTCATGGCCTCGATGCCCAGGCTGGACGGCAAGGCGAATAAGTCCGCACGCCTTTCGACCATCGCCGGCACCGTTCCGCCGCTCTATTCGCTGCCGGAGGGATGCCGCTTTCACGACCGCTGCCCCGTGGCCATGGATATCTGCCGCCGGGAGGAGCCGGCCCTCAGGGAAACGGCGCCCGGACATTACGCACGCTGCTGGAAATGCTGAGGCCGTGATGCCTCGATCCGACCGTCCGGATTGCGACGGGCGGCGGAGATGGGAACGCATGTGAATAACGCACTGCTGAAAACAGAGGGTTTGAAAAAGTACTTCACCGTGACGGAGGGCTTCCTTTCGGGACGCCGCAGCCTGGTCAGGGCCGTGGACGGTGTCGACCTGGAAATCATGCCGGGTGAGACATTGGGACTCGTGGGCGAGAGCGGATGCGGCAAATCGACGCTGGGCCGTCTGATCCTGAGGCTGGAGGAGTCCACGGAAGGCCGGGTCTGGTTCGGCGGGGAAGACGTCCTGGCCTATGAAGGCAAGAATCTCAAGGAATACCGGAAGAAGGTGCAGATCATTTTCCAGGACCCTTATTCGTCCCTCAATCCGAGGATGTCC
This sequence comes from Syntrophales bacterium, assembly GCA_963668175.1. Classification (GTDB taxonomy): domain Bacteria; phylum Desulfobacterota; class Syntrophia; order Syntrophales; family PHBD01. The sequence continues at coordinate 1,340,638 of OY764159.1, forward strand.
GTAGGCAACATCATCGGCGAGCCGCTTCTGATCCACGGTGATTCCGACGGCAAGCCGCGCGACGCTCGCGTGACGGAGCTGATGGAGATCGTGGGCTTAAGCAGGGAACAGATGGGGCGGTATCCCCATGAATTCAGCGGCGGGCAGAGGCAGCGTATCGGCATTGCCCGGGCCATCGCCCTGAAGCCGCAGTTGATCATCGCCGACGAACCGGTGTCGGCCCTGGATGTCTCCATCCAGGCCCAGATCCTCAATCTCCTGAAAGATCTCCAGCGGGATTTCGGCTTGACGTACCTTTTCATTACCCACGATCTGGCCGTCGTCCGCCACGTCAGCGACCGGATCGCCGTCATGTACCTCGGCAAGATCGTCGAGATCGCCGACAGCGCCGATCTGTACGATGCTCCCCTGCATCCCTATACCCAGGCCCTGTTGTCCGCCGTCCCTACGGCCGATCCGGACCGGAAAAAGGCGAGAATCCTGCTCGCCGGCGATATGCCGAGTCCCTATGCCGTTCCGCCGGGCTGTGCCTTTCATTCCCGTTGTCCATACCGCATGGATGTTTGCGAGAAGGTCATCCCGGTTCTGCTAACGTGCAAACCCCGCCATGACGCGGCCTGTCATCTCTTAAGTCAGAGGGCGTCCTGAAAAGATGATTATTCAGAAGAGGTTGGGGCTACGCCCGTTCCGCTGGCAATATATGAAATCAATAGCAGGAAAAAAACAAAAAATACTTGCAATTGGAAAAAAGTAGTGATATGCGATCTTATCCCGCCGGGATAGCGTTGCCGGCCGTTGCTGGTGCGTAGAATGCGAAGGGCGGCGGGAGGGGATCAGTTGGTAATCGTTATTCTGCTGTATGACAAGTAGCCACTTGCGATCCAAGACGGGTATCTTGGGTCGAGGTGGTTTTTTTGTTTTTGCGGAAGACGGGCCAACGGTGAATTTTTTTCGAAAGGAGGGTACGATTTTGGCTGAAGGTAAAGTAAAATGGTTCAATGAAAAGAAGGGGTTTGGTTTTATCGAAAACGATGATGGTGGTGATGTGTTCGTTCATTTCAGTGCGATTCAGGGAACGGGATTCAGGACATTACATGAGGGGCAGAGGATTCGCTTTGATGTCGAGCAAGGCAAAAAAGGTCCCGCGGCAGTGAATGTGCAGCCATTATAATCAAACCAATTAACAATGTATAACGCGCCCCCGGCAAGAGGCCCAGTCTTTGCCGGGGGTTTTTTTCGTGTCGTTCCCTCACTTTCCGGAGCTGTCATCTTCTTTTCAGCCATGAAAATATAACGGAAAGACCTCTCCCATAGAAACCGGCTTGGCCGTTCGCGCGCAGCTAAACCTGAAAACAGACACAAGCCGATGGACGTACATCGGCCGGGGAGGGGGGATTCTTATCGGCCGCGGCCTTGCCAAGCGAGGGCAAAGTTGCTAACATGCCCGGCCGAAATACAGCATATTATATCATGTTTCCTGTTTTGGAAGGGATTTGATGGGCCATAATCTTGTCGTGATACTGGGGCCGACGGCCTCCGGAAAGACGGGGCTCGCCGTCCGTCTGGCCCGCGCCATGGGTTCGGAGGTGATCTCTGCCGATTCCCGCCAGGTCTACCGCGGCATGGATATCGGGACGGGAAAAGACCTGGACGAATACCGCCGGGGAGGCTCCCCCGTTCCCTATCATTTGATCGATATCGTCGATCCGCGGGAGGAATTCAATGTCTTCGAGTTTCAGCGGCGCTTTTACGGCTGCTTCTCCCGCCTGAGAGCACGGGGCATCGTTCCGGTCCTGGTCGGCGGTACGGGGCTCTATATCGAATCGGTGCTCAAGGAATACGAGATGCTTGAGGTTCCCGAAAACGCGGCCCTGCGGGGGGAATTGGCGGACCAGGATGAGGATGCCCTGACGAAGCGTCTCATGACGGCCGGTCCCCGCCTCCATAATACGACGGACCTCTCGGACCGCAGACGCCTGATCCGGGCCATCGAGATTGCCGAATTTACGAAGGAGAACCGGGGCCGGAACGAAAGTCACGTCCGGCCGGATATCGCGCCGCTGGTTATCGGCGTCCGCTTCGAACGGGCGGAACTGCGACGGCGGATCACCCGCCGCCTGGAGGAGAGAATCGCTGCAGGACTGATCGAGGAGGTTGCAGGGCTCCATGCGGGGGGGATAAGCTGGGAGAGGATGGACGCCTTCGGCCTGGAATATCGTTATGTCGGCCTCCATCTCCGGGGGCTGCTCGATAAAAAGCAGATGTTCGCGGAACTCAACACACGCATCCACCAGTTCGCCAAGCGTCAGGAGACATGGTTCCGGAAAATGGAGAGACAGGGCATTCCCATCCATTGGATTTCCGGTGGCGACTACGACGCTCTGCAACGACTGGCCGCGGAGCTTATATCATGACAGGTTCGGGAAAGAACGTCGCCGGATATCTCGCCCGCCATGCCGAACCCGATAATCGACCGTTTCATGCCGGGTCCCTGGAAGGCATAGAGCGTGCGGTCGTCATTCCGGCCCTCGCCGAGTTCGACTCGCTTTTTGACACGCTGGCCTCTCTCGCGCTAAATCCGTCGGAGGATCTTTCCCGGACGCTCGTTATCTGCGTCGTCAACAACAGGAGGCGGGAGGTGTGCGATCCCGCCGATTATCGGAACAACCAGGCCACCCTGGCCCTGCTTTCCGCCCTGATTCGCGGAGAAGATGTGAGAAGTGCTGCGGACCCGACGGCGGATCTTCGCCTCATCCGGGAGAGCGGTCTGCGTCTGGCCTGTGTCGATGCGTCGTCGGAAGGGTGTGAGCTGCCCGACAAGGATGCCGGAGTAGGACTGGCCAGGAAAATCGGTATGGACAAGGCTTTGCGGCTCTTCGGCCCTGATGGCTGGGCGAAACTGGTCTGTTGCCTGGATGCCGATACAAAGGTGGCGGCCGATTATCTGCCTCAAGTCACAAGGGGCTTTGCTCGGGCGAACAGGCCGGCGGCCGCCGCCGTAGCCTATGCCCACGAAAGGCCCGCCGATCCTGAGTTTGCAGCGGCCATCCTGAATTATGAGATATATCTCCGTTATTACGTTTGCGGCCTTCAGTACGCAGGCTCGCCCTATGCCTTTCACTCGATCGGCTCGGCGATGGCCGTAACGGCCGGTGCTTACGCCTCCGTCAGGGGGATCAACAGACTGGAAGCCGCTGAGGATTTCTACTTTTTAAACAAGCTGGCCAAGGTCGGCCCCGTTGCGAGGATCGATACGACGCGAGTCTATCCCGCCGCCAGAGTGTCCGCGCGGGTCCCTTTCGGGACGGGGCGGCGCATGATCCGATCCCTCGCGGGCGACCATGACGGAAGCCGGCTTTATCATCCCCGTATCTTTCTCATTCTGGCGCAGTGGCTGGCCGCAGTCGCCGGCGATCCCGACCGGAGCGGCAGCCTCATTTGCGCCGAGGCTGCAGGCATCCACCAAACCCTGTCCGATTTTCTCTCTGCGCGGGCCTTTCCCGACACCTGGGAAAAGATCAGAAGGAACAGCCGGAATGTCGCTTTCCTCAATCGCCAGTTCCACGCCTGGTTTGACGGCTTTTTGACGCTGAAGCTGATTCATTGGCTGAACGATCACGCCTTTCCGCCAGTAGCCATGGAAGAAGGACTGCGGGATCTCTTCGAGGCGATGGGCGTGACGCCGCCCGCCCCCTTGCGGTTCGGCAGGACCGTCTCCGGCGATAAGGGATGGGCGATGCTGCAAATGCTGCGGCGTCTTGCGCCCTGAGCATTTCCGGCCACGACGAACGATTTATGTCCTTGACGAAGCAGTATCTTTTGAATATAAGATGATGAATTGAATAAGTCATCTGCCAACGAAGCCATGCACCGTTGCCTTTGTCTCGGAGGCAGCGTATTTTTCCGGCCGCGTCTCATGATCGCGGTCTTGCTGCATATGAGGCGGCCGGATCTATCCCCGGGAGGATTAAGATGAAAAAGCGGAACACGTTCCGTCTTGCAGTTGCGGTGTTGAGTCTGTGTTTAATATTGCTCGGAGGTTGCGGCAAGGAAGATGCGCCCAAGGTCGCCGACGCGCCGAAGACAGAGGTCCCTCAACCGTTGCCCTTGACGACGAATCCGGCGGCCGGACAGGTCGCAGCAACGACGCCGGCAGGAACGACACCGGTGGGAACGACACCGGCGGGGACCACTCCGACGGCTGCTGCCAAGCCGGCGAATATGTCCGAAGTCATCCTGGAAATCGACGGCACCAAGCTGACGCGGGGCCGGATTGAGAGCGACCTCAAGAAGAAGCTGGCCGCCGTCAAGGAACGGATTCCGGCCAACCAGATGGAGCAGGCGAAGACGACCTTGAGGAAACGCGTGGTTGAGGACTTCATTATTCGGACTCTGCTTTCCGACGAGATCAAGCGGAAAAAGATTACGGCGACGGAGAAAGAAGTTGCGGAAGGCCTGGAGTCCATCAAGAAAGGCCTGCCGCCCGGTGCGACCCTGGAAGATATGATGCAGAAGAATCAGGTTACGAAGGAGCAGATGAACGAGGAAATCGCCATGGGCATCAAGGTCAAGAAACTCGTTCTTGCATCCATGGCCGGCAAGAAGAAGCCGACGAACAAAGAGATCACCGATTTCTACAAGAAGAACAAGGACAAATTCATGACGCCGGAGACGGCCCGGGCCAGCCATATTCTCATTCAGGTGGAACCCGGCGACGACGCAAAGGTGAAGGCGGAAAAGAAGGCGAGGGCGGAAGACCTGCGCAAACAGTTGTTAGCCGGTGCGAATTTCGAGGAACTGGCAGCGAAATACTCCAATTGCCCCAGCGCCAAAAACGGGGGTGATCTCGGCGTTTTCGCCCGCGGTCAGATGGTCAAGCCCTTCGACGATGTTGCCTTCTCACAGAAGATCGGCGAGATCAGCCCCGTCGTCCAAACGGAATTCGGCTATCATATCATCAAAGTGAAGGAGCGAAGTGCTCCGAAGCTGATGCCGCTGGACAAGGACAACAGGGCAAAAATTGCCGCTTTCCTGGAAGGCCAGAGGCAGCAGGAGGCGTTCGGGGCATTGATCAAAAGTCTGCGGGAAAAGTCGAACATCGTTGTTTACAAGGAACCCTGACGTGCAGGAGGTAACGGCGAATGAGACATCGAAAGGCTGGCAGGATTACGGACGGACTGTGGTATCTGGGAAGGGAGGAGGCAGGGGTCTACCTGCTGGAGGGGCGTGATTGTTCCCTCATGATCAACGGGGCTCTCAGCCATATCCTCCCGGACGTACTGAAGCAGATGAAGGCGTTCGGCATTGACGCGGGTAAAATAGGCAAGTTTCTCATCCTCCATTCCCATTTCGATCATGCCGGTCTCGTTCCCTACTTCAAGAGACAGTACCCCGCGATCGAGGTGTACGCCTCGGAAGCGGCCTGGAAGATATTCAAGATGCCGAAAGCGATTGAGGTGATGAATACCTTCAGCAGAATGGTGGCCCAGCAGTTGAACGCGGTGGAAGGCCTGGCTGGCTACGACGCCGAGTGGCGAGACGACGTCACCGGTACGGCGGTCGGCGATGGCGACCGGATCGATCTGGGCGGCGTATCCGTTTCCATCATCGATACGCCCGGCCATTCATACTGCTCCATCTCCGCTTATGAACCGGCCATGAAGGCCCTTTTTGCCTCCGATGCCGTGGGGATTCCTTACAAAGAGACCGTCTTCCCGTCGATGAATACGAACATCGGCCAGTTTCAGGATAGCCTGGAAAAACTCAGGGCCTATCCCGTCGATTACCTCTGCGCCGACCACTACGGCTACGTCACCGGCGCCGAGGCGGGGAAATTCATCGAGCTTACGATCGCCGAGGCAGGGAAGCTCAAGGGAGAGATCGAAGGAGCCTTCCGGAAGCACGGCGGCGACGTGGATGCGGCGGCCAAGGCCCTGAACGGCGCCTTTTATGCGACGAATCCCGACTATTTCATCGCTCCGGATATCCTGGAGGGGGTCTTCAAGCAGATGGTCAAGTACGTTCAGAAAACCCTCGCCCAATAGTGGCGGCACGAAGGATAGACATATGGAGTTGCCCGATCTGATCGCCCGGGTGAAGGCCCACCCGGAATACCATAAAGTAGGGATGATCCTGTGCCATAACGGCGTGGCCAGGGCGACCTCCCGGGACGGGAGGCCCGTTGCGAAACTTATCGTCCGGGCCGACAGAGTGAGGCTCGCTGAAATCATAGGAGAGATCAAGCGCCGTCCCGGCATCGTTGACGTCCTCGCGGAGATCCGCGAAGGAGAGAGGCGGATAGGCGACGACATCATGCTGGTCGTGGTTGCCGGGGATTTCCGGGAGAATGTTTTTGCCGCGCTCATGGATTGCGTCAATATGATCAAGAGCGAGGTCACAATGAAGACCGAGCTTTGATGCGTTCTGTAAAGTCGCAGCTCCCGCGCAACAGAGGCGTTGAAATTTGACGATCGGCTCGCACAGGGATATCGAAAAATCATTCAGGAGATGAAGATGACAAACGAAGAAGAGTCAGGAAAGCAGAAGGTCAAGATCAACCTGCAGAATCTTTTTATGGAAGAGGTCTTTACCGATTTGAGGGTGGCCAATATCCGCAGGCTCACACCGGTCAAACCGAACGGGGAGGCCGACAAAACACGGGAGGTCATGTACATAGGCCAGACGCAGCTGATGTCGCCCCACGGGCCCGTACCCATTTCCTTCCCGATTGAAGCCAAAAGCCTTCAGCAGGCCATCGAAAAGTTTCCCGCCGTCATGGAGCAGTTTGTGGATAAGATCATGGCGGAGGCAAGGGAGATGCAGCGCCAGGAACAATCACGGATCATCGTTCCCGAGGCGGGTGTCGGCGACAGCGGCCTTATCCTGAAATAACAGGAATCTGCGCTGCGTTTGGCGGCAGGGTCCGGCCAAATGAAGGGTCGCGGCCGTCTTCAGCCCGGGGCTGCGGCCCCCTATGCAGGGGGCGGCACCTGAAGGTGATAAACAGCGGGGAATGAGGCATACATAGAAGTATGTCTTGACTGCGCTTGCCCCCTATGCAGGGGGCGCAGCGGCGCAACGCGACAGATGGGCGTTTTTCAATAGTCTGCTAGGCGTATCCGAGTTCGTGCAGCCTTTCTTCGCTGATCCCGAGGAAGTGGGCGATTTCATGCACCACTGTGATTTCGATCTGTTCTTCCAAATCCTCCAGGGTATCGCAGAAGTCTTCCAGGGGTTCCTGAAAGATAAAAATGGTGTTGGGGTAAAGCGGGGGATAGGTTTCCGTATAATCCAGACGGGAGTTTCCCCAGAAAAGGCCCAGCGGCAGTTCGCCGGCAGGCATCTGCATGCTGCGCAGCATCTCCCGGGATGGCCGCTTCCTGACGGTAATCATCGTGTTGTCCAGATGCTGGCGGATTTCATCGGGAATGCGGCGGATCGCGCGTCTGACCGCCTTATCGAACGCTTTTTCGCTCAGTTTCATCGCTGCCGGAATCCTCGCCGTCATAAACGGCGGCCAAGCCCGGATCGGTGCTTCAATCCTACGCCTTCTGCAGGAACATGGGCGGCACCTGGGCGGGAAAAACCTCGATTTTCTGCCACACATTCCCGATCACGTAAGGCTCCGTTTTGAGCCAGGCATCGACGTCATTGCGGGAAGGAAAATCGACGACCATGAGCGAGCCGATCATCTTCCCCTGCTCGCTGAGCATGGCGACGCCGTAAATGGCCTTGCCTTCGGCCTTCATCTTGACGACCCCGGCGAGGTGGTTTTCCCGTACCGCCATCCGTCTTTCCTGGGCCTTGTCGTCCGACCCGTCATAACCGATTACGAGAAATTGCATGAAGCCCCTCCTTGAATGAATCTTCTTTATTAATAGCACTTTTCCGTTTAAAAGAACACGTAGAAAAAGGCTTGCTGCCTTCATGAGCCCACCCGCGGACCCGGTTGACGGCGGGGTGTCCGGACGAATGGTCTCTTGTACGGTGCCGATACAAGCTTTTTTTATGTTCATGATGGAAATCTTGATAAAAATAGTGTAGAGATGCCCCCATACAATGACCAGATTGTCTGCAATTGTCTGCAAACGGTTTCGAGGTTGGTAGAACAACATCTTCAAGGCAATAGGGGGGTAGACACGCCGCAAGGTGTGTCCCTGAGGGTACGGACCGAAGCTTCAGCCTTCTGGACAGGTCGCTGGGATCAAATGAATTTGATGGAGGGAGGTCCGCATGAGGCGCCATATGCCCAAAGACTTAGTGGCCCATGTAGCGAAAAACGTCCTTGTTGCCCTTGCCGAACGTAAGATTCCGCTGTATCCGGAAAATTACCTGGTCTGGTTCGATTACTATCTCGGCATCAACAGGGACCTCGTCGAGGATGTCAATCTGCACCTTGAGAAAGGGATTCCCTTTTCTGAGGAAATCAACAAGGAACTCTATCTCAAGCATTTCGGGTCGGAGAAGAACGCGGAGCTTCTGGAAAGCGCGCAAAAGGAAATCCAGCAGCTTCTAAAAGATGTCCTCGATGAAATCCTCTATACCCAGAATTTTACTTCTGAATACCGGGAAAAACTCAAACAGGTAACAATTGAGATCGAGGTGGCCAAAGAGATGTCGGAGATCCGCAAGATCGTCTCCGACTTGATGCACGCAACCGTGGAAGTTATTCAGGCCAGCGAATACCTCAAGGAGCGGCTGGAAGATACCACGCGTAAATCGGAAGTCCTCCAGAGGGAGCTGAACAAGGCTCAACAGGAGAATCTCTTCGATCAACTGACCAACCTATACAACCGCAAGGCTTTCGAGAAGAGGATACGGGAATATCTGAAGACCTTCAAAAGCGGTGGCAAGCTATTCTCGGTTGTCATGTTCGATATCGATCATTTCAAGCAATTCAACGATCAGCACGGGCATCAGTTGGGCGACCAAGTGCTCCGGTTCGTCGGGGCCTTCCTGAACAAGGAATTGAAAGGAAAGGATTTTGCCGCGCGCTACGGCGGCGAGGAATTCGTCATCCTCCTTGTGGGTACGGCGGCGGACAAGGCCGTCCTCGTCGCCAACAACATCCGCAAAAGCCTGTCCGATGTCCAGCTCCGTCACGTCAAAACGGGCACGGTCCTGGGCCGGGTAACCATCAGCGCCGGCGTATCGGCTGTCCGCGAAGACGACGCGGTGGAATCCCTGGTGAAGAGAGCCGACGACGCCTTGTATCTTGCGAAGCAGAGCGGGCGGAACAACGTTAAAGCAGAGATGGACCTTTCCCCCGAATATGCCGTTCCGGAGGCCGTCAACCCGTTTATGGTCGAATTCCTGAAGGCCTGAGCTTTCCGCATCGCGGATGCGGATACCCTTACAGTCGCTTCTTGCTCCGCCGGTCGAGGGCTTCGGCGATAACGGGGAGGAGCAGGATGCCGAAGGGCATGACGGCGACAGCGAGAACAGGGATGTAGAATGACAAGCGGAACAGATGGGACTTGAGTTTACGGATTTCTTCGGCCGTCCATCTTTCCCCCGTGTTTCTCTGTTTCATCAATAGGTTGTAGAAATCCTGCATGCGGCCGGCCTCTTCGTGGACCAGAGACCGGTTCTTCGAGACCTGTTTTCTTATCAACTCGGCAAACACTGACGGTCGTTTCCTTCCTGACCCGATCTATTAGAAGCCAAGATGCGCGACGGCGCATGCGATTCGTTTCTATCTATTCCACCTTCCCGGGTGTGACGTTCGGCAATCCCAGGATTCGGGAAGTCTTCCGGGGCGGCTGGTCCTGCAGCGGCACCTTGTCCGGCATTCTGCCGCCTGTCCGAGAACAGCTGCGAATAGATCCGTATCTACCTATTACGGTTGGCAGTAGATGCGGTAATCCACAACGGAGACTCCTTTTTCGTAGACCAGGACCGGGTTGAGGTCGATCTGCTCGATCTCCGGATGGTCTTGGATCAGCCGGGATAGCGATTTCATCAGGGCGATGAGCGCCGCCTCGTCCTTGGGTTTGCTTCCCCTGATGCCTGCCAGCAGCGGGTATCCCTTGACGGCCCGGATCATCTGCCGGAATTCCTTCTCCGATGCCGGCAACAGGCAGAACTGGACGTCCCGGTATACTTCCGTGAAAATTCCTCCCATCCCGAACATGAGCGTGGGACCGTACTGCGGGTCCTTGTTCATGCCGAGGATGATCTCGACGGCGCCCGGTTTGGCCATGGGCGATACCGTGACCCCGTCGAGCGCCGCCTTCGGCAGGTGTTTCTTCACGCTTTTCATGATCTGCGAGTATGCGTCGCGTACCGCCTTCTGCCCCGCGAGATTCAGGACGACCCCGCCGACGTCGCTCTTGTGGGAGATGTCGCCGGAGGCGATCTTCAGGGCGACGGGCTTGCCGTATCTTTTGGCCAGATCCGCCGCTTCCTTGGCCGTGACGGCCATCTTGGCCTCCAAGGCGGGTATGGCATAACGTTTCAGAAGAGCGACGGCCTTCCCGTACGGCATTAATTGGAGGGTCGTGACTGCGGCATGGGCGGCCGATGCTTTCCTTGTCCGTGCCGGTTCGTTGAAACGGACCATCTGGTAGAGGGCCCGGATGCCCCGTTCCGGCGTGGGATAGACGGGTATGCCCTTTTCGTGCATCTTTTTGGTTTCCTCCCGCTCCACGTCGGCCCCGCCGCAGTAGACGATCACCTCTCCCCGGCCCGTAACGATGTCCGAGGCCCCGTGGATTGGATCGCCGAAGATGACGACGCTGACGTCGTAATCGGATTTGGCCGCCGCGATGACCCTGGAATAGAGGCTGGGGTCGGAGATGGCGTCGCCCGTAAGGTCGATGGGGTTGCTCACGCCGCAGTGGGCCGGCAGAAACGCCCGCAGGCGTTCCTTGAGCGCCGGGGAGGGGGCCGGGTTCGTGAACCCCAGCTTTTCCGCTTCATCTATGGCGAGTATCGCCGCGCCGCCGGAACTGGAGATGTTCAAGAGCCGCCTGCCGGGCGGTTTTTCCATGTAAGCCAGGGCTTTCGCGAAGTCGTAAAGCTCTTCAAGGCTGTCGGCCCGGTGGATCTTGTATTTCCTGAAGATGGCCTCGTAGACGGCGTCCGCGCCGGCCATCGACTTGGTATGACTCTCGGCCGCGACTCGTCCGCGGGGGGTCCGTCCGGCCTTCATGATCACGATGGGCTTATCCGCTTTGGCCAGGCAGTCGAGAAAGACGGCGGGCCTTTTAACGCCTTCAATATAGAGGGCGATGACTTTCGTGTTCGGATCATCGTTGAAGTAGCGGATACAGTCCGATTCGTCCACGTCGGCCCTGTTTCCCAGGCTGACAAAGACGCTGAAACCCAGGCGGTCCTGTCCCGCCCAGTCGATGAGGGCGGCGCCGACCGTGCCGCTCTGAGAGATGAAGGCGATTTTGCCTCGCTCGGTGATGAGCGGCCATGAGGCGCAGAGACGGGCGTGAGGGTGGTTGACACCCTGGCAGTTGGGGCCGATCAGCCGCACGCCGTACCGGCCGGCGACGTGGGCCAGTTCCTTCTGGAGCTTCTCCCCTTCGTCCCCGGCTTCGGCGAATCCGCCGGTGACGATGACGGCGGACTTGATCCCGATCTTGCCGCATTCGGCGATGGCGTCAGGGACCATCCGTGCGGGAATGACGATGACAGCCATGTCGGGCGGAGAGGGGAGGGAGGCGATATCCTTGAACGCGGGCAGTCCCAGGATTTCATCGGCCTTGGGATTGACCGGGTAGATCGGTCCCGTAAATCCGGCGTTGACCAGGTTGTACAGGATGTCGTAACCGAGCTTTCCCGGCGTGGCCGAGGCCCCGATCATGGCAACGCTTTTCGGTTGAAAAACAGCATCGAGACTATTCTTCGACTTCATATCTCCTCCTTATTAAGGGTTATGGCGGGAAGCGAATAGAGTTTGATGCTTGTAGACGGAGATGCATCCTATCACAGGGCGACGTCATTTTCTACGGGAAATAAAGGGGAATCGGCCATTACGGCGGCGGAAGCAGGATTATGGGATAACAGCAGGCGCAGGACCGGCGGCTAGACGCCGGTCCTGCATCCGTGCCGTTTCATATGTTCAGGCGAAGGAATGTTCCTTGTCGGGGAAGATGCCCTTTTTGACTTCGTCGATGTAGCCGGAGACCGCCGCCTGCATTTGAACGTTAATCTGCCCGTACTTCTTGACGAACTTCGGAGTGAACCGGTCGAACATCCCCAGCATGTCGTGGAGGACGAGGACCTGCCCGTCGCAGTCGACGCCGCCCCCGATGCCGATCGTCGGGATGGAGAGCGATTCGCTGATCTCCCTGCCGAGGCCGGAAGGAATGCATTCGAGGACGACGGAGAAGGCTCCGGCTTCCTCCAGGATCTTGGCGTCCTCTTTTATCCGGGTCGCCGCTGCCGCCTCCTTGCCTTGCACCTTGTAACCGCCCAGTTGATGGACGGATTGGGGCGTCAGTCCCAGGTGGGCCATGACGGGAATCCCCGCCGCGGCAATCCGACGGGTCACTTCCGCAACCTCCCGGCCGCCCTCCAGCTTGACCGCCTGAGCCCCGGCCTCTTTGAGGAACCGGCCGGCGTTGCTCACCGCTTCGTCGACGGAACACTGGTAAGACATGAAGGGCATGTCCCCGATGACCAGGGCGCGCCGGGCCGCCCGGCAGACGGCTTTCGTATGATGGATCATGTCCTCCATCGTGACGGGGATCGTGCTGTCGTAGCCGAGGACGACCATCCCCAGGGAATCGCCTACCAGGATCATGTCCACGCCCGCCTCGTCGACGATGGCTGCTGTGGGGTAGTCGTAAGCGGTCAACATCGTGATTTTCTCGCCCCGCTTCTTCATGTCGCGGACGGCTGCCGTCGTGACCCTTGTGATCTTTACCTGTGTGCTCATGCTATTACCTCCCCCGGATTAATTTCAGAATTTGGGCCGCCCCCTCGGCGGACAGGCTTTTCTTTTCCAGAGCGATGCCGACCGTCAGCTCTCCAAGGACGCAATAGGCCTCAAGAAGATCGGGCAATTCGCTTCGGAGCGTTCGGATATGCTTCCTCACCGTTTCCACATCGCCCCGGGCGATGGGGCCCGTCAGGGATTGAACGGTTCCTTTCGTTTCGATATTTTGCAGCGTACCGTGGAGAAGCGGCCGGATGGCCCGGACGGCGCTCTCCCGGTCCAGTCCGAAATGGCCGTACATGGTTTCCACGGTATGGATGAGGGTCGTGAGATAATTGGAGGCCATGCAGGCTGCGGCATGGTAGAGGGGCTTGTCCTTCTCGGCGATGAAGATGGGCGTGCCCTTCAGGTTTCTGACGAACGCGACGGCCCAGTCTCTGATCGCATCGTCGGCCGTCACCCCGAAGGTGCTGCCGGGGATATTTGCAACGGCTCCCTCGACGTCGGCGAAGGTCTGGATGGGATGGATGCTCGCCACGGCGCAGCCGCACTCCCTGGCTGCAGCCAGGAGATCGAGCCCGCCGGCTCCGCTCATGTGGATGACCTTGCGGCCTGCCGCGAATCCCCCTTCTTCCGCAATGGTCCGGCAGACGGGCGCGATGGAGTCGTCTGCCGTCGTGATCAGTACGGTATCGGCGTCCCCGGCGGCTTCGGCGGCGCTTCGCGCCCGGCGGCCTCCCGTATAGCGGATGTGCTCTTCCATGGCCGACGGCAGCGGGTCGAAGACGGCGGTAATCTGGTATCCGGCTTCTTTCAGGAGATGACCCACGGCGGTGCCGACCTTTCCCAGGCCGACGATGGCAATCCTTTCTTTGTCGGAGTGTCGCTCCGTCATGACCTTACCAGCCTCGTATCGAATGTAAATAAAAAGCCTTCCGGACGCACGACGGAAGGCCTCGAAGACGAAGTATGGTTCAGCAGCAGGTTGGCCGTTCCGTCCCGGTCCGGTTAGAGATCCAGGCGGACTTTCCCGTTAACATATGCCTTCGGCTTCCGTCAACAGAAAACGCGGTAAATCCGCATCGGTCAGTCGTGGCGATGAATCAGATGGTGAGGATGGAGGTGGCTGTGGATCTCGCGGCCGTGATAATGGACATGCTCGTGGATGAGATTGACCTTGAGGAGGAGATCGAGATCGTGGAGGATGTCGTCGGCGCTTCCTATGGCTTCCAGGCGGTGCTCTTCGGAAAGGACCGCCACGCGGCATTGAAGCTCGCTCACCAGCGACAGATCGTGCGTGGCGATCACGACGGTCTTTCCCGCTTCGCTGAGGGCGACGAGAAGTCCCATGAGGAAGCTCCTCGTCCGCGGGTCGAGACCGCCCGTCGGTTCGTCCAGAAGGAGGATGTCGGGATTCATCGTGAGCACCGAGGCGATGGCCACACGCTTCTTCTCGCCCCCGGAAAGCATGAAGGAGGGCCGGTCGGCGAGATGTCCTATCTCAAGCAGGGCCATGATATCAGAAACCCTTTGCTGTCTTTCCTGTTCGTCCATTTCGAGCTGCAGCGGCCCGAAGAGAAGTTCGTCCCTCACCGTGGGGCAGAAGAGCTGGACGTCCGAGTCCTGGAACAGGAATCCCATGCTGCTGCGGCAGTGTTTCAGGAACGCCCCGTCGCTTAAGTTTCCTTCCGTCAATTCCCGGCCCCGGAAGAAGACCCGGCCGCGGGAAGGTTTCAGCAAGCCGTTCATGATCTTGAGCAGGGAGGATTTACCCGTGCCGTTGGAGCCGATGACGGCGAAACGGTCTCCCTCGCCGATGCTCAGGCTGATATCGTCGAGGGCGGGTATCAGGTCGCTGTAGCCGAAACGGATCCCTTCCACTTTGATGATGTCCTTCATATCCATAGTAAAACAAACCCCGCCGTAAGAAATATGCAGCCGAAAAGCAGGCTGGGAACATCCGGGCGACCGAAGGCGCTGAGTTTCACTTCGTCGCGGAAGCCCCTGGACTGCATGGCCCGGAAAATCTCCTCGTAGCGCACCCGGCTCCTGCGGAACAGTGTGCCCAGCCTCCCGGCGACCCACGCTCTGGCCTCGACGTCGTCCGCGGCACCGGCCAGCCGGCTCTTCCGGGCGAGAAACATGTCGTCGATCGTCCTGGCCAGGATGAAGATATATTTGTGCGACAGCGTGACGATGAGGAGGAGCGTCTCCGGCACCTTAAAGACCTTCAGGGCTTTCACGAGGTCGCTGAAAGGCGTCGTCTGGACAATAAGCGAGGCCGCCGCGATGGAGTTCAGTATCCGCAAATTCAGGAGGCATACGCCCTGCAGGCCCTGGGAGGTAATGCCGATTTCCCGGGGGAAGTGGTAAAGCCACCACTGGTGCGGTCTTGCGAGCTCGATTACGGGCAGAAGCATGTCGCCGGGGGTGACGACGTTGAACATGGCGGGGAAGGTCACAAGGAGGCCGAACAGAAGCGTGTATCGGAGAACACGGCCGTAGAAGCGGACAACACCGACGCCGGAGAAAACGGCCAGGACGGCAAGGGCGGCCGTGATGGCCAGTTCCGATACGATCTGCGTCTTGATGCTGACGAGAACGATGAAAAAGGCAAGGAACGCCACCTTGACCCGGGCATCGATCTTCTGGAGCCAGCCTCTCCCGGACAGACAGGACGGGTCGAAAAAACACTTCCCGATCATGGCGGAGACGCCGGCGATTCCGCGTTCGAGATAGGCATACCGGATGCGTCCACGGCCGCCTCCGACAGCGGCAGGGCTGTTCTTTTCCAGGAGAAACGAGGGAAGGTTAACGTTCACGGTTTTTCAGCACCTTTGCGATGATCACGGCAAATCCGCCGACGAGAAGGATGCCCAGGAGTCCCGACAGGATGTAACTTGCCGTCTGGACCGTTCCGGAGGCCTTCTCCCCCCAGAACTGGTAGTCGGCAACGGGGGCCTTCCAAAGCTCGGCCGTCCGTTTCAGGCCTTCCGGGACATAGCCGAGCATCTTCTCCAGGGTCTCGGTCCCCCATTCGCCCCAGGCGTCGCCGCTGCCGCACCATTGCGGAAGGACGAGGCCGATGGGGGATAACAGGGCCATCGCGAAAAGTCCGCCCAAAAGTTTTTTGTGAAATGGCTTCATGTTTCAGGTCCCTTTCAGGGCGTAAACGGCGCCGGGTTCGTTCTTCAGGAAATACCGGATCAGGAGGGCCGTCACGAGCCCTTCGATGATGCTGAAAAGGAAAAGGTGTTCCGCCGCCATCACCGGCAGAGCGATAGAAAGCGGATAGGGTGCGTAAAGGGGCCTTCCGTCCGGGCCGCCGGCAATAACGGGCTGAATGCCGAACAGAAAGGCCGCACCGATGGCGGCTACGAGGAGGCTGACATAGCCGGCAATAAAAGCGGCGGTCACGGTTCTCTTTGCGGTCCGGTTTCCGCCCCCGATCAGGCGGAAAAGCCATGACGCCGTAAAAGGCATGACGACGGCCATGGTGAGGATGTTGGCCCCGATGGCCGTGATGCCCCCATCCCCGAAGACGAAGGCCTGGATGATGAGGACCACCGACATGGCCACAACGGCCGTCCACGGGCCGAGAAGAAGGGCTACGACGGCCGCGCCGACGGCGTGGCCTGTAGTACCCCCCGGAATCGGAATATTGAACATCTGGATGAGGAAGGCAAAAGCAGCCGCCATGGCGAAATAGGGTACCTGCCCCGACGAAACCTCGGTGCGTATCTTCTTCAGTCCGATACCGAGGAATGCCGCTGCGCCGATATAGCAGGGTACGTAGGTTTGCGGGCTCAGGTAGCCGTCGGGAATGTGCATTTTTCTTTTTCCTCTGTGTTACATTGGATATATTCGTGTTACTTCACGGGCAAAAAAATTATTCGATCTCCTTGCCCGTGCTGGACATGCTGAGGGAGCCGTGCCGGATGCCTTTGACGGCAGTGAGCATGTCGGAGAGCCGCTTGACCTCCTTGGCCCTTCCTCTTACGGCGACGATTTCCAGACAATTGTCGTGGTCCAGGTGAATATGCTGGGTCGAAATGATCAGTTTTTGGAAGTCGTGCTGGATGTCGGTGATTTTATTAAGCAAATCTCTTTGGTGGTGATCGAAGATAAATGTAATGGCCCCGGCCACCTCCCGGTTTTCCTGCCATTCCTTTCTGACCAGTTCCTGGCGGATCAGGTCGCGGAAGGCCTCGGAGCGGCTTGCGTATCTCTTTTCCCGGATCAGGCGGTCGAAGCGGTCGAGCAGCACCTTGTCCAGGGAGACGCCGAATCTCACAATTTCGGACATCGGGCACCATCCCGTAACACGTATTTGACTACTAATAACACAGAGGAAATACCCTGTCCAGCAAAAAAAGACTACCCATCGTTACAATGACTGTGATATGATCCCGCAATTCCTGATGAATTCATGGAATGGAACGAGGTGCTGCAAGAATAAGCCATGAGATGTCTCATTGTCGAGGATGACGCGGTCTGCAGTAAAATGATGTGGGGCCTGCTCGAACCTTATGCCCGGTGCGATATCGCCGTTACCGGGAAAGAAGCTGTCGCCGCTTTTCGCTCGGCCATTGAGGAGAAGAGTCCCTATCATCTGATGCTCCTCGACATCATGATGCCGGAGATGGACGGGCACGAGACCATACGGCAGATCAGGAAGATCGAAGAGTACGAACTCAGCCGGATTTACCCCAAGGGCATCAAGATCATCATGACGACGGCCCTCGACGACCTGGAAAACGTCCGGCGCGCCTTCCGGTCCCTTTGCGACTCCTATCTCGTCAAGCCGATCGACGAGGAGACGCTGTTCAGCGAAATCCGTACCATGTACCCCTGCTTCGCCCTGCCCTGAAGAACGCCCGCCGGAAACGCCATTTTCTTCCGAAGACCCAGAATCTTAGAAGGACTGCCCCGTCTTCTTTTTCCCGTAATTCAGATTGACTTACCTCCCCCATTATTATATGACGCGCATGCACCATGTGACAAAAATGACATATGTCTGATCCGGCATAACCGTTTCGCGTGGAAAAGCCTTATTTATCAGGCAAATAAAGACATGCAACGTTCGGCTTGCGCATAGACCGGGGTTGTTATATGTTAAATTTAATATAGATCTGGTATGATGGAAAGGGCCGTGGCGATGCAGACTGTTGACGGCGCCTCCATTTTTTCATGCCGGAGATGAGCGGTTTCCTGTCGAACCCGTAACGATGCGTCGTGGTGAACAGGCGACAGCCTGTCGCGCGTGGGTTCCAGCAGTAATCGGGACATGTATCAGCGTTACGATCCTCGCGCCTGAGGTTCCGAGGATTAAGAGGGAGGATAACGGCGAAATGGATTACCTCTCGCTTTTCGTTTCGTTCAAACTGGCCGTCGTTACGACGGTTCTGCTCATGGTCCTGGCAGCACCCCTGGCCTATTTTCTGGCCTATACCCGTTTTCCCGGGAAAGCGATGGTCGAGGCCCTGATGAACCTGCCCCTGGTCTTGCCCCCGACGGTTCTCGGCTTTTATCTGCTCGTGCTGATGGGGCCCCGCGGCTGGGGAGGACGCCTGTGGGATGCCGCGGGCGGCGGTCCTCTCCTTTTCACGTTCAGCGGTATCGTCGTTGCCTCTCTTCTTTACAGCGTTCCATTCGCCATTCAGCCGATGAAGGCCGCCTTTGAGAAGATCGACCGCCGCTTACTCGAAAATGCCTATGTCCTGGGGCTTTCACGGACGAAAGCCTTTCTTCGCGTTATTATCCCCAACAGCATAAGCGGTATCGCTGCCAGTGCGATTCTCGTCTTTCTGCACAGTCTCGGTGCCTTCGGCGTTCTTCTGATGGTGGGGGGCAGTATCCCGGGAGAGACGAAGGTCGCGTCGATTGCGATCTACGAGGCCGTGGAGACCATGAAATACAACGAGGCTGCCATGATGTCCCTCTGCTTTATTCCCATAAGTTACGGTTTTCTTCTCTTGATGAACAGACTGAACCGGGAGTAGTGCATGATACTGCAAGTTGTTTTGAAGAAAAAACGGGAATATATCGATATCGACATGTCCTTCTCCTGCGGCGAAGAGAGCCTGCTGGTCCTGATCGGACCCTCGGGCGGGGGCAAGTCGTCCATCATCCGCATGATATCGGGATTGGACAAGCCGGATTCGGGGAGCATCACCTTCGGCGGCGAGACCTGGTACGATTTCGACCGCCGGGTATTCGTGCCGCCGCAGAAGCGGCGCCTGGGTTATGTTTTCCAGGATTATACGCTTTTTCCCCATCTCACGCTTTATGAAAACGCCGCCTTTGCCGCCGTCGACAGGAATGAAGTGGAAGGGCTTCTGGAATTCTTCGGCATCGCCCATCTCCGCGGCCAAAAGCCCCAAAATGTTTCCGGGGGGGAGCGTCAGCGCTGCGCCATCTGTCAGGCCCTGGCCCGGAAACCCCAGGTGCTGCTTCTTGACGAGCCCTTTTCCGCCCTGGACGTCATTACGCGCCGGTTCCTGCGTGAGGAACTGAAGCGCATGAAAGATAAGCTGTCCATCCCCTTTGTGTATGTGACGCATGATATCGGCGAGGCGCTTTTTCTCGCCGATGAAATCCTGCCCATCGTCGACGGCAGGATAGACAAAGGCTGGATGCAACGGACCATCACCCGTGAAACCGCTGCGGGCGTATCGGCAAAGGCAACCCGGGAGCCGCGTCTCTCCCTGGTCTATTGAAGCATAGGAGATGCAACGAACTATGAATATCGGTACCTATTCCTACGAAGAGTATGTCCATCTCGTAAAATCGTTTCACGGCAGCCTGGCACCGGGGCTTGTCATCGGCGGTTTCATGGTCGATCTCGCCTTGAAGAACCTGCCCGACGGGGAGTTCTTCGACGCCATCTGCGAGACGTCGGTCTGTCTTCCCGATGCCGTCCAGTTGTTGACGCCTTGCACGACCGGCAACGGCTGGCTGAAGGTCCTCGATTTCGGCCGTTTTGCCGTCACCCTGTACGACAAGGCCGGCGGCCGGGGCATCCGGGTTTACCTGGATATGGGCAAACTGGCGGCATGGTCGGAAGTCAAGGCCTGGTTCATGAAGCAGAAGACGAAGAAGGAGCAGGATTTCGATTTGCTGATGAGCCAGATCAAGGAAGCCGGGCACGGGATGTTCAGCATACAGACGGTATACGTGGAGCCGCAGAAACTGGCGCGGCCGAGACTGGGACCGGTAGTAATCTGTCCTTCCTGCGGGGAGGCCTATCCCGCGAGGGACGGCGGACGCTGCCGCGCCTGCGCCGGCGAATCGCCCTTCATCGAACCCGCCAGCCGGCGGCAGGCACTTTAAGCGAAGACGTTCCAGATCATATCCGTCATCGGCTGAAAGCCTTTGTCCTGCATGATCATGTCCAGATGGATCAGGGCGAGGGCCGCAACCTCAACGTCGTAATCGTTGAGATTGTCGGAACGGTTCAGCGTGATCAGGTACTTCTTGCAGTGATCGCAACTGAAGGCCGATTCCTGGCTCCTGTCGTCGATGTAAAAGAAGTCCATGCCGGCGGGGGACTCTTTTTCGCAGAAGGGGCAGATGACCCTGCTGAAGCGCCATTCGTAGGCGCACCTTGAGCAATGAAGCCAGCGCTGTCCTTCTTTATCCTTTATCACAGCCACCGCGGGCAGGGAACCGCAGATCGGGCAGTACCCCTTTTCCCAGGTGAATTCTTTCAATAAAGCGGAGGTCTCCTCCGCCCGCCTCTGCAGGATGACCGCGGCCGTGTATCTGAAAAGGAGGTGGACGACCGCCGGCGCCGTCCCGCATGCTTCCGCTTCCCGCTCAGCCGTTTCGAGGGGTTGCCGGCAATAGGCACGAAGCGTTTCGATAAGCTTCATTCCTTCGCTTCCGATCTCCTTTTCCAATACGTCCAACTCATCGGTAAGTTGAGGCATCCCTTCCCGTATTGCCGCAATGAGGGTCAGGGCCGCTGACGCCGCCTGATTCCCGACATCAAAGAGATCGCACTGGGAAACGACCGGCACACCGCCGTAAAGCCTTTCCCTCTCGATACCGGTGCAGTCCGCCGCCGGCAGCGAAAGCTTTGCCAGAAGACGAGCTTTCTCAATCAGAATGGGTTTAAAGGCGGTGATGATCGCCCTTGCCTGGGGGATCTTTTCGGCGGCCTGGTCGATGATCCTCTCTAGCCTCGCGGCCGCTTCATCGGTATGATGCGTGTTCATCCTTTTTCGCCTCTCCGGCGCCTGGAGGGTATTTGACCGCTCCGGCAAAAAGATACCCCCGGCGACGTTTTGTCGCCGGGGGAGAGATCGTTTCTAACATCTATAACGCGGATGCATGCAAATGACAAGGCCTGTCATCCGCCTAGTGGCCGTGGGCCGATTTCTTCTCTTCGCCGTAGACGACAAGCTTCCCTTCGTGCTCCATCTCCTTCAACCACTTGGGGTGCTGCTTGGCAAGCCACGCCCGCGTCACCCAGCCCGTCAGCATCGCCGGCAACGATCCCGGCGATCCCACCGTCCCCAGGTACAGATGGACGAAGAAAAAGGCAAAGACCGCCACGAATCCCAGCGCATGGAGCACGAACAGCCACCTTACCAGCCATGACGGAAAGCTCAAGGGAAACCACATGACGAGGCCCGTCAGCACCATGACCACGCCGAAGCCCGCCACCACCAGGAAGAACATCTTCTGACCCGGATTGTACTTCCCCACTTCCGGAACCTTGTCCACATGCCAGACGTACCCGCCCCCGCACATGATCCAGTCCAGGTCCTCGGGCATCGAAAAAATGCCCGCCTCCTTCCACCACATCCCGATCGTGAACGCCAGGGCAAAGGCGAAAAAGACCCCCGTAAAGTTGTGAACGTACTTCAACGATTTCAACCCGCCCATGATGTCGCCGATGAAGTTCAGCGAATGGAACATCATCCCCAGTCCCGTAATGCACAGGATCAGGCAGGAAGCGGCCAAAGACCAGTGGACGATCCTTTCAAAGGCGTCCGTTACCTGAATAAGTCCTTTTCTCATGGTTATTCACCTCCTTTGCCGTTGTCTCGGGGCTCTTCGTCGGGCAGTTTCGGCCCGTGGATGATGTAATGCAGGAACGAGCCCGCTATCACGCCGCCCGCCGCAATCAAGCTGAGCGGCTTCAGGAAGTCCTTCCAGAGAACGACCGCCAGCGGCACCGACGGGCTCGTCGGCAGCTTGTCGTACACGGACGGCTTCTCGTCCAGGACGTACATCACGTGCGTCCCCTTGACGAACTTGTCCCCGTATACGTTCGCGTCCTCACGCCCCTGGCTTTTCAGCTCTTCCACGCGCTTGTAAGCCTTCTTGATCATGCCATCCTTGCCGCCGATGGTGAGTGCGCCCGTCGGACAAGATTTGACGCAGGCCGGGGTGAGGCCTTCCATGAGCCGGTTATAACAGAGGTCGCATTTATAGATTCTATCGGTTGTCCGGTCGTACTTCGGGACTTCGAAGGGGCAGGCGGATGTACATTCCTTGCAGCCGATGCACAGATCCTTTTTGAGGCCTACCGTTCCGAAGTCCGTGTGGTAAAGGGCGCCGCTCGGACAGACCTTGACGCAGGCGGCGTCGGTGCAGTGCATGCAGCCGTCCTTTCGGAAGAGCCACTTGAAGGCGCCTTTGCTGTCTTCGTACTCCTGAAAGCGGATCAGCGTCCATGTATTCCACTGCAGGTCGGGCGGATTCTGATAACTGCCCCACTGACGTGTCCGGAGGCCCGGCATTTCGTTCCACTGCTTGCAGGCGACCTGACAGCCGCGGCAGGCAGTGCACTTTGTCGTATCGATCAGTTTTACAAGTTCGGTTCCTTTCATAGCCTCTTCTCCTATATCTTGGTCACGTTGACCATGAACGCCTTGTATTCAGGGCAGAAGGTGTTCGCGTCGCCGACGGTCGGCGTCAGGAAGTTTGTGCTGTCGCCGCCGTCCTTCGGGAAGAGCCAGCCGTAGTTGAAGGGCAGGCCGACCTGGTGAACGGTTTTGCCTTCTACGGTGAAAGGCTTGAAGCGTTTGGTCACCATGGCCACGCACTGCACTTCGCCCCGGGCTGAGGATACCTTAACGCGCTGGCCGTTGGCGATGCCTTTCTCCTGGGCCAGCTTGTCGCCGATTTCGACATACAGCTCCGGCTGCATTTCCAGGAGCCACATCTGCCACCGGGTCAGTGCCCCGGAGCACCAGTGCTCCGTGCAGGAATAGGTCGTGCAGACATAGGGGAATTTCTCGTTGGCATTGGCTACCTTGTCCAGATCGCTCTTGAAGATCTTGATGGCCGGATTGATGAGCTGTCCGGACAACGGATTCTTGGCGAGCGGTCCTTCCAGGGGTTCGTAATGTTCCGGGAACGGTCCCTCGACCATGCCGGGTCCGAACAAGGCGCCGAGGCCGTCCTGTTTCATGATGAAAGGGTACTTGCCTTTCTCTTTGTTCGCCATGGGCGGCCAGGGGCCGTCAGGGACGTCCCCGACCCATTTGTCTCCCGTCCATTCCAGGAGCTTGCGCTTGGGGTTGTATGGTTTGCCGTTGACGTCGCACGAGGCGCGGTTGTAAATGATCCTCCGGTTGACGGGCCAGGCGTAGGACCAGTTGGGATAGAGGCCGAGCCCGGTCGGGTCTTCCTTGCCGCGCTTCATCATCTTGTTGTCGCCGTCGGCCGTGAAGCTTCCCGCCATGACCCAGTTGCCGCTTGACGTCGCTCCGTCGTCCTGGAGATTGCCGAAGGTCGGGACGAGCTGCCCCTTCTTGAACTCCGTCTTCGTCTTCTTCTCTTTATCCTCGATGACCGTGTCTTTGATGAAGTAGCCGTTAATCTGCTTGGAGACCTTCAGTGCGTCGAACCGGCCTTTGGCATCCGTATAGTCCCATTTGAGGTTGAGGATGGGTTCGGGGTGGACGCCGCCCTCCTTGGCGTAGAGGGCCTTGACGGCCGCCATGATCTTGATCGTGATCTCGCCGACGGGGATACCGTCGCCCGGGGCTTCCGCTGCCTTGTATTTCCACTGCACCCAGCGTCCGCTGTTGCTCTGGCTCCCTTCCTTCTCCATGGAGGCGGAGGCGGGCAGGAGGAAGACCTCCGTTTGTATCTTCTTGGGGTCGACGCCGGGACCTCTCCAGAATTGGTAGGTTTCGTTGTCAAAGATGTTTTCTCCGACGAGCCATTCCAGCTTTTCCAGGGCCTTGCGGACCTTCGTCGTGTTCGGTGAGCTGACGGCCGGGTCCGTGCCGACGGCGACGAGCCCCTTAATCTTGCCCTCATACATCTTGTCGAAGAGGTGCATGAGGGAATAGTGGGCGCCTTCGTCGAGCTTCGGCAGCCAGGAATAACCGAAATCGTTTTCCTTTGTCACCCTGTCGTGGAACATGGCTGTGAGGAAACTGACGAAGAACTTCGGGTAGTTCTGATAGTAGTTCGCCGACTGGGGGTCCTTCGATTCCGGCGTGCATTTGTGGAGATATTTCTCAAGCGTATCCAGAGAGCCCGAGGGCATCTTCAGGTATCCGGGCAGAATGTTGTATAGAATGGCATGGTCGGTCGAGCCCTGGACGTTGGGTTCGCCGCGCAGCGCGTTGACGCCGCCGCCGCATATTCCCATGTTGCCCAGCAGGAGCTGGATGATGGACATGGTCCGGATAATCTGGCTTCCCGTCGTGTGGTGCGTCCATCCCAGGGCGTAGCATTCCGTTCCCGACTTGTCGGGAACGCCGGTGGCGCTGTAAGCCTTGTAGACTTTGAGCAGGTTCTCCTTGCTGACGCCCGTGATGCTGGATACCTTGTCCAGCGTGTAGCGGGAATAATGCTTCTTCATCATCTGGAAGACGCAGCGGGAGTCCTTCAGGGACATGTCGCGTTTGGGTATGCCCTTGCCGTCTTTCTCGATAACCCAGGTGTCCTTGTTGTACTTCCGGGTTTTTTCGTCGTAGCCCGAAAAGAGACCGTCTTTGAAATGGAAGTCCGCGCCGACGATGAATGAAGCGTTGGTGTAGTTGAGGACGTAGTCTTTGAAATACTTGTCGTTCTCAAGAATGTAATTGATCATTCGCCCAGGAAGGCGATGTCCGTGCCGGAACGTAGGGGGACATGGAAGTCGCACCGTGCGGATGTCCTGGTATAGCGGGGATCGACGTGAATCAGAGTCGCCCCGTTCTGTTCCTTGGCCCGCAGAATCCACTTGAAGGCGATGGGATGGTGCTCTGCGGCATTGCTGCCCATAATAAGAATGCAATCGCTGTTCTTTAAATCGATATAGTGGTTCGTCATCGAACCGCGTCCGAACGACTCTCCCAGAGCCGCTACAGAGGGACTGTGTCAGACCCTGGCCTGGTGGTCGATGTAGACCATGCCCAGGGCCCTGCACTTGACGCTCATGAGCCAGCATTCTTCATTGTCGACATTGGAACTGCCCAGATGGGCGATGGTTTCCAGGCGGTTGACCACCTCTCCCTTGTCGTTCTTCTTGACAAAACTCTTGTCCCGCTCGGTTTTTATGAGGCGGGCGATGCGGTCGATGGCCCAGTTCCAGTCCTTTTCCTCCCAGTCGGTGCCTCCCGGGGCCCGGTAGAGGACCTTTTTCAGGCGGTACTTGTTGGCCTCCGTCAGATCGAAGAACCCGGCGCCCTTGGCGCACAGCGAGCCTTCGTTGATCGGATGGTCGGCATCGCCCTCGATGTTGAAAATCTTGCCTGTGGTCTTGTCCACGCTGCAGATGAGGCCGCAGCCAACGGAGCAGTAGCAGCAGGTGGTGATGACCTGCTTGGCGAGCTTAATGCGGTGCATCTTGTTGAGCTCATCCGCGTAAGCCCTCATGGGTCTCAGGTCAATGCCCAGGGTCGACAACGCAATTCCCGAGCCGACAGCCCCGGACAGGCCCAAGAAACCTCTCCTGGTAATTTCCATAGATGCCTCCTTGCCTTATGTCATAAATGATATGAATCGGATGTGGCATGCATATGCATTTTTTCGGCGGGCGTCAAGAGAAAAAAGGATAATTTGCAATAAATTCCAATATGTTATGGTAAATTTAACATAGGTTATATTAAACATCACGGAACGCCGGAAATAACGGGGATTTCAGTTCGGGCAGGTTGTCTTATTGGGCAAGAGATGGTCGCCGGCAGCTTGCAGAGGGAAGGCGGATTCCCTCATGCCGGAAAGGATGGCGGAGCGGCGTCTCTATCCGGGGCTTCTCCTCTGCCGGCGAGACGCCGTCCTGTTTCCGAAATCACACGAATCAGCAGATGCGCGGCACCAGTTCGCCCGTGGGGAGGTCGACGATCCTTGTGCCGCCGATAAGGGTCTTCATCACGAGACGTCCTGCGCCCTTCTCCTTCACGGTACCGATGACGGCCGCCTGCCTGCCGTAGGGGTGGCGGGACATGACATCGAGGACCGCCCTCACCTCGCTTTGCGGGCAGAAGAGGGCAAACTTCCCCTCGTTGGCGAGAAAGAGGGGATCGAGGCCAAGAATCTCGCAGATGCCTTTGACCGCTTCGTTGACCGGGATAGCCGCCTCGTCGACGGCGATGTCCAGTTGCGACTGGGCGCTGATCTCGGCCAGGATGGCCCCGAGTCCGCCACGCGTGGCATCCCGCAGGCAGTGAATCTCCGGGGATACCTGGAGAATCTCCCGGACGATGCCGTTCAGCGGCTGCGAATCGGACAGGATTCCCGAATCGAAGCCCAGGTTCTCCCGCGCGCAGAGGACCGCCGCGCCGTGGTCGCCGATGGGGCCGTTCAGGATGACTGCATCCCCCGGCCGGATGCTCTGGACCGATATTTCCCGGCCGTAGCGGACGACCCCGAGGCCCGACGTATTAATGAAGACGCCGTCGGCAGCGCCGCGGGCGACGACTTTCGTATCGCCGGTGACGATCTGGACGCCTGCTTTCACGGCGGCGTCCGCCATGGAACGTGTGATCTCCCGGAGGGTTTCGAGGGAAAACCCTTCCTCCAGGATGAATCCGGCCGTGAGATAAAGGGGCGTCGCCCCGCACATGGCGAGATCGTTGACCGTGCCGTGGACGGCAAGCGATCCGATATCGCCCCCGGGGAAGAACAGGGGGTGGACCACGAAGGAGTCGGTCGTCAGACAGAGGCGCAGCCCTTCAACCGTGAAGACGGCCCCATCCTCCAGGCGTTCGAGGGTCGCGTTTTTGAAGGCGGGCACGAAGACCGATTCCACCAGTTCGTGGGAGAGGCGGCCCCCGCCGCCGTGTTCCAGGACAATCTGTTTCTGTTCCATCATCGTTCAACCCTTTCCTTTTCTGGCAATATTTGCGGCGCAGACGGCCTGCCCCAGTGCGATGCCGCCGTCGTTGGTCGGTATCCGGCTGTGGGAAAAGACCTCGAAGCCCTGCCGGGAAAGCTCCCGGTGGCACGCCGTGAGGAGCATTCTGTTCTGGAAGCAGCCGCCGCCTAGGACGACGCGGTGGAGCCCCGACTTTTCTCTGATCCGCACGGCCATGGCCGCAAAGGCCACGGGCAGTGTCGCCTGGAAGGCCGCGGCCATGTCAATCACCGTAACGCCCTGACGCCGCATATCCACGACGGCCTTCACAGCGCCGGTAAAATCAAGGATCAGTTTCTCTTCCTCTTCGGCAAGGGCGAAGGGAAGGAGGCCGGCAGAGCCTTTCTCTGCGCAGGCTTCCAGTTCCATCGCCGCCTGGCCCTCGTAACTGACACGTGTTCGCAGGCCGATCAGGGCGGCAAACCCGTCATACAACCTTCCCAGGCTCGATGTCCAGGGGCTGTTGAGACCCGTCTCCACCATCCTCTTTAAAATCGCCCCGGTCCCAGCGCCCAAGCCCATGTCCATTTCCTGTGGCAGGAGACCGAGTTCCGCGGCGGTATCCGGCCATGAATCTCCGCAGGCCGTGAAAAGGAGGCTGACGGCAATCCGCCAGGGCTCCCGGATGGCCGCCTCGCCGCCGGGGAGGCGGTAGTAGCGCAGATGGCCGGCCCGGGTGAAGGACATCTCGTCCGCCGTCAGGAATTCCCCTCCCCAGACCTGCCCGTCGGTCCCGTAGCCCGTCCCGTCCATGGCCAGGCCGATGACCTGCCCCGAGAGGCCATGCTCGGCCATACAGCCGACAATGTGGGCGTGGTGGTGCTGGACCGGAATGATGCGCACTCCCTCCATTCCTCCGGCGTACCGGGTGGTGTAATAACCCGGGTGAAGGTCGCAGGCGACAATCGAAGGCCTTCGCTCCGTGAGCTTGTACATGAGCCGGACGGATTCGTCGAAGAAACGGCGCGCCTCCGGCGTGTCGAGGTCGCCGATATGGGGGCTCAGGAAGGCCTCGCTGCCGCGGATGATGCAGGCCGTCGCCTTCATCTGGCCCCCCAGGGCCAGGGTGTCCGGCAGGGGTGCGGCCAGCTGAAACGGCCGGGGAACGAAGCCGCGGGATCGCCTGAGCAGCCTGATCTGTTGGTCCGCAACCATGGCGATGGAGTCGTCGCAACGGACGAGGATATCGCGGTTGTGTGTCAGGAAGACGTCGGCGATGCCCGCCAGGCGCGTTACGGCCTCGCGGTTGCCGATGCAGATGGGTTCGTCCGTCTGGTTGGCGCTGGTCATGACCAGCGCCTGGAGAAAGCCGCCGTCGGCCGCCGGTGTGCTGAAGAGAAGATGATGCAGGGGGGCGTAAGGCAGCATGATGCCCATATTGGGAACGCCCGGGGCCACGGCGGGAGCGATGGACGACGCCTTTTTCGTCAGAAGGACAATGGGCGCCTCTGCAGCCAGGAGCAGGGCCTCTTCACGCTCGTCGATCTCGGCGATGTCCTTCGCAATCGCAAGGCTGCGCGCCATGATGGCGAGGGGTTTTTCCTCCCTGAATTTTCGGGTTTTCAGCCGTTCGACGGCCGGTCCGTTCATGGCGTCGACAGCCAGATGGAAGCCCCCGATGCCTTTGATCGCCACGATGTCGCCCGACGCCAGCAATTCGACGGCCTGCCGGACGGGATCGCTGCCGGAAACCGGGTTCCCCTCCGCGTCCAAAAGCGTCAGGGCCGGACCGCATACGGGACAGGCGTTGGGCTCGGCATGGAATCTCCGGTCGAGGGGGTTTTCGTATTCGGCGGCGCAATCGGGGCATAAGGGGAAGCAGGCCATGGACGTGTTGGCGCGGTCGTAGGGAACGTCCCGGACGATGGTGAGCCTGGGGCCGCAGTTGGTACAGTTGGTGAACGGATAGCGATGGCGCCGGTCGTCGGGATCGGTCAGTTCCGCCAGGCAATCGCGGCAGGCGGCGGCGTCGGGGGAGGTTAGCACCTCCTTCTTTCCCTGCAGGGAACTGCCGGCAATCGTGAAAGTGCTTTCTCCGGCCGGGGCGATTTCTTCTTCCTTAACACCCGTCAGATCGGCGAGGGGGGGCAGACTGTTCCTGACGCCGTCGATGAAGTGGTTTATGGATTCTTTCGGACCCTCCACTTCAACGATAACGCCGTCAGGGCTGTTGCGGACGAAGCCGGCAAGGCCATGCTGTGTCGCCAGGCGGTAGACGAACGGCCTGAATCCTACACCCTGCACCGTTCCCGTCAGGAGATATCGCATGCGCTTCATGACGAAAGGACTCCCGACGAATTGTGACGGAAGGACCGGCCGCGATATGCCTTCCAGGCGGCGCCCGTGATCATCATGCCGCTTCACCTGCCTTACCTTGTTTGCTCCGAGGAGGGCTATCGTCCCTTCTTGAAAGCCTCGATTCTATCCGTGAGCCACTCGTACCAGGCGTCAAGGCCCTCGCCGGTCTTGCAGGACACTTCGATGATCCTGAGCTTGTTGTTCAGGGCCAGGGCGTCGCGCCGGGCCTTGGGCAGATCGAAATCGACGTACGGAATGAGGTCTGTCTTGTTGATGATGAGGACGGACGATTCCTGGAACATGAGCGGGTACTTCGACGGCTTGTCGGCCCCTTCCGGCGTACTCAGGATCATGGCTTTGACGTTCTCCCCGATCTTGAATTCGGCGGGGCAGACCAGGTTGCCGACGTTCTCGGTGATGAGGAGATCGAGTTTGTCCAGGTCGAAGGCCGGCAGCGTCTCGCGGATCATGTTGCCGTCGATGTGGCAGGCGCCGCCGGTGTTGATCTGGACGACCGGGATGCCCAGTTTGGCGATCCGGTCGGCGTCGTACGTGTCCTGGATGTCGCCTTCGATCACGCCGATATTGTATTTGCTTTTCAATGCGGCGATCGTCTTTTCCAGGAGCGTCGTCTTGCCGGCGCCCGGCGAGCTCATGAGATTGATGGCGTATACCCCTTTTTCGTCGAAAAGGGCCCTGTTCTCTACGGCAATCCTGTCGTTGGCGTCCAGGATGTTCTTGACCACTTGAATCTTCATAATATCGCTTCCTCCATCATGAATATTTGTAGTAGGCGGCACATGTCCCTTCCGAGGAAACCATGCAGGGGCCTATGGGGTTCTGCGGCTGGCAAATGACCTTGTACAGGGGGCAGTCGCCCGGGGCGGCGATGCCCCGCAGGATGTCCCCGCACCGGCATTTACTCACATCGCTCGACTGCATCTCCGGGATGTCGAAACGGCGGAGGGCATTCAGATCGTCGAATTCTTCTTTCAGAACGAGACCGCTGTCCGGAATGGCGCCAAGTCCCCGCCATTCGGAGGAGACGGCGTCGAATACCTCCCCCAGGAGCGCTTTGGCCCGCTCGTTGCCCTGTGGACGGACCGCCCGGGTGTACTGGGTCTCTACGCGGGGGGCGTTCTCCCGGACCTGCCGGACGACCATCAGAATGCCCTCCAGGATGTCGACGGGTTCGAAGCCGGTCACGACGGCCGCCCGTCCCGCGCGGGCGAGAAAGACATAGGCGTCGGCGCCGATGACGATGCTGACGTGTCCCGGGCAGAGAAAACCGTCGACGTTCAGCTCGGGATCGTCGATGAGGACCTTCATGGCCGGGGGTATCGTCTTGTGCGAAGAGATGACGGAGAGGTTGCCGATCCCCTTTTTGCGGCAGGTGCGGATCAAAGAAGCGGTGATCGGCGAGGTCGTCTCGAATCCGATACCCATGAAGACGACCTGTTTGTCCGCGTTGGCTTCGGCAATCTCGATGACGTCCATCCCGGAGGCGATGACCCGCACATCCGCCCCCGCCGCCCTGGCCTTCTGCAGGGTGGCCCCCTTGGTGCCGGGGACGCGGATCATGTCGCCGAAGGTCGTGAAAATGACGTCCTTGAGGCCCGCGAGATAGAGGGCACGGTCGATATCGCCGATGGCCGTTACGCAGACGGGACAGCCCGGTCCGGAGATGAGCCTGATGTTGTCGGGCAGAAGGCCCCTGATCCCGTAACGCCCGATGGCCATGGTATGGCTTCCGCACACCTCCATGATCGTCATGGGTCTGTCAAGGCCGGCCGCCTCCGCCTTGATCCGGGCAAGCAGGGCGGTCGCCAGCTTGGGATCGCGGTATTCGTCAATATATTTCATTTTCAATCAATTCTTTAAGGAGGTCGAGCTTCTCCTTTGCCGATTCCTCGTCCACCTTCTGCATGGCATAGCCCGCGTGGGATATGACATAGTCGCCGATGACGACCGCCTCGTCGACGAGGTCCAGACAGACTTCCCGGCGGGTGCCGCCGATGTCGACGATGGCGAAATTGTCCTGGTCGATGGAAAGGATCTTTCCCGGAAAGGCAATGCACATGATACACCTCTTCCTTTACTCCACGTCCATCTCCATGAGCCGGAGCTCCTCCGTGCCGCCGGTGACCATCACCTCCTCGCCCCCGCATTGGGGACAGACGGCGGAGTAGGACGTCAGTTTACTCTCTTTCTGGCATTTAAAACAATAGATCACGATGGGGTGGACGTCGAAGGCAAGCTTAGCCCCTTCGGCCCGCGTGCCCGCGGATTGGATCTCGAAGGAGAAGGTCAGCGCCTTCGGATCGATGCAGGACATGCGACCGTATGAAAGCTTCAATGAGCGCACCCGGTCGAATCCGTGCGTTTTGGCGTAGTCTTCGACGATGGCGAGGATGGACATGGTCAGGGACAGTTCATGCATGGCCGGTCTTTTCCACCCGGAGGCCGTGGCGGGCAATCTCGGCGATCAGGAGTTCCGCCATCTTGGGGAAAGCGGCCGTCATGACCGGGCTCATCTCCAGGTTCATCTCGCTGTATTTTTCGGGCACGATGCAGAGGAAGACCATCGGCGGCTCTTCGCCCATCATTTCCAGCTTGCAGATGACGTCGGCGAATTTGACCTCGTGCGCCGATGTCGGCGGCGGCATATGGATCTCCATCTCCTCGCGGGTGAACCGGTAAATCGACCCGGGCCGATCGTTGAGTTTGATCACGTCGATAATGATGGCTTCCTCGCAGCCGCCGAGGATGTCCAGGAGCATGTAGCCCAAGGTGCCCCCGTCAGTCGCCGTCACGTTCTCGGGCAGACGGTACGCTTCGGAAAACCAGCGGATGAAGTGAACGCCGAACCCCTCGTCCTGAAGCAGGATATTGCCCAATCCCAGAATTTGAATCAATTAGACCCCGCCCGGCTGCCGCAAAGCATCCCGATCGTTCCGCAAGTATATTCGGACCGATCCCGGCCTGCGCAACCGGTTCTCAAATGTTGTCGCGGGCGGCGGCCGCAATGTGGCCGCCGCTCAGAAAGTCTTTACCATATCGGGAACGAATTTCCCAAAACTATCATCGTCCGGTAAATCCGGACCCGGCCCGCCATGAGCCATGATGACAAAAAGGGGAGATATTAACCTCCCCTTTTCGCTTTATAAACTTCTACATGTGCCTGATCTCTATTTATGCTCTTTCCTGAACACAAGTCCCGAAATCATCGACGACACGGTACCTTCCTTGAAGATGACATCATACCAGAAGGCCATGTAGACATGGACGACGATGAACAGGACAAAACACCACGTCAGGATATGATGGACCAAACGCACGATGGCGAGTCCGCCCATCATGGTCTCTACAGGCTTCAGGATCTTGTAGAAAATACCCGTGAGCCCTCCGTGATAGCCCGCCGCCCCGGTCAGGATGAGGCCGGTGACGACGATGAGGAAGACCATCGCCAGAAGGCCGCCGTAGGCCAGGGATTGCAGCGGTCCATACAGGTGCGTATGTTCCGGCGGTTCCTTGGAAATCAGCAGGTAAAACTTGATCTGCTTGATGAAGTTCTTGATGTTGGTGAAGGCGAAAAAATCCTTCCAGTCGGCGTGAAACCTCGAGAAGAACATGAGGTATACCCGCCAGATAAAGACATAAACCAGAAACAGGCCGAAGAGGATATGCAGGAAAAGCATAACCGTCATTTCCCGGACGTCCGCTTCGTTGCTCAGGGGAATGCCTTCCGCAATATAGAAGCCCGTGGCGATCAGGACGAAGATGAGAACCGCCATGATCCAGTGGTTGTATCTGATGGCCACCGACCACTCTTTCTTGGGTGTAATCTGCTCCATAACTGCCTCCTTGTCGGCTATGCCACTTTGAATTCACTGATCCGGTTGGTCTTCGGGTCAATGATATGGACGGCGCAGGCCATGCAGGGATCGAAGGAATGGATCGTCCTTATGATTTCCAGCGGCTGGTCCGCTTTGGCCAGTTTGGTGCCGATGAGCGATTCCTCATAGGGCCCTCTCAGGCCTGCCTTGTCACGCGGCGAGCAGTTCCAGGTCGAGGGGACGACCGCCTGGTAATTGGCGATCACCTTGTTTTCGATCCGGATCCAGTGTCCGAGGGCGCCGCGCGGCGGCTCGGTGAGCCCGCGTCCTTCGCCCTTGTCCGGAACGTCGCAGCGGGTCCAGGTCCGGGTATCGCCGGCCTTGATGTTCTTGACCAGTTCGTTGACCCAATCCTCGATGTGGTCGCCGACATACTTGGTTTCGAGGGCCCTTGCCGCCGTCCTTCCGAGGGTGGAGAAAAGAACGGTCGCGGGGAGTCCCGTAGCCTTCAGGGTCTGGTCCACGAGGGGTTTGATCTCCTTGTGTCCCTGGGCATAGGCGACGATGAAACGCGCCAGGGGGCCGACTTCGTAGGGCTGGGATTCGTAGCGAGGCGCTTTGCACCAGGAGTACTTTTCGTTGCCCTTCAGGTTGCCGTTGGCGTCGTAGCCCGTGTATTCCGGATCGGTCGTTCCCTTGTAGGGATGCTGCGGTTCGGAACCCTTGTACCACGAATGGGTTGCCTCTTCGGTGATCTTGGTGTCGTCCATCTTCAGAGGCTTGGCCAGGTCTCTTCCTTTGACGATGCCCCTGGGGAAGAGGAGGTTGTTCCACTCGTCGTCGAGGGGGAAGCCGCCGTAGGCGAGATAATTTTTGACGCCGCCGCCGACACCTTCGAGGCCTTCACCCTTGTAGTAGGTGGCCGCCAGGAGGACGTCGGGGATGTAGGCCGTTTCGACGAAGTTCTTCAGCTCTTTCAGCCGGAAAAGGTATTCGCCGATGCGGGAGACGTCGAAGGCGTCCATGGCGCAAGTGACGCCGCCGACGACCAGCGTCTGCGGATGGGGGTTCTTGCCGCCGAAGATCGCCATCATCTGGGCGCCGAGCTTGGAGACCTGCAGGGCGTCGAGGTAATGGGAAACGATGATGAGGTTGGCTTCCGGCGGAAGCTTGTAGGAGGGGTTCCCCCAGTAAGCATTGGCGAACGGCCCCAGGCGCCCCTGCTTGACGAACTTGGTGAGGCGGTCCTGCACGGCCTTGTAGTGGGTCGCCGAGCAGTTGTACGGATTAGCGCAGTAGCCTTTGGCCATGTCCACGGCCTTCTTGGGATCGGCCGACAGGGCGCTGACGATGTCCACCCAGTCCAGACCGTGCAGGTGGTAGAAATGCATGATGTGGTCGTAAAGATACTGGGCGCCGTTGATGAGGTTTCTTACGATACGGGCATTGGGCGGCGGTTTGATCTTGAAGGCGTCTTCGCAGGCCAGGATGGCCGCTTCGTAATGGGCGTAAGTACAGACGCCGCAGAATCTCTGCACCATGAGGCCTGCATCCCTGGGGTCCCTGCCCTTGAGGATGGTCTCGATGCCGCGCCACAAGGTGATGCTGCTCCATGCATCCTTGATGACGTTGTTGTTGTCAAGTTCGACTTCTATCCTTAAATGTCCTTCGATTCTGGTAATCGGATCGACAATGATTCTCTTTGACATGCTCATTCCTCCCCGGAACTGTTATTCCTTTTGTGTGGTCTCTTCTTTTTCGCCATTGCCGTCTTTATGGCGGATGGCCGTCAGTCCGGCATGAGCGGCGACACCTACGGCCGTGACACCCAGCAGGGCGGCCCCGATCGTGTCTAACGTGCGCCCGCCGCCACCAAACGTATCCTCGTGGATCGGCTTCTCCAGCGGAGCCATCGTATCCCAGAATGCGGGCTCCGTGCAGCCGATGCAGCCGTGACCGGCCATGACCGGCCAGGAAATGGCGTCGTTGAAGCGTACCTTGCTGCAATTGGCGAAGGTGTAAGGACCTTTGCAACCCATCTTGTACAGGCACCAACCGCGTTTGGCGCCGTCATCACCCCACTGTTCAACAAATTCAGCACCGTCGTAATGAGGACGTCTTTCACAGAAGTCGTGAATCCTCTTTCCGTAAGCCCAGACCGGCCTTCCCAGGTTGTCCAGGGCGGGCAGACCGCCGAACATGAGGAAATGCAGGACGGTCCCCACAAAGTTGATCGGGTTGGGCGGGCAGCCGGCGATATTGACCGTCTGGACGCCTCCTAGGGCCTCGCTGATGCCGACGGCATCGGTCGGATTCGGTTTGGCCGACGGTACGTTCCCGAATGCGGCGCAACTGCCCATGGAGATCGTGGCCATCGCTTTGGAGACGACTTCCTTGGCGATCTGGATGCCCGTTTTTCCTTTCGAGCCCAGCCTCAAGTATTGCCCGTTCAGACCGCGCGGCAATGCACCTTCGATGACGCACACAAATTTGCCTGGAAAATCGTGCAGACACTTCTCCAGGCACAGCTCCGCCTGGTCGCCGGCAGCGGCCATCAGTGTCTCGTGATATTCGAGGGATATCGTGTCCAGGAGTATCGTGTCCACGTTCGGATAGGACGACCGAAGCAACGCCTCGCTGCAACCGGTGCATTCGGCGAACTGCAGCCAGACCACCGGGAGGCGGCTGAATTGCTCGGCGGCCTTGGCCACCATCGGTTTGAATATCGGCGGCAGCATGAGCGCCCCCGTCATGACCGACGTCCACTTCATGAAACTTCTTCTGCTGATTCCGCGCTCTTTCAGGAGTCCATCAAAATTCTCCACCGGCGGCGGCAGTTCCCGGTCCATCTTTTCCATGTGGACCTTGCACTTGTCCATCAACTGCCGATACTGCGAGGAAATCATCTTGTTGTACTCAGAGCTCTTTACAAAACCACCCATAAGACCCCCTTTCAAAGTACGTAAAATCTTTCAATCAGGACCTTCTCCGCCTGATTGTAGTCTGTTTTGGGAAAAAAAAGGAAGCTTTCGATCCACCACTAAAACGCATGCCATTTATGGCATAACGCGGCATTTGTCAAGTTATAAATAACATAACAGACTGTTATTCTTGCGATGATTGGCTGTACGATACGCCGTCGATCGGCTGACAGCCGCGTCTGGTTTTGTTTTGCACCCTTCATGCCACGATATCCTTATTCCTGCAAGGAATATTATTCATTTTCATTACGAATGAATCTCGGCCGCGTCACCCCTTACCCATGAGCGGGTCGTAATGCATTTGTTGCCAGCTCATGTCAGCTGTTATGAAAACAACGGCGGGGCGCGGTTTTCCAGGAAAGCGGAGATGTAGATCTTCTTAAGAAGTGAAGGCGCATGCGTACGGGGAACCAACCCTTTGCCCATAAAGGGGGGCGGTTCAGAGGGAGTGACTATCCATACGTCGAGCGGTGGATATTTCGAACAATCGTCATCGTAACAGCAATCGGTGAGGCTGGGAGTGATCCCGATGTCGGCCACCTTGACAAAGGCATCGCCGATACTGCAGGCAGCGGCGTACAGCAGGAAAAACGAGACAGCGACGGCGAGTACGGCTCGACGGCTTTTTCTTAGTTGCGGTAAAAAACGGAACATAGCTGACCGCGCAAATATTTTTAAAAAGCTCTACGCGATTTGTGATGCAGAGTCAATGGAAATCATAGTCCCCGGAGAAAGACTTACGTGGCGTCTCCTTCATCTTTGGCGACGGCCATAAGCTCCATGCTGGCCTTGTCCAGCATGGCATCGATAGTCTTGTCGAGCTCGTCGAATTTTCTGATGAGAAGACGTGCTGCCTCCGTCAGGTGCATGCCCTTTCCGGAAGGTTCGACCTCGACGAGTTTAATTCCCATGCGGTCTTCCGAGGCTTTCAGGCGGCCCCAGGCAGCCCGGTAGGACATATTCAGCTTCTTGGCGGCGGCATTGAGGCTGTGACACTCGTCGATGGCCTTGAGGAGTTCATCCCTGCCTTTGCCGAAAATGACTTTGCCGCCCTTTTCCAGCCAGAGCTTGTGCATCATTCTCATCGGTAAGCCTTCATTGCCATGATAAATTTCTGTGTTTATTAACTTTGTAGCATAAATGACGGTTTCCGGCAAATGTTAAACGCACAATAATTCGTCCTTGTCCGTGTACGCTCAAGGCAGAGGCCGCCGAACCATCCCGTATCTCCGGAAGGCTGGAACAAGTGCATGCCGTGACCGTTCTGACCAGAGAATCCAGCCATATGTCAAAAATGACATAAGCCTCAGAAATTATTACATTAATTTTCTTAATTTCCTTGACAGCACCCGGCATAAAATGTATATCCGCAACGCTGAGGCGGCCTGTCGCTGCCGGTACTTACCTCCAATCCATCGATCCAGACAGTTGTTTTCCCCCCCGGCGATCCCGGTAAGCTTTTTTATGGCAAAGGCGGTCCGGTACGGGTGGAATAATGATTCATTATCATGAATAAAGATTGAAAGGAGCGCATGAACATGGATGTAACCAGAAGAGGTTTCTTGAAGCTCTCCGGGTCGGTTCTTGCGGCAAGCGGCGTCGGCGTCAGCCTGAAGCCCGTTTCCGCATACGCCGCCCCGCTGAAGGTCCAGTATGCTAAAGAAACCACAACGATTTGCCCCTATTGTTCGGTTGGATGCAGCATCATTGTTTCCGTGCGGAACGGTAAGGTGGTCAATACGGAAGGCGATCCTGACAGCCCGATCAACCAAGGATCGTTATGCACCAAAGGCGGCTCCATCTACCAGATGTCCGTCAACGAAAACCGGCTGGGCAAGCCCCTCTACCGCGCCCCGTATGCCACCGAATGGAAAGAGGTGGACTGGGAGTTCGCCCTGGACAAGATTGCCAGGAATATCAAGACCAGCCGGGACAAGAGTTTCAAGTTCAAAAACGATAAGGGCGAAACCGTCAACCGCACGGAAGGCATCGCGTCCGTGGGAAGCGCCGCGATGGACCTGGAAGAATGCTTCGTCTACCAGAAATTCTTAAGGGGGTTGGGTCTGGTCTATATCGAACACCAGGCCCGTATCTGACACAGCCCGACTGTACCGGCTCTGGCAGAGTCGTTCGGACGCGGCGCGATGACGAATCACTGGAACGATTTCGCAAACAGTGATGTGATATTAATCATGGGCAGCAACCCTGCCTCCAACCATCCCGTTTCCTTCAAATGGATCACCAAGGCCGTGGAGAAGGGCGCCAAGATCATCTGCGTTGACCCCCGGTTTACGCAGTCTGCTGCCAAATCGCACGTTTACGCCCCTCTCCGCTCCGGGACGGATATCGCCTTCCTGGGCGGCATGATCAAGTATATCATCGACAATAAGCTCTACCAGGAAGAATACGTTAAACACTATACCAATGCATCTTTCCTGGTCAATCCGGCCTTCAAGCTTCCCGGAGACAACGACGGTGTCTTCTCGGGGCTCACGGGCGGGAAGTACGACAAGGCGACATGGTCGTACCAGACGGACGGCAAGGGCGTCATTAAGAAGGACCCGACGCTTACCGATCCGCACTGCGTTTTTCAGCTCCTGAAGAAACACTATTCCCGCTATACCCCGGAGATGGTCCACAAAATCACCGGGACGCCGGCGGACAAACTGGTCGAAATTTACAAGCTCTACGGTTCGACGGGCAAGCCGGACAAGGCCGGCGTCGAGCTCTACGCCATGGGCTGGACGCAGCATACCGTCGGGACGCAAATCATCCGGACGATGTGCATGACCCAGCTTCTCTTGGGCAACATGGGCGTTGCCGGCGGCGGCGTCGCGGCCATGCGGGGCGAGTCCAACGTCCAGGGATCGACCGACCACGGCCTACTGTTCCATATCTGGCCCGGTTACCTTGCGGCGCCGACGGCTTCGATGGGCACCCTGAAAGAGTACAACGAGAAGAAGACGCCGACGACGAAAGAGCCCAACAGCCTGAACTGGTGGAAGAACTATCCCAAATATTCGGCCAGTTATATGCGCGCCGTCTACGGGAAGAATGCCACCCTCGAAGAGGCCTATGCCTATATGCCCAAGCTCGACGACGGGGCCAACTACTCGTGGCTTGTGCTCTTCGACCAGATGTACAAGGAAAAGTTCACCGGGTTCTTCGCCTGGGGCATGAACCCCGCGTGCAGCGGCGCCCATTCCAACAAGGTCCGGCAGGCCCTGGGCAAGCTGGACTGGATGGTCAACGTCAACCTCTTCGACAACGAGACCGGCTCCTTCTGGAGAGGTCCGGGCATGGACCCCACGAAGATCAAAACCGAAGTCTTCATGCTGCCCTGTGCCTCGTCCATCGAGAAGGAAGGCAGCCTCGCCAACAGCAGCCGCCTCATGCAATGGCGCTACAAGGCGGTCGAGCCGCCCGGAATCGCCCTTCCCGATGCGGATATCATGAGCGATCTCTATTTGCGGCTCAAGGAGCTCTACGAGAAGGAAGGCGGCCCCCTGAAAGAGGCCCTCACAAAGATGACCTGGCCCTACGGCAAAAAGGTCGGCGCCCACTACCATTTCGATCCCCATGCGGCGGCCAAGGAGATCAACGGGTTCTTCCTGGAGGACAAGAAAGTCGAGAATCCCACCAAGAAGGGCGATTTCAAGGAATTCAAGAAAGGCGATCCCGTTCCCACGTTCGCCTGGCTGCAGGATGACGGGTCAACCTCTTCCGGCTGCTGGGTCTATTGCGGTTCTTATGGAGCCACCAACATGGCCGCCCGGCGCGGAACGAAAGACGCCTCCGGCATCGGCCTCTATTCCGACTGGGCCTGGTCCTGGCCGGTGAACCGCCGCATCATCTATAACGGCGCCTCCGTCGATCCCAAGGGCAATCCTTGGGACCCCAAGCGGGCCGTCATCAAGTGGAACGGCGAGAAGTGGGTCGGCGACGTACCCGACGGAGCGGGAGATCCCGGTTCCGGCCGGCCGCCTTTCATCATGAAGCCGGACGGTGTGGGCAGCCTCTACGGCCCCGGCCTGGTGGACGGGCCTTTCCCCGAGCATTACGAGCCCCTGGAATGTCCGGTGGAGAAGAATTTCCTGTCTCCCCAGAAGCATAATCCGGTCATCAAGCGTTTCGACAAGCCGGGCGTGGGCTCCGACCTCGACGTTTACTCCAACGTGGCAAGCTGCGATCCCCGCTTCCCCATCGTCTGCTCGACCTACCGGATCAGCG
The DNA here is from genome assembly GCA_963668175.1 of Syntrophales bacterium. Taxonomy (GTDB): domain Bacteria; phylum Desulfobacterota; class Syntrophia; order Syntrophales; family PHBD01. The sequence goes on from OY764159.1 coordinate 1,381,186, forward strand.
AGCACTGGCAGACGGGTGTCCTGACCCGCTGGTGTCCGTGGCTGGCAGAAATGCAGCCGGAAATGTGGTGCGAGATGAGCCTGGAGCTGGCGACGGAGAAGGGCATCAAGAACGGCGAGAAGGTGGTCGTCAAATCGGCAAGAGGCGAAGTCGAAGCCGTGGCGATCGTCACGTCCCGCTTCAAGCCTTTCAACATCAGCGGCAACACGATCCATGAAGTCGGCATCCCCTGGCATTTCGGCTGGATTACAACCATGGACAGGAAATACTCCCCGGGCGACAAGAAGGCCAAGGTGTTCACCAAGGGCGACGCGGCGAATCTCCTCGTCCCGACCATCGGCGACGCCAACACCATGATCCCGGAAAGCAAGGCTTTCATGGTCAATGTGATGAAGAAGGGGGTGAATTAATCATGGCTGATATCGTGAAACTCATCGATGTATCGAAATGCACCGGATGCCGCGGCTGCCAGTTGGCCTGCAAGCAGTGGAACCAGATGCCGGCGCGGCAGACGACGAATTATGGGACATACCAGAATCCGCCGGACCTGCAATGGAACACCTGGACGCTGATACGGTTCCAGGAGATTCCCGACAAGGACCGGGTCAAGTGGGTCTTCCGGAAGGACGGCTGCATGCACTGCACCGACGCCGCCTGCGTCAAGGTCTGTCCCAGCGGTGCCCTTTTTTATTCGGAACTGGGGACGGTCGGTCTCAACAAGGAACGCTGCATCGGCTGTAAGGAATGCGTCTCCGCCTGTCCCTTCGAGATCCCCAGGTACGACAATTTGACGGACAAGATCTACAAGTGCGATCTCTGCCTGTCGCGTCTCCAGAGCGATCTGACCCCGGCCTGCGTCAAGGCGTGCCCGACGGGTACCCTGACCTTCGGCGACAAGGAGAAGCTTCTGAAAAAGGCCTATGCCCGCGTAGAGGAACTGAAGAAGGAGGGCTTTGCCGACGCGAACGTATACGGGGACAAGTTCGTCAAGGGGACGCACGTGATGTACGTCCTGGACGAGAAGCCGTCCGTGTACGACAAGCTGCCGACGAGCCCGTCGGTGCCGCTGGCGGTCGTTCTCTGGAAGGACTTCCTGAAGCCGCTCAGCTTAATTGCGGCGGGCGGCGTGATAGCGGGCTCGTTCCTGCATTACATCATCCACGGGCCGAAACTGCCCGACGAAGAGCCCCGAGACAACGGCAAAGGAGGTGAATAGCCATGAGAAAAGGACTTATTCAGGTAACGGACGCCTTTGAAAGGATCGTCCACTGGTCTTTGGCCGCTTCCTGCCTGATCCTGTGCATTACGGGACTGGGGATGATGTTCCATTCGCTGAACTTCATCGGCGACATCATGGGCGGGTTGAAATCGTTGAAGTACGTTCACAACTTTACGGGGGTCTTTTTCGCCTTTGCCCTGGCGTTCACGATCGGGATGTGGTGGAAGGAGGCGGGCATTTTTTCGATGCCCGAGGACCTGGACTGGATCATGTGCGGGGGCGGGTACGTCTGGCATGTGGACAAGGTTCCGGAAGTGGGGAAGTACAATCCGGGTCAGAAGATGTTCTTCCTGGTGGTGGCGGGCTTCGGCGTGGTCATGGTGCTGACGGGTCTCGTGATGTGGTTTCCCTTGAGCTTTCCGTCATGGCTGGTGCGCTGGCTGTTTGTCCTGCACGCACTGGGCTTCGTGGCGATCTTTGCCTTTTTCTTCGTCCATCTGTACCTGGGGACGGTGGGATCGCCGGGATCGTTGCCGGCGATGCTGACGGGCTGGGTGACGCGTGCGTGGCTTGCCAAGCAGCACCCCAAGTGGTTGAAGGAGATGGAGCACGAAGGGAAGCTCGTCGTCTACGGCGAAGAGAAGAAATCGGCCCACGGCCACTAGGCGGAAAGGTCTGCCGCCGGAAAGCGGTCTTTCTGTGAGACGCATTTGATGTTATAAAGAAGGCCTGCCTTGAAAGAGGCGGGCCTTTTGTTGCCTGTCTGATAGACGGGCGGGTTTCGACAGGAGGTGGATGATGAAGGCGAAACGGCGGTTGACGGCGGCCGCGGTCTGCTTTTCGGCATTATGTCTCTTTTGGTTCCCGGCGCAGGCGGCAGCACCGCCGGCTGTCGGCGGCGTCATGCCGGACATTGTGCTGGAGGTGCCCAAGGATTCAGGCGATCGCAGCTATCTGGGGCTCTCCTGGTGGGGCAAGACCTTCACGATACCGGCCGTCAAGGCCCGGGTCGTCATCATCGAAATATTCAGCATGTATTGCCCCTACTGCCAGGCGGAGGCTCCCAAGGTCAATGCGCTTTATGAGATGATCGAGGCCGATCCGGCCCTCAAGGGAAAGCTGAAGTTGATCGGGATCGGTGTGGGGAATTCGTCTTACGAGGTCGGCGTCTTCAAAAAAAGATATCAGATTCCGTTTCCGCTTTTTCCCGATGGGGGATTTGTCATCCATAAACAGGTGGGCGAGGTGCGGACGCCTTACTTCATAGGAATCAGGATAGAGGGCGACGGGTCCCATAGGGTTTTCTTTTCCAGACTGGGGGCTTTCGACACGGCGGACGGATTTCTTAAAGACATGGTCAAACTTTCCGGTCTGAAGTAAGGAGGGCATGCATGAAATCGATTTATACCATCCTGTTTGCGGTCACCGCCGCCGCGGTCTTTGCGGCATCTCCCGCATCCGCCCGTTCCGACGCCTTCAAGGACAACATCTACAATCCCGGCCGTCTCAAGCCGACCGACAGCGTGCTTAAGGTGAAAGCTGGGGACCCGGCTCCCGATTTTACACTTCCGGCCGTTGCCGGAGGGACGGTTACGCTCAGCCGCTTCAGGGGCAGTAAGAATGTGGTCCTGTCCTTCGTTCCCGCCGCCTGGACACCCGTCTGTTCCGACCAGTGGCCCGGGTATAATATCGTCAAGGACCTCTTCGACGCCCACGACGCGGTGCTTCTGGGAATTACGGTGGACAACATACCGACGCTCTTTTCCTGGACGAACCAGATGGGGCGGCTGTGGTTCCCCGTCCTTTCCGATTTCTATCCCCACGGCAAAGCGGCGGCTGCTTACGGCATCCTGCGGTCCGACGGCACGTCGGAGAGGGCGCTCTTCGTGATCGACAAGAAGGGCATCATCCGCTACATCGATGTCCACGACATCAACGAAAGGCCGTCCCTGGAAGCCCTGGCAAAAGAACTGGAAAAGCTGAAATAGGCGGCACTGCCGGATGAAGGCGGAGTCGATGCGATAAAAGCGGTCTTTCCGTCCGGTGTTTTTAATGCTATAAAGTAATCGTTTCTATTCCGGTTGCTGCACGTTCGTATTGAAAAGGCGGCATCAAGGATTGCGAACGGAGAAGACTGTGATGACGAAAAGGCCGATTTTGTATATGGCGGCATGTCTGCTCGCGTCGCTTTTCCTGGCGGCACCCGCCGGGGCGGCGTCGGTGCCGGCCGTCGGCGACAGTCTTCCGGACATTATCCTGGACGTTCCACAGGATACGGCAGATATGGGCTATCTGGGGCTGCCGCAAGGGGACACAACGTTCAGGCTGAAGGCGATCAAGGCCCGCGCCATGATCGTCGTCATATTCAACATCTATTGCCGCACATGTCAGGAGGAGGCACCCAATCTCAAGGTGCTCTACGAAAGGATTGCGGCCGATCCCGCTTCGGCGGGAAAGGTCAAGATCGTCGGGATCGGTATGGGCAATTCGGCTTACGAGGTCGATAACTTCCGCAAGAGGTACCATATTCCCTTCCCGCTCTTTCCCGACAGGAAATTTACTGTCCATAAGCAGGTGGGCGAGGTGAGGACCCCGTATCTCTTCGGCGTCAAGACGGGCGGCGACAGGTCTTTGCGCATCATATACTCCAGGGAGGGAGGCTTCCCGTCAGCGGACGAATTTCTCCGCCGGATCGTTCGCCTCTCCGGTCTGGAATAGACGTTCGTGGACCCTGGTCTTCCCGGCATCCCGGTCCGGCTATTTTCGTCATCGACAAGCGGGCATTTATCCGCTATAGCGGCTCCCGGAATCAACGCAAGACCCTTCATAGAGGATCTCGCCGGATAAACGGAAAAATCGAAATAACGGGCACTGCCGGACGAGCCGGCGGAGGCTGTGATAGGAAAGGAAGCGGTCAAAAAGATTGCACAAGTATAAAATCACCCTCGAATACGACGGGACTGGATACAGCGGCTGGCAGACCCAGAAGAATGCCCGGAGTATCCAGGCGACGGTGCTGGCCGCGGCGCGGGAGGTTTTCGGGACGGTGGCCGATCTCCAGGGGGCCGGGCGGACCGACGCCGGGGTCCATGCTCTGGGCCAGGTCGCCCATATCGAAACGGAAAAAAGAATTCCTCCGCAGCAGGTCCTCTTCGGCCTCAACGACCGTCTGCCCGCCTCCGTCAACGTCCTGCACGTGGAGACGGCGTCGCCGCGTTTTCATGCCCGCCACCATGCCCGGCAGCGGATTTATCTCTACCAGATTTCCCGGCGCCGGACGGCCTTCGGGAAGCGGTACGTCTGGTGGATCAAGGACGATCTCGATACGGCCGCGATGAAGGCGGTCTCTTCCCTCTTCGTCGGCATGCACGACTTCGTTTCCTTTGCGGACAAGAGGTTCGACAAGGACGCATCGACCAAGGTCAAGGTCGACGCCGTCGAACTCATCGACGCGGACGACCTCCTTCTCATCCGGGTGGCCGGATCGCATTTCCTCTGGAAGATGGTGCGGCGGATGGTGGGCGTTCTGGCCGAAGTGGGCCGGGGCAACCTGGACGGCCGGGCCATTGTGAAGATGCTTCAGCATTATTCGACCGAACCGGCCAGGCTCACGGCGCCGGCCTCGGGCCTCTTCCTCGAACAGGTCCTTTACGAAGGGGACCGACAGCGGACCGTGAACCTTCCCCGTTCCTACCCAAGTCTTTAACCCGTTTCCGGTTCGGCGGGAACTAAGCCTGCAGATAGCTGTGAAGGCCCGGGAGGTAGTTTACCCCCAGGTACGTAAAGAGGACGGACGCGAAGCCGATGACGGCCATGAGCGCCAGGCGTTTGCCGCGCCAGTCGCGGACGTACCGGGCGTGAAGCATGGCGGCGTATATGATCCAGGTAATGAGGGACCAGGTCTCTTTCGGGTCCCAGCTCCAGTACGATCCCCAGGCGTAATGAGCCCAGATGGAACCCGTCATGATCCCGATCGTAAGAAATACAAAGCCAAGGGCGACGCTGCGATAGATCGTCTCGTCCAGGCTCTCCGAAGAGGGGAGGCGTTCGCCGATTCCCTCGTGACGGGCCGTGATCCAATCCCTGAGAAAATAGATCAGGCCGCATCCGAAAGCGACGGTGAAGGAGGCATAGCCCAGAAAACAGGTAACGACGTGGCTCGTCAGCCAGTTGCTTTGCAAGGCCGGGATCAGGGGTTGAATCTGGCTGCTGACGCCGGGAGCGATCGAGGCGTAGGCCATGGCGAGAAAAGCCGCGGGCATCACGAAGGCGCCGATGGCGCGGGAGCCGGTTCGCCATTCGATGAAGAGGTTGATGGCGACAATCGCCCAGGCGAAGAAGACCATCGATTCGTACAGGTTCGACAGGGGGATATGCCCGATGCCGAGATCGTAGGAAGCCTTCCAGCGGAGGAGCAGGGCGCATGTTTCGGCGGCGATGCCTATCCATGCGGCGATGGAGCCGACGCGGCCCCATAATTCCTTTCCGAAAATCATGCGGACAAGATAGGCGACAAAGGAAAAGAAGTAGATAAATGTCACCCAGCTTAAAATCGTCGTATGCGTCATGAAGCCAGTTCCTTTACAATTTGGGTACGGATGCCGTCCATCAGCCGCTTCATGGATGCGGCGTTCCGGTTGCTGCGGCCGGCCACGGATATCCGCGTCTTTCCCTTAACGGTGTCGACGCGGACCCAGAAGCGATGGTGGAAGACGAAGTAGATGACGACAAGCCCCGCAATCATCAGGAACCCGCCGCCGGCGACGAGCGGCACGCCGGGGTCACGGGCTACCTGGAGGCCTGTATAGTATTGTTGTTCGACGCGGAGGAGGGCGAAGACATACGGCCTGAACAGGCCGGGGTTGAAGAGGGGGACTTCGTCCATGAGTCCCGGGTTCGATTCCTTGATCTCGTCGATATGCTGGAATATCCAGAACTGAACATCCGTTGCCGCCGACCGGACGCGGATTTTCGCCGCCGGTCCCATATTCATCAAGTTGTCTTCGACGCGGAGCACCTCGACCTTGGCGTCGCTTCCCGGGATGTCGAATACATCCCCGACGCTGATCATGAATCCTTTTTCCTTCAACGCTTTGCCGGTGACCGTGATGAAGGCGCGGCCGTCCGAAACGGAGCCGTAGCTTGCCTGGTAGAAACGGACGCCGCCAAACTCGAGGGGATGATTGACAAGCACCGGCCCCTGAAAGACCACCTTGCCGTCCTTAATGAAGCTGAGATCGGAGCGGTAGGTCTTCGGGGCGCCGTTTTCGTAGAAATCCACCATGAAGCGGTCGCACCGGACGGAAAAGCCGAGGTCCCGTGTCCCCTTGCCGCCCCTGATCGAGGCAGCGTCGGCGGTTCCGCCCTCGACGATGTTCATGTAGGCGTTCAAGCCCCATAGGGAGCCGACGAGGGTCCCGGCGATCATAATGAGGATGCTCAAATGGACGGCGTAGACGCCAAAGAGGGAGAACCGCCCTTTGTCTCCGAAGAAGACCGTCGTGCCTTCCTGGGAATCGTTCCTTTCGAGTCGGCGGAATTTGCCCCGCAGGAGCGCCTCGACGCGCTTCGCGACGTCTTCGCGCCCGGCGTCGGAGATCATGACCTGTTCGGGAGGCAGATTCTCGTAAAGCCCGGCCGGACCGGGAAAGGGGCTGGACGTGAATTGACGCAATGATGCGGGAAAACGCCTCCATGAGCAGACGATAAGATTGACGGACAAGAGTCCCAGAAGGACGTAGAATACCAGGGAGTGGTAGATGTCGAAAAGCTGGAGATTGTGCAGGATGCCCACCGTGGTCGGCGACAGCTGCCGGGCGAATTCCGGCGCGTTTTCCTGCTGCGGGATGAAGGTCCCGACAATGGCCAGCAGGGCGATCAGGATCAGGAGGGTCAGGGTCAGTTTGAGGGAAGACAGGACCTTGAGAAGAGGGTTGTCGTTTTTCGGCAATGAAGGATTCTCCTTTTATCGTCACGCCCGTCGGGCGTCCGTACCGCGGCAAGCGATACTATCTATAAATTTTACCATCAATGCCGACCCATAGCAAGCAGAAGGTGGCGGCAACGCCGGACGGATTTCCCGGCCCGCACAGGCCTCTGTGCGACAAATCTGTCGATCCCTCAGCATAACGCTTGACAAGAACGGTCAAGTGGCGCTATTTTATTTGCGGGGGCAACGTATTTGTATGATGTGTGGAGATGTTTATTTATGGCCTCTTTGGGTAAAGCTTGGCAAGCCGTCGATGTGGCGGCCGCATTAAGGCGCGTCCTATCCGGCGGACCCGTCTATCTCTTTTTTCTTTTCCTGTTTGTCGCCCTTCTGCTGACCGGTGCCGGGGCCGGAGTTCATGCCCTGTTCGTCGCCGGCAGTCGCCACGCCTACGGGACATACCGGCAGGTTCCCGTGGCGATGCTGATATCCAGTTACGCCTTCTTTGCCATCGCCTCGACAGGGATCTGCATCATATCGTCCATCGGGCACGTCTTCGGGGTCAGGGACCTCATGCCGCTGGCCAAGCGATGCGTGCTCCTTTCGATCTTCACCATCCTGTCGGGGTTTTTCGTGATCGGCCTGGAGTTGGAGAATCCGATCCGGATGGCCATCTACAACGTCATCTCACCGAATTTATCATCGAACATCTGGTGGATGGGCACCCTGTACGGCTTTGAAGTTGTCTTCCTCACGGTGGAGTTTATCTTCCTCATGAGCGGCGATCACCGGACGGCGTCGAAAGTCGGCCTGGTGGGAGTTATCTGCGGAGTCGCCGCCATCAGCAACCTGGGCGGCGTTTTTGCCATGATGCACGGCCGCGAGTTTTGGTACGGCCCGTTTCTGCCCGTCTTTTTCATCGCCTCCGCCATGATGACCGGCTGCGCCTTCATCATGTTCTTCACGATCATCGCCTCTTTCGTCGGACGAAAGAAGATTGAAGGGGCGACGGCCCGGTCCCTGGAAGTCGTTTCGAACCTCGCGATGCTGATGATTGCCGTGGCCCTGTTTTTCACGATCTGGCGGATGGTGTCGCTCAGCGTCGCGGGCGAACGGCAGCTCCTGGAGCTCGAAGCCATGGTCTCCGGGGCCTTTGCCTTCAATTTCTGGGGCCTGGAAATCGTCTGCGGCATCGTCATCCCTTTCATCCTTCTTTGGCTCGGAAAGGGCAGAAGCATGTGGCTCATGTTCACGGCGTCGGCCCTCGTCATATTTTCGGTCTTCTTCGTTCGTCTGGATCTCGTCGTCATCGGGCAGATCGTGCCGTACTATATGGATCTCGGTGTCGTCGAGTATTCCCGCCTCAACGCCTATATGCCGACCTTGCACGAAGGCCTGGTGGTGCTGGGCGGGATAGGCTTCTGCATGTCGGCCTTCCTCTTTGCCGAGAGGCTCTTCGACGGCTACCCCGACGACGGCCATGACGACGCCGTATCGCACGAGGCTGCCGGGGACCGGGCGGAGGTGGCATCATGACAACGAACGAAACCGAAAGCAAGAAGACTGCGCGGGAAGGGAAAGGCGATATCCAGGACAGGGAACGACGCGAGTTCCTGAAGATCGGCCTGGTGATCACGGGCGTTTTTGCCGGCGGCACGGTCCTCTCCCTCGCTTCCATAGCCGGAAAGGGATCGTCAGCTGCTTTAAGCAAGGAGCCGTATCCGTATAAGCCTCACTACGGCATGGTGATAAGGCAGGACCGCTGCATCGACTGCGAGCGCTGCATGGAGGCCTGCGTTGCCACCAATCACGTGCCGTCCTACGGCTGGCGGACCAATATCCTGGCCCGGGAAGTGCCCGCTGCCGTCGGGCAGAACCGGGAGTTCATCCCCATCCTCTGCAACCAGTGCAACAACCCGCCCTGCGTCCGGACCTGCCCGACCACGGCGACTTATAAAGATAAGAAAACCGGGATTGTCGTCATGGACATCAAGAAATGCATCGGCTGCAAGTCCTGCATGATGGCCTGTCCTTACGATATGCGCTACTACAACGAAGAGAGGCAGGCCATCGACAAGTGCGATTTCTGTTTCGAATCGAGACTCAAGAAGGGTGAGAAGACCACGGCCTGCGCCGAGGCCTGTCCGGCCGACGTGCGGGTGTTCGGCGATATCTCCGATCCGGGGAACCGCGCCTATCAACTGATTCATCAGGTTCAGAAAGCCGTCTGGGTTTTGCGGCCGGAGGTCGGCGCCCTGCCGAACATCTTCTACACGAAGGGTTAACGGAATTACGATGAAAAAGCGTTTCGCCTTGATCACGATGATACTGGCCGTTCCGATGCTTGTGGCCGCCGGCGCCGCCACGGGAAGCTTTTCCGACGGGGGCGGCATCCTCTACACGGAGCCGGTGAAGGCGGTCCTCTTCAGCCATAAAGCCCACGTGGACGCGAAGGGGATTTCCTGCGATCGCTGCCATTCTGGTCTCTTCGACATGGAAGCCCTGAAGGTCCAGCAGAAGAAGGATTTCGTCATGGAATCCCTCTACAAGGGCAAGTACTGCGGGGCCTGTCACAACGGCAAGGCGGCATTCGCCTCCGACACCCAGTGCGCTCGGTGCCATGTCCGTGCCGAGGGGATCAAGGCCGGATTCGTCAAGGGCAAAGAGAAAGCGGCTACGGTCTATAATACTTCGGTAACGATGGGCAAAGGGGAGAGCGCCGTCCGTTTCCGTCATGAAACGCACACCGCCAAGGCCGCATGCGCCGACTGCCACCCCCGCCTCTTCAAAGCGAAAAAAGGCGCCGACCGCATTGCCATGGCCGATCACGGCAAAAACAAGTACTGCTTCTCGTGCCATGACGGCCGCAAGGCCTCTACGTGGAACGAATGCAGCACCTGCCATGCCAAGGTGCCGGTCCCTTCCCAGGCCGTTCTCTTCGGGAAGGGCGAGAAGGCGGTGCCCTTCAACCACAAGAGCCACACGGCGTCCCTGAAGTGCGCAAGCTGTCATACGAAACTATTCCCCTACAAGAAAACCGGGAAGAAGATCGCCTTCGCCGACCATGCCGCGAACAAGGACTGCTTCGCATGCCACGCCAGCTCGGGAAAAGGTTCGGCCTCTTACGACTGCAACCGCTGCCATGCGAAGACAAAGACATCCGCGGCTGCCGCGCCTGCTGCGGGGCCTGCCGGGCCCGCCCAGCCCCTTCTTTTCGGCCAGGGGGCGAAGGCTGTAGCCTTCAACCACAAGAGCCATTCGGGGGGCTCGATGCAGTGCGCAAGCTGCCATACGAAGCTCTTCCCCTACAAGCGGAGCGGCGAAAAGATCGCCTTCGCGGATCATGCCACGAACAAGAACTGCTTCGCGTGCCATGCCAGCTCGGGAAAAGGCTCGGCAACCTATACCTGCAATCTCTGCCATAAGAGTCAGGCCTCCGCCGCCCCGGCCGGGAACAAGGCCGGGAGCAAGAACGGCTGCCTCAACTGCCATGCCAATGACGCTGCCATGAAGGCGATGGTCAAACCGCCGGCGATCCCCACCGAAGGAGAGGGCTGAGCGGGGGCGCCTCCGCCAGTTAAGGCGGAGGAGTATTATAAAGGCTACCTTGTCGATCAGGGGCTGGTCGGAACGGACGTGCACCTCAGGATGGGGTGCAAGGCCTGCCACGGCGGCGACGAAAACGGCGGATCGAAGGCCGCCGCCCACAAAGGCCTGATCGTCCGGCCCTCCGACGACCTCAAAGCCTGCGGGAACTGCCACAAGGCCATTGCCGACACATACGCCAAATCCCTCCATTACACGACCATCGGCCAGCGCGAGGGCGTCAAGGCCCGTTTCTCCAAGGCGGAACTGGCCATGTTCGACCGGAAAGTATTCAACCAGTCCTGCCGCAGCTGCCACGCCTCCTGCGGCGACTGCCACGTTAAATCGCCTCCCGTCTCGGGTATTTCCCTGGGACTCATCGCCGGGCACAAGTTCGTCAAAAAGAACGAGGGGAAGACCTGCGCCTTCTGCCACGGAGGACGCGTCTATCCCGAATTCACCGGCGAATACGGCGGGTCCCCCGACGTCCACTACCAGAAGGGCATGATGTGCATGGACTGCCATAAGAAGTCGGAGGTCCACGGCGACGGCGCGATGGCGATGAACAAGCAGTCCGTCAAGGACCGGCCCCGGTGTGTAGCCTGCCATAAGCTCGACGGCAAGCAAATGGCCCATAACGTCCACCAGGACAAGGTGACCTGCCAGGGGTGCCACGTCGGCGGCGAGTACCGCCAATGCGAGAACTGTCACGTGGGTCCCGGCTCCATGTCGAAGCCGGGTTTCATCCTGGGACGGAATCCCCGGGACAACAAGACGTTGACCACGCTCCGGTTGATCCCCACGGTCAGGGACACGTTCAAGCCGGCAGGCATCGCCATGAGCAGCTTCGATGCTGTGCCCAACTACTGGGATTCCCCCGTCCACAGCATCAAGAAGCGTACGGCACGGACCAGGTCTTGCGACAGCTGCCATGCGCAGCGGGAAGGGTTCCTGAAGGAGGAAACACTCATCAAGGACGGCTCCAAGGCCAACCGGAACCTGATCTATAACCTGAAACCCCTGGGTAAATAATTGCCGGCCGGGAATTCAAACGGCGCGGCAGAACCTGCAAGAAACCAATCCAATGCCAGACCCGGCCCGGCAGGGCTATCCTGCCGGGCTTTATTGCTTGCCGTAGAGAGGGGCTATTGAGCCCTTCCTTGAAAATAGCCGGGAGATGGGTTACACTGCGCCGTCATCTTCGAAAGGCCTGTCTCTTTCATTCGGGCCTTTCCGGGGAAGGCGGCGGAGTTGTCCCGAGGGCCTGAAGAAGGCCGGCGTTCCGTCCGGAAGGCTGGCTCAACGCGGGCCCGCCGTGCGGAACACATTACAACGGCGGAGGATCGAAGATGAAGAAGATATTGTGGTTTGGCCTGGGTCTGGTCGTTATTCTCGTTGGCGCCCTGTACTTCCTGTATTCCTCTTCTTTTGTGTACGAGCAGGCGATCAACGCCGAGAGGGCCGCTGCCGGCCTCGTCAGGAAGAACATCCAGGTGGACGACCACCGTATTGCCTACCTGGAAGGCGGGGCGGGGGAGGTCGTCGTCCTGATCCACGGTTTCGGCGCCGAAAAAGACAATTGGGACCGCTTTGCCAAGTACCTCCAGCCCGGCTGCCAGGTCTTCATCCCCGATCTGCCGGGATTCGGCGAGAGCAGCAAACTGCCGGAAGCCCGCTATGACATAGCGAGCCAGGTCAAGCGTCTCAACCGGATAGCCGAGGCGCTCAATCTCCGGAAGTTTCACCTGGCGGGCAATTCCATGGGGGGGATGATCGCCTGCGAATACGCGGCCCAGTATCCCGAGAAGGTCCTGTCCCTCGGTCTCTTCGCCCCCGGGGGAATCTTTCCGCCCCACAAGAACGAGCTGATGAAGCTCCTCGAAAAGGGAGAGAACCCCCTCGTAGTGAAGACCCCGGAAGACTTCGACCGGATCATGTCGCTGCTTTTTGTTTCGCCTCCGCCTTTTCCGGCGCCCGTCAAAAAGTTCCTCGCGGATCGCGCCATGGCCAACGCGGCTTTCAACGAAAAAGTCTTCAAGGACATGAGCGCCGATTTCCGCACGCCGGACTCGCCGCTCGCGCCGTTTCTCCCCAAAGTCGCCGCCCCGACCCTGATCGTCTGGGGCGACAAGGACAAGATCCTCGATGTTTCGAGCGTCTCCGTCCTGGAGAAGGGGCTTAAGAACCGCCAGACGATTATCATGAAGGACACGGGCCACGTCCCTATGGTGGAAAAACCGCAGGAATCGGCAGCCGCATACCGGTCCTTTATCGAAAAGGCGGTAAAACGCTAAGATCATGGTTTCAAGCCGCTTCCATCCCGCACGTCTTTTCCGGCGGCGGTGGTTAAAGATTGCCCTTCCCGTCGCCGCCGTCCTCGCGGCCGTCACCGTCTGCGCCGTATTCAGGGCCGAGGGCTATATCAAGGAAAAGCTGGAGGCCAGCCTGGGCAAGGGCGTATCCATCGGTTCCGCCTCCCTGGGATTCCGGTCCATCGCATTCCGGGACGTCCGCATGAAGGACGCCGCCGGGCGGGATGCCCTCCATATCCGCGAGGTTTCCTGCGGTTTTCGGGTTTTCGACCTCCTGACGGGGCGACGGGCGATACGCCTGATCGCGTTCCGGGAGCCGGATATCCACCTCGCGATCGACGCACATGGGAAGCTGACCGGCCCGGCCCTGGGCGTGCCGCCTGCCCGCGGGGGCAAGGAAGAAGATCAGAAGCCCTGGGTCGTGGGGCGGGTCGCGGTCAGCGGCGGGAGCCTCGATTTTTCCGATCACAGGGACCCGCACCGGCCGGTGCGCATCGAGGTCCGGGATATCCGGTTGAGCCTCGACAATCTCGCCCTGCCCGCGGACGGCCGGTTTTCGGCATACGAACTTTCGGCAACGATTCCCGGCCGTACGGGAAAAGGCACGCTTCAGAGCCGCGGCCGGATTCAATTCGGCCCCTACAACGCCGACGGTTCCCTGAAGCTCGTCAACCTCGACATCACGCCCTTTGAACCTTATTTTCAGAAGGATTACAGTATCTCTCTCCACAGGGGCTTTCTGGACCTGGACCTCTCGGCACGCATCGCCGGCGGGCACATCAAGGGCGATGGCAGGGCCGTCCTGAAAGACCTGAGCGTAAGCGACAAGGCCGGCAGCGGAGGGCAATTCGCAGGAATCCCCGTTTCGCTGATGGTGGCCTTTCTGGAACGGAATAACCATCAAATCCCCCTGCGCTTCGCCGTGGAAGGCGATCTTAAGAATCCCGCCTTCAGCCTCCGGGAGAACCTTGTCCAGGGGATCGTCTCCGGGACGGCCGAAGCCGTCGGGCATGTCCTGCATCTGCCGGGCCGGGCCGTCTCCGGCGGGAGCGTTTCGACCCTCAAATCGACGCTCGGCCGCCTGGGGGAACGCCTCAAAAAGGGCATAAGCCCATGATCCGGCACCGCACGGCCGGTAAATACCTGCGGCGAATGAGGATATCGGCGATCCGCCGTTCGGTCCGTCCCGACGAAAGAGGTTGACAAATTCGCGGGATAGATGGATAAGAGGCCCTTAATTTTTGCCTTATTCCTGATTTTGCGAGGTTATTTTGCCTGTGGACCGTGCCGGCTGCAAGAAATGGATCCTCTGGATCGTCCCTTTTCTCCTTTATGTGGGGCTGATTTATCATATGCCGCTCATGGAGCCGGACGAGGGGCGGTACAGCCTTATCCCGAGCACCATGAACCGGACGGGCGACTACGTCACCCCGCACCTGAAAGAGGTCGTCTATATCGAAAAGCCTCCGCTCGCCTATTGGGCGACTGCCGTAGCCTTCAAGCTGTTCGGGGAAAACGCCTTCTCTTCGCGTCTCTTTTCAGCCCTTTGCGCCTGGGGGTGCATCCTCCTGTGCTGGCGCATCGGCCGCTATTTCCATGACGAAAAGACGGGCCTATACGCCGCCGCCGTCCTCACGATGTGCCTCTTTCACCTGGCGATCGGCCGGATCAATATCCTCGATATGCCCCTGGCCCTGTTCGTCTGCCTCGCCGTCTGGTCAGGATTCCGCTATTTTTCCGATGAGGAACGGGACAGGAAGCACATATGGCTCTTTTATCTCTTCTGCGGTCTCGCGTTTCTCACGAAAGGCCTGATCGGGATCGTCTTCCCCGGGGCCATTCTCGTCATCTGGCTCCTCGTCTCGCGGCGCTGGCGGGACCCTTTTCGCCTCGTGTCCCCCGCAGGCATTGCGATTTTCCTTGCTGTGACCCTGCCGTGGCTCGTTCTCATCCAGAAGGCGAATCCGGATTTCTTCTGGTTCTTCTTCATCCAGGAACACTTCCTCCGGTACACGACGACGATGCATCACCGGAACGAGACGGTCTTCTATTTCATCCCCGTGCTCTTGGCCGGTGTGATCCCCTGGCTCGGCTATTTTGCCCAGGCGGGGAGGGGCATCCGCGGACAGTGGAGGGTGTTGTTTGACAGTAAGGAAAAGAAGTTCCTTTTCACCTGGATCGCCTTCATTTTCCTCTTCTTTTCGGTATCCTCCTCGAAACTGATTCCGTATATCGCACCCCTCTTTGTCCCGCTGTCCGTCCTGATCGGTCACGTCTTCCGGATCTACGAGGAGCGTGTCGCCGCCGCAAAGGGGCCGACCGGCTGGAGGCCTGCGGATTATCTCCCCATCTTCGTTCAGACGGGGCTTTTCTATGTCGCTCTCGTTGCCCCCGTCTATATCGCCAAGCAGCGGGTCAGTCTGGAGGCCTGGTGGCCGTGGATCGTTGGCCCCGCGTTGGTGCTCGTTTTCTTCCTGTTCCTGCCGGAGATGATGAGGAGAAAATACCGCCGCGGCTGGTTCCTTGCGATCTATGCCGTGGCCGGGGTTTTCTTCGCGACGCTGACCTTTCCCGTCGCCCATTACGCGGCACCTTTCAAATCGGCCGCTCCCGTCGTCGCCGCCATGAAAATCCACATCCCGCCGGGAGAGGTCCCGTATCAGTTCAATACGGATATTTACGGGATCGATTTTTACACGGGGATACGCACGCCCATCGTCGACGATATCGGCGAACTGGAGTTCGGCGTGGCGCGTATTCCGGCCGAGGAGAAGAAACGCTACTTCCTCATGTCGCCGGAATTTTTCCGTCTTTACCGGGAAGGACGGCCGATGTATGTCATCACCGAAGGGAAGGGGAATCTCCTGCGCCTGAAGCAGGAAGCCCCGGACATGAAAATCCTGTGGAACAACGGGAATTATCAGATCCTTCTTCTGCAGAAAGGCCAAAACGGAGGTTAGGTGAACCATGAAGATCAGAGAAGATTTCCTGCCGTTAAATAAACCCTCCATCGGGTCCGCCGAGATCGAGCGGGTCGTCGACTGCCTGAAATCGGGCTGGATTACCACGGGGCCCCACTGCCTCACCTTTGAGGAACGGTTCCGAAAGCTCACCGGGGCCGCTCACGCCATAACGCTCTCGTCGGCTACGGCGGGAATGCACCTTGCGCTCGCCGCCCTCGGGATCGGTCCGGGCGACGAAGTGATCACCCCGTCCATGACGTTCGCCTCGACGGTGAACATGATCGTCCTTCTCGGGGCCACGCCCGTCTTCGTCGACTGCGATTACGATACCTTGCTGATCGACGCCGGCCGGATCGAGGAGAAGATCACCGACAGGACGAAGGCCGTCATTCCGGTCCACTTCGCCGGGGCGCCCGCCGACATGGACCCGATCGTCGCCCTGGCGGGACGGCGCGGACTCGCTCTGATCGAAGACGCAGCCCATGCCGTCGGTACGTACTACAAGGGTGTCCATGCCGGCGGATTCGGCGGGATGGCGATATTCTCCTTCCACCCCATCAAAAATATCACGACGGGTGAGGGCGGCCTCGTGACATTGAACGGCGACGATCTGAACCAGAAGATCAGGCTGCTTAGGTTCCACGGCATCGAGCGGGACGCCTGGAAGCGCTACGGAAAGGGAGGAAATCCCGAGTACGACATCCAGGAGGCGGGATACAAATACAATCTGACGGACATCCAGGCGACGCTGGGCATCGGGCAGCTCGATCGTCTGGACGAGTTCAACCGGCGCCGTGCCGAACTGATCGGTCTTTACATGGAAGGATTGCAAGGTATCGACGGCATCGACCTGCCCGGCGTTCCTTCATATCCCCATGTCCACCCCTACAATCTGATGATCGTCAAGACCCTGGCCATGCCGAGGGAAATCCTGATGGAGAAACTCTCCGAGTACAATATCGGCTACGGCTTCCACTTCCCGGCCTGTCACCTTCTGAGCCATATCAGGCGGCTTTTCGGCACGAAAGACGGCATGCTCCCCGAGACGGAGCGGGCGGCCGGGCGGATCCTGTCGCTTCCCCTCTTTCCCGATATGAAAGATAGCGACGTATATTATGTTTGCGATGCTCTTCGGGATATATTAAGATGACGCGAAATTTTGGGAGCAAGCCATGGAATCGATGATTTCCGTCGTCATACCGGTTTATAACGAGGAGAAAAACCTCGACGCCCTCATAGGGCGCCTGCGGCCCGTCATGGCGGGAATGAAGCGGCCCTATGAAATCATCCTGATCGACGACGGCAGCCGCGACCGTTCCCTGGAAATGCTCAAGGCGTTTGCCGGGAAACCCGACGTCCGCGTCGTCGAGCTGACCCGGAATTACGGGCAGCACGCGGCGATCCTGGCCGGTTTTTCCGTCGTCCGGGGGCAGATCGTCGTCACCATGGATGCGGACCTCCAGAACCCGCCGGAGGAGATTCCGCGCCTCGTTTCCGTCATGGAAGAGGGTGCCTACGACGTCGTCGGGACGATCCGCAAGGGACGTCAGGATTCTCTGTTCCGCATCCTGCCCTCTAAAATCGTCAATATGGTGGCGAGAAAGATCACGGGAGTCGGGATGCGCGACTGGGGCTGCATGCTCCGGGCCTACCGCCTGCCGGTGGTCGAGCGGATGATCAACTGCCACGAGCATTCGACTTTCATTCCCGCCCTGGCGACGTTTTTCGGCAAGAGGGTGACGGAGATAGAGGTTGCCCACGAGGAGCGCTTCGGAGGGAAATCGAACTACCCGCTGCGAAAGCTGATCAACCTCCAGTTCGACCTGGTGGCCTCCTTTTCGGAGTTGCCCATGAAGCTCCTCATGTACGGCGGCATCGCCATGGCCCTGGCCGGCGTCTGCTTCGGCACCTTCCTGGCCGTGGCCCGTCTGGTCTACGGCGCCCTCTGGGCGGCGCAGGGTGTCTTCACGCTCTTTGCCATCCTCTTTCTCTTCGTGGGGATGCAGTTTTTCGCCCTGGGCGTCATCGGGGAGTACATCGGCCGGATCTACCGCGAAGTTCGGAAACGGCCCGAATACGTCATCGAGCGCGTTTATGAGTGTATCCAGGGGGATGCCGCCCCTCCCGGTGACAGTAAATGAAAGCCGTCGTCTTCGCCTATCACGATATGGGCATTACGGGCCTCGAAGCGTTGCTTCGGGCCCGCTTCGATATCGCCGCCGTCTTTTCCCACGAGGATGCCCCCGGGGAAAATTGCTGGTTCGGCTCCGTTGCGGCCTGGGCCGAAGAGATGGATATCCCGGTCTTCTGCCCGGAGGACGTGAATACGGTCGAGTGGAAAGACAAGATCGCGGCCCTGAAGCCCGACGTCATCTTCTCGTTCTATTACCGCCGGATGATCGGACAGGACATCCTCGACATCGCGCCGGCGGGGGCGTACAACCTCCACGGTTCGCTCCTTCCCGCCTACCGGGGACGGGCGCCCGTCAACTGGGTCCTGGTCCGCGGAGAGAAAACAACCGGCGTGACGCTCCATCATATGGTCAAAAAGGCGGATGCGGGGGATATCGTGGGCCAACGGGTTGTGGACATCGCCTTCGAGGACACGGCTGTTACACTATACGAAAAGATGTGTGAGGCCTCGCGGCGGCTGCTCGCGGAGCTTCTGCCCCTGATCGAATCGGGCCGGGCACCGCGGATGCCCCAGGACCATGCCGCCGCCACCTATTTCGGCCGGCGCCGGCCGGAAGACGGACGGATCGACTGGCACTGGCCAGCACTTCAAGTCTATAACCTCGTCCGGGCGGTGACCGATCCTTACCCCGGGGCCTTCACCGAGTTTCCCGGAGGCGAGCGGCTCTTCGTCTGGCGGGCGCTGCCGGAGGATGATGCCGGGCCGGGCAAACCGCCGGGGACCGTAACCGTGGAAGGGGACCGGGTTCTCATCGCCGCAGGCAAGGGATGTCTCCATCTTATGGAGGCGGGGCTTGAGTCCGGCCGGATGGAGGGCGACGGGCTTCTCGCGTATTTCAGGAATAAAGAAGGGATCATATTGATATGAAGAAAATTCTCATTCTCGGTGTCAATGGTTTTATCGGCCATCACCTGACCAACAGCATTCTGGAAAAAACGGACTGGACGATTTACGGGATGGACCTGGCCGACGACCGTCTCGGGAAGGCGCTCAACAATCCCCGTTTCCACTTCCTGGAGGGGGATATCGCCATCAACAGGGAATGGATCGAATACCATGTCAAGAAATGCGACGTCGTCATGCCGCTCGTGGCTATCGCGACTCCGAAATTATACGTAGAAGATCCCATCGGCGTCTTCGAACTCGATTTCGAGATGAATCTCAACATCGTCAAACAGTGCGTCAAATACAAGAAAAGGGTTGTCTTTCCGTCCACCTCGGAGGTCTACGGGGCCTGTACCGATCCGGAGTTTACGGAGGACGAGAGCTACCTCACGGTGGGCCCGATCCAGAAGGAACGCTGGATCTATTCATGCTGCAAACAGCTCCTCGACCGCGTGATCTACGGTTACGGGACGAGGGGACAGCTCGAATTCACTCTGTTTCGGCCCTTCAACTGGATCGGACCGCGGCTCGATTCCCTCTATGCGGCCAAGGAAGGAAGCTCCCGGGTCGTTACGCAGTTCATCGCGGAGCTGATGATGAAGAAGCCGATCACCCTCGTCGACGGCGGCCATCAGAAGCGCTGCTTCACTTACGTGGACGACGGCATCGCGGCTCTCGTCTCCATCCTGGAAAACAGGGACGACGTCTGCAGGAGCCAGATCATCAATATCGGCAATCCCCAAAACGAATGTTCCGTGAAGGAGCTTGCCCATCTCCTGAAGCAATTGTTCCAGGAGCATCCGGGCCATGTGAAAGACGGGGAGTATTCGGAGATCATCGAGATCCCGGCCGAGACCTTTTACGGCAAGGGATATCAGGATATCTACACGCGGAAGCCTAGCATCGAGAAGGCGCGGAAGCTCCTCGGCTGGGAGCCCAGAATCGGCCTTGTCGATTCCATGCGTATGACGCTCCATTCCTTTCTGGCGGAAAACGAGGATTCGTCCGGCCGCTGATGGAAAAGACACTGGGTTTGAAAATCGACGTGGATACCTATGTCGGGATGAAGCAGGGAGTTCCCCGTCTGCTGGACATCCTGGGGGAGGCGGGCGTCAAAGGCACGTTCTTCCTCAGCATGGGGCCCGACGCTTCCGGCCGGGCCGTCTTCCAGATGCTGAAAAACCCGCGTTTTCTGAAGAAAATGATCCGCTCCAACGCACCGGGCCTTTACGGTTTCAAAACGGCCCTGTACGGGACGCTGCTTCCTTCGCCCATGATCGCCCTCTCTTTCCCGTCGCTCGTCTCCCGGATTATATCAACAGGGCACGAGGTCCAGTTCCATGCCTGGGACCACCGGCGCTGGCAGGACGATCTGCCCCGGCATTCGGAGGCCTGGGTCCGCGAGTGGTTCAAGAAAGGGTTTGCTGCCTTTGAAAAACTGACGGGCCGGCGGCCGGAAGCCTTCGGTGCCCCGGCCTGGCTCATCGACGACCGGGTCCTCGACGTCGTCCGTACTTATCCCCTTCGGTATTTGAGCTGCACACGGGCGAAAGAACCGTTTATCCATGAACGGGCGAATCTGCCCGAAATACCTTCCGATCTGCCGTGTTTCGAGGAGATCGGCGTGGAAGCGGGGTTCACGGCCATTCTTTCCCGCCTTACCGATGGCGGCCTCCACGTTCTTCCCGTCCATGCGGAGGTCGAGGGCGGCATCTGGGCGGATAAGTTCATCGAGCTCCTTGCCGCCGTCAAAAAAATGGGATATACGATGAAGACGTTGAGCGAGATCAAGGAAGAACTGCCTGTAGGTGAACTGACAATCCGGCCGTTCCGCCTGGAGCTGCTTCCCGGGCGGGCCGTTCCCTGCGCCGTCTGACGGCCGCTTCGACCCCGGACACCAGGGCGGCTTTTTCAATCCGGGTGCTAAGCAACGGCGATGCGGCGCCGGTACGTCTTCGCTTGAAGTCTGCGGATTAAGACCATGTCCCAAGCGACGAAAGATCCTCATAAAAAGAAACACGTCAAGGTACGGGAAAAAAAACCGGACCTGCGCTATGCCCTTCAGGGCATCGTCGATTCCCTCATCGGCAAGGGGCTGATCGACAGGGAGGCCTTCGATGAGGCGTGGACGGAAGCCGAGAGGGCCAGGGAGCCCCTGGAGGAGTTCCTCATCGGCCGCTTCAATATCACGAAGAATGATATCGGCGCCTTCCTGTCGGCCTTCTATAAGTGCCGCTTCGTCGACTTCGACGAAACGGTGCCCATCCCCAAGGATTTGCTTAAGAATTTGAAGTACGAATATCTCTGCCGGGAATTATGGGTCCCCATGGGCAGGGAAAACGGAGTCATCATGGTCGTGGTGGACAATCCCGGCAATATCATCAAGCGGGACACGATAGAAAGCCTCTTAAAGACCAAATCCGTCGAATATTGTGTGGCCCTGGCGAGCGACGTGAAGAAGATCATCAACCACTTCTTCCAGATCGACGAGTCCCTGCTACCCCAGGCGCCGCCGGAACCCGAAGCCGACAGCGAACAGGAAGCCCCCCCCGCCGTCGATCCTTCCGTGTCGGAGTCGGACAGCGTCATCGTCGGTCTCGTGAACCGCATGATCAACGAGGCCTTCGACCGCCGGGCCTCCGATATCCACATCGAACCGGATACGATCGACCAGCATGTGGCCGTGCGTTTCCGCATCGACGGGGAATGCATCCCCTACAAGATTTATCCCTACGACTTCAAGGCGGCGATCGTTTCGCGCATCAAAATCATGTCCAACCTGGACATCACGGAGCGCAGGCTGCCCCAGGACGGCAAGATCAGGTTCAGGAGGCCCAACACGGAGGAGATCGAGCTCAGGGTGGCCACTGTGCCCACCCATGGGTACGTCGAGGATGTCGTCCTTCGTATCCTCACCCGGGGGAAGATCATGACCCTGGAGGAACTGAACATGTACCCCGGGACCTACGAGGCCGTCCTCAAAGTCCTGAAAAACCCGTACGGGCTCTTCCTGATCGTCGGTCCGACGGGTTCGGGAAAGACGACGACGGCCCATGCGGCCCTCCATGTACTGAACAAGCCGAATACCAAGATATGGACGGCGGAGGACCCCGTCGAAATTACCCAGCAGGGTATCCGCCAGGTGCAGGTCCATCACAAGATCGGCTTCGATTTCAGCCACGCCATGCGGGCCTTCCTCCGGTCCGATCCCGATATCATCCTGGTAGGGGAGATGCGCGACTACGAGACGGCCAAGATGGGGGTCGAGGCGTCCACGACGGGCCATCTCGTTCTCTCCACCCTCCATACGAACAATGCGCCGGAGACGATCGTGAGACTGCTCGATATGGGCATCGACCCCTTCGCCTTCGCCGACTCGCTCCTGTGCGTCCTGGCCCAGCGCCTCACCCGGAAGCTCTGTCCCAACTGCAAGGAGCCGTACCATCCTTCCCGCGCGGAATTCGACGAGATCGTCCGGAGCTACGGCGAGAAGCTTTTCGCCGAAACGAAGATCGTCTACGGCAACGATCTCACCCTTTACCGGGCCCGGGGATGCCACGACTGCACTCAGACAGGGTTCCGGGGCATGATGGGCATTTTCGAGCTCCTCGTCGTCACGGAAAACATCAAGCAGATGATCATCAACAAGAAATCGATCCCCGCCATCAGGAGAACGGCAACCGTCGAAGGGATGAGGACGCTGCTGCAGGACGGCATTTCCAAGGTCCTGGCGGGCGAGACGGAACTGGTCGAGGTATTGAGCGTCTGCATGCGGTGACGGCGAACGGCCGCCTTGACCGCCGTCGGGGCTTCTGCCCTCACCGCGCGGCCCGGCCGCTCCTGTAGGCGCGGACACGCGCAAGAAACGCTTTCCGTATATCCCGGTTGTGAAGCCGCTTGTCCTCTTCCGTGGGCAGGTCCGGGAAGGCCCGCATCAGTGTTGCGGCGAAGAAGCCTGCGCTTGCCCCGACGACAATTCCCTCCAGGTCGTAAACCTTGACGCCCGCCATGCCTGAACTGGGAGACCTGCTCTTGAAGATGAAGCCGCAGAGGTTTTCTTCCTTCATGGCGGCGAGGCGTCCCGCCGCCCATGCAAGCATCCCTTCCGTATGGTCGGCGCCGGTGGCGATGACGACGAGACGGGGGGCCGCCGCGTCGCCGGTGAGGTGCATGGCTTCCCGCGGCACAGGAAGCCCGCATTCCACTTCCGGGCAGACAGGGACCCATTCGCAGCAAGGGTTCAGGGCCTCAATCAACTCCCGGTCGTATCTGTGGCCGCCGTCGTACCGGACGTTTCGTCCCAGAAGACAGGCGCTGATGCCTATTTTGTAACGCTCCACAAACGGCCTCCTGCGGTTGAAATAACGGTAAATCGATGATCCGATCATCGGCGAGCCGTGAGCGCGTGTCAATAAATATTTGCCGCACCCGCCGCCTTCACGCCGGGCTGTTCCAATTCCTGAACCGAACAACAGGTAACGCCGTCCGGAAGATGGCGTCCGTGAGGGGCTTGAGAAAAAGTGTCCGAACGGCGGGAATGTCCCTCCGGAAAAGGCGCCTGGGTCAGAAGAGGCCGCCCATATCTGATTGACCATCCCGGAGGAAGTGTGATAAAAGCATAAGCGTTTGATTGATTTGAAATAAATCGAATTGATGGGGAGGAGCGATGATCGATTTTCACATCCACAGCCTCTTTTCCGACGGCGAACTGATCCCGGCGGAACTGGTCCGGCGGGCCGCCGTCCGGGGTTATGAAGCCATGGCGATTACCGATCACGGCGATATGTCCAATATCGACTTTATCATACCGCGGGTGGTCCAGGCCTGCCGCGCCCTCTCCGAGGCAAACGGCATACGTGTCATTCCCGGCATCGAACTGACGCATGTCCCCCCGAAGCAGATTGCCGAATTGGCCCGGGAAGCCCGGCGGCTCGGGGCCCGGATTGTCGTCGTCCACGGCGAAACCCTGGTGGAGCCGGTCGTACCGGGGACCAATACGGCAGCCCTTAAAGCCGAAGTCGATATCCTTGCCCATCCGGGGTTGATTTCCGAGGACGATGCGAAGCTTGCGAAAAAAAACGGTATCTTTCTCGAGATAACAGCGAGAAAAGGACACAGCCTGACCAACGGCCATGTGGTTAAAATGGCGCGCAAATTCAAGGTCCCTATGGTCCTGAATACGGACAGCCACGCCCCCGGCGATCTTATCGACGACGCCATGGCGGAGGCGATCATCAGGGGCGCCGGTTTGGATGAAAAGGAAACGGAAACGGTTTTGGAGAACGCCAGGAAGCTGGCGGACAGGATCTGGGCCGGTAAGTGATGAAACGTCAGCTGTACCCTGCCGCACGCACGGGGAATGAACGCAGGGATTCCCTGAAAATCTGCCTCCTGACCTACCGAGGAAACCCGACCTGCGGCGGCCAGGGCGTCTATATCAACTATCTGAGCCGGGCCCTCAGGGATTTGGGCCATGAGGTGGATGTCGTTTCGGGGCCGCCTTATCCGGAGCTCGCCGCCGATATCGCGCTCCATAAGCTTCCCGGCCTCGATCTGTACAATCCGGAACATCTGTTCAAACCGGAGCGATTCCGGGATCTGGCCTATCCCATCAACCAGTACGAGTTCCTCAGCATGTCCCTGGGCGGGTTTCCCGAACCCCTGACTTTCGGGCTCCGGACCTTCCGTCTCTTCCGTACGAACAGGCCGGCATACGACATCGTCCACGACAACCAGTGCCTTTCCTACGGCCTTTTGGGGCTGCCCCGCATCGGCTTCCCCACGGTCGCGACGATCCACCACCCGATCTCCGTCGACCGGGCCACGGAAATGGCCGAGGCGGATACGTGGCGGAAGAAGCTCAAGATCATGCGCTGGTATTCGTTCCTCGGCATGCAGCGGCGCGTGTCCCGCCGCCTCTCCCGGATCATCACCGTCTCGGAATGCTCCAAGCGGGACATCGGCGAGGCCTACCGCGTCTCCCCGGACAAGTTCCGGGTCGTGCCGAACGGTATCAATACAGACTATTTCTATCCCCTGCCGGAGGTGCGCCGGGACGAGGACCATCTCCTCGTGACGAACAGTGCCGATACGCCCCTCAAGGGTCTCAGATACCTGCTGGAGGCGGTGGCGGCGATCAGGAAGAAGAGGGCGGTCCGGCTCACGGTGATCGGCGAGCCCAAGCCGGACGGCCCGGTTGCCCGTCTGGTCGAACGGCTGGGGCTGAGCGGGGTCGTACGGTTTGCCGGCCGCATCGCCTACGAAGACTTTGCCCGCTATTATGCCGAAGCGACGCTGGCCGTGATTCCGTCCCTGTACGAAGGCTTCGGGATGCCCGCCGGCGAAGCAATGGCCTGTGGCATTCCCGTGATCAGCACCACCGGCGGCGCCCTGCCCGAAGTCGTCGGCGACGCGGGCGTTCTTGTGCCGCCCGGAGATGCGGGGGCCCTGGAGTCGGCGATAGTCGCCCTCCTCGATGATCCGGACCGGAGGCGGCGCCTCGGCGAGGCCGGGCTGGCCCGGGTCCACGATTCCCTAACGTGGCGCCATGCGGCGCAAAAAACCGTGGATGTTTACCGGGAGGCGATCAATGCTCACCGTTGATTTCGACAGGCTCGCCATCCGTCCGGGCATGAAGGTTCTCGATGCGGGCTGCGGCTCGGGCCGCCATGTCGGAACGGTTTACCGTCAGGACGGCATCGACGTTGCGGGCGTCGATCTCAACGAAGAGGATCTGGTGAAGGCGCGCTTCACGCTGAAGCTGACCGAAGGGCCGCGAAGCGGCTCGTGGACGGTCGCCAAAGCGGACGTAACAGGACTTCCCTTCCGGGACGAGGCCTTCGACCTCGTCATCTGTTCCGAGGTCCTGGAGCATATACACGATAACCGAGCTGCGGTCAGGGAGCTCTTCCGGGTCCTTAGGCCCGGCGGGAATCTCGTCGTCAGCGTCCCCCGCTTCTTCCCGGAGCGTATCTGCTGGGCCCTCTCCGACGGCTACAGCCGCGAACCCGGCGGCCACATCCGGATATACCGCAAGAAGGAACTTCTGGGCCTCCTGACGGACGGAGGCGGCCGCTGCACGGCCATCGCTTACAAGCACGGGCTCCATGCCCCTTACTGGTGGCTCAAGTGCCTCGTCGGTTATAAAAGGGAAGACTCCCTGCCGGTCAACCTCTATAAGAAATTTCTCGAGTGGGATATCATCAAACGTCCATACTTCACGCGGATTCTCGAAAGCCTCCTGAACCCGTTCATCGCCAAGAGCGTCGTCTTCTATCTGAGAAAGGGATAATACCGCATGGAACTGAATATTTCGCGAAGCTCAAGCGCCCCGGTCATCGACGTGGAGGCCGTCGCCTCCTTCATCGCCGGCATCCAGAGGGAAGACGGGCAGATTCCGTGGTCCGAAGAGGGCAAGACCGACCCATGGGACCACGTGGAGTCGGCCATGGGCCTGAGTGTGGCGGGATACCGGGCTGAAGCCGAGCGGGCCTACGGCTGGATGGCGGCAACCCAGTTGGAAGACGGAAGCTGGTGGGCGGCTCTCAAGGACAATGTCACCGTCGACAAGACCAAGGACGCGAATTTCTCGTCCTATATCGCCGTCGGCGTTTTCCATCACTACCTGATCACCGGCGACGGCCCCTTCCTGAAAGCGATGTGGCCGACCGTCCGGAAAGGGATCGACTATGCGCTCCGCCTCCAGGCGCCGGGCGGAGAAGTCTACTGGGCCAGAAACGGCGAAGGCGTGGCCGATCCCATGGCCCTTCTCACCGGCTGCAGCTCCATCTTCATGAGTATCAAGTGCGCTTTGGCGATTGCCTCCCGCCTCGGGGAAAAGATGCCCGCCTGGGAGCAGGCCCTTGCGAGACTGGGAGAGGCGATAAGGAATAAGCCGAATCTCTTCAATATGATGAAAGCCCGTTATTCGATGGATTGGTATTATCCCGTCCTCTGCGGGGCCGTGACGGGCGCCGAGGCGCGGAAGAGAATCGATAAATCATGGGACAAGTTCGTTGTTCCGGACTGGGGGGTCCGCTGTGTCTCCGACCGGCCCTGGGTGACCGTGGCGGAGACCGCCGAACTGGTGATCGCCCTGACGGCCATCGGCGAGCACGAGCGGGCCAAGGCCGTCTTCAGTTGGATCTGCGACAAGCGGTTCGACGACGGGGCCTTCTGGATGGGTGTTACTTTCCCGGACCGCGTCGTCTGGCCCGAAGAGAAGACGGCCTGGACGGCGGCCGCGGTGCTTTTGGCCCATGACGCCCTTCACGGTCTGAGTCCCTCCGGACGGCTTTTTGCCCACGATATGTGGGACGGCCATGGATTCAGGGAGGAGGAACCGGCCCGGGTGAAGCAGGTTGGTTCCTGTCCGCTTCCGGCGAATGAAACCTTAAGAGGTTAAAGCGTTGCTGCGAGACCACCGGCCGTATATCCTCAAACGGATGGATATCCTGTTCCAACTGTGGTATGCCCGGCATTTCCTGCGGCCCGCCTTCGAATCCCTAGGCGAAGGGGCGCTCTTTATGAAACCCTGGCACGTCGAGGTCTTTGGAGGGCCGATATCCCTGGGACGTTATGCCAACGTCATCGCCACACCCGACAAGAAGGTCCGCCTCACTGTCTGGTCCGGCATGGACGAAAAAGGATCGATCGCCATCGGCGATTATGCCCTGATCTGTCCCGGCGTGAGGATTCTGGCGGCCCGTGAGATCAGGATAGGCGCCAGTTGCATGTTCGCCCAGGGGGCCCTGGTGACCGATTCGGACTGGCACGGCATTTACGACCGCGCCGTTTCTGTGGGACAAAGCGAACCGGTGGCCATCGGCGAGAATGTCTGGATCGGGGACAGCGCCATGGTGGGAAAGGGCGTGACGATAGGCGACAACAGCATCGTCGGAGCGGGGGCGGTTGTCGTCCGCGATGTACCCGCGAATGTCGTTGTCGCCGGTAATCCCGCAACAGTGGTTAAGGAACTGGATGCTGCGCGCGAGATGAGAACGCGCGCCGACTGGTTCGCCGATCCCGAGCACCTGGCCGCCCAGTTCGCCGAAATCGACCGCCACACGATGAAAGGAAACACCTGGCTGGGCTGGCTGCGTTCCGTTTTCTTTCCCCGCCGGGGCGATTGAGGGCATTCCGGGCGCAGACAGCCGCACGGGAACCATTTTCAAGGTTTTGACATTTTATGAAAGTTGCAATCATCGCCCCGCCGTATCCTCTGACCGAGGCCCCGGCGCCGCCTCTCGGCGTTACATACGTCGCCGCCGCCTTCGAAGCGGCAGGCGCGGAGGTGCGGGTCTTCGATTATATCGTCGGTTGCTATACGCCGGAGCGTCTTGCCGCCGCCCTGGACGATTTCAAGCCCGATGTGGCGGGGGCAACCTCCGTGACCCTCAACTTCCCTGCGGCAGCCGCCATTATCAAGGCCGTCAAGGAGCACGATCCTTCCATCATTACGATGATGGGCGGTCCGCACGTTTCGTTCGACGCCCTGAACAGCCTGGAGACGTACCCGGAGATCGACATCGTCGTCATGGGAGAAGGGGAGGCGACGATCGCCGAGCTTACGCCCCTGATCGGCGACCGCCGAGCCTGGCGCCGGGTCCGCGGCATCGCCTTCCGCGACGGTGGCCAGATCACCATCAACGAGCCGCGAGACTGGATCGAAAACCTCGATTCGCTGCCCCTGCCCGCCCGCCATCTTCTTCCTCTATCAAAGTACCGGGCTCTGGGGTTTCCCATCAGCATCACGACCAGCCGCGGCTGCCCCTACGGATGCATCTTCTGCCAGGGACGGCGGATGGTGGGGAGCAAAATCAGGCTCCGGAGCGCATCCTCCGTTGTCGCCGAGATCGAAGACATCATGTCCTACGGCATCGACCGGATCAACGTAGCCGACGATCTCTTTGCCTCGAACAAGGAGAGAGTCCGGGAGATCTGCGAGGCGATCCGGGACAGGAAGCTCAAATTCGCCTGGAGCGCCTTCGCGCGCGTAAATACCGTCGACAAGGAGACGCTGCGGATGATGCGGCGCGCCGGCTGCGACAGCGTGAGTTTCGGCGTGGAGTCGGGAAACCAGGAGATGCTCGACCGGATCAGGAAGGGCATCACCCTGGAGAAGGTCCGGAAGGCCGTCGATCTTTGCCGGGAGGTGGGTATGACGGTGCACACGTCTTTCATCGTGGGTCTTCCCGGAGAATCGCCGGCGACCCTCCAGGACACGAAGCGATTCGCCCGCAGCCTCGGGGCCCTTTACGGGTATCACTTCCTGACGCCGTTTCCGGGGACCACCGTCCGCGAGCGGATCGAGGACTACGACCTGGAAATCCTGACCGACGACTGGACCCGCTACGACGCCAACAGCGCCATCGTCCGGACGTCGCAGCTCTCGCCGGGGGACATTGAACGGTTCGTTGCCGAATACGACCGTGAGATCGACAAGGCATGGCAGAAGATGATCCAGGGGTACTATCGGAAAACAAATTACCCCCAGGACGACATGAAGGTGGAAGGCCATTTCCGGACCCAGCTCATTTTCCAGATCCTGTCGGAAGATTTGGTGGAGGCGTTCGGCACCTTTCCCATCGATGCCTTGGGCTACGAAACGGCCAACATGCTTGCCATCAGGATCGAAGAACACACGGCTGCCGAGCCGGCCCTGGTCCGCAAGGTCATTGCCGATTTTGTGCACAGGGGTTATATCAAGTCGGCCATATCCGGGGGGAAGGTGGTCTGGTCCTGGACGCGCAACAACCGCTGCGACCGCTAGGGTTGGATGTCCCGCCAGCGCTTGCAGGCCGTGGCCGTCGGCTCTCCACCCGCCCTCTTCAATATCCCCAATGTGTTCACCATCGGCAGTTCCGTAAAGAGGCCCGAAGACAAAGCCATCTCATAGAGGCAGCGGGGGGCCTGTCCTCCCAGGGCGGGGTCGGGGAAAATATCGTGAATGACGAGGAACCCCCCGGGCATCAGGTGGGACACCCAGCATTGATAGTCCGTACAGGCGGCCTCCCAGGTGTGTCCGCCGTCGATGAAGAGAAGGCTGATGGGCGTTCGCCACGCCCTGGCTGCGACCTCCGAGGAGGAGACGATGGGCACGACGGTCTCTTCCAGATCAAGTCCGGCAAGGGTCTTGCGGAAGAAGCGGAATGTATCGACGGCGCCTGTTGCCGGATCGATCAGTTCCGGGTCGAAATAGGCCTGCCCCGGCTGCTGTTCTTCCGATCCCCGGTGGTGGTCGATCGAGAAGAGGATGCCGCCGTTTTGCTTGCAGCCCATGCCGAGATAGGCGGCGGAACGGCCGCAATAGCTTCCGATTTCGAGGCACGGGCCCATGCGGCTCGCTTCCCGGGCCAATTCGAAAAGACGGACCACCTCCTCGTAAGCCATGAAGCCTTTCAGCGGCAGGGCGGCCAGTTCGGAAATGTCCATTCGAGATGCCTCCATGCAGACGGGAAGATGATCTGTCGGTCCGATATCCCTGCTATTGCGGGCGGCAAATCGGTTGTATATCGTCCATGGACTGCGGCCGGCGCTTTTCGGCAAGATCTTGGGCGGCAGCGGCATTCTACATAGCATGCCGCAGAGATTCAGACCAGCGGTATCGCACCGTCATGTCCGGACCTTCATCGCGATCTTGTCCAATATCCTATAATCCTTACCAATCTCCCTGCCATGAAAATAATACGGTTTTTCCCTTGCGAATAACCATATGTGGTGGTATTGTCCATTCCTGCCCCAATATCTTGGGGTTCCGGTTTAATATATTCTTTATACTTCTCTTAAAACTGGGGGCATTTTATGTACGGCAAGGTCAAGAAGAGGGATGGTCGTCTGGTTCAGTTCGATGCGGAAAAAATCACCAATGCTATTGAAAAAGCGGGTGCCGCCACCGGAGAATTCGATACCAAGGCGGCCCGCAGGCTGACCATCCGCGTTCTCAATCTCGCCGAAAAGCTTTTTGACAGCAAACTCATGACCGTCGAGGAGATTCAGGACATCGTCGAAGAGGTGCTCCTTTCATCCGTTTACCGAAAGACGGCCAAGGCCTATATCATTTACCGCGATCAGCACGCCCGGCTCCGGGAAATCGCCCAGAAGATGGAAGTCGATCTCGTCGACCAGTACCTGAAAAAACTGGACTGGAAGATCAACGAGAACAGCAATATGGATTATTCCCTCCAGGGCCTCAACAACTACATCTCCTCCGAGGTCAGCAAGGTCTACTGGCTCAACGAAATCTACGCCCCGGAGGTCCGTAAGGCCCACACTGACGGCGATTTCCATATCCACGATTTGAGTCTGCTCTCCGTTTACTGCGTCGGCTGGGACCTTTACGACCTCCTCCTGGAAGGCTTTAAAGGGGTGTCGGGCAAGGTGGAGAGCCGGCCGGCCAACCATCTTCGGAGCGCCCTCGGGCAGATCGTCAATTTTTTCTACACCCTCCAGGGCGAGGCCGCGGGCGCCCAGGCGTTTTCCAACTTCGATACGCTGCTCGCCCCCTTCATCCGTTACGACGGCCTGAAATACCAGGAGATCAAGCAGGCCCTCCAGGAATTCATCTTCAATATCAACGTCCCGACGCGGGTCGGCTTTCAGACGCCTTTCACCAACGTGACGCTCGATGTCACGGTTCCCAGGTACTACGCCGACCAGAACGTGATCATCGGCGGCAAGCCTCAGGGCGAGACGTACCGCGAATTCCAGGCGGAGATGGACCTCTTCAACAAGGCCTTCCTGGAAGTGATGGCCGAAGGGGACGCCAAGGGACGGGTCTTCACCTTTCCCATCCCGACCTACAACATCACGAAGGATTTCTGCTGGGACGATCCCAAGCTCGAAGGCCTCTGGGAGATGACGGCCAAGTACGGCGTTCCCTACTTTTCCAATTTCGTCAACTCCGACATGCATCCCGAGGACGCCCGCAGCATGTGCTGCCGGCTCCGGATCGACAACCGGGAGCTGGAAAAGAGGGGAGGGGGGCTCTTCGGGTCCAATCCCCTGACCGGTTCCATCGGCGTTATCACGATCAACATGCCCCGGATCGGTTATCTGTCGAAGAGTGAGGACGATTTCGTAAAAAGGCTGGAGAAACTGATGCTCGTCGCCCGTGAAAGCCTGGAGACGAAGCGGAAGGTGCTGGAAAGTTTCACGGAAGGGAATCTCTACCCCTATACAAAATACTATCTCCGCAATATCCGGGAGCGTTTCGGCGAATACTGGAAGAACCATTTCTCCACCATCGGTCTCGTCGGTATGAACGAGGCCTGCCTTAACCTTCTCGACAAGAGCATCGGTTCGCCGGAGGGACAGGCCTTCGCCCGGAGGATCCTCGATTTCATGCGGGCGAAGCTCATCGAGTTCCAGGAGGATACAGGCAACAATTACAACCTGGAATCGACGCCCGCCGAAGGCGCGTCCTACCGCCTGGCGAAAATGGACAAGGAGAAATACCCCGACATCGTCTGCGCCAATGAAAGCGGATTCCGCGAGAAGGCCGCCGAGCCGTTTTACACCAATTCCACGCAGCTGCCCGTCAACTTCACGGACGATATCTTCGCCGCCCTGGACCTTCAGGACGAGATTCAGATCAAGTATACGGGCGGCACGGTCTTCCACGCCTTCGCCGGGGAGAGGATCAGCGATCCCGCCGCGGTCAAGAAACTGGTCCGGAAAATCTGCATGAATTACCGCCTGCCCTATCTCACCTTCACGCCGACGTTCAGCGTTTGCCCGTCTCACGGGTATCTGCCCGGAGAAAACGAGACATGCCCGACCTGTCGGGAAGCGTGCGAGGTCTATTCACGCGTGGTGGGTTACCTGCGGCCCGTAAAGCAATGGAACAAGGGCAAGCAGGTCGAATTCAATATGCGGAAGGTTTATCAGATCGGATAATGAGAATCGGAGGCTGGCACAAGGTATCCTTGATCGACTACCCAGGGGAGATCTGCGCGACGGTCTTTCTCCAGGGGTGCAACTTCCGTTGTCCCTACTGTCACAACCCGGAGCTTGTCGATCCCGATCGCATCGGCGGCAGCCAGCCGGTGGACGATTTCCTGGAATATCTGGAAAGCCGCCGCGGCAAGCTGGATGCCGTCACGGTGAGCGGCGGCGAGCCGACGCTCCAGCCGGACCTTCCGGCCTTCATCAAAGAAATCCGCGCGCTGGGTTTCAAAATCAAGCTCGACACCAACGGTTCCCGCCCTGCCGTTCTCGACGGCCTGATCCGTGATCGCATCGTCGATTACATCGCCATGGACATCAAGGGTCCCTTGTCCAGGTACCGGCAGATTACGGGTTCGGATGTGGCGCCGGAGGTGATCGAGCGCAGCATCGACCTCGTCAAGACCTCCGGTGTCGCCTACGAGTTCCGCACCACGGCGGTCAAATCCCTGCTGGCACCGGCCGAGATGGACGCTATCGGAAAGTCGCTTGAAAAAGCCGACCGGTATGTGTTAAACAGATTCGTCGCGGCACAGATGCTCGATCATGCCTATTGCCGGGAAGAGTCGTATTCGGAAAGTGACTTTCAGGCCGTAGTGCCGGTCCTGAAAAAATACGTTTCGCAGGTGCTCTTCCGTTAGCATGTCTTAAATCCATTGAACGGAGCCTTATGAGCCCTGTCAACGACCATGACCAGCCTGGAATCCCGGTCCCGGAAGACGGACTCAAATATCAGTTCACGGAAAACCACCGGGTCAACGCCCTCCTTAACAAGATGGTCGAACAGGTCCAGGCCTTCACGGAAGTCCAGCTGGACCATATCCGGCGCCTGACGCAGATCGGGGCCGCCCTGTCGGCGGAACGAAACATCGAGCGCCTCCTTGAGATCATCATCGACGAAGCCCGTAAATTCTCAAATGCCGACGGCGGCACCCTGTACATCATGTCCGACGACGGGGACTCTCTCCATTTCGCCATTGTACAGAACGAATCCCTGAATATCCGTATGGGGGGCACCGGGGGCAGGATTACCTGGGAGCCCGTCGAACTCAAGAACCCCGGCGGGACGCCGAATTACGCCCAGGTATCGGCCTTCGCCGCCCTGAGCGGAGAAGTCGTCAATATCCCCGATGTCTATAATGCCGAGGGATTCAATTTCGAAGGGACCAAGAAGTTCGACAGCCATACGGGGTACCGCTCCCGTTCGATGCTCGTCGTGCCGATGCGGAACCACGAGAACGACATCATCGGGGTCCTGCAACTTCTAAATGCCCGGGACGCGCAGACGGGAGCCGTCGTCAACTTCTCCTTCGAATCGCAGAGGATGACCGAGTCCCTCGCTTCGCAGGCGGCCGTATCCCTGACCAACCAGCGCCTCATCCTTGACCTCGAAAACCTGCTCGAATCCTTCATCCGCTCCATCGGTTCCGCCGTGGACGAGAAATCGCCCTATACGGGAGGCCATATCCGGCGCGTCGCCGAGCTGACCGTCGAGATCGCCCGGAAGGTGAATGAATCCAAGGAGGGGCCCCTGGCCGACGCATTTTTCCGGCAGGACGAGCTCAGGGAATTGAGGATGGCCGCCTGGCTCCACGATGTGGGGAAGATCGTCACCCCCGAATACGTCATCGACAAATCCACCAAGCTGGAGACGATCTTCGACCGGATCGAGATCCTGAAGACCCGTTTCGAGGTTTTAAAGCGCGACTACATTATCGAGAAGCTGAAGCGGGGCGAAAAAGTGGATACGTCGGCCGCCTCGTTCTCCGAAGGGGCCGACGGCGATCGCCTGAAACAGTTGGAAGAAGATTTGGCCTTTCTCGAAGAGGTCAACCTGGGGACCGAGTTCATGGCCGACGGCAAGCTCGAACGCCTGCAGAAGATCGCCGGACGGCGCTGGTCGTGCAGCGGCGACGCGAGGCCTCTTTTAACCGAAGATGAAATCAAGAACCTGAGCATCCGCCGGGGAACCCTGACCGACGAGGAGCGGGAGATCATCAACAACCACGCCCTGGTGACCATGAAGATGCTGTCCCAGCTGCCCTTTCCCCGCAAACTGAAAAACGTTCCCATCTATGCGGCCACCCACCACGAGAAACTGGACGGATCGGGCTATCCCTGGGGATGGAAGGCCGATCAACTGGCGCTCCAGTCGCGCATCCTCGCGCTGGCCGATGTCTTTGAGGCGCTGACGGCCAGGGACCGTCCCTACAAGCAGGGCAAGACCCTCTCGGAAGTCATCAAGATCATGCAATTCATGGTGAAAGACGGCCATATCGACGGCAATCTTTTCGATCTTTTCATCAGGGAGCGTCTCCACATCGAATATGCAAAAAGGGAGCTCCCCCCCCGGCAGGCGGACATGGAATAGCGGCGTTCGGCCAGTCATAATTCAAGCAGACAGACAAAGAAAAGGGAGGATACGGTAACGCATCCTCCCTTTTGTTATTGGTTCGTTCTTAAACGCCTCTTACGGTCTGGCATCGGGCGGTGCATCGGCCGGAATGACCGGACAGTAGACGACATCGCGTTCGTCGTTCATGCCGATCGGTTTTTCCGTCTTGAGCAGCTGGAACCACACCCGGATGTTCTCCGCGATGATGATGAAGACCAGGATGATGATACCGATGGACAGCCAGGCGTTCAGCATCTGGTTCCTTGCCAGGTACATCTTGACGTTCAGGAATCCCGCCGCAAAAGTCGTGACCGTCACGAAGACGCAGGGGATGGCCGTGACCAGGGCGTACGCCTTCTTTGTCGCGATCCTTAAGATGATCGTCGTGCCGATGGCCAGGGCCAGCGAGGCCAGCGTCTGGTTGGTGGCGCCGAACATGGGCCAGATCGAGGAAATATCGCCGGTATAGAGCAGATAACCCCAGCAGATGGAAACGATGGCGCTGGTGACGACGGAGCCGGGGATCCAGTCCTTCCGGGCGAGCGGCTGGTAGATATAGCCCAGGATGTCCTGGAGGATGTAGCGGGCGACGCGTGTTCCGGCGTCGATGGTCGTCAGGATAAAGAGGGCCTCGAACATGATGATGAACTGGAACCAGTATTTCATCGTGTGGCGCAGCCCTTCGCCGATGTTGGCGAAGACGTGGGCCATGCCGACGGCCAGGGAGATGGCGCCTCCCGGACGGCCGGCGACGTCCAGGCCGACAAGTTGGCTCAACACCGGCAGATCGATGACCTGCATGCCGAGCTTCTGGAAGACCGCGGGAGCCGTATTGATGGCGAAATAATCGGCCGGTTGCAGCGTGACCGCCGACAGGAGGGCCATGACGCCGACGAAACCTTCCGTCAGCATGGCGCCGTAGCCGATCATGGGGATTTCCGTTTCATGCTCCACCATTTTCGGCGTCGTTCCCGAGCCGATAAGGGCGTGGAACCCTGAGATGGCCCCGCAGGCAATGGTGATGAACACATACGGCCACCAGGGACCCGGGATGATGGGGCCGCCGCCGTCCATGAATTTTGTCGTAAAGCCCATGTTAACCATGGGGTTTACGAAGAAAAGACCTACCGCCAGGGCAGCCACGACGCCGATCTTCATGAAGGTGCTGAGATAGTCGCGCGGAGCCAGGAGCAGCCAGACGGGAAGAGCCGCCGCGCAGAAACCGTAAAGCGGGAGCAGCACCGACACTTCTTTCTTGTTGAAAGTGAACCAGGAAGCGTAGCTGGATTCAGCGATAGTAGGCCCGAAAAAGACCGCGGCGCAGACCAGGATCACGCCGACGATGGAGCCGGACATAATCGCTCCGGGTTTGATCCGGAACATGTAGACGCCGATGACCATGGCGATGGGAATGGTCATGGCGATGGAAAAGACGCCCCACGGGTTGTTGAACAGGGCGTTCACGACGGCGACGCCCAGACCGGCCAAAGCGACGATAATAATGAAGAGGATGACGACAGCCGTAACGCCGCCCGTCAGTTTGCTCACGTCTTTCTGGGCGATGACCGAGAGCGACTGGCCCTTGTGCCGGTAAGACGCGAAGAGGACGATCATGTCATGGACGCAGCCGGCGAAAACGGAACCCAGGAGGATCCAGAAGAAACCGGGTCCCCATCCGTACTGGGCTGCGAGAACCGGACCGATAAGAGGGCCGGCGCCGGCGATGGCCGCAAAATGATGCCCGAAAACAACCCACTTGTTGGTTGGGACATAGTTCTGGCCGTCGTTGCAGGTGATGGACGGGGCGATGTTCCGGTCATCCAGCATCAGCACCTTGGCACCGATCCAGGCTGCATAAAAACGGTAGGCCAGCGCAAAAACGCATAAAGCTGTAACCATTAAAATTAATGCACTCATAAAGCCTCCTCCTGTTTAGGATTTAGGGAAACAATAATGGCATGACGGTCCCCCTCGGACCGCCGGAAACGCCTTTAGCGGCGGTCGATATGCCTCCGCCGTTTTTTCTTATGCGTCTGCCTTCTCTTAAGGATATTAATAGGCCCTGGAAGGCGTTGTATGCAATCGGTATCCGGCAAGTGGCTGTATAAAATGCTGAGCGGTCGGCATGGGGAGTAACGGGCTTTAACGGGGGGAAGGCGATACGGGTGATGCGATTCATGAGATCCATAAGCCCCTGCCGCGCCCCCATTCTTTATCTACTTTGCTGAAATGTCAAGGATTATTGTTTCCCTGTCCTAAAAAACGAGCCTCTCTTTGAGCAATTTCAGGTATCTCCTGCTCACCGGGACGCGTTTTCCCGACTTTGTCTTGATTTCCGCCAGCATGTTCTCCTGGAGGATGATTTCATCGACGAGATCCATGTTGATCAGGTACTGTTTGTGACAGCGGACCAAGGCGGTCCTCTCTTCCAGGACCTTCAGCGTCAGGTCCGTAAAAAACTCGCCATTGGGGCATGAGACGTAGATGCCGGTCTGATTGGAGTGGACGTACTCGATGTCGGCAAGGCTGATCAGCTTGATCCGGTTGACGATGATACAGGGGATGCGGTGGATGTCGGGACCCTTATAGACGGGCCTGTTGCCTTCCCTGACCAGCCTTTTCAGCTTCTGGACCGTCTTGCCCAGGCGTTCGGACTCCACCGGCTTCAGAAGGTAGTCGATGGCGTTTTCATCGAATGCCTTGATGGCGTAGCTGTCGAAAGCCGTGACGAAAACGACGTGGGGCATATCGTCCCGGTCGATCATGCCGAGGCACTCGAAGCCGTCGATCACGGGCATCTGGATGTCGAGAAAGAGAACGTCGGGTTTCTTTTCCTTGATGGTCTTGATGGCGTCGAGGGCGTTGCCGCATTTGCCGACGACCGTGAACTCGCCCGTTTCCGTGAGCAGGGAGTCCAGCTCTTCCCGGGCGTAGATCTCGTCGTCGACGATGACGGTACGCATCATGGCCTGTCTTCCTCCGCGGGGACCTGGATCGTCACACGGGTCCATTCGTTGGGAACGCACTGGACGCTTGTACCGTACCGGTTGCCCATGAGCGTCTTGATCCGCCTGTCGACGATCTTGATACCCAGGCCGTCGCCCTCTGTCCGATCGAAGTAGGTTCCCGCATTGTCTTCGATCTCGATGACGGCGGTGCCGTTGTTGCGGAAAGCGTGGATCTTGACGACACCGTTTTCCAGCATATTCGAGATGCCGTGTTTGATGGCGTTTTCGATCAGGGGCTGGAGCGTGAAGGCGGGCACGGCGAGCTTCAGAAGGCTCGGTTCGATGTCCATTTCAATGATCAAACGGTCGTCGAACCTGGCTTTCTCGATCTTCAGATAGGAATTGACCTGGTCAAGCTCTTCTTCCAGTGTCGACAGGTCGCCGGTGCGCTTCAGATTCTTGCGGAAGAATTTAGACAGGTGGATGAGGAGGTCTCTTGCACGGTCGGCATCCGTACGGATGATGGAAATGATCGTATTGAGCGTGTTGAAGAGGAAGTGGGGATTCACCTGGGCCTGGAGCAGCTTCAATTCGGCGGCCATGAGCAGATTCTTCTGGGTTTCATAGCGGGAGATGAGGAGCTGGTTGGAAAGGAGGCTGGTGATGCCTTCGCCGAGCGTCTTGTTCATGTTGAGAAACTTCTTGTTCTCCGGTTCGTAGAGCTTGATCGTGCCGATGACGCGGCTGTCCAGGTTGAGGGGGGCGATCAGCACGGAATGAAGCGGGCATTTTGGCGAATGGGGACATCTGTAGCTGTCGAATGTGCCGTCGATGAAGATGACCCTGTTTTCGTCGATGGCCTTCTGACAGAGATCGGACGCGATGGGAACGCCCGACGGGTGGTGGTCCGCGCCGTCGCCTACGAAGGCGAGTACGTTCTGTGTGTCCGTAATAGCTACCGCGCCGACGCCTGTTTCTTCGTGGATGATGCGGGCGAGATCTGCCGCCGTCTCGCGGTTGAGGCCGCTGCGCAGGAGATTCAACGTCCGTTCCGCGATCTTGAAGGCCTTGGCCGACGAAAGGGCCGCGACCCGGTCGTAGATGTTCTTCTGGTCCCGGAGGATGCTCATGAAGAGGGCTGCTCCCATGGAGCTGGAAATGGTCATGGGCAGAATAATGACGGTGACCAGGGCGAGGGCGTCGGCATAGGGCCGCGACACGGCGAGGATAATGGCCATTTGGACCAATTCCGCGAAGAAGGCCGTGAAGAAAGCGGTCTTGGGGTCGAAAATCAGTTCCGTTCTGTTCTTCCGGAGGATGTAGACATGGACCATGCCGCCGATCAGGCCCTCCACCGTCGTGGACAGCCCGCAGGAAATGGCCGTGAAACCGCCGAAGAAATAGCGGTGGAGTCCTCCCGTGAAACCTACGACCGTTCCGAGAATGGGCCCTCCGATAATGCCGGCGAGCACCGGTCCGATCGCCCTGGTGTTGGCGATGGCGTCCTGGATAGGCATGCCCAGGTACGTGCCCATCACGGATATCAATGAAAAGAAGAAATAGAGATAGATTTTGTCCCTGAGGCTTAAGGATTCGGCGGTCAGAGGCTTGAACCAGGGCGATTTACAATACAAGTAGGCCACGACCAGGAAGACGGCCATTGCCTGAATGAGATGAAGAAATACGTTCATATGAAAATCCGTCACCTTTTCGGTGGCCCTCCCTTGACCATGGCGGGCTTGTCCGTCAGCGACTTGATTGCCGCCTCGATATCGTCGGCCCTCTTCGTCCCTTTAGGGAAGAAGGGTATGGCAGCCCGCAGGTGATAGAGGGCGGTGTCCGTCTTGTTGTTCTTCTTGGCGTGAAGGCCGAAGAAATAGTGCATATCGCCCGGGCGGTTCATCTTTCCATAGGCGAGGGCAATGCTGTAGTACAGATCGGGATCCTCGACCGGCCTGTCTTCTATCCGCTGAAACAGGGCGAGGGCCGAACCGTAATCTTCCAGGGCGGCGTAAGACCGTCCCATGTACTGGATCGTGTCCGTATCCGTCGGGTTAATGTCCATGGCCTTCTGCAGCACGGCAATGGCCTCCTTGGGTTTCCCCAATTTGAAAAAAGCGATCCCCATGTCCCTGAGGATATCTTCGTCGCCGGGGGAGAGTTTCACCGCCTGGCGGAAGTAAGCGAGTGAGCGGTCCGCCTGCCCGAGCTTGTAAGCGGTGACGGCGGCCCCATATAAATCATCGACGTCGTTGGGATTTGTGGCCAGGTTCTCTGTGAAATGCTTCAGGGTCGACTCCAGGCTGGTGCTGCCGAAAAGGAGAACGGTCTGCACGCGTTTGAAGCCGCCGATGATGTTGTCCCGGCCCCGCTGCCTGTAGGTCGTCTGCAGGAGGGCGTCCATGTATCTTATTCTTTCGTCAGTCCCGGGATGGGTCAGGAAGTAAGACGGAACGCTCTTCGAATAATATTCGTAGCGGCGCATGAGCTTCATGAAATCAGGCATCCCCTGGGGGTTATAGCCCGTCGCCACGAGGGTCGCCATGCCCATCCGGTCCGCCTCTTCTTCGTGCTCGCGGCTGTATTTCAGGGTCAGGGTCGTGGCCGTGGCGAGGGAAAACCCCATCACCGCCGCTCCCAGGTCGCCCCCGCCGCCGAGAAAGGCCGCCGCCAGCATGGCCGTGATGGTGGCGATATTGATCTTCGTCGCCTTATCGACGATCTGCGCGATATGCCGGCCGTTGACGTGGGCGATTTCATGGGCGATGACACTGGCCAGCTGCGATTCGTTTTCCGCCAGGTTGATGAGGCCCCGGTTCAAATAAATGTAGCCGCCCGGCGTCGCGAAGGCGTTGACCGCCGAACTCTTGATGACGTAAAAATGGAATTCGAAGGGCGCCTTGTCGCTTTTGGCGAGGACCATGTTGCCCAGCCTGTTGATGTAATCGTTGATCTTCGGGTTGCGCAAAAGGACATTGGCCTTTTCCATTTTTTCATAAAACTCACGGCCGATCTTCTTTTCGTCTTCAATGGTAAAAGACGCCCGGGCCGTTCCGGCCGGCTGCACGACGAGAAGGCAGCAGACAACGGCCGCAATGATCATCCGTTTCAATCGTAATAGTTGCAATTTTATTCTACCTCCGCCCGTCATCTTACCTAATAAACGCTCAATGATAAAGGTTTTTTTTCGGAAGGGGAACATCGGGAAAACCGCGCAGCATTTACGGTTTTATCCTTTGCCCATAGATTTTTAGGTTTGCACGGTGCCGATTTGCCAACTTGACAAACAGGTGAATTGATCTTAGCATACGCAATGTCGATATGCGGACCGCAGCCTTCCAACCGTGCGGGTTGGAAGGACTAACGCCGCTGCAAGTCCTGGCGGCGGAGCATCTAAACCATTGCCAAGCACGATTTACGGGGCTTAGCCGCCTCGACAAAGGAACCTCTATGCCGTTCAATCTGCCCATCAATACGGAACATTCGCCTAACGCCGTCCTGGAAGTCATCCTGCGGCTGAAGATCAAGGACGCGCTGTTTCATGAGATCGTGAAGGCCGACCTGAACTATACGATGAGGGAAATCCAGTGTCTCATGAAAGAGAAGAAGGTATCCGGCGTGCCGATCGTCGAAGACGATCATATCGTGGGGATGGTCAGTGTCAACGATATCATGACCGCCCTCGACGAGGGAAGCATAGAGGACAAAGTGGAAGGACACATGGCGAAATCCTTGATCCTTCTGGAAGAGGATATGCCCCTGGCTTTTGCGATCAACCATTTCAACAAGTTTCCCTACCGTCGTTATCCCGTCATTGACAAGAATAAAAAATTGGTGGGCATGATCACGAGCCGGGATATCCTTGTGGCCCTGCTTCATGAATTGGATAAGGAAATCAAAGAGCTGGAGAGTAAAATCGAGGGGGAGCGCATCGAGGTGCCGGACCATGTGTTCAAGGAGTTCCATCTCAAGCGCTATGACCTGGAAAGCGCCGGGCGTTCTTCCTTCGAGATCAAGAAGGTCCTGAAAGAAAGAAAAGTGCCCCAGGATATCATCCGCCGGGCGTCGATCGCTTCCTATGAGTTGGAGATCAATGTCGTGATCCATTCTGAAGGAGGCAAACTGGTCTTCTTCGTGGACGACAAGTCGGTCACGATCATCACCAAGGATTGCGGGCCGGGTATTGCCGACGTGTCGCTGGTCCTCCAGGAGGGATACTCGACGGCGAACGAATGGATCCGCTCCCTGGGATTCGGCGCCGGGATGGGAATACCGAATACCCGGCGGGTTTCCGACGAATTCGACATCCATTCCCAGGTGGGACGGGGAACGACCGTCAAATCGGTCATCTGGCTGGATAAGGGTCAGGAAGCGATCGGTCAGGCCTGAAGCCGCCGCAGATTATTTGCGTTACCCGAACCTTGCGTGGACCCTTCATCGTTCGTGGCGAGAATCCATGATTATCCGCAGCCGACGACATCCCGCGCTCTTGCATTCCGTATTTGGGAATTTTCAACGATCCCCTATCCGGGACAGCGGACGACATCCGGCGGACCGATGGGGGGATTGCCTATTCCGTCAACCCTTTGTCGTGAATTGCTTCGATACGGTCGGCGGCGTCGCCGATGAGCCGGCTGGTGGGTCCCGAGAGGGTGTGGTGGAAGTCGAAGTCGTAGCCGCGGATGGAGACGATGTGCCCTTCCGGCTCCCTTCCGTAGATGGCCTGAAGGAGGGCGAGGAACATGGACGGCGAGATCTGATGGGTGAAAGCGGACGTGGCGTCTTCGGGCAGAACGCGGGCCGAATAGAGATCGCCGCGGTCCTCTCCGACGTGGGCGTCGACGAAGACGATCCGCCCGTAAGGGGCCGTGATGTCCATCAATTCCGGCGCAAGCTGATTCAGGAAAATCGCATCCACCGACTCTCCCAGCTCTTCCAGTCCCGTTTCGTCTTCGGCCAGCAACCTTTGGCCGCGGCGCTCCCGTAAGGTATTCACTACGTAGTACGCGACGCCGTCGTCGGCGCGGTCGCGGTTGCCGAAACCGATCACGAGGGTGCGGTTCATCGCCTCTCCGCTTTGCAAAAAAAGGGCGCAAGCGCCTGAACCCACGGGGATTCAAACGCTTGCGCGCGTTGTCGGTTAATGTTTGCGCCTAGCGGGCTATCCGGTCCAAAACCGTACCGTCGGCCGCAATCAGCGTGATCTCCAGGGGCATCTGGCCCAGCGCATGGGTGGCGCAGGACAGGCACGGATCGTAGCAGCGGATCGCCGCCTCCACCCGGTTCAGCATCCCTTCCGTCAGTTTGTTGCCGTCGACGAAGGCCTTGGCGACCAGGCCCGAAGCGGTATGCATGGCC
This sequence comes from Syntrophales bacterium, assembly GCA_963668175.1. Taxonomy (GTDB): domain Bacteria; phylum Desulfobacterota; class Syntrophia; order Syntrophales; family PHBD01. The sequence continues at coordinate 1,424,918 of OY764159.1, forward strand.
CAGTTGTTGTTTCCCGTCGCGACGATCAGGTTGATCCTCGTCAGGAGGCCGTTCTCGTCCGTCGAGTAGTCGTGGAACAAAGTCCCACGCGGGGCCTCGATGACACCGACTCCCTGGCCGCCGATCTTGTCGGTTGTGGGATAGGCCCTGATGTCCTCGGAGAGGATGTCCGGATCGTCCAGAAGCTCGCCGATGCGCTCCAGGGCGTAAACGATTTCGATCAGCCGGGCGTAATGGTAGTAGAGGGACCCCTCGACGGGTTTGCCGCCGCCTATCTGCTTGAACACCTTGAACTCTTCCTGGGCGAGGGGTGTGCCGATCTTGTCGATGACGTTGAGCCTTCCCAGCGGTCCCACCCGGTAGGTCCCGTTCGGCCATCCAAGTTTCCGGTAGTACGGATACTTGAGGAACGACCAGGACTCCACATGCTCCGCCACATGGGCGAGGTAATGTTCGGGCTTGAACTGGGCGACCAGTTTCCCCTCCGAATCCTTGACCCGGATCTCGCCGTCGTAAAGCTGCAGGCCGCCTTCAAGGTCGACGAGCCCCATGTAATTGGACGGGAAGGAGGCGAAGGCCTTGGCCAGGTCCGCGTTCTCCGTCAAATAGTTCTTACCGATGGCCACGGCCGTCTTGGCGATATCGATCATCGTGTCCCGTTCCTTGGCGATGGCGTCGCGGTCCTTCTTGGACAGCGGATTGTTGACGCCTCCGGGGACGGCGAAGTTGGGATGAATGCGTTTCGCACCAAGCCTTTCGATGATCTGCTGGCCGTAGCGGCGCAGGTTCACCGCCTTCAGGGCCAGGTCCGGATTGGCCTTGATGATGCCGAAGACGTTGCGGTCCTTCGGATCGGCGTCGAAGCCGAAAACCAGGTCGGGCGCCGCCAGGTGGAAAAAGTGCATGCCGTGGGACTGCACCATCTGGCCCATGTGCATCAGTTCCCGGAGCAATTTTGCCGGCCGCGGCGGTTCCAGGCGGGCGACACCGTCGCAGGCCTTGGCCGCCGCCAGGTGATGGCTGACGGGACAGATGCCGCAGATGCGTTGTGTCAGCTGTGTCATTTCGAAGTAGGGACGGCCCTCGCAAAATTTCTCCAGGCCGCGGAATTCATCGACGTGGAAGAAGGTCTGGTCTACTGCACCCTGCTCATTGAGATGGATCGTGACCCGCCCGTGGCCTTCGATGCGTGTCACCGGTTCAATGGTTATTTTACGTGCATCCATAGAAGTTCTCCTCTAATCGTATGTGAAAAGTTCGGGCGGAATGACGATGGGTGTGCGCCCGGCTAGAAGTTCCGTCAAAGCGTAGTAAAACGCGTCGGCCCGGGGGGGACAGCCGGGGATGAAAAGGTCGACCTTCACAACCTTGTCCACACCCGTAACCGTTTCCAGGGGCTTACCCAGCTCTTCGGAGTCGGGAATGAGGCCGTCGCATACGCTTTCCGTCTCCAGATAGGCCCGTTTCAGCGCCGCATCCTTTCCGCACAGGTTTCTCATGGCGGGGAGGCCGCCGAACGTGGCGCAGTCGCCCACGGCGATAAGGATCTGACAACGCTCCCTCATCTGCTTTGCCACTTCGATATTGTGCGTGTTACATATAGCACCTTCCAGTATGCCTACCGTCACGCCTTCCTTGGGGGGATGCTTGAGGTCGGTTACCGGGCTCGATGTAAATTCCACCGATTCCAGCAACTTGACGACGCGTTCGTCAATGTCGAGCAGCGACATATGACAGCCCGCACATCCAGCCAGCCAATCCGTGGCGATTTTAACCTTTGCCATAATCGTGGGATTCTCCTTTCAGTTGAGTTCCTTGACAGCTTGCGCCGTGATTTCTTCGAGAGACTTGCCGACCTTCTTGCCGAGCTTGGCGGCAAGGAGGGACAGGATGTCCCAGTCGGCCTTGGCCTCTCCCGACGGCTCAATCGCTTTGGAAACATGCTGAACCGTTCCCTCCGTGTTCGTCAGGCTTCCCGCACGCTCCGACCAGATGGCCATAGGCAGCACGACGTCGGCCTGTTCGGTTGCAGCCGATACGAAACTCGCCTGCACGACGGTGAACGCTTTCTTGTCCAGTTTATCGAATACATCTCGGCCGTCCCATTCCTGTTCGCCCAGAAGGACGTAGAGGAATTTAAGGGCGTCCGGCTTGAAGCCGTTATTGAATCCGAAGGCGGTTGCCCCGTAGGTGTTGGCCCCGGGTTCCAGGGCGACAAACGACGCCTTGCCTTCCAGTTTCTTCAATTCGGCTGCCGCTTTCTTGGTGACGCCTGCCCCGTACAGCACTATAGGGGAATCGGCGCGGGCGGCCACGGCCACGGCCTTGTCGATCTCGTCCATCGGCATATTTTTATAGGCAAAGGGTACGAGGCCGTTTTCCGGCCCGTCGACGACGATCAGACGGGCGCCTTTATCGACGGCCCGTTTGACGAAGAAGGAGGCGACGGGCTGGTCGGCGACAGGATCGGCGCCGACGACCAGAATAACGTCACCGGACGCGATTCCGGAGATTTTGCCCTTTTGTTTTTTTGCGAGGTCTGGTGCCGCGGCATTCAGCATGCCCCTGTTCTTCACCTTCAGTTCCTTGTGGAAGACGGCATCGAGAAGATAAAGCGCCTCGTTGGTGGCGTAGCTCGATGTCAACACCCCGGTTTCGCCCGCTTCGATTTTCTCCGCCTGCTTGGCCACGGTTTGCAGGGCCTCGCTCCAGGTCGCCTCTTCGAGTTTACCCTTCCTGCGTACGAGCGGCGTCGTGATGCGCTGGCGGCTTTCGTAGAGGGGGTTAAATCGTCCCAGTTTACAGAGCAGGCCGCCGTTGACGGCGCCGTCCCAGTCACCTTCGATGCGCAGGACGTTGCCGCCGCGGGTGACGATGTCCATGCTGCAGCCGATGCTGCACTGGCCGCAGGTGCTTTTGACATGTTCCACCTGCTTGTCACGGCCCATGAAGGCGCTCCGCTTGTCGAACAGCGCGCCCGTCGGGCAGACCTGCATGCAGGTGCCGCACTCGACGCAGGACGACTCCCCGAAGGGGATGTTTGCATCGGCGTGGACCATGGACTTGGCGCCCCGCCGCCGCAGACCCAGGGTATGGTTCGCCACGAGATCGCTGCACGCGCGAATACACCGCGAACAGAGAACGCAGCGGTTCTGTTCCATAATGAAATCCTTCCGTGAGGCGTCAAGCCCGAACTGGGTCGTGTAGGTCGAATACGTGAAGTGGTCGAGACCGTAACGGTAGCCCAGGGCCTGCAGCTCGCAGTCTCCGCTGGCTTCGCAGTACATGCAGTAATGGTTCCGTTCCGCGAAAATCATGTCCAGAACAAGTTTCCGTGCTTTTGTCACCCGCGGCGATTCCGTCAGCACTTCCATCCCTTCCGAAATGGGGAATACACAGGCTGCCTGCAGGTTGCGCTGTCCGGCAACCTCTACCACGCATACGCGACAGGCACCGATCGAACTCAGTGCCGGATGGTCGCACAGCGTCGGGATGTCTATCCCCGCCTGTTTTGCTGCCTGAAGGATGGTTGTACCGGCAGGTGCGCTGACCGCATCACCGTTGATGGTAAGTTTCACCATCTTCATCGTCTGACTTTCCTCCTCTCTTTATCTATTCCCGAGATCAGCGCGGCGGAACCTCGCTTGAGAGGAAGCCGCGAATCACTCCGGATCATTTCGTTTATTATTCTATATCTCCGCATCGCATCTCAAGCAACGCGAAGCTTCCGCGACGGCCTGCTCTTTCGTGAAGCCCAGTTCCACCTCGACGAACGTCGTCTTCCTGTCCCCGCCGTGGAGTTCCGGCATTCTGGTCTGGGGACACTCGACCGTATCCTCGTCGATGATCAGGGGAACGTCGATCTTCTCGGAGGGCGGCGCCACCCAGGCCGGTTCGCCGTTGCGCTTCCGGATCGTGCCGTCGATGTCGTCGGCGGCCTGATGACCGGCGGCTATGGCGCCGATGACCGTATCCGGGCCGGTGACCGCATCGCCGCCCGCATAGAACTTCGGATTGGTGGTCCGGGACTTGCTCTCTTTGTCCAGATCGAAGGTATCCCACTTGTTGACCGTGATACCACTGTCCTTCGGGACGAACGAAAGATCGGGAACCTGACCGATGGCGGCAATGACCGAGTCGACGGCCAGGGTAAACTCGGAACCCTTGATCGGAACGGGTTTCTTCCTTCCGCTGCGGTCAAAGTCGCCCAAGACCATCCGTTCGCAGGTTATCCCGCTCACCTTGCCGTCCTTCTGCTCGATCTTGAGCGGGGCGACGAGATACTCGATCTTGATGCCCTCTTCCTCGGCGGCGACGATCTCTTCCTGGGCGGCCGGCATATCCTGCCGCAGGCGGCGGTAAAGGATGGTCACATCCGCTCCGAGTCTCAGGGCGCAACGGGCGGCATCGATGGCCGAGTTGCCGCCGCCGATGACGGCGACCTTCGCGCCCAGCGATTTGCTGCCTTTCGTCCAGGCTTCCTCGTTGGCGTTGAAGTCTCGCAGAAACTCCACGCCGCCGAAAACGCCTTTAATATCCTCTCCGGCCACGCCCATTTTCTGGCTCCGGTGCGCACCGGGGGCGAGGTAAACGAAGTCGTAATCCTTGTTGACCTGCTCGAACGACATATCCTTGCCGACACGGACGTTGCATTTGATGTCCACGCCCAGGGCCCGGATATCGTTAATCTCGCCGTCCAGGATGTTTCTCGGGAGCCTGTAGGACGGAATCGCCCAGCGCAGCATCCCGCCGGGGGCGGCGAGTTCTTCGAAGACGGTCACTTTATAGCCGCGCATCGCCAGGTCCCTGGCGCAGGTCAGACCCGCGGGGCCGGCGCCGACGACGGCGACCTTCTCTTTCCGGCTCACGGGCACCGCCTCGATCTTCGGCCTGACGGCGTTATCGGTGATGAAGCGTTTCAGGAACTTGATCGCGATGGCTTCGTCCATCTTGCCCCGGCGGCATTTGGTCTGGCACTTGTGGTCGCAGACGCGGCCGCAGACCGACGGGAAGGGGTTCGTCTGGAGGAGAATCCTGTACGCGTCGCCGAAGCGCTCCGCCCTGATCAGCGCGATGTACGAGGGGATGTCCATCTCGATGGGGCAGGTGTGCTGACAGGGGGATTTGAAGAGGGCCGAGCAGACCGTGGCCACGCAGCGGTGGTTCCGGATGTGGTCCTCGTATTCTTTCCGGAAATAGCGGATCGTGCTCAGAACGGGGTTTGGGGCCGTCTGGCCGAGACCGCAGAGGGAGGCATCCTTGATGATGGCGGCCATCTCTTCCAGTTTTTCGATGTCGCCTTCCTTGCCCTTGCCTTGGGTGATGTTGGTCAGGATCTCCAGCATCCGCTTCGTGCCTTCGCGGCAGGGCGTGCACTTGCCGCAGGATTCGTCCTGGCAGAAGTCCATAAAGAACCGGGCCATGTCGACGGCGCAGTTGTCTTCGTTCATGACGATCATGCCGCCGGAACCCATGATGGCGCCCAGTTCCGCCACCTTCTCGTAATCGATGGGGGCATTGAGATGCTGCGTGGGAATCATGCCGCCCGACGGACCGCCGAGCTGCGCGGCCTTGAATTTCTTACCCTTGGGAATGCCGCCGCCGATGTCGTAGACGATCGTGCCCAGCGAAGTCCCCATGGGGACTTCGACGAGGCCCACGTTGTTCACGTCCCCCGTGAGCGCGAAGACCTTCGTTCCCTTGCTCTTTTCCGTACCCGCGCCGGCATACCAGGCGGCGCCGCGGTGAATGATCTGGCCGATGTTGGCCAGGGTTTCCACGTTGTTCAGAACGCTCGGCTTCTGCCACAGGCCGGCGATGGCCGGAAAGGGAGGCCGCGGACGGGGCATGCCGCGTTTGCCTTCGATGGATGTCATCAGGGCCGTCTCTTCTCCGCAGACGAAGGCGCCGGCGCCCTGGTAGATCTCCAGGTCGAAGTCGAAGCCCGTCCCCAGGATGTCCTTGCCCAGAAGACCCGCCTCCTGGGCCTGGCCGATGGCGATGTTCAGACGGTGGATGGCCAGGGGATACTCGGCCCGGCAGTAAATGTACCCGTGGTGGGACCCGATGGCCTTGGCGGCGATGACCATGCCTTCCAGCACGGCATGGGGGTCCGCTTCCAGAACGCTTCTGTCCATGAATGCGCCCGGGTCGCCTTCGTCGGCGTTGCAGAGGACGTACTTAACGTCTCCCGGCGACTGGGCGGCGAATTTCCATTTCATGCCCGTCGGGAACCCCGCCCCGCCTCTTCCGCGGATCCCCGAGTCGAGCACTTCCTTGACGATCTCTTCGGGCTTCATCTCCGTGAGGGCCTTGGCCATTCCCGCATAACCGTCGCGGGCGATGTATTCCTCGATCTTTTCCGGATCGATGAGGCCCCGGTTGCGCAGCACCCGCAGGTCCTGAAGGGCGAAAAACGGGATGTCCTGCATGGTGGGAATGACGGTCTCTGTGGTCGGTTCCCGGTAGAGGAGCCTCTCCAGGATGCGGCCCTTGACCAGGTGCTCTTCGACCAGTTCGGGGACGTCGCTGTCCTTGATCGTCATATAGATAACGCCGTCGGGATAGACGACCATGATCGGCCCCATGGCGCAGAAGCCGTTACATCCCGTTTCGACGACTTTAATTTCTTCATCGAGGCTTCTTTTATTCAGCTCCGCAATCAGGGCCTTCTTGACGGCGATGGCCCCGGAGGCGTGACATCCCGTGCCTCCGCAAATCAATAGATGTGAGCGAAAAACCTTCATTTGAATTGTTCCTCCTTCACGCGAAAAACTTTTGCGGCCGGGTCGCTCAACCGGACCCTGCCTGAGTCCTATTCCGTTATTTCAGAACTTCGGCGCCTTTGGCCAGAACGAAGGGGGTCTGCACTTCTCCCTCCAGGATATGCTTCTTGAAGACCTGCCTCATCTTGTTGGCGTTCATCAGCTCGTACTTGATGGGTTCCTTGCCGAGGATTTCCACCGTTACGAGCGGTTCGCGACTGCAAAGGCCCATGCACCCGGACGTGGTCACGACGACGTCGTTGACCCCCGCCTCGGCGATCTCACCCATAAGGCTGTTCAGGACGTCCCTCGCGCCCGAGGCGATCCCGCATGTTCCCATGTGCACGGTTACTTTGGCCCTTCTGTCTCCTTCCCGCAAGGCCGTTTCGGCGTGGACCTTGTCTTTGATTTTCTTCAAATCCGCTATCGTCAGTTTTGCCATAACCAAGCCTCTCATTCGTTATGCTTTGTTTCAAGCGTATTGGTTCAGTACGTCCTTGACCTTGGCCGGCTTCATCCGGCCATGGACATCTTCGTCGACCACGATGACCGGACCCAGGCCGCAGGCGCCGAGGCACCGGACCGACTCGTAGGTGAACCGGCGGTCGGCCGTCGTTTCGCCTTCCGTGATGCCGTAAAGCTTTTCAATGGTTTCAGCCAGGGCTTTGCCCCCTCTGACATAACAGGCGGTTCCCAGGCACACCCTGATGGTGTGTCTGCCCCGAGGCGTCATCGTGAAGAACGAATAGAAAGTGACGACGCCATAGACCCTGCTTAAAGGCAGGTTCAACCCCTTGGCAATTCTTTTCTGCACCGGTATGGGAAGATATTCCAGAACCATTTGCGCCTCTTCCAGGACCGGAATCAGTCCCCCCGGTTTATCCTTGAATTTCTCCACGATTGCGTCGAGCTTCTGGATCTGCTCCGGTGTAAATTCGTTAAGCAGTTCTGTATCTTCTGACATCATTCAATCTTCCTCCTTCTGTTCCGAATTCGTGTGTTGAGCTTCCGATCCGATCTCCCTCAGCCCCTCCTCCATGTATTGCCGGATGAACTGAAGGACATCTAGATGATTAATGGGCAAGCCGTCAATCTCTTTTTTTATCTCTTTCGTGTCCAATAAAAACAAACCCTTCGGGCCACGATGACGATAAAAAAAATCGATGCCGGGATTGCCGGTAATCAATGCCGTTACGGTATCCGCCATTTGGCCGAGCGGCTGCCGGTCGATGTGGCTGAACCGAAATTCGGCCGTGACGACCGTGCCTTCATTCTCCCTGGAGGCGACGGAAAAACGGCCGCCGGCGGTTCGGGCGGCCTCTTCCAGGAGGGGCAGTCCGAGACCCACCTTGCGCACGCCTTTCGTCGTGAAAAAGGGATCGAGGGCCTTGGCCAGGGTGGATTTGTCCATGCCCTTGCCGTCGTCCTTGATTTCGATGACGAGCCGGTCTTCCGCCGGGGCCTCGTCGATGGAAATCTCCACCGCCGCCGCGCCGGCCCGGGTAGCGTTCTCTGCAATGTCCAGGATGTGGAGCGAGAGTTCGATCATATCACGTCAGGATCGCTCTTCCTTCGCTTCCGGTAAAGGCCAGTTTCAGCTCGGGAACCGTTGCCGACTTCATGGCGATCGAGGTGAAGGTCCTTCCGATGTCCCTGATGAAATGGGCATCGGAGGATTGAATCATCGCATATTCCGCAAATTCTGGATATTGCTTCCTTCCGCCCTTGATCCCCGTCGCCGCCGATACCTCAAGGGCGTCGAACGGGGTGTCCGGGTCCAGGAACCCCAACTGGCTTAAGACGCTGAAGCTCTCGCGGTCGATATGCGCGGCGACGGCCAGCCCTTCCAGCCTGTGGATATGCCCGACAAGAAGGGAGAGCGGCAGCTCCGTGGCCCCGATGAGAAGCCTGGTGTTGATCCCCTCCACTTCGTCATTTTCATTGACGATCGCCTGGCAGCCGAAGGCGTCTTCGTCGTTTTCGCCCGGCAGATGCTCGTAAATGAGCGTCTGAAGCCTGAACAGGGCATCCGTATTGTCAAAGATGGCCAGAACGTGTACCTCCTCGCGGCTGGTTATTTCCATGCCGGGCAGGACCGTCAACGGGGTTCCCTCCGCGCATTTCGCGACGTAAGGGACGCTCTCCGACGCGTTATGATCGCAGACGGCGATCACGTCCAGCCCCAGGTCCAGGCAGCGATTGACCACCGCCCTCGGGTACATGTCCAGTTCCGCACAGGGAGAGAGGCATGTATGGACATGGAGATCGCAACGGAAAACCTTGCACATCCTCTGTTCCCTGGTATAACCTCAAAAAAAAAGACCTCCGGGGGGAGGCCTCATGCTCCATGATCGCTATGTGCCTTAATATCGGCGTTCATCAAGTCGTAAATACGACCGGCCGTCTCGAATGCCGAGTGGTCGGTCACCAGAATGGGGACACCTTTTTCGGCGGCCTTTTCCAGCGTATCCGGGGCCGGTTCGTTTCCCTGTACGAGAATAATTCCCGCGACGTCCCTGAGACTTGCAACGGCGATAATATTCTGATGAACCTGCCTCGTAATCCAGATGTCGCCTTCCTTGCAGTTGGCGATGACATCGCTGAGCAGATCTCCCGAATATCCGCCCGTCACTTCGTTCTTAAGCTTGTCTCCTCCGCATCTGACTCCGAGACCCAAGGCCTGGACGACTTTTTCTAAATTCATATCCTAGCTTCCTCTTTCCGCAGCGATAAGCGAACCTAAACCCAATAAAATTCCAGGCGGAAAGGTTTCCGGCCGGTATTTCTCTCCGGGCACACCTATTCTCTAACACAGCGCAACCCCGGGGGCCAATCCTCTTTGCTGAGTTGTGTTCTATCGGATGAAGCTGGTACCTAACAAGAGCGGGGAACTGGTTGTAAGATCATTCACGGCTGAATTTATTTTCCACTTTTTCGACGCAGCCGACAATGCCTTTTTCATATAATTTGCCGGCCGTTTCAAAGAGGATATACCGGGTCGACAGGACCGGTATCCCGAGTTCTTCGGCAAGCGTAACTGTTTCCGGGGTGGGTCTTTTTCCCCGGACCATCACGATCGCGGCAATATCCAAGACATCGGACGTCCTGATGACCTGGGGATTGGTCAATCCGGTCAAAAGGAGGCTGCCCGCCTTGGCGAAGGCCAGGACGTCGCTCATCAGGTCGGCGCCGAAGGCTGTCTTGATTTCCTTGTCCAGTTGTTCGGAACCGACGATGACCTCTGCATCGAGTATCTCTTTGATTTCGCGAAGTGTCACGCTAATTCTCCTGGGCCGCCTTCTGTACGGGGATATAAGCCGCTGGCTGCGAATAACTCTATCAATTTATAGGCTATATGTCCAACTGAACCTCGCGGAAGCTACCATATAGGCTGGGGGATGTCAACACATTTGAAGGGCTTGTTTTCAGAGGCCGGGGCGTCATTCCGGCCCTTCCCTGCAACGGTTCATAAAAAATATCCAGGGATGATTTTCCCGGACGGACGACCGGCAGCGACGGGCCTTTCAGACCTTTCTCCGGACGGATGCGGGGTGATGGAGACAGTTTTACGGCGTCGCACACGGCGCCGTAAAAAGTTTTTTTTGCGCAACCGGAGAAATTGCGTTAGAAAAAAAGAATGAATCTCCTCATAGACGAATATCTCAACTTCCTGGCCGTCGAAAAAGGGGTCTCTCACAACACGACAGAAGCCTACGGCCGGGACCTGGCCCGCCACCTTGCCTTTATCGAGTCTTGCGGAATCGGAGCCGTCCGTGATATCTCCTCCGACCATATCGTCGACTATATGTCGGGACTGCGCGAAGACGGCCTTTCGGTAAGATCGGTTAACAGGAACCTTGCGGCCGTCAGGGGGTTTTATAAATTTCTTCTGAAGGAGAACGTGATCGAGAAGAGCCCGGCGGCCCAGATCGCTATGGCCAAGACCTGGCTCAGGCTTCCGGACTGTCTGTCCCGCGGTGAGATGGACCTCCTGCTTTCACAACCCGGTGAAGATACGGCCGCGGGCGTCAGGGACAAAGCCATGCTGGATTTGCTTTATGCAACGGGTATCCGGGTGACGGAGCTTGTGTCCCTGTCCATGGGCAGCATCAATTGGCAGGTGGGATTTCTGATCGTGCTGGGGAAGGGAGGCAAGGAGAGGGTCGTGCCGGTCGGCAGGACGGCGTACCGCTCCGTAAGTCGTTACGTGGAAGCGGCCCGGCCGTCTTTTCTGAAAGGGAAAACGGTCGATACCCTTTTCCTGAACCGCTCCGGAGAAGCCTTCACGCGTCAGGGATTCTGGAAGATCGTCAAGAAATACGCCGGGAAGGCTGGTCTCAAAAAGAAGGTGTATCCCCACACCTTCCGGCATTCGTTCGCTTCGCACATGCTGGAGGGGGGGGCGGATCTCCGGTCCGTACAGACGATGCTGGGCCATGTCGATATCGCGACGACCCAGATCTATACCCATGTAACGAGGGAACGTCTGAAAGACGTCCACCGAAGGTACCATCCCCGGGGCTGATGGGTACGGGAGAGGGCCATAGGCATAAAAAGGGCCTGCCGGCGTTGAAGGCAGATATGGAAGGGAGGGGAGGAAGCGGCCGATGTTGAACCGTCTGAAAAAGATTTCGGCCAAGCCGGGTCATCTGATCATAGGTATTTTTCTGGCCGCAAGCGTAGCGATTGTGGCGGGCACGTTCATCGTGGGCAGTTTCATGACGGAGAAGCCGGGAGCAGTGCCGACAGCCTTTTTCCGGGTCAGGAATTACATCACCTTCGCCGTCCTCGGCGATAAACCGCATTTCTACTATCTGGAAGGAGAAAAGAACGGCAAGGAGATCAAGCTCACCGACAAGGACCGTTTCGAGGTAACCTATCGGGACGAGTTCGTGTTCAAAGGGGTTGCGACGGACGATCTCTTCGGAGGCAAAACAACGGTCGACGTGGAGGAGACGGGGGCGGGGAACGACCTTGGACGGCTCCTTAAAGGCGTTGAACTCGTCGACAAAACGGCTCTCGCCCCGGCCGAAAAGCCCGTCCGGATCCTCGTCCGATACAATGAGACGGTGATCGCCGCCATTCCCGTTGTTGTTACCGTCTCGGCCCAGGATTGGCTGCGTTACGCCCGCGCAACGGAGGACAATGCGGCGAAGATCCGGTATCTGCAGAAGGCCATCGCCCTTAATAAAGAAGACATCCCGGTTCGCAGGATGCTTGTCGCTTCTTACGAAAAAGCCGGAATGAAGGAAGCGGCCGCCGCCCAGCTTGCGGAGATCCAGGCCATGGAGGGCAAGGCGCCCGTGGCGGATGGAAAACCGGCGGTTACGCCCGCTATGCCGGGCGGCGCAGCCGAAGCCCCGCGTCCCGGAGGTGCAGCTTCCGGAAGTTCCCCGTACGTTCAAAGCGGCCTGGCTTGCAGCAAGAAGGGGGACTGGAATTGCGCGATCGCCAATTACCAGGAGGCGTTGCAACAAGAACCCAACAACGGGCAGGTCCGGTACAAGCTGGGTGAGGCTTTTGAGAAATCCGGCCGGACCGGTGAAGCGGTGCGGCAGTACGAACTCGTCCTGGCCGGAAGCCCCAAGGCCGATTATGCCATGCTGGCGCTTGCCGACGTCAGTCTGAAATCAGGCCAGTATGACGGGGCGATCAAGTGGTACGGCGAACTCGTCAAACTGCGTCCCCGGGAGGCGTCCCTGTATGGGAACCTGGGCCTCGCCTACGGCGGCAAGGGTATGGGCAAGGAGGAGATCGCCCAGTACCGTAAAGCGCTTGCCCTGAACCCCAAAAATACGGTCGTCCTTTTCAATCTCGCCGCCGCTTACGAAAAGGGCAAGAACGACCGCGAGGCCGCCAAGACCTATGCCCAAGTCCTCAAGATAAAACCCAATGATAACGACGCACAGGCGAGGCTTGCCGGACTCGCCTTCAAGAACGGCAATTATACGGAGGCCATTGCGCGCTACGAAAAGGCCATCAAGAATATGAACGGCAAGGCCGCGGCCTATGCGAATCTGGGATTTGCCTACGGCGAGAAGAAGAACTTCAAAAAGGCGGTTGAAAACTACGAAAAAGCCATCAAAAGCGGCAACAAGGATCCCCAGGTAAGGACCAATCTGGCGTCCGCCAAAAACGAACTCTCCGGCCGGAAGGCCGTCGTCGAAGAGAGAACTGCGGCCGCGGAGAAAGCCCCCGTCGCGGAAAAGTCCCCTGCCGCGGAGAAAGTTTCCGCGCCTGCAAAAACGGCCGTCCCCGCCGGCAAGGCCCCAAACCGCCGGATCGAACGCTACATGAAGGCGAAAAAGTATGATCTGGCTATCGCGGACTATAAGGCCCTCATCCGCAAGAGCCCAAAGAATGCTTCGTATTACGAAGGGTTGGGCGACGTATACGGCCTGAAAGGGGATACGAACCGCCAGATCGAATCCTACCAGCGGTCGCTTAAGCTGGGCAAGGCCAGCGACGGCGTCTATACCCGACTTGGTCAAGCTTATGAAAAAAAGGGAAGATTGAAAGAAGCCCTGGCCGCCTACAGCAAGGCTTACGAGCTGAACCCCGATTCCGCCGCGGCTGGCCGCCGCATACCCCAGTTGAAGATCAAAATGCTGCAGGAGAAGCATCGGGGCGAAGGCGAAAAAGAGGACGACGAATCCTGAGCAGGGTCCGGATAAAGGGTCCGGCAGGGAAAGGAGAGAAATGAGAGATATCCGCATCAACAACATCGTCATGGGGGGGGCGGCGCCGCTCGTGCTCATTGCCGGCCCGTGCGTCATCGAATCGGAGGAGAAGACGCGGGACATCGCCGTTTACATGAAGGACCTGGCCGCGAGGCTCGATATGCCCCTGGTGTTCAAGGCCTCGTACGATAAGGCGAACAGGACCTCCCGGGACGGTTACCGCGGCCCCGGCCTCGCGGAAGGGCTCAGGATACTGAAGGCGATCAGGTCCGATTACGGGATACCCGTTCTTTCCGACGTCCATCGCTTTGCCGAGATCGATGCGGCCGCCGAGGTCCTCGACGTGGTCCAGGTTCCGGCCTTCCTCTGCCGCCAGACGGACTTTGTGATGGAGGTTGCCCGCCGGGCGCGGGTTGTCAATATCAAGAAAGGGCAGTTTCTCGCCCCGTGGGACGTGGCCAACGTCGTCGCCAAGGTGGAAGCGGCGGGACAGAAGAATATCATCCTCACGGAGCGGGGCGTCAGTTTCGGCTACAACAACCTCGTGGCCGATTTCCGTTCCCTCCCGATCATGAGGGATATGGGGTATCCCGTCGTCTTCGACGCCACCCACAGCGTCCAGCTGCCGGGCGGTGCGGGAACCGCGTCGGGAGGACAGCGGCTGATGGTTCCCTATCTGTCGCGGGCCGCGGCCGCCGTCGGCGTCGACGGGCTCTTCCTGGAGGTCCATCCCGACCCCGATTGCGCTCTGTGCGACGGGCCCAACTCGGTACGCCTCGACGAACTGGAGGGACTTCTGGAAATCATTAAAGAAATCGACGTGATAGCAAAGAGACAGCTGTCCGGGACCGTTTAAGGGAAGGAATATTATGGGTCGACCAATGGAAGCCGAAGCAATAGAGCGCTTGAAAGGTATCCGTCTTCTCATTCTCGACGTGGACGGCGTTATGACCGACGGACGGATCATCGTGGACGATAACGGCTGCGAGTCGAAGCATTTCAATGTGAGGGACGGGCACGGCCTCAAGGTATTGATGAGGTACGATATCGATGTCGTTCTGCTCACCGGCCGGACGTCTTCCGTCGTGGTGCACCGGGCGGACGATCTTGGCATCAAGGAGGTCCATCAGGGCATCTGGAACAAGGTCGAGGCCTTTGAAGGCATCATCGCCCGGCGCGGCCTGCGCCCTGAGCAGGCGGCCTACGTCGGCGACGATATCGTGGATATCCCGCTCCTGAAGCGGGTGGGGTTTGCGGCTTCCGTGGCCGACGGCTGCGAGGAGGCAAGACGGAGCGTCCATTACGTCGCGGAAAAAGGCGGCGGCCGGGGTGCCGTCCGGGAGATCTGCGAACTGATCCTGAAGGCCCAGGGGAAATGGCCGGATGTCGCGGCAAGGTACGAGTTCGCCTGAGCCGTTGCGCCTTCCCGGGTGGGGCAGGTTTGACTTTACAGATTGCAAAGCGGATGGTATAAAAGGGCCATAAGTTTATTCAGATTCCGCGATTTTGACCGTAAATGCGGTTCGTTGCGGGGGTCGCACCTTTTACAGGCCGCAAGCCATGACGTTAGACAGGAAAAAGGGATTCGTGATCGCTGCGGCTGTCTTGGCCGTGCTCTCGACGGCTGTGATCCTTTACATCCACAACCGTGCGGATGCCCCGGTTAAAGCCCTCAAGGTCCTGGCGGAGAACGTCGACCTGCAGATTAAGAATATCCTCTTTACCGAGGTGGGAGGTTCAGGCGAGAAGTGGGAAATCAGGGCGGAGACGGCCCAGTACATGAGGAAGGAAAACGTCGTCCTCTTCGATAAGGTATCGGTGAAACTGGTCCTGGAGGACGGCAAGACGTTCCTCATGACCGGTGACAAGGGCCGTTTCATGACCGCCACGAAAGATATGGACGTCGTCGGCAACGTTGTGATCATTTCCGATCAAGGTGATCGCTATACAACGGACCATCTCAATTACTCCAACGCGGGCAAGAAAATCTTCACGGACGGCAACGTCATGATGGAGAACGCGCGCATGAAGATCACCGGTGTCGGAATGAACCTGCTTATGCAGGCTAAGGAATTGAAAATATTATCTAAAGTGAAGGTGCAGACCAAGTGACGGGAGCTTTAGGACGAACAAAGGGGTGTGTCGCAAAGATCAAAATGGCGTCTTTTTTGGCGATTCTCCTGCTCCTTTGCGCTTCGGCCCCGTGTGCCCAGGAGAAGGGACCGGGCAAAAAACCTTTCGAATCGAAAGAACCCATCCAGGTGGTGGCGGACCGCCTTGAAGCCTTCGACGCGGAGAAAATGGTCGTCTTTTCCGGCCACGCCGTGGCTGTCCAGGGCGATAAAGTCATCAAATCCGATAAGATATCTCTTTTTTACAAGAAAGATAAGTCGGCCGAGGCCAAGCCGGCCAAGGCGATGAGCGCGGCGGGCGACCTCGAAAGGATCGAAGCCCGGGGGCATGTGAACATCACCCAGGGGACGAAGGTGGTCACGGGCGAGCTTGCGGTTTACCATCAGGACGAGCAGAAGATCGTCATGACGGGCAATCCCGTGATGCGCGACGGGAAAAACACGATAACGGGAGATGTCATAACCGTATACTTAAATGAGAGCAGAGGGGTCGTGGAAGGCAGCGGCGGCAAGAGGCCGTTCTTGACGATTTATCCGGAAGACAAACCGGAAGGAAGCAAGAAGAAGGAAAAGAGTAAATAGCCCCGGAGTGAGGTCCGGAAGGGAAAGACCGAAGGTATTGATGCAGGGGACGCTGTCGGCAAGAGGATTGGTCAAGGTTTACGGAGGCAGGCGGGTCGTCAATTCCCTGGACCTGGATGTCAATACCGGGGAGGTCGTGGGGCTTCTGGGACCGAACGGGGCGGGCAAGACGACCACTTTTTACATGATCGTCGGCCTCATCAAACCGGACGGCGGCAGTATTTGTCTGGACAGCGAGGATATCAGCAGATATCCCATGTACAGGAGGGCCAAGAGAGGGATCAATTACCTGCCCCAGGAACCCTCCATCTTCCGGAAACTGACCGTCGCCCAGAACGTGATGGCCATCCTGGAAACCATCGAGATGGAAAAGGAGGAACGGCAAGTCCGTCTGGAGCAGCTTCTGGGCGAGCTGGATATCGGGCATCTCGCCGGAAATTATGCCTATTCCCTCTCGGGAGGAGAACGCCGCAGGGTGGAAATTACAAGGGCTCTGGTGACGTCGCCGCAGTACATCCTGCTCGACGAACCCTTTGCCGGTATCGATCCCCTGGCGGTTGCCGATATTCAGAAGATCGTCCGTAAGCTGAGGTCGAAGGGCATCGGCATTATTATCTCGGACCATAACGTCCGGGAGACTTTGTCTGTCTGCGATCGTGCTTATATTATCAACGAGGGCGTCGTTCTGGTCGAAGGCGACCCGGAAACGATCGCCAGCTGCGAAATCGCCCGGAAGATATATTTTGGAGAGGATTTCTGCCTGTAAGACGAAAAGGATAGCCTTTCCGCCGCAATGAAATGTGAAATTCGAAGGACTGCCGGCAATACGGATGCCGGATTCAAGACCCCGAATACACAGGGCGGATCTCTAAAGGATGAAGGTGTATTTACCGACGTAAAGAGATGTAAAGAATAGGACAGCCGGACATGGCCTTGGAACTCAAGCAAAGCCTCAAACTCTCCCAGCAGCTGATCATGACGCCCCAGCTCCAGCAGGCGATCAAGCTGCTTCAGGTATCGAGGCTGGAACTGATCGACGTCATCAATCAGGAGATGGAGGAGAATCCGCTCCTGGAAGAGGCGGCGCCCGACGATTACGCCACTTCGGACAATATCACGGAAGCGGACGACGTCAAGACCCAGGACGGCGAAGAGTTCAAGGCGGCCGATCACACCGTTGAACTGACCGGCGAGGGCGACGGCCGGGAGGAGTTCGACTGGGACAACTATCTGGAAGACTACGGGTCCATGGGGGTGACCTACGAACGGCGGGACGGGGAAGCCCCTGCCTGGGACAATATTCTGACGGCCAAACAGTCGCTGACGGATCACCTCATGTGGCAGTTGAAACTGTCGCCCCTGAACGAAAAGGAGATGGCCGTCGGCGAGCAGATCATCTGTAATCTCGACCAGAACGGCTATCTCGTGGCCACGCCGGAGGATATCATCTGCCAGACCGGCGTCGACGAGGCCTTCGTCGAACAGGTCCTGAAGAAGATCCAGGAATTCGACCCCCCGGGTGTGGCGGCCAGGGATCTCAAGGAATGCCTGCTCATCCAGGCCCGCGTCCTGGGCGTATCGAGTCCTATCGTCGAGGCGATCATCAAGGACCATCTCAAGGAACTGGAGCTCAAAAACTACTCGCAGATCGCCCGGCGGTTGAAAGTGCCTCTCGCGGACGTTCTTCTCGCCGTTTCCGTCATCACCAACATGGACCCCAAGCCGGGCAGTCTGTACAACGAAGAGAGGATAGAAAGCGTCATTCCCGACGTCTATGTATTCAAAATGGGCGAGGAATACAAGATCCTCCTGAACGACGACGGCCTGCCGAGGCTCCGCATCAGCAACTTCTACAAGGAAATCATGGCGGGCCTGAGCGGCGATTCGAGGACGACCGACAACAAAAAGTACATCAAGGAGAGGGTCCAGGCGGCGACGTGGCTCATCAAGAGCATCCAGCAGCGGCAAAATACCATCTATAAGGTCGCGGAGTCCATCCTGAAATACCAGCGCGATTTTTTCGACAGGGGGATCAATTGCTTGAAGCCCCTGGTGCTGCGGGATATTGCCGAGGACGTCGAGATGCATGAATCCACGATCAGCCGGGTTGTGGCCAACAAGTACATGCACACCCCCCGCGGTATATTCGTGATGAAATACTTCTTCAGTTCGAGCATCAACACCACCGCAGGCGAGACGATCGCCTCCAAGAGCGTCAAGGAGGACATCAAGAAGATCATCAGCGAAGAAGACCCCGCCAAGCCCTATAACGACAGCGAGATTGTCGAAAAGCTCGCCAAATCGGGGGTTTCCATAGCCCGCCGGACCGTCGCCAAATATCGGGAGATGATGGGGATTCTTCCTTCGTCGCGGCGGAAGAAGTACGTTTGAAACCGGTTTCGGCCCCGGAGTCGCACCCGGCCGTCCGAAAACCACAACCGTGAGGAAAAGAGTTGACATTTTCATCAATCGCCACTATATGACGCCCCTTTCTTTTTCGACCATGGGCTACGGATTACGCTCCGGAAAAGTGAGCTCGATATAAACAGCAGGAGGAGGATACAAATGAAAATATCGGTGACACTGAAAAACACGGCTGAAGGGGAAACTTGGCACAAGGAATATGTCGATGACAGGCTGCAAAAACTGAAGAAGTACGTCGATCAGCCGGTGGAAGCTTATGTGGTGCTGTCCGTGGAAAAATTCAGGAACGTGGCGGAAATCAATCTCGTATTCAACGGTTTGAATGTCAACACCAAGGACGAAGCGAAGGATATGCACCTGGCCATCGACAACGCCGTGGATAAAATCGAACGTCAACTGAAGAAACATAAAGAGAAAATCCGTGCCCATAAGGCCAACGGGACCAAGGCGGGCGAGCTTACGGAACTGGAATCTCCTGCGGAGGAGATGGAAGAGACAAGGGAAGCGAAAATAGGCGAAACCAGAAAAATTGTACTGAAACCCATGTCGGTCGACGATGCGATCATGCAGATGGAGACAACGAAAAACCGTTTCATCGTCTACAGGGACTCCTCGACGGAACTGGTCAGCGTCATGTACCGGCGGGACGACGGCAAATTCGGCCTCATCGAAACCAACGGCTGACCCCTCTTTCCGTTCGCTGTTTTACACGACTGAATCTCGCAGAGGCGGGTTGATCCCGCCTTTGTTTTGGCCGGAGAAAAAGACATTCATCGGATTAAGAAATATGAAAATTAAGGATATATTCAAGAAAGAGTTCATCATCGAGGAGTTGGAGGCCAAGACCAAACGGGATGTTCTGCTCGAATTGTCGACGGCCTTCCTCAGAGGGCCTTACACCTTCGACGGCAACCGCGTCGTGGAGATCCTCCTGAACCGTGAAAAGCTGGGAAGCACGGGCATCGGCGACGGGATAGCCATCCCTCACGGCAAACTCGACGATCTCACCGAACTGGTCCTGGCTTTCGGAAGGAGTACCGGCGGCATCGATTTTCAAGCCATGGACGGCAGGCCGGTTCACCTCTTCTTTTTGCTGATAGCCCCCGAGAATTCGGAAGGCCAGTATCTGAAGGCCCTGGCCAAGATATCGCGGATGCTCAAAGATGCGTCCTTCCGCAAGCGGCTGATGGATGCCGCCACCGCTGCGGAGCTGCACCGGATCGTCATCGATAAGGACCGTGACGACTGATCTCGCCGGACCTTCGTGCGGCTGTTTCAGCGCAGCAGGGAGTGCACGGCATCCGGGACAACCTTAAAACCGAGGTTTCCAACGTGCAGGGAACGACAGTCGCGAAACTTCTCAAGGGATCGAAAATTCGCCTGGGTATCGACCGGATAGCCCGGCATCCCGGCTTCGACCGGCCGCTTGGCATGGCCCGGATCGGCCGCTTTTCCATATCCCCGACCGGCGGCCGTGAGGGAAGGCCGGTCGTGACCATCCTGGATGCGGCCCAGGTCCCGAACAGCGCCGGCATGGCGGCATCGCCGGTGTTCGGCGATATCCCCGCGGCCGCAGTCTGTCTCGCCATACCTTACGCCGCGTCGCAGCCCGCCGACATCATCGACGCCTTCCGCCGGTTCGACCTGCCGTGCTTTACATCCTTTTTCGACGAATATCTCCTGGAATCAAGACTCATATCGCTCTGCCGCGAGAAAATCGACCTTTGCACAACGATACAGGGGACGCTCGTCCGCCTGTTCAGCCGGGGCGTTTTGCTCACCGGCGAGAGCGGAACGGGAAAAACGGCCTGCGCCATCCGCCTTGCCCGCAAGGGCCACGACTGGGTGGCCGACGATGTCGTCGCGTTAAAAAAAGAAAAAGACGGAACGCTTTGCGGTCGCGCCCATCCGAGAATCGCCGGATTCATAGGTGTCCGCGGAGAGGGGGCCGTACGGGCCGACAAAGTGCTCCCGCCCGGCAGTATCCTCGAAGAAACATCCGTCGATCTGGTGGTCTCTTTTGTCCGGGAACAGGTTCCGGAGGCGGGACGAATCTCTTTTCGGAGGATTATGGGTAAGAAACTGCCGCAGCTCGAAATGCCGTGTTCGCTCGATGCGTCTGCGCTGGATTCGCAAATCGAGAGGCA
Organism: Syntrophales bacterium; assembly: GCA_963668175.1. Taxonomy (GTDB): domain Bacteria; phylum Desulfobacterota; class Syntrophia; order Syntrophales; family PHBD01. Next base: position 1,445,647 of record OY764159.1, read on the forward strand.
AGTGGTGTTGATGGTTCATAGGGGGGAGGAATGATGAGAAACATCAGGGTTTTGATCATCACGGGGCTCTCCGGATCGGGCAAGAGTACCGCGATCCGGGCATTGGAAGACATCGGTTTCTTCTGCGTCGACAACCTGCCGGTCGTTCTGCTGCCTGATTTTCTGGAAATTCAGGCAGCTCCCGATAAGGATATCTCGCAGGTGGCCATGGTCATGGACCTGCGCGAGAAGGGGTTCATCGAGCAGTACCCGGAGATTTTCAAACGGTTACAGGAGAAGGGGTATCGGATCGAAGTCCTCTTTCTCGATTCGACGGACGAGGCCCTTCTCCACCGATTCAGCGAGACGAGGCGCGTCCATCCCATGGGCACCAAGGGGTCCATCCTCGACGGTATTCTCCTGGAGCGGGAAAAACTGGCGCCGCTGAAGCAGATGGCGGAAAGGGTGATCGATACGAGTTCCCTGAACGTCCACCAGTTGAAAGACACGATCCAGCGCCTGTATCTGTCTTCCGATCGGCAAATCAAACTGGCGGTCAACATCTATTCGTTCGGCTACCGATACGGCATTCCCGCCGACGCCGATCTGGTCTTCGACGTCCGTTTCCTCCAGAACCCCTATTTCGTGGAGGAACTGAAGCATTTGACCGGCAACGACCCCCGCGTGCGGGACTATGTCCTGGAGTTTAACGAAGGCAGGACGTTCATCCTGAAACTCTTCGACCTCATGACGTTTCTCGTGCCGCTTTACGACCGCGAGGGAAAATCGCGCCTCTGCATCGCCATGGGCTGCACCGGCGGAAAGCACCGTTCCGTCGTCATGGCCAATATGATCGCCACCTACTTTGCGGAACACGCGTATCCCGTGAGCGTCACCCACCGGGACGTGGACAAGTCCTGACACCGCCACCCCGCTACTGGGCCGCTGCCTGAATCTTCTTCGTCACATTGTCGGCGATCCAGTGCGCGTCCCACCACTCCACCGGATTGACGAACTCGCCGCTTACTAAAATGGAGAAGTGGAGATGATCGCCGCCGGCAAAGCCGGTTGCGCCGCTCCGGCCGATGACGTCGCCTTTCTTGACAGATGTCCCCGGTTTTGTGGAGACGGACGACATATGGCCGTAGAGACTGAAGATACCGAAACCGTGGTCGATGATTACGATGTTGCCGTAAATGCCCATCGGACCCGTGAAGACCACGGTACCGCCGTTGCTTGCCTCGATGGGGGCCTGGGCCGTGGAGGCCAGATCCACCCCCAGGTGGATGCTCTCTCCGGCGGACTTGCCGTTATATAGGTAGGTTCGGCTATCGCCGTACAGGGCCATCGGGGAGGCATTCTTCATGCGGAGGAAAGGCCCGTCCCAAAGTTGCCGGGGTTCCGATTTCCGGCAGAGTTCCTGGATGGCCTTCGTGTTTTCATCCCGCATCTTGGAATTGACGGTCACAAAGACATCGATAGGCGTCTTGCCGCGAAGCTCCGGGTAAGCGACCTGAAAATCGCCCATCTTCTGGAGGAAGGTGTCCGACAGGTTGACTTTGTCGCCGCGGAATTTCTTGTCGAGGATCAGGCTGGGCAGGCCTGCCGAGGCGCTGTTTCCCGCCGTGTCGCTGGCCGTCACCGTAATCGGCGTCTGGCCGTTTCTGGCCTTCATGGAGAGGGCGAAATAGGCGATCATGCATGGTTTGCCCGAAACGGTCGTGGCGTAACCCGGGAAGAAACGGTTCTCCGTCATAACACCGCTGACGGAGACGGGTTTGGAGACCCGGTACAGCACGACGCCCGTGCCGCCGGGGCTGATATTGTTCACCGATCCAAACGTAATCTGAATCTGCGGCGGCATCAGGTCGATCGTTACCGGACGGGTGACGATCGTTTGGTTTTTCCACAGGGAATAGTCGACGGCCGTTACCGCTAACGTGGCCGGCCCTTCCTTCAGTTTAAGGGCCATCGCATCGACCGTAACGGAGACCGTTTTCTGATACAATCCCCGGTTGGGGTATTCGAAGGAAGCCAGGGGATAGGCCTTGTTGTCCTGGATGATCGTGATGGCCGTCGAACGCAGACCGCTGCGTTGGTCGCCGAAGGAAACGTCGATGATTTTCTGCCGGCCGACGACGCTGACGTCCTGCGCAAACTGAACGGAAGGCTTTTCGAATTCGCCGTAAGTCAGGAAGAAGAAGCACCCCGCCGCAACGATAACGATGACGGCGACGACCATCATGGACCATCTGTATGTTTTGATCATATTTCGGACCCTCGTTTTTTGCCCTCCTATAATGGTTTTTTGCCCGCTTGGCAAGGCCTAACGCAAAGGGCCCGCCGCTTAGAATTCCTTGATATTGAGCCGGATAATTGCTATATTTTTAACTTATAGGGAATATATCCTACGGGAGGGAGTCGGCCATGCTGACCGGTAAAAAGATCGTTCTGGGGGTAACGGGGGGCATCGCCGCTTACAAAGCGGCGGAGCTGACCAGGGAATTTGTGAAGCAGGGGGCGCAGGTCAAAGTGATCATGACGAAAAACGCCGCCGAATTCATTACGCCGCTGACCCTCCAGACCCTTTCCAACCAGCCGGTCTTTACCGAGATGTTCTCCCTGACCCGGGAACACGATATCGCCCATATTTCCCTTGCGGAATACGGCGACCTGATCGTCGTCGCCCCGGCCACGGCCAACGTGATCGGCAAGATCGCGGCGGGGATTGCCGATGATCTGCTGACGACGGTCGTCATGGCCGCCAGGACACCCGTGATGTTCGCCCCGGCGATGAACGTCCATATGTACGGCAATCCGATTTTTAAAGAGAACGTCGAGAAGCTGACCGCCCGGGGATACCGTTTCATGGAACCCGGCTACGGGGAGCTCGCCTGCAAGACGGAAGGCCAGGGACGTCTGCCCGATATCGGAGAAATCGTCGACGAGGCCTTGTCCATCCTGACTACGAAAGATTTAGAGGGCGAGACGGTCCTGGTGACGGCCGGTCCGACCCGGGAGCCCTTCGACCCGGTCCGTTTCATCACCAACTACTCTTCCGGCAAAATGGGGTACGCCATTGCCGCCAAAGCCAGGCATCGCGGGGCGAATGTCATCCTCGTGAGCGGCCCGGCCTCGCTCCCCGTGCCCCGGGGTGTCCGGTTCGTTTCCGTATCGAGCGCGCTGGAGATGCGGGATACAGTCATGGCCCATCTGCCGGAAGCGACGGTCGTCGTCAAGGCCGCCGCCGTGGCCGATTACCGCCCGGCCCTGCGGTCGGAGTCCAAGATCAAGAAGAAGGCGGGTCCTTTGACGTTATCGCTTGAGCGCAATCCCGATATTATCGCCGAAATAGGGAAGAAGAAGGGAAACCGAATCCTCGTGGGGTTCGCCATGGAGTCGGAGAATCTTGTCGATTACGCCACGGAAAAGATGGTGAATAAGAACATGGACTTTATCGTGGCCAACGACCTTACAGAGGAGGGCGCGGGGTTCTGTACGGATACCAACGTAATCAATATCATCGCCCGTGACGGGAAGATGGAGCGCCTGCCCCTGATGAGCAAAACGGCGGTTGCGGACCGCATCCTAGACCGGGTAAAGGGTCTGATCGATAAGCGATGAGCGAAGAGGCCGCGAATAAAAGAGAAGAAGCCAGGGAAGAACTCCTCGCGATGGTGAGGAGCCTCTCCGAGTGTGTCCGGGCCGGAAACGAATCGAGGTGTAAACTGCCCTTTCTCAAGATACAGGCCGCGGACGCCGGCCCCCGGGCCGTTCCGCCGGAAACCCTGCTGCCGCCGGAACCGGAGGCGGCGATGGAAACAGAAACGGAAACGTATGCGGATACGGAAACGCTGGATGCCCTGCGTGCCCGGTTCGGCGATTGCCACCGGTGCCCGCTGGGAAAAACCAGGACCCATTTCGTCTTCGGCGAGGGCGATCCCCGCGCCGACCTGGTCTTTGTAGGAGAAGCTCCCGGGGCCGACGAAGACAGACTGGGCAGGCCGTTTGTCGGCCGGGCCGGCCAATTGCTCACGAAGATCATCGAAGCGATGAAACTTTCCCGAGACAAGGTCTATATCTGCAATATCCTGAAGTGCCGTCCCCCGGGCAACCGGAATCCAGCGCCTGCTGAGATTTCCGCCTGCGAGCCGGTCCTCATCAAACAGCTCGAAATCATCAAACCAAAGGTCATCTGCGCCCTCGGCACCTTTGCCGCCAAGACCCTTCTTAAGACCGAGGCCCCGATCACGATCCTGCGGGGGCGCTTCCACGACTACCACGGCATCAAGCTGATGCCGACCTATCATCCGGCATACCTGTTGCGGAATCCCGGGGCCAAAAAGCAGGTGTGGGAAGATGTCCAGGTGATCATGCAGGAATTGGGGATTTAATGGCAAGAATAATCGCCGGCGGGGATTCCCGCCCGGCGGAAGCCGGTTTTACGAAGATTTCGTAGGGACGGCGCCCGGTTCACGGAGGTCATTTATGCGAAGAGGATTACGACCTTTCTTTCTCTTATTAGCGGCGATGCTCGTGTTTTTCGCCTTTGCGGATGCGGCCCGTGCGGAAGAACGGAAGCCCGTTTTTGACGTCATTACCGTCAGTGCCGTCATCACACCGCCGATCGCCGAGTATGTCGGACAGAGCATCAACGAATCGGCGCGGGCGGGTTCGGAAGGGCTGATCATCCTCCTGGATACGCCGGGCGGGCTAGACCTGGCGATGAGGGACATCGCCAAGGCGATCCTCAACGCGCCCATCCCCGTCATCGTCTTCGTCTATCCGTCGGGAGCGCGTGCCGCTTCGGCGGGTGTGATCATCACCGTCTCGGCCCATATAGCCGCCATGGCACCCGGCACCAACATCGGCGCGGCCCATCCCGTCGGTATCGGCATCGGCGGGGGCATGGACAAGACGATGATGAAGAAGGTCGAGAACGACGCCGTCGCCTACGTCCGGGGCATCGTCAAGAAAAAGGGCCGGAACGAGGAATGGGTCGAAAAAGCGGTCCGGCGGAGCGAGTCGATCACGGCCGAAGAAGCCCTGAAGCACAACGTCATCGATGTGATGGCGACGAACGTCGACGATCTGCTCCGGCAGATAGACGGCCGCGAAGTGACGACGAGCAAGGGCAAGGTCGTGCTGAATACAAAGAACGCCGTCGTCAATTCGAAAAAGATCGGCACCCGGCAGAAGATCCTTTCCGCCATCAGCGATCCGAATATTGCCTACATCCTGTTCCTGATCGGCCTGGCGGGGCTCTATTTCGAGTTTTCCAGTCCGGGAGCCGTCCTGCCCGGCATTGTCGGGGGGATTTCGCTGATCCTGGCCTTTTTCGCTATGCAGACCCTGTCTGTCAACTACGCCGGCGTGGCGTTGATCCTCTTCGCCGTCATTCTCTTCGTCGCAGAGCTGAAGGTCAACAGCCACGGGGTCCTCACCATCGGCGGGATCGTCTCCCTGGTACTCGGATCGCTTCTGCTCTTCGATACGGGAGAGCCCTCGCTCGGGGTGGCCTGGACGGTCCTGATACCCGCCGTGACGATCACCTCCCTTTTCTTCGTGGCGGTGATCACCCTGGCCCTGAAAGCCCAGCTGCGGAAGAAGGTTACGGGAAGCGAAGGCATGATCGGGATGGCCGGCGAGGCCGTCACGGATGTCGAGGCGGACGGAAAGGTCCTGGTCATGGGTGAATTCTGGGAAGCCTGGAGCGATCGGCCGATCGCCCGGGGAAGCAAGGTGAAGGTGCTGGAGGTCAAGGGCCTTCGATTGAAGGTGGAATTACAGAAGGAGGTTAAACCGATATGACGCTGACTACGATTGTGACCCTGATTGTTTTAGTCCTTATGTTTTTTTCCGCGGCGATCCGGGTGTTGAACGAGTACGAGCGGGGGGTCATCTTCCGCCTGGGCCGGGTTATCGACACCAAGGGGCCGGGCCTCATTATCCTCATCCCGATCGTCGACAAGATGGTGAAGATCAGCATGCGGACGATCACGATGGATGTCCCTCCCCAGGACGTCATCACGCGGGACAACGTATCCATTAAAGTGAACGCCGTCGTCTATTTTCGGGTGGTGGACGCCCAGTCGGCGGTTATCTCGGTGGAGAACTACCTGTACGCCACTTCTCAGCTGGCCCAGACGACGCTCCGGAGCATCTGCGGCCAGGTGGAACTCGACGAAATCCTCTCCGCCCGCGACAAGATCAACCAGCATCTCCAGGAACTCCTGGACCGCAGCACGGACCCCTGGGGGATCAAGGTGACGCTCGTAGAAGTCAAGCACATCGATCTGCCGGAAGAGATGAAGCGGGCCATGGCGAAACAGGCCGAGGCGGAAAGGGAGAGACGCTCCAAGGTCATCAACGCGGAAGGCGAATTCCAGGCTGCGCAGAAGCTGATCGAAGCGGCGGCGCTCATGGCCACACAGCCCATGTCCCTCCAGCTCAGGTATCTGCAGACCTTGAACCAGATATCCGCCGAAAAAAGCTCGACCATTCTCTTCCCGATCCCGATCGACCTGGTCAAGCCATTCTTGAAGCTGGTGGAGAAATAGCCGTAACAGCCGGGAGCCTTCCACCCGCTGAAACGGACAAAGGCGCGCCGACGGCGGCTGCCGGGCGTATGTTTGTATGCGGATTTGTTCCTGCGGGAGCTGGACGAACGTAACGACAGAGGGAAAGGAGCCGATCGCGATGGAAGACAGGGAAAAGATGCACGTCCTGACGGGCGGGATGATTCTGATCACGTTGGGGATACTGATTCTGTTGAACAGCATGGATGTCTACGGGTTCTCGAAGAGCTGGCCGATCCTGCTCATCATCATCGCGATAGGCACCCTGATCCAGCGGGGCAAGGACATCGGCGGCTGGTTCATCGCCGTTGCCGGCGTGATCTTCCTTGTCAGCCAGAACGGGTGGATGGATATGAACAGAATCGCCGTATACCTGCTGCCGCTGTTGCTGATCGTGATCGGCGTCAACATTTTGAGGAGGCATTACCGGAAGCGCAAGGAAGGATGAGAAATGACCCGGGTGGTGGAAGTATCATGAAGGCAGGCAGGACCAAAGGAAAGAAACGGGGCAGGGTGCTCGTGATCACCGATTTTGACGGCACGCTCTGCACGGTGGACATGGGAAACAGAATCCTCAACCATTTTACCCGCGACGGATGGCAGGGCATCGACGATGCGTATCTACGCGGCGACATCGGTTCGAAGACGGCGTACACGCAGATCGCCCCTTTTCTGAAAGGGACGCCGGCGGAGATGGCCGACTACGCCCGCAGGCACGGCGGGATCGATCCCTATTTCGGCGAATTCCTGCGGTTTGCCGGGGCCGGCGGCATCGACGTCCAGATCGTTTCCGACGGCCTCGATCTCTATATCGAGGCCATTCTGGCCGAAAACGGCTACAGCGACATCCCGTACATCTCCAACAGCCTGCTCTTCGAGAACGGCGTCTTCTCGTTGGCTTTCCCCGCCTGGAACGGCTTCTGCGGCCGTTGCGGCACGTGCAAGCGCTCGGTCGTGGAAGACCGGCGGAAGACCTACGACCGGATCGTCTACATCGGCGACGGCCATTCGGATGTCTGCCCTTCCGAGCACGCCGATCTCGTTTTTGCCAAGGGTTTTCTTTATCGGAAATGCCGGGAGAACGGCACCGCCTGCATTCACATCGACCACTTCGGAGACGTTTTGGCCCGTCTGCAGGACGAATGCCCGCAGTAGGTCCGCCAGTTCCTGTGCCGCCCGGAGAGCCATTCCGGGCCGCGATCCCGGCGGGATCTCCGTTTCGTCTGTGCCGTCCGTTTCCGGCCGGGAACCTTCTCCCTTCTTCCGTTGCTTTATCGCATGCCTTTTGGTATTCATAGGATATGAGTCCTCCTCGCGTCTGTGCGATAGGGGCCGTTAGCCGGCTCTCCTTTCTCCTGCTGTCTTTCCTGATTGCCGGCGGCTGTTCGTCTCCCGAATCGGGGAAGGAGGCGGTCTGGAAGCACTACGCCCAGACGGATGACTATGAGTTCTATTACGATAACGGGAACCTGGAATATCGGGACGACAGCATCGTCAGGGTATCGCTGAAACGGGAGTTGAAAGGGGAAAACCCGATTATCCCGGAGACGAAAAAATCGGTCCTGAGGGAAATGAAGAAACGCCAGAAGGCGGGGATGTCCATCCAGGGTTACGAAAACTGGGACCATGAGGTCGTTGTGTGCGAGATCGACTGCCGGAGCCGCATCATCCGTTTCCTGAAATCGACCAATTACGACCATAGCGGGAAAATCCTGGACCAGATCGTCGTACCCGAATCCGTCCTCAAGTGGGACAAGATCATCCCCGGCACCATCAACGACCTGCTCGGCCGGGCCGTCTGCGCCCGTAAGGAATGACGGCGGTGGATGCGTTCGCGGGATAAGGTTAAGGAGCAAGCCGATGCCGCATCATTGAGGGGCATTCGGCTGGAGATGACGAACTTATCAAGAAGAAAGGAGCCACGATGAAAAAATCGATCAAGGGAACAAAAACGGAGAAAAATCTGCTGGCGGCTTTTGCCGGTGAATCCCAGGCAAGAAACCGATATACCTATTTTGCCAGTGCGGCACGGAAGGAAGGATACGAGCAGATTGCCAATATTTTCCTGGAAACGGCCGAGAACGAGAAGGAACATGCGAAAGTTTTCTTCAAGCATCTCGAAGGGGGCGATGTGGAGATCGTTGCCGCTTATCCCGCCGGGGTCATCGGCGACACGAAGTCCAACCTCGAGGCCGCCGCGGCCGGAGAAAACATGGAATGGACGACCCTCTATTCCGATTTTGCCGCCACGGCCAAGAACGAAGGTTTTGCGGAAGTTGCCCGGTCGTTCGATCAGGTGGCCAAAGTCGAGAGATATCATGAAGCCCGGTACCGTAAATTGATCGCCAATCTCATGGCCGGCGGGGTCTTCAAGAAGAAGGCGGCCGTGAAGTGGCACTGCATCAACTGCGGCTATGTCCTGGAAGGCACGGAGCCCCCGAAGAGCTGCCCGGCCTGCCAGCATTCCCAGGCTTATTTCGAAGTCCTGGCGGAGAATTACTAAAGAAGCGGCCTTCTGGCCGGAAAAGGAGCGGCGATGAAACGCACGTTTTCGCAAGTACTGATCGCGGTTGTTTTCCTTCTGTTCTGGGCCGGCCCGGCCCCCGCCTCGGATCAGGCGGACGTCAACGCCCTGCTGGACCGTTTCGAGACGGCCATCGCCAACGACGACATCACCGCGGTGGAGTCGTGTCTCTTCCGGAAGGGCTTTTTCCAGGTCTACGATTACACGGGCAAGGGGGTCCAGGTTTACGGCAAGGAAGGCATGCTGGACCCGGCATGGTTCAAGAGCAACCGGTATGTGCGGTTTGAGAACCGCCAGATCACGCTGGAGGGCAATGTCGCCTATATCCGGTGCATCGAGAATTCCCTTCACAACAGCGGTGCCAATCCGCACTACAGGACCCTGATCATCGCCGTCAAGGACGCCCGGAACTGGTTCCTGGCGGTGCTGTCGGGGAAGCAGATCGATTTTTAACGGCGTGTTCGAAACGCAAGGGTAGAGGTATGACGGAACTCATTTATGAAAAAAAGGACATGATCGCTACAGTGGGCATGAACCGGCCGCAGGCGAAAAACGCCCTCGACCCCCATATCCTCATGGAGCTTCACCGGGCCTGGGAAGACGTAAGCCGGGACGAAGCCGTTCGGGTCGTCATCCTTCATTCCTGCCTGTCCGATATCTTCTGCGCGGGCATGGATCTGAAGACGGTCATTCCGATCCTGACGAGGGCCAGGGCGCCGGAAACGGAGGCGGAGCGTTGGCTGATTTCGTCCGGCGATCAGGTGGCGGAAGCTATGCTGAAACCGAACAGGGTGACGAAGCCCGTCATCGCCGCGATCAACGGCTACTGCCTGACGGGTGGATTCGAGATGGTCATGGGGGCGGACCTGCGGATAGCCTCCGAAGATGCCGTTTTTCAGATGCGGGAGGCCGCGCTGGGCATCATGCCTACGGGCGGGGCCAATGTCTATCTGCCTCGATTGATGAGCCCCTGCCGGGCACTGGAGGTCCTGCTTACGGCGGGCAATTATCCGGCCCGTCAGTTGTGCGACTGGGGTTTCCTCAACCGGGTCGTTCCCCGCGAAAAACTCATGGACGAGGCCCGGGCGCTCGCCGTTTCAATCGCCGCCAACGGTCCCCTGGCCGTCCAGGGCATCGTCCGCTGCCATCGCGAAACCAGGGATATGAATTATCCCGAGGCCTTCCAGCGGGAACAGGACATCGGCATACCGGTCTTCGGAAGCGCCGATGCCCGGGAAGGCGTACTGGCCCAACGGGAAAAGCGGAAGCCTCAGTTTCCCGGCAAATATTGATGTGACGTTGCGAGGCCGCCCCCGGACGTCCGGGGGCGGCCGTTTGGCGCGCAGATGACGGCCGGAACGGGCCCTTCGCATCCGGGGATTGCATGATCAAGGACATCCTTTTTTTTGCCGCCGGTCTTATGCTCTTCCTCTACGGCATGGCCAAGCTCGGGGAGGAAGTCCAGCGTTTTCTGACGATCCGTATCCGCGAATATATCCACACTGCCGTCAAAAGGCCCCTGAATGGCCTGTTGACAGGCATTGCCAGTACCATCTTTTTTCAGAGCAGTTCGGCCGTGACGGTAGTGACCATCGGGATGGTCAGCGCCGGTCTCATCAGTTTCCACCAGTCGCTCGCCATCATCCTGGGCGCCGACATCGGGACCACCCTGACGGTCCAACTGGTCGTCTGGAAGATCACCGATATCGCTCCGGCGCTGATCCTGGCCGGAGGCGTGCTGTGGTTTACGGCCGGCGGCAGGGGAAAGGCCGCGGGGGAGGCCGTCTTCTTCTTCGGTCTCATCTTCTTCGGCCTGAATCTCATGGGTATGGCCACGGCGCCCCTGAAGGAGAACCCTGCGGTGATCGGCTTCTTTCGGGAAGCGGGGAATCCGCTGGTCGGGATTGCAGCGGGGGCGGTCTTTACGGCCCTCGTCCATTCCTCGCTGATTCCCATCAGCCTTCTCGTTATTCTGGCCCAGCAGGGACTGATTTCCATCGCATCGGCTCTTCCGATCGTCATCGGCGCCAATATCGGTACGACGGCAACGGCCCTGATGGCTGCGGCCACGGCCAATATCAGCGGCAAGAGAAGCGCCGCCGGGCATCTCCTTTTCAAAGTCGGAGGGGCCGCCGTCTGCGTGATCGCCTTCCCCGCCATGATCTCCGCCGTGAGGGCCTTTTCCGATTCGACAGCCCAGCAGATCGTCTTCGGCCATTTTCTCTTCAATGCCGTTGTCGTCGCGATCTTCATCTTTATCCTCAAGCCCTTCGCCCGGCTGATCGAAAGGTTGATACCCGGTCAGGCTTTCTTCTTCCCCCTCTGGCCGGAATTCCTCTCCGACAAGGACCTCGCCGATCCGGAGAAGGCCCTGGAGAATGTCCGGAAGGAACTGGAGAGGGAGATCCTGCTTACAAGAAGGATGTTCGAACAGTTCATGATGCTGGGCGATGCCTATAAAGAGGGCATTCGTTTAAACATGGCCTATATGGAGATGGTGATCGACAACCTTACGCGGGAAATCGTCCGCTACCTTTGGCGGGCCTCGTGCCGGGAGTTTTCGGGCGACCTGTCGCAGCGGCTGTTCAGTTACACGGCGATGGCGGACGACCTGGAACGCATCGGCGACCATGTTTCCAGCCTGGGATTCCTGGCCAGGGACCGGCACAAAAGGGGAATCGCCTTCAGTGTCCCCGGCACCATGGAGATGGCGGAGATCCAGCAGGCCGTCCTGGACAATCTCAACAGGGCTGTTTCTCTGATCGAACGCCGCGATGAGGCCGTCGTCCGTGCCATCAAATGCAGCGAAGAAGAGATCGACGGGATGGTCGAGCGTGCCCGGGAGAACCACAGGGTCCGTTTCCACAGGCGGGTCTGCCAGGCCGAGGCCGGGCCCATTTTCGTCGAGATGCTGATCCACCTGGAGAGAATATCCGACCATTGTGAGAATATCGCCGAATACGTCGAGGGAATGAAAACGGCCCAGCGGCAGGAGAACTGCTTGACCGCCGAAGGAAGCACGTGATATTTTTTATGTCATATTCCATGCCGAGGAGGTATGTCATGAAGGAACGGGTTGATGCTTTGAAAGTGGCGCTGGACAACGAACTTAACGAGCATAAATTTTACCTGAAGCACGCGGAAAGAACGACCAATCCCGCCGGTCGGGCCATGTTCAAACAGATTGCCTCCGAGGAGATGGAGCACTACGAGGCCCTGAAGCAGATATCCGAATCCTGGAGCAAGGACGGAAAGTGGCCCGGTACCGTTTCGGCGAAGGTCAAGGGAACGGTCGTGAAAGACGTCCTCAAGGGTCTGCTCAAGCAGTCGGACAAACTCCCGCGCGGCGACAAGGACGACGTGGAAGCAATCCGCGTGGCCATCGATTTCGAGGCCGAGGGCTGCGCCTATTACGCAAAGCTCCGGGACGCCTCGACCGACCCGGCCGAAAAGGCCTTTTTCAACCTGATGGCCGACATCGAGCATGAACATTACGTTTCCCTCAAGGAGACGGAGGAACTTTTTGTGGACCCGGCCCAGTGGTTCCGCAGCCACGAAAGGGGCGGCCTGGACGGGGCGTGACGGATTAAGGGTGTCTTTGAGAAGTTGTTGGAGGGAGCGGCAGATACAACCTGCTTCTTGCTCTTGGCTTCTCAGCCGTTCCCGGTTTTGCCCAACGCCCGGCCGACGGTCTGGGCCAGGTCACGGAGGGAGACCGGCTTCATGATGAAGGCGCGGATACCGATCTGCCTGGCTTCGGATTCGGTCAGCGTTTCGTGGGGTCCCGCCGTGATGATAATGGGGAGCCGAGGCCGGATCCGCAGCATCTGCATGGCCAGATTGATCCCGGATATGTTCGGCATATCGGCGTCCGCGAGGACCAAGTCGAACCTGTCGGGATTGGACCGCAGGGTTTCCAGGGCGTCCAGGCTGCGGCATCGCATCGTGACGTCGTAACCCAGGGAAGCCAGCATATCCCGGACCACGGCCGCCGGAGACTCTTCGTCGTCGACGATGAGGATGTGTCCGGATCCGCAGGGGATGATTTCGGTGTCTCCCTTTGTCTCGCCTCCGCCCGCATCGGTCAGGGGAAGGTAAACATCGAAAACGGAGCCCTTGCCGGATTCGCTGCTCACGCGAACCGCCCCGCCGTGGTTCCTGACGATCCCGTAAACCACCGACAAACCCAGCCCCGTTCCCTCGCCCAATTCCTTGGTCGTGAAGAAGGGATCGAAGATTTTATCCATAATGGACGGGTGGATTCCGTGGCCCGTGTCGCCGACCGTGATTTTCAGATACGGCCCCTCTTTCAGGTCGGGAATGGATTCGCGCCTGCCGGCGGCCATCTCCTCCCTGTCCAAGGAGATCGTCAGGACCCCGCCCGTTTGCCGCATCGCATGGGCCGCGTTCGTGCAGAGATTCAGCAGGACCTGGTGGATCTGCGTGGCATCCGCCAGGACCGTATCGGGGCCGGGCGAAAGGTTCAGCCTGACGTCGATACCGGCCGGCAGCGAAGGTTTGATCAATTTGACGGTCTCGCTGATGAGGGGGGTGACGAGAATGGGGTTTTTTTCATGTTCTTTTCGGCGGCTGAACGTCAGAATCTGGTTGACGAGGTCTCTCGCCCTTTCGCAGGCGGTGAGAACGTGTTCCAGATAGGGATGGATCTTCTCGTCGCCGGTCTTGAATTTCGCGAGTCCCGTATAACCCATCACTGCGCCCAGGATGTTGTTGAAATCGTGCGCGATGCCCCCTGCCAGGGTGCCGATGGCCTCCATTTTCTGGACCTGGAGGAGATGGGCCTCCATCTGCTTCCGCTGGGTGATGTCGTCGACCGTGCCCTCCAGATAGGCGACCTCTCCCCCGGGAAGGCGGACGGCATGGCAATTGATGGAAATCCAGAGACGCTTGCCGTCTTGCCGGGCTATTTGTGTTTCGACGCCTTCGATATGGCCGTGCGTTTCGAGAAGATTCAGGATGCGCCTCCTGTCTCTCGGGTCGGCATAAACCCGTTCGTCCAGGTTGCCGATGTGGGTCATCAAGTCCTCCGGCGAGGCGTAACCGAACATCCTGGCCAGAGACGGATTGACGCTCAGCAACCGCCCTTTCGGCGTCGTCTGAAAGATGCCTTCCGTTGCATTCTCGAAGATGTGGCGGTACTTCTCCTCGCTCTTCTGGAGTGCTTTCAGGGCATTTTTATAGGCCGTTATGTCCGTGGAGACGCCCAGAACGGCCTTGCCCCCCGTCGGGGCGACGGCAACGGGAATCTTGGTGGTCTGCAGGATGCGGGTGCGTCCGGCGGCATCCGTAATCGTCTCCTCCGGTATCTCTTTGGCCCGACCCGATTCCATGATGAAGAGGTCGTCTTTCAGGAAATGGTCCACTTCGGACCGGTTGGGATTGACATCCGCATCGGTCTTGCCGGTCAGGTTTCGGACCGTTGTTCCGAAGGCCTCGGCTACGGCCTTGTTGGCCAGAATGAAACGCCCTTCGCGGTCTTTGGCAAAAATGAAATGGGGGACGAGATCGATGACCTGGCGCAGCCACGCTTCGCTTGCCCGCAGCGCCTCTTCCGCCCGGCGGCGGTCCGTGATGTCCAGAAGCGTGCCGATGACGGCCGGCTTCCCCTGGTAAACGGTCAGTGAACTGTAAACTTCTACATGGCGGGCTTTACCGGCGCCGGTCCGTATCCGGAATTCGTACTGAAGTGAAACGATTTCCCCGGAGATCCTCTTTCGTAAATTCTCCAGGACCAGAGATTGATCGTCGGGATGGATCACTTCCTCCACCCGCATTTTGCCGGCCATGTCTTCGACCCTGTAGCCGAGTATGTCGGCAAACTTGGCGTTGACGTACTGAAAAGTGCCGTCCTGGACAAGATAGACTCCGGCAACGGATTTTTCGGCCAGGTTCCGGAATTTTCCTTCCGATTCCAAAAGGACCGTCTCCGCTTTCTTGCGCTCGGTGATATCGATGACCGTTCCGCGGAAGCCTGTCATCACTCCGTCGCGGACGACGGGACTGACAAAGGCGATGGCGGGAAAGGTCGTGCCGTCTTTCCGGGCAAGGGTGTACTCGGCCGACCTGACCATTTCCCCCCTGGTCAGTTTCGCCAGATCGGAGGCAAATTTGTCCATTTCGTCCGGAGGGATGACCGTACGGATGTTCCTGATGCCCCTCTTGAGATCTTGCGTACCGTATCCGAAAACATCGAGACTCATGAGATTGAGAAACACCGCATCGCCGTTGAGGTCGAATTCAAAAACAGGCTGGGGCAGGAGATTCGCCAGGTCCCGAAACCGTTTCTCGCTTATGCGGAGCGCCTCCTCGGCCTTTGCCCTCATGATCGATGTTCCGATCTGGGCGGCGACGGCCTCCAGCGCATGTCTGCTCCGGGCCGGTATGCTGTCGGCGTTGCGGGATGCGAGGGCAAACGCTCCGATGACCTTGCCCCGGCTGTGGATCGGAATCATGGCCTTGGCGCGGAAACCTTCTTCCTGCATGATATCCTTAAGATAAACCGTCCGATCGTTCGTATCGAGGTAGCGGGGCACCCCTTTCATGACAAAGGGGACGATCTCCGCTCCCGCGGCGATGCGCCTGGTCCGCTCGGCAAAGCCCTCGGAGATGCCCCGCATGCAGGCCATGTCCAGGTCCCCGCTGTTCGGATCGATCATATAGATAGCGCCGACGTCCAGGTCCCCCGCCTCCATGGCGCATTCCAGGCAGAGATTGAGGGCGTCGTCGAGGGACGTCGTCTCGGCCAGGGCGAGTCCCAGGTCGCGCTGGGCCGTCACGATGCGCTCCGACCATTTGCGCTCGGTGATGTCCATGATGACCCCTCTCAGGCCGATGCTCCTGTCCCCACGGATGATCGGGCTTGAGAAGGTCAAGGCGGGAAAAGTGCTGCCGTCCTTGCGTCTGAAATTGTAATCCCTGGCCCCGGAGAGTTCCCCGTTCTGCATTTTGTCGATATTGGCAAGGGAAAAGGTTGAGTCTCCCGGCGGGATCAGGTCCAGTATGTTGATTCCCCGGTTGAAATCCTCACGCGTGTAGCCGAAAAGCTGAAGGCCGATATCGTTCGTGAAGGTGATGCGCCCTTCCCGGTCGCATTCATAAATGGTCAACGGCAGCAGGGCGATGAGGTCGCGGAATTTCTTTTCGTTTTCCCGAAGCGCCGCCTCCGTCTTCTTACGTTCGGCGATTTCCTCCGAAAGCGACCGGTTGGCGTCGACGAGTTCCATGGTCCGCTTGGCCACCATTTCCTGCAATTCGGCATTCATGCGTTGCATGTCTTCGTCTTTGGTCGTGTATGGCATAGAGGGGCTTCTCCAGAGTAAGAACAAGGATAATAAGTGACCAAAATAGTCCTAAAAAACACTTAATATAATTAAAATAACAATATGCATTTGTCAATCAATATATAATAAACGTTTTACAAAAGGTTTGAAATATGTCAAAAAAGGGCCGGTAAAAGTCGATATCGTATGGCGTCTTAGTACGCTTGGCGGGACGGAGTGAGAACATTTGGTCTTTACCGTTTTTGATTTCAGGGAAAGCTCCGGAGTCTTGACTAACTTACAGGGCATGGTTAAATTAGCGGTCAATCGGCCGTTGGGTGCCGTCATCCGGGTCATGAGGATGTTGATGCATGCCTCAGACGCGTGGTAGAAGCGATTTCGCAACCGAGGAGGGCATAAAATTCATGTTCGAGAAGAGAAGAATGGCCAAAAGCGCAATATTGGTCGTCGCAGGCGTTGTCATGGGGCTCATCATCTCGTCGAATTTTAATCTGTTTACAACCGGGTACACGGAAGAGGCGAAGATATCGAAAGATGCCGTGGACCTTTTGACCAGGATCAATGAAGCGACGGCGGAGGTTGCCGGAGCGGTGAAGCCCGCCGTCGTCAACATCGCTTCGACCAAAACGGTCCATATGCGCGGTATGAGCTCCCCGTTCGACGATCCGTTCTTCCGGCAGTTCTTCGGCGACCAGTTCCGCCAACACAATCAGCCGAGGGACTATAAACAGTCGGGAATGGGGTCGGGCGTGATCGTCGAGAAAAACGGTTACATCCTCACGAACAATCATGTGATTAAGGACGCCGACGACATCAAGGTGAGATTGTCCGACAAGCGGGTCTTCAAGGGCAAGATCGTCGGGGCGGACCCCAAGACGGATCTGGCGGTCATCAAGATCGACGCCGGCAATCTGCCGGTCGTGAAACTGGGCGATTCGGATAAGCTGCGGGTCGGCGACCGTGTGATTGCCATAGGAAACCCTTTCGGTCTGAACCAGACGGTAACGACGGGGATCATCAGCGCCAAGGGCCGGGCCGACGTCGGCATCGCCGATTATGAAGACTTTATCCAGACGGATGCCGCCATCAATCCGGGCAATTCGGGAGGGGCGCTCGTCAATGTCAAGGGAGAACTGATCGGGATCAACACGGCCATCCTTAGTTCTACGGGGGGCAATCAGGGCGTCGGTTTTGCCATTCCGAGCAATATGGTCAAGACGGTCATGGCCAGCCTGATCAAGAGCGGCAAGGTCGTCAGGGGGTGGCTGGGGGTCTCCATTCAGCCCATCACGGCCGATCTTGCCAAGCAGCTTGGACTCAAAGAGGAAAGAGGGGCTCTAGTTGCGGATGTCATGGAGGGCAGTCCCGCCGAGAGGGCCGGGTTGCAGAGAGGGGATGTCGTTACGGAATTCGACGGCAAGGCCGTCGGCGACGCCACGGCCCTGAAGAACATGGTGGCCGCGACCCCGCCGGGCAAAGACGCGACGGTTAAATTCATCCGGGACGGGGCAGTCAAGACGGTGAAGGCATCCATCCAGGAACTGCCGGTCCAGGCCCAGATCGCCGCCAAGTATGAAAATCAGCTGAAGGGCGTGTCCGTCCAGAATCTGACGCCGGAAATCAGGCGGGCGATAGGGATTCCGGGCAAGGTGGCGGGCGTGATCGTGAGCGATGTCGACGAGTCGAGTCCAGTGGCGGGTGTCCTGGCCCAGGGCGACGTCATCATGGAGATCAACAAGAAAAAGATCAGCAATGTCAAGGATTACGAGACAACCGTCGCGAGGATCAAGGCGGGCCAGAATATCCTGGTCCTGGTTTACAGAAACGGATCGACAACTTACATAACCCTGTAGCATACCGCGTCGGCGGCCGTGAAATAATGCGGGCCGCCGACGTATCGATTTTTCTCCCCTCCATTTGCATTCTTCATTTCATCCTGCGGTCGCCCCCTGGGCGGTCTACGGAGGCACAAGGATAAGCCCCTTTCGCGTCAGCCGTCCTTGCATCTTGTTGTTGACTCGCGCGGATCTTCTTCCTATACTGCACATACAACAATCATCGTCGGATAGGTGGGGCGGGAAATGCCCGCCTTCGAAGGGGAGAACATTACGTTCGGGGGGGTGATGATATGTCTTCCAGAAATGGCACCAAGGCACTCGAGGAACGGGTCCGGGAACTGGAAAAGGAGTCGGAGAAGCACGAGCAGGGCGAGGTGGCCCTCCGGCAGAGTGAGCAGCTTTTCCGGACTCTGTTTGAGAAATCCTTTGCCGGCATATACGTCGTTCAGGGGGGGGTGTTCCGCTACGTCAATGCCAACGCGGCATCCTATGCCGGTCTGACGATGGAAGAACTTACGGGCATGCGTGCCGACAGCATCGTCCATCCCGACGACAGGCTCGCCGTCAAGAAAAGCGCCCGGGCCATCCTTCAGGGCGCCACATCGTCGCCGCACGAATTCCGGATCATCACCAAGGACGGTCGCATCCGCTGGATACTGGAAACGGTGTCGGCGATCTATTACGAAGGCAGCCCCGCGATTCTGGGCAATTCCATGGATATCACCGATTCGCGGCGGATCCAGGAAGCCCTCCGGGAATCGGAGAGGCGCCTGGCCGACATCATCGAATTCCTCCCGGACGCAACCTTCGCCATCGACCAAAGCAGCGTCGTCATCGCCTGGAATCGGGCCATGGAAGACATGTCCGGGCTCCCGGCGTCGCAGATTATGGGCAAGGGCGACTACGAGTACGCGCTTCCCTTTTACGGCATGCGGCGCCCCATCCTGATCGATCTCGTCCTCAGGCCCGACGCGGCCATCGAGAACGAATACTTGATTCTAAAGAAGGAAAAAGATCTCCTCATCATCGAAACGGATGGCACCCGGGTGAAGGGCCGCAAAGCTTACCTGTGGGCGAAAGCCAGTCCCCTGTATGACAGCAAGGGGGCCGTCGTGGGGGCGATCGAGACGATCAGGGATATCACGGACCGAAAACTGGCGGAAGCGGCGGTCGAAAAGAGAGGCCGTGAGCTGGAGCGGAAGACCCATGAGCTTGAGGAACTGAACGCCGCTCTGCGTGTCCTTCTCAAATGCCGGGAAGAGGACAAGAACGAACTTGAGGAACGGATGCTCCTCAATATCGAAAAGCTCGTCCTGCCCTATCTGGAGAAGCTGAAGAAGGGCCGGCTGGCCGCGAACGATGCGGTCCATCTCAAGATCCTCGAATCCAATCTGAGGGATATCGTTTCGCCCTTTACACGCAAGCTGTCGACGAAGTTCCAGAGCTTCACATCGAAGGAACTGCAGCTCGCGAACTTCATCAAGGAAGGATTAACCAGCAAGGAGATCGCCGAACTCCTCAATATTTCGCCCAATGCCGTCAACATCTACCGTCATCGGATCAGGAAGAAGATAGGCCTGAACGACAACAAGCATAACCTCGAAGCCTATCTCTCCGGCCTCTCTTAAAATTTCACAAAATGAAATTTTCAGTAAATATTATTTGATATTGATATATCCCGCCAATAGCTTACAATTCCACCATCGACATGATGTAAATCGTTCTTCTACAAGACCTTGCGAAGTTCAAAAGATCGTCCACTGGAGAGGTAGGGTCAGTCGCCTCCCTCCTCTTAGCAAGGGGCTGAATCCGCGTTCAGCCCCTTCCTTAAAAAATAATCAACGGATTCTTCGTGTTGTCGTGTTGTCGCAGGGGACCGGGCCTAACGCCACCCGGTCCCACTCCTTTTTTTCCATTACGTCCAGAAGTCGATCCTGTTCAAAATCCGGTTGCGGTTTTCGACGGACTGCCGGACGATCAGTCTTTCCCTGTCGGCAATCCCGGGGCTTTTCGCCTTGGGGATTTTTCGTACCTGAACCGAATAATCCACGGACGAGAAACGGATAACCCTTCCCTGATCGCCCCCCATGTCGCCGGCGACGATCGGTATGCCTCTTTCCCTCAGGAATTCCGAGATAAAACGGCGATTTCCGTCGCCTACGGTCGATAAGATATCCGTCTCGGTTGACGTATTGAAGAAGGAGCTGCCGCCGAAGACCTTGGCCCTGAGGTTGAACCGTTCCGCACCCAGTCTGATCATGCCGTCGATCACCAGTTCCATGGCCGAGTTGCCGTACCGGCCGGCTTCGGCGGCGGGGACGGGAGGGCCTTGCGGATAAGCGTTGGCGCTGAGGAGGAAATGGTTCATGCCGACGACGCGCTTCACCGGATCGTACAGACACGCAGAGATGCACGAGCCGAGCAGCGTCGATATGATCACGCGGTCCCGTGAGCAATGGTATTCCCCGGGTTGGATAGTGACATGCATGGTTCTCTGCGCATCATGGCTGGTCATGTTTAATCTTCCGGCGGATGGAGCCCGGCCGGCGGCGCAGGCCGCCCCCGCCCGGGCGCGCAATGAAACCGATCCTGTATTACGGCAGGGTCATTCGTAAATCTTTTCGCCTTCGGCTTCCGCTTCGGCGGCGTCCAGTTCGACGTCGCGGGTTATGCCCCTGGCCTTCTGCATAAGGTATTCCCGGTACCATTCGTGGGCGGTGATCATGGACATGACCTCGCTCGTTCCGGTCCAGATGGACGCAAGCCGGACGTCCCGATGGATTCGTTCAATGGGGAAGATGTTGGTGTAGCCGATTCCGCCGACGACCTGCATGGCGTTGTGGACCACCTTCTGGCAGGATTCGGTGATGAATTTCTTCGATTCGGAGACCATCCGGCGGACCCGGTTCATGTCCGCGCCACGGTCGACCGCGCAGGCGGTTGCGTGGGCCAGCGCCCGTGCCGCGTCGAGCAGCATGACCGCCTCGGCGATTTGGAAGCTGACCCCTTCGAACTGGGCGATGACCTTGCCGAAGGCCTTCCGGCGCGACGTGTAAGCCGTAGCGACCTCCAGGGCCGGACGGGCCGCGCCGATCGTCATGGCCGCCGTACCCAGCCTCTCCGGGATCATCATGGTGTTGAAGACATCGTAGGCCCCGTTCACCCGGCCGATGACGTTCTCCCTGGGGACGCGGACATCCCTGAAGACCAGTCGCGCCGTGCCTCCGCCCCGGCATCCCATCAGGCCGTAAAGGTATTTCGTCTCCACGCCTGGACCCCTGTCGACGATGAAGGCCGTTAACGTTTCCTGGGGGTTGGCCTTGGGATCGAAATTGGTCCGGGCATAGAGCAGGAAGAAATCGGCCCCTTCTCCGCCGACGATGAACCGCTTCTGGCCGTTGATGAGGAAATGGTCGCCCTTGTCTTCCGCCGTGGTCGTGGCGCCGAAGAAATCGGAGCCGCCCCGCGGCTCGGTCAGACACTCGGCGGCGAAAATCTCCCCGGCCAGGAGCGGTTTGACGTACTTTTCCTTCTGCGCATCCGTTCCGTGCAGGACGATGGCGTCGCAGACCAGCTCCGCCCCGACGCCGAAGACGCAGGCGAATTCGTAACCCAGGGTCCCGATCTCCTCCATGAGCATGCAGGTCGTCACCCAGTCCATCTCCCGGCCGCCCCACCGCTTCGGATAGCGACAGCCCATAAGGTTTCGCCGGGCGGCCTCCCGGAGAAATTCCTTGGGAAACTTGATCTTGTCCTCGTCCATGTCCAGTATCATCCGGCGGGGAACCCATTTCACGAGGTCGCGGGCCTCGTCCCGTATCGCAAGCTGCTCCTTCGTTAGCATGTAGTCGAACATCGTCGTCTCCTCGGCCTCGTCCTGATCGCGGACGTTATTTTATATCGGTCGGAATCATTTTATGAAGAAAAGTTCCGAACATCTCCTGTAGTCCTCTTTTCTCATATTTTCGATGAACTGCAACTGCTTTTCCGGCAGGGTGTACGATCCGTCCGCCTGTTTCTCGCCGTTCTGTTCAAGATACGTTTGATAACGGTATTTGGCCTCGGCGAAACAATCATCCCTCTGTTTGAGTATGGCGCGGTGCCGCACCGCCCCTTCGCTCGTGTAGTATGTCCAGGCGGCCCAGAATATCAGGATCGCCAGGACGACAATCGTCCCCGCCAGCTCAATGAAAATCCTCATCCGCCTGCTCATGCGTTTCTTCGGCATCGAAATTCCCTTATGCCGCCTGTTCCCGCGGCAATCCCGTACGGAAATGTTTTGCTATTGTCACTAATTCAACATATACCATAAAAAAACGATAAACGACAAACAACTCCTTGATCAAAGCCCCCGAGGCGAAGCAATTCCGGCCGTGGTCCGGGGAGAAGGAAGGCAAAATGATTCGGGGCAGGCCCGTCAAAAAAGGACTATGTGTTTTATTCCTGATTGTTCTTACGGCGTTCGCGGCAGCCCGGCCGCTTCCCGCCCAGGAGTCCTCCGAATGCCGGAAGATCAGCCTGTGGAAAGTCTCCTCCGGACGGAATGCCGTTTATCTCCTGGGCTCCATCCATTTCCTGAAAAAAGAGAACTATCCGCTCCCTACCGCGATGGAGAAAGCCTTTGCGGATGCCTCCGCCGTCGTTTTCGAACTGGACCTGGACGAGGCCGGAGGTGCGAACGACCTCCTCGCCCGGGGCATGTACCCCCCCGGCCGGACTTTGAAAGAAGCTGTCGGGAAGAATACCTATGAGCGCCTCCGGCAGAAAGCCGCCGAATTGGGCGCAGACATCAGAACACTTCAGAATTTCAGGCCCTGGTTCGTCACCTTCACCCTTCTTTCCCTGAAACTGCATGCGCTGGGCTTCAATCCCGCCTACGGCATCGACCGATACTTCCAGACCAGGGCGAAGAAAACGAACAAGGAAATCCTGGCCCTCGAAACGACCGGCGAACAGGTAGACGTTTTTGCCGGCCTTACGGACCGCGACCAGGAGGCCCTTATCCTGCAGACTATCGAAGACATGGACACGATGGACGAGGAACTCGGGCGGCTGGTCGCGGCCTGGCGCTGCGGCGACGGAGCGGCCCTGGCGGGGATGATGTTCAAAAGCTACGCGGAATTTCCGGTGCTCTACGACCGGATCATTATCAGGAGGAACCAGAAGTGGATGGCCGCCATCGACGGCTATCTGCGGCAGGGGAGGAATTTCCTCGTGGTCGTCGGGGCGGGCCACCTGGTCGGCGACGACGGCCTCGTCGGGATGCTCAGGAAAAAAGGCTACAGGGTCGAGCAGCTATGAGGGTTTCTTTTTCCCCAGCCGTTCCTTCCAGACGTTGATCCGGTTCATCGCCTCCAGGGGCGAGAGGGTCATGATATCGAGATCCGCGATCTCCTCCAGAATGTCATCGTCCTCGTTCCGGAACAGGCTGAGCTGGTCCTTGTTCCTGTTCGGCGTATCCTTCTTGCCCTTGGCGATTTTCGGCAGCCCCACGGCGTCCAGTTCGCCTTTTTCGAGATTGGCAAGGACTTCTTTCGCCCGGACGATGACATCGTCGGGGACTCCGGCGATGCGGGCCACCTGGATGCCGTAACTGCGGTTTGTTCCCCCCTCCATGATCTTCCGGAGGAAGATAATCCGGTCCCCCCACTCCTTCACGGCTATGTTGTAGTTCTTCACCCCGTCCTTGGTCAGGGCCAGTTCCATGAGCTGGTGGTAATGCGTGGCAAAAAGCGTGCGCGACCCCAGGCCTGCCGCGTCGTGGATGTATTCGGCCACTGCCCAGGCGATGCTCAGGCCGTCGAAGGTGCTGGTGCCCCGGCCCACTTCGTCCAGGATGATGAGGCTCCGCGGTGTGGCGTGAATCAGGATGTTCGCCACTTCGTTCATCTCCACCATGAATGTGCTCTGTCCCCGGGAAAGGTTGTCTGCGGCGCCGATCCGGGTGAAGATGCGGTCCACGATGCCGATGTGCGCCTCGGCCGCCGGGACGAAGCTCCCCATCTGGGCCATGAGGACGATCAGGGCGACCTGGCGGATGAACGTCGACTTCCCCGCCATGTTGGGACCCGTGATGATGAGGAAACGGTTGCGGTCCATGTCCATGACGACGTCGTTGGGGACGAAGCCGTCCGTCAGGTTCATCTTTTCCACGACGGGATGCCGGCCGTCCCGGATGTCGATCCGGTCCCCGTCGTCGACGGCGGGACGGACGTAATGGTTCTTTTCGGCTACCTCCGCAAGCGACGCCAGGGCGTCCAGTTCGGCGATCCGGGAAGCCGTTATCTGCAGGCGCCTGATTTCGGCGGCGACGGCATTGCGGATTTCTAGAAACAGTTCATACTCCCGCTCCTGCCTCCGGTCCTCGGCATGGAGCACCGTCTGCTCGTAGCCTTTCAGCTCTTCGTTGATGTACCGCTCCGCGTTGACGAGGGTCTGTTTGCGGACGTAATCGCCGGGAATGGCTTCCGTGCGGGCTTTCGATATCTCGATGTAGTAGCCGAAGACGCTGTTGTAGCCCACCTTGAGGGAGTTGATGCCCGTCCGCTTCCGCTCCTTTTCTTCCAGGGCGGCAATCCATTTCCTGCCGTCCCGGGTCACGGCGACGATCTCGTCGAGCTTCGCGTCGAAACCCTCCCGGATCATGCCCCCTTCGCGGATCGTCAGCGGCGGATCGTCCGCAATGGACCGCTCGATGAGGGACTTGACGTCGGGCATCTCGTCTATCTCTTGCTTTATATTGACAATAGCCGGGGCCGTCAATTCGGCAGTCAGCCTCTTGATTTCCGGGAGCGCTCTCAGGGAGTTGCCGAGGGCCGTGAGGTCCCTCGCATTGGCGACGCCCATGGCGATCCGGGCGCCCAGCCGCTCCATGTCGTAGACGCTGCCCAGGACCTTCCTGATCCCTTCCCGGACGAGATGATGCTCCTTGATGTCGCCGACCGCCCCGAGCCGCTCCGCGATCCGTTCGGGAGAGACGAGGGGGTAGCTGAGCCAGTTGCGAAGTTTCCTGCCGCCCATGGCCGTGACGGTTTCGTCGATGACCTGGAACAGCGACCCCTTCTTGCTTCGTCCGGCAATGGTCGAAAAGAGCTCCAGATTGGCCTTCGCGATTTCATCGACGATCAGGAAGTGGTCGGTTTCGTACCGCTCGATTCCGGTAATGTGGCCGAGATGCTCCTTCTGGGTTTCGACGGCGTACCGCAGCGCGGCCCCTGCCGCGGCCGCCGCTGCCGGGCGGCTGTCAAGCCCCGCGGCCTTCAGGGTGTCCGCGCCGAAGAATTCCGTCAAGACCGCCGCGGCATCGTCCCTCCGGAAGTAGTCCGACGTCAGGCGGTTGACCGTGCCTGCGGCATCGCTTCCGGAAAAGAGCGCCAGAAGGTCCCGGTCTTTGAGGTCCTCTGGAATCAGGACCTCGCGCAGATGATAACCCGCGGCTTCGGCAAGGAAATTGGCCTTGTCCCTCGATTCGGTCACGCGGAACTCCCCGGTGGAGATGTCCAGGCAGGCGAGACCGAGGGTTTCGCCGTCGGCGGCGACGGCCCCGAGGAAGTTGTTTTCCTTCGCGTCGAGGTTGTCCGGATCGACGACCAGCCCCGGCGTGACGACGCGGACGACTTCGCGCCTGACGACGCCCTTGGCCAGTTTCGGGTCTTCCACCTGCTCGCAGATCGCGACCTTGAAGCCCTTGTCGATCAGCTTCGCGATGTAGGCCGAGGCGGCATGATAGGGAACGCCGCATAGGGGGATGGCGCCTTCCTTGTTCTTGTTTCTCGATGTCAGGGTGATTTCCAGGGCCTGCGAGGCGATGACGGCATCCTCGAAAAACATCTCGTAAAAGTCGCCCATCCGGAAGAAAAGAATGCAGTCGCTGTATTGTTCCTTGATGTCCATATACTGACGCATCGCCGGCGTCAGGTCCACCGTTCCCTTTATTCCCAACGTCCCCCCCTCTTGGTCATATCGATGTACTCCACGCGGCCCCTGTCGCTGACGAAGGAACTCAAAAGCCAGTTGACGATGCTGATGATCAGGGACCCGAAGACGGCGGTCCAGAAGCCGTCGATTTCAAAACCGGGGATGAAACCCGAAGCCAGCTTCAGGATGAAGGCGTTGATCAGGAACGTAAACAAACCCAACGTCAGGATGTTGAGCGGCAGCGTCAGCAGGATCAGAACGGGACGCAGGACCGCATTCAGGATTCCCAGGACGGAAGCGGCGAAGAACGCCGCCCAGAAACCGCTTATATGGATGCCTTTCAGCAGGTAGGCGGCAGCGAGGATGGCGGCGGTCAGAATCAACCAGCGGACAATAAGGCCGATCATAGGCGAAACTCCCTCGGACGGTGATCATCATGAATGACGGGTGACGGCGGCCCGGGGCTCGGGATCGGTCAGTCGACTTGTCGAAACTGCTCTTTCTTCGCAGCGCAGACGGGACATTCGTCCGGAAGCGTTCCGTCCGAGACGTAGCCGCAAACGAGACAGACGTAGTAGGTCGTCTCCCTCTCCTCCATGAAGTGGGTCATGGCTTCCTTGTACAGCTTGGCATGAATCTCTTCGACGTCCCGGCTCTGGCTGAAATGAAGGGCGGCAGCCTTGTTGCCGTCCGCCTCGGCCTGCCGGATGAACTGATCGTAGGCAACCCCGGCGACCTTGGTTTCCGACTCGAAACTGGCGGCGAGGTTGGCCTCGGTGTTCTTGATCTCCCGCAGGAGTTTCAGCGCCCTGGTGCCGTGTACTTCTTCGGAGGCGGCGATGACGCGGAACAGTTTGGCAATCTGGGGATAACCTTCCTTATCCGCTTTGTCCGCGTAGACCTTCAGCCTTAAAACCGCCTTCGCTTCGCCGCTATAGGCCTGATGCAGCAATTCACTCGTCTTGTCCATGGGCCGGCTCCTTCCGTTTAGCAAATGTTTCATTCCTGCGGGCAGAATTCCGGGACGGTCGGTTATCGGTGCCGTTCATTCCGGGCTGAACTGGTCTTTCCCCGAACCGCAGATCGGGCAGACCCAGTCTTCCGGAAGGTCTTCAAAGGGAACACCCGCGGGGATTCCGCCGTCCGGATCGCCTACCGCGGGATCGTAAACCCAGCCGCAAATCTCGCATACATATTTTTTCATGTTCGATGACCCTCCTTTGGGTTGTTACAGGTCGAGTATTTTCTCTGTGAATGATTCAGCCCGGCGCCGTTTGCTGTTCGACGGACGGAGCCGGGCGGCTCGTCGGAATCGTTCTCACGGCTATCTCTGCGGACGCGGAACAAGACCGGTGTCCTGCCCTCCCATCCCCTTTTTTCTCATTCCTTTTTTCTGCCGTCAAGTTCATTTCTTATGGCGAGGCCGATTTTTTCCAGGTGATAGGGTTTCTTGACGTAGGTCCTGGCGCCCAGCCGCTGGGCCTCGCGGACGCGGTCCGTTTCCGAAAAACCGCTCGTGATGATCGCCTTCTGCCGGGGACGGAACTTGATGATGCGTTTGTATGTCTCCAGGCCGTCGATGTTGGGGTCCATGATCATATCCAGGATGACCAGATCGACCTGATTGTGCCGGACGTACTCGACCGCCTCCTCGCCGCTTGCAACCGTCGCCACGTTGTAGTTGAGTTTCTTGAGCATGACGGAGGCGATCTCCCGCTGCTCCTCCACGTCGTCCACCACGAGGATGGATTCCCTGTTGCCCCTGTAATCCTCGATGGCAAGCCTCGGCTTCTCTTTGGGCTTCTTTTCCTGCGTGACCGGAAAGAAAAGAGTGAACGTCGTACCCTCGTTTTCGACGCTCCGCACGTCGATGAACCCGTTGTGGTCCTTGACGGTCCCCCATACCACGGCCATTCCCAGACCGGTGCCGCTCCGTCCCATGATCTTTTTCGAATAGAAAGGCTCGAAAATCCGATCGAGGTTATCGGGCGAAATGCCGATGCCCGTATCCTTGACGGTCAGGGTGGCATACTCGCCGACCTGGACCGTATCGAAGCCCTTGAGCGGCTTGTCGAGGAAGCGGTTCCCCGTTGAAATGCGGACAATGCCCTTGTCCACCATGGCCTCCGCCGCATTGGACAGGAGATTCATGAGCGCCTTTGCCAGATGGACGGACGATCCCATGACGTTGGCCAGCTTACTGTCCAGATCGTGGGTGAACGACACATGGGGATGGAATGTCTTGAGCTTCTCGAATTCAGGTGTCCGCAGATGTTCGAGGATGATATCGTTCAGATTGAGGATCTTGGTATGAACGATGCCCCTTCTCGCCAGGGTGAGAAGATCGAGGACGATGGCGGAGGCTTTTTCCCCCGATTTCTGGATCGTGACGAGCGATTTCCTCAAAGGGCTGTCGGCGGGAATCTGCATGAGAAGCAGCTCCGGATAACTGACGAGGCCGCTCAGGATATTGTTGAGATCGTGGGCGACACCGCCGGCGAGCGTCCCCAGTGCTTCCATTTTCTGGGCCCGCTGGAGCCGGATTTCAAGGTCTCTTTTCTCCTCTTCCGCCTTCCTGATGGCGGAGATATCGTGATTGTAGATGACGACCCCCACGGGCAGGCGGCCGGCATCGTAGATGACTTTCTCTTTTCTCCAGACGGAGATGACATCGCCCTTGGCCGAAACCAGTTCGACCTCTTCCTCCCGGTAACCGTTATCCATCAATTGGCGGAACTGTTCGGCGAACGAGGCCCTGCTCCTTTCCGAGAAGAAATCGGACGTGTGGCTGCCGATCAATTCCTTGTAGGTATGTCCCACGATTTTTTGCTGCGACTCGTTGCAGTCGACGATGTTTCCCCGGGCATCGAGCAGCTCGACCCCGTCGGGGGCGGCTTCGAAAAGGAGCCGATAGTTGTCGACCCGTTCGAGGTTGGTGTTGATCTTCCGGATCGTCTGGTAAAGCTCGAAGCTCTCCAGGGCATTGGCACTGTTGAGCAGGATGATCGAAAGCATGGACAGGGAGATAAAGGGGATGCTCTGACAGTCATGCGGCAGGATGCCGGCGAACATGCCCCGAACCCGCGAAGACGTAGTCATGACATGGAGGATCATCTGTTTCTTCTGATCCGCCGTATGGACCGTAACCGGCCTTTTTTCCCTAAGGGCCCAGGCGAAGGTGCCGTTGCCGATAAGCTTATCTACTTCGCCTTGGATATAGGCCCGCTTCTGGCGGGAATGCTCGCCCGCCAGTATGAAATCCTGGCTGCTTTCTTCCACAAGGAAGAAGAAAACATCTTCGAAGGGGATCAGTCCACAGATCCTCTGCCTGGCCTCCGACAGAATGACGGCATTATCCAGGCTTTTGTTGATGCTGCTCTGAAAATCCCCCAGGGAAGCCGCCATTTCCAGGGCATCGATCGTGAAGCGCTCGATGTCCTCCAATTCGCGGATGCGGGCCTTAAGGGACGCGGCGGTATCTTTATCGGGCGGTTTGGTTTTCATGGGCGAAGAAGAAACTGAAAATATCGGATAGTTGCTGGTCGGATTGTTCCATCGTCAGCGACAGGACGCTTGAGGACAGGCCCAATTTGTTCCATGCCTCAATGTCCATACGGGGAACAAACACCTCTCCGCTGGACCCGATGCTCATCGCATTGGCAATGATATCGGCCAGATGAACGATAGAGGCCTCCAGGCGGTTCTGGGACGCCATAGGGTTGTGGTGTGAGCGGACGGTATTTTCCAGGGAGACGGGCAGCTTCCATTTGGCGAGCAGCAGGCCGCCGATACCGGCGTGATCGTATTCGAAGACTTCCTTCTCGATCCGGTAGAGGAGTTCGCGTCTCTTTCTGGCCGAGGCAATGACGTCGAGACACTTTTCCGGAACGTGGTTGTACATGAGCAGGCGGCCGATGTCATGGAGCAGGCCCGCCACGAACAGCCGTTCCGTATTCTGGATGTTCTTATAGCCCGCAATGATTCTCGCGTTGATCCCGCAGAGGATGCTATGCTGCCAGAAGGATTTCATGTCGATGACCGTGGCCGGTATCCTCTTGAAGAGCGTGACCAGGTTGATGCCGATGGCGAGAAGGCTGATCTGCTTGGTCCCGACAATATTTACGGCCCGGGACAGTGTGTCGATCTTGGCGGGATAACCGTAGAAGGCGCTGTTGACGATTTTCAGGAGCCGGGCGGATAGATTGGTGTCCTTGCCGACGACGTCGGCGATTTCATGGGCGGAGCTTTGCGGCCTCGAGATGATGTCGTTGATCTGCGTGTAGATGTCGGGCAGTGTCGACAGCTGGGTGTCTTCGCTGATGAGGGAGTCCAGGTTGATGGGAGCGGGCGGTATGACGCCCGGATTGGGAATGGCTTCATCGTTCATGAGACGGTCGCCCAGTGGCGGCGGCTCGCATATCTTCCGCATTGCGCAGCGCAGGGTACACAGGCGGAAAAGCTCCCGGACGGCCGGGTGCTCCATGTCGGTGTCGACGAAGCGCGCCGCCACCTTCTGTTCCGCGGTCGCAATGGTCGCCGGGTCGAACTTTCCCATGGCCGCCGCAGCAATCTCTTCCTGGGAGATGCCGACGATATCGGCCTCGATGACGCCCCACATCTTGCATATCTTGATATATTTGGGCGTTAGTTTTGTTCCCTTGCCGATCAGGAGCCGTCCGCTCTGATCCCTCAAATCGCTAGCCAGAACCATGTCCGGCTTCAGTTCAGATATCGTTATGTAGCCCATAGATTTTTCAATAGTAACGACAGTAACCCTTTGTCCCCCGGGAAGCGGGCGGCCGAACCCGTGCCGGGCGTTCGTCAGCCGGCCATCGCGCGTAATTCACCGGATATCTGCCGCCCCAGATCGAAGCATTGCTGAAGTACATTTTCGCCGGGAACATGCCTGGTGCGGACAGCCTCTCCCGCCGGCGCTACCTTCATCTCGGCGAGAATATCCTGGATCTGGCGGACCGATTCGCCGCTCCAGCCGTAGGACCCGAAGGCCGTGCCGATCAGGTTGGCCGGTTTCAGTCCCTTCAAATAAGTTAAGACGTCGGCCATCTGGGGGAGCATATGGTTGTTGAGCGTAGGCGACCCCGCAATCAGGGCGCCGGCGTCGAGGATTTCGTAGACCACGTCGCTGCGGTGGAAGGCGTCCACGGACATGAGCTTGACCTCGGTCCCTCCGGAGGCCAGCCCTTCGGAGATGGCTCGTGCCATCTTTTCGGTACTGTGCCACATGGTGCCGTAGACGACAACGGCCTTGTTCCGCGGCTTCTGCTCGGCCCACATCTTGTAATTGGCCAGGATGCCCGGTAAATCCTTCCTCCAGATCGGGCCGTGGTCGGGGGCGATGACCTTGAATTCGAGGCCGGATGCCGCGACACGGTCGATCAGTTTCAACACGAGGTTGGAGTAAGGCAGGATGATATTGGCATAATAGGTGGCCGCCTCGTACCGGAGGATAGCGGGATCGATCTCGTCGGCGAAACGCTCCGAAGTCGCCAAATGCATGCCGAAGGCGTCCTGCGAAAAGAGGATCTTCTCCTCGGCCAGATAGGAAAACATGCTGTCGGGCCAATGGAGCATTCGCGTTTCCATGAAGGCAAGGTTCATGTTGCCGAGGTTCAGGGCATCGCCGTCCTTCAGCGGTACGATTTCCCGGCCGTTGTGGAACAGCTCCTCCAGCGTCTTGACGCCCATGGTCGAGGCGTAGACCTTTTCCGGTCCGACGGCTTCGATGACCGCGGGCAGGCAGCCCGAATGATCCATCTCGGAATGGTTCGACACGATGTAGCGGATCGACTTCGGGTCAACGACCGAAGCGATGCGGGCGAGCATCTCGTCCATGAAAGGGGCCTTGACCGTGTCCATCAGGGTTATTGTATCGGCCAGAACGAGGTAAGCATTGTATGTGCTTCCCCTCTGGGTCAGGTAACCGTGAAAATCCCTCACGGTCCAATCGATGGCCCCAACCCAGTATACATGGTCCGATATCTTAACTGCCTGAAACGACTTGTCCATGTTCTCCCTCCCAAATGGCTGAATAGCGGGTGCTTCCTGCAATTATGTAACATTCTGACTTACGCGTGTCAAACAAAATAAGCAACGGGCGAGGCGTATGAGGCCTTGATAGGACGCACATTCCCCATAGCCGCCTTCGCACGGCCTGATTATTCCATAGACATGGGGACAGGCCGGTGGGGAAGCGTCAGGGGAGGCCTCCGGCAAGGCCTGCCGCCCGCTCGGGGAAGTCGGTAAA
This sequence comes from Syntrophales bacterium, assembly GCA_963668175.1. GTDB lineage: Bacteria > Desulfobacterota > Syntrophia > Syntrophales > PHBD01. The sequence continues at coordinate 1,478,049 of OY764159.1, forward strand.
GACGCCGTCGGCGCCCATCTTCCTCATACGCCGGATATCCTGCCGGTTATTGACCGTATAGACGTAGACGGACAGTCCCCTGCCGTGGGCGTCGTCGAGGAGGGACGGCGGGAAGGAATCGAGGCGCAGGTGTACGGAGGCGACGGACAAATCCCGGGAGAAGGAGCAGTCTTTGGGCGGTTTGCGGCCGAAAATGGCCCCCGTCCTGATCGCCGGCGCCTGCTTCTTGAACTCGGCCAGCGCATCCAGATCGAAGGACGAGACGATAAACCGGTCGCTGTTCCAGGATTTATCCCGGACATAACGGTCGATCAGGGCGGCCGCCGGTCCCGCCGTGCCCGGCCCTTTCAACTCGATATTGACCCCCGCCCGCCGGTCGACGAGATCGAGGACCTCCGGCAGGATCGGAATGGGATGGCCGTTGCCCGCGTCGAGTGAACGCAGATAAGCCAGGGATTTCCCCATGACGGGGCCCCTGCCGTTGGTCGTACGGTTCAACGTGGCGTCATGAAAGACGATCAGTTCGCCTTCGACGTGGTAGACATCGAGTTCGATCCAGTCCGCCTGAAGCTCGACGGCTTTCTGAAATGCGGGGAGCGTATTTTCCGGTTCATGCCCTGAAGCGCCCCGGTGGGCGATGACGAGGAAGGGTTTCATGCGGGCCTGTCTTCTTCCACCCTTAGAAACTCTGAGAGTTCGGGAAAGACCGCCCGGTCGTCCCGCCAGCGGTAGGTGATGCGCCCGATGCCCAGCTTTGCCAGATCGGCCGGGAAACGGGACGCCGTTTCTTCCGGAACGACGAGGAATGTCCGGGGCCGGACCTCTTCACCTGCGGCCTGCAGAAGGAGGCGTGTGCTCTCCGCTAAGAGGGCGGTCGCCGACGGTTCCGTGACGATGCCGAATAGGGCCGCCTGTCCGCCGCCGAAGGCCGTCAGGTCGTGGGCCTCGCCGTTCCTGGCCGCGAAACCCATCCGGGTCAACTCGGCATGGAGGTCGTGGGCGACCAGGCCGTGGTCGCAGGCGGCGGATTCAAAGGATACGGGGTCCCCGCAGCCGCGGCCGATGAGTTCTTCCCGGAGTTGGTGGCCGAAGGGGAGCGGCAGCTGCAGGGCTGCCGGGGAAACCTGGTTCTTGATGGCGTCGACCTTGCGGACGAACAGGGCCGCCTGTCGGGCGAAATGGGGATTCATGAGTTCCCCGATGAGGGCGACCGACGTCTCCGTATCCCCGTCCTCCATGACCGCCCACGCGCCGCGGTAGAGGTCCTCGAAAAGCGTTTTGCCGATGCCTTTCTTGCCGCCGCCGATCTTCCCGCGGTGAACGGCGAAGATACGGCCGGAACGGTCCCTGGCCATGGCCCCGCCGATACGGCGATCGATCCCCCGGAGGGGAAAATTGATTTCGCAGACGATGGGAATATGGGAGGACGGTTCCGGTTTCTCCAGGCCGAAGGCATTCCAGTACGGGTTGCCGGGCACACGCCGGGAGATGCTCCAGAGCCCGAGACGGGCCGACCAGGAGACTTTCATCCTGATGCTGGCGCCCTGGTGGCCGATATTCGCCTGGATATCTCCGTCCTTAAAGGATTTGAAACTCTTGACAAAGAGGGCATGGCATTTCCTGATGGCCGCCTCGTCTTCTACGATTTTTAACATGGATTTACCGTCTCCGCCCGAAAACGGGGTAGCGACGATCGCTTCCGTCTCCCCTCGTACGGTCATGGTTGTTTTTGCTTGCTCAATATTACGGGCTATTGTATGATTTGTAAAGAAGAAACAATGGGATAAGAGACAGTAAACCTGAAGCCGCGGGAGGCAGTCGTGACCGAGCTATCCTCCGGGACGAACAGTACTGTGCCCAGAAGTATCGATGCCCTGGCCATCGAGAACGAACGTTTGCGAAAAATCTACGAACTGGGCAACAAACTCCGCGGCGAAAGGAGCATCGACAAGCTCCTTCCCCTCGTCATGCGGGAATTCTCCCGTTTTCTCAATGCGGACCGGACCACCCTTTTCCTGATCGACTTCGAAAACAAATACCTGTGGACCAAATTTGCCGAGGGCATGGGGGAGGAGAAGATCGTCATCGGTATGAAGATGGGCCTGGTCGGGTCGTGCGTCCTCACCAGGCAGATGCTGAACGTGATGTCGGCCTACGATGCGCCGTACTTCAACAGCGACATCGACCGCCGGACGGGGTACCGGACGGAAAGCGTCCTCTGCGCGCCCTTTTTCGATCGAAACGGCGAGGTCGTCGGCGCCGTGGAACTGATCAACAAGAAGAGGGGCATCTTCAGCAGGGAAGATGAAACCCGCACCGTTCGTCTGGCGGATGTCCTCTCCGGCATGGACTGGAACGGCGGAACAAGCAACAGGCAGGACCGGGAACGCGCCCGTGAGCTCGTTTCCGACCTCCGCCGGGAGACCGATGCTGAACGCAGCACGATTTTCGTCCTCGACAAGAAAACCGGCGACCTCTGTTCCGTGGCGGCCGACTATATCGACGGCTGGGACATCCGGATCAACATGAATCTCGGCATCGCCGGGCTCGTCGCCATCACCGGAGAAGACGTCGTCATTCCCGATGCCTACCTCGACTCCCGTTTCGACAAGAGCGTCGACGAAAGAACGGGATACCGGACCCGCTGCATTCTTTGCGTACCCCTGAAGAACCAGTCGGGGGAGATCATGGGGGTGATCGAGGCCATGAACAAGAACGACGGCGCCTTCACTGACTACGATCTGGAACTTTTGAAGTCCCTGTCGTCCTACGTGGCCATGTTCATCGAAAACGCTCTCCTCTTCGACGAACAGAGCCGCCAGTTCAAGAGCGTCCTGGAGGTCCTGGCCGCTTCCATCGATGCCAAGGACACCCTGACGGCCGGACATTCCAAAAAAGTCGCCGAATATGCCGTGGCCATCGGCAGGGAGATGGGGCTGAACGAAGACGGACTCGACGTCCTCAACGTTGCGGCCCTCCTCCACGATTACGGCAAGCTGGGCATCGACGACCGCATCCTCAAGAAACCGGGGAGCCTCGACCGGGAGGAGTTCGAACAGATCAAGGCGCATGTGACGAACACGAGGAGCATCCTGAACAAGATGGCCTTTATGAGGAAATACCGTAATGTTCCGCTTCTGGCCTCAGCACACCACGAACGCCTGGACGGATCTGGCTATACCGAAGGGCTGACGGACATACCGTTTATGGCCCGGATTCTTGCCGTGGCCGATGTCTTCGAGGCGCTCACCGCCGAAAGACATTATCGCCGCGCCCTTTCCATCGAGGAAGCGTTCCAGATCATGGACGGAGATGCCGGGACCAAGCTCGATGAAAATGTCATCGCAGCCCTGAAATCCTGCTGCCGCAGGGAAAGCATGATAACAGCCTGACAAACCCTCCTTTCTCCCGGAGTGTCCGACACTCCTGATTCCCGTAAATTCCGCCTCCTGTGTCACGATAAGCAGCCCGCATTTTCAGGACGGGACGGCAACGCCGGACCCCGTATGTCCTGCGTCAGCCATTCCCAATCGGTATCGGGCGGTCTCGCCCGATGTCGCCGTCGACAGGAACTGTCCGGTTGTACCGGATTTCGAGGCCGATGAGGCGGAACTTGGCCGGAGCAGAAACCGACTGCTTTTCTAACTACCTGCAATCGTGAGATAAAATCAAATCATTCTCTTTCGTTTTTTTTGGCACGGAGCATGCAAAATCCCAATGAGGATGAAGACCCGGGTTCATCGACCTGTGCAAGATCGATGACGGTATATCCGGGATGGAGCCTGCCTGTGAGATTGAAAGCAGGTTTGGAGAACGGACGGTCTTCATCGCAAGCGTTCACAAAGGCCAACAATCGGAACAGTTGACGCGCAGGAACGGATCGGACGGATTCCTCGCCCCTGCGCGCTTAGCAGGCTGATTGTGTAATATAAAGAGAGTCGCTTGAGGAAAGGTGAACATCGTGGGGGCATCGACTCCGTCATGGAAGCATGCAAGATGAGACATCGTGACATTGAGGGAAAAGGGGATTTTTCGCGCCGAACGGATAGGGATGGCATGATGGGCAAAGACGAGTTGTAAAGCAGGAAAAAATCCGCTTGTCGCTTGGCCGGATGCCCGGTCTCGGAGCTGTGAAAGCCATCGCCCGCGCGGCGTTATGAACAGAACAGGAGGTTATATGAAGAAGAGATCGTTGGGTTTTAAATTGATTGTGGGCGGGATCCTCGTTGTCCTGATACCTCTGTCGATTGTGGGTGTTTTTTCCGCAGTCCGGTCCGCCAAGGCCCTTTCCGATGCGGCCCGGGAGGAAGCGGGTGTCGTTGCCAAGGACCAGGCGGTCATGGTTCAACTGGTGCTCGGGGAGGAAATCAAACTGGTGTCCGAATTCGCAATTCGGAGGAGCATCATCAACGGCGCGACGACCGGGGACGACCTTGCGAGGATTGGCGAGGACCTGGCGGCGGCCATGAAGAAGATCGGGAAGGATTACGAGGCGATCGTCGTGATCGACAAGAACGGCGTTGTCCTCGCCGACGGCATCGGCGGCAAAACCAAGGGGTTGAACCTGGCGGATCGCGACTATTTCAAGGAGGTCAAGGCCGGAAAGGCGTACGCTGTAGGGAGTGCGGTCAAGTCGAAATTGACGGGGAATCCCACGGTCGGGGTCGCCAGTCCGATCCAGTCCGCCGACGGTGAATTCGTCGGGGCCGTGGCCGCCATCCTAAAAACCGATTTCATCAGCGAAAAACTGGCTGCCGTCAAACTCGGCAAAACAGGTTATGTCTTCATGTCGGACAAGACAGGCCTTGTCATCGCGCATCCGAAGAAGGAACTCATCCTGGAAATGAACATAGCCTCCGCCGAGGGGATGAAGGATTTCGCCGCCAAGGCGCTATCGGGCAAAGAGGGGGTGGAAGATTACGCTTTCAAAGGCGTCGCCAAAATTGCGGGGTATTCGACCGTCGAGATTACCGGGTGGAAAGCGGTATTCACGCAGGATACGGACGAGTTTATGGAAGACGCCGTGGCCATCCGGAACTTCATCATCATCATCGGCGTCGTCTTCCTGGTGCTGACGATCACGATCGTCCTCTTTTTCGCCCGGAGCATCAGCGGGCCCATCACGCGGATCGTCAAGGAACTGACCGAAGGGGCGCAGCAGATCGCCACGGCCTCGACGGAAGTCTCGACGGCCAGCCAGTCCATGGCGGAAGGCGCCTCCGAACAGGCGGCCGCGATCGAAGAGACGTCGTCGTCTCTGGAAGAGATGTCGTCCATGACCCGCCGGAATGCCGATAACGCCGTGGAGGCCAACGGCATGATGGCCGAGACCAAGCAGGTCGTCCTTCGGGCGAACGAGTCCATGAAAATCCTGACCAGGTCGATGGAGGAAATAACTACCGCCAGCATGGAGACGTCGAAGATCATCAAGACGATCGACGAGATCGCCTTCCAGACGAACCTCCTGGCCCTGAACGCCGCGGTTGAAGCGGCGAGGGCCGGGGAAGCCGGGGCGGGCTTTGCCGTCGTCGCCGACGAGGTGAGGAACCTGGCCATCCGTGCGGCCGAGGCGGCCAAGAACACGGCGGGCCTGATCGAAGGGACTGTCAAGAAGATCAAGGACGGGGCGGAACTGGTCAACACAACCAACAGGGATTTCGCGGAAGTCGCCGAGAAATCGGTGAAGGTGGCCGAACTGGTCAACGAGATATCCGCGGCGTCGACGGAGCAGGCGGAAGGCATCAACCAGGTGAACAAGGCGGTCGTCGAGATGGACAAGGTCGTTCAACAGAGCGCCTCCAACGCCGAGGAACTGGCCAGCGCCGCGGAGGAGACCAACGCCCAGGCCGCCATGATGCGAACCAACATCGTTAATTTGAGGACCATTATCAGCGGCGACGAGAAGCTCGACGGAGGCCGGTCCGGGGACCGGCAGCACTTCGACGAGCGCGCTGAAAAACCGCCTGCCAAGGCCCTGGCGATATTCAAAAAGGACCGAAAGCCGAAGGCGGCAAAGGGAGAGAGCCGGCCGCATGCCGAAAAGGTCATCCCTTTTGAAGACGACGAATTCAAGGATTTCTAACGTCCCCTTCCCCGGAGGAAGGATCAGGTGCCCGGCTATCGGCCAGGCCGTCTTTCCTCCGGGGCCCACCTTATGACCTCCTGATCCCCGGCGGACGAGCTTGCTTCGTTCCCGAACAGTACCCGGTGCTTCCGTTTACGGGACGGCATCCGTCCCATTACATCTTGAAAATATTCTCCCGATCGTATATGGATCAGCCTCAAGCAGGTGAAACCATTCCCGGGAGGAGAAACCATGACCGAAATCATCAATGTTTACGCGCGAGAAATACTCGATTCCAGAGGGAACCCGACTGTGGAAGCCGAAGTGACCATCTCTTCGGGCATCACGGGCCGAGCGGCCGTACCGTCCGGCGCCTCGACGGGAGAGCACGAGATGCTGGAACTGAGGGATGGAAACAAGAAGCGCTACCTGGGGAAGGGCGTCGAAAAGGCCGTCGAAAACGTGATCTGCAAGATCGGTCCGGAAGTGATCGGTATGGACTGTCTGGACCAGCGGTCCCTCGACTACACGATGATCGCCCTCGACGGCACGGCCAACAAGAGCGCCCTGGGAGCCAACGCCATTCTGGGCGTGTCTCTCGCCAGCGCCAGGGCGGCCGCTCAAGCGCTGGAAATGCCCCTCTACCGGTATATCGGGGGAATCGCCGCCAAGGAACTTCCCATTCCGATGGCCAATATCCTAAACGGCGGACAGCATGCCGACAACAACGTCGATATCCAGGAATTCATGGTCATGCCGGTGGGTGCCGCCTCCTTCAAGGAAGGCATCAGAATGTCGGCGGAGGTCTTTCACCACCTGAAGGCCGTCCTGAAGGCGGGGGGCTACAACACGGCCGTGGGCGACGAAGGCGGATTCGCCCCGAACCTGAAATCGAACGAAGATGCCCTGGGATTCATCACCAAGGCGATAGAAAATGCCGGCTACAAACCGGGCAAGGACGTTTTTATCGCCCTGGATGCGGCGGCGAGTTCGTTTTACAAGAAAGGAAAGTACATCCTGGCGGCGGAAAAGAAGCCGCAGAAGTCGGCCGAGGAGATGGTCCGCTTTTATGAAGGGCTGGTCAAAAAATACCCCATTATCTCCATTGAAGACGGCCTTGCGGAAGACGACTGGAAGGGCTGGAAGATGCTGACGGAAGCCCTGGGCGGCAAGGTTCAGATCGTCGGGGACGATATCTTCGTAACGAACAAGACGCGCCTCGAACGCGGCATCAAGGAAGGGGTGGCCAATTCCATTCTGATCAAACTGAACCAGATAGGGACGCTGACCGAGACCCTGGAGACGATCCAGACGGCGAAGGAAGCGGGTTACACGACCGTCATCTCCCATCGGTCGGGCGAAACGGAGGATACGTTCATGGCCGATGTGGCGGTGGCCACGAATGCCGGTCAGATCAAAAGCGGCTCGTTATCGCGGAGCGAACGGCTGGCCAAGTACAATCAACTGCTCAGGATCGAGGAAGAGATGGGCCGTTTCGGCGTTTACAGGGGCAAATCGGCTTTCTACAGCATCCGGTGACGGTTGGTCGGGGATAATACTTAGAAAAGTGTGAGAAGGGGGAATGATCCGGGGCGGATCGCTCCCCCTTTTATTTGGCGGCGAAGCGGACGAATACGCGGTAGTTGTTGGATTCGATGTCCCTGGGGATCATCCCGCCGTCAGGGACAAGCAGCATCAGAACGCGGCCCGCAGCCGGGTCGTAATCGTTTCCTCCCTGTCTGCGGTCCCGGTCTCCCGCTGGAGGGATGCCCCTTCTGTTCCGGGTCGATCTGACCGTCAAGACCTTCGCTTCGACGAATCCTCCGCCCGTTGTTTCCTGGTTTTTCGCCCGCGTCGGGGTAATCTGACGGGACGATCCGACGACAATTTCCATATTGCCCCCTCGTTCAATTTGCGATCTACATTATTCTTATCGGCTGTCTTTCTAATATTCTTTAGTTATTTTCTACGTGCTGCCCGCCGCTGCTGTGGCAGAGGTTTTGAACGTCGCTGCCGCGCTCCGGCAGGACGGACACGGCAGCCGGCCGGCCATAAAAAGTATATAGCGGTGGATGAAGTTCCCAATCCTTCCGCGCAGGGAAGTGTGGAGAAAACGATCATAGAGGCTCGAATTTATCGTGTCGGTGTACCGGTAGCCTGGCGATACAGCTTTTCGATGCCGGCAAGGATGGCGAGAACGAACAGGCCGCCCATGAAGAGCGGCGACAGGGTCAAGTCTCCCGTGAACCAGAAGCCGATGTGGATTTGCAGGAAAGAAGCGACGACGATGGCGAAACCCCAGTCGCTTATCAAAAGAAGCAGGGCGTGAACCGCCCCGCCTCTCTCTGCTGCATGATGCTCTGTGACCATGATATCCCATCCCGAAAATGAGGGATAACGCGATAAGTGCTTACAAGACCGATTAACCGACGATGCTCCTCAGGGCGTCGATGACGGGGTTCGTGAAGAGGGCGACGAGGACCGCGTACAGGGCGAAGGCGCCGACCGCTTCGTTGGTGTACATTTTTTCATATTTGTGTTTGAGGGAGATGATCGTCATGCCGCCGACGATGAGGCATCCGAGCTGGAAGAAGGGGAAGCTCCCCGCGCCTGTTGCGGAAAATTCCGCGTATCCGAAAGTAGCCGTTGTCAGGACGACGAACACCGAAACCAACAAGGTTTGAATTCTCTTTTTCATGATCTGTATCCTCCTTTTTATTTTTAGCCCTTCGGGCTTTTTTTCTCTTTTTGCTTTTAATATATCAAAAGGTGTGCCAGGGCATGCCGCAGGCCGAGGTGATACATATAACATGCTGATAATAATAAATAATAGCAATGTCTGGTCTCCGGGAGATTCTCTTCGCAGGTCTGTCTTGCCCGGGTGGTTTTAAAAAAAACGTTCAAAGGGGTTGAACAATATGTGCGGAAGACGAAACCGGGGGGGGTGGTCATAACGGATTGTCGTGTGAGGATTTTAACCGGATAGGATCCATGGCAAGGCGGCTGAAGGCCGGAGCGGATATCTCCGCTTTGGCGAGGGCATGATAAAGACATTTACAGAGCCGATTCGTTTTTGTTAAGAGGAGCTTCATGAAAAAGCCCACAAAATGCCGTTTAATATTTTCAGAAATGGTCCGGATATGCCGTATCCTTTGTTTGGCCGGAGTTTTCATGTTTCTGGGAAACGATCCGGCCGCTTGCGCCGCGGAAGGCGAGGCACAGCAAACCTCCGTCAAACCCTGGTCGATCGATCTTAAGGTATTGAATTATTTTAAAAGCCACACATCTTATGAGTTCGGCAATCCCGATCCGCCCGGTCAGGTCCCCTTGAGCAGGCTGGAATTCCCCATGAACAGCTGGTGGGCCGGTGTGGAGGTGCGGCGCAACATCGGACGCGTTTCGTTGGGTGTCGAGATTCTCCGGAATATTTCGGCGGAAGCGAACGGCCTGTTCAAGGATTCGGACTGGGATAATGACAAAGACCCCACGACGAGGACCATCTATTCGGAATCGAACTGCCGCATGGAGCCCAGTTACAATTTCCGTGCGGAAGTCGACATGCAGACATCGGATTGGCTCAAACTGCCGACCCGATTGGAACTGCGGCCCGTGGTAGGGTTCCGCTGGCAGCGCCTGTCTTTTGTGGCCCATGACGGCGTTCAAACGGAATTCTCGCCGACCAAAGGCACCACGACAGTCGTCGCCCTACCCGGAGACGTCATTCGTTTCGAGCAGACTTACTGGCACTATTTCTTCGGCTTAAAAACGGCCTACGATCTGGGGAGGCCAATGAATCTGCCGCGGCTGAAACTGCACGGCCAGGTGGATTGGGCCTATGTCGTCGGGAGCAACCAGGATCAACACCTGTTGCGGGGTTACCGTTTTACCTACGAGAAGACGACCGGTGACGCCTGGCACGGAACAATCGGCCTGAAGATGGAAATGACCGGCAGCATAAGTGCGGGCGCGGCATTCGATTATCTCCGGATACAGACGAAGGGCTCTCACCGCATGGTGGACGGTTCCGTGCCGTTCGTAATGGCCTGGGACAACGGGGTCAGGGTCTGGTCGGAGCAGATGAATCTGATGCTCTACCTGGAATATGCGTTTTAACCTGGATCGTCACGAAGAAAGAGACACAAGGGGGGGATGCTGTCGCACCCCCTCTGGTTGTCCGAAAAGGTTTAAGAGCGGTTCAGGCGCTGAGATAGCGGCTGCACTGGAAGCCTTTGCCCACTTCGCACCAGACACAGATGCCCGGAAGCTCCTTCGCCAGTGTGAGTTGGGAGTCGCACTGGCCGCAGAGACGCTCCTTGCCCTCCGTCATGGGGCCTCCGCACGGCGTGACCGACATCGGACAGAAGGCTATACAGGCATTGCATTTCTTGCAGAAAGAGGACAGCGTTCCGGGGGGATGGTCCACATGGCGATCCCGGCCGCGGCCGACAAACCCCAAAGCCTGGGCCTTTGCCTGTTCGCCGCAGAGCCTTACGCAGCGGCCGCAGAGAATGCAATTGTCGTTGCGGAAGGGATAGCGTACCTCCGTGACGCCGCAACGGACCGCCATATCCTGGACTGCTTTTGAGTTCGGTGCTTGTGAAACGAGAAGTTCCGCGATGTTCTTGCGATATTTCATGACACGTTCGGTGTTGCTGAGGATGACCATGCCCTCTTGGACCTGTAGCGTACATGAGGTCGTAATCTTCGCTTTGCCGTTTGTGACATTTTCCACGAGGCAGAGGCGGCAGGCACCCATATCGGAAATGCCGGGGACATGGCACAGGTGCGGGATACAGATGCCGCGGCTGATGGCGGCATCGAGAACGCTCATTCCCTTGACGGCTTTCACGGAAATGTTATTAATCGTCAAATTCACAGTCTGTTTCATAGCTCACCTCGTCAACTGGCCATAATAGCTTCAAATTTGCATTCCCCAACGCAGATACCGCATCTCCTGCAGGCAGACGGATCGATGACGTGGGCCTTCTTCTTTTCACCGGCAACGGCGTCATGCGGGCAGCCGCGCAGGCAGCTTCCGCATCCGTTACATTTGGCGGCGTCGATCCTATAGGTGATCAGGGCCTTGCAGACGCCGGCCGGGCAGTGCTTGTCATGAATATGTGCCGCGTACTCCTGGGGAAAGTATTGGAGCGTCGAAAGCACCGGGTTGGGGGCCGTCTTTCCTAGGCCGCATAGGGACGTCACGCCGATCGTTTCGCCCAGCTCCTTGAGAAGGTCGATATGTTCCGGCCGGCCCCGTCCTTCGGTGATTTCGGTAACGATCTCCAGCATCCGGTCGATCCCGTAGCGGCAGGGTGCGCATTTGCCGCACGACTCATCCTGGAGGAAGTTGAGGAAGTATTTGGCCACGTCTACCATGCAGGTGCCTTCGTCCATGACCACCATGCCTCCGGAGCCCATCATCGACCCGGCATCGTAAAGCATGTCGAAGTCGATGGGGAGATGGAATTTGGACGCCGGCAGGCAACCGCCCGAAGGGCCTCCGGTCTGAACGGCCTTGACCGCCTTGCCGTTATTAGAACCGCCGCCGATATCGAAGATGACGGATTTCAGCGACGTTCCCATAGCCACTTCGACCAGGCCCGTGTTCTTGACCTGTCCGGTCAGGGAGAGGATTTTGGTACCTTTGCTCCCCTTGGTCCCCTTGAAAGCGAATCGCTTGGCCCCGTTCATCATGATGCCGGGCACGTTGGCCCAGGTTTCCACGTTATTCAGAACCGTGGGTCTGTTCCAGAGTCCTTCCTTGACTGTGTGGATATCCTTGGCCCGCGGTTCTCCGACCTTGCCTTCGACCGAAGCCATGAGCGCCGTGGATTCGCCGCAAACAAAAGCACCGCCGCCGCGGGCAATATCGACGTCGAACGAGAAAGTCGACCCCAGAATGCGATCGCCCAGGAGCCCGTATTCTCTGGCCTGTTCGACGGCCTGCCTGGCATGTTTGACGGCCAGCGGGTATTCGCGCCGGACATAGATGTAGCCGTTTTGCGCCCCCGTCGCCCAGGCGCCGATCATCATGCCTTCGATGACCTGGTGGGGATTGCCCTCTAGGAGGCAGCGATCCATATAGGCGCCCGGGTCCCCCTCGTCGGCGTTGCAGATCACATACTTCTCGCATCCCGCAACCGCCATGCATTCCTGCCACTTCTCGCCCGTGGGGAATCCGCCGCCTCCGCGGCCGCGCAGTCCGGACGCCTTGATTTCGCCGATGACCTCCGCCGGTTTGAAGCCGTCCAGCGTCTTGGCCAGCGCCGCGTATCCGCCGATGGCGATATAGTCGTCGATGGAACGGGGGTCTACCAGCCTGTTGCTCGACAGCAATTGACGGTCCTGCTCGCGATAGAAGGGAATTTCCGCCTCGGTCATGACTTTTCTGCCCGAAATAGGATCGGTATAGAGCAGGCGGTCGATGACGTCTCCTTTTTTCACAGTCTTGGCGACGATTTCCGCGGCGTCGGCGGGGGCCATACGGCAGTAAAAGAGATTGCCCGGCTCGAAGACCATGATGGGGCCCTGTTCGCAGAAGCCGTGACATCCGGTCACGCGCAGCCGGACGTCTTTTTCCAGTTTCTGGGCCTTCAATTCTTTCCGTAAGGCGTCGATGACCGCCGGAGACTTCGATGCCTGGCAGCCGGTTCCGCCGCAGATGATGATCGTCATGCGGGTGCTTTTGCGGTCCGCGAGCAGCCTTTTGCGCAGCAATTCGAGATCACTTGCTTTTCTGAGATTTGGCATGGCCGGCCTCCTTTTCCTTCTTCTCCGCGGCCTTGTCGATCAACCTGCGAAGATTCCCTGGCGATACATGGTGGTTGTACGATTCGTTGTGCACGACGATGGGTCCGAGGGCGCAAGCCCCGAGGCAATTGACGCATTCGACGGTAAACTGTCCGTCCTTGGTCGTTTCGCCGGGCTTGATGCCGAGCTGGCCTTGCACCTGGTCAATCAGAAGATTCGACCCGCGGACATGGCAGGCCGTGCCTGAGCAGATCGTGACGACGTTCTTCCCCCGGGGGGTGAGGGAAAAGGCCGTGTAGAAATGGGCCACACGGTAGACGTCGATCAGGGGTACCCCCAACTCCTTTGCGACCTTCTTCAGGGCGTCCTCCGCAAGGTAGCCCTGGGCGTCCTGCAGATCGAGGAGTACCTCGATGAGCTGGTCCGGCCGGCTGCGCCTCCCTTCGAGAATGGAATCAACCGTTGCAGTGCACATGCGATCCTCCTTTATGGAAATTCATGATTGATTTTGCATGAATAACCTGTTAAGTGAGGACCTGTAAATGACAATAGAATGCCCATTCAATGCCTATGTCTAATGGGTAATAATTATCCTTTTTTATGCCCATGAATTGCCTATGCCTTATAGGCAGGAGGTTGCTCATGAAGACGGGAAAGTCGGCACTGCCGCAACGGGAGCTGCCGGAATCGTTCAATCCTTATAACTGGCTCTCCCAGCTTTGGCGAATCCCCTTCATCCAGGAAACGGAACCCGAAAAGGTGGACGTCGCGCTTCGCGAACGGATCAAGGAGTTGAATTGCCTATACGGCCTCGCGAGGCTCGCGGAATGCTATCACGATTCGATGGACGAGTTTCTCAAGTACCTTGTGGACTTTCTGCCGCTCTCGTGGCAGTACCCGGAAATTGCCTGTGTCCGCGTCTTATTCCAGGGAACCGTCTACAAGTCCCGGTCGTTCAAATCGTCCAAATGGCGGCAATATGCACAGATCATGATGTATAACGAACCGGTGGGGGACGTGACCATATATTACCTGGAAGAGCGTCCGGCAGCCGATGAAGGTCCCTTCCTCAAGGAAGAGCGGGTTTTGCTTGAAGAAGTGGCGAGGCGTATCGGTATCACGGCCGTCAGGATCGCCGCCGAAGAGGACCTCAGGGAGATCAACAAGCAGCTCTCGACGGAGCGGGTGGCCCTGCAGGAGGCGAATGCGGCTCTGCGGGCCGTGCTGGCTAAGATTGAGGAAGAAAAGAACCAGATCTACCGGGACATGAAGGCGAATATCGACAAGATCGTTATGCCGATCCTGCATTCGCTGGCCCTGGAACTGCCGAAAAGGCAGAGAAAATACCTCGAAATACTGAGGACAAACCTGGAAGAACTGACACAGCCGTTTGTCAGGAAAGTCCTTCATCGCTATCATGTCCTCTCGCCAATGGAGGTCACTATTTGCAATATGATCCGCAACGGGATGCGCACCAAGGAAATAGCCGAGCTGAGAGGGATTTCCGCCGCCACGGTCAACCGGCATCGCGAGCACATCCGCCGCAAGCTTAATATCACCGGCCGTTCTGTCAACCTGATGAGCTATCTGCAGTCAATTTCTTCCGAATGAACATGTAATGCGAACTGGTTGCATTGTTGCGATAGCTTTTTCACGGCGAGTGTGTTAGGGGTAGCCGTCGTAAATGCAACTGAGTTGTCCGGAACGCAGAAGTCTGCCGAGGGTGTCATGACGGTTGATTGCCTAAACCCCGTTTCTTGAAAAAAGAACGGGGTTTTGTACTTTCAGAGGCGGTGTGGTTTGAGAAGACCCGATGGACCGGTTGCCAGGACGTCGGGTGGTCATATCATCCATCTGCATCAGGAGGTTGATCAATGGGGAAAGTAGAGAAGGATCAAACGGAAGTCAAAAAGGGGGTGAACCGGCGATCTGTTCTGAAGGGGGCTCTGTCCCTCGGCGCCATGACGGTAGGCGCGGGACTGGCCCTCAACATGGCGAGTCCGGGTACGGCGGAGGCAGCAGCCAAGAAACTGCCCCGGAAATGGGACGAGACCTGGGATGTGGTCATTATCGGTTCCGGTTTTGCCGGCCTGGCGGCGGCAGCCGATGCAGCAGCGGCCGGCTGCAAGACGGTCATCCTGGAGAAGATGCCCATCTACGGCGGCAATTCGATCATCAACGGAGGCGGTTACGGGGCGTGGGACGACAAGGACCACATGCGCAAGAAGCTCAATCTCGGCGAAGACAGCCCCAAGCTGCATTACGAGGACACGCTCAAGGGCGGCGATTACTATAATCTTCCGGAACTGGTGGAGGTCCTGGTCAACGGCGCCCCGGACGCCCTGACCTGGATGATGACCGAAGGGGGGCTGGAACTCCGCGAACTGCTGCAGAGAGGCGGCGGGCATACGGCCTACCGCGCCCATTTTTCCAAGAACAGCTCGGGCAGGGACTTTACGGATGCCTTGAAAAAAATCGGCGAGCGGAAGGGTTCCAGGATGGTCCTCAATTCGGAAGTCACCTGGCTCTGGCGGCAGGATGCCGACCCGAAAAGCCCGGTCCTCGGGGTGGAGGTAAAAAGAGGAAGAAAGATACTGAATCTCAAGGCGAAGAAGGCCGTCATCCTGGCATCGGGAGGCTTCGGCCAGGACGTGAAAATGCGGATGGACCATTTCCCGAAACTCGTTTCGGCCTTCAACTGCACCAATCATAAGGGTGCAACGGGCGAAATGATCCGGTTTGCCCAGGCCATCGGTGCCGATACGGTGCAGATGAACTTTATCCAGCTTTACCCCTTTGCCGAGCCGGAGACGGGGACCCTGGACAATCCCGCCGTATTCCCCTTCACCGGCCCGGGCCGCGGCGCCATCTATATCAATAGGAAAGGCAAACGATTTGTCAGCGAACTGGAACGGCGTGATGTCTGCGCCTTTGCCCAGATCAATATGGGTGCGGACATGAAGCCGTCCTATACCCTTTTCAATGCGGCCATGGTGCCGCTCATGGGTTTCAAACCCGAGGAACTGGAAGCCGGCCTGCAGAAGAAGCGGTTCACAACGGCCGATACGATCGGCGACCTGGCCCGGAAACTGGGCATCCCGGCCGATGCCCTGGAAAAAACCGTAAACGACCACAACCGCTATCTTAAAGAGGGCAAAGACCCTGAATTCAATAAGCCGTTAACTCCGACCATGATGCCCCTGGACAAGGGGCCGTTTTATGCCGTCGCCCAGTGGCCGGCGGTCCATCACACGATGGGGGGCCTGAGGATCAACAAGAACGCCCAGGTCGTCGACTGTTTCGGCTCCGTCATCCCCAGGCTTTATGCAGCGGGGGAGGTGGCCGGCGGCGTTCACGGCTCCAACAGGCTGGGAACAAACGCCACGGCCGATTGCGTCGTCTTCGGCCGGGTTGCCGGGAAAAATGCGGCCCAGGAAAAATCGGTATAACGAATGAACGGGAGGGATGCCCGTCCCGTCGGACGGGCTCCTTTCTCCGGCGAATAAAGGAGGGGCGTCCGGCCGCCTTCCTGCCGGAGTACGCAGATGGATTATCGCATCGTAAAAGCGGATATTGCAGATGCTGCAGAGATTCTCAATCTGCAGAAATCGGCCTATCAAATCGAGGCGGAACGCTACCATGATGACAGTATCGCGCCTCTCAGGCAGACCCTACCCGAACTGGAAGGACAATTCCGCGACCATACCATTCTGAAGGCCGTGCTGGACAACCGGATCGTCGGGACCGTTCGCGCCTGCGAAAAGGGCGGGACGTGTTATGTCGGGAGGCTGGCCGTCGACCCGGTCCTGCATAACCGCGGAATCGGCGCCGCCCTCCTCGAGGCGTTAGAAAAGGCCTGCCCCGCGCCGCGGTACGAGCTCTTTGCCGGATCGAAAAGCGCCAACAACATCCATCTGTACAGGAAGCTCGGTTATGTGATCTACGAAAAAAAACGTTACGGTCACGGAACCGTCGAGGTCGTCTACATGGAGAAGACGGGTGCGGCATAAGGTTGGAAGAGGCAATTCACGGCGCAGGGCGGCCATACAGCCGATTCCGTGAAGGTTTTATCGGATTAACTCATCTCCTCTCTCGCCTCGGCGAGTTATATTAAAGGTTGATCTGTTCATCCCTCTGTCATTCTTCCCCTGTTTTCGCAGGGAAATCATGGGTGTGGTGCGATCATGTCGGATATATCGGATGTGGTCCGGGAAATCGGACATGATCGCCCCCTTTATTGTGTAGGGAATAGGTAGAAACAAATTCGTTCCGTTATAAGCGTCTCATTATCGGGAGGATTATTCGTGAGCGGTCCGATGTATGTCTGGCACAATATTTGGTAGACACATGGTGCAGGTGGGACGGTTATTTGAATAAGCAACCGCGGCGGCTTGCCGGCGGGCGAGGATGAAGGCCAAGCGCATGGAAGGGCAAGAGGATAAGTCAAGGGTACTGCGCGACGAGAATCGCCTTTTAAGAAAACGCGTAAGGATGCTGGAAAATGCGGAAGCGGAGCGCAAACTGATAGAGGAGGCACTCCGCGAGAGCGAGAAGCGATACCGAAGGTATTTCGCCGCATCCCGGGACTGCGTCTACATCACGTCCGCGGATGGACAATGGATCGACTGCAGCGATGCCGCCCTGGACCTGTTCGGCTGTTCGAGCCGGGACGAGCTGTTTCTTTTTCCGATTGCCTCCCTGTATGCCGATCCGGCGATACGCCTGGCTTTTTTGAACCTGATCGAAAAGCAGGGATACGTCGAGGAGTATCCCGTCGTCTTAAGACGAAAAGACGGGACATTGTTCGATGCGCTCGTCACCGCCGGCTGCCGGCGGGACGCCGACGATGCCGAACGGGAGTTTTACGGGACGATCAGGGATGTTTCACGGTTTACAAGGGTTCGGGAAGAATTGCGGCGGGTAGGCCATATCCAGTCCCTGATCCTCGACAACAGTCTCATTGGGGTCGGATTCGTACGCAACGGAAGAATCGAGTGGGTGAACCGGCGGCTGCCCGAGATGTTCGGCCAGACCATCGCGGATGTCCAGGGAGCAAGCACGCGAATCTTTTTTGCATCCGACGAATCGTTCGAAGTCAAGGGACGGGAGATCGACTCCGCCTTGAGGAAAGGAGGCTGGGTCGAGTTCGAGATCGTCCTTAAACGCGCCGACGGCACGGCGTTCATGAGCAGGACTACCGGGAAAGTGCTCGATCCGGGCAATCCGGATGACGGGTCCATCTGGATATTCGAAGACATCACAACCCGGAAAAAGGCGGAGGAGGCCCTCAAGGCATCGGAGAGGCGCCTGAAGGACATCATCGACTTTTCGCCCGACGCGACGCTGGCCATCGACCGGGATGGCAGGGTCATCATTTGGAACCGCGCCATTGAAGAGATGACCGGAGTCTCAGCGGCGGAGATGCTGGGAAAGGCGGATTATGAATACGCCGTTCCCTTCTACGGAGTGCGCAGGCCGGTCCTGGTCGACCTGATCCTCAGAAGGGACAGGAAAGCCGAGATGAAGTATTGCACCACTATGGAAAGAAAGCGGGATCATCTGGTCGGAGAATTCTGGGTCCCCTGTCTCAAGGGCTCGAGCGCCTGCCTGTGGGCCAAGGCGGGTCCCCTTTACGACCATGAGGGGAATATTGTCGGGGCGATCGAGTCCGCAAGGGACATTACAAATCGAAAACACGACGTGGAAGTCATGCAAAAGAGGGAAAGGGACCTGGAGCTTAAAACCAGGGAACTCGAGGATGTAAATACGGCCCTCAGGGTCATGCTGAAACAGCGGGAAGGTGATCGTAGCGAACTGGGCGAACAGATGCTCTTCAACGTCAAACTGCTTGTCCAGCCTTACATCGAACAGCTGAAAAGATACGGCGATACCAGGATTTTGACCTGCCTGGAGGTCGTGGAATCGAATCTGCAGTCCATCGTATCGCCTTTTTCCTACAAGCTCTCTTCGCAATGCCTGAATCTCACCAACCGGGAGGTGCAGGTGGCCAACCTGATCAAGGAAGGTAAAACAACTAAGGAAATCGTGGATATCCTCCATCTGTCTGCCAGCGCCGTCAATGTACATCGTTATCACATCAGAAAGAAACTGGGCCTCAAGAAAATGCAGAATCTGCGTTCCTTCCTGGCTTCCCTCGCCTGAAATAAATTATTTCTTAATATTTCTTATTAAACATTTAATATTGTCTTTCCTCCAGGTCTTCACTAAAAACCGTCCGGCGGTACCATTCTTTTTCCTCACCCCAATATCCATCGGTTGTGCCAAGCTCCAAAATGGTTCCGCTTTTATGACGGACGACAATAAGTTCCAAGGAGGTCTCAGGTATGTCGAAGGTTCTGTCTCTATCCAAAGGCGGTTTAAGAATGAAACTGATGACGGGCGGCTGCCTTATGGCCATTATTCCCGTCGTCATTCTGGGCACGATCGCCGTTTTCAATGCCAAGTCGAGCATTGAAAAAGAGACGGATACCCAGATCGTGATGATCTCGAAGAGCATCGCCGACATGGTGGACGGGGTCATGACGTCGGAGGCGAACAGCATCGCCATGCTGGCCCAGAGAGACGTTGTGGTCCAGGCCGTGAAGGAGGTCAATGAGGGCGGCAATGCGCAAAAGGTTGAATACTTGCAGAGCGAATTGGGCAAACTTCAGACCATTGCGGGAAATCGTTACGACTTCATCCTCATTGCGGACGGAGCCGGGAATGTTTTCACGGACAGCGCTGGCGGTTCCACCAAGGGGTTGAAGGTCGCAGACCGGGATTATTACAAGAACGCCGTCCAGGGCCGGGCAAGCCTCGATTCCGTCGTAATATCGAGAAAGAGCAACGAACCGGTCTGCTCCATCGCTTATCCCGTCAAAGGCGAGAACGGCAAGGTCATCGGCCTCGTGGCCGGCATTATGAGGGTGTCCTTCCTGGCGGCCAAGATCAATGAAATCAAGCTGGGCAAGACAGGCTATACATACATGGTCAACAAGGACGGGGTGGTGATCGTCTATCCGGACCAGAAACAGGTGCTGCAGCTCAATCTGTCGAAAGAACAGGGCATGGAGGACGTCATGCGGAGGGCCGTCTCGGGAGAGACGGGTGTCCTGAAATATGCCTATAAAGGCGTCGAAAAATACGCCGGGTTCGCCCCCGTCAAGGTTAACGGGTGGAGTATCGTGACGGCCGTTCCGGTGGACGAGATGCTCCAATCCGTCTACAACACCCGGAATATTATCTTTATCGGGGTGGTCATTTTCGCTCTGCTGGCACTGGGGGCGGCTTATTATTCCGCCCGGTCCATCGCCGTTCCCGTTCAGGATGCCGTGATGAAGCTGAGCGCCGGGTCCGACCAGATCACATCCGCCTCCGGCGAAGTGGCTTCCTCTAGCCAGAGCTTGGCGGAAGGATCTTCCGAGCAGGCGGCGGCGATCGAAGAGACATCTTCGTCCCTGGAGGAAATGTCGTCCATGACAAAGCAGAGTGCCGAGAATGCCGGCCAGGCCAAGGCCTATATGACGGAAGCCCGGGAAATCGTAACCCGCGTGAACCGGCAGATGGAAGACATGGCCGAATCCATCGGTGAAGTCACAAAGAGCAGCGAGGAGACAGGGAAAATCGTAAAGACCATCGACGAGATCGCCTTCCAGACGAATCTCCTGGCCCTCAACGCGGCCGTGGAAGCGGCGCGGGCCGGCGAGGCCGGGGCGGGATTCGCAGTCGTGGCGGACGAAGTCCGGAATCTGGCCATGCGGGCGGCGGAGGCGGCCAAGAACACGTCGTCCCTGATCGAGAACACGATCACCGTCGTCCGGAAGAGCAGCGAGCTTACGGAAGCGACGCGGGCGGGCTTCAGGGGGACTGTCGAGATATCCATGAAGGTCGGGAGCCTCATCGACGAGATCGCGGCGGCGGCGTCGGAGCAGGCTCAGGGCATCGACCAGATCAGCAAGGCCGTAAACGAAATGGACAAGGTTGTGCAGCGCAATGCGGCCAATGCGGAGGAGTCGGCTTCGGCCTCGGAAGAGTTGAACGCCCAGGCGCTCGCGCTGAAGGACGTCGTGGCGGAGCTGACGAAGGTCATCGGCGGCAGCGGAGACGGCCGCTCAACGATGCCCTCGGGACCCGGAACCGGGAGACGCATTCCCATGGGAAAAGGTGAGAAAAACAAGTCGGCCGCCGGCCAGGCGGAGAAGCTCATCCCTTTCGACGAGAAGGGGTTTAAGGATTTTTAAGATCGGGTAGCCCGGGTATGGGATGAACCCGATCCGGCAGATCGGAGTTGAGAAAATCGGTGGAAGAGAAAAGGCGTTTCGCCTCTTCTCCCTGCCGCATGAAAGACAGTAGGTGAGAGAGTATGGAAAGGTTGAGGAAAATATTCAAGGGAAAGACGCAAGGCGAATCCGAAGAGAAGGTGGACGCCGAATCCATCATCGCCGCCATCCTGAAGAGCAGCGGAAGCGTTCTGTTTGCTGTTTTTGACGATCACAAACTGGGGCTCGTCGACAAGGATACGGACTATATCATCCAGGCCGTCTGCGGTGTGGGCGTTCAAGGTCCCCTGACGGAACAACAAAAGGCCATTCACGATAAGATTGCGCCCGCAGTTACGGAAATCTGCGATTTAATGCAGCTTGGCGATCTGCCGCCGGAGAAGAAGCAGGTTATTCTGTTCATGGTCCGCTTCATGATGGCGATGAAGATTCTCTTCATGGTGGAGCTTTTCAAGAATAAGATCAATGGGGAGGCAGCGCTCAGGGGGGTTGTGGAAAAATCGCTGGCGGGAATGAAAACGGTAGGATGCGCTTAACAACTCATACTGCATCCCTGAGGGAGGCCGTTAAAAAGGGCAGGGTCCGCCGGAAGGAGACCCTGCCCTTTCATTTTGCGACGGACAAGATGAACTATATTCAGCCGAAGATCTTATGCACAAGACAGATGGAACGCCGTTCAAAAAAATGGCCGATTAAGTCGGAAGGCACCATGGACCGGCCGGTTGGATATTGTTTTGACATACGGCGATACCGGTGCAATAATAATTCAGCACATCCATTTTCCTGTTTCCCGCCGATAATATCTGAAGCAAAGGAGGTTCCGATGAACAGAGTGTTTCGTTGCAAGTGTTTAGCGGCACTGTTTCTGGTTCTGGTTCTGGCGCAGCCCGCCCTGTGTGACGACAATTCCAAGGTCGTCGGTCTATGGCGGCTCGTCTCTTACGTCGTCGAGGTCCAGTCAACGGGGGAAATCATGAACGTCATGGGCAAAAACCCGACGGGCTATGTCCTGTTTATGCCGGAAGGGAGGGCCTTTTTCATCCTGACGGGGGAGGGGCGGAAGCCGGGCAAGACCGACAAGGAGCGCGCCGACCTTTTGAGCACCCTGGTATCCTACACGGGCATGTACCGCGTCGAGGGGGACCAGTGGATCACGAAGATCGAAGTCGCCTGGAACCCCGAATGGGTCGGCACCGAACAGCGGCGCCCTTTCAAGATAGAGGGGAACCGCCTGAAAGTCCTGACGCCGTGGCGCATGATGCCGAACTGGGCCGACAAGGGGATGACGCGGTCGATCATCACGTTCGAGCGGGCCGAAAAATGACGTCCGGAGCGGACCGGTGCCGGCGCGTATTTCCGCAACATAAAAATCGAGGCGGTTTCGGTGAGAATGCCGTCCTTTGTTTCCGTTCCGATGAGAAACAGCTCTTTACGGCCTCCAGCAGCTTGCCAAGAAACGCGATTATGAACAGGCCATGCCCCCTGCATAGGGGGCGTTCAAAAATGTCCGGATGTAAGACGTGCAAGAGCCCCCCTGTGGGAGGTGCCGCCCCCTATACAGGGGACGCGGCGGGAATGATGCATACATAGAAGCATGTCGATGGACGAGGCTTGCGGAGGGGCGCGGGAGCCGGGCGCTTTTCAAAAGCCCGCCGGGATTAGCCCGCAGGAATGAGTCGGATGAGGGCCTCGCTGGCCGACAGACGCAGGGACGCGTCGTAGAGATGGGACATCTCGTTCGCCTCGGGGTTGATCTCAAGGCAATAGGCCCCGGCGCTCTTGGCGATTTGCGGGAATCCGGCCGCGGGCCAGACGGCGCCCGATGTGCCGATGCTGACGAAAAGCTCCGAGCGGCCGATCATGTCCATGGCCTTTTCCATCACGTGCTGGTCGAGATGGTCGCCGAACCAGACGATGTCCGGCCGAAGCCATTCGCCGCAGCGGTCGCAGCGGCGCCCGGCGAAGGTCTCGCCGAGGTCTTCCCGGACCCCGTGCCTGCTGCAGCGCACGCGCCACAGGCTGCCGTGGAGTTCCGTAACGTCGCGGCTCCCTCCCCGCTGATGCATCCCGTCGATGTTCTGGGTGATGACGGCGACGCCGGGCCTGCTCTTCTCCAGGGCCGCGATCCGGTAGTGGCCCTCGTGGGGTTTGCAAGCGAGCACGGCCTTTCTCCGCAGTTCGTGGAATGCCAGGACCTTTTCCGGATCGGCCTCAAAGGCCTCCTGGCAGGCGAATTCCTGCCAGTTGTACTGGTGCCATATCCCGCCCTTGCCGCGGTAGGTGGGCACGCCGCTTTCGGCCGACATTCCGGCGCCGGTGAAGAAAACAATCGTCCGGTAGTCGCTGACGTTCACATGGGTCGTCATGATCCCTCCCATCGTCCTGGATACCGGTTGTCGAGTGGAAAGTCAATGCTTGACTTTGGCCCGTGGTCTTATTTAGAATTTAAGGTACGACAACAGGCGTCAACGGAGGGTCCTGTGCGCACCGTCAAGCATGCCAAACCCGAATTCACGAACAGCCCGTTTAAGGATCTGAAAGGGAAGCTTGCGAAAAGCGATCTGAAGCGTCTTCCCCACGCCGTACCCGCGCCCGTTGCGACCGGGGAAAATGACGCCGCAACGGAAGGGTCCGCCGAGGCAAGGAAGCTCTTTATGGAGGCGGTCGAGGGCGTCAGACCTATCTCGTCCGGCCGGTCCGCGACAAATGTCCCGGCGGTGCTGCCGGAACCCCTGGTTCCCGAAAGCGAGGACGACGAGGCCCTTCTTAAACTCAGGAAACTGGTCGATTGCGGTCAGGGGTTTATCATTGCGGACACGCCCGAGTATATCGAAGGCCTCGGACCCAACGTTCCTCCGGAGCTGGCCCGCCGGCTGCACCGGGGCGATTTCTCCGTCCAGGCCTCCATCGATCTCCACGGCTTCACCGTCGCGGAAGCCCGGGAGGTGTTCCAGGGTTTTCTGACGGAATCGGTGAAAAGGGGGAAACGGTCCCTCCTCATCGTCCACGGACGGGGTTTGTCCTCGGCGGAGGAGCCGGTCATCAAGAACCGGATTGTCGAATGGCTGGGAAGCTCCCGATGGCGGAAATGGGTGATCGCGTACGCCAGCGCCCGCTCCTGCGATGGCGGCGCCGGTGCGACCTATGTGCTCTTGAGGCCTCATCCACTGGCGAAAAGCCGGCGCAATAATAAGGCAGCGTCACGGGGATAGGGCGGCACGGCCATCCGTCGGACTGCTGCCGATGGCGACAGGCCTTTCGTAAGCCCGCTCTTTGCCGGGACGCGTTTTCGATCGTGTGATACAGGCCCTGTGAAGCTTTTACTGCTTGGTCTCTTTCTCTTTGCGTTTCTTTCCCTTAAGGCGGCGTTTGCCGGACGTACCCCGGTGGATCTTGCCCCGTTTCGATCTCTGGTCGCCTTTACCCATCCTCATTCCTCCTGGTTTGTGTTTTTCTGTATGTCCGTATGTTCTCCCCGCCCCGTTATCGCCTCCCGGAACGTCCTGTTATGTCCCTTTGCGGCTATTTCAGTTTGAAGTCGACGCGGCTGTCTTTGGCCTTCTCCTTCTTATCCGGGGCCAGGGTCTTCGGTTCGATCACAAATACCCTCGACGGGTCCACCTTGCCCGATTTCAGGATCGCGTCCCTGACGGCGGCCGCCCGCTGCGAGGCCAGCAGTTTCAGATCGGATTCGTTGACAACCGTGTAGGTCAGGAGCAGTTTCTCCATCTCCGGGATCGGCAGCGTCTTGACCAACCCGATGACGTTGCGGGGCTTGGGGAACGACTCGGCTTTGTAAACCTCCGTCAGGTACTTCTCGTACTCCTGCGGTTCGATCGTCACCTGGTCGACCGGAACGGCGCGCTGGCCCTTTTTGATCGTGTCGTTCAGCTTGCGGGCCTTCATCTTGCGGTCGATAAGGTAGCGTTTCAGACCTTCCCTGTCTCTCTCCGGGTCGGCATGGCCTTCGATGTCGAGCTTAAGCGAGGGCCTTTCGTAAAGGGCCTTGACCAGGTTGTCGATCTTCTTCTGTCCCGCATCGGGAATCGCGGTCAGGCCGTAGTCGAATTCGACGTAGCTCATCTCCTCGCCGCCCCCGAAGAGACTGCCCAGAAGTGCGAATGGCGCCGTCACCGCCTTGGTGATGAGGTTGACGATCACCTGGATGACGAGGCGCGCGATGCTGAACTTGGGATCGTCGGTGCTCCCCGTGACGGGAACATCGAGGTTGATCTGCCCGTTACGGTCCCGGAGAAGGGCGATGGCGAGCCCTACCGGCAGTTTCGTGGCGTCGGGGCTGTCCACCTTGTCGCCCAGGGTGAGCTGGTCGATGAAGATCTTGTTCTCCGAGTCGAGCTTCTTGCCGGCGATCAGGTACTTGAGGTCGAAGGAGAGTTTGCCCTTCTGGATCGCGTAGCCCACGTAGCGGCCCGAATACGGCGTGACGGGACTCAGGTCCATGTCTTTGAACGAGGCCTTGATGTCCACGAGGAGGTTCTTCGGGAAGGGGTTGACCCTTCCGGTGATCTCCAAAGGCGCATATTCGTTGAATTTACCCCGGAGTTCCACGTCGGCCGGCTTTTCCACGAGTGAGGAAAGGCCCGCCACGCGTCCGCCGATGGCGGTCAGGTGAGACGAGTAGTTCGGCTTGATATGCCGGTCGAGAAAGTCGATGGTCCCGTTTTGGACGGTGATCGCCCCGATCTTGACAGGCGTGGCCTTCTCCGTTTCGCCTGTATCCTTGGGCTTTTCCGCTTCCGCCTTTGCGGCCTTCTTCGTCTCGGTCTTCTCCGCCGTCGTGCCCGCAGCCTGGGCTGCCGGGCCCTCTTTTTCAAGGATGTTCATGAGATTAGGCGTGCCGTCCTCGTTGATGACGAGGTTGACATAGAAATCCGCCAGGGCGATCTGCCTGATGTCGATCGAGAGGGGGTTATAGCCGGCGCGGATGTCGCTGAAGAAGAGGGACTTCCATTTCAGGAACGTTTCGGCGTTGACCTTGTCGATGGCGTTGAAGCGGGAGATCAGGAGCTTGCCCGCGTATTTGGCCGCCAGCCCCTTCGCCCCCTGGTGGGCGATGGTAACGTTGCCCGCCGCGTTAATGCCGCCGCTCGTGATGTTGATCCTGATCTTGTCGTTGAAATAGCCCTGGACGGTCCGGATGTCGATGTCGTTCAATTTCAAGGCCAGTTCCGCCGCCAGCGGATCGATGCCGAAGGGGCCGGTCACCGCTATGGTTCCCTTCTTGTCGTAATTGACGGCGAAGTTGAGGTTCGCTTTGCTCTCCTTCTTGGTGGAAAAGTTGTCGACGGCGATGTTCATCTTGGTCAGGGCCACCGACACCGGCTGTGCCGGCGTCTCGTCCTTGAAACGGACCGTGCCGTCGGCGATCTGCAGGGCGTCCGCCGTAAGAAGCACGGGCCCGGCAGATGCGGACTCCTTGGCGGCGGTTTCCTTCCGGGCCTGGTCCTTGACCGGGGCCTTCTTTCTGTCCGGTTCCTTCGCCTTCGCCGGCGGTTCCTTGGCTTTTTTCCCCGGAATGACGGCCAGAAGGTTGACGGTGCCGTCCTTGGCCCGGTGGACGGTCACGTCCGGCTGGGCGAGGGTGATCTTGGCGAAATGGAAGGTCGGCACCAGCGGCTGGGCGTCGGCGATTGTGATATTGAGGGCAGGCAGCTTCACGAGCGGCTGGCCCTTCTTGTCGTCGAGGACGAAGTTCTTGAGGGCCACGTCCCCCTTGAGGGCCAGGGCCGGGGCGGGCTTGTTCTTGTCCCGGGACTGGGAGAAGGAGAGCTCCAGGTCCGTGTCCAGTGTTCCGCTCGCAAGCTTGAAATTCATTTCGACGGGCACGTAGGCCAGGTAGAAGGGGATGTTGAAATCCTTGATCTTGACGTCGAATGTCGTGGCACGGGTGTCGGCAAAGGGCTTGGTCTTGCCCTTGAGGGCATACGGCGTTCCGTTGATCGTGGCGGAAATGACAGGCTCCGTGTATTGGTCGATCCGGTAAGCCATGTTGGAAACGAAGGGAAGTGCCACCAGGATGTCGGCGACTCTGTGTTTGGTGCGGTTGGGTCCGTCGTCGAAATCGACGGCCCCCCCCTCGATCCTGATGTTGTTCAGGGAGAACTGGAAGGGCTCGGACGGCTTCTCCTTTTCCGCCTCCTTCTTCTCGGCGGCGGGCTTCGCGAGCAGGTCGGAGAAGTTGTACGATCCGTCTGCGTTGCGGACGACCTTGGCGTAGGGTTTCTTGAGGCTGATCTCTTTCAGGATCAGCGCCCTCCGGAAGACGGAAGTCGAATCGAGATTGACGTACAGCTCGTCGAAAGAGACGAAGACCTCGGGGCCGGAGGGCTCCTTAATCTCGAACCCGCGTACCGTCACGGAAAGAGCATAAGGATTGATCCCGATCTCTTTGATCGTAACCGTCCGGTGGATGGCCTGGGATAATTTGTCGGTCAGAACGGATTTGACGATAGGGGGAAGGACGAAGAAACCTACGATGGAAAAGACCGCGAAGAAAACGGCCGTCCAAATGAGGATTTTCTTCCAGCGTCTCATCGTTGCATCCTCCTTTGTCTGCGTTGTCGTGGTTGAGGGCTGATCGTCCGCTATATTCTCGAAAAATATCTTCTCACAGGAATGGCCGTTTTGCAACGGCCTTTACATAAAGCCGTACCGGTTCATGCTCATATGTCCCGCAGGCGCAGATTGGCGGGCGAGGAGGCAATCAGGTCCCCAAAGGTCCGGATGCTCTGGGCAATCGTCTCCAGGTCCTTGTTCCGGGCGACGGGAATGTTGTCGATGCCCCGGCCTTCCAACGCGTCGAGGACGTATTTGACGGTCAGAAGATTCGTGTCGAGGGCCGGCTGATAGGCGGCGGGACCGTCTGCGGGTGTTACCGTCGTAATGATGCCGCAGGTTTCAAGCCCGTCGAGAATCTCGGCAAGGAGTTTCCCCGGGATCTCCGTGGTCCGGGCGATGTCGTTCGCCGTGAGATGGGGCGGGGAGGCGCCGAATTGTCTGCATACAAGGTGCGTCACCCAAAGGGAGAGGAGCTTCCGGAAGGCGGGATTGACCAGCCGTGTGTCGGGTTCGTATTCGTAAAAATCCGCGTGCTGATGGGCCTGGGCGATCTCGGCCCCGGCGAGGACGATGAGCCAGCTCAACTGGAGCCAGGCCAGAAAGAGCGGCAGCGCCGCAAAACTGCCGTAAATGGCGTTATAGGAGGCGACGCCGACCTGGAACTTGATGTAGATCCACTGGACGACCTGGTAGCCGGTTCCGGCGAAGATGCCGGCGACGATGCCCGAAGTCAGGCCGACTTTCGTATTGGGAATGAAGACGTAGATGAAGGCGAAGAGAAACCACATGATGGCGAAGGGCACGGCCTTCAGGATGAAGAGGAGGATGGGTTTCAGCGCCCCCAGGATTTCCAGCCTGGCGGCGAGAAAGGATATCTGTGTGGCGGCGAAAACCGTGGCGCTGCTCGCAAGGACGAATAGCACCGGGGCGATGAGCATGAGAGAGAGGTAGTCGGTGGCCATCCGGGGCAGGGGGCGGGCCTTTTTTACGCCCCAGATATCGTTGAAGGAGCTTTCGATGTTGCCCAAAAGCTTGAGGAAGGTCCAGAACAGGATGATCACGCCGATGCCGGCGATCAGCCCCCCCTTGGTGTTTTCCAGCATCTTGTCCGCGAATTCGAATACCTTGAGCAGGACCTCTTCCTGCCCGGCGAATTCCGAGAGGAGCCTTTGCTGGAGCATCTTTTCGAAATGGAAGCCTTTGGCGATGCCGAAGGCCATGGCGACGACCGGGACGATGGAGAGGAGCGAGAAGAAGGTGAGCGCCGAGGCCCGCAACGGGCACCTGTGTTCGTCGAAGCCCCGCCGTGCGGCAAGCAGAACACGGAGGGATGTTATGCCCAGGGCTTTCCCTTTCGGCAAGGCCCTCGTGCGGATGCGCCAGATGTCTTCGCTGAGGAAACGGATGATTTTCCTGATCATGGCGGCCTCCTCCCGAATGCGGGCCCGTCAGGGCCGGGTGTGTTTGCGGATGAAGTGCCGGAGCGCATGGAGGGGATGGCGGTAGAGCATCCGTGGGCCTGCATACCGCATCACGTCCTGGATACGCCGGCGCATCTCCGGTTTATAGCAATGGATGGGGCAGCGCGAGCAGACAGGCTTGTCGGGACCGAAAGCGCACTTCGTAACCCTTTGCGCGGCGTATCGAAGCAGGTCCTCGCAGTCGGAACAGGGCCGGCGGTGATGGCGCCGGCAATAGATCCCGATCATCAGGCCGACTGTCTCTATTTCCCGGTCTCTCTGGTCGGTCATGGCGGAGGCCGTACGGGAAGGCCGTTATTTTTTCTTGGCCTTTACGAGGTCGTCGTGGACGCGTTTCATCTCGTCCATTAGTTCCTCTTTGGATATTACGCCTTTTTGCGCAAGGAGGTTGGTGATGGCCTCGGACTGGATCACCATGGACATCATGAGCTCCTGCATCTCTTTCAATTTTTCCCGTTGGTCGGTTTTTTCCGTCATAAATAACGTCTCTTTCTTTTGGCGCGGCATCGTGAGGATATTGCCGCCGCGAATCTTATTGGATGGGCGTGATCGATTGCCTCATTTTGGCGCCGCATTCCCGGCAATAAACGGCGGGTTTCTCGGCGATGGGCTTGCCGCAGGCCGGACACTGTTTCAGGAGTTCGGTCCGGCAATACTCACACAGGATCCTTTCCCTGTCATCCGTTGTATAGGCGCATTCCGGGCAAATGGCATAGTACACGAGGCAACCTTAAAAATCTTCATTTCTCACTGGATTCTATCAAGTTATGGCCTGCAACGCGAGCACTATTTTCGGTGCGCCGGATGGCGGCAGGATCGTTTTCCCGCGTCTCCGACGTTGCGGCCGTGTTAACGTTTCGTTAAGATTCGACAACGGGTTGATTTTTGTCTGACAATGTGTCATAGGCTTATCACGCCAAAGGCGGTGTGAAAACGGGGCGTCACGGTAAGGAGATGAAGGGATGAAGGTATTTGTCACAGGAGGGGCCGGTTATATCGGCAGCCATATCGTTAAACTGCTCGGGGAGGAAGGACACGACATCCTCGTTTACGACAATCTTTCCACGGGCCACGACTGGGCGGTCCTGGCGGGCCGGCTCGTCGTCGGCAACCTGGAGGATATGGAATTCCTCAACAAAACCCTGGGCGGTTTCAAGCCCGATGCCGTCATCCATTTTGCGGCCTCGATCCAGGTGGAGGAATCGGTCCGGGAGCCTCTCAAATACTACCACAACAACGTGGCGAACAGCCTGAACCTGCTTGAGGCCATGGAAAAGCAGGGCGTCCGGAACCTGATCTATTCCTCGACGGCGGCGGTCTACGGCATGCCGGAAACGATGCCCGTCGTGGAGACGATGCCGCCGGCGCCGATCAACCCCTACGGCATGACCAAGGTCATGATCGAGAACGTCCTGAAGGATATGGCCAATGCGGGCGATTTCCGCTATATCGCCCTGCGCTACTTCAACGTCGCCGGCGCCGATTCCGGGAACCGGATCGGGCAGGCCTATAAGGAAACGACCCATCTCATCACCAGGGCCCTGAAGACCGCAAGCGGCGAGTATCCGAAGCTCGCCATCTACGGCACGGACTATCCGACCCCGGACGGAACCTGCATCCGGGATTTCATCCACGTCGACGACCTGGCCGGCGCCCATATCCTTGCCCTGGCCTACCTGATGAAGACAGGCAAGTCCGACGTCATGAACTGCGGGTACGGCCACGGTTTCTCCGTCCGCGATGTCGTCCGCATTGCGAGAAAGATAACGGGTGTCGATTTTGCCGTCGAAGAGACGGGACGGCGCGCCGGCGATGCGCCGGAGGTCGTGGCGGACAGCTCGAAGCTCCGCCGCCTGACCGGCTGGCAGCCCCGTTACGACGATTTGGAATATATCATCCGGACGGCCTGGAACTGGGAACAGAAGCTGAAGCAGATGAAAGGGGCCTGAAAGAATGAACCACGTCTACGCCGTGATCATGGCGGGGGGTGCCGGGACCCGTTTCTGGCCCCTGTCGCGGGAAAAGATGCCGAAGCAGCTCCTGCGCATTTTTTCCGACGATACGATGATCCAGGAAACCGTGAAGCGCATCCTGCCGCTTGTGGCGCGGGAGCGCATCCGCATCGTGGCGACGGCCGAACTGGCCGAGGCCATCGGCTTGCAGTTGACGGAAAAATTCGGCGGAAGCTGGCGGGACAACTTTATTGCCGAGCCCGAGGCGAAAAACACGGCGCCGGCGCTGGGATTGGCCGCCGTCCACCTCGCCCTCACGGACCCCGAGAGCGTCATGATCGTGCTTGCGGCCGACCACTTTATCCGGGAGGAGGCCCTCTTCCTTCGCCTCCTCGGGACCGCCGTTGCCGCTGCCGGTCAAGGCATGCTGGTCACACTGGGAATCACGCCGGACCGTCCCGAAACGGGCTACGGCTATATCCGGGCCGGGGAGCCATGCATGGAGGCGGAGGCCGGGGGGGTCCGCAAGGTGGAGGCCTTCGTGGAAAAGCCCGATCTTGCCACGGCCCGGGATTATCTGCAAAGCGGCAGGTATCTGTGGAACAGCGGCATGTTCGTCTGGCGGACGGACGCCTTCCTCGCGGAGTTGGCCGTCCATCAGCCGTCGCTTTATCAGGGACTTGAGGAAATAAGAAACCGGAACGGCGATCCGCAGGCGGCGCGCGAGGTGTTCCGGAGTATTAAAGGCATTTCGGTCGATCATGCCGTCATGGAAAAAACCGGACGGTCCGCCGTCATACCCGCGGCCATCGGCTGGTCCGACGTGGGAAGCTGGGGGGCCGTTGCAGACGTAGCTCCGGGCGATTCTGCCGGGAACGTCATTGCCGGGAACGTCCTCGCCATAGGGAGCGAACGGTCCGTCATTTACGGCGACAAACGCGTCGTGGCGGCGATCGGCCTTGCCGATACGATCGTCGTCGATACGCCGGACGCCCTCCTGGTCTGCGGCAAGGACAAGGTCCAGGACGTCAAGCTGGCCGTGGACGAATTGAAGAAGCGCGGCGCCCCGGAAGTTGTTTTTCCCGGCACCGTCCGGCGTCCGTGGGGCACTTACACGGTCCTTGAGGAAGGCGAGCGGTTCAAGGTCAAGAAGATCACGGTGGACCCGGGCGCACGGCTCTCCCTTCAGTATCACGAACACCGGAGCGAGCACTGGACCGTCGTTGCGGGCCGGGCCCGCGTTACGAACGGCGACGGCGTCTTCGATCTCGACGAGGGCGAAGGCACCTTTATCGGCGTGAAGGCGAAACACCGCCTGGAAAACAAGGGTACGGAAACTCTCGCCGTCATCGAAGTGCAGTACGGCGAGAGATTGGAAGAAGAAGACATCGTCCGCCTGGACGACGATTACGACAGGGTTTGAAAAGAACGATATCGGGAGAACGCTTAGATCATGAAGACGGCTTTGATTACAGGCATCACCGGGCAGGACGGCTCCTATCTGGCCGAGCTGCTTTTGGACAAGGGATACACCGTGCACGGGCTCATCCGCCGGTCCAGCACGTTCAATACGGACCGGATCGATCACCTTTACCGGGATTTGCACGATCCCGAGGCGCGGATCTACCTCCACTACGGCGATCTCAGCGTTTCCGGTTCCCTGACGGATTTCCTGCACGCCATCCGGCCAGACGAGATTTATCATCTCGGTGCCCAGAGCCACGTCCGCGTGAGCTTCGACATGCCCGAGTATACGGCGGACATCACGGGCCTGGGGACGCTGCGGCTCCTGGAGGCCATCCGCAAGACGGGAATTCCCGCGAAGTTCTACCAAGCCTCCTCCAGCGAGATGTTCGGGGCGGCGCCGCCGCCGCAGCACGAGCTGACGCCCTTTCAGCCCCAGAGCCCCTACGCGGCGGCCAAGGTCTTCGCCTACTACGTAGTGAAGAACTATCGGGAGGCCTACAAGATGTTCGCAGCCAACGGCATCCTCTTCAACCACGAATCGCCGAGACGGGGCGAAACCTTCGTGACCCGGAAGATCACCCGGGCGGCAACGAGGATCAAGCTGGGGCTTCAGAAGAAACTTTATCTCGGCAACCTGGACGCCAAGCGGGACTGGGGGTTCGCCGGGGATTACGTCGAGGCCATGTGGCTCATGCTCCAGCAGGACGCGCCCGACGATTACGTCATCGCCCTGGGCGAGACGCACTCCGTCCGGGAGTTCGTCGAGAAGGTCTTTCAGAAACTGGACATGGACTATCGCGATTACGTGGAAATCGACGCCCGGTATTTCCGCCCGACGGAGGTCGACGTCCTTTTGGGCGATTCCGGCAAGGCCAGAAAAAAACTCGGCTGGGAGCCGAAAGTCACGTTCGATATGCTGGTGGAGATGATGGTGGCTTCCGACATGGAGCAGGCCAAGAGGGAAAAGACGCTCCTCGATGCCGGTTACGGATGCGGCAACGGCAGGCTGTGAAGCCTTCTTGAAGCGACAGGTGAAGATGTGGTTTTGAAGAACGAAAGAATCGTCGTGACGGGCGGCAAGGGATTTCTGGGGAAACACCTCTGCCGGAAATTCGAGGAACGGGGATACACGGACATTGCCGTAGCGGACCTCCCCGAGTTCAACCTCGTTGATCCGGCCGATGTCCGCCGCATGTACGAGGAACTGAAACCCAAAGCAATCGTCCACCTGGCCGCCAAGGTCGGCGGCATCGGCTTCAACCAGGAGAATCCGGCCTCCCTCTTCTACGACAACGCCATGATGGGCCTGCAGCTCATCCATGAAGGATATCTCCGGAAGATCGGGAAATTCGTCGCCCTGGGAACAATCTGTGCCTACCCGAAATTCACGCCGGTGCCCTTCCGGGAGGAGGACCTCTGGAACGGCTATCCCGAGGAGACGAACGCCCCTTACGGCCTGGCCAAGAAGATGATGCTGGTCCAGTCCCAGGCCTACCGCCAGCAATACGGGTTCAACGCCGTCTTCGTCCTGCCCGTCAACCTCTACGGCCCCGGAGACAATTTCGATCCGCGCTCCTCCCATGTCATCCCCGCCCTGATCAAGAAGTGTGTCGACGCCGCCGAGAGGGATGAATCGGAGATCATCGTCTGGGGGACCGGGAAGGCGACGCGGGAATTCTTCTACGTGGAAGACGCGGCGGAGGCCATCGTTTTCGCGACCGAACGTTACGACAAGAGCGAGCCGGTAAACATCGGCGCCGGATTCGAAATCTCCATCCGGAACCTCACCGATCTAATCGTGGAGCTTTCGGGGTTCAAGGGCAAGGTCGTCTGGGACGAGACGAAGCCCGACGGGCAGCCCCGCCGTATGCTCGATACGACCAGGGCCTACCGGGAATTTGGGTTCAGGGCGAAAACACCCTTCCGGGATGGGCTTGAGAAAACGATTGCGTGGTACCGGGCCAACAGGAAATGATCGTTGCCGTTCGGTGCATGATATAAAGACAGAATGCAGAAACAGAGAATGAGGAAAATACCATGAAGAAGACTTCCATGAGAAAAGAAAACGGGTCGGCGACGATCGTTCAAAAAATTAAAACAAAAAAAGCGCAAATTGGCGTCATCGGCTTAGGGTATGTAGGACTGCCGCTCGTCATCGAGTTCTGCCGGGCGGGCTTCCGGGTCACGGGGTTCGACGTCGACGGTACGAAGGTGTCGATGCTTAAAGAAGGCAAGAGCTATATCAAGCATATCGATGCGTCCAAGCTCGCCCAGCCCTTCATGAGCCGCTTCCGGCCGACAAACGATTTTTCGGCGCTGCGGTCCATGGACTGCATCGTCGTCTGCGTTCCCACGCCGCTCAACAAGAACCGCGAGCCGGATATGCAGTATGTCTTCAGCACGACGGAAACCATCGCCAAGTATCTGCGGAAGGGGCAGCTCATCTCCCTCGAATCGACGACCTACCCGGGGACGACGGACGAAGACATGCGGGCGATCCTCGAAGAATCGGGACTCAAAGCGGGCAGGGATTTTCACCTGGCCTTCTCGCCCGAGCGGGAAGACCCCAACAACACCGATTTCAGCGTGCGGACCATTCCCAAGGTCGTCGGCGGCTACACGGACCGCTGCCTGAAGGCGGCCGTCGCCCTCTACGACCAGATCGTCGAGAAGACGGTGCCCGTTTCGTCCACGCGCGTGGCCGAATCGACCAAGCTCCTGGAGAATATCTACCGTTCGGTGAACATCGCCCTGGTCAACGAGCTCAAGATGCTCTTCGACCGGATGGGCATCAACGTCTGGGAGGTCATCGACGCGGCCCGGACCAAGCCTTTCGGCTACCAGGCCTTCTATCCGGGGCCCGGCCTCGGCGGACACTGCATCCCCATCGACCCGTTCTATCTCACCTGGAAGGCCCGGGAATATGAATTCAGCACGCGGTTCATCGAGCTTGCCGGGGAGATCAATACGTCCATGCCCGATTTCGTCGTCTCGAAGGTCATGAAGGCCTTAAACGAACGAGGACGGCATCTGAAGGGCGCGAAGATCCTCCTCCTGGGACTTGCCTATAAAGCCAACGTGGACGACGACCGGGAATCGCCGTCTTATCACCTGATCGAGAAACTGGAGAAACTGGGAGCCAAGGTGTCCTACAATGATCCCTATATCCCGGTGATCCGGCCGTCCCGCGAGTACGCCCATTACGCCGGCCGGAAGTCCGTGCCGGTCAGCAAGCGTTTCGATCTTATCCTGATTTCAACGCCCCATGACGCCTACCGGACGATCGACTTCAAGGCCCTGGGCGTTCCCGTCGTCGACACGCGGAACGTCGTCAAAAAGGCGGGGAGCTTCCTGTATAAGGCCTGACGCCGAGACAGGGGACTGGAAGGATTACACAGAACAAACGGGGAAAGGAAAACAGCCAAGGTGTCAATGGACGATTACCGCAGTATTGCAGACGGACTGATCAAAAAGCCGAGGAAATGGCTTGTCACGGGCGTGGCGGGCTTCATCGGCTCGAACCTCCTGGAGGCGCTCCTCAAGCTCGATCAGGAGGTCGTCGGCCTGGACAACTTTCTCACGGGCCACCGGCGGAACCTCGATGAAGTGCAATCCCTGGTGACGGATGCCCAGTGGCGACGTTTCGCTTTCAGGGAAGGCGATATCAGGGACCTGGAAACATGCCGGGAGGTCTGCCGTGGTGCGGACTCTGTCCTCCACCAGGCCGCCCTGGGTTCGGTCCCGCGGTCCGTGAAAAACCCCGTCGCCACGAACGAGAACAACCTTGTCGGCTTCCTGAACGTCATCCTTGCGGCCAAGGATGCCGGCGTGGGGCGCTTCGTCTTTGCGACGTCAAGTTCCGTCTACGGCGACCACCCGGACCTGCCCAAGGTGGAGGAGAAGGTCGGCCGTCCCCTTTCGCCCTACGCCGTGACGAAGAAGGTAAACGAGATCTATGCCGACGTCTTTGCGCGCTGCTACGGCTTCCGGACCATCGGACTGCGCTACTTCAACGTCTTCGGCCCCCGCCAGGACCCGAACGGCCCGTATGCCGCCGTCATTCCCAAGTGGTTTACCGATCTGGCCAAGGGCGAGAAGATTTTCATCAACGGCGACGGAGAAACGAGCCGCGATTTCTGCTTCGTGGAGAATGTCGTGCAGGCGAACCTGCTGGCGTCCTGCACGGAGAACGAAGAGGCCTTCAATCAGATCTACAACATCGCCTACGGCGAAAGGACGACGCTGAACGAGCTTTTTGCCCTGATCCGCGACGGCGTGGCGAAGAAGTATCCGGATGTCGCAAATGCCCGGCCCGTCTACAGGGAATTCCGCGAGGGGGACATCCGCCATTCCCTGGCCGACGTCGGCAAGGCGAAGCGGCTCCTCAAATACGATCCCCATTACTCCGTCCGCAGCGGCCTGGAGAAGGCCGGACTGTGGTACCTGGCCGACCGGGGATAATGCCCGCACAGGGCCTCTCTCGTCATTCATGTGGAGATGTGACAGCGGGGAGAGGGATTGTCTGCTTCACCTACGAGTCAACGCATCATAATATAAAAGAAAATCAACAATAACCACTTGCAGGGTAGAATAGATTTTGAGCAAAAGGCTTGCATCTCTTGAAATCTCCTTCGGTACGATCTGGTCCAAATGATTCCTGTTTGATCACGTAAACCGATATATCTATGCCGATATTATTGACTATCGGTGTCCGTGTGCGGCCAGTCCCTTTTGACTGCGTCGTAAGAGTGTGATCCAATCTCATAAATACACAGCCTGCCATCCATATTGGTAACGCCATCCCGGTTGTTGCGGAGTCCTTGCAGAAGAACATGAGTGAACATCCTATCCTTGCCCTTGTGCCCGTCTATTGCTGTCCATGATAGAACTAGCCGTGGTAAATATTTGAAGACCTATAAAACGTCGCCGTCTGCATATGAAAATTCTTTTCTATGTCCTTTCCGTCCATAACCGCATACTAAAAATTGATAGAGCCGGCATGGAGTATCTTAAGAATAAAAAAGTTCTTGACAAGAATCCAACCTTAAGATACATAACGACCGGTCGGTATAAATATCGCTTTTGGATGCAGCCACATGTCAGGTATAGCAACAAGACAAAATATCATAAATAAATCATTGCAGCTCTTTTCGGTGAAGGGTTACTTCAATACGTCCATAAATGATATACTTCAAGTGACAGACCTGACGAAGGGGGGTCTTTACGGTCATTTCGACAGCAAAGAGGACGTTTGGTATGCCGTATATGATGAAGCCGCATTAATCTGGAAAGGGATCGTTTTCAGGGATGTGAAGAATATATCGGACCCTCTGGAGAGATTGGAAAAAGTTATAAGCAACCACTTGAAGAATTATATCGGCGGAAGAGTCTTCAAGGGCGGTTGCTTCTTTCTGAACAGCATGATCGAGCTAGCCGGGCAATCAAGCGTCATGTGTCATCATGTTTCAAAAGGGTATAAGCAATTTTCACGACTTTTTCTTGCGTGGTTGAAGGAAGCGGACCAAAAAGACCTTTTGAGAAAGGATCTTCATCTTGAAGAGATCAGCAATTTTATTCTTGTGACACTTAATGGTGCAGCAGCTCTCTATACATCTGGAACCAATGCCGCTATTCTGGACCAGACGATGAACCAACTACATTCCTTTATTGAGCAACTGAGGAAATGAGGAATTTTTTTTCAACATAAATATACCGACCGGTCGTTATGCTAATGTGGGAGATATATTGTACTGCTGTGTAAAATTGAAAGGAGTAGGATGATGTACGATTTTGAAAAACCGAAAGGCCTTCCGAGAAACATAGAGCGTGCCGAGAAGATTGATAAACATCTTAAAATCTCTACTCTGGCGTTGGGTTTGAAATTCTTTAAAAAAGGAGAGGAAATCGTTTCAGGTCTGGAAAACGAATCCACTTCTCCCGGGACTTTTTGTCAATTTCTATCACAGACTCGATTTGATAGATGCACTATAAGGCAGAATTATCTGCTCAGGCGAAAAGATATTGTATGTCCTTATGCTCCGGGTGTCATCGGCTTTGAAGCCTGGGGTGAAGATGTCAATAGCGGGGATCATATGGCGGGAGTCCATTTCGAAACGGCTGAGGCAGCAAGAAGGGCGCAATCGGCGGTACCGAAGATTGAACCGTTTTCAATAGAAGCTTTTCTGATCGGACCTTTAATGGATCTCGAAATCGATCCCGATATTATAGCCATAGCGTTTCAACCGGGAATGAGCTGTAAGCTTCTGGACGGCGCAATGTGGAATACCGGAGAACCATTCAATATCAAATATTTTAATATGTGCGGAACTTGTGGGGCCGTGGCGGATGCCTACAATAAGAAGAATTTGGTAATCGGTTTCCCCGATCACGGTACGAGAAGAATGGCTTTGTTCGGAGACGCGGAACTATTTGCAGCGATACATATAGAATTTTTTGACGAATGGATTCTCGGAATGGAGAAATCGTTCGCGACCGGCCACTCTTTTCCGGTCGGATATATGTTAAAACGACCTCCTGCGAGCGTGCCGCATTTTAAGATAAAGGAATGGCCGAATAATATTGTTCCTTTCGGTGAAAAAATGGATAAAAAATAATCTTAATACTGGTAAGTGTCTTTCTCTGAATATGGTATATAAAATCGGAGGTGAGAATGTACTGTAAAATTTCGAAGGTTAAAGTATCTGGCGATAAGGTGGATACCATGATTAAATGGGTCAGGGACGTATGGGGGCCACTCATTTCTAAGCAAGAAGGATTAAGAAGATACTATTTTCTGGTGAGAGAAGATGGAGAGGTCATATTCTTTATGATTTGGTCGGATATAAGCAGTATTGACTCCTGGTCCGGTAATCCGGAACATATGGAGATATTGCCCGCATTCAAAGATATGATCATCGGTCCCGTGGATATGAAGGTATATGAAATATGCGGCCATAGCGTGAATTGCGAGCTTTAATTTTTTTTAAACAACTATATACCGACCGGTCGTTATTTTATGCATTGTATAATACTTGAATAGGAGAATAAGAATGTCAGAGAAACCCGATTATAAATTCCTGAAAGGGAAAGTCGAGGAATTATCCAAAGGAATAAAAGACAGAACGTCCGTAGAAAACAGGTTGCTTCTTCTCATAAAAAATAATTTTTCCGAAAGAAAAAGCGATGACGAAATTTTAGCGGCTCGTGAGGAAATATTGAATAGGGTTCAGAAGAAAGCGGAAGAGTACGAACAAGTGACTCACAGCTGCGCAAAAAGCGGAGCATTAGCGGTAATGGAAGAATTCGGTTTTGGCGACATCAAAATGATTAAGGCTCTTTCGGCTATGCCGGGAGTAGCTCTCACGGGCGAAACGTGCGGCGCGGTCTTAGGAGGGCTCTTCACGCTCGGATCGTATTTCGGAAGTGACGACGCATTAAATTATAAAGGTAATATCGAATGCTTTAAGAAATCCCGTCAATTCATAGATACATTCGAAAAAGAATTGGGTACGACAAAATGCCGTCTGCTTCATGAAACCGTCGTCTTCGGCCAATATTTCGATACATCGGATGGGAAAGAAGGGTATCCCAATTTTCTGAAGAACAATGGCTATGAGAGGTGTAGCCTGATTCCGGGAATAAGCGCAAGAATCATGACCAATATAATATTAGATCATATAGAATCAAAAAAATAATGAATAGACATGCCGCAGTTCGGGTATTCGTGTCAATATTTGCTGAATCGATAAAGTGACCGATATTTCATAAAGAGGAGATCCTGATGAGATCATTGCCGGTTAGAATGCAAGATCATATGTACCACGATTTATTCTCAAGTGATGAGACACAGATTATAAGAAAGAAAGCCAGGGAATTCGCAGTTAACGAGATTGCCCCCCGTTCTTACGAAATAGCGCATCAAGAAGAGCAAAAAGAGAATTTCCCATTCGATATATTTCATAAATTGGCGAAGGAAGAATTCTTTAAAATACCCTTTCCCGGAGAAGTCGGCGGTCTGGGATTGAAATATCCGGTCTGCGCTACCGTGGTCACCGTCGAAGAACTGGCTTATATCAGTAATAGTATTGCCGCGATATTTGATGTTCATTGCATCCTCGCGGGGCATGCTCTTATGTATGGGTCGGAATTCATCAAAAAGAAGTATTTGTCGCCGTTGCCGCTCGGGGCGAGAATAGGCTGCTTTGCGACAACGGAGCCGAATGCAAGTTCCGAACTATCGGTGAAGGCTTTGAAAACGACCGCGTATAAAAGCGGAAATAAATATATCGTAAATGGTCAGAAACGATTCATAACAAATGCATGCGTCGCCGATTATACGACGGCATTGGTGAATATAGAGGGAAAATTAAGCATGCTCGTTATCGATCTCGACTCAAACGGCTGCAAAGTCGGAATTCCTGATAAGAAGATGGGTAATCGCAGTCAGCTTACATCGGATATATATTTTGAAAATGTTGAAGTTCCGATCGAAAATCTTATTGGCAATGAGGGACAAGGCTTGCCGATAGCATTAAATACGTTGACGTACGGCAGAGTGGGCATTGCCGCAAGCGGAGTCGGTATGGCTCAATCAGCATTCGATGAGAGTGTCGAATATATGAAAAAAAGGGAAGCGTTCGGCTCGAAAATAGCTCAATTCCAGTATTGGCAATTTAAACTTGCCGAAAGAGCTGTCGAAATAGAAAACGCGAGAAATTTATACTTAAAGGCCGCTTTGAGAATGGAC
The DNA here is from genome assembly GCA_963668175.1 of Syntrophales bacterium. Lineage (GTDB taxonomy): Bacteria > Desulfobacterota > Syntrophia > Syntrophales > PHBD01. Next base: position 1,519,370 of record OY764159.1, read on the forward strand.
AGCGGCGAGAAGCATCCGGAACCCGAGGCGGCCGGTGCAAAATACTATGCCACGCAACTGGCGGGCGATATGGCGAGAGACGGAGTGCAAATATTCGGTGGATATGGATTTATGCGCGCCTTAGGACATGACAATTCAAGTTATAAAGTCGAAGAAATCATGCGAGATTACAAAATCGCGGAAATATATGAAGGTACGAACGAAATACAAAAGATGATTATAGCAAGAACAATATTTGGAAGGTGACGTTTATGTCTAAAAGAAGAGGAGCGGAAGAATTATTCAGAGAAGTCGTAAACAACGGCTTATGCACCGGTTGCGGTGCGTGCGTACGAGGATGCCCATATATCGCGGTTCATGAAGGATCGCCTGTATTGCTGGATAAATGTATCGAGACCGACGGCGAGTGCTATAAAAACTGTCCAAGAACATATACGGATCTGAATTATTTAAGTCGGGAAATCAATGGAACGCAATTTGGAGTAACGGAAATAGGGTATTACCAGGATATTAAAATGATGAGATCGATAGATCCAAAGATAAGAAAAAAATCGCAAGACGGAGGTATCGTTACGGATATATTGTGCAAAGCACTCGAAAAGAAAAATATCGATGCTGTCGTATGCAGTAAAATGGACGAGGAAAAAAAACCTCGCGGATTTCTCGCAAGATCGAGAGACGAAATAATGTCCTGCTCCGGTTCCAGTTATGAATCCAGTTATTCTCTCGAGGCATTACATAAAATAAATCGAGATAAGGAAGAAAAAATCGCGTTGGTGGGCCTGGGCTGTCAGATTGAATCGGTGAGTAAAATGTTGACATCCAAAGATGGACCTAAGAATAATATAGAATTAACGATAGGTCTATTTTGCGGCTGGACGCTAAACCAAAAAGCATTTCATCCATATCTCGAAACAATATGCGATATATCGGAAATTAAGAGGTTCGATATACCTCACTCGCCTAATTACACTTTTGACGTATATACCAATAACGACATGAAAATATCGAAATCCCTGGGTGAAATTAAACCTTACATAAATTCGGGATGCGATTATTGCTGGGACATGACGGCGGAGTATGCCGATATATCCATCGGGTCGGCTGGTTCGGCCTTTCCGGGGTGGAATACGGTTGTGATCAGAACGAATCGAGGCCGTGACGCCATAGAGACGATGTTGGAGGCTAACGCACTTGAGACGCAGGAACTGCCGTTAAAGCGAATAGAACATCTAAAGAATGCGGCAATAAATAGAAAGAAAAAAGCATTTCAGAAAATGATTGGCAATACAGAAAAGAGCGAAGAATTAATGTTCATATGCGGAATCGATAAAAAACAATTGGACGAAATATTGAAGTCATAGGCCAACGAGTTAAGGGGAATATAATGAAGAATATTGCTTTAAATAAGCCGGGGGCCGAAGTGCTTCTGATGGGAAACGAAGCTGTCGCTCGAGGTGTCCTGGAAGCAGGTGTGAGTGTAGCGGCAGCGTATCCCGGCAGTCCCTCGACAGAGGTGCTTAACACAATAGCAAAAGTGTCTAAAGAAATGAAAATTCACGCTGAGTGGTCGACAAATGAAAAAGTGGCGACTGAAGTTGCCGCCGGAGCGTCATTCGCAGGGTTGAGATCGTTTGTGGCGATGAAGCAAAACGGCGTCAATGTGGCTGCTGATTTCATAGTCAATCTGAATATGACGGGAATCGGAAAAGGAGGAATGGTTATATTTGTGTCCGACGATCCCGGTGGAAGTACGAGCAATAACGAAGAGGATTCGAGAACCGCCGCAAAATGGCTTGACAATCCGTTGATGGAACCCAGCAGCGCGCACGAAGCAAAGGAAATGATCAAATGGGCATATGAAGTGTCGGAGGCCATCAATCTGCCTGTCTATGTCAGAGGCGTAACAAGGATATCGTATACAAAAAGCAACGTGACGTTGGGAAAGCTGCCGGATGATCGACACAAGAAGGCATATTTCGAAGAAATATGGGATATGAATAATCCGATAAAAAGTAAATTCACTTCAGGTCCATTTCCCGTATTCCACAAGCCGCTTCACGAAAAGATCGAACTGGCGAGGGAATTATTCGAAAAATCCGGCTTCAACGAATATGTGGGAAAAGAATATCCGGATTTATTGATTATAGCGTCCGGAGCATGCATTTCCTACTGTGCGGAAGCTATAGAACAATTAGAAGCTGAGGATAAGGTAGCCATACTGAAGCTGAAGACCACGTGGCCAATACCTGAAAAACTTATAAAAGAGCATCTCATGCGCACGAGTAAAGTGCTGTTTGCGGAAGAAATGGATCCGTTTATCGAAAGAAGTATTTTGGAAATGGCCGCCGCATCGATACTGAAATACAAGAAGATAGAATTCTACGGGTCACTGTCCGGGCACTTCACACCGTATAACGAAAAAAGCACAAATCAGGTAATCGATGTGTTGGTCAATTTGCTGAACGTGGATTATCAGGCACGTGAAGGAGGTTACGAAAATAAGGCAAAGCAACTGACGCAGATTGTTCCGAATCGGCCGATAACGATGTGCGCGGGGTGTCCTCATAGAGCGACGTTTTGGAGTATTAAAAATGCAATTAAGCTCGACGGTAGAAATGGATTTCTATGCGGGGATATCGGCTGCTACGCAATGGGATTTGCCAGCCCGGGATATTATCAATCGCGCACCATGCACGCCATGGGATCGGGCGCGGGTGTTGCGAGCGGATTAGGCGTTTTGAAGCGGTTCGATTTCGATCAACCGGTGCTCGCGATATGCGGTGATTCGACCTTTTTTCACGCCGTCATTCCCGCACTGGTAAACGGCGTATACAACGGATCGAATTACACCCTCATCGTTGTAGACAACAGTGCTACCGCCATGACGGGATTTCAGCCGCACCCGGGAACAGGAAAGGTAGCATCAGGCGAATATTCCCCCGTGATAGATATAGCGTCGATCTGTAAGGCAATAGGCACAACAGTCGCGGTGTGCGATCCTTTCGATATAAAGGAAACAACGACGACATTATTGGAAATGATGAAAAGAGACGGCACCAAAGTCGTGATCTCGAAGCACATGTGCCAATTATACAAAGCGGGACAGAAAATACCTAACGAATACAAAATGCATGTAGATTCAAAAAAATGCCTATCGGATTCATGCGGATGCAAGAATGTTTGTACGAGAATATTCGGTTGTCCGGGTATAACGATCGACAGCGAAAGCAATAAAGCCGTAATCGACGAGGCAATATGTGTCGGCTGCGGATTCTGTGCAGATATCTGTCCAGCAGGCGCTATTACGAGAGAAGAGGTCATATGAGAAAAGATGGGAAGATAAAAGGCAGAGGCATCAATGTAATCATTGCCGGAGTTGGAGGACAAGGGAATGTCCTGTTGTCCGATCTAATCGGAAACGCGTTCGTTTCCAAAGGATACAAAGTAAGCGTTGTCGACACGTATGGCGTAACGCAGCGCGGCGGTTCGGTGGCAAGCCATTTGAAAGTGTCGCGCGACATGCCGTATAGCTCGGTAACATTGCAGGGAAAGGCGGATGTAATCCTGGGGATGGAGCCGGTAGAAGCATTAAGGGCTCTCGGAGAATACGGAAACGACGAAGTAATAACGATCGTCAATCCAAGACCGGTATATCCGACGGGCGGAACGGTTTATCCAAATCCGGGAAAAGTATTTGAAGCGATTGAGAGTCTCTCCAAAAAAACGATTTATATCAAAGCGACGGAAACCGCATTGCATATGAAAAGACCCATTTTGACGAATATCATATTATTGGGGGCTTTGATCGGTACCGATATTCTTCCTATTGACAAAGAGTCAATGATTCGGGTTCTGGAGGATCGATTCGCGGCAAATATATTGGATATTAATAAGGAAGCTTTCAATATCGGAATGAAAATGGGTTCGGGTGGAATGATGTCAATTTAAATGTAAAGGAGAATGGGGTATGGAACATGTAACAAGTGCACAGATGATCGCAGATACTAAAAATCCAACTCACCAAAGAGCGGTACTCGTATTTATACTCCTGATTACTTTATTGGTAGCGAATCTCGATCGGGTGAACGTATCGATATTAGCGGCGGATAGCGGTTTTTTAACCGATATGCTGATTAAAGGTAAACCCGTCGAAATTGGATTACTGATGACGCTGTTTCTGATTGCTTATGGTATTGCAAATGTGGTTCTTAGTCCCTTGGGAGATATCATAGGTCCGAAGAAGGCGATGATGATATCGATTTTTTTATGGACCATATCTATTATGATGGGCGGCTTCGCCGCTATATTTTCTACGATGTTGATATCGAGGGCCGTTCTGGGCGTCGGCGAAGGCATGCATTTCCCGATGCAAAGTGCTTTTGTGAAGAGATGGTTTCCGCCAACTGAGCGGGGCAAAGCAAACGGCTGTTGGCTCATAGGTGTAGTAGCCGGACCGGCACTGGCTATGCCATTCTTCACCTGGATCATTTCTTCCTGGGGATGGCGCACGAGTTTCTTCGTGATGGCCTGTGTAGGGCTCATACCTTTTCTTCTGATATGGTTGTTCATCACGGACCATCCCCATCAGAACAGATTCATCAATGCTGCTGAACGTAAATATATTGAAGATGCGTTGGAAGCGGAAGCCGAACAAGAGAAAAAAATGACGAAAGAATGTCTGAGAGAGAGGCTTTCGACATTCTGTTCCAACTATCGGTTTTGGCTGCTGACATTTAATTATTTCTGTATAGCGGCGATATGGTGGGGAATGATGGCGTGGCTGCCCTCATATTTAAAAGTATCGCGCGGCTTCAGTTGGGCAGCCATGGGAACATTATCCGCTTTGCCATATATTTTGGGCGGTATCAGTATTCTTACCGTAGGACATTTGGGAGACAAGATCGGGAGACGCGCACCGCTCATTATGATCGCTCATTTACTAGCGGCGACAGGCATTTACTTGGGTGCGCAGGCAACAAATAATATCTACTCGGCTCTCTTTATATCGTTCGGGATTGCTTGCGTCGCCGGTGCTATGCCGCTTTCATGGTCCTTACTGCAAAATATCGTTCCCGGTAAAGCCATTGGAGCGGGATCAGGCATGATGAATGGAGTTGCCAATGGCGGGGCGGCATTCGTTCCTGTCATCATCGGTTATTTCATCGCCTTCTCCGGTGGATATACGGGCGGCCTGATGTTTTTAGTAGGCCTGGCGATGCTTGCCCTTATATCTATGGCCTTTTTATCTTTGCAGAAGTATTAACGCATCATGGATTCAGAGCTGTTAAACTGAGAAAATAATCGATTGCATGAGGATAATGATGAACAAAAAAGTAGTTATAATAGGCGGCGTTGCCGGTGGAGCGAGTGCAGCAGCGAGACTACGGCGCCTGAGCGAAGAACATGAAATCATCATATTTGAAAGAGGACCCGACGTATCATTAGCAAATTGCGGTTTGCCTTACTACATAGGCGGCATAATCGATGCGCGCAAGAAGCTGCTGGTTCAAACCCCTGCTTCCCTGTTCAAGCGCTTTAATATTGATGTCCGGACATTGAGCGAAGTAACCCATATCGACCGGCAGAAAAAAGAAGTCGAAGTTAAAAATCTAAAAACTTCTGAAATCTACACGGAAAGCTACGATTATCTCATCCTCTCGCCTGGAGCGAAGCCGATCATACCTGATATCCAGGGCATCGACCTCCTGAACGTTTTCAGCGTACGCAATCTTGTAGATACAGACAATATCAAGAAGTTTATCGAAACTTCCAGCCCGAAGAGAGCTCTTCTCATCGGCGGCGGTTTTATAAACCTCGAAATCGCTGAGAATATAAAGGAAAAGGGTATAGAAGTAACGATTGTCGAAATGACGGACCAGATCATGGCGCCGCTGGATATCGAGATGGCCTCTATTGTGCATGATCACTTGAGAAAAGGCGGGATTAAGCTGTTGCTGAAACAGAGCGTAACGGCTCTGGAAGGAGATACCGAGGTAAAGAGCGCGCGGCTATCGAGCGGTGATGAGCTGGAAACGGACATGGTGGTGATAGGTGTCGGCGTAACACCCGAGACGTCGCTCGCGAAAGACGCGGGACTGACCATCGGGAAGACCGGAGGTATCGAGGTCAATAAATACCTGAGGACTTCTGATGCAAGCATTTATGCGATAGGGGATGCAATTCAGGTCAAGCACCTTGTAACTGATCAGGATGTTTTACTCCCTCTGGCATCGCCTGCAAATAAGCAGGGCAGGATTGCCGCGGATAATATTGCCAAGAGACCGGCAACGTATAAAGGGACACAGGGTACGGCGATAGTCAGGACGATGGGTCTAACGGCAGCGGTGACAGGGACAAATGAGAAAACCCTCAGGAAACTTGGTACGAATTATGGCGTATGCTATCTGCATCCGGACGATCATGCGAGATATTATCCGGGATTTTCGGAAATGTCCATGAAACTCATCTTTGCTCGGGTAGACGGTAGAGTGTTGGGGGCGCAGATTGTGGGAAGGCAAGGCATCGACAAGAGAATCGATGTTATCGCCACGGCCATCAGGGCAGGTATGACCGTATATGACCTTCAGGAGCTGGAACTGGCATACGCGCCTCCGTTCTCTTCTGCCAAGGACCCGGTCAACATGGCGGGTTATGTTGCGGCCAATATAATAAAAGGAGACTATGAACCGTGCTACTGGAATGATTGGGCGAAGGTTCTATCTGAGGACCCGATGCTTATCGATGTCAGGATGGAAAAGGAGGTTGAAAATATTGGGGCCATTCCCGGGGCCGTTATAATTCCCCTGAACGATCTTCGCGAGAAGCTTTCAGAAATACCCAAAGATAGGAATATCATAATTTTCTGCCAGGTTGGTTTGAGGGGTTACATCGCTGAACGGCTGTTAAAGCAACACGGATTTACGAACGCCAGGAACTTCTGCGGAGGGTATAAAACGTATAAGTCCATAGCCTGAATGATCAATAAACATCGTGTCAATCGGCTATTGAAAGAGCGTATTCCGATTATGGAGAAAGTGCAAAGGGATCAATAACAAAGCAAAGAATTGTTTTGACGGTGTTTAGATCAATCAAGTTCATGTAAAACCCGGAGATATCTGTTATGAGCTATCGCGAAACTGCGTGAGACCCGATGATGCATGTGTCTATTCCGAGCAGAGGTAAATTAGAAATGGTGGCATCATTTCTTCTGCTCTTTTAATAAGGGCCGGCGCTTATAGGCCGGTCCTTTTCTTCGACACGTGAATAAAGTAATATTATACTGTCGCTTTCGATGAACTCTCTGCAAACGGGTATTCCGTCTAAAAATGTTCTTTCTCTGATTCATCTGCAAGGTTTGGGCGGGATACCTGTCTATATGACATTTATTTCTGTATGTTATGTTGCGTCATCTGATGGTTTTGTGATCCGCAGATAACAGGAAGAAATTCACAAAAAAATCGCCAAATGACAATCCGGACCGGCTGCGTGGCGGGTCTGTCCGGCGGTATCGGATGTAACGGCCGCTATCCTGTGCGCCGTTTCAATGCGCCTTGAGGAGCGAGCCCACCAGTCTTTCCAGGTGGGTGAGGGTGTTGCATTCGCGGACCATGTGGCAGTACGGCATGAATTTTTTGATCTCCGAATCCCCCGATCCCCAGTAGGACGGGATGTCCGGGTTCAGCCAGATGAGCTTCTTGCAGCGCCGGTAGATCGTTTTCAGGTTGTCGATGTCCGTGTCGGCGTAGTTGTTGCGGGCGTCGCCGATGATGAGGACCGTCGTCTTGCGGGTGACGGCGTCGAGGTGGTTTTCCCTGAAATCGCGGAAGGAGCGGTCGTAGTCGGTCCGGCCCATGAGGACGGGAATCTCCGCCCCTGTCTGGAGTCGCTCCAGCGCCTCCTCGATCCGGTATTTGCTGAAGACGTCCGTCACCTCCGCCAGATCGGAGCAGAAGACGAAGCTCCGGATGTCGATGACGGTCTTGTTGAGGCTGTAGAGAAAGAGCAGCAGGAACCGGACGGTGCGCTGGACGGAGCGGCTGACGTCGCAAAGGGCGACGACCTGGGGCCGCTCGATCTTCTTTCGCTTCCAGTGGGTGTCGAAGAGCATGCCCTCGTAGGTGACGTTCTTGCGGAGGGTCTTCTTGAAATCGAGCATCCCCCGCCGGGCCGCCTTCCGCCTGCGGGAATGGATGTCGTTCAACTGCTTCACGAGTCTCTGGATGATGATATGCATTCTCTGGAGGTGCTGCTGGTCGAGCTGGTTCAACCTGGCGTTGCGGAGCATCTCGTCGATGGACTGGTCACGGTCCGCCTTGGTCACGAGTTCCAATTGCCTGACCACGATATTGCGCACGTTCTGCGTCAGCGTCTCCCGGGCCTTCTCCAACTGGGCGGCCGTGCCCATGCTCTGCGGCGTGCCCTGGTCCTGGAACATACGTATATCCGCATCGAGGGTCCGGCTGCCCATTCGCTCCATGATGCGCAGGACGTAGAGGTTCTTCTGGGTGAAGTGTTTCATCCCCGGCAGGTTCTCCTCCCGCGCAGCCAGCGCTAGGGCCGCGGCCAGGCCGCCGTGGTCCGCCATGAGCATCATCTGTGTCAGGGCCGATCGTTCCGCGTCCACGGCCTTCAATTCCCGGGGCTCGTTCCCGCTGCCCTCGGAGCAGGTGAAGATATCGGGCGAAAAGTAACGGTCGAAGCATTCCCGGAAGATGCGCTTTTCGATGATGCTCTTGGCGAGCACCGCCGCGAGCGCATCCCGGAACAGCTCGCGCTCCGAGATGCCGACCTGACGGACCGCCTCGAAGGCCTCCAGCGTTTCGGCGATGGATATGCGGACGCCGGAGCGGCGCAGGGTGCGGATGAAATTCTCCAGGACCGTGTCCATCAGGCTGCCCCCGCGCTCTTGACGGCGCCGGCCGTCAGGGTGTGAATCTGTTCCTTCATGGCGTCGATGTCGTCCTCGAATTTCAGAAAGACGTTCATTGTCTCCCGGACGATGTCCACATTGAGATTGCCGGCATTGAGGAGGACGACGGTCCGGGCCCAGTCGATCGTCTCGCTGATCGACGGGACCTTCTTGAGGTCCATCTTCCGGATCGTCTGGATGAAGGCCACGAGCTGCGCCGTAAGCTCCTGCGATATGCCCGGTACCTTGGCCAGGACGATTTCCCGCTCCAGGTCGGGGGCGGGGAAGGGGATGTGGAGGTGGAGGCAGCGGCGCTTCAGGGCCTCGCTGATTTCCCGGGTGTTGTTGCTCGTGAGGAAGACGAACGGCTTGGTGATGGCCTTGACCGTCCCCACTTCGGGGATCGACACCTGGAAATCGGACAGCATCTCCAGGAGGAAGGCCTCGAATTCGTCGTCGGCCTTGTCGATCTCGTCGAGGAGCAGGATGGCGCCTTCCTTCTGCTGCAGGGCCTTGAGGAGGGGGCGCTCTTCCAGGAACTGGCTCGAGAAGAAGATGTCGTCGTACTGGTGGAGCCTGTTCAGGGAATCGCCAAAACTGCTTTCCTTGCTGATGATGTCGTCGAGCTTGTCCTTGAGGAGTTGGGTGTAGAGGAGCTGCTTGCCGTATTTCCACTCGTAGAGGGCCTTCGATTCGTCGAGCCCCTCGTAGCACTGGAGGCGGATCAGGGGCAGGCCGAGATAGGCCGCGGCCGTCTTCGCCAGTTCGGTCTTGCCGACGCCGGCCGGCCCTTCCACCAGGATCGGTTTTTCCAGCTGGTAGGCGAGATAGACGGTCGTCGCGATCTGGTTGCTCGGGATGTAGCCCAGCTCTTTAAAGCCCTGGAGGATCTTCTCCCGGGAGGCGAATTTTTCCGCTTGAATCGGTTTCATGCACTATTCCTTTCTTGCCAGAAGGTCGTCCCCTCTTTTTATTCTTCTGATTTCGGCGATGTCTTCCGCGATGCCGATGGTCTTGTCGAGGTCGTTGATGAAAGCCTCACCTTCGGAGTCTGGCGTAATCAACGATGCCGCGAGGAACGCACGGTATTCGCCAAGGAAGCCCGCAGCCATGGCCTTGAAGGAGCGAAGCAGGGCGGGCAGTTCCGTGTCCGTTGCGCCCCCGTCCGTCATGGCCGCCGCTTCATAGGCCGCGATCCGCAGGGTATCGACCGTGTCCGCCATCGCTCCGAGGCGGGCCCTGATATCCGGGCCCGCGGGGACAGTCTTCTTTCCGAGTGCTTCCACGGCCGTCTCCAGGAGGCGGCCGAAACCTCCCGCTACAGCTCCGGCGAGGAGGACGTCCTCGATATTTCGGAAGGGAAGGGCGATGTCCCGGAAGGCCTCGCCTTCCGTGCCGACCCTATGCGCATCGTCGATATGGCAGCCGTCGAGCCTGATTCCGCCGTGGCGCGCCGGCTGCAAAAACCCCAGTTCGATCGGCTTCGTCAAGGAGAACCCGGGCGTTGTTTTCGGCACGAGAAAGGCCGTGAAGGCCTTTCTCCCTTTGTTACTGCTCGTGAAGGCCACAACGACAATGAAATCGGCGATGGGGCCGTTGGTGATCATCGTCTTTTCGCCCGAAAGAAGCCAGCCTGTCCCTTCGCGCGTCGCCGAAGCCGCAAGGTGTTTCGGATGGGCGCCGACGCCGGGTTCGGAGATGGCCAGGGCGGCCACGGCGGAGCCTCCCGTCAGAAGGCGAAGATAATGTTCTTTAATTCCGTCGGCGGCGAAAGGGAGAAGGATGAATCGTCCTATGGCCTCCTGCATCATCCATGAGAGGGCGAATCCCATGCTATGGCCGTGACGGACCATGGCCTCCAGGGCGACGGTGAGGGAAACATAGTTCCCGCCCAGGCCGCCGTATTCGACGGGAAGAGCGATGCCCGTGAGCTTCGCCGCCGCCAGCTTTCCCCAGAGGTCGTGGGGAAAGGAGACGGCGTCCCTCATGTCCGTGCGGCCGGCGATCTCCGTGCGGGCGAAACGGCCCATGTCTTCTCGAAGGCCCGGTAGGGCTCTTTGTAAATGGGTGGACATGCCCCGGGCCTCTTAAGCGAATTTAGAGGAAAAAGCGTTCAGAACGGCCTTGAAGGAATCCACCTCCTCGGTTGTGAAGCCTTCCTTGATCCTGTCGTTCACCCGGTGGATGATGACCTTGGCCGCCTCAGCCTGGGCCGCGCCTTCTTCGGTAATATAAATATGGGAGGAGCGCCGGTCGCCGGGATTGGCGCTCCGCCTCGCGAATCCAGCTTTTTCCAGGCGGTCGGTGAGCCCCGTGAGGGTCGAATTGTCGATGTTGAGAATCCGGCTCAGTTCCGTCATGGTCCGGCCGTCCTTCTGCTTGAGCAGAAAGAGGATGGCGTTCTGGGCGATGGTCGCCTTGACGCCGCCAGCGGCCAGGGCGTTGTTCAGGTGGTTGCGCAGCGTCTGCTGCGCCGTGAGTATCAAGTAGATCAGGCGATCGTCCTTCTTCATGGGTATCTCCATCTGTTTAGTATGCACATATTTTGCATGCAAAGCATTCCTTGTCAAGAACTAATTTATAAGTATGCCGGGACCGAATCAGAGTGGCGGAAGACGGGCCGGCTGCGCAGCCGGCCCGGAAATATCTCAATGAAGTTTACGCCACGACGAGCATGGGATGGATACGCCGCGCGGCCTCGGCGCTGACCCCGAGGCGGTGAATATCCTGGGCGTACTGCTGAACCTGTGTGTAAAGGGCGAAGTAGGCCTGCGTGGTCGATGCCTTGCGGGAAGTGCTGGTCGAATGGTGGGCGTCGTGGATGACGGACACCATGTCGCGGACCGCGCGCATGACCCTGTGGCCGCTCTTGGCGTACAGGTCGAGCTGGTTGACGAGCTGGGCGATATGGGCGGGGACCTTGACCTGTTTGCCCCTGAGGGTGACCGTGGTTCCTCCCATCAGGCCGACGGACCATTTCTGCGAGCCCACGAAATCCAGGAAACCCTCGATGAGGTTCCGGCTGCGGGGGATGACGTCCCGACGCTGGTATTCTCCCCCTTTTTGCGCCGCATCCGCAAGCGCCACATCGTCGACGGGATTGATGCCCATGGCGGTCGTGCCGTAACGCTCCGACAGCGCCCCCGTGCCGCCTCGCTTGTGGATCATCATATTCCACGAATCGTTGATCCGTTCCTTGATCATATAATCGTAGACCCTGCAGAACCGGAGAAAGTCCGGGTCCTTGGCCACTTCGACGAGAAGTTCGTTTCTGTTCTCGCGGATCTTGTTCTGGACTTTCTGCCATATCGGCCGGATTTGATCGGTATCGGTGGCGTTCTTCGCGATATGCAGGTAGGCCGCCTCCGACGTGTAGGCGAGCTTCGCTAGGGCCCAGTATTTGGCGATTTCCATCTTTTCGTAGCGTTCCTCGCCCAGGCCGGCGATTATCGGCAGAAGCCGGGGATCGTAGAACGGCGAGGTGCTCGGCTGGTAGGTCAGATTGCAGATGTATGCCTCGGTGACGCCGGCGTCGACGAAATCCATGACGATGCGGTCGAAAAACTCGTGGCTGAGATGGTACTTTCTTGTGCCCGACTTGAGCGGATTCTTGATTTTTTTCCGGTCTGTCAGCTTCCTCCAATCGGTCTGCGGCACCGGTTTGATGGGTTTGAAGAACTTGATTTCGGCAAATCTCAGGAACCAATTTTCGCCGATGCGGAGGGAGTTGAAGGACTGGCCGTGATCGATCTTGACGAAGCCGCCGAAGTCCTTGATCGCACCGTGCGTGCCCGTCACCACGAGGCCGTAGTTGTTGTCCGAAAGGTCGTTCTCCTCGAAGAAAATGGACGAGAAGGCGACCATCATGAAGCCTTCGACGTGGTCGCAGAACGCCTTCTTGAAATTGTTGAAGCTGGGCCGAAGGTCCTGCTTCTCCATGATGTCGCGGAACGAGACAAAATTGACGGACTCGGACGCCACGTAGGTTGAGCTCTTGACCCGGATTTTCGGCTGATCGGGGCCGAGCAGGTAGCGGTATATCTCGCCGGTCATGCACTCGATCTGGGCTTCCTGGGCGCTGGCCAGATCTTTCGTAAACCAGGTCGTCGTCTTGTTTTCCCCCCGGCGTTCGACTTTCACAACGGGATGAGCGCTCTGGTTCAACTGTTTCTTGCTGATCAGTTTGTCATCGCTGAAATCCTTGAATCCTTTGGGCATAACTTCTCCTTATCCCGATGGGTCTTATGGTTTGCTCGGGGGAAAAAGTATAGGGAGGAGGTTTCGGGGTGTCAAGGGGATTCTGTCTGCAAAGCGGCGTCGGATCTTGGTTTCTCCGAAATAAGTGGTGGAAGGACAGGCGTATTGACCATCGTCGAGTCGCCGGCGGTCAGTTCGATATCTCGATGAACTCCAGATAGGAGACGGCCGCCTCCCCCGTATTGTCCGAGTCGTTCATGACGGCGAGGCTGGCTTTTGCGGGGGGATCCTTGCCGAAGGCTTTCCGGTAGTCTTCAGCAATGTGAACCGTTTCGTCCACCCACTGGCCGACCTTCGCGGGACCCTTTTCCAGGGCGATCATCTTTGCCCTGTCCGTGTACGGGCTGGTGATGACGGTGTCGGCGCCGGCACTGCTCGCCCAGACGTAATTCATGGTGCTTTGGGGCGGGTATTTCCCGTAGACGGCCTTCAGCGTTCCGTAGAGCAGCTTCTCGGACAGATCGGCTTTGTCGGGATCGTACTGGAACATCACGTAGATGCGCAAGGGATAGTCGTCCCCGGCTTTCGTCCGGCCGTCGGCCGACTTGTAGACATTCTCCACTTTCCAGCGCCAGCGGAGACGCGGGTACTGGTAGGGATTGAAGGTCTGTTTGAAGACGATGGCCGAAGCGGAGGCGGCGCTCCGGGCCACGAGCATCGTCCGTTTGCCGTCGGCGACGGCCGCGTATTCGGTATGGCGGGCGATCTTGGGGAAATAGAGGGGTTCCCAGTTCCTGAGGTCCCGGAAGTCCTCCCGGAACAGGACGGCCGCCGGCAACGCGGTTCCTGCCGCCAGAAACAATATTGCGACCGCTAAAAGAATCCGGTATCTCATGGCCCACCGCCTTCGATACCGCTGCCGTTCGTCTTTCCTGTCGGCTTGGGCGGTTCGTTCCTGTCACCGCCCACGATCTTGCGGAAATAAGGCTTGAAAGCGACGGACAGAGCGATTGCCGCTGCGGCCACGGCCAGCCCCAGGACGACGCCTCGCATACTGCCCGTGAGGAGCAGGGCTCCCAGGGAACTGCCGAAGGCGACGAAGGCGATGCAGCCCGGCAGCATGAAGATAGCGGTGCTCGCGAGATAATGCCGGAAGGGGATCGGCGTCAGGCCGAACAAGTAGTTCAGGAGATTGAAGGGAAAGACGGGGATGAGCCGGGTGAAGGCCACGGCCTTCCATCCATGTCTTTCAACCTTTTCCGTAAGCCATGCCCAGTGGTCGCGCTTGAAACGCTGCCGGACCAGGCCGCTCAGGACATACCGGGCAAGGAAGAAGGGCAGGCATGAGCCGATGGTCGCTCCGACGATGGAGAAGACGACCCCCCAAACGGGCCCCCAGAGGAAACCGGCGGCCACCGTCAGCGGAATGCTCGGCAGGAGAAGCGAAGGCGAAACGGCATAGATCGCCATGAAGATGACGGGGGCGGCGACGGGGTATTGCTTGAGAAGGGCGAGGACACGTTCCGCCGAAAAGAAGCCCTGGCGGTTCAGAAAGAGACCGCAGAGAAGGAGAAGGGCAATCAGCAGGACGGCCGGCCACTTTCCGGATAATGTTTTCCGGAGATGAAGCTCAGCTGAAAGCAGGAATCGGTTCAGCCAATGCCTGCTCATGGAGACGCCCGACGGCAGCGGTTTCATTCCCGGCAGGAATGAGAATAAGTGCGAGGCTTCCCGGCCAGCCTTCCCGAATGGGTTTGTGCATCCGGTGCAGTAGGAGATGATCGGCAGGCTGTCCGCCCTGCGGACGATCCTTTGGGTGAACTGCCAGGAGAGGTCCGGCGCCAGGGCGGCCAATCCGCCTCCCTTCCCGCAGCAGGCCGCGAGACTGTCTTCCATCCGGGCGTCGGCGGACCGGCTCAGCGCGTCTTCAACGTTGCAGCGCGTTTCGGGAAACATGAGAGACGGGCAGGGATGATGGAGAAAATAAGCGCGGGGCAGACGGTCGAAAGCGATCTCGTCGCCGATGATGTCGAGGACGAATTCGATCTTGAATTCAGGCAGATAGCGGGCAAAAATCTTGCGGCAGTTGAGGCATCCCGTGATGATCCGAACGGTTTTCCCCGCCTGCAGCCGCGCTTTGATTTCCGATAAGGCCTTTTGCAGCGTGTTGCTGTCCCCCAACTGCCCCGAGGGATCGAAGCAGCAATCAAGGACGATTCCGACCGGTTCCGCCAAACGTCTCTCCAATAGCGTCGCAATCTTTTTTACGGCGGAGGGACTGGTCCCCGCAAGGCCGCAGCCCGGCCAGAAAACCGTCGCGGCTGCGCCATCGTACCGGAAGGGGAAGCGATGTCCGTTCCGGGCGAAAGAGAGGGCGCCTTTCAAGGCCTTCCCGACCTCAGGGGGGGCGGTTCCGGAGACGACGGCGGCTTCCCTCGCCTGCCTGAGGGCTTCTCCCGGGTTCAGCCCCAGGGGGCATGCGTCGCGGCAGGCCCCGCAGCCGGCGCATAAAAAAGCGGTGACGGGGCCTGCTTGGACAATCTCATCGGGCGTTCCGCAACGTTGGATGACGGGGCAAGCATCCCGGCAGGCCCCGCAGCCGTTGCATGTTTCAAGAAAAGTTTCCGATACGGATTTGGTTGGCACCTACTGCACTTTCTCGATTGCGTAACCGGCTTCGTCCCAGGCCTTGATGCCGCCCGGATGGCGGTAGACGTTCTTGTAGCCCAGCCTGACGGCCCACATGGCCCCGTTATGGCTCCGTGTGCATTTCACGAATCCGCAGTAAAAGACGATCAGGCGGTCCTTGTTCGGGCCGAGAAGACTGATCAGGGCGGCCTTCGTCTTGTCATCGAGCGTGGTCATTTCGGGGATGGGGAATTCGATCTGCTTCGCACCCGGCACGTGCTGCTTCTTATAGCTGTCGGCGTAAGGCATCGTATCGACGATCAGCATGTCCTTCTTCTGGTCGATCCATCCCTTGAGTTCGTCGGTGGCGACGATTTTGTATCCGCCCCGCTCGACCTCCCTGGCGAAGGCGACGGCGCTTTTTTCCGTGTCCAGTTCCTTCGTTCCCCATGCCGCCTGTACCGGTCCCTGCCAGGCGAGCAGGACCGCGACGGCGGCAAACAGCACCCAAAACCTCTTGTACGTCAGCATTTGATCATATCTCCTTTCATGGTGTCATGTCCATCCGGTTTTTTGCGTGTGCGATTTTCCGGCCGCGCATCCGCCTGGAGAGGTAGAGATAGGGGATGATGCAGCCTGCCAGAAAGATGTCCCGGTAAAGGGCCAGGCGCAGTCCGTGGCGCGTCGTCAGGTCTTCCTGGGAGAAGCAGCCGCAGTCCACGTCCATGTCCGTCACGACGCCGTAACCGAGAATCGCGACAAATAAAACGAGCAGGGCGGCGATGACGGCAAGTCCCTCCCGGCGATCGAAAAGAAGGGCCGTTCCTGCCAGGACCTCCAGAAGCGGCAGACCGACGGCAACCACGGGAAGCAAAGGTTCCGGTACCAGTCCGTAGGCGTCGATGACGCGGGCGAAGGCCTTGGGGTCCATGAGCTTGACCCCTCCGCCGTAAACGAAGAGAAGGGCGAGCCCGATCCGGACCAGTCCGTAAAGCCGTCGTGAGGAAACGATTTTTGTGATGTATTCCCGCTTCATGGAAACCGGACCGAAGACGATGCGTTCATTCCGAATCTGAAAGTGAGTTTCCTATATAACAGAAGGGGATAGATATCCAATTCTATATATGAATAAAAGTAATAAAGATCATAGCCGCATGGCATAACTTCCCGGGTCGCTTCGGATCTCCGATATGGCGAAACGAGAAACGGATGCCGCGCGAAGGCCCTGTTTACACTCGCCGCGGTCGATGACGGGCCGCTGCCGGCAGAGGCTTTATTTCATGAGATTGCTGGCCCTGACGCCGATGAGGCGGACGCGCTTGTCCAGGGAGATGCGCTTGAGGCAGGCAAAGGCCGCTCTCCGGGCCTCTTCTTCCGAATCGGTATAATCGGGGAGCGTTTTGGCCCTCGTCAGGGTCTGGAAATCGTGGAACCGGATCTTGATCGTGATCGTCCGGGTCCTGTAGCCCTGGTCCTTCAGGTCAGCCACGACCTCCCTGGTCAGACCCGCGAGGCAGCGGGCGATAATCTGCCAGTCCCGAATGTCGTTCTGGAAGGTTGTTTCCCGGCTGACGGACCGGGGTTCCCAGTGGGTGACGAGGGGGCTGTCGTCGATTCCGTGGGCGGCGTCATGGAGATAGGCGCCGTAGGATGCGCCGAAGACGGCAATCAGCTTTTCCGTCGGAAACCCGGCCAGTTGACCGATCGTGTCGATTCCCGCTTCTTTCAGGCGCGTCTCCGTTTTGGGGCCGACGCCGAAGAGCTTGCGGATGGGGAGCGGCCATATCCGGGCGGCGACATCCTGCTCCGTGAGAATGGTGAGGCCGTCGGGCTTCTCCAGGTCGGAGGCGATCTTGGCCAGAAGCTTGTTGGGGGCGACGCCGATGGAGCAGGTGAGGCCCGTCGCTTGCCGGATGCCGTCCTTGATCCGCCGGGCGATCTCCACGGAGGAGGATGGGACATCGGTGAGGTCCAGATAGGCCTCGTCGATGCCGCCGCTTTCCATGACGGGGCTGGCATCCGCCAGGACTTTCTTGAATTTATGGGAGGCTGCTGTGTAGGCTTCGAAGTCCACCGGCAAATAGACGGCGTGGGGACAAAGCTTGTAGGCCGTCTTCAGGGGCATGGCGGAATGGACGCCGTATTTGCGCGCCTCGTAGTTGGCCGTGGAGACGACGCCCCGTCGCGAGGGATCGCCCCCGCCACCGATGACCACGGGCTTCCCCGTTAGGGCCGGATTCCTTCTCTCTTCCACGGCGGCGAAAAAGGCGTCCATGTCGCAATGCAGGATTCTTCTCATGAACGCCGGTGTAGCACAGGAAGCTAACGCATGCATATCGAAAAGAGAACGGGCAGGAAGTAAAGCATGGCGACGGCGATGCCGAACCAGCACATGCGGTCCAGCCATTTTTCGTGCTGCATAAGTTTCTCCTCCCAGGTGGTTTCTTCAACAAGATAGCAAACATATTCGCATATGGTCGGCCGAGCGGCTTTCGGTTCCGCCGGCCATACGCAGGCGGAGCGGATATCGGAGGCGATGATGGTCTCTTTGGACATGGGCGGTTCCTTTTCTCTATAAATTTTTACTTCTCCCGACGCCTGACGGGATGGTTCTTCTTGTGGCCCAGTATTTATAGTACGATCGTACTATTGTCAAGAAAAAAATGGACCGTGAACAGGAGGAGATGCCTTGCCCGGGGGGCCGCTGTGTTAAAACGACAAATCATACAAGGAGGATAGTCTCCGGGCGGTGGTTTGAAGGGGGCATGTAATACGCATAACGCATTTGCATTACAAATATAGATAAATGTAGAGATAGCGACAATCATCAAAATAACGGGCACTTAAAATTTCACGGCAAGCCCCTGTCTTTTTCTCACGGTAGTATTAGAAGTGGACTAGGTTTTTTTACTTTAATCTTTATGTCGGATTGTTTTACAGGTCAGATCTGTTAAGAATTGTAAAATAAAACGGGGGATTGGCGATTAGGGCTCCTCCCAGTGCACCTTTTCTGTCAGGATATTTTACAGTATACATAATGCTTATAATAGGTGGATAAGTATCAAAAGGCCAAGATATCATGTGCTTGCTTCGTAGGCACGGGAATTGCTACTAACATTAAACAGCAAAGACGTGTGTCGCGTAGAAACGGTCTTTGCATTCGGTGAGGAGAATAAGAGAAAAATATCGATAAAGGGGGAATTTATGAAAAAGATTGCAGTAGCACTTATGATGGTGAGTATGTTGGTTTTTGCGGGAAGCGCTATGGCGCTGACATGTCCCGACTGTTATGTGACGTTGACCGATGATCCCAATCTTAAAATAATTCATGATGGTACGCCATCTTATTATCAGAAGACCTTCGATATCACGGTCGGCGCCCATCCCTACCAGCCCGGCGTAGATTCAATAGATTACGCATACGTCCAGATTTGGCTTAAAGATGATAATGACACATCCTATGAATCGGGCCAGATCTTACTTGATGGTCATACGAAAACTACGTCCATCGGTTATAACAGTTTCGACGTCGATTCATACCTGAACGACGGTATACTGATTGTACGTGTTACGGCCACGGCAGGCGATTTCATAGTTGATTATGTTCAGCTGGACGTGAGATTCGATGATTGTCCTACGACGGGTGTTCCCGAGCCCTCGACGATGCTGCTTCTGGGCTTCGGTCTGGCCGGTGCCGCCTATGCCAGGAAGAGATTCAGGAAATAACGAAGGTTTGACTTAACCTCACAGGGAGGCAGGGCTCATACAGGGTCCTGCCTCTTTTTTTTGTGCCGTTGTTTGTTTGCCGCCAACCCGAGTCGTACGCGTTGATCTCCCCCGCAATAGCGGTTTCGCCGAAGCCATCGTCCCTCGTCCGAGACGATGCGGGATTGGTTGCCCTCCGCAGGACGGATCCGTTTCTTCTCCATGCCTGCTATGCCTCGCACGATCGCCGGAAATAAAAAGACACCCTCGGAGCGCCGGCCTCAACTGCCCGTGTATTTGGGAGTCGGGAACGTCTTGACATAACATACGGATATGAAATAGAAAATAGGATAAATAGCAGAATCGTCTGCGAAAATGTAATGCAGCAGCCGACTGGGAGAGGCAAGACGGTCAAATATTTCTTCGGAAGATCGTCCTATAGGAGGACCGATTTCCGAACCAGTGCGACTTCTCCTGGCCGGCCGACTTTCTGTCGATTTGTTTTACAAGGCAAGAAATTGTGGAATAACTAGACAGAACAGAAAGATAGCGGCAAAAGGCGGCTAAATTGCTGCTTTGCTGTCGGGATACTTTACAGTATCAACAAGCCGGGCATACCAGAAATACAGATATTGCGTAGCGATAACAATTGGATACGTTTTAGGCACAAGACTTGCTTTACAAACGTATAAAGAGGTGTATGGCGAAGCAATACTGACGTATAACCAATAATAAAATATAAAAAGGGGTGTAAGATGAAAAAAATCGCAGTGGCAATTATGATGATCGGGATGTTGGTCTTCGCAGGGAGCGCGATGGCGTGCGAATACCCGAATTGCGGCGCCGGGGCGGTGTATTATGATGGTTCGGTGACGTTGAACCAAACGCTGTCGGGCAAATCCTCCTATACATGGACGATGAGTACGCCCACAGCTTTAAGCGTGCCGCCCGATACGGTTAATTGGGCAATGGTAACGCTCTATGCGTATGATGTCAGCGGCAGCAACGACATAATCACTATCAAGGGATCAGGCTTTGGGGCGCTACAGAACGAGACCTGGGTTTGGGATTGGTCGTCTTGGTCGTGGGTGGCTGAGGGGCAGGAAATTTTAATTACTTCGTTGTTTGGTTCCTGGACCAGCGGCCAACTGTTAACGTTGACGTTAAATTATGACGAACAGGGCAGAGGCAATTCTCTGACCTTGGTCAGCTCCGAACTGGAAATTTGCTATACCAACGGCAATACCCCCGTTCCCGAGCCCTCGACGATGCTGCTGCTCGGCTTCGGTCTGGCCGGTGCCGCCTATGCCAGGAAGAGATTCAAGAAATAACGAAGTCTGGTTATAGCTTCACAGAGAGGCGGGGCCTTTAAAGGCCCCGCCTCTTTTTTTTGATACTGTTTGCCTGGCCGCTTGTGTTTCCCCGCCTTCACCATGGTATCCCCTATATAGGAAGCCGAAGCATCTTGCCTAATACACCACTGCACGATCGGCCGCCTTCCCCCGAATGGGCCCGCTTCTGTTCCATATCCGGTATTTATCCGCGTCTGCTAAGGCGGGTTTCTTCGGGGCGTTCGACTCGGCTCTCGGCGATTTTAAGGGGCAGTACACTGAGGCGCAAACGCCTGCTTGTAAAGAGAGGATATAAGCTCAAGAACCGCAGCGGCCGCAAGAATGTTATGCATATGTTGAAAAACGCAAGACGGCGGATGACGGTGCGTTGATCGGCGCAATTTATTCATGGAAAAGTTTCCTTCTCGGAAAGGGCGCTTTTCCCTGGCTGCATGATTTTTCTTGACAGGTCTCCTTTTTGTCGGCTTGTTTTACAAGACCGATGATTTTGGATAGAACAAATAAAAACAATGAGATAGCGATATAAAACCTCCTGGCTGTGCCTTTTCTGTCGAAATATTTTACAGTATACGCAGACCGGAAAATAGCAATATAAGTGATATGATCAGTGATAACGTATAGTTGCGTTTTAGGCATGGGACTTGCTTGTATACCTTTAAAGCGGGGGGGTTAAGCAGTCGAAACCGCAATGACTAAAAAAATGAATAATAACAATAGCAGGGGGTGCAAAATGAAGAAACTTTTAGCATCAATTTTAGTGGTTGGGATGATGATTTTCGCGGGTAGCGCGATGGCATGTACCCCAACAGAATGCCCGGGAAATTATAGCTACTACTCGAATGTCTACTATTTCAACGATGGTGTCGGAATCACGAAGCATTCCTCGGAAACTCTGAGTTGGACTCAGCCCGTAACGAGCGATCTGACCGTTCCGCCCGATATCATCAATTATGCAAAGCTCACGATCAAAGGATGGTGGGATAGCGGCAGGGGCCTTGTTCAGGTCGAAGGCGTTGCCATGGGCGCACTCAATGCGGACGGGAGTTGGAATTGGTCGGCGACCGTGGATATTGGCAACATATTCTCCGACGGCTGGGTGCCGGCTGACAATCCGCTCAATGTTTCGATATATGTCACGTACTCAGCGATCAACTTTACCGAGTCCGACCTGGAGATCTGCTATAAGAACGTAAACACTCCCGTTCCCGAACCCGCGACGATGCTGCTTCTCGGTTTCGGTCTGGCCGGTGTCGCCTATGCCAGGAAGAGATTCAAGAAATAACGAAGTTTCATAAAGAAAAAAAGAGAGGCGGGGCCCTAAAGCCCCGCCTTTTTATTTTGTTTAAACAACATTTTCAGGAAAACCATCCGCGGGATGGCGTACCGGAATATGAGAAGGCGCGACTGTTTCGGTATTAAAGGTACGATGGCGTCGGCGTCTGCAGGAGCGACCGGTCCAGGAGCTGGACGGTGACCTCGTCGCCTTTCCCGGCCCTCGTCATCTCCTCCGGCAGGATGATGAGGCCGTTCGCCCGAACCATCGACTTCAAGATGCCCGATCCCTGGTCTCCTGTCGTTGCGACTTTAAAGCCGTCCTTGTCCCTGCGGACGACCGCCCGGAGAAAGAGCCTGGCTCCCTGGCTTTTGGTCACCTCTTCTTCGAGGATCGCCCTGACGGGCGTCCGGAACAGGTCTCGGTGCCCCATCATCTTGAGGATCGACGGCCTTACGAACTGCTCGAAAGAGATCATGGAAGAAACGGGGTTGCCGGGGAGGCCGAATACCGGTATGCCCTGAATGGCGCCGAAGGCCAGGGGCCTACCCGGTCTCATGGCCACCCGCCAGAACTGCATGCGGTTTCCCACTTCTTTCATGATGTCCTTGACGAGGTCGTAGTCCCCTACCGAAACTCCCCCCGACGAAATGATGATATCGGCCCGCGAGGCCGATTGCAGTTTGGCGATCAGGTCTGCACGGTTGTCCCGGGCGATGCCTAGCTGGAGAGGAACGGCGCCGGATTCGATGACCTGGGCGGCCAGGGAGTAACTGTTGGAGCTGACGATGCTCCAGGGCGACGGCGGCCCGTCGATATCGACCAGTTCGTTGCCCGTCGCCAGGACGGCGACCACCGGCCGCTGGTGGACCGAGACGAAGGAGCGGCCCAGGGAAGCCATCATGCCGACTTCGGCGGGTCTCACAACCGCACCTCGGCGGATGACCGTGTCTCCTGCCTGCACGTCTTCTCCTGCACGCCGTATGTCCTGGCCTTTCCTGACCTCGACCATGATGCGGACTTTACGCCCGGACTTCTTCGTATCTTCCATGCGCAGCACGGCGTTGGCGCCGGGCGGGATGGGGGCGCCCGTCATGATGCGGGCGGCCTGTCCTTCCCCGATCTTGAAACGGGGAATGACGCCGGCGGGAATGTCTTCCGTGACATCGAGAAGAACCGGGGTCCTGGGAGATGCGCCCCGCGTATCCTGCCATCTCAGCGCGTAGCCGTCCATGGCCGAATTGTCCTTCGGAGGGATGTCCCGGGGGGCCGTGATGTCTTCGCCCAGCACCCGTCCCAGGGCGTCCAGGATGTTGACCTTCTCCAACCCCAAGGGGGCAAAAGCGCCCAATATCTGCTCAAGGGCCTCTTCAACGTGTATCATGGGGCAACCTAACCTGTTCTGTTTTATATAGCATTAGTGATCATCACAGAAACGCCCCGCCCTGTCAACGATTAAAGTCGTGTAAAAATGCCGTCGTCGTTCCTTACGACGAGACGGCGCGCTTCGAGACGGTCAAGATGCTTTTTGACGAGGGCCCTCTCTCCGAACTCGAAGAAGGCGAGGGGCTCACGGGGCTTTCCATACATGAGCCACGCGGAGAGGATGTCGTCCAGGGTGCGGGGCTTCCTGAGGAAATCGAGGAGTCGGTTCTCCCGTTCGTAGATGACGCCTTCGAACTCTTCCCAGCGCACCCCGGGGTTCTCCTCGAAAAGTCCCGTGTCGTGGCCGGTGATCCAGGTTCGGGCCGGGATGTCCTTTAATTTCTTGAGGGAGGATACGGTATCGTCGATGTCCGAGTAAAGATCGCCGTACCAGGGGCCGAAGGAGGTCAGATCGTAGTCGCCCAGAAAGAGAAGCCCCTCTTCACGGAAGAAAAAAGACAGGTGCCCCGGCGTATGGCCCGGCGTGGGAATCACTTCCACCGTAACGGGACCGAAGCGCATGATCTCCCCGTCCTTGAGGAAATGTTCGATCTGCCGCGGCTTATAGTTGAACTGTTCGAGGAAGGACTTTCTAAAGAACAAGCGTTGATTGTCCCGTTCGATATCGTACCAGTCGAGCATACATTCGATATCGGTCAGGGGCGGCTTGTCCCGTTCGGAAATCCGGATCGGACGGCCGGGGAAGAGATCGAGATAAGTGATATGGTCCTCGTGCCAGTGGGTGAGCCATATTGCGTCCACACCCTCTTCGTCCCGCAGACGCAGGAGCTTCTCCCTGCTTGCCGCCGGATCGATGAGGACCCTGGCCCCTTCGATGTACACCGAATGACAGTACGGATAGCGGCCCTTATTCTCGCCGCGGATGAACCGGATCGGTCCGAATTGCCGGTCGACTTCCAATCTTCAGAACCTCGTCTGGATGTGGTATAAGACAATATATGAAATAGGGGAATTGCCCGTCAAGGAATAAGTATCGGCCGTGTCTTGTTTTTCTTGACCGGCAGGATTTTTTTCCTTATAAAACGGTCCACCATTGAAACGAAAAGGGGATACATTATGAGAATCATACTGCTGGGAGCGCCCGGTGCCGGCAAGGGAACCGTGGCCAAGCTGCTGACGGAGATTGACGGTTCCGTGCAGATTTCCACGGGGGATCTGCTTCGGGCCGCCGTGAAGGAAGGTACGGAACTGGGAAAAGAGGCCCAGGCTTATATGGGCAGGGGCGACCTCGTGCCCGATTCGCTCATTATGAAGATGATGGGGGTGCGCCTCCAGGAACCGGATTGCCAAAAAGGGTTCATCCTGGACGGGTTTCCCCGGACGATTCCCCAGGCGGAGGCTTTGAAAACGCTGCTCGCCTCTCTTAAGATCACGCTCGATTTCGTCGTCAATCTCGAAGTGCCGCGGGATGTCATCCTGGACCGCCTCACGACGCGCCGGACCTGCTCGAATCCGAACTGCCAGGAGATCTATAATGTCAAGAGCAACCCGCCGAAACCCGACGGGACATGCAAGAAGTGCGGCAGCCCAACCATCCAGAGGGACGACGAGACGGAAGAGGCCATCCTGAACCGGCTTGCGACCTACAACGAGAAGACCGCTCCCCTGATCGGCTATTACGAAAAGGAAGGCCTCTTGAAGAACTTCCTGTCCGTGAGCAGTCAGGAGACCGTGGCCGAAATCAGAAAGGCCCTGAAATAAGGGCTATGCGCATCAAGGCGGCGGCGGGAGGTCCCGGCGGGAGCGGCCGGTATCAGGCATGATTGATTACGAGAAGGAACTGAATCGGGAACAACTGGAAGTGGTCATGCAGGCCGGGGGGCCGCTCCTCGTCATCGCCGGGGCCGGCAGCGGCAAGACGCGCACCCTTACGTACCGCGTCGCCCGCCTCATCGAACAGGGGACAAGGCCCGATCGGGTCCTGCTTGCCACGTTTACCAACAAGGCCGCCCGGTCCATGCTGGACCGGGTCGCCTCTCTGATAGACCGTGACATCGGCCAGCTGTGGGGAGGCACGTTCCACCACATCGCCCACCGGATTCTCAGGAAACACAGCGACAAGATCGGCTACGAGAGGAATTTCTCCATCAGCGACGGCGAGGACGCCCGCCAGCTTATCGCCTCCTGCATTGCCGAAGCCAAGGTGGAGACGAAGCTGGACAAATTCCCCAAGGCCGATATCCTCGCCTCCATCTTCAGTCTGGCGGTCAACACCGAAACGCCCCTCAAGGAGATCGTCGTCAATCGCTACCCCTACTTCTCCCATCGGAGCGACGACGTCGCCCGGGTCGAGGCCCTCTACCGCTCTCGCAAGAGTGACCTCAACATCATGGACTTCGACGACCTGCTCCTCAACTGCCGGCGGGTTTTATCCGAATTCCCCGACGTGGCGGCCGCGTATGCCGACCGCTTCCTCCAGGTGCTTGTGGACGAGTATCAGGACACGAACATCGTCCAGGCCGAGATCGTGGACCTGATCGCCGCCCGCCACGGGAACCTCATGGCCGTCGGCGACGATTCCCAGAGCATCTATTCCTTCCGCGGCGCCCACTTCGCGAACATCATGAAGTTCCCTGAGAAGTATCCGGCCTGCCGCATCTTCAAGCTGGAGACGAACTACCGCAGCACCCCGGAGATCCTCCACCTGGCCAATTTAAGCATCGTGAACAACGAGCAGCAGTACCCCAAGTCGCTTCGGGCCATTCGGGCGGAGGGTGTGCGGCCCGTTCTGGTGTCGGCCGGCAATGCGGCGAGACAGGCCGATTTCGTCGCCCAGCGGATCGGCGAGCTTCACCGCGGCGGCGTACCTTATAAGGAGATCGCCGTCATGTACCGGGCCCATTACCATTCCATGGAGGTCCAGATGGAACTGGTCCGGCGGGGCATCCCCTTCCTGATCCGTTCCGGCATCCGCTTCTTCGAGCAGGCCCACGTGAAGGACGTGACGTCCTATCTCAGGATCGCCGCCAATCCCTTCGACGAACTGGCCTGGAAGCGCGTCCTCAAGCTCTACGACAAGATCGGCGCCGTCGCCGCCGGGAAAGTCTGGAAGTTCGTCTCCGGAGTCGACGACCCGCTGGCCGCCGTCAAGACGGACAAGTTTGCGGCCTGTGCCGGCAAAACGGCCATTCCATCCTTAAAAGCCGTTGCGGAGATTCTCGATATCGTCGCGGAGGCCGCAGGCGCCGGGGCGCCTCCGGCGGAACTGATCCGGACCGTGATGGACAGGGGCTACCTGGACATCCTGCACGAGAGGCATGCCGACGCCGTGTCGCGGGAGGACGATTTGCTGCAGTTGGCCGGTTTTGCCGAGGAGTTCGAGACGCTGGACGCTTTCCTGAACGAACTTGCGCTCATGACGGACATTGCGGAGGAAGGCCGGAGCGACCGAACGGAAGACGAAGACAAGGTCGTGCTGACGACGATCCACCAGGCGAAGGGCCTGGAGTGGCGCGTCGTCTTCATCGTCTGGTGCGCCGAGGGCATGATCCCCCTGGCTAGGGCTCTGAAAGACCCCGGCGGAGAAGAGGAGGAAAGACGCCTCTTCTACGTGGCCGCGACGCGCGCCAAGGACCAGCTTTACCTGTCCTATCCCATGGCGGATTACACCCGGGCCATGGGCCACCTGCCCCTAAGCCCGTCCCGGTTCATCCGGGAACTCGCTCACCGTCCCTCCGGGAAAGACCGGCCGTACGATGAATGGGTCGTCGAAGCTTCGTACTAGCAGGCCGCGCCCCCCGCATGGGAAGTGTTGAAAAATGCGATTTTCAACAGGCCATGACCCCTGCATAGGGGGTGTTCAAAAATGTTCAGATGTAAGGCGCGCAAAAGCCGAGGAATGAGGCATACATAGAAGTATGTCGATTGACGAGGCTTGCAGCGCAACGCGACAGGTGGACGTTTTTCAACAGCCCATTAGAGCCACTTGTCCGATTTCAGTTTTTCTTCGTACTCGGCCCGCAGTGCAATCTGGGTCGCTTCGGCGATGTCCTCGACCCGCTTCACCCAGTCCTCGAACTTGATGTCCGCTCCGAAGACGCCGACCATCTCGTCGTTGTCGTCCATGATCGGGGCCGAGACGGTGATGCACAACGCCCCGGTCATCTTCGAGATGTAGAAATTGGTGATGTGGATCTTCCCCGACTGCAGGGGGCGGATGAACCATTCCCGGTCGGACTGGTCGGTCCCGACGCCGTAGTTCTCGTATTTGGCCTTGTCGGCGATGTTCGTGATGTTTTTCGTGATTTTCCGGCCGTTCATGTCCACCACGTAGGCGAACTGGATGGACGGATTCTCCTCGATGATCCTCTGCATCACCGGCTCCTGGAGATCGGGCTTCATGGTCTTCATGACGGGGTCTTCGATGATGCGCTTGACCACGGTCACGGCCACCTCTGCGGCCTTGTGCTTGATCTTGTCCAGGTCGGACATGAAGAGCTCCGGCAGGAACTTCCGGACCATCCTGTCCATCTCCTCGTGGGAAATGGAGGTCATGCGGCCTTCGTCGTACTGGTCGGCAATCCATTTGTGGATTTTGGAGACGCCGGGGTGCCTCTTGTCGACCACGTTGTCTCCGCTTAAACCGAGACGGGAGTTGATCCAGAAGGCGATGCCCGCCTTGCCCGACTTGTCCGTCACCATGGCGACGATGGGCCGTTTCAGGATCTTCGTCGTATCGAAGATATTATAAATCTCCTCGCTCTTGATCAGGCCGTCGGCATGGACGCCCGCACGGGTCACGTTGAAATCCTCGCCCACAAAGGGATAGTTCGCGGGGATCTTCATGCCGATCTCGTCCTCAAAGTATTGCGCGATGTCGGTGATGACCGTCGTATCGATGCCGTTGGCGGAGCCGGTGAGGCCGATGTATTCGATGAGCATGCCTTCGATGGGCGGATTGCCCGTCCGCTCGCCCAAACCCAGCAGCGTTCCATTGGCGGCGCTGCAGCCGTAAAGCCAGGCCGTCGAGGCATTGATCAGGGCCTTATGGAAGTCGTTATGGCCGTGCCATTCCAGGAGATGACTAGGAACACAGGCGTCCTCGACGAAGGCCCGCACCAGTTTATCGACGCTGCGGGGCAGCGATGCGCCGGGATAGGTGACGCCGTAGCCCATGGTGTCGCAGAGCCGTATCTTGATGTCGATGCCGCTTTCTTCCCGGAGCTTCATGAGCTCGAGAGCGAAGGGGATACAGAAACCGTAGATGTCGGCCCTGGTGATGTCTTCGAAGTGGCACCGGGGTTTGATGCCCGCCTCCAGAATCGATTTGACGATGCCCAGGTAGTCGTCCATGGCCTTGCGCCGGGTACTGTTGAGCTTGAGGAAAATATGGTAATCCGACACGGACGTGAGGATTCCCGTCTCTTTGAGGCCCGCGGCCTTCACCAGCGGAATGTCCTCCTTGGCCGCCCTGATCCAGCCCGTGATCTCCGGGAAGGGGAGGCCCAGGGCCTGGCATTTCTCCACGGCCTCGCGGTCCTTGCCGCTGTAAAGGAAGAATTCGGACTGGCGGATGACCCCGTTGGGGCCGCCCAGTTTGCTCATGAACCTGTAAAGATCGACGATCTGCTTGACCGTGTACGGCGGCCGCGCCTGCTGGCCGTCTCGGAACGTCGTGTCCGTAATGAAGATGTCTTCCGGCGGGTTGATCGGAATGATCTTATGGTCGAAATCGATCTTACAGACTTCGTCGTAAGGAAAAACCTCCTTCAGGAGATTCGGTTCTTCGAGATCGCGGAGCTCGAAGCGCCAGAACTTTGAATGAACGTGATCCAGAACCCTTCTGTCTTTGTTCCACCGTGCCATTTTTGTCTTGCTCCCTCTTTTTTAACGTCGTTTCCTCCGGGACGAGATACCCGGTCTCTATGCGTCCTACTGGACGATCTTTAAGGATAGTTCCATGAGTTGCTCGATGCCCACGGTCGAAGGCGCATCCGTCAGGAGGCAGGTGGCCTTCTGCGTCTTCGGGAACGCGATAACGTCCCGGATCGAATCGGTGCCGGTCATCAGCATGATCATCCGGTCGAAGCCGAAGGCCAGGCCGCCGTGCGGCGGCGTTCCGTATTCGAGGGCGTCGAGAAGGAATCCGAATTTGGTGCGGGCCTCTTCCTGCGAAAGCCCCAGGGCCTCGAATATCTGGGCCTGGACATGCTGCTGATGGATACGGATGCTGCCGCCGCCGATCTCGGAGCCATTGAGGACCAGGTCGTAGGCCCGGGCCCGGACTTTTCCGGGATCCGTTTTGAGATACGGCAGGTCTTCCATCACCGGCGACGTAAACGGATGATGCGTCGAGACGAAACGCTTCTCCGATTCGCTGTATTCCATGAGCGGGAATTCCGTCACCCACGTGAAGGCAAACTGTCCCGGGGCGACCAGGCCCAGTTTTTTGGCCAGATGCAGGCGCAGGTTGCCCAACGCGTCGTGGACGACGCGGGGGCTGTCGGCGCAGAAGAGAATCAGGTCCCCTTCCTTCGCTTCCATGACCGTTTCGATACCCTTCACCTCTTCGGGCTTCAGGAATTTGTAAATAGGGGACGTCCAGCCGTCGGGGTTCACCCTGGCCCAGGCCAGGCCTTTCGCCCCGTAGACGGCGACGAAATCCCGGAGTTCATCGAGGTCTTTCCGGGAGAGGCGTTTGCCGTCCTCGACCTTGATGCATTTGATCATGCCGCCCGCCTGCGTGACTTCCTGGAAGAGGTTGAAGTTCGAGTTCCTCACGCAATCGGTGATGTCCCGCAGTTCCAGGCCGAAACGCACATCCGGGGCGTCCTTGCCGTAGCGGTTCATGGCGTCGTGATAGGGAATCCTGGGGAAGGGCACCGTAAGCTCGATGCCGAGACAGGCCTTCCAGACATGGGCCATGAAACCCTCCATGATCCGGATGATGTCGTTCTCGTCGATGAAGGACATTTCGAGGTCGATCTGGGTGAATTCCGGCTGGCGGTCGGCCCGCAGGTCCTCGTCGCGGAAACATTTCGCAATCTGGTAGTAGCGGTCGAAGCCGGAAACCATGAGGAGCTGCTTGAATATCTGCGGCGACTGGGGGAGCGCATAGAACATCCCCTGGTTGACGCGGCTGGGCACCAGGTAGTCCCTGGCCCCTTCGGGCGTGCTCTTCGTGAGAATGGGGGTTTCGACCTCGATGAAGCCGTTGTCCCGGAAGTAAAATCTCGTTTCCGCCGCCACCTGGCTCCGCAGGAGCAGGTTCTTCTGGATTTCGGGCCGGCGGAGATCGAGATAGCGGTATTTCAGGCGCACGTTCTCCGAGATGTCCGCCTCCACGTCGAGCACGAAGGGCGGCGTCTTCGCTTCGTTCAGGATATCGAGTTCATGGACCATGACTTCGATGTCGCCGCTTTTGAGGTCCGGGTTCTCCATGCCTTCAGGCCGGCGGCGGACCGTGCCGGCGACGGCCAGCACATACTCGCTTCTGATCCGGTGGGCCTCCTTGTGGGCCGCAGGTGCATTTTCCGGGTTGAAGACGACCTGCACGAGACCCTCCCGGTCCCGGAGATCGACGAAAATGACGCCGCCGTGGTCGCGCCTCCGGTGCGTCCAGCCCATGAGGACGACTTCCTTGCCGATATCGTCCTTACCGACATTCCCGCAGTAGTGGGTTCTCTTTTTGGTCGTTATGAAATCAGTCAAGTGGCTTTTCTCCTTTGATCACTTTCTTGATGTGTACGATTTGATGAAAGCCGACGGGCGCCTGCCTGCTTTCCTGCATGTCACGGAGCGTCGCCTGGTTGTTGGCGATCTCCTGGTCCCCGATGATCATCGTGTACCGGCACTTCAATTTGTCGGCCCGCTTCATCTGGCTCTTCAGGCTCTTGCCCGCGTAATCCATTTCGGTCCGGATGCCCTCCAGCCTCAGTTTGTTGCAGAGCGCGAAGGCCATCCCCTGCGCCTCTTCGCCCATGGCGGCGATGAAGAGGTCGGGACGGCCGTGGCGGCAGCGGCAATCCTCGTCGTGGGCCTGCATCAGGGCGACCAAACGCTCGAAGCCGATGGCGAATCCGATGCCGGGGGTATCGGGGCCGCCCAGGTCCTTGACGAGTCCGTCGTAACGCCCTCCTCCGGCGACGGCGTTCTGCGCCCCCAGAAGCTCCGTCGTGACCTCGAAGGCCGTTTTCGTATAGTAGTCGAGGCCGCGGACCATCCGCGGATTGACCTCGTAGGGCATGTTGAAAATCGTCAGGGCTTCCCTGAACCTGTCAAAATGATCCCGGCAGGCGCCGCACAGCGCATCCAGGACTACGGGGGCGGAGGTCATGATCTCCCGGCAGGTCTCGACCTTGCAGTCGAAGATGCGCAGGGGGTTCGTCTGCATCCGCCGGGTGCAGTCCGGGCAGAAGCCCTCTTCCTTTCCCCGGACGAAGTCGGTGATCATCTTCCGGAAGACCGGGCGGCACTCCTTGCAGCCGAGGGAGTTGATCTCCAGCTTCGGGCCCGCAAGCCCCACGGCGGTGAGGAAATGCATCAGCATAAGGATCAGCTCGGCGTCGATGCGGGGATCGTCGATGCCGAGTATCTCGGCGTCGATCTGGTGAAACTGCCGGTAGCGCCCCTTCTGGGGCCGCTCGCGCCGGAACATGGGCCCGAACGTGTAGAGTTTGGTTACGGCGTCCTCGGCGTGCAGGCTGTGTTCGATATAGGATCGGATGACCCCTGCGGTCGCCTCGGGGCGCAGCGTCAGGTAGTCGTCGCCCCGGTCGAGAAACGTGTACATCTCCTTCTCGACGATGTCCGTCGCTTCCCCGATGCCGCGCTTGAAGAGGTCCGTTTTCTCGACGATGGGGATGCGGATTTCATTGAAGCCGAAGGCAGAAAAGACCTGCCTCGCCGTCTCTTCGACCATCTGCCATTGGCCCGTTTCCCTGGGGAGGATGTCCTTGAATCCCCTGATGGCGTTGATCGTCTCCTTCATGCCACG
This sequence comes from Syntrophales bacterium, assembly GCA_963668175.1. Classification (GTDB taxonomy): domain Bacteria; phylum Desulfobacterota; class Syntrophia; order Syntrophales; family PHBD01. The sequence goes on from OY764159.1 coordinate 1,551,817, forward strand.
TCACCGGTACGGAAAAATGATGCCGCCTTTCTGTTCAATGCCCTGGTCCACCTCTAAAAAAGGGTAAATTAAAGCAGAAACCTTTAGCACAATCGGCCGGCCGGCGCAACAGAAAGATAGGAAAGCGGAACGCAGACGAAAAATCAAGGGATATAGGTCGATACGAAACACTTTTTGCCGTCGGAAGTGACCGTAATGGCTCCGTGAATGTCTGTCCGGTACAATTTTGTGCCAGCGGCCCGAATCCGGCCGACGACGTCGGGATGAGGAAAGCCGAAGACGTTCTCCTTCCCGCAGCTCACGACGGCCGCCTCCGGCCGGACCGCCGCCAGGAAGGCCGCCGTCGAGGCATGGCCGGAGCCGTGATGGGGGACAAGGAGGATGTTGCTGGCAACCGTGCCTCCTGCCCGGACGATTCTCTCCTCCTCCGTGCCGGAGATGTCAGCCGTGAAAAGAAGGAAGGTATCCCCGTAAGCTATCCTCAACACGAGCGAATCGGCATTGGCGGAGACGTATTCGTCCCGATCTTCCCCTGTCGCGGGCGTTTCCGGATTGAGGAAGCGGATCGAGACGCCGTCGATGTCCACCGGAGGCGTCCGGGCCGATACGATCCGGTGCCTGATCCCTTTGGCGGCGATGACCGCCTTCATGCGGAGGTAGTCGTCTGTCCGCGCCTCCTCGCCGTTGCTCCAGAGTTCATCGACCTGGAGATGGCCGAGGATGTGGATCAGGCCCTGAAGGTGGTCCGGATGGGGATGGGTGAGGATGACGATATCGACCTTCCTGACCCTTTCCTGACCTAGATAGGGCGCCAGGACGTTTTTTCCCATGTCGAAGGTGCTGCCCGGGGCGCCGCCGCCGTCGATCAACATCTTCTTGCCGTGCGGGAACCGGATGAAAGCGGCATTGCCCTGGCCGACGTCCAAAAAGGTCACTGTCAGGTTGCCGGGGTGCCTGTCCCGGACATAAAGACGGATGCCGTCGGCGGCAAAGAGCGCAAGACAGAAGACGGCCGCAGCGGCAGACCAACGCCGTCTGCGGACGAGGTCGGCGGGCGGCTTGTCGCCGGGACGGACCGTTTCCATGAAACGCAGGATGGCGTAAAGGAGGAAGTAGTAGAGCAGCATTTCGAAAAGCGACGGTGTGCCGACCGTCAAAGACGACCATCCCGGCTCTGCAAAGCATTTCGTAATCTTAAGCGATACGTCTACGAGAAAGGTTGCCGCCTGTATCAGAAGGACCGCCGCCCATGTCGAGAAGGGGGCCGCGATCATGATCGCCGTGCAGACGGGGATTGCCAGGATGCCCAGGATCGGTCCCACCACGAGATTGGCGGGGAGGACGACGGTGGAGATGCGGTTGAAATAGAAGGCGATCAAGGGGAGTGTCCCGGCCGTGGCGCTCACGGTGACGATGAGAAAGAGCAAAACGCCGCGCAGGGCCTTACGCCAGGGGGAAGGTCTCGACGACCCCTCCGCCGCGGGCGCGGGGAGGAAACGGGACAGGACAGGTGCGATGGCGAGGATGGCGCCGACCGCGATAAAAGAGAGCTGGAAGGAGACGTCGAAGAGGGAATAGGGGGCGACGGCGAGGATGACGAAGGCGGCGACAGCGAGCGTGTTGAACATGTCCCGCCGCCGGCCGATCAGGAGGGCGACCAGGAAGACGACGATCATAAGGGTGGCCCGCACGACCGAGATACCGGCGCCCGCGGCATAGGTGAAGAGAACGATGGGGACGGCCGTCGCCGCCAGGGCGACTTTATTCATGTCGAATCTCAGCATGAGATAGACTGAGCGCTTCATTGCACCGCGGATCAGGAAGACGATGAAGGCGGAGATGATACCGATGTTGAACCCCGAGATGGCGATGATGTGGGAGGTGCCGGTGCGGTTGAATATCTCCATCGTCTCCTGGGGGATCTCCTTCTGGTTGCCGAGGATGGAGGCCTGGATGATCTGGGCATGGGGGGAAGGCGCATGGTCGGCGATCAGGGTCTTGAGATCGGTGCGGAAGGTCTCCAGGCGCGTCCTCAAAGGGTTCCCCTGACCCTTCCGCAGGACGACCAGGTCCGCGGCGCCTGCCGTGTACCCTCGGACCGGCGTCTCCCGGAAGAGGTATCGCTTTTCGATGTCGCCGCCCCCGGGATTGTTGAAGTTATGGGGGAAGCGGAGCCTGGTCCGGAACCGTATCACGTCCCCGTAGGCAAGTTCGGGATGGCCCTTGACCGTAAGCCAGACATTGCCGCGGACGGGCAGCGCCGCCCCGTCCCGGATGACCTGGAAGGCAGCCACTTTCATTTCCATTTTTTCCGGCTGCTGCACCTGGGGGTTGTCCAGAACGATCCCGTCTATCAGGACCTTGTCCCTGCCGGCGAACGCGCTGATATGGCTTGCGTCTGTTTCCGGGTAGAGATAAGGATTGACGGCTAGGACGCCGATGACGGCCAGGGCGGGCAGCGACAGGGGCATGATCCATTCGCGCTGCTTACGGAGCACTGCCGCAGCAAGAAAAACGAGCATGACGGCCAGGATGGTCCACAGGACCGGGTCGGGAATACGGAACCGGTACCCGGTCAGGATTCCCGCCATCAGAGCCAGCACCAATGGGATAAAGGGTCGTTGCATGGGGAGCGTCGGCCGAAAAAAATGAGTGCGTTTTTGTTTATATCTTTGTAATATATCCTATTCGTAAAATGATAAAGCAAAATGATTGGATGATAACGGTTGCTGCGACCCCTTCCCGAATATGAGCAGACTTTAACGGAGCAGAGCACCGCCACCAAATTCCGGTGGCTGATGGTCTCCCGGATAGCCATGGCCAGTTTTATCCTGGGCATCGCGCTCTTTTTGGAGATAAAGGGGACCAGCCTCTCCCCCGATGTTCATCTGCCCCATCTGTATGTTGTGATCGGCTTAACCTACCTCCTATCCCTGGCCTTTCATTTCCTCCAGAATTTCGACAAAAGCGTCAGCCTGAACATCTATATCCAGGCCGTATGCGACATGGCCCTGGTGGCGGGCCTGGTCTATGCTACGGGCGGCATCCGCAGCATTTACGCCGTCTTCTATTCCCTGGTGATCATCTATTCCGTGCTGTTTCTGGGCAGAAGGGGCGGGCTTCTCATCGCCTCCGGGAGCAGCATCGTCCTGGGGTTCCTCTTCAACCTGGAATACTACGACGTTATCAGGCCCATGTACGGTACGGAATTTCTCGACTATCCCTTCACATCCGGATACATCTTCACCCGGCTTTGCATCTACATCCTCCTGTTTTATGTGATCGCCCTGGTGGCGAGCTTCGTCGTGGAGCGGGAAAAAGCCGCCCGGACGCTGCTCGCGGAAAAGGAGACCGCCTTCGACCAGCTCGATCAGCTTCACCGGAGCATCATCGAATCGGTCGATACGGGCATCATGACCGTCAACATGAGGGGGCGCATCAAATCGTTCAACGCGGCGGCAACCAAGATCACGGGTTTCCTGGCGAATGAGGTCGAGAACAGGCATATCTCCGAGATCTTTCCCGAATATCCGGAAAAGATGCAGCGGTGGCTGGACGAGGGGTCGAGGCGGCGGGGCTTCGAAATGATTATCCCGGCCCAGGCGCAGATGAAGAAAATCCTCGGCTGCTCGGTGTCGCCCCTCCTGGATGCAAGGCAGCAGAGGATGGGAGACATCGTCATCTTCCAGGACGTCACGGCGATCAAGGACATGGAAGAGGCCGTCGAGCGCAGCCGGAGAATGGCCTTCATCGGCGAGATGGCGGCCGGCCTCGCCCACGAAATGAGGAACCCCCTGGCGTCGATCAGCGGCTCCATCCAGCTTCTGAGGAAGGGACTGCCCCTGAACGATACGGACCGGAGGCTCATGGACATCATCATCCGGGGAAAGGACCAGCTCGACAACTTCATGCGGGACTTCCTGGTGCTGGCGAAGCCCGTTGCGGGCCCCCGGGAACGCTTCGACGTCCGCGAGGTCTTCGACGAGGTCGTGGAATCGCTCAAGATGACGCCGGACTGGCATGCCCGGATCGACATCCGGACGAGGTATGCCGCCGATAATGCCGTTTTCGTCAACCGGAAGGAGATGCGTCAGATCGTCTGGAACCTCCTGATGAACGCCGTTCAGGCCATGCCGGAAGGCGGGACGCTCGAGATCGAGACGAAGCCCGCCCGGATGGGCCGGGACGATTATCTCCTGATCCGCATCGTCGACACCGGTTGCGGTATCGGGCAAAACGAGCTTGAAAAAATATTCGAACCATTTTACACCAACAAGGATAAGGGTACGGGGCTGGGTCTTGCCGTCGTGAGCAGGATCGTCGAGCGATACCGGGGACGGATCGACGTCGACAGCATCAGCGGCCGGGGCTCGACCTTCACCCTGTGGCTGCCCCAATCGGAAGAGGAGTAACGGGTTATGGCTAAAATACTCGTCGTTGACGATGATCAGGGCATGCGGGATTTCCTGGAGATCATGCTGAGCAGGGAGGGGCATCGCGTGACCTGCTGCGCCGAGGCGGAAAAGGCCCTCGCCAAGTGCAAAAAAGAGAACTTTGACCTGATCATCACCGATCTCAAGATGCCGAAGGTCGACGGGATCGAATTCCTGAAGCGGGTGAAGGTCGTCTCCCCCGAGGCGATGGTCATCCTGATAACGGCCTATGCCTCGGGCGAGACCGCCGTTTCCGCCATGAAGGAGGGGGCCTACGATTATATCGAGAAGAACTTCGACATCGATGATTTGAATGCGATCGTCCGCAAGGCCCTGGCGAAGAAGGGGATCAAGGAAGGCGACGCCCAGTTTCTCAAGGGGGTGGAAGACGCCCATGCCTTCGGCGCCATGATCGGCAAGAGCCGGGAGATGCTGGACGTTTATACGACGATCAAGAAAGTGGCCCAGACCTCAACCAACATCCTCATCCTGGGCGAAAGCGGGACGGGCAAGGAACTGGTGGCCAAGGCCATCCACGAGCACAGCCCCCGGCAGAACATGCCCTTTGTCGTCATCAACTGCGGCGGCATTCCCGAAAACCTCCTGGAGTCGGAACTCTTCGGCCATACGAAGGGGTCGTTCACCGGGGCGCATGTGGATAAGGCGGGGCTCTTCGAGATCGCCCGCAACGGCACGATCTTTCTCGACGAAATCGGGGACCTGACGCCCCTCCTTCAGGTCAAGATCCTCCGGGTCGTTCAGGAGAAGACCTTCCGGCGGGTGGGCGGCGGCGACGACATGAAGGTCGACGTCCGGATCATCTCCGCCACGAACAAGGACCTGGAGCAGAAGGTCCGCGAGGGGACCTTCCGGGAAGACCTCTTCTTCCGGCTCAACGTGATTCCCATCAAGATACCGCCGCTCCGGAAGAGGAAAGAGGACATCGCCCTTCTGACCCGGTACTTCATCGAAAAGTATTCGCGGGAGTTCGGCAAGGAGATTCAGACGATCTCGTCTTACGCCATGGAACTCCTTATGGATTACCGTTTCCCGGGAAACGTGCGGGAGCTTGAGAACATCATCGAGCGGAGCGTCGCCCTGGAGACGTCGAGCATCATCCTGCCGGAGAACCTTGTTCTCTCCGGCAGCGGTCTCGGCCCGTCCGACCCTGTCGACGGGGAACTGCCGGACGAGGGCATCAATATCAACGACGAACTGGCCAGGATCGAAAAGCAGTTGATCGAAAAGGCCCTTGCCAAGACAAGGGGCTCGAAGACGAAGGCGGCCGAGTTCCTCTCCATCAGCCTCGACTCGCTTCGCTACCGCATTGAGAAGCTCGGCATCGAATGAACCATGTCCATGTCGGCGGCGATATCCCGGCAGTCGGTCGTCAGGTAGTTGCCCACCATCATGCCGTTGGCGCCGGCAAAGAATATCCAGGACTGGAAATCCTTCAGGCCCATGCGGCCGCCGCAGATGATAATGTCGCGGTCGGCGTTGACGAAGCGGAAAAGGGCGATGCATTTAAGGGCTTCCATCGGCGCCAGCATCGGCCGGTTCTCCATTTTCGTGCCTTCGATGGGGATGAGGAAATTCATGGGGATGCCCTCGACGCCGAGGTCCCGGACGGTGAAGGCCAGCTCCAGGCGCTGCTCCCACGACTCGCCCAATCCCATGATGCCGCCTGAACAGACCCTCATGCCCGCCGCGTGGGCCATCTTGATCGTTTCGATGTCCTCGTCGTAGGCGTGGGTCGTGCAGATCTGGTCGAAGAAACTCCGGGCCGTCTCCAGGTTGTGATGGAAGATCGAGATACCGTTTTCCGCAAGCCTTTTGGCCATGACGGGGGTGAGATTGCCCAGGGACCCGCAGACGGTCATCCCCGTCTGCGACTTGATCTGTCCTGCGGCGTGGCAGACCGTATCCATTTCCTGCTCGTTGAGCATGTAGCCGCTTGTCACCATGGAGTAACGCTTCGCCCCGCCGGCGGCGAGCATCCGGCCCCGCGCCAGGATTTCCTCCTCGCTCTTCATGGGATAGATGTCGATGGCGGTCTTGTGATGGCCCGACTGGGCGCAGAAGGCGCAGTTTTCCGAGCAGCGCCCTGATTTGGCGTTGATGAGCGAACAGATGACCTGACGGTCCTTGACAAAATGTTTTTTTATTGTATAGGCGCCGAAGAAAAGGTCGATGAGGGAATCGTCGGGAAGTGCGGCCAGTTCCACCGCCTCCCCGGGCGTGAGGGCGTCGGGTCCGTTCTCGATGATCTTGTCCACGCAGGCGCTTATGTGACGGGTTGCCATATCTTTTGAACCTCCCAAGTGAGTGACCTGCCCCTTATCAACCGGTCGCCTTATTGTCAACCAAAAATATTGATGGCGGTTGACAATGCCTTTGGGGAGTGCTAAGAGGCGGAGAATATTAGGGGAGGGAAGTATGACAAACCGCAGTCAATTGCTGGCGCAACTGAAAGGCGGAGGCTGGGTCTCCGGCCAGGTCCTGACCTATCAACTTGCCATCAGCCGGACGGCCGTCTGGAAGCACATCTGCAAGCTCCGGGAGGAGGGTTACACGATCGAGGCCTCCCGGAAGAAGGGCTATCGGCTGCTCAAGGTTTCGGACTTTTTGAACGAGTCGGAAATCCGGGAGGGACTCAAGACCTCCATCCTGGGGCAGGGGGAAATCGTCTGCCTGAAAGAGACCGAGTCCACCAACGCCTATGCCAAGGCGATGGCTGTCGACGGGATACCGGAAGGGACGGTGATCGTCGCCGAGCTGCAAACCCGGGGGCGCGGGCGGAGGGGCCGGGACTGGTTTTCGCCTTTCCGGGAGGGCCTCTACCTGACGATGATCCTCAGGCCGCAGATCAGGCCGACGGAAGCGCCCCGCCTCACCCTGATGACGTCCGTGGCCGTTGCCGAGGCCATTGAAGACATGACGGACCTCAACTGCCGGATCAAGTGGCCGAACGACGTCCTCATCGGCGGAAAAAAGGTTGCGGGTATCCTGACGGAGATCCATTCGGAGATGGATGCGGTGAATTTCGTGGTCCTGGGCATCGGCATCAACGTGAATACACCTCTGGATTCGTTTCCGGACGAGCTTAAGGCGAAGGCCTCGTCGCTTCTCATCGAGACGGGCCGGATTGTTTCCCGCGTGGAACTTCTCCGGGCCTGCCTGGAGAGGATCGAGGCCCGTTACGAAGAGTTTAACAAGGGCCGTTTCGACGACGTCATGGACTGCTGGCGGGAACGGTCGGACATTATAGGCAGAGAAATTGAAGTGGACATGATCAACCGTCGTTTCCGGGGTGTGGCGGTCGAATTCGACGCCGACGGCGTTCTGATCCTGAAGGACGGTGAGGGAAATACGCAGCGGATCTTTTCCGGCGACGTGACGGTGCCGGTGCCGGAAGAGAAAGGCGTCCGATAAACATGGATTGGATTTTTGCTATCCCCGCCTTCGTCAAGGTGGGGTCTTCTTTTGCGGGCATCCTGCTCTGCAACAGGCTGGGGCTGCCGTTGGGTGTCGCCATCCTGCTCTTTTCGGTCATCCTCTCCCTCTGGTCGCGAACGGGCCTTTCGGGCCTTTTGCATCAGATTTTCGCCTTCGCCCGGCCGGAGAACTGGATGCTTCCCGTCGTCATCTTCCTCCTGCTTCTTTTGACCGAGGGCCTCAACCGTTCGGGAAGAATGAAGCGGACGATGGACGCCCTCAAGTTCTGGCTCAAGAGCAAGCGGATGCTCCTGGCGGGCTTCCCGGCCCTGGTGGGCCTCCTGCCCATGCCCGGCGGGGCCATCGTCTCCGCACCGCTCGTGGCCGAGGTGGACAGCGACAACGAACTCGAACTGGCGCACAAAGTGGCCATCAACTACTGGTACCGCCACCTCTGGGAGTACTGGTGGCCCCTCTATCCCGGCGTCATCCTCGCCATGAGCTATTCGGGCCTGCCCGTCGCCCTCTTCTTCGCCGTCCAGATCCCCTTCAGCGCGGCGATGATGCTGGGCGGCTACCTTTTTATCCTGAAAAAGATACCGGCGGCGGAAAACGGCAGGATCCGCCTGGCCGACCTGAATCTTGGCGATGTCGGGGCGGCACTGGGGCCCATCATGGTCCTTGTCGTCGCGTCCCTTGTCGGATCGGCCGTCCTTCCCCGGTTCGGCATGGACGAGAACCTGTCGAGCCTGGCGGCGATGTTCGCGGGGCTTCTCTTCGCCATGGCGATGGTCTTTTTCCGAAGCCCGTCCTCGTTTGCGGAGTCGCTTCGGCTCTTCCGGGACAAGGCCACCGGCCTCATGATGGTCCTGGTCGTCGCGATCCAGATGTTCTCCGGCGTTCTCACCTATCCCCTGGACCCCGCCGGCCACACGATCGTGACGGCGATGCGCGACGAATTCCTCCGGGCGGGGATTCCCATCTTAAGCCTCGTCATGCTCGTCCCCTTCATCTCCGGGGCGGTGACCGGGGTGGCTTTCGGCTTCGTCGGGGCGAGCTTTCCCATCGTCTTCGCCCTCGTCGGCTCCGATTTGTCGACAGCCGCGGCTGCGGCCACGACGGCCCTGGCCTACGGTTTCGGCTATATGGGGATGATGATGTCGCCCATGCACGTCTGCCTCGTCGTAAGCGGCGAATACTTCCGCTGCTCCCTCTACGGCGCCTATCGATATATCGTAGGCCCGGCGGGCGTAATTCTCCTGGCCGCCCTTTTCCTGTCTGGATTCTATTACCTCGTCCTCTGATTTTGATGGATGAGGAAGAAGGGGGCGTGACTGGACGTAAAGAAAGGCGGCTCGCGCCTCAGGATCGGTGCGATTGCGGGGTGCTTCCTGAAATCCTTTTCCAGAAACCGCCGGACCTGCATCCGGTCCCACCCGGCAGGGTGACGGAAATCGCGGTAGAGGGAGAGATCCCCTTCGTAGAAGCTCTCCGTGGGTAGCGCCTCCGCATCGGGTCCGTAGGCCGGCAGGTTGAAGACGGCCAGGTTGAGGAAGTCGATGAAGCCGCTGTGCCTCGCCGTGAAAGCAAGCGTCTTTTCCGCCGCGGCACGGTTTTCCGCCGGTGTGCCGAAGAGGAGGTAGACGTAGGTCCCTATCCCCGCCTCTTTCAGGGCGGTTAAGGCCGCCGCGGCCGTTTCAAGGTCGATTCCTTTTTCCAGATGGTCCAGGACCGACTGGTCCCCCGATTCCAATCCGAGCTTCATCATGACGCATCCCGAGGACTTAAGCGCCCGGCAGAAATCGGGATCGGCCAGGTGTTCCGTGACCCGCGCGAAGCCGTACCAGGGTATCCCCGGCGGGTCGTGAATGACGGCGTTCAGGAATGCGGGCGATATGGCGCTGTCCAGGAAATGGATCAGGGAGGGCTGCAAATCTGCGGCGCACTTGCGCAGGACGGCAAGGGCTTCGCCGGCCGGGACGGGCCGGAAGCGGTTTCCTTCGGCCTTCTCCGGGCAGAACGTGCACCGGCGCCAGTAGCAGCCGGCGGCGGCGCCGAAAGGAAGGACCATCCCCGGCGACAGGTAGTCGCCGCTCCGCAGTTGGCTGAAATCGGGGACAGTCGCGGAAGGCTGTTCCGCAACTCCCAGACTTTGCAGAAGGGGGGCCTCGCCGGGCCCGGCGATTAACTCGTCGATGAGGCCGCCGAAGGGGCTTCGCCAGTCCGGCCTTCTCATCCAGGACGTGACCAGGCTTCCGCCGAGGATCACCTTGAGAGCGGGGTAGGTCTGCTTGACAAAGCCCGCCATGGCGAATGTAGCGAGGGCCTGGCTCAGGTAGTTAAGGGAGAAGCCGACGACAGCGGGAGGCCTCTCCTCGATGATTTCGCTCAAGCGTCCGTGGAAATGGGGATAGAATGCATTGGACGCCGGCCTCTCCGCCGCGGTAAGGAGGTCGGCGCTTTTGAGGGGCGATAGCCCAGGGTCCTCGTAATTCGCCAGTCCCGCCGCAGCGCCGAAGGGCCGGGAAGCATGTTCCAGGACGCGGTTGATATCCGTGACGGCCCGGCGGTAGCGGTCGATGGCCCTGTATCCTTTGCCGCTTCGCAGAAGGGCCAGGTGCGCCTCCCGGTGCTTGAGCGCCCGCTTGGTCCAGGTGTCCGCATCATCCGCCGGGAGCGGCGAATCCAGGAGGTGAAGGATGCCTTCCCGGTTGAAATCGGCAAGCCGGAAAGGAATGCCGTGACGCGCCAGGGCGCCGGCCAGCACGGCGATGCCCGCAGGCGGCTCGCACGGCCTGACGACCGGCGGATTGATGAGTAGGACCGGCGCGCTCACCAGATGATCCTGGCGTCGACGGCGACGCAGCCGCCTTCCGAGGCGATGAGCGGATTGATGTCCAGCTCGGCGATGTCCGGGATTTCCGCCGCCAGGAACGAAAGCCGCTCCATGGCGCTGGCGACGGCCTCCAGATGCACGCCCGCTTCGCCCCGAATGCCGGCGAGAAGCGGATAGGTTTTCAGGGACGAGAGCATGACATAAGCCGTTTCCCGGTCGATGGGGACAAGCTCGCGGCTTACGTCCCGGAAAACTTCCGTATAGATGCCGCCCAGGCCGCAGGCGGCGATATGGCCGAACTGGGGGTCCCGTTTCAGGCCGAGGATAAGCTCCTTTCCCGAAGCCTGTTCCTGGATCTGGAAGGCGTCCACAATCATTACGGGATCGCGCCGCCGGACGTTTTCGACAAGCGTGCCGCAGGCGCGCGAAAGTCCCTGGCGGGACGTGATTCCGGCGATCACGCCGTTCCATTCGCTCTTGTGGAGGAAGGTGGGGCCGGAAAGCTTCAGGACGACCGGAAATTGCAGCGATGCCGCCGCCCTGAGCAAGGCTCTGCGACTGCCGGCGACGGCGCCTTTGGCGACGGGTATGCCGAATAGGGCAAGGAGGGCCAGGGCCGCTTCGCCCGCCAGGAGTTTCTCCCTGCGGCCTTCGGCAAGGAGGGGGGCGAGGGCCTGCCGGTCGACGGCAAAAGTTCCGGACTTGGGCGTCTTTCTCTGCCTGATCGCATGATACCGGCGGCATACGGACAGGCCGTAGACCGCCTGCTCGATCGTATCGAAACAGGCGACGCCGTCTATCGCTTCCAGTTTATTGACGGCGGAGGCGACGTCGATGTAGGGCCAGACGGCAAGCGGTTTCCTGTTGCCGGATGCCTCTCTGGCGGCGGCGACCATGCCCGTCATGTCCAGATCCGTATGGAGGGGGGAGGCGGATGTCGGGAAGATTGCGAGGACGCCGTCCACTCCCTGCGATTTGAAGAGTTCCGTGAGGGTGAGGCGGGAGACGTCCCGGTAGTGGCCGCCGATCATGCCGATCGGCCAGATATCGATGGGATGGCCTACGTGGAGCCAGTCGGGAGTCCCTTCCTCGAGTTTCCGGGCGAGCCCATCGGGCAGGGCCGCGACTTCCAGCCCGAAGTCCTCGCAGGCGTCTACCGTCATGATACCGCCGGCGCCGGTGACGGTCATGATGCCCAGGCGCGGGCCCGCCATCTCCTTCATCCGGACGAGGGCATGGACGGCGTCTTTCATTTCGGCGGTGCTTCTCACGCGGATGATGCCTGCGCGCCGGAAGGCGGCGTCGAAGACGGCGTCCTCCCCGACAAGGGAGCCGGAATGGGAGAGGGCGGCCTTGGCGCCTGCCCGGCTCCGGCCGGATTTGAAGACGATGATGGGCTTCCGGCGGGTCACTTCCGCCGCTTTCTTAAGAAAGGCATCGCCCCGCTTCATGCCCTCCATGTAGAAGACAATGACCTCCGTTTCCGGATCGTCGCCGAGATAGGAGAGACAATCGGTGAAGTCGATATCGCAGCCGTTCCCGATGTCGATGGCCTTGCCCCAGTGGCGCCAGGCCATGTTCTTGTCCGCCACCTGGAGGATGCCGCTCTGGGCGACGAGGGAGACGGGGGCGAACTGTTCGGGGGAATCGGCGTCCACGAACGACGTCGTGAAGCGGCGGTAGTTGTTGACAATCCCGATGGTGTTGGGACCGACGATGCGGATGCCGTGCCGCCTGGCCGTCGCCGCAATCTCCTCCTGGAGCTTCGTTCCCTTCTCGTCGGCATCGGCAAAGCCCTGGGTGATGATAAGCACCCGGCCGATGCCGGCGCGGACGCAATCGTTGAGAACGGGCAGAACGTTGTCCCTGCCCACGGAGATGACGGCCAGGTCCGCCCGCTCGGGCAGATCGGCCAAGTTGGCGTAGGCCTTGCGGCCGCAGATTTCCCTCGCGTTGGGATTGATGGGGTAAATGCGGCCCTGGAAGCCGTAGCGGAGCATCGTTTCGCAGCCGTTGAACGAACCGGCCCCGGTCTTCCTGGGGACGCCGATCAGGGCGACGGAAGACGGGTTCATGAATGTATCCATAGTATTTCCCCCCCATGATGAAGATGTGGAGCTTAAGCGATACGATCGGTTGCTTCACATATTACTTGACAAAACATAACAATTATAGTAGTGTTAAATAAATTTACGCACCTGTCAAGCATTAGTAACCGTGATGGAAGGTGCGGAGAGCAGTCGGATTTGGACAGTTGAAGTGCAAAGGTTGCCCACCATGCTCTTAAGGGTCTGGTGGTTTTTTTATTCTGGTACCTTAGTGATCCGACTTTATGAAAATCTGTGAAAGGAGGATGCTAGATGCCGGAAGGTAAGGTTAAATGGTTCAACGAGAACAAGGGCTTCGGTTTCATCGAGAAGGACGACGGCGGTGACGTATTTGTTCACTTCAGCGCGATCCAGTCGGACGGGTTCAAGACCCTGGCCGAAGGTCAGCGTGTCAGTTTCGACGTCACGCAGGGCAAGAAAGGCCCGGCGGCTGAAAACGTGAAGGTCCTGTAAGGGAAGATTCGATTTGAAATGCAGGCCCCCGGGGCGCTATCGGCGTCCCGGGGGCTTTTTTTTATCTTGCGTGATGCCCTGCTCGCTTACGACAGGTCCTGGCCCGCCTTGGCGAAGGCCGCCTTCATGGCTGCCAGGTAGGCGCCGGGCATATCGTGGAAGCGAAAGACGATGCTGACGCGGTCGGGCGAACGGTCGGCGCGCCAGGAGCGAACGGCCAGACGCAATAGGCTCACGGCGATGTCCTTGAGGATCTCCTTGCCGTATTCGGCGGGAAAGCGGACGGACATCAGCGCGGTCATCATGATGTCGGGGGACGGACGGGGGCAGTCGAGTTCGCAGAGGATGCCGTCTATGCTGATATTGACGACCTCCGCCCGGACTTCACGGTCGCCGAAGCGGATGGCGGCCGTGGTGTCGGGGATGCTGTAGCGGGTGTGGATACGCTTGCTGCGGGAATCGGTGACACGGTCGATCATGTTTCTCAGTTCCAGGGCCGCACAGGGAAGCGCCAGGATGTGCTCGATGCCGTGTCCGGCCAGTTCCTGACGCCTGCCGGCGCCGCCGGACGTCGTCAGGACGATGTAGGGCACTCCCCGGTTGATCGACGCGTCGAGATTTTTCTTGAAAGCGATGCCGTTCATGTTGGCCATGTCCAGACCGCAGAGAACGGCGTCGTATTTGTTGTTTTGCAGGATCATCGCCGCATCGAGGGCCGAACTGAACCAGTCGACGTCGGCGTCGCTGTACTCGGTGCGGATGAACTGGACGAGCCTCGTGACGGTCTTGATGTCGTGGATGATGAGCAGCTTCATGGGCATGGGATTTCATTCTCCTGGGATGACGGGGCTCGCTCCGGCCTGTGATGTAAACTTCGAGTCTTAACCGGCTCTTTCATGAACGCGCATCGACGCGCCGCGCGTGAGAGCCAAGGAGATTCTCGCATCCCGGCGGCCAGCCGGCCGGGAAAGCGGATCAGCCTGGTTCAGGTTCCGGAGGGGCTTTTATCGCCTTGCTTCGGAGAATTTTGCTGCCTGGGCTCCGGCTATCCTGCCGTAAGTGATCGTCTGGGCGATCGAGTTGCCCCCCAGGCGGTTGGCGCCGTGGACGCCGCCGCTGACCTCGCCTGCGGCATAGAAGCCCGGGATCGGCCGGCCGTTCTTGTCGATGACCTGGGAAAGGGCATTGATCCTGAGGCCGCCCATCGTGTAATGGATGCCCGGTATGACCTCGATGGCATAGAATTTGGGCGTTTTGACGGGCAGAGGCATGTCCGGGCGCTTGAATTCGGCGTCGTTCTTCGCCGCCACGGCGCTGTTGTATGCGTCAAGGGTTGCCGTCAGGGCGTCGGCCGGGCAGCCGATCTTCGCGGCCAGTTCCGCGGGTGTCGCGCCTTCCCGGACCAGGGAGAGGTGGAAATACCCTTCAATCTGCTTGAGGCTTTTCCGGATACCCTCGTCGAAGACGAGGAAAGCCGATTTGCCGGTCTGTTTGAGGATGGCTGCAGAGGCCGCGTCGCGTGTCGTCAGTTCGTTGACGAATCGCTTCCCCTCCCGGTTGACCAGAATCGCCCCGTTCCCCCGGACCGCCTCGGTGATCAGGATACGGCTGCCTGCGGCGACGGTCGGATGGATCTGGATCTGCTCCATGTCGCGGAGCTTGCCGCCGGCATCGGTGCCGATGTCGAGGCCGTCGCCCGTCGCGCCGGGCTGGTTCGAGGTGGTCATGCCGGCATATTCGGGCCGGTAAAAGGCCACTCTCTCCGGATTCGCCGAGAAACCGCCCGCCGCGTTGATCACGGCCTTGGCCCTGATGACGTATAAATTTCTGTGCTTGCCCTGGACCACCACCCCGGTGACGTTTCCTTTCTTGTCTTCCAGGATTTTTACAACCTTGCTGTTGATGCGGACGTCGATCTTCCTCTTGGCGACATTCTTCCGCAGGACGTCCACGATATGGGCGCCGACGGCCGCACCGCCCTTGGGCCGGTGGGCGCGGCTGACACTCGCCCCGCCGAGGCGGCCGACGTCGCTGAGATCGGCCCCGAGGGACATGAGCCACTCAAGGGAGGCCGCGGAATTGGCTGCGAGGATCCGGACAAGCTCAGGATCTCCCAGGTTCTTGCCGCCTTCCATCGTGTCCTTGTACATCAGGTCCACCGAATCCTTGATGCCTTTCGCCTGCTGGAACCTCGTCCCGGCGGCGTTCATCCCGCCGGCGGCAAGGAGGCTGTTGCCGCCCGTAATGGGCTGCTTCTCGAGTACGATCACTTTCGCTCCCGCATCGCAGGCCGTGATAGCCGACGTAAAACCGGCGGCGCCCGATCCGATGACGACGACGTCCGTCTTTTCGGCGGGTACGTCCTTGGGAACGGCGACGGATGCGGGACGCAATGCGCCCTTCGGGCCGGCCGCGGGTGCCGCCTCGGCGGCTCCTCCCGGAATGGCCATTTGGTACGTATGGCAGTTCAGACAATAGGCGCGGGAAGCTGCATGGCCGTGATGGCATGTCGTGCAGGCGATCTCGCCCAGGTGTGATTTGTGGGGGTTGATATGGGCCTTGTTCTTGGCCGCGAGCTTATCCGACGTTCCATGACAGGCCGCGCAGCGGCTGTTGATCCCGGCTTCCGTATCGGAGGGAATCAGGTTTTTTCCATGGCAGGTGTCGCACATGAAATTTTTCCTGGCATGGAGATTGTCAAGATAGGCGGACTTGGCCCACGACTCGGTGTCCTTACGAACATTGACGAACTGGCCCGCCGTAAAGACGCCGAGGGATTTTTTTTCGCCGTTCACGGTGAAGTTCTTGCCGGGACTGACCGTATGGCAGAGCGCGCAGTCCGTTACGGCCGCATGGGCCCGGTGGAGGCGGGCAGAAAAGGGATTGGGCATCTTGTCCGCCGCGGCCTTGTGGCACGGCAGGCAGTAGACGATCGCCTCGCCTTTGACGGCAACATGTTTCGGGGGCAGCACCGTCTTGACGTCGCTGTGGCACTGACTGCATGATTTAGTCGTCACCGGTGCTTTGGCCATGCCGTTTACTGCCGGGAACGCAATCAGGCCCGCCGCCAGGCCGGCCGCCAAAACGAAACGGTATATCCTTGTCATAAAGCCCCCTTGTGCATGGATTGGCGTTTCAACCGGCGGATGCCCGCAGCGCCTTTCCGCAGGCGGCCGGACGGAAGCAATATAGAAACAAAACAGCGGTGTGTCAATGAATAATGTCGGCGGGTTATCATCTTTCTTCGGGATTGGGGCGGTTCTGTTTGTCAGGTTCAACCTATCAATCGCCTTCCAATCAGCGGACATTGAATTTTGTCCGTCCGGGCTCTATACTTCAAAATATTCCATGCCGTTTCAGGCGGTGGAGGTCTTTTTTTTATACGGCTGGAGACGACATCGATATTTCGGAAGAAAGGAGAAAAGACGATGGACACGGGCGATTTTGTCAAGGGATTTGTCGTGGGCGCCCTGGGAGGATTGCTCTTCGGCATCCTCTATGCTCCGAAAAGCGGCCGGGAGACCCGGGAAGATATCAGGAAATCGACGGCGGATTTATACGACAAGACGAAGGAACAGTACCGCCAGGCGATCCTGGGGATGGAAGAACTGGTGGGAGAAAGCCGTAAGGCCTATGCGGACAAAAAGGAGCGGCTGAAAAAGGCGGTCGAAGCAGGTGTCGAGGCCTACAAGGAAGAGAAGGCCGCCGCCGGTCAGTCTTGAATTCCGATCCGTTGCGGCGGAAGAATCCCTTGACGTGAAAGTCGACGGGCTCAAGTGCGCCTGACGCCACGCAGGTTCGACCGCTGTGCAAGGAAAGGATTCCTTATCCGGTAAGCCGAAATGAAAAAGAGAGGAGAGCCATGCGCGAAGTCGTCCATACGTCGAAAATCAAGATCGTCAGGGAGAAGGGGCCCACCCGCAGGGCCATGATCGAAGGTTTTGCCGAACCCGTCTATTACGGTGTTCACGGCGGGATCAAAAAGTTTTACAGGGTGGAGCCCGATGAAGAGCATGCGGCCACGCTGGACCACATCGTCGCCGCCACGGCAGGTTGAATGATGGGAACGCTGGCCACGATGATGGCCGGGAAGAAAATTGCGACCCCCGAACACCTCTACTGGGCCGACGTCGAAGGGGACATCGAAAACGTGGACGGCGTGCTCAGAATCACGACGATCCGGGTCAAATACCACCTGAAAACGTCCGAAGAAAAAATGGACGACGCCAGGGACTGTTTCTCGAAATACATCACCCGCTGCCCCGCCGCCCAGAGCGTGAGCGGCTGCATCAAGCTGGAAGACGATCTGATCTTCGAAACATAACCTGTCCTTCGGTGTCCCCGTTCCTGTTCTTCTTTGCCGGAGCCGGCCGCGGAGATCGCAGATGGTAGGATAAACCTACCAATCCGCTGACATTCAATCCATGTTGCCCCCCTGCCGGCGATTGCGTAAGATTCGCCTCGGTCGCGGCCGGGGCCGTCACGAACCTCCGCCGCGTTGTCTTATCGTAATACGGTATGCAGGAAAGGAGAGCAGCAATGAAAGTTCTTGTCGTCTATTATTCCATGTACGGCCATATCCGCGCGATGGCGGAGGCCGTTGCCGCCGGTGCCGGGGAGGTTGGCGGCGCCGAAGTCCTGATGAAACGCGTCCCGGAAACCCTTTCGGACGATATCCTGAAGCAGATGGGGGCCTACGAGACCCAGAAACGTCTCTCTTCGGTTCCGGTCTGCAAGGTGGAGGACCTCGCTGCGGCGGATGCCATTATTTTCGGGGCGCCGACCCGGTTTGGCAACATGTGCGGGCAGATGCGCCAGTTTCTCGATGCGACGGGCGGATTATGGGCCAAAGGCACCCTGGTGGGCAAGGTGGGAAGCGTCTTCGCCTCCAGCGCTACGCAGCACGGCGGGCAGGAATCGACAATCTTGAGTTTCCATGTCACCCTTCTCCATCACGGCATGGTGATCGTGGGATTGCCCTATGCCTTTGCCGGCCAGATGCGCATCGACGAGATCACAGGCGGTTCGCCCTACGGGGCCTCGACGATCGCCGGAGGCCAGGGGGAGCGCATGCCCAGCGAAAACGAACTGGCGGCCGCCCGCTATCAGGGAAAACACGTCGCGGAGATTGCCGCAAAACTGTTCCGCTGACGGCGATAAGTGGAAGGAGCCGACGGAAACAGGAAAGACAGACCCTGTCACGCAACGGATGAAACGAATACAGCAAGAGGAGGATATCGCATGGATCAGAAAACGGCCGACCAGGCCTGGCGTGACATGGAGGCGCGGATCGAACAGCTGCTGCCGCGTTTTTTGAGCGGCGAGATACGGCATCTCGATTACAAGCCCGCAGGGGAAATCCTCTTGCTCGACAAGCCTGTCGATTACGGCCGGAAAAAGGAACTGCCGATGCGCTGACCGCGCAATTCACCGCCATTTTCATCGAGAAGACGGTCGGGGGCGCATCCGGGGAGCGTCTCCGACCCGTTTTGATATTCAGACGAATGCACCCCCGGTGCGACAAATGCATATTACCATTTCAAGGAGGAAAAATGACTGCGAAATTCTATACCCAACCGGCTCTTGCCTACGGCTACAAGGACCTCATGCCTTATATCTCGGAAGAACAACTGAAAATCCACTACGAAAAGCACCACCAGGCCTATGTCAAAGGGGCCAACGCCGTTCTCGAAAAGCTGGACAAAGCGCGGCAGGACAATGCCGATCTTGATCTGAAAGCAGCGCTGAAGGAGCTGTCGTTCAATATCGGCGGGCATCTGCTTCATTCCCTGTTCTGGGGGAACCTGGCTCCCGCCGATAAATCAGGCGCACCGTCGGGCCGGCTGCTTTCGGCGATCAACGGCGAATTCGGAAGCGTCGAGCGCTTCAAGAAAGAGTTCACCCAGGCGGCCGTCAGCGTCGAAGGGTCGGGCTGGGCGGCATTGACTTATTGCCGGGCCACGCAGAGACCCATCATCATGCAGGTCGAAAAGCACAATGTCCATGTCTATCCCATGTTCCGGATTATCATGGTGCTGGACGTCTTCGAACATGCCTACTATCTCGATTACAAGAACGAGCGGGCCAAGTTTGTCGACGCCTTCTGGAATATCGTCAACTGGGAGGAAGTGGGCAAGCGATTGGAAGACGTATTAGGCTGAGAACCATCCTTTTCGCTCCGTGCCTTTATCGCCGCCGGGAGGAAAGCATCCGGCGCGCGATAAAGAGCCATGAGGCAGGACATCACCCTTTCAAGGAGGATCTTATGGACAGAAGAATGCTCGTGTCGGTTCTGATCGTCGGCGCGTTCCTGATGGTCTATACGGGGTGCGCACAGAAAGCGGCCGTCGTGGAAACACAGCCCGTTCAGGAACAGAAGATGACGCCCCAGGCGGCTCCCGAGCCGCAGAAAGATACCGCGGCCGAGGACGAGGCCCGCCGGAAGGCCATGGAAGAGCAGGCGATGAAGGAAAAGGCCATGAAAGAGGCGGAGGCTCGGATTGCCGTTCTGTTTGACGATATCCGCTTCGATTTCGACAAGGCCATCATCAAACCGGAATTCCGCCAGCGGCTCAACGATCAGGCGGACTGGCTCCGCGGCAACGGTTGGCAGCAATTGACCATTGAAGGAAACTGCGACGAAAGGGGAACGGAGGAGTACAACATTGCTCTGGGCCAGCGACGGGCTGAGGCCGCGAAGAAGTACCTCGTCGATTTGGGGACGGATGCCAAGAAGATCAAAGCGATAAGTTACGGGAAAGAAAAACCCCTCGATCCCGGTCACGACGAAGAGGCCTGGGCGAAAAACAGAAGGGACCATTTTGAATTGTCCAGGTAATGAGGAGGACTCAGGCGGATATTCAAACGGCACCTTCGGAAAACGGGGTGCCGTTTTGAATATGGTGCGCTTTCCTGGCCTGGATGCATTGGGGTGAAAGACAAGAAACGGATGGAGGTAAATGATGGCAGACGAACAGGGTAAGAAAGCGATGGCCGTACGGTTGAACGTCAACGGCAGGGAGTACGCCTTCGATGCGGAACCCGATATGCCGCTTCTCTGGGCGATCCGGGAGAAAATAGGGCTGACCGGGACCAAGTACGGATGCGGAATAGCCCAATGCGGGGCCTGTACGGTCCTCGTGAACGGAAAGGCGACACGCTCGTGCGTTACCCCCGTATCTTCCGTCGCAGGCAAGGAGATCGTCACGATCGAAGGGCTCTCGTCGGACGGCTCCCACCCCCTGCAGAAGGCCTGGGTGGATGAGGAAGTGCCTCAATGCGGTTACTGCCAGCCTGGGCAGATCATGACCGCTGCGGCCCTTCTCGTCGGGAACAAGAACCCAAGCGACGGCGATATCGACGAGGCCATGAAGGGCAATCTCTGCCGCTGCGGGACGTATCAACGCATCCGCCGCGCCGTTCACGCGGCTGCCGGTATGATGGGGAAAGCCAACAAGATGGAGAAAGGAGAGCGCGTATGAACGGGATTTTCAAGATCTGTCGGCGCGATTTTCTCAAGTCAGGCCTCGTCATGGGCGGCGGGCTGGTCCTCGGCTTCTCTTTTCATCCGCTGGGGCCTTCGCAGGGAATGGCGTCGGCGCAACCATCGGCGCCGTTCGTTCCCAATGCCTTTATCCGCATTACCGACGACGACATCGTGACGGTCATCTGCAACAAGTCGGAGATGGGGCAGGGCGTTTACACGTCCCTTCCCATGCTTGTGGCCGAAGAACTGGAATGCGACTGGAGCCGCGTGCGGGTGGAGCCCGCCCCGGTCCATCCCGCTTATAACCATACCCAATGGGGTGTCATGCAGGGCACCGGCGGGTCCACGAGCATCCGGAGCGAATGGGAGCGCCTCCGGAAGGCCGGGGCGGCGGCCAGGGAAATGCTTATCGCGGCCGCAGCGGCGACCTGGCAGACCGACAGATCGAACTGCCGTGCGGAGAACGGCATGGTCGTCCACAGCGACGGCCGGAAGCTCTCCTTCGGCCGGCTTGCCGCCAAGGCGGGCGAACAGCCGGTTCCCAGGGACGTGCCGCTGAAAGACCCGTCCGCCTTCAAAATCGTCGGCAAGCGCGTGCACAGGCTGGATACGCCGGACAAGGCGACCGGCAGGGCGTTGTTCGGCCTCGATGTGGCCGTACCCGGCATGCTGACGGCCGTCATCGCGCGTTCCCCCGTTTTCGGCGGCAAGGCGGCCGCTTTCCGCGACGGGAAGACGAGGACCGTGCCGGGCGTCAGGGACGTGGTCCAGGTGCCGACGGGCGTGGCCGTCATCGCCGACGGATTCTTTGCGGCCAAGAAGGGACGCGATTATCTGGAGATCGACTGGGACGAAGGCGAGGGGGCGAAACTCTCGACGCCCGGCCAACGGGAAAGCTACAGGAAAATGGCCGCAACGCCGGGTGCGACGGCCAGGAAAGACGGCCGGGCCGACAAGGTCCTGCGCGGCGCCCGGAAGAAGCTCGAGGCCGAGTACGAGGTGCCCTATCTCGCGCATGCGATGATGGAGCCTCTCAACTGCCTGGTCGATTACCGGGGCGACCGTTGCGAAATCTGGACGGGCACCCAGTCCCAGACATCGGACCGGAACGCGGCGGCCTCAATCCTCGGGCTCAAGCCGGAACAGGTCGTTCTTCACACAACGTTCCTCGGCAGCGGCTTCGGACGCAGGGCCAATCCCCAGTCCGATTTCGTCCGCGAGGCCGCTTACGTGGCCAAGGCCGTGAAGCAACCGGTGAAGGTCGTCTGGACCCGGGAGGACGATACTCGCGGCGGCTTCTACCGGCCGATGTGGTTCGACCGGATCTCGGCGTCCCTCGACGCCAGGGGAAGGATCTCCGCCTGGAAACAGACCATCGTCGGCCAGTCGATTCTCGAAGGGACGCCCTTTGCCGGGATGATCAAGGACGGTGTGGACGAGACATCCGTGGAAGGGGCGTCCACGATGCCCTATGAAATCCCGAATGTAGCCGTGGATCTGCACAGCCCGAAATTACCCGTACCGGTCCAGTGGTGGCGGTCGGTGGGCCATTCCCATACGGCCTTCGTCGTCGAAAGCTTCATCGACGAACTGGCCCACGAGGCGAAAAAGGACCCCTACGAATTCCGCCGCCGCATGCTCGGCAGGCATCCCCGGAACCTGGGCGTCCTCGATCTGGCGGCGGATAAAGCGGGATGGGGCAAAAAGCTTCCCGAAGGCCGTTTCCGGGGCATCGCCCAGCACGAGTCCTTCGGCAGTTTCATAGCCCAAGTGGCTGAAGTGTCGGTGGGTCAAGACGGCAAAGTCCGCGTCCATCGCGTGGTCTGCGCCGTCGATTGCGGACGCGTCGTCAATCCCGACACGATCGAAGCCCAGATGGAAGGCGGGATCATCTTCGGACTTTCCGCCGCCCTTTACGGCGCCATTACGCTGAAAAACGGCCGACCCGAGCAGAGCAACTTCCATAACTACAAACTGGTTCGCCTGGACGAAGCGCCGGTCATGGAGGTCCATATCGTCCCGAGCCGGGAGGCCCTGGGCGGGGTGGGGGAACCGGGTGTGCCGCCCATCGCCCCCGCAGTGGCGAATGCTGTTTTTGCCGCGACGGGCAAGCGAATCCGCTCGCTGCCGATCCGTCCGGAGATGCTGAAGAAAACATGACGGTCCGTGCCGCTTTCCGGGAGATTCACACCGCTGCCGGCGGTGAAGAGGATACCGCCGGACCTGGGCACGGTTGCTTCTTCACGCCGCAACCGGTAGCGCCTACATCGCGGCTGTCTCTTCCCTGACCTGTGCTACGCACGCCGTCAGAGCCCGGGCGAATTGGTCCTTCATGGCCTCTCGCGTCGATTCCGGTTTGAATGCGAGCTGTGCTTCGGCCTTGGTTACATCGAGGTCCCATATCTCGTTCAGAAAGGCGGGACCTTTCCATTCGCCGGACGGCACGAATTTGACAACAGAGCGGGATTGGGTGAGGCGGATGATGATCTCGCCGATCTCCTGCCACGAGAGGAACAGGCTGCCGATGTTGTACGTCTCTCCCGCCGCCGCGGGTGTTGTCGCTGCCGACAGTGCCGCGCGGCCCAGGTCGGCCATGGTCGCAAAGAGACCACCCGCGCCTTGGACCATTTCCAGGGGTTCGTTCTTGAGGGCCGCCCGGACGAGATTGCGGAGGTTGCTGCCGCCGATCGTGTCGCCGAAGGCCCACCAGAAACGGAAGATCGTGGCGGCCAGGCCCTTCTGCCGTTGGTAATGGCGGCAAAGCTCCTCTGCCGTCTGCTTGCCCAGGGCGTAGAGGGGTTTGCGGGCCTCCCCTGTCAGGCAGGGGTGGCTTTCGGTCACGGGATGCGTCACAGCGCGGCCGTAGGCGACGGCCGTGCTCGTGTAGATGAAGGATTTCACCCTGGCGTCTGCCGCCTCTTCCAGCAGGTTGATATGGCCGGCGATATCGCCGCCGAAAATCGTCCGGGGATCGTCGGCGAAGCTCCATGCCAGGTTGATGACCGTATCCGCTCCCTTTACGGCCTCCCTGACGAGGCCGCGTTCCGCGAGGTCTCCGCCAAAGTACGTCATCCCGGCGATTTGCATGCCGTCTTTCTCTTTCTCCGGCCGGTCGAGAACGGCGACCTCATGGCCCCGTCCGAGCAAATCCCCCGCCATGTATCTCCCGACCTCGCCTCCTCCTCCCGCCAGCAGGATCTTCATATGATCCCTCCCATCGAAAAATAAACGGGGAACAGAAGGAAAACCCGCTTCCCTCCGTTCCCCGCGTGTTTTCTGTTGTAGTATCCCGCCGTCGCATACGGGATGCATGGTTGTTTTATGCCGTTTTTTCCTCGGCGATTCTCTTTCTGACGATCGGCCGCAAGACAAAAAGGGCCAGGATGCACGCCGTGATGTCGAAAATAGCGGAGATATAATAGGGAACCTCAAACGAACCGGCGTAATAAGCTGCAACCAGGGCCGCGCCATAACCGGCCAGGATGGACGCCATGCCTTTGGCCGTGTAGAGAATGCCGTAGTTGCCGGAGGCATTCTTGGCTCCGAAAACGTCGCCCGTGAGGGCCGAGAAGAGCGCGTAAATCTCGCCCCAGGCCAGGAAGACAAAGGGCAGCAGGATGACGAAGGCGACCGGGCTTCCCATGATCTGCGTCATGAGGAAGATGAGGACGCCCTCCAGGCCGAAGGCGAAGGCCATGGTGTATTCCCTCCCGAATCTGTCGGATACCGCCCCCCACATGATCCTCGCGAATGCGTTGGTGACGCCGGCGATGGTCGCCGTGAACGGAACGATCGCGATGCCGAGGATCTTGGCGTCGAAGACGTTCAGGGATTTGGCGATCTGGGAAAGGTTGCCGGTGGTCATCAGGCCGCCGGTGCAGACCATGAGGAACATGAAGTACATGATGTAGAATTCTTTTTTCGTGAGCATCTGCGTCCAGGTGTAGTTGACCTTGGTCTGGATAACGGCCTTGGGCGCCACCCATCCTGCCGGTTGCCAGCCGCCGGGGGGATGGCGCAGGATCAGGGCCATGGCGATGGCCACGACGCCCTGGCCGAGGCCCCAGGCGGTCATGGCGCCCGCCCAGCCCAGGGCTTTAATCGTGGCGGCGACGGGGATGAGCGTCAGGGCCGAGCCGCCCCCGAAGCCGGCAGCCGTGAGCCCTGCCGCCAGGCCCCGCTTGTCCGGGAACCATTTGACGGCGTTGGCCACCGTGGCGATATAAATGATGCCTGCACCGGTACCGGCGATGAGACCGTAGTAGATATAGAGTTCATTGACTGTCGTGGCGACAGTGCCTCCCAGGACCCATCCCAGGAGGATGCCCGTGGCGCCTACCAGCATGAGGTTACGGATGCCGAACTTATCGATAAAGTATCCGGCGACGGGGACGGGCCACGTTTCGAAGAGAATAAACAGGGTGTAAATCAGGGCGATTTTTGCATAGGGAACATCGGCAAATTGCTGCTTCAATCCAGGGGTGAAAAGAGTGAAGGCGTATTGAAAGTTCGAAATAACGATCATCGCCATAACGCCGGCTGCGAGCTGAATCCATCGATTGCCGACGAATGATCCGTAGGTTTGCTTAGCGAGGTCTACTTGAGCAATGCTCTCGTTTGACATTTCTCCTCCTCCTTTCAACAACTTTAAAAGAACTCTGCCTCACCCGGGGAAACGCCCGCTGCGCGAGCGGGGCGTTCCCTCCGGCTGCGGCAGCTTACCGCCTGGTTGCGTTACTTCGATCGTTTTGCTTTCGGTTTCGGAGTAGGAATCGGCGCTTCAACTGCAACCGCTTTAATTTTCTGAATCTTTTCGTCCACAAAGGCCTGCATCTTGGCGATGTGTTCCGGCTGGAGATGGGAGAACCTCCCCTGGAACTTCATGTAATCGCCAACCGGCTTGTAGGTTTTCGGGAGACGGGAATATTTATAGGTCCCGTTTTCCCATTCGTAGAGCGTCCACATGCCGGTCTCCACGGCCAGCCTGCCCATTTCCAGCGACAGCTTCTCGTCGAACTTCCAACCCTTCGGACAGGGCGACAGCATGTGCAGGAAGGAGGGACCGTCGTAGTTGAGGGCCTTGCGGACCTTGTTCATGAGGTCCACCGGGTAGGAGATGCAGGTCGTGGCGACGTATTTCACCAGGGGATGCCCGCCGATGACGAGCTGGGGCGGGTCCTTGGGGAAGAGCGTCTTGCCTTCGGGTATTTCCTTGCCCGGAGGCGTGAAGGTCGTATTGGCCCCGTACGGGGTCGTCGGCGACGTCTGGATGCCTGTGTTGGCATAAGACTCGTTGTCGTAACAGATGAAAAGCACGTCGTGCCCGCGGTACATCATGGCCGACATGGCCTGCAGGCCGATATCCACCGAGCCGCCGTCGCCCGCCATGACGATGATGTTGGGGAAGGGGCCGTCGTATTTCTTCTTGCGGGCCAGGATCTTGAAGGCCGCTTCGATCCCCGATCCCACGGCGCCGCCGTTCGTGATCTGGGAATGGATCCACGATACGGCATAGGGCGTGCACAGGTAGCTCGAATTCGCCACGTACATACAGCCTGTCGGGCCGATGAATATCGTGTTCTGCCCCGCCGCCTTGGCGACAAGACGGTAGTTGAGGGCCGGACCGCAACCGGCGCATGTCCTGTGGCCGGGCACGTACATCTCTTCCCGGGGTGCGCTGCGCAGCGATTTGATCGGCTCCAGGTACTGTTTTTTATAATCAAAGGCTTGCATATTTTATCACCTCCTTATAGGTCCTGTTATGCTTCATCCTCAAACCCAACCCAGTAGACCTTCTGACGCACCTTCTTCTCCTTGATCATCTGCTGGAGGATTTTCGCCATGTAGTAGAAGTCGTCGAGAAGGATCACGTCGCCGCCGAGGCCCGCCATGAACGACGTCAGAAGCGGTCTCTTTTCGAGATCGTACAGGGAGGCGCTCACCTCGTGGATCAGGTTGCCGCCCCGGGTGGCACCGCCGTAGGACGTGCTGGTCTCGACGGTGGCGATCGCCTTGACATGGGCGAGGGCTTCCATGATCTGCTGGGTCGGCCAGGGCCTGATCCAGCGCGGCCGCACCATGCCGGCCTTAAGACCCTGCTTCCGCAACTGGCGGATGGCCGCTTTACACGTATTGGCATGGGCTCCCTGGATGAAAAAGGCCACTTCGGCATCCTTCATTTCGTACTGTTCCAGGTACGGATCGATCTTCCGGCCGAAGATCTTGTTGTAATCGGCGACGGCCTGTTCGATGACCTTGGGCACTTCGAGGAAGGTCATGGCCCGCTGGGCGTCCATGGGCGCGCCCTGGTCCGGCCTGATCTGCGGTCCGTGGGAAACTGGGCAAGTCGGGCTCAGGGGGTGAGGAGCGCTGTAAGGAGGCAGAAATTCCCGGACCTGCGACAGTTCGGGGAGGACAACCTTATCCGGGATGTGGGAAAGGAAATACCCGTCCTGGCAGACGAACTGGGGCAGCATGATACGGGGGTCCTCTCCGACGCGGAAATTGATGAGCGTGTTATCGAAGACTTCCTGGGGGGTCGAGGCCCATCCCATCAGCCAGCCCTGGTCCCGGGCCGACATGCAGTCGGTGTGTTCCGATCCGAAGTCGCCGGGCGGGTCGAGGGTCCGGTCCGCAATGGCCATCTGCAGGGGATAACGGCCGCCGGCCGCCGGGCTGTAAACTTCAAAGGCATACGTGACGCCGACGCCGGAACTTCCCGTATAGGCACGGGCGCCGGCGGCGGATGCGCCCAGAACGACCGAAACCTGGGCGTGTTCACCTTCGCCGTGGATGAACTCGGCGTTGAGTTCTCCGTTGGCGACCATTTTAGAAAGCTCCATCATGATAGCCGTGTAGGGACGAATCGGGTAGGAGCAGATGACTTCCACTTCCGCGAATTTGGCCCCTTGCGCCGCCGCTGCACAGCCGCTGAGTAAATATTCTTTAGCCATAATATCATCCTCCTCCTTAGAAAGGTTTTTCCAGACGAACCACACCGTCGGGGAAATCGAGTTCCGGTTCGCCGGAGATGGCATCCACCGGGCATTCGTAGATGCAGATCTGGCATCCTTTGCAGAAGCGCCAGTTCCATTCCATCTGATCCTCTTTTTCGTTGTAGGACCAGCAGGAGTCCGGGCATGCGGCGTAGCAGGTGAAGCACCTGGTGCATTTTTCGTGGTCGATGACGGGACGGATGATCCTCCAGTTGGAGGTTTGAAAGAGGTCCTGCGTGTTAACCGGTGCAGGGGTTATCGCTCCGAACGGTACTTCCCTATCCTTAGGGATTTTGATAGCCATAACTATCTCTCCTTTCATGTTAATTGAAATCTGGTGGTCTGAAAAACCTTCATCCGCCCCACGAATATTCCGAACGGGTCTTGCGGAATTTTTCCATTTTGACTTCCTTGAAGCCGCGCTCCATAGCGGCCACGTCGCTGACGATCTTGGCGAGGTTTTCCTTCTTTGCCATGCCCGTCACCTTGGCCATGGCGCCCAGGATGGGCGCGGCGATACCGGCACCGACACCGGCGGCATCGACGCCGCCTTCCGATCCGGAGAAGTCGATCGTGCGGATTCCCGAGATCTTGTCCGCATCGACGGTCGCGACGGCGCCGAGAATGTCGGCATTGGGGATGAACTTGAGCATATAGTCGATGGATCTGTTCGTGTTGATAATCAGCAATCCCCCTTCGGGCATGCCCTTGAGGATATTGATTCCTTTGACAATGGTCGGCTCGACGATGACGACGATATCGGGATGGTTGTTGGTATAGAGGTACTTCATCTCGATTTCCTCGTCGCTGATGCGGACGTACTTCCTCGTAGTGACGAGGACGCGGTCCGGCAGGTCTTCGTAGTTGTCGAAGGCCTGCACAAATTTCCCGCCCATCTGGGCGGCCTGGGCGAAGGCATTGGCAACGTCGCGGGCCTCCTTGTCCATCGTGACCCCCCTCGTCCAAACGGTTACTTCAGTCATTTTTGCCATATGATTGTTCCTCCTTCATGATAATGCTGAACCGTTAATTGAAACTCGAAATTACCAGTCGTCTCTCGTCGGCGGTTAAGCCTTGTTTCCACCTCCTTCTCGTTTTTTTATGAGTAGGGCCTTTTCTATGCCTTCCAGATGACGCTTCATCGCCTTCTTGGCCTCCTTTCCGTCCCGGCATTTCACCGCGGCCAGGATGGCGCGGTGACCGTCCAGGGACTTCCGTTTTCTTTCTTCCGTCTGGAGATACTCGTCGCGCGTTTTCCGAAGCAGGCGGACGAGGGCCACGTTGAGCCTCTCCAGGACGGCATTCCTGGACATCCGGGAAAGGGCGATATGGAAATTGGAATCCGATAGAACGGAATGCCCGCCCTCCTTCAGGTCGTTTTCCTGCTTGCCGATGAGCCTTTCCAGTTCCTTGACGTCTCTTGCCGTTGCATTCTGGCTTGCAAGTTCGGCGATTTCCGACTCGATGATTTTGCGGACGGCGAACATGTCGATCATGTCGTCTTTTTCCGTGAAAATGGACGATGCCAGGGGCTGAATGATGGCCTCTTCGCTGGACGCCATGACGTACGTGCCGTCCCCCTGCCGCCTCTCGACGAGGTTCAGGGTCTCGAGCGAAAGGATGGCCTCCCGCACTGTGGAGCGGGAGACTTTAAAGGTTTCCGAGAGTTCGTTTTCGTTGGGGAGTTGGTCGCCCTGCTTGAGCCTGCCGTTGGTGATGAGTTCCTTGATCTGCGTGACGATGTCTTCGTATGCGCGTTTCTTTTTGACCTCTTTCAACATGACGATAGCCCATCCCTTTCTCGGATAAGATTTATGGCCTCCCGGAAATGGGAGGAGTTCACGGCAAATTGATCGGATCGCGATACCTGCGGGGTGGTGATGAACTCCGTAATAGCCGCCATGACGGCGTTCCGACAGATGAAGGCGATTTGGGAGCCTGCCATTCCTTCCGTCTGCCGGGCCAACGCCGCCATGTCGACATCGTGGGCGATGGGTTTGTCCTTCAGATTGACCTTGAAAATCTCGAGACGGTCCTTTTCGTCGGCCATGGGGAAAGGGATGATATAGTCGAGACGGCCCGCCCTCGTCAGGCCGGGGTCGAGCAAATCTTCGCGGTTGGTGGCGCCGAGGACGATGATCTGGGAAAGGTCCGTCAGGTTGTCCAGTTCGTTGAAAAACTGGCTCGCCATTCTCTCGACGACGGCCCCGCCGTCGCTTGCGCCCTGGCGCGTCAAGCCCAGCGTATCGATTTCGTCGAAAAAGAGGATGCACGGCGCCGATTGCTTGGCCTTCTTGAATATCTGGTGGAGGGCCTTTTCCGATTCCCCGAGCCATTTTGAGAAGAGGATGGGGACGCTGATGGAGATGAAATTAAGTCCCGTTTCACCAGCGAGGGCCTTCGCCATGAGCGTCTTTCCCGTTCCGGACGGCCCGGAGAAGAGGATGCCCCGGGGCGGCATGACCTTGCCGGCGGCGAACAACTCCGGGTATTTCGTCGGCCATTCGACGATGGAGATCAGGGTTTCCTTGATCTTGTTGAGGCCGCCGACATGGTGCCACTTGACGTTGGAGCGCTCGGTGTAGAACTCGCGGGTCGCCGTCGGTTCGATCTCCCGGAGCGCCATGAGAAAATCGTCCATGGTGATCTGCAGGTGGCCGGAGTTGCCGAGAATATTCTCCAGCCTGTCTTCGCCCTCCAGGGACAGGTATCGCCTGAGGGCGACCATGCCCGCCTCCTTGCACAGGGCTTCCAGATCGGCGCCGACAAAGGCATGGGTGATCCGGGCGAGGCGGTCGAGGTCCACATCCGGCGCCAGCGGCATACGGTGGCTGTGGATACCGAGAATGGCCCTCCGTCCTTCGACATTGGGGACAGGGATGACGATCTCGCGGTCGAAGCGACCCGGACGCCTCAGGGCCGGGTCGATGACCTCGGGAATGTTTGTTGCACCTATGACGACCACGTGCCCCCGCGATACCATGCCGTCCATGAGGGCGAGCAATTGGGCCACGACGCGCTTTTCCACGTCGCCCAGCACCTCGGCCCGCTTGGGAGCGATGGCGTCGATTTCGTCGATGAAGATGACGCTGGGGGCCTTCAGGGTGGCTTCTTCGAATATCTCGCGGAGCCTGGCCTCGCTTTCGCCGTAGAACCGGTGGATGATTTCCGGACCGTTGACCCGTATGAAATGAAGCCTCGTCTCGCTGGCAATGGCGCGGGCGATCAGGGTCTTGCCCGTACCGGGCGGTCCGTAGAGGAGCACGCCCTTCGGGGCCTGGATGCCCAGCTTTTCGAAAGCCTCGGCGTAACGCAGAGGCAGCTCGACCATTTCCCGGACGAGCCTGAGTTCCTTCTCCAGGCCGCCGATATGATCGTAGGAGACGATCTGCGAGGGCTCCAGGCTGAAGTCGGGTTTCTTCAGGACGAAGGACGTCTGCTGGTTGATAATGACGCCGCCCGAAGGCGACGTGGCCTCGACGAGAAAATAACGCTCTTTTCCCGCCAGGAAGGGCATATTGATCCGGTCGCCGACGATAACGGCGATCCCCTGGAGGACTTTCGCAAATTGCTCCATCTCCCGTTCGTCGGGAAGGACGGTGGTGAAATCGACCGGTGTGATGACGACCGAGATCGCCGTCCTGCGGCTGATTTTTTTGATCTTGACCGTTCCGCCCGGAAGAGCCTGGGCGTTTTCACGGGTAAGACCGTCGATATAGACGGCTTTTTTGCCGCTGTATTGCGGGAAGGCGGCCGTCAGGCGGGCCACAGTCGTCTTTCTCCCGGAGATCTCCACGACGTCGCCTAGCGTGCCCTTGAGGGAGGCAATGTCTTCGGGATCGAGGCGGGCAAGACCTTTGCCCACATCGTCGGGAAGGGCTTCGTCGACTTTGAATTCCAGGACCGTATCCATGACGTTACCGGAAGGGGGATTGTATAATCATCAGATGATTGTACGATCGAACATTACCAGCATTGCCGGATTTGTCAATACCTTTTCTTTAAAGAAAGACAAGAATCGGCCGCAAGATACCTGCTGAAAGTATTGTTATACAGGGAATCTGGAGGCAGCGAGAGAGGAAGTGCCCTGTAGTAGGGAATGACGTTTTACATAAGGACGGGGCCACGGCCGTTTGCGTATAACGGAACGGCGCTGCAAACGCGGTTCAAAAAAGAACCCACCTGTTATTCTAAAGCAGGTGGGTTCCGTAAGCAAGTCTTTTTATCAGCAACCGGGTTTTGCCGGCGGGCTTAAGTCAAGCTCCGCCGTTCGCAGTTGTTACTTCTTCTTGGCGGTTTTCTTCGGTGCGGCTTTCTTGGCCGCGGGCTTCTTCGGAGCGGCCTTTTTGGCGACCGCCTTCTTGGCGGCAGGTTTCTTCGGCGCCGCTTTCTTGGCTACGACCTTCTTCGCAGCGGGTTTCTTGGGGGCTGCTTTCTTGGCTACGGCCTTCTTCGCTACGGGCTTCTTGGGGGCCGCTTTCTTGGCTACGGCCTTCTTCGCTGCAGGCTTCTTAGGGGCCGCTTTCTTGGCTACGGCCTTCTTCGTTGCAGGCTTCTTGGGGGCCGCTTTCTTGGCTACGACCTTCTTCGCTGCCGCTTTCTTGGCGACGGTTTTCTTGGCTGCGGGTTTCTTGGGAGCGGCCTTTTTGACGGCCACCTTTTTGGCTGCGGGTTTCTTCGGGGCCGCTTTCTTCACGGCCGCTTTGGCGGCCGGCTTTTTTGCTGCCTTCACCCCGGCCTTGATGCCCAGGCTCTTTTCCGCCGCGAGAATCCCCATGGTCGCCTTGATGACGGTGTCGGAGGTGAGGGAGATGGCGGTGATGCCGCATTCCACCAGGAATTTGGCGAATTCCGGATAATCGCTCGGGGCCTGCCCGCAGATGCCGATCTTCTTGCCGATCTTGTTGGCGCGAAGGATGACGGACCTGATCAGTTCCAGGACCGCCGCGTTCCGTTCGTCGAAGATATGGGCGACCTGGGACGAATCCCGATCCAACCCGAGGGTCAGCTGGGTGAGGTCGTTCGAACCGATGGAGAAGCCGTCGAAGACCTTGCCGAATTCTTCAATGAGGACGACGTTGCTGGGTATTTCGACCATCATATAGATTTCCAGGCCGTTTTTCCCCTGGACGAGGCCCTTCGTTTTCATAAACTCGACGACCTTCTTGCCCTCATCGACGGTCCGGACAAAGGGGATCATCAGGACGACGTTGGTGAGGCCCATCTCGTCCCGGACCTTCTTCATGGCCTCGCATTCGAGGGCGAAGGCGTCCTTGTAGCTCTTGTCGTAGTAACGGGAAGCGCCCCGGAAACCGAGCATGGGGTTCTCTTCCTCGGGTTCGAAGTACTTGCCGCCGACCAGGTTGGCGTATTCGTTGCTCTTGAAATCGCTCAGGCGCACGACAACCTCGTTCGGCCAGAAGGCGGCGCCGATTTTGGCGACTCCTTGCGCCAGCTTGTCGACGAAGAAATCGGACTTGTTCTTGTAGCCGTAGGTCAACTCCTCGATCTCCTTCCTGATCGCGGGATCGGTGACCTTGTCGAACTGAAGCAGGGACAGGGGATGAACGCGGATGAAAGTGGCGATGATGAATTCGAGCCGGGCAAGGCCGATGCCGTCGTTGGGGATGGCGGCCAGGCTGAAGGCGTCGTCCGGGTTGCCCACGTTCATCTGGATCAGCGTTCTGGGGCGTTTCATGCCCTGGACGTTTACCCTTTGGACGTCGTACTTGAGGATGCCCTTGTAGACTTTGCCCACTTCGCCCTCGGCGCAGGAAACGGTCGCTTCCTTGACGCCATGGAGCGCCTTGGTGCCGGTGCCCGTGCCCACGATACAGGGAACGCCCAGCTCACGGCTGACGATGGCCGCGTGGCAGGTCCTGCCGCCCTTGTTGGTGACGATCGCCGCGGCGATCTTCATGACCGGTTCCCAGTCGGGGTCGGTCATGTCGGTGACCAGCACCTGGCCCTTCTTGAAGTTTTTGATCTGGTCGACCTTTTCGATGATGTTGACCGCACCGGCGCCGATCTTGGAGCCGACCGCCGTTCCGGTGACGAGAGGTTCCTTCTGTTCCAGAAGCACGAAGCTTTCCAGGACGTTGGCATCCTTCTGGGACTGGACCGTCTCCGGCCTGGCCTGGAGGATGAAGAGCTCGTTGGTCCGTCCGTCGAGACCCCATTCGATGTCCATGGGCTTGAAGTAGCCGGCCTGCTTGGAGTAGTGGTCTTCGATGATGGCGGTCCACTTGGCCAGGGTCAGGATCTGGTCGTCGGTCAGGCAGAATTTCTTCCGGTCGTTCACCGGAACCGGCACCGTTTCCGTGGCGTCTCCGCTGCCCTTGGCGTAAATCATCTTGATTTCTTTCGTTCCCAGCTTCTTCTGGATAATCGGCCGGTAGCCCGTCTTTAAAGTCGGTTTGAAGACGTAGAATTCGTCGGGATTGACGGTTCCCTGGACCACGGTCTCGCCCAGACCGTAAGAGCCCGTCACCAGGATCGCATCCTTGAAGCCCGTTTCCGTGTCGATGGAGAAGATAACACCCGAGGAGGCCAGATCGGAACGGACCATCTTCTGGACGCAGATGGAGAGATAAACGGACATATGGTCGAATCCCTTGTCGACGCGGTAGGATATGGCCCGGTCGGTAAAGAGGGAGGCGAAGCACTTCTTGCAGGCCTCGATCAGGGCCTCTTCGCCCGTCACGTTCAGGAAGGTCTCCTGCTGGCCGGCGAAGCTCGCATCGGGCAGGTCTTCGGCCGTGGCCGAACTGCGGACGGCGACGTCCGTATTCGCGCCGTATTCCTTGCACAGCTTTCTGTAGGCGCTGATGATCTCGGCCTTCAGATCGGCCGGAAATTCGGCTTCGTATATGAGCGAACGAATCTTGCTGCCACGCTCCTTGAGATTTTGAATGTCGTGTGTGTCGAGATCAGAGAGGATTTGCTTAATCTTTCCCTCCAGGTTCGCGGATGAGAGGAGATAGCGATAAGCAGAGGCGGTGACGGCATACCCGTCGGGGATACTTACGCCCTTCGACGCCAACTCTTTAATCATCTCCCCGAGGGACGCATTCTTGCCGCCGACCTGAGGGAGATCGCTTAATTCAATCTCGTTCATCCATAGGATTAATTGTTTCTCTTTCATTAGATTCCTCCTGATTTTAGGGTGTTGTCACATCCTTTTGCTAGACGCCTTAAGAGTTTGTGTCGTCTTTAGCAGTTTTACAAGATGAAGTCAAATGTATTCCGCCGCTATGACAGCGGGCCTGTCCGGCCTGGCGGGGTTTTGCGTCCTTTATAAAAATATCCGAAGCTTAGGGAGAAGGCAATGAAAAAAGGGCGCCTCGCGCTCTGTCCGCGGGGCGCCCTTCCGTTCCGGAGAGCGATATCAGTGTGCAGTGCGGCGTTCCGTTTTCCTGCCTTTGCTTATCTTGCGTTTGTGCCGCTGACAGGGCCCCGCGGCCGGGTTTGCCGGGCATTCAGCCGCATGAAACGGAGGAATTCCGTTTCAAAGGCACCGCTATCCTACTTCTTGCCCGTCTTTCCCTTCTTGGGCGGCGGAGCGGCGGCCAATTCCTTGAAGACGGCATCCCATTTGTCGATGATGGCCACCTTCATGTCCCCTGCCAGCTTTTTGGCGATGACGGGATCGCTGTTGAGGCTGTCCTTGGCGACCTTAAGTCCGTCGGCGTAAGCCTTGCCGTCGGCCTCCCAGGCCTCCTTCTGGTCCTTCATCCGCTTTTCAACGGCCTTGGCGGCGGTCTCCAGATTCTTCCATGCCTCTTCTACGCCGGCCAGGGCTGCCGTTGCCTCGCTCACCGCGGCTTTTTTGCCCTCAGCGGCGGCGGCAGCGGCCTTTGCAAACGCGGCCTTGGCATTGACGTAGCTTTGCTTGGCTTCTTCGTATTTCTGCTCGTTCATTTGTACTTCCGCACCGTTCCAAGCCATCATGGCGGCATTGAAGTCGGCGGCGGCATACTTGCCGGCGCTGGCGGCTATGGCTGCGTCCATGGCCGTCTTCGCTGCCGCCTTTTCCGCATCCGGTGGACTGGCACAGCCGACGAATGCGAGGGCCAGCGCCAAAACCAGTGGCAATAACATGTTCCTGAATTGCTTCATGATTTGAACCCTCCCTTTTTTAGTATGAATCATGGAAAAAAACGCTCCTACTCTTATACGCTCTGCGTGTGTTGTCAAGCCATTTTACAGCGAATTTGAAGAGAAAACGCGTAAAAAGAAGAGGTGAGCCGGGGGCGGATCATGCCGTTCGCGAGGCATCTTTCTCTTTCCGGAAGAGAGGACTTACCCCCGGCCGATCCATCCCGCGAGCTTTCCTGCCGAGAAAAGAACCGCTGCCAGGCAGAAATTGGCGAAGGACAAGAAAACGGCAAAGACGAGGACGCCGCCCATCTCCCGCATGGAAGCCGCAAAACGGAGAAGGTACGTATGCCAGAGGGAGAGGCCGGCGAGATAGGCGATCACGTTGATAAGGAGCAGGATTGCCGCCAGGACGGCCGCTCCCCAGAGGCACCCCTTGATGTCCGGGATGCTCAGGCCCATATGGGAGGCGATGCAGAACGAGCCGTAGAGAAAAGCCCAAAACAGAGGGCTCGCCAGGCTCCCGGGATAAAAGAGGAGAGAGAAGAAGGCCGGCAGGCAATCGGGCCTCGCTAACGGCCCCCACAGCGACGATGAACAGCTCCGGATGGCGGCGAGGGCCGCGCTTTTGCCCGGGACCAGGAAATAAAATCCGGCGAGGATCAGGGCCGAGCCGAGAAGAATAGGACCTGTGGCAATGAAGAGGTTGCCGACGTTCTGATAGATGCTTCTCCTGTTCCAGGCGTGCTCCACGGAGCCGGCCGAACCGTCCTTCGCAAACGGCGCCCAGAGGCGCAGCTTTTGGATCTTGTGTCCGAACAGAGGGCAGAAGACGGCGTGGCCCAGTTCGTGGACGGGTGTGCCGAGCCAGCCGGTAATCAGCACGCCGGCGGTCGGCCCCAGGGCCCGCATATACAGATACTGGGCCGTTCTGGCGAGGATGTGGAGCACAAGCCCCATGACGCAGAACCAGCCCAGAAGGGCGGCCAATTGCTGCAGGGTTGTGAGTGCGATTTGTTTTAGCATGTCTTCCGGATCTCCTCGGCAAGCCTCCGCGAAGCGCCGGCGCTTTATGGTATCGGCGCGGTCCTTCTATTACGGAGGTTTTCGCCTGTTATCTCTTATAATAGGATATCAGGGATGCCTTGGCGATCGTGTGAAAATGGAGATTGAAACCCACGAGGGCCGGGGACGCCTTTTCGTCGAGGTCCAGTTTCGCTGTGTCCAGGGCATAGACGGTGAAGACGTACCGGTGGGGCTTGTCGCCGGCCGGGGGGCAGGCGCCGCCGAATCCCGGTTTGCCGAAGTCGGTGACGGACTGGATGCTGCCCGCAGGCGCCAGGCCTTTTTCGATATTGCCGGCGCCGGTTTTAAGTTCGCTCACATTCGCGGGGATGTTGAAGATGACCCAGTGCCACCAGCCGCTGCCCGTCGGGGCGTCGGGGTCGTAAACCATGACGGCGAAGCTCTTCGTATTGGTGGGGGCGTTGACCCATCTGAGCGCCGGCGATATATTCCGGCCGGTGCACCCGAACCCGGCAAAGACCTGGTCGTTCGTCAACTGGCCCCGCAAGTCGGTGCTCGTCAGAGTGAATTCCTGGGCCCGGACGGTTGCCGCGCCCAGAAGGACGGCCAAAAAGGCGATCAATAGCACTCTCTTCATTTTTCCCTCCCTTTCGTTGTGGCAGTGGCGGTCCGCTCCGGGCGGGGCCGCAATCATGGCCGGCGGAGGCGTCTTACTCTCTCCGCCCGGCATTCCGTCTTTATTTCAGGGTGATGGCCTTGACGGGGCAGATCTCCTGGCAACAGAAGCAACCGATGCACAGGGCCTTGTCCACCCGGGGCAGATCGTCGTCGTCCATGGACAGGGCCGACACGGGACACTGCTCGACGCAGGCCCCGCAGCCTGTGCACAATTCGGGGTCGGCCTGGGGATGCAGGACGGTCTTGCTGTGGATCAGGTCCTGCATGGACTTATTCCCGATCGTCGCCTCGCCGCCGAGCGGGGGCAGCTTGAACTCGGGGATGACAAAGAAGTCGCCGACGATGTCGACGGTCCGGAGGTCGTAGTCGCCCAGGCCTTCTTCCCTGGCCTTGCGGAGGAACCGCAGGCGGCCGGGATCCAGGCCCATCATCGCGGCCACGACGGCGTCGAGGGCGACGGCGTTGTCGGATGCGAGTATCCGGCCGATGTTCCGGAGATCGGGCGAGGCGGGGCCGTTGCCTTCCATCCCCACGACGGCGTCCATGATGAAGAGATCGGGGACGCGGAGCTTGAATACCTCGACCATCATATCGTGAAAGCGCTCCGCCGTGCCCGCCGCTTTGTGCAGCTTTGCCTTCTGGGCGCCGGGAAGCAGGCCGTAACTGTTCTTGACGGCGCCGGTCATGACGGTGAGGCCGTGGGTCTTGAACTTGGGCAGGCTGATGACGATATCGGCGTCCATGGCCG
Organism: Syntrophales bacterium; assembly: GCA_963668175.1. Taxonomy (GTDB): domain Bacteria; phylum Desulfobacterota; class Syntrophia; order Syntrophales; family PHBD01. Next base: position 1,590,112 of record OY764159.1, read on the forward strand.
CCTGGGACAGGCTCACTTCGGGCATGTAATCGGGATTGAAGGCGACTTTTACGGAATCGTTGCCGATGTTCCGGTAGAAGTCCCCCGCCGCCTCCATCAGGCCCGTTTGCCGGAAGCAGTCTTCGTTCTGGCCGTAGCCGAAGATTCCGGGGTTGTCGCCGACGACGATCTCGGCGGGACCCAGGCTTTTCGCCTTCCCGACGACCGCTTTAAGGACGGCGGGATGGGTCGTGATGGCCTCTTCCGGTGTCGCCCCCCGCAGGACATTGGGCTTGACGAGGACTTTTTTCCCTTTCAGTTGCAGCGGAAAGAGGGCAAAGGCCCGGTCTACGGCTCCGCGGACGTTTTCATAGGTGGCGGGATGAATCATCACTTTGGGCATGGCAAAACCTCGCTTAACATTCTCTCGTATTTTAACCCAAGATCGGAAGAAGCGCAAGGAGAGGCCTGTCTGATGGAGGTCCTGCGGAAATTCCCGTCGTGTCCGCCGTGCGGGCCCGGTGGAGAGGTCGGCCGGGACGGCGTGTGCATGCCGCGATTTGTTCCGCGGAGGATGTCTTTATGCAATGAAAAGGGCGGCCCCGACAGGGCCGCCCCATAGATACACTGTTCTTGTATACCGGAAGGCGTTTCCGGACCGATCCCGGTTACTTTGCCGGAGTCTTGGCGATGAAGGTGAATTCGACCCTCCTGTTGGCGTCGCCGGTGGTGTTTGCGAAAAGCGCCGGCGATGTCCCGGCCCCGGAAGCCTCCAGGTATGCGGCGTTTATCTTGCCTTTGTCCATGAGGAGGCTTTTCAGTTTGGCCGCCATGGCGTTCGTCGCCGCAATATCCTCGCCCTTGGGCGGTTTGCCGTGACCGAAGACCTTGACGTCCAGCCGGTATTCGGGGTTTTTCGCGGCGACGGCAGCGATATCGCCGGCGATCTTCTCCGCGCCGGGGGCCAGTTCGAGGCCCTTCTTGGTTGTCTTGAAGAAGGCGCTTCTTGGGATGACGACGGTGGCCCCGTCGGCGGCTATCCGCGACACGATCCCCAGCTTGCTCAGGTCGGCGAGAAAATCCCGGGCCTTGGTCGCCGCGGTCAGCCTTGCCTGGACCTGGACGAACTCGACGCCCTTCTGGGACTTGATGCCGTTCAGTTCATCCTTGATCTTCTTGTTCTCGCTCGTAAGATCTTCCCTGGTGAGATTCAAGGACGCGATCTCGGCCTTGAGGGACGTGTTTTCCTTCGACAGGGAGGCGACCTGGCCGGAGAGGCTCGTCTTGGCGCTGCCCGTCTCCGTCTTCAATCGCTCGATCTCGACGTTCTTGTCTTCGAAAACCTTAATGCGGGCCTTCATGTCCCGGATCTTCTTCTCGATGGTCTCCTTCTCCTGGACCTGGGCCGCCGTATCGAGTCGCGCCGTGACGATGGCCACGGTTATATCCGCCATGGAAGCGTAGTGCCGGACCGTCGGTTCGGCCTCGTCCTTAAGGCCTCCGAGGAGTCCCAGGTTCTTCTTGTATTCGCCCTCCGCCATCTTGAGATAGTTTTGGGCGGTGATGATGTCGTCCTGATAGTCCTTGTTGTCCGCGTTTCTTTTGATCAGGTTGTTCAGGTTGGTCTTGGCTTGTTCAATGGCCAGCATGGCCTTCGTCTTGTCGGCGGCCATGACGGCGGGGGATGCAAGAACGGTGCAGATAATGCCTATGACGATGAAGAGGGCTGTCTTTTTCATTTTGGGTCCCCCTTTCCGGCCAGAATCGATTCGAGGCGCTGTTCGAGCTGCTTCAACTCCGTCCGCGATACGGCCGTCTTGTCAGTCGCCTCGCGTTCGTCCGCCGTTGCATTAGCCAGCGTGATCTGCAGATTCGCCATTTCAATCGCCTGTTTGGCGGTCTTCTCGTCGCCGGCTTCTATTGCCTGCTGGGCCTTGAAGACGTTGCTTTTCGTGCTTTCGATGATTTCCCTGGCATACTTGCCGGCTTTGGTGTCGGTCAGTTTTTCCACAGCCTCTTTCGTCTGCCGGTATTCGTCGATAGTCGCCTTCGTGACCCCTTCGCCGGCCGCCGCCGGTGTGACGATCATCAGCATGACGGCCACACACAGCCCATGATGAATTTTCATGACAACCTCCTCACTTGTATGATGAATTCTACGAAAACGCGTTGAGTGGAACTATAGGCCCGCCCATGCGATGTGTCAATAAAAAATCGGCACTGTCGAAAATGCGGCGCGGACGGCCGCCGGATCAGGACAGTCCGCGGCCTGTGCAATGATTAGGACCTTCGGCGGTACTTCGGCTGGGCGATTCTGGTGATCCGGACGAGACCGTCGGCTGAGATCCGGCTTGATAGGCGATAGCCTCTACCGAAGCTGCCCGCGGAACGATTGCGTGTGAGCCGGCGATCGGCCATACGTGCGGCGTATATCGTCCCGTTTCAATCCGGAGCGAAGGGCAGGTAGACGTGGAAGACGGTCCCATGGCCGGGTTCCGATTCAACCATGATCAGGCCGTCGTGGTTTTTGACGATGCCGTAGGCCATGGCCAGGCCGAGACCCTTGCCCCGGCTCCCCTCCCTGCCCTTGGTCGTGAAATAGGGTTCGAAGATGATCGGGAGATATTCCTTTTCGATGCCGGAGCCGCTGTCCCGCATGGATACCTTTACGTACCGGCCGTGTTTCAGGGCATAGCCGTCGCTTGCGATGTCGCAGTTTTCGGCCGTAAGGGAGAACGATCCTCCATGAGGCATGGCCTCCAGGGCGTTCCGGGCGATATTTTCGAAGGCTTGGCGTATCTGTCTGGCGTCCATCCTGACCAGTCCTAGGTCGGCCGGGACGGAGAGATCGCACCGGATATCCAATCCTTTGAAAACGTCCTCGACGATACCCCGCAGCAGGTCGCCCACGGCCTGGACCTTCATGGTCGCGTAGCCGCCTTTGGCAAAGGTGATCAGTTTCTGGGTCAGTTCCTTGGCCTGGAAACCGTCCTGTTCCGCCCGGCTCAGGCAGTCGACCAGGATCGTGTCCTCCTTGTCCGCCATCGCCTTGGCGACGATGACATTCCTCATGATGGCGGAAAGCAGGCTGTCGAAGTCCTGGGAGACTTTCCGGGCGAAGGTGACGAGGGAGTCGAGCTTCTTCATCCTGATAAGCTCTTCTTCCGCCGATTTCTGGTCGCTGATGTCCTGGAGGGTTTCTGTGGCGGCGAAGACGACGCCCTGGGAATCGCGGACCGCCGAGGCCGTGAAGTGAAGCCAGCGGCCCCCTTCGCCGAGGTCGGGGAAGAAGTCCGTCGCCTCGTAGGCGTCGTCGATCAGGCGGGATTTACGGTATTTTCCCGAATACCAGTTGGGCACCGTTTCCAGGGTTTCGTCGACCACGAGGTCGGCCATGCAGGGTCGTTTTTCCCTGTAGAAGGCCTTCCAGTGCTCATCCGTGCCCATGATAGCGCCTGCCGGGATGCGGCTCATTTCTTCCAGGGCCTTGTTCCAGTGAAGGACCTGGTGGTCCCTGTTGATGACGAAAACGGCGATGGGCGAGGCCTGGATGATGTTGGCCAGGCGCTGCTCGTTCTCGATCCTCTGCCACATGGAGTAGCCGAGGAAGACGATGCCTGTGATGCCCGCGCCGAGGACAAACGCCAGTAATGGATTCATGCCGCACCCCCTCCTGCCGTCAGGACGATTGGCCTGGAATTCCCCGAATGGTCCCGATCCGCTCGCCGGGGTCTATGTACCACATTTTGCCTTCCCAAGTCTTCTTTTTTCCATGGCGGGAAAACCCGGTCCGTGTCGCCTTCTGCCATGGGAAAATAAGGTTGATTCCCGGGAAATATGCTAAAATGGTGTTACCGATATTCTTCGGCGAGGGAACGCCCCCGGCATGAAAAAACGCTTGATCAGAACCGACCGGCTCCTGAGGACGATGCACCTTTTGCGGTTCATCCTCCCGTCCAGACTGCCTCAGATTCACAGGCAGAACGCGGTCGAACTCTACCGGGGCGGCGACCGATTTTTCCCGGCCCTCTTCGAGGCCCTCCGCGGCGCAAAGAAATTCATTCTTGCAGAATATTACATCGTTCGCAGCGACCGTACCGGCAGCGCCCTGGCCTCCGAGCTGGCGGGGGCCGTAAAGCGAGGCGTCCGCGTCTATCTCATCTACGACTATATCGGTTCCATCGATTCGCCGGCCGCCTTCTTCCGGAATCTCGCCGCGGCCGGTGTTGAAACGGCGCCCTTCAACGTCCCGTCTTTCCACCGCGGGCTCAGATGGTTCGACCGGCGGGACCACCGCAAGATGACCATCGTCGACGGCGAGGTGGCCTTTCTCGGGGGATTCAACATCGGCGACGAATACGCGGGATTAGCGGCGGACGCGGACCGCTTCTACGACCTGGGCATCAGCATCCGGGGAAGCGCCGTGGAGGAGTTCATGCGGATCTTTTCGGAAACCTGGCGGCGGGAGCGGGGCGATCCGCCCGACGTATCGGGCGCCGCCGGTGACGGCCGGGCCGAAAGCGGGTCGGGAAACGGGGATGTCGCCATCGTCAGCGGCGGTCCGGGGCACCGCCATTCCCGCATCCGCAATGTCTTTCTTGTTCATATTGCCGCGGCATCGGACGAGCTTCTTATCGTCACGCCCTATTTTATTCCCGGCCCCCGTATGATCCGGGCGCTTATGCGGGCGGCCCGGCGGGGGGTACGGGTCAGGCTGCTCCTTCCGGCGCGGAGCGACATGCCGTTCGTCAGGCTTCTGGCGCGCGCCTATTACGATGTTCTTCTCAGGGAAGGGATTGAAATCCGGGAATTGGAGGAGGAGATTCTCCATGCCAAAGCGATGCTGATCGACGGGAAGCAGGCGGTTATCGGCTCGGCCAATCTCGATCAGCGGAGCTTTCATCGCAATTTCGAGATAGCCGTCCTCATCCGGGACGATGCCCTCGCCGGCAGCATCCGAGCAATTTACGGTGAAGACTTCCGCAGGGCACGTACCGTGCTGCTTAAAGACCACGAACGGCGGGGCCTTGCCGTCCGTATCCTGGAAAGGCTCATCGGCCTCTTCGGGTGGTTTCTGTAAGGGGTTGTGCCCCCTACGAACATCATAAGATGAAGGTGTAGGATTCCTTGCGTGCAACGTTTCCGGAGGAGCGCGGAACAGGAGGAAATAGGCCGGAAACGATATGTCGCTATAAAACACCGCCGTCGAGATAACGGACAAAATCCCCGTAGCCTGCGTTCCGGATCAGCTCCGTCGTCACCGCTTCGTCGAGGGGCAGGCCTTCGATGGCGTCATAATGCCTTGCCAGAAAAAGGTTCTTGACCTGACGGCACAGCTCGACCAGCATCTCGGGGGCGTCCTGGCCGCTTACATGTTTATAAAGGCCGATGACCGCCAGATAAACCCTCTTTGCCCCGGCAGGCGTCAGGGAATATTGTTCTTCCGCTTTGCCGGGAATCCGATTGATAAAGGGCGGCATGCACTCGGCCCTGCCGACCAGCAAGGTTGCCAGGGCCAGCCAGAAGGCGTCGACGGCGTTTCTGTGGCCGGCATGCCCGCGGATGTCGGATGCCCATGCGCCGTAGATACGGTCCAGGAGTGCGAACAGGGCCTTCGTCATCTCGTTGAGGTAAGGGGCGATGTGGGCGTGGAAAGTCTTCCAGTTACGGAAGGCGCTCTCGACGTGATCGTCGTCTACGCGGACGATGTCGCCTATGCAGGCGAGGAAGGCGTCGCTCATAGCCACGTCGCAGTAAAATGCGGTTGACACGAAAGAGAAAGGGTAAGACGTGAGGCGGCCGCGGCGGGGCAGCGTCCGCGCCTTTTCCTCCAGCAGCCGGCCGAAATCCGCCATGTTCTTCCGGATGTCGAAATGTTCGCCCGCCCTCGCAATCGCGCGGCTCCTCATGGCGTCTATATCCGGATCGCCCTCGATAATACGCCGGACAAGGTTTCTCACTGCCGATACGGCCCTGGCCCTGTCGCCTGCCGGCACCACGCAGCCCGTGACGCCGTCAAGCACCGAGATAGGCAGGCCCCCCGTATCGGAGACAACCGCGATGGCACCGGCCGCCATGGCCTCGACGGCGGTGAGGCCGAAGGCCTCCACGCGGGACATGTGGAGCAGGATGTCGGATGCTTTCAGGAGGGAAGGAATCCGGTCGTATTTCCGGTAGCCCAGGTATTGGATGCCGTCCCCGGACGGGCCTTCCCTGCCGACAATGGCGGCCTCGATCGGCAGCCCCTCGTCGATAAGCTCCCAGGCGACGTCCGCCAGGTCGGGGTCCATGAATTTTCCCGTCGTTGCAAGCTGGATAAGGCGGACCTTCCCGTCCCGTTTCCTCACGTCTCCTTTGTAAAGCGATACGTCCACGCCGGGGGCAAAGACGAAATCGTTCTTCTTAGGCCCCATGTAATCAAAGACGGGCCGGGAGACGGCGACGGTGATATCGACGGCGGGGCTGAGTCCGGCCTTGTAGAAGAAGTTCATGATCTCGACCACCAGCGGCTTCGGCGCGAACTGGGCGGCCTCAAGCGCAAGGGGTGCGATGACGCTGTTGGAAATGATGACGACATCGAAGCGGTCCATCAACTCGCACAGATCCTTCAGGGGGCGGAATCGCTCGAAAAAGACGATGTCGACGCCTTCGATGCCGGGCGAGTCGAAAGCATCGGTTTTGGGATCTGTCTTGCCCGTTACGATCAGGGTGACGTCGTAGCCGGCCTTCGCAAGGTAGGAGGCGTACTGCATGGCGACGATGTGCGCCCCGGACAGGCTGAGGCCGTCGGTGGTTACGGCAAACCTGAATTTTTCACGGGCTTGGCGATGCGGCATGGCGGTCCTTCTGAGAGTCCGCCCGATACTACCCGATTTCGCATCAAATAGAAAGGGAATAAGACCCGACGGCGCTCTTCACGATGGAGTCCGTTTGTTGCGGAGTACGAGGCGGGGCGCGCGCCGGGAGCAGAGTCAGTCGTTTAACGCCACCAATCCCTCGCGAACGGCGTATTTCGTAAGTTCCGCGACGCTTCTCATGTTCAGCTTCTCCATGATGTTGCGGCGGTGGGTCTCGATCGTCTTGATGCTCAGGTTGATATGGCCAGCGATTTCCCGTGTCGGCAACCCCTCCGCCAGGAGCTGGAGGATTTCCCGTTCCCGGGACGTCAGCTTGGCACCGCCCGCAGAGGCGGATTGCGAACCCCTGCTCAGATACTCCTTGACGACGACGTCGGCGATCTTCGGGCTCAGGTAGGAATTGCCCGCCGCGACCTGGCGGATGGCGTTGGCCAGTTCGCCGAAGGCGCAGTCCTTGAGGAGGTAGCCGGCGGCGCCCGCTTCCAGCATACCCAGTACGAAGCGGCGGTCCGAGTGCATCGACAGGGCGATGACCTTGACCTGCGGTTTTCCGGCGATGATCCGCCGGGTGGCCTCGATGCCGTTCAGGTCCGGCATCGTGATGTCCATGACGATCACGTCCGGCGACAGCTTCTCGGCGATTTTGATGGTTTTTCGCCCGTTTTCCGCCTCGGCGACGACTTCCATCCCCGCTTCCTTTTCGATCAGGGTTCTCAGTCCGTCCCGGAATATCTCGTGATCGTCCGCCAGAAGAACCTTGATAGCCATTTTATTTCCCCTTTCTCTTCTTTCGCCTGTGACGCGGCGCCACAATGGTGACGCAGGTTCCCCGGCCTTTCTCCGAGTCGATTTCGAAGAGGCCGCCGAGGTAATTGAGGCGCTCCCGGATGCTCATGAGGCCGAAACCGCCGGTCCGCCTGGTCATGCGTCCTATTCCCGAGGTATCGAATCCGGCCCCGTCGTCCCGGATGACGATGCGGATGTTGCCGCCCTGGCTCTGGATGGCGATCCAGGCCTGCTTCGCCCCGGCGTGCTTGACGATGTTGAGGAGCAGTTCCCGGGTGACCCGGAACATCAGGATTTGGACCTCCTCGTCGATCGGGCGGTTCTTCATGTCGCTCATGATATGGATCGAAAGGCCGTGCTGTTCCTCGATCTGTTCGCTCAGCCACTCGATTGCCGACACCAAGCCGAGTTCGTAAAGGACGTAGGGGCTGAGTTCGCTCATGAGCGAGCGGATCTGCTGGATGGATTCGTTGACCATATCCTGAATTTTCCTGAGTGGTTCCCCGAATCCGCAACAGGCGGCTTGTTCTGCCAGGGAATCGAGCTTGATTCTCGTCAGAGCGAGGGTTTGCCCGATATGGTCGTGGAGATCGCCGGCGATGCGCCGCCGCTCCCTCTCTTCCGTCATTACCAGTTCCGACGTCAGGGTCCGCAGATTTTCGTTGCTGTCGATGAGCTTCTTCTCGGCTGCAACCCAGTCGGAGATATCGACCATGGTCCCTTCGACCAGCATGAGACCCTGCTTATAGTCGTGCATCGTGGCGTTGAGGAGCACGTGCACGGGACGGCCGTCCTTTTTCCTCAGGAGGAATTGATAGTTGGTGATCGTCCGTTTCTCCAGGAGATCGCTCGTATATGCCTCAAGATCGTTGTCGCTGAAAAAGAACTCCCGGAGCGGACGGTCCAGAAGCTCATGACGCGAGCCGTAGCCCAGGATCCGGGCATGGGCGTCGTTGCAGTCTGTGTGCTTTCCCGATTTTCCGGCGGCGTCGTAGACGGTGCGGAACGTTCCGGCGACGCTGCTTTGGAAGAAGTGGTGATAGAGGGCCTCGGATTCGTGCAGGGCTTCTTCCATCTTTTTGCGCGCCGTGATGTCGAGGAGCGAGATCACCGTCTCACGGGTGGAGGGGATGAGCGCCGCATATGCGACGACATGGATCGCTTCGCCTTTACGGTCGATCATCCGGAATTCCGTACCCGTATGTCGCGGCCCGCTGTCCGGCACCCGCGGCCGCCGGACGTTTTCGGCCGCCGTCAGGTCGTCCGCTGCAACAAAATCGATCCAGGGCCTGACGCCGACGATCTCCGTCCGGGCGTAACCCAGGAGCCTTTCAAACTCGCGGTTTGCGAGGGCGATCGTGTCGTCCTCCCTGACGATGACCGTGGCCGTGCCGGTATTTTCGAAGATGGTTCGGTAGCGGTCTTCCGAGGCCTGAAGTTCGAGTGCGAAGCGTTTCCTTTCGTTCCTCTCCGCCACCTCCTGCAGTGCCCGGGAAACGGCCGGGCCCAATCGCGACAACCGGTTTTTGAGGACATAATCCGTCGCCCCCTGCTTGAGGAGTTCGATGGCCCTCTCTTCGCCGAGGGCTCCCGAGACGAAGATGAAGGGTATTTCCGGACACATCTGCCGGGCGATCCGCAGGGCCGAGATGCCGTCGAAGGAGGGGAGCGAGTAGTCGGAGAGCATGATGTCCGGGATACAGGCCTCCAGGGCCTCCACATAGGCGGACTCGGTTGCGACCCTCTTCGCCGCAAAGTTGAGGCCGGCCTCGGCCAGCTCGAATTCCATCAGTTCGGCGTCCGTTGCGACGTCCTCAAGGATAAGGATGCTCAATTCACCGTTCATAACTATATGCAGATATTCGTTTCCGGATGGGTCCGTGCTCGTTTCCGGCCGTCAAGGACTCATTCCCTGCCTTTGCGCCGCACGCCGAGGTAGCCGTAGGGATGGCAAGGAAAATCAATATCTCATAGCTTTGATCATACGGGAAAGCAATGAGCATAAAAGCGGAGATTTATGGGAGGCATATACTACCCTGCGAGAAGACTTCCATGCGGTTTCCGGCATCCTCCCGCGGCCGTCTTTTACGGTGCGTCCTTCGGATTGTCGGACGGGCGCAGGATAAGAAGCAATGCAATAGCGGCGGCGAACTTACAAAAACCTCTCAATTATTTTCCCGAAAAGCCGATAGGAATAATAAAGACCTGGGTAGGGTGTGCATGACCGGAATTGCCAAAACAGGATATTCCTATTCGCTGACCGAGATATTGTCGCAGCAGAGCGCTGCCGCCGAAAAGAAGCAGACGCCTCGGCAAACGCTTTTAGACAGCATCAAGGAGAACGACCCGCAGAAGGCCGAGGACATCAAGAAGAAGATGGACAGTGCCGACCAGGTTGTTGCCCAACTGCGTACCGGCAAGATCAAGGAGATGAAGCAGCGGAAGCAGGAGGCGGTCGAGAAGATCAAGCGCATCAAGCAGGAAATCCAGATGCTGAAAACGATGGGCGGGGATCCCAAGGTGCTTGCCCGCCGGATCGCCCAACTGGCGAAAGAGCTTGCCCAGGCGGCGCGCGAATATGCCTCGGCCACGGCTTCCGCCAATGACACGGCGTCCCAGGATGGAACGCAAACGACAAATGCGGCGGCCGGCACCTCCGAAACGGCCGTCAGCATGTTGAAAGACGCTACAGGCTTGGGGGGAATCGACAGTATATCGACAGCAGCGGTCGACACCTCGGCGAATACGTCCGATACTGCGGCGAACACATCCGATGCCTCTGCGACTGCGTCCGACGGTGCGACTTCGGCGGCGGGTCCGGAAGAAAAGAATGAAGGCGCCTCCGATTCTTCGCAATCCGGAACGAATCCGCAGGGCGTGTCGCTGGGAGAGGGTTTGAGGCAGTACCAGGAGGCCCAGAGGCAGAAACTGGCCGGCGATGTGGAGAACGCCGTCTCCGATATCAAGCAAAAGACCGCCGAGGCCGAGGCGGACCGGCAGTTTGCCCAGGATGTGCGGAACGTATCCGCCATGCTGAAAGCCCTGGCCGAACAATTGAAACGGCGTCTGCACCGGGCGGGCGACTATACGGCGGACCAGGATTTCAACAATGTCGATAAGGCCCTGGCCGACGCCGAAAAGAGCGTGGCGTCCCTCGGCGCCTCGACCACGTCTTCATCCGCCGAGGCTGCATCCGCGGTGACGGCTGTAACCGCTTAAACAGCGGCCGACGCACCGGTCCGTTCCTTCCAGTCCAGTTCCGGCGGCATTTTTCCAGCAGAAACAACAGCGACGAAGGACCTGACCGTATCGTCTAACCCCTTGAAATAAATGGCGCGCCTGGCACGACTCGAACGTGCGACCAACAGATTCGAAGTCTGCGACTCTATCCAACTGAGCTACAGGCGCATGTATAAAGGCTAGAAAAAATGGGGTGAGCGAAGGGGATCGAACCCTCGACCTCCGGGGCCACAACCCGGCACTCTAACCATCTGAGCTACGCCCACCATACGGATAAACGAAGTGATAAAAGAACCGAGGGCGGCAAATAGCAAAAAGCGCCCAAGAAAGCAAGGTTAATTTTCCCGCCGCCCGGGACGGCAAAGCCGCTCGCCGGGGAAACGGACCGTTATCCGCTATTTGGCCAGATAGCCGCCGTCCACGGCAACAACCTGGCCGGTCATGTAGGCCGCTGCGTCGGAGGCCAGAAAGACCGCGACACCCTTCATGTCGTCCATATCGCCCTCACGCCGCAGGGGGATCATGTCGATCATCTGCTGGTAGGCCGCCTCGAAGCCCGGTTTCTCGATGTAGGCCATCATGTCCGTCCGGAAGAAACCGGGGGCGATGGCGTTGACCCGTATTTTGTAGGGTGCAAGCTTCACCGCCAGGTTCATCGTCAGGAGGTTGATGGCGGCCTTCGTCGAGTTGTAGGGCACGGCCGGGTGCATCGACTCCTCCGAGCCCCGGAAAGCCATGATCGACGAGATGTTGATGATGGCGCCTCCGCCCTGTTCCTTCATCGCCCGGGCGACCTGCTGGGTCAATATCCAGACGCCCCGGACGTTCGTATTGAAGAGCTGGTCCCACCGGTCGAGGGGGAATTCCAGGGTCGGCGCCCCCCAGGTCGCACCGGCGTTGTTCACCAGGATGTCGATGCGCTTCATTTTCGCGAGCGCCTCGGCCACCATGGCGGTGATCTGGTCTTCCTTCGCCACGTCGCAGGCGATGGGGACGACCCGGACGCCGCAGCTTTTCTCCAACTCCGCCGCCGTCTCTTCCAGGTTCTTCATTTTCCGCGAGATGAGGACCAGGTCGGCGCCCGCCTCGGCCAGGCCCGACGCGATGAATTTTCCGATGCCCCGTCCGCCTCCCGTCACGAGGGCCACTTTCCCTTTCAGATTGAACATGTCGTTGAGCTTCATAGCAACTCCTTTGTCGGTGTTGGTCGTTGCGGATACGACTCGAATTCATTTAAAGGCAAGAAGAGTCCCCTGTCAACCTGATATTTTTGCCCCGAATTCGGGGGGATAACCGTCCGATACGGCAGGATGCGGCGGGACGCGGGATAGGCGGGCAGGGAAACGGAAAACCGCTCCAGTCTGTCTTTAGACAAAGATGCGATTCGCCTTGACAGGACGTCCCGTTCCTATCTATAACGCTGCATCGGACAGAGAGTGTTTTCGCATTTTCCTTGCGGCGTTCGTATGGTTCCCCCTCCGGAGGTGCAGACAATGGCTTTCGATCCCAAGACCGACAACGGCTGGTCCTATCGCTGCCGGTATCGCCCCGGCGACCCGGTCGGCCATTACGAAAGCTATTTCCTCCGCGCCAACCACCCGGAGCGGCCTCTCGCCTTCTGGCTCCGCTACACGTTACTCAGCCCCCGCCGCGATCCGGACAAGGCCATCGGTTCCGTCTGGGCCGTCGTCTTCAACGGCGAGACGGGCATACACTACGCTGCCCGCGAGGATTTTCCCTTCAGTACCTGCCATTTTGCCTCCGGGCCGTTTTCGGTAACGATAGGCGAGTCCGTCCTGGACGGGGGCCGCGCCGCCGGCATCGCCTCGTCTAACGGAACCAAAATCGCCTGGGACCTTCGTTACACAGGCGATCAATCGCCGCTGCTTTTGCTGCCCCGGTCCTGGTACGAGGACTGGGTGCCCGCCGCGAAGAGCCTGGTGGGCCTGCCCCTCGCCCGCTTCGACGGAACGCTTGCCGTCGGCGGCGAACGGATGGAAATCAGGGGCTGGCGCGGCAGCGCCAACCACAACTGGGGGGCGCGGCACACGAGCAGCTACGCCTGGGGCCAGGTGGCGGGTTTCGATACCCATCCGGAAAGCTTCCTCGAAGTGGCGACGGCCCAAATAAATATCGGCCCCTGGCGCGGCCCCTGCCTCACGCCCGTGGTCCTGCGGCACAACGGCCGGGAAGAGGCCATGAACGGGATGATGACGATGCTCATGGCGAAGGGCTCCTACTCGTATTTCGTCTGGAGTTTCGCCTCGGAAAACAGCCGCGTGGCCGTGGAAGGCACCATCGCCGCGCCGCGGGAGGCCTTCGTGGGGCTGCTCTACAGCGACCCCCCGGGAGGCGGCAGGCAGTGCCTCAACACGAAAATCGCCTCGTGCGAACTGCGCGTGAGCGAGAAGACGGCAAGCGGCAACGGCAGGCCCGAGGTCCTTTTCGCGCGTAATCGCGCGGCCTTCGAGATATTGACCGGCGACCGGGATCACGGCGTGCCGATCCGGTCCTGAAACGATAACATCACGCAAGGAGGGGGTATGGATTTGAAGAATGTGCAGCTTGCGGTCGAGGGGGCGGTGGCGACGGTCACCCTGAGCAATCCGGAAAAGCGCAACGCCCTGTCCCTGGCGACGCTCAAGGAACTGGGCGCGGTCTTCGCCGACGTGGAGACGCGCTCGGATGTCCGCGTTGTCGTCATCAAGGCGGAAGGGAAGGTCTTCTCCGCCGGCCACAACCTCGCGGAGATGGTGAGCGGCAGCCTCGCCCACAACCAGGAGATATTCCGCGTCTGCAGCGCCGTGATGCAGAAGCTCCAGCAGATGCCGCAGCCGGCCATCGCCCAGGTCCGGGGCATCGCGACCGCCGCGGGCTGCCAGCTTGTCGCCGCCTGCGATCTCGCCGTCGCCGAGGAGGGCGCCTCCTTCGGGACGCCGGGCGTCAGGATCGGCGTCTTCTGCACGACGCCCGCCATCCCGCTGGTGCGGGCCGTCGGCCGCAAGCGGGCGCTGGAGATGCTCTTCACGGGGCGCATGATCACCGCGCAGGAGGCCAGGGAGTGGGGCCTCGTCAACAAGGTCGTCCCCGCCGACCAACTGGAGGCCGAGGTGAAGGCCCTGGCGGCCAAGATCGCCGAGGCGAGCCGGCTCACCCTCGCCATCGGCAAGCGCGCCTTCTACAGTCAGGTGAAGCTTACCGATGAGCAAGCCTATACCTTGGGCAGCGAGGTCATGGTGTCCAACCTCTACGCGGAAGACGCCGTGGAGGGCATGAACGCCTTCCTCGAAAAGCGCAAGCCCGTCTGGAAGGACAAATAGGCCGACGCCGGAGGGGAGTTATGCTTGAACATCACCGAAAGCCGCTTTTGAGCCGGCGGGAGTTCATGCGCCGCCAGGTTCGGTACTCGCTGTTTTCCCTTTGCATCCTCACCTTTTCCATCGGTATCGGTACCGTGGGCTATCATCTTTTCGGCGGGCTGGCCTGGATCGACTCTTTTCTGAATGCCTCGATGATCCTCACCGGCATGGGACCGGTGGACCATCTGGATACGGCTGCCGGGAAAATCTTTTCGGCTCTGTATGCCCTTTTCAGCGGGATCGCCTTCCTGACATTCGTCGCTGTTCTCTTTACGCCGGCCTATCACCGCTTCCTGCACAAGTTTCATCTGCCGGCCGGTGATTAGCGGACGTCATATTGAATTGAGGGGGTATGACCTTTATGAGGATTCGTCTGAAACCTTATAATCTACTCGTGACGATTTCCATTGTCTTGTCATCTGTTTTCTCCGTCTTTGGCAATTCAACAGGGGAATCAATACTAGATAAATCGGCAGCGTCGCATTTTTTTTCTTTTCATGGTGATTCTGACTACCATTTGACCAACGGATATGACTTCTTCGAAAGGGGAGATAGAATATATATTATCGTTTGGCAAGAGATTGGGAATATATTTAACTATGCATATGATTCCCAATTGGTGTCCATCAACAAAGAAAGTAAAGACTGGACGATAGTAAGTATACCCGGGAAAGCTTATTATCTAGGGCCTTACTCTGACCACGAGATTTGTTCCATAAGGCGAAAAACGGGTGAGACTAAATGGTATATCGGCTTTTACAATTTGAAGGGCGAAAAATTGCGAGAACTGGAACATATCTATGAAACATTTGACAAAGAGTTCTATCACTTCGTTCCTGTGCCGCTGATTTACCCGGATGGTTCGATTCTTTTCTATTCGACATATGGGTATGAAGGGAGAAATATCGTTCTAAAATCTCTGCTAGACATAATCTCCGGTGGTCACGGATCAAAAAAAATGATTGGGGAAAATATTGAAATTATTCCCTCGCTGATAAGGAAAGAGGGTAAAGAGAGAGTCCTTTCCTATGTTGTAGGCTATGATAGTTCAAATCTTCGAACGATATTTTCGGTTGGAGAGGAACTTTCATGGAGACGAAATCGGCCTAAATCAGGTACATTTAATAAAGATGGTTATAAGATTAATAAATATGACTGGATTCATAAAGAGGGTGTCCTATTTGTGAAAAACAATAAGAAAGTTAAGATTTCCGACAATATAGAAATAATAGATTCAATTACGGGAGAACAGAACATCCTACCGCTGCCAAATCTGGGGAAGGCATATCTTAAAAACGGAAAGTTTAAATATGATGGGGAGTATGTGCACGACGCCGACATATGGGTTGATTCAGACAGTATAATATTGGCAGTTACGGGTAGTAAGAAAATTTGGATATACTTCTATAACTTATCCGATAAAAGATGGATCAGAAATATTCTGGACAAAAATAACGTAGATTTTTACGGATATAAAAATGTCAGAATTTTCAGAACGCAAAATCATTTATTTATCGGCTTTTGGGCAAATTTGAAGAATTACGAAATCATCAAAATCAGTTTGAATGCTTTAAAAGAAGATGGGACTATACATATTATAGATGAATAAGATCCTGAGCGACAAAGAACCCCGCCGGGTGTGACCGCTGGAAGGACCGGTAGGCCGGGAACAGCAACAAACGGATCAAAGGCGTATACTTCCACTTGAGGCAGGTGATTGATGAAAAAAACTTTCACAGGCTTATTTCTCTGCTTATTGATCATGTTCATGACGAGTGAAGGTTCAGCCGATGATATAGTGCGTTCTCGTGGATTTCGGGTGGAGACTGATGTATATGGACAAAACGAAATCTATATGGACGATGCATATGTCGGAATGCCTTTAGGACGGATTTTAATGATTCGTAAAGATAAAGAGTATTGCGCCCTAAAGTTCACGAGATTTTGGACGGAGAAAAACGATAGAGAAGGTTATGCGACATATGAAGTGTATTATAAGAATGATGATACAAACGACTTTTTGAATAAAGATGTTAAATATTCAGAAGGCAAGGCCTCAATTCTTCCACCCACGGGACCCATTCGTCCCTTTCTGAAGCAACCGGGATATCCGAAAGTGAATTGCGGTCCTTTCAGGCTTCATTGGGGATACGGAGGGAGAGTAGCTTTTTTTGATAATGATGAAAAGGAACTGGGAATTGAACTAGCACCGACACCGTGGACATCAGTGTCAGAAATCAATCTTAACGATCCGAGACTGAAATGGTATAGCTATGATGGGAAAAGAAGAATTATCCGTATTCCCGTCGACCAACTTTGGTCCGCCGCGGGGCAGAAAAAAATAAATAACTGAAGTCAGCCCATAGAGCGCATGCAGCTCAAATAGCAAGTGAAAACATAAAACCCCGCCGGGCGTGACCTTTTTTTAGTCTCCCGGCGGGGTTGTTGTTTTCTAAAGTTGGTTCGCACGAATCTTCCGCGCTTTGCACAACGCGGCGGCGGACGGTTAAGAGCGTTTCACGCCCAAACCGGCACGGGCCTTAACGGCCCTGCGAATCACCGTCCCCAGAAGCCTTTCTTCTTGGGGGGCGGCGGGATCTTGTCGTCCGGCCGGGGCGGCTTCTCCTCCGGCGGGGCGGGCGGCGGCGGTATCTCCGGCCGCGCGGGCTTCTCCACTGCGGCGGCGATCTCCGATGGCGTCGTCTCCGGCGGGGGGAAGAACGTGTGCTTGTAGTCGAAGGGCGACGGCGACGGCGGCCCGGCCGGTCTCTCCGGTTCCCTGGGCGGCGGCCGGTAGTCGCGCTTCATGATGCAGCTTCCGTTGAAGCCGGAGCCGTTTTCAATGATGATGTTGGGCGTCGTGATGTCCCCCTTGAGGGACGAATCCGTCTTCAGGACGACGTTTTCGTCGGCCGTGACGTTGCCGACGATCTTGCCGTACGTGATCAGCTTGTTCGTCGTGATCTCGGCCTTCACCATGGCGGTGGGGCCCACGACGAGCAGGCCCTCCGACCGGATCTCCCCCTCGAAGTTCCCCTTGATCATGAGCGAGCTTTTGAAGCTGATCGAGCCCTTGATCTCCAGGTCGTCGGCGATCACCGTGGTGACCCTTGTTTCGTTATCTTCCGTTCTGGCAGGATTGGCTGTAGTCATTTTTCCCCCATGTCGATTCCTTGCTGTCGATCTTTGAAACCGGAAAACGCGCCGTGTGCAACCCGGCTGTATCTGGATATATAGGCCCGCGAACCGCAACCGCAGTTCCGGAATGCCGGGAGGTCTGTTCCGCCGGGGCCGGACCGTTTACCTGTTATCTTTCGCCATGACGCAGGAGCCGTTGAAGATGGCGCCGCTTTCAATGATCAGGTTCGGGGTGGTGATGTCCCCCTTGTGGTACGAGGTGCTCTTTAAAATGACATGTTCGCTGGCCGTAACATCCCCTTCGATCTTGCCGTGGGAGATGAGGTTGTTCGTGGTGATGCGCGCCGTCACGGTCGCCGTGGGGCCTACGATCAGCAACCCTTCTGAAAGGATTTCCCCCTCGAAATTTCCCTTAATCATGAGAGAGCTTTTGAATTTGATCGTTCCCTTGACTTCCAAATCGTCTGCGATAACGGTGGTGATTTTGGATTCGCTATCTTCAATGATATTAGGATTGGTGCTCGGCATCGGTTCTCCTCCTCGTTTTTTTGATTGCCTTGACCGGCCCGGAACGTTGCCCCCTTCGACAAGACCGGTGCGGTTCACTCCCCCCTGCAAGTCTCAAAAACCGGCCCCCGCGGCCCTTCGGGATGCGAGCGGCGGCCGGGCCTGCCCCTGCCGGTTAGTTGTGCAATAAGATTGACGGAAACGCATATAACATGAAACTGTTAAGAATTAAAGCAAATATTTGCGCCTATAACGAGGTCAATCCTTCGCGGATGGCGTATTTGGTCAGCTCGGCCACGCTGCCGATTCCCAGTTTTTCCATGATCTGGTGCCGGTACGTCTCGACCGTCTTGGTGCTGATGTCCATCGTGAAGGCGATTTCTTTCGTAGACTTCCCCTCGGCGACGCGCTGGAGGACTTCCCGCTCCCGGGCCGTCAGGATCGAATAAACCGACAGGTCTTCCCTGGACATGAGGTGGATATAGTCCTGGAGGATGCCGTTCACGAGGGCCGGGCTCAGGTAAACCCGGTTGTCCATGACGGCGCGGATGGCGTGGGCCAGCTCTTCCAGGGCGCAGTCCTTGAGAAGATAGCCCGCCGCCCCGGCTTTGAGCATGTTGACGACGAAGCCCTTGTCCGCGTGCATCGAGAGGGCCAAAACCTTGATATCGGGCCTGTCGTGAAGGATGCGCCGGGTGGCTTCGATACCGTTCATGTCGGGCATGTTGATGTCCATGATGATGACGTGGGGCGGCTTCTTCCTGGAGAGGTCCACCGCGGCGGCGCCGCTCTCCGCCTCCCCGACCACTTCCATGTCGAGTTGCTTCTCCAGGAGAGCCCGGAGGCCCGTCCGCAGAATCTTGTGGTCGTCGGCCAGCAGTACTTTAACCTTTCCCTTCATGGCTTCTTTCTCCCAGGCGATTTGTCGAGGGGTACGGACATCATGGCGAAACTGCCGCCGCCGGGGACGGAAAGGAGATGAAAGTCCCCGCCGATGTTCTTGAACCGTTCGCGGATGCTGAAGAGGCCGTAGCCGGCGTCGCGGTTTCCCGGGGCGAAGAGGCCCGACGTATCGAACCCGACGCCGTCGTCCTTGACGGCGACGACGGCCGCATCGTGCAGCCTGCTTATGGAGACGCTGCAATGCTTTGCCTGCGCGTGCTTGGCGATGTTGATGAGCAGCTCCCGGACCGACTGGAAGACGAGGATCCTGACGTCGTCGCTCAGGGGCTTGGGCCGCCCGTCGTCCTCGAACGAGAAGCCGATGCCTTTTCCCGCCAGGAGCTGGTCTCCCAGCCATTCCACGGCCGCCTCCAGCCCCAGCTCGTAGAGGATCGGGGGGCTGAGTTCGCAGGTCAGGGTCCGGGTATAGAGGATCGTCTGCTCGATGGTCTCCCGGATTTCCCCGGCCCTTTCCCGTAGATCCCCGGACGTCAGGTCCATGCAGAGTTCTCCCAGCCTGATCTTGCAATAGGCCAGGTTCTGTCCGATGTGATCGTGGAGTTGGCAGGATATCCGCCTGCGCTCTCTCTCTTCCGCAAGGGTGAGCTGGGACGATAGGGAGCGCAGCTCTTCCTGATAGGATTCGAGCCGCTTTTCCGCCTGGCGGAAGGCGGTGATGTCGATGCCCATCTCCAGCACCAGGAGCGAACCGTCCGTATCGACGAAGGGGTAGTCGTAAATCTGGTACATCCGCCCTTCCGGGGCGTGCATCCATTCCCATGTCTGATGCTGTCTGCTCTCGAATACCTGAAAAGGCAGGCATTTCGGGCAGGGTTTCTTCCGGCGTGCGATGACCTGGTAGCATTTCTTTCCCTGGGGATCGCCGAACTGCTTGCGGAAGAAGAGGTTGGCGAAGCGGATGGAGTGGTCGCGGTCCTGGAGATAGACGAAGACGGGCAGCTCTTCCAGGAGGGAAAAGAGCCTCCGGCGCTCCTTTTCGATCACGGTCGCGCTGTGCTTCCGCTCGGTGATGTCCCGGGAGATGCCCGCCGTGCCCGAGACCCGGCCCCGGTCGTCGCAGATGGGCGTCTTGACCGTTTCGACCCAGAGGGCGTCGCCGTTTCTATAGATGATCGGCTCTTCGATCTGCATCCTGCGGCCGGACTGCATGACCTCCTTGTCGTCCTGCCGGTATTTTCCCGCCAGTTCCGGCGGCCACAGGTCGGCGTCGGTCTTGCCTGGAATGTCCCCCTGTGCTGTGCCGCAGGCCTCCGCGAAAACCCGGTTGGCCGCGATATAGAAGCCGCCTCTGTCCTTGAGCCAGGCCATGTCGGGGATGTTGTCCAGGATGGCCTGCTGCCGGCGGCGGGCGTCCTGCATGACCTTCTCGGCCTGTTTGCGCTCCGTCAGGTCGTGGGAGATCACGACGGCATGGGTCGCCGCGGGAGGGTGCCCCGAGTAGGGGTAGTAGGTCATGGCGAAGTAAGCCCGCTCCCGGCCGTCGAGGTCGATCCAGCTTTCGTCATGGACGATCTCGCCTTTCAGGCACCGGTCGATGAGGGGTTTGATGCGGCCAGTGAAACGCCTTTTGCCCCAGATGTCAGCGACGGACCGGCCGACGATCTCCGCGGGCCTCTTTCCCAGCGCCCGGCAGTAGGCGTCGTTGACGGCCTCGTAGCAGTAATCCTTGTTGATCAGCGTCATGAATTCGTGGACGGCGTTGATGATGAATTCGCTCATTTTCCGCCGGTCGATCTCTTCGAGGAGGGCCTCGTTGGCCCGGACCAGGTCGGCCGTCCTTTCCCGGATGCAGGCCTCCATCCCTTCGTAAGCCGCCCGCAGGGCCGCCTCCATGGACCGCTGGCCCGTGACGTCCCGGACGACGGCGACGACGTCCCGCTTCCCGCTGGGGACCATCCGGGCCTCCCAGAAGCGCCTGCGGCCGTTTTCGGCCGTGGTATATTCGTAAACCTGCATTTCCCTGGTCTTCAGGGCGCGGCTGACGGCCTCCTCGGTGAGCCGGGCCGCTTCCGGAGACAGCACGGACGAAAGGCGCGTCTGGACGAGGGGTCTGGATGCGGGCCGGCTGTCGCCGCCCGCGGGCTTGTAATCGAGAAACGTCCCGTCCGCCCGGATGCGGAACATCCGGTCGGGGATCGCCATGATCAGGGCACTCGTCGCTTCCTCG
Organism: Syntrophales bacterium; assembly: GCA_963668175.1. Taxonomy (GTDB): domain Bacteria; phylum Desulfobacterota; class Syntrophia; order Syntrophales; family PHBD01. Next base: position 1,611,108 of record OY764159.1, read on the forward strand.
GCCTGCCGGTGCGCCGTGATGTCCTCCACCATGCCGACGGCCAGGCCGTTTCCCGCCGCGCCGCCCCGGGATAACGAAACCGTGAGACGTCCCCAGATCAGGCGTCCGTCTTTGCTTACATAGCGCTTCTCTGTCTGGTACCAGTCCCGCTTTCCGGAAGCCGCTTCCCGCTGCAGGTCGGGGGAGCCGTCGCGGTCCTCGGGGTGGACGATCCCGTCGTGGGTCATCCCGAGCAGCTCTTCGCCGCTGTAGGAGAGCATCTGCTGGAAGGAACGGTTGGTGTAGACGATCCGGCCGTCGCCGGTCCTCGTGATCAGGATGCCCAGGGCGGATTGCTGGAAGACGGCCCCGAGCTGCGCCTCCCGCTCCCTGAGGCGATTCATGGTCTGGTGACGTTTTTGGGCGTAAAGGAGGGAGCGGCCGAGAAGGATGGCCGTCAGGCCTTCGCGGGGAAGAATGTCGGCGAAGACCTCCGTCCATGTCCGGCTGTCGGCGGCAGCAGTGCCCCGGTCGGCAACGGCGATCACGGGGGCCAGGGCCGCCGCCTCCCGGATGGCGAGAACAGTCTCGCCATCCAGATCGGCGGGAGACGTCAGGCCAAAGACCACGACGTCGCCCGGCCGCCGACGGAGGGCGGCCAGGGCTGCCGGCGGAGAATCCACCAGGGAGACGCGCAGGGGAATCCCGGCGTCCTTCAACGTTCTTCTTATCGTCCGGATGCACTCCGGCCTGCTTTCTGCCAGAATCACCTTCAGAAGGTTTTCTTGCATTGCCGGGCCTTTGCGTGCCGTCTGAAATTCTGCGATCGGGGTTAACGCTTTGCTGCGCGGCATCGGAAGCGACCGGGTCGGGCCGCAGGCCGGGGAGCCGCGGGCCGGAAAGTCCTTTCCGGCCGCATCGGGCGCCGCTGTTATGGAAGGTGAGCCGCGGAAGCAATAGATGGCGAACTGCCGGCGCCGTCAGACCTTGATGTCGATCAGACCGCCCTTGCCCTCCTGGGGCGTTGTCGGTACGGCGTTTTTATCTTTCGCCCTTGTTACCGTCGTTGTCTCGCCCCCGGAGACATAAGATCGTCCTCACTCGGGACAGATGGCGGTATGGATGGTCACGGACTGAAAGACGACCTTGCGTCCATCTTCCGCGGCCTTGGCCTGTTCATGGGCTACATGCTGCTGCTCGTGGCCCATGACGGCCGCCGGCGCCGCTTCGGGAGAGACGTGCGTCGCGGACTGGAAAGATACGGTAGGATCATCGGACCGATCCTTGTATTTCCTGTTCTTTCAGGTTTCGCACCGTTCGGATCTGGGCTTTAAGGCTTCCGCCTTCTCCTGCATCGTCACCTGGTCTGATGTGGGCGACGTGTAGGGATTATAGTCCTGTTGGTACGAATTCACGGGAGAAATGGCCATAACCACCCCTAGTATATAAAAGGTGATAAAGTTTAACACAGAAAGAGCGGTTATGCAAACGAATACCGGTGATTCCGGCTATAGACCGCCGCATGTGGCGGAATCCTGCAAAGAATTTCTCTTGGCGCTTGTCTTTGGGCGGGCCAATGGTTATATTTGGGAAAATGAATGAGGATATGGCTTGAAAAATAATGGCTCACGTTGATCTCATGGTCTTTGATCTGGACGGTACGTTGATTACATCGGGAAATGACATCGCGGCCGCCGTGAATTACACCCTGGGGCGGCTTCGCCTTCCGGTCCTCTCGGTGGATAAAATTATGGGTTTTGTCGGCGACGGCGTTCGCGAACTTCTGGTCCGGTCGCTGGGGGAGGCCGCCGGGGATCATTTAGGCCCGGCGATGACGCTGTTTTCGGCCTACTATACGGAGCACCTGCTCGACACGACCGACCTCTATCCCGGAATCCGGGACGTCCTGGAGCGTTTTTCCGGCAAGAAGAAGGCCGTCGTCACCAACAAGCGACACGATTTCGCCCAGAAGATCGTGGACAAACTGGGCATCGCCGGCTGTTTCGATGCCGTCATCGGGGCCGAAAAGACTCCCTACCGGAAGCCCGACGCCCGGATCGTCACGCCGCTCCTTTCCGAATACCATGCGCGTCCCGGCCACACGGTCGTGATCGGCGACGGCCCGGCCGACATCCGGCTGGCCAAGGGCGTGGGGGCTTTAAGCTGCGCATACCTGAACGGACTCACGGCGCGGGAGACCCTGCTCGCGCTTCAGCCGGACTTTACCTACGAAGACTCGGCCGAACTCAAGTCCCTTTTCTATTGAACGACGCCCTCGCGGGGGCGCACCTGCAGGAACGGGGCGGCGGAAGGACGCCGCCGGTAAGAGCATGATCGAAAAAGTATCGTCGTACATGGCTGCGCACAGGATGCTGGCGCGGGGAGACACGGTCGTCGCCGCCGTTTCGGGCGGACCCGATTCGGTCGCCCTCCTCCATATCCTTGCGGCTGCGGCCCCCGTTTATGATCTGCGCATCGTTGTGGCCCATCTCAACCACGGTCTTCGCGGTACGGAATCCGACGGAGACGAAGCGTTCGTCCGGGACCTCGCCGGGCGGCTTTCGCTTCCCTTCGAGTCGGCCTGCGCCGACATCCGCCGGATCAGGGAAGAGAAGGGCGGTTCCCTGGAAGAAGCGGCCCGGAACGAACGATACCGGTTCCTCGTGGACGTGGCGGAGGCGAGAAAGGCCCGGAGGGTCGCCCTCGGCCATCACGCGGGCGACCAGGCCGAAACGGTGCTGATGAACCTTCTCCGCGGTGCGGGGCCGGACGGGCTGAAAGGCATGCTCCCCGTGCGGGACGGCCTCTTCATCCGGCCGCTCCTTGCCGTATCGAAAGACGAGATCGATGCCTTTCTTAAGAAAAACGGGTATGCCTTCCGGTCAGACAGTTCGAACGCAAGCGACGTGCATCTGCGTAACCGCCTCCGGCACAAGCTCCTGCCGGAGCTTGCGGCGTCATACAATCCCAATATGGAGGAGAACCTCACGCGCTTGGGCGATATCATGAGGCTGGAGGACGATTACCTCCAAATGGCGGTCCGGTCCGTCCTGGAAAGCTGGGCGGTTGCCGCGGGGAAAGAAGCGGCCTTCGACGGCCGGGACTTCCTGGCGCTCCATGAGGCCCTGCAAAGAAGGATCGTCAAGACGGTCCTGGAGGGATTGACCGGCCGGGGCGGCATCGTCTATACTCATATCCAGGCGGTCGTCGACCTGTGCCGCGGGACCGGGGCCTCTGCCGAATTGCACCTGCCGGGCGGCATCCGTGTAGGGCGGACCGGCGGAAAGGTGGTTTTCCGGCGCGGCGGCCGCAGGGAGCAGTCTGTGCCCGTCCGTCCGTATAACTACGAGCTTGCCGTGCCGGGAGAGCTGACCGTGGCGGAGACAGGCGAGACGGTCCGGGCGGAATTCGCCGGCCGGCCCGGCGAATGGCGGGAAGAAAACGGCGCCTATCTCGATTTCGACCGGGTGGTGCCGCCCCTGTCCGTCCGTACCTTCCGGCCGGGCGACCGCTTCCAGCCCCTGGGCATGGCGGGGACGCAGAAGCTGAAGAAGTTCTTCATCGACCACAAGATCGATCCGTCGCAAAGAAAGACCATGCCGCTTCTGGCGGACCGGGAGTCGGTCATCTGGATTCCGGGCCGGAGGCTTTGCGACCGCGTCAAGGTCACGGCGGACACGCGGCGGGTCGTAAAAATAGAAATTATTTGAAATTAATAAGGGCTTATTGTAAGGAGTTAATATAAAGTGTGTTTGCACAAGACAGTGGTGTTGAATAACATTGAAATACAAGGGGTTACCCATTAGCCGATAAGGAGAATAACAAGCTTGAACCCATTACAGAAGAACATTGCTCTCTGGCTCGTGATCAGTCTGGTCTTCGTACTGGTTTACCATCTCTTCAACCAGCCGAAAAACAGCCAGGAGACGCTCATCTACAGCAAGTTCATCGCCAATGTGAACGACGGCAAGGTGGCCGAGGTCACCATCCAGGGGGACAACATCGCCGGTAAATACAAGGACGGTAAGACGTTCAAGACCTTCGCCCCCAAAGACGCCAACCTGATCGACATCCTCCAGAAGAAGGAAGTGCAGATCGCCGCCAAGCCGGTGGAGGAGTCGCCGTGGTACATGACGGTCCTCATCTCGTGGTTCCCCATGCTCCTTCTGATCGGCGTCTGGATCTTCTTCATGCGCCAGATGCAGACGGGCGGCGGCAAGGCCATGGCGTTCGGCAAGAGCCGGGCGAGGCTGGTGACGGACAAATCGAAGAAAGTGACCTTTGCCGACGTGGCCGGCATTGACGAGGCCAAGGCGGAGCTGGAAGAGGTCATCGACTTCCTGAAAGACCCCAAGAAATTCACCCGCCTGGGCGGCAGAATTCCCAAGGGCCTTCTCCTCGTCGGCCATCCGGGTACCGGTAAGACCTTGCTCGCCCGAGCCATTGCCGGGGAGGCGGACGTTCCGTTCCTCAGTATCAGCGGGTCCGACTTCGTCGAGATGTTCGTCGGCGTCGGGGCCTCCCGCGTCCGCGACCTCTTCGATCAGGGCAAGAAGAACGCTCCCTGCATCATTTTCATCGACGAGATCGACGCCGTGGGGCGGCACCGTGGCGCAGGCCTCGGCGGCGGCCACGACGAGCGCGAGCAGACGCTGAACCAGCTTCTCGTGGAGATGGACGGGTTCGAATCGAATGAGGGCGTGATCCTCGTCTCGGCGACGAACCGTCCGGATGTCCTTGACCCCGCACTGCTCAGGCCCGGCCGCTTCGACCGTCAGGTCGTCGTGCCCCTGCCCGACATCAAGGGGCGGGAGAAGATTATTCAGGTCCACGCGAAGAAGACGCCGCTCGAACCGGACGTCGATTTTGCCGTCATCGCCCGCGGCACGCCCGGATTTTCCGGGGCCGATATCGAGAACCTCGTGAACGAGGCGACACTGTACGCCGCCCGGTTCAACAAGGACAAGGTCAGCATGTCCGACTTCGAATACGCCAAGGACAAGGTCATGATGGGGACGGAGCGCAAATCCATGGTCATCAGCGACGAGGAGAAGCGGATCACCGCCTACCATGAGTCCGGCCACGCCCTCGTGGCGAAGCTCCTGCCGGGCACGGACCCGATCCACAAGGTGACGATCATTCCCCGCGGCCGGGCGCTCGGTTTGACACAGCAGCTGCCCATCGACGAGAAACACACGTATCCCAGGGAATACCTCCTGAACAGCATCGCGATCCTCCTCGGAGGGCGCGCCGCGGAAGAGATCATCCTCAAGGACTTCACAACCGGTGCGGGCAACGATATCGAACGCGCGACGAACCTGGCCCGCAAGATGGTCTGCGAGTGGGGCATGAGCGACGACATGGGACCCTTGAGCTACGGCAAGAAGGAAGAGCAGATTTTCCTCGGCCGCGAGTTTGCCACCCACAAGGACTACAGCGAGGATACAGCGCAGCGGATCGACAAGGAGATCAACCGCATCGTACTGGAAAGCTACGACAAGACCAAGAAGCTCTTGTCCGACCATATGGATCACCTCAATAAAATGGCTTTGGAACTCCTCGAAAAAGAGGTGCTCAATTCCTCCGAGATTGACGCAATCCTGGGAATCAAGCCCCCCGAGGGAGAGGTTAAGCCCCCGGAAGGAGCGGTCGAACCTTCCGAAGGCACAGAGGACAAACCCTCTGAAACCTTGCACTGAGGCCGTCTGAATCGGGCTGAACCCGACCGGTTTTCACCGTCTATCCGCGCATGAAGAAAGAAGATGCCAAAAACTGTTCCCTGCGGTGCCTGGACCTGACGTCGCCGGCGGAGGCCCTGGATGCCCTGAAGAGGGTAGGGGTCGATCCATACGGCATCGAGGCGATGCTTCCCAAGATGTCGGGACTGAACCTGCTTCTGACCGGCGTGCCCTGCAAGGTGGCCAACATCATCAAGCAGGAGATGCTTGCCGTCGGGGGCGACGCGGCGGTCTGCCGGGGGTCGGTGGCATGCAGCGTTCCGGAGACGGACGTCATCCTGATCGGAACGGAAAAGCAGATCGGCCGCTTCGCGGCGAAGCTCGCCGCCCAGCCATTCGGCCTGAAAGAACTGGCGGAGGCCGTTACGGCCCTGATCGCAAACCGGGGCCGGGAACTGCATCTTTTAAAAACGGCGCAGCGGGACATTATCCTCGGCGAACGGCCCCTCATCATGGGGATTTTGAACGTGACGCCCGACTCCTTCTCCGACGGGGGGAAATACATGGCTGAAGATGCCGCCGTCGAGCGGGGAATCCGCATGGTCGAGGAAGGAGCGGACATCGTCGATATCGGCGGCGAATCGACGCGGCCCGGGGCTTCGCCCGTTTCCGTCAAGGAAGAAAGGGCCAGGATCGTGCCCGTAATCAGGAGGCTTGCCGCAGAGATCGGGGCGCCGATTTCGGTCGACACGACAAAAGCGGCCGTTGCGGCGGAGGCCCTGGAAGCCGGGGCGGAGATCGTCAACGACATAAGCGCCCTGCGGTTCGACCGGCGGATAAGCAAGATCATTGCAGACGCCGAGGCGGCCGTCGTCCTCATGCACATGCGGGGTACGCCCGCCGACATGCAGAAAGGGAAGATCGCCTATACGTCCGTCGTCGGCGACATTGTGGCGTTCCTCCGGGAGCGGATCGCGTTTGCGGCCGGACATGGGATCGATGCGGGGCATATGATGGTCGATCCGGGGATAGGATTCGGCAAGACGCCGGCCGACAACCTGAAGCTTTTAAAACACCTGCCCGAATTCCGGGTTCTGGGGTTGCCCGTCGTGACGGGCATTTCCCGGAAGGCCTTCATCGGCAGGATAACGGGCGAAGAGGAGGCGGCGGACAGGGACGCCGGCACGGCCGCCGCTGTTGCGGCCTCGGTGCTTTACGGAAGCCATGTCGTCCGCGTGCACAATGTGGCGATGATGCGGAAGGTGGTCGACGTGGCCCAGGCGATTTTAAAGGCTTGAGATGATCGCGGGTATCGGTACCGATCTGGTCGATGTCGAACGGATAGGGAAATTGCTGGAACGGTTCGGAGACCGTTTTACCGGGCGGGTCTTCACGGCTTACGAATGCGCCTATTGCGGCAGGAAGGCCTTTCCGGCCATCCACTACGCCGCCCGGTTCGCCGCAAAGGAGTCGTTCCTGAAGGCGCTGGGCATCGGTCTCGGCATGGGGGTCAACCTTGCGGACATCGAGGTCCGGAACAACGCCGAAGGGCGGCCATCCCTGACGATTTACGGGCGGGGCGGCGAGATGCTTAAGGAAAGAGGCGTTGCGGCGGTGCACCTGACGCTCACGCATACGAGGAGCCAGGCCGCGGCGACGGTCGTCCTGGAGAAGGGCGCTTCCGTCGGCGCTTGAGGAACATGGGAGCAATCGTGAAGGAAAAAGGTTCATACGAAATGCTGTCGCAGGGGCCCGAGGCGACGTTCCGCCTGGGCGAGATTTTGGGGAAAAACCTCGCGGCGGGCGACATCGTGGCGCTGATCGGCGACCTGGGATCGGGCAAGACCTGCCTCACCCAGGGGATAGCGCGGGGACTCGGTGTCTCCGAGCGGTATCAGGTCACCTCTCCGACCTTTACGCTGGTGAACGAATATCCCGGCCGGCTTACCCTCTATCACGTGGACGTCTACCGCCTGGCGGGATCGGCGGACCTGGAAGACATGGGGTGCGAGGAATTCCTGTACGGCCGCGGCGTGGCCGTCATCGAGTGGGCGGAAAAGGTCAGGGGCCTGCTTCCCGAGGAGGCCTGCATCGTCACCATGACCTACCTCGACGAATGCCAAAGGAAGATTGAAATAACGGGCGGCCGGGAAAAGATGGACCGCCTGGTCAAAGTCATAAAAGACGGAGGATTGTAAAGATGGGACTTGTTGTTCAGAAATACGGAGGCACATCCGTTGCCGATCTGGATAAGATCGAGAATGTGGCCCGCAAAGTCATCAGAACCAAGGAACAGGGCAACGACGTGGTCGTCGTTCTCTCGGCGATGGCCGGAGAGACGGACCGCCTCATCAATCTGGCCCAAAAAGCCTCGGCGGACCCCCCGGGAAGGGAGTACGATTCCCTTATTTCGACGGGAGAGCAGATTACGGTGACGCTGCTCGCCATGGTCCTGAACCGGCTGGGCTACCGGTCCAAGTCGTACCTGGGCCACCAGATAAGGATCGTGACGGATAAGGCCTATACGAAGGCGAGAATCGTCAACATTGAGGACAAGAAGATCAAGGCCGACCTGAAGCAGGGCTATGTCATCGTTGTGGCTGGATTTCAGGGCGTAGACGAGGAAAACAACATCACGACCCTGGGAAGGGGCGGCTCCGACACGAGCGCCGTGGCCCTGGCGGCGGCTTTGAAGGCGGATGTCTGCGATATCTATACGGATGTGGACGGCGTCTATACGACGGACCCGAACATCTGCGACAAGGCGCGGCGTCTCGACAAGATTACTTACGACGAGATGCTGGAGATGGCCCGGGCGGGCGCGAAAGTGCTGCAGCCCCGCTCCGTCGAACTGGCAAAGAAATTTGAAGTTCCGGTCTATGTGAAATCGTCGTTTTCGGATGAAGGAGGGACCCTGGTGACGAAGGAGGATAAGGATATGGAGAAGGAAGTAGTGGCGGGCGTAACGTACGACCGCGATCAGGCAAAAATTACGGTGGTCCGGGTGCCCGACCGGCCCGGGGTCGCCTCCCGGTTGTTTTCGCCCCTGGCGGACAAGAACATCGTTGTGGACATGATCATCCAGAACGCGAGCATCGACAATTTCACCGACCTGACCTTTACGGTCTCCAAGAAGGACCTGAAGGCCGCCAAGCAGATCGTCGAAGACGCCGCCCGCGATATCGGCGCGAAACAGGTGGAAGTGGACGACCACGTCGCCAAGGTGTCCATCATCGGCGTGGGCATGATCAGCCATGCCGGCGTGGCGGCCAAGATGTTCGATACGCTCTCCAGGGAAGGCATCAATATCGAGATGATCAGCACCTCCGAGATCAAGGTGTCCTGTGTCGTTAAAGCCAAATACACGGAACTGGCCGTCATGGCCCTTCACGACGCTTTCGGCCTGGAGCGCGAGGCCTGAAAATCCTCTCCGGCTGACTGACGGCCAATATATCGGGGCGGCAGCCGTCGTCCTTGCGACGGCCTGCCTTGTGGCTGCGTTTCCGCTCTGGGAGCGGGGATTCGGGCCGCGGACGGAGAAAGTCCGGGCCGCCGTCGTCTCTTCCGGGCCGGTGGTGGTGGAATTGAACGACGGCCGGGAGAGGGGAGGCATCTTCCAACTGCCCGCGGGCGCCGTCCTGGAAGACGCGCTGAAGGCGGCAGGGGTGCCGGACCGGTATGCATTCCCTCCGGCAGAACTGAACGCACCCCTGGCCTCCGGCATGTCCATTACAATCCGGCGAGCGGCCGGCGGCAAGCCGGAAGCCGCCGTCGGCACCATGACGGCGGCGACGAGGCTGGCCCTCGATCTCCCCATCGACGTCAATACGGCGTCGGTCTCCGACCTCATGCTCATCCCCGGAATCGGCCCCAAAACGGCGGAGAAGATCGTTGTTTTGAGGCGGGAGAGGACGCGCTTCCGCAGCCTGGACGAACTTGCGTCCGTCAAGGGAATAAAAGATAAGAGGCTGGAACGTTTCAGAAAATATCTCTACGTGGACGCTGCAGAGGCGGCTGGTCGGAGACGTTGATTGAAAGGGAAGGGCGGACTTCAGCGGAACATGTTGATGTAGCTCTGGACGCGCTGGACGTAATTCTGCGTTTCCCGGTAGGGCGGGATACCCCCGTGGCGTGTCACGGCCTTTTCGCCGGCGTTGTAGGCGGCCAGGGCCAGGGCCAGGTTGCCGTTGAACCTCTGGAGGAGGTAGCGCAGGTAGCGGACGCCGCCTTCGATGTTCTTTTCCGGGTGGAACGAATCCTCGACCTGTAGCTGGGCGGCCGTGGAAGGCATGAGCTGCATGAGCCCCCGCGCCCCCTTGGGCGAGACGGCCTGATGGTTGAAGTTCGACTCGGCCTTGATGACGGCCTTGATGAGGGCCTTATCCATCTTGTATTTCTGTGCCGCCTGGCTGATCAGGCTGTCGTACTTGGTGATGTCGATGAATATCCGCCGGTCGAAGAGAACCCTTTTTTCCTTAAGAATCAGGCGGTATTTGACGTTGCTTTCGATGGGAACGTTCGTCAGGTGGACGACGCCCTCACTGTCCTCGTAGGTGTAAAAATCGGCGTAGGCGACAGGTGCGTAAAAGACGGCCAGGGCGGCCAAAGTGCTCAGCAATAATGTTCTCACCAACAGCATGACGCTATCCTTTTTTCGGACCGGAAATTGCAGTATACATAAGGGTGGTATTCGTTTCAAGCTTTATTTATATTTCCCCTCATTTTCGTGCGTCGATTAGATAAATATCCCGTCGCATTCGGTTTTTCAGTGACGCAGGACACATTTCCGCGGGCCGGAGGGCGATCGCCCCATTTTAAGGCGGATGCCGGCGAGGGGACGGGGTGGGGACCTTCAGGGCAGATGGTCCTTGTTTTTTTTCGGACCATCATATAAACTAATCGACAACTTCCACTTCAAAGCGCTTGACACCGCCATTTTATGGTGATAGTAAGCGCAGGTTCTTTCATACGGCAACAGTCGGGGCGTGGCGCAGCTTGGTAGCGTATCTGAATGGGGTTCAGAGGGTCGGAGGTTCAAATCCTCTCGCCCCGACCAAATAGACATCGGGTCGTAAAGACGATGGAAGGGGGTGCCGACAACATTGGTACCCCCTTTTCAGTTTGGCCGCGGTCGAAATACGTTGCAGCGGTCCTGGCGGCCTTTGCTCCGCTGCCGTTGCGAGCCCCGGGCCGCCGGGAGGGCGGAGGGCCTATTTATCAGTTTGTTGAAATATTTGGTTATGAACCCCCTATGCAGGGGGCGCAGCGGCGCATCGTCACCTGAAGGTGATAAACCCCCTGAAGGGGGCAACGCGACGGATGGACGTTTTTCAACAGCCTGTTATTGGCGTTGACAATTGTTGTGGTAATGAATATATATGAAATACCGGTGACTAGACGCGAGAGTGGCGGAATTGGCAGACGCACTGGACTTAGGATCCAGCCCGCCTTTGCGGTTAGGGGTTCAACTCCCCTCTCTCGCACCAGTTTTCCGCAGGCAAGGTCGAAAGACCAATAAATTCAGGAGTGCATGCCTTGAGCGATTTAAACGTAGCGGTGACGGTGGAGGACGTAAGTCCGGTCAAGAAGAAGATATCATTCGATATTCCGTGGGAAAATGTCAGCAGGGAGTTGGACACGGTCTATACGCAGGTGGGAAAGAAGGCCCGGATCAAAGGGTTCCGGCCCGGCAAGGTCCCCCGGCGCATCCTGGAATCCTATTATAAGGAGCAGGCAGAAGAGGAGACGATCTCCAACCTCGTCAACAAACACTACTTTGACGCCGTCAAGGAGCACGATATCGCGGCCGTGACCCAGCCCGACATCGATCAGAAGGGGATCGAGGCGAACAAGAACTTCGCCTTCACCGCCACCGTCGAAGTCGAACCGAAGATCGAGCCGAAGGATTACGTCGGCCTCTCCGTGGAAAAGGAAGAAAAGACGGTAACCGACGCCGATGTCGAGGCACGTCTTTTGCAAATTAAAGAGATGTTCGGTACCCTGGAAGACGTGACGGACGACAGGGGCCTCGTCGAGGGCGACTTCGCCACCTTCGATTTCGAAGGGGTCTGCGAAGGGGAGGCGCTCAAGGAATTGAAGTCGGAGGGCTACTTCCTGGAGATCGGCTCCAAGATGTTCGTGCCCGGCTTCGAGGACCAGATGGTCGGCATGAAGAAGGGGGAGCGGAAGGAGTTGGTCGTCACCTTCCCCGCCGATTACCAGTCCGAGAAAGTCGCCGGGAAGGAAGTCACCTTCACGGTGGACCTGAAGGGCATCCGGTCCAAGAAACTGCCGGAACTGAACGACGATTTTATCAAGAATTTCGAAAAGAAATACGAAACGCTGGCCGATTTTACCGCCGACGTGAAAAAGTCCCTGGAGGAACAGAACGCGACGGAATCCAAGTCGGCCCTGCGCGAGAAGATTATAGAGGCGATCCTGGCGGCCAACGAATTCGAGGTGCCGCCGTCCTTCGTCGAGCGGCAGATTTACATGATGATGGCCGACGCCCAGCGGCGGTTCATGGCCCGCGGCATGGACAAGGAAGCGGCCATGAGGCTGAGCCTGAAGCATCGCGACCAGTTCAGGGGCGATGCGGAAAAGATCGTCAAATCGCTCCTTCTGATCAAGGGCATTGCCGCCAAGGAGAATCTGCAGGTCGAAGAACAGGAACTGAACGACAAGGTCAAGGCCATGGCGGAGGAACGCCAGCAGCCCTACGAGACGGTGAAGGAACAGCTTGAAAAGGACGACATGCTGGAGAGCGTCCGCCTCGACATGATTCATGACAAGACGATGGCCTTCCTGGAAGAGAAGGCGGACATCAAGGTGGTGGCCGCGAAAGCGAAGGAAGAACCGAAGCCAACCAAGAAAAAGAAGAAGTAACAGGATATCAAGGAGATCAATATGCCGCTTATTCCCATGGTCGTCGAGCAGGATGGACGGGGCGAACGCGCCTTCGACATCTATTCCCGGCTCCTCAAGGACAGGATCATCTTTCTCGGGACGGCCATCGACGATAACGTATCCAATCTGGTCATCGCCCAGATGCTGTATCTGGAGTCGGAAGACCCCGACAAGGACATCTATTTCTATCTCAATACGCCCGGCGGGCACGTAAGTTCGGGTCTCGCCATCTACGATACCATGCAGTACATCAAATCGCCGGTGAATACGTTCTGCATGGGCCAGGCGGCGAGCATGGGGGCGCTGCTCCTGGCCGCGGGCGAAAAAGGCAAGCGATTTGCCCTGCCCCATTCACGCATCCTGATCCACCAGCCGCTGGGAGGATTCCAGGGCCAGGCGACCGATATCGACATCCAGGCGAGGGAAATCCTCCGGATGAAAGACGAATTGAACCGACTTCTGTCCGAGCTGACCGGACAGCCCATAGAAAAGGTTGTCACGGACACGGACAGGGATTATTATATGGATTGTGAAACGGCGAAGGCGTACGGCATCATCGATGCGGTCATCACGCAGAAGATGCCGGATAAGAAAAACGCAGCGAAGTGAGGCGATTACATGGTTAAAAAGAACAGGGATCAAGGCGGCCAGGGTGTGTTGTTCTGCTCATTCTGCGGCAAGAACCAAAACGAGGTCAGAAAACTGGTAGCCGGCCCTACGGCCTATATATGCGACGAGTGCATCGAGCTTTGCCGCTGCATCGTCGAGGAAGAAGCGGAGACCACCGCGCCCGAGGAGCCCAAGCGGGGCATCCCGGAGCCCAAGGAGATCAAGACGTTCCTGGACCAGTACGTCATCGGCCAGGAAAAGCCGAAGAAGGTCCTCTCCGTGGCCGTCTATAACCATTACCGCCGTCTCTTCACCCATATCGACATGGAAGGCGTCGAGATCCAGAAGAGCAACATCCTGCTCATCGGGCCCACCGGCTCCGGCAAGACGCTGCTCGCGAAAACCCTCGCCAAGATGCTGAACGTTCCCTTCACGATCGCCGACGCGACCACGCTGACGGAAGCGGGCTACGTGGGCGAGGATGTCGAGAACATTATTTTAAGCCTCCTCCAGAATGCCGATTACGACGTGGAAAAGGCCTCCAAGGGCATCGTCTATATCGACGAGATCGACAAGATCGCCCGGAAATCGGGGAACCCCTCCATCACGAGGGACGTCTCCGGCGAGGGCGTCCAGCAGGCCCTTCTGAAGATTATCGAAGGGACGCTGGCGAATATCCCGCCCAAGGGCGGCAGGAAGCACCCGCAGCAGGAGTTCATCCAGGTGGACACGACCAACATCCTGTTCATCTGCGGCGGCGCCTTCAACGACCTGGAAGACATCATCGGCCGGAGGATCGGCGCCAATGCCATGGGCTTCGGGGCCAATATAAAGAGCAAGAGACACAAGAAGGTCGGGGAGATGCTGTCGGAAGTGCAGCCGGAAGACCTTTTGAAATTCGGGATGATCCCGGAATTTGTGGGGCGTCTGCCGGTCATCGCCACGCTGAACGAACTGAATCAGGACGACCTGATCCGGATCCTCGTGGAACCGAAAGACGCGATTATCAAGCAGTACAAGAAACTGTTCGATCTGGAAAACGTGAAGTTGAAGTTTACCGATGGTGCGCTCAGGTCCATCGCCAAGCTGTCCGTCGACCGTAAGGCCGGCGCCAGGGGGCTTCGGGCCATTCTTGAAAATACCATGCTCGACATCATGTACGATATCCCCTCACGCGACGACATCAGAGAATGCATCATCAGCGAGGACGTTGTATCAAAGCATGAACCACCCATTTTAATGTTTGAATCGAAATCCGAGACCGCTTAGAAAGGGTTTCCGGAGCGCATAAAAGGAAGATAACATGTTCGATTTTGCGAAGAAGGACAAGCAGGACAAGAAGCTTTCGGTGCCGCTCCTGCCGCTCAGGGACGTGGTGGTCTTTCCCCACATGATCGTCCCGCTGTTCGTCGGCCGGGAGAAATCGATTGCGGCCCTTGAATCCGCTATGAAATACGAAAAGGGGATTTTTCTGGTGGCGCAGAAAAACGCCCAGAAAGACGAGCCCGCGGAAGAGGATATCTATACGATCGGCACGATCGGGACCATCATTCAACTCCTCCGCCTGCCCGACGGGACCGTCAAGGTTCTCGTGGAAGGCAAGAAGCGGGGCGCCATCGACACCTATCTGCCCAATGAGGAGTTCTATCTCGTGACGGTCAAGGACCTGGACGAGATCGAAAGCGAGGACCCCGTCAAGACCCAGGCCCTGATGCGGAGCATCCGGGAAGATTTCGAGACCTACGCCAAACTGGGCAAGAAGGTCCACGCGGAGATGGTGGGAACCATTGCCTCCATCGACAGCGCGTCCAAACTGGCCGACATCGTCGTGTCCCACATCAACATCAAGCTGGAAGACCGGCAGAGGATCCTCGAAATCCTCGACGTCAACGAAAGGCTGGAGACGATCTACGAGATGATGCTCTCCGAGATCGAGATCCTCCAGGTCGAGGAGAAGATCAAGCGGCGGGTCAAGAAGCAGATGGAGAAGACCCAGAAGGATTACTACTTAAACGAACAAATGCGCGCCATCCAGAAGGAAATGGGCGAGAAGGACGACTTCAAGAACGAAATCGCCGAGCTGGAGAAGCGCCTGAAATCGAAGAAGCTCTCGGAGGAGGCCCACAAGAAGGTCAAGCACGAGATCAAGAAGATGCAGATGATGGCCCCCATGTCGGCGGAAGCCACCGTTGTCCGGAACTACATCGACTGGCTCCTCGATATGCCCTGGGGCGAGAAGACAGAGAATAAGTACACCCTGAAGGAGTCGGAAGCGATCCTCGAAGAGGACCACTACGGACTCGCGAAGGTCAAGGAGCGGATCATCGAATACCTGGCGGTCCAGTCCCTGGTCAAGAAGAACAAGGGCTCCATCCTGTGCCTCGTCGGTCCTCCCGGCGTGGGTAAGACCTCCATCGCGAAATCGGTGGCGCGGGCGACCAACCGGAAGTTCGTGCGCCTCTCCCTGGGCGGCGTCCGGGACGAGGCGGAGATCAGGGGCCACCGAAGGACCTATATCGGCGCCCTGCCGGGCAAGATCGTCCAGCTTCTGAAGAAGGCGGGGTCCAACAACCCGGTCTTCTGCCTCGACGAGGTGGACAAGCTGAGCTCCGACTTCCGGGGCGATCCGTCCTCGGCCCTGCTTGAGGTCCTCGACCCCGAACAGAACAACGCGTTCAACGACAACTACCTGGAAGTGGACTACGACCTGTCGGACATCATGTTCATCACGACGGCCAATGTCCTCCAGACCATTCCGGCGCCCTTACAGGACCGCATGGAGGTCATCCGGATCGCAGGTTACACGGAGCCGGAGAAGCTGGCCATCGCCGTGAAGTTCCTCGTGCCGAAAGAGCTTGAGGCCAACGGCCTCTCGGCGGACAAGGTCAGCTTCCACGAGCGCGCGATCCTCACGATCATCAGGCAGTACACGCGGGAAGCGGGTGTGCGCAACCTCGAAAGGGAGATCGCCTCCATCTGCCGCAAGATTGCCCGGAAGATCGTTTCCGAAGGCGAGCAGGAGCCCATCAAGGTCACGTCGAAACTCGTCCATAAGTACCTGGGCGTTCCCAAGTTCCGTCACGGCGAAGCCGAAGGCAAGGACGAAATCGGTCTGGCAGTGGGGCTTGCATGGACGGAGGTCGGCGGCGAACTCCTCACGATCGAGTCGTCCCTCATGAAAGGGACGGGCAAGATGGTGATGACGGGCAAGTTGGGCGACGTCATGCAGGAATCCGTCCAGGCCGCCCTGACGTATGTCCGGGCGCGGGCCGACAAGTTCGGGCTCGACGAAAACTTTTACAAGGAACTGGATGTCCATGTCCATGTCCCGGAAGGGGCCATTCCTAAGGACGGTCCTTCCGCCGGCATCGCCATTGCGACGTCCATCGCCTCTTCGCTGATGAGGAAGAAGGTCCGCGGCGACCTGGCCATGACGGGGGAAATCACCCTGCGCGGGCGCGTGCTGCCGATCGGCGGACTCAAGGAAAAGCTGCTGGCCGCCCACCGGGCGGGGATCAAGACCGTGATCATCCCCAAGGACAACGAAAAGGACCTTGCGGATGTGCCGCCCAACGTCCAGAAAGCCCTGGAGGTCGTCTTCGTGGAGCATATGGACGAGGTTGTGAAGGTCGCCTTCCGCCTGGAGGCGGGGGACGAGGAGGCCGTCAAGACCGGCGAAGAGAAGCCGGTCATCATGGACGTTCCTCCCGTGGCCTTGCCGGACGAAGACACCCAGGCGTCTTTGAAGCATTGATTCCGGCCGCGTCTTTTCTGCGTTAAGGGATTGCGGGCAGGTTAAATAAGCTTGACAAAGACGGAGGTTTGCATTAAAGAACCTCGGTCGTTGACAGAGAGTACATATGTTCGGGCGGGTAGCTCAGCTGGGAGAGCGCCACGCTTACACCGTGGATGTCACAGGTTCAAGTCCTGTCTCGCCTACCATGGAAGCGAACGAAACACCTGCCGACCAGCGCAGCAGGGCGGGCGTTTTGTAAAAGTTGGGTTATAAGGCATAAGATACAAACGGGGTCGTAGTTAAGTCGGTTATAACGCCGGCCTGTCACGCCGGAGGCCGTGGGTTCGAGTCCCATCGGCCCCGCCAAAAATTCAGGGGTCAGCCGAATATTGTCGGTTGACCCCTTTTTTGCGTCTATCGTTTGCGGGAAATGCTGTTTTAGAAAGATACGTTTTTCATGGCCGCTGTTCCGGGCGGTGAACGGCCTTTCGTTCGGTTTCTTCTCCTGTTTCCGGTGAGACATAAAAAAACCGCCCGGAAGGGAGGCGGGCGGTTTGAGGAGGGCGCTTATGGGTGGCAAGCGCCCGTTAGGGGCTATGGAATATTATCTTGACGATCAGGTGGCGGCATCGTCGGGACGTGCCGTTTCCTGTTCCCGGTTACCCGTAACGATCCCCGGTCCTGACATGGGAAGCCGGTGCGGTTTTGGGCACATGTCCTGTTCCTGTCTGGTCAGTCTTTCTCGATACCCGGCTGCACGAACCTGCGCCTGATCATGCCGGGACCGATTCTTTTCTCCTCCATGACGGGCGGATGTCGATCGGGGGTTTCTTGCCCGTCCTGTTTTGCATCATCACCGGCCTTTTCCGCGCATTTCCGGAAGAGCGCTTCGATATCTCTCATAACCGGTACCCATCGGTCTCGGGATGCGCCGCTTCCCGCAAAGCTTTTCTCCCGACCCTCGCTTTTTTCCCCATGGCGGAAAGGGCCCGGGGGTGTGTATGCAATACCGCCGCGGCATGGATCAACGCCCCCGCTTCTTTACGCTGACGCCATGGTGAACCGCCGTCTCTCGCTTGCGTGGCCGTTTTCAGGCTGTGTCCAGCGTCGCGCGATACTGTGCGACCGAGGCCGAGGACCATGCCCTCCACGCACGAGCGGCAGGCATGCGGTTCCTCGCCGATGCAGATCTTGCCGGGATAGATTTGGTAGTGCTTCCGATAGCGGAGGGGCGTTACGTTCGGCATCAGGACGTTCGCCCCGCACTGCAAGGCCTTTTGTCTTCCCCGGGGGTCGATGGTTCCCGTTGCCGTCGTTGCCGGCATGTGGACGTCCCGGGTGACGATGCGGGTCAGCGCCGTTACCTTGAGCACCTGGTCGATGATCCCGTCGGGGCTGCCGGCCAGGGGTGTGTCGGGATGGGAGATGTATGGCCCGATGCCGATCATGTCCAGATCCATTTCCATGAATTTCAGGATATCGTCGGCCAGACTTTCCATGGTCTGAAAGGGCAGCCCAACGATGATCCCGGAACCGACCTGGTAACCGAGCTCCGCAAGCCACCGGAGGCATTGAAGGCGGTCCGCATGGATCGAATCGGGTTTCAGGGCCCTGAAGAGGGCGGGATCGGATGTTTCAAATCTCAGGAGATAGCGGTCCGCGCCGGCTTTTCTCAGCTTTCTGTAATCTTCATAGGATCGTTCCCCGATGCTGAGCGTGATGGCGGCCCCCGTGCTCGCTTTGACGTTGCGGACGAGTTCGCAGAGCGTTTCAATCGGATAGCCCGGGTCTTCCCCAGACTGCAGGACCACGGTTTTGAAACCCATATCACCGGCCTGGACGGCGGCGGCAAGAATTTCGTCCGTCGTCATGCGGTAGCGGGTAATCTTCCTGTTATCCCGGCGCAGACCGCAGTAAAGGCAGTTTCGCCGGCAGTAATTCGAAAACTCGATCAGGCCGCGCAGATGGACGGCATCGCCCGCAAATACCCTTCTGATCCGGTCCGCCTCGTCGAAAATATCCTGGACGACGGATTCGTCCTTCTCTTTCAGCAAACGGATGATTTCACGCTTTGTAATCATACCTCCCGGGACCCGTTAAGTGTAAAGATCCCGTTCCCCCTTTTCGATTCTTTTCAAGCGGCTTTTCAGATTTCTTTGGACGCCGGCCCTGTCCGTATCGGCGACGAGCCGTTCGATGAGAGCGGCGCCCGTTTCCCTTGTCGGGGACGCCGCATAATCTTCGAGATACTCCTTAAAAGTCAGGACGGCATTCGTATGGCAGTATTTCCGGATGAGGCCCGGTTTGGCCAGGTCCATGAAATCCCTTCCCGTCCGGCCGAGACGGTAGCAGGCCGTACAAAAGCTGGGTATGTGGCCCCGCAGTGTAATGTCGTGAATGACCTCGTCGAGGGTCCTCGTATCCCCCAGATTGAACTGGGCCGCCTGGAATCCCCCGTTCGAGCCTTCGCGATATCCGCCCGGATTGGTCCTTGAGCCGGCACTGATCTGGGACACCCCCAGTTCGAAAACCTCCCGCCGCACCGCCGAGCTTTCCCGGGTAGAGAGAATGATGCCCGTGTACGGAACGGTCAGGCGGATGACGGCCACCAGTTTCTTGAATTCGTCGTCCGACACAGGCATCGGGGGCTCGGCGGCCACCGGCGCGTTCAGCGCCGCTTCGAGGCGCGGGATGGAAATCGTGTGGGGGCCGACGCCGAATTCCGCATCCAGGTGAAGGGCGTGCATCAGCAGGCCCAGAACCTCGAACTTGTAGTCGTACAGGCCGAAGAGGGCGCCGATGCCGACGTCGTTGATGCCGGCCTCCTGGGCGCGGTCCATGGCGGTGAGGCGCCAGAGATAATCCGCTTTTGCCCCCGTCGGATGCATCTTCTTGTAGGTTTCGTGGTGGTACGTCTCCTGGAAAAGGACGTACGTGCCGATCCCGGCCGCCTTCAGCCGCCTGAAGTCTTCCACGGACAGAGGCGCGATCTCCACGTTGATGCGGCGGATTTCTCCCCCGTGTTCCGTTTTGACGGCGTAGGCCGTCTCGATGGCCTCGATGAAATAGTCGAGGCTCGAAGAAGCGGGATGCTCGCCGCAGAGCATCAGGAGCCGCTTGTGTCCTTCCCGTTCGAGGGTTCTCACCTCGTCGGCGATCTGTTCCATGGTCAGCGCCACACGCTTCAGTTCCCGGTTGTCCTTCCTGAATCCGCAGTAAGGGCAGTTGTTGGAGCAGTAATTGGCGATATAGAGGGGGGCGAACAGGACCAGGCGGTTCCCGTAAATCTTCTCCTTGATGTCCCGCGCTGCGGCCTGCATGGCCTCGATAAGCTCCTTGTCTTCCGTTTGAAGAAGAATAGCCGTTTCCTGCGGCGTCAGCCCCTTCAGCGCCCCGGCCTTCTCGATGACTTCCCGCACCTGCATGGGATCGGGGTGACGCGCATCCGCCAGGAGCTTTTCGATCTTCGCGTCATCGATAAAATCTTTCATGTCGGTTTGTCTCCTCACGCCTTGATCGTGGCGGATTTCACCCGCAGGCCCGGCAGCGATCCCAGTTTTCCCGCGAGCGTTCCGATCTCGTCCGTGGAGGCGTGAACGATCACGGAAACGATATGGATGTCTTCAGGCCCGTAGGGAATGCCCCTGCGGCCGATAATCGCATCGCCGTGCTCGTCGAGAATGCTTTTGACCCACACGGCCTGCTGGTCGATGTCCGTCATACCAATGCTTACGACTCCGATTCTCTTGGGCATGGTGAACCTCTTTCACAATGCTGATTTTTCTATCCGTTCCGCCGCCCGGGTCTTTCCGCCCGGAGGCGTCTTCAGGCTCTTCATCCGCCGGTCGTAGGCCGCGAGTGCTGAAGGGAAGGGAATGAGCACCCGCCGGATAACGCCCTGGAGGAACGATATGGCCAGACCGTAGTTCGTTATGGGGACCCCGGCCTCCCGGGCCTGCCGGATGCGGCCGAGCATTTCCCTGCGGGTCAGCATGCAGGCCCCGCAATGAATGACAAGGCGATAGTCCCGGAGGTTGTCCGGAAAATCCCGTCCTGCGGCGACGACGGTCTCGATTTCGCCTCCCGTGTATTGCCGCAGCCAGCGGGGAATCTTGACCCGCCCGATATCGTCCTGGAGGGGGTGATGCGAGCACGCCTCGGCGATGAGCACCTTGTCGCCCGGCTGCAGGCCGTCGATGGCGGTTACGCCCTCCGCGGCGGCGGCGAGGTCGCCCTTCTGCCGGGCGAAGAGGATGGAGAAGGTCGTACAGGGGATGTCCCGGGGAATATCGGCCGATACCTTGAGAATCGCCTGGGAATCGCAGACGGCGATGTCCGGCGGCTTCTTCAGGCAGGACAGAAGCGAGGGCAATTCCCTTTCCTTCACGACCAGCGCCGCGGCGTCGTTGTCCAGGGCATCCCGGATGGTCTGGACCTGGGGGAGGATCAGACGTCCCTTCGGGGCCTGCAGGTCGATGGGCGTCACCAGGACGGCGATGCCTCCGGGTGGAAGCAGGTCGCCGATAAGGGGCGGCGTCCGGAGAAAATCGTCCGGAGCCGTTTCGAGGAGGTGATTCTTCAGCGTCTCCAGATAAGCGTCCCGGTTTTTTTCGTTGCGGCAGGAAAGTGGGACGATGCGGTCGCACTTGCTTCTGAGCCCGAACAGGAAGCGGGTCGACGGTTCTTTCACGTCGGTCTTGTTGACGACGATCACGACCGGCGTGCCGTTTTCGCGGGCCCGCGCCAGGATCGCCTCTTCGTAAGCCGTCCATGTCTCCGCTTCCGTAACGAGCAGGATCACGTCCGCCCGCCCGTACGCCTCATCCGTTTTTTTCAGCCGGACCCCGGAGAGGTCGGAGACGTCGTCAAGGCCTGCCGTATCGAGGAAGAGCACGGGGCCGACGGGAAGAAGCTCCGCCGCCTTTTCCACGATGTCCGTCGTCGTTCCCGAGACGGGCGAAGTGACGGCGGCGTCCTGTCCCACGAGGAAGTTGAGAAGGCTCGACTTCCCCACGTTGGTCCTGCCGAAAAGCGCGATATGCAGCCTATTCCCCTTCGGTGTCGTCTCCATCGCCATATCCCAAAGCCGTTAGCTGATAGGGCGAGAAGACCTTTTCCGTCAGGCCTCTACCCAGTTTCTCTTCCAGGAAAGCCCGCACCGTCTTTCCGTTTTCGTGTCTGAATTCCTCCATGACCGCCGCCGCCTTTTCGTATCCGATGAAGGGGAGCAGGGCCGTCACGATCATGGGGCTGTGGTCGAAATAGGCCCGGCAGGCCGATTCGTTGGCCGTAATCCGGCCGACGTAACCGTCCAGAAGGCCGTCGATGCCGGCGAGCAGATCGAGGGATTCCAGGAAAGCGTGGGCCAGGAGGGGCAAAAACTCGTTAATCTGCCAGGTCCCGCGGCTTGCGGCATCGGCGACGATGCCGTCGTTCCCCATGACCTTGATGCCCGTCTGAATCGCCGCCTCCAGGAGGACGGGATTGACCTTGCCCGGCATGATGGACGATCCCGCCTGAAGGGCGGGGACGCCGATCTCCCCGGTGAAATTCAGGAGCCGCAGGTCGTTCGATATCTTGATCAGGTTGGCCGCATGGGCCTTCAGGATGCCGGATACTTCCACGAAGGGGTCGGCATTGGCCGTCTCTCCCGCCATGTTCTCCCCCCGCGAGAGCCCGAAGCCCGTCACGTCCCGAAGTTTCTCGACGACGACGAAGATGTAGTCCCGGGGCGCTGTAAGGCCCGTCCCGACGGCCGTTCCGCCGAGGTTGACGACGCGGAGCCGCTCTTCGCATTTTGCCGTCCGCCAGCGGTCGCGCGCCAGCGCTTCCGAGAAGGCCGAGAATTCGATGCCCAGCGTCAGGGGGACCGCCTCCTGCAATTCCGTCCGTCCGATCTTTACGATGCGGCCGAACTCCTTTTCCCTGTCCTGAAAAGCGCCCTGGAGCCGGGCAATGGCCCTGCTCAGGTTGCGCAGGCCGGCGATGCCGGCGATCTTGACCGCCGTCGGGTAGACGTCGTTCGTGGACTGGTGGAGATTGACGTCTTCCAGGGGATGGACCAGCGCGTAATCCCCCTTTTGCCCGCCGAGAAGCTCGATGGCCCGGTTGGCGATCACCTCGTTGACGTTCATGTTCGTGGACGTTCCCGCGCCTCCCTGGAGGGCGTCCAGGGGGAAATGCTCCAGCAGCCGGCCGTTCAGCATTTCTTCACAGGCGCCTAGAATGGCCGGGACTTTCCGCCCCGTAAGATATCCCGTTTCGGCGTTCGCCAGGCAGCAGGCCTTCTTCACCAGGACGAGCGCCTTGATGAGCGAGGGACGCACGCGATACCCGCTGATCGGGAAATTACGGACGGCCCGCTCCGTGTGAATCCCCCAGTAAGCGTCGCGGGGCAGCGCCATTTCGCCGAGAAAGTCTTTTTCGATACGGTCCATTTCCTCATCACTCCGTATGGACGGTGATTTCTTATGCAGTGATAAGCCTCTGGGGCCTTACGCAAGCACCATGCGCGCCGCCTTTTGGACTTCCGCCGGGGCCTTCGACAAATCCGGCCGGAGTCCGTCTGCAGGGTCCCCGGGCGGAGGTCCTTCAATGCTGCCGCCCAGCGGCAGGTAGACATAGAAGGACGTTCCGGTGCCTTCGGCGCTTGTCACTTCCACCCTGCCGGCGGCACGCTCGATCAGTTTCTTGACGATGGACAGCCCCAGCCCGTTCCCCTCGATCGCGCGTGTTTCCGGGCGCTTTTCCCGGTAAAACTCGTCGAATATCTTCGGCAGGCTCTCCGTCCGGATGCCGAGCCCGGTATCCCTGATGCTGATCAGGGCTTCGCCCGCGTTGCTGCGCATGATCCGGACCTGGATCCTGCCTCCGTCGCGGTTGTATTTGATGGCGTTGCCGATCAGGTTCGTCAGGATCGTCCGCAGGTCATCCGGCCGGATCATGACGCCGGGCAGGTCGTTCGCCGAATCGACGGTGTAATGTATCCTCCGGGCTTCAGCCTGTGCCTGGTAGAGGTCCCATATCTCTTCCAGCATGGCCTTGGGATCGACGGCCTGCAGCGGCGGTCCCTTGCGGCCTTCCATTTCGATCTGCGTAAGGGACAGGAGATTCCCGATCAAATCCACCAGGTCGTCCAGGCGTTTTTCGGACCGTTCCAGAAGCGGCAGATAGGGTGTTATATCGTCCCCGAGGCTCCGGTCGCGGGCGACCTCCAGCATGCCTTTGACCGCCCCGAGAGGCGATCGAAACTCGTGGATGATCGTCCGGATGAACCTGGTTTTTTCCAGTGTCAGGCGGCGGATTTCCGAAATGTTCGAGGCCGTCAGGATATGCCCCAGGCTCTCCCCGCCGTCGGAATAGAAAGGCGACAGACTGACCATGTAGCGGCGGTCTTCGATTTCGATGTCGTAGACGCTGCGGCCGGCGATGGGAGCAACGATGGCCTCCTGAACCGCCGCAAAAGGCGAAGCCGCCAGTATGCCCGCCGCCGGCTGTCTCAGAAGCCTGTCCTCCTCGACGCCGAGAATCCTCACCATGGCCCGGTTGACGAGGACGATTTCCCCGTCCCGGTTGATGACCAGGACGGCGTCGCGGAGATTCGCAACCAGCGAATGCGTTTGGCTCTTTTCCGAGGCGAGCTCGAAAAGGCTGGCTTCGTGGGCGAGCCTGAGCCGGGCCGCGTCTTCCCGGAGCTTCTTGTGTCGCAGGACGGTTTCGATCACGCCTATGAGATCGTCGGGCGAAAAAGGTTTCGGCAGAAAGAAATCGCATCCCTGCCGTGTGGCGGCGATGGCCGTTTCGATATTGGCATAGGCCGTAATCATGCAGGTCATGGCCTCCCGGTCCCGCGACTGGATCGCCTGCAGGAGCGTCAGCCCGTCGATATCCGGCAGGCGGTAATCGATCAGGATCACATCGAACCGGCTGCGGTCCAGGGCCGTAAGGGCTTCCTGCCCCGTCTTGGCCTCCTCCGAATCGTAGCCTTCAAGGTCGAGGATTTGATGAATGCCCGTCCGGACGCCGTATTCATCGTCTATAATCAATACCCTGCCCTTGCTCATGGATGCTACTCCGCTTCTCCCCGTGAGGTTCGTCAGGACGCGCTATTTGGCGGCCGACGTCTTCTGTTCTATGACCTTGAGTAATTGCAGCCCCGTGACCGGTTTATCCAGAAACGTGTCGACCCCGGACCATTTCTTGAGCTCCGCGGCATCCTGATCGAAGCGGCGTCCCGTTGCGGAAGCGACCCCCGACAGCATGATCAGGGGAACGTCCCTGAACCGCTCCACCGAACGGATCTTCCTGGCCAGGGCAAAACCGGAATCGTAGTGCTCCATCATCAAATCGAGGATCATGACGTCAGGCGTCTCTTCTTCCAGAAGCTTGAGGGCCTCCTGGTCGTCTTCCGCCGTCAGGACGTCGTAGCCCCTGCTTGAAAAGAAAATAGACTGACTCGTAAGAAAATCGCGGTCGTCATCGACAAACATAATTTTTTTTGCAGCACTCATGACAATACGCTCCTCCCTGCCATAGCCTGGTATTTCGGCAATTCGATATGAAAGGTGGTTCCCGATCCGACCTCCGACTCGCACCAGATCGTTCCGTAGTGCATTTTCACAATACCGTAGCAAATGGGGAGTCCCAGGCCGACCCCTTTGCCGATCCCCTTGGTTGTGAAAAAAGGCTGAAATATCCTTTCCTGGTCTTCCGTCGGTATCCCGCAGCCCTGATCGGCAATGGAGACACGGATGTGGGCACTGTCCGGCATCGTTTCGGCGCTTATCCGGATCTCCCCTCCCTTGCCCCCCATGGCCTCATGGGCATTTTTGATGAGATTCACAAAAACCTGAGTCATTTGGTCCCTGTCCATGTCGCACGATATTTCCGGCGTCTGCGCGCAGCAGTTTATCGCGATGCCCGTCTCGGACGGCGAGGACGCCGAAAACGACGTTGTGACGATGTGGCGCAGCAATTCCCCGACATTCACGGTTTCCAGCCGGATGCGGTTCTGGCGAGCGAAGTCCAGCAGGCCGCCGACGATCTTCTTGCACCGCTTAGCCTCCGCCACCAGAAGATCGAGATCGTGGTCGAGGTCGCCCCGGTCTTTCAGCTTGCGCTGCAGCAGATTCGTGTAGAGGAGAATCGTGCCCAGGGGATTGTTGAGTTCATGGGCCACGCCGGCCGCCAGCTGTCCCATGGATGCCAGCTTTTCCGTATTGATCAGGTGGCGGTGCACCTGGCGGATTTCCCCCCAGGGGAGGTGCAGGTCGTGGCAGACCCGCTCTGCCTGCTCGATCATGAAGGGCAGGCACATGGCCTCCTCCGCCAGCCCGTGGTGGACCGCAACGGCCTTGGCGCGGCAGGTGTCGTATCCGCAGGCCTTGCAGTTCAGTTCGTCTTCGATCGTGAATTTGTTCGTAAGGGCGAGAATCGCCCGTATCTCCTGCTCCGTCGGTTTCTCAAGCCTGTGGTCGTCCTTGTCGAAGGAGCGCGTAAGCCCGATTTCCGCATACTGTTCCATGGCCTGCTCCCGGCCGGGGTTGTCTTGATCGTGGCGGCGGCATTCGTTGACGTACTGCTTGACGATATCCTGACGGTTGAACGGAAAGTCGCGGGTGCTCATGCCCGGGCCGTCGTGGCAGCCCCGGCAGATCAAGGGTTCGATCAGGAACGGTTGGATCTCCCTGCGCGCGGCCGCCGCCAGGACGGACGTCACTTCCTGCTGCCCGCTGATCGTTACGATATTGGCGTCCAGGAGGTCTGCTTCCATCCGGGCGCTTTTGAGGAGCCCGCCGCTTAAGGGAAAAGCCCGTCCCATGCCGGCCAGCGGCGGATCGAACCACCGTTCTTCAAGGTCTCTATGGTAGTCGCGTTTGCGGCGAAAGAGGGATTTCAATTCCCGGAAGGTCAACACTTCGTCGATGACCGGCGGCACCAGGGGGTCCCGGGCCTCCAGCTTCTTGGCGATGCAGGGGCCGATGAAAATGCAGCGCGTATCCTTGCCGTACATCGATCGGACGGCAAGGCCCGTGGCGATCATGGGGGAGACGATGGGGACGAGCCGGTCGGTGAAGTCCGGCTGGTATTTGCGGACGTACTCGATCACGGCCGGGCAGGAGGAGCCTATCCAGGGGCCTTCCGCATGTGTTTCGAGGAATTCCCGGTAAGCGCGGCTGACCAGGTCCGCGCCGAAGGCGACTTCGACGACGTATTGGAAGCCGGCGGCCTTCAGCGCGCCGATGATGCTGCCCGGCTTGATGCCGGGGAATTCGGCCGGGAAGGAAGGCGCAAGGAGGGCCGCGACGGGGGACCCCTCCCCGAGAATTTCTTCGGCCCGTTCCAGCCCGCCTGCGTAAGTTTTGGCGTCCTGCGAGCAGACGATCGTGCAGTTGCCGCAGGAGATACAGCGGCCGGGAACGACCGATGCCTGCCCGTCGACGATCTTGATCGCCTTGACGGGGCAGTCCCGCACGCAAGTGAAGCAGCGCCGGCAGTTCTGTTTTATGGTCAGTATCGCTTCGAACAAAGTATCCTCGCTTTCGCCTCCGCCGGCGGATTAACGCGTGTCTCCGGTCTGCCGCTCCGCTTTCCTGCGATCCGTGTACTGCCTGTGGAGAAGCCGGTGACTGGCATGACTCAGGGGTTTTCCCAGCACATCGCGATAGAGGGCTTTCACTTGCTCGTTTTCGTGAGACAGCCGTACCTCGGACTTTTGGTCCGTATCGTAGATCCGCTTCAGGCGCTTCCTGACGCCTTCGAGGTCGGTATCGTAGGGCTGTCCGCCGCCGCCGACGCAGCCGCCGGGGCAGGTCATGACCTCAATGAAGTGAAGAGACGGGCCGCCGGAGTTCATCGAATCGATCAATGCCTTGACTTCGCCCAGGCCGTTGACGACGGCGAAGTTGAGGGTTGCCCCTCCGATTGCGAGGGAGAAAACCTTGAGATTATCGAGGCCGCGGGCGGGCATGACTTTGAGCCCCCCCTTGAGTTCTTCCCCGGTCAGCAGTTTGTGGGCGGTGCGGATGGCCGCCTCCATGACGCCGCCCGTTGCGGCGAATATCCGTCCGGCTCCGGTGGCTTCTGCAAAAGGGGTATCCAGAGACCCCCGCGCCCCCTTGGGCGACAGGGATGTTCCGAAACGGCCGAGGAGTTCCTTCAGTTCCCGCGTCGTGAGGACCGCATCGACATCGCCCAGGTCCTGCGCTTCGAACTTCTTGGCGGTGCAGGGCATGATCGAGACGGAGAAGACGCGCTTGCTGCCCGTATCGGCCTTGGCCGGATAGAATTCCTTGATGAGGGCGCCGCCCATCTGCTGCGGCGATTTACAGGTGGAGAGATGCGGGATCAGCTCCGGCCGGTGAAGCTCCACGTACCGGACCCAGCCGGGAGAGCAGCTCGTAAACATCGGCAGGGCGCCGCCCGTCTTCACGCGTTCGATCAGTTCCGAGACTTCCTCCATGATCGTCAAGTCCGCCATGAAAGACGTATCGAAAACAGCCGCGAAACCGATGCCCTTAAGGGCTCCGGCGAGGATCTCCAGAAGATCCGTCACCGATTTTATTTCCACGTCTTCCAGGAGCGTCACCGGAACCGCCGGCGCCACCTGGGCGACGACCGTCGTGTCGGGGTCGGCAAGTGCCCTGATCACCATGTCGACATGGTTCTTTTCCGTCAGGGCGCCCGTGGGACATACGCGCACGCACTGTCCGCAGTAAATGCATCCCGATACGTTCAGCCCTTTATAGAAGGCCGGATCGATCCTGGTGTCGTAACCCCGCGCCGTGAAGTCGATGGCGCCGACGCCCTGAACGCCGTGGCATACCGCCACGCACCGCCCGCAGAGGATGCATTTGCTGGGTTCCCTGACGATCGACGGGGAAGAGACGTCGATCGGGTGGGTTTTCTTCTTTCCGGAGTACCGCTTCCTGTTGACGCCCAGATCGGAGGCGAGCGAAGACAGTTCGCAGCTGCCGTTGCGGGGGCAGAAGAGACAGTCGTCGGGATGGCTGGCCAGGAGCAGCTCCAGGATATTGCGCCGGGCCGCCTGAATGCGCGGCGTATGGGTCCGCACCGTCATTCCGTCCCGGGCGACCGTCGTACAGCTCGTCTGCATGCGCGGCAGGTCGTCCACCTCCACCACGCACAACCGGCAGGCGGCGGGCTGTGAGTGCGCACCCTCAAAGGTGCAAAGGTGAGGGATTTCGATGCCCGCGCGGCGGGCGGCCTGGAGAATTGTTTCGTTGGGTTTCCATTCGATCTGCGTATTGTTGATGGTTATCATCTTGGCATTTCCTTTTTAGTAGTAAGCCGAATCCGGTTCATCCGTCCCCGGTCCCTGACGCGGGCTACCGGGCGACCGCGATCTGTCGCACTTCTCCATGGATATATTCGTACACCGCCTGCTGACGGCACGCCTCCATGCAGGCACCGCAGCCTATGCATCTGTCCGCGATAATGTAATGGGCCTGTTTCCGTTCGCCGATGATGGCCTCGTTCGTACATTTTTTGCTGCACAGGGTACACCCGGTGCAGAGGGCCGGGTCGATGGCGAACGTCTTGAGGCCCCGGCAGACGCCGGCGGGACAGTAGTTTTCCAGGATGTGGGCCTCGTATTCGTGGCGGAAAAAGCGCAGCGTGCTCAGAACCGGATTGGCCGCCGACTGGCCGAGACCGCACAACGAGGTCTCTTTGGTCGTCCGTCCCAGCTCTTCGAGGAAGAGCACGCTCTGGAAGCGTTCCAGCCGCTTGAGCTCGTCGCCAACCGGTTTTTCCGTGATGTTGGTCAGGATTTCGTGCATACGGATGGTTCCTTCCCGGCACGGAACGCATTTGCCGCAGGATTCGTTCCGGATGAACTCCATGAAGAATTTTGCGACGTCCACCATGCAGGATCTTTCGTCCATGACGACCATGCCGCCGGAACCCATCATGGCGCCGAGCTGCTGCAGGGGCGCATAGTCGACGCGGACATCCATCTGCTTTTCGGGGATGCAGCCGCCGCTGGGGCCGCCGATTTGTACGGCCTTGATCTTGTGTCCGGGCAGGGCGCCGCCGCCGATGTCGTAGATGATTTTCTTGAGTTCGATGCCGATCGGGACCTCCACGAGTCCTGTGTTTTTAATGGCGCCGCTTAAGGCGAAAACTTTGGTCCCGGCACTGGGGCCGCCCGCAATGGCTTTGAACCACGCGACGCCCTTGTCGGCGATCACGGGGACGTTGGCCAGCGTCTCCACGTTGTTGAGGACCGTCGGTTTGCCGTGAAGACCGCTGACGGCGGGAAAGGGCGGACGGTGCCGGGGCATGCCCCTGCCTCCTTCGATGCTGGCGAGAATGGCCGTCTCCTCGCCGCACACGAAAGCGCCGGCGCCCTGTTTGATCCGGATATCGAAAGAGAAAAGACTGTCGAGAATGTTGTGCCCGAGGAGGCCCGCCTGCCGGCACTGGTCGATTGCTTCCCGGAGCCGCACGAGGGCCAGGGGATATTCGGCGCGGCAATAGATATAACCCTTGGAAGCGCCGATGGCGTAAGCCGCGATCAGCATACCTTCGAGAACCCGGAAGGGATCGCCTTCAAGGACCGCCCTGTCCATGAAGGCGCCGGGATCGCCTTCATCCGCGTTGCAGATGATGTATTTCTCGGCGCTGACGGTATCGTGGGCGACCCGCCATTTCTGGCCGGTGGGGAAGCCGGCGCCGCCGCGGCCGCGCAATCCCGAATCCAGGATGAGATCGCAGACCTCGGAAGGCGTCATTTCGTGCAGGACCTTGCCGGCCGCGCGGAAAGCGCCATGGGCCAGCGCCGCATCGAGGGTCGAGGGGTCGATGCGGCCGCAGTTATCGAGGACGACCTTGTTCTGGTATTTGAAAAAGGATACACTCTGAACCAGAGGGACATCGGCCATGGAGCCGTCGGCATCGTCCCATCTGCCCAGCAGAAAGCGGTTCTTAGGATGGTTCCTGACGAAAACCTCGTCCAGGAGCTCGTCGATGTTGTCCGGCGTCAGATCGCAGTATGAGAGCCGCGGAGCCGCACCCTTCAGGATATCGACGAAGACTTCGCGCTGGCAGTAGCCGACACAGCCGACCTCGACGATGGAGACCGGGATGGACCGATCGGCGAAGAAGGATCGCATCTTGTTCTTGATACGCATGGCGCCGTTTGCCAGTCCGCAGGTTCCGGTGCCGATGAATACGAGAAGGCCGTCGCCGCCCCTGCGGGCGGAGGCGAGGCGCTGCCGCCTTTCGCTGCGGCAGCTGTCATCCTGGTGGCAGAGGGGGCCTTCCGAGATACAGGGAATGAGCTGACGGCAGGGAGTGGCGGCTGTATGCGTACATCTGGCGCAGCAGGGTGAAATCAGGTTTATCGGTGTCATGGTTCTCCTCCACGTTGATAAGCGTCGTCGGTCGGGTTGTTCGATACGTTGAACGGACCGTTACGTTTCTGAAGCGTCGAATGCTTGCGGCATTCGCCGCCGATTCCGACTGCCGGCGTGTGTCTTGTTTTCGACAGGCAATACTCCGTTCGCCACGCCGCCGGTTTCCGCGCCGATGAAAGCAATGAGATCGCCGCCTCTCCTGCGGGCAGAAACGAGGCGCTGCCTTCTTTCGTCCCGGCAATTATCGTCCCGGTGACAGAGGGGGCCTTCCGAGATGCACGGAATCAAGAGACGGCACGGGGTGGCGGCTGCGTGCGTACATCGCGTGCAGCAGGGTGAAATCAGGCCTGCCGGTATCATGCTTCGTCTCCGCACTGACCGGCGGCGTCAATCGGACGGTTCAAGGCGTCGAGCAGGTTGTCGAGTTTCTGCAATGTCAAATGTCCATGGAATTCGCCGTCGATCCTGACGACGGGTGCAATCGAACAGGCGCCGAGGCAGGCCACGGTGACGACGGAAAACTTTCCGTCGGCTGAATTACCCGTGGGGCTCAATTGCAGACGCCGTTTAAGATGCTCGAAGATGGCAAAGCTGCCCTTGACATGGCAGGCCGTGCCGCGGCATATTTCGACGACATGTTCGCCGAGAGGCGCAAAACGAAACTGCTTATAAAAGGTCGCAACGCCGTAGACCCTGCTGACGGGTATGTCGAATTTGAAAGACAGCTCCTCCATGGCCTCGGTAGAAAGATATCCGTTTTCCGCCTGCACGTCCTGCAGAACCGGGATCAGGCTGTCCGGAGAAAGCGCTCCGTGTTCAGCGAGAACGTCTTCAATTGAACGCATAGCGATTCTCCTGCTGCGCTTCCACATCGGTCTGTGCGGTTCTGCCCCTGGCCGCAAGAATTGCGCTGATCTTCTCGGCAAGCACCTTGAGCTCGATCGGTTTTTCCAGATATTCGTCCGCCGGCCAGTCCTGCCCGAGGACAAACTGGAAATTGTCCATTTTCTCCTGCAGGTGCTGTGAAAATCCCGAAACGATGATGATGGGAATCTTTTGCGTGGCGTTGTTTTGGCGCAGTTTGTACGCAAGGTTGAAACCCTCTGCGTCATAGTCCATCATGATGTCGAGGACGATCAGGTCGGTATTGCCACGGGCGATCTTTTCCCATCCCTCCGCGCCGTTGCCGGCCGTCTCGACGGAATAGCCCCGTCTCTCCAGGAAAATCTTCGTGCATTGGACAAAATCTTTGTCGTCGTCGATGAGTAGAATGTTACCTTTTGCCGTCTCCATGGTCATTCCTCCTTCTGCTGGTTTACAACTTAACTACATTACATGTTATCGTTTACACAGTGAAATATTTCACAATACATTCCGACAAAAAGCGCATCACCCTAAAATCCTCCAAAATGGTAAAGAAACGAAAGCTTCTCCATCTTGGCGGAAATATCTATATTTTCAGTATATACGCCTTTCAGCTCAGGCAGCTGCTTCGGCACGAAATTCAGGATACCGCGAACCCCCGCCTTGCTGAGACGATGGGCCAGACCGATGAGCGACTCCGGACCGCAGGCCAGAACGGCGATCGTCACATTAAACTCGGGCAGAACCTGCTCGAGTTCCTGCTCATGGTAACAGCGCCTGCCCGCCAGGACCCGTCCGACCTTATCGGGATCGACATCGAACACGACGGCAATGCGGAAACCGCGCTCTTCAAAACCCCGGTAGTACAGCAATGCCCGGCCGAGGTTGCCGGCGCCGAAGAGGGCCACGTTCTGCAGGGTGTCGGTGCCCAGAAGCTTGCTGATCGTGAGGATCATGGCGTGAACGGGATAGCCCTTCGATATATTGCCGAACGACCCGAAGGTCGCCAGGTCCCTGCGAAGCTGCGCGGAGCCGACGTGGACCAATTCGGCCAGCTGGTGAGAGTAGACATATTCGACGCCGTTTCGGTGAAGTTCTTCGAGGACCTTCCTATATACGCTCAGACGTTCAACCGTCTGGAGGGAAATTCTTTTGCCAGTATTTTCTATTGCCTTGCTTTTCATGTTCTTGCCCGTGTTTTTGAACTCGTTATGTTGGCTGTTATTATATTCACAGCTCAGTTTCTGTCAACAAAAAAATTGAATTTAACTGAAGAAATTTGTGTTCAATAGCATAAACAAGTACTTAGGATATGTTTGGCCGCCGTGGAGCGGAAAGGAACGTCCGGGGGATGTTTGTGAACGGATGATCAGCTCCTCGGTAAAGGGATGTTCTGTGTCAATGAGGGAATGGCGCGCGGTATCGGCGCATATGCCTTGATTACGTTGCCGGTCTGTTCCGGCGCGGGTTCAGGGGGGTATTGGCGGCGTAAAGCGGCGCTTCGCCCCGGGCGTAGCGGGTGATGTTTTCGGCGCAGCCCTTTGCGGTACCGTCGTAGGAAACGTCCGTCACGCCGGCGATGTGAGGTGTCGCGACGACGTTTTGCCGGAGAAGGGGATGGTGCGGGTCGACGGGTTCCTCCGCGAAGACGTCGAGGCCTGCTCCCGCCAGCCGGCCGTTCTGAAGCGCTGCGAGGAGCGCTTCATGGTCGACGAGGCCGCCGCGGGCGACGTTGATCAGGAAGGCCCCGGGCTTGGCTGCGGCCAGGACCGTCTTGCCGATCAGGTGGCGGAGCCCGGCGTGGTAATTGATACAGACGGCGATGTAATCCGCCCCGGCGACGGCCAGCGGCAAGTCCTCCAGGGTATGGATCGCATCGATCCTGACGCCGTCGGGCATCGACCTGTGAGCATGATCGTCCGCCACGATGAGCCGCATGCCGCAAGCGCCGAGGCGGACGGCGAGGGCCGTTCCGATATTGCCCATGCCCACGATGCAGGCCGTTTTGCCGAGCAGCGCCGCTCCCAGCGGGACGCCGACGCTGCGGCTCGCCAGGGCCTGCGCGCAATCCGCCATTTTACGCGAGAGGGTGAGCATGAGGAGCATGGCGTGTTCTGCTACGGAGGCGGCATTGCCGGACACGGAACCGGGAACGCGCGCGACCCAGACTCCGGACCGGGTGGCCGCTTCGATATCCACGGTATCGAGGCCGACGCCGAACTGCTGGATCAGGCCGAAGTTTCCTCGTTCGATCAGCGCCGCGTCAATGCGGGCGATGGCCGGGATGACGACGTCGACGCCGTCCAGACTGCGGGCGATGTCCGTCTCGGCACAAACGATGAATTCATGGCCCGACTCGGACAAGCGGGTTGCGAGTCTTTGCCTGGCTTCCGGAAATGTCTCTCCGCAATAGAGGACTTTCATAAACGGGGTCCTTTGTCGATGCTGAAGCAATAGGCGGTACAACCTGGGCGCACGTTCCGGCGCCTGTGCTGCGAACCGCCGTTGCGGCCTGCTGCGCATCCTTACATTTTTCTGTAGATCCGCTCGGGCACGATCTTGAGGAACCAGGCAATCAGACGCCAGCGCTTCGTGATATAGGCGACAGCTTCCTTTCTTTTGATCGCGGCAAAAATCTGCCGGGCCGCCTTCTCCGGCGGGGCGATCCAGAAGAGGCCTTCCCCTTTGGACATGGCCGTCTTGACGAATCCCGGCTTAATGTCGGTGACGGTGATGGGCAGCTTGAGCCTTGCCGTTTTCTGCCTCAAGCCTTCCAGGTAGTTGGAGTCGAAGGCCTTCGACGCGTTGTAGGCGGGGGATATTCTCCCGCCGCGGAGTGCCGCAATCGACGAGACGCCGACCAGGTGCCCCGAGCCTTTCTTTATAAAATGGTGGATTGCGACATTCGCCAGGGCGGCGAAACCCTCGACATTGATCCTGATGATGTCGCTCTCCATGCGCCATTCGAGGTTGCGGTTCAATTCCCCCGTACCGGCGCTGATCACGATAAGATCGACGCCGCCCATCTCTTCGATGAAGTCCGTGAGCGACGCCATCGCCGGTGCCGCCTCCGCGACATCAATGGCTTTGACACGGACACTTTCTCCCAGATCGGTCCGCAGTTCCTTTAAAAGGTCCATCCGCCGGGCCATGACGCCGACCGTATATCCGTCGCCGGATAGAAGCTTCGCCAGTTCCCTTCCCATCCCGGAACTGGCGCCGATCACTATGGCTTTTTGGGTCATATGCGTTTCCTGTCGAAATGTAATGACATTCTACCAGCCGTCCTTCATATCGCCGGCTCCTTCGACGAACAATAGCCGGCGGTCGAGAGCCGCGTTTCGGTATTTGAGCGCCTCCGCATACTCGGGCGAGGCGTACCATTCATGGATCTTCTGCAGGGAGGGAAACTCGACGACGACGAACCGCCGTACCGTTGCCTCTCCCTCGACGACTTCGGCCTCGGCGGCCCGCACCAGGTAGCGGCCCCCGTAGACGGCGATCGATTCAGCGGCGATCCGCCGGTATTGATCGGCCGCCGCTTCGTTTAATATCTCAACCTCCGAAATGACATATGCAGGCATACGCGCCGTCGGGCCCTCCTATTTCGGCGTTCTCTTTTTCAGTTTTTTGAAGGCGTCTTCGACCATTTTCAACCGGTTTTCGACTTTCCTGACGGCGCTTTCCAGGGTGAATCCTTCTTCCAGCAACTCCTTGATGAGCAGCATCTTCTTAATGGTCTTGTAATCGAACCGTCTGGTCGTCGTCTTTCCCATGACGGATGCGATATAGCCCTTCGCCTCCCAGTACCGGATCTGCCGCTGGGGGATGTCCGTGATCTCGGAAACCTCGCCGATGCCGACGATCAGCTTGCTCAAAAAGTCCGTATCGCTCTGAAAGTCTTTCTTATCGTCCATTATTTTATTATGGACGTCCCGGCTGCCGTTGTCAATTAGATATTTATCGTGTTGACAAATTAAAATAATTGTAATTTAATTACAAACAATGAAACTAAAATACTGAAGGAGGTAAGCGGCTCGGCCGCGATACGATGACAGAAGGAATCGCAGTGGAAGGCGGAAAAACAGAAGAGACGATGAACAGGGACCGGCAGCAGATACTGGCGGCACCGCTGGTGCTGCTCCTGGCGACGGCCACGGGCCTTGCCGTCGCCAGCATTTACTACGCGCAGCCCCTTCTGGAAGAGATGCGCGCGGCCCTCGGGATGACCGTGGCCTATGCAGGTCTGATTGTTACGGCCTCCCAGCTCGGTTATGCCGCGGGCCTTGTCCTGCTTGTGCCGCTGGGCGATCTCCTCGAACGCCGGAATCTGGTCTCCGTTATGGCCATCGGCATCGCGGCGGGACTTGCGGTCATCGGTTTTGCCCCCAATGCGCCGGTCCTGCTTGCCGCGTCGGCAGCCTTGGGGGCGATGTCCGTCGTGGCCCAGATTCTCGTCGCTTTTTCGGCTGACCTTGCCGGGGCGGAAGAGCGCGGCCGAGTGGTGGGGACCGTCATGAGCGGCCTTCTCCTGGGTGTGCTCCTGGCGCGGACCGTGGCCGGAGTGCTCGCCCATGCGGCGGGCTGGCGCGTCGTCTTCTGGCTGGCGGCCGCCGTCATGCTCTCCATTGCCGTCGCCATGTACCGGGGGCTGCCGCTTCGCGCGCCCTCGGCGAAGTCGGGCTATTTCGACCTCCTGCGATCGATCCTGCAACTTTTCAGGGAAGAGCCGGTGCTGCGCCTGAGGGCCGTTTACGGCGCCTTCGCATTTGCCACATTCAGCGTGCTCTGGACGCCGCTTGCGTTTCTGCTCTCCAAACCGCCGTTCGCTTACCCGCCCGGCGTCATCGGCCTTTTCGGCCTCGCCGGCATTGCCGGCGCCGGCGCTGCGTCGGCGGCCGGCCGCCTCGCCGACCGCGGCCTGTCGGGGTTTACAACGACAGCAGCCATGGCGATCATCTTCGTTTCGTGGATACCGGTCTGGCTGGGGCGAGAGAATGTCTGGTTTTTGATAGCCGGGATCGTCTTTCTCGACTTCGGCGTCCAGGCCCTCCACATCACCAACCAAAGCGAGATCTATCGCCTGCGCCCGGAGGCGCGGAGCCGCCTGACGTCCTCGTATATGTCGTCGTTTTTCGCGGGCGGCGTTGTCGGCTCGTCGCTCGCGTCCGTGGTCTATGCGGAAGCGGGATGGACGGGGGTCTGTATCCTGGGGGCGGTCCTCGGATGCGCGGCCCTGGTCATCCGGACTGTGAAGCAAAAAGGCTGAATGAACGCTCGGATGCGGCGGATGGGGCAGGCTATTGTATCTGACGGCCTTCGATGAATTGCTGCTCCTGATCCTTGTTGAAACTGCCGTGGTATTTGCCGTAGGGCAGAGGGCCGAGAGCCCTGCGGTTCGCGTTTCTGGCATGGGGCACATAGTCCGCCGCCGCCGAGTTGACGGCGGTGACGATCGCCTTGGCGATCAGGCCGGCCACGCCGCCGCCCGTATTGCCCCCGGAGAGATCGACCACGACATGGCCCCTTCTCTTCCAGAGGACCCGGTCGGTCTTGGTCGATTTGAGCTCAAAGTCGATGGTGACCGTGAGGCTGGCCGCCAGAACAAGGTAGGACAGGTCCCACCGCTTGATCGTGGTAAACATGACGGCGTCGGCTCCGAAATATTCGCGGAATTTGACGAGGGGCGTGTTTCTCAGAAGCTCCGTGTCGTAGATGCCCTCCATCTTCAAAAGCTCGGAAGTCACTTCATAGGGGAGAACATAATAGCCGTAGTATGAAAACGGTTCGGTGATCGTCGTCGCGTAGTATTCCTTGGCATCGGCGGCCGTCGATTCGTTGATGGGCGGAAGGATCAAAATGGCGACCGGGGCCTCTTCGTACATCAGCGGATAGGCCTTGCTCTTGCTGACCGTCTTCGGCGCGCAGCCGGCAAAGAAAAGAAACGCGGCGCCCAGAACGACAATCGCCATGGTCCTGCCGAGCGTCTTATTCATTCTTTTTTTCCCTCCGCTTCCGTCTTCACCGCAGGCTGGTCCGTCTTGACCTCCGGCGCCATGTCCGTTTTCGTTTCCGCCGCCGCGGAAGGTGCAGGGACGGCCGCCTCCGGTTTTTTCTCCGCCTTTTCCTTGCGCAGGGCGATGGCCTGTTTCAGCCGCGTCATCAGGATTTTCGACTCGGGATAGAGATTTTCTTCCATCTGAAAATACTGCGAGGCCAGACCGTCGTTGTTCTGCCGGAAGTAAATGTACCCAGCTCCGCGTACACGCCGGGCGGCACACGCAGATTGAGCGTCT
Organism: Syntrophales bacterium; assembly: GCA_963668175.1. GTDB lineage: Bacteria > Desulfobacterota > Syntrophia > Syntrophales > PHBD01. Next base: position 1,649,554 of record OY764159.1, read on the forward strand.
TGGACTGCTCGACGATGTTCTCAAGGGACTGTCTGTGCGCCAGGAGCGTATCGTCGCCGGGGGTTTTCTTGGCGCGATAGAGGGTTTCGGAATAGTTGCCCCAATAGTACATGGACGGCCTGGGCACACAGCCGGCCGTGCAGAGCAAAGCCAGGACGGCGACGGTCCATACCGCCAGGTGCCGTCTCTTCATGGGACCTCGATTTCCGTCGTCATGCCTTCGCCCAAAATGACGGTCCGGTTGACGACGACCCGGTCGCCCTTCTTCACGACGATGTTGTACTTGCCCGGCTGGATCTGATGGAGGGTGGCGCCGCCGGGGGACCTTCTATCGCTTGCAGGCTGGTCCGATTCACCCGGGCCTTTGAGCGCAAACGGCTGGATATCGCCGATATAGGCGACGGCACCGGCCGTGTTGCCCGAGAACCATACGAAGCTCTTGGGCGACGGCTGGACGACGCCTTCCCGGTAGCCGCAGCCCCATAGTCCGAGGAGTGCCGCCAGAACCAGAATGGGGAGAACGCGTTTCTTCATGGAACCTCCTACGGCGTTTCGCCTATGTACAGGTTGGAAAAGTCTTTCGTTTTCAGATAGGGGGCGATCGCCTCCCGGCCGTCGACCACTTCGCAGAGCGACACCTCGTTTTCCGGCGTGTCGCCCGCGCAGGTTACGACCTTGAGCGTGGCGATCTTCCTGCCGGGGAGCGTGATCATCATGTTCGTCTGGGGATTTTTCACCTTCTTGCCTTCGACGTAGACGATGAAGAGGTTGCCCGGCGCGATGTTCTGAGATTTGCCGCCGGAGATGATGACGCTGTCCTCCTCGTAGCCGATGATGTAGGCGCGCCAGGGCTTGTTGAGGAGGTTCTCGATCACCCGCGACGAGAGGTTGGTGATGGCGGCGTCGAGGGCCTTGTCGTTGAGGGTCGAGTCGTAGCCGGCCCGCGCCCCGACGCCGAAGACCGTGCCCGCCTCCGAGAAGGCGGACCCTTCCCCGTATTCGGAGTAGAGGATCTGGCCTGTGTGGACGTCGATCAGGCGGATGTGGACCTTGGCGTAAGCGGTCTGCTTCTTCACCCGGGAAAAAACGCCCACGTCGCTTGTATCCTGCCGGCCGAACTCGGTGATGGAACCCACGATCAGGTAATCGGCCATGTTCTTGAGCGGCGCCATATTGCCGAGGGCCAACTCCTTCTGTATCTTGTCGAGGTCAGCCCGCTCCAGCATGATGAACTTGTCCGTCTGGAGGAGCTTGGCCGACAGGATGTCGACGGCCTGCTTGCCGATGCGGTCCTTGTTTTCGTCGATGAAGAAACTCTGTCCGTACTTGCTTTCGTTTGTGAAGCGGGCGATGGCCACTTTTCTCTTCAGGCCCGTCTTGGCGCCGGGCTGCGGCGCTTCGCTTATGGTCTTGCTGACCCGGGGTTTGTCGTCGACGGGCTGAATCTCCTGCTTCGGCATGGTGGCGCACGACGTAAGCATAAACAGGGCCGAGATCGCAACACCGGTTATCGCTCTCAACGTCATTCGGAGCCTCCGATATGTATGGGTTAGACTAGCTGTAATCCAATATTGTTTCTATAATACTTATAATTCGTGAAGTCAAGAAAAGACGGAGACGACTGAAAAACGGGGGACCACTGTATGGGAGGCGTGCAGGTGAGGCGTTCGGGGCGCTTCGCTGGCGGGTGTGATGCGAAAGATTCTACGGCTGCGGCGGCAAGATGCATGCCGGCTGTGCGTCTGCGGCCCGCGATCCGTCTGCCGTCGAACACACGCACATATCCCTGCGCTTGAAGTGAATAGGTGGCCGGGCGATGCCGGAGGCGGCCGTCAGCTGTGCCGGCGCTTGGTTCCCTGCGGGCCTTCCATCCACTGCTTGATGCGGTTGGCGTCGGCATAGCGCGTTGCGGTGCCCTGGGAATCGAGCAGGACGATCACGACCGGGCGCTGGCCCACGCGGGACTGCATCACCAGGCACCGGCCGGCCTCATCGATGAAGCCCGTCTTGGAAAGGCCGATCTGCCAGCGGGGATTCCCGATCAGGCGGTTGCTGTTGCGGTACTGGACGACCCGGTGGCCCATGCGCAAAGTGATCTCCTTGCGGGTGGTGTATTGCCGGATGGGACCGTACTGGTAGGCCGTGTCCACCATCTTGACCAGATCCCGGGCGGAAGAAACGTTACGGCTGGATATCCCGGATGCGTCGTCGAAGTGCGTCTCGGCAAGACCGATCGACTGGGCCTTGGCGTTCATGGCGGCCACCAGGGCGGGCATGCCTCCCGGATAGGTTCTGCCCAACGCGTTTGCGGCGCGGTTTTCCGAGGCCATCAGGGCCAGGAGCATGGCGTCGCCGCGGCGGATGACGGTATAGATGGGCAGGCGGGAACGGCTGTGGCGCACCCGGTCCTTATCGTCTTCCACAATGGTGATGGGTTCGCTGAGGTCCTGTTTCGCGTCCAGGACGACCATGGCGGTCATGAGCTTGGTTATGGAGGCGATGGGCAGGACGGCCTGGGGCTGCTTCTGGAGGAGGCATTCGCCGGTCTGCTGGTCCGCCACCAGGGCGGAGGCGGAGCGGAGGACGAGCTGCCCGGGGGCGCGCGGGGCTTTGGCGCGGGCTGCCTTGGTCCGGACGCGCTTTTTATGAATCTGCTTGGTTTTTGCCGCGTCTGCCTGACCTGCAAACCCGTGGACGATCAGCAATATCCCGCTCAGTAGGACTGCCAGTACCAACATCACACGTCGCTGCGTCATTTGCTCTCCCCTGTCCGTTGAGATGTGGCCGGCGCCTGTCGTTCCGGGCGGCCTTTTTTCAAGATACCTTTTAAAGGTCAATTCGCAATCTGTCAAGACTGTAATTTAATATCCGGTGAGCTTTTCCGCACTATCCCCGCAGGGGAGGGCCGTGAATGTTGATACAGCGGAAGGACGGTTTTTCCGGAGGCAAGGAAGGCGGGTGCGGCGGTTCTGACTGACTGCGGACAGAGGGCATCGGCGGACCCGAAGCTTAGTGGCAGACGGCGCTACGACGCAGTTGCAAAGGTTTTCCGCCGGGGATTGGATGGTATGGAATTTGCTTCGTCAGATAGAGGAGAAGAAAAATATGCGGACAGGGCGTCACCCGTAAACCGCACTGTGACTGCTTTTGCCGCTTTATTTTTAGTGGGTGTTACGGCGTGTCTGCGATATAGGAGCACGGTTCGCCGGCCCGGCATGTGGCGTGTCGCAGCGGCCGCAGCGGGCCGGATCGTCCCGGATAGGCGCTGGGAATAGAAACATCATGAGAGAAAGGAGTCACTGTGAAAGTAACAAAAATTTTTACCGCTCTGGCGCTGTTGGCCTTATGCGCCGCGCTGGTCGGATTGCCTGCGTCCCCGGCGGCGGAGGGCCAGGAAAGCCGTGTCAAGAAAGACGCCGGGTTCCTCGACGGCGTGATGCACTTCGCCGAGGGGCTGGCTGCGGTCTGTATCGAAGGGAAATGGGGATTCATTGATGCCGCCGGAAAGCGGGTCATCGAACCCCTGTACCACGAAGTCCGGAATTTCCGGAATAACTTCGCCGCCGCCCGGATCGAGAAAAAATGGGGTTTCATCGACAGAAAAGGGCGCATGGTCATCAATCCCCGGTTCGACGAGGCGCGTAATTTCTCCGAAGGACTCGCCCCCGTCAGGATGGGAACGAGCTGGGGCGCCATCGACGAGAAAGGCAACCTGGTTCTGGATTATTCTTTCGACGATCTGAAAGGCTTCAACGGCGGACTGGCGCCGGCAAAGCGAACGGGCAAGTGGGGGTTCATCGACAACAAGGGCAGCTTCCGGATCGCCCGGAAATACCTTGATGCCGGCGAATTCTCGGACAAGCTGGCTCCCGTGCGGAATGTGGAGAAGCAGTGGGGCTATATCGACCCCAAAGGCAATTTTGTCATCGACGCCCAGTTCGACGAGGCCGCATCCTTTGCCGAAGGGCTGGCCGCCGTTAAGGACGACACGAAATGGGGCTATATCGACAGGAAAGGACGCTTTGTCATCAACCTCAACTACGAAAACGCCCGGCCTTTCTCGGAAAAACTGGCGGCGGTGATGTCCGGCGGACAGTGGGGTTACATCGACCGGAAAGGCGGTTTCGTTGTTTCCCCGGCCTATGCAAGCGCATCCGAATTTTCGCCGGAAGGGCTTGCCCTCGTCGAGAAGGACGGAGAGTCTTTCTACATCAGGACCAACAGCAAGAGGGTTGCGGAACTGCCGGCCAGGGCCGCGAAACTCCAGGCGGCCATGCCGCCCCCTGCCGTTCCGTCCGTTCCGTCCGAACCGGCTGCTGCGGCCGCGCCGCAGGTCGGTATTTCCGACAGCAGCTGGACGCCGCGGATCGCCGGCGAAGAGGCCATCGCTCCCTCGATGAGACCTGCGGCATCCGACGACAAGTGGAGCCCGGCCATTCTCGACGAGTCCAATTAAACCTATCCAAGGAGGATATCCATGAAATTATTTAAACAGAAGACGTTCCATCTGCTCGCGGTTGCCGCGATATTAATTCTCGCCCTTTCGTCGGCCGAGGCCTGCACCGGCATCATGTTCACGCTGTTTCCCAAGATCGGCGTTTCCGACAACCAGTACGCCTTCCAGGCGAGGACCATGGAGTTCGGTCCCGACGTCACCGGCTGGCGCCTGATCTCCGTTCCCCGGGGTTATCCCTACACGAGCTGCCGGCAGAATATCTGCGGCGACGGCATCGAGGGCATCAAGTGGACGTCGCGATTTCATTATGTCGGGATGAGCCCGGCGCGTCCCGGCATGCCGCTGATCGACGAAGTCACCGACGGCATCAACGAGCGGGGATTGGCCTGCGGCGGTTTCTACCATATGGGCTACGAGGAGTATAAAAAGAATCCGTCAAGCGGGCGGACGATCGCCAATACCGATTTCGTTTCGTGGGTCCTGAGCAATTTCGCGACGGTGAAGGAACTCAGGGAAGCCCTGTTCTTGAGAAAGGTGGAGGTCGCCCAGTTCACGGTGCCGTCCTGCGCGAAGGCCGGTACGTGCCCGCAGCTTCATTTTGCCGTTACGGACGAAAGTGGCGCCTCCGTCGTTATCGAATTCAAGGGCGGGGAGCCCGTCGTCTTCGACAGCATCGGCGTCATCACCAACAATCCGACCTACGACTGGCACACGACAAACCTGAACAACTATATCGGCCTGCAGGCGCTGAGCCGGGAAACAGGCATTTTCTACAACAGGACATACACGAAGCTGGGCAACGGTACGGGCGCCATCGGACTGCCGGGAGATTTCACGCCGCCTTCCCGGTTCGTCCGGGCCATGTACTTTCTGACGACGTCCATGCCCCTCGATGCGAAGCCTGATGAGGGCGTGGCCAGGGCGTTTCGGATCCTGAACCAGTTCGACATCCCCGTCGGGTCGATTGTCGCCCCGTCGCCGACCGGACAGGGCATGATCCAGGATTCCACGATGTGGACATCCCTGTCGGACACCAAGCGGCGCCGCTATTATTTCCACACCCAGACGAACCGGACGGTGCGGGTGCTCGAACTGGACAAGCTCCCCAAGAACAGCCTCTCCTATATGGAGCTGCCCGCCCATGACGTGATCATCGACGTGTCGAAGAAATTCACGCCGATGAGCAACTAGAATAGAAACGGCCCGGCGGCCGGTCCCTGAACGGGACGGCCGCCGGTATTCATCCTTCTCCGATCCGCCCGGTGGCGGAAACTGCCGCCGGGATAGGCCGTTATTTTTTCATGAGCTTGCGGCCGGCTTCCCAGGCCCGGCCCGCCTCATCCCCGAGGGACCGGTAGGTATTGTCGGGCATCGTGAGGATGAGGTAGTCCGCCCTGGCCGGGTTGATCCGGCCGCCTTCCAGGCACGACTCGGCCGCATAGGCCTCCCTGATCTCGCCGACGAAGAAAAAGTTGCTCGGCCCCGAAACGGTCTCCACGAGGGTACACGCCAGGTTGAGCGAGGCCTCCTCGATCAGCGGCGCCGTCTTGATGCCGCCGTAGAAGAGGGTGAAAAGGGAGGACTTGTCCACTTTGGCGCCCGATACCATCCCGCAGTAGTCGGTCTTGTCGAGATCGGCGCGGCGCGGGAAACAGACGCTGAAGCCCGCGTTGGCGATGACGGCTTCGGGCGTCGCATGGGCGCGGTTAATGCCCACCCCGATCCACGGCGGGTTCGCATTGACGCGGGAGACCCAGCCCGCCGTCATAAAGTTGGCCTTGCCCTTAAGCAGGGAGCCGACAAGGATCACCGGCATCGGGATAAAAACGTTGTTGTCGATTTTGACCTGTTTCACGGCAATTCCTCCCTCTTGAGCGGTGCTGGAACGGATCAGCCGGAGCCGACGCAGGCATGCCGGCCTTCCGCCTTACAGTTGTCGCCGGAATCGGGAAATAGCGCCGGGGGAGGCGCCCATAGTGCCTAAATCGCAACGTTACGCGATTTCGACCTTGACCGGTGTTACGTTACAGACATTGTCCGAAACAGGGCAACGGCATTCGACCTCGTGGATGAAGGCCTCTTTTTCCTCCTTCGACATGTCGGCGTCGATGTTCAGTTTTACCTTGATGTCCTGGAAGCCGGCCCGGTTGTCCTTGCATTTGCCCAGGAGCGTCTCGACGTCGAAGTCGCCTTCGATCTTGACGTCAAGGGCCTTCAGATCGATCCGCTTCTGCTTGGCGACGATCCGGGCGACCGTGCCGATGCAGCCTGCGATGGATGCAAATAGGTATTCCACGGGGGTAGGTCCCGCGTCGGCTCCGCCTCCGGCCTGGGGCTGGTCGATATAGAGCGTATGGTTTCCCGCTTTCACTTCCACTTTGAATCTGTCGTCGAGTTTCGCCTCGACGGACACCGTCTTCATCTTTGCCATGCTCCGTCCTCCTTCATATTTTATTATTGCCGACGCCGGTCGATACCGGTGCAGTGTTTCCCCTCTTTCTTCCGGATGAACACGTGCTCGCCTCCTTCGCGCCCGGCCTTTCCGATGTCTGTCATGGATGAGGAAGTATAGAGAACCCCCCCAGGGCTGTCAATGGATTTAATCTTTTCCCTTCCGATTGCGAAGGGCACCGGCGGCATGGTATAAAGAAATACGTAGACGGTCTGTCGCAGGTTGGCGTTACCTAACCCCGGAGGCGGCGGTGAAGGACATCGTGCGCCGGAATGGCTGGAGGCGGGACCATGAATATCGATTTCGGGTTGATGGTGCTTGAGTCCGTTCTGCTTGCCGTTACAATCATTCTCCTGATCTACAACATCCATGAGGGCAGGCAGCGGGACATGCTTCTCAAAGAAGTAGGCCGGGCGACGAAAATCCTTACGCGGCAGGAATACTTCTTTGCTCTTCTCGACGCCATGCGGGATGCCGAACGTGAGATTGTCGGCTGCATCACCGGAAGCCCCCCTGTCGGGGAGGACATCCGGATGTCGCGCAGCATCGTGGAGACCATCGAGAAACTGACGGTGAAAGGCGTGCGCGTCGCCTTCGTGCTGCCCAAGTTTCCCGACCGGCTTCAGGTCGGCATGCTCTACAGCAAGGCGGGGGCAGAGGTCCGCTTCAGCGGCGACGTTATGGTCCATGCCGTCCGCTACAGCGTCGTCGACGAAAAGGTCGTTGTCCTCGGCGTTCCCGAAAGCACGGGGGAGAAGGAAGCGACCAGGAAAGGGTACCGGATACCGTCGGAGGGGCTGGCGAGGATCCTGAAGGGCCATTTCAACGCCTGCGAAAAGATATCGACCCTCAGGGAGTATGTGCGCGAGGTCATCAAACAGACGGGGGCGCCGCCGGATCATGTCGCCCGGGAATTCCACCTGGACGAAAAGGCCCTCCGGGACCTGCTGAAGTGACGGCGCAAGGCCCGCGCCGGGAACTCCGGCGCCCATCCGGGAGACGATCGATACAGTCAATAAAAAACGGCCGGAGGGCTTGCGCCCGCCGGCCGTTTTATTTTTCCGGGTATAACGGCTAAACGTCCTTACCGAACTGGGCCTGGAAGGCGTCCACCACTTTTCTCCCCCAGTCGCCCTTGACGGGCTCAAGCAGACCGAAGAAAAAGCGCATCACCGGCGGCTCCTGGACGAAACGCAGGCCCCCGATCAGGTTCTTGTGCTTGTGGAGCCAGGCGATCCGGTCGGCGAGGTATTCGATCTGCCCCAGCGTGACGGCCCGGCGCGGGATGGCGATGCGCACCAGTTCCATCCTGCCCAGGACTTCCTTGCCGGTTTTCGGGTCCCGGTCCTCGGACATCGTTCCGCGCTCGACGCCGCGGGCGCCGGAGACGAGGTACATCGCCGCGTTCAGGCACTCCGCCGGATACTGGAGCGGCGGGATGTGGGGCAGGAAGGCGCGGGCATCGACGTGGCAGGCCAGGCCCCCGGGAGGCGTCACGACGGGTACGCCATACTCCTGCAGGCGCTCGGCAAAGTACTGGATGAATTCGGGGCTGCTGCCGGCCACTTCCGGGTCGGTCATTTCGCTCAGGCCCACCGCCATTGCCTCCAGTTCCTTGGTGGACATGCCGCCGTAGGTGGAGAAACCTTCGTAGACGGGAAGCCACGTCATCAAGTGGCTGAACCACTCCTTGTTGTTCGTGGCGATGAGGCCGCCGCGGGCGCTGCCGCTCTTCCGGCCGGACATGTAAAGAAGGTCGGCGTAGCGCATCATTTCCCGCGTGATCTCCCGCAGGGATTTCTTGGCGTAGCCCTTCTCGCGCATCTTGATGAAATAGGCGTTTTCGCCCACGAGGCTGCCGTCGATGATAAGCGGTATCTTGTGCTCTGTCGCGATCTTCCGCACCTCTTTCAGGTTTTTCATCGAGAAGGGCTGGCCGCCGATGAGGTTCGTCGTTGCCTCCATCCGGATGAAGGCAACCTTGCCGGCGCCGAGTTTTCTGATGGCGGCCTTCAGTTTCCTGATGTCGATATTGCCCTTGAACGGTTCGTTGCCCTTGGGAATGAACGCATGGTCCGCAACGAGGTCGTGGATTTTGGACGCCGCCAGCTCTACGTGAACGCGGGTGGACGGAAAATGGTAGTTGTTCAGGACCTCCTGGCCGGGTTTCAGGAAGACCTTGACCAGCAGGTGTTCCGCGGCGCGGCCCTGATGGACGGGAAGGGTATGCTCGAAGCCGAAGACCTCCTTGACGACGCGGGCCAGTCGGAAGAAGCTCTCGGACCCTGCATAGGCGTCGTCCGCGACCATCATCGCCGCTAACTGGTTGTCGCTCATGGCGTTGGTGCCGCTGTCCGTCAGCCAGTCGAGGAAGACCTCCCGCGACGGCAACAGGAACGTGTTGTAGCCGCATGCCCGCAGGCATTTCAGTCTTTGCTCCGCCGGAAGCAGATTCATCTTCTGCACAATTTTGACCTTGTGCATTTCCACGGGTACGCGTTTTCCGCTTGCCAGGGTAATAAGCATCTCTATATGTCCTTTCGGTGAAGTATTTTTTTAAAGTGCATTTTAGGGGCAACCGGCTGTCGTGTCAATGAAAGTTTTACACGTCGATTACGGGAAGCCGGTGCGGCGACCCGGGGGTCACAGTCACCCGCCGCAAGGGTTGACGGCCGCCAGGGGGACGACGATCGAGAGGAAGGAATCCTTGGCGCAGGTAAGGGTGCTGTCGGAGGGCAGGTAGAGGCACGCGACGGCTGCCAGCCAAATCATGAGTGCCCCGGCCCCGTGCGGTTGATCCTGAACCGGTTCTCTGCGGAGGCGAAGTCCTCTCTGCTGCGGCTGCCGTATACGGGATTCATCCCGATCCCGCCCGGATAAAGGCAACCGCTGTAAACGATGCCCGCCGGGACCGCAAGAGCGACGGCCGAAAACGTTATGAGATGGTCTTAAGGATGGCGCGGCCGTCCAGGACGGCGCGAACCGCCTCCGCCATAACGGCGATACTGACCGGCTTGGGAACCAGGCGGTCGATCTCCAGGGCGGCGATTTTTTCCGCGTCGTCCCGGTCCTGGAATCCCGTGCAGAGGATGATGGGGATATCCGTCCTGATGGACCTGATCTCGCGGGCCAGGTCAAAACCCGTCATCCGGCGCATGGTCTTGTCCGTGATGATCAGGTCGAAAGTGCCCGGCTTCCGGCGAAAGACGTCGAGCGCCGCGGCGGGGTCCGTTTCGACGACGACCTCGTAGCCCAGGTCCGTAAGGGTCAGTTTCGAGATGTCGGCCAGCATCTGTTCGTCGTCGATGAAGAGAATTCTTTCGCTTCCCCCGGGGAGAGCCTCTGCTGCCGCATAGTGCCCCGCTTCACGCAGTTGATCGTCGAGCAGTGGCAGAAAGACATGGAAGGCGGAGCCCTTGCCGACCTTGCTCGTTACACGGACGGCGCCGCCATGGCTCCTGACGATGCCGTCCACCACGGAAAGCCCGAGGCCCGTGCCTTCCCCCTTGGCCTTCGTCGTGAAGTACGGCTCGAAAATCCGCTCCAGGTGTTCGGGGGGAATGCCGCAGCCCGTGTCCCGGACCGTCAATTTCAGGTAGCGCCCCGGAGAGAGGCCGGGAAGGAGCGTGGTTCCGTCGTCGATGGCGATTTCCGAGAGGGCGATGCCGAGGATGCCGCCCGTTTCCTTCATGGCGTGCCAGGCGTTCGTGCACAGATTCATCAGGAGCTGGTGGATCTGGGTGGCGTCGGCCATGATGGTGTCGGCAGTCGCCGTCAGCGTCTGGTTGATGGCGATTGTCGTAGGCAGGGAGGCCCGTATGAATTTGACGACCTCCTTGAGAAGGGGAATCAGCATGATCGGTTTCTTTTCCTGTTCGGTCTTGCGGCTGAAGGTGAGGATCTGCTGCACCAGGTCCCGGGCGCGGTCGCAGGCCGTGAGAATCTGTTCCAGATAAGTCAGGATTTCCGGGTCTTCCGACTTGTATTTGGCGAGCTCCGCGTAGCCCAGCATTGCTCCGAGGATGTTGTTGAAGTCGTGGGCGATGCCGCCGGCGAGGGTGCCGATGGCCTCCATCTTCTGGGCCTGGCGGAGCTGTGATTCGATCATGACCGCTTCGGTGATGTCCCTTTTCAGGGCGACGTAGCCCGTCAGCTCGCCGGTCTTATTGACAAGAGGCGATATGGTAGCGGCGAGCTCGATCAATCGGCCGTCCTTGCGCCGGTTCGTGAGGCGGCCGTTCCAGATTTTCCCTGCCTTGAGCGTGTTCCATAGATTCTCGTAAAATGCCTTGTTATGAACGCCGCTCTTCAGGATCCTCGGGTTCTGTCCGATTACCTCCTCCCGCGAGTATCCCGTGATCTTCTCGAAGGCCGGGTTGACGTACTGGATGGTCCCTTCCGTATCGGTGATGACGATGTCCTCCGCCGCCTGCTCGATGGCGACGCTCAGTTGCTTCAGCCCCTCCTCTGTCTTCAGCCGGTCGGTGATATCCAAAAGTGTCCCGATGATGGCCGGCTTCCCTTCGTAGAAGGTCAGGGAACTGAATACTTCCGCGTGCCTGACGGTCCCGTCCTTTGTCCATATCCGGAACTGGTAGCGGACGGACTTGAATTCCCCGGCCACCCTCCGGCGGATATTGTCTTCCACGATGTGCAGGTCTTCGGGATGGATGATGTCCTTGAGGCCCAGGCGGCCCGTCATCTCCTCGACGGTGTATCCGAACGTATTGGCGAACTCGGCATTGACATACGTTAATATCTCGTCCTGGATCAGGTAGATGCCGACGATCGACTTCTCCGCCAGGTCCCGGAATTTGATTTCGGATTCCCGAAGGGCCTCTTCCGACTGGGCGCGGGCGATGGCCGTCCCTATCTGGCCGGCGATCGTTTCGAGGGCGTTGCGGACATATCCCGGTATCCGCTCGAAGACGTGGGAGGCGACGTTCAGATTGCCGACGATTCTGGCCTGGCTCCTGATCGGAACGACGGCGACGGATTTGATGCCTTCGTCGATGAGGGCGGCCCCGCGCTGCATGGTATGAATGTCTTCGTTTTCGATATACTGGGGCTGTCCCTTCTTGATGAACTGGGCCCTGTGGGAGCCGGCGTCGTAGTGGCCTACGCTCTCGGCGAAGCTGGCCGATACGCCCCGGACACAGACGAGGCTCAGGTCGCCCGTGGCCGTATCGATGGTGTAAATGCCCCCCGCGTCGAATCCCGTCAGCTTGATGGCGGCCGAAAGGCAGAGTTCAAGGGCGTCCTGGAGGGTAATCGCACCCGCCAGGGCGAAGCCGAGGTCGCGCTGGGTCGCCATGATGATTTCCGAGCGTTTGCGCTCCGTGACGTCTCGCAGGACGCTGAGGAAGGCCTTCGGCGCGCCGCCGGCATCGCGGATGATGGAAGAGTTGATTTCCATGGGAATCATCTCGCCCGAGTAGCTGCGCACCATGTACTCGTTTTTTTGGGACTGTCCTTCGTACAACGTGCGGCGGAAATGGAGCGCCGCCTCTGCCCGGCCTTCCTTCGTGAGAAGATCGAAGACCGTCTTCACGGAAGCCAGGAATGCTTCCGGGCCGGGAACGCCGTATATCAGCGCCGTCTGCATGTTGACCGCCAAGATCTTTCCGTCCAGGTCGTAGACGACGATCGGATCGGGCGATGTCTCGATCAGGGTCTTGTACAGGGCCTCGCTCTCCCGGCGCGCGGTAATGTTCCGGATGTAGCCGCCCACGCCGGTCCTGCCATGTCCCAGGGGTACGGGGAATTTGTGCGTTTCGTACACCTGGTCTCCGATCGTCTCTTCGGACGTGACAATGGAACCGCTTTCCAGGGCGTCGAGGTCGGACCGGCGGCATCCTTCCGCCGCCGCTTCCGGCATCAGATCGAAGTCGGTTCGGCCGATGATCTCTCCCTCGGTCTTGCCGAAGAACGTTGCGAGCGACCGGTTGACGACGATGTTGGTGAGCCGTTCGTTCTTCAGGAAGACCATGTCCGGCGTGGAGTCGATGAAAGTCCGGTAGAGCTGCTCGTTTTCCCGGAGGACCCGTTCCGTATGGGTCCGCTCCTTGAGTTCCTTCTGCGCGGCCTCGAAGAGGCGGGCATTCTCGATGGCGATGGCGGCCTGCACGGCGAAAGGCATCAGGATTTTCCTGTCCGCCTCGGTGAATGTCCTCTCCGGCGAGCCCTGGTTGTCCACGGTGACGACGCCCACGATGCGGTCCCGGTAGACCAGCGGTTCGGCCACGACGGATGTGACGGACGTATGTTCGAGGACCAGGGGATGAATATGAGGCGATTTGCGGTAGTCGTTGATGACCATCCCGGTGCCCTGCACCGCCACGGTGCCGGAAATGCCCCTTCCAAGGGGAAGAGAGAGCTTGCGGACCCAATCGCCGTGCCCTTCCCAGTAGCGGGGGATGACCATTCCGGTCCTTTCGTCGCAGAGGGAGAGAATGCCGGAATGCGCACCAAGGAGTTCGGCGGCCCGCCGGAGGATGATGCCGAGAAGGCGGTCGAGATCGAGTTCGCGCGCCATCTCGGCGCTGACCTGCCTTAAGGCCTCGAACAGCTCGGTCCTCGACCGGAGAAGTGCCTCGGCGCTCTCCTGGGCCTGTTCTTTTGCTTCCAGTTCGGCTATACGCCGGCGCGCCTCGGTGAGGTCGGCGATGAGGTCGGCCTTGGTTTTGGAGGTGTCTCTTTTCATACGGTTGATGGTTTCCAAATATCGTGCCAACGGTAACGACCTCAAATGATATATCGTTTGGCGAATATAATCAACTCGTTAATCTGTTGCTAGGGCGCGCCGGATTTCTACGGATCAGGAAAAAGACCCCGGCCTTCCGTTTTTTCCACCGGATTTGTCTGAAATAGTGGACAGGGTGTGTACGATGCGCGTTGACATAGGGGTGCGATATTCATATTGCAGGGCTGTAAGGCTTGATGACGGCGGCGCAAATAGATCATATGATGTTTTTATGAGGCATTTGCTTTAACGGCTTGACTCTTTCCCGGTTTGGTTATACTTTCCATACACATTTCAAATGGATAATTTTCATTTAATGCGGCATCTCCTCCAAAGATTTAAAAAGACAAACGAGCGAAAAAGTGAATAGACATACTCCAGTAATTTCCGCTTTTTCATTAGAGGCCAAGATAAAAAGGTCTCTTCGCAATCACTTAAAGAAAATTGGATATACACGAACATCGGACGGTCTTCTTCATCCGCCAGATAAATCCAAAGAAACTATTCGTGCCTTACACAGTGCTCAACGATCGACTCTTATTAAGAGGGAACATGACTTCATCAAAAGATCCTGGCCAAAATTGAAGACGTACTTTGCTGACGGGAAAGATGTTGTGCCTGAAGAAATTACACCCGACTTGGAACTTATAGAGGGTGGGACTTGGCAATCTGATCTTTTTAGACTTGCATCACTCTTATGGAGTGTTCCTGTTTCAAAAGGTTACGGACGCAGATTGCGTTTCTTGGTTTGGGATAAATCCAATGACAAACTGATAGGACTGTTCGGACTCGGTGATCCTGTTTTCAACCTTAGAGTTCGAGATAATCTTCTTGAGTGGACCGCACAGCAAAGGAAAAAACATCTTGTTAGTTTGATGGATGCCTATGTCCTCGGTGCTGTCCCTCCGTACAATTTTTTATTGTGCGGTAAAATGATTGCGTGCCTGATAAGAACAAGAGAAGTCCGTGACCACTTTTCTGAAAAATATGACAAGACAACAGGTATTATTTCTGGCGAGAGCAAACATGCGAAATTGGTTGCTATTACTACATCCTCAGCTCTCGGGAAATCATCTCTTTACAATAGATTGACAGTCAACGGACAAAAGTATTTCAAATCGATAGGTTTCACTGAAGGTTGGGGACATTTCCACGTCCCTGATTTGTTATTTAAATCCATCAGAGAATACTTGGAAATTAAGGGGCACCAATACGCCGGAAACAATCGTTTTGGGGAAGGTCCCAATTGGCGATTACGAGCGATTCGTCAAGTGCTGACATCATTGAAACAAAATCCAAACTTACTCAAGCACGGAATAGCGCGGGAAGTATTTCTTTGCGAGTTTGCTGCAAATAGTAAGTCCTATTTGACGGACAAGGTTAAGCAACCGAAATACAGTGATCTTTTATCTGTCACAGAGGTTGCGAAGCATTCTCTTGCTCGATGGGTCATTCCACGTTCTTTAAGAAAACCTGAATATTGTAGTTGGAAGAGACAGAACATACGACATCTTCTGAAACCGTATGGCAACCGAACTGCAGAGGCTGTAATAACCGAACGAAAGGAACTTAAAGTTGGCTCTTGCAAACTTTGACTTGGATTCTCTTCGAGAAAAAGTTTTGGCAGCCTATAAAGTCGATGACCCTCTTCTTAAGAAGTTCAGGGAATACGCTCGACGGCTTGGCGCCAATGTCAAACCACTCAGAACATACTCAGTCAATGCAGTGTCCTTTGTATCAGCCGATGGAGGAGATAATCGTCTAACATTCAATCCGGCTATTGTTGAACTCGTTCGAGTTGTAGACTCTCGTGGTAACCAATGCGCCTTGGATGCTATTGCCAGCACTGCCGGCTCCAATGAGCTGAATGAGCGCATCAAACCAAATACGCCATCTCTAGTTGCTCCGCTACAACGTCTTTGTAACGACCTTGATATAGAAGATGTTGTCGCGTTATCCTATCTTCTGAAAGCACTCGACGAGCCGGGGAAAAGCACAGGAGCAATCCGATGTTATCGTGATATTGTAGAATGGGCTGTACTTTATGACCTCATCTGCAATCCTGCCATTCAATGGGGCAGCGACACAATTCTGATAAGGGACGGCCTTCTTCGGACGAAGTCATTCAAACGGGAGATATTTCCTAAAATTGATCAAAATATTCGAGAAGGTGTAAAAAAACACCAAGAACGCAATGTTGCCTTGTCGTTGGTCGGTGTGGCCAAACAGAGCGCAGTTCTTGGTAGATTAGCCGTGGCACTCGAATTAGAAGCGACATTCCACAAACGTTATCCATGCTTCTGTGAAGTTCCTGAAGACATAGAGAGCGATTGTTACAACTTCGATATAACTTGGCTAAGAACGTATGAATCCTTTGAGTCTGATGATAAAGAAGTGAAACTTTACCAGTCAATGGGAAAGATGTACCTTGCCAAATTCGGAGACCATCCTTTTGATCCCGTATGGCCGGTTGATATTGCAGTCTGGCAAACGTCAAACGCAGAAAAGATTCTTGGTCAACTGACAGTCGATGCACAACAGGGTTTCCCAATTCCTGATTATCCGATGACTATTCAGAAAGCACATGATTTTGCTAAGCTCAGTGGTTTAGAAGTGGAAGTCCTTCAGGATTTATTAATGCGAGGTATAACTCAAAACCTTGCCCCTGATGAAGCAGAACGAATACTGCGAATGAAACATCTTGGAAGAACACTTGCAGCTTTGAGATACAAGGAGGGATGATGCTTTTCGCCAACTCACAAGTCATGGGAACTTTCAAAGGATTTAATGAAAGAGGTTTGGAATTCGCCGCCGAGATAATAGCCCCATATGACGCCAGTATGCTTGAGCGCCCTCAACTCGGGCAATTCCTTCTAATTGAACTTGGCTCATTGGAAGAAGCGGCCCTTGGCCGGATTACCCGCTTTGTTCCTTCAGGTCTTCTAGCCACTGCCGAAGGAGAAGACTATGTCAATACAATGCAACGCAGACAACAGGCCGTTCCTGAAGATCTGAAACAGCAACGGCTTAAGTATCGAGTTCAGGTCAAACTATTGGGTGCAGTTCGTCTTGTTAAAAAAGAAGGCAAAGACACTGTTACCTACGTACCATCCCAGAGAAGGCTGCCTCATCTCGGCGCTAAAGTAGCCCTTCCCAGTTCGGAAGTTTTAGCTGAACTCTGCAAGTTAAGTAAGGGTGAAACCGATCTTGGTGACTATGTGCTAGGGGAGTTTGTTTACTCAGGTTCCGATGTTCCAAATGAAAATCCTATTTTGCGTCCAACGGACCCATCTCTGTCAGTAAAATTTGATATAGGTAACCTAGTTTCACGTAGATCGGTTGTTTTTGCGCGCGCAGGTTATGGTAAGTCCAACCTCATTAAGTATCTTATCTCTGAACTATATAAAAAGGGCCAGCCTAAAACTGAAGGTGGGCAAAACGTAGGTACTCTAATTTTCGATGCTGACGGTGAATATTTTTGGCCAGACAGAGTCAAACACCGTCCCGGTCTATGCGACGTGACGCATCTCAAGGATCATATTCTTGTATTCACAAACCGCCAACCCTACAATCCATATTATGGAAGCTGGAAAGCAGGAGAAGTGAGGCTCGATATCCGTGATCTTCCTCCGCGGGATGTTGTAGGAATCGCTGTGTCTTCTGAGCGGCAGGAACAACAGAATATACTCAAATTAAAAGGTCTGACGGATACAAATTGGAGACAATTAGTTGATTTAATACACAAAGATCGCCTTCAGGCTTCCGAAATCCAAGTCGGTGAATTGATGGGGTATTCGGAGAAACAGATTAAAGAAAGCGGTGCAGAAATAGCAGCAGCTAAAAGCAACATGAATAACGTTGTCAGGTTGCTACACGATCCAGCAAGTCAACTTCTTTCAGGCACTCTTCAGGCACTCATGCAAGGTCACATTGGAGTTGCCCCTATTTCACCGGACACTGTTCTAACTTATTTTGATGTCTCCTATACTCCCTGGGCGACATCATTTTCAATCCCTTGTGCGGATGGTTTTCATTGTAGTCTAAGAACCATCCGGGCAGTTGCTTCATGACCGTTTCGGCATCAGTCAGGATATTCAGATGAATATAATCCCTCTTGAAGGTCTTGACAAAGGATTCGGCCATTCCGTTCGATTCCGGGCTATAGAACGGGGTCGTGCAAACCTCAAGCCCCATCATCTGCCCAAAGCTTTTCGTTTCCCTGGCGGTGTACGCAGGACCATTATCGCTCAGCCACTGGATTCTGTGAGGCAGCCGATTGATCATACCGAAACGGGCCTCAATGGCTTCCGCCATCAAGTCCCTGACCATGTCGCCGGATACGCCCCCTGTCGTGGCTACATAACTCATGATTTCCCTGTCGCAACAATCCATGCTGAACGCTACCCGGAGACGGTCCCCATTCCAGCAGGCAATCTCAAACGCATCGGAACACCAACGAAGATCGCTCCGTCTCGTCGTGACCTTGCCCTCGTGAAGCCTTGCCGGCCTACCCGTATGCCGCTGAAGAAGCAGATTGTGCATCTTCATGAGACGATAAATCCGTTTGGGGTTAACTCCCGGATGCCCCTGACGTTCCAGAAACCTGTTGATTCTTGCCGTTACTCTCCGATAGCCGTAACTGGGACGATTATCAATAACCTGCCTGATCAGAAGAAGATATCTGCCATCGTCGCCTCTCCTGTAATGGCGGCTTCTCGAATCGGCTTCCTTCCCTTGCCTTTCGTACTGCCGGGAACGGGAAACGTCCAGCGTATCGACAACCGTCTTCATCGGGAATCGTCCTCCGGCAACAACGGCAACCGCGAGATCAGTTTTTTTTCACGGGCAATCCGGACAGCCTCTCTTAATATCTCCACCTCCATTGTCTTTTTGCCCAGAAGACGCTCCAACTCCCGGATCTGCTTCTTCAGTTCTCTGGCTTCCGATGCAGGA
The DNA here is from genome assembly GCA_963668175.1 of Syntrophales bacterium. Taxonomy (GTDB): domain Bacteria; phylum Desulfobacterota; class Syntrophia; order Syntrophales; family PHBD01. The sequence goes on from OY764159.1 coordinate 1,668,157, forward strand.
ACGACGCCTTCATCTGCACCAACCGCCGACAGAGCCCCTTCTTCGGCAAGCCTGCGCCAGTGGAACAACTGGTTCGGATGGATGTCATACTTCCGGGCTACAGCCGAGATGCTCATTCCCGGCTGCTCCGCCTCCCGCACCATCGACTTCTTCTCGGCAGCCGACCAGCGACGTCGCCTCTGTACACCGACGATCACTTCTACAGGAACCATAAACACCTTCTTTCTGGTTGTAGTAATATCTCTATATCTATTCCTACAACTTATTTCCAGATTCAAAGTGTCCGGTTCAATTGGGGGCTACTTCACACATCGTTGTTATCGACATAAGCCTCTTGAGTTCTACTGCAGGAAATACAATTGCCGGTCTGATCCTCAGAAGAATCTTTTCTCATAATCAAGAAAATTTTACCGGCGGGCAGTCACCCATTCCGGTTGTAACTGTGATCGAGGAAGCTCAGAGCGTCCTGGGGAGAAACCTCGATGAATCGAGTCCCTTTGTCGAATGGGTTAAAGAGGGTCGGAAATATGATTTAGGCGCAATACTCGTTACTCAACAACCTGGATCTCTAGCTCCAGAACTTATGAGTCAGGCTGATAATTGGTTCAGTTTTCATTTGTTATCGGAAGGCGACGCAGGGGTACTCGGTAAATACAATTCTCATTATTCCGATGATATCTTGTCGCACTTAATTGGGGAACCTATCCCTGGTAATTGTTTCATGTGGAGTGCCCCGCATCAGCCATTCGTTCTGCCCGTTAGAGTTAGAAGTTTCGAGGGGCTTTATAGAGGCAATGTAAAGTTTGATGATGCATCAGGCGCCGTTCCTGACACTCCGGCGTCTAAGGTCCACAAAGATGTTTCAGCGAGACTTAATGAATTAGCAGGGAGAATTAAAGAGTCACTCAAAGCGCCTAGTACGAAGTTCGTTCAAGTATCTCCGGATAAAGTTGGCATTAAGAGTGGACAACTATACTATCTTATAAGAGATGCCAAAAGTCTCAATGACTATGAAACTGCGAATCAGCTAATGGAACCATTATTAACAATTATACTTGGCGAAGGTAATTTTCAACAAACCGAGTTCAAAGACAAGGAGTTCTTTTGTTCTTCCCAAGAAAATTGGGCGAAAGCTCTCGGGAAAAATATTAGAATATCAGTCGGTTAATCATGGGCTACAACAGCATTTATTCAAAAGTAATTTAGATGGAGGAACATAAATGTCGGAAAAGGAATTAACAATGGAAATGGCAAATCTCATATGCCGATTCGGAAGTGAATTCGTCTTGCTGGATATGCTAGAGCCAATTGTTTTCCCTGCTTTTTTCGGTGAATCAAAAATCAGAGTCTATGGGGAAACAAGCTTTTTCTTTTTTGATGTCAAACTGGTTCGTCTCAAATCATATGAGAATAATCTCAGATTAGGCATAGCCGGACGATTCATTAAAGACACAAAAGTGCAGCGGGACCAAATATTCGAAGAAGGAAAAGGAATCATTAAAGATAGTCGTACGCTGCGTAGTTCTCCATCTGCATTATTTCTGCTGCTACTTAATAATCATCGGCTAATTTACGTTAAAGAAACAAGAGATGCACCTCCTAAAGACACTTTCCGGACCACGCTCCATTATTTTCTCATGGAAAGACATAAATCGTTTCTGAGAAAAGCCTTCGAAGACTATAAACTACGACGAAAAAGGGAGCCAGAGACGCCTGTCATGAGAAAGATAGACTTTCTTGAATTGTTTCCTCCGCCGAGTCTAAAGCTGATTCCGCTGACATCTGAAGATAGTATTCAAGAATTCATCAATAAGTACGAACTATTGAGATCAATAGAAATTTCTATATCAGATAGAAATAGCGAGATTGATAATGATTCATTCTTTGAGGAATTGAATCGGCGAAAAGAATTGCTCGGAAGTAAAAAATCAGCTGTTAAACATTCTAGTCGTAACGGCCTGGATAAAGAAATTGCGAAAAACGAAGTAAGAGAAGCAACGAGTCAGGGAAATCAGGTGGTTAATTTAGATGGATACGACACTGAAGGAAATAAATTACAAGGCAATAATGAAAAATTCCAGTTAAGAAGATCAATTGAAGTGAGCGAAAAAATGGATGAAGCAATATCGCAGCTGGATCAATCATTTATGGATCTAGTTAAGGCCGGTGTAGTGAAAGTACCGGAAGAACGTGAAAAAGATAAAGAGATTTTACGTTCAATTTATCGAGGCCATTATGACAAAAGCCGATAATTTAAATTCTGCGGAATTGACCAGTGAAAAAAGATTATGTGAAATTTATCATAAGTCAAGAAAAATCCCGATGAGTAAATTCAATTTATGGTCAACTCTGATTGTTATGGTTTCTTTGTCCATCAATGTTTGGATTTCAAATCAGTCAATTGGTGATATGCTCGACATCATCAGAAAATCAGCTGAAAATGGCTTATCAATTTCTCTCAATACCCTTGGTTTTCTCATCGCAGGATTCACGGTATTTGCTACTTTGTCTAGTCCCGATCTGTCCCTTGAAATGGCAAATCATACGCATTCAGAAAGTGGATTATCATACTTGAAATACAATTATTTTGTTTTATTGAGGGTATTTGTACATTTCATAATTTTTGCAGGATTCTGTCTCGCCATAGTGATGTATGGTCACAAAAATGGATTAGTATCATCATTAATAGCATCAGTAATATTAAAGTATCCGAAACTTTCTTTTTTACGTGATTGCCTTGTTGAAATATCATATGTGCTTATTTATACTGGATATTATTTCCTTCTCGTTCAATTGAAATCTTTCATATTTAACATTTACCATATCGTAATGACTTCTCTAAGATGGAAAGCCGAACAAGGAACCGTCAGTGACAGTGCCCACATCGAATAGAACCGCCAATCAATTATCTATCAATTATTCAGACAGTATTGACAAGGGTTAGCATATATGCTAACTAATCTTCATGGCTGAACTGAAATATAAACCCGTTCCCCACGACCATAAGGCCTTTCTCGATAAGGCCCGGAAGCGGGAGGGATTCGATAAGGCATACCGCGATTTGGAAGAAGAATATGCGCTCGTCCGGGCGATGCTGTCGGCCCGGTCGAAATCCGGCCTTACCCAGGAGGCGGTTGCCGCGTTGATGGGAACGACGAAAAGCGCCGTCTCGCGCCTGGAATCCGCCGGGAAACATTCGCCCTCCGTGGCAACGCTGAAAAAGTACGCCCGTGCCCTCGGCTATCGTCTGGAGATTAAATTCAAACCCGGAATCGTTCCCGCAAGCCGAGCGACCGGCGGATTGAAAAAGAAGCAGGCCTTCTAAATAAACCGATTCCTGCAAAACCCGTGCGGTCGGCATCGGCAACTCTCAGCCACGCGGCTTCTTGGATGAGCCGCCGGCCTTATCCCGCGCCTGTCCGTTCCCCGTCGCTCCTCACGGCCGCAGCCGCCAGAACCCCTCTGCAACAAATTTGTTCCCCGCCTGATCGGATCGCCTTTTCCCTTTCAAATCGCCTGCCGGTGTAGCATTTCGTCCACCGGGGCAGCCGTGCAGGAAGGCCCGTATGATTTCATCCACCCGTGAATCATATGCTCCATTTCCTTGAATCATTCAAATAATACCGGATGTTCCGTGGGATGACGCGATGGATTTTTTTCTACAGCGGTTGCCCCGAGCGTATGTTTTCATCCGTTTTTCTCCCGCGGCGGCGGCCTCTCTTTTTGAATTGCAAGCCAAAACAGCATCTTGCCTCCGGCGGTGATCGCTGGCACGCTCATTGCTGTGTATCAAGCCATCTGTAAACATAACTATGTTGCGATTGAGCCCGTCCGGGATGCGATGAGGCAATATGGATGAGTCTGTCTGCTGGACTGTTCCCGCGGACCGGGAGGGGTGCGTCTGATGAGTACTAAATCTACGGGAGGTATCTATTTATGAATACGTCGAAGGTCATGACGGCCAAGGAAGCCGTGACCAAGTTCATCGGCGACGGTATGACGGTAGGCGTGGGCGGTTTCTTTCACGCCATTTCCTATGCCATTACGCATGAAATCATCCGTCAGCAGAAGCGCCATCTTACGATCTGCCAGCCCAGCTTCAACGATCACGCCGACCAGTTGATCGGCGCCGGGTGCGTGGACCGCATCGTGTCTTCCTACGTCTGGATGGAAGTCTTCGGGCCCCTGTACTGCTTCCGGCGGGCTATGGAAAAGGGCATCCCCCACAAGATCGAGATGGAGGACTACACGAACTTCGCAGTCATGGCGAGATATCTGGCCGGTTCGCTCGGCATTCCCTTTATCCCCATCCGCTCCATGATGGGAAGCGACATGATGAACTATTCGGCATGGATGGGCGACAAGAAGGTCAAAACGATCGAGGACCCCTTTAATCCCGGGCAGGAATACGCCGCCGTTCCCGCGCTCACGCCGGATATCGGCTATTTCCACGTCCAGAGGGCCGACGCGGAAGGCAACTGCCAGATGTGGGGCATCTGGGGCGACTCACCCTGGAGCATGAGGGCCTGCAAGCAGGTCATCGTCTCCTGCGAAGAGATCGTGACCCGCGACATCATCGGCCGCGATCCGAACCGTACGATCCTGCCGGGCTACAAGGTCTGCGCCGTCGTGGAAGCGCCGTTCGGCGCCCATCCCAAGCATACGCAGGGCTATTACGATGTCGACAGGGACTTCATCTTCAAGTACGTCCGCGAATCCCAGAAGGAAGAGGGATGGAAGAAGTTCATGGACGAGTGGGTATACGGCGTCGAGGACAGGGCCGGTTATCTGAAGAAATATATCGACACCTTCGGCATGAAGCGTTTCCTCGATCTCAAGGCGAGGGACATCAGCTCCAGCTCGGTCAACTACGGATTTTAAGGAGGTTTATCATGGCTGCCCAAAATGCCACATATACGCTGCAGGAACTCATGGCCGTCGCGGCTTCGAGAGAAATCAAGGACGGAGAGAAGGTGATCATCGGCACGGGCCTTCCCCTCCTCGGGGCCTTCCTGGCCCAGAAGACCCATGCCCCCAACATTGTAGCCATCTACGAATCGGGGGCCATCGACTGCAAGCCCCTGGTGACCCCTTTCTCGGTGGCCGACTCCGTGCTGGCGCCGGGATCGGCGATGCAGGGCGGGCTCATGGAGGGCCTCGGCATCGTCCACGCCGGAGATCTCGATGTGGGATTCCTCGGCGGCGCCCAGATCGACAAATACGGCAATCTCAATACGCACGTCATCGGCGACTACCGGAACCCCAGCGTCCGTTTCGCCGGCAGCGGCGGCAGCAACGATATCGGCGCGGGCTGTAAGCGGACGATCATCATGATGCTGCACCAGAAACAGCGCTTTCCCGAAAAGGTAGACTTCGTCACCACGCCGGGCTACTTCGGCGGCGGCAAGGAACGGGAAAAGATGGGCTTCTACGGAAACGGCCCGAGCGTCGTGGTTTCCACCCTGGGAATCCTGCGTTTCGACCCCGTGACGAAGGAGATGTATCTCGCGTCCAACCATCCCGGCATCTCCATCCAGACGATCAAGGACAACACCGGCTGGGACCTGAAGATCGCCCCGGATATCCACGAGACCGAACCGCCCACGCCGGAACAGATTCGCATGCTCCGGGAAGAACTCGATCCCACCGGCGTGTTCCTGGGAAAGAAGTAGAAAATGTAACCCGATTCGTAGCGACGAGCATGTGCGGATCCTTTGACGACGAGGAGATGAAAGATGGCAGACGTTGTTCTCTACGAAAAAAAGGAAAATCTGGCTTTTATCACATTCAACCGCCCCGAGGCGCTCAACGCCCTTAACACGGAAGTCAACATGAAGGTCGTCGAGCTTCTGGATAAGGCGGAAGCCGACCCCGAGGTGCGCGTGATCATCCTCACGGGCACGGGCACCAAGGCCTTCGTGGCCGGGGCCGACATCAAGGAGATGCTGAGCATGGGCGCCATGGAGGCCCGCGCCCACGCCCTCAAGTTCAAACGGGTGACGGACAGGATATGGAACTTCCCGAAGCCCGTCATCGCGGCCATTAACGGCTTCTGCCTCGGCGGAGGCCTGGAATATGCGTTGGCGTGCGATCTTCGGATCGCCGCCGCCAACGCCCGGATGGGACTGCCGGAAATCAGCCTGGGCATCCTGCCGGGCGGCGGGGGGACGCAGAGGCTTCCCCGCATCATCGGCCTCACCAAGGCAAAGGAATTGTGCCTTACCGGCGACATGATCGACGCCGCCAAGGCTCTGGAACTGGGCCTCGTCAACGCGGTCTATCCTTATGAATCGCTCATGGACGAGACGGTGGCCCTGGCGAAGAAGATTGCATCGAAGAGCGCGGCGTCCGTCACGCTCATTAAGCTGGCCATGAACAAGGGGACGGAGATGGATCTGGAATCGGCCGCCCTGTTCGAGATCGACAGTTTCGGCCTCTGCTTCTCCACGGAAGAGCAGAAGCAGGGTATGGCCGCCTTTGTCGGCAAGAAGAAGTAACGTAACCATCTATCCCGGCTGGACCGGACAGAGATATTGAAGCAGCACAAAATTCAACATGCGTATTGGAGGTAGATATGGATTTCAGACTGAATGACGTTCAAACGATGCTAAGGGACACCATCAGGAGGATCGCCCAGGAGCAGTTCGCGCCCAGGGCGGCGGAGATCGATGCATCCGAAAGGTTTCCCTGGGAAAACTTCGAGGTACTGCGGGACAACGGTCTTCTGGGTGTCAACGTGGAAGAAGAGTACGGCGGTACCGGCGCCGGCCAGCTGGCGATGCTGCTGGTCCTTGAAGAAACGGCCCGCGCCTGCGGTTCCACCTCGGTCATCCTGACCAACCAGGGGCTTTCCAGCGAACCCCTCATGATCGCCGGCAACGAGGAACAGAAAAAGACGTACCTTTACCGCCTGGCCACGGGCGAATGCCCCGGCGCTATGGCTATCACGGAACCGAACGCCGGTTCGGACGTGGCGGGAATGAAGACGACGGCCACCAAGGTAGACGGGGGCTACGTCCTGAACGGTTCCAAGATATTCATCACCCAGGCCGCCGTCGCCGGGATCACGAACGTGATCTGCTACACCGACAAGTCCAAGGGCAACAAGGGTATGAGCATCTTCACCATCGAGAAAGGCGCGAAGGGACTGGTTATCGGCAAGCCTGAGCACAAATTGGGCATCCGCGGCTCCGACACGCGCGAGCTTTCCTTCGAGGACTGCTTCGTTCCCGATAAAAATCTGGTAGGTCCCGAGGGAAGCGGCTTCAAGACCCTCATGAAGACCTTCAACTACTCGCGACCCAATATCGCCGCCCAGGCCCTCGGCATCGCCCAGGGTGCGCTGGACGCCGCCATTTCCTACGCGAAGGAACGCATGCAGTTCGGCAAGACCCTGGCCTCTTTCCAGGGCATGCAGTGGATGCTGGCCGAGATGGCGCTCGCCGTCGAGTCGTCCCGGACGATGGTTTACCGTGCGGGCACCATGATCGATACGGAACCCGACCATCCCGATATCCCCAAGATCTGTTCCATGGCGAAATGGATCGCTTCCGACACGGCCATGAAGGTCACGACCGACGCCGTGCAGATTTTCGGCGGCTACGGCTACACCAGGGAGTATCCCGTCGAGAGAATGATGCGCGATGCCAAGATCACGCAGATTTACGAAGGAACAAACCAGGTACAGCGGATCATCATCGGAGGCCAGCTGTTGAGGTAGGACACCATTACAGGCCGGGACGTGCTCCGCGTGTTCCGACTGCTGAAGACGATGATCGAAAGGTGTGCCGGAAACGGAGACCCCCGTCCGGCGCACCTTTGATCTTTGACAACGATATAGCAGACGATTTTTTACAATTTTGTAACACGTATGGGAATGCATGATATCCTACGCTAATGACGCAAATGCTTCATCGGTTCCGGCAACGGACAATCCTGGCGGATAAGCCCGGGGGCCGCAACTCCCGTCCCGACCGACGGCGGGCTCCGAGTGAAGCATTTCATCCAGAACAGCGGCGGCGGCAGGCGTTCCCTGATAAATAGTGGCATGATATCGGAGCCTTATAAATAATGGAGGACTGGCACGTTTCTTTCTATCTCTCATGCGAGCCCTCAAAAAGCATCCGATATCCAGCAAGGCTTTAACCTATTTTCCAGTATGGAATAGATTAATTATGTTAAGGAGGAGGGAGTATGGCCAATGAATCAGTAGCAACAGCAACACAGGCATTTGCGAAGCCAGAGACCAATACCCGCTGGTATATCGTTTTTATGCTGGCTCTGGGAACAGTCATCAACTACATTGACCGCGTCAATTTCGGTGTCGCGACGCCGACATTGATGAAGGAGTTCAACTTGGGGGCGGTGGAAATGGGCGTCCTCATGTCGGCCTTCTTCTGGTCGTATACCATCATGATGCTTCCTGCCGGCGCCCTTTTGAACAAATTCGGGCCCCACAAGGTCCTGGGCGCCGCGGGGCTCGCCTGGGGTGCCGTCACGATGTCGATGGCGGCCTGCCAGGGTTTCGTTTCGTTTATCGTGATCCGCGTCGGTCTGGGCCTCACGGAGGCACCCGCTTTCCCGTCCAACGCCCGTGTGGTTTCGGTCTGGGTGCCGAAGCGGGAAAGGACCTTCGCCTCGGCGATGTTCGACTGCAGCGCCCGGGCCGGTAATGCCTTTGCGCCCCCGCTCGTCGCCTACATCATCGCGGCATGGGGCTGGAAGGCCTCCTTCGTCGTCACCGGCGCCCTGGCCGTTGTCTGGGCCATCTGGTGGCTCATGACCTATCACGAACCGTCCAAGCATCCGAGAATCTCCAAGAGCGAACTCATGTATATCCGCCAGGACGAAGTCATCCATGACGACGGGACGATCAAGAGCCATCCGATTCCCATGTGGCGGCTTATCACCTATCCCACCATCCTCAAGCTGTGCGTCGCCTATGCGCTCTATCTTTATGTCTGGGTCGTCTTCACGTTTTGGATTCCCACCTTCCTGATGAAGGCCAAGGGCCTGTCGCTGAAGGAGATGGGGCTTGCCGCGTCGGTGCCGTTCATTGTCGGCGTTCTCATGGAGCTCGTCGGCGGCAAGGTTTTCGACAAATGGTACGATAAGGGCGGCACGATCAACTCCCTGCGCCGGACAGGCATGGGCATCGCCATGTTCGGGGCGGCCATTTTCATCTACTGCCTCATGGAATCCAACACGGCCTTCTGGGCGGTCTTCTGGCTGAGCGCCTTCATGGGAATCTTCTCCTTCGGCGCCTCCAACGTCTGGGCCATCCCGAGCGACATCGCCCCTTACGGACAGGCGGGCGGCGTCGGCGGCATCTACAATTTCGCCGGCAACTTCGGCGCCCTCTTCGGCCCGATGATCACCGGCTGGTTCGTCCAAAATTCGCCCTATGGCTTCAACGGCGCCTTCGGGCTCTGCGCGGCTTTCGCGGCAATAGGCGGTTTCCTCTACATCTTTACAAGCTATGAACGCCTGATGCCCAAGAAACAGGATATGTAAACATTAAGAAGATCCGGGACGGCCGCCCGCAAGGGTGGCCGTCCCGGCCCCTATCGGCGCTTCTCATTGCAAGCGAGGCCCCGCATGAGCGGTCCTGCGGCGCATCCCGTGTAATGATCCGCGATTCTCGAAAGCAGTTAAGAAATAAACACAGGAAAGGAGTTTGTTATGGAGTTCTCTTTAACGGAAGAACAAACCATGTTTAAGGAGACCGCGAGGAAATTTGCCGAAACGGAGATTACTCCTCTCATTCATCAGATGGAAACGACACAGCGGACGCCCCGCGAGCTGATCAAGAAGATGCGGGAGTTGAGTTTTTACGGAATCCAGTATCCGGCCAAGTACGGCGGTGTCGGCAGCACTTATCTCGAATACGTTATGGTCCTTGAAGAGATCTGTCGCGTGTACTGCGCAATCGGCGGCCATATTTCCGTCAACTGTCTCTGCGCAGGGACGCTCAACGATTTCGGCACGGAAGAACAGAAGCTGAAGTACCTGCCCCAGGTCGTGGCCGGAGACGCGGTAGGGAGCTTTGCCTTCACCGAGCCGGCGACGGGCTCCGATCCCGGTGCGGTCCGGACGACCTGCGTCCGCGACGGTAACGACTGGGTCATCAACGGCGAAAAGATATTCATCACCAACTCGACCCTGCCCGGCTATATCGTCGTCTTCTGCAAGGATGTGGAAAAGGAAAACAAGATCACGAATATCATCGTTCCCAAGGATGCCAAGGGCTATTCTACGCCGAAGCTCGTGGAGAAGATGGGCATGCACGGCATGGAAGTGGCCGACGTCGTTCTTGAAGACGTGCGCGTGCCGTTTGAAAATACGACCGGCGGTGAAGCGGGACGGGGCAAGGGCTTCACCATTCTGACCACGGAAATCGCCATCGGGAAGCTGGGCATCTCGGCCGAGTGCGTCGGCATGGCCCAGGGCGCCCTTGAAGAGGCGATCAAGTATGCCAAGGAGAGGGTCCAGAGGGGAAAGCCGATTTCCAGCTTCCAGACGATCCAGTGGCTTCTTGGCGAAATGTCGTCCGATGTCGAAGCGGCGCGGCAGTACCTGTACTACACGGCCTACTGGAAATCCCAGAAAAAGGATATCCTGTTCGATTCGGCGAGGCTCCGTCTCTTCGCATCGCAGGCTTGTCACCGCGTGACGAGCAACGCCATGCAGGTCCTCGGTGCGTTTGCCTATTCGAAGGAGTTCAACGTGGAGCGGATCTTCCGCGACATGAAACTGGCGGAAATTTACGAAGGTGTCAACGAAATCCAGCGCGTCATGGCTGCGGCCGGTGTCCTTCGCTAAATAGATCATAAGTATATCAGGAAGGAGTACGTTTATGGACATGAAGTATTTGCTGTTGAATGTGGAAGACAAGGTGGCGACCGTAACGATCCATCGTCCCGACAAGGGGAATGCGCTGGCGCCGGAGGTTCTTCAGGAAGTGGAATATATCTTTACGGAGATCGCAAAGCGTCAGGACGTGAACGTGGTCGTGTTCACGGGCGGCGAGAAATACTTCTCGGCGGGCTTCGATCTCACGATCATCCGGAAGCTGGAGAAAGTATCGAACGAGGACTACACGGCGCTGTTCCACCGTGCGTACCGTGCGATTATGTTCTGCGAGCAGCCGGTAATCTGCGCCGTAGGCGGACCGGCGATCGCGGGCGGATTCGACCTGACCTTGATGTGCGATATCCGGTATGCATCCGAGCGGGCGAAGTTCGGTCAGCGGGAAATCGTTCTGTCGCTGACGCCGATCATGGACCCGCTGTGGCGTATCATCGGTCTGGGCCGTGCGAAGGAAGTGGCGCTGACGGGCCGTATCTACGACGCCCACGAGGCGGAGAAGATGGGCTACGTGACGAAGGTGTTCCCGGAAGGGCAGTTGCTGACGTCTGTCATGGCGATCGCGAAGGAGATGGCCTCCTACGACCGTATGTGCCTGAAAGAGACGAAGCAGCTTGCGAACCACATTTTGGACGAAGACCTTGACGGCGCCATGAAGGTCCAGGAATGGCTGTTCAGGACGTATATCGGCTCCGAGGACAACCACCAGCGCATCGACGCCCTCCAGGCCAAACTGGCGGCGGCGAGAGCGAACAAGAAATAACGGCCTTGCAGTAAGGGGGCCCGGGATACCGGGTTTACTGGGCCAGTTCTGCGTGCCGCGAAGGACGGCCGGATGATGCGGACATCCGGCCGTCCCCGCGCGGTGGCAGGACCGGCCCCAACGAGGCAGAGATGCCGTCCACCCCTTTGACATCGTTCAATCTTTTCTTCCTCTCCGGGCGGACCGACTGACGCGGATATGTGCACCGGCGGAGAACGGCCGCCGTTTCTCTGCGGACGAGGAATGAATCAGGAACCGGGGCTCCGCGTGGAATTTCGATCCGGCTCGCTGCAGGCTTGACGTCTGGGGACATCCGCGGGGACGGGTTCCTGTTGCTTGTCGTGTCTGTCAACGTACCCCTTGCGCGGGCGGGCATTTGCTGGTATGAAGAGCACATCACCCCATCCGTGATGGGAAGCTGTAAGGGGTGGGACTACTGAGTGCCCTCATTTGTGTCGCCCTGCCACTTTCGGTTCCCTGCGTTGCCTGCATTCCTGCGCTGTTGAGCAGTCATATTCTCCTTAGGAAAGGGTTATAATACCCCATATGAATGCCATATCCGTCGCCGCCATCGTTTTTGCCGCCGCCCTGGTCGTCATTTTCATCCGCGGACATCGTATCCTTAAGAAACGAGAGAAGAGGCTCGAAGAGATTGCCCGGGAGGAGCAGAGGGATGTGAGAAAGCTTGCTTACGTCGCCTACCACGGCGGTCATCCCGACCTACCGGTGCCCCAGAAGCTGACGGCGGCTCTGACGGAGGATGCCCTTGTCCTGGTAACCAACCGGGGAGATAAGACCGTGCTTCCCATGCAAGACTGGGTCAAGTTGGAGAAGTTTACGACAAAGCGGAAGCACGATGTGAAGCAGCGGAGCATGGTCCTCTGGGGCCCTTTCAATAATGTCATGTTCAAGGATCAGATCCGGCATTTTATAGTCGTCAACTACCGCCACGGCCGGAACGAAGATCCGGACAACCATATCCTGATCGAACTGGGAAACCCGGACGAGAGGGACAAGGTATTTGCGGAAATCGACCGGACGCTCACGCAATTCAGACGTTCCGGTCCGGTGGCGGAGCGGGGCCGGCCGGCGGAAGCGGATCTGCTGCATACGTCCTGACCGGTGCCAGACGGGGAAAACGGGCGCGATGGAAGAGACGGAAAGAGAAAAAAAGCATTTTGACAAGAGATACTTTCGCTCTCAGGAGCATTTGAAGAAAAAAGTCCGGCTCCTAGCATCCATCTATAAAATCAGCCGGCTGCTCAACCGGTCCATCACCAGGGACAAGATTCTGCTTGCCCTCGTCAAGGAGATGAAGAAAGTCTTCGATCTCCACCGCAGCATGATCTTTCTGATCAACAGGCGGGAGAATACCCTGGAGATGAAGTACGTCATCGGTTTCTCCCCGGAAGAGTCCAAGAGGGCCTTCAAATACCCCCTGGACATGGACAAACAGCAGTGCCGGGAGACGCTCGTCGCCAGGACGGGCAAGACCATCTACATCAGGAACGCCCAGAACAGCCCGATCATCACCGAATTCGACTTCAAGATGGACCGCATCTGGCGCCGGACGTCCTCCATCTCGATGCCGCTCAAAATAAAGGGGGAGATCATCGGCGTCATCCAGGGCGACCAGACGGAAAAGGAACTCGTCCTGTCGAAGAGCGACATCGACCTTTTTTCGACCTTTGCGAGCCACGCCTGCCTGATCATTGAGAACGCCCGTCTTCAGGAGCAGTACCAGAAAAAGATCGCCCAGCTCCTCTCCCTTCAGGAAATTACGAAAAAGACGAGCTCCACACTGAACCTCCGGAAACTGCTGAATATCGTGACGGTCAATGCCCTCAAGATCACCGGCGCCGCTGTCTGCACGCTCCTGCTTGCGGAGCGGGACTATCTCCGTATCGTCTCCTGCGTCGGGCATGAGATCGATCCCGAAAAGTTCCGGTTGAAAATCGGCGAGGGAATCGCCGGCTGGGTGGCGGAGAAAGGCGTGCCCCTTCTGATCGGCGACGTGACCGAAGAGCCGCGATATATCGAAAGCATACCGGGGATCGGGTCCACCCTGGCCGTTCCCCTGGTCAGCGAGAAGAAGGCGCTCGGCGTTCTCGTCGTGGACAGCTTCAAGAAGTCGGCCTTTTCGCTCGACGACCTGGAACTCCTCATGGTCTTCGCGAGCCATACGGCGGTCGTCATCGACAGCGTCCGTCTCTACGAACAGGTGATCGCAGAGAGGAACTTTGCCTCCAACATCCTGGAAAGCTCGCCCAACGGCATCATCACGATCGACGAGAACAAGAAAATCCGGGCGCTCAACCGGAAGCTGGAGGAGATCCTCGGCATCAAGCGGAGACTCATGCTGGACAAGAAGATCTCCGAAGTCTTCAAGGACAACGAAATCCTCGCCGTTCTGAACCAGATGATCGAAGAGCGGCAGATCGTCGAGAACCACGAAGTCACCATGACGAAGAAGGACGGCTCGACGGTCATCCTGGGGCTCAGTTCTTCCTCCATGCAAACGGACGAAAAAGGGCTGGCGGCCATGATCATCACGATCCAGGACCTGACTGATTTCAAACGCGCCGAAGCCCTTATCCGCAGGGTGGACCGCCTTTCCTCGCTGGGGCAGTTGTCGGCGGGCATTGCCCACGAGATCCGGAACCCCCTTGCCAGCATCAACTTCAACGCCCAGCTGCTCCAGAAGAAGCTCAAGTCCGATAGAAATGTCGAAAGCATCCTCAATGACACCTTCGAGGGAATCGACCGTATCAAGGTGCTGGTGCGGCGGATACTCGACTTTACCAAGACGGGACAGCCCTCGTTCAGCAAAAGCTCCATCAACAGCGTCATTGCCGACTCCATTTCACTGATCGAACCGCAGCTTAAGAAGCGCAAGGTCGATATTAAAAGATATTTCGCCGACGGCGTTCCCGATATCCTCTGCGATCCCCACCAGATCCAGCAGGTCTTTGTCAATCTCCTGATGAATGCGATCGAATCGATCGAGGACGCAGGTACGATCGAAATCAGATCCACCGTGGAAAAAAGGCGGTCGGACGGAACGCGCGTCGTCGTCGTGCTTTCCGACGACGGCGTGGGCATCCCCAAGGAGAACGTCGCCCGGGTGTTCGATCCGTTTTTTACCACCAAACCCGACGGGACGGGACTGGGGCTCTCGATCGTCTATAAGATCCTGGAGCAGCACGACGCCCAGATAGAAATCAAAAGCAGGGAAAAGAAAGGGACGTCGTTCGTCCTCCGGTTTCCCGTAAAAATGCATACATGAGGGGCCATGTACCGCTATAAGCTACTCATCGTCGACGACGACCGGTTGCTGCAGAATTCTCTGAACAATATCCTTTCGGAGAATTACGACGTCATGATCGCCGGCAGCGGTGAGGCCGCCCTGCAGATCCTGAAGAAACATACGGTGGATCTGATCCTGCTGGATATCAGGCTGCCCGGCATCGACGGGGTGGAGACGCTCCGCCAGATAAAAAACGGCGACAACAGTACGGGTGTGATCATGATGACGGCTTACGAGGACATCAAGACCGTGATCACCTCGATGAAGAACGGCGCCGCGGACTATCTGGTGAAGCCCCTCGATATCGAGGAACTGGAGATCATCATCGAAAGGGCGCTGGAAAACATCCGCCTGAAGCGTGAACTGGAAGAACTCAGGAAACAGTACATCCAGGAATTCGACATCGACCAGATCGTGGCTGAGAGCCAGGGCATCAAGAACGCCCTGAAACTGGCGAACACCATTGCCCAGAGCGACGATACGACCGCGCTGATCGAGGGCGAGACGGGAACGGGCAAGGAGGTCATAGCCCGGACGATCCACTGCAACAGCCGTCGCTTCGGGAAGCCCTTCGTTAGCATCAACTGCGGGGCGATCAGCAAGGAACTGATCGAAAGCGAACTCTTCGGCTACGAAAAAGGGACGTTCACGGGCGGCCTGCAGGAAGGTAAGAAGGGAAAGATCGAACTGGCCGAGAGCGGGACCCTTTTCCTCGACGAGATCAGCGAACTTCTCCCGTACTCGCAGGTCAACCTGCTCAGGTTCCTGGAAGAGAGGGAGTTCTACCGGGTCGGGGGGACGGAGAAGCGCAAGGTCGACGTGCGGATCATCGCCGCCACGAACAAGAGCCTGGAGGAAGGTATCGCGAAGGGCACCTTCCGGAAAGACCTCTATTACCGTCTGAACGTGGCCAAGATATTCCTGCCGCCGCTTCGGGACCGGAAGGCCGACGTCATCGCCCTCGTCCGCTTTTTCATGAACAAGTTCAACGAAAAGTTCGGCAAGAATTTCCGCGGGGTATCCAAAGAGGCCCAGGCGCATCTCCTCAATTATCCCTGGGTGGGCAACGTCCGGGAGCTCCGTAATTGCGTCGAAAGGGTGATTCTCGTCGAGAACGACACGGAGATCCGGCCGGAACATCTCCTGTTCTTGAACCACCAGCTCGACACCCATCTGCCCGCCACTTTCGAGCCGGCATGGAGCCTTCCCCCTGCGGGGATCGACCTGGACGAACTTATCAAGAAACTGATCCTGCAGGCCCTGGAGCGGGCGCACGGCAACAAAGCCCAGGCCGCCAAACTCCTCGGCATGTCCCGGCCGACTATGATCTACCGTATCGAAAAGTACGGCATCAAAATTTAGCAGGCCGCGCCCCCTGCATGGGGGCAGTTGAAAAACGCCCATCTGCAGCGTTGCGTTTCGCCCCGCGGGTGCTCACGTACCTTGTAGTACGCTCCGCTCCGCGATGCTCGCGCGCCTTGCATATGGACATTTTTGAACAGCCTGTTCAGAATCTCGTTTTAGCAGGCCGCGCCCCCTGCATGGGGGCAGTTGAAAAACGCCCATCTGTCGCACTTCAATTCCTATCCCTGCCGACCGCGCACTTCCTTGACAAAAAGAAAGAAGACGACGGCCGCTCCGGCCATGGCCGCATCCAGCAGGAAGGCCCAATGGTAGCTTCCAAGCGTATCCCGGACGGCGCCGCCGGCCCAGTGGGAGAGGATGGCCCCCGCGCCGTACAGGGGCGTCCAGACACCGATGACGGTGCCGATCAGCGGCCGCGGAAAATAGTCGCCGGCGCAGGCGCCGTAGATAGGGAATGTTGCGCCGTAGACGATCGCCAGGGCGCCCACCAGACAGGGGAGTACAATCGTTCCCGTACCGGCGGCGACGATCAGAAAGAGGACGATGGCGAGAAATACGTTTGCACAGAGGATAGTTCGCCTCCGGCCCAGGCGGTCCGAGAGGGGCAGAATCGTGAGGACTCCCAGAACCTGAAAGATGCCGTGAATCGTGGCGAGAAAGCTTGCCGCTCCGAGGGAGAGGCCGGCTTCGCTGCGGGCGTAATCGACCATGAAGGTCGTAAATCCGTAAAGGGCGAAGGCGACCGAGAAGTAGGAGCCGCCTATCCACCAGAAGATCGGGTTCCGGAGAACGGCCGTAAATGGTCCGGCGGAGGCCGGACCGGATGAAGGCGGCGGGACTGCGGCACAGCCGTCCTTATCTCCCCAGGGGACCGTGCCCGAGGATTCGGGAGTGTTCCGAAGGACCGCGGCGTTGACGGCGACCAGGGCAAGGGCAGCTCCTCCCAGGGCGAGCCATGTCCAGCGCCAGTCGTAATGGGCCGCGACGAAGGGAAAGATGGCGCCGACGGCGGCAAAGCCCAGCCCGTATCCTGTGCCGAGAATACCGAGGGCGAGGCCGCGGCGACGCGGGGAAAACCACCGCTGGATCACGGCCAGGACCGGGGTCCAGATGCCTGCGGCCCCGGCTCCCGCGAGGGCATACGCCAGGCACGCCTCACCGAGGCCCGACGCTTTCGACAGGAGCAGAACACCGGAGCCCAGGACGGCAAGACAGACGGGGATGACAAGCCGGACGCCGATGCGGTCGGCGAGGAATCCGGCGACGGGTGCGAGGCAGATATACGCGCCGAGATAGGCATTGTAGATCGTGCCGCCGGCGGTGCGGGAGAGGCCCATGTCGCGGATCATCTCCGGCAGGACAACGCCGTAGCCCAGGCGGACCGAGTAATTGATGAAGATGTCCAGAAAGCCGGCGCCCAGGATGATCCAGGCCCAGTGCAGGACTCTTCCCTGAGTCGATCGGGATGGCATGCGTTTTTGGAATGAGAGTATATGAGGTGCCGGCCGGGTTGTCAATGGGCGATATGCCGGTCGCCGTTCCTCGGCAGGAGGGGAGAGGCCTCCGGCCGAAAGGCGGCCGAAGGCGATATTTCCCCGCCCCCCGATTCGTTCTTACTGTTTTTTGGCCTTGTTCGGCAGCTTCATGTCGAACCTGGCGTGGCAGTCGAGACAGTAAACCTTGGACGGCGAATGCTCGTGATGGCAGACCGTGCAGGCGATGTCCCCCAGGTGGGATTTGTGGGGGTTGCGGTCGGGAAAATCCTTCGGCGTGGAATTTTTAACGAGCTTTTCCATGGGACCGTGGCAGGCGAGGCAGCGCTGGTTCTCCACTTCCGCGTCGGCCGCGGGAACGGACTTCCCGTGGCAGTTGGCGCAGGCGATGCCGCCTTGCATATGGGGCCCCGCGGCAACCTGGGGCGCTTTGGCAGTCTTCGGCTCTTTTTTCGCCGCCATAGCGGTGAGATGGCCCGCGGCCAGGCAGATTGCGACCGCCCAAAGGGCGATCCATACGGGTGCGAATTTTCGTTTCATCGTTATCTCCCTTGTGTAAAGAAAAGGCCCGTGAATCCGGCCCATTCACGGACCCTGTATAAAACCGGACGACAGGGACGACGCCGGCGTCGGCCGGGGGTCAATTGAAGCCCGGACCGGCGCCGACGGTCCCATTCCTGTGGAGACTCCTCCCGCGGACCGCCTCCGGCCCGCAGAAGGAGCATTTCCTCTATTTCCAGATTTTCTCCGTGGCGGCGAACTTTCCCGCCTGGCGTCCGAAGACGATCAGGTCGCAGATGGCCGTCCCGCTGCCGGGATACCTGCCGCCGAAAACGCCGATGGCATCGCGGCCCGCCGCATAGAGGCGCGGAATGACCTCGTCGAAGGCGTTGAGCACCTGGGCCTTGGTGTTGATGTTGAGCCCGCCGTCGTGGGCGATCATGCCCACGCGGACGGTGAAGCCGTAGTAGGGAGGCGTCCTCAGGGGGGCCAGGGCTTTCTTCCTGCCGAACTGGCTGTCCTTTCCCGCTTCGGCGTCCTTGTTGTAGTAGGCGATGGTCTTCTCCACGGCCGCCGTATCGAGACCCATTTTTGTCGCCAATTCGGCGATAGTGTCGGCCTTCCAGAGGTCGCCCGCCGCGGCCTGCTTGTCGATGTTGTTGGGATTGAGACCGATGGCGATGGTCATTTCGGGTGTGATCCCCCGGGCTTTCCCCGTTTCGGCGATCTCCAGGGCCTTCTTGACGCTGGTGGAATCCAGGATGCAGTAGGCCGTCGTCGCCTTGTTGGTGATCATCGCCTCGCAGACGAGGACGTAGTAAGTGCCTTCGTCGACGAAGCGCGTGCCGTCCTTCTTGACATAGATGTTGGGAATTCCCCAAATGTTTGCATAGACGATACTCGCCATCCGCTGGCCGGGGAACATGGTCGAGGGCAGCGGGCAGATCGTGTTCAGGCCCTTCATGGCGCCGCCGCAGTAGATGCCGATTTTGTAACCGTCTCCCGTGGCGTTGATGTCGCCGGTGGGGATGGTGTCGGCGAGATCGGGCGAATAGTCCCGAAGCCAGGGAATGCACCCGGGGCTGGACACGATGCCGCCGGTGGCGAGCACGACGGCCTTGCGGGCCCGGACGTTGATTTCCTTGCCGCGCCTCACAACCTTGACGCCGACGACCTCGTAGCCGCCGTCCGCCTTCGACGGCCGGACGATGGGGCGCGTCACCTGGGCGCCGAGGACGGTCTTGATGTTCTTCTCGGCCTTCACGGTATTCATCATGACGTTGAACAGATCGCGGCCGCCTCCCTTCACGCGGTGCCCCCGTTTCATGGGCGGGGTGATCGCCGTGTATTCCGGCAGAAACTCCATGCCGCTCATGGCGAGGAGTCCTACGGGAAATTCGGCCCCCATGCTCCTGATCCATTCGATGTTCTCGTTCGACATCTCCGCCGCGAGCTTCACAAGCTCCGGTTTCGCCCCGCCCTTCCCGCAGGCCATGATATATTTGTACATGGCCTCGGGGGAGTCTGAAAGCCCCGCTTCCTTCTGTGTGCTCGTTCCCGAAGCGTAGATGATGCCGCCCGATATCTTCGTCGAGCCGCCCGGCACCTCCGATTTATCGAAGATGAGGACCGACGACCCTGCCCGCGCCGCTTCGATGGCGGCGCAGGCCCCGGCGCCCCCGTATCCGGCGACGACGACGTCGGCCTCCATGTCCCATTTCTTCGGTATCGGCGCTGCGTGCGAATCCTTCATGCCCATTCCTGCCATGGCCAGGGCACCCGTGCCGATGGCCGCTCCTTTCATGAATCCCCTGCGGGACAACTTTCCTTCTTCCGGCATTGCCAATCTCTCCTTCCTCTCTTTTCTCTTACGTCATAAGTCGGCGGCAATATACCAGCGACATAAGGCCGCCGCGGCCTGACACGGTCGCCTGGGCGACGGTTCAGCTTTGGGTTTTGTACGGTTAAAAGGCGGGAAAGACAATGACAAGAAATCTTACGTTGATCTTAAAAAATATTTAAGATTCGCCGTAGGACGCAAGGAAAGACCGGAGGTTCTGCGTTTTGCTGAGGCCGATCTTCTTCCGGATGTGGTGGCGGTAGACGTTGACGGCGTTTTCCGAGACGTTCACGATTTCGGAAATCTCCTTCGTTGTTTTGCCCTCCCGGATGAGGCTTGCAACCTGAATCTCCTTATTGGTCAGGTCCAGGTGGTTCACGGTGAGCTTGTGGGCGAAGGGCGAGATGATGTCCCGCAGGTTGGATTCGACGACCTTGAGATAGGAGCGGCCCCTTTCGCCCGTCTGGTTCTGCAATTTCTCCAGGTAGGGAAGGACGAGCTGCTTGATGTTTGCGAGGATCTTGTCCTCCATCTCGCCGCGATCGCCGTCGCGCTGCTTCAGGAGGACCCTGAGGGCCGTGTTCAGATCCTGCAATTCCCCCGCCTTGATCTCCAGTTCTTTTTCCTTCCGCCTCAATTCGGTGATGTCCCGGATCGATTCGAGAGCCCCGACGACGTTGCCGTCGCTGTCGTAGAGAGGGCTGGCCTTGCACCATAGGCAGACCTTCTTCCCTTTCAGGCGGCCGACCCATTCCATGCGCAGGAGGGTTTTGTGTTCCCGGACGACGGAAAATTCCCTTTCGCCCCTGGCGTCGGGGGCAAGCACGAAGTCGATCAGGATCGGCCGGCGGTTTCCGCAGAAGGGCACGACGTAACTGTAATTCCCCTGTCCCATCATCTCACTCGCCGGAACACCCGTCATTTCCTCGATCGCCCGGTTCCAGGCGATGACCTTCCCGTCGAGGTCGATCGCCAGTGTGGCGTCCGGGAGGAAGTCGATGACGTCCATCCAGCGATGTTCCGATTCCCGGAGGGCCACCTCCGCCTGCTTGCCGGCGGTTACATCGCGGCAGCCGACGACCAGGCCGCCGTTTCCGCCGTTTTCCCGGACGGTTTTTCCCGAACAATAGAGCCAGACATAGCGGCCGTCGGCGTGGCGGAAGCGGAAGGATTCGCCCTGCTGTCCGGTCTTGAGGGCCTCCGCGAAGGACGCCTTCATCCGTTTGCGGTCCTTTGGGTGCACGTGGTCGGTGACTTCGCGGCCGACGATATGGTCGGCATCGTAGCCGAGAATGCCTTTGATGGAGGGGGTCACGTACTGGAAAATGCCGTCCCTGTCGAGGAGGGCAACGATATCGACCATGTTGTCGAAGATGACCTTTTGCAGGGCTGCCGCCGTCGCGCCTCGATCGGCGGTTCTGCGGCACGGGGATTGAGACGGAGTTTTTTTCTGAATTTGCTTTTTCATGACGGCTGCATGCGGCAAAGGGGCTCTGCCCGTTTGTTATTTCAGAGGGTGGAGTATAGAAAAGCCGCCGCGCCGTGTCAACGGAATTATGGCTGCTCTGTCGGAAGGTCGCGCGGAGTGGCTGTTACGCCGGGCCGGCTGCAGCAGTTCGTGCGGTTAACGGACGGTGATCTCCACACGGCGGTTTCGCGGTTCGGAGACGCCGTCGGCCGTCGGGACCAGGGGGTTTCCCTTTCCATGGTAGGTGATTTCGATGCTGTCGCGGGGGATGCCCTTCGAGAGCAGGACGTTCGCCACGGACTTCGCGCGGCGCAGGGAAAGCATCCGGTTGTAGTCGTCCGAGCCCACGCTGTCCGTATGGCCGCTGACGATGATGTCCGTCGATTTCCGGACCCTGACGGCTTCCAGGACATCCGGCAGCAGGCGGAGGGATTCGGGCGTCAGGTCGGCGCTTCCCGACTTGAACTGCATGACGAAGGTCGCCGGGGCCATGGGCTCAGCTTCCAGGGCCTGCCGGACGGCCGTCCGGGCCTGCTGTTCGCCGATCACTTTAGGCTTCCCCTGGGCTCCGGTCAGCGCGGAGGTTTCCGTCGATTGCCAGGCCTGATCCAGCGTTTGCGATCCTTTTTTGTCGGTGACTTCGAGGCTGCCGACCTTGCCGTCGGGATTGGGGAGGAGGATGACTTGCGTCGTCGGACCGCAGGCGGCTACGATGAGGGAAGCGAGAATGGAAAAGGTTACGGCCTTCAGCGGCTTCAGGCATGATCGCGTAGTCCCCGCGGCCATGTTATTCCCCGGCTTTCTTGCCCCGGACCTTGTCCCACAGACCCTTGAGCGTCGATTTGTCTTCGCCCTTCGCCGGAGCGGCGTCGTCCTCGTCGGGGGCGTCGACCTTGATGGCGAAGTGCGTTCCCCTGATGCCGCAGACGGCCGTGGGCGTCTCGAAGCTGACCCCTTTTCGGTTGAGCTTGGCGATGAGTCCGGTGAGATAGGCGATCGTTCCGCGCCGGATTTTCGCCACGAAGGAGAGCTTTTCTTCCGCCGGATCGAAGGCAAACTGCGACAGGACCACCCGCGAATTGGGTCCCAGGGACAGGACGCTGTTGTCCTGGAGGATGATCCCCATCGATCCGTCGGCCCTGGTGATCAGGGTGTCGCTGACTTGCAGTTTTTCGTTTGCCCTGGCGGGGATCATCTGCGCCTGGCGTTTTATGAAGGCCTGGCCGGAAACGTTTTTGATAAAACCGACCTTGGCCTCCACCGCCGCGGCAGGACCCGTATACAGGATCGCCGCCAGGCAAACCAGTATGGTCAAATTTTTCACGGATTCACCTTTGGAATGGACGAAGTGTAATATATTCGCAGATAAATGCAATATCTTTTTGTCGTCAGGTCGTCTACAGCCAGGGGAACCTGACCATCAGGCGGTAGATGCGATCGAAGGTCCCGCCGTAGGGCGGCGCCAGAAGGGCGCTCGCGGGGAAGGGCGCCTGTTTGAAGACCGGGCGGAGCTTCGAACATTCCAGGAAGCCCTCGTAGCCGTGGTAATGGCCCATGCCGCTGTTGCCGACGCCTCCGAAGGGGAGGTCGTGCTGGGCCACTTGCATCGCGCAGTCGTTGATGCAGACGCCGCCCGACATGGTCCGGGCGATGACGCTCTCCTGGACGGTGTGGTTGCCGGTGAAGAGGTAGAGGGCCAGGGGCCTGGGGCGGCTGTTGACATAGGCGACTGCTTCGTCAATGTTCCGGTAGGTCTTGATCGGCAGGACCGGACCGAATATTTCCTCCTGCATCAGCGTCATGGCGTCATCGACATGGAGAGCCAGCATGGGCGGTATTTTCCGCGATGCCACATCGGGGACGGCGCCGGGAAGGAGATCGACGATCTCGGCCCCCTTGGCGCGGGCGTCGTCGATGGCCGCCGTAAGCCGCGCAAAGGATTTGGCGTCGATGATGGACGTGTAGTCGGCCGTATCGAGCCGCGGATATCGCCTGGGAACCAGGTTACGGGCCCTGGCGACGAAGGCCTCTGCTTTGTCTTCGGGGAGAAAGATATAGTCGGGGGCGACGCAGGTTTGTCCTGCGTTCATGTATTTCACGTAGAGGATACGTTCCGCCGCCTTGCCGATGTCGAAGTCGGCCGCGACGATCGCCGGCGACTTGCCGCCCAACTCCAGGGTGACCGGCGTCAGATGCTCCGCGGCGGTCTTCATGACGGTCTTCCCCGAACCGGGCGACCCGGTGAAAATCAGGTGGTCGAAGGGCAGCGCGGTGAATTCCCCGGCGGCGATACCCGGCAGGAAGGCCACGAGATCTTCGGGGATGACTTGGGAGACCAGGCGCTGCAGGAGGCGGCAGAGTCCCTGGGAGTTGGCCGCCATCTTGATCATGCACCGGTTCCCCGCCGCAAGGGCGGATGTCAGCGGGCAGACAGCGAGCTGCAGGGGATAATTCCACGGTGAGACGATGCCCACCACGCCTTTCGGCTGGGGGATGACGCGGTTTCCCGCTCCCATGAACCAGAGCGACACATGCCGGTGCTGCGGCCTTGCCCATGCCGCCAGGCGGCGGCGCGCGTCGGCGAGTCCCGACAGGACGGGAAAGATTTCCAGGAGTCTCGTTTCGTGAAGGCTGCGGTTGCCGAAGTCGCGGCAAACGGCATCGGCGATCTCCGCCTCGTTCTCGGCGATGGCCGTCTCCAAGGCGAGAAGTGTCCGGCGCCTTGCGTCCAGGGAGAGATAAGGATTGTCCAGGTACGACGCCCGTTGTTTCGTGAAAACGTCTTGCGCCTGATTTCGCCCCTCATTCATAGCCGGGGACCGATCCAAAGGAACCGTTACCGTCTCGTCCATCCTGGCACCTCCCGCTGTCTTTCGCTGGGGGCACGCGTTCCGTCTTGAACCGTTCGCGCCGTGTGCCGGCCCGGAAACCGATTCCCTCCGGGGCACCGCTTTCCGTGACCGCTCCCCCCCTGCACGGTACGGCGTCCTTCCCTGTTCCTTGAGTCTTGCGATGTTACCAGTATAAGAAGGCCGTTTGAATATGTCAAATAAAACATAATATGTCAGGAACGAACGGACGAACGGATCGCCTGTGTCGAACGCCACGGCCGGCGAAACAGGAAAAAGCTATAATTATTGAATATATACAATATAAGACCGGAAAGGCGCGTCCGGCTTTGTGTTGCGGGAATGAACGTTCGCTCATGTAGGAACTACAGAGCTTATAGCGATTGATCTTTTATAAAATATTCAATATAATGCCGGAAAGTGGTTTCCCGCTTGAAAACGTGCCGGTAAGGCCCGGAAGAAAGCCTTGTGCGGTTTCGGCGGGAATCCTACGCGAAATAGATCAAGGAGGTTTTGGATGCGCAAGACAAGGATGTTGTTATTGGTGGGCGGTATCATGCTGGTGCTGATATCGTCGTCCGTCGCCGCAGCCGCCGAGGCGAAGGATGCCCGGAGCGGCGCGACGTCTTTTGAAAAGCTGATGGGCTTCGGCGAAGGCCTGGCTGCCGTTTACGCCAAAGGGCAGTGGGGTTTTATCGACCTGGCGGGCAAGCGGGTCATCGAGCCCCTCTTCCATGAAGTCAGGGGATTCCGCGGAGACTATGCCGCGGCCCGCCTGGAAAAGCGATGGGGTTTCATCGACAGGAAGGGCACGTTCGTCATCAATCCCCAGTTCGACGACGCCCGGAATTTTTCCGAAGGCCTGGCCGTCGTGAAGAAAGAGAATGCCTGGGGTGTAATTAACGAAAAGGGTGCTATCGTCCTCGACTATTCCTATGAAGATCTGAAGAGTTTCAACGGCGGCCTGGCCCCGGCCAAGAGGACCGGCAAGTGGGGCTACATCGCCAAGGACGGAAGCTTCAAAATCGCCCGGACCTGGCTGGAGGCCGGCGAATTCGCCGACGGCTTCGCCCCGGTGAAGACCGTGGAAAACCAGTGGGGTTATATCGATACCAAGGGCCGGTACGTCATCGAGGCCCAGTTCGACGGCGCCGGCGGATTCTCGGGCGGGCTGGCCCCCGTGCAGGAAGAGACGAAATGGGGCTTCATCGACAGGAAGGGCAAATTCCGGATCAACCCCCAGTACGCCGGAGCCAGGCCTTTTAAAGACGATCTGGCTGCGGTGCAGTCGGGCGGCAAGTGGGGTTACATCGACAGGAAAGGGAGGCTCGCCGTCCCCTGTAGTTTCGATGCGTCCGGCGACTTCAGCGGCGGCCGCGCCCTCGTGGAAAAAGACGGCGTCTCCTTCTACATCGACAAGAAAGGCGGGCAGATCCTCGACGTATCGGCCCGTAAGGTGGTCGCGGCGGCTCCGGTGACTCCGGCGGCTCCGGCGGCGAAAAGAAGCAGCCTGAAGGACGCGTGTGGCCAGACGCCCTGTCGCATTACCGGCCTCGGCAACGTCGCCTTCGGCGATATCCCCGTCAGCAACAGGTTAGGGAGTGCAGCGGACAACGATCTCGTGATCCTGAACCTGAGTTCTTCCGATCTCGTTGTGACCGCGAACAACATCTTTGCCGGCATGCCGAACACGATCAAGAAAGGGCACAACTACACGTTCTATAACCAGAAGGATACGTTACAGGGTTATATAACCTTCGCGTTCGACGATGCCGCGAACCCCGATCCGTTCATGATTTATGGGGATCACGTATCCCAGGACCCGTTTGCCTTTTTCGTGCAGGATCCCTGTCCGCAATCCTCTTTGTCCACCAGGAAGGGACTCAAGGCACCGCTGGGCAGTTCGCCTGCAGCCCCGAAAGATTCGGGAAACAGTCCCTATCAGTGGGACGGCCAGATGCACTGGGGCCGGTTCGCCACGAATGTCGCGCCGGTGGGGCAGTGTCCGGAAATGTGCACGGATTACAGGGCCTATACCGTCGTATCGCCCCGGCGGACCGTCACGATCTCTTCGACGAATTTCAAGGAAAAAACCGGCGGCACGCTTTTCCTCATCGTTGCCGATACGAATCCGGGCGACGGCGTTTCGATCTTCTCGCAGCGCATCTCGCCCGTCGTACCCAAATAGAAAGGATAACAGAACATGAACAAGTCCCTTAAATGGTTTCTCATAGTCGCTTTCGGGTTCTGTCTCGGCATCCTGCCGCCTGCCGTCTGCCCGGCGATGCAGGCCTACGAGCTGGCTCAGAATCTCACCGGCACGGCGTCGGGTACGGTCATCTTCCTCCAGAATCTGTCGCCGTACTCAATCAAGCTGACGGCGCACAATGTTTCCGATCCCGTGACGGCCAGTTCCCAGAGCACGGTCCTGGTACCCTTGGGCTTCCCGACGGCGCTGCCCGCGACAGTCTATCCCTCGTGTACGGCCGTGGCCTACACCTCGCCAATGGTTCCCATATTCGTCAACTTTCAGGACTATAATTCGCCGATCGTCAACCTGTTTCAGCTCGATTACCTGATCAGCCAGGTTACGGCCCTCGACAACCAGAATCGCCCCGTTACCGCCGACGTCCCGTTCCGTCTCTACATTTCCCATACGGTTCCCCCGGCGCCAGAACGGGGCAGCATGCATCTGCTCTGGAATCTGTTCAAGGAAGCCCTGTCCATCACCGATGTCGTTCTGGACCCGGAAAGCAAGATAGGGTGGATCGCCCTGGCGGCCGACACCTACGATCTCATCGACGACGCCGCCTTCCCGGACGGCAACAAGAATACGGGTTCGCCGAGCAATCCGAACATCATTGCCGCCTATGCCGTCATGGACTTCACCAGGGAGACCCCCAGCGTCTTCACTACCGACGGGAGTCTCCAGAATACGGATGCCATCGCCACCCAGGCGGGAGGCATGTCCGCCCCGGCCAACGGCATTATCGTGACGGTTTCGACGGTCCGCGGCAAATGGGGAACGACCGGGGCCGACGTAGTGCCCTACACTTTCGTGACCATTTACGACACCCCCCATTTCACGGCAGCCAGCCTCTCCCTGGCCATCAAGGATGCGACCAAGGCGGGGACGCTTACGGCCGATAACGCCACAGCCGGAATGGCGGTCCGCATGCAGAAGAGCGGCCGCGTGGCGATTATGGAGATCGCCAATGCGTTGAAAGGCTTTTCTCCCCAGCAGTATGCCGCCGTGAACAGCGCCATTGCGAAGATCAGGGGCGGAAAGGCGCTGGCGTCCGATGAAGCGGCGATCCTGAACGATCTGGGGGCCCGGGCTGACAAGCTGATCCTGGCCCGTGCGACCGATTGCCCGTCGGGGGCTTGCACCATGCCCGACGGGACGTGCACGCAGACCAAGCAACTGGACTGCAAGGGCACTTATAAAGGCGACGGGACGACCTGTCCCACCGGGGCCTGTTTCAAGGACGCCAACACCTGCACCATACTGACGCAGGTGGCCTGCAAGGCGATCTCGGGGGCGACCTACAAGGGCGACAACACGTCCTGCCCCACCGGCGGCTGTTATTACCAGAGCACCCAGACCTGCGACACCGGCCTTACTCAGGACGCCTGTATCGCCAAGAACGGCAGCTATATGGGCAACTATACGGACTGCGGCAAAGGCGCCTGTTACCTTCAGGATAACTGTTCGATTACGTACGGCGGCCTGTGCACGCCGCCCTCGATATATCACGGGACGGGTGCGGTCTGCGGCGCCGTCATGTCGGTTTCTCCCGTCTATCTCGGCGCCAAGAAAGACCCTTCCGCACAGTTAAGGGGACTCTCGGCCAATGTCCAAAATCCCTTTGCCGCCCTCACCTTTTCCAGTGAGGATTATCTCATGGCCAACTCTTGTACCGGCCCGATGCTGTCCTGCGGCTTCAGTGTCATGATGGACGCGACCAAGCCTCTCAAAACGGCCTTCACCGTGTCGGACGGAAAGAAGTCCTTCGATATCAAGGCCACCTGGGGCATGGATCTCCCCCAGACGTCGTTGACGGCGAAGTCTTCAAAGAAACAGTGCCAGTTCGCCGTTCCCGTCAACTACTCGTCCGGCTCCGTCCAGATCACGGGAGGCCCCGCAGTCGTTGCGAACACCTGCAACGGTTCCCAGGGCGACTCCTGCCTGGTCACGCTCAAGACGTCCGTGGGAACGTCCACGGCTACCTTGACGGACCCGGTGACGGGGATCAGCGCCGCAGTGAGTCTGAACTGCCAGAAGTGACGCGGAATGCCGGCCTGCCGGCATCTTGACGCGGACAGCATTGTTCCGGATGCGTCCGGAAAAGGTTGAAAGAAAGGAAGAACGAATGAAAAAAATCAAATGGCCGACCACGTTGCTTGCGCTTTTGCTGTTCTCTGTCCTGGCCGCGGCGGCGGAGGCCTGCTCCGTCGTTCGCGTTATCGCCAAGGACGGAACCATCATCAGCGCCCGCACGATGGAATTCGGCATGGATATGAAGTACAACGCCATGGTCGTCCCGCGGGGCAAGGTTTTCGCCAGTCCCGCCCCCGGCAAGGGAACGGGGCTGAAATGGAAGACGCGCTACGGGTACGTTGCCGTCAATGCCTTGGGCGACGAGACAGTCGCCACGGACGGCATGAACGAAGCGGGCCTGTCCATGAGCCATCTGTGGTATGAAAACGACATGGAATGGCAGACTGCGGGTTCGTCGGAAAAGGCGGAGGCCCTGGCCAACGCGATGTTCGGCACGTGGATCCTCGGCAATTTCGCCACCGTCGACGAAGCGGCGAAGGCCCTGAAGAAGATCAAGGTCTTCAGCTACAAGGTGGCCGAGGCGGGCAACGTCTCATTCCCCGCCCACTTTATCATCAACGACGCCAAGGGCGGCTCCATCGTCATCGAGTACGACAAGGGCCAGCTCCACGTCTACGACAATCCCCTGGGGATTATGACCAACGCGCCGAACTTCCCCTGGATGGTCAACAACCTCCGCAATTACGTCGGCATGACCAACGACCAGCGCGGGGCTCAGGACTTCGGCGGCATGAAGCTTCCCGCCACTGGCCACGGCGCGGGGATGCTCGGCCTGCCGGGGGACATCACGCCCCCGAGCCGGTTCGTCCGTCTCGCCGTCCTGTCGAAGTTCGCCGATCCCCAGGAAACGGCCGAAGGGGCTTTGAACCTCGCCCAGCATCTCGTCAGCACGATCCATATCGTGAAGGGCACGATCGTGGACCGCGACAAGGACGGCAAGATCGTCGCGAGCGAAACGACCCAGTGGTCGTCCTACCGGGACCTCACGAACCGCATCTTCTATTTCCGCACCTACGATAACTTCAATATGCGGAAGATCGACCTGAAGCGGCTCGACTTCACCGGGCCCAAGGTCCGGCAGATCGAGATCGTCCAGGACCGGGAGGCGATTGCGGACGTCACCGACCGTCTGAAATAATCACGCATTGCGACCGTCCCGCGGCTTTCCCGGCCGCGGGACGGTCGCGCTCTTCTTCCGTGGTTCCCTCTTCATGAAGCCGGCATGTGGGGCAAACGGTTCTTCTCCGGCCCCCTCCCGTCAGATAAAAGCTATCAATATCCCTCCATATAACCCCGATTGTCCGCCCCAGGCCCCGGGAGTAATTTATAAAGCAGGAAGTCCTCCGCGGCGACGGGCTGCGAACCCGCAGGGTATGGGGATAACGGTTGCCTCCCGGAGCGCAGAGGGTGCACGGGAACGGACAAAGAGGAAAGGAAATGAAACAGGGATACCGCACCACGGCCGTCGTCTGGATCGTTGCCCTGTCCCTTCTTGTGCCGATGCCCGTGCTCGCCCAACAACCGCCGGAAGATGCTGCGGCGCAAAAGTCCCACGTCTATTCCCAGGAAGAACTCGACCGGCTCCTCGCGCCTATCGCGCTCTATCCCGATACGCTGCTTTCGCAGATTCTCATGGCGGCCACGTATCCCCTGGAGGTGGTCGAGGCCGACCGCTGGCTCAAGCAGAACAAGGGCCTGGGCGTCGACGCCCTCGATGCGGCCATGATGTCGAAACCCTGGGACGTGAGCGTGAAGTCGCTGTGCCACTATCCGCAGGTGCTCGCCATGATGAGCGACAAGCTGGAACTGACGAACGACCTGGGCAACGCCTTCCTCAATCAGCAGGAACAGGTGATGAATACCGTTCAGGATCTCCGCGCCAAGGCGCAGTCCCGCGGCAATCTCACGGCGACCGAGAAGCAGAAGGTCGCCTCCGAGGACGGGGCCATTACCATCGTCCCGGCAACCCCCGAGGTCGTCTACGTGCCGGCCTACGATCCCTGCTGGGTTTACGGGCCATGGTGGTATCCCTCCTGCACGCCGTGGTGGTTCTGGTATCCGGGGATCGTGGTCGGCGCCGGGTTCTTCTTCGGTCCGCCCTGCTTTGTCGGCCCCCTCGATTTCTGGTGCGGTTTCCGCTGGCGGCGTCACGAAATATTCGTCAGTGTCAACAAGACGTTTGTCGTCCACAACCCTTCCTTCACCAGGATGCACGGCGGTACGGAGGTCTGGGTACACGATCCCGCGCACCGGCGCGGCGTGGCCTATACCCGGCCGGAAAC
This sequence comes from Syntrophales bacterium, assembly GCA_963668175.1. Taxonomy (GTDB): domain Bacteria; phylum Desulfobacterota; class Syntrophia; order Syntrophales; family PHBD01. Next base: position 1,699,233 of record OY764159.1, read on the forward strand.
CGCCCGCCGCTTTGGTCAGATGGTCCGTCCGGGTGTGGACGCCCGCCGGTCGTTCCGGGGATTCGCACCGGAAGGCATCCGGCCGGGGACACCCGCGGGTTCCGCGGCGCGGCCGTTTTCGCCGTCGCCGGGGATAGGAAAACCAGGCAGGCCGTTTTCGCAGCCGCAGGGTGTCTCTCCGGCTTTCAGGCCGTCTTCGCCGCAGGCCGGGCACGCTTTTGAGGGTTTCGGAGCGAGCCACGGGGAAGTCGTGCAGCACAGCGAGCGCGGGCACAGCAGTGTGGGAAGCAGCGGCGGCGGCCGCGTCGGGGGAGGCAGTATCGGCGGCCACGTCGGCGGCGGTCACGTGGGGGGAGGCAGGCGATGACAGGGATATCGGGCAAAAGAAGGCCGATGGCATTCGCTAGGCTGCTTTGCTGTGCGGCGGTTGCAGTCATGGCGATCCACGCAGCCCCGGGTGAAGGCCTGGCTGCGAAGGCCAGACAGCTCGCGTTCGACTCGCCCGAAGCGGCCTTCAATGCGATGATGCAGGCCATTCGGACCGGCGACGGCGGGCAGCTTAAGGCCCTGTTCGGCCCGGCCGGTAAAGACATCTTTCCCGCCGACCCGGAGGGGAGCGCCGCCCTGAGGAAGAAATTCGCCGCGGCCTACGACGAAAAATTCCGCCTGGAACGCCGGGGCGAGGACAAGGCGGTCCTGCACGTGGGCGACAACGACTGGCCCTGGCCCGTTCCCCTGGTCAAAGCCGGCAAACGCTGGCGGTTCGATACGGCGGAGGGCATCCGGGAAATCGTTGCGCGCCGGATCGGCAGGAACGAAATCTCCGCCATCCAGGTCTGCCTCGCCTATGTGGACGCGCAGCGGGAATACGCCGCAGAGCATCGCACCGGGGATATCGGCGAATATTCGCAGAAGCTCGCAAGCGACCCGGGCCTCAAGAACGGGCTCTGCTGGGAAACCAGGGAAGGGGAGAGGCCGAGCTTTCTCGGGCCGCTGCTCGTCGGGGCCTGCAAGACCGAAGCGACGGGAACGACCCCGCTTGTGACGTCCTTCGCCCCCTATCACGGTTACTATTACAGGATCCTCAAGCGTCAAGGCCGGGCGGCGCCCGGAGGCGCCTACGGCTACGTCGTGGACGGGAAGATGATCGGCGGATTTGCCCTCGTCGCGTATCCGGCCGTGTACGGCGCTTCGGGAATCATGACGTTCATCGTCGATAAGGACGGCGTCGTCTACCAGAAAGACCTGGGCCGCTACACGGAGAAGCTTGCCGAGTCGATGGAGAGCTACAATCCCGACGCCACCTGGAAAAAAGTGGATTGACCATCGGGACCCGCCGGTTATTCTTTTCCCGGTTCCCGGCTTCGCGCCGCCGGACCTTGCCGGAAAGAAATCCTGTCTGCAAAGGCCTTCCTGTGTTATAAGAAGAGAGTTGCGGCCGGCTGGGCCTCCACGGGCCGCAGCGGTTCTTCTCTGTCCTTGCGCATCGCGGATGCGGACGACATTCCCTGGAGGAAGGAGGAATGAGCATGCTTCAATCCCCCTGGCTGCGGGCGGCCCGCCTGCAACTGCACACCATCGGTTTCGCCCCGCTTCTCCTCGGCAACGTCGCCGCCTGGTACGAGCAAGGTGTTTTCAGTTGGCCGCGGTTCATCCTTTCCCTGCTGATCGGGCTTTTCCTCCATATCATCACGGCGTTCGTCAACGACGTGGCGGATGTCGGCACCGACGGGGCCAACCTTTCCCGGACACCCTTTTCCGGAGGTTCGGGCGTCCTCGTCGAGGGACGGCTATCCCGTGCCGACCTGGCCGCGGGCGCGAGCGGACTGGCCTTCCTTTCTCTGGCCCTGACCTGGGTGCTGATCTTCGTCCTCCATGTCCATTGGGCGATCGCTCTCTTTGTCGGCTGGGGCCTGTTCTCCGCCGTAGAATACAGCCTCCCCCCCGTGAAGCTCGCCTACCGGGGAGGCGGCGAATTCCTGGTCCTCGTGACCTACAGCCTGGCGCTGGTATGGGCCGGATATTTCGTGCAGGCGGGCTTCGCCTATTCGCCCTTGATCTGGGTGTTTTCCGTTCCGATAGGTTTCGCCGTCTTCACGTTGATTACGGTAACGCAGTTTCCGGACCGGGAGGCCGATGCGAAGGCCGGCAAGCGGTCGCTCGTCATCCTCTTCGGCGAAAAAACGACCCTGCGCATCTGTGCGCTCGCCGTTATGCTCGGTATGGCCGGCATTGTCACGTCCTTCCTGACGGGTTTCGTTCCGGTCTGGGCGGGGGTGATGTCGCTCCTCGCTTTGCCCCTCACGTATCGCCTGGCGAAAACGATGCTTCGTCCCGACCTGGACGGGACAGCCCTTTATATGAAGCTCAGCCGGGAGACCTTGCTCCTGACGCTCTGGTTCAGTCTGGCGCCGGCCGCCGGCCTGATCGTGCAGCGCTGGATGGGTTTTCAGGGGTTGTGTGGATGAATGCCCGGTTCGGCCCGGTGACCTCCGCGCGGCATGTCGGGGGAGACCGGAATCCGGCGCTTCGGTGGTTCGTGTAAGGCAAAACTCCGTCGGGATGCGTCCGGGACGCATCGGGAAAAGGCATGAGGACTTTCCGCATCATATTCGGTCTCATCGTCGATCTGGCCCTCTTCGGAATGTTTGTTCCCTGGGCGACATTCCGGACGGGACATCTCCTCGACGGCCTCTTTCCGGTTTCCCTTCGTCCGGCTCTTCTTTTTGACGCCGCGGGCTGCGTGTTCGCCGCGGCGGGAGGGGCGTGGCTGCTCTGGTCGTGGTATCTCCTTGTCCGGGAAGGCCGCGGCTACATGACGGAGCTTTTCCGCATCGAGATTTCCCCCGTGACGGAGCGGCTCGTTGTCTCCGGGCCGTTTTCCCTCCACCGCCATCCCGTCTGCGCGGGCTACCTCTTCCTCCTCGCCGGCATCGGACTTGCGAAAGGCTCCTTCTGGTCGGCCGCCGGATGCGCGCCCCTGATTCTCGTCCTTGTTTCCGTCTATCTTCGCCTCTTCGAGGACCCGGGCCTCCGCCGGCGGTTCGCTGCGGAATACGACGATTATGCCCGACGGGTCCCCATGTTCTTTCCCGGCAGGCCCGGGCGCGTTTCCGTCGCCTACCGCAACCTCATCGCCGACCGGATACGCTTTGCCGTCACCGTCGCCGGGGTCGCCTTCGCGGTGCTCCTCATCTGCTTCCAGCTTTCGGTCCTCAAGGGAACGCGGAGCCAGATCACGACCTACATCGACCACGTCGGCGCGGACGTCTGGGTGATGCAGAAGGGCGTCGACGACTTCGTCGCAACATCCGCCGTTCCGAAAACGAGTGTCGATGCCGTGAAAAAGCTGAATGGCGTCCGGAAGGCGGAGGGTATTTACGCCGTTTATACCCTGATCGAAGTCAATAAGGTGAAGTCCCGGGTATACGTGATCGGCTACGACACTGCCACGGGCGATGGCGGCCCGTGGAAGCTGGGAGAAACCCTGCCTCACATCGCCGGGGCGCGGTCGCTCAAAGACGGTGAAGTCCTCCTCGACCGTGACCTTGCCCGCCGCCATCATCTGAAAGTCGGCGACCGTGTCTCCCTCTTCGGCCAGACGTTCACCGTCGCCGGCTTCACGCTGGAGACGAACTCCATCGGGAGCCAGTACGCCTTCCTCTCCCGGGATTCCGTAGGCGGGATCATGCCGGGCGGCGGGTCCTTCTTCACCCATGTGCTCGTCTGGACGGACGGGACGGTTTCCGGCCCGGAGATGGTCCGGCGGATCGCTGCGGCCACGGGCCTCGGCTGCCTCGCGCGGGAGGTCCTCGACGACCACATGCGCGATTTTCTCGGAATGTTCATGCTGCCCCTGCTCACGGCGGGCGTCGTCATGGGATTCCTCGTCGGGTCCGTCACCATCGGTATTACCCTGTACACGGCCGTTCTGGAGCGGTTCAAAGAATACGGGACGATGAAGGCCCTGGGGGCGACGGACCGGTTTCTCTACGGCATCCTCCTGAGGCAGGCCCTTATCTCCCTGGGCTTGGGCACGGCCGTGGGCCTGGCGCTCGCGGCGGGTGCGGACCGTTTCATCAATCTCTGGGTCCCCGGCATGACGGCCGGCCTCGACAGGGACACGGTCCTGCAGACTGTCCTTGCGGGACTGCTCATGGCGGTCCTGAGCACAGGCCTCCCCATGTGGCGGCTTTACAGGTTGGACCCGATGGAGGCCTTCCGGTCATGACGCCAGTCATAGAAGCCCAGGACGTATCCCGGCGTTTCGGGCCGGGCGGCAACGAAGTCGTGGCGGTCGACAGCGTTTCCCTGCGCGTCGGCGCCGGGGAAATGGTCATGCTCATGGGGCCGTCCGGGAGCGGCAAGACGACGCTCCTGGCGATGCTGGGCTGCATCCTCAGGCCTTCCTCGGGAAGCATCCGCATCATGGGGAAGGAGGCCGGCGGTCTATCTCCTGTCGAGCTGGCGCGGCTTCGGGCGCAGGCCATCGGCTTCGTCTTCCAGGGGTTCAATCTCCTGGCCGCCTTGACGGCGATGGAAAACGTCGTCCTGGCCGGCGAGTTCGTCTCTCCGCGCCCCCGCGATATAAGGAAACGCGCCGAGGCCGTCCTCGTGCAGATGGGGCTCGGCCGCCGCCTCCATCACCTGCCGGAGCATCTTTCCGCCGGGGAGAAGCAGCGCGTGGCCTTCGCCCGGGCGCTCATCAACGGCCCCGGGATCGTCCTTGCCGACGAGCCGACGGCGAATCTCGACGCGGAGAACCGCGACCTGGTCGTGAGCCTCCTTTTGACCGCCGCCAGGGAACGGAACGTCGCCGTCGTCATCGCGACCCACGACGACCGCATCGAACACATCGCCGACCGTGTCATCCGCATGGGCGACGGTAAGATCGTTCCATAATGCCTCATTCGCTTGTTTAATGTCCCGATGCGCCCTCGTCCCCCTCTTTCGTCAATGAGACATCTTCATGAGGATTCCCGGAGTGCCGATCGCGCGCCTTCGCCGATCGGTATCGTAAGCCCCGCCTGACAGCGTTCCCATAACTCAATACCGCCGGTTTTTTCTTGGCCGAATCTTCCTCTGTTCCGCGGAACGTCGCCGGCTGCGGGATAGCTGGGCGTGGCGAAGAGAGGAGATAGGGCAAAGAAAGGTTGACAAAACCGGCCGGAGGGCCCTAGATAGGTCCACGGAAAAAGCGATGCGCTGGAATAATCTTTCGACATACAAGCGGGAGGCTTGGGTGGCGCTGGCCTTTGCGCTCCTCATCGCCGCCACGGTGTTTCAGCTTCACGAACAGGGGAGGGGTTTCTGGTGCGCCTGCGGGCAGCCTTACCTGTGGGAGGGCGACATCTGGAGCGCCCACACCTCGCAGCATCTCTTCGACCCGTACAGCTTCACGCACATCCTGCACGGCGTCCTGCTCTGCGGTCTTCTGACGTTGGCGTTTCCGAAGGTTCCGCTTCCGTGGCGCATCTTCATGGCGGCGGTCATCGAATGCGTCTGGGAAATCGTCGAGAACAGCCCGTATATTATCCACCGCTACCGTACCGTCACCATCGGCCTCGGCTACGAGGGGGATTCCATCGCCAATTCCTTAAGCGACATCTCGTGCTGCCTCCTGGGGTTCTACCTGGCCTACCGCCTGGGCCTCAAACGCTCCATCGTCTTGTTCGTCGTGATTGAGGTTGTGCTCCTCTTCTGGATCAGGGACAACCTGACCCTGAACGTCCTGATGCTCACCTGGCCCATCGACGCCGTCAAACAGTGGCAGATGATCCGTTGAAGGGCGGTGCGATATCGCCGTCGTCATCGCGACCCGCGACGACCGCATCATCCACATCGCCGACGGGCGCGTCATCCGCGTCGCGGACGTGAAACCGGCGGGGAGCCGTGAAGGCCGTTCCCGGATCCCATACATGACGGAGACGTTGCCCGGCCGTGGCTAAGTGATTTGGGGTGAAAACGAATTTGTCTTCATCTCACTTTTTTCCCATATGTGACGGGTTGCTGTCCCCGGGCATCCTCTCCCCATCCTTTTGTTGCTTTACACCTGTTTATGTTTTACCGTAGATCATCTTAGATCGACAAGAGGAGCAGGAATTGACTCTTTCCGATATCCGTCTTCCCCGGGAACTGGAGGCGGATGGCAGCGCCGCCGCCATCCGCCGCGCATTATCGTCCCGGACGACGATGATTCGGCCCGGGGGCACGCAGGAAGTTCCCTTGATTGCGATGAGTGCATCCTTGGAACAGGCGCTGGTGAGGTCCCGGTCCAAAGGGCAGATCCTTTACGGGTTCGAAGCCATCCGGGAAAGGCTGGCTTCCGAGAAAAAGGGGATCATGAATGTACTGGAACAAGGCTCCGCGCCATACGGCAATCGCATCTCCAGGTTGATCCTCTTTTCCGACGACGGCGCCGGGCGCCTCTACCGGCATATCGAGCAGCTCCTGCTGGATCACAGCCCCAGAATCCTGGGCTGTCTCCTGGATATCGACAGCGGCGTTCTCGGCAGTCTGATTATCGGAAAAGACAGGCCGATCAAAGTCGTGCTGGCGGAGCACAAAGAGGCGGTGTCCGAACTGCTGCGGGCGATGATCGCCGGACCTGCGCAAACCGATCCATAAGGAAATCTCCCTGCCACGATTACTGCAAACCGAAGTTACTCCTGGCGTGTACCACGAACGGCAGCATTATTATATTATCCACACCGTCCAATCTCTCGAATCCGATTAGCGGGAACAAGAAAATAAACCAGTTCTCCATTCCCCGATTTTGCCGGGACGGAACCGGGTCAGACATCCTGATGACGGCCATGGCCCATCGAGGCCGTCAAACAGTGGCAGATGATTCATTGAGAGATACCGTTAGAAAACCGGTGCGAGTCCTCAATTCTTTGCCTTGCCTTTTTTCACATATTTAAACTGACAGATGTTTATGCTGCCAAATGCAGATCCTTCACGCACTGAGAATCCTCTATATATCTTGAGTATCCCCGGAAACGAATCCCAACCGAACATGTATGCCTGCCCTTTATACAGCATTATCTCAGCACCGTAAGAAGCATTAATGGAACCCAGTATATCATTATATCGCCAATCTAGACGAGTATCCGATTTTATTACACCATACAAATCTTTCCATCCTGCTTCGTTACATGATCGCTGATTTAACAATACAACCTGTTCAGTACGGCCATCGTAATCAATATCAATCGTTGCGATCTGTAGTTTGATTCGACCGTCAGTAAGATCGGTCTTGTAACCTGGCTCAATTATCTTCCATTGCCCAACGCGATACTTTTCTCCCCGGCCACTCAAAGCCATGTCCTCAATCAGTCCCCAATGGGCTTTGGGATCAATCAAACTCCATGCGAGCTTCTTAAACTGCTTTTCCCCAGGCGGCAGAGTCCAGTTGCAAATCAGTTTATCAGGAGATTCACAGGTTCTGTTCAATACCTTTTCAAAATCGACACACACGGGCAATTCGCTCCTTTCCCACACTTCCGCGCGCCTGCCATTCCCCAGAGATGTTGTCCGATCTACCCATGAGATGCGTTTCCAGCATTTCTGCGTCTTTTTAATTTTTTTCTCGATAGCCGTTGCATCCTGTTTTTCGGCCGCCATCAGTGATGGACCCGTTAAACAGAACACCAAGACAATCGCGGATAGAATCAATTTTCGCGACATATCGCTTAACCTCTCACGGTCTGCTGTCCGGATAGACCATGGCCCGATCTTGCGTCGGGCCATGGCCGTTCAATCGTTTTCCAAGCTTCACATTTCCGAAACAGACAGCATCAGGTCTTTGCTGCCGCATCCGGCGCCGAGGCCGGTGCAGCCGCGGCGTCCTTCTTCGTGATGAGGCTGGTGAGATAGGCGGAAAGCAGGCCGCCGATGCCGTCGCCGCCCTGGACCAGGAAGTCCGGCGTGACCTTGACGTTGCCCGCGGCGATCTGCTTGGAGATTTCGATGGCCGTGACGCCCTGCTGTCCCACCGCCTTGTTCTGCAGTTCGTAGGCCTTCGCCGTGGCCTCGCCGATGGCGAGTATCTTGGAACCCTCGGCGTCGCCCTTCGCCTTGATACCCTTCGCCTCGCCCTCGGCCCGGAGCCTGATGCTCTCCGCCTCGCCTTCGGCGAAGCGGATCGCCTTCTGCTTGTTCTGCTCGGCGATCTTGACGCCGATCTCCGCTTCCACGAGGTTCTTCTGCTGGTCGGCCTCGGAGCGCGTCTTCTCGGTGGCGATGCGAGTCTGCTCCGCCTTCTGCTGTTCCTGGTACATCGCCTGCTGCTGCTGGGCGATGATCTTCATCGTCTGTGTGTCCATGAGGTCCTGGGGCAGCTTGATCTGGCAGATGAGGACGGAGACGCATTCCACATGGTATTTCTCAAGCTCCGTGCGGGCCCGCTCTTCGGCTTTCCGCTGCTCGTCCTGGCGGTCCTGCATGAAGTTCATGGCGGACGTGGACGAGGCCTGGTTGCGGAAGCTCGAATCGATCATCGGGTGGATGACGTGGCGGATCAGGTTGTCGATGGAGCCGATCTTGGCGACCATGTAGGGCGCCTGGTCGGGGCGGACGCGGATGATGACCTTGACGGCGACGCTGATCTCGAAGCCGTCGCGGGAGATGACCTTCAGGGGATCGAAGTTCGTCTCCTTGGCGTCGTCCCAGTCGATGGTGATGTTCGTCGTATCGACGATGTAGGCGATGAACGCCCGGCGGTTCAGGTAATAGATGCCGGGGCCGGCCACCTCCTGCTGGATGCCGCGGAAGCCCTTGGGCACGACGTAGCGCTCGATGCCGGTGTCCAGCCTTTTTTCGATCAGTTCGACCGGCGGCACGCCCGTGTCCGCCTGGATCTCCTTCCTGGCCGTTTCCGCGACGATCTGCTTCACCTGTTCGGGCTCTTCGCCCACGTTCGAGATGACGACGGCGACCTGGCCGCGCTCCACGGTGGCTACGTCGTCAAGCTCCAGCTGGAACATGAGGGTATTGACGTAGTACGTGCCCGGCTTGAGGACGTCGAACTGGGGGCCGCGCTGGCCGCCCGCCCCCAGGAACTTCGAGGCGTCCTGGTAATCGTTGTGCCCCGGGACGGACTTCGCCACGTATTCGGTCTCCGGCAGGGGCTCGCCGTCCAGCGACGTCACCAGCCCGACCTTGCCGGACGGGACCACCGTGGCCTCCCTGACCTCCGCGTGGAAGAGGTCGGTGTTGATGCGGTAAGTGCCGGGCAGCAGAATTTCGATCTGCGGCCCCTTCTGGCCGTGGTTGCGGAGGAACATCTGGCCGTTTTCGAAGTTCGAGTGGCCTTCCGCCTTGTGGGCGAGAAGCCGGCCGACGGAGATCGGCTCGCCGTCCATCGCCGTGACCATGCCGATCTTGCCCTTGTCGATCACGATGCAGGGGACCTTGCGGATTTTGAACAGGAAGGGGTTGATGCGGTAGTTCCCCGGCGGGAGGATTTCGATCTGGGGGCCCTTCTCCCCGCCGTTGTGGAGGAAGGCCTCGCCGTCCTGAAACGAATCGTGACCGGAGACTACCTTGGCGAAGATCTTTCCCGGAGGAATGGCGTCCCCGTCGATGGATTCGATGATGCCGACCTGGTCCTCGGTGATGACGGTGAAGGGCACCTTCGTCGCTTTGTAAAGGAAGGGGATCAGGAGGTGAAGCCCCGGCCCCAGGGTCCTCGCCTGGACGCCGACCTCGTCCGCCATGGCGACGACGCGGCCGCTGGGCATCTTCTTGCCGAACCAGCGCCGTTCGAGAACGGCGATCTGCGTGCCCCCGACGTTGACGATCATGTTAGTCAGGATGATGAGAAAGAGGATGAACCCGACGGCGTAGAGGGCGACCATGCCCGGGTGCTGAAAGATGTAATCGATCATGTTTTTGGTCCTTTCTTCTTGTTCTGGGGTTGATCTTGTTTTTTAGCTTCCTGTAACCGCTGTTCCGGAGGCCGGACCATTTTCGCCGGCGCATCCCGGCACATGTGTCCGTATACGCGGGAAGCCCGGAACAGGGACGATTTTTGCCAATTCTCGCCTCTTTTATACTAAAGAATAAGATATTATGCTAATATTTATTTTAGACAGAATCACTATTTTGTAAATAGCTGGGTATTGTAGAGGATAATACACAAAACGATGGGGCGCGTTTCACGCGAGACGAGGCAAAGGAAAATGGTGGCGTGGGGTGGCTCCGTGATGCGGCCGGGGTGATGCACAGATAAAGCGTTTGCAGGGAATGAAACCTGAGATTATCGGTGAACGGCCGGTCGCGGCCTAGACTAGTTCCGTGAGGGCTTCCCGGATGCGGAGGACCACATCGTCCCAGCCGCCGGGTTCGTTCTGGTTGAAGATGCGCAGGGTGCCGGGATACCAGGGGCTGTCCTCCCTGTCGACGAACCAGCGCCAGCAGCTGTTGAACCGGTTCAGGAGCCATACGGGTTTGCCCATTGCCCCCGCCAGGTGGACGACGGCCGTATCGACGCTGATGACGAGATCGAGGTTTGCGATAAGGGCGGCCGTATCGGCGAAATCGCGGCAGTCCGCCGTCCAGTCGATGAGCCCGAAGTCGGCCGGGGCCTTCGGCCCGTCCTTCTGCAGCGAGAAGAACCGCACATCGGCGACATCCAAAAGAGGGGCCAGGCATTCGGGGGCGACGGACCTTTTCCTGTCTGTGATGACGAGATCGGGAGACTGGACCCGAGAGCTTCCCGCCCAGGCCAGTCCGACTTTCATGTCGTCCGATCCCAGGGCGGCAATACGTTCCCGCCAGCGGGCCTCGTCGGCGGCATCGGGACGCAGATAGGGGACAACCGCCGGTATCGTTTCGACCTCCGTCCTGAAAACGACGGGCAGATGCATCATGGGGCAGTGGACATCGAAAGCCGGGATGTCGTCGGTACGCGTGAAAATGGCGTCCACACCGGCGAGTGTCCGGACAATGCGCTGCAACTGGGGCGGCACGAACATGAGGACGTTGAAACCCATTGCCCTGATCATGGGTACGTACCGGCAGAATTGAATGGTATCGCCGAAGCCCTGTTCGGCGTGGATCAGGATCGTCCGGCCTTCTCCCGCTTCTCCCCGCCACTCGGGCCGGTTGAAGCACCGGGAAATATGGCTGAACTGCTTCGACTGCCAGCGCCATTTGTATTCGCGCCATCCCTCGTCGAAGTGCCCGAGGGCCAGGAGAGACATCGCCAGATTTTTGTGTATTTCCGCATTGCCGGGATCGAAGCGCAACGCCTCCCGGTAAACCTCGACGGCCTCTTCGTGAAGCCGCGAATCCTTCAGCGTGTTGCCCAGATTGTTGAGGGCGCCGGGATACGTGGGGCGGAGCGTCAGGGCCTTCCTGCTACACTCGACGGCCCCGGCGAGGTCGTCCCTGAAGCGCCGGATCACGCTCAGGTTGCTGAGGGCCTCGGGATAGTCCGGTTGGATCGACAGGGCCTCCCGGTAAAGGGCCTCTGCGCCGTCCAGGTCGTTCGAAAGGAAGCGGATAACGCCGAGATTGTTGATGACCAGGGGATTGCCGGGAACGAGGTCAAGCGCCAGCTTATAGCAGGCCGCCGCTTCGGACAGCAGGCCCATCTCTTTCAGGGTGTTGCCTTTTCCCGTGAGAGTCGCGGCATGATGGGGGTCGATGGAGAGCGATTTGTCGAAGGCGGTAAGCGATCCTGCCATGTCGCCGGTCTTTCTCAGGGCATGGCCGATGTGGGCATGAGCCCTGGCATGGTCCGGCCTGAAGGAGACAACGCGCGTCATGAGCAAAAGCGCCGCGGTGTAATTGTTCTGGGCCAGGTGCATGAGGGCGAAGCAGTACATGACAGCCGTCGACCGGGGGACGAGGGCCAGGGCCTTCTGCATCCAGGCCTCCGCCTCCTTCTTGCGCCCCTCCACAAAATTGACGACGCCCTGCAGGAAGACGAAGGTGTGGTTCTCGGGATTTTTCCGCCAGAGCTCGATGCAGACCTGCCGGGTCTCTTCGACTTTCTCCTGCCCGCGTCCGCTCATAATCAGGAATTCGACAATATCCTCGATCCGGCTGTCCGTGTCTGTCCGGCGGTCTGTCATTGCTTCCCGGTTCATGGCATTGTTTCCTTATCCGGGCTGTCAGGCCGACGTATTGATGGTGCCTGCCTGGGTGCCGGCGTTAAGCAGGCCCGCCAACATATCCAGCAGTTTTTTCCGGTTGGAGCCGGACATTGAACCAGTCGAAACCGCATCGGAGGCCGAACCGCTCGCGCTCACCGATTGCACGTTTTTGAGCAGGTCGGAAAAGGAGCTCTTTGCGCTTGTGAGATCGCCCGACGAGAGGGCGGTGGAGAGTGTGCCGAGTGCCGTGGACAGCTTATTGGAACTGTCTTTCGTACCGGAGGACGATGCGGCCGCAGTTACGGTTTTCCCCGCCGTTCCCGAATCGGCGGCCGGCCCGTTCTGCAGGTTCTGCATGACCGTGGCGAAGATATTTCGGGCGCCGGTCAGGTTCCCCGCGGCAAGGGCCGCTCCCAGGGCGTCCATGTCCTTTTTCAGCGGATTCGAATCGTTTCCGGCCGCGGCCGAAGACGTCGTGCCCGCCGCATCCGTGGAGCTTGCTCCCTGGATGTCCTGCGTGAGTTGCGAGAGGAACGAATTCTGCGAGTTGAACAGACTGTTGATGTCGAGCGCCTGAAGAAGCGAACTCACATCGGTCGAACTGGTATCCGCGGTGCTGGTCCCGAAGACGGCATTGAATGCCGAATCGGCGGATTGACTGCCCGACGAATCGGTCCGCGAACCGAACAGTGATTTATAGAGCTCGTAAAGATAGTTGCTTGACGAAATTCCGGATATCGACACGATAAACCTCCTTTCTCATCGCCTGTCCCGGACCCCGGATAGAGGCCGGCGGCGATTGCCTCTGGTGGTTGGACAAAAGCAACGAACGTGCCCTGGAGACAACGTTGCGCGCCGAACCGTCGCATCCCGGCGTGAAGAGTCCTTACGGCCGGACTGACCGGCGGGTTTCTTGCGAATAAAGTTCTTGAAAATCGGATATATAGCCGCTATGCCGGAGAGGCGGGCTGCCGCGGTTGCCTTTGAAAAATATACAAATCTTAACGGAAGATTCCAGGTGGGATGCGGCAGGGCAGGCCGCCCGCCGGCCGCAAAGAGGGAAAATATTGCCAGGGCGGAATTGCCGGGGGAAAATTATGCCTCCGTCCAGCGGCCCGGCCGTGTTCCCGGAAAGAGGGCGTGGCGGCGCGGGAAGTGCGACGCCTCCCTTCATCTCTCTCCATTCAGGCCGATCGGGACGGCATCGCAACGGAAAATGCGGGCATGGTTCCGTTCGTCTCCCCCGTTGCCTTTGTTATCCGCGGGAATGCCTCTCCCCGCTTTCCTGCATTCTTCTTATTCCGCACGGACCTCGCGTCCCTTGCCAGACTGGCTGCGGCCTGCTGCAGGGCGCGGATCTCCTCCGCCGTCAGATAATCGATAGCGCTCCTCATAGCAATCCTTTCCCGTGCCGGCCGCCGGCGGCAATTTTTGCTGCCCGCCTGCCCTCGATAAAACATTATTTGCCGGTTTCACGGCGTACCCACCCCTCAATATACGGATATTGCATGTCACGTGCCAGGAGAAGGGCGGCTTGCGGAAATAAAGAAAGGGCGGTTGTCCTCGACGGCTCATACGCCGTTCCGCCCTTCTTAAGACACAGGCTTTCGCCCGTCCTTTATTTTCGATTTTCTGCACTGTTTTCGGAATTGGTTTCGCAGCGTCAGCGCCTATTGGCGACGATGTAGGCCATGAGGCCGCCGGCGGCGACGAGTTCCTGCATAAACGGCGGAATCGGTTCGATGCGCCATGTCCCCGAAGCCGGTGGCGAAGCCGTGACGGTGCCGCTCGCGCTGTCCACCTCGATCTCGCTGCCCTCGGCGACGGCGTCCCATATTTCCGCGGATTCGAAGATGGGCAGGCCCATATTGAAGGCGTTGCGATAGAATATCCGGGCGAAGCTCTTCGCAATAACGCAGGAGATGCCGGCCGCCTTGATCGCTATCGGCGCATGCTCCCGCGACGAGCCGCAGCCGAAATTCTCCCCCGCCACGATGATGTCCCCCCGCGCGATCTTTTTCGCGAACGCGGGGTCCGCGTCCTCCATGCAGTGGGCGGCCAGGGCCTCCGGGTCCGAAGTGTTCAGGTAACGCGCAGGGATGATGGCGTCCGTATCGATGTTGTTGCCGAATTTCCAGATGCGTCCTTTGTACTTCATGATTTCCCTCCTTTCCCTGCCTCCCTGCCCGTCTCGGCGCCTTCGGCCTTCCGGGTATTGCTCTTCAGCCATTCCAGCCTGTTCAGGGCGTTCACGTAGGCGTTGGCCGAGGCGACGATGATGTCGGGATGGGCCCCGCGCCCCACGACGCTCCGGCCGTTGTACTGGAGGCGGACAGTCACCTCTCCCAGGGCGTCGGTCCCGCCGGTGATGGCTTTGACGTTGTACTCCAGCAGGCGGTAGTCCGTACCCGTGATCTTGCGGATGGCCGCGACGGTGGCGTCGAGGGGCCCGACCCCGAAGCCGGCGTCCTGGACGGTCTTATCGTCCACCCGCATCTTCAGGGTGGCCGTCGGGATGGCGACGTTGCCGCTAATGACGCTCATGTAGATGATGTCGTATTTGTCCCGGCCGCGGAAGACTTCTTCGTAATAGATCGCTTCCAGGTCCTCGTCGAAGATTTCCTTCTTGATGTCCGCCAGTTGCTTGAAATGGGCGAAGACCCGCGTCATCTCTTCGCGGGTGAGCTTGTAGCCCATCTTCTCGAAATGCGCCTGGATGGCATGGCGGCCCGAGTGCTTGCCGAGGACGATATGGGTCTCCGGTACGCCCACGGAATGGGGCGTCATGATTTCGTAGGTGAGCTTGTTCTTGATGAGGCCGTCCTGGTGGATGCCCGATTCGTGGGCAAAGGCGTTCGTGCCGACGATGGCCTTGTTCGGCGGGACGGCGATGCCCGTGATCTGGGTCAGGAGGCGCGACACCTGGTAGATGCGTTCGCTTACGATTCCCGTCTCGTAGCCGTAGAAATCCCTGCGGGTGGCGAGGGCCATGGCGATCTCCTCCAGGGCGGCGTTGCCGGCCCGTTCGCCGATGCCGTTTATCACGCATTCCACCTGTCTCGCTCCGTTCTGGATCGCCGCCAGCGAATTGGCGACGGCCAGGCCCAGGTCGTCGTGGCAGTGGACCGAAACGACGGCCTGCGAGATGTTCTTGACCTTCTTGAAGAGGAAGGCGATCAGGGCGCCGAACTCGCCCGGGACGGCGTAGCCGACCGTATCGGGGATATTGACGGTCTTCGCCCCGCAGGCGATGACGGTCTCGATGATCTCGGCGAGGTAGTCCCTGTCCGTTCGCGTCGCATCCATGGGCGAGAATTCCACGTTGTCGGTGTAGCGGCGGGCATGGGTGACGGCCCGGCGTGCGTCCTCCAGGACCTGCTGACGCGATTTGTTCAACTGGTGCTGCAGGTGGATGTCCGACGTGGAGATGAAGGTGTGGATGCGCGGATTTGCCGCCCCTTCGATCGCCTGCCAGGCCCGGTCGATATCCGCGATATCCGCCCTGGCCAGGGCCGCGACCTGCGAGCCGCGGATCTCGCGGGCGATCTGCCGGACCGAATCGAAATCCCCCTCGGAGGCGATGGGGAATCCGGCCTCGATGATATCGACACCGAGTCTCTCGAGCTGGCGGGCGAAGCGCAACTTTTCGTTCGGGTTCATGCTGGCCCCCGGCGATTGCTCCCCGTCCCTGAGCGTCGTATCAAAGATCAGTATCCTCTCCTTTTTCCGTTCCATCGTCCTCTCCTTTCGGCTTCGATCGCTAAAAATAAAAAAAGCCATGGGCTTTTCAACCCATGGCTTTTAAGTGCGTTCTTTTCAGTAAATCTTTAAGGTTCGACTAAAAACGACGGGTCGTATGTCGGCGTATGAAGCAAAAGGCACAAAAGTCCGCCCGCCAGGGAGAGGTCTTCCCGGATGCCGATGCGGATCGCGATGTCGTTGATGCCTGTTGCCATATCCGTTTTCTGTAACCCTCGTTTTGCAGTTCCGTTTCCGTAACTTTCTGTAACAGTTACGGCAAATGAAAAGGAATGTCAACGAAAATTTTCATATCCGTGATCCGGATTCGATGAAGCGACGTCGATTCCAGATGAAAAATCAATACCTTCCGGATTTCGTTTCCGAGTTAAAGTTCTCCACTTGTGAAGTCTGCGCCGTCAGCCCCGGTATTCCTGCCTGCCGGCCTGTAAACCGCCTAGTTGTTTATATCCCGGCGGTAGGCGACAATGTCCTCGACCGCCACGACAGGGAAGCCGTGTTTGCGGGCAAAGGCCGCGATTCCCGGCAGGCGCGCCATGGTGCCGTCGGGATTGGTCAGTTCGCAGAGAACGCCGTAGGGCCGCAATCCGGCCAGGCGGTTCAGGTCCACCGTCGCTTCCGTGTGGCCCGGCCGTACGAGAACCCCTCCCGGCCGCGATCTCAGGGGAAAGACGTGTCCCGGCCGCCGCAGGTCCTCCGGCCGGGCGCCGTCGGCCACGGCCGCCCTGACGGTGGCCACGCGGTCGGCGGCGGAAACGCCGGTGGTGACGCCCTCCGCAGCCTCGATGGAGACGGTGAAGGCCGTCTGGAAGCGGCTGGAATTTTCCGCCACCATCATCGGTAGGCACAGGCCGTCCACCTTCTCCGCCGTCAGGCACAGGCAGACGATGCCGCTGCATTCCCGGATGAGGAGCGCCATCTGAGGCGCGTCGAGAAAGTCCGTGGAGAAGATGAGATCGCCCTCGTTCTCCCGGTTTTCATCGTCCGTAACGAGGACGCCGCTGCCGCAGCGAAGCGACTGAAGGGCCTTTTCCACCCGTTCAAACGGTTTGCCGAATGAGGAAAGAATGTTCTGATCCATGATAATACTCCTTTGAAAGAGGGATTACCCGAATCAGGGCTGAAGAAGAGAAAATGAAACGCGGCGGCGGAAAGTCCGCAGGGGCTTGTCGCCCGTCTGTCGGCGCTTATGTCTTGCCGTTTTTCCGGCGCCGGTCGCGATACCTTATCCTCTTCCATCCGGACTGTAACCGTCGGCCCTGGCTTCGCACCAGGTCTGCTGTCCCCCTGCCGGAAGCAGGGGCGCTCGCGGGCTCCCCGGAATAGTCCGGGATACCGCCGGTGGGGAATTCCACCCCGCCCTGAGAATAGGCTGCTGTCCGGATATAGGAAGAGGAGGCCGTTGTCAACCGAATTATGCCGTCCCGGGAAAAACGAAGGCAGGACGGCCTGTTGTGAGGTCGGCCTGCCTTTAAGCGAATGCACTTTGCCGCGCCTGCATGAAGCGCGAAAACAGGAAACCGACGTCATCGCGCCTGCTGAAGCGTCCGGACGGCGGGGCATGCCGGAACGGTGCCCGGCGCATATCGGATCACTTGCGGCGTCCGGTTAAAACTCCTCAGGTCCCGTCCCTTTGCGCTTCACCCGGGACAGGACGTTTTGGACCAGACGCCCCGCCGGCCTTTCATCGTGGTCTTCGGCCCGACCCATTCGGGCGCCCGCCCCGCCCACGACCTCCATGAGTTCGACCACATACCCCTTCATCTGTTCGGCCTGGGCGTTCATTTCCTCCGAGGCGCTGGCCGATTCCTCCGCATTGGCGGCGGCGCCCTGGACGACCTTGTCCATCTCCGAGACCGCCGAACTCACCTGGGAGACACCCTTGGACTGCTCCTTGGAGGCCGCTTCCACTTCGTCGATGAGCCCACCGATCTTGGCCGATATGGCGACGTTCTCCTTGAATGCATCCCGGGTTTGGAGCGTCAGTTCGCTGCTCTTCCGCACGGTCGCAAGGGTGTTTTCGATGAGGTCCGACGTGTTCTTCGCGGCTTCCGCGGCCCTCATGGCGAGATTGCGCACTTCGTCGGCGACGACGGCGAATCCCGCGCCGGCCTCGCCCGCCCGCGCCGCCTCGACCGCGGCGTTCAGGGCCAGGAGGTTGGTCTGGAAGGCGATCTCGTCGATGGTCTTGATGATCTTGCCCGTCTCCTCGCTGGTCTTCGATACGTCGGCGATGGCCGTCGCCATTTCGCCCATCTGGACATCGACCTTCCCGACGATCTTCTTCGCTTCGTCCATCAGGTTCTTGGCCTGCGACGTATTCTCGGCATTCTGCTTCGTCATGGACGAGATCTCCTCCATGGACGACGACGTCTCCTGCAGGGCCGCGGCCTGTTCGGATGTGCCCTGGGCCAGGCTCTGGCTTGCCGAGGCGACCTCGGAGGATGCCGCCGAGACCTGTCCGGCCGCTTCGGAAAGGCCCGTGATAACCCGGTTCAGCGGGCCCGTGATGCTCCGGGTGAGGAAAAAGGCCATAAGCGTACCCAGGACCAGGGCGGCGATGCCGAGGAACAACATGACCGTCCGCGCCACCGTGGCAATCGCTTTCGTTTGCTCCCCGTCATTACGGACCGTTTGCTGGACAAACGCCACGAAAGCCCCCACCGCACCCATGAATTTCTCCTGGACGGGCAGAAGCTGAACCATGATGACTTCAGCCGCCTCGGCGTTCTTGTTCTGCTTGCCCAAATCCATCGCCTTGTCCGACAGGGCGAGGACGGTCGGCAACTGGTCCGCAATCTGCTTGAAGAGTTCCTTTCCCTTCTCCGTAACGAGGCTCTTTTCCATCTTTCCCAGGACGGCGGTCAACGCCTCCTTGTTCTTTTTATACTGATCTTCCATCTTCCGGTTCGTCGCCTCGTCGGAGGTCAGGGAGACGTCCCGTATGGCCCGCGACAGCCCGGCGTACTGCTCCGTTATCTCGCCCAGGAAGCCCAACTGGGCCACCCTGACTTCGGCAAGCAGGCCGATCTTTTCGTTCATGACACCGATCCTGTTTACTGAGATAGCCACAACAACGGCCATGAGGACCAGCACCAGAGCGAATCCGCCGCCCAGCTTGGTTCCGAGCTTCATCTTTGCTATACTCATAGAAACCTCTCATGAATCGTGTATTTGCTGAAGAAAAACTATTCAATTTCCATGCCATCGGGGGTTCCGTTAAGATTACGAATAATGTGAGCATGTTGCGAATATTCACGGTGGGAGCGGTTGCCGGGCAGGTGTTCGTTGTCCGGTTTTTCCGGATGGATCGAGCGCGTGCCCCGTATAGGAAAAAACGGATCTTTGTCCTTTTGAAAAGGGCCGTGATCATGGTATGAAAGGCATCGCCCAGCCCGCCGGAGCCGGACAGGCCGCCATTATCGGGCAGATGACGACAGGCTTTCCCTTCAGCCCCTTGACGCCGGCGACCTTTCTGCTCATCGGCACGACAAACGTCGATCTGGCCGACCACCGGAAGTTCACTTTTATTTACGCTTTTTTCGACCGCCATCGTCATGGCGGTCGTATCGATCATCATCGGGTTGTACCCGATCCAAGGACTGGAGGAACTGCCGCATGAACAAGATCAGGATCGGCTCGGGGGCGGGGTACGCGGGCGACCGCATCGAACCGGCCGTCGAACTGGCGGAGAAGGGGGCCATCAGGTATCTCGTTTTCGAATGCCTGGCGGAAAGAACGATCGCCATTGCGCAGCAGGCCAGGATGAAGGACCCCGGGGCGGGTTACGACGCGCTCCTGGAAACGCGGATGGAGGCCTGTCTGCCCGTGTGCCGGAAGAACGGCGTGACGATCGTTACGAACATGGGGGCGGCCAATCCCCTGGCGGGGGCGGCCAAGATCAAGGAAGTTGCGGGCAGGCTGGGCATCCGGGGCCTCAAGATCGCCGCCGTGACGGGCGACGACATTACCGACATCATCAGGAAGGGCGACTACATCATCGAAGAGACCGGGGAGAAATCCTCGGCGCTTGCCGACCGGATCGTTTCCGCCAATGCGTATCTCGGCGCCGAATGCGTGGTGGAGGCCCTGCGGAACGGCGCCGACGTGGTCATCACGGGCCGGGTGGCGGACCCGGCGATCTTCATCGCCCCGGCCATCTATGAGTTCGGCTGGGATATGGAGAACTGGAACATCCTCGGGCAGGCCATTGTCATGGGCCATCTGCTCGAATGCGCCGGCCAGGTCACCGGGGGCTACTTCGCCGACCCGGGATACAAGGATGTGCCGGGCATCGGCCGCCTCGGGTTTCCCATCGCCGAAGTAGCGGAAGACGGCACCTTTGTCGTCACGAAGGTCGAAGGGTCGGGCGGGATGGTGACGCTCGCCACCTGCAAGGAGCAGCTTCTCTACGAGATCCACGATCCGTCGTCCTATATCACGCCGGACGTCGTGGCGGACTATACGGATGTCCGGATGGTCCAGGCCGGCAGGGACCGGGTACAGGTCACGGGCGGGAAGGGGAGGCGCAAGACCGATACCCTCAAGGTCTCGATAGGCTACGTGGACAGTTTCATCGGCGAGGGGCAGATCAGTTACGGCGGCCCCGGGGCCGTCGAGCGCGGCAGGCTGGCCCTCCGGATCGTCGAGGAGAGGCTGAAGGACACCGGCGTGGCCGTGGACGATATCCGCTGCGACCTTATCGGCCTCAATTCGCTCCATAAGGACAAGCTGTCGGCCGGGCACGACCCCTACGAGGTCCGCGTGAGGGTCGCCGGGCGGACGAAAAGCATGAAAGAGGCCGTCCGCATCGGCAACGAAGTCGAGACGCTTTACACCAACGGCCCGGCCGGGGGCGCGGGAGCCTGGAAGGGTGCCCGGGAGGTCGTCGCCATGGTGTCGACACTCGTTCCCCGGAACCTTGTCCATCACGCGATCCAATACGAGGTGGTATCATGAAGCTGCGCGAACTGGCCCATTCCCGGACGGGGGACAAGGGCAACACGTCGAATATCTCGGTCATCGCCTACGACCCGGACAATTACCCGCTTCTTTCGAAACACGTCACGGCCGAGCGCGTGAAGGCGTTCTTCTCCGAAATCGTCGAAGGGGACGTCGTCCGGTACACGCTGCCCAATATCGGGGCGCTCAATTTCGTCATGACCAGGGCTCTCGGCGGCGGCGTAACGCGCACCCTGGCAGTCGACCTCCACGGGAAATCCCTGAGTTCGGCCATCCTCGACATGGATATCCCGGCATAGCGCGCCGTGGAGGCGTCCCCCCCACCGGTGTCTGCCTCCTTTGCGCCTTGAAAAAGTGGGAACGATCGGCTAGTTTAGAGACGGATCGATCCCTTCAAAAAAGTGCAAGGAGGCCATCGCCATGCAGGTCATCGCCGTCAACGGCAGTCCGCGGAAGAAGTGGAACACGGCGACGCTTCTTCGGAAAGCGCTGGACGGCGCCGCGTCCCGGGGTGCGGCCCCGGAGCTGGTCCATCTCTACGATATCGACTTCAAGGGCTGCATAAGCTGCTTCGCCTGCAAGACGAAGGACGGCAAAAACTACGGCCGGTGCGCCGTGAAGGACGGCCTGACACCCCTCCTTTCCCGCATCGCCGCCGCCGACGTCCTCATCCTGGGGTCGCCGATCTATTTCGGGACCGTGACGGGGGAGATGAGGTCCTTCCTGGAACGGCTCCTGTTTCCGTATCTCACATACACCGATCCTCCGGGGTCCATCTTTCCCGGGAAACTGCGGACCGCCTTCATCTACACCCTGGGAGCCGACGAAGCAATGGCGGAGGCCCGGGGCTTCGGCAACCATTTCGCCCTGAATGAAATCTTTCTCCAGATCGTCTTCGGGAATACGGAGACGCTCTGCAGCTACGACACATACCAGTTCGACGACTACGCCAGGTACGCAGCACCCCGGTGGAACCCGGAGGCGAAGGCGAAACGGCGGGCTCAAGTCTTCCCGGAGGATTGCGCAAAGGCCTATGCGCTGGGGGAAAGGCTTGCAGGAGGGCAGGGCTGAGCCGGGAGCGGATGTCTTAAACATAAACCGGGATGCGCGATGAAGCGGAACTGGGACACGATCAGGGAAATTCTCCTGCGGCTCGAAGAGGCCGTGCCGGGGGAACCGCCGTTCCCCGGGGAGCGGGCGGAGGAAGCGGACTATCACCTGGACCTTTTGCTCGAAGCGGGCCTCGTGACGGGACCTGCGGCGAAAGCTTCCGGGCCGGGATCGCCCCCGTTCGCCGCCATGCGTCTCACCTGGCAGGGGCACGAATTTCTCGACATGATCCGCAGCGACATGGTCTGGCAGCGGACCAAGAGGTCCTTCGCCGCAAGCGGCCTCGCCATGACCCTGGACCTGGTCCGGGCCGTCGCGGCGAATATCGCCGCCTCGATGCTCAAGTCGCCCATGAGCGGCTGAACGGGAGCGTGAGCGGCCGAACAATCCCGCCCTTTTTTATCTTTATGCAGCAGTCCTGCTTCGGTTATCATGAAGGCGTCAGGACATTCCACGGGATAGATTTCTCAAGTATTGAGGAGCATTTGTGAGCGTTCACAGCGGCGGCATTCTCTTGTACCGGTACCGGGAGGGGCGCCTTCAGGTCATGCTCGTCCATCCCGGCGGACCTTTGTGGGCGAGGAAGGACGAGGGCGCCTGGTCCGTGCCCAAAGGGTTGTTCGATGCTCATGAAAGCGCCCTGGATGCCGCCCGGAGGGAGTTTGAAGAGGAGACGGGCTTCGCCGTGGACGGGGAGTTTGTCGCGCTGGGCGAACTGAAGCAGGCGAGCGGAAAGATCGTCCACGCCTGGGCCGTGGAAGGAGACTTGGATACGGCGAAGATCAAAAGCAACACGTTCACCCTGGAGTGGCCGAAGCACTCCGGCATTCTTCGGGAATATCCCGAAATCGACCGGGGCGGCTGGTTCCATGTCGACGCCGCCCGGCAGAAGATCGTGAAAGGCCAGGCCGCGTTCCTCGACCGCCTGCTCGTGCGTTTGGGGTACGTCCCGCCTCCCGGAAACGGGTAGAATCTCTCCGTTCCCCGACACGCAATGATGCCTGCCTCCCCCCGACGAGACCTCAAAAAAGCTTGCAATGCCTTCCGAAGCCTGATAATTGACACAATATAGATGAAATTCTATGTGAATAATAGCTATTCTATACTTTGAGAAGGTATTATGATCCTTTGCCTTGCAACCCCGTCGCGTGAAAGTGGACGGGGTTTTATTTTTGAGCGGTTTTGGGGTGGAACACCGGGATAAGCGGTGGAGTCGGCGAGAATTCATTTGGGAAAGGGAGGTCTGCATGAACGGAAAGCGCGTTTTCGTTATGACATTGCTGGTTCTTGCCGTATTCGCCTGCGGTCCGATGAACTCGGCCATCAGCGTACGGCTCAGCCTGGACACCTATCAGCCGCTCATCGATCCTGCGAAGTACGCCGATTACAAAGGGCAGACGGTCGTCTTCCAGTCGATCGACATCCTGGCGGACGACATCGCGAACCTCTATTTTACAAGCGGCGACGGCGAGGTCGGCTATCTGCTCTTCCATGCGCCCGACAAAATGCAGACGCCTGTGGCGTCCTTCTTCTGGTACGCCCTGGACAAGACTTTCAAGCACGCCGGGCTTGACGTCAAGGAGGTGGTGCCGGTCACGAACGCCCCGGACCTGCTGATCGGAATCAGGTCGCTCACCGACCAGAATATCAGGTTCCGGGTCAGCCTTTCCCGGAACGGCAATCTGCTTCTGCAGAAAGAAATGATCTGCACGAAGGTCCTGCCGCCGACGAAGACGGATGTGCCGGAGCTGCGAAGGAGGATGTTCGCCATGATTGACCTCATGGCCGAGACGATCCTGTCCGATCCCGATTTCAAGCGGGAATTCTTCTCCGATAAATACAGAATCAATTGAGCCCGAGGATTGCCTGCCTGCGGTAAGCCGGGAACACTCGAATACACATTTCTCAAGAGGAGGGGATATCATGAGAAGAAAACTGGATATTGTCTGCCTGTTGGCGCTGGTCATGTTTGTATTTTCTTGCGAGGGAACGATGAGCACGCCCATCAAGGTGAGTAGGCATGCCTATACGCCTCGTCTCGATCAGGCGAAATTCGCCGAATACCGGGGACAGACGATTATCTTCGACTCGATCGACTCGCAAGCGACGAACGTGACCAACTTCTACTACTTCAGCCCCGACCGGGAATACGCCTATCACCTGTTTTACAGTCCTTCGCACATGCAGCAGCCTCTCGCCTCTTTCTTCTGGTACGCGCTGGAGAAGACCTTTACGTCCGTCGGCCTGGTCGTCAAGGATATCGGTCCCGTGAATAACGCCCCCCAGATCCATGTGAAGATCGTGTCTCTCTCGGACCAGGAAGGGAATTTCGTCGTGAGCATTTCGAGAAACGGGTATCTCATCCTGCAGAAGCCGATCGTCTTTACAAAGAAGCTGCCGCCCACGAAGGACGTGGCCGAACTCGAGAGGCGCCAGTACGACTTCCTCGATCTGATGGGGGAGACGATCCTGTCCGATCCCGACTTCAAACGGGAATTCTTCTCCGAGAAGGGCAAAGTCAATTGAATCCGTGCCGCTGATATATGATGCCCGGGAAAGAGGTGGATTCCCCTTTTTTATTCGGAGAAACGGTTGCTTCGTTTTGCGCGTGAAACAGGTTCTGCCGGAGGAATCTGCGAAATTTTTCGTAACGGGCAGGTCGATTTTAACGGCATTTATACGGCGAGATGTGGTATACGGCAGCATCCTCGGATAAAAATGAAGCAAGGGGCGTTCATGCCATGTACCTGATCTTGAAGAAAAATCGTATCTGCTTATATACGGCCGCCTGTCTGGTCTTTTTTCTTTTCTTTTACCCTGCTCAGGCCGTGACGGCTCAGCCGGAGGCCAAGGAAGCGAAGTCGTCCATTGAGAAAACGCTGACGAACGCGGTGCATGGCGTGTACGCCAGGCTTCCGGCCGACGTGCAGAAGATGCTCAAGTCGTCCGTCGTGCTTTCCATAGCCGTGAACGGTTACAAGGCGACCAAGGAGACGTATTACCGGAACGTGCGCGGCCAGCAGGCCCATCCGTCCATGGTGACGGCAAGGGCGGTCATCGGGTTTGCCGGGTGCTTTGCGGCTGCGTTGTTTCTGGGAAAGATATTTTTCCTCGTCTTTTCGGCCATCCCGTTTGCCGGCCGGTTTCTCGGGCCGCTCTTCGGCCTTGTGGGCGTGGCGAGCGGATGCATCGCGGGAGCCATCGGCGCCGAATGGCTGTTTGAAATGATCATGCCTCTTCAGGGGGCGGGATCGAAAGTGAGCAATGCCCTCCTCGGCGGTGCCCTGGGTGGCATCATCGGGGCGGTGACCGGTCTGCTCATGGAAATGACGTTCGCGTCGAACAAGAAAGGCGGCCTGGCCGGTTTCTTTCGTTCGATGGTCCCCACGCTGATGGACGCCTTTGCCGGTCTGTTCTACGGCGGCCTGTTGGGGGCGCTTGCCGGTGCGATCGCGTTCTTCTATATTTTCCTGTGAGCGGAGCTGCGGAATGCTTGGGGGCGGGAACAGCGCCCCCTTCATGAAAGGTCCGTGGTCCGTTCGCCGTGCCGGAGCGGCCGCAGTCTTCTCGCCGCAAGGGGCTCTCCGGCCGCGTTGCCCTTATCTCCCGCCCCGTTTACCCTTCTTGTGCATCCCTTCGCGGAACGACGGCCGTTCCCCGTCTTCTTCCCCCGTCCGGAATTCGAACAACTGGTCCGGTTTGGACAGATAGACCAGGAGGAAAAGGGCCAGGATGCAGCCTGCCTGGATTTGCGCCATGTCCCACATCGACCCGGCTTCGAGGTCGAACGCTTCGGGAAGCGCCCCGCCGAAGAAACCGACACCCAGGGCCAAGACGGCCCGGACGATGAGGGTTTGAACGGGGGTGGGGTCGGGATTAAAGAGGGACGCGATAAGGAGCGCAATGAGACAGTTTATGCCGATAAGCAAGAGGATGGCTGCAGGCGCGGGATACTGCGGCTTCGCGTCCGGGGCGGCATCGTCCCCGCCGGGTGCGGACTCGATCCGGTCTGCCGTGACGGCTTGCGGCTGCGGTGCGGCGTCCACGGCCCATGCCGGCGACGCGGAAATGGTAAGGAGAACAAGCATGGAGCATATCCATGCCCTCCAGCGGCACGGCGGCCGTACATCTATGAAATGGTCCTGCAACAACGTACTTCTCGATTTATATCAGCCGCCAACGACGGCCTTATCAAATGTATGCGGTCCCCTGATTGATATTCTTTCAGGATACCCGTCTTCGGCGGAGTCCCTGCTCTCGATCGACGTGCAACCGATAGCCGGAGGAGGAGTAAACCGGGATGAAAAACAGGGAGATGCTTTCAGCGGGATATGTTTACCCGGTGCTTCGGAAGCGGCGACTCGCGGCCATAATGATGTTGGAAGTATTATGTAAGACTTTTCGGGATAAGTCAAGTGAATTGTATGGAAGATTGTATGCAGTCAAGGGGGCTCAAAACGGCCTGGCGGTACGGATCGGGGGAGGGCGTATCCCGTCCGCCGGGGCGAAGTTCCGCGCCGGCCTTTCCTTTCATGATACGGCTGCTGTTCCGGATTAACGGCTGGATCTGGTCCCGGCAAGTTTCGCCACGACCTTGTCCTGCAGGACGACGATTTCCCTGATTTTCATGAGACGGCCCGCCGCGAGGAAAATGACGACGAACAGGGCACCGTTGATGGCTGCGCTTGCGAGGCTGCCGGTAAACGTCCCGATATTGAGGACCGGCAGGAGATAGTGCCTGCATGCTTCCAAAAAGAGGCCGATGGCGATGCTGAGCAGGGTCATCCTGCCGATGAAGAGGTAAACGTCCGTGCTGCCCGGGTTTTCCGTCCTCCGGTTCCAGAGGGCATACAGGATCGCGATCTGCAGGGCGACTGAGGCGGTTACGGCGAAGGCGATGCCGGAAAGCCCGAAGGCCTGCATGCCGTAATAATAAACCGGTATGCTCAGGACGACGGCAGCGGTGCTGAAGATCGCCGGGAAGAGCGTGTCCTCCATGGCGAAGAATCCCCGGACGACGACGTTCTGGGCGGCGAAGAAGAACGCCCCGGCGAGCAGAAAGGCCATGACCTGCGCCGTCCACGCCGTGGCGACGGCGTCGAACCGGCCCCGCTGGAAAAGAATGACGACGATCTCGTGCCGGACGACGATGAGAAGCGCCGAAATCGGGATCACCAGGGCGAGGTAGCGGAGCGTGCCGTTCAGAAGGTTGTTCATCTCCGCGAATTTCGCCTCCTTGGCAAGCCTCGCCAGGTAGGGATAGGACGCCGTGCCCACGCCCTGCCCGAAGAGCGCCACCAGCATCAGCGTGACCCGCAGTCCGTAGTTGAGGCTGGCGATGCTTCCCGAAGGCAAATAGGAGCCGAATATCCGGAAAAAAATCTCCGTCGAGAAGGTCATCGTGAGGCCCAGCATCAGCGGCAGCGTGAGCTTGACGTAGTGCGCGAGCTTCGGATTGCGGATGTCGAAGACGAAGCGGTACCGCATGCCCGCCTGCTTCGCGCCCTTGTACTGGAGGAGGAACTGGCCGATGAAGGCGCCGGCGAGGACGCCCCAGGAGAAGCCCTCGATGCCGAGCCAGGGGTGGAGCAGGAGACCCCCGGCGATGATGCTCAGGTTGTAGATGACGGGGGCCGCCGCGGGGACGGCGAACCGTTCCTTCGTGTACTGGACGGCCATGAAAAGGGCGCCGGTAAAGAAGAAGAACTGGGCGGGGATGATGATCCTCGTCATCCGCACCGCCTTGGCGATGACGGCCGGGTCGTGCGTGCCTGGGACGATGAGGGCGATGAAATCCCCGGCAAAAACGAAAGAGACGGCGATGAAGAAAAGGACGACGGCCCCGAAGGTGTTATAGACGAGCGAGAATATCCGCCAGCCCTCGTCTTCCTCCTTGTTGACGAGATACGCGGTGAAGATAGGGATGAACGTCACGGACAGGAATCCCGCCGCTCCGATATGGTTGAGGATCTCCGGGATGACGAAGGCGATCTGGTAGGCGTCCACATCGCCCGTCGCGCCGCCGATGTAGGCCAGGGCCATCTCCCTGAGCAGGCCGGTGATGCGGCTCAGAAAAATGGACGCGGTCGTGATGAGCGTCGCTATGCCGACCTTCCTGAAAAGCGATTTGGACACGCAGTCTCCCTTGCGATGTGAAAATGGCATGCTGTGGATGTCTTTTAGTGATTTTTTCAGGATTTGTCAAAGGTTGCCTGTGACGGCCCCGGCGACGGGCGGGCCTTCATCCGGGTATACGGGCGATGGCCCCGCCCGGCGCGGAAAGCGGAATAACCGGTTTGACAAGACGGGAACGACTGGAATACAATATGACCATCCATCAATTGAAATCATCCTTCCGCTTAAGTTTTTTTTTGACGATGCTTTGAAGTTTCAGCAAAATAGGGCGGTATTCGCTCTGAACGGCTGTTCGAAACAGAACATGGATGCCATGGGGGTGGGACGGAAATGGACTGTCGGCGTTTGCGGAACAAGTATGCGATTGTCGGCGTGGGATACACGCCGCAGGGCAAGGTGCCCGGAAGGACGGCGCTCAGCTTCCATGTGGAGGCCTGCGCGAACGCCATCCGGGATGCGGGCCTGAGTAAGGAAGACATCGACGGGCTTTTTCTGTACCGTCATTTCCGGCCCATGGGGAACGATTATGACGTTACGGCCTTCCTGGTTGCGGAACAGCTCGGCATCCGCCCGTTTGCGCTCAACCAGGAGCATGTCTGTCATCGCAGCTGGCTGACGCACGCCATAGGGCTCCTTGAGGCGGGATTCTGCCGCTACGTGCTGGTGTCGTACGGGGACAATGCGCGGTCCGTGAAACGGCCGTTCATGGAAGAGCTGGACGCCGCCGGAAATCCCGCGAGCGAACTGGCCGCCTTCGGCGACTTCAGCCAACTGGCGAAATACGCCATGGTCGCGCGAAGGGCCATGCACGAGGACGGCACCGGGCCGCACGTCTGGAAGGAGATCGCCATCGGCCAGCGCAAATGGGCCAATCTGAACCCGATCGCCGGCATGCACGATAAGCCCCTGACGGACGACGGCTACTGGAACGACCCGTTCGTGGCGGAGCCTTTCCGCATGCTGGATGCCGTTCCCGTCTCCGACTGCGGCCGGGCGGTCGTGATCACCTCCGCGGAGCGGGCCAGGGACCTGAAAAATCCCCCGGTGCTCATCAGGGGCGTCGGCGAGTCGAATGCGTCCCTGTCGCCCTTCCGCCTCAAGAACACGGACGACAGGAGCGCCGCGGCGATTGCCGGCGCGCAGGCCTTCTCTATGGCCGATTGCGGGCCGGGCGACGTGGACGCGTGCGAACTGTACGACTGCTTCACGTTCACTGTGGAGCATACCCTGCGGGACTGCGGCTTTTTCAGGCACGGCGAAAGTGCGGACTGGCTCCGGCGGGAACGCATCGGGCCGGGAGGAAGCCTTCCGGTCAATACCTCAGGCGGCATGCTGTCGGAGGCCTACTGCATGGGCCTGACGCCGGTAAGCGAGGGCGCCATGCAGCTCATGGGGCGCTGCGGCGGGCGCCAGCTCGGCGTGCTTCCGGGAACGAAAAAGCCCAGCCTTATTCTTTGCACCGACAACGGCGGCGTGCTGCAGAGCAACTGCACCATGATCCTGGAAAGGAGTTGACGCGATGGACCCCGGGACCTGCTTCCCCCTTATGCCGAAAATCAGCGACGACACGGCCCCCTTCTGGCGGGGATGCAGGGAGCGCCGCCTCCTGTTTCAGCGCTGTTCCGAATGCGGCCACATGCGTTATCCCGTGTCCGTCATTTGTCCCGAGTGCCACTCGGCCGCCTTTGAGTGGGTCGAAGCGAAAGGGGAGGGGCGCATCTATTCGTTCGTCGTCTTCCGTCGCGCCTTCCACCCGGCCATGGCCGGCCGGATTCCCTATGTCGTGGCCGTCGTCGATCTCGACGAAGGGCCCTCGTTCCTGACGAACATTGTCGGAACCGATCCCGCGCTCATCCGCTGCGACCAGCGGGTCCGGCTGACATGGGAAAACATGGAAGACGGGCTTGCCCTGCCGGTTTTCACAATCGCGGAAACCGGTGAAGCTGCGTGACGGCGCCGGGAAAACGGAGGCGGATTGATCGGGCTTTCGGCCCGCATGCGGCTGTCAGCCGTTGGCATCCCTGAGGAAGGAAAGCACCTGCGCCATCAAGCCGTTGATCGCTTGATATCTTTCCGGGCTCGCGCCCAGGATATCCGCTTCTGTCTGGATAGAGTCCGCCTGAACAAGTTCGCTGCGGCAATTCCTTACAAGTTCCCGGGCCGAATCCGGCGTGGTTTCCAGGTGAAACTGCAAGCCGATGACGGACCTGCCGTACTGGAACGCCTGGTTCCGGCAAACTTCGCTTTGTGCGAGATGGACGGCGCCTTGAGGCAGGTCGAAGGTCTCGCCGTGCCAGTGGAACACCTCGGCCGACACAGGGAAGCTGAAAATCGCTTTGCCCGTGGCCGGGATGCCCCGGATGGGAAACCAGCCGATTTCCTTCACCGCGTTTCTATAAACCCTTGTACCCAAACAATTTGCGATGAGCTGCGCGCCCAGGCAGACACCCAGGACGGGTTTCCCCGATTCGATGACGTTGCGGACGAACTGCTTCTCCCGGGCGAGCCAGGGGTATTCGTCCTCGTCGTTGACGCTCATGGGGCCGCCCATGATGACGAGGAAATCGATTTCGTCAGGGGAGGGCGGCTCCTCCGCTGCGAACAGCCGCGTCCGGGAAATCCGGTATCCGGCGGCTTCGAGCCAGGGCCCGATACTGCCGAGGCCTTCGAACGGGACGTGCTGCAGGCAGTGCGCTTTCATCATGTGTATCATCCCTGGAACATGCGCTATCGGGCCCGCTGCAGCTGTTCCCAGTGCAGGTTGGAGCCGATGTTCGGGTTGTCGCTCGCTCTTTCGGTGAAATAGTATTCGCCCAGGCCGTTCGACCAGGCATGGCCGCCGGTCGGCAGTTCCACCTCTCTCCCGGCACGCTCGTCGTAATACCGGTCCACGCCGCGGATCGTGTCGCTCTGCATCCGGCCGATCCGGTCGTAGGTCTTCTGCTTGGCCTCCCAACTGCGCTGCTGGTCCTCTCGCAACTTGCTCCCGGCCTTGGATATCATGTCCCCGATGCGCCCGATCCTGACCGTCTTTTCAATCTCCTGCTTGGACAACATCTCCTTGACGTTCGCGACCTTGGCGAACCAGGCCGGATTGAGCTTCACGGAATAGATTATCGTCTGGAAGCGCCCGGCGTTGGCGTCGAGCTTCCCCTTTTCCGCCCGGAAGGAAAAGACGTGGTCGATGTACCAGAAATTGATGAAGTCGGTCCGGGAGGTGTTGACGACGAACTGGCTGACCGCCGCGTAAATCTCCTCCTCCATAGCTCTGCCGTTCTGCCGGTATTCGATCCTCACCTTGCCCGCCTTGGCCAAGGCCTGGACGCCGCGCGCGGGCTCGCCTCTGGCGAGGGTTTCCAACTGCGGGACGTCCTTTTCGGATATCGTCCTTACGTCCTGGATGTTCTTCCGCGCGGAGGGGATCACGACGCTGTTGAAGGCCGTTCGCAGGCCGACCGGCTGGGCGACGACGGAGCCGTACATCAGGGAGCCGGGCGGCTTCAGGGAAAGGGTCTGCCGGTTGCTCGTCCAGAAATAGGTGTGCGTCGGAAAGAAGTTGAGTTCCTCCGAGCCGTTCGGGTTATAGAAGCGGAAACGGACCTGGATGGGGAGGGCGGGCGTCATCGACCACCGGACGGAACCCTCGACCCGCCAGTCCCTCGGGATCAGCAGGCGGAAGACCTCCAGCCCACACGCGGGATCGGTGTATTTGTACGTCACGAACGACTGTGCGCCGCCGCTGGGCGTCGCTGCGGATGCGGCCTGCGGCGCGCCGGCAGAGAGCAGACAGACCGCCGTGAGAATGACGAAGACGTGAAAAGACGAAATGGTTCTGCGCATGAGCGACCTCCCGGAATATGCCTTCACGCCGCCGGTATGCATGGCGCACGCGTAACTGCGGCGGAATTTGTACCACAAGTTCCGCCGGAGGTCACCTCTGTTTTGAGGATTTCCGGTTTTGCCGCCGTGAGAAGCGGAGGAGAAAGCGGCGGGCAGCGGTTTCGGTCGGTCTACTTATTCTTCTTCGA
This sequence comes from Syntrophales bacterium, assembly GCA_963668175.1. Lineage (GTDB taxonomy): Bacteria > Desulfobacterota > Syntrophia > Syntrophales > PHBD01. The sequence goes on from OY764159.1 coordinate 1,731,331, forward strand.
ATCGGGCGGCAGGAACATGGAAAACGGCTTCAGGAGCGCCTTCAACTGATCGGCGATGAGGTTCTGCATCCCGCCTACCATGTTGGAATAGACGTTGCCCGGCAGGGTCCCCTCGAACTCCTCCGACTCAAATTTGCCGTTCTCGAAGCTCTTCTTTTTCGCCCTCACGCGGGTGTTGACGCCGTCGGAGGAAATTTCCTTATACGAATACCGGAAGCTGACGAAGGGAAACGGATTCGGCGTATCGTCGACGATCTCAACGTCACGGCCGTTCCTTCCGGCAACCTCGCCCTTGTCTTTTTTCACAATATCTTTGCTCATAATTCCCTGCTCCACAGATAGGAAAATCGTGCGGACAATCTAGAACGGAAGAGAGACTTTTGCAACGGTTTTTGAAGGAGGGCAGGCGGGATCGTTGGGATGTCGTTGCTGAGGAATAGTTCGGAAAAAATATAACGAACATAAGAAGCGAAAATTCGCATGCCATTCCATTCCCAATGCGATACAGAAATCAGTATCCCCTTTTCTGGCAAGGAAATGATATCCTTGGATTCATGCGATTGCTCCACAGAAAATCAACCGGCTTTGACAGGTGATTCTAAAGATGCATGATGGCGACGACATGAGGATGATCTGAGGACAGTTATTGTTTTGGTATGTCACTGAAAAAGAACACATAGATAATCATCGAAATTCCGATCAGTAAGACGATATTTTTTGGATTTCTTAATAAACGGATTATAAATTTGTAGAAATCATAAATCTCTTTTCCGACTGAATTCGACATATTCGCCTCTCTTCGAATTATAGTATAGAATATGTACAATCATTTATTTATTATATGTATTGTAGATTATAATATCAAGAAAAATATGATAAAAAAGGAGCGCCTCCATCATCCTCTTTCCTGTAATCCGTTCGCCGGTTCTCGATTACCGGTCGGTTTCAGACCATTTATGATTTTCTTGCCGAATATTCATCGATCATGTGACCGTTCAAGGCGCGTAGCTAATGCATAACCGGCAGCTGATGCGTTTGATACCCATCCGCTTTTTCCTCCGTGTAATGCCTCGTTTTTTCACGCAAAACGCGGTCACCGCTCCCCTATTTTTTCATATGAAAGACGTTCCTCCCTTCATCGGTTGCCGGGAAAGCGGAGTTACGCCCCATCGGTTGACTTTTCCCCGCATGGTTGCTATATTCCTGAAACGGATACCTTTATCGGCCGGTTGTGTCGCGCCCGCAGGGATGGCGAAAAAATCTTTTGTGCGTCGAGGCAGTGTGGCGGTATCCTTGAGAGGCGAGATCGTTGCGGAAAGACGGACGATAAACCAGCAGCGGTAAGCCCCGCGTAGTTTCGGCCTTTCCATACGGCAGTTCATTCGGGCCATGAACCTTAACTGCTTGTTGAAAAACTCGATTTTGAACAAGCTGTTCAAAAATGTCCAGATGTAAGGCGCGCAAAAGCTGAGGAAAGAGGCATACATAGAAGTATGTCGATTGACGAGGCTTGCAGCGCAACGCAACAGATGGGCGTTTTTCAACAGCCTGTTAAACGTCGGCGGCAGGGGAATTTCCCCGCACCCCGCCGGGAGAACCATCGGGGGTCGGCCGCCGGGTTGACCCTTTTTTTGTAAGTTTTGACGGCAGCAGAAGAGAAGACGGAGAAGATTTCAACATGAAGTACGAAGGCATGATCATCAGGCCCCCCAGCGAGGCAGACAGCCTGCTTATACAGGTCACCGTGGGGTGCTCCAACAACAAGTGCACCTTTTGTCCAACCTACAAGGAGAAAAAATTCCGCATCAAGGACGACGAGGAGATCGCCGAGGACATCCGGGAGGCAAGCCGCTACGGCCGCATCCCGCGGGTCTTCCTCTGCGACGGCGACGCCCTCATCATCCCCCAGAAGAGGCTCGTCGGCATCCTGGGCGCCATCGGCGCGAAGATCAAGGGCGTCGAGCGCATCGGCACCTACGCCAACGCCAAGAGCATCCTGAAGAAAACGCCGGAAGAACTGGTCCGCCTGCGGGAGCTGGGACTCGGGATTGTCTACATGGGCGTCGAGACGGGGAATGAAGAGTTGCTTACCGCCATCAACAAGAAGACTGATTTCGGCAAGCTCGTCGAGGCGGGACGGCGTGTGAAGGAGGCGGGCATCACGCTTTCGGTCACGGTCCTGCTCGGCATCGGCGGCATCGAGAAGTCCGTCCAGCATGCCCTCGACACGGCGAAGGTCCTCACGGCAATCGACCCGGACTACGTCGGGGCGCTCACCGTCATGGTGGTGCCCGGCACGCCGCTCCACGACGAAATGCTCGCCGGGCGCTTCGTCCTGCCCGACACCTTCGGGTTCCTCAAGGAGTTGGAGCTGATGATCGCCCATTCCGATTTCACGCACTGCTTCTTCACGGCCAACCACGCCTCCAATTATCTGCCGATCAGGGCGTGGATGCCGGAAGAGAAGGAAGAGACGCTGCGCCGCATACGCGAAGTCATTGCCAACCGCGACAAATCGAGGCTCAGGCCGGAATTCATGCGGGGGCTGTAACGGGGGGATCGTGAAAAGCAAGGTAACCTCATTCTTCAAGTCCATTCTGCCCGTCAAGGACCAGACCCAGCTCGAAAAGGAAATCCAGTCGATCATCGACGACGGCGAGGAGAAGGGCCTCCTCGACGCCCAGTCGGGCGAGATGATCCAGTCGATCCTCGACTTCCGGGACACGGTCGTCCGGGAGGTCATGGTCCCGCGGACGGAGATCGTCGCCGCCCGGATCGACTCCGCCATCGAGGAGATCCTCGACCTCATCATCCGTTCCGGCCATACGCGCATCCCCGTCTATACCGAAAGCGTGGACAACATCATCGGCATCCTGAACGTCAAGGACCTCGTCAAGTACTGGTCCAAACCGGTGACCGAAAGCGACATCACGGCGATCCTCCGCAAGCCCTACTACATCCCCGAAACGAAGAACACCCACCTGCTGCTCCATGAGCTCAAGGTCCAGAAGCACCACATGGCCATCGTCATCGACGAGTACGGCGGGACATCGGGGCTTGTCACATTGGAAGACCTGATCGAGGAGATCGTCGGCGACATCCGCGACGAACACGAAGAGCAGCGCGACGACCTGGTCGACCTGCCCGACGGCTACACGCTGGCGGACGGACGCATCGAGATCGAAGAGCTGGAAAGGCGTTTCGACGTCGCCTTCGAGGAAGGGAAGTACGAAACCCTCGGGGGGCTGATCCTCCACGAGACCATGAAGATACCGGTTACGGGCGAGCGGTTCGAGATCGGCGGCTTCGAGATGGCAATCGAGGAGGCCGACGAACGGAGCATCAAGAAAGTCAAGCTGCGAAAATTGGGACGGGAAGCAGGGAAGGAATGAGCATGCCCCGGAGGCATCTGGACCTAAAATGGCTCTATGCCCTGGCATCGGGAATCCTCCTGGCCCTCTCCTTTCCCAAGTACGGCGCGGGTTTCGTCGCCTGGATCGCCCTGGTGCCGCTCCTGCGGGCCGTCACGGACGGGGAAGTTGAAGCGAAAAAAGGCTTTCTCCTGGGGCTCGTTTCCGGGTTCGCCGCCTATGTCGGCATCATCTACTGGATCACCTACGTCGTCGTCCATTACGGGTATCTCCCCTACTGGATGGGCGTGGGGGCCACCGTTCTCTTGTCGCTCTATCTCGCCGTCTATGTCGGTCTTTTTGCCGCGGGCGTCGCCGTATTGAAAAAGAGGGGCATCCCGTCGGTCCTGGCCGCGCCGGTCCTGTGGACGAGCCTCGAATACGCCAAATCGGTCCTCTTTACGGGCTTCCCCTGGGAAAACCTCGGTTATTCACAGTATTTGAACATCAACCTGATCCAGATCGCCGACATCGCGGGTGTGCCGGGCATCACCTTCCTGATCGTCCTTACGAACGCCGTTCTCGCCGATCTGCCCGAAATGAAGACAGACAAAAAAAGGGTGACGGCCGAGTTCATCATCGCCGTCGTCCTGATCGCCGCCGCCAACGTCTACGGCTACTTTCGCCTCAACCAGATCGAAAAGGCGATGGAAAAGGCGGAATCCATGGACGTTTCGCTCATCCAAGGCAACATCGAGCAGGACGTCAAGTGGAACCCCGCCTACCAGAAGGGGACCATCGACATTTACAGAAAATTCTCCCTGACGGACCCGCCGAATGGCGGGCTTATCGTCTGGCCGGAGACGGCGGCGCCGTTCTTCTACCAGGACCCGGGCGAAATGCGCGACGCGGTGACGGACGTCGCAAAGGCGACGGGCAGCATGCTCCTCTTCGGGAGCCCCGCCTATAAGCGACGGGACGGCGAAATATACCTGTCGAACAGCGCCTATCTCCTGTCTGCCGCGGGGGAAACGATAGGCCGGTACAACAAGGTCCACCTGGTCCCTTTCGGGGAGTACGTCCCCCTCCGGAATCTGCTGCCCTTCATGAGCAAGCTCGTGGCCGGCATCGGCGATTTCGAGTCCGGGCCGGGGTTCGTGCCCGTCGCCGCGGGCAGGCACAAATTGGGCATCCTCGTCTGCTATGAGGGCATACTGGCCGAGGCCGGCCGAGACTACAAGCGCGGCGGCGCCGATCTTCTCGTCAACGTAACGAACGACGCCTGGTTCGGCAAGACGTCGGCCCCTTACCAGCACCTGTCCATGGCTGCGCTCCGCGCCGTGGAGACGCGGCTCTACCTCGTCCGGGCGGCCAACACGGGCATCAGCGCCGTGATCGACCCCGCCGGGCGCATCGTCGGCCGGACGCCCATTTTCGAGCGGTGCCAGCTGCCGGGAAAAATTAAATTCATTGACGAGGCGACCCTTTATGGGGCATATGGGGACGTTTTCGTCTATCTGAACATGATCATGATGACGGCCATGATCGGATATGCCGTCAAAAAAGGAGGCAAACATGCTTGAAAATGTGACCGAAATCCTGAGCGATCTGGAGAAGAGAATCCTGCACGTCGGAGACTGCCTTTGACATCCCCGGCAAGCAGACCGAAATAGACAAGCTCGACGCCCTCTCCCAGAAGGAGGACTTCTGGAACGATGCCGAAACGGCCAGGGACGTCCTCCGCAGGAAGACCAAACTAGCGACCGTAGCGGACAACTGGAAAAAACTCAAACAATCCCTGGACGATGTGAATGTTCTCTACGAGTTGGCCTCCGAGGAGGGCGACGAGGAGAGCATGGCCGAGGTCGAGAAGGAACTGACGACGCTCCAGGCCTCCGTCCGGAACGAGGAGCTTCGCCTCATGCTCGGCGCCGAGCAGGACGTCCTGAACGCCATCATGGCGATCAACGCCGGGGCGGGCGGCACCGAGGCCCAGGACTGGGTCGAGATGCTCATGCGCATGTACCTCCGTTGGGCCGAGAGAAAAGGCTACAAGACCAATATCATTGACTTCCAGCCGGGGGACGAGGCCGGTGTCAAGAGCGTATCGTTCACCCTCGAAGGCGATTACGCCTACGGGTTCGCCAAGGCCGAAACGGGCATCCACCGGCTCGTCCGGATATCGCCTTTCGACGCCGGCGGCCGCCGCCACACCTCCTTCGCCTCGGTCTTCACCTACCCGGAGGTCAACGACGAAATCGTCATCGATATCGACGAAAACGATCTAAGAATAGATACTTACAGGTCTACAGGGGCCGGCGGCCAGCATGTCAACAAGACCGACTCGGCAGTCCGCCTGACCCACCTGCCGACGGGCATCGTCGTCCAGTGCCAGAACGAACGGTCCCAGCACAAGAACAAGTCCATGGCGATGAAATATCTCCGGTCGCGCCTTTACGAACTGAAACTGAAGGAACAGAACGAAAAACTGGAGGCGATGAACAAGACCAAGAAGGATATCGCCTGGGGGAGCCAGATCCGGTCTTACGTCCTGCATCCCTATAAGATGGTCAAGGACCATCGCACGAACCTCGAAATCGGCAACGCCGGACGCGTGCTCGACGGCGATATCGACGATTTAATCGAGGCTTACCTGCTCGCCGCATCATCCGACAAGCCCTGATGAGCGTTTTTTTCTAGGGATATCGGGAAAGATGTGTTATACGCACGGGGAACTCAACCCGAACATCATCATCCCGGCCCAAAAATTCAGTAGGGACAGTTGCATGCGGCCGGGACTTGGCAAGGAGACATGAACCATGAAGATATTATTGCGAGTTTTCCTCTGGAGTTGCCTGATCACGGCGTTCATGGCCGCAGGTCCGGGGTCTTCGGTCGGCCCGGTCTCGGCAGACGATAAGGTCGAGAAACAGGTCGCCGCCGCCGTCCCGGCAGACGAGGCCAAGAAACCGGCGGAAGCCGCCGCCCAGCCGAAACCGCCGGAAAAAGCGGCCGAAGCCAAAGCGGCGAAATCGGACGACGATGACGACGGCGACGACGAAGGGCAGGATCTCATGGAAGACGCCCTGGCCCTCCTCGGCGAATCGGATGCGTCCTGGAAGAAGGGCGACATCGAAACCGCCCTGGAACTCCTCGACCAGGCCTATTCCCTGATCCTGGACGCCGACGGCGATCCCAACGTCGCCCGCCAGAAGGACGATTTGCGACTCATCATTTCCAAAAGAATCCTGACTATTTATAATTCCATCCACGCGGCGACGGCGGGCAGGCGTAGCGAAATCCCCACCGTTATGAATGCCGACGTCGAATATGAAATCAAACAGTTCCAGACGCGGGAGCGCGATTTCTTCATCGGCGCCTACCACCGGTCGGGCATCCACCGTCCGGCCATCGTGAAAGCCCTGAAACAGGCGGGGCTTCCGGAGGAGCTGTCGTGGCTGCCTCTCGTCGAAAGCGGTTTCAAGGTCACGGCCATGTCGCCGGCCCGGGCCCTGGGTATCTGGCAGTTCATCCCGTCCACGGGCTACAAATACGGCCTGACCCGGGATGAATGGATCGACGAACGCATGGACGTCGACAAATCCACCCAGGCGGCCATCGGCTACATGAAAGACCTCCACGGGATGTTCGGCGACTGGCTGACGGTGCTTGCCGCCTACAACTCGGGCGAGGGCCGGGTGCTCCGGGTCATCTCCCACCAGCGCGTGAACTACCTCGACCACTTCTGGGACCTCTACCGCGAACTTCCCCGGGAAACGGCGCGCTACGTCCCGCGTTTCCTGGCGACGCTCATGATCATCAAGGACCCCAAGAAATACGGCATGGACCTGGGCGAACCCGTCGAGAAGCCGATGAATTACGAAAGGGTCAAGACGGCGAAGCCCATGAAACTCACCGATATCGCGAGCAATATCAGCTGCTCGGAGGACCTGCTCTTCCAGCTCAATTCGGAACTCAGGCACAAGGCGACGCCGGACCGGGAATATGACCTCAAGGTGCCCCCTGAGGCCGGGGAGAGACTGGTTGCGATCATGGACGAAATACCCCGGTGGGAACAGCCGCGATATGCCGCCTCCCGCCGCGGCGTCGTCCGGCACCGGGTCCGCCGGGGCGAGTCCCTGGCTTCCATTGCGAACCGGTACAGGACTTCCGTGGCCGCCATCCGCGAATACAACCGTATTTCGACCGCCAAGGGCGTCTATGTCGGGCAGCGCCTGATCGTTCCCGTCCGGGCCCGGGTGGCCGCCGATACGCAGACTTCAAAGGCCGCAAGCAGCCGCGCCCCGCAGACGGCGGGGAGCACGCCCGTGACTTACAAGATCAAGAAGGGCGACACCCTCATCATGCTCGCCCGGCGCTTCCATACGACCATCCCGGAACTGAAAAAACTGAACGGCATGAAAGGCAACGTCCTGGTGCCGGGCCGGGTGATCCGGGTCGGAGCCAATCTCCAGGCCTCCGCGGAAGATCCTCCTGCGCCCAAGGTTGCGAAAAAGAAACCCGTCAAGAAGACCGTGAAGAAAAAAGTGGCGAAGAAGGACGTGCAGGATTGAGGCGGGATCTCGGTATATAACAAGAATAATCAACGCATTGCATGAGGGGCCGGCGGACTGAAAATCGCCGGCCCCTTTTTTATGCGATTCTGCCGGGATGCGTATTTTTCGGGGGATGCCTTGATCTGAAGGATTGCCCGCCGGATGCGGCGGTGCGGGGAAAGGGCGTTTCAGTGCGCCAGGCGGTAGCCCTTGAGGAAGAAGAACAGCTCGTCCTCCATCTCCTTCATCCTTGTTTCCTCGGCGGGTGTGGTATTCTCGTGGTTGTAGCCGACGAGGTGCAGGAGCCCGTGGATCAGGAGGAAGTCTATCTCATCGTCCGCCGGGATCCGGGCCTTTTTCGCTTCGGTACGGGCGGTCTCCACCGAAATGACGATGTCGCCCAGCACTTTCGGATTGACGCCGCCGAATTCGCCCTCCTGCATGGGGAAGGAGATGACGTTCGTGGCATGATCGCGGTCGAGGTACGACCGGTTGATCTCCCTGATCGCCATGTCATCGACGAGGAGGATGCTCAGCTCGCTGTCGTCGCGGCCGAGGTGCCTGAGGAGCCTGGATAGAACGGAGCGGATTCTACGCAAATCGATCTTTGCTTCGCTCTGTCTGTTTTCGATCTGTATGGCCATTGTTTTCTTTCTTGGCTCCGTTGCCCGCCGCCGGTTTCACCAGTTCCGGATAGTCGATGCGGTGGTGGAAGATGCCGTTTAGTATCCGCGAGAAGGTCTCGGCGATCTCGTTCAGGTCGTGGAGGGTCAGCTCGCACTCGTCGAGCTGGCCGTCGGCGAAGACGCGTTCGATCCGCTCCTTGACGAGGTGGTTGATCCGCGCCGGCGTCGGATTGGAGAGGGTCCGGGAGGAGGCCTCCATGACGTCCCCGAGGAGGACGAGTCCCGCTTCCTTCGTCTGGGGCTTCGGGCCGGGGTAGCGGAAATCGCTTTCCGGCAGGGACCGGATGGACGGGTCCTTGTCCTTCTTCGCCTTTTCGTAAAAATAGCTGACGAGGCTGGTCCCGTGGTGCTGGCGGATGATATCGGTGATCTCCTTGCCGAGCCTCGCCTCCTGGGCCAGTTCGCAGCCGTCCTTGATGTGGGAGATGATGACCAGGCTGCTCATCTTGGGCGTCAGGCGGTCGTGCTTGTTCTCGCCATCCCGCTGGTTCTCGATGAAATAGCTGGCCTTCTTCACCTTGCCGATGTCGTGGTAGTAGGCGCTCACCTTCGCCAGGAGGGGGTTGGCGCCGATGGCTTCCGCGGCGGCTTCCACCATGGAACCGGTAATGATGCTGTGGTGGTACGTCCCGGGGGCCTCGATCAGCATGCGCTGGAAGATCGGCTGGTTCAGGTTGGCCTGTTCGAGGAGCCTGATATCCGTCGTGTAGCCGAAGAAGTACTCGAGGAGGGGGCTTACACCCGCCACGATGAATCCGGAACTGATCCCGCCTACGAAACCGAGCGTCATGTTGAGCAGGATCTCGAAAGACGGCACCTTGCCGCCCATGAGGGAGATGAAACAGACGACGACGGCGTTGATAAGACCGAGGTAGAATCCCGTCCGGAAGAAGGCGGACCGCCTGCGGCAAAGGACGATGTGGTAGGCCGCGGCGATGCTGCCGAGAAAGGCGAAGACTGCCAGGTCCGTCCGTCCGCCCAGGAGAAAGGTGACCAGGAAGGACGACATGATCGCGAAGATCAGGGCCATGTTCCGGTTGATCAGGACGCCCGTCAGCATGGCGCCGACGGCGAAGGGGATCGCAAAGTAGCTCGCCTCAGCCGGTATGGACGGAAAGGCGCGGTTGACCGCCGCCGCGAGAAAGACGCTCAGTTTCACGAGGAAGCTCTGCAGAAGGATGGAGACGGCGAGAAAGAGGAGATCCTTGTTGATGTTGGCCCGTTTGCGAAGCCACTCGAACGCAAGGTAGTAGAGCCCGGCGGAAAGGAACATGATGACGACCATCATCCCGATGAAGACCCAGACGAGGGACCAGTAGTCGCGGTTGGACCGTTTGTAGTAGGCCTCCAGCATGTCCAGGGTCGTGATGTTGATCTTTTCGCCTTCCCGGACGATGATTTCGTTGTTCTGCACCTGGAAATAGACAGGTTCGACGCTGTCCAGGATGCTCACCTTGAGCTGTTCCGAGGCGCTTTTATTGTAAACCAGGTTGGGCTGGACCAGCTTCGCCGCCAGCATAATGGCGGCGCTCCGGAGGTCGGTCTGTTCGTGACCGAAATAGATGCTCACGTAACGGGGAATCAAGGGCCTGAGCTGTTCGATCGGGATGGCGCCCGAAAGTTCCTTCTTTGCCTCCTGGCTGTTGGTCCTGATGTCGCGGACGATGATCCCCCTCTCCCGGTCCTGTTTCGCCAGGGGACCGACGGTGATGAATTTGTTGTCGTAGTAGATCGTCCTGATCAGGTTCGCCATCCGGGTGGCGAAAGTGGGCGAAAGTTTGAAATTATTAAGGACATTGAATTCGTCTGCCGTAACGGCGGTGCCGATGGCCTTCTCGAATGCGGCCCGGCCTTCTTCGGAGTAGCCGTGGGCAGGAGCCCCTTCGAGCATGTTCTTCTGCTGGTCCCGCTTCCTGGCGTCGTGCAGCTCGACAAAGGCCTTGGAGAGGTTGGCCTTGATGTAGGCCGGGAGGTTGCTGTCGTAATCGTAGACGGACTGGATCTTCTCCATGGCCTCCAGTTTCTTCACTTCCGTCGAATTGCGGTCGACGGCGAGGAAATCCCGGTCGGCCCGGACGTCCTTCTTGGCGATCTGCCCGACCTTATACTGCTCGTGAAAAACCGGTATATTGGGGCTCAGGATGAGCGCCAGGACGAAGCTTAAGCATACGAGGATGGCCCCCTTCTGGAAGAGGTCGCTCTTCGCGAATTCAGGGTAGAGGTTGTAGCGGGTCGCCGTCTCCTTGATCAGTGAGGCGGCCTTGTCCGTCGCTTCGTCGATGCGGTTCATATGGCTGCTTTGGGTTCGCTCTTCCGCCGGCCGGCGTCGAGGTGGTTGTAGGCACGGATCACGTCCTGCACCAGGGGGTGCCGGACCACGTCGATTTCGGTGAAATGGACGAAACTGATCCCCTCGATTCGCTTCAGTATCCGTTCCGCTTCGACCAGGCCGGAGATTTTGTCCGGCGGGAGGTCGATCTGGGTAATGTCTCCGGTGATGACGGCCTTGGAGCCGAATCCCAGCCGCGTCAGAAACATCTTCATCTGCTCCGACGTCGTGTTCTGGGCTTCATCCAAAATGACGAACGAATCGTTCAATGTCCGGCCGCGCATGAAGGCGAGCGGGGCGACCTCGATGACGCCCTTGCTGATGAGCGCCGAGGCCTTGTCGAAATCGAGCATGTCGAAAAGGGCGTCGTAGAGCGGCCGCAGATAAGGGTTGACCTTCTCAGAGAGGTCGCCGGGGAGGAAGCCGAGCTTTTCCCCCGCCTCGACGGCCGGTCTCGCCAGGGCGATACGGGCGACCTTCTTCTCCAGGAGGGCCGATACCGCCATGGCCATGGCCAGGTAGGTCTTGCCCGTCCCGGCGGGGCCGATGCCGAAGACCATGTCGTGGGTCCTCATGGCGTCGATATAGTGCTTCTGGGCGATCCCCTTGGGGGTAATCATCCGTTTTTTCGAGGAGATAAAGACGGTATCCATAAAGATCTTGTCGAGCTTCTGGGTGCCGTTTTCCGCCAGGATCCGGTAGGCGTAGCCGATGTCCGGGGGGTAGATGGGGAAGCCGCGGCCCATGATGTCGTAAAGCTGGACAAGGAGGTTCTTGATCAGGGCGACGGGGATCGGCTCTCCCGAGATCGTCACGACGTTGCCGCGGACGGAAACCTTGATCCTCTCCAGCTTTTCGATGAGCTTGATGTTACGGTCGTGCTCACCGAGCAAGCTGCGGAGTATCTCGTTGTCCGGGAAAGTGATTTTCTCTGCCGAAATGGAGTCGGGCGGTTTGTTCAAGGATGAAAGATCCGTGTTTATAGAACCTTAGGCAGAGCCACCCCCTGCCCACCAATGCTGGGGCGGGATGCTATCACGGAGTGCACCCGTTTGCAACAACTTTCCACAAGCGCAATGCTTACCGTCCCGTCTGCAAAAAGAGATGGGCGAAAACCTTCGCGTTTCCCATCATATTCTCAAGGGAGCAGTGTTCATCCGGCTGGTGGGCCTTCTGAAGCACCCTTGACCAGACCGCCACGGGGTAGTCCTCCTTGCGGAAGTATGCGGCGACGGTGCCGGCGCCCACGCCCTGAGGGGTGGCCTCGACCTTGTAGACCTCCCGAGCCGCCTCGGCCAGGGCCAGGACGACGGGGGCGTCGTGGGCGGTGGCCGCCGGGGCCTCCACCTGCTGGACCGGCGTGATCTCGACGGTCACGCCGAAACGCTTCTCGACGGCCTTGACGCGGCTCCCGATCGCCGCCATCACCTCCGCGAGCTTGTACTGGGGGAGGATGCGGCTGTCGAGGTAAAAGACGTCTTCGCCGGGGATGGTATTGACGTTGGGGACGTTGGCCTCCTTCTTGGTCGGCTGGAAGGTGCTGCCCGGGGGATCGAAGAACGGATCGACGGCGGGGAAGACCTCGTGCAGCTCGTCCAGGGCGACGGCCAGGTAGGACGCCGCCCGGAAGGCGTTGATGCCCTCGTTCGGCCGGCTGCCGTGGCACTGCTTTCCGAGGGTCCGGAAGCGGAGCCAGTTGATGGATTTTTCGGCCACTTCGATCATGGTGCCCTCTTCGTTGCCCGAATCGGGGACGACGATGATGTCGGTCTTGCGGAAGGGATTTTTCGGGTCGGCGAGGACATGGGAGATGCCGTAGCGGCTCGCCGTCTCTTCGTCGGAGACGAAAGCGAGGCCGATGCCGGACTCGGGCGTCAGTCCTTCATCGAGGAAGGCCTTGGCGGCGAAGATGGAGGCCACCATATCCTGCTGGTTGTCTTCCGTGCCGCGGCCGTAGACCAGGCCGTCTTTCACGAAGCCCTTGTACGGGTCCGAGTGCCAGAGGGAGGCCTCGCCGGGGGGGACGATGTCGAGATGGGTCATGATCCAGACCATCCTGTCGGTGCACTTTCCCGGGATGCGGGCGATGAGGTTGGGCCGCTGGCCCGACGAGACCCGGCTGTCCGGGGCGTTGATTTCGAAGATATCGGTGAATCCCAGTTCCCGGAGGCGTTCCGCGAGGAACCGGGCCTTGGGGAGTTCGCCGTCGCCGCCGTTTTCCGGCGACAGGGCGGGGATGGCCGAAAGGCCGAACTGAAGGCGGATGCAATCCTCCCTGTAGGAGTCGATGCGTTCGGAGATTTTCTTGAACGAAACTTTATCGATGGTCATAACAATCCTTCCCTGACAATAATGTCTTTAAATTCGGTTTTTAACTGCTTGAGGGCTTCATCGTCGCCGACGACGAAGACGATCTCTTCTTCCGGTAAAACGTATTGCTCCTTGACCCGGGCCAGGTCGGCCAGCGTCACGGCGTCGATCTTTCCGAGATAGGTCTCCATGTGATCCTTGGGGAGGCCGTCGTAGGCGATCTGCATCTGCTGGTAGGCGATCTGGTGCGCTGAGGTGAAGGAGAAGATGAAGCCGCTGTCGACCGCCTTCTTGGCCCAGGTCAATTCCTGCGCCGAGATGGGCCGACCGGCGCCGTCCCGGACGATGGCGCGGATCATGGAGAGGGCCTTGCCGGTCGTCGCCGATTTCGTGAAGGCGTAGGCGCTGAAGACGCCTTCCGTCGCCCGGGGCCGATAGAAGCTTCCGGCGCTGTAGGCCAGCCCCTCGTTGGTGCGGACCTCCTGGAAGATGCGGGAGGGGAATCCGCCGCTGCCGACGATGAAGTCGAAAATACGGAACGGGTAAGTATCTTCGGTCAGAAAAGACGGCGCCCGGTGGGCCACGATCACGACCGACTGGGGTGTCTTCTTGGCGAGATAATAGACTCCGCCCCCTTGCCGCGGGACCGGCGGGGGCGGAGCCGGGATAGGGCCTTCCTCTTTCCAGTCGCCGAAGGCCCTGGCGATTCTTTCTGTTGCTTCCTGCTTTGAGATGTCGCCGCTTACGGCGATCATGATATTGGCCGGACGGAAGAAACGCCGGTGGAATGCGACGAGGTCCTCGCGGCCGATGCCGGAGACGGAGGCGAATGTGGCCATCCTTCCCCGGGGGTGGTTTTGGTAAATGACGCGGTTGAACTCCCGGAAGGCGAAACGCTGCGGGCTGTCGGCGATCCGGCGGATGTCTTCGAGCTTCAGGTTCCTGGCCAGGTCGAACTTGGCCGCTTCGAAGGCCGGTTCCCGGATGATCCGGGCGAAGATGTCGAGACCGCGGTCGAGGTCCTTCGTGAGGACGGAAAGCGACACGCTGCCCGATTCCGCGGCGATGCCGGACTCCAGCTCGATGGCGAGCTGCTCCAGGGTGTCGTCGATCTCGCCGCTCTTCATGCCTTTCGTGCCGCCGTCCCGCAGGAGCTGGCCCGTGAGGTCCGCCAGGCCCTCCTTGCCTTCCGGGTCGTAGACGGATCCGGTCCGGACGAGGGCGGTGACCTTGACGAGGGGAAGCTCGCGGTCCTCGTAGAAAAAGACGGTGATGCCGTTGTCCAGGACGACGGTCTCCGGCCGGGGCACCCGGAAATGGAGGGGCGGATAGCGCAGACTCTCCGGCGACGGAAGCGGCGGGCCTGCGGCGAAGGCCGGCAGACTCAACAAAATGAAGGCCAGAAAGGCGGCGAGTGTCTTCCTCACGGCTTTACCTCCTGGTTCGTAATGCGGACGGCCGGGCGCATGACGGCGACGGTCCTGTTCTCCTCCGTCAGATACTTGCGGGCGGCGGCCATGATGTCTTCGGGCGAAATCTTTTCAATCATCCGGCCGTAGCGAGTCATGTAGCGGTAATCGCCCAGGAGGCACTCGTAGTAGGAAAGCGTGTTCGCCAGGCCGCTGTTGGAATTGAGGCCCCGGATGAAATCGGCCTTCATCTGGTTCTTGACCTTCTCAAGCTCCTTCGCAGCGACCGGTTCGGATTTCAGCCGCTCGATCTCGGCGTAGACGGCCCTTTCGACCTCGTCCGTCGTATGCGGGGCCCGGGGCCGGGCATAGACCGTAAAGAGATTGGCGTAGCGCGAGCCAGGCGAGCCGTTGGACGCATAGGCCATTTCCGCCAGGCCTGTCTCCTCGATCAGCTTCTTGTGAAGCCGGGAGGTGCGGCCGTGACTGAGGACAGCCTCGACGACATCGAGCGTATAATCGTCGAAAGAAGGCATCGTCGGCTTGTGCCAGCCGGCGATCAGCCTTGGGTTGGCGTCGTCGTCGATAACGAGGCGACGCTCCTGTTTCTGTGGCGGTTCGGACAGGACGGCCGCGGGCGTATACCTGTAACGGGGGATCTTGCCGAAGTACCTTTCGATGAGGCGGATGGCTTCGCCGGTCCTGAAATCGCCCACGGCGGCAATGACCGTATTCTCCGGGGCGTGGAGCTTTTTGACGAAGGCCTTCATGTCGTCCATGCCGAGGAAGGGGATGTCGGCTTCCCAGCCGATGACGGGCCGGCGGTAGGGGTGAACGGCAAAGGCCTCGGCCAGGAATTTCTCCATCAGCCTGCCGTCGGGGCTCGATTCGGTCCGCTGCCGCTTCTCCTCGCGGATCACGTCCCTTTCCGTGTAGAATTCCCTAAGGACGGGGTTCGTCATCCGGTCCGATTCCATCCGCGCCCAGAGTTCCATCTTGTTGGCGGGGAGGCTTACCTTGAACGTCGTCATGTCCTGGCCCGTGGAGCCGTTCATGTCGAGGCCGCCGTTTTCCGTGTAGAGCCTGTCCATTTCGTTGGAGAGGACGAGGTTCCCGGCCTTCTTCTGCAGTTCCCGGAGCTCCTCCGTCAGGGCCTTTACCCGCGCCGGATCGGCGTCCTTTCCCTTCTTCCTTTCGGCGTCGAGCCTGCCGCCCACCTTGGCGATCCTGTTAAGGAGGGGTTTTTCCTTCCGGTAGTCCTTCGTGCCGATCGTCTTCGTCCCCTTGAACATCATGTGTTCCAGGAAGTGGGCCATGCCCGTCTTGCCGTCCGGTTCGTCCACGGCGCCGGTCCTGTGCCTGATATAGAAGGAGACGGTGGGGCTCAGGTGCCGCTCCAGGAGCAGGACCTTAAGTCCGTTCTTCAGGGTGTACGATTTGACCCTCTTCTCCAGATCGGCCCCGTCGTCGGCGCCGGCGGCGCGCACGAAAAGGCACAGGAAAACCAGCGAAAGAAGGAGAAGCTTCGGTCTAGATGTCTTCATGATCTCTGCTTTTGTCCTGGGATTTCAAGCGGGTGCGGATCTGGAAAAAAGGATAGATGATGCCGACGATGGAAACAAGGATAATCATATTGGACGAGAAAAAATACATGATAAACTCGAATACGTTCTTTTTGCGATAGGCGGCCGTCAGAGAGTCGATCCCGAACAGGAGAAAGACAACCGAAAAGACGGCAATCACGATGTTCTTGAGCCACCAAAGCCACGGTGCCGTTCCTGTTTGCCTGCTTTCCGCCGTAAGGTCCCCGTCTTTCCGGGAGCGGGAAGCTCCCCTGCCTTGCCTTCCATTCTAACGCGTCTGCCGCCCGCTGGCAAGCACCAATGCGTGGGGCGGAATCCCGTTCCATGTCACTCGCGGAGCAAAACCTTCCGCCCGGCCTGTCCCGGGAAGGGAGCCGTCAGCGGATCTCATACTCCCCATGCTCCGAGGCGCCTTTGAAGTGATAATAGGACCGGTAAATCAGGTTTCCGTGTATCACGTATTCGGGCAGGGCTGAAGAACCGTCCGGATGCTTCGCAGTCCTGAAAATCAACCCTTTTTTAACGACGTATTCGGGAAATGTCGAGGGCCCCAGGGGATGATGATCGGTTCTGTAGATGTCGGCGCCCTTGATCTCGTAATCGGGCTTATCCCCGGCGCCATCGGGATGAGCCGCCGTACGGTACACGTATCCCATAAATTGTTCATTCTTCCGAAATGGTCCATTTCAAGAAGACCGGCTCCGGGTGAACCGGCCACAACACCACTAGGTTCCTTAGATAACACGACAGGACTCCTGCATTCAACAGGAAAGTCGTCTCTCCGGGGAATCTCCCTGTTATTCCGTTAAAATTCTTGACATATCGGCGATTTTCTGTTTTATTACTTGGTTAATGGAATTGCGGTTTTTAAAAGACCCAATAAATACGGAAATCTATGGATGTCGGACCGCGCCCAAACGCCTTCCCCAACGCCTGACAAAAATCATAAACTATTGATAATCGATACAAGAAACGAGGAAACATGGAAGAATACAACAATGAAAACAACGCCGCCAGTGCGCCCGAACAACCGCCCGCAGCCGAAAGCGGCTACGGGATGCCGCCGGGCGAAGAACAGCTCATCGAGCCCGAAGACGCCCTGACCGCGGTAACCTTAAACGATTTACCCGAACGGCTCCGGGAAGCATGCCGCACGGCGGGCTGGACCAAGCTCCTGCCCGTCCAGGCCCGGGCGTACCCCTATGTCATGGCCGGCCGGAACCTGATGATCCAGTCCCATACCGGCAGCGGCAAAACGGCGGCCTATCTCCTGCCGCTCATGGAGCGGATCAATATGGAAAAGAAGGTATGCCAGGTGCTGGTCCTGGTTCCCACCCGCGAACTTGCCCTGCAGGTCTCCCGGGAGGCCGAGATGCTCGCGAACGGCCTGCCGATGAAGACGGCCGTGGTCTACGGCGGCGTATCCTACGGCCCGCAGCTTGAGGCATTCCGGCAGGGAGCCCAGCTCGTCGTGGGCACGCCGGGGCGCATCCTAGACCACCTCATCAAGGGATCGCTCTCCCTGGAGCACCTGCAGATCATCGTCTTCGACGAGGCGGACCGCATGCTCTCCATGGGGTTCTATCCCGACATGCGGCGGATCAAGCAGCTCATGCCGTCCCGGCCGATCAACGGCTACATGTTCTCGGCGACATTCCCCATCTTCGTCCTGCGCCTTGCCGGCGAGTTCATGCGCAAGCCCGAATTCCTGAGCTTGAGCCGCGACCGGGTGCATGTCACCGACACGGAGCATATCTGCTATACCGTGCCGGGAATGCAGCGCGAGCGGTCGCTTGTGAAGATCATCGAGGTGGAGAATCCCGTCTCGGCCATTATCTTCTGCAACACGAAATCGACGGTCCATTTCCTGTCGGTCGTCCTGAAGCGATTCGGCTACGATGCCGACGAACTGAGTTCGGACCTCGCCCAGGGGGCCCGCGAGCGGGTCATGGGTCGCGTGCGGCGGGGGGCGCTGCGTTTCCTTGTCGCGACGGACGTTGCGGCCCGGGGCATCGACATCCCGGATCTGTCGCACGTCATCCAGTACGAGCCGCCGGAGGACCCGGAACTATACATCCACCGCGCCGGCCGGACCGGGCGGGTAGGGGCCAGCGGCGTCGCAATTTCGATTGTGGCCGGGATGGAGCAGTTCAAGCTCAGGGAGATCGCCCGGACGTACAAGATCGACCTGGTGGAGAAGAAGATTCCGACGGAGGAGGAGATCGAAGGGATTGTGGCCCAGAGGGTCGTGGCGTCGCTGGAGTCTGAACTGCGGTCCCGCGACAGCCTGGCGAACGAAAGGATGCAGCGTTTTATTCCCCTGGGCCGAAGCCTCGGAGAGGCGGAAATGGATTCGCCGCTCATCGCCATGCTGTTGGACGATTATTACCAGCGGACCCTTCAGGCCCCGCCCCAGACGCCCGACAGCCAGGAGCCGCCGGAGGCGGCACCGGCAGCCGGCCGGCCGCCGCGTTCCTCCGAAGCGAAGAAGGACAAGAAACCCCGGCGGCGGGGCGGCAGGAGGAAAAAGCCTTCCTCCCAAGGCCAGCCGGCTTCTTAGCCTACGCTTTTCATCACGGGGTAAGCAGGACGCTTTGGAAAATAGAACGGCCCGCGGCTTGAAGCCGGGGGCCGTTTTTCAGTTGTTCCTGCAGGGCCGATCCTAGAAATTCCTGAAACCCTCTTCCTCGTGGTACGAGGTTTCGACCGCGGCGGGTCTTCCCGCGGATTTTTCCGGTGCGGGCAGTTTCTCCTGCTTGCCGAACGGCAGTTCGACATCCACCTTTTTCGTCTTCAGTCCTGAAATGATCCTTCTTCCCGCTTTCCTGGGCTCTTCGTCCCTGGCGCCGTCTGTGCCGACGATAGCCGTAAGCTGGCCGACGCTGCTCTTCATCTGCATCGCCTGGGCGTTCATCTGCTGCGCGGAGGAGGCCGTCTCTTCCGCGGTGGCGGCCGATTCCTGCGTCACCTTGTCCATCTCGGTGACGGCCTTGGCGACATGGGTGATGCCCTGGGCCTGCTCGTCCGAAGCGGCGGCGATCTCGTCGATGAGGTTGGCGACTTTCTTCGCGATGGCGATGTTCTCCTGGAACGCCTCCTGGGTGGAACGGGTCAGGTCGTTGCCGTTCCGGACGTTGGCGATCGTGCCCTCGATGAGTGCACTCGTGGTCCTGGCGGCTTCGGCCGCTCTCATGGCGAGATTCCGGACTTCCTCGGCGACGACGGCGAATCCCGCCCCCGCCTCGCCGGCCCGGGCCGCCTCCACGGCGGCGTTGAGGGCCAGGAGGTTCGTCTGGAAGGCAATCTCGTCAATCGTCTTGATGATCTTGCCCGTCTCCTCGCTGGAGCGGGTGATCTCGCGGATGGCGGCAGCCATGTCTTCCATCAGTTTGCCGACGCGGTCCACGATCTTTTGCGTTTCCGCCGTCAGCTTCTTGGCCTGGGCGGCGTTCTCCGCCGTCTGTTTCGTCATGGACGACATCTCGTCGAGGGAACTGGAAGACTGCTCCAGGGCCGCCGCCTGCTTGGCGGTGCCTGCGGCGAGGTTCTGGCTCGCCGACGATACCTGGGACGAAGCCGACGAGACCTGGTCCGACGCCTCGTTGATCTCCGCGGCGATGCCGATCAACGGCCGGGAGATGCTGCGGCCGAAGAAGATCACCGTGACCGAGGTCAGGATCAGGAAGAACAGGGCCACGCCGACCAGGACCAGCCTGATCGCAAGGGCCTCCGCGTACAGGTCGTCCTGATTCTGGGTGACGATGATCGACCAGCCGGTGATGGGTACGGGTGCAAAAGCCGCGACTTTCTTGACGTTTTCGAAAACATATTCCTCGATGCCGGTCTCGTGGGCATTGGCCTTGGCGATGAAGGCCTCCATGCCCTTTTCATTGGTGAGGTTCTTTTCGAGGATCAATTCCTTGCGGGGATGGGCTATGACCGTGCCCTTCGGGTCGGTGGCAAGGGCGTAGCCGGTCTTGCCGATTTTGACGGACGTTATCTTGTTGGAGAGGTAGTCGATCTTGACGACGGCCGCGACAACGCCGTCGAACTCGCCGCCGGACGAACGGATCGGCACCGAGGCGATGGTGACGGTGTTGCCCGTGGCCTTCGATTTGATGACCTGGCCGATGGATGTCTTGCCCGCCTTGCCGTCCGTGAAATAGGCCCGTTCCTTGACGTTGAGCCCCTTGGTCTTGCCGCCGACGCTGTCGGCGGAGATGATTCCGTCGGGATTGACATAGATAATCTGCTCGTAGTTGTCCCCCACCGCCTTATGGCTGAGTTCGAGTGCTTTCGATATCCGGCCCAGGGCCTCCTCGGTGTTTGCTCCTTTCCTGACCTGTTCCGCCGCCGCCAGGATCTCGCTGTTGGCCGCGACGGCCTTGATGATGTTCAACTGCTCCGTCATGCCCAACTGGACGATGTCGGACAGGTCCTTGGCGATGGACGTGGCCCGGTCCTTGGAAAGCGTTTCGATAACCGACTGCGCCTTCCACGACGAGAAAACGCCGACGGTCACCAATGGGATCAGCACGATGCCGATCCCGCCCACAATCATCTTGTAACCTAAAGTCTTTTTCTTCATAAAGCAATCGCCCCCCGTCTTGTTTGCGGTCCGCCTCCGGCGGCAGGATCGGCCTGCGGCCCGGGCGTCACCGGTTGATTGCATGTAAAGGCTTCTTGGTTGTAGAGAGGATCGTTTGAATGAGATGAAACCTTTTACCAGCTTAGGCCGCAAAGGTCAATGTATATATCCCTTATATTTCAGAGGGAAACGGCATGGATGAGAAAAAATTCTTGCAATCGCGGTTCGTTTGAGATAAAGCACCACATTCTCCCGAACGGGAGGCCATAAAACCAGTCTCAAGGGGCCCTTAGCTCAGCAGGTAGAGCAACTGACTCTTAATCAGTAGGTTGTCGGTTCGATCCCGACAGGGCTCACCAGAAAATACAGGGGTTTCGAGCGTTTCCGCTTGGAGCCCCTTTTTTTCGTTTCCCGTCAGACCTCGTCATTTTGATCGTTTCCGCACCCAAATTGAACCGCCATGCGGCTGCGTCGCGGAATGCGTATTTCAAAAAGCCTTTGGATGGCGAAACGAAATCGGCGACAAAGATTTCCTCTGTTGCATCTGCTTATCGGTTGCGCGAATAATCGATGAGCAATGAAGATAACCCGTTGTGATCTTCAAATCCGGACGGGTTTTCCGGGGGCGTGTCAGGCAGTCTGAAATCCGCTTGTCTGTTTCACAAGCTTCATAAACAGTTCTCTCTGTTTTTCCAGAGCAGACTTATATTGCATGGCCTCTTTTATGAAAGTGCTATTCTCGATAACCATTTTTAAGCGTTTTCTGGCCAGGACGATTTCATTTGTATTAAAATGAAGATTCTTACCAAGCAGGGCTATGATATCATTCGCACTGCAATAATTTTCATCGGACCTGGAGAGGATGTTGGAAAATATGAAGCTGAAAATATCTTGATCAAACTCATACAGCTCCTTCAAGAATTGAGATACTGCGTGAGATTTATTCCTGCCGGCCCAGTCCGTGTAATTTATGCCTGTCTTGGTTCTGGTTTCGTTGCTGTCCAGCTTATCCATGGCTTCTGATATATCCCTTTCGGAATAATTGGTAATGAGGAACCCGGCCCACACAATCCAGGTGATGGCAAGGGCATACAGGTCATGCGACCAGGATGCCTTGTAGGTGCGGAATTCATCAAATTGCTTAACCGTAATGGGTCGTATATAGCCTTTCGTGCCTGCAAGACTTCCATTATGGCCTTCCGTCACGCACGTTCCATAATCCATAAGTGCAAACGTGCCGTCCATCGAAGCAAAAATGTTACCCGGTTTCAGGTCCCGGTGAACGTAATGCTTCTGATGGCATGTGTTCAAGTCATTTGCAATATCCCACAAGAGGAGGCGAAGGAGGGAGCGACCGTCTTGCTGTTCTTTAAGATCTTTACGCAGGCTTGTGGACGGGCACATGAGGTTCATGACCATATAGGCCTTGATGCCTCTCTTGGGATCCTTCGGCGATCTCACGACTATCTTGTCGATGATCTTTGCCTTGCTCTGGAGCTTCTTCATTAATTCTATCTCTTTATCAAAATCCTTCAGAACAGAGTCCTGGGTGACTTTCCTCGGCTTCTCCTGTTGTTTCGGAAGGGGCTGCGGATTGGGAACGGACTTCTTCTTGGGGGCAAAGAAAAGTTTGAAGAGATTCTGTTGGGGAGCGGTCGTCTGTTTGGGGACCTCCTTTTTGGGGCCGGGGGGAGGGGATGCAGGGTGGGTATACTGATTGTGAACTTCTTTTATGGCGAGAATGTCCTTCTTCCCCTCCGATTCCATGCCATAACGGATTTTGCCGAAACTGCCTGCGGCTGAAGACTGCGCCACGATATAACCTTTGTACAGCTTATTGGCGCTGTATCTATCCGGCACAAGCAGGGAAAGACGCGTGGTTTTTGCTTCGGAGCCCTTGCCGATCGTTATCTTGAATTCACCGTTTGGAGATTGCGGTGTCTTGTATTTCTTCCCGATTCCTCCCATCGCATACTCCGGAGTGATGGACGGGGTGAATGCAAGAATTTGCTGGGCCCAGCCGTGATGGTCATAGATGTTGTCCTTGTCCCATATCCGGTATATTTTGGGTGCAGGGCCTTTTGAAACAAGGTCGAAACCGCTGTCGTCGTGGATACTTTCGCTTTGGAAAGGGCTGGCTTGAACCAAATCGTAAGGAGCATCAATCTCCGGCTGTTCCTTAAGCTTGTCAATTTCATTAAGCAGAATCGCCCCCTGGATATCAAGAATCGATTCCCAGGCCTTTTGTTCATTTCTTGATCGGTCCGCCTCCGTGATCGATCTGATGAGGTCCATAATGACATGATCGGATGGCAATGGTGATTTCTCCATATATTCATATGGTTCCACTTTGCAAAGAAGAAGCCAGCATGTCGGCAGGATGTTCGTCTGACCGTTCTTGAATACAAGATCCTCGACGATATGCTTGACCCAGCGAAGTTGCCAGGGGGCAGTTAAAAACGGGTCCGGTTTGATACACAAAAAGCCCTGGTGCAGAACCTCACCCTTAATGGCCTTGCCGGACTTCGGGTCTCTCCAGGTTTCTCTGGGCATGATGCCTCCTTTGTCGAGTAGGGGTGATGCAAATATTCCCGTGCGCATTCCTGTATCTTGGGTTTAACGACTGCGATCTTGAAGCGGAGTGGGGAAACTGTGAACTGAATTGTGGGTATTGTCAAGATTAAATATCAGTAAAATGACTTAAGAATAGACCGGCATCCCCCCGAAATCATGCAGGCGGGAGGAGGGGAAGGGTCGGGGCGCGGTCGCTCCGGACGGCGAGGCCTTTGAGGACGCCCATGACGAGTTCTCCCGTCTTGTGGTCCAGGGCGCTTGTCGGCTCGTCGCAGACGACGAGTTTCGGGTCGTGAACCAAAGCGCGGGCGATGGCCACCCGCTGCTGCTGGCCGCCTGAAAGCTCATTCGGCAGGGACGCCTCCCGCCCCGTCAGCCCCACCTGGGCCAGGCACTCCGTAGCCCGGACCGCTGCCTTCTCTTCCTTCTGTCCGTTGATGAGCAGCGGGATGCCGATATTCTCCACGATGCTTAAGGTCGGGATGAGATTGAAGGCCTGGAAGACGAACCCGCTTTGCTGCCATGTGGTCATTTTTCGTCGTCAAATGCTTATTCATTTCATCATGTTAAAATAGCGCATATTACTCTTAATCAGTAGGTTGTCGGTTCGATCCCGACAGGGCTCACCATGAAATACAGGGGTTTCGAGCGTTTCCGCTTGGAACCCCTTTTTTCGTTTCTCGTCAAATCTCGTCATTTTTAACCAGTTCTGCACCCAAAATGCACCCACTACGCAATCTTCATTTTCCCCATTTCGGCCTTCATCATTTCATCAACGACCGGGAGGAATTCTCAACCCCCTGACACGATTCTTTCGGTGGAATCATGAAGTCATGTTTGTTCTCCGTCTCCTTCGGGCAATTCAACCATGTTGTCAATCAGGACCCGCTGCCCAATCACTAATAATTAGAGGATATACTGCTTGGGAGTGCGCAAACGGTTAGGGAGTAATAACGCCCGTGACTCTTTCGAGACTATCCTGTCCCCCATATCCTTTTGGGGCAACTTGTGATAAATTCACTCCCAATAAAAGATAAAAACTCAGGGAGGCATTAGGGTGGAGAAGTTCATCCGTTGCGGTCCCGGAGGGCAAATTATTAACCAATACAGGATAAGTATGAAATATAAACAAACTTATGCGGAAGTGAAGAAGGGCAACGACCTGTTAGAGGCGGAGATCAAGCGGCAGGCCAAGTTAAAAAGAGCCCTCATAGAGACAGAGAGTTTCTACCGAACGATCTGGGAAAGCTCGCTCACCGGCCTCTACATCGCCCAAAACGGCATTTTCCAGGCCGTTAACCCCATCCCGGCCCTGTTCACAGGCTACAGCAAAGATGATCTCGTGGGAAAGAAATCGGACAGCATCATCCATCCCGACGACAAGGAGGCCGTAAAGAAAAACGCCCACGCGATGCTTCTGAAAAAGAGCTCCACGCCCTACGAATTCAGAATCCTCTCTAAGGACAAACATATCCGCTGGGTCATGGAATACGTCGCGCCTACGACTTATAACGGAAAGCCGGCAATCCTCGGCAATTTCATGGACATCACCGCCCGGAAGGACTTTGAATCGAAACTGAAAGAATCGGAGAACCTTTACCGGACCATCTTTGAAAATACAGGTTCGGCAACGATCATCATCGAGGACGACATGACCGTCTCCCTCATGAACTCCGAGTTCGAAAGGATGACGGGATACCGAAAGGAAGAGTGGGAAGGGAAGAAGAAGTGGATCGAATATATCTCGAAAGAACAGCAGCCCTGGATGAAAAAATACCATAAACTGCGGAGACTCAATCATGAGGCCGCCCCACGCCGCTACGAACACGAGATCATCCGCAGTGATGGGAGTGTCGTTAGCGTTCTGATCACCATCGACATGATTCCCGGTACCAAGAAGAGTGTCGCCTCCCATACGAACATCACCGATTGGAAAAAGGCCCAAGAGAAACTGAAGGAATCTGAAAATCTTTACCGCGCGATTTTTGAAACGACTGGGGCCGCAACGGTCATCATGGAAGACGACATGACTATCTCCCATATGAACTCGGAGTTCGAGCGGATGACGGGCTATCGCAGAGAGGCATGGGAAGGAAAGAAAAAATGGACCGAATACGTCCTTAATGAAGATCTTCCTTGGATGATTGATTACCATACTCAACGTCGCCTCGACCGCAGCGCTCCCCCGCGGAACTACGAGCATCGGCTGGTGGACAGCAAAGGGAGGATCAGGCATATGTACCTTACCGTCGATATGATCCCCGAAACGAAAAAGAGCCTCGCGTCCTTCGTGGATGTTACGGACTGGAAGGAGGCGGAAACCCGCCTGAAGAAAAGAGAAGAAGAACTCCAGGCCAAGTCCCGGAACCTTTCGGAATTAAACACGGCCCTTCGTGTCCTCTTGAAACAGCGTGAAGATGACCGCGAAGAGTTCGAGGAAAAGGTGCTGTCCAACGTCAGGGAATTTGTCCTGCCTTACGTTCAAACATTGAAAAAAAGTAAGATGCCGGCGAAAGACCTGGCCTATGTGGGCATTCTGGAGTCGAATATTCAGGACATCATCTCGCCATTCGCCCGCAAGATTTCGTCCAAGTACATGCAGCTCACGCCCAAAGAAGTGCAGATAGCCTACTTGATCAAGGAAGGCAAGACCAGCAAGGAGATCGCCGAGGCGATGAATCTCTCCAAGTGTGCCGTCGATATCCACCGTTACCGGCTCCGGAACAAACTGGGCCTGAACAACAAGAAAGCCAACCTGAGAATGCACCTGATGAACATTTCATAATTTGTTACAAATTTTCCACAATTTTTGTAATATTTATGTAATTAGCGTTTGATAATATTACAATTTCGTGACAACTTTTGTAACATTCATCAAACATTGATTAAAACCCTTCCTTGCCCCTAAATACACCCATCACAATAAAACTGGTCCGCGGCAGTCCAAGCAGCATCTATGATCGGGCCCGACATTTCGGGACTTTCGCGGAAGTGCCGGTTTTCCACCCAACACAAGGAGTAGATTAACTATGAAAATCAATACAATAGGAGTAATCGGGGCGGGGAACATGGGGCGTCAGATCGCCCTGCAGTGCGCCCTGTCGGGTTTCGAGGTTTACTGCACGGACACGATCGCCGTTGTTCTGCAAAGCGCCGAGGCCTTTTCGCGCAAGTGGCTCGCCGACCGCGTCGCCAAGGGCAAGATGGCCGAGGATGAAGCGAAGACGGTAGGCGCCCGCCTGCACTATACGGCCGAACTGGCCGAGGCCGCCAAGGGCGCAGACCTCATCATCGAAGCCATCATCGAGATATTGGAAACGAAGCGGACGCTCTTCAAAGAGCTGGACAAGCTCTGTCCGGCCCACACGATCCTTGCGACCAACAGCTCGTACATCGTGAGTTCCAGGATCGCCGACGCCACGAAACGGCCCGACAAGGTCCTGAACATGCACTTCTTCAACCCGGCCCTCGTCATGAAGCTCGTCGAGGTCGTCCAGGGTCCCCACGTCTCCGACGAAACGGTCGAGACGGTCATCGAAGTCGGCAAGGCGTTGGGCAAGGTGCCCACACGGGTGAACAAGGAGATCTACGGCTTCATCTGCAACCGGATGTTCAGCGCCATCACCAAGGAGGCCTGCTATCTCCTGGATCTGGGCATCGCCTCCATCGAAGACATCGACAACGCCGCGAAGAACGGCCTGGGGCATCCGATGGGTCCCCTGCAGCTCCTCGACATGACGGGCATCGACCTCGAATACTACGTCTCCATGGAACGTTACCAGGAGACGCGGAACCTCGCCGACAAGCCGAGTCCCGGCCTCGTGGAGCGTTACGCCCGGGGCGACTACGGCAGGAAGACGGGCAAGGGATTCTACGATTACACGAAGAAGTGAGACGGCGACGTTTTCCGGAAAGGATAGAGACATGAATTACGAAAACATTCAGTTCGCGGTGAGCGGGGCGACGGCCGTTTTAATGCTGAACCGTCCGAAGGCGATGAACGCCCTGAACCGCGCGCTTGTGGACGAACTGGACCATGCCGTGGACCGGATCGCGAACGACCCGTCCATCGCGGCGGTTGTCCTCTCGGGCGAGAAGAACTTCGCGGCGGGGGCGGACATCACGTCGATGGTGGAGATGGACCCGGAAGCGGCGAAGGCGTTTGCCTTCACGCCGGCGTATCAGAAGATCGAAGACCTGGCAAAGCCGACGATTGCCGCGATATCGGGCTTCGCCCTGGGGGGCGGCCTGGAGCTGGCCCTGGCGTGCGACATCCGGATCGCCGGTCCCGATGCGAAGCTTGCCTTCCCCGAGATCAATATAGGGATATTCCCCGGCGCCGGGGGGACGCAGCGTCTGCCCCGGCTGGTGGGACCCGCCCGGGCAAAGGAGCTGATCTTCCTGGGGACGACGCTCGACGCCCAGAAGGCGCTCGAATACGGTCTCGTGAACAGCATCGCGGACGATCCGCTGGATGCGGCCATGAAGATGGCGTTGAAGCTGGCGGGGAAGCCCGCCGTGGCCCTGGCGCGCGCGAAGGAATGCATCAACATCGCCTCGGAGTCGGGCCTTAAGGCGGGACTGAAAGCCGAGGCGGAGAAATGGGGCAGCCTCTTTACGACGGCGGACCAGAAGGAAGGCATGCGGGCCTTCCTGGAGAAGAGGAAACCGGTCTACACGGGCCGATAACACACAGAAGGAGCAGTTATGAGAGACGTGGTCATTATCGGCGGTGCGAGAACCGCCATTGGAAACTATATGGGATCGCTGGCGGGGTTCAACTCCGTCGCGCTGGGCATCTTTGCGCTGAAAGGCGCCCTTGAGAAGACGGGGGTGGCCATGGGCGACCTGGAGTGCCTCGTTGCTGGTCACGTGAACCAGGCGGGTGCGCCGGGGAACTCGGCCAGACACATCGCCATGCGGGCGGGCCTGCCGATTACGTCCTACGCCTACACGGTGCACCAGCAGTGCGCATCGTCCATGCGTGCGGCGGAGTGCCTGTCCCAGGACATCATGCTGGGGAAGTACGACGTGGGCGTCGTGGTGGGCATCGAGTCCATGAGCACGGCGCCGTATCTCCTGATGGGCGCCCGGAAGGGATACCGCCTCGGGGATGCGGAAAAGGTGCAGGACAGCCTCATGATCGGGGGCCTGGTCGACGATCTTCTGGGTTATCACATGGGGATCACGGCGGAGAACATCGCGGCCGATTACGGGATCACGCGTGAAGAGCAGGACGAGTTTGCCCTCATGAGCAACATGCGGGCGTGCAAGGCGATCCAGGAGGGGTGGTTCAAGGACGAGATCGTCCCGGTGGAGATCAAGACGAAGAAGGGGATATCCGTCTTCGATACGGACGAGCATCCGCAGGCGAACACGTCGATGGAGGCGTTGGCGAAGCTGAAGCCCGCCTTCAAGAAGGACGGGACGGTGACGGCGGGGAACGCCTCCGGACTGAACGACGCGGGATCGGCCCTGATCATGATGTCGGCGGAAGCGGCGAAGGCGAAGGGCTTCAAGCCTGTCGCCAGGGTCGTCGCCTCCTCCCCCGGTTCGGTGGAGCCCCGGATCATGGGCATGGGTGTGGTTCCCGCGGTGCGTAACGCCCTGAAGTTCGCGGGGCTTTCGCAGGACCGGATCGATTACTGGGAGCTGAACGAGGCGTTTGCGGCGCAGGTTTTGGGAGTGAACCGCGAGTTGAAGATCGGCCTGGACCGCGTGAATGCCGTGGGCTCGGGGA
Source organism: Syntrophales bacterium (assembly GCA_963668175.1). GTDB lineage: Bacteria > Desulfobacterota > Syntrophia > Syntrophales > PHBD01. Next base: position 1,760,456 of record OY764159.1, read on the forward strand.
TCGGCCTGGGTCATCCGGTGGGTGCGACGGGCGCGCGTCTCATCATCACCATGATCAACGAGATGAAGCGCCGGGGCGTGAGATACGGCTGCGCCTCCCTGTGCGCAAGCGGCGGACCCGCCCATGCGTTTATCGTCGAATCTATCTAACGCAGCGATTGCGAAACCATATAATGGAGAAGAGAATATGAATTTTCAAGTATCTGAAGAACACGAAGCCTTAAGGACCATGGCCCATAAATTTTCTGAACAGGAGATATTGCCCGTTATCCTGGAATACGATGAGAAAGGGGAGTTTCCCTGGCCCATCGTCAATAAAATGCACGAAGTCGGCCTGCTGACCGCCGGTGTGCCGGAAGAGTATGGTGGACCCGGTATCGACATGCTGGGCCAGATTATCGTCACGGAAGAGATCGCCTACGGCTGCGGCGGCTGCGCCGCGACCATGGCGGCAAGCAGCCTGCTGTCGCCTGAGCCGGTCGTCGTCGGCGGCACCCCGGAACAGAAGAAGATGTACTTCGACGTCCTGAACGAAGGCAAGCTGGGCGCCTTCTGCCTCACCGAACCGGGAGCGGGTTCCGATGTCGCGGGGCTTTCGATGACGGCCAAGCGCGACGGCGACTACTACATACTGAACGGCACGAAACAGTTCATTACGAACGGCGGCGTAGCCGACATATACACTGTCTTCGCCACCACGGACAAGAACCTCCGTTTCAAGGGAATCGTCGGCTTCATCGTTGACCGCAAAACTCCCGGCGTCTCCGTCGGACCGGAAGAAAAGAAGATGGGCATCTGCACCTCCGATACCCGCCAGGTGATCTTTGAGGATGTACGCGTACCCGTTGCCAACCGGCTCGGCGAGGAGGGCAAGGGGTTCGGCGTCTGCATGCAGGCCCTCGACCTCTCCCGCCCCTCCGTGGCGGCGGAGGCCATCGGCATCGCCCTCCGGGCCTTCGAGATTGCGGTGAAGTATTCCCAGGAGAGGACGGCCTTCGGGCAACCCATCGCAAGCCTCCAGGCTATCCGTTTTATGCTTGCGGACATGGCCATGAGCATCGAAGCGGCGAGACTTCTCACTTATAAGGCCTGCTGCCTCGCCATGGCCAAACAGCCGTTCAATTATATGGCATCTTATGCCAAGTGCTTCGCCGCCGATATGGCGATGAAGGTCACGACCGACGTTGTCCAGATCCTGGGCGGCTACGGATATCTGAGGGAATATGGCGCGGAAAAATGCATGCGGGATGCGAAAGTCATGCAGATCTACGAAGGCACGAACCAGATCCAGCGCGTCGTGATCGCCAACCACATCTACAAATAGAAGCGGCCGGAGGCACATATGAACTTCAAGGAAGAGTATCAGCGAAAGCTGGTAACAGCGGAGGAAGCGGTCAAGGCCGTGAAATCCGGCGATTGGGTGGATTACGGGTCCTTCGCCGGCCAGACGGTCCTTCTTGACCGGGCCCTGGCCAAACGCCGGGACGAACTGACCGACGTAAAACTCCGCGGCACGCTGCGAATGGTGATGCCGGAAGTTGTCAGGGAGGACCCGACGACGGAACACTTCTGCTTCAACAGCACCCACTTCAGCGGGCTGGAACGGAAGCTGGGCGACGACAATTTATGCTGGTATCTGCCGGTCCTGTATCATGAACAACCTCGGTATTACAGGGAAAACATCCCAACGGATGTCCTTCTCCTTACCGTGGCGCCTATGGACGAATGGGGTTATTTCAATTTCGGACCCCAGGTCTCGTGCACCATGGCCCTGTGTGAGTCGGCAAAAACGATCATCTGCGAAGTGAATCCGAATGTTCCCCGTTGCGGAGGGGGTTCGCAGGAAGCCATCCACATTTCGCAGGTCGACTACATCGTCGAGGCAGATTGGCCCCTCAGCGAGTTGCCGAACATCATACCCAGCGATACGGACCGGCAGATTGCCGGTCTCATTATGGAACACATCGAGGACGGCAGTTGCCTTCAACTCGGCATCGGCGGCATGCCCAACGCCGTCGGCGCCATGATTGCCGAATCGAACCTGAAGGACCTGGGCATCCATACGGAGATGTTCGTCGACTCCTTTGTCCAAATGGTCGAATCGGGGCGCGTCACAGGAGCGAAGAAAAACGTCGACAAGTACAAGATCGTCTGTACCTTCGCCCTGGGCTCGAAGAAAACTTATGATTTCGTTAACAACAATCCACGGATTGCGTTTTATCCGGTGGACTACACCAACGACCCTTTCATCATAGCTCAGAACGATAAGGTCGTGGCCATCAATAACTGCGTAGAAGTCGATCTTACAGGACAGGTCTGTTCCGAGTCATCGGGCGTAAGGCAAATCAGCGGCACGGGCGGACAGTTCGACTTTACCTACGGAGCCTATCGCTCCCGTGGAGGGAAGTCGTTCCTCTGTCTCGCATCGACTTACACCAAGAAAGGAGGAATGAAATCCCGGATAAAGCCGGTTCTCACGACCGGCGCCACCGTAACCGTGCCAAGAACGGCTGTGCAGTACCTGGTTACTGAGTACGGCGCCGTTAACCTCAAAGGGAAAACCACGTGGGAACGGGCCGAGGCTATTATTTCCATCGCGCATCCCGACTTTCGCGAGGAACTTATTCAGGGTGCCCGGGAAATGGGGATATGGCGAAAGAGCAATAAAATAATTTGATTTTAAAAGTGAGGGAAAGGGGATGACTGGTATGGATAGCAGTGTCAAGAAAATCGAAAAACCGGCCTCAAACTACCGTTTCATGGCCGTCTTCCTGGCCTCAATGGCCATCATCATCAACTACGTCGACCGGGTGAACTTCGGCGTGGCGACACCGGCCATGATGAAAGAATTCGGCCTGACGGCTTCCCAGATGGGCGTGCTGATGTCGGCGTTCTTCTGGCCGTACGCCCTGATGTTTATCCCGGCGGGCGCACTCCTAAACAAATACGGATCAAAAAAGGTCATGGGCTTTGCCCTGTTGCTCTGGGGCGGAGCCACCATGCTCACGGGCGCTGTCAAGGGATTCACCCATATGATCTTCGTTCGTATCCTGCTGGGTGTCGCCGAAGCGCCCGGTTTCCCGGCGGCGACACGCGTCGTTTCCGTCTGGATACCCTTGCGGGAGCGGACATTCGCCTCCGCGTGCTTCGATACATGCGCGCGTGTAGGCAATGCCTTCACGCCTCCCTTCGTGGCCTGGATCATCGCCACGTGGGGCTGGCGCATGTCCTTCGTCGTTACGGGCGGTCTGGCGCTTCTCTTCTGCGCCTGGTGGTTTGCCTCCTATAAGGAGCCGGACGACCACCCGAAAGTCTCCGAATCGGAGCTTGCCTATATCCGCCAGGACGAAGTCGTCCAGGACGGCAAGGTCGTTTCCGTGCCCGTCCCCATGGTGAAGCTGGTCACCTATCCCACCATCGTGAAGGCCGCCATCGGTTACGCCGCCTATCTTTATGTGTGGAATGTCTTCACCTACTGGCTTCCCGCCTACCTGATGCTCGCCAAGGGTTTCAGCCTCAAGAGCATGGGATTCGCGTCGATGATTCCCTATATCTTCGCCGTCATCTTTGAGTTGATCGGCGGCGTCGTCTTCGACCGGTGGTACCGGCGGGGCGCCTCCCACACGGTCCTGCGCAGGACCGGCATGGGTATCAGCATGATCGGTGCAGCCGTTTTCATCTTCCTGACCACGCAGGCGGAAACGCCTTTCATGATGGTCTTCTGGCTTACCTGCTACTGCACCATCTCGGGCTTCGGGGCCAGCAATGTCCAGGCAATTCCGTCGGACCTGGCGCCTTACGGACAGGCGGGAGGCGTGGCCGGTTTCATCGGCTTCGTCGGCAACATCGGCGCGCTTGTGGCACCGATGATCACCGGCTTCATGGTCGATTCGCATTACGGTTACACGGGCGCCTTCATCCTGGCGGCGATTGTCTGCCTGGTCAGTGCCACGTTCTATATCTTCAACTCGTATGACCGTGTGCAGCCGAAAACAGCCTAGAATAGGAGTTAAGAACCTACGGAACGGACGGCAGATACAGCCAGGACCTTTTAGAACGGGGTGCTTGATATCTGCCGTCCGTCCTACCGTCCGACAAGGAACAGACATCAGAGGATTTGACCATGGATATGACAGATTCTTACATCATCGCCGCCATCATTACGGTATCCGTTTTTCTGGTCTGGTTTTACATCCGCGGGGCCCGGAAGTGGAATGCCTTGGCGCAGGCGGAACAGGAAATCGTCTCGTCGGATCGCGACGCCGTCATCGTTAAGGGAATTGCCTACCACGGGGGCTTCCCGGCCATCCCGAAGCCGACGCGGCTGACCTTGGGACTCTGTCGCGAAGGTGTTACCCTCTCTTCCATCGATGGGCGTCAAGGAAACATACCCTTCGCAGACTTCCATAAGATCGATAAATTCAGCACCTTGCGGAAGCAGGGCAAAAGGCAGAGCATGTTTTTCTGGGCACCCGTTGCTCTTCTGTTCGTCCGGGAAAAAACGAGGCACTTCGTCACGATCAAATACACGGATGTCGATCGGGACATTAACCACGTAGTCCTGGAAACAAAGGACGAGACAGAACTCGACCGGCTATACCGATTCCTCGACCAGGGCTGGCATGGATTCAAGGCGTACCGTCCGGTGTAAACATGGCGACAAAAGATTTCAAAAGAAAGGAGCAAACATATGTTTTCGACCGACCGGATTCTGGTTCCTACTGATTTCTCCAGTCACTCGAACATGGCATTAAAGAAGGCGGTTGATATCGCCTCCCAGTTCAACGCAAAGATATATCTCCTCCATGTCATAGACGATCATCTGTTCGAGTTCGGCTCCGATGTAGGTCTCGGTATGGAAGAGAACAGGGCAACAATCATCGGGGATACGATGACATATGCCAGAAACCTCATGAAGGAGAAAGTGGCGTCCATGAAGGATGCTAAAGGTATCATCGTGGACATCGATGTTGTAACCGGAAATCCTGCCGAGACAATCCTTACCGAAGAAAAGGAACGTAAAATCGATCTTATTGTCATCGGCGCCCATGGCCGTACCGGCATCTTGCATCAGCTTCTCGGGGGCGTCGCCGACAAGGTCGTACGTCGCGCAACGAACCCGGTTTTCGTCGTCAAATAATACGGTCTGCGATTGCAATTCGCCACCGTTACCATATGCACCTCGGGGGAAGACACTTACATCAACAAAGGAGAATTTGATATGGCACTCAAGACGCCTGAAGAGTACGAAGCAAGTCTGCGAAAAATGAACATGAAGATCTACCTGATGGGCGAGCGGGTGAAGGACCCGGTGGACCATCCCATCATCCGGCCTTCGATGAACTCCGTGAAGAAGACCTACGAGCTGGCCCTGGACCCGTCCTGCGAGGACCTGATGACGGCGACGTCGTCGCTGACGGGGAAGAAGATCAACCGCTTCTGCCATCTGCACCAGAACACGGACGACCTGATCAGGAAGGTGAAGATGCAGCGTCTGCTGGGCCAGCAGACGGCGGCGTGCTTCCAGCGGTGCGTCGGCATGGACGCGATCAACGCCGTGGACTCGACGACCTTCGAAATGGACCAGAAGCTGGGGACGGAATACCACAAGCGCTTCCGGAACTTTCTCCTCAGGATGCAGGAGGAGGATTGGACGGTGGACGGCGCCATGACGGACGTGAAGGGCGACCGCGGTCTGGCTCCGCACCAGCAGGCGGACCCGGACCTCTTTGTCCGGGTGGTGGAGAAGAATGACAGGGGGATCGTGGTGCGCGGGGCGAAGGCGCACCAGACGGGTGCGGTGAACTCGCACTGGGTTCTCGTGATGCCGACGATCGCCATGGGGAAGGACGATGCGGACTATGCGGTGGCGTTTGTCGCCCCGGCGGACGCGGAGGGCATCTTCTACATCTACGGGCGGCAGTCCTGCGATACGCGGAAGCTGGAAGGCGGGACGATCGACGTGGGCAACGCGACCTACGGGGGTCACGAGGCGCTGATCGTCTTCGAGGACGTGTTCGTTCCGTGGGAGAACGTGCTCATGTGCGGGGAGTGGCAGTACAGCGGGCTGCTGGTGGAGCGATTCGCCGGTTATCACCGTCAGAGCTACGGGGGCTGCAAGGTCGGCGTGGGCGACGTTTTGATCGGGGCGGCGGCGGTTGCTGCGGACTATAACGGCGCGGCGAAGGCGTCGCATGTGAAGGACAAGCTGATCGAGATGATGCACCTGAACGAGACGCTGTATTCGTGCGGGATCGCCTGTTCGTCGCAGGGGAGCAAGACGGCGTCGGGGACGTACCTGATCGACCTTCTGCTTGCGAACGTGTGCAAACAGAACGTGACGCGCTACCCGTACGAGATTGCGCGGCTGGCCCAGGACATTGCGGGTGGCCTCATGGTGACGATGGCGTCCGAGCGCGATCTGAAGCACCCGGAGATCGGGAAGGTGCTGGAGAAGTACATGAAGGGCAACGCAAGCGTGCCGGTGGAGAACCGCTGCCGGATGATGCGCCTGGTGGAGAACCTGACGCTGGGAACGGCGGCGGTGGGCTATCTGACGGAATCGATGCACGGGGCGGGTTCGCCTCAGGCGCAGCGCATCATGATCGCCCGCCAGGGCAACCTGGAACACAAGAAGAAGCTCGCCGAGAAGATCGCCGGGGTCAAGGAATAGAAGCGGCATGACGGTCCGGTTTTCAATCAAAACCGTCAGAAATTTTCATTGCCGGCTGCATTGATGCGGAGAATGATAGAGAGGAATGATCCATAACATAGGAAATATTCTTTTTGATCAGATATCCCCTGCCGGGATTCTTTCATGATCGCCTTATTGCTCGCGCAGAAGAGTGGGTTCTGCATGACATTAAAGATTAACGAAGCGCCGACATGTGGTTATTTTATGTCGTTATATCCGCCGTGATATCAGGATATTAAAATAGCGCACATTACTCTTAATCAGTAGGTTGTCGGTTCGATCCCGGCAGGGCTCACCAAATATCGAGGGGTTGCGAAATTCGCAACCCCTTTTGATTGATTGCTGACCCATTGATTTGATATCCTCATGGGTGAAGGAGTCTGCCGTCGGACGACTCCGTTCTCCAAAGATAATGAATTGTTATCACCTGCAAGTCTCTGCAATCAGTATTTGCTGCTGACTGTTTAAAACCTTGATCTCGATCCAACCCTTTATATCGTTCCCATCTTCATTTAGACCGGTTATTATAAAATAGGAGAAGAGAGTCTGCACGCCGGAAGGCAGATTGATTCTGATTGTTTGATATTTGTGATCGTCTATGCTATCGGAGTGACATCGACATAGCTGTAATCATTCATAAACGCTTGTCCTAATGATCTAAAACATAAGGTGGCTCACCGGCTATGAAAAAAACTTTTCCCAATATCCATCCCATCATACGCATTCTGGCGGAGGAATCCATTAACGGTCTTTTCCTGGTCAAAGAGGGGAAATTCATTTATGTCAACACGAATATAGCCCGCTACACCCAGTATACGATAAAGGAACTCATCGGGGCGAAATCCGACAGCCTGATCCATCCCGATGACAAGGACCGGGTCAAGCAGAAGGCGCGGGAAATGCTCAAGGGAGAACATAAGGTTCCCTATGCCTACCGGATCATAACGAAAAAAGGGCAGGTTCGCTGGGTCATGGAAACGGTGTCGCCCTTTCCCATCGACGGGAATCGGTTGTTGCTGGGAAATACCATGGATGTGACGGATCGCATGGAGGCGGAAGAGCGGCTCCGGACATCCGAGAATCTTTACAGGACCATCTTTGAGACGACCGGCACGGCGATGCTCATCATGGGCGAAGATACCACCGTATTGAGGGTGAATACGGAATTCGAGAAACTCTCCGGTGCGGATAAGGATTACTGGGAAGGCAAGCGGAGCTGGCGCGAGTTCGTGCACAGGAAGGATTTCCGGAGAATGTTCCGGTATCACAATGACCGTCGCAACGATCCGGACTCGGCGCCACGGATATACGAATTCCATTTTCTGGATCGCCAGGGGAATTCCCGGCAAGTCATCATGCTCGCCTCGATGATTCCCGGAACCAGACAAAGCGTCGCGGCCCTGGTGGACATCACGGATCGCATAGAGGCAGAGCGGAAGATTCAGGCATCGGAAAATCTCTATAGGGCCATTTTCGAAACAACGGGTACGGCCATGACGATTGTGGAAGAAGATATGACTGTATCGCTTGTGAATACGGAGTTTGAAAAGCTCAGCGGCGCCGGGAGAGACTTCTGGGAGGGGAAGCACAGTTGGAAGGAGTATGTCCATGAGGGCGATCTCTATAAGATGCTCCGCTATCATCAGAACCGGCGCATTGATCCCACATCGGCGCCCCGTAACTATGAATTCCGCATCGTGGATCGGCAGGGGAATATCCATGACGTTCTCAATACGATATCGGTGATTCCGGGTACCAAGCGCAGCGTATCTTCTTACATCGACATTACGGAACGGAAGAGATCCGAGGAATCTCTAATCAGGCGCGAGGCGGAACTCAGAGAAAAAACACGCGATCTGGAGGAGCTGAATGCCGCGCTTGGGGTTCTTCTCAAGCGGAGAGAGGAAGACCGGTCCGAACTCGAGAACAACGTGATCTCGGGTTTAAATAAGCTGGTAATGCCCTGCGTCGAAAAGCTCAAGAGAAGCGCCTTGAAGAAAAGCGATATGGCTTGCCTGAATATCATGGAATCGCACCTGAAAGATATGACCTCATCCTTCGTCCGGAAGCTGTCCTCGGAACATCTGAAATTGACCCCCCGTGAACTGCAAATGGCGGGGCTGATCAAGGAAGGGAAGACGACCAAAGAGATCGCGGAATTCATGAATCTTTCGCTTGCTACAGTGGAGACCCACCGGCAGCATATTCGCGATAAACTTGACCTGAAAAGCAAGAAGGTGAACCTGAGAACTTTCCTTTCATCCCTGTCTTGATCCACGCGACCGTCCGAAAAGGGTTGCTGCTATCCCCTTGATAAAAGTTACCGGTCTTATCCTTGCCCGGCCTGCGTGAACATCTCAAGATAGATAGCAATATCGTCAATATATTCAATAGATGTACATTGTGCCGCCCTCCGTATGCTTCGCATCGAAGCGAATCCGGCCATTGGAAAACCATGAGAAAATATACAGGGTCCATCATGGATTATCCAACGTTGCCATCCTCTGCAAACCTGTTATGCTCCACGCCGAAAAAGGTGGTTACTTCATTTCCGTCCAGTTCATTTACGAGATAACAATTTAATATAGCGACATCATGCCTGCACGGTGTTCAGCGACATCCCGGCAACGGGGATTGGTTTGCGAAACCGAGACTTAAGGAGGATTGCATCATGAAAGTATCCAAGGTCATGACGGCCAAGGAAGCGGTTTCCAGGTTTATCGATGACGGAATGACGGTGGCGATCGGCAGTTTCTTCCACACGATTGCTTATGACGTCACCCACGAAATCATCCGCCAGGGAAAGAAGCACCTCACCATTTGCGCGCCGAGTTTCAACGATCATGCCGATCAATTGATCGGGGCGGGATGCGTCGACCGGATCGAATCGTCCTACGTCTGGATGGAGGTATTCGGGCCTCTTTACAGCTTCAGGAGGGCGATTGAACAAGGGATCCCGCACAAAGTGGAAATGGAGGACTATACCAACTTTGCCATGACGGCGCGGCTGCTCGCCGGCGCGCTCGGCCTTCCCTATGTGCCGGTTCATTCCATGAAGGGAAGCGATATGATGCGCTGTTCTTCCTGGAAAGGAGAAAACAAGGTCAGGCTGCTTAAGGATCCGTTCGGCAGCGGAGCGGAGCACGCCCTTGTCCCCGCCCTCACGCCGGATATCGGCTATATCCATGCGCAGCGAGGCGACGACGAAGGCAACTTCCAATTATGGGGAATTATGGGAGACGCTCCTTTCAGCATGAGGGCCTGCAAGCAGGTCATTGTCTCGGTTGAAGAGGTCGTGAGCCGTGACGTAATCGGACGCGATCCGAACCGGACCGTTATTCCGGGATATAAGGTCGTTGCCGTGATCGAAGCGCCCTTCGGCTCTCATCCCAAGAACTGTCAGGGCCACTACGGCGTCGACAAGGATTTTATCTTTAAATACATCCGCGAATCCCGGACGGAAGAGGGTTGGAAAAAATTCATGGACGAATGGGTCTTCGGTGTGGCCGACCGATCGGAATATCTGAAGAAGTATGTCGATACGTTCGGGATGGGGAAGTTCCTTAGTTTAAAAGCGAAGGATATGAGTTCCGGCTGTGTCAATTACGGATTTTAAGGGGGCGGATCATGACTGAAAAATATACCGATTTTACTCTGCAGGAACTGATGGCTGTCGCAGCGGCGAGGGAAATTCAAGACGGAGAAAAAGTCATCATCGGAACGGGACTCCCGCTCTTGGCGGCGTTTCTGGCTCAGAAAACCCATGCTCCCAATATGATGGCCATATACGAATCCGGGGCCATTGATTGCAGGCCCGCCGTTACGCCCTTGTCGGTAGCGGACGCCGTGCTGGTCCCGGGGGCCGCTATGCAGGGGGGGCTTATCGAAGCCCTCGGTATTGTCCATAAAGGAGAACTCGACGTGGGATTTCTTGGCGGTGCCCAGATAGACAAATACGGCAATCTCAACACGCATGTCATCGGCGATTATTACAGCCCGAAGGTACGCTTCGCGGGAAGCGGGGGATCGAACGATATCGGCGCCGGCTGCAAAAGAACGATCGTCATGATGCTCCACCAGAAGCAGCGTTTTCCCGAAAAAGTCGATTTCGTCACGACGCCGGGCTATTTCGGCGGACCCGGTCAGCGGGAACAAATGGGCTTTCCGGGAGGCGGCCCCAGCGTCGTCGTTTCGACGATGGGCATTCTTCGCTTTCACCGGGAAACGAAAGAAATGTACCTCGAATCGTACCATCCCGGGGTGGCCGTCGAACAGATCAAGGCCACGACCGGATGGGACCTTATGGTTGCCGAGAACGTCAGGGAAACGGAGCGGCCTTCGCCCGACCTGATCAGGATTCTGCGGGAAGAGATCGATCCCACGGGGGTCTTTTTGAAGAAGCAATAGGAAGGAGGAATGGAATCGTTCATGGAAGAAAAGAAGGACATCATCATTTTCACGAGAAAAGACGGCGTGGCGGTTTTGACTTTTAACCGCCCCGAGTCTTTAAACGCGTTGAACAAGAATGTCAATTTAAGGCTCATCGAGTTTCTTCTCCAGGCGGAAGCGGACCCCGATATCAGGGTCGTCGTTCTGACGGGCTCGGGAAAGGCTTTCGTTGCCGGAGGCGATATCAAGGAGATGTATGGAAAGGATGCGATGGAAGCAAGGGCTTATGCCCTTCAGGCAAAGCGGGTTACGGATACGATCTGGAACCTGGGCAAACCCGTCATCGCTGCGATTAACGGTCTGTGTCTCGGCGGAGGGTTGGAGTATGCCATGGCTTGCGACCTGAGGACCGCTTCGGAGAACGCGAAGTTCGGGCAGCCCGAAATCAATATCGGGATCATGCCGGGAAGCGCGGGGACGCAGAGGCTTCCACGCCTGATCGGCATGACGAAGGCCAAGGAGTTCTGTTTTACCGGCGTCATGTTCGACGCAAGAACGGCGTTCGATCTCGGTTTGGTCAACTATGTCTACCCCGCTGCCTCCTTCATGGAAGAGACGCTCGCGCTGGCAGGACAAATCGCTGCCAAGTCGGCACCGGCCCTCAAGCTGATCAAGTCGGCGATCAACCACGGGGCGGATGCGGACATCGAGACCGGATCGCTCTTTGAAATCGACTGCTTCGGCCTTTGCTTCTCGACGCAGGAGCAGAAAGACAGCATGAGGGCCTTTGTGGAAAAGAGCGGAAAATAAGGCGGAGAAAGGAGAAAAAGAGCAATGTCGGAAAAGATAACCGTGATCGGTGCGGGCACCATGGGTGCCGGAATTGCGCAGATCGCGATGGAAGCTGGATTTGAAGTCGCCCTGGTCGATACGGAGCAGAAATTCGTCGACCGGGGCGTGGAGGGCATCGGAAAGTTTCTGGAACGCAAAATCGCCAAAGGGACGTACACGCCGGAACAGGGCAAAGCTATAGAAGGACGGCTGACGGGTACGACGGACATGAAGACGGGCGTCGAAGATGCCGCCATGGTTGTCGAGGCGGTTTTCGAGAATATCGATCTCAAAAAGAAGATCTTCCAAACGCTCGATGCCTTGTGTCCGGAAGAAACGATCCTTGCCAGCAACACCTCGACCCTGAGCATATCGCTCATTTCATCGGCGACCAGCAAACCGTCCCGCGTCATCGGGACCCATTATTTCAGCCCGGTGCCGCTTATGCGTCTGGTGGAAGTCATCAGGGGCGATAAAACGTCCGAGGCGGCGACGATGAAGACCGTGGAGCTCTGCAAGAGGTTCGGCAAGACCCCCATCGTAGTCAAGGATATTCCGGGATTCATCGTCAACCGGTTCCTTTGTCTTCTCTATAACGAAGCGGCCAACATGGTCGGAAAGGGTCTGGCCACGGCGGAAGACATCGATACCGCTCTCAAACTCGGCTGCAACTGGCCCATGGGCGTCGCCGAGATCATGGACATGGCCGGCGTGGACGTGGTCCTTTACGCCATGCGCGCGATGTATTCCATGACGGGGGAAGAGCGTTACAAACCTTCACCCCTTCTGGAGGCGATGGTGGCGGAAAACAGACTGGGAAGGAAGACGGGCAAGGGATTTTACACAGGAGGGAAGTCATGAAGAAGAATGATGTTGTCATCGTAAGCGCCGTCCGGACGCCCTTCGGGCGATACGACGGCGTTCTGAAAAATGTTTTAAGCATGGATCTCGGTGTCCTGGCGGTGAAGGAAGTCATCGCGAAGATCGGTCTCGACGCGTCGCAGGTGGACGAACTCTATTACGGCACATGCATTCCGGCGGAATACGCCATATACACAAACGTGCCGGCGCGGCAGATCACGCTGCTTGCGGGGTTTCCGGAAAAGAACATTTCCCTCACGATCGACCGGGCGTGCTGCTCCTCGATGACGGCGCTCCGCCTGGGCTGCCGCGCCATCAAGTCCGGCGATGCCGAGGTTGTGATTGCAGCCGGAGCGGAGAATATGGGCAATACGCCGCTTATCGCAGGCGCCGCGAAGGCCCGCTGGGGAGCGCGCCTGGGACCGATCGAACTGGAGGACGTGCTTTTTGAGCTGGGATACGGACGTAAAGGCTTTGCGCCCGTCGCGACCGACGCGGGCTTCGTGGCCGAGGAATTCGGCGTGACCAGACAGATGCAGGACGAATGGGCACTGCAAAGCCATGAGCGGTACAACCAAGCCTTCAAGGATGGGAAGTTCAAAGTGGGCGAAGAGCTGATGCGGATCGATATCCCCCAGAAAAAAGCCCCCGTCGTACTCGAACGTGACGAATCGCCCCGGGAGAACCTCAGCATGGATAAGCTGGCGGCCCTGAAGACCGTTTACGGCAGCCCCACGGTCACCGCCGGCAATGCGCCGGGGCTGAACTCCGGAGCGTCGGCCATGGTCCTGATGAGCCGGGAAAAAGCGGAGTCCCTGAATCTCAAGCCTATGGCTGAAATCGTTGCCTGCGAAAGCGGGGCAGGGACCCCGAAGTATATGGCGTGCGTTCCCGCCGAAACCATTGAGAAGATGTTCGCAAAATCGAATAGGACCATTGACGATGTCGATCTCGTTGAAATCAACGAAGCCTTTGCGGCCGTGACCCTGGTTTCGCTCAAGATGCTTGCCGGCGGCGATCCGAAGAAACTCGATGAGCTGAAAGACAAGACCAATGTCAACGGCGGGGCGATCGCCATCGGTCATCCGGTCGGTGCGAGCGGCGCCAGGATCACCATGACCATGATGTACGAACTCATGAGGCGGGGCGGAGGCACGGGCGTGGCCGCCATCTGCGGAGGACTGTCACAGGGCGAAGCGCTCATGCTCAGGGTATAATCATTAAAGGAGATGAAGAAGATGGATTTCAGATTGACGGAAGATCAGATCATGCTGAGGGACACCGTCCGACGGATCGCCTCGGAAAACTTTGCCCCGAAAGCGGCCGAAATAGACGAGAAAGAAATTTTCCCGGAAGAGAACTATAAAATACTTGCGGAAAACGGGCTGCTCGGCATCCAGATTCCGGAAGAATACGGCGGGGCGGGAGCAGGCATGCTTTCGATGATTCTTGCGATCGAGGAGGTTGCAAAGGCTTGTGCCTCTACTTCGGTCATGATGACGACGCAAGCCCTCGCCAGCGATCCTTTTCTTATTGCCGGAAACGAGGAACAGAAGAAAACGCTCCTGTACCGTCTTGCCTCGGGGCAGTGCCTCGGGGCGGTGGGCATCACGGAGCCCGGCGCCGGTTCCGATGTGGCGGGAATGAAGACCATGGCAACGAAGGTGGACGGCGGGTATGTCCTGAACGGAGCGAAGATATTCATCACGGACGGCGGCGTTTCCGAACTGGCTACGATCCTCTGCTACACGGATAAAGCCAGGAGTAACAGAGGAATCAGCATGTTGGTCGTCGAAAAGGGAGCCAAGGGCTTCACGGTCGGAAAGAAGGAGCACAAGATGGGGATTCGCGGCTCCGACACGCGGGAACTCATCCTGGATGACGTATTCGTTCCGGATTCGCACCTCCTGGGGCCTGAGGGCACAGGGTTCAAGACGCTGATGACAACATTCAATTACACGAGGCCCGGCGTCGCCGCCCAGGCGCTCGGCATCGCCCAGGGCGCTTTCGATGCCGCGGTCCATTATGCGAAAGAGAGGGTTCAGTTCGGAAGAAGTCTGGCATCGTTTCAGGGGCTGCAATGGATGATATCCGAAATGGCGCTTCAGATAGAGTTGGCAAGAACCATCACCTATAGGGCTGCGTCGCTCATAGACAATGATCCGGATTCGCCGGATATCCCCCGGCTGGCGTCCATGGCGAAATGGCACGCCTCGGATACCGCCATGAAAGTCACAACGGATGCCGTTCAGATATTCGGCGGCTATGGATACATCAGGGAGTATCCCGTGGAAAGAATGATGCGCGATGCGAAGATCACGCAAATCTATGAAGGAACGAACCAGATTCAGCGGATGATCATCGCGGGGCAGATCCTGAAATGACGGATTGAAGAAGCGAAAGGAAGGGGGTGATGCCCGGAAGCAGCAGACGACAGATAGTTTCAGATGTTCGCAAACAAATAAAGAGAGGGGATATGCAACTATGTCAAATCAAGCTATTGCGACACAGTCTATATCGGTAGCCAAACCTGAAAGCGGCACCAGGTGGTTTGTCGTTTTCTGGCTCGCCATGGGGACGATGATCAATTACATCGACCGCGTGAATTTCGGTGTCGCGACACCGACGTTGATGAAGGAGTTCAATCTCGGTACGGCAGAGATGGGCATTCTGATGTCGGCCTTCTTCTGGTCCTATACGCTGATGATGCTCCCTTCAGGGTATTTTCTCAATAAGATCGGGCCGAAGAAGGTTCTCGGTATTGCGGGCATTGCCTGGGGCGCCGTAACGATGCTGGTCGCTGCCTGTTCGGGATTCGCTTCATTCCTTGCCCTTCGCATCGGCATAGGCGTTACCGAAGCGCCGGCCTTCCCGGCCAATGCACGGGTTGTCTCCGTGTGGGTTCCGAAACGGGAAAGGACGTTCGCCTCGGCCATATTCGACTGCTCGGCCAGAGCCGGGAGCGCGTTTGCTCCGCCAATGGTTGCCTTCATTATTGCCGCCTGGGGCTGGAAGATGTCCTTTGTCCTGACCGGCGCCCTGGCCGTGGTGTGGGGCTTCCTATGGTTCCTCTGGTATCATGAGCCGTCGGACCATCCGAAGATCACGGCGTCCGAATTGGCCTATATCCGCCAGGACGAGGTCGTTCACAGCGACGGCACGGTCCAGAGCCATCCCATACCCATGACCCGATTGGTGACGTATCCGGTTATTTTAAAGGCAACGCTCGGTTATGCTCTATATCTTTATGTATGGACGGTCTTTCTCTACTGGATTCCCACCTATCTGATGAAGGTAAGGGGGCTGTCGCTGAAGGAGATGGGGATAGCGGCCTCTATTCCGTACATTGTGGCCGTCTTCGGGGAGCTCCTGGGCGGTAAAGTATTCGATAAATGGTACGACAGGGGTGCAACCACCACCGCATTGAGGCGAACAGGAATGGGAATCGGTATGTTCGGCGCGGCTGTCTTCATCTGGATGTGCATGCAGGCGACGACGCCGTTCTGGGCGATTTTCTGGCTGAGCGCCTTTGCGGGAATCTTCGCCTTCGGCGCCTCCAATGTCTGGGCCATTCCGAGCGACATCGCCCCTTACGGCCAGGCGGGCGGCGTGGGCGGCGTCTATAATTTCGTCGGCAATTTCGGCGCCCTTTTTGCCCCGATCGTTACCGGGTATCTCGCGGCATCCGCTTACGGATTCAACGGTGCTTTCGCGATTTGCGTGGTTTTCTCCATCGTCGGCGGCTTGCTCTTTGTGTTCAACTCATACGAGAGACTGAAACCGAAAACTCAGGACCTTTAAGATGCCATATCGAACGCCAAATCTGAAATAAGAACCTGCCTCCTCCTCATGCAGGAGGTCAAGTTGTTCCACCACAGCAGCTCTGACCTCCTGCACGACGGAAGGAACGAAACCCGAAACTTAAACGGGGTTGTATCTGACTACAGTGATGCGGAATGTCGGCACGCTAATGGGGTATGGCATGGCTTGTTGATTGTCGTTTGTAATGTTCACTGCCGACTTGGATTATTGTCCAATTGGCTACAGGAAAACATCTTGATCCGCAATCTTCCTTCCTTACACCTGTTTTCAGAAATGCATCATCCGGAATCGATTAAGATGAGATCGCTTTCTATGGTCATTAGAAGCACACGGGTGACTGGAAAACGCTCAGGGCTGAAAGGACCGCTTTCTTCTCCAAGAACGAACCGGCGTCCCAAAACGGGTCCGGTTTTGAATCAAGCCTTGGGGAGAGGGTCGTTTCCATGATCTGTTCTCCGGTGGCACGTGGTCATTTTATGTCGTCAAACCTGTCTTCATACCAACAGATGAAAATAGCGCACATTTCTCTTGACCAGCAGGTTGTCGGTTCGATCCCGGCAGGGCTTACCGAATATCAAGGGGTTGCGAAATTCGTAACCCCTTCTTTTTTTAATATAGTAACCATATCATATCGTGCCGAATCCCTAAGCAGCATACGTCGCAGGTATCGTTCTGCCGACACCGATTGTGCCGATAGACAGGAATCCTTCCCCAATATCATCTAGAGCCGTCTGAATTGGCTGAGAATGGGAAAGAAGGGATTTTGACCTGATTGTCAAAATGATTTCTATTTTCATCTCAAACTGAACCTTCGAAAAAAGATAGATCTCGTCAGATGGCCAGCGGTGACTTGGATATAACCATCTTATCCTCATCAAAGGTATCCATACTGCCTTGTGTCGAATAATTTATGTTCCGAATCAGGACGAGTGTTCGGGATCGGAACATCTGAAAAACCGATGCTTTTCCGGAAGACACAAGGCACGAATCAAAAAAATCACAATCATAATAATGGACTGCAGCCGGTCAAGCCGCCGGCCGTCGATGACGGCATGCAAATTGCCATTGCTTGGATACACGCAAGATCATCACGACCGGATCGAAGACACAAGGAGGCATCCGTGAAAACCTATGACCGCAACTTACTGGTTCTTCTTTATACGAAAATGATCGGCATCCGACTGTTTGAAGAGAAAGTGGGGGAATTGTTTTTGGCGGGCGACCTTCCCGGGTTCGTTCATCTCTATATCGGCGAGGAGGCCGTGGCCGTGGGGATTTGTGCGAACCTGGATGACGACGATTATATCACCAGCACCCATCGCGGGCATGGCCATTGTATCGCGAAGGGCGCTGACCCGGCACAAATGATGGCGGAAATTTTCGGCAAGAAAACGGGTTATTGCCGGGGTAAGGGCGGTTCGATGCACATTGCCGATTTCAAAATCGGCATGCTCGGCGCCAACGGCGTCGTGGGCGGCGGGTTCAATATCGCCGTGGGGGCGGCCCTGGCGGCGAAAATGCGAAAGTCGCGGCAGGTATCGGTCTGCTTCTTCGGCGACGGCGCTTCCAACAGGGGCACTTTTCACGAAAGTATGAACATGGCGGCCGTCTGGGAATTGCCGGTCGTTTTTGTGTGCGAAAACAACCAATGGGCTTCGACGACGCCCTATCGCTCGACGACATCGGTCGAGGATATCGCCTGCAGGGCCGCGGCCTACGGCATACCGGGCGTCGTCGTGGAGAAGGGCAACGACGTATTCAAGGTCTACGAAGCGGCCAGAGACGTCGTAGAGCGGGTCCGTCGGGGAGAAGGCCCCATCCTGATGGAAGTGAAGACATATCGGATCAAGGGCCACTTTGTCGGCGATCCGGAACTATACCGCGACAAGAAGGAAGTGGAGGAGATCTTCCGGTCGGACGATCCCGTCCGCAATTTTACGGAAACGGTATTGAAGAATGGCTGGCTCAAACAGAAAGAACTCGACGCGATCCAGGCCGAAACAATGCAGATTCTGGAACAGGCGATTGAAAACGCCCGACGGGACCCTTATCCGGAAGATCATGAGCTTTATGCCGGCCTCTATGTAGAAAGCGAGGTTAACTGACTTATGCGGGAGATTACCTTTTCGGAAGCGACCCTGGAAGCGATGACCGAGGAGATGCAGCACGACGACCGGGTATTCATCATGGGGGAAGACATCGCGCGGCAGGGCGGCATCTTCGGGCAGTTTAAGGGGCTTCCCCAGAAGTTCGGCTGCAATCGTGTGATGGACACGCCGATCTCCGAGACGGCCATCGTCGGCGCCGGAATCGGCGCGGCCATGGCCGGCATGAGGCCGGTCATCGACATGCACTTTGTGGATTTTATCACCGTCGCCATGGACGAAGTTGTCAACCAGATGGCCAAGATCCCGTTTATGTTCGGCGGTCAGTGCAGGCTTCCCCTCGTGCTCAGGGCTCCCGACGGCATCATCAGGTCGGCGGCCGCCCAGCATTCGCAGAGTTTGGAGGCGTGGTTTCTCCATGTGCCCGGCCTGAAGGTTGTCATTCCGTCAAGTCCGGCCGACGCCAAGGGCTTGCTGAAGGCGGCGATCCGAGACGACAACCCGGTTCTGTATTTCGAGCACAAGGTCTTGTTCGCCATGCGGGGACCCGTACCCGAGGGAGAGCACATCACGCCGATCGGCAAGGCCAATGTCGTGAAGGAGGGGAGGGACGTCACGATCGTATCTTACTCCCTGATGCTCCAGCGCGTGCTGGAAGCGGAGAAGACATTGTCCTCCCGGGGAATCGATGCGGAAGTTATCGACTTAAGGACGATATCGCCCATCGACAAGGAGACGATATTCAAATCCATTGCCAAGACCAAGCGCCTGGTCATCGTCCACGAGGCTGTCAAAACCGGCGGCGTCGGGGCCGAAATCGCCGCCCTTGTTTCCGAAGAAGCACTGGACTGCCTCGATGCACCCATCAAGCGCATAGGTGCCCCGTCCGTGCCGATACCGTTCAGCCCGCCGTTGGAGAAGCTGGTCAAAATCCACCCCGAGGACATCGCGATGTCGGCCGCTGAAATATGCGGATGACGGAAAGTCAGGCGGGATGAAAAGGAAGAAAAGAGAGAGGATCGATAGGAAGGATCTGAAATATCAAAACAGCCGAAATCTTGAAGGAGGGTTGAAGATGTCAAATTCCACTATTTCCGCGGATGCGGTAAATGGCGCCGTTGCCGTTGAAGGGCTGGAACAGCGCGTCATTAAGAAGGTCTTCTGGCACATTATCCCGTTCCTGTTTTTGTTGTATATCGTTGCCTTTCTGGATCGGGTGAATGTCGGGTTCGCAGCCCTGTCCATGAATAAGGACCTGGGATTCAGCAATGCCGTGTACGGGCTGGGTGCCGGGATATTTTTCATCGGCTATTTCATCATGGAGATACCGGGCAACCTGATCATGGCCAAAGTGGGCGCCCGGATCTGGATTGCGCGGATTCTCATCACCTGGGGTTTGATTTCCGGCGCCACGGCATTCGTGAGCACCCCCACGCAATTCTATATCGTCCGCTTCCTCCTGGGGATTGCGGAAGCGAGTTTCTTCCCGGGCATCATCTACTATCTGAGCACGTGGTATCGTCAGAAAGACCAGGCCAAAGCGGTGGCCCTGTTCATGATGTCCCTTCCCATCTGCAATATCGTGGCCGCTCCGGTCTCCTCCTATCTCATCGGCATCAGCTGGATGGACTGGGCGGGGTGGAAGTGGCTGTTCATCCTGGAGGCCGCGCCGTCCGTCATCCTTGGAATCTTGACGCCGTTCTACCTGACCGACAAACCGGAACAGGCGAAGTGGCTGGACAAGGAGGAAAAGGGCTGGCTGACGGGGGTTCTGGCCGAGGAAAAATCCGCCATCGTCAAGAAAAAGCATTACACGCTTCTGCAGGCTTTTACGGATAAGGATGTCCTGGTCCTGTCAGGGATATACTTCGCGTGGGTCTGCGGTTTCTACGGTGTTACCATGTTCCTGCCCATCCTCGTCAAGGCGCTGTCGGCAAAAATCAGCAATCAGATGGTCGGTTTCCTTGTCGCCGTGCCGTATATCGGAGCTTTTTTAAGCATGTACTTCATCAGCCGCCATTCGGACCGGACCAAGGAGAGACGTTACCACACGATCCTGAGCCTCCTCGTCGGCGCAATCGGCCTGGCCGGAAGCGTCTACCTGGCCAACATCAGCGTTTTCGTTTCCATGGTCTTCTTCACGATTGCCGTGATGGGCATCTACGGCGCTTTCGGTCCCTTCTGGTCCATTCCGCCATCCTTCCTGACCGCTTCCGTTGCCGCCGGGGCCATCGCCATGATCAACAGCATCGGGAATCTCGGCGGCTTCGTCGGCCCGTACGCGATGGGGTATATCCGGGAGGCCACGGGATCGTTCAACGGCGGGGTCATGTTCCTGGTGGCTTGTCTGGTTTTTGCGTCGTTACTTGTGCTGACGCTGCGAAAAGCGAAGACGGCCGAATCGTGAAAGCGAGCGAGGAAAAGGGCGGGAAGATTCAGGAGCAGGGCATACAAACGATCAATAAACTCAAGCGAAGGAGACTCGAAAATGGCAACAAAAATGTATTATGAAAAAGACGCGGATATCACCTTGCTGAAAGATAAGATCATCGCCATTATCGGCTACGGCAGCCAGGGACATGCTCAGGCACAGAATCTCAGGGACAGCGGCGCGAACGTCGTCGTGGCGGAATTGGCGGGATCCGAGAATTATCAGCTGGCCGTAAAAGACGGCTTCAAGCCCGTAACCGCCGCGGAAGCGGCCGAGAAGGCGGACATCATCCAGATGCTGGCGCCCGATCAGGCCCAGGCATCCATCTACCGCACGGCGGTCGAGAAAAATCTGAAAGCCGGGAAAGCCCTGGTCTTCTCGCACGGCTTCAATATTCACTACGGGCAGATCGTTCCCCCTAAAGATATCGATGTATTCATGATCGCCCCCAAAGCGCCGGGACACCTGGTCAGACGGGTGTTCACCGAGGGGAGCGGCGTTCCGTGCCTTGTGGCGGTGTTTCAAGATCATTCCGGCAAGGCGAAGGAATGCGCCCTCGCCTACGGCAAGGGTATAGGCGGAACGCGGGCCGGTATCATCGAAACCACCTTTGCCGAGGAGACGGAGACCGATCTGTTCGGCGAGCAGTGCGTGATCTGCGGCGGCGTGACCGCGCTGGTCAATGCCGGTTTTGAAACACTCGTAGCCGCCGGTTATCAGCCGGAAATCGCCTATTTCGAATGTCTCCACGAACTCAAGCTCATCGTGGACCTCATGTACGAAGGCGGCATGGCGAGGATGCGCTACTCCATCAGCGACACCGCGGAATACGGAGACATGACGCGCGGACCGCGCATCATCACGGAAGAAACGCGAAAAGAGATGGCGCGCATCCTGGGGGATATCCAAACCGGCAAATTCGCGACGGAGTGGATTTTGGAAAACCAGGCGGGCTGCGCCGGTTTCAAGGCGTTGCGCAGGATAAACGCCGAGATGCTGATTGAAAAAGTCGGGGCAGGGCTCCGGGGCATGATGACCTGGTTGAAGAAAAAGTAGGCTTCGCCGGGCCGGGAATTCTATGCACTTGAGGGTTGGAAAGGAGAAAATGATTATGGGGGATTCGCTGGAAGACGCTGTGGCGGCAACGGGGGTAGGGGTCGCCGACGTCGCCGAGAGCGCAAGGAGAAAGGCCTATATCAACATTGTCCTGCCTCTCTTTCTCACGTCGGTTATCGCCTATATCGATCGCGTGAACATCGGCTATGCAGCCTTGACGATGAACAAGGATCTGGGCTTTACGGCGCAGATGTTCGGCATGGGGGCGGGGATCTTTTTCGCGGGGTATATCCTGTTTGAGATTCCCGGGGCGCTGATCGCCGAGAAGTACAGCCCGAAGGTTTGGCTGGCGCGGATCATGATTACGTGGGGGCTGGTTTCCGGTTTGATGGCCCTGATGACGACCGCGTGGCAGTTCTATCTCATTCGCTTTCTTCTGGGGGCGGCCGAAGCCAGCCTGTATCCCGTGATTTATGCGTCGTGCGTCCCGCGCTGGTTCAGCGCCAAGGATCGGGCGCGTGCCATAGCATTGCTCCTGACGTCCCTGCAGATCTCCGGCATCGTCGGAGCGCCGCTGGCCGGATGGCTGATCGGAGTGCCGCTTTTCGGGCTGAAAGGCTGGCAGGGCCTGTTTATCCTGGAAGCCATACCGGCGGTCCTGTTTGGCTTTGTGATTATTTACTGGATGGCGGACTGGCCGGAAAAGGCGAAATGGCTGACGGACGACGAAAAGAAATTCCTTACGGAGCAGTACGAGAGGGAAGTGGCGGCCAAGAAGGCCGTCAGGAACTATTCCGTGTGGGAAGCCTTTTCCAATCCGGAAGTCCTGAAACTCTGCCTTGCCTATTTCCTCTGGATCACCGGATTCTGGGGTTTCAACTACTGGATGCCCACCGTGCTCAAGGGCGTATCCGGCTGGTCGAACCTGGCGATCGGCTGGCTCGTCGTGATACCGATGGCTTGTTCCCTTCTTTTCATGCTTTACATCGGGCATTCGTCGTCGAAAACGGGTGAAAAAAGATGGCACGGGGCCATCGGCTTGTTCATCGGCGCCGTCGGCATGGGCATCGGGGTGTTTATTAAAGATCCATGGATCAGCTTCTTCTTTGTCGTCCTGGCCGGCATCGGCGTGTATGCGCCCTTCGGCGTCTGGTGGTCCTACCCGACGACTTTTCTTTCCGGGACCGCCGCAGCCGGCGCCATCGGCCTCATCAACTCCTGCGGGAACGTGGGCGGGTTCGTGGGACCCTATATCACCGGCTACATCAAGGATGCGACGGGTTCGTTTGTCGGGGCGTGGGTGTACCTGGCCTGTTCGCTGACACTGGGCGCTCTTCTGATCCTGACGTTCAGGAAGCAGCCTACGGATAGTCTCAAGACGGATTAGCTGCTTGCGGAGACGGTTTGTATGGAAAACGGCCGGATGAAACGCGCCTGTTCTCTTCATCCGGCCGATGACAATGTGCCGTCAGGAACTGTATTCTCATATGCCGTTTCCGATAATATCCCGACCGACGGCAATGAACTTAAGGGGAAGACTGTACGTGAGCAGTGCGCCGGAATGGCAGTATGACGAAAGTAAGTTCCCCGGTATCGACTACGCACGGGACGAGGTTGTCGCCGCTTACGATTGCCTCCATAAAAAATTCCGGGACTATGCGAAGGCGGCCGACGAGATCGTTCGCCGTCTTGGTCTTGGCGCCGGCAGCACGGTGATCGATTTCGGTTCGGGTACGGGGGCCTTCGCCTTGCATGCGGCCAAAGTATGCCGAACGGTTTATGCCGTCGATATCTCGGCGGCAATGATCGAATACTGCCGCCGGCGGGCAGCGGAGCTGGGACTGACGAACATCGTGTTCCGCCATGGCGGTTTGCTGTCATACGAACACAAGGCCGAGGCGGCCGATGCGGCGGTGTGCGTGGCCGTGCTTCATCACCTGCCGGATTTCTGGAAGGCGGCCGCCCTCAGCCGCTGCCGGGACGCGCTGAAGCCGGGGGGAAAACTTTTGCTCTTCGATATCGTTTTCCCCTCCGGAGAAGCCGATCTGACGCAAGAGATCGACGGCTGGATATCGTATCTCAATACACTGGCCGATGCGCGCTTGGCGGAGGAAGCGGCGATCCATGTCCGGGAAGAGTTCAGCACATATGACTGGATCATGGAAGGCATGATCCGAAGAAGCGGTTTCCATATCGATTCGGCGGAGTATGCAGCCGGCTTTGCGGCGACCTATATCTGTACAAATAAATAATGGAGGCGGAAGGCGGGCGGCCGTTCGGCGCGTGCCTTCCTGCAGCGGAAGGAGTGTGGAACATGGCGGTGAACGTCATCATGCCTCAACTGGGTCTGACGATGACCGAGGGCATGGTTACCAAGTGGCATAAGGCGGCCGGCGAAAAGATTGCGAAGGGCGAAGTCCTGGTGGAGATCATGACCGAAAAGATTACCCAGCAGATTGAATCGCCCGCAGACGGCGTCGTTTTGGCCATTCTGGTTCCGGAAGGGGCAACAGTGCCGGTCAAAGCTTTATTGGCCGTCATCGGCGAAGAAGGAGAACGGGTGGATCATACTGCGCCCACCGGAAATAATGAAGACGAAGGGCCGAACGGGCAATCGAATGTCGCTGCCGTCAAGGCGTCGCCGGCGGCCAAAAAACTGGCCCGCGAAAGCGGTGTCGATCTGACGCTGGTGACAAGTACGGGCAGCGGCGGGCGGCTGACGGAAAAGGATGTGCTGCGGTACCTGGACGGGCAGAAAAAGAAAATTCGTGCAACGCCCCTGGCGGCGAAAATCGCCGTAGAACAGAACATCGATCTGTCCGGGATAAGCAAGGAAGGCAGAATCGCCAAAGCGGACGTATTGGCGGCAGTCGCGAAA
The DNA here is from genome assembly GCA_963668175.1 of Syntrophales bacterium. Taxonomy (GTDB): domain Bacteria; phylum Desulfobacterota; class Syntrophia; order Syntrophales; family PHBD01. Next base: position 1,785,522 of record OY764159.1, read on the forward strand.
GCGGAAGGCCCGTCACCCGGGGCGGAGGAGGCGTCATCCGTGCCCCTCGCCGGGACGCGGAAAATAATTGCAGACCGGATGAGTTTGAGCTGGCATACGGCGCCGCATGTGAATCTGACCGTGTCGGTTGACATGTCGTCCGTCGTCGGTCTGAATAGGAACACCAAAGCCGAGAAGAAATTTTCCGTTACGGAAATGATGGTCGCCGTTGCCGCCCGGGCATTGTCCGAATACGGCGACATCAATGCCAGTCTCGTGGACGGCAAGGTGATGCGGTACAAGACCGTCAATATCGGTGTGGCCGTCGCCCTCGATAAGGGATTGATCGTCCCGGTCATCAGGGATGCCCAGAGAAAAGGCTTGCCCGCGATCCGGAGGGAAATCGCCGATCTCGCCGCCAGGGCGCGGCAGGGGGGCTTGCTGCCCGAGGAAGTGACCGGCGGGACGTTCACGATAACCAATCTCGGCATGTTCGGCGTGGACCATTTCGCCCCGATCATCAATCCGCCGGAAAGCGCCATCCTGGCCGTGTGCCGCGTCGTCGACCGGCCGGTGGTCGTGGACGGCGCCGTCGAAATCCGGCCGATGGCGAACCTGTGCCTGTCCTTCGATCACCGTCTGATCGACGGCGCTCTGGCCGCCAGGTTCATGGCGCACGTCCGCGAATTGATGGAACAGCCGCTGTTGCTGCTCTAGGCCGATGAAGGAACATATCCTGCGATCGGTAATAAAATGATGAGGTAGGCGAATGAAAAGAGTCGTCGTCATAGGCGGAGGCCCTGCGGGCTACGTGTCGGCCATCCGCGCCGCGCAACTGGGGGCGGAAGTCCATCTGGTGGAAAACGGCCGGTTGGGCGGCACATGTCTGAATGTCGGCTGTATTCCCACCAAGGTGCTGCTCCATTCGGCCGATCTGTACCGCCTGGTCAGGTGCGGTAAAATTGCCGGTCTGAGTGCGGAAAAAGCGGATATGGACTGGCCGGAATTGCTGCGCCACAAGCAGGCGGTAATCGCCCGATTGGTCGGGGGCGTCGAAGGCTTGTTGAAGGCGAACAAGGTCGAGGTCCATCGGGGCCTCGCTTCCCTCATGGACGGCCGCACGGTGGAGATCGAGAACGTCCGGCCGCAGAGGCTGACCGCCGATGCCGTTGTCCTGGCAATGGGATCGGTGCCGCTCAAGTTGCATTTTCCCGGAGCCGATCTGCCCGAGGTGATAGACAGTACGGCAGCGCTGGAACTGCGGCATGTGCCGAGCTCGCTGGTCATCATCGGCGGCGGCGTCTTGGGCGTGGAGTTCGGGGCCCTGTTCAGCGCCTTGGGCTCCCAAGTCACGATCGTCGAAATGCTTCCGGAAATTCTGCCCGGGCTGGACAGGAAGATTGCCGCCGCCGTGAAGCGGGAGATGGAAGGCCGCGGCATCAGCTTCCTCACCGGCAGCCGGGTTGCCGGTGTAAGTAAGGGTTCCACAGGCCTGACGGTCAAGGCCGTTGGGGGCGATACCGCTCGTGATCTGTCCGCCGATTATGTGCTGGTGGCGGCAGGTAGAGTGCCCGCAACGGAATATATCGGCCTGGAAAAGGCGGGCATAGAAATGCGTGGTGCAAAGATCGCCGTAGACGAAAATTTCCGTACCAATGTCCCTGGTATTTATGCCGCGGGCGACTGCAACGGTGAACTCATGCTGGCTCATGCGGCTTCCGCCCAGGGGATCGCAGCCGTGGAGCATGCACTGACGGGGCATGCTTCCTATCATAAAAACACCATCCCGTCCTGCATCTATACTTCCCCGGAAGTCGCCTCCGTGGGATGGACAGAAGAAGAGGCGGATCGTCAGGGATTGCAATATAAAGCCGGCGTCTTTCCGCTGGCGGCGAACGGAAAGGCCTGCATAGAAGACGGTTCGTCGGGACTCATCAAGATCGTGGCCGGGGCCAGGTACGGCGAAATTCTCGGGGTGCATATTTACGGTCCCCGTGCCACGGAGCTGATCGCCGAGGCGGCTTTGGCCATCCGCCTGGAAGCGACGGCGGACGAGCTGGTTTCCACGATTCATCCCCACCCGACGATCAGCGAAGCGCTGGGGGAGGCGGCGCTTGCGGTGAACGGCAGCAGCATTCATTATTTCCGCAGGCCGTCATCCTTTCAATAGGTAAACTATGGACGGAAACAACGGCAGGAACAGACGATGCGCCTTCCAGCGGGAAGGGGTCGTAACGTACGAGCACGGCCTGGAACTGCAGGAAACCGCGCGCGGTCTGGTGGAGAAGGGTGAGTGGGACGGGATTTTGCTCCTGCTTGAGCATGCGCCTGTGATCACCGTCGGGAGCGGCGGCGGCCTGGAGCATCTGCGTACCGATGCGGATACGCTCGCGGGAAGGGGCATTGCCGTCCTCCGCTCCGAACGGGGCGGTAATATCACCTGTCACAATCCGGGACAGCTCGTCGGCTACCCGGTCCTCAATCTGAGTCTCTGGCGCCGCGATTTATCCTGGTACAGGGAATCCCTGGAAGAGACGCTGATCAGGACCCTCGCACGTTTTGGAATCGTCTCCGGGCGAAAGGCCCGTTACAACGGCGTGTGGGTGGAGGACAGTAAAATCGCCGCCATCGGCGTGACGGTCCGGAACTGGATCACGAAGCACGGCTTTGCCCTGAACGTCCAAAACGATCTGGCCTTGTTTCAGGACATCGTCCCCTGCGGGATTCGCGATTATGGAGTTACAAGTCTGGTCGAAACGGCCGGCAGGCCGATGGGAATGGACGAAACGGCCGCTGCCTTGGTTGAGGAATTCTCTTTCGTCTTTCGATGCGCCGTAAGGGAATTGCAATGATCCGAAATGATGGGGCAAAGACACCGGCGATCGATACGAAAAAGCCCGCGTGGCTGGTTCAGCGGTTCCGCGGCGGCGACGCGTTCAACGGCATGGTCGATCTCCTCACGGATCTCGGTTTGAATACGGTCTGCCAGAGCGCCTCCTGCCCCAATATCGGGGAATGCTTTAATGCCGGGACGGCCACTTTTTTAATTCTCGGTGGCCTGTGTACAAGGAACTGCCGGTTCTGTGCCGTGCCGAAGGGACAGCCGAGCTCACCCGATCCGGACGAGCCGGGAAAAGTCGCGCAGGCGGCCCGGGTCGCGGGTATCAGGCATGCCGTTGTCACGTCCGTTACGCGCGACGACCTTGACGATGGCGGTGCGGACCAGTTTGTCCGTTGCATTCAACGCCTCCGCGAGACGGTTCCGGAGACCTCCGTTGAGGTCCTGACGCCCGATTTTCGAGGTGACAGAAAGGCGTTGCGGGCCGTTCTGGCCGCTGGACTGGATGTGTTCAATCACAATGTGGAGACGGTACCGCGACTCTATCCGTTGGTGAGACCGGGAGCCGATTACCATCGTTCCCTGCGAATGTTGCGCGAAGCGGCCCGTCGCATCAGGGTTGTCAAGAGTGGGATCATGGTCGGCATGGGAGAGGACGAGAAAGAGGTGCGAGGGGTCTTTCGCGATCTCGTCGCCGCCGGTGTCGCGGTCCTCACCATCGGACAATATCTGAGACCTTCCCCCGGGCAAATGGAGGTGGTCGAATACGTCCATCCCGAGCGGTTCCGTTCATACGGGGAGATGGCGCTGGCGGCCGGGTTCAAGTCCGTGGCGGCCGGGCCGCTGGTGCGCAGTTCTTATCATGCGGAACGGTTATTTGGAAACGGGATACCCTGCCCGATACCGCCGGCCGACGCCCGGTAACACATGAGAAATATCTTTCCTGGGAAGGGCTTCATCCGTCCGGAAGCCTTATCTTGTCATCCCGACTATCCCGTTTTGATGATTCCCTCCCGTATCGCAACAAAGAGCCGGAAATTACAGATAGGCCATGGTTATCAAAAGCGTGAATATAAAGAAATAAGTTGAATAAGATTAAAATTGACAACGGTCTCGTAATTGTTTAGTATTCATAACCACATACATTAAATCAGACGACGACATGAGGAAATATGATCGAAAAACAGATTGCCGACAGCATGCGAAAGATCCGTAATTCCAAGGGAATGACGCTGAAACAGCTGGGCGAGAAAATCGGCATTTCTCCCGGCATGCTTTCTCGCCTGGAAAACAATCAGTCGTCGCCTCCCATTGCGACGCTGGCGAAGATCGCCCAGGGACTGGACGTTCCCATCAGCGTTTTTTTCGAGGGCAACGGTGACGACACGGATCTCAAATATATCGTGACACGCAGCGACCGGCGCCGCCAGGTGATACGCCGCGGCAGCGATATCGGATTCATTTATTACGCCTTCAACACCGCCAGGGACCTTCACCTCATTGAAGCCTTCGTGATGGAGCATCCCCCGCTCCGAAAGAAAATGAAAGTTCTGTTCGATCACCCGGGGGAGGAGCTTATTCTGGTATTAAAGGGTACCATAGAACTGGTCTACGGCTATGAGACGATACGCCTGGAGGAGGGCGATGCCATCCACTTCGATCCCTCGGTTCCCCATCGCGCCCAGAACGTGGGTAAGGAGAAGTCGGAATGCCTGGTGGTCATTGCCGGTCAAAAGGGCTATTTCAAACGCAACAACGCAACATCCGCATAACGTTATTTTCCCTGCCCGTCTCCCTCCGGAATGTCTTCCGGAGCTTTGTTGCTCTATGCGCGGCGACGCGATCCTTTCCGGTTGGCCCGAAAGCGGGGCATTGCCTCCTGCAGTTGGTTGATATCGGGGGTAGGTCCATGCCGGACGTGTGCCCGATCAGTGCCTCATCCCTCTAAATAGCCTCTTCACAGTGAAGGCGGAATGTCAAACCTGAAAGGTGTCGGTCTTGTTTTTGATGCCGACAAAATAAACTTGACATCGGTAAAAATGTTTACTATTATGCAACTAAATACGTACAACGAAACATTTCAACCTGCCTGCAACAGCCGCTCCGCTCTTGACGCCAGATAACCCAGCCTTCGTCGGCTGGTCACAACGCAGCGCATGAACTCCCGGCATTCCGGAAGCATAACCGGAATGCGACGAAGAACAGCGCGGCGAATAAACATCTTCATTCGTTTGTTTACTGAATAGTCGGAGGTGAACCATGGTACGCGAACTTGCCACGAGTATGCCCGATGACTTTGCCGGATTCAACAGATCGGAAGCGAATACCTTTAGACCTTCCACCCTGAGACCCATTATCATGGATTCCTGGAGAAGGTCGAGGGAGTATGGGGTCTATCGGGAGGAGTGCGTCAGCAGCGTCGTTCTGACTGCCGGGGAATTGGAACTCCTGCTGCGTAAAAATTCCGAACTTATAGACGCCGCGATGCCTTTCATACACAATCTATACAGGCTTGTCGCCAGTTCGGGATTTGTGGTTATTCTTGTCGACAGGGAAGGATACATTCTGGAGGTTGTCGGAGCCGTCGATCGGCTGGGTATCGCCGAGAATATCCATTATGTCAAAGGAATGAAATGGACCGAGGAACTTGTCGGCACGACCGCGATCGGACTTGCCCTTCGGGAGCGCCAGCCCATTCAAGTGGCGGGGGATGAGCACTATTGCTGCAGCTTCAGGAACTGGGCTTGCTCGGCGGCTCCGATAGTCGATGAAAACAACGATCTTCTCGGCGTGTTGAGCGTCACAGGTTTGAAAAAGTATGTCCACTGCCACACCCTGGGCATGGCGGTGTCGGCGGCCACCGCGATGACCAACATCCTGCGGGAAAGAAAAATCCAGAAAAAATTGGAGCAATCGGCCCAGATACATTCCACCATCGTTCATTCCATTTCCGACGGTCTTCTCATGCTGGACAAGAACGGTATCGTTACCTTCATCAACCCCACCGGGGCGCGAATACTGGGTGTGAAAAGGGATGAAGCCACGGGCAGACATATTTCATCGATTGTCGATTTCAAACCCGTCGTGCTCCAGGTATTGGAGAGGGGCCAGGGGTATGCCGACAGGGAATTCTTTATCGAAACCAGGAAAGGCGTCGTGCATTTCATCAAGACGGCCATTCCGATCAGGGACAAGGACGGCAACCTGGACGGGGTCATCGATATCTTCCGGGAGATCAAGAAGGTGCGCCAGTTGGTCAATCGGATGGTGGGGTCGTCCGCTAAATTCTCTTTCGACGATATCCTGGGTTCGAGCGCGGCCGTCAAGGAAGTCGTTCGCATGGGGAAAATCGCCGCCAACAGCTTCGCCAATTTGCTGATCCAGGGGGAAAGCGGCACCGGCAAGGAGATGATTGCCCAGGCCGTCCATAATGCAAGCGCGCGGGCGGAAGGGCCGTTCATCGCGATCAATTGCGGAGCTATCCCGCGGGATCTCGTCGAAAGCGAATTGTTCGGCTACGAGGAAGGGGCGTTTACCGGGGCGAGGCATAACGGCCGGCCGGGAAAATTTGAATTGGCCCACGGAGGAACCATATTCCTGGACGAAATAGGCGAGACGCCCGTGGACATCCAGGTAAAACTCCTGAGGGTGCTTCAGGATAAACGGATCCTGCGCGTCGGGGGGCAAAGGTATATCGATGTCGATGTGCGTGTTATCGCCGCGACGAATCTCGATTTGCATAAGGAAGTCAAAGAGGGGAATTTCCGGAGCGATCTCTATTATCGTTTGAATGTGCTTCAGTTGATCGTGCCTCCCTTGCGAGAACGCGAGGGGGACATCGTCCAGTTGGCGGAATTTTTCTTTCGGAAAATGTGCGACCAGTTCCATGTGCCTTATAAGCGGGTTGCCAGGGAGGTATGGTCGGCGCTGGAAAAATACTCCTGGCCCGGCAATGTCCGGGAACTGGAAAACTGCATCGAAAGGGCGGTCAGCGTTTCGGAGGGCGACGAGATCCTCCCTACGCATCTCGCTCACAGCGTCTGGAACAGCGAAGACGAACCCGGCTCCGCCTCTTCATCGCTCAAGGCCATGGAGAAAACGACCATTATGAATGCAATCCGGAAAACAAAAGGCAATATAAGCCGGGCTTCCAAATTGCTGGGCATAGGGCGCAACACCCTGTACGACAAGATGCGCGAATATGCGATCAGGCCGTCGAGGGCATAAACATCGACCGAGCAATTTCATAATCGTAAGTTACGTCACATTTATAAAGTGCACCGGTCCATCTCTTGGACGAGAACTCACGCCGTCATTATCCCTTCGCTGACCTGTGGTCGTCTTTTGTCGTTAAATGCATTTATATTACAGGATTTTCAAATAGCGCACATTACGCTTAATCGGCAGGTTGCCGGTTCGATCCCGACAGGGCTTACGAGAAAATCGAAAGGCGTTTCGGAGCGTTGGTGGAATGCCTTTTCTGATTTTATGGCAATCCAACCACGGGTTAGGGTGATTATAGAATAAATACGCAGGATGGGATTAATTGCGTGCTGTTGAATAGACGGATGACTTTTTGCGGCGACAACGCCATAGACGACAGTTTATGGCAGTCAATGCGCCGGCAACGGCCCGTCAAGGGAAAGGTCAGGGATATCCCGGCCGTTTGGACCCCAACGAGGCAAAAGGCGAGTATAAAACATACTTCATGTCCCCGTGTCCTGCGACGTTCGGGCCACATCTGCCGGAGAGGAAACGATGCCTGCAGCCGACATTGAGAGGGGAGGGGTCGTTATCGTTTTGATAGGCGTATGTGTTTTCCCGTCCCGGCCGGTCCGGGGCGGACAAGATGGTTTATACAAAGGCGATGCCCTGTTTCCTCGGAGACAGGGCATGGATGGGGTATAGGTTGAGCTGCGGACCGCAGCCCTGATTTATGCTCAGGAGAAAGGTCCCGACGATGCGCATGAAGCGAGTCCTTCGCTCTTGCTTCCCGAACAGCCTGAAGATGAGAATGCGGATAGCTGGATTTCAGTTTCTCGATGACCGCAATCCGGGCAGGTCACATGGTTTTTATCGTCGCTCCTCATGCAGAGATATTCGAACACTTTTCCGCATTTCTTGCATTTAAATTCGTGTATCGGCACGACTTCACTCCCTTCGCTCCTGAAAAATCTTTTTCACACCCGTCTCTTTCTTATAACGAAATATAGTTACGGGTGTCGATGGTGTCAAGAGAGGGGCATGTGCTCCTTTTTCCTGAAGATGGCAATCGACGGTCTTCTTTCCCGCTCCGGCAGGTCCGCTGAAGACCGGAAGCCGACAGAGGCTTTTTCGCCGCGTCATTCGCTCAATAACGGCGGCGCTTGCGGCGGGAAGAAGGCCGGCGATTCGATGGAGTCTGATAATGTTATGTTGGTTTTTACTGCGATGGCGCCGGGATCGCAGTTTTTAATCGCGGCATGATGCTGTTCATGAACGATAATGGAGGCGTGAAACATATCCGGCCGTGCCGCGTAAAGCGGTCAGAATGCAGGGAAGGCAAGGGCGGGGAGCCGTCGCAGGAGACGCACGAAATACTCATAATGTCGAAATGCTTGAGGGGATAGCCGCTATGGAGCGCACCGCGGTTCTACGCGCCTTTGCCGGGAATATTTTCTCAGCCGTAAAGCTCCGGACGCCTGTCGTCGAAGTACGTGACGATTTTCCGCCATTTATCCTGCCTGGCGGGATTAATCTCCGCCGCGGCGAAGCCTTCTTCCCCGTCCATGGCGGCCAGGACCTTGCCCGAAAAATCGACGATCTTGCTGTGCCCGTAGTAACCCCCGCCCGTCTGGTTGCTCGCCATCACGAAGACCTGGTTTTCGATCGCCCGCGCCGGGAGAAGCTTGTCCCACACGCCTCCCGCCGAAGCCGGCCACGCCGAGGCGTTGAGGACGATGCGGGCGCCCCGGAGGGCCAGGGTCCTGAAGACTTCCGGGAAATTCAGGTCGTAGCAGATGGTCGGTCCCACGGTGAACGGCCCCATATCCCAGACGGCCAGTTCGTTGCCCGGGGCGACATAGTCTTCCTCTCTCGCGTCCTTTTCGTGGTAAAGGTGGGTCTTACGGTAGGCGTGCACCGCGCCCGAAGGCGTGAAAAGGAGGAGCGCGTTGGCGATCTTGTCTTCAGCCGTCTTGAAGAAGGAGCCGCAGCCGATGTAGATGCCTCTTCCCGCGAGGCCTTTCATGGCCTCGACCCACCGCGAGGAAGGGCTGTTGGCCATGCCCGATGCCAGCCGCAGAGCCTCTTCGACGGTCCTGGTGCGGTCCAGGACGATATAGCCGAGGTCCGCCCCTTCCGGAAAGAGGATGAACTGCACACCTTCCGCCTGTGCTTTTTCCGCCAACGTCAGGATCTTTTCCTCGTTCTCTTCCTTCCGGAAACAGCCTGATACGAACTGGGCCACCGCCGCCTTGAATACGCCGTCTTTCATGCTAACCCTTTCTTTCTCATGCCGGCTCCCCCCGGTCGAAGGCAAGCCGCACCTTTTGCAGGTGGCGTTGCAGGAGCCTGCCCGCTTCCTCGGGGTCCCGTTTCTTAAGCGCCTTCAGGATCTTTTTGTAATCCTCGATAAAAGGCGAAATGCTGCCCTGTTTTTCGAGCGCCAGGAAGGCCGTTCTCCTGACGTGATCGTTAAAGCCCCTGATGACGCCCGCCATCATGTCGTTCCCGCACCGTTCGAGGAACATGTTGTGGAACTGCATGGAATAGTCCACATACGACCTCACGTCGTTCTTCCGGAAGGCCTCTTCGAGCTTCTCCAGAAGTTCCTCGCCGGCTTTCACGTCGCCGGGCGTGATGTGGGCCGCCGTTTTCCTGATGGCCGCCACTTCCAGGAGTTCCCGGAGTTCCGCCAGTTCCGCCACCATCTTTTCGTCGACTGCGGTCACGCTGGGCCCCTTGAACGGGATGTTGACGACGAAGCCCTCCTGGACGAGGCGGTTCATGGCCTCCCTGACGGGCGTTGTGCTGATGCCCAGCTCGCCGGTTATTCTGGCGAGGTTCAGCCTCTCCCCCGGCGCGAACTTCAGCGAAATAATGGCCTCCTTGAGGATGTCGTAGGCGTTTTCGCTCAGCCTGACGTCCTCGATTTTTTTGAGCCTGCCTTCTCCCTTGTCCGTCTGTTTCCGCACGGTGTCCGTCATCGCGCCGCTCCTTGGGGTCTTATTAGGAGGCTTTTGCCGGTTTCCCGAACGAGATGGCGGGGCAGATACAGGTGCATACGCCGCACCCCCGGCAGTCTCCCACCGTCACTATATTATCTTTTATCCCGATTGCGCCATAAAAACATGCATCGACGCAGCGGCCGCAGAGCACGCAAAGGTCCTCGTCGATCTGCGCCCTTTCCTTCTCGAATTTTTCCATTTCGGCGTACGTGAGGGCCTTATCCGCCGCCAGGCCGACGATCTCCGCGGCCGTCGCATAACCGAGCCTGTCCAGGAGATCGTTCGTTTCCTTCACCGTCTTCCCGTACCAGCCGTACCCTTCGGCCATGGCGACGGAACAGAGCTGGACCACGGTGGCTCCCGCCATCATGTACTCCGCGACGTCCCTGCCGTCATAGGCCCCGTTCGATCCGGCGATGGGGATGCCCAGGTTCCGGTAAATCTCGTAAATCCACCGGAGCGTCAGGGGTTTGACCCACGGGCCGCCCACGCCCGCCGTCCCGTACAGATGGGGCGCGGCATTCTCCACGTCGACGAGGAAGCCCACGAAGCGGTTCATGATCGTAACGGCGGCGGCACCGGCGGCCTTTACGCTCCGCGCCATGTCCGTCACGTCCTTTACCTGCGGCGTCAGCTTCACGATGACCGGGATGGAGACGCTCCGGGCCACGGCGCTCACGACCTCCACGGCCAGGTCCTTGTCCTGGCCGATCAGCATGCCCGTTTTTGTCTCCTCCATCTGGGAGGGGTGTGGGCACCCCAGGTTCATTTCGAGCATCCGGACCCCCGTGTCCTCGGTCATCCGGGCGAGTTTCACCCACCCCTCTACATCGGTGGACGCGATGCTGCCGATGACGACGCACCCTTCGCCGTCCCCGATCTCCCGCGCCTTCCTGATATCTTTCAGCCATTCCTCGGGCTTGTCCTCATGCAGTCCCGTCCGGCCGTAAAGCGTGAACAGCCGCGGGACGCTGCCGTTGCATACCTTGTGTTCCTCGTCGAAGAACCGCCACCGGGTCTGGAAGCTCAGCTTCCTCATCGCCTCCGAATCGGTGACCGTCTTGACCACGAGCCCGCCGACGCCGCTTTCAACGACCCTCCGCATGTTCTCCAGATTCGCCGTCGGCTCCGCCGACGCCGCTATGACGGGGTTTTTGAATTCGACCCCCAGAAAATCGACCTTTAAATGCGCCACAACCAAGCTCCCTTCTGTTACACGTACGTGGGAATTTCCACGCGGTATTTGCACCAGAGCGAATCTCCCGATACCGGATTGAAAAGCTCCACCTCGAAACCCTCTCCGGGCAGCATGGCGCCCCCGATGGCCGAAACTGTGCCGGAAAAGATGATCATGTTTTCCATGTCGCCGTCCTTCACCCTGCCTTTTACGAAAGCGAGAAGGTCGTCCACGCCCATGAACGCCGAAAGCGCCGCTTCCTGGTAGAGGATTCTCCGACCGTCCCGGATGACCCAGCTTCGGAGCACCATCTCGTTCCAGACGGCCGCCACGTCCTCGTAAGGCCATACGACGGCGGACATCACATTGGGGCACATCTGCTTCGCCTTGAGGATGCTGGCCGCTTCCAGCGCCCGGTCCGTATGGTCGCTTCCCGCCCCGACGTACATGCGGCCCTCCTCGATCAGCAGCACGAATTCGGCTTCCCCGGAATTGTCCTCCTCCACCACTTCGAGGACGCCCCCCGTCTTGATCAGGTAGGACGCGACGGGGTAGAGCGTCGGCACCTCGTCCGGCGCCGGAATGCCTTTCTCCTTCAGTTCCTCGATATGTCTCCTGACGCCTTCCTGGTCCCTCGCGGTGTAGCCCGCGTTGACCATCCGCCGGACCGGGAATGCGATGTCCCTGAGCCCGCTTGCGCTCTTCACTTTTAAATTCAATACGTGCATGGGTTCCCCCGATTCCAGGACTTTCGTCGATGCATGCCTGCGTTTGTCATTTCTCGTAATTCCGGATCTCGAACGTCATCATCCCGCTCTCGGAATAATACGGTCCGTGGACCATGCCCGGATGACGGTACCCGTAGTACCCCTTCCCGAAGACGGCGCCGCTCCTCGTATCGACGAAGGAGCCTTCGAGCACGAGGATCTCTTCGTGGAAGTCGTGGGTGAGGACGTCGTTCGTTCCCGTGCCCGGCTCGTACTTCAGGAGTCTTGTGACGCTGTTCGTTTCCGGGTCGACGTTGAGGACCTTTTCGAAGACGCCGGGGGTGCCGGCGACGGGCTCCCAGGCGATCGACGCCGTTTCGTGAATTTCCTGTTCCTTCTTGGCCATGGTATGCTCCTTCCCGTTAACGATATAAATGATGCCGACGCTTCTTCACGCCCGGTCCCTGAGTCCGGAGGCCAGGGCGCGGCCCGATTCCAGGGCCTTCAGGTTGATGTCGACGAGCGACGGCGAGAATTTCTGTTTGAGGACCGCCGCCACGGACTCCTGCGACGATATGCCCGACAGGGCGACGATGCTCCCCAGGGCGACGATGTTGGCCGCCGTTTCCATTCCCAGTCTCCTTGCCTCCTCGGTGAAGGGTATCATGAAGACCTTCGATTCCGTAGGCGGCACCCTGGTCACGAACATCGAATCGGCAAGGACGAGGCCCGACCTCTTCGTCTTCGGGACGTAGAAATCCGCTATCGGCTGGGACATGGCGAGGAGCACGTCGGGTTCCGTGACTTTGACTTCGTTCAACTCCTCCGAACTGACCAGCACCTCGGCGCGGCTCATGCCGCCCCGCATGGATATGCCGTACGCTTCCGTCTGCAGGACATTCTTTCCCTCGATCTCGGCGAGGGTCTGGGCGAGGATGACGCCGGCGATTCCCAGTCCCTGGCCGCCGCTTCCGCCCAAGAGTATTTCCAAAGTTCCCTTCATCCTTTCGCCCTTCCTTTCTGCGCCTCGGCGATGATTTTGTCGTATTCCTCCGTGAATTCCGGCAGCGTCTTTTCCACGAGAATCCCCCGCAGCAGTTTGTCTGCGAGGGCGTCCGCCGGGAGGTCCTTCGCCTTCTTCACGGAAACCGTAACGTCCTTCTGGGCCTTCCACATCTGCGCCGCAGCGCCCAGGCGGTTCCTCCTGCCGAAGGCCGTGGGGCAGGGCGTCAGGACCTCGATCAGCGAAAAGCCCTTGTGCCTGATGCCTTTTTCGATGATGTCGATCAGCTCCCTGACGTAATAGACGGCGCCCCTGGCGACGAAGGTCGCCCCGGCCGCCTCCGCGACGCGGCACAGGTCGACGGGCTTTTCGATATTGCCGTAGGGGGTCGTCGACGTAATGGCGTCCACCGGCGTCGTCGGGCCCACCTGCCCGCCCGTCATGCCGTAGTTGTAGTTGTCGTAGACGATGGCGGTGAGGTCGATGTTCCGCCGGCAGGCGTGGAGGAGATGGTTCCCGCCGATGGCGGCGCAGTCCCCGTCGCCCATCGTGACGACGACGTTAAGCCCCGGGTTCGCCAGCTTGATGCCCGTGGCGCTCGGCAGGGCTCTGCCGTGGGCCGACTGCAGGGCGGTGAACGTCGTGTACCAGTGGGCCACGGGGGCGCAGCCGATGCCGGCCACGTGGATCACCTTGTCCAGGTCCAGGCCCAGCCGCTCCACGGCCCTAGCCATGGCCATGACGACGGTGCCGTTGCCGCATCCGGGGCACCACATGGTGGGCATCTGGTGCGTATAAAAATATTTCTCCACGAGGGAGGACGTGGAAGGTTGTTCAGAGCGCATGATGCACCTCCATTATTTTCCGGAGTATTTCGGCCGAGGAAAAGGCCTCGCCCACGCGCGCAAGCGAGACGATTTCCGCCTTCTGTCTGCAGGCGGCCTCCCTCACGGGATGGATGTACTGACCCAGGTTCATTTCCGGAACGATGATCGCCCTGGCCTTGTCCGCCGCGGCCCGGACTTCGTCTTCCGGAAAGGGCCAGAGGACGCGGGGCCGCATAAACCCCACCTTAAGCCCCGACTCCCTCGCCTTGAGGACGGCCCCCCTGGCGGCGATGGCCGTGCAGCCGTAGGCGAGGACGACGATATCCGCATCTTCCATGAACTCTTCCCGGACGTCCGTTATCTCTTTCCTGTTTTTTTCGATTTTGTTTGTGAGCCTTTCGATCAGGAGCCTGGACACGGCGAAATCGCTCGTGGCCTGGAAGCTGTCCTCGTTGTGGGCGCTGCTGTTTGCGTACCAGTGGTAGGGCGTCCCGAATTTCGCCATGGGCGGGACCCCCTTGTCGTTCCCCCGGTAGGGGTGGTACTGGTCCGGGGGCACGTCGGGTTCGGGCCTGTAGGCCGTTTTGACCGTCTCGTACGGCGGGAGCGTGACATTTTGCCGCATGTGCCCCACGACCTGGTCCGCGAGGAGGATGACGGGCACCCTGAACCTCTCGGAGAGATCGACCGCCCTGATCGTCAGGTCGAACATCTCCTGCACCGACGCGGGCGACAGGGCGATGATGGCATAGTCCCCGTGGGAGCCGTATCTTGCCTGCATCACGTCGCCCTGGGCCGGCGACGTCGCCATGCCGATGGACGGCCCCACCCTCTGCACGTTGACGAGCACAAGGGGAACTTCCACCATGCAGGCGAGCCCCAGGTTCTCCATCTTCAGCGAAAACCCCGGTCCGCTCGTCGCATCCATGGCCTTGACGCCGGTGAGGGCGGCCCCGATCGCTGCGGCGAGGCTTCCTATCTCGTCTTCCATCTGGATGAATTTTCCTCCGACCTCGGGGAGCCGCCTGGACATGACGTTGGCGATCTCGTTCGACGGCGTTATGGGATATCCCGCATAGAACCGGACGCCCGCCGCGATGGCGCCTTCCGCGCAGGCCTCGTTCCCCTGCATCAGCTTCACTTTTCCTGTCTGTTCCATATGTTCACACCTCTAATTCGACGGCATAATCCGGACACCATAATTCGCAAAGTCCGCACTTGCTGCATTTGTCCGCATGGACAGGCTCCGGATAGCCTTCATCATTTGCTGCATAGACTTCCCGCGGGCATAACCCGATGCAGACGCCGCACTTTTTGCATCGCTCCGTATGAATCACAATCTGGCTCATTTCATCAGCTCCATCGTTCCTTTTTCGCTCTTGGGGACATACCGTTGTTTCGTATATCGTATATGATATACGATATACGATGTCAAGAAAATCTTGCAACCCCCCGGAACCACATGTGTCCATGGGGTGCTCCCGGATGCGCGGCGTGAAAATGACGGTGAATGGGTCAGGCGGACCGGATGCAGCGGCAGGGCTTCCGGTTCTCCGCGGCTATTTTTTACTTTCCCCGGCAAACGGGATACGGACTTCGATTTCGTCCGGTTTCAGGGATGGTCCGGTAAAGGTGTCTTCAGTATGAAATAAAGGGAAGGGAGACGAAAGATAGACGGCACTATCCGCAACGGCAGGGCATATAAGGCCGGTACGATGTGAATCGGGCTCGGCGTGAGATATCAGAAGCCATTTCGAGATTCGTTGCGGGTGGAACGGCATCTTCGAACGCGCCTGTCGGGACGGTCTGACCCGGCGTATTGACCGTAATTGAAGCAACGTGTTGTTCGTAGCGGAAGCGGTAAGGCGGATGCGACAATATCCGGGAGGCTGGTCCCGATGAAGAATCCGCTCATTTTCTGTTGGGGGTTTATATCGTTTCCCCGGCCTGTTTATCACCTTCCCGGATTCCGGAACGCCGGGAAACTATCATGCGTGATCCGGGGCGCCGTATGCCCGTTGTCCGCAACAATTGTGTATCGTTTTCCCGGGAAGGGACAAATATGTCTTGTTTCCCAAAGACTTCATGAGAAGCCATCCGCCGCTTGACCTCGCGCCGTATCCGAAACAGTTCCAGCCCCTTACCGGTCTTCCTCGTCGCCTTCTCCGGGACGGCGACAGCGGATGGCACAGATCTTGATATCTAAAGTTACAAAGAGCGTATGAAGTCGCAGGCAGGGCGCGATGAGCCATGGCGATTCAGTGGAGCTCCGCTCGTTGCGGCGCAAAGGATGACCATTCTCTTATAGGTCGACGATCGGTCGGGTGCAGAACATATCCCGCGGCCGTTTCCGGATACGTCACGGAAGGCATGACGATGTCGCGGGGTCGGCAAAAGCTGATCGTCAACAGGGGCGGGGTATTCCGGCTTCGGAATGCCCCGATGAGAGAATGAAGGTTTGAGCGGGGTTGGGGAAGCTTAGCGCTTCAGGAAAGATTATCGTCCGACACGGGAGGTATGGTTGCAGTGAAAAGGGTACGGCGGGATCAAGACGGGGCAGGCGGCGTAAAGTTAAAGAGGGAGTTCTTTCCTGATATTATGGAATTAACGGAATTATACTTAACACCGATTTCAAACGGCACTTGAAAAGATGTTTCTTTTCATTCTAATATCTGATATATCAGATATTAGATATGAATAAACCGGTGGGAGGTGTGTTGTGATGTCAGTGTTGAGGAATATCGATATTCCAAGTTCTTTGAAAACTATGGCGTTGGAGTTGATTAAAGAGGCCATCCTCTCGCAAAGACTCAAGCCGGGGGAGATTTATAACGAGAAAAGGCTGGCGGAAGAGCTCGGGATTTCTAAAACGCCCGTCAGGGAGGCCCTTCTGGAGCTGTCCGCCAAAGGATTCATCGTTTTCCTTCCCCGCAGGGGCATACGGGTGGCAAAAATGACGGAGAAGGATATCCGGGACCTGTATGAAGTCCGCAGGGCTTTGGAAATGGCTATCATCCGCTGCATTGTGCCTAAAATAAACAAGAAAATGCTGGATAAGATAAACGCCATTCACAAGAAAGGTGAGAAGGCTTTCAAAGATAAAGACAATCTCGGCTATCTTCGGATCGATCGGGAGTTTCATTTCGCCCTGTCAAGTCTTACCGAGAACCCGTTCATGGTCAACTCTTTGGAGAATATTCGCGATCTGATTGACTGGATGGGCGCGAGGGCGCTGGTTAAGCAATCGCGCATGAGCGAGGTGCAGGACGAACACGAGGATATCATCAGGAAGATAGGCGATAAGGATCTGGAAGGCGCTGTTCAGATGATCGAACAGCACATTAAAATAACGGAAGAGAACGTTTTGGAACAACTCAAAAAGGAGGAGATGCGATTAAGAAAAAAAAGCAACCATTAATCACTTAATCAACCGGAAATGTCATCAGAATTAATAAATACGCCTTTGAAGGAGTTGGGTTATGTCAGAAATATTCGAATACATGGATGAGTTTGGTCCCGAGAAGATCTTGATTGTGCACGATACGAAGACAGGTATGCAAGGAATGGTCGTGATCGACAATACGGCACGCGGTGTCGGAAAGGGAGGGTGTCGTATGGATGCGAACATGACCCTCCATGACTGCTTCAGGCTGGCAAGGACGATGACCTGGAAATGGGCCATGGCCGATATCTTTCTGGGAGGCGCGAAGGCCGGCATAAAGAACGATCCGAAATCCCCGTTTAAGGAGGAGATCATCCGGGCATTCGTAAAGAAGATCCGCAAATTGCTTCCCGACGAATATGTCTTCGGAAACGATATGGGATTCGCCGAGAAAGACGGAGCGATTGCGCTTGATGAAGCGGAGGATATGAAAACGGCCGTAGGCACGCCTGCTGAATTGGGAGGATTGCCCTACGACGAACTGGGCATTACGGGTTACGGGGTCGTCGAGGCCGCCGAATGCGCAGCACCGTATAAGAAAATCAAGCTGCCGAAGGCCACCGTGTCCATCCAGGGATTCGGCGCGGTCGGCGCTTTCGCGGCCAAATTCATCAGCGCCAAAGGGGCCAAGGTCGTGGCCATATCGTCCGTGGATGGTTCCCTGTACGATCCGAAGGGGCTCGACATCGCCCGGTTGCTGGAATTACGCGAACAACACGGGGATAAATGCGTGGCTCTGTACGGCAAGGGCCAGGCGATTCCCGCCGGAAAAGAACTTGAACTCGATGTCGACATCCTGATTCCCGGCGCCACGGGCGACGTGATCACGGAAAAGAATATGAAGAATGTCAAAGCGAAGATGATCGTGGAAGGGGCCAATTTCCCGACCAGCGAGGCCGCGCAGAAATATTTCCACAAAAGCGGGATCCTGGTTGTTCCCGATTTCGTAGCCAATGCCGGTGCCGTTATGGGCGCGGGAAAGGCCATGGACAACCGGTACTCGTGCGACATTCTGGAGCCGCAGGAAGTTTATGACACGGTGAAGAAGAAGATGTGGAAGAACGTCGCCATGGTTTTGGATGAAGCGACGTCGTCTAAGAACCTGCCGCGGGAAGTGGCCCTGGCCATCTCGAAAGAGCGGGTCCTTAAAGCCATGAAGCTGCGCGGGCGCCTTCCGAAATAACGGATTTGTTGTTGGTCGATCCCAGAAATTTTGCAGTTCCATACCCAATATTGCATGGAGGGGGGATTCACATTCATGTGCAGCGAAAGGCTGGAGAACGATCCGGTCAGGTTCCGCGACCGGGTCAGACAAGGTCAATGGCAAAAATCAACCAACGGGGTCTGCCCCGGTTACGTCCAGGCCAATCTCGTCATTCTGCCGAGTAAATATGCTCTGGATTTTACCATCTTTTGTTTACGGAATCCGCAGCCCTGCCCGATCATAGAAATCCTCGAACCGGGAAATCCGATTGTGCAGGAAGCGGCTCCCCATGCGGACATCCGCACCGATCTGCCGAAATACTGCGTCTTCAGGGATTCAATGCTGGTCGAGGAGAAAACGGAGATCGGCGATATCTGGCAGGACGACCTGGTGACCTTTTTGATCGGCTGCAGCTATACCTTTGAAGAGGCCCTCGTCCGGGGAGGGGTTCCCGTAAAGAACTACCTCCGGCAAAAAGATCCCGGCGTCTATGTCACTTCGGTCATGTGCCGGCCGGCCGGAATCTTTGAAGGGCCGATGGTGGTCTCCATGAGACCGATTCAAAGCCGTCTTGTTTCACGGGCGGTTCAAATAACCTCAAGATTTCCCAAGGCGCACGGAGCGCCGGTCCACGTCGGCGATGGAAAATCCATCGGAGTTGCAAGACTCGACAAGGTCGACTTCGGCGAGCCGCCCGAATTGGAGGCGGACGATGTGCCTGTTTTCTGGGGGTGCGGCATCACCCCGCAACTGGTGGCCATGAAATCGAGAATTCCGTTCATGATCACCCACAAAGCCTGCCATATGTTTGTTACGGATGTGAAGATAGAAGAAATGGCAACTTCCTGATTTCCGGAATGTCAGGAAGACGATGATTAAAGAACGAAATTGATACGACCCCTCATATCACTTGGCGTTCACTGAAATTCGGAAGGGGGGTGGTTTTGGAAGAGCGGCAGGATATTAAAGAACCCTGATTTTGTCATTGATGCCTTCCAGATGACCCGCAAAGAAAAATACGACAACCGCATATAACACCAAAAGAATATTGGGGTGGTCATCCCTGCGGCTTCTACGCGCAGGAGGACCATTGAAAACCAACCAAGCCGATGTACGAGGAGGAAATAATGAAACGAAGGGAAACTGCATTAGCGGTAATAGTTGCGATGATATGGGTGTTCATCGCCGTTGTGGGTGTCGGGGAATTAAATGCCGCAGACCAGAAACCGATACGTATCGGCGCCGTTTACGATCTGACCGGCGGGCTTTCCGTTTACGGCCAGGGGAGCAGCATGACTGCAAAAGCCGCTATCGACCGGATCAATAAGATGGGGGGAATTGCCGGCCGTAAAGTGGAATATATCGTCGAGGACGGTGCTACCGATGCAACCACGGGGCTCAGAAAATTTCGTAAGCTGGTTGAAAAAGACGAATGCGATTTCGTGCTGCTGAGCTGCAATTCCGCGTTGGGAATCGGGGCGCCGCCGCTGGCCAAGAAGTTCAATACGATCGTCTTCACCGAAGGGACCGCCCGGGATATCACGGGCTCGAAGGGAAACCGGTATGTCTTCCGGCAAATTGCCAATGCCGAAATGGCGGCAATCGCCATGTCCCAGTTCGCGGCCAGGAATCTCGGGAAAAAAGCATACGGGATGGGTGCCGATTATGAGTGGGGGCACTCCGTTGTCGATACGACGGAAAAGATTTTCAAACAGCTTGGGATAACGATGGCCGGGAAGGATTTCTCCCCGGTAGGGACAGTGGATTTTGTGCCGTATCTGAGCAAATTGCCTAAAGACATCGATTTCATCGTATCCGGATATTTCACGGCCGACGTCATCAAAATGACCAATCAGGCATGGGACCTCGGTTATCGGAAACCCATCTTCGTCGGCACCATTCAATCGATTCGCTATGCAGACCTCGGACCCGGCGCCGACCTGGTATGGTGCGGCACATACGGATCGCGAACGCTTGACGGCTTTCCAAAAGAGTTCAGAAATGCCCAGAAGGCCTATCGCGCCGCGGTCGGTATCGACGACGACGGCTGGGATAAATCCAAAAAGCTGAGCGCGGATTACATCTGGGCCGGCTGGGAAGGCGTCTACTGGATCAAGAAGGGCGTGGAAGACGGCCAATGGAAATCGAAGAAGGATAACCTGAAATTCATGAAGGCCCTGGAAGGCGCTCAGGTCAAGGCGGGAATCGAATTTCCCCAGGGGAGCAAAATGATGCGCGCACAGGACCATCAGGCCATTACCGACACGTATATTCTGAAGGGCGAAAAGGGAAGCATCGTGACCAAGGCCTGCATGAAAGGCAACGATGTTTTGAAGTACTACCCCGCGACGGTCGATTTTACGAAAGAAAAGGTTCAATAACGTCAACATCACCTCGGACGATCCTTCCTGCGTGACGCGCAGGAAGGACCGTTCCGCCTCTATGAATATTGGGCTAATTTTATGATCACTACAATCGAAATAGCAATTATTAACGGTCTCACATGGTCCTGTATCCTGGCGATGGTGTCTCTCGGGCTTACGCTTATATACGGTCAACTGAACGTCATCAATATCGCGCACGGAGCCATGTATACGATCGGCGCCGTAACGGCCTTCTATGCCGCCAGTTATCTGGGGTCATGGTGGTATTCTCTGGTCGGCAGTTGTATCGTTATGGCCGTCATTGCGGCCATTATATACATGACCACCCTGAAATTTCGCATTATCGGGCATCCCATTGCGGTGACGCTGATCATTTGTTACGGCGTGATGTTCATCCTGGAACAGATCACCCTGCTGATTTTCGGCGGCGCACCAAGGCTTCTGCCCAATCCTTTGCCTTATTCCATCAGTTTTCTCGGGATACAGTATCCCGTTTATCGTCTCTTTGCGGCCGCCTTTTCCCTGGCCGTCGTCGGGTGCCTTATCCTCTTTCTGAAGAAAACGCGGATGGGCGTCTGGATCAGATCGACCAATCAGGATCAGGACACCGCTTCCGCCATGGGTGTTCCGGTATCCAGGGTTTATCTGATGACCTTCGTTTTAGGATCGATTCTGGCGGCCCTGGGCGGCACGCTGGTGGCCCCCATGACCAGCATTACCCATTCCATGGGTGCCGAGGTCATCATCGACGCCTTTATCGTGGTCATCGTCGCCGGTTTCGGCAGTATTCCGGGAACCATTATCTCTGCACTGATTCTGACGCTGAGCAGCGGTATATTCTCCGTTATCATGAACCCGACTCTGGCAAAGAGCGTTTCACTCGCGATCATGATTTTGATTCTTTATATCAAGCCCGAAGGGATCGTGTCGCAGAAATAGGGAGGTAATGTTCCAGATGAAAACCAAACTCTTGATTCTCATAATCGTAACGGCGGCTTTACTCGCAGCGCCGTTTTTTCTTGGAGACTACTACAAGGGGCTGCTTACGGAGGCGGTTCTCTTCGGTCTCTATTGTCTCGGCTTCGATATCATATTCGGGTTCACCGGGCTGCTCAATTTCGGCATAGCGGTCTTCTTCGGTTTGGGCGGTTATCTCATGCTGTGGAGCATCGTTCATCTCCAGACAGGCATATGGGGGGCGATGTTCCTCATGATCCTGGGGTCCGCCGTTTTTTCCTTTATCTACGGCATGGGCATCTCCCGCTTCAAAAGCCATTATTTCGTCGCGTTTACGATCGTTATCTCGATGATCTTTTTCTACATCGCCATGGCTTTGCGCCCCATTACCGGCGGGGACGAAGGCCTGACTTTTGAAGTGCCGCCCCTGAATCTCGGGCTGGCGAGTCTGGAATATACGGATCTCGTCAGGTACTATTTCCCGCTGTTCATTGCCGGAGTAACGCTGGCCCTGGTCTGGCTATTCTTTCGAACGCCTTACGGGAAGGCGATAGTCGCCGTCAGGGAAAACGAGGACCGCGCCAATATGATCGGCTATGATTCCACCAGGCTCAAGATTATCGCCTTCACGCTTTCGGGCACGATATGCAGTTTAGGAGGGGCTCTTTATGCCCTGCATATGGGATTCACCAGCGCCCATGCTTTCTTCTGGATATGGACGGCGCGGGCCGTGTGGTGGACGATCATCGGAGGCGTGGGAACGCTGTTCGGCGCATTTGTGGGGCCGGGTGTCCTGGTCTTCTTCGAGGACCTGTTGAGCAGTTGGAATTCGGATGTATATCTGATCGTGATGGGCGTCATCATGATCCTGGCCATTATCTTCGCCCCGCAAGGCATAGTTCGGGTCGTACAGACCGCTCTTATAAGAAAAGGAAAATGATATGCAGCAGGTCATATTAAGAACAGAAGGGTTGCTCAAGCGGTTCGGCGGATTGCTGGCGACGAACGAAGTCAATTTCGAACTTCACGACCGGGAGATCAAAGGACTCATTGGACCGAACGGAGCCGGAAAAACGACTTTTTACAATCTGCTGACGGGCGTCTACAAGCCGGATAAAGGGAAGGTCTTCTTTTACGATGAAGACATCACCGGATTGCCGCCCCATAAGATTTGCAGGAAGGGACTTGTCCGTACGTATCAGATCACGTCCATTTTTCCCAAATTAAGCGTGTATGAGAATGTCCGGCTGTCGACGCAGATCGGTTTCGGCCACGGCGTCAGCCCGTTTTTCAGCATTTCTCATTTCGGCGACATTGCCAAAAAGGTCGACCATATCCTCGAACTCCTGGAGATAGCATCCCTGCGGGATGCTCTGGCCGGGGAAATATCTCAGGGGGATCAGAGGCTCCTGGAAGTGGCCATCGCCCTGGGCTCCAATCCCAAGGCGCTGATCCTCGACGAACCCACGGCGGGCCTCAGCGCTCACGAAACGGTCCAGTTGACGAAGAAGGTTCGCGACCTTTTCGATGAGGGCATTATCAACAGTATTGTTCTCGTTGAACACGATATCGACATGGTGGTCAGCATGGCCCATACGATTTGCGTCCTGAATTATGGAGAAGTCATCAAGGACGGACCGACGACGGCCGTATGCAATGATCCGAAAGTGCAGGAAGTATATCTTTGCGGAGGATTGAAGAATGTTGGAGATTAATGACCTTCATGCGTTTTACGGGAAAAGCCATATCATTCACGGCGTGTCGTTCCATGTGAAGGAAAGGGACGTCATCGGTATTCTCGGGCGCAACGGCGTCGGCAAGACGACGCTCCTCAGATGTATCTTGGGATTGATGCCGCCGAGAAGACAGGGGTCCATCAAATTTCTCGAACAAGAGATAGCCGCCCTGCCGGCGCACAAAATAGCGGAGCTGGGCACCGGTTATGTGCCCCAGGGGAGACGGATATTCCCCCAGATGACGGTTTACGAGAATCTGGTCATTGCCGCCAAGAAGGGGAAGGTCGATCACGCAGAACTCAAAAAAGTCTACGCCAACTATCCCATTCTCGAAGAAAAGAAAAACCAATACGGCGGCAATTTGAGCGGCGGGCAGCAGCAAATGCTGGCCATCGGGAGGGCGGTGATGTCCAAGCCGAAACTCCTGATCATCGACGAACCGACGGAAGGCCTTCAGCCGTCCATGGTCATTGCCGTGCGGGATACCATCAGGGATTTGTGTGAGGGCGGAATGACCGCCATCATTGCCGATCAGAACCTCGAAAACATCATGGCTTTGTGCACCAAGGTCTATGTCATCGAGAAGGGATTGATCCGGTATGAAGAAGTCAGGGAGAATCTGAGTACGGAATTGCTTCACAAGTTCCTCGGCGTGGGCGTCTCCTGCGAAGCCCCCGGCCTGAAGTCATAGGAAAAATGCGGCAGAGCAGACAGGAACGGATCTTTTCGATCTGCCCGCGGGTCTCACGTTCTCCGGCATGTCGATCAGGAACCGCACGCAGTCAACTCGGATACCGCTCAGGGGATGTCTCGTCATTCATGGATCGATGGGAGATTGAAATATGTATGGCCGATTCGGAAGCCGGTTCCAGCGGTCGTTCTTTCCGGAAGCCCATTGATCCAGCCCCTGCGGAGGCGACAGGCCGTCCGTACGGACTGAAAAGATGCATCGATGCCGGAGAGGCGGCGGCACGTGTCGCAGTAAATTCTATGGGCGAATCCGTCAAGGCGGATCGTCCAATGAACAAAGAAGATATGAGGCATGAAAGGAGGAATTCAGATTATGCCCCGAATAATTTTTGATCAGTTGAAGATTAAGCAGAAAACGGGATTGGATACCAGGAACGCGCTACTCTACCCCCATATGGATCTCGATTCTTGCGTCATGTCGTCTCCCGTTCTCAAAGAAGATGATGATGGGTCGCTCCTCCTGTTCGTCAAGGACATCGAACGCGGCAACTTCGATGAAAAGATGATCAAGGCGCGGGTCAGCTATTTCAAGCCCTATTTCACATTCGACGGCGTACCCGAACAAACGCCGAACACATGGACGGAAGGACTTCAATCCGGGGGGGCAGGCGCCGCCATTGCCGTCGACGGCCAGATCCACATGTCGGCCTACCGGCCGTTGGCCGAAAAATTCAGGATAACGATAGAGGCAAATCCGCCCTGGTGGCGGGTATATCTTTACGAAATCCGTCCCGAGGATATCTTGTCCGCCTTCGGCGCATCGTACGCCGCCGCCCAGAAAGACGCGGACAAAGTCGCATCCGGCCTGCAGCAGAAGGCGGATGTCCTCCGCCTGGTCGAGAGGGCTTACGTCGATGATCGCTTCCTTGCTCTGGACAAGACGATGGAGAAGATGGGCCTCGAGACGATCGTCGTTTCCTCCCCGATGAATCTTCAGGAAATGGCGGGGATTCCGTTCGCATATCTTGAAAGTTCCCCGTGCCTCGCTCTCTATCGGAAAGGCGGTCCCGTCTTCCTGTTGACCTCCGCACCACTGGCGCAGAACTTTCCGGTGTTGACGGGCGTGTTCCCCGATATCGAAGCGGCCGTGAAGACCCTTCCCGTGAAGTTGAATTCCACGGTCGGCATTGAAGAGAATCACCTGTCTTACGACTTTTACAAAGCCCTCGGATTAAGCGACAACGATCAGGCGATCAGCGCCGCACTGCGGGTATGGCGCGAGCAGAGAGCAGGATGGGAACTGCCGTACTATCTCCTGGCCGCCCGGATAACCGTTTACGGAATTGAAACCGCGCTGGAACGGGTGAAAAACGCCCTCAAGCAGGGGAAGTCCCTTCTTGAAACGGACGTCGAACAGTATCTCTATGACGGTTACCAGGAATATGTCAAAGCCAGGGGGCTCGGCAGTATATCCGTCAAACCTTATTTCACCGTATTGCATGCCGGGAACCGCACGAGAAGACCCAACCTGCCGCAGGCGTTTCCCGTCGATTCGGCGACGAAATCCCTGAAGATCGATTCCGGGGTATTGGTGATGGATGCAAGCGGACTGATCCGGGGCGTCTCGGATTTGTGCCGTACGCTTGCCCTGGATGAAGCCGCGGAGGAGATATACGCGTACTTCGATAAAACCATGATCGATACGACCATTCCCGCGTCCGTTCCGGGCAACGACGGCGACGTCGTCTATCGGAAGGGCGTCGGCACGCTGGCGGCCATGAAGGAGAAGCTGGTCGCTCGCAACCTCGTTCCCGACAAGGCCGTCCTTCCGGACGATTACCGCCGCAACATCGGCCATGTGCTCGGCAAGCAGGAACCGGCGACGATCAGTTTCGAAACGGGCAACCATGACGTCATCGAGGAAGGGATGGTCGGTTGCGTCGAATATCAATGGCCCTATTATCCCTATGCCATCGGCGTGGAAGACATGTTCTACATAGATCGTCAAAAGACGTTCAATATTACGAGATGACGGCATCGGGATCGTGTTGTCAAACTGAAAAGGAAATGAGCGAAGGAGAAAAATGGGAAGTCAAGTGAAATTATTACAGGGCAACCAGGCCATCGCGGAGGGCGCGTTTTACGCCGGGGCGCGGTTTTATGCCGGATACCCGATCACGCCTTCTTCGGAGATCGCCGAGGAGTGTTCGAGAAGAATGCCGAAGATCGGCGGGATGTATATGCAAATGGAAGACGAGATCGCGAGCATAGCGGCCATCGTCGGTGCATCGCTCGCGGGCGCCAAGTCGTTCACGGCGACGAGCGGTCCGGGCTTCTCCCTGATGCAGGAGAACATGGGCCTGGCGGTCCTCACGGAAGTGCCCTGCGTCGTGGTGAACGTACAGCGTTCCGGGCCGAGCACGGGGCTGGCGACGAAACCGGCGCAGGCGGACGTGATGCAGATCCGCTGGGGCAGGCACGGGGACCAGAGCATGATCGCCCTCTGCCCCGCGTCTGTGAAGGAGTGCTTTTACTACACGGTGAAGGCCTTTAATTTTGCGGAGAAGTTCCGGGTGCCGGTCGTTCTCGCCTCCGACGAGGTCGTGGCCCACATGCGGGAGAACATCGTGATCCCGGCGCCGGGCGAGGTCGAGGTTGTCGACAGGAAGAAGCCGTCCTGTCCGCCCGAAGCCTACAGGCCGTTCCTGCCCGATGAAGACGGCGTGGCGCCGCTGGCGGCCTATGGAAGCGACTACGTATTCCATGTGTCGAGTTCCATGCACGGGCCCGACGGCTACAGCAACAACGATCCCGGCAACGCTGCGCAGCGGATCGAGCAGCTGCACCGCAAAATCGAAAAACACCGGGACGAGATCGTCATCGTCAAGACCTTCGACGCCGAGGACGCCGACGTCCTCCTGATCGCTTTCGGGGTGACGACCCGCGCCAGCCGCGCGGCGGCGTTGGAACTGAGGAAGAGGAAAATCAAGGCCGGCGTCCTGCAGTTGGTGACCCTGTGGCCGTTTGCCGATGTCGAGGTGGCCGAGTTCGGCGGCCGGGCGAAAACGGTCGTCGTGACGGAAATGAATTACAGCGGCCAGGTGGCCGGCGAAGTACAGAAGGTCCTTGGGTCCGGGACGGATATCCGGAGGGTCAAAAGCTACAACGGCCGGATCATTACGCCTCAGGACATCATCAAGGCAGTCGTTTGAATATGGAACGAAAAGATTCAAAAAGGGGGTTTAAGTGTCTCACGCAACAGGCATGAAATATATCAAGGACGGTGTCTTGCCGCACATGTGGTGTCCGGGATGCGGCATAGGCGTGACCATGGGCGCTTTGCTGCGTTCCTTCGAGGAACTGGGCTACGAGCGCAACGATACGGTCGTGGTGACGGGAATCGGCTGCACCGGCAAGCTGGACGATTACCTGCTGACAAACGCGCTGCATACGACGCACGGGCGCGCCCTGGCTTTCGCCACCGGGATCAAGGCCTACAGGCCTGAGCTGCACGTCATCGTCCTGATGGGGGACGGGGACAGCGTTACCATCGGCGGCAACCACTTCATCCACACCGCCCGAAGGAACATGGATCTGACGGCGATCGTCGTCAACAATTTCAATTTCGGGATGACGGGCGGCCAGTATTCCGGGACGACGCCGACGGGCGCATCGACCCAGACCAGCGCCTACGGCAACCCCGAAAGGGAGATGGATATCTGCTCGTTGGCGGAGGTCGCCGGAGCGAACTACGTGGCCCGCGGAACGCCTTACCACGTGTGGGAACTCAAGGAAAGCATCAAGGAAGCCCTGAACAAAAAGGGCTTCTCCGTCGTGGAGGTCGTCAGTCCCTGCCCGACGAACTACGGGCGCCAGAACAACATGAAGAAGGCGGTCGATATGCTCCACCGGCTGAAGGAGAAGGGCGTTCCCGTGGAGGAGTTCCGGCGCCGGAAAAGCGCCCGGAGCGACGGCCGCTTTGCGGTGGGCAAGCTGGTGGACAGGGACGAACCCGATTTCAACGCACGTTACAGGGAAATCACGGCCAGGGCGACCGCAGGCCGGGGCTGAGGAAGGTGATAGCGAATGAAGAAAGACAGGTATGAAGTGATTATGGCCGGCTCCGGAGGCCAGGGCTTGGTTCTGTCCGGCATCATGCTGGCGGAAGCGGCCATCCTGGAGGGCAGAAACGTCGTACAGACCGTTTCGTACGGTATCGCGTCGAGGGGCGGTTTCTCCATGGCCGAAGTGATCATCGACCAGGAGGAGATCGTCTTCCAGCAGGTCCAGAATGCCGACATCGTACTGACCCTGACGGAGGACGCGATGGAGAGATTCCTGCCCCTGTCGGAGCGCGGGGCGGCGATATTCTACGATTCGGTCCTGCTGAGGGCGCGTGAGGGTAAGCATTTCTACGGCCGGCCCTTCACGGAAATGGCCGACAGGATGGGGAACGTGGGCATGTCGAACATCATCGCCCTGGGGTACATGGCGCAGATGAAGGGCATGATTCTTCCGGAGAGTCTCGCGGAAGTCATCAAGAACCGTTTTTCCGGAAAAGTGAGGGATGCGAACCTAGCCGCGTTGCAGGCGGGAATCGTTCTCGCGAACGGATGATAAGAATAATATCCAGCTCCCCCTGCCTGCCGCTTTCCGATACGGCGGGCGGAGAGAATGAGCGTCATAGAGTTTGAAAGGAGTCATGATGGGAGTTCCCGATAATGAACAGATAAAAATTGCTCCGTGCAGAGAGGCATGTCCGGCGGGCATCGATGTACCGCGCTATATCAGGTACATCAGGAACGGGGATTTCGACGAAGCGCTTGCGGTCATACGCGAAAGAATCCCATTTGCCGCCGTATGCGGGTATGCGTGCGCCCATCCCTGCGAGTCCCGGTGTGCGCGCATCCAGTACGATGAGGCCGTCGCCATCAGAAGGCTGAAGCGGGCAGCCGCAACCTACAGCCACCGGTCGCCCAAGAGCGAAGAGACGGCGAAATCGACTTCGAAAAAGGTGGCCGTTATCGGTTCGGGACCGTGCGGTCTGACGGCGGCTTACTACCTGGCCGAACTGGGGCATAGCGTTGCGATTTTCGAAAAGCTTCCCAAGGCGGGAGGGATGTTGCGTTACGGTATCCCGGAATACCGTTTGCCCAAGGACATTGTCGATCGTGAAATTGCCTTTATCAAATCCCGGGGTGTCGGCATTGTAACCGGCACGAAAGTCGATTCAGCCGCGAAACTGCTGTCGGAAGGCTTCGATGCCGTGCTGGCTGCATCCGGCGCCTGGAAAGCCCAGAAGATGGGTATCGAGGGAGAGGGGCTCCCCACGGTCGTCGACGGCGTCAAGTTTCTTGCGGAATACAATTCGGGCGTTCGCCGTCCCGTCGGCAAAAGGGTGGTCGTCGTCGGAGGCGGCAATACGGCTGTGGATGCCTCCCTGGCGAGCGTCCGCATGGGTGCGAAGGTCGTGCTCGTTTATCGGAGAAGCCGCGAGGATATGCCGGCCCTGCCGGAGGAGATCGCCCAGGCCGAAGAGGAAGGCGTGCGCATCCAATGTATGGCCGTGCCCGTACAGATCACGAAAAGCAGGATCGTCTGCATCAGGACGGCCCCCGGTCCCGTCGACGGCAGCGGAAGGCCCAGACCCGTTCCCGTCGAAGGCAGCGAGTTCGCCTTGTCCTGCAATGCGGTTGTTATGGCCGTCGGCCAGTCGGCCGACGCCGGCGCGCTGGGGCTTGCCGGAAACGGCGACGGAACGATTGCCGCCGGTGCCGATACGGCCACGCAGAACAAAGGGATATTCGCCGCCGGCGATGCGGCCACCGGTCCGATGACGATCATCAACGCCATTGCCCAGGGGCGCCTGGCTTGTGCCGCGATCGACCGCTTTCTCGGCGGTAAAGGCCGGATCGGCCGGGATGCTTCGCCGGGCGCGGTCCCGGAACCGTCGGAACCGGAGCCCATGGGCACGTGCCGCGTGGAGCCGGGAAGGATCCCCCTCAGTGCCAGATTTCAGGGAGTCGGTCCCGTGGAGTACAGTTACAGCGAAAAGGAGGCCGTGGAGGAAGCCGGGAGGTGCCTGTCGTGCGATGTCCGCCGCTACGAGGTGGAGATCGATCCGGTTATCTGCAAGGCGTGCGGTTACTGCCGAGAGATGTGCCATATGGACATCTTCGGTGTTTCGGACACATTCAACGCCGGCGGCTACAAGCCGTCCGTCGTGAAACGCTCGGACCGTTGCGTGGGATGCCTGAAGTGCCTCTACGTCTGTCCGGATTTTGCGATCAAGATCAACGACGGCTGCGGCGGCGCCGCGGCCGTATAGGGCCGAACGGACCGGCGCAGGAGGGAGGCCCGGAATCCCGCATCCCGCGCCGGGAGAGGTTTCGTTGCAGGAGGGGGCCGCAGCGTTTGCCAAAGGCAGGAACATAAGGCGGCTTCCAAAGACCGTTTTTTACGGGGATCGGAGGACCATCCTTCATATATACACCGTGCTTTTAACCCGGATTGGCGATCCGGAGCCAAAGAAACCGAGGGGGATGCCTCGTCACGCTGAAGAGCCTACAGGGAAATGAAAGGGGTTGATTTTATGGGTGTTGAATTACTGTCCCCCGCTCCGGGGAAAATACTGAAGATACACGTGAATCGGGGTGATCTGGTCACCGAGGACACGGCCGTGATCCGCCTGGAAGCGATGAAGATGGAAAACGAGATATTCGCTCCCGCCGGCGGCACGGTAACTGAAATCAGGGTGCGGGAAGGCGACGAAGTCGAAACGGACGACGTCATGGCGGTGATTAATTGACGATCGTCTCCATATAACGGGGAGGACCGCCGCTTCCGTCGTCCGGTACGACCGGGCAAGGACGAGTTGACGGCCGGGCGCTTCGGACGCTTTAAGCGCCCGGCCTTATTATGCAGGAGGATGTGCGTCATGACTGTTCCAGACAGCCTTCAGGGGGCCTTGGTGTTGAGCTTCGTCGATTTGGCCCTGAGTTTCATTCTGATCGGGGGCATAGGTGTGATTCTGTCCCTTTTCCCCTATATCAACAAGTTGGGCACGATCGACGAACGCAAACTCGGCGATGGTCATTAAAAATAATAAACGGAATAAAATGAGAAACCCGAGGAATCCGAATGGCCGAACAATTCGTTTCCCTTCTTGACGCCCTGAAAAACCAGACCGGCCTCGTCCATTTCTGGTGGGGCAACATGATCATGATCGCCGTCGGCGTGCTCATGATCTATCTGGCGATAGCAAAGAAGTACGAGCCCTTTCTGCTCATCGGTATAGGGTTCGCCTGCATCGTGGCCAATGTGCCCGGCTCCGATCTGATCCTGCCGGGCGGTCTTTTCAATTATGCTTACCGCGGCGTCGCGCTGCTCATCATTCCACCCCTTATCTTCCTGGGGGTGGGCGCCATGACGGACTTCGGGCCGATGATCGCCAATCCTTCGCTGGTCATTCTGGGTGTGGCGGCCCACCTGGGCATCTTCATCGCCCTCATCGGGGCGAAAATGATAGGTTTCACGATCCATGAGGCCGGAGCGATTGGCATCATAGGCGGTGCCGACGGTCCGATGGCGATTTTTGTAACGATGAAACTCGCTCCTCACCTGCTTCCCCAGGTTTCCGTTGCGGCCTATTCCTACATGGCATTGATGCCGCTGATCCAGCCGCCGGTCATGAAGCTGCTTACAACCAAGAAAGAACGCGAGATTGTGATGAAGGCGCAACGGAAGGTGAGCCGATTGGAGAAAATCGCATTTCCCATTGTCATTGCCGTCATCGTGAATCTCTTTTTGCCTCCGGTGGCGCCGCTGATCACGATGCTGATGCTCGGAAACCTCTTTCGGGAATGTGTGCTCGTCAACCGGCTGGCGAAGACGGCGGCCAACGACCTGATGAATGTCATCACCATGATGCTGACGGTGGCCATCGGCTCGACGATGGTGGCCGACCAGTTCCTGACGCTCAAAACGCTGATGATCATAGCCCTCGGACTGGTCGCATTCGTGACCGGTACGGCCTCGGGGGTCTTGGCCGCCCGGGTGATGAACTGGGTGAGCAAGGGGAAGATCAATCCGCTTGTGGGCTCCGCGGGGATCGCCTCGGTGCCGATTGCGGCCCGCGTGTCCCATGTTGTGGCGTTAAAAGACAATCCGAGGAATTTTCTTGTGATGCATGCCATGGGCCCGAATCTGGCGGGTGTTTTCGGGACCGCCATCTCCGGCGGGATCATGTTGGCCCTGCTGGGGGCGGTATAGTCGCGTATCCGTCGGCCGCGATCGTTCATCGGCACGGCTTTATCCCGGTTTGCGTGAAAAGATCGCCTCATAAATTCCTGTATCGTGACGACAACGCCATGTGTTTGAGAAATGCATGCGGGCTACTTTATCGTTAACCCTATTTTTCGAGCCGGCGTTCGGTCCGGCGCATTGTTTCTTGCCCAGACTCCTTATCCGTTTCCCGGCAACATTTACGATGGGCGGCTCAAAAGCCTCTTGGCGCCGGATATTCCCTCGTTCATATGTACCTTCCGCATTGCACTCTGCGGCATAGACGATCGGCTTGCGGCGGGATTCGTCGATAAGTGAGCGAACGACCCCGTCTTATCCGCCTTGCGGATCGCCGGCCGGGAGCCCCGGGGGCCGCTGCGGTATTTATATGGAATGCTCGCGGACAAACGTGTCAAGTGGCATATTAATTGCGAATAGTTGAATTATAGTTGAATCACAGGTGAATCATAGTTGAGTCGTTGAAGTCATGGGAATACAGGGGATTATGCCGGCCTGTGTGCCTTGCGGTTCGGGACGAGCCGATTTCAAAGCGGCGGCTGTCCCTCTTGTATGAGCAAGATTGATGGCGTCGTATGGCGGACCCATGAAATGCCGGAACCCCCATGAGACGGATTTCCATAATCCCCGACCGGGGATACGATATAGAATCAGAGAAAGGATGAAGACCTATGATTGGCAAAACCATTGAACAGCTCAAACTGGGCGATTCGGCCGAGTTCTCGAAAACCGTTTCGGAGGCCGATATTTATCTCTATGCAGGCGTGACCGGCGATTTCAATCCGGCGCATATTAATGAAGTTTATGCCGGGAAGACTTTCTTCAAAAGTCGGATCGCCCACGGCATGCTCTCCGGCGGTTTCATTTCCGCGGTTATTGCAAATCAGCTGCCGGGACCGGGAACCATCTATATGCGCCAGGAGCTGAATTTTCTCGCCCCTGTCCGCATCGGCGATACGATCACGGCGAAGGTCGAAATTATCGACATAAACGCGGGAAAAAACAGAATTCGTCTTAAAACGACCTGCGTCATTCAGGATGGTACGCTCGTCGTAGACGGCGAAGCGCTGGTCAGCCCGCCGAAGCCGCCGAAGAAACCGTAAACGGGCAACCTGTTCCGCAGGAGCTGATCCGGCAAATCGGGGTGTTTTACGGCATTGCCTCCCCGGATTCGCGATTCATGCCCGGTGAACCGGTTTGCTCCGCGGGGGGGGCGCCCGGGACAGGATCGAAGCGTGGAGGGCGGATCGCATGGAGCGCCGTTCCCACAGTCCCCTGAACGACCCATCGCCCGGAGATTACGGCGGATCTTGGCTTTTTCAGGTGAACGGGCCATGCCTGCGGTTTGTGCGGTTTTGGATAACTCCCGGGAGCTGAAAAAGAGACCCTGTGTCTGTAATTGTTGCGGATAGGCCCTTCACAAGGAGGAAACCCGGACATCGAGGATGGGCGCGCCCGACAGCGGCCGTTTTAATGCGCTTGACAGACGGGCGATCTTTCCTTATAAAAGTTCATGCTTCATCATCAGCAGATGTATATTAATGAACGACGAATCGGATACGTATAAATACGTTTTAGATAATTTATTTCTTGCCCTGCTGCTGTTCGACACAAGAGGTCAACTCACCTATGCAAACGGGATGGCGCAATCTCTTCTCGACATCCCGGATGATTACAAGTCCCGGAATCTCCACTGTTCTGTATTCAGTGAAACATCGTGGTCCGACATTCAGGAAGTTCTCGCCTCGGGAAAACCCCAGATCGGAAAGTATGTGAGCGTGAATAACACGACGATGCTTTGCAACCGCATTCCCCTGAAGCGGGAGGATGCGGTGACCGGCGTCATGAGCACGATCCAGTACATGACCGAGTATGAAAACGAGATAGAGAACCTGCAAAAGGACAAAGAACTCCTGAAGCGCGTTCAGGCGATCATCGAATCGTCTTACGACGGTATCTATGTGACCGATGGGCAGGCCAATACGATTATGATCAACTCGGCCTATGAGAGAATGTCGGGATACGGACGGGATGAGATCGTCGGGCGCAATATGCAGGACCTCGTCGACGAGGGTTTCTTCGACAAGAGCGTCACGCTGAGCGTCCTGCAGTCCGGGAAGCAGGAGACCATCCGGCAGAAGCTGCGCTCCGGAAAAGAGATATTGGCGACAGGCACGCCTATCTTCGACGACAACGGAAATATCATCATGGTCGTGACGAACGACCGCGATATGAGCGATCTCATAAGCGTTCACGAGCAGCTGGAACACTCCCTGGAAATAGCCATGGCTTACAAGGAAGAGCTGCACCTCATGCAGCAATCCGATCTGTTCGGAAAGGATTTCGTTGTCATGTCCAAGGCCATGCGCGGCGTGTGCGATATGGTGGAACGCGTCAGCAAGACAGACGCCACGGTCCTTTTTTACGGAGAAACGGGCGTAGGCAAGGACCGGTTGGCCGAGGAGGTGCATAAACGCTCCCTGAGGCATAACAGAGGGCTGTTCGTGAAGATAAACTGCAGCGCGATACCCGAAGCCCTGATCGAGAGCGAGCTTTTCGGTTATGAAAGGGGCGCCTTCACGGGGGCCAGGAAAGAAGGGAAGGTCGGATTGTTCGAACTGGCCGACGACGGGACGCTTTTCCTCGATGAAGTGGAAACCATGCCCATGTCGCTCCAGCCGAAACTCCTGCGCGTGCTGCAAAATTTCGAGATCAGCCGTGTCGGAAGCACGGTGACCAAGAAAGTCGACGTGAGGCTCGTCTGTGCGACCAATATGGACTTGAAGGAGATGGTGGCGAAGAATCAATTCCGTGCCGACCTGTATTACCGCCTGAATGTCATCCCCATATTCATTCCGCCGTTAAGGGAACGAAGAGAAGACATTCCTTATCTCATCACGTTTTTCGTCAATCAATTCAGCCAGAGATACAAAAGAAAGAAAAGCATCGGCAGCGAAGTCATGAACGTATTGACGTCCTATTCCTGGCCGGGCAATGTCCGGGAAGTCGCCAATATCATAGAAAAGCTGGTTGTAACGGTCGAAAACAGGCAAATCGGCATTCAGGATCTTCCCTTGGAGTTGCAGAATGCGGACTGGCAGGTTCAGATAAAGCCTGGATTGACTTTTAAGCAGCATATCCGGGACGAGGAAATAGCCATTCTGAAAAATTTCGTTAAGACTTACGGGAGCGCCCGCAAAGCGGCGGCCGCCATCGGTATCGATCACTCCACCATTACCCGCAAGTTGAAAAAATACCGCCTGCAGTAGCGACGCAGATGGCCGCGCCGCTACCGAAACGAAGGAGGTTTGGATATAGGAATTATTGATCGAAGTGCTTCTGGTATTCCCGCCATAGTCCGTCACGAAAATCGGGGTGGGCGATGGCGATGAGGGCTTTGGCCCTTTCCGAAACGGATTTGCCCCGCAGATTGGCGATGCCGTATTCGGTGACGATGATATGAACGTCGGAGCGGAGGGCGCAAACGCAGGCGCCTTCGTCGAGATGGGACACGATGCGCGATGTCTTGCCCCCCTGGGCGGTGGAATGAAAGGCCAGGATGGATCGCCCGCCTTTTGAATGCGTGGCGCCGCGGACAAAGTCGGCTTGACCCCCGATGCCGCTGTACTGCCTGTATCCTATCGTATCGGATGCAACCTGGCCGGCAAAATCAACCTGCAGAGCCGAATTGATGGAAACCATGTTATCGTTCTTTGCAATAATTTCGGGACTGTTTGTATAGTCGAAGGAATAGGCCTCAATAAAAGGATTGTTATGGACGAATTTATAAAGCCTCTCGGTTCCCATGAAGAACGAGGAAACCATTTTCTTCCGATGATAATTCTTTCTGGTGCAGTTAATCACACCGCTTTCGACAAGGTCGATTACGCCGTCCGATAACATCTCCGTGTGGATTCCCAGGTCCTTCTTGTCTTTCAGAAATCCCAGGACGGAGTCGGGGACGGCGCCGATGCCCAGTTGAAGACAATCGCCGTCGTTGATCATCTCCGCGCAATAACCTCCGATAGCCTCGTCGGCGGCGTCGATGGTCGGAGGTTTCAGTATCAGCGGCTTGGTTTCGCATTCCACGATATAATCGATTTCCGATACATGGATAAAGGAATCGCCCAGGGTCCGGGGCATGTGCGGCGTCACTTCAGCAATCACAAGCGCGGCGGATTCGGCGGCAGGTTTCGTGTAATCGACGGAGACCCCGAAAGAGCAATAGCCGTGTTCGTCCGGCTCCGACAACATGCAGAGCATGACATCGACGGGCAGGATTCTGTCCGTGAAGAGTCTGGGAAGATCGCTGTTGTGGACGGCGGTGAAAAGGGCGCGTCCTTCTGCGATCGCCTGTCTCGATGTGGCGCCGGCAAAAAGAGAATTATGGGTGAAATAGGGCTTGCATTCCGGAAGGCAATACAGCGACCGGCCCATGGCGACCTGATGCGCAATCTCTACGTTTTGGTAGGCCTCCTTGTTGTCGACCATTGCTTTCAGTAACAATTCCGGCGTGCCTGTTGCGTGGCCCGCGACAACGCGATCCCCAGACTTTATATAGGTTACCGCTTCTTCGGCTGTTACCAGTTTCTGTTTGTACAGCTTTTCCCACCTCATACTCAATCCTCCGTAAATCTATTCTTAATCAGCTGTGTGCGCCGTCACTATAGAGGTGCTTCTAATGGAACGCTGATGATGGTTAGCAGGAATAGTGCCAGAAATAAAAGGCGGCGGCGCCGGGGGGGCTCTAGAGGGTTGCTATGACAACCGTAACCGATTTTTCGCTTTTAATTGATGCGGATGAAGATGTGCGGGCGGGGCGGTGACTGGAATCGCCAACGCGGCCCGCAGAGGTATCGTCCGTCAGGAGCGGTGCAAAGGCGCACCGGGGAGACGGGCTGGAACAACGTATTTTTTTGTTATGATGGATAAATTGCCCGTCGTTGACTCGCGGTGACGTTTTGCAACGCTTTTCTGTGGCATTCAGCCGTATCGCGGCTTCCGGAGGCGAATAGCAAGTAAAGTCTATAAACTGGCGAAAATAGTTCTTCACCGGCAATGGTGCCTAAATGCACCGGTATTCAATTCGGGCATGCGCCCGAAGGTTGTTCCGGTACTGACTTTTCGCGGGAAAAGCGATCCCAACGGGTGTGGAAACAATCCCGACGGGGGGAATGAAATTTCGTAATTATCCATTTGTTTCAGACTATACGGCGGTTTCCCCTGCATCGGTCCAGGCAGCCGGTCGGCGTGGCATTGATGTTGCAACATATACGGCATACGCAAAATCGAATAAGAATCGGCTTTATAAGATGGCCTGATATCAGTAGGGCGAAAAGATCTTATAGGGTGAAAAGATCGTTCTAACCATATGAAGGAGGTTCTACTATGAGGTTGCAACTGAAGTGGTTTTGGGTTCCTGTGACGTTGGCTTTCCTGGGTTTGATGGTCTTGCCTGCCAATGCGGCTCCCCCCATCAAAATAGGTGTCGTCAGCCCCATGTCGGGAAACTACGGTGATCACGGCGCCCTGGAAAGAGCGGGTATGCAGATGGCTTTGGACGAGTACGGCGGAAAGATCCTCGGACGTACCATCCAACTAGTGACCGCGGACGATGAGACGAACCCGGATGTCGCCGCGAGACGCGCAAGGAGACTCATCGAGGTTGACGGTGTGAAGTTCCTTCTCGGCGGCGTGAGCAGCTCCGTCGGAATCGCCGTCGGCGCCGTCGCAGAAGAGAAGAAGGTTCTATACATCAACACCAACGGAAATTCGGACCAGCTCAGCGGCGAATACGCCCGCCATCACGTATTCACCAGCGCCCCGAATATGGCCATTCTGGTGAGGGGCGGCGCTAAATATGTCGCCGAGAATCTCGGGAAGAAATGGTTTTTCATCACCCATGATTATTCCTGGGGCTGGTCGGGCACCAAGTGGGCGCGCGCATCCATGAAGGAGTTCGGCTGCAAGGAAGTGGGCGAGATCAAGGTTCCCATGGGAACGCGCGATTTCAGCTCTCAATTGCTCCAGGTCAGGAATTCCGGGGCCGATGTTCTTGTCATCACCTGCGCCGGTTTCGACAATGTCGCCTTAATGAAACAGCTTGCCGAATACAAGATCTACGACAAGGTCAAGGTCTGGTACACGCTGATGGAATACGTCGATATGTGGCCGCTGGCGAAGGCCGAACGGCAGCCTTACGTGATGGCGGAAGTGTACTGGAATGAAAACGCCCAGACGCGCGCCTGGACGGAGAAATTCAACAAGAAGTACCCCAAGGCCGCATGCCCCGTGCTGGATAACGGAAATTACAACGGCTGGCTGGCCATGAAGGCCCTCCTCGAAGGCATTAAAAAGGCGGGAACGGCCGACGACGTGGAAAAGGTCATCCGCGCCATGGAAGGCATGACGATCAAGGACAATCTCCGCGCAAACCCGACTTACATAAGACCCTGGGACCATTCGTTCCTGACCCAGGTTGTGCTGGGAAAGGCGAATCCCAACGCCAACGGTACGGATCTCTATGAAATCAAGGCCATCACTCCGGCAGACAAGGTCGCCCGGACAAAGAGCGAAAATCCCGTCGATGTAAGCAGTAAGAAGAAGTAGAATTCGAGATTTACAGGGAAGGGAGCTGTGATGCGCCGCTATTGCAGCTCCCTTCCTAACTCATCATCATCAGAGGTAAAATCATGGATATCATGTTGCTTGTTTCACTCCTTCTCAACGGCATTTCTCTCGGCCTTGTTTATGCCGCCGTCGCCATGGGCTTCAGCCTGGTTCTCGGTATGTCGGGGGTCATCAACTTCTGTCACGGCGTCATGTTTGCTTTCGGCGCTTATTTCTTCTGGATTCTTAACGAATACATCGGATTCTGGCCGTCGGTCGTTGTGGTGCCCCTCTGCGTAGCCATTATCGGC
The DNA here is from genome assembly GCA_963668175.1 of Syntrophales bacterium. Classification (GTDB taxonomy): domain Bacteria; phylum Desulfobacterota; class Syntrophia; order Syntrophales; family PHBD01. Next base: position 1,824,896 of record OY764159.1, read on the forward strand.
TTTCTCATCGAGCGCCTTCTCATCCGGCGTGTTTACGGGCTCGATCCGCTCTTCGGCTTGTTGATCACCCTGGGTTTTTCCATAGCGCTGGAGGAGTTGATCCGGATGATCTTCGGACCGGCGTCCCACAATGTGAGCGCACCCGCCTTCGCCGACGGCGCCGTCATCATCGGGGACTTCGTGTATTCCAAATATCGCCTGTTTATCGGTGTGTTCGCCGCCATCATGCTCGGCGCCACCTGGTTCCTGATCAGCAAGACGAATTTCGGCGCCATCGTCAAGGCGGGCATGTTCGACAGCGAAATGGTCGGCAGTCTGGGACACAACCTGCCGAAACTCAGAACGACGGTATTCATACTGGGCACGGCAATTGCCGGCTTCTCCGGAATCCTGGCGGCCCCCATCTGGAGCATCAAGTCCGGCATGGGTTCCGCGATCCTGATGCCGTCGTTTATGATCGTGCTCATGGGCGGTCTGGGCAGCATTCCCGGTACGGTGATCGGCGGCCTTCTTGTCGGAGTGATCACCGCCCTCGGCAGTCTGGTGTTTCCCCGTTTTGTCGATATTATTCCCTATGTGCTCCTGGTCATCGTTCTGTATTTCCGCCCCCGGGGATTTTTCGGCGAGCAGAATATCAACGATTGAAGCCGGGGAGTCGGCAGGTATATCCGGATTTCGATACGGTCCGGGCTGTAATTTGAGTTGGGAGGAATCTGTAGCATGAAAAAATTTCTGAAAGATCCATATCTCTGGATTTTCCTGATCTTCGCTTTCTATCCGATGCTGCCTTATATCGGTAATTTCACGTCGCTGGGTACGGAACTTTTGCTTTGGTTCATCTTCACCCTGAGCTTCAACCTTTGCCTGGGGTATACGGGGTTGCCGTCGTTCGGCCATGGCGCCTTTTACGGTCTCGGATCTTACGGCGCCGCCCTGGTATTCCTTCGCGTCTTCGACAACAGCGGCTTCGTCGTTCCGTTGATTGCCGGCACGCTGATCGGCGGTATTTTTGCCGCATGTCTCGGTTATGTCATCCGCAACAAGAAGGGCGTCTATTTTGCCCTGCTGACGGTCGTGTTTACCCAGGTGTTGTTCAGCATCTGCTGGCGGTGGGATGCCGTGACCGGCGGAGAATCGGGACTCATGGGAATCTCCCGTGCCGATTTTCTGGGGCTTGATCTGAAGGACCCGATCATTTTCTACTATCTGGTACTGGCCGTCTTCGCCGTTTGTGCGATCGTTATCAGGATGATCGCCGATTCGTCTTTCGGGATGTCTTTGAAGGCCATCCGTCAGAATCCCGTACGGGCCCAGTACCTCGGATACAATACGGGGAATTTTAAATTTGCCGTCTATGTTATTTCCGGACTTTTCGCCGGCCTGGCCGGCGGGCTTTACTGCTTCCTGACCGGCTCGGCGTTTGCCGACAGTCTCGACTGGGTTAAATCCGGGGACGTCGTCATCGCCACCCTGCTCGGCGGCGGCACGGTGAGTTTCTACGGTCCGATCGTCGGGACCATCATATTCCTGGTGGCCAAGGAGCTGATCAGCGCCTTTTGGGATCATTGGGCCCTTCTGTACGGCCTTTCCTTTGTCATCATCATTCTGGCCTTTCCCACAGGGCTTCTGGGCATGTTCAAGAAAAGCTGATTCATCGTGATGAATATTCGGGCGTATGAAAAGAATACCTAATCTACAAAATTCTAGAGGATACATAAGATGTCACTATTTTCCATCAAGGGATTAACAAAACGATTCGGCTCCGTCGTGGCGACAGACCATGTGGATCTGGAGATAGAAGAGGCGGGCCTCCTCTCCATTATCGGACCCAATGGCGCGGGGAAAACGACATTTTTCAATCTGCTCACCGGATTTCACAAGCCCGATGAGGGCAAGATTGTTTTTAAAGACAAAGACATCACGGGACTCGATCCAGACAAGATCATCAAACACGGCATATCGAGGTCTTTCCAGGTCGTCAGCCTGTTCAACGAGATGACGGTTCTGGATAACGTACGTATCGGCGTGCAGAGCAATTTGGGATTCAAGGGCAAGCTGTTCTCCAATTTCCAGAAGAACACCAAGGTTATCGACGCGTCTCTTGCCATCCTGGAAAGGGTGAAGCTGACGGGTATCAAGGACCATCTGGTGACGGCGATTTCGCATGGCGACCGCAAGATCCTGGATCTGGCCATGTCCCTGACGACGCAACCCGATGTCCTGCTGCTGGACGAACCCATGAGCGGTTTGGCGAAAGGCGAGAGGATCAGGATCAAAGACCTGATTATCAACGATTTCAAGAAGAACATGAAACTCATCATCGTCGAGCACGATATGGATGCGGTATTCACGCTTTCCGACAACATCCTCGTGCTCAATCAGGGAGCGGTTCTCGCGCTGGGCACGCCGGATGAAATATCATGCAATGAAAGCGTACAGGACGCTTATCTAGGAGCCAGAAACAATGACTGCAATGCTTGAACTACGTGATGTCAACAGTTTTTACAGTGACGCCCATATCCTATTCAACATCAATCTGAAGATAGAAGAAGGGCAGTTGGTCGGACTTTTCGGCCGGAACGGCGCCGGGAAAACCACGGTGCTCCGAAGCATCATGGGCTTGACGCCCCCGCGCTGCACGGGGGAGATCATCTATCAGAACGAAAGCATCAAGAACCTGCCCCCCTTCAAGATTGCGATCAAGGGCATCGGATTCGTGCCCGAGGATCGTAAGATATTTCCCAACCTGACGGTTAAGCAGAACCTGATCGTGGGAAGAAAAGAAAAACGCATCGAGAAAAAGTGGGACCTCGACGAGGTCTATGCCTTCTTCCCCAAACTGAAGATCCTGGAAAACAATCTCGGCTGCGAAATGAGCGGCGGCGAGCAACAGATGCTCACGGTCGCCAGGGCGATGATGGGCGATCCGGATCTGATGCTGCTCGATGAGCCGACGGAAGGTCTGGCGCCGATGATCGCCGACAATCTGATCGAGATGATTGTCAAGATTAAAAACGAATTCCCGATCAGTATGGTTGTGGTCGAGCAATTTTCGCCGAAGTTTTTGGATTACCTTGACGTCTGCTATGTGATGGAGATGGGACAGATCATTTTCGGCGGGGATCCTCAAGTGTTGAAGAAGGACGAGGCGCTCCAGAGACAGCTGCTCGGTGTGGGATAACCGGTCGATAATATCCCGTTTCACAATAACCGTAAATAAACGGCCGACCAATAAAATCGGTATGAGGAGGATTGTATCATGTATCTTTTGCAGAGTGAAGAACAGCGGATGTTTGCGGATCAACTGAGAAAAATGGTCGTCGATAAGGTCGCGCCCCGGGCGGCTGAAATAGATGAAAAAGAGGAATTCCCCTGGGATTTAAAGAAAATATTCCAGGACATGGGGCTCCTCGGTCTCTCCGTTCCCGAGAAATTCGGCGGAACGGACCAGGGACACATCTATACCTGCCTCGCCGTTGAAGAGATTGCCCGGGCATGCGTCAGTTCTTCCCTGATCGTACAAGGGCAGTCCCTGGGTTGGGAACCGATTCTCATCGGGGGAACGGAGGAACAGAAGAAGAAATACGGGCCCATGGTCTCGTCCGGAGAGGTCATCATCTCTTACGGATTGACGGAGCCCAGCGCCGGTTCCGATTCCGGGGCCATGAAGACCCGCGCCGTCAAGAAAGGCGACAAATACATCATCAATGGAACAAAATGCTTTATTACGAATGGTCCCGTGGCCAATCTGATTACGGCCTTTGCCATGACGGACGCATCGAAAGGCGTCAAGGGGATAAGCGCGTTCGTGGTGCCGACCGATTCGCCGGGCTTTTCCGTTGCCAAGTGGGAGAAGAAGATGGGCATCAAAGGCTCGCCGACGGGGGAGCTGGTTTTTGAAGATGTCGAAATCCCGGAAGAAAACCTCATCGGTGCGGAAGGCAAAGGGTTCATTTACGCCATGAAGACGCTCGATACGTCGCGGCCCGTTATCGGCGCGCAAGCCTGCGGCGTGGCCCGCGGCGCGCTGGAACTGGCGATTAAGTACTCGCAGGAACGGGTGCAGTTCGGAAAGCCGATCGGCCATTTCCAGGGGATCGGCTGGATGCTGGCGGATATGGCCGCCGAAATCGAAGCGGCAAGGAGTCTTGTATATCAGGCGGCCAGGCTGATCGACGAAGACAATCCCAACAAGAGTTATCTTTCCGCAGCATCCAAGCTTGTCGCGTCGAACACCGCGATGAAAGTGACGACCGAAGCCCTCCAGGTCGCCGGCGGTTACGGATACATGAAGGAATACCCCTTTGAGCGCATGATGCGCGACGCAAAAATCACCCAGATTTATGAGGGAACGAATCAAATCATGAAATTGATCATTTCCAGGGAACTGATGAAGTAGCGAAAAATCGTTCATCGTCACATACCGACAAACGGCGGCTTCCGGGAGTATATGAGCCGCATAACGATCCCTGTTCAAAGGAAAGAAGATAGGATAAAATGGAATACAGAAATATCATCCTTCGGGTTGAAGCATCGGTTGCGGTCTTGACTTTCAACAGGCCCAATGCGTTGAATGCCATGAATGCGGAAACGTTGAATGAAATTCAGCATGCCCTATCGGTCTGTAAAAATAATGAAGCGGTCAAGGCCGTGGTTCTGACCGGTTCCGGCGAAAAGGCTTTTGTCGCCGGCGCCGATATCCGGGAAATGAAGGATATGTGCCCGGTGGATGCCCTGGCCCATATGGAGCTCGGCCACGAAATCATGCGTATGCTGGAAACCCTTCCCAAACCGACCATTGCAGCGGTCAACGGTTATGCTTTGGGGGGCGGGACGGAGATCGCCCTGTCCTGCGACATGAGATTCGCCGCCGAAAACGCCAGATTCGGCCAGCCGGAAATTCTCCTCGGCAGCATTCCCGGTTGGGGCGGAACCCAGCGCCTATCACGCATTATCGGGATGGGGCGCGCGAAAGAGCTCATTTACAGCGGCGAACAGATTGATGCGAAACGGGCGTTCGAGATCGGTTTGGTGAACCGGGTTTATCCTGCGGTCCAGCTGCTCCCGGAGACCGTTAAATTCGCCGCCAAACTTGCGGGCATGCCGGCTTTTGCCTTGAAAATGGCCAAGCACTCCATAAACTTCGGCTATGACATGTCTTTGGACAATGCAACAAGACTGGAAGCGGAGTGTTGCGCCCAGTGTTTCAGTACGGGCGACCAGAAAGAGGGAATGGGCGCCTTCATAGAGAAACGGAAGCCGAGTTTTACCGGCCGTTAATATAATGCGGAGGATGAATATAAAATGATCACGGCAACGCTGTTCCCCGGAAAGTACATACAGGGTTATGACGCCATCCATGAACTGAAGGAACTGATTCCCCGATACGGCAAGAAAGGCTTCATCATCTGCAGCCCTTCGGTGTCGGAGAAAGTCATGCCCGGCATCGATGCTTCGATAAAAGAAGCAATCCCCGTGGTCGTCGAGCAATTTACGCGGGAATGTTCGGACGAAGAGATTGCGCGCTTGGCGGCGATAGCCGGCAAGGAGGCCTGTGACGTCATTGTCGGCATCGGCGGCGGGAAAACCATCGATACGGCAAAAGCGGTGGCCCACACGATGAATGTACCCGTCATTATTGCCCCGTCGATTGCATCGACCGACGCCCCCTGCAGCGCCATGTCCGTCATTTATCGTCCGGATACGGGGCGCATCAAGCGCCTCCTGATATTGCGCCGCAATCCGGACGTCGTGCTGGTCGATACGAAAATCATCGCGAATTCTCCGGAGAGGTTCCTCGTCGCGGGAATGGGGGACGCCCTGGCGACCTGGTTCGAGGCCGAGTCTTGCAGGATAAAGTATGCGAAGAACATGGTGAGAGCCCATAGCTCCATAACGGCCCAGACACTGGCCCGTCTTTGCTATGATATGCTTCTGGAATACGGCCTTTCCGCGAAGATGGCCTGTAAACACCGTGTCGTCATTCCCGCTCTTGAGCATGTCGTTGAAGCCAATACCCTTTTGAGCGGTATAGGTTTTGAGAGCGTGGGCCTTGCGGCCGCCCATGCCATACAGGAGGGGCTGAATGTTCTGGACAAGGATCATGCCTATTATCATGGAGAGAAAGTTGCCTTCGGCCTGCTGGTCTCTCTCTTCATGACGGACAAGCCGGCGGATATGATCGACGAGGTTTATTCGTTCTGCGAAGCGGTCGGTTTGCCCACGACCCTGGCTGACCTCGGCCTGGAGGGCGCTTCCGACGTCGATCTTGCCAAGGCGCTGTCGATTGTCTGTTCCGAGAAGGCAACCACCCGCAACGAGCTGATGCCCGTAACGCCTGAGCTGGTTGCTGCGGCGCTCAAGGTTGCCGACGCGGAAGGCCTGAGGAGAAAGGCACGGAACTAAATACAATATGATAATATGTAGCCGATCCCGGATATCCGGAAAGGGGAGGCATTAGACGAATTCGTCCGTTGTATCAATCATCCGCCGTTTCCGACGCGGTTGCGGGTAATGCCTGTCATGCCCTGCCGGCATCGGTCGGATGATCGGGTGATTTTGAAGCATATCCGGTTGATCTTCAATGCCGGGATCAACGGATATAAACCCCGGTTTACGTCGTTCCCAGAGTCCTATAATCTGATGAACGTTTCAAACATATCATGTGGAGGCACGATATGGCACTCAAGACGCCTGAAGAGTACGAAGCAAGTCTGCGTAAAATGAACATGAAGATATACCTGATGGGCGAACGGGTGAAGGACCCGGTGGATCATCCCATCATCCGGCCTTCGATGAACTCCGTGAAGAAGACCTACGAGCTGGCCCTGGACCCGTCCTGCGAGGACCTGATGACGGCGACGTCGTCGCTGACGGGGAAGAAGATCAACCGCTTCTGCCATCTCCACCAGAACACGGACGACCTGATCAGGAAGGTGAAGATGCAGCGTCTGCTGGGCCAGCAGACGGCGGCGTGCTTCCAGCGGTGCGTCGGCATGGACGCGATCAACGCCGTGGACTCGACGACCTTCGAAATGGACCAGAAGCTGGGGACGGAATACCACAAGCGCTTCCGGAACTTTCTCCTCAGGATGCAGGAGGAGGATTGGACGGTGGACGGCGCCATGACGGACGTGAAGGGCGACCGCGGTCTGGCTCCGCACCAGCAGGCGGACCCGGACCTCTTTGTCCGCGTCGTCGAGAAGAATGACAGGGGGATCGTGGTGCGCGGGGCGAAGGCGCACCAGACGGGTGCGGTGAACTCGCACTGGGTTCTCGTGATGCCGACGATCGCCATGGGGAAGGACGATGCGGACTATGCGGTGGCGTTTGTCGCCCCGGCGGACGCGGAGGGCATCTTCTACATCTACGGGCGGCAGTCCTGCGATACGCGGAAGCTGGAAGGCGGGACGATCGACGTGGGCAACGCGACCTACGGGGGTCACGAGGCGCTGATCGTCTTCGAGGACGTGTTCGTTCCTTGGGAGAACGTGCTCATGTGCGGGGAGTGGCAGTACAGCGGGCTGCTGGTGGAGCGGTTCGCCGGTTATCACCGTCAGAGCTACGGGGGCTGCAAGGTGGGCGTGGGAGACGTTTTGATCGGGGCGGCGGCGGTTGCGGCGGACTACAACGGAGCGGCGAAGGCGTCGCATGTGAAGGACAAGCTGATCGAGATGATGCACCTGAACGAGACGCTGTATTCGTGCGGGATTGCGTGTTCGTCGCAGGGGAGCAGGACGGCGTCGGGGACGTACCTGATCGACCTGTTGCTTGCGAACGTGTGCAAGCAGAACGTGACGCGCTACCCCTACGAAATTGCGCGCCTGGCGCAGGACATCGCGGGAGGTCTCATGGTGACGATGGCTTCGGAGAAGGATCTGAAGCACCCGGAGATCGGGAAGGTGCTTGAGAAGTACATGAAGGGCAACGCAAGCGTGCCGGTGGAGAACCGTTGCCGGATGATGCGTCTGGTGGAGAACCTGACGCTGGGAACGGCGGCGGTGGGCTACCTGACGGAATCGATGCACGGGGCGGGTTCGCCTCAGGCGCAGCGGATCATGATCGCCCGCCAGGGCAACCTGGAACACAAGAAGAAGCTCGCCGAGAAGATCGCCGGGGTCAAGGAATAGAAGCGGCATGACGGTCCGGATGCGATCCGGAATGGAATCGATTGCCGGATAGGAGTCTGGTTTGGATCTCAAACCTCACGTCGGCAGGCTCTTGCTGCCGCATCGTGACTCACGCCATGAAAGGGCCTTCGATCCAAAGAATATTTTGACAATGAGACTCCTGCGTTGTCGGCATGCGGTCGTTTCCCATCATTAAATCCGCTATGACGATAACGCCAAAAGATCGCATACATTACACGTAATCAGCAGGTTGTCGGTTCGATCCCGGCAGGGCTTACCACAGATACGGAGGGGTTGGCGATAAAAAATCGCTAACCCCTTTTGTTTTTCAAGCGCGTCGTTGTCCCGATGATCTTAACGGAGACGTCACGAGGCGGCTGCGGGCGTCGCTCGGCGCCATGCGCATCGGCCGGTTGCAGCATCACGTATCCGGCGATTATCTTCCCCGTAAGACAGACCGTGCAATCTTCTTCCCCATTTTGGCCCTGTCTCAAATTATCTATTTTTGTACAATTCCATGCACTGCTCCGCAAGCAGCGGTTATTTCGCAGGATTATAAGATGGTCTCAGGCGGATGCCGAATGGAGAAAAGGCGCCGCTGTATAAAATGATCCAGTCGCAGCATTGTGTCGCAAACAGCAACATCGCATCATTTCCGCAGTTTATAGGCGTAACGCATCCTGGCACGGTTGGTGCTAAATCTGAAAATATTCGACGCTACAACCAATAGATAAGGATCCGCCGCGGGCTTCTCGATCACTCGTGGAAGTCAAAGGGAGTACCTCGGCCCGGAGAGGCCTGTGCCGTACTGCCCCTGACGAATATTCTTGCAAAGGAGAGATAATTACACATGGAAGATGCCGAAGTCGTTCTTTACGAAAAGAGAGGAAACGTTGCGCTCGTGACGTTCAACAGGCCCAAGGCCCTCAATGCCTTGAATACGCAGGTCAACCTGGCCCTCATCGACACGCTCGCCCGGGCGGAGGATGACGCCGATGTCAAGGTCGTCGTCTTGACCGGCGCCGGGGAAAAGGCCTTCGTGGCCGGGGCCGACATCAAGGAGATGCAGAGCCTGGGTGCCGTGGAAGCGAGACAGTTTGCCCTGAATGCCAGGAAGGCCGTCGAAAGGATTTACCATCTGAAGAAACCCGTCATCGCCGCCGTCAACGGCTTCTGCTTCGGCGGGGGGCTGGAATACGCGCTGGCGTGCGATTTTCGGGTCGCCTCCGATAACGCCAAATTCGCCCTCCCGGAAATCACACTGGGCATCATTCCCGGCTCGGCCGGAACCCAGAGGCTGCCGCGCCTGATCGGCATGGGCAAGGCGAAGGAGATGATTTACAGCGGCCTCGTCGTCGGCGCGCAGGAGGCCCTCCATCTGGGGCTGGTCAATTATGTCTTCGGCAAGGAATCGCTCGTCGCCGAGGCGACGGCCATTGCCGGGAAGATCGCGGTCAGGAGCGGCGTCGCCCTTGCCCTGGCGAAGTCGTCCATCAACCGGGGTGCGGAGGCGGACATCGATACGGCGCACATGTTCGAGATCGACTGCTTCGCCCTCTGTTTTACGACCGAAGAGCAGAAAAACGCCATGGCCGCCTTCACAGCCAAGAAATAGACCGGCTCGAAGCAACACGACAAGAAGGGAGAATTTCATGAGTCTGAATGCACTATTCGATCTGAAAGGGAAGGTCGCGCTCGTGACGGGCGGAGGCCGGGGACTGGGCAAATTCATCACGGCCGGTCTTGCGGAAGCGGGGGCTTCGGTGATCATCACGTCGAGGAAGCTTAAGAACCTGGAGGCCGCGGCCCGGGAAATCGGCGATCGGTATCATGCGGAGATAACCCCCATCGCCTGCGATCTTGCCAGGGAGGGCGATATCGACGCCATGATCAAGGCGGCGCTGGAAAAGTATCCGCGCATCGATATCCTCGTCAACAATTCGGGAGCGACCTGGGGGGCGCCGACGCTGGAATTCCCCATCGAGCGGTGGGACCAGCTCTTCAACGTCAATGTCCGCGGCGTCTGGATCCTGTCGCAGAAGATAGCCAATCTGATGAAGCAACAGGGCGGCGGCAACATCATCAACATCTCGTCCGTCATGGGTTTCAGGGGGTCCGAAGAAGACATCCATCCGTCGATCCCCTACAACTCGACGAAGGCCGCCGTCAATCTCTTAACCATGAACCTGGCCGTGAAGCTCGCCCCCTACAACATCCGGGTCAACGCCCTCGCCCTCGGGTATTTCCATACGGACATGACGTCCTACCTGGAAGACCCGAAGTTCAGGAAAGAGTATGACGCGCTGCTGGCCATGACCCCCATGCGCCGTTTCGGCGACGAGAAGGATATCAAGGGCGCGGCGGTCTTTCTGGCCTCCGACGCGTCCGCGTATATGACCGGGCACGTACTGGTGACCGACGGCGGATTCCTGGCGAAATAGGTATCCGGCAACAGCGAATCAATAACCATAAGGAGAAGAAACCATGGATTTCATATTGAACGACGATCAAAAGATGCTCAGGGACACCGTCCGGCGCATCGCCGAAGCGGAGTTTGCGCCGCGCGCCGCCGAGGTGGACCAGACCGAAATATTCCCGCGTAACGCATTCAAAACGCTCGCGGACAACGGACTTTTAGGCATTCAGGTTCCGGAAGCCTACGGCGGTGCCGGAGCCGGCATGCTGTCCCTCATCCTCACGGTGGAAGAGGTCGCGCGCGTCTGCGCCTCCACGTCGGTCATCCTGACGACCCAGGCCCTGGCGAGCGACCCGCTCCTGATTGCCGGCTCCGAGGACCAGAAAAAGAATTACCTGTACCGGATGGCGTCGGGCGAGACCCTGGGCGCATGCGCCATTACGGAGCCGGGGGCCGGGTCGGACGTGTCGGGGATGAAGACCGTGGCCAAGAAGGTGGACGGCGGCTATCTCCTGAACGGCGCCAAGATATTCATCACCAACGGCGGCGAATCGGACATCGTCACCGTTCTCGCCTACACCGACAGGGAAAAGGGCAACAAGGGCATCAGCATGCTCCTCGTGGAAAAGGGCGATAAAGGCTTCACCGTGGGCCGTCAGGAACACAAACTGGGCATCCACGGGTCCGACACGCGCGAGTTGACCTTCGAGGACGTTTTCCTGCCGCAGGAGAGAATGATGGGCGGCGAGGGGAACGGCTTCAAGATTCTCATGACGACGTTCAATTACACGCGGCCCGCCGTCGGCGCCCAGGCCCTAGGCATTGCGCAGGGGGCCCTGGAGGCGGCGATCAATTATTCCAAGGAACGCGTGCAGTTCGGGAAGCCCCTGGCGTCGTTCCAGGGCATGCAGTGGATGCTGGCGGAAATGGCGCTGAGCGTGGAAGCGGCCAGGACCCTTGTCTACAGGGCCGCTTCGACCATCGACGCGGAGCCCGATTCCCCGGATATTCCCCGCATCGCCTCCATGGCGAAATGGTTCGCCTCCGACATGGCCATGAAGGTGACGACGGATGCCGTCCAGGTATTCGGAGGCTACGGCTACAGCCGGGAATATCCCGTGGAACGGATGATGCGCGATGCGAAGATCACACAGATCTACGAAGGCACAAACCAGGTGCAGAGGATCATCATTGCCGGCCAGATCCTGAAATAGAACCGCTGTTCTAATGCGAACGCCTTATTTGCACCGGGCGCCGGCTGTATGACCGGGGTGGAATAAATCTCCATAAAGTTATCCGGGAACCTTAACATCAGAGAAAGTGAGGGAGGGAGAAGCACATGAGTAGCGATTATGGTCAGAAGTTTATTCCGGTTCCAGACGAAAACGCTTCAATCAAGGGCATACAGATTCTCGTATGGATATTTGCCTGGCTTGCCCTGGTCCTTGATGTCATGGATTGGCAATTGCTGTCGGTTGCCGCCAGCAACATCCTGGCTGAATTCAAATTTCCGAAAGCGGCCATGGGCCTGCTTCTGGGCGCACCGCTCCTGGGTGCGGGCATCGGAGGCCTCCTGTCCGGGTGGCTGTCCGACAAGTTCGGCCGCGTCCGGGTCATGGTCTATTGTCTTATGTGGTATTCTATCTTCACCGTTGCCTTTGCCTTTGCCAACAGCTTCGAGATGATGCTTGCGCTCCGGATTCTCGTCGGCCTCGGATTGGGCGCGCAGTGGGGTGTCGGCAACACCCTCGTCGCGGAAGTCATGCCGGCGCGGATGAGGATCATGTGTTCGGCCGTAATCCAGACCGGCTTCGCCTTCGGTCCCATGCTGGCCGCATATGCAGCGAAGGAAATCCTGCCCGTTTCCGGGTGGAGACCGCTCTTCTATCTTGGCGCGGTCGGCCTCGTCATGGCGGTCATCGCCAAGTTGTGGATTCCCGAGCCGGAGGCGTGGCTTAAGAAGCGCCACGAGGCAAGGGGCGGTACGGTCAAACTGGGAAGCATTCCCCAGCTCTTCTCCCGGGAACTGAGGATCAATACGATCTGCGCCTTCGGTCTCGTCTGGTTCACGCTGCTTGCCTACTGGGGCGCCATGAGCTGGATACCCAACTGGCTGGTCGCGGAACGCGGGATGAATATCGTCAAATCGATGGACTATCTCATGTGGCTCAATGTGGGCGGCGTGATCGGCTACATCGTCTTTGCCCTCATCGCCGACAGGTGGGGCCGGAAACCGCCGGCTTACATAACGCTCGTTGCCTCGTTTGTCGCCGTCGTCTGTTTCGTCAATATCAAGGAACCCTCGGCCATGCTGATCTTCGCTCCGATATTCGCCTTCATCACCTATCCGATTTTCGGGCTGTACGGCGGCTACATGTCGGAGCTCTTTCCCACGGAGGTCAGGGCTACGGCGGTCAACGGCATCTATAATCTGGCCCGCATGACGGCCTTCTTCGCGCCGGGCGTCATGGGCGCCATCGCCGCTTCCTTCTCCATGACGACGGCCATCGGGTTTACCGCGGTCCTTTATTTATGCTCCATCATACCGCTTTTCTTCCTGCCGGAAACCATCAGACACAAAAGGTAGCTTTCGGCGGCGGGTTTCGATATACAAAAGCGGGGTGCCGGACACGGCATCCCGCCTAAATCAGCGGGGCGGCCGTTGAAGCGGAGCGGAAGGCGTCCTGATAAATCGTGAGGAGTGCAGATGAAAATGGAAAAGAAGAAATTGCTGGACGGCATAAAGATAGTGGATCTGACCAGGGTCTATGCCGGACCTTTCAGCAGCCAGATACTGGCTGACATGGGGGCGGAAATCATAAAGATCGAAGACGGCGGGCCCAACACGAACGAGCGCAGCTGGGCGCCGTTCGCGCCGGGCACCAAGGAGTCCACGTATTTCATCGGGCTCAATCGCGGCAAGAAAAGCATAGAACTGAATCTCAAAGAACCCAAGGCCCTCGAGATTTTCTACAAACTCGTCGGGGATGCCGATATCGTGATGGAGAACTACGCCCCCGGGGTGGCCCCCAAGCTTCTTGTCGGCTACGAACAATGCAGGAAGATCAAACCGGACATCATCTACCTGTCCATATCCACCTTCGGGCAGTACGGCCCCCTCAGCAAGCTTCCCGGCTACGACATGCTGGCCCAGGCCATGGGAGGACTCATGAGCATCACCGGATTTCCCGATAAACCCGTGCGGGTGGGTTCGTCGCTCGGAGACGTCATTGCGGGTCTTTACGGGACCATTGCGATGCTGGGGGCGCTCCAATACAGGAACCTCACGGGCGAGGGCCAGTACATCGACGTCGCGCTCGTCGACTGCATATTCACTTGCCTCGAAAACAACGTGCCCGCCTACACCATCACGGGGAGGCAACCCCGCCGGATGGGCAGCCGCCATCCCGACGGCGGGCCCTACGATGTCTATACCTGCAAGGACGGCTTCATCGGCGTCGTCGCCTCCAACGAGAAGCTGTGGGGAGGCATGTGCCAGGTCATGGGAAGGCCGGAACTGGCAAAAGACCCGAAGTTCGACAGCAACGTCACGAGGATGCAGAACGTCGAGGAGATGACGGAAATCATCAACAACTGGATGAAAGATTTCACCGTGGAGGAGGCCATCGTCAAACTGCGCGAGGTCCGCGTGCCGGTCGCCCCCATCCTGGACGTGCCCCGGATCTGTGAGAGCGACAATACCAAGGCGCGCAACATGCTCGTCGAATTCGAGCATGCGACGGCGGGCAGGCTCCGTTTGGCCGGCAATCCCGTCAAGTACGGTGCCTACGATGCCATTGCCGAGCTTCCCCCGCCTTTCAAGGGACAACATACGCCGGAAATCCTGGAAGCCCTGGGATACAGTAAGGGCGACATCGACGAATTGCTGAAATCCGGGGCGATCGGCGACGGGTTTATGACCAGGGCAAAAAAGGAATAGAACCCGAAAACGGGGAGCTGTTCCACAAACAAACGATCAGGACACTCGTGTGTCGTCTGTAAGGATGAATTTATGGTTGGCAAAACGATTGAAGAGATCAAAACAGGCGATTCGGCGGAATTTTCCAAGACCGTTTCGGAAGCCGATATCTATCTGTACGCCGGTGTAACGGGAGATTTCAATCCGGCCCATATCAACGAAGCTTACGCCAAACAGACTTTTTTCAAGGGACGGATCGCCCACGGCATGCTTTCCGCCGGCTTCATCTCCGCGGTCATTGCGAACCGGCTGCCGGGACCGGGGACGATCTATATCCGCCAGGAACTCAACTTCCTGGCTCCCGTCCGCATCGGCGATACGGTGACCGCCAGGGTCGAGGTTGTCGAAAGGATCCCGGATAAGAACAGGCTTCTTCTCAGGACGACCTGCGTCGTCGAGGACGGTACGGCCGTCGTGGACGGACAGGCCCTGGTCAGCCCGCCCAAGCCGCGCAAAAATGTTTGAAATGGTCTTTCTCGGATGACAGGAGGAGAATCGTTTCCATCTCCTTCTCTCGTTTTCCTCCTGTCACGTCCCGTCCAGACTTTAAAGTGCGCACTGGTATTAAGAATAGTAAGAATAGTTCACCGCGAACTTCTGCTCGGAACCCGGGCCGGCCTGCAAAGGGATTTCCTGCATCGTGAAAGATGTTTCTGGAAGTTGCTGGCAGCATGCTGTCTGTTTCATGGAACGGGTGAACGGTTTGTTTCAGACCACCCATGCTCTGCAAAAGTATGATACTTTACGTTTTAGATAGGAAATGTTCTCTTGATTGGAAGGTATTGTTTCCCGTCGTTGAGCCCATATCAGCTGCAACATTTTTTACCAGTGTACATTGCCTCAGCGGATAGTCTGTCAGGGCGTACCAGACGCCAAGAGGGCGTTCACGCATTCGTACTTGTTTCCCTCTTTGGGTTATATTTCTTTTCGATCTCGGAGATTCTGATCTTACCCGATCCTGTTCTGGGAAAAGAATCTACAAAGAGTATCCTGGAAGGTACCATATAAGACGGCAGTTTCCCTGAAATCAGACTTTTGATTTCTGCTTCCGATACCGTCAGTTCTTTCTTGGGTATAACCTCGCAGAAGATCAAATTGCCTGCTTTTTCATCTTTGACGGCAAATGCGATCGCTTCGCTCACTGATGTATGAGTCATGATTGCATCAACGATTTCTTTCGGATAAACCCTGTACCCCGAGGTCTTAATCATTTTGTCTTTTCGGCCAAGTATGTATAGATACCCCTCTTCATCTATTTTACCAATATCTCCGGTAAAAATAGTTTTTGGTACGAACGGTGCGCTTGTTGTATCCGTAAGTGGATCTTTCCGTATCTTCTTTCTTGTTTCGAGAGAATCGCCTAAATATCCCATCATCATACCGTCGCCCTTATGTATAATTTCGCCTGTCTCGTTTGGAACTGCCCGTTGGCCTCGCGTGTTCAATATGAAGACGTCCGTTCCTGTAACAGGCTTGCCCACAGACGATATCTTCCTTTTATAATCGTGCGGTTTTAAAATGGTACTGCGGAAGGTTTCCGTCTGGCCGTACGTCTTATAAATATCCACGCGATAAGCCATTTCTCGTAATTGTTCCAAATGGCGTAAAGGGAGATCGCCACCCGAGATGGTGATATATCTCAATTTGTTTAGGGCAGTTGCCATGTCCCCGGTTCCATGTTCGAGAAGACCCGCCCAAATGGCAGGGACGGCAGATATACCGGATATACCATATTGATTGATAGCTACGGCAATATCCGCAGGGAGCCATGAATTTAGAATAACGAGACATGATCCGGTTATCAGAGAAGTGAAAAGCTGATTGCATCCGACGTCAAAAGAGAAAGGCAGCAGGCTGAGAAGGCAGTCTTCATTTTTCAAGTTATAATCTTCACATTCCGTTTGGACCCTGTTCAATAAATCCTGGTGAGAAATCAGAACGCCTTTGGGGAAGCCTGTCGAACCCGACGTGAAAAGGGCCATGGCTATGTCCTGGTTAACGATTTGCCGAGATATAGGGTTTTCAAGGGAACTACGATCAACGGAACGAAAGGTGTTAATTTCGAGAATCCGGGAAACGTTTTCAAGAATCGAAGCATGCCACGGTGATATTGGATCCGACGAGAATAGTAATATCTTTGCGTCAATTTCCGTGTGATCGTCTATACTGCTGAAGCCGATTAATCCGGCAAAATCGATGATAAGAAGGCGAGACTTAGATAGGGTTGTTATATAAGCTATCTGTGGAATTTTGACCCGCGAATTGATGCAATAAAATCCGGCACCGGTCTTTAATATAGCCAACACGGCAACGACATTGTCTATGGACTTCTGCATAAAAGTACCGCACAACGACCCTTCCGAAATACCGCACGATGTCAAGTGAGAAGCCAAGTCGTCTGATCTGTCATCCAAGTCACGATAAGTTATGTTGAAAGATCTGTTCTTGGATAGATGATGGACGATTGCCGTCTTATTGGGATGTGCGATAACGATATCTTTGAACTTATCGATAATGTTCGGCATTGTCGGGCCTCACGATAATCTCTGTTGAATAAAATAGGCTATCAGATCAATCGTGTCGAAATTGTCGAGCGTGATATCGGAAGCCTCAATTACGATGTTGAATTCATCCTGAAGCATCTGTACTGCGCGTACGATACTTACCGAATCCAAGATGCCGCTATCGACAAGCGAGAGATCATTTGTTAATTCGATTTTCAGACCCCGGAAGGTCGGCAAAATTTCATTAATGATTATCGATACTTTTTCGCCAATGTGAATTGACGACATGCAGGCTCTCCTAATATTTTATTTTTCGCAGTTATTGCCATCTCTATGATATCATTCTTTTTTATTTGTTCCGATGTGGAAATTAAAGAAGAGAAACGAACTCCGGCGATGCCTCGACTCAATCACATGGCCGCATTTATAAACAAGAATGCAAGGCGGCGGTTAACGAGTTGTCTTTCGGATCTTCTTAAGGCGAAGCGAGAAAGAAAAGAAAACCGGATCTGTTCGGCAAAAATCTCAAGCCTTCAGCTTTCAGTAGATGAAGGCAACCGTGCCAGTCTATGCCGCTGTCGACGCTTTCTATAGTGCATGTTTCGCCGCAAAAAGGACAAACCGTTGCATCGGAATCACTGTAGACTATCTTAACATCTTTGGTATTCGTCATCTCTCTTTCCAATTAGGATAATATCTCCTTATGCTTTTCACGGTTATACTGGACGAATGCCTTGCTCCCGAAAAAGTGTATCGCTTTGGCAGGAATCCCTATCATGACTGCATTATCGGGGACATCTTCCATGACAACGGAATTCGCGCCGATAGCTACGTTGTTTCCTATAGAGATATTGCCGATCAGCTTCGCCCCCGGGGCGATATAGACGAAATCGCCTATCTTAGGTTGGCCGTAATTGCTGCCTCTTCCTGACCATCCCACCGTATTGCCGTGGGATATATTGCAGAACTTGCCCATGGAGGTATTGCCTCCGACGAAAATATTACCAAAATGCCCTATATATAGTCCAGGGCCTATATCGATGTCATCGCCTATGGATATGCCGGCCACAGTCTGCACGCCGAGATGGCAAAATCTTAAGATCGGTTTCAAAATGATCTTTAATAGTGTCGAACGGCACTCGACATGGACCCAACGCCTGAGCCTGTATACAACAATTGCCCATATTCCTTGCGTGAACAATATTATCTCTAAGGCTTTCAGAAACGAAATGTGATCGACTTTATCTCGGGGATACAAATAGCGATAGAGGTCATGCTTCAGATAGCGCAACTGCGACATCATTACCTCTTTAGTATGTTCTAGAATAGAGATACAATAGTATAAAAAATTAACGACGTCAATATATAACGTAAGCTATTTTTAGATATTGC
The DNA here is from genome assembly GCA_963668175.1 of Syntrophales bacterium. Classification (GTDB taxonomy): domain Bacteria; phylum Desulfobacterota; class Syntrophia; order Syntrophales; family PHBD01. The sequence continues at coordinate 1,843,316 of OY764159.1, forward strand.
CTTTCGGTGGAGGAAATATCAACTAATCTTACATTCATACTGGATTGTTTTCATTCATACGGCGATCATATTGCAGTCAAATTCATTTTGATACGGTCATTCCAGATAGCAGAGATGACCTTAAATCGGGGTGTCGGTCGATTTGAACCCGACAAAATTCGCCGGAGATCGAGGGCTCGGCTTAAGTGTCTTTCCTTTTTGATTTCCTTATTCCGGAACTGGCGTGAGGAAGTGCGGGGCCGTTGTCTGACCGCGGGCGGATCCAAGGGAGGGTCATTTGATATCGGCGAACTTGTAGCCGATGCTCCTGACCGTGAAGATATAGCGTGGCCGGTCTTTGTCCTTTTCGATGGCCGACCGCAGGCGGCTGATGTGGGCGTCGACCGTACGCGGCTCGACGAACACCTCGTCCTTCCAGACGAGGTCGAGAATCTGCCTCCGGCTGTAGACGCGGCCGGGATGGCGGCTGAAGAAATGGAGGAGCTTCAACTCCATCGGTCCCAGTTGCACCGGCGCGCCGTCGACGGAAACCGCGTAGGAACGGTAGTCGATGGTGAGGCCGTTCCAGGTAAAGATATCCGGCGGATCGTCCCGGACCGGCTCATGGTCGACGCGACGCATGACGGCCCTGATGCGGGCGAAGAGCTCCCTGACATTGAACGGCTTGGTGACGTAATCGTCCGCTCCCATTTCCAGGCCGAGAATCTTGTCCGCTAAATCGCTTTTCGCCGTCAGCATGACGATGGGGAGACGCTTGAACCCGTATTCGCTTCGTACGATCCGGCAGACATCCAGTCCGGACATTTCCGGCATCATCAGGTCCAGGATCATCAGGTCCGGCATGCTTTTCCTGATTTCCGCCAGGGCCTGTCGCCCGTCGTAGGCCTTGACGACGGCATAATCCTCCCGTTCGAGGTTATAGGCGATCAGTTCGACGATGTCCTTCTCGTCGTCCACAACGAGGATATTTTTCGGCATAAGGCATCACCCCGGATTGTTTGTCGCGGTCCCGCAGCGCTTTCGCAGGCGATTTTCGCTCCCTAATTCCTGTCCAGGATCTCCCGAAGGACCCCGGCGAGATTCTTCATGAAGAGGGGCTTGATGAGGAGTTTCCGAATGCCCAGCCTTTCGGCCTCCTTCTCGTCGATCAATTCGCTGAATCCCGTACAGATGATGATGGGCATGTCGGGCCTTATCCGGCGGATCTCGCGCGAAAGCTCGGCCCCGGTCATATTGGGCATGGTCATGTCGGTGATCACCAGGTCGAACCGGAAAGGTTCCGCGGCGAAGGCGCTCAAGGCCTCGAGACTGCTCGTTTTGGCGACGACATCATATCCGAGCGTTTGCAGCATGTCCCGGCCGATGGCGACGAGGACCTCCTCGTCGTCGACGAAAAGGATGCGTTCGCTGCCCGACGGCATGGGCGTTTCCTCGACGACATGCCCCGTTGCGATTTCCGGCTGCATCGGCAGATAAACCTTGAAGATCGTACCTTTCTGCGGTTCGCTGTAAACCGTGATCGTTCCGCCGTGGCTCTCCACGATGCCGTACACGACGGAAAGGCCCAGTCCCGTTCCTTCCCCGACCTTTTTCGTCGTGAAGAAGGGGTCGAAGATGCGGTCGATGATCGCCGGGTCGATGCCGCACCCCGTATCGCTGACGCTCAGCCGCGCGTAAGAGCCGGGTTTCAGGTTGACCTTATGCGACAGGGGCATCTCGGCGTCGTAATCGACCCTTTCCAGCGTAACCTTCAGGATGCCGCCCCTCTCGCGCATGGCGTGGGCCGCGTTGCTGCACAGGTTCATCAGGATCTGGTGGATCTGAGTGGGGTCCGCGACGACCGTATGCCGGACCGGCGGGATGTCGGTCAGGATGCTGACGGTCGAGGGAATGGACGACCGCAGCAACTTGAGGGCCTCCTTGACGATGAGGCCGATGTCGATGGGTCTTCTTTCCTGGTCCTGCTGGTGGCTGAAGGCGAGTATCTGGTTGACGAGGTCTTTCGCCCGGCCGCACGCCTTGAGAACCTGTTCCAGGCGCCGCGTCACGGCCGCATCCTTGTATCCGTACAGGAGCATTTCGGTATGGCCGATGACGGCGCTCAAGATGTTATTGAAGTCGTGGGCGATGCCGCCGGCGAGCGTGCCGATGGCTTCCATCTTCTGGGTCTGGCGGAGGCTCTTTTCGGTCTTGCGCAGGGTCTCCTCGGTACGCTTCCGTTCGAGGGCGTTCACGAAGATCGTGCCGACGATCTTGAGCACGTCGATGATCTCGCCGGACCACGCCTTTTCCTCCCGGACGGAATCCAGGCCGAGATAACCGACCAGGGAACCCCTTGATACCATGGGGATCTTGACCAGGGACCGGATGTCGTAAGCCGCCAGGAACGTCTTTTCGTGCTGAAATTTGTCGGAGAGGTCGGCCGCGCGGGGGATGTGGATGACTTCGTGCCCCTTGATTTCCGCGGCATAGTCCGGGAAAAGTTCCGATATGCCGCGGTCGCGGCAATCCCTTGCCTGCGGCGCGATGCCTTCCGCGCACCACTCGCAGGCGTCGGCGATCTTCCCCGTGTCGCCGGAAAGGAGGAACAGGTTGATCCTGTCCACGCCGGTGTGCCTTCCGATCATCTGCAGGGCCTCATGAATGCCGCTGTCGATCTCATCGGGCGCGAGATTGATGAAGTTGCTGGAAATGGAGGATATGAGTTTTTCCAGTTGCATCACCTGGTGCAGGGCCGCCTCCGCCGTTTTCAGTTCGGTGATTTCCCGTCCGACCGACTGGAATTCGACGACCATGCCGTCGCCGTCCAGGATAGCCCTGTCCGTCCATTGCAGCCAGTGGACGCCGTCCCCTTTGCGTATTTGACATTCCCTGGTCTGCCCCGGACGTTCCGGGTCGAAGCGGGTAATGCGCTGATGGAACGCGTCCCGGGTCTCCGGGACGATGTCCATTATATTGAGACCGATGACGTTCTCCTGTTCTATTCCAAAGTACCGGCAGCAGGCGGCGTTGGCAAAGGTCACCGTTCCGTTCAGCAGGTACCGGCAGATGAATTCCGTTTGATCCTCGACAACGGCCCGGTATCGCGCCTCGTTTGCTTCGTCCTTGAATTTTTCCAGTTCTTCGAGCTTCTCCAGCATGCCGTTGATGTCGTAGGCCAGATGCGACAATTCGTCGCTGCCGGCGGCGGAGACGCGTTTGGAAAATTGGCTGGCCGTGGCGACGTCTTTGACGTCCGTGCTCAGTTTGGCCAGCCTCTGAGAGACGAACCTGTCCACGAAGAGGACGGCGGCAAGCGTAAAGAACACGGCGATGACGATCAGCGATATGAAGAGGTAGTGAACGGTGGTCCGGCTCTGCTTGTACACCGCCCTCGGCTGGTCCACGCGCAGTATCAGGGCGGGTCTTCCGTAAATGTCCCGGATCAGGGCATATCCCGCAATAATATTCTTGCTCAGGCGTTTGATGTCCACCGAAGTCGACGCCGAAAAGGAAGATACCACCTCCCGGATGTCGGGAGGCATCTGTGCGTCGCCGATGGGGTGAACCACGAGGGACAGCCTGGTAATCCGGGCGAACTGCCTTATTTTGAAATGATCCAGGCTGGTTGCCATGATAAGCGTGCCGCGGACGGGGCCCGTCATGTCGCTCGTCAGAATCGGTCTTGCGGAAACGAGCATGGGGCCGTCGGGAAGCATCATGACGCCGCTTATGCCCTTCTCCGGGCTGTCGTGTTTGGTAAGCAACCTGTCGGATGCCATCTTTTCCTGCAAATCGCCGGGAAAGGGAATCTCGCCCCCGTTCTTGAGATCGTAGCTCTTGCCGAAGACGATCCTGCGGTTTGTATCGACGAACAAAACATAATTCACGCGCAGCTTGGTCATGGCCGACTCGCGGAGATTGTCCCGGATATACGCTTTAGAACCGCTCCGAACAAAGGCATACGCGTCGTCCGAAAAGGCGAAGTCGCGCGCCGTATCGTCGAGCACGGCCATCTCGTTGTCGATGATGTTGAGCGCCCTTTCGACGTCCCTGCGGATTTCCTTGTCTTCGATATCGGTGAACCCTTCGCTCGTGATGGTCAGGGAGATGACCAGCAGGCAGGCGATGAGGCAGGCGAAGGCGATAGCGATGAAGAGGGACGTTTTTTTACGAAGGGTCATGGTTAAGATATTCTGCCTTATGCATGCCGTCTAATCGCGAGGAACGAAGCCCTGGGACTTGACGATTTTCTGTCCTTCGGCGCTGAGGATGAACTTTATGAAATCCCCCGCAATCCCCGCGGGCTGTCCGTCGGTGAACATGAAGAGGGGCCGGGCGACGGGATATTGTCCCGATTTGGCCGTTCCGGGCGTAGCCTCGAAGCCGTTTACTTTGATGGCCCGTACGGACTTCTTCAGGTAACCGATACCGATGTAGCCTATGGCATACCGGTTCTTGGAAACGGCCTGGACGACCGCGCCGTTCGATTCCTGCGTCTGGGCCCGCGGCGTCGCCTGGGCGTTGTGCAGAATCTTTTCTTTCCATGTCTCGTAGGTGCCGGAGCTGGGGTCCCGGGTGACAAGGACGATACCCTTGTTCGGGCCTGCCAGCTGCTTCCAGTTGGTGATTTTGCCCTGGTAGACGAGGTTCAGCTGCTCGATCGTAAGATTCCTGACCGGGTTGTCCGGGTGGACGATCGGCACGATCGCGTCGATGGCGATGAGATGCGGTACGAGGCGGACGCCTTTCCCTTTTGCCAGGTCCTTCTCCTCGCTCTTGAGGTCGCGGGACGAGTTGGCGATGTCGGTTGTCCTGTCGATCAGTTCCCTGATGCCGTCTCCCGAACCTGTGCCGGACACGGTGATCACAACGCCGGGATGTTTCTGCATGTAACTTAGGCCCGCCGCCTGGGCGATGGGGAGTACCGTCGTCGATCCCTTGACGACGAGGGTGTCCGCCGCGAGGGCGGGGGACACACAGCAGGAGATAAGAGCGGCTATCGATATTCTGATGAAGTTTTCCATTCCTTTATAGCCTCCTCGAGAAGAAGTGACTATATATACGCCTTGCGGCGACAACGACCGGACAGCCCCACCGGGCGTCCGTTCCTTCCGGAGATTGTTCCGGGAATTCCTGAGCCGGGACGGACCATACGGATATTTTTACCCGGATGACGGCACACCGTACCACTGCTTGTTTACAGTTTTGTGACGAAACGATGAAACTTTGATGAAAATATCGGGTTTCCGGTATTTCCGCCGAGGAGACGTCCATTCTTGGTCTTGCCCCGATCGCGGCACTTTCGGCATCCGGCCGAACGGGACGCCGTGAAACCGAGAGATCGGATGATACCGTCCGAGCCAGGAACATATGGCATATTAACCGCCGGACGGTCGTAAATTCGTCTTGTCAAATTTCATGAAATTGTCATAAGATCGTCACAATTTTCGTGTATGTCAGGCCATACCTTCGGGGAGGCCGGAGATGCGCGGGGAATGTGGTTGTAAGCGTCATACCTGAACACTTCTTTACGGATTGCCCACCTCGTGTTTGCAGCCGGAATGTGAGTTATGGTAAGGGAGCGCCGGCTGTTCCACATCTTGTCCCGGCGGCGGCCGGTTTGGAGCCGCGGAACACAATTTGCAATCAAAAAATCGAGTCTTTTGGAAGGTACCTGTACGTCATGGAAGAACTGAAGCCGGGAATGGCTGTCCATATGGTCCTGGAGCTATCGGACCCCAATCGTGTCATGAAGACCGTTGTGTACGATATCATGGGGAAAAAGATCATCCTCGCCCAGACATCGCCGCCTCTCCTGCGGTCCCACCTCGGGGAGGCCGTCAGGGTATCCTTTATCTTCAAGCTTAAGGGCATCAAGGACGTCCGTCTCGCGTTCAGCGGGAATATCGTGGCCTTCATGCCCGATTACAAGATGTCCTTCGACCAGGTCGTGCCGGCGATCGTTGTGGACCGGAAGTCGGAACTGGAGGAGATCGACCGCAGGATGTTCTACCGCATCACGCCCCCCCTCAACAGCGCCATGACCGTCATGATGGGGAACGCGAAAATGAACGTCGTCGATATTTCCCTGGGAGGCGCCAAGTTTACGCACGCCATGGAGCGCGAATTCCTGCCCGGCGAAGAGATCGATTTGACCGTTACCCTGGATAACCGGCGTTTCGGCATCAAGGCGCGCGTTGTCCGCGCCGAAAAAAAATTCGACGCCGTCAGGGCAAAGAGATACTATACGGTCAGCGTGCAGTTCGAAAACAATAGCCAGGAGTTCGGGCGCGCCCTGGCGATGAAGATCATGATGATGGAAAGGCAGCGCCTGGTCGCAGGCAAGTATTAGCCTTCCGCCGTCTTGCCTCCTCAATCGGCGAATTCTAAGCCCATGATCGTGAGAGAAAGAGCGAACGGTCTCCGGCATCCCCCGCCGATCTTCCCCCGGCAGGCGTTTTTTCCGGTCGCCGCAGGTCTGCCGCAGGCCTCCGTCGCCGCGGACAATCCCCGGAGAAAGGAATGCACCCCCCCCTGGGTCCCGGCCTGAAAATTTAAGGGCAAGGGTTACCCGTGGGAAATACTTCAAGTATCGGGGAACGTCCCTGTTTAATGAGGAAACATACAGAAAATATAGCATTGATTTTGCATGCCGTTGGTTCATAATGTCAAAGGAAGGAATCGGTGGAGGTTACTGCATGCCCAAATCGACGTATCTCGCTAAACTGCAAAAGCTCGGAGATGAATTTATATATGCATTGATCGACAATCCCTACGAATGCCCGATCGTCGTCGACGAGCGGGGGATCATTTGTTTCATGAGCCGTTTCAGCAAGAAACTCATAGGAATCAACCCGAATGACGCCGTGGGCAAACACATCAAGGACGTTATCAGCGAAACGCATCTTCACGAAATACTGGAAGACGGCAAGGCGCGTATAGCGGACCTTCTCTATATTGCGGGAAAGCAGCAGATCATCTCCCGGATCCCGCTCAAGGACCTTCACGGGCGCGTCATCGGCGCCGTCGGCAAGGGCGTTTTCAACGAGGCGTTGAAGATTTCCGATCTCAGCAAGAGGATTGAACTTTTGAACGGGCAGGTCCAGTACTATCAGAACCAGGTGTCGAGCCTCAAGGGCGGTTCCTCGATTGTCGGCAATTCCGACGCCATCAGGGATGTCAAGGAAAGCTCCCTGCTGGCGGCCAGGAGCAAGTCATCGGTTTTAATTACAGGGGATTCAGGAACGGGTAAGGAGGTCCTGGCGCAGTTCATCCATCAGAACAGCGACCGTGCCAATGGGCCGTTCATCCGGGTCAACTGCGCGTCCATACCCCAGGAACTGTTCGAAAGCGAGCTTTTCGGCTACGAGAGCGGGGCTTTCACCGGGGCCCGCTCACAGGGAAAAGCGGGGAAATTCGAACTGGCCAACGGGGGAACCATTCTTCTCGACGAGATCGGCGAAATGCCCCTTGCCATGCAGGTCAAACTCCTGCGCGTCCTCCAGGAACGGACCATCGACCGTCTGGGCGGGACAAAGGCGATTCCCGTGGATTTCAGGCTTATTGCGGCCACCAACAGGAATCTGCGGTTGATGGTCAAGGAAGGGACTTTCCGGATGGACCTCTATTACCGGATCAACATCTTTCATATCCACGCCCCCAGCCTGAGATCGATCCCGGAGGACATTCCCTTTCTGGTCAACCATCTTGTGTCCATATTAAAGGAAGAGCTGGGCTACGGCGGGAGCGGCATTTCGCCGGAGGCGGTGGCTTTGCTCCAGCGCTACAGCTGGCCGGGAAACGTCCGGGAATTGAGAAACGTCCTGGAGCGGACCATGATCGTGGCGAAGGACAGGGTCATCCAGGTACAGGACCTTCCTGAACGCGTGCGGCTGAGCCATTACGAGAAATATATCCCCTCGAAAGTAGGGAATCTCCGACATATCCTGGTCGAAACGGAAAAACAGGTGATCTCCGAAGCCCTTCGCATGGCCGGAGGCAACAAGGCGAAAGCGGCCAAGATTTTGGGCATCCACAGGACGTCTCTGTATGAAAAGATGCAGCATTTCGGGCATAAAACCGAGAAAGACGACTAGGGAAGGGGTTCCCTACCGGTGTCGGAAATACCTACATGTAGTGTAAGCCATACATTTGTAAATATGCTAATTATTTTAATGCTTTTCTTTTTTGCTGCATCCTTGAAAAGTGAGTGTGTCGGATAATCCAGACACGCCCTTTCCCGGGTCTCCAAGGACATTCCTCCTATTAATTAGAAATAATCACCTAAAATCAAATCGTTGTGGCGACGACGGCCTTTGGTCCGGCCTTTGCTATGATCCTCATAGCACCAAGAACCCGATCAAAGGAGTCATTTATGGATGTTCGTCAAGACAAAGTCATGACCTTGGAGGCGGCTGTAAAAAAGTATGTCTCCAACGGCAGCCACATTTCGATTGGGGGATTCACGGTCAACCGAAATCCCATGGCCGCGGTTTATGAGATTATCCGCCAGGGTATCAAAAATCTTCATGTGTATGCCCACTCCAACGGCACCGGTGTCGATGAACTGGTCGGCGGAGGCTGCGTAGGCAAGATTGAGATCGCTTACGGCGGAAACGGGAGGGCTGCCCCTACCTGTATCCGTTTCAAGAAAGCCATTCAGGAAGGTACGATCCTCCATGAGGACTATTCGAATTATCAAATGAGCCTGCGGTTCCACGCGGGTGCCATGGGCATCCCCTTTCTTCCCACCCGGTCTTCCTTAGGAACAGATATCGTCAACAAATGGGGTTTTTCAAAGGATATGCGCAGCGCCGATCCCAAGATCCCCGACGAGAAGCTGGTCGTTCTGGATAATCCCTTTAAAGGGTGGTGCGATTGCCGGAAGGTCGTCCTGGTTCCCGCCATCAATCCCGACGTTACGATTATTCACGTTCAGAAAGCCGACCGCCAGGGGACCTGCCGGATTCTGGGTTTGACTTTCTGCGATGTCGATCAGGCGAAGGCCGCCAGGAACGTCATCGTAACCTGCGAGGAACTGGTTGAATCGAGCGAACTCAGAAAGGATCCCGAGTACAACCAGATCCCCTTCATCCATGTGTCCGCCGTTGTTCAGGTTCCTTACGGCGCCTACCCCTCGTCATGCTTCCGCTACTACGACTACGATCCCACCCAGCTGAGCACGTTTGCGAAGGCCGCCAAGGATGACGCGCTCTTCAAGGACTACGTCCAGAAATACGTGTACGACGCGGGAAGCCACCAGGGACTCTTGGATATGGTGGGCAAGGAACGGATAGCGAAAATCAAGGCCGATCCCAGAACGGGTTATGCAACGGGTCTGGACAGGAAATAACAGGAGGCGACATGGATTACACATTAAGAGAACTAATGGCTATCAGTGCAGCCAGGGAAATAAGCAACGGGGATATCGTATTCTGCGGAACGGGTATTTCCATGGTCGCCGCCATGGCGGCAAAACATCTGAATGCCCCCGAGAGCATCATCTTCTTTGAAACGGGAGCGATCGATTCGTCCCTGGAAGAGATTCCGATGGCGGTGGCCGACCCCCGCGTGATGTATCTGGCCGCGTCGAACGGCGGGCTTCTGGAATCGTTCGCGACCATGCAGAACCAGATCACGGGCAGCCGGGTCACCGGTATCCTGGGCGCGGCCCAGATCGACAAGTTCGGCAACCTGAACTCGACGTGCATCGGCGACTACTTCCGGCCCAAGATCCGTTTTTCGGGCAGCGGCGGCGCCTGCGATGTCGCCTCGTACGTGTCGCGGTGCATCATCTTCATGCAGCACGAAAAAAAGAAGTTCCCCAAGAAGGTCGATTATCTGACCAGCCCCGGTTACCTCGACGGTCCCGGCGCCAGGGAAAAGGCCGGCCTCATTCCCGGCGGTCCCACGGCCGTCGTTACGAACATGGCCGTCATGCGGTTCGACGACAAGACGAAGGAAATGTATCTGTCCAAGTACTATCCGGGGATCACGCCGGAGAAGATTCTCGAGAACATGGAATTTGACGTGGATGTTTCCAGGGCCACGGAGCAGACGCCCCCGACGGCGGAGGAACTGCGTACCCTGAGGGAGAAGGTCGACCCCCAGCGGATCATTCTGTAACAACGGGATATCCCCGGCCGCATGCCGGCTGAACAGGCATGTGCAGGCCTGCTGCCGCCGGGCCGGAGTATCTGAGAATAAATGTTTCAAACTAACATATTGAATCAGGAGAAATGAGATGAATTTTGAACTTTCGGATGAATTGAACATGTTGAGGACCACGGTAAGGGATTTTGCCGCGGAACGTATTGCCCCCTTCGCGGACGAGTGGGACGAGAAACATTATTTCCCTCACAAGGAAGTCGTGAAGGATATGGGGGAACTGGGATTCTTCGGTACCGTCATTCCCGAGAAGTACGGCGGAAACGAAATGGGCTGGCTGGCCGCCATGATCATCACCGAGGAGATCGCCCGGGCCTCGAGTTCCTTGAGGGTGCAGGTCAATATGCTGGAGCTCGGATGCGCCTATACGATTCTCCGTTACGGTACGGAAGCCGCCAAGGATAAATACATCGCGAAGCTGGTCAATGCGGAGTACCTGGGATCTTTCGGCATCACCGAACCGCAGGCCGGGTCGGACATCATGGCCATCAAGTCGACCGCCGAGGATAAAGGCGATCACTGGCTTCTCAACGGGACCAAGACCTGGATATCCAACGCCACGCTCGGCGACCTGACCATCTTCTATGCCTACACGGAAGTGGGGGGCAAGAAGGGCCTTTCCGCATTCGTCGTCGAACTGAAGAATTTCAACGGCATCACGGTGACGGATCTGGATAAACTGGGATCCCGTTCATCGCCCACCGGCGAAATCATCCTCGAAAACACGAAGGTTCCCAAGGAGAACATCCTGGGCAAACCGGGCGACGGTACGAAGATCGTCTTCGGGTCATTGGCCCAGACGAGGCTTTCCGCAGCCGCCGGCGGCATCGGACTGGCCCAGGCTTGTCTTGACGCCGTAACGAAATACGCCATGGAGCGCGAGCAGTTCGGGAAACCCATCGGCCATTTCCAGATGAACCAGGATCTGATCGCCCAGATGGTGATCGAGATCGAAGCGGCGAGACTGATGGTCTACAAGGCGGCCTGGCAGAAGGACCAGGGCGATATCGGCAACAACCTCGAAGTGGCCCAGGCCAAGTATCTTGCCGGCGAACTCGCTTACAAGTGCTCGCAGTACGCCATGAGGATCCTCGGCGCCTACGGTTATTCGACGGAATACCCCGTTGCGCGTTACTTCCGGGATGCACCGACCTACGCCATGGTGGAAGGTTCGGCCAACATCTGCAAATTCATCGTCGCCCAGGACCAGTTGGGCATCAGGAAAGCAAACCGTTAATCGGCATGATGTTACATATTGCCGCACTGACGGCATGAAGAACAAAAGGAGCAAGGAATTATGAGGCAGTACTTCGAAAAAATGGATGACATCGGGAAGCCGCTCAAGCCCCAACAGGTTGAGGCGATGAAGGAGAACGTTGAAAAGATCGACACAATCATGAAAGAGATCGACGGCGAAGTCGAGCGAATCAAGAATTACGGCGTATCCTTGGACAGCATTCACGAGCGGGGTGAAATGAGCGTTTGGGAACGGATCGAATACCTGGTCGATCCCGGCACCTTCTGCGGCCTCCACACGATCTACGATCCCGAGAACGAGGAGTCCGGCCATACGGGCGTCATCGACGGGCTGGCCCGGATCAACGGGCGCTGGTGCATCGTCATCGGCTTCAACAACAAATGGATCGCCGGCGCATGGATTGCCGGTCAGGCCGACAACAACCTGCGCGTGACCGACATCGCCAAGACGCTTAATATTCCGCTGGTCTGGCTGGTCAACTGCTCAGGCGTCAAGCTGCCCGAGCAGGAGAAAGTCTATGCCAACCGCAGAGGGCAGGGGACCTGCTTCTATCGCCATGCGGAGCTCGAGCAGATGGGTATTCCCGTCATCGCGGGCATCTACGGCACCAACCCCGCCGGCGGCGGCTACCAGGGCGTGAGTCCCACGATCCTCCTGGCCCACAAGAAGTGCAACATCGCCGTGGGCGGCGGCGGCATCGTGAGCGGCATGACCCCCAAGGGTTCCTTCGATGAAGAAGGCGCGGAGAAACTGATCGAGGCCACCCGGCACTTCAAGGCCGTTCCTCCGGGAAGCGTCAAGATACACTACGACGTGACGGGGTTCTTCAAGGCGGTTTACGAGACGGAAACGCAGGTTCTCGACGCCATCAAGGAATGGATGGCCTATCTGCCCGCCTACGATCCCAAATTCTTCCGGGTTGCGGAGCCCGCGGCGCCGAAATTCGCCCCGGCCGAGCTTCCGTCGATCGTTCCCGTCAACACCAAGGAAGTCTATACCCTGAGTAATGTCGTCGCCCGTCTGGTGGACAATTCCGAGTTCATGGAATTCCGCCCGGGCTTCGGTCCCGAGATCCTGTGCGGTCTCACCAAGATCGACGGATACCTCATGGCGATCATCGGCAACAACCAGGGTTTGCTCATGAATTATCCGGAATATACCAATGCCTATCACGGCATCGGCGGCAAGCTGTACCGTCAGGGCTTGATCAAGATGAACGAGTTCGTGACCCTCTGCAACCGCGACGGCGTCCCCATCATCTGGATCCAGGATACGTCGGGAATCGACGTGGGCGACATCGCCGAGCAGGCCGAACTTCTGGGGCTCGGTCAATCGCTGAACTACTCCGTCGAAAAGACGGAACTGCCGATGATGCTCGTCGTCCTGCGTAAGGGCACGGCGGCCGCGCACTATGTCATGGGCGGCCCGACGGCCAACAACAACAACGCCTTCACCCTCGGCACGGCGGCGACGGAAATCAACGTCATGCACGGAGAGACGGCGGCGGCGGCAAGCTACGCCCGCCGGCTCGTGAAGGAGAAGGACGCGGGCCGTTCGCTGAAGCCGGTCATCGACAAGATGAACGAGATGGTGAAGCATTATCAGGACACCTCAAGGCCGTTCTTCTGCGCGAAGAAAGGTCTTGTGGACGAAGTCGTGAAGCTCGATGCTCTCCGGAACTACTTCGTCGCGTTCGCGAACTGCGCCTGGCAGAACCCGAAGTCGTTCTGCCCGCAGCACCACATGATTCTTCCCAGAATGATCCGGTCCCAGATCGTTACGGGTTTGGCCCGTCCGAAAAAGGCCGATCTGAAGGTTGCGTAATATAAAAAAGCCGGCGGCTGCGGCCGCCGGCCATTTATAACCATAACAATTGAGGAGGAGAGAAATGAACGTAGCATCGACCATGGGGCCCGTTCAGGTGGCGGCCCTGACGTATTTGATTTGCACGGTCATAGCGCTTGGCGTGGCGGGAGTCATCCAGGTGATGTTCAACATAATGCAGGCCAGGAAAAAGAGAGCGGCGCAAGCCACTGCGGCAATGGTGCAGGGCAATACCGCCGCAAAAGCGTGACCGGCCCGCCAGAGTCCAGAAAGGAAGAGTAATTGAACATGCACGATATTTTAACCTTTTTCCAGGGTGTTGCGACAATGGTGGAAGGGGATCCGACGATTGCCATCGGCCGGATCGTCCTGATCGCCATCGGCATTGCCTTTGTGTTCCTGGGCGCCAAAGAGACCCTCGAACCCCTGATCATGATCCCCATGGGCGTGGGAATGGCGGCCGTCAATGCGTCGGTGCTGTATATGTCCGCAACCACCATGGGCACGATCTTTATCGATCCCATGGCGAGCGATCCGGCGCAGTTGATGAACATTCTCCAGATCGACTTTCTGCAGCCCATTTATACCTTTACCTTCAGCAACGGTCTGATCGCGTGCCTGGTGTTCATGGGCATCGGCGTCATCACCGACATCGGGTACATCCTGATGGCGCCCTTCAGCAGCATGATCATTGCGATCTTCGCCGAACTGGGCACCGTTGCAACGTTCCCCATCGCCGTCTGGATGGGGTTGACCTACAAGGAAGCGGCTTCGATCGCCATCGTCGGCGGCGCGGACGGTCCCATGGTCCTCTTCACATCCCTCATGCTGGCGAAGGACCTGTTCGTACCTATCACGATCGTCGCATACCTCTATCTGAGCCTGACGTACGGCGGGTATCCCTATCTCATCAAGCTGCTTGTTCCGGAACGTCTCCGGGGCATCAGGATGGATCTGAAGAATCTGCCGACGAACATCACCCCGATGGAGAAGATAGGCTTTTCCATCATCACCTGCACCATTCTCTGCCTTCTGTTCCCGGTCGCAGGTCCGTTGTTCATGTCCTTCTTCGTCGGCGTGATCATCAAGGAATCGGGCGTCAAGCACTACATCGATCTTATCAGCGGACCGATCCTGTATTCGTCCACGTTCTTCCTGGGGCTTGTCCTCGGCGTCCTCTGCGAGGCCAATACGATCCTGAACCCCAAGGTCCTGATCCTGCTGGTGCTGGGAATCCTGGCCCTCTTGATCTCGGGCATCGGCGGCATCATCGGCGGCTATGTCATGTACTTCGTCACGAAGGGCAAATTCAACCCCGTGGTGGGCATCGCCGGCGTGTCCTGCGTTCCCACGACCGCGAAGGTTGCACAGAAGGAAATTGCCAAGATCAACCGGTTCGCCATGGTCCTTCCCTATGCCATGGGCGCTAATATCTCGGGTGTCATTACCTCGGCGATCCTTGCCGGCATTTATGTGACGTTGCTGAAATGAACGGAATAAAGAAAAACAAGTTGTACTGGGTTCTGGGAACGGCCGTCGCCCTCGTCGGGGTGGCCGCCGTTCGCCTCGTCGCACCGGAACTGAACGGAATGAATCAAAAAGTGCTCGTATGCCTGGGCTATTTCGTTTCGCTCTCAGGCATCGTCGTCGTCGCCTACGGTGCGAACGGCGGGAGAAAGAACTGAAACGTCCGGAAATCGGTGCCTCCGGAAAGGCGCCGCCTACGGGGTTTCGATATGCGGAGCAAAAACCCAACAGTCAATACAAAAGCAATATTTGGAGGTTAGAACATGGCTACAGAAGTATTTTCACCCATTGAAGGTAAAGTTTTGAAGATCACCGTGAAACCGGGAGATCAGGTTCAGGTCGAAGATCAGCTGTTCATTCTCGAGGCCTTTAAGATGGAGAATCCCATCTGCGCCGAGCAGGCGGGAGTCGTCAAGGAGATCAAGGTCAAAGAGAACGATATGGTCAAGGCCGAACAAGTCGTTCTGGTTCTCGAATAACAGGCGGATAACAGATTCATTTTTTGTCGTTTCGAAGGGATGAATCGGCGGAATAAGGAGGGGGGCAATCCATGATGCCGAATCCGTGCGGACACGCGGGAGAGTCTGTGCCGAAAAAGGCGGGAATGCCCTGATAAAGTCAATGTAGACAGTAACAGCAGCAGAGAAAGGAGAGGGGAGTGCGTCTATGTCTCAACAATTAATCATCATTATACTCTATATCCTGGCGACAGTCGCAATCGGAGTCTGGTCGATGACGAGAACGAAGGGATCGGATTCCTTTCACGGCGCGGGGCTGGGAGTTCTGGCCACGGTCGCCGCGGGAACGGGCGAATGGCTGGGCGGCACGTCCACGATCGGCGTGGCGCAGTATGGTTTCACGTCCGGCTTGTCAGGTTCGTGGTATACGATATCGAACGGTATCGGCATCATGTTCCTGGCCATGTTCTTCGCGAAAAAATACCGCAGCTTGGAACAGATCACGGTCCCGGGCCTGATTGAGCAGTTCATCGGCGGAAAATCGCCCCGGGTGGTCGCCGCCGTCATTCTGACCTTCGTCATGATCGTCGTCGGGGCGGCGCAGATCATCGCCGCCGGGTCGCTGGGCGTTACCGTTCTTGGTATTCCCTATGATATATCCTGTATCATCCTGGGCATCGCCTTTATCGTCTATACGCTGGCCGGCGGCATGAACGCCGTGGCTTCCACCAATGTCCTGCACCTCATCGCCATGTACGGCGGTATCGTCGTTGCACTTATCATGCTGCGGTCGGACCTGGGCGGTTCTTTCGATCCGCTTTACACAGCCCTGCCGGCGTTCCCATACTGGAGCTGGTTCGGCATCGGCGTGCCCAAGGTCACGTCGTGGATCATCGCTTCGATCCTCGGCGCATGTACGGCCCAGGCGGGCATTCAGCCCATCCTGGCGGCCAAGGACGTGAATGTTGCGAAAACGGGCGCTATCCTGACGGCCTGTCTGGTTGCGCCTTTCGGCATCTTCACATGCATCCTGGGTATGGCGGCGAAGGTCAAGTATCCGGCCATCAAGGCCAGTCTGGCCATGCCGACCATGCTGATGAACATGGACCCCATCGCCGGCGGCATAGTGCTGGCTTCGATCCTGGCGGCCGTCCTCTCGACGATCTCCCCGATCATTCTGGCGGCCGGAACCATGGTCACCAAGGACATCTATCAGCGCGTCCTCAAACCGGATGCGACCGACAAGCAGATTATGTTCACCTCGCGCACCCTGACGGCCATCGCCGGCGTGCTGACCATCGTCATCGCCATGATCCCCAACATTAAAATTCTCGACATGGTCTATTTCGCCTATACGATGCGCGGTTCCATCTTCGTCATCATTCTCTTCGCCATCTACTGGAATAAAACGTCGCAGAAGGGTGCCGTCTGGGCCATGGTCGCCACGGCGATCGCGGGATTCGGATGGGTCGCCTACCGGGCGAAATTCGGGACGTTCCCGATCCATGAAGAATTCAACGAGACCTATATTTCGCTCATCGTGGCGACCGTCTTCACGCCTCTGTTGAGCATGGTATTCACCAAAAAGGCTACGGATGAGAAGCCGAGTTAGCTTTTAAACCATACATGAACCCCGGGGGATGGCAATGGCTTTCGGGGTTCATCAAGAGAGGCAGGGGCGAGGCGAAAACCCCGCCCCTGTCTCCTCCTCATTGCTTCCCGGAAGGGAATTTAAAGAGAAATATGGTATAATAGATCGAACCGGGTCGTCGTCGGAGAAGGAGGACGCTTCCATGATACGGTCAAGAATCATATGGGCGGTAATCGTCGTTGCGGCGGCGGTATTGCTCCAGGCATGCACGAAGATCGAAGACGACCGTCCCACGATGGAGCGCGTCAAGATGAGCACCGAGTACCTCGATGTGCTCGGCAAGTACAACTCCGTTGCCCGGGAGTTCAGCCGGGCCGTAAAGCCCATGCAGGAAACCGAGAAGCGCATGGACGCGGCGTTCGACCAGGAATACTGGAATAAGTACGACGGCCAGTGGAAGAAAACCGTGGAGGCGATGAACGATCTCAAGGCTTATTCGTACCGCTTCGAACCTTTCAAGGAGATGAAACCGGATTTCGAGAAGTTCTTCGCCAGGATAGGGCAATACAACGACATCGTGGAGAGGATGCGCAAAGACAACGCGCCGTGGACGCCGGAGAGGAAAACCCGGTTCTATGCTGCCCTGGACCCCGTCTATGCCGACATTTTTCAGCAGAGCAAAGACATTACGCAAAAAATTGACGAAATCTACAACCGGGTCTTCGTCGTCGGAGAAAAAAAGCAATGACGACGGGAAACCCGTTTATATAGGTGCCTGAGTAGTTCCACCACGACCTGCAGCCGCAGCTTCCCTTTCTGCGGCTGCAGGAAGGCATCGCCTGGGGGGGGGAGAATTATCGTCGATATCGACGTCTGTTTTTTAATCACCAAAACCCAGCCTCTTTCGACGAGGAATGCATTATTCCTTGTCCATCCCTTCATGTCGCCGGAAGGCCTTTCAACCGCCGGACAGCGGAGGAAAGGACCTTCCGGCCGACATGCCAGACCCCGGAGCCGATCCGGTACGGATTTCATAAGTACGCGCTCACCGTCAAGGCCGGTTCCCCGACAATAACGTCGCGGGAGAAGACAAAAACGTAACACCTGAAACACCCCGATTTTAGTCGAATATCGGGAACATTTCCCGGCAGGGATCGACATTTTTATCCCCTTCGGGTCATCCATCCCAACCGTTGCCGATTGTCCCAAACATCGATATATCGTAATCATTACAGTATGTTTATTATATTGTGAGCAACTGGCACGCTATTTGAAATATAGAAGACAACTCCTTGATTAACCCACTGGGCGAGGTTAATGGATGTAGAACGAAGCCAATTTCAACCCTTAAACCCCTAACTTCTTCAGCACCGGGAGGCCCTAAAGGCCTCCCGGACCTCCTCCATCAAAAACCCTTTTTGCGCTGTGCCGGGTATTCTATGGAGGGCGGCGGCGACTCCGCAATATCCGCTTGACTCGCACATTCATGTATTGTACTCACATACCATTCATATTGCACTTCATGCTCGCGGGAGCCGCCGACTCTCCCCTTTCCGGCCGTCTGTACCGGCGACAATTTCTCGTTTTTTCTGTAAGGATTTCAAACCCTGTCTGCTCGTCTTCCTGAAGAGATATTCAAGAGGGATGGGATACGCGTATGGGGGAAGCGGAAGAAATGCGGGAACGGAGACGTCGTATAAGCCGGATGATGGTCTGTCCGGCTGCAAAGACGCCATAGGGGAGGGGCGAAGGCGCAGCCGCGACCGCGCCGTTCGCAGCAGGGCCGGGAAGGCGAATGGGCGGCGGGACCGGCGCCGGCATGCAAAACAGACGGTCTACTGACGAAAGGGGGATGCGTTATGGTCACCGAATACGAGATAGACGGCCTCAAACTGAAAACAGGCGATTTGATCTGCACTTCCGACGGCGGTGCCGGCAGCATCGACGGCCAGTTCTGGCGATTGGTCGGAAAACTGATTCCCGGCGACGTCGACCACATCGTCGTTTACGTGGGGCCCGACGGGCGCTGCGTGGAGGCGGGCGCCAAGGGAAAAGTGGTCTTTTTCAATATCCGGAATAATCGCTGGAATGCCATCTGCATGAGAGACGAAAGGGGACCGCTGATCGACAGGTTCTACGGCATCGCCTATCCTCTCGCGGAAAGGACATGGGCCGAGGGGGAAGAGGAGGCCGTCCGAAGCAAGGTGGCCGCCTATTGCATCGAACAGGCCGAACGGCAGAAACCGTATAATCTCAACTTTCTCGATTCCGCGACGGACAGCGCCTTCTACTGTAGCCAGCTGGCCTATAAGGCGTATCTCGGCGTCGGCATCGACCTCAATACCAACAAGAGCATCCCCCATATTCCGGGGACCGAATCCATCGTTTTTCCGCAGGAGATTTGGGAAGGGTGCAGCCACTTGAGTGTTGCCTGAGCCTCGTGGCAGGCGGAGCGCATCCGGCGGGTATGCCGGACGGAAGGCTTGCGGACGGCGTGCCGTTCACTGCTTGAGGAGACGCTGGAAATTGACGTCGGCGCCCAACACCCCGATCGTTCTTCCCTGGGAATCGCGCAGGGCCGCGGCCACGGTGAAGCAGAAGTCCCCCGTGGCGGCCGACCGGTAGATGTCCGTGGAACAAACGCCTTCTTTACGGACGGCTTCGAGATACCAGGGGCGCCGGGACCAATCGCGCCCGTAACCCGCCGGATCGTGAATGATCCGGCCGTCGCCGCGGCAGATGTTGTCCACAAGCTGGCGGCCCTTACCGTCCGTCAAATAAACGAGTTCGAACGACGGATGCTGGTTCAGCCACCGCTCCAGAACCGCTTCGCAGCGCTCCCGGCTGCCCGCGGAATCCCTGAGACCGTCGAGCGCCGAGGCGACTTCCCGTTCGGCCTGCGTGTGGGCCAGGAAGCGGAACGTTCCCAGGGAGAGCAGCAGATCCTCCGTAAGCTTGATCATTTGGCCGCTCATCTCGCACATGGACCCGGCCCCTTTCCTCTGCGTTTCGGCGGACTCCGCCATGCCGTGCGCTTCCCTGTTGACATGCTCGACGATACCGGTTTTTTCCTTATCGGCCGATCCCTCGCGGCCCGACATCCCGGAGACCTTCGCGATGCCGGCCCGCATGTCGCAGATGCTGGTTTCGATCCGCTGCGTCGTGCCGCCGGTGCGGTCGGCCAGGCGCTGCACCTCCTCCACGACGACGTTGAAAGCCCTGCCCTGTTCGCCGGCGCGCGCCGCCTCGATACTGGCGTTGATCGAGATGATGCGGGTATGTTCCGCAATCTGGGATACGGTCGCCAGGGCGTCCTCCACTTTCCCGGAAGAGGAGCGCAGCTCCGCCACGGACACTTCGAGAGCGTCGGCCAGAGACGCCATCATGGCGGCGATTTGACCGGCCCTCCGGGCCTGGACCGTAGCCCGCTCCTCGATTTCCGCCGCCATTTGAGAGAGCTGCGGTCCCAGGGCCGCCAGGCGGACGGACAGGACGGCGATGCGGTCGAGCCGTTTCGATGTTTCGCGTTCCGGGCGGGAAGCCGCGCCGGCCGCGGGTGCGGATGCGGCCGGTTTCGGTGGACCCTGTTCTTCCAGCATGCTGCCGCTGAAGAGCCTTTTTCGGTATCTCCTGATGAGTGCATTCATGAACGCCGATGTCCTGGAGAGGTGATTGCCCGTGCATAGAACAAGAATCGTGCCAAAGATGAGGGGAAAGAATTACGATAAAGCGATGCAATTACAGATAGATATGGGACGCGTATCTCCCGGCGGAATCGCAGGAAGTGACATTATCGTTCCATCGGGCGGAAAACGGTTCAAAATAGGGAAATCCCGGAGGCGCCTCCGTGAAGCCTTTCCGGGTTCTCCGCCGAAGCAGGACCGCCGGCCCGCGCCGCTTGTCGAAAAACGCGATTTTCAGCACCCCGATGCGGGGGGGCACGGCCTGCTAGAACTCGGCTCCTCGGGAGAGGGTCCTGCGGGCTTCGTGGCTGATGGCGGCGGCCGCCGGGTGCACCAGCTTCCTTTCCACGGTGACCGCGTAGAAGCGCTGGCGCACGTCCTTGATCCTGCCTACGGTTTCCACCCGGTATTGGCGCTTCACGTCATCGATGATGGGGGAAGGGGTCGGAAAAAGGCCCATGCCCCGCTGCCCGAAGACGTTGAGGAGCGCCGTGTCGTCGAACTCTCCCGCAATCTGGGGCCGGATGTCGTTTTCCCTGAACCAGTGGTCGAGGGCGCGCCGGAGGGCCGTGGTCTCGCCCGGGAGGATCGTCGGGGCGCCGTCGAGGGAGGCGGGGAAGTTCTTCCGGAAACGGGCCGCCAGGTCTTTCCTCGCCATGAAGACGATGTCGCATTCGCCCAGGAGATGGTTGAAGGCCTTCACCTTGATGTGGGAACTGGCCGGGGCGTCCATGATGATTACGTCGAGCTCGTGCAGGGCCAGTTCGGCCAGCAGGCGTTCGGGCTTGTCCTCCCGGCAGACCAGGCGGATGGGGAAGGGGAGGCGGAAGGCCGGTTCGATCAGGTCGCAGGCGATCTGCTTGGGGACGACGTCGGCGACCCCGACGGTTACGCGCAGGGGCATCCCCCGGGGGCGGTCGTTCAGCGTGTCCTGCAATTCCCTCCCCAGTTTGAAGATTTCGTCGGCGTAGCGGTAGACCATGCGTCCCGTATCCGAGAGCATGAGCCGCCGGCCGCTCTTCACGAAGAGCTTCTGGTCGAGGGTATTCTCCAGGGCCCTGATCTGGCCGCTGATGGCGGATTGCGACAGATTCAGAGCGGCGCTGGCCCGCGCCAGGCTCCCTTCGCGCGCCACGGTCCAGAAATAGAGGAGGTGGTGGTAGTTCAGCCATTCCATGGATGGACTATACTTCCAGTAAATGGAAGTGTCAATACCAAATTACGTTATTGTGGAAATATGTGAAATCCGCTACCGTGCATGTCACGGGAAGAAGCCATTCAGACTCCCTTTCTCACTTCCCGTCTCCGGACGTCGCTGCCGGCGTCCGGAGTCTCCCGAAACAACGACATGTGCCGTCCGGCAGCGGACGGACAACATGGAGGATATAAGGAATGAATTGGATAAAGCGCATCTCTCTTTTTCTCTTCACGAATATCTTGATCATGGTCACGATTACCGTGATCCTGAACGTTCTGGGCGTCAAGCCCTACATCAACGCCTACGGGCTCAACCTGGAGGCGCTCCTCGTCTTCTGCCTCGTCTGGGGCATGGCGGGGGCGTTCATCTCGCTCGTTCTGTCCCGGAAGATGGCGAAGTGGCTCATGGGCGTTCAGGTCATCGACGAGCGTGCCGCCGGGCCTTATGGCGATCTGCTGGAAACGGTGCGGGGCTTGAGCCGCGCGGCGGGCATTCCCATGCCGGAAGTAGGCATCTATGAATCCCCGGAAGTGAACGCCTTCGCCACGGGCCCCACGAAGAGCCGATCCCTGGTCGCCGTCTCCACGGGACTGCTCCAGCGGATGACGCGGAACGAAATGGACGGCGTCCTGGCCCACGAAATATCCCATATCGCGAACGGCGACATGGTGACCATGACCCTGATTCAGGGCGTCGTCAACGCCTTCGCCATGTTTCTTTCCCGGATCGTCAGCTTCTTCATCGGCAGAATGGTGGACGAGAAGATGGAGGCGGTGGTCCGGTTCGTTTCCGTTATCGCCTTCGACATCCTGTTTTCGATACTGGGTTCGATCCTGGTCGCCTGGTTCTCGCGGCGGCGCGAATTCAGGGCCGATGCAGGCGGGGCTCGTTATGCCGGACGCGACAACATGATTGCGGCGCTTTCAAAACTGAAGGCGGCCTCCGTCATCGGCATCGACGACTCCGCCCCGGCCTTCGCCTCCCTCAAGATATCCGGGTCCCCGAAGTGGCTTTCCCTTTTTGCCACGCACCCGCCCCTGGACGACCGCATCGAGGCCCTCAGAAGGCCGGCGTAAGGGATACCGATGGAAATCGGCGTGTATGCGTGGGGCGGCTTCGTCCTCTTCGTCCTGGTCATGCTGGCGCTCGACCTCGGTGTCTTCAACCGCAAGGAGCACGAAGTGACGGTCAGGGAGGCCCTCCTCTGGACGGCCTTCTGGGTGTCCCTGGCCGCGGCCTTCTGCGGAGGCGTCTGGTATTTCCTCGGGCAGGAGAAGGCCCTGGAGTTCATGGCGGGCTACCTCATCGAGGAGTCCCTGAGCATGGACAACCTCTTCGTCTTTCTTCTCGTCTTCCGCTACTTCCGCGTTCCCCCGAAGTACGAGCACAAGGCCCTCTTCTGGGGGGTCCTGGGGGCGCTGGCGATGCGGGCGGTCTTCATCGTCCTCGGCGTGGCCCTCATCAACCGCTTCCACTGGATCGTCTATGGCTTCGGCGCCTTCCTCGTCGTCAGCGCCGTCAAGATGGCCCTGGAGAAGGATCGGGAAATCCACCCGGATAAGAACCCGCTTTTTATCCTTCTCCGGAAATTCCTGCCCGTTTCTCCCGGCTTCGAAGGCGGCAGGTTCTTCGTCCGCAGGGACGGCATGCTGACCGCGACGCCGCTTTTGGCAGTCGTTTTGGTCCTGGAGACGACGGACGTGATCTTCGCCGTCGATTCCATTCCGGCCGTGCTGGCCGTGACGCGCGATCCCTTTATCGTCTATACGTCCAACGCCTTCGCCATCCTGGGGCTCCGCTCCCTTTTCTTCGCCCTGGCCGGCATGATGCGCCTCTTCCACTACCTCCACTACGGCCTGGTCGCCGTTCTCCTGTTCGTCGGGGCCAAGATGCTGATGTCCGGCTTTGTCCACATCCCGATCGCCGTCTCTCTCGCGGCGATTGCGGCCATCCTCGCCATTTCGGTGTGCGCCTCCCTGGTCTGGCCGCAGAATGGGAGCCGTGAGTCTGCGTAATGAACGGATAATAAAACATATATCCGTTATGGCGAACTGCCTGCCTTGCATACGAGGCGGACGGCGACTCCGCGCATCGCATGTTAAACTATGCAATAAAATAATATAAATAACATGTTATGCTGATATTCGTCCGGCTTTTCCGAAAAGTAATCCCCACAGAATGTTCCTGACGCAAATGGCATGAATCTGGCTTTTCCATGATCATGGCCGACCGTTGCACGACCGGCCGCGAATCCATAAAGTTTACCGGAGAGGCATGAAACCGAGAACAGGCGGATCACAGAGGAAATCCACGGCACGAAAAAACGGCGGGGCAAAGGTCCGGATGGACAAGAACGGCAAACCGGATTGTCCGCCCGGACCGGAGACAGGATCGTGGAGCCGCGAAGACCGTTTTCTGGCCCTCATCCAGAACCTGACGGACATGATCATGGTCCTGGACGAGAAGGGTATCGTCACCTACGAATCCCCTTCCTGGGCGAAGACGATGGGATACGAAGAAGGGTATCTGGTCGGCAAATCGCCTTTTCCATTTATTCATCCTGAAGATATGGATCGGGCCCTGCAGGATTTGAACAGGGCGATGGAAGGCGAGATCGACGGCGTGCCCACGCTTGTCCGCTTTCGCAGGAAGGACGGCACCTGGGCTCTGCTCGAAGTCCTGGGCGACAATCTGTACAAGCACCCCGCCGTTCGCGGCCTCGTCGTTACGGCCCGGGAGGTCAGCGAACGCTTAAAGACCCAGGAAGCACTCCTCGAAATGGAGGAACGGTACCGGCTCCTGATGAACGCGACACGGGACATCATCTATACGGTATCGCCCGGATTGGAGGTCGTATCCGTTTCTCCCAGCATTGAAGCCGCTCTCGGGTACAAATCGGAAGAGGTCGTCGGCAGGCGAATTCTGGAACTGCCGATCCTTCATGTCGACGACCGGGACCTTGCCGCGGCCGAACTGAAGAAGGCCTTCGCCGGCCAGAGCGTCGGTCCCACGGAATTCCGGATGGTGGCCAAAGACGGCACCGTCAGATATGCGGAAATCGTCGGTACGCCGCTCATTCGCGGCGGGGAAGTCATCGGCTGCACAAGTATCGCCCGGAACATCACGGGAAAGAAGAATGCGGAAGAAGCCCTCCGCAAGAGCGAGGAAAAGTACCGGAGCATGATCGACAACATGGACACCGGCTACTTCGAAGTCGACATGAGGGGGGACGTTAAATTCATGAACCGCGCTCTTAAGGGCTATCTCGGCTACGAGGAAAAAGACGTTGTCGATCTCAACTACAAGGATTTCATAGAGGAGGAAGAGGCCAGAAGGATCAGGGAGGTCTTCGGCGAGTGCTACCGGACCGGACGGCCCCGGGCCAATTTTCTCTGGAATTATTTCATGAAGGACGGATCGAAGGCCTCGGCCGTTTCCTCCGTCTTTCCCATCCGTGACGACCAGGGCAAGATTGTCGGGTTTCGCGGCACCGTGAGGGACATTACCGAATTAAGGCAGATGCAGACGGCCCTTCAGGAGCGCGAGGAGACCTTCCGCGCCCTGACGGAGAACTCCCTCGACACCATCATGAGGTTCAACGGCGAATGCCGGCACCTCTATGTCAATCCCGCGACTGAAAAACTGACCGGTTTACCTCCGGAGCGCTTCATCGGCTGGACGCACAAGGAACTGGGATTTCCACCCGATTTGTGCGTCGTATGGGAGGATGCCATCAAAAAAGTGTTCGCTTCCGGAAAATCCCACCGCATCGAGTTCATGCTGCCGGACGAGATCTGGATCGACTGGCTTCTCGTTCCCGAATTCACCGTCGAGGGAAAGGTCAAGGCGGTGATTGCTTCCGCCCGAGACATCACGGCCCATAAAGAGATCGAGCATACCTTGAAGGAGTCGGAGAAACGCCTCGCCAATATCATCGACTTTCTCCCCGATGCGACCATGGTCGTCGATCGGAGCAAGAAAGTCATTGCCTGGAACCGGGCCATGGAGAAGATGACCGGCGTACGTCACGAGGATATGATCGGCAAGGGCGATTACGAGTATGCCTATCCCTTTTACGGCGTCAGGAAGCCCATCCTCGTGGATCTGGCCCTGGCTCCGGACGGCGCGGCGGAGAGGGAGTATGCGGGCGTCTATCGAGAAGACGAACACGTCTTCGGGGAAACCCATATCCTGAACATGCAGAACCGGGAGGTCTATCTGTGGGGCGTGGCTTCGCCCCTCCGCAATTCCCGCGGGGAGATCGTCGGCGCCATCGAATCGATCCGCGACATCACGGACCGCAAGCGCGTGGAAAAGGAACTCCAGACCGCCAAGGAGATTGCCGACAGCGCCAGCCATGCCAAGGGGGAATTCCTGGCGAATATGAGCCATGAGATCAGGACCCCCCTGAACGCCATCATCGGCTTGAGCGAACTGGCCATGGAGATGGATCTGGACGAAGAAAAAATCGGGGTTTTCCTGGTTATCAACAACGAGGCGGAACATCTCCTGAGTCTGGTCAACGACGTCCTCGATTTTTCGAAAATAGAGGCGGGACGGATGGAGCTGGAAGACATTCCCTTCGATCTCGCCTACCTGGTGGACAACCTGGCCGAGACTTTCGCCTATCAGGCGGTGCAGAAGGGACTCGAATTCCTCTCTTACATCGATCCGGAGACGCCCCTGAATCTCGTCGGCGATCCGGGACGCCTGCGCCAGGTCCTGACGAACCTGGTCGGCAACGCCCTCAAGTTCACGCAGGAGGGAAGGGTTTATCTCCAGGTACGGACGCAGGACCGTGACGAATGGCAGACCACGATCCGCTTCGCAATCGAAGATACGGGCATCGGCATCCCGCCGGAAATGCAGGAGGCCGTCTTTCAAAGCTTCACCCAGGCGGACGGATCGACGACGCGCAAATATGGAGGCACCGGGCTGGGGACGTCGATCTCCAAGAACCTGGTCGAGATGATGGGCGGAAAGATCGGCGTAAAGAGCGAGCTGGGTCGGGGCAGTACCTTCTGGTTCGAAATTCCATTCGCCGTCCAGTCCGATGCGAAAGAGAGCCGCGCGAAAGAATTGCCCGATTTCAATGGGCTTAGGGTCATGATCGTGGACAATAAACCGATCAACCGTTTCATTCTCCGGGAATACCTCCGTTCGTGGGGATGCCTGACAACCGAAGCCGGCGACGGCGGGGAAGCTCTGGCTAAGATGAAGGATGCCGCCCGCACGGGAGAGCGGCCGCAACTGGCCGTCGTCGATTTTCAGATGCCCGGCATGGACGGCTTCGATTTCGCCCGGACCGCCAAGAGCGACCCCGACATTGCCGATACGCATATCATCCTGATTACGTCCGCCGTGAGACGGGGAGACGGAATGAACTGCCGCGATCTCGGGATTTCCGGCTACCTGGCGAAGCCGGTCAAAAGGTCGGACCTTTATCGCGTCGTCCGCTCCGTCCTTGCCCTGCCCGCGGGCGGTATTGCCCCGGAAGAGGCGATCCCGGTCACCCGGCACAGTGCCGCCGAGGCGGCCGGGAAAAAGCTGCGTGTCCTGGTCGCTGAGGATTACCCCGCGAACAGGCGGATTGCCGTCAGGCACCTTGAAGGTGCCGGCTATGCGGTAGATGCCGTGGAGAACGGCCTTTTGGCCGTCGAGGCCTGGATGGCAAACGATTACGACCTGATCCTGATGGATGTGCAGATGCCCGTCATGGACGGCTATGACGCGGTGCGGAAAATCAGGGCCCTGGAAGCCGGAACGAGCGGGAAGAGTACGTCAACGACCGCCGAGAGCCGGAAGCGGACGCCCATCATCGCCATGACCGCCCATGCCCTGAAGGACTACCTCGACCGCTGCCTGGAAGTCGGGATGGACGATTATCTGACCAAGCCCGTCAAGGGGAGCAAGCTGATCGAGGCCGTCGAAAAATGGGCGCGGTCGGATCTTCCCGCGGGGGCAGGCTGTACGGGCGAGACGGCTGAAGAGCGAAAGGATGCTTCCAAGGCCGTTTTCGACTATGTGCAGGCCGTCAGGGAGTTTTACGGAGACAAGGCGTTTCTCGCCGACGTCGCCCGGGAGTTTCTGGGGAAGGTGGACTCCCAGATCTCCCTGCTTCGCGAATACGCGGGCACCGGCGAAAGCGAGCAACTTGGGCGCGAGGCGCATGCCATGAAAGGCGGAGCGGCCAACCTGACGGCCATGGCGCTGGCCGAGGCCGCCCGCCGTCTGGAACAGATCGGCAAGTCGGGCAGGCTTTCGGAGGCGCCGCCGGCCCTGGACGACCTGGAAAAGGCCTTTGCCGACCTGAAAACGGAACTGGCCCATTGGGACATCGTCGCTTGACGGTTTACGGCTGCTGACGGCGTTCGGGATTTCCCGAGAGGTGACGGGATATGAGAATACTGGTTGTGGACGACGAATCCGTGAGCCGGCGGAAACTCCAGTTCATTATGAAGAATTTCGGGCGATGCGACCAGGTGGAAAACGGCCGCCAGGCCGTCGAGGCCTTTGTCAAGGCGTGGGAGGAATGGGCCCCTTACGACCTGATCGCTCTCGATCTGGTCATGCCCGAGATGAACGGCGATGATGCGCTCCTTGAAATCAGGGCCCTGGAGAACAGGAAGAACGTGCCCGAGGACAGGCGGGTCAAAGTCATTATGATCACGGCGCAATCCAACAAGGATACGATCGTCACCTGCGTCCAGCTTGGATGCAACGACTTCATTTCCAAACCGTTCGATCCGCAGATCGTCGAGGAGAAGCTGCGCAAATACTTCCCCCAGCTGTGATCCCGAAGTGCAGCGTTCGCCCGCGCCCCTCTATTGCTTAACGGAGAAGTACTTCAGGATGATCTGCAGGATGGAAGGGAAGTCGGTCACGCTGGAATCGGCGCACAGGTGGAAATTCTCCGCGTCCCGCCAGTGTACGCCGATGATGTCCCTGACGAACTTCGCCCGCCTCTGGTCCGATTCCGTTATCATGGCCCGGACTTCCTTGTAGTCGGCATTTCCCCGGACTTTCATCATGCGCCTGATCCGGAATTCCAGCGGGGCGTGGATAAAGACGCGCAGGACCTCCGGCCGGTCTTTGAGGGCGAAAAACGCCCCCCGGCCGACGATCACGGCGCCGAACCGGTCCACGATGCCGTTCATGATCTTCGATTCCAGGAGGAACAGGTCTCTGTCGTAGACGGGTTTTACCGCGGGAGGGGCGAATGTCGTCTCGGGGGAGCCGAAGGAAAACATCTTCATGATATTCTCCACGATGCCCGACGATTTTTCCTCCTGGTGCGCCAGGACCGCCGAATCCACGCCCAGGCGGAGCGACGCCTCGCGGAGGATTTCGCGGTCCAGGTACCGGAAGCCGAGTTCCTTGGCGGCGAGGTAGCCGATGTAGGTGCCGCCGCTGCCCATCTGCCTGGAGATCACGAGGGATTTGAATGGTTCCGCCATACGCCGTCCCTGTCATGTATGCTGAAATTTGCGCCGTTGATCGATTCTTAACAGAAAGATCGTGAAAAGGGAAACCCAAAAAGCGCTCGTGTTTGAATCAGCCGTAACCGTTTGAAAAGAGGGTCCTCGCCTCCCGATTCAAGCCTTTCATCTACTGTGAGATGCGGATTCGCGTGAGATGCGCAGGACCGGAGGGCCTGATGCCGTCGGGCATTCCTGTTTTTGTCGGGATTGTTTCCGGGGCAGGCAAGCGGGATCGGGCCGCAGGGCAGGAGGTAGGGGGAGAAGCTCGGGGAAGCTCAAACCCTTTTCAACCAAGGAGGTCGCCCCGCGGCCCGGTCGCCGTCGTTCATTCGGTATCCTTTTGTATGTCTATTGCGGCTTGGGCGTCTGCGCCGGCTGGGGGGCGGACATCTTGTAGGCCACGAAGACGCTCTTCTCCCCGAAAGCCCGGCCCGTCGAGAGAACGAGCGCCATCACGATCTCCTTCTCCCCGTCGTTGTCCACGTCCTTGAACTGGTAGTCCGCCACGTAGCCGTTGATCTTCCGCGTCCGCCAGTTCTCCACCAGGCCCAGACCGTCCCATTCCATGTTGTAGATCTCGCTGGACGTGTAGATCCGGACCTTCTTCAGGAAGTTGCCGCCCGGGGAGATGTTCTTCACGATGATGATCTCCTTCTTCCCGTCCCCGTTCGTGTCGTATGTCAGAATCCGGGCGTTCATGAAGGCCCGCTGGTCCTCCGTCGCCCCCCCCCGTCGTCTCCTGGCCGACGTAATCGACGTAGAGGTTGCTCCCGCCGAAGATCTCGTCGCTCTTGTAGAGCAGCTCCTTCGGTCCGCCGAAGACCCGCAGCTTGTCGATCACCATGTCCGTCGGCGTATAGATGCACAGATAGTCGTAGTCGTCGAGAGCGATGATCCTCTCCGGACCCCCCGCCTCGATCGCGTCGATCGTGAAGTTATACACCGAAAGCCCCAGCGGAACGGTCATCTTCTTCCCTTCCTTCAGCTTGCCCCCCTCCCAGACCATCTCGTAGATGGGCGTGCTGAAGGGACGGTCCACGCCGAACCGCTGCCCCATCAGCTTGACGCCGCCGGGGGTCTCGATCGCCCGGAAAAACCAGGGCAGGCGCGTCGCCAGTTCCACGAATTTCCCGTTCTTCCATTCCAGGACAAAGGATTCCAGGGCGTTGTTCTTGAGGAGATTGGTCACGACGATCTCCTGGCGCTTGTCCTGGAAAAGATCGACGACATCGACGGCAATGTAGTTGTCGCTCATCTTCCCCTGGATCTTCTGGATCATCCTGAAATCCGAGCCCTTCTTCTGGAATATCCGGATCGAGTTGCGGTCGATGGCGACGATCTCGTTCAGGCCGTCGCCGTTCACGTCGCCGACGGCCATCCCTCTGAATTCGGTGGGATAACCCTCGCTCATCCAGAATCCCTTCCGGTCCACGGGCTGGAAGGCGTTGATGAAATCGGGATTGATGGCCGCGGTCATGGTCCCCTTGGACGATTTTCTGATCCCCGCGATGACCTCCGATTCCCGGGCCGCAGGCGTAACAGCCGGGGCCGCAGCCGCCGGTGCCGCCGCTGCCGCAGCAGGGGCCGGTGCCGCGGGGGCCGGGGCCGCCGCAACAGCGCCGCCCATGATCCTATCAACCACTTTCTGGGAAAAATCGTTGATCTTGGGAATCACTTCGTCCATGCCGTGGCACAGGGCCGACGCCCCGAATGCCGATTGATATTTCCCCACGTCCATCAGCTTCCCGTCGATGCTCAGGTTGTTGCCGATCTTCGAGATGCTCCCCCAGACGACGTAATCCGCCTTCATCTGCTTACCCAGGGCATAGACATCGGCTTCCGAAAGCTGCTTGACCCCTTTGGGCTTCAGGGCGTCCGAAACCTTGTCCTTGGCCAGGACCGTGATGTTGCCGCCGGCCGAGACGCGGATGGAAATCATGTCCCAGACGGACTGCTGAATCCAGTCGATGTTCTCGCTGCTGTGCGTGGCGAAAGGCAGCACCATCACGCTCCTGGTGTCTACCGCCCACACCTTTCCGAATGCCAATACCAATACAAGCATCAATGTGCCGATGATCCATCTGCCGGTCTTCATGGTAAGCCGTCTCCTTTGTTTCGCGATGAGACCGGGTATCGACTTCCTCTCCCGATCAGGCGTAACGATATTGTAATGTATTCTGAAACGTAAAATGCTGTCCCCGAGGGAATTGCAAGAAGCGAACCAGTCGGGACGTGTTTTGCAACCCGTTCAATATATGGGCGAAATCTGACGCGGCCGGCCGGTGCGGCCGTTTTCAGGGCATTCGAACGGGTAGAATGTATCCACTTCGGGGTATCCAGTTGTATATTAAGTATCCAGGCGAAGGGGGGACTTTCGACGGGTGGAGCGACCGTGCCGGGGGTGCGGGAGGGGTGGCGCTTCAGGAAAAAAGGACGTCCACGACGTCGCGGATATACTGCTCGTCGGTGATGCCGTAGGTTGTCTCTTCCGGGAAGGCGGCGAGGCCGCGGAAGTGGCCGGCGACGGCGGCATAGAGTTCCAGGCGCGCCTCCGGGAGCAACTGGTCCCCGCCGCAGCAGGGCGCGGACGGCGATGGAGGCCTCCTGCGGGGATGCAAGCTGCCGCAGGCGGGCGCAGAGATGGGGATGGGCCCGGAGGGAATTGAATTTCCCCGCCGTAAGCTGGCTCAAGTCGGGGTCGGCGAATTCGGGAATCCTGACGACGATGGTGTTTGCAACCACGTCGCCCAGCCGCTGGGCGCGTCTGCTTGAGAAGCAGACCGTGCCGCCGACGGCGTAGA
The DNA here is from genome assembly GCA_963668175.1 of Syntrophales bacterium. Classification (GTDB taxonomy): domain Bacteria; phylum Desulfobacterota; class Syntrophia; order Syntrophales; family PHBD01. The sequence continues at coordinate 1,875,286 of OY764159.1, forward strand.
GGACGGGCAGGCTGTCCACGAGACGCATCAGGTTGCGGATGACGACCTGGCTGAACCTGAGGCGGAGCCCCTGGACGTCCATGACCCGGAGCCGGCAGAGCTTCTTGCCCAGCGTCTGCCCGTGCCAGAGCCATTCCAGGGCCATGGCGTAGCCCACGGAAATGGCGAAACCGGCGAGGACCGTGGCGGCGCCGGCGAAATCGACGCTGATGAGCTTCACGGCGTTGAGGAGGATTCCCGCCGCCAGGGTGGCGGCGCCGATGCAGCCGATGTTCCACCGCCCAGGCCAGGAGCCGTGACACCGGTCCGGCGAGGACGAGCGAAAAGACGATGCCTTCCGGCGTCCTGATGACGAGTCTGTGGTTCTTATCGGTCGTCATGCTTCTTCCTCTTCATGCCCGCGAGTCCCAGGAAAAGGACCAATGTGACGAACTCCGCGACGGCGAAACCCGTCTTGACGGCGTAAGGTATGACCGGCTCGTGATACTGGGAGAGGAAGGCCTCGATGAACCCCGCCCAGCAGAGAAGCAGCGCGATGCCGAAGACCATGGTGACGACGTCGGCGGAGACCCTCCGCAGACGCGTCATGAGCGGGACGCGCCTTCCCCAGCCGATGAGCGCGGAGGCCAGGACGAGCCCCGTCTGGCCCGCCAGCAGGAACGCCGGAATCTCGAAGGCGCCGTGCGGCGAAAGCCACGCCAGAAGAAACGTCGCCTTGCCCGCCAGGATATAGTCAAGGGCCACCGCCCCGAGGATGACGCCGTTGTAGAAAAGGAGGATCACGGTGCCGATGCCGTAGGTGGCGCCCAGGCCGATCATGAAGATGCTCACCTGCGTGTTGTGCGTGATGTAGAAGGCCGTGCCGCGCATCTTCTTGCCCGCCAGGCGGTCCTCCCCGCTCGACTCCTCCCGGGCCACGCGCTCTGCCGGCGAATCCTGCAGATGGGAGAAGGAGACGAGGACTTCCTTGGAGCCGGGATCGAAGACGATGGCGGCGCCGCCGAAAATGCAGCCCGCGAGGATGATCGCCGCCGCAAGGAGAAGTGCGACGTAGTGGCGGCGGACGGTCCGCGGGAAGCGGACAAAGAACCAGGCGAAAGGCGAAAAGCGGTGGGGCGTCGCCCGCGATTCCTGCACCTCCCCGTAGGCGCGGGCCACCAGGGATTCGAGATAGCGCCGGATCTCCGGTTCCGCCGCGAACGTCGTGATCCTGGCAAGGCCGGCGGAGGCGCGCTGGTAGAGATAGTGGAAGCGCTTGACCTCGTCGAGGGTCATCGCAAGCCCCGGTTCCTTCTCCAGGCGGTCGAGCGTCGCTTCCAGTTCCTTCCAGTAGACGCCTTCCTCTTTCAGAAACTTCTTGAGATCGACGATCATAGGAGCTGCCTCTGTTTCACCGTCATGTACTGCGCGACCACGTCCGTGCAGAACTTGTCGTGCTCGGGCAGGGAGAAATAGACACCCCGCAGGCGAAGCCTCTTCCGGATTTCCAGGAGGTCGTTCAGGGCGATGTGCCCGGCGAGGTCCCGGTAGATGTCGTCCAGGGAGCGCGCGGGTGGGCCGGAGAAGAGGCCCTGCATGCCGTCGGGCTTCATCATGTTGACGAGGACGACGTGCTTGCGATCGACAACCGCCACGTTCTTCAGGAAGCCCTCTGCAAGGACCGGGTCGTCGAGGCCCGTCAGGAAGATGACGAGCGCGCGCCGCCGGAGCCTCTCGCCGATGAAGGCGAAGAGGTCGTCGAAATCGGGATTGACCGTCCGGGGCTGCAGGGTATAGAGCGCGTCCCGGCAGGCGTTGAAATGGGCCTTGCCGCTTTTGGCCTTGACGAAGTGCCGTACCCGGCTGTCGAAGGCGACAAGTCCGAAGGCGTCGCCCTGGCGCTCGGCGATGAGGCCGACGATGAGGGCCGTATTGATGTACCGTTCCAGGACGGTCTCGCCGCCCGCTTCAGGCTTCCGCCCGTCTTCCGGCGCGCGGCGGGAGGGGCGGGCGCTCAAGCGCGAGGCGTCGACGACGACGTAAACCTCCTGCGTCCTTTCGATCTGGAAGACCTTGGTAATCGGGCGGCTTCTCCTCGCGGTCGCCTTCCAGTGGACGTGGTCGTAGCTGTCGCCGGGGACGTATTCCCGCAGCTTTTCGAATTCGCGCCCCTGGCCGATTTGCCGCTGGGCGTGGATGCCGGCCATTCCCCGGTTCAGGAAGTAGGCGGCAAGCGTTTTTCGCTCCGCGGCCAGGTTCGGGTAGACGCGGACTTCCATCGCTATCGCCTGCGATGCGCGGGCTGACCAGAAGCCTAAAGGCGAGGCCGTTTCGAAGTAGCAGCGGTCGAAGCGGTAATGGCCGCGGGCGCGGCCCGTCCACGGCCAGGAGAATGTGTGCGTAGCGCCGCCGCCGGGAACCTCCGCGTCGAACTCTTCCCTCCCGGGGACGACGGCGTCCGGGAAGGCGAAGCCGATGCGGACGGCCGCATGCTTCTTTCCGGCATTTTCCAGGGAGAACTCGACGGTCCCCTCCTTGTCCCGGGAGAGGCGCACCAAGGCCGGGAATGACGCCCTGATGCCCCGGCAGCGCTGCACGGCGAGCGCGCCGTCCGTCAATGCGATCAGGACGAAGAGGACGACGGCCCCCGCCGGGAGATTCGCCCCGGCGGCAAAGAAAGTACCGGCGAAAGCGAGGGGCGGAACGATCAGGGCGAACCAGTAAAGCAGTCTGTTCTGCGGATGGATCATCGGGGGACGCCTATCTTGTTAAGGATGTTACGGACGACCTCTTTTACGGTCATGCCTTCGATTTCGTATTCGGGCCGCAGGATCAGCCGGTGCTCCATGACGAAGACGGCGAGGTGCTTGACGTCGTCGGGGGTGACGAAGTCGCGCCCGTCGGAGGCCGCGTAGGCGCGGCTCGCCAGGAGGAGCGACTGGGTGGCCCGCGGCCCCGCGCCGACGAGGACGCTTTCGTGGGTGCGGGTCGCCCTGACGATGTCCACCATGTAGTCGATCAGTTCCGGGCGGATGACGACGGCCTCAAGGTCGGTGCGCAGGGCGGGCAGGTCTTCCACGTCGACGACCTTCGCGACCCTGCCCGCGGCGAGGATGTCCTCGGGGGAGTCCTTGCCGGTCATGCGCTCCGCAAGCAGCCGTTCCTCGCTCTTGGCCGGGTAATCCATGACGGTCTTGAGCATGAAGCGGTCCTTCTGGGCCTCCGGCAGGGGGTAGGTGCCCTCGTACTCGATGGGGTTCTGCGTGGCGAAGACGGTGAAGTAGGGCGACAGCGGATAGGTCTCGCGGTCGATCGTCACCGCGCGCTCCTGCATGGCCTGGAGGAGCGCCGACTGCGTCTTGGCCGGGGCGCGGTTGATCTCGTCGGCGAGGAGGAAGGTCGTGAAGACCGGGCCCCTGGCGAGGAGAAATTCGTTCCGCTGCATGTTGAAGACGTTTGTGCCGGTAATGTCCGCCGGCATCAGGTCGGGCGTGAACTGGATGCGGTTGAACTCGCAGCCGAACACGCGCGCGAGCGTCCTCACGAGGAGGGTCTTGGCGACGCCCGGCACGCCTTCGATGAGGACGTGCTGGCCGGTGACGACGGCGATGAGGAGCTGGTTCACGGCCTCGTCCTGTCCGATGATGACCTTGGCCGCCTCCTGTTTGGCCGCCGCCAGGACGTTTTGAATGCGATCAATCATGGGTCTTCCTTTCTGCCAGTATTTTGGCCGCCGCCCGGTAGATGGCGACGATCTTGTCTTCCCCGGTCCTTTGGCCCTGCTGCGCCCGGATCAGCTTGCCGATCCGCTCCTTCTTTTCTCCCGCGCGCAGACGCCCTGTCCCGGCCGTCCGCTCCCATTCCGCGAGGCAGACCGTCAGGAGAGCCGAGGGTGAGACGGTCCGCCGGAGGATGCCCGCGAATCCGGAGATGTAGTCCCGGCCCGCGGCCGTCTCGCCTTCCTCCCCGTTTTCGCGGCCGGAAGCCGTGGGGACGAGGCTGAAGGCGTTTTTCCAGATGAAGAGCAGGCCCAGGACCAGCACGGCGGCGCCGAGGCCTTCGAGCCGGTATTCGCGGAAGAGGGAAACGACGCCCTTGTTTTCGCGGATGCCCAGGTGCGTTTCGTCGAAGACGATTTTCTTGTTGGCGCCCGCGAGCCAGGCGAGCAGCTCCGGGTGCCTCTCGCCCGCCATCGCCTCGTTGCTGGCGAAGAAGGAGTCGGTGGCGATGACGATGCTCCCGCGGCCGAACTTCCTTTCGGCCATGACGGTGCGGCCGTCCCTGATGCAGACGGGCGTCCAGACGCCGCCCTCTCCGGAGAGGTGGCTGTCTGCGTGCCATGTGAGACCCGACGGCAGAACGGCGGCGAAGCCCGCGGCGGGCAGGGCCTGCGGCGGCGGCGATCCGGAGGCCGCGTGAGCCAGATCGAACTTCCAGCGCTTCCGAAGATCGACGGGGCGGAGTGCTTTTTTGTCTTTCTTTATTTCCGGTTTCTCGGATTTTGCCTGGTTGGCGGATTCTTCCGGACTGGCAGGTTCTTCCCGTTTGGCGGCCTCTTCCTTCCCGGCGGGCTTTTCTGTGTCTTCCATGTCGTCGTCGTTGTTGTCGTTGTCCCGTTCCACCGGCGGGCCTGCGTCGGGAAGGAGACAGAAGACGAGGCGGCCGCCGCCTGCGGCGATCCGCTCCAGGGCTCTTACATCCCTCTCCTGCATGGCGCTCAGCATATGCGCGCTCAGGCCGAAATAGAAAAACGTGGCCCGTTCGGCGCCGGCAATGCGGTCTTCGTCGCCATAGTTGCGTTCCATGTCGATCCCCGGCAGGCCGCCCAGGCTTTCGTACAGGACCTTGGTTCCCAGGGGGTCGGACCGGAGCGACGAATAGGGCGGGTAGACGTCTCCGGCGGAGAAGCGCAGGGCAAAGAGCCGGGCGATGCCGGCGGCAAAGGCCAGCAGGACGATGAGAAGGAGGATGGTCTTATAGTTGGTTCGCAACGGCCGTTATCCTCGACTGGTTTTCCTTGAAGGTCCGGACCGTATCGGCGGTCGCCTCGTGCGCGCCGTACCAGATGCCTTCAAAGAGGTGCATGTTGCCGGAAAAGGCGGCCAGGAGCTCGGGGGCGTGATGCGCCTTGCGGTAAAGCTCCCGTTCGTATTCCCGGTTGGACTTGAAACGGGCGATGACGATGGCGTTCCTTCGGGCGAGGAGCGCCAGGATCGCCAGGAAGTAAGCACGGAGAGCCGACCGCATGTCGCCTTTGGACGCGAAGTCGTCTCCCATCCTCATCCAGCCGTCGGCCGGCAGCTCGTCCGCCTGGGTCTCCTCCTTCGTGATGTCCGGTGCGGATGCGGCCAGGGGCAGGGCCGCTGCGGGCTTTTCGGTCCGCCTGCTCCTGTAGACGCGCCAGAGGACAAACAGCAGGAACGCCGCGGCTGCGGCGATCAGGGCCAGAAGGGCGATGCGGAGCGGCTCGATCCAGCCGCCCTCCGCTTTCTTTTCCGCATGCGACGGCATGAGCCAGCCGAGGATTCTCTCGGCGAGCCAGTTGAGGGCCTTGTTGATCCATTTGCCCGCGGGCCGCAGCCAGTCCTTGAGCGTGTCCTTCACGGCCGCAAGGAACCGGCCGACGATTCCCTGCTCTTCTTCGGGGACGATCTTCTCCTTGGGCATCCGCCAGCTGTACTCCCTCTTGGCGATGACCTCCCGGATGGAACGGTCCAAGTCAGACGCGGCGACGGCGGACGGGGCGATGGCGGACGAGGCCGTCTGCACGGCCGCCGCAGCGACGGCACGCTCCCCGGCGGCGGCATCGACCGTCCCGCCGAAGGCGAGGGCCCCAAAAAGAAGGATAACCGCGGCGGCCTTCGCCGCCTCCCTGATCTTTGCCAGTTCGACCGTGAGGTCGGCCCCGGTTTTGAGGGATTCGCCGTAGAAGGAACGCAGGACAAAGACGGCCCTGGCCAGGGGATTTGTCAGCAGGTACGTGACGGCGGCGGCCGTCATGAGCAGGGTCGTGTTGAGCATGCCCCAGGATGCCCGCGAGAAGTCGGTCTCGATGCCCAGAAACGTGCTGAGCATGGCGGGCGCAAGATAGATGATCGTTCCGCAGTTGAGAAAAACGACGATGCCCAGAAGGGAATAGATCATGACGAAGATATGGGCCTGCGCGGGAAACAGCCCGGCTTCCCGCCACGCCTGCCGGGAGACGTCGCGGATATCCGCAGCCGCTCCTTCCGCCGCGGATGCGTGATGGAAGTATGCATAGACCCGGACGAAGGGCAGCATCAGGGCGGACGCGACGGGCAGGGCGACGAAGGCGAAGGGTTGAATGGCCGTCTGTACGGCGATCAGGCGCAGGATGCGCCTTGCCGTCCAGGCCGGCGGGGTCTGGCCCAGGAGATCGGCCTTGAGGCGGATGCAGAAGGCGGCCTGCCAGCATTTCATCCAGATATAGAGGACGGTCAGGGAGAAGGCGGCCTTGGCGGCGTATTGGTGGGCGAAGGCGCCGCGGCTCATGTCCGCCCAGAAATAAAGAAAGGCGAGGACAAAGGGGAGGCTTCCCGCGTAGTAGAGGCCCAGCGTCCCGGCCGGAAGCAGGCGCAGCATCCGGGTCGCTTCCTCGATGATGTCGATGGCCCCTTTCTCGTCGGCCCGGTCTTTCCTTGTCTTCATCGTCCGCTCGGCTTCGTGGTGTTCCAGATCGTCCCTTCATGGAAGGGCACCGGGATGGAAAGCAGGGCCTCGCCCAGGTAGTAGAAGAAGAGCCATGCCGTTACAAAACCCGCGAGGCACCGGCCGATGATCTTGACGTGGCGCAGGTGCAGCCGCCGGCTGCGGGGCTTCGCCAGGAGTTTTTCCAGGCACTGGGCGCAGAGCATGCGGCCGTCGTGCTCCGTCACGCATTCGCGGCAGTAATGCTTCCGGCACTCGGGGCATACGGCCGCCGCCTCCCGCTCGGGATGATGGAAGCAGCGGCTGGATGTTATGCTATTCATGGACGATCTCCGCTGTGGGCGGGCCGGCGGTCGGGCTTTCGGCCGCGGATGGGGACGATTCCTGGCTTGCCTCGATGAGGGGCGCGATGATGGCGATGGCCTTCCGGGCCGTGCGGACGCGCCTCCACGAATAGATCTCTTCCGCGCTGACCTCCGTGTGGAGCCGGCAGATGCACGTCGGCCCCAGGGCAACATGGATCACGAAGAAGAGGAAAAAGGCGGCGGCGGCGATCCAGTAGGCGTATTGGAAGGGTCCGTCGTCGTACCCCGAGTTGGCGCAGATGAACGCGAGAAGCGGCAGGATCAGACTCCAGATGAGGAACCGCTTCGTCTTGCGGATCGTGACGGCCTGGATGTCCCGGTAATAGAACCTCTTGTAGTCCTCCGTGTAGCCCGTCGAAAGCTGGAAGAGCAGGTGGTCCCCGCCCATCCAGACCCGCGCCCGGGCCCGGACGACGTCGAGAAAGGCCCGGCGCTTCATCCCTCTTCCCGGCAATTTTTTATACTCTTTTTCCGCCATGATCCGATGCCCGCCTTTCTTCAAAAACCGGTCCAGAGGCCGGTGATGATAAAGACCCATCCGGCGATCTGCAGGCCGGAGAGAATCATGGCCGCAACGAGGCGGCCCTTCGTCCGGGGGATGATGCTGGTCGGCTTGTTCCAGTATTTGATGGACATATAGAAAGCGATGGGCGCCGTGACGATCGTAAAGATATAGATGAGGAGCGGCAGGACGGCGACGGCCAGGGCGATGTTGTCGTAGAGGACGCGGTGCGTTTCCAGATTCCTGATCTTCTTTTTGCTTTTCCCGGCTTCCAGGCAGGAGGCGCACATATGGCCGCCGTTGAAGTCGATATCGCAGAGTTTGCACAGGTAACGGCCGCAGGAATCGCACGCCACGACGGCCTTCTTGCCGGGATGGAAGAAGCAGCCGGCCTCGTCGGCCAGGCCGATGTCCTCCGCGGCCTGGGGGTCCTGCTTCCTGTCCCAGGCGGGAAAGGTCCGGACCTGTGTCGGTGCCCCGCAGGACGGGCAGTCGGCGAAATCGGGCCGGTTGAACAGCTCCGGCGGCAGCGGTGCTTCACACTTGGAGCAGGGGAGGGGATGGTCGTTCATCTTATGCTTTCCTGTTCAGAATGACGCGTGTATTGCATACGCGGTCGTGAAGGGCCCGCTTTTCGTCGTCGAAGCCGACCATGAGATAGCCGATGCAGAGGATCACGCCGCTCAGGAATTTCCCGAAGACGCGGCCCAGGGCCTTCATGTAGGAAACCCTGCTCCCGTCGGGGCTGACCACCTTGATCCGGCAGGCCATCTTGCCCGGCGTGGCGCCGAATTTCCCGACGAAAACGGTCTCGTAACCGATGGCGATGGCGTATTGCAGAAGCACCAGAAGCCAGTAGAGACCGAGGGCGTTCGGCTCCGGAGGACCGAAGAACGGCATTCCGAAAGCAAGGAAAATCGCTATATTAACGATATAGAGAATGATGTAATCGACGATCTGCGCCCCGAAGCGTATCCAGAAGCCGGCATAGGCGAATCCGACGGGGAGGGCGGCGCCCTCCTTCAGCTTCTGGAAGAAGGCCTGTTTGCACGACGCGCAGATTTTCGCATCGCCGTACGTGATCAGTTCGCTCTCGGGATAGGGCATTCCGCAATCGGAACATCGTGACGGTTCGGTGCCGGGGGAAATGGGGTCCATGATTCCTCCTCTCTTCGTCGTTGGGTTTCCGCTGTTCAGACGCGTAAAGAAATAAGAGAATAAAGACCGTATGTCAAGCTGATAGTAAGTTTTCCGTGACCGATGTCACGGGGAATATGGAAATCCCGTCGCCGCCATGCGGGATCGGTCCGGCGTCGCATCGGCGGACCCGGGGCGGGCCATCGGCAGGGCCGGACCGGTTGCGTTGCTCCGGCTTCTGCGATGCCTCGAAATGGCGGCAGGGCACCGGGGCTGCAATCCATCTTATGTTTTACTTGTCCGTATCACGCGCGTCTTGCACATGCGATCGTGAAGGGCCCGCTTTTCGACGTCGAAGCCGGCCATGATGTAGCCGATGTTCAGGGTCAGGCTGCTCAGGAATTTCCCGAAGAAGCGGCCCAGGGCTTTCAAGTATGACACCCTGCTCCCGTCGGGATTGACCACCTTGAGCCGGCAGACCATTTTCCCCGGCGTGGCGCCGAACTTCCCTGTAAAAAAAATCTCGTAGAAAGGCCAGAATGCGCTTAGAAGTAAAATCCAAACCCAGTAAATACCGGAGAATTCCGGCGGACCTTGTGATTCGAAAAATACATCGTCGATGGCCCTGAAGGTCGCGAAAATGGTGAAATCGATGGTCTGCGCAACAGCGCGTATCCAGAAGCCTGCATAGTCAAGGCTACCGGGGAGGACCGCGCCCTCCTTCAGTCTCTGGAAGAAGGCCTGTTTGCACGACGCGCAGATTCGGTCGTCGCCGTACGGGATCAACTCGCTTTCGGGATAGGGCATCCCGCAATCGGAACATTTTGACAGCTCGGCGGCCGGGGATACGGTGTCCATGGCTCCTCCTCTCTTTTCATCCGTAAGATGTGATAAAATTTGTAAAGAGATAAGAGAATAATGATAATATGTCAATTGAATATTAGCATACCAAGATTAATTAAGCGGAGATTACGGAAAGACACCGGGTGTCGCCGGGGGGGCGGGGAGTGCACGGGAGGTTTCGGACGGAGACCGGAAACGGGGTGCTGCAACGACGTCGCCGCCGGGGACGTATTGCCGCCTTGTCGCCCCTTTGCTTTGGCGCGAATGCGGGCGGATTTCCCGGGACATCATCCTGCGCGCATTTGCGGATGCGATCGGATGTTCCGGGCCGGCGGCGGTTCTCCCCCGGCCCTTTCAAGACACGCCTTACCTGGCCGGCTTCTGGTAGGAGAACTTCTCCTGCTTGACGGATGCGGGGGCCACGCTCAGGGCGCCGACCTCCGTAAGCGCCGCGTCCATCATGGGCGGGGGGCCGCAGAGATAGAAGGCGGCACCGGGACCGGCCCCGTGCCTCTTCAGGATATCGGCGCTCAGGCGGCCCTTTTCGTAGAGGATGCGGGGAAAACGGGGCTGAAAGTGGTCCTGAACGTCGTCTTCGCGGCTCAGGCAATGGACGATAGTGAGGTTCAACTCCTGCGTCATCGCGCCGATTTCTTCCGCCGCGAAGGTTTCGGCCAGCGTCTTGTTCACCCAGAAGAGCGTCGTTTCGTTGGCGGCCTTGATATGACGGAAGTGCCGGAGCACGCTTAAAAACGGCGTCACGCCCACGCCGCCGGCCATCATGACGATCCCGGCGTCGCCGTCGATGCCCTTGCAGAAGACGCCCAGGGGGCCCGTGCACCTGACTTCCGTTCCGGGTTTGAGATTGGGGATATCGGACGTGAACGCCCCCTCCTTCTTGATGGTGAAGCTGAGGAGCTTATCCTCGGGCGCAGCGGAGATGGTGAACGGGTGCGCCTCGCTCCATCCTTCGGGCCTCCTGATCGTGATCGAGGCAAACTGGCCCGCGGCCCTTTTAGAAAACTTTTCGTCGGACCCTTCGAGATAGACCGAGTTGATGTCGCCGTTTTCGGGGACGACCTTGACCACCTTCCAGATATTGTGCTCCGCTTGATCGGCCTTCAGTTCCGCCATTCCTTTCACCTCCTTGTATATACGTGCAGTATACGACGTGCCGCAGGCCGTGTCAATGGAGGTTATGGGAAGACGGTTGGGCTGCCGCCTTGCGAAGAGGAAGCGGTCATGCCCGTCACCGCGTTGCGGGGCGGTCCCGAAGGAAGGAGCCGTATTCAGGCCGTGCTCCCTCCGAAGAGGCTGGCCGTCTCCTTGAGCCAGTCGGCAATCGGGATGCCCTGCGGGCACGCCTCCTCGCACTGGCCGCATTCGACGCAGTTGGAGGCGTTGTGATCGGCGCCGATATGGACGTCGTAGAAGATGCGGTTGGTGGCGACATCGTCCAGCATGTGGGCGTTGTTGAAGAGCGTGAAGCAGCCCGGGATGTTGACCCCGGAAGGGCAGGGCATGCAATAGCCGCACTGGGTGCAGCCGATCTTCATCCTTTTGCGGTAGACGGCCTTGACTTCGCCGATCAGGGCCTTCTCCTCCGCCGTCAGGGTGCCGGGGCCGACGAGGCCCGCAATGCGGACATTCTCCTCGACCTGTTCCATCTCGTTCATGCCGCTGAGGACGACGCTCACGGCCGGATGGTTGAAGAGGAAGCGGAAGGCCCACTCGGCGGGACTCCTTTTCTCCTTCGCGCCGTCCCATATCTTCCGCACGTCGGCGGGAATGTTTTTCGCCAGCCGTCCGCCCCGCAGGGGCTCCATGACGACCACGCCGAGTCCCTTGCCCGCCGCGTATTCGAGGCCTTCCGTGCCGGCCTGGTAGTGCTCGTCCATGTAATTGTACTGGATCTGGCAAAAAGACCATGGGTAGCTGTCCACAACCTCCTTGAACAGGTCGAGTTCGTCGTGATAGGAGAAGCCTGCGTGGCGTATCCGGCCCGAGGCGATGGCCGAGTCGAGGAAATCCCTGACGCCGTGCCTGAGCAGGTTCGGCCAGAACAGCTTGTTGACGGCGTGGACGAGGTAGAAGTCGATGTACGGCAGTTGGAGCCGCTCCAACTGCTCGTCGAGATAGCGGTCCATGTCCTTCCTGCTTTCGATGAGCCAGCTCGGGAGCTTCGTAGCCACGAAGACCTTCTCGCGCCAGCCGCCCCGAAGCGCCCGGCCGAGGAACCGCTCGCTGTTTCCCTGGTGGTAGGGGTAGGCCGTATCGACGTAGTTCACGCCGCGGTCGATGGCCCAGTGCAGAAGCCGCACGGCTTTCGCCTCGTCGATCTCGCCGTCGTCGACGTGGAAGACGGCGTCGGGATTGGCCATAGGGAGCCGCATGCAGCCGAAGCCCAGGGCCGAAACGGAAACGCCGGTGCGTCCTAATGTACGATACAACATATGCTGCCTCCTTGCAGGATGCGCCCGAGGCGATGCCTGCACATGCGTTGGATTCGCTTTCCGCCGGTTTTTCGCTCCGGAACGATCCGGGCGTTGACAACCGGTTTCGAAACTGATAGTTTCGTTTCTATATGAATTCCGATTCGCCGTCAAGCAATATCGAAAATATTATTTTCGTAATAGGAGGGACACCATCATGCTCCGTAGTGTAAACGACAGGAAGCCGCCGCCGGGCCGCGCCCCCGGCCGCCCCCGCAGCGAAAAGGCGCGGCGGGCGGTTATCGAGGCGGCTTACGGCCTCCTCGTGGAGAGGCCCCTGGAGGCCATCTCGACACTGGAGATCGCCTGCCGGGCCGGCGTCAGCACGGCCACGCTCTACCGGTGGTGGGAGAGCAAGGAGACGGTCCTTCTCGACGCCTTCTACGAAACGACGGGCCGGCATCTTCCTTTCCGGACGGACATTGTGAGTCCCCTGGAACGCCTGAAAGCCCATGCCCGCCAGGGGGCTCGCTATCTCCTGAGCGGCGACGGCCGCATCATGGCCAAACTGATCATGGCCGTCCAGGACAACGAAGCGCTCCGCAGCCGGTTCCTGGAAAGGTTTTACGAACCGCGCCGGAAGGCCGCGCGGCAGGTTATCCTGGAGGCTGTGGCCGCCGGCGAGCTTCCGCCGGAGACGGACCCGGAGGTGCTGATCGACGCCATTTACGGCCCGCTTTACTTCCGTCTCTTTTTCGGCCACAGAAAACTCAACGCCTCCTTCGCCGAGCGGATCTTCGACCTGGCCGTGGCGGGGGCGAAGAATCACAAGAAAGGAAAGAAAAAATGAATCATCCCCTTCTGGGCAAGGTCGTGCAACTCGGATTCGTCGTCCGCGACGCGGACGCCGCCGCCGCCCGCTACGAGACAACCGTTTCCCTCGGGCCCTGGACCGTTTACGTCCTTAAGCCGACGCTCCTCCGCGACCGGCGCTACCTCGGGCAACCCGGCGAATACGCGATGAAGATCGCCCTGGCTTCCGACGCTTCCGGCCTCACGTACGAGCTGATCGAACCTTTGGCCGGTCCCAGCGTCTACCACGACTTTCTCTCCGAACGCGGCGAGGGCCTTCATCATATCGGCTGCGAACGCACCCGGGGCCTCGAAGATACGATCGCGGCCTTCCGGAGGGCCGGCGTCGATGTCTGCATGAGCGGCCGCTGGGGGGAGATCAACTTCGCCTACCTCGCGGCGGAAGAGAAGCTCGGCGTCTGCGTCGAGGTCTGGGACGCGCCTGCGGGCTACAGGCTGCCCGAGGAGGCCCGTATCAGGTAATTCCGGCTCTCACGCGTAAGCGTCTTCCTCCGTAATCGAAAAGATCAGGATTTCTCAGGATGCGGCGGGGAGGTTTCACGTCCGGTCTTGAGTGCTGTTTTTTCCGCAAGGATGCGCTGCGACAGGGGTTTGAGCAGATACGGCGCCAGGTAGATCGGGAACTGGGACAGGGCGAAGTAGAGCCACGTGAGGCCGGGCAGCGCCCCGCCGGTCGCCGCGAGCATCAGTCCCATGTTGCGCTGCGAGACCATGAAGCCGATGGCCAGCGCGCGCTTGCGGCCTGCAAATCCGAAAACGACAACCGAAAGAAAGAGAACGGCGAAGAAGACAAGGAAGGCCAGCGCTGTAAGGCCAAGAACCAGCATCGGCGCGGCCAGGAAGCGGGCGAAGACGTCCTCCATCATGGCCGCCACGAAAACGAAGAGGACGATGATGTTGAAGCCGTCTATTTTTTCTTTGTGCCGTTCTATGGCCGCCAGTCCGAATTTCCGGCGCAGGGCGAGGCCCGCAACGGCGGAGCCGGCGAGGATTGCGAAGAGCTTGGCGCCGAGCGCCGGGGGGGAGAGCGTCAGCGCCGGACCGACAAAGACATACACAAAAAACGGCGCGGTGACGGGAATCAGAGCCGTGCCCGCGATCATGGTGACGAGGACGAGCGTCGCGTCCAGCCCCATCAGGGCCGCCAGGGCCGGCGAAGCCATCATCGGCGAGGCGATGCCCTGGAGCATCAGCGCGAGATAGAGATCGGGGACGGTGCGGTCGATACCGAAGGCATGGCAGCAGGGGACGAAAAGAAGGGGGACGGCAATGGACGTCCAGAGCGTTCCCGCGGCGACGATGGCGGGACGGCCCATGTAGGCCTTGAACGCCGCCGTGTCGATGCGCAGGAAGGCGGTGCACAGGAGGACGAAGACCGCCTCCGTGACGTAGGGCTTCAATGCGGCGCCCACCGGCGGCAAGGCGATGCCGAAAACGACGATGGCGGCGACGGCGCGCGTCCCCTGCCTGCCGAGCCACGACAGCGCGGCCGCAGGCAGTCCGAGAAGAAGTCCTGCCGGGGAGTTCGTCGCCATCTCACCTGCCGTTCGGAAAAGACGTCAAGATATCCATGCGCTTTCCTAGTCTTTTCCGGGAATTATGTCAATCGAATATCTCGGAAGACCGTTCCGGCGATCCCGTTGCGCTTTTTTGAGCCCGGGGCCGTCCGGCTTTCCGGAGGCCCCATTCCGGACGGACCGGACGAATTCACCGGAAAATCAGATGGCGGACGTGACGCCGGCCTCCGTCGCATGTATAATCGTTATTATTGTCAATGACTTGTTCGCATTGCCTATAGGGTCGTTTCCAATCCCGGCGATTCTGCCCGTAATTTCTGGCAAAATAATTGCTTCTCCATATTCTGCCGGCCGTTCTGCCGGATAAGCCTATTTTCAGGGCCGGCGACCGGCGACTGCGGAAAGACGAGACCATGGCCAAGCGGATCGTGAAATACAACCCGGCGTTCCTCTCCGACGAGGAGCTTCGGGAGGGGTTTGTCGTGCGCCACGATGACCTCCGAAAGATCGCGGGGATGATAGGCGGCGAGGTTCCGGGAACCCGCCGTCATATCCTGGTGATCGGTCCGCGGGGGAGCGGCAAGACGACCCTTGTCCGCCGGGTCGCCCTCGAAATCGAAGGCGACGAGACGCTCTCGGGCCGCTGGTATCCTCTGATCCTTTCGGAGGCGTGCAGCGGGATCGCCAGCGTCGGCGAGTTCTGGCTGGAAATCCTGCTCCGCCTGGCCAGACGGACAGGCGACGACCGGCGGCGTTTCAGATACGAGAGCCTGAAAGACGAGGACGACGGGCGGCTGGCGGCGCGGGCGCTCACGGAGCTCTGCCATGTCGCCGACGCCATGGGCAAAAGGATCCTGCTGATTCTGGACGACATCAGCGCGATATTCGGCGAAGAGATGGAGGCGGATGCGGTCCGTAAGGTGCTGCAAACCCTGGCGGACGAACCGCGGCTGACGCTCCTCGCCACGACTCCCGGTCTGTTCGCGGCATTCTCCGGGGGGTCTTCGGTCCTGCTGGGGATGTTTTCCATCCATAATCTCCTGCCCCTCGACGACGAAGCGTGCCGCGCCGTCTGGGAATCCGTTTCAGGCAGGAGGCCGCCGGGCGACGAGATCCTCCCTGTCCGGATTCTCACGGGCGGCAACATCCGCCTGGTCGTTGCCGGCGCCCGTATCGGCGCGGGACGGCCGTTCGGCGATCTCCTCGACAGCCTCGTGGGACTGATCGACGACCACGCGGAATACTTCAGAGGCCGGTTGGATCGTCTGCTGCCGATCGAACGGAGGGTCTTCCTGGCCCTGGCCGAATTGTGGGACTCCGCCGAGGCGTATGAAATTGCCAGGATGGCCCGGCTCGACGTCGACAGGACAGGCACGCTCTTGAACAGGCTGGTCGGCCGGGGGGCGGTACTCGTGGAGATACAGAAGAATAAGACAAAGCGATATAGGGCTGCGGAACGCCTGTTCGGCATCTACAGCATGCTGCGGCGGAGAGGCGGACCCACGGAACGCCTCAGGGCGTTTGTGACGTTCATGGTAGCCATGTACGGTGCGGGGCCGTCCGCCGAAGAGGCGGGCCAATCTTTGTCCGAGCCTTGCAACGATTACGGTCTGGCCTGTGCGGAGGTTATGGGGGCCATGGCGGACTGCCGGCTCCCGGAGGTCGTCGCGCCTTTCGCAGCAAGGCTTTCCGCGGAGGCTGCCTGCATCGGGGAATCGCCGGAAGACACCGGACCGCAAAGCGAGGAAAAGCCCCCGCCGGAGGTGCTCAGCGAAAAGGATAAAGCCGAGCGGGAGGCGGCGCTCGCCGCGTCGGGTCAGTGTGTGGGGCTCTTGCTGGACGGAAGATATGCCGAGGCCGGGGAACAGTGCAGCGAGCTTATGAATCGGCTGGCGTCCTCCTCGGGCGTGGGGGCGGTCAAGCTTGCGGCCCTCGCCATGCTCGGCGAGGGGATCGCCCTGAAGGGGATGAACCGCGCGAATGACGCGATACGGGTGTTCGATCAGATCATGGCCCTGTACGGGGATTATCCCGAACCGGAGATCGCCGCCCTGGTGGCGCGGGCCATGATCGACAAGGGCCGGACCTTCGCCGAGTCGGGCCGTCCGGGAGAGGCGATGGCGGTCTACGACCAGGTCATCGCGGAGTACCGGGACCGCCCCGAACCGTCGCTGGCCGCGCAGACGGCGAGGGCCATGGTCTGCGAAGGCAGGACCTTCGGTTGTCTGGAACGAGACGCCGACGCGGAAATGGCATTCCGCCAGGCCATTGAGCTGTATCCGGCCGGAGTGGACGGCGGCATCCTGCTGATCCGGTTGCTCCTGGAAAACGCCGGGCGCGTCGACGAGGTCCGCGGCATCGCGGAGACGATGGCCGGCCGGTATCCCGATCATTCCCGCCTCCTGGACGCCCTGGCGGTGGCCTTTTACGAAAGCGGAGAATCGTCCCTGCTGCCTCGTGGGGAAGACTGGGCGCGCCGCGCCGTTGCCCTGGACCCCGGCGACCGGGGCAAACAAATCACGCTGGCATGTGTTTTAGCTGCCCTCGGAAAGGGCGACGAGGCGCTGGCGCTCGCCGGGGCCTATCTTGAAGACGAGGCATTCGTAGCAGTGACGATCGGCCGTGCCGTTGAACTTTTCGTGGAACTGGCCGCCGCGGGGTATGCGAGGGAGGGCTCAGACCTCTTGAAGGATGCGGCGGCGGCGCGGCACCTGGAGCCCCTCGTCGCCGGGCTTCGGATGTTTGCGGGCGAAGACGTGAAGACGGCCGTGGAGATCGGGGAGGTGGCGGCGGACGTCGTCAAGCGGATCGAGGCGCGGCGGTCGATACGCAACATTACGCCCCATTCCGTCCCGTAGATGCCCCCGGAAGGTGATATCGCATTCTCGTCCTGCGATCTCCGTTCTTACGGAGCGGCGGTTATTCGCGCTTCAGTTGACCGTGCAGCCCCGGCAGGAGGAGCCGGAACCGGCCACGCATCCGTAGCAATGGTTGTTGACGGCGATCACCCGGCTGCTCAGTTTGGCGGAATCGAAGCGGGAGATGTGGTCGGGGGTCCCGCGGGACATTCTCAGACCGAGCATCTGGTTGAAGTCGCAGTCGTAGAGCGTGCCGTCCCAGGCCACGGAAACGGTGTTGCGGCACATGGCGCATTCGACGGCGGCCGGATTGTACCGCGAGCACAACTCGCCGATGTAGGCCTCGTAGTTGCCCGAACGGACGAGATATTCGAGGTAACGGCCCACGGGGATGTTCGTGAGGCAGAAGAGGCTGTTGAAGGCGATGCCGTGGTCGCCGCCGAGCCGTGCCCGGTATTCATGCTCCAGCGCCTTTTCGCTTCCCGGCAGGTAAGCGCCGACAGGGTTGTGGACGAGGTTCAGCGTAAGCCCGGTCCCTTCCCGACCGTATCCGCGTCCGTTCAGGGTTTGCAGCATGGCGACGATCTTCGCGAAGGTGCCGTTTCCCCGCTGCCTGTCGGTCCTCGCGCCGGTATAGTCGGGCAGCGAGGCGACGATCTCCACGCCGTGGGCGGCGAAGATGTCGATGTACCGCGCGTAGGGGGCGTCGTGAAGGACGACGAGATTGGACCTGACGATGAGCCTCCTGCCCAGCGGCGCGGCCTTCCCGATGAACCATTCGAGATGGGGGTTGAGTTCGGGGGCGCCGCCGGTGATGTCGACGGTCGGGATGTCGCAGGCCGCAAGGACTTCAAGGCACTGCTCCATGACGGTCCGGTCCATGCTCTCCGTCCTCGCGGGCCCCGCGCCCACGTGGCAGTGCTTGCAGCTCAGATTGCAGACCTTCCCCACGTTCATCTGCAGGATATCGACGGCGAAAGCCCGGAGCGGGACCTGCCTGCCGTCCAGGACCTTTTCGTAAAACGGCGTATGGCCGTTGATGTTCTCAAGGAGTCCCAGTTGCTCGCTTACGGTCATCACATCTCCTTCTGTTTGACGATTTTTCTCATTTGCGTCGCGTGGGCCAGCGTGACCCCGGCCGCCATGGCGGCGCCCACGTGGACGGCCTCCATCATCTCGTCGTTGTCGATGCCGAGGGAGAGGCATTTGTTCGTATAGGCGTCGATGCAATAGGGGCATTTCTGCGTGGCGGCGACGGCGAGGGCGATCAGCGTCTTCTCTCTTTCCGTCAGTTTGCCCGCGCCGGTCGCGGAGGCGTAGTAATCGAAGAACTTCGTTCCCTGTTCCCCGGCCCATTCGGTGATATTCGGAAAGTCTTCAAGGTCCTTCGTGTCGTAGTAGTCGCTCATATCCTTAATCCTCCTTCATCGGCGGTTCTTTTTGATTGTATTCCACGGGAAGGCGTTTTTCAATGCCCGGACGCATTCTTTCTTCAATTCCTGCGCGGCATGACTTTTATAACCTTTTTGCATGGGAAAATCGATAAGAAATGATAGACCGCCCGAAGCGCGCATACGGGCCGGTCTTCCCCGCCCGCCCTGCATCGCTGTTTGAAGGGCTTTTAAAATTGCCGCTTCCGGTTCGGGAAAAAGAAAAGGGCAGCGTCCTTGCCGGAGCTGCCCTTTATTTGTCTGAACGCGCCTGATGGCACTGTGTGTGCATGAGCGCTATTGGTTCAAGTCCGTCGGAGACCTCCGCCTTTATGCCTTTTCCCTGGCGGCGTTGATGCCGGCGATGCGGCCGAAAATCACCGCCTTGCCGAAGGCCGATCCCGTCATGTAGGCCGCCCCGTGCATGCCGCCGGTGATCTCGCCCGCGGCGAAAAGGCCGGGGACGTTATCGCCGTAAATGTCGAGCACGCGGGCTTTGCCGTCGATGCGGATGCCGCCGTATGTGCCGAGGATGACGCCCGTCGACAAAAAGGCGGAATAGGGCGGGTTCTCGATCTTCGTCGGTTTGCCGAAGCCCGAGGTCAGTGTCTTCCGGCCGAAGGCGTCGGAGCCCCGGTCGATCCCGCTATTGTAGTCCTTGACCGTCTCTTCCAGGGCCTTGGGCGGAACGCCGATCTTGGCGGCCAGCTCGGCTAAGGTGGGGGCCTGGAAGACGAGGCCCTGCTTCTCCAGTTCCTCGACGGGGGAAAGGGCATCGCCCCTGGAGGCCTCACGGACCTTGGCATCCCACAGGGAGTAGGCGACGGCGCCCGTCTGGACCAGCGCCGCGTCGCCCAGGAGCTTGTAGGAAATCGATTCGTTGACGAACCTCTTTCCCTCTTTGTTGACGATGATCGCCCCCTTGTAATAGATGTGCGCCCGCTGCTTCGTGCTCGTGCACTCGGGGTGGTAGCCGAACGTGGACTTGATGTAGGGCATGTCGACGAGGTCCGCGCCGCATCCCCAGGCCATCTTCAGGCCGTCGCCGTGGCTGCCGAGGCCGACCATGGCCCGCGCTTTGGACATGGGGGGTACGAAGCGGGCGAGGAGCTCCCTGTTGAAGGAGAAGCCGCCGCTCGCCAGCACGACCGCTCGTTTCGCGCCCAGGTTGATCTTCTTGCCACGCTGTACTGCCTGGATGCCGCGGATGCGGCCCGTTTTCTCGTCCCGGATCAGCCGGGAAGCGGCGGTCTGCATGAGCAATACCGCGCCCTCGGCCTTGGCGGTATCGCCCAGGATTTTGATCACATCGGGCGGAACGACCTGGTGGGCCCTGGGGGCGCTCATGCCGCTCGCAATGGTCAACTGGACGAATTTCACGCCGAGCTTTTTCAGCCATTCGTAAGTCGCAAGCTGGTTTTCCAGGTAGGCCTGAACCTGGACGGGATCGTTCATGTTTTCTCCCACGGTCAGCAGGTCCTTCTTGAGGAGATCGCTTGAGTCCTTGACATTTTTCGAGGCCTGAAGGTCGGTTCCTGCGAAAGCGAGGGCGCCGCCGCAAAGGGTCGTACTGCCGCCCACGGTCACCGTCTTTTCCAGGATGATGACCTTGGCGCCTGCCCGCGCGGCCTCGATGGCCGCCGCAAAGCCGGCCCCGCCGGCCCCGACGATGACGATGTCCGCTTCCTGATCCCATTTCCTGGGTACCTTGGCGAAGGCATCACGGGCGCCCAGTCCCGCAATGGCGGCAAGTCCCAGTGCCGATACCTTGACGAAATTCCTCCTGCTCAGCCCTTTTTTCCGATCCTTTTCTTTCTCTTCCATGATGTTCTCCATATCCTTTTATACTTTGATGCGCCGGCGGCCACCCCGGCTTTCCTCTCGCGGCCGTGCGGATAACTCCTGATGTCGAATATCTGCCGCCCGAGTATAAAGCAAGGGCTTGTGATGTCAAGGGATTTCGGTTGGGAACAGGTCCGTGGGTCGGCAAACGAGCGGGGATGGCGGGCATAGAGGGCGTTCCGCGCGGATTCGGGGCGGCTATCCGGAAACGGGCCGGCCGAACCCGTCGCAGGGGTAATTGCGCAGCATCGCCAATGTATTACCGATGCTTCCGGTTGCGGGTCCGATAAAAAGCATTGACAAGCGCCGGGCGATGGATTTAGATGGAGTCGAAAAAAGCCGAATCCTTTTTCCAGGGAGCGGAGGAACCAATTATTTGGGGCGAATCGCCGTTTGGCGTAGGGTAACCTCTTCGGCCCGATCCCTTCAGCTAACTTCGCAGGCTGCGATGAGGAGAACCGACCGGGATGTTCCGGGTGGATCGTTCTCCCCGTGATATATTTCGGAGGTTTTTCGTGTCGCCCCTATCTCGTGGTTTGCGCGGCAGCGCCGCCGTATCGCAAGCGGCATCAGCCGGCTCCGGTAAAAAGCTTTTCCTGCTCGCCTTCGGGTCTCTCGGCGTCGTCTACGGCGACATCGGCACCAGTCCCCTGTATACCATCAGGGAATGTTTTCACGGGCAGCATGCTATCCCGCCGACCGAGGCCAATGTCCTGGGCGTGCTGTCCCTTGTCTTCTGGTCGATGCTCTTCGTCGTCAGCATCAAGTATGTCCTCTTCATCCTGCGGGCCGACAACCGGGGCGAAGGCGGCATCTTTGCGCTCCTCGGCCTCCTCGCCCCCGCCGACCGCAGCATCCCGCGGGGCCTGCAGGCCGCGCTTCTCTTTGCGGGCATCCTCGGGGCAGGCCTTCTTTACGGCGACGGCGTCATTACGCCGGCCATATCCGTCCTTTCCGCCATTGAAGGCCTGGAAGTCGCCACGACGGCGGCCAAACCCTTCGTTCTGCCCCTGACGTGCGCGGTGCTCGTCACCCTTTTCGTCATCCAGCGCCGGGGCACCGAGCACATCGGCAGGCTGTTCGGCCCGATCATGACGATCTGGTTCCTGGCCATCGCCGCCTTCGGCATCGTTCAGATCGTGAAAGAGCCGGAAATCCTCCTCGCGATCAATCCCGTTTACGCCTTCCGTTTCTTTGCTCACAACGGTGTCCACAGCGCCGTCGTCCTCGGATCGGTCGTGCTCTGCATCACGGGTTGCGAGGCCCTCTATGCCGATCTCGGCCATTTCGGAAGGAGCGCCATCCGCATCTCCTGGCTCGGGTTCGCCATGCCCACGCTGCTGTGCAACTATTTCGGCCAGGGGGCGCTGCTGCTCGCCCACCCGGAAACGGCGGTTAACCCTTTCTACGGAATCGTACCCGTCTTCCTGCTCTATCCCATGGTCATACTGGCCACAACCGCCACGGTGATCGCCTCGCAGGCGCTGATCTCCGGGGCGTTTTCCCTGACGCAGCAGGCCGTGCAACTAGGGCTTTGCCCGCGCATCCGGATCGTCCACACGTCGCGCGACGTTCAGGGGCAGATCTACATACCGTTCGTGAACTATACCCTGATGGTCGCCTGCATCGGCATCGTCATCGGCTTCAAGGAATCGAGCGGACTGGCCGGGGCGTACGGCATCGCCGTGACGGGAACGATGGCCATCACGTCTTTCCTCTATTTCCTGGTCCTGACCCGCGACTGGAAATGGCCGCTATGGAGGGCCCTGCCGCTTACGGTTTTATTCCTTGCGGTCGATCTCGCCTTCCTCGGCGGCAACCTCTTCAAGATCGCCGACGGCGGCTGGTTTCCCCTGTTCGTGGCCGCTTTGGTCGCCGTCGCCATGACCACCTGGCGGAGAGGACGGGCGGAGCTCGCCCGCCAGCTCCTGGCGGCGAGATTCCCTCTGGATATGTTCCTCGCGGAAGTGGCGAAAAACACCCTGCCCAGGGTGCCGGGAACGGCCGTCTTCATGACGCTGTCCCCCGTCGGGACGCCGCCCACGCTGCTGCACCACGTGAAGCACAACCATGTCCTGCATAACCAGGTCGTGCTGCTCTCCGTGAGCTTCACCGACGCCCCCCTCATTCCCGAGGTGGAAAGGCTCAAGGTGGAGGCCCTGGGCCATGGGTTTTTCCGTCTCGTCGCCTATTACGGGTTTATGCAGACGCCCGACGTGCCGCAGCTCCTGAAATCGGCGTCGCGACACGGCCTCGTCACGGAGCCCATGACGACGACCTATTACATGGGCCGGGAAACGCTCCTTACGGGCGGCAGGGCGAAAATGATGAGATGGCGGAAGTCGCTCTTCGCCTTCATGTCCCGAAACGCCGGGAACCCCACGCTCTATTTCGGTATCCCCGCCAACCGCGTCGTCGAGCTGGGGACCCAGATCGAGCTTTGAGCCATCGCGACGTCCGCGCGGCGCCAAAGGGGGCCATTCGCCATCCCTGCCCGCGCCCTGCCCGAGATTTGTCCTGCCATTCGACTCTCAAAATTATATCATATTAATTTCAGATACTTGAATGGGGCCTAGTGCCGAAGTCTGTAAAATTTCTTGCCATTTGACGGAATCGTTGACATCCCTCTATGCTATCCCATAATCGTCAATAATAAAAACATGTTGCATATAATTAGGCTGTGTCCGCATCGCCGCCGCTGTTGAACTTCTTTACAAATCGGGAAGGGACGACAGGGGCCGTATACGTCACAACGGTCGTCTATTCAGATAGTTATCGGATTGGCACGATTGGTGCTGATTTCAATGATCGTCTTTTATCGTCCGCCGGGAAGCGGCGACGATTGTTTCAGGAGTCGGTCTTTAAGTGAAAAGGCCCGTTAATAATGGAGAAAATGACACCATAAGGAGAAAGACGATGAAAAGAATGTTTATGGTCTGCCTGTTTGCCTTGATGGCCGTATTCGCGGCAGCACCCGTCTCGGCGGTCACCGTCGTCGATACGTTCACCGGTCATATCGTTGCTATGGATAGTTACGGCGGTTTGACGACAAACGACTTCAACGGCAACTTCGGCGGCGGCAATCTCATCGGCCAGGCGTTCACCCTCGTGATGACGACGACCGTCGATCCCGGAACGACGTACGCCACCGGCAGCGTCTCTTACGGCTCCTACTATTATCCCCCCAATCCGATTACGGCGGCGCTGACGATCAACGGTTACACCTTCACCATCAACGAGTCCAGCGACGGCTTCACGTCCGATCTGGGCAGCGGGACCATTGACAAATATCTCCAGGCGTTCGTCTGGAACTCGGGGTTCCAGCTTCAGATGTACGGCATCGTCGTCGATCTCAGCACCCTCGTCGCCGCCACCAATTCCCTCGATACGGCGCTGCCGTCCATGCTTTTGAGCAACGGCGATTTCATCACCAACTATGCCGCCTTTTACGACCAGTCCATGTTACGCTATACCGGACAGGTCGAGACGCTCAACCTGGGCATCGAAGAGGTGAATGTCGCGGCTCAGGTGCCCGAACCGGCGACACTCTTCCTTCTGGGGGTCGGCCTTGTCGGTGCAGGCTTCATCCGACGCCGGAAGGGCTGACGCCTCCGACGGCGATGGGCGGCGGGACATGCTCCCCGGGCTCGCCCGCCGGGGCATCGACGTGAATTCGTCGGCCCCGGTTTTCTAACCGCTTCGGTCATCAGAAGGAGATCTGCCCGACGCAACGCCTACGGCAGCGCATGCCATTGGCAAGGACGTCGCGGATCTCCTTTTGCTCGTTTATCGGGCGCCGTACTTATGGGAAATGTACGGGTTGAATAAATCCGAAAAATATGCCACGCTCGATTTCCGCTCTGCGTCCGAAGGACGAGGAGGCGGCAAGGGCGTGAGAGAAGAGCGCCCCCAAGAACCGGAACGGACCGGACACCGCCGTATCTTTCCCGGAGGGCATGCGCCGGGCCGTTTCACAGGAACCTATTCCCGTAGCCTATGCCGACGAGCGTCTATTGCTGCATCGAAAGGATGATCTACTATCTGCGGTATCTGAAGCCGTCGTCCGTCCTCGACGTCGGCGTCGGCAACGGTAAGATGGGCTTTCTCGTGCGGGATTATCTCGAGATCATGACCGGCCAGACCTACCGGCGGGAAGCGTGGCGCGTCAGGCTGGACGGCATCGAGGCCTTTGAAAATTACATTCAGGACCATCAAAAGGCGCTGTACGACAGGATCGTCATCGGCGACGCCTTCGAACTGATCGACACCCTGGAGGCTTACGACCTCGTCATCCTGGGCGATGTCCTCGAACACTTCGAAAAAGAGAAAGCCTGGACATTCCTGGACAAGTGCGCAGCCCGCGCGAAGCACATCGTTCTCAACATCCCCCTGGGCGAGGGATGGTCCCAGGACGACGCCTACGGCAACGTCTTCGAGACGCACCGGTCGTTATGGAGAAGCGAGGAAATCGAACCTTTCGCCTGCGCCAGGGAGTCCTACGCCCTCGCCCCCGGCGAGTACGGCAGTTACCTTATCGATGCGAAAGACTACGCGGCCTACCGCCGCACCGGCGAAACCGTGAAGATGCAGCTCGTCTTCGAAACGACGTCCTCCGTCAGGAGGGTCGTGCGTTCCTGACCGTCCCGGCTTAAGCGTTACGCTCCGGGGCGTCTGCGGACCGACGGTCCTTTCTTTCTGCTGAAAGCGTATGTGTGACTCTTCGCAGCCCCGATAGCGGCGCAAATCGCCGGCTCAGGAATGCCGGTCCGGCGGTATGTCCTGGTCGGCATGCAACTGATCCCGGATCTCCTTGAAAGCCTCTGCTATAAGAGAGGCGTTCTGCTGCCTTCTCGAAAAAAGGTTGACGATCTTGATGGCGTAACAGTACGCAACGAGGATGCACCCGAAGAACAGGGAGAACATCAGAAGGAATAGATCGTAGCGGATACCGGCCGATATCCTTTCGAGATTGTGCAGGGCGATCAGCGGGAAGTCGTAGGCGGCGTGCAGGGCGACCGGCAGGAGCAGGGCCGTCCAGAGAAATCCGGATTTTCGGGCCTCTTTCCATTTTACCAGATAATAGCCCATGATGATTCCCAGCGACGCATGGACCGGAACGGCCGTGATGGCCCGGACGACGGCGGTGCCGAAGCCCGAGTGCGAGACGTAAAGGACATTCTCGATGGTCGCAAACCCGAGGGAAGCAACCGCCCCGTAGACGAGGCCGTCCATCTCCTCGTCGAACGCCGACCGGCGCATACAGAAGAAAACGAGCAGGAGGAGCTTGAAGAATTCCTCCGGTACCGCCGCCATAAACAATGCCGTGACAAAACCGTTCAGGTAGGGGCCTTGAACGGCGTGAACGGCGTCCCGCAGCTGATAGCCGTAGATCGACACGGGAACGGTCAGGAGCACGCCGAGGACGAATGTCCAGATGACCACGCCGATGGGCTCCCGATGCAGGTCCTTGCGGTAGATGTATACGAGCAGGATCGCCGACGGAATCAGCGCGGCGGGAATGGTGATATAAAGGGAATGTATCATCGGCAAGGCGCTCCGTTCTCTCCCCCATGTATCCTCATAGCCGACCTCCGGCATCCGGCACGGCCGGTCCGGGCTCCAGAGTATGTTCGCGGGAAAACGCCCGGCCGCCCCGACTGCGGCTTATGCCCGTTTTTCCCGCCCGCCGCTTCTACTTCTTATGGACGACGAATTTGGCCGGCGCCGACCAGCCCTGGATCGTCGGCTCGTACATGCATTCCATCCTCGCCGGTTTCGCGAGGAACTGGCCGGGCAGTTCGGCGCGCATCGTGTAGCCGATTTCGTATACGTCGCCCTTCCGGATCTTGGTCAGGAAGAAGACCATCCGGTTGTCCCATCTTTCACTGTGGGCATACGGCTGATAGTCGTCGTAGACGTTTTTCTTCACGACCTCGAAACCGGCGGGCAGGTAATCTTCCAGCACCAGGTATTCCAGATCGTCCTGGGCCCGGAATTTGATCTTGACGAGGATTTCGTCGCCGATCGCAAGCCCCAGTTTGTCGTCGATGAACTGCGGCACCAGGTATTCGTGGTTGTTGACGTCCCTGACCCGCGTCGCGTGGTAGTAGCTCCGGACGAGGGTCAGGCCGTTGTCGAGGGCTCGGAGGCTCTTGTGTTCCGATGAAAAGACGGACAGCACCGATTCCGCCATCTTGCCGATGGCCTTTCCGGCTCTGTCGAACATCGAGCCTTCTTCTCCCGATTTCAGGAACGACAGGAACCGGTTTTCCCTGTAATAGAGGTTGCCGTTGACGGTCAGGTTGAAGCTGACATCCGCGCCGGCCGTGCCCGAGGCTTCGATCCGGAAGTTCTTTTCAGGTGCGGCTTGGGCGAGCCTGATCTTTTTCGTCAGTCTGTCGGGATGGCCCAGGGACGCCTCGTCGTAATCGATGGCGGCGATTTTGATGCCGTCCATGGTAAAGACGGCCGTTCCTTTTTCCGCCGCCGTTTTACTCAGGCCGCGGTAATACCGGCATACGGAGAAAATGACCGCCGCCGTTTCCTTCGTCGATTTCCATGCCCCGCTCTTGCCCCGTTTCATGAGAGAAATGACGGCCTGTGAGGGCAGGGTCGTGTTGTCTCGCGCGGCGGCGAGGGCCGAGAGGACATGGGCGGTGATCTCCGTATCGCCGCCCGGCCATCGCCACGGATGGTTGTCCGCCTGGGTCCAGTAAACCCCGAAGCGGTCCCTCTTTTGCATGGCTTTGAGGGCGGCCAGTTGGGGCTGCATCTGCGCCGCGACGGCGGCTTTCCTGTCTTTGCCCATTTCGATCTTTTCGGCGTTGGCCATCGCCATGATGAGATAGGCGCGGCAGTATGGGTTGAGATTGGTTTTCCGGATGAATTCGTTGAAGGCCCCGTCGTTCCATCTTCCCCACAGGGTTTGTGCGTAAAAGAGAAACACCCTGCCGTCGTCGCCGCCGACGACATGTCCCTGGAGCATGCGGTCGACGGCCGCAAGCGCCTTTTCGACACGCGCTTCGTCCACCGCGTATTTGAAGTCTTTTGCCATGCTCAGGGCGAAGAGGACGTAACCGGTGACGAATTCGCTGCCTTCGTCGCCGCTCCACCAGCCCCAGGAACCGTCTTCGTTCTGGAAATTCTGAATCCGCCGCACGCCGTCCTTGATCTTGGCGTCGAGCTTGGCATCCTGGGTCACCGCGAGGCCGCGCTGCCGGAGCAGGTCTTTGAGGGCCAGGGCGGGCAGGAAGCCGTTTAAGGTCTGCTCGATGCACCCGTAGGGGAAGTTGGCGAGGTATTCCGAGCCGCGGAGAAGCTGGGAGATGGGGCTCGGGTTCAGGGCGATGACCAGTTCGGAAGGCCGGTAGACGAAATCGTCCGTGTCTTTGAGCGGCGCCATCTCGACGACTTTGTTGGCGCCCATATCGCCTACGCCGTAGAGCTTGTACTCGACGCCGCGGCTGTAAACGGGCACGGCGATCCTGAGGGCGTCCTTGGCCTGTTTGTCGGCCACGGCCTGGAAGAAGAGGGCCATGTCCGCCTTGCCCTCGGGGACTTTGACGTTGTAGTAATTGCTGGCGACGCCGAAGGCGGGCAGGCTCATTTTCACGTTTTGTTCCGGCGCGACGAGCAGATTGTCCACCTTGAATTCCGTGGTCACGGAGGGCAGGCCCCGCCTGGTATTGCTGTTGACGATCCCGATGAGGCCGAGGGTGTCGCCCTCGATGAAAAAGCGAGGTTTGCCGATCCGGGCAATGAGATCCTGGGTCACGAGGATTTCGCTCTTCTTCTCGCCGACCTTGCCGCCGAGATCGTGCCCGCGGGCCGTCAGCCGCCAGGTCGTCAGGTTGTCGGGCAGGGTGAATTCCACCGTTGCCGAACCGTTTGCGTCGGTCCTGATGCCGCCGTTCCAGTAGGCCGTATCGGCGAATTTTTCCCGGATCTTGACTTTCCCTTCCTTCCCGGCCCCGGCGAGGACGGTGAAGGGATAGGAGTAGCTCGTCAGCACCCAGTTCGAGTTCTTGGCGTAGAAGTAGTCTCTCATCCTGGGCGTATGGTCGCGGCGGATCAGGTAGATCGCCTCGTCGACGGCGCCGAGGGAGATGTCGGCCCTCACCGGCTTGCCCGCCTCGTCGGTCGCCTTGATCCTGATCTTTGCCTTGTCGCCGGGCAGGTATTTCTCCCTGTCGGCCTTGAGATCGATGTTCAGGTTGATCCCCGCGTTCGGCAGGGTCACTTCCGTACTGCTCGTGAACAGGGCGCGGCCCCTCTGCATCGTGGCCGTAATGAAGACGTTGGGGGCGTACTCCTTTTTGATATCGAGTTTTACCGCCGCCACGTGGCCCTTCAGTCTGACGAGCCGCTGCTCGTGGATGTCCTTGCCTTCGACGGTCAATAGAAGCGTCGAATCGGCGTATCGGCTTTTGACGAGGCAGGTGATCTCGCCCGGCTTCTCCAGGTCCGCTTCGCTCACCGAAAGTTCCAGGTTCTTGAGCCGCGACTCCACGCTTGCCGCGCCCAGGCCGTATATCCAGACGACCCGGGACGCCGCGATCAGGTTGTCCCTTTTGTCCCGGCCCTGGGCGACGATGTCGTATTCGCCGTAGTCAGCGAAGCGGTCGGGCAGTTCGACCTTCGCCAGGCCCGCCGCGTCGGTCTCGACCTTGACGGCGAAGACGGGCTTCTGGTCGTGGACGTAGACCCGCTGCCAGGGCCGCCAGAGGTAGCGGTAGACCATGATATCAACCGTCGCCCTGCGGGGTTTTCCATTGTGGGAGATGGTCCGGATCTCGACGGCCTTCTTGTCGTCGGCGGCAAAAAATCGCTGACTGGGCCGGATTTTGATGTAGTAGTCTCCCCGGCCTATCTTGACCGTGGAGCTCTCGGATACGCTCACGTTCGAGTTGTCGACGATGGTGATCTCCAGCGTAAGCTCGCGGTCGTAGGGGAGGTCGCCGCAGGCTATCTTCAGCTTGGCGATACCGTCGTTATCCAGGTACTTCTCGCCCTCCAGCTTGATCTTGTTGTAGGCGCGCGGCGCCTCCTTGTCTTCCTCCCACCAGTACGTCGTCTCTTCGTCCTGGAGTTTGCGTTCGTAGAAACGATACCTGGCGAGGGCGCCTTTCAGGGGGGAACCGAAGAAGTACTTCGCCTCTACCTTAAATTCCACCGTTTCCCGATTGACGTAGAATTCCTTGGCGGCCGAAACGTCCACCTTGAATTCCGGCTTCCGGTACTGGTCCACGTAGAATTTTCCTTTGCTGTACAACTGCGATTCTTTCCAGCCCGCCCTTATCTCGTAGGTGCCCAGGCGGGTGTCGGCGGCCAGTTGCAGGTTCTTCTTGAACGTGCCCCACCGGTCGAACGAGAAGGTGCCGTGGTCGACCACGGCGTTGACGTCCGTGTTGACGATCTGGTAGAGGAGCTTCCTGCCCTTGAGGGGGGACGGGGCCTTCTCCATCGATTTGCCGACGAATTTATAGTGGACCTTGTCGCCGGCGCGATAGACGGGGCGGTCGGTGTAGATGAATATTTTATCCTTCTCCTGCTGAAATTCCTCCTGCGATCCGGTCCTGCTGAAGGCGTAACTGCCGTCCGCGGCGACGGCCATGACGGCCAGCATCTTGCCCGGCGGCACCGGGAAGCGGATCGTCCCGTCGTCGCCCGTCTTCCCCTGGGCCAGAATGTCGACCGGCAGTTCCTCCAGCCGGGAAGGCGGAGAATACATGGCCTTTCTCTTGTCGCTCCGGGCGGAACGGGCCGGCCGCTCTTCGTCGCCCTGGTCGTCGTCGTCCGCCCGGGCCGGGGCGATTTCTTCGTCGCGGCTTTCCCCCTCCCGATCGTTCGCCTGTTCGTCTTCGTCCGGCTGTGCGGGAGCGACGCTCTCGTCCCTCGCCGGTGCTTTCTCGGCCTTCGTTTTCTCCTTGACCGTCACGTCGTAGAGGACGACCGGGGCCCCGGAGACCGGCCTGTTGCCGGCCAGGTCCGTGGCATAAACAAGGACGGAACTCAGCGAGCGCTTGACGACGATGCCGAGGGACGTGACGCTGAAAATCTTCCTGCTGATCGTCCTGTCTTCCCCGCTCGCTTCGATGCAGTAGCTGCCTGTCGGCAGACTCTGGGCGATATCGATATGCTGTTCGCGCCAGTCGTACGGCGCAAAATCCCTGACCCCTTCCTCCCATTCCCGGACGAGTTGCAGGCCGTCCCTTGCGGGCTGCAGGTTCGCCGCGTCGATTCTGCCCTTGAGGACGATATCGATGGGCATCCGGAAGATGCGGACCTTGAATTTCTCCAGCCGGAGCGTCCTCAGGTTAAAGGATATCTGCTGGCCGATGACGAAGGTGTAGCGGTCCGTATAGACCTCGACCTCCGGATTCCTGGCGGTCAGCGAATAATCGGCATTCTTCCGGACCTGCCCCTCCCTGATAGCGATCGGTTTGGTCTCGAAGCCCTCGAAGCCCCTGTGAAGGAAGGAGAGCTTGTAATTGCCCGGCTTGATGTCGTCGATTCTGTACGTGCCGTCCTGGTAGGAGGCGGTGGCCTGGGTTGAAGATCCTTCGAGGCGGACGTCGATATTCGCCGCCGGCGCATCGAGATCGCGGATCGTGAGCTTCCCCGAAACGGATGCGGGCCGGTACATCAGCATCGGCAGCGCCAGAGATTCCCCGGGTTTGATCTGGCGTATCTGGGCGGTTTCGGCGATGTAGCCCTGTTTTGTAAAGGTCGCGAGATAGCGTCCCCCCGCGGCGATTTTATTGAATCGGTAGCCGCCGTCTTTGCCGGTCGTGACGAACCGGGGCCTTTCCCCCGAGTAGCCGCCGTCGTCGTCGCTGCTTCCTTCGTCATCGTCGTTGCTCTGCCTTGCGGAGACGTCGGCGCTGTTCAGTTTCACTTCGACGCCCGGAAGGGGTTTGTGGGCGGAATCGGTGACCACGCCGGATAAGATGCCCTCGCGATCCAGGGCGAAGGTGTATTCGCCGGGCTGGATGTTTTCGGTCTGCAGGCGGGTGATGTAGCCGTCGGCGGAAACTTCGATCTTGTATGTGATGTGCCTGATGAAGTCGGCGATGCGGAAGCGGCCGGCCTTGTCGGTCTTCACGCGGTAGTAGCCGAGACCGAAACGGGCGTTCTTCATCTCGACCGTGGCGTTCGTCAGGGGTTCCTTCGTAGCGGCGTCGACAACGCGGCCGTAAATGACGTCATGACGGGAGAGGTCGCCGGCCTCGTCTTTCTGATAGACCTTTTCGTTTTTGGTCTGCTTCTTGTCCGCCGCGCTGCCGTGAGTCAAGAAGAAGCCGCACGACACCGCCGCAAGCATTGCGACGAGAACGATCCTGCCCCAAGCCCTTTTTTTCATTTCCCCACCTTTCCTGGCTGCGATTTGATGGTTACGGCCTTAAACACGTTCAACTGCAAAATTTCCCTGCCTGAGAGCCTCCGCTTCAAATGCTCCACGCTCCCTATCTCCGCCGGGACAAAGACCCATTTCTCGCCCGATTCGAAGGTGACCGCGACGCCGTCGTTCGCGGGGTCGATCCGGTCGATGTCGTCTACAGGGACCTGCCTGCCGGCGACGGTTACGACGATGCCCGCATCGGCCGCCTCGAAGGCTTCCAGCGGCCGGTAGCGCCTGTCCCGCTTCAGGGCGCCGCGCAGGTAGTCCCGGAGAAGCTCTTCGATCCTGTCGGTGCGGTGATCGAAAGCGCCGTAGCACCCCCGTACCCGGCCGTTCTTCATGACGGTGACGAAGATGCCGAA
This sequence comes from Syntrophales bacterium, assembly GCA_963668175.1. GTDB lineage: Bacteria > Desulfobacterota > Syntrophia > Syntrophales > PHBD01. Next base: position 1,907,496 of record OY764159.1, read on the forward strand.
TTGACCGTAAAAAGGCGGCGCCGCGAAACCGGGAGGCCTGGTGCAGCGCGTTCCTGCGAGGATTGCCCCGAGGGAACAGCGCATCCAGGCGATCATATTTTCCGCCCCTTGCTCCCGGGCAAAAAGCCCCCACCGGGCAAACGGCTCCGAGTCTTCGCCGGCCCGCGATGGTAACGCGAGCGCAAGCAGAAGAAGACAACCCAGAAAAACGACGGCCGCCGTGTGCTTCATTTGATGTACACCGGCGGGAAGAAGTCCCTGTACAGCAACGCCGAATCGACCAGCTTTTCCCCCGAGTACCGCTTGCGGTTCACGTAGACGGAGATGCCTTGCCTTACGGGGCGCGATCTATCGAGAATGGGAACGTCGACATCCTCCTCTTCCGTTACGATTTCGTATCGGTAGGGCAGGGGAGGGTCGGATCTTAACGCGACGGTGAGCGTCTTGTCCGTCAGGGTCGCTTCCATATAAAACGTCCGGTCGAAGGGGTTCTTCATCCGGAGGTCTTTCTTCCCATACATGATCGTGGCATCCAGGCCCAGCGGCGCGTAGGTAATCGGCTGGGAGTGCCGGTGGCGCTCGACGATCTGAAATCCCGCCAATAGCAGAGCATTGTAAGCCGTCGTGGAAGCCTGGCAGAGGCCGCCGCCGGGCTCCAACCGGGTTTCCTCCCGGTAGAGGACGCGCCCGTAGACGAAGCCGTTGCGGGCCGAGCCTTCGCCGACTGCGGCATTGAAAGAAAAGACCGACTTGGGCGGGATGACGTGGCCGTTAAGACGCCGGCAGGCGAGCTGAAGGTTGGTCTTGACCCCCTGGTCCTGGTCTTCTACGGACGTGACGTAGGAGGCCACGGCCGCGATATCCCTGTCTCCGGCCGCGACGCCCCGGGGAAACAAGGCGGCCAGGACAAGCAGGCCGAGGATGATTGCGCTCAAGCTGCGCTTCCGGTTGCCGCCGGGAATGAGGGGATGACCGTCCGGACACGGTGGGAAAGTGGACTTACGCGCGGTTTGTCCTGTAGAGAAAGTACGACAGGTCGGCCTTACGCCTCCGGTTTGAAATGCCGTATCGGTTTGGACGGCTCCATGCATAAATTCAGCAAAGCCCGACGGGAATGGATTCTTGTATATCTGAACTTGTAATACATATGACGTAAAAAGTCAATATTAAATTTATTTTGAACTTATATTAAACATATATTAAATATATTTATATAGATGTTTCGAGGCATTGCCGGGAGGATGGGGGCGACTTCCGTTTGGCGGGTATTCATTCTCCCGGGCGATTCAAAATTGGGACAGCCATAATTCTGCCGCGTCCGTGCCGGCGGCGGACGACGGGAAAGGGGTCATGGCTGCTTCGCTCCGTCCGAAAGAAACGCGAAAGGCCGCGCAGCGGGCGCCGCAACTCCTGCGCGGGTTGCGTGCAATCGCCTTGCCTTCTGTCCGGCGAGGCCCTCCATAGCATGTTTCCATGCTTATCGGCGCGTCTGCAAACGGCGAATGGAGGTTACGAGAGAAGCCCGTCGCGATTTACCGATGAAAGCCGCTACCACAGAAGGATCGGACGGAAAATCCATTCTACGAAGACGATACCGGTTGACTTGCGGCGGAACATCCTTTACATTTTTGACATCCCGTTCCCATTATTCCTGCGCTTGTTCCATCGGTCCTCAATCCCAAGGGGGCGCACCCCCGTTACGGAGGCGTACGGTGCCCCGTTATGAACGACGGGGCCGTATTCGGCAACGGACTGTATCGTCATGGAAAAGCTGGACATCGACATCGCGAGGATCGCCCTGCCGGTCAGCCCGGTCATCCAGGCGGCCCTGCGCGCCATCTATGCCGGCGGCGGCAAGGGCGGCTGGTCGTCGGATATGTACGGCCGGCCCTTCTACCGGTACCGGACGCGCCTCGGGCACATCACTTTCTTCTGCTCGCCGCCTCCCGATTTCGAAAGGCGCTTCCATCCCTCCATCGCCATGTACTACGCGCCGCGCCTCGGGTTTGTCTATTCGGGCGGCCTGAGGGAGGCCGTCCATAACCTGTCCGTCGAAACGGCCGATATCTTCCTGATCCTGATGGCAAAGATCGCCCAGCTGAAGGACCCGGGCAAGGATATCGCCTGGGTCAGCCTGGACGAAATATCCAGGATGCGGGGCGTCCGCGTCCGGCGCGGCAGCAGCCGGACTCTGCACGATGCGTTCAAGCAGGAGGTGCTGCGGCTGGCCGATCTTCGCCTTTCGATGCTCTGGAAGGACTACAGGGGCGGCGGCGAAATCGCCGTCGGCCGGGACCGCCCGGACAGGCTGCTCGACATCCTCGACATCGAGTACCGGCGGGGCGGCGAGAAGTGGTCGTCTTTCCGGTTCCGCTGCGGGCAGGCCCTGGCCCACTTCCTCGATCCGGAGGGGCTGTACTGGCTGGGCTATTACAGCCGGTCGCTCCTCAGGCTCAGCCCCTACCACGAGGCCTTCACGAAGAAACTGGGGACCTACTGGATTCTCGTGGGGACGATCGCCGAAAAAAAGGGATCGCTGCCCCGGGCCACGCCCCGGACGATCCTCGATTTCTGCGGGGAAGCGGTGAACCGGAAACATCCCGGCCATACGGTCGACGCCTTCATCGAATCCCATCAGCGGCTCCTGGACCTGGGCGTCATCGAAGACATGCCCGTCCTCGAACCCCTGGCGCGCTACCGGGGCTATTTCCGGGACTGGCTCGATGCGACGCTGACGGTGAAGCTCTCGGAAAAACTCTGGCGGATGTCGGAGGGGAGAAGGAAAACGCCTCCCGCCCTGCCTCAACGGGCCGTTCTTTCCGGAAAGAGGCGCCGCCGCAAGGCGTCCGATTTTCCCGCGCCGAAGACGGGCCGTGAGCTGATGGCCGATCAGTCCGCCATCAGGCGCTTTCGCGCCGAATACTACTTCCGCCAGGACGAACTGGCCCGCGCCGTCGGCGTGACGAGACAGACCCTCTCCAAGTATGAAAGGGGATTAAGTCCCCTGCCGGAAAATGCGGCCGACAAGATCGCCGCCCTCTGGCGGAAAAAGGCCGGCTGACGGTCCGTCTCCGGGCGCCGGCGGCTTCGTTTCGCGGAACCGGCGGCCCTCCCCGGGAGCCTTCGACATACCCATCGTGTCGTCAGAGTTCACCCATCGCGGCAGTTTGTTAACGGCCTTCCCCCGGCAAACCGGGACTGCGCCGCACGCCGGCCGGGAGCTTAACATGATTTATAAAACCGCCCTTTTCGTCCGCCGCGTCCCTGCTATCGTATGCCATCGTTACCCTCTTTCGTTTTGTGAAAACGGTATTCGTGTTTTCACGGCCCGGATGCCGCCGATAAACAACCGTGACGTTATCCGCGATGAAAAGGAGGTGGCGGCATGGATCACGAAGCCCGCATCCGCATTTTGCAGAACGCCCTCAGAAGCAGGCAGCTGGACGGGGCGCTCCTTCTTTATTCCCGCAATGTCCTCTACTACACGGGAACGGCCCAGCCGTCCTATCTGGCCGTCCTTCCCGACGATTACGCCCTCTTCGTGAGGAGCGGCATCGAATTCGCCCGCCGGGAAGCGGCGCTCGATCCCGGCAGGGTCAAGGAGGAGCGCAAACCGGCGAACGTCTTCCGGGAGATGTTTGCCGGGAAAAAAGAAGGCGGAATGAAGATCGCGACGGAGCTCGACATCGTTACGGCCGAACAGTTTGCCGACATGAAAAAGGACTTCGCCGGCGTCGGGTTCGCGAATGTCGCTCCCCTGACGCAGGAACAGCGGAAGGCCAAGGATGCCTCCGAAATCGAAAAGACGCGAAAGGCCTGCGACGCGATCCACCGGGGGCACGAGGCCGTCCTCGCAACGCTCCGGGAAGGCGTGACGGAATTGGAACTGGCGGCCGCCGTGGAAAACGCCCACCGCCTTGCGGGGCACGAAGGCATCTTTTTCATTCGTCTGCCCGATTTCTTCATGAGCCGCGGACCCATCTCGTCGGGGGAAAACCTCTTCAGGATCAGCGGCGTGGTTTATACAATCACGGGTGTGGGTCTGAGTCCCGCCGTCCCCGCCGGCCCTTCCCGGAAGAAGATCGCCCCGGGCGAGCCGGTGATCGTCGACATCCCGACCCTCGTCGACGGCTATCATGCCGACCAGACGAGGACGTACTGCCTGGGTAAGGCCCCGGCCGCCGTCCGCGCCCTCTACGGCGATCTCAGGGCCATAGCCGATTACCTGATCGACCGCATGAAGCCCGGCGTAAAGTGCAGCGAGCTTTACCGGATGGCCGTCGAAAAGGCGGAAAAGCTCGGCCGGGCCGGCCATTTTTTGAATTTCGGCGGGGGGAAGAGGTCGCGCCTCCTCGGCCACGGCATCGGCCTGGAGCTGAACGAACCGCCCGTTGTGGCCGAGTACGAAGAGAGCGAACTGGGCGAAGGTTATGTAGTCGCCCTGGACATGCACATGATGGACGAGAGGGAAGGGGTTGTCAAACTTGAGGATATGATCCTGGTCAGGAACGGAGGCAACGAAATCCTGACGAAGAGTCCGAGGGAATTGATCGAAGTATGAACCTTAGCCGGTGTTAAGAAACCTGCGGGCAGGGGATGGGAGCCCGATGCCCCATCCCCCTGCCGCGGATCATTTTTTGCATTCCCCGACGGACCCTTCCTTGCAGACGGTCCCGTCGGTCCAGATCGCATCGTCCAGGCGGGCCCCCTGGAACCTCGCGCCGCCGATGCTTGCCCCTTTCAGGTTGCACCGCATCAGGTTGGAATTGGTGAAGTTCGCGCCGGTCAGGACCGCGTCGTTCAGCCAGGCGTCGATCAGCCTTGCGCCGGTGAAATCGGTGTTGACCAGGTTGGCCTCCCGCAGGCTGGCCCTCATAAGATTGGCGCCCTCGAAATTCGCCCCGTACAGGTTGGCCCCCTGGAAAGACCCGTTGGTGAGGGTGGCCCGGCTGAAATTGGCTGTGGCGAGATCGGCGCCGGATGCCGACACATTGGGCATGGTGGCTCCGGAGAGATCGCAGCGGGCGCAATTCTTTATCTGTTTGACCTGTTGGACATGGGCGCTGTTGAAGGCAAACAAAGGCGATACAGAAAGAGTAAAACAAACGCATAGTATCCAAACGGCTCTTTTGACGACCATACTTAAACCCTCCCTCTCTCAGGCGAATTTTCGATCAAAGGATTATCCGCTTTTGCTCCATGTGCGTTGCGCAAGGAGACATGGAAGGAACAAAGCGGATTACGACTGGATGCGGATCATATAACAAAGGCCGCTCTCAGGCAACCCAAAACGAAAGGGCGCTGAGAAATGGCGAGCGGTCTTCGGTTCGGCCGGTTCCCGGTCAGCAGGGCGCGGAAAATACTTGTTTCAGTTCGATAATCTCCCCTCGATGCGACGACGCATGGGCGATCAGTGCCTCCGTCTCCCGGCGTTCCCGCTCCGACATCGCGCCGCCGCCCAGCTTCTTTCCGTAATAGCCGTTGGCGACGACGGTTTCGGCCGTTTTCGTCATCTCCAGGAACTTTTCCGCCGTTCCGGCCTGGAGATAGAGGGTGAGGTCGTTGATGAAGAGGATGTCCCTGCCGGATGCGGAGAAGGCCGCAAAGAGGGCCTCGATCTTTCCTCTGTTCTCCCCGGCCTTGGCGACGGCCTCCTCTTCGCTTTTCGAACTCAACCGGGGCGGCGGGAGAATCGTTCCCAGGTAAGTCACGCCCCGGACGGGCGGAATCAGGTGGCCGCCCGCGCCCCGCAGCGCCTTTTTCAGGGCGAGGCCGGCGGGGATTTCCGGCGCCAGGTCGACGACGGCGATCCTCGGCGCCAGCCCCCCCGCGCACATGGCGGCGAGGAACCGGGCCGTGAGGGTCGTCTTGCCCGTGTTCACGTCGCCCACGATGAGCGTCCACTTCCCGAGGCATTCCTCCCAGTCGATGCGGTGATACGGCGTCATGACTTTTCCGCCTTCAGCGTTTCCGGCATAAAGAGGAGCAGGACGGCGCCGAGGATGTAGACGACGCAGGTCACGGCCAGGCCGATCTGGAGCCCGTAGACTTTGCCCAGGTAGCCGATGGTGTACGGTGCGGCCACCGCGCCCAGCCGGCCCATGTTCCAGCAGAACCCCCCGGCGTAGGCCCGAAGCTCTTCCGGGAAAAGCTCCGCGAAATAGGCCCCGAGGACGCCGCCGACGCCGCAGAGTCCGAAACCGACGACGATGCCCCACCAGAAGAGAAAGACGGGATTGCGGACGACGATGTAAAGGGCGACCGCCGCGGCCACGCCGATGAAGGCGGCGATCATGGAGCGCCTCCGGCCCGCCCGGTCGGCAACCGCCCCGAAGAACTGGAACCCCAGGAACATGCCGATGTACATGACAAGGGAAAAATTGGCCATTGTCGTGAGATCGAGTCCCCGCTCCCGCGTCAGGAAGGTCGGTATCCAGTAGGCCGCGCCCCAGTATCCCGCGAGATTGACGATGCTGACAAGAGACGCCAGGAGCGTTGTTCCGGCAAGGCCGTCCTTGAAAATAGCGCCAATGCCGATTCTCCTTCTGTCTCCTGCCTGTTCCGATGCATTGCTCTCTTTCGCCGCGGCGGTTTTTCGGGATTTGTCCGGGGGTATCAACCGGGCAACGGGGAAGGTGAAAACGATGGCGACAGCCCCCACCAGGAAGATGACCCGCCAGTCCATGTGGAGAACGAGCCTGCCGACGAAGGCTGCGAGTACCGCGCCTACGGCGAAGCTGCTCAGCATGAAGGATGCCGCCCGTCCCCGGTAGCGGGGCGCCCAATGCTCCGCGATCAGGGCCGCGCAGGGGCCCCAGATGCCGCCGAGGGCGAGGCCGGTTACAAACCGGAGGACCATCCATTCGCCCCATGTGGAGACGACATAGACAAGGGCCATGCCGATGCTGATCCAGACGACGGCCACCAGCAGGGCGAGACGCCGCCCGTAATTTTCGGCGAGCAGTCCGAAGGCGATGCTGCCGAGTAACGCGCCGAACATCGTGGCGGAGCCCAGAAGCCCCCCTTCCGGCAGCGAGATGTTCAGGACCTTGAGCAATACCGGCATGGCGATCGCCAGGACGATGAGATCGTAGCTGTCGATCATGTAGGTGATGAAAGTCGCCCAAAGGACCTTCCATCGGTGTGCGCTTCCTCCGGCCGCTTGTGTTCCCTGGTTGTTCATTATTGAGTCCCTTTCATGCTGTCGTATCATTCCGTCCGCAGGCCCCTTGCGGGGGGCTGCAGCCTTCTCCACTAAATCCAGCACGGATTCGGCCGTCTTGTCAAGGCGAACGTTACCGGGGGAACGGGTCGATCCCCCGAAGGCCGCGGCCGACGCAACCCGCCAGACCCGCGAGGGTGCAGGCGGCCGAAACAAGCCACATGGCGCTGAAGTCCCAGTATTGGCAGATCAGTCCCAACAGAATGGAACCGACGGTGACTCCGGCGTCGAACCCCGTGAAGTATGTGCTCGTGGCGATGCCGCGCCGCTCCGGCCGCACCCGGTCGATGAGGAGCGCCATGGACGCCGGTTGCGCCGCGCCGAATCCGATGCCGAAGAGAAAGGCGGAAACGACGAAGAGCGGGACATCGTGCGCCCAGGGCAGAACGGCCAGGGCCGCGGCCATGACGGCGATGCCGGGAACGATGGCGACGCCTCGGCCGTACCGGTCCGCCAGTCGGCCGGTGAAGGCCCTGGAAACGAGCAACGCCCCGGCCTGAATCATGAAGAAGAATCCCGGGTTGGCGATGCCCTGTCCCTGGGCGAAGATGGAGATAAAGGCGTTTACCGTGCCGAAGCCGGTGCCCATGCAGAGGGCCATCCAGGCCGCGGGCAGGGCGTCGACGGCCACGATACCCGTCCGGAATGTCCAGGCGCGGCGTTCCGTCCCGCCCGGCCGCTGCTTCTCCCTGGCCGGAATGGAGACGGCGAAGGCGGCGAAGGCGAGCGCGGCCGAGAAATAGAACAGGTGTGCGAATCCGGTTTTGGCGATGAGAACGAAGCCGATGACGGGCCCGACGATGAGGCCGAGGGCCTGGGCGGCGGAGAAGATGCCCACGGCCTCGGCGCGGCGCTTGACCGGCGCGATGTCCGCCACGTAGGCGTTGGCTGCCGTCGTGTAGCAGCATAGGCCGAAGCCGTTCACGATGCGTCCCAAAAGCAGGACGGGGATGGAGGCGGCGAGCAGGTAGACGATAGCGGCGAACCCGTAGCAGGACGTACCGACGAGGACGAGGGGGCGGCGGCGCCAGGCGTCCGTAAGCCAGCCCACGAAGGGGCGGAAAAGGAGGGCGGTGAAGGCGAGGGCGCCGCTCACGAGGCCGGCCTCGATGCGGCTTCCCCCCATGGCGATGACGTACACGGGCAGTGTGGCCACCAGCATCTGCATGCCGAAGGCGTTGAAAAAATTGGCCGCCGTCGTACACGCGAAATCGGAGGTCAGGAGGCGTTCCTCCGTGCGAACCGCCGCTGTCTCTTTACAATCGTCCACCGGGACGGCCCTTTCGGCGCATCGCCCGAACGGCTCTGTCGAATCCTTGATCTCCATGACATTCCGGGCCGCCGGGCGGAAATCCGCGAGGGGCCGGCTGAAAAACGTCGCTTGCGCGCGGGCCGATGTATGGCAGGTCGGACGACGCTTGTCAACGTCAAATCCCGCTACAGGGAGGATATGACGCCATTTCAGGGGATTGGGCCTTGCGGCGCGAATGGAGACGCGTCTGTCGGCAGATTGCAGATAGGGCGTTGCGCCCGGGAAGCGGCGTCATCCGGCCTTACAGGGGTTTCCGGTAGAATCGTCTGGCCCGTTCGGTGACGCCCCTGATGAAATCGCTTTTGGCCTGGGTGTAGGCGATGCGGTCGCCCTGATGGGCTTCCGAGAGCGCCGTTTTGAGTCGGCCGTATTCCTGTGCGGCGTCCGGATGGTCGATGAGATAGTCCCGGAACAGGAGCCTGTCCCAGTGTTCGAAATGGGCCTCGACCATGTGGATGTGGTGTGTCCTGTGCCCGTTGCCGTCCCGCTTGATGAACCAGGCGTGGAAGGGCGGCGTGTCGTCGCCCCATGTAGGCCGCCAGAAGTAATCGTACCCCTGGGCTTCGAGGACCGGGACGATCTTCTCCCTGGTCTCGTCGAGGCTCGCGACCTCGACCAGCATGTCGACGATCGGCTTGGCCGCCAGGCCCGGGACGGCCGTGCTGCCGAAATGCTCTATCCTCCTGACGAGGCCGGCGGGCAGGCAGGACTGCAGATGGAGCCGCTCCCGCTCGAATATGTCCGGCCAGCGGGGATCGTAAGGCACGACGACGACGTCTTCTTTCAGGACGCGGGCGATTTTCTCTTCGAGGGTTTCCATATCGGCCGTTTCTTCGGATATTGTCGGCATCCGCCGTGCACGCATTTACTGCGGCGGACGCGAAAAACTCAGGACTACATCGCACCTCCGGAGAAGTAGACGTTCTTGAACGCTTCGAGTCCCTCGCGGGACCCCGGCTCGGATTGGCTTCCGAAAGCCGCCGTCAGCTCCGCTTTCAGGGCGGCAAGTCCGCCGTCGATGAAATGCTCCCTTGCGGACGGGTTGCCCGTAAGGCCCGGCGGCGCGCCGGCCAGGAGATAATCGACCGCCTTTCGCGGCCTGTCCAGGACGGCCGCCAGGGCGGCGAGCCAATAGAGATAGACATTCCGGACATTCTGCGGACGGTTCTTCGCATCGGCGATCATCCGGTCGTAGATCCTGTCGAGAGAAAGGAGAATATGACGGTAGTTGTGGTAGCGCTTGTAGGCGAACCCCAGAAACTCTCGCCAGTTCCGGAAGGCCTCCGCCAGGTCGCCGGCGTGGAATATCTCCGCGAAGGCCTCGATGAAGGCGTCGGACTGGAACTGGAGGAAGAAGGCCGTCGGGGCGATCAGCGAAAACGGATAACCGCTGCTCCGGTTGGCGCGGGGAAGGACAGGCTCCCATTTTTGGAGGTGGGCGAGGAGGTCCGCCGTGTTCTTCCGGACGTCGAATCGCGCGGCGGCGCGGTCCATGCCGTTTTCCTGCAGGCGTTCGACGGTGTCCGGTTCGTCCGCCTTCCTTCTCACGAGGTCCCTGATGAGCTGCTTCACGCCCTCCCGGTCGCCCGGGGCCATCACGAAGCCGGAAACGCCGTCCTCGACGGAATAGGGGAGGCCGCCGACGCGGGAGACGATCGGGATCGTCCCGACGGACATGGCTTCGACGGGGGCCAGCCCGAACGTATCGGTTTCCGACATGTGGAGGAGCATGTCGCTTTCCGCAACCAGCGAGGGGATGCAGTGATGTTCCACGACGCCGTGGTAGACGACGCGGTCGTCCCCGCTGCTTCCGTTTCTACCCGCCAGATGGACCTCGATGGGCAGGCCTTCCGCGATAAGCTCCGGGCCTATCTCTTCCAGGTCCGGGTCCATCGTCTTGGCGGCGGCGGCGACCTGGATGATCCGGACCCTGTCTTTCGCAGGCCGCGGGAGCGGCCGGAAGGCCTCGAAATCGATGCCGTTGGGAATCAGGATGTCGTGTTCGCGCGGCTGCATTTCCCGGTAGATGTATTCCGATACGGCGATTGTGATATCGACGGAAGGCGTGAGGCCCGCCGTGGCATTGAAATGGAGGATTTCGCAGACGAGGGCTTTTCGGGTGAACCGCGACGCCTCCAGGCTGAAGGGCATGAAGACGCCGTTGGAGATCAGGACCGCGTCGAACGTGTCCATCACGGCCGCCAGGTCCTTCAGCCTGAAGGAGCCCGTACGGACAAGTTTCCGGCCGGCTTCGTCGCGCGTCTCGCCCGCTGCGGCCTCGACCAGGATATAGGTGACATCCTGTCCGAGTTCCTCAAGGCACCGCGCCGTGCTCTGCACGGAAACCGACGTGCCGATGATGCCCAGCGTATCAGGGACGATGCCGATCTTCACATGGACCTTCCTTTTGACGAATCAAGTTCGATATCTTCTATTGTATCATCGTCGGCGCGTATCGGAAACCGTCAATCTTTCCCGTCCGCCGGGTAGAAATCCGAGCCAGGCGAGGTAGCCGAGCGTCAACGCCAGGGCGCATCCGGCGAGCGTCGCCACCAGCCGGTCCATGACGACTGCGACTGACAGCGCCTGCCCGTAATCGAGCAGCAGGATGACGAGGGGCGTCATCACGGCGGCGTAGACGGTGTAATTCGCTTCCCGGAGCAGGGGCCGGAGCGCCGCGAGGACGGCGATCGTCGCGATCAGTCCCCATGCGGAGGGTGCGGCGAACATGAGCGCCCCGCACAGGAGAACGCCGCCGACGGTGCCGCCGGCGCGCTCCAGGGCGCGGGGCAGGGCTGCCGAAAGGTTGCGGTGCACGACGATGGCGACGGTAATCGCGATCCAGTAGCCGTGGCCGTAGGGCCACACGAGGACCAATGCCTCCGCGGCGGCCAGGCACAGGACGATGCGCAGTGTGTACTGCCAGCCGGAAAATTGGGCAAAGGAGCGGCGCCACCGCGCTATGAGCTGCTTCATGGTGTATCGCGGGGGTGCTGCTGCTGCCGGCGGATTCGCCGGGGAAGGCATGAACGCCTGGAAGATCGGCCGGAGGGAGAGGGAGAGAAACGCCGTCCAGGCGGCCCCGGCGAGAAAGACAAATGTCTTTGCCGCGGGATGGATCTCACCTGCTCCGAGATGGGCGGCGATGACGGTAAAGAGGATGAATTGCACGGCGGCCCGTGCCAGGGGGCGGCTCAATCCGCCGAGAAGCCCGGCGGCCCCGGCGATCACCGGTACGGCCAGGGCGGCCGCAGGGCCCCGGCCCGCGAGCATCGAGCCCGTCAGCATGGCCGTACTCGTCGCCGCCAGCGCATAGGCCAGGCCGGGAAACTGCGCGCGGAAGGTATCGCCTTCGCCGTCGCCGCTCAGGGCCAAGGCTCCGAGGGATGCAAGCACCCCGATCTGCCCGTGGCCCGTCGCCGCGCCCGCGGCCACCGGGACGGCCATACCGAGCATGGCCGCCGCCGCGTGGGACATGCGGGAAGCCTTGATCCCCGTAAAACCCTTCATGGACGATGCCCCGCCGAACATCGGCGGTGCCGGGGACGCTGTTTCCCCCGCTTTTTCGGTTTGCATGTCAGGTCCCATGGCTTGTCTTCAGAATGCCCTCGTCTTCCGCGAACCCCCTGCCGGCATGTCGAAATGATATGCGATCAATGGAAGCCGTTTTCAAAGGCGACGAATGCCCGCTCCAGGGCTGCTTCCTCGCGGAGCTTCTCCGACTTGTCCATCAGGGCTTTCGCTGCGCCGCCGGGCTGCCACCCGGCCTCCCGGATGCGTGCAAACTCCGGCCGCAACGCCGCGTAATCGCCGCCGATATAGAGGCTTTCGCCGGGCAGGAAGGCGTATTCGATGCTGTTGCGGGCGATGTCCTTAAGCTGCGGATAGGGGATGTGGAAGGTCCGTACAGCCTTCACGAACTCCATGGTCAGGTTGCTGCGGTTGACCCCCTCGTCGTCGGTGTTGAGGGTGAAGGGCACTCGTGCGTTGAGATAGAGGGGCAGCGGATGCCTGTCGCCCGCGACCTTCAGGATGCCCTCGTTGCTCGTCAGGCATATCTCCACGGCGATGCCTTCCCGGCGCATTTTGGCGAGCAACTCCGCCGCGTTGTCCTCCCAGGCGACCGAGACGCCATGGCCGATGCGCCTGGCGTGGCCGGTCTCGATGCTCTTTCTGATGCGATAGTTCATCACCTCCACGGGCGAATATTCGAGCGTCAGCTCCCCGGCGTGGAGGGAGACGTTGGGTTTGCCCAGGCGCTGCCAGAGAAAGTCGATCATCTTCATCTGGGTGTCGAAGTTCCGCCGGGCGTAGTAGTCGTCTTCCGGCGCGACGATATTGATGCCCACGACGCGCCTGTCGTTCCTCATGATCGCCATGCCGCAGGCGATTGCGGCGAAGAAGGCGTCCGTCGTTTTTCCCGTGCGCGACGTGCTGAAGATGTAACGGATCTTGATCGGTGTGCTGTTCGTGATCGGGCGGGGCACGCCGGCGAGATCGGCGACCTCCCTGTCCATCTTGTCGAGAAAGGCCCGGGAGGCGCTCAGGACCGCCGGGAAGCGCTTCTCCATCTCTTTCAGGGCCAGGGTCCAGTCGCCGTCCTTGATCGTGAAACCCTTCTGGGCCTCTTTGATGACGGCGCTCGGTGCTACGGCGGCCATCAGTTCGAGGTACTGGACGTTCTGGCCCCGGGCGCGCGTTACGATCTCGGCAAGGATCCGGGCGTAGTCGATCTGGTTGAAGGCGGCGTCGAATTTGCCGAAGGAGTCGAAGAAGTGGTCGTGGCCGCTGACGCCGGGCTCGCCGCCCCGCATGCTGGCCGCGTCCAGGAATTTCCGCATCAGTTTCGTGTCTTCTTTGAGTCTGCTTGCCGGTACGGTTCCCTCGGTTTTCGTCGTGAAGGCGCCGGTCGTCAGGTCCGCGTTCAGGTTCGCCGCCACGGCGGCGTCGAGCATGGATTCGGCGAAGACCGCCCCCGTCGCGTGGCTGTGGAGGTCCGCCCCCTTGGGCATTCCCCGCAGGAAGGCGATGAGCATGGGCTCGTTGGCCTTCGCGCTCTCGAACGCCCTGATCGCCGCCGCCTCGTCCGCCAGTGCCGCAAGCGGCAGCAGCATCAAGGCCAGTACCAACGCCGCCGCCAGGCCTTTGATCCTCAGCGCTGTCTTCATTCTGCGATTCCTCCTCGTGAATGTTTCCGTCCGGACGGCATCCGGCGATTCCCGTATATCATATCCATGTTAAATTCTACTTGGGCAAATTACATCAAAAGAACGTCCGGGCATAGTAATATTTGCTTCGTATCCATTGAATTTTTAACCTTGTCTTCATTACGGGCAGATGAGGCGCTGCGGAGCGGCCTGTTCCGGCTTTTTTCTCCGTGAAGCGGTCGAGGCGCGCTGCCGGCCAATGGCCGCTAAATCGTTATTGAGATATGAATTCAAAAAGTTATCTTTCGATATGGTTATTGTTTTCTCCCCGGTTGTTCGAAAAAATGACCATTGACATTAGTCCTACAAAAAAGTATACAATATGGTAACCGTATTGAAGTAGACAATGCCTCGATGGGCGGCACGCGGTTAGATGTCTGAGGCCCGGACAAGGGCCGGAAATGAGGACCATCATCGGAATGAATACGAACCAGAGAACTTTGTCCCTGAAATTCACCGCCGCCCTGGCGGTTCTCCTCCTGGCCGCCTGCGCCTGCCAGGCGGATTCGCTCCGCGCGACGCCCGCCGATCCCGGCGGCAGGAGCCGCCGGCTGCGTGGTGACGGCCGTCTTCGAACCTGCTGAACAGAAGAAACAAATCCCTGAAATGTGACCGATCATGCGGGAGCGTCCCCTCGCGCGTGCCGTTGCCGGAGTGATGCAAGGCTCGCCGGCACTGCTGCCGCGACGCTCCCCGCATCAGGTAAGGCCTGTCGGGGTGCGGAACGGCATCCCCGGAAGTGTCCATGGCGCGCAAACGCTGCTGCGGGACCGTTGAGGACGCCTAAAGGCCGTCGTCGACAAATGGAGGCCGACCTTCAAAGCGGCTATAGAGCGTGCTGAATAAGATAGGGCGGGAAAAGGGCGGGCCGGACTGCGCAGGCGGGCGCCTGCGGCCTGTAGGGTTTGCCTTGCGGCGCATTTGCCGGGGAAAAACGCCCGCGCCGCTGTCACCTGAGGCCGTATTTCCTGAGACGGTAGAGGAGCATGGCCCTCGTGATGCCGAGGAGCCGGGCCGCCTTCGTCTTGTTGCCTCCCGATTCCTGCATGGCCTGCACGACGAAATTCCGGTTGATGACCGAAAGATCGACGCCTTCCCCGATGGGCTGGACCCTCTCGGAGCCGGGCCGGAGTTCCGGCGGCGCGCTCTGGAGGAACCAGAGATGGCCGGGCAGGATCAGGTTCTCGTTTTCCATGAGGACGATGCGCTCGACGGCATTCTGCAGTTCCCGGACGTTCCCGCCCCAGTGGTAGTTCAGGAATATCTCCTCCGCCTCCGGGGCGACGCCCTGGAATTTCTTGCCGAACTTGGCATTGAATTTTTCGAGGAACAGGCCGATCAGGGGCATGATGTCGTCTCTGCGCTGCCGCAGCGGCGGCAGCTTGATCTTCGCCACGTTGAGCCTGTAGAACAGGTCCTCCCGGAAGGTCTTCTCCTCGATGCATTCCGCCAGCGGCCGGTTCGTCGCGGCGATGATGCGGACGTCCACCTTGATCTTTTCCGTCCCGCCGACGCGGTAGAACTCCTTCTCTTCGAGGAACCTAAGCAGCTTGACCTGGGCCGGCGGGGCCAGTTCGCTGATCTCGTCGAGGAAAAGCGTGCCGCCGTCCGCCATTTCGCATTTCCCCTTCTTGCCTTCCCGGAGGCCGCCGGTGAACGTTCCCTGCTCGTAGCCGAAGAGTTCGCTTTCGACCAGGTCGCGGGCGATGGCGCCGCAGTTGATGCCGACGAAGGGCATGTTGCAGCGGTCGCTCCCGTAATGGATGACCTTGGCGATCACTTCCTTGCCCGTCCCTGTTTCGCCTTCCAGAAGGACCGTCGTGTCGAAGCTGCCCGCCACGATGCCGGCCATCTTCAGGGCGGCCTTCATGCCGTCGCTCCGGCCGATGATGTTGTCGAGGTTGAATTCGCGGTATTTCTGCTCCCGGAGCTCTTCCAACTCCCGCTTGAGCTTCAGGTTCTCCAGGGCCTTGTCGATGATGACGTCCAACTCCTCGATGTCGAGCGGCTTGACGAGATAGTCGAAGGCGCCCATCTTCATGGCTGTCACCACCGATTTCACGTCTTCGTAGGCGGTCATCATGATGACCGCGACCTCGATGCCCGACGCGCGGATCTGCCGGAGCGTTTCGATGCCGTCGATGCCCGGGAGCTTGATGTCCAGGAGGACCAGGTCGGCGGGATGCTTTTTCAGGTACTGGACGGCCCGCTCTCCCGTGGGGGCGATGACCGTTTCGAACTTCTCCGACAGGATGTCCTCCAAAGATTCCTGAAGGAGCCTGTCGTCGTCGGTGATGAGGATCTTATACCGGTACATGGGTGCCTGCCGTTTCTTCGATGGGAAATCTCAGGAAGAAACAGGTCCCCGTGCCTTCCCTGCTCTTGACGTCGATCAGCGCATTGTGCTGCTGGACGATCTTGTGAGCGATGGAAAGCCCCAGGCCCGTTCCTTCCGGTTTGGTCGTGAAGAAGGGGTCGAAAATGAGCTTCAGGTTTTCGTGGGGGATGCCGATGCCGTTGTCCTTGACGACAAGCAGGAGCCACCGGGAGCCTACCTCCGCATTATTCTCCTCCACGCGGGTGATGATCGTGATCACTCCGCCCCTGGGCATGGCCTCCGCCGCGTTGAGGAGGAGATTGACGAGGACCGTCCGGATCTGGTGAGGATCGAAATAGATGTCCGGAATGCCGTCGCTGAACTTGTTCTTGACCGCGATCCGCCGCGCCTTCAGCTGCCGTTCGACCAGCTTGAGGGAATCGGCCACGATATGGTGGATGTTCCCGTAAGACATCGCCGGGCTGATGTTCTTGGAAAAATCGAGGGTGTTCCGGATGACGGTCTTGATGCGGTCGATGCCTTCCTGGGTATTGGTCAGGACGCGTTTCCTGCCCGGATCGTCCGGCAGCGTCTTGGCAAGCCTCTGGATGTTGAAATTGATGCTGGCGAGGGGGTTCCTGATTTCGTGGGCGATGCTGGCCGACATCTGCCCCAGGGAGGAGAGCTTGTCCACCCGCTGGAGCATCATCTCGGTGCGTTTGATCTCCGTCAGGTCCTGGATCGTCATGATCGCCCCCGTCATCGCGCCGTCGTGGCCCTTCGTAACGGAGAAGTTCACCCCGTAGATGTCCGCCGTCTTGTCTTTCCTGCTCGTGGCGATCTCGGCGTACTGGGTGGCCTTCTGGCTGACGATGAAGTCGTCCAGAAGCTCGACGACGTCCTTCCTGAAGACTTCGGAAACGGACCGGCCCAGGATCTTCTTTCTTTTGAGTTTCAGGATCTTTTCCGCCGGCCCGTTGACGGAACGGACCTTCCTGTGCCTGTCGACGGCGATGATCCCGTTGGGGACGCTTTCCAGAATGTTTTCGGCGATGTTTCTCTCCGCGAGGACCTGTTCGTAAAGCCGGGCGTTCTCCAGGATGATGCTCGCCTGGTTGGCGAAGGCCGTGAAGAGCTTGATGTCGCTCGCCGAGAGATTCATCTCCTGGTCGATCCTGTCCCCTTCGATGACGCCGATTACCTCCCGGTTGATCTTGAGGGGCACGGTGATCGTGGAGACCCTCTTCCATATCTTCTCCATCTTCCGGTCGTATTCCGTCAGGTTGGGGTCGTTCGGGACGTCCCGCGTATAGCGCGCTTTCCCCGAACGGGCCGTCATCGTCTCCCGGCATATCTGCGTCTTCATCCGGAGGGGGTGCGCCAGCGCGTGGGCCGATTCGGTCGGCGTGAAGCCGATGCAGTACCTGGCTTCCAGTTTCTCTTCCGCCTTATTGATCTGGAGGATGACGCCCCGGGAAAACCCGAATATTTTCTGGGATTCGTGAAGGATGGCCTGGAGGATCTTGTCGCGGTTGGCAGGACGGTTGAGCAGCCGGCTGATTTGATAAATGGAGGCCAGGATCCTCCCTTTCTTGTCCAGCTCGTCCCGGTCGCGCTCGATTTTCTTTAGAAGCTTGTCCGTGCTTGGTCTCATGGCTGCCTGCCTTTTCACCGCGGGTTGCGAAGGGTGAGTCCGGGCGGGCGGCGGCGAAAGCCCGCCGCCCGTCCAACCGATCCATACCAGACCCGCCGTCCAATAGCAAGATCGGGAAGCTAAGTTGCTGAAAAGCTGGAACGGGCTGCAGGCCTTCCTTGCCAATGCATAAATGCCGACGCCGTCCGGCTAGCGCTTCAGATTCTCGACAATGGTCGTGACGCCCTGGCCCCCGCCGCAACACGCCGTCATGACGCCGTAGCGGCCGCCGGTCCGGATAAGATGCTTCATGGCGAACATGGCGCAACGGGCCCCCGACGCCCCGTTGGCGTGGCCGAAGGCGATGGCCCCGCCCTGGGGGTTCCACTTGTCCATATCGACCTTTTCGCCGGTTTGTGTCTGGATTTCCTTGATGACGGCCAGGTTCTGGACCGCGAAGGCCTCGTTACACTCGACGACGTCCATGTCGGCAAGCTTCAGCCCCGCCCTCTTCAGGGCGACAGGCACGCCGTAGGCGGGGGCGATGCCCATGATGGAGGGATCGACGCCGATATCGGAGCCGGCGATCCACTTCGCCAGCGGCTCGTAGCCCCATTCCTTCGCCTTGTCCGCGGACATCAGGAGGACGAAGGCGGCGCCGTCGTTGAGTCCGGAGGCGTTGCCCGCCGTCACGGTGCCGTCCTTCTTGAATACCGGCGGCAGTTTGGCGAGACTCTCCAGCGGTTCCAGCCGGGGATGCTCGTCCGTCCGGTATTCCAGGGGAGGTTTCTTCTTGCCCTGGGGCACCGGGACCGTGATGATCTCCTCCTCGAAGTTGCCGGCGTCGATGGCCTTCTTTGCCAGGGTCTGGCTGCGGAAGGCGAACTCGTCCTGCTCCCGCCGTGAAATACCGTACTTCTCAGCCAGGTTTTCGGCCGTCAGCCCCATTTCGAAGGGTGCATAGGCCCGGCCTTCCGCCGGTTTCGGCTGAAGCTGGTAGTCGAGAAGCTTGGGCGGCGAGATGCGGAACGGGGCCGTGCTCGACGAGTATTTGAAGGGGAGCTGGCTGAAGGACTCCATGCCCCCGGCGATGACGGCGTCCGCCGCGCCGCTCATGATCTTCCAGGCCGCATGGTTGATCGAATCGATCGCCGAGCCGCACTGCATCTCCACGTAGGATGCCGACGTGCTCAGGGGAAGCCCGGCGTTGAGCACGATCCAGCGCGCGGGATTGATGGCGTTGGCCACGTGGAACGCCGTGCCGCAGAAGACCGAGTCCAGATGTCCGCGCTCGCAGATCTTCGTCTTTTCCACAATGGCTTTGAGGGCTATACTGCCCAGCTGTTCCGCCGTGAAATCCTTGAGCGATCCGCCCAGCCTGCCGAAGGCGGTCCGCACACCCTCTACCAATACCACTTCTCTCATGGTGCTGCTCCTTTCATTCTCCTTGATTCCCAAGGTCTGTTTGTCGTCTCGCGTTCTGATGGACGCCCGGTCCGCGGCCGGGCTCCTCCCTCTCCATCCGGGGTTTCCCGGGTCTATTTCCCGTCGTACTTGTAGAACCCTTCACCCGTCTTGCGGCCGAGTTTCTTGTCGGCGAGCATCTTGTCGAAGAGGGGGGACGGTTTGTAGCGCTCCTCGCCGGTCATCTGGTACATGGCCTCGATGGCGAAGGCGCAGACGTCGACGCCCGCCAGGTCGATGATTTCCGTGATGCCCATCGGCCAGTTGCAGCCCAGCTTCACGGCCTGATCGATCTCCTGCGCCCCGGCCGAGCCGTTGAGGATCATGTTGGCCGCCTCGTTGTAGAGGAGGCAGAGGAAGCGGTTGACGATGAAACCGGGGATGTCCTTGACGACGATGGGCGTCTTGCCGAAGGACTTGCAGATCTCCACGGTCTTGCTGACCGTCTCGTCGCTCGTGAACTCGCCCTGGATGACCTCCACGAGGCGCATCGCCGGAACGGGGCTGAAGTAGTGCGTGCCGATGACCCTGGCGGGATTCTTGGTGGCGGTGGCCAGCGTCGTGATGGGAAGGGTCGACGTGTTGCTCGCCAGGATGACGGTGGGCGGGCAGAGGGCGTCGATCTTCTGGAATATCTCTTTTTTGAGTTCGAGCTTTTCAAAGACGGCCTCCACGACCATCAAGGCGCCCTCGACGCCGTTCTTCATGTCCGTCGTGCCCGTGAGGCGCGAGAGGATGTCGTCGCACTGGTCCTGCTTGAGCTTTCCCTTTTCCACCTTTTTCGCGATAAATTTCCGGATATTGCCGATGCCGCGGTCTACAAAGCTCATTTCCGTGTCCATGAGGGCGACCTGATAACCGCCTTCCACGGCGATCTGGGCTATGCCCGATCCCATGGTTCCTGCGCCGATGACTGCAATCTTGCCTTTCATAATGCTCTCCTTCGTATCGAGTAATTGATATGTACGGCCTGGGACATTCCGCCCCTCTTGGCGACGGTCCGCCGGGCCTTCCACTCCATTTGGTTTGTATTTGCGATTGCGATGATTGACCGATGCCAGTGCATGAAGGATGCCAATACGATGGCGGCTTCTAACATGTTAAAATAATGAAGATAAAATTTTGAGGTGCCGTGGCCGGCCGCAGAGATGGAGAATTTTCTACAGTTCCTAGCAGAGGCAAATCATTCGACAATTTTGCCATGCCCCCATAAAGAGGTTATGAAATTAATACCTTATGATTTGTACATCCTTTCCTGTAGTACTGTATAAAATTCTACAACTCCGGAGAACGCGGCTGCCGGCACGGTCCGGCCGCTGTATGCTGTATCCGGTGTGAACACCGCAGCCTGCCGTTGACACCGGGCAACGCCCTGCTTAAATTATAGCGGACGGTGGGTAAATCGTTGTGCGAAAGGAGGAGGCAATATGACCAGGAGGATTGCTGTATTGGTAGGAAGTCTGCGCAAGGAATCCTTCAATAGGAAAATGGCGAATGCCTTGAAAGCGTTAGCGCCGGAGACGTTGCATCTGGATATCGTAGAAATCGGCGGCCTGCCCCTCTATAATCAGGATCATGACGACGAGGGAAAGCCTTTGGCGGCGTGGGTCGAATTCCGGAATAGGGTGAAGGGGTTCGACGGCGTCCTTTTCGTCACGCCCGAATACAACCGGTCGGTCCCCGCCGTACTGAAGAACGCCATCGACGTGGGTTCGAGGCCGTACGGTCAGAGCGTCTGGGCGGGCAAGCCCGGCGCGGTCGTCAGCGTATCGCCCGGCAACATCGGCGCTTTCGGCGCGAACCATCATCTCCGGCAGTCGCTCGTCTTTCTGGACGTTCCCGCCATGCATCAGCCAGAGGCGTACATCGGCAATGCCGCCCGCCTGTTCGACGCCTCCGGCAACCTGACGGACGACGCCACCCGCGGCTTCCTCAAGGGATTCATGAAGGCCTTTGCGGTCTGGGTCGAGAAGAATGTATCCTAGTGACGACGCCGCCCGCGGGCAACGTGCCGGCCGCTTGCAGCTTCGACCACAGCCGCCGGTCGGACCGAAAGGGGGATGACGATGACGAAACCCATGCCTGCCGTCTTCATCGGGCACGGCAACCCGATGAATGCCCTGCACATCAACGACTATACAAAGGGATGGGCCGCCGTCGGCGCGGCGATCCCAAGGCCCCGGGCCATTCTCTGCATTTCCGCCCACTGGTACCTGCCCGCCACGATGGTGACGGCGATGGACCGTCCCCGGACTATCCACGACTTCGGCGGGTTTCCCCGGGAACTTTACGCCGTCGAGTACCCGGCGCCGGGCGACCCGGACCTGGCCGAGCGCGTCCGGTCCCTGCTTGCGCCCGTTGCCGTCGAGCGGGACCGCACATGGGGCCTCGACCACGGAACCTGGTCGGTCCTCCGTCACGTCTTCCCGCAGGCCGATGTCCCGGTCGTGCAACTCAGCATCGACGAGATGCGGCCCGCGGCCTTCCACTACGAACTGGGCCGACGGCTTTCGCCCCTCCGGGACGAAGGGGTCTTCATCGTCGGGAGCGGCAATCTCGTCCACAATCTCCATACGTATGCCTGGGGACGGCCGGGCGTAGAGCCTTACGACTGGGCCGTCCGCTTCGAAAACGAGGTCAGGAAATTATTGATTGCCGGCGACGATCAGCCCCTTATCGCATACGAGACATTCGGCGGCGACGGGAGGCTTTCGGTCCCGACGCCGGACCATTATCTGCCGCTCCTCTATATCGCGGCGCTCCGGCGGCCTGGCGAGGAAGTGCGTTTCCCCGTCGAAGGGTTCGACGGCGGTTCCATCTCCATGCTTGCCGTGCAGATCGGTTGAAGGGGGGCTTGCCGGCGGCAGTTAAGATCGTCGGTTAGCGGCGGCTGCGGCCGCTTCGGCGGGCAAAATGGACATGAAAAGGCGGAAAATCGTCATTCCCGCCTTGTTTTATTTGGTCGGGTCACCGGATGGAGAGACTGCGGCGGTCGCCGCCGGATTCATCGCTATCATGTCGAGAAGGATATTGACGCCTTCCTCGTCGAAGGGAATTTCCCGTTCCTTGGACTTTTTCCGCAATTCCGACCAGTCCGTCTTGGCGAGGTTCTCCTTTTTGGTTTCGTCGCGCAGGTCTGCTATCCGGACGATGCCTTTCTTCGCCGCGATCTCCTGGTTCGTCTTCACGATTTCTGCGAAGGCCTTGCTCTTTTCGACCCTGGCCTTGGATTTGGCGGCCAGGTAGGAAACGAGGGCCGGATCGACGGGGCGCCAGGGAGGATATGGGACCGACGCGTTTGCCGGGGTATAGACGAAGGGAGGGATAGCCTGGGTGGGCAGGGCGTAATCGAGGGTCTGCTCGCCGATGTCCTCGTTGCTGAAGAGGCCGGGGAGGACGACGTCCGCGGCGACGCCCGCCTTCTGGGTGGACGTGCCGCCGGGGAGGAAAAACATATCGGTCGTGACCCTCATGCCGCCGAGCCCCCGGGGAAGCTGTTCGACGCGCTGGACGGAGCCCTTGCCGAAGGTGTGGTCGGCGCCGACGATGACGGCCCGGCGGTAATCTTTCAGCGCCCCGGCGACGATTTCGCTCGCCGATGCGGAAAGGCGGCTAGTGAGTACAACAAGGGGTCCCGTGTAGACGGCCGCCCGGTTCTCCCTCGGGTAGCCCGTGATCTTCAGCATGCCGTTCCCGGTCTCCCGCGACGAGATGCCGTTGGCAAGGATGTTGATGCGGCCCTCCGCGTTTTTCGTCGCCACAACGCCGCCGCGATCGATGAAAAGTCCCGTAATACGGACGGCGTCGTTGAGAAGGCCGCCGCCGTTGCGGGAAAGATCGAGGACGATCCCGTCCACTTTCTTTGCCTTGGCTTCTTCGAGAAGGGCCTTGACGTCCCTGTAGGCCGACTTCCCCTCCTTCTGCTCGCCGTAGAACGAGGGCAGCCTGATAATGCCGAATAGGTATTTCTGTTTCCCGACTTTCCTGTTCTCGTAAGTGATCTTCGCTTCCTGTTCCTTGAGGTTGATCTTGTCGCGTACGATGGTTACGGTGAAGCGGTCCGTTTTTGCGCCGCGCCGGAGGATCGTCAGGGTGACCCTGGTTCCTTTCTTGCCGCGGATCATCTTGATGACCTCTTTGAGGTCCATGTCGATCACGTTGACGGGTTTTTCCTTTTCCTGGGCCACGGCGATGATTCTGTCCTTCGGCTTGATAAGGCCGCTGCGTTCCGCCCCGCCGCCGGGAACCAGCTCTTCGATGATGGTGAAGCCGTTTTCGCTGCTCAGCATGGCCCCGATTCCTTCCAGGGAGAGCTGCATATGGATGCGGAATTCCTCCAGGCTGTCCGGGGACATGTAGGCGCTGTGGGGGTCCAGGGCCACGGCGAAGGCCTCGGCGAAGGACTCGATCAGCTTGTCCGGATTGCGTTCGGCGAGGCGCTTGGTCTGCAACTCGTAGCGGTGGATGAGCTGTTTCTTGGCCTCCGCGAGGCTGTTGTCCGCCAGAAGGTCGTTGGCGATCTGGAAATGGACGAATTTCCGCAGGATGTCTTCTTTTTCGGCCTTCGTCTTCGGATAGGGCCGCTTGTCGATGTCGGTGTTGATCTCCACGGACTCGTCGAGCTTATAGCCGGCGCCCAGGAACTCTTTGACGAACTGTTCGTTCTCTTTCGCCCGCTTGAGAAGCAGGCTGTAAACATCTGTGAGTGCGGTACATTTGCCCTCCTGTATCGTGCCGAACATTTCGATGAGGTCCCGGCGGAGCTTCACCACGTCCGCTTCGTAAAAAAGGGTCTTGGTCGTGTCGAGGCGCTTGATCATCTGGTCGACCGTATGGGCCGCGATCGTTTCGTCCAGGAACCTCATGGCGTAGTGATTGGCGAGAAAGTCGTTCATGATGCCCGGGAGGTAGTTGCACGTGAGATTGTCCGCCCGCGAACAGGCGGGGAGCAGTATGATCGTAAGTGCTATGAGGAGCAAGCGCAGAACGCGAAAATATCTTTTCATGTTATCGGTTTTTTCCTTCCCGGCGCCTGCGCCGTTGCGAAATGACGCCGCCGGCCTGTTGCGCCGGCGGTTGCGGGTGTCGTGCTTTGATATTCCTTTGCCCGGGGGACCTCGCCTTTACCGGGGATCTTTTAATTATTTGAAGATAGAGGCGAAACCCTTTTTTTGTCAAGGAAAAAGGTTAAAAAAACCCGCCGAACGGGGGGGCGCCGCCGCATGGAAAAAAGAACAGTATACGGGCAGAGAAAGACTGTATTCATCCCAACTCCATTGACTTTGCCTCCGGTCCCGTATATGGTGAAAAATCGATGTTCGAAGGAAAGCAGCGGTTCCTGCCGGCGCAGATGCCCCGGCTTCGCCTGGGTGCGGTGGAGGCGCTGAGGATTTTCATGTTTAAGGGCTTTTATAAAATTCAATGCAAGGGAGATGATTCATGAAAAGAAAATGTCTGTCCATGGCGGTCCTGTTGGTTCTCGTGATACTGTTCGGCTGCGCCACGTCCCGGGACATGGCCGACAAGAAGGCCAGCGGCGAGGCCACGAATGTTTCCTACGACTACCCGTGGGAAAAGGTGTACGACGCTTACCATTACGTTCTGGAAAACACGGCCATGAGCCCCATCAACATCAGGACGAGTTCGCCCTTCAGCCACACCAAGTACCTGAAGATGGAGAAGATAATCATGGTCATGAATTACGCTGTGTCGACCAAGCATGTGGAACTCGCCATGTACTTCACGGCGGAGGGGGACGGCAAGACGAAGGTCACGATCGTCGGAGGGACGACCTTGTTCACCACATTCACCCAGCAGGCCGCCGTCAGGCAGATCGTCGACGAAGTCGCGTTCGTCCTGAAGAACGACGGCAAAGGCTATAACGACTATTCGACGGCGAATTCGGAGAAATGGGAAGACAGAGGCGAAAACAAAGGGAAAGCCGCTGATCCCGGTATATGATAAATTCCCTGTCCCGTCCGGTGCGTGAACGCGCGGCGGACGGGACGATGCGTGCCGCACAGGGGCTTCGCCGGGACGGTTCGATCAAGAATGAAAAGGCTTGACCCCGTTCCGCAATGATGTATATTTCATCCGTATGTCATGCAGGCTGCAGGGAGAAGGCCGGATCGTTCAACATATGCGCCCGGAGGTTATGCCGAAATGTCGCGACGGTTTGCCGCTTAACGCCCCCGTTTCTTAAGAAGAAACCGGGGTTTTTTTGCGGTCGGCGCCCGCCTTGGTTATGCACCCGGGGCAAATGCGGAGGCAGGGAGAAAAGATGCCGCCGCCGGCCTTTCTCGCGGACATCAGTGATCGCGCAGGCATACAGGGACGGCGCCGCAGCGAAGACTTAACGCGGCAGCAGCAGTTCCCGTGCCCCTTTCAGGAATATCTCGACGGCGACGAGCGTGAGCAGCATGCCCATGAGGCGCTCGATGGCCGTCAGCACGCGGTCTCCCAGAAGACGGCCGACATGTTCGGAAAAGAGCAGCACGGCACCCGACGCGAACCAGGCCATGATGAGGGCGGCGAACCATTCCGGCCAGCGCGACGGGTCCCTGGCCATGAGGAGCAGGACGGTAGCGACGGCGGAAGGGCCGGCGACGAGCGGTATGGCCAGGGGAACGATCAGCGGCTCCCCGGCGGGGATATCGCCGAATATCTTTTCCGAACCGATGAAGATCATCTTCAGGGCGATCATGAAGAGGACGATCCCTCCGGCGATGCTCAGGGACGGTTCGGAAATGTCGAGGTAGCTGAGGATATAGCGGCCCGCAAAGAGGAAAAGGACAAGAACGATAAGGGCGATCAGCATCTCCCGTGCGATGATCCCTTTGCGCCGTTCCTCCGGGACGCTTTTCAGGATGGAGAGGAAAAGCGGGATGTTCCCGAAGGGGTCGATCACCAGGAACAGCAGTATGGCCGCCGAAAACATGGACATAACGACATCGCTTTCGTGTGCGTCGGGTGCGGCACGGAGCCGTCCCGGACCGGTTGCGCGTTGAACCGCCGCCCGCCGGGCCGCGAAGACCCGGCAAGGGAAGCGTCCATACGGGACATGTAAATAATATAGCACAGCGGCAGCCATAGTTCAAAAGGAGACGGAGGCGGGACTGCCGGCGCGCATCGGGCGCCGGGGAAGGAGAGGAATTACAGGGCCAAGGCCGGCCGGCAGGGCGTTCCGGCCTGCGGAGGCGGATTGTGCATGTTTGGTATATCCGTGGGACATCCCGGCGATAAGAGGACGGTTTACGAAAAACCGCCATCCAATAAAGCGAGGGAAAAGGAGGGGAGCACATGGATTACGAAAGCATCATCTTCGAGAAATCGGACCGCATTGCGACCATCAGACTCAACCGTCCCAAGTATTTCAACGCCCTGGACTTCACGCTCGGCAACGAACTGGTGAACGCCCTGGAGATCTGCCAGGACGACGAAGACATCCGGGTCGTGGTCCTGACCGGGGAGGGCAAGGCCTTCTGTTCCGGCGGCGACCTCCGCCTCTTCCGGGAGCAGGTGGACAGCGCCAATCCTTCGGATGTGGTGCGGAAGCTCGTGCGGGTCTTCAACGCCACGATCCACGCCGTCCGGCACATGCCCAAGCCCGTGATCGCCTCCATCAACGGCGCCCTGGGCGGCGGCGGTTTCACCCTGGCTGCGGCCTGCGACATCCGCATCGCGGCGTCTTCCGCCATCCTGCGGCAGGCCTACACCAGCGTCAGCCTCGTCCCCGACGGCGCGTGGACGCTCATGGTGCCCATGCTGATCGGCCTGGGGAAGGCCACGGAACTGCTCCTGCTCGATCCGATCCTCACGGCCCGGGAGGCCTTGGAGATGGGCCTGATCAACCGGGTCGTGGACGACGCCGATCTGAGAAGGGTCACCATGGAAATGGCGGCAAAGCTGGCGGCCGGACCGACGCGCTCTTTCGCCATCGCGAAGGACAACCTGAACCACGCGACACTCGACCTCCTGGAGAGGCAGCTCGAACTGGAGCGGTCGGGAATGATCCGGGCGGCAAGGACCGCCGACTACAGGGAAGGCCTGAAGGCGTTCTTCGAGAAAAGGGAGGCCCGTTTCACGGGGAAGTGAACCGGCGGGGAATACATATGACAAGGAGCATGTTTCATGAGTAAAGCAAATGCCGGCGTGACTGTCGAAGACGAACAGAAACTTGCGGAAATTTTGAAAGCGAACGACCGCATCGTCGCCCTGTTCTATGCATCCTGGTGCCCGTTTTGCGCCAGGTTCCTGCCGATTTTCGCAAAACAGGCCGGTGCCGGACGGAACTTTATCTTCGTCAAGGACGACGATGAAGAAATCGCGGGCCGTTACGCCGTAGATATTTATCCCACGGTGATCTTTTTCAAGGGCGGAAAAGCCGTAAGGAGGCTGGACGGCAAGGCCGGTGTCGGCCTGAACGAAAAGCAGCTGACCGAATTCGTCGAGTTGTGCGGGCCTGCCTGAAAGCGGCGCCCGGCAGGATCGCGAAGGCGGAGAGAAGGGAATCGGAAAAAACAGACGGGCCGCTCTCTATGGCAGATCGGTCCGATAAGCGAGGATCGTATGGTAAAAGTACGCACGGCGACGCCGGCCGACTATAACGACTGGCTTGCGCTGGCGAAAGAGGTGGAGCCGCTGTTCGGCCCCATGGTCGGCGATGCATCCTTCCGCGATGCGCTGAAAAGCGCCCTCCTCGAACGGAGCGCGTTATGCGTTTCCGGGCCGGCAGGGGACGGCGGGGAGATGTTTCACGGCGGTGTCGTCGTTTCCAGGGAAGCCAACGAAATCCTCTGGCTTGCCGTCTGCCGGGACAGCCGCCGGCAGGGAGCGGGGAAAGCGCTGCTGGCGGAGGCCATCGCGGGGATGGACAGGGACAGGCCGGTGACGGTGACGACCTTCGACGGGACCGTCGAGGCGGGTCTCCCCGCCAGACGGCTCTACCTGTCGTTCGGCTTCGTTGACGGAGAACCGGCGGGAGCGAACCCTGCGGGTATTCCCACGGCTACAATGGTTCTTGCGGCGTCTTCGTGACAGCCGTGCGGATGTCCCGGAAGCCCGAGGCGCTTCCCGTCCGTTGCCGTTGTCTCGCGGGATGCGGGGCCGGTTCGGGCGGTTGCCGGACCGGACAAGAAGCGGCTGACCGAATTCGTCAAATTGTGCCGGACCGCCGGATAAGGGTTGGAAAATCGCCGCGGCGGTTCGGTCGATGAAAGTCCGGGGCGTTGTTTGTAGAAGGATGTATGAAGAGCAGTATGAACGAGCAGAGATCGGGGAGGCCGACGGGAAAAGCGAAAATCGCGCTCGCGTTTCTCATGGCGGGCCTCTTTTTCCTGGGGTCGGTCCTTGCCGATTTTGCCGATGCCCGGACGCGGCGGCACGACCGGCACGGCCGCCCGGCGCAGAAGACCGTCGCCAAGAAGCGCACGGGCAAGCCGCAAAAACAGAAAAAGCCCAGGGCCAGGAAAATCAAACGCGGCAAGAAAAGCCCCGTCAGGAAGAACGCCGACGACAAGGTCGTCTTCATGCGCGGCGATTCACGCCCGTTCGTGAAAAAGGCCGACGGGCCTTCCTGATTGCGCCGGCGGGACATAAGCAGGACGAGGGCAAAGAACAGGCGGGAAAGCAGCGGCGGCAACGACGTGTCGCCGAACGAGGAGGCGGTTATGGCGGGAGTGAACGAAGGGGGCTGCGGCCGGTAGATATTGTCCGGAGCGGTTCCGTTCGTTCGTAATCTTTCAAACAAATCCATTGAACCAGGGGGGGTACCAATGAAAAAGAGCATTGCATTCGTTTTGATTCTGTCGGTCGTTGTCACGGTCTTCGGTTGCGCCACGCCTCAGGACATGGCGCAGAAGAAAGCCGGCGGCGAAGCCATTCACGTCTATTACGATTATCCGTGGGAAAAGGTCTACGAGACGTATCGTTACGTCCTCGAGAATTCCGCCATGGAACCCATCCTCGCAAGGACAAGCACGCCTTTCAGCCGTATCAAATATCTCACCTATCAGAAAGTGATCATGGTCATGTTCTACGGGGTGACGTTCAGGGATGTGGAACTGGCCATTTACTTCACGCCGGAGTCGGATAAAAGGACGAAAATCTCCCTCGTAAAAGGCCTGACCATGCTGGGAACGGTGAACCAGGACGAGGCCGTCAGGGAGATCTTCGACGAGGTCGACTTTGTCCTGAAGAACAAG
Organism: Syntrophales bacterium; assembly: GCA_963668175.1. Taxonomy (GTDB): domain Bacteria; phylum Desulfobacterota; class Syntrophia; order Syntrophales; family PHBD01. Next base: position 1,936,853 of record OY764159.1, read on the forward strand.
GGCCAGGGCTATATCGAATACACGACGGCCAATTCCGCGAAGTACGATCTGGAGAAGCCGTTCAAGTAGGATGCGTTCATAAAACGTCATGAACTTGGGGGGGCCATGAAGCGAAGAGGTTTATTCATTCTGGTGGTGTCCTTTATTATCGTCATCTTCGGGTGTATGCCCGCCTGGAAGGAAGAAAGGCAGGCTAAATACGGAAGCGAGCCCGTCGATGTCTCTTACGACTATTCATGGGAGAAAGTGTACGACGCCTATCACTATGTCTTCCGGAATTCTCTCATGCCGCCCATCGTTATGAGATCAAGGTGGGAGTACAGTCATCTGGCATTATTGACCAAGGAGAAAAGAATAGTCGTCATGGTCTATGTTCCGGCCATCTTTATATACCAAGACATTGAATTGGATATTTCCTTCACGCCTGAGGGAAACAATAGAACGAAGGTCCATATCGTAAAAGGCGTGACCAATCTTCAGAAGCATCAGGAGTACGCGGTCAAAATGCTCCTGGACGAAGTGAATTTTGTTCTTAAGAATGACGGCAAGGGTTTCTTTGATTATACGAAGACGAATTCCTTGAAATGGTATCGAGACACCATGGCCGAAAGGATGAATTGGAATTACAACTTGAAATGATGCGGCCGTGTGTTGTGGATGTGGCAGGCTTAATCTCCCGTTCGTATAAGGGATGACGATGAGCCCCGTGCGCGCCTCATCGAAATGGGGTCGGACACAGCAACAGGGAAAGAAGGGGTATTCCTTTATGAAGCCCGTCAAGGTTGTCACTATCTTGCTTTTGATTTTCATCGCCCTGGCCCAGCTTCTGCGCGTGTGTTTCGGCCTGGAGATAACGATCAACGGCTACCGCGAACCCGTGTGGCTCAGTGCGGTCGCCGCCACGATCTTCGGCGGGCTTGCCTTCCTGCTCTGGCGCGAGGAGCGCTGAACCATCCGTTCAGGAAAGGACTGTTGCCGCGGAACGAATCGCCGCCGGCTGAAAAGTATGCCCCGGGGACGGCGGGCGTCCGGGACCGGGAAGCGGCGCCCGCGCCGCACATCCGAAAGAGCCGTTTCAATGTAAAGGAGGAGGTCGTTTATGAAGCCTGTCAAAATTCTCACCGTGGCACTCCTGCTCTTTATCGCCGCGGCGCATCTGGTGCGCCTCGCAACCGGCATGGAGATCGTCATCGGCGGCCATGTCATTCCCGTGTGGATCAGCGCCGTCGCCGTCGTGATCTTCGGCGGCCTGGCCGCCTGCCTCTGGCGCTCGCGGTGAAGGCAACCGGCCGGACTGGTCCCTCAGAGCCGTCGCAGCTAGATCGTCTTTACAGGTGCGGGGGCAATCGTGGCAGCCGAACTTGTCGCCGCAAGTGGAAAGAGCGAACAATTTTGTGTAGAGATCATAGGCAAATCATGGTAGTGAAAATCTGAAGATTTATATTTGCCTAAGTTCCATTCCTCATCACCATGCCTGTTTATGGAGGAACAATGGACTGATTCGTAAGACCCCGTATCTTTTGAACAAGAGAACGGGGTTTTTTAATGGCTCATATCCAAGCAAATTGGTTCAATAAAGTTATTCAGCTATATTTAAAAGAAAAGAGGTAATAATGCATCGCGAAATAAATCGAATTCGTGAGAAAATGGGAACTGCTCCATGGCCCAAGTATCTAGCATCAGTACAGATAAGAAACCTACGAGGTTGGACAGGACAAACAACACGTTTCCCTTTCCCTGTGACAGTAGTTGTGGGCGAAAATGGTTCAGGGAAATCAACCATATTGAAAGCTGCAGCTTCCGCTTATACAAATAATATTCCAGGAAAATCATTTGCCGCAGGTACATTCTTTCCAGATACGCCGTGGGAAACAATCACAGATGCTGTAATCACTTACGAAGTAAAGCAAGGAAACCAATCGCGCCAATTCAGTATCAGGAAACCTACAACTCGTTGGCGTTTACCAAGTTCGGGTAGACCAAAGAGGGATGTAATCTGGCAAGATGTATCAAGAACTTTGCCATTAGATTCAACCGTAGGTTACTCGAAAATTGCCAAGAGAGCTGCTAGCGAAGTCTCATCAAATATTCTGATGCCGGATATTCATAAATATTTTTGTATGGTTTTAGGAAGACCATATGAAGAATCCGGTTTCGCGGTAGCCAATGTAGATCAAAGTAAAAGCGTTGGGGTGGTGCGATATGGAGGTACAAGGTACTCCCAGTTCCATCAAGGGGCAGGAGAAGACGCAACGCTTGACTTAATGTCAGTTCTTCAAAATATTCCGGAGACCGCTTTAGTAATCATTGATGAGATCGAAGCGTCTCTCCACCCCAGAGCCCAAAGACGTTTGGTTCATTTCTTGCTGTGGCTTGCGCGCACAAAACAAATCCAAGTAATAATCTCGACCCATAGCAAATATATAATAGATGAACTTCCACCGGAAGCACGGGTCTTTCTTTCAAGGTCTGGTGAAGGCGTTGAGGTCATTTACGGCGTATCATCGAATTATGCACTTGATCGGATGGATGATATAGAGGCTCCCGATTTATACGCTTTTTGTGAGGACAAAGAATCTTGTTGTTTGACGACGGAGTTGCTTCGCAAGGCTGGCATTGACCTGTCAAGAATACGGCCGATGGGCGTTGGACCCAATGATGTTGTCAAAGTGTTGGGCCGACTAGGCGCAGGGAACCGACTTCCAATTCCGTCAATTGGTGTTGTTGACCCGGATATGGAGGTTAGTATCGGGTGCGTTAAAATACCGGGCATTAATGCACCTGAGCGTCAGGTTTTCCAAGATATACGCGATCATGCGATATCGATGCTGGCGAGTCGTATTGGTATCGAAGAAGGTGTAGTAGCAGGTCATCTTGAGCAGACTATCGCAATTGAGGATCACCATGACTACCCCAAGGAATTTTCAAGATGGATCAATAGAACTCCGGAATATACGTGGGAGATTATGTGTCAAATTTGGGTTGAGAATTGTGTAAATCAAGATGCAATCGATGAATTCGCGCAGCCCTTTAATGAAAGTTTGTTCTAAATAGTCTAGTTAAATAGATTTTGGTCAGATGTTTTTTATGAACTTTCTTTTCGATTCGGCCTATTCAACAGTCGTCGCGTCCTATGATCCTCGTACTATTTCTCCCCTTGACCCTGCCGGTTTCTTTTTCTATACTCGTGATGTCGGACGAACGATTATCACGCTCGGGGGCCTCTCCGGGGCCTTTCCCCGTATCTTCAGCTTTCAAAAAGAATGTTTCAGGAGGAAGATATGCGCAGACTGAAAATGGGATATTTCCTTTTCGTGTTCCTGACGGCGGCCATGCTGACGGGCGGCGCCGCCTTTGCGGCCACGCTCGATTCCGTCACCATGTGCCAGGGCGTCGAAGGGGCCGAGGGAAATCCCGTCAAGCCTACGGACAAGTTCTGGACGTACACCTCTGCGTTCCACGCCGTGGCAAAAATCGTCGATGCGAATACAAGCACGAAGATCGCCGCCAAGTGGATCTCCGAGGACGAGAATGGCAAGGTCATCAGCACCGCCGAAATGAGTGTACAGCGGAAAGGCTTCATGAACGCCCATTTCGAGCTGAGCAAGCCCGACAAGGACTGGTCCGCCGGCAAATACAGGATCGATATCTATATCGACGGCAAAAAAGCGGGCTCGGCGTCCTTCAACGTCCTGTAAAAGACATCCGCACTCCCGCCCGCGGTCTTCCGTCCGGCGGGATATTCGGAAGCGGCTTTGAGGCCGGAAGCCGGCAGGGCGGCGTCATCTATCCGTACGCACGATGCCGGCAGAGCCGGCGTCATGGAGGCATGCGATTTGGGCGACGATCCGAAGGTTGATACGGGCGAAAAGCCCCTGCACGTTCTTACGTACGATCCCTGGAGAATGGCCTGGCGGTTCCTGTGGCCGACGCTTCCGGGCCTTGTCATCTTTTCCCTCGCGGTATTCTATAAATTCCAGGACGATCCGTCCGCGACGATCCTGTTCGTCCAGGGGGCCGGCATTATCCTCCTTGCCGGCACGCTCTACATCACCTGCGACATGGCGATGACCGGCGGCTTCTACCTGTACGGCGACAGGATCGTCAAGAGGTACAGGACGGGGCAGGAAAGGAGCATACCCCTGGACCGGGCGAAGATCAGCATCACCCAGGCGCAGATGATCGCGCAGATCCTTTTCACTTCCGCCGACAGGCCCAAACTCGTAAGCTACATCAAGGACGTCTACATCGATGCGAAACTGGCGAAGCCCGGCGACGTCGCGGCCTTCAAGGACGCCGTGGCCGAGGTCTCCGGTCAGGACCGGCGCGATCTCGACAGGCGGTATTTCGCGGCGAAACTGATGAAGAAAAGACTCGGGTGATCGGATCGGCCGCGAAAAGGCCGGCCTTTTCCCAAGCCTCCTCCGTAACGCGCCGGCGGGCGTCCCCGCGCACCCCTGCCGCCTTCCCGGCCCCATTCCCCGGCCTCTATAAGTTTTTCCTAACCCTTTTCTCAGTCTTTCCGAGGCGCAAAATCGGGATAATACCGATTGAGCGCCTGAGGGCCGTTCTGTCATGATAGGATACCGAACAGCCGGCAGGAGCCGTGCCTTCGCGAGCCCAAAGGCGTCCGTAACGGGACGTGTGAGGTCCGGAGGCGCGGTCCGCCGGACTTCTTTCAGGGAGGGAAAGATGAAAAGAACGGCATTGGTCCTTTTCTTTATCATGACGGCCGCCGGCACCTGCGCGGCGGCAGAATTGTCCATCCCGGTGAACCTGGTGAACGAATATGGTATCGGCGAGAGCATCGGCACCGTGACAGCCTCCGATACGCCGTACGGTCTTCTGCTTACGCCGCAGCTCCGCGGTCTCGCCCCCGGCTTGCATGGGTTTCACGTCCACCAGAACGCCGATTGCGGCCTTGTCGTGAAGGACGGCAAGGCGGTCGCCGCGCTCGCCGCCGGTGGGCACTACGACCCGCTGCAGACGGGCAAACATGAAGGCCCATACGGGAAGGGGCATCTGGGCGATCTGCCCGCCCTGTATGTCGCAGCGGACGGTAAGGCGACGCTGCCGCTGTTGGCTCCGCGGTTGAAGGTTTCCGACCTCAGGGGGAAATCGCTGATGATCCATGCCGGCGGCGACAACTATGCCGACGTCCCGGAAGCGCTGGGCGGCGGCGGCGCCCGCGTGGCCTGCGGCCCGATCCGCTGACGGAACCGGGGCCATATCCCTCCGTCTCCCGCCCGAAAGTCCTTCTTCGATCGAAATCGTAACATCGCCGGAGCCGTCCTTTATTCCGGACGGATTCCGGCGCGTAAGGACGCGACGGACCCTGCCGTTTCCGGGTGCCGTATCGGATATATGCTCGTCGCAACCTGGATAAGTATTTAAATGCAGTGCGTTTATCGCGTAATTTCCATCCCTGCCCGTGCCTGGCACAGTTATTGAAAATCAACTCTTTCAGATGTCGGGTATTATTCTGTGCATGAAAGAGGGTAAAAAGTGAGCGGTTACGGGTCCGGGGAACGGACTCTGGTCCGGCGGATGTATCATCCCCGTGTAGTAGGTTTGGGGCTTGGATTCTTCTGTGTCGCCTCGGTCTTCTACGAGCAGCCGACGCCGGTCTTATTGTGGGCCGCCCTCTTCGCCAACGGGTTCGTCTGGCCGCACCTGGCCTTCTACCTGGGAAAAACGAGCGCCAATCCCTACCTTGCCGAGAGGAGGAACGTCATGATCGATTCCTTTCTCGGCGCACTTTGGCTCCCCCTGATGTCTTTCAACATGCTCCCTTCGGCAACGCTCGTCTTTATGTTGAGTTTAGACAACATCGCCGTAGGCGGTTTCCGGCTGTTTATCAAGGGCATCCTGGCACAGGCGGCGGGGGCGCTGCTCGCGGTCCTTCTTTTCGGCTTCCATGTCCGCCCGGAATCGAATCTGCTGAACGTCCTGGCCTGCCTGCCGATGCTGGGCCTGTATCCCCTGCAGATCGGCTACGTCTCCCATCGCCTGGCGCAGAAGCTGAACCGGCAGAAGAAGGAACTGGAAGGTGTCAACGACGCGCTCCGGGAATCGAATACCAGGCTGACCGGGGCTTACGAAGATCTGCGGGAGGCCGATAGGCGCTACCGGCTCATATCGGAAAACGCGGGCGACGTCATCTGGCTCTGGGATCTGGCGAACAAGCGCTACGACTACGTGAGCCCTTCCGTTACGAAACTCAACGGTTTCACGGTGGAAGAAGTTATGCGGCAGACCATGACCGATGCACTGCCGCCCGAGTCCCTCCGCCTTTTTATCGCGGAGATGGGCCGCCGCTTGCGGGCCCTCGAGGCGGGAGACGAGACCGCCCGCGCGCAGTCCTACGAGATGATGCATTATCGGAAAGACGGGACACTCGTGCCGACGGAAGTCATGACGACCGTCATCACCGATGCACAGGGCAAGCCGATACTCATTCAGGGCATGACCAGGGACATCAGCCGCCGCAAGCAGGTGGAGGCGCGGCTCCGGGAAAGCAATGCGCAGCTCGATCTGGCGCTGACGGCGGCGCGCATGGGGACCTGGTATTTCGATCTTGCGGAAGACAGGCGTTATCTCGACAGGAGGGCATGCGATCTCCTGGGCGTCGATCCGGAAATGTTCCAGGGGACGGTGGAGGAATTTCTGCAGGTACTGCACCCCGACGACCATAACAAGATCAGGGAGGCCATGGACCGGACCATCAAAGAAGACGTGCCTTACGAGCTTGAATACCGGATTGTCACGCCCGGCGGCATCCGCCACATCGCCGCCCGCGGCATGCCGGTCCGGGACGGTATGGGGCGGCCGGTACGGGTCAACGGCGTTCTCTGGGACGTCACGGAACGGAAGCAGACGGAAGACGCCCTCCTCGAGTCGGAAAGAAAGTTCCGGGACCTGTCCGAAAAGTCGAACGTCGGTATCTTCCTCATGCAGGACGGGTTCTTCAGATACGCAAATGCGGGATTCGCCCGGATCATCGGCTACGAAGTCGCGGATATATTAGACCACCTGACGCCGGCCGACGTGATGCACCCGGAGGACCTTCCCGTTCTGAACAAGCGCCTGAAAATGAGATTCGATGGGGAAACCATGTCGAACAGCTTTATATACAGAGCGCTCGCCAAGGGAGGCGAAGTCAGGTACGTCGAGACGTACGGATCGGTCACCTCTTTCCGGGGAAGGCCCGCCGTCATCGGCACCCTCCTCGACGTGACCGACCGCCGGCGGATGGAGGAGGCCCTCAGGGAAAGCGAAGAGAGATACCGCTCCATCTTCGAGCGTGCGACGGAAGGGATATACCAGAGTACGCCGTCAGGCCGCTTCATCCAGGTCAATCCGGCCATGGCCAGGATCTGGGGGTACGGCTCGCCTGCCGAAATGGTCGCCGAAGCCACGGATATCGCGCAGCAGCACTATGTGGATCCCCGGGACCGGGAGCGGTTCAAAGCCGCGATCGCCGAGCACGGCAGCGTGGAAGGCTTCAAGGTCGAGATCCGCCGCCGGGACGGCGTAAGGATATGGGTATCGCTCAACGCCAGGGCGGTTTACGACGATGCGGGCACTCTGGTCTTCTACGAGGGCACGAACGAGGACATCACCGAACAGAAGCTGATGGAGGATATGATCAGGGAAAACGAGAGGCGCTACCGTCACCTGGTGGAGAACAGCAACGACATTATCTACACCACGGACCTCGCGGGACGGATTACCTACGTCAACCCCGCGACGGAACGGATAACGGGCTTCACCGTCTCCCAGTTGCTGGGCAAAAAGGGCCTGAGGATGATCCGGGAGGATTGCCGCGAAGAGGCGTATGTCTTTTACAACCGGCAACTTGCGGAGGGTGTTCCCTTCACCTACAATGAATTGCCCGTCATTACCCGGGACGGGACGGAAAAATGGCTGGGACAGCAGGCCCAGATCATTTTCGACGGGGAAAAGCCCGCCGGTTTTCAGATGACGGCGCGGGATATCACCGACCGCCTGAAAGCCGAGGACGAGCATCGCCAGCGGGAAAGACTGGGCGCGATTATCGAGATGGCCGGCGGGGTCTGCCACGAGATGAATCAGCCCCTCCAGATCATCTACGGGTTGTCGGACCTGATGAGGATGCGCACAGCCGAGGACCATCCTTTTCGCCGTCAGATCATGGCCATCAAAAAAGCCGCTGACAGGATGTCCTCTATTACGAAAAAGCTGACGGGGATTACGAAATACGAGACCAAGCCCTACGTCGGCAACGTCAGAATCGTCGACATCGACAGATCGTCGGTGAAATAACCGGGAGAAAACGGATTTCTCTTCGCGAACACGGCCAATCGTTTATCGTGTCGTCCTTCCCGCAAACATAACGGCTGCCCGTGTTTCCGGGCTGCGCCGCCGTGACCGGGATTTCTGTTGTGAATTTGCAGCCTTACTGCTTATGCCGGCCTGTGTCGTGCGGGAAAAGGCGATTTCCGCAAGGTTTCTTACGGTCATAATGTGAACATTCCGCGAATGGGATTGCGTTTATCTGATCGCGTCGCCTGGCGCACAAATTGCAATTCCGGCCGCCTCTTTTTTAGGCAATAAGCTAAAAAAACAGTCGTGGCGGCGTTTATCACAGTCATCAACAGCTTTATCAACATAGATATCCACATCCCTGTGGATTGAATAACCAAGTCCTTGAGCCGACGACAAAATCGTGGAAACAGAGGCGTGGCCTGCTTCTTTCCCGGCTTCCCGGAAGCGGCGTTTTGGGCCCGCCATCAGACAAATACCGATAGTCAACTGCCGTCCCCTCCTACGGAAGAAATATTTTTTTTCCCAGTTCAAATTCAGACGGAAGACGATTGTTAAAAAAAAGCCGGGAGATTAATCTATAATCGAAAGAAGAGGAAAGGAGGCAGCAGGAAGACGATGACAGCAGAAATCATCGGCATCAGGACCGGCGGAAAAGTTGAGTTCAACCCTCAGGACCACATCCTGGGAAAACACACGGGCGGTCCCCGGCTGCTTCCCCGCGACAATGAAGGTAAACATCCGGACGGAACATTCATGAAGGCCTTTTAGCGAGGAGCCGTTGTCATGATAAAGGAACGTAAACCGGAAAGAAGAGAACGAGAAGGGAAATACCGGGCCTGCAAACGCGGCGGAATCTGGATAGACCCGATGAGCTTTCCCCACCTCGAAAAGATGAATTAACGAACGACAAGAAGGGAGAAGAGCGATGAAAAAGAGAACCGTAAGGAAGATCGAAAAACCGATCGAAAAGAAAAGAATCAACAAGGGCTGGATCGATCCTACGTGCACGCCGATGGATCTGTAGGAGCCCAGAAGACTTAACGGACACATCATTCAGCCAATGATGAAGGGGCGATCGGTAGCGATACTGAAAGCCCCTTTGTTATTTTAGATGGATTTGCCGGTTCGAACCGGCGCAGCAGAACATGTTACCCGAATATCCCCGGTGCCAGCAGCCGAAATTCCCGATACACGGGAATCGTTATTGATCGGCGGGGCGTCTTATTTATTCTCCATGATCATCTCCGGAAGCGTCTGAGGCCGATTAGGGTTTTTCGCAGGTTTATTTCCGGAAACACCCCATAGAAAACGGCGATTCCCTATTTTACACTGTCTGCGGAAGGGCTGCCGCTTCCGTGTGCAGGCGTATCCTTGCGAAGAATCGGTTTTGACGGCAGCAGGTACGGCCATGGGCATCAATGGGAGGGGTAGACGATGCATAGTCAAAAATACCTATTTGAGAGGATGCTGGCCCCTGCCGGCATCAGGATCAACGGCAACGGCCCGGCGGACATTCGGGTCAGGGACGAGAGGTTTTATGCGCGGTTGCTGCGCTACAAGAATCTGGGCCTCGGCGAATCTTACATGGAAGGGTGGTGGGACTGCCAGCGCCTGGACGAACTGATCTACAGAGTACTGACCGCAAGGATCGACAAAAAGATCGTAGGGGGCCTGAAGCTCCTTTTCCCGTCAATCGCCGCCGTCTTTCTCAACATGCAGTCGCGGATGCGGGCCTTCGATGTCGCCGAGCGGCACTACAATCTCGACAACGATCTTTTCATGTCCTTTCTCGATCCTTACAACCAATACAGTTGCGCCTACTTCGACGGCACCGGCGACCTGAACGAGGCCCAGGTAAAAAAGATGGACCTCATCTGCCGCAAACTCGACCTCAAGGCGAACGACCGCGTGCTCGACATCGGCTGCGGCTGGGGCGGACTGGCGAAATACATGGCCGAAAAGCGCGGATGCCGCGTGACGGCCGTCAATATATCGGACAGGCAGATCGAATACGCCCGCGAAACTTGCCGAGGGCTGCCCGTGGAGATCGTCAGGAAGGATTATCGCGATCTCGACGGCTGTTACGACAAGATCGTCTCCGTCGGCATGTTCGAGCACGTGGGGATGAAGAACTACAGGACCTTCATGACGGCGGTGCACCGCTGCCTCAACGACGGCGGCATCTTCCTCCTTCACACGATCGGCAATAACGAATCGCGGATCAAGTGCGATCCCTGGATACACAAGTATATCTTCCCGAACGGCATGCTGCCCAGTATCGCCCAGATCGGCAAGGCGGCCGAGGGGCTCTTCGTCACGGAAGACCTGCACAACCTGGGGCCGCACTATGCAAAGACGCTGATGGCCTGGCACGGGAATTTCCAGAAGGCGTGGCCGCAGCTGAAAAGCAAGCACAGCGAAACTTTCAAACGCATGTGGGATTTCTACCTGCTGTCCTGCGCCGGGGCCTTCCGGGCGCGCGACATCCAGCTCTGGCAGTGGGTGCTGACCAGGTACGGCACGACCCAGCCCTGCTGCCGATGACGAATTTCCATGGAACATAGCGGGCCCTGCATAGGGGCCCGCTTCTTTTTTCATCTCGCATCCCCCCGGGGCAAAGGCGACGCATCCCGATGCCTCCCCGTCGCGTTCCATTTTTTCCTGGGTATTTTCATAAAAATCGGGTAGTATCGCGCCTGCGTGCCCCCTGCATAGGGGGTTCAAAACCGAGTTTTTCACAAGCTGTTAGAAGGACCGTTCCGTTCGCGCGGGCGCGGGACCGGGAGACCAAAGACCCAGGGAGGAGCGGGAAGCCATGCAGACGAAACTGCGCACCTGTATCGCGTTCATTGCCGGGCGGCTGATCACCGGCCTCGAAGCGACATCCATTTACGACCACGGCCAGGCCAAGTCCGTCCGGTTCGAAGGGCCGGTGGGCGCGGCCTTCATCAAGGTCTACGACCACGACCGCGAGTGCTATACCAGCGGGGGCAGTGCGGAAGGCACCGTCGAACTGTTCGATTTCGGCTACCAGCACCATATCGACCTGCGGACGGACGGCAACGCCTTCGAAGGCTACGAGGACTACACGCCGTCGCTCTTCCGCGGCGAGGTGAACGGCTCCGAGATCTCCTTCTACGACGACAACGAATCCAAAACCTTCCTGTTCAGCCTGCGCAAATCCTGAAAACCCGGCCGGCTGCGCCGATTCGGGGAAATGGCGGGCAACGGAAAAGCCGGGGCCTGAAATTAAGGAAGGGCTGAGCAGATAATCTTGCCGTCCGTGGAATTAGGAGATGTCGTCGGAATTACGGGATAATCCAGGAACAGCAACTCACGCAGAATCCATTCACGTTCAATCGGGAGGCTCAAAAAAGTGACACGCAATATGTCCTCAGCAAAGTGCGGAATTTGCACCCGAAAAAGATGGATAATAATGTCTATCCTATTTCTGGAAATGGCAATGTTACTAAGCAATCCGTCGAACGTGCGCGCTGATGCGAACAGACCTGAAGAAAAAAAGCTCTACACATACAGCAATCGGGAGTTGGCTGCTTTCTTCAAAAACATAGGTTATAAGGATTTTTGGTATAATGATATTAGTATCTCAAGAAATTCAGATGGTACAGTACTAAGATTTGTCAATAAGGAAAAGAAAAAGATCCTCGTCGCAAATTGCGACGGCTCGATAACTATTATAGACAGCCCGGGGGATCAGGTTTGGCTAGATGACTCAAATAAGCCTGTCATTTGGTTAACTTGGTCAAGCGATAAAATTTCAGCACATTATGCAAATGGTATGTCGGAAAAGATGCCATTCGCACCGGATTCCGGACATGATCCGTCAGGAAGATATTTCATGAAGGATGCACCTGAAAAGCATTGCTATACAACCATTTATTCGACTGAAAGACCGGATATACCACTTATAAAGGTAAATTTATGTGGTGATACGAGGCTTTTTGTTAAGAATAAAAAAATCTATCTTCTAGGAGAACGCCGTACCGCTGATGACGTGTTCGTAACTGAAGTTCGTATCTTTCAGGAAAAAGAACGTTTATTAGAACAAGTCGACAGCATCTTTGTCCCTAAACCGGATACATTTTTACTTTACTTCCGCGCCGAAGATTTAAGCCCCTGGGATGACGAAATCTTGTATTTGGATGTCCATGACTTTCCTTACAGATCAATATGGTATTCCTTCAATTTGAAGACTCGCCAACTGAATAAGGTTAGCAAGGCTCCTTTTTTTGGTGGCCATGCTTTTTACCTGCAATGTGATATTATTGAACAAGCTCAGAAGAGAGCTGAGGGACATTGATTAACAACGTTAACTTGCCTGACACCCTGTCCCATCTGACTTTCCCCGGATTCAGAGGTACTTAATTATCGACTTCCGAGATCGCGACCTGCAAGTTGTTTTCATGGCTCGTTTCGCGCAAATAATCGCCGCCCGATAGCCTAAACGATCTTTCGCTTTTTCTTATGCATTATCCTTTCCGCTGTCATTAGCGTCAACCGGGCGGCTTTCCCCAGTGTATCGTTTTGTACTGGCGGTAAAGGACGAATGCGCCCCAGGCGAAGGCGGCGATCATGAGGACGATGCCTATCCTGTTTGCAAGCAAAGCCAGCGTGTGGTCGTATTTGAGCCAGCCCAGGTCCCGCAGCATGTGGTGCCAGTCGTGCATGTCGGGGTTGTCGCTCCCGATGTTGCCGCCCACAAGCGGGATTTGCAGCGCGCGGGCGTCGTTGACGTAAGGCGCGATATCCATGAAACTCTCCGCCGTCCACCACAGGGCGATCGAAGCGGCGAAGGGGTTCCGATAGAAGAGGAAGGCGCCCAGGCAGACGAGGGGCATCAGGATCTGGCCGAGCGTTCCGCCGAGGATGCCGATGAACTCGCCGAAGAGGCCGAAGACGACGTGGCCCGCTTCGTGAAAGGCCAGGTTCACGCCGTGGAGGAAGGTCTCGGCGAAGTAGGCGCTCGCCATCGGCGTGGCGATGAATTTCCAGCCCCAGATGAAGACGATGAGGTAGGCGAGCATCCGGCCCGCCCAGTAGAAGGGATTCTCCTCCCCGCCGGAGCCGAAGAGGAATTCCGTAAGGGCGCCCTGCCGCTCCGTCTCCGGTTTCTTAACCGCCGCTCCTGCCGCAGCCGGCTTTTCCGCTTCGATCCGGGTTGTCTCCCGGCCGTCGCCGCCATCGGGCTTTTCGAGCTTCGCGAAAATGACGCCGCAGCGCACACACTCCTGCCTGCCTTCTTCCTGTGTGGCGTTGCATTTGGGGCAGATCAAGATTCCCTCTCCTTTCCGGAAATATCTCCGTTCGTGCCGGCCAGTATAGGGACGGCCGCCCGGTCTGTCAAGGGCCGCCCGGCCGTCTTGTTCTTCTTGATCCGTCCCGCATGCCTGTCCGTTTGCAGGAGGCATGAAGCCGGAGACCGGAGCGGCGGGCATGTGCTTTCGGCAGCTTGGGAAAGGGGGTATTGCCATGGCCGCCCGCCCGGTATATACTTGAAACAGGCTCACCGTCGAATTTCGGGGAGCCGGCCGGCCGCCGGTCCGGTAACTCTCAGGTCAATGCAGGAAAGGAGAAACCCGCCATGAAGCATCTTGTCGTCTATTCCCATCCTAATTTCGGAAGTTTCAGCCACGCCATCCTGGATGTCGTCAGGGAAACGCTCGACGCCCTGAAGCACGATGTCGTCGTGAGGGACCTTTACGCCCTCGACTTCAACCCCGTGCTTTCGAGCGCCGATTTCGCCGCCCTCCATGCCGGCGACGTGCCCTCGGACGTCAAGGCCGAGCAGGATTACATCGTTTGGTCGGACATGGTCACCGTCATCCATCCGATCTGGTGAACGGGTTTGCCCGCGATGATCAAGGGCTACATCGACCGGGTCTTCAGCCACGGGTTCGCATACCGTATCGGCGCGAACGGCGTTGAGAAACTCCTTACAGGCAAGAAGGTTGTCGTCTTCAATACCCAGGGGACACCGGCGGATATCTACGAACGGTCCGGCATGTTCGGCGCCATGAGGATGACGTCCGATACGGGTATTTACGAATTCTGCGGCATGACCGTCCTGGCCCATCGATTTTTCGACGCCGTGCCCTATGTGGACGAAACGGCGAGAAAGGGCTTTCTGGACGCCGTCCGCAAAACCACGGCGGATGCGGCCGCTTCCATCGCATGATGGCCCGGGTGCTCGTCCGTATGTATGCTCGCCCACTAATTCCGGGGACATCCATCCCCCGGTCAGGGGGCGCGGTGATAAGTTTTATCAGGGGGAAAACGGAGATTTCCCCTGACTTCCCGGAATTAGAGCATGTGCGATCTCGCCGCTTCCATGGCGAGGTCCCTGTTCCGGGTGAAGAGGTGCCACATCAGGTCCGCACTGTGGATGCCGGCCTTCTTGTCCTGCCCCCGGGCCTGGTACCAGCGCCCGAAGCGCTCGACCGTGGCGAAGGGGTGGTTTTCGGGGCAGAGGATGCTGCAGGGGCGGAACTCTCTGAAGAATATGGTCTCGTCGGGGACGGCGTCGTACGCCAGGTCTTCCGGCAAGACGATAGCGGACACATCGACGCCTTGCGCTTCCTGCTGGTCGAGCCATTCTGACAGTGCAGAGATCGTCATCCCGCCTCCCTGTGGGCTGTTGAAAAACACCCGTCTGCGGTGCGTGCCCCCTGCATAGGGGGTTGCGATTCCTTATTATACACCAACCCGTCTCGATTCCGCCATTGCTATGAAACGATCAATCTGTTACAGCGGAAGAAAAAACAAAGGTGCGCTATGGACTTTATGACGATAGACGAAGCGAAATGCAAAAGGGACGGCCTCTGCGCCGCCGAATGCCCCGTGGGCCTGATCGAAAGGCCGGACAAGACGACGTTCCCGAAAGCTGCGGAAGATGCCGAGTCGCTGTGCGTCCGGTGCGGCCATTGTGTGGCCGTCTGCCCGCACGGAGCCCTAGCGCTCCGCGGCATGCGCCCGGAGGACTGCGACCCCGTCGACGATCGCCTCCGCCCGAGCGCCGCGCAGGCCGAATATTTTCTCCGGAGCCGGCGTTCCATCCGCTCATACAAGGACAAACCGGTCGGCCGGGAGACCGTCGCGAAGCTCATCGACATCGCCCGTTATGCCCCTTCGGGCCATAACAACCAGCTGACGGAGTGGCTCGTCATCTACGACAGGAAAGACGTTCAGAGGTACGCCGCCCTGGTGGTCGACTGGATGAGGCACATCGTCGGGAACGACCCGGAGATGGCCGACCGGCTTCACGCGGACCTGATCGTCAAAATATGGGAGAACGGCTACGACCGGATCTGTCGGAACGCCCCCCACGTTGTCGTCGCCCACGGGCCGGAAGACAACCCGATGCTCCAGTCCACCTGTACCATCGCCCTGACCTACCTGGAACTGGCGGCGGCGTCCATGAACGTCGGGGCCTGCTGGGCGGGATACTTCCACCGGGCCGCCGTGGACTGGGCGCCCATGAAAGAGGCCCTGGGGCTGCCTGCGGGCAACGCCGTCTTCGGCGCCATGATGGTCGGCTACCCGAAATATGCCTACCGCCGCATCCCTCTCCGCAAAGAGGCAAAGATCATCTGGAAGTGAGAGGGAACGGAGGTGACGATGACGGCCGTCCGGCGGGGAAGCGGAACGGGAGGGACGGCAGGATTTGTTGTTACCATTTACGCCAGCGGTGCCAGCGGCCGGCCAGGGGAATGTCCCCCGGGCCCCCGTAGGTGAAAACGATGTCCGCCTCGCCCGTGCCGTGGGAGTTCTTCAGATAGAAACGCGACTCGCCCGGCCGGTAAACGCCGACGGTGTCGTAGCCTTTCCCCGTCCAGTCGCCGACGATCGGGATGTCTCCGGGGACGCCGTAGGAAAAAACGATGTCGGGCCGGCCGGGACCGTTCCTGTTTTTCAGGTAGAAGCGCGACTCGCTCGGCCGGTAGACGCCGATGCTGTCGTAGCCTTTTCCCGTCCAGTCCCCGGCCAGGGGTATGTCCCCCGGTTTGCCGAACTCGAAGCTGATATCCGCGTTCCCTTCGGAATTGTCGTATCGCAGGAAGAATTTGGCCTTTTGAGGCCGGTAGACGCCGGCGCTGACGGCGCCCTTGGGCCGCCATTTGCCGACAATCGGGATGTCACCCGGTTTGCCGAACTGGAAACGGATATCGGCGGTGCCCCCGGTGTTGCTGTTTTTCAGGTAAAACATCGACTCGTCGGGTTGATAGACCCCGACGGAATCGTACCCCTTGCCGGTCCAATCCCCCACGAGGGGGATATCCCCCCGCATGCCGTAATCGAAATCGGTGTCCGCGATGCCCGTCGCATTGTTGTACTTTAAGTAAAATCTCGTCTCGCTGGGGCGGTAGACGCCGACGGTGTCCATGTTCTGCGATGCGGCCAGGACCGGCTGGCACATGGCTGAAAGCAGCAGGCTTGCGGCGGCAGCCGCAACGAAGCGCCGTCCCGGCCCGAGAAGAGTGCGAAGGCGGCCGTCCCGTTTTCCATGTGCATCGGGGCGCTCCGGGAATATACCTTCCCGGTCATTACTTATCTTGTCTCCGCCGGCAAAGGCGTAAGCGGCGGGATGATCGTTCCTCCGGGGGAGGGTCGCGTCGGTCTTTGACATGATCTTCATCATACCAAGAATGACATGACGGTCAAGGCCTTATTTTGCGACGGCTGGCGGCAGCTGATGCAGAGGCGAACTATGCGGAAACAGGACATCTCCGACGGAACCTACGCCTGACGCCGGTCCCGGATGTATGCTGTAATGCCTGTGACGCCGTAGAAAGGGCCCGTCATCCGGCCGGGCCGCGGCTTCCGGGTACGGGCCTCTTCTTCCTGCGACGGCAGTTGCTAAAAATCGTCGTCCAGCGGCAATTCGGGTTGGCGTGGCCGGACGGATTTTTCTTTTCCCCGCGCCGGCGGCGCTGCATCGAGGACCGCATCCCGGGTGACGACCGCACCGGTATTGCCGCCCAGGACCAGGGACGACATATCCAGCACCATACCCTTCATCGTCGCGGCCTGGGAGGACAGCTCCTCGGCCGCCGCCGCCGATTCCTCGGCGCTGGCCGCCGTGTCCTGGACGACCTTGTCCATGGCGGATACGGCCTTGTTGATCTGGTCGATCCCCTGGGATTGTTCCTGGGAAGCCGTCGCGATCTCGTCGACGAGGCTGCCGACCTTGCCGGCGATCTCCACGTTCTCCTTGAATATCTCCTGCGTCTGCGTGGTCAGCTCGTTGCTCTTGCGCACAACCTTGATCGTGTTCTCGATCAGCACGGTCGTGTTCTTGGCGGCATCCGCCGCGCGCATGGCGAGGTTCCTCACTTCCTCGGCGACCACGGCGAAACCCGCCCCGGCTTCCCCCGCCCGGGCCGCTTCCACGGCGGCGTTCAGGGCGAGGAGATTCGTCTGGAAGGCGATCTCGTCGATCGTCCTGACGATCTTCGACGTCTCTTCGCTGGTCTTGGTCACTTCCTGGATGGCCGATGCCATATCGGTCATACGGTCGTTGACTTTGGAGACGATGGCCCTTGTTTCCGCCATCAGCGATTTGGCGGCTACGGCGTTCTCGGCGTTGCGCTTCGTCATGGAGGACATCTCTTCCAGCGACGACGAGGTCTCCTCGATGGCGGAGGCCTGCTGCGCGGCGCCGTCGGCCAGGGACTGGCTCGTCATGGCGACCTCGGAAGAAGCGGAGGCCACCTGATCGGCGCCCGCGTCGAGACCGCCGGATATCCTTGTGATCGGCCCGACGACGGATCGGACGATGAGAATGAGCAGGGCCATCAGAACGGCCACGCCGCCGACCAGGAGGACCAGATTAACGACGGTCATCCGGTTCGCCGCGGCGAGCACTTCACTCGTGGGCGCCACCACCAGCACGGTCCATCCTACGTTCCGGCAGGGGTATAAATAGGCCGTCCTCTTCGTATTCTGAAAGGTGTAGCTGATTTGTCCCTGCTTCTGCTTCATCATCTCCCGGCCGAACTCCTGATCCTTCAGGTTCAGTTTCATGATCAGGCTCTTGTCCTTGTGGGCGAAGACAAGCCCGGTCTCTTCGTACAGGGCGACGTAGCCGGTGGTGAATACCTTCGCCCCCTCCACGAGACTCTCGCTGAACTTCACCAGATCCGGCACGCCGACCAGGACGCCGATCACCCGGTCGCCGTCCGTGATGGGCGAGGCGATGGCCAGGGACGCTTGACCGGTGGTGCGGGAGAGATAGACCTCGGAGACGTTGGTCTCGCCCTTCATGGCCTTCTGGAAGTAGGCCCGGTCCGGGACCTTGACCTTGCCGATGGCATCCGGCATCGACGATGCGACGACATTGCCTTGCTGGTCGGCGATATTGAAGTAGGCGAACCCCGAGGTGGCCTTGACGATTTCAGCCATGGCGGCGTTCGCGATGCCCACCGACTTTTCGTCCCCCGATTTCAGGACGTTCCTGAAGACGTCCCGCGGGGCCTGCGTACGCACCGTGGACATGGCATTGGCCACCCACAGGTCGACCAGGTTGGCCCTCGCTTCGCCGATCGTCCGGAACATCTCGGTCGCATTGTCGCTGAGCGTCCGGGACGAGATCCAGTAAGTGACGCCCGTGGATACGCCCATGGCGAGAACGACCAGTAAAAACGTCGGTATCAAAACCCTCTTCTGCAGACTCCAGCGCATAGAACCTCCTTATTTTCCTGCGGCCGACACATGTGGCTTCCGCCGGTCGCCGGGGCTCGGCGAAACGGCCCTCCATCTTTTCCACCGCTTCGTGTGTTTCAAATGCGGAATGACGGAAACGCAGGTCAACCGCAAGTTGGCCGGCGGCATGGGGCCGCCGGGACCTGCTGAATATGATGATGGATAAACGGTTGGTTGATGAACGACGTTCGCTTGTCTACGGCCTTAAGAGAGATTCGGAAACAACCGGGGAAAAGTGCGGGGAAAAGCAGGCTTTATATCGCTTCTGGTTGCGCGCGCAAGGGGAACGGGACCGATGCCCTCCTGTTTGTAAAATGGGGTCCGGCAAGTGCCTCCCCGGTATCGTGACCGACACCGGAAAATGCCGGCAACCGGCTGTCGAGGCGTCCCCCTCCGTGAATCGCCGCTACGTATTTTAATTAATAGGGAAAGTGCCCGCGCCTGTCAAGCGGAATATCGTTCTTTGCCTATCCGCCGCCGGGCGGAAGCGTCCTGGGTCGCTCCCGGTCCGTTTTCGCAAGTGAGCGGACCGGGACGGAGCATGATGAAGGGCGCCGGCCTGTCGGAGGCCGGCGCCCTTGGCGGATTAATAGGTTTATCAGGGAAAATTTAAGGGATCCTCAACGCTGTTGCAGCTGTCGTTGGGACTCCCGCCTCTTTCATGGCAGCCGAGAAACGGTTCGGGTATTCGTTTCCCGAAGGAGGCCGTCCGCTTTTTCTAAAATTCGTCCCCCCCCGGCAGTGCCTTTTGAGGCGACCGGACGGGTTTTTTCTTGTCCATCTTGGACGGGGCGGCGGGAACGGTCGCATCCCGTGTGACGACCGCACCGGTATTGCCGCCCAGGACCAGGGACGACATATCCACCACCATGCCCTTCATCGTCGCGGCCTGGGAGGACAGCTCCTCGGCCGCCGCCGCCGATTCCTCGGCGCTGGCCGCCGTGTCCTGGACGACCTTGTCCATGGCGGATACGGCCTTGTTGATCTGGTCGATCCCCTGGGACTGTTCCTGGGAGGCCGACGCGATCTCGTCGACGAGGCCGCCGACCTTGCCCGCGATCTCCACGTTCTCCTTGAATATCTCCTGCGTCTGCGTGGTCAGCTCGTTGCTCTTCCGCACGACCTTGATCGTGTTCTCGATCAGCACGGTCGTATTCCTGGCAGCGTCGGCCGCCCGCATGGCGAGGTTCCTCACTTCCTCGGCGACGACGGCGAAGCCCGCCCCGGCCTCCCCCGCCCGGGCCGCTTCCACGGCGGCGTTCAGGGCGAGGAGGTTTGTCTGGAAGGCGATCTCGTCGATCGTCTTGACGATCTTCGACGTCTCTTCGCTGGTCTTGGTCACCTCCTGGATAGCGGCGGCCATACCGGTCATATGGTCGTTGACTTTGGACACAATGGCCCTCGTCTCCGCCATCAGTTCCTTGGCGGCGCTGGCGTTCTCGGCGTTGCGCTTCGTCATGGAGGACATCTCCTCCAGCGACGACGAGGTCTCCTCGATGGCGGAGGCCTGCTGTGCGGCGCCGTCGGCCAGGGACTGGCTCGTCGTGGCGACCTCGGATGAGGCCGACGCCACCTGATCGGCGCCCGCGTCGAGACCGCCGGATATCCTCGTGATCGGACCGACGACGGATCGGACGATGATAATGAGCAGGGCCATCAGGACGGCCACGCCGCCGACCAGGAGAACCAGGTTGACGACGGTCATCCGGTTCGCCGCGGCGAGCACTTCACTCGTGGGCGCCGCTGCCAGCACGGTCCATCCCACAATCCGGCAGGGGTATATATAGGCCGTCTGCTTCGCGCCCTGAAAGGTGTAGCTGATCTGGCCCTGCTTCAGCTTCATCATCTCGCGGCCGAACTCCTGATCCTTCAGGTTCAGCTTCATGATCTGACTCTTGTCCTTGTGGGCGAAGACGAGGCCGGTCTCTTCGTACAGGGCGACGTAGCCCGTCGTGAAGACCTTGGCCTTGTCTACGAGACTCTCGCCGAATTTCGTCAGGTCCGGCACGCCGATCAGTACGCCGATCACCCTGTCGCCGTCCTTGATGGGAGAGGCGAGGGCCAGGGACGCCTGCCCGGTGGTGCGGGAAAGAAATACGCTGGAGACGTTGGTCTGCCCCTTCAAGGCCTTCTGGAAATACTCCCGGTCGGGAACCTTGATCTTGCCGACGGCATCCTTCACGCCCGAAGCGATGATGTCCCCCTTCGGATCGGCAACATGGAAATAGGCGAAGGCCGAGGATATCTTGGCAAGTTCGACCATGGCGGCATTCGCGGCGGCGACGTTGTGTTCGTCCCCGGATTTCAGGACGGTTTTAAAGATATCCCGCGTCGATGCCGCAATCATCGTTTCCGTGGCATCGTTCACCCACAGGTCGACGAGATTGGCCCTGGCCTCGCCGATGGTCCTCAGTATCTCTGACGCATTGTCGTTGAGCGCCCGGGACGACATCCAGTAAGTGACTCCCGTGGAAATGCCCATGGCGAGAACGACGAGTAAGAATGTTGGTATTAAAACCCTTTTTTGCAGACTCCAGCGCATAGAACCTCCTTCTATTCTTACGGCCGGTACAGCCTGTTCCGTCGATCGTCAGGTCTCGACGAAAGAATGCCCCCCCTCTTCTCCACCGCTTTGACGCGCCTTTGGCAGGCACGCCCCTGATACGGAATGTCAGAGATGCATCATAGCCGTATATCGGCCGGCGGCGGAAAGCCGCCGGGACCGGCTTACGTTATGTTTGATTAACGGTTGATTGATTCATGGCGATCGCTTGCTTGCCGCCCGAAGAGAGATTCGGGAAAACCGGGGTAAGTTGCGGGGATAAACGGCCCTTGTCTCGCTACCGGCTGAGCGTTTGCAGGATCTATACTCTCCTTTCGCTGTTTGTATCCGACAGGGCCTCTCCGGTGCTGAAACGAACGCCGGAAGATGCGCAATGCCGGATGTTGGCGCGTCCCGCCCCTCAATCGGGAACGCAGCTACTGTGCCTATTTTATAGGGAAAATGACGGTGCTGTCAAGAAGAATAAAAGTGTAGGGTTTTTCAGACGCTTTATGGGCGGGCCTTTCCGGCTTTTCGCAGCGCTATTACCGCGTGGATACAGGGCTGCGACGGGCGAGAGGAAAGGAAAAGGGCGCCATCCCGTCCGGCAACCGGCGCCCTTCAAGGGGTTAAAAAAGTATGCTCCGGGAAACGCTTTAGGAGGCCCGCGTCGCCGTCCCGGCATTCGTCACATTCTCTGAGGGGTTCATGGCGGCGGCTGGCAGGTCCGGATGTTTGGCTTCCGGCGGCAGGCGGAGGCCGCGCGAGGGGATGACGCCGCCCTGCATCCGCCTTATCTGGCGGACGGCCTGGCGGATGCGTTCTTCGTTTTCCACCAGGGCGATGCGGAGCCAACCCTCGCCCTCCGGCCCGAAGCCGATGCCCGGCGCGACGACGACGTTGGCCTCCTCGATGAGCCTGATGGAGTAATCCATGGAGCCCATGGCCCGGTAAGGCTCCGGGATCTCGGCCCAGACGAACATGGAGGCCTTTGGCTTCTCCACGGTCCAGCCGATGGCGGCGAGTCCGTCGCAGAGGCAGTCGCGGCGGCTCTCGTAAATGGCCGCCTGCCCGCCGATGAAGTCGTCGCAGTCCCGGACGGCGATGATCGCCGCGATCTGGACGGCCTGGAAGAGGCCGTAGTCGTAATAGCCCTTGATCTTCCCCAGGGCCTCGACGATCCGCGGGTGCCCGGCGCAGTAGCCTACGCGCCATCCCGCCATGTTGTAGCTCTTGGAGAGGGTGCCGAACTCGACGCCGACGTCCTTCGCGCCTTTCGCCTGGAGGAAGCTCGGGGCCTCGTAGCCGTCGAAGGTCACGCGGCCGTAGGCATGGTCGTGGACGACGATGAGCTTGCGGCGCTTCGCGATCCTCACCATCTCCTCGAAGAAGGCGAGATCGACGGTCTTCGTCGTCGGGTTGTGGGGATAGTTCAGCATGATCGCCTTCGGCGCCGGCGTGAGCGTGCGGCAGAGGTCGTCCACGCTCTGCAGGAAGGCTTCGTCTTCGACGATGGGGACGCGGACGATGGAGGCCCCGGCGATCGTGCACGAATAGATATGGATGGGGAAGGCGGGCACGGGGACGAGGGCGGTGTCGCCCGGCCCGAGCAGGACGAGCGACAAATGGGAGACGCCCTCTTTGGAGCCGATGGTGCAGAGGATTTCGCCCGCGGGGTCCAGGGAGACGCCGTAATGCCTCTCGTAGTAGCGGCCGATCTCGCGCCTCAGGTTGTAGATCCCCGAGGCCACGGAGTACCGGTGGTTCCGCGGGTCGTTCACGACCTCGCAGAGCTTGTCCACGACGGGCTGCGGCGTCGGGTCGCTGGGGTTGCCCATGGCGAAATCGATCATGTCGATCCCCGCCTTCCTCTTCTCCAGTTTGATCTTATTGAGCCGCCCGAAGAGATAGGGCGGCAGCATGTCCATGCGGTCTGAAAATGTTACGAAGTCTTCTGTATCGTTCATGGCCGTTGTTCTCCTGAAAAATCGTCCCTCCGTTCGCCTGCCCTTTCGCCGCCGGAGGGGGGCGGGGAGAGGAAATGAAAAAAGCCCCGGACATATGCCGCCCGGGGCCCTGAAAGCAGGAAGGCCATGGACGGCACGAATGCGACCGCCCATGGCCTTTGATGTCTTATGTGAAAAAGTTACAGGAAGGCATCACCAGCCATGGGCGGAAGAGCCCTGGCGGCCGCTGCTGCCGCTGCGAAATGGATCGTTCCCGTAACGTTCATCTCATGCCTTTCTTAGCAGGCTGTTGAAAAACGCCCATCTGTCGCGTTGCGCTGCAAGCCGCGTCAATCGACATACTTCTATGTATGCCTCATTCCTTGGCTTTTGCGCGCCTTACATCTGGACATTTTTGAACAGCCTGCGTGCCCCCTGCATAGGGGGTTCAAAAGCGAGTTTTTCCACAAGCTGTTAGAGTAACTTACAATATTAAATATCAGAAACCGCCGGTTGTCAATTTTTTTGTGACGGCGACAAGACGCGGCGGAATGGCACGTGCTGATGACCCGTGCCCAAGTCTTGCTTGCGTTGCCGTGTACACCTACAAGTCGATGACTTTGTAAATCTTTGAGAATAATGAACATCAGTAGAAATGTTAATCTAACGTCATCGATATTCTATTTTTGCAACGCATTCTTTTTTATATATATCTTCAGATCATGTTATTGGATAGCTTTCATTTTACGGTAGATTGACAATTGGTTATGTTTTCAATTGCAGCCTTGATTTCATGCTCTGCCTCATTCCATTGATTATCCCAAGTTACCCTTGAATCCGCACTAAATGCCTCTGAAGCGAGCAGTTGAATCGATTTTAGTTGTTCTTTTAAAGCCGATATAATCTTTTCTCTGTTCGTCGCAGACATGAAACAAGGGGCAAACGAATCGCCTGTGTATCCATTGCCCAAAATGCTAACAACAGAACGTACTGTTTCAACTCTCTTTAATCCCTTGAATAGCTTGTCTAGATTACGCTCTAAAGGTTTTATGTAGAGATCGCCCTCAGAATCATTAGATGTATAAAAGCTGCTAAGTGAATATCCAGCACTTGCTCTTACCTCTGAATTCGGATCATTCGCTATTATATTGATTATCATGGGCACGAAGCGATTTGGCTTACCCCTTAGGAAAAATGCTGCCGTCTCCCTGACAGCGGGAGACTTATCTTTTAACCCAAGCTCATTGTATTTATCCCTATCCTCACGCAACTGAAGATTGATTTTATGTAAGGCTTCTTGCCTAGCTTTTCCTGTTTTTCCATGAATGAACTTTACAGTCTGGTCTTTAGCCGTAGATGGATCAACTTTTAGGTAGACGCAATAAACGCTGTAATTGTCTGACAAAGCTTTTTGTGCGTCGTCGTATAATTTTACTCCGATACTTTCGTTAAACGTCTGACCACGTTCTATCCTGACAAATTTAAATTCGCATTTTGATGATGGTCTTCTAAGTTCAATAACTGAATATTCGCTTTCTGAACGGATTATTTTGTATGATGCCTTTTTGCATTCCTCTATACTTATTTTGTCTTTATCAAGAACAATGAATGATGACTGGCAGCCTCGTGAAAAGCCTTGATAGACGCCAAAGAAGGTATCCGTTGATCCTGCATAACAGGTAAGAGGCATGAAAACCAAACAACAAAAGATAATGTATTTTTTCATGGCAATACTCTTATTAACGCTGATCGAAGATTTCCATAAACAGACTTGAAGCATTTCGTTGGTTGCAGATGAAATATCCTTTACTCATGAAAGACTGAAAATTCAATAGCAAAAAATATTAGCAAAAATATTAGAGTGCTGTTTCGGAATGGACTGAATTAGCAAGAGACTCAGTGCATGGCTATTTAAGAATACTATTTGAAAGGTTCTACGCCAGTTGTTAAACCATGTTTATTGAGTATAGGAAGAAAGTAATGAATGTGCCATCGCCGCCGCAATCGCTGTCAAGGTTATCCCGCTTAAAGAAAACGCGGACGTTCCTTGCTCCGGCCTGCCGGCCCCGCTTCTCCTTACCGGCCCGGGCCTTCGCCGTAGACGGCGCATTCGAGGAACGCCTTGGCTGCGGAGGTCATGTACTTGTCCTTCCTGTAGGCGAAATAGAAATCCCTCGTCATGTCGACGCCGTCAAGGCGCAGCGATTTGATCACGCCCGGATGTTCTTCGCGGGCGATCGCCGCCCGGGAGATGGCGGAGACGACCGATCCCGGGAGCAGGCAGCGACGAAGGCCGCCAAATTTTCACATTGCGCCCGCTTGCGACCGCATTACAGGAAGTTCTTGTAATCCGCCCAGTTCTCTTCCAGAAGCTTCGGCGTATCCAGTCCATAAGGGCAATGATCGCTGCAATGGTCGCAATGAATGCAGTCGTCGATCTTCTTCATCTTTTCCTTCCATTCGTCGTTCAGATAGATGGATACGGGCGCGCGGCGGATCATGAGCGACATCCGGGCCGACGTGGGAATATCGATTTCGGCGGGGCAGGGCAGGCAATAACCGCAGCCCCGGCAGAAATTCCCGCCAAGTTCGTCACGGTCCTTTTTAATCACCGCCTTCAGTTTCTTCGTCAGGGACGGCGGATGATCGATATACCGGATGAACTCGTCCAATTCCTTCTCCCTTTGTACGCCCCAAATCGGCAGGACGTGATCGTATTGTGCCAGGTAGGCATAAGCAGCCGCCGAGTCGGCGATAAGGCCGCCGGCCAGGGATTTCATGGCGATGAATCCGATCCCTTTTTTCTTGCAAAGATTGACCAGGGCAAGGTCCTTCTTCGCGGCCAGGTAGCTGAAAGGAAACTGGATGGTCTCGTACAATCCGGACTCGGCGGCCTCCAGCGCGACGGGAAGACGATGATTCGTGATGCCGATGTGTCTGATCATCTTTTTCTTCTTCGCCTCCAGCATCGCCTCGTATAAGCCCGTGCCGTCGCCGGGCTTCGGACAGGATTTGGGATTATGGAACTGATAGATATCGAGATAGTCCGTCTTTAATAATTGCAGGGATGTATGGAGCTGGTCCCAGAACTCCTCCGTCTTGGTGCACATGGTCTTGGTGGCGATGAAGACGTGTTTTCGCACGTCGCTCAGGGCATAACCCAGCTTTTCCTCGCTGTCGGTATAAAACCTGGCCGTGTCGAAAAACGTGATGCCGCTCCGGTACGCCTTCTTCAATAACAGCGCCGCATCTTCCCTATCGATCCGCTGTATCGGAAGCGCACCGAAACCGTTCTTGTTCACCGTAATTCCTGTCCTGCCCAATGTTACCTGATCCATAGTCGTCATTTTCCTCTGTGTGATAAGAAATAAAATTCGCGCCCCCGGTTTGTTCGATCATAACGCCGGAAAATACCGGGGCGGCTGTCCTTCCGGCATGCAACGCGGGTATTCCGGCGCCGTTATTATTACATCATTCGCATCCGCTTTGCATGCTTTTCAATCGGTCTTTTCCGTTCAGGGGATGTCCTGTTCCCATGAAATGCAGTCAGCGGCGGATCGCCGGGGATATAGTATTATCCCCGGAACAACCGCATGCCGAGAGAAGTTTGCCGCGGCTTTCTTCCTGCCGGAGACGGATTTTTTGCCGAAGACGTTTTCCTGCGGCATCGCGATGCAGGCATTCCCCGAGACGCCGATTCGGCCTGTTCGGAAGTTGGCCGAATCTTGCCGCCATGCTGAACGCTTTCAGCGGAAAGGCGAATCATGTCTCGTGCCGCCGCGTCCTACCGGCCCGGGCCTTCGCCGTAGACGGCGCATTCGAGGAAAGCCTTGGCCGCGGAGGTCATGTACTTGTCCTTCCTGTGGGCGAAGTAGAAATCCCGCGTCATGTCGACGCCGTCGAGGCGCAGCGATTTGATTACGCCCAGATGTTCTTCCCGCGCGATCGCCGCCCGCGAGATAATGGAGATGCCCAGGCCGGACTCGACGGCCTTCTTCACCGCCTCCGTGTGGCCGAACTCGATGCAGTTCTTAAGGACGACCCCCGCCCGGCCAAGCCTCTCTTCGACGATGCGCCTCGTTCCCGAGCCGCGCTGGGAGATGATGAAGGGCTGCGCCGCGAGGGCGTGGGGCTCGACGGCGTCTTTCCGCGCCCAGGCGTGTCCTGCCGGGACGATCAGCACCAGCTCGTCCTTCATGAACGCGCCGGAACGGAGTTTCCCGTCGGCGACGGGGGCCCCGAGGAAGCCGATGTCGATGGCGTTGTCGAGGATCATGTCCGCGACCTGGCGGTTCAGGACGATGTCGAGGCTCAGTTCGATGCGGGGATGGAGGTGCCTGAACCGGCTCATGATCCCGGGCAGGATGTAGATGCCCAGTGTGATGCTCGCGCCGATCCTGAGCGACCCGCGCTCGAACCCCTGGAGTTCGTCGATCTCGACCTTCGACTGGTCGATGGCGTTGAAGATCGTCTCCGTCCGGGCGTAAAGGACCTCGCCCGCCTCCGTGAGGACGACCTTCTTGCCCAGGCGGTCGAAGAGCCTGACGCCGTAGTAATCCTCCAGGTCCTTGATGTGCTTGCTGATCCCCGGCTGCGTGAGAAAGAGGGCCTCGGCGGCGCGGGTGAAGCTCTGAAGCTTCGCCGCCACGTGGAACACCTTGAGCTGGTTCAGGTTGACATCCATAATTTATCCTTATGGTTATAATTATAATAATTCATTTGATTTATATCATGCAGGCGCTCATGGTATCAATTAAAAAAAGAGGAGGTGGGCGTTATGAACAAAGCGGAAAAAACGGCCGATTTGCATCGAAACGGCGGCTTGAGCTGTTCCCAGGCGTTGCTGACCGTTTTCGGGGAAGCGTACGGTATCGATCCGGACAAGGCGAGAATCCTTGGCCGGACGCTGGCGGGCGGTATCGGAGGGCAGGGGGAAGTCTGCGGGTACGTCACGTCGGCGCTTTTGATCCTGGCCCACGCCTGTAACGATCCGGACGAAGCGCAGGCGAGAAAGCAGACCCATCCCGCCGTCGAATCCCTGCTCCGTCAGTTCCGGGAGCGGCGCGGAACCCTGCTGTGCAAGGAACTTCTGGGCGCGGACTTCGGCACGCCGGAGGGGAAAAAGAAGATCGTCGAGGAAAAACTGGTCGCCGGGAAGTGCCATTGCGGCGGCGGAATCGCTCACGATGCGGCCGCCATCCTGGAATCGCTGCTGCCCGGGTGATGCCTCCCGTCTACGACCGAGAAGGCTGTCCTGCGGGTTATCGTGACTCGTATTGCGGGGTCGCCGCCGTCCGAACGGGGTGGACTTCCCGCCGGCACCCCGGCCGGCGAACGGAAAATGCGAGGGGACTGCGCGAAAGAAGACATTCGCGCAGCCTCCCGAACGTGTACGGGTTTAGGGTTTGTCAGAAGAGATGGATGGCCGTCGGCGCCAGGAAACCCACAAGACTGAGAATGACGGCCACGATGCCGAGTCCTCCGGAGATCCAGATCAAGGCGGCCACGCCGGTGATAATCTGCGCCGAAGCGAGGACGATGGCGATCTGCAGGGCCGCCGAAGACAGCTCGTAATAGTGATACGAGGCCATGGCGCGGACACGGTTCTTTTCGGCCTCTTTCGCCCGCACGGCCAGCTCCTTGCGCCCCTCCCTGGTTTCCGGTTCCGAATCGTAGGTTGCCGCAACCTTCCTCCAGTCTTCAACCCGCTTCTTGAGCGCTTCCGCTTTGGCCGGGTTCTTTTCGTGCTTCAAGTCGACGTCGGCGGCGTCCGCGGCGGTCCGCAGCGTCGTCATGCGAATCGTCTTCGCCTGAAAGAACGCCCAAAGGTTGGATGCTTCGATGTTGTAGCTGAGCGCCGACGTTTGGGCGCTCTTGGCGAAGGTTTCGCTCAGCGCCAGAAAAAGCGCCAGAACGGATATGAGCAATGCAATTTTCTTGTTGGCCGGATCGACATGGCCGGCACCGTGCCCTGACATAGATACCTCCTTTTTCGCATCGGGGACGCGATGTCTTTTGAATAATCTTGAATGACGATTGCTTTCGACGGCGGGATTATAGGCGGGGGCGTGTTTCCTGTCAAAGTAAATCTATCGCACAAAACATCCGGCGGAAAGAGACATGCTATTGACATGCGCACGCTCTCTTCATATACTGCCCACGACGAACAAGCGGATGACGCGGTATCGAGGAATCCGGGCATTC
Organism: Syntrophales bacterium; assembly: GCA_963668175.1. GTDB lineage: Bacteria > Desulfobacterota > Syntrophia > Syntrophales > PHBD01. The sequence continues at coordinate 1,966,571 of OY764159.1, forward strand.
CCTTTCGGGGGGCCCGCCGGGAGGACGGTATGGTCGGCAATCTCAGGGAAGGCCGGTGCCTGGCGATAGCGGCGCAGGCGATCCTGCTCTCTCTTCTTTTTCAGCTGGCAGGGTGCGAAAACGTATCCAATTATCTCGGCTACATGTCGCGAAAGAGCACGCTGTCCAACACGTTTCACGACCGCCCGAGCCTCCAGGTGCTGCGGGACCTTGCCCCGGAGAATTGCTATTCCCTGGACGGGACGATCGAGGCGGAGAATTTTTTTGAAGAGCCCGTTCTCGTCGTCGCCGTTTCCGACCGGTACCAGTCCCGCGAGATCGTCGCCTCCCGTATCGTCCGCGCCCCGGCGCTCTACTATTCCATCTTTCTTCCCGAAGGCGATTACGACATTTATATCTTCGCCGATCTGAACAAGAACGGCATATTCGAACAAAACGAGCTTGTCGGCCGGACGGCGCCCGGCAAGCCCGTTACCGTCGCCAGGGGCAGGGCGGTGGATAATATCCTGGTCAACGGCCCGCCTATTAAGCTGGACCTCCGCCGGCCGGCGACGGCGGACATTCCCGTAAACGCTCCGGTTGCCGTGTCGGGCTACCGGTACGACTCCCTCGACAACGATTTCTTCGACGCCCGCTGGGGAACCATGGGCATCTACCGGCCGACGGAATTCCTGGCCCACACGCAGGGCGCGTTTTTCGCGCTGGACGAATACGATCCCGACAAGACGATGGTCCTCTTTGTCCACGGCGTCGAAGGCACGCCGCAGGACTGGAAATACCTCGTCGAGGGCCTCGACCGGAAGCGTTTCCAGCCGTGGTTCTATTTCTACGCGTCGGGACTTCCTCTCGACAAGCTGGGATCGATCCTGGGCGGCTCCATCGAGGTCTTCGACGAACTCAGGGAATACCGCCTGAAGCGTCTGGTCATCGTGGCCCACAGCATGGGCGGCCTCGTGGCGCGCTCGGCCATCGACAAGGTCTGCCGGAACGGCAAACCGCCCTATCTCAAGATGTATATCTCCCTGTCGTCGCCGTACGGCGGCGTCGAGGACGCGAACGAGGGGATCAAGACCGCGCCCGTCGTCGTCCCGTCCTGGCGCGACGTGGCGACGGAGAGCCTTTTCCTTCAGAACATCTACCAGCGCGACCTGCCGCCCGACGTGCCCTTCCACATGTTCTTCGGCTACCGCAACAAGTCTGGGGTGAGCAGCGACGGCACGATCACCCTGCGGAGCCAGCTCGACTACCGGGTCCATCTGAAGGCCGTCAAGACCTACGGCTTCGACGTCACCCATGTCGGCATCCTGAACGACGAGGCCGTGCGCAAGGAGTTCTACCGGCTTCTCGATACCGTCGCGCCTCGGGAACGTTCGGCGGGCAATCCGGGAGGTGCGAAATGAAGAAGCGGTTCATCGTCCTGTGCCTGATTCTTGCGGCGGCGGCCGCCCCGGCGGCGGGGCAGGATAATGCCGTGCCGCGAAACGGACAAGCGGCCGTGCGGGAGGCCGAGCGGGTGACGATGGCGTTCATCGGGCCTCTCAGCGGGCCGTATCGACAGGTCGGGAAGGAGGCGGCGCAGGTCCTCAGGCTTCTCGTCGCCGACGTCAACGCGAAGGGCGGCGTCCTCGGGCGGCCGGTGGAGGTGTTCTACGCCGACGACGGGGACGATCCCGGAAAGGCGTTGCAGGCAGGGAAGGCCATGGTCGGCCGGGGGATCGTTGCGGCCGTCGGCTCCCTGCAATCGGGCGCGACGGCGGCGCTCCAGGGCGTCTTCAACGACGCGAAGATCGTCCATGTCTCGTACGGTTCGACGGCGCCGTCCCTCACGGAGAAGGGTTACCGGTACTTCTTCCGCACGTGCCCCCAGGACAACGAACAGGCCAGGGTCGTCGCGAACCGGATTCGCCGGGCGGGGGTCAAGAAAGCGGCCCTCCTCCACGACGGGAGTCTCTACGGCAGGGAGCTGGCGGACAGAATCGGCAAATACCTTTTCGATTTCATGATCGACGTGGTCTACCAGGGCGCCCTGACGCCGGGGCGGGCGGACTATGCGCCGGAGCTTGCGAAGGTCAGGGCGGCGGGGCCGGAGGTGCTCTTCTATGGGGGCTACTACCCCGAGGCGGCGGCGCTTCTTAAAAGCCGGGAACGGATGCAGTGGGACGCCGTCTTCGTGGGCGGCGACGGCACGGACAATCCGGAACTCGTCCGGCTTGCCGGCCGGAAGGCCGCCGAGGGCTTCTACTTCATCGGCGCGCCCGCGCCTTCGGACCTCAAGTCGACCAGGGCGAAATCGTTCCTTGCCCGCTACCGGGAGGCCTACGGGGAAGACCTTACGTCCGTCCATGCCCTTTTTGCCGGCGACGCCTTTCTGGCCCTCGTGGCCGCCGTCGAAAAGACGGGGACGACCGCGGCGGAAAAGGTGGCCGATTACCTCCACCGGACCTACGTCAATCCCGCGGGACTGACGGGAAACCTCTACTTCGATTACAAGGGCGACGTCGTGGGAGACCTCCAGGCCGTCTACAGGATCGACGCCGAAGGCCGCAGCGTCCTGCAAAGGTTCATGGAAAAGGGTCGGTCCGTCGAGTGAAGAGACATGCCTTCCGCCAGGTCGGTGTGCGGCGCTTTGCCGAAGCGAGAGATTATACCTACCGTTTCACTGCCTAAAATATATTATAACAATATTAAGCATGTGATAATGTCTGTAGCGAAAAATCTGTAAAATAAACCGACATTGCCATTCTTTCTTACATCCCCTGCTCTATCTGAAAATATCAATATAATAGTATGGTTAGTAAGGAAGCACGCACGTTCCGGGTCGCCGGGATGTAAAGAGATATTACACAAATGCGAAGGTGCAAGACAGGTCGAATCTTAATTAAACGTTTATAATCGAGGAGTTATTTGATTGGTACTGTTTGTGCTCCAAGTTATCGTTATCATCGGCGCGACGTGCCGAGAAAAGGGAGGGGCTTTCGAGGCCGCTCGAAGCTCTCGATAAAACAGATAATCACCGAAAAAGGAGCATAGACATGAAAAAGGTAATTGTCGTGTGTATCATGATCTGCCTGGCGCTGTGCGGTCAGGCTTCTGCAGCGTCTCTCAGCCCGACGGACGACGCCTATGTCCTCAGCAAGTACCCCACCACCGTCACCGGCAACAGCGAAACGTTCAGCATAGGTGCGACGGCCGCATCCGGTTATATAAGGACGTTTTTGAAGTTCGATTTGACGGGTTATACAAATATTGAATCAGCGACATTATGGCTGTATAACTTTTACGGTGCCACCGGTACGCCGGTTACCGTAAGCGTTTATTCGGCTTCAAACGCCTGGAGCGAGACGACGCTGACTTATAATAATCAGCCTGCTTATTCAGGCGCCCCTGTTAACGCTACACTGGGCATCACGGGCGGTTGGTTTTCATGGGATGTCGGTTCGTTGGCGCAAGCTGCGGCCGGGAATCAATTATCTTTGGCTATGATTATGCAACTGGGGGGATACGGATCGCAGAATTTTTATTCCGACGAATATACCGGCAATATCGCTCTCAGACCTTATCTTGACGTAACCGCTGCCGCACCCGTTCCGGAGCCTGCGACCATGCTGCTCCTCGGCCTCGGTCTGGCCGGCATTGCGTTAGCGAGGAAGTCTAAGAAAAGATCATGAAACAAGGGATTGACGACATGCTGAAGGGCAGGGCGATCATCGACCCTGCCTTCCCTTTTTTCTCCGGAGCGCGAATGGCGTTAACCCCGCTTCGGGGCATCGTCTTTTAAAATACTGAAAAAACGCGTCGGCTCACCCCGACCGCAGCGGCGCCAGTCCGATGCTCCGCTGTCCCGCTTGAATCCGTCGTCATTCTTGCCGTCGCCCAATCTCCATATCATGAGCTGAAAATCTTCATTTGACAGCCGGCATTTTTACACATTATTTTCGTTTTCTCGGCAACAAGTTGTCCATTGACGGTATGACCGGCGTTCGGGTGTTATGCTAACCAATCGCGCAGATATATCCATGCGTTGGAAAATGGCACCCATAACGCTTCCTATGGCGTATCAAAGATCATCGCATGATCACCGCGTTGATGTCGCTTCTGCCTGACGGAATCCCCGCAGAAAAGAGGGGGCTAAGCGAAATAAGCCCTGCGAATGTGGGGTCTTATAAACCGTGGTTCTTGCCGTGGGAGGGGAAGGCTGAGTGTTACGTGAATCTGCTTTAAGCTTTCCTGCGATCTCCATGTGGCGCGGTATGTGAGGGGATTTAAACCGGGATGCCATCCCGCTCCAGCGTGTAAATATTCACGGGATTGTTCTTCACGGAGATGGCGTCGACGCCGCTCAGCTTCGCCGGCTTGCGCAGTTGCTCCCTCGTGAATTCCGAAAGAAGGATCTCCGTTCCATACCGGCCGTTGAACCCCGCCAGGCGTGAGGCCAGGTTGACCGCGTCGCCCAGGATCGTGTACTGGAAGCGGGTCGGTGTGCCGAAGTTGCCCAGCATTACCCTGCCGCTGTTGATGCCGATCGCCACGTCGAGGGGCGGGATGCCCTTGGCCTGCCATTTCCTGGACAGGTTCCTGCCCCGCTCGACGGCGTCCATGGCGCAGGCGCACGCATTGTCGGCATGGTCGGTTTCGTCGCGGGCGCCCCAGAACGCCACCATCGTGTCCCCGATGCCGATGGTGCGGTCGACAATGCCCTTGCGGCTTTCGATCGTGGCGGTCATGACGGTGAGGTACTCGGTCAGAATATGGACCAGCATCTCCGGCGGCAAGCGTTCGGCGATCTCGGCGAAGCCGCCGATGCGCTGGAAGTAGACCGTCATCTTCTTCACCTGGCCGCCGAGGTGCAGGGCGTCTTCGCCGTGTTGCAGCACCCTCTCGAGGACGTGTTCGCCGTTGTAGGCCGCCAGCGCTTTCTTCAGAAGCTTATCCTTGAACAGCACGGTGATCCCCCCTTGACGGAATGAAGATACACTATCGCCGCCGCCGATTCAAAGGTTAAATTGCCGGGAGCCGGCCCGACGGCCGGTCCGGAAGGATGTGCGGCAGAGGAAAGACGGGTCTGTCCGCCGACTGCCGGTGCTGCGGCGGAAAGCGAAAATACACGGCGCCGAATCGTCCTTTACATGATGTCGCGGATTTTTGCGGAGAGTTCGCCGATGTGGAAGGGTTTCTGGATGAAGCCCCGGCACCCCCTGCTCAGGATATCTTTCGCCTCGCCGTTGAGGCTGTAGCCGGAGGCCAGGATGACCTTTACGTCCGGGTCCATTTCGCGCAGGGTCTCGAAGGTCATGCCGCCGCCCATGCCCGGCATGATCATGTCCAGGATGACGACGTCGATGGCGCGCATCTTTTCCGAGTAGATGGCGACGGCTTCGCGGCCGCTTCCCGCCGTCAGGACCCGGTAGCCGATGTTTTCCAGGAGTTCCCTGGTCACCTCGATATAGCTCGACTCGTCGTCCACGAGGAGGACCGTGCCGTGACCGTTGCCGTTTGTCCCCCTCGCGCGTGCGCCTTTGCCGAAGTTCGCCCTGTCGGAGGCCGGAAAGTGGATGCCGAAGGTCGATCCCTTCCCTATTTCGCTTGCCACGGCGATGAAACCGTCGTGGTTCTTCACGATGCCGTAGGCGGAGGCAAGCCCCAGGCCCGTTCCCTTTCCCGTCTCTTTCGTCGAGAAGAAAGGATCGAATATGCGGTTCCTGGTCTCTTCGTCCATGCCCGTTCCCGTGTCGGCAACGACGATCTTCACGTACCGGCCTGCCGTCGCCCCGTGACGGACCGCTTCGTCGCCGTTCAGAACAACGTTCCGGGTTTCGAGGGACAGGGTTCCGCCGCCCGGCATGGCCTGCCCGGCATTGATGAAGACGTTGAGGAGCGTCTGTTCGATCTGCGCCGGGTCCGCCTCCATCATCCAGACGTCCGGCTGGAGCTTCTTGACGACCGTCACCTCCCTGTTCGTCCGGCGGAAGAGTTCCGACGTCTTGTCGATCAGGCTGTTGGGATTGACCGTCCTGATTTCGTATTTGCCGCCCCGGGCGAATCCGAGCAGCTGGCGCGTGAGGTCGGCCCCGCGTGCGATCTGCTTCTCGATTTCACCGATCCGGGACCGGTGGGGGTGGTCGGGCGCAAGGTCGATCTGCATCAGGGAGGCGTGGCCCTGGATGCCCATGAGGATGTTGTTGAAGTCGTGGGCGATGCCGCCGGCGAGCGTGCCGATGGCCTCCATCTTCCTGGCCTGGAGAAGCTGCTTCTCCAGCATGGCCCTTTCGGACTCCATCTGCTTGCGCAGGGAGATGTCCCGGGTGCATCCCTGGAAGCCGACGATGATCCCCCGTTCGTCGTGGAGCCAGCTCGTGGAGACCTCGACGTCGAGGAGCGATCCGTCTTTTTTATACTGCTTCACTTCCACGAGCCGCCGTTCGTCCCGCCGCCCCTCCGGTTTCAGAAGTTCCTCGTGGATCGCCGCCATCACCCAGGGCACGTCGTCCTCGGCGAGCATGCGGTCCAGGGACATCGCCATGGCCTCTTCGGTCGTATACCCGAAGATATCCTCAATCGACGGGCTGACATAGAGGAAACGGCCTTCCATGTCCATCGTCCAGATGACGTCGGTTGCGTTGTCCGCAAGGAGCCGGTATTTCTCCTCGCTTTCCCGCAGGGCTTGCTCCGTCCGCTTGTTTTCGGTGATGTCCACGAGGCTGCCGACGACGGCGGGTCTCCCCCGGTATGTGGTGCTGCTGCTGTAGACGGCGGCGTTCTTCAGCGCGCCTTTCCCGGTCCTGATCCGGAGTTCGTAATGGTCGGATTTCAATATGCCGTCGAGGCGCTTGCGGAGGCTCTCCATGACCATAGGCAGGTCTTCCGGATGGACGACGTCCACGACGCCGACGCGGTCGATCATCTCGTCGATCTCGTAGTCGAAGAGGGCGGCGCATTGGGCGTTGACGTATTTGAAAGTATGGTCCTGGATGAGATAGATGCCGACGAGCGATTTTTCGGCGAGGTCCCGGAATTTCCCTTCCGATTCCCGCAGGTCCGCTTCCGCCGCCTTGCGCGCGGTGATGTCCCTGATGATGCTGATATAGGCCCACGGTGCGCCCATGGGCGTCTTGACGGCGTAGGAGCTGATCTCCACGGGGATGAACGTCCCGTTTTTGATCCTCACCAGATATTCGCTTTTCAGGGAATACCCGTCGACCATCATCTGCCGTATGTTCTCGGCCGCCAATGCCTTGCCGTCGTCGGTGAGCAAATGGAAAGCGCTCTTCACCTCCCCGAGGAGTTCCTCGACGGAGTCGGCGCCGTACACCTCCGCCGCCCGGGCGTTGGCGCCCAGGATGTCGCCCGCCGTGGAGAAGATCATGATGGGGTCCGGGGACGCCTCGACGAGCGCCCGGTACAGGGCATCGTTCTCCCGGAGGGACGTCTCCTCGTCGGCAATCGCCTTTTTCTCCTCTTCCAGGGCGGCGATTCGCCGGCGGAGTTCCGTAATCTCCCCGACGAGTTCTGCCTTCGTCTTCCTTGCGTCCTGCATGCTTCCTCCCCTTTTACGAACAGCGGCGGACGCCGTCGCCATGAAACTATTGCAGTCGAATCAAGGACCGGATTCAGGGCCTGTTCCGCCCGGATACCTCCTGACGTGCGGGGTCACCCGGCTTGATCTCCCCCTGTTACCAAAAATCGTGCCAGATCGGATGCTTACGGGGAAATAAAGCAGTATGCATATAGTAATCATATACTTAGATGACTGATTCGCGTATCTCCGCGGCCGGAAAGCGGAATCGCCGGGGCCGCCATTCCCGTCGTTCCGGAGCCCTTTGTCCGGAAAATCGGACAAATAAACAGGAATGCCGGACGGTTGGCATGGGTTGTTCCGGCGATAAAGAAGGGAGCAGGCGATGGGTAAGGAATAGGAAGCAGTGGGGTTCGGGGCCGTCACGTCGAACAGTGGCAGGCAGGGCCGTTCCCGGTCGTTCCATCGTCCGGAAATGCGCCAAGCCTCCCTTACGCGGACTCTTATATGCAAAAGCTATCGAATTAAGTCTAATGATATATTTTTAATTTTGGGAAGCGGGGATTAGGGTGACGTCCGAGCCAGGGATCATGCCGTCCGGAGGCGAATGGATCGCGGCGCAACCTTGCGTTGCGCGCGGGCTCGGGCAGGTTGCGAGGGAGCGCCCGGGGCAGGCGGGCAATGAGAGCCGGCCCTTGAGCGAATAGCGCCGCTCCGGAGGAGAAGGAAGAGGGACGATCGGGTGGCGGTCGAGGGGGTCGTCGCGTTCCTCCCTAGCTTGTCCAAACGGGAGGTTCCCGGAGTGTTCGCACCGAATCGGGCCCTCCCGTTTTTCTTCAGAAAAGAACCGTCGTCCGTTTCTTCCCGCCTTACGTCTCTTTCAAAAAAGCGATCAGCTCCCGGTTGAACTTCGCGGCGTCCTGGATGTGCAGGGCGTGGCCGCAGTCCGCGAACGGGACGATCCGGGCCCTGGGTATCATCTCCTTCATGTACTCGTAGTTCTCCGGCGGATAGTAGTTGCTCTCCAGGCCGTACGTGAGCAGGCAGGGCGCCGTGATGTACGATAGGTAAGGGCGGTAGTCCTGGACGGACATGGATATCCAGAAGGCGATGATGACGTGGGGCGTGTTCCTTTTCGCCTCCTCGTAGAGCCAGGGGAGGTCCGCCTTGCCAGGAAAATCGGCCCGGTCGTCGAATTCCATTTTCGCATTCATGAGGGACCTGTTCAGGATGCGCTGGGCGACGATGCGGCTGTAGGCATCCCAGCTGCCCAGCATGGCGGCCAGGATTCTCAGATTGTCTTCGTGGCCGAAATCCCCCGCTTGTCCGTTCAAGAGTCCCGGAAGTCCGAAGGACCAGTCGTCGGCCTTCATGATCTTCGGAGCCATATCGATGACGCATATCTTCTCCAGCCTGTCGCAGGAGAACTGCTTCACGAATTCGAAGATGACGTGCGTCCCCATGGACCAGCCGACGGCGGAGAACGTCCCCACTTCAAGGTAGTCAAGCAGTTCCCTGATGTCCTGGGCCAGGCGGCCGATCGTCAGGCCGTGCTCCGGGACCTCCGAATCGCCGTGCCCCCTGAGGTCCAGCGTGATGACCCGGAAGTGTTCGGCGAGTTCCGGCGTCTGCTTCCTGAAATGCCGCCTGTTCGCCGTGAGCCCGTGGATCAGAAGGACCGGTCTGCCTTTCCCCTTCTCTTCGTAATAGAGCCGCACATGGTCGTCCGTGACAAAATAGGGCATGGTTGTATCCTTTCTTTCAATCAGTCAATGCGGCGGAAAACGGCCCGCCCGGCCTTTTCTCTCCGGGGCGGCCAAGCCCCGGAATGCCTCACGGATACGGATTTTCCGGCGCCGGTTGCCGGAAGTTCCCGGATTTACATATTTTCACCTATGTTAACTTTATTCCCGCATACGCCTCCTATATAACATACCCAGACCGCAAGACAGAAACAGATAATGTTTCGGCACAAAAGGAGGTTCGTTATGAAAAAAATCATCGTTGCGATACTCGCGGTTCTCGTTGTGTCGCTTTCGGCACCCGGCTTTGCAGGCGGCGGTCCCCCGCCGTTTCCCTGCCCCGAAGAAGGCCGCCAGGCTCCTCCGGGATTCATGGGCGTCATGGCTCCCCCCGGTTCCGATGTCCCGATGCTTTTGCATCCCGCGCTGGTCCGGCATCTCAACCTGTCTTCCGATCAGAAGGCCAGGATGGCTGCATTGAAGGATAAGGCTGACAAGGAGGCGAGGGAACTGGCGTACAGACTTGCCCACAGGCGTCTGGAGATGCGCGAGCTTTTCTCCGACCCCCGTGTAAAGGAGGCCGCCCTTATTGAAAAACAGAAGGAACTGGGCGCCATAGACGGAAAACTGAACGCCGTCAGAGCGCAGGCGGCGATCCGGATGAGGTCGATCCTGACGGCCGAACAGATCGCCAAACTGGACCGGCTGGCTCCGCCGCCGCCCCCTCTCCCTTACGATATTCTCGGCTTGGACCCGATGGAAGAACCTTTCGACGAATAGGGGATACCCCGATCCGGCCCTTTCGACGAAGGAGCGGGACGGCGGCGGCAGTCACGCGCCGCCGCCCTGCTCCGCATTTTTCCCCCTTTTCCCTGAAATGACAAACCGTGTATGTTTTTATACGGGCTCTGCGCCTGCGGAGGGATTTTCTTTGTCTTGAGTCAGTCCCCATGCGGTCATTTTCTGTAGGAAAGAGTGATAAAATACAATGCATTACTGGATTTTCTGTGCGCAGTGTGGTAGTCAGTTACGCAGGAAAGGCCGGTGAATGACTCCATGCTGGAAAAACTGCTGAAACGCCGATGCGATCCGGTTCGTGAAACCCCGCTTCTGTTTTATAGAGAGGAGGGGTTTTTTTTCGGCTGAAAGCGTATGCCCCGCCTCGCCGGGCGGGATCGTGACATTTCGGCTCCGGGAACGGACGACGCCCCGGGAAGCTGTCGGATTTCATAAGGAGGAGAAACAAGGAAGGATGGAAAAAGACAGGAAAACAGCGCGCAAAAAGTCGACGGACAGGCAAAAGGAGATGCAGTGGGCGATCGATTCGTTTCAGGTCGCCAACCTCGAAGTTCTGCTGAGGCGGATTCCCATCGTGATCGGCAAGGGATTCAAATGTCCCGTCTGCGTCCTCTATCTTCTCGAAAGGGACCATCTCAGGTTCGTTTCATCCGTCGGCCTCGATGCCGGCGTCGCCGTCGCCGAAAAGATACCCGTGGGCCAAAGCTTTTCCGGGCGGCTCCTTGAGCGCGGGGAGCCGAGACTTTTTGCGGACATCGCGCCGTTCCTCGCGGAAGTTCCCGACAACCGGGAGCCTTACTTCAACGGGTCCGTTGCGGCGAGTCCCCTCATCTTCAACCAGCAGATCATCGGTCTGATCGTCATCTGCCGGCCCGCTCCGCTTCCGCCTTTCACCGTCGAGGACCGCGACTGGCTGATCACCTACGCCAACCAGGCCGCCTTCGCCGTCGAGTGCCAGAGGCTCGCCGACAAGCGCAGCAGCCAGCTGGTGAAGGCCCAGTCCGAGTTGACGAAACTCAACGAGCAGCTCCGCCGGGACATCCTCCGCCGCAAGAAGGCCGAAGATGTGCGGCGGGAATCGGAACGAAGGCTCGCCGACATCATCGAGTTCCTGCCCGACGCCACGATCGTCATCGACAGGGACAGCAAGGTCATCGCCTGGAACCGGGCCATGGAGGTCATGACCGGGGTCCCGAAGGGGGAGATGCTCGGCAGGAACGACAATGCCTACGCGGTGCCCTTTTACGGACACAAGAGGCCCATGCTGATCGACTACGCCCTCCATCCGGAGCTGAAGATCGGGAACGAATACACCGCCGTCCGGAGAACGGGGGACACGCTGACCGGCGAGTGCTTCGTCTCTTCCATCCCGCCCGGCGACGTCCACATGTCGGCGACGGCGTCGGTCCTGCGCGACTCCCACGGCGGGATCATCGCCGCCATCGAGTGCATCCGCGACAGCACGGAACGGAGGAAACTCGCGGAGCGCCTGAACAGGGCGGAGAAGATGGAAGGCCTGGGCAGGCTGGCGGGCGGCGTGGCCCACGACCTGAACAACGTCCTCGGCGTTCTCGTCGGGTACTCGGAGCTTCTTGCGGCCAAGCTGCCCGGGGACAGCCCCCTGCGCAAGTATGTCGACAACATCCACCGCTCCAGCATCCGCGGGGCGGCCATCATCCAGGATCTCCTCACCCTGGCCCGGCGGGGCGTGACCATCTCGGAAGTGGTCGATCTCAACCGCGTCGTCGCCGACTATTTCCGCACGCCCGAGTTCGAGAAGCTCCGTTCTTTTCATCCGAACGTGAAGATCGAAACGGACTTCGATCCCGGGCTCCTCAATATCAAGGGCTCGCCCGTCCATCTGGGCAAGACGCTTATGAACCTCGTCTCCAACGCGGCCGAGGCGATGTCCGGTCCCGGCGAGATCGCGATCCGCACCGAAAACCGGTACCTGGACCGCCCCCTCCAGGGATTCGACGAGATGAAGGAAGGGGAGTACGTGGTCCTTACCGTATCCGACACGGGAAGCGGGATATCCGAACAGGATATCGGGAAGATCTTCGAGCCCTTCTACACGAAAAAGGTCATGGGACGGAGCGGCACGGGCCTCGGGCTGGCCGTCGTCTGGGGGACGGTGAAGGACCACAACGGCTGCATCGACGTCCGGAGCGAGGAAGGGAAGGGGAGCACGTTTACCCTCTATTTCCCCGCCACGAGAGAGAGGCTGCCCGCGGCCAGGGAACCGGCGTCGATGGCCTCCTATATGGGCAAGGGCGAGGCGATCCTGGTCGTGGACGACGTCGATGCCCAGAGGGATCTCGCCCTCACGATGCTGGAGACGCTGGGGTACCGTGTGGATGCCGTGGACTGCGGCGAAGCGGCGATCGACTACCTGAAGGAGAACAAGGCCGACCTCGTGGTTCTCGATATGATCATGGACCCCGGGATGGACGGCCTGGAGACCTACCGGAGGATTATCGAGATCGTCCCCGGCCAGAAGGCGGTGGTCGTGAGCGGATACGCCGAAACGGAAAGGGTCAGGCAGGCGGGGAAGCTCGGGGCCGGCCCCTTCGTGAAGAAGCCTTACAGCCTGGAGACGATCGGTCTCGCCCTGAGACACGAGCTGGACCGGGAATGAAGCGCCGTCCCTCCGCGGCGGGCGGCCGCTGCCTGATGCGCGTTCGATGCCTCAGCCGGGAAGATGCGCCGTTGCGGTGAAGACGAACCGCGTAAGGTCCCTCACCTGGGCTGGGCCGGAGTGAATGCGTCGCAGGGGCTGTCGTTGCGGCAGTATTTATCGAAGATGCATTCCATCTCGCAGGCGTTCATGAGCTTGCGCACCTCATCCGCAGTATTGCCGATGAAAGAGGCGCATTGGGCGCATTGTTCTTCGTAACGGTCGAATGCCTCCGTCAACGTCGGTACCTCCCTCCATCTCATGCGCGGCGGCCGGACCCGGGTAAGCGATCCTGCCGTTTCGTTCCATACGTCAAGCCTGGTTGCCGGTATGATTAGAGAAACGGCGGGATCGTGTCAATATAGAAAGACTATTCATAAAAGGAGTAGAAATTCTCTACCCTAGGCCAGCGTCAGCAGGTGCGACTGCAGGTTGATGCCTCTGTTGCGCAGGTCGAGCTTGCGTCTCAGATTGTTCCGGTGCGTCTTCACCGTGCCCAGGGCGATATTCAGGATCGACGCCATCTCCTGCGACGATTTGCCATGCCTTACCATTTCGGCGACCTGGATCTCCTGCGGCGTCAGTTTCTGATACGAGGCGGCCAGGTTCTGCATGAAAGGCGAGACGATGTTCTGCAGGTTCGATTCGAGCATGTCCAGGTACGTCGCGCATTGCTTCCCCGGGTTGTGCTGCCGGAGTTTCCTCACATAGGGGATGACGAATTCGTTGACGTTGTAAATGAGCTTCTCCTCGATCTTCTTCTGATCCTCGGCGTGGCGTTTGAAGAAGAACCGAAGTGCCGTGTTGGCCTCTTCCAGCTCCAGCGCCCTCTGGTGCATGGCCTCTTCGTGCTCCTTCAGGTCTTCCTCGGCGATTTTCCGCTCCGTGATGTCGTGGGTGATGACGGAGACATGCGTCGTCTCCCCGCCCGTCTGCGAATAGGGGTAATAGCCGATGACGAAGTAGCGGCGACCCAGGCGGGGAAAAACGATCCAGTCTTCATCCCTCACCGTTTCCCCGCTCAAGCAGCGGTCCATCTTGGGTTTGATGAAGGCGGTGAAACGCCGGCGGCCCCACATCGCCGCCATGGAGCGGCCGACGATCTCCTCGCGCGCCTTCCCCACGGCCCGGCAGTAGGCCTCGTTGACGGCCTCATAGACGTAACTGCGGTTGGCGAGGGTCATCATCTCCCGGGCGCTGTTCACGACGAAGGCCATCTTCTTCAGGCTCTCCGCGATACGCCGGTGCTCCTCGATTTCGGCGGTCAGGGTCCGCGTCCGCTCCGCGACGCGCGCCTCCAGTTCGACCCTGCTTTTCAACAGGGCCTCCTCCGCCTCCTTGCGGTCCGTGATGTCCTGGAAAGAACCCTCGTAATAGAGTATCTCCCCGCGGGCGTCCCGCACCGCGCGGGCGTTCATGACGCACCACCTGGTGCTTCCGTCCTGACGGGCGAACGCCGCTTCGTAATCCCGGACGTAGCCCCGCTTTTTCAGGAGACGGGCCATTTCGCGGCGGTCCTTCGGATTGCGGTAAAGCTGCCGGCCGATGTCGTCGACCGACCGGATCATATCCTCCGGCGATTCGAACCCCATGAGCCTGGCGGTAAAGGGGTTGACGGCGAGAATCCGCCCTTCCGGCGAGGTGCGCCAGATGCCGATGGGGATTTTTTCGAACATGTCGCGGTATTGTTTTTCCGAAAGCGTCAGGGCCTCTTCGAGGCGCTTGCGGCCGGTGATGTCGCGGACGACGACCAGGAAGATCCTGCCGCCGCCGTACCGGACCGGCGTGAACGAAACCGTGACGGCTACGGCGGCGCCGTCCTTTCTTAAGGCCTTCGCCTCCAGGCTGTAACGCCGCCCGGACCTGCCGTAGGCCCGCATCGTCCCGCCCCGCGCCTCCCTGGAAAGGAGCGCCGCGAATTCTTTTCCGAAAAGCTCTTCCGCCGCGTAGCCGAGAAGCTCTCCCGCTTTCCGGCTCGCGTCTACGATCGTCCCGCCGCGGTCCGTGACGAAGACGGCGTCGGGGGCCTCGCGGACGATGGCGCGGTATCGCCCGCCGTCTCCGCCGCCGCCTTGATCGCGCCGTGCCGCCTCCTTCTTCAGTTTCCCGATGGTCCGTTTAAGCTCTTCGATTTTCCCTTCAAGCTGTCCGCTGTCGCCTCGCCGCTGCCGCCCGGTCCTCGCCTCGCTTCCCATCTTGCCCAACATCCTCCCCCATGCCGGCTCGAATACAGAAACGCCGTTTCTCCCCCCGGGGGCCTTATACCATTATTGCATGCAGGATCACAGCGATTTGACGGGCGTATGAGCAGCACATTTTTGTCATACATGCGCTTGCGGGAGCGGGCGCGGCGGTTTAGACCGGGAATATGAAAGGGAAGGGCGGCGGGATACGGCTTGCCGTTTTTGTCCGGCGGAAATGTCCGGACGGTCGTTTTTCCGGTTATGTCCGACGCCGGGACGAATGGGGTACGGCCCCGTTCCGGCGGCGGACCGCCGGAACGGGACACGGCCTTATCGGCCTTTTCTTACCTTCTCGATACGGCCGGCGTCCATGCCGAGCCATTCGAGGAAGTTCTGATGCGCCGCGGGATATTCGGCCTCGAAGAGGCGGTGCCATTTCTCCATGGCCTCGTCCGTAAGCCCGATCTCGCGGAACATGCCGACCCACTGTTCGACTGTCACTCTGTCCATGTTTTTTATCCTTTCGATTTGAGAATTTCCCCATGGCCATGGGCAGCGGACTTCCTAATCTATAAAGCGGTAGACGGGTCAAGGGATTTTTTTCGGGGTGCTAAAATTATTTTAACGGCGGCCGGCAAAGGTCGGCCCGAAATGCCTGTTCGCGCCGTCGGCGCATGTACGCCGCAGGCCTACTCCTGCCCGGAGAGGGGACGGGTTTTGTGCTTCGGCTGGGCAGCGCCCGGAGCGTTTCGCCGCAATTTTCCATTGACCGCACCGAGGGTATCCGCTAGACAAGGCGGGAGGACATTCACAGAGACAAACGGAGCTATCGCTGCCGCGCATGCATCCTATCGGCTGCCTGCGGGACGGCTTGGCAGGCGCGACCTGCGGGTTGTTGTCGGACCGCAGACGGCGTCGTATATTCATTTGCATACAGGAGGACAGAAAGAAGTCATGCTCATTTTCGGAAAGCCCATGGGGGAAAAATATCACACGAGAAGCATCGAGACGGGAACATACGATTACGACGAAACACGGTTCGTCACGGAAGGCGTCCTGACGGACCGCCGCTTCAAGGAATTCCATCTGGCCACGGGGGACGTGAAGAAACCCGGCGTCCTGCACCAGATGGTCGTACGCCTCCTCGTGAACAAGGCCGACCTTGTCATCGAGGACCTGGAGACGGAGATGCGCGCCGTGCCGCGCGAGGAATGCCGGGACTGCACCCATTGCCTCGACGGCATCAAGGGCGCGCGCGTCGTCGGAGGCTTCACGGCGAAGGTCAAGGAGATCGCCGGGGGCGTCAAGGGATGCAGCCATCTGGCCGCCCTGCTCACGGCGATGGGACCCGCCGTTATCCAGGGATACGGCGCCTATTGCGACCACAACATCCCCGACTTCGTCCTGGATCATTACGAGTTCCTCGTGAACACCTGCCGGAACTGGCGCGAGGACAGCCCCATCGTCGCCATGCTGAAAGAAAAGAGAGAGGCCAAACGGAAGGCCGGGGGACAGGGCGGCGGCGACGGCCGTCCGGAGCGCTGACGCGGGAGGCCGGCATGAAGGCGGTAATGGCTGCACGGCTGCAATGTGCGGGGCAAGGTGTCCCGGCGGCGGCCGGCTTTTAACGGGACGGGGGCATGATGGATGCAGGGCGGATAAGGGACAAGTTCGGCTGCGATTATACGGCGGACGATCGTACGTTCAAGATGGGCATCGATAGGCGGTTCGCCGCCCATATGGCGGAGCGATTCCGTGGGCGCAATGTGCTGGAGACATGCACGGGCGGTGGTTTCACAACCATCGCCCTGGCACAGGCTGCGGCGCGGGTGACGACCGTGGAGATCGAGCCGCGCCATCAGGCCCAGGCCAGGGAGAACTTGCATAAGGCCGGCCTTCTTGACGCCGTGGCGCTCGTTTCCGGCAGTATCCTGGATGCGGAAATCTTGTCCGGGCTGCCGCCTTTCGATGCCGCCTTCCTCGACCCGGACTGGGCCGTGACCGGCCCCGACCACGTATACCGATTTATCGGCTCCAACACGCAGCCGCCGGCGGACGTCCTGTTCAGGACGATCCTGGGGCTTACGGAACATATCGCCATGGTGCTGCCGCCGTGCCTGGGTACACGCGAATTCGCAGGCCTGCCGCCACATGAATGCGAGCGGCTTTACCTGGGGGACAGCCACGAACTCTATTGCCTCTACTTCGGAGACCTGGCGTCCGGCTTCGCGGAAACCTCTTTTCGCGCGGCGCCGTGATGCCGCCGGCCGGCGCGGGGCCGAATCCTCCGTTCTTTCGACGGTGCGCGTCTGTGTCGATAGAGCGGCGTAAGACGGGTTTATTATGTAACACGGCCATTCCATATACGGTAGCGGGCCGGGCGAGGGGCGTGTCCGGCGGATCTTTCAAAGCACGATAACGGAGGTTGCCATGAATGCCACGAGGGCCGCATGCATCGGCTTGTGCCTGTGCGTGTGGATGGGGGGTTGCGTTACGAGGCCGGCGTCCTGGGAGCATCGGGACCATTCCGACACATACAGGCTGCAGTCGGACGAGGAATACTGCAACCGCGTCGCGGAGCGGTCCGTCCGCAAGAAAAGGACCGAATACGAAGAGAGACGCAAGACCGACGGCTGCAAGGACTGTTCGTTCGGCCAGAGCCTGGCGTACTCGCTGGTTTCCGACTTCGTCGACGCGGCCTCCCTGGACCTGCACGCGGACATAACGTTCAATACCTGTATGAGGGACCTGGGCTACCGGGCGGTCGAGGCGCGTCCGGCCTCGTACGGCGCGGCGGCGGAGAGAGATGAAGCCGGTGCGCCGGAGCGGTACGAAACGCCGGATGCGGCTGCGGAACGCAAGGAAACCGGCCCGCCGCGGCGGTCGAGCACCTACGACCGGCGGAAATGCGAGAGTGACTGCCGGTCCATGTATGAAAAGAGGCAGCTGAAGGTCGGCATCTCCATCGACAGCTGCATCTCCATCGTTTGTACGGACTAGCCGACCCCCGGCGGCATATCCTCGGATTCCCGCGCCGCATTCCTTTCACCCCGCGATGTCCTTCCGCAGCCTGACCGGCTCCGTCTGTTTCTTCCGCATGCGCAGGTTGAGCATCTCCACCGTGACGGAAAACGCCATGGAGAAGTAGATGTATCCCTTCGGGACATGGACGTCGAAACCCTCCATGATCAGCGTGACACCGACGAGGATGAGGAAGGAAAGGGCCAGGATCTTGATGGTCGGATGCTGGTCCACGAAGTCCGAGATCGGCTTGGCGGCGAACAGCATGACCCCGACGGATGCGACGATCGCAATCGCCATGATCGAGATCTGCCGGGCGAGCCCGACCGCCGTGATGACGGAGTCGAGGGAGAAGACGATGTCGAGGATGGCGATCTGGAAAAGTACCGCCGCCAGCGTGACCTTCTTGATGACGGGCATGTGCTCCTCCACCCCTTCCAGGCTGCCGTGGATTTCGTGGGTCGCCTTGGCGAGGAGGAACATGCCGCCCCCGATCAGGATGATGTCGCGCCCGGAGATGTCCTGGCCGAGGACGGAGAAGAGGGGCTGCGTCAGGCCGGCCACCCAGACGAGGGAGAAGAGCAGCGCCAGGCGGGTGAGCATGGCGAGCATCAGGCCCACGTTGCGGCCCAGGTTTCTCTTTTCGGCGGGCAAGCGGCCCACCAGGATGGAGATGAAGATAATATTGTCGATACCGAGGACGATCTCCAGGGCCGTCAGGGTCCCCAGTGCCGCCCATCCTTCCGGGGTCGTGATCCATGCGAACATAGTATGCTCCGTTGCGAATGGTTGAAGGTCTGCCGGTCCGTTTGCCGGAAACGCGGACAATCGGACGGGATTATTCCATATTTCGAGGCGAACTTCAACGGCATCCGTTCCGTCGGCAGGCGGTTTCCGTGCGGCTGCGGCGGCGAAAACCGCGCGATACGGACAAAAACGGCTGCGGAGAAATGGGCCGGGACGGCGGGCAAGCGCTTGCGCAGGGAAACGGACGCACGGCGGGACGCACGATTACAGGATTGTAAGGAGGAGAAGATGAGCGGATCGGGAATCCGAATGACGGAGGGCGGCAGCCGCCCCGGCGACGCCGACGTTGCGGCATGGATCGGCGCCGGGGCTTATGAACGCTGGCGGCAGGTCTAAGGGCTGATCGCGGAGGCGTATCCCGGCGTCTTCGTCCCCGAATGGCTCTTCGGGGGGAAGAAGCACGGCTGGACCCTCCGGTACAAGAAAGGCAAGTCCTTCTGCACGTTCGTTCCGGAGAAGGGGCGCTTTTTGCTCCTGATCGTTTTCGGAGCCGCGGAGCGGGCCGGGGCGGATGCCCTCAGGGAATCGCTGTCGTCTCCGATCCGGGAGGCGTACGACCGGGCGGCGACCTATCACGACGGCAAATGGGTCCTTTTCGATATCGACGGCGAAAGGGCCGCGGCGGATGCCATGAAGCTCCTGGCGCTGAAGCGCAAACGGAAGAAGTAAGAAGGACGTGCGGCGACGCCGGGGGCGACGCCCGCGGGAAAGAGGTCGGGGCGAAAAAGGGATGAAACAGGCGCGGCAGCCGTCAGGCGCGCTGCACTTCGCTAAGGGCGTCTTCCAGATCGACGGCCATGGCGGCCCTGATCTTCTTTTCCACTGCGCCGGCCGTCTGCCGGTTCCGCCGGATGGAGGCAACGGCGGCCTCCGTGACGCCGTAGCGCAGGATGAGGTCCTCCACGCGCTCGTCGAGGCTGACGACCCTGTCGTGCATCACCCTCTTGTCGGCGTAGTTGACGATTTCCCGTTCCGAAAGGGTGGCCTCCGGATCGAAACCGGTCAGGATCACATGCTGCTCGACGATCTCGCCGACCCGCGGAAATCCGAGTTCGCGCAGTAGTGTGCCCCCGGTCCGGTCGTGCGATTCCTTCGTTTCCAGCGCCCGCGTCTTCGTGATGTCGTGAAGGAGCGCCGCGGCCATGACGAGGTCCCGGTCGACGGCCGCGCCGTTGCCCATGTTGTCCGCGATGGCGAGCGCCACCCGCATGACCTGCCGCGAGTGGGCGACGATGTTCGGCAGCATGCCGTACCGGGCCATGAGGTCGTCGCATTCGCGCAGGTTTGGTATTCCGTCTCCGGGAAACATGGATGTGTTCGTTAATGCCTTCTTTGGGACCCGCCTTCCGGGGGGAGCTTCATTCATCGGACAGGGGAAAGATCATCACCCTCGCCGCCCGCCTGCCCAGGAAGCCTAATCTGGCCGCGGCGGCCCTTGTCAGGTCGATAAGTTCGTAGCCGTGGTCCCGGCAGCGGTCGTTGACGGTAACGACGACGGACCGGTCGTTGGCGAGGTTGACCACCTTCACGCGGGTGCCGTGCGGGATCGTCGGGTGGGCCGCCGTGAGCTTCCTGTGGTCGAAGACCGCGCCGGAGGCCGTCCTTCTTCCCTGATAGCGCTTCCCGTAATAAACGGCCAAGGCCTTTACGCCTTCCGGTTCCTGCTGCTTTGGAGCCGCCTTCTCCTCCGCCTCGCCCGCTTCGACCTTTGCCGGTTCCTCCGCCCGTACGGGGCTGCCGGCGACCGCGAAGGCCAGATGGCCGATCAGCAGCAGCCCCAGCACATGTCTCGTCGTCTTTTTCAATGCCATCGTCCTCTCAAGCACTAACAGCTTGTTGAAGAACTCGATTATGAACCCCCTATGCAGGGGGCATACAGGCTGCTTGCCCCTTTCAGGGGGTTCAAAAACGTCCAGATGTAAGGTTTATCCCCTTTAGGGGACGCGCAAGACCCCCTGCGGGGACGCAACCCCCTATGCAGGGGGCACGCGCGACAGATGGACTTTTTTCAACAGACTGTTATCCTCCTTCAAAACGGTCCCGCCTGTCAAGCCTTTCCTGCCCTCGGCGCCGCGCAGTCCTCTGTAAATGCGGCATATAACGGGTAATTATGCGTTCATCCTCGGCGCCCGAAGTCCCCGCCGTGAATGTGTCCCCATGATATACCGAAATATTGCTTGACAATACAATCTTCAGATAGTACATACAATACTGTCGACAATAATCAGGACATCAAGGCGGTCTCCCCGGACCGATACAGGGGCCGATGGGAGGAAAGCGCCATAGATACAGGTACTTTGGTGGATATCCATATTCAACCGGGTCGGTTCCGTTGGGGCCCCAGGGAGGAAAACGATGTCACCCAGAGCATACAGAAGGTACTACAAGGCATTGGACCGCATCAGGTATCTCGGCGGGAATGCTGCGGGGCGTTGCCGCCTCCGGTGGTCCATTCGCGAATTCGGCTATGAAGCAGCAATCCTCCTTCTCATGACCGAATAACCTTCTCCGTACATGGCGTTCCTCCTTCCGTCGGCCCCCCTGAATTGAAACAGGGGTGCGGCGGGCCGGGAGACGGGCTTTTCCCGGGCGGTTGCCGGATGAATCATTTCCATCGGATGTGTAGGAAATGCATCACGGCCTTCATCGCTTCGTCCGCAATCGAAAGAGGAAGCAATAAAGCCGCAGCGACGGCGGCGGATATTTAGAATAGTTCGATAATATTGATCTTTTATATAAACGGTGTGCGGACCGGGTGTTTACGTGTGTCTCGTTCGTGTCCGTCGTCCGGCATAGAGCGCATGCAGACTGTCCCTGGGTATGAATCAAATAAGGCAGGCGGGAGAAGGCAGGAGAGACCCATATTGAATATTAATCAGCAATATCCATGTGATATGCTTGCAAAGGGGCGCAGGGTCCAATCTGGCACGCCGCTTGCAAATTTTTCATTATAAGAGATGGACGTATCGTTGTCCCCTTAACCCGGCACCTTCTTTACAGGATGACAAGCCGGAGGCATCGGATTCGGCAAGCGGCCGGATGGACCGGATAAGGATGAAGCCTTCCGGATTTGTCGGGAAGGGGAGATGCTCGATAGCCGGATTTACAGATTTCTCCACTCTGCGGCCAGCCGCAGATCAAACCATGGGACCAGGTTTGTTCCACCTGGTCCTCCTCATGGTTTCCCGGCCGGACAGGGACCGCATCGGACCTGGATCTGCCGCACACGTTGACGATGTTGTAAAGGGGTGCCGGAAGGAGTCGCACCCGATGATCCGAGTGGGATACAGGGGAACACGGGGTAAGCGTACAGGCAGCCTTTACGTAGAAATTTTCGGAAGAATTGTGCTTTATCACAACTGGACCGAGTAGAAGAGACTCTCATAAACGGTGGCAAAGTTTTCTTCTGCTCTAACATAGGGACCGGTCGCCATAAGCCGGTCCCTCCTCTTCTCTTCTGAGCATAACTGCCTTATACGCCCATCCACGTTCCTTCATCGCGGAAAGAGATTGCATGTCCGTTTCTCCGCCGGGCGCTTCCGCAGACTGCGCGGGTTCCCACGGGAGAAACCGGCCTTTATAACCCTGCGCCTGCGGGAGGAGAGCGGCTTTCGGCCTGCTTCCGGGAGGCTTATGCGGTGAAAAAAAGAGACACAGGATCTGCGTGCGGACTTCGGGCCGCCGACGAAGCCGGAGCGGTTTTCCTGCCGCCCCGGATGGAAGGCAATACCGGGACGGGCGGCCTGCCTCAAGCCCGTTCCGGACGCCGCCCGAAAGATTGAATCGGTAAAACGGCCCGCCGGCGGGAATCAACAGCCCGCGGGCCTGAGCAAGGAGGGGAGTTCGTGCAAGGGGCACGGACCCACAAGAAAAGAAGAACATAAACCCTTGGAGGAAAGAGATGAGTAAGAGAGAAGCTGTTATTGTTTCAGCATGCCGGACGCCCGTAGGGTCGTTCGGCGGAACATTGAAGGGAGTGCACGCTTACAAGATTGCCGCGACGACGATGAAAGAGGCGATCGGAAGGGCCGGAATCCCGGCGGATATCATTGACGACGTCCGTTACGGCTGCTGTCTTGAGCCGTACGATGCCCTGAACATCGCCCGCGTGGCGGCGCTGGAGGCCGGTATTTCCGACCAGAGCACGGCAGTGACGATCAACCGGGTCTGCATATCGGGAATGGAAGCGGTCGTATCGGGGATGGCGATGATCGAGGCCGGCCTGGCCGACGTCATCCTGGCAGGCGGCGTGGAACATATGTCGGGCGTCGCCTACGCGGTGCCCGGTGCGCGCTGGGGATGCCGCCTCCAGAGCCAGAGCTTCGACGACATGATGATCGAGGCCCTGCACTGCGGCTCCAAGCTGCTGCCCGGGCCGGAGAAGGGCCCCTTGAAGGAGGGCCTGCCGATCGATCTGTATAAGGGAAAACCATACATCATGGGCCATACGGCGGAGTTCGTCGCCCAGATGTACAACATCAGCCGGGAGGAGATGGACGAAGTCGCGCTTCGGAGCCATAACAACGCCGAATGGGCCACGAAGGAAGGGGCGTTCCGCGACGAGATCGTTCCGGTGGAGGTCCCCCAGAAGAAGGGGAAACCGCCGGTTATGTTCGACAAGGACGAACACTTCATGCCGGGTCTCACGATCGACAAGCTGGCGGCGCTGCCCCCGGCCTTTATTCCGAAAGTCGGCAAGGTGACGGCCGGCAATTCTTCCGGGCTCAACGACGGCTCGAGCGGCATGGTGATCATGTCGGCCGACAAGGCGAAGGAGCTGGGCGTTGCGCCCATCGCGCGGATCAAGGCCGTGGGATACGGCGGCTGCCATCCCTCCGTCATGGGGATCAGCCCCGCCCCGGCGGTCAGGTCCCTGATGGGCCGTTCGGGACTCCGGATCGCCGATTTCGAGCTCATCGAATTGAACGAGGCCTTTGCGGCCCAGTACCTGGGGGTGGAGAAGGAGCTGGGCCTCAACAGGGAAATAACGAATATCAACGGTTCGGGAATCGGCCTGGGCCATCCGATAGGATCGACGGGATGCCGGATCATGGTAACGCTGCTTCATGCCATGAAGAAACGCGGCAAGTCCCTCGGGCTCGCGGCGCTTTGCGGCGGCGGCGGCGTGTCCATGGCCTGCGCTCTGGAGATGATGTGACATGGATCCGATGCGGGAAAACCCGTCGGT
Source organism: Syntrophales bacterium (assembly GCA_963668175.1). Classification (GTDB taxonomy): domain Bacteria; phylum Desulfobacterota; class Syntrophia; order Syntrophales; family PHBD01. The sequence goes on from OY764159.1 coordinate 1,990,500, forward strand.
GTGAAAGAAGGATTGAAGACGAATCCGTTTCCGGACGGACGGCGGGTCCTTCCGGGACGCAAGGTAATTCCCGGCTGAACGATCAGGTGACAGGGGCGGTTGTTGCACAACAACCGCCCTTTTTTTATCCGCCGCTTTCGGCTGTCCCTGCGGCGGCGCCGAAGTCCGCCCGCGGCTCCGGGACGCCGCCCGGTCCGGTGAAAGGACCCGCGGGAGAGAGGGCGACGCGACGTTTCGCGGCCGTGATAACACTGCCGCATTTATTTCGAACGTCGGCAAAACGGCGTCCGGTAATTCTTCTGGACTTCATGACGGCTCCAGCTGTATAATAGCCGCACTTTCAGACATGGTAAAGGCGCTCGGCCTTGCGCCGTTATAGGAATCAAGGCCGGGTACTGCGGCGGCCGCCACCCGTCGGCGACGGGGAACGTCCCGGTTCTGGCGGTCAGGCCCCTCAAGGACCACCCGGGATATTGGACCGCCGATGTCGATCTGATCGAATGTAACGAGGTCTTTGCTGCCCGGTCCCCGGAGATTGTGAAGGAACCGGGCTTCGGCAGGGAAATAGCGGGATGTGAAGTCCGGGCAGCGGCCCGGACCGTCCTTTCGGATCAACGGGATGCTGGATCATGGCAACACTGCTTCATACGATGAAGAAACGTGGGAAAAACCCTGGGACTCGCGGCAATTTACGATGGCGGCGTGTCCATGGCATGCGCCCTGAAGATGATATTAAATTCATTGATGGGGGGTTTTACAAGCATGATGGGAGGTTTTTCTTTTAGAACAGGCGGATTGAAGGCGAAATTGGTGCTGGGCGGCTGTCTCATGGCCATGATTCCGGTGATTGTCCTCGGGGCCGTTGCCGTCTTCAACGCCAAGACTTCCATGGAGAAGGCAACAGACGAACAGATTGTAATGATTTCCAAGAGTATTGCGGACATGGTCGACGGCGTGCTGACTTCCGAGTCCAGCGCCATTGCCATGCAATCCCGGCGCGCGGCGGTGATCCAGGCCGTCCGGGACAAGAACGCAGGCGACACCGCGAAGGCGGATTTGTTGCAGCAGGATTTGAGCGGACTCCAGGCCATTACCGAAGGCCGGTACGAGGGGATCGTCGTCACGGGCCGGGACGGCGTCGTCATCGCCGACAACCTCAAGGGGGCGTCGAAGGGCCTCAACCTGGCGGACAGGGAATACACCAAGAAGGTCCTCCAGGGACAGAGCAGCCTGAATCAGGTCGACATATCGAAGCGGTCGAACGCACCGATCCTGACCCTGGCCCATCCGGTGAAGGACGAAAACGGCCAGGTCATAGGCATGGTCGCCGGCATCCTCAACGTTCCTTACCTCGCGGCGAAAATCAACGAGATCAAGCTGGGCAAGTCGGGTTACGCCTTCGTCGCCAACAAGGAAGGGACGATCATCGTCTATCCGGACGCCAAGCAGGTCCTGAAAATGAGCATCATCCAGCCAGGCGCGGAAGAGATGGCCAAGAAAGCGATGGCCGGAGAGACGGGCGTCCAGAGATTGACGCTGAGGGGCGTCGAGAAGTACTCGGGCTTCGCCCCGGTCAAGCTGAACGGCTGGAGCGTCATGACGACCGTGCCGGTGGACGAAATGCTGGCGTCGGTCAATTCGACGCGGACGATCATCATCGGCGGCGTCCTCTTCTTCGCTCTTATTGCGGCCGTGGTGGCCTATCTCTTTGCCCGGGCCATCGCCGTTCCCATCCAGAACGCCGCGGACAGGCTTTCCACCGGCGCAAACGAAATCACGTCCGCTTCCGGCGAAGTGGCGACGGCAAGCCAGAGCCTCGCCGAAGGGACTTCCGAACAGGCGGCGGCCATCGAGGAGACGTCGTCGTCCCTGGAGGAGATGTCGTCCATGACGCAGCAGAATGCCGACAACGCCAACGCGGCCAACAAGCTGACGGAAGAGGCCAAGAACGTCATGGACCGGGCCAACGGCACCATGAAGAACCTCACCCTGTCGATGGACGAGATCTCGAAGGCCAGCGACGAAACCTCGAAGATCGTCAAGACCATCGACGAGATCGCCTTCCAGACGAACCTCCTCGCCCTTAACGCCGCCGTGGAAGCGGCGCGGGCCGGCGAGGCGGGGGCGGGATTCGCCGTCGTCGCGGAAGAGGTCCGTAACCTGGCGATCAGGGCGGCCGAGGCTGCAAAGAACACCTCCGGCCTGATCGAAGACACGATCAAGAAGATCAAAGGCGGCTCGGATCTGGTCGCCCAGACGAACGCGGATTTTTCGCTGGTTGCCGAGTCTGCGCGCAAGAGCGCGGAGCTCATGAGTGAAATCGCCGCGGCTTCGGCCGAGCAGGCCCAGGGCATCGGCCAGGTCACCAAGGCCGTCCACGAGATGGACAAGGTCGTTCAGCGGAACGCCGCCAACGCGGAAGAATCGGCCTCGGCCTCCGAAGAGATGAACGCCCAGGCAGCCACGATGCAGGAGGTGGTCCGGGAGCTCGTCGCCGTCGTCGGCGGCAGCGGGAGCGGCAGAGCTGTGGTCGCTGCGGCCGGACCGGCCGCCGGAACGGGCATGAAAATGACCGCCGCGGCGCCTTCCCACGCCGTGGTATCGAAGAAAGCCGTTTCCGAACGGCTGATCCCCTTCGAGGGGAGGGACGGCGAAACGTTTTAACCGACGTTTTTCGGGCCGACCGGACGGCCGTTCGTGAAAGGCGGACGGATGGTCGGCGATTCCGTCCGGGATGAATAATCATTCCTCTTTGAATGATCCATAGACGGGGCGGCCGTTGCAGGACGGCCGTCCTTTTTTTTGTATCCGGCGGCTTCCGCCGTTCCTCGCCCATGCCGATCCCCCTCCCGAAATCCGGGAAACACCCTCCTCGCCGCGATTGCCGGCGAACAACCCTGTTCCCCGTCATCCGTTGCGTCACAGGAATAATTCCGTTCCTCTTATTCCGGACAATGAAGATGCCGTCTTTCAGGGGAGGTGAAGGGTTTCCGGACGGGGCCGTTCCCCGAAAAGCCATATACGACGTATATTTCCGCCGTACCCTGCTGCCGGCCGACGGTGCGGTTTCATTCTGGCATGTATCTTGAAAATATCCATGGATGGAGCAGCAAAACGGTCTTAGTTCAATCAATGAGGAAAGGAGAGAGAGTATATGATGATGGACCCGATGCAGATGAGCAAGCAGGTTGTCGATTTCAACAAGAGGGCTTTCGGGAGTTCGTTCACCGCAGTGAGCATGATGCAGGACAACATGATGAAGGCCATGGACGCTTTCATGAACCAGTCCCCGCTCTGCCCGGCGGAAGCCAAGAACCATATGGCTTACTGGATGAAGGCCTGCACCGATTGCCGCGACAAATTCAAGACGGCCATGGACGACAACTTTACGAAGTTTGAAAGCTGGTGCAACGGCCATATGGGAGAAAAAACGGCCAAGTAGGAATCTCGCGGACCGCGCCTCCATGGTTACAGAAGATGAGCCCCCTCTTCGCCGGAAACGTCCGTTCATCTTCCTGATTATTGCAAAACCCGTCTGGTGGCGCGTCGCCGCTGCAAGGGAAACATGCGGGTTGAAGCCGGAGCTGCCCCTGTCATAGGGAGCGGCTCCGGCGGCGGGCCGGACGCGATCTTATGCGCCGGCCTGATCGATATCGTCATCTTCGCGTTCTCAATCCGTTTCCAGCCCCACCGGAACTGTGATTTGCCGCACATCGGCATCTCCGGCATCAGCAAATCAACGATCTTCCAACGGTTCCTGCCCTGCAAGCCTCTGCGTTCCCGCAGGACGAGCGGTCCGCGTCCACAGCGGATGGACAAAGTCCGACTTCCCCGGACGACATGTCCGGCGCACGCGTTCCTGTCCTCGCTTTCCTCCCGCATGCGACGCCGTCTAAAGTCCTGATTTTTAACGACCGGCCGCCTATTGTTTCGGGCTCGTACGGCGCATGGCATGGTTCTTGTGTAATGATGGTTATGCCTCTTCCGGGTATCCGTTCCAAAGCATGCCGGGATGGCGGAAGAGGTGGAAAAGAAGAGGTAAAACGGATAATGCAGATTCTTTTTTATACGTCCGACGAAGACGGAAGCGCGAGACTTTCCCGCTTCATCGAAGTGATCGTTTCCAGAAAAAACATCACCTATATTCACACGCCTGAAGACCTTTTTCTCCGCCTGCACCATCCTCTAGGCGATCAGGCCATCATCGTCGTCTACGTCTCGGCGCAGGAAGAGCTGGCGCACATTGCGGAGATGCAGGACCTTCTCAGCGATTTTCGCAGCATCATCATCCTGCCGGACAGGGACAAGGCGTCGATGGCCATGGCCTATACGCTGCGGCCGAGATTTATAGGTTACGCCGACGACGACTATCTGGACATCGTCACGGTAGTCAGCCGTCTGGTCGGCCGCGGAAGCGGCATGGTATGCCAGGGTTAGGGAACCCGCACCGCCTCGCATCGGAGGGGCGGACGGGCAGGAAGGGAGTGAACAGCCGCGGAACGGCGTGAACGGTCGGCGGTATCGAGACGGATGAAAAACGGAAAACCATGAAGACGGAAATGATAGTGCCGGCGGTCTACGGGCTTGTCCCCCGGGCGCTTCCCGACGAGGATGAGCATGGCAGGGAGAGAAGAAAGGCCGTGCGGTTTGCCCTCGCGGTCCCCGTGAGGATCAGGATATTGGAAAGCGATGATGCGATCGAAGCAAGGGCCATCGGCGGGCATACGATGAATATTTCGACAGGGGGCGCCTTGTTGAAAACGGATTGCGCCATACCGGCGGGAACGCGGATCAGGATGGAACTGATGTTCTCCTCCCTGTGCTATCTCGGAGGGGCGGACAACAGTGCGATGTCGGTCGTCGCCATAGGAGGCCGCGTTATCAGATGCTGGTCCCGGGGGATCGCCGTGGCCTTCGACGGCCGCTTCTCCGTCACGGCCGGCTGCGGCCCCGGATGGACGGGGGGACGGCAGGTTTAGGGCCGGCCGGCTGGCAGCATGATCCGAAGCGTGAAGAAATACCTTTCCTTCCGCCGCAACCCGTCCGCCGGCTGGATAGGCAGGATCCATTCCGCCACGGGGCACCTGTCGAGGCTGAATGCCTCCACGGAACAGGAGTTCCTGGCCGTCGGCGAGCGCCTTCAGGATTTTTACGCCCGCGCCCGCCGGATCGCGTCCCTGACGTCCGACGTCGCAGCGCGTATGTCCGGCAGGGAGCTCGACGCCCTCGTGGAGGAACTTACCGCCGTGGCCGCCGACCTCAAGGCCATGGGCGACGACTCGCGTCAGGGGGTCGATATCCTGAACGTGATCGTCAGGGGCTTCGAGAATATCCAAGGCCCCTTGAGCAATTTCGAAAAGATTGTCAAAAACCTGCAGGTTTTAGGCAACTTCGTCCGGATCGAAAGCGCCAGGATGCGCGACCGGGACAGCGGTTTCGTCACGCTTGTCGAGGATATCAAGAAGCTGGCGGTCAACGTCGAACTGCAGTCGAAGGAACTGATCGACCAGGCGGGGTCGCTCCGCATCCGCATCCAGGAAGACCTCAACGGCATCACCAGGATGAAGGCGGATCTGGATGCGCAGACGCGCGATATCATGGCGGACACGGAGGCCAAGATCGAATCCCTGACCAGGAGGCACGCCTGGTCGCTCAAGACGGTCCGGGATTTTGCCGGGCGGTGGGAAACCATTACGGGAAGCATCGGGGAAATCGTCATGTCCATCCAGTTCCACGATATCACGCGGCAGCAGATCGAGCACGTGAGCGAGGCCCTGGGGGATGTCGCGGGCGCCATGCAGCGGCCGTCTTCCGGCGAGAACGGCCGACGCCGGCCGCTCGGAAAGGGCGGTGCGCCGTCCTCCCGTTACGATTCCATGGGAACCGTGGCAGCCGTCTGTGAACTGCAGTCGGCGCAGCTTGAGCACGCGGGCGAAGAGATGGAGGCGGCGGTGGGGCGCATCCTCTCGAACCTCGAAGGGGTGGCCGGACAGATCAAGTCCATGTCGGAAGATATCAGGAGGCTGGCGGGATCGGGCGAAGACGAGGGCCGATCCTATCTTGCCGGGCTGGAGGAAGGGCTGGTGAGGATGACCGGAGCCCTCGGGCGGTATGCCGGGGTCAGCCGGGAACTCAGGAAGGCCACCGGACGTATTCCGGAGACGGTGGCCAGGATGTCGGCGCTTGTCGCCGTCATCGACAAGATCGGCATCGACATGCAGATCGTGGCGCTCAACGCCTATATCCGCGCGGAGCATATCGGCGCGGGCGGCATCGCCCTGGGCGTTCTCGCCGATTCCCTCCACGGGATGTCGAAAAGCACGATCGCGGAGATCTACGCCGTATCCGGCGAGCTTAAGGGCCTCTTCCAGGCGACGGCGTCGCTTTCCCCGGGCGACGCCGGGAAAGCCGACGAAGAGCGCGCCGTCGCGCGTCACCTGGCCGATATCCTGAAGCCGCTTCATCGCCTCGACGACGAAACGGCCGGGCTCATCGCCGATATCGATGCATCGGGGAAGGCGTTCGCCGACGATATCGAATCGGCCGTCGCCGGTTTTACGGTTCATGAAAAGGTGCGCCGCGTCATCGACGGCGTAAGGAGCGAACTCGCTTCCGTCGCGGCCGGTATTCGCGGCCTGCTTCCCGCGGAGGTCCTGGCCCGGCAGGACGCGGAACTGGACCGGCTGGCGGGGCGCTATACCATGGCCAGGGAGAGGGACATCCATCAAACGCTCCTTGCCGCGGACGGTGCTGCGGCGGAATCGGTTCCCGGCGAAACCGTCCTTTTCGGAGACGGGGAGGATACGCCGCAAACGAAGGAGAAGGATGCCGAAGAACTGGGGGACAATGTCGAATTGTTTTAAAGGAGGCCTATGAAATACAGACTGGAAGACGCGGGCGATCCGGTTGTCCTGACGCTGGAAGGACCCCTCGACATTCAGAACGCGAAGGAACTCAGGGACGCCTTCGTTGCGGCCGCGCAGGGGAAGAATCTCGTCCTCGACCTCGGCGGGGCCGGAGCGGCGGATGTGTCGGCCCTGCAGCTCTTTTGCTCCCTGCACCGGACGATGACGCGCGCCGGGCGGGGCTTTGCGATCCAGGGCCCGGTAAGCGACGCTTTCCGGCAGTCGGTCGCCGATGCGGGGTTTCAGAGAGAACACGGCTGCGCCCTGGACGATCAGGGAACATGCCTCTGGTCCAAAGGGGGTGAATGCTATGAGTAAGACGATCATGGCGGTCGACGACTCGGCCAGTGTGCGGCAGATGGTGAGCTTCACCCTGAAGAACGCCGGCTACGAGGTCATCGAGGCCGCTGACGGCCGTGAGGCCCTCGCCAAGGCGAAAGGCCCCGTGAGCATGGTCATTACGGATCTCAACATGCCCAATCTGGACGGCATCGGCCTGATCCGGTCGCTGCGCGCGATGCCCGATTTCAAATACGTGCCGATCGTCATGCTCACGACCGAGTCGCAGGCGGATAAGAAAATGGAAGGCAAACAGGCCGGGGCGACGGGATGGATCGTGAAGCCCTTCAAGCCCGAACAGCTGCTGGCCGTCGTGAAGAAGGTGATCGGATGACGGACCAGTACCGCGATGCATTCAGGGAAGAGGCCCAGGAACTCCTCGTCGAGCTGGAGGAATCGCTCCTGGAACTGGAGAGGACGCCCGACGACCTGGACCAGGTGGGGCGCGTCTTCCGGGCCATGCACACGATCAAGGGATCGGGAGCCATGTTCGGCTTCGACGAAGTGGCGGCCTTCACCCACGACGTCGAAACGGTCTACGATCTCGTCCGGAACAGGAAGCTCGCGGTGACGAAGCATCTCGTGAACCTGACGCTGTCGGCCTGCGACCAGATCCGCCGGATGGTCTTCTCGGCGGAAGAGGCAAGCGGCGAGGACCGGCGGATCGCCGGGGAGCTTACGGCTTCCTTCCGGGAGTTTCTCGCCGGCGGCGAGGCGGATACGGTAACGTCGAAGGCTTCCGTATCTTCGGCGCCGGCGGAATCGTCGGCCGCGGGAGTCGTCACGTACCGCATCCGGTTCCAGCCCGACGGCGGCATCTTCGCCTCCGGCACGAATCCGGTGCTGCTTTTGAACGAACTGCGCGGCCTGGGCCGCTGCGACGCCTTCGTCTGCACCGATGCCGTCCCGTATCTGGACGAGATCGACCCGGAGCAGTGCTACACTTTCTGGGACATCATCCTGACGACGGGAAGCGGCATCGACGCCGTCAAGGACGTTTTCATCTTCGTCGAGGACAGCTGCCGCCTCGCCATCGACGTCATCGACGACGAACAGAGGCTGACCGAGGAGGCGGATTATAAGAGAATAGGGGAGATCCTGGTGGAGCGGGGCGACGTCACGAAAAACGACGTGATGAAGGGCCTCGATTCCCACAAGAAACTCGGACGGCTGCTGATCGAAAGCGGCGTTGTCGGCCCGGACAAGGTGGGCTCGGCGCTGGCGGAGCAGGAGCACATCCGGGAACAGAGGAAAACGAAGCAGGCGGCGGAAGCGCAGACATCCATCCGCGTGCCGACGGGTAAGCTCGACAGCCTCGTGAACATGGTCGGGGAACTCGTCACGGTCCAGTCGCGGCTGAGCCGGGTGGCGCTCTCGTCGGGAAACGTGGAGATCGTACAGATCGCCGAGATCGTGGAACGCCTGACGGCGGAACTGCGCGACAACACGATGAGCATCCGCATGCTTCCCATCGGCACGACCTTCAGCAAGTTCCAGCGCCTCGTGCGGGACCTGTCGTCCGAACTGGGCAAGGAGATCGTCCTCGCCGCCGAAGGGGCGGAAACCGAGCTGGACAAGACGGTCATCGACCGCCTGAACGATCCCCTCGTCCACCTGATCCGCAACAGCATCGACCACGGCATCGAGATGCCCGACGCGAGACGCGACGCGGGAAAGCCGCCGTGCGGCACCGTGCGCCTGTCGGCGGTACATTCGGGGGCCAACGTGCTGATCCGGGTGGAGGACGACGGCGCGGGCCTCGACCGGGACGTGCTTTACAGGAAGGCGGTGGAGAAGGGACTGATCCCGTCCGACGCGAACCTGACGGAGAAGGAAATCTTCTTCCTGATCTTCGCCCCGGGCTTTTCCACGGCGGCCAAGGTGACCGGCGTGTCGGGACGGGGCGTCGGCATGGATGTGGTCAAGAAAAGCATCGACGCCCTCCAGGGGACGATCGACATCGCAAGCGAAAAGGGCCGGGGGACGACCGTCACCCTGAAGCTGCCCCTGACGCTCGCCATCATCGACGGCCTGCTCGTCCGGATCGAAGGGGCCTTCTTCGTCATGCCGCTTTCGGCCGTGGAGGAATGCGTCGAGCTTTCTCGCGAGGAGGCGGAGAAGTCCCACGGACACAACCTGGCGTCGATCCGCGGGGAGATCGTGCCCTACGTCCGTCTCCGGGAACGTTTCCGCATAGAAGGGGCGGCGCCTCCCATCGAGCAGATCGTGACGACGGGGATCGACGGCTACCGCGTCGGCCTGGTCGTGGACGAAGTGGTCGGGGAGCACCAGACCGTCATCAAGTCGCTGGGGCGCATCTACCGGTCCGTCCAGGAGGTGTCGGGCGCGACGATCCTGGGCGACGGCAAGGTGGCCCTGATTCTCGACCTGCCGAAACTGGTCCGGAACGCCGAGATGGACGAAAAGGCGAGGCACAGGGAAAGGAGGGTCAACTGAAGCGTTATGGCTTTCACCTTCTTTTTCCGGGATATCGATACGCTGGCGCGGGCCGTCGAGTACATGATTCCCGGCACCAGCGGCCGCAGCCGGGTCAAGGTATGGGACGCGGGATGCGCCATGGGGCAGGAGCCCTACTCGCTGGCGATCCTCCTTGCGGAAAACATGGGCCATTTCGCCTTCCGGAACGTTCAGATACTGGCCACGGACTACGACGAGCCCCTGCTCAGCGTCGTCCGGCAGGCCACCTATCCGGGGGACGAATTGCAGCGGATTCCCCGCGACCTGTTCGAGAGGTATTTCGAGCCGGCGGGGGACGACGGCCGTTACCGCGTGGTCGAGAAAATCAGGAACTGCGTCCTGCCGCAGTTCCACGATCTCCTTTCGTTTACGCCCGTGCGGGACGGCTTCAGCCTGATCGTCTGCAAGAACGTGCTCCTGCATTTCCAGTACGGGGAACGCGTCGAGGTTTTCAGGATGTTTCATCAGGCGATGGAGCCGGGCGGGCTCCTGGCGACGGAGCACACGCAGAAGCTGCCCGACGAGGTCGCCCACCTCTTCCGTCAGGTGGTGAACAACGGCCAGCTCTTCCAGAAGCTGGAGGCGTAGCATGAAAGTGATCGATATCAAGGGGCGCAACAACGTATACAGTTCCAACGTCTACCTGGTGACGGGAGACTGGAAGAAGCTCGAAGACCTCAACACGCTGATCGACGTCGGCGGCGATCCCTCGATCCTGGATACGATCGACAGGACCAGCACCGGCGTCGGGAAGAACAAGATCGACCAGGTCATCCTGACGCACAGCCATTCGGACCATACGTCGAACCTGTCCCTGATCCGGGAACGTTACCGGCCGAAGGTCTTCGCTTATTCGCCGTTTATCGAAGGGGTGGACCAGCTTTTGAGCCACGGGGAACGGATCAGGATCGGGGACCGGATGTTCGAGGTCATCCACACGCCCGGCCATTCGAGCGATTCCGTTTCCCTCTTCAACGACGACGAAGGGGTCCTGTTCGTGGGCGATACGCCGGTTGTGATCAGGACGGCGGGCGGCAGCTACGAGGCCAATTTCATCACGGCCCTGAAGATGCTCTGCCGGCGGCGCGTTCACACCATCTATTTCGGCCACGGCGAGCCGATCACGAAGAATGCCCATGCGGTGCTCCTCGCCAGCCTGAAGAACGTCCACCGGAGCATGATGGCGAAGGCCATGGCCCTGGCGCATCCGGAAGGAAATGTGGAAGAATCGCGGCCGGCGGGACAATCCTGAATTCGGGACGCCGCGCTGCAGGGATAAACGGAATCGATCGGGTATTTGCTCAAGGAGGTCCGTTCTCATGACAGATAAAACGAGAAAAAGCATCATCGAAAAGGCTACGGCGTCTTTGCTCGCCGACAGCAGCGTGCTTTCGGAATTGACGGCCGATAACGGCAGAGGAAAGGGAAAACCCATGAAGAATATGGAAGACACAAGGAAAAGCGCAGGCTCGAACGGATCGGAGGCAGGCGAAAGGATCGGGGACCTGCTGGCCGCTTTCAGGGAAGGCCGCCTCGACCGTCGCGCCGACGTAAGCGGGATGAAAGGCACGGACAGGGATATCCTGGCGAACGTCAACGAGCTCATCGATACGGTCGTCATGCCCCTGAACGTGGCCGCCGCGCATGTCGAAGACATCAGCAAGGGCGTCATCCCCGCCAGGATCACCGACCCCTGGCACGGCGAGTTCGATACGATCAAGAACAACATCAACAAGCTCATCGACGTTCTGGAGAGCCGCGGCCGGGACGTGCACGGCCTCATCGAGGCGGCGATCGAGGGAAAGCTTGCAACGCGGGCCGACACGAGCGCTTACCAGGGCATCCACAAGCAGGCCATCGACGGCGTCAACCGGCTCCTCGACGCCATCATCGGGCCCCTGAACGTATCGGCCGAGTACGTGGACCGGATCGCCAACGGGGAGATTCCCCCGAGGATCACGGACACCTATAAGGGCGACTTCAACGAGATCAAGAACAACGTCAACAAGCTCCTCGACGTGCTGACAAGCCGGGGCAGGGACGTGGACGGCCTCATCAGCGCGGCGATCGAGGGGAAACTCGCGACAAGGGCCGATTCCGGCTCCTACCAGGGCGTCCACAAGCAGGCCATCGACGGCGTCAACCGTCTTCTCGACGCCATCATCGGGCCCCTGAACGTGTCGGCCGAATACGTGGACCGGATCGCCAACGGCGAAATCCCGCCGCATATCACGGACACGTATAAGGGCGACTTCAACGAGATCAAGAACAACGTCAACAAGCTCCTCGACGTGCTGACGAGCCGCGGGCAGGACGTGGACGGCCTCATCAGCGCGGCGATCGAGGGGCGGCTCGCGACAAGGGCCGATTCCGGCTCCTACCAGGGCATCCACAAGAAGGCCATCGACGGCGTCAACCATCTTCTCGACGCCGTCATCGGGCCTCTGAATGTGTCGGCCGAATACGTGGACCGGATCGCGAACGGCGAAATCCCGCCGCATATCACGGACACGTATAAGGGCGATTTCAACGAGATCAAGAACAACGTCAACAAGCTCCTCGACGTGCTGACGAGCCGGGGCCGGGACGTGAACAACCTCATCAGCGCGGCGATCGAGGGGAGGCTGGCGACGCGGGCCGATACCGGCGCCTACCAGGGCATCCACAAGAAGGCCATCGACGGCGTCAACCAGCTTCTCGACGCGGTGATCGGGCCTCTGAACGTCGCGGCCGAGTATGTGGACCGGATCGCCAACGGCGAAATTCCCCCGAAGATCACTGACGCTTACAACGGCGACTTCAATATGATCAAGGACAACATCAACAAGCTCCTCGACGTGCTGACGAGCCGGGGCCGGGACGTGAACAACCTCATCAACGCGGCGATCGAGGGGAGGCTGGCGACGCGGGCCGATACCGGCGCCTACCAGGGCATCCACAAGAAGGCCATCGACGGCGTCAACCAGCTTCTCGACGCGGTGATCGGGCCGCTGAACGTCGCGGCCGAGTATGTGGACCGCATCTCGAAGGGCGACATCCCCCCTCCGATCATGGACAACTACAAGGGCGACTTCAATGAGATCAAAAACAATATGAACATGCTGATCGAATCGATGAACGAAATAACCCATGTGGCCAGGGAAATCGCCGGCGGCAACCTCACGATCGAGATCAGGGAGCGTTCGGCCCAGGACCACCTGATGCAGGCCCTGGTCCTCATGGTGAAAAATCTGACGGAGGTGGTCGGCAACGTCCAGGCGGCGGCCGCCACCTTCGCGGAAGAAAGCGAGGAGATGAATTCCCGTTCCCTTACCCTATCCCAGGGGGCGACAGAGCAGGCGGCTTCGGCCGAAGAGGTGTCCGCGTCGATGGAAGAGATGGCCTCCAACATCATGCAGAACGCCGACAACGCCCAGCAGACGGAAAAGATCGCCGTCAAGTCGGCGGAGGATGCGAAGGACGGCGGAGGAGCCGTCGCCGAGACGGTGAAGGCGATGAAGGAGATCGCGAGCAAAATATCCATCATCGAGGAGATCGCCCGCCAGACGAACATGCTGGCCCTCAACGCGGCGATCGAGGCGGCGCGGGCCGGGGAACACGGGAAGGGATTCGCCGTGGTGGCCGCGGAAGTCCGCCGCCTGGCCGAGCGCAGCCAGACGGCGGCGGGCGAGATCAACCGCCTGTCGGCGTCGAGCGTGCAGGTCGCCGAGAAGGCCGGGGATATGCTGACGAGGATCGTTCCGGCCATCCAGAGAACGGCCGACCTCGTCCAGGAGATCAACGCCTCGAGCAACGAGCAGAAGAACGGCGCCGACCAGATCAACCGGGCCATACAGCAGCTGGACCAGGTCATCCAGCAGAACGCGGCGGCGGCGGAAGAGATGTCGTCCGCATCCCAGGAACTATCCAGCCAGAGCGAAGTCCTCCTCGATGCGGTGGGGTTCTTCAGGACGAAGAACGGTTACGGCCGGGAAGAACGCGAAGGCGTACGCCTCCACGGAGGCGGACCGGCCCGCAAGGGCGCCGCCCCGGTGCGCAGGATCGCCGACAAACCGGCCCCCTCGGCGGGCCGCCCGCCCCGCCGCGGCGCAAGAACGGGAAAACCCCCGGGGTTCTCGCTCGACATGTCCGAAGCCTTATCGATGCGGGACGATGAGGACAGCGAGTTCGAGAAATACTGAAGGGAGGTGAAGGGAAGATGAGTGTGGCAGGGATTGCGGAGTCGGCCCAATATCTCACCTTCAAGCTCCTCGACGAGAATTTCGCCGTGGACGTGGCCAAGGTGCGGGAGATTCTGGACTATACGCCGGCGACAAAGGTTCCGGGGACCCCCGATTACATGCGGGGCGTGATCAACGTCCGGGGGAACGTCGTGCCCGTCCTCGACATGCGTCTGAAATTCGGCCTCGATAAAACGGACCGGACCGTCGATACGTGTATCGTGGTGATGGAAATCGCGGTGGACGGGGATACGGCTGTCCTGGGCGCCCTGGTCGACTCGGTCCAGGAGGTGTTCGAGATTGACCCGGGCCAGATCGAGCCTCCGCCCCGGATCGGGACGCGCTGGCGCACGGAGTTTATCAAAGGGATCGGGAAGCGCAACGGCGAGTTGATCATTATCCTGGATATCGACCGCATCTTTGCAAGCGACGAAGTCACCCGGATCCACGATGCGTCCGGGAACGGGAGCATGGCTCCCGGTGCGGCAAACGCACCGGCCGAGAATCCGGCGTGACCGCGTATACGTTCCCGCGCGGCCGAACGGCGCCTCCGGGAAATGCAGGAAAATTTACGATATGACGGAACGGCATATGGGCCGCAACGGCGGCAATCAAAACGAACGCGCATGCCCTTTTCCCCTCCGGGCGATATCGGAAGGGGACTTCGAGAAATTGCGATCATTCATCCATTCGCGGTGCGGCATCCATTTGACCGACACCAAGAAGTCGATGCTGGAGGGCCGCATCCGCAGGCGGATGAGGCATATCGGCTTCCGTTCCTACGAGGACTACTGCCGGTATCTCTTCAGCCCCGACGGGATGGAAAACGAGTGCGACCACATGATCGATGCGGTCACCACGAACAAGACCGACTTCTTCCGGGAGCCGGGACATTTCGATTACCTCAAGGAAAAGGTGCTTCCCGAAATGACGGGCCGGAGGAAAGGGACGGCGGCAAATCCGATCCGGTTCTGGAGCGCCGGCTGCGCGACGGGGGAAGAGGCCTACACGCTGGCGATCTTCCTTGCCGAATACAGGGAGGTCCGCCCGGATTTCCGGTTTACGATCCTTGCCACGGACATCTCGACGCGGGCGCTTGCCAAGGCAAGGAACGGCATCTACAAGGAGAGCGACATCGAACCGATCGCCCTGCCGCTCCGGAAGAAGTACCTCCTGAGAAGCAAGGACCCGGCGAGGCAGGCTGTTCGTATCGCCCCCGAAATCAGGGACCTGGTGGAATTCCGCCGCCTCAATTTCATGGACGGCGACTTCCGCATCAAGGACCCCATCGACGTTATCTTCTGCCGCAACGTCGTGATCTATTTCACCCGGCCCACGCAGGAAGTGCTGATCCGCAAATTCTACCAGTGCATGAAGCCGGGCGGCTATCTCTTCATGGGGCATTCGGAAACGCTCAACGGCCTCGATGTGCCCTTTGTGTACGAGGCGGCCACCGTCTACCGGAAACCGGCGGGGAAGTAACGTCATGGAAAAGGCGATCAGGGTGCTTATCGTGGACGATTCGGCGGTTGTGCGCCAGACCCTGAACGATATCCTCTCGCGCGAACCGGGGATCGAGGTCATGTCAACGGCCTCCGACGCCTTCATCGCGGCGGAACGGATACGCAGGGAAGTGCCCGATGTCATCACGCTGGACATCGAGATGCCCGGCATGGACGGGATCACCTTTCTCAGGAAGATAATGAACCAGCGCCCGATTCCCGTGGTCATCTGTTCGAGTCTCGCGGGGGACGGATCGGAGACGGCCATGAAGGCGCTGGAATACGGGGCCGTGGAAGTCATCGCCAAACCCCGCGTCGGGACGAAGCAATTCCTGGAGGAATCGCGGATCAGGATCTGCGACGCGGTCAGGGCGGCTCACATGGCCAGGCCGCGCAAGGTCAACCGGGCCATCCGGGAGGTCGCGCCGAAACTGACGGCCGATGCGGTCATTGCCAGGGCGGAAGGCGCGGCGGCGGTCGAGACGACGGACAAGGTGATCATCGTGGGGGCCTCGACGGGCGGCACGGAGGCGATCCGCGTCTTCCTGGAAGGTTTGCCGGATGACGCGCCGGGGACCGTCATCGTCCAGCATATGCCCGAGAATTTCACCGCCTCCTTCGCCAGGAGGCTGGACGGGCTCTGCCGGATGTCGGTCAAAGAGGCGAAAAACAACGATACCGTCATGAGGGGGCAGGCCTTGATCGCCCCGGGCAACTATCACACCCTCCTCAAGAGAAACGGGTCCAGGTATTACGTCGAGGTCAGGGAAGGTCCGCTCGTGTCGCGGCACCGCCCTTCCGTCGACGTGCTCTTCCGCTCCGCGGCGAGGTATGCGGGAAGAAACGCCGTCGGCGTCATCATGACCGGCATGGGAGACGACGGCGCCAAAGGTCTTCTGGAGATGAAGGAGGCGGGGGCCTTCACGGTCGCCCAGGACGAGGAGACGTGCGTCGTTTTCGGCATGCCCCAGGAGGCCATAAAGCTGGGCGCGGCGCAAAGGGTTCTGCCCCTGGAAACCATTGCCGGAACGGTGCTGGCGAAGACCGGCTGACGGGCCCCGAAAACGGGGAAGATGAAGAGACAAAGATGAACGGGTGAGCAGCATGAATCGGATCAACGAGGAAAAGCCCGCAAACGGCGGAACGGAGCAGGACGGAAAACATAGCGGCGGCGAAAACGCGCATGTCGTCAAGACGAGAATTCTGGTCATCGACGACAACGAGCAGGTGCGGAGCATGCTCGAGCAGATGCTGACCAAGCGGGGCTTCGAGATCGAAGTCGCGCCGAACGGGGAGAATGCGGCCGAAATGCACAGGCGCAAGGCCTTCGATGTCGTCATCACCGACATCATCATGCCGGGCAAGGAAGGCCTGGAAACGATCGGCGAGTTCCGCCGTCTCTTTCCGGACGTCAAGATTATCGCCATCTCCGGAGGCGGCCGGATAGGCCTCGCCCATTACCTGGAGACGGCCAAGAGGATAGGCGCCCATAAGACGATGGCGAAGCCTTTCCGGTCGGCCGAACTGGTCAAGGCGATCGAAGATCTGCTGGAAGGCCGGGGCAATACGGGCGTCGACGCCCACCCGGGCGTAAATCAAGGAGAAAGAAGGGGAAAGAAAAATGATAGCGTGTCAGGTCCCGGTCCAGGGGAATGAAGAAGACAAATACGGCGTACTCCGCGCCAGGATCCACGAACTCGAACTATCGGAAATGGAGCTGAAGAGCGCATCGGTGGTGCTCGACGAGAACCGCCGGACGATTTCCGCCCTGATGAACAACCTGCCCGGCATGGCCTACCGGTGCCGGCACGACCGGAGCCGGACCATGGCCTTCGTCAGCCAGGGGTGCCTGAACCTCACGGGCTGCAGCGACGCCGAACTGACGGGAGGCCGGGGCAACCGGTATTCGAGCCTCATCCACCGGGAGGACCGCCGGCATGTCTTCGGGGAGATCGAGCGGGCCGTGGCCGCCGGGACCCCTTTCAACATTGTCTACCGGATCATGAGCGTGGGCTGCGGCGAAAAATGGGTGTGGGAAAACGGCCATGCCGTCTACGAGCCGACCGGCGAACCCTACATGCTGGAAGGCTTCGTTATGGATATTACCGAGCACAAGATGACGGAGCTTACCCTTAAGCAGAAATCCCTGGCGCATGAAAAGGCCATGATGGGCACCATAGAGGCCGTCTCGAGGATGGTCGCCATGCGCGACGCTTACACGGCCGGCCACGAGGAAAGGGTGGCCGAACTGGCGGCGGCGACGGCGGCGGAGATCGGCATGGACGGAGGGCAGATCGAAGGCATCCGGGCCGCCGGCCTGATCCACGACATCGGAAAGATCAACGTCCCCGTGGACATCCTGAACAAGCCGGGCAAGCTGAACCGCATCGAGTATCATTTTGTCAGGGAGCATGTCCGGACGGGCTATGAAATCCTGAAGGGGATCGACTTCCCCTGGCCGGTTGCGGACATCGTCTGGCAGCATCACGAGAGGATGGACGGTTCCGGTTATCCCCGCGGGCTCCGGGGCGACGACATCCTCACCGAGGCCCGCATCATTGCCGTTGCGGACGTCGTCGAGGCCATGGCTTACGACCGGCCTTACCGTCCGGCGCTGGGGCTCCCCGCCGCCATTGAAGAAATATCGAAAAACTGCGGACGGCTCTACGACGCCGACGCCGTGGCCGCCTGTCTCCGGGTCATCGGGGACCGCCGTATCGACTTTCTGAAAGGCGGCGACCGGAAATGACCGCCGAACCTTACGGCAGGGAACGGAAGACTCAAGACGGGGTCAGGTTGCGTTCGTGGTCCCTGCGGCGGCACCTCATCGCCGTGGTCGTCGTTTCCCTCCTGCCCGTGCTGGGTATTCTCCTCTATACGAATGCGGAGTTGAAACAACGCGCCGTCGAGGATGCCGACGCTTCCGCCCGCGGCCTGGCCCGCAACGTCGCCCGGCAGCACCAGCAGAACACCGAAAGCACGAGACAGCTCCTCATGACCCTGAGCCGGATTCCCGCCGTGCAGCAGGGAGATATAAAGGCCTGTAACCGGGTCTTCAGGGATATCAGGAACGCCAATCCCCTCTATCTGGATATCCTCCTGGTTACGCGCGGAGGCATCGTCGTCGCTTCAGCACTCTCTCCCGCGAGGCGCGACGTCAGTCGCAGAAAATACTTTCTCGATGCCGTCAGAACCGGAGGCTTTTCCTCCGGGGAGTATGTCGTAGGTCTTGTCTCCAGGATTCCCGCTTTCCATTACGCTTATCCGGTCCGCGACGCTCACGGAAACCTGAAAGGGGTCGTGGCCGCTTCCATGGATCTCACGTCCTATGGAGGCAATTTTTCTGCGGCGAATCTGCCGGAGGGATCGGTGATCGTGATGAGCGATTACCGCCACCGCAATGTGCTGAGGCTTCCCGACGGCGCCGGCTACGTGGGGTCGACCGACCGGGACGAGATGATCACGCTCATGGCGGGCGGAGATGACGAGGGCACCTTTGTGTTGCCCGGACGCGACAGTATGATCCGCCTTTATGCCTTTCAACGCCTCCGCCTGAGTCCCGGTCAACCTCCTTATCTCTACATCCGCGTGGGCATCCCCCGGGAGACGGCGCTCGTGCCGGTGGCCCGCATCGAACGCAGGAACATTCTGCTTCTGGCGGCCGTTTTCGTTCTCTCCCTCTCTCTGGCCTGGCTGATGGCCGATTACATGATCATGCGGCGGTTCAACCGCCTCGTCGAACTTGCCCGGAAGCTCGGCCGGGGGGAACTGGCGTCCCGTTCCGGCCTGGATTATGCGGGCGGAGAAATCGGCCTCCTCGCCGAGTCCCTGGACGGGATGGCGGCGGACATCCAGGAGAGGCGGCAGAAGCAGCTTCGGTCGGAAGAGGCTCTGCGGTTGAGCGAGGAGACGTTCCGCAGCCTCGTCGAGGCCACGCGGGACCTGGTCTTCACGATAGACCGCGAAGGTCGGTGCACGTATCTCAATCCGCGTTTCGAGGCCGTCACAGGTTTTGCCGCCGGCGAGATGATGGGGCAGCCCTTTTCGGCCATCGTCGCCCCGGAATACGTTCCCGAAGTGCGGGCGCACTTCCGCAGGGAGTTGGAAGGCGAGCACATGCCGCCGTACCGGGTCGATCTCATCGGCAGGCATGCCGGCCGGGTTCCCGTGGAGTTCCTGACGGCGGCCCTGTTCGACCGCGAGGGGAACGTCATCGGCCGCTGCGGCGTGGGGCGCGACGTTTCGGAGCGGATCGAGGCGGACAAGAACCTCCGGGAATCGGAGGAGAAATACCGGACCCTCTTCGAGCGGATGGCCCAAGGGGTCGTCTACATGAACGCCGACGGGGAGGTGTTCTCCGCCAATCCGGCGGCGGAGGCCATCCTCGGAAGGACGGCGGATGAACTCCGGGGAAAGACCCCCCGGGAACTGGGCTGGCAGGCTTTCCGCGAGGACGGTATGTCCTGTCCCGGCGACGAGCATCCGGCCCTGACGGCCCTCAGGACAGGCATGGCCGTTCGGCAGAATCTGACGGGGATAGCGAATCCGCGGGACGGCAGGGTGCACTGGATTCTCGTCGACGCCGTGCCCCGTATCGATGCTGTCGGGAAGCGGCCCCGGGAAGTTTTCGCCACCTTTACCGACATTACGGCCCTCAGAGAGGCCGAGGAGGCGGCAAGGATGAGCGAACAGCGTTTCGGCCTTCTCGTGAACAATATGGCGGAAGGGGTGGCCGTGCACCGGTTGATCTGCGACGACTCCGGGCGGCCGGCAGATTACGAAATCCTGGACGTGAACCCCCGGTACGAGCAGATTCTTTCCATGGAGAAGGCATCCGTCGTCGGCCGGAGAGCGTCCGCCGTCTACGGGACGGGCGAGGCCCCCTATCTTGCCGAGTACGCCGCGGCGGCGCGATCCCGGAAACCCCTGCGGTTCGAGGTCTACTACACGCCCCTCGACAAGCATTTCAATATCTCGGTCATTGCCCTGAAAGAGAACGAATTCGCCACGATATTTCTCGATATCAGCGACCGGAAGCGGTTCGAAGCGGAGAAGGCGGAGATCGAAAAGCGCCTCCTCCAGTCGCAGAAGATGGAGGCCATCGGGACCCTGGCGGGAGGCATCGCCCACGACTTCAACAATATCCTGTCCGCCATGATAGGCTATGCGGAGATGGCCCAGGAAGAGACGGAGAGGGAGGCGCAGGAGAACTATATAGGGCAGGTCCTTTACGCCTGCGACCGTGCCCGGACGCTGGTGGCGCAGATACTCGATTTCAGCCGCCAGGCCGAGCAGAAGCACGGACCGGCGGATATCGTCGCCGCCGTCCGGGAAGGCATGGGGCTCCTGCGCGCTTCCCTGCCGACCACGATCAGGATCGAAGAGGCCCTGCCGGATGAGCCCCTTTTCGCGTCGTGCGATGCGACCCAGGTCCACCAGGTGCTCCTCAATCTCTGCACGAATGCCGCCCACGCCATGCGCGACCGGGGAGGTTTGCTCAAAGTGGAGCTTACCGATGCCGACTTCGCCGAAGACGACCCGCAAAAACCGCCGGAGATCGCCCCCGGCGGCTATGCGGTCCTGACCGTTACCGACAACGGGCCGGGGATACCCCAGGACATCATGGGCAGGATATTCGATCCCTTCTTCACGACAAAGGGGCCCGGCGAGGGAACAGGGCTCGGCCTCTCGATGGTGTACGGCATCGTGAAGGGATACGGCGGGGCGGTCGCCGTCCGGAGCGACCCCGGCCGGGAAACGGCGGTCACGGTATGGCTGCCGCGCCTTTCCGCCCCCGTCTCCGACTCCGACTGGACCGAGCCGCAGCCGGCGGCTCCGACGGGCCAGGGGCGGATCCTCTTCGTGGACGACGAGGAGGCCCTGGTCGATATCGGCGAGAAAATGTTCACATCCCTGGGGTATGAAGTGACGGCGACGGCAAACAGCATCGAGGCGCTGGAGCTTTTCCGGTCGGACCCGGACGGGTTCGATCTCCTCATCACGGACCTGACCATGCCCGGCCTGACGGGAATCGACCTCGCCCTGAAAGCCCGGGCCGTCCGTCCTTCCCTGCCCGTGATCCTCTGCACGGGATTCAGCGAGAGGATCAGCGGCGACGTGCTCCACAAAGCCGGTATCAGGGAGGTCCTGTCCAAGCCCGTGCCGAAAGCCGAGTTCGCCAGGGCGGTCAAAAAGGTCATGGATAGCCCTGAAGGCCGGGATTCCGGGAGCGATGTCCATGCTGCGGGAAACGGCCTGAACGGGGCGGCGGCCGGACTCTGAACCGGGCCGGCGCCGATACGGGGCGGGGCGACCGCAGCGAAGTCATTGCGGAAATTAATAAATAACTTGAATTGCCGCCATCCTTCCATTAATAATGGATGCGGAGGGGGGGCGGCGAGAAGGCGGAATTCATAGTCCTGCCTTGAATCGAGATTCCGGGGAGAAGGCGGCTCTGAATGCCGCAGCCCTTTTTTGTCCGGGGGGATCGGACGAGTGAGGCCATGTACCGAATCCTGATTGCAGACAACGACGATGCGTCCCGGGAGGCCCTGACAGGGATCGTAAGCGGCCTGGGGTACGAACTCGCCGGATCGGCCTGGGATGGAAGCACCGCCGTTCGTCTCGCAGGCGAACTGAGGCCCGACCTGGTGCTCATGGATATCGTCATGTCCGGAGATTCGGACGGCATTGCCGCGGCGGGGACCATCCATAAGGAGTTCGACATTCCCGTGGTCTTCATGACGGGTTCGGCGAACGCCGACTCCGCCGTCAGGGCCGCCGTCGCCGACGCTTACGGATACCTGGTCAAGCCCTTTCCGGGGGAGGCGCTGGGGGGCGCCGTCGAGATCGCCGTCAGAAGACACGGCGAAATGCGGCGGCTTGCCGACGGGAACAAGTTCTTCCGGATTTTCAACAACGCCCCTCTGTCCATGACCATGAGCACCGTCGACGACGGCACCTTCATCGACGTGAACGAGAAGTTCGGCCAGGTGACGGGATACAGCCGCGAGGAAGTCGTCGGCAAGAGCATGGCGGCCCTGGGGTGGATGTCCGAGAAGGTCCGGGGCCGCATCGCCGCCGGCATCAAGTCCAGGGGAAGGGTCGAAAGCCTGGAGTTTTACGTCAAGGCCAAAAACGGCAAGCAGCTCTGTTTCCTATACAGCGGCGAGGTGATCGAGATCGAGGACAGGCCGCTGATCCTCTCCATCGCCCAGGATATTACGGACCGCAAGAAGATGGAGACGGCGCTGCGCGACGCCGAGACCAAGTTCCGGACGGTGGCGGACAACACCTACGGCTGGGAATTCTGGCTCGACGAACACGGCCGGTTCCTGTACAATTCCCCGTCCTGCCTGAACGTTACCGGATACGGCGCCGCCGAATTCAGGAGGGACCCGCAACTCTTTTTCCGCATCATCCATTCGGACGACAGGGAACTGTTCCGCATCCATATCCTGGAGGCGGAATCGCGGGCCGCAACGGAAGGCATCGATTTCCGCATCATCCACAAGGACGGTTCGGTCCGGTGGATCGCCCATGTCTGCCAGCCGGTCCACGACCGGGACGGTGCGTATCTCGGCATCAGGGGAAGCAACCGCGACATCACCGACCGGAAAAGGCTGGAAGAGGAGTGGCGGAAGAGCGATTTTATCATCAACGCGGCGGGCGAATTCATCACGATGATCAACCGCCGCTACGTGTATGAACTGGTCAGCGATTCGTACTGCCGGGCCATGGCCCGAAGCCGGCAGGAGATCGTCGGCCGGACGGTCGGCAAAATCTGGGGCGAGGAGCGATTCCGGAACGTCATCAAGGAGAAGCTCGACCGCTGCTTCGCCGGCGGCGCCGTCAGCGACCAGGACTGGCTGGACCTGCCCAACGGGGGGCGCCGTTATTTTCATATTCATTACTATCCCTATGCGGAGCCGGGCGGCCGAACCACCCACGCTATCGTCATTTCCCACGACGTGACCGAATTGAAGCAGGCCGAACTGGGCCTGAGCGAAGCGGAAAAGAACTACCGGGACATCGTGGAGCATGCGGAAGAGGGGATATTCCGGACGGCGCCGGACGGCCGTTTCCTGATGGCGAACAAGGCCATCGCCGCCATGCTCGGCTACGACTCCCCCGAGGAGCTGCTGAACGCGGAGGCGGACATAAGCGAACGGATGTACGTCCGTCCCGAAGACCGCGACGAGGCGCTCCGGACCATCAACGAGAAGGGCGCGGTCCGCGGTTACGAGACGGAGCTCTACCGGAAGGACGGAAGCCGGATCTGGATTTCCATGAACATGCGCGCCGTCCACGATGCCGGCGGGAACCTGCTCTGCTATGAAGGTATCAACCAGGACGTCACCGCGCGCAAGCAGGCGGACGAGGACCGCCTGAGGATCGAGGCGCAGCTCCTCCAGTCGCAGAAGCTGGAGACCATCGGCCGGCTTGCGGCGGGCATGGCGCACGACTTCAACAACCTGATCGCCCCGATCAGGGGTTTCGCCGAGATCATGATGGACGAATGCACCCCCGGGGACCCGCACCAGGACGACCTGAAACAGATCAAGCTTGCCGCCGAGATGGCCGGGAACCTGACGCGGCAGCTCCTTGCCTTCGGGAGCAAGCAGATCCTGTCGCTGAAGCCCTTGGACATGCGGCAGGTCGTCCGCGGCGTCGAAAAGCTCCTGCGCCGCACCGTCCGGGAGGACATCGACATCAGGATCAAGGTGCCCAAGTCGCTCAAAAAGATCAACGCCGACATCAGCCAGATCGAGCAGATCATCGTCAACCTGGCGGTCAACGCCCAGGACGCCATGCCGGGCAAAGGGCTTTTCGCCATCGAGCTGAAAGGCATCCGCATCGACGCGGACGTGCCCGACAAGGACCCCCGGGCGGCGCAGGGCGACTATGTCCTCCTGTCCATCAGCGACACGGGGTGCGGCATGGACCAGGAGACCATGGAGCACATCTTCGAACCTTTCTTCACGACGAAGGAGAAGGGCCGGGGGACGGGACTCGGGCTGTCCACCGTCTACGGCATCATCAAGCAGCACGGCGGTTTCATCAACGTTTATTCGGAAGTGGGCCGCGGCAGCACGCTGAACATATACCTGCCCTGCATGAGGGGGGGCAGGGACGCGGAGCTGATCGTTCCCGGCGAGGAAGAGGTGGTCAAGGGCGGCTCCGAAACCCTCCTCATCGCCGAAGACAACGACATGGTGCTCAGGATGACCCGCCGGGCCCTCGAGCGGATCGGCTACCGGGTCGTGGCGGCCAACGATCCCGAGCAGTGCCTGAGGATGGTGGCGGCGTATCCGGACACGATCCATCTCATGCTCATCGACGTCATCATGCCGGGCATGAACGGGAAGGAATTGTACGAGCGCCTGTCGGTCCTGCGGCCGGGCGTGGACGTCATCTACATGTCGGGTTACAGCGAAGACGTCATCAGTCATCACGGCGTCCTCGACGCCGAGGTCAACTTTATTCAAAAACCGTTCTCCACGCGTGATCTGGCCCGTCTGATCCGGATTGTGCTGGACGGCAAACGCTGATATACTGAAAAGGGAGAAGGTTCTATGTCTAAGATCCTGATCGTCGACGACGAAGAGCTCATGTGCCGCGCCCTGACCCGCAAGGTGGTCAGCATGGGCCACGAAGTCGCCTGCGCCTACACCCTGAAAGACGGGGCCAAGAAGGCCAACTCGGGCTATTACGACGTCATTTTTCTCGACGTCCGGATGCCCGACGGCAACGGGCTCGACGCCATCACGCCGATGCGGTCGACGAGCTCGCAGCCCGAGGTCATCATCATCACCGGCGCCGGGGACCCGGACGGCGCCGAACTGGCGATCCGCAACGGCGCCTGGGACTATATCGAGAAGAACGCGTCCATCAACATGATGGTTCTCCCGATGGTGCGGGCCCTCCAGTACCGGGAGGCGGCCAAGATCAAGAACCCGCTGCCGGCCATGAAGACCCACAACATCGTGGGATCGAGCGCAGCCATCCGGAACGTCCTGGACCTGGCCGCCCAGGCGTCCCAGACGGACGCGAACGTCCTTGTCACCGGCAACACGGGGACGGGCAAGGAGCTGCTCGCGCTCGCCATCCACAAGAACAGCGCCCGGGCGAACGGCAATTTCGTCGTCGTGGACTGCGCGGCCCTCTCCGAGACGCTCGTCGAGAGCATGCTCTTCGGATACGAGAAAGGGGCCTATACGAGCGCCGACAAGGCCAGGGAAGGGCTGATCAAACAGGCCGACGGCGGCACGCTCTTCCTCGACGAGATAGGCGAGCTGCCCTTTTCCATCCAGAAGGCCTTCCTCCGGGTCCTCCAGGAGCGGCGGTTCCGGCCCCTGGGGAGCAAGCAGGAGATCGAGAGCAACTTCCGCCTCATCTCCGCGACGAACCGCCGCCTCGACGAGATGGCCGCCAAGGGGGTCTTCCGCAACGACCTGCTTTTCCGCCTGAAGGCCTTCACGATCGAAATTCCCGTCCTGTCGGAGCGTCTGGACGATATCCCCGCCCTCGTGCAGCACCATCTGGCGAAGATATGCCAGCGCTACGGCATGCCCATGAAGGAACCCTCCCAGGATTTCCTGGACGCCCTCAAGCAGTACGACTGGCCGGGGAACGTGCGGGAGCTGATGAACACGCTGGAATGGGCGCTCACGGTGGCCCACGACGACCTGACCCTGTTTCCGAAGCACCTGCCCAGCCATGTCCGCATCAAGGCCGCCCGGGCGAAGATCAAGAAAGGGGGCGCCGGCAGAGCCAAACCGGCTGCGCCGGAGTTGGAGGAAGCGCAGGCCCCTCCGTTCGTGCACGAGGAGGCCCTGCCGGCGGCCGGAACGACCCTGGTGACGATAACGCCGGCCGGGGGCGAGATGGCTTCCCTTCAGGAAATACGCGATGCGGCCATCGAAAGCGTGGAAAAGCAATATCTGGTAGATCTTCTGGCGGTGACGGGGGCGGATATCCGTGAAGCCTGCCGGATCTCCGGGCTCTCCCGGTCCCGCCTCTACGAGTTGATGAAAAAGTACGGGATTTCCAAGACCGCCAACTATACCGTGACGTCCTGATCCGTCCGGCAGGGCGGGTTGCCGGGGGCGAAAAAAGGATATCCGGTCTTCCTTCCGGTCCCGCCGCGACGGCGCCGGTGGACTTCGCCGCTTTCGCTAGGGATGAAAGGGTTGAAAATATCGCGGAAGTAATGTAAAAAGCCTCCCGTATGCATACCCACTGAGGAGAAAATGTATGGATGTCCGGTTTATCAATCCCTTCCTGGAGGGAACCATCAGCGTTCTTTCGACCATGGCCTTCGTCAATCCCAGACCCGGCAAGCCCCGTCTGAAAGCGGACAACAAGGCCGTCGGCGACGTTTCGGGCATCATCGGCCTCACGGGCGACGCCAAGGGTTCGCTGGCCTTGAGCTTCAGCGCGGGATGCATTATCAAGATCGTCAACAACATGCTGGGGGAATCTTTCACGGAAATCAACAGCGATATCCAGGATGCCGTCGGCGAGATTACCAACATGATCTCGGGCGACGCCCGGAAGCGTCTGGAAGCGGACGGTTTTAAGATCACCGCCGCGATCCCCACCGTGGTTTCGGGCAAAAACCACGAGATCAAACACGTCCTCCAGGGGCCGAGCATCGTCATTCCCTTCGACATCGACGAGGGCCCCTTCGTCGTCGACGTCTGTCTGGGCAAGTAGCCGAACCTTCCTTTGTAGCGGCCTTTTCGCCGCTTCTGCGCCTTTTTCTCAGGAAAATCGATCGATGTCGGCGGCATACCGCCTGCTGCCGGTGGCACAAATATTGCCTCCTGAAAAGGTGATATGAGGGGGATTGTTCCGGGCAGAGGTGGCGGGGATGGTCATAGCGAACAAGACCCAAGGGAAAGACCATGAGGAACAGGACGTCCTGAAGCGGCGGATCGCCGAACTCGAAGGGGAAGTCGTCAAGTTCCGTCGTGCCGAGGAGAACTACCGGGCGTTTCTGAACGGCAGCGGCGATCTGTTTTTCGCCTGCAGTTTCGAAGGCCGCATCATCCGGGCGAACGAGACGGCTGCCAGGGTCCTGGGGTACCAGCGGCGGGAATTGGCGGCCATGGCCCTTGCCGAGCTCCATCCCCCGTCGTTCAGCGGCGTCGTCGCTTCCCTTCTGTCCGTCGCCGCGGCCGGGGGGACCGGTTCGGCCGTTCTGCCCGCCGTTCACCGCAACGGGAATCAGGTACCCGTCGAAACGCGGATTGTGAAGGGTTTCTGGGACGGCCGGGAGGCCCTTTTCGGCGTATACCGGGACCTGTCTCTCCTCCAGGCCTCGGAGGAAAGGTTCTCCGCCGCCTTCCATGCCAATCCGGCTTTCATGGCAATAAGCGCGATAGAGGACGGGCGCATCGTCGATGTGAACGAAGCCGGTCTCCGCACCCTGGGGTATGCCCGGGACGAAGTGGTCGGAAAGACGGCTGGGGAGTTGGGCCTCTTCACGAATCCCTCCGAAGGCGTCAAAATCCGGGAGGCGGTCCGCAGCGGAGACGGCCTCCGGAACGTGGACATCGCCGTCACCGCCAGGGACGGCCGGCAGCTCTACGGCTCCCTCTTCGCCTCCATCATTCATCATCCCAGGCCTTCGGTCCTCACCGTCGTCATCGACATCACGGACCGCAAGCGCGCCGAGGATGAACTGCAGCAAAGCCGCGAACTCTACCGACAACTCGTCGAAAACGCCGGCGACATCATCTACCGGACGGATATCGACGGCGTCTTTACCTTCGTCAACGCGGCGGCGGCAAGGATCAGCGGCTACAGCGAAGAAGAAATCATCGGCAAACACTATCTGTCCCTGATCCGGACGGATCACCGCCGGGAGGTGTCTTCCCTCCTGCAAAGGCAGTTTGCCGAAGGGATTCCCGAAACCTATGTGGAGTTTCCCATGCTGACGAAGCACCGCCGGGAAGTCTGGATCGGCCAGAATGTGCGGCTCCTGCGGGAAGGAAAATACATCAAGGGATTCCAGGCCGTGGCCCGGGACATCACCGAGCAGAAGCACATGCAGACGTCCCTGAGGAAACTGTCCACCGCGATTGAGCAGAGTCCGGTCAGTATCATCATCACCGACAGGGAAGGCGTTATCGAGTACATCAATCCCAAATTCACGGAGGTCACGGGCTATTCCCGGGAAGAGGTCCTCGGGCGGAATCCCCGCATCCTCAAAAGCGGCTCCACGCCTCCGGAAACCTACGAGGCCATGTGGAAAAAGCTGCTGACCGGGGAGACCTGGAGGGGCGAGTTCCGGAACAAACGGAGGGACGGTACGTTCTATTACGAGGAGACGGCGATCTCGCCGATGCTCGGCGAAAAAGGCGTCATTACCCATTTTCTCGCCGTCAAGGAGGACATCACGGACCGCAGGGAAGTGGAAGAGGCCCTGAGAGAGAACCGCTTGTATCTCGAAACCATCTTCCAGAGCGCCCAGGCGGGTCTCATGGTCATCGAGGCGGAATCGCACCGCATCGTCGACGTCAACGAAAAGGCCGCCGAGATCGTCGGCCTGCCGCGGGAACGGATTGTCGGCATGAACTGCCACGCCTTCGTCTGTCCTGCGGAGAAAGGGATGTGCCCCATCACGGACCTCGACGAGGCCGTGGACCAGTCGGAACGGGTCGTCCTCCGGGCCGACGGAGGCCGGATTCCCGTGATCAAGACCGTCGTGCCCATCACGATCAGGGGGCGCGCGCATCTCCTCGAAAGCTTCGTCGACATCTCCAGCCAGAAGCAGATGGAAAACGATTTGAGGCAGGCCAAGGTCGAGACCGAATCGGTCAACGAGCAGTTGGAGAAGGCCATCGCAAACGCCAATCGGCTGGCCCTGGCGGCGGAAGCGGCCAATATCGCCAAGAGCCAGTTCCTGGCGAACATGAGCCACGAGATCCGCACGCCCATGAACGGGATCATCGGCCTGACGGGGCTTCTTCTGGAAACGGAGATGACGGAAGAGCAGCGGGAACTGGCGCAGATGGTCCTGGCGTCGTCGGAAACGCTCCTCGGCCTCATGACGGATATCCTCGATTTCTCGAAGATCGAGGCCCGGAAAATGGACATGGAGAGGATCGACTTCGATCTCCGGACGGTGATCGAGGATGTGGAAGACATCCTGTCGGTCAGGGCCCACGAGAAGGGACTTGAACTCGCCTCCGCCATCGATCCTGGCGTGCCGCCCGTCCTTCGCGGCGATCCGGGAAGGTTGCGGCAGGTCCTCATCAATCTGACGGGCAATGCGATCAAGTTCACGAGCCGCGGGGAGGTGACCGTTACGGTGCTGCCGGGCGAAACGGCGGACCCGGGCAGGGTGACGCTCCGTTTCGCCGTGTCCGATACGGGGATCGGTATCGCCCCGGACGTCCGGGAGAGGCTCTTCCGGCCCTTCTCCCAGATCGACGCTTCGATCACGCGCAAATTCGGCGGCACAGGGCTGGGCCTTGCCATCTCGAATAAAATCGTCGAGCTGATGCACGGCCGCATCGATGTGGACAGCAAGCCGGGAGAGGGCTCCACATTCAGATTTTCCGCCGTCTTTGAGGAGGCGGGGGGCGGGGAAGGACCCAAGTTCGTGCCTTCGGCCGATGTCCGGGCCGTCAGTGTCCTTGTCGTCGGCGCCGGCGCCGCCGTCGGGCGCTCTTTGGCAAGCCAGCTTGCCGTCCTTGGCTGTGTTTACGATACCGTATCCGGCTGGGCAGAGGCCCCGGCAAAGCTCGCGGAAGCCGCTGCGGAAGGCCGCCCTTTCCATGCGGTCCTTCTGAATAAGGCGGATTCCATACCCGACGAGGCAACCCTGGCCCGTGCGGTCAATGAAGCCGGCCTGCCCGGGACGGTCTTTATTTTCCTCGCTTCCCGCGGAAAGCGTCCGGCGGTGCAGGCGGATAGCGCGGGCACACCTGCCGTCTGGCTGAACAAACCCGTCAAGCTCCGGCAGCTCCATGACTGCCTGCTTTCGGCCGCCGGCGGGAAAAGGCCGGCGGCGGCGTTCCCTTCACTTGTCGGCGGTCCGGAGCGTGAGGCGTTCCGGGGGAAGGTCCTCCTTGCCGAAGACAATCCGGTCAACCGGAAGGTGGCCCTCGCCCTTCTCGGCAAGGCGGGCTACCGGGCCGACTGGGCGGGCGACGGCCTCGAGGCCCTGGCGGCCCTGGAAAAGGATCGTTACGACCTCATTTTCATGGATGCCGAAATGCCCGGGATGGACGGCCTTACCGCGACGGCCCGGATCAGGGCCGCCGAGAAGGCGACGGGGGCGCATATCCCGATCGTCGCCATGACGGCCCATGCGGGTCCGGGCGAGAGGGAACGGTTTCTCCGGGCGGGGTTCGACGGCTACGTCGCGAAACCGATAAGGCCCCGGGAATTGCAGGCGGCCATTGAAGAAGCTCTGCAGAAGAGAAGTTCTTCCGGCGGGCAAAAAGTGGGAACGGATATTGCATCACCAGTTAGTCAGGAGACCGTACCGGCCTTCGACCGGGAAGCCCTGAGGGAGCGTCTGGACGGGGATGAAAGCCTTGCCCGGGAGCTTGTCGACATGTTTCTGGACGATGTGCCCGCGCAGTTGGACGGCCTCCGGGAGGCCTTGACCAGAAAGGATGCGGCCATGTTGCACGGGCGGGCCCATTACCTCAAAGGAGAGGCGGGCAACATCGGCGCGGAGGCCATCCGGCAGACGGCGCACAGGATCGAAGCGGCGGCCGGACAGGGCGACATGGAGGACATAACGGCGCTTCTGGATCGTCTGGACGAATGTGTCCGGGAATTCCGGACAGCGGCGGACCGGCCGTAAAGGACAGGGGAGAAGGTGTTTTCGTGAACGAAGTTCCGACCGTTCTCATCGTCGACGATGCGCCGGTCAACGTCAAGATGCTCGATGCCATCTTCAGGAAGGAGGGTTTCCGGACCCTGCTTGCGGCGAGCGGTCCCGAGGGCCGCACCCTGGCCCGTTCGGCCAGACCGGACCTGATCCTCCTCGACATCATGATGCCCGAGGAAAGCGGCTTCGATACGTGCCTGAAACTGAAGCGCGACTCGGAGACGACGGATATCCCCGTGATTTTCCTCTCGGCCATGGACGACATGAAGAGCAAGGTCCACGGGCTTTCCATCGGAGCCGTGGATTACGTGACGAAGCCGTTCGAGAAGGCGGAAGTCCTGGCCCGCGCCAGGATCCATATCAAACTGAACATGGCGTACCGCGCCCTCGTCGCCGATCAGGGCGGGAAACTGAAGGAGATTCACGATGCCCAGCAGGCGATCCTCACGCGCCCGGAGGACGTCCCGGACGCCCGGTGCGCGGTCTATTACAGGTCGTTTCAGGAGGCGGGGGGGGATTTTTACGATATTTGCCCCATCGCCGAAGGCATTTACGGCTATTTCGTCGCCGATGTCAGCGGCCACGACATCCAGGCCTCGTTCTTCACCTCGGCCCTGAAGGCGATGATCCGGCAGAACGCAACGCCGATCTACACACCGAAGGATACGATCAAGATGATGAACGCCGTCCTCCCGTCGCTCCTTCGCGACGGCCAACACGTCACCGCCTGTTACGCCCATCTGAACAGGCTCCGCAAGAGGCTGACGCTCATCAGCGCCGGGCATCCGGCGGTCGTGTTCGTTTCCCGGGACGGCCGGACGGAGCTCCTGAAACCGGCGGGAGACGTCCTGGGAGTCTTCGATGCCGTCTCGCTGGAGGCGGAGGAGAGGGACGTCGCGTCGGGGGACCGGTTCTTTCTTTACACGGACGGCCTGATCGAAGGCTTCGGCGATAGCCGGAAAATGAGGAACGCCGGCATCGACATCCTTGTTTCCGCCTGCAGCCGCGCCGCAGTACTTCCTCTCGAAGAAGCCCTGCCGGCCGTTGTCGGGACCGTCTTTCCTGACGGCGTCCCGCAACAGGACGACCTGGTGCTGCTCGGCGTGGAGGTCTGACATGATCCAGGAAGGCAGGGAGCCGGTGACATACAGCCAGGTCTTCGCGGCCACGGCGGAAGACGTCGAGACCCAGTGCCGCGTGGCCACGGATCTACTGACGGAACAGGGACTGGATATGTACCGCTTCTCCGTGCAGCTTCTCCTCCGGGAGGCGCTCAACAACGCTGTTCTGCACGGCAGCAGAGGAAATCCGGAGCGGGCGATCTCCTTCGTGTTCAGGATAACCCCCGATGCGATCGAGATAACCGTGGGCGACGAAGGGCCGGGTTTCGACTGGCGGGGCGTCCTGGCCAGGCGGATGGACGACACCGCCGTGTCGGGCCGGGGATTGGCCATTATGACGATCTATGCCGACGATGTCAGGTTCAACGAGCGGGGCAACGCCCTGACGCTAAGGATGAACATCGCCGAAGGGAGGCAGACATGACGCAGATTGTGCAGGAGAACGGCCGTACGGTCGTCAAACCCCAGAGGGACATCGTGGTCCCGGCGACCGACGAACTGAGGCAGGAACTGAAGAACGTCATCGCCGCGGGAAGCGACCTGACCATCGATCTTACCGGGGTGGAGATCATCGACTCGACGGGCCTGGGGCTTCTGATTTCCGCCCACAACACGCTGAAGAAGATCGGTAAGGCGCTGATCGTCACGAACGCCTCGGCCGATCTCCGCGAGCTTTTCAAAAGCATGCGGCTGGACAAGCATTTCACGGTCGCCGACGCTTAACGGGAGGACGGCATGAGCTTGATGAATGACGAAACGGTGAGGATGTTCGTCGAGGAATCGCGGGAGCACCTGTCGAGCATCGAAAACGACCTGCTCCTCATCGAGGAGGGCGGGGCGGACATCGACCTGGACCTGGTCAACAAGGTCTTCCGGGCCGCGCACTCCCTGAAGGGCGGCGCCGGTTTCCTCAATCTCGGCAAGATCAAGGAACTGGCCCACAAGACGGAGAACGTCCTCGATATGGTCCGCTCCCACGCCCTCGTTCCGAACCCGGAAGTCATCAATATCCTGCTCAACGCTTTCGACCGCCTGAAAGACCTGATCAACAACGTCGACGAGAGCGACCAGGCCGACATCTCCGATTTTATCGTTTCCCTTACAGGCCTTACGAAGGCGAACCTGCCCAAGGAGGAGAAGGAAAGCGTCAGCACGATGGTGGACATCAAACTGCCCGACGGACGCACGATCCTTTCGATCGCCGCCTTCGACCTGATGCAGGCCCGCAAGGGCGGGAACTTCATCTATCTCGTCGAATACGACCTGATCCACGACGTCCAGCGCCTGGGCAAGACCCCCTTTTCCGTCATCAAGAACATGATGGGCACGGGTATCCTCCTCGACTGCATCGTGGACGTCATGGCCGTGGGCACCCTCGACGACGAGCCGTCCAACACGTTTCCCATGTATGTGCTCTTTGCGACGATCGTCGATCCGGACATCGTCGGAGGGCTGCTGGAACTGGACGGCGGCAAGATTCATCCCATTTCCGAAGAACAGGGGCAACAGGGCCTGCAGACACCGGCGCCTCCCCGGGTCGTACCGCCGCCGGCGGCGGGTTACGATCCTCCCCCGGCGGAACGCCGACCTGCAGAACCTGCCCCGGTTCCGGAACCGGGGCGTCGCGCACCCGAACCCGCGCCTGCACCCCAGCCCCCGGCAGCCCCGAGGGAACCTTCCGCTCCGGCGGCGAAGGAGCCCGCGGCCCGGGAACGGGAAGGGGGCGGGCAGGCCGATACGAGCCTCCGCGTAAACGTCCAGCTCCTCGAAACCCTCATGAACCTGGCGGGCGAACTGGTTCTCTCCAGGAACCAGCTCCTCCAGGCCATCGCCCAGAATGAGACGCGGTCCATCAAGACCACGGGCCAGCGGATCAACATGGTGACCTCGGAGCTCCAGGAAGCCATCATGCTGACGAGGATGCAGCCCATCGGCAACATCTTCAACAAGTTCCCCCGGGTCGTCCGCGACCTCGCCAAAACCATGGGCAAGGAGGTGAATCTGAACCTCCTGGGGAAGGAAGTCGAGATGGACAAGACCATCATCGAGGGCCTGAGCGATCCCCTCACCCACCTGGTGAGAAACGCCGTGGACCACGGCGTCGAAATCCCCGACGAGCGGCGGCGGGCGGGTAAGACAGCCGCCGGGACGGTGACGCTTCGGGCATACCACGAGGCGGGCCAGGTGATCGTCGAGATCGGCGACGACGGGAAGGGCATCGATCCCCAGAAGATCGCGTCCGTCGGCATTTCCAAGGGCGTCGTCACGGCCGAGCAGGTGAAGACGATGTCGGATAGGGAAAAGATGGCCATGATTCTC
The DNA here is from genome assembly GCA_963668175.1 of Syntrophales bacterium. GTDB lineage: Bacteria > Desulfobacterota > Syntrophia > Syntrophales > PHBD01. The sequence continues at coordinate 2,025,240 of OY764159.1, forward strand.
CTGCCCGGCTTTTCCACCGCCGAGAAGGTGACGGAGATTTCCGGCCGCGGCGTCGGCATGGACGTGGTCAAGACAAACCTCGACAAGCTGGGCGGCCAGGTGGAGATCGAATCGGAGATCAACCGCGGTTCGGTTTTCCGCATCAAGCTGCCGCTCACCCTCGCCATTATCCCCTGCCTCTTCGTGTCCGCCGGCGGCATCCGCTTTGCGGTGCCCCAGGCCAACGTGGAGGAACTGATCCGGATAACGGCGGCCCAGGTGAAGGAGAGGATCGAGAGGGTCGGCGACGCCGAGGTCCTGATCCTCCGGGGGAAGATGATCCCCATCGTGCGCCTCGACGACATCCTCGGCATCCCCCGGACCTACGAAGATCCCTGCACCGGCGAGCGCCTGCAGGACCGCAGGCTTGCGATCGCCGAGCGCCGGTCGAAGAAACGCCCCCTCTTCGCCGACAAGCCGGAAGGCGAACCGGCGGAGCCCTGCGAAGAAGGCGAGGCGCTCCGGTCCGACGTCGAGCGGCGTTTCCGCGCCGTGAGCGATCTCAACATCGTCGTCGTCACCATCGGGACCTTCTCTTACGGCCTCGTGGTCGAAGAACTCCACGACTCCATCGAAATCGTCATCAAGCCCCTGGGGAGGCATCTGAAGCAGCTCCGGGAGTATGCCGGCGCCACGATCATGGGCGACGGGCGCGTGGCCCTGATCCTCGACATCAACGGGATCGCCCACCTGGCGTCGCTTACGTCCATGGCCGGAACGTCGAGGGCCAAGGAACTGGCCGACGAGGCCGACAGGGACCGCTTCGCCGACATCCAGTCGTTCCTCCTGTTCCAGAACAGCCCGGCGGAGCACTGCGCCGTCCCGCTGGACCTCGTGGAGCGGATCGAACAGATCGGGACCGCCGCCATTGAGATCGTCGGCGGCAAGAGGATACTGCAATACCGCGGGGAGAGCATGCCGCTCTTCACGCTCAACGAGCTGGCCGCCAACGTGAATCCGCTTCCCGAGCGGCACGAATACATCGTCATCGTTTTCGCCATGGCGGGACAGAGCATCGGGCTCCTGGGGGTTCCCCCCGTGGACGTCGTCGAATCCCGGATCAGCCTGAACCGTTCGACGCTGCGCCAGCCGGGCGTCATGGGATCGGCCATCATCAACGGCCATACGACGCTCATCATCGACATCCACGAATTCGTCGAAACGCTGAAGCCCGAGTGGTTCGTGGAGAGGAAGAAGACGATGACCGTCGATACCGAAGGGACGTCGATCCTCCTCGCGGAGGATTCGGACTTCTTCCGCAACCAGGTGAAGAAATTCATGGAGGACGAGGGATTCGGTGTCCTCGCGGCGGAAGACGGCCTCAAGGCCTGGGAACTGCTCCAGGAGGAAGGGGAGGACGTCAAGCTCGTCGTGACGGACATCGAAATGCCCCGCATGGACGGCTACGGCCTGACGAGGCAGATCAAGGGGGACAGCCGCTTCTCCCACCTGCCGATCATCGCCGTGACCTCCCTGGCCAGCGAGGAAGACATCGCCAGGGGCAAGGAAGCCGGCGTCGACGAATATCAGATCAAACTGGACAAAGAAAAGCTGTTGGCGGCCATACACGGCTACCTGCGCCGCAAACCGCCGAGGCAGGGAATACAACCTTAGAATCATCAAGGAGGAAGTCATGACGTTCTTGACGAACATGAAAATCGGAAAGCGGCTGGGTGTCGCGTTCGGGACCATTCTGCTGCTCATGGTCCTGCTGATCGCCGTGGGGTTGTATAACCTCTGGCTGCTGTCCAGCAATCTCGATTACATCACTAAAGTGAACACCCAGAAGATGATACGCGCCAACAGCGCCGCCGACGCCGTCAACGGGATCTACCTTGCGATGACAAACGCGATCATCGCGAAGGATCCTTCGGTCCAGAAGCAGGAAGTGGCCAATGTCGAGAAGGCGCGCGAGCGCTACAAGAAGGATTACGAAGAGCTGGAAAAACTGGAGACGAATGAGGAGGGCAGGAAGCTGATCGCCAAGTCCCGGGAAGTCACCGCCGCCAACCGGGACATCAACAACAAGGTGATTGAACTCGTGCTTGCCGGGCAGCAGGCGGACACCAATGCGTTCTACACGAGCAAGGTGAAGCCCGTATCCCACAACATCCAGGATTCCGTGAACGAGATCGTGAAGTACAACGAAGAACAGATCAAGACCCGCTCCGCGGAGGCGATGAAAAGCGCGGGCACGGCCCGGATCGTCTTCATCGTCCTGGGTATCGTCCAGATCGTCCTGGCGGTCTTCCTGGGGCTGATCATCACCAAGAGCATCAAGGGGCCCGTGACCCAAGGCGTCGGCTTCGCGGAGAAGATGGCCGACGGCGACCTGACCCAGCGCCTGGACATCGTCCAGAAGGACGAGGTCGGCGACCTGGCGGCCGCCCTCAATGCGATGTCCAACCATCTCAACACGATGTTCAAGGAGATCGCCCAGGGCGTGCACACCCTCACGGCGTCGTCGACGGAACTGTCGGCCATCTCCAAGCAGATGTCTGAAGGGGCCGAGCAGACCTCGAACAAGGCCAACCTGGTCTCCGTCGCTTCCGAGGAGATGAACTCCAACATGACGTCCGTCGCCGCCGCCATGGAGGAGGCCTCCACGAACATCAACGTCGTCGCTTCCGCGACGGAGGAGATGACGGCCACCATCAGCGAGATCGCGAAGAACACGGAAAAGGCGCGGAACATCACGACGACGGCGGTGGGCCAGTCGTCGGAGATCAACCGCAAGATCAACGACCTGGGGTCGGCCGCGAGCGAGATCGGGAAGATCACCGAGACGATCACGACCATCTCGGCCCAGACGAACCTCCTGGCCCTCAACGCGACGATCGAAGCGGCGCGCGCCGGGGCGGCCGGAAAAGGTTTCGCCGTCGTGGCCAACGAGATCAAGGAGCTGGCCCAGCAGACCGCCACGGCCACGGACGACATCAAGAACAAGATCGAGGGCATCCAGACCTCCACGTCGGGAACCATCGGGGACATCGGCTCCATCTCGAAAACGATCCAGGAGGTGAACGAGATCGTCACGGCCATCGCGGCGGCCATCGAGGAGCAGACCGTCGTGACGAAAGACATCGCCGGGAACGTGGCCCAGGCGGCCCAGGGCATCGAGGAGGTCAACCGCAACGTCGCCCAGAGCTCGAACGTGTCCGCGAACATCGCCCAGGATATCTCCGAAGTGAACCAGGCGGCGGGCGAAATGTCGTCGTCGAGCGCCCAGGTCCAGATCAGCGCCGAGGAACTGTCCAAGGTATCGGAGCAGATCCAGGCCCTGGTGGCGAAATTCAGGGTCTGACCGGCGGACGAAAGGGAAAGCCATGATTGCAGCACAGAAGAAGGACGCACAGCAGACGTTCCTCGTTGCGACGTTCTACCTCGGCAGCACGTTCATGGGCATCGAGACGCTGCGGGTGCAGGAGATCATTCGAATTGTCGACGTCACCCGCGTTCATCACGCCCAGGACCATATCCTCGGCATCGTCAACCTCCGGGGCAAGATCGTCACCATCGTGGACCTGTCGAAGAAGCTGGACCTTCCCGAGTCGGACCTCACGGACGACAGCCGGATCGTAATCGTCGACTGGAAGGACGAATACATCGGCCTTCTGGTGGACCGTATCCTCGATGTCCGGTCCGTCGACCGGAGGGACTTCGAGCCCCCGCCGACCAACATCCAGGACCTTCAGGGGAAATACCTCCAAGGGGTCTTCCGCGGCGCAGACCACCTGATCGCCATCGTGGACGTGGACAAAGTCCTGGAAGAGGCGGAGAAATGACCGGGGAAGGGACGGAAAACAACGCATGGCCCTGAAAGTGCTCGTGGTCGACGATACGATCGTCTACCGGAAAATTGTGACGGACATCCTGACCGAGATTCCCGAGGTGGCGGTCGTCGGCGCCGCCGGCAACGGCAAGGTCGCCCTGTCGCGCATCAAGTCGCTGAAGCCGGACCTCCTCACCCTCGACATCGAAATGCCGGAGATGAACGGCCTGGAGGTCCTTCAGGCCATCCGGAACGAACGCCTGGGAGTGGGCGCCATCGTCCTGTCGAGCCTGACGGTGAAGGGCGGCGAAATGACGATCAAGGCCCTGGAACTGGGGGCCTTCGATTTCATCACGAAACCGGAGGGAACTACCCAGGACGCGAACCGGGCCGAGATCCGCCGGGCCCTGGAACCCCTGATCCGGGCCTACGCCCATCGCCGGGAGATATCGACGATCCTGCAGGGAAAGGGAGCGGGACCAGCGCCGGTGACGGCGGGCTTCAAGGCGATCCCGGCCGCAACGAAACCGCCCGCCGGGGCGGAGTCGGTGGCCGCACGGATGGGCAAGATCGCGGCGCAGGCAAAGGCGGAGGTCGTGGGCATCGGAATCTCCACGGGCGGGCCGAACGCCCTGGCGGAAGTCCTGCCGAAACTGCCGGCGAATATCGACGTGCCGGTCTTTCTCGTCCAGCACATGCCGCCGAATTTCACCCACTCCCTCGCGCAAAGCCTGAACGCCAAGTGCGCCCTGACGGTCAAGGAGGCCGTGGACGGGGAATTCGTCCAGAACAACGTCGTCTACATCGCGCCGGGGGGTAAGCAGATGAAAGTGACCCTCGGCGTCGACGCCACGAAGAAAATCGTCCGCATCACCGACGATCCGCCGGAGAACAACTGCAAACCGTCGGTGGATTACCTCTTCCGGTCGATTGCCCACCACTACCTGGGGCGTGCCACGGGGGTCATCATGACGGGGATGGGGAACGACGGGACCCTGGGGCTCAAGCTGATGAAGCGCAACGGCGCCCTGGTCATCGCCCAGGACGAGGCCACGAGCGTCGTCTTCGGCATGCCGAAGGAGGCCATCGAAGCCGGCGTCGTCGACGTCGTCGTCCCCCTCGGCGGCATTCCGGACGCAATCGTCAGGACCATAAAGAGATAGACGGGAATCCATGATCAAGATTCAGCCGGAAGAATTCAAGGTCTTCTCGCGGTACGTATACAACGTCACGGGAATCCACCTGGACGAATCGAAGACCTACCTCGTCGAGACGCGCCTGGTCAACCTGTTCAAGGACCTGGGCGCGACGTCGTTCAGCGAGCTTTACTACAAGGCCACGTCCGACGCCACCAAGGTTATCCAGCGCAAGATCGTCGACGCCATCACCACGCAGGAGACCCTTTTCTTCCGGGACGCCTCGCCCTTCGAACTGCTCCAGTTCAAGATCCTGCCCGACCTGATCGACAGCCGGACCCGCGGCAAGACCGGCATCATGCCGACGTCGATCCGGATATGGAGCGCCGCCTGCTCGACGGGCCAGGAAATTTACAGCATCGCCATCACCCTCAAGGAACTCCTGGGCGACATCGGCAAGTACCGGATCAGCCTGCTGGGGACCGATATCTCCGATTCGGCGGTCGCCAGGGCCAGCAAGGGCGCCTACAACAAGTTCGAGATCGAGCGCGGCCTGGCGCGGGAGAAGCTCGTCAAGTACTTCACGCCGGACAAGGACGAATGGAAGATCCGCGACGAGGTCCGGGCGATGGCGACCTTCCGGAAGGTGAACCTCATGGAGAATTTCGTTACGCTGGGCCGCTTCGACATAATCTTCTGCCGGAATGTGGCGATCTACTTCACCGAGCCGGACAAGGTGAAGCTCTTTACACGCTTCAAGGATGTCCTGGAGCCCGACGGCTATCTCGTCATCGGCTCCACCGAATCCCTGACGGGCCTGAACGTCCCCTTCGAGCCGAAACGCTATCTGCGGTCGGTCTTCTATCAGATCAAGGCGACCTGAGCATCCCGGGCGTCTGCCTAACCGCGCGGCGCCGTCCGCTCGCACCGGACAATTTCGTAGAAATTCGCCTGGCCCCTTTATGGGTGAAACCTCCCGCCCCCGGCGACTTTATTGTCCGGTATTTCCGGACAAATCCGGAAGATCGCACGCACGGCGCTCCGGAGGCATTTCCGGTCGGTCTTTAACGTGCCCGTCGGTCATCGGGCCGGACTTCTCGGGCATTATCCTCCTATTCCCACTTCAAATCCGCCACGTATGCCCGGAATAATAAAATTGTCGATGTAGATTTTGCTTTCTCTGTGGTATATATTAACAAAGTAGGCTTCGCCTCGTCAGAAAAAGCAAAACGTCATTCTTTACCTGATTTTAGAACTTCTTTTCAAAACACAACGCCACAGCAATAATAGATTCACCTGCGTCGCTTGGATTCCGGCATTAAGTATCGTTTTATTTGTCGATTTGGAGCATAAGGTGACGGACAAGCAGCTTTCCACAGACGATAAGTCCAATCGGCGGAAGAACTTGCTTGTTTCCGTCGTCTTGAGCTTTATCGTCTTCTCGTTGTCGGCATCCTATCTCTCCTACGAACATTTTCAGACGTCCGTAAAAAGGGCCGTGACGGACGACCGGGAAAAAGTCCAGTTGTTCTCCCTGATCCTGAAGGAATACATCCAGAGAATCGTGAATACCATGGAGTCCTACGGCAGGCGTCAGTCCTTGATCAAGGCGGTCGGGGAGAAAAACGCCGCGGCCGCCCGGGGGCACATGATAGACCTGTCCGAAAGCGACCCCGATATCAATCTCCTGTTCATCGCCGACAAGAAGGGGACGTTGTGGTTTTCGTATCCGTACTATCCGGAGCTGGTGGGAAAAAATTTCGACCAAAAAGAAGAGTATAAAATAGTGAGCAAAGACTGGAAGGTATATGTATCCGACCTGTCGGCGAGATTAGTCGGAGAAAAGGACCCCGCCATCCGGATTTTCGTTCCGGTTTTCGATTCGTCCGGCGAAGTGTTGGGCATTATCATCAACACGCAACAGACGACGCAGTTATCGAAGATATTCCAGCAGGTAACGCTGGGCCGCGGCGTGCATGTCAGCGTCACAGACAGAAAAGGCAGGCTGATCTACAGCAGCAGATCCTCATACATGGAGGGAGGAAGGGCCTATCCGTTCTTCCATGTAACCGGCGACTCGAAGGACAGGACGGCGACCGTGGCCGATCCTTCTGAAGGAGGCGCCGGCCGATACATTGCGTTCGCGACCTTGAAGGATATCGGCTGGAGCGTTTTCGTAGGAAGGAGCGGGTATTCCATCTTCGCGGCGGAGCTTTCGTTTTACATCCAGGTCACCGTCATAGCCGCCCTGCTGTTTGCCGTTTTCAACATCGCCGTTGTCCTGCTGCAAAAAAATGCGGAAACACAGCAGCTGCGGTCGAGGCTGGAGGCGGAGGAAAAACTGCGGGAGAGCGAGGACCGGTTCCGAGCCATGTTCATGACGGGGGCTGTCGCCTGTTTCATCGGCAGGGAGGACGACGGGACGATCGTGGAAGTCAACGACCGCTTCCTCGAGATGTACGGCTTAGCGCGGGACGAGGTGACCGGCAGGACGTCCCTCGAACTGGGAATGTGGGCGATTCCCGAAGCCAGGGCGGAACTGATGGCGGAGGTCAGGGCGCGCGACCGCGTGGACAACTTCGAGGTCCTGGCGCGCCGCAGGGACGGGGAAACCTTCAACGCGCTTTACTCCATCGGCCGGCTGACCCACGCAGGCTCGGCGCTAATCGTAGGAAATATCAGCGACATCAGCGAACTGAAGCGGGGGGAAGACGCGCTGCGGAAAACCGCCGAACAATTGACGATGGCACAAACGGCCGCCAATATGGGCGTGTGGGACTGGAACGTTGCATCGGGCCGTATCGAATGGTCGCCGCAGATGTTTACCCTGTTCGGCATCGACCCGCTAAAGGCGGAAGCTTCGTTCGAGGCATGGAGAAAGGTTCTTCACCCCGAGGATGCCGAAATCGCGGGGCGGAGAATTGAAAAGGCCTTACAGGAAAAAACGACGCTGAACAGCGATTACAGGATCGTCATTCCGGACGGCCGGATTCGCTGGATCAACGCCGTCGGCGAAGGCCGATACGACGAACGGGGGCAGCCGGTCAGAATGATCGGCATCTGCAGCGATATTACGGAAAGGAAGAGGACGGACAGGGCCTTGCGGGAAAGCGAGGCGCGCTTCAGGGGCTATTTTGAGCTGCCGACGCACGGCCTGGCCATTACCTCTCCGGAAAAGGGATGGATTGAAGTCAATACCAGGATCTGTACACTTTTGGGCTACAGCAAGGACGAGATCAGGAAGTTGACATGGTCGGACATGACGCACCCCGACGATCTCGACGCGGACGTTGCGCAATTCAACCGCGTTCTTTCCGGAGAGATCGATCAATACAACATGGACAAGCGATTTATTCGCAAGGACGGATCGATAATCTGGACGAACCTGTCCGTCGGATGCGTTCGGAACCCCGATCGTACCGTGGATTATTTCATCGCCCTCCTCGAAGACGTCACCGGGCGCAAGCAAGAGGAGCAGACGCGCCGGGAACTGGAGGAGAGGCTGCTGCGCTCCGAAAAGATGGAGGCCCTGGGGCTCCTGGCGGGAGGCGTCGCCCACGATTTGAACAACACGCTGGGCATCCTCGTCGGCTATTCGGAGCTGCTTCACGACGACCTGGATGAAGACGACCCGCGCCGGCAGGACGCCCTGAATATCGTCAAAGGGGGCGAGCAGGCGGCGGCGATCGTCCAGGACCTTCTCGCGCTGGCCCGCCGCGGCATTCAAACCAGGACGGCCGTCGATCTCAACAGGATCGTGAGGGAATATCTCGAATCCCCGGAGCATCTGAAGATAGCCGCCCTGTATCCGAATGTCCGTGTCGAAGCGGAACTGGAGGACGGCCTGCTGAAGATAACGGGCTCGAAGGTTCACCTGTCGAAAACCCTGACGAACCTCGTTTACAATGCGGCCGAAGCAATGGCTTCGGGAGGCGAAATCGTCATACGGACGGAAAACCGCTATCTGGACAAGCCCGTATCCGGTTACGAAGAACTCAGGGAAGGGGATTACGTCGTCCTGACCGTGTCGGACGAAGGGGGAGGCATGACCGACGAGGAAAGGAAGCACGTATTCGAACCTTTCTATACGAAGAAGATCATGGGACGAAGCGGGACCGGCCTCGGTCTTTCCGTCGTCTGGGGAACCGTGAAGGACCACGACGGCTATATCGACGTCGAAAGCGAAGCGGGCAGGGGAACGTCGTTTCATCTCTACTTCCCGATGACGCAGGACCGGGAAACGGAAGAAGATGCCGCTCCAACGGCCGAGGCATACGCGGGCCGCGGGGAAAAGATCCTCGTGGTGGACGATATCGCGGAGCAAAGGAACATGGCGCGCCGTATTCTGGAAAAGCTCGGCTATGAAGTCCATACAGAGGCAAGCGGCGAGGACGCCGTCGACTATCTTAAGACTCATGAGGCCGACCTGGCGGTCCTGGACATGATCATGGACCCGGGGATCGACGGTCTCGATACCTTCCGGCGAATGCGGGAAATCAATCCCTGCCAGAAGGCCGTCATCGTCAGCGGATTTGCCGAAACGGATCGCGTAAGGGCTGCCCATTCCCTGGGGGCGGGCGCCTTTGTCAGGAAGCCTTACATCAAGGCGCGGATCGGTCTGGCCATCCGGAAGGAGTTGGACGGAAAGTAGATCGATCGGCCCGCGGGCGATGACGCAGCCGCTGTTTTTCGGGACGCGTGTTTTCATCGATGCGCCGGGGAAGCCTTCGCAGCGGACAGTTGTTTGGGCGGCAGGTCATGCGCCGGGCGGCATCCGGCATATCGAAATCGAAGATCGCGGCATGCGGACGAGCCGTAAACCGACGGAGACGCCGGACGATTTTCGGAAAGGGAGACGCGTAATGAAAATCTTCATCACGGGCGGAACCGGGTTCGTCGGCGGCAGCCTGACGAGGGCATTCGCCGGCCGGGGCCATCGGGTCACGGTTCTCGACAGGACGGTCAAGGGCGGCCGGGATTTTCCCGCCGATGTATCCTTCATCGAAACGGACAGCACGGTCCCGGGGCCGTGGCAGGATGAAGCCGCGCGGCACGACGTCCTGATCAATCTCGCCGGGGCCTCGATCTTCAGCCGCTGGAACCAAAAGACGAAAGAGGCCATCTACCGGAGCCGCATCCTGACGACGGAAAACCTAGCGGAGGCCGTTTCCCGCAGTCCATCAGCCGCGGCTATGCGCCTCTTCAGCACGTCGGCGGTGGGTTATTACGGATTCCGAGAAGACGAGGACATCACGGAGGAAGCGCCGCCGGGCGTCGACTTTCTCGCCTCCGTGGCGAAAGACTGGGAGGCCGCCGCCAACGGTGCCGCACGGTACGGCGCCAGGGTTGCCGTCTGCCGATTCGGCATCGTCCTCGGCCGGCGGGGGGGCGCCCTGCAGCAGATGCTGCCTATCTACCGGGCCTGGCTCGGCGCTCCGCTGGGAAGCGGCGGGCAATGGTTTTCCTGGGTGCACGAGCAGGACCTCGTCGACATCTTCCTTTTCCTGATCGACCGGCAGGACGCCGCGGGGCCGTTCAACTGCTCCGCCCCGCTTCCCGTGCGCAACAGCGAGATGACCAAGGCCATAGGCCGGGCGCTCGGCGTGCCCACGCTGCCCATCGGCGTTCCGGGTTTCGTGTTGAGAATCGTCCTCGGCGAATTCGGCAACGTCCTCCTGAAAGGGCAGAAGGTCCTGCCCAAAAGGCTCGGCGAACTCGGCTACCGTTTCCGTTTTCCGGCGATCGACGAAGCCCTGGCGGACCTCTTGAAAAAATAGCCGCGGCGCAGCCGGGATTTTCCGCGGGCGAAAGAAGCCGCGTCCGATAGCGCGCCGGAAGAAAGACAGGGAGAAGGACCCATGGAAAAGATCCGCATAGGCATCAGCACTTGCCTTCTCGGCGAGAACGTCCGCTACAACGGCGGGCATGCGCTGGACCGGTTTCTGCGCGACACCCTGGGCCGGTACATCGACTACGTGCCCGTGTGCCCGGAGGTGGAATGCGGCTTCGGCGTCCCGCGGGAGACCTTCCGGCTGACGGGCGATCCGAAGCGCCCCCGCCTGGTCACGACCAAAACGGGCGTCGATCACACGGAGAGGATGGAGGCCTGGGCGCGGAAGCGGGCGGACGAACTCGCGGCCGAGAACCTCTCCGGGTTCATTTTCAAGAGCGACTCCCCGTCGAGCGGCATGGAGCGGGTGAAGGTATACGACGCCAGGGGCGTGCCGCGCAGGGCGGGCGTCGGCGTCTTCGCGCGCATCTTCATGGAGCGCTTTCCCCTCACGCCGGCCGAGGACGACGGCAGGCTCCACGATCCCGTCCTGCGGGAGAACTTCATCGACCGCATCCTCATCTACGGGGACTACCGCAGGATCATGGGGGAGAGAAAACCCGTCCGCGCCCTCGTCGAATTTCACACGAGAAACAAGCTGATGCTCATGGCGCACGGCCCCAAGAACCTCGAAGGCATGGGCCGCCTCGTGGCGCAGTCGGGCGTGCTGCCCCGGGAGGAGATCGTCCGCCGGTACGAGGGGCTCCTGATGGAGGCGATGGCCCTCAAACCCACGGCGGCGAAACACACGAACGTCCTCATGCACGCCATGGGCTACTTCAAGAAGGTCCTCTCCGCCGACGAAAAGCAGGAACTGCTTTCCGTCATCGAACAGTACCGCCGGGAAACCATACCCCTCGTCGTTCCCGTGACGCTCTTGAATCATTACGTCAGGAAATACGATCAGCCGTACTTGAAGGAACAGACCTACCTCAATCCGCACCCCCCGGAGCTTCAGCTTCGCAACCACGTGTAGCGGGGAAACGGGGCGGAGTCTGCCGTATCTGCATCCGGAGCTTTTAGCGCAGGCGGGCAGGCGATATTCGCGTCCGGACGGATATACCCGGAAAATGCGGAATGAAGCGCCCGTGCGGCCGAACGGTCACGCGATATCCCCTTGGAACGATTAACTTCCGAGCCTTTCGCAAAATACCCGTTTCGGATTGAAGAAAAAATGGGGGCACGACTTGACAAAACGTCCGCCGTGCATTATATTCTGATTAAACTGATTATTCAGAAAAAACATAAATACCTGATAATTCAACAGGAGGCGGGAAGATGGCGAAAACGAGCACGAAGAAAGCCGCATGCTGCGGAAGCGGCCCCGGGACGGCAAGCTGCTGCCGCGTCGAGTCCCTTGTCAGCATCGACGAACGGGGACAGATGGTCCTGCCCAAGGAGCTGCGGGACAGGGCGAACATCAAGCCCGGCGACAAGATGGCGCTCATCAGCTGGGAAAAGGACGGGGACGTCTGCTGCCTGTCCCTCATCAAGGCGGATTACCTGGCCGAGCGCGTCGGCGAATTTCTCGGTCCCATCATGGGGGGCTTAAGCAACCTGGGAGACAGGAAAAAATAAGGAGGTGTCGGCAATGCTTCAGGAGAACATCAAGAAGGCGGTCCGGGACCGCTACGGCGATATTGCGGCGAATGCGGGATCGTGCTGCGGTCCCAAGGCAGGTTGCTGCGGGGGCGGCAATACGGTTGAATCCATCAGCAGGGCGGTCGGCTACCGGGACGAAGACATCCGGGCTGTGCCCGAAGGGGCGAACCTGGGGCTGGGCTGCGGCAACCCCGTCGCCCTGGCGTCCCTGAAAGAAGGCGAGACGGTCGTCGACCTCGGCTCCGGCGCGGGGTTCGACTGTTTCCTCGCGGCGAGGGAAGTCGGGGAGAAGGGCCGCGTCATCGGAGTGGACATGACCCACGAGATGCTCGACAAGGCACGGGAAAACGCCCGGAAGGGAGACTTCCCGAACGTGGAGTTCCGCCTCGGGGAGATCGAGAACCTGCCCGTTGCCGACAACACGGCCGACATCGTCATCTCGAACTGCGTCGTCAACCTCTCGCCGGACAAGGGGCGCGTGTTCCGGGAGGCCTTCCGCGTCCTCAAGCCGGGCGGCCGCCTGATGGTGTCCGATATCGTCCTGCTCAGGGAACTGCCGAAGGAAATCGGCGAATCGGTTGCCGCCTATACGGGCTGCGTCGCCGGGGCGCTGATGAAAAACGACTATCTCGCGAAGATAAGCGAGGCAGGTTTTCAGGCGGTCAAGATCGATTCCGAAGCCCTCTTCCCGATGAAAGCGGTGATCGAGCATACCGCCGCCAAAGATGTTGCCTTGGGCGAAGGCACCCTGGAAGACGCGGCCGAAGCGCTTTCAACGTCCATCGCGAGCATCAAGGTGTCGGCTGTCAGGCCGATGCCGTGAAACCCGATCGTAATAACAGGAAAGGCTGTTCATATGGATACCGACAAAGTTCCCTCGTGCGGTGGGAACAAAAACCGAATACTGCCTTCGCTGGCCGGCGCTCCCTGCGGCTGTTCGCTGCAAGAGTATTTCCATGCGAAAGGACCTGCTTTAAATCAGCGCTTTGTCGCCGGTTCCGTTTCCACGCCGGCGGGCCCGGTTCCGCGGGTGTCGTCGCAGCTGCACCGGGACGATTACATAGGGTCTTTCAAGGCCCGCTGGGGCGTGGGCAGGATGAACTATGCCGTCGATCCGGGGCTGTATGCCCTTGGCAATCCCGGCAGCGGTTCGCCCGTCCTGGCTTCGGCGAACTACAAGATGAGCTTCGACCGGCTGCGGGAGTCTCTGCCGGGGACGGACGCCTGGATTCTGGTTCTGGACACTAAGGGCATCAACGTCTGGTGCGCTGCGGGCAAGGGCACGTTCGGCACGGACGAACTGGTGGAAAGGATCGAATCGAGCGGCCTGAAAGAGATCGTCGGCCACCGGTTCCTGATCCTGCCGCAGCTCGCGGGGCCGGGTGTGGCTGCGCACGAGGTGAAGAAGCGCACGGGGTTCACCGTCCGTTACGGGCCCGTCAGGGCGCGGGACATCAAGGCCTATATGGATGCCGGTTTCAAGGCCGGCAGGGAAATGCGGCGGAAAGACTTCCCGCTCCGTGAGCGCATCGTCCTCATCCCCATCGAGCTTGTGGCCGCGCTGAAGCCCGCCATGTTCATCGTTCCCGTTTTATTGATCGTCGGCGGTTTCGGCGGCGGGAGCGGATTCGTCGGCAACATGCTTCATGACGGCATTTTTGCAGTGACCGCCTTTCTCCTGGCTATTCTGTCCGGCGCCGTCCTCACGCCCGTATTGCTGCCGTACCTGCCCGGCCGGGCCTTTGCATTGAAGGGGCTCGTCACGGGGCTTGCCGTCTACGCCGCGCTCCTCTATGCTTGGGGCGGCGATTTAAGGGGCTTGAGGGACGTCCTCTTCGGAGGGGCCTGGTTCCTTTTGCTGCCGGCCTTTTCCGCGTTTCTCGCGATGAACTTCACCGGAGCCTCAACGTACACGTCCCTCTCCGGCGTGAAGAAGGAGATGCGGTGGGCGCTTCCCCTGGAAATCGGTGCGGGCGTTTCGGGAGTTGCCTTGCTGATCGTATCCCGCGTTCTCTAAGGAGACGAAATGAAAGACTTCGAATATCTGAAGAATGTGGCGAGCCTCCGTCTCGATTCCGATAAATGCACAGGCTGCGGCCAGTGCCTGGATGTCTGCCCGCATGACGTATTGGCGATGAACGAAAGGCACGTGCAAATCCGGAACCGCGACGCCTGCATGGAATGCGGGGCGTGCAGCCGCAATTGCCCCGTGGGCGCAGTATCCGTCGAGGCGGGCGTCGGCTGTGCCGCGGCGGTCCTCAACGGCATGCTGGGCAGGCAGGGCGGCGCATGCTGCTGCAGCGTCGATCCCAAAAATCCTTCCGGGCCGGTCGGCGGCTGCTGTTCGTGATAATGGGTATAGGCCACATGTCTTAATACGAAAGGAGGCGTCCATGCCGGAGGAGATGAAAAAGAGGACGATGGAGCTGATGGCGGAGCAGCATTTCCATTGCAGCCAGGCCGTTCTTGCGGCCGGGCAGGAAAAGCTGGGGAAGGGCGGCGAAGACCTGGTCCGGGCCATGGGGGCCTTCGGCGGGGGCCTGGCGGCGAGCGGCGACGTCTGCGGGGCCGTGGCCGGGGCGCTTGCGGCCATCGGCCTGAAGTACGGGCGCGGCACGTCGGAAGAACGGGAAGACCCGCGCATGTGGACGGAAGGCAGGGCGTTCCTGCGGCGCTTCCGTGAGGAATGCGGCAAAGGCTCCATCTATTGCCGGGACATCGCCGGCGTGGACTGGACGGATGCGGAGGCCGCGAAGGCATTCTACAAAAGCGACAGGCTCAAGGACTGCATCGGCATGTGCGGCGACGCGGCGCGCCTTCTCGGGGAGTTTCTCGAAAAATGATTGTCCCGCGTCCGTGCGGCGGAAGGATAGAGGAACGAAAATGACGGATATCGAATACGGCTTTACGGAAGAGGGCGACCTCGACGCGATCCGGACGTTATTGGCCGATTGCGGCCTTCCTATGGACGGCGTCGATGCGCTCGCCGGCAACGGCCTGGCGGCCCGGTCCGGCGGAGGGATCGCCGGGACGGTTGCCCTGGAGCCTTGCGGGCGGGCGGCCCTGTTGCGGTCGCTTGCCGTGGCGAAGGATTATCGGGGCCGGTCGCTCGGGGAAGGCCTGATCGGCAGGATAACCGACCATGCGCGCCGGCTCGGCATCGAGAAGTTTTATCTCCTGACGACCGGTGCGGAGCGCTATTTCGCCGCCCTGGGCTTCCGGCGCATCGACCGGAACGACGCCCCGCCGGAAATCCGGGCAACGTCCCAGTTCCTTTCCGTCTGCCCCGTAAGCGCCGTCTGCATGGCGAAAGACATCGAGGCGGAACCGTGAAGCGCCGCTCCGCGCGACCAGGGAGGATATCCCCATAGCGGCCCGAAATAGTCAAAAATAACCCCCCTTTTTTTCATTGTTTTTCCCGGAGCCCGTTCAAGCAACCTCTCAACAGGTCCCACTGTTTTCGTCAAAATATTATATTGAAAATATGCCTATGTGATGGCATAGTGTACCTACATTATCTACAAGTATACATCGCATGGCTCTTCGGTGCATTGCCTGTGTTTCCAAACCTCACGGACTGCTGCGCGGGATATTCGCGTCATATGGAGGACAAGACTTTATGGATGGAGAGACGAAGTCGCCTTTTTTTGAACGAGCCCAATCCGGAGGCGCAATCCTCGTGCACGCGTTCAAAGTTCTCGACACATATCCCGTTCTGTTCATGCCGATTTTCATATGCTGGATATTTGTGGCGGCAGGAATCCTTTATTTCAACTATGTCTTCGATTGGGACGCCTGCTCCGCATCCGAGACATTTCTTACGGCGTTTCTCATCATCATGGGGTTTACACTCATTTACTCCATGGCCGCGCTTATGCTGCTCGAACTTCTGGAGCAGTTGGAAAGGGGCCGTAAATTCAGCATTATCGCCGCCGTCCGTGAAACATTTATGAAAGACCTGCCGAAAGCCCTGCCCGTCATCGTAACTTGGGCTTTCATCGATTTCTGCCTGACGGTCCTGGATGTCTTTTCAAGGGACTCAAAGAAAGGCGGCAATCTCGGTGACGAGTTTACTGCGGAAAACGCGGCAAAAACACTGGCCGGTTACGAAAACACATCCATATTCGACCTGGGCATCGAGGCGCTGGAAAAAGGCATCAGAATGATATCCTTTCTCATATTCCCGGCGATCGCCTGGGAGGACCTGTCGACGGTCGCCGCCGTCAAAAAAGCCTTTGTGATTCTCCGGGTCCATACGACCGAGTTCGTCTCCGGATATCTGACGACCTGGGCGGCGTCGGCCATCATTTTTCTTCCGCCCGGATTGCTGTTTTACATCACCGATAAAATGGGCGCGACATTGCCCGATAGGGTATGGGTTGCCACGATCATTTATTGCGGCGTCGGATGGAGTTTCTACCTATACCTGGAGCAGATGTTCGCCGGGCTTCTCTACCTCTGGAATAAGAAATGGGAGCAGGAGCTCGGTTACGCGGAAGAAAGCGGGGCGTCTTTGAGCCTGCGCGATGTCAGGCAGCCTTCGTTCCTCGATGGCATCGCCGACTTGAATTAAGGAATTCGGTCAAGGCGGGCCTGGCGCTCGCCGGTGACGGCAGAGGATTTCCGGGGCCGGTCGTAAGGGGGGATAAATTGATTCCGCATCCCCGGCCGGGGCGTTATCGGCCGCAAAACCGGCGCCGCAAATAAACAATTGACTCCGGGACGGGAATCGTGATTAATCGCCCCTGTATTCGCAATGGAATATCCCGGCGAGAACACGATTCCATCTATCTATGGTTTGCGTTGCTTCGCATCCCGGGAAGCAGGTGAAATGAAACGCCTTGTCCTGGTCGCCCTCATCCCTGTCGCCGCCCTGTGGGTTGGAGCTACGATGGCTTTCGCGCAGGCTGTGCAGCCTATCGACGTCAAGTTCAAGATGCTGGATATGTCGGACCCCTATGCCTTTTCCGAAACGCCCCTGCCCGGCGCGAAGGTGCGGCTGGTGCTGGGGAAAAGTCCGAACTGGCAGGATGCCGGCGCCGGATGCACGTTCGGCACCGATGCCAGGGGCGAGGCCCGTTTTGTCATGGAGGGCCTCATCGACAAACAATGGCAGTCCCGGAATATCGGATTCACGCCGTTCAGCTGGCCGTCCCGCGCGGAACACGTGTTCGTCGCCGTGGAGCTGGACCATGAATTTTCCTTCGTCAAAGGGCGCAAGCCCGAGGTCCTGCGCTGGCTCCTCACCATGGATGTCTATTGCTTCGCCGACGGGCAGTGCAGCACGGTCGGATTCATGACCATATTCGCGCGCGATGCCGCCGGCCGCTTCACCAGGGCCCTGGAACGGCAGGGCGGCGAGGATGCCTGGAAGGTCCCCGAGCTGAACAACCGGGTGATCTGGGGGATGAGCTACAAAGTCGCAAATTTCGGGTTCGAGGCGGCAGAGGGCAATCCCCGGAAACGCACCTTCGTCCTGACGCTGAAACGGTTTCTGCGGCGGCCTCTGGAGTAGCGTTCCCCGCTGCATCGGGGCTCCGCCTTCCGGGATCGCCGGGCCTGCTGCGCGCGCCATCTCACTTCCGGCTTTTCACTTCCACGTTTTCCGCCGATTCGACGCACACGAACCTCATGACCCCGGGCCTGTCGTCCGTGAACGGGCAGACGGTGAAGTCGGCGAAGACCGCGTTTTCCCAGGTGAGCAGTCCGGCCAGATCGTCCGGGATATTCCGGTAGTCTTTCAGAAAGAACCGGCCTTCCGATACGCCGAGGATGCGCCTGGTTCCGACGGGCCATATCCTGATGCTGGGGGTGCCGTTTGCGAGGGTCATCCTGCCCCTTACGGCGTAGCACGATCCGGAAAGCATCGGGTGATCCTTGCAGGGCTTCCTTGTTTCCCGCGTTTCGCCGCCCGCGCCGTGCGCGCCGAAGACGAGGACGACGGCCGCCGCCGCAAAGACTGCGAGCTTCCCCAGGCTTTTATGTTTATCGTCCTTTTCCATTGCGGTCATTCCTGACGCCCGTTGCGTTCGATACATGTTACCAGGCAACAGGGGGCCGTTCAAGGGCATAATGACAAGGCCGGATGATTCACGACGCCCGCCTTTTTCTTTCGAGCATCGCCGCCGATCGTCGCGCTGCTTCCCAGCGGGCATGGCGCGGATTGGGGTTGCCCGGTGTTCCTGCACGCTCCCGCGCCTTCCCGGCGGTCAGTTCCGGCCGCCGTTCACCTTGATGACCTGCCCGTTGATCCAGCCGCTATCAGGGCCGGCCAGGAAGGAGACGACGCGGGCGATGTCGTCGGGCTCGCCGAGACGGCCGAGGGGAATGTCGTCCGTCAGGCGCCGGATGAGTTCTTCGGACCTTCCGGCCAAAAACAGTTCCGTCGCGACCGGCCCCGGCGCAACGGCATTGACGGTGACGCCGCGCGCGCCCAGTTCCTTGGCGAGGACGTGCGTCATCGCTTCCACCGCCGCCTTGGCCGCCGCGTAGACGCCGTGGGCGGGAAGGTAGTGGCCGATGATGCTCGTCGAGAGGTTGACGATGCGGCCGCCGTTGCGCACCCGCCGCGCGCCTTCGCGCATGCCGTTGAAAGCGCCCGTGAGGTTGACCGCGATCAGGCTCCGGTAGTCCTCGTCGGAGACGTCCTTCAGAGGCGATACCTTGATGATCCCGGCATTGTTCACCAGGGCGTCGACGGGTCCGAATTCGGCTTCGGCGCGGTCGAAGAGCGTTCGCACGGCTGCGGCGTCGGCGACGTCGGCGCATACCGCCATCGCGCATCCGCCTGCTTTTTCAATCGCCGCGACGACCTCCCGCGCTTCCGCCTCGCTCGTATTGTAGTTGACGACCGTCCGGAATCCGTCCGCCGCGAGCCGCCTGGTCAGCGCCGCGCCGATGCCTTTCGAGGCCCCCGTTACGATGGCCGTTCGTGTTTCTTTGGACATGGTTTGCCCTCCTTGTTGTTCCGCCTCGCCGCGCCGCGGCGGCTTCCCGCCCGCGACGGCGGCCTGCGTATGGTCGGTGAATATATCCGGCCCCGCCGGTCTTATGCGCGAAGACGGGGCCGCCTTTGTCCGGGCCGCCTCGGTCAGAGCCGCATGGACAGTTCGACGTCCGCCGTGAACGGCACGGACATGTAGCCGTTTGCGGGCGAGCGCACGCGCGCCAGGTAGTCCGGGTTTTGATCGGCGTCGTCGGCGACGATGAACGCGCTCGGCCGGAGACGGCCCTCCGCGAGGTCCAGGATGTCGGAGTAGAGCGCCTTGGCGCCGTCGAGGAGGAGCAGGTCGATACTCTCCGGAAGATCGGAGCCGAGGGTCGCCAGCGCGTCCCCCTCCCGGATCTCCACCAGGTCGATGAGGCCGCCGTCCGTCAGGTTCTTTCTCGCCCGCGCCGCCTTCGAGGCCTCGAACTCCGTTGTGATAAGCCTGCCGCCGCCGTTGTCCCGCAGGGCCGCGGCGAGGTGCAGGGTCGAGACGCCGAACGAGGTCCCGAACTCGACGATGGTCCGCGCGCGGCAGTTCCGCGCGAGCATGTAGAGGAGCGCGCCCGTCTCCCGCGAGACGGCGAGGGGAAAGTCTTTCAATCGCCCGTAGAAGTCGAGGTAGCCTGTCTTGCTCCGCATGAGCGTATCCTGCGCCTCAAAAAGATCGGCCACGGCGCGGCTCGTCGCCGGCGACGCGGCGGCATCCTCTTCGAACAGGCGATCCAGCAGGGGCGCGAGGGGTGTGTCGGTCAAGGTTGTCATCTAAGCCTCCAATTTCGGGTTGACGTTATCTTCATGCGGGGTTAAAATACGACGAATTATTCATGTTTGCAATTCGCATTGGGGGAGATGCCTATGACCAATCGCCGAAGTATCGATATATCCTTAAGAAAGCAGCCGAAGCAGGCCCGCTCGACGGACCTCGTCGCCGTCATTCTGGAGGCGGCTGTTCAGGTTTTGACTAGGGAGGGGGCGCAGCGTTTCACCACGGCGCGGGTGGCGGAGAAGGCCGGGGTCAGCGTCGGGTCGCTCTATCAGTATTTTCCGAACAAAGCGGCGATCCTGTTCCGGCTTCAGAGCGACGAATGGCGGCGGACGACGGAGTTGCTGCGCGGCATCCTGGAAGACGCCCGGAGGCCGCCGCTGGCGCGGCTGCGCACCCTGGTCCGCGCCTTCGTCCGCTCGGAATGCGAGGAGGCCGGGATGCGCGTGGCCCTCAACGACGCTGCGCCGCTCTATCGCGACGCGCCCGAGGCGCAGGAGGCGAGGGCGGCGGGGGACCGCACGGTCCGGCTGTTCATGCGGGAGGTGCTGCCCCATGCCCCGGAGGCGACGCGGGTGCTGGCGGCCGACCTGATCACGACGACCCTCGGCACGGTGGGGAAGCAATTCTCGGCCAGCCCCCGGACCAGCGCGGAGATCGACACGTATGCCGACGCCATGGCCGACATGTTCTCTGCCTATCTGGAAAGCCTCGAACGCGGCTGAGACGGCCGCCGGGGCGGGTTGGGAATATCGTGTTTCGGGGAGTGATGTGCGGCGAGGCCGTGCGGATTCCGGGGGAGCTTCTGGAAAGATGACGGCCTCCCTAAAAAAGGGGAATGAATAGGTTCCTGTTCCGCGCATTCACCACTGGTATTTTACGGCATGTCAAACGGCAACATTCGCCAATCAATTATTAAAAACACTTGACTGAACTAATCCATTGGATTACAGTATCTCCGTGATAACCGTTGCGGAAACGACCGAATTTGCGAGGCGGGCCGGAAAACTCTTATCCGAGGATGAGCGAAACGAACTGATTTATTTCCTTGCCTTGCACCCCAAATCCGGCACCGTCATGGAAGGCACGGGCGGCATCCGCAAGCTGCGCTGGGCCAGGGAAGGCAAGGGAAAGAGCGGCGGCGTCCGTGTCATTTACTTTTTTTACAGCGAGAAAATGCCGCTTTACCTTCTCACCGTCTATGGGAAAAACGAGAAGGACGACCTTTCCGCGAGCGAGCGCAGGGAATTGGCGAGACTGGCCCGAATGCTCGTCCGGTCCGCGACGAAAGATAGAACATGAGGAAAACGACATGAGCGATATCTTCGAGAGTATTAAAAAAGGGATGGCCGAAGCCATCGACCACCGGAAAGGAAAAAAGACGGGGATCAAGGTTTACCGGCCTGCCCCGGTCGATGTCAAGAAGGTGCGGGAAAAAACGGGGTTGACGCAGGAGAAATTCGCCGCGACATTCGGCATCAGCGTTGCCACCTTGCGCCACTGGGAACGGGGCGACCGCGTACCGCAAGGCCCGGCGCTCGTCCTGCTGAACGCCATCGGGAAAGAACCGGCCACCGTCCTGCGGATATTGGGAAGCAGGAAAAAAGCGGCGTGAAAATTTAAAAGCAGGAAAACAGGCAATCTGAATCTGGTCTGTCAGGATTGCCTCAAATGAATGCCGTTGCTGTACACTCTAATTAAGTATGCTGTCCCCCGAACTCTATCAAGGTCGAAAACATCCTCACGGACAACGGCCGGGAGTATTGCGGCCGGGCCATGATCCATCCTTATGAGATATTCCTGGAATTGAATGACGTCGAGCACCGCCGGACGAAAGTGGCAAGACCAAGGACCAACGGATTCGTGGAGAGATTCAACAAGACCGTTCTCGATGAGTTCTTTTGCGAGACCTTCCGGGAAAGGCTGTATACCTCCGTTGATGAGCTCCAAGAGGATCTCGATCAGTGGCTCCATCATTACAATTATGAAAGACCCCATCGGGGTTACCGCAACATGGGCAGGCGCCCCATTGAAACATTAGAAGCAGGGAAAACTGTCAAAAAGCAGATGTTGAAAACAGCAGCTTAAATATCGTTACCGGAGAGAAGAAAACTGTCCGGGAAGTGCTTGCGCTTTGCAGATCAATTAATAAATCATTCATCATCAATGTAATGGCAAAAGTTATCAATATCTTCAATGATTGATAGAGTGACTGTCTCAATACCCCTGATAGTATTGTTTATAGCGATATCACTACTCGGCTTTCCATAAAGCCCACCCAACAAACGTAATGATGCAAGTATGAACGTCAATGGACTTTTGTTTTTTCTTGAATGAGCAATAAAATAACTCCGATTGTCGCAAATGAATTTCTTGTAACTATCGGGGAAATACTTTCTATATAGGTTTGGATCTTTCTGCAATTCTTTCGAAATTCTTATGTCATTCCAAATAATAACGTTTATATCTTGGCAGCTATCCTTGATAGAATTAAGAGTCTTTTCTAGATTAACGCTCAAACGAGCGTTCGTAAATAAGAAGTATCCATTTGCTTTTTGAGATCTAACCCGGTCAGTAACATTGAAAATATCCTTTTCAGTTATTGTCCTGCCGGATTTAGTAAATTTTACTTCTACCATCCAGATTTTTCTTTGATCGGAGAGAGAGCCTACAACAGATTCTTCAACCAGAATATCTTTACCCAACTGCCCTGGCCCGCGACCCAGTCTACGTACCTGTAAACCTTTACTGGAAAGCAATTCTTCGCACAGATCTTCGAACTTTTCATAGTCGGCGAGTTCGGAAAAATTAATCATAATTTCTTTCTTCTTTTAACATCCGACATTTTATCGACTAGTTGCCAAGGGTTCACATCCTTTTTTTCATATATAAAATGATTAGCGTGGCTGATTTCAGGAAGTGAACGAGTATCGGTATTCGTAAGACATATAACGGGGATTCTCTCATCTAAACCTCTCATTTTTTCTAAAAAACGCAGTCCTGTGCGCAATCCTTCTTTCGTATCCTGGTCTTCAAACAGTCGTCCTGGAGGCATCATGATATCGAGGATCACAGCATCCACATCTTCAAGGTTTTCAACAATAGTCGCCCATGCTGCGTCGACGTTCGAAATTACATTGACTTGAAACCCAGAAAAACGAAATGCCTCAGTGAAAGGAGTAATATATTCCGGTTCATCGTCTATGAAAATTATCATATTGCTGCCTCCGGATGACTTGACTTTTTCCAATAGTTATTGCGAATTCAGTCGGATTAACCAGACTTGTGATTTCAATTTTCGCATCATGGACGGAAAGAAGATTTCTGACTGTTGTTAGACCAATACCGGTTCCTGCTGTGACCTTCAGTTTGGCTTGCTTACCTCTGAATGTTGGTTCAAAAATACGTTCCATCTCTTCTTTCTCAATACCTATTCCATAGTCTTGTATTAAAATACCAATATCTCCGGAAGGCAAGAATTCGACTTCAATATTGATTTGAAAAGCATCAGGATCATCATGGGCATACTTGATGGAATTGCCTAACATGTTGTTAAATATTTGACGGAATATTTTTCTGTCGATATTTAAGAGAGGCCAAGAGCCCCTATTTATGCATCTAATATTTGCTTGTTCAAATTTCCTTGAAGCAAGAAACGGCATCAGGCTGCCACGACATTTCGCAATCACATCTTTATAAAGATGACTTGGTTGTAAAACGAGATCCCTTTTAACCATCCGCCCAGATTTCGTATACATCGTCAATCCTTGAATAAGCGAAATAGCTTGCTCGCCGAATTTGATAACGTCATCGACACTACCAATCAAAGATTCCCTAATGTCACGATCTGCAATAAAAGTTCCTTTTTGTACTATTCGTTGCATGAAGAATCCCGAATTCTTCATGCCCGATACAGGCGCGAGTAGTTCGTGCGTTACACTGTCTAAAAATGCTTCAAATCTTGTACGAAGCGTTGCTATAGTTATCAAAGATCCGATAGCATTACTAATAGATTCTGCTACTTGCACATCATCATTATTGAATTCTATTATTTTGCCCAGTTTATTAAGTTTGTTTATTAGTCGTAATACGGCAATTTTATTATTTTTATCATCTAATATTGGATTTGCGATAATTGATTTTGGTCGTTCAATATCTTCGAAAAATGTATCAGATGTCAATAATACTGACTTAAGGTTTTTTTCAGTTAGTAGTGTGGGAGTATCTGAATTGAACATTTGCCAAATTGCTACTTCCTGGCCTAAGGGGGGAATCTCAATAGCGTTCTTAATGTTGGTACCTTGCAGATATTTGAGATTGCCTGCATACTCATCATATAAGAAGACAGAGCATGCTTGGCATGGCAGGATAGATTTGAGGTGGTTTAGTGTAAACCTTATCTTGTCTTTTAAAGAATAGTCTTTCTTATAAAGTTCTAAGACAATCTTATTTTGGACATCTCCTATCACGCAACTTCTCCTAATAATCATTAAGATCGGATGCATCTAACAGATATCATAAAATATGCTATAAATTATCAGATTTTATATAATAAATCAACTATTAATTTCATCAATTTCGGTAGATCGGGTTCTTCTTATTGCATTCACCTTCAGAAGAAATCCGGTTCATTTTCACCTTGACATCCCCGCCTAATCATTGGTACAAATACCAATAAGCCAACAGAAGGAGTACAGTTTGATCACTTTTGCCGAGGCGGAGATCAGGACGAAGATCATCAAGGCGCTGGCGCATCCGGCGCGGCTTATGATCGTCGAACTGCTGAAAGAAGGGGAGGCCCCCTTCGGGAAGATCCACGGCCTGTTTACGTCCGACAAGTCCACCGTATCGAAGCATCTCCTCGTGCTAAAGGAGGCGGGCATCGTCTCGTCGCGCAAAAGCGGCCTCGACATGTTCTACAAGCTCGAAGTCCCCTGCATCACGGAATTCTTCGGCTGCGTCACCGCCGTCATCGAAAACAACGTGGAAAAGCAGCAGTGCTGCCTGCGCAAATAGCTGTATGCGCATATATTTTTTACGTAACAGTTGGCCGGTTTGCCAACAGGCCATTTCAGTGAGGTGAATTTTCAATGTTAAAGAGTGCCGCCGATTATCTCGTCTTCAACCTGATGGGTTTCCAGCCGGGGACCCACAGCGGGGAAGCCGTCAACTTCTTCGTCTACGACACGGCCAAGGTCTTTCTCCTGCTCATCGTCATTATTTTTGCCGTGGCGGTCATCCGCAGCTTCTTCCCGCCGGAGCGGGCGAGGAAGCTCCTGAGCCATAAGCGGGAGTATGTGGGCAACACCCTTGCGGCGCTCCTCGGCATCGTCACGCCCTTCTGCTCGTGCTCCGCCGTGCCGATGTTCATCGGCTTCATCGAAGCCGGCCTGCCGCTCGGCGTCACCTTCTCCTTCCTCATCTCGTCGCCCGCCGTGAACGAGGTCGCCCTGATCATGCTCTGGGGGCTCTTCGGCTGGAAGGTCGCCCTCATCTACACGGCCACGGGCGTCATCATCGCCATCATCGCGGGGATCGTGATCGGGAAGCTGAACCTGGAAAACCAGGTGGAGGACTACGTCTACGAGATCAGGATGGGCGAGGCCGTCGTCATCGTGCCGACGTGGAAGGAGCGGCTGACCTATGCGCGGGACTACACGAAGGACATCCTGAAGCGCGTGTGGCTCTTCGTGCTCCTCGGCATCGGCCTGGGCGGCCTGATCCACGGCTACGTGCCGATTGATTTCGTCGTCAAGTACGCCGGGCCGGACAACCCCTTCGCCGTCATCGTCGCGGTCATCCTCGGGGTGCCGCTTTACTCCAACGCCGCCGGGACCATTCCCATCGTCCAGGCGCTCGTCGGCAAGGGACTGCCCATGGGCACGGCGCTGGCCTTCATGATGGCGATCGTCGCCATCTCGCCGCCTGAGATGATCATCCTGCGCAAGGTGATCAAGCCCAAGCTCATCGCCATTTTTGCCGGGGTCGTGTCGGCGGCCATCGTCGTCGTCGGCTACCTCTTCAACGCCATTTTATAGAAGGGAGTTATGAAAATGAAGATTCAGATCCTGGGGCCGGGCTGCGCCAACTGCGAGAAGCTCGCCAAGAACGCCGCCGAGGCCTGCAAGGCCAGGGGGCTCGAGTGCGAGATCGTGAAAGTCACGGACATGAAGGATATCCTGAGTATGGGCGTCATGCAGACGCCGGGCCTCGCCGTGGACGGGAAGGTGAAGAGCGTGGGCAGGGTGCTGTCGGCGGCGGACATCGAGAAACTCCTCTAAGAGGCAGTTGAAAAACGCCCATCTGCCGTGTTGTTTATCACCTTCAGGTGACGCTTCGTCCCTCGGATGCTCACGTACCCTTATGTACGCTCCGCTCCTCGGCCCTCGCGCGCCTTGCAGCTGGACGTTTTTGAGCACCCCCTATACAGGGGGCATGGCCTGCGCAACATCGCGTTTTTTGACAAGCGGACATTAAACAACCATTCGGCAGCGGACGGATGAATGCCCGGCCGCAGGCCGAGAGTCGAACCATCTTCTTTTAAAGGGGGAAAAGGATTATGTCGGAACAAAAAGCAACATGCTGCAGCGGAGAAGTCAAGACGCTGGTCCTGGCCTGTTCGGGCGGATCGAACGTGGGGCAGGTATCGAACAACGTCATGGTGGAACTGGACAAGAAGGGGCTGGGGAGCGGCTTCTGCCTGATCGGCCTGGGGGCGGACCTTTCGGGCTTCGTCGAAAGCTCGAAGGCGGCAAGGACGATCCTGATCGACGGCTGCACGGTGGCCTGCGGCAAGAAGGTCTTTGCCAAGCACGGCATCGAACCGTCGCACTATTTTGTCGTGACCGATTTCGGCATCGAGAAGAAGCACGCCTTCGACACCCTCGCCGAAGAGACGGACCGGGCGCTGGGCAGAATCGTCCCGCAAATCTGACGGCAGACAGGGACGCGGTCTTATTACCCGACGGCGCGACGTATCCATGCGGACGACGCCATCGTACAGTCGCATCCTGCACAGGAGAATCAATCATTATGGTACAGACAACGGTAAAACGCCTCGGTTTTCTCGATCGCTTTCTCACGCTCTGGATTTTTGCCGCGATGCTGATCGGCGTCCTCTGGGGTTACTTCTATCCAGGCATCCGGGAGACGATCAACGCCTTCCAGGCGGGCACCACCAACATCCCCATCGCCATCGGCCTGATCCTCATGATGTATCCGCCGCTCGCGCGCGTCCGTTACGAAGAGCTGGGCAAGGTCTTCCGCAATATCCGGATTCTCGGCCTTTCGCTGGTCCTCAACTGGATCGTGGGGCCGGTGCTGATGTTCGTGCTCGCCGTCGTCTTCCTGTCCGCGCACCAGGAATACATGGTGGGATTGATCCTGGTCGGCCTCGCCCGGTGCATCGCCATGGTCATCGTCTGGAACGAACTGGCCGAAGGGAACAGGGAATACTGCGCGGGGCTCGTCGCCTTCAACGCCATCTTCCAGATGCTCCTCTATGCGGTCTACGCCTATTTCTTCATTACCGTACTGCCGGGATGGCTGGGCCTCAAGGGCATGACGGTGAATGTCGCCATGACCGATGTCGTGAAGACGGTCCTCGTCTATCTCGGCATCCCTTTCTTCGCCGGCATGCTGTCCCGGTATTTCCTGATCCGTTCCAAAGGAAGGGAATGGTACGAGGAGAAGTTCATCCCCCGGATCAGCCCGATTACGCTCGTGGCGCTGCTCTTCACGATCCTCGTCATGTTTTCGCTGAAGGGCGAGTACATCGTCCAGCTTCCGCTGGACGTCGTCCGGATTGCCATCCCGCTCACGATTTATTTTCTCCTGATGTTCTTCGCGACCTTTTATTTTTCCCGGAAAATCGGGGCCGACTATGCCACCGCCTCGACACTCTCCTTCACGTCGGCGTCGAACGATTTCGAATTGGCCATCGCCGTGGCCGTCGCCGTCTTCGGCATCGATTCCAGCCAGGCCTTCGCCACGGTCATCGGCCCCCTGATGGAGGTTCCGGTGCTCATCGCCCTAGTGAATGCGGCCCTCTATTTCCGGAAAAAGTATTTTCCCTATGCCGTGGAAACCCCGGCAGGGGTCTGTTACATGAGCTGTAAGGAATGACGTATTAAAGGAGAGAAACCATGGGTGCCGTCGAGCGGGTCCTTTTCGTCTGCGTCCACAACAGCGCCCGCAGCCAGATGGCGGAGGCCTGGATGAACCGCCTGTGCGGGGACCGGTTCCGGGCGTCGAGTGCGGGCCTTGAGCCGGGGAAGCTGAATCCCCTGGTCGTGGCTGTTATGAAGGAAACGGGGATCGACCTGTCGGGCAAGGCCACGCGGGGAATCGACGACGTCGTCGCAGCGGGCGAGACGTTCGACTATGTCGTCACCGTCTGCGACGAGGCCTCGGCGGAGCGCTGCCCCTATTTTCCGGGGCAGGGCAGGCGGCTGCACATGGGCTTCGCCGATCCGGGCGCCGTGGAAGGAACGGACGAGGAGAAGCTGCGCACGATCCGGGCGATCCGGGATTCCATCAGGGAGGCCGTGGATGCCTTCTGCCGCTACCGCGCCCGAAGGGACGTTTGATCGAAAAAGCGTCCCCGGCAGCGCCGCCGGTCATGCCATGACGGCCTCATAACGCAGCATGGGGGGCGTAAGGGCTTTGTCCCCTTTCCTTAACATTGGCGGGTGAAGATGTTGAAACAGCCGATGTCCATAGCCGCCGTGCGGTCGCACCTGGCTTCCCGCCTCAGGACATGGTGGGAGCTGGAATGGATGCCCTGGCTCGACTGGGTGCAGGTCGAGGTCACCTCGCGCTGCAACGCCGCCTGCATCTATTGCCCGAGAACGGTCTACGGCCCCCGGTGGAAGAACCGGGACCTCTCCCCCGACACCTTTGAGAAGCTGCTGCCCGTTCTCTCCAAGACGAAGATGGTGCATCTGCAGGGATGGGGCGAACCGCTGCTGCACGGGCACTTTTACGACCTGGTTGCCCGCATCAAAAAAGCGGGATGCAGGGTGGGCACGACGACCAACGGCATGCTCCTCGACCGCCGGGAGATAGGGAAGCTGGTGGCCTGCGGCATCGACCACGTCGCGTTTTCCCTGACGGGTATCGGCGAAAAAAACGACGCCGTGCGGAGAGGCACAAGCTTCGAAA
This sequence comes from Syntrophales bacterium, assembly GCA_963668175.1. Lineage (GTDB taxonomy): Bacteria > Desulfobacterota > Syntrophia > Syntrophales > PHBD01. Next base: position 2,054,532 of record OY764159.1, read on the forward strand.
AGGTCGTCGAGACCATTGCCGGTATCGCCGCCGGGAAAAAGGCCCTCGGGGTCGAAACGCCCGCCGTCAATGTGGCTTATCTGCTTCTCCGCTCCGACCTGCCGAACATCTGCAATATCGTTCCGGCGCTCGCGGGGCTTGGAATCCGGCAGGTCGTCGTCAGCACGCTCGACTTTGTCCCAGGTGGGGAGCTTCGGGAGGAACAGCTCATCCCCCGGGACGAGGCGGAAAACCGGGAACTGAAATCCGTCCTGGGCAGGCTGGCGGCCGCGGGCAAACGATCGGGGCTCAACGTCTCCTGCCGCCTGGCTTCGCCGGATGCGGGAGGGAGCGTCTGCACGGAGAATCCCGGCGCGAGCCTCTTCGTGTCGGCGGACGGGAACGTGTCGCCTTGCGTCTTCACGAATATCCCCGTCTCTGAAGCCTCGCACATCGCCGGGGGCAGGGAGCAGGAGTATCTGCCGCTCACGTTCGGCACGGTCGCCGAAAAATCCGTGCCGGTCATCTGGCTGGGGAGCCGCTACAGGGCATTCCGGGACTCCTTCGGTTCGGAGCCCCGTCCCGGCTGCCTCGCATGTCCGAAACTCCGTGAAATCTGAAATGCCTCAAGCATGGGACGATCCGGGGAAAGGCCGGCGCAGGCCCGGCCGATTCGCGTTTCCTATGGGAGAACGGCGGGGGTGTTCCGCCGTGTGTGCGCGTACGAGCGATTGAACGCCGGAGCGGTTCCGAAGCCGTTATGCCGGATTGCGCCCGGCGTCGCCGCCGTGCTCGTCGAGGATCGACTGCTGCGCCCGCAGCAGGTCGTGAAGCGTGACGATGCCCGCGATCTCTCCCGTCTTCTCGTCGAGCAGAATAATGAAATCGTGGGGCGCCTCGGTGATCCTGGCGCTCACATCGCGGACGCTCTGGTCCGGCGAACAGACTACCGCGGGGGAAACGGCCGGGCTCTTCCCGCCCGCAAGGAGCGACGCCATCTGCTCGCGGGTGATGAGGCCCAGACGTTCGCCGTCGGCCTGAAACGGAAAACATCGATAGGGATGGCTGTCGAGGATCTCCCTGAGATGGCCCGCCTCCGTGCTCCGGACGATCACCGGCTTCCTGTTGGCGATCGACGAGATGGGCAGTTTCTGCCAGCTCTTGATATCCAGGGGAGGGCGGATCTTGATCAGTTCGTGGCCGTCCTGCAATAGTATGGCGTCGTAGAAATTCTGCCTGCCGAAGGCGTGCGAGACGACGATGCTGACGACCGCGCCGATCATGAGCCCGGGGACGAAGGCGAACTGGTGGGTCATCTCGAAGACGATCAGGACCGAAGTCAGGGGGGCCCTGACGACGGCCCCGAGACAGGTGCTCATGCCGACGGCGGAAAGGATGATGCGGTCGGAAGGCGTCAGGGGGATATGGAAGTTGACGAGGGCGCCGATGAAATAGCCGCACATGCCGCCGAGGAAGAGCGTCGGCGAAAAGACGCCGCCGCAGGCGCCGAACCCGTAGGACAGAATCGTCGCGGCCAGTTTTGCGGCGACCATGATCCCCGCCACCCACCAGATATAGTCGTTTTCCAGGGCGCTGGAGAGGTCGTGATATCCCAGGCCGAAGACGCCGAATTTCCCCGTGAAATAATACACGGAAGCGCCGATGATCCAGACAAGGAAACCGCCGCAGCACGGGAGAAGCCAGGGGGGCACGGTCTTCTGCCGCATAAGGCGACCCCGGAGAAACAGGGTGGCCTTCTGAAAAAGCGAGCCCGTCACGGCCGCCACCGCGGCGACGAGAGGCGCGACGGCGTAATGGACCCACGATATCTCTTCGACGGACGGCAGCTTGAAGGCGGGCTGCCTTCCGAGAAGGGCATAGACGACAAAGGCCCCGATCAGGGCGGCAAGGACGACCCGGCCGATAAAACGGCTGTTGAGGTCCCCCACGAACTCTTCCAGGATGAACGTGACCGCCGCCAGCGGCGCGTTGAAGGCCGCCGCCAAACCTGCGGCCGCGCCGGTAACGACGGCGAATCTTCTCTGCCTCACGGGGATGCCGAGGGCGCCCGCCACGTTCGACGCAATGCCGCCGCCGATATAGACCGTCGGTCCTTCCCGTCCCAGGCTGGCCCCGCCTCCGATGCTCAATATTCCTGCCGCGAATTTAACAAGGACGGGCAGAAACGGGACATAACCGATCTCCTTCCAGTAGGCGGCCTTGAGCTGCGGTATGCCGCTGCCCGCCGACTCCGGGCTGAAGCGGTAGAGCAGGAGCCCCACGGCGAGGGACGACCCCATGATCGTGAGAAAGCTCGCCGCCAGGAAGTATGGGACGGAGCGTCCCGCGAATCCGACGAATGTCCGGTCGAAAAGGTAATTGATGCCGACCATGAAGGCGACGGCCGCCGCACCGGCGAACGCGCCGCAAACGATCGTATAGACGAGGACGCGGCTGTTATAGGGCAGGCGCCTGAGGGAAGAGAGCAGCCGGTCCGATGCTGTTCCGTAATTCAAGAAACGACTCCGGTCGGACAGGTCCGTTCGCTGGAACCATATCCGGTTCTTTAATCTTCAAACAATATATCATATTTTTTTATCATGTATATCGATAATTTATCCCTGCCGGACGAAAAGGCCGCCGCGCCGCACACCCGATAAGTCTTTAAGACTGAGGGGCTTAAAAAAACTTGATTTCTATGCTAATCATCTGTATGCTAATCAAATAAAACCGTATCCGGGTGGAAGCCTTCGTTGAAAGGAGCATATGAAGGATACTGCAAAGCAGGTTGCAGAAATCGTGGACAACATACGGCGGGTCTTTCAGGTCGTCAACGAGCAATCGCAGAAAGTGAAGCGCGAAACCGGCCTCACGGGTCCGCAGATCTGGACCGTCAAGACCATTCTCGACGAGGCCCCCCTGAGCATCAAGGAGCTTGCGCGCCGTGTGTATCTGCATCCTGCAACGGTGGTGGGGATCGTCGACCGCCTGGAGGAAAACGGCTATGTGACGAGAACGCGGTCCCTGGAAGACCGAAGGGTCGTTCTGGTCGCATTGACGGCGAAGGGAAGGAAACTGGTGGCGAACGCGCCCGCAGTCATCCAGGGCATCCTTATAACCGGCCTGGAAAAACTGCCGGCGAAAAAACGCAAGATTATCGACGACGGTCTCATCGAACTCGTGAAGATGCTGGGGATCGAGACCATGCCGCCGCAGCTCATTCTGTCGCAGGATTTGAATGTGCGGAGCCGCACAAAGAGCGGCGCGGGACGCGGGGCAAAGGGAATGAAGACGAAGAGGGTTTAGCGGTCATGAAGAGAGGGACTTATCGCAGCGTATCCGGATGGTCGATCGGGGTGTGCCTGCTGTCGCTTCTGCTGACCGCCGTTCCGGCGGGAGCGGATTACAAGACGGGCATGACGGACCAGGTCAAGGGCACATTCAACAGGTTCGCCGAGATGTACGGCAAAAAGGACATCAAGGGGATCATGTCCATGTTCGCCGACGATCCGGACATTGTCGCCATCGGGCTCTGCGAAAGGCAGGCGGCGGTCGGACCTGCGGCCGTCAGGAAAATGTTCGAAAGGGACATGTCCTTATCCAAAGCGGCGATCAAGCTCCCATTCGACGTCGTCTCCGTGGACAGCCTGGGGCTTACGGCCTGGATGGCCGCAAGCGTTTACCCCTATGCCGTCTTGAGTAACGAAAAAATCGTAAAAGGAGTCCAGGGGAGTCTGACCATGGTCTTGAGAAAAATCAAGGGCCAGTGGCGCATTCTTCAGTTGCATTTTTCCGTCCCCACCGACGGCGGAAGCCTTGTTGGGGGCGATCGGCTGGCAGGGAAAAAGACGCCGTAGCCCGGGATGCGCATAAAGCATCTGCGGCGCCGTTTTTCCAATTCGGCTGCAACAGGGCGGGGCCTCATGCGCATGGAATACCTCCTTTCAGTTTCCAGGCACGCCCCGCTCTGATATGCAGATAAGGATAAGGCATGAAGGTCGGTTTTGCATCGGTTCCGATGGTCATAAGCAGCCTGCTTCTTGCAGCCTGCACGGGCGACGTTCCTTACGGACCGCCGGGCCCGGGTGGCCCAGATGGATGGGCGGGCATGATGCGTTACGGATTTCATAGCAGTATCGGCGGCATCGCCGTATGGATCATGTACCTGATCGTCGTCGTTCTACTGATCTATATCGTCCTGCATGTCGGGAGTTCCAAACCGCACGACGACACCCCCGTGGACATTTTAAAAAAGCGCTACGCCCGGGGCGAAATTGCGAAAGAGGAATACGATAGGATGAGAAAGGACCTGGAAACGTAATTCACGGAGCGGGGCAGCGGAAGCCGGAGCGCCGTGCGCGCAGCTCCTTCGTAAAGGCTTGCCCGCCCTGTCTGTACGATATGCGAAAATGGAGACAGCAGCCATGGATGAGCAGGAAAACCGCCTGCATCATTCATGTCAATAAATTAATGAAAGGAATGGAGTTATGGGAAAGATTTTAAGGGTTGTCGTCGTTGCAGGGATTTGTTTATCGTTTATTGCCTTCCTGGGATGCGCGCAGAAAGCGGCGGTCAAGGACGAGAGCGCCGGAGAGCAGAAAGCCGTGGCGCAGGCTCCGGCGGCCAAACCGCCTGAGGCCAAGGTCGAGGAGCAGAAGAAGCCGGCGGAAGCAGCCGCCGCCTACGAACTGTCCAACGTTTATTTCGATTTCGACAAGGCCGTTATCAAGAAGGACGCGAAGGACGTTCTCAAGAAGCATGCCGACTGGCTGAAAGCGAACAATGCCGTGAACGTCACCGTCGCCGGCAACTGCGACGAGAGGGGGACGGCCGAGTATAACCTCGCCCTGGGCCAGAGAAGGGCGAATGCCGCCGCGAAGTTCCTCGTCGATTCCGGCGTGGCCAAGAAGAGAGTCAAGACGGTGAGCTACGGCAAGGAAAAACCGCTCGATCCGGGCCATAACGAGGAAGCCTGGGCCAAGAACAGAAGAGACGAGTTCGTTATCAACAAATAGAAGCGAAGCAGCGTCAGCTTCTAAAATATATCGATGATGCCGCGTACATCCGTCCTGCCGTCCGGAATGCCGGAGAGCGGGACGGATGACGGCGTTCCTTTTATCCCGTCCGGCCTGACCGGGCGGTGCGATGGCATCCCTTGCTCCGCCCCGCGCCGTTAACGTATATGCAACGTGCCATCCACCATGCTCTCGCAAAGTATGGTTCTCGGAATCCCCGCGATCACGCCCGTAAAGCAGTCAGCATTTCATGCAGATTGTGTGTCATCAGGCTCAAATAGACGATCAGCCCCAGATAGAAAGTTGCGTACATGATTTTGCGGGCCGAATCTATATTGCGATGTGAAGGTTCTTCTTCATCGGCAGGTTTATGCTTCCATGCTTTGATGGCGCCTGGAACAGCGAGAATTGCCATCAATACGAGGATCGGGCTTGGCCTTACGAAGAAGAGGCCGACAAGAATAACGGCCCCCAGCAGCCATATCTTCGGGCTGACGATTGCCGTGATTCGGCCGCCGTCGAAAGGATACAGAGGGATCAGATTGAACAGGTTCAGGAAAAACCCCGCATAGGCCAGCGCCAGCAGAAGCGTGCTGTCCGTGTTCCTCGCCAGCACATAGCAGCCTAATGCACCTAGCGTTCCGAGAAATGGTCCCGCAAAGGCAACGTACGCTTCTATTTCGGGATCAAGGAGAATCTCTTTGAGTTCGATCCACGCGCCCACAAACGGGATGAACACCGGCAATCCCACGTTCAGGCCCTTCTGGCGGGCAGCGATGTAATGACCGGTCTCATGAAGGAAAAGAAGGGCGACGAAACCGACGGCATACTTCCACCCCAGGACCAGGGAGTATGCGAAGACGGATAAAATCATGGAACCGCAACTGAGAAGGATTTTACCCAACTTCCCCGCTGTGAGAAGCAGAAACAGTGTCTTCATGCCGATGTCTTATTCTTATCGGATTTCTTTTTCCTGAAATAAACCAGGATGCCGGCAAGAGCCCCGCCGGCTCCGAGGATATATTTCGCAAGAATGGAAAACAACCCTATCTTCTTTGCCGCCGCGCCTGCGACGACTGCCATAAGGCCGTACTCCGCCAGTTTGTCCGTGTCCTTGTTGAAGTCGGCGTATCTCTTTCCTTCCTTAAAAGTCGTCGACAACGCAATAGCGTTGATTCCCGCTCGCAGGACGTCCAAGTCTCCCATCGGGGAATACGTTTCTATGCCGAGGCAGCCTTCCCTTCCGAGGATAACGGCATTGAAGGAGTGGTTCTTTTGCGGATTTCCTTTGATGCCGCGCGTATAGGCGAATGTGAACCGATGACTTGGTTCGTCATAGGCCGGCTTTTCGATCCAGCCGGTTTCCATGTCGGGCAGCCCCTTTTTCCGATTTTCCTCATTCGATTTATCGAAGCTTTGCTGGAGGAGCTCCTGGATCTTGTCGGCGGGATACTGTTTTAACTTATCGTCATTGACATGCCCGGTTTTATCGAAACTGAGAGCCATACACCAGGACGCGTTCTGGTCCGTCATGGGAAATACGAGACCTGCAAAACTAGCGTCAAAATCCGCTTCCGAACGTCCAGCCGAGATGAGGAGTTTTTTGGCGGGCAGGGCAGGCATGTATCCGTAACCTTCGGGGAGATTTATCTCTGCCTGATCGAAAATGGGTATGATCGCCGGGCCTTTTACAAGAGAGGCTTCGGCTTCTTTTGCCGCGGCGGTTGCCGCATCCGAGGATGTCCGGCTGCCGTCGGCCTCAGCAAAGGCGGATGCCGACATCAGGATGACCAGCAAAAGGGCGATCCAGATTATTGGTCTCGTGCTTGCAGGGTTCATGTTCTTCTCATCTCCTTTCCGTGGTTTCATTGGTCGATGCGGCATGTCTTTCCTTGGTTCGACGCCGTCGTTCATCTTCCGCTTTGCAGTTCGGGCATAGGAAACGTATCGCTGTCTGCGATATCCCGCTTGGTTGGAATATAATAGTCTTTTACTAATAAACAGATGTGATTTCAATCACAAATAATATCAATAATATCCACACGGTATGGTTTTGGACCGGACCGAATAGATGATGGGCGAAACGGACGGCTATTGAAGAGTACGGCTTGAAAGGCGGCATGCCGGTGACGAGACCGTTCTTGAGGATTACGGGAAGCAATCGTGCGCCATTTTAAAACAAGACCGGCGCGACCGGGACGAATTATTCCTTGTGCCTCTCGGTGCGGACCGGAGGGTCTTTTTTGATCTTGGCGGGCTCTGTCTCGGCCTCCCGCCTGTTGACGTTTTGTTCGGTCATGCGGATTCCTGTTGGATGGCATGATTTATACTGCACATGTTACCTGAGCGACGGCATCAAGAATAACGTACCCCCCCCTTTCTATCGTTTCTCCATCCTGCGGTAAAAATTTGAGTCAAAGTCTATCTCTTTCGCACAGTTTTTATTCAAGCCGGCTAGAAAGTCCACGCTGAAGCCCATACCCATGGAATAATAGTTATAATATTTTCTATAGCTGTCCTTATATGTTACGATCCTGTCCTCTTTTCCGAAAATGTCCCTTAACAATTCCGGCGTGATACAAAATTTGTCGTAATCGAGAGAGAGATGGCGTATGCCTGTCTGAGATCTTTCTCCAGACACCCATCGATAGTTCGGATTCCGATTTTCTTTCTTAACGTAGAGCACCCCATTGATTTCTTCGTATCTTTGTTCGATCGCCAAGCCCCGCGCCACATCCTCTACAAACGTCTGGAATGTGAATTTTTCACTTGCCCGTTCTCTCACTTTTTTATACTTTTTCAGAAACTCCTCGGGAGACTTTTCCGGTGTCATGCTTTTGCTTCTTAGCACTTTCACGTCTTCGCCCTTGGCCCTTAATTGTCGGACATGTTCCTGCCACTTTTCACTCGTTGTTTGTTCAGTCTTTCCTTCTCCCACTCCCAAAATCATAAACATCGCGACCATCAGCAGCGCCAGTAACATTCTCCCGGCTTTCGCTGCCGAAAACGGCGCGGACGATCCGGCCGCGTTCGCCTGAGAAAAAGGTTTTGTGCAATGGGATTTCGACATCTTCGTTCCCCCCTTTCCGAACGACGTCTTGAAGAAAACTTCTGTGATGGTTGAACCGGCAGCGTCTGCCGGGACCGCCGCAATTAAAGGATGCTCAAGTATTCGTCACTTCCGGTCGCCGCGGAGGTCGAGGACGAGCTTGCGGAGGCCTTCGGCCGTGACGTCTTCGGCTGCTACGGGCGGTCCCGCGACGATCTCCACCTTCGACCAGAACCGCCTGGGCGCGTGGGTCATAGCATAGCCGCCCTTGTGGCTGAAGTAGCTCCCCCACAGTCCCTTGAGGGCCATGGGGATGACGGGGACGGGCGTCCGCTCGATAATCATTTCGATCCCCGGCCGGAAGACGTCCATCTCGCCGTCCTTCGTGATGGAGCCCTCGGGGAAGATGCCGACGATCTCCCCCTCGGCCAGGGCCGCCGCCACGTCGTCGAAGGCCTTCTTGAACGCCTCGGGGTTTTTCTTCTTCGAGTCGATGGGGATGGCCTTGCCGGTCCGGAAGATGAAGTTGAGGACGGGCAGGCGGTAGATCGGCTCGTACATGACGAAGCGTATCGGGCGGCGGCAGGAGCCGGCGATCAGCAGGCCGTCCACGTAGCTCACATGGTTGCAGACGATCACCGCCGGGCCCTCGTCGGGGATGTGGTGGAAGTTGCGGTGGGTCACCCGGTACATCGTGTGCGTGAGGATCCAGATGAGGAAGCGCATCGCGAACTCGGGGATGGTCGTGTAGATGAAGGCGGCCACGCAGATGTTCATGACGACGAGGACGACGAAGAACTGCGGGATCGTGACGCCGGCGACGCCCAGGAGCAAGGCCCCGGCGATGCTCGCCACGACCATGAAGAGGGCGTTCATGATGTTGTTGGCGGCGATGACGCGCGCCCGGTGTTCCACGGCCGTGCGCTTCTGCACGAGGGTGTAGAGCGGGACGATGTAGATGCCGCCGAAGACTCCGACGAGGACGAAGTCCGCAAGGACCCGCCAGCTTCCCGGCACGGCGAGGAACTGCGAAAGCGTGAGCAGCCCGGAGACGGCGGGCGTGGTGTAGGCGAAGACGAGGTCGAAGCCGAAGATGCTGAGGCCGATGGAGCCGAGCGGCACGAGGCCGAGCTCGAGCTTGCGGTCCGAGAGCCGTTCGCACAGGAGCGACCCGATGCCGACGCCGACGGAGAACATCGTAAGGAGGACCGTCACGACGCCCTCGCCGCCGCGGAGAACGTCCTTCGCGTAGTCGGGAAGCTGCGTGAGGTACGAGGCCCCGAGGAACCAGAACCACGAGATGCCCATGATGGAGAGGAAGACCGATTCGGGCTCCCGGGCGAATTTGATATTATGCCACGTCTCGGCGAAGGGGTTCCAGCCGATCTTCAGACCGGCGGCCACGGGCGGCGCCTTCGGGATGAAGAGGCTCGCGAGATACCCGCCGACGGCGACGAGGCAGACGCACACGGAAAGCCACAGGGCGGAGCCGGACGTCTGGGTGAGGAGGGCGCCGACGATCGTCCCGATGAGGATGGCGACGAAGGTGCCCATCTCCACCATGGCGTTGCCGCCTACCAGCTCGTCTTCCGCCAGGTGCTGGGGGATGATGCTGTATTTGACCGGGCCGAAGAGGGTCGCCTGGAGGCCGAGGAAGAAGAGGAGGACCATGAGGAAGACCGTGTTGTGGAGGAAGAACCCCGCGGCGGCGACCGCCATGATCGCGACTTCCAGGAGCTTGATGTAGCGGATGAGCCTTGCCTTGTCGTACTTGTCGGCGATCTGCCCGGCCAGGGCCGAGAAGAGAAAGAAGGGCAGGATGAAGAGCCCCGCGGCGACGTTCACCCACGTGTGGGAATGGCCGCTGATCTCTTTGCCCGCGTGAAACGCGATGATGAGGATCAGGGCGTTCTTGAAGACGTTGTCGTTGAAAGCCCCCAGGAACTGGGTGCAGAAGAACGGAGCGAAACGGCGGGACAGGAGGAGCGAAAACTGGCTCTTCTCCCGGCCCGCCGCCGTATCGTTGATGTTGGACACCTCTTGTCCCCCCCTTGTGTCCCGCTGTTAACCGGCTGTTGAAAAACGCCCATCTGTCGCGTTGTTTATCACCTTCAGGTGACGCCGCAAGCCTCGTCATTCGACATACTTTTATGTATGCCTCATTCCTCGCTGCGCCCCCCGCATGGGGGGGCTTTTGCGCGTCCCCTAAAGGGGATCAACCTTACATCTGGACATTTTTGAACACCCCCTATGCAGGGGGCATGGCCTGCCCGAAATCGAGTTTTTCAACAAGCGTTTAACCGGCGGCGGCCGTGCCGGGCATGTCGCCGTCCTCTTCTCCGCCCTTCATCTTCTCGTCCAGGCGCTCGGCCTGGAGGAGGAAGGCCTCCAGCTTGGCCGTGATGATCGGCGGGAAGAGGTTGCCGTCGCTTTCGATGGCGAGGAAGGGCAGGTCCTGGATGCCCTGTTCCGCGAGGCGGCGGTGGATCTCCTTCGCGCCGATGCTCATTTTCCCTTCCATGTTCATTTCTTTCGTCAGGATCGCCTCGGCCAGGCGGTTCGGCATGCAGCCGAAGGGGCCGATGGCGATCGCGCCGCAGTAGTGGTCCACGACCTCGTTCAGGACGGCCCCCACCGTGAGGATGGCCTCGCCGGTAAGCTCGGGGTTGACCAGGTGGGTCGAGTGCCTCATGATGTGGTCCACGTCCTCCATCTTGTCCGAGCAGAGGCCGGACGGCAGGAGGGCCTTGCGGAACGACCGCTCGTACTTCCTCATGACCGCGCCGCGGAAGGCCAGCGCCAGCCGGTCCGCGACGGAGGTCCGGAGGGCCGCCACCCTGTTCTGGACGCACCAGTCCGTATAGTAGATCCATTCCATGACCGACGAGACCTTGGCCGCGAATCCCCGTTCGGCAAGCTCTTCGAGCAGGTATTGCCGCGATATGCCGTCGTGGCGGACGAAGATCTCCCCGGCGAGAAGCACGACCGGCGTCTCCGCAAGGGTGCGCCTGACGGGGATGGCCGCCAGCACTTCCGCCGCTTCGGAGAGGGCGCGGGAGACGTTCTTGAGATTCGGCGATGTTTCCATCGCGGAGATGGCCTTCCGCCACTGCGTTTCGAAGATCTCCACCGCCTTCGCGCGGTCCACGGCGTTTGTGAGGAGCGTCGAGTAGATCTCCTCGAAGATCGAGGCCATGGTGACCGCGCCCCAGATGCCCATGGCAAGCCGCTGGCCGCCGAAGCCGCTGTAGCTGTTTTCCGCCGTGAACGAAAGCATGGCGACATGCTCGAGCTTCCGGTGGCGGATCAGGTCGGCAAGGAAGGTCGTGTACTGGCCGTAGCGGCAAGGCCCCGAGGCCGTGGGCATGAAGTAGATCAGCCTCTCCTCCGGCTTCTGCCGGTGCTTCGTATAGTCGAGGAGGCTCCCCGCGGTGATGATGAGGGGGAGGCATTCCTTGCAGGAGGAGCAGCCCCGGCCCGCCTTCAGGACCTCGTCGTCCGCCGGGGGCAGGGCGGAGGCCCGGTAGCCCAGGCCGCGGAAGGCCGCGGCGCCCGCCTCGGCGATGAACCGCCCCATGGACGGGATGATGATGTGGACGTTCGGGTCCGAGAGGTTGTAGCCCTTGCCGTGTGAATCGACATAGACCGCCCGGTCCTTGCTCGCATGGATGCGGGCCGGGAGGAACGTGTCCTCCTGGTCGGGAATCTTGTCGAGGCCGAGCTTGCGGTAGCGCTTCACGATGTCGATGAAGGCCTCGATCCTCGTTTCCAGACCGGCGTCGGCCACGTGGCTGTCGAGCTCCAGCGTCAGGGAGGGCTTCGTACCCATGACGTCGCGGAAGTAGCCGACGAGGAACGAATCGGGCCCGCAGGAGAAGTTCGTGACGTAGCAGCCGAAGAGTTGCGGGTGGTTCTTGACGAAGTCGCTCACCTGGAGGATGCGCTGCCCGGCGGACCAGTACATGTGGTCCTTGACGATCCTGCCCGACAGGGGCAGGGCGTTCAGCGGGACGACGCGGATGCCCCGGGAGGCGATCTTGTTGGGGATGCCCATGTGGGCCTCCGACACGAGGGCGTTGTACGAGCGGCCGAAGATGACGACGGCGAAGGCGTCCGGATCGGCCTCCAGTTCCGCGAGGACTTCCGCGCCGACCGCCTTGATCTCGTCCGCTGCTTTCTTCTGCGCGTCGAGGGCCTTGCGGAAGGCGGCGACGGCGGTGCTCCGCCCGATCCCCAGGCGGGCGGCCGTGGCGACGAAGGCGTCACGGGACTCGGGCAGGCCCTTGGAGAAGTCGAGGACGGGATCGAGGATCCGGCCTTCGGCCTTCAGGCGCCGGTATGTCGGGTGCTCCTTGAAAGCGGGGGCGAGATAGAAAGGTTCGCCCTGGGAGAGCGGGCAGGTGACGCCCTGGTGTTTTCCCGTGTCGACGAAGTCCCCCTTCAACTGCGGGAGGAAAAGGTAATCGGGCTTTTGATTGAGGAGGTCGAGGAAGTAGCCGTGGGCGATCTCCGCCGGGTAGCAGAACGGCGCGCTCTTTTTGTCGATGCCCTCCTGGTCGATGCGTCCGGCCAGGACGACCTTGACGCCCAGGGCCTCGAAGAAGGTCCGGTAGAGGGGGTAATACGTATTGACCATGAACGACTTGTTGATGCCCACGACGGGCGCGCCCGCGGGTTTCGCTTCCGCTTCCTGCGCCGGCGGAAAGACGATGCGCTCGAAGCTTGCCACGCGGTTGAGCTTCCCCACGTCGAACTTCGCGTTCGACCGCATGTTGTACCAGCGGTTGCAGGCGCCGCCGAAGGGGTAGACCTTGCCGTCGATCCTGATCCGGGCGATCTCGCAGCGGCGGTCGCAGTTCTCCTTGCCGCCGTTGCAGACGAAGGACGGCCCGTATTCCAGCTCGCGGTCGCGGAGCACCTCCAGCGAGTAGTTCTCCTCCTTGATGAAGCCGAGGTTCAGCCGGTCGATGATCTCCAGGGCGACGCCGAAAGCGCCCGTGAGCCCCGGATCGGGCGGGACGATGATCGGCTTGCCGATGAGCGTCGCCATGGCGAGGGGGATGGCCTTGTTGTAGCAGACCCCGCCCTGCATGAAGACCTTCTGCCCCACCTTGCGGCTTCCCTTGACGCGGTTCGCGTAGTTCATGCAGATGGAGTAGACGAGGCCCGCCACGATGTCCTCCATGGAGAGGCCCTCGTGGAAGGCGTTCTTGATGTCGCTCGATATGAAGGCGGCGCACTGGTCGTTGAAGTTGGGCGGGTTCGTTCCCCTGACGGCGATTCCGGCGATCTCCTCCGTGGCGATGTTCAGGGCCTCCCGGGCCGCCTCCTCCAGGAAGGAGCCCGTGCCCGCGCTGCACGCCTCGTTCATGGCGTAGTCGGAGGGCACGCCGTTCGTGAGGTGCGTGTACTTGGCGTCCTGGCCGCCGATTTCGAAGATCGTGTCCACGTCGCCGTCGAAGTAGACGGCCCCGGCGGCGTGGGCGATGATCTCGTTGATGACGCCGTCCGTCATGGCGTGGAGGCCGGCGATCTGGCGACCCGAGCCCGTGACGCCGAGGCCGGCGATGGCGATCCTGCCGTTTAAATTCCCGATCTGGGCGGCGAGGCTCCGGTAGCAGGCCCGCGACGCCCCGACGGGATCGCCGTTCGTCCGGAGATAGTCGGAGGCGAGGATGAGCTGGTCGGACATCCTGACGAGCACGGCCTTCGTCGTCGTCGAGCCCACATCGAGCCCGAGGACGCACCTGTCGCCCTCCTTGATCGTCCCCCGCGGGGCGGATTTGAAGGTGACCATGTCCTCCGCGTTTTTGAGGGGCGGCAGGTGGGGGAAGGCGTGTTTGCGCGGCTTGAAGAGATCGGAGGCCGCAGGCACCGGCAGGGTGTCGTTCGCAAGCGCCCAGAGCGCGCAGCCGAAGGCCTCGAAATAGGGGGCCTCCTCGGGGATGACGATGCCGGGGACGTCCTTCTTCAGGTGGTCGATCATGACCTGGTTTAAGGCGCAGCCGCCGATGACCATGACGTGGCTGCGGGAGACCTTCTTGATCAGTTCCAGGATCTTCCCCGCCATCATCTGGCAGAGGCCCGACGTGACCCGCTCCTTGGGGATGCCCTTGTTCGTGGCGTGGGTGCAGTCGCTCTTGCAGAAGACGCTGCAGCGCCCCGAAACCTTGTACGGTTCCGCCGTGCGCGCTATCCGCACGGCCTCTTCGAGGCCCACGTCCATCCTCCTGATCTGCTGGAGGAAGAATTCGCCGGTCCCGGAGGCGCATTTATTGCCGGCATGGACGGACGAGATGCGGCCGTCGGAACCTAATAGATAAAGGATAAAGGCCTCGCTGCCGGCGCTGACGATGGCCTCGACGCCGTTGCCGCCGCCGCTCAGATGGAGGAAGGCCTGTTCGATGGCCTTCGGTTCCGGGATGGACGACAGGTTGACGGAATGCCTGAATTTACGGCCCGTAACGGCGACCTTGAGGCCGGGGGCTCCCGGCAGGGATTTCATGACTTCTTCAAAGATGTGCTGGGGATTGCCTGCGTGGGCCTTCACGAACTGGTTCGTGACGGCGATGTGTCCGTTGGCGCTGCGCTCGACGGTAACGGTCTTGATGGTGGCTGTGCCGACGCAAATGCCCACGGCCTGTTGTATGGTGGTGTCGCAAGCGGTGCTGTGCTTCATGATCGAACTCCTCTTTTCAACATAACAGAAAAAGATATATAGCAGTATAAAGACAATATCAATCAAAATCGTAATACACCTGATGACCGAATGGCCCCGCAGATGCCCGGGGCGTTTATGTATGCCTTGCCATCAATGAATCAATAGTCGTGCCACCTCCTTTGTTGTGTGCAATTAATGAATATCGTTAATGAATATTTCTGTCAACGGGCCGTCTCGGGTTGTTGCCGCCATTTTGCTTGACATTATTTGAACATCAAATGTACAATAAATGTACAAAGAGGCTCGTCAAACGCATGGGACAAGAAAAACTATCCAATGAAGACCGGCCGTTTTTTGCCCAGATCGCCAGGGCCGCCTTCAGCAACCCTTTCAGCGAGGAGCGCGACGCCGTCGATGCCGCCATAGCCGCGGCCTACGGCGCCGGAAGCTACGACAACGTCCTGGACCCCGTCATCGACGCGCTGGCTGCGCGCCTCGAAAAACTGGCCGGAAGGCGAAGGGCCGATGTCCGCCTCTACGAGGGGGAGGATCGTTATCTCTTCAAAATGGCTGCGCTCTTTCATCTTTTTCACCGTTTTGCGGACCGGTTCGATGCCCTCATCATGAAACAGAATGCCATCGGAGACGTCTCATGTCCAGTCCCTTTTGCGGAAGAAGTTCTGACGCTTCTCGCCCGCTTCGGATTTTCCGCGCCCGACGCCGCCAGGTATTTGGCCGGAATGTACCAGATGCGGAGGGCCTTCTACTTCATCCGCGAGGGCCTCGTCGGCCGGTGCCCGTCCATGCGCCGCCTGCGCCAGAGGCTCTGGAACACGGTCTTCACCCACGACACGCGCCTCTACGACGAATTCCTCTGGATGCGGATGGAGGATTTTTCCACGCTGCTCCTGGGCGAGACGGGGACGGGGAAGGGCGCCGCGGCCTCCGCGGTCGGCCGCTCCGGGTTCATCCCCTACGATCCGGGGGCGGGCATGTTTAAGGAGAGCTTCACCCGGACGTTCACCGCCATCAACCTCTCCCAGTTTCCCGAAAGCCTGATCGAGTCGGAGCTCTTCGGCCACCGCAAGGGCGCATTCACCGGGGCCATCGACTCCTACGACGGCGTCTTTTCCCGGTGCAGCCCCTTTGGGTCCATCTTCCTCGACGAGATCGGCGACGTCTCCATCCCCGTCCAGACGAAGCTCCTCCAGATTCTCCAGGAGCGGACGTACAGCCCCGTCGGCAGCCACGAGAAGAGGCGCTTCGAGGGACGGGTCGTCGCGGCGACCAACCGTTCCATCCAGGCATTGCGCAAGGAGGGGCTCTTCCGGGACGACTTCTATTACCGCGTCAGCTCCGACGTCATCGTCGCGCCGCCGCTGCGGGAACGGCTGGCGGAGGACCCGGGGGAACTGGATATTCTGGTCGCCCACGTCGTCCGCCGGATGGCCGCCGCCGATGCGCCGGCGATCGTCCGCTTCGTGAAGGAGAAGATCGCCCGGTGCCTGCCTGCCGACTACCACTGGCCCGGCAACGTCCGGGAGCTTGAACAGTGCATCCGCCGCGTGCTTCTGACCGGTTCGTACGAAGGCGAAACCGCCCTGGAGGAAGCGGACGCCGAGGCAACCCTCGCCCGGAACATCGCGAAGCACGCCTACGACGCCGACGGGCTTCTCGCCGACTACTGCGCCCTCCTCTACCGCCGCCTGGGGACATATGAGGAGGTCGCCCGCCGGGTGAGTCTGGACCGCCGGACCGTCAAGAAATACCTGGAGAACCGCCGCCGGTGAACGGGGCCGCGCCGGTCCGCCGACCGTCATGCGCCGCGGCCGCCGGCGTGACCGTCCGCAATGAAACAGGGCCTCTTCCGGCTTTCGGCGCATAAAAAAAGGGCCCTCTGCAAAGGCCCTTTCCTGAACGTCCGTGAAACACGGCTGTGACCGCCCCGTCGATGTTTCAGGGTTTCTTCCCCTCTCCCATCGTGAAGTACTCCTCGATCTTCTTGAAATTATCGTCGGTAGCGGCCTTGAACATATCCCTCTTCTCCTTGTAAGCCTTGATCCACTCCACGATCATCTGGTTCCCGTCCTGGGGGAACCAGGGGTACTGCTGGAATAGCGCCGTGAGCGTCTTTTCCGCCTGGTCCTGCAGGGCGCACATCGTTTTGTAGGAGTTGTCGAACGTGGTTTTGTAGAAGTTCATCATCTGTTTGCCGATTTGGTTTGAATCCATGCTTAGCTCCCCTTTCCTGGAATAGTTGCTGCTTCGGATGCACCACTCACCAATGGTATTATCGGCGTTTTTAAGAATAAATCAAGCTTCAATACTGAAAATCGTGTATTACAGGCGCCCGTGCGGCGGGCGGAGATGCAAGACTGTCAAACCTTTGCCGGCAAAGAAACGTGCAAACCGATACTGTGAGGGAGAAGCGACCGCCCGTTCAGGCGAGTGCCGATACCCGTTCCGCATTGGGGCGGACTGACGGGAGGAGGGAGGGGAGGCGCCCCCGGCGGGCCATGCCCGTCTGACGGTGCATCGTCCTGAGCTTGATCTGCCGGTGCCTCCGCCGCGGCGCGGCCGGAAAGGGGCCGCGCCGTCGGCGGCAGGCGGTTGGAGTGTGCCGTCTCAGCCTGTCGTGTCGATGGTCGTCGACAGAAGGGCGGTGAGCAGGTTCTGTATCCTGCTGTAGGAGTTGCTGGCCGTGCTCGCGGTCAGCGAGTTGTTCTCCAGGTACGCGTTCAGCTCGTCTTCGCTGATGGTGCCGTCGCCGTTCGTGTCGATGGCGCTGAAGACCGACGTGGAACCGGAAGAGTTCTCGGCGCCGATGCCTCCGGCTCCGCCCGGCGGGGGCGGAGGCGGGGGGGGACCCATGGCCTCGGTCGAATTGCCCATGGCCGTCTTCAGCTCGTCGAGGGTGACCGATCCGTCGCTGTCCGTATCGGCCGCGGCGAACTTGGAAGCGCCGTCCGTCGACCCGAAGACGGAGATCATCTCCTCTTCCGAGATGCTGCCGTCGCTGTTCGTGTCGAGCTTGGCGAAGAGCTCCTTGCTCATCTGCGTCTGCCGGCCGCTTTCCATGGCCGTTTTCAGCTCGGTGGCGGTGACCGACCCGTCGCCGTCCGTATCGGCTTCGGCGAACTTCGCGGCGCCGTCGGTCGAGCCGAAGGCCGCGATCATCTCTTCCTCGCTGATGGCATTGTCGCTGTTCGAATCCAGCTTGGCGAAGACGTCTTCGCTCGACTCCATCTTGTGCTGCCTTCCCATTTGCGAAAGGCCGGAATTGGATTCAAGCAGGCCGGACAGCGCGTCGCTGTTGTCGCCAAGGCTGCTCAAAAGCTCGCTGATGCTGCTGTCGCTCGAATCGGTGGTGCTCGTCGTAAACGCGCTGCTTTCCGACCCCTTGAGCAATGTCTGCCACAACTGAAGCAATGCAGACGAACTGCCGATGCCGCTTATTCCCGTTGTTGACATGGTCTAGCTCCTTTCTTTAATGAATTTGTCGGCTACCTTCACTTTGCTTATCGGCATTCTCCCACTCTATCTTCTGTAAACAATTGTTAATAAAATGTTTTGCCCGACGACCGGGGGCAGGGAAACCTTAACAATTGTTTACCGGCTGTAACGGAACGGAAGGACTATGCCGGCAACCGGGTATCCTGAGGGCGACGCAGCAAGGGACGTACCGGCGGAAAGGCCGGTTCGGCGGCTCCGAACGGTTTTACAATTGTTCACGGGCGGGCAGGTAGCGGCGATTGTCCGGCAACGGTATGCCGCAAAGGGGAAGGGGCTGCGGTACGGGCCTGACTGCTGCGGCGGCGCGGCCGGGCCAAGGGCGAAAATTAACAAATATTAACAAATGGGAGGCTTCGGGGACGGTCTTTCCCGGGCTGCCGAGGGCCGTTGCGCGTGCCGGTCCGGCAACGGCTGCAGATCCTCCGGCAAAATTTGCCCGCCGGTTTCCGGGCGGGTCCGGTTACTGCCGGCGGGATATTTTTCCGGGAGATCAGGAAAAGCGAACCGGCGAATCGGGGAATACCTGATAGTAAAAACCTACCAATGGCCTATCATAATCTCCGGATGGAACGGACCCGATAAGACGTGTATCATGCGCACGAAACTCATTTTATTAGGAGGCGGAAACGAATGCGGAAAACTCCCACGATTATTATGATAGCGGCGATGGTCATTCTGACGGCGGCAGCCGTGTATGCGGACGGTTCGTCCGGTAACGGCAAACCGGGCGTCATGATGCTGGCGGCGAAAGCCGATATGCAGAAGGCCCCCGACTTTCCTCCCATGGCGGGTCCGGGCAAGAAGGTCGCCATCGGGGGCGGCAGCTACCTCATCTATGATTTCGACAAGAAACCGAAGATGGGAACGGTCATCATGAAGGTCGATATCTATAAGGCGGACGGCGGCAAAGAGACGTCGCTCACCGTCAAGGCCGACGCGGGGATGCCCTCCATGCGGGGCGCCCACGACACGGGCGAGAAGCCCTTCCAGCTCAACAAGAAGGGGACCTACCTCATCCCGATATCCCTGGTGATGCCGGGCGACTGGGAAATCAAGCTCTCCGTCTGGAAGGAGGGTAAAGCCATCTTCAGGGGCCGGTACAATTTTGATATTTAAGACGCTCGCCATCGTTCTATCGCTTTTCTGCTTCGCCTTCGCGGCGCAGGCGGCGGACCACCTCCTCTACTTCGAGGCCCAGGGGGTCGGCATGTGGTCGAGCGAAAAGAAGAAGACCGTCTTCTATTCCCAGAACCCCGACGCGGAGATGCAAAAACCGGGCGTCGGTTTCGATTATCTGCAAAAACTCTCGGGCGAGTCGGGGGACTGGGGGAGCATCGCCCTCCAGGGGCGCCTCGCGCTCTCCGAGGACCTGGACAGCAACGAAAACGGCAACGCTTACAAGGTGGAACCCCAGATCTACAACGCCTACCTGAAGGTGAAGACGCCCGTCACCTACGTCTGGGTCGGGCACAACCGCCCGGCCTTCGGCCTGTCGTCCTATTTCGACAGCCACGCCCTGATCCTCCGGACCCTGGCCATCCAGGGGTTCGGCTACGACCGCGACTGGGGGGCGGGGCTCTACCGGGACTTCTCCTGGGGAGATGTCGCCGCGACGGCCACGACCGGCTCGGGGATGCCGATCCTTTTTAAAGGCGGCAACTACATGACGGCGGCCCGCGTCTCCTACGGGGTATTGAGCCGCGACAATTACAACCTCGGCGTCTCCGGGGGATACGGCTATACCCTGGATACGATGGGCTACAAGCTCATGGACCCGGAGCCGCAGCTCATGAGGATGGGGGCCGTCGATTTCACGTACCTCCGGAACAGCTTCGAGCACCGGTTCGACGTCTATGCCGGGACGTGGCTGGGCAAGGACATGCACGCCCTCTTTTACCGGCTCGGCTGGAACATCGACCGGGAGGCGCGCTTCAAGCTGGAGGGCCAGCCCGTGTTCTGGAAATTGGGGGACGACCGCAACTACCAGCTCTCGGTTTGCCTGTCCGTGGCGGTCACGTCGACCTTCACGGTCCGCCTGGGTTACACTTACGACCATGCGGCGGACGACAACCAGGTCGTCCTGCAGCTCTACTTCTACCGGCCCATTTGAGGCCGAGAAAAGGACTGAAACGATATGAGCGGAAAAATATTCCCGGGAATTCGGGGAGCATCGCCCTTGCTCCGCGCCGTGTGCCTGCTTGCGGCTTGCCTCCTGGTCCTGGCGTGGCACACGGCCCTCTGGGCCGCCGTCGGCTGCGACCTGAACGACCCGGATCGGGACGTGGCGCGGCTCTTCCCCGAATCGACAGGATACAAGACGGTCTATACCTCCATCCTGAAGGCGGGCGGCGAGAATCTCCTGACGAAGGTGGAGGCGCGGCTGGGGGATAAATTCAAGGGCATCTTCGAGACGGCGGACGTCCCCTACACGATCTACGAGATATACAAAGGCAAGCAACTGATCGGCTACATCCACGGCGTGAACCAGAAGGGCCAGTACGGCGGCATCCAGGTCTTTCTCTGTCTCGACATGGAGGGGAAGATCAAAGGCTTTTACATCCAGAAAATGACGAGCCAGTATGCCGCGAAGCTCCGCGACGCGAAGTTCGGCCGGCAGTTCACGGGTCTTTCCCTTGCGGACTTCATGCGGTACGACGTCGCGTCCGGCAAGGGAACGGGGAAGGTCGAGGCGGTCAGGAACCCCGCCCCGGAGGCCGAAGAGGACTTCCGGGCGTCGCTCCGCGCGACGAAGAAAAACCTCATCCTCATGGACGAATTCGTCTATGCGGCGAAGGCGGTAAAGGGAGGACAGAAGAAATGATATCCAAGTTCCAGGTGGCCTATAAGAACCTGTTGCGGAAAAAGGTCCGTACGCTCCTCACCCTCGTCGGCATCTCGCTTTCGTCGTGGGTGCTCGTGAGCCTCCTCGGCTTCAACCAGGGCTACGAGGCGTCGCTCAACAGGGACATCGACAACATGGGCTTCCAGATCATGATCATGGCGAAGGGCTGCCCCTACGAGGCGGCCACCCTCATGCTCAAGGGCGGGACGGGCCTGCGCTACATGAAGGAAGACGTCATGAAGGACATCGCGAAGGAGCCGGACGTGGAGAAGCTGACGCCGATCCTCATGACGGCCCTCTTCGACCCCAACAAGGGCGAGTCGGGCGGCATCGCGGCCTACTTCGGCATCGACTCGAAGACCTTCGCCGAACTGAAGCCCTTCCTGAAATTCAAGCAGGGCGGCTGGTTCTCGGGCGACGACGTCCGCGAGGTCGTCATGGGCTACGAGGCGGCGGAGCTGGAGCAGCGCGAGGTGGGCGACAAGATCCTCATGCCCGAAAAGAACATCGAGTTCAAGGTCGTGGGCATCCTGGAGCGGACGGGAACGCAGGACGACGGGACGATCTTCGCGCCCATCAAGACCCTCCAGAAGATCTTCGACCGGCCCGACGAGATCACCACCATCGGCATCCGGCTGAAGAAGGGCGTGGACAGCACGCGCCTGGAGGACAAGCTCTACAAGCTCCCGGACGTCCAGGTGGTGAGCCTCGCGCAGGTGAAGGACACGATCATGAAGCTGATCTCGACGGCCAAGGTGATGGTCCTGTCGATCGCGGCCATCGCGATCCTCATCGCCATGGTGGGCGTGATCAACACGATCCTGACGTCCGTGTGGGAGCGCTTTCAGGAGATCGGCATTTTGAAGACCGTGGGCGCCATGCCGTGGGACGTCTTCAAGCTCATCTGGATCGAGACGCTCATCCTCTGCACGGCGGGCGGCATCGTCGGGATCGTGCTGGCGGTGTTGCTGGCCCGCATGACGGACGTGCTCATGCGGCGGCTCTTGCCTTACGCGCCGGGCGGGGGCCTCGTTATCATCGACTTTAAGCTCGTCGTGATCACGCTCTTCGGCATCCTCGCCATCGGGCTCGTCAGCGGCATCTATCCCGCCTGGCGGGCGGGGCGGATCAGGCCCCTGGAGGCGATCAGAGGGGAGGGCGGGCGATGAACCAAAACAATGGAGCCATCGAGGCGGCCGGCCTCACCAAGGTCTATTCCCGCGGCATCGAGAAGGTCGTTTCGGTGAACGAGGTTTCCTTCCGGATCGAAAAGGGAGACTTCGTCTCCGTCATCGGCCCGTCGGGGTCGGGCAAGACCACTCTCATCAACCTCCTGGGCTGCCTCGACAACCCCACGTCGGGCATCCTGAAACTGGGCGGCCGGCCGATCTTCGGCGACGGCAAGCCCCTGTCGGAGAAGGAGCTGACGCGGATCAGGCGGGAGACCTACGGCTACATCTTCCAGAACTTCTACCTCATCCCGACGCTCACCGTCCGGGAAAACGTCATGCTGCCCTGGACGTTCTATAAAAAAGCCGACGCGGAGAAGGACGTAGACCGCCTGCTCAAACTCTTCGGGATCGACCACCGCCAGGATCACCTGCCCGACCAGATCTCCGGCGGCGAGATGCAGCGCGTGGTGATCGCCCGGGCCATGGTGAACCGGCCGGAAATCCTTCTTGCCGACGAGCCGACGGGGAACCTCGACACGAAGCGGTCCGTGGAGATCGTGACCGTCCTCAAGGAGCTGAATGTCGCGACGGGCCTGACCGTCGTCATGGTCACGCACAACCCGGAACTGGCGCGCTACGCCGGCCGCATCTTCGAGATGCGCGACGGCCGGATCGACCGGATCGAGAAGGTCGCGTAGGCGGCGGCTACGGCGGCCGGAGGCGCGAATGCTCCGCGCCTCAATCCCGATAGCGGCGTTTGCGCCCACTGCGGGCCGCAATCAGTACGGCGCCGTGGGCGGCGTGAAATTGGAAGTCCAGAGGGCCTTGCCCTTGGTGATGTGGATTTCGTCAATATATCCGACAAAATTATAAGACCCGTCAAAGCGCCTCCCGATTTTCAATTCATTTGAACTTGGCCCCACTGTTCCACTGAAAGAACAAGAGGCAACCGATGTTCCATCCATATATATGGTTATGGTGTTTGCGGACCTTACAAGTGCCAGATGGTACCATTGACCCGTATTCCATATTATCCCCGATGTTTCAACATGAAAATCATTCGTTTGTGAATTCCAGTTTTCAAAGCGGAGTTGATAGGATGGCGTGAAAGTAAATTCAAACCCCGAGTACCCTCTTGAGTCATGTGTGGCAAGGGGCACTTGCCACATTCCTTGATCCAATCGTTTGATCCAGAAATCGATCGTGAAATCGCCACTGCCGAAATTAAAATCATCGCTATTCGGAATGGTCACATAACCGGACCCGTCCAGGTATAAAGATCCGGTGCCGAATTTTGGAGATGTTGTGGATATCTGCGCCGTGCCATGCACTATCGCAGTATGGGGTATGTATGACGAATCGGTAAATGTCGTCGAGCCGGAAGTTCCGTCGAAGTGCAGCAACAGTTTTTCATACGCACCGGGCATGAACGGCTGCCAGTTTGAACCGTTGCAAAATTCCATGATTTTATAAGTCGCGTTATAGCGAACAGCGCCTTCAATGGCTGAAGAGCAGGAAGCATTGCCATTGCCGACGCGGACGTCGCCGTTCACGTCCAGTTTCGATGCGGGGGAAGTCGTTCCGATACCGAGTTTCCCGTTGACGATCATATCCCCGTCCGCAGCAGACGCCGTTGTGCCGATGAGCAAAAACCCCAGGATGCATACCAACCGCATGGTCTTCATAAACCGCTTCCTTTCTTATTGCGTGTTCAAGATGAAATTCTTGATGGTTAGGGTCCCGCCGCCTGCATATGTACGGATCGACCCCGTGAGGGTGGTCGTTCCGGCGATACTCGAATAATCGGTGTTGTAGCCGCCTTCGATGGACACCGAGATGTCGCGGTTTACGTTGAGGCTCTCGGTACGGCTCACGGCCTGCATCTGGATCGTTGCGCCGTTTGCCGCGGCGTCGTAGGCCGCCTGGAGCGTCGCGTAATATGTGGGCGTCGCCCCCGCGATCCTGATCCAGGATGCGCCGATGAAGTAGGTCTCGGTCCTGATCGTTTCAAGGTTGCCCGCCAGGTCGGAGGCGAAGAACTTCAGCGTCGTCGAGGCCGCGATGTTCAGGGCCGAGGCATATTGCGAAGACGCCGTCGTGGGCGTCGTGCCGTCGGTCGTGTAGTAGATCTTGTCGCAGCCCGAACCGGAGCCGTCGCCGCATGTCAACGCCACCGACTGGGCCGACGCAAACGACCCGCCCGCGGGCGAGGCGGACGTGGACGGCGCCACGGTGTCCAGGAGGACGGCATCGTTGAACGCCGCGGACCAGTTGCCTGCCGCGTCCTTGAACTTGGCATAGACGCCTTTGGTGCCGTCCCCCGACGCGAGGCTCCAGGATTTGGTCGCGGCGAAGGCCTCGGGCGTGGAGTAGTTCGTGTCGTCGTTGGAGAACTTCATCTGCGCGCAGCCCGAAGGATCGCTGCACGTGAGCGTCAGGGCGACGACCGCGCTGTTCGTGGCGGATGCCCCGGCGTTGATCGAGACCGTTCCCGCGGGGGCGGTGACATCCGTGACGACTTTCTGGGTTCTGCTTCCCGTGTCGTCGTAGGTGTAAACGATCGTCGCGCCGTCGGGATAATCGACGCGCGTCAGGCGGTTTCCGTTGTCGTAGGTGTAAGAGACTGTTGCAGGGGAGGGGATTGCCGAAGCGAAAAACAACAGGACGGCTGCCAACGCTTCAGCGATCAAAATGTTTCTTCTCTTCTTTGTCATCGTCATTTTATGTCCCTCCGGGGTTGAACTCAATCTGTTTCTTTGATTGTAAATATTTCTATTAGTGCTTTATTCATCGTTGGATGTTCTAAGAGGCGAGCCCGTCGGCATGGTAGTAATAGGGCGTAAAGCTTGCCCCGTTCTTTGCCTCCACCGCCAGCGGTTCGTCGATGTTATGTTGTCAAAGAACTAAAAATTCAAAGCAATAGTAACTTCAAATTCTTTTGTGAATACATTTATTTTCATAAATAGCAGAATAAGAATTAAAGTTAAATCGACGCCACTCCTGAATATCTCATTTGGGTTTTCCATAGGAACCGTTCTGCCAAGATTGCAGTTCGTCAATTAATTCCTCCACAGTAATGACATCATCTAACTGTGTTTCGGGAAAAGAATACACTTCCCCAACAGATTTTTCATTGCTATTCGAATTTGCGGGCACTTCAATACCGGCACCGCTGTATGGACCATATTCCAAATAAGATTCAGCATCCTGGAAAAACCATGAAGTAACATCTTGTGTCCCCTCAAGGTTCTTCCCGATAAATACTAAAGAATTAATAATCGGGTACTCAAAATTTTTGTCCAAAAAATGCAATTGGAAATATGGTTTGCCATAAATGAAATGCTTATTCATATATGCTCCTTTGCTTTTTCGGAGACTGGATTATCCTATAATCAAGGTACGAATACGGGACCCCTTGAAGGTGATCCGACCCCTTCACCTTGTCCACCGAATGAACCGCCTGGCACGAGGGGCGGAAACAATCTCCACCATGATTTATCTTCATTATTTGTTTTAGGACAATCATCATCTCCGCATTCACAATTAATGGTCTTGTCGAAATCAAGTCTTTCAAGCACGGTTCCATTCTTCTCTTTAACTCGTCTGATCTTTTTTGTCCTCTGAACTTGACACGCCAATACGCCCTTGTTCCCGCAACGTAATTTACAGACGTCCCAGTCTGGCTTCTTGCATGGTTCGTAAGTTGTGTTCTGGTTTTGTTTCGCGAATCCATTTGGATCTACAGAATTAATCGGATCATTTTGGACGTAAGTAGAGAGATTCACATCCCCACCTGCAAACCCGATGGGGTCTTTCGTCACGAATCGTCCAGCCTGGGGATCGTAGTAACGGGCGCGGTAGAAATACATGGACGTCTCGGCGTCGTATTCCCGGCCGGTGAACATAAAGGGTTGGCTGACATTACCGGAGCCGGAAACCGTGACATTCCCGAAGGCATCGTAGCCGTATGTCTGCACCATCGTTCCTGTTGCATCGCTCAATCCCGTAATCGATCCCAGCCCGTCGGCATGGTAGTAATAGGGCGTATATCCCGCCCCGCTCTTCGCCTCCACCGCCAGCGGTTCGTCGATGTCATATTTTCAAAGAACGGTTAGCTATCCGTAATTAAGTATACTGTCCCCCGAATTATCTGTCCCCCGAATTATCCTAGTTTTCAAAGAACTTTCAATTACATTTATCTCAATTAAGTACCGCGTCCCCGACCAGGGGACGGGTCCCCCGAATGGGGATGCTGTCCCCGGAATTATTCTGATGCAAAAAGCAGGGGAATAGAGTCCATCAAAGCAATGCCCCTGTGGCTTAGTCTCATTAGCATCATCCTATCCTTCCGGTGTGTAGGGTGCTTATCTATCAATTCGGTACCCTCAGATTTATGGAATAAAAGGTCATTAATCCTTGACTATTTCATACTTTCCATTTACATCAGAAGGCCTCATTCCGTCAGGATAGGACACCCAGTAGAGATTAAGGTAAATATGTTTTCGATCTGTATCAACCCATGCATAACCAATATCCCAAATAGGTGTTTTACAGGATATCTTGTCAGGACTGTAAAAAAAGCCTTTTTGGTCACGGTAAGACCAATTCTCTCCTTTGCCGGTTAAGTTGATCGTATAACGGCTATTTTCTTTTTTTAAAAAACCGTCAGCTGTGAATAAAGTCGTCTTATTAACTTCTATTTCCATAGTATATCCACCATCAGGATTTGTGCTGACTTTATAATTTATATCTTTAGCGGAACAATTTTCTACAATAATAAAATTTAAAAACAGAATTGATGCACTCAACAAAGGTATATATTTCATAATTCTCGTTTTCTTGTTTGACATGTAATTACCTCCCCGGACATGAACACTTTTCATGCCATCTATTCAACCATATTTTCGTCCATTCTTCTGCTCTACGCCATGCAGCATCATCATTATCTGTGCTAAAGCCATCAAAAAAATGTCCAAAACCTAAGTTTTTCCAATACCGAAAAGGCATCCAACGATATCCTTTGGCAAAGTGCACAAAATAATCTTGTCCACGATGCATAGCCCTTTGAAAATCATTACTGCTACAATTTGCGATTGCAGCTGATACATGTGCTTCTGACAAAGATAAATCGCGAAAATGTCTTTCCGGATTACCAAATATTGTCGGCCCCGTTACGGGGTCTGTATCTTCAAGATAGTAGTCAAAAATATTAGAGCCTGAAAAATCCCTATGCCCTTTATAGGCAGAACCTGGACCGCCTTTGTCAAATAACCCCAATGGATCATTTCCGTTTACGGGATCATTTGATACATAAGCATACTTGTTAATACCGCCTGCAAACCCTATCGGGTCCCTGGTCACGAATCGTCCTGCCTGGGGATCGTAGTATCTCGCCCGGCCCCCTATGCAGGGGGCGCAGTAGAAGTACATCTGTGTTTCCGCGTCGTACTCCCGGCCGGTGAACATGAACGGCTGGGCGACATTTCCGGAGCCGGAAACGGTGACATTTCCGAAGGCGTCGTAGCCGTATGTCTGCACCATCGTTCCCGTCGCATCGCTCAATCCCGTGATCGAACCCAGGCCGTCGGCATGGTAGTAATAGGGCGTGAAACTGCTCCCCGCCTTGACTTCCACCGCCAGCGGCTCGTCGATTTATGTTTTCAAAGAACTTTAAATTGCATCTATCTCAATGAAGTACCGCGTCCCCTGACCAGGGGACGGGTCCCCCGAATGGGGGATGCTATTCCCGGAGTTATTGTTTCCCCCGAATTATTTGAAGATGTCGAAAATATTTGCATCCAGGAAATATTATACATCACTGTTCAGTCGTTACGTTAATCGTACTTTGTACGTTAATTTCTAATTCTTGGATTTTTTGCATCGCATAACTATCACACCACTGTTCTTCCGCTTTCGACGAAGATCCGATTAATTTATTATTTGAATAGTGTTCAGAATAAACTACATGTCCAATCTCGTGAAATAACAAGAATATAGCATAACGTTTTGCATCAGCTAATTTCCATTTTATCAATCTAGTTTTTTTGTCGACAATACCCGAGAAGCGCTGGATTTGGTTTATATATTCTTTTTCATCTGTAAGAATCAAACTACTATAATTCTTTAGGCAGAAATTAATTCGTATGTCATAATAATTTCCCTTTTGAACAGTCCGTCCTTCTTGAGTTGTTCTTGTATTGCAGCCAAATTCAATTAGTCGTATTTTATTTATATCTTCAATTGAAACGACGTTCTTAACTTTTGCCGCTTCACTTTTCGATAATGGATATAAATATTCGGCGGACACTTTATTGTATATGATTTTCATGTTATTCCCGTTATGTGCATGATTTAGCTACTTATCTTCTGCGCGGCCCTTTAGGTCCTTTCGGTACCCTATTATGTTCTTCACCGTCAGGATGCCCAACATTTCGTTCCCTTTCTCCACATTGTTTTCGTTCATCTGCTCCTTTACGCTTATTGGGATTTTCAGGTTTTGTATATTTATCCCTTCGGCTTTCCATCGGGGCATTGATCAAATCATATAATCCTTCACCAATGCCGCCTTCATAGAGTTGATGAGAAAGCCAATCTAAAATACCTACAGCATCATTACCGGCCTGTCGATATGCTTCATCTAATTGTTTGCTCTGCGGTGTTGGAAGTACAATTGGTAACGGTATAGGACCCGGTAATGCAATTGTCTGTAGACCCTCAGGATCATAATAATTCACAGGATCATTTAGGACAAACGAAAATAGATTTACATCACCTGCCTCGAACCCGATGGGGTCTTTCGTCACGAATCGTCCCACAACGGGGTCATAGTAGCGGGCGCGGCCCCCTATGCAGGGGGCGCAGTAAAAATACATCCCGGTTTCCGCGTCGTACTCACGCCCTGTGAACATAAAGGGCTGGGCGACATTGCCGGAGCCGGAAACCGTGACATTCCCGAAGGCATCGTAGCCGTATGTCTGCACCATCGTTCCCGTCGCATCGCTCAATCCCGTGATCGAACCCAATCCGTCGGCGTGGTAGTAATAGGGCGTGAAACTGTTCCCCGCCTTCGCTTCCACCGCCAGCGGTTCGTCGATGTTCGATTGTCAAAGAACTATCAGTTTAGGAGAAGAGAAAATCAACATTATCGCGCATCAGCGATCTTTGCATCACGGAGGATACCTTCTTTTGATCGCTGCTTTCCCATGAGATAAACAGAAAATCCATCCCTTACATTTTCACAGTCTTTAATCGCATCAGAATAATAGCCCGCCTGATAATTCGCTTCTGCACGATAGAAGAACGAACTTTCTGTATAGTAATGATCGCTTATATCCTTTTCAATTCTAATTACTTCAGTAAAATCTTTGATCGCATCATCAATATTTCCAGATATTAAATTCCAACGACCTCTCGAGAAATAATCATCAGGTTCTATTGGTCCTATATTAATTATGGTATTGATATCTTCTATTGCGTCATTCCAACGTTCCATTCGGGCTAATATAAATGATCTTTGTTTATAGCCATCCCGTTCATTAGGATGATTCAAAATAAAATCATTACATATTTTGAGACCTTTTTCATAGAGACCAGCTTTTGCATATTGATATGCATTTTGGAGATTATCTTTCATTGCGCACCTCAAGACTATGGATACCACTCAACTGGATTTCCACCACATCTTTGACTAACATGTCCACGAGCACAATCATGTATATTTCCGTATCCTCCGGTAATACCCCTGCTGGGATTAGGCTTATTCAATTCTTTTCTGCACAATTCATAAGCATCTTCCCACTCTTTATCACAATCGTCTTTGCTATCTTCACATTTGGCCGTCTTAAATAATGGCTTGGGAGGATTCTTTATCAGTTGCGAGATCGCCAATATAACTGGCGGTCCATATACAACTGCCCATTGAATAATTTGAGTATAAAGACCTTCTGGATCGTTATATCGAATGGAATTATTTTTAACATAAGTAAACAGATTAAAATCCCCGCCTGCGAACCCAATCGGGTCTTTCGTCAAGAATCGTCCTGCCTGGGGGTCGTAGTAACGGGCGCGGTAGAAATACATGGACGTCTCGGCGTCGTATTCCCGGCCGGTGAACATAAAGGGTTGGCTGACATTACCGGAGCCGGAAACCGTGACATTCCCGAAGGCATCGTAGCCGTATGTCTGCACCATCGTACCTGTCGCATCGCTCAATCCCGTAATCGATCCCAGGCCGTCGGCGTGGTAGTAATAGGGCGTATATCCTGCCCCGCTCTTCGCCTCCACCGCCAGCGGTTCATCGATGTTAGATTTTCAAAGAACTTTAAATTACGTTTTTCTCAATTAATTACCGGGTCCCCTGACTAGGGGATGCTGTTCCCGAAATTACATAGACCCAAAAAATAAAACTAATTACAGACTGTTTGTTTGCCGTCTCTCATTAATTTATATTTTCCTTCAAGTACAAAACCGCTGCGTCCATCGGGTAAGCGTATTTCGATGATCATGTAGCTTTTCACATCTACGCATTTTGTAACTGGCACACTTTGACTAGAAGACAGCGTTGCCATCGCATCAGGATGAGGCCATGTCATTGCCTCCTTTTCAGTTGCATAGACAGCCACTATATCTTCTGCAGTTAATGTCATTCCGTTGGTCGACAGAATACGATGGATCGAAAAAGCTATCCCGAGTATGAGTAGAATCACTATAATTATGCTGATCAGCATCTTTTTTTTCAATGTGCCCATGGCGCGTCTCTCCAATAATCGCGTGACGGACCTTGATAGAATTTTAATCTGTCAAGGTATATCGAGTTAAGTAAATCGTTGCCGATATTGACTGGAAAATTTGAATCCGAGAAAGTCATTCCCGTGGCCTCTTTCAAGCATTCTTTATGCGGATCTCCACAGTTATTGGTAAATGTATTGTAATCCTTGCGTTTCTTTGCATAACATTCAATCAGTTTCTTTTCTTGATCAGGTGTAAGCCTAAGAATCGTACCAACACCGGAACGAAACTTCTCTTGGTTCTGAGCGTAGCTTGAAGCACTCGGATTACTATCCCATCCTCCTGGAGCCCAAGAGTAGTTTATTCCATTTACATTGGCTGATATATGACCAAATGAAGAACTACCCCATGTAACCGGCTGCCAGACAATTATTTCTGTATAGAATCCAAAGGAATCAACATAATTGACTGTGTTGTTTCCCACATACCCATACAAATTAAAATCCCCGCCCTCAAACCCGATGGGGTCTTTCGTCACGAATCGTCCTGCCTGGGGATCGTAGTATCTCGCCCGGCCCCCTATGCAGGGGGCGCAGTAGAAATACATGAACGTTTCCGCGTCGTACTCACGGCCGGTGAACATGAAGGGCTGCGAGACGACGCCACTGGCCGTGACTTGGCCAAAGGCATCATAGCCGTATGTCTGGACCATCGTTCCCGTTGCATCGCTCAATCCCGTGATCGATCCCAGGCCGTCGGCATGGTAGTAGTAGGGCGTATATCCCGCCCCGCTCTTGACCTCCACCGCCAGCGCCTCGTCGATTTATGTTTTCAAAGAACGGTTAGTTAACTTGGTTTGACCCGTTGAGCGTCAAATATAATCAAAAAAGAAATCATTAACTGATAGCAAGATGTTTGAGCCACACACCACAAGCGGAGAATGTGGAGCATGCTCAGGTATTAAATCATCGAATAATTGAGCCATTTTCTCGGCACTTCGAATATCTTCAATTAATCCATAACTGTTTAATATTAAATGATTGTCTTCAATTAGATTTTCCTTAGAAAAGCGCAAGCTAAATCCGTAAATCGCACTTGTCTGCGTCATAGGATCAACTACATCAAACCCGACAAAATCCCAGCCCTCTCGCATGTCAATCTCCGGGAGAGGTTGTGGCCTTGAGACATTACCTCTTAACAGGCGTACAACTAAATCGGTCGGCAGATCGAATGCAATAATGCGGGCTCCTAAAGGAAATTCCAATGATGAGATACTCGATGGATCAACAAAAAAAAGGTTGATCCCAGATCGATACTCTCGAGAATTCTCATAGATATTCTCATAGCGCACATCATTGTCATATGAAGTCATAAATAAGTTCTTCAGAGATGAGCTCTTTCGAATGTCAAATCCAATAACGGTTCTTTCTGCTGCACAGAGTTTATCGGTTTTTTCTATCATCTCATCTGCTCCTACGGCCTTGAAAATCTGGGTAACTCGAACAGGGTTTCATGCCTGCCAGTGGTTCTTCCATAACACCAATACCAACCTTCCCACCAAGATATTGCCACTCACATTTCCCGGAAACCTTGAACATTTGGTAGATGTGATAATGATTATTTAACGTTCCGTGACCATGTGTAGTGTGGGGTCCTTCGTAACACTTTGTTCCTACAGGTGGTTTGCAGTCTTGATCACTATTGCATTTCTTAGATGCAGTATCTTGTATCGAGTCAATCCAATTCTTGATATTTTCCCTTGGTCGACTAAAAAATTCTGTGAAGTCCTGCCATTGTTTCGGCGATAACTTTATTACGGGTATACCCCAAGATATGGGACCAAATCCTACTCGACTTCCTTCTGCGGAATCTAACCCGTCAGGGTCTATCAAGTTAACAGGCGAGTTCTCAACATAAGCATAGAGATTAACATCCCCGCCTGCGAACCCGATGGGGTCTTTCGTCACGAATCGTCCAGCCTGGGGGTCGTAGTAACGGGCGCGGCCCCCTATGCAGGGGGCGCAGTAAAAATACATCTGTGTTTCGGAATCGTACTCCCGGCCGGTGAACATGAACGGCTGGCTGACATTTCCGGAGCCGGAAACCGCGACATTCCCAAAGGCGTCGTAGCCGTATGTCTGCACCATCGTTCCCGTCGCATCGCTCAATCCCGTGATCGAACCCAGGCCGTCGGCATGGTAGTAATAGGGCGTATATCCCGCCCCGCTCTTCACTTCCACCGCCAGCGGCTCGTCGATGTTCGATTGTCAAAGAACTATCAATTACATCTATCTCAATGAAGTACCGCGTCCCCTGACCAGGGGACGGGTTCCCCGAATGGGGGATGCTGTCCCCGGAATTCTTGTCCTGCTTTCTTCAAGAAGTGGTCTATTTTAATTTGATTTTCTTCCAATATTTAGAATTATCTTTTTTAATAGTATTGCGCATGCAATAATAAAAATAGATTGAAACACCGCCAGCGCAGACATACTAAACCAAATACTCATCACTCCTTGAATTGCATAAGGGAACAAATTTACAAAGTATTCCCTTATTATACTGGAGATATCTATTAATACAGTTGGAGCAAGATTGACGAACATATTTGATGGAACAATTACAGGGAAATAGGTTACATAAACTACAATATCAGCGCCGTTTGATCTCTCCCAGTGAGACATGCCCATTGAAAACGACAGGAAGAATAATAACGCAGAAATATCAATAGCGAACCAGATAACCATTAATTTATAAAGTCGTTTCCGGCTGATATAAAGAACAGTAGAAATTATCCAAACAAACCATACAAACGGTATATATAAGACCAGCCAAGCGAAAAGAGTCTTCTCCGTACCAGCAAAAAAGAAGCTTATAAAAGGCGCGAGAATAGCGATAATGGTAATAACGATCAGGAAATTCATGAAAGCATCTTCAATACTAAAACGGCGGAGTGAGTAAAATCTATCTTTTATAATAGTACTAAGCCATTTCATTGGAAGCATTCCTTTCTGCATGAATCATAAATGCCCTGCTGAACACGCTTACAATCTGCACCGTATTTCACACTGTAAAACAATACTTCTTGTTCTAATCTTTGCCATAGCCTTTCCGCACACTTGTCCATGCACTTGTTATTGTCATCTGCACCACAGACTGATTTTCCGTGACTAACATTTTCCCCGTCTTTCAAAATCTTTCCTTTTACGATACCGATAATTGCATTATCTATCCTGGAATTAGGATCTCTGCCATATCCGCGACACACTTGCTTCCCGTCTGAGCCAGTCCAGCAATGATATTCATGTGCCGCCGGACCAACCTGAGCACCCCAAAGAGCATCCAAGCCTGAGCTGCATTGCTGTAATAGTCCTTCTGGATCTATAAAATTCGCTGGATTGTTTTGTACATATCCAAACAGATTTATGTTTCCACCCCTGAACCCAATGGGGTCTTTCGTCACGAATCGTCCTGCCTGGGGATCGTAGTATCTCGCGCGGTAGAAGTACATTCCGGTTTCGGAATCGTACTCCCGGCCGGTGAACATGAATGGCTGGCTGACGCCGCCTGTCGCAACGACATTTCCGAAGGCATCGTAGCCGTATGTCTGCACCATCGTACCCGTCGCATCGCTCAATCCCGTGATCGATCCCAGGCCGTCGGCATGGTAGTAATAGGGCGTATAGCTTGCCCCGCTCTTTACCTCCACCGCCAGCGGTTCGTCGATGTTCGGCCCGTGGGTATACCGGGCTGTTATTTCATTGCTACTATTATACTCTAAGATAATCGATTTGTCATCAAAAATGTAATACGTTGTACGCGGGCAGGTGTTCGGGCTTGTGCAGAGATTTCCGATGCCGTCGCTGACGACGGTCTTCGACACCCTGCGGCCGAAGGGGTCGTAGGCGAAAGTCAACTGCCGGACCTGGCCGTTCCTGTTCATCTGAATGCCCGTCAGGCGGTTCTCGTCGTCGTACGTGTAGGTCGTCGTTTCGTTCCCGGGGGGGACGGCGTCGGCGTTTTTCGTCAGGCGGTTGCCCACCTCGTCGTAGGTGTAGGCCTCCGTCTGGTGGACGCCCCCCGTGGGCGCGGCCTGCGTCAGGCGGTAGACGTCGTCGTAGGCATAGGCGTAGCTCTCCGCCGGTGCGGTCCGGGTGAGGCGGTTGCCCGCGTTGTCGTGGGTGTAGGTTACGCTGTCGACGGGCGCGCTGTTCTTCGTTGTCGCAATCCCCGTGAGGCGGCTGCTGGCGTCGTAGCCGTAGGCGGAGACGGTCCCGTTGGGGAGGGTCCGGGACATTCTCCTGTTCGCCGCGTCGTAGGCGAAGTCGAAGTTCCCCAGGGCCGTGGCGATACGGGCGGGGAGGCCGTTGTTGTCGTAGGTGTAGGTCAGGGTCCTGTTCTCCGGCGTGACCATCGTCTGCCGGTTGCCCGCCGCGTCGTAGGTGTACCGGATCGTCCGGCTGTTCCCATCGACGATTTGCGTGACGCGGTTGTTCGCGTCGTAGGTGAAGGTATAGGCTATGGCGGCGTTCCCCGCATAGGTCATGTTGCCCGCGTCGTCGTACTGGAAAGTCGCCGTGGAGCTGTCCGAATAGGTCTTGCCCGTGAGGCGGTTGTTGCCGTCGTACGTATAGGTGACGGTCTTGCTGTCGGGCCGGGTCAGGGTGTGCAGGTTGCCGTTCGCATCGTACGTATACGTCGTCGTCTTGCTCAGCGGGTCCGTCTCCCTGGTCAGTTCCCCGCCGGTGTTGTATTCGTACGCGGTGATATGGCTTTTCGCGTCCGTCACCGCCGTCAGCTTGTCCACGCCCGTGCCGCAGCCGGAGCAGCCGGAGCCGCTGTAGGCGAGATTGGTGATGTTGCCCAGGGCGTCGGTGATCCGCGTGAGCTGGTCGCGGTAATTGTAGAGGTAGTGAGCGGCTTTCGTGTTGGCGTCGGTGGACGACAGGCGGTTGCCCTTATAGTCGTAGGTATAGGCCGTGACGCGGTTACCGGGGTCCGTTGCCTGCGTGAGCTGGTTCAGGCTGTTGTACTGGAAATACGTGGTGTTGCCCAGGGCGTCCTTCTGCGAAAGCATGTTGCCCAGGCCGTCGTAAGTCATCTCGACGACGCCCAGCTTCGGGTCGGTGACGAACCGCAGGTTGTCGTACTGGTCGTATTCGAGGGTCGTGGTTTTGTTCAGGGGGTTCGTGATGCTTGCGATGTTCCCCCTGGCGTCGTAACCATAGTACGTGACGGCGTTCCCCGGCGCGGCGACGGACGTCAGGTTGCCCGCCGTGTCGTAGCCGTACTGCGTGACGTTGCTCCGGGGGTCGGTGACGGTCTCCACCAGGTTCAGGGCGTTGTACGTGTACGCCGTGGTCTTGTTCAGCGGGTCCGTCGCGGTGTGGAGGTTGCCGTTGGCATAGTAGGTGTATGTCGTGTAGCCCCCGCCGGGGTCCGTCTTTTTCGTGATGTTCCGGTTGGCGTCGTATTCGTAGGTCGTCTTGTGGCCCTGCGGGTCCGTCTTCTCGATGAGGACGCCCAGGGCCTGATCGTACTTGTACGTCCAGACGCCGTTGTCCCTCTCCGTCACGAGCGTCGTGGCCGTCGCCGGGTCGTACGCCACGGTCCGCGTCTTGCTTTCCGGGTCCAGGGCCTGCGTCACTTTATGATCGGCGTCGTAGGTGTACCGGGTCTCGTTGCCGTCCGGGTCGGTCTTCGTCAGCATGAAGAGCTGGGCGTCGTACGTGAAGCCCCAGGTCTTTGTCCCCATGGGGGTCTGGGAGGCGATTTGCGTGAGGGCGTCGCCCGTGTACGTGAAGGTGTGGGTGTTGTTGTTGGGGTCGGTGATCGTGTCGATCCGGTTCCCCGCGTTGTACGCGAAGCCGATGGACTTGCCCCTGGGGTCCGTCACGGTTTCGAGGTAGCCGTTGCCGTCGTATGTCAGGGAGAGGGTGTTGCCGTTCCTGTCGGCGATGCTCGCGAGCTTATCGGCGTTGAACGTATAGACGGTGCCGTCCCTGAAGGCGAGGGTGCCCACGTCGTCCTGGTTTACGCTGAGCACCGGGTAGGGGGAGTATTCGGGCCTGTAGACGCCGCCGTCCGGATACAGGACGGTCTTACCGCCGTCCCCCCAGACGACCGTGTAGTAATCGTTGTTCTGGAGGCTGATATTATAGGAATGCGTCCAGCCCGTGGCGAGGAGGCCGTTGGCCCTGTCCGTGCTGTTGTAGGTCAGGGCGAGGTCCGGCATGAGGCGGGAATTGGGCACCCTGAAGAGCGTCTGGGTGTGTTGAAGATTGCCGCTCGCCACATTCGCCGTCGAGCCGAAAACGAGCTTGAGCATCTTGGGGCCGCACTTGTCGCCATCGCTGCTTTCCGTAATAGTGAAGGTTGTGGTGGCAATTGCCGTACATGATCCTACTGTGGCGGTCAGGACGGCGGCATAGGTATTTCCGGGATTCAGCGGTCTGGTGCTTGCTATGCTTTTCCAGGTTCCGTCGGCGCTGGTGCCCGTACCGCTCAGGATCGGTACGTCGTCTACTGCGATATTCCAGGTTATCCCGGCGGGATTCGAGCCGGCGATGGTGCCGTTGAAAGTGATCGTTCCGCCGGTGCTGGGATCGATCTTTGTGGACGAAGCGCTAAACGACGAGATCGAAAGGCTGCACGGGGACGTGAGGGCCGCGGGACAGCAGCCCGCGGTTTTCATGGCAGCCGTTCTTTTATCGTAAGGACTATGTTCAATGTTATAGCGTGCGGACCCGGGAAGAAAATAATAGGCACAGGTGTTTCCATCTCTACGGCATAACATGAGATTTATACCATCTCCACCTGCAGTATACAAATCGTTATAGGCTGTGCTGTCATGCACACAATAACTATAATCTCCTGGATGACAGCCCCTGTCATTACAGATATCGGCGTCCTTGGTCCCGCTTATGCAGCACTTTGCCGCCGATTCTGTTCCATCGCACTTATACCCGGTGGTGCATATACTGGCCGTATAAACACTACATCCTGTACAATATTGTGGACAGCCAAATTGGCAATCCGAATATTTGCTAACGGTAAAATCGGAAAAGGTGCGATACGCTTCTGCCGTTGAGGTGGAACCGTTCACCGCAATCTGCACTTCAGCAATCTGGCCGCATTCGTCGGTGACGCGGACGACGGGATTGCTGGCGCAGTTGGGATTCGATGAGGGGGCCGTGTAGACGCCGGCCTGTGTGATGCTCCCGCCGCCGGTAACCGACCAGGTTTTGGTTCCGTCGCACCCGCCGGAGGCCGTCAGCGTCTGGCTGGTGTTGACGGCCATGGTCGGCTGCGGCACCGAAATCGTCAGCGGAACGGCCCAGGCCGCGCCTGTCCAAAGCAGAAGAAAACCGTACATAACGGCCGCCGGCAGAAGATATCGTCTCGCCTGTCTTTTCATTGCCCCTGTCTCCCGATTGTGGATTGCGGTTCGGCGGCGTTCCGTCCGTGGCGGTTTCGGCGGCTTCGCGGCGAAGCCTCGAAGGCCGCGGCCGGGGGACGCGCCTCATCGGGAGGGATGATATCACCGGGTTTGGCGGCGGATGGGCGGATAGCGGGCTTTCGCGGGGTTTCCGGGGGGGCTTCGGGGGGTGTTTCGGGGGTTATCGGGGTGTTATTTTTCTTGACGGGTTTTCGGATACGGTCAGGGGCGGACGCACGGACGAAGCGGTGAACGGGCTGCCCGTTTACGGACCCTGACAGCCTTTTTATGGAAGGGCCGGCGGCTTTTTTCCTGTGAAAACGGTCGAAGCGGGTTCCCGAAAAACGTAATTATCGCTCACTCCCCGCCGTGTTCCGGTCTGCCGTTCTCCCGGACGGAAAAGCGCGTGTAGGCCCTGAAGTACTCGTCGATGTTGTCCGCGTAGGCGAGCCAGCGGCTGTCCTCGAAGCGGGCGGGCATGCCCCGGCCGATGTACTTCTTGAACATATATTCGGAGCAGGGCTCGCCGGATATCTTCCGGATGTACCCCTGGATCGCCTGCTTGCTCGTCAAAAGCTTGATCTGATTTTCCTCGCCCATGGCTTCGCCTCCCGTCGGCTTTTTGCCGGACCGTTTCCCCGATTCTTTGTCGTCGTCCGATGACCGCAAGTATTCCATAAATGAAATTATTAATCAACAAATAATTGCACAAATAGAATATGCGGCCGGGCTGCGCCGGACGTCGTTATGTGCAAGGCGGCGTTGCAATGGCGTTTATTGATTACGTAAGGTGCGAAAGATATGGGCGATTATTCCTGACGAGGCACGAAGGAGGCCGGGGATCGGAGGGATTCGGCGCGCTTATCGGCCCGCCTTCCGGTTCTTCAGGGCTCTTGCGGCCTTCACGAGGACGTAGGCCGTAAGCAGCCCGCCGGCAAAAATACCGAAGAATAGGACCGTTGAAAGGACCGTCGCTTTCAGGTGATCCAGGGAGAAAAACGCCAGGTCCTTTACCAGTCCGGGAAAGAAGAGGAATCCTAAAATCACCTGAACAAGGTGGCATCCCAGCGCCAGGAAAAATGCGAGCCAAAATAGCTGCCGAACAGGAAGCTTCATCACGGCGGCGAACAACAGAGCGGTCATGGCTGCGAAGAAGACAACGTAGGTTATATCCTTGCCGGGATCGGCAAAACGGCTCTGGGCAATGCCGATAAAGGCGAGAAGGGAAACGAGCTCGATCAGGAGGCCCCACGCCGTTATTTTTGTCAGATCTTTCTTTATCAGCGGTTGTGCGGTTTTCGCAATCTTCACAAGAACGAAGGCCGAAAACAGCCCGCCCGCGGAGTGAGCTAAATATATAACCGTCCCGCGGACTATGTGTTCTAAGTGAAGAAGGGAAAAGAACTCTATGCCTTTCACCAGGCCGGGAAAGAAGAGGTAGCCTAAAATATCCTCAATGATTTTACACCCCAGTGCGAGGAAAAACGCGAGTAGAAAGAGATGCCGCACAGACAGACGCAGAACGGCGTAAATCGATAGGGCGGCCATAGCCGCATAGGAGACGATTTCGACGATTTCCTTGCCGGGATCGGCCAGGTTGGAATGGGCGATGCGGATGAAAACAACAATGGCGATGAGCTCGATCAAGAGACCCCATGCCGCGATTTTCGCCAGATCTTTCATTGTCTCACGATGACAAGAATGGGCTCCATATGCATCATTAATTTCGGTAATAACTCCTTATCACGATTCCCGATATTAATGCAACCCCCTGTTCCGATATGTGTGCCGCCGTGTAAATAGAATCCTGTTCTACCATAGGTGTCGGTTCCATCGGGAAGGAGTGCCGCCCGGTAGTTACCCCATGCTGCTCGATCTTGAGGTCTCACGTCTTCGATTTTTGAGGGATCTAAAAGATATGTTCCGGGAGGAATGGGGCCTTTCCAGGGGATAGATGGATCTTTCTCTCCTGGTTGGCCGCTCTGAGCTGGATAGGAACCTATGAGCTTTCCACCCGAGCCGTAATAATGGACGTATCCGTCCTCGAAAATCAGCATGGGCCGCCGCCAGAGGTGTTCCCTGACGGTTACGCCGTCCTGATCGACGTCCTCAATAATATCCCGATCCTTGTCGTAATAACGATATTTCCCATCCTCAAAGATCAGGACAGGGGAATTAGAACTCTCATTTTTGTTGTTCGTACTGTCTGCCATGATTTGTTTGTCTCCTTTCTTGGCCCGCCTCTCAAGGCGGGGCCGCAGGGGGAGGTTCTTAAAAAAATGCTTCGGACCCTGCGGCGTCAGGTGGGTAAATAGGTAAATCTTAACGTCCGGGAATGGCGGCGGTTCGCGGGATATCCGGGGGACGCCGCCGAATGCGGGGCATGTAACAACAAAAGGGAGCCGGCGGCTTTTTTGTTACGGTCAACCTTTATCCATACACACAGGCCGGGAGATGTCTCGGGGCAGGAGAACGTGCGGCCGTTTTCGATGCCGATAAACGCTGTCCGCACACGCAAGCAGCACCGTGCGGGTACGGCGGCACGAAAGCAACCGGCCGCACCGCGCCGCATCGATCTCCATGCTCCGCGCATGGACAACACGGCGCAGGAAAACCCTCCGCGCTGCCATGAAAAAGCGATCAAAAGGGCAGGCCGTTTCCGTCGCCGTTTTCGCCGTTCGGGCCGTCGCCATTACCGGCCGCCTTCCTGCTTTCCAGGATTCGGAGCGACGTGGCGACGATCTCCGTCGTCATGCGGCGGGAACCGTCCCGGTCCTCCCAGGGGCGCGTCCGGATCTTGCCCTCGATGTAGAGCAGGGCCCCCCGCTCGGCGCCGCTTGCGGCATGCTCCGCGAGGTCGCCCTTGACGACGACCTTGTGCCATTCCGTCCGGCTCTGGGGCTTGCCTTCCTTGTCCTTCCACCGGTCCACTGTGGCGACGGACAGGCTCACGACCATGACGGCGTCGGGTGTGTAGCGCACTTCGGGGTCGATGCCGAGGCGGCCGACGAGGAAGACCTTGTTGATCATGGTTCCTCGCCGCCTCCGGGGTCCGCCCAGAGGCCGAACGCCTCGCGGGCGCTCGCCCAGTTCTCGATGAGGCTCTTGGCATTCTTCCTGAGCATCGTGGCGAAGGAGGGCTTGCCGTGCTTCCTGCCGAGCCAGCGGACGGCCAGGAGCCATTCCTTGAAGAGGGCGCGGTCGATGCCGGCTTCGCGGATCAGGGCCTCGATCTTCTTGTGCATGGGCGACCCGGCGATAAGCATCGCGCCCGATCCCGCGCCGCGTCCCCCGGGGGCCGCTTTTGCGGCGGCATGATCGCGTCCGGCCGCTGCCGCGCCGCCTGCGGGATTTTCGGACGTTGCGGGCGTTCCGCCGTCGGCGTCGGCGCCGGTCCCGGCCTGCGCCGGTCTTGCGTCGGCCGCCGGATTGCTTCCGCCGGAAGACGGTTCCGCCTGGCCTGCGGCCTCCGCCTTTTTTTCTGCTGCCGTTCCGGCGTCCTCGCGCCTTTTCCCGGGAGGCCGTTTAGGTTCCGCATCGGGATCGTCCCCGTCCGTGGGGATGTTGAAAAACCTGAGGAGGAAATACTTCTCCGCGTAGGTGAGGGCCTTGCCCACGCCCTTCTCGCCCTCGTCGAGGCCCTGGCCCACCCACTGGCAGGCGATGCGCTCGTCGGGGTTGTCGGCGTTCACCCAGGTGAATTCGATGTTGAGGACGGTGAAGTAGAGGCGGTCGCCCCGTTTGGTCTGGTGTTCGAGGACGCGCTCCGAGGCGAGGCGGGGGATAAGGAGAAGCCCGTGGGCATCCATCGCCTGCCGGAGCGCGCCCAATATCCGGGACGAGGATACGAACCGGACCCGTGCGCCCCGGCTGTTCTTGGAAAGCGCGGGGACGGCCTTCCGGACCTCGATCAGCTTCCGGTAGATGTTCGTCATGGGGTCCTGCCGCCCGCGTGCGGTCCGCAGCCGTCCGTGCAGGACGCCTGGCCCGCTGCTGCGTCCGTTTCGCCGCCGTCCGCGCGGGATGCGGGGCTTGCGCTTTCGTCGGCCGTTCCGTTGTGCCGCGTGCAGACGCCGGCCCCTGCGTGCGCTCCGCAGCAGGCTTCGGGATGTTCCCGTTGCGGCGCGGGGATATGCTGCGCGAGCGAGGAGAGGGCGGCCTGTATGGCCCGGATCTCTTTGCAGTCGCGGTCGTCCCAGCGGTCCTTGTGCTGGATGGCCGTCAGACGCTGCCGCAGGCTCTCTCTCGTTTCGGCGGTCATGATGCGGCGGCGGCCAGCGTAACGGCGAGGATGAAGGCCAGCGCCGAGGCGAAGCCGATCAGAAACCATGCCGCGTGGGCAAGGGCCGACCCCAGCGAATCTGCATCCCCGCCGTTCAGGGCCGGGAGCCTTTCGCCGATCCCCCGCCTTTCCGGTTTCGCGGAATAGATCGCGAGGCGCTCCTCGGCGGAGATGCCATCGGAGAATGTCTGTTTCATGGACCGGCCTCCACAGGCTGTTGAAAAACGCCCATCTGTCGCTTGTCACCTTCAGGTGACGCTGTGCCCCCTGCATAGGGGGCTCATAAACTGGATTTCCAAAAAGCTGCTAAATGGATGGGGGGAGGGTCTCTTCCTCCCCCCAAAGTCCCTGCAACAATGGTTTCCGCTGCTTCTTGCGGTGAAGCGTAACCGCCGGCGGGGAGGCGTACTCCCATGCAGCCGCGCGTTGCTGCGTCTTGACGACATTTTAAACGACGCCGGATTCGTAGGTTGGGCGGGTGTTCCGGGGCCGGCTACCGGGGACCCTTTGCCGCCGACGCCCGGAACGACATCTCCCGCCCCTGTCCGCACTGCTTTGCCCTGCGTCCTGGGCCTGCCCTCCCGGGTTTGGCTCCGACTTTGCCACCGGTGGAGGTCGCGCCTATGGTCTGCACTGGGGTATCGCCTACCCTCGCGGCATCGGTATGAATGGCGCGTTCTCGCGGGCGAACTGCTTTGTCTTTCCTCTTGTGTCTGGCAGGTATTGTTTCATAAGTGGAGTGAATTGTCAAGGTTTAATTGCATAAGTGAATATATATTGAACACCTAATGATGTGTGTTCTATGGTAAGGCATTGAAATAAAACTAGAATATGAAACTGAGGATTGGAAAGTGAATTAATGCAGATATTGATAGAGATTTAATCTGGGCATTACATTATTAGGCTAGATTTATTGTGAATCTAATGATAAACATTATCTAATTATTATATTTTGTATATTCTGCTCTGATTGATCTAACCTGAGGGATATATGGAGTAGCTTACAGAAGCCCCGAATGTGTCAAACGGATTTCGGGGTTTTGTATTTTTGAAAATTTAAAAGCTTTTGATGATTCTTTGACATGTGGTAATATTCAATTATTATCGTCATTTCAACGAATTAGTATAGAGATGGAGGGACTTTATTTATGTCACTTGTAGAGCTCTGGCAGTCTTCGCCGAAACAGTTATCGGAAAAACATGTTCAGCAAGTCATTGCATTTGCAGGAGATGGCAAACTTAAAGATGGAAATCTCACTAGTAATGAATTTCGGACTTTCATTGAATTGATCCCCTCATCATCACTTGCGCGTTACGCATCTGAATGTCTCGAATCCCGCTTTGATGATTCCGGTTTTGCTTTACAGGATATTGTTAATCAATCTGGTAGAAGACTCGGTTTCCAAGTTCAGGATGGTCGTTATCGGGGAGCACAAAACACTATTGGATATGACGGACTGTGGGCATCTCCTTACGGTGACCAGATTGTGGTTGAAGTCAAGACGACGGATGTATATCGAATTGACCTTAATAAAATTGCAGAATATCGTCGTGCTTTAATTAGAGGTGGAACTATTGCGGAGGAGCGTTCGTCAATCCTAATTGTAGTAGGTATACAAGACACAGGAGATCTTGAAGCTCAGATACGCGGGTCAAGACATGCCTGGGATGTACGTCTATTAAGCGTTAATTCTTTGTTTCGTTTAGTTAGTATTCGTGAAGAAATTGAAGGCCCAGCCATTGCGCAAAAAATCTGCGATATCCTTATCCCACGGGAATATACACGCGTTGACAGTATTATTGATTTAGTATTTGCAACGGCTGCCGAAGCACGTTCTGAGATGCCGACCGATGAAATGAACGATGCGGATGTTACCGATGACCAAACTAAGGGAGAAAAAAAGCCCAAGTTTACACCGGTTAGTTTTCATGAAGAATGTGTTGTCCGTATTCAGGAAAAACTTAGAGTCCCTCTCGTTAGGCGATCTAAAGCATCATTCATTTCACCGAACAAAGAAGTAGCATTGATCTGTGCTGTCTCTAGAGAGCACCCCGCAGGTCGAGGCGTGGGGTACTGGTTTGCCTTTCATCCTCACCAGCAGGACATTCTTGGTGGCTTTGTGAATGCCTATGTTGCATTTGGGTGTGGCTCTGCTAAATCAATCTTATTAATACCTTTTAAAGACTTTCGAATGTGGC
Organism: Syntrophales bacterium; assembly: GCA_963668175.1. Classification (GTDB taxonomy): domain Bacteria; phylum Desulfobacterota; class Syntrophia; order Syntrophales; family PHBD01. The sequence goes on from OY764159.1 coordinate 2,099,406, forward strand.
TGAGTGGTATGAATATGACTCATGCGGAAGATAGAGAATACTGGCATGTTCAAATTATCAAAGATAAGAATAAATATACTCTACAACAAAAGGCCGGCTTAGATAAAGTCGATGTAACAAGATATCTTATTTAATTCTGATTTCAAGAATTTTATCATGCAGATTAAGCATCCGAGAATATTGTTTTCCCCTGCCATGTAAACGCCCGGAAGTCCCGGAGGGATTTGGCGAGGACGCGGGGCTTCATGACGGACTGGATGTTGGAATACTTGTCCGTCCACGGCCGCCCGGCGTCGAGATATCCGTTGACAAATCATTATAAAATAATTATGGTTTAATTATGATCGGCTTTGCCTGGGATGACCGGAAAAGCGAAACGAACAGGAAAAAGCACGGCGTTTCGTTCGACGAGGCCAGAACGGTATTTTACGACGAGCACGCCGTCCGGTATTTCGATCCCGATCATTCCGGGGACGAAGACAGGTTCATTATGCTGGGATTGAGCCAAAAGCTCAGAACCATCGTCGTGTGCCACTGTTTTCGCGAGGACGATTCGATCATCCGGATCATCTCCGCCAGGAAAGCGACCCAAAGAGAAGAAGACCAGTACTGGAAGGAACGGGCATGAGGAAAGAGTACGATTTCGGAAAAATGAAGGGGCAGAAGAACCCTTACATCAAGGAGCTGAAGAGCCAGGTCACCATCCGGCTCGACAGGGACACCATCGCCTATTTCAAAGGGTTGGCGAAGAAAACCGGCATGTCGTACCAGAACCTCATCAATCTCTATCTGCGCGACTGCGTCGAACGGAAGCAGGAGCCCGTCATCCGCTGGTCCGGCCCCGCCTGAGGGTTCGGCCATGCAGCGCCGCCGCCCCGCGCCGCCCGGCGGCCACCGGCTATCGGCGGCAGGCGTAAGCGGCTCAGGCCGTTCTCTTCCGCCGCCGTCCCGCCGCCGACTATCCCCCCGGCCATGCAAGCGCCCGGACGTTCCGGAGGGCGTTGCCGAAGAGCGCCGGTGCGGGATCGATGCGGCGAAAAGATCGCGCCCGCCGGGAAAAAACGATTAAGCCATTGACAAAACTGGCTGATCCCGGTATGACTTCTCCACACACACGCCAATCAAATCTTTTAAGGGGGAAAAGACTCATGAAGAAGATTTTTTCACTCTTAGCAATCCTGACGTTTGTTTTCGCAAGCACCGCCGCCGCCATGGAAATCAAGTTCGCCCACGTGGTGAACGAGAAGGACGCCTTCCACGTGGCCGCGGAAAAATTCAAGGAACTGGTGGAGAAGCGCTCCCAGGGCGCCCTCACCGTCAACATCTTTCCCAACGCGAAACTCGGCGACGAACGCACGCTCCTGGAGCGGATGAAGATGGGGATCGTCGATGCGGGCATCATCACCAACGGCCCGATCATCAATTTCGTTCCCTCCTTCGGCGCCGTCGACCTGCCTTTCCTCTTCCGCGACCCGAAGCATGCGTACAAGGTCCTGGACGGCAACATCGGCAAGAAGCTCATGGCCGACCTGGAGTCTCAGGGGTGGAAGGGGCTGGCCTTCGGCGAGCGCGGGTTCCGCAACCTGACGAACAGCAAGCACGCCGTCAAGACGCCCGCCGACATCAAGGGGCTGAAAATCAGGGTCATGCAGAACCCGGTCTACGTGGATTCCTTCAAGGCGCTGGGGGCCAACGCGGTGCCCATGGCCTGGACGGAAGTCCTCACCGCCCTCCAGCAGGGCACGGTGGACGGCCAGGAGAACCCCCTCAACGTCATCATGGCCTTCAAACTTTACGAAACGCAGAAATACCTCAGCATCACGCGCCACGCCTACGCCCCCGCGCCGATCATCATGAGCATGGCCACCTGGAAGAAGCTCACCCCGGCCCAGCAGGGTATCGTCATGAAGGCCGCCCAGGAAGCGGCCGAGTTCGAGCGCGCCTGGGACAACAGGATGGAGGCCGAGTGGATGAAGGAGCTGAAGGCCAAAGGCATGGTCATCGCCACGCCGGACCTCGCGCCCTTCCAGAAGGCGGTCAAGCCGGTCTACGACCAGTATTCGGCCAAGTTCGGAAAGGACCTGATCGAAGCCATCCAGAAGACGAAGTGATGTAACCCATGACGGAAACAGACACCAAGACGGGGGAGGCGGCCGAGCCCTCCTCCCTTCTTCTCAGACTGAGCGACGTGGTCAACGTCTGGAGCGAAAGGCTCCTGTTCGTGCTCATGCTGGCCATGATCTTCTTCACGACGATCCAGGTTGTCTTCCGCGTGTTCTTCACGGCCTTTTCCTGGACCGAGGAGATCACCTGCTTCCTGCTTTTCTATGCCTCCCTCGTGGGGGCCGCCGTGGCCTTCAAAAGGGGGTCCCACATCGCCGTCACGTTCATCGTGGATCTGTTCCCCGGCGGCGGGCGGAAGTTCCTGGCCGTCGTGGTCCATCTTCTGGGCATCCTCTTTTTCGCCGTCGTCGCGATCTACGGCTCCATGCTCGTGCAGACCGAGGCCGTGCAGCTCTCCCCGGGCATGCAGATTTCCATGTCCGTGATCTATGTGGCGTTTCCCGTGGTCGGCGCGGTGGTCATGCTGCATCTTGTCGCCGGCATCCGGCAGACGCTGAGGAGGGGCTGAACCATGGGCTGGATTCTCTTCGGGACCTTTTTCTTTTTCCTGCTCATCGGCGTCCCCGTTGGGCTGGCGGTGGGCCTTTCGGCCCTCATCATCTTCATCGTGTCGGGCATCCCGCTGCAGATGGTGCCCCAGACCTTCTTCGAGGGCAGCAGCTCCTACGCCCTGGTCGCCGTTCCCTTCTTCATCCTCGCCGGGGACATCCTGGCGCGGGGCGGCATATCCGAGCGGATACTGGCCATCGCGGAGGCGACCATCGGCCGCGTCCGGGGCGGCCTCGGGATCGTGGCCACGGCCGCCTCGATGTTCATCGCCGCGATTTCCGGATCGGGCGCGGCGACAACGGCCGCCGTCGGGGCGTCGCTTATGCCGGAGATGGAGAAGAAGAAATACGACGTGGATTTCTCCGCGGCGCTCATCGCCTCGTCGGGGACCATCGGCGTCGTCATTCCGCCCAGCGTTCCCATGGTGCTCTACGCGGTCATCGCCGGGGAGTCCGTGGCGAAGCTTTTCATGGGCGGGTTCATTCCGGGGACGATCATGGGCGTCGGCCTGATGGGCTATGCCCTGTGGTTCGCGAACAAGCACGGCTACCTGTCGAGCGAGAAGATGCCCGGCAGCGTTGTGGCGCGGCGCTTCGTCGATTCCCTGTGGGGGCTCTTCACGCCGATCATCATCCTGGGCGGTATTTTCGGGGGCTACTTCACCCCCTCGGAAGCGGCCGCCATCGCCGTGGACTACACGCTGCTCATCGCGTGGCTCGTCTACCGGTCCCTGACCTTCAAGCGGTTCTACGAGCTGGTGGTGGGCGCGGGCGTCACCTCCGCCCTCATCATGTTCATCATCGGCACGGCGAAGATCTTCGGCTGGGGGCTGGCCTTCTACGAAATCCCCGAGGCCGTGGCGAAGGCCATGATCTCCGTCGCCGGGAACAGCAGTTTTCTCATCTACCTCATGATCAACATCATCGTCCTGATCGCCGGGTGTTTCATGGAGACGGCCTCCGCCCTGATCATCCTGACGCCCATCTTCCTGCCGCTCATCACGTCCGTCGGCGGGGACATGGTCCATTTCGGCGTTATCCTCACGATAGGCCTCGCCATCGGCATGGCGACGCCGCCCATGGCGATCAACATCTTCGTGGCGAGCGCGATCAGCGGCCGCACCCTGGAACAGATCAGCAAGGCCATCTGGCCCATGGTCGTGATCCTCATCGTGGCGCTCATGATCTGCACCTACTTCCCCTGGTTCGTCATGGTCCTCCCGAGAACCTTCATGGGCGTGCAGTAAAAGTATCGCCCGCCCCGCGGATTGAAGGCCGATACGGGCCGATACGTGCGCCAAAAATAATCCTGCCCTTTTACCGTTCGTTCGGGTAAAATAGTCTCAGGCGGCGGGGGACGGCCGCATCGTGGGCGCGGTATCCGGCGAAACGGGGCGGCATCGGCCCGCTTGGCAACACAGTATACTCGATTATCGTTCAGGAGGTCGTCATGGAAGATCTGAAGAAGGCCGTTTTGGACTACATGGGCTCATGCGCTTCGTGCACCGTTGCGACGGCAGGACCGGACGGCGAGCCGGATGCATCGACGGTCTATTTCTCCGTCTCGGGGCTCGATATCTATTTCAATACGGCGAAGAACAGCGAGAAGATCAAGAACATCAAGGCCAATCCGCGGGTCGCCATCGTGATGCAGAAGAACCCCGCGCCGAAGACCGATCGGGAAATCAGCGGCATTCAATACAGGGGCACGGCAAAAATCGTGACGGCGAAAGAGCATGACGGCGTGCCCGGCCCCGTCATGGCCCGTCACAACGTATTCAACAGCATCAAGCCCGGCAATTCCGTCATTGTCAGGGTGACGCCCGTGGAAATCTACCTCATCGATTATACGAAAGGCTTCCGCCACCGCGACCGCCTCAAGGTCTAAGCCCTGAGCTTCACACCGCTTGAACCTTTCTTTCGGGACCGTGTGCCCTTCAGGGGTACGTGTGCCCTTCAGGGTACGTGTGCCCTTCAGGGGTACGTGTGCCCTTTAGGGTGCGTGTGCCCTTTAGGGTGCGGGTATGCGTTCCATCGGGTGAAACGAAAAGAAAAGGCTCGTATTCGCAAGGAACCCACTCCCCCCCCTACCACTTGAACGGCTGGAAGTCCCGGAGGGAGTTGACGAGGACACGGGGCTTCATGACGGAGGGCAGGTTGGAATACTTGTCCGTCCATGGCCGCAAATCCGAATATTACGATCCCGGACAAATGGAAGTTGTGTGATAAGATGTGTAAGTAACGGATGTGATGTCTAAGAGGTAAAGACTTTTTGTAACCGGCTGGAGCGGCAGAAAATCTCGATTTGGCCTTGGTGAAAGATGGATTTCGCTGAAATCAGTCTAATGTGCGTAAATTCAATTTGTATCGATCGTTTTCCTGCGATAGAACAGTCAACTCCACCAATTTTGCAAGATCTCTTCTCGCCGTACGTTCGCTCACGCTCCTGTATAAGGCATTATAAGGAGGTTCTTGAAATAGTTCTTTTAGAGATATCGTACCGCCCCGATTCAGCAGGTTGCTTAACAAGTCGTGCTGCCTCTGGGTGATGACCTTGCCGGCATAGAGCGATGCATACAAATCCCGTATGACCAATTCACGAATTCTAAGCGTCACATCGTCTTTAATCTTATTCAAAGACTCGACGACGCCTTCCATCATAAATTTAAGAAACGGCGTTACGTCGTTGTCCGCCGCTTTTCTGGTGAGTGAAAAAGCCCAATAATAATCGTCCATATTCCTGTAGTAGTAGTTCGACAGCATGGTCGGTACGTATTTCATGCCGGACGTTCTAAGGAGCAGCGCTTCGATGACCCGAATGGTCCGGCCGTTGCCGTTGCCGAAGGGATGGATCAACCCCAAATGATAATGCGCCAAGGCCGCCCTGACGAGCCCGTCCAATGCCAGGACTTCTTCGCTATTGATCCAACCCACAAATTCTTTCATCAGATTGACAATGTCCGGCTGACATTTGGGCGGCGTATGGATGCCGCCGTGTTCTTTGTCGCCGACTTTTACGACGTGGTTTCTGTAACCGCCGGGAAGATTATCGGTCCGCTCGATGCCGCTTGTGATGATGCGGTGAGATTCTTTGATTATTTCCTCGGTCAACTTGAGGGGGGCTGCCGCCGGGGCAATCGTCTTGATCCGGTCATAGACTTTTTTAAGGTTCCGGATGGCTTTTTCCGCGTCGGTGATCTTTTGACCGCTTTCCGCTTGGGCTATAATTTCCCCGACCTCTTCTTCTTTCAGGGGATTGCCTTCTAGTGCGGCCGTACTGAAAATGGACCGGCGAATGAGTTCTTGTTCCAAATGGGCCGACCACGCCGGCAGGACAGGCAAATCGTCTATCGTTTTGTACAAAAGCTTGGACTCGAAAAGGAGATTATGAAGTTCGGAGGCGTCATATTTCGCGCTGAATGCAAAGTGACCGGATTTGAAGGTCATGACTTTTTTAACAAGATTGATGTCCATGATCTTGTCGCCCAAATAACCCGATTATACAATTCATTCGAAAAAGGTCATGCCGTTTGCCGTCAAAAATGTATGGCGCCAGGATGTCCATATAACAATGACCGAAACGATTGTCAAGTATTATGACACATAAAATGTCAACATATAATGTTATAATATCGACAAGATGAGTTAGCTGTGTTCCGATATATGTCATAAAATATGTCAATATGATTGGCCGATGATTGCAGGGATGGCATAGGGTGGGATTTCGCCGCCCCTTACCACTTGAACGGCTGGAAGTCCCGGAGGGAGTTGACGAGGACGCGGGGCTTCATGACGGAGGGCAGGTTGGAATACTTGTCCGTCCAGGGCCGCACAGGCTTCAGCTCTGCATCCGCCGTCCTGTCCTGCCACTGCATCTGCGCCGTCAGCGTATCCCTGATCTTCCCGTTCCACGTCAGCGCCGCCCAGTCCGAAGCGAGAAGCGCGGAGCCCTGCGCCGTGTTCGAGGCGAAGAGCGCAAAAGCGCCGACGGCCCTGGCGTTGCTTACGATTACGGGCGCAAGGTCGATGTACCGGTTGCTGATGTGGAAGAGGATCAGGCCGTTGTCCTTCACGCGGGCCCTGTATTCCCCGATCGCCTCCGTCGTCAGGAGGTGCACGGGGACCGAATCGCCGCTGAAGGCGTCGATGACGAGGACGTCGTAACAGGACGGCGGCATCTTCCGCAGGGCGAGCCGCGCGTCGTCATAGTAGAAGTTGAGCTTCGCCTTCGAAAGCGCAAGGTAGTCGAACATGCCGACGAAGGCCGGCATGTCCGGGTCAAGCTCGAAGAAGTCCATCTGCCCGCCCTTTTTCCCGTAGGCGGAGAGCGTCCCCACGCCCAGTCCCACGACCGCGACCCGGTCCATCGCGAACCTGCCGCCGCCGAGGATCTTCCCCACGGGCGTGTCGCGGTGGTAGTAGGCCAGGGGCTCCGCCCGCTCCTCGGGGTCCGGCGTCCTGTACTGCAAGCCGTGGAGCGTCGTCCCGTTTGCGAACTTGAGAAGGTGCCCGCTCGCCCTGATCTCGTAGATGCCGTAGTAGTTCCGGAAGGTGCCGATGGCCTTGCCGTCCGCCGTCCAGGTGTTGTCCACGAACGGCTCTATGGCGAAGACGGCGAGGAGGCAGAGCGCGAGCGCCGTCCTGTGTCCCGCGAGGTCCCGGAAGATATAGGCAAATGCGATGAGCGCGATCCCGACGCCGAAGACGTTGTACTGCTTGAACTCCATCGGCCAGGCGATCACGAGGATGACGACGTACGCGATCAGGCGCAGGCGGTAGAAGCCGATCCGCGAGAAACCCTCTTTCAGCGCGAGGGACAGGCCGATGAGGAAGAGGCCGAGGAGGAACTCCACCGTCGAGGTGAAGAGGCGCGGGATGATCCACGTCACGACCATGCTCCCCGCGAATCCGCCCAGGGAGACGATCAGGTAGAAGCCCGTGAGGCCGTCCTTCTCCGCGGGCCGGCTTTCGTACAGCTCGTGCTGGCAGAACATGCAGAGCGCGAAGAGCGCGACGGCAAACGCGATCAGCCCCGGCATGACGGGCAGTATCCGCCCCTGGACGAAGAAGTAGACGAGCACGCTGAAACCCATTACCAGGTGGAATTGCCGGCCGATCCATTCCGGGTAGAACGGCCGGTCCCGGAAGGTGAGCGTGAACGACGCGAGATAGATGCAAAGCGGGATGACCCAGAGAAGAGGGCAGGGAACGATCTCGTAGGTGACGATGTTCGTGACGGAAAGGAAGAGGACGCACCCCGCCGCCGACAGGAGGAACCAGCAGAGCTTCCGCCTTGCGCCCTCGCCGGACATCCGGAAAGCCTCCCGGAAGCCCGATCCGCCGGAGAGCGCGCCGCCGGGGGCGCACGCCGCCGGGAAGCGGATCGCCCGGAGCGACAGGATATACGCGACGATGAAAAGGACATAGAGGATGCGCCAGATAACCACCTGCACGTCCAGGTCGAAATAAACCTCGAAAAGGAACGGGTAGCTCAGAAGCCCCAAAAACGACCCGACGTTCGACACGGCATACAGCATGTAGGGGTTGCCGCTTTCGGGCAGCTCGCTGTAGGCGAGCCAGCTTTGCGTGACGATGCTGATCGTGGAGAGGACGAAGAAGGCCATCCCGATGGAGAGCGCAAGCTGCATGAAGATGTCGAGCACGAGCGGGATGCCGGGGTGCGCGGCGATCTCCGGGAGCGCCCGGCCGGGGAAGAAGAGAAGCGGAAGCGCGACGAGGATCAGGTGCAGGTAGCGGTACCTGTATATCCCGCATTTCCGTACGGCGACGTGGGCGTAGAGGTAGCCCAAGAGGAGCGCGAACTGGAAGAAGACGATGCACGAGCCCCACACGAGATAGCTCCCGCCGAACCGGGGCAGGAATATCTTCGCGATGACAAGCTCGATCTGAAAAAGCAGGAACGCCGACAGGAAGCTCAAGGCATAGAGATAGTGGACCCGTTTCATGGTTTCCCTCCCGGCGCGGATTATCGCGGATTCGGCGCGGCGCCGTCAAGCATTGATTTGAATCGGCTGGGGGGGCCGCCGCCGGGGCGGTTCCTGCCCGGGGATACGCCGTCACGGAGCGCCGGGCGGGCGGTGCAGGAAGAACGGCGGCTGCGCTGCTTCATGCGAATTGTTTTCCCTTTCCGTTCCGGTCCGGATGAGGTAGAATTTTTGAAGGTTCCGGGAGAACGGAAGCCTTGCCGGCGAAAGCGAAAGGGAAGGGGAAGGCAGCCCGCGCCGCCCGACGCAAGAACAGAGAGCCGAATGCCCCGCCGCAAGCGAGGGCCGTGTCAATAATGGCCGCCCCGCCGAAAGCGCCTGCCGGAAGCTCGGCCCGCAAGCGCCGACGGCGAAAAACAAAGGCAGGGCAAACCGGGATGACACGCGCAACACGCGCGGATTCTCCGCGAAGGGACGGATGACGATGCAGGGCGCGGACTATCCGCGAAAGGGGAAAGCATGAGCCTGTCCGACGAGCCGGTCCTGAGACTCGCCTTTTTCTTCGGCGTCCTGGCGGCGGTGGCCGCCTGGGAGGCCGTCGCCCCGCGCCGCCCGCTTACGGACAGCAAGGCGCGCCGCTGGTTTGCGAACCTGTCCCTGGTCGCCGTCAACACGGCGGCCGCCCGGGTCCTTTTCCCCCTCCTGCCCGTCGGGATGGCCGTTCTCGCCGGGCAGCGGGGCTGGGGCATCCTCCCCGCCCTCGCCCTGCCGCCGTGGGCCGGGTTTGCCGTTTCCGTCGCGGCCCTCGACTTCGTCATTTACATCCAGCACGTGCTTTTCCATTTTCTCCCCGTCCTCTGGCGCTTCCACCGGATGCACCACACGGACCTCGACATCGACGTCACCACGGGCAGCCGCTTCCATCCCGTCGAGATCGTTATTTCCTTCGGCATCAAACTGGCGGCGGTCGCCCTGATCGGCCCCCCGGCCCCGGCGGTCCTCGCCTTCGAGATCCTCCTGAACGCGACGTCCCAGTTCAATCACGGCAATGTCCGCATGCCCGCCGCGCTGGACCGCCTGCTGCGGCTCTTCGTCGTCACGCCGGACATGCACCGGGTCCATCATTCCGTCGTCCCCCGCGAGACGAACAGCAATTTCGGCTTCAACCTGCCCTGGTGGGACCGCCTCTGCGGCACCTACCGCCGGGAGCCCGAGGAGGGGCACGCGGGGATGACCATCGGCCTCAGGGAATACCGGGACCCGGCGCTCCTCACGCTGCCCAGGCTCCTCGTCCAGCCGTTCGTCCGGCCGAAGGCGTGACGGCCGCAACGTTCCCGAAAACCGGCGCAGGGCCGCCCGGCGGCCGGCGATAAAATCGCAGGTGTCTTTCCGGCCCGCTTTCCACGCTGTTTTCCCTTTCCGTTCCGGCCCGAATAGGGTAAAATAAGGCGGACGACAAAAAACAAAAAGCCCCGTATATGAAACGCTCGACGGCCCCGGCGCATGCCAGACCTCCGGTGCAAGTGGATGCAGTATGGGTAGGGCGAAGGCCCGGCCCGCGGACTCGCTGATCGTCGGCTGAAACTGAGAAAGAAAGGCGCCTCACATGCAGGGTTACGAACTGGAACCGGATGCGCAAAGCGTCCCCGTTCCCGTCCTCGGAGGGAAATCCGTGCTGGGTCCGCAGGTCCGGGTTGCGCTCGCCGGGATCCGGAAGGGGACGCACGCCCACGGCATCGTCCAGGCGGTCCGCGACGCGGTCCTGGACATCACCGACTTCCGCTGGCTCTCCCGGGGCGACACCGTCTTCGTCAAGACGGCCAACAGCTCGCCCTTCCGCTATCCCGCCACAACGCATCCCCTGGCCGTGGTCGCCGTCGTCGGGCTCCTCCGGGAGCACGGGGCGGGCAGGGTCATCGTGGGCGACATGTCCGGCGTCCGTTACCTGCGCTTCACGCCCACGTCGTGCACCGGCAGCACCCGCATGCTGATGGCCGATTCCGGCATGGCGGCGGCCGTCCTGGCGGCGGGCGGCGAGCTGCATTGCTTCGAGGAGCCCGGCTGGGACCACTTTTACGAGGAGAATCCCGCGCCGGGTTCGCACTGGAAGTACGGCCTCACGATGCCCGCCATCCTCAGGGAGGTCCGGCACATCGTCCTCATGCCCCGCTGCTCGAGGCACGTCATCACCGGCAGCACCCTGGGCCTGAAGGCGGCGGCGGGCTACTGGCGCCCCGACACGCGGCTGGAGTTCCACCGCGACGCCTCCACCCTGCAGGAGAAGACGGCGGAGGGCAACACGGTCCCGACCCTCCTCAAAAAACAGCGCCTGGTGGTTTCGATGGCGCACAAGATACTCACGACCGTGGGGCCGGACCGGGGCCACGTCTTCCAGCCCGGATACGGCCTGGTCCTCGCCTCCGAATCGGTCGTCGCCCACGACATGGTGGCGCTCGCGTGGCTTCTGGACAACCGGCGGTCCGTGCCCTTCTGGCGCTGGGACCGCTGGGTGGACCGCAGCGAGTACGCGGCCCGCTTCGCGAACCGCCTCGTCACGAACTGGCTGGGAGGGTGGCGCACGGCCATGGAGGGGGAGCGGGTGAACAAGGACCCGCTGAACACCATCTGGGACGACCGGGTGCTGCTGCGCAGCTACGAGCTCTTCGGCGGCGTTCCCGACATCCTGCTCGCCCCGGCCAACAAGGACATCGTCTCCGGCCTCCGGACCCGCCTCGCCCGGCTGACGGCCCCCCCGCCCGTCTATCCGCCCGAGAAAACCGAAGAGCCCTATCTGGATTGAAAAGGGAAGGCCCGCCGCCTTCCCCCGGAGGCATCCGGCATTCGCGGTTCGATTCCGGCCGTTCCCTGTTCCGCCGTTCGGCCTCGCGGTGCGCCGTGCTTCAAGATAATGACGCTTTTACCCGCCGCCCCAAGGTTCAACCTACCACTTTCCATCCCAACAACTATGCTTGTATGTCGTCGTCGGCCCCTGTAATCTGAGGACGTACAAGGGGTTGAGCGATTGCAGGAAAAGCGCTGCGGTCCGCATCGTCCGGGCGGCTGCTGCTTCGCCGGCGGCACTTCTATAGGAGGGAAAAGTTATGAAGAAATACATTCTGACAGCGGTTTTCGCATGGGCGCTCATGGCGGCGCCGGTCCAGGCGGCGATAGTCGATTTCAGCGGGCTGCCCGCCACCGTCGATATTACGTTCGAGAATAATCCCGCCGGCCTGACGCTGAACGGGGTCACCATGGGGTACGATAATTTCGGCAGCGCAACCGACTTTGCCGCGGCCGATCAACTGGGCATTTACGGCACGACTTACGGCGTCCTCGTTTTCAACTTCGCCACCCCGTCCGTCGGGTTGAAATTCAATTATTCCGTCTATTACACCGGCGGGCCCGATCCCAATGCCCTGGTCACGCTCTTTTACAACCTGGGAAACTCCGGCGATGTGGCGACGAATGCGGGAGTGTACGATCCTTCCATGGATTCCATCAGCGGCGTATTCGACTATAGCGGCGCCGTTTTCGACCAGGTGTTCATGTACTTCAGCCCGTTTCAGACGGACCCCAACCTGTCGCCCTATATCTTCACCGTCGATCATATCGAGTATACGCCCGCGCCCGAACCGGCATCCATGCTGCTTTTGGGCCTGGGGGCCGTCGGCGTCGCCTTCCTGAGGAGAAAGACCAAAGCATAGACCCATCGTCCATCCCGTCGTCCATCCGGCCGACACCGTAGGCAGGGCAGGCAATGCCCTGCCTTTTCTTTTTCGCGATTTCTCGCACCGTCCCCCATCGGGAAAATCGTCCTTTTTTGAAGCTGCGTCGCGCAGCGGGAAGCCGGATGCGGGGCGGCGATTCGGCTGTGCTTGTGACGGCGCCGCCGTAAAGCGGACCGGAAAACCGGGCGAAGGCCGCGCCGCCGTGGGTTTTCAACGGCGACAAGGCACGCCGGACGGGGGCCGCTGCCGGAAAGGCGCGCCGGGGCAAGAAAGACGTGCCGGGGCAAGAAAGATGCGCCGGACGGCGGCTGCATCGTGCGGGTTGTCCGCGCGCGGGCGGTTGTGGTATAGATAAGCCGTCGTAGGAAAAAAAGAAGATCCGTCGGGCTGGAAAGCGCACCGGGGCAAGAAAGTCGCACCGGCGGGGCCGGAAAAATTCGCCGGAGCCGGAAAAGCGCGCCGGTGGCGGGGCCGGAGAGACGCTTCAGGGCCGGAAAGAAGCACCCGGGCAAGAAAAACACGCCGCTGCCGGAAATACGCTCCGGCAGGGCCATCACAACGGGGCCGTCACAACGGGGCCGTCACAACGGGGCCGGAAAAACACGCCGGGAGAACGATCCCAGGCAGAAAGGCATCGGGCATGCAGGGACAGGAAATCGGACAGGAAGCGAAAAGCGCCGCCGTTCCCGTCACGGGCGGGAAGCGGACGCTCGGCCCCAGGGCGAAGGTCGCCGCGGCGGGGGTGAAAGACGGGACGCCCGCGCACGGCATCGTCGAGGCGGTGCGGGCGGCGGTCCTGAAAGCGACGGACTTCTCCTGGCTCGCCAAGGGCGACACCGTCTTCGTCAAGACGTCCAACAATTCCCCCAACGCCTATCCGGCCACCACGAGCCCCATCGCCGTGGTCGCCGTCGTCGGGCTCCTCCGGGAGAAGGGGGCGGGCCGGGTGATCGTGGGCGACATGTCCGGCGTCCAGTACGTGCGGTTCTCGCCGGAAAGGACGACGGGCAGCACCCGGAAACTCATGGCCGCTACAGGCATGGCCGCGTCGGTGGCGGCCGCCGGGGGCGAGCTGCACTGCTTCGAGGAGGCCGGGTGGGACGCCTTTTACGAGGACATGCCGGCCACGGGATCGCACTGGAAGCGGGGCCTCATGATGCCCAATATCCTGAAGGCGGCGCAGCACATCGTCCTCATGCCCCGCTGTTCCCGGCACATGATCGCCGGCAGCACCCTGGGCCTCAAGGCGGCGGTGGGCTACTGGCGGCACGACACGCGGCTGGAATACCATCACGCCGCCGCTACCCTGCAGGAGAAGACGGCGGAAGGCAACACGGTTCCGACGCTGCTTGCCAAGCAGCGCCTGGTCGTCACGGCGGCGGACAAGCTCCTCGTCACCGTCGGGCCCGACATGGGGCATATCTACGTGCCCGATCCCGGCCTGATCTTCGCGTCCGAATCGGTCGTCGCGCACGACATGGTTTCCCTCGCCTGGCTCCTGTACAACCGGCAGGAGATGCCGGACCTGCGCTGGGAGGTCATGGCGGACCGGAGCGCCGTCGTGCCCCGCGTCGCGAACCGCGTCGTCACACGCTGGCTGGGCGGATGGGGCAAGGCCCTGACGGTGGAGCGCGTAACCAAGGACCGCCTCGACACGATCTGGGACGACCGCACCCTGAACCGCAGCTACGACCTCTTCGGCGGCGTTCCCGACGTCTCGCTCGCGTCGTCCAAAGGCGACATCGCCGCCGGACTCATCGCCCGCCTGGCCGGGATGACGGCCGTGCCGGACTGAGCCGGGGCGCGCCGTTTGCCGCCCGATGTCGTCGCGCCACAACGGTGTTGATTAATATTGCGGCAGGTGGTACGTCTGCCGGGCGTCCCGCGCTTCGCAAGGGGAGGGCGGGCCGCAAGCGAAAGTCTTAGCGCACAGGAACAAATGCCATAACAGGAGAAGAAAAGATGATTTCACTCGTTGCGAAAATGACGGTAAAAGAGGACAAGAGGGAAGAGGCCGTCGCGGCCATCAGGGAATTGGTCGCGGAGACGGCCAAGGAAGAGGGAACGCTGTTCTATACGGTGAACCGCGATCTCAAGAATCCGGACACGTTCGTTTTTATGGAACGCTACAGGGACAAAGCCGCCCTGGATGCCCATGCGGCAAGCCCGCATTTCAAGGCGTTTTCCGCCAAATGCCCGGGGTTCATGGCCGGCAAGGCGGAGCTTACGAGGCTGGAAGAAATCCTTTCGGCCAAATAGACTGCTCTCGCCAAATGCCCGGGGTTCCTGGCCGGCAAGGCGGAGCTTACGAGGCTGGAAGAAATCCTTTCGGCCAAATAGACTGTTCCGCCAAATGCCCGGCGTTCCTGGCCGGCAAGGCGGAACTTACGAGGATGGAAAAAATCCTTCCGGCCAAATAGACGGTTCCAACCGCCGCCGAAGCTGCCATAGCCTCGGCGGCGTCCCCGATATCCTCCCGCTGCCGTCCTCCAAAAACGACACCGCCGATATATCGTTCGCGCCCCGAAGGCGGCATCGCCGCCGACACCCCCACCCGCCCGGCCCGGATGACGGCCCCCGCCACCTGTCTACCCGCCGGAGCCTGCCGATACTCACGATCTTGATTGCGAAGAAGGGCTGGCTGTAAGCCTTTTGCCCAGACCATACAATACAGAAATAAGTATAAGATTTGTCATCATAATTATATTAAAAAGCATTATTGACATGGCGTGTGGAAAAGTGTAGATGTTACTAATCCTCTCCTCATAGTATTTATTAAGTCAAGTAGATACATATCAACATAACAAGACCTTTATTTAGGGCCAAAACGACATGACAGAAGATGATCGGAAGAAGAAACGTTTCGATGTGGCTGTCCAAATCAGAAATTTTGAAATTAACTTGTTTTGGAAGAGATCCCTTTTCTTTTGGGGCTTCATTGCATCGGCATTCGTTGGCTATGCAGCATTGAGTAAATATCAGTCAGACCTCTCTGTCATTGTGGCGTGTTTTGGTATGGTTTGCTCGTTTGCGTGGACACTCGTCAATCGAGGTTCCAAATACTGGCAGGAAAGCTGGGAAACAAAGGTTGAGAAGTATGAAGCCGTCCTAATCGGTGCACTTTTTGCGGAAGAGGAAGCAGTGCAGAGTCATAAAGGTTTTTGGCTAGGTGCTAGAAAATATTCCGTAAGCAAACTTGCGACAGCGTTAAGTGATTATGTTTTCGTCCTCTGGTTTATAATTGTAGTTAAAGATTTCATCAATCGTTACCTGATCATATGTAAGTATGCTTATCTGGAAGAAATCGGAATCACTTCTTTCGTCGTATTTTCATTCAGTTACTTATTGCTCTTATTATGGTGCGGCCGGAAGACATCACGACCTAAAAAGACGGAATTATCATCCAAATGGAATGTCTCAAACCGAAACCGTCCATAAATCGAATAAATAAGTGGAAAATGATATGGACACGCTGACTTTGATTCAAATCAGTGATCTGCATATGCCAAGATTAATAGGAGAGCCGTCGAATATTGACTGGAAAGATAAGGGGTTTCCAAAACAATTAGGTCAGATAATAGTTACTCCTCGATGGCAAAGCGTAATGAGAGAATTGATAGATTATATTGAAAATAACCGACATTCAATCGGGGGAATTATTATCTGTGGTGATTTGACGGACAAAGGTGATTTATCAGGTTATGAGAATTGCTTAACATATTTAAATGAAACTCTGCAAATCGCCGATGAACAAAGATGGCAAAAAAATCAAGTGCATATAGTTCCAGGGAATCACGATATTAACCGCAAGACGAATGATTCTAACAGTGGGGACATTTATCTCAAATTTGAACCATTAATCATGGCATGGCATAATTTAGGATTGCCAATCCTAACTACGAGAGGAGCTAGGCAGACACAAATGTCGGCGAATGGTAATAGTGTTGATGTTTTTTCAATAAATTCCTGTATTGGATGTGGTGAAAAGCGCTATATGCCCGCAGAAATTAAGGAGCAAATGCATGAAATGCTCAGGACAAACAATGAGTCTAATCTAATTTGGGAACAACTAGATACGCCAGCATTTTCAGAAGACGATATTAACAAGATTATAGCTAAAATCGATCAATTGTCCGGTTTGTCAGTGGGCGTGGTTGTAGCTCATCATAATTTATTGCCCCAAGTATCCCCCAGGCTTGAGATATACACGGAGGTTATCAATGGTGGCCTTGTGAGATCACGGTTGTCCCAGTGTAAACACCCCGTGATATATTGTCACGGGCATGTTCACGAAGATCCGATTGAAGTGGTGTTCAATGCAAGATCGAGGCGTAGCCGTCTGATTTCGATAGCGTGTTCCAAGTTCACTGACGGATTCAACATCATTAAACTACATTTCTCCCGTCACGAGGTGAAGTAGCCCCCAATTGAACCGGACACTTTGAATCTGGAAATAAGTTGTAGGAATAGATATAGAGATATTACTACAACCAGAAAGAAGGTGTTTATGGTTCCTGTAGAAGTGATCGTCGGTGTACAGAGGCGACGTCGCTGGTCGGCTGCCGAGAAGAAGTCGATGGTGCGGGAGGCGGAGCAGCCGGGAATGAGCATCTCGGCTGTAGCCCGGAAGTATGACATCCATCCGAACCAGTTGTTCCACTGGCGCAGGCTTGCCGAAGAAGGGGCTCTGTCGGCGGTTGGTGCAGATGAAGGCGTCGTTCCTGCATCGGAAGCCAGAGAACTGAAAAAGCAGATCCGGGAGTTGGAGCGTCTTCTGGGCAAAAAGACAATGGAGGTGGAGATATTAAGGGAGGCTGTCCGGATTGCCCGTGAAAAAAAACTGATCTCGCGGTTGCCGTTGTTGCCGGAGGACGATTCCCGATGAAGACGGTTGTCGATACGCTGGACGTTTCCCGTTCCCGGCAGTACGAAAGGCAAGGGAAGGAAGCCGATTCGAGAAGCCGCCATTACAGGAGAGGCGACGATGGCAGATATCTTCTTCTGATCAGGCAGGTTATTGATAATCGTCCCAGTTACGGCTATCGGAGAGTAACGGCAAGAATCAACAAGCTTCTGGAACGTCAGGGGCATCCGGGAGTTAATCCCAAACGGATTTATCGTCTCATGAAGATGCACAATCTGCTTCTTCAGCGGCATACGGGTAGGCCGGCAAGGCTTCACGAGGGTAAGGTCACGACGAGACGGAGCGATCTTCGTTGGTGTTCTGATGCGTTTGAGATTGCCTGCTGGAATGGGGACCGTCTCCGGGTAGCGTTCAGCATGGATTGTTGCGACAGGGAAATCATGAGTTATATAGCCACGACAGGGGGCGTATCCGGCGACATGGTCAGGGACTTGATGGCGGAAGCCATTGAGGCCCGTTTCGGTATGATCAATCGGCTGCCTCACAGAATCCAGTGGCTGAGCGATAATGGTCCTGCGTACACCGCCAGGGAAACGAAAAGCTTTGGGCAGATGATGGGGCTTGAGGTTTGCACGACCCCGTTCTATAGCCCGGAATCGAACGGAATGGCCGAATCCTTTGTCAAGACCTTCAAGAGGGATTATGTTCATCTGAATATCCTGACTGATGCCGAAACGGTCATGAAGCAACTGCCCGGATGGTTCGTAGACTACAATGAAAACCATCCGCACAAGGGATTGAAAATGATGTCGCCCAGGGAGTATAGGAGACATCAAAATAAGTTAGAACAGTGTCCGGTGAAATAGGGGCAACTCCACGAGGTGCCTTTAGGATGTACAATTATTCCATATCGAGTTAGGAATGATGGATCTGTGAAAACCCAGGAAGAGATAAGTATTCCATTACGGACAAGTTTAGATACCCAACTAATCTCAGATCAATTAACAAAGGCCATATTATCGAACATTAGACATGATTGGATTCGATTTGAAGAGATACGAAATGGAGTTGAGAGCCAGGGAACATCAAAGCCGCAGAAGAAAACACTTGCGCATGCACTCAAAGAGCTTCAATGGCTCGGTTGCATCGAGATTAGGAATTCTGAAGAGGATGCGAAGCATTGGCAAGTCAAAAGGACGGAGTCATGATGAAATCGCCTTTTCAAACGGCCAGATTTGAATATGAAGGAGAACATCTCTATTTTTTGCCAACAAATTTCATGAATGTTCTTGAATTACCTAAACCCGTTTACTTGATAGGATCCAGGGGTACAGGAAAAACTACGCTTCTTAAGGCATTAAATTGGAATGAACGAATTAACAATACTTCTTTGCAGCGACAATTGGGATCAGATATTTTTATTAAGAGGTATATTGGTGTCTACTTCAAATTGCCTGATCATCGCTTTGATGCCCTTGATGCGAAGCTGCAACAAGAAAATAAAGACTTAGGCAATTTGATAAGATCTTTATATATAGATGTACTTGGTTTACAGCTCCTTGTCGATGCCATTTCCGAATTAATCATCAATAAAATCATTATGGCCACACCAAAAGACGAGCAGAAATGTGTAACGTCAATTCTTGAGGACTTTGAAGAGTGGTTTCAGCCAATCATTGAGAATATATTTTCAAAAAAGCCTGCAACATTAAAGAATCTTAATAATTTGTTTCGTAGTATTCAGTTGACGATTGAACGATATGCGATCTATGGAGGAGAAGCTTCATCTGTCGCGTCTGATTACACTGGTCAAATTGGTGAATTTGGAAGATGCGTTGCAAAGCGACTCGGTGAACTGTGCAATATACAAATCGATGAACCGATGTATAAATGGTTTTTCAAAATCTGTATGGACGAGGGTGAGTGTCTAAGCAATAACGACCGTCTGGTATTTAACACAATGACCCGTCTTTCAGAATGGCCACTATTTCACGTAGTATGCTTTGTTGAACGTCCAGAGGATATATCGAGCACGTTGATTCCGAATTTAACATTGTCTGATGCTGATCGCACACTGATATTGCTTGAAGATATGACTGATAGGGAATTCCGAATTCTGGGAGAAGGAGTGGCGACAATTCGGATGCAAGAGTTGCTGGAAGATTTTACCGTTAAATTTGATACCAAGATGTGTTTAGGAAAATTGAATATAAATAAGATGGCGATGTCTATCTTGGAAGAATCAACAAGTAGAAAAGCAAAAGATCTTCTAGCGAATGCGCGTGAGAAAATGAAAGATCCCATTATTTGTAATATGCTCTCAGGAAAGGCTGATCAACGCGCGGATGATGAAGATACGCTGATCGAAAAAAGTGAAGAAATAAATTTAGATCTACTGCCCATTTATCAGACGTATCTTATTCAGAAACTTAATTTGGTATTACCGACGCCCGATGATCCGCAGTGGGCGAGAAGAGCACAGGAAAGCGCAGAGTTGAGAAAGAAAATGGTGGCAGCATATTTATCACTATGTGATGAGATGGGGATGAATGTTCGTTATGCGACAGCTGATATGGTTCTGCAAATGAGTGATAAATGTATTCGTGATTTCTTGACTTTTATACATGAAATATTCATCGAAAGCAAGTTCAGCCTACATAATTTTATAAAGAATCAAGTTCCAATGAAAATTCAGGATAAAGCAATTAAACATGCCAGCAATCTAAAGAGAAATTCGTTAAAGCAGTCTGGAATAATATCACCAACTGAAGCTGGGCGTATAATCGATGCTCTCGCGAAAATTACTAAATATATTCAAACGAAGAGTCCAGATCTTTCTCATTTAGAGGCCACTGAAAGAGGAAAATTCACTTTATCAATGCAGCCAACAGAAAGGGAAATATTCACTTCGGTGTTAAAATTGATTAAAGATGCAGCTCAGGCAGGGTTTTTAATCATCTCTCAGGAGGGTGAATCAAAATGGAAATTCAGGGTTCATACCTCACTGGCCGCATTTTTTGGTTTTTCATATCGTGGGGCGTACTATGATACACCTCTGGATATTAAGGAATTAGACGCTATCAGACAGAGTTCTGACCTAGATGATTTTGAGAAGCATGTTGAGAAAATATCCAAGAGATTAGCAGGCTGGAAGAATGATATAGGAACCCTATTTGAGTGGAATAAAGATGGAAACAGTATTTAGACAATCATATCTCAAAGGGACGTCAAACAGATTAAACGATGTAAAACAACTTGAGGGAAAATATGATTTGTTCATATGTGCCTCAAGTTGGGATGGGAGGTGTGTTTGTGTAACGGATTCAAAAATCAGTGTGGATTATGCTATTCCCATATTTTTCAGCGTACGAGATAACATGGGGCTTCGTGATAAATATGATAAACTGATTTTAAAATACTGCAAAAGAATAGCAGCAAGAACGATTCCTATATCAGGAGCGTCGATAAACGTTGAAATGATGTGGAATGATTTACATAAAAATATTTTGACAATAATGGAGAGTGTGCATCGTCCTTTGGATATAATAATTGATATTTCAACGCTGCCACGATATTACTACGGTGCTATTTGTGCCTTAGGAATTAAGACGGGATTTGCTCATAAGATTACCTGTTTCTATGCTGAGGCAAACTATCCACCCCCCAATCAAGCAGAGCAGGAAATCGCATTCACAGGAGGCAGTTGGAGGGCAATTCCAATTCCCGGGCTATTGGGTGATTATGATCCGAGAAAGAAAAGATTTTACTTAGTTTCAATTGGTTTTGAAGGATGGAAAACACTTCGTGTCGTTTCAAGGGCTGATCCAGAAAGAGTATCAATATTATTTCCTGATCCCGGATTTGATATGGAATATCCTGATAGAACACTAAATAATAATCAAGAACTGATCTGGCAATACAAAGTACCTGATACACAAGTCGTAAAAGCACATGCTGGTGATGCAATAGGAGCTTGGAAAGCGCTGAGCATTAATTCAGTAGAGAGGGCTGAAGAGGAGAATACATATTATCTCTGCAGTGGCACAAAACCGCATTCATTAGCCATGATTTTAAGGGCTATGGCGCTCAAATATCCAGTCGTCCTCTACAATCGGCCTGATGAACATAATGTAGTATTAATTGAGCCGAATGGAAAATATTGGAAATATGAAATTAAAGATTTAACGGTATGTCGATATGAGTGATGAGAATCAACCGGTTTTCCCCATCCTAAAATGGCCGGGGGGAAAGTCATGGTTAGCCGAGAGACTTAGTCAGATTATTGGAGATGAGATTGCTACTAATGGCACATATTATGAGCCATTCTTAGGTGCAGGTTCTATATATTTCTATTTTCGACCAGAAAAGAGTATCTTGTCAGATGTAAATCCAGCACTGATAAATTTTTATAAATGTCTGAGAAATAATTCAGATAAGATTATTAAACGTGTGTGGTCATTTTCGAATAAAAGCGAATGTTATTATAAAGTGCGGAATATGCACCCTCGAACAGACATTGGAGAATCTGCGAGATTTCTATACCTAAATAAAACATGCTGGGGTGGTGTGTATAGACTGAATCAAAAAGGTGAATATAATGTACCATTTGGTAATTCAGGGAGGAAAATATGCAGTCGCAATAGGGTCTTAGCTGCTGCGGACGCTTTGCGCAATGCAACTCTGATATGCTCAGATTTTGAACCTATAATGACAGCGGCTAAGAATGGAGATTGTATATACGCCGATCCACCATATAGTACCTTAGGGCAGAACAACGGATTCCTCCGGTATAATGAGAGATTATTCAAGTGGTCAGATCAACAAAGACTTGCCAGATCATGCCGAGATTCTGCCGATAGGGGTGCATTTGTCGCGATAAGTGCACTTTGGCATGATGATATATTAAAGTTGTTCCCTGATTGGTGGGCATGGAAAATAGAAAGAAAGTCACTAATAAGCAGAAAAATTGAAGGGCGTCGTTCAATTTGTGAAGTTGTTATATTCAGTAATAAGCCGGGATCGATATCAGAAAACATTACAAAAATATAAAAAATGAGAGGCTGGATTCAATTAGATTAGCAGAAAATAACAGAAATCCGATCATATTTTAAAACACGAATGATGAATTTTTTGTACAGTAGCGGTATTCACCTAACAGTCACCCCTGCGCGGGGATAGATATTCAGGCTGCCTTTTTCTCTTCTCTATAATCTTCGCATTCGATCCATAATCCTTTTGAAAAGCCCCCCCCACCCCCAAAATCCCCCAAAATAGTCCTGCCCTTTTTGCCGCTCTTCAAGTAGAATGACCGGACGGGCAGTACGGGCGGCTTGGCGTCCGGCCGGGATGTCGTACGGGATATCGGCCGGGCGGCGCGCCCTCGCAACGGATAACGCCTGCGCGCAGGCAATACATATCGGGTGGACCGGAGGTTTTCGCAATGAAGAAGGTCGTATGGGGATTGATTGGGGCCCTGCTTATGGCGGGGTCGGTTTATGCGGCGGAGGATGTGACGGGCAAGGACGTCTTTTCGGTGATTCATTCGCGGAAGAGCGTCCGCCATTTCACGGGGGCGGCCGTCTCCCGGGCGGATTTGGAAAAGATCGTCCGGGCGGGGATGGCGGCGCCGACGGCGGGCAACATGCAGCCGTGGTCGTTCGTCGTCGTCACGGAGCGCAAGACGCTCGACGACCTGGCGGCGGGCCTGCTGAATGCCCGGATGCTCGCCAAGGCGGGCGCGGCCATCGTCGTCTGCACGGAGGAGGCGAAGGCCAACGCGAAGAAGCGGGACCTGGCGATCAGCGATGCGTCGGTCGCGGGGGAGAACATCCTCCTCGCCGTCGAGGGGCTGGGGCTCGGGGGCGTGTGGACGGCCGCGAATCCCTATGAGGACCGCGTGAAGGTCGTAAGGACGATCCTCAACATTCCCCCGGAGGTCATCCCGCTGAACGTCATCGCTATCGGCGTCCCCACGGGCGAGGACAAGCCGAAGGACAAGTTCAAAAAGGAAAAAATCCACTGGGAAAAGTGGTGACGGGACCAGGGCGGGCGTCTGCCGCCGCCGAAAAACGAAACAAAGGGGGGGAGCTTCATCCATGAACGCGGACGACGAGAAGTGGATTGCGGATATCGAATCGGGCGACGTGACGGCGGCGTTCGAAGCCGTTAAGCAAATCGCCCATCGCGAACTCTCCGGGGAGGCCATAGACCGGATAGCCCGCATCGCGGGAAACGGGGCGGCGCTGCACAACCGGGCCGCGGCCACGGGCGTCCTCGGCAATGTCGGCAACCGGGATGCCGCCCTGACAGTATTGATCGGCCTTCTGGCCGCGCCGGACCAGCACGAATCCGTCCGCGGGTTCGCCGCCGAGGGTATCGCCGCGCAGCGCCCGGCAAACCGGACCAAGCTGAGAAAGAAGGCGGAAGGCGTTCTCATGCAGGCCCTGCGGGACCCCTCGCCGACGGTCAGGTTCTGGGCGTGTTACGCCGTCGGCCAGCTGGGCATGAAAAAGGCCCTTCCCATCCTGAAGGAAATGAAAGCGGGCGATTGCACGCTGTGCCCCGGCTGGTGGTACGTCTCGGAAGAGGCGGCGGACGCCGTCGAATGGATCCACGGACGGGCGGGCGAAACGCGGGTGCCGGTGCATGAAAGAACGTCGGAGCATTAACCGGCGCGGGAAGGCCGCCGCATGAACCCGGCAACGCATTTTCTCGCCGGGTGGCTGATTGCGAACGTCGATCACCTGGGACGAAGGGACCGGGCGTTAGTGACGGCAGCGTCGGTCATCCCCGATGCCGACGGCCTGGGGATCCTCGCCCACACCGTCACGAACGCCCACGACGGGTGGGCCTTCTACGCGAAGTACCACCACGTCCTTGCCCACAATATCTTCTTCGGCCTGGCCCTGACGGCCGGCGTTTACGCCGTCTCGAAAAAGCGGGGCCTTGCGGCCTTTCTCGCCTTTCTCGGCTTCCACCTGCATCTCCTGTGCGATCTCATAAGCGGACGCGGCCCCGACGGGACCGTGTGGACCGTCGCCTATCTCTACCCCCTGGTCCCGGACTTCCGGCTTTCGTGGTCCGGCCAGTGGGAGCTGGACGCCTGGCCGAACTTCATCGTCACGGCCGTCTTTCTCGCGGCGACGTTCTATCTCGCCTGGCGGCGGGGCTTCTCCCCGGTGAGCATCTTCTCGGAACGCGCGGACCGCGCCGTCGTCGCATCGCTCCGCAGCCGCTTCCCCCGGTAGGGCCGTCCGGGCGTCCTGCCCGGTTATGATGCGCGGTAGGGGCGTCCTCCCGGAAGACGCATAAAGACTGGGGCGAACTCCCTGCGGAATACTGCAAAGCCGGGGCTTTCCGCACGCGGATATCGGCCCGCGGCGGTTTCGTTCGGATTATTACGGATATCCTGGATGCGATGACGGCAGGGGGGGAAGGGTGCTGCGCACAAGCGGCAGCGGGGCTTCCCGGCATGGGGAGGTCCAGGCCCGCTACGCTTCCGCGGAGACGGTCCGCAAAACGGGGCCGCTGCCGCGGAAACGGGAGAATCGGGGCTGTCCTTTGCGGGGAAGAGTCGGCACGTCTGAAAGCCCCGGGACATCGTATGGAACAACATCCCGGGGCATCCAACGTGGAACGTTGGAACACCCCCACCACTGCACCCCCCATAACACATTTTTGCCCTCTTTTCACCATGGAAGTGACAATTTTCGTCTGCTGCCTGTGCCGCGAATAGCATAGGCGCGCAGTCGACGCTTCATGTTAACCGGTTTTTCCGCCCCGGCGGCGCGACCGCCGCGCCGCCTTCGCCCTATACATTCCTTATACAATAATGCTTTACAAAACAGCCCGATTCGTATATCGAAAATAGGAGCATTTGGAGGGGGGCCATGAGAAGCACACCTATGCTTCCTTTACCGGCACTTTTATCGTCGGCTTCCTTTGTCCTTCGGGCGGCCCGCCCGCGCCGCGCTTTCCCCGTCTCCGTCCGCCTGCGTTCGATTCCGGTCCGTCCGTCTCTCTCCGCCGCCGGCTTTCGTCCGCCTTTCTTTCCCGAACATCGGCATGCCTGTCTTCTGCGGCGTGCCTGTTTATAGGGTTCACTGTGGATTTCATTCATAGATACAGGGGGGTATTTTATGAGAATATCTGCGGAATCGAAGCGGCGGGCGTTCGCGCTGTCGCTGCTTTTCATCCTTTCGGGCTGCGCGAGTTTCAAGGACATCGAACCGACGGACGTCTACTGCAGCATCGCGCCCTGTCCCGGCTACACGGAGTATAAAAAGGCGGGCGAGCTCTACATTCAAAGCGAAGTCGACGAGGCGCTGACCAGGATAGACGCCGCCCTGAAGGCGGCGCCGGGCCAGAAGAAGTACGGGGCCCTGAGGGTGGACATCCTCAAGCGGCTCCAGTATTTCCAGTTCCAGGAAGACTGGGAGGCGTACGGCAAGATCCCGAAGGGGGACCTGGCCAAAAGGTCGGCGTCGCTCAAGGATCTCAAGTATAAGACGGCGGCCTACGAGCCCTGCCGCGATGCGGATGACGCCGCGGCGAAGGTGGATGAGGAAAGCAAGGCCGTTGCGGCGGAGACGGAGGCGTTGAGCGACCTGCCGAAGAAGACCGGCGAGGCGGCCGCCAAAGGGGATTGCGACGGACTCCTAGCGCTCCTCGCCAAGGCGAAATATTACCGGGCCTACCTGGAGGCGAACGGGAAGAAGGCCCCCGCCATCGAGGACTACCGGACGGAGCTGGAAGGCTGGATCGACAAGGAGTACGCCGCCCACAACTACCGGCACGTCGTCTGGATCCTGAACAAGATGGACGAACTGGCCGGCGGAAGCGGCCTGGCCGGGAAGCGCCGCGCGAAGTACGCCGCCTTCTACAAGGCCAGGGGGGACGAGTTCCTCCGCAAGGGCCGGATCGCCACGGCGGTCTTCTATATGGCCCTGGCCGACCGCTTCAAGCCCGGAACGGCGGACAAGGCTGTCGTCGAGGGGGCGCAGAAGAGGCTCGCGGACTACAAGGAGAAGCTGTACGTCGCGATCCAGGGCGGCCCGGACGACAAAAAGACGAAGGAAAGCCTGGAAAACGCTGTCCGCGAAAAGATGGCCGCCGCCTTCGCGGGATATTTCGGCCGCGCGCAGACCCTCTCCGAGGCGACGGTTGCCGTGACGGTCGGCATCGACCGCCTGGAGAACGCCGTCGAGCAGTCCAAGACCCGGACCATGTATTCCAAGTTCGTCTCCGGATACAACAGGGTTCCCAACGACGACTATTACCGGACGGAGCGCCAGCTTCAGGATGCGCGGGCGAGGCTGCGGCGCCTGGAGCGGCAGAGGACGGACACGTGGGCCGGGGCCATCGTGAGCGGACTCGCCCAGGGCGTGCAGGCGGCGGAAGTGACCAACCTGGAGAAGAAGATGGCGAGCGACGACGTCTACGACAAGATACCGATCCTCGTCGATTACAGCTACCAGCGGACGGACGTCAAGATCGCCAACGCCGTAGGGCTTTCGTACCGCATCGTCGACATGAAGCGGAAGAAATCGCTCAAGGAAGACACCTTCGGCGAGACGGGCGGCGAGGCGCTCTCCGTCCTCGAAAACGTCCATCCCGAGGACAACGGCGGCCTGGTCAATTCGACGCCGTTCGATCCGGCTGCGAAGAAGCAGGAGTTCGACGAGTTCGCGGCAAAGGTCTTCCAGAAGGCCGCCGACAACATCGCGGGGGACGCGTCTGTCCTCTTCGACGAGCGGGCGAAGGACTACGCGGGGCTGGGCGAACTGGCCGACGCCGTGGACAGCCATCTGACGGGGTACATCCTCAAGGCGGGCAAGCTGCCGGACACCCTCTTCGACGCACTCCCGAAGGACGCCGCCGCCCGCATCGACGACCTTTCGCCCCAGTCCGGCCTTGCGAAGAAGCTCGCGAAGCGGACCGCCGTGCAGATGCAGTTCGCATCGCGGCTGAAGACGACGACGATGACGGCCAGGGCCTCGGAACCGGCCGCGAAGGCGGCGGTGACGGCGAAGGCAGCGGATGGGGACGGCCCCGCCCTTGTCGAGGGCAGCAGGGGCAAGATCGTCTTCGTCAAGAACATCGCCAAATCGGGGATATCGCAGGGCAGCGGTTTCCTCGTCTCGCCCCGGGGCCACGTGGTGACGAGCCACCGGGTCGTGAGGAATGCGACTGCGATCGTCGTCCGGACGTCGGACGGCGCGGAGCACGTGGCGAAGGTGGTGAAGGCGGACAGCGCAAGCGACCTGGCGCTGCTCAAGGTCGATCTCAGCGACGCCCCGTTCTTTAAGCTCTGCGACTCCAACGCCCTGACGCCGGGCCAGGCGGTGGTCGCCGTCGGCAGCCCGCAGGGGGCGGAGCAGGCGGTTTCCCGCGGCGTCATCAGCGAGCTTGCCTATATGACGCCGGCCAAGTCGAAGGCGAAGCTCCTCGTCATCCGGACCGATGTGCCCGCCATGCAGGGAAACGGCGGCGGGCCGCTGCTGAACGAAGCCGGGGAGGTCGTGGGCGTCCATGCGCCGGGCCTCGACACGGGCGGGGCCGATAAGGAAGCGGGCCTTTGCGCCGTGGCGACGGACGAAATCAGGAAGCGCCTCCAGAGCGTCTTTCCGTAATGCCCGGTGCGGCAGGCGGGCGGTTTTTCAAATGGCGGCAGGCGGGGACAGACGGTCTGACGTTTTGTCCCCTCGCGCCTGTCCCGAGGCGGCGGGGAACCGGGACCGCGACGATGCGGCCCGATCCGGGCCGCGCGGTGACTTTCCGGTCTCGATACGAAAAGCCGTTGCATCATAAAATCCCGCCTTCGCCAACCGGGGGACGGTTTCCCCGGGGGTTCATTCGCCTTCAAAGTCAATCCGGATCGCATTCCCGCCGATCGTTTAAGCAAATCCCGGCCGGTGCAGCCCTCGAACCGATTTGCATCCTGTCATACCTGTTTGCGAAATATCGCACCGTTATTTGCGAATATTCGCATAAACCATGACGAAAATTTCCTAACATATTAATATTGCGTAATTTATTGTATGGCATAGTCTATGCTTTATATAAGTTCAAAAAAGCTGCGAGGTTGATAAAAATGAAATGGCTAGAGATCGTGACTTTGCAGGTTGCCGGGAACAACCGGGAGATCGTGCAGCGAAAAATCGCCGGCTTGATGGATGTTATGGACTCCAACAGCGGCATAGAAAAAGTCAACGTATACCGCCGTGCCATGACGGGAAACGACGTGAGTGTCCATCTTCAGTGGGAATCGGAAAGTGTCAGCCCCCAGGGAAGCGCGCTGGGCCTCTGCCTGTGCAGCGCCCTTGCACAATACGGCCTCCTTTCGCACGAGGTCTGGACGGATAGCGGCAGGAAAGCCCTGTAACAAAAGGGGATGTTCCTTTTTTTAGAAGGTCTTCCCGGCGAATCCGTCGTATTCGTCGGCGTTTGCATCCATGGCCTTCCCGTCGACATCCACGCCGCCGAACTTGAATACCCAGTGCGACGGATCGATCAGACCGTTGCCCGAAGCGTTCTGGCTGATCGTAAAAGAGACCGTGGCCCGGCAGGTCTTCGGGTCGTAAGTGACGCTTTTCGGCAGAGGCGGTATCGCGATTTGCCTGTCGGCATCCTGCCGCATGCCGTTGTTATAAACCCCTGCCGTACCGCCGGCGGCCTTGCCGATGGACCAGTTCATCGTGTTTTGCACCGAAGAAGGGTCCATCTGCCGGTCGAACTGAAACGCCATCGTGAATGTCTGCGACGCCCCCGGTGTTGCCAGCCTGTAATCCAGAAAATAGAGGGGGGTGTTCGGCCCGAATCTGGACTGGAAGTCCGGTTTGTCGGCGCTCCCGCTTTTGCCTCCTTGCGTCATCCGGGGTTTTATCGCCGTCGACTGGATTTCGTTCGCCAGGGAACGGCCCAGATCCGTATGAAGATCGTTCAGCGCCTTGACCTGCTCCAGCGCCTTGTCCGTCTTGCCCAGACCGATATAGGCGTATGCCATATCGGCATAGGCATACTCGAATTTCGGTTTTATCTTGACCGCCTTCTGGAATTGTTTGACCGCCTCGTCGTATTTCTTCTGTTTGTTGTAAACCTGCCCAAGGCCGTAATACCCGGCTTCGTCGCCGGGGGCCAGGTTGATCATCGCGCTGAATTGAGCCGCCGCGTCCGTCAGGCGGTCGGTGGCCAGATAGATGCTTCCCAAATACTCGCGGGCGTCGGCGGATGAAGGCGACAGCTTCGATATTTTGAGAAATTGCTTCTCGGCGTTGGCATAGTCTTTGTTCTCTATGTAGGCTTTGCCGAGATTCTTCAGGGCGTCCGTCGAGGTCGGCTGCGCCTGCACCGCTTTTTGCAGCGTCTTCATGGCATCGTCGGCCTTACCCAGCTTGTTGTACGCCGCAGCCAGGTATTTGTAGGCGTCCGTGTACGTCCGGTCGTACGAGATCGCGGCTTTGAATGCCGTTACGGCTTGCTGAACCTTATTTTTCTGCAAATAACGAATTCCCGCCGAATAAGCTGTTACGGCATAATCGTTATGTTGCGACTGGAGTCCGTCGAGGGAGGAAGTCGACAGGCCGGATGAAGAGAAAAGAGAAGCGGAGATCAGATTGTTAAGACTC
The DNA here is from genome assembly GCA_963668175.1 of Syntrophales bacterium. Classification (GTDB taxonomy): domain Bacteria; phylum Desulfobacterota; class Syntrophia; order Syntrophales; family PHBD01. The sequence goes on from OY764159.1 coordinate 2,129,241, forward strand.
GACATATGGATCCTTTCTATATTACCGAACCGGCAAAAACGGAATATTTCGGAAAACACGAAGATCGGGCGGCGTCTGTATTATCAGGCCTTGCTGCACGCTGTTATGCAGAGGCGACGGATCGATTCCTTCATCGAAATCGCGCGGGACCGGACATATGAGAAAAATATGACCTATACCCGGGATGAAATCGGCAATAAATGCCGGAAACGCCCTTTCCGTGTACCGATTGCAGTCATATAAGCATTAGCTATGCCAGGAGGGAACTTCGGGGATTTCCATGGGCCGGGATCGATCTCTTTCGCTTTTCTCCTATGATCTTATCGTGAAAAACGGTGCATCCCGGAGATCAGTGGATTGCATGATCGGACTGGCAAGCGGAAAGCAGGTTCTTGCCAGTCCGAATATTTCCTGGTGTGTTTTCAAAATATACCGGGTCAGGACCGATCCTTCTCCTCGCGGGCTCCTTTGACCCTACTCAATGTTGATAACGACGGTATAGCAACCCGTAATGTTGCCGCCCACCTCCTGCTCTATGCGCAGGCAGAAGCTGGTTCCTGTCTGGACTTCTTCCGGCGCTGTGATCTCAAGCTTAAGCGGAATAGGCTTCTTGGCTTCTAAAGGAATTCGCTTGAGCTGCTTCCATGCGACCGTCTTCTCGGTAATATTGGGAAGGAACGTATGTTTGTCGCGTCCCTGAAGAAGTTCGAAGTCCGTATCTCGTGGGCGTGTTGAGGGGCCCCATACCTTGCCGAAAAGTTCGCTCTGTTTTTCCGCGGTCAGATCGATGGGACGACGGTCGCCCAACGTGAATTGTACTTTTGGCAAGGCCACTTTCGGCGGGAAGCCAAAGACCGGCAAACGAGGCAATGATGTGAGACGGATGCGCAGGTCCGCATTGAGTTTCTTGATACCGTCGAACGGCAATCCGAATGCCAATTGCAGTCTCTCCTTGGATAATCTCCTCAATCTGATCACGTGCACGTTGCGGGCGGCGATATTGTTATCCCAGTGAATAGTGAAAGGGTAAACGAGCGGGTCCGGATTGGTCGAGTCTTGGGGATTGTCGTTGACGTATGCGACGGCGAGAAGACACTGGTGCGCAGGGTTTGAAACTCCGGGCACCGGGGCCGGGGTCCAGTTGACGTATGGCGCTTGGACACTTGAATAGGCCGGCACCGTGAACGCGTTCGTCGGGTTGGGATGGCCCGCCGTTCCCGGAATCATCTGCCAGCTCGAGGGGGCGAAGCCGGCATTCGGATCGGCCCAATAATAGCGCGCTCGTGCATTGGCGATGTCGGCGCTGCCGCGATTATGAACCAACACCCGGACGCGGTTTACCGTTCCGAAGACCGCGTTTACATTCGCCGACCCATAGGGGGGCGCGTCTACGAAGATGTCCGGGCTCGTCCATAACGAGTAACTGAACTGCTCGCCGTTGTCATCGCCGGCATCCCGAATCCAGAGGTCGCCAATCCCTTGCAGCGGTAATATCTGTCGGAAGTAGGCGAGGTTAGAGCCATAATGAGGCGTGATGAGAGGTTCGAGGGGGATATGCACGTACTCGGCCATGCCGCCCCATTTGCTGCGAACCTTGGTGCAGTTGCCCGTTGAATTTACCTCCCAGACCCGCCCGGTGTGCGTGGTTACGTTCCAGGAATCTCGATAACGGATCACGTCCCCGCGTCGAAGAGAACCGTCCGCCACGGGGACGCAATTATCGTTGATGATCTGATCCACATCGCTGGAGCTATCAATCCTGTAGCGCCGGGGCAGGAAGGTGAATCCCCAGCAGTTGTACCTCGCAGTATGGCCAAGTTGTTCCTGACTAAGATCAAAATGCGTGTAATATTGGACCATGGGAACAAGGTTCGGATCGGTTTCATCGGTCACCCCGTCGTCGTATTCCTCTACATATTGAAGCTCGACGCCGGCTGCTGTTTTAATACCTGAAATGTATGGCATATTGACCTCCTTTATCGCAGCAAGTCCTGTGTTTCGATCAGTTCGGCGCGCGAATAGACAACTTCCAGAGGCTTGATCGGTAGTTGAAATGCGGATCGAATAGCGTGTGCCGCAAAGTGAACGAAGAATGGGCCCGGTTTCTCCAGCGACTTGAGAAATAGCGAGCCAAGTACCTCCGGTGCGGTCTTCGCATTCACATTCTCAATGATGAAGGCAAAGGCTGAAAGGGTAATCTCATCGAGATGCTTTGACTTACTGGTTTCCTCGGCAATAATCGGAATGACCTCCTTCCCGGCTGCTATCACCCGTTGTATTATGGGGTCAACCGCAAATATCTTACGCAGAACATAGGGTGAACTGGCGAGTTGCGCCTTCTTGATGCTTGACGAGTCACGAAGGGTGGTTATGTCTTTCTTCGGATCAGCCATGTTTCACCTCCATAATAAATCGTTCTCATTTTTTAACCTGCCATTCTTCTTTGAGACGAGTTTCGGAGAGATTTCACGTTTTTTAAGAGACTTTTTCACCTCCCTTCTGCCGGCTTGAAGCCCGGCGGAAAATGGCCCGGCGGGATTCAGGGTGAATCCAGTCCGTCATAGCATTCCCCGTCGGCGCTATTGGTCTTTTCGGTCGTTCTCCTGCGCATATTCCTGTCCTCATCGGCATCAGGCAGACTCCCCGTCTTCCGCATTATGGTCAAAACCGATGTGGATGGTTCTTTGGATGAAACAGCCCGAAACACGCCGATGATTGTAATTGGTCTTCCGCCACACGTGGCCCGAAGCAGAATCGAATCAGGTTGAGTATTCGAGAGAGTGCCGTCTGTAGAGGAATAAAAGGGAGAGTAAATGTGATATGTTCAGTGAACTTTATGTAATAACAATCTGTTTGTCAATAGATCTTTGATCGATATGCAAACAGTATATCCAGGTACCTTTGATTCTCTCTCATTACCCTAATTCCGGGGGGATACATCTCCCTGGTCGGGGGACGCGGTACATGAAGATTCAATCTTTTCTTTACCCCTTACGTGTTTCGGTCACGGCTTCCGGCGCGTGACGGTTCTGCCGGGCACAAAGGACATCCGGCCGGCAATGGTCGCTGCCTGAATGTTCTGACGCTTCGTAATGGGCATCCTCGTGTCCCCGCTGCCGGACCGTGATTTTTGCCCCGTCCTCAAGCGAAATTCGGTGGATTTTCGGCTTGATCCCTGATAAAAGGACTTTTCGCGTTTCCGCGGCCCGGCAGGGGAGGTTCCCGATGGGTTTTGCAACTGCCGGAGATAAAAGGATATCGTAAAGGGAGGAAGCAATGGGATCGAAGCTGAGGCAGACGCAGGACGCCAAGAAGGCGACATTCACGAAGAACCTTGAGGCCCGGGTGGCCCTCCTGATCTCCAGGGGGATCGATAAGAAGCGGATCGACAAGGACACGATCATAAAGAACCTGAAGGCCAACATCGAGGCCGTGAACAGAAGGCTCGCAACCATCGACGCCAACGAGAAGAAGACGGCGGATCTGGCCGCGGCGAAGGCGGCGAAGGCGGCCGCGCCCAAAGCGGAGGCGAAGTCCGCCAAGGAGGCGAAGATCGAGGAAGCTCCGAAGAAGGAAAAGAAGGAGAAAAAGGCCAAGGAAGGCGCCCCCGCCGAGGCCAAGGAAAAGAAACCCAAGAAGGAAAAGGCCGCTCCGGCGGAATAAATGTAAGGTTAATATCAGGGAGTACGGTTTTGGGAAGGCGGCTGAAAACAGCCCTTCTAAGTAGTTAAGTATAAATAAACAAACGATTTATTCAATATGATCCGATAAAGGCGGGACGATGGCGGTCCCGCCTTTGCTGTTTTTTACTGCTCCGATTCCTGCCGCAAGTCCAGGAAAAATGGTAGCGCCGGCCTCCTGTCGAGGAGATTTACAGATGCTGGTTGTTCTTGCAACTTACTGTTATGTAGAAGTTAATTCGATTATTCATGGTCCCTGGAAGAGCCGGCAGGCCGGATAGTGGAAAAATTATTTACACATGCGGAAAGCGCCCTTTCGATGCCTTGAGCCATAATATGAGTAATATATCACTGTAGGGATCGAAATGCTGGCAAAGCGGGCAGGAATAAGGATTTGGTATGCAAATTGCGACTAGGAACGACGGTGAAATAAAAAAAAGCTATCGAGGAGGGAACATGAAAATGAAGTTTAAAGTTGCCGTGCTCGCGGCGGTCGTTCTGCTGTTCGGGCCGTTGTTTCAGGCCGTCGCCGTTTCCGAGACCCTGGACTTTACGAGCCTGTTCGGAGGATACACCGGAGGCGGTTATGATTCGCTTGTCTTCAACGGACTCACGATCACGTCGCGGACGAGCGTAGGTACGGGCATTGCGGACCCGTGGGGACCAAATCCGCCGGCCAGAAACGGCGTGCCCGGCGATGTCTATTGGGGCAACCTGGGAAATCTGGATGTACAGAATCAGAATTACTACGGACTGGGCGTCTTGACCAACGGGCAGGCCCCCTCCGACACGACGGGGCCCATCACGTATTCGGAGGTTCTGATTTTCCATTTCAGCAAGCCGCAGAACGGTCAGGCCGTCGGCCGGCAGGTCGGCTTCACGGTGCTGGGATTGAATGCGAATCCCTCGGGCAGCAGTGCGGCGCCTGCGGACAGTATGCGGGTCTGGATCAAGGTCGCCAGCGGAGAAGTGACTTCCGTGGACATCAACGCCGGAGCCATCGGGATATTCGGCCCCGATTACGGAACCGCCATCAGCTACATCCTGCAGTACTCGAATTACGCGGACGAAAGCGTGACGGATTTCGCCATCGAGCAGACCTGGGGCAGCGCCACCAACCCCAACCGCCGGTTCGGCATCGGCAGCGTCACCTACGCGGCGGACCCGGTGCCGGAACCTGCCACGATGCTCCTTCTCGGCATGGGGCTGGCCGGTGCGGCGGTTCTCCGGAAGAGGTTCATGAAATAGAGACAATCCAGTAAGAATCTTAATCGAAAGGCAGGGCCGGCGACGGTTCCTGCCTTTTTTGTTTCCGCCGCTCCGATCCCTACGGCGATGCAGGGCCCCGCCGTTCGCCCGCGGCCGGAACATCCGTCTCCGATCCGCCGACACGATGCAATGCCCCGCCGGGCCGTCCATGGTCCGCCCCGGGGACGGACGGCATCCGTAAAAAGGGTTGACGTACCGCCCCGCTTTCCCCTATAAACTATTGACAAACAATGTCGAACAGATAGGCCGGGGTCGCGACGCAACGGACGCCGGAAGGCCGCGCCGGCCGCCGGTCCGGAAATCGTGCGACTGCCCGCAAGGAGGCTTAACCTTTGGATCTCTACCTCAACCCCAGCATCGTCTTCACGCCGGCCGCCCAGAAGAACAGGGTCGTCCCGGCGTTCTTCTTCCGTGCCGTAAGATCGCCCAAGACGTTCCTCCATTACTGGTGGATCGAGCAGGGGACCGGGAACAGATCGTTCGAGGTCCACCGCTGCCGGATCGAGGAGGGCCGCCCGGATTCGGCCCTGGGCAACGCGAAGCGCTTCAACGAGCTTTTCCCGGACATCGCGAAGGCCCAGCGGGTGCCCATCCTTCCCGAAGGGGCCGAACTGGACACGTTCCTTTCCTCCTTCACGAAGGACGCGATCGAAAAGAAGAATATCGAGGACAAGAAATTCGGCCCGATGCGGCAGGCCTTCTGCCAGATCGTCATGGACCGGTTCGCGGCGGCGCAGGAGGCGATCGCGGTCAACGACACGGCCCGCCTGAACGAATTCTTCAAGGGCCTCACGATCGGCAGCAGCAAAAACATCTACGGCTTCCACATGCAGGCCGTCAAGGACTGCTTCACCGCCTTCCATTTCTACAGCAAGACCTACAGCGGCCTGCGCTTCTCCTCCTTCGGCCTCGACGACCTCGTCCGGTACGTGGAGGAGCACCGCAAGGGCTACCCGAAGAAACTGACCGAGCACGAGATCACGGGCTTCACGAGAAAACCCGCGGCGGCGTTCCATACGGCCCCGGCCGCGCCGCCCTATACCATCCCGAACGTAGGCAAAGATTTCAAGGGGATTCACAAGGAGTACCTCGACATCGTCAAGGCGTCGTTGAAGCACTGGAAGGCCAGGAACGTACAGATGCCGATGGTGGGCAAGCCCAAGCAGGCCCCCGACGCGGTGCTGACACCGGGCAAGGAGGACGATCCGGTCGTCGTCCACGAGTACGGTTTCCGGGGGGACGGGCGGCCGCCCGTGGTCATCATGGCGAGCGGCGGATTCCATCCCAACACGATACGCTACTTCGCCGATCCCGGCAAGGAGGCCGACTTCGAGAAGAAGCGCCAGGACCTGTACGCCAGGGCCGAGAAGGATTACCAGTTCGACAAGGTGGACCCCAACGCCCCCATGCAGCCCCACTTCGATCCGTGGCTCCATCAGGACACGTACGACGCGATCAGCGTCTTCCTGTCGATCAGCCGTGCGCCCACGGTCGCCGAGCATTTCATCCACATGTTCGGCAAGGGCAACGGCCATATCTACCTGATCCGCGGCGTGGGCGGGATCGACCAGGAGGCGACGTTCCAGAAGGTCCAGTATCCCGGCGAAAAGGAGCTCTCCGTGCCCGGCGGTGTGGACTGGGAAGACATCGTCGCCTTCCGGCCCGTCGTGAACGGCAAACCGGCGGATTTCTGCTACGTCCGCGAGAACAACAAGTGGCGGATGAAGGAACGGGACGTCCAGGACAAGGCGATCAACGCCATGATGCATCTCTAGCCGGCCGGGCCGCATGCCTAGGGGTGTCGAAAAACGCCCGGTATCGTGAAACATTCCGTCCGGCGTGTATCGCCTTCGGGCGTTTTTGAACGCCGCATAGGGGGTTCGAAATCGTATTTTTCCACAAGCTGCCGGAGGCGTGCGCGGGATGTGCGGGCTGTGAATCGGCGGCCGGAAAAAAGTAAGAAGGTTCCACCCATGGGGCGGTGTGCGTCGGCCGGCGTGCGGCGCGAACACCGGACCGGTCCTTGCAGCCTCCGGACCGGCTGTACAATAAAAAGCAAATGCGGTAAGAAAACGGTCTCGATGCCTCTCGACCGACCCTTGTCAGGAGAAAGCGTATGAGAAGATCCGTCTGCATGCTTTCGTGTCTCGTCCTTGCTGCCGCCCTCGGCGGTTCCGGACCGGCCGCGGCCGAGGAGCGCACGGCCCTCGTCGTGGGCAATGGCGCGTACCGCACCGCGCCCCTGAAAAACGCCGTGAACGACGCGGCCGACATCGCCGCGAGCCTCGGGAAGCTGGGCTTCTCCGTGATGCTCGTGAAGGACGCGGGCCACCGGGAGATGGAGGACGCCATCCGGGAACTGGGCAGGCGGCTCCGCATGGGCGGCGCGGGCCTTTTCTTCTACGCGGGGCACGGCATCCAGGTCGGGGGCCGCAACTATCTCGTCCCCGTCGGCGTCGAAATCGAAAAGGAGACTGACGTCAAGTACAAGGCCGTCGATGCGGAAATGGTGCTCGACGAGATGGGCGCCGCCGGGAACCCCCTGAATATCGTGATCCTGGACGCCTGCAGGGACAACCCCTTCGGGCGCGGCTTCCGCAGCGCCTCCCGGGGGCTTGCCGTCATCTCCGACGCGCCGAAGGGCATGTTCATCACGTATTCCACGTCGCCCGGCAAGGTGGCGGCGGACGGCACCGGCCGCAACAGCCCCTACACGGAGTCGCTCATCCGCCATATGAACACCCCGGGCCTACCCATCGAGGAGGTCTTCAAGGAGGTCCGCAGGGACCTCGGGAGCAAAACGAAGGGCGCGCAGGTCCCGTGGGAGCTGTCCTCGCTGGAGGGGAAGTTCTTCTTCCGCCCCGGCCCCGGGGAAGCCGGGACGGATCCGTTGCTTAGCCTCCCGGAAGAGCGGACGCAGGCCGACGATGCACGGCCGGCCAGGGGGCAGCGGAACGGCGCGCCTGCCGGAGATTCGCAGAGGCCGTGCGCCGAAAGCGACGGACGTTTCTGCAAATACGCCGACGGGACGGTCCTCGACACGCAAACACACCTCATGTGGGCCGCAAGGGACAACGGGAGCGACATCGACTGGACGGCCGCCGGGACCTATTGCCGGAATTTCGGCCTGGGCGGCCACACGGACTGGCGCCTGCCGACCCAGGAAGAGCTGGCCGGTATCTTCGACCGCGCCAAGACGCAGCCGAATCGGGCCGCGGAGGAATACCCCCTGCACCTGACGGGGCTGATCGAACTCAGCTCCTGCTGCGCCTGGGCCGCCGAGACGCGCAAGGGCGAGGCCGCCGCCCTCCTGTTCTACAGCGGCGAACGGTACTGGCAGCCCAAGTACAACGGCTTCTTCTACCGGGTCCTCCCGGTGCGTAACGCCAAATAGAGCGCTGCAAACAGCAGTGAATCGAGAAAGGAAACGAAAATGATCAATCATCCGGAAAGCGCCAAGGCGCTGCTGAAGGAAGGCTTCTCCTGTTCGCAGTCCGTCTTCGCGACGTTCTGCGAGGAGCTTGGCCTCGACAGAAACACCGCCCTGAAAATCGCCGACGCCTTTGGCGGCGGCATCGGGCATATGGGACTGACCTGCGGCGCCGTCACCGGGGCGGCCATGGTTATAGGCCTCAGGCACGGCCGGACGGCCGCCGCCGACAACGAGGCGAAGCAGCGGACGAGCCGGATCGTGAAGGCGCTGGCCGAGCGGTTTGCGGAGCGCCACGGGACGATCGTCTGCGAGAAGCTTCTGGGCTGCAACGTCGGCACGCCCGAGGGGATGCAGTACTTCAGGGAGCACGACTTCCGGAATACGCGCTGCCTTGCCTTCGTGGAGACGGCGGCGGCGATCCTGGACGACATCCTGGAAGGAAAATAAGCGGAAGGAACGGCGAACGCCGGCGCTGCGATTTGTTCCCGGCGACGGGAAAATGTATACGGACGGCGGCCGTCCGGCGGAAGCCGGGGCGGACGAAGCAAAACCAACAACCTGCGCAGAGGGGGAATGTATGAAAATTTTGACAGCGGTATTAACGGCGGCGGTTCTGATGCTCGCGGCATCCTCGGTTTGGGCCGCGGACCCGTCCGGCGTCTGGACGATCGAAGGGCGGCTGGATGCCAGCATGGAGGTCAAGTGCCACGACGGCGCCTGCCGGTGCGCATTCAAGTCGGCGTACGGCAAATACGACGCCGTCGGCTATTTCCGGGACAACAAGCTGGCGCTCGTCTACAACTATTCCACGCCCGTCGCAAGCAACGCCTTCGGTTTCCTGGTGTACGAGATGCAGGGCGATCATGCGATGCTCAAGAAGACCTACGACCTGAACGGGAAGGTTGTCGGTTCGGACAAGTGGGTGCGTAAATAAAATCTGGAAACCTTTAAACAATCCGTTCCGCAGTATGCCGCGACGCACGCCGCCCGGCGTGCGCCGAGCCGCGGGCGGTGAAAAAGCCCGGCGGACCGGTTATTTTCCCCGTTTTCCTTCCCGGCGGCCTCTTTCGCGGTCCGCGCAGCGGCCGATTTTGTGGCCCGTTTTGTGATCCGGATCACCAATACCGCAACAATTTATTCAAGACAGACGCAACCTATGCTAATATCGGGGCCTCAATCGCGGAATAAAAGACGGAGAGCACCGCGCCGGTACTGCGGCGCGACGACGCATACGCCGTATCTTTTTCCGTTTCCCCGGGAGGCATGTCTTGACCGAACAGGAAAAGCCGAGAAGGAAGGTTCATCTGGTCGTCTGGGCCGTTCTGGCGATCTGCGTTATGGGCGCATGGGTGGCGGTGGAGCTGATGCGCTCCTACCGGGCCGCCATGGACGCCGTCCAGGACCGCAACGCGAGTGTCGCGAAACTCGCCGCCCAGCGCCTGACGGGGGCCCTTCGCGAGATCGACTACATCATGCGTGACGTCCAGGACCGCGTCGATCCCTACCTCCTCAGCGCCGACGAGGGGCCCGACGCCGAGGAGACGGGAAGGCTGAACCAGGTCCTTCTCCGGAAGATCAACACCCATCCGTGGCTTTTCGCCGTCGGCATCATGAATGCGAAAGGGGTCTTCATCGCGAGCGTCAACCGGAACGCGCCCCAGGAAGTGGGCGAGGATTTCTCCCGCCGGGAGTACTTTTCCTATCCCGCCAGGCATCCCGAGAGCAACGCCTTCTGTTCCGGGGCCTACGTGGAGACGACGACGGGAGACACGTGGTTCTCCTGCTCGCGGACGATCCGCAGGAAAGGGAGGCCGTCGTTCGCCGGCGTGGTCGTTTCCGGCCTGAACGGCAAATACCTGAACGGCCTCTTCGGCAGGCCCGGCTTTGCGAAAGGCGGCGCCATCGCCGTCGCGGACGCGTCGGGAAGGCTTCTCTTCCGCGCCCCGGATGTCCCCCAGGCCGTCGGCCGTAAATCGGGATTCGCCGAGCTGGACCGGTTCCAGGCGGACAAGGCCGAATCCCGCCAGACCGTCATCGTCTCCCCCCTCGACAGACAGGAGCGCCTCTTCGCCTTCCAGAAGGTCGAATCCTTCCCGTATACGGTGGCCGTCTCGTCGCCCGTCGAGGAGGACCTGCGCCACTGGCGCGTCCACTTCTATTCGTCCGTCACCGGTTTCGTCCTGATCGCGGCCCTCCTTCTCGGCATATCGTCCCTGGCCAGCCGGCTTTTAAACGCGAACATGCGCCTGAAGGACCAGGCCGGGGAGCTGGAAAGGCAGGCCCTCGCGGACCCCCTGACGGGCATCGGCAACCGCCGCTATTTCTTCGAGCAGGGCAGGCGGGAGCTCTTAAGAAGCCTGCGGACGGGAAAACGGCCGTCGCTCCTGATGATCGATATCGACCGCTTCAAGGGGGTCAACGATACGTACGGCCACGACGCGGGCGATGCCGCCCTGAAGGCCCTTTGCGAGACCACCCTGGCGACGGTCCGGAACATCGACGTCTTTGCCCGGATCGGCGGCGAGGAGTTCGCCGTATTGCTGCCGGAGACGGCGGCGAGCCAGGCCCTGATCGTCGCCGAGAGGCTGAGGGAGCGTTTGGCGGGAGCGTCCGTGGAAATGCCGGGAGGAAAGGCCTTCTCCTTCACCGTTTCCATCGGCGTGGCGGGTCTGGCGGCGGAGGACAGCGGCCTGGAGGCGCTGCTCAAGCGGGCCGACGAGGCCCTTTACGAGGCGAAGAACAGCGGCCGCAACAGGGTCTGCGCCGCCCCCGGAACGGCCTGACGCCGCGGGCCGGACGGATGGCGAACAGCCTGGCCGCGGACGGCCCTTGCCCCGGGGTCGCAGAGGCCGCAAACCCAATCAAGAGAAATGTATAGGCTGTCTAACACGATCAGATAGATATAATCATACAATCATGCTATCCGCCCAAATGCCAAAAAAAGAGATGCCGTGACGGCATTTTGTTGACGGTTGAAGACTATTTGCGCTTTCTTTTTACGTTTTGCTTCAGGATTTTATCGAAAGGAACGACATTATCCGAAACGGCAGCTTTACCAGGAAAACCGATCACTTGGCTGCCCTCTTTTTTCCGTGATCGGTTGCGCGTTTTGAGCTTTTTCCCTCCACGCGGTCGGAAATCAACTGCTTCAGCATCTTTTCGATGTTGGCAATCGCTTTTGCGGTATCGCTTTTGTCACTGATAAACATCAAGACCCCCCCCAAACCAGCTTTAAATGCATTCACGGCATCTATATTACCGCTCTGCAATAGGTATTCCACCAGTTCGTGGATCTCGCGGTTTGCTTCCCCATAGGGGGAAGGGGCGGAGGATTCGGGGCCGGCCAGAAGATCGAGGGCGATAAGGACGGCGAAAAGGTTGTCGGCGCTCATGCCGTCGTCGTGGAAAAAACGGCTGAGGACGCCCGTGGATACGCCCGAGGCGCGGGAAAGATCGGCGGCGTTCCAGCCGCGGTCCTGCATGGCCCGGCGTATAAGCTCTACTTGTGAAATGTTTCTCTTGACTTCTTTTTTCACTTATGAAAAAATCCCCGGTTGAAATCGAGCATGGCCGCCGATGAGGCACCGCACGGACCGCGTATGGCCCGGGATTCGGGGTGCGCCGCCGCCGGCCTGCGCCGCGCGTAACGCCGCCCTGCATCGGGCGGTACCGCAGCGCCTTATTGCCGCAACCCATCGGGCAGCGGGAGGGCCGCCCTGCGCCGTCCGTATTTTCGGCTGCTACGATCTGGAAAATGAGGGTGCAAAGACATAGAGGCGGGCGGGCATCGTTCGCACCGGTGCATCCAGACCGTCCGTCTCCCCCCCATTCGTTTTAGCTAGCACAAAAGCCGCTATTTTTAAACAAGTTTTTTCGGCGCGCCGGCATCCTCCGGAAAGATGCGGCGGATGCGGCATGACGCGCGAAAGGGAGCACGGCCGATGGGCAAGGCCCCGGCGTTTCAATTCTATCCGTCCGACTGGACGAGGGACCTGGAGGAACACCCCCTGGAGATCGAGGGCGCGTGGATCAGGATCTGCTGCAAGCTCTGGTGGGAGGAGGAACGGGGCACGGCCACCAAAACGCTCGCGAAATGGGCACGCATCCTCCACTCCGGGGAGAAAAAAAGTCTCTCGATAGTCGCCTATTTGTTTAAGCACAGGATCGCCGACGTGGTTATCGAAAAGGACGCCATCACGATCACGTCGCGGCGGATGGTCCGCGACGAATACATCAGGCGGATCAGGACTTCCGCCGGTATCAGGGGCGGGAACCCCGTGCTCAAAAAAGCGCCGCCGGAGGAGGTTTTGGATAAGCAAACGGCGGTTAAGCAAAATCCAACCCCTTCCTCTTCGTCTTCTTCTTCGCCTTCGGAGAAAGAGATAAGCCCCCCGGCCTCCGCTTCGCCTCCGGCGGGCGACGGGGATTTCGAGCAATTCTGGGCCCACTATCCGCGGAAAACGGCGAAACAAGCCGCCTTCGCCCAGTGGCGGAAGGCCAAGGACAGGCCCGGAGCGGACGAAATCGCGGCGGCGGTCGAGCGACAGAAGCGGCACAAGGCGGCCCTGCGGGCGGCGGGGCGGTTCTGCCCCGAGTGGCCGGACCCGGAGCGCTACATCCGGAAGCGGCGCTGGGAGGACGAGATTGCCGATCCGGAACCGGCGGACGGGGCCTGGGTGCCCCGGGAGTACGTCCCGGACGAGCCTGCGCCCGTGCTGTCCGAGGAGCAGCGGCAGGAGAACCTCCGGCGCATCCGCGAGCTGACCGCCTGCCTGAAGTAGGCGGGACGGTGTACGGCGGTCCTGCGGGTTTTCCGTGACGCGGAGGCGGGAGGGCGGCGAAAGCCGGCGGGGGCGGAAAGGCATGACGCGGGCGTTCCGGGGAGGGCGTTGCGAAAGCCGACGGGGGTAGGAGATTCAATGCACCGCGATTCGGTAAATAATCATTATATTATACTATATTTATATTGCATTAGGCCGGTTATCATTTATAATATCAGTATAATATCCTGACATGGCCGGATGGCGAGGGGGAGTTCGTAACCGGTTGATATTTTTAAGCGAGGTGCATCATGAATAGGGTAATTCCTGGGAAAGCGTCCCTGACAAGGGGACAGGTCCCCCGCAGGGGGGAAAGTCCCCCGCATGGGGGACGATATCCTCAGAATTTTGTCAAAATTCTGACTACGGAGCGGCCGATATGGGGCGGATCGTTTCTTTGTTAAAGATGCAGACAAAAAGGACGTTGCGGCACAGTATCTCAAAGACACCATATGCAATCTGCGAAAGGCGATAAACAATGACTTCTAAATTGAGGCGGCTGCTTGCATGGAAAAATCGAATTTTTAAGGGTTTCACGCTCTGGCCGACCATCGTGATGCTGTTGTATTTCCTGCAATGGTGGGTATTATTTTATTGCCAAGATGACGTTATCCAATTTTTTTTATTCATTATATTGGTGTTCTTATTTCCGGCAGTCTGTTTTATTTGTGCACTGGTGTTGCTCGGAAGAAAAAAACCGAAGTCGTCTTTATCCTTACTTACCCCGGCATTGCTTGTGGTCTTTATGTTTCCTCTGGGGAGTAATCCTATCAAAGATATTTTCTACGATTCACGCCAATATGTAGAATTCCAAATCCAGAAAAGATTCTATTTCCCGGAGATGAACGACCCCGATAAGCTGCCCCCATACAAAGAATGGCTTATCAAAGGGCATCCTAATATCTCTAAGTATACAATTGTTTACGATTTAAATGAATCCCTGGATGAGAGAGAAAAAAGGAAAAAAGCCGAATTGCATGACCCAAAATACTGGGGTTACCGCATAACGAGAGTCGGTCGGCATTTCTATATGCTGCATGAATATTACCATTGAAGTTATTTAAAAGGAGGGCTGGAAGATGGGACGATACGGGGCGGATCATTTCTTTGTTAAAGAAAACGGTAATAATGTCGCTGCAAAGTATCTCAAAGACACAAATGGAAACTATATTATGGACGGTTCAACCGGGCGGCCGTATGTCGTCCCAGCCGATTTTAATCTGGACGCAGTGATTGCAAAATATAAACCTCCTTATTGGCAGTCGCTTGAACCTATCGATATTGCAACGCGCCTGGAAACGTATGTAAAATTGTTATCGAATTTTAGAAGCGGTCGGCCGGACGACTTGCAGACAGCCTATAATGGAAAGGTTGGAGCCAACTGGGTCGAGGACTTTCGGCCGGCAGCAAACTATGTGTTCGGTGCGGCGTGCTCCGCGGCAGGTTTAACCTTGCATGAATGCATGGCTGGCGGGGGAGTGTATAACCTTAAAAAAGCCCTTTGGGATAAAAACCCCGATATTGATCCCTCCGGGATATTTGGAAATAATCCGGCCAATGTTCGACATATCAAACAGGGCTATCTGAGCCAGTTTGATCGAAATGCGCCACAACCGACTCCGTTTGATGTTAAGTTCACCGATTCCGGCAAAACAGCCATCGTGACGGAAAACGGCAAGACATCCGTGTATAAGGCAGTTACGGGAAAGTCAAATACGACCTGGAAATATGTTCCGGTGGAGGGGGGCGGCATCGATGCGGCGGTAGATGCCGGGATCTATACGGTCCAACGCGGCAATGTCCTTGGCGATATCGCAGCCAAATTTCATACCACCGTTCAACAAATCATGGAGGCGAATCCCGATATCAAGAATCCGGATTCGATCCGCCCCGGACAGCGAATCGTATTGCCGAAAAACGACCCCTCCGGCCCCGCCGACAACAAGAAGGACCCCGATCCCGACCGGCAGGGCGCGACAGACCGGGGAGGCGACAACGACCGGCAATCCCGGAACATCTCCCATGATGACGGATTTACAGTGATCGCCTCAAGCGGCGGCCCGGATGTTAACGAAAACACAAGTGCTGCCGCTCCTGCCGCTGA
Source organism: Syntrophales bacterium (assembly GCA_963668175.1). GTDB lineage: Bacteria > Desulfobacterota > Syntrophia > Syntrophales > PHBD01. The sequence continues at coordinate 2,144,547 of OY764159.1, forward strand.
CGCGCCGGCCGGCTTTTCCGCCGATCCGTTGCGTCATGCGCTGGACGCGCTGGGGGTGAAGCCCCGCGATGTGCAATTCACCCCGGCGGCGGACTACGGGAATATAAAACCGGACTCCTTCGATATGGTGGATAAGGGCACATCCGAAAAGATAGGCTCTTGTTTGATGACTCCCGACGGCGGCGAGATGACCGCGGGCGACAGGAAGGTCGTGATGGACCGGATAAGCGGCAACGACATTCACCTGCAAACGTACGCCAAAAACGACGACGGAGAATATGAACTCGTTGGGACGACGCGAATCGGCGACAACGACGGGGTAACGGTGACAAGGCCGTTTGCATAATATCGGCGGGCCGACCAGCGCCGCGACGCGGCTGGGGGCGAAGCGGTCGCAACGGAAAGCAATGCCTGGGAAAGCGTCCCTGACAAGGGGACGGGTCCCCCGAATGGGGGAAGGTCCCCCGCATGGGGGAAAGTCCCCCGCATGGGGGAAAGTCCCCCGCATGGGGGACGGTATCCTCAGAATTTCGTCAAAATTCCGACAACGGAGGTTAAAAGGTCAATATGGCGTCACATGATAACGATCCGGGAAGAAAGTACGGACGATCGAGGGAAGAAAGGGGCTGTGGATGCCGGGATGGCGGCGGCTCTCGTTCCGGCGGATGGCCTCGGTCGCAATTCGGGAAGACGATGCTGCGGGGCATGATCCTGGTCATCCTCCTCCTTTTCACACCGCAGGTCCTCATCGCCGGCGACATTGAGGATGGGTATGACGAAAACACGATCCGCCCGTCGGACATACCGGCCGACGCCCCCCGGTTTGAAGATTATCCGGCAAAGCTTTACACCGGGCGCAATGCGGCCCCGGACCTCAAAAGCCACCCGCAGTCGAGGCTGTATCGGACGCGGCTTAAAGAATGGTCGCGCGAGAAACCGAATTTCGCGGGGCACTTCATCCTGGCCGCTTGGGGCTGTGGAACCGATTGCACACAGATAGCCATCATCGACGCGAAAACGGGGCGTATTTTTCATCCGCCCGGTGCAACTTACAATGTCGCCGTTAACGTGCACGATGATCTGCTGCCAACTTGTGAGCATATTAGAGACAGCTGCGGATCCATTTTGCATCGTCCGGACAGCAGGCTTTTGGTTATGATCGGTCGGCCTGAAGATAGCGAAAGAGGAATCTGGTATTTTTTATGGGAAAAGAATCGCCTGGTTAAACTGCGTTTCATACCGAAACCCTACAACTGGCATGATGATTAGGGCAAATTCACCAAGCACACGCTGATCATGGAGGAATGTTATGGTATCGCATTATAAGAATCCGGGAATCAAGTGCGGACGATCAAGGAAAGAAAGGGGCTGTGAGTGCCCGGGTGGCGGCTCTCGTTCCGGCGGATGGCCTCGGTCGCAATTCGGGAAGACGATGCTGCGGATCACGATCCTGGTCATGCTCCTCCTTTTCACGCCGCAGGTCCTCATGGCCGACGACATTGCGGATGGGTATGACGAAAACACGATCCGCCCGTCGGACATACCGGCCGACGCCCCGCGGTTTGAAGATTATCCGGCAAAGCTTTATACCGGGCGCAATGCGGTGCCCGATCTCAAAAGCCACCCGAGGTCGAGGATGTATCGGACGCGGCTCAAAGAATGGTCGCGCGAGAAACCGAATTTCGCCGGGCGCTTCATCTTGGCCACTTGGGGCTGTGGAACCGATTGCACACAGATAGCCATCATCGACGCGAAAACGGGGCGCATTTTTCATCCGCCCGGTGCAACTTCCAATAGTGCCGTTAATGTGCACGATGCTCTGTTTCAACCCGGCAAGAGTATCTGGTACGGCTCCGGCGCTATCTGGTATCGGCTGGACAGCAGGCTTTTGGTTTTGATCGGCGGGCCTGAAGATAGCGAAAGAGGAATCTGGTATTTTTTATGGGAGAAGGATCGCCTGGTTAAGTTGCGTTTCATACCGAAACCCTTCCACTGGAAAAATCCTTAACCCAAATTAACTGGACAATGTTAATCATGGAGGAATGTTATGGCTTCGCATTACAATGATCCGGGAATCAAATACGGACACTCAAGGGAAAAAGGGGCTGTCGACGCCGATGTCGCGGAGAAAGTCAAACAGAAAATCGTCACCCAGGCCAGAGCCGCGCAGCGTCAGGGCGTCCCCATCACGCAAGACGATATCGCCAGGTTAGTGGCCTATGCTGATCTGGAATCAGGGTTCAATCCCGACGCGGCCAATAAGGACGAATCCCCATCCGGTGTGTTTCAAATTGCGGATGAGACCGCTAAAGACTTCTATAGTCGATTAAACGGTAAATCTTTGATCAACGGTTACCAAGTTAAGGGCAATTACGAAGACTACAAGCGATTCGATCCCGATTCGAACATCGCCGTAGGTATCGGTGTCTACCTCGACAAGAAAAGGAAGGCGAAGTCCGACGATGTCAATAAAATATATAAACGTTGGAATCCAGGAGCCACACCGGCGGAGCAAAAGGCGCTACGGAAACTGTATGAAAAATACAAAAGCATGAAACTTTCCCTCGATGATTCCGGGAGCGACGCCGACAAAGTCGCCGAGGCGGCGGAGCGGGATTCCGGGCGGACAGCCCCGGCCGGGCAACCGGACGATACGTATTCAACCGAAGACAGGAAGAGAAAAGACCTCGCTGCGGGAGACGACGCCGAAGCTGAGACGGCGCGAAGAGGCGACGATTCGGGCGAACGAGAGGCCGACGATTCCACGAACAATCAGGACGGCGCTTTCAAGGCTGCCGCGAACGGTTCCTCCCTCGGCATACCCGAAGCGCCATGGCGGCACGCGCTGGATGTGCTGGGCGTGAAGTTCGGCGATGTGCAATTAACCCCGGCGGAGGCGGACGAAGAGAACGAGACACCGGACTCTTTCGACATCAGAGATAACGACACAACGGAAAAAATCGGCTCTTATGCGGGAACACCCACCGGCTGCGAAATGACCGTGGGCGACAGGAAGGTCGTGATGGACCGGATAAGCGGCAACGACATTCATCTGCAAACATATGCGAAAAACGACGATGGAGATTTTGAACTCGTTGGGACGACAAGAATCGGCGACAACGACGGGGTCACGGTAAGAAGGACGTTTGTATAATATCGGCTGGCCGGTAACCGCCGCGAAGCAGGCAGGCGAAAAAGGGGGACCCGTGAAATCCGAAGGCCCGGACGGGTAGGGCGGGAAGGGAGGGCAGTTGGGCAAAACGCTGATAGGGAAGGATGAGATCAAGGCCTACACCCGCCGCTCGTGGCAGACGATCCAGGCCTGGATCGACACGGAGAACTTCCCGGCGCGGAAGATCGGGGGCATCTGGGAATCGAACAAGGACCTCGTGGACGAATGGCGCCGCAACAACATCCTCAAACGGCCGCTGGTGGGGAATTATCCAGATATCATCAGTTGATAACGCGTAAGCTGCTTTATTTGTCTAGTGTTGCGGGTAATCGGAAGCCTTTGAAAGCTCTTTGACCTTCCATAAGAAGTACAATTCATCTTGACTGATCGTCTCTTTCTTGTCGCTCTTCGCCATGGTTTCTTCAATGACTTCCGCACCTATTTTAGTCGCTCCAAATGCAGCAGCGCCTGCCAGCGGCGTTGTAAAGATTCCAGTTAGAAAACCAACAGATATAGCACCCGTCCATCCTGCAATTTTGCGCACAACTCCCTTAAAAAGGGATTTATCAGCTTTGCTAATTTTAGCGCTCAGAGATGCTAAGCGTGGTTGAAGAATGTCCGCATAAACTGCTTGAGCATCTCTCTCTGTAAATGAGTCACCCGCTATCTTGTATTCTTCTATCGCTTTGGTCAATGCTGCTCTGAACAAAATGAATGCTTCTTGTTCGCTATTTCGAAGTTTTATAAGGCTTTGTGCGTCAACAGATTCAACGAAAGGAAGAAGGCAGGTAAGATATTTTTGCATAAGCATTGTATGCCGCCTAGCTATCGGATCACCCGTTAAGTTCTTTATGAAATTAATTTCGAGATCACTATCAGTGGAGTTGCCCCTATTTCACCGGACACTGTTCTAACTTATTTTGATGTCTCCTATACTCCCTGGGCGACATCATTTTCAATCCCTTGTGCGGATGGTTTTCATTGTAGTCTACGAACCATCCGGGCAGTTGCTTCATGACCGTTTCGGCATCAGTCAGGATATTCAGATGAACATAATCCCTCTTGAAGGTCTTGACAAAGGATTCGGCCATGCCGTTCGATTCCGGGCTGTAGAACGGGGTCGTGCAAACCTCAAGCCCCATCATCTGCCCAAAGCTTTTCGTTTCCCTGGCGGTGTACGCAGGACCATTATCGCTCAGCCACTGGATTCTGTGAGGCAGCCGATTGATCATACCGAAACGGGCCTCAATGGCTTCCGCCATCAAGTCCCTGACCATGTCGCCGGATACGCCCCCTGTCGTGGCTACATAACTCATGATTTCCCTGTCGCAACAATCCATGCTGAACGCTACCCGGAGACGGTCCCCATTCCAGCAGGCAATCTCAAACGCATCGGAACACCAACGAAGATCGCTCCGTCTCGTCGTGACCTTACCCTCGTGAAGCCTTGCCGGCCTACCCGTATGCCGCTGAAGAAGCAGATTGTGCATCTTCATGAGACGATAAATCCGTTTGGGGTTAACTCCCGGATGCCCCTGACGTTCCAGAAACCTGTTGATTCTTGCCGTTACTCTCCGATAGCCGTAACTGGGACGATTATCAATAACCTGCCTGATCAGAAGAAGATATCTGCCATCGTCGCCTCTCCTGTAATGGCGGCTTCTCGAATCGGCTTCCTTCCCTTGCCTTTCGTACTGCCGGGAACGGGAAACGTCCAGCGTATCGACAACCGTCTTCATCGGGAATCGTCCTCCGGCAACAACGGCAACCGCGAGATCAGTTTTTTTTCACGGGCAATCCGGACAGCCTCTCTTAATATCTCCACCTCCATTGTCTTTTTGCCCAGAAGACGCTCCAACTCCCGGATCTGCTTCTTCAGTTCTCTGGCTTCCGATGCAGGAACGACGCCTTCATCTGCACCAACCGCCGACAGAGCCCCTTCTTCGGCAAGCCTGCGCCAGTGGAACAGTTGGTTCGGATGGATGTCATACTTCCGGGCTACAGCCGAGATGCTCATTCCCGGCTGCTCCGCCTCCCGCACCGTCGACTTCTTCTCGGCAGCCGACCAGCGACGTCGCCTCTGTACACCGACGATCACTTCTACAGGAACCATAAACACCTTCTTTCTGGTTGTAGTAATATCTCTATATCTATTCCTACAACTTATTTCCAGATTCAAAGTGTCCGGTTCAATTGGGGGCTACTTCAATCAGACAAGAATGATGTCTTCAGCAAATCAGCAACACCTAATTCAAAGGCGATATTGTGAATGAGCGGTGTGAAGGGTATGTTATGCGCCTTAAGCTTTTTAGCTTGATCTGTGGTTAGCTTAATTATTCCACATTTTTTGACCTGCTCTACAAGCCTTGGAGCTTTACTATAGATTTCGTCCTGGATAAGATAAGTATGACACCACAAACCATGAGGTAATATTGAATCTGGCCCAGAACTGATTAGTGTCATTTCGTCATTCTTATAAATGAGTGAGTATGCTACTTCCTTCAAAAACCTTCTACGTAACGCATCTGACAACACGTTATATCTTGGGTTCTTATCCTGCGATAGAGCATCTATACATAGACAATGCGGACAAACATTGCCAAAAGAAACCATCTGGACTATGTCAGATTCAATTAAAGGCAGTAATTCACAAAATACAATCAAATCATCCAAGAATTTATAGCGGAAAAAGGCCTCTAAATTCGCTGGTTTTCTATCAGCATACGCAAGTAAGTCTGTAAAATAATTCTTGATGAAAACCTTATCACTGTATAAAGCGGCAAACTGTGTCAACTCTCTAATCTTTTCAATTCGGCATGAAGGACTGGAACATGGATATGAACTTCCACCCAAAGATGGCGCTGCGGCGTGAGAGAATATCGACGGACTGGCATTTATATTGGTATAATGTGTTATATCGGTGGATTGTTGGCAAACATCAATAATATGGCTTGCCTTCAGTTTGCGAATATACTTTATGATTGGTTTGCCATTTCTTATCAACCCGGCATTTTCAAACAAAGCCTTAAGAGGGTGTTCCATATTCTTTTATACCTATAAATTATTATCGTGACAGCCTCGTATATGCCCTTTATTTACCAGCTGTTAACGGAACTATGAGGCAGTTTATTGTGTGTGTCAAGAAAAAATGGACGAAATTGCTAGAACTATCATTAGATATTTCGTCGCTTTAACATATTGAGTCCACGATAATTCCGGTACGCCTACATATTTTCCCCCTTTTCCCTCGGTCAGACACCGGCGGACTTGACGCTGGCGGCTATCCGTCAAGCGCAATAAAAGGTCATTCTTCCGCTATACGCCCGAATCGGTAAATAATCATTATATAATACTATATTTATATTGCATTAGGCCGTTTATCGTTTATAATATCAGTATAATATCCTGACATGGCCGGATGGCGAGGGGGAGTTCGTAACCGTTTGATATTTTTATGCGAGGTGCATCATGAATGAAAAGAGCCGTGAAGTAAAAAGAAGCGCCGCGACGATGAGCCGGAAGGACGATCGACCGGGCATCCGGTGCGCGACGATTCGATCCGCCTGCCTTCTTTTTATGGCCCTGTTCGTTTTGGCCTGGAGTCCGGGAGCATTCGCAGCGGAACCCGGCAGCCCCGCATTGTCCCAAGATAAGGAAGGTCAAGCCGCCGGGGAGAACGCAGGCGGGGAATTCAAAAAATATCGTGCCGTATTCAGCGAGCTGGTTTGCGGAGATGTCAAGGCATTGGCGGTAAGAATACGATCAGAGGAAGACAGCTTTCCTTTGATTGAAGCTGTTGACCAGAGAATATACTTTATCAACAAGACCGGCCGGATCAAGCTTGTCAAGGATTCATGGGATAACAAGTTGAATCGAAACAGGATTAATTCTTCGGGATATATTTATCCCGCAGTATCCTGGGATTGTACGAGAGATAAGAGAGGAAAACCTTACATCATTATTTTCTCATGGTCCGGCGGTAATTATCGGGGAGCCGAATGGACCGAAATCTATGATCTGGATGGCAGATTGGTGGCGAGCAACTATTCAGAAAAGATAAAGAATTTTCGACGCATCAATGATTTGTTTGACAAGAAAATAGAAAAATTAGGAATTCGTTACGATTGGAGATCTGCAAAAAAAATCAGATTTAAAGAACAAGACGGGAGGTAAGCTGGATGCCGAAAGAAACAAATTACAATATCTTAATCGATAAAACGCCTGGCCGTTCTGCCGGGAACAGTCGAAAAGCAGGGGCTGCTCCATACGAAGTGAAGGTGAAAGCCGTGGAAGCGATCAGGAAGTATGCAGGTCTTTATGGATTCAATGAACATCAGACCAGCGAAGTCTTGAAAATCGTGGAACACGAATCTGGATTTAATCCAGATGCTGCGAATCCAGACACAACTGCGTCCGGACTAGGACAGATGATGAATGACACGTTTGAGCAGTATGGGCCGCGTGGTGCGAATATTTTCGATCTGGATGCCAACGCAGAGGCAACAGTCAGATACTATCAACATTGCCTGAACAAAGCCGCAGAGAAAGGACTGACCGGAGAGAAGTTGGATACAGGTGCGTATGCGTGTTATCATGACGGCCCGTGGAATTTTAAAGCCGGTAAGGATAAAAAAGGTGCGGATATTTATAAAAAGGTCATTAAAAAATTATCCGGTAAGCCCAAGGTTAGCAGTAACGAACGCTCCTCCAGCAACTCCGACAAGGTAGCCGAGGCGACGGAACGGGATTCCGAGCGGACAGCCGCGGCTGAGCAGCCGGACGATGCTTATTCAACCGAAGACAGGAAGAGAAAAGACCTCGCGGGAGACGACGCCGAATCTGAAACGGCGTGGAGAGGCGGAAATTCAGATCGTCGAAGCATACCTAATTCATGGATAGCGGATGCCGGTAACGTGCTTTCAGATGTGTCCGGAAATGCTCTTCAAAGCGCCCTCCGCGAGGCAAGAAAGCCAACGGATGTCGAATCGGCCGCGAACACGATGACGCTTCGTGAGGCGCCGACCGATTTGCTTGCCGAACCGGGTTCTCCATTGCAGCACGTAATGGATGCGCTGGGGGTGTCGTCCGGCGATGTGCATTTAACCCCTGCGGAAGCGGACGATGAGAACGAGACACCGGACTCCTTCGATATTGTGGATAAGGGCACATCCGAAAAGATAGGCTCTTGTTTGACGACACCCGGCGGCTGCGAGATGACCGCAGGCGACCGGAAGGTCGTGATGGACCGGATAAGCGGTAATGACATTCACCTGCAAACGTATGCCAAAAACGACGATGGAGATTTTGAGCTCGTTGGCACAACGCGAATCGGCGACAACGACGGGGTAACGGCAAGAAGGCCGTTTGCGGGTTAGCGAATGAGGCCGCTTCGTGATGCGATTACGAGAAGCGGTGCAGCGCACACAGACATTGACCGGAAGGATAACGCATGCGAGATGAATTTTCTTTCTCTGAAGTCGAACGGATTGTTCCGGCTATTAAAAGAAGCACCGCCCAGATGTGGGTCAAGGCTGGGATTATTGTGCCGAAAGAGAATCATGTGGGCCGAGGGGTGTCGCGGGTTTACTCTTTCGAAAATCTCATTGAGCTTTTTGCAGCTGCGGAATTATCCGGATGTTGGGGGATGGCCACGAAGGGCATAGAATCGCATCTGAAGCGTCCAAGGTTTAAGAGTGCCGTCAAAGAGAGAGGCGTCTATTGCCGTGTTCGCTATGGTAACGATGCAGACAGCGGCATTACATCGGCTGTGATAATATTCATTGGAGAAATTGCGGCGGAGATAGAAAGGCGGCTGTAATATCGGCTCGATTAATTAGTCTTAGAAAAACCTTGACAGTCCCTATATTCCTCTATTAATAGATATACAATCTGCATAGGACGAATGGTTTATTAAAACACAGGCAGAGCAACACGCATTGTCGGCCTGCTATGACATCCGCTTCCGATCAAACCGTTAATACTGCGCCGGAGTCGCTCACAAGCGATCATTATACAATCTTTCATTTAATCCTCCAGCTCGCTTTTGCCGCGCTGTTATTCTTTTTGAACGAACTCGATAGAAGGCTGAATCTCTATCTGCTGCTGGTTCCGCTCCTCCTTGTCCCGGCATTAGTAGTGGTGATTATCTGGCTGACCAGCGTCATAACAAACAGCATTAGAAAGAGGTGGCGTCGTCTCGCTTCCGCCGTCATTGCACCGGTGATCATTTTTTGCCTCATGGCCTCGCTTGCTCACTGGCGGATCGATGCGGATTGGGTACGCTTTCAGGCAAACCATCGACACTATGAAAAATCGGTACAGTTCCTCAAGGGGCCGCACCCCAGACATGTTACGTGGGATTGGGGCCATACCGGAGGCGCGGCGGTCGTCTGCATTGATTACGAACTCCACTACGACGAATCCGATTTAACAAAGCTCCGAGATGGAGAGAGGAAAGGGGGCGGTATCATCAGAGTCCGCGATTTCGGAAACCACTTCTACCTCGTTACCGCCGTCTATCAATAGAATCCCGTCATATTCCGGGGACGGTATGTTTCCGGGGGAACCATCCCCCGGCCAGAGAATGCGTTACGTATTTTTCGATTTCTTATTTATGAAATAATTCAAATCTCCGCAAATGAAGATTGAGACTTCTCGCAAATCCATCGAGACCTGGAAACAAGGTCGACGGATTGACATTCATTTCATGAAGGTCATATAACGCTTCTTTATGAATATCTCTTGATATGACTATTTTCAATATCGCAACATCTCGGAAATCAAACTCTTCTAATCGGGCCGTCTCAATTTGCGTCGCATCGGCGCTTGATAATTCATCAAAAGTTATCTCAAATGCAGCGCATAGATTCTTTTCGAAGGACGACTGTCTATTGCATGGGAATAAAAAAATACCCTGTTGCATCCAGAGACGAGTATGTTGGAGGAAAGGGTCGATTAACAAGACAGAGTTTTCACTCTCTTCTTTTGAATTCAGGCATTCGTTTGCCCTGTCTTTGTGCGCTTTGACTATTTCTCTGTATGGATGAGAGTATGGCGACATGCCGCCAATTTCTACCGAATCTATAAGCATGTTTATGTTAATGGCCCAAACGGCCGAATCGTCCGTTGAATTTTCCATAGCAAAGAACGCTGCTATAAAGAAGGAATCCGTAAAATCCAAGAGCCTCGTACTCCCGCCGTAGTGCTGCAAGAAAGATAGCCATTCGATGCTGTTATTTAATTCCGGAAGTTTATGCTCGAAGAGATGAGCTCGACGTTGAAATTCGCTAAGCATATACAATTCTGTATTTTGATAGTGGTATTTAGTGCATTGGTATTGCTCGGCGTCTCTCTCGAATCTCGTTGATAAAGGCCACTCTTTATCTCCCTGGCCACGAAATGCCCAAATAGGAGCCCCGGCTTTCATGCACGAGAGAAGCTTTCCTCGGTCATTCCAGGAGTCAATTGCTATTTCACAAAATTTATGTGAATCCGTCTTCAAATGATTTCCCTTAGCCAAGGATATTTCTTAACGACGCAATTTATCCGCTTGTTGGATGAATTCCTGTGAAACCATTCGGAATGATGTAGAAGGCAACAACCCGCGCAATCCGCTTCAGCCCGGGAACCAGAGCATCTTGAGTTTGACGATGCCTTCCATACCGCGCGCAAGCGCGATGCAGAAGATTCCCCATGCGAAGAAAGCGAGTTGAAATTTGAACCTGCGGCTGAACTTGATTTCCAGCTCCGCGAAGATCGTGTTCAGCCTGTCGATGCCTTCGACGGCGGTCAGCAGCGTATCGGGCGGGATGTTCTTCTGTTCCAGGATCGTTCTGGCCCTGTCCGCCTCCCATGCCCGGAAGAAGAGGTGCTGGACGTTCCAGGCGTTCATGACCGCAATGACCAGCGACAAGAGAAGCAGGAGCCATCCCGCAAGCTCGAGCAGGAGGCCGTACTTGCCGAGGCTTCCGAACTTGGCCGTCTGCACCACGGCCCCGAGGAGCGCCACGACGATGCCGATAAAGACGTGGTGGAACTTTTGCTGCGATTCGATGTTCTTGATGTCCGCCATCTGTGCTCCGGACGAATACCGTATTTGCCGTTTTTCCCGTCGGCGGCGGGGCAGGTGTCAGCGCGCCGTTCTTTCGGGAGCAGGAAAGCGCGGACCGGCCCCCGTGAAAAATACCGGGCGGCGCGTTCGCGGCATGCCGCGGCCGATGCGGCCCGCCCCGCTTTACCGTTCCTCAAGGCGACGATGATCGAAGGACTCCTCTTTCTTGCCACGATCGCCGCCAACATGTCAATACGAATCAGAAAAAAAGACGGTCCCGCGGACAGCCTTCCCGCCGGCTGCCGTGTATCGGTATAATGATACGACCCCGCGGCCGCCCGCACCCGCAAGTTGTCATTTTCAAAGGACAACACCCATTTTCCGCAGAAGGCGGTCCGCCGGCGGACGCTGCCGCCGGGGATGCCTTCGCGGCGCCGCCGGTTACATATATGGAACACTGCCGGCGCAGCCGGGCGCGGTTGCGGCAGCCGTTCCCGGAAACGGCGCGAGGGTCTTTTCCTGCCGGGGTTTCCCGCCCGGAGCGCATTTTTACCGCCCCGGCGTCCGGCCGGGCCGGGGAAAGGTTTTCCGCTCCGGCTTCGCCGGGCGGGTTCGTGGTTCTGCGGCGATTTGCGCGGCAAGTCCCCGATGCGCCGCATCATTCCCTTTGACTTATGAAAATGGCCTGTCTTATACTCCGGGTGCCGGGTGGTGTCGTCTTCTCATAAAGCAGCCGCCTGAAACACGAAGCGGGCAGGGCGGCCGGCCGCCGGGCCGGGTCGCGCCGGGATTGCCGCCGCGCGGCGGTCGAACAAATCATTTCGGAACAAGACAATACGGGAGGCAGGCTATGGACGTTCGGGACATGAAGGGCGATCCGTCGATGTGGGAAAGGCTCGCGTGGGCGGATCTCAGCCCCAGGGAAAGGGAGCTGTGGACCGTCCTCGGCTGGCGGGAATCGAAGTGGGACCGGAACGACCCGCCCCCCAGCGCGGGCAAGGATTGGATAAACCTGAGCTTCGACGAGCAGTATGCGGCGGCCGAACTCGGCTTCACCAATTCCCTGTGGGACAGCTTTGAAGACCAGTAGCGCCGCCGGGGAACCGACATGAAGCTCTTCGTCATCAGCGACATCCACGGGGCGACGAGGCCCGTCGAAAGCGCCGCCGCGCTCATCCGCGACGCCGACGCCGTCGTCGTCGCCGGGGACATCACGCGCGGCAGAACGCGGGCCGAGGCGGCGGACGTCATCGCCTGCATCGAGCAGTTCTCGACGCGCATCCTCGCCGTCCACGGCAACTGGGACAGGCGGGAGGTCGGGGACCTCCTGGAAGAGAAGGGCTACTCCCTGCACGGGACGGGCCGGGTCCTGGACGGGACGGGGTTCTTCGGCGCCGGAGGGTCGTCGCCGACGCCCATGGGCACGGCCACGGAATACACGGAGGAGGAAATCGCCCGGATTTTGGCGGCGGGATACGAATGCGTGAAGGAGGCCCCCCGCGCCGTCCTGATCTCCCATGGTCCGCCGCGCGGCGTCCGGGACCGGACCTACCTCGGAATGCGGGGCGGCAGCCGCAGCGTCCGGGCTTTTCTCGAAACCAACCCGATAAGCCTCTGCCTCTGCGGCCACATCCACGAGGCGCACGGCCTCGAACGTTTTCACGATACGCTGGTCGCCAATGCGGGGAGCTTCAAGCGGGGACGCTATATTTCCGTCGACATCGGCGCGGATATATCGGCGACGCCCGGCCGCGTCGAAACCTGATTCGCCGCCCGCCGAAGCGCCGCCGGCGACAGGCGCGGAGACGATTGCAAACCGCGGCTTCTTTCTGTACGCAATAACAATGATTTCTTCATCGATATGCAATCTTTCGATTGTTCATCTGCAATTGAAAAAAGAAAGGCAGAGCCCGCAGACCCTGCCTTCTTCAAAGAGAAAAAAAATGGTTACTGTAAAATCTGTTTAATCAAGATTATTTTCCGAACTTCCTTCTTGCGCGCCTCCTGCAGGGGGCAACCGCAACACCTGCCAAGCCGAAACCAAGAAGCAGCATGGTACCCGGTTCAGGAACGGGTGTCGAACTCTGCATGTTCCCAATGAATCCATGGACATTTTGTTCGGCATCTTGGTAATATCCCACGATCTGGCCGTTGTCGTTGATGCCGGTAAGAAAGGTGCCGCCCACACCATCCGGGTTGTCAATGATCGTGCAATCCGAATCACTGCAAAGGAACCCGTGCGTGATTCCGTCTTGATAGAAATACCCGACGATTTGCATTGAATTGTTGATTCCCGTTGCGTACGTTTCGACCGCTCCCGGATATTGGACTGCCCGGACCACTGTTTTAGTCGGCCAGGAATAGATTCTGCTTATCTCCAGCAAACCGTTGTAAACCGCAATGTCGCCTTTGTTATTAATTGCATAAGCGAGTACATTGTCTTGTATGTGCCATATTTTTGCCTCGGTGGTATTGTAAAGGAAAGCATACTGGCTCAATATTCCCGTGTAATATCCGACAATGTCGCCGTTGTCGTTGATTCCGGAAGGCCTCATCGAAAAATTACCATAGTAGATCCATCTCAACTCCGTTCCGTCAGTGCTGCGAACGAAACCGTCCGTGTGGTCATTTTTTATTCCTGTACCGACAATCTGACCGCTATTATTGATGCCCGTCAAAAAGGTGTTGCCATCGCCGACCTTAACAGTCGTGTAAGTCCCTCCACTGTCTCGCACGAAACCAGAGTACCCTTCGCCCGGGACTGCAAAACTGCCGACGACCTCGCCGGAATTATTGATCCCATTTGCGTAGGTAAGAGTAGCGCCCGGAACATCGATAGCGGTAAACGTATAGTCGGCATGAGCTACATTAAATCCTATGACTAAAAAAAGCGTTGGGAGTAATGCTGCAAAAGCCTTTTTCATTTCAAATCTCCTAAGGCAAATGGTTATTGTGAATTTACTTCCTGAACTTCCTCCTCGCGCGCCCCCGTGCAGGGGGCAACCGCAACGCCTGCTAAGCCGAGGCCAAGAATGAGCGTAGTGGTGGGTTCGGGGACAGAAGAGGGATCGACAAAAGTCCGGATTTTCTCATATCCCCCTCTTATTTTATTTTCCCGAATCGTCGCAAATTGCATACCAAGATGATAAGCAGCTGTATTCATGAATTAATTCCCATGGCCTCAGGTTTCCGATCTTCATTAAATGTAAAGAAATGTTACACAAATATTCGCTGAGAGTACATGGTATAGGTATAGTATAATATTATCCACAGGTTGAATGGCTGGAATCTTCTGGGTAGATTGTCGGAATTATTTACACCAGGCCGTGGGGCCACTGGGATATCGAAGCGTATGCGCAGTTATCAGTGACCGTCTTTCAGACGGTTATCGATAATCTTCGAATGAACACGAATGAGAAGATAGTAGGTGTAAGCGACGGGCAAGGCAGAGCCTGTCCTGACGGGGGCTGCAATGTCGCGTATCGGCCGGGGCGATGAATGCGGTTGTCGTCGTCGCCCGCCTTCCGGCGGCGTTAAACGGGATTTCGGCGGTGCGGGAGGTCTTGTCGGAAGCGGATTGACGGGAATAACCCGCCCCGGGTTCCGGCTGATGTCTGAAATGCGATCTGTCAATATCTGCGCGGTTCCGTGCCGAAGTCCCCATGTCCGGGAAGGGGCGCTTTCCCGATAGTTTCATTATTACGGATAGATGGCCTGATAGTCGTCTGGCCGGCTGTTTTAAGCCGGCCGTCTGCACAAAATCGATGCGGAAAAGCAGTACGAAAGTCAGCCTGACAATAGTATTCTCTGGATTATTATCGGCATCGATTTATCAGCGATGTTCAAAAAAAATGTCCGGAAGTCTTTACATAATAGGTAAATAATGATATATACCATAGTTATATATTGACTGATAAATGTACCTGATCTCCGCCCGCTACAACCGACCTGAGTAACATACGGGATCGGGACAGATGTGATAAGCGGTATCTGTTTAAAATTGTTCGATTAATGATAAATTGCCCGTTTCATGCTCAGCCTGGCATGAATAAAGCGGCCTTTCGCAGTCAATCATTAGCTGATGAGGAGGAATAATGAAAAAGATCTTACTGACACTCTGCATGACATTCATTCTTTTTACGGCTCCGGTCCAGGCGGCCAATGTCACCCTGATCGACCAGGGTGCGACATGGAACTATTCGGTTCTTAGCACGGACCTGTGGTCCAATTGGTCGGCGGCCGGATACGCATCGTTCAACTGGGCCGATGCCGCGTGGTCGACCGGTAACGCCGCGTTCGGCAACGCCTCATTTACGTTGCCCTATCAGACTTATTGGGGGGCAAATACCGATCTGGCGCTTCAGAAAGTTTTCACCATCAACGGTACGCTTTCCGGGCCTTTAACGCTTAACGTCGCCGCCGATAACGGGTTCATCGTCTTCATCAACGGTCACGAGGTAGCCAAACGGAATGCGGAAGGAATTACCAATTACTGGCAATATACGTTGCAGCTTTCTTCACTCGATTTCATCGCTCCGGGCAGCAATACCATTCAGGTGCTGGCGGAAGATCACGGCATCATGACGTTCTTTGACTTGAAATTGACGGGAAACGTCGACCCTGTCCTTAACCCTGTTCCAGAGCCCGTTACGATTCTGCTGCTCGGCCTCGGACTGACAGGTGTCGCTGTTGCAAGGAGAAAATGCAACCGATAGATTTTTGTCTGGAGAGCATAATCAGAAGGCAGCGTCTATAGACGCTGCCTTTTTTTATTTGAACACAAACTTCATTGTCGAAGCCTTCGGTTGCTGCTTTTCGGCTAGTCGTTCCCGCCGCCGCGGCGCCTTCCGTCTTTACAAAAGTTATTGGTCTTCTCCCCGACAGCCGGTCGTGGATTATCCCATGAAACGTGCTCGCAGCCGGAATGACCGAACCGTCCGGCGGACGGCATGTGGTCGCCGCCGGACGGGCTGCTGAAGAACCTTGATCCTGCGCCTTCCCGGAAGCCCGCGAAGGCGACTATGCCGCAATCAGGCGAGGTCGAAGCGGTCGAGGTTCATGACCTTGCTCCACGCCGCCGCAAAGTCTTTCACGAATTTCTCCTCCGAATCTGCGCTCCCGTAGACTTCCGCCACGGCCCGAAGCTGAGAGTTCGAGCCGAAAATCAGGTCGACGCGGGTACCGGTCCACTTGGGCGCGCCCGTCGCGCGGTCGCTTCCCTCGAATACGTCGGCGTCTTGCGAGGTCGCCTTCCACACCGTACCCATGTCGAGCAGGTTCACGAAGAAATCGTTGGTGAGCATCCCCGGCCGCTTCGTGAAGACGCCGTGCTGCGACCTTCCGAAATTGGCGTCGAGGACGCGCAGGCCGCCCACGAGCACCGTCATTTCGGGCGCCGTCAGGGTGAGCAGGTGCGCCCTGTCGACGAGCAGTTCCTCGGCCGATACGGCGTAGCGTTTCTTCCGATAATTGCGGAAGCCGTCGGCGGCCGGTTCGAGGACGGCGAAGGAGGACGTATCGGTCTGCTCCTCTCCGGCGTCCATGCGTCCCGGCGTAAAGGGGACCTTGATTTTATAACCGGCGTTCTTTGCGGCCTTTTCGACGGCCGCAGAGCCGGCGAGGACGATCAGGTCCGCGAGGGATACCTTCCTGCCGTCGGATTGGGCGGCGTTGAACGCGCTCTGGATGCCCTCCAGGGTTTTGAGCACCTTCGCCAGGCGGACGGGCTCGTTGACTTCCCAGTCTTTCTGCGGCGCGAGGCGGATGCGGGCGCCGTTGGCGCCGCCGCGCTTGTCGGAGCCGCGGAACGTGGACGCCGACGCCCAGGCCGTCGCAACCAGTTCCGGCACGGACAGGCCGGAGGCCAGTATCTTGCGCTTGAGGGCGGCGATGTCCCTGGCGTCGATCAATTTGTGGTCGACGGCGGGGATGGGGTCCTGCCAGATCAGCTCTTCCGCCGGGACTTCCGGGCCGAGATAGCGGCTGCGCGGGCCCATGTCGCGGTGCGTGAGCTTGAACCAGGCGCGGGCGAACGCGTCGGCGAGCTGGTCCGGATTCTCCATGAAGCGCCGGGAAATCTTCTCGTAGACGGGGTCGAAGCGCAGCGAGAGGTCCGTGGTGAGCATCGTCGGTGCGATACGCTTGGACGGGTCGTGGGCGTGCGGCACGGTGCCCGCGCCTTCGCCGCCCTTGGGCGTCCACTGCTGCGCGCCCGCCGGGCTCTTCGTCAGCTCCCACTCGTAGCGGAAGAGGGTCTTGAAGAAGTTGTTGCTCCACTTCGTGGGCGTGGGGGTCCAGGTGACTTCCAGGCCGCTGGTGATCGCGTCGCCGCCCCTGCCCGAACCGAAGGTGCTCCTCCAGCCCAGGCCCTGCTCCTCGATGCCGGCCGCCTCGGGCTCGGGTCCGACGTGTTTCGCGTCGCCAGCGCCGTGGGTCTTGCCGAAGGTATGGCCGCCCGCGATGAGGGCGACGGTTTCCTCGTCGTTCATCGCCATGCGGGCGAAGGTTTCGCGGATGTCGCGAGCGGCGGCGATCGGGTCCGGGTTGCCGTTCGGGCCCTCCGGGTTGACATAGATGAGGCCCATCTGTACGGCGGCAAGTGGGTTTTCGAGGTCGCGGTCGCCGGCGTAGCGCTTGTCGTCGAGCCACTTATCCTCCGTGCCCCAGTAGACGTCCTTTTCCGGCTCCCATATGTCCTCGCGCCCGCCGCCGAAGCCGAAGGTCTTGAAGCCCATCGATTCGAGGGCGACGTTGCCCGCAAGGATCATCAGGTCCGCCCAGGAAATCTTTCTTCCGTATTTCTGTTTGACCGGCCAGAGCAGGCGGCGCGCCTTGTCAAGGTTCACGTTGTCCGGCCAGGAGTTGAGGGGCGCGAAGCGCTGGTTGCCCCTGCCTCCGCCGCCGCGGCCGTCGCCTACGCGGTAGGTGCCGGCGCTGTGCCAGGCCATGCGGATGAGTAGAGGCCCGTAGTGGCCGAAATCCGCGGGCCACCAGTCCTGGGACGTCGTCATCAGTTCGCGGAGGTCTTTTTTGACGGCCGCCAGATCGAGGCTCTTGAACTCTTTTGCGTAATTGAAATCCTTGTCCATCGGATTCGATTTGCAGGAATGCTGGTGCAGGATATCGAGTCGCAGCTGGTTCGGCCACCAGTCCCGGTTCGTCGTGCCGCCCCCGGAAGTATGTTCGTGAATCCTACCCGATACCGGGGATTTGCTTTCTTCATTCATCATGCTTACTCCTTTCGTCGTGAAGTGCTCCGGGCCGCGCCGCTATGAGCAGCCGCGTTTCGCCGCCCGTCCGGTTAAGCATCCGTCGCTTTTGCCGGTCGTGTTATCGCGTTTATACAAGTCCGCTTTGCTTCATCTCCTGAATCGTCGGCATTTTCGCCTTCGCAGCCTGTCGGGAATGATTCCGTCTGATATAAACATCCGCTTTTAGATATTATCACCGATACGTAATGGACCCGGCGGATGAAGGCAATGAGCAATAATCGAGAGAGGAATAAGAGGTGCATCCTCCCCCTCCGCCGCCGGTCACGGCCTTCTTATTCGGAATCATTCCAGATAACAAACCAAAAAAAATGACATGAAAACAAACCCGTTCCTGAAAGCATCGAACTAATTGCCGCCGCCAAGCTTCCTTCCTTTGCCTTTCGCGCAATCTCCGCATCGGCCGTAATACTCGAGCCTGTTGCCGGTGATTGTGAAGCCCGTGTTTTTGGCCACCTCCCTCCGATCGAGGGAAACGGGGGCGTCGTAGTCGACGATCTTTCCGCACGCTTCGCAGATGAGGTTGAAGTGCTCTTCGAGGTTCGCCTCGCAGCGGTTCTCGCTGCCGTCGAACTCAAGCGATTTGATGATGCCGTGCCGGCACAACTCTTTGATGTTTTCGTAGACCGACGACAGGCTTAATCCGGCGCCCTTCTTTCTCGCTTCGTCGTAAATGAAGCGCGCGCCGGGATGGAGGTGCCCCTTCTTCACCAGCACGTCGACGATGGCGAGCCTCTGCGGGGTGATTCTCAATCCTTTATCTCTCAGCCTGCGGACGATGGATTCTTTGGTCATCATAGCGTATTCATCTTATTCGGAACCATTCCGAATTACGTTTTAATGTAAACATTGCTTCATCGGCTGTCAAGGCGTTTTATTGTTCATATGGAAAGTGATCACGAGAACGCGGCGTCATGCCGCACGGACGGGAATATGAACGGAAACGACACGCTGACAGGGGACATATGCGAAACGGAATGCGGCTCATGTCGCGCCGCTGACGGCAAGACGAAGTTCGGATGCAGAGGCGTTTAGCGCTCCACACCGGATTTGAAGGTCCGCCATGAAAGGCTGTCCGGTTCTGACGGCATTAAAAAAAGGCAGAGGCGCTTCCGCCCCTGCCTTCTCCATATTCAAAATCCGAATGGATATTTATTTCCGAAATCTCTTCCTGGCAACCGCAACGCCGGCCAGACCCAGACCGAGGAGCAGCATTGTCGCGGGCTCAGGTGCCGGTACGATGGAGATGTCATCGATATATTGGGTCAGCGAACGGCATTCCGCAGCGTCTCGTGTAATTAAGATGTCGATGGTGTGTTGCCCTGCGGACACAAAAGCGTCGAAATCCAACTCGCCGCGCTGTACGGTTCCGGCAACGATTGAGCCGACAGAGAAGGTGTCGAGAAGTATGCCGTCCAGCAGAAGGGAAAATGTTCCGCCATCCAAATTGTAGCCGCCGTAGAGCGTGGAATTATTGACCGCCACGTTGGCATGCAGGGATATCCACCCTCCGGAAAAATTCACGGACTGCCTGATGCCGCCGCCCTCGGTTGGCATGGGGCAATAATATCCGGGAACTGAACAGGGGGCTATGTGGTATCCCACGCTCACGGCCAGGGCCGGAGAACTGACGCCGGAGCCGGCAACGTCAAAATTTGATACGGTTGGGAGGTTTGTTCCCAGAGTGCCATTGGTTGTGGTATAGGTCGTCCACGGATCCAGATTGCCCGTCTCAAAATCCCCGTTGACGAGCGCTGCTTGTGCGGTGCCTAAAGAAAGAACAATCATCAACAGAACGAGGCCAACTTGTCTTAGAAACACATCGCGTCGATTCATAGGACCCCCCGGTTCCCCCATTATTTCGCAAGTGGTTTACTCCCCTGCTTTTGCCATATATTCCTATAAATAGCAAATATTATTCTAATATTTTTTAAAAACAATATAGATATTAAGCCCTTAATAACCATATAACGTCACTCCACTTATCATGCCGAGGTGACGCGGAAAGGTGAGGGTAAGTATGTGTAGCCGACATCACACTCCCTGTCCCTGCTTCCCCTCCAACTGAACAGAAGCATACCGCTTGACGCTGACTCTCCCGGCATGATCCGTCAGAGTCACTATCTGAAACGTGGAATGGATTAAATGATGAAGCGAACCGAGACTTCAGGAAGATATCTGCATAACGCGCCGTTTTACAGCACCAGCTCTTCGATGAAGGCGATGAGCTGGTTGACGTTGCCGCAGACGCGGACTTCGTGGCAGTGCCGGGCGTAGGTGTAGATTTCGCTGTCGGCCGTGCCCCAGAGGTTCTCCGCCTCGGGGTTCAGCCAGATGACGCGTCGGCAACGGTCCCGCATCTCGCCCAGGATCGCGTCCTCGGGGTGCGTATAGTTCCCCCGCCCGTCGCCGACGACGATGAGCGTCGTCCTCTTCGTGAGCAGCTCCATGTACGACCGCTTGAAGTGGCGGAAGGTCTCGCCGTAATCGGTCTGCGCGTTGTAGCGGACGTCCGCGTTCTTCGTGACGATGCCGATCGCCTCTTCGATGCCGTGTTCCGCGAAGATGTCCGTCACATCCGTCAGCCTGTCGACGAAGACGAAGCTGTTCACCTTGTCGAAGCAGTCCTGGAGGGAGTAGAGGAGGTTGAGCATGAAGCGGGCCGCCGTCCAGACGGAGCTGGACACGTCGCACAGCGTGACGATGCGGCTTTTGCGCAGGGCCTTCCGGCGGTACCGGATCTCGATGGGGACGCCGGTGTACTTGGCCGCCGACCGCAGCGTCTTCTTGACGTCCAGGTTGCCCCGGTCGCGCACCGCGAAGCGGCGGCTGACGACGTTCCGGAGTTTCCTCACCAGCTTGTCGACGGCCTCCCGCATCTCCTCGACTTCCCCGCGCGTGAAGGACGAGAAGTCCTTCTCCCCCAGCTCCTTCAGGCGCTGTTCGTGGGTCTGGACGGTCCGCGTCCCGGTGTCGCTGCCCGGTTCGTACATCAGGATGGAGCGGGCGGAGGCCAGCCGTTCGTCGACGTGGGCGGCAAGCTCGCGGCGCTGCGTGGGAGCCATGCTCAGATCGTCGCTATCCAGGAGGGCCGAGGCGGCGGAGGCGGTCCGGATGATCTGCATGAGGACGTTCATGCGGCTCGCGAGCGGCCCGAAATTGAACCGGGCCGATGCCTCCGGGGCATCCGACTCCTGGTGGATGCGGCGCATTTCGGCGAGGAGCGGCAGCGGATTGCCCGCCACGAAGTCCACCACCGCGCCGTAGACCGGGTTGTCGTCGGGCTTCTCCCTGAGGAGCTTCGCCGCCTTCCGGATGTGCTCGGCCTGATCGGCGGCCTGCCGCATATCGCCCGCGTTCACGCGCATTTCATGGAAGAAGAGACGGTAGAGGCGGTCGAAGTGAGGAATCTCCCGGACGCTCTTGGCAAAGTTGGCGCGGAGCAGCGCCCTGAACTGCAGTTCGTCCGTCGGGTCGATCAGTTCCATCTGCCGGAAGCTGTCGAGGACCTCCGCGGTGGAGATGCGCAGGCCGGAGGCCCGGCAGCAGGAAGCGAATTGCTGGATAAGCTTGACCATGAATCAGAGACTTTCATATGACAGGCCGCGCCCCCCGCATGGGGGGTGTTGAAAAACGCCCATCTGTTACTTGCCCCCTTCAGGGGGGGCTTTTGCGCGTCCCCTAAAGGGGATAAATCACCTAAAGGTGACAAGCCTTGCATCTGGACATTTTTGAACCCCCTGAAGGGGGCGAGCAACCTGCGTTCCCCCTGCATAGGGGGTTCAAAAGCGAGTTTTTCAACAAGCTGTTAAATCCCGATAGCTCCGGCGGCGCCCCCCGCCTGTCAGGGGACGACGCGGTCCATGTGCTTGCGCACCTTCTCCATGTCCGCCCGGTACTTGCAGATGACGTTCAGCGTCTCCGAAACGACCTCAGGCGTCAGCTCCGCGATTTGCAGGGCCAGGAGCGACTGCGCCCAGTCCAGCGTTTCCGAGATGCTGGGGCTCTTCTTGAGATCGAGGCCGCGGATTTTGCGGATGGCGGAAACCAGCGCGGCGCAAAGCTTTGCCTCGATGCCGGGGATCTTCAGGCGGACGATGGCGATCTCCGTATCCTCGGCGGGGTAGTCGATGTAGAGGTGGACGCAGCGGCGCTTGAGGGCGTCGCTCATGTCTCGGTAGTTGTTGGACGTAAGGAGCACGAAGGGGATCTTCACGGCCTTGCGGGTGCCCAGCTCCGGGATGGACACCTGGAAGTCGCTTAAAAGCTCAAGAAGGAAGGCCTCGAACTCCGGGTCGGACTTGTCGACTTCGTCCAGAAGCAGCACCACCGGCTCCTTCGAGCTGATCGCCTGCAGGAGCGGGCGCGGCTGGATGAAGCGGTCGGAGAAGAAGGCGTCCTCCTGGGCGCCGATCTGGTCCACCGCCTCCGTCAGGGTCGCCGTGGGGGCGATGATGTCGTTGATGCGGTCTTTCACCATCTGCGTGTAGAGGAGCTGCTTCGCGTACTCCCATTCGTAGAGGGCCTTGGCCTCGTCCAGCCCCTCGTAGCACTGGAGGCGGATCAGCTCGCGGCCGAGGCTCCGGGCGACGGCCTTGGCCAGTTCCGTCTTGCCGACGCCCGCCGGCCCTTCGATCAGGACGGGCTTCTGCGTCGCCTGCGCCAGGAAGACGACCGTCGCGATCTCCCGCGACGGAATATAGCCCGCCTCCGCGAGCCTCTTCTCCACATCGTCGACACTCCGGTAATCCATGAATAACGTCGTCCTTTCCTTGCGATACATATCCGGCGGCACGTGCCCGGGTACAGGGCGCAAGACCGCGCCGTCGCCTGCCGCCTGAGGATACCACCGGGGCCGCCGGATGCCCAGCAAAATCTATCTCTTGGAAAAACGGGGGGTTAACGGGGCGGACAGATGCCAATCCGGAGAAAGTGCGGGCCTCGGAGGGATATCAAAAAAACGGACGGAAAGCGGGCGGAAACGGAAAGACGAGACCGGTTGGCGAATCATGGGCGTCGGGATAATTCCGGGGACACCACACTTAATTATTATAATAAAATAAAGTGAACCGTCGCCGTTGCCGCCCGGCCGGAAACACCCTTCCCCGGAACCCTTTCCCCTAACGCACGGGCTGGTTTTCAGGGCGTATCCATTGGGGGAGGATGGATTTCTCGATCCTGACCTTCTGCAATGCGGGGTATTCGGAAAGGTACAGCTTCATATCCTCCTCGAATCTATCTTCGGCAACAACATCGTAAGTCCCCGTGGAAGCGCCGACCACCGCCTGATCGATCAGCGGTACGACTTTTCCCGCTCTTTCTTCGCTGTCGCTTTTCCTTTCCCGCAGCACGACGTCAAGATGTCCCAGGTAGATCACGGCGTTCGGTTTGATCTCCAGTTTATAATTCAGCGGAACGGAGCCGCCGCCGGTAATCGGGAAATGATCGTATGCCGCGCCGATGCTGTGAAAGGTGTACGCGCCTCCCGCAAGCTCAAAACTCAGCAGGTATTCGTTGAAGCTGTTCTCCACGCTTTTTATCCGGTAAGGAATGTCGGCCCTGTAGAAGCTGCTCCTCGACCCGTGGTCGCATCGCTCCGATTGCGGGCAGATAAGCGCGCCCATGATATCCAGCTGGTAGCCCGGCTTGTGCTGGTTCGCAATCTTGACCGAAAGCAGGGCCAGCGATTTTTTGGAGACGTCAATGTCCGTCTGGCCCTTGGTGAGCGCCATGTTGCCGCCCGCGCAACCCGCCATGACGAAGACGGAACACAAGACGATAAGAAACCTTCGACTGATCATAACCCCTCCCGGCCAACGCCTCATCCATGATATCGGGGAATTCGTGAATTCGGGGGGCACCACACTCATTTAACAAAATTCCCCTGCCTGGCGGTTAATAATTAAGTATGACGTCCCCGGAATTACGACTGCCTGGCGGTTTATAATTAAGTATGGTGTCCCTGAATTGACGATCTGGTCCACCGCCTCCGTCAGGGTCGCGGTGGGGGCGATGATGTCGTTGATGCGGTCCTTCACCATCTGCGTGTAGAGGAGCTGCTTGGCGTACTCCCATTCGTAGAGGGCCTTGGCCTCGTCCAGCCCCTCGTAGCACTGGAGGCGGATCAGCTCGCGGCCGAGGCTCCGGGCGACGGCCTTGGCCAGCTCCGTCTTGCCGACGCCCGCCGGCCCCTCGATCAGGACGGGCTTCTGCGTCGCCTGCGCCAGGAAGACGACCGTCGCAATCTCCCGCGAGGGGATGTAGCCCGCCTCCGTCAGCCTCTTCTCCACATCGTCGACACTCCGGTAATCCATGAATAACGTCGTCCTTTCCCTGCGATACATATCCGGCGGCACAAGCCCGGTTACAGGGCGCACAACCGCGCCGCCGCCTGCCGCCTGAGGATACCACCGGGGCCGCCGGATGCCCAGCAAAATATATCATTGGGAAAAACGTCTGAATTTGGGGGACACCACGCTCATTTATCAGAATTCCCCTGCATGGCGGTTTATAATTAAGTATGGTGTCCCCCGAATTACGTTTGCGCCTGATTGCTGTGCGGCGATATTAGTAACGGCGCCGACGTATATTAACGCAGAGCCAGCAATTATTTTGATGTTGTACCAACTCAATCTTGAAATGGGGACTTCTTCGGATGCCGAATCTATAAGGATAGAATTTGAATTCACGTGCCATTTGGGGAAAACGAAGTTTTAGACCGTCGACATACCGAGTGACACTTGGCTTATCAAGCCACGGACCAGTTTGTGGGTGTGGATCTTTGTATACGATGACTTGCCCTTTGGAGTCTCTGTAAATCGCAGTGGCACTATCTGGAAGAGATGCTGGAAATACGTCGTAAGGGCCACAAATTCTGTGGTGGGTAGTTGATGCCCTGAAATATGGTGCATCCTCAAAGAATACCTTTGTGCCATCTTCATAAGCAGTGAAACCTTCGCCTGATTTTGTAAGCAATGGAAGGTGCTTTTCTGTCAGTCCAAAAAGTTGTTCTTTATCGCATTCCTCCCAAAACCATGTGCGCCAGTAATCATGACCATTCCTACTGACAACGGAGGCTTCATATGACCAAGGCATCATCAATCTCCTTTTCTGGAAAGTTCAAGCACTTTCCAATTAATATTACAAACAAATGGTGCAAATGACGGAATTCGGGAATTCGGGGAACATCCATATTCATTTGTCTGAATTCCCCTGCCTGGCGGTTAATAATTAAGTATGACGTCCCCGGAATTGTGCTGTGGTTGGGATTTAATAAAATCTTTTGTTCATAGCTTTCTTATAAACGTTCTCTAGATCAAACGTTACAGGATCTCTCTCCCCATCATCTGTTGAATTATCAATTAAATTGAACGCTATACCACCATTTTCAATTTCACCCAAAAAGCACAATTCTTTTTTTGAGGCTCTTCTGGCTAAGGCAAACTCTCCATGATCGCCTAAATAATTATCCTTAAAGTCATCATCCCATTCGGGAACTGCTAGAACATAGACTTTATATTTGTTTTGCTGTGGGGATCCTATTATTAAAAGATATTTTTTATTAGTTTGCCGACTAAATACTTCTATTTTTTTATCATCATGCCATTCATATCCGTCAGGTTTTATTTCTATCCAACAACTGTAATCAGGGAGATAAAAATCAGGTAAGTACCATGTACCATCAATATCAAATCCTTCAACTTCATATTGATATTCTATTTCGAGTTCATCAAAGAACACCGCCCAGCGCGCTTCTAATCTACTACGAAATTTGATGCCGTTATAATTTGTTTCAATAGTTTTTATCATTTTCCATCCCAACGATTAATATACCAACTTGGTTTATGCGATTTCCGGAGGCAATATTACGTCCCTGAATTGTTCGGAATTGGCAAGTCATTTTTTAATAATGCATCTTTGTAGATGCTCTTGAACTTCTCTCGGAAATTCATTGGCAGCTATTGAATCATCAAATAGCCACTTAAAATAAATAACCACTATATATCGTAGATCCCACATTGAAAAAATTGAATTATCAATTTCAATGTAAATTTCTGGTTTATTATCGAAATATGATCTCCAGTCGCCCACTATAGGCGGGTAGGTTTTCTTCACCGGTGTTTTCTCATAATTTTTTTTTCGTAGAATCATATGCTTACTACCATTGGTTAAATCTTTAAAAGCTTTTAACAACACCTGCATTTCAGATGTAGTACGTCCTTTTTTTTGACGAGCTAATCTGGGGCGATTCTGATCTTCGTCAATCCAGTCATCATATAAGTGCCATGCAGTCACGAAAAAATTAAAACAATCATAAGGATTGCATTCCTCGCTCAATTTTTTATCTTCATAGAGCAGCTTCATCAACATATCGTAACTACTACTTATTCCATAATCAAAATGTGGCGTATTATTTTCTATCAAGTCATTCATATGATTTATAAATTCTATGCCATACAGAATTCGGGGGACACATACTCATTTATCTGAATTCTCCTGAATGGCGGTTAATCATTAAGTATGGACGTCCCCTGAATTGGCGCACTTTTCAGAATAAACACATCAGCAATATCATAAACGCAAGGGCTTAAATTCCGCGTTTACTTCACGAAGTCTCTTAGTGCCTTACCGGCTTTGAACGTAGGAACTTTCTTGGCCGCAATTTTAATTGTTTTTCCAGTCTGTGGATTTCTTCCTTCTCTGGCCTTTCGCTTTGCAACAGAGTATGTGCCGAAACCAACAATCGTCACGGCGCTATCTCTTTTCATTGCGCCTTGAATGGCCTGATGATAACAATCAATGCAGCGGCTGGCCTGGGCTTTCGTAACTCCGGCACAACCAGCCACAAATGAAACGACATCTGCTTTATTCATTTTTGCCCCTCCCCTTTTCGCTCTGCAACTGGAATTTGAGAGCCGCGATTTCTCTATCCCGCCGATCAATCTCCGCTTTCGATTGTTCAATTTGTGATTTCAGCAAATACACTTCTCTTTTCAAATCGTTATTGGAAGGCTTAATATAATTCACATAGGCCCACGCGGACGAAGCGACGACCGCAACAACGGATACAGTGAACGTAGCCAGCTTCCACGGTTTGGCTTTCTTCGCCTCCAATATGTCAAGCCTTTCTTTCGTTGACAGCACGCCTGTGAGCTCCCAATGATGCCTGCATTTCACCGGCATGTTTTCGGGATCTTTTAAATAGCCTCCCAGGCAAGTCCGCTTCACAGCCTTACGTATCAGAGACGTATCGCACTCTTCGCCGTTGTCGAATTTGGCAATTTCATCTTCTATAATCTTCTGGTCCTCGCGATCCAGAGTTTCTATAGAGTGGTCTTCGACGTACAAGTAGCAATTGTTCAAGCAATTTGGCAAGAATGGCCTCCTGGTACCTTCAGGAAACTGGTTCAACGCGAACGCGAGAGATAGGAAATGCAGTGAGATGTGAAAAACTTTGAACCGATTTATGAGGCTTGTCAAGATGAAATATCAGTAAAATCAATAAAAAGATATGCAATCAGCCTCTAGTAATCTTGCGGGCGGGGATATGAGGGGAGGAAGAAGAAAAGAGGTTTTAAGAAACGGACATGGTGAAACATAGATCATTTATTCACGACTATTAATTGGCATCAACAAGATACTCGACGGAGGTGATTAATGACTACAGGAAAAATCCTTGATTCGCGATGGGGTTTGCGGCTGCCGTCGGGAATGTCTTATTTCCGGCAAGGGACGCATGGTCCCGCCGGTCTTTCCCTCCCGCCGGCCGCCGGCCTGGCCCGGCGCGGTCGCCGTTCCCGGCTGCCGTTCAGTTCCGCATGCTGGTGACGGGGGCGGGGAGCCTGCCGCCCCGCTTGAGGAAGTCTTTCGCGGAGTAGGGATTCACCTTCATGATCGGCGCTTCCCCGAGAAGCCCGCCGAAATCGACCGACTCGCCCGCAACCTTCCCCGGGACGGGGATGATGCGGACGGCCGTCGTCTTGTTGTTCACGATCCCTATCGCCAGTTCGTCCGCGATAATGGCGTTGATGGTCTCCGCCGGGGTGTCGCCGGGCACGGCGAACATGTCGAGGCCGACGGAACACACGGCGCTCAGCGATTCGAGCTTGTCCAGGCCGAGGGAGCCCCGCCTGACCGCGTCGATCATGTTCCGGTCTTCGCTTACGGGGATGAACGTGCCGCTTAAGCCGCCCACGTTCCCGCTCGCCATCGCGCCGCCCTTCTTCACGGCGTCCATCAGGAGGGCGACCGCCAGGGTCGTGCCGTGCGCCCCCGTCGATTCGATGCCGAAGGCCTCGACGATGCCGGCCACCGAATCCCCGGCGGCGGTCGTCGGCGCGAGGGAGATGTCCACGATCCCGAAGGGGACGTCCATGTTCCGCGCGAGTTCCCGGCCGACAAGCTCCCCGCTTCTCGTGATCTTGAAGACGGTCCTTTTGATGACCTCGGCAAGCTCCGTCAGGTCGCACGACCGGTTCTTCTCCACGACGCTCCGGACGACGCCCGGCCCGCTGATGCCGACGTTGAGCGACATGTCCGGCTCGCCCATGCCGTGATACGCGCCCGCCATGAAGGGGTTGTCCTCCGGGGCGTTCACGAAGACGACGAACTTCGCGCAGCCGACGGCGTCCTTCGTGAGGGAGGCCGTCCGCTTGAGCATCGGGCCGATGAGGTTCACCGCATCCAGGTTCATTCCCGCCGTGTTCGCGCCCACGTTGAGAAACGAGCACACCCTTTCCGTGGCCGCGAGGACCTCGGGCAGGGATTCGATCAGCACTTTTTCGGAACGGGTGATGCCCTTGTGCACCAGCGCGCCGAAGCCGCCGATGAAGTCGATTCCCGCGTCCGCCGCCGCACGGTCAAGGGCCTTCGCCATGGCCACGTACTTCTCCGCCGTGGCGTGCGTCTCCATGACGATGCTGACAGGGGTGATGGAAACCCTCTTGTTGACGACGGGGATGCCGTACTTCGCTTCGAGTTTCTTCGCCTCGTCCACGAGCTTCTTCGCGTTCGCGCGGATCTTGCCGTAGACCTTGTCCGTGAAGGCCCCGAAGTCGGAATCGATGCAGTCCTTGAGATTGATGCCGAGCGTCGTCGTCCTGATATCGAGGTTCTGATACAGGATCATGCTGGCCGTTTCGAATATTTCTTCGACCGATAGGGCCATCGCCTACACCCTGTGCATCGTCTTGAAGATATTCTCGTGCTGGATCTGGACGAGGACCCCGAGTTCGCCGCCGATCCTTTCCAGGCCCGTCCTGACGCTCTCCAGCGGGATCGTGGAATCCTTCATATCCACGAGCATCGCCATGACGAAGTAGGACTCCATGATCTTTTGATTGATATCCAGGATGTTGATGTTGGACTCGTAGAGAAAGGTGGACACCTTGGCCACGATCCCCTTCTTGTCTTCCCCGATGACCGTTACGATGAGATGTTCCTTGTCCATGATTCCGCCTGTGGCTTTCCGGATATGAGAGATGCGCCCCGTATGAACGCCATGCCTTCTTCCTTATCCGCTCAACGGGAAACCTACATAAATCGTTTTGAAATGTCTACCGCTTCTTCCGGAGGAGGGCATGGAGCAGCCGTGCCTTCCCGCCGTTCCCTTCATTCCTTGCCTGCGCCGGCCCCTTCCGTTTGCGCCGCGTCGGCGGCCTGTTTCCGGACATGGCCGGGGTACCAACTGGTGAAGGCGGCCGTTGCGATCATCAGGGTGTAGCTGACGAGCTCGTAACCCAGTTCGGTCAGGAGGAATTTCTCCATCTTGCCCCAGGCCAGGAGCGCGTTGATCGTGAAGGTGAGGCCCCAGGCCGAGGTCAGGATCGTGTTGGTCCTGACGAAGCTCGGGCTCGTCCATAGGGACGGATCGACGTGTTCCCTGGCGTAATCCATCGTGAACGGCTTGCCGATGACGACGGTCAGCCAGGTGCTGACGGCGAGAATCCCGGAAGCCGCGATACCCATATGTTTAACGGCCCACATGCTTTCGAAGGCGACCACGGCGACGGAGGCGCACGAAAAGAAGACCAGCCCCACCCATAAAATGATGCCCCTGTGCAGTTTGGCCACGCCCATGCCGATGCTCAGGACCAGCGCGACGATCAATCCCAGCTTGAGGCGAAACAGGCTGCCGTGGGCGATCACCAGAAAGGCGAGCCACGGCGCGAACGCCAGGATCAGCTTCAAGAATAACATATTCCACTCCTTAGTTTGAGGTATCCTGCTTCATATCTTTCCCGGCGCCTTCAGGCCTGCCCGCCGGCAAACCGCCCGAGGTCATCCCAGGAACAGCAGCGAGACGACTTTGGGGTGGCCCTCCACGGGAAAGGTCAGTTCGATGCCGGCCCGGGCGCAGGTGGCCACGGCGTTGATGCCGATGGCCTCCACGGAGCCTCGCCGTTTCGACGGGAACCGGCACTCGGTATAGTCGTCCACGCACTCCTTGCACCAGGGGCAGGAACCGACGCCGAAGGCCAGGCTGAAGGGCAGGCCGAGCCCGAAGGCCGCCCGCTCCAGTTCCAGAAGTTTATCGTACAGGACGCGTTTCCACGAATACCATTCCTGCCAGAACTTCTCCACCTCGGGGTCCTTCTTGGCCGCCGAAAGGCTCATGAGACAGCGGCTCTTTTCAAGGCCGATGCTCGCGGGGCACGAGAACGTCATGAGAAGCGCCTGGTCGTACTCCGCCGCGAATTCCTCCGCCCGGGGGGCCTTGGGCGGGCATGTGAGCTGCCTGCCGTATTCGCCGCAGCCGAACTGGCACAAGAGGTTTGCCCGTTTCTCGATGACGATGTCGTGTTTTGTGTCGATGAGGACGGCGTCGTTGGCCCCGCGCTCCCTGGCGGCGGCGATGAGCGAATCGAACTTACCCATACGTGTCCCTCCTGTCGTGTCCGGATGTTCAATGGTTGTTCCCCCGGCGCGATACCGCCGCCGTAACATCGCCGCATGCGACATCGAAGCTGTTTTTCAGCCTGCATCTTATACCTGCCTTTTTTATCATAGGTGCCGATAAATAAGAAGACTATCTTTCGCGGCGCCGGTCGATTTGAAGATCAAAGACCGGATTTGCAGGGTTGGCTTTCGGCGGTGCGGGCCGCCGGAGGGAGGCGGGCGGCCCGGGCATCTTCTTCGCCGGAAAACGCAGGCGGCGGGCTGAGCGGGGATATCACACGGCGTTGGACGGGGGGGCGCAGGGTATCAGGCGGCAGCGGGGGGCGCAGGGTATCAGGCGGCAGCCGGGGCCGCCGTTACGCCGGATTTTTATGCCGGCGCAGAAACTCGATAACGAAACCGATATTAAACGTTATGGCTTCGCAGGTCAATGCCTCGCAGAGATGGGGCGGATTGCTTTCGTGAAAGCCTTCCGGGCGCAGTTCCCTGCAGAGCAGGGATTTGAACCGGTCCTCGAACCGGCGCGCATATTCGGCGCAGGCGTCCACGACGATTTCGTCGGCAATGCCCCTGGCCCTTCCCACGATCCCGATGAACATCAGGTTGCCTTCCACCAGGCCGCACTGCGCCCCGTGGCCACCGGCGCCGTGCATGCCGAGGGCCGCATCGACGACCTGGCTGGAGAGATCGACGGAAAACAGTTCCGACAGGATCTTCAGGTTCGCCGTGGCGCAGTTGATGTCGTCCCGCCAGTAGTATTTATTCACCCGGCCCTTAACGAAGTCGTCCATTTTCATCCTGCTGCCTGTGCTGGGGCCAGCAACGCGCCTCCCACGAGCCCGCCCCGCCGTGCTTCCGGAAGCATTATACCGAGTTCCGGGAACACGTGGTTCATGGTTGTTCCTCCCCGTCTCAAGGCCGCGGTGCAACTGCCGCCGCCCGAAGGAGGGGGCTTTTCCCGGCCGGAAGAATGCGCCGCCGGGCTATCGGACCGTTCCGTCGAAGGCCGTCCAATCGCGCTCAACCTTAACAGAGGGCATCACCTGGGACAGCTCAGGGTTATCTGCTTGTTAAAACCGGCTTCAGGCGGAACCGAGGTCCTGTGGACCCTTTCGTCGCCGCCGCATCGCCATTCGGCCACGTAATCCTTTCCGCACCCCACGGCGGGATCGCCTATCGTCACATAGCTGATCGTGTAGACGCAGTTACTCTTGTTGTTGCAGGCCTGGGCCAGGTGGTCCGTTTTGTTCCCGTAAGACGCGCCGCAGTTCTTTCCGTAAGTTCCGGCAACGACGACGATGGCGCCTCGCCGCGATGAGGACGCGGCGATGTCTCCCTGAAAATCGATGCTTTTGATATTGCGGGCCGGCTGGTCGAGTCTGAAAATCTGCGATGAACCGTCATTGAATATGACCGTCAGGCTGTCTTCGGCATTGGCCATAATGGCCCCGGTCAAGAACAAACAAATCGCGAGCAACGAGGTAAAAAATCTTTTCATAGTCTTCCGCCCCTTTCCTGGATGTGTAATGTGAATGGTTTGTATAGCTTAAAACCCTGAAGGCCCGATTTTTCTACGAACACCCCCGGCGGGAACCGGCGTGCCGGGCCGATTTCGCCTTTTCCCTGCAATGTTCAGCCGTCCTTTTCGATTGTGTCCCTCAGTTCCGTCAGCAGTTGCACTGTTTTCTCCGTTCGCCGCCGATTTCCGCTAAGGCCCATATCCACGGTTTCAATGTCCCATAGGTACCTGAACAAATCATGTTCCGATGTGCGGCGAATGAGTTGACCGCAAATGTGAGCGACATAGGAATCATACTCACCATGTGCCTCAGAAATGCCGGATACGCTGATCGGGTCCCATTCCCTCATCAGGATTTCGCGGATGGCGAGTTGATACTCGCGGACTCGTTTAGAGTAATGCATCCTGCCCAACCTTCTCCGTCCGGGGTGCACAGCCGGGACGCAATTTTTCCCGTCCTTGTTGTTGGAGTTGTTCATGTCGCAAGCCCTTTCGCCGCCCAAGCCGATATAAACGCCCCAGGCTGAATGCGACGTGTCCCGGTAAGATATCGGAAAGGCCGATGTCCTGTCACGCGATCAGTCCGGCCTCCTGCGGCCGGTCATGAGAAATACGGAAAAACGCCTCGTTTCCCCGTCGCTCCCCGGTTTCACGACTTCTGTGGCGCGCGCGTCCCGGATGTCGTCGAATCCCGCTTTCGCAAAGATCCTGCGCAGCGCCTCCCGGTCGAATCCGGCATGGAATACGCCGGTCTTGTCTTCGTGAAAACGGCCGCCTTCCAGGTCCAGATCGGCGACGCACAGATGGCCGCCGGGCGCGGCGACGTTATGGAATTGCGCGAAAAGGGGTTCGATCTTCTTGATATGGTGAAGGGTCATGTTGCACAGGACAAGATCGTAACGTCCCGTCAGGACATCTCCCCGGTCGAGATCGGCCAGTTGCGCACGGACGTTGTTCGACCCCAGCTTGGCGGCCTTCGCCTTGAAGACGTCGAGCATGCCCTGCGAACTGTCCACCCCCGTCACGGAACGGACAAGGGGCTGCAGCCGGAATGTCACGAGTCCCGTGCCGCAGCCGAAATCCATCACGTCCATGCCGGGCGTCAGGGCGATCCTTTCCGACACGGCCCGGGCGATGTCGTCCGCCAGGCGGACCCTGCCCGGATTTTCGTCCCAGGAGGCGGCCGCCTTATCGAAGTCGCGTTTTTCCGTGCTCATCGTAAGGACTCCTTTGTTCCGTTACTGTTCCCTTATCCTGTACCGCCGCAACGCGCACAACGAGGAGACTCAGCCGCGAAACGAACCGGCCGCCTGCACACGGCGGGACGGCGGGACTTTCGATCGTACGGGAACGCTACCCGGCAAGCTCCGCCGGGACTTTCGATCGTACGGGAACGCTTCCCGGCAAGCTCCGCCGGGACTTCCCCCCGCGTGAAACGCATGTATCGTTTTCAGCCTTGCTCAATCTATTTGACGCCGGAGACGCAGCAATCGCTTCTATTGGCCGGGGGCACGGAATTCTTAAGCCAGCAGCGGGCGGAAGGCCCCTGGACGCCGGGCTTGACGTATGTCCAGGCCCTGCAGTTGCGTTCCTCCGCGCAGGCCGCCATGCATAATTCCGGGTTGGCCCTCTGGAGGTCGAAGTTCCTGAAGTCCATTCCGGGGCGGTCCGTGTCGAATTCCATATCCGTGCGGGATACCTGTCGATTCTTGACGCCGGAGACGCAGCAATCGCTTCTATTGGCCGGGGGCACGGAATTCTTAAGCCAGCAGCGGGCGGAAGGCCCCTGGACGCCGGGCTTGACGTATGTCCAGGCCCTGCAGTTGCGTTCCTCCGCGCAGGCCGCCATGCATAATTCCGGGTTGGCCCTCTGGAGGTCGAAGTTCCTGAAGTCCATTCCGGGGCGGTCCGTGTCGAATTCCATATCCGTGCGGGACACCTGTCGATTCTTGACGCCGGAGACGCAGCAATCGCTTCTTGTGGCCGGGGGCACGGAATTCTTAAGCCAGCAGCGGGCGGAAGGCCCCTGGACGCCGGGCTTGACGTATGTCCAGGCCTTGCAGTTGCGTTCCTCCGCGCAGGCCGCCATGCACAATTCCGGGTTGGCCCTTTGGAGATCGAAGTTCCTGAAGTCCATTCCGGGGCGGTCCGTGTCGAATTCCATATCCGTGCGGGATACCTGTCGATTCTTGACGCCGGAGACGCAGCAATCGCTTCTTGTGGCTGAGGGCACGGAATTCTTAAGCCAGCATCGGGCGGAAGGTCCCTGGACGCCGGGCTTGACGTATGTCCAGGCCTTGCAGTTGCGTTCCTCCGCGCAGGCCGCCATGCACAATTCCGGGTTGGCCCTTTGGAGATCGAAGTTCCTGAAGTCCATTCCGGGGCGGTCCGTGTCGTACTCCATGTCGCTCGATCTTCTATCGGCTGACGCCCCTGGACAGGATAGGCTCAACAACAATAAGATCAGAATGACTACCTTGAGCGTAAATATCTTCTTCATCCCTTCCTCCTTTGCTTGTCCGGTTTCGCATTGGCCCGTTGTTTCGCCCGGTTTTATTAAAGTTTCTCCCAACGGCGTTTGTACCGAATGAAATCGACCCGCCCGCGAATCGTGTACCATATTTGGAGCAAGGATTCTATGTTTACCTTATGGCGGGCTTATCGATAATCGGCTGAAATGCTTGCGTCTGACTGAAATTGCGGTTCATCGACTATGGGAGGAATACGGGAGAAAGGCCCCTGTTGGCTTCAGCTACGAATCGTTGAAATACATGACAAAATTGCAGCGTAGATTACAGCTTGAAAGCGCGGGGAAGACAAGCATGCAGAGCCAAAGATGATCCTGCCTTCTTGTCTTCAAAATTCTAAATGGATATTATTTACGAAACTTATGCCTTGCCGACACCACAATCCCCAAGCCGAGGCCGAGAAGCAATACGGTCGCAGGTTCCGGGACGGGGGCGGTGCTGAGACCGCTTTCGCTTGTAAATATGATATTCGGGTCCAAAGAAGTCGTAAGTACGGTAAAAGGATCGGTGGCGTCTACAAATCCTCCGTTGACGACTGAGCCGATACCAGTAAGAGAGGTAAAAGTGAGACCGGCATAAGCTGTAAAGAGTGCATCGTAGGAGAAGTAAACAGTGTCGCCTTCAATTTTAATGGTCACAGGTATGTAGGTTGTGCCCAGAAGCGTCGTTCCGTTAAAGTGTTCCAGGCTTGCAGATGCCTCAACGAATCCGGGACGGCCTTCTTCTGACAGGCGGAAATAAAAACTGTAACTCTCCGAGCCGCTGTTAAATTGATAGAGGGCACCGATTGTGGCTCCACTCATCAGGCCTAAGGAGCCGTGCTGCCGTAGACTTACTGAAACGGGAACCCCCTGTGACGGCAGCGATGTCGCACAACTCAGCGGGGAAGTGCAACTCCATGTATCCTGATACCAGGAACCTGATACCCCCTGTCTCACATAGTCGGGTTCCCTGTAAACCGTGCTGATGGCCAAACCGGCCTGGATAATAGTGTAAGACTTGTCGGTCGCAGCATCGTAATAGATGCCGTTTTGCACGTAAGACTTTGCATAATTATCGGTGTTGAGCGTGTATGAACTGCTCGCTGTGTCATGCTCATCTAAGTACGTCTGGGACGATCCAACAAGGTAGCTGTGACTGCTGCCGTTGCCGGCCGTCGCCGTTACCGGCAATACGAGAAACGCAATATGCGTCGGCAAGAGTGTGAGCATGATGAGGATTGATGAGAAGAATTTTACCCGCCATTTGCCGCGACTATCCATTAAGATCGATAACTCGGTTTTTCTTGTCATTTCACGCCCCCCCTGAAGGATATTTCGCAACGAAAGATTAGCAATATAAATGCCATGATTGATCTTGCTGATATGCATGCGGTTTTTTCTCTGACGCCCTTGGGGTGTGTCTTCTTGTTGTAAAGAATATTAACAGTTCTCATTGCGATGAAACATATATCAAAACAAATACAATGCTTCATTCATAAATAATAAATATTTAAATAAATATAATATTATGTAAAAATATCCTACATAATGAAAGTTAATATCACACTTCGGGTTTCCCTTTTCTCCAATAGTCCGTGTTGGCTTCAAGTTTACCTTTCGCATATCACTCAACGCGGTCCCTTCTGTCATGAACCATAGGCGTATCTATTTGAAATGTGGAAAGGATTATATATGATGATAACCAAGACTTCAGGAAGTTATCGGTAAGACGCCCGCTGTCCGATTCGTCTGCTGTTTCTCGCCGCGGTGCGATCCCGGGGGGGCGAGGGTAACGATTTTTAAGCAACCTGAATGATCATCCGAGGCAGCCGCCGAGGACCCGCAGGAAATTGCCGCCGACGTAGGCGGCGATGTCGCTTTGGGTCAGGCCCGCCTCCCTCATGGCGGCCACCAGTTTCGGAAGGGAGAGAATGGAATCCCAGCCGGCCACGACGTTGGGGAGCGAGCCGCCGCCGTCGGTGCCGAGGCCGCAATGCTCGATGCCCAGGCGGTTTTTCATCAGCAGGATCTCCGCGGCCCAATCCTTCAGCGTCGTTCTCTGCAGCGTACCCCTGGATACCGCATACGGCCACGTGCAGACGAGCCCCCCATGCTTCGCGATCGTTTCCATCTCCGGCCATGTCCTCAGCCGCTGGGAGTTCTTCGTCTCATAGCCGTAGGGAAGGGGGCTGGTGTGGGAATCGACGACGGGGGCCCGGCTCGCCTCGACGATGCTCGCAAGCGTCCCGGTTTTGGCATGGGCGACGTCGATCAGGATGCCCCGCTCGTTCATCCGTTCCACCACCTTCACGCCGAAGGGCGTTAAAGGGCCGTCGTTTTGGGACCGCTGGTTGAAGCCGATGGCGTTGTTGTGGTCGTGCATCAGGGTGATCATCCGGACGCCGTAATCGTAAAGCCTGTCCAGGTTTTCCATCCTGCCCTCCAGGGCGTCGGCCCCCTCGACGGCCATGACGGCTCCCGTGGCGTTGCCCGGCGCCGTGACGGATTTGAGGTCCGCCGCCGAAAGAACCCGCTTCACCTTCCCTTCGTCCTCCAGGCCCTTGACCATCCGGAGCTGGCCCACGGTATCGGCGAAAGGCAGGCCGAAGCGGTTCGGGTAGAGCGTCAGGTCCCCCACCGCCGAAAAGGAGCACACCGCCATCCCGACCTTCTTCATCATGTCCACGGTCGGCGTCGTGGCGTCGCGCCGGTTGACGCCGAAGAGCTGGTAGGGGTGGGCATGGGCGTCGGCGATTGTCAAACCGCGCAGCTCGCTCATGTCTTCCCGTGAGAAGGCGCTTCCCGGCAGCAGGCAGGAAGCGAAGCCGCAGGCTCCGGCGGCAAGTGCCGCCCGCACACCATATTGCAGAAATTCCCTCCGTTTCATATCGCTCCTCGTCAGTCCATGGATGCCGGACAGCGGCTTGCGCCGCGTGCTTCGCACCGCCGTCCGCGATCCGCCTTATGGTCCTCTGCGCGACGGACGGCTTCACGCCGGGGCCGCGATCGCCGGAATCTGCGGCATGTTTTCCCGGCAGGATTCCGGGAAGCGGATTATACCATATTTCAACTTGTCCCGCGACTGTCCCGCCGGAGAACGCGGGCCGGGGAAGCGCGGGGCCGGAGAGGGGGTCCCGGCGCATACATCCGGGAACGGACGGTTTTCAGAATATCGCCTGGCGAAAAACTTGCAAATTCGAGGGAGAACACGTTAAAGTGTGCTTACAGCAAACACAAATTCCTTTGTAAGGGGAGGGCCGGCGCCATGATATCTTCCAGCAGGGAGACAAGCGTTCAAGTCGCGGTGGTCCAGGCCGCCGCAGTGCCGTTCGACACCGATGCCTGTGTCGAGAAGGCGATACGGCTGATTGCGGAAGCCGCCGCCGCGGGTGCAAAAGTCATCGTCTTTCCGGAGGCGTTCATTGTCGGATATCCGAAGGGCCTGAGCTACGGACTCGTTGTCGGGGCGCGCGATCCCGTCGGGCGCGAAGAGTTCAGGCTTTACCTCGACGCGGCCATCGAGGTTCCGGGCCCGCATACAGAGCGGCTCGGCGAGGCCGCGGCGGCGCATGGATGTTACGTCGTCATGGGCGTGATCGAACGCGAACAGGGCACGTGTTACTGCACGGTGCTTTTCTTCGGCCCGGACGGGCGGCTGCTGGGCAGGCACCGCAAGCTCATGCCGACGGCTTTGGAGCGGATGATCTGGGGCTTCGGCGACGGCTCGACGCTGACGGCGGTCGACAGCCCCTACGGGCGCATCGGCTCGGTGATCTGCTGGGAGAACTACATGCCGATGCTCCGGATGGCGATGTATGCAAAGGGCGTCGCGCTGTATTGCGCCCCCACCGCCGACGACAGGGACACGTGGCTCGCGTCCATGCAGCACATCGCCCTGGAAGGGCGCTGCTTCGTCCTGACTGCATGCCAGTTCATCCGCAAAAAGGATTTCCCGGATACCGTGCGCGTTTTCCTCGGCGATTCCCCCGACTCGGTGTTGATGCGCGGCGGAAGCGCCATCGTCAGCCCGCTGGGGAAGGTGCTCGCGGGGCCTCACTTCGGGGGCGAGACCATCCTGACCGCGACGCTCGATCTCGGCGAGATAGCCCGCGGGAAGTTCGATCTTGACGTTGTCGGCCATTACAGCCGGCCGGATATCTTTCGGCTGCACGTGAACGAAGCGCCCATGCGCCCGGTCGTTGCGAAAACGGAAGACTAGCTCTGCCGGTGGGGCCTCGCGCCTCGTCGCACGGCGCGCTCCCGACAGCCGCGCCGCAACGGGAGCCGGGATTCCGGATTGAACGCGGCGCCCGGATCGGCCGGAAGGCCGGTTGGCCGTCGTGAATAAATCGCCGGCTCTCCGGCATCACGCGCCGGCCTGCGCCGTGTGCTTCGCGATAGCGTCCACGATCTGCGCCCAGACCCCCTGCGGCATGTCGTGCCCCATGCCCTCGACGATCAGGAGTTTCGCCCCCGGTATCGACTTCGCCGTGTCTTCCCCTCCCGCGACGGGTATCAAGGGATCGTCGGCCCCGTGGATGACAAGCGTCGGGGCCTTGACGGACGCGAGCTTCGGCCTCCGGTCGCCGCCGGCGATGATGGCTGCGTTCTGGCGCGCCATGCCCTGCGGGCAATAGGACCGGTCGTAGCTCTTCTCCATGAACTTCCGGATGTTCTCTTCCTCGAACGGAAACCCGGGGCTCCATATGCGCCGCCATACGTTCACGTAATGCTCGGCGTACGCCCCGCGTTCCTCGGGCGCGGGCGCCAGGAGGGCGGCGATGGCGTCCTGCCTCCCGAAGGGCAGGGCGGGATTGCCCGTCGTCGACATCATGGACGTCAGGCTGAGGACATGCTCCGGATGGCGGAACGCGACGATCTGGGCGATCATGCCGCCCATGGAGGCGCCGCAGATATGGGCCTTTGCAATGCCCAGGGCGTCGAGGAGGCCGGCGGCGTCGTCCGCCATGTCGTCGAGGGTGTAGGCCGTCTCCACCTTGCGGCCCAGCATGGCGGCCTGGAAGACGGCCATGAGATCGGGCGCGCCCGCCTCGTCGAACTTGGTCGAAAGGCCGACGTCCCGGTTGTCGAAACGGATGACGTAGAGGCCCCTCTTCGCCAGCAAGTTGCAGAACCCGGAATCCCAGACGATCATCTGGGCGCCGTTTCCGGCAATCAGCAGCAGCGCGGGGGCGGAGCGATCTCCGAAGGTGTCGTATTCGATTTGGATTCCATTCGCCGTCACGTTAGGCATGGCTTGCTCCTTTTCCTGTTCGTATGATGGATTCGACGTCCGGCCCGGTTTTTCTGCGGACATCCATAGAAGCGTACATGATTTCGGCGGAATTGGAAAGGGCATATAACGGGCGGGACGATGCCCGTATCCTATGGCTGCAAGGATACGGGAACGGAAGACAGGGACGGCGCCGTGTCGAAAAGGCGCGGGGGATTTTTCCCTTGCGGAATCGCCGGGCTGAAAAGCGGGGCGGATGCCGCCGTCAGGCGTTGTATTGGATCGGAATCCTGACGGTAAAGGTTGTTCCTGTCCCTGCCGTGCTGTCCACGGCAATGGTGCCGCGGTGCTTCTCGATGATGCTGTAGGCGACGTGCAATCCCAGGCCGGTTCCCTTGCCCACCTCCTTCGTGGTGAAGAAGGGGTCGAAGAGCTTCGGCAGATTTTCCGGCGGTATCCCCACGCCCGTGTCGGAAATCCCGATCTCGATGTATCCGCCGTCGGACTTTGTCGAAATCCGGATTTCCCCTTTATCCGGGATCGCCTGGGCCGCGTTGACCAGGAGGTTCATGAAGACCTGGTTGAGCTGCTGCGGATATCCCAGAATGCGGGGGATGTCGCCGTAATCCTTGCGCACGACCGCCTTGTACTTCAGCTCGTTCCAGACGATGTTGAGCGTCGATTCGATGTTTTCGTTGACGTTGAAAGCGGTCTCTTTTTCTTCGCCGGGGTGGGCGAAGTTCTTCAGGTCCTGGACGATGCGGGATATCCTCCCCGTTCCCTCCTGCGATTCGCCGATCAGAGCGACGGCGTCCTCGTGGATGTCGTCTATTCTCACCCTGGCCTCGAATTCTTCGATCTGCCGCACCCGGTCGCCGATCGCCGCGGGAATGTCGTCTCCCGGGTTCATACCCCTCAGGGACGACAACAATGCCTTGTATTGGCCGCCGACGCCGATCATGTCCTTCACATACTCGGACAGCGTGTTCAGATTGCTGCTGACGAAGGCCGTCGGGTTGTTGATCTCGTGGGCCACACCCGCGGCGAGCTTGCCGATGGAGGCCATCTTTTCCGCCTGGAGCAGCTGGATATGGGACATCTTCTTGTCGGTTATGTCTTCGAAGATGGCGACGGTTTTATCGCCGGCGGTCTTCCCGGTCCGGCTGGACGTCACCTTGCAGACGATGTTTCTTCCGTCCCGGCGGAGGCAGTGGATTTCCGTTTCACTGCGGGGCGAGGATTCGCTTGCGGTCTCCGCGAGGAGCAGGCTCATCATGTCGCGGCATTCGTTCTTGTGCTGGCAGAAAATGTCGAGCGTGTTTCCGATAAGCTCCTCCGGCTTCCAGCCGAAGACGTCCTCCGCCGCGTCGTTGACGAAGAGGATGCGGTCGTTCTGAAGGCCGACCACCACATGCGGGATGGCCGACATGATGGAGGATTCCAGCGCCTGTATCTCCTCAAGGCGGGTTTGCGATTCCTTGAGATCGGTCACATCCAGGGCATTGCCGAGGATGGCCGGGCGGCCTTCGTGGACGATGGGGGTGAGAATCTGGGAAATCCATCGGATCAGGTTCTCCCTGGTGACGATGCGGTACTCGTAGGCGGTCGTGCGCGTCCCGTTGAGCATTTCCCTTGCGTATGCAGCGCACATGGCCCTGTCCTCGGGATAAATCATGAAATCGGCGTCGCGGCCCCGGAGGTCCTCCATGTAGCCCGTGTAGGCGATGGCGTGTTTGTTGATAAAGCGGAACTTGCCGTCCTGCACGATGAAGACCACCCCCACGGAGCTTTCCGTAAGAATCCGGTAGAGCATCTCGGAACGCTTGCGTTCGGTGATGTCGCGGACCGTCGATTGCAGGATCGTTTCCCCGCCGTACGCAAAAGAAGAGAGCAGGACCTCGGCATGAAATTCCTCGCCGCTTTGCCGCCGGTGGACCCAGTCGAACCGTTCATGCCCGTTGGCGTAGGCCGCCCGCATATGCGCCGACGCGGCTTCCCGGGAATCCCGCCCGTCGGGCTGCGTCGGGGGCGAAACGTCGTAAACGCTCATTTCGAGAAATTCGCCCCTCTCCCGGATGCCGAATATTTCCAGGGTGCGGTCGTTGCAGTCGATATACCTTTTCTCGTCATGGAGCATGATCGCATCGTTGGAGCCTTCGTAGATGGCGCGGAATCTTCCTTCGCTCTCCTTCAACTCGGCCGTGCGCTCCTGGATACGGTCCTCCAGCTCTTCGTTGGCGCGCTGCAGGTCCCGTCTCGCCTTGTCGCGTTCCCGCTCCCTCTCTTCCAGTTCTCCGGCCATATCGTCGAAGGAACGGGCCAGGCGGCCGAGTTCGTCGTCCGTATGGGGCAGCTCGGTCCGGGCGTTCAACTGGCCTTCGCCGATGCGGTTTGCCGCCGAGACCAGCGTCCGTACGGGATTCAGGATGGTGAAGCGGAACAGTAACAGGGCGGCAGCCACCGTGGCGCAGGCCAGGGAGGCCATGATCAGGAATTGCAGGGCCATATGGCGGTTGACCGCCTCGGACAAGGCGGCTTCGCTCGTGCCCACGGCGATGAAGCAATACGGGGGTCCGTTTTCCCGGAGGCTCAGGCGCTTGAATGCGTTGACGCGCCGGATGCCGTCGCTGCTCATCTGCCGGTAGACGCCCTGATCGGCCTTCCCGTTCATGACGGCCATGGCGTTTTCGGCCAGCGGCATGCCGGGCATGGCGTCTTTGTGCTCCGGCCAGCGGAACAGGCGCACCCCGCGGTGGTCGGCGATGGCAACGGCGGCATCCTTCGGCAGTTTCAACTGCTTGATGAATTCTTCGTAGCCCCCGATCTTGAAGGCGACGATGACGACGGCCGACAGCTTCCCGTCCGCGTCGACGACGGGATAGGTGAAATTAAGGGACGGCGTTTTGGAGAGCCGGCCCACGACATACTCGCCGACGGAAAGATCGAGCGTCCTGAGGACGTCCCGGAAATGCTTCCTGTCCTTGAGATTGATGCTGCCCGGCGCGAAGGGCTGGGAGGCGGCGATCAGGATGCCGTCGGGGCGGGCGAGGCTGATGTTGGTGTATTGGGGGTTCTTGGCGATCAGCCTGGCGAAAAGCTCGTTGCAGGCCTTGACGTTCATCTTTTTGACCTCGGGGTATTCGGCGATGGTGTTGAGGATCTGCCGGATGGCCGCCGTATTCTCCTCCTGCTGGCTGGCCAGGGACTGGGCTACGATCAGCATCTCCTTTTCCGCCGCCTCGATCCTGCTGTCGCGCTCGTGAAACCCCGCCAGCGCAATGATGACGAGCGCCGGCAGCAAAACGCACAAAATCAGCAGGATGGCCTTCGTGCGGAGCCCCCAGTTGAATTTTCTTATCGGGTTGGCCATGGGTCGTCCTTTCGGGAAACGGTTGCTATCGGAACGGATGAATCTGCTTAATCAACGCCTGTGCGGTCTTTTCGAAATCGACGGATTGCCTTGTGCATGCGGATGATGACATTTTCCGGGTTATATTGAGCAGCTCCGATTGGAAGTTATCTTCGGAGTTAGAACAGCAATATCCATGCCCTGTTCGCGCCATGTCCCGATAACAGAAAAAACCTATTCATATCTTGATGTTATCTAATCATGTGTCCGTGGCGCGCCGTGACCGGTCCTGACGGACAGGAGTCCTATTCTTCTGTGACCGGAACATGTCCGGGAATCCGGACATATTCCGGGTGCGATGTGCATGCCCGGCATACGGTCCGCAGCATTCCGCATGCGGACTTCGAGAGAAGTGCGGGAGATAAGGCGTAAGAAGGCACGGCGATGCCGTTTGTCTCCGATAGTCAAGCGGCGCATCGCGGGCTTTCGCCGCTTTTCCTGACATTATCTTTACGGTTTCCCTTTCGACTTTTACACCTTTTTGACGGTTGCCGGCTTA
Organism: Syntrophales bacterium; assembly: GCA_963668175.1. Classification (GTDB taxonomy): domain Bacteria; phylum Desulfobacterota; class Syntrophia; order Syntrophales; family PHBD01. Next base: position 2,189,103 of record OY764159.1, read on the forward strand.
TATTATAAGCGGATGAAAGAATCCGGAAAGGCGGTGCGGCGATGGACGGCGAAAAGCAGGAAAGCAAACCGGCGAATAGCGCTTCCAGGCGAAGGAGATGGGGCGTTGCCCTGGGGCTGGCGTTTTGTATCGTATTGGCGGCATTGCTGTATTGGTACGGTCCGGCGTTCTTCGGGCCGGGCGGCCGATCCGGGAGCGTCTTTGCCGTCTCGGCGAAGAAGGCGGAAATCGTGCCCCGGATGCGGACGAACCTGCTCAAATCGGTCGAATACGAGAAAAGCGCCGTCATGGCCGTCACCGACGAGGAATCGAAGGCCTTTGCGGACCTGTCGAAGAAGTCGGCGGACGACGTAGATCGGGATTTCCGCGAACTGAGGGCGCTCGTCGGCCGGGAGGGAACGGACCGGGAGCAGAAGCTTTTGGGCGATTTCGACGCCTGCTGGCAGCATTTCAGGAAGATCGACGAGGTGCTTTTGCCTCTCTCCGTCGAGAACACGAACCTGAAAGCGGCAAGCCTGTCGCAGACGAAGGGGTTCGCGGCGGCCCAAAAATTCGGCAGGGCGCTTGCCAAGGCGATAGGTGCCGGCGGCATGCCGGACCGGGCGGATGCCCGGGCGGCAAGGCTTGCCTACCGGGCCCTCAATGCCGTCTTCACGATCTACAGCCTCCAGGGACCGCACATCAGCGAGGCGGAGGACAGGAAGATGGACGAGATGGAGGCGGTCATGAGAGCGAACGCCGCAGAAGCGAAGCGGTCGCTTGCCGCCCTTGCGGCGCTTGTCGGCAGGGAGGGGAAGGCTTCCCTCGAAGAGGCCGACGCGGCCTTCGCGGATTTCATGGCCGTGCATGCGGAGGTGGTCAGGCTGTCGCGTGTGAACAGCAACGTCAAGTCGCTGGAGCTCTCCCTGGGTGAGAAGCGCAAGGTGACCGCCCAGTGCGACGACATCCTGAACGCGCTGCAGGAGGCCATATGGAACAGGGCTTCCAGGGCCACCCGGTAGCGTCTGCCGCTACTTCTTCTTGACGAATCCCAGCTTGAACGAGAATCTCCCGGCCGGGCCCGCGGCGTTGAGCTTGTCGGCGTCGTAGGTCTCCCCGGGATGCAGGCACCAGCGCTGCGAGTACGAGAACGCGGCGAGCTTCGCCTTCAGGGCGTCGCCCGTGATCTCATACTGGTACGACATCAGGCCGCTCTCCTTGCCGCCGTTCAGGTAGAAGGGGTTCTTGTACGCCAGGGGGACGTCCTTGAGCGTATAGGTATAGCTGAAGCTGTCGCGTTTATCGGGCAGGTCCCAGCACTCGCTCGCGTAGGCGACCGGCTTCCCCTTCCATTCGAGATGCACGGTGATTTCCCTGATCGCCGCGCCCGCCGGGTCGATGCTCCCCGTCGCGGTCAGCTTGTAGTCCCCCGGCCACCAGTCGCTGCCGTACGGCATGGGGAACGAGGCCATGTACGGGAAGTTCGTGCGGTGCGACGCATCCAGGTGCGCCGTGCCCGAGAATGCGAATTTTACGCCCTCCCAGGTCAGCTTGGCGTTTTGGAAGACGTCGGTCATGGCGTTGATCTTCGCAATGGGTGCATCCGGTCTCGTCAGTTTCGGATCGAGGAATTTCGGCGAGACCTCGGCGCTGAAGTTGATCATGACGCCCTCGGCCCCGGCGGGCGTGTCGGCGCCGGGACGTTCGGCCTTCGCGTCCTTCTGGGCCGGGGATGCGACGGACGTTTCGACCGCCGCGTACTGGAGGTCGGGAACGGACGACGAAGCGACGGCCTCCATCTTCAGGACGCACGTCGGGCCTTCCGCCTTAAGCTTCCACTCCTTCGTTTGGGCGGCGCCCCCGGCGGGGATTGTGCCGAGCTGCTGGACGGGGCTTTCGGAAACGATGGCGCATCCCGTCGGGACGAGCTGCGCTTCCGCCTGGCTCATGGTGCCGTTTCCGCGGTTCCGGACCGTGCCCCTGGCGACGATAAAACCGTCCTTCCCGGCCGCCTCTATTGTCGGATCCAGGGCGGAAAAGGACGCCCGCCACATGGTGTAGACGGCCAGGATCGCGCGGTTGACCATCGGCTGGGGATCGTCGAAATACTTCGTCAGATCGGCCCGGCACGCCGCCGCCGCCGCTTTCGCCTGATCGGCCGCCTGCGCGCCCTGGACGTCCGCGGCGCCCTTCCAGGCCGGCTTCCCGTTCTTCCAGCCGCCGTCGAAGCCGTTAAGGTTGTAGGGGCCGGGGTTGATGGTCACCTCCCAGGCTATATGGCTGGGGGTCTGGGTATGGAGGCCCGCGTCGCCGTTGTAGTACCACGGGTCGAACCAGTCCACGCCCGCGGCGAAGAATCGGTCGATCTCCGTCCGGAAGTCGTTGCTCAGGAATTTGACGGGCGTCAGGTAGCCGAGCTTGACGGAGCCCTTGACGTCGTCGTCGAGATATACGTGGCCCTCGTACTTGGTCCCCTTGTAATGCTCGAGCTGCTGCGCCAGGATTTTCTTCGCCGTCTCCAGGGTGGCGCCGTTGACGTGGTAGGGGCAGTGCATATCCGCGAGGAAGTGTGCGCTCCAGGCCCCCGCCTTCGGCAGGACCTCCTTCTTCCCGGTCAGCATGCCCTCGGCCAGATAGCGGTAATGTCGCCGGACCGCGTCCGGCCCTCCGCCTTCGCCGGTTTTCGGGTTGTAGTAGTGCCACGAGAAGGGCGAATTCCCCTTGGCGTCGGGCCCGGGTCCGTCGAGGAGGCTGATGTCGGGCAATATGCCGTAGCCCGCGCCCGTGTACTGGGCCGTGCCCCAATAGACGCCTTCGTGCTTCATCATGTCGTCGAGCGTGGGAAATTTCCTCGGATCGAAGGCGGGGTCGGCCTGCAGGAGCCGGTAGGCCTCCTTCATGATGTGCTGGTGCGTGGTGGCCGGCGCGAGGACGCCCCAGGCGTGGGCCCTGCCGGACGTAAAAGGCAAGGCGAGCCATACCGCAAGAAGGAGTACAAGACAGGGGTATCCCCGGCGAATCCGCATAAGGCTTCTCGTCGTCGTCATGCGTCAAGACCTCTCGACCGTTTATTGGTTTTCGATGCCGTGAATATAGGGCAGGGGGCTTTCCCCTGTCAAAGGATATTTGGCGTCTCTCGCGAAAGCGTTCCCGGATGGACGATCTCTTTTACCGCCAGGGCAAGGTCTTTCAGGGAAACGGGTTTCATGAGCAGTCTGCGGACGCCGATTCTCCGGATTTCCTCGTCGTTGAGCCGGTGGCTGAAGCCTGTGGTCAGGATGATCGGCGTTTCGGGGCGGATTTTCAGGATTTCCCGCGACAGGGTGGTGCCCGTCATGTGCGGCATCGTCATGTCGGTGATCACGAGATCGAACCGATCCGGATGCGTCCGGAAGGCTTCCAGGGCGTCGCCGCCGCTCAGGCGGACGGTGACGTCGTAGCCCAGGGAGGAGAGCATATCCCTGCCGAGAAAGGCGATGGGCTCCTCGTCGTCGACGTAGAGGATGCGGCCGGCTCCCCGGGGGAGGACCGCCGGCTCTCTTCCTTTCAGGCGTTCGGCGGCGTCGATCAAAGGCAGGTAAACGGTGAAGACGGCTCCGCCGCCCGGTTCGCTTTCCACACAGACGGACCCGCCGTGGTCCTTCACGATGCCGTAAACGACGGACAGCCCGAGCCCCGTTCCCTCGCCCGCCGCCTTGGTCGTGAAGAACGGGTCGAAAATATTGTCCCGGATGGCCGGATCGATCCCTTCGCCGGTGTCGGTCACGGAGAGCTGCAGATAAGCGCCGGGCTCCGTTTCCGGACTGCACGCCGGATCGTCGGGGGTCAGCATGTGCCGGGAAAGATGCACGGCGAGGACGCCCGATTCGTTTTCCCGCATGGCGTGGACCGCGTTGGTGCAGAGGTTCATCAGTATCTGGTGGATCTGGGTGGGGTCGGCCAGGACGGTATCGTGCGGGGCGTCGAACGCTGTTTCGATATCGACGGTCGTGGGAATGGAGGAACGCAGCAGCTTCAGCGCCTCTTTGACGATCGGCGTCACGGCCACCGGAATCTTCTCCTTTTCCCGCTGGCGGCTGAAGGTGAGAATCTGCGTGACCAGGTCCCGGGAGCGGTTGCAGGCGTTGAGGATCTGATCCATATAGGGATGGACCTTGTCGTCCGACGTCCTGAATTTCGCCAGCTCCGCGTAACCCATCATGGCCGAAAGGATGTTGTTGAAATCGTGCGCGATGCCTCCCGCCAGGGTGCCGATGGCCTCCATCTTCTGCGCCTGGCGCAGATGCGTTTCGAGCCTGACCGCCTCCGTGACGTCCCTCTTCAGCGACACATAGCCCACGAGTTTGCCGGACGCCGTGAGGAGCGGGCTGATGGTCGCGTCCTCCTGATAGAGGGTGCCGTCCTTGCGGCGGTTCGTGAAGCGCCCGGTCCAGACCTTGCCCTCCTTGATCGTATTCCAGAGATTTTCGTAGAACGCCGGTCCGTGGACGCCGCTCTTGAGCAGCCTGGGCGTCCTGCCTATCGCGTCCTCGGCGGCGTATCCCGTGATCTTTTCGAAGGCCGGATTGACGTATTGGATGACGCCCTCCCGGTCGGTGACGATGATGTTTTCGGCGGCCTGTTCTACGGCGATGCTCAGACGCACCAGGTCTTCCTCCGCTTTCCGGCGGTCGGTAATGTCCAGCGCCGTCCCGATGAGGGCGGGCTTCCCCTTGTATTGGGTCAGGGACCCGTAGATTTCGACGTTTTTGACCTTGCCGTCCCTGGTCCGGGCGCGGAATTCGTAGCGCCGGGCTTTCTCTTCCCCTTGCAGCCGCTTGCGGTTGTTCTCTTCCACCAGCGGCAGGTCTTCCGGATGGATGATGGCCGAAAGAGGCAGGCGGTCCACGATCTCTTCGGGCGTATAGCCCAGCGTCTCGGCGAATTCCGAATTGACATACCTGAAGAGGCCGTCCTGGTACAGGTAGATGCCCACCATCGACTTTTCCGCCAGGTCGCGGAATTTTCCCTCCGACTCCTTCAGGGCTTCCTCCGCCTTCTTGCGTTCCGTGACGTCCAGAAGGACGCCGTGATGAAGGATGCGCCCTTCTTCCCGTTGCGGCGTCGATATCCCGTGGAACCACAGCAACTCGCCGCCGGGTTTGACGAAGCGGCCCTCGAACCGCCATGGGCGGCCTTTGGCTGCGGCATCCTGGAGCGAGTCCCGGAAGCGGTTGCGGTCGTCGTCGGCAATCCGCTCCGTGAAGGAGGCGAGGAACGACCCGGGATCGACGGGCAGCGCGAACATGTCCGGTGACTTTTCGCTCACGTAGGTCATGCCGTATGCCCCGTCATTCGAGACGTACATCTGAAATATGACGCCCGGCACGTTCTTGGCGATGTTCTGCAGGAAGGCTTCACGAGCCTGGAGGGTCCGGTTGATCTCCATCAGCCGGTTCAAATATCTCCGGATGAGGATATAGAGGAGGGACGACGTGACGACGATGAAGAGAAAGCCCTTGACGATGGCGATCTCGGTCATGACGGCGGGGTCCTGGACGAGCCAGCCGAGGATGGTGTCGGAGAAGTATATCCACAGCCCGCTGACAAGGGCATAGATGCCCACGATCTTCAATATGGTGAATTCGTTTGCGTTATGCCGGCCGTTCATGGCGATTCTTTCGATGTTCCCTGAAATCCGCAACAATGCCGGTAGGGGTTGGGTTTATCCGCGGGATGCTCCGCACGACACTTCTCCTCCGGACCGCTGGTTTTGCCGTATGCATCGCCGAGCCGTCTTACTTGATCAACCAATAATCGTGCCAGGGACGGTACGGGAAGGGTATGAACGGATAAATGCTTAATAATCGGATGCTTGCATGAGTGTAAAGGGCGGTCCGGGCCCGCGCGGAATCCATCGGCGCCGGATTCCGCGTCCGTTCAGCCCGGGATGTATCCGGGACGGCGGGAGAGGCGGGGCGGGCGGCCGGACTCTGCCGGTAAGGCTCCGGTTCGACCGGGCTAGATATTGATTTCCCTGATGTGGATTTCCATGCGGTCGGCGATGTCCACGATGGAGGATTCGTATTTGACGGGATAGCCGAGGGAGGCGAAGACCCGCTTCATCCCTTCGTTCCGGTAATCGAAGGCGATTTCCATGACGGCAATCCCCTTGGTCCTGGCGACGGCGACGACTTTCGCGGCCATGAGGGACCCCAGGCCCTTCCTCTGCCAGTCGTCACGGAGCGTGACCGTCAACTCGGCGCGGTCCGTGCCCTCCGTGACGATGTAGCGGCAGGTGCCGACAATGGCTTCCTCTCCGCCTTCCGTCACGACGGCGGCGAGGCCGAAGTGGGTGACATAGTCGATCTCCACGAGATTTTTGAGCATTTCGGGACGCAGATGTTCCAGGTGGGTCAGGAAGCGGAAATAGATGGTCTCGGGCGAGAGCCTCCGGAAGAGATCGAGGATGAGCGGGCCGTCGGACGGTTTGATCGGCCGCAGGAAGACCCGTGAGCCGTCTTTCAGGACGATCCGTTCCTCATGTTCGGCGGGATAGGGATGGCCGGTCTGCGTGGGCTGCATTTCGGCGGACACTCCTGCAACGTTCGGCGGCGTATCTTAAGAAGCCAACCAATCCTTCATGTTCGAAATACAATCAGGTCGAGGGCGAGAAAGAAGTATCTGATCGGACGAAATGCCGTTGGGATGATTGATATGATGATAAACAAAAACGTCAGCGTCGTCAATTCTTATGGACCGGCCCTGTAAGCCACGGGCGGACCGATTTTTACCATTTCTTCTTTGGCAAGGCGTATGGCCTCGTCTATCTGCATCTGCGTCATGGACTTCGAGTTTATCTTCATGCCTTCCTGCGCATTCTTGTCTCCTGATTGCGCGGCGATATAGAACCACTTATATCCCTGCACATCGTCCTGCTTGACGCCTGCGCCTTTGGCATAGCATATCCCCAGCATGACCTGCGCGTTCGTAACGCCTTTCAGCGCCGCCTTACGATACCACTCGGCCGCTTTTTTCTCATCGCGCTCGACGCCTTGGCCGTCGTAATATTTTCCGGCGAGGTTAAACATCGCTATGGCATCGCCTTGATCTGCCGCCTTTCGATACCACCCGACGGCCTGGTCGTGATCCTCCGGCACGCCGCGGCCTTTAGAGTACATCATGCCAAGGTTGTTCTGGGCGCCTGCATGGCCTTGATTCGCCGCCTTCCGATACCATTTCACCGCCTCCAGGTCATCCCGTGGGACGCCTAGGCCTTCAGCAAAACATATCCCGAGATTATACTGGGCATCGGCAAAGTTCTGCTCTGCCGCCTTTCTGAACCACGCCACACCCTCTTTGGGATCGGCCGGCACACCTCGACCCTTGACATAGGACACGCCAAGGTCGTACTGGGCCTTGGCATTGCCCTGCTCCGCCGCCTTGCGGAACCACTTGATGGCCTCTTCGTAATTGACCGGTGTGCCCAGGCCCTGCGCATGCAGGGCGCCCAGAAAATGTTGTGCATCGGCATCGCCCTTCTCGGCCAGCGGCAGCAACTCCCTGCGAGCAGCATCGTAGTCTCTCTTTTCCAGCATGGACATGTAGCCGGGCTTCTGCGGCTGATCCGTTTTTGGAGCGGTGCCCTGAACCGACTGTTGGCTATCGCATGATGAACAGAACAAAATGACCAGGATCGTGAGGGCGAAGAACGGGGCGTGAGTTATTCCGCGATGTCGTGAACGTGCAGGTTTATGCATGGTCTCGTCTCTTTCTTTGGGAAATATTCAGGGAATCCATATACAATCACGGAACGCACTGCCGGTGCGTCATCGTTTTTTCCTGCGCGTCTCCCGCCTCAAAGCCAGCGGCGGACGCGCGCCTTGTAGCGGAGGTATTCCTCGCCGAACCTCCGTTCCAGGTAACGTTCCTCGCCCGCGATGACATAGAAGTTGATAATCGCGACGGCGGCGGGAAGCAGGACCAGCGCCCAGAAGATATCGAACCAGAGGGCGAACGCGGCGTGGAGAAGGGCGAGGCTCACGTACATGGGGTTGCGGGTGAAGCGGTACGGCCCGTCGGTGGCGAGGGCGGTTGTCGGCCGGATGGGAAGCGCGCTGGTGCCGCGGCGGCCGAACGCGGCAAAGCTCGATGCGGCAAGCAACGCCGCCACGCCTGCGCAGAGACCTGCCACGATCCGTGCCGCCGCCTCCGGAAGCACATGGACCGGAATCCATTTCTGCATGACGAAGCCCGCGGCGAAAACAGCCATGTAGATCAACGGCGGCGGTATCCGCGCGCGTCCGTGATAAGCGCTGTCGCCTGTGTCGGCTGAGCTATTATTCCGTGAATCGCTGCTTTCCATTGACGACGCTCACTTCATTTTGTTCAGTTTTTTGACTTCCTTCCAATAGACGCTTTCGCTCAGTTGCTTGCGGAATTCTTTAAGGAACTTGTCTTTCCCCTGTATAGCCGGCGGCCACGCCTCATGGAACAAATCCCGGGCCGCCCGCGCGTTGCCGCTGTAGATGAGGTCCAGCATCGTTTCCCAGAGCAAAACGGGAGGCCCGTCTTTTTTCCACGCTTCATCGCTCCGTATCCGGGCAATCGCATCGGACAGGAAGGATGGAATGGGCGCCGGCTTCACCATCAGTTCCCGCGCGAATCCGTACTTGCCGTTCTTGTAGCGAAGATAGACTTGGGGCGCAGGCGATGCCGCGAAACTCGCGTTCCAGTAGGCAAATGCGAAATCCCAGGTGGCGAAAACCAGCCCCTTCTCTCCTTCGACTTCCCGAAAAACGGAATTCTCTCCGTGTGCGGCGTCGATGGTCGCGATCTTGCGAAACCTCTTGCCTATTTCGAAGACATGATAATAGTAGCAGCAATGCGCGCCGCCGGACCACTCGCTTATGACCAGATTCGGGACACCCCGGCCCGTTATGTCCCTGCCCATGGCTATCAGGTCGGCGTTGATGGGCGGTTCATCGGAAGCCGCGTCCTGGTCTTCCCGCTTTTCCCGGACGCCGTCGAGGATATGGCCGACATTGAAATTGTGCCCTTTTTTTCTATAGAGGGCTTTGCCGTTACGGAGGATTTCGAAATACCCCTCGTCGGTGTCTTGGTGATAAAGAAAGATGCGGACCGTGTAACGCCCATAAGACTCTTCATCGTGGAATCCGTATACGCTCTTTCCCGAGGCAAGCGCTTGTCCGTAGAATAGAGCCGGCATCAGGAAAAGGGCGATGCTAATCATCCATAGACGATGCGATGAAGCGGAGCGCCGGTTGCAGCAGCCTTGCAGCCGAGTTCGAGTGTATATGGAATCCCTGCGCATGTTTCCTCTTCCTGTTTTCACCGCCTCAATAGGCCGTCTTGGGTTTCGCGTCCTCCACGATGACCGTGTAATCCACGGGTACGAAGGTATAGGTGTCCTTCCCGTCGGCCCGGATGTGGCCGATGCCGGGGAAGGGCAGGTGCATGCCGGCGATGAGGGCCTTGTTCGCGGCGGCCTTTTTGAAGAGCGCAAGCCTCGCCTCGACGGCCTGCTTCGGGTTCGTGTCGAAGCTGATCGCCACCCTGGGGCGGGCGAACTGGACCGCCGTGTCGTGGACCATGTCGCCGGTGACGAGGAGCGACGCCTTGCCGTCGCCGATTTCATAGGCCGTGTGCCCCGGCGTGTGCCCCGGGATGGGGATCGACTTGATGCCGGGCACCGGCGAATCGCCGTTTCCGAAGGTCTTCCATGTGCCCGCCGCGACAAACGGAGCCGCCAGATCGCGCGCCATTTTGAAGAACTTCTTGAATTCGGCCGGCGCCTTCTCCTCCGAGGCGGGGTCGATCCAGAAGTCGCTTTCCGCCTTGGCGACATAGACGACCGCGTTCGGGAAGGCAGGCTTCCCTGCCGCATCGAGGAGCCCGCCCACATGGTCGCCGTGCAGGTGGGTGATGACGACGGCATCGACCTGGGCCGGGTCGTAGCCCGCCGCCCTGAGGTTGCCCATCGCCCTTCCCATCGTCGGGCCGAAGACGCCGCCCGCGCCCGTATCGACCAGCACCAGCTTCGAGCCGGTATTGACGAGGTACGTGTTCACGGAGGTCTGCGCCCCGGGGGCGATGAACATGCGGTTGTGGAGCTTTTGGATTTCCTGTTCCGTTGCGTTTTTCATGAGCTTATCGTTCAGCGCGACGTAGCCGTCGTAAAGGGCCGTCACCTCGAACGATCCCACCATGAGGCGGTAGAAGCCCGGCGCCTGCGTCTTGACCATGGGGGCTTCGGCCCCGGCGAATGAAGATAGACAGAAGATCAACAGGCCGGCCCATACGATGCCCGACCGCTTCCGTGTGACGGATGATATGCTTTTCATCCCATACCTCCTGTTGGATTGGTTATATTTTGCTTATGCTTCGCGAACTATAGGGAAGACGGGGCGGCGTGTCAACCGGAATTCTGGACGTGGACGGACGGCGATCCGGAAGCGAAAAATAAGGCTTGGGCGCGCGGACGGCAAATGTGGTATGGAAATCCGCCGCCCAGGCGGCGATCAATCCGAGACGAAAGACGGAGGGCTTATGAACGGACTCGTATTGCGGAAAGACGACAACGGCTTGTGCACCCTGACCCTGAACCGCCCCGACAAGATGAACGCGCTGAACATCGAACTGTTCCGGGAATTGCGCGGCCATGTCGACGACCTGGCCCGGCAGAACGACGTTATCGGCTGCGTCGTCCTGCGGGGGAGCGGCCCGTGTTTCTCGGCGGGGAACGACCTCAACATCGTGGGCCCCTACGCGGACCCCCTGATGAAGCGCTTCCGGGCGGAGACGGTCACCGCCCTGGCGAACCTGCCCCAGCCGGTCATTGCGGCGGTCCACAGCCATTGCTACACGGGCGCCCTGGAACTGGCCCTGGCGGCGGACCTCATCGTCGCGGCCCGGTCGGCCAGGTTCGGCGACACCCACGCCAAATGGGCCGTGACGCCTTACTGGGGGATGAGCCAGCGCCTGCCGCGGCGCATCGGCGTGTCCAAGGCGAAGGAGATGACGTTCACGGCGAAGACGTATTCGGGGGAGGAAGCGGCGGCCATGGGCCTCGCCGATATGTGCTTCCCGGACGAGAGCTTCGACGCGGAGATCGCGTCCCTGGCCCGGACGATCCTCGCCAATTCGTGGTTCACCCACCGGGCCTTCAAAAGGCTCTTCGAATATACCGACGGCATGTCCCTGAACGACGGCCTGCGCTACGAATTCGACAATAACGAGGGCCCGGGGCCCGACGCGGCGGAACGGCTCGACGCCTTCCTGAAGAAATAGGCGGAGAAGTGCGGCGCCGCTTGACGGGCAGGCGATGCATTTAACATTATCGCCGACCGGCCGCCGAAGAGGGGCTCAGCCCCCTTCCCAGCCTTTGAAGCCCTTCAGCGTCGCCGTGAGCCGGGGATAATGGTAGACTTCGTAGACCGTCTCCGTTCCCAGGATCTGGTCGATCCTCTTCTGGATCTCCGCCCGTTCCGGCGATTTCAGCCACTGCTCCCAGGACTCCAGGCTGTCCCACGAACTGACGACCAGGTATTCCGGAACGTCCGCCCTCCTCAGGGTTTCGCTGGACACGTATCCGGGGCAGGAAGCCACCCTGGAGCGGAGCTGGTTGATGAGCCCCAGTAAATCCTGTTCCTTTTCCTCCTCCACCTTCCGCCTGATAAGGACTTTCACCGACATGTCGCACCTCCCTGACGGTCTGGGTCGCAAGCGGCGCCTGCGCGGCCGGATACGGGCGGGTTTCGGGTCGACCTGCGCGGAGGTCCCGCCCGCCGCCTTCCGGCGATGCGCGATTGCCCCTGGTTCATGGTTGGTTGCCCGGTTGCCGGTCCGGCCTCCGCCTCGTTTTCGTTGCGAAGCGGTGCGGCCCCTGCACGGAAAGCCTGACTGCCTTTTATGATGCTGGATACGCGTTGACCCTGTTCACGGCGGCTTGCGGCCGCTCGACTATCGCGGCTGGTCCCGGTCTGGAAGGTTGGTTGATGCGGTTTGACTTGACGGCCCTCGCCTTCGGGCAGGCGGGCTTGCTTTTGCCGTGTCCGGAGATGCGCTCCGCGGCGGCAAACATGCGTCTGCATGCTTCGCATCGATATTCATGCGTTGCCATGGGGTCCCTCCTTTTCTGCAAAACGGCGGTTTCCCGCGGGACGGAACGGCGTGTTGACCATGAATACGCGGCGATCACGCTTTACGGCTTTATTATAAGGCAGGCGGGCGCGGCTGTCAATGCGGCGGGAAGAACACTGTCAATTCGTCATATCAATACCCGTAATTCTTGATCATCAGGATCTCCGACTGCTTTTCACAATCGTATATGACCAGGATGTAGTGCATTTTTGTAGCCATCATTCTTTGCATTACGACGTTCAAGCATTGAGGGTGGTCCATGAGGGACGATTTATACATGAGCGTCTTTCCATTATCCAGAAGCCACAGATTGCCGTACTCCCGGAATTCTTTTCGGCGCTTGTTTCCGTATGGCTGCAAATCGTTCTCGGATAAAATCCGGCGACACTCGCTCGATACTTCCGGGCTCGTATAGCCCGGTTTCGGCGTCATCCGAAGATAATTAGAGCTGCGGGTGTGTGCTTTTATAAAGACGAGGAAGAGATAGGACAGAATAAGGAAAGCCGGAACAAGAAGCGCTATAAAGACCTTAATGGTCCTTCTTATTCCCGGACGTTTGTTCTCCGGGGCATCTTGGATTCGATCCATCGCAATTGTCCGTGCCTCTTGAGGTGCAGTACTTATCCCTGTGTACCCGACAAAACGCATCACAATATTATGAACAAGTATCATAATTGTACGCATAAATCAATGTCAGTTTCTATATGATATCCTGCCTTTGAATGAGGACGGTGGCGCGTCGGATTTGGACGGGGGATCCATTGGCCGGTGAGGATAACATTGCGGAGTATGCAAAACACACGGGGGATGCTGGAGGCAACGCAACCATCGCGATGCGCCAAGACGGGCTTGCGGGCGTGGCGCGGATGTTGAGGGCGTCGCGTGCCGCCGTCAGCGGGTTTTCTTCTTGTAAGCGATACCCCAGGAGGCCAGGGCGTCGAGGACCGGCTTCAGGCTGTAGCCCGTTTCGGTCAGGGTGTACTCCACCCGCGGCGGCACCTCGGCGTAGACGGTGCGCGTCAGAAGCCCGCAGGCCTCCATGGTGCGGAGCTGGGCGGTCAGGACCTTCTGCGAAACGCTGCCGACGGACTTTCTCAGTTCGCCGAAACGCTTCGTGCCCTCCATCAGATCCCTTAAAACCAGGACCTTCCACTTGTCGCCGATGAGCATCAGGGTCGTCTCGACGGGGCAGGCGGGCCATCTTTTTTCTTCCATAGCGAACCTCCAACATGTCAATACCGCTTAATAGTATCTGAAAGGATACTACAGCACAAACTTGTGCCTACTTTACAAAAACTCTGTACAGACATATCGTACCTTCAACGGCCGGCATTTGCAAGCCGAAACATCAGCCAAGGAGGCAACCACTATGAAAGAAGTCGTAAAATTTTTGAAAGAGAACCCCGTCCAGTACCTCGCGACCGTCGGCCGCGACGGCCGCGCGAAGTGCCGCCCCTTCATGTTCTGCTTCGAGCGGGAGGGCAGGCTCTGGTTCTGCACCGGCACGATGAAGGACGTCTACCGGGACATGCAGGCGAACCCCCATGTCGAGGTCTGCGTCGCAAGCCCGGCCTACGCCTGGATGCGCCTGAGCGGGAAGGCCGTGTTCGAGGACAACCGGGCCGTGAAGGAGGCGTGTATGGAGAACCCCATCGTGAAGGGCGTGTACGGCGACGCGGGGAATCCCGTCTTTGCCGTATTCTTCCTGGCCGATGCAAAGGCCGTCATCGCCGACTTCTCCGGCAAACCGCCGGCGGAGTATGCCTTGTGAACCTGCCGGCGGCCGCAAAAAGAAAGTCCCGGAACGCGATCCGTTCCGGGGCCGGTCCGGTTTCTCTCTCTTTCCGCGCGCCGCGCCGTATGCGGTTTTTACGGCATTCCCCGCGGAAATTCACCTCTCTTTGCGGGGGTAAAACAGCCGGGGCGCAAGGAGAATCCAGAGGAGGAAGATGACCCAGACGCGGCCCGCAGAGAGATCGTAGTCGCGGAGAACGGCGGCGAGGGGCTTGCCGGCCAGGACAAGGCCCATGAAGAATTCGAACGCCACGGTGAGCAAAAGCCAGACGGCCCCGATCATAAGTGCATAGCGCCGCGACAGCGGCGGCCACCGGCGGACGACGAAACGGATGAAAAGGCCCATGAGCGCCGATCCGATGAGTGTCGAGAGCTGGTGGGCGCGAAGCTCGGGCATGGCCTTGGCAAAGGTGAATTGGCGCAACGCGCCGTTCGCAATCGCGATGGCCAGCATGGCGAACCAGGCCAGGATATAGCGAAGCACGGGGAATCTCCTTAAGGAGCGTGTTTCGTCGATGCGTGCGACGTTCCGTCTCTATTCCGGAAGGGACGCGGCCTTGCGGCTTTTCCCCGGCGGGGCGGGAATCTTCGCTTCGCAGGGGACGCCCGCCTGACAGAAGCCGCAGCCGTAGCCGTCGAAGCCGTAATGGACCGCCGTATATTCGGCGGTCTTCACGAGGTAGTCCATGCATTTCTTCTTGTCGTGGCCTTCCGGGCCGATCGCCCCGGCGGGGCAGCGCTTGATGCACTTTCCGCAGCGGCCCTTCCCCGAGAAGAAGAGGCAGTAGGCGCGATGGTCCGTGTAGGGGCGCGGCGTCGGCGGGACGTCGATGCGGGCGATGACCGACCCGCAGCGGTGGGAGATGCCCCGGGCCGTGATGAGGGCGTCGTTCAGGGAGAAGGTGCCGAGGCCCGCCGCGTAGGCGGCGTGACGCTCCGACCAGACGGAGGCGTAAGGGTACCGCGTCAGGATGTCCGTGTATTTCATGTGCCAGTGGGGCGAAAGGAGCGGGGCCATGGCCTCGAAGCCCGCGGCCGCCAGCGTCTCCACGACGTGCCGGCGGAGCTTCGCGTTCACCTGCTCGCCGAAGATGCGAGCCCGGACCCAGCTCTCCGGGGGATCGGCCTTCGCCTTCCGGATTGCGGAGCGGGTCTTTTCCGTGTGGGGCAGGACCCAGCTTACGACCGTCAGCTCCTTGGCTTCCGCCTGCGAGCGGGGGAAGGCCAGGCCGAACCACTCCCGGGGCGTCCAGTGGAACGGGCCGACGACGTCCTTGTACGTCGCATAGAGGGGATCGTCTCCCCGGGAGAACCCCACGAGCGGGTCGTCCCAGGCCCGGTCGTTCTCCCTGTTTTGAAGGGTGTTCTCCGGAGAACTGCCGATGAAATCCCGGATCGTCCCCTCCAGCCATGCCGCGCGGTCGTCCATGTGCGTCTGTTCCCTTCCCGTCGATGGGGGCATCATACGCCTTTTGACTTTCCGTTTCAACCGGGGCGTGTCTGTCAGCCGCAGGACGGGGCAGCGCTGCGTTTTCGGGGGGGTATCCCGGAAAAAGACGGCGGCCGCGAAATCGGCGGTCCTTGCGCGGGACGGCGGCGGGGAAGGAATGCTCAGCGGGCCTTGAAGAGCATGACCAGTTTTTCGAAGAGCTCTTTCTGGAGGCTGTGGGGGACCAACTGGTCCCGCATGGCCTTCAGGGCTTCGAAGGAGGGCATGGCTTTCTTGTAGGGGCGCTTGGCCGTCATGGCGTCGAAGATATCGGCGATGGCGCAGATCCGGCCGTAGATGTGGATGTCGTCCCCTTCCAGGCCGTAGGGATACCCGCCGCCGGCGATCTTTTCGTGGTGCTGCAGGACGATCAGCTTGAGCTCGTCGGTCGTCTGCCGGGCGTCTTCGAGGAGGCTGAAGCCCATGGAGGGATGCTGCTTCATGACCGCCATCTCCTCGTCGGTCAGTTTGCCCGGCTTGTTGATGATGTCCAGGTCGACGTGGACCTTGCCTAGGTCGTGGAGGAAGTACCCCGCGCCCAGGGCGTGGAGGTCGTGGGCGTCCGATTGGCCGAAGACGCTTTTGGAGAGCGCGACGGCAAGGATGCCCACGGACACCGAGTGGATGTAGGTGGTATAGTCGTGGCTCGAAATATTGATCAGGTGGAAGGTCGTGGCGTCGTCCCGGAGGATCATGTCCACCAGGTCGGTCGTCGCCTTCTTGACGGTCTGGATGTTGGTGGCGGTGGGCTGCTCCAGGAGCCGCTGCATCATGGTGACGGAATATTCCCGGACGAGGGTGGCCTTCTTCTCCGGCTCCAGGCGCCGGTCGTGGATGACCTCCGGGAGTTCGTCGGGGACGACGGGTGCGGGTGCGGGCTTGGGCGCCTCCACGGCCGCCTCCACGGCCGCCCGGACGGCTTCCTTCGGTTCTTCCCGCAGTTCCACCCGGAGGGCGGGCTTGGGCTGCGGGGACGGTTCGGATTCGAAGATACTCCGGTCGGGATCGATCTGGACGGTCCTCAGCCCCAGGCTCCTGAGCCTTTCGATGTCAGCCTCGGACGCAATGATAAAGCGGTTCTTGAGGAAGGGATGCCGGAGCCACCCCAGGTCGAGCATGACGTACATCCCGACTTTCAATTTACTCAAAGGAACGCTTTTCGTCGTCATCGGGAGGCACCGTACTCATTATGGCGGCCGCGCCCGGGATCTGCTCCGGGATATGCCGCCGGGGCCGGGGATGTTCCGCTTCCCCGGCGCGTTGCGCCCATTGGCGCGGACCCGATGCCGTCAAGAAGGACGCCGTTATGTCCGTGAAAGCCCCGCCGACGCGTCGAACGGCGTCTATATGCTCCAACCCCCGGTGTCGATCCAAACATGCCTTATTTTAAGGTCGCCCGCTGCCGTTGTCAATCGGTAACTCGTGAAGCCGCACCGGATGCCGCTTCAGGGGCGCGTAACGGCGGCGGAGGACCGGCCGGTAAACGAAAATGAGGCTCCCCGGAGCCCGTCGTTTCCGATCGTAATATCGAATAAGGTTTTTCCGCTTCCAGCAGCGCCGGTTTTACGTACCGTGCTCGCCGATGATCGGCAGTCTGATGGTGAATGTCGTGCCGCGCCCCGGTTCGCTCTGCACGTCGATGTTGCCCTCGTGGCTTTCGATGATGCGATACACGATGGATAATCCCATCCCCAGGCCCTTGCCGACATCCCGCGTGGTGAAGAACGGATTGAATATGTCCTTGATGACGTCCGCCGGGATGCCCACGCCGTCGTCCGAAATCGCGATATTGATGAAATTGTCCACCGCTTCGGTCGTTATGGCGATGGTCCCGTCGGGCTTTATCGCCTGGCTTGCGTTGAGGATCAGGTTGAGAAACAGCTGCCTCAATTGCCTGGGATTCGCGAACGTCATCGGGATGCTGCCGAGGTTGTCGACGACGCGGCCTTTCTTGCGGAGTTCCTCATCGAGCAGCACCAGGGCCGTTTTTATCTCCACATTCACGTCGACCATGCTGTGCTCGCTTGCGCTGGACTGGGCGAACTCCCGCAGCCTGGAGACGATGTCCTTGATCCGGTTCAGGCCGCTCACCGAATCCTCGATGACTTCCGGCAGGTCGGATTTCAGGTAACGGTAATCGTCGCTGCGTATGATGTCCTGCAGCCCCTCGAGGATGCCGTGCGGCCCCGACTCCCCTTGCGCGGTGGCCGTCACCAGCTTCTCCATCGCGTCGATATAGCCGACAAGATCGGCGACATACTGCCGCATAGTGCCCAGGTTGCTCAAGATGAAGGCCGCCGGATTGTTGATCTCATGGGCCACTCCTGCGGCAAGATGGCCGATGCCCGCCAGCTTTTCGGCGCGGACGAGCTGGTTCTGGGCCTGCTTCAGCTTTTCCATCGCTTCTTTCAGATCGTCCAGCGCCTTTTCCCTGTCCTCGACGATTCTGCACAGCTCGATTCCCGCGACGATTTCCCCTTCCTTATTCCGGAGGACGGACGCGATATTCTCGAAACGGAAGGGAATGCCGTCTTTCGTGATTCCTACCCGCAGCGCCTTGGATATGTGTCCGGTCCGATAGGACTCGACGATCGGACAGCCTTCGCATACGGCGTCCCGCTTCTCGTAGATCTTGTAGCAGTGCTCCCCGACGTGCGCTCCGAAGTTGTCGATCATGAACCGGTTCTGGTAGACGATCCTCATGTCCCGGTCCTGGATGCTGAGGCCGTCTCCCAAAGATTCCATGATGTTGTCCAGGATGCCCGCCGGGTTTTCCAATAATTCTTTGGCCGCATTGAAGCAGTCGTTCCGGTCCGTCTCGCTCAGCAGGCACTCGATATGCTTACTCATGGGTTTCGTTCCTCCTGGAATACAGGCCGGGCGGCGGATAAAATAAGGAAGACCGCAGGTTAACATGCGCAGCCCGGATTGCCGTACGATTGACTGGAATCGTCTCGTCGACGATATTCAAACGTGATTTAAAAAATAAGCAAATTCTATTCCCGAACCAGGACCCGGACATTTGATTCCGGGGGCGGCATCCTGGACGGGAACCACGCGTCCGGACCGCATGCCATACGCGCCCGGCCCGGAAAATCGTCTGAAATGACAAGGCCGGACAGGCTTTTCCGTCGATCCGTGCCGTCATAGGCGGACTCGGCGATTATTCTTTATAATCGCGTATCTGTGACGGATAGTTCTTCAGGGAGATCGTCGCGGAGGCGGATGCGGCCGGGGCTGGATGCGGACCGGGGGGCGGCGGGACCGAAGATAAAAAAGAGGCGCCGGGACGGTCCGGTCCCCGGCGCCTTCTTATAAACGGCGTATCTTAAAACGGTTTACGCGACGGGTTTTTCCTTCGCCACCGTCCGGGCGCAGAGCTGGCCGAAGACGAGGCAGTCCACCGTGGCGTTATGGCCGAGGCGGTTCGCGCCGTGGGTCCCTCCCGTCACCTCGCCGGCGGCGAAGAGTCCGGGGATGGGCTTGCCGGTGCGGTCGATGACCTCCCCCGTCGTCCCCTTCACGAGCAGGCCGCCCATCGTGTGGTGGCGCTGCATGGCCCGGCTGTTCCCCTGGAAGGGGCCCGTCCGGATGGGGGTGAGGACCGACGGATGCTTCCCCAAAACCGCGTCCTTCTTTGCATCGCAGGCGGCGTTGTATTCCCGGACCGTCGCCACGAGGCTTCCCTTGGGCAGGTTCAGTTTCGCTTCCAGCTCTTCGATGGTGTCGGCCTTCATCTCCGGCAGCGGCTCGAAAAGCGGCTGCGCGAGGACGGCCTCCTTGATGACGTCGCGGCGGGCGCTTTCGTCGACGAAGCGCTTGCCGTCCTTGTTGACGAAGATCCGGTAGGGCATGCTGGCCGAGGCCTTGCGCACCTCTTCGCTCTCGATGAGGTAGAAGCTGGCCTTGTACGGCGGCTTCACGTCGTTCAGCGGGATCGCCTGGATGTAGTCCATGTGGAGCGTATCCGCGCCGACGTCCTGGGCGAACTTGATGCATTCCCCCGTGGCCCCCGGGTGGTTGGTCGTTCCCGTCGAGGCGAGGCGGCGGTCGAGCTGGGTCACCCAGGCGATGTTGGCGCCGAATCCGCCGCTGGCGAGAATGACGCCCCGCCTGGCCTTGAAGTACATCTTCTTTCCCTTGAGCTTCACCTCGACGCCGAGGACGCGGCCGTCCAGGGGCTTTTCCCGGACGAAGCCCGTCACTTCGTGCCCGAGGAGCACGGGCTGGCCGATCCTGTCCATTTCATCCAGCATGGCATGGATATTGGCCGCCCCCATCTTCCAGTTCCGGCCTTTCGCGTCCTTGTAGGTGCCGGGATAATGCGTCCGCTCCCAGAGGGCGCCGTAGCCCCGGACGACCTTCTCCGGCCATTTGACGCCGAGGCGCTCGAGGTAGTTCACGGCGTCCTCGAGGGCATGGTCCACGAAGTAGCGGACCTTTTCCGGATCGTTGATGTTGTCGCCCCCTTCCATCGTGTTCTTGAAATGCAGATCCGTGGAATCCTCGATGCCCTGGCGGTTCTGCCGCACCGGGTCCACGGCGTTCGCGCCTCCGTGGGCGATGACCGAGTTGCCGCCCGCGACGGGCATCTTCTCCAGCACGACGACGCTCATCTTGAGCTGGCGCGAGACGATCGCCGCGGCGAGTCCCGAATAGCCCGACCCGACGATCACGACGTCCGCCGTCTGGTCCCATTTCTTCGGTACGGGGACGGCCTCGGCGCGGCCCGGGGAGAGCGACATCGCTCCCACGGCGGCCCCGGCCAGGGCGGTTGTTTTGATGAAATCCCTTCTTGACAGTTTTCCCTTTTGATTCTCTTCTCTCGTTTTCATTCTCGACCTCCTGTAGTCAGAACACGCACTAAGATTATCCGGATAAGGGATTGATTTGATAACGTGTCGAAAGGGTTAGCAGGAATGGCGATGCCGTGTCAACGGAATAATGGCCGCCGGGACGATTGCAGGACAGGAGGGGGGCCGGCCGGCGCGTATCGTAGATCGGTAAATCGTGAGAACGGCGTTCGCCCGCCGTCAAGCGATGATTCGTTCGGCCTAGGGGCGAGGCGTCATTCCAGGAACTCGAATTCCGATATCCACTCGTCGAGTTCGGCCCGGATTTCCGGCGTCAGCGGGTATGCCTCCATGAGGAGGTCGTGCAGCTCGGGGGCGAGGGCGCGGACCTCGCCGTAATCGGGGGCGGTGGCCATAAGCTGGCGCAGGCCGATGGAGACGTCGAGCCCCCGGTCGCGGAAGGCCTCCCACGTGCGGACCCGGTCGATCCAGGCGAAGTCCCACCCCGTTTCCGGCAGGGGCGGCAGGGCCTCGTACCGCCTTCTGATATCGTCTTGATCCATGTTTACCGTTCCTTGTGACCATGTCCCCGGATTGCGGCCGGGGATTGGTTACTTCTTTGCTTCTTCCTGAGCGCCCGGGTCCGTTATTTTTTTCCTTCTGCGGGCCCGTTCGCGGCGCTGAAAATCGGCCGGAGCGGCGCATTAACAAATAGGATTTCGGAGATTATTGAAAAAAGCGCTCCATCATTGGAACATCCGATAAATAGGTATCGATTTTCCTGATGAGGCCGGAATCGATCGTGAGAACCGTTGCAAGTTCTTCGTCGAGTATCCGACCGTCCGGCTTGGTTGCAGTGTTATGCAGGGAAAGCGTTATGCCGAACTGACCGATTAATATGTAATGAAGCTCCGTTTTAGTGCCATGTTCGATGATGGTTTTGACCCGTTCGACGACGGCATCGATGCCGACAGCAACACCTGAAATTTTGCCGTTGCCCGGAAGGCTCCAATGAATATCTTTATGCAGCAGCCGTGTTATGCGTTCGAAGTCGCGAGCTGCATAGGCTGCCAGGAATTCCTCGGCGATTTTGCGATCTGCTTGGTTTGTCATTTCTTCTCCTTTGTGTTCGTTCGGTCATGCCGGGACCGACTGTGTCATACCGCAAGAACGTACGCGGTGCGGTCTGCAAGGCATCCATCCATGAAGTGTCTCGCGGGACTTCGTGTTCATATCCCATATTCCGGAAAGAACATCAATGATTGCGGCTCGAAAATTCGTATATCCGTCAAAACCGCCGGATGCTCTCTTTCAGGAAGCAAGCTGCGGATAACGAGGCGGCCGGTTTGATGCGGTCCGGGTATTGGTTACTTCTTTGCTTCTTCCTGAGCGCCCGGGGCCGTTATTTTTTTCCTTCTGCGCGCCCATTTGCGGCGCGCGGCGCTGAACGCCGCGAATGGGGCCTGACAGGCGTGAAAAGAAGGTTACGGTGTGTCCGGAGAGAAATGGTTCACCTACAAAGAGTGAGTCATGGCAGCTTATCGGAAGTAAGCATTACGGATCGAAAGAGAGTAACACCAGCGTAACCAGCGCGGGCGTGACCACCTGGCAGAAAAAGCACCGCTATCTACCCGAGTCGGGTTCACGCATTCGTTAGCCTCTCGCTTTATCTATACGATCAATCAGTTCCACAATATCCGGGTTCTTCTTAAAAGGAATGAAACTCATAGGCGGTGAAAAGCTCAGATCTTCTCCAAGTTCGGTCATTCGGCGAAGAGTTATAGTCACTCTTGGCGGGCTAACCATTACAGAGTAACTGACATTCTTGATTTCGTTCAGGTTGACCCGGACCTCTTTCTGCCCGTTCTTGAAAAGCAGTGAGGTACCTTCGTCATACACTTCGTTGATGAGGTCGAAAACCAGTTTCTTCATTATAAAATAGAAGAAGGCCACCATGAAAAGGGGCATGATGATTGGCATAACCGAAGCTAATGAGTAGAAATTGGAGCCTTTGGACATCTGAAACAAGGCCGTTACCATGAACAAGCCCAGACATCCGAACAAAAAAATGGGATAAACGGTCTTTAACAGGTATGTGGTTTTTGATGACAATCTCTTCATGTCTATTTTTCAGGATTGACAATTAATATACCCAATGGGTATTTTCCTATGTTTTGCGCTATACTAATTTATTTTAGGGAAAATAAAAAGATATTTATCTTGTGAAATCAAGTCTAGCTCTTACCATTGGGTATTTTATGTTAATAAAGACTAAATACCTCGGTGGTTTTTACGGTAATATTGTCCAACGCAAGAAAAATCGCCTTCAATGATTACCGATTGGAAGATGCATTGTATTATTAGATCCGGATTACGCAGCTTTCAGGAAGCAAGTTGCGGATACCGGTGCCCCCGGTTTGATGCGGTCCGGGGCGCCGTTATTTCTTTTCTGTTTCCGGTGTGCCCGGCGTGCGCGGTGCGGCTGACTCTGCGGGTTTGTCGCGAAGCTCGGCGGGTTCGGCCGTGACGATCCCTTTCCGGGCCTTGAATTTGTTGAAGCCGTAGAGCTTCGTGCCGCTCATCTCCATCTCCATGGCCTCGGTGGGGCAGTTGTTGAGGCAGCCGAAACAGGCGATGCAGCGGTCGCGGTCGATCGCGGCCGCATCGATGTCGATTGCCTTGACGGGGCAGACGGCGGCGCAGGTCCCGCAGCGGATGCAGATGCTCCGGTTGATGGCGTGCTTCGCGATCCGCGATTTTGACAGCCTCGCAATGGGCAGGGCGGCGGCGAATTCCCGGAGGGTGACGTTCCGCGAAAACGTTATGGCCTGGACCTTCCGGATGCGATCCAGGACGGCCGCGCTGAAGGCGCGGACGCGCTCGTACGTCGCCTCGTCCGGCAGGTGCATGTGGCCCTCGATGCCGGGGCCTTTCCAGTCCGGGAAGGGGAAGGTGCCGATGTTCATGAAGGCGTCCAGTCCCACGGGGACGCCGCCTTTCTTCGTCAAGCGTTCCAGGATCGAGCAGCCGGCATTGTGCTGGTTCCCTTCCGGGCCGCCGAAGGAGACGTAGGCGGCGGCCGCAATGCCGTCAAGAACGGGCAGGCCGTCCAGCCATTGCCTCACGTTGGACGGGGCGTCGTAGTACTGGACGGCCGACCCGACGACGACGAGGTCGCAGCCGGGAAGGGCCGCGATGTCGAACCGTCGCATGTCGCCGGAGGAAACGGTCAGGCCCGCCAGCTCCAATCTGCGCGCGATCAGCCGGCCGTACCGCTCCGTGTGGCCCGTCTGGCTGTACCAGAGGACCGCGGCCTTGCGCGGGTCCTTTGTCCTGAGGGGCTTCGCCGCCTCCTGCGTCGCATAGTGCGAACAGCCCGCAGGCCCCAGGGACAATGCCGCAACCGCCGCCGCCCCCTTCACGCAAAACGATCGTCTCGTTTCCATGGTTTCCTCGCTTGTGCGTTTCGTCCGTGTTGTGTATAGAGAATGACATATCAATTACAACAGCAGACGGCGCAAAGCAACGGGTTTGTTGCGCCGGGGACGCCGTTCCTGTTCCGATACGGAAACGCAGAAGCCGGAGGGGACGATGATCGTCGATTGCCATTGCCACGCCTTTACGGAGCAGGTCGTCCGCAATGTGGTTTCGCGGACGGCGCTGGTGGCGGAACTCAAGCTGGACCCGGAAGCCGGGCGAAGGGCCGACGCCCGGATTTTAAGCGAATCGGCCGTTGCGCACGGCATCGACTGGTGCATCCTTTTCCCGACGGCCCCTCCGCAGGGTGTGAGGGAGGAGAACGACCGCAGCATCGCCGCCGCTTCCTCTCATCCCCGCCTCCGGACCCTGGCGACGCTCCACCCCCGGATGGACGGCCTGGCGGCAGAACTGGAACGGATGCTCGCCCTGGGGATCGCCGGGTTCAAGTTCTCTTCGTTCTCGCAGCGCTTCGATGTCCTGTCGGAGGAAGCGGGAAGGATGTTTGCGGTTCTGGAAGACGCGGCCGCCTCGGGCAGGTCGTTCATGGTCGTCCTCGACACGTTCAACCGGGCCGACGTCCACTTCGGGGCCCGTCCGGAGCACATCGCGACGCCCGCGAAGCTCAACGCCGTCGTCGCCCGCCATCCCGCCCTTTCCTTCCTCGCCGCCCACATGGGAGGCCTCGCGGCCGACTTCGGCCTCATCCGCCGCGACCTGAAACCGGCCCCTAACCTTTTCCTCGACACGTCCAACGCCGCGCACGTCCTTGCGGAAGGTCAGTTTGTCGAGCTTCTGAAAATCCACGGGGCCGATCGTATTCTTTTCGGCACGGACTGGCCGTGGTTCGATCACGGCTCCGAAATGGCGCTGATCGACGCCCTTCTGGATTCGGCGGGATTCAGCCGGGCACAGAAAGACGCCGTTTTCGGCGACAATGCCGCCAGGCTCTTTTCGCTTGACTGAACAAAGAAAACACAGAGGAAGGGGAAGAGAGAAGACCGTCAGGGCCGGGCGGCCGTAACGGCGGTCGACGAACGGTCGCTGATCCGGCGCCTATATCGGCTTCCAGCCGGTGAGACACAGCATCTTGAAACCGAACAGGTTTTGAAGGCCGATCGCCAGGGGAAAGGGCGACTCGAATCCGACAGGCAGATACACTTTGACCTCGTTGACGACGGACATGCTGTAGTCGCCGGCGTTTTTCGGTATGCCCCGTCTCACGGACGGACCAAGGTTGATGCGCCCTCAGCAAAGACGCGAGTTCCCCGTGGTGAACAGGTGCACAACGCCGCCTTTGGTCAGCAGGTAATCGCGGGCGGGATCGGTGATGGTAAGCACGACGATGCCTTTCTGTTTTTTGCTTTACGCCGGTCCGCAATGACCGGGCCGTTTCATTATTCAAAGGGACCCGACCAGTAAGCCGGGCGTTGCCTTCCCCTGCACCATTTCTTCGCTGGAAGAGACCCCCTCCCCGGAATCAAGCGTTATGGCCTTCCGCTCAAGACTTCCGGCCGTCCGCCGTCAGATATCCCAACGACCGTGACATTATAGCACGGAAAGGGGGGATTTAAGAAAACAACTTTTCGCGATGCGATCTTTATTAAAACCCTCGGCGATGGGCAATAAAACAGAATGGGAGCGGGAGAGCTTCCGCAATATTCAGGACCGGGGGCGATTTCCATCCGGAAAGGAATAAGACGCCCTGATATCGGGTGGAAGAACAGGTTGCCCTCCGATCAGGAGCAGGCATCGCCGGAATGCTTTGATTCTGCCGGGCCGTTCTATCTCTGTCTCTTCGCGATTTCTTTCAAACGGCTGCCGGCGAAAGGCTGGAAGGCGAACTGGGCCTCGGACTGGATGCTCGGGCAGCACATGGCGTCGCTCGGCGCGTAATTCTTTGTCGGTACGGCAACGACGACGTCGTTCTTCGATCGTCTCATTTTGATGTTGCCGGATTCGACGGCGCGTATGCCCTTGCCGCCCACGGCCATGACGTCGATCAGGCTCATCCTCGGCGGGCGGCCCGCCGCTTCGGCATCCAGGGACGCAAAGACGGCCATGTACTGGATGTGATTGTTGCCGCCGCCGAAGCCCTCAATCGTGAAGACCGCAACAGCCACGGTTGTGCCGTCCCGGTCCGTCGCGATCCGGATACCGCGGTATTCGGGGGACGAGACGGAATGCGAATCGCCCAGCATCGCCGCCAGCGCCGTCACCCTGGCGCCGACGTCGTCCCTGATCGCCCGGTCGTCGGCATGAGACAGAACGGGAACAAGTACCAGCAGTGCAGCAAGAATAAATCTTTTCATGTCTTCATTCCTTTCGGCGTAACGCCTCGATGGCGCGGGGATTCCCGCAAAAAACGTCCGGCGCGGCTTTGCGCGGTCAGGCCGCCGTGTCGTCGTCCCCGCCGATGAAGAGTCTCCGGCATTCGCGGACATCTTCGCGCTGTTCGGGGGTGTCGCCGGTGGCGCTGTAGTGGCACGTCGTGCAGGGTGCGGCCTTGGGCCCATAGCGGTAGAGGGCCTTGCGCCAGGCGACGAAGCGGCTGTTCGACCAGAGGAGGAAGATGTCCGTGTCCGCTTCGATCCGTCCCAGGACGTACTTTTCATGTTCCGGCAGGTCGGGGTAAATGTTGCAGCAGGGCAGCACCCGGCCGTCCCATTCGACCTGAAGCTCCGTGAAGGAGATGAGGCAGGGGTCGGTGCGCGAGTAGTTGGTCGCGAAGGCGAGGCTCTGCCCCCGGTCGAGCATGTTCGGGACGCCGTCGGCGTTCCGGTAGTAGTAGTCGATGGCGTTCCACGACACGAGCATACCTTCCCCCGCGTCCACGAAGGCGATGCGCGCGTCCTCCCTGTTTTGCATGTAGTGAAAAGCGAGGCCGAGGCGACGCAGCGCCTCGTCCTGCCTGTGGAAGATGCCTTCGGGGGCCGTTTCGCCCGGCAGGGCGTGGGTCGTCGCCAGGATCTGAGACACGCCCGCCGCCTTCAGTTCGAAAACGATTTCCTTCGTCAGGTAGTCGCCGTTGGTGACGACGGCTACGGTGACATCCGGGAGTGCGGCCCGTATTTCACGAACGCGCCTGAGGGCGTAGTCCTTGTCTGCGAGGGGCTCGTTGTACCGGTGCAGGGCGACCCTTCCCGCGTAGCCGATGGACCTGAGCTGATCGAGGATGGAGGCCATGACGCCGTCGTCGATGAGGTTCCGGGCGGAGCGCCTGTCCGTGACGGCGTTGGGGCAGTAGGGGCAGACCCGGTTGCAGTAGCTCGATATGGATATCTCCACGTTGGCGACGGAGGCCTTGAACAGCCGGGCCGCCGTGTCACGGTCGAGACGGTCCTGAAAATGTTCGCGATAGATGTTGACGACCACGTGCCTGCCCCCGGTTGCGCCGTGAAGTATGAGACTTGTCTCCATCGCCGTACCCTTTTTCCGGGAACTTGTCAATTGCCGGAGAAGGGCTGGCTGCCGGCGGCACATCGCCGGTGCGAAGTCCGGACGTCCGTCCGGGCGGCAGCAGCGCCCCCTGCCGGGACCGGCTTTTCCGTTGCTTTTCGGCCCCGATTCCGTTAAAGGTAGGAACGCGCCGGGGCAGTCCCGGGCTGCGTATCGTCCGCGGCGGGTTGCCCGCCCAGCGGGTTTGGGGCCGGCCTTTGCGGCAAACGGCGCCTCTTGGGGAGACCCGCAATGAACGTCCTTTTCCTGACATACCCGTATCCCAATTATGTCCCCGATCTGCTCCTCCACGGCCTGAGGAAACTCCTGGGACCGGCGGTCGTCGATTACCCGAGGAAGGACAGCCTCTACCGGGGCGAGATCTTCGGCGTGGCCCCGGAGGATCAGCTGATTTCCCGTCTGTTCCCGCCGGAGGACACCGCCATCGACCGGGAGGACATCGCCGGCAAAATCGAAAAGGGTTTCTTCCGATACATCGTCTGCGACAGCCGCCTGGTGGCCGAAACGGTCGCGACGGACGGCGACCGCGCCCTGATGCGTTTCGGCGGCATCCGTTCCATCCCGCTGTTTCAGGACGAAACCCGGCCCCTGCCGCGGGGGCTCGCCCTCATCGACGGGAACGATTACCCCTTTCCCATTCCGCCCGGCCCCTACGTCGTCTGCCGGAGAGAGACGGACGGGACCGACGGCACCGTTCCCCTGCCCATGGCCCTGCCGGAGGAGATCTGGCAGTGGATTCACGCCTACAGGAGAGAGCCCAAGGCCTATTCCGTGGGTTTCCTGGGCAGCAACCGGCCCTTCTTCCACGGCGAAGACCGGAGCGGCCTCATGGAAGCCATCGCCGCGCGCTACCCCGACAGCCTGCTCGGTATGTCCGCGATCCCCACGGCGGATACGCCGAGCCCCTCGGGCAGGATGGGCCGGGACGACTATTACCGCGGCCTCCAGCAGTGCCGCGTCGTCCTCAGCCTGCGGGGCGAGGGCTACGACACGTTCCGGTTCTGGGAGAACGCGGCCTGCTCGGCCGTGCACGTCGCCCAGCGGATGCCGCTCTACATTCCCGACGATTTCGAACACGGCCGCAGCATCCTCCGGTTTTCCGACGCGGACGAGATGATCCGGCTGATCGACATGGTCCTCGACGGGAGCATCCGGGGCGAATGGATCGTGCAGGAGAGCCACCGCCGTCTTGCCCGATACCACACGACGGAAAGGCGGGCCGCCTATTTCCTGGACAGGATGAAGGCGTCTTTTTCGTGAAGGCGGAAGGACAGGGCTGCCGGTCTTTCTCGATTGGTCATCGGCTGCGTCTGCGTCCGACGACGCGGAGGCTCAAGGCGGCCGTGACCTCGACGAAACCTTCCGGTCTTTCCAGCAGTTCCCGGTAGAAGGCGGATACGCCTTCGCTGGCCTCGACGTCGTGAAAGGCGATGAGGCCGTCCCGATGGACGAATGGCGACCAGCACTCGAAATCCCGCTTCGAGGCTGCGTAGGAGTGGTCCCCGTCTATGAAAAGAAGGCGGATGGGCCGGTTCCATCCCAATACGGCCTGTTCGGAAGGGGCGACGATCGGGTCGATCCAGTCGGCCACGCCCATGGCTTCGATGTTATGCCGGAAGCGGCGATACGTCGAGCCCTCTTCGAGGATGACCTTCTCTTCCTGGTTCTCCGGCGACCCCTGGAAGTGATCGACGGCCGTCACGCATTCCCGCCCCTTGCTGCGGGAGCCCGCGGCCAGGCAGTAAGTCGATTTTCCCATCCATGAGCCGATTTCCACGATCTCCCCGTTTCCGCCGCCGTCCGCCGCCAGCATCGAAAGGGTGTAGCCCTCGAGGCACCTCAGCCAACCTTCGAGCTGAAAAACGGTCCGGCAGAACGGCGGGAAATCTTTTTCCAGGCCGTCGAAGATGCCGCGCAGTTCCGGGAAGTCGCGATGGACCTTCAGGGCCGCCCTGCTCGCCACGACCGCGTCAGCCATCTCTTCCACGCGGCCGTTGTCTTCCAGCATCGTGACGAGATTGAAAAACGGTCCGGTATCTTCGGGGACCAGGGCTATTGCCTGACGTAAGAAAGCGGCGGCTTCGTCGAATCTCCTCAGGCGCCAGCTGCATTTGCCCATGTTGTTGAGGGTGCGGTAGTCTCCGGGGCGGAGTTCGAGGGATTTGTTATAGCAGGCAAGGGCGCGGTCGTCCTCGCGGCGCTCTTCGAAGGCGTTTCCGAGGGCGAAGTACCATTCGGCGTTGTTCGGGTCGGACGCTATCCTTTCCATGATGAAGGATATCCGTTCGTCCGTCGCGAAGTCGGGGACTTTCGTCGATGTCATAACCCGTCCGTTTGGGGTCCGAAAGGAATTATGCCATATTCGGGGAGGAACGGCAACGGCGATTATTCGTTCGAAGGGAAGCCTGTTCCCCGTTTGGAACCGCATGCCCCGGCTTGCCCGCCCGATGAGCGCAGCCAGGCGTGGCCGTTTCCGCAGGCGTCCCGATTTTTCCTTGCTTTATGAAGGAATAAGATGCACGCTGTTTCACACCGGCGAAAACAATAACGCAAACGCGAGAAGTGCCGCATGCAAACCGACCGTCCAGCCTGCAAAATCTGTTCAGGGCCGGCCCAGTTGTTCTACAGGGACTGGCGCAGCTTTTACATATGCCCGGTATGCTTCTTCGTCTTTACGGCGGAAACCATCGGCGAGGATCAGCAACGCACGCATTTCGCCTCGCAGGATATGCAGGAGCCGGACTTCTGGAATAACGAAGCCGAGAAGTATATCCGGTTCGCCGGGCAATTTGTCGAACCGGGGACGATACTCGATTTCGGGTCCGGCAGAGGCTGCCTGTCCGAGGCGTTGAAGGCCATGGGCTTCGATGTCTCGTCCTTTGAACCCATGATACACGGCCGTTTCGACCGGCAGGCCTATCCCCGTCAATTCAACCTGGTCATCGCCAACCAGGTGATCGAGCACATGACGGACATCGTCAGCGAGATCGGGAACATCCTCCCCGTCCTCGAACCCGGCGGCCTGCTGTTTTTCAGCAGCCTGTTCACCGATCACTTCATCTTCGACCGCGATTCGCCGGAGTACTTCAAGAACTGGTGGTACAAGGACGATCCGACGCACGTATCCTTCTACTGTTTTCTGACATTGGACCAAGTCGGCAAACATACGGGCCTGAACATCGTCGGTTACGGGCCCAACGCCGTCGCGCTCATGCGGGCCTGACGTCTTCGGTTCGCTGCCGTCTTGCTCCCCCCGATTCCTTAACGTGCCTCACGGACGATTCCGATGCATGCGCCTCCGCTGCCGGCACGCTTCGCGTCGTCAGGCTCCGGACAAAAAGCCGGGGGAAGGTCCGGTTCCCTATTTCGCGAAACCCACCGTCTGGGCGAGGATGATCGTCTGGCCGGGCTTGAGCTTCATGATCGGCGCCAGCGCCGCCTTGTCCACATAGGCGCGGACGACCGTGGCGAGGCCCGCCGAGGCGCAGTAGAGGTAGACGTTTTCGCTGATGAAGCCCGTAGCCGCCGCCGCATAGAGGAGCTTGATCTCGTCGGTCTTGCCGCCCGACTTCGTCATGTCCGCCACGTAGATCAGGTTGAGGGGGACGTCCTTCACATAGGCCTGCGTGCCCGCCGCCGCCCGGTGGTCCCCCGATGCGACCAGTTTCAACTGGTTGGCCTTGGCATCGTAAAGGTAAATCCCCTTCTCCATGACTGCGTAGACGTCGATTTCCTGCTTGTTGTTGGCCGTGGGCGCCGTGCGTTTCCCGGAATCGGCGCGGCTGACGCCGAAGGCCGCCCACAGGAGGTTGGAAAGGGTCTGCGGGGGGAGCGGCTGGTTCGTGTATGTGCGCGTGGACGTCCTTTTTCCCAGGAGTTTCAGGAAGGGATCGGTGTCCGTCTGGGGCTTCATGAGCTGCACGGTCGCCTCCGCATCGGCGGCCGCCGATCTTTCAACGGAGCAGATCATGCCCGCAACGAATAAAACCAAAGTTACGGTTGCCAGCAGACCAATATTCTTTTTCATCGTGAGCCTCCTTGTTCAAGTTAAAGGTTGTTGAAGAACGGTGTGCCTCTGTGAAGACTATAAGCGAATGGCGGCTTCGTGTCAATGGCGCGGGCTGGACAGGCGGATTCGGGGCTTCAGGCGGCGGCGGTTTCGGCCCGTTTTCGGAACGCAAACGCGGAATTCCGGGCGCGGCCGGGTGCGATGGAAATGCGCCGGTTCCCTCTCCTATCTGAACGAAGCCGGTTTCTGGTGGCAGCGAAGCCCCGCGATGCGTTCGAGTTCCGCTGCGTTTGCGGCGGATACGTGCCAGCCGTCGGCCTGCAGGGTGAAGCGGAGCGGCGCCGCCGCGAAGGCCGTCTCTTTTTTCGACGCCTTCTGTTCAACGACAAGGACAAGATCGAAACCGGGATAGAAGGACATGTGCCAGCCTTTGAAGAAAGGCGCGATCTGGCCGGGCTGTGACGCGGCGCTGCCGCGGCATATAATCTCCACGGCGGGTTCGTCGCAGCCCACGTTGGCGACGAGGAGTGCGAACGGCGGGTTGATGCCGTCGTTCAAAACGAGCATCCGCTTGCCGTCCGGCGATATGGCAACCGTATCGACGCCGTTGTGGGCGTAGAGGGTTTTGCCGTTCTTCGGGTTGACGAAGAAGGAGCCGGGCGAATCGTGTTGGTAAAGGGCCTCCACGCGGTAGAAGCCGTTGTGCGCCGCTTTCCCCAGGTACATGAAATGACGCGCGTCGCCCTCGGATTGATCCGTGGCGGGCAGGGACCAGTCCTTGAAGACGACAGGCGGCCCCGATTCCGGCTTGACGGTGAGCGTCTGCCCGTCGCGGCTTATGGCGGCCTTGTCGGCTTCGATGCGCGCCGGCTCGGACTTCGGCGCATACATGTCGGAGATGGAGACGACCTTCGGATCGCTGCGGCCGAGCTGGGGGAGCCTTAAAATCTGCCGCGCGGCATCGAGGGCCAGCTGGTCCGTCTTGGCCGGCGCGTTGCTCAGGAGCGGGTGCTTCGCGTCCTTCAGATATCCGGACAGGTTCGCGACGCCGGGGCTGTCGGCGGACATTTTCTCCTCGGCCGGACAGGGCGCAGCCAGGCCGATGACAAGGGCCAGGAAGGCGGCTGCGGCTATATAAAGCGAACGATACATGCCAAACTCTTTGCCTCAATCGATCAGAGAAAGCAATCGCTTTTTTTTCTCTTCTTCCAGCCACGACGAGCGTATCGCATTTGCCGAGAGCACTTTCAAATCCTGCTTTGAAAACTGCAAATGTTTTTCCATCATGTCGTACTCGCCGGAAAGCGAATTGCCGAACATCTTAGGATCGTCCGTGTTGATGGAGACCAATATCCCGCGGTCGAAATACCGCTTGATGGGATGGGACGCCATATCGGGCACGACTTTGGTGCAGACGTTGGAATAGGGGCACATTTCCAGCGGAATCTTGTGACCGGCGAGATAATCGAGCAGGCCTTCGTCTTCGAACGCCCGCGTGCCGTGGCCGATGCGTTCCGCCCGCAATGCCGTCAGGGCGGCCCGGATGCTCGGGGCCCCCGCCGCTTCGCCCGCATGGGCGGTCGTATGGAATCCCAGCTTCCGGGCGTGTTCGAAAGCGTCTTTGTATAATTCGGCCGGAAATTCGTTCTCGCTTCCTCCCAGCCCTATACCGACAACGCCCAGGTTTTTGACCTCGTTTACCTCCTCAAGCGTACGCATGGCATTCTCGGGGCCGTAATTCCTGACCAGGTCGATAATGAGCGCAACCTCGATCCCCGCCACGCGGTCGAGCCCTTTTCTGACCGCCTGCGTTATCTCCCGGACATCGAGGCGGAAATTCCTGAAATCGGATGGGGAATAATGGACTTCGGCATACAGGATTTTCTGGTTCCTGAGATCGAGGGCGAACTGTTCCGCGATGAACGTGAAATCCTCATACTCGCGAATGAAGGCGCTCTTCCACATCCAGGTTTCAATAAAATGACCGAAATCCGTAAATCGAAAGCGCTTGACGAGCGCATCCATGTCCGGCACGGACGGATCGCCTCCATATTTCCGGATAAGCTGCCAGAGGGCTTCGTAAGGGATGGCGCCTTCCAGGTGCAGATGGATTTCAACGAGAGGCAGCATGAGCGTATCCTTATTCTGCTTATGCAGGCGCACCAGGGGGCATGCCCGCGGGAGCGTCCCGCCGTTTATTTGAAGAACACCCGGCAGTCCACGACGGACAGGCCCTTGCCCGCCCCGTGAACGATGACGGGGTTGAGGTCGATCTCGGCGATCTCCGGCACGGCGGAAAGCAGCCGCGCCACGCGGCAGATCAGGTCGGCCAGGGCGTCGATGTCGGCCTTGGCCCGGCCCCTCGCCCCCTGCAAAACAGGGTAGGCTTTGAGCTGCGTCAGCATGTCCGCCGCTTCGCTCTTCGTCACCGGGGCGAGGCGGATGGCCGTGTCCTTGAATATTTCGAGGAAGACGCCGCCCAGGCCGGCCGTCACGATGGGGCCGAAGACGGGGTCCTGGCGGCCGCCCACGAAACATTCGACGCCCTCCGCCGCCATGGTCTGGACGAGAAAGCCGTCGATAGTCGGTTTATCAGGCAAAGCCCCGATGGCCTTTTCCATTGCGCCGACGGCCGCGGCAAGCTCCGCCGGGCCTGCGATCCCGAGCTTCACACCGCCCACGTCCGACTTGTGCGAGGCGTCGCGGGAGAGGAGCTTCACGGCGACGGGATAGATCATTTTCAGGCCTTCCGCCTCGCGGGCGGAACGGACGACCGTGCAGGGAACGCTTTCTATCCCCACGGCGGCCGCGATATCCAGGGCCTCGTCGGTAAGCGGTATGCGCTTTTCGGCGTTGCACCGCGCGCGGACGGCCGCAATCTTCTCCGTATCGACCGGGTCCGCCGGATACGCCCCGCGCCCGTCCCGGGCCTTCTTCTCTTCATGGTACGTCGCGGAGACGTCGAGGGCCTTGACCGCCGCAAGGGGCGTCATGAAGACGGGATAGCCCTGGTTCTTCGCGATGTCGAGGCGCTCCTTCGCGTCGGTGATGAGGGCGATGGCGACGGGTTTCCGGTACTCCTCGACCATGCGGCCGACGTTCGCCAGGAACGTCCGGGACATTTCCGCCTCGTAGCTCGACGCGTAGACATGGTTGAAGAGGACGCCGTCCACGTCTGGAAGCTTGAGCGTCTCTTCCAGGATGCGGATGAAGATCGTGTAGTCGAAGATCTCCCCGAGGTCGAGGGGGTTCTGGTGGGCGATGACGCGCGTATGGTAGATCGTCTTGACCTTCTCGATGAACGAGGCGGGGAAGTCGACGAGGGTAAAGCCGTATTTCGCGCAGGCGTCGGCCGTGAGGACCGCGTGCCCGCCGGAGCGCGAGAGCACCGCGACGCGGCGGCTTTTCATGAGGGGCAGGCGGACGATCTTGACGGCGTTGATGAGATCGCCGTCGTCCTCCGCGCGGATCACCGCGGCCTGCCGGAAGCAGCCGTCCACTACGTCGTCGCCGGCGGAAAGGGCCGTCGTGTGCGACCGGGCGATGGCGGCGGAGGCCTCGCTGCGGTTGGATTTCTGGACGACGAGGGGCTTGCCCGAGGAAACCGCGAGGTCGAAGAAGGCCCGGCCCCGCTTGAAGCCTTCGAGGTACAGGGCCACGACGTCCGTCCCGGCGTCCTTGAGGAAATAGTCGAGGATGTCCACCTCGTCCACCTGCAGTTTGTTGCCGACGGCGGCGAACTTCCCCGGGACGATGGCGTTGTCGCCGAAGGTCGCCAGGTGGGTCGCGCCGACGCCGCCGCTCTGGGCGATCATGGCGACGCGGCCGCCCTTCGGCACTTCCGCGAAGAAGGCGAAGGGCATCATCATCCGGATGTCGAAGTTGATCGTCCCGATGCAGTTGGGGCCGATGAAGCGGATGCCGTACCGGTTCGCGATCTCAAGGACCTGCTCTTCCAGGGTGTGTTCCCCTTCCGTATATTCGCTGAACCCGCCGGATTCGATGACGACGTGGGTGATCCCCTTGCGCCCGCAGGCCTCCATGAAACCGGGGACGGTCTGGGCCGGGGAGATGATGACGGCGACGTCG
The DNA here is from genome assembly GCA_963668175.1 of Syntrophales bacterium. GTDB lineage: Bacteria > Desulfobacterota > Syntrophia > Syntrophales > PHBD01. The sequence goes on from OY764159.1 coordinate 2,224,333, forward strand.
GGCACCTCCGGGAGCTTCTCGACGCTGTTGTAAACGGGGACGCCGCCGACGTTCCCCTCCTCGCGGCCGACGCCGTAGAGGGCCCCCTCGTAGCCTTGCTGCTTGTTGTTCAGAAGGATGATCTGACCGAGATTCAACTTGGTCACCGAGGCGCCGATGACCACCATGCTCTGCGGATAGAAAAACTTGTCCATGCCGTTCATGCCGTCCTGCTCCTCTCCTTACGGGACATTGAAAAACGCCCATCTGTGGCGTTGTTTATCACCTTCAGGTGACGCAACAAGCCTCGTCATTCAACATACGTCTATGTATGCCTCATTCCTCAGCTGTTGCACGCCTTGCATCCGGGCATTTTTGAACGGCCCGTTTAATTAAACTGACTTGCGGTCAGTCTTACTACCATAAAAGGAGGAGGAATGCCGCTATTTTCATGACGGCCGCGATGGATATTGCATTTGATAATAGCAAATCAAGATGTCTGGAATGAAAAACGCCGGAAGCTGTCGGTATGCTTTACATTCTCCAAGACGGCCGGATATCCTTTGCTATCGCCTGTTTTGCTTTGTTTTTGTATTATAAAGTATATAATGCATCATTAATCTGTCAATGTATTTTACAAATGACTCATGATCTATCAAAGCGTGCAAATCGATAGTCCATGGAAAATCAGATAGATACAGATCAGGCATGAGGATTGCTTATATTTATATGATATTATATAGGGGGGATGACAATATGAAAAGGAAACTTTTTCTGTGGGTCGCCTGTCTGAGCCTGATCGTAGGGTTTCCGGCGACGAGCTCGGCTGTTACATACACGTTTTCAGCTACTTATACTTTCGGTACAGGGGTCGGCTCATTTACTCTCGATATACCGAATTATATCTCAGCCGATACGACCTTTCTTCCGGGTACGGATTTGACGTGTTCGAATTGCGTGCGCGTTCAGTTCATGATCGATGCCGAAGCGAGTCATCTTGCGTCAACTCACGACAGTGTCATAGCATATTCAGTCCCGGAATATGGAGGTACCTGCTATTACTACTTTCCTAACGGATCATTTGCGGTTGACGGAACCTATTATTACGAAGCATTCGGTATTAATCATAGCGCAACGCTGATTGTGAGTAGTGGAACGCCTGCCGCGGTTCCCGAGCCGGCCACCATGCTGCTTTTGGGTCTGGGCCTCGCCGGTGTCGTTTTTGCGAGAGGGAAGTTCCAAAAATAGTCATCGGTGTATTAAGGGGACTGCCCCTATTGTTTCTTAATCGTCATATTTATATATGGGGGTATAATTGATGCGCAGGACGTTGAGAATTGCAATACTGCTGGCGGCTCTATTCGTCGTTACGATGGATGCAAATGTTTATGCGGCTCCGATATTCGAGTACGAGCTCTGGATGCAGTCCAAAACGAGCCTCGATCAGGGGCATGTCGAAATCATGGGGAAGATTGTCAACAAAGGGACAGCGACGCTCGATTTAGGCAATTCCTCGGCTGGTTGGGGACCCTGGCCCGGCGATCTGGTAGTACCGCCTGTTTATGAATATCCTACCAACCGTGTGCCTGAACATCTTCTGCTCGTACCCGGCGAAACGTTTGACTTCCTGTGGTTCAGCGCAACGATTATCAAAGACGAGTCTATGTGGGCGGGATTATTGTTTCAAGGCGCTTTTAATTTTGTTCCCTACGGCTCCGGCTGGAAGTGGACTACCGGGGGATGCCTCCCCGGAATTATTGTTACAAGCGAATGGGTTATCGGCCCTGTCGGGGAATTGACATGGAATGTGACGACTATAAACCTGGACACTGCCGGCAAGTATATGAAGATCACGCCGTTTGAGCCCGTTCCCGAGCCGGCCACCATGCTGCTTCTGAGCCTTGGCCTCGCCGGTGTCGTTTTTGCGAGAGGGAAGTTCCAAAAATAGTCATCGGTGTATTAAGGGGACTACCCCTATTGTTTCTTAAGCGTCATATTTATATATGGAGGTATAATTGATGCGCAGGACGTTGAGAATTGCAATACTGCTGGCGGCTCTATTCGTCGTTATGATGGATGCAAATGTTTATGCGGCTCCGATATTCGAGTACGAGCTCTGGATGCAGTCCAAAACGAGCCTCGATCAGGGACATGTCGAAATCATGGGGAAGATTGTCAACAAGGGGACGGCCACGCTTGAATTGGGAGGTTGGGCTGCCTACCGTGGCGTTCCGGGTCCTTTGGATTGGCCGCCTCAGAATCAAAGCCCTCTTTACCAACTGGCCCAACATGGTCTGCTCGCATCGGGAGAATCTCTTGACTTTATATGGTACAGCACAACTATAAGTATGAATGTATCGATGTATGCGGGGATGCTTTTTGAAGGAGGTTTTGGCTTTTTACCATACGGCTCCGGATGGAAGTGGACATTAGGGGGATTCGTTCCCGAACTTCTTGCCGCAAGTGAATGGGTTAACGGGCCTGTCGGAGAATTAACATGGAATGTGAAGACGATAAACCTGGATAGCGTGGGACAATATTTGAATATCACGCCGTTCGAGCCGGTCCCCGAGCCCGCCACGATGCTGCTTCTGGGCCTTGGCCTCGGCGGTGTTGCGGTCGCCAGGAAGAATTTCCGGAAATAATATTCATTCAACTGATATAATTGAAAAGGCAGGGCGCTTCGGACCCTGCCTTTTTTGTTTTTATCCTCCGAATCAATGTATACTTCGTTTTCGGCAGTATCCGTGCGATGCGGGTTGACGGCCCGTTATCTCCTCAATCTGTTCCAGGCCGTGATAGGCGAATGTGTACCCGGAGCCGATGTCCTTGCAGGCAACGACGATGCAGATGCCCTCTCGTCCCTCTTCCTCGCTGACGGCTGCATAACGACGTTTCTCTTCCTCTGAAAAGAACAACTCGGGCTCCTCGTTTTCGATGAAGAAACGCACCCACACGTTGATCTCTTTTTCCCGGTATTCGGCAAGAAAGGCGGGCATGTCGGTCTGCTCGCCGTAATCGGCGTATCTTGTGATCTTCATCCTGTTATGGATCAGTGTGAGACCCACCGCTTGCACGCCTGAAGGTAAATCGGAGAGATACTCTTCGGCCGCGATTACTTTCGGGATGGTATCGTAAGCAGGCGCTCCGCGTCCCAGCGCCGCCCAGGATTCGGGATCGTCCACCTCTTTGACGGCGTATCCCTGCATCCAGAGCGTACCGCGGATCGTATCCCCGGTCTGCGGCCTGTAGCCTTTCAGGACATGTTCCGAAGCGTAAAGGTTGATCCTGAAATTCCGGTTGTCGCCCATCTTCATTTCGACGGGCATGCGGCAGATTTCGATGCCGTCGAAGCGGAAATAGTCGACGTCTTCCACCACGGTTTGAAATTGCGCATCCTCGGGAAAGTCGTCATCCATGAATATAAGTGTGCCCAATTGGCTTACGTCTATTTTTACGGAGCCTATGGCGCCGACATCCGCATCGGGGTTCTCTTTCAGGGCCCTTTCGCGCTCGATCGCCAGGATGGGACCCCTGCTGACGGTTATTTCCGTTTCGACTAGTTTCTCCAGGCCGTATGCGATGGCGGCCAGGGAGAATTCGTATTTCCCGCCGGTCCTCAGGATGAATCGATTCCTGAAATAGAGGGGCTCGAAAAAGGAGAGCACGCCCCCGGCGCGGCTGACGCCCGTCACGGTCGTCTCGCAGACTTGCGGCAGGGTTTTGAGGTCCGTAATTTCCATGACATTCGGGACGCCGTCCCTGAGGAACGGATAGGCCGTCATAAGCACATTCTTGTTCTTTTCCGGGAATTTCTCCACGACGGCGAGACAGCCGACGGGGGCGTCGCCGTACTCGATGCCCAGAAAAGTGTTCTCCGCGGGATGTGCGTCCTGGTATTGCTTCTGCTCGTCGGTGACGGGTGAGAGCGCCCCCTCGACAAGGATCGTCGTGAGCATATTGACGAGGGGTTTCTCGATGCTCCCCAACAGCGCCGTCCAATGGTCCCCGTGGCCCATGTCATTATCCTCCGCGTTGTCAAGCGTACTCGCGCATGCGGCGTTCCGAAGGGAATCGTATGAATCGCACAGGGCGCGTATTCCCGGGGCATGTGCCGCTTTTTACCTGATATACCTACGGCGACCGGACGAGGCGGAAGCCCAACCAACTGAGCCTCAACGTCGAGGGGCCGCAATTGCGGCTCTCGACCTCTCGTTTTACCATCCAATCGTTATAGGCGCCGCCGCGATAGACCCGGCATTTCCCATCGGACGGTCCAAAGGGATCGGTAACGCTGCCGGACGGATAGTCGCCATACCAGTCCTGGACCCATTCCCAAACGTTTCCCGACATGTCGTACAGCCCCAGGCCGTTTGGCGACTTCAAGCCTACCGGGTGTGTTTGGTTGCCAGAATTGTCATTGTTCCAGGCATAGTTGTCGAGCTTTGACGCATCGCTGGTTCCGGCGTATGCCTCCCGCTTTCCGCCGCTCCGGGCGGCGTATTCCCATTCCGCTTCCGTCGGCAGCCGGTACAGGGTTGTACCCTCACTCATGTTCAGCCTGCGGATGAATTCCTGGACATCGTCCCAACTTACCTGCTCCACCGGGCAGTCGTCGCCGCAATCTTTGAAGTATGACGGATTGTTTCCCATCACCCGTTTCCACTGGGCCTGCGTCACTTCGGTGGTCTGCATGTAGAAGGGGCGGCTTATCGTCACTTGATGGGGCTTCTCATCGCTTCCTTTTCCCCCCATGGTGAATGTCCCGGCGGGAACGAAGACGAAGGCCGCCCCTAGGGTGCGGCTGGCGAAAAGTTCATCGATGGTCTGTTTTGGGGGACTGGCCGCTTTCGGCGCAGTGCCGCCGGCGGAGCGCACCGGCAGCACGCGGGAATTGGAGGCGTTCGACTGCAAGGCCGTGTTCACGCTTCCGTATTCAAAATCGAAGAAGTTGGCAGAAGGCCAGATATTTTCTGCCGCCCAGGCGCAACAATTGGTCAGGTGGATCGAGGCGGTAAGGCGGTAATAGTTTATGCCCTCTATCTCTCGATCGAAAAGCGTATTTAATTCGTTCTGTGTCGGCATCCGCCAGTCCGTATAGCCGCCGCCGCGATACTCTTTACAATATGATTTTGCGTCGGACCAATTGATGTTCGACCCGTTGTCCCTTGCCGCCCACATGAGGCCGGTTCTCGTATCCGTCACGGTGCCGTTGCCGTTGTCGATAAACCTACCGTCGTTTTTAATCTCCTTCTGCGGCTTTTCTGTTTGAACGGCCGATTTCGGTGCCTTGTCGTCGCGGACTGCGGCAGACGGCGTCGCGGGGAGCAGCGCAGGCGCGGCAGCAGCCGTTTTTTCGCCCGTCGCGCCGGGGACGAAATAGAAGTCCCCCTTGAGGGAGGAGAGTTCCCACGGCACCTGTTTGCCCCTCGTCTGTGCGTCCAGCTTGACGCGGACGTGCTTGAAGACCTGCTCGATGCCCACGCCCGGCTGCTGCATGTTTTCCAGGAGGGCCGCCGTATAGGGGCTGTTCCTCCCCTTGCCGTCCTGAGCCACGCTGCCGGGGCTCGTGGAGTAGGAGATGTACGTGCCCGTCGGGGCGGAGCTGACGACGGCGAGGCCCCTGGTCGTGCTCCTGTAGTTGCGGGAGAAGGGATTGTCGCGGCAGGCGTCGAGGATGACGATGTTGAGGCCGTTCTTGGCGTTTCCCATCTCGTCGAGGACGCGGTTCGCATCGACGGCCCTGTACTTGAGGTCCGTCTCCTTGTTGATCCGGGCATCGACGGGGATGAGGTAGTTCGCACCCTTGACCCGCACGCCGTGGCCCGCATAGAAGAAGAGGCCGACGCCGCCCTGTTTCAGCTTCTTGCCGAAGGCCTCGATGGCCTCGTCCATCTCTTGGAGCTTGGCGTTTTTGAGGAGCGTGACCTTGAAGCCGAGCTTCGTAAGCTGCGCCGCCATGTCCGCCGCGTCGTTGGCGGGATTTTTAAGCGCGCCGGTGGAGTAGGCGGCGTTGCCGACGACGAGGGCCGTGCGGTTTTCCGTTGCAGCGGAAACGCGGGGCGGAAACAAAAACAGGAAAAGCAGAAAAGCAACCGAAACGATCCTGATCAAGGCAGACTTCATCGATGCATTCCCCCCTCTTATTCGATGAATCGATTATATTCCCTTCATACACCAATCGTCCGGAAAAAGGAAAAGGAATGTGTATACACTCGTCGCCGGCCCGCCGCCTCCCGCCGAGGGAAACCGAACGCGTCCCGTCCCCGAAATAACCGTTTTGCCGCGAAGCGGGCGACTAACCCGAAGCGCCGCCGCCCGCCGTGCGGCTATTCGAAGGCGTTCGAGAAGGCGAGCCACAGCGGAACGAAGTAAACGCCGTTTTTGAAGTTGAGGAGATCGAACGTCCAGCCGCCGTAAACGATGCACCGTTCCGCCGCGCTCTGGCGGGCCTGCGCGTTGTCGTCCACATAGACGGGATAGGTGCGGCACGTTACGATCTCGCGCTTCCAGATCGAATCGTAGGTGGTCACGCACTCCTCTTCGTCGCCGACATACCTCGACTTCTTGGGATAGGCGTCGGCCGCGTCGTTCCAGCACTGGTTGTAATCCGCCTGGAAATTCCTGTCCGGGTGGCGCTCGTTGATCCACGTGCCGCAGCCGGTTAGGCCGAGGATGAACACGGCGACCGCGCAGATCGTGACGGTGGTCTTTCTCATAAAATATCCCCCCTTCTGCCGCTGCGGGCGGCATGAAATATCTTATTGAAAACCGACGATGGAACTGCCCTTATGTAAAAGCATCATCCATGCCATGCACCGCCAGCATTGCAACATGTTAATATGATTCACGATACGAGAAGTGCCTGACGGTATGGGCGCCCCTTGGGTGGGCATGCAATGGATACTATGTATCCATTACATGCATAATATGTATCCATATGGGCAATAAGTATGCACAGAAAGCAAAGTTCGATGTATTGCGGCAGCTTGCCGGTATTCAATATATAGAAATGAGTATAAAAAATGGTTAAAAATAATAAAATATACATATTCCATCTTGACAACGTACATAATGTATGGCAAGGGTGTCGCCATAGACGGAACGCTCATGGCCCCTATTGTCAACATCATATCAAAAACGTCGAAAACATTGTGGATATTCTACTGCGGTCTGGCGCTGTCGACCATCGCCGCAGCGCTGAAATATCCCGGCCAGGTATATTCCTATATTCTGTTTTCCATCGTTTTTAACGCCCTGCTCTTCATGGGGTTCAGGAAGAATAAGATCTTTTTCGACACCTTTATCGGGATTCTCTTCTGGCTTGGGTTCTGGCTGAAATATACGTTCGTGCTCCTGTTTTGCGGTTATATCTTTGTCGAGCCGATCGGCGACTTCGATTATTCGGGGATTTCGTCCGATTACGCCCTTCTGGTCTGCACCGTGGGGGGCGTTGCCTTGATGATGGCCAGTTGCGTGAGGGAAAGATACCTGCTGCCGCGCGAATTGCACGATCAAACCGCAAAAGACAATTATATCGCCTTGCTGTATCGCGACTACCGAAAGCTTGTTCTTGCGTCGTTCGTTCTGCTCTTCATCTTCATTGCCGCGTCAAACGTATGGTTCGGCATCTATCAAAGGGGCCTCTCTTCGAGAACGGTGCTGCTTCCGGGCCTTAAGGGCGTCTATACGTGGCTGTTGCTGTTCGGTATGGCTTCCTTTTCCTCCGTGATTATCGATTCCGAGTTGCGATACAAAAGCAATATTTATCTGGCGGCGACCATAGGCTTGCTGGAGAGCTTTTTTTCCAGCGTGTCCATGCTGAGCAGGGCCATGATTGTCAATGCCGGCTTTTTGATGTTCGGGGCGAATGAAGTGGGAAAAAATAAAGCGGGATCCATGAACGGCAGGTTTAAAATCGCGATGCTTGCGATATTCATCGCACTGTTTGTCAGCTCCGTTTTCATGGTGAACGTCGTCAGGGGAATTTCATACAGCACGGAAGATAGTACGCAAGATAGTACGCAAGAATCTTTGAACGCGTCCTATTTAAGCAACGCAAAGAATGCGGCGTATCTGATAAATGTCGCGTACAAAGCAACGTATCGGTTATGCCTGAATCGCTGGGTGGGCATTGAAGGGGTTCTGGCGATATCGAGCCATGGAAATCTGGGACCGGATCTGTGGGCGGAAGTATGGCGGGAGAAATATTCGGATTATGGGACAAGTTATTTCGATAGGGAAATTGCCAAAGCGCCATATCGAGGAATGAATTCAGTCAGGCATCATTTCATAACCATGCCCGGTATATTGGGTTTCTTCTATTATAAAGGATCGTTGCCGTTCCTGTTTGCCATGATGTTTGCCGCAGGCATGCTCGGCGCCCTTATAGAAATAGGCGTTTATAAAACCGCCGGATCGAACCTGATATTATGCTCGGTGATCGCGGGGACGGTGGCGTACCGTTATGCCCATTTCGGCTATGCCCCGGGGCAGAGCTACCTGCTGTTCGGCTCGATTTTCGCCAATATCTTTATCATTTTCCTGCTTAATAAAATATGCAAATCCGTAGTGACCAGGAACGGGCGCATCAAGGTTTCCGCCGCATCGATATCCGCCGCCTGAACCGGTCCGCTGCCGTTAGCGGCGTCTCCTCCTGTTCCGGCCGCCGGGCGGGCCGCTGCGATCCCGGCGATATCGGTGCCTCCTTCGTTCATCCCCGGTCATGACCCGTTTCCCCATCCAAAAAGGTGCGATTTGACGGTTGACGGACGCGCCGTCAACCGCTAATGTGACGGCCGAACGATACCAAGGAGGAACTCGAAATGAACATAACGAACAAGCACGCAGGCGTATCGGTGTTGATCGCGGCGGTTCTTTTGCTTTGCGCTTATCAGGCGGCGGCCTGCACGAGGGTCGTCTATCGCGGGCCGAACGGGACGACCATGACGGCGAGGTCGATGGACTGGAAATCGGATACGAAGAGCAACCTGTGGCTCTTCCCCCGGGGCATGGAGCGCGACGGCGCGACGGGCCCTAAAACCGTGAAATGGGTGTCGAAATACGGCAGCATCGTGACGTCCTTCGGCGACAACGGCACCACGGACGGCATGAACGAAAAGGGCCTGGCGGCGAATCTCCTGTGGCTCGCCGAGTCGGAATACCCGAAGATCGACCTGACGAAGCCGGCCATCTCCATCGGCGCGTGGGTGCAGTACGTCCTGGACCATTTCGCTACGGTGAAGGAGGCCGTCGATTTCCTGCGGAAGGGGACCTTCGCCGTTTATTCGGACAAGATGCCGGGGAGCGACTTGAGCGCGACGCTGCACATGTCCATTTCGGATGCCTCGGGCGACAACGCCATCTTCGAATACATCAAGGGGAAGCTCGTCATCCACCACGACCCGTCCTACCAGGTCATGACCAATTCGCCGATCTTCGAGAAGCAGCTTGCGCTCGCCGAGTACTGGCGTGAGATCGGCGGGACGACGATGCTGCCCGGCACGAACAGGGCGGCCGACAGGTTCGTGCGCGCGTCGTTCTACATCAACGCCATCCCCCGGACCGACGACACCTATACGGCGCTGGCCGGCGTCATTTCCGTCATTCGCAACTGCTCCGTGCCTTACGGCATCTCCACGCCCTCGCAGCCGAACATCTCCAGCACGCGCTGGCGGACGATCGCGGACCAGAAGAACCTGGTCTATTACTTCGACAGCGTGACGACGCCGAACGTCTTCTGGGTCGATCTCACGAAGGTCGATTTCTCGAAAAAGGCGAAGACGAAGAAGCTGTCGCTCGTCAACAACGAGATCTATGCGGGCGATGCCGGGAAGGCGTTCAAGGAGGCCGCGCCGTTCGTGTTTGCGGGGATCTAGGCGGAAGGCGTCCCGGAGAACCGCGCCGGATCAGGGCCGGACGGCTCCAACACGCGGGCGGCGCGCCCGGCGGCGGGATGCGTGCATTCGTGAATCGGCCGTTGCGTTGGACGGCATGCCGGTAGACATGCCTGCGCTGCGCCGGAACGTCCCCTGATTTTCGAGTGGACACGCGGCGCCGAAAAGGATTATAAACGGAAAAAATACATTCAAGGGGAAATAGAGAACATGGCTGTATCGTCTTATACTTGCAGTGTCCGTCAGGGGTTTAATTTCGAGAAAGATAAGCAGGAGTACGTCGGTCATATCGTTTCCTGCAAGGTGGGGAACGATCAGTTCGACGCCGACCTCAACGTGGCCAATCCGGAAGACCCGGCGAAGACGGTCAAGGCGTTCGGCATCGTGTCCTACATCGGTTGGAACGGCGGCTACGCAGACGCGATTCAGTTTTCCTGCCAGGTCTCCAACGCCAACAAGACCAAGATCGCGACCTTGACCCACAAAAGCCTCGCCAACACGGAGGTGCTCTTCAAGTTCAACATCTACGATTACGATCCGAAGGAGAAGAAGTATTATAAGTGCTTTCACTCCAACGACGCCGAGCTGAAGGGTCTCGTGTTCAAATCGGGAGGGGAACTCGCGATGCGGATCGACATGGACCAGTCCATGGAGATCGTATCGCCGAAGAACTTTATGTTCACCCTCGGCGTCATGCCCCAGGATGTGAACATGGAAATCCACATGGCCGTTTCCGTATCCGACAAGTTCGTCAAGAAATGGGGCGTGGAAGTGGCGAAGTAGGGGCGTCCGGGAAAGATCGGTCCGTAATCATTCGGGGAAGAAATAAACGAAGAGAATAATCAGTCGCGCCGCGACGGTTGCCGCATTTTGCCGCGCAGTTCCGGAAAGCCGGAACCGCGGGAATGCCGGAAGGGTGCGGTATGCGAAGGAAAAAATGACCATTATAGGATGATTATCCCGTTGAACAGCGAATTCGAGAAAATAAAATCCATTTTGTCCAAACTGCGATCTGAATATATGTCAGGCTGTAAAAAGGCCGATATTGACCCCAATATCCCAATTACAGAACGGGATATCGTGGCCGAGATTTACGGAAGGCTGAGAAAGGAATTTCTCAAACACAATAATTTGGCTGTGCATTGTGAGGTAAAACCGGCTCCGAATGTCAATGCATCGACTGATGTCTTGAAAGGTCTGCCGAGAATAGATGTAGCTATTCTATCCGATAAAGGTAACCGCACTTGGATTTCAGAGGCCGAAATCCTTCAAGCAAAATATAAGAAAGGTGATATTGAGGCAAGGTTCTCATCAATTCCCTATGAATTCTTCCACACCGCAATAGAAGTGAAGATTCAGAGTAATGTGAAGGATGCAAAGAGGGATATTGATATTCTGAAACAGCTTTACGTCTCTTCAAAAAGTGCATGCAATTGTTTCTTTGTCTTGCTGAACGCAAGGGGTTCAAGAAGAGATCATGATGCTATTAAGGAATATGGTGATGGGGAAAATATCTGCGTTATCGAGTATACTCGGGGATAATCTGCACCATAAATCCGGGACTACCACCCCCTGGCCGGTGAACCGCGTTCCGGGATTTTGCCCTGGCCTGCAATCCAGATGAATAGAAGACAATTCCTGAAAACCCTGGCCGCGGGCGCGATAAGCACGGCCGTCGGCCGTCCCGGCCTTTCGTTCGACGGCCCCAAACCGCAGATCGCAATCACCGTCGACGATTTCAATATCTCCGGCCTGTCGGAGGCGGAGGCGGCAAGGCGCAGCCGCGCATTGCTCTTCGCCCTGCGGTCGCACTCGTCCCTGAAGGCCGCCGCGTTCGTCTGCGCGAAATACACGGACAGCGCCGTCGGCCGCAACCTCCTGCGGGAATGGGGCGAGAGCGGGCACATCGTCGCGAACCACACCTATGCCCACCGGTCCTACCACGATTGCGATTTCACGGAATTCAGCGGGGATGTCCTGCGCGCCGAAAGGGTCCTGGAGGCGATACCGGGCTTCCGGCGATATTTCCGGTTCCCCCAGCTCAAGGAGGGCGACACGGCCGAAAAGCGCGATGCGATGCGGGCGTTCCTCAAGCAGCGCGGCTATCGCATGGGATACGTGACCGTCGATGCGTCGGACTGGTATATCGACCGGCGCCTGCGCGAACGCCTTGCCCGCAATCCGGGGCAGTCCCGCGCCGCCTACAGGGATTATTACCTCGATCACCTGTGGGACAGGGCCGCCTATTACGACGGCCTGTCGCGAAAAGTCCTGGGGCGGAGCGCCAGCCACACGCTGCTTGTCCATTACAACCTGCTGAACGAGCTGTTTCTGGGCGACGTTCTCGATATGTTCGCGGCCAGGGGCTGGAAGCTTGTCGATGCGGGGGCGGCGTTTGAGGATGCCGTCTTTTCGGCCGCGCCGGACGTGGTGCCCGCGGGCGAAAGCATCGTATGGTCTTTAGCCAAGGCGTCGGGCAGGTTTGACGATGCCCTGCGCTACCCGGCGGAGGACAGCCGATACGAAGAACCGGAAATGGACCGGCTCGGGTTGTGAGGCGGGCTTACTCCTGCGATTATATGTTTTTCACGGCGACATAATATCTTTCGCCGAAACGCAAGATGAAAAAAATGAACTTATCCTGCTGCTTATCGGATAACATCCTTTCAAATTCCTCCACGGTTCGTACTTCCCTCCTGTTTATTTCGATGATGATGTCGCCTCTTCGCAGGCCTGCGCGGTCGGCGGGGCTTTCGGGCTGAACGCGGCCGATAACCAGTCCCGACGCCGTATCGGCGCTCACGGTCAAGCCGAGATATTTTGTTTTATCTGCATCCCGGCGAGGCGGTTGAAACGAGTCTTTCTTCAATCGCACATGTTCCTCGCATCGATCATCCACATAATCGTAGACGATTTTATTGTTCAGGATGAAAGCACAACCGCTTTTTCGACCGGCGCGCCCGCCGATATTATCTTCGGCCTGGAATGAATAAGTCGCCCAATATCCGTATAAAACATCCATCCCGCGATCTATGGAAATCCAACCCTCCTGCGGCATGTCGACGCGAAGATTCTTCATGCTGCCGGGATCTTTCAATGTCTCTTTGAGTAAACTTCCCACAAGCTGCTCGACGTTCGCCGGCTTTGCGCCATAATCGGCAATCTGGATTTGCTCCGGCGCGGGTCTTAAAGGACAGCCCATGAGCAGGACGACGGCGAAGAACAGGATGGATATAGAAAATATAATTCTCATATTTATCCCCCCCAATCGATGCGTTGCATTGCGTATGGCGCGCGATATCCGGAGCACCGGGCCTATCGAGACGGGCCGTCGGGCCGGACTAATGAAGTGCCGCGTCCCCCGGACCGAGAGGCGCGCCCTGACTAGGGCTGATGGCATTTCCGGAATGGTCAGATTACATTTTTCAGATAACGAAATATTTTTTTGAAAGTTAAATAACCGACATAAATTGTTGCGATGATTCCTATAGCAACAATCAAAGCAACTGTTGTTTCAGGTAAATGTGAAATAAAAGGCCAAAATGCGAAGGTTGTAAAAAACATTACCATTTGGGCTGCAGTTGCTGCGATGCAAATTGAAAGACCTATTATCCCCAACTTTCTCATTAATGAGTCTTTCCTGTCCCGGTTGTTTTCCATAGGCTTTGTTATATCCGCATCGGGATCGAATCAATGAAGGATGCTAGATCCGGAATGCGATTCGGCTTCAGCTCTCATCGACAATCGACACGATGAGTCCGTCTTTCAGAACGAATTCGGATTTCCCCGGCATCGAGATCGTATCGCCGGCTTTGAGGCCGTCGGGCATGTCTTTCGCGAGGACTGCGGTAAAATCGATTTCCGCGATAACCTTCTCCCCGGCCGCTTCGATGGATTTAAGAGATTGCGTCCTCGTCCGGAAGAATTCCGCGGATTGCCGGGCGAGTCGTTCAAGCTCCCGCTTGCCGGCGGTCCGGACGTTCGCCTCCCCGCCCGCGATATTGGCGAACCGGACATCTTCGGACATCAGCGCCAGCATGGCATCGATGTCGAACCTGTTGTAGGCGTCGATATACTTTCTGACGATTCGTTCCCGATCGGTTTGCATGGCCATCTCCTTCAAACTCCTCTAAAGCGCAACTTTCATCGTCGCATTCCGGATTACCAGGCGGAGCGGCAATCGATAAGCACGACGGCCCCGGAACGGTCCCGGCACGACATAAAGGCAGGTCATTTGACGCATACGATTTTGCGCAATACGTCGACGGGCATCTCTTCCGTGATGTCGTGCCATTGCGCATTGGTGCGGCCGGAATCGGTCGATCCGTCTTCAAGAAACAGCGTGAGTTCCAACGGCCTGTATCGCTTCTTTGCGCAGTCGATTTCGCAAATCGAAATCGACGATTTCACGTAAGCGGGTTTATTCGGGTGCTTTTTGGGCGTCCGGTATATCGCTTTAACGGGCATCAGCTTATTGTTTTCGTCCGTTGTCTCCACGCTGCTTCTATCGTAATAGAGCGCAAACTCTTCCTTCCCGGCGTACTGGACCCATTCGGCGGCGTGGGCCATGCCGCCCGCGAGCATGAAGCATAAAACCAACAGAACCTTTTTCATTTCTTCGCCTTCTTTTGGTGCGCCGTAACGGCTTGTCGAAAAACCCGGGATATTCTCCTGGAGACCGCCAACTCAGATTACCCCGCCATCAGCCCCAGGACGGAGCTGAAGTTTGCCGGTGTCGTCACGGGCGTCATCCGAAAGTATCACCAATGATGAAAACCCTGCAAACAGGGATCTCCTCTAGGTCAACAGTTACCATAATGGTATATAAAGGCCGCCACAGAATCTGCATTATATGTGTAAGCTAAATCGCTGTTCTTTTTGCATCCTTTTTCAACACACTCTTCCATTACCAGGGTCTTGTTATCGCCCCATGCAAAACTAATTTTATATTTGTTGTCGTCGCCGCCGCAATAATCATGGTCCGATTTATTTTCTGCATCCTTGCCGTGGTAAAAGTATGATACATCTTTTGTAGCCGAATACTTATGGCTTGCCTCGTGTATCAGAGCGAAAACCGCGAATTTATTGGGATCCTCTAAAACTGTTTTACTTCTTATATGAATTACATTCTTTTTCTTATACTCCTTTTTTTCCTCCTCGGTCATCTTATCCGTTTTTTTATACTGAAAATTCTTAACTGTTAAATTGTGGATCTCCGAAAAATATTCAAAGTAATCAACATTTTTGACGTTTGATGAATATGGATGTAATTTTAAAAATCCCTTCTCGTTTCCCACAAAACCCTCACGATCATCACCCGTGTATGGCTTCACCGCAATCTCTTTTTGCAGCAGTCCTGCGAGGGTCAGATATAGTATAAGCGAAAGGGGTTCTTTTACTTGAATTTTAGATTCTTTGTCCTTTAATCTCATAAATGCCTTCAATCCCCAGTCGAATCTTTGCCATTGAAGCGATTGCTTAAATTTAAGGAACCCAAAATTCAAATCTGATTGTTTTGGTTTTGGCGGAGTTTCCCATAGGTCTGATTTCGGCGCAGCGAGCTCTAAAAAAGAGTGAATTGTCTGATAAGTTCTCGCAACCATCGTTTTTGTGCATTCTAATATGATATTCTTTTTTATTTCCTGGTCAATTTTGCGGATTCCTATAGATAGGTTTGTGTCATATGCCGGATCGCTTTTCCCCGCCCTATTTATTTTTACTTTGATTATATCATCCGGTCCCATTTTAAAGGCGATTTTGTTCCCATTGCACATTCTTCCGCTCCTTTTCGTTATGTCGAATAATTATCCGGAAATATTCATCCATGACCGCAAGAAAACCCTTCCCTCTCTTATATAATATGATCATGTAAGTCTAATCTGCCAAAGCAGAGCAGCCAAGAAGAGATCCATCTGGATCTCTTCTTGGCAAATCGGAAATCTTTGCCCTATTGAAACATTGTTGAAAATACCTTTCTATTGACCATCATGTCAATCTTAATATTGGCCTATATCAGGAGGATTGTTTGGAAGGAATAAGGAAGGAAGAAATAAGGGGACGGTTCTATTTTATCCAGCACGATCGTGTCAAATGTTTCTCGATTAATGGAGCCGTCTTTGATTATTTCTGAACGGAATGAATGAAGTACCGCGGCCCCCGACCAGGGGGGATGGCAGCCCCTGAATTGGTTCGGTATATAAAACTCACATGGCTGTCAGTAGAATTGTGTCGATAGTTTTGTGTAGAATATTACTACTAACTTTTTAATTGGCGATAATCAGGTTCTTTTTTTGGAGCAGTGATAAGAGGTGTTTGGCTCGCTTCTATGTCGAGGTGGCTGCAAACGCGTTGTCTCAATTGGATATCCCTTCGAAATAGCTTGAAGTGTTCCCAAACAATAACCCGCAATACTTCCCGCCCGATAAATTTCCCTTCAAGTTCCTTGGCAATTGTCTTGACATCACCTTCGGGAAAGTCATTAAAATAGCATTCCAATCGGGTAGAAAGATCAAGTATGCGATGCGATACTGTTATTGAATCTGTCAAAAGATACTTGTCATAACTCGGTTTAAGTACTGCTAGTCCGAGAGCTTTTGATGTGTGTTTTATTAGGCCATATGCTATCCTAAGAGCAATGGCGTTCAAGGATTGTCTCACATTCTTATCTAACTCCTCATACTCTTTTTTCGGATATCGATGCTGTATGATTTCAGCAAGAGATTGGGCAATCATGTCTTTATCCTTCTCCAGATGCTCATATAGCTCACACATCAGTCGTAAACACAGGCCGTAACATTCACGAATGACTTCGATTTGTTTTATGCCTTTCATATTGCCATAAAAGTTACGAAGTAATTGACCGCAGATCCTAATCGCATGATGAGCAGAATTCGCAGCATTGATTAAGGAAATTGCTTCATCATCCTCTTCCTTCAAGTCACGCTCTGCACTCGTAATTTCAGATAGGCTATGCGGTCTCTCCGATTCATCTCTTAGTCTCATTTCATTAATCAGTTCATTTTCTGGCGTCTCAGAGGGCAAGATAAGTCTTGCTGGCTTTATTGTTTCTTTGGGTAGGATTGCTGGTGAGTCAATTAAATTGTATTCCTTGGCATTAGAGAAATGCCCCCTTATAGTCGACATTATAAGATTAAAAATACGAGGGTCCTTTGATTGATGACACAAAAACAATATAGTGTTAGCGACGTCAATATTGTGTAATGAAGAACATAAATATTCGATAATTCGCATGATTTCCTGATCATGAATATTATTGGACAAGTAGCGAGCAAGAAAAAAACAATAGTAATATCGGTACTTGAATCCAATATCAGTTCCACATCTATTAAAGACGCCAATATTAATGAAGTCCTTGACTACTTTTTCAAAGTGAAGCTTACAATTATAATTATCACAATAATCTTCATGCCATCTTTCGCATTTGATGTCATTAATGGCGCGCTTTCCCGATGAATGAATTGCAAATGCAAATTCAGACAGGTAATTTAACATAACTTCCAGCTCTGCCGGTGTCCTGGCGACACCATAAATCACGTCCCTGATTATAAGTTCGTATAGTGTGCCATACACACCTGTTGAACCTTCTACCGGTGTGCCCGCTTCTAGTTGCTGCATCATCATGAGAATAAAAATAGGCAATGAAGGAATTGCACCTTTATCAATGATATTATCGATAATGGCTCCATAGCGAAGTTTCTCCTGATATAGCTGAGCCGTATCAATTTGATAAGCGTCCGTTCCCGTAAGCAACCACTTGCCAATAAGCGCGAAACGAGATTCTGCATCACATTCAGTTATGTCTGCATGATCGAATGTCCATAGGATCGTCTCTACTTCAGTTTTATGAAGAATCTCTGTCATCCTAATGCCCGGTGAAGATATGACTATCACCAAACCAAAGTTATTATCGAACCAACGGATTAATTTATCACGTCCCCCGTCACCGAGGGTTAACCTGTCATAATCGTCTATGATGATGGCCCTATCTTTGATCGCTGATTGCCAGAAGGCAACAGCGCTATTGCCCGAATATATTTTTTTCACGACATGGTCGATTGCGTTGTGAATCCTATCAAAATCGAAAGTTTTCTTGTCTTGTCTAGGGACCGAAAAGTCAGATCTGATCAAGAGAGTTGCAAACCCCGCTTCTCTAAGATCTTTGAATAATTGCTTAGACAAAGATGTCTTCCCTATCTTTTCAGAACCAGATATGAATATTCTCTTTTTTTCTTGAATATATCCCACTAAATCCCTGTCACGAACTATACCCATTGGGCTGCAAGCTTTTCGTATATCCAACTTTTGGAGGTCTGGATAAATAAAAACGTCGCTCATTTTAAGATTCTGTTCTCGGGGATGCCTGAAATCTGTGCCTATCTCTTCCAGCCACGAGTTCCACTCATTACGAATTTCGAGTTCATTCATGAGCGGTTGGCGTAAGCGAAGATATCTGTGCTCATAAAATTCGGTTATTTGCTCATATGACTTACCATTCCATTTAAATGTCGTGCACAAAAATGTCTGATTTTCAGGCCTCAATTTGATCATATTGAAAGAACTGTTTTCCGAATCATCA
Organism: Syntrophales bacterium; assembly: GCA_963668175.1. Classification (GTDB taxonomy): domain Bacteria; phylum Desulfobacterota; class Syntrophia; order Syntrophales; family PHBD01. Next base: position 2,242,804 of record OY764159.1, read on the forward strand.
GGATCTTGGAGAATACCACCCTCGACATAAAGGTTCTGCTCTATTGTCCGTCTTGTCTGTTTTATAATGTCTGGATTGTGTTCATGCCCTGTAAAGACAATATCACATCTTGATTCAAGCAATCTTTTGAAATCCTTTGCGTTATCTCGACGATACCAATCATACGGATGATGGAGGACTGCGATATTTAGGTTGCCATTATTCGCATCACGTTTGAATTCTTCAGAAAGGTGTTCGATTGGAAACCACGAAATCCCAGGTGAATCATGTTTTTTCGTGAATCTAGTTGTATTCAAGAGATAAAATTTTATACTGATTAAATCAAACTTAACCGTCATGGATTCAAGAAGATTTGAAGGTGCGTATACTTCTGTTGAAGAGGAGAGGTTATCAATAAAATCTCCAAAACATTTCAGAGTGGCCATCAACTTTTCATTCATTCCTGGACTTGGTGGCTTGCTCGGACTTGTATTGTCAATGATCATATCCCTTATACTCTCATCATAATTTGGCGAAGTGAAGTTGTGATCATGGTTGCCCGGGACTAGCAATAAACAAGGCTTCTTTCCGGTATGCGTATGGATCACTTTCTCAAGATCAACTAAATAATTAGCGGCTATCCCATAATCCTCGGGTCTGCCAGAATAGGCGACATCACCAGAAAAGATGATTGCACAATAGTCGCCCCAATCCATTACTGAACGGATAGCGCATTGAATTGATTGAGATCGCGTTGACGCTAAGTTTTCACCTTCCATACTAAAGTGGCTGTCACTTAAGTGAACTATAATTATACTCATGACTTTCCCTCGGATAAGGATATTGTTAGAATATTTATTAGTACGATCAGTTTTATTTATCTCGTCACAGTCAAGTGCCGCAAGATATATTCATATCTTCTCGCGGTCTTATAGGTATAGAAACCCCGCCAACTTCTTTTCAAGCTGCGGGGTCTTTATCCGTCCACTTGTCCCTCCATAAGCTGTTCACGGTTATGCGGGATGGATCTCATGCTGTTTCTGTGTAGCGATTCATTACCACTGTTTTAATGGAAAATCCAGAATAAATACTAGTAGTATGTTATGATATTCTACAAAATTGTGCCTGTCGGCGGTGCGGCCGGGCGTGCGGCATTCGGCCCGCGCACGCTGGCGGCATCGGCCCCGCCGACGGCTGCGCCATCCGCAGCGGCGGCGCGCTATTCAAGGCCCGGCGGCCTTTCCCTGTCGCGCTTCTCCGCGATCCGGACGCAGCAGGCCGTCGCGTCCCGTTTCCCCGTAAGCCCAACGAATCATTATCCGATTGACGGACGGCGGTCGTCGTGTCATAAGATATGCGTCGGTTCAAGCCGGGCAGGCATAACGTCCTTGTGCGGAGGAAACCTGTCTCTTGGAGCGCGATAGGGGGAAAGAGAATGAAAACCGCAAGAACTCGGTTGTTTGCAGTCTGCCTGATTCTTACGGTCCTGGCGGTCCCGGCCGCGTACGGGCAGGATGTGGAAAAGAGCAAAGAGGGAAAGGCGTCGTGGATCGGCGGCAGGATTTCCGTCGAGGTCTACGGCGGCTATCTCAAGGGAGAGGCGCGCGAACTCGTCTACAATGCGGCGACGGGGCATAAGGACAGCGAGCTTTTCTGGAGCATCGACGAGGCTTACGTCGTCGGCGGCACGCTGGCCGTGCGGCCGCTGGATTGGCTGACCTTCAGGGTCGGCGGCTGGATGCCCTTCAAGTCGAACAACACGATGGACGATTACGACTGGCTTACCGCAGGCGAGACGGATTGGACCCACCACTCCAACCATTCGGATACCACACTGAACAGCGCCCACCAGATCGACGCGGCCGTCGTTGCCAGGCTCGTCAAGTTCAGGAAAACCTCGTGGTTCGACAGCGCCCAGATAGACCTGCTGGCGGGGTACCGCTGGCTTTACACGAAATGGATGGCGCGGGGCGGGAGTTTTATTTATTCCGACGGAGGACGCTTCCGCAACGAAACCATGACGTTTCAGAACGGCATGGCGGTCATCGGCTACGAGCAGTGGATCGAAACCCCGTATGTCGGCCTGGGCGGCAGCATCGCCTTCGGCCGGTGGTCGTTCGCCGGCGAGTTGACGGGCAGCCTCTGGGGGCGGGCGGAAGATCGCGACAACCACTACCTCCGCACGCTGCTCTTCGAAGGCAGCTTTACCGACGTGCCCATGATCGCGGGGTCGTTCAGGGCCGACTACGCCTTGACGGCGCACCTCTCCCTTTTCGGGAATATCATGTATCAGAGGTATTTCGAGACGAGGGGGCCGAACAGCATGGCGAACTACACAACCGGAGAGACGGACTATTTCGCCGGCGATTCGGCCGGGATAGCCCACTACTCGACGATTGCGAGCCTGGGGATCAGGTGGACGTTCTGACCCCCCCGGCGGCGCTGTGGCATATTGCGGCAACTCCCGCCCGGCGGGCGGCCGCCGGTGCGGATATTGTTCGTTCCCGGCAAAGGCGCGCCCCGCAAGGGCAGGCGGGGCAAAGACAGGCCGCGGCCCGCTGCGCCGCGATGGCCGGTGCCGTTCCCGCGGTGCCGGTATGTTCACCTGAGTTTAATGTTCGCCGACATTTTCGCATGACTCATGACGTATTTATAGGCGTAGTCCATGATTGGCGCTGACGGCTCATTGGCGGCGCGGTGCATAAGCTCGGCGTCAAGCTGCTGTGGAGATATGGAATAGTGCACCTGAACGTAATCCTGGGGGTGCGTCTGCCCCTTGAACATATATCTTTCGCACCATGTGAGCCTTACGGTCGGGTCGAGCGCGGCATATTTGGACAGCGTCATGGATGGGATCGCCGACATCACCAGTTCCAACGCCTTTTCCTGGGCCTCTTTGAGTTCCGCGTCGATCTTCTCGATCTTGTCCTTCACCCTCACATTGCCGGAGTTCGTGACCAGGACCTTTTCATAATTCCTGATTGCGGCTTCGAGTTTCTTGTTCTTCGCGTCGATGTCGCCCATGACCTCGTAGGGCACCGTCTGTCCGACGCATTTATCGATAACCTCCCTGCACTCTTTCAGCACCTTGGCCTCGTCGCCGATGGCCTTGGAGCCGTCGGCGTAGCGGGTCAGCTCCTTTTCGGCGTCGGCGCAGTTCTTCGTGCAGCCGCCGAGGCCCAGGCATAACGTCAGCGCCGCGAGCAGCAGGATGAAGCGAAGCGGCGTCCTGTCGAACCCAACCGGACTTCTTTTCGATTCCATGATTGCTCCTTTCGCATCGAATCGGGCCGGCCGCCGCGGTACGAAAGCTCCGGGGGGGCAGCGGCGTTTATCGGGTCTTGCCGCAAAATCGCATAAAGCGAGGGCTGTACGAATGCCGAAACATATCGTTTCGCCGAACGATAACATGCTTATGCGTTGCGGAACCGGAGCCGTATCGCTTCGGAAACGATTACCATGATCACTCGAAGTAATCCAGAGAAATATTAACAATATATCGTCACATTCCACAACGCTGCGTGTATTTGCCGCCGGAAATCAAAGACGGCGCTATACATTGCGCGCCCGGCGGCCGTGAACGGCGGGGCGACGGAATGACTGCCAGTCTCTTGCCGCGCTGTAAAAAAATCCGACAAATCGCGCCTGCAAGACGCGCGCAGCCCGGAAAATATTTTTCCTTTTTCATGAAATGCAATAACCGTGCGGGTAAGCGTGGCAGAGCCGCGTCTTTTATGCCATTGCTTTATGGAAGCAGCTGGATATATGCCAAAGTTTGCATATGAGGATAATAACAGGTCGCCTCCGGCCCTTCTATATAACCGTATAACATGAACGGTAAAATGCCCCTTCTCGGACGGCCAGACGGCATCATCGCCAATTGCCCGATATTCCACAAATTATTTCAAAAACTGGAAACAGGCGCGGTCCTGCCGTAACATTTCTTTACAATTCCCGCCGCCCCAAACGGCCTCTAAAGCCATAAGTATCGTATATTCGATAGTTTACAATCTGGAATAGGTATTGCTTACTATGTGCTCATCCCGGAAGGCGCATTTGCTTCGATCGCCGTTCACGTGGGCATCGTCCTGTCTTCGGGCCGCAGTCGTCGATTTCTCATGTTCGAGGTGCAAGGTGAAGGAAGCGTCATACGCCCGTCCGGCGATTCTGTTGTTTCTTGCGCTGCTTGGCGCACCCATCCTTGTGGGCCTCGCCGGATGCAGTTCAGGGACCTCCACCCCTGCGGGCAGCGTGCCCAAAACGTCCACCGAATACCAGGCTGTTTTCCTCGATAACGGCCAGGTCTTTTTCGGCAGGCTGGAAGGCGGCAGCGCCGACTACCCGCTCCTCAAGGACGTCTACTACATCCAGCGCCAGGAGGACCCGGCCACGAAACAGGCCAAGATCGTCCTCGTGAAGCGGGGCAACGAACTCCACGGGCCGGACGCCATGGTCGTCAATTCGCGGCATATCGTCGTCGTCGAATCCGTCACGCCCAACTCGAAAGTGGCGCAGCTCATCAGGGAAGCCAAGGCGCAGAAACCGGCGGGGACGAACCCTTAAGCCGGCAGCGATAAAACGCAAGTCAACACGATCTTAACATACGGAGGTTCAAGATGCAGCGTCGTTCCTGGAAATTATCGTATCTCGCGGGAATTTTCATCGCGGTTCTCTCCCTCGTTTTCATGCCGGCAACGCCCGTCCGGGCGGCCGACAACGACTGGACCGGGGCATCGGGAGACGGCCTGTGGAGCACGGCGGGCAACTGGTCGAGCGGCGTCCCCACAACGGGACAAAATGTGTCCCTGGACAAATACGACACTCCGCAGAATACGACGTATGATCTCACATCGCTCTCCCTCGGCAACGTCTATCAGTGGGACAACATCGCCGTCACCCAGAACAATGCGCTCTCCACCCTGAGCGTCCAGAGATTGCAGATCGACGGCCTCGGTGGGAAGATGCCCGTCTACAACCTCGTCAACGGCGCCCTCGCCGCCAATTCGGAGGAAATCGGAAACTATCACGTCGGGAAGATCGTCCAGAGCGGCGGGACTAATACGGTGCAGACCAGCATCATTTTAGGCTACTACGGCTACGGCACGTACTCCCAGAGCGGCGGGGAAGTGCAGACTGGCGCGCTTTACCTGGGCTACGACCAGGGCGGAAGCGGGCGCTACGAGCTCAGCGGCACGGGAAAACTGACGGCGACCATCGTCCTCGGCAACGCGGGGTTCAACGGCGTGGGGCAGGGCACCTTCGTCCAGACCGGCGGCACGATCACGGGCAATATCGCGGTCGGCTACGGCGGGTACGGCGCATTCGACCAGAGCGGCGGGACGATAACGGCGCCGGATAAAATCTCCGTCGGCGCGAAAGTCGCCGGCGTGGGCAGCTCCTACAAGCTGAGCGGCACGGGCCAGGTGACGTCCAAGTGGATGTACATCGGCGAATCCGTCTCGGGCAGCTTCCAGCAGGACGGCGGGTCGAACACGGTCCAGAAGTCCATGATGGTCGGGTACAATGCGACCGTCAGCGGGACGTACACGCTGAACGACGGCACGCTCACGGTTACGGGTTCCACGATCGTCGGCTGGGACGGCAAGGGCGGCTTCGTCCAGAACGGCGGGACCCATAGCACCGGCGAGCTTAACGTCGGGCACCACACCGGGGCGACGGGGACCTACACGATGAAGGGCGGCACGCTGCAGGCGAATGAAATCCATATCGGCGACATGGGGACGGGGACCTTCAACCAGACGGGCGGCAACGTCAACGTGACGTACGAGTTGGTCGTTTCGCCGCCGGACGGGGGCAGCGGGCAGTACAACCTGTCGGGCGGCAACCTCAATGCGGCCAAGCTCACGAACTACGCGACCCTGAACTATACGGGCGGCACGCTCACCGTGGCGCACGACATCGTGAACAACGGGGATATGGTCCTCGGCGGCTCCGGGACCAGGACCGTCGCCGGGGGCGGCCGGGTGACGAATTACGGGAACATCGAAGTGAACAGCGTCACGGCCACGTTCTCCGTCCTGCTCGATAACCGCGGCGGATACGTGAGCGAAAACGCCCGGACCAATTTCACGGACGTCTACATCAGGCAGGACGGCTACATCCGCTCCGCCAAGGGCGACTTCTTCTCCGTGTCGGGCAACTTCCAGAGCGCGAGCACCCAGAACGCCCTCTGGAACACCAACGGCGCAATCCTCCGATTCACGAAATCCGATAACCCGCACATCTTCTCGATTACAGGCGGGGACGTCGGCGCCGTCATGACGGGATTCGAGCACAATTTCGCATGGAATACGCTCATCCTCGGCGCGGACATCCTGCTGTCGCTGGAAGACGGGAACGATGCCCTGGGCGGCGCCCTGTACGTCCGGGAGCTGATCGGCCTGATGATTCACGGGGGGTATGCCCTGAACATCTCCGAGGGGGAGGGGACGGACCTCAACATCTACTACGACGCGGCGCTTGCCGAAAACGCCTACCTGGATTACGGAAAGTACCGGATCGCGGGCGGCGGCTGGATCATCCCCATCGGGGAGAAGCCGGAAGAGCCGCCGAGCGGCGCCGTGCCCGAACCTGCGACCTTGCTTCTTCTCGGCCTCGGCCTTGCCGGTGCGGTTGCGGCAAGAAAGACATTCTGCAGATAATTTCTATTCGGAATATCCGCAACGAAAGGCAGCGCCGTTTCCGGCGCTGCCTTTCCATGAACAGACTGAATGTGAAACGCGTCGTCTGGACGATGCATCCGCCGGACGCGGAAACAGGGAACCCTTGTCTTGACTCGTGCATGTCTTACGGATGGCGGTGCAGTTGCCCGGAACCGCCCGGCTGTCCGTTTCGCAAAACCATCGCCTTCGTTGTTCGTATCCGCTTTTACCCGGCGTTGTTCTCCTGCTTCTTTTCGTTACCGACCGGAGAAGCTATTTTAAACGTTTTGGCTTCCGAGCATTTGCCGCCGCCGTTCGTAACAACGATGAAAACGTCTTGCCCCGGGGTAAAACCGGACGGGACGGTGACTTTGATGGACGTGTCCTTCCAATCTTTGATGTCTGTAACTTTTGTGTTGTCGAACGTCACCGTTCCGTTTCCCTGCCGATCGCCGAACCCTTCTCCGATCACTTCGAGTTCCCGGCCTGCGAGCGCACCGTCGCTCGGATTGAAGCCCGTGATCTTAGGAGTCGCAGCGCCTCCGGTCTTGAGGCCGTCCGTCCGGGCAGGCGGAGAGGCTATTTTGACCGTTTTGGCTTCCGAGCATTTGCCGCCGCCGTTCGTAACAACGATGGAAACGTCTTGCCCCGGGGTAAAACCGGACGGGACGGTGACTTTGATGGACGTGTCCTTCCAATCTTTGATGTCTGTAACTTTTGTGTTGTCGAACGTCACCGTTCCGCTTCCCTGCTGATCGCCGAACCCTTCTCCGATCACTTCGAGTTCCCGGCCTGCGGGCGCACCGTCGCTCGGATTGAAGCCCGTGATCTTAGGAGTCGCAGCGCCTCCGGTCTTGGGGAGGCTCGGCCCGGAAGTCGATGGGGCTGCTGCCTGCGCTGTTGTCCTGCTGCCGAAGTAGAAGCCCGTGATGGCCGTCAAGGTGCCGGCGAGCAGTGTAAGGAGTTGGTCTGCAATTTTGGGAATATCCGAGGGCGTGAATACGACAAGATGGAAGATTGCCACGGCAAGGACGAGAATGAGCGTTACCGCTATGGTGCCTCGTGTAAGGCCGGTGAGGCCGGACGGCCCCTTGTCCATGGTTTCGAGAAGCGTGTTGACCTCGGCGATTTTTGCGTTCCCCGATAGCAGCTTGAGAACTTCCCGGCGCTCTCTGTAGCTCAGGTAAATGTCGTAAATATTGCTTCCCGCGGGCGGTATGGCGATGATCAGGATGTACAGGATGAGAATCCAGTAGCTGTTGTAGGATCGTTCCTGGGATTCGACATAATTGAGCTGTCCGCTGGCGACCGGCCGGTCGTCCTTGCCGATGACCTCGATATCGACCCTCCCCACGATGTTCAGCTTCGGAAGCGGAAGGGATATTCCGCCGTCCGCCCCCGGCGCCTGCACGGCGACGACATGCCCGCCGATGTTGACCTTGTTTATGTCTTTCCAGCCGGGAGTATTCTTGTCCCCTGTGAGTATGATAGTCGGCGCGGTTCCCTTGAGAATGCGGTCGGGTTTGGGGGATACCGGCGGTAATTCTCCGGCGGCGGCGAAGGCAGCCGCTGCCGCGACGAACATCCCGATTACGGCAAAAAAGCTGATATGACGTGCGCGCATAATGCCTCCTTGCTTTCATGCATTAAGGGTGGTCCTTGAACGCGTTTCTGATTTGAAGCACGGCGGCGTCCTTTCGCCATTTCAACTGATCGTCATAGGCACCCCGGTTATAGAGACTGTTGCTTCCGTTCTCCTTGTCCACGGCAATTTCGTTATGGTGGGGCAGCGCTCCGCGGAAGGCGAAGTTCTTGTCCTTTTTGATAATATCGGCGGGAATATAGCACGGGGCTTCCAGCACTCCCCTGGAGTCGCCCGTCTGGCCGAAGCGTCCCGATATGATCCTTCCCTTCCAGAAGGCGACGGCTTTTCCCATCTGCGCTGGCTCGATCACATCGGGATTCGTGCTGAGAGGTTTGCTGCCGAGCCGGTACTGGGGATCGGTACTGTAATCGATGCTGAAGGCGGGCGTCTTCTTCACGGGGTCATAAGGCGTGGGCTTGCCTGCCAGGCCGTTTGCAATGGCCATATGGGCGTAATTCGTATGCGCATAGAAGTCGCCGATGCCGTGGGCCGCCTTCGCAAAACTGTCGATTCCGTCCGGGTCCGTCAGCGGTTGATTTTTGAAGGTGTCGAGGCGGGTCCGGACGAGCTCCCAGCTTTCATCGATATAGCCGTTGTCGAAGTGATCGTAGGGATTGTATTTGAAAAGATTCAAGTCGGGCGCGTCAATGCATTGGCCGAACAGGATCGTAAAGTTTCGGTTTGCCTGCTGCAGCCACCAGTCTGGAGCCGTGCCGTCCCTCCCCAGGGCTTCGTTCAGGATGGTCCTGTGGACTTCTCCGTAAAAAGTGGGATGCAGGCCGGACCACCGTTGCTTGAGGGTGCGTCGCCGCTTGCGCGCGGTATGGAGGGGATTGTTGACTTCCCAGAGATGATCGCCATTGAAGACGAACTCGGGAACATATTCCAGGCCGACGGTGTCTTTCGCGTTTCTCAGAGCATCCCCGTCGGGCTTCATCCCCGACTGCGGCGCATCGGCCGAAGGTTCGAGAATGGACCAGCGCCCCGCCTCGTCCTTGTACATGACCCAGCAATGATCGAAATGCCCGGTTCGATTCCCGGTATCGAAACGCCTCACGTATCCGAGCGCCACCCTGACATTGTAAGGGCTGATGCCGGCGGCGGTGAGAAGCGACGCCAGCAGCAGGGCGCGATCCTCGCAGTCGCCTTCTTTCACGAAAAGGGTTTCGTCCGGGAACTGCCAGTAATCGACTTTACGGTTGGCGTACCGGATCTCGTGCTGGACGTACGAGGTAAGAAGGCTGCTCATGTGATCGAACGATCCGGGGCCCCTGCTGTGCAGGAAGTCCCAGTCCGCACCGCGCTGCTGCCTTACAAACGATTTGAAGTCTTCGGACAGTGTCTCCCGCATGACGGCGTTGTGATCCGAGCCGATAAATTCCCGGACGTCGATTTCGTATCTGCGACTGTTCCCGTACCCTGCAACGGGCCGCGACGAAGGCACCACGCATTCATGGAGTATGCGGTCTCCGTCCCAGTTCCATCGGATTGTAGAGGAGATTTTAGGGCGTGCAAACGACATTTCTTCATCCTTTCTTCGAGGAAGCGGCAGGTAATAAACGTGATCCCGTCCCTTTGCAGATTCGCGGTTCGTTTATTTGCACCAGACGGATTTGGTCTTCCTGAGCCAGTCCGTGCGTTCCGCAATCCCGATGTATCCGCCGTTGATCCTGCGGGTGACGCTTTTGACGAGGTCCTGGTCCGCAAGCTCGTTGCATCCTTTGGCGACCCATTCCGATGCCGCGACGTTCAGGCACCATGCGGCGTTCACGGCCTCGTCCGGATTTGCGACGAGATCGGGCGCGGAAGGGTAGGCGTCCCGAAGCATCTTCGTCGCCTCGGTATAACTGTCCCTGCCGGTCAGTTGCAGCAGACCGCGTCCGCGATAGTTGAAACCGTCGTTCGGGCCGGTGTTGCCCATGCGACCGCCGTAGACTTCGTTCGCAAGCTTCTGCGGGTTGTGCGCATATGCGGCCGGATCGAGGGGGCCTCCGGGCTTGAAGCGCTCCGGCCATACCTTGGGCAGCCTTTCGGGGCTGTAATTGAGGTTCTCGTAAAGGATCGCAAGCTCTCCGGTCTCGTGGAGGACCTGGGCCATGAAATGGGCCACGCGAAGGCCTGTCGCCGATATGCCGTTTTTATCGAAAACGCCCTGGCCGTTCTGAAAGGCCTCGCGATAATTCGATCGCACGTTCGGCGCAAGATGCAGGATTTGATCCATCGTAACGGCTATGGTCATGTGACATTCCTCCTTTCTGCCGATAAAAATAGGCGGCTGTTCCCCGCTTAAGGCGGGCTTCCGGGGGTTAGCGGCCGTTCATGTGAGGGGTGCGCATGGATTGGATCCGACATGATGGACCCTCTGAAAATAAGCTCCGCCTCCGCGCCTAGACGGTCACCCCGTAGGCCTCTGTGAATGCGGCTTTAGCATAGGGGTAGCTCGCGTAAGCGAAGCCCTTGTCGCCCCACTCTTCCGTCCCCCAGCTGTTGCGGACGATGAATCTGTCGGGCGTGTACCCGACGAAAGCCACGGCGTGGCCGCTATTGTTCGCCGGATCAGGCCTGTATGCATCGAGTTTGCCGCCCGTCTCCTTGGCCTTCATCCATGTCTCGTCGACGTTCAACCTTGTGAGAATGGGTCCGTGGTTCGCCAGCCATTCCTTCCAGGCATTCAAATCGATGCCCAGGTTGAAGTAATTGGCGATTTTAAGTTGCGACGCCGTGGCGTAAAAGGTCTGCGTATCCCCCTTGAACAGCTGGTTGGTCCAGAAAGGAAGGACGGAATCCCTGACGATGCCGTATTTTCTGGCGATATCCAGCGCCGCCTTGAGGCTCGTGCCCTGCTCCTCGATAAAGGTCGTGGGCTCGTCTATAAATTCGTCGGTCTCCTTGGCGCTCATCCAGATGAAGCGGACGGAAAGCAGCTCGTCCTTCTTCAGGCGGCCCGCCTTCACGAAATGCCAGCGGATGACCGAGTCCGTGGAGGCCCATCCGACGCACGATCCCGTATCTTGCTGATCCGCGACCTTCCACCAGGATTCACGCAGGTCCTTTCTGGCGGGTACGGGCGGCTGTGCCGCGAGCAGCCCCGCACTCTTGGCGTGCGAAATCTGCCAATCCTTTTCGATGCCGCGCGACGGAACGCAATTTAAGATCCTTTGACTGGCCGAACTTTTCTTTGCTTTCATAACGACCTCCTTACGAAATGATGATGGAGCGAATCGTTTACATGGGACGCGCGGCGCAGGCGATGCCCGTGCTTCGCCGCTTTCTTGTTTGCGGGTCGACGACACCGCCCGGCTGCATGAATGCCTGGCGATCTTCATCAATCCCTTAAGGCAAGGAGGAGCGGGAGGTACGCTTTCCGGTCGGGAAGCCGGAGATAATACGCAATGGGATCAGAATGTGAGTATGAAATGGCGATTTGTACAATATGCTTAAGAAATATCGATGTACCCGTCGAAAAGGTGATGAGTTGTGTGATGTATGGAAGATATGGTATTATATATTTAAACAAATGTTACAAAATTGTCAAGAACTATTTCAATAATAAAATATTAATATAATATCGTTTATATCTTAGTTGCCCGAGGAGTGCTTTACATTCGATCTGTCGGGCTGCCGGCTAAACGCACGGGTGCGGTCTGTTGCGAATGCAGGGAAATACAAGGTGCTTCTTCCCCTTGCGAGTATCTTCATCTCCTGAACGACGGCACGGCGAGGACCAGCACGAGGGAAAACAGGGGGAAGATAACCTGGCCGCCCAGGAGCCATTCGACATTCGTGAGTTCGGCGATCCTTGCGAAGACGACGACAAGCACCCCTGAGAAGGCGTTATCTCAACTGTTGCGATACGATTTCTGCGTTCGAGCAGCCCTTCGGCTGCCCTAATTCACAGGCCTTCTGAAAGTCGGGAAGCGCCCTTCTCAGATTCCCTTCCCGGTAGCAGGCCACGCCGCGATTCAGATATATCCTGCTTTGAACATCCCGTACGTTAATCGATATGGTAAGGGCGGTATCGTAATCTCTTATGGCCATCCCGTATTGACCGATCGCACTGTAGCTGTTGCCTCGATTGTAATAGATATTGGTCATCTCTTTGTACAGGGGGTCGTAATTATACCGGTCATAGATGCCCTGGATGAGCATGGTGTAGGTTTCTATCGCCTTGTGATGCTCATTCATGCCTGCATAACGATTCCCGATATCCACCACCCGGTAAAGCAGGGAATACTCGTCTTTTTCCTGACATTTGACGTCGCATAGACTCAGCGCCTTTTTATAATCGGAAATGGCCCTGTCGAAATCGCCCAGTATAATGTAACAATGCCCCCGATAGGAATAGGCCTGGCCGTTCTGGGGGTCCAGGGCAAGCGCCGCGGTAAAAGCTTCCAGCGCTTTGTTCCATTCCGCCCCGCTCCAGATAGACCTGTTATAATATCCTACGGCCTTCTCATACCATTCATTCGCCTGGAAGCGCTTCTCGTCTCCGGCAATTTTTCCCTCCACCTCTTTTTTCCGGTCGCCCTTGGCGAGCAGCAACTGTTTCTTCAATTCCTCGATATCCGTTTGGCTCTTATCATAGGCGGTCTTGATTCTTTTGTAATCCTCGACGATAGTTCTTTCTTTCACTTTGCCTGCCATCTGATCCATTCTGTCCGAGTTTACCAAGGCCTTTATTTTGACCCAAAAATGAAACCCTTCTCCGACGACCGTTCTTTTCTTGTCCAAAACGGTGACCTCCATGACTCCGGAAGCCATGATCTTTACTTCATCCGCCGTCAGTTGAAAATTTTTCACTTTGGAATAGCTTTCCACATAGGTACCCGCCTGCTCGACGGCGAGTCTTTTGGCATTCAACAAAGCCCGGCTTTCCGCAACACCCGGTGTCTCACCGTCACCCATATTATACGTGCCTTCGCAGATAATTTCCTTGACTTCGGCAGGCGCTGCGATGGGTATTAATAAAAGAACAAGGATAAAGAACTTCACGAAGTATTTCATGATATTCTCCTTTTAGCAGGCCGCGCTCCTGCGCAGGAGGCCAGCCTCGTCAATCGGCATCATTCTGCATATGCCTCATTATCACTGTGCCCCGCAGGGGGGCTTTTGCGCGTCCCCTAAAGGGGATAAACCCCCTAAAGGGGATAAACCCCCTGAAGGGGGCAAGGTCACCTAAAGGTGACAAGCCTTGCATCCGGACATTTTTGAACCCCCCATTCGGGGGGCGCGGCAGCCTGTTTGAAATCGAGTATTTCAACAAGCTTTTGGTAAATATTCTTCAAATTATCATTTATTAAGGAAGAAATCTACGATTAACGATTGGCGCAGGGTTTTCAAATTCGTTGAGAGGGGCTGTTCAATGCATGATCCAAAGGCAGGACAAAGAAAATATATTCGGAAACAGATGTAAGTGGAAATGAGTTCGCAAAAGTGCATGGAATCGAACCCGTCGGGAAACTGGGATATTCTGTTCGGTTCCTTACCGCCGGAATGACGGTACGGCGAGGACCAGCACGAGGGAAAACAGCGGGAAGATAACCTGGCCGCCCAGGAGCCATTCGATATTCGTGAGCTCGGCGATCTTTGCGAAGAGGACGACGAGCACCCCGCCCAGGCCCCAGACGAAGCCGCCCAGGAAGGAGGACACCGTCCCGACATAACCGGGGGCGCGCTCCTGCGCCATGACGATAAGGAGCGAAAAGGGGAGCATCAGGAAGAGCCCCAGGAAGGCGAGGACGGTGATCTGGACGAGGCCCGCAGGCGGGGACAGGTTAAAGAGGGTCAGGAACAACGCGGACAAAACGGCGGAGAGGGCAAGCAGGGGAAGCCGCCCGGTCTTTTTGGCGGCGAGCGATCCGGCCAGCGGCCCCAGGGCGCAGCCCAGCGAAAAGGCGGACAGGAACAGGCCGGTCGCGCCCACGGACGCCCCCCACTGCCGCAGGTAAATCGGCACGAAGCTGTACAGGTTCATGGCCGTGATGCTCACGGCGAGGGCGAAAAGGAAGAGGGGGAAGATCGGGACGGCGATCTTCGCGAGGGGATAGCGGAAGCCGTCCGCATCCTTAGGCGCGGCCCTCTCCCCTTTCGGCAGGACGGCGAAGAGTGCGGCGGCCGCCGCGATGCCCGGAACGGCGATGAGATAGAGTCTCGAAAGGCCGAAGCGGGAAACGAACAGGGAAACGAGGGAAGGTCCGGCCACGAAGCCCAGCGACGTGGCGAGGAGAAGATACGAGATGACCGTGGGCATGCCGCCGGGGCGGGGGGCCTTCACGGCGGCGAAGGAAGCGGGATGGAAGGCGCAGATGCCGACGCCCGCCAGGAGCAGGAGCACGATCAGCGTTGCGTAATCCGGGGCGAACCCCAGGCCGCCCATGCACGCGCCCACGGCCAGCGGCGAGAGGCAGAGGAAATAGTAATACCCCAGCCGGTCCTCGACCCAGCCGAAGAGGGGCTGCGGGAGGGCGTTGAAAAGGGAAAAGACGGAGACCAGGGCGCCCGCCTCGGTGATCGTGAGCTTCATGTCCTGCATGAAGACGGGGAGCAGCGCCGGCAGGATGCTCGTGTAGGACGTGATCAGGAATTTGACGAAATAAAGCGAACCGTTTCTCACGCGCGTTGCCATTCTTGGATTTCCGGCCGCGATGCCCCGGGTTTCACTTGCGCTTCACGCTCCGCCCCAGCGCCGGAAAAGATTGTGCTCGACGCCCAGGAAATCGAAAACCTTCCCGACGGTCTGATGGACGATGTCGTCGATCGTCCGGGGCTGATGGTAGAAGGACGGGATGGGCGGCAGGATATGGGCGCCGCATTCGGCCGCGGCCGCCATCAGCCGGATGTGGCCGAGGTGAAGGGGCGTCTCGCGGACAGCAAGGACGAGCTTGCGTTTCTCTTTCAATGTGACGTCGGCGGCCCGGATCAGGAGGTTCGCCGTATAGGAATGGGCGATGCCCGAAAGGGTCTTGATGGAGCAGGGGGCGACGACCATGCCGTCCGTAAGGAACGAACCGCTCGACAGGACCGCGGCCATGTCCTGATTGTCGTAGCTGTAATCGGCGAGCGCCTCGACCTCGGCGGGCTTGTACGCGGTCTCGATCTCCATCGTCTTCTTCCCCGCCTCGGAGACGATCAGGTGCGTCTCGACGTCCGTGTCCCGGAGGATCTCCAGCATCCTGATCCCGTAAATAACGCCGCTCGCCCCGGTTATGCCGATCACGATCCGTTTCGCCATGCGCTGCCTTTATCCTTTCCGGGCCGCGGGGCCCGCATCTTCCTTCTGCAGGCTGTTGCTAATGTTAGGCGCGTTGCAATGAGGGACCGCAACGCTTACACCGCCACATCTGTCGTTTATCACCTTCAGGTGACGTTGCGCTGCTGCGCCCCCTGCATAGGGGGCAAGCCTCGTCAATCGACATACTCCTATGTATGCCTCATTCCTCGGCTTTCGCGCGCCTTACATCTGGACATTTTTGAACAGCCTGTTCAGAATCGAGTTTTTCAGCAATCTGCCAGATATCGCGCCATGAATTTAATGAGGGCATCGACGTTGCCGACGACGTCGCGGATGGCGCCTTCGTCCAGGTTGTCCCAGTGAATGCCGGCGGCGACGGTCACGCGCGTGTCGAGGGCGGCGGAGAGATACTCGGACGCCTTCTTCACGACCTCGTCCTCCTTGTGGCCCACCACGCAAAGGACGGACGCCGTGGCGCTGGCCGCGGCGGGGTCCTTCAGGCTCGGCCGCGGCTGGGCCAGGGCGACGGCCCCGATATGCGGGCGCTCCCCGCCCCAGATGGCGACAAGGAGATCCCTGCCGATCCAGCGCGCGCAGGCGTCAAGGTCGTAACGGCCTTCTTCCGTCCTGAATGTGGCCCCATCCTGGGTTTTCGCTGCCTGCACGTTTTCGCCTCTTTAACTTCCGGTGAAATAAGCGGCCCCTGCCGCGCAACTTTTACATTGAAAATCATGGTCAATGCAAGACTTATCTATTTACAAACGGGCGGCCGTATGATTATGCTCTGCTCTCCAAGTCGCCCATGATTTGGTCACATCGCATACATTACTGCCAGGAATACATAGAAAAGAAAGGATTCGGATTATGAAAAGGGTCACTTTGCTGCTGCTTCTCGTTCTCATGACGGCTGTCGCTGCGCCGTCGTACGGAGCCGGAAAGGCTTCCGCGGACCTTCCCGGGACGGCCGACCGCCTCGTCGACCTGAAGGCGACCATCGATTTCCTGGACAAGACGGGGAATCTCGTGCGCGTCAAATCGGAAGTCGATCCGGTGCTTGAACTTGCCGGCATCGCCAAGAAATACGAAGGCAAGAAATGCATCCTCTTTGAAAAGGTCAAGGGGAGCGCCTACCCGGTTTTCATGGGCCTCCTGTGGAACCGCGACACCGTCGGCGCCCTCTTCAACGTCCCCAAGGAACAGGTCCCCTTCGTGATTGCGAGCGCCATCGGCGCCTGGCGTAAGGACAAGGAGGCGCTGGCCTCGCCCGTGCTGGCGAAGGGTCCGGCCAACGAGGTCGTCGTGACGAAGAACATCAACCTCTACGAACTGCCCGCGCCCGTTCACGCCCTGAAGGACGGCGGACCCTATTTCGATTCGTCTGTGGTGGTCGTGAACGACCCGGAAACGGGGAAGCCCAATATCTCCATTCACAGGATCATGATCGCCGGCAAGGACCGCCTCACGTTCCTCATCGACCCGGGGCGGCACCTGGGCGCCTATCTCGACATCATGGAAAAGAAGGGGAAGCCCCTCCAGGTGACGATCAACAACGGCGTCGGCCTCGCCCCCTGGCTGGTGTCCTCCGTGCCCGGAACGGGCCCCGGCAAGGCGACCATCGCGAGCCGGATCATCGGCAGGCCCATCAACTTCATCAAGGCGCAGACGGTCGATGTCCCGGCGTTCGCCGATGCGCAGTTCGTCATCGAAGCGGAGATCCTCCCGAACGTGCGGGAGCCGGAAGGCCCCTTCGCGGAAGTGACGGGCTACTACGGCGCGCGCGAGAAGCGCTGGGTCATGCAGGTGAAGGCCATCACCCACCGCAAGAAGCCCGTCTTCCATTCGCTCCTTTCGGGGCAGGAGGTGTGGAACGCCGTCGGCTTCACCGCCGAGGCGAAGATCTTCGGGACGGTCAAACAGAAGGTCGCGGACCTGAAAGCCGTTTACCTGCCGCCGGGCGGCTGCGGCTTCTACGGCGCGGTCCTGCAATTATCCAAGACGAAGGAAGGCGTCCAGAACACGGCCATCGAGGAGGCGTTCAAGGCGTTCCCGTCGCTGCAATGGGTCGTCGCCGTGGACGACGACGTGAACATCTACGACCCCATCGACGTCGAGTGGGCCGTGACGACCCGCTTCAACGCGAAGAAGGGGTTCATGATGCTCCCGGACCAGCCGGGCCATATCCTCAACCCCATGGTGGAGGGCGGCAAGGTCACGAAGGTCGGGGTGGATGCGACGGCGCCGTTCCCGCGCACGTCCGCGTTCGAGCGCACGAAATTCAAGGACGTCGATTTGAAGAAGTACAGGATCGAATAGAAAAATTATCGTGGAATCTCTTTAATGGTGCAAAGAAGGCGGGGCCGGCAACGGCTCCGCCTTTTTTATTGTCTCAACTTCTTTCCCGTTCGAATATCAGGTGGATGATTCTCGCAGGCCTTCAATATTTTGATCAGGTCTTGATCGCTATCTATTTCACGTCCGGAAGGGGATATATTCATCGGTACGCTTCTTGCCCTCATCACTTGTTGCCGGAGTCTGCCTTTTTCGCGGCAAGCCATCGGCGCAGCTCGCCAAGCGTGGTAACGGGCAAATCGGGGCTGCCGACGACCGGGTGCGGCTGGGAACGACGGACCAGTTTATAGCCGCGGATATCAGCGTCCGCGGGCGGCTCAGCGGCCGGCGGCGTGAATTTCATCGTACCTTCGTGTCTGACACCCTTCGTCCCGGATGGCGCGGCCGGCCCGCCGTCGATATACGCATAGGCGAGGACGCCCGGCGATATCGGCGATATTTCTCCTTTGGCGCTGAATGCCGTAAAAGATGTCTTCTGCGTTAAGCTGCAAGGCCCGTTGGGGAAAGCGGAGGCAAGAAGAACGGCCGACATTCCCTGGGTCATGGGAAGCATCCAGATGCTGTCGTATTGCAGCTCCGAGTCGGCGAGGCCTTTGACGAGAAGCGTTCCGCGGAGATAATAAATATCCGCAACGGTCCCGCCCGTTGTTAACGACAAATGATGTTCCTGGTTGGCAAATGCCGTCCAGACCGTTTGCATCTCCGGTGTCTTCAAGCTGTGGAAGGATGGAAAGGACCAATTGTTCGAACATGTTTCCGCATGCGAGATGGACAGAAATGTGATGAGAAATATCTGAATGAGAACAGAATGAAGAATTGTTGCTGCAATCCTGAAGATCATGTTGCCTCCCCCCCCGATGACATCCCGGCGAACACTTGCCTCACAGGTTCTCGCGAAATAACATCTAGTTCATTTCATGACGCCTCCTGTAAAGGTCTTTCCATATGCGGGAGACGCGCAGCGAGGCTGCTATCTTCTCGTTTCTGCCGGGTGTGCGGCGACGCTATTTGACGTAAATCTTCTTAATGACGACGGGGTCGACCGGTACGTCGCTCATGCCGTCCGTGAAGGTCGTCCGCACCGCCTCGATCTTGTCCACGACGTTCATGCCGTTGACCACCTTGCCGAAGACGGTATAGCCGTAGCCCGCCTGCGTGGGGGCCGTATAGTTGAGGGGCGTGTTGTTGACCGTGTTGATGAAGAACTGGCTCGTGGCCGAGTGGGGATCGGATGTCCTCGCCATGGCGATGGTGCCCCGCTCGTTTTTCAGGCCGTTCCCCGCTTCGTTCCGGACGGCGGGGCCCGTGTTCTTGGGCTGCATGTTGGCCGTGAAGCCGCCGCCCTGGATCATGAAGCCCCGGATGACCCGGTGGAAGATCGTGCCGTCGTAGAAGGTGTACTCGACGTAGCGCAGGAAATTCCTGACCGTGTCGGGGGCCTTCTCCGCGTTCAGCTCGACTTCGATGTTTCCCATGCTGGTCTCCATGACGACGACGGGGAACTTGGGATCGGCAGCCCGGGCGGCGCCGCCCGCAGAAAGGACGAAAAGGCAGGCGCAGAGTCCCGCCAGAATCAGTGTGCTGTACAGTTTTCGCATGGATGTTCCTCCCGGTGTTATATGTGTGAAAATGAGCCGCTCTTTACGTGGTAGGTTTCAGTGCGATTCGGCCGCCGTAGCAAACTGAAACGTCATGAATGCCTCAGTAATAATGTACATTCATATACTATAAATCATCGGTGTGGCAAGTCAAACTAATCGGGGTTTGGCAAACGGCGCCGCGGTTGACAAGAAAACGGCCACCTGCCCCCTGAAGGACATCGTGGCCGTACTTCATGCTCCGGAGCGATCTTCGGCCCTTCCTTAAAACGAATGTTTGCATGCCCTGCCGGAGAGGAGCGACAGTTTGCCCGCGCCCAGATCGAGGCCGAAAACGACATCGGAGGAATCGGACGGTCCGCATACGGGACATTCGTTGCCTTTTACGCCGAAACAGGCGCTCTTCTGCTTCGCATCCCGGTTGCGCTGCGTGCAGATCAATTTGGCGCCCGCTTTCTGCAATTCCCTGAGCGGTTCTTCGTCCGGTATGCCGTGTTTCTGGCCGACCATGTTGACGGCATACTCAGGCCGGACTTTGAGGACGCCCGCCGGGCTGATGCCGTTCTTGCTGCCGTGGTGGGGAATTTTCAGTACATGGGCCTCGAGGAGCTTGCCGTAGGTCTTGTCCGACGCGAGGTCGTCCCACACGTCGTTTTCGGCGTCTCCCGGGAAAAGGAATTTGAATTTGTCCGCCGGTTTACCGCTGTCCATCGGCGTCAGTGCGAACACGATGCTCTGGTTGTTGATGGACGTCTTGGCTTTTTCGGCCAGGGCTGCTATTTTCGCATGGACGGCCTGCGTCAGCTTCGATAGGTCGTCCCCTTCGTTCAACGTCGCACCTTCGGCGAAATCGCCCCCGAAGCCGAACGCCTGTTTTTCGAACAGCGAGGCCGATACCTGCTCGCGGGGAGAGAGAATGTCGATCTTGACATTCGCGAAGATTTTCGGCGGCAGGTCTTCGCGGCTCGGGTGCCTGATGTTGCCTTGGGGCACGAGCTGGGAGAGGCTTTCGAGCAGCTCCTCGTTTTGCGCGACACTCGTCATCACGAACTGCCGGGCCTCCAGGGCCGGTCCGCCCGTCCCGCTCTGCTCGACGTCCGCCAGGTCCCGAAAGGCGCTGTCCGTCCTCGGCATCGGCCCCCAGTAGTGGCGGACGGCAATGTGGGCCTTGCCTTTCTGTTTCAAGTCCAGCTGGCTTTTCGCAAACAGTTTCAGGCCGTTGATGTGATCCGCGTCCAGATGGGTGCAGACCAGCAGATCGATGGCATCGACCTTGTTCTTCTTCAGGTGATTCGTCAGGGCGTTGCACCCGTTCTTGCCTTCTCCGCCGTCGACGACGATACAGGCTTGCTTTGCCTTTTCATCGAAGAGGATCACCGAACAGTCCCCGTGTTCTTCGATATCCAGGAACGAAATTTTCATTTTCATCGTCCGTCTCCTTTCCCCGGCAGCTTACACGGCCTGAATCATCCGCAGGACGTCCACCAGACCGGCACCCTGGAAATAACGGTCCCGCCCCAGGTCGGTGCAGCTTTTCATCATGATTTGCTTCACTTCCCTGGCGTGGCCGATGAATTCCGGCTTGACGCTTAAAAACAATGCCAGGGCGCCGGAGACGTGCGGCGTCGCCATGCTGGTTCCGGACATTTCGGCGGTTGCCGTGCTGCTTTCGTGGTAGGCGGAGACGATCTTTTCCCCGGGTGCGACCACATCCGGCTTGTATCGGCCGTCGCCGGTCGGGCCCTTGGAGGAGAAGTAGGAGATGCCGTAGGTATGGGGCTTTTTGCTGTGCACGGAGCCGACGGTGATCACCTCTTCGGCGTTGCCGGGATCGGAGATACCGATATCGAGGTACGTGTCGAAAAAGCTGACCGTGTTTTGCGGGCTGGCGGTCACGAGCTTCTTGTAGCCGTCGTTTCCCGATGCCACGCAGACGATGACGCCGCTCAGCATCAGGCGGTTCGCTTCCTCGCATAGCGGCGTCGCGCCGCATCCGAAGCTCAGCGCTTCGACCGGGCCGCCCAGGCTCATATTGACGCCGTGGACGACCATCTTCTTTTCTTCAAAGTTCAATTTTCTGATGTCGTACATGGCCTGTATGATATTCGACGAACTGCCCGTTCCTTGAGCGTCCAGGACGCGGTACGAATAAATGGTCGCTTTCGGGGCTATTTTGCAGATGATGCCCGCAACGTGCGTTCCGTGGCCGATTTGATCGTCATACCCGCGGCCGGTATAATCGAATTGCCGACCCTGTCTTACGTTTTCGACCAGCCACGCGTGGTCCCAGCGGACTCCCGAGTCGATCACGGCCCAGGTTACGTCTTCGCCTTCCCGGAGGAACACGCGTCTTGCCGGACCGGCCGAAATCGTCTCTCCGCTTTCATCGACGGTTACGGTCATGTTGACCGGTTTATCCAGCCATACCCTGTCGATGAACCGAATCTCGCTTCCCTCCTGATGGTCCTTTTCGATTCTGTCCGCCTGCTTTTCCGTGACCGTGGCGAAGATGTAGCAATCCGTTCCCGGCT
Source organism: Syntrophales bacterium (assembly GCA_963668175.1). Lineage (GTDB taxonomy): Bacteria > Desulfobacterota > Syntrophia > Syntrophales > PHBD01. The sequence continues at coordinate 2,264,799 of OY764159.1, forward strand.
TCTCCTTCTTCATCACTATTCTCACGTTTAATCCTTCGAGGTATTCCACAACGCTTTTCCTCTCGCTGCGCTCGTCGAAGCCGATGATGACAGGTACTTCCTCTCTCTTCGAGAACTCCCGCCAGACTTCGTCAAGGACGACACGGCTCTGAAAAAATCTGTCTTTGAACCTCGGTATCTGCTTCCCGGCCATATTCCCCTCCTTTCCGTAAATGACTTGCGACGCATAACGCGTTTGACTTGTTGCCGACGAAACTGCCGTATCGCTTCATGTGAGCAGAAATCTTTGCAGGACGAAAAACACAAGGATGCTGGAACAGCGGTTGGAAAGATATACAGGAGCCGTGCGAATCGTTACAGACGATGATTCGGCGCTGCCTATGAATAAATCACAAAGGGATGGGAAATACAATAGATTTTTATCATTATATCACGATAATAATAGTAGCAAATATCCTCATATTATTGTGTCTGGCCTGCCAACCTCCACGAGGGACGAATGGTGTTTCTGTGCAACATAACACGTAATGATATTATATGGATTGATACTTATGGGCGTGGGTGTTCCGATGGACGGACTGATTGATTGAGAGAATGCATTTCAGACGGTATGCCTGCAATATCCCATGGCAGATGTCTCTTTTGCATCCCCCGCGCTCAAATCTTTTCAGGGCGGATCGACACAAAGACAGAAATGAAAAGGCCGCCCGCACCTTTAAAGGTATGGCGGCCTTTGTCCGCTCTTCAGAATATCTCTATTGGATATGGTTACCGGGTGGACCCGACGTTCCCCATCGAGAAAATCAGAGCGCCGCTTTCGCGCCCGCCCTGATCGCCATAACGATCTTCTCCACGGAGGCGTCGTCCATCTTGATGTTGAGGCCGAACATGACCGCGCGGCTGAGGATCGCGTCGCTTGCGGCCATCGTCGCCGGCGCGTACGAGGGCGTCTTCGTGCCGAAGTAGTCCTTCCCGCCCATGTCTTCGAGGGCCTTCCAGTGCTTCGCGTAATGCCACGTGTTGTCCGCGATGATCGCGCACTTGCTGCCGGCCATGGCCGTTGCGTCCTGAAATTTCTTCGCGGCCTCCGCGGTGGGCATGAGGAAAACGACGTGCGTCGCCGTGTCGCCCGCGGGGTCGTTCTCGGGGCGCGGCCTGATGCCCGTCGCTTTGACGGCGTCGAGGATCTTCTTCTTGGTGGCGCGCAGGAGCCCCAAAGCCATCTGCATCTTGCCCAGCGCCACGAGGCCCAGTGCGCCCTGGATCTCGCTGATGCGGTAGTTCACGCCCAGTCCGGACTTGGCGTCCGCGCCGCGGTCGTGGGCCTTGCTGTGGACGTGCCCGTGGTCGTGGTAGTATTCCATCCTGCCGTAGATCCCCTCGTCGTCGGTGAGGACGATGCCGCCCTCGCCGATCGTGAGCGTCTTGTTGGGGTCGAAGCTCCATGCGCCGCAGGTGCCGATCGCGCCGAGGCAGCGCCCCTTGTAGGTGCCGCCGACGACTTCGCAGGCGTCCTCGATGACGGGGATGTTGTACTTTTTGCCGATGGCGGCGAAAGCGTCCATGTCCGCCGCAACGCCGAACATGTGCACGGGCATGATGGCCTTCGTCTTCGGCGTGATGAGCTTCTCGACGGAGGCGGGACTCAGGCTCAGGGTCTCGTCGATGTCGCCCAGGATCGGCACGGCGTCGCAGGCGACGATGGCCTCGATGGACGCGATGAACGTGAACGGCGTCGTGATGACCTCGTCGCCGGGTTTGATGCCGATCCCCTTGAGCGCCACGATGAGCGCCGCCGTCCCGCTGGAGAGCGCCAGCGCGTATTTCGCGCCGGCGATCGCCTTTGCCTTGTCCTCGAATTCGTCCACGCGGTAGTGGCCCTTCCTTGCGTCGTGCGAACCGTAGCGGTGGATCATCTTCCTTTCGATCACGTCCACGACGGCCTTGATCTCTTCGCTGTCGAATATCTCCGTGCCTGCCATGCTTTATGCCTCCTTTTAAATACGGTGGAGGCCGCACCGGCTGGATAACCCTGTGCGGCCCCGATCATTCTTTTAACAGTCTGCCGGAGTATATCGGGATGAACCGGTCGCGTCAATGGGATTTTGAACGGACGAAAGGCGCACCGGGTTTTATCCGCACTCGCAGATGCGAAGAGTATGATTCTCCGGATTCTTCCCCGCAAGTTTAGGATTAGCAGATTTTTGTTGACACGGGTGTGTTTGTCATGTAAAAATTGACAAAAATAACATAATAAAAAATAATGTAAGGGAATGATTGACAGCCATGGAGCGACAGATACCGAAGGACATGCAGCAGTGCTGGGATGACGGCACAAGACATCCGGACCCGCTCAAGGCGCTTGATGCGACGAAGCAGTTCTGGCCGCTCTGGGCGCAGTGGCAGGCGTCCCTCGCCCGCGAGGCGATGGCCGGCGGCGCGACATGGGATGACATCGGCCGTGCCATGGGCACCAGCCGGCAGGCCGCCTGGGGCAAGTTCAAGGCTGCCGTGGAGGGAGACAAGGAGCTTGAGATGGAAAAGGAAAGCGAACGTAAAATCAAGGAGACGATCAGGGAGATACAGGCGAGGGGACACGAACGCGACAGGGCGCTGGCGGCCGACCGGAAGCATCTGCGCGACGACCTGCGGGCATTGGACAGGAAGAGGGCGCAGGAAAGGAAGGAGCTGAAACAGCAGATTGACGAACTTCGCGGACGCCTGGCCCAAGGGCGATCCCGGCATCGCAACGTATAGCTTCTCCTACTTTCCCGCGATGGCCGGCGATGACAGCGGATGCCGTAAGGCGGCAAGCGGCGGGACCGTCCGCCCGCGCGTGTCCGCAAAATGCCGTACGATCGGACGGCGCACAGGCCCGCTTTGCCCCTATTCGCCGGGGTCGTAGGCCCTTTCGGGAATCGCGGGAAGAGGCCCCTTGCCTTTCAACTCCTTCTCGATGAACCAGTCGATGAGCTTCCGGGCGATGCTGACCTTGCCGGGGACCGGCGGCAGGTCGTCCGGCGCGAACCAGCCGGCGTCGACGATCTCCTCCGGGTCCTCCCTGATCTCTCCGCCCGCATACTCGGCGGTGAAGCCGATCATGAGGGAGTCGGGATACGGCCAGGGCTGGCTCCCGAAATAGCGGATGTTTTTGACCCTGATGCCGACCTCCTCCCCGATCTCGCGGTGGACCGTGTCTTCCAGCGATTCGCCCGGCTCCACGAAACCGGCGAGCACGCTGTAGAAGGGCAGGGCGAAACGCCGCCCGCGGGCGAGGAGCATCTTGCCGTCTCTCTCCACAAGGACGATCACGGCTGGCGATATCTTGGGGAAGGCCGTAAGTCCGCAGCCGGGGCATTGCAGCGCGTTCAGTTCCGCGCCGGGGGCCGTCTCGTGTCCGCAGCGGCCGCAGTAGCGGGCCGTCCCTTCCCAGGCGGTGAGGTGCATGGTCCTGACGGCGACGGCGTGAAGCGCCTCCGGCAGGCGGCCGAACAGGTAGCGCAGGCCGTAGAGGCCCATGCCGGGCGGGACGGGGGCGTCCTTTGCGATTTCGGCGCGGAAGCAGTGGCGGCCGTCGAGGATGCCCAGGTATTTCTCGCGAATGGGCGTAAGCCCCAGCGACGCCGGATCGTCCACGAAGGGGACGGAGAACGATGTGCCGTTGGGTGCGGCGAGAAGTTTTCCCGCCGAGAAGATGAACCACCAGGCCGGTTCGGCCTTCGCCTGCGGCAGCGCGCCTGTGGGAATAATCAATCGGTCCATGGGCTCAAACCTTCGCCACGGCGGCAACGAGCGTTTTGCCCATCTCGAAGCAGCGCTTCCGGGCCTCGTCGTCGATGGGGCGGCTGCAGGACACCGTTTCGCCCGTGCGCCTGAAAAAGCGGTCCGCGAAGGTTTCAAAGGGCTGCTTGGCGCGTCCGCCGCCCCCGTGAGACATGAACAGGGACGCGGGCTTCCCCTTGACGGGCTGCCCCGCCTGGTCCCACAGATAAAGATCGTCGAAGAAGGTCTTGATCGTGCCGGCGGGGTAGGAAAAATAATCCGGCGTGCCCAGCGCGAAGGCGTCCGCCCCAAGGACGTCTTCCAGCTTGACGCGGCAGACGTTCGTGTCGATCAAGGTCACTTCGCCGCCCGCATCGCAGACGCCCGCGGCGACTTCCTCGGCCAGTATCTTTGTATTGCCGTACTGCTGGCTGTGATAGACGATAAGGATGTTGGTCATGAATAGCCCCCTGAATGCTTCACTCCCTGTTTTTTACCACTCTTTTTGTTGAGAGAGAAATACTTTTTCGGGGGGGTGTGATCGCCGAAGATTTCGACGCAGCAAGGTACTGTATTTCCGAAGCACTTCACTTATCAAGAACTGCGATAAGCATATTGCTGCAAATCTTCCGGCGTTATGCTCGATGCAGCGACTAATTGATAGTGCTTTTCGTCGATCACCCTGATTTCGCCTTGATTTACAGTAAGTTCGAACATAGCTATTCTGTCTTCGCTCATAAACTGCGCCGATACGGCCCGGCAGATGAGATTGGGAAACTTTTCTGCACAGCATAGAACGTCCTGTTGCGTTTGAACTACGCCATGCATATCGCTGCCGCCTTTAGCTTGTACGGGAACGACGAATTGTCTTCCGTGTCGGTCTATGCCAACATAAATCTCGTCTATTTCGATTTGTCCGACAGCCTTTACTGTCGTCCTTAAATGATTCTGAAGCGAAAAAGCCGTAATTCCTAAGAATACGTCGACAAGTCTGTTATAGCGAACTTTTGCGAGTAGTGCTTGTTCGTCTCCTAGCGCATAAGCAGAAATAATCTCGGGTGTTGCGTCGGGCACTTTTATCGCGAGTAATTCTTCGCGCGGAATAATGCGATTCAAATGCACCTGCTTGAATCTATAGCGTGCCCGGCCTGCGCCTTCGATAATCCATTCATAGCCTTCGGGGGCTGTTACCGCAATTTTCTCCGGCAACTCGTTACGGTAACGGAATGAATAAATCACATCTCCCACGTTCTTCGGAAGAACGATCTTTAATTTTTTTGCTATCGATTCGAACTCGCCTCTAGTAAATTCGAAATCCGTTATATTTGTTTCGAAATGATTAAAGAATACCTGGGTTATAATGGCTTGGTAACGATTGCGTTTTTTTTCGGCTTGCTTGTCAACCATATGCCTCCTTCCACAGGTCCAGATTGGCTGAATTTTTCCCGCGCGTGCGTTGCGGGATAGTATCGTGCGGGACTCCGAAATATCGCGCTGCACTACCCATATCGTAAGATAATAAGATTGGGTCGCCAAGATCAAGCATTGCTTGGGGCTTCTTTGGATTATATTCTAAAGCCTTAACGATTTGGTTTGCAACGGCGCGCGCTAGTAATGGCGGTACGCTATTCCCGATCTGTCGAAATCCATGCCACTTAGTGACGTGGAATCGGAACCAATCCGGATAAGAATGAAGACGTGCGGCTTCTCTTACGGTAATGACGCGCGGAAAAGAAGGATGAATAGGCCGCGGCGACGTGAATGCACCGCGCGCGCTGTCCGTACCCGCACGTAGCGTATTGCAGAGACCGTCAGGTGGCAGTTTACGGAAATGGCTCACGGGTTCTACCTTACCATGCGGTGTCGCCGAAAACCGTTTTATCGAGATTTCCGTGTGTGCTGTGCGAAGACTTGAGGTCAGTATATCGGTGTCGTATTTTCGTTTGTAAGCAAAATCGTAGGAATCGGGGACGAGACCTCTCAATTTTTTCGCATATGTTCCGTTCGACTCCCATTTTGTTCGAACTGCGTCCGATGAAATCAATTCGGAAAAAAGATCGGCATCCGGTAAGTCCCCAATCGCATCCCAAACGGTTGTTTCTTGTTCGATTGCCTTTGGATATTTTGGTAATTTCATATCGTTTCTTGCGCCGATAACGAAAAGCCTTCGACGATCTTGCGGCACACCGAAATGTGCGGCGTTAAGAACCTGGTACGGCGACGTCACACGGTAACCGGCATCGCATAGTGCTTCGATCAGTTCGTCTAGGAAAGTCGCATGTTTCCCCAGCATCAACCCTCTCACGTTTTCGAATACGAAATACTTCGGTTTCAATTCTGAAAGGATGCGAACATAGTGAAAAACTAACTGATTTCGTGGATCGTCTAGAGCTCTCTTGCCGATTAGAGAAAACCCTTGGCAAGGTGCACCGCCGAACAGAACATCTACTTCGGTATCGTCCAGGCCTGTTCTGCGGCGTATATCCGTACCAGTCATCTTTATAACATCGGCACAGATTGTCTTAGTGAGGGGAAAGTTGAATTTATGAGTTGCGCAGTGAATGGGATCTATTTCTACCGCTGCTGCAATGTCGAATCCCGCCTGCTCGAATCCGAGAGACATACCTCCGGCTCCGGCGAAAAGATCGATGCCGATAGGGCGATTCTTATTCTTTGTCGATGAAATCATTTATTTTTTTCTTTAATTTTTCGATGTCCTTTAGTTCGCATTGCCATATCGTGAGAGATTTCCAATCGTTCTCTGCCAGCGATTCTATATTTCTTTTATCTCTTTCTTTATTTTTCGAGATCTTTTCTCGCCAGTAACGAACACGCGATTTCGGAAGTCGTCCATATCTGCAGTCTATGTGTCCATGCCAAAAACAGCCGTTTATAAAGATGACTTTTCGGCGACCTCGAAATACCAAATCCGGTTTTCCCGGTAAACTTTTGTCGTGTAATCTATAGCGATATCCCATGCCGAAAATTAGACGACGTATGGCGACTTCCGTGGTCGTGTTTTTCGGCATCACATGGCTCATCAGCCAACTGCGCCGTTCCTTGCTTAGCCTGTCCACTTATTGCCTTATATTGGAAACCCACTTTCCATTTCGGCCAGGAAAGATCGATAAGAGGCTTCTTATTTTGCGATTTTCATAGTTCTTGTGAAGTGTCGAAAGAATCTACATCTTTCCATGCCGCCTGTCAAATGTCGTTTGAAGAAATGCAGCAAACGAAATTATTAATCATAGGTTATTTGCATACGAATTCTTTGCTCCAAGATTCAGCCCTTCCCGATGGCCTTCCCCGAAAAGCCGGTGACGGTTTGCGCCTTGTATTTTCCCACGCGTTCCCTGTAGATGCGGACGGCGTTTTCGTTCCCCCTGATCTCCTCGTCGGTCAGGTCCCGGATGCGCTTGGCGGGGACGCCCAGGATCAGGGAGCGGGGAGGAAACTTCGCGCGGTAGGGGACGAGGGCGTTGGCCCCGACGATGCTGTATTCCCCGATCTCGGCGTAGGTCATTACGGTGGCGTTCATCCCGATCAGGGAGCCGCGGCCGATCCTGCACGACCGGACGACGGCGCAGTTGCCTATCGTGACCTCGTCGCCGATGACCGCTTCCGTGTCCGCGCCGCTGTGCACGACGGCGTTGTCCTGGATGTTGACGTCCTTCCCGATGACGATCTTCCCTGCGTCTCCCCGGACGACGGCGTTGAACCAGACGCTCGACCCCGCCCCGATCTCCACGTCGCCGAAGATGCGCGCACCCTCGGCAACGAAGACGGATTCGTCGACTGCCGGCTTCAGGATATTCTTGTTGTCCCCGTTCGGCATCGTTTCTTCTCCTCGCAATACTCGCGGACGGCAGGCGGGAATTCGCCCGCCCGGCCCGGATTCTTCGCATCGCGGGCGTTACGGGAATATGCGCCCGAAACCCTTCGCTTCCGTTGCGGCGTCCGGCGCTTTCCGGGGAAGCTTTGCGCCGCGGGGGCCTCCCCGGCCGGTGCGCCCTCAGAGCGGTACGTATCGGAAACACGGCAGGGTGTCAAGCGGTCATCGGCAGGCATGGGAAAGGTAAAATCGCCCTTTCCGGAATCACGATACGAGGCCTGGCCGGGAAAAGCAGGCCGCCCGGTTCATGACGGAAAGGTTGCCGGTGCGGTAGAATCGGGTTGCAGAGACAGTGAGTCGGGTATCGTCTGCGGCCCCTCATCTTCATGCAGGGGGTACGTGATTACAGGGATATTTACTCTTGAATCTCTCCCGCGAACGAAATGAGGCGCCCGCTCTTGTTTGTCCGTTTCCCTTGGGCGTCGACGATGTGCCCGCATCTTTTGAAACAGAGCGTAAAGCCATTCAATTTGACGCGGGCTATCTGTTTGCAGGCCGGGCAAATACATTTTTCCGTCCCGCATGCAGATCGTTTCCGCTTTTCCTGCTTTATCGAAATCGCCCTCCTGTATGCCGTTAAAATTGGCCGCCGTTAAGAATTCGGATGGATATTGCGATCCCCGTAATTGCGAGCATGGCGCCTAGAAAGGAAAGGCCGATTTTTTCCAAGCCGATGATCGAAGGGCCGAGGACAGTGAAAAGTAATAACCCGATCCCGGCGACCCCAATTCCGATGAAGATAGCAGCCATGATGTATTTCATAAGCCCCCCAACTAAACCGTTATTATATAAACATACCGGTATAAAGTGTGAAATTCAAGTGCGAATAATATATTTATATGATGATATTTTTAATACTGCCGAAATGCTCCGGACGGGATCGCGGGCTATGCAGCATGTTGCATTTCCTCGAAAACTGCCGCCCTGTCTAAATACCTTTGGTGTGATGAGGCGCTGCCCGTCCGACGTTCTTTGTTTTTACGGCATAATTCAACGTCGGGATTCGCTGTCCCCAAAATACATGCTGCAAGTCGTTGATAGGATTGATTACAGAAAATGAATGGGGGCAATCCCTCCTATTGCCCCCTAACTCAGGCCCCCATAATGAGTGCTCTCAGGGTAAGATAAGTGCGGTGTATCACGGCGACGAGGTGATGACGCCCATGGCATCGATGGTGAATGTCTTCGGGCCGTCCGCATGTTTCGTGGAAATCGCGCCCGTCGTCTGCTTGATCGTCGTCGTCACGTCGACGTCTGCTGTCTGTCTGAAGCCGTAGGATTTCAGATTATCCAGGGTCGGCTGGCCGTCCGGAAAGTCGGTGAAATATGTCTGCGCAGCTGTATAGGCGCTCTTGACGTCTGCGTTGGCCCTCGCGTTATAACCCCTCTGCCTGTAGGCCGTGAACTGCGGAATTGCGATGGCTGCCAGGATGCCGATAATGGCGATGACGATCATGAGTTCGATCAGCGTGAAACCCTTCTCCCCCCTTTTTCGAAATGATTCCATCATTTGTTTTCCTCCCTGTTCGTCCCTCAATCTCTCAATGGTTATCAAACAGCGAAACCGTGCTGTGCGGAATTCCTTAAGGGTTTTCGCCGCTACCCCTGCCTGTACGCAACCGGCGTGCCAGGATGCCGTTTGTAGACATATTTTCCTGCTGTTGCCCTATGGACAAGCCTTTCGGCCTCTTTGCCCCGAACGGCGCGGTTATGATCGGCATTGCGGGCCGACCGTTTTCCGGTGATTTTCACCAATGGACGTTTTTTTCACGATTTTGATAAGATTTCAAGATATTTTGCTTTAGCAGGCCGAATCCGCGCCGCTTCCGGGCGGAGCCGCGGGGAAGAGGGGAAGAGGGGGCGGCCCGCGCGGCGCAGGCCGGACAAATCTCAGGAATCCCGGGCCTGCATCTTCTGCAGATCGAAATCGGACGCGTAGCGGAACAGGAGGAAATAGAACCGCCGCGAAAGCCGGATGCCGTTAATGGGCTGCGTGTTGCCGAACTGGTCCATGATAAGGTGGAGGCCGATGCCGATGGCAAGCCCCGTCATGATATCGTTCGGAAAACAGAAGGCGAGAAGGAGAAGGATGGCGTAGAATTCGTATGCGTGGAAGACGACGACGATGCGCTTCCACCGGATATCGTTGAACCAGGAGAAGAAGTTCCGGACGGTATGCTTTTCTTTCGCGAGGATCAGGTAATCGAGGACATGGTCGAGGTCGATGAGAACGCCTCCCAGGAAGAGCGCCGCGGCCGTCTGCGGCGATCCCGCGATTTCATACGCCGCCGCCCCCGCCGCGGCCGACGCGACGATGTGACTGGTTGTTTTCATGGTGCAGGAAAGTCCGTTATATTCATTTTGCCGGAAAAGGGAACCGGCTGTCTTCTTTCACCTGATCGCCATCGGCACGTAGACGAGATGGAGTGCGACGCTTGCGGCGAGCCCGACGAGGGCCGTCCAGAAATAGATTTTAACGAACGAATGAACGTTCCTCATCGGCTTCGACAAAAGCGCCAGTATGGAAAGCAAAAGGGGAAGCGGCACCGAAAAGACGGCGAAGAGCCCCAGGCCGTAGCCGATCCTGATGACGAGCGCCGGGGGCGGCACACTCGCAATCCGGATGAGGGCCTGCGGCACGAATACCATGCCGGCGAGGATTTGCAGGACAAAAATGGCAGTCAGCCCCAACGCATAGGGCCTCACCGCAGGGCGCACGGCATGCGCCCGGGCATTCTTGAACTCGGTTACAAAAGGGTCCTGCGGCGTATCGCGTTTGTCCGCAATCATTCGCTACCCCCCTGTCAAATCTATCCGGTGCGACTTCGCATCGCGTCCGATACCGCCGGAACTTGCCGTTTAGCCAACCTCCCCCTAGCGCTTCCGGACCTTTTCCTTGATGCGCTGGACGTGGCCGCGGCCGAGCCCCTTGACCTCGCAGCCAAGCTCGAAGTAGCGCTCGATCTGGCTGTCGTCGAGCATGCCGAAGCAGTCCACGACGGCCACGGGCCGGCCGGTCATCTTGACGATCTTGTCGGCGTCGAGCGCAAGATAAGGCTCGTGACGGACCGCCAGGACCACGGCGTCGGCGCCCTTCAGGGCCTTCTTGATATCCGGCTCGATCCGCAGTTCCGTGAGGTTCTCCTGGTTGCGGAAGAAGCGCGACCACGAGTGGCCGGGGGCGGGGTAGGTCTCCTGCTTTTCCAGTTCCCACCAGTGCTTCACGTAGGGGTCGTGGACGCCGATCTCCGCGCCCATTTCGGCCAGCTTCCGGACCATCGCCTCGGAGCCGCTGTAGCGCGTGTCGCCCACGTCCTCGCGGTAGGAGGCGCCAAGGATGACGACCTTCGAGGCGGCCACGATCCGGCCCATGTTGCGCAGGGCGTCGCGGACAAGCTCCACGGCGTGGAGGGCCCGCGTGTCGTTGATGTCGGTTGCGAGCGGCGTGATCTTGAAGATGTCGTCGTCGAAGCCCATGAGGGTCTGGTACGCCCAGACGCCGAGTCCCCCGTCCTTGGGCAGGCAGTAGCCGCCGATCCCCGGTCCGGGGAAGATCATGTTGCTGTGGGTGGGGCGCATTTTAATGGCCTTGATGACCTTGATGAGGTCCACGCCGTTGCGCTCGGCAAAGGTGCTCCACTCATGCAGGAAGGCGAGGATGGTCGCCCGGTAGGAGTTCTCCACGATCTTGCAGGTCTCGCTCTCGATGGGGCGGTCGAGGACCGTGAGGGGGAATTTCTCCGTGTTCAGGATCTCCGTGAGGAATTTCCGGACGCGCTTGCGGGCCGTCTCGTTGATCCCGCTGCACACCCGCCAGAAGTCGCGGATGGAGGAGACATACTCCCGCCCCGGCATGACCCGCTCGTACGAGTGGGACAGAAGCGGCTCCGTCTTGATGCCGCGCTTCTCGAAGATCTTCTTCATGATCGGGTAGGCGACATATTCCGTCGTCCCCGGCGGGACGGTCGTTTCGATGAGGACGAGGCAGTCGGGGCCTATCCGTTCGCCGATGATTTTCAGGCTTTCTTCGAGGGCGGCGATCTCCGCGCGGCCCCTTCGGCAGTTCCCCAGCTCTTCTTTGAAGTAGTCGCACTGGACGTCCACGACGACCACGTCGGCGAGAGTCAGGGCGTCGTAGGTGAAGGTGGCGATCAGGGTCTTCTTATCCTTTACGCAGCGGGAAATAAGAGGGGCGACCTCGGGGTCTTCCGATTCGACGGGGGCCACGCCGCGGTTGAGATACGGGATTTTCCAGAATGAGCGCGGCGACGGGCGCTGCATGCCGATGACGAATTTGTTGGGTTTGCCGGTCTTCTTGTCGGTGGAGTCGGCCACGACGCCGGCCATGACCGCGCCGACGAAGCCGACGCCCATGACGACGACGATCTCGCGCCCGGCCTTGCGCTGGGCGGCGACGAGGGTTTTCAGACGTGCCAGTTCCCTGGCGTAATCGCCGGGAGCGGGAAGCGGAAAGGCCTCGCCGTTGGGCGATACGGATACGGCGGTTTCGTTATTAGCGGGTTTCTTGGCGACGACAGTCTTCTTTGCAGGCATGGGCGTACCTCTCCTTCGTTTGCGTGATGGGTGAAGGTAACAGGAAACGCCGGCGAAAAAAAGCGGTTTTTTGCATCCGCGGGCGGAAGGACGTCTGCGGGTCGATGCCGTTCCGTCGCGGCCGGTAATTCTTCTATTTTTCGTCTATCTCTTCGTAGATGTCCGGATAGAGTCTTTTCCCGCAATCGGGGCAGATGCTGTGGCTGAAATCGGCCCCGGAGTGATCTCTTATGTACGTTTCGATATGGGTCCAGCAGCCGCTGTCGTCGCGGATCTTCTTGCAGTACGTACAGATGGGCAGAAGACCCTGGAGCATCTTCACCTCGCCGATGCAGCGGTTCAACTCCTCGTTCTTGTCGCTCAATTCGTCCAGGGCGATCACGAGGACCAGGTGGGCCTCGATGGCTTCCTTGAAGGTCCTGAGAAGTTTCTCGGCATGGGGTCCCCATCGGTTTTCCCTCGTGTCGACAGCGCAGATGGTTCCGAAGACTTCGCCGTCGGGCCAGAAAATGGGATAGCCCAGGTAGGCGAAGATGCCGGCCTGTGCCGTCGGCGATTCGGCCCATTCGGGATCTTTCCGGGCGTCTTCGATCTGAAGCTTGATCCTCTTCTCGGCCGCTTCCGCGCAATAAACGCCGAGCATCGGCATCCGGGTTCCGGCGGGGAAGGGGTTGTCGGCGTTCAGGCTCGAACGGAAGACCTCCAACTCGGGCGGTTCCAGGCGGTTGATCATGACGCTCGGCACTTCGAGCAGGTCGGCAAGCGTGTCCACAACCCGCTGCCATATCGCGACGACTTGGGCGGGTATGGCTGTATCGACGGTTTTTCGTTCCCGTTTGGCCTCCATCTATTCGGTATCCCCTTTCCTGGCAACAGATTTAAAGGCAACAATCGGCGGGCGACTCAAGGATGCAGCCGCGGACTCTCCCCTCCTGTCCATCCGCCGCGTCGCAACGATGCGGCGCCCGGCCCGCGAAAGACACGCCGGCGGCGCAACGGAAATACGGACGATAGACTTCGATATGTTCCTATTTTGCTTATAAGGTTTATATTCTCGTATTTACAGCTACTTTATTTTACAACATACTATATTGCATGGTGAAAAGCAACCACTGTTCATACATATGTCTAAAATGACATATCTATTTTTCCCGCGCCACGGAACCGGGATGCCGGTTGCTCCCGTCCGGGGAGGCGGGGAATTTTGTGCCCGTGCCGCCATCCGGACGGCGCCGCGTGTTTTAAATTGGGACGACGCCCGGCGCACCGGCTTGGGCGAAAGGTTATGGCGAATACGGGCGACGCGATCGGCCGGGATCAATCCGTCTTGACGACCCTGATCTGTCCCTTCCACTTCGATGCCGGGCCGGGTGTGGCGAAGAGCTTCTCCACCCGGGCCAGCCGCTTGGCCGCTTCGCCCGTCGGCTTCCCGGCGGCGGAGACGATTCTCCTGATGACGTCCAGGGTTTCCCGCCGGGCATCGGCATTGGGCGGCAGCATGGCCGGAATGGCCGCCAGGGCCGCCTCGCTGTCCAGGGTGAGGGAGAACAACTGTTCGCGCACCGCTTTCTTGTACTCGGCGAGGGACATGACGCCGTATTCGGCGTGGATGCGCCGGAGGACCTCGAAGTGGCGCTTGTCCACGCCTGTGCCTCCCATGGCGATGTAGACCAGGCTGCGCACGGCGGCGGTGACCAGGTCCCCTTTGGCGATGCCGGCCTTGATCTCGGCGATGCGCCCCTTGACGAATTTGATGCGCTCCGGCTCGATTCCGGGGCGGCGCCTCGGACCTTCGCCCGGCGTGGCCCTCATGCCGGCCATGGCCTGGACGAGCGGCGCGCTGTAGACGGCGAGAAAGGCGTTCTCCAGGCCCCAGTCCCGCCAGCTCCGCCAGGCGTCGAGCAACGCCGTCATCCAGATCGAAAAGCTTTCCTGGAGGGCGGGCCACGGGTTGTCGGGAGACACGGGCATCCGGTTCTCGCGCACGACGTCGGCGTAGCCGGCGACGCGATTCATGAGCGGATTGCTGTCGGAGAATACCTCGAAGGGCAGCTCGGACGGATTCAGCTTGTGCATCCAGAAGGCGCTTTGCTCCGTTGCTGCGGCGCGCACGCAGGGCTGGAGAAAGGTGCGGTACAGGCCGAGATTGATGTCCGACACCCTCCGCACGGTGGCGAAGCGAAGCTCGTTTTCCTCGCTTGGCCGGACGATGGCCCGGATGTCGTCCAGGGTGCGGGGCTCGAAGCTCGTGATCCAGTTCCCGTCGGCGAGTTCGGGGTTGACCGTGTCGTGGGCCTTGGGGCTGATGACCGCCTCGTAGATGCCGGGGGTCAGGATGTCGATCAGGTCGATGTTGGACGTGAATTCCTCGTGCTCTTTCCGGGCCACGCCGGCGGACACGAAAATGCCCAGGTGGCCGATGTTCTCGTGGACGGCGTAGACGATGGTCTGCCCGTTGGCGGTGAGGTCGTCCTCGCTATCGTACAGGTCGACGATCCAGCCCAGGGCCTGCTGCGGCGGGGTGATGTTGTCGCCCTCGGAGCAGAAGCAGACGATGGGCGAGCGGATGTTGCGCAGGTCGATCCGTATGCCGTCGGATGTCGTGATCTCGGCCGTGGCCAGCCGGTTGCCGACGAACAGCTTGTCGACGATCCACTGGATCTCGCCGGCATCGAGGTCCACGTGGCCGCCCCACCAGGTTTCGAATTCGAGGAAGCGCTCCGCTTCGGCGTCGACCTTCGCCCAGAGGTTGTAGTTCTTGTTCCAGATCGTGTTGGCGGGGTTCAGGTTCTCGAAGTTGCCGACGAGGTACGACCCGTCGAACTTGCCGTTGCCGAGGTCGCTGGCGAGCGCGGCCATCCAGCTTCCGCCCAGGAGCCCTCCCGAATAGCGCATCGGGTACCGCCGTTCCAGGCCCGCCCAGTAGGACAGGGGCGCTCCGGCGACGATGATCGGGCCCGGCAGTTCCGGCCGCATGGCGGCCAGCATCATGACCGCCCAGCCGGCCTGGCAGTTGCCGACGATGCAGGGCCTGCCCTCCGCCTGCGGGTGCCTTTCGACGATCTCTTCCAGGAACGCGGCCTCGGCGCGGACGATGTCCTCGATGGTCTGGCCGGGCATCGGGTTGGGCGTGAAGCCGATGAAGTAGCAGGGGTGCCCGGCCCGCATCGCCATGCCCACCTCGCTGTCGAGCTTGAATCCGCCTATTCCCGGCCCGTGGCCGGCCCGCGGGTCGATCACGACGAACGGCCGTTTGCGGGGATCGATGGCGGTCCCCTCCGGGGGCTCGATCCAGGCGAGCATGTAGTTGACGGGCTTCTCGAAGGTGCGGCCGTCGAGGATCACCTCCACCCCGAAGTGGAGGACGTGGGGGACCTTCCGCGACCGGTGCTTGTAATATTGGTTGCTCCGCCGCCGCAGGACGTCCCAGAAAAGGACCGTGCGCTGCGAAGCGTCGATGGCGTACTCCCAGGCGTGACGGACGGGGGCGGTCATAAGCGCAAGAGGGGATACGGATAGGGCTGTATGGGGCATCGCTGAATCTCCTTTGGGAAAAAAAGGGGAGTTATCTCTTAACGTTCTCGGGATGTTGCGTCCGACGGATTAGAGGGAGGCGAGCTTGCGGCAGGATTGGCGATAACGTCCTTCTCTAATCCAAGTATAGGGAATGCGCTTAAGCGCGTCAAGTCAATCCTTGCCGGACTTTTCCAGATTCATGCGCAGGGCGCGCATCAGCATCTGCGAGAAGACATCGGGATCGATGCCCTTCTCACTGAATCCGACCAGTTTCGTCTTCCCGGTTTCCTGGTCCTTGATCTTCGCGATGCCGTCGATGACGACGATGTCGTGATCGTCCTTCACGGAAAGGTCCGCCCGGTAGCCGAGAAGCTCGAAGGATTTCTCGATGATGGACATGTGCCGGTCCATGATGTCCCTGCCGGCGGTGAGCCCCGACGTGAAGTTGAAAAGTTCCCAGATCAGGCCGACGGGGATTTCGACCTTCTCCCGGTTCATGATTTTGTAATTCGCGTAGCCGAGGTAGCAGGCGCAGAGCGTGAACGTGGGGAGGATCAAAAGGTCGTAGACTTCGCCGCTGGCCTTGACGTCGTTGGGGACGGCCTCGCCTTCCTTCACGACCTTGATGCCGGAAAGGTGGGCCTTTCTCTTGCTGGCCGAAAGCGTCGTTTTCGGTTCGGATGTGTCTTTCCTGCGCGGCGTACTCTTTTTCGTCGTCATCGTGCGACCTCCAGGTATCGTTCCAAAGAAAAAACCGCTTTATCTAAGGGAATTCGATCTCCCGTTTCCCCGTCCCGGCCCCCTTAGGGGGTGCAGGTTACAGGCGAAACACAACACCGGCCTATGACTCCTATGATACCGCATATTTTACGAATATCAAGAAAATTTGCATGGCGGGGGACGGCCCCTGATTAAGCAAAATTTAACTAAACCCGGCGTGAAAACGGCTACATCCGGTATCCCGGCTTCTTGTACAGCCTGTCCTGCTTGTTCAGGATGTCCGGCTTGTAGACCTTCTCCGCCCATTCGGCCGGGCTTATCTCCTCGATGGAAACGGAAACCGAATCCTCCCCGCATTGTATGATGGAGACGACGTCCCTGACGATGGCCTCGGCGAGGCGCTTTTTCTGCGCTTCCGAGCGGCCCGGATAGAGCTTGACGATGATGTGGGGGTCGATGTCCGTCAGGGTTGCGGCACTGCCCGCGCGGGCGGTGCTCATGCCGGCGAGATTTCCCGCGGCGGCCGCCCCCAGCACGGCGGCTCCGGTCGCCAGAAACCGGCGGCGCGATATTTTCCTGTCCATGGGTTCTCCTTTCCGTGAGATGTTTTTGGCAGGCCCGAATGGCCGCCGGTGCGGCCTGTCGTCGATCCTGTTCGTCCGCCCGGAACGGCATAGTGCCCGCTACGGGACCGGACCGGTTTTTTTATTATAAATCATAGCACGGAATCGACGGCGAATTGAACCTGGGTTTTGAAGAAAGTCTGAAATATCGGAAAAGGTGATGAAATGGGAGGTGTTTCGTACACCCATGAGTCAGGAATATGAGAGTCAAATGAAATGTTGAGGATTATGACTTGAAATCAAATGCTCTGCAACGCTGAGTAGCAGGTACGAGGCTGTCATCCGGTGGGGTATGCTACTGACTGTTTGAACGCCTTGTTCGGCGATTCACATTCTGTTATTCATTGGCGGTACTTCCAAATGCTCTGACGCATAACTTACAAGAAGATATTTTTCTAAGGGTATTTCTAAATACAAATTGTTTCGCTTATCCTCAAACTGCATATAAAATTTCTTGTCCCAGGTCCTACACTCCCCAAGAAATTTCATCATTGCTTCACCCGATAACCTGTGGTTGAGAATCTTGGTATAATAACATTTCACGTTTTGTATGCCGAGCCTTTGAAATACATGTGTCATCCGAATGTTCGTCTGCTGACTGTTTCTAGACGTATTATTGGTATCTGTCTCTTGGTTATACCTCGTGGCAATTGGCTGTTCTGTTTTGCCAAAGTACAGAATATTACTCATTCCTGATAGACGCGGAATTGTCCGATTAAGTACAAATATGTAGGTCACGTTTTTATCGTACTGATTATTGAATTGAATCCAGTCGTACGCATCTTCTATCGTTTCGTAGTTCATCTGTATTTTCGCCGAAAACAGGGTATCTCCTTGATCTATTAGGTGATATTCCGGTTCTCTGGGTCCCCCATATCAGTTGATTAACTAATAGCAATTCATCCCATATTTCCGCTGATTATGATTTAAAAGCTATATCTTACATATATGTATGTCAAATGCTGGGTACAAGCATAAAAGAAGCAACGTTCCGTTCGCGGCAGTGGTCGTTCGGCTATTTGTGACCGTTCGCCCCGAATTCTTATATATGCGGTCCGCTCTATTCTCCTGCAAGCGACGCGGCGACGATCTGGAGCCATTCCGCAAACGACCCGGCGGGCCGGTTGTTGTCCACCCTGAGGAAACCCGGATCGTAAGGACGCGGCGCACCGCCGAACCAGTTGACCCATCCCCGGCCGGGAATCCAGGCCAGGGGAACGTTCCATTCCTTGATTACGAATAACGTTCCTTCCGGGAAATCCGACGCCTTGGGTAACATGGGGTTATCTTTCATTGCGCCCCGATCATGATGATACGTAAGGAACTTCCTTTGTATGGTTCGTTTCTAACGCTGCACGGCAATCGGCTGCCGCGACTTATCGCTTTGAGATGGCGGGAGGACGGAAGCAGATGTGACTTCCTAACGAGTTCATATACATCTAAGACATGCTGAAGACCTTTTCGCGGAATCGCCGTCATAATCATGCCCTCCGTTTCGGGATCATACCGTTGCGGCGTGTGTCGGGATCGGCCCATGACGAACTTATCGGCAATCGCTTTACGAAAGACGGAATGAAAAAATTCATGCGATATTATTTCAGGCCCGTCAGTCTTCGCAGCAGGATGTCCTCGACATTCTGCCGAGAGTCGAGGACGGCCAGGACATAGACCTTGTCTTCGGAAACCCGGTATATGAGCCGCCACGGCGCAACGATCAGTTCCCGGTACAGCGTAATGCCCTGGTCCAGAAGTTCGGGGACCGTGCGCCCCCTGTCGGGAAAGGACGTAAGCCGGGAAGCCCGCTTTCTGATTTCGTCGAAGACCGCATACGCCTGCCGGGGATTTTCCCCGGCGATATAGGCGACGATGGACAAAAGATCGTTTTCCGCCGTTTCCGTCCACTGCACGTCGAAGGTCTTCTTCATGGAAGCCTTTCTTTCAGGATTCTTTCGACGGCGGCGAATGCCTTCGCCTGGGACCTGGTTCTTCCTTTCCTGACATCTTCTTCGCCCTGGGAGAGCAGCTTGAGGATGCCGATGGCGTTCCTCATGTTTTCGTAGCTTTGCGGGTCCTGCAGCACCGCCCTCGGTTCCCCGTTCTGGGTAATGATCACCGGCCGATGCGTTGCGTTTATCTGTTTCAACAGATCGGGTGCTTTCGCTTTCAGATAGGTAATGGGTTTGATGTCCTTCGATATATTCATGCTCGTCTCCTTCAGTCTTTATATCGTATCAAAAAAAGACCGAATGTCAATGTCGTTTATGGACGGCGACGAATCTTTGCATGAAAAGCCGCTCCGGAATGTTCAAAGGTTTTATTGCGAGACGGCAAGCCGGAATTCGCTGCGGCCGGCCGCAACGCTGCATGCCGTTTGCCGCTCTTTCGCTACCCGTCCTCAAGGGATGCTTCAACGATTTGGAGCCATTCCGCAAACGACCCGGCGGGGCGGTTGTTGTCCACCTTGAGGAAACCCGGGTCGTACGGCCGCGGCGCGCCGCCGAACCAGTTGACCCATCCCCGGCCGGGAATCCAGGCCAGGGGGACATCCCATTCCTTGATCACGAAGGACGTCCCTGCCGGGAAATCGGTCGCCTTGGGGAGCTTCGGATTGTCGTTCATTGCGGCTTCCTCTCCACGGTTTTCTGCGGGCCTGCGCCTTCCCCTCGTCCGTCCCGGCCGCTGCCCTTAAGCTCCCTGTCCATGATCTCGCTGAATTTGCGGAAGACCGCCCGGTCGGAGAGGATCGACTCGTGCGTGCAGTCGAACGCAAAGGCCCCCCTGGCGTTGCTCACGGCGCGCTGGTCCGTGGCGCCGTTTCCCGCCACCCGGTCGTGCCGGCCATAGAAGAGGTAGTGATTCACCCGTTGCGACAGGCGGGCGTTCAGCGTCCGGCTGATGAAGGGGCTCTGCGTGCCGACATCGTACCAGCAGGGAATCTTCTTCTGCGGTATCGCCGTCGCCACGTCGGCCATGGGGAAACCCGTCCAGGGCGTGGCGAACGTGGCGTAGAGCCTGACGTAGCCGTCCGGCTCGTCCAGGTCGTAGCGGGTCAGAAGCGACCGGGCGATCAGCCCGCCCACGCTGTGCGCGGCGATGCCCATCTTCCGGAAACCGTATTTTTTGTGAAGCTCCGAGAGGTCTTCGTACAGGAGGCTTGTCGCCAGCGTGAGCCGCATGCCGGACGGGTAGTAGTAGAACCAGGGCTGGTAGCGCCTGCGGTCCAGGCGGATCAGGAAATAGACCCAGTCCTGGGGCGTACCGCGGGCCCCGTGGACGAAAAGCACCGGGATCTTGCCGGGGTCGTAGGGCTCCAGCATGTAGATGCGCGCCCCGAAGGCCTTCATGAAGCCGGAGGGGCTCCACCAGCCGGCGGCGGCGTTCTCTCGGGAGAACCGCTCGTCGTAGATCTTCACGATCTCGCCGTTTTCGCCCCGCTGACGGACCGTCTCGCCGTTGTTGCGCAAATCGAGCATGCCCGGCGTTTTGATCGTGCCGGCCCGTGCCCGGTTCGTCGATATTTCGACGTCTTTCGCCACGACGCCTTCCCGGAGGACGATCTCGCGGGGCGAGTCCGGCGAATCCCCGTAAGCGCCGCAGATTTCGCTTTCGTCGAATGCGCCGTCGCCGTTGAAGTCGCATGCCGCGTACAGGCGGTACCGGCCCGCGGGCAGGTAGAGCATGAACGAACCGGTGCCGTCGAGGACCGCATAATCGGCGACCGCGCCGCCGGACGCCGACATCGCGTAGGCCACGACCGCCGCCGGATAGCGCCCGGAATCGCCGCTTTTGAGCGTGCCCATGACGACGGCGGAATTGTACTCAAACCTCGCGTCTTCGCCCGTGCCCGTGCGTTCGTCTTTAAGGTTGGCGTTGTCCCGCGTTTCGATGCCGAGGTAGCTGCAACCGCTTAAGGCGAGGAGGATTGCAAGCACCGGGACCAGGGACGATTTCATGCGCTTCATGCCCATCGACTCTACGCTCCCCTCAGGGTTTGCCGGCAAGCAGCCGGGCGATTTCCGAATGGCCGTTTTTCCTGGCGAGGTCCAGGGCCGTCTCTCCCTTGGCATTCTTCAGGGACGGGTTCGCCCCCCTGACGATCAGGTGGAGGACCGCCGAGTAAAGGCCGTTTTCCGCCGCCGCCATGAGCGCCGTCATGCCCGCGGCATCCCGGGTGTTGAGGCACTTCTTCGCCGACAGGAGCGGGACGAGATCGCCCTGCTTCCGGTAGACGGCCCGCAGGAGCGGCGTCCGTCCCTCCGGGTCGCGGGCGTCGGGGTCCGCCCCCGCGGAGATCAGCGCCTTGACGACGTCGGCGCTTCTGGCTTCGGCGGCCAGGTGCAGGGGCGTGTTGCCGGAATAGTCCCTGACGTTGACGTTTGCGCCGCTCTTGATGAATGACGGCACCAGGTCGTCGAAGCGGTAGACGATGGCCAGGTGGACGATCGTCTGCCCTTCGGCGTTCTGGAGATTGACGCCCCGACCGTCCCTGAGCAACAGATCGATCCCGTCCCAGTAGCTCCGGTAGAGGGCCCACATCAGGGGCGTATAGCCTTCCGTGTCCCGGACGGCCGGATCGGCCCCGCTTTCCAGGAGAAAGGCGACCATCCCGGTGTTGCCCTGCCTGACCGCGATGAGAAGGGGCGTGGAGCCGAATTCGTCCCGGACGTTCAGGGCGGCCTTCTTCGAGAGGAGGTATTCCATGAGCCCCACGTTTCCGCCCTGGGCCGCGTACATGCAGGCGTTCCAGCCGTAGCGGTCGCGGACGTTCACGTCGGCGAGGCCTTCTTCGAGAAGGCGCATGACCGCGACGGTGTTGCCGTCCCGGGCCGCATCGAGAAGGAGGCTGCCGGCGTCGGCGGCCGTCGGGGGCGCGTCGCCTTCCGCCACGTGGATGCGGGGAGGGGCGCAGGCCAATATCGGCAGCATGGCCGCGATGACGAGATATCTAAACATGCATCGCAACGGCGATTTCATACTTTTATAGAACTCACGATTCCGTAGAAGACGGCGAGCCAGACCGTGTCGCCGTCGGGGTCCGTCCATTCGACGCGGTGCCTGACGCCCGCCGGGATGTTCAGGTAGTCGCCGGCCGCAAGGACGATCGTTTCTCCTGTGTCCGCGAGCGTGATGCCCGCGCTTCCGGTGAGGACCAGGACGAATTCGTTCTCCTTCTGGTCGTACCGGAAGCCGGGAGGCGACGCATGGCCCCTTGAGACGATCCGCTCGATCCGGACGCTGCCCGCCGCGCAGAGCGTCTCGATCAACTCTTCCGGCAGTTCGGCCGGTATGCCTTCGTACATCGATCCCCTGTCTGCCATGCCTCTTCCTTAACCGATAACCGTTGTTCCGTCCACGGGCTTGTGCATCTGAGGCCGCGCGTTTACGGTCCTTTACGATTATTAACAGAAGTATCGTGGAAATGAAACAGGTAAACGGGGCATGATGGGGAAAGGACGGCGGCCGCCGATAGGCCGGGCGGACGCTCTAAATCGGCTGCACCGGTTTCTAATGAATCGCCGCGATTCGGCGAAGGAGGGACGAGGATAAAATGGATGAACGGACAGCACGGGGACACGCGAATGACGACCGTGTCGAAGGCATCGTCGAGGCCCTGATCACGGCGGCCCACAACGAGGAGGAACTGGAGCAGGCGAGGAAGATGTGCGCCGAACTCGCGCCGGACGATCCATCCGACCCCCATTTCTGCATCATGCGGGGGACCGTCGATTTTATCCTGGGACGGAGGGACGAGGCGGAAACCTGGCTGGAGAAGGCCGCGATGCTCGCGCCGCGGTCGCCTGCGATCTTCTACATCTATGCCGTCATGCTCCTGGCCCGGAAGAAGTTCACCGTCGCCCTGCTGCTCCTGATGCGGGTCGTGGCCCTGAAGCCCGATCATCCCCGCGCCTATGCCCATATCGGCAGCGCGCTCAGGGAAACGGGCCAGCTGCAGAGCGCCCTCATCGCCTTCGACGTGGCGCTAGAGATGAACCCCGGGGACGTCGGCGCCCTGAACGGCAAGGGCAACGTCCTGAAGCAGATGGACTGCCTGGCCGAGGCGGAATCCTGCTTCCGGGAGGCCCTGGCCGTCAAGCCGGGCCATACTGCGGTCATGAACAACCTCGCCGTCGTCCGCTCGCGTCAAAACGACTTCGACGGCGCCGAGGCGCTTTACGAGGAGGCCCTGGCGAAGCATCCGGCCTTCCCCGAGGCCCTGAGCAACCTGAGCGCCGTCCGGCGCTTCAAGGGCGATACCGACGGCGCGATTCTCTGCTGCCGCAAGGCCCTGGAACTGCGGCCCGATTTCCCGAGCGCCCTCAACAACCTCGGCAACGCCCTGAAAGACGCCGGACGCCTTGAAGAGGCCGTCGCAGCCTACCGGGACGCCCTGCGGATCGCGCCCGGCGACGCCAACGTCCGCAACAACCTGGCGATGGCCCTGCTGGCCCTGGGGGAGTTTGGGGAGGGATGGCGGGAATACCGCTGGCGCTGGAAGTCGGACCATCTCAAGGCGTCCTTCCGGAATCTCTCCGAGCCCGAATGGCAGGGCGAGACGGGGGAGGGCGGGACGATCCTGATCCACGCCGAGCAGGGCTTCGGCGACACGATCCAGTTCTGCCGCTATGCTCCCCTGGTGAAGGAGCGAGGCTTCAAGGTCGTCATGCTGGTGCCGCAGCCGTTGAAACGTCTCGTCGCCTCATTGGACGGCGTCGATCTTGTCGCGTCCGGCCCCGGCGAAATCCCTTCTTTCGACGTTCAATGTCCGACGATGAACCTGCCCCTGGCGTTCGGGACGACCGTCGCCACGATACCGCCGAAAATACCGTATTTGAGCCCGGACGCGGCCGATGCGGCCCGCTGGCGCGAGCGCCTGAACGGCGTTGAGAATGGCAAACTGAAGGTCGGCCTGGCCTGGGCGGGAAGGTCGCGGGCCCAGTCGCCCGACCTGATCGCGACGGACCGGAAGCGTTCCATTGCCCCGGAGATGCTGGCGCCGCTCTTCGCCGTGCCGGGCGTGCAGTGCTTCTCCCTCCAGAAGGAGGGGCCGAACGCCCCGGAAACGTTTCCGCTTACGGACTGGATGGCGGACTGCCGCGACTTTGCCGACACGGCGGCGCTGATCGCGAATCTCGATCTGGTGATCGCCGTCGATACGGCCGTCGTCCATCTGGCGGGGGCGCTGGGAAAGCCCGTGTGGCTCCTGAACCGGTTCAACAGCTGCTGGCGCTGGTTGACAGATCTCGACGACAGCCCGTGGTATCCGGGTGTGCTCCGCATCTTCCGCCAACAAACCATGGGGGACTGGGAAGAGGTCATTGAACGCGTCCACGACGCCCTGGCGGGAGCTGCCGGGAACGGCGTGCATTCCGCCGCCTCGTAATACCGGCTGCTACTTCACGGCCGGCGCCTCGGCGCGGAGGCGCTGCCGCCTGCGCACCCAGCGCAGGAACCGGACCCACGGCCCCCAGTGGGACCGCTTCACCTTCGCCCCCCGGAACCGGCTCTCCACCTGGTCGAAGGCGTCTTCGATGAGCGCGTTGTGCAGCGGCTTGACCAGGATCGTCCACCGGAGCCACATGCCGAAATCGCAGTCGCCTTCCAGGTCGTGGCGGATGACGACGTGGCCGCGCCGGGGCACGATCTCGAAAAAGTGGCGTCCGTCCACGCCGTCCATCATGCCCTCGGGATCGAAACGGAAAGAAGCCCGCCGCCCCGGAACGTACTCGCAAACGCGGTAGCGGACAAGGCTGTGACCTCCGGCCGCCCCCACCGAGAGCGGCCGGTCCAACTGCATCGGCGGCCAGGACGCCCGGGGCCACAGGGCGTCGTCGGGTCCGGAAAGGCTGTCGAGCACTGCGCCCGCAGCTTCCTGCGTTGCCGGAATGATCCTGTCGTGTCTGTTGAAAATTTTCATGTCGTCCTCCCCAAGATGGTGTTGCGGCTCTATGCGATACGGCCGCCGATGGCCCGTGGCTGCTTAGCCCTGCGAAGACAGTGCATCGTGACGGCCGCCGTCGTTTCGACTATGCTTCGTAAATCCATGAACGAAAGATGAAAACCCCGCTGTGTTGGGATTATAATAGAATGTACATTCTATTATGTCAAGGAATATTTCGAGGTCGCATCCCGCATAGAGGCGGGGCAGGGTACAGACCCGCTTTCCGGCGCATGATCGGCTTCACGGAATTTAACACTTGTTAACTTAAAGTCCCGAGTCGGACGGTATAAACGATTTCCTGGAAAAGGAGGCAAAACCGCGGCCTGCCGCCTGCCGGGAAAACGCCCTGAAGACGGGCGATGCCGGCATTTGCGGGCGCCGCCTTGAGGCAGGTTGCCGGCGTCGCTTATGAGGTTTCAAGCGTCGGGCCGGTCATGCGGACCCCCGACGTAAACGCGGGGTCTGCCGTCGGGGCGGGAATAGGAACCCGCTTGCCCGGCAGCCGAGCTGTTCACGAATTACCAGCGTATGAAGATATCGGACGTCATCAGGGCCAA
Source organism: Syntrophales bacterium (assembly GCA_963668175.1). Classification (GTDB taxonomy): domain Bacteria; phylum Desulfobacterota; class Syntrophia; order Syntrophales; family PHBD01. The sequence continues at coordinate 2,290,362 of OY764159.1, forward strand.
GGCGAAGATCGCAGTCTGCATCGCCCTTGTTCTCGCCACGGCCGCCGTCTACTGGCCGGTGAAGGACCACGACTTCGTCCTCCTCGACGACGACGCCTACATCATGAGCAATCCTAATTTCAGGAAGGGGTTCTCGCCTGGCCATGTTGCCTGCATCCTCACCTATTGCGCACCGGCGGAAGAGGCGAACCCCTGGCATCCCCTGACGACGTTCTCGCTCATGCTGGACCACAGGCTCTACGGCCTTCGTCCGGCAGGGTATCACGTTACGAACGTCGTCCTGCATATCGCAAATGCGCTCTTCCTCTTCCTTATTGTCGCACGCATGACGCACGCCGTCTGGAGAAGCGCCTTTGTCGCGGCCCTTTTTGCGCTCCATCCCCTTCATGTCGAATCGGTCGCCTGGGCCGCGGAGCGCAAGGACGTCCTCAGCACCCTCTTCGGGATGCTGGCGATCGGGGCTTACGTCCTTTACGCGGAACGCCCGAAGGTCAGCCGCTACGTGGCCGTCTGCCTGTTCTTCGCCCTCAGCCTCATGGCGAAGACAATGCTCGTTACCTTGCCTTTTGTCCTTCTTCTCTTCGACTTCTGGCCCTTGAAAAGGCTGCGAACCGGTGTGTACGCGGGCGGAGAGGATGTGGCATCGTCGGCGCGGGCGCAGCCGGTCGGGAAAAGAGAAGCGAGGCAAAAGGGAGGCAAGCCCTTCATATCGGGTGAGGAAGCAGAGCCGCAAGGCGGTCTGTCTCTTTGGTTTCCGGTCCGGGAGAAAGTTCCGCTCTTTGCCTTGTCGGCGGCCGCAGCCGCCATGAATCTCTATTCGCAGGCGCAACTCGGGGCCGTCGATACGGCGACACCCCTTTTCACGCGCATCGGAAACGCCGTCGTCTCTTACACGGCCTATATCGTGAAAATGCTCCGGCCGGTTGACCTGGCGGTCCTGTATCCCTACCCGGAAACGATTTCCTTGTGGAAATTCGCGGCCGCCCTCGCGTTCCTTGCGCTCGTCACCGTTTTTGCCCTCCGCCTCGCCCGCCGCCTGCCGTGGCTCTTCGTCGGCTGGTCCATATACCTGGGGACGCTCGTGCCCGTCATCGGCATCGTCCAGGCCGGGCGTCAGGCCATGGCCGACCGTTACACGTATTTCCCCCTTATCGGTCTCTTCATCATCGCCGCCTGGGGCGCGGCCCTTCTGGCGCGAAATCTGCGTTATCGTGCGGTCCTGCCGGCCGCCGCAGGGACTTCTCTTGTGCTTCTTTCCGTCGCAGCCGGGCATCAGGTCGCCCTGTGGAAAGACGGTATTTCCCTCTTCGAACATACGCTCGCCGTCACGTCCGGAAACGGCGTCATCCACCGTTCACTCGCCGATACGCTGAGCAGGGCCGGGCGGCTCGACGAGGCGGTCGCCCATTACCGGGAAGCGGCGAGGCTGACGCCCGGGGATTCGGAGATGTGGAACAACCTGGGCCACGCGCTCCGCAGGCAGGGGAAGGACGGCGAGGCGTTCGCATGTTTCCTGAAGGCGGTGCGGGCGAATCCGGACAACGTCAAGGCGCTGGGCAACGCGGGTTCCATGCTGGCGTCGCGGGGCAGGGTAGGGGAGGCCGCGCCGTATTTCGAAAAGGCGCTCCGGATCAGGCCGGACGACCTCGAATCCGGCATCGGCCGGGCGGAGGTCCTCCAGGCGACGGGGCGCCGCGACGAGGCGCTCGCCCTTTACGAACGGATGCTCCTTGTCCACGGCGATTCGGCGGAGGTGAACTACAATGCGGGCACGCTTCTCGCGTCGTACGGAAGGATCGACGAAGCGCTTGACTGCTTCCGGAAGGCCGTGACGCTGAAGCCGGGGTACGCCAAGGCGCACAACAATCTCGGCAGCGCCCTGATGCTGAAGGGGAGAACGGACGAGGCCGCCGTTCATTTGCGGGCGGCCGTGCAGTTGGACCCGGCCTTCGAAACGGCGAAGGCCAATCTCGCGGAGGCCCTGCGCATCGCGAAGGAAAGAGAGATGGTTGCGTCCCCCGGCCGTTGACGGGCCCTGGCGCGGTTTTACGCCGGCCTTTTTACAAGCCGCGTTTTCCGGAACAATGGTGCGTTTTTTTCAGGATAGGCCGACGGGTGTGCCGGTACGCGCGTCTACTGCCTGCACTGGCCGAAGGAGCCCGCGGCGCAGGTGGTTCCGTCCGTCCAGGTTGCCCCGTAGAGATTGGCGCCGGCGAGGTTCGCTCCCGCCATGTTGGCGCCGGTCAGGTTTGCCCCGGACATCTGGGCGTAGCTCAGGTCCGCGCCGCTGAAATCGGTATTCGTCAGATTGGCGTTGGTCAGGTTGGCCCATTTCAGGGAGGCGTTGCCGAGGTCCGCCCCGCTCAGGTTCGCCCCTCTCAGGTTCGCGCTCGGCAGGACGAGCCTGCGGAGGTTCGCATTGGAGAGATCGCATCCCGCGCAGGCGAAAGTGCCCTTCAGCTTCTTGACGTCATCCGGATTGCTTGCCTGCGTCCCGCCGGGAAATATTACTGCCAGCGTGAAAAACAGAACTGCAGCGCATCGAATCGTTTTCTTCAGGGATTGCATCGGGCCTCCTTGCGGGCATGATGTCGCCCCGCCGGAAAGAATCGTTATCACAGAGCGCCGGACATGCCAAGCGGTAATTGCACCCGTGCGCCCTTCGATTCAGAGTGCGAAGAGAAGAACGATGAGGGCCGCCGCCCCGACGGTTTCCAGGGCGGTCGGCACTTTCTCCACCGTGACGTTGTATCCCCTTTCCGCGAACCTGGCGCAGATCCTGTCCAGTTCGCCGGGCTGCAGCTTTTCCAGGACCTCCCCCAGGGCGACGCGGTTGGTCTCGACGCAGGCGTAGTTGAGGATGTCTTTTCTGTGGCCGTCCGGCAACCCTTCGGTGGCGTATTCAAGGTCCTTGCAGGTACTTTCCTTCAGGACCACCCAGTCTTTCATTTCCGGATCGGTTCCCATCCGGTACTCAACGAGAGGCCTGGCATCGGTTTTCGCGTCTTTCTTGGATACGGTTATGCCGGGAAGACAACCTGCGATGAACAAAACGGCCGCGGCGAGCAACACTTTCCTGAAAACCATCGCCTTCTTCCTTTCTGCCGGTTGCGGCGTCCAAAAGACCAAATTCCCCGCGGCTGTCGGCCGGGGCTCCGGACTGTATTATTGAACCTGGAACTGCCGTCCCGTTAAGCGGGGCGGCACTTGAAGTACCTCGGATGCTCTTCGACAACGGCCCATGCACCCGAGGCGCCGATCTTGGCCCTGGCCTGGTCGCGGCCCTGGTGGCCGCTGTCGATGAAAAGGACGCCGTCCTTCTTCGATATCCGCCGCAGCTCTTTCAGAAATTCCGAAGGGTCCGCCACCATGTGGAACATGTCGAGGGCATAGACGATATCGGCGCTGCCGTCTTCCAGCGGACAGCCTTCTCTTGCGGCCAGGAGGGCGGAGACATTGGTCAGATTCTCTCCGGCGATACGCTCCCTGACGGCCTCGACCGCCAGCTCGTGAATATCGACGGCGCAGACTCTGCCGTCAGCGCCCGCAAGTCCCGATGCTTTGCGGATGTACGATCCCGGCCCGCAGCCGTAGTCGACGACGGTCATGCCCGGACGGATGCCGAATTCGTCGAGAATCGCATCCTTCCGGACGAACCTGTCCCGGATCCTGAACGACAGAGCCATCGTCCGGAAGGCCCAATCGGGCATCCTGTCCCTGCCGCAGCCGAAGATGCTCATGTCGAAAAGCCGGTCCTTTCTTTCAATATACTGTACGATGACGTCATGTCTCGATGCGGCAATGGTTCAGGGCAAATGTGCGATTCCGGCGCACGGGCGGACCGTTTATAAAAAAATCTTGCCCGGATTGAGGATGTTCAGGGGATCGAAGGCCTCCTTGATGCGCTTGTGGAGCGCGATCAGCTCCGGTCCCATGACGATGGGCATGTAGGGCGCCCGCTTGGAGCCGATGCCGTGCTCGCCGCTGATCGTCCCGCCGAGGCGGAAGACGATTCCGTAAAGCTCCGCCAGCAGGCGCGGGAGGTTCTCTTTCCAGACCTCCTTCGCCGTTTCCGGCTTCTTGAGGGGCGTGGCGTGAAGGTTGCCGTCCCCGGCGTGGCCGTAGCAGGGAATGAGGACGTCGTATGCATCCGCCAGGCGCTCCAGCTCACGGACGAGGTCGGGGATGCGCGCCGTGGGGACCACGATGTCCTCGATGCTCTGGACGGGGTTGAGAACCTTGAACGCCTCGGCAAGCGAGATGCGGGGGCGCCACATCTTGCGCTCCGTGGCGGGCGTGTTGCCGACGTAAACGTCAAGGGCGGAGGCTTCGAGGAAAAGCTCCCCGATCTGCTGGCATTCCTCGTCCACCTTGTCCCGGCTCGATCCGTCGATCTCGATGAGAAGCATCGCGCCGATGTCGGGACGCGGCGGCTCTTCGTTCATGTACCGGTATACGCCCTCGACCGACAGCCTGTCCATGAACTCGATGGCGGAAGGAAGGATGCCCGCCTTCGCGATAACCTGCGGGAAGGCCGCGACGGCCTCGGCGGCGCTTCCGAAGGGGATCAGGAGGACCGCTGTGGCTGCGGGCTGGGGGAGGAGGCGGAGGATGATTTTCGTGAAAATGCCGAGCGTTCCCTCCGAGCCGACCATGAGGTGGATCAGGTCGTAGCCCGTGACGTCCTTGACCCTTTTGCCGCCCATTTCCACGATCTCGCCCGTCGGCAGGACAGCCTCGACGCCGAGGACGTAGTGACCGGTGACGCCGTACTTCACGGCGCGCCCGCCGCCGGCGTTCTCCGCCAGGTTCCCCCCGATGAAGCACGACTCGAAGCTCATGGGGTAGCCCGCGTAGAAGAGGCCGAATTCCCGGACGGCCTTGCCGATCTCGCTCGTCACGACGCCGGGCTCCACGACGGCGACCATGTTCTCCCGGTCGATCTCCAGGATGCGGTTCATGCGTTCGAGCGACAGGACAATGCCGCCGAAGGAAGGCACGGCGCCGCAGGAGAGCCCCGTCCCGCCGCCCCGGGGGGTGACGGGCACCCGGCGGCGGTTCGCAAGCTTCATGATCGCGGAGATTTCGGCGGTACTCGCCGGCTTGACGACGGCCTCCGGGAGACGGGCGTATTCGGCGCCCGCAACCTCGTCGTGCCCGTAGTTCTCAAGAAGTTCCGGATTGCCGAAGACGACGTTCTTCTCCCCGGCGATGGCAGCAAGTTCGTCCGCGACGGCCTGCGTCACGGGCGCATAGGTCGTATTCTCGTTCATGGCTCCCCCCGTCGCTTGTTGCATGGAATCCGAGCGAAGGCGCATTTTCCGTCCGCGCCGTCGGCCTCAAGGCCTGCCTGCCGCTTCACCTGACGATGAACTTGTCATTCTAATCTGACACGTTTATCCGTTTTCGGCAACCGGAGAATGTAAATGGTCCGTTAAGAAAGTTTAAGAATGGTTAATTGCCCCTCTTTAAGACTGCGGCGGGTGCGGTATTCCGGAAAAACGCCTGCGGGTGTCGCCACTCTTTACAGAAAACGTCCGCACGAAAACGCGACGTCAAATTCCGCTATTATCGCGTGACGCGGGCTCCGGGAGTTACACGAGGCGTAAAATATCTTTACATCCGCCGCCGTCGCGCGCTGCCCGTTATTCCTGTTTTTGCCGTCATATTCGCCGGTTGAGCGCATCGTACGGAAGTCGCAGAAGCTTCCCGTCGCAGGAAGTACGATGATACTACAGCTAAAGGAGGTATGTGATGTTCAGGATGCGTTATTTACGGGTTTGGGGAGCGGCGGCATGCATCGCCGCAACGGTAATGTTCTTCCTGGTCGCAGCGACGGCCGTCCAGGCGGCAAGCTGGAATCTTGCCGACGACTACAGTACGGCGAACACGGCGGGCAGCGCATGGACGTTCGGCTGGGAGTCTTCCGTCGGGGGTACGTTTACGCAGTACGATTATTCCTACACAAACGGCAACAACTCGCTGCAATGGGTCGACAGCAGCATTTCTTCCGAATACAGCATTCCCACCATCTGGAAGAATACGAGTATCGGCGGCAGCACCATCGACGGCGTCGCATACGGCCAGGTGTCCCTGCATCCGGGAGAAAGCGGGCAGTTCTCGGTCGTGAAGTGGACGGCAATCTCCGCCGGCACCTATACGGTATCCTACTCGTTCGGCGAGGGAGACGGCGGCTGGATGAGTTATTATATCGTCGTCGATGGCGTTGTTTATCAATATTGGGTGGACGACTCGTCGACCGAATCGGGCACGATGACGCTTACCCTTGCCGCCGGCGGCACGATCGAATTCATCGTCGGCGCCAATATCAATGACGGTTATTATTTTCTCTACGGCAACACGCCCCTCACCGTGACGGTTACCGGCTCCGATACCAATGCGGATGCCGTTCCGGAACCGTCCGCCATGCTGCTGCTTGGTTTCGGTCTGGCAAGCCTTGGGGCGGCGCGGAAGATATTCCGCAAATAATATCCGATCGCATTTATGAACGCAGGAAGGCGGGACCCGCGAAGGGCTCCGCTTTTTTTTTGGGAAGCCGGCGGAGACCGCCGCGCCTGCCTTTCCCTGCCTCCGGGCGGAGCGGGCGGATGCCGGTCCGAATCCCAGCTCTTTTTATTCGACGACTGCGGCGGCATGTTCATGCAGGTCGTCCGCGCCGAAAATCCGCATTGCCACGGGGCGGGAAAACCGCTATGCTTACGCATGCCGCGGAGAAACGGCTTGCAGGTTGAGCGGCGGAGATTGCGGAGCGGAGGTTCGTGTGGTCCGGGAGAGCGGGTCGCTCAAAAAATACGCATTGCTGACGTCGGCTTCGGCGGCATTTCTGACGCCTTTCATGGGCAGCGCCGTCAACCTGGCGATCCCGTCCATCGGTCATGACTTTCAGGCCGGGGCGACGGTCTTAAGCTGGGTGGTCAGCAGCTTCATCCTGGCAACGGCCGCGCTGCTCCTGCCCTTCGGCAGGATGGCCGACATCGTGGGAAGGAGGAAGGTCTTCATCCTGGGGATGGCGGTCTTCTCCGCGTCTTCCTTCCTCTGCGCCGCCGCCTGGTCCATCGAGGCCCTGATCGCCCTGCGGTTCGTCCAGGGCATCGGCGGGGCGATGGTATTCGGCACAAGCATCGCCATTCTCACATCCGTCTATCCGCCGGAGGAGCGGGGCCGGGTGCTGGGGATCAGCGTTGCCTCGACCTACACGGGCCTGTCGGTCGGTCCCGTCCTGGGAGGCGTGCTCAACCATCAGCTCGGCTGGGCGTCCATCTTCTATTTCACGGGATTGCTGGCGGCGGCCACATTCGTCTTCGCCGCGGCCAGGCTGAAAGGCGAATGGGCCGAGGCGAAGGGCGAGCGCTTCGACCTGCGCGGGGCGGCCCTTTATATGATCGGCCTTTCGGCTTTCCTGTACGGGCTTTCGTCCATCGCCACGTCGCCGTGGGCGAAATACGTCCTTGTTCTCGGCGTCGCGGTCCTCGCGGCCTTTGTCCGGCAGGAGTGGCGGGAAAGGCAGCCGATCCTGGACCTGAAGCTCTTCCGGGGGAATATCGTATTTTTCTTTTCCAACCTGGCGGCGCTCATCAACTACTGCGCGACCTTCGCCGTCGGCTTTCTGCTTTCCATCCACCTCCAGGTCGTCATGGGCTTCGATTCCCAGACGGCGGGGCTGATCATGCTGTCGCAGCCGGTCCTCATGGCCGCCCTGTCCCCTTATGCCGGCAGGCTCTCGGACCGGGCCGAACCGCGGATCGTCGCCTCCGCCGGCATGTTCCTCTCGGCGATCGGCCTCTTGATGCTCGTCTTCCTGAGCGAGGAGACGCCCGTCTGGCGGATCGTCCTGGCCCTCGTCTTTTTGGGCGTCGGTTTTGCGTTCTTCGCGTCGCCCAATACGAACGCCATCATGGGCTCGGTGGAAAAGAAGTTCTACGGTGTGGCTTCGTCGACGCTGGGAACGATGAGGCTGATCGGGCAGGCCGTCAGCATCGCCTCGGCTTCGCTCATCGTGAACCTCTACATCGGGGATGCCAGGCTGGGTCCGGCCGTGGCGCACCTGGTGGAAAGGAGCATCGAGGTCTCCTTTTCGGTTTTCGCCGTTACGTGCTTTCTCGGGGTCTTCGCCTCTTACGCCCGCGGGAGCGTCAACAATGCCGCCGGGGACAAAACGGCGGCGGGGAAGGGCCGCTGAGGCAGAGGGTGCGCCCTCCGTTCCGTCTGAAACGGAACAACCGACGGGAGAGCGGCAGCCGATGCGGTTCCTGCGGGCGCTGAATACGCAGGCGTTGGCGTACTATTTCTTCAACTGCTTCTTCACCGATTTGATGAAGCGTCCGAAGTCCTTGTCCTTCTTTCGCTTGTCCAGATAAGACATCTCGTGGAAATCCGATTCTTTCTTCAGTTTGAGATAGCTTTCAAAGCGGTCGCGGTCCAGCTCGCCGCTTGCGACGGCGGCCCGGACGGCGCAGCCCGGTTCGCGCTCGTGGCTGCAGTCGGCGTAGCGGCAACGTGCGGAAAGGCCGACCAAATCTTCAAACTCGATGCCGACGCCTTCGCCCGCCGCGAGAAGGCCGAGTTCCCGCATGCCCGGCGTGTCGATGAGCATGGCGCCCTCGGCAAGAACGACAAGCTGGCGGCGCGACGTCGTGTGGGTGCCTTCCCCCGTTGCGCTCACGGCCTTCGTGCCGAAGGCTTCGCGGCCCAGGAGTCGATTGATCAGGGTCGTTTTTCCGACGCCGGAAGACCCGAGCAGGCAATAGGTCCTTCCGGGGCGGAGCGTCTGCCGGAACTCGTCGAAGCCGATGCCGCTCACGTTGCTCAAGGCGATCACCCTTGCCCTGGCGACGGAACCGACGGCGGCCGTCTTCCGTTCCAGTTCGTCCGGGGAGATCAGATCGGTCTTCGTGAGCACGACGACCGGCTCCACGTGCCCGTCCATGGCCATGACGAGGTAGCGCTCCAGGCGCCGGGGATTGAAGTCGAAATGACACGACTGGACGATGAAGGCCGTGTCGATGTTGGCCGCGATGGGCTGGATGTCCACCCGGTCGCCCGCGGATTTGCGGCGCAGGAACGTTTTGCGCGGAAAGACGCCCTGGACGATGGCCGCCGTTCCACGGTCGTAATACCGCACCGCGACCCAGTCGCCGACGCAAGGCAGGTCGGCCGGGCTTTCAATCCGGTAGGAGAGCTTCCCCGCGAGTTCCGCCGGGACTTCCCCCGATTCGCTTCTTACGAGGTATCCGCCGCGGTCGACGGCCGAGACGCGCGCAATATCCGCACCCTCCTCGCGGATTGCATCGGTATGCGGCTCGAACCATGCGTCGAAACCCAGGTCGCTTAACGTCATCGCATCACCCAAATGTGGAAATAAACGAACGGCATCGTTTCCGAAAATGCACGGCGGAGGATACACCATTTGCGGCCGCAAGACAAACGGTTCGAGCATGCTTGTGCCGCTTTCGCCCGGAAATCGCGGCGAACGACGGAAAGGACGTTCAGGGACGCCGGAAGGAAACAGGCGAAAGGGTCTCCGGTTTTCCTGTACGCGGCGGGTCTATGGTCGTGAAGAGGCGGCACGCCGTTATCGGTCATCGCCGCGGCTGCATCGTCCGGGCGGGTATGGCCGGCGAGGTCTGTGCAAAGAAATGGCGATGCCGATACCGAAAGAATAGCTTATCATTATCTGTTAATTTTGATATATATCCTGCATCTTGAGCGCCAGGACGGAACACATCCGGGGGGGGAATCGTTATGCCTAAAAAAGATCTGAAGGATCTGGAAGCGAAGCTGATCGAGCTCTATGAAAAGCTGTTGCCGAAAAAGCCGGAGAAAAAAGGACCCGTCATAAGCAAGCCGACGGAGAGATACGCCCGGGGCGTCACGGTTAAATCCGGCAAGGACCGCGAAACGTGCGACGAAGAAGCGATTGTGTTTGTATGGCATGAAAAGGGCATTCTGAAGCCGTCGCAAATGAGATCCGGCCATGCGGCGATGAAGCTCAGCCGTTACAACGAGAAATACGACAAGAACCAGCTTGTCAAGTACGTCAGCTGGTGGCCCGGCGGAGGCGCCGGTAAAGATACCAAGGAGCAGCCGGGTCTGCGGTCCGGAAGCACAAGGGACGACAGAAAAAGCGAAATGAACCGGGATTGGTATCTCAATACGCTGTTGAAGCTTCAGTTCATCAGGGCCGCGACGAAGCAGAAAGACGGTACGGACGATCCGCAGTTCTGGGAGCTTGCGGAAAACATCTGGAACAGGCTCACCAAGAAGTATCGTGACGAATTCAAGAAACGTTTCAAATGCGACGACGGTTTCTCCAATCTGGACGGAATCGAAGCGCAAAAGAGGGAAGACCAGAAAATGGTTTACCAGGCGCCGACCGGTCAGGACGGAAACAAGGTCATGCCCTTCCTGGAGCATGTCGATCTGGAAGGCCTGTCGCTCTTTATCCTGTTCAACAGGGCCAATCTGCAGGCCTTCACAAAGACGATCATCCTGAAACAGCCTTATGCCAAGATTTATGTTCCCTGCTCGTGCCTGCCCGAACGCCTCTATCCCCTGAACCTTTACCGGAGGCGTTGCCCGTGGGGGCTTTCGTTCGACGCCATGGATCTGAGGTTCCGCTGCTACGAGGAGGGATTTCACACATACAAAATGCAGTCCTTCGAGGACAATTGTATCGGGGCCGTCTGGGAGTGCCTGAAAAGCGGGCTGGCGGAAGTGATCACCGACGAGTTCAAGCCGTCCAAAACGTTCGAAAGCAATCTGGCCCATTTTAAATCCCTGATACCGTCCGACGCCATCGATGCGTCGAAGGCGCTAGCGGACGAAATCGAACGCCTTAACAAGCAGCAGACGTACCTGGACCTGAGGGTATTGGAGCATAAGGAGCCGCTGGCTCAATTGGCGCTTGAGAATATGTGTTTCGAAGGAAATTGGCGCGACTACCTGCGTGAACCCAAGAAATGGCGCGAATTCAGTTCCGCTCAGGGACTGCGGCCGAGCGCGCTGCGCCCGATCGACGCGCTCGTGGACAAGTATGTCAACAACGAACGCCTACTGGGGAGGAGCGACAAGAACGACATACAGGACCTGCTGAAACTGGAGGCCGTATGGGAGACGCGCTGCGATTGCACCAATGGTTTCAGGAAACTCAAGGCGGTCAGAATAGACATCTATCAGGAAATGAAAATCATCGATGAGGCGTTCGGCAATATTCTTAAGAGACAAGGTCAGACCGGCAGGGGATTCGGCGCTTTCTCGCCGGACGACACCAATACGCTGAACGACCTGCGTCAGGAGCAGACCCTGAGAAACAAGCGCCTTGAGGAGTTGGAAACGCAACGGCAGGCCATTGAAAAGCAGGCGCCGTCGGCCCTGAAGGCCTGGGAACAGGAACTTGAGAGAAACGAAAAAATACGCCAATCCCGGGCGCGGATTCTCGTGGACCTGCACGAAGCCGTCTTCACCTATGTGTTCAAACAGGGCGTATCTCCCGAGAAGCCCGACCGGAGGTACTTCGCCGTACTGCTTTTAGGGCAGTTCGTTTGCTGGATGTTTACGGAAGTCGCCCACGATAATCTGGCGGTGCGGTTCCACGGCTTCTCGGAAGAAGGGATCAGCTTTTTCACGGACGAAAAGGAGAAGCGCCTGGGGGACGCCTACCCCCACCTGAGGGTCAACAAGCGCTACACAACGGACGATACGCTCACGAAGGAATTCAAGGAAGATTACAAGAAGCGCGACCACTTCATCCTGTAAGCGTCCTGGGGCGATACCGGCCTTCCGCTTTACAGGCGGCGGACCCGCGCCCTCGCGGTGCGGCGCCGATTCTTCTTCCTCAAGGCAATAACATGAAAATGACGGATATTGTCGAGGATTTCTTTTGATAAGGGGCATTGCGGCTTTTACTGATTATTTCAGTCGGGAATCGACGAGCTTTTCAAAAGATTTATCACAATTCAAATAAACATTGACATCATATCCAAATAAAAATAGATATAACCGCAAATTTGCGAAAAGGAGGTTTTATGTTGAAAATAGAAGCAAGGATGTTCCTGTTCAGGGGATATATTTTATAAATTGGTTTTATCAAATCCAATCAAAAAATAATCCCGCCTGCAGAAGCAACCTTATATCTTCTTTTTGCTAAAATATTTTCAGCAAATGAGAAGCATACCCCTCTGTAAAGACAGAACAGGACATCCATCCATATTCAATCGTAAATTGAAAATGGTTTCATCACGATCATGATTGAAAAGAAAAGTATCGGACAATAGAGTCGAGCCCGCCGTGACAAGACCTTTTTGCGGCAGCCGGGATGAACGGTTCGAATTCGTCTCCGTTCGTTTTCGCCGTCTGCATCGCAGGTCGCAGCCGATTTTGTTGTCGGAACTTAATGAAAGGATATTGCGCCATGAAGCAATGGTATGAAGAGCTGTTCGAAAACTACGGAATGAAATACGACAACGAGTGCTACACCCAGGGCACCCTTGGCGAATGCGACTTTATCGAAAAAGAGATGGGTCATGACAAAGGCATGCGGATTCTGGATATTGGCTGCGGAACAGGCAGGCATACGATTGAATTGACCAGAAGAGGCTATACGGTCGTAGGGGTCGATCTTTCGGATTCGCAGTTGGAACAGGCAAGACGAAAGGCATCCCTGGATAATCTGCAGATCGACTTTCAAAAGCAGGATGCCAGAAATCTTCCCTTCCTGCACGAATTCGATTTGGTCGTCATGTTGTGCGAAGGAGGATTCTCACTGATGGAGACCGACAAAATGAATTATCAGATTCTCCGGAATGCCTCCAGCGCCTTGAAGCAGAAAGGGAAACTGATATTCACCACCCTGAACGCCTTGTTCCCCCTGTTCCATTCCGTCAGAGATTTCCTCGATTCAAACGCAAAAGAAGGGAACTCGACTTGCGAGAGCATTTCATTCGATTTGATGACTTTCCGGGAATACAACATCGTCCATTTCGAAGACGATCTTGGAAATAATAAAGAACTCCATTGCAACGAAAGGTATTATACGCCTTCGGAAATAACCTGGTTGCTGGAGAGCCTTGATTTCGATGTCATCGATATTTTCGGTGCGAAGCTTGGTGCTTTCAGCCGGAAGGACGAGTTATCGACGGAAGATTTTGAAATGCTGGTCATTGCGGAAAAATGAGTGTGAAACGCTGAACCGGTGTTTGACCCGGTAGCGGCCCGGCAGGGCCGCTATCGGGCCGTTTCCCGTTCCGCTTTTAAGTGGTGATTCACACGTGAAGTGTTTGCAACGTCGTTTGCCGGTCGATGAAGTCCTCGGCGAAGCCGTCGATCCGGCCGTGTCCGTCGAATCTTGCCCGGGGGGATCGGTGGACGTTTATATGCCGATCTCTTCAAAGACAAAATCCCGGGAGGATTTGAACAGGACCAGAAAGACGAACACCATGAGCGGCGTCAGCGGCGTAACGATCCCGAGGGGCAGCCTGAAATAATGCCCGATGATCCCGCACGCGCCCCCCATGGCCGCGCACGTAATAACCTTCGCCAGCCTGAATTTTAAAAACACCCGATACGTTTTCGCCGGTTTTCCGTTCACGAACAGGGCGCACGCCATGTTGCCCAAGGTCAGATTCCTCACGTTGAAGACGATCCTGTACTGATTCTCGCCGCCGGCGAATTCGTGCCTTTTGAACGGTACAGCGGAATCCTTCTCCGAAACCGGCTCTCCGTTGAGGTAGACGGATTCTTTTTTCTCGGACGGCGAAAGCCCCGCGACGATGGTATCGTCGCCCTGCGTAAAGACGAACCAGAAGCCTTTCGCCCGGGACGCCGTGTTTTCTGTCGGCAATTTCTCCAATTCGGTTCACCTCAAATATTCAATTCATTAATGGGCGGCGATGTCTCAGGCAGGGAACGGCTTATGAACGATAAGAGCCGTTCGTTACGTATCCTTGCGCAATTCCCGCAATCCAACGCAATAGTGAAGGGAGACGGCGGGGGCGGCTCAGTGCGGTTTGCGGCCTTCCCGTTTCAGCGTCCGCATCTCGTCCAGAAGCTTGTCGTAGTCGCCGCCGGAGCCGCGGAGGGCCTCTTTCCCGAAAGCGCCGTCGTGGAGTTCTTCCATTTTCTTGAGTTGCTCCAGGGCCGTCGGGTTCTTGGCGAAAGCCTGGTCCACCATCTCCAGCTGTCTTTCCCCGGCATGCTTGAGATCGGAAAGGTCGACCTGGAAGCCCGTCATTTTCAGGACCTTGCTCAGCAGCCGATAGCAGCCCGTGTGATTGAGGTCGTTGATATAAAGGGGGAGCCTTGCCGAGGCGCCCACGACTTCGATGTTCTGCTCGTTGCCCTGGAAGGCGAGCATGGTGATGAAGCTGCACGGACCGGTGTAGTCCGTGAAGTTGACGAAGGGCGCCAGTTCGCGTTTTATCTCTTCATGGCTGACGACGGTGTTGATTCTCGTTTCCCTGGTGTGGGGCACCTGGTCGAAATAGCCGCCCAGGCAATAGATTCTCCGCACCCGGAATTCGCGAGCCAGATCGAATATCGCGCGGCCGTATTCCGGCCAGTTCAAATTCGGTTCCGCGCCCTGCAAAAGGATGAGATCGTGGCCGGTCCCGCTCTTCCAGTAGAAGAGGTCGTTTTCGGGGCTGTCGAGGACCCTCACCACGCCCTCGATGATCTGGGCATGGGGACGCATGGTCAACTCCGGGCTCGCGCTGGGGACCTGATAGACATAGAAGCCGCGCGAATCGATGCGGCCGAGTTTCCGGGCGCCGACCTTGCGCCGCAGGTAGTCGATGCCGCCCGTGGCGACCTCGCCGGCGTTGAGCCAGCCCTTCAAGCCGATAATGATGTAGGGGTCCGTCAATTCCGGGTACTCGGAAAAGATAAGCCGGTCGTTCATAGGGTCCCGTCCCTTCTTCATGCTGCGGCGCTTCCTCCGATACCCCGGGCGGGAGGCCCCATGCCCTTCGCTTCGTGTCCCTTCATCGTTCGAAGCATGCCGGCGCCGCGGTTCCTGCCCCGTTCTTATCGCCACTCTCCGGCGCGACGCCGGAGGGTTCTGAAACACCTTGTATTCCAATATAAAGCAGGAGAACGGCCATGTCAATGCCGGCATGACGGCGGGATCGAATATCCGCCTGGAAAGCGGCGGCTGAAAGGACGGCGTATTGCAGCGATATCGCTTCGATTTTCGCCGCTGCGGCATCCTGTTGCCGGATATTGGCAAGCGATTCCGTTTGCGATCAGAAGTCCCTGAAATCGCCTTCGTCGGTTAATGCGGTCTTTTTGATTTTCGTTCTCGGATTTTGGGCGCCGCGCCCGGCAGCGGGCGCCGGCAGGGCCGCTTTCGCCGTTCCCCGCAACTTGGCGGCGGGCCGGTCCGGGATGGCGGGCTCCGCCTCCTTTGCCTTGTCCGCCCGGATATAGACGTTGCCGCCGACGACCGCCTGCAACCCTTTCACATGGTCCTGCATCTGAGCGGCCTGGGCCTTCAATTCTTCGGCGGTGCCGGCCGACTCCTCGGCGCCGGCGGCCGTGCGCTGCGTCACCTTATCCATCTCCGAGACGGCCCTGTTGATCTGTTCGATCCCCTGGGCCTGTTCCTTCATGGACGAATCGATGGCCTTGATCAGCTCGTTGGTCTTCTTGCCTTCTTCGCCCATCAGGTAGAAATCCTGCAACGTCCTGGCCACCAGGCTGTTGCCGTTGTCGATTTCCTGCAGCATTTCGCCGAGTATCTTCTCGGTGTTCTTGGCCGCCTCGGCCGAGCGCATGGCGAGGCTGCGCACTTCTTCGGCGACGACGGCGAACCCCGCCCCCGTCTCGCCGGCGCGGGCGGCCTCCACGGCGGCGTTCAAAGCCAACAGATTGATCTGGAAGGCGATTTCGTCGCTGGCCTTGATGATCTTAGCCGCCTGGGCCCCCGATACGCCGATGCGCTTCATGCAATCGCTCGTTTCGCGAAGCGACTTGTGGGAACTTCGCATGGCCTGGTATGACCTGTCCCCCGTCTCCGCCATCAGGTTGGAATTCTCCAGGGTCGTCTTGGACATGGAGGACATTTCCTCGAGGGACGAAGATGTTTCTTCCAGGGATGCGGCCTGCGTCGATGTCGAGTCCGCCAGTTCCTGGCTGGATGCGGTAATATGGTTCGCCGCGGCGGACACTTGACCGTGCGAAGCGGACAGGCCGCGTATTGCGCGGTTCAGGGTCCGGACCGCGGACCGGACGGAGAGATAGTTTACGGCGACGATGATGAAGCCGATGACGATCGCGGCGGCAAAAGCGGGGATAATGGTGCCCATCAGCGCCCGTTCCGTCTGCGCCCGGTCCTTGCCGATAAAGAACATGCCGACGATTTTACCGTCGACGTCCTTTATGGGCCAGTAGGCCGTATCGTAATTCCTGCCCAGGATTTTGTTGACATTGAGGAATATCTCCCCTTTGGCGAGGACCGTATCCAGCACCCTCTGGTTGTCCATCTTCGTCCCGACGGCCCGTTTGCCGCCCGTCATGATGGTAGTCGCCACCCTTGTGTCGCCCTGGAAGATCGTGCATTCCACGCCATAGTATTTCTTCATTTCGTCCACGAAGGCGTCAGACGCAAGATCGAATCCCGCAGTCACGGACCCGACCACGGTGTTTCCGCTGCGGACCGGGTTGCCTGCCCGGAGGGAGAATTTGACCACGGTTCCTTCCTCGACGCCCGTCGTCGCCTGGCCGGCAAGGGCCTTCTTAACATTGGCCTGTCCCAGGACACTGTCCCCCGTTTTATCGGAATGTCCGCGTCCGATTACTTTGCCGTTCCTGTCGGCAATCGTCAGAACGGAGACCTGGCGGGACTTCACGTACCCCCTGGCGATATTCCGCACGGCGGCCGAATCCCCTTTCTCCACCGCCGCGATCAGGTCCGCTCTTTCCGACAGGACGGCGGCAACGGTGGTCGCCCTGTCCCTCATATCGTCCACGTGGATGCGAACCTGTTCGGCCATCTTTCGGACGTCCGCCTGGCTCTGTTTAAAGACGGCGCTGCTGAGCATGAAATAGCTCGTCCAGTAAACAATTCCTCCGACCAAAACGGCCGTAATCACGATCAAAGTAATGGTTTTGCCGAACAGCGACATCTTCATGTCCTCACCCCTGTTGTCTGCTTGGAACGATTATTTTTCCGAAGACCGCCTTCCTGATTTATCGGGCGCAACGCAACAACCGCCTGCCGGACGCCGCGATCCCCGCTGACTCCGTTTTTGATAATACAGCAAATAGTGTACCACATCGGAAATCGGGGCTGAAGATGTTATGTTTAATGATAACAGATATATACGTGTTGTCGGGCTGGACGGGCGGCCTGTGTTTCCGGAATGGGGCTCCGGGGCGATCGTCGATTTTCCGGCCGCCGTCCGGTGCGGGAATGAAGGTATGCGGTTTTGTCCAGATGGATTGTTGCGATTCTCAATTCGATCAGGCGCAGGAATCGGGCCGGGGGTCGCGCAGCATAAGCCAGATTGTCGGCCCGTCTTTGCCGAGCGGAAATGCCCTGGTCACCGTGAAACCGTGCCTCAGGTACAGGTCCCTGTTTCTTGCGGTCGATGCTTCCAGATAGGCGGGCAGGCGCAGTTCGTCGCATTTGACGAGGACCTGACGCAAAAGTGCGCTTCCGGCGCCGCGCCCCTGTAACCGGGGCGTTACGGCAAGGGCAAAGAGATAATAGTGCGGGAACGACGGATGCAGGTTCTGCATTGCCTGAACGCGGGGGAACACGATGGGCATCCGGGTGCATTTGCAGACTTTCAGGTAAGCGGGGAGCAGCGCGAGCTGTTTTGTCAGGCTCAGCTTCCACGTCCCCGGCGGACACCACAGGGCGGCCCCGGCGCCGTCGTCCGTGACGTAAACCTCGCCGAACGGGAAGGTGAGCTTATCGAAGGCCGTTTGGAAAAGAAGACGGATTGCCTCCCCGCGCTTTCCGTCCTGGCGCACCGTCCAGTTGACGAGAGGGTCGGCGTCGAAAGCCCCTGTCAATAGATCGATGCAGGCGGCGCGGTCCGATGCCGCCGCCTTGCGGATGCCGTCCGCCGCCATCGTTCTAATTCTCCCGGATCAACGGGTGGTGCCAGCAGCGGAAGGCGCCGCCCCACATGAAGACTGCGGAAAACGGCGTCGCGATGACGTCCTGGCCGGCCTTCGCCAGGGCCTCGCCCAGCTCCGGCAGCTCCGCAGCGACGAGGTCGGTCTTTTCGTCGAGGACTAGCATGTTCGTGGCGAGCTTCTCCTCGGCGTCCTTCGCGGGCACTTCGATGAGGTCCCAACCCTTGAGGAAGGAAGGAAGCCCGTCGGCGAACCCCTCCCTGCAAACCACCGCCAGGCCCCGCCGGGGCGTGGAGAGGACGCAGTCGAGGTGGAGGAAGTTCTTCGTCAATCGCACTTCGTGGATGCGGTAGGCCTCCCCGAGAATCGTCCGGAGGCACTGCATCCCCGCGCGGTTGGAGGCGTTGCCGCTGTTGCCCACGTAGATGTCATGGCCCAGGACGAAGACGTCGCCGCCTTCGAGGAACGGGCCCGGCCCGAACGATCCGCTCTCGTCCTCCGCCAGCGGAGCCGGTTCGGGAATGGAGGCCAGGCGGCAGCCGCGAAGTCTTTCTGCGAGGGTCCGGCGGATGGGGAAGCGCTCGTTGCGCCGCATGGGGGCGTACATGGCCGTCTCGATAAGCGTGTCGCCGATGACGACGATGGGGTCCCGGGGAAAGTACTGCTGGATGTTGCCGTATCCGAGGTCGGCGAGGTAGGCCTCCTCATACGGCTCGAACGGCGCAATCTGATGCACGGCGATACCGCGGTCCCGGAGGATGGCGACGGCCCGGTCGATCTGCGCGACAGCCGCTTCGTGCAGCTCCGGCACGGCCTCCGCGAGCGTCATCCCCGCCTTCTCCTTGAGGACCTCCGCGGCCAGCGCCATGGCGGCCGGAGGCATGAAGTTCGCGACATAACGGGGAAGCCGGCTTCCCAGCCGGATGTGGGGATACCCCACCACGGCCTCGCGCAGCCTGTCCCACTCGTATTCGACTTTCAGTGTCATCCCGTTTACCTCCTGAGACGCCCATCATACCGCATCCGGAGGCATCCGGCAAGCACCGCCGAATGGCACGTTTAACTTTTAACGCGTCACATGTTTACTTAGGGAAGAAGGGAGTATGACTGCTTACACCTACCTATCAACATTAGATGTGTCTCCGGGATTTAATGATAACCGATCGTAAGGGAGTAAAACATCACATCAACTGCGCAAAAAGAAGTTATGGTCTAATGCCCAGTTTCTTGTGACGGGGTAAAACTTTTGCAGACGGGACACTCCGATTGACTGAGCAGATAGATTAACCACCGATCTGCACTTTGACCTTTGACGGCAAGCCATACCCAACGGGAACCGCATGAAGGACAGCAAATGCCGATACAGGCGAATGATGAACCAAATGAGATCAAAACCATGCCAAAGAACACGGGCGACAGAAGCGTACCGTGCGAAACCCCATAAACTAAGAGAAGTCCGCCACCAATGACAAGCACACAGCATAATACCGCTTTCCACCACTGCCCAGTTCTCTTGATAACAGAATGATCAAACATATGAAAAACTCAGGATGCACAAAAGGGGGTTCAGTTCGCAATCTAGTCGTCGGTATAAAGTTTCGTGGTTCTTCGTTAAGCAGTATGGACTTTTTTTAATTTTCCACAGTATTTACATCACTAGAACTGATAACAGTATGTTATCTTGCCTAATTGATGAATGGTAGCAAGCAAATATTCGGGAAGTGTTGTCAGCATATCATGACGTTTTGCTTGCTGCTTTCCCGATGTGTATTTCCACCGGTATTCCGTGTCCATGTTCAGTTTATATCTCGCTCAACCAGATAATCTCCGATTCAAGCACCTTCTGACGGACTCCGTTCATACATGGGCAAGTTCATGAATTTGTGAAAGCCTTCTACGGCCGATGACCTTTTCCGCTGTCTTGAGGTCGTATGCTGCCTGAAGATTGATCCAAAATTGTGGTGTTTGTCCAAATGCCTTACCAAATAGCAAAGCCATTTCAGCAGTGACGGGTCTTTTACCTTTTACTACATGGGAAATTCTCATAGCCGAAAGGCCGACAGCGCGGGCAAATACCGCTTGGGATATCCCCAATTCGTCAAGAATCTCCTTGAGAAATTCCCCCGGATGGACCGGAGGCAAAGCGTTTCTCGGATTCATGGTTTTCTCTCCTTAGTGATAATCAACAATTTCAACATTGAAAGCTTCCCCGTTTTCAAATTGAAAACAAATGCGCCATTGATCGTTTATGCGGATACTCCATTGCCCGGTGCGTTTTCCACTCAATGTTTCCAGGCGATTGGAGGGAGGCATGCGGAGATCGTCGATAACCATTGCCGCGTCAAGTTGTGTCAACCGCTTTATAGCCCGTTTCAGAATGTCCGGCGGAAACCGTTTGGATTTTCCAGTCGTATAAAGCCGTTCTGTGTCGATATCCGCAAACGATTTAATCATGATTTGGACTATAAACAAATTGTTTACACAAGTCAAGGAGAATAAGATGTTAAATTTCCAGTCGATGAATACAATCGAAACAAAGCATATGTGCCAAAATTGCTGTATGCTTGGTTACGGGAAGAACTCTTGTCTTCCGTTGGCCGTCATATCGCTTTAAAAACGATTTGGGAACCGTTTGCTCAGCAGTCCGCCATCGCTACGCCGAGGCCGCCGGTGCCCATCTTGCGGAACTGGGGCGGCAGGGCCTTTCCCGTGTCCGGCATGGCCTTGACGACGCGGTCCGGGTCTTCCCCGTGCCGGGATGTAATCTCGTTCGCGGCGATGAGGCAGGCGTTGCAGGCCTTGACGGCGCCGAAGGCGTTCCGTCCGGGGCCGTTCGCTTTGCCGCCCTCATCCGGACAGAATCGACCATGGCGCGAAAGCGGGTATAAGCTTGCCGCGCAAACCCGTCGCGGTCTATTTTCCGTCCAGCTCGTTCCTGATGGCGAGGCCGATGCGCTCCTTGACGTAAGGCTTCCTGACAAAGGCGCCCACCCCTAAGGACTGGGCCATCTTCACGCGGTCCGTCTCGGCGAATCCGCTGACAATGACGGCCTTCTGGCGGGGATGGATTTCCGTTATCCGCCGGTACGTTTCGAATCCGTCGATGCCCGGGTCCATGATCATATCCAGGACAACCAGGTCCGCCCTGCTGTTCCTGAGAAAGGCCACGGCCGCCTCGCCGCTCGCGGCCGTGTCGACGATGTAATTGAGGCTTTCCAGGATGCGGGCGGCCAGGTCCCTCTGGTCCTTGACGTCGTCCACGACGAGGATGCGTTCCCCGCGGCCGCGGTACAAATCCGACGGGACGATGTCGTCTTGTCCCGCCGCCTCCTCGCGCGTTACGGGAAAATAGAGGCTGAATGTCGTCCCCCGGCCCCTTTTGCTCTGAACGTCGATATGTCCGCCGTGGTCTTTCACCGTGCCCCATACGACGGACAACCCGAGGCCCGTGCCGCTCCTTCCCATGACCTTCTTGGTATAGAACGGCTCGAATATCCGCTTCATGTCTTTATCGGATATCCCTTCCCCCTCGTCGGAGACGGCCAGGACGACATAGTCTCCTTCCCCCATGTCGTCGTAGCCGGCCACGGGTCTGTCCAGATAGCGATTCTCCGTGCGGATGACAATGTCCCCTCCCGACGACATGGCTTCCGCCGCATTGGACACAAGGTTCATGAGCGTCTTCGAGATATGGACCCGGGAACCCCTGATCATCAGCAGGTCGTCGTCGAGCCGGGTCTCCACCCTGATATGGGGATGGAGGGCCGCCAGCCTTAAATGCTCGGGAGATTTGAGATATTCCGTGACCGTCTTGTTGAGATTGACGACGGTCTTGGTCTGTACGCCTCGGCGCGCAAGCGTCAGGAGATCCTGGACGATCGCCGCGGCCCGCTCGCCGCCGGACATGATGTTCCGGGCGTCCCCTTTGCGCGGGTCCGATTCGTCGAGGTTGTCGTGGAGGAGCTCGGCATAGCCGACCAGGATGCCGAGTTCGTTGTTGAGGTCGTGGGCGACGCCGCCGGCCAGGAGCCCCAGCGCTTCCATCTTTTCCGAGCGCTGCAGCCTCATTTCCATTTCGCGGCTCTCCTGCTCCATCCTCTTGCGGTCCGTGATGTCTTCTATCGTCGCCATGGTGCGCGTGGCTCGCCCCCGGTCGTCTCGGATGACCGCCATGTTGACATTGATCCAGACGGTCCTGCCGTCCTTGCGGATATAGCGTTTCTCCAGCCTGTAATCGGGCAATTCGCCCCGTACGACTTTCTGGAACAGGTCCCAATCCCGGTCGCGGTCCTCGGGGTGGGTAATCTCCTGGATACGCATGGTAAGAAGCTCGTCCGGCGAGTATCCCGTGATGTCGCACATCTTCTGGTTCACCCGCAGCCATTGTCCGGTCGCCACATCGGCCTGGGCCATGCCTATGGAGGCGACCTCGAACATGACGCTGAACTGCGCTTCGCGGTCCCTGAGGGCGGCTTCCGTCCGCCTGCGGTCGGTGATGTCGCGCACGTGTTCGGCGACCATGACGACCTCTCCCCGGTCGTCGAAGATCGGATAGGAGCTCACTTCCACAAGGCGCTTCGTAACGGGATTGTAGTTTTCCGCAAGAAGGGGCTTGCCGCTGTTGAAAACGTTCATGGCAAAACACGGTTCGCAGATCTGCCCGCGTTTCAGAAAGGCCTCGTAGCAGTGCGAGCCCAGGGGATATTCCTTTTTCCCGGCATAAAGCGGGGATTTCCAGTTGGATATGAGAATCCTGAGGTCCCTGTCGACCACGACCATGAGGTCCTGGGACGAGTTGAAGACGCTTTCCAGCAATGCCTTGGATCTTCTCATCTCCTCCTCTGCGCGCTTGCGTTCGGTGGTTTCAAAGAGCGAGAGCACGAGGCCGCCGACCTTGCCGTCGGCGTCCTTTACCGGCGCGAGCATCCAGTCCCAATGAGCCGTTCGCCGTTCGGCCCGGCCGGAAAAGGTGAAGGGATAGTCGCGAATCTCGAAGGGTTCCCCCGTATCCCTGACCCTGGTGAAGATGGCTTCGCTCTCCGCGTGAGGATAAAGAACGAATTGGTTCCTGCCGATCAAATCGTCTGGCCTTAAGCCGCACGCGGCGGCGAAGGCCTCGTTGACCCGGATGTAGTTGAAGTCGCGGTCGAGATAGGCAAGGAGAGACCGTCTCGCCCCGTCCATGACGGCCTGCAATACGTCGCGCTCTTCTTGAAGCCTCTCTTCCAGACGCTTGCTTTCCGTAACATCGATGCCGCCCCCCGCGACATACTTTCTGCCCTGCGTGTCCTTGCACAGAAACTTGAATTTCCGCCAGTAGGTGGTATTGCCGTTCGCATCGGGCGCGGTTTCCGTCGTCTCGACGGTTCGTCCCGTCTCCAGCACGATGCGGTCGTTCTGCCGGTATCCTTCGGCAATCTCGCGCGGCCATATGTCGAAATCGGTTTTGCCCAGCCAGCTGTCCGTTTTTACGCCGAACCGCCTTTCGTAGGATTTATTGATATAGACGTATCTCCCTTCATCGTCCTTCATCCAGGCGACGTTGGGGGTGTTGTCCATGAATGCGTTGAACCGGTCTTCGATATCGTGCAAGGGCCTTTCCACGGGCTTGCTTTCCGATGCGGCTTTTTCGAGTTGAGCGATTTTCTGTTTCAACCGGTCGATCTCTTCGATGAGTTGCCGATTTGCTTTGGACGGGACGCGCATCGGGTGCTCCTCCTTGTGCGGTGACACCGGTAAGCGGGAGACAACAACGGGCGAAAATTATTGACAGTTTGAGAAGGCCGTATGGTACAGGATGCCTCGCGGGTTGTCAAACCGAATCTCAAAACGGGCGGCCATCCGGATGAGTCCCTGACTGTCTTTTCAGGAGCGATCATGTAAAAATGGCCTATACATCCGAAACGTGTTCATGATAATCCCTATAGTGAAAAAAAAGGGGGCGCTCTTATAAGAGGTCTTCATTGGAGAGCGGACGGCATGGCGGAAAAAACGGAAAGGATGATTCGCTTCGAGGACGTCGCGGAGCTGCCGCAGGTGAGGCTCGTCCGGGGCAGGGGTATCTGCAATACCTTTCCCAGGCACGCCCATCGGTCTTTCAGCATCGGCATCATTGAAAGGGGCAGGAGGTCCGTCTCCGGTCGGGATGGAACCGTTCTCGGACGGGAAGGGGACGTCTTTGTCATCGGGCCGGGGGAGCCTCACCGGTGCATCGCGGACGATCACGACTACCGTATCGTGTGCATCGGGCCGGATTACCTCCGCCGTCTGCTTCACGGTGTCGATGGCGGTTCGGTGGCCGTTCCCCGCTTTGCGCCCCTCGCGGTTACCGATGCGACGCTGTATGCATGGGTGGAATCCTTCGCCGATATGGCCGGGCGGACCGGCTGCGCCCGAGGGAAGGAAGCGGCCCTGTCGGCAATCCTTGCGCGGCTGTTATCGGTCCACGCCCGCACCCTGCCGGAACCGGCGCCTTGCCGGGCAGGACGGGCGGCCGTCCGGCGCACCCGGGCTTATGTCGCCGAGCGATACCGGGACAGCATCAAGCTCGGCGATCTGGCGGAAGTCGCCAGGCTCAGCCCTTTTCACTTCAGCCGGATATTCAGCCATGAAGTCGGCGTGCCGCCCCATGCCTTTCAAATCCAGTTAAGGATCGACAAGGCCCGCCTGCAAATGCTCGAAGGGGTTCCGATCGCGAGGGCCGCCCTGGACGCGGGCTTTGCGGATCAAAGCCACTTTACCCGCTTCTTCAGGAAAATCGTCGGGGTGACCCCCGGCGACTATCTGTGCGGCAACCGTCCCGCCGGGCCGACACGGAAAGGCCCGTCCCGCCGTTCATAAGAGGGCGGGAGAAAAGGCGGCGAAAAGGAGCAGGTCTTCCTCAACGGCCTGCACCAGGTGTTCCGTATCTCCGGGAATGACGGCAACCGCCCCCGGCTTGTATGCATATTCCCGTCCGGCGACGAGGCAGCGGCCCCGGCCGCCGAGGACCTCGTGAATCTCCTCCTTCCCTTCGTGGACGTGCTTCCCGATTTCATGCCCGGCCTTAACCCTGACGAGATGGCAGCTTATCCGCCCCTGCGTATCTTCTCCCTTGACGAGATGCTTCAGATACACCCCGGCGAAGGCGGGATGGGGATTCCAGGCGGCCTCCCCGATGGGGCTGATCCTTGCCCCGCATGCGACCGATCCTCCTTCGAAAATCTCTGCAATCGTCCGATGATTCATCATGCGCCTCCCATGTTTCCGTAAGATGTTGACGGGATGTATAGCGCAGGAAACGGGCGGCGTATTGAACGATCTTGCTGCCGTGAAAGGGGGGGGGATGTTTCCTGAGGCTTATGTCGCGGAACCCGGCTTCCGTTTCCCCGGTTTCCGGCGATGGTTCGCCAGGTTGATGCAGAAACCGTAAAAGGCCGTTACCCCGAAGAACGACAGCACGTAGACCCACCACGGGACCGGCGCCGGCAGCCAGAACAGTCCCAGGAAGATCATCATCGCACCCCCCACCGCCGAGGGCAGGGTCGGCACGATGGCGATGGGGCCGCTTTCGCGGGACTGGCGGTACTCGGTGACCAGGCCGTGGAGAAAGACGGCGACGGATGCCATGAAGCACAGAACGGATATGACGATACGCATGGGAGGTGCCTCGTTGCGATGCTGCGGCAAGTCCGCAGCCGCGATTTAAGGGCAAACGCGGCTTCGCGCGTAAACGCAGGCGACCCGGGTTATTTCAGCGGCGTCAGCTGGTAGCTTTCGATGAGGTTGGCGCCTTCCCTGCATTCGACCTGCTCCAGATCGGGGACCAGGCTGCCCGCAAATGCCACCTTCAGCTTGACGTAGTAGACGTAGCCCGGCTTGACCCTGACCGTCGCTTCCGACTTGCGCGCATACCAGGATGTTTCCGGCGCCCCGGTCTGGACGTTGCGGTCGAAGAGTTCGCCGGTCGAGAAGGTGACTTCCCCCGCAGAGACCCTGTAAGGGAAGTACTTCGTCGGCATAATGGCGATGCGCTTGCCGTTCGCCATGATCTCCACGTCCGCCCGGCTCGATACGGCCCACGGCTCCCGGAAGATATAGACCAGTCCCACGTCCGGGGGCAGGTCCGCCTCCAGGGGGTTGCCGGGATCGATTTTGCGCTCCATGCGCGCATGGCGGTCGGCTAGCTGCTTTTCGTACTCCGCGGAGGAACCCACGGAAAAGGCAAAGCGCGCCGCCACTACGTACCCCTTGGCGGCATAGTTATAGTAGGCCCTTGCCTCGTATGCCCCCGGCGAGGCGGGGGCGTCGAAGGACAGGACGCCCTGGGTCTGCCCCTTGGGCATGTACTTGTAGTCACCGCCCTCCGTATCCGGGGAGCCCGCCGGGACGATGCATATCCAGTCGCTGTCGAAACCCGGCGCATCGGCGAAGCGGACGCTGACCGGTTCGCCGAAGTTGTAATTCTGCTTGTCCGTGTCGATTTGCGGCGCGGCGAACGCGGCCGGGCACAGGGCAACGGCAACGAGGCAAGCGGAGACGGACATAATGAACGCGATCTTCAGACTGCTCGGTTTCATGGCTCTCCTCCTTCCTTCGAAAGACGGTTAGGGATACGGGTGTCCTTTCTTTCGGCACAGGGTCATTCCGACGGCGACTTCTTCTGCTTGAAAACGCCGATCTGCTGGCCCTGCGGAATCGTGACGGACGAGACGCCCTGCTCGATCAGCGTGATGACCAGCGACCCGCCGTAGGCGAAGTGGCCGAGCTTCTCGCCCTTCGCGACGGGCACGGGGTTCGCCGCAGTCGCCTTCTTCCATTTCTCCTCGAAGACCACGGAGCCGATGGTGTCCAGGCCCACCGGGACCATCGCCACGTAGCCGTAGCCGTTCGTCCTGATCACGAAATAGCCGCGGCGGAAATGCTCGAAGACGCTGTAGCTCTGGCCGTAGCCGATGTTGCCGCGCCGGAGGAATGCGGGAAAATCCGCGATGCCCCAGTAGGAGCCGGCCACGTCCTCGCGGGACTCGACGACGGCGCCCGTGACGACGGCGTGGTAGTGGTGGTACGTATCGGGCAGAAGGATGCAGGAGACGGCCGTCCCGTTCTCGAAGTATTTGGCATAGGCCGAGCCCGCCAGCAGTTCCCTGACGTTCAGCTTCTGGTGGAGTTTCGTCGGGATCTTCGTTTCGGCCGTCAGCGGGTCGATCATGTTGAGGACGCAGTCCGTCGGAGCGACCAGCACGGAATCGTCCGCCGGGCTCGCAACCGTCCTTGCGCCGGGCTTGAGGTCGCGGATGAAGAATTCGTTGAACGACTTGAACCCCTGCGGCGGGACGACGTACTGTTCCGTCGCCATGGAGGGGTCGTCGAGCCACTGCTTGATGGTTGCGGTCGACTCGGCGCTGTCCATGAATTTTCCCCGCGCCGCCACGAAGTCCCGGGTCCAGCCCAGGCCCGGCTCCTTGCCCACGATCCGCTGGCCGTAGGCGTTTTTGTAATAGAACCAGGAGAATTCCTTGATGTATGTAAATTCGTCGTACTTCGGGCTTCCGTTGATCGGGACGAGGTAAAACCAGTCGTTGAAGAACCGGCAGAGGTCGTTGAAATTCCTGCCGCGCCAGGGATTCTCCCTGCCCTTCATCGCAGCGAAAGCCTTGTCCATCGAGGAGTGAAACGCCTTGTCGGTGTCGTACAGCGCCCGCAATTGCTTGACGGGCGGTGCTTCCTCATTGCTTCCGCCCGCCGGGACGGCAGGGGCGGCCAGAAGAACGCACACGAAGACGCAGATAAAAAGATTTCGCAGCACGGATATCATGGGTCTTTCCTCCAAAATCGTGTTGTGTATCGGGCCGTCCGGGGGCTTGTTCCATGTACGAGCGAACGGGCGGCGTCTATTTCTGCTCCATGAAGGCGAGCCGCAGGCCCAAAAGGACGAGGATGCCTCCCGTGAACAGGCGGATCTTGTCGGCGATGCGGCGCCTGCGGGAGAGCCACGAGCCGATGCCGCCCGAAAAATAGCCGAGGGCGACGAGAAAAACGGCGCCGAAAAAGGCGAAAGTGAGCCCCAGACCGACCATCTGGGCGGAGGCGTTTCCGTATCGCGGGTTCACGAATTGCGGCAGGAACGCAAGAAAGAAGAGGGCCACCTTGGGGTTGAGCACGTTGGACAGAATACCCTGGATGAAAACGGTCCTTGTTCCGTCTGCCGGTTTATCGCTGTCGAGGGCGAACTCGGTTCTGTTCATAAAGGCCTTGACGCCGAGATAGACAAGGTAGGCGGCACCGGCGAATTTCACGGCGAGGAAGGCGAGCGCCGACGTTCGCAGGATGACGGCGAGGCCCAGGGAGGCAAAAACGGTGTGGACCAGGATTCCCACGGTCACTCCGACGGCCGACACCACGCCGGCCTTACGGCCCTGCGATATCCCCCGCGTGACCACGTAGACGATGTCGGGACCCGGCGTGACGATGAGCATCCACGAGGCCGCAAAGAAGAGGGCAATGTCCTGCCATTCCATGTTGACGCCTCCTTAAGCCGGATAATTCTTAATCCGGGAGCAAGTCCGCGGTTTCTTACCGGGGGCTTTCCGTGTCCTGCGCTGTCTGTTTCTTGCCGACGCCGATCCAGCGGCCGTCGACGTCTTCAAAGACGAATTCGCTGTTCGCGTAATCCGTCGTCGTCAGTTCCCTGACGACCTTTACGCCTTTCCGTTTTAGTTCGTCCAGAATGCCCTTCTGATCGTCCGTGATGAAATAGGCGTCGTAGCCGTAGCCGTGGACCGACCGGTTGGGCTCGATCCTGCCGTTCTGCGACCGGGTGACGACGATCTCGATGCCGTCCCGGTACAGGCAGACGTGAGGCTCTTCCGAGCGGAGGTACCTGACCGACCTGAAGCCGATGGACTCGTAGAAGGCCGTCGTTCTGGCGATGTCGCCCGACGGGAATATCTGAAGGCAGGCTGTGAATCCTCCGGCCATTTCGCTTCCCCCTGCGATCTGCATATGTTTTGCGATCTGTATCTAACACATCCACCGGACGCGGCGCAAGGGTCACGCCTTTCTGCCTACGACGACCGCGGCGAGCGGATTTAAGACATATGTCCGGAACGAAAGCCCCGCCCCGGCGAACATGGCTTCGATCTCCGGCAGCCTTGACGGCGTATCGCAGCCCGGCCCGTAGCCGACGATGTCGAACAGCGCCTTATGGTTGTCCGGATCGTCGCTGAACATCAGGTCGCCGAGGACAAAGATGCCGCCCGCGGGCAGGATCGACGCGAGGTTTCCGATGCAGCGGCGTTTCGCTTCGCCGGGCAGGTGGTGCAGGGCGTAGTTGGAGAAGATCTTGTTGACGCCGTCATGGGCGATCTCCTGCGGAAGGGCCTCGG
Organism: Syntrophales bacterium; assembly: GCA_963668175.1. Lineage (GTDB taxonomy): Bacteria > Desulfobacterota > Syntrophia > Syntrophales > PHBD01. The sequence goes on from OY764159.1 coordinate 2,319,827, forward strand.
CGGCGCCGACGTAAAACCTCAGGTTGGGACAGCCGGTGGTCGCCTGCACGGCCTGGGCGATCATCCGCTCCGCCGGGTCAAGGCCGATCCCCGATTTGATCAGCGGCGAAAGACGGATGAGCTGGGCGCCTGGGCCGCAGCCGATGTCCAGGACCGTGTCCCCGACCTGCGGCTCCAGAAGCTCGATGACCTTCTCCATGCACCGGGCCCGGCCGGGGTAGCGGTCCGTCGCGTATTGCCCGGCCGCCGTGTTGAATCGCGCGATATGTTCGTTCATGACCATGCCGTATTTCCCTTTGCGGATAAGGGGCCGCGATGACGATCGGCTGCGACAGGCAGCAGAACGAAAGGTATGATGCCGCGTGCCGGTTGCCGACCTCTTTCCCGTCGGCCGGGTCAATTCGCCCGGTTATTTCCCTTTCCCGATTTTTCCAATAGCATACGAATCGCCTTGTCCAGTGCGGGATTGAAATCTTCCGGCCGATCCATCATGAGGAAGTGGTCCGCGTTCGTAAGGACAATGGCATCGAGAGAAAACATGTGGCGCCGGTTCGCTTCATAGTCGATGGGCCTCATATCCCCGTTCACGAGGACGACGGGGATGCGGACCTGCTCGAAAATCTTTGCCGCATCGCCTGTAACATACTGCGTCATCATTTCATGAAACGCACTCACGGCGACGGCGGGCGGCGCGGCCGACATATCCGAGAGAATCCAGTCGCGGAGCTGCCGGTCCGTCTTGGGAGATATGATCTTTTCGACAAACTGCCGGCTCCCGGCTGCAAAGTCCTTTTCCAGGGGGGCGATCAGTCTTTTAAGCTCTCCCGGAGTCAGCCGGTACTCTATGTTACGAAGCGTGTCCACGCCGATCAGGCCGATGACGCGGTCGGGCATGAGCCGCGCCGCTTCCGCGATCACCGATCCTCCCATGGAATGTCCGATGAGAATGACGTTGCGGCTGCCCGTCGCTTCCGCAACCGACCGCACGTCCTCGCCGAAAGCGGCCATGGTGTATTTTGTTCGGTTCATGCCGGAATGGCCGTGGCCCGCAAGATCGATAACCACGACGCGATGCTGCTTCGAAAATACGGGGACCTGCTCGCGCCAGTAGCGGGCGTCGCAACTCCAGCCGTGCACAAAGACAAGAGTCGGTTCTCCTCTGCCGTAAGTTTCGTACGAGATCGGCGTTCCATCCTTGGAGAGCACGATATGGGGCCATTCCGCCCGGGCCTCTGTTCCCCCGAAGACAAGAATCAGTACGGCGAAACAAACGGCCAGGCTCAGAAAAGATTGCTTGAACGATCCGCAACGGCGCATGCCGTTTCTCATAAGGCTTTCTGCATGATGATTCATAAACCTATCCCTCTTTCGGACGAACGAAGATTGTTGTAATGCGTCTTAGCAGATCATTGTGTATCCGGATACGGTAAACAGCTGTTACAGGAGCCCCCGTCCATGCTCATTTGGCTGTCGCCAGGGGGAAGTCCATGCCGCGCGAATCCACGACGGGGAATTGCGCCTCCTTCCGGTATTTCATCGTGATGTCGGGCAGGCGGTTCTCCACGTGCGTCATGAGCCTGCGGACCGTTACGGTCCTGTCGTCCGCGGACGCCCCGCCTTTCAGGCCTTCCAGGAGCGTATACGTGAAGACGCCGTGCCCCAGCTCCTTCACTTCCGCCGCGAACTGGTCCTTGGTGGAGGCGGCGATGACGTGGACGCCCGTGGAGCGCGACAGCTGCGAGAGCGCCTTGCGGTCCTCAAAGCCGCGCATGGCGATAAGCATGGCGCCCGCCTTGCAGGAGTCGATCATCACGAGGACCTTCTGGGCCCTGATGTTCCGGATCAGTCCGGCGATGTCGTCCGAGGAGATGCCTTTCGCTCTCACCTCGTCCTCCCTCTCCGGGTAGGCAATCTCATGGGGGATGAAGTACCACTTGTCCGCGATGTTCTCGCCGTGGCCCGCGAGGTAGATGAGCACGACGTCCTGGGGATTCGTCCCTTCCAGGTTTTTCAGCTGCGCCGTGATGTTCGCTTTCGTGGCCTGTTCGTCGTAGACGTCGTTGATGCTGATCTTTTTGAAAAGACCCGGCCCTTTCTCCCGGAAGAAGGCCGCGATGCCCTTCGCGTCCGGAACGGCGTAGTTCAGGTTCAGCGCGGGGTTCCTGTATGTGTTGATGCCCACGGCCAGGACGCTCATGGCGATCTCCTTCTGCGGGGCGGTGAGGACGACCGTCAGTTCGTACGGGTTCGATTCCGTCCTGTCCCTGCTGAATCCCGCGGCCCGGAAGGTGTTTGTCCCGTCGACGAGGGCGACGCTGTAAGTCTTGGTCGTTTCCTTTTCCTTCGCCGCGATCCTGACGGCCCGCATATCTTCGCCTACGGCCTTGCCGTTGTGGTAGAGGCGTATTTCGTCGATGCCGCCGCCCGTGTCTCTGGCCGCGACCGTCACGGAGACGGTGTCGCTGCCGATCGTCTCGTTCGGGGCGGGGGAGACGATCCGCACCTCCGGCGGCGTCATGACGCCTTTGCGGATGTCCGCGGCGGCTTCGATTTTTTTGCCCTGCAACACGGACGCCACGTAGGCGGGGTTGAAGAATTTTTCGTAGAAGTTGTCGATCGCGTAAACCTTGTTGCCGATTCTTACGTTTATATGGCCGGCTCCGTTAGGCGATGCATTGAAGTATCCGTCGGGCGTGACGGCAACCCATTCGCCGTTGGAAAAAGCCGTCCATGTGCAGATTTCGCTGCCCCCGGCGACATCCCATATTTTGATGACCCCGCCTGCATCGCCGGAAAGGATTCGACGCCCGTCGGCCTGAACGGCTATGGACTGGACGTGGTCGGCATGTCCCCGAAGCGTTTTGACGACGCTTCCCGTCGCTGTATCGAACAACTTGATGTCGGGACCGCTGCCTGCGACGACCTGCCGCCCGTCCGGACTGAATGCGACGGTAACGATAGATTCGTCCTTGTCCGTCTTGAATTCCCGCATCAGCCTGCCTGCGGCGATATCCCAGAGATCGATGTAACTGTGAGGATTGCCCAGCGTCACCGCCATCCCCCCCAGGAGCACATATTTACCATCGGGGCTGAAGGCGATTTTTCTCAGGCTATGCGAATCGGCCGTGTACCGCTGGCTTTGCTGTCCCGCCCACAGCGTGACGGGCTTATCGAAGGATCTGATCCTCCTGCCCGTCGCCGCGTCGAAAAGATGCCTTCCCAGGACGGCATAACGGCCGTCGGGGCTCAATGCCGCAGCGTAGGAACTGAACGCATCTCCCTCATCGCCCGCGAATGTCCGGACAAGCTGCCCGGTATGATAGTCCCACATCCCGGCTTCCTTGCCGCCCTGTTTTACGGAAATACCGTAAAGACGGCCGTTACGGCTTACGATGTCCGTATTATGGGGACCTTTAAGAGTCCTGATCGTTTTGCCCGATGACGGGTCCCAAAAGGTTACGGTGCTGTCCGTTAATGAGGAGGAAACGATGGATCGGCCGTCAGGCGTAACAACTACGCCCGTAATGTCCTTGTGCCCCTTGAGCGTCTTCATCAGGCGTCCGCTCGATAAATCCCATAGCTGGACGCCTCCGTGGTAACTTCCCGCAATGGCGTGCGGCGTGTCCGGACTGAACGCAACAGAGTATACGGCGCTGGCGGAGGTCCGGTCTCTGAATGTTCCCAGTTCCCTGCCCGTCGTCATCTCCCAGATTTTGACGCCGGAGCCCCCGGAAAACAGCCGGCGGCCGTCCGCGCTGAAGGACATCGCCCTGACGTACGGGTGATCGAAAGTCGCAATCTCCCGGCCTGTCGATAATTCCCATATCTTGATTTTTCCCCCGTTTTCGTTTCCCGCTGCGGCATATTTCCCGTCCGGGCTGAACTGCACGGTGCTTATGCTCGCGGCATCCATCGGCAGCGGTCTGACCAGGCGGCCCGTCGATGCGTCCCATAGCTTGACGGCGATATTCTCTTTCTCGACGAGATTGGAATGCCCGGAAAGGATGTATTGCCCGTCGGGGCTGAAAGCGACGGCCTTGATTCCCGATGTGCTGCGGTCCCAGTGGCGGAATGTCCTGACGATTTCACCCGTGTTGGCATTCCAGAGGACGACGTCGTTCCAGTCCTTCATATCGAGACGCGCAGACGGGTTACCGCCGGCCAGGACATAACGGCCGTCCGGGCTCACCGCGACGCTGTGCACGAAAGTGAAGGGGCCTTGAAAGGTCCGGACGTTTCTGCCCGTCGCAATATCCCAGAGCCTGGCCGTGCCGTCGTTGCTTCCCGATACGGCATAACGGCCGTCGGCGCTCACGGCCACGGAATTGACCTGACCAGCATGCCCCTGAAATGCCCTGATCTCCGAACCCGTGACCACATCCCAGAGCCTGCGTGTGTTGTCTTCGCTTCCGGACAGCGCAAACGCCCCGTCGCGGCTGAAGGCGACGGAGAGCACGTTTCGGGCATGGCCCTTGAATGCCCTGATCTCCCTGCCTGAGGAAACGTCCCAGAGTCTTATGGCCGGATCGTAGCCGCTTGTCAGAAGATAGCGGCCGTCCCTGCTCAAATCCATGGCGACGGCATGCGACAGCGGCTGCTGAACGAACAGTTCCGGTTGCTCCGCGGCGACAGACGGCAGCGGCACGGCAAACACGGCTAACAAAAGGACGATTCTCGCAACAAGCGTTGGCATGGGCGGGCACTCCTTTTATTAAGGGGTATGACGGTATATTATCGCAGTTTGCAGGGGGCGGCAAGCCTGCAGATGAAAATAACGTCAGGGGGACGGAATTGTTGATGCCGGCTGGAAATCCTAAGCGAAGCCATGAATTGCCGGGTCGCAATACCTGAAACCCCGTCGGTTTTCGGATGAGGCGCGGTCTAAGGGGAATAATCCTGTAAAATCGTATGTATACTTTACATGTTGGGCCATGTCCGTAACGTTCTCTATGCTCTTCCAAATTTACCCAAAACGGCGATTTTTGCCTCCCGCGCTGTCGATATTCTTTACATAAATTTACATCATTTTCGGGGCAATGGAACGAAAAAAGGAGAATGCTTCGCATGCATAATGAGTTAGGCGTTTGGCATTATCGATGCATTCCTAGGACTCCTGTCAAAGAAGGGCGGCAACCCGGCCGTCTGCCATGGTTTTAAGGCGGTTGCCGCGGCAAGGAAACAAGTGAACAGGAACATAACCAGATGATCTATCCAATGAAAGGGAGCATCATGAAAAAAATGAGGGAAACAAAATTCGGAATTGCCTTGGGCATAGCCGTCCTGCTGTTCGTATGGACGTCACCGGTGCAGGCGACGACTTTCAATCTTTCGACGCTTAACGTCAATCCCACCGGCAATCACGGTTACTACACAGGGACGGGTGGTACCGGCACCTACGTTTTCAGCAGTGCCGGTGTACAGCAAAATCCGTGGACGCAGAGTCTCGGCAACCCGGATCAGGCATCGATAAACTTTTCGGTACCCACCATGGGAAACAACGGCGGCAAAATCTACATGACTGCCGGTGCGCTGTTTCCGATCCCGACCGGCCAAACGCTGGGCGCGGGCCAGACCGGCTACAGCGGAGATTACAATCTGGGCAGCTTCCCGCTCTACTTCGCGTTCTCCAACCCGACCTACGATAACAACTGCGGTTTCAACTGCAACACCATCACCCAGAGACCCGTCACGCTCAACTCTTTATGGGTAACGGGCGGTACTGGCGCGACCATCACCGGTTATTCCGATCTCGGGCATACCGTGCTCTACACCATGGTGATCACCGGCAGCGGCCTTCAGCAGATCATCCTCAACTGGACCGGCGTCGAGGAAGTCTCGATTTCCGGCAGCGGTTTCTACGTTAACGATATTGAGGTGAACGACCCCATTGCCGCCGTTCCTGAACCGGCCAGCATGCTGCTTCTCGGCTTCGGGCTCGCCGGCGCCGCGTTCGCGCGGAAAAAATTCCGGAAATAGCATCCGTCAGGAAGGGAAAGACGAAGGCAGGGTCGAAAACGGCCCTGCCTTTGTTGTTTATGGATCGACATCTGCCGTCTTCCCGATCCTGTTCCAGCGGTTTCGCCGCGATCGCCCCAAACGATGGTTTTCCGCCGCTTCGTTTCCGGTTCAGATTCTTCGCGCGTTGCTGTCGGGATAAGGGTATTCCATGTGTTTGGCCGTCGCCCGGGCGATGGATTCGCCGCAATAACGGGCGACGACTTTCAGGGCCAGGTCGATGCCGGCGGAGATGCCCGCCGAGGTGACGACGTTTCCGTCGTCGACGACGTGCTCGTCGTATGAGACGGATACGGACGGAAAGGACTCGCGCATCCAGTCGAGGGAGCGCCAGTGGGTCGTGGCGCGGCGGCCGTCGAGCAGGCCGGCGAAGCCTAAGAGCATGGAGCCCGTGCAGACCGAAGTGAGAAGTTCCGCTTCGGCGGTGCGGCGGCGCAGCCATTCCAGGAAGGCCGGATTGTTCATCTCCCTGCGGGTGCCCCAGCCGCCGGGGACGCAGAGGATATCGAGCTTCGGGCAGTTTTCGAAGCCGCAGTCGGAGACGACGCGCATCCCGCCGGAGGCGGTAACCGTCCCGCCCCGTTCTGACACCAGCCTGACGTCGAACGGCGACGGGTCCTCCCGCCGCGTCTCCTCGTCGAGGCGCGTCGTGGAAAAGACCTCGAACGGTCCGCAGAAGTCGAGCACCTCGACGTCGTCGAAAATAACGATCCCTATGGTCTTTCTTTCCATGAAAGTATCATTCCCTCTTTCGTTTTCGTGCGTTTCCGGATTTAACGCCGTGTTGCATCTGCGCGCCGTGAAGGCCGTTCGAATTGCCGTCAGGCCTTCATCTGTTTCGATTTGCCCTTGCGGTAGACCAGGGGGATGATGATGCGGCAGAGGAATTTCCTCCAGCCCGTAAGTTCGAACGCGACATCCGTGAGGCTGCGGCCGCAGTTGCCGCACCTGGCCGCGTACCAGGAAAACGGCTCGCCGCAGTCCGGGCAGGCCCAGCGCTTCTTCTGCGCCGCCATCCAGGCGTCCGTGCCGTCGCGTTTGATCGCATCCAGGCTCGCCGCCGCTTCGCCCACGTGCGGGAGAATGCTTGCCGCCCCCTGCCATCGCTTGTACAGGGCGCAGGGATAGTCGGCGCATTCGACGCAGTGCGCAACACCCATTTTCGCCACGCAGTCGCGGAACGTGCACATTCGGCAGCCTGCATAGACCTTGTCCGATTTGCAGCCGTTGCAGGCGAGTTCCTCCCTGGGCACGCTGCCGAGGCATGCGGTGAATCCGTCGGTTCGTCCCGTCCTGCCGTACGTTGCAATCGAGCATGCGCCGCAGTAGATTCCGCAATAGGTGTCGGGGTTGAAGTCTTCCATCAGGTTATCTCCGTCTCAGCGGCTGTTCCTCGCCTTCACTGCCGCCTCGTAGATCTGTGCGTTATCGCGGATGTAGGTTTCCGTCAGCGTGAGTCCGTGTGCATAAGGTTTGCCTTTTTTGTCGACGGTGACAAACGTCGCCATGCCCGTGACAAAAGGGGTCCCGCTGGAGTTCACAAAGGCCTTGCCGTGGGCCGTGATGCTCTTGGTGCCCAGAAAAGCGATCCGGGCCTCCAAATCCAGCACGTCCCCTTTCGTGGCCGGTCTTACGAAATCCATGCCGTGAATCCGGACGCAGACGATGTCCTCCGGCCTGCCGAGGAGCTTGATGGCCGCGATCAGGCATCCCTCCACCAGCCATTCGGACATTCTGCCCGCGAAGAGGGTCCCGTGATGGTTGAGATCCTCCGATTTGATGATATGCGATATCCTCGTCTCTTCAAACATGCCCGCACCTCCGGCTCGCTTCTTTTGTTATTTGTCCCTTTCGAGATGAATCCAGTCCAGAATATGCCTCTTGCGGAAGAAGGCCCGCTCCAGGATATCGAGTTCTTCCTGTGTGCAGGCCGCGGCGGCCTTTGTATGAAACGCGTCCGACCTATCGAAGGCGGCCGCGACGAGGCCGCAGGGATACAAATCGCAGAGGCCGCAGTTCCTGACCCCGCGCCTATGCGCGCAGTCGCGGATTTCCGGATAGGCGCACGCGTTTTCCGGGCGGCAGCCTTTGCAGGCCATGGATTCGGCCGGAAAGTCCTCCGCCCTCAGTCCGAGGCGGACCCACCACGCCTTCACGTCTTCGAGGTCTTTGGCCTTGCCGCTTTCGGTTGCAATGTATCTGGGACAGTCCACGCAACTGTCTCCGCAGATTCCGATCATGGTTGTCCTTTCGAATTCGGAAATCAACGTCCCTGCGCAGTGTTTTGCGCATCCGCTTCGGGCCTGTTTGAGATATCGGAATGATACTTGTGCCCATGACGCGGAATATGCGCCAAACCTGCCCGCATTTGCGTTTATTGTCAAGACGAAATATGAGCGAATATCTCTATTTAAAGCATCGGGGATGGAAGCATAACGGGAACGAGCGCCGCACGGATGGAAAACATAACGGATGTTCCTGTTCCTTTAAGGGTTACGCAACGGGAATACGTCGCGCGGCGGCTGTGTCCCCCCGCCCGTGCAAGAAAGGGGTTCCCCGATGGGAACCCCTTTTTGTTGTCGAAGCGAATGCCGGGTTTACGATGAACGAAACGGTGCGTCAGCGCTGGTTGCCGTAGATCTTGGCGAAGCCGTTCCCCCGCGAGCCTTGATTCTGGCAGACGGAGTTCCGGTCCAGGTCGAGGTTGTACCACCCGGCGGACAGGTCGAGGGACACGTCGAATATCCGCTCGCACCACTGGCGCTGATGCGTATCGCAGTTGCCCTGCCTGGAGGCGATGCCCGCCGCGCCATGGGGGCCGTTCAGGATGGCCGAGAGGTTCCCGCCGTCCCTTCGCGCGTCGCTCCAGACGACGATGCGCGAGACAAATGAATCGCGCCGGAGTTCGAACCTGACGCGGTTCGTCGTGCTGCACACGTAGCCGTTCCAGTTGTCGAAGAGGACCATGTCCGGCGACGGCCCGGGGCCCTTTGTACGGGCGGGCGCGGCGCAGGTGTACATGCGGCCGGGGCTGGCCCCGCCGCGGCAGGATTCGGTGGCGACGTTCTTGTAGGTGCAATTACGGTCCCAGCAGACGGCGGTCTGGCCGCGGAAAGCGTCGGTGCATTTCGACGGGTCGGGATTCGGCCCGGAGGAACCGGCGACGTCGCGGCCGGGGCAGTCGCCGATGCCTGCGGACTGCCAGTTTCCGATATTCGCGCGCTGCGCGGGGCGTGCGTCGCAGACATACATGCGGCCGGGGCTGGCTCCGCCGCGGCAGGAATCGACGGCGACGTTCTTGTAGGTGCAATTACGGTCCCAGCATACGGCGGTCTGTCCCTGGAAGGCGTCGGTGCATTTCGCCGGGTCGGGGTTCGGCCCGGAGGAACCGGCGACGTCGCGTCCCGGGCAGTCGCCGATGCCGACGGACCGCCAGTTTCCGATATGGACCGGCTGCGCGGGCGGCCCCTCGCAGACGTACATGCGGCCGGGGCTGGCTCCGCCGCGGCACGAATCGACGGCGACGTTCTTGTAGGTGCAGCCCTGGTTCCAGCAGACGGCGGTCTGTCCGCGGAAGGCGTCGGTGCATTTCGACGGATCGGGATTCGGCCCGGAGGAGCCGGCGACGTCGCGGCCGGGGCAGTCGCCGATGCCGACGGACCGCCAGTGGTTGGGGCCCGCAGCCTGGACCGATGCCGCGCAGAAAACAACAATGAAAAGGACGATCAAGGCCGCTTCCCACGGACGGCGATCTCCCGATAATCTGTAACGGTTCATGGAACCTCCTTGAAAATGAAATCCGTTTGACGGTTTAAAAGACTATAGAGGCGGGGCGTCCGCCTGTCAAATGGATATTGGCAAATGATGATTGCGGAACGATTCCGCCCATATCCTCACGGCGGCGGGACGCCGAAGACCTGCCTTTTCGGGGAATCAGTACGGCGAAGCCGGTCCGGACGGCGAGGGGCCGCCGCCTGGCTTGAGGCTGAGGGCAAGGAGCCCGGCGATCAGCGGCGTCCAGATGAGCAGGTGGATGGCATAAACGATGCCGTGGTACTCGGCGATGAGGCCGACGAGACCTACGCCCAGGCCGCCGATGCCGATGCTGAAGCCGAGCATGAGTCCCGACGCCATGGCGGCGTTGGCGCTGACGAGCTCCTGCGCGGCGACGGTTGTGACGGAGAAGGATGCGAGCAGGCTTGCGCCCGCGAGGGCCATGGTGACGTATCCCCAGAGGCCGTCCGTTTCGAGAAAGAGATAAAAGAGCGGGCTTGCGGCGAGGAGGGAAAGGACGATGACCCGCTTGCGGCCGAAGATGTCCGAAAGGTAGCCGCCGGCGAGGCCCCCCATGGCGCCGGCAAAGAGCATGATGAAGAGAAAGCGGCTGCCGGCGAGCAGCGAGATGTTGCGCTCGTGGAGATAGAGCGGCAGGAAGGCCACGAGCCCGAAGTAGGCGAGGGAGCGGCACGACACGACCGTCATGATCTTGGCGAGCTCGGGGCCGGCCTTTTTCAGGAGCGGGAGAAGCGGCACAGGGGCCGATTTTTTCCGGATGCCGTCGCGGGGGGCCGACAGCCACAAAAGCACGGCGACGACCGTACCCGGCAGGACAAACGAGGGCGTCGCAGCGAGACCGTAGGCGTTGACGAAGGGGACGGCGGCCAGGGGCGTCAGCGCCCAGCCGACGTTTCCCGACGCGATGAAGAGGGCCTGCATGAACCCTTTCCTGTCGCCGCTGACGGCGGACACCATCGCCGAGGCCTGGGGGTGGAAGGCGGCGGTGCCAAGACCCGCGAACGTCACGACGGCGATCAGGACCCAGTAATTCCCGATGACGCCGATGAGGGACAGAAGCGCGGCCATCCAGAACGTTCCGACATAGACCATCCAGCGCTGGTTCTTCTGGTCCACGAGATACCCGAAGACCGGCTGCAGGAGGGACGACGTGATCGTGAAGGCGGAGATCAGAAACGCCCCCTTGCTGACACTTAAGCCCGCCGCCACGAGGAAAGGCAGGAGCGTCTGGATGTAGTTCATGTACCAGTCGTTGAAGAGATGGGCGAGCGACAGGGAGAAGACTCTTCCGACACCGGGCAGGCCTTTGTTCATCGGGACCGATCGTTCCTCCGTGGAGACGTTTTATCGCCTACAGGATATCACGGCGGTATCCGGGAAGTACAGCGGAAGATACGAAGACCCGCGATGGGCGAAACAGGGGGAGCCGGCCTGACGTCGATGCGGCGATCAGCCGGGCGCGACCGTACCCTTCGATTCGAGATAGCTCTGCGCGTCGCTGTAGGCCTTGAAGTCGGGCAGTTCCATGTCCTCCACCTTGCGCATGCCGGCGAGGAAGGTGATCTTCACCCCTTTGAGGGGCACGCCGCACTTGTTGAGGACGGCGAGGGCGTTTAAGAGATGATCCTTCCCGGGCCGGTAATGGCCGCTTGCGTTGTCGATGCCGGTGAGCTTGCCCGCGGCGACGTCGATGGCGCCGGCGAAGGTCACCGCCACACCGTTCATAATGGACGAGTGGTGGAAAAGGAGGCCGTCGGGCTGTTCCCCCATGCTGCAATAGAGGTTGGCCTTGTCGTCGATGATGAAGATGTAGCCCGTGCCGCCCGTGTCGAGGAGGACCAGGTCCGTTGTCGCCGTCGAGACGGCGCTCGTGCGGCGGTACATCAGGCCGCCCTGGACGACGATCTGGTAGCGCCAGCGGTTCTCCGGCTTGACGTACTTGACCTTCGAGTCGAGTTCCGGGTGGTTGCGGGCGAAATTGAAGGCGAACTTCTCGCCGCTTCTGCCGAAGGCATTGCCGAAATCCGCGCCCTGGATGTGCTCCGGGTTCGACCCGCCGATGTTCGTTTCGAGCCAGTAGTGCGAGTCGAGCGCTTTCTTGTCCTTGCCGACGCCCAGGTGCTTCATGGCGTCGCGCGCCATCTGCCAGCGCAGCTTCGCCGCCGTCGAGCCGATGATTTCGCTTTGCTTGGGCGGCTTTCCGCCCCTGGCGGGCGGGCCGGTGAACTTGAGGTCGAGCCCGAGCGAGTCGGCGTTCTGCTGGGCGTTCATTGCCAGGTTCGCCACGTACTTGCGCCGGTTGCTCGAATCGGTCTGGGCCTTGTGCTCCATCCAGACCATGGCCGCCTTGGCGATGCCCAGAAGGAGCAGCGCGGTGATCCGCGCCCGCGTCTTCTTGGCTTCCGTCGATTCCTTCGAGTCGTCGAAGGGTGTGGCCTCCGACTTGTCGAACTCTTCGAGGGCACGGTCGATGGAAAGAAGATCGGGGTTCTTGCGGGAGTGGGTGAAGATGCCGAGCGTCTTGATGGTGGTCAGGCTCTGCCACTCCCTGACGGTGGGAATGCCTTCGAAATGATCGCGAAGCTGTCGATAGGGGAAATGGCGCGGCATATGTAATTCCTTCTAAAAGTAGATGATCTGAACGACAATATAAGACTTTGCATAACATAATCGAAAGGACTCGGCCTGTCAACGAGAAAAGGCGAAGAGGAGCCTCAAGTGCAAAAGACAGCATATGCGGAATATGAGCGTGACGTCCAAAGGTTGCAGCTCGATATTTCCCCTACGCCAAGCCGGCGGCAGCTTGAAAAGCGTAAGAATATTTTACATATCTTCTACTCCAACGGCTAGGCGCCAAGGATATCAGATTTTTACATAAATTGTCTAACAATGACCTGCAACTGTGCCCAAAGCAGTGATTTGGTGTCGGATATCTTTACAATATATTGCCTTCGGAAAGATCGCTCCAGCTATAATATCATAATAAATCAATGGCTTATGCTGGTGGCATGCGTCTTGCTCATTATACGGCGAAAATCGGGTCCCGATCCGGAGCGGACATGCGGACGGGAGAAGGGAGATATACCTTGAAGAAATTGCAATATCTGTTGATCGTATTCGTGTTCGTGTTCGGTCTCTCCGGCGTGGCATCGGCCGCTACTATTAATTACTCTTTCGGCGTCGACGGCAACAATTACACATCGGCCTATAGCGGCGTGACCGTCGAGACCTTCGAAGGCAGTCTTCTGTGGGGCTGGTCGGGCAACGGGGCCGTCGTGACCGGCAGTACGTCGACCTACTCCGCCCCGTTCGGCGTCAGCGCGAAGGATGCGACGCATTATCTGACCGTTCCGTATACGAGCGGTTCGGGAAGCTACACGGCATCGCTCGGCGCGACTTACAATTACCTCGGCATCTGGTGGGGTTCCGTCGATACGTACAATACGATCAGTTTCTATAAGAACGGTCTTCAGGTTGCGTCCTACACGGGTTCGGACATCGCGGCAAGCGCCGACGGCGACCAGACGTCCCACCTGACGAACCTTTACGTCAACTTCCTCGGTCTGCCCGATTTCGACAGTTTCAAACTGACGAGCACGAGCTACGCTTTCGAGGTCGACAACATCGCCGTCGGGAACGTCGCCGTTCCCGAACCGTCAACGATGATGCTTCTGGGCCTGGGTCTGGCGGGGGCGGCTGCGGCACGAAGAAGATTCAGAAAATAATTTCTCCTTTATTTCTTTCATATACAGAGAAGGCAGGGTTATGAAACGCCCCTGCCTTTTTTGTTTTTGATGCCGTTCCCGGAAGGCCTGTTCAGGATGAGATGGGGAAGAGGCGTGCCATCCGGATACGCCGCAGGTCTTTGGGACACAGCGGGAATACCCGCGGGCGGAACGGCGCATCGGGACGTCGCCGTGAATCCCTCGCGGAAGACGACACCGCCGCGACGGCTTCCCTGTCCGCGGGCGTTTCGTATCGTACGATCATATCGAACTTGCTTTCGCGACTGCATGCGGTATGCGCCGCTCGCGGCCTTCTATGCGATGTTGCTCACTTCCTGTCCAGTTCCTGCCGGACGGCCAGGCCCAGCCTTTCCAGGATGTAGGGCTTCTTGACGTAGGCGCCGGCGCCCATGGCCTGGGCGGCGTGCACGCGTTCCGTCTCCGAAAAGCCGCTCACGATGACGGCCTTCTGCCCGGGGCGGAATTGCACGATGCTGCGATAGGTGTCCAGGCCGTCCATCCCCGGCTCCATGATCATATCGAGCACCAGGATATCGACAGGATGTTCCCGGACGTAAGCCACCGCCTCTTCCCCGCTGGCGGCGCTCGCCACGACGTAATTCAGTTTCCCGAGCATCTTCGTCGCCATGGCGCGCTGGCCTTCGATGTCGTCCACCACGAGCACGGTTTCGCCCCGCCCCATGTAGTCGTCCGCGGCGACTGAGCCCCGTTCGGATGCCGGGGCTTCCCGGGTCACGGGGAAAAAGAGGGTGAAGGTGCTGCCCGCATTCACACGGCTTTCGACGTTGACATAGCCGTCGTGATCCTGCATCGTCCCCCAGACCACGGCGAGCCCCAGGCCCGTTCCGCTTCTCCCCATGACCTTTTTCGTATAGAAGGGCTCGAAGATGCGGGGGAGGTCGGCGTCGGAGATGCCCTGTCCCGTATCGGACACGGAAAGGACGACGTAGTCCCCTTCACGGATTTCGTCGTACCCCTTGACCGGCTTGTCCAGATACCGGTTCCGCGTCCGGATGATCACCGTGCCGTTACCCGGCATGCTCTCGCAGGCATTGGCGACGAGGTTGTACAGGGACATGCTCACATGCGCCGCGGAGCCGGAGATATTCAGCAGGCGAGGCTCCAGCTCGGTCACGATCCGGATGCCGGAGCGGCCGGCGCTCAATTTTGCCGGGGCCGGCGATTTTTCAAATTCGGCGATCATGTCGTTCAGGTTCAGGACCTCCCGGGTGGAGACGCCTCTCCGGGCCAGGGTCAGCAGGTCCTGAACGATGGCCGCCGCCCGCTTGCCGTGATCCAGGATGTCGGTGAGGCCCGCTCTCATGGGGTCGGAACCGCTCACTTCGCAAAGGAGCAGCTCCGCAAAGCCGACAACGATGCCCAGCACGTTGTTGAGATCGTGGGCGACGCCGCCCGCCATCGTCCCCAGGGCCTCCATTTTCTCCGCCCGCTGCAGGCGCTCCGTCAGGGCCTGCTTCTCTGCCTCGGCGCGCTTCCGTTCCGTGATGTTGTGGGCAATGACGGTGGAAACGAAGTGTCCGTCCTGTCTCATGGAAAATCTGTTGTTAAGGTAAGCCCAGGTCAGGCCGCCGTCCTTGCGCCGGATCAGCACTTCCACGTCGTTATCCACCGGTTCGCCCGCCAGGATGCGCAGAGCTCTTTCCACCATGGTGTCCCGGCTCTCTTCCGCGACGATATGGATGGGTTCCATCTCCAGGAGTTCTTCCCGGCTGTAGCCCGTGTAAAGACACATGGCGTCGTTGACGCTGAGGAACCGGCCCGCGGTGAAATCCACCTCGTAGATGCCCGCGGGGGCATGCTTGACCAGGTACCGGTATTGTTCTTCGCTTCTCTTAAGCGCCTCCTCGGCGCGCTTCCGGGCCGTGATGTCGTGGATGATGACCGTGGAAACGACGTGCCCCTCCGGCGAGCGCGAGTAGCTGTTGTTGAGGAGGCACCAGATCAGCGTGCCGTCCTTGCGTTTCAGCTCGAATTCCACGCTCTCCGGCACCGCCTCGCCGGCCAGGATTTTCACGTGCCGCGCAAGGAAGCGTTGCAGGCTTTCCTCCGTGAGAATCTGCGTGGGATTCATCGTGAGGACTTCTTCCCGGCTGTACCCGCTGTAATCGCAGATGGCGTCGTTGCAATTCACGATCTTTCCCGTCGTGAAGTCGATCTCGTAGATGCCCGCCGGCGCATATTTGAAAAGGTCCCGGTACTTTTCCTCGCTGGTCTTGAGCGCCTCCTCGGTCTGCTTCCGGTCGGAGATGTCGTGGGCGACGACGGTGACGACGGCATGCCCGTCTACCGTGCGGGTATAGCTGCTGTTGATGTTGATGAGAACCCAGATGAGGCTGCCGTCCTTGCGGCGGATCTGCAACTCGCTGTTGGGCGAGATGGCCTCCCCGGCCATGAGGCGCATGCGCCTTTCGAGGAAGACTTTGAGCGTATCTTCCGTTATGATCTCCATGGCGTCGATCGCCAGCAATTCTTCACGCGTATAGCCGAGGTACAGGCACATGACGTCGTTGACGGAGAGGAACCTGCGCGTGGTGAAGTCGATTTCATAGATGGCGGCGGGGGCTTCCATGACGAGCTGCCGGTATCGCTCCTCGCTGGCCTTGAGTGCCTCCTCCGCCCGGCGGCGTTCGGCGTCCGCCCGTTCCAGTTCCTGGATCTTCTGCTTCAAAACGGCGTTTTCGTCGACCAGTTCCTGATAGGTCTTGGATCTACTGCTCACCGAAGGCCTCCCCGTAACGGTGCATGGTGTCCGCCCGGGCATGCGAGTCGGGCGGAACGGTATGCGGGCAATTGCACCAGAAAGCTATAGGATAGCCGGCGAGATGTCAAAGGGAAAGTGGGGCCCGGACCCGGGCGCGGCGCGGACGTTTCTTGACACCGGCCGCCGCCTGTATTAGATATAGGGCATCATTCGCGGGCGACGGAAGGAGAAACGGCTATGGCCTACACCGACAAGGACGGCATACTCAACCCGGGGCACAACCCCGTCGTCGAGATTAAGGATGCCAGGATTCCGGCGGGCAAGGGGTCCTGGTCCAAGATCAGCGGCTTCTGGGTCGGCAAGCACGACCTCTTCGAATGCCAGCCTTATCCGGCCCAGATCGGCAGAAACGGCGGCTTTTTTACCGCCCTCTCCGCCGCCGAGACGCTGCTGCCCCTCTTTTCGGTGAGTGCGACGAAGGACCTCCGGGGCGGCTCGGTGATCGTCCGGCTCTTCGTTCCCGGCACGGACCAGGTCGTCTTCTACAAGGTCGAGAAGAACCTCTTCGCGAGCAAGGAAATCCCGGACCACAGGCATTCGGCCTATTGGGTCTACATGATGGAGAAGGCCTTCGCCTGGCACCGGATGCAGTACAACCTTCCCGCTCCCGACGGCGGCAAGCCCAAGGACTACCTGGCGGCGCTTAAGGGAACGACCTTTGGCAGCGCCTTGCAGATGCTCGTGGGCAAAACCAGGGCGGGCGAACTGACCCGCGACCGCCAGGTGCGCGTCCGGGCGGTGGAGCGCCTCCACGACCTCCACCATTTCGACGACTATGCGGCGCGGGCGGTCCAGCTCATCATGGACCCCAACGCCGTGGACCAGGACTGCTTCGGCGTCTGCGGCATGGCCTCGACCATCCACGTCGTCCTCAAATTCCGGCCGGGACGCTTCGCCGACATCCTCCATTCGGTCTTCAACGGCGAGGACTTCAAGGGCGGCGTCGGCAAGCTGAAAATTCCCATCAAGATCAGCGCCCATGCGGCCAACTACCAGGAGGTGATGAAGGATATCCAGACGGGTCCCGTCGCCGCGGGCGAACCGCCCACCGACGTCAGCGCCCTTTTGACGAAGCGGATCGACCAGTACAAGCACAAGATGGCCGTCAAGCCGTCCCAGAAGCCCTGGGCGAAACTCGATTTCATCGTGAGCCGGTCCCTCGCCAGGATGCTCAAGATCACCGATTCCGCCCTCTACAACGACCAGAAGGAATTCACCAAAAAGTTCGCCGACCCGGCCAAGCCGAACGTCGACCTTGTCAAGATGGGGGATATGGCGTTCACCGAGGCGGGCATCGTCTACGTCCTTACGGACATCGTCGGCGTTCCCGAGTTGAGCTTCGTCGCGAACCCGAGCGGGCCGGAGAACATCGTCAAGGCCGTCAACGCCTGGTTCGACAGGTACGGCGACCATGGGGCCTTCGGCATCGCCGCCATCAACCCCTTCTACGAAACGAAGGACGACAAGCGCTGGTGGTTCTTTCCCGACGGCCGGAACGTCTACCCGGGCCTGAAGTCGCCCGTCCGGGACTGGGTCCAGCCCGCCTGGCAGCCCTACGAGTTCGCCCACTGGATCGTCATAGAAGGCAAGATCGAGGACCGGAACTTCTGGTGGCTCCCGATCTGGACCTGGGCCCGGCAGTGGGAGGGACGGCTCCACAAGATCCACACGGCGGGCTACCTCCATTCGGTGATCCTCGCGCGGCTGGAGCCGGAATAAGCCGCCCCGGAATCACGCAGGCCTTTCACTTCCTCAAGATCGCGGCGATGGGGCCGTAGCCTATGACCTCGAGCCCCAGGCGTTCGGCGATCCATTTCAGCGTCCAGTAGCAGAAGAACGAGATGTGGGTCGCGTCGTCCTTGAACCACCAGGACCGGAACTGTTCCACGGCGTCCCGGGAGTGGATGAAGGCGTCCGTGAAGGAACTGGTCAGGAAGATCATGCCCCCCTCTTCGAGGACGCCGCAGAGCATCGCGATGTCGGCGCACGGTTCGGACAGGTGCTCCAGGACCTGGTTGGCGACGACCACGCCGAAACGGCCCGTGTCCTCCCTTGCGCCGAACGCCCCGTGAATCCTGGGTTCGAACGACTCGACCTCGTAGCCCATGTCCCTTAATGCTTCCGAAAGCCGTCCTTCGCCCGAACCGAAATCCAGTATCCTGCCGGGCGCGGCGAACTGCGAGGCAAGCTCGACGTATGTTTCCGCCACGCGCCGCCAGAAGGCCGGGTCGTCCTTGTCCTGGGCCCGGTAATGGCGGTCCTGTTCTTCCCGGCCTGCCGTTTCTCCCGTGAAGACGAGATAGCACACCGGGCACTTGTAGTAGGCGCGCCAATCCTCGAAGAATAAATCGGCGGGCGCTGCGCAGACCCTGCAAGGGGGTCGGTCGTTTCGCATCGGGTCACCTCGCCGGTCCTTGTACCACGTCCCGCGTCCGGACGCCACCGGCAAAGAAGAGGGGGCCGCCCGGAGGCGGGGCGCGGCAGACCGCGGCGCAAGCAGTCATGCCGGGAAAAAACCGTTGTATGGGACCTATGGGGTGGAGATGCCGTCAGGCCAAACCTGTGTCCGATGCTTATGCAAGCTATCGCCTACTTCTTGTCCAACTCCCGCCGGACGGCCATGCCGATCCTCTCTTTGATGTAGGGTTTCCGGACGAAGGAGCCTGCGCCCAGGGACTGGGCCGCTTTTACGCGCTCCGTTTCGGCGTAGCCGCTGACGATGACGGCCTTCTGCTTCGGCCGTATCTCCGAAATCCTGCGGTATGTTTCAAAACCGTCGATGCCCGGCTCCATGATCATATCCAGGATAACGAGATCGACTTCGTTCTCCCTGAGATAAGCCGCCGCCTCCTCGCCGCTCGTCACGCCGTGAACGACGTAGTTGAGCTTCTGCATGATGCTGCTCGCCAGGTCGCATTGGGCCCGGATATCGTCGACCACGAGAATCCTTTCGCCTTTGCCCATGTACCGGTCCACGGAGATCTCGCCTTCATACTCGACCTCGCTGCGAGTGGCCGGGAAATATAACGTGAATGTCGTTCCCTTGCCCGGTTCGCTTCGAACGTCGATATATCCGTCGTGATCCTTCATGGTTCCCCAGACGACGGCCAACCCAAGCCCCGTGCCGCTCCTTCCCATGACCTTTTTCGTATAGAAAGGCTCGAAGATGCGTTTCCTGTCATTCTCTTCGATGCCTTCGCCTTCGTCGGAAACCGTGAGAACGGCGTAGTCGCCTTCCTCGACCTCGTCGTAGCCTGCAACCGGCCGGTCCTGGTAGCGGTTCTCCGTCCGGACGACGACTTCTCCGCCCGACGTCATCGCCTCCGCGGCGTTGGAAACAAGGTTCATGATCGTCTTCGCTACATGAGCCTGGGAGCCGAATATCCTGAGCAGCGCCTCGTCCAATTCCACCCTGACGCGGACATGGGGAAAGAGCGTTTTCAGTTTCGCGAGCTCCGGAGATTTGAGATACTCGGTGACAATCTTGTTCAGATTGACGACCTTCTTGGTTTGGACGCCCCGGCGGGCGAGGGTCAGGAGGTCCTGGACGATCGCCGCCGCCTGCTCGCCGCCGGAGATAATATTCCTGGCCTTCAGGCGCGAGGGGCTATTCTCCGCAAGCTCGTCGTGGAGGATCTCCGCATATCCGACCAGAATACCCAAGGCGTTGTTGAGATCGTGGGCGACGCCTCCGGCCAGGAGCCCCAGCGCTTCCATTTTCTCGGCCCGCTGCAGTCTTTCCTCCAATTCCCGGCGATTGTCTTCGATCTTTTTCTGTTCGGTAATGTCGCGGGCGATGCCGACCGTGCCGACGCATTTGCCCGTTTCGTCGAACAGCGCCGTCTTTCTGGTTTGCATCCAGCGAACGTCGTTTTTTGTCCGCCATGCTTCCTCCGTTTCCAGGGACCGGCCCGTGGCGATGACCGTCCTGTCGTCCGCCAGGTATCTGGCGGCGAGGTCTGGCGGATAAAAGTCGGCATCGCAATGTCCCGCTATGGCTTCGGGGGCGATACCGATGGCCTCTGCATAGCGTCCGTTGCAGGACACATAAACGCCGTTCATATCCTTGTGCCATAAAAAATCGGGCATATGTTCGGCGAGGGCGCGGTACTTCCGTTCGCTTGCCCTGAGCGCCTCCTCCGCCTTCTCCCGGTCGGTGATGTCGATGTGCTGGATGACGGCGTTCGTAATCCTGCCCGCGGCGTCCCTCACGGGAAAAATGGTCACGTCGAGGAAGAGGGACACATGCTTCGAAAGGTCGAGATCGCTCAGAAGCGATGTGTCGTAGATGAGCTTGAATCTCGCTATTCTGCCCTCCTCGAAGACGCTTTTCACCAGGGGAAGATGACCCTGGGCTGCGACGATGTTGTCGTTAAAGACGTTATATTTTCCCACGACCTCCTCGTCCGAAATATGAAAGAGGGCCTTGCAGGCGGGGCTGATCCTGAGCAGGGTTCCCTGGGCATCGGAAATCCACATGGGGTAGGGGCCCTGTTCGATCATGCTGTTCAGGAAGGATTCCGTCGACCGCAGGGAATCCTCCGTGCGCTTACGATCGGTGATGTCGCGCACCAGCGCGACAAAACGGGCGTCGTGGGTCTTGTGGTCGCCCTTGGCCGCGATGGACATCTCGTACCACCTTGTCTCTTTGCCGCCGGGCAGGCTGTAGACCGTCCCGAAATGCGAACCGTGCCGCGACGCTTCTCCGATGGCGCGGAGAATGTGCTTCGCGGCGGCGGGCGGCAGCACTTCCTTCACCGTCTTGCCCATAAAGGCTTCGGGTTCCGCATACAAGTTCGCTTGCAGGGATGTGCCGTAATTGAAGATGCGTCCGTGTCGGTCGACCTCGAAGCGCAGGTCGGGGATGGCCTTGACCGTTGCGTCCAACTCGTCGAACATCTGCCGGAGGTGTTCTGCGGTCCTCCGGTGCTCCGCCTCCGATCTTTCCAGTTCGCGGATCCGTTCTGTCAGAGCGGAAATCTCCCGGAGCAACTTTTTCTCCGTCGGGGAAGGATCTGCCATCGTATCTCTCCTGCCGTGCCGAGTAAGTGGGGAGATTGCAAATGAACCAGCGACAATTGTTTCATCTCAGCGGATTGCCATCTGAAATCTAGCGGATAGACGCCAAGATGTCAAATGTGTCTTTCTTCCGGCGAAATCCCTTTGACAAGAGCGTGATGTTTTGGTATATGAAACAACGTTCCGCAATACGGAACGGAGGGCGTCATCGCCCGTCGACCCGATTCAAGACAGTTAAGCATCGCTGAAATGCATATCCAATGCGGACCGGCAGCGCTTCAAGCCGCCGCTTGAGTCCTCTGCGCGGAAAGGATTGCCGGAAAGGATCTATGGACCAGAACCGCCTCCAGGCCAAACCCGCCAACCTCATCCAGACGATCGAAAGGATGGACGCCATTCTCGAAGCCGTCGGGCGGGATCCCCACGGGGCGAGCATCAAGGACCTTTCCGCCGCCCTCGCCCTTCCCAAGGGCACCGTCCACCGCATCCTCTCTTCCCTTTCCTATTTCGGCTACGTCCGCCAGCATCCGGAGACGAAGAACTACGGATTGGGCCTCAAAGTGATGGAACTGGGGTCCCGCCTCGGCAGCCAGCTCGATCTCCGGCGGATCGCGGCGCCCTTCATCCGGACGCTCGTCGACAAGACCGGCGAGGCGGCACACCTTGTCGTCCTGGACGGCGGCGACGTGGTCTATATCGATAAAATCGAAGCACGGGAAAACTCGGTCGGCCTCGTCATGGCCTCCCGCGTGGGCTCCCGGAACCCGGCGCACTGCTGCGCCGTCGGCAAGGTGCTGCTCGCGGGCCTGCCGGAGGGGGATCTGGACGCCATTCTCGGAGCGATGGAGCTGGCCCGGCGGACGGCGAACACGATCACGGACCCCGTGCGTCTGAAGGAGCACCTGCGGACCGTCCGGGAGCAGGGGTACGCCGTCGACGACGAGGAGAACGAACGGGGCATCCGCTGCCTTGCGGCCCCCATCTTCGACGGGAAGGGCAGGGCCGTGGCGGCGGTCAGCATTTCGGGGCCGTCGTTTCGCGTGACGAAAAAGGTCGTTCTGGAGTCCGTCAGGAAGGAAGTCACCAAGGCCGCCGCGGAGATATCGCGGCAGCTAGGGTTTTAGAGAATTTCCGGCGGCTATGTTTCGGGGGAAAGCTGCCGGGCCGGGAAAACAACGATCGTCAAAATTCATGGACAAGGAGGAGGAGAAAGATGAAGAAACTGCTGATCCTGTTTTTGGTCTTGTTTATTTCCGTGCCGCTTGCGTACGGGCAGGCCGCGAAGCCCATCGAGATGAAGATCGGCCATTTCGCCGCCGATTCGCATCCGGGCAATCTTGCCGCCAAGATGTTCGCCGATGCGGTGGAAAAGCGGACGAACGGGCAGATCAAGATTAAGATCTACCCGAACAACGCCCTCGGTTCGCCGCCGGAAGTCCTGGAGCAGAACATCCTGGGCGCCGTGGACATGAGCCTTCCCACCCAGGGGCAGCTCGGCAAGTATTCCAAGAAATTCAACTGCGTCATGCTTCCCTTCGTCTTCAAGAATTACGCCCAGGCCGACAAGGTCCTGGACGGTCCCTTCATCAAGTGGGCCGTTGCTGACCTGGACAAGGCGGGCCTCGTCTTCCTCTCCAACTGGGAATGGGGTTTCCGCAACCTGACGAACAGCAAGCATCCCGTGAACGTCCCCGCCGACGTGAAGGGCCTGAAGATCCGCACCCCGCCTGAACTGCCGACGCAGGCGGCCATGGAGGCCCTCGGGGGCGTCGTGGCGACGATCAACTTCAACGAGCTCCAGATGGCCCTGAAGCAGGGCGTCGTCGACGGCCAGGAGAACCCCATTGCGGTGATCTACTCGAACAAGATTTACGAAACCCAGAAATATCTCGCCATGACGGGGCATAATTACAACACGATGGTCCACGTCATAAGCAAGAAGACGTGGGACAAGCTGACGCCCGCGCAGCAGAAGATCGTCCGCGAGGAAAGCCACAAGGCCGGCGTGTGGATGAAGAAGTCCATCCGCGATGCCGAGGCGAACCAGATCAAGGAGCTGCAGAAGCTCGGCATGCAGGTCACGTATCCCGACAAGGCCAAGTTCAAGGCCCTGATGAAGCCCGCCTACGACAGGATGAACGCCATCGCCGGCGAGGACAACATCAAGGCGTTTGTGAAGATGGTCGATCAGGTGAAATAACGAGTATGTGTTGGAGGGGAGACCGGGAACGGCTCATGCTTTGCCGGACCCGGTATCCCGCCCGACTCCGTGTGAAGGGCTCCGGACGCCGCCGGGGTCCGTGAAGGAATCTTGCAGAATGCTTACGCTGTCGATCTTCGCCGTTCTTCTGATCCTCATCATGATGAACCTCCCCATCGCCGTGGCCATGGGACTCACCGCGGTCGGGTTTTTCGTCTACCTGGGCGACGCCGACCTGCTCACAATGCTGCCGCAGCGGATGTACGCCTCGACGACGGGATTCACGCTCCTTGCCATCCCGTTCTTCATCCTGGCGGGGAACCTCATGAACACCGGAGGCGTCACGACGCGGATCTTCCGCTTCGCCAAGGCCGTCGTCGGCCACATTCCGGGCGGGATGGGGCAGGTCTGCGTGATCGCGAACGTCATCTTCTCCGGCATGTCCGGCTCGGCCATCGCCGACGCGGCGGGCCTGGGACAGGTCCTCCACAAGGCGATGGTGGACAACGGCTTCAAGCCGAAGTTTTCGGCGGCCATCGTGGCCTCGGCTGCGACGATCGGCCCGGTCATCCCGCCCAGCATCCCGTTCGTCCTCTACGGGGCCTTGACGGGCGTATCCGTCGGCAAGCTTTTCCTCGCCGGCTTCGTCCCGGGAGTGCTCATGGCAGCCGCCATGATGATCGCCATCGCCTTCCTGGCGAAACGCTACAACCTGCCGAAGGAAAAACGTGCCGATCTCCGGGAAATCGTCGCCAGCGTCAGGGGAGCGTTCCTTGCCCTCATGACGCCGGTCATCATCATCGGCGGCATCCTCACGGGCGTCTTCACCCCGACGGAGGCCTCGGTTGTTGCGTCGCTGTATGCGCTCTTTCTGGGGTTCCTGTATCGGGACCTGAAGCTCAAGGATCTGCCCGGCATCTTCTGGGCGTCCATCCGGCAGACGGTGAGCCTCATGTTCATCATTGCCGCCGCGGGCTTCTTCGGCTGGCTCACGATCCACCAGCAGATCCCCGACCAGGTGATCTCGTCGCTCACCGTCATGAGCGCGACGTCCGCGGGCGTCATCGCCATGGTCATTATTATCGTTCTCATTTTAGGCTGCTTCCTGGAAGGCAACGCGATCTTCATCATCACCATTCCGATCTTCGTACCGACGGCCGCGCAGTTCGGGATCGACCTCGTCAACTTCGGCGTCGTGATGACGCTTCTCATCATGATCGGGAACCTGACGCCCCCCGTCGGCATGTGCCTCTTCGCCGTGTCGGCTTTCAGCAAGGTCAGGATCACGACGCTGGCCGTCGAGGTGTGGCCCTATCTCTTAGGCATCCTGATCGTGACGATCGTCATCGCCTACGTTCCCGGGATAGCGCTTTTCGTTCCGAATCTCTTCATGTCCGGTTAGGAGGCGAGACCATGCCGACGATCACAGCTATACTGAAACGGCTCGACAAGATGCTGCTTGCCGCCCTCAAGACGGTCTGCATTGCCTGCTTTGTGCTGCTGACGGCCCTCATCACGGCCAACGTCTTCGTCCGCTTCTTTCCCGTCGCGTCCCTGCACTGGTTCGACGAGATCATCGAACTGCTCTACGCCTACCTCGTCTTCTACGGGGCGGCGGCGCTGTGGATCACGCGGGAGCACATCAGCGTGGGCGACTGGATCGGCGGCGCGGTCGTGAAGAATATGAGGCTCCGGCATGCCTTCGGGGCCGTCGTGGAGATCATGGTCCTGATCTTCGTTCTCGTATTTTTCTATTATTCCCAGCAATTGACCGAGCGGGCCATCGACGTGACCAACGTCTTCGCCATGCCGAAGAAGATCCTCTATTCGTGCATGCCGGCCGCCGGCGCCGTGATGATCGTCTATACGCTGAGAAACATCGCTGTCGAGGTGGCGAACGCCGTTAAACCCGACACGAAAGGTTAAAAGGAGTCACACATGGACATACGTTATTCGATCCATCCGGATCATATGAAACAGTTCGATACGGAAACGGTCCGCAAGCATCTTTTGATCGAGAGGCTGTTCGAAAAGGGCAAGATCGACATGGTCTACAGCCACGTGGACCGGATCATCGCCGGGGGCGCCTGCCCCATCGGCTCGCCGCTGGCGCTCACGGTGACGAAGGAGCTGGGCGTGGAACATTTCCTCGAACGGCGGGAGATGGGGATCGTCAACATCGGGGCGGCGGGGACCGTCGCCGTCGACAAGAAGGAGTACAAGCTCGCGAACAAAGAGGTCCTCTACATCGGTATGGGCGCGAAGACCGTCGCCTTCAAGAGCGCAGACCGGGCGAACCCTGCCAGGTTCTATTTTCTATCCACACCGGCCCATGCGACGTATCCCACGGTCAGGCTCTCCATGAAGGACGCCCAGCAGGTCGAGATGGGAAGCGCGGACCAGGCCAACGCCCGGACGATCTACCAGTTCATCCACCCGGCGGTCATGAAGAGCTGCCAGCTTGTCATGGGCTTCACCGTGCTGAAGACGGGGAGCGTCTGGAACACGATGCCGCCCCACACCCACGACCGGCGGATGGAGGTCTATCTCTATTTCGACCTGCCCGCCGACGGCCTGGTCTTCCATCTGTGCGGCGAGCCGCAGGAGACGCGCCACATCGTCGTCCGGAACGAGGAAGCGGTCATATCCCCCAGCTGGTCCATCCACGCCGGGGTCGGCACGGTCAGCTACACGTTTATCTGGGGCATGGCGGGCGAGAACCAGACGTTCACCGACATGGACCATTGCGAACCAGCGCAGTTAAAATAATCATCGGAAGGAGGTTGGACGATGATCCTTCAGGCATTTAATTTGGCGGGAAAGGCGGCGATCGTGACGGGCGCCCGGACGGGGCTGGGGCAGGGGATGGCCCTGGGGCTGGCCGAAGCCGGGGCCGACATCGTCGGCGTCGACCGGGAGCCTTTGGCGGAGACGGAAAAACGGGTGAGGGAAACGGGCGGCCGTTTCCTGGGGATCGAGGCGGATTTGTCCGACATCGGCGCGATCGACGGGATCGTCAAGCGGACGGTCGAAGCCTTCGGCCGGCTCGATATCCTGATCAACAACGCCGGGATCATCCGCCGCGCCGACGCCATCGACTTCGGCGAGAAGGACTGGGACGACGTAATGGCCGTGAACTTGAAGACGGTCTTCTTCTTCGCCCAGGCCGCGGCCCGGCAGTTCCTCAAGCAGAAGACGGGCGGCAAGATCGTCAATGTCGCGTCGATGCTCTCCTTCCAGGGGGGCATCCGGGTGCCGTCCTACACGGCAAGCAAGAGCGGCGTCATGGGCATTACGAGGCTCCTGGCCAACGAATGGGCGCAGCACAACATTAACGTCAACGCCATTGCTCCGGGCTACATGGCGACGGACAATACGGCTGCCATCCGGGCGGACGCGGCGCGGAGCGAGGCCATCCTGGAGAGGATACCGGCGGGGCGGTGGGGCGTGCCCGACGACCTGAAGGGCGTCGCCGTCTTCCTGGCCTCGGAGGCCTCCGCCTATGTGAACGGCTACACGGTGGCCGTGGACGGCGGATGGCTCGCGCGTTAGGCGCGCCGGAAGGCCGAAAGAATGAACCGATTATCAGCTTGTTGAAAAACTCGATTTTGAGCCCCCTATGCAGGGGGCAAGTCCCCTGAAGGGGATAAACAACAGATGGACGTTTTTCAGCAGCCTGTTATGGAGAAAGCGACCATGAAGAAAGCGGCCGTGAAAAAGGTAGTGACTTTCGGAGAGATCATGCTGCGGTTGAGCCCGCCGGGCTTCCAGCGCTTCGGCCAGGCCCGGTCGTTCGAAGCCGTCTTCGGCGGCGGCGAGGCGAACGTTTCTGTGTCCCTCGCCAATTACGGCGTCGCGACGGATTTCGTGACGAGGCTTCCGGACCACGACCTGGGCGACGCCTGCATCGCACACCTGCGCGGCTTCGACGTGGGCACCGGAAAAATCGTGCGGGGCGGCAGCCGCATCGGCATCTATTTCCTCGAATACGGCGCCGTGCAGCGCGGAAGCAAGGTGATCTACGACCGGGCCGGTTCGGCGGCCTCGCAGATTGCGCCCGGCATGATCGATTGGGACGCGGTCTTTGCCGATGCCGACTGGTTCCACTGGTGCGGCATCACCCCCGCCGTCAGCGCCAGCCTCTACGAGGCGTGCCTGGAAGGCCTTGCCGCCGCGAAACGCAGGGGCCTTACGGTTTCCTGCGATCTCAACTACCGGGCCAAGCTCTGGAAGTGGGGAAAATCGGCCGGGGACGCGATGTCCGGCATGGTCGGACTTTGCGACGTCGTCGTGGCGAACGAGGAGGACGCGGAGCTGATCTTCGGCATCGAGGCGCCGAAGGGGGAAAGCGGCACGGATACAGGTAAAAAGTTCGGACCGGTCGCGGCGGAATTGAAAGCGCGGTTTCCGAATCTGAACCTCGTCGGCATCACCGTGCGCGGAAGCGTGAGCGCGACCCACAATACGTGGACGGGGATTCTCTATGACGGGAAGGATCTGTATGTCGGGCCGCGGTACGAGATCACCGACATCGTGGACCGCATCGGCACGGGCGACGCCTTCACCGGCGGCCTGATCTACGGCCTGCGCACCTATGGCCGCGACTTGCAGAAGGCCCTCGACTTCGCCGTGGCGGCCTCTTGCCTCAAGCATTCGATCGTCGGCGATTTCAACCGCGTTACGGTCGATGAGGTGGAGAAGGTCATGGCCGGCGAAGGGTCCGGACGGGTGGCGCGATAAAGGGAAAACGGAGGTTTACGGTATGGCAAGATTCAGGAGGATGGACGTCCTGCAGGCGATGATCGGGGACGGCCTCGTTCCCGTCTTCTACCACGATTCGCCGGAGACGGCGAAGAAGATAGCCGCGGCGGTCGCCGCCGGCGGCGCGCGGGTCCTCGAATTCACGAACCGGGGCGACGGGGCCTTCCGGGTCTTCTCGGAACTTGCCGCCTGGTGCGCAAAAGAAATCCCGCAGCTCATCCTGGGCGTCGGCTCCGTCGTGGAGCCCGAGACCGCCGCGCTCTACGTCAACGGCGGCGCGAACTTCGTCGTGGGGCCGGTGCTCTCCGCCGACATCGCAAAACTCTGCAACCGGAGGAAGATCGCCTACTGCCCCGGCTGCGGCTCGACGAGCGAGATATCGCAGGCGGAGGAGTACGGCGTCGAAATCTGCAAAATCTTCCCGGGCAGGGAAGTGGGCGGTCCCGGATTCATCAAGTCCGTCCTCGCCCCGATGCCGTGGAGCCTCCTCATGCCCACCGGCGGCGTGGAGGCCACGCGCGAGTCGGTGACGGCGTGGATTGCGGCGGGGGCGGCCTGCGTCGGCGTAGGTTCCAACCTGATTTCGGGCGACCTTGTCGCAGCGGGCGAATTCGCGGCCATCTCCCGGAAGACCGCCGACATACTGCAATGGATTAATGAGGCCCGGGCGGGGAAGAAAATCTAAACGGGCGTTCGCCGCGCTGACCTTTCGGTGCGAAAAAAGACTGGCCTTTGCGAAGGTTTCGCTACCACCGATGCGTTCAGGCCATGTCCCGGGGCGGCACGTCCCGGTGTCATATCGTTTTTCATTTCCGGCGTGAGGGGGAGAGAGACAGATTTCATCGGACGGGCGCAATCGCCCGCATTTGCTCATGGGGGAGACGCTTATGAAAAAGAGAATCTTTGTTGCGTTGATCGGCATCGTGTTTTGCGGAACGGTGATGGCGGCGGACGTCGCTGCCGCAGGCAAGGAGAAGATCGTCCTTAAAAAGTATCCGGATTTCAAAATCGGCATCCTGGCGAACAATTTCATCAAGCCCCTGCCGCTCACCAAGGACAACATGAAGAAGATCATGGACTGGACGAGCGCCAACGGTTTCGCCTGGATGGAGATCCGCGACCCGCGGGCGGACCTGACCTACGCGGAATGCAAGGAGCTCGCGGCCTACGCGGCGAAGAAGAAGATCGAGATCGTCTACGCCCTGAACATCGGCTTCCTCGACCCGCAGTTCGACGAGGTCTTTTACCGGGGCTGCGCAAACGCCCTTTTGTTCCCGGGACCGAAGGTGATCAGGACGTCGGCCCCCGGCCCGGAATTCAACGCCGACCCGAAAAAGGCGACATGGACCAGAGAGGAATTCGGCAGGATTCTCACGGTGGCGAACAACGCCGCGAACATGGCAAAGCTGACGGGCCTTGATCTGGTCATCGAGCATGCCTTCGAGGCGATGCAGGGCGATGGCGCGACGGCCTTCGGGATGGTGGAGCTTCAGACGAAAGGGAACTCGAACATCGGCTCGCAGTACGACACGGCGAACTTCTTCGCCGTAAGCCGTGCGCCGGTGTCGGCCGATGCCGCGAAGGGGTACTTCGAGAAATTCGCACCGAAGACCCGCTACGTCCATATCAAGACCTGCGGTGCGAACAACGTGGTGACGGACAGTATCACGGACAACGTGCTCGACCTGGGCGCGATCTTCGACATTGTGGCAAAGGCGAAGATCCGTTATCTCGCGATCGAAATCCCCCAGCAGGCGAAGTTCGAGGACGTGGAGACGAATCTCAAAAAGAGCGTGGCCTATCTGAAAAGTAAATTCTGAATTTGGTTCATCCGGGCCTTGGAACGGAGTCGGGGGAGGGATGTCGAGGGGGCCCCCGCCTTCGCCGAGGCCCGAATCAAACCGATGCCGGGACACGGCCTGGGCGAAAAAAGGGACGAATGTCCCTTTTTTTATACCGGGGATCGGGCGTGGGAGCGGGCAGCGAAAAAAACAGGGCGCTATCTGTTTTCCTCTTGGCAGTATCTCATCACAGCACGCAGCCGTAGAAAATTCTGAACAGCGGAATTGTTGGGTTCACCTACAACTCAACGGGAGCAAAGGCTATGAGAAACCATGATAACCATTCGTACTATTGCATCCGATGTAAGCGGCAGAAAAGCGGCGGGCGATCATGTTCACATGTTCATTTCATTTAACCGGCTGTTGAAAAACGCCCATCTGTTGCGCGTGCCCCCTGCATAGGGGGTTGCGCTTCGGCTCTCGGATGCTCACGTACATTTAAAGTACGCTCCGCTCCTCAGCCCTTGCGCGCCCCCGGCATAGGGGGTTCAAAATCGAATTTTTCAACAAGCTGTTAGACCCAGCCGGGATATCGGCCAAATCATGACAGCGAACCGTATAAAATCTGCTGCATTGCGAATTGAATTATCTTAGTGCCCGTTTAGCGTCATACTGCCTCTCGCCTTCGTCTATGGCTTTGAACATAACCGTGGCAGCCTTTCTTTCCTCCTGCGTTCCTTTCCCTCTGCCAAGACAGTAATCGCTGTAGAGTCTTCGTATGACCTGTTTTGAGGCATCAAACGCATTCTTGTCACCGATGAATTCGGCCACGACCATCTTTTGATAATAGTAAAGGAGATTTTCCCGGAGTCGTTCAAAATACTTGTCTTGCAACATGCCGCTTTCCGCCTGGATGAATGCGTCCATCGCCTCGCGCAGGCATGCAAGCCGCATCTCCCTATGCTGTTCAACGTCTTTGCCGAGGTCTTCGATCTTGCGATGGTATTGCGATTGCGTAATATGTAAAAGGCCTTTGAAATAATGGTAACTCGCCTTCTCGTCAGCCGGGGCCACTGTCAAAAATGTCGTGACAAAGTCTATTCCCAATGAGGCAGCAATAACGGCATCCTCATAGGTACGCTGCT
Organism: Syntrophales bacterium; assembly: GCA_963668175.1. Classification (GTDB taxonomy): domain Bacteria; phylum Desulfobacterota; class Syntrophia; order Syntrophales; family PHBD01. Next base: position 2,351,071 of record OY764159.1, read on the forward strand.
TGGAGAAAAGGCGATGCCCCTCCAGTCCGGCTTGGGCCGCTATGCGGAATCTTCTGTCAACCGTCTCTTGCATCGCTGCGACGTATTTTTCTTTGACATCCAATCCCCTTGAGTCCCGCCACGATTCATTATCCCTGTTATAAGTGCGGAATCCTTTCTCCTGGTTTGCATAAAGACAGGCCGGGCATATCTTTATGGAAAAGAGGGAATAGTCGATATAGGTCCGGTTGCCTGCGGCCTCCGTGTACTCAGTCATGTAAAAATCGTCCAGTTGAGACTGCGCCCCTCCATATTTCAGCCCCGGCGAGAAAAACACCGTCTTGTCAAATGGACATGAGAGTTGGTAATTAAAAAGGACCTCTGTAGAAGATTTTTCAATACCTCTGAATTCTGCAGGAAAAAGGGTGGGGGCAGGTTTCTGATCGGCGTCTGCGCTTAGCTTCGGCAGGGCTTTGTCAAGAATCGGGATAATGACATCCTCTATCGTGATCTGCCTGGTCTCTTGATAAGCGATAAACCTTGCCAAAAGCGAAGAGGGGATTTTGACGAGACGGGAAACAAAGTTTCCTGTCGGTTCCGCTGTCTTTGCAAAGAATCCGTCAGGGAACGACGTTTCCGTGATATTACCGGTTTGCGGTGTCAATCTCTCAAGCAGCGGAATGATAATTCCTTCAATGCTTAAGTGTTTCGATTGTTGAAACGCATCAAGCCGCGCAAACAGCTTCGAAGGAAATTTTATCGGTTGTTCAAAATAATCGACGCCCATGTTATCTTAAGTGAAGTACCGCGAAAGCTCTATGATTTTCAAGTCAAGTAAACGGGTTTCTCCCGATCTACGGGTTAAGGGTTTTTCATTTCGTACCAGGTTTATGCTGCAAGTCCGCCTTTCAAACCCATGGAACTCAAGAACCTGATTTGAAACACATGATCGAGAAAGTTTTTGCCTGTAAAGAATCGTTAGCAGGATGAATGATTACGCCTTGTACTCTAGCATGAATGGCGGAAAATGGACATGCTTTGTTTCAGGAAGTAATCAACGGATGTTCCGAAAGCGGAAATGAACAGATCGGTAACGGCTTATTCCCTGCGGGAAAAATGCCGTGCGGCGGCCTCTTGGGGGCAGGTCGGGGGCGGATGCGTCCGGATTGCCGTCGCGCCGGAAGCGCCTGCCCGTTCAGGATTCGTCTATCCAAGCGTGCTGTGCTTCTTCCTTCCGGTTGCGCATCTGCTCTTCCATGACCATCTGCGCCAGTCTCTTCTGGCTTGAGATGAACTCGCCCGATACGATGTCGCGGGGACGCGGCAGGTCGATTGGCACGACCTCCTTGATCGTGCCGGGGCGGAACGTCATGACCGTGATCCGGCTGCGGAACTCGCGTCGGAAAGGAGAATATCCTCATGCCGTTTTCGCCGGTCAGTCCCGTGCCGCAGCATGCGGCCGCGCAAAAGACAGTCGCAAAGGCGAAACGGCCGGCGTCACCGACTGCCCTGCAAGCCGATCGTATTCCGCAATAACCGGCGTCCCCGCATGCGGAGTATTTACATTGTCCCGACCGGTTCAGCGCACCTTCGTGAATTCATAGCGGCCGGCGGGGATTTCGATGCTCTGCCACACCATCTTGCTGCCGCTGATGGTGATTTTATAGGGCGAACGCTCTCCGTAATCCGTTCCCGCGAGTCCGCTTATCGAGAGGGTGTTCCCGGAAATCTTGTACTTGAAATTGAGTTTCATGCTGTCCCTTTCCGCGAACCCGCCCGTCGTCCATACACCCGCGCCCCCGCTGAACGTCCATTGGTTCATCAGCGTCGCCGTGCCCATCTTCCAGACGCCGTCCACGCCGGTTACCGTGGCAGGCGCCGCTTCAACCGGTTTGGGGGTTGCGGGTTTCTTTTCCGCCTGGGCGATCTTCCTGTTGGGTACGGTTGCTTCCGTCTCCGCGTACAGCAGATCCGGCATTGCGGAGGAAGCTGTTACCTGAAGCTTCAGTTTGCAGGACGCATCCTTCGGCTCTATTTTCCACTCCCCGCCTTTCAGATTTCCCTTGGCGGGAAGGTTCCCCGCGGGTTGAACGGCGCTGTCGGCGCCGGCCAGGCTGCACCCGGAGACGGTAAGCTTCATTTTCACATTCTCGAACGCGGCGTTCGCACGGTTGGAAATATTCCCCGCCACATGGATGCCGTCCTCCTTCTCCTGCGTCACGATTTTCGGTTTCATGGCGGAGAAGGAGGCCCGCCACATCGTGTAAACGGCGCGGATGGCGTGATTCATGATGGGTTGCGGGTTATCGAAAAAATAGAGCAGCCTGGAGCGCGTCAGTGTGGCCGCCGCGACGGCCAGGTGCGATGTCTCCTCCGCCTGGACGTCGACGGGTTTGTCGAAATCGCTGCGCCCGTTCTTCCAGGACGTTTCGTATCCGCTTAAGGTGTAGGGTCCGGGGTTGACGACGGTTTCCCAGGCGATGTGGCTTGACGTCTGGGTGACGAGCGGGGTCGTGCCGTTATAGTACCAGGGATCGAACCAGTCCTCCCCCCGCTCCAGGTAGCGGTCGATGTCGCTTCGGAAATTATGGCTGAGGGATTTGACGGGCGAGAGATAACTCATCTTGTCCGATCCCTTGATATCGTCGGTGATGTAAACGGCGCCCTCGGACGTCGTTCCCTTATGTTTGGCGAGCTGGTCCTTGAGCAGCTTCTGGGCCGATGTCTTGTACATGCCCACGACGTGCATCGGGCAGTGCATATCGGCGAGAAAGTGGGCGCTCCAGGCGGCCGCCTGCGGAACAGGGGCCCTCTTGCCTTTGAGCATCCCTTCCGACAGGTAGCGGAAGTACTTGCCGACGGCCATGGGGCCGTTGCCCTCCGTGGTGACGGGGTTGTAATAGTGCCAGGAAAACGGCGAATTTCCCTTGCTGTCCGGCCCAGGGCCTTCAAGGAGCGTGACGTCCGGCATCACGCCGTAGCCCGAGCCCGTATAATCGGCGCCGGCCCAGTTGACGCCCTCGTGGGCGAGGATTTCCTCCAGCTTGGGAAACAAGTTCGGATCGAACGCCGCATCCGCCGTCAGAAGGCGGTATGCCTCCTTCAGGATATGCTGGTGTGTCTGTGCGGGAGAAAGAACGCCCCAGGATAAAGCACTGGGGGGTGCGCCGATGAAGGCCGATAACAGAATGACGACAATTGCGGAAACCAGATAGGGTTTTGTTCGTGTTCCCCGGCGGCTGCTCATATCATACCTCCTGTTGTGGATGTGATTGGTAACAGATAAAATCGTTTTCGGCAACATGAATCGGCGGCATCCGGACGATTGTCACGATTCTCCCCTGCTGTGAGGGGACGGAATGTCGTGACGGCGATCCCCTGTTATTTTGAGACATCTCGGGATGATCGGCGTCATCGTCCCTATTTCCGGAGAGCATGTATTGACAAAATCGGTCAAATCTGATTAAGAGCGTTTCACCGTAAAGGTTCCATACCTTTTAGAGTGGGCGATGGAGTTCGCCGTAACCGCCTTCGATGCTGATAACTCCTACCAAATTCACGATAAGGAGTTATCGCATGGAAGCCATCTATCTCGTGGCGGCGTTCTGGTTTCTCGCCGCCGTCCTTTCGACCGTCCTGGCCAACCGCCTGAAAATCTCGATCGCCCTGATGGAAATCATGGTCGGCTCCGTCATCGGCTGCGCTGCCTTCCGGCTCGGCTTTCTCGACAAACTCGCCCTGAACGCCGACTGGATGAAGTTCTGCACGGGTCTCGGCGCCATGCTGCTCACCTTTCTTGCGGGCGCGGAGCTGAACCCCGACGTCATGAAAGCCAAGATCAGGGAGGTGTCCGCAATCGGGCTGATCGGATTCTTCGCGCCGTTCATCGGCTGCTTTCTCGTTTCGTTCTACCTCGTCGGCTGGGGGATGGAGGCGAGTCTCCTGTGCGGCATTGCGCTCTCCACCACGTCCATGGCCGTCGTCTACGCGGTCATGCTCGAATACGGATTCAACAAGACCGATTTCGGCAAAGGGATTCTGGGCGCCTGTTTTGTGAACGACCTGGGAACCGTCATCGCCCTGGGCCTCATCTTCGCCCCGTTCACGTATAGGTCCGTCGTCTTCATTGCCGCGACGGTCCTGATGATTTTTCTCCTGCAGCCAATGACGGCCTTCGTCATCCGCCGCTTCGCCCACAAGACCGCCGCCATCCGCGCGAAGTGGGTCATCTTCGTCCTGATGTCGGCGGGCGTGCTGGCCCTGTGGTCCGGCAGCGAACCGGTGCTGCCGGCCTACGTATTCGGAATGGTCCTGGCAAGAACGATGGAAGAAGACGGCCATTTCGTCCGGAGGCTCCGGACCTTGACCGTGGGCTTTCTGACCCCGCTCTATTTTCTCAGGGCGGGCGCGCTGGTGTCCATTCCCGCTTTGGCCGCTTCGCCCGTCGTCTTTCTTCTGCTCTTCGGCGGGAAAGTCGCATCGAAGATATGCGGACTCTATCCGGCCATCCGTAATTTCCGGGACGACAAGAAGGAGAAATGGTATTACACGCTGCTCATGTCCACCGGGCTCACGTTCGGAACCATATCCGCGCTGTACGGTTTGACGAACCGCATCATCACGCAGGAGCAGTATTCCTTTGTCGTCGGGGCGGTCATCGCCAGCGCCGTGATTCCGACCCTCATCGCCAACAGATTTTTCCTTCCCGGCCATCTGCTGCAACAGCCGGTTCTGGACGATCAGGCGCCCGACGAAAAGGATATCGTGAACAGATTGTAATATGGCATTTGATCGACGCGGTTCATGACGTTCGCGCCCCATCGGCCTTTCAGGTCAAAACGGCGCATGCTCATGAAACTTATCCTGCGCCCGAACTTATGAAGCAATCGGCGGATGTGTCGAAACGTAATGAAAGGTGTCTGAAACAGTCTTTTCTCTACGGGAATGACGCCGTGCGGCGGCCTTTCGGGGGCGGGTGCGCGAAATACCGTCGCACCGGAAGCGCTTGGTGCGCTATGCTTCGTCGATCCGCGCGTGCGCCGCTTCGTCCTTCTGGTAGCGCATCTGCTCCTCCATGACCATCTGCGCGAGCTTCTTCTGTATCTCGATGAACTCTCCCGATACGATGTCGCGGGGGCGGGGCAGGTCGATCGTCACGACCTCCTTGATCGTGCCGGGGCGGAACGTCATGACGGCGATCCGGTCGGCAAGGTAGATCGACTCCTCGATGCTGTGGGTGACGAAGACGATGGTCTTCCTGAATTCCATCCAGATGCGGAGCAGCTCTTCCTGGAGGGCGCGGCGGGTGAGGGCGTCGAGGGCGCCGAACGGCTCGTCCATGAGGAGGATCGGCGAGTCGAGGGCCAGGGCCCTGGCGATGGCGACGCGCTGACGCATGCCGCCGGAGAGGTCTTTCGGGAAGCGGTCGCCGAATTCCGTGAGCTGCAGCTTGGCGAGGAGGGCCGCTACTTTGTCGCGGATCTCGTTCTTCGGGACTTTCTTGATTTCCAGGCCGAAGGAGATGTTGGCAGCCACCGTCATCCACGGGAAGAGGGCGTACTCCTGGAAGACCATGGCCCGGTCGGGGCCCGGCACGGCAACCTCCGCGCCGTTGGCGATCACCCGGCCGCTCGTCGGCAGTGAAAAACCGGCGATGGCGTTGAGGAGCGTCGATTTGCCGCAGCCCGAGGGGCCGAGGAGGCAGACAAACTCGCCTTCCGAAATCGTGAGGTTGATGTCCCTGAGGGCGACGACTTCATTCTCGCCTGCGCCGAAAATCTTGTTGACGCCTTCAATGCAAAGCTGGGTGCGGCAGGTTTCGTTCATGGCGCCTCAATGCTCCAGGCCGCGGTGCCAGCGCAGGAGATAGCGGTTGATGCGGTCCATGCCGGTGTCGATGGCGAGACCCAGAAGGCCGATGGTGATCATGCCGGCGATGATCTTGTCGGACCACATGAATTCTCGGGCCTCCAGGATGCGGAAGCCGAGGCCGTTGTTGACGGCGATCATCTCCGCCACGATGACGACGATGAAGGCGACGCCGAAGCCCACGCGCAGGCCCGTTAAAATATGGGGCGTGGCGGCGGGCAGGATGACCCGGAGAAAGAGCGTTGCCCCGCTTGCCCCGAGGTTGCGGGCTGCGCGGATGTAGATCATGTCCACGTTGCGGACGCCGGAAATCGTGTTCATCAGGACCGGGAAAAAAGCCCCGAGGCTGATCAGGAAGAAGGCCGGCGGGTTGCCGAGGCCGAACCAGAGGATGGCGAGTGGGATGTAGGCGATGGGGGGGATGGGCCTCAAGAGCTGGATCAGGGGATTCATGAGCCCGTAGATCCGCTGGCTTCCGCCCATCAGAAGCCCCAAAGGCAGGGCCAGGCCCGCGCCGATGGCGAAGCCGCCGAGCACCCTGAAGACGCTGGCCAGCGCGTCGGTGGGGAGTTCGCCCGAGAAGAACCAGGCGATGTAGCTCGTGCCTGCGGGGTCGTACGGCTCAAGGGGCTGCAGGTATTCGATCCACTTCCAAAGGACCTGCGACGGCGCCGGCAGGACCTGGGGGTTGATGACGCCGCCCCTTGTCAGGGCCTCCCAGATAATAAGGACCACGATCGGTACGATGCTTCCGTGCAGGGTCCGTTTGAGAACCGACTTCCATCTGTTCGAGAGGCTGTCTTTGTCCGTCACTTTATCTTTAACGACTTCTTCGCGTTGTTCAGCAGATCCAGTTTGACGTAATCTTTCGCCGCCGGCGGTTTCGCAAGCTTGCCGATGCCGTATTTGACCATCATGTCGGTGGAAACCTGGACCTCCTTCACCGTAACGTTATAGGTGAAGGGCGAGTTTTCCATGGCGAATTTGTAGTCCTGGGAGCTGAGCTGATTCTTGAACATCTTTTCCCGTACGTACTTCTCGGCGAGGGCCGGGTTGTCGATGAACAGCTTGGTCGCCTCGACGAAGCATTGCAGGAAGCGCTGGGCGACGTCCCGTTTCTTGTTGTACATTTCCTCGGTTATGATCAGGGTCCGCACCGGCTCGCCGATGGGCGTGTCGTAGGGCTTGTTGATCTCCACGCCGAATCCCTTGCTGATCGCCTGCGAAGACTGGGGTTCCGACTGGCACATGGCGTCGATGTCCTTGGCGAGCAGCGCCTGGTTCAGGTCGGCATAGGCCATGTAGACGAGCTGGACGTCCTTGCCCGGCTTGTCGGCGTAGGTCAGATTGTGTTTGCCCAGCTCCGCGAGGAGCACGAGTTCCTGGGCGCCGCCGCGGGCCACGCCGACCTTCTTGCCTTTCAGGTCGGCTACCGATTTCCATTTCATGTCGGGCCGTCCGACGATCCGGGCGCCGCCTTTCGCGAAACCGGCCACGATATAGACCGGCACGCCGCTGGCCCGGGCCGCTATGGCGCCGTCCACGGCGCTAGCCGCCGCGTCGATCTCGCCGGCCACGATGGCGGGGATGATGTCGATGCCTTTGGGAAAGATCTTTTCCTCGATTTTTAAATTATATTTCGGGGCGATCTCCTTCATGTACCAGATCGCGCCGTAATGGGCGAACTTCAGGTTTCCCAGACGGACGACGTCGGCGGCCATGGCGGACGAACAACCGAAAGCGAACAGCAGGAAAATCGTGAATACGGTCTTTTTCATAGGTATCGCTCCTGACGATTGGCGGAATCCTTGTTTACGGGCGGCGGGGTTTCGAATATCCGGCGGCCGCATCCGGGGCGGCAAACGTCCCGGCCGGTACGGTCCCCGGCTTCCGCTTCCGGCCGCACGCGGCGTTCCCCGGGCGCATGGGCGCACCGGGACTTCCCTGTGCTGATGATGATCAGAATATTGCTTTTGTACAGGGCCAGTAACACAGACCGGGCTGTAAGTCAATGGGAAACCGGGAAAAATGGGCGGAGAAAAACAAAAGGGAAACCGATCCGTTATCGGAGCGAAGGGGTCTGTCTGCGGTGACGTGCTTTGTGCAAGGCGTCCCGCCGTCCCGATCCGGCAGCAGCGGCGTGTCCGACGGAAGATGCACGCGTCACAACGCCATCATCGCCTCCATCCTTTTGGCGAGATACGGGCTGGATTCCGCCAGCGCGCTGTGGATCGCGGCGGCCTCCTGCCGGTACGATTCGATCCTCTGCCGGTTCCAGTGGGACGGGAAGGGCAGGTGCAGGTTGGTGATCCGGTCGGCCATCTTGACCATCCAGACTTCCCGGGGCTGGGTCCGGATGCGCCGAAGGCTGTCCGCCATCCGGTCCTCCTTCGCCAGCTTCTCGTCCTTGCTCAGGGCCGACACGCCGTCGGCGACCTGCTGCCCGAACGTTTCGCGAACCTCGCCGTAAGTCGTGGCCGTATCCTCGATGACGTCATGAAGCAGGGCGCACTGGAGGGCCAGTTCCGCGTCGTGGTCGTTTTCGTATTGAAGGGCCGCAATGACCTCCATCGTCACAAGCGTTACGTGCACGATATACGGCAGTTCCGTGCCGGGCAGAAACTGCCCGTTATGCACGGCGGCGGCGAACCGGTAGGCCTTCGTATACGTGTCCTGACGCCAGATGGTCATTGCGTTTTCCTTTCATGAATCGCGGCTGCGGTATCGCGTAAAGAGGCGGGGAAACTTTCTCGCGCACCGTTATCCCGTCCCGGACCGGGTCCCGGTGCGGTTCTTTACCGGGGCGGCGGCGCGGCCGATCCGGTAAGCTTTCGGGCGAGATCCGGCATGCTTGAGAGGAATTCCTCTTCATGCCCGGCGGCGCACCTGAGGGAACCGAGGCCCAGGGTGCCCATCGTCCGGATGTCCGTGCGCTTCGCCTGGAGGATGTAGGAATTGCCCAGCACGGCGAGCCTTCCCGTGACGGACTCGTTCGCCGCGAGCCATTTGCCGAGCTGCACGGCCTGCTTTTCGTCGGTAAGCCCAGATTGCTGGAGCTTCATTTCCCCGAGCACCTTCACCATGTCCTCGCGGTTGACCAGGCTGAACCGGCCGAGGATGAAAAGCTCTTCCCGGAGGGCCTCGGCGAGAATGAGGGAGACGACCTGGAGCCGCTCGGCGGCATCGAAATCGTGGACGACCAGCCTGGCCTTGCCTTTCGCGGATTCCGCCTGCGGGTCCTCTTCGAGCATCTTCTCGAAATCCCGGCGTTTGACCTCGTCCGTCCGTTCGGGCGGCGGGGATGTCTTTACAGCGTCTTTAGGCAGCTCCGGCGCGCTCTTCTGCGGAGGCGGTTCTTTAGGTATGGAAGCGACTTCTTTCTCCATCGCCCGCTGTTTCTTCACATCCGCAGCCGTTGGGGGAGGCGGAGGCATGGGTGTCTTTGCCGTCTCTTGAGGCCGATCCGCCGGAGTCTTCTGCGGGGGCGGCTCTTTGGGTACGGAGGCGCTCTCTTTTGCCTTCGCCTTCGGTTTTGTTACGTCCGCATCCGAGATGAGCCCGGCCTTGCGCACCGCCGTAGCCAGGATATCTCCCTTTGCGTCGTAGAAGATCTTGCGGTAGCAGGTTTGAGCGATGGCCATGGAGGTATCCCTTGCGGTCTGGGCGTCGGCGAGGAGCGGCTTCGACATGAAGCCCGAAGCCTCGTATTGCACTCCCGTCCCGATATTGACGAACACCATCCTGGGGACATAATTGTTCGCTACGAACCTTCTTTCGTAAATCATGGCGTAGTCGGCGTGCAGGAGCCCTCCGACCTGCTTGAGGAGGGCCATGTCGCCGCCGAACCACCGCCATCCGGGAATGTCCTCTCGGCCGACGACGGCCTCCACATCGGCCTCCGGCACGATCTCGTAAACGCCGATGTCCTCCATGAATTTACGGACGCCGCGAACCGCATTGGCCTTGAATTGATCGTGGGGCACTGCCCAGGCCCGGCCGTGCGCGGTATTCCCCGTCACGGGCATGACAAAGACGCGCACCTTGGCGGAAGCGGGCGGCGGCGGAATCGTGCCAAAATGCGCCGCGCAGGCGTTCAGGCAGAGAGCAATGAAAATGAAAAAAGGGACAATGGCCGTCGGAGACGCAATGCGATATGTTTTCATACATGACCCTTTAAGAAGAGATATGGATGCAAACAAAACAGCCGAGACCGCGAATGGTTGATTTCAGGTTATCCATATCACGTCCGCGTTATCTTTTCATCAACAGAATTCAAGAACACGAAGCACGATAAATATTTAACTTTACGTTCATTGCATTACCGGCGATGAACGTCCCTTCGGGCACGTCATCGGCGATTGCGCCGGAACGTTACACTTGCCGGATACGGAAAGAAGATCGTTGCGAATGACTCGGATGTGCCGCATTGATTCGTCCCAGGCCGCTTTCTCTTTCGAAGGAACCCTTGCGAACCGGCGGCGGGAGGGAGCGGCCGCCTTTCTTCGTCATACCCCGTCGTCTGCTTCGGATTTGCCTCCCGCCGTTTCGTCGCTCGGGCTGTAGCGGACGGCGAGGCTCCGGATGATGCCGAGGCAGAGCAGGAGGAATCCGAAAGCGGCGATCGTTTCCCAGGGCATGTTTTCATGACCGTAAAGCTTCACGATCAGTTCGCGGATGACGAAGACGATGGCCGGGTCGATCATCGTGTTGAGGCGGAACCGGTGCGTCTCGAAGTAGACGACGAATCCGCGGAACAGTTCGATGATGACGAGGAACGACAGGATATTGATCACAATGACGTTGAGGGACTGGCCGATCGATTTGGCGACGAAGTAATCCTTGATCTCCCAGATGGTCTGAAACAGCCCGGCCATCAGGACGACGATGATGAAGAGCGTAAGGACGACGACGATGATTTTGATGGAGAAATTGAACACCTCGAACATGGTTGGAATCTTCATTTTCATAAATCCACCCTTCCTTCAATCAAGATTCCCCTCATTGAACCCGGCGGCAACGCCTCTCGACGGGAGAGGCCGGATTTGGCCGGTCCGAATATTTCGCGGGACCGGGTTATGCGCTGCGCCGAAAGAGCATGTGCGCCGTACCGATCGTCGGCGCCGCCGGCGGACAGGAAACCGCTCTCAAACACCATGAGTATAGGGGGACGCCGTTCGGCCTGTCAAGGGGAATGTACGGCCGGCCGCTGTTGCGGCGCGGGTTATTGCGCCGGCTTTAGAGGAGGGGCTGGCGGAGGGTCGGCGGGCGGCCTTGTCTTCCGCACCGGGCGTATGTCGGCGGATTGCCCACGGCTGCTTGCGGGAGCGTCATGAGCGCTTTGCCTACCAGTTCCCTCCCGTTTATCTGAAACGGAACATGAAATAGTCGGAATCGAAGGACCCGGCATCGTGAATATGCTTCAGGAAAAAGAAAAAAGACCCTGTCGCTTTGGAGGAATGAATCTCGCGGGCTTCGGGATATGCATCCAACGCATTCATGAATCTCCCCTCAGCATAACCGGGCCAGGTTGTCTCGCTCGGGAATAACCTTGTCTGGAGCGTTGAGGCGGTCTCATAGAAATCCCTGTCCGCCTTGGCGATCAGCATACATTTTTTTAAATCGAACAGCATGATCTCACAGCGGACCTTCGTCGTCGTCGAAGATTCGTAAGTCTTGTCTTTCAAAGAATCGGGTCGCCCCGCGAGCGTCCTTTCCTCCCAGTTCTGCACTTTACGGGAACCTTTGGAAATGATTGGACCGTGTTCATAGGTTGCCATGACGTATTCGATGTTCGGGTATTTATTTTTCAGGGCGTCGCAATTCAGGATATCCTGCCTGTCGAACGTCAATATCGTATCGGCAGACAGGTCATGGAAGCGAAGCGGCGTCCCTGCGAATGTCAGCAAATCCTCCGTCATCACCGCCTTGAGACCTTTTATCTGGGGGTTGTGCATGGAAATGCCGATATCGGGCGCCTGCACAAGATTTGTCCTGTCGAAGGAAACACTGGCCTTGTACGAATAGGAAGTGGTGCAGCCGGCGAGGAACAGCAAAAATATGAGCAGGGTCGTTTTCTTCATGTTGTATCCTCCAGGGATGCGGCCGCCCATGTCATTGCCTTTCCTTCTCTTTCGATACGTTTTTCGGCGGTAAAAGGTACAAGTTCTTGAAGAGCCATATTCGGTCATAGAATTCCTTCTCGGTAAAGACGTCGTTTTGCCGTTGCGAATAATTCGACCAGAGAATCTCGCCCGTAGAGGAGTCGACAAGCGCGATATAAGAGTCTAGCACGGACACGCGGTAATCGGAAGATGATACCATGCCGAGCGACAACGACAAGACGAATTTTACAAGCTCGGTTGCCGCTTCCTGAGCTATGGGCGAGCCGAGAGGCATGTTGATGCCATGTCCCACGAGCAGAAGGATCGCATCGGCTCCGGATGCTTTCGCGACCGCGACCACGGCTTCTTTCAAATCCGAATTGCCGCAGCATATGTCGGATGGAGGTTTGTCTCTCTGGGCCACGGCGGCCGCCGCCCACGGCATGATCTTCAATAGGGATGCACGACAAGCCGGATCGGACGCCAGTCCCTCTGCGACAAATAAGGGCGGGGGCATTTCTTTCACCGCGCCCCCTTCTTCGGGCATATACTTCAGCGGGCGGGCCGGATTCTTGAAACTCCCGACAAGCGGAGCTTCGGCAAGGACGACCTCATAGCCCTTATCCTTGAGAACGGTTTTTGCCCTTTCCGCCATGTGTTGCGCGGCGGCCCTGGAATCCTTCACGGACCAATAATTGTCGCCCGCGACGACGTTCCGCAACAGGCAGACATCGGCGATAACGGCTATTTTCTTGATGTGCGGCAGCAATACGTCGTGATTCGGTCCGGTGCGAACGAACCGTTTATCGGGGACGGCGGCGCAGGCGGCAACCAGGACGATCGACAGCAGCGCAGAGACATTGAAAATACCCTTTCGCATGTTTTCCTCGCGACTATGTACAGGTCGTTCTTCCCGTAAAGCTCTTACCGCAAACAACCGCGACTTCACGATCCCTGCCGCATCGATTCAAGGATCTTTGGTTTCGCAGCACCTTTCGCAGTGAAGAACAAAACGCGACATGACATCCACGACGGGAAGGTTCTTTTCCCACTCGCCGGCCGGCGTCCCGAATGTCGAAATCAAGAAGGCGTTCTTTTCGTTCGACCGGAAGAGCGAATAGAGGATGCGATAGTCGATCGTGCCCGACGTGCTCTCGATGCGTTCCGAGGTTTCCAGGCAAGTGCGCGTGAACGGACCGACAGAGACCGGCGAACATTCGCGGATAATCTTCTGCGCGCCGCGTTTCTTGTCGGACATGACCTGCCGGGCAAAACTCTCGGGCGAGTAATCCTTCGTGTATGCCGATAAGTTATGAATGTAATAGATGCGCATGCCGGTTTCGTAGCGGCCCACCTTCACATTCTCCCTGGCTATGATCCACTCGACCCTGTTCGCGTCGCCGGACCAGGAATAGAACCAGCCCCGCGGTTTGGCTATGCACCCCTTGACCGCATCCAGCTTCTGCAATTCGTAGCCGTCCGGTATTTCGATCGTCTCCGTGTGTATCTCAAGAGGCCCGAACCGAAACTTAAGGTGATGGCCGGTTCTCCTGGAGACGGCTGTCGTTGTCTGTGTTCACCTTACATACCGGGCCACCACGCCCTCGATGGCGGCCTGATAGGCCATGGTCTTGAGAAGGGCGACCTGCTGCTGGTCGGAACGGGCACGGATGAGGGAAGCGCTGTAGGCCTTGTCTTCAAAGGTTTTCGGCGCAAAAATTTCCCACTGTCCGGTCCTGACATCGACCAGGGCGACCTTCAGGCGAATGCGCAGCTCCTGCGCTTCGTCGGGAATGACCATGCCGACGATGGGCACCCAGGAGACGGTCTTCGTCCCGAGGTTCGTCGTCCCCGATTCGAGGACGCCCCAATAGACAACGATTTTATCGATGCCCGCCCTGGCGGCGGCGAGGCGAAGAGCCTTCGCATAGCTCTCGTTGGTTTTTTTGTCCTGTTCGGGCACGCCGGTGAAGATACTGACGGAAAAATATTTCTCCGCGCTTGCGGTCATGTCCTGATCGGGGATCATGGCGCCCGATTGGATGAGGAGGATGGCGTCGCCTTTCCGCAGGGTGAGCCGGCTTCTGCCGGTATTGGGGGCAGCGGCGGCAGCGGCGATCTCCTGCTCCGTAATGTCCTTTTTGGCATCGATGCCGAGGATGTCGAATTCGCTCAACTCGCCTTTATAGAGCGGGTTGTCGCTTCCCCGGCCGTAATAGCCGCCGGGCGACCTGTAGCCCGAGTCGGAGATGGACCGCGTGGAGCATCCGGCGAGGAGGATCAGGAACAGAAGCAGCATCAACAAAACCGTTTTTTTCATGGGTATCTCCTTTCTGCGATAACGATGCATTTATGAAGCTGATCGGAAATCGCAACATCCTGTCCGGCGAAGGGGTTTCTGCATCGGTCCATTACAAATGACGGGTAGGTTTAGGCTTCCCTTTCCGGTTTACTTTCCGCGTTTTTCTTTCTCTTTTCCATCTCTGCCTTGAGTTCCTTGGCGAATTCCTCGATGACTTTCATGAGTTTCGGTTGTATCTCCGGCATGTGTTTTTGCGCGATGGACATGCCTTGCTGCGTTAACGCCGGCATTTTGTCGATAACCGACTGGCCGACCGGGCTCTTATAGAACGCCAGCATGCCCTTCAGTTCATCTTCGGTGAACGTCTGTGCGTAGAGATTGATCATATCGTCTTTCAGGGTTTGCCAGCTCAGATATTGCTCCATGATGTCCACGATCTTGTCGGTGTATTTCTTCAGCAGAGGCCGCAGATCCTCCGGAGCGCCCATCTCCGTGAACTGCTTCTCCACCATGGATCGCATCGCGGTGTAAAAGGGCTTTAACATCTGGTCGACTTTCATGGTTTGCAGCAAATCTTCCGTGATCGCCCTCTGGGAAGCGGTGTCGGCATGGGCAACGGGAATAGAGACGGATAGAGCGATAGCAAACGCCAAGAACAGTTTCTTCATCTACACCTCCGGTATCCTTCGGAATTCAGCGAGACACATGACCGTTTGGAGCTCGATGCAATGTTCGCGGATTTTACAACATAGTATGTTAAAAAGAAAATATATTTATTGGCATAATCTCTATAAAGATATGCGTGGCATAACGCATGTCGTATCCGTCGGGATCGGAATCGAAATCGGCAGATACGGGCAAAGCGGCGGGACCGGGCGATGCACGCGATTGGAAATGCCGGATGTTTTCTTCATGACCGGCGCACCGGCTTCGCGAAAAACCGGGGGCGGCGGATGGCCCGTGTATCCGCATGATACGCCCGAAATGGCAAATGATTTGACTTTCCCCTGCAACTGGGGCACATTGACCCGTAATACTTGTTGTCCCCCCACCTGTAAGACATATTGAAAACCGTAGTATTTTGTTTTTCGTAAAGCGGTTACAGCACAAGAAAACCGAATAGCGTAAGGAGCAGGATCATGAGAAGCATCGAAAAGGCGCTTTGGGGATTTCCGGCGGCACTGTTTTGCGTTTTCCTGGCCGTGTCCGGTGTCTTTGCCCAGGAAGAGACAATCCGCGCGAAGATAGGCATCGTGGCGTCGTCGGGAAGCAAGTCATGGCTCGCCAAGTCGCGCGACCAGGTGGCAGCGGGTGTGAAGCTTCGCGTTTACGTCCGACCCGAGGTTAAGGCCCACGTCTATGTCGTCCATACGGACGGGAAGGCCGTAACGCTCCTCGCCTATAAAGTCGTTCAGGATTCCACGCTGGTCCTGCCGTCCGAGAAGGGCGCGTATGAGATCGACGGCGAGAGCGCTTCGGAGGCCTTTACCGTCGTGTGCGGCCTGAAAGAGATCGAAGAACTTTCCGCGTTGAAAGACACGGCGATGCCGTACAAGCAATGGGCGGCGCTCGAGGAAAAGCTGATCCGTCAAAGCAGGATCGAGATGGGTAAGGCGGCGGATAAACCTGTCGCGATTGCGGGCAGCGTCCGCGGCGTTCAGCCGGACCGTTCCATGCCGACATTCTCCGCCAGGGCCGCGATCGTGAAGAAATATGCATTCAGCGTTAAAAAATAGGAAGCACCTGAAGGTCATCCTTGCGGTCTGGTCTGTGCTCCTCTTGGCTGTCACGGCCTGTCTGTTCTTCCAGGGAAGCGGCTGGACGACGTACGATTTTCAGGTCGTCGACTATTTTTATCGCTCGGCCATACAGCACGGCCACGGTCCCCGGAAGTCCGACAGGATCGTTCTGGTGCCGATCACGGATCGTTCCTACCGCTATTTCGGCAAAAACTATCTCGACCGCGGCGACCTGGCCCGGGTGAACGATGCGCTTGCGGAGCTGGACGTCCAGGCCGTCGCCTACGACATCATCTTTCCGTTGCCGAGCAGCAAAATCTCCGACGACGCCTTCGCTGCGTCCATAGGCAGGCTGGGACGCGTCTACCTGCCTGCGGGTCTGCAATACGGCGACTCGAACGAGCCTTTCAGAATCCCGTCCGGGGAAAAGGAGAACAACGGATTTTCGGACCGCCTGCGCAAACCGCGCGAGGGGGGTAAAGGATCTCCGTTTTACGGAACGAAGGCGGTTCTCCAGTACCGGCCGTTTACGAAGGCCGCCTTCAATGCGGGTCATATCAGCGATTACGGCGATCCGGACGGGACGCACCGCCATGCGATCCTGCTGATCAAGGTCGGCGACGGCTATTTCCCCGCCCTCAGCCTGGCCATGTTTCTCGATTCCATCGGGGTGCCCTTCGAACAGGTCACGGTGGACTGGGGCCGCGGGATCGTCATCCCGGCGCTTCCGGGCGGCGCGCTGGAGAAGGAGGTGGTCATCCCCATCGACAACCGGGGCCGCGCCTTCATCCCCTTCCCGGACGTCTGGGAGAAGGGGTTTCCGATGATAGAGGCCGAGCGGCTTCTCGAACTGGCTGGCGACGAGTCCGTGAGGGGAAACCTCATGGAGTTCTTCGAGGGGAAGTTCGTCCTGATCGGCGATATTTCGACGGGCATCGGCGATCTGGGCAATACGCCCCTGGAGGGCAACGTGCCCCTCGTCATGACGCACGCATCGCTGGTGAACGCCATGCTGACGAATTCCTTCTACACCCCGTGGACATTCCGGAAGGTCGTCGTCGCCGTCTGGCTGATTGCCGTCCTGATCGGCTTTTCGGCCTGTTTCAAGTCCTGGTGGGCGCCTTACGCAGCGGGCGCCGCCGTGCTCGCAGGCGTCCCGGTTCTGGCCTGGGCGCAGATGATCCATTTCACCCTGGTCCCCGTATTCACGATAGGCGCTTCTTCCCTTTTCATCTTTGTCGGATTGGTCTGCGGTTTGGAAGTATCGACGGGCAGGGACCGGACGCGCATCCGGAACATCTTTTCAAAGTACGTCCCGAAGGAGGTCGTCGACCGGCTGCTTGAAAAACCGGAACTGCTGAGCCTGGGAGGCGAGGAGCGCGTCGTCACCGTGCTTTTCGCCGATATTGTCAATTTCACCGTCCTGGCGGAAAAGACGGAACCGGGGCGGCTGGTCGCGCTCCTCAACGAATACCTCGGCGAGATGACGAGCATCGTCTTTTCCCACGGGGGCATCATCGACAAGTATATCGGGGACAGCATCATGGCCGAATACGGCGTGCCCCTGCCGATTCCGGACCACGCGGACCGGGCCGTCCGGACGGCGCTGGCCATGCAGAAACGGCTGGGAGAGCTTCGCGCCGCCTGGATGGATCGGGGCTATCCGGAGATCGACTGCTGCATCGGCATCAATACCGGATCTGTGATCGTGGGCAACATGGGGTCCCGCGAGATACTGGACTACACGGTCATCGGCGACTCGGTCAATCTCGCATCGCGTCTTGAGGGCATCAACAGGCACTACGGCACGCGCATCCTCGTTTCGGGATTCACGCTTGAGAGCACGACGCCCGGTGCGTTCAAAACGCGACTCGTGGACATCATCAAGGTGAAGGGCAAGTCCGAAGCGGTGAGCATCCACGAAGTCTGCGGCGACGGCTCGACCGTTATCGGTCCGGATGATACCGCCTATTACGGGGCCTACCGGGAGGGATTCGAAGCTTATCGAAGCCGGCGGTTCGACGAGGCGCAGGAAAGATTTAAGGAAGCTTTGGCGTCAAGGCCGGGCGACCTCGCCGCAGGTGCGATGATCGCGAGAATCGACGGCATGAAACACGAAAAGCCGCCGGAAGACTGGGACGGCTCCTTCCTCTTTTCCGTGAAATGACGGGGTCGCGCAAGAGTCTTGTTCAAGATCGGGAGGACATTTGCCCTCTGTGACGGCGGCGATGGAGGCGTCCGCTCTGTCCTGGCAAATATGCACACGATGATCGCCTTTTGCCTGGATTTGAATTCAGATGTCTGTCGGTAGGTTTTAAATCCATCAATAACCGGATCCATGATCATGTCCATGATAATCGGATAGGCATCATTTGTCTTCAGGTATTCAACAGCCTTCTTCCCGCTCGATGCCGCAGTGACGTCTGGCTGAGCCGCGATAGAATCTTTATCCCTGGGATCCGCCAAATAAAGATAAAAGGTTGTTCTTCTCTATTCAGTGCGGCACTGCTTTGGAGAATAGGTTTAGTATTGCGACACCAGCGACAATCAGGGACATGCCTAAAATTGCCGGGGCATCCAGATGCTGCCCGAAGCATAGCCAACCGACAAACGCGATCAGGACTATTCCTGCACCGCTCCATATCGCATATGCAATACCTACAGGAATCGCGCGAAGCGTCAGCGATAGAAAGAAGAACGCTACACCATAAGCGACAATAGTCAATAATGACGGCCATAACCTACTGAAGCCTTCGCTCGCTTTGAGACCCGACGTTCCAATCACTTCCGCAACTATCGCTGTCAAAAGGTAAATCCAATTTTTCATCATGTTTCCTTTCACACTCGGGAAATAGCGGATGGTTGTCCCTTTATGTATATTACAAATTCACCCCCATCTATCCTGTTTTGCTTCTCTTGATTACTCATATTCCATTTCGCGGACATCAGGAAGCGATCGCCGGACCTAGGCGTGTTTTTAATACACGAAGGCCGCCCCTGGGGTTTCGGGAAACCGTGCAGGGGCGGCCTTCGTTTGTTAAGATTCATGGATGCGCAGGGAAATGTCTTCCCGGCTATTCTGCGTGTAAACGGGCCGCTGGTGGCGGCTTGGCCCGCGACTGCCCGCTACTTGGCTCGCCAGCCTTCGAACTTCCCGCTGAAGAAGTCGATGTTCCGGTACCCCAGCATGGTCAGAACCGTGTATGTGTGCGTCAGCTGGAAGCCGGCGCGCGCGTAGATGATGACGCGCTTGTTCGGCGACAGGCCCGCCTTCGCATAGACGGCGCGCAACGCCTCCGGCGCCAGCAGACTGCGGTCGGTGTCGAAGGTATCGTTCCAGAAGACGTTAACCGACGTCGGGATGTGGCCCCAGTCGTAGTCGGCCGGTGAGCGGACATCGATGATGACCACGGTCTTGCGGTTGTCGTCGATCGCCGCCTGCAACTCCTTTCGGTCGACGAAGCGCGGGCTCGTTTTATTGTCCATGCTGCTGTAGGCAGCCCCGAAGGTGTAATTCGCCACGGAGATTTCCTGCTTCGCTTTCGGCTCGCGGCTCCACTCGTCCCAGCTGGGATCGTAGAAGACGATGTTCTTGTAGCCGAGATTGCGCATCGCCAGGAAATTGTTCGCCGCGTAGACGCCGCTGCCGCAGTAGGCGACGACCTGCTTGGTGCCGTCGACGCCGGCGCGTTTG
This sequence comes from Syntrophales bacterium, assembly GCA_963668175.1. Taxonomy (GTDB): domain Bacteria; phylum Desulfobacterota; class Syntrophia; order Syntrophales; family PHBD01. The sequence goes on from OY764159.1 coordinate 2,370,754, forward strand.
AACAGGCGCGCAACTTCGTCGACAGGTTTGAGCTTGCCCTGCGCAGTCAGCAGAGAGGCTTGCGGCATGGACCGCGCCGTCGGAACGTGGCCGTCGATATAGGCGGACTCGTCCCGGCCGTCGATGATTATCGCGTCGACCGCGCCGATCTTCGAGGCCACATAGGCCATGTCGACCCGCGGGTCGCTCTTCTTTGTCATGCGGAAGCTGCCGGGAGTCACGTTCACCGGTGTCTTGCTGAGTTCGCCGTTCCACCCTTTGATGCCGCCGTCGAGGACGTGGATGCGCCCGCCGAACCCGGCATATTCTAACATCACATAGGCCCGGCCCGGCAGCGCCGATGTCTCGTAGACGAGCAGGGTGTCCTTGTAGGTGAGGCCGGCGTCGGCGATCGTTTTCTCGATCACCTGGTCGCTCGCGAATTCATTGCGGATGCCGTTTACCTCACCCACGTTCATTGCCCGCCACGGGAAGCTGATGGCGCCCGGGATATGACCAGCAGCGTAGTCCTTGCCTGAGCGCAGGTCGAGAACCTTGGCACCGCGCGCGATCAGCGACTGGGCCTGAGCCGTGGAGACGATGATGGGCAGGTCGGGACTCTTCGCCTGTGCCGCTTCGATGGGAACAAACAGCAGGCTTGCCATAAAGAGAGCGGCGGCAACCAATGCCGTCCCCGGACGCAGCCCTTCGCCGCGAATGCCTTTCAGAGATAATGTCATAACTCCTCCTTCCGTTCGAGATTGAATCGATACAAACTTGCCTTTGATGTTACGGAATATAGAATCGCAGTGTTGACCTGTCAAGGGTATTCTTCATGGAAAACCGGGGACCCCCTATGCAGGGGGCGCGGCGGCGAGACTTCTTGAGCGAAGAATGCTTAAGCTGCCGCGGTCCTGTTCTAAGTCTTAAGATTCATGTTTGGCCCCCTTGTCTGTCGGAAAGGCATTTCCCGCCTCCGCGGTTTCGGAGAAACCGGGCAGGGGCGGCCTTCTTTTCAACGGCAAATTTAACGCCTTAAATAAGATTCATTAATGCGCAGAGAATCGCTTTCCCGGGCGCACTGCGGGGAGCGAGCCGGCGACGGTGTCCAAAGACGTTTCGCTCAATGGTTGTTTGCCCCGAGGCCCGTGAGTTTTTCGCTCAGCGTCCGCAAGCGGCGCCGCGCCTCCGCGTCGTAGGCCTGGGCGTCGGCGCGCGACTTCTGTGTCCCGTTGAAATAAGCCCCGGTTACGCCGTCAAGCTCGGGGGACAGGGCGACGTATTCCACGGCGCGTGCGCCCTCCTCGACGGTGCTCATGGGGCCCCCGAAAAAATCGCTCTCCAGCACCATCCGCGTGTTCATGAGTGACGCGGGATGAAGGCTGTTGACCGTAACGCCGCTATCGCGCAACGCTTCGGCGAGATCGAACGTGAACATGATCTGCGCCAGCTTGCTCTGGCGGTAGGCCCGCAGGCCGCTATACCCGCGCTCAAGCATGACGTCGTCGAAATCGACGGCCTGCTGGCCTACGGAAGCGACGTTGACGATGCGGCTGGGAGCCGACCGGCGAAGGAGCGGCAGAAGCTTGTGCGTGAGAACGTAATGGGCCAGGTAATTGACGGCAAACCTCAGCTCATGTCCGTCCGCGCTTAGTTCGCGTCCGGTCTGGCGATAGCCCATGCCGGCGGCGGCGTTATTGACGAGCACGTCGAGACGGTCCTGGTCGTGCAGGATTTCCCCGGCCAGTCTCCGGACGGCGTCCAGCGAGGAGAGGTCGGCGTTATAATAAACGAGATTGCCGTTTCCGGTCGCATTGAGGATTGCGCGCATGGCGGCTTCCCCCTTCAGCCGGTCCCGCCCGTGCAGCAGGATTTTTGCTCCCCGCGCAGCCATGTCGAGGGCGACCTTCATGCCGAGGCCGGCGGTTGCGCCCGTAATGAAGAAGACCCGATCCTCAAGTGCCTGAGCCATATCTATCGCTCCCTTTTCGGTAAGTAACATTCGACGGACAGGCTCCCGGCGGAACCGGTCCGCTTTTTCCTTTTCATTTGCGAAACGATCGGAAGACGGACGATCTGCGACCGGTATAGGTCAGCCATCATTCCTTCGTCAACGCGATGCCGGCGGCCGTCCGAAGGCATGCCGTTTCCGGGAGCCGTCCCCGCCGATTCCGGAACACAGGCGGGGGTGCCTTCGCGTTGCGGTATGATGTCGTTGTCTGCCTGCGGGCGTTCTTGCTCTGCGTCGCCCGCCGGCGGCTGTCGGGAATCCTATTTCCAGGGTTTCAGGGCCGCAGCGTTTTCGCCGGCAATGCGGCCGAAGGCGATACATTCGCCAATATTGGCCCCTCCCTGGGGATACTGCACATAAATGGAACCGAGTTCCCCGGCGCTGTACAACCGGGGAATGGGTTTCCCGAAGGGATCCACGATCTGCGCCCGGGCATTGCGCCTGGGACCGCCGAAAGTGTTGTTCAGGCCCGGCCACAGCGGCACGGCGTAGAACGGCGCGGCCTCCAGGGTACGCATCGTGCCGGCGGGCCGCCCGAAATCCTCATCCCTGCCCTTTTGAACGAAGGCGTTGAATTTCTGCACCTCGGCCGCCAGGGCCGCGGGGTCCAGCTGAATCTTCTTCGCCAGTTCTTCTATGCTTCCGGCTTTGACGATCCAGCCCCGCTCGATTTCCTTGCTGTTGTCCTTGCTCCAGTCGTACATGCCCAAGGGGCCGGCGGCGCCGAGATTGTTGCGGATCAGCGGTCCGGAAGTACGCCGGCTCTCGTCGAAGATCCAGTAGGACGGGATGCGGGGCCAGGTATAATTGACGGTATCGTACATCAGTGCGTTCCAATAGCCTGAATACCCGCCGAGCTGGTTTTCCGCCTTGAATCGCTTCCCCGTCTTATCGACCACGATATAACTGCCGATGCCGAAGGCCTCGCCGAAAGCGGTGGGGAAATCGGGGAACTTCAGCTTGAATCCTCCCCCCAGAACGGCCATATGCCAGAGGTCCGCCCCCACCTCCTGCGCCATGCGGACGCCGTCGCCGGTATTGTCGGGATTGCCGTAGAATGTCAGGGGGTAGGCGGGGAAATAGGCCTTGAGGGCCGCCTGGTCGAATTCAAAGCCGCCGCAGGTCAACACGACGGCCTTCGCCGCCCTGATGGTAATATCCTTGCCGTTCGCCTTCGCCAGGACGCCGGCGATATGCCCGTTCCTGTGCTTGATCAGTCTGGTCACCGGCGACTGCCAGAGGATGTCGATTTTCCTCTCTTTGACCTTCCCGTCGAGAAAGCCGAAGAAGTCGGTGCCGACGCCGGGAGTACGATCCGCCCTTCTGATCTGATAGGCTTTCATGGCGTCGTTGCCGGGCCATTTCGGGTCACGCCCCTTTGCGGCAAACATGAAGAAATCTTTCACCCCCAGTCCGGCGAGCCAATCCTTGTTCTGGGACATGTACTTTGCCCATACTTCGATAACGTCGTCATCGATGTCCTTCGACTCCGGCATGTCCACATTCACGCGCGATGCGACCTGCATGTACGCAACGGCATCGGGAATGCTGGACGGGCTCATAAAGGCGCCCAGGCACATCTGCGTGTTGGATGTATGTCCCTTCTCGGACTGTTTCTCCAAAATGAGGACTTTAGAGCCTTTGTCGGCGGCCGTTATGGCCGTCACCGCCCCGGCGCCGCCGTACCCGACGACCACGATGTCGGTCTCCCTGGTCCATTTTTTCGGCAGAGGCGCATCGGCGGCGGCCGAGACGGCATTCATGCCGGCGACGGCCAGTGCGCCGGTGCCCACAGCCGCTCCCTTCATGAAATTTCTCCTGCTGATTCCTTGTTTCGGATCGTCCTTCTTCATGGCTGGCACCTCCTTGAAAAGCTTCCTTGCGGGTCATGTTTCCCTTCGACACAAATAATACTATACATTCTTCAGACTCCGCAAAACAATAGAAAATATCCCATCTCAGAACGCGGTATAGCGGCCGGATGCATCCTAGCATATCAAGCAAGATGTAATGTGTATTGAAAACAGGAAGAAATCGTGGACCGGGTTGGTGTTAATACGGCGAGGCCGTCCCCGCCGGTTCGGGAAACCGGCGGGGACGGCCTTCATTTTAACCGATACAAAGAAATTATCTCGCTGCGGGCTTTTTGGCGGGTGCCGCCTTTGACAGCACGGCGGCTTCCTTGCCGCAGACGCGCCCCATGACGAGGCAGTTGCACAGGGAGGCCCCGGCGAAGTAGTCGTCGTAATAGACGCCGCCGGCCGTCTCGCCGCAGGCGTAGAGCCCCGGGATGACGATCCCGTCCGCTTCCTGCGCTTGACCCTTGCCGTTGATCTTGATGCCGCCGAAGGTGAGCGTGATCCCCGGGACGAGGGGATAGAAGGCGTAGAACTTGGGCGTCTCGATCTTGAAGGCCACGGCCGTTTTCGGCGGCTTGGCGGCAAGCGCCTTGCCGTCCTTGACGCCGTTGTTGAAATCCGTCACGGTCTGGACGAGCTTGTCCGCCGGGCAGCCGATCTTCGCGGCCAGTTCCTGGAGGGTGTCCGCCTCCTGGAGCTTGATGCCCATGCGGGCGAAGGTGTCCATGGAGATCTGGACGCCCTGCTTCTTCTTCAACTCCTCGTCGAAGATGAGCGCCACGGTCTGGCCGGGCTGTTTCAGGGCCGCTTTGCCGTGGGCGACGTAACCCAGGGATTCGTTGACGTAGCGCGATCCGTCGCGGTTGATGCCCAGGCAGAAGGGAACCGCGCGGGAGGGGTTGCCCGAGGCGGTATTGTCCGGACTGACGGCGGCGATGTGCAGGGAGGTCAATCCGCCCATGGCGACCCACATGGCGCCCGCTTCATGGGCCATCTGCATCCCTTCGCCCGTTGCCCAGGGCGTCCCGCGGACCATCATCTCGTCGGCATTCGGGTCGACGAAGGTTTCGAGCATCTCCTTGTTGCCCGCGTAGCCGCCCGTGGCGATGACGACGGCGTCGGCCATGTAGTCGATCAGGCGGCCGTCGGGGCCCGCCGCCCTGACGCCGATCACCTTGCCGCGGTCGTCCATGATGAGCTGTTTGGCCTTGGTGCGGAAGATGAATTTCCCGCCCGCCTTCACGAACTTGTCCTTCATCTTGGCCATGGCCCCCGGCATCCCCGCAAACTGGGCGGGCGCGACGGTCGCGGTCTTTACGCGGTAGGGCGCCGCGTCGAGGGGGGGCAGGATGTCGACGCCGCAACCCTTGAACCAATCGATGGACTCGAAGATGTTGTCCGCGATGACGCGGGATATCTCGGCGTTTCCCTTGCCCTGGCTCTTTTTCATGAAGTCTTCGTAATAGGCGTCGATCCCCGCCTTCGAGCGGTCCGGCGGCAGGCACAGCGCCCCGCCTGCAATCTTGGAGTTGCCGCCGTCCTTGCCGTTCGCCATCTTCTCCAGGACGACGACGTCGGCCCCGTCCATCCGCGCCTGCAGGGCGGCGGAGAGTCCGGCGAGTCCCGTCCCGATGACCACGACGCCGTGTTTTTCCGTCTTGGCCCCCTTGGGGAGCAGGGCCGCCTCGACCATGGTGAACTGGCCCAGCGTCAGCACCCCCGCGCCGATGCCGATGCCTTTGATAAACTCCCTCCGGTTGAGGGTTCCCTTTCCGCTTGTCTTCTTCATCTTCCGATCTCCTTTCGTGCTGGCGGACCATTGCCCGCTTGTCTGCGCGTTATTTGCGTTATTGACCTATCCCTGTCTTATATCATATTTGAAGTCGGACGTCCGTTATTTTGATGGATGGGGGAGGATGGCAAGAGAAGATGGCTTGCGGCGGCGGCGCGCTTTGGACGTCAGACGGAGACCTGGACGGCATAACGCTTGTGGCAGTGCACGCAATAGGCGAGGACGTCGTAGGTCCCCGCTTCTGCGCCGATATCGAGGGGATACAGGTATTCCGACTCCAGGCCACAGTGCGGGCAGAAGGCGACGATCCGGACGTTCTCCCTTTTGCGGTCTTCCGGAGCCGTGCGATCCGCGTGGCAGGTCCCTTGCCTTTCCGCGGATGCCGCCCTTACCGCCAGGAAGTCCGACAGCTGCGTCAGGGCCGAACCCATGACGTCCCTGAAAACCGGGGTGGGCATGGACGTCATGTTGAAGACGGCGGCCTTGTCCCTGCCCATGACTTCGTAATAGGCCTTCCGGTCGGAGATGAGGCCGCGATCCACGCACGACTGAAAGAGGGAACTGCCGGGGTAGGGCACGACGAAACCGATGGAGACCATATGGTCCTTGAAGCGGGTCTCGTAGGCGCGGCGCGTCTGTCTTACGGATGTAACGGTCTCCGCGACATCGCCCAGGATGAGGTTCCCCTGGAATCCCATGCCCGCTTTCTCCGTCGCTTCGAGGGCGCTCATGATCTCCATGGGCGTGATTCCCTTTTTCATGCTCGCGAGGACTTCGGGGCTCGCGCTTTCCAGGCCGTACATGATGTACGCGCAGCCCGCCTCCTTCATCTCCCGCAGGAGGTCCTCGTTCACGCCGCTGTCCACCCGGAGGCTGCACGTCCAGTCGAAGTCCATGCTGTGTTCCTTCCTCACCCGCTTCAGCCCTTCGCATAGGGCGTGCAGCCGTCCCTTGCGGGCCGCCAGCAGCTCGTCGTAGATGAAGAGGAAGTTGAACAGGTAACGCTTGTAGAAATGAACGACCTCGGCGAGGAAGCTTTCGATGCTGCGCATCCGGTATTCCTGCCTTCCCCATCCCGCGGCGTCGAGGCAGAACGTGCAGCGGTGGGGGCAGGATCGTCCGAGGGAGATCGGCAGGACCCGCGGATGGGTGCGCGTGTGCAGGAACGTGTCCGTCACCGCCGGGGACTGGGTCGCCATCTCCAGATATCGGTCGTAATCGAAAATGTCGTACAGGGGGTAGGGCAGCCTGTCCAGATCGCGGGACATCTGGCGCTTTTCCGTCATGCGCATTTCCCCCGCATCCCGGTAAAGAAGATTGGGGACCGTTTCCAGGTTTCCCTTTTTCTCCAGGCAATCGAGGAGCATGACGAACGATTCCTCCGCGTCGCCCATGAGGGCGTAATCGGGGGCAAGATCGGAAAAGACGAAGGGCGCGTCGAAGGTGATGAGGCCGCCGCCGCAGACGATCGGCGTGCCGGGCGCCCATTTCCGGGCATGGGCGATGGCGTCGCGGACAAAGAGGTAGTCGGAGGTCAATCCTCCCATGGCGACGACGTCGGGGCGGTGTTGCGCGACGGCCGCCTTCAGGCAATTTTCCAGCGCTTGATTTGCCGAAGGGACGCACCATTCGTAATTGACGGTCGCGCCGAACACGTCGTGCCCGGCGGCCGCCGCCGATGCCGCGATGTAGGGAAGCCCCTGCCCGAAATGCATCAGGGAGGGCTCGACGGCCGGGTAATTCGATTTTGTCTGCAAGAAGAGAATGCGCATCGCCGGGGTCACCTGTGATAAAAGCTCGTTTTCGCGTCAAGAGTAAGTTCGTCGGGCCTGAATGTCAACGGAATATTGAGCGTAACATGCGGAACGCGGCGCAGTGGACGGGTAAAAGCAGGCCTATACCGTCCGTCGTTTTACGCGGACAGAGCGCCTGGGTGAAGAAGGCTAACGTACCAGGATGGGGCATGAACGGGCACGCGCCGCACCAAGCCTCCTGGAAGGATTTCAACTAGAATACCTACCGCAAACTTCATTCCTTCTCATCTGACTTTTTGGGCCGTCTAAAAAGATAAATTGGATTCCTTGTTGAAACGCCCCCTGCTAAAAAGAATGAAAAAAAGCAAATAAATATAATGATCCGAATGATTAAAATCTCTTCGTAGACTGAAAAAACAAAAACGAACGGGACTATTGTGATGACTAACCAATCCACGAGTAATAGCGATTTTAATCCAAGAATGATTTTCTTCTTTGGAGAAAATATCCGAAGACAGGTAACGGAAAAGAAAGTAACAATAGAAAGAAAATCAGCGTCCGAAGCATGGAAGTGCGAAAGACTGAAATAAACACCTGCACCGAAGAAGCTGCCAATTGCAATACTCTTGATGATTTCTGCCATTTCCGTTTCCTCTTTGAGCATAAATTGGAATCCGACGAAACGAAGAACCGCTCACCGCACCACAAAAGTGACCGAATCGAGGATGCGCTCTTCTTCGTCCGTGATGGCGAGGATGTGGGTGCCGCGCTCCGGCTTCCAGAGGAAGGCGCTGCCGGAGGCGACCGTCCTTTCGTCGAGGCGCCAGGCGAAGCGCCGCCCCTCGGGTCGGGCGCTGAAGGATACGCGCTGGTGATCCTCGGGGATGTCGGGGTCGATGGTGATGATGCTCCCGCGGACGGGATACGCGATGGACGGCTTCTCGTGCCTCAGGTTTCGGGCTATGGCCGTATCCGGCTCGGAGCCTGCGACGAACCATTCCTGCCGGTCCGGTTCGATGCCGTCCGCGAATTGGACCTTCTTGGCAACAACGCCCGGCGTGGGCTTCGGCGGCCGCGAACCCGTCGATGCGTGGAGGGCGTTCATCGTCTCCGTCCAGACCGGCGCCGCGCCGCTGATGCCCGTGACGTTCCACATGGGCTCGCCCGCGAAGTTCCCGATCCAGACGCCCACCGTGTATCTCTCCGAATAGCCGATGCACCAGTTGTCCCGCATGTCCTTGCTGGTGCCGGTCTTCACCGCCGTCCAATAGCGCGTGGACAGGAAATTTTCCAAACCGAACGTGGCGCTTCTCGACTCCCTGTCGGAGAGGATGCTCCCGATGATAAACGCCGCGTCCCTGTCCACGATCCGTTTCGGTTTCGCCCGCGCCTCGCCGGGAAGCAGTCTGAGCGCCGACCATTCGCCGCCGTTCGCCAGAGCCCGGTAGGCGTTGGCAAGCTCGTAGAGGCTGACGTCGATGGAGCCGAGGGCCGCGGAGTAGCCGTAGTAGTAAGGCTCCCTGCTGATGCTCTCCAGGCCGAGCGCTTTGAGACGCTCCACGAAAGGCTCCACGCCGACGAGCAGCAGCGTGCGCACGGCCGGGATATTGAGAGACGACGAGAGCGCCGTCCGGACGGTCACCGGCCCCAGGTAGTCGTTGCCGTAGTTCTCCGGGACGTAAAGGCCCGTCGGCGTCGGGATCTGGAGCGGCGCGTCCTCCAGGATCGACGCGGCGGTGAGGAGCCGCTTCTCGACGGCAAGGCCGTACAGGAACGGCTTGAGCGTCGAGCCCGCCTGACGGACCGCCCTGATGCCGTCCACGTGGGAGGCCGACGAAGCCGGGCCGCTGTTTCCCACGTAGGCCAGGATGTCGCCGGTTTTGTTGTCGAGGACGATCACCGCGCCGTCATGGACGTTGCGGCCGGAGAGGTCGCCGAGGCGGCGGTTGAGGATGTCGTAGACGCGCTCCTGGAGCCTGCCGTCGAGGGTCGTCCGCACGCGCTGGCCGCTCTCGGAAAGCAGCATGCGCGCCACATGGGGCGCGAGGGCGATCTGGGGCCGGACGAGGTAGGGCCGGCCGATCTTTTCGCGGACGAGGGCGGAAATCTCTTCCGCCGACGCTTGGGACCCCAGGGACTGGCCGATGAGATAGGCGCGGGAGGCGATGCGCTCAAGGGACGTCCGGGCGGAAGGTATCAGCGCGGCCAGGATGCAGGATTCGCTGTCGTTGAGGCCGGAGGGCTCCTTGTCGAAGAAACCCCTGGACGCTGCGGCGATGCCCTGGACCTCGCCCCTGAAGCCGATGAGGTTGAGATAGCTTTCGAGGATTTCGTCCTTTGTCCACGTCCTTTCGATCTGCCGCGCGTAGCGCATCTGGCGGAGCTTCTCGCGGAACGTTCTCCGGGCGTGCCGGGGCCGCAGGTCCTTGTCCAGACGGGCCGCAAGCTGCATGGTGATCGTGCTCGCGCCCCGCGCTTTTCCGCCTGTCAGGCGCTTCGCGGCGGATGCGGCGACGGCCCGCCAGTCCACGCCGGAATGTTCGCGGAAGCGCCTGTCCTCTGCATGGACGACGGCCTTGACGAGCGCGGGCGAGATGTCCGCAAGGGCCGTCCAGTCCAGGCGCCGGCCCTGGGGGTCGACGCGGAGTTCATGGATCACCCGGCCGTGCCGGTCGAGGAGGACGGCGTCCGAAACCTTGAAGCTCTCTTTCACTTTCGCGAACGTCGGGCAGGGCGGCCCCGCCTGTCTCAGGAACAGCGCCGCCGCGGCGAAAAGCAACAGGACGCCCGCGCCGAGAATCGACGCCGTCCATATGACGAATTTTCTGTTAACGACGATACGCATGGTCATGGCGCAACTGCGCTATTTCCGGTCATCATCCGGCGAACCCGCAGACTCTCCCGCGGGCGCGCCCGCCGCCTATTGGCCGTTCGCCGGTTCGACTTTCACGTCCCGGTTGGGGACCTCCCCGAACATCTCCGGAGCGTAGAGGGCCTCGACGCGCGTGGCGGGCAGCTTGAACGACCCCGGATTGTTGAGGCGGATCGTGTATTCCACCGACCACTTGCCCTTCGGGATGTATTCGTAGTAGCTGCGGAACGCCTCGAAGGTGCGCTCCGTGTAGGCCGGCCACGCCCAGCCCGTGCTCTTCTCCTTCGCCGTGAGGAGCGACGAGCCGCCCATGTCGGCCCTTAGGATGCCCGCTCCGGCCGGTATCGGGTCGTTCACGACCACCCACGTCATGTCGGCCTGCGCCTCCATGTCGAGATTAATCCGGAGGACGTCGCCGCGGCTCCACTTGCCTTTCACCTTCTGCTCCACGGCCGTGACGGTCTTCTTGATCTTGTAGCCGCTGGAGAAGGGCTCCTTCAGGGGGATCGCGGCCATGCTCCGGACCACGGCCCACGGCGCGCCCGTTCCCTTCTGGGCGATGCGGAGCGTCTCTTTGCCGCGAGGCCAGCCGAACGAGAGCGTCCTGCCCTCCGGCGCGCCCGCCCAATCGACCGAGGCCGTATTGCCGTTGAGCGTTGCCGATGCGGTGCCGGTCACGGCCGTCGCTTCGTACTTCTGCGAGAATTTCTCCACGGCCAGCACCCCCCAGGCGTTTGCCACGGTCGTGTCCCAGTGGCCGCGGCGCATGCGGTTCATGGCCCCCGCCGTCAGGCGCGGGATGTCCTCGTCCCAGCCGGGGGCGTCGAGGAGCGCCAGGATCGCCTTCATCGTGCTGCTGTCCAGGGATTCCATGAGCCACCAGAGGGAGCTTATCGTCTCCGTGGAGAGACCCATCGTCGTCCCCTGGAGGTTCATCCGCGAACGGAGGATCTGCCGCGCGGCCTGGAGCCTGGCGTCCCTGTCCTTGAGCTTCTCTGCCCGCGCCAGGACGTTTGCCCAGTTGACGACCGCCGACGTGGGCCAGAGGTTCGGCTCGACGGGGATGGAACTCAGGTCCTTATCGGAAAGGTTGACATAGCGCGAAAGGGCCTCCGCCGCCGCGACCTTCCGGATGGAGAGGTCCGCCGTGGGCAGGGCGCCGTAGCGGACGACGCGCCCCTCGATGAAGCCCTTGAGCCCGCCGGTCGTTCTCTCCTTCAGATAGTCGGGGAATTCGTAGCCGGCCTCGTTCGCGACCGAAAGAACGTAGGCCGTCAGCACGTCGCTCCCGTTGGTCATGACCGGGAAGTACTTGAGGAGGCCCGCGCCGTCGAGGTACGAAGGCATGTCCCGGACGATCGCCGCCCACATGGCCCTGTCGCGCAGCGCGACCGCCCTGGACACCCGCTGTTCGAGGCAGGTGTATGGATAGTAACTCATGTACTCCCGGACGCCCGCAAGGCTGCGCGAAAGCGTGGGTTTCACGTCCACGTGGACGCCGCCCCTTCCGGATACGGCGTCCTTCGGCTTTTCGACGTCCGTGCGGAACGCGTCCTTCACCTGGACGAGCGTCGCCTGGAACGTCCGCACGGGCACGGCCTTGGCGACCTTCTGGGATACCTTCATGCGGTCGGAGGCCTCGCCGCCTTTCTCCTTCACGGCGATTTCGTAATCGAGGCGGTCCACGTCGAAGGGCACCGTGACGGGCCACGCAATCTCCTTCGCTTCGCCTGCGGCGATCTTCGCCGAAACGGTTTCCTGCGGCTGTTTCTCCTTGCCGCCGACGGACAGCGTCAGCTCGACGTCCATCGGCCTTTCCGAGGCGTTCCGCACCGTGAAACCCGCCGCGAAGGAATCGCCCTCGCGGACGAGCTGGGGCAGGCCCGACATCAGCATCAGGTCCTGCGACGTTCTGACGGTGGCCTCGCCCGTGCCGAAGAGGCCCGTGCCGCCGTCGGCCACCGCGACGATCCGGAAGGCCGTCAGGGAGTCGTTGAGGGGAATCTTCACGGAAGCCTCGCCGTTCGCGTCCAGCGCCACGCGCCCCTTCCAGAGGAGCAGCGTATCGAACAGCTCGCGCGTCGTCTGCCTGCCGCCGCCTCCGCCGTGAGCGAGGGCTTTGAGGCCGAAGTGGCGTTTGCCGACGACCATCGCCTGCGCGGTCGAGGTCTCGATCTCGTAGGCGCGACGGCCCATCATGGCGTTCAGGAGCTTCCAGCTTTGATTGGACATGAGGAGCAAAAGCCCCTCGTCGACGGCCGCGATGGCGACCTCGGTCCCCGCCGGCGGGGCAAGGCCCCCGGCCTTCATGGCCTTCACGCGGACGTCCATCGTCTCGCGTATTTTGTAGACGCCCTTGTTCGGCCTCACCGAGACGAGAAGTTCGTGGTCCTTCCAGCCGACGTTGATCTCGCCGATGCCGATCTTGTAGGCGGGCCTGCCGGGATCGAAGGTCGCCGTCGGTTTCGTGTCTCCGACGCGACCGCGCACGACAAGGACCGAGACGTAGACGTTCGGGGCGTAGTGCGGTTTCACAGGCACTTCGACGACGGGCGCTTTGCCCGATAGCTTCTGCGTGAACGTATCGACGACGCCTTCGCGCTCCACGGTCACGAGGGCCGTGGCCTCGCGGAAGGGCATCCGGACCTGGAAGCGCGCCGTTTCGCCGGGTTCGTAGCGCTTCTTCTCCGGCAGGACGTCGATGCGGTCCTCGTTCTTCGCCGCGAACCACCACTCGTCGCTCCCCGCCACCCACAGCGTGTAGTTGGCGGAGGCCGTGTTGCCGGCGGCGTCCTTCACTTCCGCGTGAAGGATGATGCTTCCCGACGCAGGCGGTTTCCCTTCGCAGACGAGGATGCCGTTCTTCCCGGTCTTGCCTGCGAAATGGCGGCCCAGGGCCTTGATCTCCGTTGTGTGCCGGTAGGCGTAGAATCCGCCGACGAGGCGGACGCGGTGGGAGATGGTGCTTTCCTGGAAGACGTCGACGGTGACGTCCGCGCCCTCCACGGGATTTCCCTTGAGATCGACGACGGCGACATTATACTTGACGACGTCCTTCGAGGCGACCCACGAGTCGGGCTTGATGCCCACGAGCCTGCCCGAAGGATACAGGGCGATATTCGCCGTGGCCGTCTTGGTTTCGCCGTTCGGGTCGCGGAATTCCATCTCTGTGTGGATTTCCCTGGCCGCGACTATTTCGGGAAGCTTCCCGAACGTCGCCCTGGCAACGCCCGCCGCGTCGAGCGTCACGTCCCGGGTCGGGAGGCGCAGCGTTTTGCCGGAAGCGGGCGGCGTTTCATCCTCGCCCTCTTCGGCGAATTCCTCTTGGTCCCTCCGGTCCGCGGCGCTGACCGTGCCCGCCTTGACGGGGCCCCCAGCGAAGACGTAATCGTCAAAGTCCGGGAAGGAGACGTTCCTCTCCCGGATTTCGGCCCGCAGCCGGACGGGCAGGTACGCCGCCCCGCCGCCGGAGAGATATGACACGGAAAGATCGACGTTCGCCTCCTTCGGCCGGACCAAAGGCGAGGCGGGGCCCTGGACGATGCCCTTCATCAGCGGGACGCGGAACTCCTCCACGCGGAACGAGCCCGACGCCCGGGACATGCCCGAATACCTGCGGCGCGCATTACCGTCGCTCTCCTGCTTCCTGCCCAGGGCGATGCTGTAAGTCCCGAGCTTCGCGCCGTCCGGTATCTTCCAGGTGGTTTCGGCGACGCCGCGGGCGTGCCACGCGAGGGGGAAGCGGTACTGCTGGTCGCTCCCCTGGTGTTCGATGACGATCTCGTCGGGCCTCTGCTCCGCGGGCACCTGGGCGAACCCGCCGATGGTGTGCCTGCGGAGGAAATGCTTCATGTGGACCGTTTCGCCCGCCTTAAACAGGGCCCTGTCGAGGACCGTATGGACGATGATGCCGTCCTGTGCCTCGTAAGAGGTGGGAAGCTGGAAGCGCCAGGGCTCGATGCCCTCGTGCCAGCTCGAATGGGTGAAGGTCATGTCGCCCGCGGTCCGGGCGAAGACGTAGAGGCCGCCGCCCAGGTTCCCCAGGGCGTGCGACGCCTCGCCGTAGTTGGCATGGATCTCGCAGCGGGGGAGCGCATCCGCCGAGGGCAGGAGGGTGTTGACGAGGGCGACGCCCCGGCCGTCGGTCTTCCCGCGCCAGAGGGCGTTCCCTGTGCAGTCCCGGATGGCAACGTCCGCGCCGGGCACCGGCTCCGCGCGGTCGAGCGACGTGACCCAGACGAGGGACGACTCCCGGCCCCACTTGAAATGGGCGGCGAGGTTCGTGACCAGCGCGGCCGCCTGGACGTACATGGTCGGATGCTCGCCCAGCCCGCGGAGTTTCGCTGCGCCCTTGACGGCCCGGCGGTTGCGTTTGGGCGCTGCGCCGTCTTCCTCCTGGAATTCCTTGGGCAGCTTAAGCAGCCGGTCGCCCAGGATGCGGCTTTCGATCTCGACGACGTAGAATCCCGGGCCGCCCAACGGTATGCCCATGACCTCGAAGGCCCTGGCCCCGCCCGGCTTCGGCACGGTGAGGGCCTTCCCTTCGCCGCTTTTGAAGATCGATTTCTCGCGCTCGGCCGCGGCCGTCTTGTGGAGCCACTCGATCACGCGCACGTCGCTGTCTGCCGGGACCATCCGGACCTTGCCCGCCATCTTCTGCGGGAGACTGCCCGCCGGGGGCGCGTCCGCGCTTGTCTTCGCCGCATCGCCCTGCGCTTCAGCCTGTTCGTCGTCGTTTTCACTTGTCCCCTTCAGGGGAGCCGCTGCTTTGAGAAGCCGGTTCTTGATGTCCGCCTCGATGTTCCGCACCGTCACGGGAAGCAGGCCGTCGCCCTTCGACTCGATGATGCCGAAGCGCGAGGAGAATTTCGCCAGCGGCGGGTACGTGTGCGTGCGCACTTCCAGCGGGAATTTGCCGATGTTTGAAAGCGCCCGGCCAGAGTCGTCCCTGACCGTTTTGGGAACGACCAGGGAGAAGACGGCCTTCTCCGGGAACGGCCCGTTGAAGATCACGGAACGGATGAATGTCGCGTTGTCTTCGTCGTCCTTCTCGAACGCCGGTTTCCAGACCTTGCCGCCCTTGCCTTTGAGGACGATCTGCCTGGCAAGGTTGACCGGCACCGAAGCGGAGAAGTAGAGCTTCATGGGCAGTACCGGGATGCAGCCGACGCCCGGCTTCTCGCGGCCGCACGTGAAGTCCGCCTTGAAAGGCGACCGGACCTTGAAGGCCAGGACCTGGTCATCCGTCGTGGCGACGCCGCTTGCCGAGGCCACGCCCGCGCCCCAGACGAGCTTCACCTGCGCGGACGAGGGGAACCGCTGTTTCGCCTGGACGAGGACGAGGTGGCTGTTTTCCGTTTTTTTATGGACGATCCGGTAGCGGAGCTTCCCGATCCAGACGCTCGCGCTGTCCTTGCCGCGCGGGTAGATGGCCTCCATGATGGCGTCGCGCTCCTTGCCTTTCACGATCCTTGCGCCGACGCGCTCCTTGATGCCTTCGACGGAGAAGTAGACCTGGCTCGCTATCGTCTCTTCGCGGGCTTCCGCGTCGAGGACGAGGGCGAAGATCTGCTGCTCGTCGATCTCCTCGTTGCCCTCATAGGGGTTGACGCCGATGACGGCGGGGCCGCCGGTGGAGAATTGGAATGTCCTTTGGCCCGTGACCTCTTTGCCCGCGAGGGTTTTGACGCCGGGCTTCAAAGCGAACTCGCAGACGACCCCCGCCGGGAGGTTGCGGGCGAAGTCGAACGACCAGTTGCGCCCGTCGATCCAGCGGCCCTGGCCCTTTTCCGGGCATTTCACATCGAAGGGATCTGTCAGGCGGGGATCGCCGAAGGCGACCATCTGCTCGGAGAACCGGGCCGTCGCCTGGCGGACGCCCTTGACGACGCCCTGCGGCGAGAAGAGGTCCACCGTGGCCGGCCCCTGGGCCATAACGGGATTCGTGAGAAGGGAAAAGAGAACGGCCGCCGCAATCAGAAGCCTTTTCGCCATGTCTTCGCCTCGCTTTCTGCGTGTTTTATGTGATGAATTTCAATGTCGCATATTGCTATTCCGTACTATGCATCAATTTGAGGGAGGTTTCAAACTGTTTGTGGGGTTGTTCATGGGGGTGGGTAAGGTGGTCAGCTGCCAAGCCGGGAGATAGCGCTATGCACAGGCAGGCAAAATGGATATAGCGGGTCTTGATTGACTAATAGAGTTTGATAGAGCGTTTTAATTGAATATTGGTATCTTGGTACGTAATCGGAGGTGTCTCATTCCAGTAACGGCCGTCAAGAAGCCGTCCTGCCTTTTTCTTGTTAGGTCCTCCCCATTGCTTGAAAAAGAAAGAAACGCCATTAGATACACACTCATCCCTGATTTCGCGAACCCAGTCAGAATTCATTTCTCGTGCGCGTGTACCTGATTCACCGCCGACGATAACCCAATTGATACCCGACAGGTTCAAGCGACTCATGGGACCGAGAAGAGGCTCAAAAGAGATGAACTTTGTTTTGGCGGAACATTGCCGCAGGATATCAATACGTTGAAGATAAGAGTATTCTTCCACTGTCACGCCCATCCAAATATTATCTGCCCAAAATAATTCATCATTTAATTCCATAAGCCGATTTGCCCTTTTTGTTAGGACTTGAAAGCTGTGCCAGTGTGCAAGCTTCATTGTTTTGAAGACCTTAAGTATGAATTCAGTCGGTACATCAGGGTGGAACAAATCGCTCATCGAATTAACAAAGATTCTTTTCGGCGTTTTCCAGCTTAAAGGAAGAGCCAACATATGTTCATGAACTGTCAATTTAAAACCATTCCTATAATTTATTTGCCCCATCGCTTTAAGCCGGTTTGACATAACCTCGGCATAACAATTATTGCAGCCAAGACTGATCTTGTCGCATCCAGTACAGGGATTCCATGTAGCTTGCGTCCATTCGATTTTTGATTCAATACCCATTCTATCCTCGTTTCGGAAAGGAAACTCTTATATGATCCGCAAACCCACGAGAAACTTTCCGTCCATGTGTTTGGATTTTGCCAGATCGTTCCATCTTTATGAGCGCATCTTTATAATTCTTTGAAATAAACGGCCTGTCTACGCTATGGTCTTCATATATTCTACGCATTGTAAGCGTCTGACCTGCATACTCTTCTAGAAGCATATCCTCCAAGTCATCGAGAGGGCGATTTAATTCGAAAAGAAACATCTGTCTATTATTTGCTGCCGGACTGAAAGTGAAAGATGAAATCCCCTGATTTATTTCTGAGCTTGCCTTTGACATGACATCTTTCATCACTTCGTATCCTTTGAATTTTTTACTGACAAAAATCAAATGATGAGTTGTTCGTTTACCATTCGAATTTTTAAAGCAGAAGGGCAAGACATACCGATGCCCAAAAGCTTTGAGAGCAAGGCTTAACTCATTTACAATTGTAGCTTCTCTCTCCATTGGCGTCAATGTTTCTAATTCATCTCTTAATTTCTCAGAGCGTTCAGGACCAAATAACGCGGCCATATGCTCCTGAACCATTGGGTTGCTGAGTCCCGCATTTATTCTGGAATAATTGAAAAAAAAGATACAATCACAACCCCAATCTTTCAAGAAGGCATCAACCAGTCGAAGAGACAGGCCCTTATAGCCCCATGGATCGATGAAGGCAAGCATTGGTATTTTGTCAATTTGTTCAAATTCTGAAGCTATCTGATCTCCAACCTCTTCATTCCATATGATCGGTTGGTGCACAAGTTTTTCTATATTTGGAAGCTCATTTATCGCAGCCGAGAGACTTCGAATTTTCTCTTCATCTTTGTCATTGAATACTGTTACAAGTCTCCTCGAATAGACAGGATTTTCTAATGCCTTCATAAGCACTCGAAGTGGTGTTGATATCGCACCATCTTTATATCGCCCCGGTCCGGCAAATAGGTCAACGTAGCCGATTCGATTGTCGCCTCCGAAACGATTCTGCGTCGCAGTAATTATGCCCGCCCAGGCGTCGAAATATTTCTCGACAATTTCAGCTTTAACAATGGATTGTTCTCTCGACTCATCAAAAAACTTCTTTTTCACCATTTTTTTCCTCCTAACAATCTGTGGAGACGGAGAGCCGCCATCAATAACCAAATATCTGTCTCAAGTAATCAATCGCGATAGGATTGGTGTGAATGTTTTCATACAAGAAACCCCGCGCTTTCTAGTGAGCTACGGGGCTTCGTGACGTCGATCCATTTTTCGCCTCTCAAGTTCATTGAAAAGGGAAACCGGTTCTGTCCTTAGGATACTCCTGAAATGTATAAGGAAAGTATACCGGAATTCGCGAATAGTCAAGCCATTTGCTGACGAATACTGCCTTTCTGCCGATGCTGTCGTCTACGGGGGACGGGGTCGGGAGAAGTAGCGAGCGGGGCGGACGGGGCGGGCAGGGGACCGCCACACGCCGCGCCTCCCAAATTTGCTTAATTAACCGCTGGACAAGTAACTTTACTCATGGTATGTAAATGACCGGTGGTAAGTTGTTTCCGATCCATAAAGAATGGAGGAAGAGCGATGCCGCACAGTCAGGACGAACATAAGGCGGTCTGCCGCCAGAGGCGCGAGCGGGAAAAGAGCCAGCGGATTCAAAGCATCCTCGACGCCGCCCGCAGGGTCTTTGCATCCAGGGGCTACCTGAAATCGACCATGGACGAAATCGCCATGGCCGCCGAGATCACGAAGCCCACGGTCTACCTCTATTTCAGGACCAAGGACGACCTGCTCCTCAGCCTCATGCAGCCCCTCATCGACGACATCCGGGGCGAGTTGGAAAGCGTCGAGGCGAGGCTCGATGCCGGGAAGATCGGCGACGGCGGCGTCCTTTTCGACGGCATCGTCACGGCCTTCTACCACGGCTACGAATCCCTGCCGGAGACGTTCCGCGTCGTGCAGCTCTTCCAGCAGCGGGACCTGATCGGCGAGCTTCGGCCCGAAATCCGCGCGGCCCTCGACGACAGGGGCCGGATCAACTTCGACATCTGCCGCCGCCTCCTGACGAAGGGCATGGAAAGGGGCCTGATCGGGCCGGTGAACGTCCATGCGATGGCGGACCTGATCTGGGCGCTGGTGGTCGGCGTGATCCAACTGGAGGACTTCAAGGGCGACGAACGGAAGGGGCATCGGTTGAAAAGAAAAACGTTCGCGCTGGCGAAACGCCTGATGGCGGATGCGCTGGCTCTGTGAACGTCGGAATATGAACGCACCGGAGAAACCGGCGAAACGATAAAAAAGGGGGGGAAAGACCAGGCATGAACAGGAAGTATGTCGGCGAAAAACTCGAACGTGCCCGCAGGGAAGGGCGGCTGATGCTGACGGAGGCGGAATCGAAGGCAGTGCTGGCCGCATACGGCATTCCCGTGGTGGAAGAGGCCGTGGCCGCGAGCGAGGACGACGCCGTCGCCCGCGCGAAGGGCATGGGGTTTCCCGTCGTCCTCAAGGGCCACGGAGCAAGGCTTGCCCACAAGACGGAACGGGGGCTGGTCAAGCTCAACCTGCGCTCCGTGACGGAAGTGCGCCGCGCCTACCGCCGGATCAAAACGGCCGCGGGCGGCGACTGGGAAGGGTGCCTCGTGCAGCCGCAGGTCGAGGGAAGGCGCGAATTCGTCGCCGGCATGTTCCGGGACCCCCAGTTCGGCCCGACGGTGATGTTCGGCCTTGGCGGCGTTTTCGCCGAGGCCCTGGCCGATGCGGCTTTTTGCATCGCGCCGCTTTCCGACGTCCAGGCCGACGACCTCCTCGACGACATCAGGGGCGCAAAGCTCCTGGGCGATTTTCGCGGGGAGAAGGCGGCGGACCGGACGGAACTGCGCCGCGTGCTCAAGGGCCTTTCGCAACTGAGCCTGGACCGCCCGGAAATCGCGGAGGTGGACATCAACCCCCTCATCGTCGCACCCGACGGCCGGGTGAAGGCCGTGGACGCCCTCGTCGTCCTGTCCGAAAACGGCGTTTCCGCAGCGGACGGGCCGGGGGAAGGAGTCCCGGAAGCGGAGGCCCTGGCGATCCGCCGGGACCTCGACGCCGCCTTCAACGCCAAATCCGTCGCCGTTGTGGGCGCTGCGCCTCCCAGGGAGAAGGGTTTCATGGGTATGTATGCCTGCGTTCGCGATTTCGGCTACGCCGGGCGGCTCTATCCCGTCAACCCCAACCTGGACGAGATCGACGGCGTCAAGGCCTATCCGGACCTTGTGTCCCTGCCGGAGCCGGTGGACCTGGTCGTCGTCTCCGTCCCGGCTCCCCATGTGCCGGACGTGCTCCGGGATTGCGTCGCCGCGGGCTGCAAGACCGTCCACATCTTCACCGCCGGTTTCAGGGAAACGGGGGAGCCGGAAGGCATCCGGCTGCAGGAGGAAATGGAGAAGATCGCGCGGGAAGGCGGCCTGCGGGTGATCGGCCCCAATTGCATGGGGGTTTTCGCGCCCAGGACGCAGCTCGTAACGTGGCCGGCGGCCCTGAAGGGAGCCGGTTCGCTGGCGTTTGTCAGCCAGAGCGGGGGCAACGCGCAGGAATTCACGAAGTATGCGGCCTCACGCTACGGCATCCATTTCAGCAAGGCCGTGAGCTACGGAAATGCGCTCACGCTCGACGGCGCGGATTTCCTCGATTACCTGTCCCGCGACGATGAAACGGAGATCGTCGGCATGTATATCGAAGGCGTGAAGGACGGCCGGCGGTTCCTGAAAATGGTCGGGGAGACCAACCGTCGCAAACCCGTCATCATCTTCAAGGGCGGGCTGTCCGAAACGGGCGCCCGGGCCGTATCCTCCCACACGGGGGCCCTGGCGGGCGGCGCAAAGATCTGGCGGGCCTTCTTCCGGCAGACGGGAGCGGTGCCCGTCGATTCGATCGAAGAGATGGCCGATGTCGCCCTGGCCTTCCATTGCCTGAAGGAGATACGGGGAAACAGGACATGCGTTCTGGGATACGGAGGGGGATCGGTCGTCTCCGTGGCGGACAACTGCGCGAAAGCGGGGCTGACGCTGCCCGCCTTTTCGCCGGCCCTGTTCGGCGAGGTGAGGAAACTGGTCCCGCCCGTAGGCGCCATGATCCGCAACCCGATCGATGCGGCCGTGGCCTTCCAGGATGTCGACGTCATGGGGAATATCCTGCGGCTGCTCGCCGCGTCGGACGAGATCGACAACATCATCGTATTCGTGCCTATCGACTGGCTGATGAACGAGGGCGACGGCGGCGGCCGGCATATCGAGAAGGTCGCGCGTTTCCTGGCCGGGCAAGGGCGGAAGCTGGCCGGAGGCAAACCCGTCGTGGGCGTATGGAGACAGTTCGTTCCCGATCCGGAGAACCGGAAATGGGTGCCTGTCCTGGAAGAGATATTGCTCTCGGCGGGAATTCCCGTCTACAAGGGCGTGCCCAGGGCGGTCAACGCCCTCGCCAAAGCGGCCGCCTATTACGCCTTTCAAGAGCGCCGCGGTTCGTGAGGGAATTCGTCTCCGGCTGCATCGCCGTCGCGTCAGCCGTGAGGGGCGGCGCGGCATGCTGAATTTTCGTTACTTTTCCCCGGCGGCGTTCCTGCCCGCGATGCGGCCGAAGACGACGCAGTCCGCCGTGGCGTTGCCGCCCAGGCGGTTGGCTCCGTGGATGCCGCCGGCGACCTCGCCCGCCGCGTACAGCCGGGGGATCGGGTCGCCCCAGATGTCGATCACCCGCGCCTGCGTGTCGATCCGCAGGCCGCCCATGGTGTGGTGGATGGAGGGCCATTGGGCGACGCCGTAGAAGGGGCCCTCGGCAAGGGGGATCATCTGGCCGGTGATCGGCTTGTTGAAATCGGTGTCCTTGCCGCCGGCAAGGAAGCGGTTGTGTTTTGCAATCGTCTCCGCGAGCGTTCCGGGCGGCAGTCCCATCCTTTCCGCCAGCTCCTCCACGGTATCCGCCCGCCACAGGCGCTTCCGGGCGATCCCCCTTTCGATCTGCTCCGGGGTCGTCATCATCGGCACCATCGGCTGGTTGAAGATCGTGTAGGCCGGTTTCCCGCCCAGCCGGATTTCGGCGCGGGAGACGACGTCGCGCCGCTCCATCTCGCTGACGAAGCGCCTGCCTTCCCGGTCGACGAAAACGGCCCCGTTGCTGGGGGCCCGCGACGGGTAGAGGGCCCAGGCGTCGAGGACGCCCCGGTTGGGCTCCGCCGTCGGGTAGAGCTGGATGAAGGCCAGGTGCAGCGCGTCGGCTCCGACGGCCCGGGCGTAGCGGATCATCTCCCCTGTGGCCCCGGGATGGTTGGTGGTCGTGTACTCGGGGCCGAGGCTCGGGTTGAGGGACATCCGCATGGCGATGTCGCGGCTGAAGCCGCCGGAGGCCAGGACGACGGCCCTGCGCGCCTTCATGTTCAGAAAGCGGTCGCCGGTTTTTATCCGGACGCCGAGAACGGGACCTTCCCAGCCCCGCCGCCATATCCAGGTGACCTCGCTCTCCAGGCGCAGCGCTGCGCCGTTACGTCCGGCGATCCTCTTCAAGGCCTGGACAAAGGATTTGCCCTTTCCGTCGCTGCTGACGTGGCTCCGGTAGGCGGAATGGCCGCCGATGCGGTTCAGCATGGGGCGAAGCTCCAGGCCGCCCTCGTCCATCATCCAGGCAAGGGCATTCGGGGACTCGTCCACAAGGATACGGACCAGGGCGGGGTTGTTGTAATAGTCGCCCCCCTTCATGGTGTCCTCGAAATGGAGCTGGGCGCTGTCTTCGCCACGGTTCAACCGACGGCGGAGGTCGAGCTTGTCCGTCCAGGCGCAGTAGCCGCCGCCGCTGATGATGGAATTGCCGCCGTAGACCGGCCTCTTGTCGACGACGAGCACCCTGCCGCCGCGGGCAGCCGTCTCCGCTGCGGCCGCGAACCCGGCAAACCCGGAGCCGGCGACGATAACGTCGTATTCCTCGTCCCATTCGGACGGCGGCTCCTTCATGCCGCGCCCGACGCCTGCCTGCGTATCCGTTCCGTTCAAAGGGGCCTCCTTTTTTAGCCGTTGGTTCAATGACCTGTCGATTTTTACACGGTCCGCTGTCCCCCTGTCAATTTTGAAATTGCGCGGCGTCGAAGGAAATATCCGATGCGGAGCGAACGCGGCCCGCGGCCCTTGCGGCGGAGGGCCGCGGCTCTCACGGACGTTCTGCATGATTTGGCGGAAGAAACGCGGATGATGTTTTACGAGAGGGGGCTGGAAGCGGAGAAAGACGGCCCGGCGGCGTCCGGCGGAAGACGGGCCGACGGTCAGCGGGCGGGAGCCGCATCGCCCATGATCTTCTTTACGGCCTGGGCGATGACGGGAAGGGAGACGGGCTTCATGATGAATTCCCGGATGCCGATACGCTTCGCCTCGTCCTCGTCGATCCGTTCGCTGAATCCCGTGGTCATGATGATGGGGAGGTCCGGCCTGATCTTCAGCATCTCGCGGGCCAGATCGGCGCCGGTCATATTGGGCATCGTCATGTCCGTGATGACGAGGTCGAACCTTTCCGGCCGCTCCCTGAATTCCGACAGGGCGTCGAGGCTGCCGAACCGAGCGATCACGTCGTAGCCCAGGGAGGTCAGGATGTCCCTTTCCATCGAGGCGATGAGGGCTTCGTCGTCGACCAGCAGGATGGAGCCGCTGCCTTTGGGGACGGTCGTGATCTCCTGGGAGTCGTTTTCGTTGCGGATGTCGATCAGAGGCAGCAGGACCGTGAAGGTTGTCCCCCGGCCGGGTTCGCTTTCCATGGCGACCGCGCCGCCATGGTCCCGGACGATGCCGTACACGACGGACAGGCCCAGCCCCGTTCCCTCGCCCGGCTTCTTCGTGGTGAAAAAGGGATCGAAAATCTTCTCCCTGATGGCGGGGTCGATGCCCTCCCCGGTGTCGCGGACCGTCAGTTTCAGATAGCTTTCCTGGGTGAGGCGCACATCGTACGGCGGATGGTCGCCGGATATCCGTTCATGGCTTAAGATGACTTCCAGTATCCCTTCGCGGTCGCGCATGGCGTAGGCCGCGTTCGTGCACAGATTCATGATCAACTGATGGATCTGGACGGGGTCGGCAAGGACGGTGTCGAACCGGGTGTCGCTGTGCTGGCGGATTTCGATCGTGGTCGGTACGGACGACCGGAGGAGCTTCAGGGCCTCCTGGACGATCGGTGCGACGGCGACCGGCCTCTTCTCCTTTTCCCTCTGGCGGCTGAACGTGAGGATTTGCGATACAAGATCCTTCGCGCGGTTGCTGGCCTTGAGGACCTGATCCAGATAGCCGAGGATGGTGACGTCGGCCGTCTTGTATTTTGCCAGCTCGACGTAGCCCATCATCGCCCCCAGCATGTTGTTGAAGTCGTGGGCGATGCCGCCGGCCAGGGTGCCGATGGCCTCCAGTTTCTGCGCCTGGCGCAGCTGGTTTTCGAGCCTGACCGAATCGGTGACGTCCCTCTTCACGGAAACGTAACCCGTGTGCTCGCCTTCGGCGTTGACCATGGGGCTGATCGTGACATCGTCCTGGATGAGCCTGCCGTCCCTGTGCCTGTTCGTGATGCGGCCGGTCCATATCCCGCCGCCCTTGATCGTATTCCACAGGTTTTCGTAGAAGGCCCGGTCGTGGACGCCGCTTGCCATCATGCTCGGGTTCTTCCCGAGCGCTTCCGCACGGGAATAGCCGGTGATCTTTTCGAAGGCGGGATTGACGTACCGGATGATCCCTTCCGGGTCGGTGATGACGACCTCCTCGGCGGCCTGCTCGACGGCGATGCTCAGCCGCTGCAGTTCCTCTTCCAGCCGTTTGTGTTCGGTGACGTCGCGGACCGTGATCGTGAAGCCGGAGATGACGGGATCGTCGTAGAGATTCCTCCCGACGCCCTCCATGATGAGGATGGTGCCGTTCTTATGCAGCAGGCGGAAGCTGTTGGGCACATCGCTGCCCGACGTCCCGGCAGCGGCCTCGAAATCCTTCGCGGCCCGGCGAAGGTCTTCCGGAACGATCAGGCTGAAACCGCTTGTTCCTGTCAATTCGTCGGGCCGATAGCCGAGAACGCGCTCCACCGAGGGGCTGCAATAGGTGATCGTTCCCAGTTTGTCCACGATGAAAAGGACGTCGACGGAATTCTCGGTGATCGCCCGGAAATATTTTTCGCTCCGCCGCAGGGCCTCCTCGGTCGCCTTGCGTTCCGTGATGTCGAGAATCTGCCCGATCGTAGTCACTTTGCCGGATGAGTCGCGTACGGCCACGGCGTTCGTCTCGAAATACAGCTTCCGTCCGCCCTTGGCGACGCCGACGAATTCGTAAGAGGAAGGCACCTCCCCGCCCTTCCGCCTTTCTTCGTAGCGCTTCGCGACGAGCGGCAGGCTCTCCTCGGCGACCAGGTTGCGCATATCCATGCCCATGAGCTCTTCGCGGGAATATCCGGATATCTCGCAGAGCTTGTCGTTTACGTAGGAGAAGCGGAAATCGTCGGCGGAAGTGTAGATGCCGGCATAGGACAGCTCCACGATGGAGCGGAAGAGCCGCTCCGAATCATGGAGCTTCTTCTCGATGTTCTTGCGCTCCGTGATGTCCAGCCCCATGGAAAGAAGACAGGGTTCGCCCTCGATGTTCACCAGTTCGCGCGACACGAGCAGCGTGGATATCCGGCCGTCTTTGCTTGTGGAGGTCACCTCCCTGCTCTTCACCGAGCGTTTCTCCCGGATTTCTTCGACGATCCCGCGCCAGGTATCCTCGTCGTAAATGCCAAGCTCTACGGGCGTGCGGGCGATGGCCTCCTCCCGCGTGTAGCCCGTGAGCTTCTCCCAGGCGTCGTTGACCTCCAGATGTTTCTGGGTGTCCATGTTGGCGATAGTGATCCAGGCCGGGCTGTTCCTGAATACCGTGGAGAACCTCTCCTCGATGATCCGCCGAGCCTTTTCCGCGCACTTGCGTTCGGTGACGTCCCTCGACACGCCGTGGATGCCGACCAGAGCGCCCCGGTCGTCGCGGATGGGATTCAGGACGCTTTCCATCCATAAGGCGGACCCGTCCTTGTGGAGGAATTGGAGGTCGACCTTGACACTCCTGTCGGGGTCCGCGCCGCCCGTATGCTCCCGCTCAAACTCGGCGGCGAGGATGGCCATGCCTTCGGCGAAAGATTCGGGCGCGACCCGTTCGCGGAAAGGGCGGCTCCGGTATTCGTCCGGCGTGAAGCCCAACGTTCCATATACGGAGGGACTGATGAACGTAAGCATGAGATTCAGATCCGTCGTCCAGACGATATCGCTCATCCTGTCCGTCACGAAGCGGTACTGCCACTCGTTCCGGGACAGGCTGGCCGTCTGTTCGTTCACCTGCCGCGCCATGTCGGCGAGGGACTCGCGGAGCGCCTCATTGGCCGTCCGCAGCCTGCCCTGGTCCTTCTCCCGGTTTCTCTCGTAAAGGTACGATAGCGCCGCCACCAGCAGGAAGGACGGGATGAAACTGGAGGCGAATCCCAGGCTGTAGGTGGTCATGAAGGGTGTTTCGGGGCGCAGGAAAAGGAGAAGGGAAACGGGTGCGAGAAAGAGCATTGCGGCGGCTGCGCCCCGCCGGGCGTTCAGGATGAACATGGCCGTCATGGGGAAGAGATAGGACCAGAGATAGACGGGCCGTTCGATGCCGCTGAAAAAGAAGAGGAAGAAGCAGAATATCCCGGAAACCGCTATCCCGGCGATATTGACCGTA
Organism: Syntrophales bacterium; assembly: GCA_963668175.1. Lineage (GTDB taxonomy): Bacteria > Desulfobacterota > Syntrophia > Syntrophales > PHBD01. The sequence continues at coordinate 2,397,702 of OY764159.1, forward strand.
TCGTGGCGGATGATCGCTCTTCTGTGGCAGGACAGAAGGCCGGCGATGACGAAGGCGAACAGCCAGGAGCCCCAGCCCATGGCCGCTTCCCGCATGATCAAGCTGACGCTGCCGATGACGGCCAGCGCGAGCAATACGACGCCTGCGCTTGGATAGACGATGCGGGCGATGCGGTACGATTCCTCGTTGCCGGGCTGAAAGAGCCACTCCGGAAGAATCGCCCCTTCAATCCGGTTCAGGGCGGCGTTTGATGTTGCGTTGTCGGTCATGGCTGCCTGGTCGATCTCCAAAAACACGATCGGACGGCGTGAGTAGCCGACACACTTTCCCGGCCGGCTGCCGTATAAGCCCACATTAACCAATTATCGTGCCAGGATGCCCGGAAGCGCGGAATAAGTAAAAAAACGACGAATAATAGAGTAGTTATACAGGATGGGGGGATGCGCCGGGCGGTGCGGTCCGGCCATAATCCGCCCGGAACGTCCATTTTAACGGAATACGTCCGAAAAAGTGGACGGGTTTTAAGGCTTTATGATGTTGACGGGGAATAACGGCCGGGGGCTCAATCTTGAGGTATCGGGACGGCGAGAAGCGAGGGCAAAAGACGGGAGCCGGGCCGGACGGTTGCCGGTCCCGGCCGACTCCCTTCGGGAAAATCGCGTTCAAAGATGCCTTGTCCCGCCCGTCGCTGCGATTTGAGGACCTTATAGACCGCGCAGAAATCCTCGTCCGCCAGGCCTTCCTGTTTCGCCTGCCTGCACGGTTTGTGCGTTGCGGCGGCCGTGAAGAGCGGCAGGTTGAGCCGGTCGCCCAGGCCATCGCGAGCCGCATGTCCTTCTGCATGTGTTTCACCGGGAAGGCTGCGGTGCAGTTGCCCCGGGAGATAAGGTTCCCATTCATGAGGAACATGCGATTGCCCGCGGCGCCGGCGTGCTCAGGACGATCATCGGCCGGGAGCGGGCAGCCGTGCCTGATTCCGGCCGAACAGTGAGGCGGTGAAGGCGTCTTTCTTTCCGATGAGGAATGCGAGGGACATGACGGCCTCCTGGAGCGCCTGCACCTGGCTGTTCAACCCCTGCGTCACCGAGGCGGCCCTTTCGGCGCTGTCCGCCGTCTGCTGCGTGTTCCTGTCGATCTCCGTGATCGCCTTCCCGATCTGTTCGATGCCGACCTTCTGCTCGTTGTTCGCCTTCGCGATATCGCGGATGGCCTTGGTGACCCGCTGAGATATATCCTGGTTGTTGCGGATTTCGCCGGAGATTTCGTCAAAAAGCACGGATGCCGTCTTGATCTTGGAAGCCGAATCGGTGATCAGCCCGGTCGTATTCTTCGCCGCATCCGCCGCCCTCATGGCCAGGTTCCGCACCTCCTCGGCGACGACGGCGAACCCCGCCCCGACCTCGCCCGCCCGGGCCGCTTCGACGGCGGCGTTAAGGGCGAGAAGATTGGTCTGGAAGGCGATTTCGTCGATGGTCTTGACGATATGGGTCGATTCCTCGCTGGACGTCACGCTTTGCCGGATGGCGTCCTGCATCTTTTCCATGTTCCTGACGATGGTATCCAGGCTGTCGGCCGCATCCGTCGCGATCAGCCGGCTTGCGTCCTCCGCATAGGTCACGTTGCTGTCCGTCACTTCCGTCAGCTGACCCAGCGATGCGGAGGTTTCCTCGACGGCCGACGCCTGTCTCTGGGCGCTGTCCGAGAGGCCTTCCCCGGCGTCGGCGATATCGCCCGAGGCCGCGACCAAATGGGTTGCGCTCTCCATGAGGCTGTCCGCCACGCGCACGATGGGTTTCGTCACGGAGCGCATCAGGAAGAACCCGAGGGCCGTGGCGAAAAGGATGCTTATGCCCGTCGAAATCAGGAGGCCCCATTCGACCGTCTTCGCCTGCCTGTCGTTGCTCTCCGCGACTTTCTGCGCGTTTTCCCGGGTCATGTTGAGGAGCGCCGTCAGACTCTGTTCCACCCCTTTCGCCGCCGTCGTTCCGGTGGAACTGATGGCCGCCATGGCTTCCGCGGGTTTCCTCTCCCTGACGAGCTTGACGTACATGGGCCGGCGGTTGCGTTTGTAATCCGTCAGGCTTTCCTTGAGGGCCGAAAACTCCTTCCTGATGGCCTCGTCCGCGATACCCTTTTCGGCTTCCGCCATTTCCTGATCCATTTTTTCGGTGAGCTGGTTCAGTTCGCTTTCGGCCTTGTCCCAGCCCTTGCCTTCCGTGTCGATGATCATATTGCGGGAGATCACCCTGGTCTTCTGGTAGAGGATGCCGACGTTGCCGATATGGATGATGGGTCTGGTCACGTGCGCGTACATCGCGGCGCTGGCCGCGGATGTCCTTGCCGTGCTTACAGCCCCGACCAGGCCGCCGAGGGCGATGATGGTCGCCACCAGAATGAATCCCGTCAGAAATTTCGTACTTAATTTAAGATGTGCCATGAGAATGTCCTTTCAATCGGTAACAAATGTCTGTCGTTCCAGGCAATGGCCGGCGTCTTTTCGGGCCTGTCCGGTGTCACGGCCGGTTGATGAAGGCGGCTTCCCCGTCGACGTCGGAAAACGGTCGCGGCCGATCGCATGCATTGTGGAAACCGGGATAAACGGAAGATGAGAAGGACGTAAGGCCTGTCCGGCCGCCGGATGCCGGACTGCAGAGGCAGCCGGGCCGATGCGGAGGCCGCTTTCATGGACGAAGCCCCCGGGCGATCCGTCGTATCCCCGGCCGTTGCCGGCAGCCTTGCCGGCGGAAAGACGGCCGTGACGCCCGGGACCGAAGAAGCGGAACCGGTCTGTCTGTGGAATTGTGCGGCGCTTGTTCCGGAAAACGCTTACGGATTTCGGCGGCGCATGCTGGAACCTCTCTCTTTCTGATCATCCTGCCGGGGAATTACCCGTACCATCGTCTAACCGTAATCTCAGGTCGTCCACCCCCCCCCGATTCCGGATCGTAATGCCGGAGCGTGGAATACTCATCGCCCTAAAATAGCGTCTATTATATCACAAGATGGAAGAAATTGCAGCCGCAGGATGGTCAAAATCGTATGGCCGGAATCCTGAAAAGGCCGCTCTTAATGAACAATGTTATAAATCGTCGACAGGATGTTCGGAACGGTCATAGCCCGGGTTGCGAATCAGAGTCTTCGATAACTTTTGACTGAAATACGCTTCCTGTCAAGTGTGACGTGAACCGGTCCATTGTATATTTTTGACATACGGAGAGGGAGAGCCCATCGTCGGTCGCCGGCGGCTTTCCTGAAATGCAATGAACGGCGATACGGGCTTCCCGGCGCGCGGATTTAATCCGTTTCCAGCGTCGACAGGGGCGAAAAATTGTTGTACATTTTAACGGGAGGATTCTTATGGGTATAGCCGGGGATATCGTCATCGTCGTCGTCGCCGCCCTGCTCGGCGGGCTTGCCGCCCATGCGCTGAGATTGCCGCTCCTCTTCGGGTACATCCTCGCGGGCATCGTCGTTGGTCCCCATACGGGCGGCGTGACGGTGGGGGACGTCCATTCGATCGAGAAGCTCGCCGAGATCGGCGTCGCGCTGCTCCTGTTCGCCTTGGGGCTCGAATTCTCCTTCCGGGAGTTGCGGCCGGTCCGCGCCGTCGCCATGATCGGCACCCCCATCCAGATCGCCCTGACGGTGGCGTTCGGCTACGGCATAGGGCAGTGGCTCGGCTGGGGCTGGGTCGCGTCTCTCTGGTTCGGGGCGCTGATTTCCCTTTCCAGCACGATGGTGATCCTGAAGACCCTGCAGAACCAGGGCATGATGGGGACGCTGTCGAGCCGGGTCATGATCGGCATGCTCATCGTCCAGGACCTGGCCGTCGTGCCGATGATGATCATCCTGCCCCAGTTGAGCGACCCGCAGGCCGGGTTCCGCGTTCTCGCCGTCGCCGCCGTGAAGGCCGCGGTCTTCCTCGTCTTCATGATCGTCCTCGGCACGCGCCTCATCCCGGGCATTATGAGGGGCATCGCCGGGCGGAATTCGCGGGAGCTGTTCCTCATTGCGACGGCGGCCCTGGGTCTGGGCATCGGCTACGGGACGTACCTTTTCGGCCTGTCGTTTGCGTTCGGCGCGTTCGTCGCGGGCATGATCATGAGCGAATCGGATTTCGGCTACCAGGCCCTGAGCGACATCATCCCGCTCCGCGACGTCTTCAGCCTCCTCTTCTTCACGTCCATCGGCATGCTCCTCGATCCCCGGTTCCTGTGGGACAAGCTCGGTTTTATCCTGCTGCTGGTCGCCGTCGTCATGCTGGGCAAGAGCGCGATCTTCGCGGTGTTATGCAGGCTCTTCCGCTACCGCAACGTGGTCCCGCTGGCGGCGGGACTGGGACTCTCGCAGGTCGGGGAATTCTCGTTCGTCCTCGGTCGCGTCGGCGTCGAAACGCAGTCCATTTCGGCGGAATTCTACGCCCTGGTCCTCACCGTGACGATCGTGACCATGCTGTTCACGCCCGTGCTCTCGGGGTTCACCTCGCCGCTGTACGCCCTCGTCCGCCGGTGGCGCAGGGCCGCGGTTTCGGAGCCCCTCCATTTCCCGAAGATGGATTTGAAGGACCATATCGTCATTGCCGGGGGAGGGCGCGTCGGCCGGCATGTCGCCGCCGTCCTGAACAAGCTGGACGTTCCCTTCGTCGTGATCGAATACGACATCCGGCGGGTGGAGGCGCTGAAGGCGTCGGCTTTTCCCGTTCTTTTCGGCGACGCGGAAAAGGATGTCATCCTGGAGGCGGCAAGGGTGGACAAGGCGAGGCTCCTGATCGTCACGACGCCCGTGACGATCGTCGTCCGGGCCGTCGTGGCGGCGGCGAAGAAGCACAATCCGTCGATCCACATCATCGGCCGGGCCGACGGCATCGAGGATATGCAGGTCCTTCACGACGGGGGCGTCGACCACGTCGTTCAACCCGAATTCGAGGCGGGCCTGGAATTCGCGCGACAGGCGCTCCTCCATCTCGACATCCCCCTGGACCAGATCGAGACGTACGCCGAAGGCGTGCGGAGCGAGCTTTACCGTCCTCTCTACGAGGCGGACGCCCGGGAAGACGATCCGCCGCGTCCCTCGTGAACGCTTCCAATATGACCCGCGCTCGCTCAGACCACATTCGATAATTCCGGGGATGCGGCACTTATTTATAGATTGACTCTGAAGTAGCCCCCAATTGAACCGGACACTTTGAATCTGGAAATAAGTTGTAGGAATAGATATAGAGATATTACTACAACCAGAAAGAAGGTGTTTATGGTTCCTGTAGAAGTGATCGTCGGTGTACAGAGGCGACGTCGCTGGTCGGCTGCCGAGAAGAAGTCGATGGTGCGGGAGGCGGAGCAGCCGGGAATGAGCATCTCGGCTGTAGCCCGGAAGTATGACATCCATCCGAACCAGTTGTTCCACTGGCGCAGGCTTGCCGAAGAAGGGGCTCTGTCGGCGGTTGGTGCAGATGAAGGCGTCGTTCCTGCATCGGAAGCCAGAGAACTGAAAAAGCAGATCCGGGAGTTGGAGCGTCTTCTGGGCAAAAAGACAATGGAGGTGGAGATATTAAGAGAGGCTGTCCGGATTGCCCGTGAAAAAAAACTGATCTCGCGGTTGCCGTTGTTGCCGGAGGACGATTCCCGATGAAGACGGTTGTCGATACGCTGGGCGTTTCCCGTTCCCGGCAATACGAAAGGCAAGGGACGGAAGCCGATTCGAGAAGCCGCCATTACAGGAGAAGCGACGATGGCAGATATCTTCTTCTGATCAGGCAGATTATTGATAATCGTCCCAGTTACGGTTATCGGAGAGTAACGGCAAGAATCAACAGGTTTCTGGAACGTCAGGGGCATCCGGGAGTTAATCCCAAACGGATTTATCGTCTCATGAAGATGCACAATCTGCTTCTTCAGCGGCATACGGGTAGGCCGGCAAGGCTTCACGAGGGCAAGGTCACGACGAGACGGAGCGATCTTCGTTGGTGTTCCGATGCGTTTGAGATTGCCTGCTGGAATGGGGACCGTCTCCGGGTAGCGTTCAGCATGGATTGTTGCGACAGGGAAATCATGAGTTATGTAGCCACGACAGGGGGCGTATCCGGCGACATGGTCAGGGACTTGATGGCGGAAGCCATTGAAGCCCGTTTCGGTATGATCAATCGGCTGCCCCACAGAATCCAGTGGCTGAGCGATAATGGTCCTGCGTATACCGCCAGGGAAACGAAAAGCTTTGGGCAGATGATGGGGCTTGAGGTTTGCACGACCCCGTTCTATAGCCCGGAATCGAACGGAATGGCCGAATCCTTTGTCAAGACCTTCAAGAGGGATTATGTTCATCTGAATATCCTGACTGATGCCGAAACGGTCATGAAGCAACTGCCCGGATGGTTCGTAGACTACAATGAAAACCATCCGCACAAGGGATTGAAAATGATGTCGCCCAGGGAGTATAGGAGACATCAAAATAAGTTAGAACAGTGTCCGGTGAAATAGGGGCAACTCCAGACTCCTGAGAAAGATAACTAATTTGTAAAAGTTAATATCTTCCCGGAATTCCAGACCCCGGAATTCCAGACGTGTTGTAAATTCGTGATGTTATGCAATGTTTGTGTAAATATTCTATACATTATCAAGACAGCCATCAATAATACGTAATTATTGTTTTAATATAGAGAATATTATCAGAAATAGCACCTGCTTATTTGTAAAGAATCGGTACACTTACCTTTTCATAGACATTCCTCTTTGTACGTCATTTCAAGCCATTAGAGTAATGGCATTGTTTATGCAAAAATTTTTACGTCGAATCTCATCTGCATGGAAAGGGGGATATCTATGAGACGGTCTATATTCTTTTCTGTTGTTATATTTATATTTATTCCAGGTATTGTTGCAGCAGAAACCTATTTTTACGAAAGTGCCTATTATGACGCGAATACTTTGAATATTGTCTCTGACCCAAGCTTAACACTCGACTTGCACATGGCGACCCTAAGTGATTATTCGAATACATTGACATTCACGGGAGGATACAGAAGCTATTGGGTGAATAATGGTCAAATAGGGGCTTCACAATTTATTGCTGCTTCAAACGCCAACAATTACGGCGGTGGTATAAGTTTCTACCAAACGCTCGCAACTTTCACCGTTTTAAGTGGATCTGGATCAGTTACACCATCAATTTTTTTTCATAAAGCGTTTGATATCTATACTGACTCCGTAGGAGATAAAACCGCAAATGGTGATTTCGTGACAAGTATTTGTATAAATAATATCACTAAAGGATTAAATGCGTGTCAGGTAAAACATTCACATGCATCATCGGGCGAGATAGATGGGCAGGCAAATCAATTTGTGTTTAATGGTATTGTTTTTGTAGATACATCTCCGGATAGAAAATTCTTTGAAGTAGGTGATATCGGAGAAATTTTCGTTGGGCTTAATGATGAGGGTTTATATGCGATAGATATTTCCCCGGTCCCCGAACCATCTACTCTTTTTCTCCTCGGTATCGGGTGCGCAGGTGTCTTCGGTGTTAAGAGAAGTTTAAGAAGGAGACACTAATTCAATTACTTGATCAAATATCATAAAAAGGGAGGGGATCATGAAAATCAAAATGTTAATAATTGCCATCTTGGTATTTTGCACTACTTCGCTTTCTTATGCAGTCGTCGTGGATCAAACTCAAAGGCCATTCCACGGAACTTTCACGTGGTATTCCGTGTCACAACCAGGAATCATACTAGGGACAGCCCAAATATATGGTTTAATAGATTTACGGTTGAATGACTTTGGGCCACACTATGACCCAAATCAGCTAGGGTATAAAGGAAGTACGTATGATGGACGATTATCTTTTGAAGATGACTATTATGAACCCGGATCCGTCGTCTTTGTGACAGAAAACTACTCATCTGAAATCACCTCGTTTATGAGGATGGGAAGCGCGGGCGGATGGGGGTCTCGCCCTGATATTTTTGAGTACAACAATCCTTTTGAAATAGACGTTTACCACCTCTACAGTATTGATCACTTGTTGAAAGGAGATTTAATCCTCTGCGTTGACCCTGCCCCTGTTCCTGAACCTACTTCAATGCTTCTTTTAGGCCTTGGCCTTGCGGGTGCGGCCGCTATAAGAAGAAAATTAAAGAAATAGATGTTTGAGATCAACAGAAAGCAGAGTCATAAACGGCTCTGCCTTATTTTTTGCCTTTCTTTGTCGTCTTCTCATACCTTTCAAGCGATTCTTCAATAAGCCGCCGGATGGCCTCTGACTTGGATTCAATGCGGTTCCCAAAGCGGTAATCATTGATCCGTTCGCTAGTTCTTGGTCAAGAATGATTAAGAATCTGGGCTTTTCCGTCGGCATTATTTTTTCCTGATCTCCACCGCCAGTGGCTCGTCGATGTTCGACCCATGGATATATCGGGATGTTACTTCACTCCTACTATTGTATCCTAAAATAATTTTTTTGTCATTATAGATGTAATATGCTGTACAGGCGAAGGTCTTAGGGCTTTTGCACTAGCTGTCGATACTATTCTAGCTGATCGCCTTCGACACCCTGCGCTTGAAGTGGGCGTAGGCAAACTGCCTGCCCTGATTGTTCTGATTGATCTATATCCCCGTCAGGTCCTATTTCGCCCGGCCGGTCAGTTGGAAGGCCGACCAGTAGTAAGGATGGGGGTACTTCTTCCTCGTCTCCAATTGGGCCTTGCGCAGGGCGTCGAGCTTGTCCGTCTGCTGCATCCCCTTGTAAAACCGGATCATGAGTTCGGCCGTCGCCAGGTCGTCCACCTTCCAGAGGCTCGCGACGATGGAACTCGCGCCCGCATAAAGGAATCCCCGCGTCAGGCCCACGAGGTCGTCGCCGTTGGCCACCTTGCTCAGGCCCGTTTCGCAGGCGCTTAGGGTGATGAGGTTGGCGTCGAGCTTCATGGCGTAGAGCTTGTCCACCGTCAGCATGCCGTCGGACGGGCCGTCGGGGGAAAGCAGGAGCGCCGACTGCAAAGGGTTCTCCGGCGAAAACTGGCCGTGCGTGGCGAAGTGGAGGTAACGGTAATCCCCGCCGTACCGGCGGACGATCTCCTCCGTGGCCTCCTTGCGCACATAGACCTTGGAGCCCGGCCATATCTTGGCGACCTCGACCGCCTCCTTCTGGGCAAAGGCCAGGTCATTGGCCGGATTGCCGAGATCGGGATTGCCCAGGGCCATGATGCCCCCTGTCTTGGCGTCCTTCCTGTCCCTGAGGTACTTCATGGCGCTGGCGCTGGGCATCAGGCGGATATGGTAACGGTCGATGAGGTACTCTTTCCCGTCGTGGAGGGCGTTGAAGGGGATGTAATGGAGCACCCCGTGGGAGACGACGACGAGGTCGCGTCCGGAGAGTGCCCCTTCGAGGGGCGCGAACAGGCGGCGGTACAGCTTCGCGGCCAGCGCCTGGGCGTCCGGCGAATTGGGCGTCTCCAGCGATTTCCTGAAGGCCGCGACGTCGCCGGCCAGGCCCGAGGGGTCGATTTTCACGCCCTGCAGGCCCTTGGCGGAAAGGACGAAGGCGAACATGTCGCTTCCGGAATAGTAGTATTCGACGAGCGATTCCCCCGGCGAGAGCAACGCCGTCATGTCGGCAACGGGCGTGGCGTCGACGGTGACGAGGGAGGCCAGTTCCGGCGCGTCATGCTGGAGATCCTGCCGCGCCTTGACGGCGACGGACCGGACCTGCGGCCGGTTGACGTTCCGGTCCATGGTCATGATCTCCGTCTCCGACTTGTCGCCGTCGGCAATCGCCCGGCGGACCTGCTCTTCGCGTCCCGCCGCCTTCACTGCGAAGTCCTTCTTCCCCGCCAGGAGATCGACCAGGGCGCGGGATTTCGACCGCTCCACGTACTCGAAGGACTTCGCGTATTGTTTATCCTTATAGAGCGCCGCGATAAGTCCGTGATAGACGGCCTGCTTGTCCCCGACAAAGCCGATCTTCCCCGCCTCGACCTTGATGGTGGAGCGATGCTGCTCGATTACCGCCACGGCCTTTTCGTAGAAGCCGATGGCCTCTTTCAGGTTCCCCTCCTTTTCGGCGATGCGGCCGCGGTCGTACAGGGCGATCCAGTACATCTCCCCGCGGTCGTGGATATAGGGATACTTCAGGAGCGCGTCGTAGCCCTGCTTGGCCTCGGCGGTGCGCCCCACCTCGAAGAGGCTCTTGTCCTTCATGAACTCGAAGGAGAGCTTGTTGTTGGTGAAGACGTCCCAGCCGCTGATCGATTTGAGGAAGGTGTTGGAATCCTCGAACTTGTAGGAGACGGCGTCGATGGCGTCGTTGTATTTCTTCAGGATGATGTAGATTCTGGCGAGGCCGATGTTGCGGTCGTCCTTGACGAGCATATAGGGGTATCCGAGGTAGAGCCCCTTGAGCTGCGCGGCGGCGGCCTCGGCCTTGTCCGTCCTGCCCGCCAGCGCATAGGCGATGCCCAGGGTTTCCAGGACCTTGACCTCGTCGAAGCGGGTCAGACCGCTATCGACGACGGTCTTGTTCGAGAGTTCGGCCGCCTTGACGGCCTCTTCGTACTGGCCGAGCTCGATCAGGGCATTCGCCCGGTAGCGGGAAGGCGTCGCCGAATGGTTCCACGCGTCGGCGGTGTAATCACCGGCGTCCACCTTGGCCTGGGCCTCATTCAGGCAGGGAAAGAGCTTCTCGTAATTCTTCAACTCGCCGTAGGCGGAACAGAGGTAGATCAGGTCCTGGAAGACGAGGCCCGAATATTTCCCCGAAGGGGGCTCGAATTCCCGGACGATCTGCGTGTAATTCGCCTCGGCTGCGAGATTCATCCCCTTGCTGTTGAACGACGACGCGCACCCGGAAACGACCAGCACCGCCGCCAGAACGGCAAACCACGTGTACCTTCTTGCTCCCGCCATCATGAACACCCCTTAGCGTTTTCTTCGCTTATACCACAACGGCGGGGGAAACGGAAACATACGATAAGGGCGGCCGGGGGACGATCAGGTTCTCCGTCCGGAATACGCCGTCAATGGGCGGTCTCTCACTTCTTTCCGTCCGGCTTGCCGGCGTAGAAAGGCATCCACCGCCCGATCATTCTCAGATCGGGTTCCGGGCGCCCGGAAATATCCGCCAGGAGGCGGAAAAAGCGCTTCTTGTCCTCTTCCGTAAAGAGATTGATATGGATGGCGATATGCCGTCCCATCGTCGACCTGAAGAAAAGCAGGAGTTTGTTCGCCGTCGCTTCGCTTTCCATGATCGTCATGGGCGTGCGCTGCGGCGTGGCCCCGCCGTAAGGCGTGGTGGACGAGCCGAATTGGTAGGCGGCGTTTGCGAAGGGGATAACCGTCTCGCCGAAGAGGCGGGATACGGAAATCCTGTCCGGATGGACGGTTATCTTCCTGGCGAGATAACTGTCGAGGACCCGGAGGAAAGCCGCCACGCCTAACGTGGCGATGACGATCATGGACGTATTCCAGGCGATGGACCCGCCGGCGGCGAGCCTGGCGGCATTTCCCATGATCATGCTGAGGAAGAACAGACATACAACGGAGTAGAGAAAAATACCGACGGCCCTGGGAAGCCGTTTGGCGCGGTAGTCGAAATCGGCGGTTGGCCGTGCATCGTTATCGGTCATGGTTTCACACTCGCGGGGGATTGCGGCCCCTGTTTATTTGGCATGGATGGTACATGGTTACGCATCAACTGTCAAATGGGTTTCATTCATGGCAGGGAGACCGCGAACGGCGGAAACATCCCGATTTCCCCTTGACACCGGTTCGGCTATAGAGATAATATATATAAATACGTATGTCTTAACACCGATATAGAAACCGGTTTTGTCCGGAAACGGTTTCGCCGGGAAAGGAAGCGCCATGCCCAAAGTCAGCGCGCTGGAAGCCCAGGTCTATACCAAGATCGTGGGCGGTCACGGCAAATACGAGAAGACCACCCTGTACATGGCGTGGGACGCCGACTGCCTCCAGTACAAGAAGGGCGTCTTCTGGCACAAGCTCCATTTCGAAAAGGTGGTGAGCTGGGAAGCAAGGATCGTCGGCGAAAACGTCGATCCCTTCGACAAATCCAGGGATACCCGCTTTCTGCCCTGCATCGCCCTCACGACCGGATCGTCCCGCCACGCGACGGAAGAACGGGCGTTCGTCTTCCCTTATTTAAGCTTCGAAAACTGGCTCTACTGGATCGTCCGCGGCCTCGCCAAGTATTCGAAGGCCCCCATGCCCGAAGAGAGCCTCTCCGTCCTGTCGCCCAAGCACCAGACCAAGGTGATCAACAGCCGCTCGCTTTCGACGTTCGACAATTCGCACGAAATCTTCATCTCCATCCTGGAGACGCTGCGGAAGGAGGATGAGACCGATAAAGGCAGGGACTTCAAACTCGGTCCGGGTAAGAAGCTCCCCAGCCCGCCCCCGGGCGGTCCCCAGATCGAAGGCGTGACAAAGGGCGGCGTCATGTTCGGGAAGGTGACGAAGAAACTCGGCCAGGGCGGAAGCGGCACGATGATCTACGAGATCGAAAAACTCCTGCAGCCCGTCATGCAGAAAGACGGGAAGACCGGGGGCGATTGGAAGACGGAACCCATGGTGGTCAAGGTGCCTTCGATCGACCGGGACGTCGATACCAAGGTCGTCAAGAACGCCGGGGTCCTGAAAGACCTTGTCAAGGAGGCCCGCGTCCTCGCCATCCTCGGCAAGCACCCGAATATCGTGGGCCTCATCGACGCCCATGTCCACGGGAAGAGCCGCATATACCTTTTCCTGCAGAAGGGGTACTGCGACCTCAGCGACTACAGGAAGAAGAATCTGGAGCTGAGCCCGTCCGAGATCAGGAAATACGCCGTGGACATCATGTCCGGCGTCGCCCATATGCACGGGCTCCGGGTTTACCACTGCGACATGAAGCCGGACAACGTCATGATCTTCGAGGGCGACATCGCCAAGATCATCGACTTCGGCACGGCGAAGACCAGGGTCCTGGATTCGAAGGAAGATATGTTCGGGGAGACGTGGTCGCAGTTCGGCACGAAAGGCTACATCTCCCCCGAATCTCGGGACCCCAGGGGCATCGCGACGGAAGACGACCTGGTCAGGAGGGACGCCTTCGCCGTCGGTATAACGATTCTGTACGGCCTCCTCTCCCATTATTACGGATGGGAAGGGTTGGAGCCTCTGGACGGGATGGTCGAGCCGAAGAAGATCATCCTGGAGCGGATCAAGAAATACCATAAATTCCTCCGGGACGAGAAGAACCGCAAGCGCATGACCGGCGACCGGCTGCTGGTCCTGGCCGATGCGGCGAGCGGGCTGATCGAGGCGGACCCCAAAACCAGGCTGACCGTCGCCGATGCGCTGATGTTCGTCAAAGAGGACATGAAGCAGTTCCGGAAGGACCAGATGTCGCGCTCCCAGGGGGACCTGAACACCTTCAAGGACCTCCAGTTCGTGAAAGAGACGCTCCAGAAATCGACCAGTCCGGAATGAGACCCTTCGCGCAGCCGCCATCCCTCAGGCCGGTGAGCTTCTCGTCAAAAAAATATGAAATTTATGAGAATTGGAAAACATAATATTCTAATCGCCCCAATCCTTTCATTCATTAGCATCATTTGTTTGGTGGGATGCGATAAATCGTTTGATAAGAAACCAAAAGATTATCCCGATGCTCTTATACAGTTGCCGAATGCGAAGGAGGTAAAATACCAAGAGTTTCAAGGTACGTTCCAGTTAACATACAGGATTGCGGCTGATTATCCTGCGAAAGAAGCGATTGCAGCGATTTCAGATCAGTTGAAACAAAGCAACTGGTATGCCTTGCAGGAAGACTTTATGAATCCGGGGCTGCAATCAAGCCATGTTAGCGGATGGACATCATTTGAAGATTCAACTAAGGGACCCCTACAGATGGTTCATCAATGGCTAGCCAATTGGGAGAATCAAAACGGGGAGGTCGTAACATACGGGTTTCGTTATCAATACGAAAGCAGGAACACCAATGATGTTATGAAAGCCAATGCCCTTAGAAATCTGACAGTTGTAGCCGTATTCATGCCGGCACCTCTGGCAAAACAGATTCGTGAACAAGTTAAAGAATTCAGCAAGAAATCTAATAGGGCGAAAAAAAATAGTTCATTCAAGCTTCTTGATGACCTTTAACTTTAACCAACCTTGTCCTTCCTGTGCATCGTCACTTATTGTATTAACAAAGATATTTCAATCATCAATTGATCTCGATTCCCATGCCCGCCCGCCGCGTCGCAGCCCGCCCGAATTTCCCTGACAGCGCTTTTTTTACACAGATAATATCCGAGCATACTCAAGTCTAAATAGTGATATTGGAAACACACGGCTTAAGGCAGAAACCGCTGGCTGATCCTGTTCAGATAGCCGTCCAGTCCGTCCGGGTCGTCCCACTGCTGCCTGCCGAGGGCTTCCCTGAGCTTGTTGTAGGTTTCCCTGTTCGCGAGGTCGTCCAGGCGCTGGTAGATGCCGCGCCGCGCCCCCAGGCGGAAAATGACGCGGTCCTCGTCGGACAAACCCAGGTAGCGGTCGATGATGCCGAGGAGCCTCTCCCTCTCTTCGGGCAGTTTCCCTTCCAGTTCCAGAAGCAGGTTGAGGACGTGGTCGCTCACGACGCGGCTTTCCACGCCTTCGAGGTGTTCGAGGAAGAGGCGAAGCTCCCGGATGACGTCGTCTTCGCCGAGCGGCTGGAATTCCCCCTTCCGCATCCGGTCGTACAGGTCGGTCCCCTGGCGGAGCAGAAACTGGCGGGGCCGGATGGTGTCGGGGTTGATGGCGTTGATCACTTTGGCCGTCTCCAGGGCGTGTTCGCGGGACCAGCGGCTGCCGCCGAGCCCAGGCATGACGAACTCGCACAGCGATATCCCCGCCGCCTTGATGCGCAGGCCGCCCTCGATGTGGTCGGCCGCCGTTTCTCCCTTGCGGACAAACTTGAGCAGGGGGTCGTATCCCGATTCCAGGCCGACGTGGACGCTGTTCAGCCCCGCTTTTCTGATCCGGACGAGGTCTTCGACCGATTTACGGCAGGCCGTCTTCGACCGGCAGTAGGACGTGATCCGTTCGACGGCCGGAAACTTCTCCATGAGAAAGTCGAGGACCTCCACGAGGTCGTCGGTCTTCATGATCATCGTGTCGCCGTCCTGGAGGAAGACGGTCCGGCCGCCGAAATAGAGCCAGGCCGCGACGTGCCCGATCTGCTCTTCGGCGGAGCTCTCGAACTCCCGGTTGAGGAGGGCGGAGAGGACTTCGCCGCTGACGCGGCCGCCCTGGCCAAGTTTCCACGAAAGCTCGACGATGCCGTCCGCCATGTCGCGGACGGCCGTAATGTCCCGCTTGATTTCGTCAACGGTCCGAAGCTCGAAACGGGTGTCCTTGTAAGAGTGGCAGAAGGCGCACTTGTTCCAGGGGCAGTTGCGCGTCGGCCGGATGATGAGACTTCTCGCTTCGCTGGGCGGCCGGATGGGGCCCTGCTCGAAGCATGCGTTTTCCGTCATGGGCATTTTCCTTGTTTTGAGCAGAAAGTCACAAACCGGAAGGGGTCCGGGGATGTCCTTGGGTTGTTCGCGCCGTCTGCGAAGATCGGCGACTTGAGGTTATTGTACACGGACGTAAAGTCCCTGTCAATTGTCGCTTCGGGGGAGGGGCGGGGGCGGGGCGGCCGCCTTGACGAAGGCGCCGGGACATCGGATATTCTCCGGCTTGAGACGGGGCGGAGACAGGAATGCCCGGCGTCCGGTTATTTTTTCAGGGTATAGGCCGCCTGGGCCTCCGTCCAGTCCCCGGGGTCGAGCCGGTTGAGCCGTCTCACCAGGTCGCCGATCATTTCCGTCGATCTGGCATCGAAGACCTGGAAGACGCCTTCCCGAAAACCGAGGGCGATGAGCGGTTCCTTCCTGACCGTGGCGACGATCTTAATCCTTTCCTCCGCCGAATCGTTCCGGTAGTCCGGGAGGAACATGGCCGTGAGGCGGACGGGGCCGCCCGGCGGCGGGAAAGTGCGCGCCTCGCCTGCGGCGACGTAATGGTCCTTCATGTGCGCGTTGGGGAAGAGAAGCGTCACGGAGCCGTCGGCGGCGACGGAGAAGATGTAGACGTAGGCGTCTTTGCTCACCTGGTAGACGATCTCGACCTCGTCGCCCTGCTTCAGGTCCGTTTTGGACAGGTGCATTTGGACGGACAGGCCTTCCCCTTTTTCCGGATAGACGGGTTCGACCAGGGCCTTGATCCGGACGCGGTAGAGGTTCCTCTCCTTGCCTTCCCAGCCGTAAGAGAGGGTCAGCTCCTTGACGATCTTTCCCCGGACGGCCGCGTAGACCAGGTCTTCGGCGATCTGGCCGTTGGAGACCAGTGTGTGGGCCTTGACGAACGTCCCCACGGCCTCGGCCACGGCCTTGATCCTGGCATCCTGCCTGGCCCGGCCCTGGACCTCCTTCGGCGTGTCCAGGTCGCCCTGGCGCGATTCGCCGTCGGCCGTCACCCAGACGGGTTTCTCGGCGGCCGCCGTAAGCGGCAGGAGGGCGAAGGCGATGGCGAGGAGCAGGTGTTTTATTTGCATGGGACCCTTCACGGCTTTTTCGGCGCAATCAACTGCGGCGTCTGTTCGTTGTTGAACTGCCTCCGGGCGATGCGCTCCACCTGGGGCTTCAGATAGCCGTACAGGTCCTGGACGGCAAGCGACCCGTCCCGCTTCACGACGTCCTCGTTCCTGATGCCCTTGAGGAGGAAATAGGTGAAGAGGCCGTGCCCCTTCTCCTTATAGGCGGAGCTGATCTGGCTCCCCGACGACGCCGCCAGGACGGTCACGTTGCCGGGGATGCGGGCGGACTTGTCCATCTGTAAAACCAAGGGCCTTGCCCCCTCGGCGAGGACCGACCGCTCCCCCGCGCCGGAGAAGCACGAATCGAGGGCGACGATGATATCCTTCGCCGGCAGCCTCCCCAGGGCTTCGTACATCCTCTTCAGCGGATAGCCGGTCTGATCGATGAAGGACGGATCGCCGTCGTAGGGCACCAGGAAGGCGTCGCCCGTTTTCGGGTTTGGGGCGCCGTGGCCGGAATAATAAACGAAGACCGTCGCACCCTTTTCGACATTGTTGGCAAGCCACTGTTCGAAATACTTCTCGAAATCGCTTTTCGCCGCATGCTCGTCGGTCAGTAAGACGATGTGCTCGACGGGGTAACCCATGACCCTGGCCAGGTAGTCGCCGACGAGCGTGGCGTCGCGGATGGCGAAATCGACGTTGGGAAGTTTCTGGCGGTACCGCTCGATGCCGATCACGATGGCGTAAGCGTTCCTGTTGGTTATGTTTCCGGCCGCGGGCAATTCGTCCACGTCGGAGACGATGCCGGAGGGCGCCGCAACGGGTTGCCGCCTGTCCGGCAGGAATGTCTTCGCGGCGGAATCTTCCTTCTGCTGTTTCAGCCTGCCCAGGCGGAGTTTCCGTTCTTCGAGCATCCGCGACCGCAGGGCCGTTCCCTCCGCGAGAGCCGCAAACACGCCGGAAACGACCTTGTCGGCGGGGCTCGCGATGAAAAATCCCTTTTCTTCCACGGCGGCGAGCCTTTCCTTCGTTGCGGCGGAGAATATCTCGGCGCGGACCGACCACGTGTCCGGCTGGCTGATGCGGACGGCGACGTCGCAGCGGTCGGCCTCGTCGAGGGAGTTCGCCTCATGGACGGAGAGGAAATAGGCCGATTTGAGGAGTTTGTCGTAGGCGGAGGATATCCAGGCGGCGGCTTTCGGGTCGTACCGGCCCATGACGAGACAGGCATCCGCGGGGATATCCTTGGAAACGCCGGGTTGAGGCGAGAAGGCGGAAGCCGTGCCATAACCGGCAAAGAACGGGACGAGAACGATCGTAACGATGCAGGCTAGCCGTTTCATAAAAACATCCTCGATGTTATATTGCGCCGGATCGACGAAGCGGCGGCTAATGACGGTCTTGTTCCGTATTCCCATGTGTAACGAGTAAGGCGCCGCTTGTCAAGGGCAATCGCGGATCCGTCCAAGTCCCTCCAACGGCTGCATCGCATTTTATAAAAAAGGCAGGGGCGCGATGCCCCTGCCTTCCGGTTGTTCATGAATCCGCAGGCGACTGCGATCAAGCCAGCGGTTTTTCCTTGGCGGCGTTGATGCCGGCGTTCCTGCCGAAGACGATGCAGTCCACCGTGGCGTTCCCGCCGACACGGTTGGTGCCGTGGACGCCGCCGGTGACTTCGCCCGCAGCATAAAGCCTCGGGATGATCTTGTCGTCCCGGCCGATGACCTGGGCGGTCGTCCCCTCGGTCTGGACGCCTCCCATCGTGTGGTGCACGCCGGCCTGGGTCGGGCTGGCGTAGAAGGGACCTTTGGTGACGGGCTTCAGGTTGTCCGGTTTCTTGCCGAACGCGTCGTCCTTCCCCTTCACGACGGCGTCGTTGTATTTCGCCACCGATTCGAGGAAGGTCGTTTCCGGCACCTGGAGTTTATCGTTTAAGATTTTCGCGAGGCCTTCCAGCGTGTCCGCCCGGAAGGCGAGGCCGTCCTTGATGATCTCCTCGGTGATTTTCGCGTTGAACCGCTTGGCGCACTGCTCGTCGGCGACCCAGAGAAGCACCTTCTTGGTCTGCTTCAGGACGGCTTCGGCCATGACGTCGCGGCGCTGGTCCTCGGCCACGAAACGCTTGCCTTCGAGGTTGACGAAGAGGGCGTGGTCCACGCCGAGGTTCGTCAGGGAGCCGTACTGCTTGGTGTAGTAGTTGCACGCGATCAGCATCTGGATGTAGTCCATCCCGATGACGTCGGCCCCTTCGTTTTCGGCGATAACGATCGATTCGCCCGTGGCCGTCGCCACGTTGGTCGTCGGCACGTCGGCCGTAAGGCGCGGGTCGTGCTTCATGCGCATCGCGACATCCGCGCCGAAGCCTCCCGTTGCGAGGATGACGGCCCGGCGCGCCTTGATAAAGACGTCTTTCTTCTTCTCGACGACGACGGCCCCGAGGATGTCTCCCTCCAGGGGCTTCTGACGGACGAGGGCCTTGAGCTTCACGTTCATGAGGATGGGGATCTTCCTCTTGTCCACCTGATCCTTGAGCACCTTGATGATCAGACCGCCCCGGCCCTTGTCGACGGGGTCGAAGCTCCGGGCCCACAGCGCGCCGACGGCCGTGTAGGGCTTCGGATCGAAAGCGACGCCCAGCTGTTCCAGCCATTTGCGGCCCGCCAGGGCGTTGAACGTCATGTATTTCACCTTCTCCGGATCGCCGCGGTAGTCGCCGCCGGCAAGCGTCTGCGAGTAGTGCAGCTCCGGCGAATCCTTAATCCCGTACTTCGCCTGGACGTCCGGCTCCGAACAATTGTAGATGCCGCTCGCGATCGCCGAGTTGCCGCCGATGATCGCCGCCTTCTCGACGATGACGACCTTCGCCCCCGCGTCGTGGGCCTCGATGGCGGCGGCCAGGCCCGCATAGCCCGTCCCCACGATGAGGACGTCCGTCGTTTTGTCCCATTTCTTCGGCGGGGCCACCGCCTCGACCCTGCCCGGAAGCAGCGCGCCCGCCGCCAGGGTCCCGGCCATGGCCGCGCCTGTGCCTGCTATGAATTTACGTCTGCTGATGCCTTGTTCCCCTGCATCGTTCTTCCTTTCGTTATTTTCCATGATGCTGCTCCTTTCTTCCACAAGTGACCGTGCTTATACCAGGTTTTCGATTCTTTGTCTTCGGAAATGTCATACAATCATGTATTCATGAAAGACGGACCTTTTCTATGATACGGCAAATCGCCGGCGGCGGTCCATGAAAAAAATCAGGGCAAGCTTCCAGGCAGGACGTAGTCGGCCCGGTTGCGTTTTCCCGGATTTGTCGGTTTGCTCCGGGCATGCCCGGCGTCCCGCGATGCCGGGGCGACGCTCGAAAAGAGGTCGGCCCTCCCGGACTGCCGTTGCCGCCCCGGGGAAGAGACTCGCGGCGCATCCTCATGCGCCGTCCAGGGCCTTCCGCACCTTGGACGCCATCTCTTTCAGGGAAAAAGGTTTCTGCATATAATGGACGCCCTCGTTCAGGATGCCGTGATGGGAGATGATATCGGCCGTATAGCCCGACATGAAGAGGGATTTCATATCCGGAAAGAGGACCTTCAGCCTGTCCGCCAGTTCCTTGCCGTTCATCTCGGGCATGACGACGTCGGTCATGAGCAGATGTATCGTTCCGGCATGCGCTTCAGCCTTCCGGACGGCCTCGCCCGGTGTTCCGGCAATCAGGACGGCGTATCCGAGTTTTTCGAGCATGAGCCCGCTCATGGCGAGAAGAGACGGTTCGTCTTCCACGACGAGGACCGTCTCCCTTCCTCCCGCCGCCGGTTCCCGGGAGTCTCCCGCCGCGGCCGGCTCCTCAGCGCCCATGTACCTCGGCAGGTATACCTTGAAGGTCGTTCCCCGGCCGGGTTCGCTGTCGACGCCGACGAACCCGCCGTTCTGCTTCACGATGCCGTAAATCGTCGCGAGCCCCAGACCGGTTCCCTTGCCTGTCTCCTTCGTCGTGAAGAAAGGGTCGAAGATGTTGGCGAGGGTCTCCCTGCTCATGCCGCAGCCGTCGTCGGAGACGGCGAGCAGGACATACGCCCCGGGTATATACCCGGCATGGCTGCTGCAATAGTCTTCGTCGAAGGCGACATTGCCCGTTTCGATGGCGACGCGGCCCACGCCGGCGATGGCGTCCCGGGCATTGACGCAGA
Organism: Syntrophales bacterium; assembly: GCA_963668175.1. Taxonomy (GTDB): domain Bacteria; phylum Desulfobacterota; class Syntrophia; order Syntrophales; family PHBD01. The sequence goes on from OY764159.1 coordinate 2,418,419, forward strand.
GGTTCGCCAGGATCTGGTCGATCTGGGACGGGTCCATGAGCACGGTCCACAGATCGCTTCCGGGCAGCCAGTTCAGGTGGATATCCTCGCCGATGAGCCTTTGCAGCATTTTGAGCATGCCGTCGACGGTTTCGTTCAGGTCGAGCAGCCGGGGGGCGGCGGTCTGCTTGCGGGCAAAGGCCAGAAGCTGGCTGACCAGGGCCGTCGATCGCCGGGCGGCCTTGGCGATCTCTTCCAGGTTGGTCCGGAAGGGCTGCCCGGGCTTGACCCGTTCCATGACGATTTCCGTATGGCCGAGAATCACCCCCAGCATATTGTTGAAATCGTGGGCCACGCCTCCCGCCAGCCTGCCCACGGATTCCATCTTCTGGGCCTGGAGGAACTGGGCCTGGAGACTTTCACGATCCGCCTGGGCCTGCATACGCTCCGTCACGTCGATGATCTGGACGATGTATCCGATCTTCCGGGAGACGGTGTCCGGAATCGGTGTTGTGATGATATCGTAGAAGGCCGTGCCGGTCTTGCGCGTTTCGTAGGGCAGACGGGCGAAATCGACCGGAATGATTTGCCTGACTTCTTCGCCCCGATCGAGTCTTTCCCATATGTCGCGGTACCCGTAATTGGGGTCGTCTTTCAGGCCGAATTTGCCGATCAGGGCATCGGCGTCCACGCCGAACATCTCGCCGACCCGGCGGTTGCAGCCGATCAGGACGGCCTCCTTGTCGTAAATTTCAACGGCTATCGGCGAATTGTCGAAAATCGTTTTCAACATCTCCCCGCTCTCCCTCAGGGCTTCTTCCGCGCGGATGAAATCGGTCAGGTCGTGGAAATACCAGACGCGGCCGAAGTATTGCCCCTCCGGGCCGAGAAGCGGCGCCGAGTAGCGCTCGAAGACGCGGCCGTCGACGAGGGCGATGACGTCCCGGCCGATCTCCTCCTTATGCTCGTAGAGGTACCGGACCCTCTCCTGGAATTGGTCGGGATCCGCTATCTGGGAGGCGACGGATTGCAGGACGGGTTCGTCGTACTTGGCCTCGACGAGGGCGGGCTGGATCCGCCACATGTCGACGAACCGCCGGTTGTAAGAAACGATCCGGTCTTCCTCGTCGACCACCAGGATACCGTCGATGGACACGTCCTGCTGGGTGGAAAGCAGGACATTCCGGTATTGCAGGTCCCTTTCCGCCCGCTTCTGGTCGGTGATGTCCGTCCAGACCGCCGCCCAGTAAGCGCGGCCGCCGATGCGCAGCTCCTTGACGCTGACGCGGACGTCGCGGATGTCGCCGCTGCGGTGGCGGTGCGTCGTCTCGAAGGCGACGCCGCGAACCGGGTCCTCTTCCAGTATCCGGCTGATGGGTTCGGGCGTCATTTCCGTCCGGATGTCGTGTACGGTGAGGGCGGCAAATTCCTCGCGCGAATAACCGAGCCCCTCATGGGCCGCTTCGTTGAATTCGACGAAACGGTCGTTCGTGCGGTCGATGAGGGCGATGGCGTCAACGGCCTGGCCGACGATGCTCGAGAATATCTCCTCCCGCGTCTTCAGGGCCTCTTCCGCGCGCCTGCGGTCGGCGATTTCGTCTTTGAACTCCTCGTTGAGCCTCGTCAGGGCTTCCGTCCGGTCCCGGACGCGCTGCTCCAGATCGTCGTGGGCGCGCTGGAGCGCCTCTTCCGTCCGCTTCCGTTCGGTGATGTCCTCCAGTATCCACAGCGTGCCGGCGGAAAGGTCGGAGGGATCGACGGCCCTGCCGTTGTATTTGACCCAGATATGGGCCCCGTCGCGGCGCACCAGTTCCTGGACCGTCACGTAGGTTTCGCCCCGGGCGAGGACAGGGTAGGCGTCGCTGCCGAGTCGGTTATAGGCCTCCTTCGATACGTAAAACTTCTCCGTGGTCTGCCCGATCAGTTCCTCTTTCGGGTACTGGAACATCGCTTCCGTTTTTTTGTTGATCCAGACCTGCTTGCGGTCGCGCACGAGGGAGATGGCGACATCGGCGGTGTCGAGGATGATGCGCTGCTCGCGCAGCACGCTCTGAAGTTCTTCCCTGATCCTTCGCTGCTCCGTGATATCGGCGATAAACCCTTCCATGAAGAGGGGGATGCCCTTGGCGTCGCCGATCGTCCGGCAATCTGCGGAAAGCAGGCGGGTGGCGCCGTCCCGGCGGCGTGTTTCCAGTTCGAGATTCTGCGTACTATTCTGTCCGGCCAGCCTGTGGAGTTCGCGCCGATAGGCTTCGGGGGACCCGAAGATCCGGCCGCCGAAGTCGCCCGCGTCCGCCGACATATCTTCGCACGATGCGTAGCCCATGATGCGCGCGAGGGCGGGATTGCCCGTCAGGAGCCTGCCGTCGGCGTCGATGCGGCAGATGCCGATCGTCGCGTTCTCGAAGAGGGACCGGAAGATTTCGTTTTCCCTGAGCAGTTCCTCGTATGTTTTTGTCGAATCGTGCATGCTTGATCCCTGCCGGTAAAAGATGCCGTTTGAATACTGCGACGATGTTTCAGGCCGGGATATGATAAAAGATCAATATTCATGCCAGGGGTGACGGTTCCGGGGTGGATTTCATAATGTTCATCATAATCAACGGTTTACGGGACATGGGAGGGAGATACGCCGGTCGCGCTTCCCGTCTCCGGCGCGTCCGTTTTGGCGGAATCCGTCCGAAGGGAACGGACAGGGAAAAGCGATGCGGGCCGTCGGTAAGGCGCCAGGAGGCGGAAAAGAAGCGGGCGGAACACGGGGTTCCGCCTGCAATCTCTGTCGGGTCCCGCCTAGCCCCGGTCATGGCGGGGGCCGGCGGCCTCGTTCAAAAAACGTCCGTCAGCGGGAGCAGCGGCTGTAGTCGCCTTTCCAGCGGAACGTCCCGTCCAGGTTGTAGGAATCGTACGACAGGCTGTTGCCCGATACCTTCATCACGGCATGGACGATGGTCGGCGACGTTTTGCTCTTGAGCGTCGCCGTGAAGGTATTGCCGACAGCGGAGCCGACACCCGCCGAATAGACCGGTTTGTCCCAGCCTTCCTTGAGTTCCACGATGCTGACGGCGCCCTTGGGCGTCAGGGTGATGATGTCGCCCACGGCTCCGCCCACGTTCCGGCAGAAGCTCCCGCTCATGTCCGCCGCGGACGCCGCGCCCGCCCAGCACAGGACGGCCAGGGCCGCCGCCGTTACGATCAAACGTTTCTTCACGATACATCCTCCTTCGAATTTTGATGATTTGCTTTCCGGCGCACCGACTATAAAGCATAGGAATCCCGCCTGTCAAAGGATATCCGGCAGCGGGGCCGCCCGACCGGAAAAAAGCGGGTAGGCCGGGTCGGTTCCGCATCCCGTCCGGGACATGGCAAACGATCGGACGCGCAGGAAAGTACCCTCGCCATACCTGCGGCTCAATATGTCTTGACGACGCCGCCGTCGAAGAGGAGATCGCTGCCGTCGAGGTACTTGCCGTGCTTCGAGAAGCCGAAGACGAAGAGGTTCGCGACCTCGACGGGATTCATCATCTCCTTGACCCGCGATTTGCCGAGCATGACGTCGACGACGACCTCTTCCTCGGTTATGCCCCTCTGGCGGGCCTGGTCGGGGATCTGTTTCGTCGCCAGCGGCGTTTTGATGAAGCCGGTGCTGACCGAGAAGGACCTGATCTTTCCCTGGCCCTCGGCGGCGATGGACTGGCTCAAACCCCGCAGTCCGAATTTCGTGATGTTGTAGACCGGCTTGTTCATCGTGCAGATGTGGGCGTGGATCGACGTCATGTTGCCGATGGCGCCGAAGCCGTTTTTGGTCTTCCGGATGCGGGGGATGACCAGCTTCGAGAGATAGAACGGGGCGCGGAGCATGATCGCCTGCATGAGGTCGTATTTGGCCATGGGGAAGTTCTCGATGGCGTCGATATGCTGGAGGCCGGCGATATTGGCGAGGAACTTGATGCCTCCCAGCTTTGCCGACTCCCTGACGGCGCTTTCGATATCGGCGTCGCTCGTGAGGTCCGTCTTGATGAACTGGACCCGGCCGCCCATCTTCTTCGCCAGCGCCGCGGTTTCCTTGCCGCCGGCCTCGTCCATGTCGAGCGCAGCGACGGAGACGCCGTTTGCGGCCATGGCGAGCGCCGTCGCCCGGCCGATGCCGCTCGCCGCACCGGTTACGAGGCATACGAATTCCCGCTTAAAGTTGTCGTCCTTGACGATCAGTATGTCCGATTTTTGATGTCCGGCGGCTCCAGCTCGAATTTCGGCTTCTTGACTGCTTTCTTCATCGTGTTTCTCCTTTTTTGAAACATTGCTGACGGGTTGACGGTTACCGCGGCCGTAAACGAACGCTGTGAAACGACGGTAAATGAAGGGATGCGGGATAAGACGGGATATCGGGACCGTGATCGCTCCGCCGGATGCGGCAAGCGGTGCGCCGTCGAGGAACTGCCGTCGGGAGCGGCACCGGCATTGCGCGGCGCAGGCAAGACCGGGGAAGGGTGTGCGTTTTGATCCTGAGAAATCCAACAATTACCTTGTAAAATTTTACATCATCGGCGGCGGCTTGTCAAATGCGGGAGGCCGGAAAACGGCGGCGGGGGCATGGAAAGGGGAGGATAAAGGGGCGGCGGAAGAACCGGCGGGAAATCGTTTTCCCGTATCCTATTCCGCGATCTTCGATACGGCGTAAATATCGGTCCGGCGCGTCCAGCCTGCGGCCTCCCAGAAGGCGAGGCCCGCGGCGTTCGTTGTATAGACGAAGACGTGGACTTTTTGAATGCCGGCCGCCTTCAGGGCGTTCAGACACGCGTCCGCGAGCCCCCGGCCGATGCCCCGTTTCCGCCAGGCGGCGTCGACCGCCAGATGGTACATGTAGCCGCGCCTGCCGTCGTGGCCGCCGAGGATTGTACCCACGATCCTGCCGCCGGCCGCGGCCGCGAAGCTCATGCCGGGGTTCCGCGCGAGGAAGGACCGGATGACCTCTTCCGTGTCGGCATCGGTCAGGTTGACGCCCTCGCAGCGGAGCCACAGTCCCCGGGCCTCGTCGTAGGCCCCGATGTCGAAGGGAACGATTTCGGCGGTAAGGGCGGAGGCGTCCTCCTCTTTCCCGCCGGGCGGCCGCGAAAAAGCCAGTATCGGTTTGCGCATGGTCGTTTGTCTCCTGTCCTGTTCAATTCTTGCGGCCGGGTCCGGAAAACATCCTCGTGCATTCGCATCGATCCCGGCCGGTACGGGGCGGAGGATATTAAATTGCGCCGGCTCTTCACGCGGCCGGGGACTCCAAATTGCCCCGGCTTCCGAAAATAGTCAAGGTCATGTTTGCGGCGCCACCGTTTTAGCCTTGACAAAATGCGGGAGGAGGAGCAACCTTCACACCCTGACAGCCTAGGAGGTATGATGTCCCTGAAAAATCGTTTGCGGGAAAAGGCGCTGGAGTTGGGGTTCGCCGCCGCCGGTTTCACCGATGTTTCGCCCCTCGACCTGTACATTAAAGAGTACGAATCCCGGCCGCCGGAGATGTACGGCTGGCGGTCGAGCAGTCCCTTCGATCTTCGCAGGGGCGCCCGGCTGGGCGAAACGCATCCCGAGGCCCGGTCGCTCCTCGTCCTCATCCGCAACTATCACCGATACCGTTTCCCGGCTTCCCTCACGGGGCGGATCGGCCGCCTCTATCAGGTGGATGAGCGCATGGAGAAGGGGAGCGAACACAAGCGGATGGAGAATTATCTCGGATTCCTGAAAGAGGAGGGCGTCCGCGCCTGGATCGATCCGTCCGTTCCTGCCCGCATGTCGGCGGCCAGGGCCGGCCTCGTCACGTATGGGAAGAACTGCTTCGCCTACGCCCGGGGCTTCATGCAGGGGGCGTCCTGGATGGAGATCCACCCCGTCCTCCTCGACGCCGCCGTGGAACCCGACGAGCCGTCGATCCGCTACGGATGCCCGTCGTGGTGCCGGAACGCATGCATGGCGGCATGTCCCACCAAGGCCATCTACGCGCCGGGCAGGATGAACCCGACGCGATGCATCGCCTACCTGTCCTATTACGGTGCGGGCATTACGCCGCGGGAGTTCCGCGAACCCATGGGCCTCTGGGTGTACGGGTGCGACCGGTGCCAGCAGGTCTGCCCCCGGAACGACCTCTACCGGAGCCGGGAATTGCCGGTCAACGAACCGCTGGAGGCGCGCGCGGGGGATTTCGATCCTTCGACACTCCTCACCATGTCGGACGAGCATTACACAACCAGGGTCTGGCCGCTCTGTTTTTACATCGCGAAGGAGAACAAGGCCAAGTGGCAGATGAACGCCGCCCGGGCCCTGGGAAACCTCGGGGACCGGAGTTCCGTTCCGCTTCTGGCGGAGGCGCTTGCCGGAAACCCGAGCGACATGGTCCGGGGGATGTGCGCATGGGCGCTGGGAAGGATCGGCGGCAGGCAGTCCAGGGATGTCCTGGAGCGCAGGTGCGGCGGCGAAGACGGCCCGGTGCGCGGGGAGATCGTCCTCGCCCTGGCGGAGGCAGGCTGAAAAGAATATCGGCCGTACGATCGAAGGCTACGGATCGGCGGTTGCGCGGTTCCGCGGCCGTTATCGGTTCCTGCCCAGCTCTTTCTTCACGGCAAGCCCGAGCGCTTCCATGAGGTAGGGCTTCCTGACATAGGCGCCCGCCCCGGCTGCCTGCGCGGCGCGCACCCTGTCCGTTTCCGAATAACCGCTCACGATAATCGCCTTCTGCCCCGGGCGCACGGCGAGCACGCTCCGGTAGGTATCCAGCCCGTCCATGCCGGGGTCCATGATCATATCGAGAATCATCAGGTCGACGGGGCGATCCATCAGGTACGCCACCGCCTCTTCGCCGCTGGCGACGCTCTCCACGCGATAATTCAGTTTCGTGAGCATCCGGGTCGCCAGTTTGCGCTGCCCCTCCACGTCGTCTACGACGAGAATGGATTCTCCTTTTCCCATGTATTCGGACATGGGAACGGCTGCCGTCCCCGCAGCGACGTCTTCCCTGGATGCGGGAAGATGGATGGTGAAGGTGCTTCCCTTGCCTTCTTCGCTCTCCACGTCGATGTAGCCGTCGTGGTCCTTCACCGTTCCCCAGACCACCGACAGACCCAGCCCCGTGCCGCTTCGCCCCATGACCTTTTTCGTATAGAACGGCTCGAAGATGCGTTTGAGATCGGCGGCGGGTATGCCTTCGCCCGTGTCGGAAACGGAAAGAACGACATAGTCCCCCTCGCGGACTTCTTCGTAGCCGTGAACCGGCCTGTCGAGGTAGCGGTTGCCGGTCCTGACGGTCAGGACGCCGCCGTTCGGCATGGCCTCGTTGGCGTTGCTCATCAGGTTGAAGATCGTCTTCGTGAGATGGACGGAAGACCCGGAAACGTTCAGAAGCCCGGACTCGAGGTCGATCCTGACCTTAACCGATGGATGGCGGGCAAGGAGTTTCAGAAATTCCGGGGAATTTTGAGAATCGCGGATGAGCGCGTTCAGATTGAGGACGGTCTTGCCGGCCACCCCTCTCCTGGCCAGGGTCAGGAGGTCCTGGACAATGGCTGCCGCCCCCTCGCTGCCGGTCTTGATGCTGGTCAGGTAGGATCTCATGGCGCTCGTAATCCCCGGTTCGTGAAGGAGCAATTCCGAATAACCGACGACGATGCCCAGGACGTTGTTGAGGTCGTGGGCCACGCCGCCCGCCAGCGTCCCCAGCGCCTCCATCTTTTCGGCGCGGTTCAGGCGCTCTTCCAGCATGCGCCTCTCCTCTTCCGCCTGCTTGCGGCTGGTGACGTCCCGGATGGAGATGAGGTCCGCCGGCACGCCTTCGTACGTGATCAGCTTGCCGATGCACTCCACGCAGAGTTTCTTCCCCGAATTCGCTATCGTATAATACTGTGCCAGGTAGCCGCCGTTGCCCTGCGCCACGTCCATGAAATCCCGGACCACATCGTTCACCGATTCCGGCGCGATGAACTCCATCATGTTCCTGCCGATAAGTGCGGCGCGGTCTTCGGCTTCGAGCGCCCGGACGACGATATCGTTGACAAACAGGAGCTTGCCCTGCATGTCGATGATCATGATGCCTTCCAGGGAGTATTCGACGAGGGACCGGAACTTCGCCTCGCTGTCGCGGAGGGTTTTGGCCAGTAAGATTTGCTCCGCTTCCGACCTTTTGCGGGCGGTGATATCCCGGGACACCATGAGAATGCCCGACGGCCTGCCGTCGCCGCCGCGCAGGAAGGAAAGGCCGGCCTCCACCCAGATGACGGAGCCGTCCTTCGTGTATTCTTCCACTTCCACGATGCGCATTCTGCCGGGATCGGCCGTGCCGCTCGCCTCCAGCTTCATCTCCTCGTCGTAGACGGCCAGGGCGAGCCGATAGGATTCCGGCGTCAGGACCCGGTCCAGGGGCTGATACATGACTTCCTCGACGGTGAAGCCGCGAAGCCGCATGATGGCCGGACTGACATAGGTGAAGCGCAGCTCCATGTCCATGATTGCTATGACGTCGGCCGTGCTCTCCGCGATGAGGCGGTATTTCGCCTCGCTCTCCCGCAGGGCGGCATCGGCCCGGTTGCTTTCGAACGACTCTTTTTCGAGTTCCCCGATTCTTCGTTCCAGCTCTTCGTAAGTGGGTTTCCCGGTCGCAGCCAAGTGGTCCTCCTTTTGAAGGGAAAGCGGGCCCCGTGACGGACATCCTTTCCCGTAGCCGTGTGTATCCCGCGGTTTGCGTCCTGTCGCCTGCCGGGGTGGAAAAGGGAGCCTTTCAGGGGCAATCGATCCGCCCGCTGCAACCCGTTTCCGAACCGGTCAAAAGGTCTGTTTCAGAAATTATCTCAAGGAGACAGGGCTCAAGATTGACGCCTAACCAATTATCATGCCAGGCCGGTCTACGGAAAGATGAAAAATGATTCGTATAATAATCGGCCGGTTACAGGACTGAAAAGGCCCAAGGCGGCGGTCGCGCCGGAAAGGGCGGTCCCGTGTGTCCATTTCGCCGGAATGCGTCCGGAATAACGGACGGGCGCAAACCCTGCCGAACGACGGATCGGTTATTCAGGACGGGAATGATGTAAGGCTATGGCGTAACCGGGGCAGGGGAGGCCGGTTGAAACGGACTGCTTCGCCGGCGTCGCCCCGGGCGCGGCAAGACACCCGGGCGGACGTTCGATCTTCAATCGGGTTATTTCGCTTCGCCGCTGCCGATGTGCCACGCGCCGGTCTTCTGGTCGAGCTTATGGCAGCTGGTGCAGGTCCCCCTGCCGTTCGCCAGGAAATGGTTTTCCTGCCCGCCCACCAGGTGGATGGCATGAAGAAGCTTGGCGAACGGCGGCGCTTTCTGCGAATCCCGCTTGTGGCATGTCAGGCAGTCGTTCGGGATGACCTTGATCCACGATACGTCCGGGTGCTTGCCCGTGAGCACTGCGCCCGCCGGTGCAGCGGCCTTGGCTTTCGCGAATATGTCCGGGTCGGCGCCGTTTTTCCACTTGGCCAGGATGGAGGGCAGGCGGTAGTCCGCTTTACGCTCGGGAACGTTCACGTGGCAGTCCACGCAGGCGTGAGGCGTCTTGTCCGGCGTCGTGATGCCCGGAAGATCCGTAACCTTCACGCCGGATGCCTTTTCCTGTGCGGCGTTTGCCGACAAAGTAACCGCGCAGACGGCCGCTGTAAACATAACAATCACCCATATCGTTATCCGCTTCATGATCGCCTCCTCGACGTGATGTGCTCATGCCCGTACGGTGTTCTCTTCTTACCTTCTGGTCCAGACCGACCCGCCGAACCCGCCGCTCTTCTCCCTGGCCACGAATTTGCCGGGCGATTCCATCTCCAGCCTCAGGTGGCCGTGGTTCATGATATGCCCTTTGGGTCCGATTCAGCTTATATGATGCGCAATGACGATGTCAAGATGCTGTCCGATGGGGAAAGCTGTTTGTTGCCGCCTTTCTGGCAATGACGGCGCGGTCATGTTCAACACGACGTCACCGGAAATTATTAAAGGGTGTTCTGTTTACGGAGAAATTCCTTTTCCTTTTTTCTCAATATGATGAATGGCTTGTAATCATTAATGAATTGACAACCAACTTAAAACATGGTAAAAGAACCGCTAAGAAAATCAAAAGGTATCGGGCCGCGTTTCAACGTGGTTATTGCGTCGTCTTTTGCCATCTTGAAGGATGTTTTCAATAAGATGGTCACAAAATGGTCACAGCACATCTTCATAAAATGAGTATCCTGTTCATCGAAAGGGGGCGGTTATGAAAGATTTTGTGGCAATCGACTTTGAAACTGCGAATTCTCAGAGAGTGAGCGCCTGTGCTTTGGGGTACGCGAAAGTCTCTAATTCGGAAATTGTTGACACCAAAGGATACTTGATCAAGCCCATCGGGGGCCATACACCTTTTCAGTCAAAAATTCACGGGATAAAAGAAGAACACACATTTGATAAGCCAGATTTCGGGGCACTCTTCCCAGAGATAAAAGATATATTCTATTATCCTTTGGTTGCTCACAGTTTATTCGACAAGCAAGTCTTGCATGCGCTTTCCGAACATTTCGATTTAAAGCTGGTATTTGATTATACTGACTCAAGTTCAGTAGCTAAAGAAAAATTACCTAATCTTATGAATTATAAATTGAAAACATGTGTTAAGTATTTCGACCTTCCGGAATTTAAACATCATGATGCCAAAGAGGATGCCATAGCTTGCGCCAAAGTCTTTTTAAAGCTTCATCTGCGTGACAACGAGCCACAAAAATTATCAAGTAGTAGTGAGCTTTCCGAGTTTAAGGGACTGCTAATCGGTATCCTCGCAGATAATGAGGTAAATTATAAAGAGGCATATAGTCTTTTATACTGGCTTGAAGATCATCCGGGTGGTAAACAATCTCATAATGATCTTTATTGCTTACTTAAAAACGTTCTAGCTGATGATCATCTTGACTCTATTGAAGCTATGAGAATCAAATTATCATTGGAACATACCTTAAAAGAGTTAAGATAAACAGATGCGTCGCGATTGAAAGGGGTAGGGAGGCCACCTGAAAAGCCGGATACGTCCGCCGGTTTCCCCTTCATTAAACCACCGGGATGATTGCGAGGGCGGGCAATGGAAAATAAATAGCGAGGTTCATCTCACAGTCTTGTTCGATGATTTGAGCTTCCAAAATTACTTTTAATTCATTTTCTAGGGTATTTGATTTATCAATCATCTTGATCCCCCAATCACGACAATGATCCTTTCTGCAATGTATTTTGGCAGGAAGGGAAGTGTTAATTACGCTTGCTTTAGGGATTTATCCTGCTGACATACTTTTCGCAATACTCAAGAAAGGTTCTATAATTACCTTTACCGTGGGCTCTTTTCGTCCTGCCGAGGACAGTTTTGTCAATCCGAGACTGGACAAAAGTGCAGACTTCTTCAAATAGATGAAGTGGTATTGAATCCCATTTTGCTCCATACTTCCGCTTGATAGCACTATAAAAAATAGGAAATCTGTATTTCTCTCCTTTTTCAGCTCTGGCAAATTCATGATATCGATCTATAAGGTATTTCAAGTAATTCCGCTTTATTGCATTTGTCCCGATTGCGTCTCGCGGTATAAGTGCCGGTCTTCTGCCGTTCTTTCCGTGGATATGAACCTCATGAGCAATAGTACCGGTGTTAACGCTTCCCATAAAGTTCATGATATATGACTTACCAGTCATTTTTGCGTTAGGATTACCCTCGTACTTCAGTATTCTCTTCTGCAAAACAACATCTGATTGAGATATTTGACCAGCCGTTATCTTCCCATGGCAGTTCCTACAAACGTAAATAAGATTTTCTTCCGCATGCGGATTCGGAATATTCTTACCGAGAATATGGTGAAATTCCAAAGTCGTCACATCATTTTCGCCGCAAAAACCGCAAAGCCCGGCAGCTTCCTGAATAATAAGCTTCTTCGTTTTTAAGGAGATATCTTTTAGAGGCACAGGGATCTTCTTTCAGCTAGATTTTAACGGTTTTCTTCCTTTCGCTGCTTAACCGACAAATCTTTGATGCCCAATTATCTATCTCTTGTCTCTCTGTTTCTTTCTAGCCGCCCGCTCTACCATGCGTAACATCTTTTCGGAGTGATTATTGTCTGAAAAAGCATTTCCACTATCTTCGTAATCAGCCCATGTGTGTCCTGAAATATCGGAAGGTGGTGTGGGGCAGTCTTTCATTTTAATCGGCAAGACTCTTATCCCCCATGTCAGGGCAACACCCATTTCTAACATTACATTTGGATTTAAGTCAGATGTATCAAATACAGCTATATCTGCAGATATGATGTCACGACAAATTTCATTGAACAAATGCGCGCCGTAACCAGCGGCTAAAGGACGAAAATCAAGAACAACAGATATTGCATTTCTCAAAGAGTTGTATTCACTAACAGCACGTTTAAAGCTGTTTTCCAAGTTATTCTTTAATTTTTCTGTATCGTAATAGGATGATTTAAATTGGTATCCAAAAACGACTGACAGTGTATTGCCTCTTGATTTTTTATCAGCAACAATTTCCCAGTCTTCGTCTTTGAAACCATATGGTGAGCCGACTGGCACAGCGGGCTCATAAATCATTGTCTTTGCGGTGGACAAACCTTGTTGATATTCTTTTTCAGCTTGTTCATATTCTATTTTACCTCTGGGGGTTATCCAAACACATGAAAAATCATATGGTGCTGTTCCAAATTCCTGATCCCATTCAACATAAGTAGCATCAAGAAGAATACTGACTGCGTCATTGATCTCTTGGGGTGTAAGTTTGGTCAATTCTTGAAGACTTTTTCCATCCAACTGAGGATTGTTCGATGATCCAAAAGCAGCACGATATAATTCTTCAAGAACCCTCGCCGCATTTTCTTCCACCGTCTTTGCCATTTTTATTTCCTTCGTAGCCAGTGGGCAATAGGAGACTAATTTAAGGACGGTTCTTCTATCATATGATATTGTCGACAAATGAACCGACCCTAAAATACAATACAGCAAATCCAAGAAGAGAATATTTGGGATCAAGGGATTCAAAAAGTTTTCTGAACCTAAATATATCCTCTGTCAAGAAAAATATCAGTAAAGTTTAGTCAAAATAAATAATCAGCCCGCAAACCATATGCAATCCTTTCTCAGCAGGCCATCGTCCGGGCATCGGCAGGATCGTGATGTTTTTCCTTGAAGGTTCGTTTTGATTCTTGGCGGATTGCGAGGGTGTTCAACGTGGCCGTTCGGCGGACGCCCATCTATCACGCGGTTTATCGCGTCAATAGCCTTTGCGTGGCTTGTCGTGCGGTTTGCAGCGTGCAGGGGAGGGGCGTTCAGTCTCTCGGGGCGTCTGCTTTTGCTGTGCCCGGAAGGCTGCGGTCCGCGAAGGGAAGTTCGCCCTGGTCCTTGCGCCGCCGGACGGTTCGCGCGGCCTTGACGGCCTTGTCCCCGTCGGGCTTCCGGTCTTCGTTGACGTAGACCGTCTGCGGCGGCAGGCCGCGGTCCGGCTAAGGGCGGTCCAGTTCCCTACGGACGGCGGGGCCGATGCTTTCCCGGCGGTAGGGCTTCCTGACAAAAGTCCCGCCGCCCGGGCACATCCCGCCTCGTGACGGTGTGATATCTATTCAAAAACGGCATGTCAAGAAGTTGCTTGATGTGGGAAGCCTAGGTTTTTTCGCTGTGGTCCGCATCTGTGTCCGGCAGGGTGAAATAGAAAGCCGCACCTTCGCCTTCTTTGCCTTCGGCCCACACCCGGCCGCCGTGACGGTGGACAATCCGCTGGACGATGGCCAGGCCGACGCCCGTCCCTTCGTACTCGTCGGAATGCAGCCGCTCGAAGACGCTGAAGAGTTTATCGCAATATGCCATGTCGAAGCCGACGCCGTTGTCCCTGACTGCATAGACGATCTCGCCGCCGTCGCGATGGCCGGAAAATGCGATCACGGCGGGATTTTTATCCTTCGTGAACTTCGCGGCGTTGGAGAGCAGATTGAAAACGACCTGCCTTATAAGAGCGGAATCGCCGCGACCGGGAGGAAGTTCTCCAATGTCGCATTCGATCTCGCGCTGCGGGCATGTCTCCCGGATTCCCTGCCAAACGTTGTGGGCCAGGGCTTTCATATCGATGACATCCACGTCCATCCGCCTGCGGCTGTATCGGGAAAAGGAGAGCAAGTCTTCGATCAAATTGCCCATCGTCTGGGTGCTTTCCCGGATGACCTTGATGTGCCTTTGGGCATCTTCGGCCATGCTGTCGCCGTACTTGGACAGAAGCATCCGGGAAAACCCGTCTATGGCCCGCAGCGGCGCCTTGAGATCGTGGGAGACGGAATAGCTGAATCTCTCAAGTTCCTGAACGGTGTCTTCGAGTTGACGGGTACGTTCCTTCACCCGCAAATCCAGGTCTTCATTGATCCTGGAAATCTCGTCCTTGGCCGAAACCAGCTCCGTGAGCGTCCGCTCTTCCCTGGCGACGCTCTTGTAAGCCTGCCTTGAGACCCACGCCAGCAAGAAAAGGGCGACGACCGCCGTCAGGGTGTAATATTTCGCGCGGCTGCGCCATTCCCTCAGGACCAAATCGACGGGGATGCCCGTCGTCACGATCAGCGGCAGATCTTCTATCTTGCTGTAGGCGATAAGGCGCTTAGCGCCTTCCAACCCGGGAGATTCGAATGTTCCCGATGGGGAGGCGCCCGTAGCAAGCTTGAACAGAACCAGGTCTTTGAAGTTTCTTCCCAACAAATCGCCCTGCATCGGCTGGCGGAGGACGAGGGCGCCGTCCGTGCGAAAGACCGTAACACGGCCTTCTTCACCGATATCGAGATTGCGGAGGAAATTCGTGAAATCGTCGGTTTCCACCGCCGCCAGGACAATACCGAGAAAACGTCCGTCCTTTCCGCTTATCCGGCGACTGATGGTGAAGCTGTACTTCTCGGTGATTCTCCCTTTGACGAGAGGCCCGATGTAACTTTCAATCCCCTGGTCTCTTTGCGGGACAAAGTACTCGCGGTCGGCGAAGTTCATACGCCGCGACGGGTACATGGTCGAATCCATCAGCAGCTCGCCCTTGTCGTCCAGAAGCCAGATCGATCCCGCTTCCGGCAGCGATCTGGCGGCGCGTCGAAAGACTTCCCAATCTTCCTTCGAGGCCTTGATCCGGCCGATGCCCTTTTCCCGTATCCTCTCGGCGAGATTGTGCAGGATGACGTCCGTGGCCGTCGTAGTCCGTTTCATGCGCTCGTTCAGCGAAAGCGCCGTTTTCTGAAGGATGATCTTAGCCCGCTCGATGGTCCTGTCGCGGTCGGTGACGATGACAAATCCCAGGACGAAAACATCGAGGAAAAACAGAAATGAGATAAGAGCGGCCAGATAGAACCTGGAAGATAATCTACGCAATGGTCGATAACTCCCATGACGGGTGATTTTCACTCATCATCATAGTGGAACGGCTTGTCTCATGCAAATATAATTTACGGTCGTCGTTTTCCCGGGTGGTCTTCCGCAAAGACGACGCCGGACGCCTTTGAGCCGGAAACCGGGGGCTTAAACCGTTTTCCTGTCGAACTGGAACGGGTTCGGAAGGGCGTTGCCGGGAAAAGGGAGCGCTCCGGGCGGAGCACGCGCGGATGGCGCGGCGCAACCGTATCCGGCGTAAATCAGGCGGGATGCGGGGCCGTTCGGCGTCTGTTTTTATTTCTTATCCGGAGGCGGGGCGTTCAGTCCTTCGGAGTGTCTGCTTTTGCTGTGCCCGCAGGGCTGCCGTCCGCGAGGGGCAGTTCGCCCTGGTCCTTGCGCCGCCGCGCGGTCCGCGCGGCCTTCAGGGCCTTGTCCCCGTCGGGTTTCCGGTCTTCGTTGACGTAGACCGTCTGCGACGGGAAGGCGAAGCCGCCGCCGCACGACTCGACAAGGTCCATGATCCTAAGGAGCAGTTCCTCCTGCACGGCCAGGAACCTCTCGTAGGTCGTTTCCAGGACATAGGCGAAGATCTTCACATCAAGGGACGACGCGCCGAGGGCGGCGAAATGGACGCGGGCGCCTTCGTCGTCCACGGCGGGGTGCGTTTTCAGGAGCGCGCGGACTTCCGCCGCGATGAGGCGGATCTGGTCGGCCGTCGTTTCGTAGCGCAGGTTCAGGGTATGGCGGAAGAGAAAGCGGTTCCGGAGGGTATAGTTTTCGACGCTGATCGACGAGAGCTGGCCGTTGGGAATGAAGACGACCGTGCGGTTGATGGTGCGGATCTGTGTGGAGCGCAGGCCGATGTGTTCGACCGTGCCCTCGTATTCGCCCGCCTTGCAGTAATCGCCGACGCGGATCGGCTTGTCCCAGACGAGGAAAACCCCGCCGAAGAAATTCTCGATCGTCTTCTGGGCGGCGAAGGCCACGGCGAGGCCGCCGACGCCGAGGCCGGCGAACACGGCCGTCAGGTTGATGCCGGCGAAGTAATAGAAGATCACGACGAGGCCCGCGACGATGACAAGGGCCTTGAGAAGCGTCGCCGACAGGCGGATGACGGCATACGTGGCGGCGGGCTGGCGTCTTTCGATGATCCCGGCGCCGACGTCGATCAGGCGGATCAGGATCCACGTCAGGCCCGCGACGGCCAGGGTCGAGGCCAGGAACGTCCAGAAAAGGCGGCCCAGGAGCGACACCGTGCCGAGCGACAGGACATAGACCGCCCCCGCCGTGAAGAGGAGCATCAGGGGTTGCCGGGTCCCTTTGAATGCCGCCAGCGTCGGTTCATCGAAGCGGCGGCGGAGCGGCTCCCGCAGCAGGAAGAAAGAGATCAGGGTGCACAGCCAGCCGAGGAAGAGGGCCGCGGGCAGGATCACCAGGGGCAGAAGCCAGAAATAAAGCTGCCAGCCCGCAATCCGGGTTTCCGTCAGCGCGGCCGGAAGGTGCCGTTCCAGCCAGGTGACGTCGAGCTCCTCGTATATCTCCGGGATGATTTTGAGCGTCTCGGAGGAGAAGAGCCAGACGGGCGGATTGTTCTCCTTGCGGACCCGTTCGAGGAGGATCTTGAAATCGCCCTTGCTCGTCTTGACGACCCCCACAACCTCGCTGTTGACGGGCAGGCCGTCGTTGAGGTTCCCCTCGGGCTTGGAGCTCAGGGACGTTTGCGCGGTCGACAGGCCCTGGTCGAGGATCTTTTGCAGTTCCTGGGCGAGCTGCTGGGCCCGTTTTCCCGTCTGATAGGTGTCCAGGTAATCGACGGCCCGGTCCTCGTTCCCCTTTTCCATGGCCTTCAGGAAGCCGACGAACGTACCCTGGGGGGTGCTGCGGCCCAGGGGGTCGTCGTAGGTATCCGCGGCCTTCTTGGCGGCGGGCGTGTCCGCCTTCACGGCGGAAGGGGCCCCGGCGATGGCGATACAAACGGCGACTGCGACGGCGAACAGGATACGGAAAAACGGCATGACGGCAACCTTCCTCAAAAATGGTCCGCTTTTCTTATCACATGTCGGGAAAGAAATCCGCTATTTGATTTTACCGGGTAGACGGCACCGAAGGGGGGTAAAAAGCCTGGATATCGTGAAGAGCGCTGCAATGCCCTTATGCATAAGCTGAACTCAGCTTGATCGAAACTGCCATTGAGGCAGTTTACCTTTACTGCAAAGACCTGTCGTTTTCTTTTGACCTCACAGTATGGACATTTCACTTATCACGTCCCGCTGACGTGACCCGAGCATTGCAGCTGCTCCGCTTAGGTTTAATTTATGGACGGTCCTTCCCTTTGTCAAGGAACGGGAAAAAATGAAGGATAATCAGGGGCTTCAAACGGCGGCAGCGGAAAACGGCGGGACGAATCGGGGAGGGGCGGCGGCCTCCGGGAAAGGACGGCCCGCGAAGGACGTCTCTTTCCGGAGGATGCGCCGGGCCGTCAGGCCGTCGTGTTCAGATTGTTCCCGACTTCGTTGTTTTCAATAAAAGGCGATTTTTGATTCTGCTGACTGCTTGCCGCCTCCAGGGGGTGCTTCTGCATGTACGCCGTTCTTTCCGCATCGGAAACGACGCCGTCCTTGTTGGTGTCCATCTTGTCGTAGACGCCGCTGCCCGATGAATCGGTGCTTCCCGACTGCAGGACATTGGTGCTGGATGTTACTGCCGATACCGTCATGTCTTCTCTCCTTTCGCTGGCGCCGTACCTGCGGGCCGGATCTGCGCCGGTCCGCGCGGCCGGGCGTGTTGTCCGTTCTTCCGGCTGCCCGTTCGTTTACGGGCTGGGTCTCCTGCGGGAATACCCGGGCCGCCGTTTCCGCGGCCATGCCGGACAGTCCTCTGCTATGGCTATCGGCGTTCCGCCTTTACCGCTCAAGTTAAGGAGTGTTAAGTATTGAAAAGGAATCGACTACAATTTTTTCGGAAGCGTAAACAGTTTTATGGTACAAAGACCGGACGGGTTCCCCCGCCCCGTATCGTTGCGGGCGAGGAGCTGCATGAGCCGCGATGCGTCGAAAGGAGGCGTTATGAAGAAGAGAGCGGGAACGGCCGTACTATTGGCGGCCTTGATCCTTTTGAGCCTGCCGGGGATGTTGTACGCCTATGAGCCGTTGGTGGAGAAAAAGGCGTTCGAGCTTAGGGAATACGTCACGGTCGGCGGGCAGCGGATCGCCCCGGTCCGCGTCGGCTACGAGACCTACGGCAAACTGAACGCAAGCAGGGACAACGTAATCCTCATCTGCCATTTCTTCGGCGGCACGTCCCATGCCGCCGGCCGTTACGCCGCAACCGACAAGACGCCGGGCTACTGGGACGTCCTGGTCGGACCGGGAAGGGTCTTCGATACGGACAGGTACTTCGTCATCAGCATCGATACCCTGAACAATCTCAACACGAAGAACCCGACGGTGATCACGACGGGCCCCGCGACGATCGACCCCGCGACGGGCAAGCCTTACGGCATGTCCTTCCCAATCGTCACGATCCGGGATTTCGTCCGGGTGCAGTACGAACTGCTGAAGTCGCTGGGGATCAAAAAGCTCAAATGCGTGACCGGCGCCTCCATGGGGGGCATGCAGGCCATCGAGTGGGCTGCGGCCTATCCGGACGTTGTCGAGAAGATCGTCCCCGTCGTCTCCGGGCCGCAGGCGCAGGCCTGGGCCATCGGCTGGATGAAAATCTGGGCGGACGCCGTCAAGCAGGACCCGAAATGGAACGGCGGCGACTACTACGGCAGGGAGGAACCCCTCGACGGCATCGCCTTCTCGAACAAGATCATGCTCATGACGATATTCAGCCCCTGGCGGGCCGACCGGAACTTCGGCCGCAAGTGGGCGGACGAGGGCAAAAGCCCCCATGACGCCATGGAAAACAAGTTCCTCGTGGAGCAGTTCCTCGATAAGACCGCTTCCGCCTGGGCCGGGACGATCGACGCGAATGCCCTCATTTACATGGCGAAGGCCGTCGAGCTGCACGACATCGGTTACGGCTTCGGCTCTTACGGCGAAGCGGTGAAGCGGATCAAGGCGGCCGTCCTTATGGTCCCGTCGCAGACCGACATCCTGATCTATCCCTACCATGCGCGCCAGTTCGTCGAGGCAGTGAACAAAGCCGGGGGACGGGCGGCGGTGTTCGAGATTCCGTCGTGGGAGGGCCACATGGGCGGGATTGCGGGCGACATCCTGAAGGCGGAAATCGACCTCCGCGCCTTCCTGGCCCGTTAGGCGCGGTGCGGCGCCGTGAATCCGGAATGGAATAAGGCGTGATGGGGCGCGGCTTCCGCGATATGGTTCGCGCGGAAGACGGGGCGAAAACCAAGGGCGGCATTCGCAGCCGGCGCCGCCCGGACCGGGGCGTTCCTGCCGGGGATGCTTTTCCCGTCAATCGCCGTCCACCCGTGACGTTTTGCCGTCGAGCAGCTCGCGAACGGCCCTGGCGAGTATTTTCATGGGGGCCGGCTTCATGATCATACGGCCGATGCCCAGGGCGGCAAGCCTGGCCGGGTCTTCCTTTTCCTGAAATCCCGAACAGAGGAGAACGGGGATGTCGGCGCGGATCTCTTTCACGGCCTTCGTCAGATCGAAACCCGTCATGTGCGGCATGGTCTTGTCCGTGATCACGAGATCGAAGGTATCGCGGCCTTCCCTGAACAGCTCTATCGCCCGGACGGGGTCCGTCTCCGCAACCACGGCATAACCAAGCTTTTCGAGGA
This sequence comes from Syntrophales bacterium, assembly GCA_963668175.1. Lineage (GTDB taxonomy): Bacteria > Desulfobacterota > Syntrophia > Syntrophales > PHBD01. Next base: position 2,438,533 of record OY764159.1, read on the forward strand.
CTTCCCTGCTCAGCTCGACGATCATCTTTTCGTCGTCCACGAAGAGGATCTTTTCGCCGTTTCCCTTATGGATGACTTTTTCGGTCTCTTTCTCCTTTTCACCGGCCTCGGCGACGGCCGGCAGGTAAACGCTGAAGGCGGTTCCCTTTCTTTCCTCGCTGTAGACCTTGATTTCGCCGCCGTGGTCCCTGACGATTCCGTGGACGACGGCGAGCCCCAGACCCGTGCCCTCTCCCTTTTCCTTGGTCGTAAAGTACGGCTCGAAGATGCGCTCCAGGTTATCGCGGGAAATGCCGTGCCCCGTGTCGCGGACGAAGAGTTCCAGGTAGCGGCCCGGCTTCAGGGAGGAATGGTAGCCGATGTCCTCCTCGTCCAGGAACGTTTCTCTCAGTCCGATATCCAGGATGCCCCCCGTTTCCCTCATGGCGTGCCCGGCATTCGTGCAGAGATTCATCAGCACCTGATGAATCTGCGTGGCGTCGGCCATGATCACGTCGGGGGTCTTGTCCACGGCCAGCCTTATGTCGATGGTCGAGGGCAGAGACGCCCGCAGGAACTTGGCCATTTCCTTCACGATGGGAATGAGCATCGTCGGCCTCTTTTCCGGCGTCGTCCGGCGGCTGAACGTCAGGATCTGCTGCACGAGGTCCCGCGCGCGGCTGGCGGCCTTGAGGATTTCGCCCATGCTGTTGTAGACCTCCAAACGGTCCTGCACCCGGTCCCTGTACAGTTCGGTATAACCCAGGATGACGCTGAGAATGTTGTTGAAGTCGTGGGCGATGCCGCCCGCGAGGTTGCCGATGGCCTCCATCTTCTGGGCCTCGCGCAGATGCAATTCCATCCGGACCGATTCCGTTACGTCCCTTTTCAGGGCTACGTAGCCCAGGAGCTTCCCCGATGAAGTCAAAAGCGGGCTGATGGTCGCATCCTCGTAGATGAGCCTGCCGTCCTTACACCGGTTGATGAAGCGGCCGGTCCAAATGTTCCCGTTCTTGATGGTCTCCCACAGGTCCTTGTAGAAAGCGGGTTCGTGGACCCCGCTTTTCAGAATCCTCGGTGTTGCGCCGATGGCCTCCACCCTGGAGTAGCCGGTGATCTTCTCGAAAGCGGGGTTGGCGTATTGTATGATCCCTTCCGGATCGGTGATGATGATGTCCTCCGCGGCCTGCTCGATGGCGATGCTCAGGCGCCGCGATTCCTCTTCCGCCTTCCTCCGCTCGGTAATGTCCAGCATCGTGCCGATGACGGCCGGCTTTCCCTGATAGGAGGTCCGGGAACTGTGGACCTCCGCGGTCCTGATTTTTCCGTCCTTGGTGCGTATGCGGAATTCATACCGCAACGATTGAAGTTCTCCGGATATCCGCCGGTTGAGTCTGTCCTCCACCATGGGCAGATCGTCGGGATGGATCATATCACGCACATGCAGCTTGTTGACGATTTCGTCTATCGCGTATCCGAACGTGTTGGCGAATTCGGCATTGACGTAGCGGTAGCGTCCATCCTGTACCAGGTAGATGCCGACCATGGATTTTTCGGCCAGGTCCCGGAACTTGCGCTCCGATTCGCGCAGGGCCTCTTCGGCTTGCCTGCGCTGGGTGACATCCGAGTTTGTTCCCTCGAAGTAAAGGATGTTCCCCGAGTCGTCGTAGACGGCGTGGATATTGATGGAGATCCAGAACCGGCTCCCGTCCTTGCGATAACCCTCGATCTCGAACCCGTCAACCTGGCCGCGCTCGCGGAGCATTCGCAGAAGCTCCTCGCGTTCCGCGGGATTCACATAGAGTTGCCGGCCTATATCCGTGACGGCGTCCATCATCTCCTGCGGCGACGAATACCCGAACATTTTCGCAAAGGCCGGGTTGATGTTCAGGTAACGGCCCTCGGGCGTCGTCTGGTAGATGCCTTCGGTGGCGTTTTCAAAGATCTTGCGGTACTTCTCTTCGCTCTCCTTGAGCGCTTCCTCGGCGATCCATTTGTCGGTGATGTCGATGCAGCTTCCCTCGATATAAAGCGGTTCGCCGTTTTCGTCCCGCACCATCCGGACGTTCAGCAGCACCTTGATCGTGCTTCCGTCCCTTTTTATGAAAAGGAATTCCTTCTTGGTGATCTTGTCTACTTGCATGAGAGCGTCGAGAAGCTGATGCCGCTCCAATGGAATGGCATAGGTTTGTGAACCGACGTCGCTTATCGTTTCCGAGACGTGTTGCGCGGAATCGTAGCCGAGTATTCCTGCCATGGCGTCGTTGACCATGAGAGGCCGCCCGTCCAGGGTGGTTCTGAATATGCCTTCCATGGCATCCTCGAAAAGCCGCCGGTACCGTTCCTCGCTTTCGTACAGCGCTTCCTCCGCCTGTTTGCGTCCGGCGATGTCGCGGCAGATGAAAACGAGGCCGGAAGGCGCGCCGTCCCCTCCGCGCAGGACATCGCCGTTGGCTTCGAAGGGCGCGTCCGTCCCGTCTTTATATGTGATCCGGTATTCCTGAGGGCCGAGTCTGCCAGCCATCATGTGTGCCATGTTCCGCTTGAGCCGGTCCCGGTCTTCGGGACATACGAACGCGAGGATGTTTTGACCTTCGATTTCGGCGCGGCTGTAACCGCCTATCCGGAGCGCATAGTCGTTGACGAAGACGATGCGGCCGTCGAGGTCCATGCGGAGAACGATATCGGGAATGGTATCGACCAGCCGGGCTTGAAGCTCCTTGCTTTCCCTCAGGGCCTCCGTGGCCCGTTTGCGGTCGGTGACGTCCAGAAGCGAAGCGATACTCTTGGCCGTGCCCGGGATCATGTCAACGGTGAGATGGATATCCTTTCTTGCGCCTCCTTTATCGACGATACGGAAGTCGTAACTTTTCTCGGCCGATGCCGGGTCGGCCCTTCGCATCCGGTGTTGGTTCATCATCCATGCGAGATCCTCCGGATCGGTGAATTCCGTCCAGGTCATCTTCCCTTCGATCTCCGCCTTGGAAAAGCCGGTCAACTTTTCGAACTCCGTATTGGCGAGGCTGATGGTTTTGTCGGCTTCGATGACGACGGTGGCGGTGCCCGTATTCTCAAAGATTGCGCGGTACAGGTGTTCGGATTGCCTCAGGGCCTCTTCCGCCTTCTTTCTGGCGGAGATGTCCGTCACGACCGTGAGCAGGTAGTCCTCGTCGCCCAGGCTTATCTTGCTTGAGTTCAAAAGGACCGACTTGGTTTCTCCGCTCTTAGCGAAAATCGAAATCTCAAGATTGTCGACCCGCCCTTTTTCCTTGAACTCGCGAAGAAACGCCGATCGGTCCTCGCGGGTGATGGAGCCCACATTGATCGACGTTTTCCCGATGACATCCTCTCTCTGCAGGCCCACCATGGTCAGGAACGCCTCGTTGACGTCGATGAACCGGCCCTCCTGTCTCGAGCTGATGATCATGGGGGTGGCGTTTTGCAGGAAGGCCTTGGCGAATTTCTCCTGCCTGTCCTTCAGGAGGTCGAACTCGGCCTCGGCTTTATCCGCTATGGCCGCCTGCCGCCGAAGGCCTTTCAGTTCGTCGATTAGCTGTTTTTTCGTCTTGGCTTCGTCTTTCATAGATGGGTTCCCTGCCCGGTTCATTCTCATAACAACCAATTATCATGCCAGAATTGAGCCGGGAAAGACGGCAGGAGTGAAATGTCATATTATCGATTGGTTTCACGGTCAAAGCGGCGTTTCAGGGACATCCTGAAAGAAATCGATCCGAGACGTAAGCCTGTTTCAGAAGAAATCTGTCCGGAATAGCGGACGGGCGGGGCCTGCGGCAGGCGTCCGGAGAATGGCATATATGTCTGATATATAACGCAAATCGATGTTTGAGACAGTTGTTCCGGCCTATAGTCAGGTAAAACCTAACAGTGAAGGCTTTGTTTGCCGGGGAGCCTTCCCTCGTCGACTTCGAATCGATACCGGGTTGACTTCCGCCCTTCCGCTGGAACGACGTATCCTCATTTTTGGGTCAGGACGCCCTTCACCTCCGGCTTGTTCCATGTATAACAAATAGAAGGCTTCTGTGCGACACCTTTCGGCGACATGGGCGGCTGAGCGTCGCCGTATCGAGATCGCAGAGACGGCGATTGCGCCGTATGTCCCGTGCAGAGCGGGTTTCGGGAGTCCACGCTCACGGAACGCGGAAAGCGTGTGGGTGTTTGGCGCTACGAATTTCCTCCTGTTAAATTACCGTAATAATATTAGCGTCGTAAAGGGCATCGTGCTGTCGCGATGTGTAAAAAAAGGCATGTCCGGACGGTTTCTTTACATATCTTTACAAACGGTCTTAAGCGATTGCTTATCCATGTATACAAACAGTTAGGGAATGTTCCGCATGCCGGGGTATCGTAGATTGTAAGATTTGTTTACAAAATAGCAGGATGTCGAAAGGCCGTAAAACGTGAAAATACCTTATCGTATCCGGTTGTTATGATGAGTGGTATCGGGCTTGCATTTTTGAGGCCTGAACCGGCGCATCGCGCAGGTCAGAAACAAGAGGCATCATGCCAAATAAAATCAAGGAGGAGCGTATGAGTAAAAGATTGAAAATGGCCATTTGGGGGACTTTGGCGGCAGTAATCATCATGCTTGGCGGTACGGCCTTCGCCAGCAGTATCGAGCTTGAGGGGACCACGTCCGGGACTTTCGCGCCGGGAGTGAACGGCATGACCTTCACCGGCGTCAACTTCGACTGGACGACAATCGCCGCAGGTACGGCCACCGTCAAACTCGGCACACTCACGTATAACGGTCAGAGTTCGATTTACCAGGTTTACGATGCGTTTAGTCTGAAGCTTTCGTTCGGCGACCCGAAGACCGTGCCGACGACCAAGATTTTCACGGCGGAAATCTGGGCTTATAATAACGGCTTCTGGAGCACGAACGACGTCTGGTTCGACGACATCACGCCGACCCATTTTACATTTACGACCGACAACGGCTACGGGTCCTTCGATATCATGCTCGCCGGCAGGCTGTCGAACGGGATGTCCTGGCCGGGGCCGGAACAGTTCACGATACACAACTGGTTCGGAGGGTCGATTATCGACGTGATGGCCAACATTACGAATGCAACCTTCGTTGAATGCCCGCCCCAGGCTGTGCCTGAACCGTCCACGATGCTGCTTCTGGGATTCGGCCTGGCCGGCGCCGCCGCAGCACGGAGGAAATTCAGAAAATAGGCATTTTTAAGGAAACGGGAAAAGGCAGGGCCGGCATGACCCTGCCTTTTTTTATTGGCTTCATTTCTTCCTGTCGAGGCGGGGCCGCATCATTCGTCGCGCCGTCTCAGCGTCACGCGGAAGAGCATTCGAGGGAGTTCGCCTTCGGTGAACTCATCGACGCCCAGAATATCGAACCCGGAGGCCAGTTCGGCGACTTTTTCCCGGTTGAAAAAGTGGACGATGAAGCCGTCCTGCTCGTACAGGCCGTCGCCGTGACGGACGCCCTGGCCGTAATGGGCGTCGCCCGTGTGGCGGACCGTATAGACCGCAAGGCCCCCGGGTGCAAGGACGCGCCTCATCTCCCGCGAGAGAAAGGTCAGCTCGGGCGTCGTCAGGGCCATGCAGAAGAGCATGTGGGAGTAGCAGGCGTCGAAGGCCCCGTCGGGGTAGGGGAGCGGTTCCCGGACGTCGTGGCGGATGACCGACACCCGTTCGGAAAGGCCGTATCCGCGGATTTTTGTGTCGATTGCCGACACGGCCTCGGCGCTGTAGTCGAGGACGGAGACGGAAAGACCGCAGGCGGCGAAGTGGAGCGTATCGCGGCCCTGGCCCCCTCCCAGCTCCAGCAGACGTATCCTGCCCTCCCGACGGAACAGGGCGGCGGCAAAGCGCGACGGTTCGCTCGGTTCGCCGCCGAACAGGTCGGCCGTCCCGGCGAATGTCCTGTTCCACTGTTCCTGCTGGGCATTCCGTTTTTCGTTCATGATGCGGTTCCTTTTCGGTGTGATCCTCCGCCCGGCGGCTTCCGCATTACGGCGTTTCCGGCTCCGCCCGGAACCGGTAGCCGATGCCGGGCTCGTTGATAAGGAAGCGCGGGCGGGCCGAATCGGCCTCGATCTTCTTTCTCAGTTGGTTCATGAAGACGCGCAGGTAGTGGGTCTGCTCGATGTACGACGGGCCCCAGACCTCCTTGAGGATCTGCCGGTGGGTCATGACTCTGCCGGCGTTCCGGACGAGGACCGTAAGCAGCCGGTATTCGATGGGCGTCAGGTGGACCTCGGCCGTCCCGATGAAAACCTGCCGCTTGAGAAAATCGATCCTGAGATCGTCGGCCGTGAAGACGGCGTCCCCCGGTCCTCCGGCCCTGGGGGAGGCATGCCGGAGAGCGACGCGGATCCTGGCGAGGAGTTCGCCGGCGGCGAAGGGTTTTGTCAGGTAGTCGTCGGCCCCGCCGTCGAGGGCCTTGATCTTGTCCCCCTCTTGTTCCCGGGCCGAGATGACGATAACCGGCACGCCGGACCATTCCCGAAGCTTGGTTATGACGGCGAGGCCGTCCATATCCGGCAGCCCCAGGTCGAGAAGGACGACGTCGGGATTCCGCGTCGCCGCCTGGGTCAGACCGTCGGCGGCCGTCTCCGCCTCGATCACGGCGTAGTGTTCGCTGGCGAGGGTGACGCGCAGGTACCTTCGCATCTGCAACTCGTCTTCTATCAAGAGGATCGTGGCCCGGTTCTCCGTCATGGCTCCTCCTTGCCGGCCGTCAGGGGCGGCGGCGACCCCTCGACGGGGATGGTGAATTTGAAGGCGGCGCCGCCGCCGGGCCGGTTTTCCGCCCAGATGCGGCCGCCGTGGGCGTCGACGACGGCGCGGCAGATGGCAAGCCCCAGTCCTGCGCCCATGCGCGTGCGGGTGCCGCGGATGAATTTTCTGAAGATCGCCTCTTCCTCGCCTGCCGGGATGCCCGGCCCGCGATCGGCGACGCTGACCAGGACCGCCGACGGCTGCGGCGCGACGGCGATTTCAATGGGCGTGCCGGGCGGCGTATGCCGGAGAACGTTCTCCATGAGATTCGCAAAGACCTGCCCCATGAGGAGCGTGTCGAAAGGCACAAGGGGCAGGTCGGGCGGCATATCGAGCGTCAGCGGGCGGTCCTTGAGACGCCCTGCAAGGCGGTTCAGGACGGCGCCGACGATCTCTTCCAGGGGCTGCCACTCCTTGCGGACGGCGACGGTTCCCGATTCCAGCCGCGTGAGATCGAGGACGTTGCGGATGACGCGCTCCAGGCGGTCCGCCTCCTCGCGGATGGTCCGGAGGAGCTCCATCCGGGACGGACCGTCGAGGGCGGCGTCCTTTTCCAGCAGCGTGCTGGCTGCCCCCGCCACGACGGCAAGAGGCGACCGCAGGTCGTGGGAAACGGAACTTAAAAACGTGTTCCGGACGTTCTGGGCTTCGGCCTTCAGGCGTTCTTCATGCGCCTCCTTCGCCAGCAGGACCCTTTCCATGGCGACAGCCGTCTGGTTCACGAAGCTCTCCAGGAAGTGGACGTCCTCGGGTGTGAACGCCTTTACGCCTTCTCCGGGAAGGACGCCGACGACCCCCAGGGCGCCGGAAGAGGCGACCATGGGCAGATAGAGCGCCCTGGCGCCGGGAAGCGTATCGGTGCCCAGGCCCGCCGGCTGGCGGTTGTCGAAGACCCAGCGGGCGACGCCGGCTTCCTTTTCGTCGAAAGAGAAAGCGTCGTCGCCGGCGGACGAAGCGGCGAGTTCGCCCTTCTCGTCGGGGGCCAGGACGACGACGAAACTCTGAAAGACGTCGCGGATGTGCCTGGCCGCGGCGTCGAAAATACGCTCTTTCTTCCTTTCCCGGGCCAGCTCGCGGCTCAGGGCATACAGGGCCGCCGTGCCGCGCTCGCGCCTGCGCGAGGCCTCCGCCTGTTCGCGGATCTGAAGCGTGAGGCGCGAGATGACGTAGGCCACGGCGAACATGACGGCGAACGTGACGAAGAAACGGACGTCGCTTACGGCGAAGGTATAATAGGGCGGCACGAAGAAGAAGTCGAAAGCGGCTACGCTCAGCATGGTTGCGGCCAGGGCCGGCCAGCGCCCGGTCCGCGTCGATACGACGACGATGCCCAGAAGGTAGAGCATGGCGATGTCCGCCCGGTCGAAATAGTCCCTCATGACGCCTCCGAGGGCGGTGCTCAACGCCACGGCGCCCGCGCTCCAGAGCCATTCCCTGAGGACAAGCGGCGTCGGACGCAGCGGCGGACGGGTTGTTTTTCGCGGGGGGGCCGCCGTGTCGCCCGTGATGACGTAAACGTCGATGTCGCCGCTCCCCCGGACGATCTCGTCGAGGGGCGATCCGAGGAGCTTGTCTTTCCAGCGGGGATGGGTCGGCTTGCCGACGATGATGCGGCTTACGTTCCGCTGCCTGGCGTAGTTCAGGATCTCTTCGCTCGCCTTGTGACCGCTCAGCGTAACGGTCTCGGCGCCCAGGCTTTCCGCGAGACGGATGTGCTCCGCCATCGTTTTCAGATCGTCGTCCGAGGCCCGGACGTGGGACGGGGCCTCGACGTGGACGGCGATCCACTCGGCCCGGAGCCCCGCCGCCATGCGGCGCGCGGCGCGGATGAGGCGGATGGAGCGGGGGTTGGGGCCGATGCAGACGAGGATGCGTTCCGCCGCGGGCCAGATGTCGCGGACGCCCTTGTCGCGCCGGTAGACCTCCATCTGCTCGTCCACCCGTTCGGCGGTGCGGCGGAGCGCCAGCTCGCGGAGGGCGATGAGGTTGCCCTTGCGGAAGAAATGGGATCGCGCCGCTTCGGCCTGTTCGGGGATGTAGACCTTGCCGTCTTTAAGGCGCTGGAGGAGATCGTCGGGCGGCAGGTCGATGAGTTCTATCTCGTCGGCCCGCTCCAGGAAGGAGTCGGGCAGGGTTTCCCGGACGATGACGCCCGTGATCTGGCGGACGATGTCGTTCAGGCTTTCCAGGTGCTGGACGTTGACGGTCGTGAATACGGAGATGCCCGCGTCGAGCAGCTCCCGGACGTCCTGCCACCTTTTCTTGTGCCGCGATCCGGGGGCGTTCGTGTGGGCGAGTTCGTCGACCACGATGACGGCGGGGTTCCGCGCCAATGCGGCGTCGATGTCGAATTCGGGAATATTGCGGCCCCGGTAGGCATAGAAGCGATGCGGGAGAATCTCCAGGCCGTCGAGGAGGGCCTCCGTTTCCGAGCGGCCGTGGGTCTCCGCAATGCCGACGACGATGTCGACGCCCTCGGCGCGCCTCGTCCGGGCGGCCTGGAGCATGGCGTAGGTCTTGCCCACGCCCGGGGCGGCGCCGAAGAAGATCTTCAACGCGCCCTGGCGGCGGCGCTTCTCTTCCGAGACGGCGCGGTGGAGAAGTTCATCGGGATCGGGTCTTTTCGCTTCCATGGATTCGGTATCCCGGCGTTCGCGTTTTGACGGCTGCTGCCTCTATCATAGCAGAATCACCGCACGGCATCCAGCGCCATGTTCAGTTCCAGGACGTTGACGGTCGGCTCCCCGAGGATGCCGAACGCCCGGTCCCGGACGTGGCGGCGGACGAGGTTTTCAACCGTCCCTTCCGCAAGGCCGCGGGCCTTCGCCACGCGGTGCGCCTGGTACAGGGCGGCCGCCGGGCTGATGTGCGGATCGAGACCGCTTCCCGAGGCGGTGACGAGGTCCACGGGAATGAGACTTTCGTTTTCGGGATCGGCGGCTTTCAGCGCGGCGATGCGCTTCTGTAACGTTTCGATCAGGACGGGGTTCGACGGACCGAGGTTCGATCCGCCGGACGAGGCCGCATTGTAGGGATACGGTGCCGTCGCGGACGGCCTTCCCCAGAAATAGCGCGGCGAGCCGAACGGCTGGCCGATGAGTGTCGATACCGTCCTGCCGTCCGCCGTCCTGATCATGCTGCCGTTCGCCTGCCCCGGAAAAAGCGCCTGGGCCAGGCCCGTCACGGCGAGGGGGTAGACGACGCCGAGTAAAATCGTCATGGCGGCAAAGAACAGAATGGCGGTTCTTAATAGCTTGATCATGGCTGTCGCCTTTCTTCACCCGTTCAGAAATGTGAGAATCACGTCGATGGCCTTGATGCCGATGAAGGGCACGACAAGGCCGCCTATACCGTAGATCACGAGATTGCGGCGGAGCACGGCGGCGGCGCCCATGGGCCGGTACCGGACGCCGCGAAGGGCAAGGGGGATCAGGGCGACGATAATGAGGGCGTTGAAGATGACCGCCGAGAGGATCGCCGTCTGCGGCGACGCCAGGTGCATGACGTTCAGGGCGGCCAGGCCCGGGTAAATGCCCGAGAAGGCCGCGGGCAGGATGGCGAAATACTTGGCGACGTCGTTCGAGATGCTGAACGTCGTGAGGGTTCCCCTCGTCATGAGGAGCTGCTTGCCGATGCCGACGATCTCGATCAGCTTCGTCGGGTTGGAGTCGAGGTCCACGAGGTTCCCCGCCTCCTTGGCCGCCTGCGTTCCCGTGTTCATCGCCACAGCTACGTCTGCCTGGGCCAGGGCCGGGGCGTCGTTGGTCCCGTCGCCCGTCATGGCGACGAGGTGCCCCTCGGCCTGGTAGTTGCGGATCAGTTTGAGCTTCGCCTCCGGCGTGGCCTGGGCGAGGAAGTCGTCCACGCCCGCTTCGGCCGCGACCGCCGCCGCCGTAAGGGGGTTGTCGCCGGTGATCATGACCGTCCGGATGCCCATGCTACGCAGTTCCGCGAAGCGCTCGCGGATGCCGCCCTTGACGATGTCGCTCAAACGGACGACCCCGAGGACGCGGGACCCGTCGGCGACGACCAGGGGCGTCCCGCCCACGGCGGCGATGTAAATAACGGCGTCCTTGACCTCCTCGGGAAAAGCGCCGCCCTTGGTCTTCACGTATTCCTCGATGGCTTCGGCGGCGCCCTTGCGGATTTCCCGCCCGTCGAGGTTGACGCCGCTCATGCGGCTCCGCGCGGTAAAGGGAATGAAGCGGGCGCCGAGGGTCTTGATGTCCCGTTCGCGGATGCCGTATTCGCGCTTCGCCAGGACCACGATGCTCCTGCCTTCCGGCGTTTCGTCGGCAAGCGAGGCAAGCTGTGCGGCGTCGGCGAGCTGCGCCTCCGTCGTCCCTTTCGCGGGAATAAATTCCGTCGCCTCCCGGTTGCCCAGCGTGATGGTGCCCGTCTTGTCGAGGAGGAGGACGTCCACGTCGCCCGCGGCCTCCACGGCCTTGCCCGACATGGCGATGACGTTGGCCTGGATCATGCGGTCCATGCCCGCGATGCCGATGGCGGAGAGGAGCCCCCCGATGGTGGTCGGGATGAGGCAGATGAGAAGGGCGACGATCACCGTGATGGTGACGGGCGCTCCCTGGCCCGTTGCGTTCACGCTGTAGATGGAGAAGGGCACGAGCGTCACGGTGGCGAGAAGGAAGATGAGCGTGAGCCCGGCAAGCAGGATGTCGAGGGCGATTTCGTTCGGCGTCTTCTGGCGCCTGGCGCCTTCGACCATGGCGATCATCCGGTCGAGGAACGTTTCGCCGGGGTTCGCCGTGATGCGGACGACGATCCAGTCGGAAAGGACGCGGGTGCCGCCGGTGACGGCGCTGCGGTCGCCGCCGCTCTCCCGGATCACCGGGGCGCTCTCGCCCGTGATGGCGCTCTCGTCCACGGAGGCGACGCCGACCGCCACCTCGCCGTCGCCGGGGATCGTGTCGCCGGCCTCGACGAGGACAAAATCCCCTTTGGCAAGCTGTGAGCCCGGGACGGGCGTGGATTGCGCATCGCGGTCCGGCCCCGCGAGCCTCTTCGCCATGACGTCGCGCCGCGCGCCCTTGAGGGACCTCGCCTGGGCCTTGCCACGGCCCTCCGCCACGGCCTCGGCGAAATTGGCGAAGAGAAGCGTGAACCAGAGCCAGAGCGTCACGGCAAGAATGAAGGACGTCTTCTCCTCGCCGTGTCCAAACAGGGCCTGGACGAGAAGCAGCGTCGTTGCAACGCAGCCGACCTCGACGACGAACATGACCGGGTTCTTCGCGAGATGCAGGGGGTTGAGCTTGACGAAGGCGTCGGCGACGGTCCGCCATAAGTCCTGCCGGTCGAGAAGCGAGAAGGTCGTGGTCTTGTCTTTCATATGGCGTTCTCCTTTCATCGCATCCAGGTCATTTGCTCGGCGATGGGTCCCAGGGCCAGGGCGGGCACGAACGTGAGCGCCCCGACGAGGCAGACGACCGCCACGAGAAAGAGGACGAAGAGCGGCGTGTGCGTGGGAAGCGTCCCGGGACTTGCCGGGACGTATTTCTTCCCGGCCAGGGACCCGGCCGCCGCCAGCACCGGCACGATGACCCAGAACCGCCCGACGAGCATGGCGAACCCCAGGACGGCATTGTAGAAGAGCGTGTTGGCGGAAAGCCCCGCGAAGGCGCTGCCGTTGTTGTTCGCCGCCGAGGAGAAGGCGTAGAGGATTTCCGAGAAGCCGTGGGGACCGGGATTGAGGATGCCGGCGAGCCCCGGTTTGACGACGACGGCGACGGCCGTGCCGACCAGGACCGCCGCGGCCGGGACAAGGATGACGAGGGAGGCCATCTTGACCTCGAAGGCCTCGATCTTTTTGCCCAGGTATTCGGGCGTCCGCCCCACCATGAGGCCCGCGATAAAAACGGTCACGACGACGAACATGAGCATGCCGTATAGCCCGGACCCCGCGCCGCCGAAGACGATCTCGCCCAGCTCCATGAGCCACAGGGGGACAAGGCCGCCCAGGGGCGTGAACGAATCGTGCATGGCGTTGACGCTGCCGTTGGAGGCGGCTGTTGTCACGGCGGCCCAGAGGGCGGAGTTGGCGATGCCGAACCGGGACTCCTTGCCCTCCATGTTGCCGCCGGCCTGAAGGCTGCTTGCAGCCTGATCGACGGGCAGATGATGAAAAGCGGCGTTCCCTGCCTGCTCGCTCCAGAGGCAAAGGCCGAGGAGCGGCAGGAGGATGATGACCATGGCGGCGAGGAGGGCCCATCCCTGCCTCGTATCCCCCATCATCCGGCCGAAGGTTATGCAGAGGGCCGCCGGGATGAGGAGGATGGCGAGCATCTCGACGAAGTTGGACAGGGCCGTCGGGTTCTCCAGAGGATGGGCCGAGTTGGCGTTATAGAACCCGCCGCCGTTCGTCCCGAGCTGTTTGATCGCCACCTGGCTCGCCGCCGGACCCAGGGGAATCTCCTGCTCCGATACGGTCCTGCCCTGGTCGTCCTTGACCGTGTCCATGAACGCGGCCTTCGCGGGGCCTTGGAACGTCTGCACAACGCCCTGCGAAACGAGAAAGACGGCCATGACGAGCGACAGGGGCAGGAGGATATAGACGATGGAGCGCGTCAGGTCGACCCAGCAGTTGCCCACGGTGCGGGAGAGCGTCCGCTTCAGGCCCCGGATAAGGGCGACGAGCACGGCCATGGCCGAGGCCGCCGAGGCGAAGTTCTGGACGGCGAGCCCCGCCATTTGCGTAAGGTAACTCATCGTCGCCTCGCCGCCGTAGGCCTGCCAGTTCGTGTTCGTGACGAAGCTGACGGCCGTGTTGAAGGCCAGGTCCGGCGGCACGGCGGGCAGTCCCTGCGGGTTCATCGGCAGCACGCCCTGGAGTCTCTGTAGGGCGTAGACGGCGGCGAACCCCGTCAGGCTGAAGGCGAGTATCCCCGCAGCGTAGGCCTTCCACGTCATCTCCTCGCCGGGATCGACGCGGCAGAGGCGGTAGATCGCACGCTCCAGAGGGGCTGCGACCCGGCTTAAGAAAACGCTCTCTCCCGTGTACACCTTCGCCATGTATAGCCCCAGCGGCACCGCTGCGGCGACGAGGACGGCGAAGTAGAGGATAATCTGAAAGAGTCCGGCGGCGCTCATGAGAACATCTCCGGCTTCAGCAGGGCGGCGAGGAGATAAAAGGCTATCCCCACGGCCGCGACGAGACCCAGAATATAGACGATGGACATGGTGCGACCCTCCTATAAAAAGGCGATCCCCTCGGCGAGGAGCCAGGTTAATACGAAGAAGAGAACGGCTGCGGCTGTAAACAGGATATCCATGGTTGCGTTTCCTCCTTTCTTCATGACGAATATAACACCGGAAATGTCAGAATGGCGTCAAGAAGCAGATGGAAGGCGTAAAGATTTCGTAAAAAAATACGCGGAAAGACGGGGGTTCAATGGAAAGAGATTCAGGGCGTCACGCCCGTTGTCGGGGATCGACGATTCCCTTCCGGTTTCATGAGCGGAGGACAGATGATGTATCCGTACCTCGACTGCTTTATTGTTGCGCCAGGATGGCGGCAAGGGAGACCGCCAGGATACCGGTGAGGAAGATGCCGTCGAAGGTGCCGGCGCCGCCGATGGAGGCGACGGGAGCCCCCAGGCGGCCGATTTTCTTCACGTTGAGGATGTCCGCCCCGATAAGGGTGCCGAGCGTCCCGGAGATGTAGGCGATGACGGGGGCATGGGCGGCGTCGACGACGAGGGCCGCGAAGGCCGCGACGACCGGGGGGATGAAGAAGGGCAAAACGATCCCGACGCCCTGCATGGGGCGGGCGAGACGGTGGGTGACGACGGCCATGACAACGGTGGCAAAGAGCGCCGGGACGATAACGCCGGTCTTCACGAGAAGATAGGCCGAGATGAGGACGGGAACGACGGCGCCCCCAAGATTGACGGCGAGGACGGTCTCTTTCGTCCGCGGCTCGGGGATGATGTACCGGAAGCCGAAAAAGCGGACGGTGCCGCCCTCCGTCATGTCCTCCTGGGGGATGCGCTTCAGGGGGATGTTGACGGCGCTTCCCAGAAGGCAGAGCAAAAGCGCGCTCATGACGTAATGGGGCGGGATGCCGATCTTTACGAAGACGAGGGCCACCATGTCGATCTGGACGACGACGAAGAAGAAGGCGAGAAGGATGTAGAGGATCGCCATGAACAATCGTGTCAGGGGATGAAAGAACATGATGTAAGCTCCACGGGGGATATAGCCCTGAACGGGCCGGCCGCGACCGGCGCGATGCCGGACACGCCGCCCGGATGTCTGTTCCTCAAAAAAGGGGGACGGCTTGCCGTCCCCCCTATGGTCCCTCCGCGGGGAAGGGGATCTGTCCGCTACATCGTTATATACAGGGTCGAGCCGTTCCTGTAAACGAGAACGAGGGCCCGCTGTCCGGATTTGACCGCATTAACGGCGGCGCCGTAGTCGGAGACGCCGCCGATTTTCTTCCGGTTGATCTCCATGATGACGTCCCCCTGAGCGAGCACGCCCGCCGCCGGGCTTTCCTCGGCGACATCGGTCACGACGACTCCCCTGAGCCTTCCGGGAATGCCGAGTTGCCGCCGGATATCAGGCGTCAGATCCCGGACGGAAACGCCCTTGAACTGGTTCTCCGCCTGGCCGAGCATCTTCTGCTGCTGCCCTGTCATCTCCGCAATGGTCACCGCGGCCGTCTTCGTCTCGCCGCCGCGCAGGTATTCGACCTTTACCGCCCGGCCCGGAGGGATGGAGGCGACGATATTCTTCAGGGCCGACACGTCCGTGATGTCCTTGCCGTCGATCTTCGTGACGACATCGCCTCTCTGGAGGCCCGCCCTGGCCGCCGGCCCGTCCTCGACGACATCGGCGATCAGCGCGCCCTTGTCGCTCTTGACGCCCAGTTCCTTGGACAGTTCAGGCGTGAGCGGCTGGATCGAGACCCCCAGCCACCCCCTCACGACCTTGCCCTTCTTGATGAGGCTTTCCATGACGGTCTTCACCATGTTGGACGGGATGGCGAAGCCGACGCCCTGGTAACCTCCGGACGAACTGACGATGGCCGTGTTGATACCGATCAGTTCGCCCATAATGTTGACGAGCGCCCCCCCGGAATTCCCCGGGTTGATCGCCGCGTCGGTCTGGATGAAGTCCTCGTAGTCGGCGAGCCCTACGTCGGCCCGGCCCTTGGCGCTGACGATACCCGATGTCACCGTCTGGTTAAGCCCGAAGGGGTTGCCGACGGCGATCACCGTGTCGCCTACCCTGATCTTCTCCGAATCGCCGAGCGGCAGGACCGGAAGATTTGAAGCGTCGATCTTGACCACGGCCAGGTCGGTCTTGGCGTCGGCGCCGACGACTTTGCCCTTGAATTCGCGCTTGTCGGACAGGCGGACCCTGATCTCGTCGGCGTCCCTGACGACATGGTAGTTGGTGACGATGAAGCCGTCCTTCGCCACGATGACGCCGGACCCCAGGCCGTACTGCTTATAGTCCCTGGGCCTGCCCCGATCGCCGAAGAATTGTTTGAAGAAGGGATCGTCGAAGAACGGCATATTCCGCATGTGCACCGTCTGGGACATGGAAATGTTGACGACGGCGGGTCTGACGGCCGCCGCCACCTCGGACATGGCCTGGTTCGTCCTGCTCAGGATGTCTACGGAATCCTTCGATATTTTGACTTCCTGGCCGTAGCCTTTGTTGAAGATATTCAGGTTGGAAGATACGGCCAAACCCGCGATGATCCCGACGACGATGAAGAATACGGCAAACGCCGTTGCCTTTCTTCTGTGTTCCATGATGGCACCTCCTGCATGGTATTGCGACTCATGATCTTTATCATGGTATCCCGGTTACAAGCGGGCAATGCTTAAAAAAGGGGATGGAAACGGTAGGGCGAAGCTACCGGTGCGGGAAACGGGGCGGAGCTGCGGCCGACGGCCCGATTGCGGCCGGGAGAAGGCGCTTCGACGATCGGCGGCGAAAGCGGCACGCGGCGAACGGACGCCCTGTTTGCCGCCTAGAGCTTTTCCATGTCCGCATAGAATTGCGCGGCGCATTCGGGGCAGATGCCGTGGCTGAATTCGGCCTCGGAGTGGTCCCGGATATACGATTCGATCTGGTTCCAGTAGCCCCTGTCGTCGCGGATCTTCTTGCAGGAGGCGCATATGGGGATCAACCCGCTCAGGGTCTTGACCCTGGAGAGGGCCTTTTGCAGCTCGGCGATCAGTTTCTCCCGTTCATCCTCCGCCTGCCTGCGAAGGGTGATGTCGCGGTCGAAGGCGCAGGCGAGCCATTGTTCGCCGTACTCGAAATAGTTGGACCGGATTTCGACGGGAAAGATGCGCCCGTCTTTCGCGATATGGCGGGATTCGAATGTCAGCATGCCTTTCGTCCGCATCTCCCGCTTGTGTTCCTCCCAGAGATCGGGATTGAAGTCCGGGTCGATATCGAAGACCTTCATGGCCAACATCTCCTCGCTGGTATAGCCCAGCCAGGCGCAGGCCGACTTGTTGGCGTATATGATGCGGCACGCATCGTCGACCCAAAGGACACTGTCCGGCGCGCGGTCCATGGCGAACTGCGTCCGGAGAAGCTGTTCCCGTTCCTGTCTCATCTTGGTGATGTCGATGATCAGGCCGTCCCACAGGGTGCCGCCGCCGGGCAGGCGTTCCGGTGTCGACCAGATTTCCAGCCAGAGATAACCGTCCCCTTTGCGGAACCGGAAAGTGCCGTGATAGGGGGTCAGCGCCTCCGCCGATGTCCGTGCAGCTTCATGGAATACCGGCAGGTCGTCCGGGTGAATCCTGTCGAGCGCGGCGGATGCGTCGCGCATCGCTTCCCGCGACGGTACCCCCGTGACCGCCGTCAGGGCTTCGTTGATATAGGGGAACGAGTAACGGCCCTCGCGGTCCATCGTGAATTGGAAGACGACGCCGGGAGAGTTTTCGGCAAGCCTCCTGTACTTGGCTTCGCTTTCCCGCAGCGCCTCTTCTTTCTGCTTGCGGTCGGTGATGTCGCGGACGATCGCCCACATGAGGATAGGGATGCCGTTCGCGTCCCGGAGAAGCGTCGTCCGCAGTTCCACGGGAAAGACCGTCCCGTCTTTCCGGATATATTCCTTTTCGTATATCCGCGAGTATCCCCTGGCGAGAACCTCGTCCCTGACGATGTCGGTTTCCATGCCGTGCCATCTCTCCGGCGTGATGTTCTGGTAGGTGAGCCTGCCGATTTCAGCCTCCGTGTAGCCCAGCATCGTCAGGTAGGCTTCGTTCCAGTCGAGGAGGCGGCCCGTCATATCGACGGCGGCAAAGGCGTCCGTCATGCTCCGGTGCAGCACGCGGAATTTCATCTCCGAGGCCCGCAACGCTTCCTCCGCCTCCCGCAGTCTGGATTCGGAACGCTCCAGTTCCGCGATTCTCCGTTTTAACAAATCGTTTTCTTGCTGCAATTTCCTGTCAGTCAATGAATTCGTCCTTCCATGACGTATACGGCGTCCGGCGGCGCAGGATTGTTGAACGCCGTCCAATCGTCTTCCCGTGCGGCCGTTCTTTCCCTGCATCGTGTGACGGGATGTGCGTCTCCTGTTGACCGGGCAATTCGCCTGCCGGCGATATTCCCTCGTATTGTGAGCGATTTGCAAGAAACAGACCAAACGAAGGGATCGTCATAATGCCAGCGGATAGAGGTAAGAATATCAGGCGGAAGCTGCAAGTCGGGAAAGGGTTTTGTGCGGAATAGTGGACATGCCCGTGATCGGATTTAAAGCCTTTTCGCATCGCCCTTGACGGCGGCGGCGATGACAAACCAGTGGTCGGTGTACGTTTCGCCGTCTATTGCGACGATGTTCATGGCGGCGCGCTGCGATGCGGCGAGGCCGGCGACGGTCCGGAGGATCTCTTCGGCGTCTTCCGGTTGGGCGTTCCCCGTGAGGGAGCTGAGCGGCCGGTGCTTCGTGTACGTCTCCATCGCTTCGACGGCGAGGGAGGCATCTTCCAGCATGCGGGCCCATTCGCTCGGCCGGTACTCGCGCACGTGCGACCGGTCGTGAAGGACGTCGAGGCGGTTCATCGTCGCCGCAACGAATTCGTCTTCGGGTACGCTGCGATCGTTAACGACCAGTCTGCCGCCGGTCTTGAGCACCCGCTTCATTTCCCGCAGGGCCCTGCCGATGTCCCGGAAATGGTGGGCCGCCAGGCGGCAGGTCACGATGTCGAACGTTTCGCCGGGGAAGGGCAGGTCGTGGGCGTCCGCCAGGCCGAAGCGGACGTTCGCCGCTTTCTTTCCTTCCTGAAGCTTCCGTCCCTCGTCGATCATCTCCGGCGTAACGTCGACGGCGGCGACGAGATTCACGTGCGGCGCCAGGGCCAGGGCCGTATGCCCCGTTCCTGTGGCGACGTCCAGGATCATCATATCGGGACGGAGCCGGGCCAATTCGACGAGCCGCCCCAGGACGGCCTCGTCCTTATGGTTGGCGCTTGTCGTGTAATAGGCCGCGCGCCGGCCGAATATCTCCCTGACATCGTCGGACATAAAACAACCCCCTTGGCCGCCGAGGGTCTTCATGACGGCCCCTTAAACGCATGATACCACATTCCGGGCAAGTGTGTCTTTTTTTAGCGACCCCCCGAAGACCCGTCGGGCCGTCGGGGGGCGCTGTCTCGTCGTTGGATATGAATCCCGGCGTTTCGCGCGCGGCGCTTACTTGGCCCCGAGGGGCAGGACGGTGCGGCCGAAGCTTTCGTTGATCACCTGCGCCATGGCGCAATAGATCGCCAGGAAGCCGCAGACGACACCCTCACAGCCCGTGAGGACCGCCCAGGTGCCCTTCCAGCCGAAACCGTCGCGGGCAGCCAGCATCCAGAAAAGGATCGTCAGGGTAAGGAACACGGTCTGGAGAACGCGGTTGGCCTTCCAGGTCCCGATCCACATGAAGAAGGTGAACAAACCCCACATGAAGAGATAGGCCGCCATGAAGCACTCGCTGTTGGCCTGGATGCCGAGTTTCCCGTTGAAATAGATCAGGTAGACCAGGGTCATCCAGAAGAAACCGTACGACGTGAAAGCGGTGGTGCCGAAAGTATTGCCTTTCTTGAATTCCATGATCCCGGCGACAACCTGCGCCAGGCCTCCGTAGAAGATCCCCATGGCCAGAATGCCGGCGCCCAGTTCGAACATTCCGGCATTGTGCAGATTCAGGAGAACGGTGGTCATTCCGAAACCCATAAGACCCAGCGGAGCAGGATTGGCTAAATTGTCTGACATGATGAACCTCCTAGAAAATATTGATTTTTTACAGGATAAGACAACTCCTTTCTTGACGGGGATGGTCTCCCTTTCGTCTGCCGGGCCGGTTTAAGGCTGCCTGGCCCGGTACGCAAACGAGAGAGGAACGCTTCGCCCCCGTTGAGGGCGAAGCGATGATTTTTACGTCAGCTGCGATACAGGGATACGAAGCTACGACGGGCAATCCGTTTCCGCCGCCTTTCGGCGGCGGTATGTTTTCAGAAGTCCTTGAAGTCGTCTTCGAGCGGGATGATCTGCTCGGGGGTTTTTTGACCCGGGGTCTTGGCCGGGGCGCGCCCGACCCTACGGGCGGCCGGTACAGGCTTAGCGGCCGCGCCGATCATTTTGCGGCTGCCGCCGTTGCCGTTGTTGCCGCCGCTGACGGCGGCTTCTTCAGCCGGGGCGTCGGCGATCTTATGG
The DNA here is from genome assembly GCA_963668175.1 of Syntrophales bacterium. GTDB lineage: Bacteria > Desulfobacterota > Syntrophia > Syntrophales > PHBD01. Next base: position 2,458,960 of record OY764159.1, read on the forward strand.
CCCGTGATGATGGCGTTCAGATCCGACACAAATCCCTTCATTCCCAAGGCCTGCGCGTTCAGTTCTTCGGAGGCGCTGGCCGATTCCTCGGAGGTGGCCGCCTGGGACTGGGTCACCTTGTCCATTTCGTTGATGGCCGTGTTGATCTGGCCGATGCCCTGGGCCTGCTCGCTGGAGGCGGCGGCGATCTCGTCGATCAGCCCGGCGATCTTGTTCGACATTTCGATATTTTCCCGGAAGGCCTCCTGGGTGATCTGCGTCGCCTCGTAGCCGGTCTTGACGTTCTTGATGGTGCTTTCGATGAGGCCGCTGGTGTTCCTGGCCGCTTCGGCCGCGCGCATGGCGAGGTTCCGGACCTCGTCGGCGACGACGGCGAATCCCGCCCCGGCTTCTCCGGCGCGGGCCGCTTCCACCGCGGCGTTGAGGGCCAGGAGGTTCGTCTGGAAGGCGATTTCGTCGATGGTCTTGATGATCTTGCTCGTCTCGTCGCTCGATTTCATCGCTTCCATGATCGCGACGGACATGCTGTCCATGTGCTTGTTCACGTTGGAGATGATCTTGCCGGCCTCGGCCACCATGCCTTTCGCCGTTTGGGCGTTGTCGGCGTTTTGTTTCGTCATCGAAGAGAGCTCCTCCACCGAGGCGGATGTCTCCTCCAGCGAGGCCGCCTGCTGCGTGGCGCCTTCCGCCAGGGACTGGCTCGACGCGGCCACCTGGGCCGAGGCCGCCGCGACTTGGGCGGCGCCGTCGCTGATGCCGGTGATGACGCGGACGATGGGCTTGGTGATCATGTGGGCGAAGACGAAGCCGAAGGCCAGGGAAACGACGACGCCGATTCCCGTGCCGCTGAGGGCCAGGATCTTGAATGTGGCCGCGGCGTGTTCGGTATTGGCGGCGTTTTCCTTCACTTCCTTCGTGTTCAGGGCCATGAGTTCGTCAAGGTCCTTGGACGTCGCGTAGTAGCTGTCCCTGAGTTTGTTGTTCGACAGGTTGGCCGCATCCTCCCGGTTGGCGGCCTTGATCATGTCGATGTACTGGAGGTAATCGCGTTTCCAGATATCCATCGACTTCTTGGTCTTTTCCCATTGGGCCGCCTGCGCCTCGCTTTTGGGCAGGGCCGAGAAGACTTTCGACCCCTCGTCGATACGCTTCCAGGTGGCGTCGATGTTCTCGTACTGGCGTTTTCTGAGATCTTCGTTCATGGTGATCTCGGGAACGAGAAGCGAACGTTCGGGGATGCGGGCGAAAGTCTGGGCTTCCTTGATGTCCGCCAGGGCCTTGAGACCGGGCATGCGGTTGTTGTTGGTGTCCACAAGGGCCTTTTCCGTCTGGTGGACTCCGAAAGTGCCGATGGCTCCCCCTACGATGAGCATGGCCGCAAGGCAGGAAAAACCGAAAATCAACTTGGTTCTCAACGTCAGATTCTTCATAAAACTCCCCCCAACATGAGTATTTGACAGAGCTAGCGATACAGGCAGCGGTCGCAGCCGGGAGAAATCCGGGCTCTCACCGCTCCGCTCCTTAGCAGATGCTTATCCAAAAAGCAAAAGATAAATTCAATAAACTGGAATTCAGCGTCAGTCCAGGTTGTGGAGCTACGAACTTTGTGAACCCCTTCTCCTGCCGCCACAGAGAAAAATAGTTAGGGCAAATTGGCTAGTGCACTGATATTTTCCTTGCATCATGATGACGGTCCTTATATAGTGAGCATCGGTGAGATGGTTACAATTTCGTTTCGACCTCCACAGAGTTACCGGACGATATGAAAAAGACGGTATGGACAGCCATTCTCTTTCTGTTCCTTCTTAGCGCCTTCCCCGCGTGCGCCGCCGCGGCCGATTCCGGTGCGCTTCTCTTCAGCGAGGCGGACCTCGATCAACTCCTGGCGCCCATCGCCCTCTACCCGGACCCGCTTCTGGCCGTGATGCTCCCGGCCGCAACCTATCCGGCGGAAATCGAAGACGCCGAATCGTGGTTTGAAGGAGGAGGAACCGTTGCGGGCATCGACGGGAAGAACTGGGACGATTCCGTCAAGGCCGTGGCCTATTACCGCGACGTCCTCAAATTGATGGCCGACAATCCCGACTGGACCGCCGACATCGGCGACGCTTTCCTCAACCAGCCGGACGACGTGACGCGTTCGATACAACGGCTCCGGTGGCAGGCGAGGGACAAGGGCAGCCTCGACAGCAACGACCGGCAGCAGGTGATCGTCGAGGGGGACACGATCGCCATCGACCCGGCGCAGCCGCAGTATATCTATGTCCCCGAGTACGATCCCGCCGTTGTCTATACGGAAAGCTGGGTCTACGGCATGCCCCCCGTCATTTTCTTCGGCCCGCGGCTTCCCATCGGCGGCTGGCTTTGCCTCGATTTCGACTGGCCGCACCGCCATGTGATCTATCACGGATGGAACAGGCCCGGCTGGGTCAGCCAGGCGAGGCCGTATGTCCGCGTGCCGAACGTCTACGTCAACAGGAGCCGGCCCTCCATCAATCAGACATGGCGGCACGACCGGTCCCGCGGCGATCCGGAGAAATTCCGGGCGACATGGACGGGACGCGCAAAAACGCCGGGCCGCGTCCAGATGCCGGCTGCCGGGGGCAGGGCGCCCGAAGCGGCGCGACCGGCGGGGACCGTCTTCGGCCCCCGGGGCGACGCCCGGACGTTCAGCGACCGCGGTCGTCAGAGTTTAGGCACTATCGGCAACCGGCAGCAATCGCAGCCGGGTACGGGCAACCGGCCGCATTCACCGACGGGAACAGGCATCCGCCAGCAGTCGCCGGCAGGAACAGGCATCCGCCAACAGTCGCCGACGGGTGAAAGCGTCGGCCAGCAGACCCAGCCGCGTGCAGGCATCAGGACGCCTTCGCCCGCTCCGGCCTTCGGACGCCGCGACGCGGCTTCGCCCGACGTAAGTCGACGGACGCCGTCGACGCCTGACCTAAGCGGGCGGCCATCGCCCGCGCCTGATACAGCCAGGCGGCCATCGCCTTCGTCCGAGACGGCCAGGCGGCCATCGCCTTCGTCCGAGACGGCCAGGCGGACATCGCCTGCGCCCGAGACAGCCAGGCGGACATCGCCGGCACCGGATACGTCGCCACGCCCGCAAGCACCGTCCTTTACGGGAACCCCGAGGGTTTCGACGCCTTCGCCCGCCCGGGAAAGCGTGCAGCCGCCCCGGACGTCTTCCGGCGTCTTCGGCGGATACCGGGGGAACAACGAAGCGGCGGCGCAGAGCGAACGCGGCCGGACGAGCCGCCAGAGCATGACGGAATCCAGGCCGTCCCCCGCGCCGGAGAGACCCGCCCGTGTGGAGTCACGGCCTGCGCCGGCCCCGAGCCGGCCCGCCCAGGTGGAGTCGCGGCCGTCGCCGGCACCGAGCCGTCCGGCCCCGCCCGAACAGAGGCGTCCGGAGCCTTCGGGCAAGCCGGGGCGCAGATAACCGGCGTATAGACACGGGATTTATGGGATGAAATATAACAAGATCAGGGAAAGGTCGAAAAACATGGATGGAATCAAGGATCAGCGTGCCCGTCTCCCCTGGCGGGTGGCGGCGTTCGTTGCACTGCTTCTCCTGGCCGCTTCGGCCGTCTACGCCTTAAGCGCCCGGGCGGATACGGCGCCTGCACAGCAGTCTTTCGCCTCTCCCGAGGAGGCCATGAACGCCCTGGCGGCGGCGGTAAAGGCGAAAGACCGGGCGGCATTCCCGCGGATATTCGGGCCCGCCGGGAAGGACCTCCGTTCCGGCGACGAGGTGCAGGACAGGGCCGAGTTCGAGGAGATGGCCCGTCACATGGCTGAAAAGACGAGCATCGCGAAAGAGGGCGACGCCAGGGCCATTATCCGCTTCGGCAAGGAAGACTGGCCCTTTCCCATCCCCATCGTCCGGAAGGAGAAAGGATGGTACTTCGACACGGCGGCCGGCAAGGAGGAGATCCTGAACCGCCGCATCGGCGAGAACGAACTGACGGCCATCCTGGTCTGCCGCGCTTACGTGAAGGCGCAGCGCGAATACGTCCTCAAGGACTGGGACGGCGACGAGATTCTCGCCTACGCGCAGAAACTGCGGAGCGACAAGGGGAAGCGCAACGGCCTCTTCTGGCGGAGCAAGCCGGGCGAGGAAGTGAGCCCCCTGGGCGAACTCGTCGCGAAGGCCTGGCACGAAGGCTACCAGAAGAAAAAGGCCGCCTTCCGCGAGGAGGAGCCGTCGCCCTTCCACGGCTACTATTTCAGGATACTCACCCGGCAGGGAAAGAACGCACCGGGCGGGAAGTACGACTATATCGCGAACGGAAACATGGTCGGGGGCTTTGCGCTGGTGGCCTACCCGTCGAACTGGGGGAAGTCCGGCGTCATGACCTTCGTCGTCAACCAGCAGGGAAAGGTCTTCGAGAAGAACCTGGGGCCCGACACGGCCAAAATAGCCCAACGGATGAAACGCTACAACCCGGACGCCACGTGGACGCCGTCGAAGGATTGATCGTTGTCGGAAACGGAAAAAAGTAGTTACGGAAAGGAAAATCTCGCCGGTATTTCCGGCTGCCGACGGTGCAAACAGATCGGGTATCGGTCGCGGCGGCCCGCGATCGGGGGTGTTTATTACAAAGTGATATGTCTGTTGGTGCTTACGAGGCCTTCTGCAGCCTGAGCCTGGCGATCTTCAGGGCCAGGTTCACGGCCTGCCGCTCTTCCTCCAAAACGGCGGCGATATTGGGCTCCTTGTCTTCCTTCTTGAGCCGGTTCAGGAATGTCAAAACTTTGCCTTCGTCCATCGTTCAACTCCCGCGTGAAAATACTGCTTTTGAAATGCGATAATCGTTAAGCCGACTTTGAACCCCGATGCACAGTCAAACACTCTTTATGCAATGTCATACTACTGTTTTTGGGATAGATTTGTCAAGGGATTATTCCGGGAAATTTTTGACGGACCGGCGGGCATGACTAGTAGAAGGACGACAGCGGCGGTTAATTCAGGCGTGGACAATTCACATGCAAATCATTATTCCTAATATTTGTTTGATATCCATGATTATAACTTGAAATTCGTATTAATGACGTATTGTCGGATTTCTTTACATTCCCATTATAACTCTTAACGGCTTGTATTCATTATTTTATGTCATACATCTTGTGCAAAAATCCAGGCAAATCGTTGAGAATCGTAATATCATTACAACAGATGAAGATTGGCGTAACCGCATAAAGGCGTATATATTATCTATTGAATTCATGTCATATACTGTCGAATATCTTTACAGTATTCGCCTCTTTCTCCGGCTGTTTTCCATAATAATATTTAACATCAACATCTTGCGTATTGGCATATATATTGCGTATACATTCGACGTCGTTAATTTTAGAGCGTTCGAGAAAACAATCTCATATTACTATAAATTCTTTCTAGAAAAAATCGAACAAGTTAGGAGGCAATTAAATGATATCTGATAAGGAGAAGGGGGGGCTAAAATGAAAAGATGGAGCGTCATTTGTCTTCTTGGTTTTCTTCTGTCCACAAGTTCCCAGTGTTTTGCCAGCCAGGTTTTATTCAGCAACTTGACCCCGGATGGTGACTTCTACCACCTAGCCGGATGGACTATAGAAGGGTATCATGATTATCCTGTTCGTGAGGGTGAGGGTTTCTCATCTTACGCCACGGCCAAGCTTGAATCCATCAATATTGCTTTGGGCTACATATCCGGATACGGTACTCTTCATGTGGAGTTCTATGGCAATGATAGGGATGCTGCTTCTCCTAGACCTGGAACCCTTCTTGAGTCATGGGCGATTCGTTATAATGGAGATGCTCTTCCTTTTCCCGTCTTTGCGAGTAATAATCGTGATCTATTAAGCCTCACCTCTATGAACAATCCGGGACTCGAAGAATGTTGGATCTACTGGGTGGTTGTCTATACAGAGGGAAGCCTTAACCTCGGTTGGTTCTGGACTGCGAATCAGCAAAGATTCACGTATCACTTACACAGAAATCAGGATATTTATTCTGGCGATGGATACTTCACTTCTGGTGCGTATGAAGTTCTCGGTTCTACAGAAGCCGTCCCCGAACCTGCAACGATGCTGCTCTTCGGCCTTGGCCTGGCGGGTATGGCGACGGCAAAAAGGATGTTTCGGAAATAATTGTTATTGAGGATTCCAGCATCAGAAGGCAGGGTCATAACGGCTCTGCCTTTTTCACTTTCTAGTGCCGATGATTATCAATCGAAATCAAGTATCGTCGGCAGAAGTGACGATTCATTGATTTCAGGAAGAAGGCGAAGGACTGGAGGGTGTCTTTTCGTGTGAACTCGAAATATTCACAAATGGATTACAGAAAGACGAGACAGGTGCAGGGCAGCGAAGACGACAGGACAAACTTCCTCACGGCGGGTATCGTTATGTCCCGCCTCCGGGAAGAATGTCCGGTGCCGTCCGGCGGGCAAACTGCACCCTTGCATCCCCGCTGCGGGGAGGCTTGTCTGCTATTCGTACGATGTGCGCGTGGATAAGGCGGCCGACCGACCTTGCGTCTATCCTGTCGGGTCGATCCGGCCGTCGTTCGAGCGTTGGCGGGCGGGCCGACGGTTAGTAACGCGATCTGCCGCCCGGTCTTCCCTTGCCGCCGCCTCTGTTCCCGCCGCCGCCGCCGCGGTTGTCCGCCCGGGGACGCGCTTCGTTTACGCTCATGTCGCGGTCCTTCAAAGGCTTGCCGTTCAGTCCGGCGATGGCGGCCTGGGCCTCTTCCTTGACCGGCATCTCGACGAAGCCGAACCCTTTCGAGCGTCCGCTGAATTGATCCATGATGATGTTCACGGATGCAACCTGCCCGAAGGCCGCAAAAGCCTGCTGCAAATCCTCCTCCTTGACGTTGTACGACAAGTTCCCTACGTAGATGTTCATGGTGTCTCCTTTCCCAAAATGTTTCTGAATTTGAAGATGTCCTGTTATTCGTTATGACGCGGGGCCTCCTGCGGCCCGCGTCGTCCTATTTGGCATGCGCCGTGCGGTTCGACATGTAAAATCCTTCCAGCGTGCGCGGAGCCTTGCGGGTGCTGCCGGTTCCCTGACCTCGCTGCGGCGGGCGGGCGCCTTTCGGTGCGGCATGCCGCCCGGCTGCTTCGACCCGTCTTCCGCAGCGCTTGACGGAATCCGCTCGGCCGGCAACCGCGCTTCCCTCCGGCGCCGGCACGGCATAGTCGAAGCCCTCCAGGGTGCGTCTCGCGATCTTTTCGCCGAGGACGTGCTCGATGTCGCGCAGAAAAGGCCTGTCCTGGGGTGTCGCCAGGGTGAAGGCGTCCCCCGTCTTCGATGCCCGTCCCGCGCGGCCGATACGGTGGGTATAGGCTTCCACGGTGTCGGGCATGTCGTAGTTGATGACGTGGGATATCCGGGTGACGTCGATCCCGCGGGCGGCAATGTCGGTCGCCACCAGGATGCGGTACTTGCCGCTCCGGAAACCGTCTATGGCCGCCTGGCGCCTGTTCTGGGAGAGATCGCCCTGCAGGGACGCCACGGCGAATCCGGCCCTTTTCATCTTTGCAGCGACGCTCGTCGTGCGGTGCTTCGTCCGCGCGAACACGAGGACCGATTCCGTGTCCGTCGTCTCGATCAGCTTCATCAGGAGGGGGGTCTTGAGATGCTGCTCGACCGGGTAGACGCTGTGGGAAACCGTGGATGCGGGCGCTCCGTCGCCGACGCGGATAATCGCCGGATCGTGCAGGATCGCCGTCGCCAGCTGCCGGATGTCCTCGGGCATGGTGGCGGAAAAGAGCAGCGTCTGGCGTTTCGCGGGCAGCTTCTTCACGATCTTCCGGATATCGGGCAGGAATCCCATGTCCAGCATGCGGTCGGCCTCGTCGATGACGAGAACCTCCAGGTCGGAGAAACGGACCGCGCCCTGGTCGGCAAGGTCGAGCAGACGTCCCGGACAGGCGACGACGATTTCCACTCCTCTGCGGAGACTCTGAAGCTGCGGGACTTTGCTTACGCCGCCGTAGACGGCGACGCTTTTAAGGCCTGTTTCGCGGCCCAGGGCGGCGATGGACTCGTTGATCTGTTCCGCGAGTTCCCGTGTCGGGGCAAGGATCAGGGCGCGAGGGACCCTGCGCGGACCGGCTGTCAGCCGATGCAGAACGGGCAGGGCGAAGGCGGCCGTTTTTCCCGTGCCGGTCTGGGCGATGCCCATGAGGTCTTTCCCCTGGAGAATCGGCGGGATGGTCTGATGTTGGATCGGTGTCGGCGCACTGTAACCGATGCGCCGGATGGCTTTTTCGATTTGCGGGTGTAAATGAAACTCTGTAAAACTCATTCTTTTCCTTTTCTTGATGATATTTCCGTGCCCTGCGGTTCGTCGTCCGGAGAGGGCGGTCGGTTGTTGATCTTTCTATTCGGTGAGAAACGAAGACTGGTCGCCGGCGGATGTATCGGTTTCCTCGGGTCGGTTGTTTTTCCTGTCATGGCGTCTGGCCATCTTTTCGTCGGCCTTTCGCTTGCGTTCGAGTTCCTTCTGCCTTTTGGCGAATTGATTCTGATTCTGTTTGGCCATGCTCCCTCCATTGTTATTCGGACATTGTGATTCGTAATGTCGATGCAAAAAAAACCCCAGCAGCCCTTCTTACGGGCTCTGGGATTGCACGGCCAAAACCAATACTAAAAGTCGCCGATCTTATAGGCCTTTAAATGAGCCGTGTCAAGGATTATTTCAAAATGGCCGGGAAGACGGGCGATTGAAATCCTGTTCCATGAGGGACATCGGACATGAATGCCATATCCGGCGCGGCCGGATCGTCGCCGCGCCGCTTGTCGGCCGCCGTTCGGCACGCAATGGAAAAAGGCATTGACTTGCGCCAAGTTGAACGGATAGTACGTATCCGGATGACGAAGATGGACGATGAGCCATGGTTGAAAATTCGCAGGGCGTATGGCTCGACCGTGAATCAATTCCGGGACGGCATCGACCCGCTGGATGCCGTCCCGGAAGCATTCAAAACGGCCGGCCGGTCTATTTTTTTGCCTGCCTGCTCCGGCAGGCAGGGTTGCCGCATTCTCCGCAGCCGCATCCGCCCTTCCGGAGGGAGCGGCAGAGGAGCCAGACGGCGGCCAGGATAATCGCCGCCATGGCGATGACATCGACAAGTCCCATCGTCATCCCCCCCATCCGAAGAGCTTCCCGCCCTGGTAGACGATAAACGCCGCGATCCAGGCCAGGCCCATCTGGTAGACGAAGGCGACGCCGAACCACTTCCACGTGCCGAACTCCTGCCGCATGGCGATCGCCACGACGACACAGGGCATGTAGAGGAGGACGAAGACCGAGAAGGCGAAGGCCGAAAGGGGCGTGAACGTCTTCCGGACAGCCGTCTTGAGGCCGCCGCGCTTTTCGTCCTCTTCGGCGGAGAGGGTGGAGAGCCCCACGGACGCCACGACGTTTTCCCCCGCCTTGCCGAACGCCCCGGCGAAGGAAACGCCGATCTCCCTGATGTCCCGGGCAAACGTCGTCGGGGCCTTCTTTTCCTCTTCCGCCTTGGCGGCGTAGACCTCTCCCATCGTCCCGACGACGATCTCCTTGGCGATGATCCCGGAGATGAGGGAGGAGGCGGCCTCCCACGTCCCGAAACCGAGAGGTGCGAGGACCGGCGCTACGACCTGCCCGACCTGCCCGAGGTACGAATCCTTCTTGGTTTCCACCCCCCAGGGGAGATTGAGGAGGAACCAGACGAGGACCGAGACGGCGAGGATGTAAGTGCCCGCCTTGATCAGGAAGTGTTTCCCCTTTTCCCATGTGTGGATCGCGAGGCTCTTTCCGGACGGCATCCGGTAAGGAGGAAGCTCCATAATGAACATAGGGGCCTCGCCTCGGAAAAGCGTCCTCTTGAAGATCGCGCCCATGACGATGGCGAGTGCGATGCCGAGGACATAAAGGGTCCACAGCACCGCCCCCGCCTGCGACGCGAAGAAGGCGCCGATGAAGACGACGTAGACCGGCAGCCTGGCCCCGCAGGACATGAGGGGGATGAGGAGGGCCGTCAGGACCTTGTCCCGCGGGTTTTCGAGCGTCCGCGTGGCGTATATCCCCGGCACGTTGCAGCCGAAGCCCAGCAGCAGCGGGATGAAGGACTTGCCGTGGAGGCCGACGGCGTGCATCGCCCGGTCCATGACGAAGGCCGCGCGGGCCATGTAACCGCTGCCTTCCAGGAACGTGATAAAAAACATCATGGCGAAGATGACGGGGACGAAGACGAGGACCGATCCCACGCCGGCGATGACGCCTTCCGTTACGAGGGAAACGACCCAGTCGGCGGCCCCCGCAGCATTGAGCAATCGCTCCGCCCAGCTTTTCAGCGGCCCCCCGATCACGAAGGAGAGCCAGTCGGCGAAAGGCTTGGAGACGTCGAAGGTCAGCTTGAAGACGACCCACATGGCCGCAAGAAAGATGGGGATGCCGAGGGCGCGGTTGAGGACGACGGCGTCGATCCGTTCCGTGAGTTCCCGCTTTGCCGCGGCGGGCTTTTTCAGGACTTCCCGGACGATCCCCCCCGCGAGTCCGTAACGGACGTCCGCCAGATGGGATTCCATATCGTCGCCGTGGGCCTCCCGGAGGTGGTCCAGGGCGCCGCCCGACGTCAGGGCGGCGACGTCCGCGGCCGGTCCCGACGCCTGGACGTCCTGCTCAATCGCCTTGAAAGCGAACCACCGGAGGGGGAGCCCCTGGGCGCTCAGCGAGGGATGGCGGTCCCGGATGCGCCGGGAGACCTCCTCTGCGGCAGCTTCCAGGTCTTCCCCGTAGTTCAGCTGCCGGGGAGCGCGGGCGGCGGGATCGACGGCGGCATTCGCGGCGGCGTCGATCAGTTCGGCGAGGCCCGTGCGGCCCGTCGCCACCGTCGGGACAACCCGTACCCCCAGCATCTCTTCCATAACGGGGACATCGATGCGATATCCCTTCTTCAAGGCCTCGTCGTGGATGTTCAGGGCGACGACCATGGGGATGCCGAGTTCCATCAACTGGATCGTCAGATAAAAATTCCTTTCGAGATTCGTCGCGTCGACGACGTCGATGACGGCGTCCGGGCGTTCCCGGACCAGGTAGTCCCTGGCGACGATCTCCTCCTGCGTATAGGGGCTCAGGCTGTATGTGCCCGGCAGGTCCACCAGCCGGATCGTAACGTCGCCGCGGTCGAACAGGGCTTCTTTCTTCTCCACCGTGACGCCGGGCCAGTTCCCGACATGGAGCCTGGTTCCCGCAATAGCATTGATCAGGGTCGATTTGCCGGAATTGGGGTTGCCGGCGACGGCAATGGTGATATTTTTCTTCATCCTTTCGCCTCCACGTCGATGTTTTCCGCTTCCTGCTTCCTCAGGGAAAGGCGGTAATTCTTGACGATCACTTCGATAGGATCGCCCATCGGGGCCACCTTCTCCACCCTGACGGTTTCGCCCGGCAGCATCCCCATATCCATCAGACGCCGTTTCCAGGGGCCCTTGGCCTCCATGGAAACGATGACGCCCCCTTCGCCCGGTTTAAGCGCCGACAGTTTCATGGCCGTTCCCTCCTTTCGTGCCGTTTAAGATTTTCACCATGATCTTCATGGCCATCCCGCGTCCGATGGCGACGCGGGATTCGTCCAGCTTGAGAAGGACCGGTCCCCGGCCTTCGTTGTTCAGCATCTTCACGGTCTGCCCCTTGCGGATGCCCATGTCGTCCACCCGCCGGCAGCATTCCTTGCCGTGGCCGCAGCACTCGCCGCCGTTATCACGGCAGCCCCCGCGGCCCGCCCGTACTTCCAGAATCTCGGCCCGTTCGCCGGGCCCGATCAGTCCCAACGGTATCATTTTGTCGCCTCCTAGAATGTGAAAGTCATGCCGACGGTTGTGCTCCAATCGGGTGCGCTCCGGGTGAAGCCATAGCGGACGCCGCCGTCGAGGACGATCTTTTCGTTGATTTTGAAGGTCGCGCCGAGAAGCCCGCTGAGCGGGTCGTTGGGGCCGGTACGGTCGGGATTGCGGTTCCCCGTCACCTCGCCGCAGAGGTGGAATTTATCCGTCAGCTCGTAATCGAGGGCGACGCCGTAGGAATAGATGTTGCGGATGTTCTCGTCGCCGTTGTCGCCGACGACGGTGTAGCCGAACATGCCGTGGATCGTGTATTTCCCGATGGTCTTCGAAACGGCGGCGAAGAGGCCGTAGTCCTTGTCTCCCGAGCCTAGGCCCCGGTCGCTGTTGCCGCTGTTGGTTTTGAAGAGCCCTTTGAGCGCTACGGCGGGGACGTTCTCCGTCTCCTTGACGATCTGGTATTTGGCGACAAGGTTGACGTCGCCGATGCCGTTTTCGTTTTCGGCCTCGAACGGAGACCGGAACTGATAGGGGATTTCGGCGGAGAGCTCCAGGTTCTCGGTAACGCCCACGATGGGGACGAGAAGGAAGACCGCGTCCCTGCCGCTGTCCTGCCCTTTCAGATAGTCCCAGCTCATTTCCGCCTGGAAGACCCCCTTGCCGGCGACGCCGGCATCCTCCGTCGTGAAAGGCCTGTAGGCATGAGCCGGACCTGAGAACGTCAGAAGCAAGAACAGCGAAAGCAATACGGAGGCGAGGGCAGGGCCTTTCCGCATTGAAGACGCCGCACGGACGGCGTTGCTGCGATGGGATGCGAAGGGAAAAACAACGGTTTGAACGCTACGTCTTTTCATGAAAACACCTCTCTGATGTATTTGATAATCATGATCAATAATATTCGAAAAAAGACCGCTTGTCGGCGGGTCATTCCGTCGATGCGCGGTTTTCAAGACGCGTCCGGGCGGTCGATACGAAAGCTCCGGACGGTTCTTTCCCGGAAAAGCGCAAAGCGCGATTCCGGGAGCATGTTGAAACGCGGCCGGCGGAGTATCCCGCCGCCAAAAAAGAAACTGCTCAAAGGACAAAATCATAATGCAACCTCCTTAAAGAAAGTGATAATCATAATCAATAAAGTCTCCTAAAAATCGGCGGTAAAAAAACGGACCGCCGTAAAGCGTCTTATATCTTTGTTACGACGCGTGCCGGATCGGTCGTAATCGCCGGGAAATCCGCGCGACGTTCCGCCGCAGCCGATCGTAAAGCGGATGAATCCGCGATGGGTTATTCAGACGCTCTATACGCCGTCGCCGGGAGCGAAAAAAAAGGTCTTCAATCCGAGGCCTAAATATCCCCGAAAGATCGCTCCGGAAGTCGACGCTGTCTCCCTCGTAAGCTTATGAGGCATCTGCCGATAAGCGACCGATCCCAGGGCAACGGTTTGCGCGGATCGAATCGCGTAGACACGCAGATCTCCACAAGCGCGTCCGGCCGTCTTCATCCGGAGAGACGGCGGTGCGCCGCATCATAAACATGATAATCGTTATCAATAGCGTGCGGAAAAAATTACCGGCACGTCCGGCACAGGCCGTATATCTCCATCTTGTGCCGATGGGGGACGAAACCGTGCGCCTTGGCCAGCTCGTCCTGGAGGCGTTCGATCCGGTCGTCCTTCACTTCGATGAATTTGCCGCACTTAAGGCAGATCAAATGATCGTGATGTTCCCGGCCGATCTTCGGTTCGTAACGCGCCTTGTTGCCGCCGATCTTGATCTCCTCGGCAATGCCGCTTTCGCACATGAGCTTCAGGTTGCGGTGCACGGTCGCGAAGCCGATTTCCGGGTGCCGCTGCTTGAGGAGGGCGTGGAGGTCCTCCGCCGTAATGTGCTTTTCGGCCGAAAGGAAGGCTTCGGCGATGACCTCGCGCTGCCGCGTGATGCGGAGCCCCTTGGTCCGAATATAGTCGAAAAAAATGTCCTTCGCCTTAACTGATTTCATAGCCGATCATTTGCCGTTAATTGATAATGCTGATCAATATCAAAAAATGGGGAGGTTGTCAAGACTTTTTTCTGAGGGCGTCTAAGGGCAGAGAGAAGATGAAGGCCGGTAGACGAAAGACGATTGGTTTGTCGAAGTGCGGCGTCCGTGAGGATGCAGCGCGTTGCGTTATTCGACGCAGGAGCATCGTATGCAAGAGACGCAGCGAAAAAACCCATGAACGGTTGACGAGGAAAAAGACGGGTAGGGAGGGGCGGAAGAAAGAACAGGAAAGAGAGAGAAGAAGGTTAAGAGATGGAGATGGTTTCCTGCCTCTCTTCCGCCACAAGAAAGAATAATAAGAGCGGGAGGGCGGACGGAATGCCGCCCTCCGTATGACTATATCTTGTCGGTTGAAACCTGTCGCGGCGTTACCGGGCGCCCAGAAGCTTGCGGGCGATGACGACGCGCTGGATTTCGTTGGTTCCTTCGTAAAGCTGGCAGATCTTGGCGTCTCTCATGTGACGTTCCGCCGGGTATTCCTTGCAGTAACCGTAACCGCCGAAGATCTGGACGCCTTCGATGGCCGCCTGCATGGCGACGTCGGAGGCATACATCTTGGCCATGGCCGATTCCTTCTCGTAGTCCAGTTCGTGATCTTCCAGCCAGGCGGCGCGCAGGAGCAGCAATTCAGCCGCGTCGAGCTGGGTGGCCATGTCGGCCAATTTGAACTGGATGGCCTGGAAGCTGGCGATGGGCTTGCCGAACTGGACGCGCTCCTTGGCGTAATTCAGGGCGTCTTCCAGGGCGGCCTTGCCGATGCCGCAGGCCTGGGAGCCGATGCCGATGCGGCCGCAGTCGAGGCCGGACAGCATCTGCTTGAAACCCTGGCCGACCTTGCCGAGCAGGTTTTCCGCCGGGACTTCCGCGTCCTCGAAGACCAGCTCGGACGTTCCGGATGCCAGGATGCCCATCTTCTCCTCGATCTTGCCGACGGAGAAGCCCTTGGTGTTCTTCAGGTCGACGATCAGGTTGATGACGCTCTTGTAACCTTTGGAGGGGTCCGTCGTGGCGGCCAGCACGCAGTACTGCGCGACATTGCCGTTGGTGATGAAGCGCTTGGTGCCGTTGACGATGTACTTGTCGCCCTTCAGTTCGGCCTTGCAGGCGAGCGCCGCGGCGTCGGAGCCTGCGCCCGCTTCCGTCAGACCGTAGCAGCCTTCAACCTTGCCGCTCGCTACGGGGTAAAGGAAGGCTTTCTTCTGCGCGTCCGTTCCGTACATCTTTACGGGAAAACCGTAGAGGGAGTTGTTCACCGACACGATGACGCCGCAGCTTGCACAGGCCTTGGAGATGGCGATCATGCAGAGGACGTAGGTTACGTTGTCCATGCCGGCTCCGCCGTATTCCACGGGGACGGCCACGCCCATGATGCCCATTTCGCCGAGCTTACGGACGATTTCCTGGGGATGACGATGGGTGCGGTCCAACTCCGCCGCGACCGGTTTGATCTCGGTTTCGGCGAACTTGGTCACCTGATCTTTTACCATTTGCTGCTCTTCCGTTAATCCGAAATTCATTTCTTTCTCCTTCGATTATTAAATTAAACAAATCCTGATCGTCGTGATCCGTCTTTGCCTGATGTGATCCCGTCATCATTGCAATGGCGGAAGCGATGACATTTTGCTTAGGTATTCCGCTCCTGCGGCAACGGTGGAGAAAAGGAGGGGAGGGCCGGGAGTCGTAGAACGCCGGCCCCCTCAAGGATGGACAGGCTGTCGACTGCTATCCTGTCTCTTCTGTGGAACCTATCGTCAAATGTCGTGTTCCGGATGCTTCGCATCGCTTCCGAACGATGGTATATGTATAGTCCGTCAAACCGCGGACGCGTAAGTTTGTTCTATATGTTCTTTCCTTCCTCAAGTTACTGCGGTGTCGCGAAACCGGAACGAACGCCGGACATCGCGTCAAGCGGCATTGGCGCGTCTGCGGGCAGGCTGCGCCGTCGCCTTCTTGTTGCTCTTCCTCCAGATACCCAGTTTCTCCGCTTCCTGAATAAGTTCCTCCCGATGATCGGGATGGGAAATAGAGATGAGCGCTTCCGCGATCTCCCAGGTGCTCCGGCCCTTCAGGTTCACGATGCCGAATTCCGTGACGACGTTGCTGACGATCGTCCTCGGGACCGTCACGATGGAGCCGGGGCTCAATGTCGGCCTGATCCTGGTTTTGGACTTGCCCGTTTTCTTGTCCGTCTGCGTGGACGTCATGCAGATGAAGGCCTTGCCGCCCCTGGATTGATGGGCGCCGAAGGTATAGTCGAACTGCCCGCCCGTGCCGGAGATGTGCCTGGGGCCCGACGATTCGGAACAGACCTGGCCGTAAAGGTCGATCTCGACGGCGTTGTTGATGGCGACCATCTTGTCGATGGAGGCGATGCGGTAGGGGTTGTTCGTGTAGTCGACGGGGTAAGAGGCGCAGCAGGAGTTGTAGTCCATGAAATCGTACAGCTTCTGCGATCCAAGGCCGAAGGTGAAGACCATCTTACCCTTGTCCTCATGCTTCCTTTTGTTGTTGACCCGTCCCGCCGTATACATGTCGACATAGGCGTCGACCAGCATCTCGGTATGGACGCCGAGGTCTTTCAGGTCGGACTGGGCGATCATCATGCCCACGGCATTGGGCATGGCGCCGATGCCGAGCTGGATGACGGCGCCGTCTTCGATCTGGTTCACGATCAGGGCGGCGATCTGGTTGTCGCTGTCCGAAATAGCCGGCGCCGGCAGGCTGATCACGGGTTTGTTGTCCGATTCGATGATATAGTCGACATCGGAGATGTGGACCGATTCGTCGTAGCCGCCGTACACATAGGGCACCTTGTCGTTCACTTCGACGATGACGGTCTTGGCGCGACGGAGGGCGGCTTTCGCGAACGAGTTACAGAGCCCGAAATTGAAATAGCCCTTTTCGTCCATCGGTGCGACCTTGCCGATGAAGACATCCGTATCGATCACATGGTTGTCGTAGTGGGACGGGGCGACGTGGTACATGAGGGGTATGTAGTTGCAGAGCCCCTTGTCGTGGAGGACCCGGTCCCCGCCGCTGAAATGCCAGTTGTTATAAGTGATATGCTCCCGGCCGGGGTCGGCGTCGGCCGCGGCGCATATTCCGGGGTAGGTGACGGCGCGGATCTTGACGTCGTAAAGCTCATCGACGCGCTTTGCGAGCGCTTTATCGAAATATTCGGGTGCAAGGCCGAAATGGCCGTAATCGAGCCAGTCCCCTGACTTGACGACACCTGCGGCGCGTTCGGCCGAGACAAGTTTCTTTTTATAGTCTGCTTGATATGACACGGTACGATAAACTCCTTTTTTAGATCAAGACATTACAGGATTTTCGAAGGGATGGACAATCGGCGTTTTACCCGATTTTTAGTAGGTGCCAGAGGAAATGTCAGACAGAGATATACGTGCAGAGTCGGATAAGAGTTATTCCGACGACCCCATAGGACAAAAAAGATGGTCTGACGAGTTGTGCCGGTGCAAGTCCTTTAATGGCGGGCATTTGCGGCGGCATGGCGCTGCCTTCCTTGACAGGCTTGAATGAGGAGGGGCACCGTCTGGAAATCCATACAGTATGCATGTAGACGATATTGTCGACAAAAAAATGATGATGCAAAAAAGAGGGATCAAGGGGGATGAACAAGTGCTGGTGCGGCGTTCGGCCATCCGCTCACGAATGGGCCTTGTCAGGGCGGATTCTTGCGGGTGTCCGTCAGGGGGGAGGGGAGACTCTGGGGCGGGTGGCGGCGAATCCTCTGCCGGCCTGGCTGTCCGCGGTCTCTACAAGCCCTTCTTTTCACGGAGTTTAGCGATCTTCAAGGCCAGGATCAGCATCTGATGCTCCTCCTGGGAAAGAATCGACAACTCGGGTTCTATGTTCTCTTCTCCCAGCCGGTTCGGTACGGGTTGGGCGGTGCCTCTTTTCATCTTTCGCATTCGCAGGAAATCTTCTCAGTCGTTCCTATATTCGCGCGTCCGCGCGGTCTTTATCATTCCCATCGGCACGGGGGAATAATAACACCTCGTCGGGGCGGATGTCAAACGATGCTTTGTGAAAAATCGTATCGGGCGGGATTGCCGCAGCGTTTATAACGGCAGTCTTCAAACGGGTTCCCCGCTCCGCCTTGCGACGTCTTTGCGGTAGGCCATGCGGCCGGCCTGGAGGAGATAGGCTTCCGCCACGCAGTCGCTTCGGCTCCTGAACATGTCTCCCTCGGGGAGCTTGAAAGCGGCGAGCAGCCGCGATTCCAGGTCGCGGTGGGATTCGAGGGAACCGTCGGCGAGGATGTGGCGGACCGCGACGCCCAGTTCGGAAAGCTTCCGCGCCACGAGGATGGCCCGGTGGCAGTCGATCGGCTCCTTCTCGGCGCACATGAAGGCGACGGTGAAATCTTCAGCGCCGCGCAGCACCCGCTCGATGCCGGAAAGAAAGAGGGCCGTTTCCGCGACGCGCTCGAAGCGGACGCGACCGTCCTCGTAGCAGGCGGGGTCCTCGCTCCGGGCGCCGAGTTCCTTTCCGAGGAAGACGTACTCGATCCGTCTCGACTTCAACGCCCCGGATATGGGCTTGCAACTGAACTGGGGCGCATGGCGGCTGTATGGCGCCGACCGCACGTCGGCGACGGCCGTCACGCCGTGTTTCTTCAGGAGCGCAACGAAAACATCCAGGGGATAATTGGAGTGGCCGATCGTGAAGACCGTAAGTTTTTCGGGATGCATGCGCGGTCTCTTCTGCCGGCGGGGCGGGGCCGGCGCCTCATTCTTTCCCGCCGTCCGGTGTCGCTTTGCCCTCAAGATGAAAGCGGCGGACGACGAATTCCCGCACCTGCCTCCGGGCGTCTTCGAGGGCCTGACGGTCTCCGCCGTAGTTCACGCCGTAGGCCACGCACGCCTTTCTGTAGGCATTCAGTTCGATGAGGGACATCTCCCGCCCTTCGCCGGGGAGATACGATTTCAGGGTGTCGAGATCGGTCTGGGCGGCGAACCCCCTCCAAGTCTGGTTGCGGGGAAGGTAACGGACGGGCCTGTCCACGTCGAAGCCGTGAAGCGCGCCGGGGTATTCGACCATGCGGATGTCCGCGCCTTTCTTGGCCAGCAGGGCGGTATTGGCGCGGCAATGGGCGATGTCGGAATAGTCGTCTTTGTCGCCGATGAGGTGGAGGATGGGGCTGCCGGTGGTGCGCCCGTACAGGGAGCAGCCGCCGTAAAGCGCGACGTGGAGGGCGTATTTCAGGCCGCCGGGGACTGCGGCGGCCCGGAACCGTTCGAAGGCCGTCGTCTGGGCGCCGTAGCCGCCCCGGGAAAAGCCGATGATCCCGATCCGCGCCGGATCGATCCGGGGGTGCGTCGCGAGCATCTGCAGGGCCCGGAAACCGTCCAGCGTCGTCGCCGTGTAGCTCAGGAGCGACTGGTCCGTCGCAGTGTTGCCGATCCCGCGCGGAGAAAAACTGTCCACGATGAAGGTTGCGATGCCCAGATGGTTCAGGAACGCCGCCCAATCGCGGGAGCTGCCCGCCTCCACGCCGCTGCTGCCGTGCATGACGACCATGGCCGGGAGCCTCCCGGCGCCGGCCCCCTCCGGTATCGCGAGTTCGCCGGAGACGGTGTCCGTCATCCTCACCCGGCCCGTAAGGAGTTCCGCCAGGGTCGTGTTCCGGGCCGCCGACTTGAAAAGGACCTTGCCCGTTTCGCCGGCGGAGAGGTCCCGTTTCACGCCGTCGTTGCCGGCAAAGGCCGCAGCGGCAGCGACAAGAAAAAGGATCGAAACGCAGACGGTCAGAAATTTTCGCATATCGTTCTCCCGGGGGCTGTTATGAAATCGGCTCCGCCGCAAAGCTCGCCGTCATCCCTTCGCATGCTTACCAGATCCCCGGAAGAAGGCGCTTGCGCGTTTTCGCAAATTCCGCATAGCCTTCGATCTGCAAGAGCGTCCTCTCTTCCACGGCGATGCGCGCCGCGATGGAAGGAATCAGGGCGAAGAGAAAAACACAGGCGGTCGCCGCGTTCGGGAAATAGAGGGCGACGCCGAGATTAGCGGCGATCATGCCGGCGTAGGCCGGATGCCTTGTGAACCGGTAGGGGCCGGAATCGACGATCCGGTGGCCGTCCGTTGTACGGACGCGGTGAGAATAGAATTCCCCCAGCGTGCGGACGGCCCAGAGCCTGTAGCCGACGCCGCCGAGGAAGATAACGATGCCGGCGGCGTGGGCGGCGGCGGGCGTCTGCCAGACGGACGGAAACCAGAGTGCCGAAAGGATCGTGAAGGCCTGCGCCATGCCGTATATCTGGCAGGTTGCGGAGTCCGCGGTCTTTTTTCCCTCCGTGTTCGCGTCGCGGCGGGAAACGCGAAGCTCGACGATCAGCCAGAGGATATAGAGGGCGACGAAAACCGTATCGAAATCGACGGGGTATCCGCGCCAGACGCCTGCCGCACGGATGTACCGGACGGCGGCGAGGGCGACGATGCCCGCGATGAGGGAAAACCCCATCAGAAGCGGTATGTAATCCTTCTTAGGCATAGGGAATAAACGGGTTGCGCGGCATCGGCACCGTGCGGAAAAAAGGCCGCGGCGCCTGCCGACCGCACTCTTGCATAAACAAGGTAAGTTATCAAACGGATATTTGCGGGAATAAAATCGGCGGCGGGGCCCGTAAAAAAAAAGGGCGGGACCGCTTATCGGCCCCGCCCCGGGATTCTTTCGGACGGAAGAAAGTTATTTCCGCAATTTCCTCCGGATGCCCGCCGCGCCGATGAGGCCGAATCCGAGCAGCAGGATGGTCCCCGGCTCGGGAACGGGCGATGAGGATATCTTGACGATCATGTCGTTGTAGTCCTTGTCGCTCGCTGCAAGGGGCAGGTCTTCCATCCCCAGCCAGTATGTTCCGGAATCCGCCTGGAAGAGGGCGAAATGGTCGCCGTTGCCGTCTGTATACCAGGTGTTGCCGTTACTCTTGAAATAGAAGCCGTAGGCCGTACCGACGGGCATCGTGAGGGTGTAGGAGGCCCCGGCGCTGTCCGCGCCGGCGAAGATGGTGTGCAGCGCGGACTTGTTGCCCATGGCGAACCAGCCGAATTCGTTGACGCCGGCATAGCCCGCCCATTCGAACTTAAGCGACAACTTCTCGGCAGATGCGTAGGTTAAACCCCAGGAAGAGACTGCCGTGCCGTCTATATTGGCGAGGTACTTGATGTTGCCCGGGTGTTCGTAGTCCGCCCGGCTCACGTAATCGCCGGTCTTGGTCAGGTAATAGCCGATGTTGGCGTAGCCGTTGCCGTCGGAGGAACGGTTGTCCCAGTATTCGCCGCCGTCGTTTCCGGCCGACGTCCATGATTTCCAGGTGTCCGCCTGGACGGACGGAGCGACGGCCAGCATGGCGGCCGCTATCGCAATGCAAATGATTTTCCTCATACCCCTCACCCCTCGTTGATTTTGCGAAAACAATGACAAAAAGCTGCCGGCATCTGAAAATGAAAAACAGATATTATATAGTCATTGATAGACGCGTGTATAATTAAGCATAACACCATGGTCCATGTAAAGCGAAATATTGAACCGACGTTGTCGAAACGCAGAAAACCATAATATCTCTAGTGATTATAGAAAGATAAAAATATGTGCGATGCTTGGGTCGTTGCGGTGCAGGCCCGCGGGGAAAGACGATAAGCGGTATAAGCATTTCCGGGTGCGATAAAAAGCATAACGTTTGAGAGACGAAGAAAGCCGATGACCTGTCCCGGCGGGCCGGACGCATGGAATGGGATCATGGCCATAGGGGATGGCTCTTTGCGAAGCCGTACGGCGGCGGTCAAGGGTGCGGCAGGCAATGCTCCGGTCCGGTTGCGGCATGGCCGGGAAAAGCCGCCGGCCGCAGCAGTGTTACTTGTCGGTGTCCCGGAGGAAATCTTTGACGACGGCGCAGAAGATCTCCGGCCGTTCGACCTGGTGGAGATGCGAGGCCTTGGGGATAACGGCCATGCGGGCGGCGGGGAAGCGCTCCTGAAAGCCCTTCACGGTCCTGGCGTCCGCCTCGTCGCGGTCGCCGCAGGTGAGAAGGACGGGCAGGGCGATGTCCGCAAGCCTCGGTGTCAGGTCGAAATCTTTCAGTTTTCCCGTGATCGTGAATTCGCTTTCGCCCCACATGGTCCGGTAGACGTCCATGTTGAATTTCGAGAAAGCGGTCTGGAGGGAGTCCGGCCATGGCGACAGGATGCAGACGTGCTTCTCGTAATAGGCCATCGCCGCCGCCTGGTACGAGTCGCCGAAGTCGCCTGCCGCTTCGCCCGTTTCGATGGCCGATCGTATGTCCGGCGGCATCAGGGCGATGTTCCGCCGCTGGTCGGCATCCCAGGCCGGGGAGGAGAGATAAGGTGCGCAGAGCATGAGGCCCCTGATTCCGCCGGGTTTGGCGGTCAGCATGTATGCGCAGGCCAGCGCGCAGCCCCAAGAGAAGCCCATGAGGTACAGGGCGTCGAGCTTCAGCGCCGACCGCACGAAGGCCAGTTCGGCGACATAGTTTTCCACCGAATAGAAGCTGCTGTCGGCGGCGCGGTCGCTGCTGCCGCAGCCGAGTTGGTCGTAGAACCAGACGGGGCGGCCCTCCCACAGGGCGTCGAGCCCGTCGCTCATGGACATGAAGCCGGGGCCGCCGTGCAGGACGAGAATGGGTATTCCCGGACGGTCTTCGCCGCAGACCCGGTACCATATCCGGCCGTTGGCCGTTTCAATCGTTCCTTCGCGCATGCGTGCATCCTCCTTATGCCGGCGGTTTGCCGGAACGTTGCCTCCCGCACCTCCATGGCCATCTTCCCGGCTTTGCCGCCATGTGCAGGCTTCAGGCCCCGGGCGCGGACGCGGCGGTTCGCATCCAGGCGGCCAGGCTTACCGTTTCAGATCGACGACAACGGCGTTCTCCAGGGCGGAAAGGGTGAGTGACGCATCGTCATTTCCGCTGTCCCTGTAAAATATGGAGAAGTAGAGAACGGCACCTTTGACCAGAGCGTGCCCCTGCCGGAGGTGGGGATAGTCCGTGGGCGCGTCGGGACGATGGGTCTTGTCGGTCGCATCGAAGTAATAGACGACGGTATCGTCCTTTTGATATTCCCGAAGGACAGGCGCCGTCACGGCAAAGGCGGCGGCGCGGGACATCAGACCTTCCGTCGCCTGCCTGGCTTTTTCAGGTTTTATTTGCGTTGATCCGAATCCCGCCATCGGCGATACGCCCATCTTGAAATCGCTTTCTTTCGGGGCGGCGAAAGCCATCGTCGGCAGTTTGTCGGTTACAAATGAGAGTTTCCAGCGATCGGGCACGGGCATCGTCAGCCGTTTGCTTCCGATGTAAACCGTCTTCCTCCATTGCGCTTTGGGTAAACCGCCTTCCGTGAACCTGATGGAACCGATGATCCGGCTCACCTTTTCCTCATGCACCTTTCCCGGGTCCATGGAGAAATGAAAATTGAAGCAGTAGCCCTTGTAATAGGGCCGGTAATGGACGGATCGCCTTACGTCCTTGAAGTCGTTGATGCCGACGGTTTTGCCGCCCAGGTCCTTCTCGTATTGGACGGGTATGTACGGTCCGGCTGTCCGGCACGACTTCGCATCGGTGACGCCTGCGGCCTTCTCCGCGAAGATGCTGACGATGATGCCTTCCTTGCTCTTATCGAAAAGAAACTGCGACGGCCTCGTGAATACCGCCTTGTCGTCGGCGAATCCGGACAGATCGACGAGGGCGTACCAGCTTTCCCCGTCGACATGCAGGCCCGTCTCCCCGGTATCGTCCTTGACGAACGTTTCGTGCGAATAGACGGTGAAAGGGCCGTGGACCTTTCCGTACTCGTCGGCGAGGCCCGTTGCGGCATGCAGGATCATTGCAAAAAGCGATAGAATGAAAACCGGTCTCTTTTTCATCTCAAGCCCCCCCCGTTCTTGATCTGTCGATGGATGCGAAAGCCGATACAGATGTTTTAAAAGACCGCATTCATTATGAAGCAAGCAGACAAACGGATCGCGTAAGCCACGCTTGCGCGGCGGCAAATGACTGCGTTCGATCCGTTTATTTGAATATCTCCTTTTGCATCTCCATGGCCTTCGCCTCGGCGGCGCAGTTGCGCGTCGGCTTCAGGCCCCGGGTGCGGACGGCGGCAAGCTCGGCCCTGGCGGCGAGCACCTCCTCCTGGAACCAGGGGGAGGCATTCAGGGTGGCGGCCGTGTAGGCGCCCATGTACCGGCCCTGGAGCGTGTCGCTGTACCAGTGGACGTTGCAGACCATGCGGCTTACGCCGTAGCCCTGAGCGCGCTTCAGGACGATGTCGCCCCGGTCGGGCGAAACCTCGGCGAGGACCATAGCCCAAGCCGTGCCGATGGCGTTATGGCCCGACGGATAGGAGCCGTTCCCTTCGAGGTGCGCCTTCTCGTCCGGCGTGCACATCGGTTGCTTGTTGACCATGAAGGGGCGGGGGCGCTTATACGACATCTTCGCGGATGCCGTCGAATCGCCGGCGTATTTCGCGACGATCTGGAGCAGACGGTAGAGGCGGGGCGTGTCCTTTTCGGTCACCGGGACGCCGAGGGCGCACGAATAGGTGTCGGCCGCATAGGGAAATTTGAGACTGGCGTCGAGGATCGCCTGCGCCCATGCCGGTGTTCCCTGGAGGGCGAAGGTCCTTCGGCTGTACTCTTCGTCGAGGGCGAAGGCGGCCGAGCCCGCGGCGGGAGGCGGCGGGATGATGAACAGGCTGTCCGGGACCGTTGCCGGCGGCAATACGCCTTTCGCCGCGGCGGCCTTATTCGTGGAACCGGCGCAGCCGGCCATGATGGCAACGGCGATTGCGACAGCGAAAAGAAGATGCGCATTTTTGGAGCGGATGAATGTTTTCATGATGGCCTTTCTCCGTCTTGAAGGTTTTGGATGCGGGAGACTGTTTCGGACGGCGCTTCCGCCGCCATCCGTTTGAAGCTTTCTATAATACATCCCGCCGAATCGTTCAACGGCTATTCAGCCGCTATGCGACGGCAAACCGCCCGCCGTCGGATGACAGAAGGCGGCGCATCAAGCGGCGATGACCGCCGTGCGGGTCTATTCCCCTATTCCCTGTCCAGTTCTCTACGGACGGCGAGGCCGATCTTCTCCAGGACGTAGGGCTTGCGGACGAACTCCCCGGCGCCCAGGGCCTGGGCCTCCCGGACCCGGTCGGTTTCGGCGTAGCCGCTGAGTATGATGGCCTTCTGATGCGGATGGATGGCGAGAATCCGCGCGTAGGTTTCCAGGCCGTCTATCCCGGGGTCCATGATCATGTCGAGGACGACGAGGTCCGCCCGGTTGCCGCGGAGGTATTCGACCGCCGCCTCGCCGCTTTCGACCGCCTTGACCCGGTAGCCCAGCCTTTCCAGCATGCTTGAGGCAAGGTTCCTCTGGGCCTGGACGTCGTCCACCACCAGGATCGACTCGCCCCGGCCCATGTACGCCTCGCGGGAGGCCGCCTTCTCTTCTGAGGCGAACGCCTCCCGGGTAACGGGGAAATAGAGGGTAAATGTGCTTCCCTGGCCCTCCCGGCTCTGGACGTCGATATACCCGCCGTGGTCCTTCACGACGCCCCAGACGATCGCCAGCCCCAGCCCCGTGCCGCTCCGGCCCATGAACTTCTTCGTGTAGAACGGCTCGAATATCTTTCCCAGGTCGCGGGCGGGAATACCGCCGCCCGTGTCGGCCACGGTCAGGACAGCGTAGTCTCCCTCCTGCATGTCGTCGTAGCCGCGCAGCGTCCGGTCCAGATACCTGTTTTCCGTACGGACCGTGATCGTCACGTCCGCCCCTTCGGAGGCGGCTTCTGCGGCATTCGTGACGAGATTCATCAGGGCCTTGCCCAGGTGGACGGAGGACCCCTTGACGGGAAGGAGGCCGACGGCAAGCTCCTTCCGGAGAGCCATGTCGGGATGGACGGATTTCAGGGCCTGGAATTCCGGCGACCTGAGATATTCGACGACGACGCGGTTCAGATCGACGACGGCCGCCGTGTTCACGCCCCTGCGGGCGAGGGTCAGCAGGTCCTGGATGATCGCCGCGCCCTTCACGCTCGACCGGTGGATGTTGTCGGCGTAATCCCGGAGCGTGCTCCCTTCGTGCAGTTTCTCCGCGAGCAGTTCCGAGTACCCGACCATGACGCCCAGGACGTTGTTGAGATCGTGGGCGACGCCCCCGGCCAGTCTGCCCAGGCCCTCCATCTTTTCGGCGCGGGAGAGGCGCTCTTCCAGCCGCCTTCGTTCCGTGTTGTCGCGGATGCACTCGATCGCCGCGACGATCTCGCCCCGGGAATCGCGCAGGACCGACGCCGTGGCGGAAAGGTGGATATCGCCGGGGGGCAGGTTCGGCGTGAAGGACTCGCCCAGGAGACTGTCCCCGATCCGCTGGACCGCCGTGTAGCGTTTTTCCATTTCGGGGTCAGGATGGAGGGCGAGGTCGATCAGGATGGGCCTTCTTTCCCCGTAGAAGGGAAGGGCGTATTCGTAATTGCCCCTGCCGAGCATGTCTTCTTTCTTTACGCCCGTCATGACCTCCATGGCACGGTTCCAGGCGATGACCCTGCCTTCCCTGTCGACGACGAGGGTGGCGTCCGGGAGGAACTCGATGATGTCCGCGAGCTGCCTCCGGGATTCTTCCGACTCCCTTATCGCCCGCCGGTAATCGGTGATGTCCTCGATGGATACGACCGTCCCCAGGGCGGCATCGTTCGGCTGAAGGGGGGCGGCGCGCAGGATGACGTCGCGCACGCCGCTTTTCTTGCTCCGCAGCCTCGTCTCGACGTAGGCCACATCCTGTTCAGCAAGGCTTCTGTACAGATCGCGCCCGACCCGCCGGTACTCTTCCTCGCTCTCATAGAGCATCCGCGTCGTATGGCCGATGATCTCGGAGACGGAATAGCCGAACCTGTCGTACCAGTCCTTGCTTGCGCTCTGGAAGACGCGGCCTTTCATGATGCACAGGCCGACGGGGGCCGCCTCGAACACGCTGCGAATCTTCGCTTCGCTCTCGCGCAGCGCCTCCTCCGCGCGCTTCCGCTCCCTCTCCTGGATGTCGCGCTGCAACCTGGCGTTGAGAATCGGCGAGATATGGCCTGCGATTCCGGAAAGCAGGTTGCGGTCCCTCTCCGTATATCCGCCTTCCTTGTTGGCGACGGAGAGCAGTCCGATCGTCGCGTCCCGGGAGACGATGGGGACGGTGAGGAAGTTTTCGATACGGATGTGCCCTTCCGGGGTGTTGAAAGGGCCTTCCGACAGGAAGGACCGTCTTTTCCTGATGGCCGCGCCCCAGATGCTTTCGCCCCAGCCGCCGGCGGGAAAGCTGACGGCCTTGCCGGGCACGCGGCAACGGTCCCATACGTCCCTCGTCAGGCTGGGGATGACGAGATCGCCCTTTTCGTCGATGTAGCCGAAAATGCCGAAGGGGCTCTGCATCGTGGAAAGAACGACGTCCAGGACCTCGCCGTACATCTCTTCGTCCGGGACGGTGAGGAAGACATGGTCGATCCGGTTCAGGATCATCTTCCGGCGTTCGGAGAGATGCAGCTCTTCCTCCGCCCGCCTGCGCTCGGCGATTTCGTTCGCCAGGCGTCCGGCCTCGGCCTTGGCGGCGAGGTTCGCATATCCGAGCTGCGAGACGACGACGGCTATCTCCCCCAGGAGGGCCGTGACGGCTTCGAGCTTCTTCGTCTCAATCACCGGAATCTCTTTGACCGCCTCAAGATACGCTTCTTCGTCGAATCCGTATTGACGGGCCCGCTGCCGGTAATCTTCCAGGTCGGGCTCCTGCATGAAGAGCTGTCCGGTGGCAAGGCTGGCGATATGCTTTCCATTGACGATGATGGGGATCGCGCAATCCACAAGCCCGTGGCCGCATTGTTCGGCAACGATCCTGCCCGGTTCGTCGAGCCGGTCCAGGAGACACCGGTTGCTCTTCAGGCAGACGGCTTCCGCCTCTGGGCAGCTCCGGTGAAACTTCGTGCAGATGTCCCGCCAGCCCGTGGCGATCAGGATGTTCAGGGCGGGATGGTCCAGAAAGCCGATGGTGAATCCCGTGGCCGCGGTGAAATGTTCGAAGATAAGCTGTAATTGCTTAAGGTCGACGATGTCGCCGATGCCGTACTTCCCGTCGACCAGATGGCCGTTGTCCGCCGCTTCCATCTCCATATCCGCTCCCGCTTTTGAATATCGCAATCACACCGAACTTCCGCGGGCCGTATGACGGCGCATGTCTTCTCCTGTGACGTCCATACTTCAGAGAACGGGTCGCACCCGCGAACCCGCAGATATTTGATGTTCCGGATTGGTATAACATCGCATGTCCGGGAAAATTTTGCAATTATTAAGATTTGTAAGACGGCGATTTCCGGGGACGACGGTCGGATAAACTTCCTTCCGACATGTCGGGTGTCCGGGGAGTTGACGGATGGAAATACGTCGCATTCCTATATCATTTGTTCATGTTTCGCTCAGCGCGACGCGGACCTTGCCGGTGATGTCACTTCGGGAGAAAGGTTTCTGGATAAAATGGACGCCCTCGTCCAGGATGCCGTGGTGAGCGATGACGTTGGCGGTATATCCAGACATGAAAAGACTTTTCAGATTGGGATAGAGGTGAAGCAGGTTCTTGGCCAGGTCACGGCCGTTCATTTCCGGCATCACCACATCGGTTATCAACAGATGAATTTCCCCGGCGAATTTCTCCGCTATGCGGATGGCTTCCCGAGGCGTACCGGCGGTCAACACCGTATATCCCTGTTGTTCGAGGATGCATCTGGCAAGATCGAGGAGGGCTGGTTCGTCTTCCACAACGAGGATGGTTTCCCGGCCCCCCGGGATCGGTATCCGGATATCTTCCTTCTGTCTCTGCTCCGCCTTGCCTACATGGCGGCGCAGATAAATCTTGAAGGTTGTTCCTGTGCCCGGTTCGCTGTAAACGTTCAGAAATCCGTCGTTCTGTTTGACGATGCCGTAAACCGTCGCCAGGCCCAGGCCGGTGCCTTGCCCCAAGGTTTTCGTCGTGAAAAAAGGTTCAAATATCTTGCTTAAGACATCCTTGTCCATGCCGCAACCGTCGTCGCTGACGGCGAGCAGGACATAATCGCCGGGGATAAAGCCCAGATGATCGGAGCAATAGGTTTCGCCGAAGCTGGCGTTCCCGGTTTCAATGGTGAGCGTGCCCACGCCGGATATGGCGTCGCGCGCATTTACGCACAAGTTGACCAGAATCTGGTCGATCTGTGACGGATCGATCTTGACCGGCCAGAGGTCGCTGTCCGGCAGCCATACCAGCCGAATGTCTTCGCCGATAATCCGTTGCAGCATCTTGATCATGCCGCCCACGATCTCGTTTACGTCCAGCGCCCGGGGGGAAATGGTCTGCTGGCGGGCAAAAGCCAGGAGCTGGCGTGTAAGATCGGCGGAACGCTCCGCCGCTTTCTGCACTTCCCGGAGGGCCGAGTATATCGGCTGGGACGGATCGACCGCCTCCACGGCTATCTCCATATGTCCGAGAATGACCCCCAGCATGTTGTTGAAATCGTGCGCAACGCCGCCTGCCAGCCGGCCGACGGACTCCATTTTCTGCGCTTGATTCAACTGCTCCTGAAGCTTCGCCCTCTCCCGTTCCGCCTGTTTGCGGTCGGTGATATCGTGAATGATGGAGTGGATGAGCGCTCTTCCTTCGGCTTCGATCCTGCTGGAATAAACCTCCACATCCCGGACCGACCCGTCCGCCAGCCGGTGGCGGAATTCAAAACGGTTCTGGCTGCCCGCGAGTATCCTTTCGATCTCTTTTCCGATATCTTCGGGAGAAAGCGTGCTGATCTCCCGAATCTTCATCGCTTTGAGCCGTTCGTACGGCCATCCGTAAAAATGAACCGCGGCCCGGTTGGCTTCGATGATGTTCCCGGTTTCCGGATCGACCAGCAACTTGACGGCGGAATGTTCTTCAAACACTTTTCTGTACCGCTCTTCGCTCTGGCGCAACGCCTCTTCCGTCCGTGTGAGTTCCGTGATGTCCTGGTTGATGGCGATCGCTCCCAAAACTTTCAGGTCGTCGTCCAGAAGCGGCGCTGCCGAGTTGAGGATGGTCTTCACCGTGCCGTCGAAACATTCTATGTGGATCGGTTCTTTGTGGATAACGGTTTCGCCCGTCGCAAGCGTCCGGGATACGGCCCAGTCTTCAGGCTCGACGCGTATGCCCGTGCCGGTCCATCGGGCTTTGTATTCGCCGTAGCGTTCCATTCCGACGTAACGAATGCCGCCCCAGATGTTTTCTCCGGCTGTATTGCCCATGAGGATCTTGCCATGGGCGTCTGTGACCCAAACGCCGACGGGCAATGTTTCGAGAACGGTATGAACGAGCGATTTTTCCTGATTGACTTCCTTCAGCAGCGACTCGTTCCTTGATTGCAGGGCGCGTGCCTGTATTCGGTTTTCGAGGAGGACCGCCAGGAAATGGAAGGCGGTCCTGAAGACGGCCCGTTCGGCCTCCGTGGTTTCCGGACCTTCTTCCATCAAAGCGTACCCGAAGGAAGAACGAAGGGTCGTAATCGGAAAAACGAGGTATTCCGGAAGGCCGGGCGGCATCCGTTCGGCGAATTGGAAGGCAAACGCCGTACCGAGCCCATTGAGGGATTCGATGAATCGTAAGCGGATCAGATCGGGATCGGATATTTGCGACACATACGCGAGTGCCAGCAGCACTTCATGCGATAGCTTGATCATAGACGCTCAAACAGCGGCAAAAATTCAGGTGCGCGCTCGGTAACCCATTTTTTGGGCTGAACGAAGTAGGGGTTCTCGAAGATGCCGCCCCCCGTGATGACGAAGGGGTGGGTCTGGAGGACCTTCATGATCGTCGCCCCCGGGAAACGGTTGACATCGTACATGCAGATGCTGATCCAGGGTTTGCCCCAGATGAAGGTGTTGAGAATCGATTCGTAGGCCATGAGATGTTCGATGCCGGGAATCTTTTCCAGGGCCCAGCCCATTTCCGCCGTTCCCCGCACATTCCTCGTTCCGGTCTGCAGGTTCTCGGCCCAGATATCGTCGTGGGCCTTAAGCATCGCCTGGGGGGAAAAGAAGCCCTGGGGGTGGTACAATTCGCGGGAATGGAGCAGACGGAAGGAATCCGGGCCGGGTCGGTCGGCGCCGGGGCATTGGGCGTGGACGCGGTCGAGGGCATGGTCGTAATGCGCCTCGCCGGGACAGCATACGAGGAGTTCCCGGTCGCAAAGACCCTGGGCGAGGAAGCCGAACATAATCGTGTCGCGTTCCTCGTCGGATTCGTACAACCCGCAGAAATGAGTGCCCCAGTTGCAGGTGTACCCGCCGAATCCAAGACTCATGACATCCAAGTCCGATGTTCTCAGGTACATGGCATCCTCCGTTGATAAAGAACCCCCTCATTTACCATTTCAGTATAGCGGCAACGGCCCTTTCTGTCAAGGGCGTCGTGCGGCGTCGGCTTTAATGGAAGGGGGGCGGCGTCAGGACGGCCATCGGGCGACGGCGGCGGCAGCGGCGGCGCGTCCCTGGTCGTAGCCTTCCCGGAGGATGTCGCGGTTGCGGCACAGGCGGGAGACGCGGAAGGCGTCCGGCGGGCAGATTTCGACGATCTCCGCGCCGTCGGGCGGGCGGCGGATGAGATCCAGCGTTTCGTTGTAACGCGCCACGCGCCTCATCATGGCTTCCCTGAGAGCCGGGCGGCGGCGGAGGTAGCGGGACATGACCCACTGGTCGAAGAGGTTCGGGCGTTTGCGGTAGTCCCGGCGGCGCGACCGGACGACCATGACGCGCTTTGCGCCGCGTCGGAGCGCTTCCGCGACGGGGATGGCGTCGGCGACGCCCCCGTCGGTCATGGGTCTGCCGTCCACCTGGGGGAAGTCCCGGTAATAGAGAGGCACGGCGCTGGAAGCCATGAGGACGTGTTCGAGATCGTCCGGGCCGGTATCCTTGAAGACGGCCCCGCCCGTTGCCGCGTCCGTGAGGCCCACGAGAAAGGGCCTGCCGGGGGCGTAAATCGCTTTGAGGTCGAGGCGGATGTCCCGGATCGTGTTCTCCCAGAGCCAGTCGAGGTCGAGGAGGTGGCCGCCGGCGAGGAACCGGGGGATGCTGATGAATTGCGGCCGCAGGGAGTAGTCGACGTAGATGAGTCGGTTGCGGCCGTGCATGCCCGCCAGGTACGCCGCAAGGTTGGTCGCCCCCGAGGAGACGCCGATATAGAAATCGAAGGGATTGAACGTCTGCTCCAGGAATCCGTCGAGAAGCCCCGTGGAGAAAACCCCCCGCATGCCCCCGCCTTCGACGACGAGGGCCGTATCGTATGGCTGTTTCACCGTTGGATTATCCTCGCGGGACGTCATAGCAGAATATCGATCGTGACGTCAAGGAGCCGCCGGGGTTTCTCGGCTATTCACGTTCGGCGGCGAGTCTGTCGATCACCGTCGCGGCGGGCCAGAGACGGACGCCGATGGCCCGAAGCTCGTCCTCGCCCCGCTGGTAGAGTCCCGATATGGCGTCCGTGACGAGGACCAGGCGGTAGTCCCGTTCGCTCGCCTCGTAGATCGTCGTGCGGGGGCAGTTGGGGTAGTTGCAGCCGCAGACGACAACGGTATGGACCCGCATGTTTTCGAGATGTTCCTGAAGGGGGGTGCCGAAGAAGGCGCCCCATCGCGGTTTGTAGATGACGGACTCGTTCGGGCCCGCCGACTGTATGCCGCCGCGAAGGAGAAGGGGGCAGTCGAGATCGCCTGCCGCCTCGGGCAGCAGCCCCTGGACGGGCTGGGCGCCGGCCGATCCCGGGCATACGATTTCCTGGCCGCTACGGAGCCATTCCCGGCGGCAGAGGTCCGCGTTCGAGCCGTCGCTCAGATAGAGCCGGACGATGTGGACGATCGTTTTGCCCGCCTCACGGAAAGCATTGAGCAGCCGCTCGATGCGCGGCACGACGGCCATCGTGCCGGGAATCTCGGCGGGCGCGCCGGGCAGCGCGAAGTCCCTCTGTACGTCCATGATAAGAAGCGCCGATCTTGACAGGTCCGGTTCCGTATCCTTCATGCCATTCTCCTCCGTTTCGCTATTTACGGATATTCTCGATACGCTCGCTCCAGGCGGGATGGGATGCCCAGAATCCCCCGCCCTCCTGCGACGTCTGCCGTATTTTCGTCATGATGGCGATCTGTTTTTCGCTGGTCATGCCGAAGCATTTCCCGCAGGCCTCGGAGGCCGTCTTGTCGGCTTCCAGTTCCTGGGTCTTGCTGTAGTTGTTGACCACTGCCGGGTTGACGGCATGGTTCAGGAGGCCCACGCCGGGGATGAAGAAATCGGCGACGAGCATGATGCCCGACGTCACGGCGCTGACGGCGATCTTCTTGCCGACGTGTCCCAGTTTGTCGTGGGCGATCTCGTGGGCGGCGACGAAGGTCAGCGTGTCGTCGTCCCAGAGGCGCAGGGCCCCCTGCGTGAAAACGATCTGCCCCGAGAGGTTGACAGAGGCATTCGCCCGCCGGTCGCGGCTGATGCCGACGGTGTACGTCTTCGCTTCGGGCATGAGGCAGCCCGTGACACGGCCGACGATGGCCCTGATCCGCACGATCTGCTGCGGCAGCCCTGCCGCCGCCTCCCGCAACGCTTCCGCCTCGCGGAGCAGCTCTGCCGAAGCTTCTTTTCTATAGCTCGCCGCGTAGTCGAGGGCGCCCCGGCCGGAGGAATCCCCGGGGAAGGGGTCGGCGCCCGCATCGAGGAGGAGCTTGACCAGGGCTGCGTCCCCGTAAATGGCGGCGTTGATCAGGGGCGTGACGCCTTCGCCGTTCGCCGTGTCGACGTCCGCTTTACTGCGGACCAGCGTTTCCGCGATTTCCCGGTTGTTCGCGGCAGCGGCCAGGATGAGGGGCGTGTTGCCGGCATTATCCCTCGCCCGGACGTCGGCGCCTTTCTCGACGAGGAAAAGGGCGGTCTGCGGTTTGCCGCCCGCGGCGATCATAAGCGGCGTCCGGCCTTCGCCGTCACGGGGGTCCGCGGCGGCCCCTCTTTCAACCAGGGTGCGGACGATCGAAAGCGCCTGGGCGTCGCCGCACGAGGCTGCGGCCATGTGCAGAGGCGAGGCCTTGGCATCGCCCCCGGCGGGTTCGCTCATGCCGCTGCCCGCGGCGAGCTGCCGGACGGCCTGAAGGTCGCAGTCCCTGGCGGCCTTGGTCAGCGGCGTCATCGTCGTGCAGGCCGAAAGCAGAAGGACCGGCAGGAGCGGATGCAATATCTTCATAACGGAACACCTCTGCGGGCAGGGTGTGCGGGACGGGCCCGGCCTGGGACCGGCAGTGTGCGGGCGGCCGGGCGGACCTCAATAGGGAAAGTATAGGGAATTCGCCCGGCCCTGTCAATGAAAACGGGCGGCTGCATGAGGGCGGTCCCGTGCGCGGCGGGGATTATGGCCGCTGGTCCGGAAAGGGTTCCCGTTTCTCCAGGGCGGTGCGGACGGCCCGGGAAAGGTCGCAGACCCGGATCGGTTTCACGAGCAGACGGGCAACGCCCAGGGCGTCGACCTTCCCTATATCGCCCTTTTCCTGAAAGCCGGAGCAGAGCAGGACGGGGATGTCGGGGCGCAGAAGGCGGATTCTCCGGGCCAGATCGAAGCCGGTCATACCGGGCATGGTCTTGTCGGTGATCACGAGGTCGAAGCGTCCGGGATCGTCTTCGAATACCGCAATCGCGCGGTTGGGGTCCGTCGCCGTGATCACTTCGTAGCCGAGCTTGGTGAGCAGTTCCCGGTTCAGCTCCGCCATGATCTGTTCGTCGTCGACGAAGAGGATCGTTTCGCCATCCCCTGGCAGAAGGGCCTCCTCGGGTTCGGACTTCGCATCCGCCTTTTTCCCGATCAAAGGCAGATAGATTCTGAAGACGGTACCTTTGCCCTCCTCGCTGTAAACGCGGATATCCCCACCGTGGTCCTTGACGATTCCGTGGACGACCGCAAGACCGAGCCCCGACCCTTCACCCTTTTCCTTTGTCGTGAAGTAAGGCTCGAAGATCCTCTCCATATTCTCACGAGGGATGCCGTGTCCGGTGTCGCGGACCGATATTTCCAGCCGGCGGCCGGTCTGTGACGCCGTGTCGAGGCGAAAAGAGGCGGGTTCGGCGGGGAACTCCCTCAAGCCGATTTCCAGGACGCCGCCCGTTTCCTTCATGGCGTGGCCCGCGTTCGTGCACAGATTCATGAGCACCTGGTGCATCTGGCTCGGATCGCCCAAGACGGCTTCCGTGGTCTCGTCGCCTGTCTGCCTGATCTCGATGGTGGTCGGCAGCGACGCCCGCATGAATTTGACAACCTCGTCGACGATCGGAGCCAGGACGAGGGGCTGCTTCTCCTGGTCGGCCTTGCGGCTGAAGGTCAGGATCTGTTTGACGAGTTCCTTGGCCCGGTTCGAGGCCAGGAGGACTTTTTCCATGCTGAGGTGTATTTTCGGCCTGTCCCGTAACTCGTCGATGTGCAGTTCGGTATAGCCGATGATGCCCGCCAGGATGTTGTTGAAGTCGTGGGCGATGCCGCCGGCGAGCGTGCCGACGGCCTCCATCTTCTGGGACTGGAAGAGCTGCTGTTCCAGCTTCCGCCGCTCTTCCTCCAGCCGCCTGTGTTCGGTGACGTCCTGCATGATGAAGACGAGACACGCTTCGCCGCCGATTTCGATGGAACGCGCCGAATAGACGCCGTCGCGGAGCGTGCCGTCCTTGCGCCGGAATTTGAATACCCGGTGGTGGACGTCTTGGCCCGCTTTCAGGTCTGCGACGAGAACCGCCCGCTCGTCCGGATCGACCCAGAAGTCGAGGTCGGCGGAGGTCCGGCCGATGACCTCGCTTCGCTTCCATCCCGTGATGTCTTCAAACCCCAGGTTGACGTCCATGATATACCCGTCCGCCATCCGCGTGATCGCCATGAAATCCGGCGCCGTCATGAAGATCTTGGAAAATTTTTCTTCGGACTGGCGTGACATTGCCTCCGCCTGTTTTCTCTCCGTGATATTCAGAAAAATTCCGTCGAAGACGAGCGTGTTCCCGTAACGGGTCGGCGCCGATATGGCCTGGAACCATAACGGTTTGCCGTGCGGCGCGGTGAGGCGGCCCTCGAAGTTCCAGTGCGCCTCGTCCCGTACCGCTTTCTTGATGGAATCCATACAACTCTTCCGGTCTTCGTCGTGAAGGCGGGAGAGGAATATCGGGAAGAGAGAGTCCGGGTCGTCCACCGGCAGGCTGAAGATGTCCTTTATGCCCCGGCTGACGTAGCTGATGCCGTATTCGCCGCTGTCTTTCGCGTAGAATCTGAAGACGGCGCCCGGGATATTCGTGGTGATGGCGCGGAGCCGCTCCTCGTTTTCCCGCAGCTTCCTTTCCGTTTCCCGGTGCTCCGTGACGTCCTGCATGATGAAGACGATGTGGGGTTCGCCGTCAAGCTGTATGGAGCGTGCGGAATATAAGCCTGTCCGTACGGTCCCGTCCTTGCGGAGAAAGCGGATTTCCCGCTGCTGGACGTCCACGCCGGCCTTCAATTCGTCGACCAGATGCTGCCGGTCGTTCAGATCGTACCAGAATTGTACGTCATGGACCCTGCGTCCGAGGACGTCGCTTCGATCCCATCCGGTGATATCGGCGAACCCCAGGTTGGTATTGATGATCATGCCGTCTTCCATTCTGGTGATGGATATTCCGTCCGGCGCCAGCATGAAGACCTTGGAGAATTTCTCCTCGGACTGGCGGGACATCGCCTCCGCCTGCTTCCGTTCCGTAACGTTCAGCATGATTCCGTCGTAGACAAAGCCGTCTTCGACGCGTGTCGGAGACGCCATGGCCTGAAACCAGGTTATCCCGCCCCCGGGGCCGACAAGGCGGCCGGTGAAATTCCAGGGTGCGGCCTGGGCCGCCGCCTGCTGGATGGAATTGAGAAAACCGTCCAGATCCTCCCCGTGGATTCGGGAAAGGAAGTCGGGGAAGACGGCTTCCGGTTCGCCGATAGGCAGATTGAAAAGGTCCGGCAGGCGCTCGCTGACGTAGCTGAGACCGTATTCGCCGCTGTCCCTGACGAAGAAACGGAAAAGAACGCCCGGCATGTTCGAGGTGATGACGCGAAGCCTCTCTTCGTTTTCCCGCAGGCGCTTCTCCGTTTCTCGGCGCTCGGTTACGTCCTGCGTGACGAAGATGATATGCGCTTCGCCGTTTATCTGGGCCGAACGGGCGGAGAAAACACCGGTACGAACGGTTCCTTCTTTGTTCCGGAAGAGATATTCCCGATCGAGGACGTCCCGGCCTGCTTTCAGGTCTTCAACCAGGGCCGCCCTATCTTTCGGATCGACCCAGAAATTCACCTCCGCGGCCGTCCGGCCGACGACCTCGTGGCGCTGCCATCCCGAAACCTGTACGAACCCGGGGTTCCTGTCCACGATAACGCCGTCGGACATCCGCGAGATCGTGATGCCGATAGGAACCGTCATGAAGACCTTGGAGAACATCTCCTCCGCCTGCTTCTGTCCGGCGATATCGTGGGCGATTCCCAGGAAACCCGTGATTTCGCCGCGGGGGGAACGGATGGCCGTAACGGTCAGGGAAACGGGGAAGGTCGAGCCGTCCTTGCGCACAAAG
The DNA here is from genome assembly GCA_963668175.1 of Syntrophales bacterium. Taxonomy (GTDB): domain Bacteria; phylum Desulfobacterota; class Syntrophia; order Syntrophales; family PHBD01. Next base: position 2,496,464 of record OY764159.1, read on the forward strand.
GTCCATTCGCGGTTTTCCGTTTCGTCGCGCTCCGACTTCAGCGTGAAGATGCGGAAGCCCTCCACCGTGCATCCCGTTTCGGCGTTCAATTCGGCGCTGCGGGCGGCCAATTCGGACGGGAGGTGAAAGATGAGGGGCGTCGCGCGGCCGACGACGTCTTCCGCGGTATAGCCCAACAGTTGTTCGGCGCCGCGGCTGAAGGCCGTGATAGTGCCTTCGGGGGTCGAAGCCACGATGGAGAATTTCACTGCGGCCTGAAGGATGTCGTCAAGGGATTGCGAAGTCCCGCAGACGCTCCCGGCGGCTTCTCCCCGCCGGTCCTGTCTCCCCGGAATGCCTTCCATGCCCAGGACGGCGACGGATTTCCGTCCGGGATCGGCCCCGACCGGAACGGCCATGGCGGTCCAGCGGACGTTCTTCACCGCCCGGTCCCGGCAGAGGACGGGGATGTCGCACGGCTCCCCGGGATCGTCCGTCAAGGCCCGGCGGATCATCTCCATGAACGGCGCGGCATCGCCGGGGGCAAGGAAAGGCCAGGCGGCTGATCCCTTGAGATCGGCAAGTCCGTACCCGGTGCACCGTTCAAAAGTCCCGTTCACCCAGACCGCCTCCCCGGAGTCCGTGAAGACAGCCGCCGGGACGGATGCTGCGGCAAAAATACGTTGCGGATAATCGTTCATCGTTTGTTCAGGAAATAGGTGCTTTATCCGGCAAAAGACTGATGTTTCGACCCTGCCGCCGGCGAACAGGCGCCTGCTGTCGCCCTATGTGTGCGCCAACGTTCATCTTTTTATTTCGCAAGGGCGCTTAAGGGCCTTCGCTGGATTGTATACCAATTATCGTGCCAGGCGCTGCGCCGGGGAGGACGGCGGCTATATCCGCTGCATTGTCGCGCACTAATATCGATAGAGCGGCGTCGTCCGGGAGGAACGGTGTGAGGGGCGGCGGTCTTTTCCGTCCGGTCCGCCGGAATCTGTCCGAAAAGTCGGATCATGCCGGGCGGTTAGTGCCGGTCCAGGACCTCCCTCACCTTGTCGGCGAGCACTTTCATCGAGAAGGGCTTCGGGAGAAAACCGGCGTCCTCGGTCAGCGCCCCGTACTGGGCGATGACGTCGTCCGCATAGCCCGACATGAAGAGATGCTTCAGCTCCGGATAGATGTCGTGGAGTCTTTCCGCCAATTCCCGGCCGTTCATCTCGGGCATGACCACGTCGGTCATGAGCAGGTGAATCTTCCCGGCATGTTCCCCGGCCAGGCGAATCGCCTCGCCGGGCGTGCCGGCGGTCAGGACCCGGTATCCCTGCTTTTCCAGCATGCGTTTGCTGAGCTGCAGGATGGCCGGTTCGTCCTCCACGACGAGGACCGTTTCCCTGCCGGACGCCTCGCGCACCTGTGGCGCCGCGACGAACACCGGTTCCGCCTCGGCCGTGTGCCGGCGCAGGTAGACCCGGACGGTCGTTCCCCGGCCGAGTTCGCTTCCAACTTCCACGAATCCGTCGTTCTGCTTGACGATGCCGTAGACCGTCGCGAGACCCAGGCCCGTGCCCTTGCCCGTCTCCTTGGTCGTGAAGAACGGCTCGAAGAGCTTCCGGAGGACCTGCTTGCTCATGCCGCAACCGTTGTCGGAGACGGAGAGCATGACGTAATGGTCGGGCCGGCAGCCGGGGCGGCCGTTGCAGTAAGTCTCGTCCAGATGGATGTTGACCGTCTCGATGGCGATGCGGCCGACGCCGGAAATCGCGTCGCGGGAATTGACGCAGAGGTTGGCGAGGATCTGGTCGACCTGGGAGGGGTCGATCTTCACCGGCCAGAGGTCGCCTCCGGGCAGCCAGGCCAGTTCGATATCCTCGCCGATGAGCCTTTTAAGCATCTTGAGCAGGCCGGACACGGTTTCGTTGATGTCGAGCACCTTCGGGGAGACGGTCTGTTTGCGGGCGAAGGCCAGGAGCTGGCGCGTGAGGTCGGTGGACCGCAGGGCGGCCTTCCGGATCTCGGCCAGATCGGCGATAAGCATCTGCTCCGGCTCGGCCTCTTCCATGGCCATCTCCACGTGGCCGAGGATGACGCCCAGCATGTTGTTGAAGTCGTGGGCGACGCCGCCCGCCAGGCGGCCGATCGATTCCATCTTCTGGGCCTGGATGAGCTGCTCCCGGAGGTTTTCCTGCTCCTCCTCCGCCCGTTTTCGCTCGGTGATGTCCGACTGCGTGCCCACAAGCCTCACGGGATTACCGCCGTCGTCCCATTCGATGGCCTTGCCGCGGGAGAGGATCCAGCACCATTTCCCCGCCTTGGTCCGCATCCGGATATCGATGGCGTAACCTTCGTTCCTGGCGAGACGCTCCTTGATCTCCCGTTCCGCCCGTTTCAGGTCTTCCGGATGGGCGAGATCTTTCCACGAGTCGTAGTGCTGGCGGAATTCGTAAGGATCGTATCCGAGCATGGTATAGCACTTCGGACTGAAAACCGCCCGGCCCGTGGAGAGGTCCATGTCCCAGACGCCGTCGTTGACGGCCTCCAGCGTCCGCTGCAGCCTCTCCTTGCTGCCGCGGAGCGCTTCCTCTACCCGTCGTCTTTCGGTGACGTCCTCGAAGGTGGCGACGATGCGTCTCGACTCGCCAAGCTCCTGCCCGATCCGGGAAACGCTCATCCGGCAGAATATCTCCCGGCCGTCCTTGCGCACGAACGGTATATCCGATTCGAAGACGAAGACCGACTGCATGGTCAGGGTGGAATAGAGCGTGTCTCCGTATTCCTCCCATTCCTCGTCGCTCCTGAAGATCACCCGGGTGCTCTTGCCGACCAGTTCGTCGGGATGCCAACCGAAAACGTCCTCCATGGCGTCGTTGGCGAAGAAGATGCGCCGACGTTCGACGCCGAAGAGTGCGAGGGGGACGGAGAGCAGGATCGACTTTTCCAGCTCCCGGCTTTCCCGGAGGGCGTCTTCCGCCTGCCGGTGGGCGGTAATGTCCATTGAATTTCCCAGGATGGCCGGACGGCCCCGGAACTGGATTCCCGTAACCGTCTCCATGATCCAGCGTATATGGCCCGTTTTCGTGACGATCCTGAACTCGTAGGGCAGCGTATTCTCGCCATTGAGCATTGATCGCGCCCGCTGCCTGATCCAGGTCCGGTCCCCGGGATGGACGATGAAATCCGACCGCCGTCCCGTAAGCTCGTCCGGCCGGTATCCGGCGTAGGACGCGGCGTTGTCGTTCAGGAAGACGAAGTAGCCGTTCTGGACGACGTAGACGCCGGCGAGGGATTTCTCGACCAGGGTCTTGTAGCGCTCTTCGCTTTCCCGGAGGGCGTCCTCGGCGCGCCGGCGGGCGGTGACGTCACGGACGATGGCCCACATGCTGGCGGGTTTGCCGGCACTGTCCCTGACGAGCATGACCTGGAGTTCCACGGGAAAGACGGTGCCGTCCTTCCGCCGGTACTCCTTCTCGTAGATGTCCGAATAACCGCGGGCGAGGATCTGGTCGGAAACGATGGCGGCCTCGAAGGTATGCCATTTCTCCGGGGTGAAATCCCTGTAGGTGAGGGATTTGATCTCGTAAGGCGTGTAGCCCAGCAGGGCAAGGAAGGACTCGTTGCAGTCGATGATAAAGCCGTCCATGTCCGCGCTGACGACGGCATCCACCATGCTGCGGTGCAGGCTGCGGTATTTGACTTCCGACGCGCGGACGGCCTCTTCCATCATCTTGCGCTCGGTAATGTCCGTGCAGATGCCGATCATCCGCGCCGGACTGCCGTTTCCGTCGTACCGGTTCTCGCCCCTGGCGTTGATCCAGCGGACGGACCCGTCGGCGCGGATCACCCGGTAGTCGGAGTCGAGGGCCGTGCGGTTGCGCAGGGCGTCGTCGATACGGCGGCAGGCGATATCGGTGTCGTCGGGATGGAGGACGCGCTTCCACGTCTCGATGGATGCCTCCGTTTGCGAAGGGTCCATGCCGAAAAGCTCGAACAACTGGTCCGACCATTCCATCCGGTTGCAGGCGATGTCCCAGTCCCAGGTGCCGACCCTGGCCGCACGCTGCGCCATCTCCAGCCGTTCATTGGCGCGGCGAAGTCTTTCCCCGGTACGTTTCTGCTCATCGAGCGCCTGTTCCAACTCCAGGACCTTGCGATGCATTCCTTCGCTCTCTTCCGGCATCTCCCTAATCGCTCCAGCCTGTCCGTACATGCCCGTCCTTTCGTCCGGTCCGCACCGCCGTCGGGTAATCTTCGGGACATCGTGGATGGTATCCATGACGCCCCGATAAATTAACGGACGGGTACGGTTATGTCAATCGGCAACTTTTTGGATTTTAATATGGGGGTGGAGAGGCGGGGACTTTCATACCTGAGGGAGGGGGAGTATGACCGCCCCTTTGCCTCTCCGGCGTTTTTTATGATGGCGGGACGCCGTTCAAACTTTTTTGACGTCTCCGGCTGCTCTGGGAGCTGGCAGCGTTAATGAGTCATGCACGATCGGTGCCAGAAGACGTCTATGGGCCGTCAAAATATTAATTAATGATAACGGCATGATATGTTCGTGGGAGGGAAGGGTTGCTGAAGATGGGGTTCGTATATCGGCGGATCTGTCTTCCGGGAAAGGACACTGTCCGGTCCGGCTGGACGAAAGGTGCTTTACAGCCGTCACGGCTTATTTTCGAAAATGTCCGGATAGAGGTCTTTCGCACATTCCGGGCATATGCCGTGGGTGAATCTGGCTTCCGTGCGGTCGCTCAAATACTTTTCCACCTGGTTCCAGTAGCCCTTGTCGTCGCGTATTTTCTTGCATCTGGCGCAGATGGGGAGAATGCCCCGCAGGGTCTTGACCTCTTCGAGGGCCTGTTCCAGGCGCTTTCTTTCCCCCTCGAGCGCCGCTTCGGTCTTCTTTCTTCTGGCGATTTCCGCTTCCAGTTCGGCGGTCCTGATTCTGACCCGCGCTTCCAGGGTCCGGTGGGCCTCGCGGAGTTCATCTTCCGCCCGGCGGCGCGCCTTCTGCACCTCCGTTTCCTCCATGACCCTGCGGACGGCGGGCGCGAGCCGCTTGTGGAGGAGGGTCTTGAGGACGTAGTCCTTGGCGCCCTGGGTGAAGACGTCGATGGCCGTCTCTTCCTTCAGGGCACCGGTGACAAGAATGAACGGCGTATCGGGGAGGCGTTTCTTCGATTCGGCCAGGGCCTTGGCGCCGTTGTAGGCGGGCAGGTCGTAATCGGACAGGATCAGATCGGGGGCGCATTCGTGAAGCCCCCGGATGAAGTCATGCTCTGTCTTGACGACCTTGGCCCTGAAGGCGATTCCGGCTTCCTCGAGTTCGAACTGGATCAGTTCGGCGTCGACGGGATTGTCTTCCAGGATGAGAATATTCAACGGCTGCTCCACGGCGCGGTTTCCTCGCAAGGTAGTGCCGGTTATAAGCCACAACCCACCGTCACCGTCCCCCCCGCGGCGTAACGACGGCCATACATCCATGTAACGCGCATAGTTCATGCGCGACACGCTCCGGTTTTATTCTAGCCGTGCACCCTTAAAAAACAAGGAGAGTTTTTAGTAGGCCGAATCGGAGGAGAAGACCCTCATGCCGCCACGGGCGCTGGCGGCCGGGAGAAGGCGTCCGTCCCTTCCGTGCGGCGGCGGGCCTGGAAAGGCCGGCGCGGTTCATCAGAACGGAAGGGAGAAGTAGAAAGTCGCCCCTTCGTTTTCCTTCCCCTCGCCCCATACGCGGCCTCCGTGGCGGGTGACGATCTGCCTGACGATGGCGAGCCCCACACCCGTGCCTTCGTATGCGCTGTCGTCGTGGAGGCGCTGGAAGACGCCGAAGAGTTTGTCGTGATAGGCCATATCGAAGCCGATGCCGTGGTCCTTCACGTAATAGACGGTTTCCGCGCCCTCGGCCCTGCCGCCGACTTCGACGGTGATCGTATAGCGGCCGGCGGAAAACTTGACGGCGTTGGACAGGAGGTTGACCCAGACCTGCCTGACGAGCGTCCGGTCGCCATGGGCCGGAGGCAGGCTTCCGTTGACGAGCGTCATGCGGAGTTCCGGATTCTGGAGACATTGTTCCTGCCATACTTCGGCGACGAGTTCCTCCATGTCGAGGGACGTCCGGGATATGGCCTGGCGGCCCGATCGGGAGAAGTCGAGGAGGTCGTCGATGAGCCGCCCCATCTTCCGGGCATTGTCCCGGATCACTTGGAACCTCCGGCCGGCTTCCGCGTCGAAAAGGTGCCCGTGGCTGTTGAGAAGCATGCGGGAGAAGCCGTCGATGGCCCTGAGCGGCGCCCGCAGATCGTGGGAGATGGAATAGCTGAAGCTTTCCAACTCCCGGTTTGCCGCCTCCAGCTGCTCCGACCGCTCCTTCAGGGCCTTCTCCATCTGCATGCGCTCCGTGACGTCGCGGCCGTAGAGGTTGGCGTAATTTTCATCCGGGAAAGGCGTGATCCATACCGAGTAGCAGCGCCCTTCCATTTCCACGTCTTCCTGGACGATTTCCCCCCCGGTCATCGCCCGCCGGAAAAGGGGGCGCAGCGGGGCGGGGAGCGGGCTTCCGGGAGCGCACGCCCATCCCGGCTCCCTGATCGAGGACGGATTACAGTAGAGGACGGTTTCGTCGGCCGATGCGCGCATCACGGGGTGGGGGTTCTCTTCCGGAAAACGCGCCAGCCACTCGGCCCGGTCGCGGGCCGTCCGCAGGGCCGCCTCCGCCAGCGCGCGCTGGGTGCCTGCGCCGAGGACCGCGGCGATCTTCTCCAGCGTTGCGACCATATCCGAAGGGACCATGTTTTTCCGGCGGTCGGCAAGGTGGACGAGTCCGAGGATGCCCTTTTCCGTACGGATCGGGATCAACGCGATCGATTCGTAGCCTGTCCGGGGGCAGACGTCCCGCGTGGGCCCCTTCTTCTCCTCCGGTATAGCGGCGAGGACGCGGCGGGCCTCGTTCAGGTAGAAGGAGCCGCCTTCCGTATAGAAGGGCATTGCCGGGTCCGTCGTTCCGTTCATGACGTTGATGCACATGCACTGGTCCGTCTTAAGCGACAGCATGTTTTCCTGCGCGAGGAATTCGGTGCTGAATCCCAGGCAGGCCTGGTACGGGATCTGATCCTGTTCGTCCCGGATGCGTATGCCGATGGCCTCGCATCCGGTGATTTTCTTCATTTCGGCGGCGAATTCGTCGAGCATGCCTCTCATGTCCGTGTGCCGGTTCGCGATTTCCAGAAAGCGCCGGGTCGTGGCCAGTTCGTAATCCGCCTGCCTCTGTTCCGTGACGTCCAGGGCGAAACCGACCGTTCCCGCGATGTCCCCCTTGTCGTTCAGGTACGGTATCTTGTCCATCAGCACCCATTTTCGGCCGCCGGGGGTTTCGAGGGGCTTCACCATGCCTTGTTTAGGGGTGCCCGTGTCGATGACCTCCCGGTCGTCTTCCCAGAAGTCGCGCGACTGGAGGGGGAATATTTCCCAGGATGTCCGGCCCTCGACGTCGTTCTTCGGCCGGCCGGTCGTTTCCGCGAAAGCCCGGTTGACGCGGATGAACCGGTTCTCCTGATCCTTGTAAAAGATCATGGTGGGCGAAGCGTCGATGATGGTTTCAAGCTCTTCGCGCTGTCTCTTGAGATCGTAGAAGAGGAGGCGGTAAGGATTCTCCAGCCCCGTGACGATGATCGCCCGGTAGATGAAATAGAAGGCGAATATCTTGAGAAAATGCCCAATGAGGTTCCAGCGGCCGTAGACATCGATATAGAAGGTGAAGGCCATCTCCGAAGCGATGCTGAAAGCGATCGACACGGCGACGAAACCGAGAATCTGCCGGTCGAACTTTTCTCGGCGGATCCAGAGGACCGCAAGCGAGGCAATCAATATCCCGCAGATGATATATTCGCTCGCGACCTTGAAGGGGGTGAGTCCCCAGCCTTCGACATAACAATCGGGAAACATCGTACCGGAAAAGATGGCCGCGAGAAGCAGGACGGTCGCCGTCGCGTAGACGGCAAAGACGGCATCGGGGCGCGGCTTCCGGTCGATCAGCCACGCCGCTCCCAGGAAGGAGAGGGCCTCCATGTACCGGGCGCCGATCCACAATTGCGTTGGCAGGTTGGCGTCGTATCCGGAGAAAATGCCGATGCCCTTGTAGCTCACGGTGTGGACGAAGTCGACGATGCCGATGAAGAGGAAGGCGATGCCGATGAGGAGCACGTAGGTGTTTGCCCCGAGGCGCCGCGTGTTCCAGGCGATGACGAAAAGGGAGAGGGCGATGACGATGGAAAAACTCTCGGCGACGGTGTGGAACAGAAGAAAGCTGTGGAGGCTCGTGACGTAGAGTCCCAGGCACAAGAATGGCCAGACCAACAGGTTTAAGGCGTTCCTGGAGATAAAGGACCGAAGTTGCATTGCCATACTGTTTAAAGGAAAAGGATTAAATCATGGAGCATTCCGGACCATGCCCGCGATGTCTCCCTCAATGGCAAAATAGGAAATATTCGCCCCGTTGTCAACCGTAAAGGCTGACTTTCCGATTCATTTGTTATATCGGATGCATGGCGACGGCGGCGGCATTTTGCACGGACGGGTCCCGGCCGCGGCCGATCCTTTTCAACGGCGCGGCGAATGACTATATTAAGATCGACAATGATTCCGGTCATCCGCCCGTTCTTGTCGGAAGGGCGGAACCGGGAGGGAAAGGAGGCAACCGATATGAAATCGGCCAATGATATGAAAGGGAAGCGGGCGGGTGTCCGCGCGCCGGTGAGAACTGCCGGGGCGGACCGCTGCCAGCATGTATTCGAGTATTACGGTCCGTAACCCCGTACGCCCAATGCGTCTTGCGGGAAAAGAAAACGGAGACGGCCAACTGTCCGTCTCCGTTCTTTGCATTGCATCGACGCTTTTTACGCCTCCGCGTGGGACAGCGGCTTTTCCTCGTACCGGTAACCCTGGTCGGTAAGGGTCTCGCAGGCCGCGACCCCGGTGATCAGGCCGTTCAAATCGGCGACAAAATCCCTCAACTGCAGCGCCTGGGCATTCATTTCCTCCGAGGCGCTGGCGGATTCCTCCGCGTTGGCGGCCGTCGCCTGCGTCACCTTGTCCATTTCGGCGACGGCCTTGTTGATCTGACCGATGCCCTGGGCCTGCTCCCCGGACGCTGCCGCGATCTCTTCGATCAGGCCGGCGATCTTGCCCGATATGGCGACGTTCTCCTTGAAGGTTTCCTGGGTGATTCTTGTCGCATCGTGCCCGGTCTTCACATTCTTAATCGTGTTTTCGATCAGGCTGCTCGTGTTCTTCGCCGCTTCGGCCGCCCTCATGGCGAGGTTTCTGACCTCGTCGGCGACCACGGCGAATCCCGCACCCGCTTCACCCGCGCGGGCCGCCTCCACGGCGGCGTTCAGGGCCAGCAGATTGGTCTGAAAGGCGATTTCGTCGATCGTCTTGATAATCTTGCCGGTTTCCTCGCTCGCCTTCATCACCACCTCCATGGCCGCTTCCATGTTGTCCATATGCACCGTCACGGTATCGACGATCTTCTTGGCCTCCGCCATCATGTCCTGGGCCATCTTGGCGTTGTCGGCGTTCTGCTTCGTCATGGAGGAGAGCTCTTCCATCGACGAGGATGTTTCTTCCAGGGAGGCCGCCTGCTTGGATGTCCCCTCCGCGAGGGACTGGCTGGCCGTGGAGACCTGGCTCGACGCGGCCGCGATCTGGGCGGCGCCGTCGCACAATCCGGAAACCACGCGGTTGATCGGTTTCGTCACGGAGCGGGTGATGAGGAAACCGAGGGCAAGCGCGGCAATGGTGGCAAAAACCGTGAGGCCGATGGTGACGGCCACCGTCCAGTTGGCCGTCGCCGTGTTGCCGTCCGCTTTCGCCTTGGCCTGGGTGATCTTGATCTCGGTAAGCTTGGCGATCGCGCCGTCGATCTGCGCGGCTATGGCCAGGGCCTCGCCGCGCATCAGGGCCATGACCTCCTCCGTCTTTCCTTCCTTGGACAAGGCGACGATCCTGTCCCTGACCGGATGGAATTTCTTGAGGCCGGCCGCAAGGGATGCATAGACATTCCGCACCTCGTCCGATTTGATCGACTTCTCGAAATCGGCAAGCTTGGCATCGATTTCATGGTCGAGTTCCGCAAGCCGCTTGAGATAATCGCCGGGGTCCTTGCGCATATACCCGTTGAGGACGACGTCGCGCAGGTTGACCCGCGTCCGCTGGTAGAGGGTGGAAACGGCGGCGATATCGCCCAGGGGCTGCGTGTTGACCTCGTAGAGTTCCATGTCCAGACGGTCTATCTTCTTGATGTTCACGATGCCGAAGAGACCTATGCAGGCGGCTATAAGGGCAATGATGATGAACCCCCCCAGCATCTTCTTTGCTAGACTCATGCTTTTCATAATCAATCTTCTCTCCTGTTCTCGGTAAAAGTTGGAAAACGTTCAGCAGCGCGTTACCGCTGCACAGGTGGCGCTTCGCGCAAGACCGGACCTGATAACCAAAATCGCACACTCTGTGCCAAAAAAAGCAAAGAAAGCGATAAAGTTAGGAAAGTTGTGATATCGGACGGTTGGAGAGGCCGGCCCGGGAGGCATGCCCGCCGGAGCCGGGAAGAGGCAGGCCATTGTCCTGAAATACTGGACAAAATCCGGTGGGCCGGTACAAGGTGTCGCCGTATACAGGATTTTAACGGCAGGGACGTTTACGACGCCGGCTGACCGTTTTGAGTGACCCGCGGGGAAGACGTTGTACAATATTTAGAAATATCAACATATTCGCTGCTGCGATGGCCCCTTTTTTGCATAGCCCTTGCCAGCAGCCGTATCGTGATTATATTGCTTCCACATGAAAGCGGCGCACGGGAGGCAACCGGACGATCTGAACCGCCGCAAGTAACCGCGATACCGCCTCACGCCATTCGACTGTCAAGGAGGAATGATCATGCAGGACACGCTTGCTCTGGAAAACAAGAAGCTTATCGGCGCTTTCGTTAACGAAGTCTTCGTGAAGAGGAACCTCTCCGATCTGGACCGGTACATGAGAAGCGACTATATTCAGCACAATCCCATGGCGAAACAGGGTATGGACGGCTTCCGGAAGTTCTTCAGGGACTGGTTCGACGCCGTGCCGAACTGGAATTACACCCTTAAGAAGATAGTCGCCGAAGGCGATCAGGTCTGGATATACGGCACATACGCCGGGACGCTCAAAAAGCCGTGGCTGGGCGCTCTGCCCTCGCCGCGGGGACTGAAATACGCTTACGATGCGGTGGACATCTTCCGCGTCCAGGACCACATGATTGCCGAACACTGGGACGTCATGGACGTCTACGAGCTCTACCGGCAGCTCGGCGTGCTCGCGGAGCGCCGGAAAAAGGCCGCCTGACCGGTTTCGCAATCGCTGCCGCAGACAGGAAGATCGTCTTGGATGGTAGTTTCCACCTACCGTAGTCCTGCGGGTAAATCCCTATTCCCTTAGGCAGGCCGTTGCCTTAAGGTGCGCCGTGAACGCCGGACGGGGAGTATCCCCGCCGTCGAATGCGGCGGCCGGCCGTGATACAGGGCCGCAGAACATAGCGGACGCATATTGGGCAAAGACAGGGGGGATAAACCATGCCGCTGAAAATGGACCCGGCAGAAGGTAAGGGACGGCCCGCGGGAGCCGCGGGCGTCTGGTTCCGGGTTTTCCGCCTCCATTATGTGCCCACCAGTATCTTTCCGGCCGTCCTGGGCAGCATCGTCGCCTGGGCAAGCTTTCATAAATTCGACGCCTGGACTTTCTTCCTAGTGATCGTCGGCGTAACCGTCCATCACGTCGGTCTCAACATGATCGACGACGTCTTCGATTTTCTCCATGCCGTCGACCGTACCCACGGCGGGGACAAGAATCCCTACACGGGAGGGAGCGGCATCCTCACGGGCGGGCTGCTTCCCGTTTACCGGGTCCTGTCGGCGTCGATCTTCTGCTATATCGTCGCCGTCGGCATAGCCATGTACCTGACCGTCGCCGTCGGGTGGCCGGTCCTCGCCTTCACCGCCTTCGGCGTCTTATCGTCCATCTTCTACACGACGCCCCCGATCCGCTACGGCTACCGGGGGTTCGGCGAGCTTTCGCTCCTGGTCAACTTCGGACCCGTCATCAGCCTCGGGGCCTTCTACGTCCAGACGGGGACGATCGCGTGGGAGCCCTTCGTCGTGTCCCTCGTCCCCGGGTTCCTCATGTGGTCCATGATCGTCATCAACGAGATACCCGATTACGAGGAGGACCGGGAAGCGGGAAAACTGAACCTCGTCGCCCGCCACGGCCGGAAATCGGGCGTCGTCCTGTATGTCGCCGGACTTGTCTGCGCCTACGCCGTCATGATCCTGTCCGTCGCTTTCGCCTGGACGCCGTCGGGCGTTCTCCTGGGACTGCTCACCGTCCCCGCCGCCTGGAACGCTTACCGCATCCTGGAACGGAATTACATGGACAGGATGGAAATGGCCCCGGCGAACCTCGCCACCATCAGGGTCCACGCCCTGACGCTGATCTTCCTCATCGCGGGCTACGCCGCCGCAGGCTACCGGTGAGGCCGTCCCAATACCATCGTTTCATCATATAACCGCCTTCTTTCCGCTTGAGGCACTGCCTCGCGGCAGCGACCCGATTTAGAGAGACTTGCATATTTCCCGTCAAGTATTTCATCTCCCAATATGCGCCCGCGTTCTATCTTTCGACGTTTCCGGCAAGGAGAGCTATGCCCGGGACCATAACACCGACAGGAATCATCGTCCGTTTCATAATCCCCCCACAGGACCCGGGAGTTAAGAATGTATATATCCAAAAAGAACAAGATAGCGAATGTCGATGAACATATAGAATAGAAGCTGTTTCCTATCATGACATTCCATATAGACGATCCGGGTGGATTGGAAACGAATGGCCGGAAATGCGGCAAGGGACCGTGCCCCGCCGAACCGGACCGGCACGCCGGAATCTCCACAATCATGACTCTTTCCTTCATCCTTCGGTTGATGAATTTTTTGAAATGTGAGAGATTACGGCGGATAGGGTTGACGCATGGCAGTGCCTCGCGATCGTCGTCGGGAGGGGGAACACGCGTCGACCCACGGTACGGGAACCCGTCTCCTCCTCTGTTTATTCAAGTTGCTGCTCGGTCATTTCCTGGAAAACCGTCGAAAATCTCCATTTAACATCTGAACGATAGGAAGATCATGATCGATATCTTTCACTCCCCCGTCTTTGAAGACGAGGACAAGACGCTCAATGCCAGGCTCCTCTTCACGATCACCTGGACTTTCATGCTCACGGGATGGCTCACGGTGTTCATCGCGGTCTTCATACCGGAAACGACGGGCCGCTGGCTTCTGCTCATCGCTTTTATCGAGCTTATGGGACTCGTACTGCTTGCGCTGAACGCGAACGGATACACACGCGCGGTAACGAATCTCATGATCGGCGCCATCTGGCTGGCGGCGACCGCCATGGCCCTCACGGGCGGCGGCACCCGTTCCAATGCGATGGCCATCTATCTCGTCGCCGTCGTCATTGCGGGTCTCGTGCAGAGCGGCAGGGCGGGCGCCGCGACGGCCGCTTTCTGCAGCCTCACGGGGCTGGCGCTCGTGTATCTCGAATACGAGGGCCTTCTGCCGAAAAGCCGGATCGCGCATAACCCCCTGACGCTCTGGATCGCGTACACGTCGTATATGGCGATTATCATCGTCCTGCAATACCTGGTCAGCGGCACGATCAGAAACGCCCTGAAGCAGTCGCGGCGGGAACTGAGAAGCCGGCAGCATGCCGATGCGGCCCTGCGCGAAAGCGAGGAGCGTTTCCGCTCTTACGTGGAAAATGTCAACGACATCGTCTACACGCTTTCGCTGGAAGGCATGTTCGCCTATGTTTCGCCGATATGGACGGAAAAACTCGGCCACGATGTCTCCGAGGTCGAAGGCCGTTCGTATGAGGCGTTCGTGCATCCCGAGGATGCACACTTGTGCCGCGCGTTTGTCGAGCGGACCGCAACGACGGGAAGGAAGCAGGCCGGTGTCGAATACCGGGTGCGACACAAGAACGGCGAGTGGCTGTGGCATACGTCGAATATTTCGCCCCTGCGCGACGCCGACGGTACGAAGATCTCCAGCCTCCTGGGGGTCGCCCGCGACATCACGGAGCGCAAGCGCGCCGAGGAGGCCCTCCGGGAGAGCGAGGACCGCTTCCGCGGCATGATCGAACAGTCGCCCCTTTCCACCCAAGTCCTGTCGCCCGCGGGCGAGGTCATCCATGTGAACGAGGCCTTCGTGAAACTTTGGGGCATCACGGCGGAAGACATGAAAGGCTACAGTATCCTTCGCGACAGGCAGCTTGAAGACGCCGGAGTCACGCCGATCCTGCGAAAGGCGTTCGCGGGGGAGCAGGCAATGACGCATATCGTCGAGTACGACGCGAGTAGCACGCTCGGAAAGGGCAAGCGGGTTTTCGCGCAGGGCGTCTTCTATCCCGTCCTGGATGCCGGCGGCGCCCTCCGCTACGTTATCCTCGTCCACCTGGACTTCACCGCGCGCGCACGGGCCGACGAAGAAAGGAAGAAGCTCCAGGAGCAGCTCCAGCAGGCCCAGAGAATGGAAGCCATCGGGACACTGGCAGGCGGCATCGCCCACGATTTCAACAATATTCTGACGGGCATCATCGGCTACACGGATCTGTACATCAACGAGGTGCGCGACCGGCCGGAAGTCCACCACGGCATGAAGCAGGTCTTGCAGGCCGGCAATCGCGCCAAGGACCTGATTACGCAGATCCTGACCTTCAGCCGCATGACCAACAAGGAAAAGATACCCATCAAGCTTGAACCCGTCGTCAACGAGATCGTTAAATTCATGCGGGCGTCGCTGCCGACGACCATCGAAATCCGGAAAGACGTCGGAGCCGTTTCCGGCGCCGTCATGGCCGATCCCACTCAGATGCACCAGGTGCTGATGAACCTGTGCACCAACGCCGGGTTCGCCATGAAGGATACGGGCGGCCTCCTGACGATCGTTCTGCGGGAATCGACGGTGACCCCGGAGGACCTCGACCGCCATCCGGCCCTGAAACCCGGACGCTATCTTCAGGTGACTGTTCGGGACACGGGCTGCGGCATTTCCGAAGAAAACCTGGGGAGGATATTCGACCCCTATTTCACGACCAAGGAGAAAGGCGAAGGAACGGGGCTGGGGCTGGCCGTCGTGCACGGGATCGTCAAGGACCACGGCGGGGAGATCGACGTGGAAAGCAAACCGGGACAGGGGACCGTTTTCAGGATTTATCTGCCGTTGATGGAAGCGAAGGCGGTCGACGAGAAAAAGACCGCCGACGTCATGCCGATGGGAAAAGGCGAAAGGATCCTTTTTGTGGACGACGAGAAGATCGCCGTCCAATTGAGCAGGGAGATGTTCGAAAAGCTCAACTACCGCGTAACGGCAACGGGGGATCCCGTGCAGGCCCTCGAACTGTTCAGGAAGGAAAGCGGCGCATTCGACCTGGTAATTACGGACAAGACCATGCCGCATATGACCGGTTTCGATCTTACGCGGGCCGTCCGGGACATCCGGGCCGACATCCCCGTTCTCATCTGTTCCGGATTCCAGGAACAGGGGGACCAGGAAAAGCTCTCCGCATTGGGTATCGGCCGGATGCTGATGAAGCCGATCCCCATGAAAGTGCTCGCCGGGGCCGTCCGCGACATCCTGGACGGAAACGGGGAGACGCCGGAGACCATTTCGATATAAAACTCCGGGGCGGCGGCCTCCGGATTGTGCCGGCAAGGGTAACACCGGGCAATCCGATTGCGTCTTCGGTCCCCGTCATCCGCCATGCCTGTGCCGCATTTAAGAAAATAATCACGCACCTGTCGATATGACGGCTTCCAATCGTACACGAAAGAAATAGCGGCGCATTCACTAGGAACCGTAACTTATCATTCAAAACCGGAAATCGGGGAGGAAGATTATGGAACCGACGATTTGGGTAGAAGCGGTCGGCAAGCTGGCGCCCACAGGTATTGCCGGAATCAGTATCTTCTATGTATACCTTCAATACAGGCGCAGTCAAAAATGGAGAGCGTCCGATCTGGCTCAGACTCTCCTGCAGAAACTGGATTCGGACCAATCCCTCAACCTGGCGTGTCAGGCCCTCGATTGGGGAGTCGGCCCGCTTATCCTTCCGGATCGATACCGTCCGCTTTTTCCTTATGAGAAAGAGGGCGCAATGACGGCGATCATGGCGCACGATCCGGAAGTTTTGTGTGAGGCGGTTAAACCTCGGCTGAATGAGTCGACACTGCGTGATCCCCGGGGTCTTGTCTACCGATACTGTTTCATCAAGCTGTTTGATTTTTTCGATAAGATGTACAGATTGGTAATGACGCGCCAATTATCGCTGGAGGATATAGGCGATGCAAGATACTGGCTGTTGCAGATTCGGGATTACGCATATGCTCCGCACACGCGAGAAGGGCGCTCCGTATTTCAGCCGGCCCTGCATCGATGGGATTTCAGGAACGTCATCCTGTTGGGGGAAATGCTCGATGTGAAGGATTGGAGCCGAGGCGAAGAATGGACGGATAAGAACGGCTGAGACGGCGGAGCAATGCCGCCGGACAACACATAACCGCTGATCGCCGTTTCGCCGGGGATTTCATGAGAATCTTTCCAGCAGACGGCATCGATGCGGATTCGCGGGTGACGCAGTAAGATAAACGGCTTCCGACGTCATTTTATACCCGGGTTCTCTACGGGAGACGGTTGCCTCCGTCGACGGCGTCCTCGATCTTCAGGGCGTATTCCTTCATCCGGGCCTCGGCGTCGTCCATGCCGTGGCAGACGGCAGTCAATGCCAGGATGCGCCGGTAAGAGGGGATGTCGATCAGCTCGACCGTTATGCCCAGGTTGAAGCCGACCTGGTTCACCGTCCCGTACACGACATAATCGGCGCCCGTATGCCTGCCCGCGAAGTAAATATCGCCTAGGGAGAGGTCCGCGCGCTCCTTGCCCCGAAGGGCGCCCTGCGCGTCCGGGCCGAGAAGCCTGATCCGGCCGTCCTCGGCCAGCGGTTCCCGGAATATGCGGAGAACGGTCCGTTCGATGTCGCTTCTATTCTCCACGTCGTGGACGGTGAACGGCAGCACCAGGACGGTCTTGACACCGCCCGTGCCGGCCGCCGGGGCATCCGCCCAGGCGGGCAGCAAAATCAGAATCGCCGTCAGGAAACAGGCCGCGGTCTTCATGCGCTCTCTCCTTCGGAGAAAAATACTCATCGTGTAAAAAGCTACACCCGAAAGAGGAGAGAATGCAACCGTAGTTTCTTGGGAGGAAAAAGGGGCTGCGGCGAAGGCCCGCATATGCGTGACCCCTGCGGAACAGGGAAACCGCCGCCGCATGTCAAACCCTCCGGAAGCGGGACCGGTCCCTGCGGTCGGCAAGCCTTCCGTTAAATATGGAATCCCGGTTTTGAATATGATAAATCGCCGGAGGGCGGCTCGACCGCATTGTCCAGCCGATCTCGCGACGGTGTCAAGCTGCTTTTCTTTCTACAAGGAGGTTTTATGGACGAGCAATTCGAACAGGTAACGGTCAATTTGATAAATCGGAAGGTTCAGTTCATCGGCGTATCAAGGTCTAATCCGGAGCGTCCCGTTACATTCGATTATAAAGCCCCTCTCGGGGATGGCCAGGGTTACAACGGTCTTGAACTGCTGCTGATGAGTTTTGCCGGATGCAGCGGAACGGCGATCCTGTATCTGCTGAGAAAAATGGGCAAGGACGTATCCGGCATGCAAGTCAATGCCAAGGGTCTGAGACGCGACCAGCCTCCCATCAAATTTGAAAAAATATTTCTCGAATTCGTTTTGACCTCGGCCGATACGCGAGATGCGGATATACAAAAAGCGATTCGTCTTGCCGAAGAATCCGTGTGCCCCGTATGGCAGATGATCAAGAATAACGTTTCGGTCACGACCGAATACAGGATTAACGCCTGACGCGGCAGACAACGGCTTGTCCCGCCTGCGGCCGTAAGATGTGGAAGTTAACAGCCGCGGCCGATTTCGCGCCCTGTCCGCGGGATTTATGGTTTTCCAGCATTGAAAAACAGGGATAGCGTCGGCGCCCGGGCCGTTTGGCCCGGGCGCCGATTCTCTTTCGCATGCCGGACGGCCCGCCGGTCATGCCTGCGGAACCGCCGCCGGTATCATTAAAAATCCTTGAAATCGCCTTCGTCGAAGGGAATGACCTGTTCGGGTTTAGCCGCGCCGGCGCGCCCCTTTTTTTTCGCCGCCGGCCGCGCACCGGTTTCCGCGGCGGAAGGCGGAAGCGCCGGAAGCCTTCCCGCCGCAGCAGGCATGGAAAGCGCCGCATCGCCTGCGCGAACGGGCGCGTCGCCGCGGCCGCCGCCGATAACGCCGGCAAGGTCGCGGACCGCTTCCCGCATGGCGACCGCCTGGGCGTTCATCTCTTCGGAGGCCGATGCGGATTCCTCGGCATTGGCCGCAGTCTCCTGGGTCACCTTGTCCATTTCCACGACGGCCCTGGCGACCTGCTCGATGCCCTGGACCTGTTCGTCGGATGCCGCCGCGATCTCGTCGATGAGGCTTCCCATCTTCATGGTGATGTCCATGTTGCGCCGGAACGACTCCTTGGTGGCGTCCGTGAGGCGGGTGCCGTTCCTGACGTCGTCCATGGTGTTTTCGATCAGGGTGCTGGTGTTCTTGGCGGCTTCGGACGCCCTTAAGGCCAGGTTCCGGACTTCCTCGGCGACGACGGCGAACCCCGCCCCGGCCTCGCCGGCCCTTGCCGCTTCCACGGCGGCGTTAAGGGCGAGGAGATTCGTCTGGAAGGCGATCTCGTCGATGGTTTTCAGGATCTTCGCCGTCTCCTCGCTGGAGGAGGCGACGGCGGTCATGGCCTTCGCCAGGCTGTTCATGTGGCGGTCGACGTCCGTAACGATGTTCTCCGCCTCGTCCATCATGCTCTTCGCCTCGCGGGCGTTATCGGCGTTCCGGCGGGTCATGGAGGACATCTCCTCCATGGACGAGGACATCTCCTCAAGCGACGACGCCTGTTCGGCTGCGCCCTCGGCCAGGTTCTGGCTGGCGGAAGCCACCTGCGTGGACGAGGAAGCCAGTTCGGCGGAAACGTTGTTGAGGCGGTCGGCGATGCGCCGGATCGGGCCGGAGATGCTCCGGGAAAAGAGGAGAACCAGCGGAACGGTCAGGGCCAGGAAGATAAGGCCCGTCAGGACAATGTAATTGCGCAGGGCGTGGGACTCCGCGAGCATCTCGTCGACGTTCTGGACGACGGCGATGCTCCAGCCGGTCGTCTCGACGGGGGCGTAACCGGCCATCTTCCTGAAGCCGCCGAAGGTGAAGACAGCGTATCCCGTCCTGAGGGACGTCATCTGAGTCCCGATTTCCTTCAGGCCGTCCTGCTGGTTGGTATTGACGGCCATGATCAGCTCCTTTTTCGGATGGGCGATGAAAAGGCCGGTCTTGTCGATCATCATCGCGTACCCCGTCTGTCCGATCCTGAGGGCGGTGACCCTGTCGGCGACGAAGCCCACCTTGATGACGAAGACCACGACGCCGGCGAAACCGCCCGGGCCGGACATGATGGGCGCGCAGACGATGGCCACGGGAAGGCCCGTCACCCTCGATTTGACGATATCGCCGATCGAGGCCTTGCCGCCCCTGGCAATGCCGAAATACGCCCGCTGGCCGATGGGAAGGCCCTTGTAGCCGCCGCCGTTGCCGTCGGCATAGATGATGCCCTCCGCATCCGCGATGAAAATGGCCTCGTAATCGCCGCCCATCTTGGCCAGAAACGCGGTCAGCCTCTTGTCCAGGGTCGCCACGTCGGCGGCGGCAGCGGCCTTGCCGTTCTTCGCGACATTGGCGGCCGCCTCCACGATCTCATGATCGATGGACAGGTTCGCTGCAATCTTCAATTCTTCGTTGAGAAGCGACTTGACATTATCGGCGAGATGCTGCGCGGTGCTTACCATCTGGACCCTCGCCGCCTCTTCGAGGGCGTTCGACGATTTCACCGCCGAGATGACGCCGGCGACGATCAGAGGCACGGCGACAATGAGAATTCCACCACAAACCAACTTGAAACCCAACGTCCAGCTTTTCATAGATTCCCCCCCCCAGAATGATTTGTAATCAGAATCGCGGGATTTGGCCCGACCGTTCAAACGGTCCTGTTTTTCAAGATAGAGACACGGGCATGGGCGCCCTTCCTTTCACCTCCTTACGTGATCCTCCATAGTCGTTGCATATCCGTTCCAGTCGCTGTAAAACCCGCAAATGCCGTCTGCCTTCCTGCGTTTTTCTCTCCGGAGGCACGCGGGCTATTCCCGCAATCGTACCGCCGCCGTTTTTAGAGGATTTCTCCCCGCTTGGCAAGACAAAATTGTTCGCGCAGCACCGTCCGGCGGGAAGGATTGCGGATAACATTCGGGAAATATCGCGAATGTGAGGCCGATGGAACGTGCGACAACTTTGTCGGCATTCTTAAAATTCCGGAGTTCCTGCCGGGAAATCAAGCGCGGCCGCGGGGCTTCAACCGCATGAGGCTTTTCCTGCCGTGTCCGGCGGCGACGGTTTCCGACCGTGAAGGCGCGGGCGCGGCCCGGTCTTCGGTTAATAGTCTTATGCAGTAATCATGGAAAATCAGCAGAAAAGCGCTGTCGTTTTTCTCCATGGCTCTCCGGGCGTCGGCCGGTATCGATTCGCCGTACAGGGCAACACTATGTTTGCCGCGGAAAAACAGCTTTTGCAGAAAGTTCATGATGATATGCCTTTTTCCGGCGCCGCAGGCGGTGCCGGGGAGAATGGGCGGCGCCGCCTGCGCATCGGCCCTCGCGGTTTAAGATGAGGAAAATGCGGGGAGCCTGTCGCTAAACGGGCCCCCCGCAGAATATTTTAAAAGTCTTTGAATTCGGAATCGCCGAGGGGGATGACGTGTTCCGGCCGGCCGGCCGCGGACCTCGGGGCATCCTTCGCCGGCCCCTTTCTGAATTTCGGCCTGACGAGGGGCAGTCCGTGTCTTTCCAGCCGCGGCGATTCCGCCATCTCGGCGGAAACCGCCATGCGGCCGTTGCCGCTGCCGCCGATGACGGCGATCAGCTCCAGGACCACTTCCTTCATCGTAACCGACTGGGCGTTCATCTCTTCGGAAGCCGAGGCGGACTCTTCCGCATTCGCGGCGTTCTGCTGCACAACCTTGTCCATCTCATGGACGGCCTTGGTGACCTGGCCGATGCCCTGAGCCTGCTCGTCCGACGCCGCGGCGATCTCGTTGATGAGACCCGCGACCTTGCCGGCGCTTTCGGCCACCTGCGAGAAATCGGTGTTGGTCCGTCCGACCAGTTCCGCGCCGGCCTTGATTTTCTTGATCGTTCCTTCGATCAGGCCCGAGGTGTTCCGCGCGGCGTCGGCCGCCCGTATCGCCAGGTTCCGGACCTCCTCGGCGACGACGGCGAATCCTGCTCCCGCCTCGCCGGCCCGGGCCGCCTCCACAGCGGCATTGAGGGCGAGGAGGTTCGTCTGGAAGGCGATCTCGTCGATGGTCTTGATGATCTTCGAGGTGTCTTCGCTGGCTTTCGTGATGTCGTCCATCGACACCGTCAGCTCCTGCATCGAGCTGTTGGCCCGCGTGACGACCGACTTCGTCTCTTCCATGAGCTTGTTGGCCGTATTGGCGTTGTCGGCGTTCTGCTTCGTCATGGAGGACATTTCCTCCAGGGACGACGATGTCTCCTCGATGGCCGCCGCCTGTTCGGATGCCCCTTCGGCGAGGCTCTGGCTGGCGGTTGCCACTTCGCTCGATGCCGCCGTGATCTGTTCGGCGCCGGCATTCAGCTTTTCCGAGGCCCTCTGGATGGGCACCGCGATGGCCCGGGCGGAGAAGAAAGCCGCCACAGCCGCCAGCAGGGCGAAGAGGACGATGCAGATCAGGGTGGTGTTCCGTATCGCAGTGACGGAATCGAGCATCTCGTCGATCGGGACGGCGGTGACGACGCTCCAGCCGTTCAGCTTGACGGGGGCGAAACCGGACACCTTGCGGATTCCTTTATAGACATACTGAGTGACTCCCGATTCTCCGGCGAGCGCCTTCTTCGTCAGATCCTCCAGGCCCTGCTCCTTGGCGATGTTGAGCTGGAGGGCCTGCTTGGCGTCGGGAAAGACGACGACGGTCCCTTCCTTGTTGACGATATAGGCGTAGCCCGTCTTGCTCAGTTTGACCTCGTTGATCTTCGCGGCCAGGAAGGATACATGGACGATGCCGGCGACGACGCCTATGACCTGGCCGTTTTCGTCCTTGATCGGATGAGACAGGGTGGAGACCGGCGTGTTCGACTTCTTCGACATGTTGACCGTATCCAGGCTTGTCTGTCCCTGGAGGCCTTTCTTGAAGTAATCTCTGTCGGCCAGGTTGAAGCCCTTCGTTCCCCCTTTGATATTGTCGGCGATGACGATGCCGTCCCGGCCGATGACGACGATCGCCTCGTAGCGGCCTTCGGTGATGCCCTGGAGCCTGTTCATCTCGCGCTGCAGCAATTCCGCCTTCGAAGCGTCGCCCGCGTTTTTGTCCTTGACGGCCTGGATGACGGCCTCCCTCTGGGCCAGCATGGCGACGGCGTTGGACTCGGAAGTCAAGACGCCGTCGACCATGTCCGCGATGCTCTTGGAGACCATCAGGGACTGATCGTAAGCCTCCTTTTCGATGGCTTGTTTGGCGAAATAGAAGGAAATCGCCCCCAGAATGATGATCGGCACGATCGCCATGAGGCATCCTCCCAGCACGAGCTTTGTCTTCAGCCCCCCCCCTCTGAACGATAAACCTTTAAGCATTTTACCCCTCCTGATCTAAAGTTGAACAACACTATTGCCGCCAGCCTCGGGAGTTCCTCACCTTCATCTCCGTCCGGCCGGTAATCCGCTATACCGTGTTGCCGTCCAGAACCTCCCTGATCTTCCGAGAAATTTCATGGATGCGGAAGGGTTTCTGGATGAAGCCCTGACAGCCGCGCATCAGGATGCGCCGGGTCTGGTCGTCCAGGCTGTAGCCGGACGCCAGGATCACCTTCACGCCGCCGTCGATGCTTGCAAGGGACTCGAATGTCTTTTCGCCCGACATTCCCGGCATGATCATGTCGAGAACGACCAGGTCGATCTGGCTGCCGTATTCCATGTAGAGAGAAACGGCTTCCTGGCCGCTGCCCGCCGTGATAACGCGGTAGCCGAGGTTTTCCAGGATATCCTTCGTGACGGCGGCGATGCTCTGCTCGTCGTCCACGACGAGGATCGTTTCGTGTCCCCTCAGCGCTTTTTCCGGAGGATTGCCCGCCGTCGTAATTTCATTGACGGAGGCCGGAAGATGGATCGTGAAGGTCGTTCCCCGGCCGGGACTTGACTGGACCGTGATATAGCCCCCGTGGTTTTTGACGATCCCGTAAGCGGAAGCCAGGCCCAGGCCCGTACCCCGTCCGGGACCCTTCGTCGTGAAGAACGGATCGAAAATCCTCTCGAGGGTCTTCTCGTCCATGCCTGCCCCGGTGTCCGCGACGGATATCATGATAAAGCGCCCGGGGGACACTCCGTGGGGCAGAACGTCCGCTGAGCTGCGGACGACGTTGCGCGTCTCCAGGAAGATGTCTCCGCCGCCGGGCATCGCCTGGGCTGCGTTGATGAGGACGTTCAGGAAGACCTGTTCGATCTGGCCCTGGTCCGCGTCCACGGCCCAGATGGGATCTTCAAGCGTCATGGCGATGGCGATCTCTTTGCCCGCGCGGTTGAACATGGAAGCGCTTTTTTCCAGAAGGGCGTTGATGTCGATGGTCACGATCTCGTATTTACCTCCGCAGGCGAAGCCGAGAAGCTGCTGGGTCAATCGTGCGCCGCTCTCCACGAGTTCTTCGATCTTCTCCAGGCGGGCACGGTGGACGTCGTCCGGCGCCAGGTCCTTGATCGACATCTCGGTGTTTCCCTGGATGCCCATCAGGATGTTGTTGAAGTCGTGGGCGATGCCGCCGGCCAGGGTCCCCAGCGCCTCCATCTTCTGCGCGCGCATGAGCTGAAGCTGGAGCTTCTGGTTTTCCTCCATGGCCAGTTTGTGCCCGGTCACGTCGATACAGACGCCGGATATGGCATTTTCGTCGAGGGACGCGCTCAGGATGATATTGCGGATATCTCCCTGCCGCGTCACGAATTCGACGGCGTGGTTGGTTATCCTGCCGTTCCGGCGGAGCATTGCGAGAATATTCTTTCGCTCCTCCGGATCGGCGTAAAAAAGGTTCGAGTTCGTCCGGAGAAGTTCTTCGATCCCGCCGTAGCCGAAGATGTCGGCCATGGCCTGGTTGGCGAGCCTATATTCGCCCTCGACCGTCGTGCGGTAGATCCCGACGGGGGAATTGTCGACGAGGTTGCGGTACTGTCTTTCGGAACGGGCCAGTTCTTCCTCCAGACGCTTGCGCCGTGTGTGGTCCCGGAGACATTCGATGGCGCCGATGATGTGGCCGGCAGGATCGCGCAGGACCGAAGCCGTGGCGTAGAAGTGGGCATCCTCGCCACTCGGCATACCCGGCGCGTAGCCTTCGGCATAGTGAAATTCGTTTTCGCTGTTGACGACCGTGTATTGGGACTGGACCGCCTGCGCGGCATCGGGATGGAGGACGAGGTCGATGAGCATCGGCCGTCTTTTGCCGTAAAAGGGCAGGGCGTATTCGTAGTCTCCCTTGCCGAGCATAGCTTCCGCCGGAACGCCGGTCAGCCTTTCCATGGCGTGGTTCCAGGCGATGACGATGCCGTTCTGGTTGATGACCATCGTCGCATCGGGAAGAAAATCGACGATGCCGGACATGCGGCGGTTGCCCACCTGAGGGCTTTCTTCCGGCCGTTCCGGTTCGAACACCTGCCGGCGGAGCTCGTCGATCTCCTGCGCCGGCTTGATTCCCATGGAGCTTACCTTGCTTTTGCTCATGCCACCTTTTCGAAGAGATCGGAGCCGGCGATGGCTCCGCCGAGGACCTTGTCGATATCGAGAAGCATCTTCACGCCCCCGGCCGCTTTCGCCATGCCGAGGATATACTCCGTATTCAGTTTGGCCCCGAAGTCGGGCGCATCTTCGATATCGGCCGCCTTGATATTCAAAACCTCGGAGACGGAATCCACGACGATTCCGGTATTGACCGCCCGGCCTTCGCCGGAGAGTTCCACGACGATGATGCAGGTCCTTTCGTTGTAGTCGATGGCGTTCATGCCGAACTTGAGGCGGAGATCGACGACCGGGATGACCTTGCCCCGCAGGTTGATGACCCCCTTGATGTAATGGGGCGTCTGGGGTATGGACGTGATGGTCATCATCCCGATGATCTCCCTGACCTTCAGAATGCCGATGCCGTACTCTTCGCCGCCGAGAGAAAACGTCAGGTATTTCCCCTCCCGAGTTGCCGTGTTTCCTTCCGCTGCTTGACGATCGCTCATGTTTCCCCCCTTGGTTCCGTTTTATTGAAAGGGCTTACGTCATCGGCCGGATGCCGCCGCCTTCGCCCTGTATGGCTTGTTCTTTAGGGGCCGTGGGCCCGTCTGTCCGCTCATACGTATTCCCTGCCGCCGCACGGCATGCGTCGGTCGGCCGTCTTACCGACGATGGAGACGCAGGTCTTACCCCCCGGGCGCACCGGCGCCCCTGCGGGGATATTCGCCCCGGCCGAAGGGATGAGCACTGAACGCGTGATGGATAGTCCGGTCTGTAGAGACCGAGGAAGGAGTGTTTTCCGATAAGGAAAGAAGCTCTCCGTGGTTGTCGCAGCTGTAAAGGAAGGGGGAATATCCGTCCGCCTCCCGGCAGGCGACGCGACAGGTACAGGTCTGTGAGCGGTCCTCCGACACCTTGCCACCGTTGGATGTGTAGCCGGAGAAGTTGTCATAATACAAATGTATAACATTAGTATAAGCATTATATCGGTTTGTTTTAATAGAACGATGGCACGATTTTACTAAGGCAAGTCGCTTAAAAGATCAATATTAAATAATCTTTGGGAAATCTTAGGTGAAATCTAATTTTGCCTGAGGGTGGACAGGTAGGCCCGGAGGTTGTGCTTCTTGGTGAGTTTCAATTTCTTCCGGATGCTGTAGCGATGGAAGTTGACGGACCCCTCGGAAATGCCGAGTATTTTTGTGATCTCTTTCGTCACCTTGCCTTCTTCGATCAGGGCGGCGATCTGGAGTTCCCGGTTGGTCAGGTTCATGTATTTCGAAGAAAGCTTCCGGACGAACGGGGAGACGATCTCCTTCAGTTTCTCCTCGATGAGTTCGACATGGAGCATCGCGACCCTTCCTTCCAGTTTCTCCCTGAGTTTTTCGATCTGGGGCTGGACGAGGACCTTGATGTTGGCGACGATCTGTTCTTCGAGCTCATTCTTGTCGTTGACCCGCTGATTCAGGAGGACGCGGAGGGCGGCATTCAGGTCTTCCTGCTCGCGGGTCTTCTTCTCCAATTCCAGGCCCCTCGATTTGAGCATCTCTTCCGCAAGCTTGCGGTCGGTGATGTCCCGGAGGGATTCTATGGCGCCGATGATCTGTCCCCTGCCGTCGGAAAGAGGGCTTGCGTTTCCCCAGACATACCCCCCGGTCCCCTTGAAACTGGGGACCCAGCTTTCGTTGACGATCATGTCGTTTTCCCGGCGGACGACGGTGTCGTACCATTCGGCGGTCCTGATGCCCGCGCCGAGGGCAAGGTCGATGAGCATGGGGCGGCGCTTGCCGTAAAATGGAAGGGCGTATTCGTAATCGGACTTCCCTATCATCTCCTCGGCCTTCACGCCGGTCATTTCCTCCATGGCGCGATTCCAGAAGATGACCCGGCCCGCGGTATCGATGACAAACGTCGCATCGGGGAGAAAGGCGATGATCTGGGCCAGCCGCTGCCTGGACTCCCTCAGTTCTTCCTCCGCCCGCCGCCGCTCGGTGACGTCCCGGGCGATGTAGCGGAATCCCGAAGCTTCGCCCGCGGCGTTCCGCTTGAGATTCACCGTCATTTCGACGAGCCGCACGTTGCCGTCTTTCCCAATGATTTCGAAATCGCCGATCTGCGATTTCTCTCCGGTCCGGCGGATGCGTCCGAAGAAGACCCTCATCGTTCTGGCCGTTTGCTGCGACGTGTACTGCCGGTAGTTCATGGTCATGAGCTCGCGCCGGGAATAGCCGGTGATGCGGCAGGCCGGATCGCTGCAGAAGGTGATGTTGCCGGCCAGGTCGATCTCCACGTAGGCCTCGTCGATGCTCTCCAGGATGGTGCGGTGCTTCTCTTCGCTCTGCCTCAAGGCCTCGACGGCATGGATGCGTTCGGTGATGTCCCGGGCGTAGCCGGTCGTGCCGATGACGGCGCCCGAGGCGTCCCGGACGGAAGCCGTGAAGACTTCCTGCCAGTGCGTCTCTCCGTTGCAGAAGACCGGCCGCTCCATCATGACGGGTTCTCCCGTCTCCATCGCCGTCATATCGGTCTGGTGGTATATCTCCGCCAGGCCGGCAGGGAAAATTTCCGCGTCCGTCCTGCCGACGATTTCCTCCGCAGTGCGGTGTCCTGTGGTCGAGATAAACGCCTGGTTGGCCGCGAGGTATCGGCCGTGCCTGTCCTTCAGCCAGACGATGCCCGGCTGGTTTTCAATGATGGCCGTGAGGTACGATTCGCGGTGGCGGAGGGCGGTTTCGGTCTCCTTGATTTCCGTGACGTCCAGGACGGTGCCGATGATGGCGGGTCTGCCCCGATAGGACGTCCGGGAGCTGTAGACGGCCGCATATCTCGCTTCGCCGCCCTTGCGCAGGATCCGGAATTCGTATCGGACGGATTTGTTCTTGCCGTCGATGCGGTCGCGAATGGTCCGGCGCACCAGGGGCAGGTCGTCGGGATGGATGAGGTCCGCCACGGTCAGGCCCAACACCGTTTCGCTGAAGCCGTAACCGAAGATGGCGGCGAATTCGCTGTTCGCGTATTTGATCGCGTCGTCCTGGATGAGATAGATGCCGACGATGGCCTTCTCCGCCAGGTCGCGGAACATGCCTTCCGATTCCCGCAGGCCGTCCTCGATGCGCTTGTGTTCGGCCTCGGCGTGCTCCAGATCGCCGATTCGCCGGCGCAGGCCGGATATCTCTTCGATCAGGTCTTCCCGTGTTCTGGTCCGGTCGCCCATCATATATACTCTATGGCGTCTTGCGCCGCATTAAGTTCGAAACGGACGCGAGTCCTTGTTCTGCATGGTAATACCTGTCCGGTAGGCTGTCGTATGCTATGGGGACTGTAGCATGGCACTGCTGACGATTGACATGGGGCGGGGCGGAAGGCGCATAACGGGTGTCTGACGGTCCTGACGCAGGCCCGCCTCCACCCGTTCGAGGCGCGGCTTCTGCATGCTCCATATCCCGGAATTCCAGGCGCAGGAAGGATGTCCGGCGGATCATGTCCCGGTCGATATCCAGGGCAGGTCCGCTGTTGTTAAATTTTTTTCTCCCGGCAAACGTCGATGATTAAAGCCTAGACAGGCGGTTTATTCAGTGTTGCGTAGTTATACTTTGGATATGGTTACCGCATACATTCGCGGATGTCAAATAAAATGTGACAACCTGCGTGATCCCTTTCTGCTTTGCATGACAGATAGAGGTCGATTTCCGAGGATCGGGAAGGCTTTCGGTGAGTGCATGGTTCCCGAATATTTTTCTGCCTGGATTTGTCCCGAGTCGCGGATGTGGCTGAAGGACGGAAGGATCATGGCAGGCGGGCGGGATGAAGGCCCGGGTGCACATTCGGGTGGCGCGTGTTGCCTTTTTTTGAGGCCGCGTCGGGATAAGCGGCCGGGGGCCTTTATAACCGTTCAGAAAGACTGGCAGTGCTCTTCGATCTCCTTTTCCACGGCGGGACGCCAGGACTTGAAATCGCCGAGAAGCGGTTCGAGAGACGAAAATTCGGGGAAGGCGTTACGGATTTCGTCGTTGGCCGAATCCCGGAATGCGTGATTCACGTAAACGTTGGCGGCATAGACTGCGAGGTGCAGCCAGAAATCGAACGTCGTTCTCTTCACTTCATGGTGGTACTCGATGGCGTCGGCAAGCTGGGCGGGAAAATGCCACTTCCGGACCAGGTGGCCGCCGATGGCGGCATGGTCGATCGGCAGGGTCTTTCTTTCGGCGTCGATGAAGGACAGGCCTTCCTCCTTCTGCGCCGCAAGCACCGATCCGAAGAGGTCGGGCAGATGACGCGCCATGACGAGCTTCCCGATATCGTGGAGGAGGCCGGCGACAAAGGCGTCGGACGGGGGGGCGATCTTGGCCGATTCGGTGAGATACCGGCTGGTGACGGCCACGGCGATCGAGTGTTTCCAGAGGTCCCGGATGTCGAAGTGGTCGTATTTGGTCTTCATGCGGAACATGTCGATGGCGGCCACGGTGGCTATGGAGTTGCGCACCGACTCGAACCCCATGATCATCAGGGCCTGGGATATGTCGGCTATCCCCGAGCGGCGGGCATACAGGTACGAATTGACGAGCCTTAGGACCTTGGCCGTGATGACCTGGTCCTTTTCGATGACTTCCTGGAGTTTGGTGTTCGATACGTCGACGTCCTGGAGCATCCGGTTGATTTCCAGGAGGACGTGGGGAACGGTCGGCAGGTCTTTGACGGTGTCTATCTGGTCCAGAACGGCCTGGCGGGCCTCGCTCTTTTCGAAATCGTTCATGCTGAAATCCATCCTTTTCTATGTTCTTGGGGCCTTTTTACCGGCCGGGCTTTCTTCCGGAGGCGGATTGTGCACGCCTGCGGCCTTCACATGAACAGGCCGAGAAGTTCCGGCAGGCTTCTCACGATCTGGCCGCGGCCGGAGTCGATGTAAATGCCGATCTGGGCGATAAGCGACCAGGCGAAGGCGAACTGAGCGAGGGCGAAGCCCGCGATCGTGAACTGGCTCACGCTCACGACGCCGACGCCGAACTGCGACAGGGTGAAAACGCCGCAGGCGAACTGGCCGATGGCGACGACGCCCCTGGCCGGAACCGGCATCCGGTTGGGCCGGTACTTGAAGGAGATGTGGACCAGGGGGAGCCCCCAGAGTTCCGCCTCCGTCCTGTACTCGAATCCCCATCCGTCCCGCCTGTCGCGGGCGGGGCGGGGCGCGCCGCAGTGCGGGCAGGACACAGCCTCATCCGATATGTCTTGTCCGCATTCCCGGCAGGGTTTCATGAAAGTCCATTCTCCCTAAAGCCGTCGCCGGTGCTTTTCACCGGCGCAGGGCGCTTGGCCTTCGCTATCCGAAGAGCATCTTCAGCCGTTCGAGAAAAGTCGGCCTGTACTCGTTCATCCGGTTCCGGTATTCGTCGATGGACTTGAATTCGACATAGTGGATGACGGCGTCCCACGCCACCGAGGCCTGGGTGTTCGAGACCCACGATTCTCCGTCCACGTGGGGTATCCGCCCCGAGACGAACAGCCGCCCTTCGCGCCTCACAAAATGGGGGTATTCCATGAGGATGCCGTCCTCGCACCCCCGGGGCGCGTCGGCCAGATATAAAATCACGACCTTGCCGCCGAAGTCCGGCAGCCCGTTGTCTTCCATGTGATGCTCCGATCCGCTTATCGCAAATATAATAGCCCGTGACCGTCCTTCATGCCCCGGACCGTAATTCCTTATACCAAAAATGCTTGAGGGAAAGCAAAAGCAATTCGAGGGGCGAAGTCCGCCTCCGTCCCCCGGCCTCTCCTCCGACGTGTTGCACGGGCGAACAAGGAGACGGAAAGAAGCGTTCCCAGGGCAGTTCCTCCGGACCGACAGGTCCCGTCCGGCGGCGTTTCCGCTTTTGCGGCGATGGAGAGCCTTCCCGTCCCCGCCCCATATGTCCTTCTTCATCGGCAGTCTGCGGATATTCTGTAGGAAATATCGGACGTGTCCCGATATCATGGGGAAAAAAGGGGGGAGGTGCCGCCCGGAAGACCTCAGGAAGAAGCCTTCCGGGCGGGTTGAGGGGAAAGGAGGGAAGTGGAACCTGACGACGCTATATGTTTAATTTGTTCAGAAAATCGAGAAGGTACGTCCCGCCGACGCCGCCGAAGGGGATGAAGAGGGCCTGGATGGCCGGGTGCTGGGAGAACGGCGCAAAGGCCCCTTCGCGGGTGTCACGGATCTCATTAACGACGAATTCAAAGAGCCTGATCCCGTCCATGTCGCTTTGGGCAACGGCCTGCGCATACGGTATCCGGAGGCGATCCAGGGAAGACTTGCGCAGCCTTTCCGCGGAACGCCTGAGCAGAAAGGCACTGCTCCAGACGATCACGAGGCATAATGT
The DNA here is from genome assembly GCA_963668175.1 of Syntrophales bacterium. Taxonomy (GTDB): domain Bacteria; phylum Desulfobacterota; class Syntrophia; order Syntrophales; family PHBD01. The sequence goes on from OY764159.1 coordinate 2,527,803, forward strand.
GAAAACCATAATGTCTCCGGCGGACATGACCCAGTTATCGAAATAATCAAATCGCCCCAGGAAAAGAATAAACCAGACGATAAACGGGCAGAAGATAAGTTTTCCGACGGCATCGGTTCGCTTTGCCACCAGACGGACGATTAGCCATGCTTCCAGAGCTATAATTTTCGAACATCGGGCTGTTCTACAATTTAAACATGTCACGCGGAGTAGTTCCTGCAACATATTGTTTCCAAACCAAGAGGCTCCTTTCTCGGCGGCCAGTCTGATGAAGTGACGGCAGATACGCGTGATGTCCAGAACATAAAAGGTGAGACACGTAAATGCGAATCCGGACAGATAGATGATTTTGTCATCGACCCAGAGGCTGAACGCACCGCGAGCCGGTCGGAGCGGCGAATTGAAGGCATCTAAGATTGACAAGCACAATGCCAAAGTGAGGAAATAGAGAATAAGAACGCGCTCTGTACGCTGGTCGTTCTTATCCTCCCGGAGGTAGTCCATCCAAAGTTGGCCTATGGGTTGTCTATTGGGAGGATGTGTCGTCCATTGCCCATGGAAAGAGGTCAGCCAGTTCTTGACGTTCAGCACGGTGCTCAAGAGAGAAGGCAAGATTAAGGCGATCTTTTCCCATGGCAGGGTATTGCTTTGGCCCTGGGGGTAGGCTGCGAAGCGGAAATCGTCGCGGATGAGTTCCTCGTTCTCTCGGAGCTTCCTACGGGAGTTCCGCCAAAAAAATACGGAAAGGACGACGGCAAACAATCGGACCATTTCTGTAGGCCAGATACTGACGCCCTCCATGATGAAGAACGGTTCCTCCCGAGGATTTCTGAGAATACCGTAGTAGAATAGACAAACCAGGAACATTGCAACTGCAACAGCAAGAAAGACGAACCGCAAATTCTTGGACAGAATAGCGGTCACGCTTGTGAAGGTATTTTCGTGTACAAAGCAAAGAATCAGGAATGCAATGGCAATAATAATGATAATGATCCACATCCATTTCAAAAAAATATCCCTTACGTTTTCGCTTCGATGCACGGTTGGCTGGGCAAGGCCGTCCTTTGCCTCGATATCGGTCAGGAGAACCGGTTGACTTCGGCCTATTTCGAAAAGCAAGGGCGGCGGTAACGTATCGAGATAGATCTTTTCCGGACTGTTCTCCTTCGTGAAGATTTTCAGAATCGTATAGAAGAGTGCTGTCTGATAACTGTCGCGGAAAGGGGGAACGGAGCCCTGAAGATCGACGGTTTTATCTTTTCGTAATGAGAGATCGAAATGGGAGGCGACAACAAGATTCCGTGTCCATGGCAGATAGGCGGGATGAAGGAGGCGCGCATCCAGGTCCGTCGTAAAGAATATGGCCCGGGGAAAGTGCTGGCGGAATGCCTGCAGCGCCAGAAACTTGTCATAGAAATCGTTGCCCAGGATGCCGATGGCCTTGATCCCTCTTTCATGATCTTCAATTCTCAAGTCCTGATCGAGGCGCTTGGTTTCCAGCGCCAAACGCCGGAGATAGTCGAACTGACTGCGCCCGGTCGGCTGCTCGATTCTTTTCAGTTCTTCGAGGTCGGTATCTTTTTCCTTTTCCTTCTTTTTCGCTTCCCGGCCGTTCTGATCCCCCGTCACTTCTTCCTGGTTTCCGGGGATAATACCGTCAATGCCTCGCATATACGTGTATAGATGCAGCGTATTGTCGACGTTCTCATCGGGAAGCCTGCCTTCTATTGCTTTTGTCATCGCTTTCTTAAAGGCCTCGGGCAATTGCCGACCATACAGGGTGTCCATCTCGCCGACAAGGACGATGTGGTCACCCTTCCTGGGATCTATCCCGCGATTTGACAGCTCATTAATGAGGCTTTCCGCTATTGTTTGGTTCGTTCCAATCGTCCTGGCGTATTCGATCCCGTGTTTAGACAGGCGCCAGATAATCTCAAATTCAGTCGTCTCCGATGTTCCCGTTAAGTTCATCAGCGGATCGTATAATGCGTGGTCGTCAACTGTGGCCATAGCCGAGAACATTTGGATGTGAGGAACCACGATAGAGTCCCGAGAATAAAAATTCGCGAATTGTATCATTTGCTGAAGCGTATCCGAGCCCGCGGGACCAATGATCCGAAAATGGACTCGATCGTCATCTCCGCGCAGACACTCGTTCAGACGCGACAAGCGAGTGAAGGGATCTTCTTTAAGGAAATCGTCGTTCAGCCATAAGAGCAGGACGGCTTCGTCATTCCTGGAGTGGATAAACCATTCGAAAGGCGTGATGTTGGTCAACAACGGCCTGACAAACGTTATACGGTGGTCGGTTGTGATTTTCATATAATCGATATGATCAGGGTCCTTAGGCAGGAAGCCTCTTCTGCCGAGGGCGGAGAGAGCTGCATAACGCAGACGGATGCGTTGCTCCGTATCTTCCGAATAAGGACCTCCGGAAACCATGATGCCCAAGATAGTTATGTGTCTACGGGCGTTAATTGCGCCTTTGAATTGATTTACGACAAGGGGTTCGACGAGCTGCGTTTGGGTGCGTCCGGCGCACAACGTACATTGACCGGATACCGTGACGGAATGCGAGGTTTCGGGTGCTTTCGTATGATCGATGACGGCCCGGAAGGGGTCCTGCCAGAGGCGGGCGGGCACTTTCTGCAAGGGATCGTAGACCTTGGTTTCGGTCGGCCGGAACGATTTGTACGGGGCCTGGACGAAGAAACTGATCCCCATGGCGGCCAAAAAGATGGCCAGGCCGGAAAAGGGCAGCATGGACCTGTTGTCGTTACCCATGACGTCACCAGTTTTAATGTCTCAACACGGTCAACTGGTAAGCGCTTGTCTCGTCAGCCGTCATTCGTCGCACCGGCAAAGCCGCGTTGCACTTGCATCCGAGAGACTTGGGGCGTACAGGTTTGAGGGGTTAGGGAAAGCGTGGTGCGCAGTGAAGATAATCGCTTACATACCGTACAGGTCAATGACTTCAGCGTGGAAGCGAAGAGAAATGTAAGTAGCTGCAATGAGTATGGTTACATTAAAGCACAATTTTGTACAGGAGTCAATTGATATTTATGATGAATACAAATAAGGAATAGGAGTAATCGCCCTCATATTTTGAACGCGGGGGTGTTGTCGTCATGCGGGACGACGTGTATTGAGAATATGAAAAAATGTTTGAAGCGGGCGGGAGCGTTCCGACGGGCCATTCGCTTCGGACTTTAGTGTCGGCTTCGCTCACGTTTTATCCGGCAGGGCATCGGGCAGGGGCCAGCGGAACATTTCGTCGTCCATAACGCCGGAACAGACCCTGGTTACGGGGCCGGTCATGACGGCGTGGAAGCCGTCGCGGAAGGCGATGTGGATCGTGCCGCCCGGCATGTGCACGGCGATGTCCCCATCGCACAGGCCGAGCTTGTGCGCCACTGCCGCGGCGGCGGTGCTGCTGCTTCCCGAGGCCAGGGTGTATCCGGCGCCCCGTTCCCAGATCTCGATGCGGATGTTGCCCCGGTCCAGGACCTTCATGAACTGAACGTTGGTCCGGTTCGGGAACCGCCGGTCGTTCTCGATGAGCGGGCCGTAGCGCCGGGCGTCCTCCGCCGTCGGCTTGTCGATGAGGATAACGCAGTGCGGGTTGCCGACCGTCGCTGCAGAGAATTTGAAAACTTTCCCGTCCACGAGCATCTCTTCGTTGAGGACGTCCCGCGGCGGCCCGGTGACGGGGATGATCCGGCTGTCGAAAACGACTTCGCCCATTTCGACCTCGACCGTCCCGCCGCCGGGAGCGACCCGGCAAGACACCTTCCCGCCGGGCGTCTCCACGGTGAAGCTGTCGTTTCCCGCGAGGCCTTCGTCGTAGAGCGACCGGGCAAAGATGCGCAGGCCGTTGCCGCTCTTTTCCGCCTCGCTGCCGTCCGGATTGAAGATGCGGAGGCCGAAATCGCAGGTGGCGCTCGCCAGCGGCCCGTAGAGGATGCCGTCGGAGCCGATGCCGTAGTTGCGGTGGCAGACGATGCGAACGATATCGGGGGAGGGTACGCCGTCGAGGGCCTGCGGGCCGAGGACGATGTAATCGTTTCCCAGGGCGTGATATTTCAGAAACGGGATCATGCTTTTTTCCTTTATCTTTGAAAGAAAAACCGGGGCGGCACGGGAACGGTTCCGGATATCGGGCCGTCGAATATCCGTTTACTCTGTGAATCCCTTTTCCCGCATGACGTCCGCGTGCCTGAAACGGGCCATGGCCGTCTTCATCCGCCGGAAGCCGAGCTTTTCGTAAAACGATTCCCTGCCGATGTTCGCATACAGGATGATGTTGCCGGCGGGCAGTCTCTCCAGGATACGATTCATGACGGCGGTGCCGATGCCCTGCTTCTGATATGCAGGAACGATGGCGACATCGTAGACGGCGGATTGGTAAACGCCGTCGGAGACGGCCCGGCCGAAGCCGATCATGGTCCCTTCCCGATAGACGAAGACGACGGCGTAGCTGCTCTCGAAGGCCTTTTTATGGTTCTCGGGCCGGTGGTACGCCATGCCGACGAGGCGCAGAGTGTCGGAAACCTTCTGCCAGTCCACGCCGGTGCAATCGTTTTTGAACTCCAGTTCCATGACGAAGCCTTCAGGCATACAACTTCTTCACGAGCCAGGCCATCCGCCGACCGAGGTTCTGCGCCAGGCCGATGCCCTCCGGGTCCTTCTCGACATCGCCCTTGTCGCGGGCCATGCAATGCGCCCGGCCGGCGATGATCAGGTCGTTGGAGAGGAAGAAATGGTTCATCGTCTCGATGGCGTGCAGGGAGCCCGTGCGGCGGAAGCAGGCGACGGAGGCCCCGACCTTGTCCCGGTACATCTTGTCGTTGGCGAGTCCGACGAAGCCCGCCCTATCGACGAGGGCCTTCATTTCCGCCGGGACGTCCTGGAAGAAGGACGGGGCCCCGAGGACGACGCCCTGCGCCTCCGCGATCTTTTCGATGTACTCGTTGGCCGCGTCTTTCTTGACGGCGCACCGTCCATCCCTGTTCTCGAAGCATTTGTAGCAGGCGATGCAGCCGCGGATGGGTTTCGCCGAAAGCTGGACGATTTCGGTCGCGATGCCCTCCTTCTCGATCTCGCGCATGAGATAACCCATGAGCGCCGTCGTGTTGCCGTCTTTCCGCGGACTGCCGTTGAAGCCTACGACCTTCATGCCTTGCCTCCTTGATTTTCGTGCTGTGCGGGCGGGGTGTTTCCGGGGAAGGGGAATGCCCCATGCCTCCCGCCGCCATGATTCTTGCAGGATTGAAGACGGTTTGGCAGGAGTTTATTGTCTGCGGCCGCCCTGTGTCCTGTCCGTTCCTTCGACGGCGCCGGGTTTACCGCGGTTTCATCTGCCAGAGGCCGAAGACCGCTCCCGTCGGATCGGCGAGAATACTGAACCAGCCCATGTCCTTGACCTCCATGATGTCTTTTCTCACGACGGCGCCCAGGCGCAGGGCCTTTTTCGTGGCGGCCCCGACGTCGTCGACGAGGATATAGGGCAGCCAGACCGAAGGTGCGCCGGGGATGGGGTGCTGCATCATGCCGCCGCCTGTTCCTTCGCCGACCTTGATGATCGAATAGACGCCTTCCGGCGATGCGTAGTCTTCCAGATTCCAGTCAAAAAGCTTCGTGTAAAACGCTTTCGCGCTTTTAATATCTGTCGTGTTCAGTTCCACGTGAACGAATGGATTTCCCATGGGTCCTCCTTGTGTCGCAGGCTTTTCCCTCCAAGGCCGGGTCGCTGCGGCGTCGATTCGCCCCGGCTGATATCCGTCGCCGTCCGGACCGCCGTTCGGTTCGAACCGGATTCTGTTACATATAACAGATGGCGGGCGCAGAAACAATGAGGATCGACAGGCAGAGGACCGACGGCGGAAAGATCAAGGGTCGGGAGGGACGGCGGGAATGCATGGTGACGTCCGTTCTCGGGTTTCGTCCGGAAATCCGGACGGGACGGCAGCGGGGGTGTGCCCGTGGACCGGGAGGAACGGTCGGAAGCGCAAGAGCCGTCCACCGAAGGACGGCCCTTGCGAATATCCGTGCAGCGGTTGTATCGGGGGCGTTCATCCCCGTGCGTCGTCGAATCTCTGCCGCGACCCGCAACCCTTATGCCGGAAGCCCGAGGCCCTTGCGCTTGGCGGCGATATGGGCGGTGATGAGTTCGCAGGCCTTCACGGGGTCCGGTTCTACGGCGAAGCAGGCCCCGAAAACGCCGTTCAGGCCCGATGTCGCCAGCTCCACGACCTTCTTGCTTCCCGCAATCGGCGGCATGACGCCGAGGACGGTATAGATGCCGCTCGCCATGACGTAAAAGGCGATGGCGACGGCCTTTTCCGAATACCATTCGGGGGCGGCGCCCGCCAGGGGCAGCTTGTCGATGTCCACGCCGATGGCGTTCGCCAGGGCGCAGGCGATAACCAATATCCGGGAGTTGTCCACGCACGAGCCGACATGGAGCACCGGCGGCACGCCGAGGGCTCCGCAGATTTCCTTGAGGCCGGGGCCCGCCATCTCCTTCGCCTCGGGGACCTGCAGGCCCGCCTTGCCGGCGGCGACGTTGACGCAGCCCGTCGTGAGCACGAGGATATCGTTTTTGATCAATCCCTTGATCAGTTCGACGTGCCCGTAGTCGTGCCTGATCTTCGGGTTGTTGCAGCCGACGACGCCGGCCGCGCCCTTGATCTTGCCCGCCTTGATCGCGTCGATGAGCGGCGCGAGGGTGCCCCCAAGGGCGCCGACGACGGCTTCCACGGAGAAGCCCGTCATGGTCGTGACCGGCCCCACGGGGATCGAAACCCGTTTCTTGTCGCGACGGGCGAAGTTCTCCACGGCCTCGCGGACGATGCGGAAGGCCTGTTCCCTGGCGTTCGACGCCGTGAACTCGACGTGCTCCATGAGGTTGAAGTGCGCCTTTTCGGACGTCGTGTACATCTTCGTGTGGTAGCACTGGGCGACCCGTCCCATGGAGGGCATGATGCACTGGTAATCGACGATGACGGCTTCCGCGGCCCCGGTCACGATGACCAGCTCCGTCATCAGGTGGTTGCCGGCCATGGGGATCTTCCTGCGCATCATGAGCTCGTTGCCGGTGCAGCACAGGCCGGCGAGATTGATCCCGGAGGCGCCATTCTTCTTGGCCAGGGCCAGCAGTTCCTTATCCTGCGCGGCGATCATCACCATCTCGGAGACGAGGGGGTTGTGCCCGTGCACGAGGATGTTGACCTGGTCCTCCTTGAGGACGCCGAGGTTGACGGTCGACATGCCGGGCGCGGGCGTTCCGAAGATGATGTCCGAAACCTCCGTGCCGATCATGGAGCCGCCGTACCCGTCGGCGAGGCTGCTCCGGACCGCCTGGAGCAGGATGGAGACATACTCGTTGTCGACGCCCATGTGGGTGCGGTGCATCATCTCGGCGATCTCCCTGTCGATGCCCCGGGGGACGACGTTGACCTTTTTCCAGATATCGCGGCGCGACTGCGGCGCCCGGGCCGTAAGGGCGACCATCTCCTTCTTGATGCCGAAGTCGTCCATCATCGCGTCGGCGAGCTTGGCCGCTATCTCCTTGTCGGACGCGCTTTTCGCGTCGATGCCGTATTCCTTGGCTACGGCGCGCAGCTTGGCCGGGTCGCTGATCTTGTAGTCGGCGGTCTTGCCGCGGCCGATCTCGTCCAGGACGAGGACGAGGTCGCGGCCGTGATCGGAGTGGGAAGCGGCCCCCGCCGCGACCATGCGGGCGAGGTTGCGGGCGACGATGATGTCGGCGTCCGCGCCGCATACGCCGTACTGAGGCCCTTCGCCGAACGGATCGATGCGGCAGGGTCCCATGGCGCAGATGCGGCAGGATACGCCGAGTTCGCAGTACCCGCACTGCGGTTCCTGCTTCTTGAGCCTGTCCCAGGCCGTTTCGACGCCTTCGTCCAGGGCTTTCTTCAGCATCGCTTGCGCGTCCTTGCATATGGTCAGGTCTTCGAATCCGCTCATGGCTGCCTCCTTCTCAAATCGTTGAGCCTCTGTTTATAGGCCGCGAGGAACGAGAAAGCGTCGTCCCGCCCGGCTTCTTCACGGACTTCCTCCCGGACGCCCAGCCAGACGAGCGAGGCCAGTTTCGCGGCGTCCCGGTCCATCTGCCGGTTGACCTCGTCGAAGACGAGGGCTCCCGTCTTGCAGGCGGCGACGCAGGCGGGGACTTTTCCCTCGGCCTGCCGTTCGATGCACTGGTCGCATTTATGGGCCGCCTCGCGGTTCGGGATGTAGGTGTAGTAACGGACCACGGCAAAGGGGCAGGCCATGGCGCACATCCCGCAATTGATGCAACGGTCCCGGTTGATGAGGACGACGCCGTCTTCGCCGGTCCGGTAGATGGCCTTGGTGATGCAGGCCAGCTCGCACGGGGCGGGTTCGCAGTGGCGGCACTTGTTGGGAAAATTGTTCCCGCCGGAGGAGAGGTAGATGCGGATGCGCGGCTTCGACAGGATCGGCTCGTAGACGGCCCCCACCGGGGTCTTGCTCGCCGAGTGGGCGACGGCGCACTGGAAGCTGCATTGGTGGCATCCCACGCAGCGTTCGGGTCTGACGATCACGGTTTTCATGACGGCCTCCGTTAAAGGGGTTTCATCAAATCGCTGATGGCGATCTCGCCGTTGACGGCTTTTTGGGGATCCACGGTAAGCGGCTCGGCCTTCCTTATCAGGTTGACGAACAGGCCCGCGTCTTCGGGGCAGTTGTAGAAGGCCAGCCCCACGGGGACATCGCCGCGGCAGGCGATTTTCCGGAACTGCTTCCGGGCCGGGACGGACTTTTCGTAGACGGTAAGACCGGCGTCGCCCTTCAGCACGCCGGCCGAGATGAGGTGGAAGGCCGATGTCTTCAGGCTGTTCATGGCGACGGTCCCTCCGTAGCGGGAGGGGTAGCCGGCCATGTTCAGGGCGGCGTAGTAGCCCTGTTCCGCCGCCGCGGGCCAAAGGCCGATGATCTGGGGTTCGCTGCGGGCCGGGTCGTATGTCTCGCAGCAATCGCCGGCGGCGAAAATATCCGGTACGGACGTTTCCATGTGTTCGTCGACGGCGATGCCCTCGCCGATTTTTACCCCCGCCGTCGTCGCCAGGGCGAGATCGGGCCTGACGCCCTTGCCGGCCACGACGACGTCGCTATCGATCGTTCGGCCCGAATTGAGAGAAATTTGCTGCCTGCCGTTCCGGAAGTCTACGGCGGCGATGTCGTCGCCCGTCGTGATTTTGAGGCCCAGGCCGGCCAGGTCCTTTTCGAGGTGACGGCCGGAGGCCTCGTCCAGGACCATGGCGAGGGGGTAGGGGGACGCGACGACCATCTCCGCGGCGGCGTTTCTCGCGATGAAGCCATAGGCGGTCTTGATGCCGATGAACCCGCCGCCGGCGACGACTGCCCGGTCCTTGACCGCGGCGGCGATCTTGCGGGCGTCGTCCATGGTGCGGAGGACGAAGCAGTTCTTCCCTTCGTCGCAGTAGGGCGGTTTTACCGCCCCTGCGCCCGTGGCGATGAGGAGCTTGTCGTAGGCGAGCGTCTCGCCGTCTTCGAGGCGGACGGTCTTTCCGGCCGTGTCGATCCGTTCGGCCTTCCTGCCCCCGACGAACCGGACGCCGCGGGGGAGATCGGCGGGCGCCTTGATCGTCAATTCGGCTTCCGTCAGGGAGCGGCCGATGTAGTAGGAAAGAAGGCAGCGGCAGTAGGGGGGATAAGGTTCCCCGGAGACGACGGTGACAACGGCCCCCGGAGCGACTTTGTTCAGGGTGTCCAGGCAGGAGAGCCCGGCGGCGCTGGCGCCGATAATGACAATGTCCATACCCCGTATCTCCTTTCGGAAATCAGGTTAGAACGGCGTTGACGATGGCGTTGACGGCGGTCTTGACTTTCCGGCTCCCGACCGCCTCGAAAGGCTGCCGGCCGGCGATGTCGGCCTCGATGAAATCCCGGTGGTAGGGGATGAAGCCGAGGAATTCGAGATCCGGGAGGCTCGCTTCGAGGTACTCTCTGTCTTCCTTGTTCCTGATCTTGTTGCCGACGACGGCGACTTGGGTCAGGCCGATCTCGCAGGCAAGCCTGTTGATCTCCAGGGCCGTTTCGACGCTCCGTTTGCCCGGCTCGACGACGACGATGAGGCGGTCGACAGCCCCCGCCGTGCCCCGGCCCAGGTGTTCGATCCCCGCTTCCATGTCGAGGACGACGGCTTCGTCGCGTTGCAGGACGAGGTGGGCGACGAGGGATTTGAGAAGGACGTTTTCCGGGCAGACGCAGCCGCCGCCGCCCTTCTTGACGCCCCCCATGACCATGAGCCTGACGTTTCCGTCGGCGATGGAGAGCTTCTCCGGCAGGTCCTCCACGGTCGGGTTCATCTTGAAGAAACCTCCCATGGACCGCATTTTGGCCCCCGTCCTCTCTTCGATGAGCTCCTTCATGTCGGCGATGGGGACGATGCCGCCCCGGCCGTCCATGCCGAGTGCCAGCGCCAGGTTGGCATCCGGGTCGGCGTCGATGGCCAGGACCTTCATCCCCCGCCGGGCGATTTCCCGGACGATGAAGGCGGCGAGCGTCGTCTTCCCGACGCCGCCTTTCCCGCTGACGGCGATCCTTACGCCGCTCGCGTTCGTCTCTCTGCGGTGGGTCTGGCCTTCTTCCCGATGCATGATGGGAGCCTTTCTCGCGGGACTGCGCCGCTGGATATGTCCGCCCGTGACTTTCCCATTCTATCATCACGAGCCGTCGTTCGTCAATGTCAGTAAAACAGGGGCGGACCGATAGGCCGGCGCGGTCCCCGGTCCGGCGGCAAGGCCCGCCGCTCCTGCATTCATATCACATCGCGCCTTCGGGGGCGATGTCTTTCTGCAAGGCGGTGAGCGGTTCCGCCGTCAACGAAGGCGTGGGCGTCGCACCGGTAAATCGTTTCAGCCTCGTTAATTTTATTGACTTTTGCATATATTTTCCTTATTGTCGTCAGCGGCGGCATGTCTCACTAACACCAAGGAGGTAAGTGATGAACAAAGCGCAGTTGATCGACGAAGTGGCAAAAGCAACCTGTACCAAGAAGGAAGCGGAGCAGGCAATAAGCGCGACATTGGCAGCCATCAAGAAAGCGCTGAAAAAGGGCGATACCGTGACCCTGGTGGGTTTCGGCACATTCAGCGTCGGCAAGAGAAAGGCCCGCAAGGGCAGAAACCCCCGGACCGGCGACGTCATCAAAATAGCCGCAAAAAAGGTCCCTGTATTCAAAGCCGGGAAGGGTCTGAAAGACGCCGTAAAATAATAGGTACGTGCCTTGTCAAGACATGTTTGCCGGGCCGTCCCCTCAAACACGGGACGGCTCTTCTTATTCCGGCGGAACGGGCGGGGGAATTCGGGATAGAGGCGGAAGACGACGTCCCGCCGAGGGAGGGCCGATGGACGACCTGTCGGAAAAGCAGCGGCAGTTCAACGCCGCCATGGACCGCTACAACGGCGGTCCCGGGTACATCCGTTTCGGAAAACTCGTCGCCTCCGTCAACATCGCCCTGCAACTGTATCTCCTGTGCCGTGTCCTGCCGCTGGACTTAAGCCTTCCGCTGCAAATGTTCGCCGTCGCTGCCGCCTGGATACTGGCCGACTTCGTCAACGGCCTGGTCCACATGGTCATGGACAACAGCGACAGCTACGAATCGATTGCAGGCCCCCTCGTCGCCAACTTCCATCTCCACCACCGGACACCGCGCTACGAAAGACACAGCCTGCCCGTCGTCTACTTCAACGAGACGGGCTCCAAGGTCTGGCTCATCGGCTATCTCCTCTTCGTCGCGTATCTCATCGATGCGAGCCTCCACCCCGTCGCCTCGGCGGTGCTCGTCTACACGGGCGTCCTCTCCTCCGTGGCCGAAGTGTCCCACTACCTGGCCCATACGTCCCGGTCGAAGCTTGCCATCTTCCTGGGCGACGCGGGCATCCTCCTCGGAAAGCGCCGCCATGCGCGCCACCACCTCGAGAACAATGTCAGCTACGCCTTCCTCAACGCCTGGACCGATCCGCCCATCGACTGGCTCGCCGCCCGGATATACAAGGGATACAAGCTGACGACGGACCTCCACTACGGGGCGTACGCGGGAGGGGACGCGAAAGAGCGGTTCTGACCAGGGCTTGAGCTATCGCCGTATCGGGTTAAACGCGGCGGCATGACCGCCGACGCGAAAGAAACAAGAAGGCGGCGCCGCCCGGCACCGCCTTCTTTTTCCGTGGGTCCGTAAAATGCTATTTGCCCGGCGGCTTGCCGTAGGCGAACTTCTCCCGGTTGACCTTGGCGATGTCTACGCCAAAGTGGGCAAGCTCGTCGAGGGTCGCCTCCATCATGGGCGGCGGGCCGCAGAGGTAGAACTCCTCGTCCTTTTCGACGCCGCGCCTGGAGAGGATGTCGGCGCTGAGCCTCCCCGGCTCGCAGGCGATGCGGGGGTACCGGGAGTCGTAGTGGCACTGCACCCCGTCTTCGCGGCTCAGGCAATGGATGACGGAAAGATTCATCTCCTCCGTCATCGCCCGGATTTCATCGGCGGCGAAGGCATCCTCCATCGTCTTCGTCGCCCAAAAGAGGGTCGTCATGTTGGACGCCTTGACGTTCCGGAAATGGCGGAGAACGCTGAGAAACGGCGTGACGCCGACCCCGCCCGCGAGCATGACGATGTTGGGCTTCGTATCGATGTCCTTGCAGAAGGCGCCCAGGGGTCCCAGGCACTTGACGGGATCGCCGGGCTTCAGTCCGAGGATGCCGGACGTGAATGCACCTTCTCTTTTGATGGTGAAGCGCAGCATGGGGTCCTCCGGAGCTCCGGAGAGGGTGAACGGGTGCGTCTCGCTCCAGCCGTCGTGGCGGGCGATGGCGATCGTGGCGAACTGGCCGGCCCGGCGCGCGGCGAACTTCGGGTCCGCCCCTTCGAGCCAAAGGGTCACGATGGACTCGTTTTCCGCTTCGACCTTGACCACCTTCCAGATATTCTGCGGGCTCTGCCCGGTACTCTGTTCCGCCATGGTGTGAACCTCCCTGTATTCGATCTCGCGAATGGATTGTTCGTCGATATCGAGGCTGCCTTTTTCCCGGGGAGCTTGGGGTCTCTCCGGATTGCTAAAAAGAACGCAAATAGCGTGCCATTCCGCAAACCGTTATCCCGCATGGCGGGGGCTGCCGGAGAAGCAACCGCTTCTTCATTTTGCGATCCGTCGTCATCGCGGTCTTATGCGGGTGTCCGGACATATGGGCCGGATCAAGGGCAGAGATTCCGGAAAAAGGGACACCGTCCGGGCGAAGCAGACACTTCCCGCCAAAAGGGGATGGCCGTTTCATATCACGGATTTTCGAAACGGAATGTCTCCAGGCGGGTGTTTTCCAGGTCGATGTGAAGCATGGCGTGACGGTAGAGGTTCCCGCGTCCCAGGAGGATCTTGAGGACTTCCATCGCCTGGAAGGCGCCGATGACGGCGGCGGTTGCCGCCGGAACGCCGAGAAGGGCCTCCGGCCGCCTTGCCGCGTCGCCGGCAGGACCGGCGTTTCCATAGAGGAGTTTCAGTCCGGAGTCGCCCGGGTACACCGTCATGATCCGGCCCTCGAAGCCGGCCAGGGCGCCGTGGACGAGCGGCGCGGGCAACCGGCGGCAAATATCCTGCAGCACGAGGCGGTCCGGCACGCTGTCCATGCCGTCGACGACGACATCGGCGCCGGCCAGCAGTCTACTGCCGGAGGCGGCGGTCAATCGCTCCCGGTGCGGTGTGACGACGACGCCGGGATTCACGTCCGCAACGATCCGGGCGGCGGTTTCCGCCTTCGACGCCTGCAGAACGGCAGCGCTGCTCAAGGCCTGGCGGTTCAGGTTCGATTCGTCGAAGACGTCGTCGTCGACAACGACGAGCCTTCCCACTCCGGCGCGCGCCAGAAGAAGGACGACATGCCCGCCCAGCCCTCCCGCGCCGACGACGGCGACGATTGCTTCGGCAAGCCTGAGCTGTTCGGCGGGCGTGATGATGTCCCGGTTGCGGAGGTAACGGCAGGGGTAAACGGGGATACGGAGGGCGGCGCGGTAGACGTCGCCCGCCTCCGCGCCGTGCCGGCGGGCTATTTCCAGGGCGGCCCGGTCCTCGATGGCAAGGACGTCGCGCCCGGCCGGGTCGGCGATCCGGACAGCTTTTGCTTCGATGTCCCGGGTGATGTCGGCGTTCATCGGCATCGCAACCTCTTCCACTCTTTTATCATAAAGGGGCTGTCCTCGCCAGGAGAGGAAAACGTGTAAGAAAAAAGTAGGAAAATCGTTTCCGGATGGGATAAAATACGGGCCAATCTCATGGAAAGGATTTCCGGCCGTGTTGATTGAAATAAATCTCTATGCCTCCCTGGCAGCCTTTCTTCCCCGTGCCGAAAGGGTAACCGCCGGACCTATGCTCGATGTGGACGAAGGGACGACGATCCTCGAACTCCTGCGACGCTTCCAGGTCCCCATGGAGCAGGTGAAGATGATCTTCCTCAACGGGGTACATGCGACGGGGGAGGAAGTCCTTCACGAAAGGGACAGGGTGGGCGTTTTCCCGGCCGTCGCCGGGGGCTAGCGGCTTGCCGGAGAGTTCGCTTTTGAACAGGCCGTGCCCCCTGCATAGGGGGTGCTCAAAAATGCCCGGATGGAACGCTTTACGTTATCGGGCGATTTTCAACAGCCTGTTAGATCAGACGATCCGGAGTTCCAGCCGGACATATCCCGCCGGAAAATCCCGCACGGGGACGGAGGCCGGGTCGATAGCCTCGCCGTCCGCCTCGGCCGCCATGCAGCCGTCCCGCCATCCGGCGGGCGGGTTTCGGAGGAAGTCCTTCATCTCCTCGGCGCTCAATTCGATACCCTTCTCCAGAAACAAGGGCCCCAGCTCCCGGATGGTCAGGTTGAAAAGCTTTACGGTGATCCTGCCTTCCGCCGCCGCAGGCGTGTCCGTCTCCTCCTCATGGGTAATGCCGTTTCGCATCCCGGCATAAAATCCCCCGCGCCGCAAGGTTGCACCCAGGACGCCGGGCATGGCCGACGAGAGGGCAAGGACCGATCCGTCCCGGACGACGGCCGTATGCAGGTCGTCTATGGGCTTGCCGTTCAGGAAGATCGTCTGGATCCTCTTTTCGATGTAATCGTCGGGGAGGCCGAACCGGCCGGACAGAAGCTCGCGGACGCTGCCGCCGGTCCGGACTTGCTGGGCAAAACCCTGCTGCAGAATGGGGAAGAAGAAGGGAACGAAAGCCGCCCTCACGTCCAGGCGGAGGCGGCTGGTTGCGTCCTTGATCTGTCGAGGCGGTTCTCCGTTCATCCGGGCGCCCTGTCGTATCCTCGGCCGGGAGGCCTCATGCGGTCCCCCGGCCGCAAAAGGAAAACTTCGGCTTACCAGTTGTAGACCCTGTCCAGATCGGCATCGGAGACCTGGAAGACGATGTTGTGAGGCGGCAGGGGCTCCTTCTTGAAGAACTCGGGCAGCCGGTCCTGCTGGGCAGTGAAGCCCGCCCGCTTGTTGAAGTCCCGCTCCATCGTCAGAATCTTCTTGCCCAGGGCGGTCACGTCGTCGCCCGTCAGGTTGAGACCGTAAAACGCATTGAGAAGGTCGAGGAGGGCCTGGAAGGTCTCGGGCTGGTCGAGGACGGCGAAAGCGATGAACAGGCACATGCCCGTCGCATCGATGGCGGCGGTGGCGATCTGGAGATCGCGGGAAAGCTCGATCTGTCCTTCCGGCTTCAGGGGATCGACGAACCCCCCTACCTTGAGGACGTTGGCGGTGACCGCATAGCCTGCCGTGTGGTCGGCGCCCATGGTGGTCGTGGCGTAGGTGACGCCCATGCCCTGGATGGCCCGGGGATCGTAAGCCGGAAGGGCCTGTCCCTTCACGACGGGGACACGCTCCACGCCGAACACCCTGCCCGTCACAGCCGCCCCGTTTCCGAGAATGCGCCCCAGGGGTGTTCCCTTGCCGACTTCCTTGATGAGGCCGATGGCGGCCTGGGCGTCGCCGAATTTGGCCAGGCCAGCCTCCATGGCCACGCCGATGGTCGCGCCCATCTCGATGGTATCCAGGCCGTAATCGTCGTCGAGGCGGTCGAGCATGGCGACCGCATCGAGGTCGTCGATGCCGCAATTGGCGCCGTGGGACCAGACCGTCTCGTATTCCGGCTGCTTGGTCAGGTAATGGCCGTCCTTGTCCATATAAATGCCGGAGCACTGAATCGTGCAGCCCCGGTGGCAGCCGTGAACCGGGTTGCCGCCGCGGGCCTTTTCGGTTTCGGCCTGCGTTTCGCCGCTGATCCTGGACACGCCGGGGAAGCGGCCCCACAGGAAGTTGTTGGTGGGATAGCCGCCCGTCTCGTTGATGACGTTGGCGAGGACATTGGTGCCGTATGTGGGAAGGGCCTCCCCGGTGACGGGATGCTTCTTGAGGCCGTCGACGAAGGCCTTGTTGGCGGCCCGAAACTTTTCCGGGTCCTTCGGGGCGCGCATCGTCGTCCCCGTATCGTCCAGAACGATCACCTTCACGCCCTTGGCACCCATAACCGCGCCGACTCCGCCGCGCCCGGCATGGCGCGTGGGCCGTAATTCCATGTCGGTAAAGGCGACGGACGCTGCGGACATCTTCATCTCCCCGGCGGGCCCGATGGAGATGCAGGCGATCTTCTCCCCGAATTCCCGCTTCATCTTGTCGACGAGATCGTAGTTGCCGAGCATCTTCAGGCTGTTGTCCGCCGTAGCCTTCACGCCGTCCTTGTTGATGAATATCTTATAGAGATCTCCGTTCTTGGGCTTTCCTTCCAGGATGATGCCGGCGTAACCGAGGCGGGCCAGGACCTGGGAAGGCTGCCCTCCGGAGTTGGCCTCCTTGATTCCTCCCGTGAGAGGGCTCTTGCAGCCCACGGATATGCGGCCAGACATGGCCGCCTGTGTACCGCTCAACATTCCCGGCGCGATGATCAGCTTGTTGTCCTCGCTCAAAGGATGGGTCAGCGGCGGCACTTCCCGGGAAACCACGGCGGACGTCAACGCCCGTCCCGCCAATCCTGCGTATTCCCCCAGTGAATCCGCGGTTGCCTTCGGCCCCCCTTCGGCCCCCATATCGATCCTGAGTAATTTGTCCATCTTGATCCCTCCTTGCTGAATGGTTTACGCCCTGAAAACCGGGGCCGTCCTTCCGCCGGGGTAACGTCCCGAAGATATCCGCGCTGCAGGCATGCGTCGACGGGAACGGACGCCTTGTTTCCAAACCCTCGATACGCTCATTCATTTTTTCGAAGGAGATGCCGCCGTTTCTCTCCTTTCTTCAGCGGACGATATTCGATGCGCTTGCGATGATACGCTTTACGTCGAACCGCTCAAAGACGTTGGCAATGCGAGCAAGGATGAAGTGGAGACGAATGCTGTAAGAGATGATAGGTCACTATATGATTTGTATCATATACAAATTTTTAAAAGATGCAACATGTCAAATTTGACATAATGCACGCCTGTCCGGGGTTTGCCGCATCCCGACGAGGGGAGGTTTAAGAAAAGAAATCTTTGGTCCGGCAGGGACAGTCGGGCTTTTCGAGGATCTTTCCTTCCCCCCGCGCGGCGCCGATGTTCATTTGCTCTTGCCAAACGGCCTGTCGGTGCCTTATACTGACTTGGAGAAAGTACTTGGAAAAGGAACGCTTTACATGAACATCACGGCCTATATCGGCATCGACGATACGGACAACCTGGAAAGCCCCGTCGGCACAGGCAAAGTGGCACGCCAATTCGAACCGCTCCTGCCCGGGGGCGTGCGGCTCAGGGGCGTCGTGCGCCAGCAGCTTCTCGTCGACGCACGCATCCCCTATACCTCTCATAACAGCTCCGCCTGCCTGATCGTCGACTGCCCGGATGTGACATGCTTCCGGACGGTCCGGGAGAGGATCGTCCCCTACCTGGAGCAGTCGGCCGCCGAGGGCAGCGACCCCGGCCTGTGCATCGCCGCTGCGGGTGACGAAGCGCTGGACGCCCTCATGGCGTTCGGGAAACGCTGCACGAACACCGTCGTGACCCAGGACGAGGCCAGGAGGGCCGCTGCCGGGGTTCATCTTTCATGTCACGGCGGCACCTGCGACGGCATCATCGGCGCGGCCGCTGCCGTAGGGCTGACCGCTTCGGGCTGGAGTGGGCGGTTCATCGAGTACAACGGGCTTCGCAACTATCCCGATCCGGTTTCGGTGGCGGACCTTGCCGCGGCGGGCATCGTCGTCGTGTCCGTCGACCGGGACGCCGTCGTACCGATGCCCGCGGACCTGATAGAAACAGGGGGCTGGCTGCGGCCGAGGCTTATGGGCCACCGGGCTGTCCTGCCGGTTATGCCCGACGGGCCGGGCCGGTGGAAGAGCTTCGGAGGGAAGAGAAACAAACACAACGCCAAATAAAGGAGGACCGACCATGCCGGGACAGATTTTTTACCGCGAAAGAAGGAAGGTGAGCGAGAAGGAGAAGAAACCCCGCTTTAAACTCGTGGCGTCGGCGGGCGTCGACATCGCCTTTTACGGGGACCACCTGCGGAAGAAGGAACTGGAGCAGATCGCCGAGGCCGTCGGGGCGCAGCTTGTGCTCCTGAAACACGGCGAGAAGGACGAAGAAGTCGAACTCTAGGCGCTCCGTCCGCGATACGCAGCCATCAGAGGAGGAAGACATGGCGCTCTACAGGGAACGCGACGGCAGACGTCTGCACGTGAAAAGCAAACTCATGGGCGAGTCCCTCGTGGGCAAGTCCTTTCTGGACGGCCTCAAGATTTCGCCGCAGCAGCGGCTCTTTCCGGACGTCAACGTGATCAAGATCGGCGGGCAGTCGATTTCCGACCGGGGGGCCAAGTACCTGCCCGCCCTGATCAAGGAGATCGGCGCGGCCAAGAAGAAGCACCAGATGCTCGTTATGACCGGCGGCGGCACTAGGAGCCGCCACATCTATTCCATCGGCCTGGAACTCGGCATGCCGACGGGCATCATCGCCAAGTTCGGAAGCTCCGTGTCGGAACAGAACGCGCTCCTCATCGCCACGCTCCTTTCCCCCTGGGGCGGCATCAAGATCGGCCACGACGAAGTCCTGAAACTCTCGACCTACCTTGCCCAGGGCTGCATCCCCGTCATGCACGGCATGCCGCCCTACGACTATTTCGCCATCCCCGCGTCGAACCACATCCCCATCCACCGGACCGACGTCGGCACCCTCATCGTCGCCGACCTGATCGGCGCGAAGAGCTGCATCCTGGTGAAGGACGAAAAGGGTCTCTTCACCGACGATCCCAAAAAGAACGACCGGGCCGAATTCATCCCGGAGATCGGCGCGAAGACCCTGATGGAGATGGACCTGGACGACCTCGTCATCGAGCGCCCCTGCCTGGATATCCTCCAGAGGAGCGAGGTGATCGACCGGATCCAGATCGTCGACGGCCTGACGCCCGGCAATCTGACGAAGGCCCTCGCGGGCAAGCACGTCGGCACCATCGTCTACAAGGAATAACGCCGGGCGCCTTTGATGGCAGTGCCCGCGCCGCCGGGTTTATGTCCGGGAATGCCCCGATGCCCGGTGCCGGGACGTCCGGGAATGAACGTGCCTTGCCTTATCGCCGCCGCGCTGATATATCTCAAAACACACAACAATCATCCGCCAAGGAGGATGCCATGAAAGATACCATGAAACAGGTGGTTGTCGCCATGATTCTGAATATGTTGTTGATTCTGCCCGCGTGGGCGGCCGGCGGAGGGAGCGGCTTCATCCTACTTTCGACGACGATCGGGCCCATCGATTCGGGCATTGTCGGCGTCCTGGAAGACGCCTTTGAGAAAGAGACGGGCATCCGCGTGCGCCACGTGGGCGCCGGGACGACGGCCGCCTTGGAACTGGCGAAGAAGGGCGAGATCGACGTCGTCATGGCCCATGCCAAGTCCGCGGAAGATGCCTTCGTCAAGGAGGGGTTCGGGACGGCGCGGTATCCCCTCATGTACAACGACTTCGTCATCGTCGGCCCGGCCGCGGACCCGGCGGGGATCAGGGGCATGGCGTCCGCCGCAGAGGCCTTGAAGACGGTTGCGGCGAAGGAGGCGCTCTTCGTCACCCGCGGCGACAAGTCGGGGACGCACCTGGCGGAGTTGGCGATCTGGCAGAAGGCGGGCGTGAAGCCCGTGGGCGGCTGGTACCGCGTCTTCGAGAAAGGGGCCGAGGGGAACGTCCCGACGCTGCTCTACACCGACGCGCAGAAGGCTTATACCTTCATGGATCGGGCCACGTACCTGACGCTGGGAAACAAAATCAATCTTGCCGTCCTCGTCGAGAAGGACGAGGCGCTCCTGAACCGCATCACGCTCATTCCCGTCAATCCCAAGAAGCTCCCGAAGGCGAATTACGCCGACACGATGACGTTCGTCAACTGGCTCACCGACCCCGGCAAGGGCCAGCTCGTCATCCGCGACTTCGGCCGCGACAAATACGGAAGCCCCTTGTTCTTCCCCGACTCCGAGGCGTGGGTGAAGGAGCAGGGGAAGCAATCGAGGTGAGCAGGGGGGGCGGGGGGGGCTGCCGGATTGACGATTCCTGATAATGAAGGAAGCGCGCCTTAAAAGCGTCAGGACAGATTAAGGTTAAGGTATGATTGATTGGTGCGAAAAAAATTCTTGGGTAGCTGTTTTTGACATCCTCGGCTTCAAAGAACAGATTCGTCAATCTGGCAAAGAATTACAGCGACATTTATTAAAGAGTAAGCTCGATAACCTGTTAAAAGAATTGGAAGATGAAGTAAGGAGTCTTGGGAAACTAGAGTATGTTATCTTCTCCGATACGATCGTTATTTTTGCTCCTGATTTAGAACCACGTTCGTATCCATTCTTTCTCCTTCAATGTACGAAATTTATAGAGAACTCCATAACCATCAGATTGCCCGTCAGGGGTGCCATTAGTGTTGGGAAATCTTTCATTTCCCATTCGCCAGTCATGCTCATAGGTCCATCTTTCCTTGAAGCCTATGAATACTGCGAAGATCAGAACTGGATTGGACTTCTGCTGAGTCCTTCTGCTACACTTGAATTACGAGAAGCCGAACTAGAACCACAACGGCATAACTTCATATCGGACGATGCTGACATCCCACTCAGAAAACAGGCAAAGACTAATATCTTGGCATATCGATTTCAAAATGGAGAATCAAATCATGAAAGCCATTTACTCCCTTATCTGGAAGAAATGGCGCATTTTGCCGCTGACAAGAATAAAGAAAAATATTGGAAGACGATTGATTTCATTAAGAAACACTATAAATATATAAACCGTTAATGCATAAATCAAGATGGTTTTCGCCTTGAAAAATCGGCCGTTTTCCGTGCTTTTGGTGTGGGTAAAATATTTTAACGGTAGGATTAATATTAGCCCTGTCGGGCATCGCCTAAGCGTTGCGTCGTTGGCAACGGCCAGACAGCGGCCATTCTAGAAGCTTCCGGCATTGGCGACCAGGGTGTTTTGAAAACGCCCGACGCCGTGGGCCTCGTGCATATGGCCGCAAATGCAAAGGCCGACGGGATTCGCTTCGAGAAAAGCCATGACGCTGCGGTTGCCTACCCGCCGGGGTTCCTTTTCACATATTGTTGATCAGGCGGTAATACTCCCTGATGTTGCGGATCGATTCCATCGTGGCCTGGTAGAGGAACCAGCTCAGGATGAGGATGACGATGGTGAGGCCGATCTTCCACGCCCGCGATGTGCCGGGGCGGAGCCAGATCAGGGGCAGGGCCAGGGGGCCGACGCACAGGACCGCAATGACGATGAAGGCGGTCCGGAAGTAGAAGGGAACCTTTTCCTTGGCAAGGCATGGTGGGCCGGGCCTCGCGGATGAGAGAAATTCACCGCAGTGCTTGCACTTGATGGCGGCGTCCTGGATGTCCTCGGCGCAGTAGGGGCACTTCTTCATGATCGCCTCGCTTCTTTGGGCCTCGCGTCGGTCAGACTATATAGAAACGCCGCGCGGGAGTCAAGATCGCGGTGATCTTCGCGAATCGCCTCGCCATGAAGGAAGGGAGCCTGGCGCATCGGCCGCGACTTCGGCCGCGACAAGTTCGGCAGCCCGCTCCGTCTCCCGGACAAGAGTATTGTCTTGACTTTACGGGATGAAGGGAAGATGATATCCCCATAGTCGCATAGCGAGGCTGAGGGGGTAAATCTCTCCGGGACCTCCGCCCCACAGAGGGGCCGAATATACTGTTGAAACCCTGTCTATTACGATTAGATGGGGTTTTTGTTTTTGAACGGGCTTCAATAACAGGGAGAGGGGAAGACGATGAAGACATATACGATCTGGTATAGGAAGGAGCCGACCTATTGGTTCGACCGCGGCCTGAAGGTCGAGGATGTTTACAGCGCGTGTTTCAGAGTCGGTCAGATTCAAGCCGCTTGCCTGGACGAAGTATTTCAGAATCAGCAGGCGGAGGTTTGGAATCGCGAGGAAGAAAGGAAAATGACGGAAATCGTAAAAAGATGGGGATTGCGCGATGCCTCCATGAGCGTGGGAGATATCGCGGAGGTCGACGGAAAATTCTATCAGGTCGCCCTGTCTTGCTGGAAACAGATGGATTGATGCGAGAGAGGGCATGGGCGCGACGCTTTGCCCGTCGTGCGGCGGACACCGGGCAAGGATGCCTCTTCCCGAAGGAGGCCCCGATTCGGGAGATGCGTCGCAGAAGCCGGAAACGGATTAAAGCAATACTCCCGACAAAAACAATATTCGTGTAAAAAACAGACGATGCCCATGCGAATCGAACCAGCCGGGGAAGGGGAAAAGGGCCGGTTCGACGAATTGCTGCGCCCGAAACAGTCCGTTTTACCCCGACGCCTTGACGTTCGTCCGGCGTATTCGATATCCCCGCGCGATACGAAGTCGAGGCCCCGCTCGACGCTGTGGGCGCGTGCGGCAAAGTTGAGAATGGGAAGGATATGAAAATTTACGTCGATGCGGACGGTTTCCCCACGGCGGCCAAGGACATCCTGGTCCGGGCGGCCCTGCGTTTGAGCATTTCCGCGGTCTTCGTCTCCAACAAGCCTATCCGCCTCGAAACATCGGCGCTCTTTTCGCACGTCCTGGTTCCCGAGGGACCGGATATCGCCGACGACCGTATCGTTGCGCTGGTCGCGCCCGGCGATCTCGTCGTGACGGCGGACATACCGCTTGCGGACCGCGTCGTGGCGAAGGGCGCCTTCGCCATCAACCCGCGAGGGAAGCTCTACACGGAGGATAACGTCAAAGACCGGCTCGCCGTCCGCGATCTCCTGAGCGGCCTCCGGGACGGCGGCCTGATGACGGGCGGCCCGCCGGCCTACGGCCGGAAAGACTGCCAGGCCTTTGCCGCGCAATTGGATCGATTTCTTGTCAAGGCCGTGGCGAATAAGACCAAAAACACGGGATGAGATCGCGACAGGCATCGCCGTAAGCGTTGCGTCGTTGGCAACGGCGGGACAGCGCCCTCTCTTGAAGCTTTCGGCATTGGCGGCCAACGGGTTTTGAAAAAACAAAACGGTCCGCGCCTCGTGAATGCAGCCGCAAAGGGTAAGGCCGACGATGCAAGTTCCGTGGACGGCCTTCTCCATTCCTAAACGGTGAAGACGTCTTCGCATGGCATCGCGGCCTCGCCCGGTGCTCCGGGCGCGAAGTAAGGCCCTGCCGCCGGTTCGGAGCTTATTGGGCTGCCGTCTGCTCTTTCAGCCAGGCGACGGCGGCCGCGTTCACCTCGGATTCGTGGCCCTCGTATTCGTGCCGGGCGCCGGGAATGGGCACCTGTTTGTAACGGGGCGAGGCAAACCGCTTGCGGAAATCGGCGGCCTTGGCGTCCCGGCCGCTGTCCGCGTACACGTCCAGCACCGGGATTTTCACCCTGCGGATGGTGGCGTTGGCGTTAAGGGGCTCTTCACCGCCTCCCAGCAGCCCCACGGCGATGAAACCGGCAACGCCGCTGTCCGGTCGATCGGCCAGGAAGGCGCAGGCCATGCGTCCCCCCATGCTGTAGCCCATGAGGTACACACGCGCGACGCCCTTCTCGTTTTTCAGGAAATCGACGGCCTTTTGGATGCGTTCGTACGCATCGGGAAACGTCGCGGCATAGTAATGCGCCTGCTCCATGGTCTTCCTGCCCGAAACGACCGGCATCTGCAGCGACAGCGTATGGAAGCCGAGTTCCTGGTGGATGGTCTTCCTCATGGAGCCGACCACCAGGGAATCGGGATCGGCGCCCTGGCCGTGCGCCAGGATCACGCCGATCCTGGAGCCCTTGCCGTCCAGATATTTCCCGTCGGGCATGTCGGCGGCATGAACGGCGCCCGTCAGAATCATGAAAATTCCCGCAATAAACAGCGTCGAAGTCCTTGTCCGGCTCATTCCGTACTCCTTTCCTGATTGTGGGTGAAATGGCGACAGATCGGCAGTCCCTGCCCGGCGTCGGTTCCAACTATATCGAAACGCCGCGCGGGAGTCAAGGACGCGGCGATCTTCGTGAATCGGCTTATATGATCGGTAACGGAATGTAGTTAGCGCTTCGGCCGCGACAAATACGGCAGTCCGCTCTTCTTCCCGGACTCCGACGCGTGGGTGAAGGCACAGAAGAAGTGAAGCGGGGGAGGGCAGGGTGATAAGCGTCCCGGCTTTTTAAGATGACATCGACACAGACTCGGAAGGCATAAAAAAGGGCGGAGCCGATATGGCGCCGCCCTTCCGTTTTTGCATTTTGTGTGTAAGCTATTTCCGGAACTTTTTCCTTATAACGGCGGCACCGGCAAGGCCGAGGCCGAGAAGCAGCATCGTGGCGGGCTCGGGAACGGCGGCCGTGCTGTCGGCGGTGGCGTGGATATGGAAATAATAGGAGATATAATAACCGACAACGGCAGAACCGTATATATCCAAATATTGATCGGTCAGCGTACCCTTCAAAATGGAAGGTTCGCCTGTCACAACAATGAATCCGTGTTCATCCGGGCTCGTCAAATCCAGCCAACTGCTTCCGTCGAATACCGATCCGGTGAACGTCCCGTAATATTTGTCGGGAAACACGAACGGGCCATACGGCAGCCAGGAAGACTGCATGTTGGTGCCCTGGAGGGTCACAAGGGTCTTATTCACCCAAGGCAGGTCGATATAGTTGTCTATCCGTCCGTAAGTCAGGGAACCGGACAGGGAATATTGACGTGTAACATCCGAAAAGTAATAACCGGACGCATCGGTAATATAACTCTGCGTCGGGTCGATGGTATAGGTGCCGGCCGCGGCTGTCACCGGGATCGCGACGAAGAGGAACATGAAGCAAACCAGGATAAACACTCTTCTCATAAGGGCCTCCTGATAAAATAATCATAAAAAATAAGCAATATATATACCATAAATGTAAGTGTTTCTGTTTGCTTGATATCCGTTGCCGGGCCGGTCGTTTTAATGGACAGGAATATCAATAAAATTTACACTATTCTATGGATATTCAAGCGATAAGGGAAAAATTGTCATATTATGCAGGAGGTTACGCTGATAATTACTATATGTAAAGAATATCGACATTTTAGCCGGGACAAATTGTCTTGACAGGTCTCGAACCATCTGTTTTATTTCTGTTATACAAATCTTTTTCAGGGAGCCTTCCATGTCGCTGACGATTGAAAAGAACCGCATCGCCGGAGAACTCGACAAATACATCAAGGGAAAGCACGACGCCGACAAGGTCAAAATAGCTACGGTCTGCAAGATGACCGTGGGGCTCGCGATCAGCTTCACCGAACTCTTGAAGGCACTGAAGGCCTTCCGGCAGGAACTGACGGTGCTCGTCGGCAAGAAGAATGAGAAACGCTGGTTCACCCACTCCGCCGGGCAACTCGACAAGATCCTGGCGAAGGGGATCGAGAACTGCACCAAGCCCGCCGAAAACGAGCAGGGGCTGGCCCACGGGATGAAGCGCGCGCCTACGACGACCGTGAAGGACTGGAACCGCAACTCGGGCAACACGGAATTCCTCGTCAACAACCAGGCTTTCAAGCAGAAGACGGCCACCATCGAGGATATCCGGGGATTCCTCCAGCAGTCCGGAATCGCCAACGCGCACATCCGCGACTTCCTGTGCGAGTACTTCAACCAGGACGGCCTTTTGGGCATGGGGCACGCGTTCGGCATGGTGGTGACCAGCGAAACGGGCATGTCCCCGAGCTTCAGCGGCGCGTATCACGCCATCAAGACCGTGTCGTCCCGCAGCGTGTCGTGTTACGACCGGGCGGAATTCTCGTCCCTTGTCGATATGAAAGCCGGCAGAATCACGAATCTCAAGACCCCGCTGCAATTCATCACGATTTTCAACCTGGTGGACGACGGCCGGGACGTCCAGATGTCCGATGTCGAATACGCCATCGGCAACTTGAACGGCGTCGCCAAGGACCTCCAGCCCAAAATCGAGGCCGCCATCAAGAAGATCAACAGCCTCACGTGAGGGCGGATGTTTGCTTTAAGAGGACAATAAACCTGTCCCTTTATCGTGCCGTCCGAATCGGCAAGCAAAAGAGAATAGGACAACCGGCTTACAGTCCGGTCATCTTCTCCAACCGTTCGGGGTAGCGGGCGCCCTGGATGTCGATCTTCGCGGCGGCGCTGTCGATCTCCCGGAGATCGTCGGCCGAAAGTTCAATGGCCGCCGCTCCGATGTTCTCGTCAAGGCGTTCGAGCTTCGTCGTTCCCGGGATCGGAACGATCCACGGCTTTTGGGCCAGAAGCCAGGCAAGCGCAATCTGGGCGGGTGTCGCTTTCTTTAGTATTCCGATTTCCGCAAGCAGATCGACCAGGGCCTGGTTCGCCTTCCTGGCCTCCTGCGTGAAACGGGGAACGATGTTGCGGAAATCCGCACTGTCGAACGTCGTGTTCTCGTCGATCTTCCCCGTCAGGAACCCCTTGCCCAGGGGGCTGTAAGGGACGAAGCCGATGCCCAGCTCCGCTAAAGCCGGAATCACTTCCTTCTCCGGCGTCCTCGTCCACAAGGAGTATTCGCTCTGGAGGGCCGTCACCGGCTGGACGGCGTGGGCGCGGCGGATCGTCTGCACGCCCGCCTCCGACAGGCCGAAGTGCCTGACCTTGCCTTCCCGGATCAGGTCCTTCACGGCCCCCGCCACGTCTTCGATAGGCACGTCCGGATCGACGCGGTGCTGGTAAAAAAGATCGATGACGTCGGTCCTGAGGCGCTTGAGCGACGCTTCGGCGACCTCCCTGATATGCTCCGGCCTGCTGTTGAGCAACGGTGCGCCGCCCTTCATCGCCCTGGGATCGACGCCGGTGTCGAAGCCGAACTTGGTGGCGATGACCACCTGCTTGCGCACCGGCGCGAGGGCTTCGCCCACGAGTTCCTCGTTGATGAACGGGCCGTACACTTCCGCCGTATCGAAGAACGTGATGCCGCGCTCCACGGCTTTCCGGAGAAGATCGGTCATCTCCTGCTTGTCTTTGGGTGGGCCATAGGAAAAGCTCATGCCCATGCAGCCAAGGCCCAGGGCCGAAACCTCCAGGCCACTCTTTCCCAATTTTCTTTTTTGCATTTCTTCCTCCTGATCATTTCTTTCGGTTCGGGTCCGGACCGGCTTTGAAACCCTAGTCGGCCCTGTTCTTTAATACCGCGTTGAGAGTTTCGCGGGCGTTGTCGGCTTCATCCCTGCCGACTTTCGCCTCCAGAACGGATACGAGGCTTTTCAACTGAGACCCGGAGAGCCCCACGTTGAGCCCGATATTGAGATGGGCCTGCAACTGGGGATTGACGCCCTTCATGGCGGCCAGCGCCGAAATCGTCGCAATCTCCCTTTGCCGGAAATCGAGGACGTCGCGCCCGAATATGTCTCCGAACAGGTGGCCTTTCAGGAACCGGTCGATGACGGGCGCAAACGTGTAGATCGGCCCGGCTACCGGCTTGCCGGAGAGAAACGTCTGGTTCTCCGTGCCGAGCTCGATGCTGCTCTTGCCTGCGGGCAATGGGCTTGCTTCCCTGCCGGGATCGTCCTTGATGCCTCTCTTCTTCCGCTCGTCGAGGACGCCCATGAACGCATCGAGTGCGTTCAGGCTGCGGGGAAAGCCGCAATAGGCGTAAAGCTGCACGAGGATTTCCCTGATTTCGCTGACGGTCAGCCCGCCGTCCAGGCCGTCGCCAACTGCCATCTTCAGTTTCGCCAGGTCGCCGCTCGCGGTGAAGGCCGCGATGGGGACGATCTTTTCCTGTTTCGCATTCAAACTTTTGCTCTTCATCGTCTCTGCCTCCGCAATCTTGACAACGCACAACATCGAGATCAGGATGACGGCCAAAACGGCCATGCGTTCGTTGTTCATCGTCGCCTCCTTATTTGCCGTTGTATTGTTCGTCGGTGACCTTCTCCATCCATTCCACGTTCTTGCCGCCCTGCGTTCCCGTGATGGCGATATGCGTCATGGCGGTGGTGGGCGACGCCCCGTGCCAGTGCTTGACGTTGGGCGGGCACGTGATGACGTCCCCCGTCTTGATCTCCACGATCGGGCCTCCCCACTCCTGCGTGCGTCCGACGCCGGAGGTGACGATCAGGCGCTGGCCGGCCGGGTGGATGTGCCATGCGGACCTCGCGCCCGGCTCGAAGGTGACGTAAGAGCCGGAATAGGGCGCCGAATCGCTGGCGGGGAAGAGCGGGTCGACGCGGACGCTGCCGGTGAAATATTCGGCGGACCCCTTGGCGGATGGCTGGGAGCCCGCGCGAGACACGGTCTGCGACTTCTGGTCCGCCTCTGCGGCTTTCACCTCTCCCATTAAGGCACCCGTCGAGGCGATGACCGAAAGCATAAAGAGCATGGCTGCGTATTTCATTTTTCCCTCCTTGCGATGGTTTGTCGAGAAAGTCCGTGGATGCTGCGAACGGCCGCCGGGTGTTATTCCTCCCGGAGTTTGCCGAGCCAGGCGTCGAGAGCGCGATCGACGTCGCCCTTCCGGGTCCGCTTTGGGCTGTGCAACTCGATGCCTTCGAGGACGAGGGCGTTTTTCGCTTGCTTCCCGAAGTCCGAAAGCGTCTTCCCGGGTCCGCCCTCGTGGGTGCAGAAGGCGGCGGCTTTCCTACCTGCGAAGTCCGCCTGTTTCAGAAAGCTCATCACCGGTGTCGATAACGTGTACCACCACACCGGGCCGCCGACCAGGACGAGACCGTACGGCGCCATGTCGGGCGCTTTATCCGTGAGCGCCGGCAGTTCGCCCGCGTCAAGCTCCCGCTTGGCCTCCTCTGTCAGCGCGGAATACCCGGCGGGATAGGTCCGCACGGTCTCGATCTCCACGATATCCGCCCCGGTCTTCTCCCGTAACTTATCCGCGATGCTTTTTGTCGTTCCCGTATGGGAATAGTAAACGATCAGCATCTTTGCATCGTGTTCGGTCATATCCTTTTTGCTCCTTGAAAGCTTTGTTGGGGAAAATATAGCCCCGCCCGTCTCCGATTGCTAGATACGATCCTGCCCAATTCTTGCCCAATTCTATCCGGGGACTAGCCAAATGGCATCAATCGTGGTATGGATATTTGCAGAGGCGATTCATGATAATCTTGAAAAAGAAATGAATACGGTGGGATATTACGATATGACGAAAAAAGATCGTGAGAGCGTGGCAAGGACCAACAATCTGCTGAAAGAGAAATTACTCCGCCGCCTGCCGGAGGCGGGACGCTGCCCGACCGCCATCGACGGTTTCATGATCTCCCGGCGGCACGACGCGAAGGAGCTGGAAAACTGCGTTTACAAGCCGCTGGTCGCGGTGGTGGTCCAGGGGTCCAAGCGCTCCGTGATCGGCTCCGAGGAGTACCGCTACGGGGAGAACCACTGCTTGGTCATCGGGGTGGACCTGCCCAGCGCGAACCACGTCCTTGTCGCGTCGCCGGAGCGGCCGTTCCTGGCGGTGACGCTTGACCTGGACCCCTACCTGATCACGCAGCTCGCGGCCGAAGTCCCGCCCGCGGCCAAAACGGGGGCCCGCTCATACAAGGGCATGGCCGTGGCGGCGGTCGATCCGGACGTGCTGGACGCGTTCCTCCGCCTGATGGAGCTTCTCGACAGGCCCGAACAGATACCGGTGCTTGCGCCGATGATCGTTCGCGAGATCCATTACCGCCTGCTCATCGGGCCCCAGGGGGAGCGCCTGCGGACGGTCAACACGCTGGGCACGCAGAGCAACCAGATCGCCAAATCCATCACGTGGCTGAAGGACAACTACAGGGAGCCGCTGCAGGTCGACGAGCTGGCGAGAAAGGTCCACATGGCGACGTCCACGTTCCACCGGCACTTCCGGCAGGTGACGACCCTGAGCCCCTTGCAGTTCCAAAAGTGCCTGCGCCTCTATGAAGCCCAGCGCCTGATGCTGGTGCAGAACGAGGACGCCGCCGTTGCGGGCTCGGCGGTGGGCTACGAAAGCCCGACGCAGTTCAACAGGGAGTATAAAAGGATGTTCGGCGAGCCCCCGCACCGGCATGTGAACCAGATGCGGTAGGCCGATTTTGCGTATAAATACAATCTTTGAAGATTGCCGCCGGCGCGGCTATGAAATGGCCGTAAAAAATTCTATTGATCGCCTTCACCGGAAAAAATCCTCATATATGGTAAAATTTCTTTATATATCCAAACTCTCATAACACCCCGAAAAATATATGCTTTACAATTTCAAGCACATGCCATGCGGCATATGAATTGCTAACGATATAAATGTGCTTATGGCCTGCGAGTAGGGAGAAGCGGGTATCATCAGGAAAATCTCTCCCGCTTTTGTCTTTTTTCGTTCCGGCTTTACGGTCGCAGGCCGCCCTTACAATCGATCAAAATAGACCATTCTATTCCGGACACGCGCGGAAATGTCCGCGGCTGCCGTTCCCGGGCCCGCCGCCATGCCGCTTCCGGGCCTCGGCCCGGCCGGTGCCGCGGCTGCAGGAAAGAAGCGCATGAAACAGCCTCCGGCTGAAATCGACGATCGGGAAGCAGCATCGGGAACGGTTCCGCCTCTTTTATGAAACGGCAATATTTAAAGCCTATGCAATTCGGAGGAGTTTTGCCCCCATCGTCAGGGGCGCGTCCCCCGGCTGGGAAAAGCTGCGTATCATGATTCATCCCTCCGGGGAATCTAACCGCAATCAAGTATGAATGCCCCCGGGAATGACGCTGCAAAACCAGAAGAGGGCAAGTGGAGTTGTCCGGCAATCCGCCCTGGCGCGGCCCAAGCGAAAGGAAGCTATGAAAAAGGAAATTTCAAGAAGGACATTCATGAAAATGGGCGCCCAGGGGGCCCTGGCCCTGGGGTTCTGCGGCCTGGCTACCGGCTCCGGCCGGAACGCGTCCGGCATCGCACCGACCCCGCATGCGCCGTCCCCGAACCGTGCCGTCCATCCCGCCGCCGTTGCCGCCGTAAAGGGCAACAATCTGG
Organism: Syntrophales bacterium; assembly: GCA_963668175.1. GTDB lineage: Bacteria > Desulfobacterota > Syntrophia > Syntrophales > PHBD01. The sequence goes on from OY764159.1 coordinate 2,559,257, forward strand.
ATTCCATGACGAGAGACGCCATCGAGGCAATCGGGGGGATGGGTTCCGTCGTCAATAAGGGCGATACCGTATTCATCAAGCCGAACTTCGTCACTTTCCCCTGGGCTCGGACGAACAGATGTTTTCATATCGGAGAATGCACCAAGCCTGAAATTATCATGGCGGCCGCCGAAGAGTGCCTTAAGGCCGGAGCCGGGAAGGTCGTCATAGGCGACGGTTCCCAGATGCCGACCTACGACTGGAAATACTCGTATACCCTGGATGGAAGCACGAACATGGTCGAACAGGCCGCCAGGCTGAACGGCAGGTACGACGGCAAAATATCCCTGGCCTGTCTGGAGGTCGATTATCCGTGCGACTATGCGATCCCTTCCCGCACCGCCCATGACAAATTATATGTCTCGAATATCTACGCCATAGCGGACAAAGTGATCTCCATCCCGGTTGCAAAGACCCATCGCTGGTCCCAGCTGTCGCTGGGAATGAAGAATTTCGTGGGCGCACTTTCCATTCAAAAATACGGCGCGTTCTTGAAAAATTCGTATTGGGACAGGGGGAGCAAAATCGACCATTCGAGCGTATCGGCAATATCCCAGGCATTTTTAGACGTGGTTGCCGCAAAAAGGCCCGATCTCACGATTATCGATTTCTCCATCGGTCTGGAGGGAAACGGCCCTTCGACCGGAGCGGGCGGGAAAACCGTGGATGTGAAAAACCGATTGGGGTCCTGGCTGGTGCTGGCAAGCCGGGATGTCCTGGCTGCGGATACCGTCGCGGCCAGGGCCATGAGTCATCAGGTCCCGAAAATCAAGCAGCTGACTATGGGATACGATATGGGGCTCGGTCAAATCGACGAGTTATCCATCGAGATAATCGGGGAAAGGCTCGCCGATATTCAAATGGATTGGGCGCCGGCGGTTCTCGCGAACTCCTATGCCTGAACGGGCCGCCGGGATTCAGGGCGCATTTTATCGGACAAATACAAAAAGAATGGGGGGATGGTCATGATCAGAAATGGATTGTTTGCGGTTGCAGTCATACTGATATCGATGTGTTTGGTTCATTGTGCGCGAAACGGCGGGCCTCCGTCGGCAATCCAAAGTTACGCCCAGAAAACACCGGTGAAAAGGACCGTAACGTGGGTATCCTCCGCCAAACCGGCTTCCGGCGGCAGTCTGCGCATCGCGCGGACGACAAGCGACGGGACCACTTCCAGGATCGCCTACCTCACCGATTCGCCGCATAACGACTACAAACCGGTGATCAGCCCGGACGGCACCAAGATCGCTTTTTTCCGCTCCTACAGCGAGGGAAACGATTTCTTCCTCTGGAAGAGTTCCATCTGCGTGATGAACGCGGACGGCAGCGGCTTTCGCGAGTTGACGGACCATCAATACATGAACACCGAACCCTACTGGACGCGCGACGGCTCCAACCGGATCACCTGGTCGCGGATGATCCATTCTTCGGAAGGGAAATACGGAACGTATGTTTACCGGACCGCTTGGGATGCCAAGCCCGGCGACGAACGGCAAATCTCGGCGACCAACTGGGAGTGGGGAAACAGCAGCCTGAAAGACGGCCGCATGTTCGTCAGCCGGGGGAAGGCGCACCATCTGATGAAACCGGACCCTTCCGGCAAACCCGCCTACCGGGAAATACGCTACCCGGACACGTATCATTATCTGCACAAGGCGACGATTTCCAACGACGAGACCAGGATCGCCTATATGAAAAAGATCGTCACAAACGGCGACGATTATCGCGGCTCTCAAATCGTCCTGGCCGACTTCGACGCATCCGTTCCGGCTATCGCCAATGAAGTGGTGGTTTCTCCCCTGGACCCGTCGAAGTTTACCTGGTACGTCAGCATCTCGCCCGACAATCAATATCTGCTCTACGCCCAGAACGGCAGGATCATGATGTACGATGTCGAGACCCGCACAAACAGCCGGATATCGACGATGAATACCGTCGAATACCGATATCCCTGCATCGAAGGCGCTGTGAAGTAGATATTGCGCAGGCGGTCGAATGGTTCCATGGCCATGCCCGGATTGACCGCGCATGCGATCCTGCCGCGGACTCCCGCGGAAGCGGGCGCGGCCTGGCGGCCGGGAAGAACGCCGCCGCCTGAACGAAGCGGAAGCGATACCCGTATCGGGTCGGAACCCGGATACGGCGGCCGTTCCGCCTGGATATAAAAAGGAGACCCGCACGGGTCCCCTTTCCGTTTTCTCAGGGAATCATCTTGCGGAAGACATTCCCGGCTTCAGAATGAATGTGGTGTCTTTGCGGAAAAGATCGCTGCCGTCGATACGATGGAGATAAAGGCGAAAATTCTGATGGCGTATGTAATATTCAGGATAATTGACGGCTTCGAAAGAAAAAGCGCCGCTTCCGTCAAGGCCGGGAACGATTCTGAATGTGGCGTCTTTTCGGAAGAGATCGCTGCCGTCGGGACGATGCAATTTCAATTCGAAGTTCTGATGCCTCAGATAATGATCCGGATAATTCACCGAACGAAAAGAGAAGAGCTTCCCGTCCGCCAGGCCCGGGACAAGGACGAAACTCGCATCCTGTCGATCCAGATCGGAGTGAACAGGATCGATGTAACCCAGAAATCCCTTGTGGCGAATGTATCTGTCCGGGTAATTGACGGATTGAAAGGACGACTCTGCGGATTGGGCCTGAACAACGGTGACATCCACCCATGCCGTAATTGCCATCATGATGCATAACAGACGGAATGACGTGCGGAAACAATCCTGATATTTCACAATCTGTACCCCCTTAACATGTATTTTTCATTATGACCGCGCGCGCAACGATTACCATATTCAAAGTCAATAATCAGCCGTTTTGAGCGTCGGATTTTCCTCCGTCTCCGCAGCAGCCATGCCGCGTGCATCCGGCGGCCGCCATCAAGAAGATCGACAGCCTGACGTAGTGTGGACGACCCGTGGCAAGGACGGATCGTCATCCGCGACAGGGCCGCGTCGAATGCGGCAATCCGCTCTTCTTCACCAACTCCGACGTCTGGAACCGGGCGCAGAAGATAAGAGGCAGTTCATCCAACGGGCCGGGTGATCTTTATGCCGTTTCCCTGAAGCGGATATCGGGGACGCCGGTTGAAAGAACGAAACGGCTTGACACGTGTCACGTGACACGTTATAAAGGAAGCATGATAAAGACCTTTTTCGACAAGCATACGAAGGATCTTTATGAAACCGGAAAATCGAAAAAGTTTCCGCCCGATCTTCTCAGAAGGGCCATACGCAGGCTTGAATATATCGATCTCGCCGCCGGTGTCGACGATCTTAAAATACCGCCGAGCAACCGCCTGCATCCTTTGAAGGGCGGCAGGGAAGGACAATTCGCGATTTCAATAAACGATCAATGGCGCATATGTTTCCGGTTCGTTGACGGCGATGCCTATGACGTCGAAATAACCGATTATCATTCGTGAGGTTAACTATGAGCACGACAAATAGAATAAATCGCAGAATCAGACCGACCCACCCGGGGGAAATGCTGCGGGAGGATTTTATGCCCGATTACGGGTTGAATGTGTCGGGCCTTGCCGAGGCGCTTGGGGTTTCCCGTCAGACAATCAACGAGTTGTTGCGGGAGCACAGGGCGCTTACGCCTTTAACGGCATTGCGCCTGAGCCGGCTGTTTGGAAACTCGCCGGAATTTTGGCTCAACGCGCAAAGAGCCGTCGATCTGTGGGATGCGCAAAACAGTTACGGCAAAGAGATAAAGCGCATCCGGCCGCTGAAAGCCGCATAGGTGTTTAAGCAGGCTGTTGAAAAACGCCCATCTGTCGCGTTGCGCTGCAAGCCTCGTCAATCGACATACTTCTTGTATGACTCATTCCTCGGCTTTTGCGCGCCTTACATCTGGACATTTTTGAACACCCCCTATGCAGGGGGCATGGCCTGCGCGCCCCCTGCATAGGGGGTTCAAAATCGAGTTTTTCAAAAAGCTGTTAAAGTTTGTAAGCTTCCCGGATTCCGACGCCTGAATGATTCGGGGGCCGCCATCTCCTGACTAGGGGATGGTAACACTGGAATTGAATAGAATATGAGATAATAAGCTTTATGATCTATGATTGATAAAAAGAAAAGAAGGAATATGAAGAAAGTATCCAAGCAGTTTCCAGAACTGTTTCATTATACGAATCTGACTGCTTTTAAGAAGATTTATGAAACAAATATTTTCAGAGCGACACATTATAAGGACCTGAATGATAGTTCCGAGTTTTCACAGTTCAGACTGAAAGTACATGAATTTATCCGACCGAAAATCCAGACATACTTGGCAAGAATACGGAGGCAAGATGTTGAGATTGAGAGACAAATCTCTGAGCGAGGCGGCATCGATTCGGTGGCTGAAGAAAATGCAATAAGACATGTCGATACAATGCACGAACATACATTCAATGAGCGAATGTATAAACAAACATTTGTTTGTTCTTTTTGCGGACATCTTATGCCGTCGTATGAAGCAAGTCACGGATTGTTAAGTCAATGGCGAGCGTATGGAGTGAGCGACGGTGTCGTCATTGTGCTTGACACGGAGCGTGTTGAGAAAATGTTAGAGCGTGATTATTATGCCTTCCAAATTCAGATAAGTATGATGGGCGATGTTGTTTATGATGATAACAACAAGAGAATTAAAAAGGATTATGGAAACGTCTTTAAACATTTACCTAAGATAATCGAAATTGAATTTAACAAGCTCTGGTTTAGTAGAAGATCGGAAGTCGAAGAGCTATATGCAGACATGCATGATCATTTCCTTTTAGGTTCGGTTTTAGTTAAACATCGCGCATTTAAGGAAGAAAATGAACTCCGAATTGTTGTGGCTCCTAACACTGCGGAATCCTTCACTGCATACGACCCCAATAGTTCCAAAAAGAAGAAGGAAATAAGTTGGATACCTAAAGATAATCGTGAAATCAGATACATTGAGATGTTTGGTAATGAACCTCTTCCAATCAAGCGTATAATCGTCGGACCTTCAAAGATACAAAACTTCAATTATCAGACAGTCAGAGATATCGTTGGTGAAAATACGGACATCGAAATCTTAAAATCCGAAATTCCCTTCTTAGGCTGAAAAAGACAATTTGCCACAATTCGGGGGCCGGTCCCACACCATGCCATGCGTGGAACCGGCCCTTTCGATTTTTTACGTTCAATATGCTTTCCTGCCCCGGTTATCAGGCGCCGTTGATGACGGCGGTCAGTTCGCCTACGTAAGTCTGCATGCGCTGGGACTGGCCGCTCATCTCCGCGGCGCTCCCCGACGATTCCTCCGCGTTGGCCGCCGTCCTCTGGACGACCTTGTCCATTTCCACCACGGCCTTGCCGATCTGGTCGATGCCCCGCGCCTGCTCGTCGGAGGCGACGGCGATCTCCGACACAAGGCTCTCTACCTTGCCGGTGATGGCGACGTTTTCCCGGAAGGCCTCCTGGGTCTGGAGGGTCAGCCCGTGGCTCTTCTTCACGACGGCGATCGTGTTCTCGATCAGCGAAGACGTGTTTTTGGCCGCTTCCGCCGCCCGCATGGCGAGATTCCTCACCTCGTCGGCGACGACGGCGAACCCCGCCCCCGCCTCGCCCGCACGCGCCGCCTCCACCGCGGCGTTCAGGGCCAGGAGGTTCGTCTGGAAGGCGATTTCGTCGATCGTCTTGACGATCTTGCCCGTCTCCTCGCTGGAGCGCGACACCTCCCCGATGGACTCCGTCATGTTGTTGATATGCCCCTCGACCTGCTCCACGACCTTTCCCGCCTGCGATGTCAGGCTCCGGGCCTGGGCGGCATTGTCGGCGTTGGTCTTCGTCATGGCCGTCAATTCCTCCAGGGAGGCCGAAGTCTGTTCGATGGCCGCCGCCTGCTCGGTGGAGCCTTCCGCGAGGGACTGGCTGGCCGAGGCCACGGTGCCGGCAGCACCTTCCACGAAGGAGGACGTCTCCGCCAGGCCGGCGATGACGTTTTCAATCGGCTTCGTGATGGAACGGGAGAAGAAGTAGATGGCGACGCACGATACGGCCAGGAAAACGACGCCCAGGATCAAAAGGAGATTGCGGATCCTGTGGGCCGCGGCCATGAGCTCGTCTACATCCTGCGCCACGCCCACGCTCCAGCCCGTGAGCGGCACGGGCGCAAAACCGGCCAGCTTCTTCACCCCCTGCATCGCGTAGTTGACCGATCCCGTCTGCTGCTGCGTCATTTTGCCGATCAGGTCCTTCAAATCCGCCTGTTCGGAAAAGTTGGTCTTGAGCACCACATCCTGCTTGGGATGGGCGATGGCGAATCCCTGCTTGTTGATCATATAGGCGTAGCCCGTCTTTCCGAGCTTGAGGGATGTGATCTTGTCGCAGAGGTACTCGATGTTGACGCCGATGACGACGGCGCCGACGAATTCCCCCGATTTCGAATAGAGGGGGCCGGCCAGCGGCATGTAAGGCTTGCCCGATACCCGGGAGATGGTCACGTTTCCCACATTGACGTTGCCCGCCTTGGCCGCCAGGAAATAGTCGCGGTCGCCGGTTTTCGTGCCGACGACCCGGCCGTCGTTGTCGGTGAAGCAGACGCCGTTCTTGTCCGTGAGGAAGATGGACGAGTAGTCCTTGCCGATCTTCTTATGGATGGCGACGATCTCCTTGTGCACGCGTTCGATGTCCGCCGCCGCCGCGGCCCCCACAGAGGCTTTGGCCGCCGCGTCGGAGAACGCCTCGTTGACCGACAGGGTGCCGACGACTTTCATCTCCTCCATCAACACCATCTGGACCATGGTGGACATGCTCTTGGCATGCTGTTCCGCCTGCATGGCGGCGATCTCGTTCAGGGCGCCGGATACGGAAAAGAAAGAATAGATACCGACGATCAGGAGAGCGGTAACGGCGATGACGGCCCCCCCGGAAATCAACTTGAACCGCAACGATCTTTTTCCGAACATAATCTTCTCCTTGAAAAATAATCATTCGTGACGACCGGTTGTGATCCGGCTGCGAAGGGCCTTTCAGTTTATTTAGGTCCTCGCACAAATCGTGCCCCGATCCGAATGTTCGTAATTTATCATTATATCACAGGGATATTGAGCAGGCGAGTATTTGTTCGCAAGGAAGGTCAACCGGCGGTGTCCTGTATCGCGTGAAGGGTGTCTGGATGGGCCGGACATGAACGGGCAGGCGGTTCACGCTCCCCGCTTTTCTATGCATTTGAGATACTGCCGGGTCAGGAGATCGCAACTGCGCTCGAAGACGTGGCCGGGGAGGAAGGTCTTGCAGCCGGTGTCGGCGAGGATGCGCCGAACCGCTGATTCAGCGACTCTTGTGGTTTATCGGAAGGCATTCAGATGTTCAAGCCGCCATGTAGGTGCGGTGCTTGCAATGTGCAAGCCTGCGGCATCGTGTGAACTACAGCAAAAGATTGTCTTTCTGCAGGTCGTTCAAAAAAGCCAGCAGCATACCGTCGATCACTTCCTTTCCCATGTCGACAGGCGAATGGGTCGGGGTCAGAAAAATCATGAAGAGCTGTATCCATGTGTCCATATAGTTCTCGTATCGATATTGCTTCAGTAATTGATCGCCTTTCTTGACATCTACAATGAGCGTGAAATTGTCTCTCGCAAAGCCCGGAAGCACGGTAAATGTGAATCCGGAAACAAATCCGCTTATGAACGCAGCAGCTATGTTCCCATCGTTCTTGAGCACCAGCGATAAGTGATATTTTTCTCTGCCTGTCCCCGGACTGAATTTCGAAAAGACGTTACTCTTAGCGAAGACTTTTTCTATTTCTCCCTGGAAGTGGCTTACGCTGCCGGCATTTTCTCTGTCCAGTGAAAAACATTTGACATCGTAATCAACGGCCGGCTTCGGTTCGCGGACGAGGACTTGTTCGTACGTATATTTCGGCAGATTGTTACCCGGAAAACTTGCACACCCCACAGCCAGAAAGCAGAGAATGCCCACTACGAAATACTTCATGCCGGCAAATCGTTTCCGTCTCATAGTCTCCCTTCTTTCATACGGTTCCAATGAAATCGTTATTAGGCGTGTTCTCAACATGATCGAAGGCTTTTGATCAAGTGAACCCTGCAGCCGTTATAATGCGGCGCGGCACAAGGTAAATTCAGGCCCAAGGTACAGTCGGATGCGGGAATATGAAATAAAATGGTGATTTTGTCAAGACGATATATCAGTATAATATATATAATGACAACCGCTGAAAGGCAATTGGTATCTATGGGTTGCAGATAGAGAAAAGCGGAACTCCGGGCAAGATAGTTATGCAGACGCGTGAGTCATTCCCTCGACCGCTCCGTGAATATCCGATACTGCCGGGCCAGGAGATCGCGGCTGCGCTCGAAGCCGTGGCCGGGGAGGAAGGTCTTGCAGCCGGTGTCGGCGAGGATGCGCCAGCTTTCGACCATCCGGGGGATGTCCTGCCCGAAGGGGGGGAAGACGGAGCCCGGCACGACGCCGAAAATGGCATCGCCCGCGAGCGCAATGCCGCCCGCGACGACGCTCACGGAGCCTTCCGTGTGGCCGGGTGTGGGGAGGATGGTCGCATCGATACCGAAGGGGGCGAGGTGCAAGATCCCGTCTACGAGAAAGTCGGGCTTCGCGGCCGGGTAGGCCAGTAATTGCTGCATCCGGCTCCTGACGAGAGCGATCAGGAGCCGCGTCGGTGCGACGGTGCCGGCGATCGCGGAATTCCCGCCCATCTCAAGGAACGGCGCCTCGCTCCGGTGAATGAATATCTTCAGCCCGAAATGTTTTTTCAGGTAGGCCGCGTTTTCGGCGTGGTCGTAATGGGCATGGGTAAGGACGAGGTAATCGACGGTGCCGACGCCGACTTTACGAAGCCGCGCCAGGAGCGTATTCAGGCTCGATGCCCTGCCCGTATCGACCATGCACGTGCGGTCTCCCGAGACGATAAGGTAGGCGTTGGCCCGACCTCCCAGCAATCGACGGACGACTGCGCCGTTTCCTGCCTGCCAGGTTTTCATAGGGGCTGACTCGCGACCGTTTCAGTTGTGAATCACAGTTTGTATCCGGGTTTTATGTACAGCGTTTCCGCCTTGCTCACGATGTCCGGCCCGTAGACCTTCTCTTTCCAGTCGCGCGGGTTGTATTCCTCGATGGCGACCGAAACCGCCTTTTCTTCGTTTCCCGTGCAGGCGACGACGTCCCTCACGATGGCGTCCGCCAGGTCTTTCTTCTGCTGTTCCGTTTTTCCGGCCAGGAGTTTCACGATAACATGAGGCATTGTTTTCTCCTTCGTTTATCCGACACGGCAGGAGACGCCCAATCTGTATGCGGTTGAGGCTTCCCGCGCTGCGCGTCTTTTTTTACCGTCGACAAGCGGCTGCGTCCGGGCATCGGCCGCCGGTACGCCCACGCCCCGCCGGGCCTGTCTGCGGGCTTTGCCCGTATCCTTGCCCGGGCTCGAGGCGGTGCGATCGACCCGCATTATACGTTCCGGCGCGGAAAAATGCGCGCAAAAAAAGCGGGAACGTGGAAAGGGCAGGACGCAGGGCGCCCCCTATTCGAAGTCGTTCATTCTAACGCCGCCCTTTGCCGGACAGCCGGTCGACCATGGCCTTCACCGCCTTCATCTGCAGGCCGGATTTCTGCGCAAAGTCGTAACGAAAAGTGTAGCCCCACCAGTCCCAGCATCCATTGACGGCCATGCTGCCCGTTTGCGGATACAGGACGACGATGTTGTTGGTATCCGCCCAACGGTTATAGCCGGTCTTTTCCGCAAACTCCTTGCCGACCGCGATCGCGTTCTGAAAACAGCCGTGGAGGGCGACGTGCAGCCTGCAGCGCGCCCGTGCCGTGCACGATTTCGGGATATAAAGCCATCCCGTTGCCGCCATGTCGAACCAGGAGACAAAGGGCGTCTGGTCGAATTCCATCAGCTTTCCGGCCGGCGTGCCGTCGTTGCGCCCGGCCAGATTGCCATACAGGTGCTTGAGTATGGCCCCGGCGAGGTCAAAGCCGCAATTGTTTATGTAAGGCGAGGCGGTGACGGCGCATTCCCCGCCGAAATCGTCGGTGATCATGGCGTGTCCGGCGGGTATATCGTTCTTGTAGACGATGTTCCCGGCCGGGACGAAGTTCCTGTAATAATCAAACAGGGCGTTCACGACGTAGGGCATGACGGTTGTGTCTTCCGTGCCGGAGAACAGGTAGACTTTCGACGATCTGAGATTGCCTACGGCGTCGATGGATTTGCGGGCAGCCCATTGTCTGGTTACATCCACGAGTGACTGCACCGGTATGACGTTGCTGCCGTCTTTCATGCAGCGTGTGACATTCAGAGGGTTGCCGTCGATGCAATAATACGGCCCGCCGGCGACGATCCCGGCGCCGCGCTTGAACGTGGACGAGTAGGCCACGTGAAGCTGCACGGCCATGAAGCCGCCGGAGGACAGGCCGGAGACGGTGACCCCGGAAGGATCGATGGCAAGCCTCGGCAACGGATCGGCCGACTGCGCCGTTGCACTCGCGGCGATAAACAGAAACGTAACGAACACACCGATCTTTTTAAAAGTGTTACGCATCTTGGCCTCCTCACCTGTTCTGTAGCGGAGGAAGTTCGGACTAAAAACGACGGCGACCGCCTTTAAAACCTCGGTTCGGTACAGGTCGATTTTCGCGGCGATGCAAGCGGATTTACGGGCGGATGAGCTGGAGGAGGAGATTGTGAATTCTGACTTTAAATAGGATCTTTGTCAAGACGAAATATGAGCAAAATAAGTCGAAAAATACATGATTGTTCGCTAAAGGTTTGCGAAGGTGTGACGGGGTCGGGTCCGGGCTCGAATTTACGGATGAGGCCGGCAGAGCGCCGCCGCGGGGGCAGTGTGCCCGCCGGACGTTCGCAAGGCGGGAAAAAGGGACGGCCCTTACTGCGTCGCCGCGCGGAGAACCGTCCCGCCGGTGTTACAGGACGCAGTGCCTCAGGTTCGTGAGCTGGACATAGTGTCTTCGCTCCTCGGCGATGAGGTCGTCGATGGCCTTGTGGCGCGATTCGGGCACGAGGCGCTTGATGCTTTCGTAGTACTGGATCGAATCGAGCTCCCGCCGGGCGGCGAAGTCGATGGCCGAGCAGGCGTCCCTGACGGCCGCGAGGTCGGAGTCGATGGCGTTCTTGGTGAAGACGACGTTGTTGTCGATGTAGTTGCGCAGATACTGGGCGTACTCGCCCTGGTAGGACTCCTGCGGGATGTACTGCTCCATGCCGGCAAAGATCTTGTCGAGCTTTTCCTTATGCTTCATCTCTTCGTCGGCCAGTTCGAAGAAGAGGTCTTTCGCCTCGCTGTTCTGAACAAGCTGGATGGCGTATTTGTAGAAATGGGCGCCGTTTTCATGGATTCTCGCCGCAAAGGCGACGATTTCGCTCGCAGTAAAGGCGTTCATGGCGTGCCTCCTTTGTACCGTCGATCGGTCGGGCCATGTCCGGTTACATGTTCCCTGAACCGTTATTTCCGTTTATCTGTTCCGCCCGGGTTTATCCGGGGGCTTCCTATTTTTTCCTGTCCTTCTTTTTCCAGGCCTGGACGGCGAAATAGACGATCAGGCAGACGACGATGAGGATGACGGTCCCCATGTACGGCGGGCCGGAACCGGCCGCGTCTGTTTTCCCGGACCAAAGGCTGCCGGGGCCGCAGCCCATGGCCGAAAGAGAAAGAACGGAAACGGTCAGTGCGCGCGCAAAGAGTCTCTTCATAGCTTTCACCTCGCCGAATGAGATATCAGTAACGTATGATTCTATCATCTTTTCGGGTAATTCGTGAAGATGAAATCTCTGGCCTTCACGATGGTGTGGCATTGGTGGCACTGCTGCGCAAAGTCCGGATTGTCGGCCGCCCATGGCGAAAAGGCGGATACTTTGGGGTCGTAGACGAAGCGCGCGTATCCCCAGCCGTTTGTGGCGGGAAAGCGCTTCGCATCCTTGATGATGTACTCGACCCGCCTCAACTCCCCCGGCTCCCACGCGGCGGGGAAGACGGGGCTCTGTATTTCGGCCCAGGCGATCTTCACGATCTTGACGCCGTCGGGGAAGGGCCGGCCGTTGCCTGGTATCCCGGATTTGTAGGCCGCGATCATCTCCGGGTTGCCGAGGATGGTCCGAAGCTCGCCGACATCCGTCCGGCGGCTGACGGCGATCACCTGCCAGGTCTCGTAACCCCGGATTTCGGAGAAGGCGAGCCCGTTCGGTTCCTTCAGTTCGTAACGGTCCTGCGCCGGGATGGCATTCCTGATCCACATGGCAAGAATGGCGACAAACACGACCGCGGCAAAGAATCCTGCTTTTCTCATGGTCCCGAGTTCCTTTCGTTGTCGATAAGGGTTGATGACCGTCCATCTCTCAATCCCGCAGGGCCTTGCCGATCCTTGCCAGGACCGTCTTCTGACGCTGCGACAGGGGCGCTTCCGCGGAAACGATGCGCCTGGCGACCGCCAGGGCGGTCCTGCGCTCTTCCGGCGTCGTAATCAGGCTCCCGAGCGACCGGAAGGCCGTGTCCGCATCCGCCTGTAATAAGCGCGACTGATCCCTGGCCATGTCGATAAAGGTCTGCTTGTCCAGTTTGCCGAAGCCCGCCCCCGCTTCCAGAAGCCTCTCGTCGCGCCAGAGGGCGTCGCGGTCGATGACATGGTCCGAATCCTCCAGGGCCATAACGATGCGCACGAGTCCTTCTTCAAACCCTCCCCGGGTCATGGCCTGGAGCCGGTAACGCTTGTCGAACGGGGTATCGATGCGTGCCTCCTCCCCTTTCGTTTTCTTTTGCGCCAGAGCCGGCCGCTCGATCCCGGGCGACAGGCCGGCGAGGGCCCGCTTCGTCCAGGGATTTTCGTAGAGGGCGAAGAAAAGGGCCTCCTCGGCGTGATCCCGGACGTCCTGATAGACGCCGCAGAGGGCGGCGATATTGTCCGAAGCGAATTTCTCCAGGGCGGAAAAGTAGTTATCCGCCGAAGCGGGGCGTCGGTTATGCTTCACCGCCGGAGCCAGGGCGGCGAAGACCGTCATGAAGGGATTGACGGTATCCGCAAAGACGTACTTGCTCACCCGGAGGGGATGGATCTGTTTCAGGAATGCCGCCGACGACTCGGTGGCAAACGTCCGGACCCAGGGGCCGACGAACGTGTTGTAGAGCCTGTCGTTGATCTCGGAGACGGCCGCAACCCGGGCGAAGTCCGCGTCCTCCTCCGCCATCTCCGTCTTGTCCTCGTTCAGGGCCATGAGATCGCTGATATCGCGTTCGACGAAGCGGACGTCGTAATCGCTCAATCCTTCCTTCTTCCCCTTGTCGACGATCTCCATCTCAAAAAGGCCGGGCGGCAGGGCCTCGACCATGTCGATGCTCCTGATGATCTCCATGTGCTCCTTCTGCGCCGTCTTGGCCCCGACGAAGATGCCCAGGTGGCCGACGGTGGGATGCAGCATGTAGACGATTACCCTGCCTGCACGCCTGATCTCGTCGGTCGTGCGGTAGGCCTTGATGATCCAGTCCAGGGCCTGCTGGGGCGGTGTGATGTTGTCGCCCTCGGAGGCGAAGAGGATCATGGGCCGCTCGATATTCCTGAGGTCTAGGATCTTCTTCCTGTCGAGCGAAAGCTTCCCTCTCTCCAGCTTGTTGCCGATAAAGAGATTCTCCACGATGGCGTGCATCTCTTCCCGTGTCATTTCGGAATAGCCGTCCCACCATTTCTCGAAAGTGAGGTAGCGTTCCTCCTCGGTGTCCACGTGTGCATAGAGATCGTACTGCTTCGTCCAGAACGTGTTGCCGGGGTTGAGGCTTTCGAAGTTCTCCTCCAGCCAGGCGCCGTCGAAGCGGCCGTGGCCGAGGTCCGACAGAAACGAGACGAGCCAGGCGCCGCCGAGGAGCCCTCCGGCGTAACGCATGGGGTTCCTGCCCTGGACGCCGGCCCAGTAGGAGAGGGGCGAACCGTTCAGGACGAGCGGACCGGTCAGGTCGGGACGGTCGGCGCCGAGGAGTGCCACGGCCCAGCCGGCCTGGCAGTTGCCGATCACCGCCGGCTTTTCCGCATGGGGATGGCGCCTGGCGACCTCCTCGACGAAGCGGACCTCTGCCTGCTCGACATCCGCCACCGTCTGCCCCGGCACCGGCTCAGGATGGAAAAGGACGAAGTAAACCGGGTGGCCCTGCGCCAGGGCGTCGCCGATCTCAGAATCGCGCTTGGAGCCGCCGATGCCCGGTCCGTTTCCCGCCCGGGGGTCGATGACGACGATGGGCCGCCGGTTGGGATCGAGAGCGTCCGTGTTCCTCGGCAGGATGCGGGCCAGGTCGTGGTTCACGGGACGCGGGAGGGTCCGGCCGTCCATGACGACTTCGTAGTCGAAGACAAGGACCGGCGGTTCTCCCTTCCTTATCGTGTCGAAATAGTTGTTCCCTCGCCTGCGTAGGATGTCGAGGAAAAGTATCCAGCGTTGCGAGGCATCGAACAGATAGGCGCACCCATCGGCCAGCGGATTTGCGGCGGCAGGCGTCTCCTGCGATTTCTCTTTTACGTTCACGGTATCCTCCCGCTACAGCGTCATGCCGTCAGGCGCGCCTTCCGCGCGTCTACCCTTCCAGGTCTTTCTTCATACGCTCGAATTCTTCCCGGGTGATTTCCCCCTTGGCGTAACGGCGCTTCAGGATGTCCATGGGACGTTCCTGCTGCGTCGACAGCGGGCTCTTTCCCGTCCGGGACTGCACGATGAAGTAGATCAGAAGTCCAAGGACAACCAGGAATACGATCCACATGAACATTCCTCCATATCCGTAACCGAACCCGTAATGCATCATCGGCCCCCAGCCGCCGGGACCGCCCGGGCCCGGCGGACCGTAAGCGCCCGGGCCGCAGGACGCAATCAGTCCGCTCATCGGCAGGAACGACAGCGCAATCGATTTCTTCATTTGTCTCATGTCCTTATCCGCGGCCGCCGCCGCCCGTCATACCGGGCCCCATGCCGCAGCCGCAGTCGTAATCTCCCCCGGCGGATTGATCTTGCGCCGCCGCGGGCAGGAAGAAGAACGCCGAGGCCATCGCCACGGAAACGACGATAACGAGCTTTTTCATGTGCACTTCCTTGTCTGCGGGCCTCCGCGTGCATCCTTTCTCCGTCCGTGCCCTGCGGGCCGCGGCCGCCGTCTCCGCATCAGACGACGACCGCAGCGGACAGGGTGAGGAAGAAAGAATTCCTGCAACGGCCGGCTCCTCTCACCATACGGCTTCGAATACGTGCTTCAGTTTGCGTTCGACCTCTGTCGCGACCCGCCTTAGTTCCATATTGTCTATCGCCCCCATGGTTCTGGTAGGCCTGATGATGGACAGAATCGTTTTTCCGCCGTTTTCATAGAGGATGACATTGCATGGAAACAGGAGGCCTGCGTTCTCGTCCGCCTGGAGCGCCCGGTAGGCGAAGGGCGGGTTGCACGTACCGAGGATGAGGTATTTCCTGAAGCCGATCTCCAGCTTTTCCCTGAAAATCTCCCTGACGTCGAGCTTTGACAGTATCTCAAACCCTTCCTTATGAAGGGCTTCCCGTACCATGGTTCCCGCCTTCTCATACGGGAGATTCAATTCCTTGGTATATCCGTAGTCGCTCACCGTTCCCCCTTAGCGACCGTTTTCGCTCCGCCCAAAGCTGGGCATGGCTTCGATCATACTTCATAAATATGATGCCTGGTGCCAGCGATGGCAATGAGGGTTTATTGGCTGAATAGCAGTAGCGAGAAACAACCACTGCCGCCGGACGAAAAACAGGGAGATACAGTACAAGTTGCCGGACTTCCCGCCGAATAAACCGCCGATCTGGTCCTCTGTTGATTTCCGGGACATTTGGGCGTATGGATAAATGGCTGCTTCCCGGGCGATGAGCCGCCCCGGGAAAGGACTTCATGCTAAGAACACCCCGGGTGTTCCTCCGGGAAGGATCGACAGACGAGGTTGAGATGAAAACGGAAAAAAAGAAGATGATGTCGACAAAGGATGTGCCGCCCCAATGCGCTTTTTGCGGCATCGATGTGAAGCTTTGCCGGTCTGAAGAGGGGACGGGACCCGGGTTCTGCCCGACGAGAAACAAGGGGGAGATCGTCGAGGCGTCCCTGGCCAAGTACAGGAAGCGAGGCACCATGCGCTTCGCCAGATCCGCCTCCCTCCAGGAGGCCGAGTGCTACGACCGCCGGGACGAAAAGCCCTTCGTGATGCGCCCGGTCAGGACCCGCGTGGAAGAGATCGTCGAGTTCGCCGGGAGGATGGAATACAAGAAGCTGGGAGTGGCGTTCTGCATCGGACTCATGCAGGAGGCCAACACCTTTGTCCGAATACTCAGAAAGAACGGCTTCGAGACCGTCTCCGTCTGCTGCAAGGCGGGCGGCGTGCCCAAAGAATTCCTGGGCCTTGGCGAGGACGAGAAGGTGAGGATAGGCGCTTACGAGACGATGTGCAACCCCATCGCCCAGGCGGATATCCTGAACGACGCCGGGACCGATTTCAACATCCTGATCGGGCTCTGCGTAGGGCACGACTCCCTTTTCTTCAGGCACGCCAAGGCCATGACGACCGTCCTTATCGCCAAGGACCGGGTGCTGGGCCATAATCCCGCCGCGGCGCTCTACGGGGCAACGGGGTACTTCCAGCGACTGATGCATCCGGACAAGGACTAGCAGTCTGTTGAAAAACGCCCATCTGTCGCTTGCCCCCTTCAGGGGGCATGGCCTGTGCGCCCCCTGCATAGGGGGCCGCGCCCCCCGAATGGGGGGTTCAAAATCGAGTTTTTCAACAAGTCGTTAGAAGGTATAGGGGTGTCTCCGGATATCCGGGCGGTTATAGATAGGGACGGATGTCAGGAACGGCGGGCGACGGCGGCGAATTCGCTTGCCCGCGGGTCGTAAGGGGCCCCGGCGACGTCGGCGTACCGCTCCGCTACGGTCAGGCCGCAGGCCGCGAATTCCCTTTCCATGTCCTCCGGGGCGAAATACTGAAGCCAGTTGTACACGGTGCGCGTGCGTTCCCGTTCGAAAATGGTATATCGATCGAGCACGACCCTGACGTCGTCGTACTTGAAAGTGTGAAGGAAGCCGTAATACGGCTCGGGCGACCAGAAACCGTCCAGGAGGTTCGGCTCGAAACCGGTTGCCTCTTTGCGCTCGCCGAAGGCCGCCAGGGAATAGGCGTCGAGAAGGACGGCCCCCGACGGCTTGAGAAGTTTTCGGAACTTGGCGAGCATCGTTCGTCTCCGGTCCGGACCGAGGGCGCAGAAGTCGCACATGATCATGACGATCAGGTCGAAGCGGCTTTCCGTGTCGAATTCGAGATAGTCTTCGTTTATGTAGCGGATGTCCAGGCCTTCCTTCGCGGCGGTCTCCCGGGCGTAGGCGATGGAACGGGGCGAGAAGTCGATGCCTGTCACGCGCGCCCCTTTCCGGGCCAGCCTCGTCGTGTAAAGCCCCGGCCCGCAGCCGAAGTCGGCGATGTCCGTCCCCGGGCCGATGCGGAAACGGGAGGCGATCCAGGCGGCCGATGCGTCGATGAATGCGCCGTTTCGAGACGACATGTCGCACGTTTCGTCCAGGTGGAAGGCGAGCATCTTCTGCGACGTGTATTCGTCCGTCCAGAGGTCCTTCGTCGTATAAAATTCAAACGGCTTCGGCCGCCGGTTCATTTCGTCAAGTGCCTCAAAAATATCGGTCATCGTTTTTTCATCCTGTCGTGTCGTTGCGGTGTGTCTGATGCCCCCAATACCGGGGTTTGCCCGCCTTTTGCGTTCCGTTTTTCCATCTGCAATCCGTATCAGAAAAAGGCGGTTCCCGCCACCGATATCCGTTCACGATATCCGTTCACGACACATGGCCGCGCCTGCGTTCCGCCGGACTATTTAGGGATTTTCCCTGCGTTGCGGGTTCGCCGCATCGACCGAACATCCCGCAGGCGCGGGGTTGATCTTACGGCCGGAATGGTGTATCGGAAGGCCCGTGCCGTGCCGCCGCTGCCGGACAGGATTTCACAGTGACATAACGGGCGATTTATGTTAAATAAGACATAGCGATTGTCCTGCGGCGGTGGGAGGACTTGATACAATGATTTCTTGCCGGGTGCGCTGCGGCCTGAACGGGCCGTTGCTGCATCGGGTATTCATAGAAGAAACAAGGATATCAAGGAGGTTCATCATGAAGAAAGCGGGAGTGGTGGGCGCAGGCACCATGGGTTCGCAGATAGCCATCGTCTTTGCGGACGGCGGCCTGGATACCTATCTCTACGACCTCACGGTCGACCGGCTCGATCAGGCCCGGCAGAGCATCAGCCATCACCTGGAACGCCGGGTTTCCAAGGGCAAGCGCACATCCGCCAACCGGAGGGACATCATGTCCCGGATCCGGACGACGGCATCCCTCTCCGATCTGGCCGACGCGGACATCGTTGTCGAGGCCGTCTTCGAGGACCTGGACACGAAGCAGGCGGTGTTCGGCGACCTCGACCGCGTGTGCGCACCCAAGACCATCTTCGCCACGAACACGACCGCCCTCAGCGTCAGCGAAATCGCGTCGGCGACGAAACGCGCGGACCGCTGCATCGGGACCCATTTTCTCATCCCGGCGCCGCAATGCTCCCTCGTCGAGGTGAGCCGCGGATTGGACACGTCGGACGAAACCCACAACGCCGTGGTCGAGATTCTCAAGACCTGCGGGAAGGAGACGGTGACGTTCGTCGACGAGCCGGCCTTCGTCATCAACCGCCTTTATATGCCGTTCCTCAACGAGGCGTTTCTCCTGCTCCAGGAGGGCGTGGGGACGGCGGAGGAGATCGACAAGGCCTGCGAACAGGGTTTGGGGCTTCCCGTCGGCCCGTTCAAGGCGGCCGACGCGTCGGGGCTCGACTACGTCTACAAATGCCTCAAGAGTCTCCAGTACCAGCTGGGCGACAAGTACCGCCCGGCCCCGCTGCTCTCGAAGCTCGTGAAAGTCGGCAGGCTCGGTGAGAAGGCCGGCCGGGGCGTCTACGACTACCGGAAATCGTGACGCCGGGCGGGATCGTTCGTCGATCGTATGCCGATGCACGCGGGCAGCCGTATTCAGGCGACCGGCGGAAAATCGGAAACATATAAAGACTTTTGAGAAGGCCGCCTTCCCGGGCGGCTTTTTCGTTTCCTCCTTGCGTCCCGCCTGCGGCCATCCCGCCGGAAATCAGCACAAGCCGCGTCTCTGCGGGTGCCTTTCGAAGATTGTGATGAAGCGGTCCGCCGCATTGCCTTCCGTTGGCTGGATATGAAGTATCCGACTGGGTATTAAAACTGGATACGAAGTATCCGGATTGGCGCGGCCGAAATACCTCCTCCCGAGATTCCCGATAGCTAATAGTCACTATAAACGGCGAGATAGCTCTCCCGGAAAAATGTGGCATGTTCTTTGTAATTTGTCGGCGCAAGGATATGACAGGAGGTGTCGTTATGAATTATAAACAGATTAAAGAGTGGGCAACTCCACTGGCAATAGGAAGTTTCGTGTTATCGGCGGCTACCGGCATCCCGCTTTTCTTCCATCTGGAGATCGGCTGGGTCAAGTCAGCGCATACATGGTTCAGTTGGATTTTCCTCGCCGGGGCGATCGGCCATGCCGTCGCCAACCGGAAATCCGTCATGCTGCATTTGAATAAACCTATCGGCAGGGCCATTGTCGGTCTGTGCCTGGTCGCGACGCTGGCGTCCTTCGTACCTCTGGGCGGCGGCGCAAAGGGAGGCAACCCGTTCATGGGTATGTCGAGGACGCTGGCAGGCATGCCCCTGACGGAAATCGCCCAGGTCGTGAAGAAGAGCCCGGATGTCCTGATAGCCGATTTGCGGGCGAAGAACATCGCCGTCGCTGAGGAAAAGCAGACCGTCCTGGAAATAGCGAAACAGAACAACAGGAAAGACATCGAAGTCCTGTTCACGATATTCGGTCAGGACAGACGGCCGTAAACGGCACTCCCGCTGCATCGGTGACGGGAATGGTAAGGATTTACAGGCGGGCCAGTTCAACGCTGCGCTCGATGCCACGCACGAGGGCGTCGGGAAGCGGCAGGCCTTCGGCGATGGCCTTCACGATGGCCTCGGTGACGCCGCCCGGTGTGGCGGCCTGCGCGAGGTAACGGTCGCGCTCGGAGGCGGAGAGGTTCCGGGGGCGGACGGCGTCGGCCCACTCCAGGATCTGCCGGTACGACGGCAGGCCGTACCGCGCGGCCGTCTCCATAAGCCCGTCCTCGTCGCAGACCTTCCCGAGACTTTCCCAATACGCGAGCGCAATCGGCAGGCAGGGCCCCAGGGCCGTGAAGGCGTGGATGTCCGTCTCGCTTCGCAGGGGAAAGACGCTGAGCCCCAGCGCCGCGACGATCTCCCGCGCGATGTCGTCGTCCGCCGGGTAGACGGCGGCGATGCCGTTCTTTTTTGCGATAGTGTCCGGGGCGCTCGTCATGATCCGCACACGCCGGACCAAGGCCGGTTGGACCGGGATGCGGTCGAGGAAAACCCCCGCCATGAACGAAACCAGGATCGCATCGGGAAGAAGCGTGTAGTCCGCAAGCGCGGCGCAGTCCTGCGGACGGACCGTGCAGAGAAGGATTTTCGAGCCGCCCGCGACATCCGCGGCAGGCGCGACGCGGTCTGTCAGACCAGCCGATGCAATCTCGCGCGCCGTCTCCGCCGAGCCCCGGTGGCAGAGGGTGAGCTTCTCCCGGGGGAGCCCCGCCGCGATCAGGCCGCGCGCCATCGTGCGGCCGAGATATCCCGCGCCGAATACTCCCAGGGACGACGTCCCGATAAATGTCTCGATGCGCCCCGTATTGCGGACCGGCGGACACGGGGTTTCTGTTTCTCTTGTCACAGGATTCCTTTCGTTACCGATGGACACGGACGGTAAGCTTGTAGGGTATGGGCTCCGTCTCGAAGGTCGAGACGGCGATACGGTAGTCGCCCGCCTTCTCCAGCGTGCCCGTGAGATGCTGGTTGAAGTCGAATTCCTCTTCCGGGAGCGCCCGGCCTTCCGCGCCGGTGACGGCGAACCCGGCCTTGTTGGCCTTGGAGGTAATGCGCCCGATGAAGGTGAGCCCCGCGGCGGCGCTGAAGATATAGACGATGTCGCCGCCCCTGGCGACCTTGCCTTCGAGGACGAGGGCGGCACCGCCGGGGACGACGCGGATGCGCTCGGGAGGTTGCTCCGCGAAGGCGGGCGCGGCGAACAGAAGCATCAGGATGAACGGGAAAATGTACCGGGAGAGAAGGTTGTCGGCGGATCGTTTCATGGTCTGCCTCGTACGGTATGTCTCAATTGGGGCCGACGGCCAGGCCTTCGCAAAGGAAGCCGCGGCCTGCGGCGCGGGTGAAGTGGATCGCGAATTCCCCGGTCTTCATGCGCCAGGAGATGTAGTAGCTGTCGTCGTCCACCCGGATGGGGACCGACCGCTCGATCCTTCTTTTGACCTCCGTCGTGAACATCCTGCCGTAGTTCGCGAGGAAGGCATCTTTCCCCTTCACCTCGCGGAAGCGCTCGTCCGACTCCCAGGTAAAGCGCTCGAAGTCGATCATGGCGGCCACCTTTCCGCGGTCTCCGGCGGCGACGGCCTTTTTGAAATGCTTATAGAACGGCCCGAATGCCCCGTCTGTCGCTGCGGTACGGTCCGCCGCCGCGCCGATGCACAGGGCGGCGCATATCAGAATCGCGAGCAAGGGCAATCGCTTCGTCATGGTCTCTTTTTCCTTTTCGGTTTGATTCGTTTTTACGGCCGGGACGCGGAGGCGGAAACCGCCTGCCTCTCCGGCCCCGTTACGGACGCATCCTATACACCCATTCGCGGCATTGCGCAAGCGGGGTTGAGCCTATGAACTTGTCGGGCGGAGAGGGCGCAGTCCATTCCGGACTGCCTGCCTGGAGAGAATTCCGTGGCGTTTCGCCAGCCGATCCAGTATAGATAAAGGCCGTATGATGACTTTCAAATCGACGATCGTC
Organism: Syntrophales bacterium; assembly: GCA_963668175.1. Taxonomy (GTDB): domain Bacteria; phylum Desulfobacterota; class Syntrophia; order Syntrophales; family PHBD01. The sequence continues at coordinate 2,581,272 of OY764159.1, forward strand.
GGTCTTCTGACCGCCGCCATGCTTCTCGGCATTCCCCGGGTGCTGCCCGCGGAGACGGTCTATCTCTTCGGCCGGATCGGCGGGTTTCCCGTTATCGCCGCCGTGGAGAAGTTCGAGAGCAAGCTCGACGGCTGGTATTTCTATCCGTCGCGGGCACAAAAGATCCACCTCACGGGAACCATGGAGAAGGACGGGACCTTCCGCCTGGACGAGGAGACGCAGGCCGGGGCGAAGACGGGGATATTCGCCGGGAAGGCCGCCCAGGGAAAATGGACGGGGACATGGCGCAAATCCGAGAAGGCCGTGGCCCTTACGTTCGACCTTGCCGAAAACCGCGACCCGCTCAAGGGCCTGAGCGGGGAGTTCGCCTGCGCCTTCAAGGAGAAGGACGCCCGGTTCGGCTTTACCTACGAGCGGAGCCTGAAGCTTGACGTGGCGGCCGGCGCCGTCCGGAAGCTCGACATCGCCCAGGGGGCCTACACGGCCGCGAAAGGCGACGAACAGTGGTGCACCTTCGGCCTCGGCGGGAAGAATGAGCCGGACAGCCTGAAGCAGGTGCCGTCGGAGGCGGGCATCCTCTTCGCCGCCGGGAAGCCTGACGAGGAGGGCGATTACGCGGGATGTACGATCCGCATCGTCGCCGACAGAGATTTCATCTGGATCGCCATCGGCGGCGGCTCGGGCGGGGAGGGCGGCGACTGCCGCTCGATAGGCGAGACGATGCTTTGTAGCCCCCGCGCCTTCTGGAACGATATAATATACGACCGCCGCACGGGGAAATGCAAGGCCCCGCGATGAATCGGAAATGAAAACGGCGGCGGACCGGGACAGCCCGCCGCTAAACCGCTGCGATAAAGGAGAAACGCCATGACCTGGAAGCCTGTTTGCCTTGTGTTCGCAACCCTTATCCTGTTCAGCCCCACCATTGCCTCCGGCAACGTCATGTGCGAGGACGCCGACGGGAACTACACCGTCGCCCTGACGACGGCCGACGACGGCGGCGTGCTCGATCTCGCGATCGTGAACGGGGACAGGATCGCGCGCTTTCCCGATGCCAACCGTACAAAAGTGTCCGTGAAGAACGAGACCTACAAATTTTCCGCCGGGAAGAAGAAGGGCCAGGACGCCCTGGCGCTGGACATCGCGGGGAAGGCCGGGAAGATGACGTACGGCGGCAAGACCGTCGTCCTCGAATGCACGTGGTGACGGCAACGACCGGAGGCGGGGGATCGCCGTTCGCATCCGGATGGATGGCTCCGGCGGCCCGCATGAAGCTTCCGCAGGGGGGATCGGTATGGCGTATTGGATGGTTTTGGCGGCATGGCTTTGCGCAGCCTGTTTAACCGGGACCGCCTGGGGCGCGGCCGTGGAGACGGGGCCGTTGACGGCCGCCGAAAAGAAGCTCTGCCGGGCCGTCGAGAAGGCCGATGCCTTCTTCCACTGCGGCGGCCGCGTGAAGCGCCATTACGAGATCGCCTCCGATACCGGGGCGAAACTCCCCGTTCTCGTCGAGTTCGTCTACGAAAAGGAAGGCCCCCTCTATTTCGGCGAATATATTTCCTACGCGGCCTCCGTCGATCCGCTGACGTCCGTCGTCTCGTATACGTTCGACGCCGGGACGGCGCTTCGTGGCCGCGGGACAGCCATGGAAACGGAAAAGGGCGTCATCGTCGTGAGGGAAACGTGCGGCACATCGGGCTGTTCCGTGGAGGTTCTGCGGGACGGTAAAAGGCTTTACGGCGGGCAGAAATAAGGCGCGCGCAAACAGAAAAAGCGCCTCTCCGGCGCCTGTCTTGAAATGCGTGTCGATCTTAAGTCTGTATCCGGACTGCCCCCGGATGCATGAAGGACATTATCCGTTCCCGGCCTCTCGCAGGGCGGACAGTTTCTTTTCCCTGGGCAATCGCTTGATCCTGTATTCCAGGCGGAAGGCCTCCGCCTTCGGCATCGGCCGGCTGGTGTCGATCAGGGTGACGGGCAGGCGGGCCCGCGTGAACCGGGAGGCGTCGCCGCGGTTGTGGGCAGCGATCCTTTTCGGGAGGTCGTTCGTTACGCCCGTGTAGATTTTCCCGTCGGAACAGCGGAGGAGGTATACAAGCCAGGAGCCGCTCGCGGACAAGGCATCCCGGCCGCCGGCCATTTTAATGCCTGACACGCAGCGAGTTGGAGGGTTTGAAGGTCACGACCTTCCTGGCCGTGATGGTCATCGCTTCCCCCGTGCGCGGATTCCGGCCCCTTCTGGCCCGCTTCTCCCTCACCGACCACCTGCCGAATCCCGAAATCATGACCTTCTCTCCCTTGGCAAGCTCTTCCTTGACGATGGCAAAGAGGCTCTCGACAATGGCGGCGCATTCCTTCTTGGGGATGTCCAGTTCCGTGTAGAGCGAGTCAATTAGATCTATTTTGGTCAGCGGCATCGATATTCTCCTTCGTTTGTTTTCCTTTTAGTATTTTTTGCCCCTGCAGTGTTACGGGGCTTTGCATCTCTTTTACGCGCGCAAGGACACTCCTTCGGCGGATGGCGCCCGTCTTTCTACTATTCGGAAAAACGCGGCCGAAACTTGAGGCTAAAAATAGAGCCGCAAGCGGATGGACCGGATGCCCCGACAGTGTGGACATGTCATCCGATTGTACTTCGATTCTGGCAATTGGAAACCTACGACTTCTTGCTTTCTTGCACCGCAGGCTTGACTGCGGCCTAAAGTGCCCGCGGCCGAACGAGAGTGAGCAGGAGATCAATTTATAAGAACGCGATATTTAAATATTCTTTTGAACTGATTTGCCGTCCTTGTCAAGAAAAATCAAAACGGAATGTTATACGAATGATGGCAACCGCCGCCGACCCCATGATGTTGTGTCCGCTAATATTTATACAACAATATTTTGTTATGCTCACCGGGGCGGTTCGGCAGGGGATGGAACGCCCGACGGCGCCTCCGGGCGGGAAAAGCGTCGCGGCGCGGCGAATTTCCCGTGTTGCTCCCCTGCGCGGCGCGCAGAATGCGGATATCGCGATATCGAACCGTGTAAAATCAAAACGGTATTGCCATGGCGCAGGGATTCATTCGAAATTCAGCGCGGGCTGCGGCCTCCATGGCGGCGTGAACGTGTTCAATCCTGCCGGTGCGCGAAAAGGGCCGTTCGTTTCCCCGGCGTCCGCTGCCGCTCTGCTTGGCGGATTACAGCCGCCGGCAAGTCCGGCTTCCGGAATATCCCGAATATGCTTATACCGGGGGCACGGAGCATCGGCGATTTGTTGGCCGGCGTCGTCCCCGGCTGATGCCCTGTTCCGCTTGCGGCTTTTGCGTTACGGCGGCAATGGACCCGCATACGGGAGTGTCCTTCCGTACCATCCATCCGGTCCGCGCATGAAACGGTCCTGTTTCCGGGAAGGCCCTTTGCCGTTATGTTCCTTCCGGCCGATTCGGGCAGTCGCGGCGGTCACACGGCGCGTTAAGTCCTTTAAACAGCGATGTTATTGCGATGCATAACAAGGGCGGCAGGAACGCCTCGCGACGGGTTTCAGCCGCCGGGGTTCGCCGTCCGGCCGCGGCCGAAGACGAAGATAACGATTTGAAAAATGCTCATCCGGCACCCATCGCTCCGTTTTTGCGTGACCCTAATGTGCCGCAGGCAGCGCAAAGAAGAAGGACGCCCCTTCTCCCTCCTTGCCTTCCGCCCAAACGCGGCCGCCGTGGCGGTGAACGATGCGCTGGACGATTGCCAGCCCGACCCCCGTCCCCTCGTATTCCTCGGCATGATGAAGACGCTGGAACACATCGAACAGTTTGTCATGATAAGACATATCGAAGCCGATGCCGTTATCCCTGACGTAATAAACGATTTCATTCCGATCGGAGTAGCACCCCGCTTCGATCCGCGCGTCGGCTCTGTCCCTTGTGAATTTCACGGCGTTTTCGAGCAGGTTGACATATACCTGTTTGATGAGCGCCCGGTCGCCGTAAGCGCCGTCGAGGTTATGGACCGTCAGGTGGAGGGACCTGGCGGGATTGGCTTCCTGAATTTCTTTCCACGAATCCTGTATCAGGGAATTCATGTCGAGCATCGTCCTGGCAATATCCTTACGGCTCAGCCGCGAAAATGCTAGGAGGTCTTCGATGAGCTGTCCCATCATCCGTACGCTGTCCCTGATGACGTTGAATTTTCTGACGGTGTCTTCATCGAGCGTGTCGCCGTGCTTCTTGACGATCATGCGCGAGAAACCGTCGATGGCGCGCAGCGGGGCGCGCAGATCGTGGGAGACGGAGTAGCTGAAGCTCTCGAGCTCCCTGTTGGCCTCTTCGAGCTGGGCCTTTCGTCCCATCAGTTCCCCGAGGAGGGAAGCGTTTTGAAGGGCAAGGGAAACCGTCGAGGCAAGTTTCTGTGCAAAATCTTTGTGATAATCGCGAAAGGCGTAGATATGGCTGTGATGGTTGAGGAAAATGACGCCGACGGTCTGATCTCCGTCGAAAAGGGGGATGACCGCCTCGGATCGTATTCCCCATTTCTTCATGTAATCCCTGTTGACCCTGTCGTCGTTCGCCGCATCGTCTATGAAGACGGGCTGCCTTGTTTCGATGGCCAGCAAGGCATGCGGCTCCTCTCTGTCTTCCATCCGCATGCCGACGACGCTCTCGGGAAAACCCAACGCGTAACTGACTATCCATTGGTCGTCCTTCTTCAGGGAGACGGCCGCGGTCTGGCATTCCATGGCCAGGGCGGCGCTGGATAGCGCTCTTTTCAATACCTCTCCGGCTTCGGAGGTCGAATGGACAAGTTTGTTGATGTCGTTTAATGCCTCGCTCAGAATTTCCGTCTGCTTGCGTTCGGTGATGTCGCGCGCGGCACCGAACCATTCGGCGATGTCGCCTTTCGCGTCGAGAATCGGTATGGCGCGCGAGAAAGTCCAGCCCAAGGTACTGTCCGCCATCACGACGCGGTGTTCGAGTTCGAAGATGGTCTTGCCCCGGATGGCGGTTTCGATGGCCGCCGTCACGCGCGGCCGGTCCTCCGGGTGGATGTATTTCTCCAGCCACGTCCTGTCGGGCTCCTCCGTGTCGGCAAGGAAGTCCCGCCCGCGCAGCCGCCGCATTTCCTTCCAATCGGGGCTCATCTGATACACGACGTCCGAGGTCGCTGTCACGAAGGCTCGGAAGCGCTCTTCGCTTTTCCAGAGCTTTTCCTCTGCCCGCTTGCGCTCCGTGATGTCGAAAAAAGTGAAAATGATGTGGGGTGTGTCGTCGATATCGATCAACTCCGCCGAATGATTACACAAAAGCACGTCGCCCGTCTTGGTGCGAAGCCGGAACTCCTGGTTCTCGCTTCTTCCCTCGGTCGTCACCTTTTGCAGCATGCGCTCCCGGTCCGCGAGGTCGTTCCACACGCCTAATTCCACTACCGAACGTCCGATGAATTCGTCCCGGCCGAAGCCGAGGCACTTGAGCATCGCCTCGTTCGCTTCAATGACGAGGCCGTCGGCCAGGCGGCTCAATCCCACGCAGGCTGGATTGGATTGGAACGTCTTGATATATTTTTCCTCCGCCTTCCGAAGTTCCTGGGTTTTCCGGAACTCGTACTCTCGCCTGAAAAACAGCAGGCCCAGGGAAAGAAGGAGGAATATACCGAGGCCGGTAATCCCGCTCAGGATGAAATAACCGTATAAAGGCTTCAGGACGGCGCTTCTTTTCTGCCCCACGATGACGGACCAGCCGATTTCCCTGATCGGCGCAATGGATATATAGGATAGGCCCTGGGTCTCCATATCCGTCATTTCCGTGTCTGCCGTTTCTCCTGCGAGCGCTTTCTTGAGGCTGCCGCTGTCGGGCCATGTCGTGATTTTTTTCTCGTAAGGGAATGCGCTGCTGAATAAGATGTTTCCTTCCTGGTCGAGGAGGCTGATCGTCTTCCCCGGTTCTATCGGGTTCGATCGAATGAGGGATGCAAAGAACGAGGCGCGCTGGGCTGCGCCGAGGATGCCGACGATGTTGCCCCGGCCGTCGGTCACAGGAATGACGATTGCGAAGGCAGGACCCTTTCTCAAAACAACCGGTCGGCATAAGGATGAAACGTGACGTTTCCAATCCCGGCTCAGCCCTTTGTACCAGTCGCTGGAAGCCAGGTTCTTCCCGTAGGTGCTCCTGTCCATGGGGTAGATTGCCCAAAGTATCCCGCGCTTGTCGGTAATAAAGAGAGCATCCAGTTCGGGATGATCCCTTCTCAATGTCTGCAGGTGGCCGACAACTTCATCAAAATCTCTCTCCTTCATGGCAATCTTAAGGAGGGGGCGCTGAGCGTAGGATTCGAGGATACCGATCGTTGCCCTCTGGTGTTCGTCGATGAGCGAAGAGACAAGCTTCGCACTCAATCGGTTATCCCGGACTGTATTGGTTATTTCATGGCGGTAATGGCTGTGCATGAAGCCGAGCGTAACGAGAACGGCAATGACGAACATGGCGGCGATGACCGCTGCATAGAATTTCCTTCCTTCGAACAAACGGTGCATTCGTTCACCTTTACCCGCTCTTCGTTGGCGGCTGCTTGGCGGAAGGGGATGCCTGAAAAAGGGAACCCCGAATGAAAGGTATCCGTTTGCGTTCTTACGAACACCGGAGAACGATCCCCGCCTCCGCATGAAGACGCGCCGCGACGGCTTCTTCCTGGAGGACGACCGGTCGTCTTCTCAAGCAAAAAAAGGACTGAAGCTTAAATTATTTTACATAAAGGAAAAGGCACACGAAGACCATAAGGTTTTGCCTGAATTGCCTGTTCGAAATACCTTAGATGCTTTTTGTCGGCCGACGTAGTGGATACAGCGGGCCGGGCCTGTCCGGACCGGAAGCTGTTCTACGGCTGCGAATCGTCCGCCCGGGTGTTCATCCGGCGCTCGTCGAGCAGCTGCTTCAGCAGCTTGACCTGCTCCTCCTGGATGGCGAGAAGCTCACGCCATTGCTCTTCCCTGAGCATATCCACTTTTTCGTGAAGCCCCATGATCTCCAACTCCGCCTTCAGGTTGACCTCGTAGTCGTGCTCCGCGGAGAGCCGGTCCTTGAAGGCCTGCCGGTTCTGGGACATCATGATGATCGGCGCCTGGATGGCCGCCAGCATCGACAGGACCAGGTTGAGGAGGATGTAAGGATAGGGGTCGAACGAGCTTCCGAGCCTGACCAGGATCAGCGAATTCAGGATGATCCAGGATACCATGACGCCCCCAAAGATGCCGATGAAGGTCCAGGAGCCGCCGAAGGAAGCGACGGCGTCGGCCGTCTTCTGGCCGAGGGTCAGGCGCTCGGGCAGGACCCGGTTGACGTTTTCGGAGATGGGGGTCCTGTGCGTGATATGGTGGGCTACGTGCTTCTGCTGATCCGTCAGGGTATCGAACTTGGAGCGGAAGAGCTTCTCCGCCTTTTCGCGGGCCTTCTGATCCACGGTGCCGTCCTCCTTGCTGTCGGCATTGCCGGGGCCGCCGTTTCACTCGCGACCGTTACGGAATGCCTTCTTCCTGGAACCAGTCTATCACAGTGTCCGCGGCTTTGTCACCCCCGCCGTACGGTTCCGGTCCGCAAAGGATTCCGCACTATCCGCCGGGAAATCAATGCCGGGGCTGGTTCCTCCTGCAGATTTACGGATATGCCCGGCAACCGGACTTCCGGACCGAACCGAGACGGCAGACGCATCCCGCCCATAACGCGATGCGGCAGACGGCCGATGCAGCCGCGATCCCGGGCGGCCGGACGTTACGCCTTGGGCGTTTCGGGGCTCAACCTTTTCTTCAGCTTGGCCGAGGATTTGAAGGTGACGACTTTCCTGGCCCCGATGGCGATGGATTCGAGCGTCTTTAAGTTCCGGCCCGTTTTCGCCCTCCGGGTGCGGACGGACCATTTACCGAAGCCCGAGATGAGGACAATGTTGCCCTGGACCAGTTCGTCCTTGATGGTTTCAAGAAGGCTTTCCAGGATGGCCGAACATTTTTCCTTGGGAAGGCCGACTTCCGTGTTGATCGTTTCGATAAGGTCTTTCTTTGTCAGCGCCATGATCGTTTTCCTTGAATGAATGGTTTGTTGTACGGGGAAACCGCCGCCTCCCGCCCATGTCCCTGCGGACAGCGTCCGCGATCGCAGATACCGCGCCGGGAAAGGCCTCATCGTGTCGATGTCATGCCGGGTTCGGCGTCTTCCATGAGGGAATCTTTCTGTCTGAAACGGCCGGGAATGACCCCGGCGGGAATTCCGAAAAAAGAGAGAGACGGCGCGCGATTCGGTGCAGGCGGCGTTCCCTCCGGTTATTGTTTCTTGAAGCTGCGGCATCGGCCCGCATCCTTCGATGAGGCGTCCGCGTCGCTCAATACTTTCGGGTTGCCGGTTAGTGATTTACGAGAAAGAGGGGGGTGCTCGTTTGCGGGATACGCGGCGATTGGTGAAGTCTGCCTGCCTTTTGATCTCGTCCGGGCAAGCGCGTATAAAGAAAGGCTGCCGGCCGTAAGCGGCGGCATCGTGCGATATGCCCTGGTGGCACACGGTCTTGGGGCTGTGTTCCCCGCCGTCGTCTTCCTGTCCGCCGCTGCTCTGCATGACGGCGACGCCGATGTTCATGGGACGCCAGAAATCAGGAACGTCGTCCATCCCTGCGATCAGGCACAGAAACAGGATAGCGACGCATAAGAACCCTTTACGGAAAACGGCGCTTTTCAGGCTAAACATAAAGACGGTGTAACCCCTTTGGAACCTTAAACTTGTGTAACTTCCTATAACGCAGTCCGTGGGGCGTGTCAACGGATTTGTGTTCCTTCCTTTCCTCCATGCGGCGGTTCAAAACGGGTAAGGCGGAGACGTTGGGAGGTGCCGCCTGTTTCGTCGATGCCGCAAACCGGAACGACCGGCCCCGCCGTAAGTCCGGACCGGCTAGAGCCAGATGAATTTATTCTGTCCCGTGGCGCATTCGCTGCACATCCTGACGGGCGCAGGGTATCCGTAATTGGGCGCCTTGGCGCGTACCTGGCTGCAAGTGTCGCAGAAGATCCTCCCACAGACACGGCAGTGATGGCGCCTTGTCACGATCCCGAAGGTTGTCTTGCATTTATGGCAGGCCTTGGCGGCTTCATCCGGCACCCAGTGGGGGTTGTCGATCTCTTTCGAGCTTTTGACGGCCTGGGCCGGGGGGATTTTGACCGGCCCGGCGATATGGACCCACGGGACGGTGCCCGGCAGGAAGCAGGTGTTGAACTCCGTCATGCTCATGCCCGTCGTGCCGCCGTGGGCGTGGAACGACTGGACGAACCCCCGCGTTTCCGGCTGATGCGCGAAGGCGATATAATTCAGGGCGGGATAACCCGTCTTGGGATCGACGTTCTTCTGCACCTGCGTGATGAAGGCGTGGTTGCTTCCCCCGCCGCCGTCGCAGTTGAAGACGTAACCGTCGGGCATGGCCACGACCGATTCGCTCTTGATGCTCATGCCCGCCGACGGGACGAGATGGATCTGGACCCTCGGCTGCCCGACCGCCGGCGGGGAACGCCACAGCCGCCGCATGGCGTGATCGAGGCAGACCTCCATCCCGAAACGGATGCCGTCGACGGAGAACATGCCCAGCCCCTCGTAGCGCAGGCGCTGCGCCTCCTTTCCGCTGCCGCGGTTAAGGTTGCCTCCCTTGCCGGCCTTCAGGTGTTCGACGTCTTCGTGCATGAGCTTGTCGCCCACCTTGTCCCGCGGCTCGATCAGGATCTCCGTCACCTTGCCGGTATTGTCCTTGTTTTCCGAGCTTTTGCTCAGGAAGTCGATGCCGGACTTGAACTCCTTCATGACGATGCACGATCCGGACTCGCCCGTGTTGCCCTTCTGCACGACGACGATGTTGTAAACTTCAAGGCCGCGGTCGCGGGCGATGGACGGTCCCTGCGGGCGGTCCATGGCGTGCTTCTCGGAGGATGCGATGCAGCTCCCGAAGACGAAGAGCCAGTCCTTGAAAATGCTTGGGCTGACGAAGCTCCTAAGGCGCTCGACGATATTCAAGTAGGTTTCGAGGGAGTATGCGCCCTTCGTGCCGCGGAAGTAGAACTCGGGCGCCATGAAGAGCTTGAGGCAGTTGGCGCTCTTCTGGACGGCCAGCGATTCGTAGGCTCGGCGGATGGCGTCTTCCATGAGGGAACAGCGAAGCTGGATGTCCTTATCGTCGTCGGCGATGCCCGTGTATTGCTGCAGGCGCTCGTAGACGGGAAGGAGGGTGTTTAAGTCCGCGATTTCGAAGCCCTTGAGCGCACCCTTCACCTGCTTCGGAAACGTATCCAGCCTGTAGGCGATGAATTGGATATTTTGGTAGGCCATGGTATCCTCCGGAAACGGTTTTTCGTGCGGGACCCGCCGCCGGCGTTGCGGCCCGGGGCCGGGAAAGGGAGTCGGCGCGTAACGTCCTGCCGTTATTCGTTAAAAACGGTACAAGTATAAGGCAAGGCCGTCACGGCTGTCAAAGGAAATCTTGCAGCGTTGCCGGCGGCCGGCCACCGGTTACGCCTTCCGGACGAGGTCGATGACGGCGATTTCCGGCGGGGCCAGGATGCGTACTGGCGGCCCCCACGTCCCCGCGCCCCGGCTGACGTAGAGGTGCGACCGGGGCGGAAGCGCGAAATAGCCGGCATTGAACGGGTAGACCAGGCGGGTGACCAGGCCGAAGGGGAAAAGCTGTCCCTTGTGGGTATGGCCGGAAAGCTGGAGGTCGAAAAGACCCTCTGCGCCCCGCTCGACGACCGGCTGGTGCTTGAGGAAAAGCGTAAAGCCTTCGGGCCGGAGGCGGGACAGGAGTTCGCGGTCCGTCAGTTTCCCGCCTGGGCCGGAGCGCCTCCCCATGGGATCGTCGACGCCCGCGACCTGGATAACGCCCCGGACAGCCGCCGTTGCCCCCCGGAGGATCGTGAAGCCCGACGCCGTAAGGAACGCAACGGAGGCCTCGACGCCGGCGAAGAATTCGTGGTTTCCCAGGACGGCGAACTTGCCGTACCGGGGCTTGACGCCCTGGAGTAGTCTTACTGCCTCGGCCGTATCGGTCGTCTCGCCGTCCAGCAGGTCGCCCGTGGCCGCGAGGACGTCGGGCTTCTCGTTTGCGGCGGCGGCGACGATCCGTTCCAGGCGCTTCTTGCGGACGATGAGGCCGATGTGGACGTCGGATATCTGGACGATTCTGAGGCGACCGACATTTGCGGGAATCCGGTCCGAAACGATCGTGATCCGCTCCGTGCGGAGGCGCACCGCCTCGACGGCGCCCCAGATGTTGGCGGCGAGCGATACCGCCGCGGGGACGGCGAACGAGACAAAGGGCGACGGAACGAGTGACGGCGGGAGAGTCGTAAAGACAAGACCGGCCGCATGGACGGAGAGGGCATAGAGATCGAGACAGAGGGTGCCGGCGCAATAGACGAAGAGAAATCCCATCCAGAAGTAGCCCGTGTAGGCGACCGCGCGGGCCTGACTCTCCCGGCCGCGGCTCTCGAGCATCCGTTCGCCGACGGGGGCGACGACCATCAGGGCGAGGAAAAGGGCAAGACCTGCGGCGGCCGCCGGAGCAAGCGGGTAAGCACCCGTTAGGCCGGTATAGAAGTAGAGGTGCATGCCGCCGTAGATGATGAAGAAGGTCGTGAGAAAAAGAGTCATCGTCGAGAATGAACGGGTATTCCTTTCATGAATTTTTCAGGGCCGTTACGGCTCGTTATCCGGGCAGGGGCGAAAGCGAGGCCGCATGCCTTCCGGCGATCCGGCCGGAGGCCCAGGCCTCGGGATAATTGGATCCCACCTGGTAGAGGAAGCCGAAGAAGGAACCGAGTTCGCCCGCGGCGTAAAGCCTGGGGACGGGCCTGCCGTCGGGGTCCAGGACCTGGCCGTGGCGGTTCCGCTTCGGGCCCCCCTGCGTGTTTACGAGGGCGAGGCCCAGTTCCAGGGCATAGAAGGGCGGCGCCGCCAACGGTTCCATGGATTGGGGGGCGCGGCCGAATTCGGTGTCTTTTCCGGCCTCGGCGTCCCGGTTGAAACGGCCGACGGTCTCTTCCAGCCCATTCGCGTCGATGCCGCACCTGCCGGCCAGTTCGGCAATCGTATCCCCCTTGACGATCCAGCCCTTTGCCACTTCCGCCGCGTTGTCGCGGCTCCAGTCGTAGACCTGGTGGACCTCCGCGTAGCCGACGGGTTCCGACGGCTTCCGGGAGACGGGACCGGCCCGCCGGTGGGCCTCGTCGAAGACGAGATAGGCCGGCAGATGGGGGTACTCGGCCCGGTCGTGATCGAACCGGAGGATTTCCAGGGGGTCCCTGGTGTGATAGATGCGCTTCGTCTCCCGCATGAACCGCCTGCCGTACCTGTCGGCGAAAAGGAAACGCCCCGTCGCCGGGTTCCAGGGGATGCGCTCGGCGACGGCGACGCCGAAATGCCTGCTCGGCGCCTTCGCGCAGAAGCTTGCCCATTGCAGCGGCGCCGTATGCCAAAGGCAGGCGCCGGCCGCGGCGGCCATCTTCAGGCCGTCCCCCGTATTGCCCGGGGTCCCCAGGGGAAAGACGTATCCGCTCACGCCCGGGTGGTTATAGTATCCGAACATTTCCGGGTTGTTTTCATAGCCGCCGCAGGCGAGGACGATGCCCCGGCGCGCCCTGATGTATATCTCGCGGCCTTCGCTCAACGCCCTCACGCCCGCGACCTCGCCGGTCTCCGGGACCGTGACGAGATTCGCGGCGGCCGTCTTCACCATGACCCTGATGTTCCTTTTCCCGACGAGGCGGGCGAGGAAGGCGAAGCCGTCTCTCCCCGTCGGATTGAAACGGAAGGCGGGGATCTTGGCTTTTCTGAGGGACGGGAAGTCGGGCGTTCTCGCGCCGATGTTCGGTCTTGCGCCCAGCCGCCGGAGGAGGTCGGGGACGCCGACCATCGCCTCGGCGAAACCGGCCAGCATGTCTTCGTCGACGGTGCCGAACGAGAGCCTGCGGTAATAGTCGGCCGCCTCGGAGACGTCGGCCGGGATGACCATGCCGCCGTGGCAGACGCCGCTGTTTCCCCCCGGAACGTCCATCTTTTCGAGAATGACGACGCGGGCGCCGTCGTCGTGGGCGGCGAGGGCGGCGCTCCCGCCCGCGGCGCCGTATCCGACGATCACGACGTCCGCCGTGTCGTCCCATTGCCGAACCTGTTTATAAGGAACGGACGCCGCCTCCGCGGGACGCAGGCCCGCAAGGCCCGTCGCGGCAATGCCCGCCGCCCCCCTGAGGAACGCTCTGCGGCTTACGCCATGGCCCGATTTCGTTCGATCCATGTTCGAGGAATCTTTCGTGCGGCGCATCGCCGTCCGGTCGGCCCGTCAGTCGGTTTCGTAGCAGGCGACGATTTCGCCGAAATAGAGGGTATGGTAATCTTTCTTGGGATAGAAGGACGCATCGACGGCCCCATCGAGGTTTGCCTGGTCCATGGCCGTCTTGTAAACGATCCGGCATTCGTAATGACGCCCCGGAACCTTGATGATCGGGGATTCGACTTGCCGGGATGCCGCTGTGGTAAGTCCACAGCCTTGGAACTTGTCCATCACGCGGCCCGATTGCGAACCGCAGAAGGCCAGTTCCCTGGCGAAGCCCCCTGCCGGGATGGTAACGGTAAAGTCCTTCGCCGCCTCGATAATCCCGAAGGTATGCCGGCTCGGCCTTACGGCCACCATCATGATCCGCTTGCCCCAGACCACGCCCAGGGTGGCCCAGCCGATGGTCATGGTATTGAGCCCCTTGTCCGACCTGACGGTCAGGAAGGCGCCTTCGCTCATTTTCCTGATGCTGTCTTGGGCGGCCGCCATATAGTGTACGTCTTGCATGGCTTCTCCTCGTAAGAAATTTCGGATGCCACCGTCTTACCACTGCGGCGGCGAAAGCGCAACGGCCGGATCGAGCGGGACCGGCCGCGAGAAAGGCATGCCGGGTAATGCAGGCCCGTTCCTATTCGAGCCAGCCCAGCTTCACGCCCGCCCACACGCCGGCGAACACGCTGGTCATGAAGATGAAGCTGCTGACCGCAAAGATCGGCACGCCGCTCAGGCCGTGGAGAACGTTGTCCCCCATGGCGACAGCGGCCGCGATGCCCATGACAAACCCGCCCGCAAGCGATGCGGGGATGCGTTTGTTGCTGTAAGGCTTGCCCGGGGACTTCCCCTTCGTCTTGCTCGCAATCAACGCCCCGATGGGCACGCCGAGCACCATGAAGACGCTCCCGTCGAACCCGGACCAGTCGCCCTGGAGGAGGAGTGAAACGAGCCCGTCGCTGCCCTGCGTCATGCCGAGGCCGTAGGGCTTCCCGGCGAGGTTGCGGACCTCCCAGGCGGCGATGCCGATAAGCCCGATGGCGACGCCGGTGATCTGCCAGTTCCATCCGCCCTGGTAGGAATAGCTGCGGACACGGAGCACCCAGACAATGACGACGATGATGAATACCGACACGAAGAGGATGCGGTTGATGTCGAAGACATGGTGAAAGGTCGTCGAGAGGGACCGGCTGTAAAAGAACTGGTGGACGGCCGGGGCGATCCAGTCGTTGCTGAACCACACCCCGACGGCGAAAGCGCCGATGGTCCAGAGGTAATCGAGTTTGCCCTCGCCGGCGCGGTAGAAGACGGCCCCCGCGCAGCCCACGGCCAGGACCATGCCGAGGCCGTACACGAATCCCGCCGCCATGGTGATGAAGCCGAAACTCAGGGGCACCGTTACGCGCAGATACCCGAATTCGGTGAGCAAGTTGACCGCGAGCATCTGGACCAGGACGGCCAGGAGATAAGTTCGGAGCATGTACGGCTCACGGCCGGTTACAACCTCGTAGGAGGCTGAGAGCATTCAGAAACGCCCCCGTTGGGAGACGTAACCGAAGGCCAGGCCGACGGCGAGTCCGAGTAGGATCGAGGTTATCATGTTTAAAGACCCGTTGCTATAGACTGGCGCTGAGTAAATATTCGGCAGGCGGAGCCGTCCGTTTACGGCCGCTTCCGGGACTGCCTGCCGTCGCATCCCATCCTGCGGCAGAGCCGCTTGTGTTCGGCGGCGGTGATCCACGGGACGTTGAGGTAATCGCGGAGCATGCCGTCCTTCATGCCGATGCGGCGTCCCTCCCTGACCGTCACTTCGTAGGCCTCGATTTCCGTATCGCGGTCCACGTACGACTTCTGCCTTTCGAAAAGGTCCCGGCCGTCCAGGTGCTGCTTCACGTGACAGAGTTCGTGGATGATATCCAGGTAGAGGAACCTAAGCGACGCGCTTTTCAGGTAATTGAGGCCGATGTTGATCGAGCCGTCGTCGTTGTCGACGGACATCACGTGGGGCGAATCCAGGATGAAGACTTCCGTTCTTTCCATGACATCGTCGAATTCACGCTTGTCGGTGAAGATCGTGCGCAGGATATCGTAGGAGCGGATATCGGGAAAAATCTCCGCCAGGCGGTATTGACCCGGCCCGACTGACCGGTTGATATGGAAGGTGTTCTCTCTTGCGTTCGCCGTCATACCTGTTCACCGTCATGCCTGTCCGCAATCGTGCCGCGGTGGAATGCGCCCGTCGGCGAACTGTCCGGCCGCCTTTGCGGCTTCCGGAGCAATCCATTCCGAGACGTTCTAACTTATATTAATATAGGGTATGGGAAGTCAAAATGCAAAAAAATGGACGGAAAATTTTTTGCCGCCGCCGGGGGCGGAGAAATCAATTTGTATGAAACAAGTACTTAAATCCCGGGGCAGTCATGTATCTTGTATCGACGGAGCCGGATGCCACAAGCAGTAGTAGTATGGAAAGGTGCAGGCGTAACGAGGCCGGACCGCTTTTACCTGTCGAAATTCTTTACAATTTTCCGGCGTATTACTATGTTAGTGATATTGGGCGGTTGGCGTGAAGGCTGCCGGGCGGGTCGACGGAAAAGTAAAGATTCTTTACAGGTTAAGTCCGTTCCCGGCAGGCGTATATATAAAAACATTAACTAAATCAGCTAATTGAATAGTTGGTATAGATTATGCTTATAATATGTCAAGAATAACGTCTGAAAAGTGGGAGGAATCGTCATGAAAAAAATCGTACTCATTATCGCTGCTTTTTTTGCCCTGACGACGGGGGTTGCTTTTGCAGGCACTATTTACGACAACGGGTTACCTAATCTTTCAGATGCTGTGTTCAGTGATCCCAGTGCTACTGACTCAAATGGATTGACGCAAACAGCGGCGGGCAGTTTCTGGGTGTCGGGGTCCAGTAATCTTACAGATATCCATTGGTGGGGCATATACGGCAATGCGGTGCAGTCTCTGAATAACTTTACGATCAATATCTATGAAACGGCCGCAGCGGCCAACCTGCCCGGATCTTTATATAAAAATGTCACGATAACAAACCTAACCGTCACCAATACCGGTACAAGAATAACGGATACTACTTACGGTGTTTACAAATATGACATCACGATCAATCCGATTGCATTGTCTGCCGGAGTGATCTACTGGCTGGAAATCGTGAACACGACTGAGAATGGCGAGTGGGCTTGGGCAACTGCTGATGGAAAAGATACAACTGCTTTTTTTAAGGACGGCAATTGGAATCTCTTAATTTTTGAAGATGGATCGACGGAGCAGCTTGCATTCTATTTAACCGACGACGTCGAGGAGCCGCCGACGGGCGTTCCCGAACCCGGTACGATGATGCTTCTGGGCCTCGGCCTCGCGGGCGCTGCGGCCGCCAGGAAGCATTTCCGCAGATAATCTCCCACAAGATATAGAACAGGCAAGGCAGGGTTCGTAAAAAACCCTGCCTTTTTTTGTTGGCGATAATCAGCCGCCGCGCCTTCTGTTTGATGCTTTTCCCATCGTATCATCCATGAAATGATTCGTCCCCGATGCAAACCGGACGGCCCTGTTTCGAGACCAGGCGGTTTCCCTCCATCTTTCGTCAACACCTCGCCCGGCGCTTCCGTCAAGGATGAAGGGTCCCGTACATCTCCCTCCTTCCCGGTTGCGTTATTTATTAAACCGGTCCGGAAGGGATGCGGCAAAGAATATCCTTCCCGACGGGTCTTTGTGTGCTATAGGAATGCCGTCGCTCCGGCGGCGACGTGTCCGGAAGGCGGTCTGATATAAATGGATGTTGAAGGAAAACGAAAAACAGCGGCGATGGCGAAGACCCTGGCGGCGGCGGTGCCGGGAGGCATCCTGTTTTATCTCCTGCACGTGCCGCTTCCCTGGATGCTCGGGCCCTTGGCCGCCGTGCTGGCCTACAACGCCCTGAGCGGCGGAAAGGCCTGCTGGCCGGTGGGCATCCGCAACGTCGGCATGATCGTCATGGGGTATTCGATGGGCCGGGTGGTGACGGCGGACGCCTTGCGGCAGATCGCAGGCGACCTGCCCGCCATGTTCGCGGTCACGCTCCTCACGCTCCTCTTCAGCGCCGCGACGGGGTACGTCACCCACCGGCGGACGGGCGTGAGCCTCGCGAGCGGCGTCGTGGGCAGCATGCCCGGGGGACTCATGCAGATGGTCGTCCTCGGCGAGGAGATCAGGGACGCGGACATGACCGTCGTGGCCTTCATGCAGACGCTGCGCGTTCTTGCCGTCGTCTTCATCGTGCCGGTCATTGCCACATTCGGCCTGGCCCATGCGGCCGGAGGCGCACCCCTGCCGCCCGTTCCGGCGGAGTCGGGCGATTTTGTCCGGGCTTTACCGGCGATAGCGGCGTCCGTTGCGGGCGCTTGGTTCGCCGTCCGGACGAAGCTCTCGACGCCTTATCTCCTCGGTCCCATCTTCGGCGCGGCGGCCGCGGTCCTCGCGGGTTTCCCCGCGCCTCCCGTGCCCCGGAGCGTTCTCAATATCGCCCAGCTCTTCTTCGGCGCTTACATGGGGCTCGCCATCACGACGGCGGCACTCAGGCAGCTCGGCAGGGTCTTCCCCTGGGCGCTCGGAGGCGCGGTGGTCCTGGTGGCGTTCACCTTCCTCCTGGGGGCGGGGCTGACCGTCTTCATGCCGGCGACGCTCCTGACCGCCTTCCTCAGCACGGCCCCGGGCGGCATGGCCGAGATGGGCATGACCGCCATCGTCCTCCACGCCGATATTGCGACCGTTCTCGTCTTCCAGCTCTTCAGGCTCTTTTGCCTGCTGATGGCTGTCCCGCCGTTCCTGAAGTGGTGGCTGAACAAGCCGCATTGACCGGTCCAAAGTCGGTGCGTCGAATCGCGACAACGCCGCCGGCGTCTTTAAAGGTCGTTTCAGGGTTTTTTCCTGACGACGACGGCCTGCCTGGCGTTGATCGTCACGAGGTCGTCGGCCGCACCCGCCACTTCGATATAGCTACCCCTGGCCGCGTAAGCCTCGCCGCTGTCGATGGCGCTGTCGTAGGCGACGGTGTCGTTGGCGTTGAAGACGATCACCCGTCCCTGTTTCGGCTTGGTATAGTTCATGATCAGGTCTTCCGCCGCCAGGAGCCATTCGCTGTAGCCTTCGTCCCCGATCTTCACGGATGTCTCCCCGGGCTTCAGGGCAGCGGCGGCGCTGTCCGCCGGGCTGTAGAGCATGTCCGAGGTCCAGGCCCACATGGCGCCGTTCCTTTCGAAGATGAAGAGCTCCGTCTGATCGCGGACGGCGTCGAAGGGCATGGCGGCGTATTCGGGGGAATCGATCCTCTTGACGCCCCGGAAGGCGACGTATCCCGGCAGGTCCTTGTAGAGGTGCGACATTTCCAGGTGCGAATCCGTCGCCGCGACCGACTCGAAGGGCGCGACGTTCCTTCGCAGCCAGACCTTGCCGTCCATGCCGATCCTCAGGTTTTGCGGCTTGGCTAAAGGATTGACCTTCTGCATGGCGATCGCGTCGACTTTAAGCGTGGGGTTCGACTGGACAAAATAGGTTTCGGGGCCGATGGAGGCAAAGTAGAAGTCGTTTCCCTTGCCGTCATGATAGAAACCGCCGGAATAGGCGAGGGCGACGACCGGCTTCTTTTCCTGTCCCTCGAAACTGAAGACGGCGACGCTCTTCCTGTCGGCGGCGAAGACGATCTGGGCGAGGCCGCCCTGGCTGCCGTAGTAGCCGCCGAACTGCACATCCTCCTGCGGAATGAGCGCCGCTGCGGGCGGTGCCGTGACGCCTTTTTCTTCCTTAGGGATCATTTTTTTCCCGACGAGGACCGCGTCCAGCAGATCGAGGGCGATCAGCATCGCGCCGCTCTGCGGCCCGGTCGCAATGACCGCGACGGAGATCTTCCTGTCGGGCGCCGTATAGACCATCGACGAGTAATTGCCGGTGCCGCCGCTCTTGCCCAGGACCTTGATCCCGGCGGCGTCGTACCGCGCCAGGCCCGTGAGGTCCCAGCCGAGGCCGAAGGAAAGTTCCGGCTGGCGGAGTTTGCCCGCAAATGCCGACGGCTGCGCCTTCTTCATTTCTGCAAGGGAGGCCTTCTTCAAAAGCCTGTTTTCCGCGGCGAAGGCGTCGGCGAAGCGGCAAAGCTCCACGGCGGTCGAGGACAGGCCGCCCGCGCCGAGCACCGACAGGGCTTCCGGCGGATGCTTCTTGCCCGTCGTCGGATCGTAGTAGGCCGCAACGGGTTTTCCCCTAATCCCGCCCACGCTTACGCCCGTGTTTTTCAGGCCCAGCGGTTTGAAGATGCGCCGGTTGAGGAAGTCGAGGTACGTCATGCCGCTCATGCGCTCCACGATCATTTCCGCCAGGGTGAAGCCGTCGTTGCAGTAGACGGCCATCGCCCCCGGCGCATGCTTGAGATGGCTGCGGGTCAGGGTTTCGATGGTGTCCTGCTTCACCTTGTCGTTGTATTTGAATCCGAAGGCGTTCGCGTATTCGGTGCCGGGGAGGCCGGACGTGTGGTTCAGGAGCATGCGGACGGTGATCGCCCGGTAGCGGCTGTCGGCCATCCGGAACTGCGGGAGATAATACGAAGCGGGCTTGTCGAGGTCGATCCTGCCGTCGTCCGCGAGGAGCATGACCGCCGCCGCCACATAGACCTTGCTGACGGAGCCGATGTTGAAGAGGGTGGAGGCGTCGACGGGGACGGATTTCTCCCTGTCGGCCATGCCGAAGCCCTCGGCGTAGACGGTCTTGCCGTCGACGGTGATCGCGGCGGAGGCGCTCCCGCATTTGCCGCTGTTAATGGCCTTCCATATGTCGCCGCGGACTTTCTCTATGGCGGTTTCGTAAGGATTGGGTCCGGTATTGGGGGCGGGTTTTGCTTTGCCGGCCGCGTGGGCGGCGGTGAGCGAGACAACCAGGAGAAAACAGAGACAAACGGCGCCGATGGCGCGGATATTCTTCATGGAACGGCCTCCTTTTCGTTTCGGGGTCTGGGCGTTTCTTCAGACGGGAGTATAGGGAATGCGGCGCGGCAAGTCAAACGAATAGGGCAGGGCGCCCGGGGCGGCGGGAACGGACCCCGGCCCTGCGGCGAAGAAACTTACCATTTACGGGGATGGCGCGTCGCCTCGGAAAACCGGCTCATGCCCCTTCTTTCTTTCCGTATCGCGCGTAGGCCAGGCGCTTGCCCGTTTCCGTGCGGAAGGTCTTCCCGATGACGTGGAGCTTCTTTTCCGTGGGCCAGTCGTTGTACATGGCCCCCAGGTTGACGATCCAGTCGGCGTCCCAGATGCAGCGGAATTCGGGCGTGTCGATCCTGTTGCCGCTGTGATGGCTGGCGACGATGTCGGAGACGTGTTTCACGGTCGCGCCGTCGATGGCAAGCGACGCCATGATGGCCTCCGCAATGGGCGGGCCTTCGACCTCCTGGTGGTGGCCGGCGGTCGATCCGTATTTCCGGAAGGCCTCCGGGATGCCGATGTCGTGGAGGATGGCCGCGGCCTCGACCGTCAGGGGGTCGCCGCCTTCTGCGTCCCGTATCTCCTCGGCCAGGGCGAGAACCGTCAGGGCGTGGTTGATTCTTCTCACGTCTTCGCCGAAATAGGCCTTCATTCTGTCGATGAGTTTTTCCCGCATAGGCGCTCCTTGTGTCCGGACCGTGAGTCCGGTGTGATCTGTACGATGCTTAAGTAAATTTATCGGAATCGGACGGCCCTGTCCACGTTTTCTTTCAGGGATTCTTTGGGAGGCTTTCGGTTGCGCGGTAAAGAAACGGCCCCCGTTGCCGGTTCGTCGCCCGGCTGCGGGAGCCGCATCCCAAAAGGTGTTGCGAAGCTATGTCGGGTACCGGCCGTCGGCCGGTACGGCTTGTCTTTGCTCGGGCCTCGCGCCGGACGATTGCCCGGAAGCCGCCCGTACTGTCCGGCGAATCCCGCTCTCAGGGGAAGCCGACCCAGGTCGTGACGCCGGCGGCGGGCAGGCGGCCCGGGGCGATGGTGTTCACGGTTTCTCCCTCCTTGGGCCAGCCGATGGAAATGGCGATGACGAGGCGCTTCGATTCGGGGATGCCCGCATGCTGACGGACCACGTCGGGATACATGATGCCCTGGTCGTGGATGCAGGTGCCGAGGCCGTAGCTCATCGCGACGAGGCAGATGTTCTGCATGAGGCCGCCGCAGTCGAGGAGCGGCCCGACGGCGGAGAGCGATTTATCGACGGAGACGACGATTGCGGCCGGGGCGTTGAAGAAGCTGAAACCGCGCTCCATCCAGGCGGCCCGCTTCGCCTTGTCCGTCCGCTGGATGTCCATGATCTCGAAAATATACTTGGCGAGGTCCACCTGCCGGGTCCGGTAGACGCTGTCGTTCGTCCAGCCGATGACGTCGATCTCCGCGTACGGCGCGATGCCGTCACGGACCTTCTTCACGTTCCCCTCGATGATCTTCCGGAGGGGTTCCCCGGCAAGGATGGTGAACTCCCACGGCTGCGTGTTCATGGCCGACGGCGCCCGGACGGCGATCTCCAGGATCTCCGCGATGGTCTCCCTCGGGACCGGGTCGGTCTTGTAGCCCCTTGTGCTCCTGCGCGTCTTGATGGCATCGACAATGTCCATTCCTGCTCCCCCTTTCGGTATTCTGTATGCGGTGTTGCGATTCGGCGAGTGTGTAGATTGGAAAGCCTTAGCACGAATTCAATGCCGATTACCATCAAGAAGATGCACGGGGAAAATATTTCTGCGCGGCATCGGCGGCGCGGCGCAGTTGACGGCCGCGGGAAAGTGACGATAATTTCCGGACGATCAGCCGCGGAATATCTTTTTAGGAAACTTGTGGGGAGAGAAATGAAAGCGGGAGCAAGTTTTCGTCAGTTTAACCCATAATATTTGGGCAACGTAAACTCCGCAGGAATTTAGCACATTCTGGTCATTATTAGATAAACCGAACAGTCTAAATATCGAGTCAAGTTGATTTTTAGGGTAATTCTATAAAGTGAACAATCTCAGATACCGAAGACAGACTTCCATCGAAGCTTCCTTCTTGCCGGTACATATCAATCATTATATTCCAGAATTCAATTGTCATCTTTCGAAAACGATTGACTTCATCTAAGGTCAATCTGTCAAGATCATGATAATTTTGATCAAATTTATTTTTTCCGAAATGCCTTATGATTGCGTAATATTTTAGGAATTCACGAAATGTCTTATTCAATTGCTTTTGTTTTGTGCGGTCCGTGCGTGTACGGTGCAATAGATATGAAAACATTTCATGAGGTCGTCCCATATTTTCCTTTTCAGGTGATGGGTTATTCTGCCCAAGTAATTGCATAAGAGACAATCCTAAAGTTGCAATGATGAATGAGCATCGCTCGGTAAAATGGTCAACGTCATCTATTCCAACTTTTGAAATTATATTGGCAAGCTCGTTCCAGGCTTCAGACGCCTTAATTAGTGAATATAATTGTAGGTTGGTATCCGATGAAGTAGTAGGTGAAGACAAATGACAGTAATATCTCATTGCCTAATATGTCTCCATTCTTGATTAAGTATCATGACCTATACGAATAATTCCGTAATTCCGGGGACACCATTTGATACTGCCGCTGCGTTCGTTTGCGGAAGAGCGGCGCACTGGACGGGTCAGGGCTTCAGATTGGTGTGAATGATCCTCGCGCCGTCGAAGCCGTTGAAGCGGGTGGACGAGGCCGTGCTGTAGGCGCCGATGTTGTCCGTCAGGAGGTAATCCCCGATTTCCAGGTTTCCCGGAAGCTGCACCGAGAGCGATATCTTGTCGAAGCTGTCGCAGGTCGGCCCGACCACGGCGCACACCTCTTTTTTCCCGCGCTTGAACGAACTGAAATTGGGCAGCCAGTGGTCGTAGATCACGCCGGAGAAGGTGTGATAGACGCCGTCGTTGATATAATAGAACAGCTTGCCGTCCCTCCGGGACTTGCCGATGATTTCGGTGATCAGCGTCGCCGCGGTCGCCGCGATGAATCTGCCCGGCTCCGCGATGATTTCGATATCCTTGGGGAAGAGCCGGTTGCATTCGTCGTCGATGAGGTTCGCCAGCTTCCCGAATTCCGGAACCTGCGAGTCGTAGGGCACGGGAAATCCCCCGCCGATGTCCAGGATCTTGAGGGAATGCCCCTTCTGCCTGGCGTCTTTCAGGATCGTCGAGGCGATGGCGAGCGCTTCGGTATAATTGTTGAAGTTCGTGCACTGGCTTCCCACGTGGAAGCTCACCCCTTCGACATCGAGCCCCTCCTCGCTCGCCTTTTGGATCAGATGGTCGGCTTCCGCCGGTTCGGCCCCGAATTTCGTGCTCATTTCGACCTGCGAGCCGGTATCGGGCACCTTCAGCCTGAGGACCAGGCCGGCCGTGTCGCAGCATTCCTTGATTTTCTTCAACTCTTCGATATTGTCGAAGGTGACCAGGGGCCGGTACTGCCTGATTCTGCGGAGCGTCTCCTTGTCCTTGATGGTGTTGGAAAAAATGATCTTGTCCCAGATATACGAATGCTGGTCTTCTTCCTCGAAGTGCTTGATGTATTCGTAGATCTGCATGAATTCGTTGTAGGAGGCGACGTCGAAGCTGGACCCCTCGCGGAAGAGGGTCCCGATGATCTCCGGGTGGGAATTGGCCTTCACCGCGTAATAGCATTGAACCCGGGGCAGGTTCTTCTTGAAGGTCCGGTAATTCTCCCGCAGCTTCGCGTGGTCCAGGATGAAGAGGGGCGTTCCGTGCGTCTTGATCAGGTCGGTGAGTTGTTTATTCATTTTCGCTTCTTCGCCGCGAGATTTTTCATGAGCCGTGTGAGCTCACCGACCTCTTTGTTGTTTTCCAGGTAGGACTCGGCCAGCTTTTCGCGCAGCTCCTCCCCGCGGTCGTAAAGCCTTTTCTGCTTCCTGGGCTTGGTCGCATGCAGGACGTAGGCGACCATCAGCGGCAGGGCCACCGTGACGTCGAGATAGGCGGTGACCGCCTCTTCCAGCATCGTCGGGTCGATCTTGCCCCAGCTCGCCGCCTCGCTGGGCGGGGCCCCGGACAATCCGCCCGTATCGGGCCTCGCGTCGGTGACGTTGATGTCGTAATCCTGCCCCACCTCGGGGATCATGAGGACTTCCTGGATCTGCGGCTCCGTCTGGAGCATGAAATTCTTCGGGCTGCCGCCGCCGATGAGGATCACGCCGGTCTTCCCCTTCTCGTAACGCTTGGCGTTCAGGATGATGGCGGTCGAATCGTTGACGTCGATGCTCGGGTTGATCTTCAGTTTGAAGGCGTTCTGCATGCCGGCCGTTTCCGCCAGGAGTTCCAGGCCGGCGACGTTCATGCCGATGGTGGAGTCGCCGGGCGACGACGTGAACACGGGGATGCCGTTCCGGTAGGCGGCGGCGAGGATGCTCACCTCTCCGAGTTTGTGTTTCTTTTCGTAGTCGTTCATCGCCTTGCCCAGGTGGTGGTAATATTCGCGGGTTCCCATCTCTTTCTGGAACTCCGGCTGGAGCATGATCTTTCTCAAACGGCGGTCCGTCTCCATCAGCACGTCTTCGTAATCGAACAGGATGTCGTAAATCCGGGTCACGCCTTTGTCCCGCAGGTCGGCGTCGCTCACGGTATGGGAGCCGCGGTGCATGGGCAGGTTGAAGGCGAAGTGCAGGTCGTGGTACATGTTCGCGCCGGTGGCCGTCATCCAGTCGACAAAGCCGTGATTCATGAGGGGGATGATCGCCGAAGGCCCCAGCCCCGCCGGGGTCAGCGCACCCGCCAGGCTCAAGCCCACGGTGACGTCGTTCCGGGAATACCTGTCCCGGAGCAGATGGCAGGCGGCCCGCAGCCGCCCGCCGTTGTAGGCATCCATATTGTCGATCAGTCTGACGATATCCGTCTTCTTCGAGATCGGTTCGGGGAGGATTCTCTTGCCGCAGAGATATTTCGATTTTCCGGGACATTCGGCTTTTTTCTTCATGATCGCCTTTCTGACAGGCCACGCCCCCCGCATGGGGGGTGTTGAAAAACGCCCATCTGCTGCTTGTCACCTTCAGGTGATGTTGCACTTCTTCCCTCGGATGCTCACGTACCCTTATGTATGCTCCGCTCCTCGGGCCTCGCGCGCCTTGCATCCGGACATTTTTGAACCCCCTGAAGGGGGCAAGCAGCCTGCGCGCCCCCTGCATAGGGGGTTCAATATCGAGTTTTTCACAAGCTGCCAGAGATATCTGTTCGCTCCTAAATATCGTCCTTTCGGGCAGCACGGGGAAGAATAACAGTCTGCAAAATTGCCATTTCCTATATCGCATTTTGCCGGAAAATAAAACCCGTGGAATGCGAAATCTTTCTCTTTGATGTGCGAATCCCGGGGGGATCGCCCGATGCGGCGCCTTATCTCGTCAGGGCCGGGCGGGAAAAATGCGGGCGGAAATGTGCGTTGCGTCACAGCCGGTTGCACGGAAATATGGCACCATCGTTTCCAACGGGGATAATCAGGGCTTTGCGGCGGACAATTAAGGCATCCCCCGATGGAGAAGCGGTTACGGATCGGACCATAATAGAGAGGCGGCGAGCAATCGCAACATGAACCCAGGCCTGGGAAGGCAAGGGGGGGCGCCAAAGGGGGGCATACACATGGACGGGCAGAAGAGAATGGAACCGAAGCGGGAGACGAAACAGGATACCAAGCGGCGTCTGACGAGGGTGCATGCCTATCCGGGGCCGGTTTTCCTGGCCGCGGCCAAACAGGTATCGGAAGCCCTGTACAGGGACCTGGGACGATTCACCCGAACCGCCAGGTAGCCGAACCATTCCGGGGATGCCATCCCCCCTGGTCAGGGGACGCGGTACACAATGATTTATCCTTCCCGGAAGTCAATCATTAAATAAGTGCGATGTCCCGAGAATTCTTTCGGCAAAGGACGGAAAATAGAAAAGGCAGCACCGGGAACGGTGCTGCCTTTGTGTTTGAACCGGACCAAAGGGAGTGTGCTATTTATGAAACTTCTTTCCGGCTGCCGTTGCGCCGAGCAGGCCGAGGCCCAAAAGCAGGACCGTAGACGGTTCGGGAACGGCCTGCGTGGTCTCCATGATCGCCGGGCCCGATAAGCACTCTACCGTTTCCATGGTATACTCATAGGCGCCGACATAAGTGATCGCCATGGCGCTGTTCGTGCCCAGGCTAACGCCGTCGGCCCGGAAACTGAAAGTGGCGGCAGAGCCCGTCTGGTAGACGGAACTCGGGTCCACGCCCCACCAGTACAACCATTCATACCCCGACGCGAGCGTTACAGGCACAAAGTAGGACGAAGCGCTCGGCGACCAGTCGGCCGGGGCAATAATGGCCGTCCAGTACCCGCCGCCGGCCGGATTGTAAGCCGCCGGACTGGTGACATTCGCCAGGCTGACCGACCCCGTGGGCACCATGACGAAGAAGCCGTCCAACCCTTGGGACGCGCCGTTATTGGTCACCGTATAGGTGAAGTTATAGGAATCGCTGTCAATTTGAGTAATGGTTTCCTGGACGGTATAGGAACCCGCCGAAACCGTACTGCCGATCAGGAGCAATCCCGCGATTAAAAAGAACATGAATCTCTTCTTCATTTGAATACCCCTCCTCCGCTGTAATATGATGGCTCACCTGATTTAACTCCCGTGGCGACATGTAGCAAATAAGGTGCCATGCGCATAAGTGATGAATATTTTAACTTATCGCGAAATGTCGGCCGAGCCGGTCCGTCCGACGGTGTAAAAAAAGCCGACAGCAGCGACAGGGCGGGGCTGACGCCGATGCGGCGATTATCGAATCGGCACAAGGAGTAGGGCGGATGGAGGCGACTGTAAAATAAAAGGGCGCCGTGTTGGATTCCTTTACAGGTGGGGCATGGGAAGATCGGTATTATTTTGTGAAGAATTGTAAACGCTGTCCGGGCGCGGGTTGAGAGAACGGGGTACGGTCCTGGAAGGCATGCGAAGGGGTGCGGGACGGCGCGATCAACCATTGTTTCCCGTTTGTTTTCGCAGGCTTCATGATCTTCGTCAGGGCCGCGTGTTTCCGCAGTTCCAGCACTCTGTGAATTGCCCCTCGATATCCTCGCCGCACGAATTGCATGTCCAGCCGGCTATTTCTTTTTCTGTAAGCGCTTCGTCCACAATGCGCATCGCTTCCGGGAAATCGTCGTCAATTACACATAGCCGAGGCCAGCACTCTATCGGCGGAAGCTCGCCGATCCCCGCGGAGAGAAATTCATTTTTTATCCAGCATTTGATCCCGTTTGCTTCCAGGATGTTCTGAAATATACTGACAAGCGGGAGGGTCGGTGCGCTGTAAACGGTCTTCATTTTCTCTCTCCGGTTTGCCTTCTTGATGCATCCGAATAATTCCGGGAACAAGCATACTAAATTGAGGAAAAATCGGAATACCGGAACGATGTCACCAGAATTATTGTGGAAAACATGATAGTGAACCAGTTTTCATGCCGCTGTTTTCAGCGTAACATGCATGCCGGCCCTCGTGGCAAGAGTGACAAGCATTTCAAGACTGAATCGCTCCCATTTGCCTCTAATCAGATCCGATATCCTGGACTGACTAACACATAGCATTTTCGCAGCATTGGTCTGTGTAAGTTTCCGGGTTTCGATGAACTTGCGAAGCTTGTCCATAAGATCGGCACGCATCTGAAGAATAGCGGCCTCTTCCTGAGAATATCCAAGATCGATAAATACATTGCCGGAAGACTTGATAATCGCGTTCTTCATAAATTATCCTCCCATTTGCCTGTAGCGCTGGCGAGTCAAATCGATATCCTGCCGCCTTGTTTTTCTTGTTTTCTTTTGAAATGCGTGAAGCACATAAACGGCATCGCGAAGATTGGCTATATAGATAACCCGCCACTCCCCAAGAAAATGAATACGAATTTCTTTAACGCCGGAGCCGACAGCCTGTATTGGCTTCCAGTCGCTTGGTTCAAGTCCCGACTGAATGGCGTGGAGTTCAAAACCGGCAGCCCGTCTTGCTTCATCGGGGAAGTTCCGGAGATCTTCCAGACTCGATCACACGAATTTCAACGGTTTCATCTTCATGGCGCCATTATATAAGTTTTTGTATATTTGGCAAGAATAAATTCCCGGTCAATGAATACCCGGGGTTCCGGGGACGCAATCCCCCCTGGTCCGGGGACACGTTTCCTAGTCAGGGGGCAGTGTTCCCGGAAATTCTCGAATTAAGTATGGTGTCCCCGGAATCGTTAATAGGAATTGCCGTGAATTATGGTTTGAAGGAAAGTTATGCGGCCGATTAATCTGACGGCTTGGCATTCGGCTGTATGGGTTTGTTAGAAGTGCCATATGGTTCTTGACGGCACAACTTGAACCACTCGCACGCTATCCCTCGAAACGGCTTATAAGGTTTATTGTTCTGAATTGCGTGAACCTGATTCCATGGTATGAAGTGATATGAATTTCTGTCGTCGAGGATCAGTACCCCCTTTTCAAAAGTTCTCAGAATATTTCCCGAAACTGAGGCAGATGGTGCACTTCGTTCTATGGTTACCTTGGAAGGTTTACGGACGGTCGCATCTAACGCAGCATTGTATCCACTAAAAAATGCGACAATTACGATAATAGGTAAGAATGTGAATCCAAACTGAACTTGTCTACTACGACGAATTTTAATGAGGGGAGCCGCGTAACACCACTCCGCAAATCCCATCCACACAATCGATAACATCAAAGGTAGTATAGACGCAAAAACATCCCCAATCAACACATAGATAATCACATAAAGTGGTGCCGTCCAGGCCATTAATTTCCATGGGCCTTCTCGAAACTTTCGCATCCGTTCCGGATTAGAAGCAGACTCAATAATTTCCTTTTCATTTAGCCCTCGTTCTATTCTCTTGAACTGGAATTCAATAGCAACACTACCAAGAAGAAAGAATAGAAGGTATGGAAACCATAGTAGGCCACTCCGAAAATGATCAGTGGTCGTTGTATGCAATTTCGCAAAATCTAAGCCCAAAGCGTAAAAGAAGCCCCAATCGTAAATGACAGAAACGACAAATCCGGCGGCAACTGCAACGGCAACGCCTTCTGCAAGGGTGCCCAAAGATATAGCTT
Source organism: Syntrophales bacterium (assembly GCA_963668175.1). Lineage (GTDB taxonomy): Bacteria > Desulfobacterota > Syntrophia > Syntrophales > PHBD01. The sequence goes on from OY764159.1 coordinate 2,610,698, forward strand.
TATATTCACTTAGCATAAAAAATCACATAACTCTGGAGACATCCATACTAAATAAAGGGAAAAATCGATCAATAAGTCCGCGTCCCCTGACTAGGGGGTGGTGTCTCCGGAATTCTTTTGACACGAATCCAAGTTCCTCTTTTCGATTTTAGTTGCTGAAAGAATATCTTTTAATAGACCTAATACGTATGTGTAAAAGAGAATTGCCGCCGCAAGAAAAAAACCCGATTTGCCTGTCGCGTAATAATGACTACCAATAATCATAAGAACAGCTATTAATTTTAAGAATTCAATTTGAAAATAACCATATTTTTCATGAAATTTAAAGTATTTATTATCTATTGAATGATGATGCTTTTTCGCATAGTAGAGTAAAATTGCATCTAGAAAATAAAATACTATCAATGAATATTCGATAAATGAATCAAGTATCGATATATACTCTGTTAATTTCATGAGGCCTCATTAATAATTCTGGAAACACCATACTCAATAGAGGCAAAAATCGATCAATAAGTACCGCGCGCGCCCCCGGACTAGGGGGTGGTATGCCCGAGATTGTTGACATATCGTTAGCCGATAAGTATCAAAGTATGAAAATACACATATATTTTATATAATCCATTGCCCTTGTCAAGCGTCTAATTCGCGGCAACGGACTTATACGCGGTTCCTGGCGGTGCATTGCGCGGGTGAGCCTGCGGGAGTGTTAACGGCAAAATGAATGAGCCCCCCCCGGAGTGCGGCGCGTTTGATTCGCGTAATCCGGGGCGGCGTCTGCGGCGGGAATTAGGGGAGGATAGAAAGATAACGCCCGTTCTGCCGGGGCGGCTTCGCGGCGTGGGCGTGGACTTCGAGGGAGCTTTGGGGATTCCGGCCGACGCTCGATGCGCCAAATAGAAACGGCCCCCGTACCGGTTCGTCGCCCGGCGGCGGGGGCCGCATCCAGGAATTGTATCGCACATCAGCCGATCAGCCTAGTTACTTGGCCGCACTCCCTGCAAATGCGAGTTCGGGACATATGAGAACTTCTCCGGAGCAGGTAGCCATGCGCGGCGCAATAGCGCTTTCCGCAAAACGTGCACTCGTGCCATCTGGTTCCCACCGTCGTGCCCCCTGCGCGATAGACAGCGCCGCATCCTTTCTCGCAACATGCGTTCGCCGGCGAGGCAACGCCGTGCTTGTCTTCGGGTTTGGGTAGCAGCGTGCGCCAGATCCTTTTCCAGTCCGCCTCATGGACGGTAAGGGCATCCAGAAACAGGTTGCCGCCTATGGCCAGATTCTGAGGCGTGTTCTGGAGCCGCGGGTGCTTTTGCAGACGGTTGAACGCGGCCTTGTGTCCCACGTCCATCGTGTTCACGGATGTCTGGAGAAGCGAAACTCCGTATTTGAGGTAATGATAGCAATCCAGGTGCCAGCGCGTATTGAGGGCTTTCGCGATTTTAATGTAATCGGGGGCCTCTCCCGTATCGGGGAGGGGGTGCCACGATTCCCCCCGGCCGAGATGAATCGAAGAGGGCGGATAGTTTGCGGCATACATATAGGTGGTGCAAGGGAAGCAGGAGGCCATTTTCGTCGTGTCCTTACCCACGGCCATTTCGTACGGCGTGCACCAGGGGCCGCATTTGATGGATTCCCGTATCGCCCAGCTCATCCCGTGAACATATCCGACGACGCCTTTATGACGCAGGCGAGATTCCTCGTCAGATGATAACGGGCCCATTCCCTTGGACGGATCGGGACTCAGATTCATCTCCGGATTCTTCGGCGGACTGATGAGCCCGTGTTCGCGTTGCCCGAAGCCGCCTTCCTTGTGCCACCGGTTCTCGTGCGGCACGACGATGCGTTTTGTGGGCTGCACGAGCGTGTTGTGATAGACGGGATCGTCGATCATGCCCGTGTAGGCGCCCCTGCCATAATAGCCCCCCGGCTGGTACATCTCCTGTTTTCCCCGGGTTATTCCCCCTGGATCAGCAGGGGGCTTGACTCTCGCGGGGCCGGTAACCATCGCGCCCCCCGCGCGGCCGGTGATTCGTTCACCGATGTCCCATTGCGGCGATTGCGCATCCTTGATCAATGGGCTGTGCAAATGGTTCTTATTGAGCACCTGGGTCATCGCCTCGACGACGACGAGGAAGGACTGCATTTCTTCCAGATGCTCGATATATTCCTGCTTCGCCTTTTTCCATTTCTCTTGATCCGCTGGTTTACCTTCTAGCATCGTAAGATCATGATCGAATTGCGGATTGTCCATTCTTTCGAAGAGGAGCGTCGTTTCGGGGTCCTTCGTTTCGATATCGAAGCTGAACGGCTGTTCGAGATGTATCCGCGTGGCGCTGAATCCCAGCACGGTCGCAGTGACAATAACATCGGCTTCATGATTGCAGCGCTCTTGATATGTTCTGTGATCCAAGTGAATGTTATCACCGAGTATTGTTTTCATCATGGCCTCCTTTGCCCGTGATGCTACAACAGGGTCCAGAACCCGGAGGTGATAAAAGCGAAAAAGGAAAGATAAGGGAATGATCTCCACCGTCCGGCGTTAAATCCGGCCGCACCTGGGGTCAGGGCGGCTTCCGGCATGCTTCAGCAGGAGCAGGTCGAGCGCAGCGCTGGCTTCTTCGTCGAAAATCCGCTGAAAAAAATGCCTTTTCATCAGCGCATTTCTGATTAGGAACTTGCTATAAAAAAATCGTACGCAAAACGGAATTGCCTGTCAAGGAATAAATGAATAACTTGAAATAATATTAGTAACATATGCGTGTAGATAACCCCGGAGTGCCCGTGTCGCGGGGGTCAATATATAGATCGTTATGCTATTTCTTATACATATACTCTAGGGATATGCTTCTCGTGCGATCCGGGCGCTGATGCAGGCTCAAATAGAAACGGCCCCCGGCACCGGTTCGTCGCCCGGCGGCGGGGGCCGCGTCCACAAAAGGTGTCGCGAATAGATTACAGACCGGCCAGCTTCCGGTAATGCTCGAATCTCTCCCTAGCCTCTTCCCGCCGCGCCCCCTGAAGAGGGGGCCGCGCCCCCCGCAGGGGGGGCCTGTTTGTACAACGAAAGGTGTTGCGAATAGATTACAGACCGGCCAGTTTCCGGTAATGCTCGAATCTCTCCTTGGCCTCTTCTTCGGCCTGCTTGTACAGTTTGTCCGCTTCCTTGGGGAAGGTCCTCATGAGGCTCGCATACCGGACCTCGCCCTTGATGAACTCCTGGTAATCGCCGGTGATGTCCGTCGAATCGAGCTGGAAGGGGTTCTCTCCCCGTGCGGCCAGAAGCGGGTTGAAGCGGTACAGCGGCCAGTAGCCCGCCTCCACGGCCCGTTTCTCCTCGGCCTGGCTCTTGCCCATGTCGATGCCGTGGTTGATGCACGGCGAGTAGGCGATGATGAGCGACGGCCCCGGATAGCTCTCCGCCTCGGTGACGGCCTTCAGGAACTGCGTCTTGCTCGCCCCCATGGCGACGGTGGCGACGTAGACGTAGCCGTAGATCATGGCGATCCGGCCCAGGTCCTTTTTGCGGACGGGCTTGCCCTTGGCGGCGAATTTCGCTACCGCGCCGGTGGGCGTGGACTTCGATGCCTGGCCCCCCGTGTTGGAATAGACCTCCGTGTCGAGGACAAGGATGTTGATGTCGTGGTTCATGGCGATGACGTGGTCGAGCCCGCCGTAGCCGATGTCGTAGGCCCAGCCGTCGCCGCCGACGGCCCAGATCGACTTCTTGACGATCAGATCTTTCATTTTGAGGATATTGTTCAGCGTGTCCTTCAGCGTGCCCGTGGATTTCGACAACTGGCGGACGATGGCCTCCTCGATCCGGAAGCGCAGGTCCTTCGTCATGTCGGCGTCGTTCATGTTGTCGAGCCACGATTCGAGCATCCCCCGGAGTTCCCAGGCGATGTCCTGGTCCAGGGCCTCCCGCACATAGAGGGCGAGCTTCTCGCGCCTGCGTGAGATGCCCAATTCGATCCCGAGGGTGAATTCGGCGTTGTCCTCGAAGAGGGAGTTGGCCCAGGCCGGCCCGTGGCCCCTTTCGTTCACGGAGTACGGGCAGATCGGGACGGACGCCCCGTAGATCGAGGAGCAGCCGGTGGCGTTGCCGATGATCATGCGGTCGCCGAAGAGCTGCGTAATGACCTTGATGTAGGGGGTCTCGCCGCAGCCCGGACACGCGCCGGAGAACTCGAAGAGCGGCTGGCAGAACTGGCTCCCCTTGACCGTGTCCTTCCGCATGAGATTGTCGCGGACCGGGACGGTGAGCGCAAACTTGTGGTTCGTCACCTGCTTGTCGGTCTGGCTGTTCAGGCGCTTCATGACAAGGGACTTCTCCTTCGACGGGCAGATGTCCGCGCAGTTGCCGCAGCCGACGCAGTCGAGCGGCGAGACCTGCATCCTGAACCAGAGCCCTCTCAGCTCCTTGCCCTTCGCTTCCAGGGTGTCGAAGTCCTGCGGGGCCTTTACCAGCTCTTCCGCGGTCGCCAGCACCGGCCGGATGGCGGCGTGCGGGCAGACGAAGGAGCACTGGTTGCACTGGATGCAGTGTTCCGGCAGCCATTCGGGCACGTTGATGGCGACGCCGCGCTTTTCGTACTGGGACGTCGCCGTGGGGAAGATGCCGTCCGGGGGCAGGGCGCTCACGGGCACCTCGTTCCCCTTCTGGAGGATCATGGGCGTCATGACCTTCATGACGAACTCGGAGACGTTCTCCATGTCGTACTGGTTGCGGCCCGCCTTGGCCCAGTGGGCCGGCACGTCGATTTCCTCGACGGAGGACAGGGCCTGGTCGACGGCCCTGATGTTCATGTCGACGACCCGGTCGCCCTTCTTGCAGTAGGTCTTGCGGATGGCGTCCTTGAGGAACTGGACGGCCTGTTCCGGCGGGATGACGTCGGCGATCTTGAAGAAGGCGGCCTGCATGATCATGTTGATCCTGCCGCCGAGTCCGATCTCCCCCGCGATGTCGACGGCATCGATGTTGTAAAATTTAAGCCGCTTCTCGGCGATGATCCGCTTCATGTTGCCCGGAAGCTCCTTCTCCATGTCCTCCACCGTCCAGGGCGAGTTCAAAAGGAAGATGCCGCCCTCGACGATGCCTTCCAGGATCTCGAACTGGGTGACATAGGCCGGGACGTGGCAGGCGACGAAGTCCGCGTGTTTGATGAGGTAGTGCGAGAGGATGCGGTTCGGCGAAAAACGCAGGTGCGACACGGTGACGCCGCCCGATTTCTTCGCGTCGTAGGCGAAATAGGCCTGCGTGAACATGTCGGTGTTCTCGCCGATGATCTTGATGGCCTCGCGGTTCGCGCCGACGGTGCCGTCGGAGCCGATGCCCCAGAACTTGCACTGCTTCGTGCCGGGAGGGGAGGCGGAGAATTCCTCGCCGACCGTAAGCGACGAATTGCTGACGTCGTCGTCGATGCCGACGGTGAAGGACCGCTTGGGTTCCCACTGGTCCAGGTTGTCGTACACGGCCTTGACCATGGCGGGCGTGAAGTCCTTGCTGCCCAGGCCGTACCGGCCGCCGACGACGAGCTGGCCGAAGCCGCCCTCGTTGATCGCCGTGCTGACGTCCTGGTAGAGGGGCTCGCCGATGGTGAGGGGCGTCTTGATCCGGTCGAGGACCGCGATCTTGCGGACCGATTTCGGCAGGACCTTGAAGAAGTGTTCCCGCGAGAAGGGGAGATAAAGCCGGACTTTGATAAGGCCGAGCTTCGCGCCCCTGGCGTTTAAGTAGTTGATCGTTCCCTCGACGACGTCGCAGCTCGACCCCATCGAGACGATGACCTTGTCGGCCTCGGGGTGCCCCACGTAGTCGAAGAGATGGTAGGGCCGGCCGGTGAGCTGGCTCACCTTCCTCATTTCGCCTTCCACGATCTGCGGCAGCTTCGCGAAGTAGGGCGAGCAGGCCTCGCGGTTCTGGAAGTAGATGTCGGAGATCTGCGACGAGCCGCGCATCTGCGGGTGTTCCGGGTTCATGGACCGCTCGCGGAAACGCTCGATGGCGTACCAGTCGACGAGCTTCGCCATGTCGGGGTAGTCGATCAGCTCCACCTTCTGCACGACCATCGACGTCCGGAAGCCGTCGAAGCAGTGGACGAAGGGTAAGCTCGCCTTGATGCTCGCCAGGTGGGCGACAAGGCCGATGTCCATGACCTCCTGCGGGGAGGCCGAGGCGAGGAGCGAAAAGCCCGTCTGCCGGACGGCGTTGATATCCGAGTGGTCGCCGAAGATGCAGAGGGCGTGCCCCGCTACGGACCGGGCCGCCACGTGGAAAACGGCGGGCAGGAGTTCACCTGCGATCTTATACATATCGGGAATCATGAGCAGAAGGCCCTGGGAAGCGGTGAACGTCGTGGAAAGCGCACCCGCCGCCAGCGCCCCGTGTACAGCGGCAGCCGCGCCCGCTTCCGACTGCATCTCCATCAAATCGGGTACCTGGCCGAAGAGGTTCTTCTTGCCGCGTGCGGCCCATTCGCTGCAGTACTCGCCGATGGTGCTTGAGGGGGTGATGGGGTAGATGGCGGCGACCTCGCTCATCGCGTAAGCGACGTGAGCCGCGATCTCGTTGCCTTCCAGGGTCTTGTGATAACCGGACATGATTCTTCTCCTTTAGCAGGCTGTTGAAAAACGCCCATCTGTCGTTTATCACCTTCAGGTGACGTCGCGCCGCAAGCCTCGTCAATCGACATACCTCTATGTATGCCTCATTCCTCAGCTTTTGCGCGTCTTACATCTGGACATTTTTGAACAGCCTGTTTGTAATCGAGTTTTTCAAAAAGCTGTTAATATGAACCTATAAGCTATAGGTCGAATGACACAAACAGCAATCCAACAGCACGTGCCTTCTTAGGGTGTAGCCTCGGAATTGGAAGCAGCCTCGGAATGGGTGGACATCCGGTAACCGGGGATAGACTTAAGATGTGACAGAACTATACTGGACGATAGCCGCTGTAACACAAAAATGTAAGATTATCAAAAGAAAATTGAAACGCCCGAAGGCGGCGATAACAGGGCGAAATTCCCTGTCCCCGGCGGCTTCGGCGGGGGTGATAACGTTACCTGAACCGGTAGGTCAGGGGAAATATCCGTTTTCTCCTTGAGAAAACTTATCACCGCGTCCCCTGAACAGGGGATGGACGTCCCCTGACCAGGGGCGCGTGGCCCGGAATTGCGGAACTTGTATATTGCAAATTCATTCAAATCGAGAAATGAATTCTCCAATTTGGTCAAATCTATTTAATTGAATCAGATATAAAATTCCCACAGTGAATAATATAAATGGTATCGAAAGCATAATAAAATAAGAGCCATGATATAAACCCAACGTTGCGAAAAAAATAAATACTAAGGCTACAATAAGAGAGCTATAATTAACAATTCCTTTAATTTGAAGAATCTGATCGTTGTACTTAATAAAAATGAATCCCCTCATTATGGGTGTATATACGAGAAAGCTTGCAGATAGCATTGATTCCCTGAAGCCAATTTCGCTACTGCTAAATTCATGAAAAATTATCGGTTGAAACCATTTACTTCTATTTTGCGCATTCAATTCTTCTATGGGCGGTATTTTCCTGAAATTATATTCTTTGGAATAAATCACTAACCCTCTGGTGAAAAGGGTTCTGGACCAAGTCGATTCTAAAGACGCTTCCAGCACAATAATTGCGATGACTGTTAGTACCCCGATAATAATCATGGTCTCGTTCATCTTTCTTAACCCATGATATGTTTCACAACAATCGGTAATTCTTGGGACCCTTATTATATAGAGGAAAAAATCGGCGAATAAGTGCCGCGTCACCTGACCAGGGGAGCGTGCTCACTGACTCGGGGAGGTGTTCCCGGCATTAGGCTACTGATTAAGAGTCGGTTGTTCTTCTCGCAGTCTTTGCCGCCATCGGAGCAAATGCCGTCCGACAAGAAAACATGTATATTTTTGTATTGAAATACAATATTATTAGGCGTATTTAATATAGTCATATAGAGATTTCACGAATCATTTCTACTCCTGCACCCCCCGGAGGGTCGCACTTCCATGTCTGCAACAAAGAAGAGCAATATATCAAGATCGTTATTTCTTTGAAAGGAGCATATCGCATATGATTCATCCCGTTAGATTATATCAATCCGTTTATCGCATCATAACCGCTTTCACAATTTTTGTAATTTTGACAGGGTGTGCAGGGGGACGCGATTTCACACGTCCTGATCCCGGAAGCCTTCAGCTTGGCAAAACAACATATGAAGAAGTCATTCAGAAATATGGAGATCCGCTTCGCCCGACAACAAAAATTATAGATGGAGAAACGGTAAACGAAATTTCTTATTCATATGCGTATGCTGTGCCTTACACGACTACGGTACGCTCTCGCTCGTCTTCATTTTCTTTCTGGAAGGGCGCGTTGATTGGCTATCGATACACGAGCTCCTTCCCTGAGGATAATGCCAAATTTGACGATGGAAAAGTTTCCGCAATTACACGTGGTGTAACAAAGAAACAACAAGTCATCGATTTGCTGGGTGTGCCGGCAGGTTATTCTCAATATCCGCTTATTAAAGAAAAGAATACCCTGGGTTTGGTTTACACAGCCTACGAAACGTGGCGCATACCGTTCACACCCACTCTGCGTTATATCACTAAGACCTTGATCGTTACCTGCGGGCCGGATGATATCGTCATTTCTACGGAACTTTCATCCTCTGAGTCGAAATAATGCCTTGATGCGAGCAGATTAATTCCAGGGACGCCATCCCCCCTAGTCAGGGGACGCGCCCATTTCCGGGGACACGGTGCTGAATAGATGGAAAAATCGATATATAAGTAACGCCTCCCCTGACGGGGAGATCGTGTGCCCGGAATTGCGGATATATCGTGGATCAATGAGTATCCAAGTATAAGAATTCAAATATACTTTATATAATCCATTCCTCTTGTCAAGCGGGTATTATGTCGCAATAGGCTTATGCCCGGTTCTCGGCGGTGCGGGGTGCTGACTGCTGCGGGGAGTCTTTCAAATGAATAAAAAACCCCCTCCCTCCCCATGGATAGGGGAAAGAGGGGGCGGATGAATTGGTTATTTCCTCAGAGTCCTATGCGTCTATTACGCCCAGGGTTTCAGCCCGGCGATCCTCGCGCCGGCGAGGCGGCCGAAGGTAACGGCGTTCGTGAGGTGCCAGCCGCTCCGGTAGCCCACGCTGTTCGTGTAGCCGCCCGCAACGTGGCCCGCCGCATAGAGGCGGGGGATGATCTGCATGTCGGGGTCGAGGACGTGGGACTCGTCGTCGATCCGGAGTCCCCCCATCGTCATGACGATGCCCACGAGGCCCTTCCATCCGTAGAAGGGAGGCGTCTTCAGTTCGATCAGGTACTTGGGGTTGCGGCGGAACTGGGCGTCTTCCTTCTTCGCCACGGCCTGGTTGTAGGCCTCCACGGTCTTCTTGAGGCCCGCGGGGTCGATGGAAAGCTTTCCCGCCAGCTCTTCCAGGGTGTCGGCCTTCTTGATGATGTAGCCGTCGCCCTTGATCCCCTTGAGGAAAAGCTCCTGCTGTCCGCGGAAGTTCGTGGAGAGGCGGGGATTCGCCGCGATGTCCTTCGCCGCCGTTTCGTCGAAGACGCAGACGAACTGGTTGTTCACCTTCTGGACCTCGGGCATCAGCGGCGTGTAGTGGCCCTGGACGATCTCGTCGCAGAAGCGCCTGCCGCCCTTGTCGACGAGGATGAGGCCGCTCCTCGCCAGGAGGTCGTAGCGGCACCAGAGGGTGTACTTGCCCGGGGCGACCTCGACGCAGTGGGGATGGCCCTCGGGGGAGAAGCCCGTGATGTCCGCGCCCAGTTTCTGGGCCATGCGGATGCCGTCGCCGGTGTTGCCCGGGTGGCCGACGAAGATCGAGCCCTTGAGTTCCGGGAAGTGGCCCTCGATGTAGGGCTGGTTGGCGGCGAAGTCGCCCGTCGCGATGAGGACGGCCTTCTTCACCTTGATGTTCATGACCTTGCCTTTTTCGCCCACGCACTCGACGCCGGCCACCTCGCCCAGGGGCGTGGACAGGCCGCAGTTGTCCAGATAGAGCCTCGTGGCCTTCGTTTCGAGGAGGATGGGCACCTTGCGCTTACGCACCTCGCCCGTGAGGGCCTTCATGAGCTTCGCGCCGCCGTTGGCCTCGCGGTAGCAGCGGTCCACCGTGTAACCGGGCAGGGGATCGACGTTGGTCCACTTCAGGCCCGCGGCCTGGAGGAACTTGTACGTGTCGAGGGCGTTCTCGATGAGCTTGCGGGCCAGCTTCGGGTTGACGCCGTTGTTCGACGTCTTCATCGTGTCCTGGTACCACTTTTCGTTGGAATCGTTGGTGATCCCGGCGGCCTTCTGGAGGTCCGTCCCTGCCGCCATGACCGTTCCCGAGGATAGGAGGCCCGCCCCGCCGGGGAAGGGCATCTTTTCCAGGACGAGGACCGATTTGTCCCCGGCGTCGGCGGCGGCGATGGCCGCGGAGCAGCCCGCCACGCCCGCGCCGATGATGAGAATGTTGACCTCGCGATCCCACTTCTTAGGCGGCTGCGCCGCCTGCGCATCTTTGCCGCTTAAATTGACGAGGGCAAGCGAACCCAGGCCCGCGGCCGTAGCCTTCATGAATCCCCGTCTCGAAAAAGACGTCTTTTTGCGTTCTTCCGACATTTTTTTATTCCCTTTCTTTCATATGTTGTTTCTTAACACCGATTCAGGCATTACTTCTTTTTGGAGAAATAGCCGAAGTTGTGGCACTTCGCGCAGTAGTCCTCGGAAGCGGCGTGGGCCTTGTGGCAGAGGGTGCAGCGGATCTCGCCCAGGTGGCTTTCGTGGGGGTTGGGTTTGACCTTCGCCGTCTTGGCGGCCACGGCGGCATAGCCCTTGTGGCACTCCAGGCAGCGCTCCTCGGAGGCCCTCTCCTCGGGGAAGAACGAGTCGTGGCACCCTGTGCAGGAGAGTTTCTTCAAGGCGTGCGTATGGTCCAGGTAGGACGATTTCGCCCAGGTCTTGAAATACGGGAGCATGGCGTCGGCCTTCTCTTTGGCGGCGGCAACGCCCTTGCCGTCGGCGCCGGAAAGAACGAACTGCCCGCCGGGCCCCTGTTCGTGGCACACGCCGCAGGTGCCGGCGAATTTATCCCGGGAAAAATGGCCGTAATGGACGGGCCGCTCCAGGGGCTTGGCTGCGCCGTTGACCGAGTGGCACCCCAGGCACTGCTTGACGCCTGCGCCGGGAACCGGCGGGTGGGCCTTGGGGAGTGTGGCGGAAAGCTGCGGGTGGCAGCTTGTACAGCCTTTGGACGCGGTTGCCGTCCGGGCGGTGCCGGAAAAGAGCAATACGGCGGCCGCAAGGGCGATTACCGTTGTCGTTAAAAAGAGTTTCTGTTTCATGGGTGTTTGAACAGGCCTTTCTTTAAAATATCCCCAAGTATAAAACCGGGCCGCCGGTCTGTCAAATACAAAATCCGGCCTTTCCTCATGAAAATATTCATGAATGTTGAATTGTATGAATATAGTGTATGCACGAATCTGTTATCGGGAGAGCGACTTTCAGGTAACCGACGGCGGGGACCTCATGGCGTATTCCATGAGGCGTATGGCGTTTGTGGTTTCCGCCCGCCGGGATATGCACTTGCCGCCGGAAAATGCAACGGCCTGTTCGCGTGAACGGACCGAAAAAAAGGCCGGTTCCTGCCGCAGCGTCCGGATAACGTGACAATATTGTGCATCCGTTTTTTCGCAATGGACCAATTCGGAATAACCGGAAACGCCCCCTGATAACGGCAGGCGGAAGGCGTTTTCGTATTGTAGTAATGAAATCGAATAGATGTGTCATGGCGTGGCTCCCGCCGACACGGCCGTGCGTCGCGAATCCCCTTTGACGGCCCGGGAATGCCTAACGTCCGCCGACGGGCGAACGGACAATAATGGAACATGGCAAGGAAGGACGGCGCCCCGGAACTTCCGGGCCGTTATTCCCGCGGTTGAAAACGTGCTTTTCCTTGCGGAATGTGCTAAGCACGCGGTCGGGCCAGCCGGACGGCAGGCGTCGGCACGGCCGCCGGACCGGGAAATACGCTCGCGAATGTTCCGCCACGATGCCGTTTTGTTTCGTAAATGTCCCTGCCTTTTTGGAACAAAATTGTCCACAATTTATCTTGATGGAACGAAAATGTAACTCATGGCACCGGTCCGCCTTGTGTAACATGTTGAATATGCTGATATTATAGAATGAAAGAGTGGCAAGAAAATTGCAATTAGCGTGGATCATTACAGTCGTATAGGCTGCCGCGCCGCGCCGTAAACCCGGAGTGGCGAGGCTTGTTTGCAAGGCCGAGCGGCGCTCTTCCCGTCGAAGGCGCTTAAGGCAATAGAAATGCTTACTTACATACAAAATACACCATACAAGGAGAGCGCATGAAAAGAACGGTCCCAATCGCAGCATCGGAAAGAAGTTACGCGGTCAAGAAGGAGAAGTGCCAGTCCGTCTCAGGCTATTACGGCGAGGATACCTTCAATTGCAGGGTCATGAAGGACCGGCTGTCCACCGAGACATTCAAGAAACTCATGGCCATCATCGACGAGAACAAGACCCTCGATATCGAGACCGCCAATGTCGTCGCCCATGCCATGATGCAGTGGGCCATCGAGAAGGGCGCCACCCATTTCGCCCACTGGTTCCAGCCCATGACCGGCTACACGGCGGAAAAGCACGACGCCTTCATCGACCCGATCGGCGTCGGCAGCGTCATCGAGCGTTTCTCGGGCAAGCAGCTTGTCCAGGGCGAACCGGACGCGTCGAGCTTCCCGAGCGGCGGCATCCGGTCGACCTTCGAAGCCCGCGGCTACACGGCCTGGGACATGTCTTCCCCCGCGTTCATCCGCCGCAACGGCATTTCCACGACGCTGTGCATCCCGACGGCCTTCATCTCCTACACGGGCGAAGCCCTCGACAAGAAGACCCCGCTTCTGCGATCGAACAAGGCCGTCAGCAAGAGCGCCGTCGCCATCCTGAATCTCCTCGGCGCCAAGGACATCAAGAGGGTCTATTCGACGCTGGGTCCCGAGCAGGAATACTTCCTGATCGATGCGGACTACTACTACAAGCGCCAGGACCTCGTCCTCGGCGGCCGGACCGTCGTCGGCGCAGCGCCCGCGAAAGGCCAGGAGCTGGAAGACCAGTATTTCGGCAGCATCAAGGAGAGAATCTCCTCCTACATGCACGACATGGAAGAGCAGCTCTTCAAGCTGGGCGTTCCCGCCAAGACCCGACACAACGAAGTGGCCCCCAGCCAGTTCGAGCTGGCGCCGGTCTTTGAAGAGGCCAACGTGGCCGTCGACCACAACCAGATCGTCATGGACACCATGCAGGCCGTCGCGAAGAAACATAAGCTCATCTGCCTGCTCCACGAGAAACCCTTCGCGGGCATCAACGGTTCGGGCAAGCACCTGAACTGGTCGCTCTCCGACAGCAAGGGGAACAACCTTCTCAATCCCGGCAAGACGCCGCAGGACAACATCCAGTTCCTGGTCTTCCTGATCGCCACCATCCGCGCCGTCTACAAGCATGCCGACATCCTCCGTGCTTCCGTCGGCACCTACGCCAACGATCACCGCCTCGGCGCGAACGAAGCGCCCCCGGCGATCCTCTCCGTCTTCTTGGGCGACCAGTTGACGAAGATCCTCGAAGACATCGAGAAGGGCAAGGCCTCGAAGGCCACGGACAAGGAGATCATCGACCTCGGCGTCTCCGCGCTGCCGAACGTCAGCAAGGACAACACCGACCGCAACCGGACGTCGCCCTTCGCCTTCACGGGCAACAAGTTCGAGTTCCGGACCGTCGGTTCCGGCCAGTCGATTTCCTTCCCGGCCGCCGTTCTCAACACGATCGTCGCCGAGAGCCTCGACTATATGTACGAGAAGATCAAGGCTTCGACCGAGAAGAACATCTCGCAGGCCGTCTTCGCCGTCCTGAAGAAAGAAATCAAGGACATCCGGCCGATCCTCTACAACGGCGACAACTATACCCCCGAGTGGGAAAAGGAAGCCGCCAAGCGGGGACTGCCCAACGACAAGACCACGCCGGTCGCGCTGAAGACCCTCGTGACCAAGAAGGCCCTGGATATCTTCGCCAAGTACGAGGTCCTTTCCAACGTGGAATTGAAGTCGCGGTATCTGATCTACCTGGAGCGGTACATCAAGGACCTGGAGATCGAGGTCAAGTGCCTGAACAACATCTGCGTAAGCCAGATTATTCCGGCGGCGACGGTCTACCAGAAGAGTCTGGCGGATACGGTCCTCGCAACGAAGGAAGCCCTCGGCAAATCGGCCGATTGCGCTGCCCAGCAGGAATTGCTGAAGAAGATCGTCGAGCTGACCGGCAAGATCTTCGCGACGAACAAGGACATCCTGGCCAAGGTCGCGGCGGCGTCCTCCATCCACGACGAGCAGAAGAGGGCGGAGACGCTCTCCGGCAAGGTAAAACCCAGGATGAACGAACTTCGCGAATACGTCGACGAGCTGGAAGGCCTCGTCGACGACGAAATCTGGCCGCTGCCGAAGTTCTGGGAAATGCTTTTCATCTGCTAGGAAGGCTTCTCCGGCGTACGCAAACAGCGATACCATGAACAGGAAAAGCGGGGACCGCAAGGTCTCCGCTTTTCTTTTGCGCTCTGCCCGCCGTTATTTTCTGTCGATTTCCTTCCTCACGGCCGCCCCGAGGTCGGCCATGAGATAGGGCTTTTTCAGGAAGGTGCCGACCCCCAGGTGCCTGGCTTCGTCCGTCCGGTCCGTCTCGGAATAGCCGCTGACGATGACGGCTTTCTGGCCGGGACGGATCTTCGCGATCTCCCTGTAGGTGTCGAGGCCGTCCATGCCGGGGTCCATGATCATGTCGAGAATGACGAGGTCGGCCCCGTTTTCCGCGAGATACGCGACCGCCTCTTCCCCGCTCGCGACTGCCGTCGCCGCGTAGTTGAGTTTGGCGAGCATCCTCTTGATGAGCCGGCGGTTTCCTTCGTCGTCTTCGACGATCAGCACCGACTCTCCCCGGCCCTCGCACCGCTCTTCCAGCGTCCTCGCCTCCGCGCGGACGTCGTCCCGGCAAAGCGGGAAGTAGAGGGTGAAGGACGTTCCCTTGCCCTGCGTGCTCACGACGTCGATGTATCCGTTATGGTCCTTGACCGTCGCCCAGACGACGGCGAGGCCCAGTCCCGAGCCGTTCCGCCCCATCTGCTTCCTGGAATAGAAGGGCTCGAAGATGTGCCTCAGGTGCTCATGGCCGATGCCGCTGCCCGTGTCCTCGACGGACAGGACGGCGTAGTCGCCGGCGGCGATTTCCTCGTATCCCTTCCAGGGAAGCGCCAGGTGCCGCCGCGCCGTGCGGATGTAAATGCCGCCATCTTCCGGGATGGCGTCGGCCGCGTTCAGGACGAGGTTCATGAGCGCCTTGCCGATGTGGACGGGCGAGCAGTCGACGATGAAGTCGCCGAAGCCGAGAAAGGCGTCGACCATGATTTCCGGGCGCGAAGCCCGGAGCGCGGCCAGTTCCGGCGTCTTGAGCTGATCGGCGACGATCTTGTTCAGGCTGCACGGCGCCGTCGTCATGGCCCCCCGGCGCGACATGGTCAGCAGGTCCTGAACGACCGTGGCGGCCCGCCGGCCGCTGTCCATGACGGCGAGGACGTCCCCCTGGAGCTCGTTATGGTGCGACAGACGGTCGGCCAGGATCTCCGAATATCCCACGAGGACGCCGAGGATGTTGTTCAGGTCGTGGGCGACCCCGCCGGCCAGGACGCCGGAGATTTCCATCTTTTCCAGGCGGCGTATGCGTTCCATGAGGATGCGCTTCTCCTCTTCCGCCCTTTTCCGGTCGGTGAGATCGTTCACCAGCGCGTAAATGATTTTCCGGCCGCCGGACGTGCAGCGGCCAAGCACCATTTCGACAGGGAAGACCGAACCGTCTTTTCTCCTGTGCAGCCTTTCCGCGACGTACTCCGCCGCGCCCGTGAGCGCCGCCCGCCGGAAGGCCGTCTCCGGCGCTGCGGATTCGGCCGAGAGGTCTGCGGCCGTCATCCTGCTCGTCAACTCCTCGCAGCCGTATCCGTAGAGCCGTACGGCGGCGTCGTTGGCATCCTCGATCCGCAGGGTCTCGCCGTCAAGGATCAGCATGGCGACCAGGTCGTTCTCGAAGAGGCGGCGGCCCCTCTCTTCGCTTTCCCTGACCATGTCCTGGACCGAATGGAGCATCGCTTCCGTCTTCTTGAGTTCGCTCCGGCGGAGTTCCAGCTCCTGTTCCAGCCGGTGCGTGAACATGTGCTGCAGCGCCTTATCGGCGGAGGTCTCCGGCGCGCCGAACTCCCGCCGTATCGTGAAAAGCGATATCATCAGGTAGACGCAGCCCGCGTACTGGCCGATTCTGCCGAGCCAGTTCAGGGGGCTGCCCAACTCCTTTTGAAAGAAAAGCGCTACGAGGCCGATGGTGATCAGGAGCAGACCGTCCCGGTACCAGGAGAAGAAGACATGCCCCGTTTTCTTCCATGCGAAATCGACGACCAGGGAGGATATGGCGAAGAGGATGACGGCGGCGCTGAGGACCGCCTGGCGGAGGACCGTGGGGCCCTGATCCTCGACGAAGAAGACGGGCATCTGGCGGTGCAGGGCCAGGAAGGCGAGAACGATCATGAAGGCCGTCACGGCCAGATAGGAGGAGACGACCTGGATGCATATGCGCCTTATGCTCTGCCTGCGCGTATCCCCCGTCAGAACCGCAAAGCCGCAGTAGAACTGGCAGACCGCGGCGATGAAGCATCCGGTGTTATGGAGGGTGACGATTGCGTTCGGTATGCGGTGGGAGTTCGCCGTCAGGCCTCCGAGAAAGGACCCCCATGCCAGGGCGACCATGCCGGCGCCGAGCCAGAGAAAGACGGAAGAGCGGCTCATGATGGAGCTGCGGGCTGCGTAATAGGATATCCAGAGGGGAATGGCGGTGAGGAAAAGGGTGTTGAGGAGCCCCAGAACCAGGGGCGATTCGTAGCTTCGGTTCGCTTCCACCGACAGAAAAAAGGCCAGAAGCAGGACCAGAACGGGAATGGGCGCGAAGGCCCATGCCGTTTTCTGACGGTAGAAAAACCCGTTATAACTGGGCGCCGTATCGTTGCCGTGGTGCAATCGGCGCGTATCTGCCCGGCCCATGGCTATCCCTCGACAGTAAAAAGTGGTGCACGAATCCTCTGCGGTTCCATTCTTGCTGCATTTCCCCCTCCTGAATTTGAAAGAAGTGCTGCTTTGGGAATTTCCGTTTTTTGAGAAATAGTTTCCGCAAGAGCTGGCGGCGGTGCAGCCGGGGACAGGGATTTCCGGGGCTGCGGCCTCGACTCAGATGCGGGTGTCTACAGGGACTACGGATTCTACGCTGTGATGACGCATGTCGCGCATCCCGAAATTACGGCACTGCGGGATGCGGCTCTGCGCGGCGAGTCCGGAAAGCGACGGGGCGCAGAATGCTGCACTGCGGTGAAGGCGGAAACAGGGATCGGTATGAGAGCGGCTGTAACACATGTCGAACTCACCCGTTTAGAAGGCACTTCCCCCTTGGCGTTTATCTTCGGTTTCGGGGAGTGCTGTTGGGGTTACCTGATTGACGAATAGACACGCTTCTTAACGATCATTTGATCATAAATCGTTAGGAAGTCAAGAAAAATTAATATGTATCGAAGTACATATATGTCAAAAATGACACGAGCGACGGCCGGTCCAAAGGCTTACGGGACCGGCCCGGGGGGAAGGCCGCTGCCGGGTATACGCGAAATCTTATAAGTGTTTTGATTCAGAAAATCCATGACTTCGGTCCACCAGGCAAACTCGGGGCCGGATGGCCAGTCGTTATGGCCGGCATCGGGGAATGTCCACATCCGTTTCGGTCCGGGCAGCGCCTTGTAAAGATTTTCCGTCAGGCGGTTGGGTATGATCTCGTCCCGGCCGGCCATGACCACGGCGACGGGGCCCTTGTAGCAGGAGAGGTTCGCGACGCTGTCGTAACGGTCGGCGAGGAATATCCGGACGGGGAGCCAGGGGAATTGCGCGTCCGCTTCGTTCGCCAGCGTGTCCCACGGGGTGATGAGGGCGACGCCGCGGGGGAGAAGCCTGTCGTCGCAGGCCAGCGCCGCCGCCACGCCGCAGCCGAGCGATTCCCCCAAAAGGAAGAGCGGGCCGCCGAAGGTCTCCCGGGCGCGCAGCGCCGTCGTCCGGGCGTCCGCAACGAAGCTCTTTTCGCCCAATTCGCCGGACCGGCCGCCGTAGGCCGGGTATTCGGCGAGCACCACGCGGTAGCCCCGCCGCTCCAGGGCGTCGATGTAGTATGTGCGGAACACGGCGGGACCGCCGTTGCCGTGGAAGACGACGACCGTGCCCCTGGGATGTGCCGGTCCCCTGCGGCTCACGACGGCGCGATAATCATCGTACCCCGCCGGCCACACCTCAAGGCCCGCGACGGCCGCGTATTGCCGGATGTCGGCGATCTTTTCCGCGCCGGGATGATAGATCGTGCCCCGCCCGTCGCACCCGCAAAGGAGCGCAAGCGCGATCCCGAGGATTGCGCCGTATGCCGCCCGGCGCTTCATTCCCGGAATTCCGACCGGATGTCGGCGAGTTCTTTCTTGTTCTTCCGGAAGACGAGGAAGCTGTGGAGGAACCAGCCGATGAGAAAGCCGAGGGCCGCCGTGAGAAAAATCAACAGGGCGAGGGACAGGGAGATTTTCCAGAAGAAAATGCCGACCGTGACGGACGCGACGTTCTGGACGACGAAAAGGACGGCCAGGCAGGCCGCGACGATAATAAGGACGAGCTTGGCGTTCATGATGCGCACCTTGCTGATGGGTTGACGAAGTCCGGAAGGCGGATCTTCCATTCCGGACGGCTGCAGAAAAATATAGGAAGGAAAAGGCGGCGTGTCAACGAAATAATGGCCGCCCGAAGGAAGACGTTGCAGGCGGGGGCGGTTTAGGATAAACGGGGCGGTATGGAAGCAACGTGGATACTCGCAGCGATGTCGGCCGCCTTATGCGGCGGAACGGCCGACGCCTTCACGAAGAAGGCCATGCAGGGACACGACGTGTATGCCGTCGCCTGGCTGCGGCAAGTCGTGGTTGTCGCTCTTTTGGCGCCGGTTCTCTTTTTCATCCCCGTGCCCGCTCTCGACGGCGTTTTCTATGAATCCATCCTTTGCGCCCTGCCGTTCGAGATCGCGGCCTATGTCCTGTATATGAAGGCCATCAGGACGTCGCCGCTCAGCCTCACCGTGCCGTTCCTGGCGCTGACGCCGGTGGCGCTCATCGCCATCTCCTACGTCGCCCTGGGGGAGCGGGTGTCCCCGTTGGGCGGCGTCGGCATCCTGGCGATCGCCCTGGGCAGCTACACGCTGAACCTGAAGGAGGCGGGCCGGGGGGTGCTGGCGCCGATCAGGGCCATCGCCAGGGAGCGGGGCTCCGTCATGATGATCGCCGTGGCGGTCCTTTACGCCTTCACGAACACCTTCGGCAAGCAGGGCATCAACCATTCGTCGGCGCTCTTCTTCGGCATCGTTTACAACCTGGCCTTCTTCGCCGTCGTGAGCCCGGTCCTGTTCAGGCTGGGGAATCTGCATGCCGGGGGCCGCCTTTCCAGGGGCGCATTGAAGGCGGTCCTCTTTCCCGGCTGCGTCGCCGCCGCCAACGCGATCTTTTACAACATCGCCATGTCCATGGCGCAGGCGGCGTATGCGGTCGCCGTCTTTCGCCTGAGCCTGCTCGTCGGCGTCGTCTACGGCCATTTCCTGTTCGGGGAGACGGGATTCCGGGAGCGGCTGGCGGGTTCCGCGCTCATGCTCGCAGGATTCGCGATGATCGTTTTGAGCCGGCGAGCTTGACGATACGATAATCCGTTTCCGCATGAGAAATCGGAGCGGTTTCTGTTCAAGAAGCAAACAGGCTTCGTGAAAAAGCCGGGTCTCCATACCGTATCGTTACGGCAGACGGCCCGGCTTGGTCGATAGTATGATGGTTTTCTTCTATTTACATACTTCTCCGACTGTCAACGTAAATTCACACGGCCTTGACGGATTTTCCTGCCAGAGATGCTTATCAAGTTCTGCCGTACAACCGGCGTCTTCAAGCAATCCGATATTTCCTTCCCTGTTGCAAACCAGGATAATTGCATGCTTGTCCTGACGCAGCACACGCAACTTATAATTGCCGAAAGGTTCCAGGAGGCTCTTGTCGTGTACGGTTGCACGATTCAGAAACTCTCGATCGTCGATATTGTCCGGGATATCCCCGTACCGGGCAGCAGATTCCGCGGCTGCGCTTAGCTTCGTTAATGCCGCGGCCTTTTGGTACATCTCGTCTGGATCGACCGCCTTGGCTGCGATGCAACTCAGCGATACGGATAACACGAGCATGAAAATCGGTATATATGGAATAGTCCTGTAGCGTTTCATGCCACACCTCCTTTCCAGAACACCATGCTGTTTTTTTCATCCCGTCCTGTATCGAGGTTCCAGTCTCCCATCACGGAAGCGTAAGCGTCTTGACTTTTCAATGCCCCGTTTGCGATGATCTGCCATATCTGTACGACGTTTTGAATGGCCTTATCGAAAATGGCGTCGTAGTCCATCTTCGCGCCCCCGGGAACGGTCAAGCGAGTGATATATCGGCTGTCGATTTGACTAGTGGGAGGATAGACCAGACCCAGGTCCATCGCCACGTGCCTCGCCAGCGGAAAGAGATGCCCCCCTTCTTCCGCGATTTTCCCAATCCCGAATTGAAATCCTTTATGCCATGCGTTGATGTCGGGGGGATTAGCAGCGAATTCTTTCGCGTGAACTTCTTGAAGAATCCCGGTCCATAGCGACACGATGTCCTGATCGATCATCTTGGGATTCTTTATATCCACGCATTTCGCAATCCCCGAATCCAGGTATTCTGCCAGTCCGATCGGTCCGAGATTCATCCGCTGAAAGATGTAGGCGTCCTGATGCATCTCGCAGATCCTGTGTTCCATTTCGTTGCCTTGATACGGCCCGACGATCAATTCCACAACAGGATGAATGGTCGTATCCGTCGTCACGTGGGCCGCGAAGCCCATGAGCCACGCGAGGCATTTCTTTTGTGTTTCTCCCTTCAGTTGTCTGAGCCGTTTCACGCCGGCCTGTATGACATGGCCGGTCCGCGTGTAATGCATAATGTCAGCCCATCTCTTGGCGTGGTCGTCACCGATGACGAGGTATGGATAGTCGGGGCTGACCGCACCCAACTCGCAATACTTAAGGTATTGAAGCACGGCAGCCTTGGCTTCGTTGGGAAAATCGGGGACGGCGTCGAGACGTCTCGTTTCTCTTGCTTCGTTGATAAGCGTAAGGTGAGCGTAAGCACCTGGCATATAAACCTCCTCTCGTCTTAAAAGGACAAAGATGGGTTTGGAACTCTTACGTATGAATGCCGCTGTTCTCTACGTCCAGATCGTGTCACGGAAAGTGCGCGGGCAACGTATCGGCGCATGATGATTCCGGCACATCTTTCGTGATGTAGCCTGCTGAAAAGGGTATTCGGAAATGAAGATCGACGCGAAGTAAATGAATGAGATCGTTGCGTATGCAAGCCATGCCATTATACAGAGTGATTGTCAAGATATAATATGAATATAATATAGATAAAATTCAATGTTATTTCGACTGCACGTCCAGCGGCGGCGCAACGGGCCGTCGAATCGTGCGGTGCAGGCCCGCCGGGCCGTGGCGTTACGGGATGGGGAAGGTCTTGGGGAACGGAAACGGGGCGGGCGGCGTGACGTAGACGAAGGCGCCCGCCAGGCCCAGGATGGCGCCCGCGCCGATAAGCCAGGTGGAGTTGACCTTGAACTTCGTCAAAAGCACGAAAGCGGCAACAGAGAAGATGATCGTCGGCGGATCGACGAGGGCCTCGCGCCCCAGCACGCAGGCGACGCCTGCCATCAGCGCCAGGGAGGCGGCGACGACGCCGTCGAGGAAGGCGGAAAACCAGGCCGACTTGCGTATCCTGGACAGCACCCGATTGATGAGGGCGACGAAGACGAAGGACGGGAGGAATATCCCCACCGTCGCGGCGACGGCCCCCGGCACGCCGCCCACGATGAAGCCGATGAACGTGGCGGTCGTGAAGACCGGGCCGGGCGTCATCTGGCCGACGGCGATGGTGTCGAGGATCTGCCTGTCGGTGAGCCAGCCCAGGCGCGTCACGAAATCCGCCTGGATGAAGGCGAGAAGGACGTAGCCGCTGCCGTACAGCACGGAGCCGATTTTCAGGAAGGCGAGAAAGAGGACCGGCAGGCTGTAGGCCGTAACGGCCGCCGCCGGAATGTACGATACGGGAAGTCCGAGGCCGGCGAGGGGCAGGAGGCCCAGCATGCCCACGGGCTTGAAGCGCCGGAAGTTGACGGCCGCCGTGACGATCAGGCCGCCCGCGAGGATCAGGGCCAGCTCGTTGACCTTCAGGAAATAGAGGGCGAAGGCGGCCACGGCGACCGCCGCGACAAGGGGGCCTTTCACGGCCCTGCGCCCAAGGTCCCAGAGGGCCTGGCAGATGATGGCGATGACGGCGGGCTTGATGCCGTACATGATCCAGGCGGTTTCCGGCTCCGCCCCGTGCCGCACATAGAGCCACGCGAGGCCCATGACGATGAGCATGGCGGGCAGGATGAAGCAGACGCCGCCGGCGATCAGGCCCGGCCAGCCGGCGCGCCGGTAGCCGATGTAGATGGCCATCTCGGTGGAGTTGGGGCCGGGGATGAGGTTGACCGCGCCCAGGAGGTCGAGGAATTCGTCTTCCGTGAGCCACCGGCGGCGCTTCACGACCTCGTCGTGCATCATGGCGATGTGCGCGGCGGGGCCGCCGAAGCCGGTGATGCCCAGCTTAAGGAAATAGGTGGCGACTTCCATCCATGGTTTCATGCAATCCATCCGTCCGGCGTAGGGCCGTTGAGCGCGCGAAATCTATAACATTTCCGGCGGAAGGGCAACGGGAAAATAGTGGGAGGAAAATCGGGCGGGCGGCAGGGGAGGAGCATTAGGGCCGGGGCGGCTTTGTCGGCGTCAGTACGGCAAACGGTTTCGCTTCGCAGGCAATGGGACCGTCATGGCTCTTTCTCCTGAAGAGCTCCAGCTTACCCTCTCTCCATTTGAATCCGTACCAATTCAGATTTTTCCGATGTCCTCCATGTGTCGTAATAATGTAGTTCGTGTCGCGTTCGTCGATTTCGACGGCGTCGAGAAGCATCTCGTACGTGAATTCCATACCGGGCCAACGGGCATGGCAGGACTTATCGAAAGAGTATTCGGCGCCCTTTTCGTCCGTATAGGTTCCGGCCAGCAGAAGCCCGTTGACGTACAGATCGAGAGGCACGGGGATGCGTATGAGCGGTTCATCCTTGCTTTCCGTGATAGGGCTTTCTAAAACTACGAGGCCGGAGATCTTTCCCGATGCGTCTCTCCGGACCTTTAAGATCATGGCATCTATTTCCGTATCCTTGGGAAATTCTTCCTCCCAGCGCCCGACGGAGAGCCGGTAAACATCCGCCGTGTCCGTGGCGCGAACGCCGACGATCTTCACCCATGAACCCTCGTGAAAATTGGTCCATGTTATCCGGCCGTCGGGCGTAAAGGCGATGCTTTCGGGCAGACCGGAAAATGCCCGCTTCGTTGCGCGGACGGCCTCGACGTATTGTTCCCTGACCCAGATGCCTTCCAGTTCCCTGACGTCGAGCGGCTTCTTCTCGCAGCCGACGGCCATTATCGCGGAAAGGAGGATGAGGTATGTCAGGATATTTCTCGGTCTCGGCGTCGTCATAACGGGGTTCTGTATGGCGAATACGTCTATTCCGCCTTAGAAGGCCTTTCTCTCCAGAAGTTCGTCCCGCTTCCCGTCCTGCGTGCACCCGTATTGCAGTTTCGTCGCGTGGATGCGGCCTTTCTCCGTCTTCAGTTCGTATTCGTCCTGCGAATTGTACCCGTGATCGCCGCAGGGCCAGTGGACCACGCGGACCGTCCCCGCCGCCGTCCGTAGAGCCTCCCAGTGCCGGTCCTGCAGGACGAGGGGCATATCCGGATTCCCGGCGGAGGAGAAGGCGTGAAGGCGGGGATTCTTCCGGGAGATGCCGACGGCGACGCTCATTCTCTTCCCGCAGGGCAGTGTCCCGATCTGGAGAATGAATTCCGTGGCCCTTCCATCCTGGTCGTAATCGCCGAACCGCATGATCGCGGCGGGCGGCCGGGCCCGAACGCGCGCCGCGAGGCCGGCCGGGGCCTTTTCGTCGCGGTCGCTTTCCAGCATGTCCCACTTTCTCAGGGCGGCCTGCGGGGGGTCGAAGTGCATGCCGGGGTAATCGCCCGCGTATTCGTTGAAGAGCTGCGTGAGCGAAAGGCGCTCGTCCTTTTTGCCCGGCCTCTTTCTCACGAGAGTGAGGTCGCCCCGCTCGCCGAAGGCGAATCCGGAACAGGGGCAGGCGTACCAGTCGTCGCCTTCCGGCGCGCACGCGGGCTCCGGCGGTTTCGTCCATTCGAGGCGCCATGTCTCCTCGACGCCGTCAATGACGACTTTCGCCTCCTCCCGGACCACCGGCCCGGCGCTTTCGGAGGCTGCGGCTGCGGGAAGGGCGGCCGCGAAATAGCCGGGCGCGATGCAGGAGAGAAGGGCCGTTATGGCTCTTGTCCGCAGCGTTGCGATCTTCATGAGGCACCTATTTTCGTCCGCCGCCGAGACCTTTCAGGAACGAGGCGTTCTCTGAAACGGCCACCGTATCGCTGTACCGTGGAAGGACGTATTCCAGGTACTGAAAGTAAATGTCGTCGTCGATGTAGAACGCGTAGCCGCCGCCGTCCGTTTCGATCGTCATTCGATTCATGAAGACGCCTTCTCCGAAGGCGACGTTTTTCACCTTCCGGAAAGGCACGGAAACGGATTCGCTCCCGAAGATCAGGGAATCCTTCGTGATCGCAAACCCGTCGCGCGACAGGACAAGCGCGTCCTTCCGGAACCAGACGCCGCCCCAGAGGCATTTCGCCTCCGCCAGGCGGAGGTTCCCCGTCGCGGCCTCGAAGGTCAGGCTGCATTTCGGGTCGACCCTGTAATTGAAGAAGACGACAAGAAAAACGACGACGATGAGCACGCCGGCGATACCGGCGCGCTTTTTCCACTTGGATTCCATCGGGGAAGGCTTATCCTCCATCGCAAAAGGCCCGCATGATCTATTTTTTGTTCGGGGGATTGTCCGCGCGGCCTGACCGCGGCCGCCGACCGCTTGAAATCTATAATATTTCAGGCGGGATGGCAACGGGAAAATGGGGGGCGGGAAGGAGAGGGCAGGGCGGGCGGACGGCGAATCTGTCCGGACCGTTTCGGTGTCCCGTGCGGAAATAAACGCGCCCCCCAAAAAAGCTTTGATTGACGAATTTTAACATCCGTGCGAGTGTAGAACAGGTATTGGTTGAAACAATGGCGCGGCCCACAAAATATATGGACAGGCGGGAAAAACAATTCGCGTGACGCCGCACAAAAGGATACCGGTCTGTTCGCGTTGTTTTCGCCAGACAAAGATGGAGAAGAACCCGGTATTGAAAACGACGTTTTGACGAACAGGAGGAGCGACATGGATATACATCTTGTGGAGCAGGCGAACAATTACTTCAAGATGCGGGACAAAATATGGGAAAGCGGCTGGTGGTCGCTTGACGAAGACAAAGCCAGGGAACTGGTCGGAGGACATATCTATTTTCATAAAACGCAGCAGGAATCTTCCTTCTACGGGGGCATGGTCACGGGCTACCGGGTCGAGCAAGACGGGCAGAATCGAGGCAAAATCGTTTTCAGCCTTGAATACAGCGAGGCCTGCCGAAACGTCAAGACCGGCAAGGATGGATGGTCGAAAAAAATGAAGATCGTAAAATATGAGTGAAGATCTGCTTGATTACTGGCTCCGGATAATCAGTCCGATTTTCCCGGCGAATGCCTGGATTGCTTCGAGTCTCTCCCGCGGCGATTACCTGATACAGATCGACTGGAAAATTGAAGACGAACCGCACAAACGCAATAAACGTTCCCGGAAGATCCAGATAGTCGTCACGGAGCAGGCGATTGACGATTACCTGGACAAGAGCAAGGACGAGCGGGCCGAATCGGACGCCAAAATAGTCGATTGGATTTCCAATCGCTATCGTCGGTTCAGGCGCGATCAGGAGGACATGCCGTCGCACGCCGTTTCTGCGGAGCGCTGGTGCATCTCCGGCGATTTGATCCGCCCGTAGAGGCCGGGAAATCGAATCCTTAACGAGGGGTTGCGCCCCGTTCTTCCGTTCCGTCGGGCGGCCAAACGGCTGCGGTCGCGCGCGAAGAAGATCGCATGTCCTTAGAATGGTAATCGAAGTAAATACCTTGACTTCTATCGCGATCCATCCTATATGAACACATCTCGTTGCCTCCGGTGCTGAACAAGGCAAGTTGGGCAAGGGCCTTTTGAAGCGTAAGGTAAACCGCCATACTCTTTGGAGCGTTGGCGGTTTTTTTCGTTTATGACGGAGATTGAAAACCTGGAAGGAGGGTCAACGTATGATTGCGGCTGAGGGAAAAGAGGGGCGGAAGGAGACCGTCTGCGGTTGACGTGCGGCGGAATCCCTTTCATGGCTCCCGGGCGATGGTCGCAAAGAGCGTTGTTGCGCGATAGCCGCCCTTGTCGGTAAGCGAGGGGCCTTGACAACCATTCATCATGAATCATCTAACCGGAAAGGATAGCGAATGAACAAGAAATTATATGTAGGCAATCTGACGGCCGATGTCAACGAAGGCGATCTGCGGGCCAGTTTCGAGCAGGTAGGACCGGTGATATCCGTAAACATCATCAAGGACAAATTCACCAGGCAATCCAAGGGATTCGGCTTTGTCGAAATGGAAACGGAAGCCGATGCCGGGAAGGCGATCAGTAGGTTCAATAAAGGGATACTTGACGGAAAGGCTATCGACGTCAGCGAAGCCAGAGAGAAAAGGGAAGGCGGCGGGGGCGGCGGACGCCCCGGCGGAGGCGGATACAGGGGTGGAGGACGGCCCGGCGGCGGAGGACGCCCCGGCGGAGGGGGCGGTCGCGGCAGGTATTAACGAACAGGACGGCATCGCCCCGGCCTGGTCCCGTGTAAATAATCCTTGACAATCTTATCATCCGTTGATAACCTATCGGCCGCGATGAAAGACAAAAACGACTATGAATTGCAGACGTTATTGGATTTGTCTGGTCATGTATATTATTTGGAAGGCGGGAGATATTGGGTAAAGTTTTCGGCGTCAAGGGTTGTTCCTTCCGAATTCATACCGCACGGGATCAAGTACTCGTTAACGCTGCATGACCGGAACAACACAAGAATCGTTGGGTACGACAATGCGCACGACTGTCTGCCGAAAAGAAAACCTTACAGGGCCAGGAAGGTCACATGGGACCATGTCCACAAGAGAGATAAGGTCGAACCCTATGAATTCGATTCGGCGTCGCAACTGATGGAAGATTTTTGGGAGACGGTCAACAGCTTTATTTAGGGACGCAGGGGGTATTTGCAATGGCAAAGGAAATGAAGATAGGGATTATGCCCAGGGAAGATTTCCAGGCCTATACCCTGGCCGTTGCCAGGGGCGAAAAGAAACTGACCGGGAAAGAACCTAAGGTTTGGTTCGATTCCGTGGAATCCATGGCGCAGGTTCTGAGCACGAAAAACAGGGAGCTTCTGAAAATTATTCAGGAGCAGAAACCGGAATCGCTGACGGAACTGGCGGCCGAATCGGGCCGGCGGCTGGCGAATCTGTCCCGGACGCTGAAAAACATGGAGCGCTACGGGATCGTCGAACTGGACAAAGAAGGCGGTTCCGTGAAACCGAAAGTCCGCGTCAGTAAATTCCACGCGGTTTTCAGCTTGTAGAAAAAAGCGTTTGCATCGACAGGGGCGGCGGGGCGGGAAAATGTCACCCCTGTTGTCATTTAATCAAAATTCTGTGTCTTGAATCCTCGCCTTTTGAACTAGCGTTTAATAAAGAACGGCAAATAGACTTCGCTCAAACGCGGAGGATCTGCAATCTCTTGCTCGTCGTATTTCAAGTCAGGAAGGTATTGCTTTGCAATTACCAATAACATCTCATTCAAGAATATGATGGTTTTCCCTGCCACTTCAAGTGTTTCTGCCATGTAGGTTTCGATGCCCCTTGTTGCGTTCTCCGGATCTATGGTCGCTGCTATGCCTCTTGCATATAGTAGGAAAGAAGCAGAATAGAGACAATTCCCCTGCGCTTCTGAGAGATAGTTTTCTAAGACCTCGTCCTCGGGCATTTGCTCCAGCTGGTTGACCACTTGTTTGCGATCATAATGGAAAGAAAACCAGTTTCTCACTTTACTCATCCATGAATTCTTGCTGAAGTAGCTTTTTAAGAAATCAAGGCTCTCCGTTCCTTCTTTGTTCAATCGGTTTTCATACTCCTTGGCCACTCGCCCACGAAAGAAGGTCGATTGAAGGCATTGCCAACATTCCCAAAGTTTCCCCACTAAGAGGGTCTGGAAGAACAAGCGCTGAGTAATTTGTGCTCTTCGTTCCACTTCGCTGACCACGTCCTTGTTAAATAAGTACATGATTTTATGTAGTATGTTAATTTCGTTGAGTATTGTCCCGAAAACAATGAAGAGCACACGATCCTTTTCTGGCATTTTCTCAAACATATTTTTGGTTAAATCTATTCTATATACCTTCATCATCTCTTTTATCTCTCTGTTCTCCATTCAACTTCGTTTAGGAGACAATGCCGCAAGTATACGCCCCATAAGCTCACCAGATGTTGCCACAGACCCGATATCTTCCTTATCTGTTTTGACTATGCCTGGGTCACCGAAATCAATTATTTCTTCGCAAAGTTTCGCTAGAATAAGATCACGCTGTTGTGGCTCAAGAGCAGAATTTACGAAGCCTTCGACACTATTCGCCACTCTAACCCTATGGTGATTTTTTTCCATCATATGAATATGTGCCCTTAATATCCGAAAGAAAAAAGCTGCGCTCGCACCCGCAGTGCTTAAAACAAAAATTCGCAGAATGGTGTGATATATTGCTACAGGCCACTGTTCTGATGGAGGAAGAGGCCACCACATGAAAGC
The DNA here is from genome assembly GCA_963668175.1 of Syntrophales bacterium. Classification (GTDB taxonomy): domain Bacteria; phylum Desulfobacterota; class Syntrophia; order Syntrophales; family PHBD01. Next base: position 2,639,889 of record OY764159.1, read on the forward strand.
GAATGCCAAACCGATTAGGATAAGCACAGATAAACCCGTAAGCCACGCCCATAGTTTTAGTTTCTTTTTAGCGTCGGTCGTCGCTTCATTAAATTGATTTTGAGCTTCCTCAATAGAAATCTTTGCTGCTGTCTTTCGAGCTCTCGTCTCGATCTCTTCAGCGAGTGCCTTAGCCCCTTGTATCGATTTTTCGGCTTCTTCTTTTATTGTTGCTATTGTTGCAGTTGTTTGTTTCTGTAATTGATCAACAACACGTGCATACTCGTGCCGTATACCCTCGTCATCTAGGAATCCTCGGTCCAATATGGCTGTAGCTGCAAACAATGGTTCCCATTGCCTTGCCTGTTCCATTAGACTTTGCATCGAACTTACAAAAGTATTTTTTTGGGCTATATAATCTGATGGTAACCTTACCTGTTGCTCTATCATTAGATCTGCGATGCGATTTAAAGCAGTCTTGGCTTGTTCCACGTAGCTATCATGTACGTTAGGCGCATGATGCGATACAAATTCTTTCAAATGGCGGATTCTGGCAAGAATCGGTGCAAATATTTTTTCCAGTGATTCATCCCCTAATCCTCTGCGCAGCAATTTGTCCACATCTACACTGTCAAATTTTTTTAGTACCAGTTCCAATTCTTTCCGCTTTTCGTCTGATGCCATTAATTTACCTCTTGCATCGCGCTAAGAGATGCGGCTAGGAAGCCATTTATTTGCAGAATAACTACGTTATCGTATTTAACAAATAAATACTGAATTGGAGGTCGAGAGGTATTACCGATTCAGGAGTTAGCGAAATGTGATCATGAGAGTAAAATTTACAATCGACTCTGCCCCGGTTAATGGTTATTGTCAAGACAAAATATCAGCATAGTATCCCTAAAAAACGCGGTCTGGCGATAACGATGCAAGGAAGTGCAAGCGGATAAGAAAGGAGAAGTGATAAGATCCGAGTCCGAGGCTTCTAGTGCTGACCGTCCCAGAGCAAAGCAATTTGATTCCGGCGTTTCCGTTTACCGCTTGTACCACGTCAAATTGCATTCGCGGATTTCGAGGCGTTTGCCGGCGCATTGGTTGTCGGTGAAGGCGGTTTCGATATGAAATGTAATCGAAGTGGTCCGCTGAACGTTGTACACGCCGAAACGGGAGGTGCCCGCACAGAACATGTCTGCCCTTCGATGAGGCCTTGGATGAAAATACAGGGATCTTCATTTTACGTTCTGCTGGTTCCTCAAGCCAAGCACCGAAAAAGCCGTGTTCAACAACGTAGTCACACCGCTAGTTATTGCCACGGCACCGTATTTACGAGCCTCGTCCCCGTATCTTTTCGCAGAATATGCGCCACAGAAGATGATCGCGGGTGCTTTGATCCTCCTATCTGACAATTCCCGAAGCAAATCGAGCCCGGCAGTTTTATCGCTACCGCGCGCCATATCGGATATGATGAGGTCGAACGATTGGGAGGATAAGGCGTCCATCGCGGCTTGTGTCGTAAGCACGGATGTTATCTGAACGCCGCTATTTCGAAGAATCTCCGCCGGGACATCGTTATTTGAGGGAATATCGTCCACCCAGAGAATCTTCCTTGTCTCTGGGACCGGCCTTGCCGAAATGTCGGAAGAGGGCGGAATAGTCGGGGAGAACATGGCGACATTGATATCGCGCACCTGGTCGGTCCAAGTCGATTTGAGCTCCTTGACCTGACGCTCAAGGTCGTCACGCAGCCGCTGAACCTCGTTGCCAAACTCTTTTACTTTGTCATCAATGGCGTTTTTTGCAAGTGCGTCGATTCGGTTGTTGACCTGTTCGGTCACCTCTTTTTTAGTCCGCCATTGCATCCATGTGAAGATGGAACCCAGAATGATGACTGAAGCGGCAAGAATTCCGACCAGTTTATTATAAAGACTTTCCACGACTTGCAGATGCCTTGCCATTTCGTCGTGCAGTAGCTTGGAGTATTTTAGGAGCACAGGGCCGTCATCCGCCATCGGCGGCGCCTGGCCATATGCGGTAGACAAGAACAGACCGGCCGTTACGCCTAAGATGCTAATCAATATAAGATAACGTTTCATCATATCAGCCTCCTGATTTAATTGGCGAACCTAATATCGGTTAAAAAAAACGTACAGAGGAAATCCGATTCATCATCTAATGCCGGTGCAACAGTGTAGTTATGATGATGCGAATGATAGTGTAGATTTACACCAATCGGAGCAAAAGCGTGACAGATTAAGATAGTATAATTCAAATATCTGAATAATCCACTTTGTCAAGAGGTTTGTCGGCGATTCGATTAAATTGATTGATACATCCGGCCCCCCTAGGGCTTCATTTAAATAGACTACATCCCTCACCTCTTATACCACTTAAGTTTGCATTCGCGGATTTCGAGGCTTTTGCCGGTGCGGGTCCGTCACCATATTTTAGGCTTGGGAAGGCAGGCGCGTTACGCAGTGTTTCGGCTTACCGCTTCACAAACGATGCGGTGCATTCCCGGACTTCGATGCGTTTGCCGGTGCCGCGGTTGCCCTCGAAGCGGGTATCGAGATGAAATGTGACGGGGGTTTTCCTCTTCACCTGGAAGGCGGCAAAGCGGGGATCGCCGGAGTAGCCCTTGACGGTGATGAGGGACGTGCCGTCCGGGTTGATCTCCCCGTCGAAGGTGAAGGGCACTGAACCGTGAGGCGGGGTGTACTCGCCGTGGAAGACGCCGTCCTTGACGTCGCCGGTGAATTGATAGCCATAGCCGAGGGCGCCGTCCGTATGGCGGGGGCAGACGAGGGTGACATTCCACGTGCCGTCGAAGCGGTTCCTGTCGGCCGGGGCGGGTGCATCCGCCTTGTTCAAGAGCGTCCGGACCTCGCCGGTCATGGGGATGCTGACGGAGGCGGCGGCAGATACCGAGCCCGTCTCCACGGAAATAAGGCGCGCGTTGATCCGGACGCTCGTGCGGAGATCGGCGAGCGTCCCGGTGGTCAGGGCGTCCACGCCCAAAACCCGACCGAACTTGGACGCGGTCCCGGCATCGACCAGGCCGGAGGCGGAGAGTTTCTGCTCGTCCATCATCTTCTGCAAAAGCTGCCGCTCGACGATCTGGAACCTGCCGGTGCGGAAAAGGCGCGTGGTCAGCTCCTCGGCCAGGTATTTCCCCAGGTCCGAAGTCTTCCCTTCAAGGCTCGTGAACTCGACGACGGCGATCTTGTGGGTCCTGCGGACGTTAAGGCCGGAGATGATCTGGGAGGCGAGGTTGTCGATCTGTTTGTCAAGTTCTTTGGCCTGCGGTTCTCTGGTCTGCGGTTCTCTGGTCTGCCTCTGCTGCTCGGGCGGCGGGGGTTGGTTCTGGAGTCGTTCGGCGGCGCAAGGGGCCGCTGCGGCGAGGCACAGGAGGCCCGCCAGGATATACGGGATGGTTTTCATTTCATGTCTCCGGTTGATCCCCCGCCCAATTGCGGCGGATGTTACGGGGCCGGACTCTCCGCGGCCGGCCCCCGCGAACGCCTGTATCTTACGGCGCGTAGCACTTGATGGAGCTGATCTTGTCGTTATAGCCGGCCTTCACCATGTCGTAGGTCCCTTTGGTCAGCGGACCGATCTTGCTGCCCTTGAATTTGATGTCCGTGTAGAACTCGCACTTGATCCCGGGGCCGAGGACGATGGACGAAATCATGTCGTTGATGTTCTGGCTGCCGCCGAACTTCCTCAGGTCGGCCTCGTTGGTCGACGTGCCGAGAGCGACGAACCAGCCGCCGCAGTTGACATGCTCGAAGGCTTTCCCGGTGCCGTTGGCAAGGTCGCCGGGGACGGGACAGTCGGCCCAGGCCGCGGCGGGAACCAGCAGCAGGGCGAAAACGATGAACAGCGCGCATCTCTTGGTCATGGCATCCTCCTTGTCGTTCAGGGAATTACAGACCGGGACGCACGGCGGGATAAGGCAACCCTGGACCATCGGCGGGCGCGCCCCGTCGCGGCGGCCTCGTTCTACGTTCTGTGTATCGTCGTTTAAGCCGTTATACAGGGTATCGTTTTGATTGTCAATGTCGCGCTTTGCGCGGCTGCGGCGGGGCGGAGCGGACACCGCGGGCCGGGGGCTTTTCCCGGACGGCGGCAGCGGCACGCGCATGTGAAGAATTGTTAATTTATCTCAAATCCGCCGGGGGAGAGCGGGGCGCCGCCATCTGCTATCGGGAAAATCTGTAAAATCGTCGGAATTTTTACAGCGGATGCCGATCGACGCAACAGGCGGAGTTATTTAGCCCTTTATCTGTATGGCGGGTATCCGTCATGCCTCCGTCTGTCGGATAATTTTACAGAATCCGATACTTTTTTAAGCGACGCAATCGTTCGATTGTACATAATATCAATGAAGTACTTCATATGGCCCATGTATTGCAATTCCGGAAGGCGCTGGGCTGGGACTTACAATACGAATGAGGGAGGAGTTAGACTAAGACGATGAAACGCAAGATTGTACTTTTTCTGTTGGGCTTCGTGTTCATGCCGGCTTTGGCGTCGGCGGCGTCATTCAATTTCACCGGGACGATCAGTTACAATACCGATGTCGTGCAAATCACCTTCACCCTGTTAAACGATGCGACCAATGTGAGCCTTTACACGAACTCGTTTAACGGCGGGGCGAACTTCGATCCCATAACGGCCTTGTGGACCGGCAGCGGCGCCTTGATCGCCCAAAACGACGACATAGATACCGCAAGCATCAATTTTGATTCGGGTATCTATCTCAGTTCGCTTTCGGCGGGGACCTATATCCTCACGATTGCGGCCTATGACAATTGGTCAAACGGTTTGACGCTGGCCGAAGGATTCTGGTACGACGGCACGGAGCCGGTGGCGATTACGGAATGGAGCGGCGGCTCCGGCTACTACAGCGTGGTTCTCGAAGGCGTCGATTCGGCAGTCGATACCACGGCGGTTCCGGAACCGGCCACCGTACTGCTTCTGGGATTGGGCCTGGTAGGCGCGGCCGTTGCCCGCAAGAAGTTTCGCAAGTAGATAGCATCCGCCGAGATTTGAAAATATAAAGGCAGGGTCTTTCCAAGGCCCTGCCTTTTTGCGTTCAAGCTCCCTTCCTGCCGCCCGCCTGTTGGAGAAAACGCGTCACGGGCCTGTCTTTGCGGCGCGCGTTCCGCCCGTTCATTCCGCCTGTTCATTCGTCCGGCGCGTTCAGTCGCGCCGCGGGCGGCGGATCGTGAGCATTTCGTTGCCGCCGATCTGGAATTCGTAATCGACGCGGGTGACTGCGGCCTCCATGTGTCCGCAGCCGGAGACGATTTTCTCGACGTAGGGCGACCGGCGGCCGTTCATGTCGAGCAGCGGGAAGATGCGGACCTCCCGCGCGACGCGGAGCATCTCCGCGACGGCAGCGGCGTGGAAGTCGTAGGAGAGATCGTCCGTGTACAGGAAAAGGAGGTGGGAGCACAGGGCGATGCCGAACGCGCCGTCGGCGAAGGGGAGATCGGGTAGTGCCGCCGCCACGTACCTTCCGGCGAGCCTGCCCTGTTCGTAGGAGGCGAGGAACCGCTTCATGGCGGCCATTCTCGCCCGGCCGAGATCGGCGACGGACGGGAAGACGTCCCAGCGGAACTGCTCCCTGTGCGCTTCCGTCTCCCGCATGACGGAGGGATACGCGGCTTCGACGGCGGCTTCCAGCGCGGCGGGCGACAGGATGTAGAGCGGATCGACGGAAACGACGCGGCCGCCACGGGCGCTGCATTCGCAGTTGAAGCTCGCGGGACCGTCGCCGCAGCCCAGGATGTTAAGTTTCAGGTCGTCTTCCGTGAGGGCGAACATCCGCACGTACTCGTCGTAGTTCCGCCCCCACGGGACAATGCCTTGATAGCGTATGGTCATGGCTTCGGCCTGTTCAATCCTCCGGCGGTTCGTCTTCATCCGCGAGCGGCAGGGCCTCCCGCTTTTCCGGCCCGGCTTCCTCCTTGACCGAATTGACGGAGTAGCTCAGGAAAGCGGGCTTCGGACTGAAGGCCAGGTCTGCGCGCTTCCTGAACCCGGCCACGTACTGCTTCTGGGCGTCTGTGTAATTTCCCTTGTCCTTCCACTGCGCGCAGGTATACGGGGTATCCTTGACGCTTTCCCAATAGGCAATCTCGACGAAAGTTTTCTTGTAGGATGTGTTCGTGACCGATTCCATCAGCACGCACTTGGCCCTGCCCTTGACGCGGGCGACCCTCACGGCCTTCTCGTACTGTATATCGCCTACGGTCAGCATGTCGTAATCCAGGATATACTTCCCGTTTCTGTCGATTGCGGGTGTGTGCCAGTTCCAGTTCGGAGATACCAGGGTTGCGATTTTGATGTAGAAGGCCCGGTAGGGCGCGCCCTCCTTTCGCTTGACTTCGTTCCAGTTGTAAAATTCATCCGATCTCCTGCCCGTGGCGGGAGGACCGCCGAACCTGCTCTGACTCGCCCCGCCGATCTCCTGCATCCCCACGTACTTGAATTCCTTCGACACCTCGATCTCCATCTTCGGGAACTCGGAGACGAAGCGGTTACCCGCGACTTCCCTTTGCGTCGCGCAGCCGGTGAGCATCACGGCGGCCGCAATCCCCAAACTCCACAACAATCGCCCTGAAAATGTCATAACCCCCCTTGTTTCAGTTTATGAAATACCGACGGACGCCGCAAGAAAAATACCGCTGCCCGGCCGTGCGGACGGTTCCGGCCGTGCCGACGCAAGCCCTTCCGTTTCTTAAAGAAACGATACTAAGTAAGGAATATTAATATAATATACATTAAATAACCATCTTTGTCAGTAAAAATTTATCCCGCCGCCATCCGTCCGGCGCCGTCATTCATAAGGCACAACCGATCGTACCGTACTGAATATCACGCGTTCCGTCTTCTCCGTGAGCGGCATGATCCTTGCTGATATCATCCACGATGTCGTTGCCGGGGTCCGTTGTACGGTCCGGCAGGACGGACGGTAACCGGTGTACAGCCCGGCTGTGGGAGCCACGAGATCGGAAGGGGCACGGATTCGAACGGACAGACAAGAAAGGTGGTGGAATATGTCGCTTTTAAAATGGAACGACAATTTAAGCGTCAAGATTGCGGCTATGGACAAAGAACATCAGAAACTGATCGGCCTGATCAACGATCTGAACGACGCCATGGGACAGGGGAAGGGAAAAGACATCATCGGCAAGACCCTCGACGGGCTTTTGCTCTACACCAAGACGCACTTTGCCGACGAGGAGAAGATGCTTACCGCGCACGCCTATCCCGAACTCGTCAAGCAGAAGAACATGCATGTGAAGTTCGTGGAAAAGGTCACCGAGTACAAACAGAAGTACGAATCCGGAAATACGGCGTTAAGCATCGCGGTGGTCGATTTCCTGTCGAACTGGCTCAAGAGCCATATCCAGGTCGAGGATAAAAAATACGGCGTGTATCTGAACGCGAAAGGCGTCAAATAGGACAGGTCTCCCTCCGGCCGTTAGTCCGCCTGGCCGCGGCCGACGACGAATTTGCTCGTGAAGTACTTTTTGCGGATCGTTCCGGCCTCTTTTTCGACCCACCTGTCCAGGCCTACCTTCTTGATCCGGCCCAGGTTGTAGACCTTCATGTTGTGGGGATAGCGGGCGGCCTGGTCGGCGGTGGGGGCCAGGTAAGCGCAGGGAAAGTCCCCGCAGTCGCAGCAAAGGGCCACGCCTTTGGCCTTGACGCAGTCGAGCGTCGCGCAGCCTTCCTTCGGCAGATGGAAGTGGACGCCGTCCTCCGCGCTGCACCCCTTGCAGGGGACGGCCTCTTTCGGCACGCCCATCTTCGCGTGGACCCGCTCCACCATGTCGGGGCTTATGTTGTCCTCGTAAAGCTCGCAGTTGAAGCAGTCGAGCCCGCAAGGCGCCGTCAGGGCCTTCTTCTTTTCCATGATCGTGTCCTCCTTCATTTTGCGGCGGTCAGCCTTTCGTGAGGGTTGATGTAGAACATCCGCTCCCAGCCGTACCGCTCCGGTTTGTACAGCCACACATACGGGATTTGCGTGATGATGGCGTAATGGAGATGAGGCGGCTTGCCGGCGGCGTTGCCCGTCGTCCCGACGGTGCCGACGACATCCCCGCGGGAGACATATTGTCCGCTCGCCGCCCGGACCTCTTGCAGGTGCGCGTAGTAGTGGATCCGCCATTTCGGACCGAAGACCGAAACGACGTTGCCGCCCTGGGAGAGCGTCCCGGCGTACAGGACGATTCCCGGCGTCGCCGCGACGACCGCCGTGCCTTCCTTCGCAAAGATGTCGATGCCCTTGTGAACGCCGGACGCGCCCCAGGGGTGCCAGAAGGAATCCCGGTTCCAGTCCGCCCTGGTCGCACCGAGGACCGGTATGGCGGGCTCTTCCGGCAGGAGGAACCCTCCGGCCAGGATAGCGGCCGCCAGAGCCGCGGCGGCGATCAGGTATGTTCTTTTCTTCCTGCGAGCCATAGGGATGCAAAGAGGTTCAGTGTCTGCGAAAGCGGCTCCAGCCGCCGCCGGCGTTCGTGTTCCGGCCTCACCTGATGCGCAGCGTCGGGCCGTAGAAGACCCAGCCGCTCCGGCCGTCCGACGTTTCGATATTCATCGCCATGTGGTTCTTCCCGTATCGTATGCGCTTGATGACGGCCCTGTCGTTCGCCGAGACGGAGAACAGGGGCGCTTCTCTCTGCGGATAAGGCTCGCGGCTTGCGTAAACCGGCGTCTTCCCGACGATCTCGATTTCGTGTCTCCGGTCGTCCCAAAGATCGTAGGCATAAAGGCCTGCGCAGGCCGATAAGACGCCTGCCGAGGCGATGACGACTTTCTTTATCATGTTTTCCATGGAATGCGTACCTGAATGAATGCCGACAGGGTGATCGGCCTCCCGTTCGTTCTTCGTGCAGGTGATCTTCTGTATAGATAATATATGCACAGATAATCTATTGTCCGCGGCAAAGCAAACGATATTTTCAGCAAAAATCCGCACGATGGTGTCCCGGAGCAAGGGATGCCGCACATCCCGTTGTCCGGTCCGGATGGACGGAAATACGCGGCCAAAGGATATCAAAATGAAAAAATGAATATCAATATGAAAAGAACGGTTTTCAATATGAAATTGTTATGAGATTAATCGTAGTCCGTCCTACCGTCTATTAAACGGTTATCATTTGAATATCATAATAGTATCTCTCAGATGGCCAGGAGTGTGACCGGAAGCTGGCATGTAATATGCTCTTTCTTTGATCAGCATGCGAGCGGAGAGATGGCGGCGACGATCTGCCTTGGGGCATGCGGGCGGAGGTATGTTGTGCTCAAACGGAAGCGGTTAAATACCAACAAGCAAGGATCCACTAAGGAGGCTATTATGAAGAAAAGCGGCAGAATGATTATCGTGGCGTTTATCGCGGTCGCGTTGGCGGCGGCCTGGGGTCTTTATCCCGCATCGGTGTATGCCATGTCGGTGCAGGACCTGGACAACACGTGGGGCAAGCCGGTCATGACCGTAAAAACGGACAGCGGCCTGGAAAAAAGATATTACAAGCTGGGCAACACGATGTCGGATATGGGCTACCGGGTCTTTTCGATCAAGGGCGACGCCGTCACCGACGAGGGCCTGAGCGGCTCCCTTCCCGTTATCACGACGCCCGTGATCCCGGGACTGCCCGTCATGGCCGTGAGCCGGGATTACTGGGCCAATCATCCTACCCAGGCGGACTCCCTCGGCAAGCCGAACAGCACCAGGCATCTGCCCGACGGCTCGATGGAGCTGTTCTTCAAGTACGAGGGGGCCTCGGACATCGGCAACCGTTACTATCTCGTGAAGGACGGCAGGGTCGTCGCCTCCGGAACGACGGCGAGGGCGCTGACCGACCCGCAGGCAGTCGAACAGAAGGCGACACGAACCATCGAAGCGAGCGAATCCTACTACAAGAACAATCCGATGACGCTTGAACAGGTCGAAGCGACGTGGGGCCAGCCGGTCCTCGTTCGGAAATTGAGCAACGGCGTGGAGGAGCGCCTCTACCGGTTCCAGAACACGCTCAGCCTGGGTTTCAGGTTCTTCCTGATTAAAGACGGTAAGGTCATCGCCAGCGGCACGGAAGGATAACGACGGCTGCATGGCGGAACAGAGACTGCCCGGTCCGCAGAGGTCCGGGCAGTTTTTTTTTGCCCGAATCGGCGGCGCTCAGTCGCTCCGCGATTTGCGTTTACTCCTGCGTGCGGCCCACACGGCGAAGCACAGCGACGGGACGACGACCCAGATAAATTCGCTCGCCATGACGGCCAGCCCCCGGGCCGAGAACAAGCGGCGGGGGGAAAGCGGCGACACCTCGATGGGCCGGAACGGGAGGAAGAACCTTTCGTCGGAAAACGGCGAGAAGAAGGCGACGCCGAGGCCGCCGTTCGTCATGGCGTCCAGGATATCGTGGAGGAGGCCGCAGAGAAGGAAAACGGAAAAAAGCCGGAGCCGTTCATTCCGGGATAGGTCATGGCGGAGCATGCAAAGGGACGCCGCGAAAGCGGCGATCGCGGCAAAGAAGATGCCGTGGAAAAAACCCCGGTGGCCGAGCCAGTGGCCGTAGGGGATGCCGAACCGAAAGCCCAGCGAGTCGATGTCGGGCGCGACGGAGCAGAGGACGCAAAGGAGGAACACCCCGGCTGCGTAAGGCTTCGACCGGAAGTACGAACCCGCGGCGATCCCTGCGATGCTGTGTCCGATGACGGTGGGCAAGGATATTCCTTTATCGCCTGCGCGGCGTCAGGAGCCGAATTTGCCGTAACGCTGAAAGTCCGAGAAATACAGGACGATGGTCTTTCCGCCGGCCTGCGTCGGGAAATAAAGCTCGTAGTACCCTTTGTTGTAATTGAAGCGATCGTTTTTCTCCCGGCCGTTGAAAACGCTGTCCAGGTATGACCGGTCTTCATGCGACGCGGAGAATATGAATTGATGTTTTGCCACATCTTTATCCTTTGCGGGGTATTCACGGGCTTGAAAACCCAAAAATACTCTTTTCCCGTCAATGTTGTCGGGCAGGATGAGAACGACTTCCGGGAAATGCTTGTCCGTCTTTTTGATGACGTTCAATACGGCTCCCGCTTTCAAGGCATACTCTTTTGAGAATTCGTACCTGGCGAGGGCGGCCAGCTCCGCCTGATTCTCGGCGATGAGCGACCGGGCCGCCTGGACGAGAATGTCCTTTCGCAGTTCGGCGGTGACCATATCGCCGGCGAAAAGAGTGCCGCATATGATCGGGAACGACAGGGCGGCGGCAATGATCCTGAACTTGGAGACTTTACGGACCGCAGATACGGCATCCGCTTTCTTTTCCGCGATGACGCCCGAAATCTTCGACAGATTGGACATGATGTTCAAAACCATGGCCCCGCCGAGAACGGCGAATATGCCCAATACGCTCAGATAGAATATCTGGGTGATATGTTCCCGGAAGATTTTCAGATCGAATGTGGTGATGACGAGGAAGATAAAGACCCAGTAAAACAAGGCGACAGTCGCCAGCAGCGCGACCCTGTTGGTGAGCCTGATGATGCGGTCGTGGTTCATGTCGGGCCTCCCTCTTATCCTGAGATACCAGTTGAATTGCAGATGCATCGGGGAAACGGACGCGCCGACGGCGGTCGGAGGGCGGGGCAGATGAATGCGCCTGCGGGAGAAAACGACGCATGTCCTTCCCGGCCGGTCACTTCAGGTTGCCGGGGAGGTAGTCTTCCCGGAGGGGGGAGAAGGTCTCCGTGGCGACGGAGTCTTCGAGGATCTCGGCCTGGTGTTCGACGTGGCCCGGGATGCACCAGCTGTCGCCCGGGGAGGCGTCGAAGGTCTCGTCCCCGACGGTCAGGCGGAGGCGCCCCGATACGAGGTAGCCCGTCTGCTCGTAGAGATGGGCGTGCCGGGGCAGCACGTTCCCCTTCTTCAGGCGGAATTCCGCGAGGAGCGTCTTGTCGCCCCAGGCGAGGGCCTTGATCCTGACGCCGGGAACGACCTCCACAAATCCTTCGTCGTTCTTCCTGTAAAACATGATGCTTTCCTTTCCGGGCATGCGGCGCTTCGTCCTTCGCCCATCGGTTTCGTCTTGAAAATGCCGGTTCAGCCGTCGAGGACTTCCCGGAGCTTCCGGGAGAGGTCCCGTACGTGGAACGGCTTCTGCATAAATCCCCTGCAGCCGCGGTCCATGATCCGCTGGGCCTGCGTGTTGATGGTGTAGCCGCTCGACAGGAGGACCCGGACCTCCGGATCGATCTCGCGCAGGCGGTCGAAGGTCTCCTCGCCGGAAATTCCGGGCATGATCAGGTCGAGGATGACGAGATCGATCTTGTCTTTCTTTTCCGCATAGGTGGCCACGGCCTCCTGGCCGCTGCCGGCCACGTAGACGCGGTAGCCCAGCGTCTCCAGCATGTCCTTGCTCACTTCGAGCACGCTCTTCTCGTCGTCCACGACGAGGACCGTCTCGGAACCCTTCACGGGTTCCGCAGTGACGACCTTCTCTCTCACGATCTCTTTCCGGGAGGCGGGCAGGTAGATGCTGAACGTCGCGCCCTGGCCGGGTTCGCTGTAGACGTTGATGACGCCCTCGTGGCCCGTGACGATGCCGTAGACCATCGCGAGTCCCAGCCCCGTCCCCTTGCCCATCTCCTTCGTCGTGAAGAAGGGGTCGAAGATGCGTTCCTTCGTCTTGCCGTCCATGCCGACGCCCGTGTCGGTGACGGATATCCTCACGTACCGGCCGGGCTTGACCTTGAAATGCGCCACATCGCCTTCGGTCATATCGACGTTCCGGGTTTCGAGGTAGAGTTCCCCGCCCGCCGGCATGGCCTGCCAAGCGTTTACGTACAGGTTCATGAGGACCTGTTCGATCTGACCCTGGTCCACCTCGACGGTGGCGATGTCCCTGGCGAACTTGGTATGGATGGTGATCTCTTTTTTCGTCCTGCCGAACATGGCGGCGGTCTTGTCGATGACGTCGTTGATGTTGACGGGTTTGATCTCGTAGCGGCCGCCCCGGGCGAAACCGAGGAGGCGCTTGGTCAGATCGGCGCCGCTGACGACCTGTTTTTCGATCTGGAGGAGCCGCTCGTGGTGGGGATGCAGATGGTCCATATCGAGACGCATCAGGGAGACGTTGCCCAGGATCGCCATGAGGAGATTGTTGAAGTCGTGGGCGATGCCCCCGGCCAGCGTGCCGATGGCCTCCATCTTCTGGGCCTGCTGGAGCTGCCCCTTCAGCTTTTCCCTTTCTTCCTCCTCTTTGTGGTGCTCCGTCATGTCCCGGGCGATACCCCGGAAGCCCGTTATTTTACCGTCGTTGTTCCGTATCAGCGAGGCCGACACTTCCAGGTGGCGGACCTCGCCGTCCCGGCGGAATATCTCGTAGTCGATGACCTTCACCGGGGCGCCGGTCGTGAACATGGCGTTGAACGCCCTGTATATTTTGCTCAGGGATTCGGGCGAGCAGTATGTCTTGTTGCTCATGCCCAAGAGGTCTTCCCGCGGGTAGTCGAATATCCGGCGGAGGGGCTCGTTGAAGAAGGTCAGGCGGCCGGCGGTGTCGACTTCGAAGTAGCCGTCCTCGATATTTTCGATGATGCTCCGGTAGCGCTCCTCGCTTTGTTTGAGCGACTCCCTGGCCCGTATGCGCTCGGAGATGTCGGAGTATATCCCCTGGAGATAGGTTCTGCCCTGGAGCTGGAAGGCCACGGCCGTCGATTCGACGTTGACGATGTTGCCGGCGACGTCGATAAGGCGGTGCTCACGGACCGGCAGGGTCACGTGGTTCCTGTCGATCTCGCCGGTTTTGGCGGAAGCGTTCCTGAAAGCGGTTTCGATCCGCGCCGCCGAACCCTCGCGATCGTCGGGGTGGACGAATTCGAGGTAGGTGCGCCCCACGATCTCTTCGGGGCCCTTGGCGCCCAGGAGGGCCGTCATGGCCGTATTGACCATCTGGATCGTGCCGCCGTATTCGTAGATGAGGATGCCCTGGGTGGATGTTTCGAAAAGGGAGCGGTACTTCTCTTCGTTTTCGGCAAAGAGGCCGCCGCAGTCGCCGGCCGCGGCGAGCTGCGACGAAAGATCGGCCAGGCGCTTGCGGAGAGCGGTCACTTCTGCGGCAAGCTCTTCCGGGGTCTTGGCGTCGTCCATACGAGGCCCTTTCTTCGACGCGTCATGTCGTTACTGTAACGTATAGCGTGCGTCCGGCCGCCAACGCCGCCCGCGAAGCAGGCGCCGCTGTTGCGTCCGGGCCCTGTCGTTTCCTGATGCGGGCAAACTAGCACAATTCCCGGCGGAATGCTTGTATTTTATTGTAAAACTCCCGTATCGGCCTTCGTTGGGGAAGACGGCGGGGAGGGGGTGCCGCGCCGTTTCCGGGCGACGTCGCACCGTTCAGGCCGGGGTTGCGCGCGGATACGATATTCTCGGGTGTCTCAGGGACTTGCCGGATATTTCCGCTTTGTCCGCAGTTTTCTGCGGGGCATTGTACGCCCCGGCTTCCGCCATGTCACCGTCAGAAAAGGCGGCAGTGCTGTCGGAAAACCTGACGCTATTTGCCTGGCGGCGCTGCCGGAGAATTGTATAAAAATGAATAATATCTTATAGTAACGTTTATGGCACCTGTTTTGCAAATATGTGCAACGCGAACTGGAAGCTCAGACGCCGAATAGCGTTTTCTTATAAATTTTTACCGTCCGCATGGAGGGTCGAACCGCCGGCGAATGCATGCTCCGTCCGCAGGCGGACGAAAGAGGATGAAGATTCGGAAACGACCGTTCCGGCGAGACCGGGAGAGGAACTATGAAAGCTGTCTTTAAATTATTTATCTTCGCTTCGTGCGTGATTCTGACGTTCATCGCCGCCGCGGGTCAGGCGGCGCTGGACATGGACCGCTTCGACGAATTCATCGGGGCGCTTACAGCTGTCGGCGGCGACGTCGAAAAGCATGTCGACATTGCGCAGCCCCGGGGCAGCTTCGAGCCGACCCCTCTTATAGAGAAAGAGCCGGTGCAAACCGACACTGCGGGTGCTGCGAATCAGACCCCGTCGAATCCCCGCGATGTTTCCCCTCCGCCTGGCGGTCAGGCCGTTCCCGTCAAACGGAGCGCCGAAGGACCGGCCGTCCGGCTGGCCAACGCCGTTTATACGTCCGGCGAGGAAAGCGAGTTCAGGGGTTTCTTCTCTTCCGACGACGATTTCCTCTATGCCGACGGCAATCCCTACAAGCCCGAAGGGCAGAGTGGCTGGACAGGTCCCGGCAAGATCGTCTATACGGCGGATCCGCCCGGCGGCGATCCCGGCCCCGCAACGGCGGGAGCGCCCGCGGCTCAGGTCCCCGAACCCGGGACGATGACGCTTCTCGGGCTGGCCGTGGCCGGCGCAGCGGCGATGCGGAAAAAGTCCATGAGGTGAGTCCTCATGGACAGACTGCTAAAGTTGATTGTCGGGAGAGGGCGGGGCCACGAAGGCCCCGCTCTCTCCGTTTTCAGGGAAGGCGGCGGCTTGGCGCCTTAAGCCTTCCGATTCCCAGGCATGATGGTTTGCGGCGGCATATCCCCGGCATTTCCCCGGAGGATCGGCAGAACGATCTTCATGCGGAGATCGCTCTCTCGCCGCCCGGCAATATTCTTTTCAGATCATTCCGGTTGTCCGGGTCCCGCTCGTCCCGGCGCATGCACCCGGCGTTATTTTCCCGTCACCTTCCCGATGGGGAAGTCGTTGGCCCCCGTCTCGATCATGGGGTTCTGCTGGCGCTTAAAGACCTCCTCGGAAAGCGTCATCACGCGCTCTTCCGTGTGGAGGGCGAGGCCCTTCACCGTGATGAAGCCGTCCTTCTTGAAGTCCGCCTTGCCCTGGAGCCCCTCCAGCAGCACGTACGTGAAGAGTCCGTGGCCCTTGTAGCCTTCGAGGGCCTGCTGGCTGTCGGACGAGGCCGAGAAGACCGACGAGCCGACGGCGCGATAGAGGAGCTTGACTGCGGTTGCGTCCGTCAGGCCCCGTGTCTGCGTGAGAAGCGCGAGCTGTATCTCCTTGCCGCCCTTGCCGGCGTTGCAGGTGTCGAGGATGACGACCTTCTTCTGGGCCGGGATGCCGCCGATGAGGGCGGCCAGTTCCTTCTGGCCGAGGGCGTCCTCGGCGAGGCGGTGGGACGACAGGAGCCGGACGTTGCTCGTCAGGAGAAAGTACTGCTCCTCGCCGTTGACGACATCCACGAGGCCGTGGGACGCGTCGTAGAAGACGAAGAGGTCGTTGGGCTTCACGATCTTCCGGATGTCTTCGAAGGCCTTCGCGATGGCTTCCTTCGTGGTGGCGTCAGGCGTCGTCATCGTCCGGACGTCCGTCTTTCCGAAGAGGGGCGCGGCCGCCTGCTTGAGGGCGGCGGCGAAGGCGACGGCGTCGGGGACGGCGTAGGTCAGGGAAATCGTCGTGTTTTTGTACGTGTTGATCCCGACGACGATGGCGTAGAGGTCTGCCTTCCGGGCGGCCGCCTGCGACGTGACGACGGCGACGGCCGGGCTCGATTCCATGGAGTTGTCGCGGTTCCCGGCTATGGCACGGATCTCGTTCGGACCCGCCACGAGCGGCACGGTGAAGGAGATCGTCCTTTCCCGGTCCGTCGTCTTGCCCTTCACGGCCACGCCCCGCGTGTCGTTGGCGACCTGGGCGCCGTTGAGGTAGATCGTGACCGGGCCGATGCCGCCGCCGGCGTCGGCGATTTTCACGACGACCTCGACGCTGTCGCGGTCGGTCGTCGCACGGGCGGCGGGCGACAGGATCGTAACGGCGGGCGCGGGCTTCTGCGAGGCGATGTCCCCGATCTGCTCGCCCCTGGGAAGTTCTTTCCCCGCGAGGGCCATCTCCACAAGCTCAGGGCGGAAGTATCTCGAATAGAACTGGTCGACGGCGTAGACTTTCGCCCCGACGCGGACGTTCATGTGCTTCGCGCCGTCGGGCGAGGCGTTGAAGTACCCATCGGGCGTGTAGGCGATCCATTCCCCGTCGACGAAGTTGATGAACCGGACCAGCTCGCGTCCCGTCGCGATATCCCAAATCCGGCTCACCGCACCGAAGCCGTCGTTCGTGAGGACGAAGCGCGAGTCCGGGGATATCGCCGATCCGTTCAGGGCGCGGGTGAACGTGACGTTCATTTTCACCCCCTCGAACTGCCGTATCTCCTTGCCCGAGGCGGCGTCCCAGAGGCGGGATACCTCGTCGCCGTGGCACCTGGCGAGAATCAGGCGGCCGTCGGCCGACCAGGCGACGGAATCGATGGTGCGCGATTGGTTGCGGGATTGGTCCCGGTACAGGATTTTCACTTCCCTGCCCGTGTCCGCGTTCCAGATGCGGACCGTCGAGTCCCAGCCGCCGGAGACGAGCGATTTGCCGTCGGGAGACCAGGCGACCGCCGTCGCGTCCTCCTCGTGTCCGCGCAGGGTTTTAAGCTCGCGTCCGGAGGCCGTGTCCCAGATTCTTATGGTGCCGTCGGTGCCGCACGAGACGAGCCTCTTGCCGTCGGGGCTGAAGGCGACGTTGTAAACCCCTGTGAATTTCTTGTTGACGTCGCGGGAATCCTTGCGGACGTGCCCGGCGAACGTTTTCAGGAGCGCGCCCGAGGCTGCATCCCAGAGCTTGACCAGCGCGTCGTTCCCCGCCGAGGCGAGGTAGCGGCCGTCGGGCGACCAGGCGACGGAAAGCGCGCCTTCCTCATGTCCGGGCAGCGACAGGATTTCCCGCCCGGTATGCGAATCCCAGATGCGCACCGTGTTGTCGAGGCTTGCCGTGGCGATGGCGACTTTCGCCGGGGAAAAGGCCGCCCCGGCGACCAGCTTCTTGTGTCCGGCGAGGACGGCGACGCGCCTGCCCGCCGCGGTGTCCCAGACGTAGGCGGAGTTGCCGCTCAGCATGGCGGCGGCGTTCCGGTTCGGGGCGAAGGCCATGTTGGAAATGCTCTCGCCGGTGCCCTCGAAACGCTGCGCTTCGCCTCCGGAGGCCGGGTCCCAGAGGGCGACCTTGCCGAACCGGATGAGCAGCAGGCGGCTGTCGGGGGCGAAGACGGCCCTTTCGTATTCCTCCTTCGGGAATATCTTGATGTCCCTGCCCGTCGCCGTGTCGCAGAGCCTGATCATGGAGTGGAGGCCGACGACGTCGCCGTCGTGGACGAGGAGTTTCTTTCCGTCGGGGGAGAGGGCGAAGGGGTGCTGCCCCTTCGGCAGGGCCATCGACCGCAGCAGCCGGCCCGTCGCCGTGTCCCAGACCAGCATCGTCCCGGCCATGTTGCTTGCGGAGACTGCGACAGCGCCGTTTGCGGAAACGGCGAGGAAACTGACGCTTGCGGTATGCCCGTTGCGGGACCAGATCGTCCTGTCCGTCATGGGGTCCCATAATTCGAGGCCGTTGTCCTCATGACGGGCGGACAGGATCTTGCCGTCGGGCAGGAATTTGGAATGGAAGGGCGCCGAGCGGGTCAGTTCCCGGAGGACCTTTCCCGTCAGGATGTCCCAGAGCCTGGGCGGTTCGGACTTCATCGCCGCCTTGTTGTAGACCTGGGTCAGGGTGTAGCGGCTGCCCGGCGTAATGGTCGTGAAGCCGCCCCCCCTGTAGAAATCGCGGGCAAGCTCGACCCCGCCCGTTTTCCGGCCCGTGGCGGTTTCCCATACGGAGATGGGCGAGCTCATGCCGGAGACGGCCAGGTATCTGCCGCCGTCGAGGAAAGCCAAGGATACGCCCAGCACGCTTCCGTTCGTCTTGACCGCATACAGTTCCCGGCCGGTCGCAATGTCCCATGTCTTGACGGTGTCTCCGTTGACGGCGACGACGTACTTGCCGTCGGGCGATATGTCGACGACGTCGAGTGTGTTGAAGCCGGGAAACGTCCTGATCTCGCGGCCGCTTGCCGCATCCCACAGCATGATCGTACCGCCGAAGTCCCCCGTCAGGACGTATCGGCCGTCCTGCGACATGGCGGCCTTGTCGGTCCAGCCGCCCTGCCCGAGTTGGGGATATATCTCCGGTTTCTCGTCGGCGGGGGCGAATCCGGGCGAAGCGAAAAATAAGGCGAGTGCCGCCAGCGCGGCGCAGGCGATGTGCAGGCGAATACGAATCGATCCTCTTTTCATCGTGTCCTCCGAAACGGTCTTTTTGAAGCGGTGTGAAGGCGTTGAAACGGACCCCATTATTCCGCACGCCGCAACGTATTGCAATCGGTTTTTGGGGCGGGGGGGGAGGGCAGGGGGTAGAGCAGGGCGGTTCGAGAAGAAAGGCGGAGTTGGAGAGAACGAACGATCAAAATTCCCTTGAAATATTATTTAATTGAGAGTATCAGCATTCTTACATATTCAATTGCTGAACGATCTATAACCCTATACCTGGAAGGCGCTATGGATTGAAGAATAAAACCCCGTTTCTGAAAAAGAGCGGGGTTTTGTGTTTTAAAGTCGAGAGAGATTAATAATTAAGTACGCGGCCCCTGACCAGGGGATGGTGCCCCAGACTTTCAAAAAACTTATCATGAATGTCCTTGGAATTCGCATTCGACCAGAGGTGAAAAATGACGAGGATTATAATTTTCGTGTTAACACTATTATTCATGCCAACATTGGCTATAACAGCGGGAGAGATCGACAATCGACGCTGTGATGAAGCATTTAAGGGATATGTAAAACCTTTACCTGATGAAGTACACATTGGAAAGCTAGGTATTGGTATGCCCGTGGGAAGGTTTCTGTTGGTTCGAAAAGATAATTTATACTGTGCGATCAGATTTAATAAATATTGGACGGAAAAAGACGGGAAGGAAAAATATTCTTTGTACGAAGTTTACTGCCAAAGAGACGGTAGCGGAGACTTCTTGAATAAAAATGTTGAATTCAAAGAGAGAAAGGCATCTTTTCTTCCACCGCGTGGTATATTTTATCCGCTCATTTGGCAGACCGGTACGCCGGAAGTTATCTGCGGCAGCATGAAACTGGTTTGGGATTCAATGTGTGATGTGAATCATGTATGTTTCTTTGAGTTGAGCGATCATCCCGCCGGTGAATACGGAATTAAACTGGCCCCGACTCCATGGGCAGACATCAAGGAAGTGAATGTCCATGACGTGCGGATTAGATGGTATAAATATGACGTATCACGTGAAGAAGTCAATATTCCCGTCGATAAAATATGGAATGGTAAATAAACCGTATAATCTAATATCTTCCCGAATGGTCGTCCCCGCATTACGAATTTCTGCCTTAATTCTCACCGAATCCAGAAATCAGGCGATGACGACTTCCAGCGAGTTCGGGGGACAAGACATAGTTCGGGGGAGACATAGTTCGGGGGACAGCATACTTATTTGTAGATGGACTTCTGAGAAGAATGAATAATTAAGTATGGTGTCCCCGGAATTGAGCAAAAGCGGCGCAGCCGATCCGGTGCTCGATGCGACACTTTCACCACCCGGGCTAGCTTATTGAAATATGATGTCCCACCAGAGTTATTCTAAGCACGAGATATATTGTGAATCGACCGATCAAAATTAAAGTTCCCCCTTTTGCCGATGATCAGTTGGCTGGTGGAAGATATATTTGGCCTATTCCTTTTTTATCATTTATGGTTGGCGCATGCAGAAGTAGCATAACCATCGAAGATGGTATTTTGTCCTATAAAGAATCTTGTTCCGCCACATCTCCGGCAAAATCATTTAATTTAAACGATATTTCCAAGTTATTGGTTGTTAGAACCAACAATTCAATTGGCTTCACAAAAGAATTTCGGTTAGACAAAAAAAGCCTCTTTCGCGCAACGCATAATTTGGAGTGAAGGCGTGTTCGTAGTCAATAAGGATGGAGAAAGACAGATTTTAATACCTTCATTCGTCAATACCGGTAAAAATATCTGTATCTGTCTTAACTGGCGATGGGAGATATTTTTAAATAAATTGAAAATGTCCACTGGTTTACCGCTAGAAATAATTGATGTGCAAGACAGGGCATGATGTGAATGACTATTTGTTAGGGCGTACAAATATTCCGCTGGTTCGTCTAATGTAAACCAAGGAGGGTGTAGATGCGTCCGAGTTCGGGGGACACCTTACTTAATTATTAAGGAATTTGATCTCAATAGACCTGTGCGAGTTCGCCGGCGTCTCTATGGTTCCCGGAATTCGATCTTCGGTTGTATTTCGGTCATCGCATAGCGAACAAAATGCTCCCCCAGCGGCGTCAATTCAAAATAATCCTCATCGTCGAAGGCTGTTCTCGCTGTTGCCGTGTCGCTTCTTCTATGGGTCTGCTCGCTTTCCGGAACGGGATTGCCGTAATAATCCGTATCGCGATGCTGTGCGATGATCCCGCCCATGCTCAGGTCCCGTATTAACAGCTTGAACAGGTCGCCATCCACGGAATCCTCGCGAACGAAGCCTTGCCCGATCTGTTTCCATATGCCTGCCCGGG
Organism: Syntrophales bacterium; assembly: GCA_963668175.1. Taxonomy (GTDB): domain Bacteria; phylum Desulfobacterota; class Syntrophia; order Syntrophales; family PHBD01. Next base: position 2,661,312 of record OY764159.1, read on the forward strand.
TTATGCCGTTGCTGTCGTGGACCGCGACGATGACTTTTAAATGAAGATCGGAGTATCGACCGATCCAGTCGAGAAAAAGCCGGATGACATCGTCGCTGGTCTTGTCCGTTGCCGCCGCATTCGCCAGGACGTTTCTGATGATATCCCTTTTCCCCCGGCTCTCCGCTCCCGCCCAATCCCGAAACGATTTCCGCAGAAGAGACCTATACGCCTCGCTGTCCAGCCTTTTTACGACTTTTTCATCCTGGAAATCGAGCCGCGTCATGATGTCGATGAAGATTTCCTTTTTTTCCGCGAGTTCATCCCTCATCATTCGCGTCCAGTGCTCCATAAAACGTTCGACTTTTTCCCGGTCTGTTTCGGACCAGGCGCCGGCGACGGCGGATAAAGGATCGCCTGCCGACGGAACGGCACTTGCCGCGCCCGGCGAAGTTCCACGGTTTTCCGAAAACGGCGTTTCTTCCGAATAAATCTTTTTTGTATCCGGCATCATGACTCCTTGCGGCAAAGGCGTTCCGTACGTTTAGAAACGGGAAGAATGGGAGCGGGGAAAGCAATCGGGACGCAGTATGGAAACGTGCATCGATTCTTCACGCTCGAAATGTATCATGCGCCCCTAAACGTTCATATCGTCGCATAGCGGCCGAGCGTTGGCAACCTTTTATTTCCAACAGGAAATCATGGTCGCAATTCCAATGGTTGGATATGTTCCCGGGGACACCCCTTGTTCAGGGAGCGCGTCCCTGGTCGTCCAGTGGGGCGGTACTTCATGATTGAGGGCTTTAATATCGACCTGGGCATTTGTTTGAGACGGTTCTGTAAGGCCGGAAACCCGATTGATGCAAAGAGAGATCGATCGTGAAGGATGGTTTCCCGAGAATTCACACATCCAGCCCGCCACGGACCGGAATAAACCGTGGGCGGGAGGGGATGGCACCTTCCCCTCCCGCCTGTCGCGGTTATCAGGCGTCGAAGTTCCGGAACGGTTCCTGCCGTGGGGCCGGTTCTTCCGGAAAGGGAAGGGCTCCCTGAAAAAACGGAGCATCCTCTCCCACTCCCTCTTTCGCGCCTGCCGACGGGGCTTCCTTTTCACGGCCGTCCGCTTCCGGCAGCGCCGGCCGGTCTTTTCTTTCCTTGCCGTCGGCGATGAGGGCGGCGGCTGCTCCCGCGCCGAGAGCCGGGCCGCGTGCCCCTTTCCCCTTCCCGTCGATCAGGGTCGCGAGGTCTTCCACGTAGCCTTTCACCTGCATGGCCTGGGCGCTCATCTCCTCGGAGGCGCTGGCCGATTCCTCGGCGTTGGCCGCCGTGAACTGCGTCAGCTTCTCCATCTCGGCGACGGCCTTGTTGATCTGGTCGATGCCCTGGGCCTGTTCGCCGGAGGCGGCGGCGACTTCGTCGACGATCACGGCGACCTTGCCCGCCAGCTCGACGTTGTGCCGGAAGGCCTCCTGCGTGACCTTCGTCAGGTCGTGGCCGCGCTTCACGTTCTTAAGGGTCGTTTCGATCAGGCTGCTCGTGCTCTTGGCCGCCTCGGCCGACCGCATGGCGAGGCTCCTCACTTCGCCCGCCACGACGGCGAACCCCGCGCCCTTCTCCCCGGCGCGCGCCGCCTCCACCGCCGCATTCAGCGCGAGCAGGTTCGTCTGGAAGGCGATGGCGTCGATGGTCTTCACGATCTTGCCCGTCTCCTCGCTCGACTTCATGGCCTCCGTAATGGCCTCGGACATGTTGCCGATGTGCCGGTCCACGTCCGTGACGATCCCCTTGACTTCCGTCATCATGGACTTGGCCTTCATGGCGTTGTCGGCGTTCAGCTTCGTCATGGAGGCAAGCTGGTCCGTCGAGGCGGACGTCTCTTCCAGGGAGGCGGCCTGTTCGGACGCGCCTTCCGCCAGGGCCTGGCTCGATTCGGCCACCTGGGACGACCCGGCGGCCACCTGCTCGGCCCCGTCGGAGAGGCCGGCGATGATGCCGTGGAGCGACCGGCTGATGGAAACGCTCAAAGCGATGCCGAAGGTGAGACCCAGGGCGAAGCCGACGACCGTGAGGCCCGTCATTGAAAAGAGGCTCGTCTTGAAGAGGCTCGCATTGTCCGCGTTGATCTCACGGGCGTTCTCTTCCTGGAGCCTCGTCACCTCTTCCAGGATATTGCCCACGGCGGCGACCTTCTCCTGCCCCGTCCCCCCGGAAAGGTCGCTTGAGAGCCGTTTCTCCGCCGGCGCTTCGTTCTTGGCGAGGTCGATCACCTGCTTGTGGACGGGCTCCCATTCGGCGATGGCGAGAGACAGGCTCGTCATGAGGGCCTTGCCCTTCTCCGTCTGGAAGAACGGCCGGGCCTTCTGAATATTCTCCTTGAAGGATTCCAGGCTGCGCTTGCTGCGGGCGAGGTACTGGTTCCGCTGGTCCTGCGTCGAGGCGAGGAGGGCGCTCTTCTCCGCGGACGTGGCGAGCAAAAGGTCGATGTACGCCGCCTTGGCGGACGAGAGGCATTTCAATTCCTTCTCGTACATGCCGAGGGCCTTGTTGTTGATGCTTCTCATGTTCATGATGCCGATGGCCCCGACGGCGACCGTCAGCGTCGAGACGATGGCGAAGGCCGCAATCAGCTTCGTTTTGAGGGATATTCTGCCGAGTAGTTGCATAAGTCACACTCCGTGAGGGGGATATACGTCATAGGGGGTCGGCGTCCCGTGCACGGGCGCATGACAGGCGGGAAACGGATCACGGTATGACGATGTAATACTACAATGGGGGCGACACCATTGTCAACCGATTTGTATGCAGACGCCGCCGCCGAAGGAAAGACCTGCCAGCGACATTAACTATATGAATTAAAAGGCGATATCACGGATAGGCGCTGCGGATGGGGAAGGGGATTTTGGGAAAAAGGATCGGCGGAAGCAAATTTATGGAAAAATTTTCATCCTTATGTGAGCGATGTCACAGAAGGGAGTTCGACATCCTCCCGCGAACAACGGGGATGCCCGTGCGGCCGGTCACGGACGGCTTCCATCGGGCCGCGGCGGGCGGCAGACCCATTATGAGAACCTAGCCTTTTTCCGGCTGGAAGCCGGACCGGGCTTTCTGCATGTTTTCCCTGAAAGATTCGAGGCTCTCTCTGCTCTGCGCCGTGAACCCTTGCTGCTGTTCCTGCGTCGAGAAGAGAAACACGCTCTTATCGGAGATCGTGGCGAGCAGCGTGTCGACAAACGCCGCCCTGGCGGACGAGAGACATTGGAGCTTCGGCGTGTAAAGGGCCGGGGCCGAACTGTTTTCGCTTTTCGTGTGCAGGACGCCGGCGGCTACGGCGGAAACCGCCACCACCGAAACGACGGCAACCGCCGCCATCCATTTTATCCTGAGGGACGATTTCGTGAAAAAACGCATAAGTCACACTCCGGGAACGGAAATAGGTCATAGGTGTTCAGAATTCCGTGCACGGGCGCGTGACAGGCGGGATAGAAAACGCCGTATGGCATTGTCAGACTACATCAGTGTTTCAGGATTGTCAACAAAAATGTGTACGAGACGAAAGAAAGGGGCGGCAACCCGGCGGGGGTATCGAAAAGGATAAGTGAACGATATCTTGATCATTATGGCAAAAGGAAGCGGCGGGGCAGGGCGGTGAGGCAGGAAAATATTTTCGCACGGGGGAGCTTTGCGAGAAGCAGGGGGATTTGCTGCGGCCGTCGCGGACGTCGCAACCGGCGACGACGGCGGCGGGGCGGCGACAAACGTGCAGGAAAAGGCAACGGTGTCGGCAAAGCTAAAGCGCTGCGAAAAACAAGGATTTACATTGACTTGAGGGTTTGCGGCCTCTATAATCGGCGCGAGGGGGCATCAACAGGAAAAGGAGAGGAAGGACATGAAAGGCGCAAAGGCAAAGAAAGACAAAAGGACGATCACGGCGCTATCCCTGCAGGGCGGCGGGGCCAGGGGCGCGTACGAATACGGCGTCATCAAGGCGATCTACGAAATGCGGGGGAAAAACTTCCATCCGCGCGCCGTCGCGGGCATTTCCATCGGGGCGATCAACGGCGCGGTCCTCATCGGCGCCAAGGGCGATCCCATGGAGGCCCTGGACGAGCTTTGGCGGAAACGGTTCTGCGTGGACAACCCCATGACGGCGTGGCTTTCGTGGCTGCCGAACTTTCCGGAGGAGTGCTTCACGCTGCCCTTTGCCGGATATCCGGAGCAGGCCCTTTCGCTCTTCGGCAATCCCGGAATGTACAGCCTGAAGCCGGAATTCGCATTTGCGCCGTGGCTCGCGTCGCTCAACGAAACGAGCGTCTACGACACGTCCGCGCTGAAAGAGACGCTGCACGATCTTATCGACGTCCGGAAGCTGAACAAACCGGAGGAGACGCGATTCATCGTCACGGCCGTCAACGTCACGACCGGGCAGCACGCCAAGTTCGACAACGCCAGGACGGAGATAACGCTTTCGCACATCCTCGCGAGCGGCAGTTTCCCCGTGACCTTCCCCATGACGGAGATCGGCGCGCACCACTACTGGGACGGCGGCGTCTTCATCAACCTGCCCATCGCCGCCGCGGTGAACGCCCTGGAGGACGTGGAGTCCGACGATCCCGAAGTGGAGCGGGAGCTGATCTTCGTGGAGCTGCACAAGATGAATGAGGAGATTCCGCAGTCGATCCTCGGGGCGACGGAGCGGTTCTACAACATGCTTTTTTCGGGGAAGATGGCCATCGACAGGAAGATCCTGAGCCGGTACCGCACCTTCGTGGATCTCGTCCAGGAAATCGAAAAGGTCATCCCTGCCGACAGCCCCATCCGCAAACACGCAGGCTACAGGGAACTCTCCCGGCACCGGCGGATCGACAAGGCGATCATCGTCGGCGAGAAGGGGACCGGCGCCACGGGCTCGTCGAGCGACTTCTCCCGCAAGACCCTGGAGCACCGCATCGAAGCCGGCTACGCCGACGCCCTGGCCGCCTTCAAGGCGGAACCGCTGTAGGGCGCTCTTAGATTACGATGTACGGCTCAGTTTATCGATAATGGCCTGCGCTTTGTTCTTGCGGTGTGTTCCAAGATGCTCATAATCGAGAGCTATTCTAAGGTGATGAAGAGCTTTTTGATTGTGCTTTTTACGTCCAGCCGTATTACGTGCTGAGAGTGCAAGCGAGGTTCTGCCGATTGTGTAGTGTATCTCCGCCGCTGTAGACGTGTCAGGAACTGCATTGATGCAGTCGGCAAGCGTTTTAATTCCTCTGTGATCCGGCAGATCTTCCCGAAAGAAAAGAGTGCGGGCGGCATTTGGTTTCGATAAATAATTTCTTAAATTTTCTCTTGATACGTCAACACTATTTTCGGGCTTTATGAATACGTCGAGTTTGTTGGATCGCAGTACCCCGTGACCTGTATCGAATTCGATCCAGAGGGTGTGCAAACCCGCACGACGGAATGTGTAGCCACCTGATTGACCGAAAACCGGTATATCGCGTCTATACGGTTCAATCTGTGTAATCTTTCTCATCTTATTTACGCCGCAATAATGTTGGGGTGATCGATATAGATGCCGTTCGCGCAGAGAATCTTCTATCATAAGCCGGAATCTTCCATATCCAGGGTCGAGCTCGTCCGGGATATCAAATGACGGTTTTCCACCTCCGATCAACCGCAACTCAATGTCGAGTTGTATGGGTTCAAATTTCCAGAATTCCCGCGGCCAGCAATTTATATTGAGTTCCAGTCCGAACGGCATTGACGATTTTGCCGCATACGGAGGGATATTCAGGTTGCCGTAAGTGCCCGTGTCCATAAAGGGACTTCCGCCAGGGCGAACATTAGGATTTGTTGAACATTGCGAAAGCCAGTCTTTTTGATCCTCGCTGAAATGAAAGCAGCCGGACCGTACGGCTTCTCCACTTGACTCCGTGCCATAAAATTAATGGAATCTTCATCATGATGAAGATTAAAAACATGGCCGAGTTCATGTACTGTTGTGAAAAGGACCTCTTCCGCGTAAGATTCTTCGTCGCTACGCAATTCAGAGATTGCGCCGAGAAACACGGCGCATCCTTCCCGCGGCACCTTTGTGAATAAATCGACACTATTGAGGTCGTCATCTGTCGCGAAACCTCGATCGAACATGACACCTAAAGCCGGCCTGAAAGGCTCATAGCTTTCGGCAAGGAGAATTCCGATTCGCGAAATGGGGCCTTCGATAGGATTGCCCGTCAGATAGGCGAGTGCGTTATGAAGTTCAAGGGCCGTGACCGAACTGTCTTGCGAAAGCGGGTGCCGGATCATCTTCGGTTCCGTGCAGGCAAGCGAGACGTCTCCGCGCGATGCAACTTCGAAATGCTTTTGAATGAATTCGGTCAGATTCGGTATTGACCCATATCGATCGAGTTTGGGGCTCATCATTCCGATCTGGCACTCGAGTTTCGTCATTGCATGACCTCAAACGAGATACTGGAATCACTTTTCGGCTTTTCGGTCGCCTTGGTTGAATATGGCAAAGTCATTTTATATTTTCCCGCGGGTAGTCCTTTACTGAAATTTATGACGACTGTTTTATTATCGGGTTGCAGCGTAAACGTGAGCCCGTATGTGCTGTGTTCAATGAGTTTGTTGTCCTTGTATAAGATTGCTTTATCAGAATATACCTTGAATATTTCCTGGTCTGCGACGACGGAGAATTTTTTGACTTCAGAAGCAGTTAAACGACTTGAGCCTTTAAAATAGAACGCTTGCGCTGCAACTGGCAGTTTCGGCGTGACAGCCGTGGCCGTATCGAACGTATGCTGGATATTAACCGCCACAAGCTTCACATTGTCTTCCTTTTTTTCATCTTCGTATTGAACGACTTTGAACAGCACCGGGCCCCAAGCCTGGCCTGTCCTATTCATTCCCTCCGCATCTTTCGGCGCATTCATTGCCCCCAGTTCTTTTATAGATTCTTGTTTTAGCGAATCCACTTTAGCCTGTGCCTGTGCAACTTTGACCTCTGCTGCGGCAATGTCCGCGGCAGTAATTCCGTTGTCTTTGTTTTTTCCCAGCTCTTCAAGTTTCATGAGTGCTGCCTTCGCCTGACTCAGTTCGAGCTGAGCGTCGGCGATCGCCTTTTGTGCGGCACTTTTCTTATCGGCTACCTTTTTGGCAGCATCCGAAGCGGCCGTGGCACGAGTCGTGTAGACACTCTGTGCCGCATCGGCCAATTTTGCAGCGACCGTCGTGTTATCGGCTTTAAGTGATACCTTTTTAAGGAGGTTGTTTTCAAAAGACAGGTCGATGGTGTATTTCGACATAAAGGAATACGTCTCAACGGCGTATTCGTTCTGCGGATCGGGGAGATAGACCCAGTTGTAATCTGCCGTGCCGTCCGATTTCGGGGTCACAAGTAAATATGTTGCGGGAAGGGAATACCGGATCCCCTTTTCGTTACCTGTAAATTTCTCAACATGGGTGACAGTTATGCAATTCGTCAGTCCGAGGCAGAAAACAGCTAACGCAATGATTTTCATCGAAATGCGCATCGCTAATTTCCTCCTTGTTCTGCGATTGTTACACGGATGACCATCTTTTGACCGTTCTTATCCACCGCAGCCCCTTTTTCAGGGCCGCCCCTGAGCTCAATCGTGTTATCTTTAACAACGATCTTGAAGAGATAAGGAACGGGGACTGTTGCGATATTGGTTTCACCGGGCGCGTTAAAGGCTGTCTTAACGACTGCGCCGAGCACCTTTGCCAGGGCATCTACGGTAGCCCCCGGGACAATCGTTTCATCGACAATCGCCGCGGCCTGGGTCAACATGCCCGCATCGAACTGCAGCGTGCTTTCGTTGGTGGCGAAATAAGCATAGGGTTTAGCGGACATCTTCTGGGATATGTCCGGCAGAAACTTGATCTCGCTGACGATGCCGCCCTTCCCGTCAGAATGAACGAATAGATAGGGCGCGGGTTGGTAATAGCGGAATCCGCGTGCCGCTTTATCGCGCTCTGCATCTTTTCCCAGCGTCTCGACACTGAGGCCCGCACATGCGTATAGTGTATTGATCACGAGGAATACAGAGAACCATGTGAAAAATCTCACCATATATGATCTCCCTTCCGAAAATGTATTAGTCGGGTTTCCCTTAATCGATACATTTTCATGGTGTTAATTAGATGAAAGACCCGCCGGACGCGAGAGGCTTTTTTTGAGGTCTCCATTGAGGAAGACAACATGCGTCCTTGTAAAGAGAAAAATCGCGGGTAACAATTCTTTGAATCACCCACAGGTAATCGATATGCAGCCCTGCTTCAGAAAAAGGGCAAATAATGGATATTCAAAATCTGGACGAACGGGATAGTCGGAAAGAGGATCAGGATGATCATTCTCGGTTAACTTTTAAATCAAAAGATCGTATAACCGTCAAGTAATATATAGTTAAATAATGTTATAAATATATGCAATAATGTTCATATTATGTGTAAGTGTCTGGGCTTTTTAAAAAATGATTACGATTTCCGTGACAGACTTTCGGGAAGGCACGATGCAAAGGATTCGGAGTTGCAGGGAACGAATAAAAACCGCGGATGTTTTGCGTGAGGAAGGGACGGATGCAGCGGACGCCGGGGCAAGACAAGGCGGGCTTCGCGCTTGAGATAAAGGCCGCAGGCGCGGCGGTTCCTGTGTTTTCCCGGTTCAGGCAACGGCGCATCGTGCGATGCACGGTGTTTGCGGGGGAGGGCGGCGGGGAATAGCCGGCGTGGCAAAGCCTGACGCCCGGCGGGCAATAGTCGCGGATAATGCCGTCCAAGCGCTTCTGCCGGGACCTGCGGACAAGGTGGGCGGCGTGTTTCCCCAAACATAGGGCCATGACACGGCGGCCGGGCGGTCTAAAGACCGCGCCCCCCCTTACCGCATCTGCTTGACGGCGAGGACGGCCTGGTTGCAGAGGGTCTTCATGTAGGAGGTCTTGTTGCCGGGGAGGATGTCGCCCTTCTTCCCCTTGTCGGCGTAGAAGACGCCGATGGGCTTGCCGCGGATGACGATGGGGTACACGACGAACGCCGGGGCGCCGATGAGCCGGACGTACCACTCGGGGATCAGGGGCTTGACGCCCGGATCGTCCGTATCGTTGACGATGATCTCCTGGTTGGTTTCGATGGCCGCGTTGAAGGCGTCGCCCGCCGTGGCGGTCTTGAAGCTGAATTGGTTAAGGAGCTGCTGCGTGTCGGCGCCGAAGGCGAACCGGGCCGTCATCCTGCCGCTCCGGGCGTCCATGACGCAAAGGACGACGCGCTGGAACCCGAAACCCCGGTACATGGTCTCCAGGATCATGTAGAGGACGTCGTTGAGCTGGGCGTCGCCGAGAAGAACGTTGCTGATTTCCTGGATGCCCTCGATGAGGACGCTGTCCGGTTCTTCGGCCGCAGCGCCGGCTGTGGCGGCTTTGCCCGGTCCCGATACGGCGGCCGGCGCCGCCGCCCGTCCCGGAAGCCCGGAGGCGAATGCCGCTGCTGCGGCGGCGGGAGCGGCGGGCACGCCCGTCTCGTGCAGGACGCGGTTCAGAAGGTCGCTCTTCCGGACGTCGATCTTTAACGCGTCGGCGTACCGCATCATCTCCCTGGCCCCGTTGAAAATCAGATCGTGCATCTGCTTGTCGTTGTGGCGGATGGCGTCGCGGTAGCGGGCGGCGAGGGCCTTGAAGGCCTCGGCCCGGGCGGGACCCTCCGTCGTCCGCAGGATCTCGCACATGGCGTTGGCGCAGTTCGCCACGACCTTCAGGACCTCCCCCTCGGATTTGGGTTTCGCGACCCGGCCTTCCGGCAGGCGGCACAGGCTGTCGACGATGATCTTCGGGAAATTCCACGTCCGCAGGACCGCCATCGCCAGTTCCTCGTAGGCGACGCCCAGCACCGAGAGCGACGCCGCGTGTTCGTTCAGGTTCTTCTTCGCCATCCGCTCCCGGATGGCGCCGTACTCTTCCGGGAAATAGAGGATCACGAGGTGTTTGCCCAAGTTGTGCATCATCCCGCAGATGAAGCTCTCCTCGATGCCGCGGCCGGAGACGCCTTCCGAGAGCTTGCCCGAGATCAGGCCGGCCATGAAGGAGGCGACGGCCGAATCCTTCAGGTCCGCCACGTGGCTGTGGTTCTGCAATTGGTCAAAGAGCATGAGGCCGATGGCCGTCATCCGGACCCGTTCGAACCCGAGGACGACGACGGCCCTTGTCACCGTCGTGATCTTCCCCGAGAGCTGCCCGTAGAAGGCCGAGTTGACGAGCTTCAGGAGTTTGCTCGTCAGGGAATAGTCCCGGAGGATGACGTTGGAAAGGTCCGAGGCGGAGACGGCGCTGGCGTTGGACGTCGATGTCTTCTGGTTGATTTCCGAGATGTTCTGGGAGAAGGTCGGGAAGTCCTTCATACGGGACATGCGCCTGATGAGGAAGTCGACCGTGCTGTGGCTCTTGCCGTCTCTGTCCCCCATGCTCTCGTCGGGATTCAGGTAGTCGTCCAGGTCGCGCTTCATCTCCAGGGCGCTCGCGTACCGGTCTTCCGGCTGTTTTTCGATGGCCCGCATGACGATGTGGTCGATCCTGGGGTCCACCGCGCTGTTTCGGGCGGAGGGCGGCTCGACGGGATCGAAGGCGATGCGGTACAGGACGTTCACGTCGCTGCCCTTGTCGAAAACGGGCTTTCCGGCGAGCATTTCGTAGAAGATGAGGCCGAGGGAGAAGAGGTCGGACGCAGGGCCGAGGGTCTGGCGGTTGAGCTGTTCCGGCGACATGTAGCCGCTGGTACCCGACAGTTCCGGCTCCGAGCCCGTCGCGACGGCGATGCCGAAGTCCAGGATGCGGGGGACGTCCTTCCCGTCGATCATGATGTTCGCGGGCTTCAGGTCCCGGTGGACGATGCCGTGGTCGTGGGCGTAGGCGATGCCGTCGAGGAGCCGGCTCATCAGCCGGGCCCCGTAAGCGACGTCCAGCTTGCCTTTGCGGGCGATCAGCTCCTTCAGGGTCGTGCCCTCGACGTATTCGAACACGATGTAGACCATGCCCTCGTGCTCGTCCGCGTCGTAGACGGTGACGATGTTGGGGTGCTGGAAGCGGCTGATCGTCTGGGCCTCGCGGATCAACTGCTGGGTGTGGGCGCTCCGGTGCTGCGGCTGTAGGTTGAGGACCTTGATCGCCACCCGGCGGGCCAGGTGGGGGTCGTCGGCGAGGTATACCCGTCCTTGGGCTCCTCTGCCCAGTTCCCTGACGACTTTAAATCGGCCGATCCGGTCTTCCATATCCGTAATCCTTGGTTTTCACGTTATAACCTATTTGTGAAAACATTGCAATACGTATGCTGCCGCGTAAGATGAGGACGGACGGCCTGGAATAAGGGGGAGGAGGCGGGGTCGGCGACCGTCGTGAAATCGGGACACGCCATCGTCGAAAGCGGGATATCCCTTGTCTCGTACCAGTAGTGGCGCAGGCCGTAGATTTCCGGGTTCCGGTAGCCCTCGCAGTAGGGGTAGTGCGTCACGCAGGCGGGGCTGCCGTCTCTGTTCAGTCGATCGAGGGCATAGACGGCGGCGTAATCGACCTTCGATATGCCCGAGAGAAGTTGAACCTTTGTCAGTCCGGATGTATTTTTTTCAACGCTTTTTCGGGGCCGGGATGCGGAACGCGATTGACACGCCGCGCCATATTGCCCTATGATTTCACGAAACACCGGGGTTTGGCGGCCCCGGTTTCACGGGGAGGGAAAAGGCGATGAAGATTCTTGGCATCAACGCGAGTCCGAAGGGGGGCAGGAGCGAGACGGCGAAACTGGTCCGCGCCGTCCTCGACGGGGCGAAGGCGGCGGGCGCGAAAACGGAGTTCGCGGACGTCTGCAAACTCAACATCGAATACTGCATCGGCTGCGGCGTCTGTTATAAAAAAGGGAAGTGTTTCCAAAAGGACGACTTCGCGGCCCTGTACGATAAAATCCTGGCCGCCGACGGCATCGTCGTGGGCTCTCCGAACTACTTCCGGTCAGTCTCGGCCCAGTTGAAAACCGTTATCGACCGCATGGCCGACGCGATCCACTGCCAGCTTCTTTCGGGCAAGTACGCCGTCGTCGCGGCGACGTCGGGCGGCACCGGGCAGGACAGGCAGGTGACGGACTACCTGACGGATATCATGGTCAACTTCGGGGCCTTCGTCACGGGGACCGCCGGCGTGGCCGTTCAGCAGGGGCCGAAGCGCTTCCGGGGCGCCGTGGAGAAGGCCTTCCGCCTCGGCGAAACCCTCGTTTCCGACATCGGGGCCGGCAAGATCCACCGGAAGCAGGCGAAGCTCCATGCCGCGAACCGGGCCTATTTCCAGGCCCTGACGAAGATGCACGGGGACGAATGGGCGAGCGAATACCGCTACTGGGACGCGAAGGGCTGGAAGTAGGGATAGAAGGAAGAAGAACGGGAACGTGAGAGGGTGCAGGGTCGATACGGAAGCGGGATCATGGACGGCAGGCAGCCGAAGACGCCCCCGCCCGAGCGCGGCTATTTGATGTCGTGGGAATCCCTGTAGAGCTCCTTGAGCTTGTCGTAGAGGCTTCGGAGAACGACGTCCGGAGTCTGCGCGGAATAACCGCCCTGCGAGGACGCCATGGTCATTTCGAGAGCCTTGTTCAAGCACCATATCTTGTCGACTTCCATTTTCCTTATCCTCCTTTTCTGCGGGATAGCCGCATGATAAACTTCCCGTCGGAAGAAGCAAGCGAAATCGATACGAGGCGCAACCCGCCCGGCGGCAACATGCCTGTCCGCAGCTTCGCCGGAAACCGATAACCCGCCCCGCCTTTTCCCCTTGACAAAACCCGGCCGCTGGTGTTTTGTATGCGGCTTCTGATGCCCGCCAGGGCCGGGCGGGCCGTGACAATCTGCGAATAAACAGGACGGGGCCCCGAAAACCGCACGCAAGACGTTCAAAAGGAAAGAAATCCTCCGCATGCATTCCCCCGAAAAGACGAGACGGTACCTCCCGTGGATCGCCCTTGCCGCATCGACGGGCATCAACATGACCATGGGCATCAACTACTCGTGGAGCGTCATCAAGAAGGCCCTGGTCGTCCAGTGGGGCTGGACGAACGTGCAGGCGTCCCTTCCTTATACGGCCTACATGTTCGCCTTCACCCTGATGATGATCTTCGGCGGCAGGCTGCAGGACAAATTCGGGCCGCGCAGGGTCGCCACCGTCGGCGGCATCCTGGTGGGCATTGGGCTCACGGCCTGCGGATTCGCCGACACGCCTTTCTGGATGATGTTGGGTTACTGCGTCAACGGTTTCGGCAACGGCATGTGCTATTCCACGACCATCCCCGCCTGCGTCAAGTGGTTTCCCCCGGAAAAGAGGGGCATGGTCACCGGGATCGTGGTCGCCGGCACCGGCGTGGCGTCCGGCTACTTCTCCCCCCTTGCCGACTGGCTCCTCGGCAGCTACGGCATCCCCCGGACGTTTATGGTCCTCGGTGCGGGAATCTTCGTCGTTCTCATCGTCCTGTCCCAGACCGTGAAGAATCCGCCCGAAGGGTACATGCCCGCCTGCGCCCCCGGTGCGCCGGCGAAGCCGCATAACCGGCCCGCTGCGAAAGAGATCGGCTGGCCGGAAATCGTCAAACAGCCGACGTTCGTCAAACTGTGGCTCATGTATCTCGGGGCGGCGTCGGCGGGGCTCATGATCATGGCCCATATCGCGACCATCGCCAAGACGCAGGCCGCCTGGGAGAACGGTTTCTATCTCGTCATCGTCTACGCCGTCTTCAACGCGACATCCCGGCTGGTCGCCGGATACCTGTCCGACAGGTACGGCCGCCTGCGGATCATGCTGGTCATCTTCGTCGTCCAGATGGTCAACATGGCCCTCTTCATCTTTTACAACACGCCTGCTTCACTGGTCATCGGCACGGCCGTCATCGGCATGGCCTACGGCGCCGCTTTCGCCCTCTTTCCGCTCGCGACGGCCGATTTCTTCGGCCTGAAAAACCTGGGCGGCAATTACGGCCTCCTCATCACCTCGTGGGGGTGCGCCGGCCTCATCGGACCCCTCGCGGCGGGCTGGGCCGTCGATGTGACGGGCCGGTACGGATCGGCCTATGTCATTTCCGTCGTCCTCCTCGCCATGGCGGCCATCCTCGTCCCGACGATCAAAACCGCCAAAAATCCGCAGTAGACGTCGAACTGTCTCCGGTTTATCGAAAGATGTGCAAACGGCAGGGGCCGTCCGCGTCAGAAGAGCCAGATGTGGTCCAGGTCCTCGCCGGATTTGCCTTCCGTCAGGCGTTCCCGGACGATCCGCGCGGGGCTTCCGGCCACGAGCATGTTGGGCGGGACGTCCTTCGTGACGACGGCATGGGTGGCGACGATGGCCTGAGCGCCGATCGTCACGCCGGGCAGGATGACCGCACCGGTGTAAACCTTCGCGTGGTCCCCGATGACGACGGGCTTGTAGATGCGCTCGATGTGGGACGACTCCGAGTGGGAATGGGTGAATATCCTGACGTCCTCGGCGAGGGCCACGTGGCTGCCGATGGTCACGCCCCCCTTGGAGTCGATGAAGACGCCGCGGTTGAAGAAGACGAAATCGCCCGCCGCGATGTTCTGCCCGAAGTTGAAGCGGGCGTTCTCCTCGGCGATGAAGCCGATGCCGCACTTCCTGAACAGCCGCCCGGCGACGAGCCTCCGGAAGAGGATGCTTAGGTTCGCGTTCAGGCAGACGGGGAGCTTGTCGACGGCGTCCCACAGGAAGTGGAGGCAGCGCTGCTCCGTCGTGAAGGGGAATTCGCGCCCCAGGGGGAGGAGTTCGCTGTACAGGGTCAGCTCCTCGAAGAACGACGGCGAATAGGCGGGCCCGTCCAGAATTTTCAGGATGCGCACGGCGCCCTCCGCGTCGAGGCCGGACGATAAAACGGCTTCGATCTCTTCAAGCGTGCGGTCGATCACTTCCCCCATGTTTACTCCTCCATTTCTTGTTTCTCTTCGTCGAGCTTCTTCAAAACCGGATCGCCGGCGGGAAGGTTTTTCCGTTCCGCGTGCAACCCCGCCGTCTGCTGCATTTATCGGGTCATGCGTTCAATCCGTCCGCGGCCATCTTCTCCGCCGCCGCTCGAACGGCTTCCAGCATGTACTTCCGGTTTTTCTGGGTGACGCCGATGAAATCGCACTGGGCGGAACTCAGGTCGAAATATTGCAGGTTGTTCATATGGAGGAACAGCTTTTCCATGGAGGCCAGGCAGTGGAGCGTGCCGACGCCCGTGCCGCCCGCGGCGGCGATGCAGATGAACGGCTTGCCCTGAACCCTGTTGCCGTCTTTCATGGCCTCGCATCTTCGCAGACGGTCGAACATCGCCTTGGCCGATTCGCTCATGTCCCACCAGTAGACGGGCGTGACCACGACGAACCCGTCAGCCTCGCCGATTTGTCCGTGAAGCGCCTGGAAGTCGTCCTTCACCTTGCAGATGCCTTTTTCCTTGCAGACGCCCCATCCGTCCCTGCATGCCTTGCATTTCGAGATGGAAAGGTCGTTCAGACGAACCGCGGCCGCTTCCGCGCCGCCGTCCGCAACACCCTGTTTGGCCGCCCTGCCGCAGGCCTCCGTCAAACCGTCCTTGTTGGGACTGCAGGTAATGATCATCACTTTCATATCGGCTCCAAATCGATAAATGTTCTTCACGGCTTCGCGGCCGCCGGGCCCGTTCCGCCGCGTTTGCGCGATTCTTCAAAAGGCCGCCCGAAACATCGCGCAAGGGCGGTCATCATAAACGATGCCGCATCCCGGCGCAAGCTTCATGTCCCGGAACCGGCCGTGTCCGGGGTGTCGAGCTTCTTCAAAACCGGATCGCCGGCGGGCAGGATGTTGACGCTTTCCGTTTCCCCGTCGAAGACGAGGACGGCGGCCCCGCGCAAAAGCTGCTCCTTCACCTGGTTGAACTTCGTCTCCCGCGACGCTTCGCGGGCGCCGTAGTCGGTCCCTTCGCGTGCGACGAACGCCTCGATAACGCCTGCCAGCGCCTCCGGCGAAAGCCTCTCTACGGGTATGATGTATCCGGCCATGATATTGCTCTCAAACGTATCCTGTCATCGGAAGGCCGTGCCGCCGGCCATCGGAAGGCCGCGCCGCCTACCGTCGGAAGGCCGTGCCGCCTACCGATCGAAGCGCGAATCCCTCTCATTCCTCCGGGGCCTGCGGTTCCGCCTGGCCCTTTTTCCGGGGAAAGTGTCTGAAGACGACGACGCACGCGGCCACGTTCAGGGCGATGAGGACGATTCCCGGAAGGAGCGCCAGCGCCGTGTCAGCCACACCCTGATAGGGCCAGCCCTTCTTTTGCAGAGCTAGAACGGACAACGACCACGCCCCGGTAATGAACAGGGCCAGCGTGTAGACGAGATACTTCGACCACGGCTTGTCCCTGTAAAGGCCGTAAGCCGTGAAGAAGGCGTAGAACGTCCATACGAAGAGAAACGGATCGCGGCTTGTCGCCCTGTAGGCGGAATAGAGGCCGTACAGGCACAGGAGCGCGATGACGAGCAGAATGGAAAGGGGTTTTTTCATGTCGGGTCCTCGATTTCAAAATCTCGGAAGATGGTGCAACATCCCGGCGGAATTGTCAATGGCCCGGAGCAGAAAGCGCGGAAGACGGGGGAGGCGGGGACGGAAGTCAGTCTGGAGGGGAGGGCGGGGCAGCGGCGATTTCCCGGATGCCGGAAAAGAAGGCGTTGACAAGGAGTGAGCGCAGAAGATATTCTTTCATGGATAAGGATGGAATCGGGCCTTCGGCCCATTGAAAATATTCACGGAAGGAGAAAGATCGATGAGGAAGAAAATCGGGTTGTCTATGTTCGGCATCGTCTGCGCCCTGTCGGCCCTGTGCCTGGCGACGGGGGCATTTGCGGCGCCCGCGCCGCAGGCGGAGAAGGTCGATGTCGTGGTCGTGGGCGGCGGGATCGCGGGATTGACGGCGGCCGTAGCCGCAGCCGAGAACGGCGCGAAGGTCGTTCTGCTTGAGAGGACGGCGCTTCTGGGCGGCAACTCCCTGCTCTCCACGGGGTCCCTTTATCTGGGCGCAACGAGCATCCAGAAGGAGGCGGGCGTCAAGGATACGCCGGACGAGTTCTACAAGGAAGCGATGGCCGCGAGCGACAACAAGCGCGATCCCGTCCAGACGCGGTTGATCGCCGACCTGGGCGGTCCGCTGGTCGACTGGTACATCGGCCTGGGCGTCAAGTTCGAGAAGAAGGTGCGCGTGACCATGGGCAGCATGACGCCGCGCCAGCACACGCCCGTCGGTAACGCCCCCGGCCTGATCAAAGGCCTGGCCGAGGCGGCGAAGAAGAAGGGCGTCCGCATCATGCTCGACACGCGGGCCACGAAGCTGATCACGGGCAAGAACGGCGCCGTCGCGGGCATCGAGGCGGCGCGCGGCAGCCGGGCGCTGCGATTCGATACGCCCACGGTCGTCCTGGCGACGGGCGGGTTCGGAGCCAATCCGGAACTCGTGAGGAAACTCATACCGGACCAGGCGGACGCGATCTACGCCGGGCATCCGGGGACGACGGGCGACGGCCTGGTCATGGCAATGGACAAAGGGGCCGACGTGGTCGACATCGACGTGCCGTGGCTCACGCCGACCGTCCAGATCGACCAGAAGCAGCTCATCACGTCCAACGTGATTTCCAAGGGCGGCATCCTGGTCGATTCGAAGGCGCAGCGCTTCACCGACGAGGCGGCGTCCTACGAGAAGGCCGCCAGGGCGGTCGTCAAGACGGGGGAACCCTTCGTCTACGAGATCTACGACGAGAACGTGACGGAGCAGGTTTACCGCATCGCCGACTACCGGAAGCAGGGCATGGTCATGGAGGCCCGGACGTGGGACGAACTGGCCGGGAAGGTCGGGCTCGATGCGGCGGCGCTGAAGCAGACGATAGCCGAGTACAACGCGGCCGTGGAGAAGAAGAACGACAAATTCGGCCGCCAGATGTTCGGCAAGAAGCTGGAGAAGCCGCCCTTCGGCATCATCAAGGTGAAGCCGGGCACGATCATGACGCCGGGCGGCCTCAGGATCGACAAGGACATCCGCGTGGTCAAAAAGGACGGCTCCGTCATTCCGGGGCTCTATGCCGCGGGCGAAGTGACGGGCGGCTACCGGGCCTACGGGTACATCGGCGGAGATTCGCTGGCGCACGGCGCGGTCACGGGCATGGTGGCCGGGAAGAACGCCGCCGCCTTCGCGAAGAAGAAGTAAACCGCGCATCCGGTCGATTTCCGGATACGGCGATAGCCTTGACTGGAAACAGAACGGGGGCCCGACGGGCCCCCGTTTTCAGTCTGAGGAGATAGACTTGAGATAAGTGCGAAATCTACGGGAACGACAACAGAGTCCGATACCGCATTAACGTGCTTGCCTATTGGCAGATTTTGATATCCATCCCTGCACAGCCGCCCGGCTTCATTTCGCGGGCGCAATTGAATTCATACCGGGTTCCGCTCCACTGCCAGACGGCAAAACAGTGACCCTGTCCGGTTATCAAGAGATCCGGGAAACCATTCCTTTGCGTTGCAAGTATTTTGTAAGATCCTGGGAAATCGAGATTTTTCAGGTAAATTCCCTGGCGATCCTTAATGAACAGCGCGACCGACCGCCATGTCATGCCGGATGTATGGATGTTTCCCCAGTCGATAAAGACTTCCTCCACACCGTCTTTATTGAGGTCGACGATGACGACACGCGGAGAAACGTCGCCGTAGAATTTTTGCTCGATCTTCTTTTTGTCCCAGGATAAGCGAAACTCCATTTTATCGTATATCTGCTCTTTCTCCTGCCGGGTCAGCTTCGATTTCGTGCCTTGAAAGAGAAGTTCGCAACCCTCCGCTGCCAGGCACGCACCATGGAATGCAACAGGGAAAACGATTGCGGCAATGAGGAAAAAGACTGTTTTCATGTCGATCTTCGGAAACAAGAATCGCGCCTCCTTCGTGAACCGCTCGGCTTAAACAAGTTATGGTGTCTCAGTCTTTTGCTCATTCCCCGCCCGGGGCTTATAGCGATAAAGATTATACGACCCGAAAATGAAGTAGATTCCTATAATGATGCATAACACTTTTTGAACGATTTGATACTGAGCTGAAACGGCAAAGATGCCGACGGCCAGCGCACCCAGCCCGGAGATGAGCAGGGAAAGGATCATGACCCAGAATGCTTTGACATTCTTACGATAAACAAACACGGATACGATTCCATAGAAAACAAATGCAAAAAAAGAAAATAATAAAATGAAGCCGGCCAGACGACGATACGGCAAAAGAAATTTCAACATGAAAGGTAAGAATAGCAAGTAAGCAATCGATATCGTCGGGATCGCGCTTAGAAATTTCACTTTCAGCATCCAACTGACGAAAATCATGCCTGCAATCAGGATCGTTAATAAGGTCATCCCTTTATGGAAAGAAAAGAGAAGCGAATCGGTGCCCATGACGACGAGCCGGCGGTACGGCAGAGCGGATCTGCATTCGTAAACCAGACCCAGGTTTTCAAATTCGACTTGGGAAACGATCCAGGGATCAAGATAGTATACATTCGTGCTCTTGAATTTAGCGCCCTTTTCCAGGGCAACGCCATTCACGAGCAGGATGTCGTCCTTCCTTTCCAAGACTATTTTCGCGCCGTAGGTTGCAATCTCCAGGGTATCCGTGCGCGAACTTTCATTAAGACATCCTCCGCCTCTGAAATTGAACCTTTCCGTATTTAAAAAAGCCTGAATCCGGG
The DNA here is from genome assembly GCA_963668175.1 of Syntrophales bacterium. Classification (GTDB taxonomy): domain Bacteria; phylum Desulfobacterota; class Syntrophia; order Syntrophales; family PHBD01. The sequence goes on from OY764159.1 coordinate 2,681,055, forward strand.
CGCCTGATATGGCCCTGCTATGCGTTTCATTTCGAATGCAGTCCTTTTCATGAACAACCGTGCAGGGCTCATCGGCAAAACCCCCGAAATTAAGATGATAGACCGCAGTCAATACAATATTGCCAATCGAGACCAATGCGATCAGGTATAAAATTTTATATGGCCAGTGGATGAGTTTCATTTCTCAAATTACGCAAATGATGGGATAGACGGTTCAACTCGACGCCTGCCCTCCGAACCTCCGTTGCGAATCGCCGTCGACGGCCGCGCCGCGGTGGCAAAAGAACATCATGAACATCCATTTTTGAAATATGGAAGATATTAATGACGATATGTATAAAATGCAACTATAAAATATGAATCATGATAGCATAACAATGGTTGTCGGCGGATTGTGTCGGCGACCCTGGATGCAGGCATCGGTTGGAAATAACGGCTGGAAAGGTCGGGAGCTTGCGTGAATTGAAGCGTGCTTGTTTGCGGCAAACAGCTGCGAAAGGCCCGCACGGCGGAGGGCGGGACAAGGCCGACCGCCGGGCGGGATTGTTCGTCGTGAGGACAGACCTGGATAGAATTAATACGGCGTTACAGTTTCCCCCGGCGGGAAGACCAGATGGGGCCGCCGTTCTTATGGCCGCAAGTCCCGCGGTAGATAACGAGATCCCCGTCGTCCTGCACGGAGAGGAAAAAATGCCCCGCCGGTCCGTAGGTCCGGGACGACCAGATGCTCAGTTCCGTCCGCGCCGGCGGACGTCCCTTGTAGATGACGAGGTTGCCGTCCTCCTGCATGGCCATATAATACTGGCCCTGCTCGCGGTACGTATGGCTGTGCCAGACGGCGCAACTAGGATTGCCGACGCAGCTGCCTTTGTACAGCACGAGGTTCCCGTCCGACTGCATGGTCAGGACGTAAGCGCCGTTGGGCGACACGACGCTTTCCCCCTCGAACAGGTAGGATTTGTGGTTCGGCGGCGACGCCGTGAGGAATATGCCTTCGGCTGCGGCGCAGACCTGGGCGGCCAACAGCGTCCACATAAAAACGGCCGCGACGATCAATGCTTTTTTCATGACTGCCTCCGTGTTGTCTTAGAGTTATTCGGGGGCCGCCTACTGGATGCGGTCCATGGTTACGTTTCCGGAGGCCGGCTGGCTGTCGGCCCACACGCCCGTCGCCCGCCTGCAATCGCCGGAAAGGGTGAAGTCGTAATAGCCCTTAACGCGCCCGTCGGCCGTCACGTAATTCAGGCGCACGGAATTGCCGTTCTGCACGGCGGTGCCGTGGGCGTTTCCGTAGCCCTGTTCCTGGGCCTGGAACCGGCCGTTGCCCATGGGCGTGAAGGTCCAGCGGCCGTCCCCGTTACGCCACACGCCCGCAACCTGGCAGGAGCCGCCGGCGCGGACCAGGCGCGCATGCCCCCCCGCCGGGCGGCTGTCCTGGTACTTTCCGTCGGCCGACTGTCCGTCCGCCGAGAGGGTGACGTCGTAAAGGCCGGTCACGGCTCTGTCGAGCGTCGCATAGACGAGGACGAGGCGGTTGCCGATCACGACGGCCGTGCCCCTGGCATTGCCGAATCCGTGTTCGACGGCGCGGTACGTCCCTTCGCCGGTCGCCGTGAAAGTCCACGTTTCGCCGGACGCCCCGTGTTTCCAGACGCCGGAAATATCCGCGGCGGAGGCGGACGATACCGCCATCGACAAGGTAAATAGCGCGAAGACGATCAGTCTTACATAAGATGTACGGCTCATACAAATTCCTTTCTCGTGATTTACGGTGTTGCGGATTATTTTAAACGGGAAAATCTCCCGTTTCAAAGCCTGCTTCATGCCCGGATGGGCGGCATTATAAGGGACTCATGAAGCGAAAGCAACGGTAAAGGGCGCTTGAAGAAGAAAAAACGGGACGGCGGACGGCATGGACGGGATCGCGACGACGCCCGGAAGCGGGCATAAGGTACGGGCCGGACTGAAAACGATCGAATACGGCCCTTGCGTTTGCAGGAATGAGGAGTAGAATATGAGCATATCCTACTAAACAGCAAGGAGGTGCTTTATGGCGAAGGACAGAAAAACAGGTCTTATCCTTGTGGCGATTTGCATGTTTTTTCTTGTAACGGCGCTTTCGGGCTGCGACCGTTCGCCCAAGGTGTATTGCACCGAAAGCGAAGACGGCACGGATTACAAGGAGACGGGGCTCACCCTGAAAGACGTTATGAAGCATCTGGAAAAAAACAAGATAGCGTATAAGTACGACGAAAAAGAGAAGGTGCTTTACTTCCAGACGGCCCGGATCTATTTCAAGGATCACGCATCGGGCCTCGTCGCCTACAAGGCGAGACAGCCCCAGACGAAAATTGAAAACCCGGACCTTGCGCCGTTCCGGCCCCAGGGGGAATTTGTCCTCGATCCCTGCAAGCTTCTGGCGTTGATAAAGAGATGATCGGCTGCGCGGCCTTGCCGCCGGAGACGATGAAAAGAGAATCGCATATGAAGGTGCGGCAAAAATAAACGGGAGGCGCGCCATGGGAAAGCATGGCCGAAAAAGACAGAAATGAATTCCGATTCCAGAAACATTCCCTACCGGACCATCGATTGGTCGAAGATCCCGAGAACGGAGCATAAGGGCGAAACGGGCGTCGCCTGGTGGCGGACCGTGCAGTTCCCCGGTTTGCGGGTCCGTATCGTCGAATACTCCGAGGGCTACATGGCCGATCACTGGTGCAGGAAGGGACATATCGTCCACTGCCTTCAGGGAACGTTGACGAGCGAGCTTGAGAACGGCGAAACGCACGTGTTGAAGGAGGGGATGACGTATGTCGTGTCCGACGAGCTCAGCTCCCATCGATCGATTACGAAAGACAGGGTCGTCCTCATGATCGTCGACGGGGATTTCCTCCGGTACCGGGAAGAATGACATTCAGGACGTTTTATTCCTCGCGGGGCTTGCGGGTGCCGTTTCGCGACGCGAATGAATACCCTGGAAAACGCGGGCGCAACCGCGGCGGAGCGTGCGGCAGGTGACCGTCCCGGCCGCAGGGCCTGTTCTGAAGATTCGCCGCGCCGTCGTCGGCGGGCAATGCGTATCCGTCCGGCGGGACTTTCTCTTCGCCGCTATCGCAGGAGAGCGGGGAAGGCCTGCTTCAGGGCGCTGAAGATGAAGTGCACGCCCATGGCCACGATGAAGATCTGAAGAACTCGGCCGATGGCGACCGTTCCGACCCGCCCCATGATTCCCAGCAGCCTGTCCGACCAGTGCAGCACGGCCATCACGAAGACGAAGGCCACGGCGCCTGCGGCCACGCCGTAAAGAATGCCGTGGTGATCGACAATCAGCATGACCGTAACGATGCTGCCCGGACCCACCAGCAGGGGAAAGGCGATGGGGCTGACCGCCAGGGTGACTTCACGCTCGGCCTCTTCCGCCGGACTCTTGTCGGAAGCCCTGTGCATCGTCTGCCGCGTATGGGCCATGATATTGGAGATGCCGAGCACGACGAGCAGCAGTCCGCCGCCGAAGGTGAACTCGGGAATGCTGATGCGGAAGATGTCGCGCATGAGATATTTGCCCACGAGCGCAAAGACCAGGATGATGCAGAAGGCGACCAGGCCCGCCAGGTGAAAGAGCCTGCGTTTCTCGCGGGCGGGAACGTCCTCGGTCAATCCGGCAAAGAGCGGCAGGTTGCCCAGGGGGTTCACGATGACGAAGATGTTGATGACCGCCTCGGCAAAACCGGCAAGGTCGGATTGGATCGTGTCCATCGTTTCACTCCAAACGTTTCGGCAATCGGCGGGCCTGTCGCAAATAAGCCGCGTCCGCTGACCTCGTCAAAAAATTTCGCATATTTCTCACGATCCGTCAACGGGAGCCTGCGGAATCGCGCCGGTCCTCGAACCCGGGAATCGGGGGCGGTCCACGATGCGGCCGATCGTCCGTTTTGCCCGGCGGAAGATTACGGCGCCTGGCTGCCTATGCTCATGAAGGGGTCGAAGCGGCCCGCGACGGTGGGCGACTGGGCGTTCCTCGTCGCCTTGCGCACGTTCTCCGACAGGTAGGGGATGAGTTCGCCGAGGGTCACGTGGCCGTCCTTGTTGTAGTCGGCGTCGCCGGAGAGGCCCTTGACGAGATAGTAGGTGAAGACGCCGTGCCCGCCGCCCCAGCTTTTGCTCTCCTGCGAAAGCTGCTTGTCGTCGGAGGCGCTGATGACGGCCACGCCCTGGCTGGCGCTGGAAAGGGACTGGAACCCGGCGCTGATGGGGTTGACCTCGACGTTGCGGATGCCCCGGCGGCCCGTGTCGAAGGCGGCCCCGAGGCCCCCGGCGTGGCAGGCGTCGGCGATGACGACGATCTTCTTGGCCCTGATGAAGCGGCTGATGGCGGTCTTCACGTCCCACATGGGGAATCCGGTCGCAGCGATGTTCTCGTACTTCGTGTCGTAGGAGAGGAGGTAAAGGTTGTCCGGCGCGTCGGGCGATTCGGGCGACCCGTGGCCGGCGAAGTAGATGGTCACCATGTCGTCCTCCGCGGCCTGCTTGAGCCAGTTGTAGAGGGCGGCCTTGATGTTCTCGGAGGTCGCCTTATTGTCCAGGAGCAGCCTGACGTTGGCGGGCGCATAGCCGCCGCCCTCGCGCGACACGAGCCAGTTGTTGAAGGCGCGGGCGTCGGCCGCGGCGTAGCGCAGCCCCGCGATCTTCGAGTCTTTGTATTTCGAGATGCCGACGACGACGGCCCATTTCTTGACCCCCGATTCCCTCTGCTCCTTTTCCGTGTTCAGGAACGCGTCCTCGCGGCCGGGCCGGGCCGCCTCGGTGACGTTGCCGCCCTTGGCGGCGCTGATCCGCGACGACTTCGACACCAGGGTGGGGGAGGCCTTACCGGACTTGGGCCGGGGCGCGATCGCGACGGCCTGGATCTTCTGGGGCTTTTCGTTCAGACGGATCGGGAGCTGGAATTGATCGATGCCGCCCTTGCCGCTCTTCTCCCTCACGATCAGGAAGACCGGCAGCTCCTTCTTCGAGACGACGCGCTTGTTGGGCGTCACCGTGATCCATATGTCCTTGGCGGAGCCGGGGGCGATGTCCCCGATGGTTCCGGTGTTGTTGTCGAGATAGATGTTGCGGTCTTTGGATACGACCTCGAAGGAGGCGTTCTGCGCGGCGCCTTCGCCCGTGTTGCGGAGGGCGATGCGGACCCTTGCCGTTTCGCCCGCCTGCAGCTGGCCGTCCTCGACGATGGCCGCGGTCCCCGCGCCGGAATCGACGATTTCCATGCCGCCGAAGGCGAGCCGGGCGGGGGCGTATTCGACCGTGTTGATCGTGAGCACGACGGGATCGAGATCGAAGCCGAAATATTCCGTCACGACGATCCTGAGTTCATGCTCCGCCGATTTCAACTCCGGCTTTGCCCGCAGGCGGATGGCGACGGTCTTCGTCTCGCCCGGTTCCAGGACGGATATCTCGCCCGAGCCGATCTCCATGGCCGGGTCGGGGCGGCCGTCCTCCACGGAGATGGCGACGCCCTGCGCCTTGCCCTTGCCCTTGTTGCTGAGCCGGACCGTCAGCTCCGCCGTCTCGCCCGCTTTCAGGGTGCCGCTGTCGCTCTGGTCTTTGAAACCGATCTCCGCCGTCAGGTTCGGCGGCAGGCCGCGCTTGTAATCTGCCGATGCCCCGCCCATGCCCTTGAAGAGGTTGAGGAAGCGGACCGCCAGGTTGCCGTCGCCCGACTGGTTCCGGGCCGTCTCCAGGGCGTCGCGGAAGGCGCCGTAATTCGGGGACGCTGCGGTCTTGGCGGCGATCTCCTTCGCCAGCATGTCCATGGCCGTTTCCTGCACGATGCTCTCGCGCGTGGCCTTGACGACGGGATTGACGACCGCCTCGCCGTCACCGGCCGTGCCTAAGAGCGCAGTACCCGCAAGCGGCACAATCACGAGGTCCGCGAGGCCCAGCTTGTAGACGGAGCGGTTTTCGTAGTTGTTCACATCGTCGTATTTGGCGGTCCGTGTCTCGATGCGCGCCTTGACGACGACGCTCGGGTAGAGGACGTTGTTCTCGCCGCCCATGCTGAGAAGCGCGACGCTCTTGCCCTTGTCGTCCGCGCCGCTTTCGATCTTCGTCACCTCGAAGATGACGTCGATGCTTCGGACGAGGACGATGAGGTCGGTGGGATTGCCGCCGGCGTAGTTCGTCCGGACGTTCACGTTCTGGAAGATTTCGGCAAACTGCCGCTTGAGCATGGCGGAAAATTCCGCCCGGTACTTGCTGCTCGCGATCGGCTGGTCGTCGATGACGACGTTGACGAGATCGTGTTTGCTGTCGGCCGCAAATGCGGCGGGGAGGCAGAGGCTGTTGCACAGAACGGCGGCAAAAAGGAGGAGCGCTGTAAAAAGCAGCCAGCTGGCGATCTTTCGGTCGTGGGTGAGGGAAGGGGCGGAGTGTTGAGTGCAGGCATCCGCTGCCGCGGCGGCGGCTGAAGGCGGATTGTGGCGCGATGTATTCGTGGAAATCATCCGGCAACCCTCTTTCCGGCGCTCCGATAAAGCGCCGCGTATCGGGATCGTCAATGCAGCTTCAAAGTCTGAGGAGATGGGCAAAATCAGGGGCGCTGCGGATGGACCGGAAGATGCCTTGTGCGGCCGCTTCCGGTACGGCGTACCTCCCCTGAGCGGGTACACCTTATGCGCTATGCATAATAGAATATAAGGACAATGTCAAACACAATCCGGTGCAACTGCCGTCGAAAGCTACCGCAGGCCGGACGCAAGCGTCAAGCGGCTGTATGCCGGAAACGGTTGCCGCCGGGAATTGGCCGATTCGTTCTCAGAGGGGTGATAGTTTTGCATAATTCATCCCGAAATGTTCACTTGATAAGTTCCGTCAATTGTGCAATATTACAGATGATTATCATTGGATTTGTGTCAATCCATGAAGTCCGACGGGTCCGTGTACGGGTTCTCGAATGGTAAAATAAATTCATTCCGTTCTTCTGCTTTATAATTATGAGGATGTACAATGAGAAAAAAGTTTCCAGGTTATTTCAGACTTACTGAATCGGAGTTTTTGCAGCTTTGGGAAAATTGCCTTTTTGCCTTCGATACAAACGTTCTAAATAACCTTTACAGGTATACACCAGAAACGAAAGACTCATTCATTAATATAATGCGGAAGGTTTCAAACCGAATATGGCTGCCTTATCAAGTTGCTTTCGAATATCTCAGAGGACGGATATCCATTATCCTAAAACAGAGCAATGCTTACGATGAAATACAAATATTTGTTAAAAAAGGGCATGATGCTCTCAGCAAGGAATTAAAGAAATACAGAAAGCATCCATCCATACATATCAACGGAATCCTGGAGAAATCGAAGCTATTTCTAACAGAAATTGAAGATACATTGACACAGCTTAAAAAAAATCATCCTGATCTTATGAAGGATGACCCAATACAATCAATTGTTTTAAAATTATTTGATGGAAAAGTTGGTAACGCATTTTCACGCGAGGAGTTATTAGATATCTATAAACAAGGGGAAGAAAGATACAAACTGAAAATACCTCCAGGTTATGATGATAAAGATAAGGCTGCGACTGATAAATATGGAGACCTGGTGATTTGGTTTCAACTGATAGCTAAGGCGAAGGAGAATAAACTTCCCATGATTCTTGTGACGGATGATCGCAAGGAAGACTGGTGGTTGAAAATTAAAGGAAAGGTTATAGGACCGCATCCTGAGCTGGTGCAAGAGTTTTCTGCACAGACTGGCGTGACGTTCTATATGTATAGCCCGGACCCTTTCATGGAACACGCCGGGAAGTACCTCAAATATAAGGTAGAGAAGAAGGCTATCAAAGAGGTGCGAGATGTGCGTCACGAGGATGAAATCGTTAGGCAGGCCAAAAAGAAAGAAGATTTAATGCGGAGCATTATGGGATATTCTGGCTATTCAGGTGTTTCTGAAAGTCTTATGAAGGCCAGAGAAGAGGCTTTGAGGAGCGTTATGGGATCTTCATCTGCTTTTGAAAGTAGTATGAAGGCCAAAGAAGAGGTCTTGCGGAGCATTATGGGATCTTCTGGCTATTCAGGTGTTTCTGAAAGTCTTATGAAGGCCAGAGAAGAGGCTTTGAGGAGCGTTATGGGATCTTCATCTGCTTTTGAAAGTAGTATGAAGGCCAAAGAAGAGGTCTTGCGGAGCATTATGGGATCTTCTGGCTATTCAGGTGTTTCTGAAAGTCTTATGAAGGCCAGAGAAGAGGCTTTGAGGAGCGTTATGGGATCTTCATCTGCTTTTGAAAGTAGTATGAAGGCCAAAGAAGAGGCCTTGCGGAGCATTATGGGATCTTCTGGCTATTCAGGTGTTTCCAAAAGTCTTATGAAGGCCGAAGAAGAGGCTTTAATGAGGAGCCTTACGGAATCTCCCGGTTATACAGGAACTGCAACAGATGAATTTCTTAGGCAAGCCCACGTTACCAAAAAACCAGAGAAAAAAGATAGTTCGGATATTGGCAAGAAAGATAAATAAGAAGTTGTTTGTACTCTATCAAATCATAATTCTCAATAAGAAGATCATTACAAATCATGTAGTCGTAGGTGAAAGAAACCAACGCCCTTTCAGTCTCTTTCCTGTCACCGCCGGAGAATAAGCCGTTCGATGTCAACACAGGTATCGGGCAACGCTTCATCGAAAAGGGAAGCGCCTCCAGGGCGTTTTAATTCCTCTGCAACGATTTTCAAAAAGTCGTTTTCAATATCCCCTTTCCTTCCAAGTACGACTGCGCGGTAAGGACCGTTTGGCAGGCCTTCGGAGAAGACGGTATTTTTTCCGCGGATTCAAACGCGTCGTATCGGTCCGGCAGCCGGGCGGGGCGGTCCGGAAAGCGGCCTTGCTATATCGTTTCAATTCGATGGATATTCCGCAGTAGCCTCATGCATCGATTGTAACGGATTCAGCCCATCCAAAGCCCTATCCTGCTACTCTTACCGATATTCTTTGCGATTGAAATTTATATTTCTTACGAGTATAGCATATCTGCATTAACACCTATTATATTATCAGACAGCATGCATAGCGCGGATTGACATCCGTGAAATGAAAAAAGGAGATATATGTTTTTTCTCGTACAGATACCGCCCCTTGCAGCGATACTAATATTGCTGGGATTTATTGTTCTTGGTGTATTGTTCTTTGTGAGATCGAGAAAATCTCGCACCCGGTACTATTGCCCAACCTGTGATACAAGCATACAGGTTGAACTTATGAAAGCGAAGCACTGTAGTATTTGCGGCGCTGCTTTGATTGAAGCTCGACATGACAGAAAGGTTTCGGGAGATTACGACAAGGAGTAATTTATTATGGATAGACAGGATTTGATGTCAGGAACGAGAAGAAAAGTGCCTCAGAACAGCGTATGGGTTACTGCCGCCGACCATTTCGACGGTTATCAGATCATGCAGTATCATGGATTGGCATGGGGTATCTCCATTCGCGCCCGCAACTTGGGCTCAAACTGCGCAATGGGCTGTCAGCAGATGGCGGGAGGCGAACTTAGTTCATATACGGAATTAAGCTATGAAACGCGTCAGCAGGCATTGGATCGCATGATCGATACGGCCAAGCGTCTTGGAGGCAATGCCGTCATCAAGACTCAGTTTGACATCTTTGAACAGGGAGAAGGCTCCGTCACGGAAATCATATCGTGGGGTACCGTTGTCACGATTAATCCGATTGAAAATTACGTACCGGTCGGAGCGGTGGGCAACATTCTTCTTGAAACGAAACACGTCCTTGAATCCAAAACATGAAAACAGCCCTGGCATATAAGTTTTTATGGCTGCGGTACTGCTGGTGGTTTGCCTGGGCACACAAGCCGCTATGCCTGCATTTCCGCCAAGATGTGCTGTGCATTGGAACATTGCGCCTGTGCCGCAGCTGCACGGCGGCTTACGGCGTTGGATTGGCCGGCGCATTGGCACTGTGGCTATATAGATTTAATCCTGAATATGTTTCCGTTCTTTATGGCTCCGTATTACCCATTACTCTGACACTGTCGTGGCCGCCCGTGTATAAACGCCTGCCGAGAATCAACCGTGATGTATTGCGTGCCGCGCTGGGTGCGCTCATTCCGGCCACGGTTTATATAGCTCTTTTCGGCAACCTATATGTGGCCTGCGCAGGAGCAGGATGTTTGGCGTTGTTCTGGAAAGCTGCAGGCATAAAGAGACAGCAGCACAAATTGCGGAAATGTGAAGGTTGCCCGGAATGGTCGTCGCAGCGTGCGTGCTCAGGCTACACGCAGCAGCTTTTATCGATTCGGCATTTCCAGGATGAAGCCGTGCTGGTGCGCATCAAACATGGAGGAATGCCGCCTAGGATACAATCGCAGAATAGAAGGTATGAATAAGCGTCATTCCCTAACTATGCGGAGGAGTTTATGTCCATGAATCAAAGCGAAGATAAAGGCACAACTCAAAACAGAAACGATATTTATGTGGATTCTTTTCGGGTGGACGATGCGGAAGGAATCGTGAAGCTTTTCCAGGCAGTATATGGCGAACACTATCCCATCCGTCTTTTTTACGAACCCGAAGAACTGATTGCCGCCAACCGGGACGGCCGGTGTTACACGGCGGTCGCGCGTACCGATGCCGGCCGGATCGTCGGCGCGAGCCATAACTATCGTTCGGCGCCCTACGCGGGACTTTACGAGAACGGTGCATCCATCGTGCTTGCGGAATACAGGAACACAAAGATTTTTCCCGCTATTTTGTCCTGCCTGCTCGATGAGATCACGCCAAGGCACCGGGATATAGAAGGGTTGTGGGCGGAAATGGTCTGCAACCACATTTTCACACAAAAGCTGTCTGCCTCCTTCGGTTGCAAAGAGACGGCCATCGAAGTGGCGCTGATGCCCGCGGAAACCTATGAACAGGAGAAGAGCGCCATAGGGCGGGTAGCGGTGGTTAACTGTTTCCGCTGCTACGTTCCGAAGCCGCACCGCATATTCCTCCCGCCGGCATACGAGACGGTACTGAAAGGCATCTATGGCCGTCTGGACGATAAGCGGGAAATCGGCGTCGCCACAGAGACTTTTCCCGCCGGCAAGAAGACAGCGGCAGAATCGACGGTTTACCATTTCGCCCGGGTAGCACGCATGAATGTCTCGGAGACAGGCGCTGATTTTGCCGACCGTATCGCCGATCTTGAAGACCGGTCGCGAAAAGAACAAGCCCTTGTTTTCCAGGTATTTCTGAACCTCACCGAGCCATGGGTCGGCGAGGCGGTGGATATCCTGCGGAGCCGGGGTTATTTTTTTGGCGGCGCCATGCCGCGCTGGTTTGACGGGGACGGCCTGCTGATGCAGAAGCTCGAATGCCCGCCGAATTTTGAAAACATCGTTCTTTTTCTGGATTCATCGAAAGAACTGCTCGCGTTTATTCAGTCGGATTGGGAACGTGCTGCCGGATCATGACCGGTCCTTCATTCATTTAATCGATCTGCAACGATTTTCAAAAAGTCGTTTTCAAAATCTCATTTCCTTTCAGGTACACCTGCGCGCGAAGGACCGTTTGACACGCTTTCGGAAAAGATGGTATTTTTTCCGCGGATTCAAACGCGTCGTATCGGCCCGGCAGCCGGGCGGAGAGGTCCGGAAAGCGGCCTTGCCTTATCGTTTCGATGCCTTTATTTCAGGAGCGGCGCCATGACGAAAGAGATTGCATTCACCGATATCGAAGGGATCGAAGTCGGCCATGCCCAGAATACGGAGGCCGCCACCGGCTGCACGGTAATTCTCTGCCGGGACGGCGCGGCGGCGGGCGTGGACGTCCGCGGGGGCGCGCCGGGCACGCGCGAGACGGACCTGCTCGACCCGGTCAACATGGTCCGGACGATCCATGCCGTCCTGCTCGCGGGCGGCAGCGCCTACGGCCTCGATGCGGCGGCGGGCGTCATGCGGTATCTCGAAGAAAGGCGGATCGGCTTCGACGTGGGCGTCGCCCGCGTGCCGATCGTCTGCGGCGCGGTGCTCTTCGATCTGGCCTTCGGGGATGCCGGGATACGGCCGGACGCGCAAATGGGCTACGAGGCCTGCCTGAATGCGGGGAAGGCCTGCCCCCAGGGCAACGTGGGCGCGGGAACGGGCGCGACGGTGGGGAAGATCATGGGCACGGGCCGGTCGATGAAAAGCGGCCTGGGATGCTATGCCCTGCAGGTCGGCGACTTGAAGGTCGGCGCGCTCGTGGCGGTCAACTGCCTGGGCGACGTGATCGATCCTGCCACCGGCGCGAAACTGGCGGGGTTGCTCGGCGAGGACGGCAAGACCATCGCCGACACGGAAGAGGTCATGATTCAGGCCCATGCGGAAAGGAAAGACCTTTTCAGCGGCAACACGACCATCGGCGTCGTGGCGACGAACGCCGCGTTCGACAAGGCGCAGGCGACGAAGCTCGCCTCCATGGCTCACAACGGCTATGCGAGGACGATGAGGCCGGCCCATTCGATGTACGACGGCGACACGATTTTCGTGCTCTCCACGGGAAGCGTCGGCGCGGATATGAGCGCCGTCGGCCTTTTGGCCGCCCGTGTCATGGAGCGCGCCGTCGTGAGCGCCGTCCGGAACGCCTCGTCGCTCCACGGCATGAAATGCTGCCGGGAAATGGCGTAACCGGTGCATGGATTCCCCTCATGTCGCGGCCGATGAGGGTCATGCCCGACATAACCGATGGGCGGATGTTTCCGAAAACGGCGGCGGGCGGAGCGCGGACGGCCGAGTCCGTATTTCTTCCGGCACAAGCGGCAAAAATATAAAATATCTCGCGGAAGGCCGCAGCGGACAATCGACAGATAAGAAAAGGGCAGGGCCGAATGTGCCGGACCCTGCCCGTGTTTTTTTTAAAGTGCTGCTTGAAGGTTATTTCCTGAACTTCTTCCGGGCGACCGCAGCACCCGTCAAGCCGAGCCCCAGAAGCAACACGGTGGCCGGCTCGGGTACGGGATCGGGATTGGGCTCGGGAGTCTCGCTGCCGTAGACGGCGATGCCGCCGAAGTTGTCCAGCGCAAAAGAACCAACGGTTCCCAGCACGTTGCCGGAATTGTCGTAACGGGTGATGGATCTTGCCGAGGACACATAAATGCCGGAGTCGTCGACGGCCACGCCGGCAATGCCGATACCGGAAGGGGTCAGGAAATAACCGGCCACGCCCATCGTGGCCGAATTCAACCTAAAGATGCCGTTCAGGCCGTCCGTCGTGTTGTCGGAGACGTAGACGATACCGCCGAAGACCGCAAGGCCGCCGAAGCTGTCCGTACCTATGGCATTATAAATCCCCAGCACGTGGCCGGAATTGTCGTAACGGGTGACGGACCTGGCCGAGCTCACATAAATGCCGGAGGCGTCGACGGCGATGCCGTTAATGCCGACGCCGGAAGGGGTCAGGAAATAACCGGCCACGCCCATTGTGCCCGGGTTCAACCTAAAGACGCCGTTCAGGCCGTCCGTCGTGTTGTCGGAGACGTAGACGGTACCGCCGTAGACTGCAAGGCCGCCGAAGTTATCCGTCCCAAAGCCATTATAGGTCCCCAGGGCGCCGCCGGAACTATTGTAACGGGTGACGGACATTGCCGAACTCACATAAACCCCGGAGCCGTCGACGGCCACACCGGCAATAGCGACACCGGAGGGCGTCAGGAAAGAACCGGTCCCGCCCATCGTATCCGAATTCACCATAACGATGCCGTTCAGGCCGGCCGTCGTGTTGTCGGCGACGTACACCGTGGACGCCGCTCTCGCGCTGCCTGAAAAGACAACAAACACGAACAAAATACTCAAGAATAAGGATGCAAGCTTTTTCACGACGAAACCCTCCCCGTAAGTATTCAATGGATCTTAAAATGCTTCATATTATTTGTGTATATAATAGCACATTGCATGCCATTTGTACAACTAATGGATATAATAACTATATTGATTTTCTGATCTGTCCGCTGCTATGGCGAAACTGTAAAATATTCCGACATTTTCAATGCCTGCCGGACAAGGCGCTTTACGGCTCAAGGAAAATTGCCAGATTAGTCAGTGAGTTACAGGCAGAGAAGATTAATTGTAAAGAAGTGTAAAACATTGTTACGCTTTTGGGGTCGAATGAACATGCCGAGGATCGGCAGGTGAAAAAAGCTGTGCGCCCTGGGCGCGATCATCCATCAAACCATTTCAGGAAACAAGGCGCGTCGGCGCGGGAAGGACCGTTTGACACGCTTTCGGAAAAGGTGGTATTTTAGCCGGGCCGGACATGGTTTCTCCGTCCGGCGTCCGGCGGTCCGATACGGGTTTTGATCTTAAACCATGCTGCAAGGGCGATATGAGGCGGCGTCTTTCCTTCTGGTTCCTTCGTTTGGCAGGGCTTCTTCTGTTGTGTCTCCATGCGGGGGCCTGCGCCTCCGTGCCGTTCAACCATGCGAAAACGCCCACATTCGCGATTCCCCCCTCCCACGAGACGCGCCTGTGGAAGGGGCTTACGCCCCAGATGGAGCGCAACGAGGGCAAGTCCGGCTTCTTCCTCATGCCGTCCGGCATGGACGCGTTCATGGCCCGTTACTATCTCATCGAGACGGCGGACCGTACCCTCGACCTCCAGTATTTCATGTTTCACGACGACGACACGGGGCTTGTGCTCGTGGAGCGGCTCCTGGCCGCGGCCAACCGCGGGGTGCGGGTGCGCCTGCTCTTCGACGACTGGCATGCCGCGGGCAAGGATTTCGACCTGTCCATGCTCGGCAGCCACCCCAACATTATGATCAGGATTTTCAATCCCTTCACCTGGGACCGCACATCCGAACTGTCGCGGTTCCTGGAAGCCGTCATGGCGGAAAAGCGGCTGCAGCGGCGCATGCACAACAAGGTCTTTATCGCCGACAATACGGTCGCCGTCGTCGGGGGGCGCAACATGGGAAACGAGTATTTCGACGCCAGCGCCGACGTCAATTTCTCCGACCTGGACATCATGATGGCGGGGCCCATCGCGCGCCGTGCATCGGAGGCGTTCGACCAGTACTGGAACAGCGACCTGGCCGTTCCCATAGAGGCCCTGGCGTACGGCAGGCCCGGCAGGGAAGACATCAGGGAAGGGGAGGCGCGCCTCCGGGCCGTCAGGGAGAAAGCCAGGGGCTCGAAGTATGAGCAGGACCTGCGCGCCGGCGACTTTCTGGCGCGGCTCCGGTCGGGGAGCGTCCCGTTCGTCTGGGCGGAAGGCCTGTTCCTCGCGGACAAGCCGGTCAAGGTGCAGGCGCCGCCGGAGGAAAACCCATCCGCCTATCTCGCGCCCATTCTCGATTCCTTCGGCAGGACGGCCGTGTCCGAAGTGCTGATCATGACCCCCTATTTCGTTCCCGGCCGGGAAGGGGTGGAGATCATGAAGGCGCAGCGGGAGCGCGGGGTAAAAATCAAAGTGCTCACCAATTCCCTGGCGTCGACCGACGTCAGGGCCGTGCACGGCGCGTATGCCAAGTACCGGGAGGAACTGCTCCGGGCGGGGGTCGAGCTTTTCGAGATGAAGCCGGAGGCGGGGGATGTCCCCAGGGAGAGGCGCAGGGAAAGGTCCGGTTCTTCCAGGGGGGCCCTCCATGCCAAGACGTACATCCTCGACCGCGAACTCGTCTTCGTGGGTTCCTACAACATGGATTACCGGTCCCGCACGCTGAACACGGAAAGCGGCATCGGCATCATGAGTCCGGAGATCGCCGGGCAGGCGGCGCGGCTGTTCGAGTCGAGGACGTCCCCGGAGCGGTCCTACCGCCTGGTCCTCGCGGACGAGGCCGGGGAGGCGGGCGGCGGGAAGCCGGGGAAGCAGGTCCTTTCCTGGGTTACGGAGGAGGAGGGGCAAACGGTCGTCTACGACGAAGAGCCCATGACGGACGTCTGGGACAGGCTGTTCGTCAGGATCATGACCTGGCTGATACCGGAGGAAATCCTGTAGGGCGGGGACATCGTGAGGCTGAGCCTTATGACGGGGCCGCCCGCTTATCCAGCTCCCTCCTGATCGCCAGGCCTATCCGCTCCTTGATGTACGGCTTCCTGACAAAGGCCCCCGCGCCCAGGGCCTGGGCCATCCTTACCTTGTCCGTTTCGGCGTAACCGCTGACGATGACGGCTTTCTGGCGAGGCTTGAACTCAGCGATCCGCCTGTACGTCTCGTAGCCGTCCAGGCCGGGTTCCATGATCATATCGAGAACCACCAGGTCCGCCTCCTTCTTTTTGAGATATTCAACGGCATCTTCGCCGCTGGCCGCACTCTCCACGATGTAGTTGAGCTTGCTCAGAATGCGGACCGCGAGTTCCCTTTGCTCTTTGCTGTCGTCCACCACCAGGATCCTTTCCCCTCGGCCCGCGTATTCCCCGGGCGGCGCCGTTAACTCTTCTTCGGTTTCGGCGTCGTGCGTTATGGGGAAGAAGAGGCGGAATGTCGTCCCCTTGCCCTGTTCGCTGTCCACGTCGATATATCCGTTGTGGTCCTTGACGGTTCCCCAGACGACGGACAGCCCCAGTCCCGTGCCGCTCCTCCCCATGACCTTCTTCGTATAGAAGGGTTCGAATATCCGCTTCAGGTCGTCAGGGGCGATGCCTCCGCCGTTGTCCGCAACGCTGAGGACGGCGTAATCCCCTTCCTTAAGCTCGTCAAAGCCGGACACCGGTTCGTCCAGGTAGAGATTCAACGTGCGGATGACGATCTCTCCTCCGGATGCGATCGCTTCCGCGGCGTTTCCGACGAGATTGGCCAGCGTCTTCGACAGATGAACCCTGGAACCGCTGATCAAGAGAAGTTCTTCATCCGGTTCGGCCGTTACGCGGACGCCGGGGTGAAGCGATTGCAGCTTCGCGAACTCGGCGCTCTTGAGGTATTCGGCGACGATCCGGTTGAGATTGACGGCCGTCTTAGCCTGCACGCCCCGCCGGGCCATGGTGAGAAGGTCCTGCACGATCGCCGCCGCCTGCTCGCCGCCGCTGATGATGCTGCGGGTGTCTTCGCGGAGGTGCTCGGAATCGTCGAGGCGGTCGTGGAGAATCTCCGCATATCCGACGAGAATCCCCAGCGCGTTGTTGAGGTCATGGGCGACGCCGCCCGCCAGCAGTCCCAGCGCCTCCATCTTTTCGGCCCTTTGCAGGCGTTCCTGCAGAGTACGGCGCTCTTCCTCGGCCTGCTTGCTTTTCGTGATGTCGATGAACATGGCCAGCGACCCGGAGAAATCGCCGTTGTTGTCCCTGATGGCCGTCGCGGAAACGATGGTCCATAGAGCCGATCCGTCCTTTTTCCTGAAACGGCGTTCGTATATTTCGTCTTTGCCCGCATGCCTCTGATCCATCCTTTCTTTATGGAAAGCGAGGTCCTCGGGGAACAGGAAATCTTCCACCTTCTTTCCGATCATCTCGGAAACGGCGTATCCCAGCATCTTTGCCATCGCGCCGTTGACGAAGGTCGTCTCCTGATCCCGGTTGATGGACCAAATGCCCTCGTTGGCCGTCTCCACCAGGATGCGGTATTTCTTTTCGGTCTCTTGCAGCGCTTCCTCCTTGTCGACGATTGCACACGCCATCAGGTCGACGGAGGAAGCGAGCTTCTGCAATTCCACCGGGCCTCCCGGCTTCCTGGGTTGCGGCGTCCTGCTGTGGGTCAGCGCGAAGATATGCTCGCTGAACGAGTCCACCGACGATGTGAGGGCATTGGAGATCATGACGGCCGCCGCGAAGAAGACGGCCGACAGCAGGAGGAACAGGGCCGCCTGCTTTGCCACCCGCGATCCGATGGTCTTTTCCACGCTGTCCAGCGGCGTTTCGGCGCAGACGATCCAGCGTGTAGAGGAGACGGGTTTGGTCGATAAGAGGACCTTGCCATTTCCTTCAAGGGAGGCGAAAATCCCCGTCAATTCCCGCCTGTCCAACGCCGCTCCGATACCCGGCCAACGCGCCGTCAGATTCCGCCGTTCCCAATCCCATGATATCTTCGGGTAGCGGAAAACGGCGCGGCCGTTGCCGTCGACGATCGTTATATCGACGTCGTCGGTCGGGGCGGTCCTGATCAGCGTATCCATCCGGTCCGCGTCGATTCCGGCGATCATGATGCCGATCAGATTTCCGGCCTGGCCGTAAATGCCCCGGCTTATGGTGAATATGGCGTCATGCGGCGGGGCGCGCGAGATGATGAGATCGCTGATCGCCCATTCTTTTCCCGCAACGATCTGCCGTATGTAGTCCCTGTCCCGGTAATCCAGGCCGGTCTTGCCGGTGCTTGCGGCGATCACCTTGTGCGTCTGCGGATCGTACCAGGAGAAAGCCCTGACCGCGACGTATGCCCGGACGTTCGCCGCCAGTATCCGGTTCATCCGGTCGGCGGAAAGACGGCCGGAAGTCGTGAAATGGATGCCGATGGCCAGTTCCTGGTGCAGGATGTCCTGGATAAAGGCCTGCACGGTATCGCTTGCGAGACGCGCGACGTATTCGTTGGCCTTGTCCGCCCCCGCTCTCAGGGTCTGGTATTCTATGACGATGTAGCCGACCTGGATGATGAGCAGGGGAATGAGGGCGATCAGGACGATCAATCGGATTCTGTTGCGAAGGGTATAACTGGACAGCCGCTCTTTCATCGTTGCCGAAACCTCCGTACAGTTTCAAGAGGAATAACGATCGAACGAAAGAACCAACTCATTACTGATATCATAACATTACCGGGACGCCAGGGAAAGAGGAACTTTCATCCGGACGGAAATAGGCAGCGCACGATAAAAACGGACCGGTCCGGCGAGGCGGAGAACCGTTCGTTGTGCGACCGTCGTTGCAATCCATACCGGGACGGCGCCGTGGCGTTTCCCGGCGGCCGCTTTCGGGAAAGCGGCGAGCCTGCGGCCGTTCGATAAGGCGCGAAGGGATCGGACCGGCATCTCCGTCGGCTGCGGGTGCCTATCGGGATGCGAGGAACAATCTGAAAAGTTCGGAGAGGGTGGTCACGCCGGGGAGGAGATAGTGGATCAGGCCTCCGGCGGCGAGCGCGAGGAGGAGCGTCAGGGCGAAGGGGAGGCGTGTCGCCTTGAAGACGCTGCCCATCCAGTCGTCGCAGGTTATCCGTTTGCCGCTGCGGACGAGGCTGCCGGCGAGGATGACGTTGAAGGCCGCCTCGGAGAGGATCGTCGGCGCGACGTAGAGCAGGTAGATGCCCACGCCGAAAACCGCCGCGGCGGCCAGGGCAAGGGCCCCGACGCAGACAATGACGGCCAGCCCGCCTTCGCCGTCGGCGGCATCCGCCGCGCCGGAAAAGACGTGGCCCACGGCCTCGCCCGCGCCAGTATCGCAATCGTCCGGAACGGCGGCGCGAACGACCGCATCGGCGGGACCGTCGAAAACGCGATCCGCACCGCCGCCTCCTGAACCTCCGCCCTGGAAGAGCGAAGCGTCGGGGGCGGTGTGAGCATCGGGAACGCTGCACGCGCCGGAGCCTGCGCCCGAAGGCATGCCGGGACCGGGGCTCGCGAAATCGAGCAATGCGGAGGCCGTATCGCCTGTGCTGTTCCCGGCTTTCGCTTCCGCGGGCGCACAGGAGACGCACCGGAGCCAGACCTTGACGGCGATAAAGAAGACGGCATAGGAGAGGAGCACGGCCAGGGGATAGCGGATCGCGACGTTCTCCATGTGCAGTTTATGGAAACCCCACGTTGCCAGGAAACCGCCGCCCGCCGCCACCGTCAGGATCATCGCCATGTGGAAGCGGAGCGCATATCTCGCCCCGAACGCCCGGGCGAATTTTCCCTTGTACCGGTCCGGGCGGACCAGGGGGGCCTTCTCGATTATTGCGGGTTCTTTCATGGCGGTTTGTTGCACATCGCTTCGTTCAGTCATCGTGTTTTAATACAAGGTGTCTCTAGGTATTGCCGACATGATCGAACGCCAGCGCCAGTTATTCGTGGTCGATAATGTCTGCTCTCTCAGAAGTATGATCATAACCATTTAAAATAGAGCAATACAAAATCGGCGGCAAATTCTCCTATGCTTACAGGATACCCTTTAATGTTTCAAAAAACATATGCTAATTGCGGTCCCAAAGATCCAATTGCTTTTTTGCCATCTTCCTGACGCCTTTCTGTGCGTGTTTTACAGCTTCAGCGATTATTGCAATTGCACTTTGTTTTTTAGTCGTCGCCAAAGCGACAATAGCATCGCACTTCAATCTGCCAAAATGTTGAAATTCGATAAAGCGCGTAGGATCAAGATACAGGATTTTATTTAATTCGTTAATCGACTCTTCCGTCCGGATTTTTCCCAAGGCTTCAATAATTTCTTTTTTGACATGGACCCCAGGAATATCTGATTCGCCGGGAATTATAATCGAATATTCTTCCTGTGTGCCATTCATGAATAAATCTACCAGAGGCGATACCGAACGATTATCCTTTAGAATTGCCAAACCTTGAATTGCGGTCATAACTAAAGGACCCTTTCTTTGTATCAGTATCTCAAGAAGATCATCAGAGATGTTCCCATCCTTAAGCATGCATATACCGAGTATGAATTCGTGCTGAAGCCCTGAATCCGTTTTGTGTTTATTTAAAGCATACCAAAATGCGTCGAGCGATCTTTTGTCCCCAACTTCTCTAAGAATCCAAGCTGCAGCCCATAGCATATATCTGTTGCTCGCTATGAATAGTCTTTCTATTAAAGGTACAACAACTTTATCACCTAATTTAATGAGCTGTTTCACTTCCCGATTGAATTGAATGATGTTGTTTCTGTGAGTTTCCGGATCAGTGTCCAGACTTTCAATCCAATCGAGCTTTTCCTTTATTGTATCTTTCAGTTCGTTCATGAGTATTCATCTGTTCTAAATATTTTCCCATTTCAACTAGTGACGAACGCCATCACTCACTCGCCAGTGCCGACCATGCGGCGCTTAGGAGCCGTACAGCGCCGACTCGGCGGCGCTTTTGGCATGAATCGCCGTCGTGTCGAAGAGCGGTATGGGCGAATCTTCCGGGCCGACGAGGAGCGATATCTCCGTGCAGCCGAGGATGACGGCCTCCGCCCCACGGGCGGCAAGCCCCGCGACGATCCGGCGGAACTCCGCGCGGGACGCCTCGACGATCCTGCCCAGGCAAAGTTCCTCGTAGATCGTCCGGTGGACGATCTGCCGGTCCGCCTCATCCGGAATAAGCACCGTTAGGCCGTGGCGCTCCGCCGGTCCTTGTAGAAGGCCTCGTAGATCGTCCGATCGTGAAGCGCGTGCTCCGCGAGGCGGTCCTTGTAGAAGGCCTCCTCCATCGTGAAGCGCGTGCCGAGCAGACCGACCGTGGCGCAGCCGGCCTTTTTGATTGCCGCGGCGGCCGCGTCGGCGATGTGGAGGAGCGGGACGGACACCGCCGCCTCGATGGCCGGGGCGACCTTGTGCATCGTGTTCGTGCAAAGGACGATGAAGTCCGCCCCCGCGGCCTCAACCGCCCGCGCCGCACCCGCTAGGAGCTTTCCCGCCGCGTCCCAGTCCCCCGCGTCCTGCATGGCTTCGATCTCGTGGAAATCGACGCTGTAGAGGGCGATCTTCGCCGAATGCAGGCCGCCCAGGCGGTCGCGCACGGTTTCGTTGACGATGCGGTAGTAGGGGACGGTGGACTCCCAGCTCATCCCCCCGATCATGCCGATGGTCTTCATGGGGCCTCCTTTCAATGCGGATTGGCCGAGCGCTCCGGCGCGGCCGCACCCGCAGCATAGCACAAGGAACAGGCTTTTGTAGAGGGGCGGATTGCCATTCGCGATTCTTAAGAAAAATAGTTTTCAGAAGCCCTGCGGCAGAAGCGATAAAACCGGCAGCAGGTTTTATTGGCTTCACCTACGAAGATGCACAGGCCGGATATGGTGGACGATGAAGATAACGACTTGAAAGCTTCATCTTCGATAGGCACAACAGGTTATATTATACGGGTGATGACGGCAGGGCAAAATAGAAGGTCGCGCCTTCGCCTTCCTTTCCTTCCGCCCACACGCGGCCGCCGTGGCGGTGGACGATGCGCTGGACAATGGCGAGTCCAACGCCCGTTCCCTCGTGCTCTTCGTCGTTGTGGAGGCGCTGGAAGACCTGGAACAATTTATCGTAGTAAGCCATATCGAAACCGACGCCGTTGTCCCTGACAAAGTAAACGGTCTCGCCGGCGCCGACGCTGCCCCCGACTTCGATCACGGCAAGATCGCTCGTTTTGGTGAACTTGACGGCGTTGGAGAGAAGGTTCAGCATGGCCTGCCCTAATAGCACGGCATCCCCGTAGCCTTCCGGCAGGCTGTTCGCCGTGAGGCGGATGGCTCTGTCTGCGTTCGCCGTCCGGAGGTCTTTCCACAAACCGTTAACGAGGGCGGCCATGTCGATCCGTCCAAAGGACATTTCCCGCCTGCCGAGGCGGGAAATGGTCAGGAGATCGTCGATGAGCTGGCCCATCTTCCGAACGTTCGATCGGATAACGTTGAACTTGCGGAGCGAATCGCGGTCGAATTCCGGCCCGTGCTTCTTCAGGAGCATGCTGGAGAAGCCGTCGATGGCCCGCAGGGGCGCCCGCAGGTCGTGGGAGACGGAGTAGCTGAAGCTCTCCATCTCCTTGTTGGCTTCCTCCAGGTCATTGGTGCGCTCCGCGACGCGCTGCTCCAAGGTTTCCGCAAGCTCCTTCAAGGCGGCCTCGGATTTCCGCTGGGCGGTGATGTCAAAATCCATTTCGAGGATCAGGGGGGAACCGTCCGCATCGGTAAATGGAAAGTCGTAGGCGTCAATGATCGATCCATCCGGTGCACGGACTTCCCAATGGTGGGGACGGCCGGTTTCCAGGACTTTATAGGATTCGCAGAAATCGCACGGCTGGCTGTAACCGAAACAGTGTTCATAGCAATGCCGGCCCCGGGACTCGCCGAATTTCTCGCGAAAGCTGCGGTTGGCAAAGGCGACACGATAGTCGGGCGTCAGGAGGCAGATCATGGCGGGCAGGGTCTCCAGGACGTCGAACAGCCTTTGCCGCTCCTGCCGGATTCGATCCTCCGCCTGCTTGAGGGCCGTGACGTCCGTCGCCACCATGCACACCGTTGCCGGCGAGCCCGTATCCTGATAGCTGTTTAAAGAGAGAAGAACCGGCAAGGCCGAACCGTCCGGCATGACAAACGCCGTCTCCCCGCGGTAAGAGCTTTGTCGAAAGGCCGTCTCCATGGCGCCCCGGTCGCGGGAGGCGACAAACCGGTATACGGACGTACCAATAAGCTTGTCCAGAGGTGTTCCCAGCATGTCGGCAAAGCGCTGATTGCTGTAAAAGATCGTTCCGTCGTCCGAGAGGGTTGCCGCACCCTCGTTCAGCATTTCGATCATGATCCGGTACGGCTGCTCCGCCCCGGTGAGGGTGAAAATCTTGTCTCCGTCGGGCGTCGACGTCACCAGGGCATCCACCTCGCCGTCGCGGATGGCGCGCAGCGTCTCTTCCGCTTCAGTCAGGCGGGATTCCAACTCCTGAATTCTCGCCGGAAGCGTCCCTTCCCGGCTTTCTTTCGGTATTTTGGCGGTCTTTTTCATGGCTTTTTGGGTTTCAAATCGATGCCCACGAGGAATTTCTCCGCATCGGACATATCGCCGATCAGGCGGCGCAGCGGCAGGGGGAGTTTCTTGACAAGCGTGGGCGCTGCGATGATTTGCTCGCCGCGGGCCAGATTGGGCTGCTGGTAAATATCGATAACCTCTAGCTCGTATCGGCCCTTTAAATGTTCTTCGCAGATCTTCTTCACGCTGGCGATCGCCAGGGTGGACCGGGGCGTAATCCCGGTAATGTAGAGGCGGAGGACATACTTCTCCTGCCCCGCTTTCCTGACGGCCTTCTCAAATTCCCTGGTCGATGTCATTGTCTTTTGCCCAGGCATGGCGGCGGCTCCTGCGATGGATTATGCAGCCTTGGCGGCCGGTTTGATATCCAGGCCGACGAGGACGCGTTCCGTGTTGGCCAGGTCGCCGATGATCTTCTTGACCGGCTGCGGGAGCTTCCGGACGAGGGTCGGCAGGGCCAGGATCTGGTCCCCCTTGGCGAGGGCCGGGTTCTTGAGAAGATCGATGACCTCGATGCGGTAGCGGCCCTTCAGGTGATCCTCGCAAATCTTCTTGAGATTGGCGAAGGCCGCGAGAGACTTCGTCGTCTGCCCGGCCACATAGAGCTTGAGAGTCCAAATCTCTTCGGAAAAATTACCGGCAGTGTTATTGTTTTTCTTCTTCCGTGTTGTCTCCATCATCTTATCCCCTTTCGTCTGGCGGGCTTACGTTTGCCGATGGCCGCCGGGTCGGCCTTCCGGAGACGGGACATCTCGTCGCGGCCTTTTTGCAGGTTGTTCAGCCGGCTTTTCTCTATCGCGGCGGCAAAGGTGTTCTCTTCAGCCAGCGTATCGAGTTCCGCCTCCAGGGCGGCGATCTGGATCGAAAGGGTCTTCTGCCGGGATTTTCGCTCTCTGAGGCTGCGGTCGGACAGATTTCGTAACTGGAGGGCCTCCGCCCGATCCTTCGCTTCCTGGGCCGCACGGGCGCTCCCCGTCAGCACCCCGGCGGGGCCGAGGTAAACGTCGAGAAGATCGATGCCGGAGCCGGAGATCAGGAACTCGCGAATCTGGTTGGAATGGGCCATGCCGCGGGATTTCAGGATGTAAAGCCCGCGGTTGCGCTCCCCGTTTAGCTCGATATCCCGGACGACGATCCAGGAGTCCACCATAGAGGAGACATCTTCGTCTGTTTGCACCTTTGGGGTTCCCGTGTGCATCAAATCCGTCATCATCGCCGTGATGTGGTTCATCTTCAGGTAATCGATGAGACGCGTGAGCATGGATTTGATCTCCGCTTTCGTTCCCACGGAGCTCAGGTTGCTGATCGGGTCGATGACAATAACCTGAGGTTGCGATCTCATGATGACATGGTGCAGCGAGGCCAGGTGCATCTCCAGGCCGCAGAAGGAAGGCCGAATGGCATGGAAGGAGAGGAGCCCCTTCTTGATCCAGGCGTTGAGATCGAGCCCTATGGAATGCATGTTGCGGACGATCTGCGAGGGCGATTCCTCGAAGGTGATATAGAGGCTCTTTTCCTTGCGGCGGCAGGCACCGTCGACAAAGTAAGCGGCAATCGTCGACTTCCCCGTCCCGGCGCTGCCCGAAACGAGGATCGTGCTGCCGCGGTAGAATCCCCTGCCGTCGAGCATATTATCCAGGCGTTCGATCCCCGAGGAGATTCGGTCCTTCGCAACGGGGTAATCGAGGCGCAGCGATGTGACCGGCAGGACGGAGATGCCGTCCCTCTCGATGAGGAAGGGATATTCGTCGGCCCCGTGGGAGGAGCCGCGGTACTTGATGATGCGCATACGCCGGGTGGAAATCTGCTCCATTACGCGGAAATCGAGATAGATGACGCAGTCCGCCACGTACTCCTCCAGGCCGTGACGCGTCAGGGTCTTTTCCCCCTTTTCCCCGGTGACGACCGCTGTCACTCCCCGGTCTTTCAGCCAGCGAAAGAGCCGATGCAATTCGGAGCGGAGGATGGCGCTGTCGCTGAACCCGCCGAAGAGGGCCTCGACCGTATCGAGGACGACCCTCTTGGCGCCGACGGACTCGATGGCGTGCGCAAGGCGGATGAAGAGGCCTTCCAGGTCGTATTCCCCTGTTTCCTCAATCTCGGAGCGGTTGATGGCGACGTAGTCCACGGCGAGTTTTCCGCGGCGGACCATCTCTGCCACGTCGATGCCCAACGAGAGGAAGTTTTTGGCGAGGTCGTCCTCCGACTCCTCAAAGGACATGAAGATGCCGGGTTCGTTGTACTCCTTGATGCCCCTCGCGAGAAATTCCATAGCGAATAACGTTTTGCCGCAGCCGGGGCCGCCGCACAAAAGCGTTGGCCTCCCTTTCGGCAGCCCGCCGTTGCTGATTTCGTCAAACCCCCTGATGCCCGTCGGACATTTCGCAAGGGTCTGGGACGAACGTGTCTTGGCCATTTACGACCTCCAGGATTAATTTAGAGGAAATAGAGATAGGTGGATGAGATCTGTGTTAACGGCTTTTTCATTTTCATCAGGAGCCTGTGTCGCAGGATCAACTTCTGAAAACCGATCAACCGGGTCGCTGGTTGCATAATGATGAATTATTTAACATAACATTTATAAATCCTGGCCATATTCTTGTCAAGTTTCATTTCAGTATATATCGTTTGTGACTTGGAACCAGCTCCCCGAACTACATTTCAACAAGTACAGGAAGAAGTATCGGCCCCGCCTTGTCGCCGGCGGGACGAGCGCTTGCCGGATGTCTCTCCCGCCCCTTTATTTGAACCAGCCTTCGAGGAACAGTTTGCTGATGATGGAGCAGGCGTTGCCGACGGTCAGAAGGGCGCTCGCGGCGACCACGAGCGCGACGAAGAGGAGTACGCTCCTGAAGGTCAGGCGCCGATAGTTGCTAAGGACGGCGGTCACGGATTTCTTTTCGGCCGTCACTTCGCCGATGGCGGAAAGAAAGAGGATAATCAGGAATATGACGCCGTATATGGCAAACGCCCTGAGCATAGGACTTCCTTAAAAATATCGTTCGGGACCCGTGGAGGTAGGGATGTAACGCCCGGCGGGATCGCGCCCCCATAACGCGATGCCGTGTCCGCCGTCCGAAGGAGAGAAGCGCCCGGCACGGTCCCCGGCCCCGGGGAGGACTGCGAAGGGTTCCTCGACCGGCGCTCTGCCCCATGGCCGCGAATCCCCGCGGCGATACCGCCCGCCCATCCCGCGTATCGCAGTGCCGCTGCCGGCCGGGCCGGAATGTGACACGTACCGGAATCTTGAACCCATTCTCCCCGCATTGTCAAGGGCAATATCAGTGATGCATTATTATTAATACATATAAAGCATGTAATACCCATGCCGTTCGCGGCGGGATATGAAATGGGGCCGATACCGGCGGCAGGGCTGGAACCGGGGGGAATCCCGCGCGGTAAAACATGCCGGGGAGGACGGCGGGGCGGTGCCGCGCCGGAAACGGCTGCGCACATCGGCGAGGCTGCGTCGGGTGGCCGGAAGTCGAAGCGGTGTCCGGTGTGCAGCCAAAGACGGCGGATCGGGGAGGACAACCGCGCGGTCAGGGGAACGTGGCGCCCTGGGTTTTCCCGTGCAGGGTGCGCAGATCGTACAGGCTTTCCTTGCTGTGGTAATCGTCCAGGACCGAACGGGCCGCCGCATTGGCCTTCGCCTCCATTTCGCGGCAGTCGGCGGCGGGCGAAAGCCTGCCGATGGCCTTCTCGATATCCGCGGCCGCGGCGATGCCGATGTCCCGATGGCCGTCCTCGTGGGTCTTCAGGTCCTTCATGTAGCGCTGCCACCTGTCTGCAAGCTCCCGGGGCGCCTTTCTTTCGTCGCCCCATTTCGGCAGGGTGTAGGTGACGTCGACGGACGTCCTGACATTCTGCACGGCGCAACGGTTTCCTTCGTTGCGGAAGCCGTAGTTCCACTTTATGTACCAGCGCGTGAAGGCGTCGTAGGTCCTGCCTTCGGGCGATTTGATGCCGCGCCGGTTCAGGTCCTGCCTGATCTCCTGGGCCGTGAGCCCGCGGACGGCATAATGCTTCACGGCGATGCGGACGTGCGGCTCGGCCAGGGCGGCGGAGGCCGTAAAGAAGACTGCAAAAGCCGCGATAAGACAGACCGGGAAGGCGGGAACGAGGAGCCGGACGGCCGACGATCCTATGCGGGGCGGGGGCGGCGGACATGCCTTCCGCCTCGATATCGAGGTTGCGGATACCGGCTTCATCATCCTACCGCCTGTCGGATTTCTGTTTTTTTATCTGGATTTCGAAAACGGCCTTCTTGTCCCTGTAGACCGTGTTGGACGGATCGAGACGGATTGCCTCGTTCAGGTCACGGACGGCGGCCTCGTAGTTATGGAAGATATCGCCCCGGAAGAAGGCCCGCTTGTAGTGATTCTCGGCCGAAGGCGTGAGTTCTATGAGGCTGTCGAGGTCGGCCAGGGCCCCATTGCTGTCGCGCAGGTTGATCCGGCACCACAGACGGCCCTCGTAGGCCTGGATATACGAACGATTGAGGGCGATGACCCGGTCGAAGTCGGACGCGGCCTTTGCGTACAGCTTCTCTTTCAGGAACGCTCCCCCGCGCGCAAGATAAGAGAACGGCGATTCGCCGCGGGAGACGGCCCTGTCGTAATGGGCGACGGCGCCCTGGAAGTCCCCCCGCTCCAGCGCCTGGGAGCCCTGAGCGATGTCCAGCTCCGCTTCGATGACGGCGAGTCCCGGATAATTCGGGAAGCGCGGCCGGGCGGCGTTCACGACCGCTTCCATCTCGACGATGGACCCGCCGTACTGCGGCGTCGAATAACGGAGCCAATGCTGGCGGACGACGACGGTATCGGGATTCTTCCGGAGGGCCTGATCGAGAAGCGCCCGCTTCCGCTCCGCTCCGGGATATCCGGAGGCGATGACGACCATGTAAGCGTAGGGGTGAATCAGGATGGGATTCAACTCCAGCGCCTTGCGGAGATCCTCCCATGCGTTGCCGACCATGACGCCGGCCTGCTCTCGCTGGTCGGGAATTCTGCTGGCTATGCTGGCGCGGGTGAAGAGGTAGACGGCCCTGCCGAGGTAGGGCTGGAAGGCCTGCGGGTGCTTATCGACCCATTCGTCGAACAGCGGCGCTGCCGCCGGGTTTGTGAACTCGAAATCCCAGAGGGCGGCGGTCAGGCGGTCTTCCGTCCGGAAATCGGCGGCGTACTGCGCCTGCAGGTCGGCGATCTTCCGGTTCAGGATGGTATACTTTTTCTGGAAAAGAAGCTGCCGCAATTCGCCCTGCGCGGGAGGAGGACCGCCGGCAGCGGACGCGGCGGCGGCGACGCCGGACAGGGTTGCAACATAAAGGACGGCGGCAAGGAACGGCGCGAATCGTCGCGCGAAGGGGCGGCGTTTTCCGGTCATGGAGACTCCTTCCTGAAAACCGGGCGGGTTAAAGTCGTTTACTTTGCGGCAGTATAGGGAAAAAGACCTTCCGGCGTCAAGCGAATCGTGACCGGAAAAACAGGAAAGGGGATGCAGGCATGCGGACACGGCGGCGTCAAGGCGGTCCGGCCGGACGGCCGCGGCGGCCATGATGTACACTTGTGAAAACGTTCGCCGGGTGCCGGGGGCCGTAGTCCGCCGTGTCCGGAACGGCCGGTCATGTCCGATATCCCGGACAGAAAAGCGCGCGGGCCGCGGCTTCGCAGAAGCGCGTTTCGCCCGGCAAAGGCCGCCGGGCGTTTGCACATCTGCATGACGCTGCAGACGAGAGGAGCTTTGCTTCCATGCAGGACGACGGAAATAGCGGCCCGGCAGGTCATCCGTAACGCCTTGGGCTCAAAGGAAAAAGCGCGGCCTTGACGGACAGGCGGCTTCAGGATGCTGGCCCCCTGCGATGCGATGCGCAAAGAAACGGCCGCGACCATCCGATGCCGAATCGGCTCCTGTATCGCATCCGGATCGGACGGAACCGGGTTTGCCGTCCGGCCCCGGCAACTGGTATACGATTTGCAAATGCTCAGGTAAATTCACTCAAACTCAAGAGGAGGTTGTAAAATGAAACGTGTTGTATTGATGGCAGTGGCTGCGTTATTTCTCATGGCGTTACCCGCATTCGCGCAGGACAGCGACAAACCCATTGCACCGAAGAAACAGATCAAGGTACAGACCGATCAGGAACAGACGATGAAGGCCGAACCGGCCGCCAAGAAGGGCAACAAGCCGAAGAAGCAGGTCAAGGCTCAGACCGACCAGGAACAGACCATGAAGGCCGAACCTGCCGCCAAGAAGGGCCTGAAGCCGAAGAAGACGAAGAAGGTGCAGACCGATACGGAAATTCAGGAATCCGGACAGAAGAAACCTGTATCGAAGCCCTGAGCGCGGCATCGCGGCGATCTTTTCCTGAAAGGATCGGTTAAAGAAAAAAAGGCACGAAGCGATTCGTGCCTTTTTTTGTGAAAATGTAAAATCGAAATGGGAAGAGACCATGATAAAACGAACCATGCAAAGGACAGAGACGGAGAAATGTCGACGAACGCCGTTCCTGTTTTCTGCTTTCGGATATGGCATGGACGGCTGCTTTGCAGGCGCAGGGGTGCATTAATAAATCCGGAAGGCCCCTTCGCGCAAAAAAAAGCGGGGCCGCAAAGGCAGCCCCGCCTGGTCTCGTAAAAGCATGGACGGGTGAATATACGCCGCGTCAGTCGTTCATGTCGTGCCTGATGTGGCGGTAGAGGTTCCGGACCTCGTTCTGCATATTGTGGCATTCGCGGGGAGAGAGCCTGCCGTCCGACTCGTAGCGGTGCAGGTCGCCCTCGACCCTTTTCAGGTGACGGCGGAGATTCTCGGCCTCTTTATGGTCGATCTGCCTGGTCCTGATCCCGTGATCGATGACCCGGTGGGCCTTGTTCAGTTCCTTGCGCACTTCATGCCTGCATGCGTGCGCCTCCCTTTCGTGCCGCCCCTCCCGGCCGTACTGGGCGAAACACGGTGCGGCGAAATAGATGCCGCAGAAGATAATGAAAATCGTCAAAGCGAACCGCTTCTTCATGTCCAAACCCCCTTTCCCGGATGAAAACATCGTTGAACGTTAAACACCCACGCCATATACCAGCATAATATAAGTATCACGGAGGATAATAAAGTCAATGGGAAAAGGCCGGGAGGCGTAAAAACGGCTTCATGAGCCTATTCGCGGCTTCCGGGATGGTCGTCCTGATCGGGATGAAATAAAATACGGCCGATTCGCCCTCAGGAAAATGGAGGCGCAAAATCAGGCTTCGGCGCATTGTGCAACGGGCGGAATCCGGTATGCTGTGGAAGTCACACACAAGACCGGAGGCATGGCCCATGGCGCAATTCTTCACGGACCCCGTCTGCAATCGCGTCGTCGAGAAGGACAAGGCGGTCCACAGCACCGACCGGGACGGGGAGACGTTCTATTTCTGCTCTGCGGAATGCAAGGAAAAGTTCGACGTGAAAGTGATCGCCGACATGATCGACTATCTGAAGTCGTGAGCGGGCGGGTGCGGCGGAAGGATCGGGCATGAAGCGGCGTACCGGTTGCCGGCGCCGCCCCTGCGGATGGTTGAGGGGGGAGGCGGGAGCTTTCACGGCCTTTGGTGGAAAGGACATGTCCGCTGCCCGCCTTGGGAATGGATCAATATTAAAAAACGAGAAGGACGGCGCCGTTCAGGGGGCCGGCTGCCGTTTCGCGGGAAGGCCTTCCGTCTTTTAAAATCGTTGGTGTTGCCTCCTCTGTCTATCGGTTCTGCACTGCCATGTCCGCAAAGAGATTGCGGCCGGACGGCGGCCCGTTCACGAATTCCGCAGTCCGTCTTTCAAGGGGACGACCTTGGCCGTCCCGGTTTCGGTTTGCCCGAGTCCCCGTTTCTTCCGTTTTCCCGCCGTCCGTGCCGCCCGTTCGGACCCGGCTTTCCCGCCGACGGCCCGCAAAGGGGCTCGGGCGCTGCGGGCCGACCCGACGGCGACGAGCGATACCAGGTCGCCGACGAAGCCGCTGATATGCATGGCCTGGGTCCTCATCTCCTGCACCGTCGAAGCCGATGTTTCCGCGTTGGCGGCGTCTTGCCCGGGCGCCGCAGGATTCACATCGCGGCCCGTCGCGTTGATCCGCAGGGTCTGTTCGCCGGAGACCGGAAGAATCCAGCCATAGTCGTAATCAGGCGTTTCCGGGACGCGTGCGGGCGCCGTGGACGGGCGGGCGGAAAAGTAGACCGCCGCGGCGGCAAAAAGGGCGAGAAGGGTCGCCGCGATCCCCAGGACGTCGCTCGCAGCGCCGAAGGAATACGGCATCTCGTCGGCGGGGACGGTCGCGAGAACGCTCCAGCCGTTGATTTTGACGGGGACGAAACCCGCGTACATGCGGATTCCCCGGCGCGTATAGGTCATGACGCCCTTTTCCCCGGCGAGGACCCGCTTCATTACCGCTTCCATGCCCGGTGCGGCCGCCGGGTTATGGCGCAGGATCTGCCCGGAGCCGGGGCCGACAACGGCGGCTCCTTCCCTGTCGAGGACAAAGGCGCGGCCCGTCCTGCCCAGTTTCATCCCGTCGATCGCCGCGGCAAGGAAGGACACCTTCATCCCGCCCGCGACGGCGCCGATGACGCGGCCGTTTTCATCCCGGACCGGATGGGAGAGGATGCAGACGGGTGTCCCGGTCCTATCGGACATCACGGTCTTATCGAGGCTGGTCTTGCCCTGCATGGCCGACCTGAAATATGCTCCCGCCCTGATGACGCTTCCCCTGGCCGCCCCGCCGATATTGTCGGCGAGGACGATGCCGTCCCTGTCGGCGACGACGATGGCGTCAAACCGCCCTTCGGTGAGAGACCGGACGCCGTCCAGTTCCCTCTGGAGCAGGCCGGTTTTCGCACTTTCGCCGCCGGCGTTCCTTTCCTTGACGGCCCGGATCACGGAGTCCCTTGCAGCCAGCATGGCGATGGCGGCGGACTCGGAAGCGATGGCGCCGTCGACCGTCTCGGCGATGTTCCCGGAGATCATGCCGAGCTGCTCTTCCGTTTCTCTTTCAAGGTTTGACGTCGTATTGTAAAAGATCGCGGAACCGAGAACGACCGCGAAAACGGCCGCCGCGAGGCACCCTCCCAGCGTCCGTCCCGCCTTCCCATTCCTGCTTCCGAAGGAAAAATCGTTCCTCATGAAGGTTTCCTCGATCGTCCGGTTATGATATGCCGCGGCCGGTTTCGGGGTTTAAAAGGGCAGGGCGGGGAAGGAACCGCGATGCCGGGAGGTAAGCGCGGCAGTCGACTCCTCGCCCCTGCGCCCGCTGCCTTGTCAGTGCAATAAAGTCTCCGCTATGGCGAGTTCGGAATTAAGAACCTGGTCGATGTCGAGGAGGATCTTCACGCCTCCCGCCGTCTTCGCCAGCCCCAGAATGTATTCCGTGTCCAGCTTCGTCCCGAAGTTGGGCGTCTCCTCGATCTCCGCCTCCTTGATGTTGAGGACCTCCGAAACGGCGTCCACCACGATGCCGATGAGGAAGTCCTGCCCGCTGCCGTGACGGATGTCGACGACGACGATGCAGGTGCGGTCCGTGTACTCCGACTCTTCCATGCTGAACCTAAGCCTGAGGTCCACGACGGGGATCACCTTGCCGCGGAGGTTGATGACGCCCTTGACGTAGTCGGGCGTCCTGGGGATCTGGGTGACGGTCATCATGCCGATGATCTCCTTGATCTTGAGGATTTCGATGCCGTACTCCTCCCCCTTGAGGCTGAAGGTGAGATACTTTCCTTCCCTGGTCTGGATTGCGGTGCCTGTACTCTCCATATGGACGGTCTCCTTCCGCGCCGGGCGCGGATCGGTGAAATAGAATACGGGTGAAAAGACGGGGGCTTGATGCCTTGGAGGATAGGCGGTGAGAGCCCCCGTCTTTTCTGACGATTGCCCCGTCAGAAATCCCTGAATTCGTCGCCTGTCCTGTCGGCAACGACGTCTGTTCTACTTGTTCCGTGTTCCCGGGCGTAGCCCTTCTTCGCGTCCGGCTTCGGCGCCGGAACGGATGATAGCCATGAGGCATCCTCCCGTCATCAGCCTTGCTTTCAGTCCGCTGTTCAGGACGGAAAAACCTTTACTCATGGGGGTTTCCTGAGTGTCCGGTTATGGTATGCCGCGGCCGGTTTCGGGGTTTAAAAGGGCAGGGCAGGGAAGGAACCGCGATGCCGGGAGGTAAGCGCGGCAGTCGACTCCTCGCCCCTGCGCCCGCTGCCTTGTCAGTGCAATAAAGTCTCCGCTATGGCGAGTTCGGAATTAAGAACCTGGTCGATGTCGAGGAGGATCTTCACGCCTCCCGCCGTCTTCGCCAGCCCCAGAATGTATTCCGTGTCCAGCTTCGTCCCGAAGTTGGGCGTCTCCTCGATCTCCGCCTCCTTGATGTTGAGGACCTCCGAAACGGCGTCCACCACGATGCCGATGAGGAAGTCCTGCCCGCTGCCGTGACGGATGTCGACGACGACGATGCAGGTGCGGTCCGTGTACTCCGACTCTTCCATGCTGAACCTAAGCCTGAGGTCCACGACGGGGATCACCTTGCCGCGGAGGTTGATGACGCCCTTGACGTAGTCGGGCGTCCTGGGGATCTGGGTGACGGTCATCATGCCGATGATCTCTTTGATCTTGAGGATTTCGATGCCGTACTCCTCCCCCTTGAGGCTGAAGGTGAGGTACTTTCCTTCCCTGGTCTGGATTGCGGTGCCTGTACTCTCCATATGGACGGTCTCCTTCCGCGCCGGGCGCGAGTAGTGACGTATTAGCGAAGGGGAAAAGACGGAAGCCGGACGCGTTGGAGGGGGGAAACCGCTGCCGGCCCCGTCTTTTCGGATTTCTACGTGTTAACGAATCCGGGAAAACGCTTTTGGGAGATTCTCCGCGTTTCCCGCCTGCCGTGTGCGACCCTCAGTCTGCCTGCGGGAGGGGCGTGCCGCCTTGCAGACAACTCGGGACGCGCCATATTGAAGCCCCTTGCTGCGGGCATGTATCGCCAGCCACCATATCTTCGCGGGAACGAACGGCGGAGCTTAAGTACAGGCTTGATGACGGAATCGCCGCAGTATCAGGTCGAACGGTTCGCTTGGCGCTTGGGTTTCCCGCCTGCCTCCGCATGTGCCGTAAAACCACGCATGAAAATGTCCGGCCGCATCCGGGTGCCGGTCAAGGGTAGAGGGCGTCTTTATGATCTTCCTTAAAAAGTAAACAAGATTTATGCCAGGAGCGAATAGATGGAGAGAAAGGTTCAAATAACATGAATAAACAAGGAGATAAGAAAAATAGCGCCCGTGCCGGGGGAATGCCTGTCCGCCGAAGCCGGACAGGGGGAGGGATCGGAGGCGATTCCCCGTCCGCCGTTGCTGGACATGGACGTAGTCGTTCGGGATGCCGGCCGGCGGCGGCGCGGCAAACCGGGAATGCCCGGAAACAAAGGATGCGCGGGGATTCCCGGCTGCCGGAATATCCGCCGGATCATCGATTATCGAGAATCTTCACTGCGCCCGAGTCGAGATAGTACTCGGCGAGAACGACCCTGATTTTTTTCGAGGCGACCATCTCCTTTAGGATGGGGCTTTTCGCCATGAGCTCCCGGTAGACGTTCCGGACGTTCCCCTGGATGCTCGCTTCCATGATGTCCCCGCCCTTGGACTTGGCCTCTTTCACCGCCGGCATGATCTTGGCGACGATGGCGCCGATGCTGTCGTGGGGATGGCCCTTCTCCTTCCTGACGGGCTTGCCCGCGGCGTCGACCGTGGCCTTGACGGCGCCGCAGCCCTGGTGGCCGAGGATGACGAGAAGCGGCGCATGGAGGTGCTCGATGCCGTATTCGAGGCTGCCGATGCCGATCGTATCGACCGTGTTGCCCGCCGTCCGCACAACGAAGAGATCGCCCAGGCCCTGGTCGAAGAGCAGCTCCGGCGGGACCCGCGAATCCGAACATGAAAGGATCACGGCGAAGGGATGCTGCCCCTTCGTCAGCTCCTTCCTGCGTGCATCGCTGATGTCGCCGACCCCGTACGTGCCGTCCACGAACCGCTTGTTGCCGTCCATGAGTTTGGTTTGCGCTTCGTCGCTGCCGCCGTCCGCCTGTATCGTGCCGCAGATGAAGAACATCGCCGTCAACATGCCGAAAAGAATGATAATCTTCTTCATAGCAAACTCCTTAAAGGTGATTTGAGATATCGTCTGTTGCACGATGTCCCACCGTCTGACCATACAGTATTCGTGCCAGATGCGCGCCCGGCCGGGAAGACGGGGCCGGAGTGCGAACGCCGCCCCGGTTGATATAGAATCGTGTCAAGGGGCAAAGAGAGGCCGTTTGACGGCCCCAGCCGGCCGCAGGCGGCCGCGAACGGAGGCGCGGGAAACCCGGTGTATAATGCAATGAGACGGGGCCACGCAGGCGGTCCTTAAAAGATCGGAGGTTGGAATGGACGGTGCGGCTTTCAGGGCAGGAATGGAGATCGCGAATGGCGAACGGGGATATTGAAACGGCCGTACAGGGCTGGCGGGCCATTGCGAAGACGGTCGGCTGGTCGCTCCGGTCCGCGTACCGCCGCCGGGACGAACTGCGGGAGGCGGGCGTCGTCTTCTACCGCAAGACGGGCAGGCCGCCGAAGAAGGCCGTCTTCCACTTCCCGTCGCGACTGAAGGACTGGATCGCCCGCAAGTCCGCCGCGGGCGAGAAGATATGACGTCCGGCCCTCAGTGGAGGTCGTCGGCAAAATCGTTTTCGCCGATGCGGTACGTCTTCTGGTTGCCCCTGTACAGATACAGATCGACGGCGCCGCCCTTGACGCCGTCCCCCTCGGGTTTTTCTTCAAGGGCGAAAGGTTCCGAGCGGAAGCAGTCGCCCGTGCTCAGGTTCCTGTACCGGACGTCGTATTTGCCGTTGCGGATGCCCTTGACGGTGTACCGGTCGCCCGCCCGGACGAATAAGACCCGGACGGCCTTTTCCCCCGGCTCGTCGAGGCGGAAGATCTTGACGAGCATGTCGGAGTTCGTGTTGCCGTTGTCCACCGTGACCTGCGAGCTGCCGTCGGTATGCCTGGTCTGATATCCCTGGATGTGACCCGATACTTTCGG
The DNA here is from genome assembly GCA_963668175.1 of Syntrophales bacterium. Taxonomy (GTDB): domain Bacteria; phylum Desulfobacterota; class Syntrophia; order Syntrophales; family PHBD01. Next base: position 2,717,711 of record OY764159.1, read on the forward strand.
CCAGGCCGCGCCGTTTTCCGCGACGGGCGGCCTGACATACCTGGGCTCGGAAGGCGTCAGTCTGCCCTGCGGTTCGAAGACAGGCTCCTCCCTGTTCTTCTTTATGCCGATGTAGGCGACAAGGACCAGGATCAGAAGGAAGTAGAAGAACCAATACCTGGCAAGATAGGACAGGACCGTGGCGTTGTTCGCGGCCGCGCGGCCGGCGGGAGCGGCCGGGCCCTTGCGCGGGGGCGGTTTGGGGACGGAAGCCGACGACGCGGCGCTGTAGGCGCTGCGGACGGATTCCGACGCGGTCTTTCCGTCCCGCTCCATGCCGGCTATCCAGGCGTCGTGCTCTTTCCTCTTTTCCGGGTCGGAGAGGACCTTGTAGGAGGCGTTGATGATGGACATGATCTCCGCGGACCGGGGATCGTCCATGTTCTTGTCGGGGTGGTATTTCTGGGAAAGGGACCGGTAGGCGGCGCGGATGACCTCGATGGGCGCGTCGCGCGCAACTTTCAGGTTGTCGTAATGGGTTCTGAACTTCGCCAAGGCGTCACCGTATCGCGTCTTTCGCCGCTTCGGTCCCCGCTCCTCGCCGGGGACGCCGAATGAAGATATGCTATCTTATTCGCCTTGGAATATCAACAATTTTGGGGGACTGCCCGTTCCGCGGAGTGCACTGGCGAACTTTCGAGGACGCTCCGGGAACCGGTGTACGTACGCCGGATTTCAACCATGCAGTGGAGGGTATCGCGTCATATATATAGCGGCGATGCGCCTGGGATATTGTCGCAGAATTAAGTATGGATGTCCCCGGAACTTTCAGGAATCTCACTGTGGTTTCTCAAATATCGCCCTGCTTATTGATATGGCTTTGACCTATCAGAGGTAACTTCATTCCACTCGGTAGTTCTTCGGCATGTCCTTGAGTATTCCAGACAATCTCTACAAGTTCACGAATTCGATCAACTATTGGTTTAGCGTCATTTCCAAGCTTTCCTAACACTACACCTGCATCTCCTATGAGTCCCCAGAATCTATCAAGGTCGGAGATGCGTTTGTGTAATTCAGATTGCAGTGCTTCCAGGCGTTTAAGCAGACGTCTTTGGTGATCCGCTTCCAGTTTCTCACTTGAAGTAATGAAATCACGAAGTTCATTAATCAGTGTTTGAACACGTATTAGATCACCTTTTGAGAATTCGTATACGAAAGTAACGCCCATTTTGCTGCGTATTACTAAGCGATCTTTTTCGGTCTTAATTTCCCTTTCCAAATTGCTTAACATTTCAAGAGTGTTTTGAAGAAATTGATGAATTATACTGCATTTCTCAGACATGGAATGAGATCTAAGCATGGACGGCATTACAAAATTCACGGGAAACATCTTTCCTTTATTCATTTCATCTAGAATAAGATAAGCTTCCATGAGTATGTCGTATTCTTCTTGTTTCCATGATTGTTCATTCGACATATTTGCAAATGTTGATTCGCAAACATCGATAGCACCAGATATTGGATCATGTTTCAGATCTTGCAAGAAATCATCGTCAAAAATCATCATTGTCACCCCCGATATTGAAATCTGATTTTGTGACTTCTGAATATCTTATGTGGTAGACAATAGGAATATTTTATTTAGATGTCAAATATTTTAACTATGATGTGATGAACAATTCCTAGGAAACCATCCCCACAGTCAGTGGACGTGATACTTATTGATCGATAGTTCCCTCCGATAAATTAGGAGAAAAAGGGGACGGTTGTTAATGCTCAGTAATTAGGTAACCTTTCTGGTATAATAAATAAACCATAAGGGGATACCTGATGAAGCATTCTGAACAAGTCGTTATCAAGCGATGGGGCCCGATCTTAAAGGAATACGAAAAGACCAAATCAAAAGTTACGCCCCGTGCCTTTCGATATATCAAGAACCTTTGTGAAGCACATCATATTTCACGGAAAGAACTATATCGTTATTATCGTAAATGGGTTGAAGGCGGCAAGAGTCCAGAATCCCTTCTCCCCCAAAAACGCGGAGCAAGACCAGGTTCCAGAAGAACGCCCAAAACCATAGAGAGAAACATTGTCAAGGCCTATCGTCGCTTTGGCTCTAACCGATACGAACTGGTCCTTCTGTTCAAGCCTTATTACCTGGATAAAACGCCTTCGCCGGCCACCATGGATAGAATCAAGGCACGCTATCCGCTCAATGCAACGGCGAAGAAGATTATCAAGCGTTATGAAAAGAAAACTCCCGGCGAACTGGCCCATATCGATCTGACCAAACTGCCGAAAGATTTACGGTGCTCATTTAAAATCAAAGAACTCTATGCTGCGGCGGTTTGCGATGATTGCACCAGAATCACCTATGCCGAAATTATCAAGGATAAAAAGGCTTCAACCTTGACTTATTTCATGGCTCGTTCGTTCTCCTGGTTTAAACAGATATACAATTTTGAGTATGAGGCCGTCATGTCCGATAATGGACCCGAATTCAAAGGAACCTTGGAACGTGAACATCCCTTTGAAACGATGTGCCAGGAATTGGGCATCAAGCATGTCTATACTAGGCCCTATCGACCGCAGACCAATGGAAAGATTGAGGCCTTTTTCCGAATTTTAAAAGAGGAGTTTTGCTATTCAAATACCTTCGATTCAGAACAGGATCTCGTCATGAATCTTGGGAATTTTCTCTTCGAATACAATCATCTCCGCAGGCATGGTGGATTGAATTATGAAACTCCTTTTGATAAACTACAAAAAGTTACCGAATTAGTGAGCTAGTACAACGGTTCTATTTATCGGCTGCGTCAGCCATACGCGGCCGTTCTTTCGAAGAATTCAAACGTTCCTTTTGAATCGCGCGATAAGTTGACTAGTACACATTTTTGCGATGGCCGACTTTGACCACAATGACGAATAGCCGCCGATCTTCGATCTTACAGATCAACCGATAGTCGCCGATACGGTAGCGCCAGTATTTTCCCAACTCCGGGCCCTTGAGCGGCTCCCCGATCGTGCGGGGATCATCAAGAGGCTTTATCCTGCTTTCCAGGAACTTGAGTATTCGGCGGATCGTCTGACGGTCCAGGGCTTCAAGATCTTTTTCGGCCTGGGGCAGGAATTCAATCTTCCAGGCCATATTTTTTCACCAACTCGTCAAGCGGTATCGTCTTGGACTGATCGAATGTCTGCATCCGTTCTTCTGAGAGGTAAAAATCTTCCAGATCATCGATGTATGAAACAACCGCTTCCCGAACGTAATGGGTCTTGGTGCGTCCCGTGCGGCTGGAGAGTTTGGCCAGGCGGCTTTCGATCTCTGACGGCAATCTTACGGCAATCATGTATGAATCCTCCTTGATATACATGTATATCAAGGGCTGACGGATAAGTCAAGGGGCATACAAAAAAATGGGGACAACCGCCCCATTTTTTGCTTTTTGAGCGGGTTGCGACTCTGAGCGATGTCTTGGTTTGAAAGTCAAGAAAAGTCAAAGATGGACCTATTCCCTGAATATCGGTTCGATATTCGATTTATTCATTTTTGTATGAGGATTCAATTGGCGAAGGTTCTTTTCGGAAGGGACTGACGAAACGGCTGATCGAGAAGGTAGGAAGCGTAAAGCTTCCTACCTTCTAATGGATTGGTTTATTTCGACCATCCAAGGAGTGTGAATTCTGACACTCTCATCGCTTGGGATCAAGGAGGCGGAAAGTCCGCTGCTTCACGCCTTCTTGTATGTCAGCTTATCTCAACCAGTCGGGGAGCGTGAAGTCGGATAAGCTGCCGACGTCGTCTTTTATCTTTCCCTCTTTCTTTACAGATTTTCCTTTCTCTTTGGATTTTCTCGTTTTGTCGCCTGTTTTTAACATAATCATCATCTCCTATCTTTTCTTTTGCCAGGATTGATGCTCCGTTGAGACCTGCCCGATGGTAGCGGCTGCTTCTGTCTCCCGGCATCGTTTTCCTGGATTATCGTTCCGGGGATTGCATTCGATTTTCTCTGCAAACGTTTGTCGCGGTTTTAATGTTTCCCCGCGACTCTCTTTCTGACGGCTTTAGGATGATCCCGAACGTAGCGATTAACAATCAGACGAAATCTGAATATGTAATCAGCCAAAGGTGCTTATCCGTATCGGAACCAAACGACACGAAGGATCAGGCTTAGTCTGATGAAATACCTTATATGATAGAAGGATTGCGTCTGAGAATGGATTGCCCGCACGGATAATAGGCTCTACTGGTTGATAATGCGCCGAGATCGGAGAGAAATGCCGTATTCGGGATATTGCGGCGGGAAGTCGACGGTCACGGCTTGTACCGACAATGTCTTCGTTTCCGGCGGAAAGAAAACGGCGGAGAATAAAGCGGAATATTCGGTAGGACAACGGGATGCATGTTTGATCGGATTTTATCTGATCCGCCCCTTTTTTGATTCAATATGGAAAGGTTTGGACTTTCCGACGAGGGGATAATACATTGGCGGCTACTTCACGCGCCGGAGATGCCTAAACCTATCTGAGAGACCAAAGGACTGGACAAAATGAAAGAGTTGAACAATCTGAGACTTAAGACAAATCACCTTGAGTTAATCGCTGCGACATTGGAACATATCTGCAAAGAGCTGGAATCTCCTGAACATCTTGCCGCTTTATTGGGAGCACAGGTGGAACCGGGATGGCCGCCGGGTGAGTATGACCGCGATGCCCAGGAATTCTTCCGGGATTGTCTTCAATGCTGGGGTATATCCGTTGTCGGGTGGTATGGTTGGTATGCCGTCCTGCGAGAAGGACCAAGCAAGTCCTCCACGCTGGTGGGAGCAGGCGGGTATTTTGGCCCTCCGGGTAAAGACGGAGAAGTGGAGATCGGTTTTTCCATGATGCCTTCCTGGCGGAATTTAGGATACGCAACGGAAATAGCTGGAGCGCTCATTGTTAATGCGTTCAACGATGCGCGAGTACAAAAAGTCATTGCTCACGCATCAGCTGAAAATGCAGCATCGATAAAGGTTCTCATGAAATGTGGTTTATGTCGTGTATGCAGGGACCAAGAATCAGGTGAGGATCTTTTTGAAATATCGAGGAGCTGATAATGGATGTAATGAGGACCGTTGTTCCCTTGTTGCCCGCCCCTGCCGGGGCGGGCGGGCCGGAGAAGATGCCGGCATATGGGATGCGGCCTGAAAAGCTCAGTACCGCCAGATGGCGTTGTCCATGCCGATGACGAGGGGGACGCCGGTGTGGCTCACCGTAATGCGGTGGCCGCGGCCGCCGCCGGGAAGCTGGGTCCATACGGAGCCGTTGTGGTAATAGATGGCGTCGTCCATGCCGATGACCCAGGCATTGCCCCGCCCGTCCACGGCGATGTCCTTGCCCTTGCCGCCGCCGGGGAGCTGCACCCAGCCGCTGCCGGTGCCCTTGTAAATGCCGTTGTCCGTGCCGATGACGAAGGGCGTGCCGTTATGGCTCACGGCGATGGCGAAACCCTTCCCGCTGCCGGGATACTGGGTCCAGGTGGAGCCGTTGTGATAGTAGATGCCGTCGTCCATGCCGATGACCCAGGCATTGCCGCGTCCGTCCACGGCGATGTCCTTGCCCCTGCCGCCGCCGGGAAGCTGCGTCCAGCCGTTGCCGGTGCCCTTGTAGATGCCGTTGTCCGTGCCGATGACGAAAGGCGTGCCGTGGGAGGTGACGGCGATGGCGTAGCCCTTGCCGCCCCCGGGATACTGCTGCCAGCCGCCGCCGTTATGGAAGTAGATGCCCAGGTCGGACCCGATGGTCCAGGCCGTCGAGATGCCGCCGCTTACGGCGACGTCCTTGCCGATGCCCCCCAGCGACTTCCAGTCCGCATGGGCCGCCGCGGCGATGTGGAGAACGAGCAACATCGTCAACCAGAATAACGTCTTTTTCATAAATCGTTGTCCTTTCTCGTAGTCTGAAAGAGTAACCTTCCGCCATTTGTTGCGTCTGTGCCGTTATAACGGCTTACACTGTATGATGAGGGCGATATGATAGGCGAATTGACCGCCGCCGTCAATATAAATGCGACGCGGGCATAGCAGGAAAACAGCAGGGGCAAGGACAGACGGCGTGACGCTTTTCGGACGGCGCAAACGAAACGCTAGGCGCGCCGGGTACGTGTCCCCGGTTCCGGGGCGGCGTTGAAGCGACGGCGGATAGAAGAGAGCGTTGCGGCCGCCGTTTCCTAGGGGCGGCCTTCGGTTGCGCAGCGCAAACGCCGGACCAGGGCGAGAAGCGCCAGGGAAAGGCGGCGCACGCTGTAGCCTTCAAGGTCCGTCAGGGGGTCGATGTCCCTGGTGAAGACGTCGTTCAGGCCGAGGAGGTTCGCTTCGATTTCGTCGAGGACGGCGCCCGTGTCGGGGCTGCCTTTGCGGCCGAGTTCCGTCAGACGCGCGGCGACGCCGGTAAGGTAAAGCCAGCGGTTCTGCGGGGCCGGGCCTTCCGCCGCAAGCCCTTCGGCGGGGACGCCGGGATCGGTTCCCTCGGATTTGAGGGCGCGGCGGTCGCAGCGGTTCTGGGGCGGTTTTGTCTTCATCTCACTTTTATTCAGCCATGGGGCGCCCCGCGGGACGGCGGGTTCGCTTGCGATGCGGCGAGTCTAGGACGAACGGCCTGTTTTGTCAATGCGGTCCGGGCGTCTTCCCGGGGTTGCTTCGTCCGGCGGCGCGTGGTATGGTAGCTGCAAGGAGTGTTGCACCATGACGCTGAAAAAGGCAAAGACCCTGGCCTTGATGCTTGCGGGACTGTTCTTCCTGACGGCCCTTCACGCCGTTTCTGCGGCGGGGCAGACGGATGTCCTGCGCGCGACGGGCAAGATGTACAAGGCGGCCCATGCCGCCGCCCCCGCCGTCGCCGCCAAGCAGAAGAAGGACAGGGGCGATCATGCCGCCGCGTGGGAACAGCGGACGGCCGCGCCTTGCCTGCCCGACGCGGGCGCACCCGCCGTCATGCGGGAAGAGGTGCGCTCCCCGGAAAGCGTTGCTCCGTTATCGAACAAAGACCCGCCGTTACCAACCTGATAGACATCACCCATTTTCACAGGCCTGAATAGTCCCGCATCCGGCGTTGCCCGGCACGATTCGTGCTGCCGAAGACAGAAGGATGCGAGGACGTACGCATTCCCCCAGGTGTTCGGCGCGCCGGCGCCGGAAACATCCGCATCCATCGGGTAAGGAGGTCGGTATGTCCGATTTTATGATGGAATTGTTGGTTCTCGGCGGGCTTCTGCTGTTGTTCGTTCCCGTCGCCTATAAAATGATCCGGAAGGGCGGGGAGCCCGGCCGGGAGGACCCGGACAAAGGATAGACGGGTCCACAAAAAAAAGAAAGGAGTACCCGAGCATGCGAAAATGCCGTGTCGTTCTGGTCGTGGCGTCTTTCATGGTCATTATAACGTCTTGCCAGGAAAGCGGGAAGCCGCCCGGTGCAGCCGGAACGGCCGGCGTTTTCGATGCCGGGCGCCTGACGATCAAGGATGCCGACAGCGTCCGGAAGGTGAAGGGGCAGGTCCTCTACGTGCCCGTCTATTCCAATCTGCCGTGCAAGATGGAAACGACGGTGGACCTGAGCGCCCTCATCGCCATCCACAATACCGACCTGCAACGGCCGATCCGGGTCGCCAAGGTGCTTTACTTCGACAACGACGGAAAGCTCGTGAGCGATTTCGTCTCCAGCGATATCGTCCTGGGGCCCCTGGCGGCGACGCATTTCCGGGTCCCGCGGAGGGACAGGAGCGGGACGGGCGCGAACTTCCTCGTCGAATGGCTGGCCGACGGGCCCGTGACGGAGCCGGTCGTCGAGTCGGTCATGATCGATTGCGACACGTGCAGCGGCCTGTCCTTTCCGAGCAGGGGCCGGGTGATCCGGGAGATCAGGTAGGCCGACGGATCTCTTCCGGGGCCGGAAGGGGCGCGCAAACGGCGGAGAGCTTACGGAGATGCAATTTCCCCCTTGACAATCCGGGCGGGGATGAACAGAATAGGGTTAAACGTTTCAAAAAAAATATGCAGGGCCGTGCGCCGGGACGCGGACAGAAAAAAACCGGGGCATGAAGGGTCTATAACGCAAAGCGACAAGAGGCGACCATGAGCAGCGAAGAAGTGAGGATAGGGTCCATCATCGGCCTGGAAGAGGCCGGCGAAGACGGCGTCCTCGTGATCAAGGAGAAGAAAAGCAAGGATATCGTCAAGGTGCCGTGCAACAGGCTGGGGGTCATGATTGCCCTTCAGCAGAAATTCGGGAACGTCATCACCGAAGGCTGGGGCCTGGTGCCGAACGGCGGCCACGTGGGGAAGGTCATCGCCTGGGAGTGCGACGACGACGGCGAACTCGTCGGCTTCACGCCGGTGGAGGACTGGCTCTCCGGCGCCAAACGGAAGAACTGACGGGACAGGTACAAGAAAATCGAAATGATTGGGCTGACACGGCAAAGCGCCGGTCAGCCCTTTTTTAGGTCGGGAAAAGAGTATCCGCAGTCATGAACAGGCTATGTAATACGGGGCCGCTCAACTTGTTCCGCTGCGCACCGCTCAACTGTTGCCTGATCCGGCCCCGGCGGGATGTACGGCCGTTTATCCGGCTGAGACACTCGATTGCTCCTTTTTTTTATCGGTTGCGGACGGTTCTTTGGTCTTGTCCACGGCGGAAATGCTGGCTATGATCGACGGCGCCCACTTTTCGCTCGCGCCCGCAACGAAAGCCATCAGCATGATGCTCCAGTTCGCCTCGGCCGATTTCGATATGAACGGAAGGATGATCCCCGTTTTTACGACCAGGGCAGCAAGAACACCCGAAATGCATCCCGTCAGTATTTTGAAGCCGCCTTCGGCGTAATGCAGCATCTTTCCCGATGCAATGTCCAGTTCAGCCTTTCCCATTCTCAGGAGGATGGATAACAATGCGCCAAGACAGCCGGACGCGCTTGCCATCAGGACCATGAAAACTCCTTCACTCAAAAAAGGCAGCAGGGAGGATCGATGCAGCCAGAATATGCAGCCTGTGAACAAAACACAGAGCGATACCGCCCCGCACCCGGTGAGATACCACAGCCGCGCCCTTTCATTGTATCGTGTTGAGATAAAATTATTCGCTCTATCGAGTGTTTTTCTGGCAATGTCGTAATCGCCATCCAGGGTCCTTGCCATCGCCTCGCCAATCATGATTCGGAATTGCAGCTTAACGCTTTCGTCGAAATCTCCACTCGGCATGATCTCCTTGACGGCCGCCTCGTTCAGGATTTCGTTATGCGCTTCCGGGCATTTAGGTTTTCTTCGGTCGTACGCTACGGATGTGTCATAGTGTACCACGCCGTCCGTGCCGACATAAACGACGAAATCTTTGTTGGCCATGACAAGATACTGCCAGTTCAACTTGTTCAGATAGTCGTCGTCGTCTAGGCTTGATTCACGTCGTTGCTTGTCTTTTATCATAGTGAACCTCCAAAATAACGAGAAGGTTCTGCATACGCTTTTCCGTTACCATTATGCCTTGATCCATAGTTTCCTGAGCTGCGCATCGCCGCCGTCGACCTTGTCCCGTTCGCTGTGTCCCATGCCGTTGACGCGATGCGGCTCGGGGCCGACGGCTATCGCGCTACATCGCCACGAAGCCTTCCTTGATGTTGAAGACGTTGCCCGTACCCTTGTATTGCATCAGGCGGACGTAATGGCGTTTCTGCTTCGGGGCTTCCTCGGTTTCCACGTAGGTGTAGATGCCGTTATTATCGTCGCACCACGCGCCGCAGTTGGCGTAGATGTCGTCCCAGGGCGTTTCACTGTCGTGGTTGGGGTTGTCCGGCACGGGGCCCAACTCGTACCGCAGCATCGTCGGGGTGTGCGTATGCCCGAAGATCACGATATGCTGGCTGTTTTGAGAGCCGTTCTTGCGGTAATAGTCCCTGGCCGCGATGTCGAGATTGTCGCAATCGCTCTCGACGGCCGTGATGGCACCGGATTTTCCTTTCGCGCCTTCCCATTGCTTGAATAGGTTCTTATATTCGTCGCCGATTGCCTGGGCCGTCTTTTTGGCCGGGTATCCTGCGATGCCGCTCAAGTTGACTTCGGCGGGAGTCAGGTTTGCGTCCTTGGCGATCGACTCCATCATGGCCTCGATGAACCGTTGGTCGTCCTTGTGATCCCTGATGTAATAGTAGAGCATCTTGAAGTAGTTCTTTTCCTTGCCCTCGTTGAATACCTTGTACGTGATCATGCGCGTGATGAAGTAGCCGAGAGGAAGGAACGACTTGCCGGGATTCGTCCAGGTGTCGGGCGAATTGAACATGCCGTAGCGGTGGCCGTGCTCAGCGGTGAGGGTGCCGATATTATAGGTTCCCAGAGGGACGTTCTTCTCGCTGATGAAGATCATGCCGGGAAAGGTCGATTCGAAGAACGATTTTATCTTCGGCATATCTGCGGGGTGCATGGCCATGTCGTGATTCCCTGGCACATAGGCGAGTTTGACTTCGGGGTATGCGGCCAGGGCTTTCAGATTGTCGATAACCTTTTTGTTCGCCGTATTGGTGCAGATACTGTCGAAGGAAGTGAGGGGATCGAGCGTAGCCGGGATGACCCAGTTGTCGAAAAGGTCGCCGAGGATGACCACTTCCTTCACGTCTTTTGCGGTCCGCTGTTCGTCCAGAAATTGGGCCAGCAGTTCGATGCCCTGCGTGAACCAGCAGTACGGATGATCGCTGCCCTTGCCTTGATCGTCGCCCATGTGAACGTCGCTGATAAAGATGCGTTTGGTCCTTACTCCTGCCATGGCTTTTGTTCCTCCTTTCCCGATTTGTGTGTCTTTTGATTTTTGTTCGACCCGCAACGCTTTGTCATTGTCCAATTGAAATCTGAATGGTCTGTATATCGTCCATGCTTTTGATGGCTGTCTTCGCGTCGGATTCAGCCTTTGCTTCGACCGCTAGTCTCGTGCTTTTATCGCCGATATTGAAAGATTTTATCGCCTTGTCTTTCTCCGCCTGGCTGCATGCAAAAACGCACCAGGAAACTTTCTCCGCGGCCTTGCGGGCGATGACGCCGACGGCCGTCTCAATCAGCTTCGCGAGGGCTTCGTTATTGAGGGAGATCCAACTTGCGCCGCGAATGATTTGTCCGGTCGCGGTTGCAGCAAGGGATTCCGACAGATCGGCGTATTCGTTTACCGAAGCAAATTGTGCGGCTTCGATGATCTTACCGTCGTAACACTGAAAATCCGGATATTTATCAAATTGGCCAGCCTTTTTCGCTTTACAGGCGGTTGAGGTTGCATCAGCGGGCAACTGACCCAACGTATCGCCAAAAGCCTCTAAAAAGACTCTGACGACATCTGCACCCACCTGCGTAAAATCGATTTTCGCAGCCTGCAATCCGGTGTCCGAGAACGGGTCGATGGTTATGGAAACTCCGGGGAATGCATATTTTGTCCCGCCGCGCGTGACAAACCCGCCATCCGTTGCCTTCGTCAGGAGATGGTATGTGTCGCCTTTTTCGGGTTTCAGGCCGATGATTGAATTCATCAGCTTAACGGCGAGTTTCTCCGCCAGCGCTTCGTCGGTGATTTTAAGTTTATCCTTGAGATCCTTTATCAGTTTGGCCTTGGTCGTCGTCGCATCGAAATCGATACTGACAAAATTGCCGTTTGAAAAATAGGCGGCGAGGTAGGCTTCAACGATCGTTAACTGAGCGACGGAAGATTGCATAACCGCTATTTCTCGCAGGTCGTCCGAGGATTTCACGGATTGCTTTCTCTTGTCTTCGAGTTGTCCTTGAAAGTGAAAGCGAAGCGAGGTCCAACCATTAAAGTTTGTCGCCTGGTGAATGGATTTTGCGTATTGGCCTATTTCATGCCTGCTGATCGTCAGTGGCTCATTATCCGGTGGCGGGTCCTGAACTCCGGTCGCTATCTCGTAAAGATCCTTCAACTTGCCGGAAGTTGGATCTGTCAGAACGTCGCCAGCAAAAACGGCGGCCTTTGCGGTTTGTTCATTAGAGACAAAATCGAAAGGCAGCTTTCTGCCGGTTATGGCAAAGCCCTTTCTGGAATCGGCAACAGCCGCTCCCTTCTTAATAGTATCCGCCGTGACAGGATATTTCTTCATCAAAGACTTTAAGGTATTCGCCTCATCCTTAGGACTAATTCTGCTGCCGGAAGGCGCTGCGAGGGTGAACATTCTGGTTTTGTCATTCGCTGGGCACATGCCGCCGGGTTTACCCACGCAGTCGATGACCTGAGGCAATTTGTTTATGTAAGCGGTCAGATTGGTGGGGGCAGGCCGGGATGAAATGTAGTCTTGCGTTTGCATCACGAATGTCGAGCATGCCGACAACGACAAAGACGCCGTCAACAGCAGCGCCCAACGGGCAACTGAGAACAAGAATATTTTGCTTCGCTTCATCATGATTCTCCTTTCTGTTGTTACTGCCGTATTATTTCTGTTCAAGCCGGACACGATCATGGAAAATGTGTCGTGCGGCTTTACACACAATACGTGCCTCCGCGTCGGGAAGCGCAGGGAAAGGAACAAGCCCGAACAGACTACGCTACAAGAGTTGGAAACGTAACAATAATACGAGTGACTTGAAAGGAATGGTGCGACCGGAAAAAAGATTCTCGAACTGCCTAGCGAGAGTAGATAAATAGGGTAAATATAAAGCATCGGCAGTGCTTATAAGTCAAGATATATTATGGTTATATTATGTTATAGATATAAGTATAACGCCCGATATTCTGGGCGGTCCGTTCCGCATCCTGCCGGGCCGGCATGAGGCATGCCATACAAAGACCATCGCGTCATTCGGAAGAAGATTTGGTCGCTTGTTTCAAGAGTTTATTGCACTCGTTGCCGAATGGAACGGGTGCCCATGCGGGAATCCTCGCCGCGTCTTTCGCGGCCTGTGCGTCCAGGTCCTTCCAGACGGCGGAAGTATTCGGCACGAAGCGGGACAGCTTGGCCGCGGCGATTCTTTTATTTTCCTGAATCTCTTTGAGATAGATGCTGGATGGATTCTTGTTCTTCAATCGAATCGAGACCGTCTCCAGCCATTTATAGGCCTCTTTCAGCCTTCCAACGTCGGCGGGCCCTTCCATCAGAACCTGCGCCAGATTCTCCAAGGCATGATCGTCGCCGTTCATGGCGGCCGCCCGGTACCAATACTCGGCCTTCCTGAGATCCTTCCGGACCTTCTTTTCATAGCCGCGGAAATTGAAATAAATATCTCCCAAGGTGCTCTGGGCGGAAACATTGCCCTGTTCCGCCGACGCATTCAACAGCCGCATGCCTTCATCCACATTGCCATCCGATCGGACGACCATCCAGTAGCCTTTAATATGCCGGGCTTCCGGGTGGCCGTAGAAGGCCGCCTTGTCTTCCCAGTACTTGTATTTCTCCTGATTCTTCAGATAATGAACGGCGATGCACCAGCAGGCCGTTCCGTCGCCGTTTTCCGCCCTGCGTGTAAGTTCCTGCAACTGTTCGCGATTCAGATGGAAGTCGGGATTATCCACCGGCTCGAACGTGACGGCCTCGTAGACCGCCATAATCGCGAATACCAAAACAACCGCCGCAGTAATCATCTTCAGCCATTTTGGCGACATATTCATATATCCGCATCCCTATAAGTGCAGCCTTCTATTCCGGTGCTGAAAAAATGTCATGGCGGAACATATTCACATCTCCCTCGCGATGGCGTGGAGCGGCCTGCGCGGCGTGGCGCGGGGTCTATCCGCGCCGTGTCCGACGGGCAGCAGGGCGACGGGGATGCGGTCGTCGGCGATCCCCAGGGCGGCCTTGACGGCATCGTCGTCGTAGGCCCCGACCCAGGTCGCAGCCAGGCCCAGGGCCGCGACGGCCATCATGGCGAAGGTGCAGGCGATGGTCGCATCCTGAATGGCGTAGAGGCGCGTGCCGCGCGCGCCGTAGCGCACGGACGAAACGGAAGGCAGTCCCACGAAGGCCAAAACGACCGGCGCCTGGGCGACAAAATGCTGCCCGTAGGCGGCTGCGGCGAGGAACATTTTGACGGCATCGTCCGTGACGACGATCACCTCGTAGGCCTGGAGGTTCCCGGCGGATGGCGCCGTGCGGACGGCTTCCAGTATCTGACGGATCTCGTTATCGCCGACCGGCTCCGGGCGGAAAGAACGGACGGAATGCCGCTTTTCGCAAAGCTTCATGAACGATGCATACATGGTTCGATCCTCCAAAACAGGGTTGGCGGAAACGGGCGCCTGTCAGGTTGCCGGAGCCGCCTCCGGCTTGTCCCCCTTATCGCCCCGCCTCGGGACAAAGACTTCCTTGATGCGCGGCCGCGTCAAATAATACAGCGACCAGACGGGAAGAGGAAAAATAAATACGGTGAAAAATAAAACGGCGCCAATGTTCCTTCCGTGGAAAACCGCGGCTACGATAAAAAGAAAGACGTTGAACAAGCCGAAGATAGAGACCATGAACGAGTAGATCAGGGCGATCAACCGCGCCCAGTTTTTTGAGAACAGAAACCCTATCCCCGCCGCGAGGCCGGCAAGATTCATGAGGAAGGCGAGGGCAAAGGCATGATGCAAATGGGCGGGCAGGCCGGACCGCACATCTGCGAAGTGGAAAAGTATGATTACGGTACCGCTTCCCGGAATCAAAATATACGCAATCGCCGTATTCCTGATGCCCCTGTGACTCGTCATCGCTTCCCCCCGAAACGATATTGCCGCGATTTGAAGCAGGCTGCGGGCCTGTTGGTCCTGACACGGTCTCCCGTCTTATTGCAGCGGCAAGCCCATAAGGCGAATCGGCATTTTAAGCCGGGGTATGTGGGCCGTCATGCCGTCGTGACGGGTTCATGCGGCTTATCCGCCGCCGCTTTCGGGACGAAAAGCCCTTTGATGCGCGGCCGTCGCAGGTAGTAAAGCGACCAGACGGCGAGCGCGAGATAGCAGGCGGCTTCAACCGCATCCGGTGCGGAAAATGTGTACGTGTATTTGCCCGATTTGACGGCCATGATCAGGATGGACGTGGCGCTGAAGCTCAAGAGCACCGTCGCGAGCGAATAGATGAGAACGAGTCTCCGCGCCCAGTTCTTCATGCGCAGAAGTCCGATCCCGGCCGCGAGGCCCGCAAGCTCGACAAATAGAACGAGAGCGGAGGCGAAAGGCTGGTCGGGAGGAAGAAGGGACCCGTTGCTTACGGATTCGGCGAGCATCGTGGCGATCTCGATAACCGAAACCAGGATGAAGAGGATCGCCGTGATCTTGATGCCCTTGGGCGCTGTCGCTGCCTTGTCCATGATGTCCCGCTTCAGGTCCTGCCGGCCTCGTTGTGTGCAGATAGAGGGGAACCGCGTTTCTTAACGGCCCTGACCTATACTTGACTATGTATGCGGTGTCCAATAAAATCTTGTCCCGGCTGCCGGGCTCGCCTGCGAAGATGCGGAGGCCCTATACGACCGGCGGCGACGATAGCGGCTTGAAGGCTTCTCCTCCGGTCATGCTACGCCGGATTCGTGTTATTCCACGGCGGCGACGGCAGAGTAAAATAGAAGGTCGCTCCCTTTCCTTCCTGTCCTTCCGCCCAGACGCGGCCGCCATGGCGGTGCACGACGCGCGAGACGATGGCCAGCCCCACGCCGGTTCCTTCGTAATCCTCGGCGTTATGGAGGCGCTGGAATACCTGGAACAGGCTGTCGTGGTAGGACATATCGAAGCCGATGCCGTTGTCTTTCACGAAATAGACGATCTCGCCGCCCCGGACATCGCCCCCCACTTCGACAAGGGCGGGATCGCTCGTCTTCGTGTATTTGACGGCATTGGCAAGGAGGTTCATCCAGGCCTGTCTGAGAAGCGTCGTGTCGCCGTAGCCGTCGGGCAGGCCGTTCATCGCGATGCGGATGTCCCTGTCCGCGTTCGCCGACGAGAGGTCTTTCCATAAATCGCCGACCAGGGCGTCCATGGCGATCCGCGAAAAGGACATCTTCGTTCTGCCCAGGCGGGACAGGGCCAGGAGATCCTCGATAAGCTGGCCCATCGTCCGGACATTCTCCCTGATGACACCGAACTTGCGGAGCGAATCGCCGTCTAATGACGGCCCGTGCTTCTTCATCAGCATCCTCGAGAAACCGTCGATGGCGCGGAGCGGCGCCCGCAGATCGTGGGAGACGGAGTAGCTGAAGCTCTCCAGCTCCCTGTTGGCTTCTTCGAGGGCGGATGCGTGTCTCTTGATCTCCTCTTCGGCCAGGGCGCGGTCGATGGTATCGGCGGCGTGGCGCGCCAGGAGATCGAGGAGCCGGGCCGTATGTTCGTCAAGGCGGTGCGGGGCCTTATGGTGCGTGGAGAACATGCCGAGGGGTTTCCCCGCGCGGCTGACGAGGGGCGTGGACTGGACGGCCCGGACACCGGCGCGCAGCTGGATATCCAGGGCTTCGGTGCCGGCGAATATCGAACTCTTTTCGACATCCTCCACGACGACGCGCTCTCCGTTCCTGAGGGCCGTGCCACACGAGCCCCGGCCCTCGGAAACGCGGTTCCAGAAATCGAGCCACCACTGCGGGAACCCGCGATGGGCGACGATCTTCAGATCCTGCGTCCGCGGATCGAGGAGCTGGATGTTCCCGAAATCTGCTCCGGTAATGGCAATGGCCGCATCGACAATCTGGGTCAGGATGGCCTCCATGTTCCCTTCCTGCAGAAACAGGGAACCGAGTCTCTGCAGCCTGGTCATGACTTCCAAATCGGCGCGGAGCGTCTCCTCCGTCCGGACGTACTGTATCAGGTCGGCGGCCTGACGGGCGAGCAGGTCGATCCGCCAGAGGTCCCGGCCTCTTGGCTTGTGCGGAACGCCCCACTGGGCCGTGAGGATGCCCAGGAGCTCCCCGCCGCGGCCGATCAGGGGCGTGGACAGTACGGCCCGAACGCCCGCCTCGCGAAGAACCGGAAGCGACGGCGTCCCGGCAAAAAGGGCGCTTTCCTCCACATCGGGGACGATGACGCGTTTGCCGCTCGACAGGGCCTCGCCGCAGACCGAAGCCCGGTTCTCGGCGGAGGCGAAGAATTCCAGAAAAGGCTCCCGGTGGCCGTGGTGGGCCAGGATTCGGAGGCTGCGGTCTTCCAGGAGTTGCAGAGTGCCGCGGTCGGCCTTCAGGATAGCCACCGCCGCGTCCATCACTTCCTGGAGCTGCGGCTGCAGGCCCCCTTTGTCCATGAGCATCCCGCTCAATGCATGCATCCGGGTGAGGGCGGCCAGGTCTTCCTCCCTGCGTTCCTCGGCCTGTTTGCGGTCGGTGATGTCCAGCGTGACGCCGACGTAGCGGATCAGCTTTCCTTCCCCGTCGAAGTAGGGCTGCGCGCGGTTGTACAGCCACCGCACATTGCCGTCCGGCCGGACGATCCGGTGCTCGATCTCGTAGAGCGAACCGCTTTGCATGGCGGCCGTGAACTTCCCATGCAGGGAGGCCGCGTCGTCGGGATGGATGTGTTTCGCAAGGAGCAGGTCGTACGGGGGCGACGGCCCCGCGGGATCGAGGCCGTAGATGCGGTACTCTTCCTCGGACCAGACCGTGGTCTGCGTGGCGGCTTCGTACTCGAACGTCCCGACGTGGCCGATTTTCTGGCCCTCCGAGAGGATGTTCTTCATCTTCTCCAGGGCTTCCCGCGCCTGCTTGCGTTCGGTGATGTCGCGGACGAAGCAGGTATTCACCCACCCGACGGGCAGTTCCCGGGCAAAGGCGGATATCTCCACGGGCAGAAGCGTTCCGTCTTTACGGCGCACTTCGATCTCGGCGGTGCTGCGGGAGGCCGCCCCGCCGGATACCGCACGGGGGACGTCGATAAGTTCCTTCACGGCCGGCACATACTTCTCCGGAATGAGCGTTCCCAGGAAGGGCGCGCCCGTCGTCTCTTCCTTCGTGTAGCCGAAAAGCGTCCCGGCCCCGGAATTCCAGAGGATGATCCGGTTCTCCCGGTCGTAGGAAACGATCGCGTCCGTGGCCGCTTCGACCAGGGAGTAGAGGCTCGCCTCCGCCTCCAGGAAGAAGCCGGAGATCACGTCTTCCAGGGCCTGTCCTTTCCGTCTGCTTTGATGCATGGAGGCGAGAACGGCGGTCAGCGCAAAGACGGAGCCGATGTAATTGGTGATGCGCCCGGCCCAGCCGATGGGGCTGCCGACGCCCTTCTGGATGAAGAAGGCGAAGAGCCCGAAGGCCATCATGGCGAGACCCAGGGAATACCAGTAGAAGAAGACGGATTTCGTCTTCTGATAGTTGTCCATGAAGAAGACCGCGGAGAGGAGATAGAAGAAGATCGCGAGCCCCAGGACGACCTGTCTCAAGGCGGTCGGGCCTTGCCCCTGAACGAAAAAGAATGGAATCAGCCCTTCCAGGGTCGCGAACGTGAACAGGACGATGAAGGCGAAAATGGCCGTGTAGGCGGCGGTCACGGCCAGCCTCCCCGGGATGGACCGCCAATGGGTCTTTCCGGAGGAGCTGAAGAGAGCGCCGGCGATGTGAAAGAGCGCGCCGGCCAGGGCGCCCGTATTGTAGACGGTGACGTTGAGGTTCGCCCCGTTCTGGGCCGGTCTCAGCCAGCCCGCCATGGCCGCGCTGATGCCGAAGCTGAGCATGCCGCAGCCCATGAGAAAAATGCTCAGGGAGCTGTTTTTGATGAAGATCCGTGCCGCGAAGAAGGCGATGGCCACCGGGATGACGGCGGCGAAAAGCGTGTTGGTGACGGGGAGGAGGTACGGCGGCTCGAAGATGAAGCGGAAGTCGGCGATATAGAGGACGACGATGCAGACGACGGATGCAACGACGACAAACATGCCGATTCGTTTCGCATCATACAGCTCTATTGCCGCGGGTTTTTTCGACATGGCTCTTACGCTCGTATATGGGAAGTCGCTTGCCCAGATTAGAACCGGAAGAGTTTCAATCGACCTTATGGATGGAATTCAACATATTTTCGGCTTGCCGTCAACTAAAGGTTTCGGAAGGAAACATGCGGATCGGGACGTTTTATGCGGACGGTGCCAGGATACGGGTATCCTGCGGCGCAATCTACGACGGGCGGCTCGCCCCCCGCTCCGCCCACGTGTGCGTTCCGAAGCGGCGGCACGACTCGCTGGCGACGCCCGCGGCAAGCTCCAGGGACCGCGCGAAGTCCCCGTTCGTCCCGTAATAATGGCAGAAGGCCCCGTGGAGGACGTCCCCCGCGCCGAGGGTGTCCACGGCATCGACCTGCGGCACGGGTATCCGTTTCGCCGCGCCGTTTTCGGAGGCGAGGATCGGCTCCCCGTCGTGCGTGAACGCGACCTTCCCGATGCCCTGGCGGTGCAACTCCGCGATCGTTTCTTCCCTGCCGGGGAATCCGGGGATCCGGAACCGTTCGCTGCAGATGGCGACATCGACGAGGGGGATCAGGCCGCCCGTCGTCTCCTTCCAGCTTCCGCCGTCGAAAACGATGACGGCCCCCTTGCGCTTCCAGCCTTCTATCCAGGCCAGCCGGCCGCCTTCCAACTCGTAGCCGTCGACGAGGACCATGCCGGGCGCGGGGATGTCCGCCGGGTCGAAGGGGCATGATGCCGGATCGATGGCCCGCTTCGGCGTGTTGAGGATGGTCCGGGAGCCTTTGCCGGGGTTGACGACGATGGACGACATGGGCAGGTCGAAGGGCGCGTCCCCGGCGAGATCGAAGACGGCGAGGCCGTACCTGTTTTGGGCCTGCGCCTTGACGAGGGAGCCGAACACCCCGTTGCCGAACGCGGAGACGACCGTGCCTTTCCCGCCCAGAAGCGAGAACGTGACGGCGGCGTTCAGGGCCGTGCCGCCGGGCTGCAGGACGAACGCCTCGGAGAAGACCTTGTCGTTCTCCGCCGGGAAGTCCGCAACGACATAGGACAGATCGATCGTCGCCCTGCCGAAAAAGATGGTTTCCAAGATTTCCGCCTCGCCTGCCGTAATCAATCGACTATGGGCAAGATGTACCGCCTAAATCGCCCGGGCGCAAGGGAATAGTTGAGGCGGGCGGCGGGGCGTCGAACCGCGATGCCCTCTTGCAGATCGAATGTAACGCCGTGCATCGGAAGCCGGCGGACCGTTGTCTCAAGAGGAGCACCGACGCGTTTTCGCTTGCCGGCATGCCGTCGCACATGGCCGTGAGGCGGACGCCGTTTTCGCCCGGGGGCAGGCCGTCGTGCCGGCAGCCGGTCAGGCGTCTCAAATTGCCGCCGCAGCGCGATAAACGGGGGGCCGCCGATAGAAGATGCCGTCCCTACCGTCTGGTGCTGGACCCGACCCCGACTCCCGGCATGACATACCATGCGTCCGCGACGGTCAGATTCATTTTTTCCTGCACTTTTTCGCCGTCGACGATCAATGTCAGGAGGATGCCGTTCTCCCCGAACGGCAGGAAGTTCGGCTCCCACCAGCAGGCCCTCGGGTCGAGGCAGAACCAGAAGGCCATGGCGTTGGGGGAGAGGTTCCTCATGAATGTCCTGTTGCCGATGATCCTTTCGTTGCGCCTGGGGGCGTCACGGTTCCCGACGACGATTCCCTGGTAATAGAACCCGCCGTTGGTCGCGCCGTTGTGGATGAATTGGGTCCGGTTCCAGTCTATTTCGATATCGGCGTCGGTTTTGTTCTCGATGGTGAGAACGAGCGTCGTAAAGCCGCGGTACTCGACCATTTTGGTCCCGTTCCAGCTGGTGTAATCCGGAACGATGGAGGCGTTGAATTGGGGTCTTGCGACAGCGGCCGCTTTTCTCGGATCGCTCCATTTGGTGGGCGCTTTCGTGCAGCCGAAGAGAACAAGAACGCAGAAGAGAGCAATCGATATTTTCTTCATCTTCCCCCTCTTGGACGAATGCCGTTCACTTGCCGAGGCGGCAGCATTTCGTCGTATGATCAGATTCACGGTTTCCGGGCTCGCGGGCTTTGGCGGGCGAGCCCCATGGCGCCCGCATGCCGCCGGAAAGCCCGGCCGCGAGCATCGTCAAGCCGCGGCATAATAGGGTATCGGGCGAATGGCCTCGTCATGGTCCTCGATAGCCTGCCGATATCGTGTCGGTCCGAAATAGGCGGTTCCCCGGGTTGCGTTTCTCCGGCGATATCTCCCGGATTCGGCGTCTGCGGCGTTGTGCCGGCGGCGCTCACGACGGCGAGGGGACGGAAAAGGACGACAGGCGGAAAGATGAGGACGACAAAAAGAAAGGCGGCAGAGATGCGCTTCATGATCCGTTTGTCCTTCGTGGCGGTCTATATAGTCGTATGGCGGTGAATCGTGCGGAATTTAAGCGGAGATATAAAATAGCTGCGATTTAATGTCAATACTATATTGCTATATTTCATCATGAATATACACGAAATAGGAGCAATCCGGGCGGCGGACCGGGGGGCGTGCCGGGAGACAGGGTGCGGCGGCGGGGCGAACGAAATGCCCGCCTTCGTCTATTGCAGGGAGGCCACGCACTTCTTCAAATTGCTGTCCTTGAGGATTTCGACGGTGATCTTGTCGATCATGGCGTAGGCCCTCTGTTCGAGATATTCCTGGTCCCGCTTTTCCGGCGGCGGCATTTTTATCGTGTACCGCTTCCTGTAAAGCTGCTCCTCGTCCCGGCGTATATCGATCTCCACGACGATTTCCCGGTCCGAGAAGCCGAACAGGTACCACCTCAGTTCCGGGATGATCTTCGAGGAGGGCATGGCGTCGTACAGCTTGATTCCCGAATGCCTGAGGGCCGTCTGGAATACCTTGTAGAAATAGGACGACACGGAAGGATGGCTGGTGTATCGTTCTTGCGAGTCGACGCTGTAATAGTAGCCGAGCGTCGTGTTGTCGGCCCGGTTGTAGAAGACAAAAAGCAGCGATTTGCCTTTGTACTCGGCATAATCGGCGGTGGAAAAGGCAGGGTCGTACCGGTCCGGGCTGAGCCAGACGCGGGAACATCCGCACAGAAGGCAAAAGGCGCACAAGAGCACAATCCATTTGTTTTTCATCATTCCCCCAAATCAATGAAGTGTCTATGCGTAAGCCGACCCGGCGAAGATCGCCGGGGACGGCCTTGCAAGCCGTGTGGCGCAAAACGGATGTCCGGCAGCATTGCCCCCGGCGTACAAAACGGCGCATTTGAGTAAGAGAAGATATATATTTATAGGATAAAATATAACTTAAATCCAGTCTTTTTCTTATACACCACAGGGTCGGCAGGAGGTTGTGCCGGGTGGCAGTGGGGGGGCAGTCCTTCGGGGGCGGGGGAAAGGATCGGTGCGCGGGAGTAGGGGCGCAGACGAAGCGCGGGGGCGGGGCAGGGCGTGAGGAATATTGAAGGCAAAGGGTGAGCGACGCGAGCGGGGCAGGGTGGACAGGTCGGCAAGAACGAGGCAGATGAAAAGGGGGCGATGACGGCGGAATGGGGTGAGGGGCTACGGGGCGAGGGTGGAGCGAGGCAGCGGGGCAAAGGGCGCGGCCGGGTTGGGGGAGATAGCGGCAGGGCGGGTTACGACGGGACGTTGCAGGAATAGTGGATGCGGCAGGCGCCGCAGTAGCCGCAGCTGGTGCAGCAAAGGACGTTGTCCGTCCCGCAGTCGGGGCATTTCGATTTGACCGGGCTCCTCATCCCGCCCTGGTCCTTTTCGCACGAGTTGTGCAAATGGCACCTCCCGCAATACCCGCAGAAGGAGCAGCACAACACGTTGTCCGCGCAGGTCCGCGTCGGACATTTGGCAACGGCCGGCGTCTTCATTCCCATGGGGGCTCCTTTCGCTTGGGTGGGGATGGACGACGTTACCTCCTGATAAGATTAGCGAGCCGGAAACAAAGAGACGATGTGAAATTAATTACCGCTTTTTGTTGAACTCTATCCAATTTTCAAAATTTCTTTTGAAGTATTCTCTTGAACCAATTTTTGTGCATTCAATATAAGACATATTTATCAAATTATATTCATCCTTTTTTAGGATATATCTTTCGTCGAGTTCTTTCTTAATGAGACAATCGAATCTGTCATCTATGAATTCCAAGTAAGCGGCATGTTGGGGTAAGATTTTTATTTCTCCAAAATTCGGGCTGAGTAACCATAAATATTTTTCAAGTTCTTTACTGAGGGAATCCGATAAATATGGGCTTGCCTGAGTTAAATGGTTTTGAAATTTATCAAAATATGAAATATTATATTTGGCGCTAGTGTCCATTGTCATCCGAGAGATTTCATTTGTAAGGTCCTTATAACTTAGCACCATCTTATTGATTACTTCATATTTTTTTTCATAGAAAATTCTGTCTTTTGTTAGAATATTTTTATAATTTTCAAGCCATATATTACCAGCCAGAACCGTAACGACGATGATAATACCTATAAGTAATTTGTCAATAACGATTTTAATAATATCATATTTTAATTTGAGCTTCTCATCTAATAGATTATTTTCGTTCATATGTTTATCAATACGCTAGATAATAAGAATATTAATCTACTTATCACTTTGAGGAAAGTCTGGAACTCTGTGATGACCCGTTTCATGTTCAGATGGTGAAGTGCCTGCTGGGGCTGGGGCTGGGGCTGTTCTTGCAGGTTCCGCCGGCTTTTGTTCTTCGGCTTTTTTGCAGCCGTTAATAGAAATTATTGCGAGTAAAAACATTGTCGCCATTAATAACAGTATCAATTTTCTCATATCAGTCTTTCCTCCATGAATGCTTTCATGAAACATTCAATTGCTAAGATCAGGTAGACTAAGTTTGAAGTAGCCCCCAATTGAACCGGACACTTTGAATCTGGAAATAAGTTGTAGGAATAGATATAGAGATATTACTACAACCAGAAAGAAGGTGTTTATGGTTCCTGTAGAAGTGATCGTCGGTGTACAGAGGCGACGTCGCTGGTCGGCTGCCGAGAAGAAGTCGATGGTGCGGGAGGCGGAGCAGCCGGGAATGAGCATCTCGGCTGTAGCCCGGAAGTATGACATCCATCCGAACCAGTTGTTCCACTGGCGCAGGCTTGCCGAAGAAGGGGCTCTGTCGGCGGTTGGTGCAGATGAAGGCGTCGTTCCTGCATCGGAAGCCAGAGAACTGAAAAAGCAGATCCGGGAGTTGGAGCGTCTTCTGGGCAAAAAGACAATGGAGGTGGAGATATTAAGGGAGGCTGTCCGGATTGCCCGTGAAAAAAAACTGATCTCGCGGTTGCCGTTGTTGCCGGAGGACGATTCCCGATGAAGACGGTTGTCGATACGCTGGACGTTTCCCGTTCCCGGCAGTACGAAAGGCAAGGGAAGGAAGCCGATTCGAGAAGCCGCCATTACAGGAGAGGCGACGATGGCAGATATCTTCTTCTGATCAGGCAGGTTATTGATAATCGTCCCAGTTACGGCTATCGGAGAGTAACGGCAAGAATCAACAAGCTTCTGGAACGTCAGGGGCATCCGGGAGTTAATCCCAAACGGATTTATCGTCTCATGAAGATGCACAATCTGCTTCTTCAGCGGCATACGGGTAGGCCGGCAAGGCTTCACGAGGGTAAGGTCACGACGAGACGGAGCGATCTTCGTTGGTGTTCCGATGCGTTTGAGATTGCCTGCTGGAATGGGGACCGTCTCCGGGTAGCGTTCAGCATGGATTGTTGCGACAGGGAAATCATGAGTTATATAGCCACGACAGGGGGCGTATCCGGCGACATGGTCAGGGACTTGATGGCGGAAGCCATTGAGGCCCGTTTCGGTATGATCAATCGGCTGCCTCACAGAATCCAGTGGCTGAGCGATAATGGTCCTGCGTACACCGCCAGGGAAACGAAAAGCTTTGGGCAGATGATGGGGCTTGAGGTTTGCACGACCCCGTTCTATAGCCCGGAATCGAACGGAATGGCCGAATCCTTTGTCAAGACCTTCAAGAGGGATTATGTTCATCTGAATATCCTGACTGATGCCGAAACGGTCATGAAGCAACTGCCCGGATGGTTCGTAGACTACAATGAAAACCATCCGCACAAGGGATTGAAAATGATGTCGCCCAGGGAGTATAGGAGACATCAAAATAAGTTAGAACAGTGTCCGGTGAAATAGGGGCAACTCCAAAGTTCAGTATGCCCATTATTTGAATAATAAATTACTACCAAGCTGCGAGTTGAGTTATGGCTACATCAATAGTATTCGATCGAATCTTCAGAAAAGAATTATAGTCATCCTTTAGAGCTGCTTCAAACGCTTCTATTGAAATCAGATTTGAATCAAGCCATTGTTTAAGATTGTCTCCTGCTGCTCGTTGGACTTGCTTTAAGTAATCAGAGGGGGCTCTACTTGAAATTTGCTTATTACTTACTGAAGTAAGCATGATGATATTTGCGAGAGAATTTGGAAGACCATCATCCATACCTTCGTTTTTTAAATAGTCCTGCGGAAAAAAATGGTGATATTCTTTTTGATTAGTCCATGCCAGGGACTTACTAACATCAATGTGTTGGCCTGTTAGAATATCAATCGGCATATGATGAGCTAAAATTATTGCAAGGGTTTTCGCATGAGCACTGTCCGATCGAAAGGGTTTATTGATCCATATGGTGGAATTCGGTCTATATGCGGGTACAATGACTTCGTTTTCTGCACCTGTTGCGAATCTTGAAACTGCTTCTTTATCACGCGCCATGCTGCCTGTGTTCCATCCAGAGAAATATCCGCTCGAAGCTGTACGCCAAAACCACTTCCTGATTGCACTATATTGCGCGGCATTAGGTGTGGGGAGCAACCTAAATATCTCTGAGAGAACAACAACTTGATTGGCATAAGGTATGATTGCATCACTAGGAATTCTTATTTGTGTTGTTAAAAAGTCGATTGTTTTTTCATAAGCAGCTTGGCTGTTTGTTGTTGCTTCTTTTAATACATCGGCCGGGTGTTTGCGGAGGCTATTAATGCTTTCGACCGAAAATCCACCTCCCGCAGCGGCGGACATCGTTCTGAGTATGACCTTGCGGTCAAGTCCTCCAAATGACTTGGCGTTTAGTGCTTTCAAAACACTATCGATCGAATCTATTAGATCGAAGTTCTGACTCCAAGTTGCAGCGCGCATCAAATCTACAATTGTCAGACGTGTTCCTGTACTATTAATGCGTTCAAAAATCGGGGCCACATCCTGAATAGACATGTCACCAAGTGTGACAACAGCTACTTTGTAGTCTTTGAATCTATTAAAAAGTGCATCAGCGTTGGCTTTTAGCGTATCTTTGTCTGGTGCACTGAGCGAGTCTAGGGTTGCGTAGAATTTGTAAAATACGGCTCCGTCCGCAAGTTTATTCATCCGGACTTGATGCTGGGGGGGGTCATCAAGAGTATCAAGATGCAAGAATTCACATTTACGAAGATCATATGCTATATTCCATACACTGTTTGGCTCTGTCCCATTCCAGTATAAAGCGCCGCAAATTGCGGAGAGGCGTTGTTGTCCATCAAGCAAATAATTTACAGGGTAATCGGGACGCGGCAAATCAATTTTCAAATCGGCGATACGATTTTCACTTCGCAACTCCTGTCTACTCTGCCAAAGAAGAAGGCTCCCAATGGGATAATTCTGAGCAATCGAATCAAGCAGATCAAGTACTTGCTGTCGTTTCCATATAAAATCGCGCTGAAACTGTGGTAATAGAATATCGCCAGCTCGTACACGCCGCGCGAGTTCATCAATTCTATCCACGCTAGGTTGTGGATCTTTAGGCACAGGTGCAGTTGGGCCAGACTTAGGATGAATATTTTCTGTCACTAGTCACACTCCTTCTTCAAGTCGCAAAAGACGCAATATGACCTGTAACTAATTATGATCTTTCTTCTATTTGATCATAATGGATAATATTTATGAAAACCGTGTATGAATAGTAATGTGTAATTGAAAACAGAATAGTCGTAAAATCACGTGTCATAGAATTCTGAACTTAAATCCTCCTTTTGTCAAGATAAATATCAGCAAAACCTATTCTAAATAGCTTAAGCTCCTTTAAAAAATACCGAATCGTCATCGGAATTTAGGGTACTCAACGCCGGGTGGATGGTTAATCAAAATCGAAGCAAAAGGGTGAGATGGCGCGGGCGTGAAGTTGGGATTTGCTTAATCAACGCCGTTTAGCTTAACCAACAGGCTTCCTTTGCTTATCCAAAGGTCCAACCAAAACGGAAGCAAATTTTAAAAATTTGGTTAACTTTTGCTTAAGCAGCGCTTCCAAAACCTTGTCAAGAGGCAATGATATATCGTTTGCCGGCCTCTGCCGGCCCCACGCGGTCATCCTTGAAGGGTCGGAAAAAAGAGGGCATATAATGTTTTTAGGTTCAGGCAGGGCGAAAAAGAGGGACAAAGAGAGGGTAAGCAAGCGTAAGGCGTTAGGCGGTTATGGGGGAGGAAGGGTGAGAAGGCGAAGCGCACTGCTGAAAGGCTTCCGCAGGGTTTTGGTGATCCTTCCGTCTTCATGAATGATCAAAAAAACGCGCGCCCGATTTCAGCGAAAACCCCGCCACCCCCGAAAACGCATTTTTAACCGGATTTCTACTTTTCCCCGACAAAATCGCTCCGCAAACCCTCCGCCGGGGAGGAAAAAAGTTTTGACTTTTTCGGACTCCCTCCGCCGTCTCGAAGATAAAAAATCCCCCCGCAGTATATATCGGGCTTTATTTAATCGGCGCTATTCGGTATTTCTAATTTTCCTTTCTTTTTATTTGATATAAAATCACTCTTTTCTGTTGTTTCTAAATTGAGCGGGATCTGGTCCGTCCCTGCTTTTTTTTGCCATCCCCCTTTATTCCAATCGCCTTTATTCCAAGGTTGATCATTTGATCCGCCTGTTTTCTTATTCTTGGCAGCCATTAGACGGCACCTCCTTAAATGATTTTATTGATTGCCTCAATTTTTTTGAAGAAATCATCTATTTCTCTTGCGGCTTCTTTCACCTTTTTAGAATGGTCCTGCAATTTATTGTTCTCTGCCTCGCTTTTAGCCTGATATAAATTGTATTCCGCTGTCCATAACTTCTTTTCTGATTCTGTGCCGGTCTTTCTTGTATCTTTCATAAGCGCGACGTACTCTTGTTCAATTTTATCAATCTTTGCCTTTTCATTATCGGTTATCAAGGAATTACCTTCTGATATTACTACATCGGCTTTTTCTATCAGGCCTTTCTTTTCCTTAGCAAGTTGTTCATTATTGCTTGGCATGGTTTTTGTGCTCAAATCGCTCTTTTTTTTCGCTAGAATCTTTAGATCGTCACTCAGTAAATTATATGCCAGTTGGGGAAAAATTGCCTCTTTCATTTTAACGTCCTCTGCAATCTGGTGTTTTGCTAGATCGAGTTTTTTAGTCTCAATTTCAAGTGTTTTGAACTTTAGTGCGTATCGATTATCCTGTGCTTTCGAAATAAATTTCTCAAGGTTCATAACACAATGCTCGGAAAGTAAGGTCCCTTTGGTGTTGAGGCTGCTTGCCAGGAAGAAAGGGCGTGATTTTACTGCATCCACCCATTGACTCAAATCTTTCCTTTCGTTATTCAAGCCCTCTTTTTCCTTATCTTTCAAAGCTTGTTTTTTAAACTCTGAGATCTGATCGATCGAGAGATTTAAATAAGCTCTGTCTTCAGAAGATTGTAATTTCCAACCACCAAGCTCGATTAAACATGCCGAAATATAGGCTTGTTCAATATCCTTTTCGATAAAAGTTTTATGCATTTCTCCTAATATCTTTGCAGTATCAGCATCATGTTTTGGAGTAAGGCCGCCCATCGCTATTAGTTGGCTCACCTCAGAAGCCGATTTACTGGTTGTGTCAATTTGTACGCTCAATTTCTGTATGATAGCATTCTTTTCTACGTTGGCTGCATCCAATTCTGCCTTCTTTGCATCGCGTTCAGCCTTTAATTGGTTTTTTTTTGGATCAGCATCAGTCGCGTCAGTATATGCTTTGTCAGCAGCTTTGTAGGCGTCATCTTTCTCTTTGACTTTTTGTTGTGCCGCGTCGAGCTCTGCTTTGGCCTTATCAATATCTTTCAGCATTTCGGGAAAGCCGACTAATTTAGCTTGAGCTTCAGCGTTCGCTTTTAATCCTATTGCCGCGCCTGTTCTACCGAAAGCTCCACCTGCAACCTCACCGAGGATTAGCGTTACCAGCAAATCGTCCAATCGGCTCGTTCGCAAGCTATACGTCGTACCGGTGATTGCTCCGTTGGCATAGTCTAGGCACGCCTGATATCCCTGATGCAGTAACGCTTGAATAGCCGTAGTCCGTTCAGCGAGTTGGGCTATAGCTTCAGCTTGACTGCCGGAAAGACTTGCGCTGCCGTAATTTAAAACGCTGATACCGAACCCGAATGAGCTTGCGAGTGCTGCTGCGACAATCGGGCCTGGTTCTGTACATGTAATTACGTTTGGATCAACTCTTCCGGGGCGTGATGCTATGCCGGGTTTCATATGTGTGATCATCCGAAGCCTGGCATCCGTTGCTATTCCTTGGCCGTCTTCCAAAACCTTCACTTCTTTCAGATCCCCTTTGGGAGCCGTGGCACAGCCGGAATGCAAGGCTATGAAAAAAATAATGCTAAAACCGATTTTCACTCTCCTCATGGCACTTCCTCCCTTTATGAGATGGGTTTTGTAGGAGATCGACGTTCGTAAATTCCTTCCCTTGATTATGATCTTTTAAAAAACACGAATTACTTGCGTATATATCTGCAACAAGATGGGATTTCGCAGTTACTTCATTTTTCTTACGAGCGAAGGGTTTATAAAGTCGGTTTATATATTGAAAAAAATTACAGGATCGGAATACGCATGCGAATAGAATAGGAAAGAGTCACGCAACAGAAGTGTTAAAGTTAATTTCATTCAAGCGTAAAATAACGAAATTGTCAAGATTAATATAGTTATATTAAGTTATCAATATGAGTATAACACCTCGTAATATGTGCATTAGCCGCACATTATCACCCCTGTAGAGAATAAGATGAATTCCCTCTCGTAAAATCCCCTCTTATAAATCCCCCCCCCGAAAAAACTTTTTTTTGTCACCGCTTGAATGGCACCCCTTGAGCGGCACGCCTGATGGCACCCTACATGGCAGTTTGGCAGGCTTTTCCGGCATCTGCTAGCATTCCTCCCATGGCAAGGAAAGCAACCGAAACAGCCCAGGCAAACGCCGACGACTTCAGGGCCCTGGCCTCGCAGAAGGGCCTCACGCCCGCGAAACTGATCGAGGAGCTTGCCGTCATCGCCACGGCGGACATCGCCGACTTCGTTACCGTAAGCGAGGACGGGGCTCTTCAGGCGAAACCCCTGACGGAATTGAAAGGCGCCAGCCGCGCCGTCCGAAAGATCAGGGAAAAAACCGTCATTACGGAAAAGGCCGACGGCTCCGTCCTCACGAAAACAAGCACGCTCGAATACGAGCTGCACCCGAAGCTGGAAGCCATCGACGCCGGTTTGAAGATTCACGGCATGAAGGCGCCGGAGAAGCGCGAGGTGAGCGCGGAGCTGAAAGCCGCCGCCGATCTCCCCCCGGCGATGAAGTCCGCCCTCGACGAAATCTACATCAAGGCATCATGACGCGAAAAGAAGCCCACGTAAGTTACAAGAAACTCTTCTCCGCCTGCCGGAGCGACAAGGCCCGGAACGCCCTGTTCCGCGAGCTATGCCTCCGGGACCTTTTTTTCCTCCTCGCCTACGGCCTGGGGCGCCGGGACGTGGACCGCGACTGGACCTACGACCGGTGCCGCGAGGTCGAGGCGGAGCCCGACGGCCGCCTGGACCTGTGGGCGCGCGAGCATTACAAGTCCACCATCATCACCTTCGGCCTCACCATCCGCGACATCCTGAACGACCCGGAGATCACCGTCGGCATCTTCTCCCACACGCGGCCCATCGCGAAGGGGTTCCTGCGCCAGATCAAGCAGGAGTTCGAGACGAACGTGAAGCTCAAGGGCCTCTTTCCCGAGATCCTCTGGGAGAACGCCAAGCAGGCGGCGAAATGGTCCGAGGACGACGGCATCACCGTCCGGCGCGCATCGAACCCGAAGGAGGCGACCGTCGAGGCCTGGGGCCTCGTGGACGGCCAGCCGACCTCGAAACATTTCAGGCTCCTCGTCTACGACGACGTCGTCACGCGCGAGTCCGTCACGACGCCGGACCAGATCGCCAAGGTGAACAAGGCCTGGGAGCTGTCGCTCAACCTGGGCTCCGAGGGCGGCCGCCGGCGCTACATCGGCACGCGCTACCATTACAACGATACCTACAAGCTCATCATGGACCGCCGCGCCGCCGTCCCCCGCATCCATCCCGCGACGAAGGACGGCAAGCCGACGGGCAAAGCGGTGCTCCTCACGAAGGAAATCCTCGAGGAGAAGCGCCGCGACATGGGGCCCTACACCTTCGCCTGCCAGCTTCTCCTGGACCCCCGGGCGGACGACGTCCAGGGCTTCAAGCTCGACTGGCTTAAAACGTGGCCCGCCCAGAACCACTCGCATCTCAACAAGATCGTCCTTTGCGACCCGGCGGGCGAGAAGAAAAAGGAGAACGACTACACCGTCGCGATGGTCATAGGCCTCGGCGAGGACGAAAATTATTACGTCGTCGACATGGTCCGCGACAGGCTGTCCCTCACGGAGCGCGGCAACCTGATCATGAAGCTCCACCGCGAGTACCGGCCGACCTTCGTCGGCTACGAGAAATACGGGAAGGACTCGGACATCGAGTTCATCCAGTTCCTCCAGGAGCGCGACAATTACCGCTTCGGCGTCACGGCCCTGAAGGGGGCGCTGCCCAAGAACGACCGCATCCGCAAGCTGATCCCGCTCTTCGAGCAGGGCCGCGTCTATCTGCCGGACCACTGCATCAAGACAAGCTACGACGGCCGGACGGAAGACCTCGTCCGCGTCTTCGCGAACGAGGAGTACCTGGCCTTTCCGGTGCCCGTCCACGACGACATGCTCGACTGCCTGGCGCGGATCATGGACCCGGACTGCACGCGGGATTTCCCGTCCCGCCGCGACGCCTCCTACGAGGAACGGGCCGCGGACACGTGGCTCGACGGCTTCGGCGGCAGGCGGCGCGACGAGGCCGAATACCACTACGACATCTATGCGAGGTGAATCATGAGTTTAGGTTCCGCGAACTGGTTATGGATACGGCAGGCCCTTGACAGCAATCCCGATCCCATCCCCCCGCCTCCGCCCGCGCCGGTGATCACGGTCCCGGAAGTCAAGGAGCCGGAAACGCCGGACAAGTCCGTTTCGGAAACGAACGCCGGCATCGCCGACGAAAAACGCCGGGTGCTGGCCGCGCTCCCCAAGGCGACGAAAACGGTCCTGGACCAGACGGGCGACCAGGGGAAGGTGAAAAGGAAGACGCTCCTCGGGGCGGGCGGCGCGGGAAGCGCCACACTCGGATGAGGTGTAACATGACGGTAAAGGCCGACGCGGAAGATATCGTCCGGAAGTACGACGACCTGACAGGCAACCGGGGCACGTATCTCGCGCACCTGCGGGAGATTTCGAGCTACATGGCGCCGACGCAGGCTTCGACGCTCTCGCCCATGGTCGAGGGCGGCAAGCGGACCGAATACATCTACGACGGAACGCAATTGCGGTGCGTGGACAACTTCGCCAACGGCATGTACGGCAACCTCACGCCGGTGGCCACGCCGTGGTTCGCCCTGGCCTGCCGTAACAAATCGATCAACGACAACGCTGCCGTGAAGACCTGGCTCTCCGACACGACGGAGCGCATGCGCGACGCCGTCAACACCTCGAACGCCGGGATGGCCCTCTTCGAGTGCTACAAGTACCTGGCCTGGGCCGGTTCGGCGGCGGTCTACATTACGAAGGGCACGCGCTACGCCCTGAACTTCAAGACGTTCTCCCCCGCGGTCTGCGTCTGGGAGGAAGACCCGGACGGCATCGTCGACTCTCTCTACCGCGTCGAGAAATTCACCGCCCGCAAGTGCATCCAGGCGTGGGGCGATCGGGTCAGCGAAGAGATCAAACAGGCCTACATCGGGAACGACAACACGAAGACCTTCGACATCCTCCATGCCGTCTATCCCCGCGACGATTACGACTGGTCGAAGAGGGACGGCATCAACATGAAGTACGCCTCCGTCTATCTCGTGAAGGAGTCGCGGCATGTCCTTTCGGAAGGCGGCTACAGCGAATTCCCCTATGCGGTCCCACGGTGGGACAAGGCGGACGGCGAGGTGACGGGCCGTTCCCCGGGCATGAATGCCCTGCCCGACGTGAAGCAGTTGCAGCAGGTCGTCTACGACACGACGGTGGCGCACCAGATGTGGCTGCGGCCGCCGGTCCTGGCCTCGAAGGAATCGGCTTTAAGCTCCACGCGGTTCCAGCCGGGCAAGATCATCTACCACCGCACGGGCGAAAGGCCCGAGCCCTGGCCGATCTCCGGCGACCTGCGGGTGTCCCTCGAAGAGAAGAACAGCCTGCGGGACGCCATCCGCCAGTCCTTCTTCAACGACCTCTTCATCGTCCTTGGCGACAATGTCCCGGGCAGGACGGCCTACGAGGTCCGGCAGATGGTCGAGGAGAAGATGAACATCCTGGGGCCTTTTCTGGGCCGGCTGATGGTCGAGCTTCTCGACGTCATGCTGTCGAGGGTCTTCTGGGTCCTCTACCGGAACGGCTATATCACGCCGGTGCCGAGGGAACTCGTCAACCAGGGCCTCAACATGGAATACATCGGGAGGCTCGCGCTGGCCATGAGGCGGTACGAGACCGCGGCTGCGGCGGATGCGCTGCAGATGACGCAGACCATCGCCCAGGCGGACCAGAGCGTCCTCGACAACTGGAACATGGACGAAGTGGTTACCGGCACGGCGCAGCGCGCCGGCGTCCCGGTCAAGTACCTGCGGCCCGCGAACGAACGCGACAAGATGCGCCAGGAGCGCGTCGCGCAGATGCAGGCGCAACAGCAGGCGCAGCAGCAGGATGCGACGGCGCAGGCCCTGGCGGAGCAGGTGCCGAACCTCTCCAAAGCGCCCGAGGAAGGGTCGCCCGCAGAGGCGCTCCTCAAGGCCATGGGAGGAAAGCAATAAATGCCGTACAGCCATTTGCCGGAGGAGGAACAGGACAGGCAGCGCAAGATCGATTTCAACGCGACGTTCGGCGGCGAAACAGGCTTCCGCGTCCTTCAGGACCTGGTCCTCAACGCATGCCACATGTTCAGGCCTTCCGTCGAGGTGGACGATAAGAATACGGAGGTCTTCTTCCGCGAGGGCGAAAGGCGCATAGGGCTCTACATCATGGAAAAGCTGAACGAAGATCTCAGGTCGAAAATACTCTAGGAGGAGAAACGATGGCGGAAGGAACCGATCCGGGAACCATCCAACCGGGGAGTCAGGAAAGCCAGGACGGATGGCAAGTCGGCCTTAACGGCAGCAACTGGGGCGAGTTCCTGGGCGACCTCAAGGGCGATCCGGTCTTTAAGCCTTACGAGGGCAAGCCGGTTCAGGAGGTGTTCAAGGGCTACGCCAATGCGGCGAGGATGATCGGCGGCGACAAGATCGTCGTCCCGGCCGGGAGCCTCGACACGGAAGCGACCTGGAACCAGGTCTGGGACAAGCTCGGCCGGCCGAAGGACCACAGGGGATACCATTTGAAGCTGGAGCAGGGCATCTTTCCCGAGGGAACGCAACTCGATCCCGGGGTGGACGAGGCATATGCGAAGACCTGCCACAGGCTCGGCATCCTGCCGAAGCAGGCCAACGCCCTGTATAACTGGCATGCAAGACTGGTGTCGGATATGCAGGCCCAAAGCGCGGCCCGCGAGGGTTCGGCCTACGACCGCGCCGCCGACGAACTGCGCCGCGAATTGCGGACCGAAGAGAGGTTCCAGACATTCGTCGACAAGAGCAACCGGGTCGTCTCCCGGTATGCCGGATCGCAGGACGCCGCGGACCGGATCATCGACAAGTACGGCAACGACCCCGACATCATCCGTCTCCTGGGGAATATCGGTGCGTCGCTCGACGAGGACGTCCTGGTGACGGGAGGCCGGCGTTACGCCGACGGCGCCGACCCGCGGGAGAAGCTCCTCGACATCCAGCAGAACAAGGCGAATCCGCTGCACGAGGCCTACTTCAACGCGGGCCATCCGCAGCACCAGTACGCGGTGGACGAGGTCTTCCGGCTCACGCAGCTCGCGCAGGGCGGCAAGGGATGGAGGAAGCCGTGAACTTTTTCGATTTGCAGGAAGAATCGTGCCGCGTCGTGAGCAGGTTCGGAAAGCCGAACCCCCGGCAGATCACGGAAGAGGAACAGCGCCGGGAGGAAACACTGGCGCGCAGGGAAAACCGCGGCGGGCAGCCCCCGGAGGGTCCGCCCGGGCCATGAAAGGAAAATGAAACGGTCGGGCAGCGCCTTAACAGGCTATGCCCCCCGCATGGGGGGTGTTGAATAACTCGCTTTGAACCCCCTATGCAGGGGGCACGCAGGCTGTTCAAAAATGTCCAGATGTAAGGTTTATCCCCTTTAGGGGACGCGCAAAAGACCCCCATGCGGGGGGCGCGGCCCCCATGCGGGGGGCATGGCCTGATAAGGCGTCCGTGCTAGGCGAGAAGAAGCTTGAAGAAGCTCGGTGATCCGCAACCGCGGGCAGTCACGAGGAAAAGTCGAACCATATAACTTTTTGGAGGTGACTGAGATGTCCACACAGATAACCGCTGCCATGGTCGAGCAGTATTCGTCCAATGTGCAGATCCTCATGCAGCAGAAGGAAAGCCGCCTGCGGAGCGCCGTCCGCGTGGAGACGGGCGTCGTCGGGCGGAACGCCTTCTTCGATCAACTGAACCAGACGGCCGCCATCAGACGCACGACGCGCCACGGCGACACGCCTCTCGTCAACACGCCTCATATGCGCAGGCGCGTCACCCTGGCCGACTACGACTGGGCCGACCTCGTCGACAACATGGACGCGAGGAAAGTCCTGACGGACCCGACGAGCAACTATGCCAAGAACGCGGCCAACGCCATGAACCGGGCCATCGACGACGTCATCATCGCCAATGCCTTGGTGACGGCGGCCGGCGGCATCGACGGAAGCACGCCTTACAGTTTCGACACGGCCAACTATCAGATCGCCCACGGCGGTGCGGGACTGAACCTGAACAAGATCCTCTCGGCCAAGCAGAAACTCGACGCCGCCGAAGTGGACGAAAACGACCGCTTCTTCGTCCTCGGCTCGAAGCAGCTCAACGATCTGCTGAACATCAACCAGATCCAGTCCGCCGACTACAACACCGTCAAGGCCCTCGTCCACGGCGATATCGACACGTACCTTGGGTTCAGGTTCATCCGCAGCGAACGCCTGCAGATACCCACCACCAATGTCTATTCGTGCCTGGCCTTCCAGAAGAATTCGCTCCTCCTGGCCATCGGCCTCGACATCGTGACGGACGTCGGACCGCGGCGCGACAAGAACATGGCGAACCAGGTCTATCTCGGCATGTCCATCGGCGCAACCCGCATGGACGAAAAGGGCGTAGTCGAAGTCCAGTGCCAGAACGCTTAACAACCCGCGGGGGAGGGCATTCCCTCCCCGTGTAATTCCTCAAGGAGGATTAGACCATGGCAACATACAGCGGTTCCAACTACACGAAATTCCTGTCCCCAAGTCCTTTTCCCGTGGGAACGAATCCGGGTTACATGGGAGCGGAGTGGGAGGGCAAAGTACGCGCGATCTACGATACATATACCTTCGCGGGAGAAACGTCCGGATCGTTCGTCAATGTCGGCGTTCTGAGGGCCGGAGAGGTGTACCTCGGCTGCGAGATCGTCAACGCGGCGCTCGGCGCCAGCACAACACTTCAGCTCGGTGATCAGGGCTGCACCGGCCTGGCGGCCAACGACGCCCGATACATGGCGGCGCAATCGTCCGTATCCGCCGGGAACATCATTGGCAAGGACGCATCGTCGGGTTTGGGGTTCAAGGCTCCGGGCGACCTCGTCCTCCAGCTCAAGACGGGCGGCGGTGCCTGTACGGGCCAAGTCCAGATCACCATCTGGAAAGTCTGCCCGAATTAATTATCAAACGGCGGGGAGGGGCATAACGGCCCCTCCCCGCATCTCACAGGGGAACGACATGACGGCAAGTGCGTTGGATCTTTGCAACAGTGCGCTGACCCTCCTCGGTCAGCCGGCTATCACCTCGCTTACGGCCAATCTCCGGGCGGCGAAGCTCGTGAACCAGCGGTATCCGTACTGCATCGACGCGACCCTCCGGGCCTATCCGTGGAACTCCGCCCTGGTGCGCATGACGGTAACGGCGGATGCGACGGCGCCCGTCTTCGGGTACGCCTTCAGATATCTCCTGCCGACGGAACCTTACTGTCTCCGCGTACTGCGTATGGACGACACCGACTGCGAGTTCAAGGTCGAAGGCCGGTATCTTCTTACGGATGTGGGCGGCTGCAAGCTCCTGTATATCGCGAGGATCAGCGTGGGCGGTTTCGACGCCCTGCTGTTCGAGGCCGCGGCGGCAAGGCTCGCCGCGGACATCGCCTTCCCCCTGACGAACAGCACGTCCATGTCCCAGCAGGCATGGAATGCCTACCAGCAGAAGCTCGTCGAGGCCCAGGACACGGACGCCCAGGAAGGCACCTCCGAGGACGTGGGCATGTACGGGTGGATCGATTCGAGGAGATAGGCGATGCGGACATCCCAGGCCATCACATCCTTCAACGCCGGCGAATGGTCGCCGCAGCTCTACGGCAGATACGACCTGGCGAAGTACCTCAATGCCTGCCGGTACCTGCGAAACTTCATTCCCCGGGTCCACGGCGGCGCGCAAAGGCGGCCGGGGTGGCGGTATGTCGCAGGGACGAAGTACGACGAGCAGAAATCGCGCCTCATTCCCTTCCAACAGAGCCAGTCCAAGGCGTACGCGCTGGAGTTCGGCGACGGTTACATCCGCGTCTTCAAGGACAAGGGGAAGGTGACGGCCGGCGCCGGCGACGATCCCCCTCCCTACGAAGTCTCGTCGCCCTACGGCGTGGACGACATCAGGGGCATCCGCTACATCCAGGACGCGGACATCATGTATCTCTTCCATCCTTCCTACGCCGTGCACCAGATCTCTCGCACCGGCGACGCCTCCTGGACGCTCGAGGAAGCGACGTTCACCGACGGTCCCTATCTAGACGAAAACACCGTCGAAGACACCGGAACGAACCTCTGCCCCGACGGGGACATGGAGAACAACACTGGTTGGACGTCCGTCGGGACGCCGACGACGCAGGAGAGATCGTCGGACAGATCCTATCACGGGGCATACAACCGGAAATTCGTCGTGGACGCCCTGGGGGAGGGGATTCAGTCGGGGACATGGACATCGGTCACGGGCACCCTTTACCGACTCCGGTTCCGTGTTTGGACGGCGGCAAAGAACATCGCCTTCACGGTGCGCAACGGGGCGAACACGGCGGACCTCTTCACGGAGACGTTCTCTTCCGTGGCCGATTCGGAGTGGACGGAGTACGAGCGCTACTACAAGGAGACGGCGGGAGGAGCAGGGGCTTACGTCAAGTTCGTCAATGCCACGGGCACCTCCGGCACGTTCTATATCGACCACGTCGAGGTCTACGCCATCGATTCGGTGCTGCTCACGCCGTCGGGCGTCACCGGCACTGTCACCCTCATGGCCACGAGCGAGATATTCGAATCGACCCACGTCGGCTCTCACTGGCGTCTCCGGTGGAACGAAGACGAGGTGGGATACGTCAAGGTGACGAGCTACAACGCCACGACCTCCGTGAACGCCCTCGTCATGAAGGAGCTGCCGCACACGTCGCCGACGCCGTTCTGGCGGGAAGGGGCGTGGTCGGACAAACGGGGATTCCCCGCCACCGGGACGTTCTACGAACAGAGGCTGTGCGCGGCCTGCACGTCTTACCAGCCCCAGACCATCTGGGGATCGAGAACGACGGCTTACACGGATTTCACGCCGGGCACGGAAGACACGGACGCCTTCACGCACACGATCAAGAGCGACCAGGTCCAGTACATCCGCTGGCTGGCGGGGCTTTCGCAACTCATGGTCGGGACGTCGTCCGGGGAATGGCGGCTGGGAGGAGCTTCTTCGAGCGACGCCCTCACGTCGGGAAACGTCCGGATCCTGCCGCAGTCGCGGTACGGATGCTCGGACCTCCATCCCGTCAACATGGGATTCGCCATCCTCTTCCTCTGCCGGCACGGGGAACCGACGAACTACGGCCGGACGCTCCGGGAACTGACCTACCGGCTGGAGTACGACACCTTTATCGGCGCGAACCTCTCGAAGTTCGTCGATCACATCGCCAGGGACGGCATCTCGGATATGGCCTTCATGTCGTCCCCCTGGCCGATTCTCTGGGGGATCAGGCTGAACGGGGGCGTCGGCGAACTTGTCGGCATGACGTACGAAAAGGACGAGGACGTCCTCGGGTGGCACGTCCATCCCACGGCGGGATCGCTGGAGTCGATCTGCGTCATCGCCGGCGCGAAGCAGGACGAGCTCTGGGGCATCTTCAAGCACACGATCAACGGCAACACCGTCCGGTACGTCGAGGTCCTGGAGGACTTCGACTGGGGCGACGACCAATCGGACAGCTTCTTTGTCGATTGCGGGGGAACGTATGCGGGAACGACGACGACGACGATAAGCGGCCTCGAATTCCTGGAAGGGGAGACGGTCAAGGTCCTCGTCAACGGCGCCGTGCATCCGGAGCGGACGGTTCACCAGGGAGCGATCGGTTTGGATTGGGCGGGCAGCGTCGTCCAGGTCGGTCTTGCCTATACGTCGGACCTCAAGCCCCTGGACCTGGAGGGCGGCGCGGCGGAAGGGGCGTCGCAGGGCAAGCTCAAGCGTGTCCATTCCCTCGGTATCCGGTTCTACAACACCCTGGGCGGCAGTTACGGACCCGACGAGGACAACCTGGAGGAGATCGTCTTCCGGGACACGGCGGACCCGGTCGGCACCGTGGTCCCGCTTTACTCGGGCCTTGTCGAGTACGCCTTCCCGGGCGGATGGGAATCCGAGTGCGAGGTGATGATAAGGCAGACGGACCCCCTGCCCATGACGGTCCTTTCGATGATCCCGCGATACCGGACGGAGGACAAATGATGCCCGCAGCGAAACGACCGTGGGATGATGGTTTGCGGCGGAGGACGGAAATATTTCTCCCCGGGCGTATGGGAGGCCGTATGCGAGGTGATGACCAACGGATCGACCTGCTGCCGATGACGGTGTCTGCAACGCGATACCGGACGGAGGACAAATGATGCTCATACCGCGCGACGATATGGGAACACCGGTACACGGGCGGAACGGCAGGAACATCCTCTTTCCGGTATGGCTGGAGTCCCGGAGAGAGGCGACGATCCGGCGGATAGATACGCTGCCGAGGAGAGTGTCTGCAGCGCACTTCGGGACGGAGGATAAATAGATGGCCGATGATTTTGTCGTCAGGCGCGACCTGAATGGTGTTCCCGTCCACGGGTACGATCATAACACCGATCTCGTCAAGACGCTCCTGTACCTCTGGGACACTTCGAGCCTTTCGCCCGTCCTGGCTACGAATATTCCGGGAACCGGTGCCATCGCCGCAGGCAACGTCGCCCTGACGACGCGCGTGGACGACCAGACGGACGCATTCTATATCTATATCGGCAAGGCGGCCATAGGGTCCTCGGAGGACGCGGCGATCTGGCAAATCCAGAGGCTGCCCAAGAGCGGCATCGTCAAGAGCCTCTACGCCGACCGCAACCAAAATTTCGACAACATCTGGAGCAACAGGAAAAACCTGTCTTATTCGTGAGGGCGATTTGGTTATGAGTGACGAGACGATTACTGCAGAATGCATCGGGATGACCCCTTTTGAGGCGACGCTTTTTCTTAAGGAAAAAAGCAGGAGGTTAGATTGTGGGCTCGATTTGTCCCCTTCCGCGTTTCTTGCTGCGCTCAATTACGGCACATTAGAAGAATTGCAGGCCGAGACTCTGGCGAACTCAGCGAGGCTGGATGTCGCTCAAGCGGCGGAGGTACCTGAATAATGGCGACCATTACTGCGCAGGCTAATGGGAATTGGAGTAGCACGAGTACCTGGGACCTGGGTCGTCTTCCCCAGGCTGGCGACGACGTCAATCTGTCGTCTTATGCTGTCGTATGGGACACCGGCATAACGACAATCCCGGCGACGGGGTCGCTCAATTCTTTGACGGACACGACAGGGAAACTTACCTGGAATTCCCCAGATTTCAGCAGTGACTGCGTTTTGAATTGCACAACAATAACGGCTGTCGGTACGTCTTTGATATATCAAACCGGCTCCAGTTCTTCGCGTAAGCTCACGATTAACGCTGATGCGTTGTTCGGTGGGTCTACCAATGGGGCAGAAGGTATTCATGCTCATGGGGACTGCACGTTAGTTCTGTACATAAGACTTGTACAGGGAGGAACAACCACGTCCACAAGAGGCATAATGCTGTGGGGAAACACGACTCTTTATGTGTATGGCTTCCCAGGAGCACAGGTATGTGGGGACATAACCACATGGCCAGGGGGGGCCGGAGTAGAGAATAACGGTGCGAACCCCAGTTATTTTTATAATTGTACCATTGTTGGAGGAAACAGGGTGGAGGGAGTTACGCATACTTACAGCGGGAGATCTACCTTCTATAACTGCAATATTATTGACGGATCGTTTCAGGCTATAGGTGGATTCGCGTCCACTTTTATCTGGGGTCCAAACAATTACTGGAAAATGCGTGACGGAACCCTGTTGTTCATGGGGGGCCGGGACAGGAAACGGAGGGTGACATATGGCGGTCGCTGACGAATTAAGACAGGACTTAACTGCCGACTCCATCAACAAGGCGTTGGCGATTCAATCAAGACAGGTGTCGAGCAGTGACGCCAGGGCGGGGTCCGTATGGCCGACGGAGAAAAAAACGCCGGCGAAGCCGTCCGCGCATAGATCAAGCTTGGCGGCCGCGGACACCGGAGACATCAGCTCAAGCATGGGAGGCCTGGGTATTATTTTTGATGTCGGAAACTCTCAATATGTGTCGATGGTCGCGGAGCTTTCCGTCGCGTCCGCCACAGTCCAGATTGCCCTTGCTCTCTACGACGCAAGCGGAACGCTTATAGGGATAACTGAGGTCGCCAGTTTTATCGCCGACGCCTCCTGGCGCAACGGGGCAAGCGGTCCGTATGTGTCGCCTCGCTATGTTTTCGACGTGTCGGGCGCGAGCAAGGTGTTAGCGAAGTTAAAGAGCATCAGTTCTGGAAATGTCGGTATATATTTAATATCGCTATGATTAGGCCTTATTTCAACAACTGGTACACGGGGACATACTTTGGTCAACAGACATATAGTTGGGATTGTAGCGGCTTTGGTGGCGATTTTAACGTCTATACAAATTTGACGCATGCCTGCCCAAGTAGCGGAAGTATCGCCATCGATTCATTGGAGGTATATGTCCTTGCGCCACTTATGATGTCAGTTAAGGTCGCCATATATACCGTGGATGGCTCACTGATCGCTGAAAGCACAAGTGCAAAAACTCCTGGTACGTCAATGGCCTGGCTTGCGTGGAGTTCGTCTGAACTGACATGGCATAACGGCTATAATTATCTAACGGGCGGAACATATTACAGACTGGCCGTTTTTGTGATGCCTGGGGAAACTTATGTAAGATTTGGAGTGAATACCTGCACGACAGGGGACATCGCGGGATTAAGCAGTCAGTCCTACTCGTCTATGCCCGATCCGATCCCCGGAGGATTGTCCAATACCAATGCGGGTCTAATGATCCGATGCCGGGTGTCAGCTGGAGGCGGAGGATTTATAGCAAAGGCGAGGCGTTCAATAAGCCAGAGGGTCGGCGTAAGAGGAGGGTGAAATGTCCAGTTTTCAGGGATTCTTAAAACAATCAACGGCGAAAAATGTCACCATCTTGATGATAGATTCGTCGGACCATATCACCGGCAAGACCGGCCTGACGCTGACGACTTACCTGTCGAAGGATTGCAACACCCCTGCCACCATTACGCCGACGGTGACGGAACTTGATGCCATGAACATGAAGGGGGTTTATAAGCTGGCCCTGACGGCCGCCCACACGGATACATTAGGAGAATTCAAGCTCATGGTTTCGGCTACGGGAGCGGACCCTGTCGATTATAAATGGCAGGTCTGCTCGTACCTTCCCGGCGAAGCAGCAACCCTGCAATCGGACCAGGCTGTCAATGTGACGAAGATCGCGGGCGCGACGGTTGATGCTAACACAGCTCAGCTCGGTGTGAACGTCGTGAACTGGAAAGGTTCGGCGGCTCAGAACATGACAGGGGATGCCTATGCAAGGCTCGGCGCACCGGCGGGGGCGTCCCTCTCTGCCGATATTGCCGCCGTCAATGCAAAGACAACGAACCTGCCGGCCTCGCCGGCGGCCGTCGGGTCCGCGATGACTCTGCAAGCCT
Organism: Syntrophales bacterium; assembly: GCA_963668175.1. Taxonomy (GTDB): domain Bacteria; phylum Desulfobacterota; class Syntrophia; order Syntrophales; family PHBD01. Next base: position 2,761,158 of record OY764159.1, read on the forward strand.
CCGCAGTTCAGGCCGTCTGGGATGCTTTGACAAGTGCCTTCACAACCAGTGGAAGTATAGGCAAACGGCTGTCCGACAATGTCGATGCCCAGATATCGACGAGATCCACCTTCGCCGGCGGCGCCGTATCGAGTGTCACGGGCAACGTCGGCGGGTCCGTGAACTCCGTTAATAGCCCTGTGACGGTAGGAACAAACAATGACAAGCTGAATTACGGCTTGTCTTCCGCAGCTGTCCAGGCAGTCTGGGACGCCCTTGCATCGGCCCTGACGACGGCAGGGAGCATCGGCAAGCGCATCGCCGATTACCTGACTGGCGACGCCTATGCGCGCCTCGGTGCGCCGTCGGGCGCATCCGTAGCGGCCGATATCGCGGCCGTCAAGACCCAGACGGACAAGATGACGTTCGACGCCTCCAACAGGATTGCTTCCAACACCAAGGCCGTCAACGACGCGACGCTCGCCGGAGCCGGCACTTCCGGGAGCCCCTGGGGGCCCGCATGAGTATAGGCAATTCCTGGGCGGCGAACAGCTGGACGTCGGCCGCGTGGGCGGCAAACAGCTGGCAAAACTGGACCGTTGAAGCGTCGACCGCCGGCATGTACCTCATCATCGACGCGGACGGAAACGTCGAAGTCAAATACTGCACGAAGGTGAAGCAACTCGGGACGGCATAGGAGGATGACATGCTCTGGGTAACGATATCGAAGAAATGGCACCAACCGACGATCTACACGAATCTCACGCGGGACGACGGGATCGAGCTGTCCTTGCCCGTGGCGGACTTTGTCGAGGCCGTGCGGCGGGAGATCGGCTCGGTGACCTTCACCATGACGGAGGCCCAGTTCAAAGCAAAGATCGAGGCGGCGCGGGACATCGTGATCGAGGGCATCAAGGAGGAGTCGGTCAAGTGCGTAGGGGTGAATTGATGGACGCCCATACGATTCCCTTCGTTCCGGACCACATCGGCGAACTCAATCTGTCGCCGGATTTTCCGTTCGAGAGCCGGAACCTGGATTTCTTCGTCAAGGCGGGACCGGCCGTAACACTCGTCGTGGACGGCCGTAAGATCGGCTGCGGCGGCGTGGCCTTTCCCTGGGACGGCATGGGCGAAGCCTGGGCCTGTTTCGATGTGGACGTCGCCAGGTATCCGCTTTGCGCGTTCAAGCTGTCCCGCAAATTTCTGGACGATGTTTTCATGGCGTGCGGCATGAGGCGGATGCAGGCCATGGTCCGGGCGGACGCGCCCCGGCACCGCCGGTTCGTCGAGCACCTGGGATTTTCGTTCGAAGGCCTTCTGCAGGCCTTCGACAAGGACGGTAACGATTTCATGATGTATGCGAGGATCAAACCATGAGCGCAAGTTATGCACAGGCCGGGATGGCGCAGTTTTTCACCTCGGCGTCTTCGGCGAATCAGCAGTATACGGACTGGGAGTTGGGGGAACGCCAGCGGTACGCCTATCAACTCAAGTCACAGCTCTCCTGGCGCGAGGGCGAGATGGAGCAGCTTGCCATCAACGCCGAGAAATACCAGGCGAACGTCCAGGCGGTCCAGGCTGCGGCGGCGCAAAGCGATGCAGACGCACTGGCCGAGGCGGGACGGATGAAGGCACAGGCCCTCCAGGAAGACACGAACACGAAGGCGGCCCAGCTTTACGCCCATGCCGCCAAGTTCGGCGCGTTGACAAACAGCGGTTCGACGCTGGAGATCCTGAACGCCTTCGCCGCGAAGCGCGCCCAAAGCCTGGCGGAACAGAAATGGCAGACGGGCCAGCAGGTCTACGGTAAGAACATCGACGCCTACACAAAAGCGTCTCAGGCGGCGCTCACGCTTTACGACACGAAGCTCAGGGAAGGCAACCTGCCCATGTACGCCTACCAGGGCGGGCTTTACATGATGGCCGGAGAGCAGGCGAAGAAAGACGCCACGGCCCGGATCGTCGCCGATCAGATTGCGGAGCTGGCGAAATCGGCCGAGATCTGGGGCAACGCCGCCGGAGGCGGCGGAAGCGGGGGCGGGGGCAGTATGGGCGGCATGACTTTTAATTTCGGCGGCAGCGGTGCTCCTAGCCAATAAAGAACCATAAGGTGATATATCATGCAGATCGTCATACCTGAAGAATTGACGGGATCGACGGAGTATACGGCGGCTTCGCAGATGTCGAGATCCCTCTCCGCGATGGCGGACGTCTTCGCCAAGCAGTCGGCGCAGAGCGCCCAACGGAACCGGCAGCTGGACGAGACCGTGGGGGTCATGCAGGACAGCAACAAAATCAACCAGACGTGTAACGATGCGGTCGCGCAATATAAGGGGATGACTTCCTATGAACGGGAACTGCGCGCGCAAAGCGGGTACGATCCGCTGGAAGACGACGCCAGACAGAAAATCGAGGAGGAGCGGGCAAAAATTACGAACCCGATCAGACTTGCTCTCTTCGATCGGGCGAGTCAAAGGGCCTTATATCAGGGGAGAGAAAAGGCCGATGCGATTATGACCGGCAAGATGAAGGTGGAGGCGCAGGGCGCATTAGACGCCTCTACGGAGTATCGGGTCGACTATACTCTTAACGGGTATCAAGAACCGAAAATCCCCTTATCCTCCGATCCCGATGCTCATCTTGAGGCCGTTGCCCGTGACAGAAGGCAATTCATGGCTAATCAGTATCGCGAACAACAGAGCTATCTGGCCGCAACCGTTGCTGGAGGGATGATCAACCAGGCCGAGGCCAAGGCACGCGACACGTTGTTCCTAACGAACGTTGCATCGGGTCTTGCGGCCCAGGGGAGGATGACCGAAGCGGACGACTGGCTTGAAAGTAACCGTAACGCGATGACGCCGCAAAATTACGACCGTGCATACGCGAAACTTCGGCAGATACGCCAGGATGCGGACGTATCGAATCTCAAGGCGTATCTGAACGACCGTCATGTGATCAATCCGGTCGATCCCTATAATGCGGACGGAATGGAAACGTCGCCCCTGGAAAGAGCACAAGAAGCCGTTAAAGAGGCGACGTCGCCGGGTTTCGCCGAAGGGTACGGCCCCGATACGGTGAAGCGTGTGCAAGCAGCCGTGATCGGCCAATACGCCGAGCAGCGCGATCAATATAGGAACAAGCTCCCCGAAGTCCTGGGCGGGTTGTTGTCGGACGTCATGAACCGCAAGATCACCTCGGAGCAGCTGATGAACGATCATAACTTTCGGTACCTGAATTATCCTGAAAAGACTAATGTCCGCAATTTTACCGAGGCCGTCCAAAGGGCGGACGCTGCGGAAGCCGTCCAAGAAGGATCTCTGAATATGAAAGAGCGCCAGGAGATCTGGCGGAAGCAACAGAAGGATGCGGTGAATAAAGCGGGGGAAATCAGGACCAACATTGCGCGCGGCCTCTATGCGAACCCGGCGGAAATGTTGCCCGAGTATTCCCGGTCGGACAATCCGCTCATTCTGAAACAATACCCCCAGGCGATGGCGGAATACAAACTTATTCAAGGCAATCGCGATTTGAAGGCGAATCTCGAACGCATCGCAACTGCGGCCGACCAGGGCGTGCTCCATGCCGACGGGCCCGATCAAAACATGGCGGCGAGAGGATCGCTGCAGGACGATCTCATGGATATGTATAAGTCCGACAATACATTCCGCGGCGACAAAATGGAAAAGTGGGTCAAAGAGAAAATTCAGGAGATGGTGAAAAAGGCCGTGGGACAGTTGCTGGACAGGCAATTCCCCCTGATACCGGTTGTGAAAGCGTCCGAGGAACAGGGCGGCATAAAAGGCGGCGTGTAAGCATCCTGCGGTTTTTACCGCGCCGCATTGCATGGTCGTACGGATGGCGCACAGGAACAAGGCATGGAATCGGCCAATGGCGGACAGGTGAATGAGATGGCATACGAAAGCGAAACAGGATCGATCCCGGAGAGTGCCGACGGATACATGCCGACGGGACCGCATGACAACCTGAAATATGCTCCTGCGGTTTTTTACACAGAGCCGGGAAAAGACGGTCGGAATGAACCCTCGGGGACCGATGCGTTAACCGCCTGGTTAAGAAACGCCGTATTTATCCATGGTGTCGATGACAAAATGGAAGAAGTCGCGATGCAAAACGCCGTCGCCTGGTCCAGAATGCTCAACATTCCCGCCTCCGTCGCCTATGAGTATGGACCGGATATATCGAAGATGATCCGGAGTCGGGCGGATTCAAACAACTTCGTCACGGATTCGGGTATTGCCGACCCTCGGATCGTTATGGAGGACGAAAGGAAGAAAGACGAAACCGGCCGGTTCTACGGCATGGACGGGATGAATGCGGCCGACGCGATCGCCGGCGGATCGCCTCCGCAACAACCGGAAGGCAGGAATCCGTTCCGGAATATCTATGAGGCCAAGCGAAGGTCCCGTGCGGAATTGACCTACGAAGAACTTCAGGCGCGCCTGGCCTCCGACTGGATGCGTGAGGGAATGAGCAAGGAAGCCGCGATGGCCGAGGCATACGGCCATACGTCGGCGCAGACGGAAGCCTACGACCCGTTCACATTGTTTGCCGGGGGATTGGGCGCAGGCTATCGCCTGGGAAACACGGCGGCGAGCGTGGGCGAGCGGCTGTTCAGGGCGGGCGTGCAGTCGGCCGTCATGACGGCGGCGGATATCCCGATCAGCGGGATGATCACCCCCGCCATCGAGGAGAAGTATCCCGGCCTGGCCCTTCCGGCGAATCTCATCCTCAGCGTCATATCGGGCATCTCCATCGAGAAGGGCGCGGAGAAAGGCCTGATCAAGCTACTCGAAAGCAAAGGCATTAAAAACGCCGGGGCGGCAGCCGCGGAGATAAAAGCGGGTCTTGCCGAAAAGGCCGGAAGCGGGGAATTGGGGACGATGCTCGACAAGGCCATCGAGGCACGCGGCGGTGCGGCGGATAAGATCAGACCGCCGGCAACCGATATGAATGCGGCCGGTCCCGCCGAAGGCGTCAAGGCGGAAGGGGTGACGAGCAAACCAATTAATGGTTCATTTGTCAAAACAGAGAATCTACCAAAGAACACGATCGTTGGAGACGAAAAAGCGATTGGCGCTTTGGTTGACTTCACCCTCGAAGATAAGACGAATGTGAAACGTGCGGTGCGATTTCAAACTGTGACGCCTGAAGAGGCGGCAAGTCTCAAAGAACGGACAAGTCTCGAATTGGAAGGATATCATCACACGATAGATAATTATGGGATCAAGCACGTGCTGGAGCAACATGGCGATCTGATTTCAGAGGGGCATCGTGGCCAATTGCCGATTGAAAGGAGCGATATCCAGATGATTCCGGAGATTGTCAATAACTATGATTCTGTGAAGTTGATTCCAAAAGGATCGAAAGGCGATGCTAGTCCTGCATTAGACCTTATAAGATACGAAAAAAGGATTGATGGATCCGTCTATTATGTCGAGGAGATTAGGACCGGCCGGAATGAACTGACAACAAAATCCTTATGGAAGACGCGCGCCGCGAAAGATTCCAAGCCTGATGGCTCGAACCCTTTCTCTACGCCCTAAACGACGGACGGCAATCCCCATAAGGACGTAATTATTATATCTCCTGCCGTCAAAGATGTCAAGGAGAATGGAGCCGAAGTGAATGAAAATAAGGATTAAATTGTGGACTACCAGGCCGCTGTGACACGGCGCCGTGATTGGGGTGGCTGTAAAAGAAAAAAGCGAAGAAGGCAAAGTGTTCCGAACCGTTTACGATTGGGGCGATGTGAGTAGGAAAGTGAAGAGAACCCCCCCGCTGGTTCATCTTCCAGCCAACCGGTTTATGGGGTGGGCGGGGCACCCTGGGGTTTCCCGATTGACTGACGATATTTTACACGAATAATTCGGTGATGTCAAGTGATATTAGACGGTTATACGTTATGTGACGACAGATGTGATCCAAGAGAATTTTACGACGGCACTGCAAAAAATCCGGCAATCGTGCGAATCGATGCCTAATCACGGAAATAAAAGTATGACCGTGTCAGCCGTAAACCATCTGATGAGATATAATGGCGCCTCCGTCCCGGGGCTGATCGCCGGCGGATCGTACCCGCCGCAACCACTGGAAGGCAACAATCCGTACCGTAATATCTATGAGGCAAACCGAAGACCCCTGTCGGAATTGACCTACGAAGAACTTCAGGCGCGCCTGGCCTCCGACTGGATGCGTGAGGGAATGAGCAAGGAAGCCGCGATGGCCGAGGCATACGGCCATACGTCGGCGCAGACGGAAGCCTACGACCCGTTCACATTGTTTGCCGGGGGATTGGGCGCAGGCTATCGCCTGGGAAATACGGCAGCGAGCGTAGGCGAGCGGCTGTTCAGGGCGGGCGTGCAGTCGGCCGTCATGACGGCGGCGGATATCCCGATCAGCGGGATGATCACCCCCGCCATCGAGGAGAAGTATCCCGGCCTGGCCCTTCCGGCGAATCTCATCCTCAGCGTCATATCGGGCGTCTCCATCGAGAAGGGCGCGGAGAAAGGCCTGATCAAGCTACTCGAAAGCAAAGGCATTAAAAACGCCGGGGCGGCAGCCGCGGAGATAAAAGCGGGTCTTGCCGAAAAGGCCGGAAGCGGGGAATTAGGACCGACGCTCGACAAGGCCATCGAGGCACGCGGCGGTGCGGGGGAGAAGATCAAACCGCCGGCAACCGATATGAATGCGGCCGGTCCCGCCGAAGGCGTCAAGGCGGAAAGTCAACTCGGCGACAGTGCCGCATCTGCCGTGGAGAAAGAAGAAGCCGCCGCGGCCAATGCGTGGGCTGTGGAAAGATCGCCTTCGATCTCCACCGAGAAAATCGACGGCGTCAACGTCATCCAGAGCAGCAAAGAGAGCAGAATCGGCAGGGCCTACGATATTGTCATGCAATACCTGCCCCGTCCCGTAAAAAATCTCTTCGACGCGAAAACGACGGATGTCGAAACGGCCATAGAAAAAGGCGAAAAATTCTACCGAGGGGAATTGATGAACGCTCCCGTGAAAGCACCCGCCTTCGACGGCGATAATGTGAATTTCACGATGAGTGGATTCCTGCATGTTTCGGCTCAGGATGGACGTGTATTGAAAACGGAAGATATTACAAGACGGATTAACCTTTTGCCGAAAGCGAAGGAGGTTCTGACAAATACGCCTTGCGTTGATGAAATGAGAATATGGCCCAATGGAGATAGAACATATGGGTTGCTCGGCCGCTTTGATGACGGCTCCGTAATCAGGGTTGTCGTAAAGGAGACAAAGCAAGAGGGCAAGGTATTCCGAACAGTTTACGATTGGAGCGACGTGAGCGACAAAGTGAAGAAATCAGGAATATGAAGAGAACCCCCCCGCTGGTTCATCTTCGAGCCAACCGGTTCATGGGGTGGGCGGGGCACCCTAGGGGATCCCGATTGACTGATTATATTTTACACGAATAATTCGGAGATGTCAAGTGATATTCGATGGTTATACGTTATATGACGATGGATGCGATTCAAAAGATTTTGATGATGGCACTGCAAGAAATCAAGGAAAATAAAACATGACCGTATCGGCCGTAAATCATCCGATGAAATGCAACGGCAACGCCGTTCCGTGGCCGATCGCCGGCGGAACGTTTCTGCCGGAGCGGGAAGGCGGGAACAGCCCGGTACTCGACCTCATCTCGAAAGAAAGAAGGATTGATGGATCTGTCTATCGCATCGAAAAAGTGAGGGCAGGACGGAACGATCTGATAAAAAATCCTTATGGAGGCCGCGCGCCGCGTAAGATTCCAAGCCTGATGGCTAGAACCCTTTCTCGACGCCCGAAGCGACGGACGGCAATCCCCATAAGGACGATCATATGGTATCGCCTGCAATAAACGGTGTCAAGCCGAAGGGACCCTGCCCGCGTCGCAGGACGACGCAAAAAATAGATTAGAACGATACGAACAGGAGAGTAAATGACAGTAGAGACCACAGACAATCGCATTTCCCATGTCGGCGACGGATCGACGATCCAGTTCGCCTTTCCCTTCGGCATTTTCGGCACGGACGATATCGTCGTCTATCTGGCAACGGCGGGAGGTTCGAAGGTTCTGCAACAAAGGGGCGTCGACTACGACGTAACCCTTACGAACCCGGACGACCTGCCGTCGCCCGGCGTGATCACGTTCTGCCAGCTACCGGCGCCTGTGCCGCCGACTCCGCAACAGACCGTGAAGATCGTAAGGACGCTCCCCTACACGCAGGAGATCGAAATCACGAACGGCGGGCCGATGCCGGCCGCATCCCTGAACGAAGCCTTCGACCGGGCCGTGATCCTCATGCAGCAGCTCCAGGACCAGCTACGCCAGGCGACCATGTCGCTGGGCGAGATCGTGGCTTCGGACTTCTTCAAGCTCCTGGCGGTTTCCGGTAATGCAACGGCCGCAAGGGCGCTCCTTCAAGCCCAGCAACTGAACAATAACCTGACGGCCCTCTCGGGCCTAAGCGGCGCGGCGAACCTGCTTCCGTACTTCACCGGGACGGGAACGATGACGACGACTCCCCTGTCGTCCTTCGCCCGTGGCCTTCTTGACGACCAAAGCCCCGCGGCAGCCAGAACAACCCTTCAAGTCGACAATTCCGGAGGCGTGACCTGGAAGCAGCTCGCGTCCGGGACGGATTTTCAGACGACCTGCCCCACGGCCTCGACCATTACGATGAGCAGCGACCAGACGGCAAACATCAAATTCGGGACGCTCATCAAAGTCAAGATAAGCGGCGGGTATTATGTGGGCCAGTGCGTGACATGCACGGCCGTTCTCCTCACGGTGTCGGGGGTGGCCCTCAGCACGGGGAGCAACGCTCTACAGGAACTCTACTACACGTCGTTTTCGGACATGGAGAGGGACATCCAGCAGGTCACGAAAAGATATTACGCGGCCGACGGTTCCGGGGTCGACACCGTAACGGCGACATTGGACCCGCCTCCTCCGGCCCTGGTGGACAAGATGCATTGCCGGATCGTGGCGGCCGGTAAGAATACGGGGGCGATGACATTCGAGCCCAACGCCCTTGGGCGGAAAGACATTGTCAAGCTGAACAATGTTCCGATGGCGGAGGGCGACATACCCGGCCAGTATTTCGTCATGGACCTGCAATACAGTTCCGCCCTGGATAAATGGGTCATCCTGAACGCCGGCGTTCCCAATGGCGTGATCTCCCAGTCGAAACTTAAGACATCAAGTGAGACTGCCGGTACATTGTCCATCATTTCGGGCGGCACGGTTGAAAGTAGCTATACGCTGCCGGGGGGCGAGTATGGGTTCATGCCATCGTTTCGTTGTTGGACGAATGAATCCGGGAGATGGCCGGTGAATTTATATTCGGGGCTTCTTCAGGATTATGACGGCTACACTCTCGGAAATACAAACAAGAACGTGATATACATGAAATTCACCGGCGGTACGATTGCGGGAACGAGCTGGTTCCAGTGCAACCAAAGATATGTGACGTCCTCCGGCGAAGTTCCCTGGTTCTTTGCCCTTCGCGACAAAACAACAAAGTTCGTCAAGGCGGCAGTCTTTTCGCTCGATCATCCATGCTTCGGCAACGGCGGCAAGCCTGCTCTCGTTCCTCATCCCTTCCAGACGCCGAAAGACGACGAGGAAATTATCGTCGTTCACCCGACACCCGAGCAAATAGCTGCGGCGGAGGATTACTCCGTCCGGGGCGATGACGAAGCGGACTATTCTGTGTTGAGATCCCTCCTTGAATTGTACGATATTGACGAAGACTCCAAACCGTCCTGGCCGGATGTTCCCGTCACCGTAGGCATCACAAAAGTATTGAGTCCGCAGGGGCGCATGGTCAAGGCCAATGCGGATAATTTAAAGGCGGTCCCCGAAAACACTCCTATCGAGGTTATAAAGAAGGTCATCCCGCAGACTGAAGGTTTGATCTGCAGGGCCTTCAAGGCGAAGGAAACGAAAACCGCCAAGGAGGACGCCGTCCATGGATGAGATCAAGGTAACCTGGAACCTCGTGCTGTCGGGCCTGATGTTCCCCCTGCTCATTTACATGGTCAATAAGTTGGGGAAGGACGCGGCGGCCCGGAGCGCCGAGATGAAGAACCAGATCGCCGAGGTGACCGCGTGCGTCAACAAGATCAAGGTGGCCATGGCGGGCAAGCTGGACCGCGAGGAACACGACAACCGGTGCGAGGAAAGACTGAACGACCTCTGGGACCGCGTCCATTTCCATAGCCACAAGGGGCTCAAGGACGAAGAGGGAGAAGTCGTCATCACCGCAGGAGGGAGAAGATAATGAGACCGAGGAAAAAGAAAACGGCGGAAGCCGCCGCCGAAGGCATGAGGCCCGTCAACGGGCTGGTTGTCCACTGTTCCGCAACGCCGAACGGCAAGGAATACCACGCCGCCGACATCGACCGCTGGCACAAGGCGCGGGGCTGGAACGGCATCGGCTATCATTTCGTGGTCGCCCTCGACGGCTCCGTCGAGGCGGGCCGGCCGGTGGAAGAGATCGGCGCCCACGTCGAAGGCCACAACCAGGACAGCATAGGCATCTGCCTCATCGGGACGGACGAGTTCAATTCGCTGCAGCATGTGGCCCTGGCGCGGCTGCTGGCCGATCTCAAGAAACGGTTTCCGGCCGCCGACATATGCGGCCACCGGGATTTCCCCGATGTCCAAAAACTGTGTCCCGGCTTCGACGTCAGGACGTGGTGCAGGGATTACGGCCTATGATCGACCGTTACGACGAATGCAGAGACCGCATGCGCACGGGCGACATTCTGCTCTGGCACAGCAATTCGCTCCTCGGCGCGCTGATCCGGATGAAGACGGGCGGCGACGAGAACCACGCCTCCATGATCATCCGCCTCCAGGAGTACGAGGGCAGGGAGCAGCGGCGGTACCACACGGAGGCCATGGAAAACGGCGTCTGCCCGAACCTCCTGTCCGTCCGGGTGAAGGGCTTCGACGGCAGGGTCTGGTGGCTGCCGCTGAAAGAAGAATACGAAGGGAGGCGCGCCGAGATCGGCGCCAGGCTGACGGAGGTCTGGGGCAGGCCCTACGACTACGGCTCGCTCTTCTGGCAGATCGTCGGGAAGGTCTCCGTCGAGACGCGGCGGATGTTCTGCTCGGAGGTCATCGACTACGCCATGGGGCACACGGGCGAAGCGGCCAACCCCCACGAGCTTTTGAGCCGGGGATACCATAAGGACCAAATCCTGATCTGGGAGAACATGGTCCCTGCAACTTACAACATTCCAAAGGGGACATCGGAGGTGTGAAATGAAAAAGAAGATTCTGCTGCTGGTTTCGGCGCTCCTTGTCCTTGCGGGATGCGCCGGCATCCAGGTATCGACGACGCCGTCTGCGGACGTATCGATTGCCTACAAACACGGCAGGGCCATCGGGGCCGGTCTGGCCCTGGCGTATCCGGACCAGGTCGCGGCCGCGCTGCCCTACGTCCGGGGGCTTTACGCCGTGGCGAAGGACGGCACGATCACGGACGCCCAGGTGGCGAAGGCCCTGGCCCTGGTAGCGGAGAAGCTCGGCGGGAACGCCGCGCTCAAGGCGTCCATCGCCGTCGTGACGTCGGAAATCGGCCTTACGGTCAAAACGGGGACAGTGAACCCGAATCTCGTCGACGCCCTGCAGGGGGCCATCGACGGGATCTCCGCCTTCAAGGAGGTCAAGACATGAAGAACTGGAAAACGACGCTGGCGGGCTGTGTCTCCGCCGCCATCTATGCCGTCATCGCCGCCGTGCAGGCGGGAAGGATCGACCCGAAGGACCTGGCCGTCGCCGGGGGGCTTGCGGCCCTCGGCATCCTGGCGAAGGACCTGAACGTCACGGGAGGTTCCGTATCCCAGTAAACCGGACACTGTAACTGCATCATCGATAGCCGCCCCTCCCGCACCGACGGGAACGGGGGCATGTCGGGGGCGTCCCGCCGGAAGCCGGAAACGGGCGGCGGAACGATACGGGGAGCTTTGCGCCCCGCCCTGGGACAAAAGAAGAAAACCTGCAACCAATGGAGCCCGCCGGGAATCCGGCCTTAACCCACCAAACCGTTCGCTCCGATGGAGACGATAGAGTCAAGGGAGGATGTCATGAAGAAGACGGCAATAGGCATTGCGATACTGTTAACCTTTATCACGGCCGGTGTGTGCATGGCGCAGGGACAAGTCACGGTCGGCGCGCCGCAGCAGATCCTTGTGGACCAGTCGAGCTGCGCGGGACACGCCGCGGACAATATCAAAAAGACGATCACGATCAGTTGGAGGGGGGATTTGGCCGACGGGACGATTCCCGCGACGCCGATCCCGAGCACGGGCGTCCTGGGCTGGTATCTCTATACGGTCGAGACCGTTCCGGGAAGCACGGCGCCTACCAGCGGATACGGCATCACGATCAAGAACAGCCACGGCATCGACCTGATGGACGGAAACCTGGCGAACCGCAGCGCGTCGGCGGCGCAGCTGGTGAACGCGGGGGCGGGCGCATTCGGGTATCCCCTCGTCATGGGCGACCTGACCTTCGCGATCACGGGAAACTCTGTGCAGAACAGCACGGGGACCGTCATCTTAACCTTTTTGCCCGAATGACGGAGGTGCGCCATGAAAAAAAGAATCTCGATCTGTCTGGCTTTGATTATCATGTTCGCGGCGACGGCTTACGCCCTGCCGCCGCTTCCCCGCGAGGCCTCCGGAACGGACAGCCGCCTGACGAGCTGTTCCGCCTCCGGCATGGGCCCCCTCTGGGACGGCACCATCTTTGCCTGCACGTCCGGCACCGGCTTCGGGTATTATAACGCAGGCGTCCTCAGTTACCTGACCGGCGCATCGGCCCGTTCGGCGATGGGGCTTGCCATCGGCACGGACGTCCAGGCCTATTCGGCCAATCTCGCAACCTACGCGGCTATCGCGCCCTCGGCGAACGTCCAGACGCTATTGGGCTCCGCGAATTATGCGGCGTTCAGGACATCGCTGGGAGTCGTTCCGGGAACAGACGTCCAGGCTTACAGTTCGCTCCTGAATGCGCTTTCCGGCCTCACGCCCGACGCGGGCAAACCCATCGTCGGCAACGGCTCGACCTTCGTCATGGCCGCAAACGCCCTGACGACAGATAACGCCACAGCCAATCACTTGCTCAAGAAAGACGGTTCCGGCTATGTGGCGAACGCGACGGCGGGGACGGACTATCCCGGCCTTACGTCCTCGAACACGTTTACCGGCGCAAACCAGATCGGCGATACGTCGAGCAACAATCTCCAGAAGGTCATCCTGAAGAAAGCCACATCCATGGCAAACGGCGACTGGCAGGGGACGGCCATCCTCGGCACGGCCGGTGAAGCCCTCAGCCAGGGCGATGTTGTCTACAAGAAATACAACAACTCGGCCTGGAAATATTACAAATACAACGCGGGCGGGACCGATAAGCTGATCATCCCCTCCGGAATCGCGACGGCCGCGATTGCATCGGGATCGGACGGCGTCATTCTGGTTCAAGGCGTCATGCGCTACGATTCGTGGTCCTCGTTGTCCTACACTGCCGATGCCGCCGTGACCGTTTATGCTTCCACGACCGCCGGTGCCCCCGCGACGACTGTGCCTGCGAATTCCGGCAATGAGGTCGTCGTTGTCGGCGTCCTGGTCGGTACAAACACCATCGAAACGATGTTCGGCGCCACCTGGGTGGAGGTGAAATGATGAAACGCCTTATTCCATTCATCGCCGCCCTGCTGATCCTCTGCGGATCGGCCTATGCCGAGACGCAGAAGGTCACCGGCATCGATCAGCCGCAGCAGGCCATGGGCATGCCCTGGTTCACCGGCACCCAGACGGTCGGCAAGGTCAGCGGCCAGACGGCTTCGACGGCCTCTGAATGCGGCACGTATGAATTACTCTGTGAAAATTTTGAAAACGTCGGAACGCCTACGGGATGGTTAGGGTTGGTTAATAGCTATGATTTTGTAAACACCACGGCCCCTTTGCGCGGTTCAAAGTCACTTAAATTAATATGCGGTAATTCGTGTTCTGTGCTCGGTTCTGTTCAGGCCCCGTCTTTCACGGCCCAAAATACCGTTTACGGACACTTCATGGTTCAGTTTAACGGATCCACCGTATATGGATCACCCGATATCGTAGCTGTTTACAATTCAACAACTCTCCTTGCTCATGCCTGGTTGAATTATGACAACACTATAGGGATAAGACACGGGTTGGGTACACCTGCCTATACACCGGCTATAAATTTTGGGACAACGTATCATTTCTATTGGAAGTATTCAAAGGGGACGGGGAGCAATGGCATATTGCAGATATGGCTTGGAACGTCAAAGGATAGAGCATCGGCCACGCTGACGGCATCCTGTCCGGACGGTACAGCCACGGCGCAAGCCGATAATATTAGGCACACCTACGGAGGTGGGGACGCGACATGTTTCACTTACATAGACCAGGATTACATTTCAGCGACAGAATTTACGACGGTGCCGTGATGAAAAAAATAATATTCATAATTGCCTTTGTCTTGCTTCCGTCGCTGGTCTTTGCCGATGTAACCGTTACGCAGAGCGGGACCAAGACGCATGGAAGTCTGCAAACTATATCCATATCCGGGGGGTCTTTCGGGACAGGTCCAACGAAGTCAAATATAAACTGGCTCCAAGATACTATCGAATCATGCTCGAATGGAAATACCCTTTCGTCTTATGGCGAAACGGGGGCCGGTAAATGCGTCATGCCGTCAGGGTGGACAGCTTGCACAGAGGGTGGAGAATGTGTCAGGCCGACCATCACGACAACCTCGCCGGTCGGCGGGGTTTACACAAAGAGTATCCATGCTTATGTATCGGGGGGTAGTGTTCACAATTCAAGTTGGTATCACTCTCAGGCTGGCAGCGATCAATTGTTAGCCTTTTTTAAGGTCCGGGTAGCTATTGCCGGGGCGTCGGACAACGTCGAATGGAAACTGTTTAGAGCGTCCAAGGACATATCATGGGCTGCCGATGTCGGCACCTATATGACATCATGTGTCGGGCTGCTCGGTACGATTACAACAGTACCCTGTGGTTCACCATATGTTGCTGCCTATAATTATTGCGGCTCAGTCGGGGACGGATATGGATTCAAGGTCAAGCAAGACGGCGTTACGCAGGGAACGCCGCGAGCCTGTTACTGTAATTCCAGTGGATGCTCGACATCAGACGAACCCCATACAACATTCGGCGACGGGACGGCCTATATAACAACGTCCTCCGATTGGTATACATTCATCGTTCAGTCAAAAGAATCTGCTTCCGGATCGCTTGATGGGGCAATAACAATATGGGTCCAGCGGGGAACCGGACACCCGGTTAAGTTCTTTGACGCGAACGCCACCATGACGCGACACGACGCCTCTCAATGGGTAGCGTTCATGGCACAAAACTATTTTAACAGCATCACTACTGCCTACATAGATTGGGCCTCTCTCTATGTCCAGTGGGGAAGTTGGGCGCGAGTAGAATTGGTGGACGGCACGTCAGACGCTACAATCACCCACACGGAAATTCAGAACCTTAGCGATGCTTCTGCGAGTTGGTCTACGAGCCAAATACAGGTGCCTTTAAATCGCGGTGCCATCGCCGCAGACGCTACAAATCTTCGCTTCCGTGTCACCCTTGCCGATGGCACTCAATATAATTCTGATTCCTTTAATTTGGGAACTATTCAATACAATCTCAACGTCACCAATGCTGGCCACGGCACGGTGACGAGTTCACCTTCGGGCATTAACTGCGGAACGGCGTGTTCGGCGAGTTTCGATTCGGGAACGGCTGTCACGCTCACGGCAACTCCGGATAGCGGATATGGCGTGACTTGGTCAGGCGATTGCGATTCGACGGGGCATGTGACGATGAGCGCAGCCAAAACGTGTACGGCGACGTTCTCTCCGCTACCGGTACAGTACCTGCCCTGGGTCGCGACGCAACAGTGAGGGGAGGGACGTGCAGTCCGGTAATGAAACGCCTCCGGCCTTTATGTGAAAGGCCGGAGGCCCGTGCATGCCTGCCGACGTGTGTCGCGCCCATAGATGTCGGCTTGGCGACGGATTCGGGGCCGGGGAAGCGCAAATGGCAGTCGCAAAAATCCGACGCTCGTTTGAGAACGGATTCAGGGCTGCTGCGGTTTCTTCATGAACCCGTAGTTCATGGCCCCTGTCTGGAAGTAGAACTTCCATTCGCCGGAGGGCATCTTCGTGAAGATCTTGCAGATGCGGCCCTTCCAGTGGTTGTCCTTCCCGGTTGCCTTGTGCCGCCAGAGGGTGTCGATGTCGACGACGGCGAAGGCGCCGTCCTCTTCCGGCGCGATCTCGATGCGCACCGTCCGGCGGACGTTGTGGACGAGTTCGTGGGTGTCGAAAAGCTCCTGCCAGCCCTGCCGCCATTTCTCACGGTCGAAGCGGCCCACGACGAAGACCCAGTCGACGGGGTCGTGGGCGTCGGAAGTCGGCGGCCACGGCCAGACCATATCCGGATGGATCATGGACAGGAAAGGCTCCGGATTTTTGGTATTCCAGCCCTCCGTCTCCAGGTCGACGAGGGCCTGGATCTCTTTGACGACCATTTCTCTCATGCAATACTCCCGATATTCCGGTTGCTGCGGCCACATTCCCGGCGGTATCCCCGCGCCGCAGCGTGACGGGTTCGACGACGGCCATATCGCGACGCCGTATGACGGGCGCGACGCACGGCATGGTTCCCGCCGCCCATGGACGTCTTGACGGGCCGCGTTTCGAGGGAAATGTCATAAGCGCCGGGCGAAGGCGGCCTGCCGCTAATCGATGTGAACGCCTATGGAGAAGGCCTTGCCGATGTTCATCCCGAGGGCGTAGTAATGGCCGTTTTCCGGGGCGTAGATGACGGGCCGCGCCTTTTCGATATCCGGCTCGCCGTCGGACATGATGGCTTCGTCCGCCTTGATGTCGAGGATCTCGCCGATGAACTGGGTGTGCATCCCGAGTTCGATGGTGTGCGTCAGGCGGCATTCCAGGATCAGGGGGAATTCCTCGATATAGGGCGCATCGACGAGGTCGCTCTTCACGGGCGTGAGGCGCGTGTCGGCGAACTTGTCCTTCTTCTTCCCCGAGGCGATGCCGAAATAATCCACTTCCTTGACATACTTCTCGGACGGCACGTTGGCCGTGAAAGCCTTTCTCTCCACGATGCTGCCGTATGTGTATCGCGACTTCCTGACGGACACGGCCAGGCAGGGCGGTTTCGAACAGCAGATGCCGGCCCAGGCGGCTGTCATGACATTGGCCTTGCCGTTCTTGTCGTACGTGCCGATGACCAGCGCCGGTGTGGGGTAGATGATGGTTCGGGGTCCCAGCGATGCTTTCATGAATCTTTCCTCCTATGCGTTCTGTAACGGCGATAGATGGCCGATCGCTCATGTCCGCTGCAACGGGGCAGGGCGGGGCGGTCGGCGCCGTTATGATTTTCTTCTGTCTCGGCGCTGAAAAAGGTCAGCGCCCGGGATATCCTTTCTTCCTGTATCGTTGCAGTTCGGCGGCAAACCAGGCCGCGCTCTCGACCGGCTCTCCCCCGCCGCATTTCACGAGATAGGGCCTGCCGCTGATGCTGCTTCCCGTGGCCGCCCGTTCGATGAACGATTCCGCGGAGGTGACGAGGCCCCGCTCCAGGAGGTAGCGGTATTTCCTGTCCAGGTGAACGGAGGCTGCTTTGCTCTCGTGCCAATCGCCGTTCCGCTGGAAGGAGCACGCCGAGCCCTGCAGATAGGCGAAGAGATGCGTAATCTCCCGCTTCGCCGCTTCGCCGGGAACTTCCGCCGCTGCCGCAGCGGGCACGATGAGAAGCACCGCAACCAGAAGCCATGCCGGCGCCGATGGCCGACAACCCCGCCGTCTCCGTCCCGGACGGGAGATGAAACCGAATGTCCTTATCCGCATCGCTTGGCCTCAGCCGACATATCCCTTGATCGCCTTGACGATCGTGTCCGTAAAAAGAAACACCAGGGCGGCGTAGAGGCCCAGGATCACGAAAAACTCGAGATCGGTGATCTTGGGGAACTGCTTCTTTATCAAATAAAGAACGATGCAGCCGACGATAAAGGCGACGGCCGGCACGACAGGCAATGCATCCATCCTCCCTCTCCTTTCCCGCCGGGGGCTTTTCGCTTTCCCGGCTTCGATGCAATGGACGATCCGCTATATTCACAAGGCCCGGACCGGTGCGTCAATCCTGACAGGTGCAGGGACGCAGCCGGAAAAGGCCGTGTTGTCAATTGTTCCGCCCGTTGTCGGCCCGATAACGGGCCTCCAGCTTGCGGACGAACCTCACGGTCAGGAGCATCGTGACAAGCTGCGGCGCCACCGGCGTGGCGGCGACAGCCTTGAAAAAGACCAGCGGCGACAGATCGGGCGCGGCGTAGAGAAAGAGCATGGATACGGCGGTGACGATGCCGGCGGCGAAAAGGCCCCGTCCGAAAAAAGCGTTGGCCTCGTACCACATGCGGTCGTCGCGGAGCGTCGCCTTGCTGCGGAATCCGTAGATCCGGTTGCGCGGCACCTTGCGGAGCATGAGCGGCACGGCGAGAACCGCCATCAGAACCGAACAGCCGAGGATCGTTAAAAGACCGTCGATCATGCAATCTCCCCTTGCGAACAGCGTAGGCGAAAGCGAGGTGCCGCCCCGATGGTTCCCGTGTACTTTAAACTGTCACGATTATAGGTTTTCGAAAGTTCGCTGTCAACAACGAGATGAAAACGCGCAAAATAAAACGCGATGGGGATCGAAGCCGCAGCCCGAGAATTTCAATAGAACATTCCAATGGAATCCCATTAATGTCTGAATCCTGTCTGACGGGCTTGCCTCTCGTTATCCCGCACGACAGCGGGCGACATCCAAAATACCGTGTCCCATGAAAGCGGATCAGGATCCTTCTGAAGATCCATGATCAGAAGGGCGCCCGTATCCATTCGCCATACCGCAAGACGGTCCGTTTCTTTGTTCATGTCTCCGCTCCGGCTTCTTTTTATCATGTTTTTTATGCGGTACAGCGTATCGCGGAAGTCGCCCCTAGACGCATACGCGCTGGGCGCCCCATAGGCGGAATGGACATATTGAACGAGCTCGTCGTGGTGCCACGGCGGCACATCGAGCCTCACATAGGTTAAGACGCCGTCTCTGAACCAGAAGATTACCGTCAGGGCAGGCATATGGTTCCATTCCAGAAGTTCGTCGGCGCAAAAAGAGTCGCCGAACGGCCCCCGTTCTTTGCGGCAGAACCAGTTCAATTTGAACTCCCTTCTTGCGCTCTCGATGCTGATAGGTTCGAGTTTATTGAAGTCCAAGAGCAGTTGGTCTTCGGCCTGAAAAAAATGCAGACGGTAGACACGGCCATATTCCGAATCCCAAATCCTGTAAAAGATCAAGGTGCCTGCAAAAATGAACAGGACCGGCAAGATCAGTTTCATGAAATGAAATTTTCTCATCGATGCCGGATCACACGCAGGTGTTTTCTCCGGGGTTTCATCTTTTCCATGTGACTTGAACTTTAAAATATCGGACAGAAATTTAGAAGGGTCGACGCCGGACCCTCCGATTGAGACCATGACTTCGTAAAAGACAAAGGCCAGGATGAAAACGATGATGATGAAGACGATCAATAGGTCTGTCATGTCATATTCGGTTCTGCCCTAAAGATAACGCCGCAGGTTCCGGTTCTTGCCTGTTCCTCCGCCGCGATGATCGCCGCGGGTGCATAAACGGCGCGCCGGGGCGCCTCGCATTCGATCCAAAACCGCGCAATTATAGGTTGCGAGAGCTGCTCTGTCAACGACGATATGCGGCACATATTGCGGAAGGGCGAAATATAACATCGGGAGGCATGCCCGGTGCGTGTGTCCAGAGCTGTGCCTGGCGGGAAAAACGCTTTTTAAGGTATGTGATTAAAAGGTGCGAGAGTCTTTGCGTCCGATCGGGAAATTCAGACCGGACCGATGATCCGGAGGGGGCGGTCAGGACCGCCCCCTTTGTCCCGGGAACAGGATTTCAGAAATTTTTGAATCCTTCGTCGTCTTCAAAAGGGATGACCTTCTCGGCCGGTGGACGGCTGCCGCCTTTGGAGGCCTTCGGGTAGTTGCCTTTTTTCAAGAAAGAGACGGCCTTCCTGGCGACAGGTCTCTCCTCGTGCATTTCGATCTGTTTCATGTCTCCGGACCGGCCCCCGTTTTTCTCGTCGCCGCTGATGATGGTCTTGAGACCGACGATATTGCCCCGCATCATTTCGGCCTGGGCGTTGGTCTCCTCCGCGGCGCTGGCCAGTTCCTCCGCGTTGGCGGCGCTCTGCTGGACCACCTTGTCCATCTCGACGACCGCCTTGTTCACCTGGTTGATGCCTTCCGCCTGCTCCGTCGACGCCGCGGATATCTCGCTGACCAGTTCGGCCACCTTCACCGATTTCTCGGCGACTTCCGCGAAATCCCTGTTGGTCGTGTTGACAAGATCCGTCCCGTCCTTGATCTTCTTGACGGTCCCTTCGATCAGGCCCGCCGTGTTCTTGGCGGCCTCGGCCGCGCGGATGGCCAGGTTCCTCACCTCGTCGGCGACGACGGCGAAACCCGCCCCGGCTTCCCCGGCCCTCGCCGCTTCAACCGCGGCGTTCAGGGCCAGGAGGTTCGTCTGGAAGGCGATCTCGTCGATCGTCTTGATGATCTTCGATGTCTCCATGCTGGCGGTGGTTATCTCTTCCATCGACCTGGTCAGGCTTTTCATGGACTCGTTCGCCCGTATGACGACCTGCTTGGTCTCGGTCATCATGCCGTTGGCCTCCATGGCGTTGTCGGCGTTCCGGCGGGTCATGGACGACATCTCTTCCAGCGACGAGGATGTCTCTTCGATCGCGGCCGCCTGTTCGGTCGCACCCTCCGCCATGGACTGGCTGGCCGTCGAGACTTCCGTCGAGGCGGTGGCGATCTGCCGGGCCCCTTCGGTCAGTTCCCCGACGATCCGCGTGATGGGCCCGCTGATGCTCCGGGCGAAGAAGAGAACCGCCGCGACCGTCAGCGCCAGGAACACGACGCCGATGATGATGATAAAATTACGGATGGCCACGGCGTCTGCCAGGAATTCCTGCGAATCCTGGGTCATGAAGACCTTCCATCCGGTACCCTCGACGGACGCATAACCCGCCACCTTGGAAACGCCCTTGAAGACATACTCCTCGACGCCTTCTTTGCCGGACAGGGCCTTCGCCATGAAGTCCCGCATGCCCTCCTGTTGGGACAGGTTCATATCGAGGATGAATTCCTTCTTCGGATGGGCGATGACGAGGCCGTTCTTGTCCGTCATAAAGACATAACCCGTTTTGCCGATCTTGACGCTGCCGAGCCTTTCGGTCAGGAAATCGATCTTCAATACCAAGGCGACGATGCCGACAAATTCACCCGATGCCGTCAGAACGGGGCTGGAAATGCCGACAACCGGGTTGCCGGTCGCTTTCGATTTGACGGGTGAGCCGATCACGCTGGCCTTTCCCGCCTTGGCCTCTTTGAAATAATCCCGTTCGGCTATGTTGATTCCCTTGTATTTGCCGCCGACGCCGTCGGCAACGACGCTGCCGTCCCTGTCTATCACGAGGATAACCTCGTAATCCTTCCCGATTTTCTTCATCACGGCCGCCAGTTCGTTGCTGACGCGGGCCAACTCGCCGGCCGCCGCTTCCGCGCCGCCGGCCGCCGCTTTTGCCTCGGCGTTGACGACGTCGTCACGCACGGCGAGGCCCAAGACGATCTTCGCCTCTTCCGCCAGAACGAGCTGTACCATCCCCGACAAGTCCCTGGCGATGTTCTGCGCCTGGTTTTTAGCTGAATCGCCGAGGGCATTCGACGAACGGATTGCGGCAAAAACGCCCACAATCAGAAGGGGAATCAAGACGGCAAGAACCCCTCCCACCAGCAACTTGAAACCCAACGATCTCTTTTTCATAACCACCTCTCTATCCTTTTCTTCGTATAATGCCGCCGCGGATACCCGCTCTCATCGCTCATGCCCGGTGCCCGGTCCATATCCGGAAGGATATACGCCATGCCGTTCGGTACGGCCGTGCCCCGGATGCAATCCGTATCCGCCTTGTCGCCGGATTTGCGCGATCCCCGATGGCATTGCCGGAAACATCCGCGCTTCCGACAACGATATCCGGACCTTAAATACGATGTAATGCGCTTACCGTGCCAGAAGACGCGGGGAAGATGCGGCGGACGCCCTGCCGACCCCGAACATATTATGAGAATGATACGGCATTAGAAGGGTCGTTTCGTCCCGGCATCCGCCGAGATGCCGGTCAGGCCTAAGAATAGCGAATAATGCCGTATAATCGAATGGATGATAATGCTGTGCGCCGTATTCGCCATGCCTGGACGGCCTGAAGGGTCTGAAAAAGAAAGAGAAATGCAATACTATACCATGGCAATATCCTTATATTATGCCCGGCTGCCGGAAATGAAGATTTGTTATGAAAAATCGGGGGAATATTCTACGATTCGAAATTCTCTTTCCGTGAAGAGGGCGAGACAGGCGAAGGACGACGCGATGGGTAGGTTTTCATGAGAAATAAATAATATGATATAGTCATACAAACGACTGCAAATATGCATTTCTAACGATCCGTGTATGCCTGGAGGATGAATCGAACCGTCCAATTTGCCGGAATCAGTCCGGAAATTCAGACATGGGTAAGGATCGCAGGGCACGGGCGATCGACGGTGAATTTCAATGCCGGCGGAAAATAGCGGTTCGGAGCCGATTGACGAGATGGTAGAATCGTGCTCCTGTTCCGGGTGTGCGGTGTTTTGGGAACCGTTCCGCCGGCCGCTGTCTTCAACCTCTTTATTGTTGCAAGAGGGACGCTTTTTTTCTATAATGATACCGTATGTAAAACCTTCGGATACGAAGGCTGACGAAAAACGACCCTGTGAGGAAATCCCTTGAAAAAACTTGCCGTTGTCCTGTCCGGTTTTCTCCTGGTTTTCCTGTGTGCGGTCTTGTCGCCGGTCGAAGCGAAGGCCGCCGGACCTTCGGCGCGCGGTGACACGATTCAACTGACGGTCGGCGAAGGCGATTGCCTCTTCAATATCTGCAAGAAATACATGGATGGCAGCAACCGCTGGCAGGAGATCGCCCGGATCAACCGCCTGGCCGATCCCCATATGATTCATCCCGGCACGAAACTGACTGTTCCCGTCTCGTTCCTGAAAAGGACGCCCCTGAAGGGCCGGGTAACGTTCGTCCTGGGCGACGCGAAGGCGCAGGCCGAAGGCCGGGGCGACTGGGTTCCCCTGAAATCGGGCGACGAAGTCTCCCAGAACAGCAACATCAGGACCGGCGAAGACAGCGCCCTGGAGATCGCCTTCTCCGACGGCAGCATCTTCGTGCTCAAGGCCGATACGGAGATCGGCATCAGGCAGGCGGAGCAGGCCCTGGGCTCCTATTTCTTCCGCGACCTGTATCTCAAGGTCGGTCGCGTCATATCACGCATCAAGGAGGCGACGGGCGCCTCCTCGCGCTACAAGGTCCGCACGCCTTCGGCCATCGCCTCCGTGAGGGGTACGGAATTCCGGGTCGCCGTGGACGGGGAGGAAAAGACGCTGACGGAGGTCGTGGAAAGGACCGTGACCGTCGAAGCCGCGCGCAAAAGCGTCGATGTGGCCCGGGGGGAGGGGACCGTTGTCGAGCAGGGCAAGCCGCCGCTGCCGCCCCGGAAACTCCTGCCGCCGCCCGCACCTTCCGATTTGAAGCCCGTCTATAATACGGCGCCGGTCGTCCGTTTCGCGGCCGTGGACGGCGCGGGGGCATACCGGGTTGCCGTGGCCGCCGACAGGGACGGGAAGAATCCGCTCCGCGAGAAGATCGTCAAGGCGGGCGAGCCGTTCACAGCGGCCAATCTCGCCGACGGCTCCTACTTCCTCTTTGTGCAGAGCATCGACGAAGCGGGCCTGGAAGGCCTGTCCTCCGAGGCCTATCCGTTCCGGGTCCGGCTGAATCCGCTGCCGCCCATCACGCAGACGCCGCAGGACGGCGCGAAGACCAAGGGGGCCTCGCAGGAATTCCGGTGGCTCACCGTCGGCGACGCCGTCCGGTACCATGTGCAGGTCGCTTCCGACCGAGGATTTTCAAACGTGGTCCTCGACAGGTCCGGTGTCTCCGGTACGGCCTTCCGCACTTCCGCCCTGGAGTACAGGGCCTACTATTTCCGCATCGCCTCCATCGCCGACGACGGCTATCAGGGGGCATGGTCCGATCCGCTGGGCTTCGCCCTGACGCCGCTCCCGCCGACGCCCTCCATGGACCGGCCGGCCGTCGCGAAGGACGAAATCAATCTGCGGTCGCGAAGCATCGGCGAGGGGTTCGCCTACCGGTTCCAGGTGGCGAAGGATGCGGGGTTTAAGGAGATCGTCGAGGACCGCAGGACGGACAGGCCCGAGATGACCATGAAGCGGCCGAAGGAGACAGGGACGTACTACGTGAGGATCGCGGGCATCGACCGCGACGGAGACGCGGGCGAATATTCGCCGCCGCAGAGCTTCGCCGTCGAGGATAGATTTCCCTACGAATGGCTCGGCGGTTCCGTCCTGGGTTCCGTCCTGCTCATTATTCTTCTGCATTAACGGGCTTCTGCATCAGCCGGCGGCGGACCGGCGAAAGCGCCGAACGCGTCCCGATGCGGGCCGTTCGACGTGCCGCCGGGAACGTGAATCCCGATTGACTGCGATAGGACCTCCATGAAGAAGATCGTCATCCCCCTCGTCTCCCTCGCGGTCCTTTTCCTGATCGAATATCTCGGGTTCCTGAACGGCGTGAACGGCTATTTCTACGATCTCTCCTTCCGCCTCAGGGGGCCCCGGACGCCGCCCGCGGGCATCGTCGTCGTCGCCGTGGACGAGAAGACGATGGCGGAGCTGGGCCGCTGGCCCATCGCCAGGCGGCATTACACGACGCTTCTGGAAAGGACGAAAGACGCGGCGGCCGTGGGGTTCGACATCGTCATGGCCGAGCCCTCCCCGGACGACGCGGGCCTCGCCGCGGCCATCGCCGGGCACGGAAACGCCGTCCTTCCCATCGTCATCGAGGAGGACATGACCGCCGTCTACCCCTCCCGGGTCCTTGCCTCCGCCCGCACGGGCCACGTCCACATCGAGCGGGGCCTCGACGGCATCGCCCGGGAAGTATACCACACCCTCTATTTCGGCGGAAAGACGCTGCCGTCCTTTTCGTCCGTCGTTCTCGAAACGGCTTCCAAATCGCCGTTTGCAAGGGAGAAACTTGCGACGGGAGGCGGCGCGCCCGCCGATATCGTCCAGGGCGATGCGATGACGATCCATTTCTACGGCGGCCCGGGAACGTTTGCGAGGGTTTCCTTCCTGGACGTCGTGAAAGGCGCGTATCCGCCGGATTATTTCCGGAAGAAGATCGTTCTCGTCGGCATTACGGCCCTGGGACTCGTCGACAGCGTCATGACGCCCTTTTCGGAAACGAGGCTGGGGACGGCGGGCGTGGAGGTCCAGGCGAATATCCTCGCGAATCTCCTTGAGGGGAACGCCGTCCGTATCGTTCCCCTGGCCGTACGCTTTCCGGCGGGCGCGCTCCTGGCCGTAATCCTCTATGTCTTCTTTTTCAGGACCACGGAAGGAAAGGGAGCCCTTGTCCTCGTCGCCGCCCTCGGCCTCGGTTCCCTGGCCGTCTTCCTCGTCTTTTCGCTCGGGCAGGCGTGGTTCGCCCCCGCCGGCTCCCTGGCGGCCGTGGTCGTCCTCTTTGCGTCGGCCTATGTCGTCAAGCTGAGCGAAGCGGCCGCAAGCCTCGGCGCGACTTACAAGGCCATCGGGCCGCACCTGCGCAACCGTCCGGCGGAAAGCGGCGGCAACCCCGTCGCCGGCGGACTCGCCGGCATCGTGACGCCCCGGGGCATCCAGGCGCAAGCGTCGCTTCTCGCCGACATCACCCACGAGCTCATCTTCGAGAAGGAGCTGTCGGACCGCATTCTTTTGAGCGACGTCTTCGGCGTGGCGGTCTTCGACGGGGAGGGGAGGGCGGTCATGGCAAGCACGGACGTCCGCCGGATCTGCGGCGAGAATGGCGTATCCCTCGAAAGCCGGGACCGGTTCGCCGCGGGGCTTTCGCCCTTCGTGCTGGAAAAGGCAGGCGAAGGGCCTCCCTTCGAACGGTGGCTCGCGATGCCGTCCGTCACCGTCTCGCTGGAAAGGCCCGACAAGCGGTTTCTGAAACTCGACGTTTCGCGGCTGCCCATCGGAAAGACGGACTACGCCCTCTTCATCCTCTCCGACATCACGAAGATCAAGGAAGTGGAAATCCTGAAGGGGCAGATCGTGTCGATCGTCTCCCACGAGATGAAGACGCCCATGTTCAATATCCTGGGATTCAGCGAGATCATGGCCCGGGACCTCGACGGGGAGATGGGCCGGTACGCGGCCATCGTCAAGGAGGAATCGGAGCGGCTCACGAAGTTCGTCAACACGTTTCTCGACATCAACAGGATCGAGGAAGGGCGGCAGCGGATCGTGCGGACCGACGCGGACCTCGCGGGCCTCGTCCGCGATGTGGCCGCCAAAATGGAGCCGCTGGCCCGAAAGCGGGACATCCGCATCGTCGTGGAGGCCCCCGCCGCCGTAAGGACCGTCCCGCTGGACCGCGACCTGACGGCGCAGGCCGTCCTGAATCTCGCGGAAAACGCCGTGAAGTACAGCCCGGCCGGAAGGGCCGTCGCGATCAGGGTTACGGAGGATGCGGAATCCGTCGCCTTGGAAATCGCCGACGAGGGATACGGCATCAGGGAAAAGGACCTGGAGCGCATCTTCGAGAAGTTTTACCGGGCCGACCCCGGGGCGCCGGAGAACATCAAGGGATCGGGTTTGGGGCTCACGTTCGTGAAGGAGGCGACGGAAGCGCAGGGCGGCAGGGTCGAGGCGAAGAGCGTTTTCGGCCGGGGTTCGTCCTTTACGATCCGTTTCCCGGCAAAGAAAAGCGCCCCCTGACGGCAGGCGAGAGAGCCTCCCGCCGGAAGACGCACGGCCGCGTGCGGGCCTGCGACGACGCGGGACGCGTTCAGTCCAGGGCCTTCCTGATGACCCTGGCGAGGTCCTTCTTGTAGATGGGCTTCATGATGAACTGCCGGACGCCCAGGGCCTTCGCCTGATCCTCCGAGATCATGTCGCTGTATCCCGTGCAGAGAATGACGGGGATGTCCGAGCGTATTTTCAGCATCTCCTTCGCCAGGTTGTCCCCCCGGATATTGGGCATGGTCATGTCGGTGATGACGAGATCGAACTCGTCCGGCCGGGCCCTGAAGAGTTCCAGCGCTTCATCGCTGTTCTTTCTCGCCGTGACCCGGTAGCCAAGCGACGAGAGCCTCGCCGTCTCCACTTCCAGGATGAATTCCTCGTCGTCGATAAAGAGGATGTGCTCGTGGCCGCCGGGGATCGATTCCGGCGCCTCTTCCTTTGCGCGTTCCGCGGATTCGATGACGGGCAGCAGGACGTTGAATACCGTGCCCTTGCCGACGTCGCTCGCGACGTCGATGGCGCCGCCGTGATCCCTGACGATCCCGTACACGACGGAAAGCCCCAGTCCGGTGCCCTCGCGCGGCCCCTTCGTCGTGAAGAAGGGGTCGAAGATCCGGTCGATCGTGTCCGGCGCGATGCCGTGGCCCGTGTCGCCGACCGTCAGCCGGACATAGTCGCAGTCGGGGAGATCGGGCAGGCGGGGCCCGGCCGGCCCGCTCTTCTCCCGGGTCAGCCTGATCTCCAGCGTGCCCCCTTTATCCCTCATGGCATGGGCCGCATTCGTGCAGAGATTCATCAGGACCTGCTCGATCTGCGTGGGATCGGCCATGATCAGGGACGACTTGTCCGCCATGTCCTGGGCGATCCTGATCGTCGAGGGGAGGAACGTCTTGATCATCTTGACGGCATCCCTGACGACGGCCGCCGCGACGATCGGCTTGCGTCTGTTCTCCTTCTTGCGGCTGAAGACGAGGACCTGGCTGACGACGTCCTTGGCGCGCTGGCTCGCGTGCAGGGCCTGGTCGACGTAA
The DNA here is from genome assembly GCA_963668175.1 of Syntrophales bacterium. Lineage (GTDB taxonomy): Bacteria > Desulfobacterota > Syntrophia > Syntrophales > PHBD01. Next base: position 2,789,265 of record OY764159.1, read on the forward strand.
TACCTCAGGTCGTCGGGATGCGTTTCGAGCTGGGCGAGTTCCATGTACCCGATCATGGCCCCCAGGATGTTGTTGAACTCGTGGGCGATGCCTCCGGCCAGCGTGCCGATCGCCTCAAGTTTCTGGGCCTTCTGCAGCATCTCGTTGGCCTGCTTCAGGTCGGCGGTGCGCTCCCGGACCAGCTCTTCCAGGTTGTTCCGGTAGTCGAGAAGGGCTTTTTCCGTGCGGACCTTTTCGGTGATGTCGTTGATGAGAAGAATGACCGTGTCGGGGTCGCCCTGAAACGGCAGTTTCTTCATGGACAGGAGGCTTTCCGGGGCGTGTATCGTCTCGATCCGGTCGATGCCGGTTGTTCCGCCGGGGCCTGCGGCGATGAGCGATTCCACCCGGGACGCGCCCTCGCCTTCGAAAAGCTCCGCCAGCGGGAGGGTCAGAAGCTGGTCCTGCGTCCTGCCCAGTATGCGCGCGGCGGCGGCGTTGGCATAGACGATCCGGCCGCAGTACAGTTCGACAAGCCCTTCGAGCAGGCTCTCCAGCATGGCCTGCAGGTGGCTGTTCTTGCCGAGGAGTTCCTTGGTGATCTGCCGGGGAATGACCGTGTCGATGCCGATGATCTCCGGCTTCGTTTCATGAGGGCCGCGGTTGTTCACATCGTTCAGGAAGGAAAGGATATGACGTTCCGTATCCAGGAAGGAGCCCTTGGCGATGAACGCATCGGCGCCGACGGCGGCAGGATCGAAACTGAGTTCGGATGCCGCGGCGGACATGAGCACGATGTGCGAATCCCTGAGATGACCCATCTTGCGGATGATCCGGCAGAGTTTGTCGCCGTTGAGATTCGGGAGGAAGTAGTCGCAGAAGATGAAGTCGGGGGTGTAGTCGGCCAGCGTCTGGATGGCCGCCACGCCGTTTGCGCAGGAAACGATGTCATAGCCCGCGTCGCGCAGGCTCTTTGCCAGGAATGTGCTGAGATGGTCGTTGTCGTCGATAAGGAGTATTTTTTTCATAGTGGTCGGCCCTTTAGGGTGAACGGTCGATATTGCAAATAAAAGAAGCGCAAGGGGCAAGATTGCGGGCAATCTGATTTACTATCCGAAATTACCATAAGCGGCTCTGAATTTCAGCTTCTTTTTATACCGGGGGACGGGACCGGGCGGCGGTCCGTGCAACGCACTCTCTTCATGATGAAAAAATCCGGCCTCCGCGCGCCATAGGATAAACGCCTATGGTTGCCGCGCGTTCATTCTTACTAAAAATCCATCCTTTACCGCTGTTCAAAATCGGACGAACGACGATTGTTAAACACGGCCGCCTGAATTACATTAGAATCGAAAGAAGAAGAAAGGCGGCATGCGAAAAGATGTTGGCAGCAGAGATGGTCGGTGTCAGGACCGGAGAAAGAATCGAGTTCAATCCCCAGAAGAACGTCCTGGGGAAGGTCGTGGGCCGTCCGTGGTCGCCCCCCCGTCAGATAGGCGATAAATGCAGAACCGGAAGGGTCATAGGGACCATCTGAAGACCGGAAGGAGTGCCGAAATGATTCACGGGAAAAAGACGGAAAAGAAGACGGAAAGAAAGGAAAGAGGAGAGAAGCTCGAACCCCGCAAACGCGGCGGGATATGGATCGACCCGATGTGCTTCCCGTACCTCTAAAAAAATAAAAGCCCGAAGGGAGAAGAGCCATGAAAAAGACGACAGTGAAGAAGACCGAAAAGACCATCGAGAAAAAGAGGATTAACAAAGGCTGGATCGACCCCACCTGCACGCCGATGGAACTGTAACGGCAGGCGGAACCCGGCAGAGACGTTAACCCGTTTTTGAACCGTTTCACGGAGAAGGGGCGTTCGGAAGGTACCGAACGCCCCTTTTTTGTCTGTTGAGATCTTCCTCCAGCCCGACGGAACCGTCTCGTGCGGAATCGGGGAAGCAACGGAACGGCGGGACATCCGTGGGGCGGATTCATGAAAAAAGACAGGCCGGAGGTATCCATAACAGGCGGCGCGGGAACGCCCGGCATGAAAAAAACCGGGGCTCGTCGCCCCGGTTCGGTTAAGATTGATGTCGCAGGGATCGGGGGCATCAGGCGAGGCCGATCAGTTTAAGCGCCTCTTTCGCTTCCAGCCACACGCGGACGGAGTACGTAAATCCCGGGACGCCGATATAATTCGACATCCGCGTAATGATATAATCCATCGCTTCCGCCGTCTTCGCCCGGTCGCATTCGAAGAGATTGATCGACCTGACGCCGGCGCCGACTTCGCTGTCCAGGAACGGACCCTTGATCGTCAAAAAAGGCGGGAGGGGCGGCAGCTCCAGCAGGCGCTTGCCGACTTCCTTCGCGCTTTCCAGGGGATATGACGATGCGGCGATAATGACCATGTTGCGCCTCCTTTCTTAAAAGAGGTTACCGCAGGGCTGTTTCGCACGAAGCGATATCCTTTAAGCCTCCGAAAAGGCGACACGCCGTCCCGGAGGCCCGGCGGCGGTAATTTCCATGGATGCGTCTTCATGAGGTTTGACCTCCTACGGCGGATGCGCCGCTTGCCTTTCCTGCACAGGCATGCCGGCGACGGGTTCCATTCCGGAAAACGGCGGCCGACATCCATCGCGGGAGACGCGCCGTCACGGTGTCCTGTCCAACTCTTTCCTGACGGCCAGTCCGATGCGCTCCTTGATGTAGGGTTTCCTGACGAACGTGCCCGCGCCCAGCGACTGCGCCATCTTGACCCGATCCGTCTCGGCGAATCCGCTGACGATGATGGCCCTCTGTCCGGGCCTGATTTCCGATATTTGCCTATAGGTCTCGAAGCCGTCGATCCCGCCGTCCATGATCATGTCCAGAACGATCAGATCGGCTTCTTTCGACTTCAGGTATTCCACGGCCTCTTCGCCGCTCGGCACCGTGTCGACGCTGTAACGGAGCCGGGTCAGGATGCTTTCGGCGAGTTCTCTCTGGGCCTTCATGTCGTCCACGACGAGAATCTTTTCGCCGCGTCCCGTATAGTCGGCTTCCGGCACGGCGATATCCTCCTCTTCGTCCGCTTCCTGGGTTACCGGGAAATAGAGGCGGAATGTCGTGCCTTTGTCCTTTACGCTTGCGACGTCGATGTAGCCGTCGTGGTCCTTCACGGTCCCCCAGACCACGGAGAGCCCCAGTCCCGTTCCGCTCCGGCCCATCGTCTTCTTCGTGTAGAACGGCTCGAAAATGTGTTTCATGTCGTCGTCCGCTATGCCTTCGCCGCTGTCGGAGACGGCGAGGACCACGTAATCCCCTTCCCGCATTTCTTCGTAGCCGTTGACCTGCCGGTCCAGATACCGGTTCTCCGTCCGGATGAGGACCTCGCCGCCCGACGTCATGGCCTCGGCCGCATTAAGGACAAGATTCATCAGGGTCTTCGCGATATGGACCTGCGAGCCCCTGATCCTCAGGAGTCCGTTTTCCTGTTCCGTTCTCACCCTCACGTTCGGATGCAGGGACATCATTTTGAAGTGCTCCGGCGAGGCGAGGTATTCCAGTATCGTCTTGTTGAGATTGATCACCGTCGTCGTCTGCACGCCGCGGCGCGCCAGGGTGAGCAGGTCCTGGACGATGGTCGCGGCCCGCTCGCCGCCGGCCGTGATGTTACGGGCGTCCGTCCGCCGCGGATCGGATTCGTCCAGTTTGTCGTGGAGAAGCTCCGCGTATCCGACAAGAATCCCGAGGGCATTGTTCAGGTCGTGGGCGACGCCTCCGGCCAGGATCCCCAGGGCCTCCATCTTTTCCGCCCTTTGCAGTCGATCCTGCAGGGCGATGCGCTCTTCCTCGCCGCGCTTCCTTGCGGTAATGTCCGTGAGCATGGCGAAAGACCCGGCAAAGCGCCCCCGATCGTCGTGAACGGCCTTCGCAGAGAGTTGCGTCCATAACGCGGAACCGTCCTTCCGGCGGAAACGGCGTTCGTAGACCTCATCCTTGCCCTCGTGACGCTCCTTCATAAGCCGTTCGTGAGAAGGCAGATCGTCGGGAAAGAAGAACTCCTCGACCGGCCTGCCGAGCATCTCTTCCTGTTCGTAACCCAGAATATCGGCCATGGCCCGATTGACGTACGTGGTCCGGTGACCGGCGTCTATCGCCCATATGCCTTCGGTTGCCGTGTCGATCAGGAGCCGGTATTTCTCCTCGCTCTTCCGCAGGGCCTCCTCCGCCTCCCTGCGTTCGGTGATATTGCGGACGAAAATGAAGCACTGGTCGCCCGACGGCAGGTAATTGACCATGACTTCGGCGTCGATGATGCGGCCGCTCTTCGTGCGATGACGCGTCACGAAGGCGGCATGGCCTTCCTTGCGGATGTCCCGTATAATGCATTTCATTTCTTCGGGAGAAATCTGCACCTCGACATCCCTGACGCTGAGGGTCAGCATTTCCTCGCGGGTATAGCCCAGCATGAGGCAGGCGGACTCGTTGACATCGACGAAACGTCCTGTTTCCGCGTCGACGATCCAGAAACCGTCCTGCGCCGTCTTCAGGATCAACGCCAGCCTGTCAAGCTCCAGATTGAGCCTCTTCTCGCTTTCCTTCAGGACCTCTTCCGTCGCCTGCCTCTGGAGCAGCTCCCTGCTCAGATCGTCGGTTTTTTCCCGGACCTTCCTCGCGAGGGACCGGTTCCACGCATAAATGGCGATGGATAAGAGGATAATGGCAATCAGGAGAAGAACGATGACAGTCATGACGGCTTTGGTCGCGAAGGGAATGCTCCGGTCGACGCGGACCCAGCGGCGGTAGATTTCCTCGCGCTCGGCGGGGCTTACGGCGGACAATCCCTTCTCCAGTATCCCGTTGATCATCGGCCGGTCTTTGCGGGACGCGAAACTGAGGTCGTAGGCGAAGCCGCTCTCGCCCGCTATGCGGAGATTGGTGATCTTGTACCTGTCGATGATGTAAGAGGCGCTGGCAGTGTCGGCGACGATGGCGTCGACCTCGCTGAACGAGAGCATCTTGAGGCCGTCGACTTCGTCGTCCACGGGAACGAGATGAAGCCCCGGGTATTTTTCCCGGAGATAGGCTTCTACGGCGTACCCCTTGCCCACGGCCACGCGGTATCCTGTGAGCTTTTCGGGCGAGAGCGTTTCCGAGATCTCCTTCTTGACGATGATGACGGCGGGCACGGAAATATACGGGGAAGTGAAGTTCAGGTATTTCGAACGGTCCTCGTTCTTCATGAGGGAGGTGACGACGTCGGCCTGTCCACGCTGCACTTTCTTGAGGGCCTCGGCCAGGTTCTCCCCCTTTTCCATGACGAACGTTATGCCGAGCTTCTTCTCGATAAGGCGGAGATAATTCACGGATATGCCTTGCGGCTTTCCGTCGTCGCCGACGAAGATGAAAGGGGCGTAGTTGCGTTCCGGTATCACCCGGATGACGGGGTGCTCAGTGAGCCACGCCCGTTCGCCGGCGTTCAGGATATCCGCGTCGCTTTGCGCGGCGGCGTACTGCGGCGTCAGCACAACGGCCGCCATCGCGGACAGGAGGAGCCATATCCGAACCAGTCTATGGATAGAACTTGCGAATCCGTTCATCGGTCGTTCAATGCCCGTTGCAGGTATGAGTGCCTTACCCGGAAAGGGGAATATCCGTGAGAATGTCCGGGGGGAACGCGAAGAGTGGCTGAGAAGACTGCAGGAGGAAGAGATGAGGCTTTCTTTCAATCCGGAGATGTTCTGTAACGTAATCCAACGGCGTGTCTCTTTCTGTATAGCCGTTCATACCGGTATTATCGCAGCGGCGGTGCCCGATTACATCTCTTGGACATCCCGCTTTCCTCATATTTTACCATAGAGGAATACTGGATTCTATATTTATTTGAGAAGCTTATTGAATGACTGCCGAAAATGGGGGCCGCAACGAACGGTCGCCGGGTGTGGGCGGATGTCCGCGCCGGCCGCCGAACGGTCGCCAGACGCCGGGGCGGTTTCTGAGGGTGCTAATTACATTTGAATAATCAGGATATTAGACTGAACTCCCGTTTGCGCGACGCAAGGTAAAAGAAACCCCGGAATCCCCCATCCAATGCGGCTTTCCCGGCCTTGCCTCTCCGTTGCCATGCCTGTAAAGCGATTGGCCGGCCGCTTTCAAACAAATATTTAAACGCCTTTGAACGTTTTGTTTAAAAAACGGTGAAAAAAAGGGTGCGAAACGCAGATCGCGCCGGAGAGGCAATCGAATATACCATAATTAATACGGCATGTTGTATGCGTGCACTAGGCGCACGGATTACTTTGGCACGCCTTTTGAAAGAGTAAAAGTCAAAAGAGAAAAAAAGCCCAAAGGGCTATAAACCTAAAGGAGGATACAGATCATGAAAAAGAGAATTCAAACCTTGTTGGTTTCGGTGTTCGTCGTCCTGACAACGGCTACTTTCGGTTACGCGGAATTTTCCGCCACGGGCGCGGGGAGCTTCCCCTTCTTCCAGCTCGGATGCCTCATCGTCGGCGGCATGACGATCATCTCCCTCAAACACAAATATGAAAAAATGTACACCAACGAAGCGGTCGGCGCCTTCGCCCTGTACGCGGTCCTCGTCGCCCTCTTCACGAACCCCGTCATCGACGCCCTGAAGAACCTGGTTGGTTGATTGAAATCATCATACGGATGGAAAGGAGGATACGGCCATGGCAGCAACGACTCTGAATCATAAAACGATAGGCGACCTGAAAAAAGTCCTGTCGGTCAGCGCGTGGGGATTCTCGATCGTGATCGTCTCCTTCCTGTTCCTCTACGTCGGCCTGAAGCTGGACGAATGGCTGGGGACGGCCCCGAACTTCATGTTCGGCCTCTTCTTCCTGGCCCTGGTCACAACGGTCGGCCGCCTCTACCAGGAGGCCTGGCACCACCGCAAGACGATGTAGCAGGGATCATCCGGACGCGGATTAATAGAATCTGTGTTCCCCTTTAAAAGCCCCCTTAAACCCGCAACCGGGTGAGGGGGCTTTTTTTATCCTATAATCTTTCCTGCCCGCTGTTCCCGTCCGCTGCCGATTCATGACGAGCGCATGGTTCGGCCCCGGCGTCCGCATTGGAAGTTCCGAAAACCTCCGATCACAATCAAAACTTAAAAAACGAAAAGCGAGGGAAGAAAATCGTAATACATGGTCATTTAGTTACGGTCCGAATATATAAGCAAGTAATTACCATATTATGCTATATAAAGATTGACAATATAACTATTATCCTCTATAATATCGGTACGATAAAACACCTGAGCAAAATAGCAGGAAAGGCGTTCGGAACGATTCGTGTGATGAAGAGAGACGCAAGTTGAGGGAAAGGGTTCGGTCAGCGAAAGGCGATAAACGATGAATTCTAAATTGAAGCGGCTGTTTGCATGGAAAAATCGAATTCTTAAGGGTTTCACGCTCTGGCCGACCATTGTGGTGCTATTGTATTTTTTAGAGAGGTGGGTTTTTTATTATCACGACTATGATTTTTTATTATTTGTCATATTTCTGTTCATATTTCCGGCAGTCTGTTTTATTTGTGCGCTGGTGTTGCTCGTAGTGAGAAAACCAAAGTCATCTTTATCCTTTCTTACACCCGCGTTGCTTGTGGTCTTTATGTTTTCTTCGTGGGGCGATCCTGTCAGAGATAATTACTACGCTTCACGCCACTATGTTGAATTCCAAATCCAGAAAAGATTCTATTTCCCGGAGATGAACGAACCCGATAAGCTGCCCCCTTACAAAGAATGGCCTCTTAACAAGGCACGGAGAACTTCAGAGTATACCATCATCTATAATTTGAAAGACTCTGTCGACGAAATAGAAAGACATAAGAAGTACATCAAGAATGGCTGCGGCTACAATGTGACTGGAGTCGGCAAACACTTTTATATGCTGGCAGAATGTAAATAGAATGACAGAATAAAAGGAGGGCTGGAAGATGGGACGGTACGGAACAGATCATTTCTTTGTTAAAGATGAAGACAAAAAGGAAGTTGCGGCAAAGTATCTTAAAGACGCAAATGCACTCTGCGAAAGGCGATAAACGATGACTTCTAAATTGAGGCGTCTGTTTGCATGGAAAAATCGAATTCTTAAGGGTTTCACGCTTTGGCCGACCATCGTGATGTTGTCGTTTCTCTTGGAAGAGTGGGTATTTTATTATCGCGACATTTATGATATCGGAATTCCTTTAGTCGTTATATTGGTGTTAATATTCCCGGCAGTCTGTTTTATTTGGGCGCTGGTTTTGCTCGGAAGAAAAAAAAACCGAAGTCGTCTTTATCCTTTCTTACCCCGGCATTGCCTCTGGTCTTTTTTTTATTTTCTCCATGGAGTGATCCTGTCAGAGATATTTTCTCCGATTCGCGCCACTATGTTGAATTCCAAATCCAGAAAAGCTTTTATTTCCCGGAAATGAACGAACCCGATAAGCTGCCTCCCTACAAAGAATGGCTTATCAAAGAGCGTCATAATGTCTCTACGTATTCAATCGTTTACGATTCAAATGACTCCCTGAATGAGAGAGAAAAGAAAAAAGCAGAATTGCATGGCCCTCAACAATGGGGTTACAGCATAAAGAAAGTTGGCAAACACTTCTACATGCTGCATGAATTTTATTATTAAAACTGTTTTAAATTAGAAGGAGGGCTGGAAGATGGGTAGGTACGGAACAGATCATTTCTTTGTTAAAGATGCAAACAAAAAGGACGTTGCGGCAAAGTATCTTAAAGACGCAAATGGAGACTATATTATGAACCGTTCAACCGGGCGGCCGTATGTCGTCCCGGCCGATTTTAATTTGGACGCAGTGATTGCAAAATACGAAGTCGATCCTCGGACGCTTCCCGATCTGGAAACAAGTATGCAAGCACGCGGGGCGTCTTATGCAAAATTGTATGAGAATTTTCAACGCGGGCGGCCGGACGACTTGCAGAGATCCTATAATGGGAAAGTTGACGCCACTTGGGTCAAGGACTTTCAGCCGGCAGCCAGCTACGTGTTCGGCGCGGCATGCGCCGCAGCAGGCTTACCCTTGTGGCAATGCAAAGCGGGCGGGGGGGGCTATAATCTTGGAACGAAAATCTTTGGAGATGGCCCCAAGAATAAAACGTCCGGCGAATTTGGCAACAATCCGGACAATGTTCAACACATCGAACAGGGCTACCGCAGTCAAACGTCTCCAGATGCTCCAAAGACGACCGGGAAATATGTTCCGGTGGAGGGGGGCGGCATCGATGCGGCGGTCAAAGCCGGGATCTATGCAGTCGAACCGGGCAATGTCCTTGGCGATATCGCAGCCAAATTTCATACCACCGTTCAAAAAATCATGGAGGCGAATCCCGATATCAAGAATCCGGATTCGATCCGCCCCGGACAGCGAATCGTATTGCCGAAAGACGACCCCTCCGGCCCCGCCGACAACAAGAAGGACCCCGATCCCGACCGGCAGGGCGCGACAGACAAGGGAACGATCAATTCGCAACATAGCCAAAGCATCATCCATGATGGCGGGTTCACACAGATCGCCTCAAGCGCCGGCCCGGATGTTAGCGATAACACCGCTGCTTCCGCTCCTGCCGATGATGCGCCGGCGGGCTTTCCCGATGCTCCGTTGCGGCATGCGCTGGATGCGCTGGGCGTGAAGCCCCGCGATGTGCAATTCACCCCGGCGGAGGCGGACGATGAGAAAGAGACGCCGGACTCTTTCGACATCAGAGATAACGACACAGCGGAAAAAATCGGCTCTTATGCGGGAACCCCCACCGGCTGCGAAATGACCGTGGGCGACAGGAAGGTCGTAATGGACCGGATGAGCGGTAATGACATTCACCTGCAAACGTATGCCAAAAACGACGATGGAGATTTTGAACTCGTTGGGACAACGCGAATCGGCGACAACGACGGGATTACCGTGAGAAGGCCTTTTGCCGCATAGTGCCGCGTCGTCCGGCGGACGCCGCCGGGCGGCGCACGGCAACGCCATGGCCGGTTAGCGGTTTTCCCCATTTGGGATACCCGGACGGCGGATGAAAGGAACCCGGGCCGGAAAAAAAGTGACGAGAGCGTGCAGGATACTAACTTTCGGAGGTGGAAGATGGGACGTTTGAGGATGCCGGCCATATGCGCAGTAGCGCTTTTCATGACGATGTTGTTGTATTCGACGGCGTCGGCCGCAGGCACCGACGTCGTTTACGTTGCGAAAGACATCGAATACGTCGGGAAAAAGACGTTACCTCTGCAGGAGGTCTTCGGCACGCCGGAGCCGTGGCATGTTACGGTCCAGGAAGATAAGGATATCGACGAATGGGATTACTTCATGGATCCCAAGGCCACGGACAGACCGGCGCGAATATGTTTCTGGGCCGATCCGGATAAGAAAGATCGGAAATGCGAAATTGCTGCGTTGAAATTATGCTTTCGTACCCCAAAGGGTCTCTCGTGCGAACCCACCTATACGTTCCAGTTTTTTGAGGACATGAAAGTTATCGATCTGAAAAAGGCCGGAAAGCCCCGCCAGGGCATTCTCTTTACCATAGTAAATAGAGGATATCACCTTAGCTGGGCGAGGCATCGACATCTCACCCTTTTCTCCATATGGGTTTACGACGAGAAAAAAGAAGCTTTCAAGAGAGCCCTTGAAGTCGCGCTCACGGAGCAGGGAGAGTTTAAATACGAGTTTCCCCCCTCCGCCAAGCTGGATGGCATCGCCGTCGGCGCCGACTTCTTTTGGGACATGAGCGATCCTGATGAGCATCGTTATGGTAAGCATTGGTATATCATCGAAATTTACAGATTGATGGGGAAGGGAATCTACAAATGGATCGGCGCGTATAGGACAGACAAAAAATACCAGAGTATGGCCGATAGCGAAGACAGTGTTATTGAACAGGAACTTGGCATCATCAGGAAGGTTGTAAGGAAAAAAGCAAAACAGAAATAGGAGTGAGAAATGACAAGCAGCGAGTTCAAGCCGAGCAAATTCAAGGCAGAGGGAATTGAGGGGAACAGTATTGCAACATACTATGACTATGAGAACGGAACGAAACTGGAGATAAAGGGCGCGGTTCCTGCGGTGCGCTTTAATAACCCGGGCAATATCGCCTGCAATGATCTCAACGATAAGACGGGAAGATGGGTTTCAAGTCAGGGAGCGATCGGTTGCGCGCAAGGCCGGGCCGTCTTCCCGGACGTCGAGACGGGTTCTCAAGCGATGAGGAACAACCTTGAACGTAAATTTGGGGATTATACGGTTCGCGACATGCTCTTCGGCGAATACGAATACAACTATGGTCCCGATAAAGTGACACCCGTCAGCATCAAGAAAACGATCAGAGCCGGATACTGCCCCGAGTGGTACCCGGACAAGAAGGGAGTCCTTCGGCGTCAGGATACGGAGTCTTACGCGCGGCTTCTCGAAAAGGGTTCCGATGCCAAGGAGACCGACGACCTCAAATCGTAGCCTATCAACGAACTCGGCAGCAAAATATTCGAGAAGGTTATTCAGAAGATGAAGACGCACGAAGGCTTCTTCAGCCCGCGTAATCAGGGAACGAAAACGTTTTACGAAAAAGATGGAAAAGTCATCAAACTGAACGAACTGGATAAGAATCTTCGGGAGGGCATTACTCCGGAAAAACCGACCATGATAGCGTATGCCAACGGCGTGCATACCGATGCGCCCGACGCGGGGAAGACTCTTGAGAATGTTGAAGCAGGATTATCTGGAAAACTGTTGCCCGCAAATATCGACACGGATGGAACGGCCGGTTTGCTCGACGCCCCGAATGCTCCGTTGCGGCACGCGATGGCTGCTCTGGGATTGAAGCCCGAAGAAGTGCATATAACCCCGGCGGAGGCGGACGATGAGAAGGAGACATCGGAATCCCTCGAGATCAGAGATAACGACACAGCGGAAAAAATCGGCTCTTATGCGGGAACCCCCACCGGTTGCGAAATGACCGCAGGCGACAGGAAGGTCGTGATGGACCGGATAAGCGGCAGCGACGTCAGCCTGCAAACATACGCCAAAAACGACGAAGGAGAATATGAACTCCTGGGGACGACACGAATCGGCGACAACGACGGGGTGACCCTGCGACGGCCGTTTCCGGGATAGTGTTGTGATACAGGCGAATGAAGAGGAGGAAAAAATGGGGCCTGAAGAGGGAGACAAGACTCAAGAACGCATGAATGGTGAACCAAGGGAAAAAGAAGTCCCCAAAAGGGTTCTTCTAATGTGGAGACTGCTGTTGTTTGCTATCCTTGCTCTATTGTCATTACTCATGATTCAGATCTTTTATCGGTTCTGGTGTGTATCGATGATACCAACGATAGAGCGACATGACGGGCGATATAGCGGCAATCCATGTGAATATGCTAGAGACGTCGGATCACGGACATCGCTTGTATGAAAATTAAGGCACGTATCCAGACGGCTTTAAGGAGTGATCACTTTTATCGACAAATCGATCTGCAGTGGTTCGCTATGATGTGCAAAGGATAATACATTTTTCGGGTCAAGCAACAATGGTGCATGGGCATGCGTAATCCCGGTCATTGATATTCAGTGTATTGAAGAGAAGATTTAGGAAAGAGTGTAGAAAATGAGTGGAGAGAAACAGACTACCATATGGGAACCAAAAACCTTTGATTGCATCAGACAGAACAGTTCTATTTTTAAATCCGTTGCAGAACGGATAGGAATCCCCCCGGAAGCCCTCGCCGGCGCCATGGCAAGAGAGAATAACGCCTATAACCATCATAGAGGCCGGGAAATATTCATGGACATATGGGCCTTAAAGTGTGTTCCGAACGTGGCGGCGTCATTTATTTAGGTTGCGGCAAGGGAGATTCACGGTAGGAGAAATCATAAAATCTCAGGGATGCCGAAATAATGAAAATGAAGAAATCGCTGAAAGTTGTTCTGCTTTCGATAATAGGGGTCCTTTGGCTGGTCATCGTGTTGCTGTTGGCGCTTGTGACCGCCGTGGCCGATCATGAGATTGATCTTTACGCATTGTTAAGACCGCTCCCCAGCGATGACGAGATGATCGCGAATTTCTATGACAATAAGGATGACTTTGAGAAACTTGTCCAAATTTACTACACAGATCCGTCGAATCGATTTTATGGGTCTAAGGCGATGTCTACGCCGGAAGTGAAAGCCGTCATGAGGCGCGCAAAGGTCTATGGCATAGCAGGCGATGGGGATTTTTGGGTGCCTCCCGACCCTTACAATGAAGAGGCGCGCGATCGGAGTTTTCGTTCAGGTGAATTAGAAAGGCATCGTGACGGTATCGACTTTCATTACAAACATAAGCGCGTAACAGTCGGAATTGAGAAGTTCGACGATCTGCATAAATATTACTATTACGCACCGATGATACCAAAAATAGAGCGCTACCCCGGCGAGCCGTACGATGTATTATTGACGCCTACTCATCATCATCGATTGTATAAAAGCCTGGACAGGTGGCCTGCCGATCTCCTCCCGCCCGATTGCGTTTACCGGCAAATCGATCTGCAGTGGTTCATTATGGTGTGTCGATAATAATATTTTCAGAGCGTGCAACAATGGTTCACGGACATTTGTAAGATAAATTATGACGAAGCGAATTGGATGAAGGAGTTTGGAAAAATGGCCGAAAATGAGAAGTATACCAAATGGGAACCGAAAACCATGGATTGCATCAGACAAAACAGTTCCATCTTTAAATCCGTTGCCGCCCGGATGGGAATCTCCGCGGAAGCCCTCGCCGGCGCCATGGCGAAAGAGAACAACCAATACCAACTCAATACAGCGGTGGAAGTATTCAAGGACAGATGGGCTTTAGGAACGATATCCGGTGAAATAGTCGACCATGCTCAATGGTCGGCCCAATATGACGCGGTGAAGAAGTCGAACTGGATAGATAACGCAGACAGATTAAGAAAGATAAGAAACCCCATATTGGTTGACCTCGGCCCTTTCAACCTTCAGGGTGCAACCGCCATCCGGGCCTTGATTAGATATATCCAAGCCAATCCCCATTCGGATCCTTTTGATCTGAAACAGTATCAGGGAGACTATGCAAAATTCCTGTCCACCATAGCAGGTCCCGATGCGGCGCCGTGGAATACTCTGAACGCCGAAGAGAGCGTAAGGGTGAATGCAATCGTCTGGGGCATGCAGATAAAACAAGCCCAGGACTGGTTCGAAAAGAAGAAACGGGGCGACGAGCGGTTCGCTAAACTTTGGGACGGGAAGCCGCAGAAGGAAAAAGACGCATTCTACGCGCAGTGGTGCTTTTTCGGACCTCGAAAAATGGAAGAGAGGTTCGTGGATAATATTAACGACAGCAAGCATCGTGGGACATACAAACCGGAACTCGGTGAAGGCGGTTCGGACGTTCATAAGAATGCGGGGGCTATCGGGATCGCGATGGACAATTTCGGCTACGCGGCTGAAGGCCAGAATTCAGACTCGGAAAAGACGGCATCCGCCGCCGGCGCTCCCGCCTCCCCATCCAACGCACGTATTACATATAACACCGACGGCACGGTCACCGTCAACAAGGGCGGCACGCTCTGGGAAATCTGCGAAGAGCAGAGGAAAAAGGGCAATCCGATCACCCCCGACGATTTGAGGTTGAAAAACAAGAACATCGAGGATGTGGACGATACGAGGATTCCCGTCGGCACGAAATTGGTCATTCCCAGACGCCAAGAAGCTGACTCCGCCATTAGCACTGGCGACAAATCTAACGCCGCTGACTATCAGGGCCATCGTGAAGATCGTAGAAATCTTTTCGGCGGCAGCGATTCAAGCCGCGGAGATATTTACAATACGATTGAAAATGAAGATGACAATCCCCGGGTCATCTCTAGTGACCCTTCCGTCAGTTCTCCATTGCAGCACGTAATGGATGCGCTGGGAGTGGCGTCCAAAGATGTGCATTTAATCCCGGACGGGGACAATGAAAATCCAATGCCGGGGTCCTACAGCATTATGGATAAGAGTACATCGAAAGAAATCGGTTCTTGTTTGATGACTACGACCGGTTGCGAAATGACCGCAGGCGACAGGAAGGTCGTGATGGATAAGATAAGCGGCAACGACGTCAGCCTGCAAACATACGCCAAAAACGACGAAGGAGAATATGAACTCCTGGGGACGACACGAATCGGCGACAACGACGGGATTACCGTGAGAAGGCCTTTTGCAGGGCTAGCCTGATGCCGGGACAGGCACAGGCCGTCTCAATATTCGCCGCGGCTCAGAAAGAATGCTCGGTTCAAAGGGATATGTGAAAATGAAAAGCAAGGTATCTCCGCATCGCATTCTTTTGTCTGTAAAGGGCAAATGACCTCATTGTTTTGGCCCCTGGGGGCTTACCAAAGTTTTTGGAACACCCGCGACGATGGTATTTTACCGAATCAATAATTTACCCCGATACGAGTCGAATTGATGGAAAAATGAATATGGGAGGAGCAACGAGAGATTTTTTTATTCGTTGATCAAGCGGGAAGGCATAGGAGGGAAAAAATTGAAAACGAAAGCGATCTTGATAGTGCTGATCTGTATTGCCGCCTGCGCCGGCTATCAACAACCTGCCAGGGCATCCGGGGACGCCGCCGTTACATGCCGGAGCGCCAAGGAGTGCGTCGATCGGGGAATTCGCAAATTCAATGAACGGCAGTACGACTCGGCCATCGCCTATTATACGCGGGCCATCGCGCTTGATCCCGAATATGCCGCCGCGTACGATCGCCGCGCGAATGCCCATGCCCTCAAACAGGACTATCGCAGCGCCATTGCCGATTATACCGAGGCCATTAGAATCGATCCCGGGTTTGCCGAGGCCTACCATGGGCGCGGGCTTGCCTACGCGAAAACAGGGGATAGCGACCTCGCCATTGCCGATTACACGGCGGCCATCGACCGCAAGTGGCGGGATGTCGTTCAGTCCTACTATTATCGCGGCAATGCCTATTATAATGTGGGGAAGAACGATCTCGCCGTTCGCGATTACGATGAAGTCCTTCGCATCGATCCTAAAGCTGCCAACGCCTGCTTCAATCGCGGCCTTGCATACAAGAGGATGGGGGACGACGCCAGGGCCGCTGCGGATTTCGACAGGGTGATCGCCCTCGATCCGAAACACGCGGAGGCGTACTATTGGCGCGGCGCTATCTTTCAGAAAAGAAAGGATTACGACCGTGCCGTCGCCGATTTCAGCCAGGCCCTTGCCGTCAATCCGCAGCACGCCAAAGCCCGTCTCGTCCGGGGGAATGCCTATGCCGAAAAAGGAGACTATAACACCGCCATTGCCGATTATACCCAGGTCATTCTGATGAATCCCGCTTTTGCAGATGCAAGTCTTAACCGCGGACGCGTTTACATGGAAACCGGGGACGATGCCAGGGCCGTTGCCGATTTCACAAGGATGATCACCCTCGACCCGAAGCACGCGGAGGCGCACTATTTGCGCGGACGTATCTATCAGAAAAGAAAGGATTACGACCGTGCCATCGCCGATTTCAGCCAGACCATCGCCTTCAATCCGCAGCACGCGAAAGCCCGGCTCGCCAGGGGGAATGCCTATGCCGAAAAAGGCGACTATAACAACGCTATCGCGGATTATACCGAGGTCATCCGGATGAATCTTCCGGATAAGTACAAGGTGGGGGTTATCGTTAATCGCGGCCTTGCATACGAGAAAATGGGGGACGATGCCGGGGCCATTGCCGAGTTCACGAGCGCCATCGCCCTCGATCCGGAAAATGCGGCCCCATACTATGCCCGCGGGCGCAGCTATCTTAAAATATGGGATTTCGACCGCGCCTTTACGGATTTCAATAAGGCCATTGCCGTCAATCCACAGTATCGGGAAGCTTACATGGCCCGCGGCGCTTCCCTCCTGGGGAAGGGGAAATGTGCCGAGGCATGGCGGGACGTGAGGCACGCAGAAGGACTGGGCGAGATACCAAATCCAAACTTCTATAAGTTCCTCAACGAAAAATGCCCGCCGCAACAGTAGCTCTTTTTAGGCGATGACGGAAAATCGGTTCAGAGGATCGTGAACGAAACCCGATTGCAACGATGGCAGAGAATGAAGAACGGGTACGATGAAATCGTCATCGGCAATCTCAAGCGGGGAGAAATCGGTACAGGGATTGCCAGTCAAGAAGCGTCTTGCGCGTTTGGGACAATGACGACGACCTGTCCATTGCCCAAAAGAATTTGAGAGAAAAAGCATTATCTTTCACGGAAGAACAGAGACCGGAGGGTTCGAAGAATGGCAGCAGAAAACAAGAAGAACGATAATGAAAAGACGTTAAAAAAGGGATTTGAAATATTTAATTTTGTGAAAGATATCGCAAGCAAGACCGGTGACATCCTTGCGACCGGAAATTCCACCGTAAAATTAATCAAAATGGGAGTGGACGGTTCAATGACGGTACTACAGAGTATTCCAAAGTCGCTACTGGAAGGAGAATTAGTTCCTATTGGCCTTGTAAAAGAACTTGGCACATGGGGTGCTTCCTCCGCAGTCGGCGAGACGATCATTGTAACGGCGGGCGGTTTGGCATCCGCCGGAGCAGCGACCATTTTAGGGGCGGCAACGCTGACCGCAGCGGCAGGCGCGCTATACGGTGCTTTATGGCAAAAGGTGTATGAGCATTCGAAGGAGAACCCTATATGGGAAGGCGCGCCCGAGATGAAATACGACGGTATGTATCTGCATGATCCCTCCAAATCCGGAAACGAGATACCAAATGAAGATGCCATTATGAAGAACTATTCCCTGAACGATCCCGGCAAGCCATTGAAGCATGCATTGACCGCGCTGGGATTGAAACCCGACGAGGTGCATCTAGCTCCGGCGGCGAGCAATGGGAATTCGACGTCGGAAGCCCTCGCTATAAGGGATAAGGACACATCGGAAAAAATAGGCTCCTGCGTGATGACGCCTGGCGGCTGCGAAATGACCGCGGGCGACAGGAAGGTCGTGATGGACCGGATAAGCGGCAGCGACATTCATCTGGAAACGTATGCCAAAAACGACGATGGAAAATATAAACTCCTGGGGCAGACAAGAATCGGCGACAACGACGGGATCACCGTGAGAAGGCCGTTTACGGGGCTCGCCTGATGCCGGGACAGGCACAGGCCGTCTCAATATTCGCCGCGACACTGCATGAAAATTCGGTTCATGGAGGATGAAACGTGAAGCAGCCGTTTCCCGAATTCGGGGTACCGCATCCCCTCGTACAGGATGCGGTACGTAATGATCTATTGTTTCTTCTCATAGTGTTGGGAATTCCGGGAATTCGCGCAGTCGGAATGCTATGCTGGCATTTCAGGATACGGGGAGGCACGTCAATGCCGGCTTTTAAACCGTTTACATGGATTGCGGTTCTCATCGTCATCGCGGTTATTCCCGCGCCTGGATTTGCCGCGCCGCATATCGTTCCGCTTGACTCCGTGTTCAAAGTGACAGAGGTGCCCTACGAAGGCGGCGAATTAATGATGCCCGGCAAGGATAGCAGCGGCAAAAAGAACGGCGATGGGGAGGAATCCTTTTCTCCCGGCTGGAAGAAGCTCTTTCTTAGCGTACCGGGCAGCAAGCGATCATACTTGTTGGACGGAACATGCGTCCATTATGATCGGAACGCAATCGACCTCGGCGACGGGCGCATCGTTATGGCGTGCCAATCGGGAGGCAACCATTGCTGCAGCACATACGTGAGCCTGCTGAAGGACAGTAAAAAAGGCACGCTGAAGGTCGCCGGTTCGAGAACGATCATTCATCCCGAGCTGGGCATAGACAAAGAAAGCATCGGGCCTGTCGATTCCCGGGGAAACCTGAGCATCGAAGTTCACGGATTTACCGATCGATACGACGACGATATCGAAAAAGCGAGCCACGAACCTTCTTTCATCTATTACATCAAGATCCTTAAGACCGGCCATGTGGCCGTCGACAGGGACGTTAAAGCGTACGAGAACATCATCGCGAAGCTCAAAACATCGTTGTCGAAATCGTACGATTTCGAGATGTATGTGCAGCTTGTCTTTTATAACCGTCTTCTCGATCTGAAACTTTCCGAAAACGCCTATCTGAGCAAAGCCTCGGCGTCCGAAAAAGGCGTTGCCGCCCGCGGCGTCAAGTGGATATTTGAAGAAATGCCGTTTCTCAGGATTATCAACGACGATGATGGTTTTGCTCTGAAGCCGACCGCCCCGATCTCAGGCCATGACGCTGTTCAAAAAAAGAAACGCTGAACAGTGAGGGCATTCGCCCTGCATGGACAATTTAGACCATTTGCGCGGACACGACGGCCCGGGAAAGGGCAGGGCTGGTAGCGTTCCAAGGCAAAGAGCAAACAACGCCGACTGCGCCCGCAATGCCTTTCTGACGGGCGTTACGATAGATTGAGGAATGCCGGCCGGGAGAGTCGGAAAATCCGCCGCCATTTAATCGGCCGGCCGATCCCTACCCAAAAGCCGGTGCAATTGACATGCTGAAATCGATCCTTACATTAAGGGTAAGGGGAAGGAGGTGCGTTATGATCGATTCAGCGAATGCCATCTCCACGAATCCGGTTTTAGCCGCGATCGCCGCAAACGCCCTGCAAATACGAGCGATTGCCGATCTCCCTCCAACTTACAGTGCGCAGTTTTCGGATACGGTGACTGTTTCCCGGGCGGCAACCGATTTGGCCGATGCCCTGAAGACTCAAAATACCGACGATTTTGCCCGGCAATTGGCGAACGCTGCCGATCAGGCGGCAGCGGGAACAACTGCGACGCAGGATCAGGTGCAGGCGAACGATCGACTTTCTCTGGACACGGCTGAGCAATTTCTGGATACGGTGGCGGCTGAAGACGTTTTGGCAAACGACCTCCAGGCGCAGAAAGACAGGGATTATGCCCAACTGTTGGCGGATATTGCGAATCTGACGGCAACGGAAACGGTCGCGACCCAAAATATGGAGATCGACAGCGCCGCTTATTCCATGGCGTCGGCGAACAGATACCGGCAGAGAAGGGTCTCTCTGAAGGACCTGAAAATCTAAAACGTGTGCCCCGCTTGTTAGGAAATTCGGGCAAAGGGGAGAACGCTGTGCCCGTTTCGTCTCATTCCGTATATCCTTCCCGTAGCTATTACTTCGATATCTAACGGATATCCGCGACAACCGGTTCGTGAATCCGGATCTGCATGGGAAATCCGACGGCAGGAACGGCCGCGCAAGACGGCCGGAAATAGGACGGCAACGATGATCGCGGCAAGGGACGGCAGACCGGCATTGCAAAGTGCGGCAGGAAGGGCAGGGCGACGGGGAATCGGTAAAACGGTGTTGCGTTCGGGGAAAGCCCGGCATGACGGGTAAAAAAAGAGGCCGGGGGTTTAGCCCCGGCCTCGATGCAGCATAAG
This sequence comes from Syntrophales bacterium, assembly GCA_963668175.1. GTDB lineage: Bacteria > Desulfobacterota > Syntrophia > Syntrophales > PHBD01. The sequence continues at coordinate 2,809,661 of OY764159.1, forward strand.
TTAGGTTAAAGGATCAGGCTTTCTCTTTGGCTGCGTTCGTTCCGGCGATGCGGCCGAAGACGATGGCATCCGGCGTTGCGTTGCTGCCCAGGCGGTTCGATCCGTGGACGCCGCCCACGACTTCGCCCGCCGCGTAGAAGCGCGGAATGGGCTTGCCCCAGATGTCGATGACCTGGGCCTGCTCGTTGATCCTCAGGCCGCCCATGCAGTGATGCACGGCGGGCCACTGGGGCAGCGCGTAGAACGGGCCTTCGACAATGGGTATCATCTTGTTCGTGATGGGCTTGTTGAAATCGGGGTCCTTGCCGTCGGCAAGGTACTGGTTGTGTTTCTTGATCGTCTCCTCGAACGCATCGGTGGGTATGCCGATCTTGCCCGCCAGCTCCTTCAGGGAATCGGCCTTGACGAAGCGGCCGTTATCCAGGCCCCTCTTCAGCTCTTCCGGCGTGCCGAGCAGCGGCGCGATTTTCTCGCAGAAGATGGAGTACGTCGGCTTCGAGCCCGTGGCGATGGCGGCGCGCGAGCAGACGTCGCGGCGCTCCAGCTCGCTCACATAGCGCTTCCCGTTCCTCGCGACATAGACGATCCCGGCGCCGGGGCCCCGGAAGGGGAACACGGCCGACGAATCGAGGATGCCGGTTTCCGGCTCCGCGAAGGGATAGAGCTGGATGAAGGCGAGCTGCAGGGAATCGGCGCCGATGGCCTGGGCGAAACGGATCGTCTCGCCGGTCGCGCCCTTGTGGTTCGTGCAGTTGACCGAAGGCGTGACGCTCGGGTTGAAATCCTGCCGCATTTTGATGTCCTGGCCGAATCCGCCCGATGCATAGACCAGGGCGTACTTGACCTTGATGTTGGATTTCCTGCTTCTCGTGGCCACTTCCACACCGAGGACCGGGCCTTCGACATCCTTTCGCCAGACCCAGTTCACCGTGGTTCCCAGCCTGATCTTCGTGCCGCTCGCCTCCGCCATTTTCTTCAGGGCTTCGGTGAAACCGCGGCCTACGCCGTCAACGCATGTCCGGGCGCGGTATGCCGTGTGCCCGCCCGCGCGGCTTGCGTTCTCACGCATCTTGAGGCCGCCCTGATCGATCATCCAGTTCAGGGTGTCGGGTGCGCCTTCGACCATGATCTTCACCAGGGCGGGGATGTTGTAGTAGTCGCCGCCCTTGAGGGTGTCTTCGAAATGCTGTTTCGTGCTGTCCTCGCCGAGGTTCAGCTTCTGGCGGATATGGAATTTGTCGTCGGACGACGCGTATTCGCCGCCGTTGATGATCGAGTTGCCGCCGTAGGTAGGCATCTTTTCGAGGATGACGACTTTCCGTCCCCGTGACGCCGCTTCCGCCGCGGCCGCGAGGCCCGCGAAACCGGAACCGATGACGAGCACGTCCACCTCTTCATCCCATTTCGCGGGGAGCTTCCTGATCGCGGCACCCGCCGTTCCCGGCATGGCCATGTTCAGGGCCAGGCCTCCGCCCGCCGCCATGGCGCCCAGGGCGACTGCCCCTTTCAGAATCGAACGGCGGTTTACGCCTTTTCCTTCGAGTATTTCTTTCTTTTCTTCCTTCTTCATGCAAACCTCCTGCCTTTCAATCGATGTTGGTGGTGAATGATCCCGCCTGCGCGGCGGTAAGTCTAATCCGTTGGTGAACCATTCTGATTGCCGGGGTATCTCCTTTCGTTGACGATGATTGCTTCAATGCTTGCGCGATTGATCCATCCGTCGCTCCGTCTGCGGTCCCCTCATGAAACAGCCACCCGCTATTCACCACCACCGCAAAGAGGTTCTTTGCTGCCGATGCCCCTTTGAAAACGTCCCCGCGCGGATGCCCCTAACATCCCCGCGGCCCTGAAATGATCTCACGGGTAAAAAAGCGGTCCCGGAAAACACAAAACCCCGCCTCTGGAAAGAGAGACGGGGTTTCGAATATTCCTGCATAACGCGCTTTCGTAAAGACGGTTCTGGAGCCGGTTAACGATGTCCACTTTAATGCCTTTTCTGACATATTAAAGCAAAATGCACAAAATTGCCAAGACAATTTTTCGCCCCCTGCCGGCGTGACCGGCGAAAAAGAGCGATCCATTTTCCGGCCGGTTCGTTACAATTGCCGATCATACGGGACTTTCGAAGGCGGGTACGGCCAAGGCCGGACGTAACCGGTTATCCGGGAAACCGCGAAAACGTCCGGTTCCATCTATCGCTTCAAAAACAGAAATGCTGGAATATTGTAATGCAAGATGATTCTTCTGCAATTCCCTTAATATCAGTATGTTATGATTATATTATACCATATTCTTATTGACATCTATAGGAAAATATATTATAATTTCGGCATGATAACACAGAGCGGCCGGACAGGACAGAAGGCGTTCGGACCGTTGGCTGTCTAAAAGGGGGATGCACAAGATGAACGGAAGAAATACAGGGGCGAACAGGATTATACCAATCATTTTGATCGTATGGGTATGCATCGCTGTGTCCGCAGGCGACGCAGGATCAACCGACAGCTATTTCCCTTGCCCCGTTTATGTCAACGCAGGTCTCAAGGGCAAGCTCCGTCACGTGAAAAAATGGGGTTATATGGACATCCATGAAAAGATCGTCATCAAGCCGCGTTTTAAGGAAGCGTGGAGTTTCAGCGAAGGGCTGGCCCATGCGATGAATGCCAGATATAAATACGGCTTCATCGATCTTAAGGGGAATTGGGCCGTCAAGCCGCAATTCGACAACGTGAGAAGTTTCCGTGAGGGCATGGCGGCGGTTTCAATCAAAAGGAAATATGGGTTTGTCGATAAAACGGGCCGGCTCGTCGTCCCGCTTGTCTATGATAACGCTATGGACTTCCGCGAAGGCCTGGCCCTAGTTGCGGACAACGACAAATGGGGTTTTGTAGATAAAACGGGCCGGGTGGTCGTCCCGCTCATATACGACGAACATGTCTCGTGCTTCCGCGAAGGTCTGGCCTGTTTTAAGGAAAACAAGAAATACGGTTTCATGGATAAAAAAGGGCAGGTTGTCATTCCGGCGCAGTTCGACAGGGTCTTGTATGGCTTCAGCGAAGGCCTGGCAGGCGTTCAGATTAACGGGAAATGGGGTTTCATCGACCGCTTCGGCCGGATCGTCATCGAGCCGAAATTCGACAGGGCCGGGAGGACGGTCATGTTCCGGGAAGGGCTTGCCGCCGTGAAAATCGACGGCAAGTGCGGCTTCATCGACAAGACGGGAGCTATCCGGATCAAGCCCGATTACAGTTATGCGTTCGACTTTTCCGAGGGGTTCGCGACGGTGACTTTTGATGATGGTACGGACGCTTATATCGACAAATCGGGAAACATCGTCATCAGGATTGAGGAAAATAAGGGGACTGCATATTGGGAAGGCGATTTCCGCAAAGAAGGCGTAGCGAAAATATGTTTTAACGATTCCAAATATTCGGCAGAGGATTGCGGATTCATCAATCGTCAGGGGATATTTGTCATTCAACCTAAATACAATTCCATTCATAATTAATTTCTTTGACCAAGGAGGAATAGAATGGCGGGAACAATTTACAGCAATTTGCAGACCCAAAAACAGAAAGACTGGTACCGTGGCATTGCTCTATTCGGAGACAAGAAAGAAATACCGCTGGATGTGATCAATGCCGTGCTCCTGCTCGGGAATCTCGAATCTCGCGGTTTTAGACCGGAGGCGGAGAGCGGTACCGGGGCTTCGGGACTGTTTCAGTATATGGAAGGAAGGTGGACGGACATCACAGACAAAAATAAAAAGAATAAATTGTATTACGATACTTACAACCAAATGATCGATTGGGGATACAATCCAGCGAGACGCGAGAGGGAGAATCCGGCCGATCAGGTAATCGTCGTATACGCGGAGGTAGCGAGTTATACGAAGGAATTCAATTCAGCGACTAAACCCCGTGGAAAACGCAACTCGGATTATAAGAATGCGTGGAACGCTTACGATAAGGCATGTAAAGGATTGGGGAAGGACTGCCCCACCGATCCCTATGAGAGATACATCCTGTTTGTCCAGGCGGCTCACCACGGACCGAGCAATATTCAGGAAGTGATAACCGGCTGGAAAAAGCAAATACTACCCAATATCAAGGACAATTTAGAATTTCTGAAATCGAAACGCAAAGAATGGAACCTGAAGGTCTCCCAGGACGATACGGAGGCTGAAACCGACAAGGTTGCCGAGGCGGCAGAACGGGATTCCGGGCGGACAGCGTCGGCTGCGCAACCGGACGATGCGTATTCGACCGAAGACAGGAAGAGAAAAGACCTCGCTGCGGGAGACGACGCCGAAGCTGAAACGGCGAGAAGAGGCGACGATGCGGGCGACCGGGATACCGACGATTCCATGAACAGACAGGGCGGCGTTCCCGCGACGGCCGCGAACGGTTCGTCCGTGGGCATTCCCGATGCTCCATGGCGGCACGCGATGGACGCGCTCGGAGTAACGTCCAGTGAGATACATTTAACCCCAGCGGATAACAGGAATTTAACGTCGGACTCCTTCGAGATCAGAGATAACGACTCATCGGAAAAGATCGGTTCTTGTATGATGACTCCCACCGGCTGCGAAATGACAGCGGGCGACAGGAAGGTCGTGATGGATAAGATAAGCGGCAACGACGTCAGCGTGGAAACATACGCCCAAAACGACGATGGAGAATATGAACTCCTGGGGACGACAAGAATCGGCGACAACGACGGCATAACGGTGAGAAGGCTGTGGACGGGGTTTGCGTGATGCAGGGGAGGGCTGATTCTCCGGAGATTGCTTCTGAAAGGAAGAGCAGGAGTCCCTTCACTGGGATTCGATCATGGCCTGTTCCCGGGAATGACAGATGAGACCGGCACGCATTATTGCGACGCGGCTTCCGGGGCCTGAGGCAGGAAACGATTACGCAAGGATATTTCCATGACGCGGAGAATGCGGGACAGGGTTACGATTTTCGCACGAAATCCGAACAACTGTGTACCGGCAGGAGATACCGATCACGGTGCCTGCAGATGCCGCCGTCGCCGCGACTGTCGCCCCTCACGGAACTGAGGCTGCCGATACCCGTGAAATACGCTTCCAGCATAACCGGATCGTTATTGAAATGAGCGCAGTTTCCGCAGCATTGCGAATCCGGCTTTTCCTTTGCACCATGAGTCGTACGGCGAAAAATGTTCATGAGTATCGTTGTCCGATAACTTTCCGGAAGGCGAAAATCACGCCTTTCTTCATGATTCATGTGCGTATCCTTGCCCGGCTCCGGCCGTTTGTGAGGCAAGGAAATAATCATGGAAGGACCTTGCCGGCGCGCACGGGCGGGACTTCCCGTACCGCTGTCGTCCGCATCATCCCGTAATCGTTCGATGGCCGGAACGGACGAATGCCCGGCGGCGGCTTCCCCGCACCGATGCCGCTGGTGATGAGGCATCGACGCCGATTCGCATTCACCCTGCATCCGACGCCGGAACGGGCCAAAGGATCGCCCCTCGCGGGAAGGCGGCGGATAGGCATGGCCGCCTTTTCCGCATTTCGGAATAGCAGGGCAGGGCCGTTTCGCCGGTCTCGCCCATCGTGCCCGTCCCGCGGCGGGAAAGGGCATTGCTTGCCCGACTCATTGCGGCAAGGGCGCGACGGATATGCGGGCGTCGGCCACGTAGCAGCCCTGGCCGGCTTCCATCACCATGATGGGATTCAGGTCCATCTCCCGTATTTCCTGGATGTCTTCGATCAGGGCCGAAATTCTGAGCAGCAGGTCCTTGACGGCGGCGATATCCGAAGGGGGGGCGCCTCTCCAGCCGTCCAGGATCTTACGCGCCTTGAAGGTATGGATCATCTCCTCCGCATCGACGTCCGTCAGGGGATGTATCCTGAAATTGACGTCTTTAAAGAGTTCCGCATAGATGCCGCCGAGTCCGAACATCATGATGGGGCCCAGATTCCTGTCCTGCGTCACGCCGACGATCAGTTCCACGCCGCCCGACAGCATTTTCTGGACGGTGACGCCCTGCATTTCGTCGCTTCTGGATAGTTTAGCGACGTTCTCGCCGATCCGGCGATAGGCGTCCGCTACTTCGTCCGCCGATTTCAAATTCAGCATGACGCCGCCGACGTCGGTCTTATGGGTGATGGTGGGGGAGAAGAGCTTCACGGCCACAGGATAGCCGATGCGGTCGGCGGTTTCCGCGGCTTCTTCCGCCGTCCGGGCGATCCTGGAGGAAGCGGAACGGATGCCGTAGGCCGCGAAAAGATCGGATATGTCGTCGGAGTTCAGCCATACGGGCCCGTCGTGGCTTTTCGCCAGCGCCTTTTGAATAATGCCTGCGGCCGACTCCTTGTCGATGTCGTCGAACTTCGGTATTTCCCCCGTCGGCTGCTGGACATGTTCGTAATATTCATAGGCCCTCGCGAGGGCGAATGCGGTTGCTTCCGGAAACTTGTACAAGGGGACGTAGCCTTCCGCGGGCGATCCGATAAGCGCCTTTTCCCCTGTGGATTGCTCGACGCCCAGAAACGAAGCCAGGACAGGTATCCCTTTCTTGCGGTATTCAAGTGCGGACTGCCGGATAGCGAGGGCCATGAAATCCAGAAGTTCCGGCACGGGCGGGATGTAAATCACGACCACGGCGTCGATATCTTCCTCCAAAAGGAGCTTCAAGGCCCTTTGATATTGCTCCGGCGAAACCGCCGCCGTCGTATCGATGGGATTCAGGTAGCTCGCCTTGGGCGGAAGGAAGGATTTCAGTTCGTTTCTCGTTTTCTCCGACAGGATGGGAAACTGGAAGCCTTCGGCGGACAGTGCGTCGACGGCCATGATGCCCGCGCCGCCCCCATTGGTCAATACGGCCACTTTGTTGCCTTTCGGCAGGGGCTGGCTGGCGAGGAAAGTCGCAGCGTTGAACAATTCTTCCAGCGTGTTGCATCGGATCATGCCGACCTGCCGGAACAGCGCATCGCTGACGATATCGGCCGACATCATGGCCCCCGTATGCGATGCCGCCGCGCGGGCGCCCGCGGACGAACGTCCGCTTTTCACGACGAGGACCGGTTTCTTGGCCGTGGTTTCACGCGCGATGCGGGCGAATCTTCGGGGATCTCCAAAGGATTCGAGATAGAGCAGGATAATATCCGTATCCTTGTCTTCCGACCAGTACTGTAAAAGCTCGTTGTCCGACACGTCCGAGCGGTTGCCGATGCTGACGAAATTGGACAATCCCAGGCCTATCGTCGAGCAATAGACCAGGATGGCTCCGCCCAGTGCGCCGCTTTGCGTGCCGAAGGCGACTTTGCCGTGGAGCGGGAAAAGGGGGGCGAACGACGCATTCATGCTGATCGCGGGATTCATGTTGAGAATGCCGAGGCAGTTGGGGCCGATGACGCGCATGCCGTAGGCCCGGGCGGTATTGATCAGCTTCTTTTCCCGTTCGATGCCTTCCCCGCCCATCTCCGAATATCCGGCGGTGATGACCACGAGGCCCTTGACGCCCTTTCGCGCGCAGTCTTCGACCAGCGGCTGGGCTTTTTCGGCGGCGACGACGATGACGGCAAGGTCCACCTCGCCCGGAACGTCCAGAATGGACGGATACGTTTTGATCGACGAAACGACCTCGACTTTGGGATTGATGGGATAGACGATGCCCGTGTAACCGTAGGCGATCAGATTTTTGACGATCGCATTGCCGATGCCGGGCTTGTTGGATGCGCCAAGAACCGCTATGGACCGGGGTTTCATAAACCTGTCGATGGAGGCGACGGACGCCCGCAGCTCCCGCTCCGCATATTTGATGATAACGGAAGGGGTCGGAACGATGCTGTACGTCCCCCGCCAACTGGAGGCCCCCTCCGATTTGTCGACCAGCTCGAATCCGCTTTGCTGCATCATCTTGGTCACTTCGGTGTTCTCGTTCAGGATTTCCACTTCAAAGGTGTCGATGTCGCGTTCCTTCGCTATGTAGACCAGCATCTCGAACAGACGCGACCCGATGCCTTTCTTTTGATGCGAATCTTCAACGACGAAGGCTATTCTCGCCGTATGGGAAGCGGGCGGCCGCCAATAACGCCCGACCCCGATGATTTTTTCCTCCGTTCCCTCCCCGTGGACAGCCACGACGGCGGACCGGTCGTTGTAATCGACGGCGGCATAACGGCGGATGTCCTCCTTCGACCAGGCGGACATATCGAAAAACCGCAGATATTTGCTGCGGTTGCTCAGCCGGTTGACAAAAGACAACAGCTTGTCTTCATCGTCGATCGTGATTGCTCTCAGATTAATCATGGAACCGTCTTGCAGGGCAAAGGCCCTGGTATATTTTTCAAGATTGGCATGATTTGTTTTATCGGTCATTCGGTGCCTCCTTCAGCTTGACATGATGCATCGCCGGCGGGATCGATCCGCGGTCTCGACGGCGCACGGCGACGGCAAAACCGGCCGTGCCGCAGTGCGTAACTCCTGGGGCGGTTACGCCGGCGACTTGCCGGCATGGTATCATATTAAGCCGATTTTGTAAGCTCCTTAAGCTGCCGGCACATGTCGCAGACGAGGGCTCCCGACCGGCAGGGCGGGAGCGCGTTGTTGCGCCGGAGGGGCTCTCCGCGCTTGTCCGGCTGACGGCGGGTACGGCCCATGCCGGCGGTAACCGGTTATCCGGATAACCGCGAAAACGTTCGGTTCCGCCTATCGCTTCCAAAACAGACATGCAGGCAATTTGTAATGCATGATGATTCTTTTGCAATTCCCCTAATGTCGGTATGTTATAATTATATTATACCTTATTCTTATTGACATTAATGGTAAAATATATTATGATATCGATATGATAACATGGCAATGCCGGACAGGACAGAAGGCGTTCGGACCGTTGGCCGTTTATAAGGGAGGTGAACAAGATGAACGGAAGAAATAGATGGGCGAACAGGATTATACTCATTATTCTGATTACATGGGCATGCCTCTCTATCCCCGTGAGCGAAGCAGGAGCTGACGAGAGCTCTTTCCCTTGCCCCGTCTTCCTGAAAAGCGATGGCCGCAATATTCCCGGCATTGGGAGATACCGGTGGGGATACATCGATATCAAGGGGAACATCGTCATCAAGCCGCGTTTTGTTGATGCGGTGCATTTTCGCGAAGGCCTGGCGGCGGTGATCGTCAAGGGTAAAGGATATGGATATATAGATGTGAAAGGAAAGTTTGTCATCGATCCGGCTTTCGATCGGGCACAGGATTTCTGGAAGGGGATGGCCCGCGTCAAGATGAAGGGCAAATGGGGCATCATCGACAAGACCGGGCGGTTCGTCATTCCGCCCGCATACGATCATGTCAACGTTTTCAGGGAAGGCATGGCCGCGGTTATGGCCGGTGACAAGTGGGGCTTCGTCGACGAGACGGGACGGATTGTCGTTCCGCCCTTATACAAGCAAGTTGAATATTTCAACGAAGGCATGGCCGCGGTTATGGTCGGCGACAAGTGGGGCTTTGTAGACAAGACGGGGCGGACGGCGATTGAACCGGTGTTTTCATCGGCAGGAAGTTTCAGCGAAGGCTGCGCGGCCGTAATGATCGACAAAAAAGCAAAATTCATCAATCGTCTCGGGGAAAAAACGATTGCCCGGGAATATGAGGGTGCGGGAGGTTTCAACGAAGACATGGCCGCAGTCAAGGTTAACGGCAAATACGGCTTCATCAACAGAGCGGGCGACATGGTTATTCAACCGGAATTCGATGAGGTTCATTTTTTTCATAATGGCCTGGCGGCGGTCAGGGTTAACGGCAAATACGGCTTCATCAACAGAGCGGGCGACATGGTTATTAAACCCGAATTCGACGACTATGAATCGTTTCATGAGGGCCTGGCGGCGGTTGTTATAAAAGAAAAATGGGGCTTTGTTGACGTGACGGGCAGGCTGGTCGCCGCGCCGCAGTTCGATCGAGTACGGAGTTTCAGCGAGGGGCTGGCCGCGGTATACGACGGCAGCGATGAAATCCGTTATATCGACAAGTCCGGAAAAATCGTAATCCGCAATAAGCATAAAATCACCGACGGCGGCTGGTTGGGAAATTTCGGAAAAGACGGTGTGGCCAAAGTCTGTACCGACTTTACCAGCAATGGTTATTTGGGATGCGGATTCATCGACAGACAGGGAAACTTTGTCATCAAGCCGAAATTTACATCAACGAGTTATGGACGAGAAAAAATTTAAGGGAGCAAGGAAATGGCAGCATTATACGACAGGTTGGACGCGGAACAGAAGAAGGTTTACGACAAAATCGTTGCGTTCGGAAAATCGAAAGAGTTTTCAACGGAAGATATCAATATCGCCCTGCAGATCGCCTATGTGGAGTCCGAATTTGGAAAATTGAAGGACAAAGAAGGTGAAGATGCACCAAAAGGCCTCTATCAATATTCCGAAAGACACTGGAAGGACAGACAACGCCCCGGCTGGTCGCAAGTCGGCAAGGAAGTCAAAGATATTCTTTCCTCCTGGGGTTATACGAAAGATCCGAAACGTCCTGAAGGTAATACAGATCCTGAATATGAAAAAGGCACCGTCAACATTTTTCAGGAAAAGCAGGACGATCAGATAGCGATGTTCTATGCAGAGCTGAAAATTTACACGGATAGATTCAAGAAAGGCGTATCCGATCCGGCTTATAATAAAGTCTGCCGGAATATGCAATGCCCGACGGATCCATACAGCCGGAAAGCCTTGTATATTGAGGCGACGCACCACAGTGCCGATAATATCGGGGAAGTTCTCAACGGCTGGAAAAAGAAAGTCCAGCCCAATTTGATGGATAATTTGAATTATTTAAAAAAGAACGCAGTCAAGTGGGAGAAGAAAATCTCCCAGGACGATACGGAAGCTGCAACAGACAAGGTCGCCGAGGCGACGGAGCGGGATTCCGGGCGGACAACCCCGGCCGGGCAACCGGTCGACGCGTATTCAACCGAAGACGGGACGAGAAAAGACCTCGCTGCGGGAAACGAGGCCGAAGCCGAAACGGCGAGAAAAGGCGACGATGCTGGCGAAAGGGATGCCGACGATTCCACGAACAAGCGAGGCGGCGCTTTCAAGTCTGCCTCGAACGGTTCGTCCGTGGGCATGCCCGAAGCTCCATGGCGTCATGCGATGGCGGCGTTGGGCGTGAAGCCCGGCGATGTGCAATTTACAGACTGTTGAAAAACGTCCATCTGTTGCGTTGCGCCGTAAGCCTCGTCATTCGACATACGTCTATGTATACCTCATTCCTCGGCTTTTGCGCGCCTTACATCTGGACATTTTTGAACAGCCTGCGTGCCCCCTGCATAGTAGGGGGACGCGCCCCCCGAATGGGGAGTTCAAAATCGAGTTTTTCAACAAGCATTTTACGCAGACGGCTGCGAAATGACCGCAGGCGACAGGAAGATCGTGGTGGATAAGATAAACGACTCCGACGTGTATGTGGAAACATATGCCAAGAACGACGAAGGGGATTTAAAGCTTCAGAAGACCGTGAGAATCGGCGACAACGACGGGATAACGTTGAGAAGGCCGTTTGCCGCTTAGCGTCGGTATTCGCCTGACGGCTACGGCGGAGCGGGGATGGCTTTTTCACCCCGCCTTTGCCATCTCCTTCAATTCGCGGTACATCTCGTAGGTGAGAGTGTCCGACCGGCAGGGCAGGAGCGTGTTGTTGTGCCATAAGGGCTCGCCTGCGATGTCGTAGGGCGACGTCCGTACCGATTCGTCCCAGAGGGCCGTCCCCGGGATGGGCGAATATTCGGCGATGACGGGCTTCGCCCCGCACGCCTTGACGAAACGGATGCTCCCGGCGACCTCTTCCGCCGTCTGGCCCGGCAGACCGCAGATAAGGTAGATGCCGATCTCTTCCTGTTTGTAGCCTGCCTCGTGGAGATACCGGCAGGCGGCCTCCAGGTGTTCGTTCCTCACCTTCCCCCCCGTCTCCTTCTGCCTTTTCGCGTCCGACGTCTCGAAGCCGAACCGGATCGTCTCGAAGCCCGAACGGCGCATGAGAAGGGCCGTATTTTGATCGATCCGGTTGAGGTGCAGGCCGTTGGGGCAGTGAAACCTAACGTCGAGTTTACGGCGGATTATTTCCTCTGTAAGGGGGATGAACATGCCCTCCGGATCGGCGAGGAGCGCATCGTCGTAGAACGAGTAGTGCCGGACGCCCAGGGTATTCCGCCAGTGTTCGATTTCGTCGGCCACCCGGACCGGGTCGCGCCGGCGGAAGCCGGGGTTCAACAGGTGCGACGCGCAGTAGGTGCAGTTGTATGGGCAGCCCCGCGTCGTGAGGATGGGTAACTGCTCCGGCCGGTTCAGAAGGTCGAAGGCGGGGTAGGGCAGGGAGTCGGGTCGATCCAGGTCCGGCTCGTATTCGATTCCGCCGCCCAATATCTCGACGATCAGCTTTCGCCATGCCGTTTCCGCCCTTTCGGCGAAGACAAAGTCCGCCCCGGAGCGTTTCGCGTGATCCGGGCACAGGGCCGGGTAATGCCCCCCGAGGACGACGGGGACACCCGGGAATATCTTCTTCGCCTCTTCGATTGCCTCCCATACTCCTGGATACCAGTACGTCATCATGGACGTCACGAGGATATGGCCCGGCTTTTTGATGCCTTCCAGGGCCTCCCGGAACACCTCCGGTCTTATCCCGTACCTGTTGTATTTTCTCGGGACCCCCGAAAGAGGGTAGGGCTTTTCGATGGCCTCCTTGTGGAACTGCCCCTGTCCGGCTCCTTTCCTCTTTGGAGATTTGACGCCTCCCCGATTTTGCATGAGCGGGTGGTTCGGGTCCAGGCAGTCCAGGTACGAGATACGGTATCCGTTTTTACGCAGGTAAGAGGCGAGGTAGAGGAGCCCCAGCGGCTTGATCCAGAAATCGTACGCCGCAAAGTCGTGAATCCACGGGTTGACGAGTAGAATTTGATCCTTCATGTAAGTTCTAAAGAAATGCTAAAGCATACTTTAACTTGTACAGTATAAATACTTGTATTGCTTCTTGTAAACGTAACAATAAAAGATATCGTGTTGTACAGTATATCCAATGGGGTCCTGGTGTGAAAATAGTATTGTCATCCGTGATCTTATACTGTATAAGCTCTATTGGCAAATAAAGAATTCGACGGATGTGCCGCCATGGAGAAAAACTGGATCAGCAGCCTCGAAATCATGGCCAAGACGGGCCTGTCCCGCCAGACGCTCAACAACTATATCAACTGGGGCATCCTGCCCAAGCCGGAAGTCCGCAAGCCCGACGACCCGTCCGTACGGGCCCGGCAGCTCGGCTACTTCGACCCCTCCGTACTGGAAACGATCGCCGCCGTCAAGAACTTCAAGGGCCACGGCATACCCATGGCCGAGATCAGAAGAAGGCTGACGGGAAGCAGCGCCCAGGAATCGCTTTTTCCGGAGACACCTTCCGCGCCTCCTTCAAATGCGGGAAATAAGGCCGCCAGGAGGAACGGACCGCAGCGGGTCCGCCAGGCGTCGCTGTTCGGTACGGGCGACGATGCCGGGGATGAAGCGCTGGATGAGGAAAATCTCGCATCATCGGGATTTCATGAAGAAGATGAGGTGGAAAACGAAGCGCGTACCGCGATGTCGGCCGAGCCCCGCGACTTTTGCGTCCTTGCCGCCACGCTGAAGGATGCGGCGCAGGTAAGGGCGGAACTGCTGCCGGCAAAATACCTCGATCTGTGGCAGAAGCTCTGGACAGCCGCCGAAGCAGCGGTTCGGGAATGCGACGGCCGCTGGCTCGTCCGGGAAGAAAGCACGATCATCGCGTATTTCCTCAACAATGACCGGAACGAAGCACACGGCCGGGCGGTTGCCTGCAGCCTGCAATTCATGAAAGAGTCCGAAAAACTGGGGAGTTATCTGAAAAACCGCAACAAGTACATGAGCAATGTATCGGTAGGTATAGGCATTCACAACGGATTCGACTATATCGACGCCATGGGAGAGGGACAAGCCGTCCAGGTGATCGACGCCGGGGATACGACGACGGCGGCGGTCAGGCTTTCGCAATATGCCCGGGGCGGGACCGTCTGGGCGTCGAAGGGCTTCATCAACCGCCTGCCGGAGGGCGTCCGGCGGCGAATCAGGTTCGGCGTCCGGTCCCAGGGGCAGCCGAACGGTGAATTCCTGGACAGCCGGTTCCTGCGGATCGGCGATTCCCCGTACAACGGCGCCGAGAACGGCCGCCGCGAATTCCCGGAGATCGAAGACATGCCCGTCACCGAAATCGTCGAACGTTCGCTGAGATAGACCCCTTCGGATAAATCCGGCCGGAGAAAATACTTGCTGACTGCGGGAATTGTTGCTAGCATGCTCCACTTTAAAGGGGCGGGGCATGAAGGCAGTTCTCCAGCGTGTCGACCGGGCGGGCGTCCAGGTAGAAGGCCGTTCCGTTTCGGAGATCGGCAGGGGCCTCCTGGTTCTTCTGGGGGTCGAAGCCGGCGACGGCGCGGCGGATGCAGATTATCTATGCGAAAAGATTATCAATCTGCGTATCTTTGAAGACGACCAGGGCAAGATGAACCTCTCCCTTCTGGATATCAAGGGGGAGATGCTGGTCGTTTCGCAGTTCACCCTTCTCGCCGATTGCCGCAAGGGCCGGCGGCCCTCGTTTGCGCATGCCGAGGCCCCGGAGGCCGCCCGGAATCTCTACGAATATTTCATGAAGAAGGGCAAGGAAACGCTTCCCGGCGTCGCAGGCGGCATCTTCCAGGCCATGATGAAGATCGAACTTGTCAACGACGGCCCCGTGACCATCATACTCGATACGAAAAGGGATTCATGACCGACGCGAAGACCGACCACACCCCTCCGTGCGACATCAGGATCGACAAGGAAGGCATCTGGTATTTCCGGGGAGCGGAGATGTTCCGGAGGGAGATCGTCAACCTTTTCTACGAACACATGTACCGCGACGAGGCGGGACGGTACGTCATCGAACTCCCCGACGACCGCTGCTTTCTCGAAGTGGAGGACGCGCCCTTCGTCGTGAAAAGCGTGAGCAAGTGCAACAACGGCAACGGCGGCGAGGATGTGCTCGTCGTGGAGCTTTCGGACGATAAGACGGAAGAGCTGGACCCCGCGCGCGTCTGGATCGGCGACGACAACGTCCCCTACTGCCGCGTCAAGGAAGACCGGTTCCACGCGCGTTTCACCCGCAACGGCTATTATCAGCTCGCCCGGTTCATCGAATACGACGAAGACCGGCAGGCGTTTTGTATAAGGCTTAACGACCGCAGGCACTACCTGGGGGAAACGCCTCCGGAAAGGCCGTAGCGGCCCGTTATAAAAGAAAAACAAACGGCCCCCTGCAATGCCCCTTCCGAAGGGCTATGACGAAAGGCCCCGAAGGGCTACGACAAAGGCCCCCGAAGGGCTATGATAAAGGCCCCCGAAGGGCTATGATAAAGGAATGACGAAAGGATAATCGCATGTTAGAAGACAACGTCAAGGAAGCCCTCACGTTCGACGACCTCCTCCTGGTGCCGGCCGAATCGTCCGTCATGCCGGGAAGCGTCGATACGAAAACGCTTTTGACCAACAATATCCCCCTTGCCATGCCGCTCGTCAGCGCCGCCATGGATTCCGTGACCGAGTCGAACACGGCCATCTGCATGGCCCAGGAAGGGGGCATCGGCATCATCCACCGCAACATGAGTATCGAAAAACAGTCCCTGGAGGTCGACAAGGTCAAGAAGTCGGAAAGCGGCATGATCGTCGATCCGATCACGATCGGGCCCGACGAGAAAGTCCAGGCCGCCATGGACCTGATGAACAAGTACCGGATCTCCGGCGTTCCCGTCACCAGGAACCGACGGCTCGTCGGCATCCTGACGAACCGGGACCTGCGCTTCGAAACGGACATGGACCAGCCGATCTCCAGCGTCATGACCAAGGAGAACCTGGTCACCGTGACGTCGAGCATTTCCCTCGACGATTCGAAAAAACTCCTGCATAAACACAGGATTGAAAAGCTTCTCGTCGTCGACGACGATTACAACCTGAAGGGCCTGATCACCATCAAGGACATCGAGAAGATCAGGCGCTACCCGAATGCGAGCAAGGATGCCCTGGGGAGGCTCCGCGTCGGCGCCGCCGTCGGCATCCTGGACCGTGAAGAAAGAATAGAGGCCCTGATCGCCGCCGGGGCGGACGTCATCTGCATCGATACGTCCCACGGCCACTCGAAGGGCGTCCTCGACGCCGTCCGGTCCACGAAGGCCAACTTCCCGAATTGCGAGCTGATTGCCGGCAACGTCGCCACGGCGGAAGGCGCGAAAGCCCTGATCGAGGCGGGCGTCGATGCGGTCAAGGTCGGCGTCGGTCCCGGATCGATCTGCACGACCAGGGTTGTCGCCGGTGTAGGCATTCCCCAGATGACGGCCATCCGCGAGGCCTGCAAGGCGGCCGCGGCAAAAGGCATTCCCGTCGTCGCCGACGGGGGCATCAAGTTCTCGGGCGACATCGTCAAGGCCCTGGCCGCCGGAGCCCATACGGTCATGATCGGCGGACTCTTTGCCGGGACGGAGGAAAGCCCGGGCGAGACGATCCTCTACCAGGGACGGAGCTACAAGGTCTACCGCGGGATGGGGTCGCTGGAAGCCATGAAGATGGGGAGCCGCGACCGCTACTACCAGGACGACATCGAAAGCAACCTCAAGATGGTGCCGGAGGGCATCGAGGGCAGGGTGCCCTTCCGCGGGTCCCTGTCGGCCAGCATCTATCAGCTTATAGGCGGGCTTAAGGCCGGCATGGGGTACGTCGGCTGCAAGACGATTCAGGAACTCCACGAAAAGGCGCGCTTCGTCCGGATCACGTCGGCGGGGCTCAGGGAGAGCCACGTCCACGACGTCATCATCACGAAGGAAGCGCCGAACTACCGTCTGGATTAAAAATGTTTTCAATGGGTTAGTCTTCACGGGGCCTCCGTCCGGCAGACGGCCGGGCGCTCCCGGCGGGGAATGGTCCGTCCGGAATAACGATCAGGCAGGGAAAGGCACTATGGCATCCGATTTCGTACATCTCCACCTCCACACGCAGTACAGCCTTCTCGACGGAACGATCCGTCTCGACGACCTCTTTCAGAAAGCGAAGGAATTCCGGATGGATACCGTCGCCATGACGGACCACGGCAACATCTTCGGCGCCATCGACTTCTTCCAGAAAGCGAAGAAAAACGGCATCAAGCCGATCATCGGCTGCGAATTGTATATCGCCCCGGCGAGCCGTTTCGATAAGACGGACCATGCCGGAGAGGCCGCCCGCCATCTCGTCGTCCTGGCGGCGTCGATGGAGGGCTACAGGAACCTCATGATCCTCGCGTCCGCCGGGTACCTGGAAGGGCACCATTACCGGCCCCGCGTGGACCGCGACCTCCTCCGGGCCCATCACGGAGGGCTCATCGCCCTCTCCGGGTGCCTCAAAGGCGTCGTCGCGGACCATATCCTGAAGGGTAACAACGTCGGAGCCGCCCGGGCGGCGGCGGAAGAGTACCGGGATATCTTCGGCAGGGACCATTTCTTCCTGGAGGTCATGGATTCAGGGCTCCCCGAACAGAAGATCGTCAACAAGGAACTCCTCGAATTGAGTAAGGAAATGTCCATCCCGCTTGTGGCCACGAACGACTGCCACTATCTCTCCCGGGACGACGTCGAGGCCCACGAGGTCCTCATCTGCATACAGACGGGCAAGACCCTCGACGACACGAAGCGCCTGAAATTCTCGACGGACCAGCTCTACTTCCGCAGCGGCGACGAGATGAAGGAACTCTTCAAATGGTGCCCGGAAGCGATCGAAAATACGGTAAAAATCGCCGAACGGTGTAACGTCGCCTTCAAGTTCGGCGAATTCTTCCTGCCCAAGGTCGAGCGCGTCCCCGGCGAGAACCTCGACGACCGCCTCCGGATCGAAGCGGAGGAAGGGTTCGCGAAGCGCCTCCAGCAGGCGGCGGACGCCGGGAAGCCCCTGGACGAGCCCGTCTACCGGAAGCGTTTAACCGAGGAACTCGCGATGATCAGCGACATGGGTTTCTCCGGCTATTTCCTGATCGTCTCCGACTTTATCCGCTACGCCAGGGAGCACGACATCCCCGTCGGGCCCGGCCGCGGTTCGGCCGCCGGGAGCCTCGTCGCCTTCGCCACGGAAATCACGAATATCGACCCGATCCGCTACCGCCTCTTCTTCGAGCGGTTCCTGAACCCGAGCCGCATCAGCATGCCCGATATCGACACCGATTTCTGCCAGGAAAAGCGCGACGAAATCATCAAGTACGTCACGGACAAATATTCCAAGGAGAAGGTCGCCCAGATCATCACCTTCGGAAAAATGCAGGCCAAGGGGGCCATCCGGGACGTGGGCCGGGTCCTGAGCATCCCTTACGGCGAGGTGGACGCCATTGCCAAGCTGATCCCCAATATCCTCAACATCACGATCAACGAGGCCGTCAAGATGGAGCCGCGCCTCCAGGAGGAGGAGAAGAAGAACGAGCGTGTCCGGAAGCTCCTCGCCCTGTCGCGGGCGGTCGAAGGCCTCAACCGTCACGCCTCCATCCATGCCGCGGGCGTCGTCATCTCCGACGTGCCCCTCGTGGAGCGCGTGCCCCTTTACAAGAGCCCCAAGGACGATATCATCGTCACCCAGTTCACCATGAACGACCTCCAGACGGTGGGCCTCACGAAATTCGACTTCCTCGGCCTCAAGACCCTGACGGTCATCAAGAACGCCCTGCAGTTCATCGAGAAGGGAAGGGGGGTCGTCCTGGACCTCGACAACCTCCCCCTCGACGACGGCGACACGTACCGGCTCCTCATGCGGGGCGACACGGACGGCGTCTTCCAGCTGGAAAGCACCGGAATGAAAGATATTCTCACCGGCATGAAGCCCGACTGCATCGAGGACATCATCGCCCTCATCGCCCTCTACCGGCCGGGTCCCATGAACATGGTCCCCGACTTCATCAAGCGGAAGCTGGGCAAGACCAAGATCACCTACGAAGTCCCGGAACTCAAGGAAGTCCTTAAGGAAACGTACGGCGTCATCCTCTACCAGGAGCAGGTCATGCAGATCGCCAGCGTCATCGGCAACTACACCATGGCCGAGGCCGACACCCTCCGGAAGGTGATGAGCAAGAAGAAGACCGACGAGATGGACAAGGAAAAGCCCAAGTTCCTCGAAGGCTCGAAAACCAAAAAGATTTCCGCGGAGAAGGCCAAGAAGATCTGGGAGCAGATGGAGACCTTCGCCCAGTACGGCTTCAACAAGTCCCACAGCACCGCCTACGCGATGATCTCCTACCAGACGGCGTACCTCAAGGCCCATTACCCCGTCGAATTCATGGCCGCCCTGCTCACGTCGGAAAAGGACAACCGGGACAAAATCATCAAATATATCAACAGTTGCAAGGAAGTCGGCATCCAGGTCCTGCCCCCGGACGTCAACGAATCCCAGAGCGACTTCTCCGTCGCCGGGAGCCATATCCGCTTCGGCCTTTCGGCCGTGAAGAACGTCGGCGTCTCCGCCGTCGAGGCCATCACGGAGGAGCGGGACAAGAACGGCAAGTTCGCGAGTTTCTACGACTTCTGCTATCGCGTGGACATCAGGCGGATCAACAAGCGCATGATCGAGAGCCTCATCAAGTGCGGCGCCTTCGACTCGACGGGCCACAAGCGCCGCCAACTCATGGAGCATTACGAGGAGATCATGGACGCGGCCCAGAGGCGGCTCCGGGAGAAATCGAGCGGCCAGGCGAGCCTCTTCGAGGACCTGGAAGGCGGCGAGGAAGGGGACGAAACCCTAAACCATAACTTCATTGTTCCCGAGACAGACGAATGGAATTACAAGGAATTGCTCGCGAACGAAAAGGAGATGATCGGCTTCTACATCACGGGCCATCCCCTGTCGGCCTTCGTCGACCGCCTGAGCCTCGTCGCCAACGCCGATTCGGCCTCCATCGCCGGGAAGAACGATAAAGATCAGGTGACGTTCGGCGGTATCGTGAGCAATATCAGGGAATTGAAAACAAAGAAGCTCGATACGATGGCCTATGTGACCATCGAGGACCTGAAGGGCTCCGTCGAGATCATCTGCTTCGGCGACGTATACCGGTTTGCCTCGCCCTTTCTTCACGGCGACGAGCCTGTTCTCGTGAAGGGCGTCCTTGATGTAAACGATGAGAGTGTGAAGGTAAAGGCCCTGGAAATAAGCCTTCTTTCCGAGGTGATCGCCCAGCCGTTCAGCGCGGTGCACTTCCGGGTGGACGTCGACAGGTATGCCCCCCGCGACATCGAGGCCCTCCACCACATCATCCGCCACTACAAGGGCAAGCACGACGGCTACCTCCATCTCGTGAACGGAAAAAGCGAGACGGTCGTCTATCTCGGGCGCGACATCAAGCTCGATATCAACATGCACCTGAAGAAGGAAGCCGACCAATTATTCGGCGACGGAACGACGTATTTCGTTTAAACCATCATGAAGTACATGAAGATACGCTTCCCGGGGCAGGGCGGTTGGTTATCTTAAGACACAACATGAAGGATCGTAGGTTAACCATATATAAATAAAGAATATTCGGCCATAGAAGATTGCAAACACGGACGGCAACAGGCATGCCGTACGGATAAATCATAATTTCACTATGTAAATCAATGGTATTTCTTGTCATCTATGAAGGAATACATCAAAAGAACGTACCGCAACCGAATCTTAAGCCAAGACCTTAATAAATATCATATAAACGTACGAGAAACGGACCTATTTATTACTTCCGACCAGGACATCGAGGCGGAGACAGCGAAGATCGTCCACCGGCTAAGAAGTCATCTTGAAGTCTACATCGACATCCATCCTGAATTCCTTACGTCATTACAGCCGCTTCCAGAGGATCATTTCGCCCCGAACATTGTCCGCGGGATGCTTAAAGCAGGTTCTGCCGCAAATGTCGGTCCCATGGCCGCCGTGGCGGGCGCCGTGGCGGAATTTGTCGGCCGCGAGCTCATGGACCGCTGCGCCACCCTCATCGTCGAAAACGGCGGCGACTGCTTCCTGAAATCGGACAAAGAGCGAACCGTTGCCATCTTCGCCGGCGAATCGCCTTTGAGCTACAAGGTGCGCCTCCGGATCGCCCCGGAAAAGACGCCCATCGGGATTTGCACGTCGTCGGGGACGGTCGGGCCGTCTTTGAGCCTGGGGAAGGCGGACGCCGTTTGCGTCCTGGCAAAAACGGCGACACTCGCCGACGCCGCGGCGTCATCCATCGGAAATCTCGTGCAATCCGGACGGGACATCACAAGGGGGATCGAGAGATCGCAGCAAATAGAGGGCATTTTAGGCGTCGTCATTATAAGCGGCGACCGCATGGGCGCCTGGGGCGACGTCGAACTCGTCTAAGCATCCGTTATCACATCTGATGATATGAGACGATCGCATGGAAGGCGGGACGCTTCGGGGGCTCCTGATCCATTAAAGTCAGCGGTAAGGTCATCAAGCGCCTGGCGGACAGGATTAGAAGCGGTCCGTCATCAGGTCATTAATAAAAAGATCTTCGTCAAGAGACCAGTCAAACCGAAAGGGCGTCCAAATTCCGTAGGGCGTTTCGGAGCGGTAAAATCGGCCGCAATAATTTCCGTCACAAAAATTCCGGGGAGGAGGACCGTCCAGGACACAAAGGGCTATTTAGAGCATCGGTAAGTTTACATAACATATCTTATAGGACATATATGCCGTTTCGGCGGCGGGGGGCATGAACTCCATGCTTCCGTTTCTCAAGACGGCGTGAAAAAAAAGTCGGAAGACGATCCGTGACCCTATTCAGGCTTCAAATTTCCCTGTCGGCTATTATTTTCCTTCCATTCGCTGCCATGTGTCTTTCGGCGGCCATTCCTTCCCGCACGATCCCGTAAACATCACTGAAAATGATGTCCATCATAAATACAATTCATTTGAATGATGGACGGATCGGGTGTTCAATGAGCGAAAAATCGAGGAGGTTGCATATGGAAGCGGCCGATGTGGAAAAGATCGAAAAGATCATCCGGGACAGGAAATATTCGGGCAAATTCTTCATGGAGCGGTCCAAGACTTTCAACGCCTTTGCGAACCTGGCGAGAGTCGCATTCGAAGACGGCGAGTTGGACAGGAGAACCAAGGAACTGATCGCCACGTCCATTTCCGTCGTGATCAATTGCGAAGCCTGCATGGAATGGCATATCGGCGAGGCCATGCGGCGGGGCGCGACGGAGCGGCAGATCATCGAGAGCATCGACGTGGCGACGGATATGGGCGGCGGCCCGGCGACCGTCTCGGCCAGGTTCGCCCTGAAGGTCCTCGAATACTATACGGAAAAGAACAAGGGCAAATAACCGGAAGCGTGCCGCAGGGCGATCCCGGCGGAATGTTTCCTGGCGGCACGGGATACTGCGCCATACGTTCCGCGATAGCAGCGGAAGCATGCAGCCCCCTGCCCTTTCCTTCCTTAGCGCGAATGCGCGGGTCTCTTGTCGGCGCCGAATCTCTCCCTGATGATCGGGACGATCCAGTCGAAGGCGAGGTCCGCCGTCGCGGGATACTTCTCCAGGTATTCGATGTAGGGGCCGCCCTCCAGGGTCTTTTCCGGCAGGATTGCGTCCGTCAGGCCGTCGAATTCCACGGCCGGAAGTCCGTTCTTGGCGCACAGGTCCGCGTCGAAGGCGGCGGTGGCGCTCAGCCATTTCCCGCCGCAGTAGAACTGGTTGTAGCCGTGACGGGGAAAGACGTTCGTGCCGATCATCTTCACGATATGCTCCGGGACGCGGTGGTTCCGGATCTTGGCATACGCTAGCCGGCAGGGAACGCCGACGGCGCGGGACAGGGCCGCAAAGAGGACGGCCTTCTGGACGCAATATCCCCTCCCCCATTCCAAAATCATCGATGCCCGGAAATCCTCTTCGCAGGCGGAAATCATGAACAGGTTGTACTTGATCGCATCCCGGACAAAGTAGAACAGCTTGACGATCTTGTCTTTATCGCTTCCGCAGCCGGCGGTGACGCGCTCCGCGCAGGCGACGACGGCCGGGTGGTCCGACTCGATCACCTTCGTCGGCTGCAGAAACGCGGCCATCTCTGCGGTTTCTTCCGGGTTTATTGACATAAAGAACCTTCCTTGATGTAAATTGAACTGCCCCATTCTCTCTCGAAAACGGCGTAAGGTCAAGTTGTGGAAGCATGTTCTTTTACTTGATTTATGATCGAATAAGGCACAACATGGCGGCAGGATTCGCAGTAAAGGAGCGTGGGAAGACATGATCAGACGCGTTATATGCGCCAAGCATCGGCCGGGCATGTCGCGGGCGGAGTTTCAGGACTACTGGCTGAATCACCACGGACCGCTGTTCGGGAGATTCGTCGTTCCCCCGGCCTTTCAGTCTTCGCACCGGAAGGCGGAGGCGGCGGCGTTCATGGCCTCCGGCTGTAAAGGAGGGCCGTCGCTTTGATCCGGCGTCAGGAGGCGGTATCCTGTTATTCGCATCTGGTCGGGGCTCTTCTGGCCGTGGCCGGTACGGTCTGGCTGGTTGTCGCGGCGCGGGCGTCTGCGGCCCATGTCGTTGTAGCCGCCGTTTACGGGTGTTCGGCGATTCTTCTCTTTTCGGCCAGCGCTTTCTATCATGCCCGCAAGCAGGCGGAGAATGAAATCTCGCTCTGGCGGAAGCTAGACCATTCCGCCATATTCTTCATGATTGCCGGCACCTATACGCCTGTCTGCTATGTCTACCTCTCCGGCAACTGGAAATGGTCGGTCATCGCCGTCCAATGGGCGCTCGTCGCCGCCGGCCTGATCCTGAAAATCCTGTATATCAAGGCCCCCCGCTATTTTTCGACGGTCGTTTACCTGCTCATGGGATGGATCGGCGTTGCGGCCGTCGGCGCCCTGCTTAAAACGATGCCGCCCGGCGCCCTGTTTTCCCTCCTGGCCGGAGGGATATCGTTCACGGTCGGGGCGGTGTTCTACATGATCAAGAAACCCGTTTGCCATGCAGGGTTCGGCTTTCACGAAATCTTCCACCTGTTCGTGTTGCTCGGTTCGGCGTTTCATTACCATCTCGTCTACACGGCCGTGACGGGATGACTTCGAACCCCGGCGGTCAAAAAGCCCTTACTTGAAATAGTCGCCCGGCGTCTTCCCCAGGGTCCGGCGGAACATGGAGATGAAGGCGCTTGGGCTGTTGTAGCCCGTCCGGATGGCGGCGGACGTGACGGACTCCCCCTGCGCCATGCCCTTCAGCGCCTCCAGGATGCGAAGCTGCTGCCGCCACACGTGAAAGTTCATCCCCGTCTCGCTCATGAACAGGCGCGCCAGGGTGCGTCCGGCGGCGCCGACCGTCCTGCCCCATGCCTCCAGCGTCCGGCTGTCGTCCGGTTCCGCAGATAACATGAGAAAAATCCTTTTCAGACGGCTGTCCCTGGGAATGGGAAGCGCCAGGGGGTCCTCCTTGAGTTCGTTATTCAGAAAGTCCATGATGACCCGGACGATCCGGGCCTCGGGGCCCCGGGGAGGATAGAGGGCGGGCATGGCCACGGCATAAAGGATCAGTTCCCGGAGGAGCGGCGGCACCGACACGGCGCAGCATTTCTCCGGCAGGCCCGACGCCGCAGAAGGGTCGAGATAGAGGGTCCTCATCTTGAGCTCGCCAGTTGCGGCTACGCGGTGTTGGAGCCCCGCCGGGACCCAGACGCCCCTGCCCGGAGGGATGACCCACAGCCCCTCTTCCGTCGTCACGGTCATGACGCCCGCTATGGCCTGGATGAGCTGCGAACGCCGGTGCCGATGGAGCGGCGTCCGCCGTCCGGCGCGATAGTTGAAGGCCAGGGCCACGAGCGGCCGGGGAATGCCGAGGCGGTCATCGAGGCCGTCGTCGTCGTCCTTTGTCCGTTTTGCGATATATATTGTCTTCATATCGCAAGATTCTAAACGATCCGTTTGTTATAAGCAAGACGAAGTTCCCGCTCCGCCGGGATATTGAAAGGAACACACATGTCGAATCCAAGGGTTTACCTGCTGTCGCTGGGCCACATGGCCTCGGATATCAACCAGGGGGCGCTGCCGGCGCTCCTGCCCTTTCTGATCCAGGAACACGGCCTGACGTATGCCGCCGCGGCCGCTCTCGTCTTCGTGGCGAATGCCGCTTCGTCCGTCATCCAGCCGATCTTCGGCCATTTCGCCGACCGGTTCACGAAGCCGTTCCTCATGCCCGTCGGCATATGCCTCGCCGGGGCGGGGCTGGCCTTTACGGGCTGGGTGGGAGAGTATTCCGCCCTGGTCGTGCTCGTCGGCGTCAGCGGCCTCGGCATCGCCGCTTTCCACCCGGAAGCGGCTCGCCTGATGAACCGGGTGTCCGGCGATTCGAAAGCCACCGCCATGAGCATCTTCGCCCTGGGCGGCAACCTGGGCTTCGCCCTTGGACCGACCGTCGTCACGGCGGTCATGCTGTCGGTGGGCATGAAAGGCACATGGCTGCTGATCCTGCCGGTTGCCCTCGTTTCGCTGCTCCTGATCTCACAGTTCCCCGCTTTCATGCAGGCGGAAAATGCGGCGAAAAAGGCGGCGCCGACGGAAGGCCTAAAGGACGACTGGGGTGCATTCGGCCGTCTCACGGCGGCGATCACGTGCCGGTCGGTCATGTTCCACGGCCTCAATACGTTCCTGCCCCTCTACTGGATCGGCGTCCTGGGAGAGACCAAGGCGTCGGGGGCGATGGCCCTGACCGTCATGTTCACAGCGGGCGTTGTCGGGACGCTCCTGGGTGGGCGGCTGGCGGACCGGTACGGCTCACGCCGCGTGGTCGTCGCCGGCCTGTGCTCGCTCATCTTCACCCTGCCCCTGCTCCTGGCGACGAATAACGTCATGCTGCTCACGGCCCTCCTCATCCCCGTCGGACTCGGCCTCTTTGCGTCGTTCAGCCCCATGATCGTCCTCGGCCAGAAGTACCTGCCCAACAGGGTCGGCCTCGCCTCCGGCGTCACCCTGGGGCTCGCCGTTTCCATCGGCGGCGTCGCCGCGCCGATCCTCGGATACGTCGCCGACCACTACGGCCTTTTCTGGGCCCTGGCCATCATAGCCGCTGTGCCGCTCCCCTCGGCGGCGCTGGGATGGTCCCTGCCCAGGGAGGCGAAGAAGACCGCCTGAACGTCCCTCCCGCGGGAAACAAAAAAGGCAGAGCCCGCAGGCCCTGCCATTTATCGACCATTCTCAGGATGAGATTTATTTACGGAACATCTTTCTTGCAACTGCCGCACCGGCCAGCCCGAGGCCGAGGAGAATCATGGTTGCCGGTTCGGGAACGGCGTTCGCCGGGTTCAGGTCATGCGTCGTAAAGGTGTAATTGTCCCCGTTGTTCAGGGGGGAACCGTGGGTGCTGGCGCCGTGTGTGCCGCCGTCGTACGTGACCGTCGTCCAGTCGATCAACACGTCGTTATTGTAGGCGTAGAACTCAAAGCTGAACGGCGTGCCGGCGTAACTCGGATCGATCCATAACCACCATGCCATGATATCCGTCGTGCTGCCCGTGGCGGTTACGATTTTACCCGAGGCATCCATGTTGACGCTCCAGGTTGGAAATACAGTGGCAAGGTTGTACGCCGTGCCGTAGATATCGATCGCGCTCTGGGTATAATCGGATCGAAGCTCCATACCCGGGCTGACAAATAATGCAACCGACGAAGTCTGGACCATTTTATTGAAGGGTCCCATGCCCCATTCGGCCATCAAAATGCCTTCCGCGAACGCACTGGAAGCCGTCATCAGGAAGAGAAACGCAAAAACAGCTGTTAACATCTTGAATTTCTTAATCATAGTTCACCCTAGCCTCCGAAAGAAATTTCCCGTGAATTTTGCAAGTTTCGCGCCATGATAGTAACTTGCTCATATTGTTTCAGTTCACTGGTTAAACGGAATTCGTCTTATATCGCGGATGTAAAATAATCAGACATGTATATTCCTATACATTATTGCGTAACCATATATTATTGCAAGCTTTAAAGAGATACGAATAGATGTAATATCTATTTACAGCCTTATATTATTTACAGGTGCCTGCCGGCACATGCGATAAATCGACTGCGGCGCGAATTCGCTTATATTCTCCTTCCGGACGTCCCGTAATAAGCGCCAACAGCGCATTTTATTCCAGGTAATCACTCATGCGTAATACGATGCTAGACAATATAATAGAATCAGACGCTACGTATTTTACATACAATTATAGGCGGTCCGTACAAGATCGATCCATATTATTAATTAATGTTATTAAGCGATAAAATCTCTTTCTTTTTTCAGAGCAGCCGTTTACAATAACAAATTCACCGGCTGTATCCCACGATTTCCGGTGCAGCTATGAC
Source organism: Syntrophales bacterium (assembly GCA_963668175.1). Classification (GTDB taxonomy): domain Bacteria; phylum Desulfobacterota; class Syntrophia; order Syntrophales; family PHBD01. Next base: position 2,837,055 of record OY764159.1, read on the forward strand.
CCGTATAACATATGGAACGTATTACAAAAACGTTGTAATCGGATGGTTTGTTTGACATAAAATATTGTGTGCCTCATTATAAATCCCGTATAGCGCTCAGTCCTATTCGTATTTCCTTCCATATCTCCAAGCTGGCAGCAAGACGTTAACGATGTCGGTCAAGGGCAGGCAGCTTCTTCACGGAATATCCGCCTTGGAGTGTGCGGTTAAGCCCGTGGAAGCCGAGGGATGAAGAATCGACGGACGCAAGCGTCGATATCCGGACGGTTGAGGCAACGAGGACGGAAGAGGCGGCGTTTCGTCATCCGTCTGAAAAAATATCTATGCATTTCGCATGAAGACTTGATCGTCGGTTTTTGGAGGTCTTTCCGTCAGTGGAAGATGAAACGGTTTTGAGAAATCTGGAAAAGAGAATCGGGGAGTTGGATGAGGCCCTGGCAAAAGCTAAACAGGCCGAAGAAGCCTTGCGGGAAAGGGTCAAGGCGTTGGATTGCCTCTATGATATCTCCGATATCGTCGATGCGTCGGAATCCATTGAAGACATGCTGGAGAAGATTGTCGAGAGACTGCCGCATGGCTGGTCCTGCCCAGCCCGCGCCTGTGCGAAAATCAGGTTCGAAGATCGGGAATTCTCGACGGCAAATTACGGAGAGACGCCTTGGCGTCTGTCGGAGGACATCCTTGTTCACGGCAGGAAGCTCGGAGAGATCGCCGTGTCCTATCTCGTCCGGAGGCCCGAAAGGGACGAGGGGCCCTTCCTGAACGAGGAGCGGAAGCTGATCCGTGTCGTCGCCGCCCGTCTCGGGAGGGTCATCGAGCGCAGGCAGGCGGCGGGGGCGCTTCTGGAAAGCGAAGAAAGGAATCGCCGCCTGTACGAGAACGAGATGATGGCGATCTGCATTTTCGATGCCGAGACCCTGCGTTTTCTCGATGCCAACGAGACCTTCGTCAGGCTGTACGGATACGAAAAGGCGGAGCTGCTGAGGGGCATGGGCGCTCCCGACATCTCCGCCGAGAAGGAAGAAACATGGCGATTCATCGAAAGGATGTTGTCGTCGGCAAGATCGCATTACGTATCCAAAAGGATGCACCGCAAGAAGAACGGCGACCTCTTCCCCGTGGAAGCCATCGTCATGCCGTCGTTTTTAAAGGGCAGAAGCATATTCTATGTCATGGCCCGGGACATCACCGAACGCATCGACGCGGAGAAAACGTTGGCCGCCTATCGCGACAATCTGGAAAGAACGGTCCGCGAGAGGACGCAGAGGCTTGAAGAGATCAATCGATCCCTGGAAGAAGAAATCATGAAAAGAAACGGGATCGAATCGAAATGGGAAAGGGCGGAGTTCATCACGAACAGCTCCCGGGAATTGATGACGCTTGTCAGCAGGCGGTACGTTTTCAAAGCCGTCAACGACGCCTTTTGCGCCGCCATAGGCAAAACGCGCGAACAGATCATCGAGACGAACCTGGCGAAGATTTCGGGCAGGAACAGGTTTTACAGGGTCATGAAGCCGAAGATCGACGGATGTCTGAAAGGCCGGGCCATCGACGAGGAGGAATGGATCGATTACCCCGTTCTCGGCAGGAGGTATTTCAAGGTCAGCTACGCCCCTTATTGCGGACCGGACGGCGAGGTGACGCATGTCTCGATTATCTTCCACGATATGACGGAACGGAAAAAGGCGGAGGACGACCTGCGGGCGAGGTCGCGGGAGCTTGAGGAGACCAATACGGCCTTGCATGTCGTTATCAGGAAGATTTCCGAGAAAGAAGATATCACGGAGGAGAAGATCAGGTACAACGTCAACGAGATGGTCATACCCTACATCGAGAAGCTGAAACAGCAACTGACGGGAAAGAGAATGTTTCCCGTCGTGGAGACGCTGGAGAAGAATCTTTATAATATCGTTTCGCCCCTCATGAGAAATCTTTCCGTCAACCGAAGCCGGCTGACGCCCCAGGAGATGCATATCGCGGAATTGATCAAGCAGGGCAAAACTTCCCAGGAAATCGCGATGCTGCTGAACATTTCCGTCCGCACGGTGGGAACGCACCGCAACAACATAAGAAAGAAACTGAAACTCACAAACCAGAAAGATTCCCTGAAATCTTCCCTCCTTTCCCTGTCGTGACCCATCCCCTGAGTAAGCAGTGCGTACGCACTATTTAAGTATTGACGACAAATCGTTTCTCCTTGAAAATAATAAACAATTCAAAACGCTATATAGAAGTTTGGTAGAAGTTGTACCGTCCGCCTCACATTCGTCAAGGCGGAGGGATGCCGGCCGCAGCGGAAGTTCCGCGGCGGAAGATATGTTAAGCGCATAAAGCAATAATATTTCGCAGAAATCGAGTCAAGTCAAAGCGACGCACTGATCGGCTGTTTCATGCTCTGTCCTCCCGGATTCGGAGGTGCAGCACCACAGGCCAATCGGAAAGGGGAATCTTAAGGGGCCGGGCAAAGCGAATCGATCAGTTGCAGCATCAGCGAACACATTCATAAAGGGCAGTTCCTGTTTTCACTTCCTTCCTGAAAGCATTCCGTCACCGAAGCGAGGATAGCCGTGAAAACGCGATCCGCAAGGACGACGGTCCGCGCCGGCGTCCCCGGATCGGGAGTTTTATCGCCGTGCCGCGAATTTCCGCAGCAACCCCCTATCGATATCCGTAAGCCGGAGCGGACCCCGAAAGGAAACGAGGTCGCGCCTGACAGCCGGCCCCGGAGACAGGCCCGCCGCATTATGAAACCCGGGGAGCGGGACGCCCCGGACATGACGGTGACGAACGATCCGTGACCTGCGTAACGGCAAAGCGGGAATTCGGGAATGGAGGAGCATTCCCTGAAAAACACGGCCGCGTCTTGCGACCGGTTCAATAAGTATCGGAGTATATTCCGAATCATGAAAGGAGAAACGAGGGATGAGACAACTGAAACTGAGCGTGAAATTGTGGGGCGGGTTTGCAATCGTTTTGGTCCTGCTTTGCGCAGTCGGGTATGTCGGGGTCAGCAGACTCGGACATCTGAGCGAGGAAGTGAACGACGTGGCCAACATAAGAGTCCCGGAACTTATAGTACTTTACGATATCATGGAAGATTTCGATATGATGGCCCGGACGGTGCGTTCCCTGCCGCTCACGTCGGACCCGGAGATGAATAAGAGCCTGAAGGAGGCCTACTACAAGGCGAAGGAAGAGTTGCTCCAACAGGATATTCCGACGCTCGAAAAAATGCTGGTGACGGCCAAGGGCAAGGAGCAGGTTGTGCTCATCAAGGCGAGCGTTGCAGATGTTATCGTCCTGAACGACAAAGCCGTGGAAGCAGGCGCCGCCAACAGGAACGAGGAAGCGGCGGATATCGTCATCAAGCAGATCGTGCCCGTCCAGGCGAAGTTCTTGAAATGCCTAAAAGATTTCCAGGAGAACCTGGCGAAGACGTCGAAGCAGGACGCCGCCGATGCCGTGAACGCGGCCACGACAGGACGGATCACCATGATCGTTATCGCCCTTGTCGCCCTGGCGGTCGGCATAGTGATCGCGTTCTTTCTCGTGCGCGGCATCACCCGCCCCCTGAACAGGGTCATCGCCGGGTTGAGCGACGGGGCCGATCAGGTTGCGGCGGCGGCCTCCCAGGTATCCACGGCGGGACAGTCTCTTGCCGAGGGGACCGCGGAGCAGGCGTCGGCGCTGGAAGAGACGTCGTCCTCCATGGAAGAGATGTCGTCCATGACCAAACGGAACGCCGATAACGCCGCCGAGGCCAAGGCCCTGACGCATGAATCGAAAGAGGTTGTGGAGAAGGTCGACGGCCAGATGAAAGGCATGGTGGACGCCGTGCAGGCCATCAACAAGTCGAGCGAGGAAACGGGAAAGATCATCAAGACCATCGACGAAATCGCCTTCCAGACGAATCTGCTCGCGCTGAACGCGGCCGTCGAGGCGGCCCGCGCGGGAGAGGCGGGCGCAGGCTTCGCCGTCGTGGCGGACGAAGTCAGGAATCTCGCCATGAGGGCGGCGGAGGCCGCCAAGAACACGAGCAGCCTGATCGAGGATACGATCAAGGCCGTGCAGAAGGGCAACGAATTGACGACGGCCACCCAGGAGGCCTTCAAGGAGAATGCGGAGCTCGCCATGAAGGTCGGCCAGCTGGTGGACGAAATCGCATCCGCCTCGGAGGAACAGTCGCGGGGCATTTCGCAGGTCAGCACCGCCGTCTTGGAGATGGACAAAGTGACGCAGGCGACGGCGGCCAACGCCGAGGAGTCCGCTGCCGCCGCCGAGGAACTCAACGCCCAGGCGGAGCAGATGAAGGTGTATGTCGGCGATCTGATAACCCTAGTCGGCGGAAGCGGCGCGAGCAAGGCGACATTGTCTTCCGCCCCGAAGGTATCCTCCGGACTCAGGAAAACGTTGGCCAAACGGGTTTCCCGGAAATCTGTCGACGCGGAAAAGATTATCCCCTTGAAAGACGACGGCTTCAGCGATTTCTAATCATAGATCCCGCCGCCGGACAGCAAAAATGCCGCGTCGTCAGTTTTCGAATCGGACATTAACGATACCGGCCCGGGGCGGGGATTGAGACATGTTATTCCCGGACGGCCTCCGAGCGGGCCGGACCGGTAGGACATCCAGGATGTGGAACGAAAGGGCGGTATCGGCGCGGCCGATGCTGCCTTTTTGTTTGACTGTATTTATGATCTGTCGGTGTTATCAGATGCGGAGCGCGGGCAGGAAGACGGTCCGCCCCTCAGTCCTCGAACAAGCCGGGGAAGGCAGCGTGTCCGGCCCGCTGGAAACGAAAAAGGCAGAGCCCGAAGACACTGCCTTTCTTTTCGTTGTTCTCGGAATGAGATTTATTTGCGGAACTTCTTTCGTACGACCGCAATACCGGCCAGCCCGAGGCCGAGGAGCATCATGGTCGCCGGTTCGGGAACGGCGTTGGCCTGCGGCGTGAGCGAGAAATCGACAGAACCAACGTACAATTGGGTATATTGCCCATCTATAGTATCCCAGCCGTTCCAAAGGTACATGCCGTATTTCCCCTCGCTGTACCAGAAATTCAAGTAGATATCGCCGGTGTTAAACATCAGTCCCCAGTTATCGAGATACGGCTGGGAGCCGTAAAACAGATTATTGTAGTCCATGACAAGGTTTCCTCCGCCGGGGGGAACAACTTCCCAATGGGTAGCCGGAACCGAGCCGTCCGCCAATCTGATTGCAAGCGTTCCCAGCCCATTGATCGTGGCGGAACCGGATGTGATCAGGAAGGTCCCGCCGCCCTGGTCGGTGCCATTTATCGTTCCACTGCCGCTGGCGATTAACGTTCCGATGTCGCCGGTGTGGCCCGCGTTGGAAAACGTAAAGCTGAACTGTTCCGCTCCCGCCTGACCTACGCACATGAACAAAAGAGCCAATACGAAAAATATTTTAATGCTTTTCAAAATCGTCCCCTCCTCGGTCGAATGATTTCTGCCCCTCACCGGCAGGTTTTATATGATTTCTTCTCTACACTTTTCATGCCAGACCCGGTCGTGTTACTTATATTATCCTCACATAAGAAGTAACGGCCTGATTTGGCAATATATATATTATAGAGCCGGATCGACTTCGGGCGTTTACGGTAGTTTTATGGGAGTATTCCGGGACTGGACATGTAAACAATCCCGACAGGTCGATGCCTCTCCAACCGTGCATTTCGGCTCCGGATTTCAAAATAAATCGATGATACTCATAAGTTATAGTCGCCGGCCGGGGATGAGGCAACTGTAAAATATCCCGACACAGGAGTGACACTTTCGAAGGAAACGGCAGCCGGTCATTCCGGGGCCGTCATACTGAATTGCCGGATACAACAGGATCGAAGCGAGATAAAATGTAATATCATGATGATATTTTAAAACAATAGGCCTCGTTTCGGCCGGCCGGCGCTGTCGATCGGGAGTAAAAAAGAGATTTTAGGCCGATCGATGCGTCATAAATGTCATGACTGACGCAAAGCGAGGCTTAGGACATCGCCCTGCCCCTCAATCATCGAGAAGCCCGGAGAAGTAGGGCTTGGATGTCCCCTTCTCGAAGGCTGTGTGGGAGACGGTGCCGTCGGGGTTGACGAAGAAGATGAGGGAGTCGTACTGGAGGAGGTTGCCGTAGGCGGAGAGGCTCGCGGAGACGCCGCTCACGTTGCTGAAGGGGATGCCGAAGGATATCTGGTTCGCCCGGTAGTGGGCCCTGTGATACAGGAGGGCCGTCCGGCCTTCCAGGTCCACGACGTCGGCGGGGGCGCCGTACTTGGCGAGGACCTCGTCCAGCGTCGCCTTGCCGGACATGAATTCCTCCGCCGCGGGCGACATGGCCTTGCCGTCGTTCACGCGGATGACGCGGAACGTCACGCAGCCCGCCACAAGCGGCAGGACGACGAGCGCCAGCAGCAGAAAGGCGAAGGGACCCTTTTTAGAAAGGCAGGCCATAGGCGGCATCGGCGGCTTCCAGGGACCGCCCGTAGTTTGTTACGACGTCGTTGTTGTTGAGGAAAAAGACGAGCCGGTCGTGCTGGGTGTCCATGTCGATGAAGGTGACGAGGACGAGCCACAGCCCCAGGCTCTTGCTTACGTTGCGGTTGTAAAGGTATGCGTTGCCGTTGGAGAGCTTGACGACGGCATTGGGGGCGCCGAAGAGCTTGGTCAGCTCCTGGGCCGTCGTCTTGCCCGGCGTCACCTGGGTCAGGAGCTGCTGGTCGAAGGCTTTGAAATCCTTGCTCCTTCCGAAAATGGCGCACCCGCTCAGCAGGGCGGCCGCAACCATCACCGCAATCAGCCTTCTGCCTGTCTTCATCCGTCCTCCCCCTTTCAAGCCGGCCTCGGTTGCGCCGGACGTTTCAGTATATCCCTTTTCCCGGAAAAAGTCACGCTATCGTCAGGGCGGCCGCAGTCCAAACGGGAGGCTAGAGGTCCTCCTCCGCCAGCTTCTTGATCAGCTGCGCTTGTTTGTCGTTCAGCTTGCGCGGAACGTTGATGCTGATCTTGACGTACTGGTCCCCCTTGGTTGCGCCCTTGAGGCCGGGGACGCCCAGGCCCTTCAGCCTGACCTTCGTGTTGTTCTGCGTCCCGGGCGGTATCTTCACGCGCTTGATCGAGCCGTCCAGGGTCGGGACCTCGATGGACGTTCCCAGGACCGCCTGGCTGAAATTGATGGACTTTTCTATATACAGGTCGTTGCCGTCCCGGGAAAAGAGCGGGTGCGGCTGCACGGTGATGTTGAGGTATAAGTCGCCCGCGGGGCCTCCCACGGAACCCGGCGAGCCCTTCTCCGCGAGGCGGAGCTTTTTCCCCGTCGCTATGCCCGGCGGGACCTTGATGTTGATCTCCTCGACGCGGTCTTCCTTCTGGAGGGCGAGCTTCTTCTCCGCCCCAAAGACGGATTCTTCCAGGGATATGGACAGGTTGTAGTGGAGGTCCTGCCCTTTCTGGGGCTGTCGCCGGTACGGCTGCTGGCCGCCCAGGAAATCGCTGAACGGGTCCTCTTCCGTGTGCTGCTGGAACCCGCCGCCTGGCCGCCTTCGTCCTCCGGTGCTGTAGCGGAAGGTCCCTCCCCCGCCGCCGAACCCGAATTCGCGCAGGATTTCGGAAAAATCGAAATTCCGGAAGATGTCTTCCTGCGAGTATCGCTGGCTGAACTGATCGGAGCCGAAATTGTCGTATTGTTTACGTTTATCCGCGTCGGAAAGGACGGCGTAGGCCTCGCTGATCCTCTTGAACTTCTCTTCCGCCTCCTTGTTGTTGGGGTTGCGGTCGGGATGGAACTTCAGGGCCAGCTTCCTGTAGGCCTTCTTGATGTCGTCCGCCGTTGCGGTCTTTTCGACGCCCAGTGTCTTGTAATAGTCTTCCGCCATAGTCTCCGTTTGAATATTGCCTTTTTTCAGTAATTTTGTATTACTCTAACAATATTCATTAACCCGCGAATGTCAAGGTTTGCGCCCGAGGATCAGGCCTTTTTACCCAGGTGGAACGCCCGGATGTTCGCCTCCACGAGCTTGGGAGGGAACGACGACTTCAGCGCCTTTTCCCATAACGCATCCTCAAAAGTCAGGTGCGAAGCGAGCGCTCCGAGCACGACCGTGTTTGCGGTCCGGGGATTTCCCGCCTGCTCCGCCAGTTCCGTGGCCTTGATGTAATGGACGGTCTTGAAGAGCTTCTTCACCTTCTCCAGGATATCGCCGGGGTAAGACGCGTCGCCCAGGTTGACGACCGGGGGATTGAAACGCTCTTCGCTGACGATCACGATCCCGTCGGGCCTCAGGTAGTCGAGGTAGCGGAGCGCCTCCAGCGTTTCGAAGGCCACGAGCATTTCCACGTCGCCCTTGCGGGCCAGGGGCGAATAGACCTTCTCGCCGAAGCAGACGTGGCTCGTCACACAGCCGCCCCTCTGGGCCATGCCGTGGACCTCGCTCTTTTTGGCGTCGAATCCCGCCTCCATCATGACTTCGCAGCAGATATCGCTCGCGCGCAGTATTCCCTGCCCTCCCACGCCGGCCAGCAGTATGTTTCTGACTTCATTCTTCATCGGATTAATCCTCCTTCACTATGGCGCCGACTTTGCAGAGCTGCTGGCAAACGGTGCAGCCGTTGCACAGGGCCGCATCGATGACGGACAGGCCTTCCTGTTTCTTGGCGTTCTTTTTGACGTCCTTGGGGTCCATGCCGTCGAACTTCTTCCACGCGATGGCCGGGCAGCCGATGCCGAGGCATGTCTTGCAGCCGACGCATTTGTCCGGGTCGACCCTGAGGGCCTTCTCGGCGGGCGCCGCCGCTCTCTTGAAGAGGACGCAGGACCTTCTCGAGATGACGACGGAGGGCCCGGGGTTCGCCAGTTCCTGGTCGAGGGCGGCCTTCATGGCCTTGAGGTCGTACGGATCGACGACCTGGACGTTGTCCACGCCGAGGGACCGGCACAGGGCCTCGATGTCGAGGGCCTTGGTCTTCTCGCCCTGGATGGTGAAGCCGGTGGCCGGATGCTCCTGCATGCCGGTCATGGCCGTAGTCCGGTTGTCGCAGATGACGACGACGGCGTTGCTCTTGTTGTAGACCATGTTGAGGAGCGGCGTGATCCCCGAATGGATGAACGTCGAATCGCCGATGACCGCCACGATCTTGCCCTTCCCCTTTTCCTTCAGGGCCTTGCTCATCCCGTGGGCCATGCCGATGCTGGCGCCCATACAGATGCAGGAATGGAGCCCCTCCAGCGGTTTCAGGAAGGAGAGCGTGTAGCAGCCGATGTCGCCCGTGACGAAGGCCTTGGTCTTCTTGAGGACGGCAAAGAGCGCCCGGTGCGGGCAGCCGGGACATAGGTTCGGCGGCCGGGCCGGAATCGCCTCCACGGGGGCCGTCGCCGGTTTGTTGCCCGTCATGGCCGCTTCGATGACGCCGGGGTCGAATTCGTTCGTGAACGGGAAGATCGCCTTGCCCGTGACCTCGATGCCCATGGCCCGGATCTGGTCCTCGATGAAGGGGTCCATCTCCTCGATGACGTAGAGTTTTTTCACCTTCGACGCGAATTCCCGTATCATTTTCTCGGGCAGGGGATTGACCATGCCGAGCTTGAGGTACGAATAGCCGGGGAAGACCGCCTTGGCGTAATTGTAGGGGAGCCCCGCCGTGACGATGCCCACCTCGGGGTCGCCCATTTCGATCTTGTTGATCGGTAAAGTCTCGGCGAACGTTTTCAGGGCCGCCGATCTCTTCTCGACTTCCAGGCGGCGCAGACGGGCGAGGGCGGGGACCATGACGTACTTCATGGCGTTGAAGGTAATGGCCGTCTTGTCCTCGGCGGGTTTCGGCTTGTCGATCTTCACGACGGACTTGGAGTGCGAAAGGCGCGTCGTCGTCCGGAGGAAGACGGGCGTGTCGAACTGTTCGCTGATATCGAAGGCCAGCTTTATGAAGTCCTTGCCCTCCTGGGAGTCGGACGGTTCCAGCATGGGAATCCTGGCGAATTTCGCGTAATTCCGGTTGTCCTGTTCGTTCTGGGAGCTGTGGAGGGAGGGGTCGTCGGCGCTGATGATGACGAGGGCCCCGTTGGTCCCGGTATAGCTGACGGTGAATAAGGGGTCGGCGGCCACGTTCACCCCGACGTGCTTCATGGTCACCAGGGCCTTGGCCCCGGCCATGGCGGCCCCGATGCCGACTTCCAGGGCGACCTTCTCGTTGGGGGACCATTCGGCGTACACGCCTTCGTTCTTTGCGAACTCCTCCATGATCTCCGTGCTGGGAGTACCCGGATAGCCCGAGGCGAACGTTACGCCGTGCTCGTAGGCTCCTCTCGCAATGGCCTCATTTCCCGACATGAGCTTCTTCATAAAATCTCCTTGCAGTGTTGTAATAAGGAAAACCCGGCGGCGGGCGACTAGGCAAAGGAAAGGAGGGACCTGTTATTTCGATAACCGTTTGCCGCTGTCCCCTGTATCAGACCCGGCCGCATGATTCATGCCCGCCGTCTTTCGCGGCGGGCACCGGGTTAACCCAGTGTAGCGATCTTTCGCTTGATAAAACGTTCGACCAGGGGGTCCTTCGTCTTGCCCAGGGCCTTCTGGTAGTATTCGAGGGCTTTCGCCTTGTCGTTCAGGGATTCGTAAATCCTCCCCAGGTTCCTGAAATTCATGGACTCGAAATCCGCACCCGCCTTCGATTTCTCCGCTTTTTCGTAATACGAAAGAGCGGTCTTGAAATCGCCCTTGTTCTCGTAACAGTAGCCGAGGCCCGTGTAGGTGAGGGCCGTCAGGTCGTTGTCCTCCGGCCCCTGCTTGAGGTACGCCAGGTAGGCGGCCGTCGCCCCGTCGATGTCGTTCATACGGTACAGGATGTTGCCCAGGCGGTACTGGGCCATGAGGCCGGCCGCGCTGTCCGGGTATTTCTTGGCGATATCCCTGTATTGGTTGAGGATGTCCTGCACATTCTCCGTCGTGGCGGCGGCAAGGTTGGCCTTGGCGTAAAGGGCGTTGGCGCTCTTTTCGTAATCGAGGCGGTAGAGGTACCAGCCGCCGGAAGCCAGGACGATAAAGGCGAAGACGGCGATGCCGACGTAAAATTTCTGCCGGTGCTCATTGAAAAACGCGATGCCTTTCATGAAATAGACCTGCAGGGTATCGGGTTCTTTCAATTCCTTGTCGATCTTCTTTTCAGCCATGGTCTTAAGTATCCTTTACAAGTGACGGTTTATTTTCTCGATGAAATCGTTTTTGAATCTCACGATCCTGCCTTCACGGTTCGTGCAGGCGTGTACGGTGTATCCTTCCACGAGCTGCCGGGTGCGTTCCTCGTCCCAGATCTCGTAATCGAACCTGATGCTCGCCCGCCGGACATAGCCGATGGACGTTTCAATCGCGACGACGTCGTCGTACCTCGCCGGCGATAGGTAATGGCAGTAAGCCTCCGACAGCGGCAGGTTGAACTGCTCGGACTCCATCTCGGCGTAGACGAGCCCGATCGAACGCATCATCTCCGTGCGGCCGATCTCGAACCATTTGACGTAGTTCGTGTGATACACGATGCCCATGGCGTCCGTATCGGCAAAGATCACGCGCACCCGGAAGACGTGCTTATTCAAAGGCGCCCCCGATGAATTTTTCCAGGAGCAGGTGGCCGGGCGTGACCAGCAATCCCGCCTCGCGGGCCGCCTTTTCGCAGAACGGCCGTCCGTAGCCGCGGTTCTCGCAAAGCGCCGAGGACAGTACGGCGAAGGGGCTGGGGTCCGACACATGCGTCTTGCGCACGATGGGGGTCGGGTGGTCGGAGAGTACGAGGAGGCGGTACAGCATGCCCGCGCCCTCAAGCCCGGTGAGCACCGTTCCCACGACCTTCTCGTCGAAATCCTCGATGGCCTTGATCTTGCCCTCGATGTTTCCCTCGTGTCCCATTTCGTCGGGGGCCTCCACGTGGACGAAAACGAAGTCCCTACTCCTCAGCACTTCCAGGGCCGCCACGGCCTTCCCGCGGTAATCGGTGTCGATGTAGCCCGTGGCCCCGGGGACATGGACGATGTCGAGGCCCGCGTACACGCCGATGCCCCGGAGGAGATCGACGGCCGATATCATGGACCCCGTGAGGCCGAACCGCTCCGTGAGCGGGACCATGGCGGGCGCCCTGCCCTGCCCCCATATCCAGATGTTGTTCGCCGGTTTCTTCCCCGCCGCCTGCCTTTCCCTGTTCACGGGATGGCCCGCAAGGATCCCGGCCGCGCGTTTCATGAGGTCGAGGGCCTCCGCGGCCCCGTCTCCCTGCGGCAGGTAGGCCGCCGACGCGCATCCCGAGATGTCGTGGGGCGGCGTCGTCTTCAGGGCCTCCGGCCCGCCTTTCCAGACCAGGAGATGGCGGTAGCTCACCCCCGGGTAGAAGCGGAACGGCCCGCCCTTGAGCTTCTCTTCCAGGTCCACGATGATCCGGCGCGCCTCGTCGGACGAGATGTTGCCGGCGTTGTATGCTTCCATGGCGGGGTTATCGCCATCGCCCAGCGTCACGAGGTTGCAGCGGAAAGCCACGTCGTCGGGACCAAGGCTTACACCCATGCTGGCCGCCTCCAACGGTCCGCGGCCAGAGTAGCAGGTGTTGCAGTCGTATCCCAAAACCGTGAGGTTCGCCACGTCGCTCCCCGGCGGAAAGCCCCGGGGGATCGTATCGACGAGCCCCAGCCTGCCCGCTTGCGCTATCCGGTCCATGTTGGGCGTCCGGGCGCATTCGAGAGGCGTCCTTCCGTCCAGCGCATCGACAGGGTAGTCGGCCATGCCGTCCCCGAGGAGGATGGCGTACTTCATCTTCATACCTTGTTGTCCTCGATCCGGATCAGGACGGTCTTGCCCTGGACGATGTCGAGCCGGTCGATTTCGGCCAGGGCCTCGCGCACGTCGATCTCCCGCGATTTATGCGTCGTCATGACGACGGGGACGGCGCCGACCTGCTTCCTGCCCTTCTGGATGACCGAAGCGATGCTGATGTTCCTGGAGCCCAGGATGCCCGCGATCTTCGAGAGGACGCCGGGACGGTCCATGGCGGAGAAGCGGAAATAGTAGTTCGTCATGATCTCGTCCATGGGCATGATGCGGATGTCCTCGATGACGTCCTCGCGGAGCGACCGCGCCGGCACCCGGCAGGAGGCGCTCATGATGAGGTCCCGGGCGATATCGACGATGTCGCTTACCACGGCGGAGGCCGTGGGCATCATCCCCGCACCCTGCCCGTACAGGAAAACGGAATTGGCCGCGTCGCCCATGATATGAAAGGCGTTGTAGTTCGCGTTCACGTTCGCCAGGAGGTGGTCGAAGGGGATCATGGTCGGGTGGATCCTGGCCTCCACGGCATCGCCCCTTTTGATGGCGATAGCGAGAAGCTTGATCCGGTAGCCCAGTTCCTTGGCGAATTCGATGTCCTGCTGGCTGATGCCCGAGATGCCCTCCTTGTAGAGGTCGTCCATGTTGACGCGCTTGCCGTAGGCGAGCGAAAGGAGGATGGCGAGTTTGTGGGCCGTGTCGATCCCCTCGATGTCGAAGGTCGGGTCGGCCTCGGCGAAACCCAGTTCCTGGGCCTCTTTCAGGACGGACGGGAAATCCTTGCCCTCGTCGGTCATCTTCGTGAGGATATAGTTGCAGGTCCCGTTCAGGATGCCTAGGACCGACAGGATCTGGTTGGCGACGAGGGATTCCTTCAGGGTCTTGACGATGGGAATGGTCCCGCCGACGCTCGCCTCGAAGCCGATGTCGACGCCGTGGCTCTCCGCCGCCTGGAAGATTTCGTTGCCGTGGGTGGCCAAAAGGGCCTTGTTCGCGGTAACGACGTTCTTGCGACGGGCGAAGGCCCGGAGAATGAAGTTGCGCGCCGGTTCGTAGCCGCCCATGAGTTCGACGACGATGGCGATTTCCGGGTCGTTGAGAATGGACGAAGCGTCCGTCGTGAGCATCTGCGGATCGACGGCCACCGGCCGGGACGTCGTGATATCGAGATCGGCGATCTTCTTGAGGGTGAGCTTCACGCCCAGCCGCTTGGTCAGGATTGATTCGTTGTCGCGCAGAAGCTTGACGACGCCGCTGCCGATGGTGCCGAAGCCTATGAGTCCGATATTGATTTCTTTCATGATGTGTGTCCTTAAGCAAGGGCCTCACTTATGCCCTCGTGAGGCCGGTAAAAATCCGGCCGTTTGCCCGACCTGGAGGTTCCCGGGGGGCCGGGGAAGCTTTATTGAGAAGCTGCGGGCCGTGCGCGCTTGCGGCGCAGCCTATATCCTCAGGTTCAAGGCAAACAACGCTTCTATAACAGGTTCAGGCCGTTTGTCAAAACAATTTCGATGATTGCGTGGAAGCAGGAAAGTCTCTGGGACGGCGGCGGGCGCGGCCCCCTATGCGGGGGGCGCGGCCCCCTATGCAGGGGGCGCGGCAGGTGCGGCCGTTTGGAAACGCGGGACGGCTCAGGACGGATCAGGAACAGGAATCCTTTTCCCGCCGCTTCATTTTGTGGATGAATTCCTTCATGATGAATTCGTTCATCCGGGCCTTTCTTTCGGGCCGGGAGAAGAGGAGCGCCGACGTCCCCAGTTCGAGGTCCAGGGCGGCCGCCCGGTCCAGCCTGGGGGCGATGTCCGTCAGTCGCTTGACGGCCATGATGGCCTCGGCGGAGCGTTTGGCCAGCTCCTCCGCCATGACGAGGGCCTCGGACATGAAGCACTCGGGGGCGCATACCTTGTTGACCAGGCCGATCCTCAGGGCCTCCTGGGCGCCGATGGGCTCCCCGAGCATGGTGATTTCCTTGGCTTTCGCCGTTCCGACGAGTTGGGCCAGGGGATTGAAAAGAGGGTTCAGGCCGAATTTCAGTTCCGGGTGGCCGAAGATGGCCGCCTCGGAGGCGATGATGATATCGCAGACGACCGCCAGGTTGAAGCCGCCGCCGAGGGCAATGCCGCCGACCGCCGCCACCACCGGCTTCCTGAACGTATAGATCTTCTTGAGGTACGCCGTCATGGACTGGAAGAAGAGGTCGATCTCCTCGTCCGTAAGGGACGACATTTCCTTGATGTCCATTCCCGCCGAGAATACGAACTCGCCGCCCGTCAGGACGACGGACCGGACGTTGCTGTCGTTCTCGATCGCCTTGAAGGCATGGAGGATCTCCCTGCGCATGTCGGCCGAGAGGGCGTTCATCTCCCGGGGCCTGTTCATCGTGACGACGGCGTATCCAGCTTGTTGATCGACGGTTATCGTGTGATATTCCATGATTTAAGTAGCGAGTCCTTTTCCTGTCTTTCGGCCGTGACGGTTCAGGGCGATGTCGGCCTGTAGATGTAGCTCACCCCGGGAGAGGCGGCGGTTTTATTCCGGATTTCGTCGATCGCCCTGGACATCATGCCCTGAAGGAAATAATCGGCCAGGGAGTCTTTCTTCCTGGGCGGATAGACCGTGTCCGGCATACCCTTGATGCCGCTCATGGCCCCGGCCAGGCGCACGGCCGTGTTCAGGTCGCCCAGGTCGTCGATGAGTTTGAGCTGTTTGGCCTGGCGGCCCGAAAAGACCCGGCCGTCGGCGATCTTCTTCAGTTCTTCTTTGGGAATTTTCCGGCTCTGCACGACGACGTCGAGGAACTGGTCGTAGATGTCGTCGACGAGACCCTGGATCAGGATCTTTTCCTCGTCGGTCATCTCCCGGAGCGGCGACCCCATGTCCTTGTATTTGCCGCTCTTGATGACCTGCCCCTTCACGCCGATTTTCTTGAATAGCTCTTCCACATTCGCGAAATGCATGATGGCCGAGATGCTGCCGGTGATGGTGCCCGGGTTGGCGACGATCTTGTCGGCGCCGCAGGCGATCAGGTAGCCGCCGGATGCCGCCAGGGTGCCCATGGAGGCGACGACTTTCTTCTGTTTCTTAAGTTCGACGACAGCGCCGTAGATCTCCTGGGACGAGGCCACGCCGCCGCCGGGGGAATCGATCCTGAGGACGACGGCCTTGATGCTTTCGTCCTGGGCAAAGCTGTTGATCTGGTCGACGATCTCTTTCGATTCGGCGATAACGCCTTCAATAGGAACGACGCCGACCTTGTCGTTCAGGGACAAGGCGTGGCGCCGTTTGCTGCTTCCCAGTGAACTGAGACCGAAGATGACGAGGGTAAAGATGAATCCTGCGATAAACAGGATAAAGAGTCCAAAGAAAACCGGGTGTTTTCTTATCATCAGTTATCCGCTCGATCCGATCCGGCTTCGGCCATTTTGGCCTCGGCAAGGGCCCTGCCGAGATTGGACCCCAGATTTTCCTTGTTGTTCAGATAATGATGGATATCCTTCTCCTCGGCCTGGGGCGATTCCAGTTCCTTGATGCTCAGTCTGATCTTCTTGGTCTTCGTGTCGAGGCTCTTGACGACGGCCGACACGCTGTCGCCGACGTGGTAAAGCTCCGACGCGGTTTTGACGCGCTTCTGGCTCAACTCCGAAATGTGGACGAGACCCTCGATGCCGTCCTCGATCTCGACGAAGACGCCGAAATCGGTGATGTTCGTGATCTTGCCGTTCACGATGGAGCCCGTGGTGTATTTATGGGCCAGCTCTTCCCAGGGGTTCTTTTCGATCTGCTTGATCCCCAGCGAGAATTTCTCGTTGGCGACGTCGACGTTCAGGACGACCGCCTCGATTTCCTGCCCCTTCTTGTAGAACTCGGAAGGATGCTTGACGCGCTGCTTCCAGGAAATGTCGGAGACGTGGACGAGGCCGTCGATGCCTTCCTCGACGCCGATGAAGATGCCGAAGTTCGTGATGTTGCGGATGACGCCGCGGATGACGGTCCCTTCGGGATACTTCTGCTTGAGCGTCTCCCAGGGGTTCGTCGTCGTCTGCTTGAGTCCGAGCGATATGCGTTTCGCCTCGGGGTTGACTTCGAGGATCATGACGTTGACCTCGTCGCCCGCCGTGAGGACCTTCGAGGGGTGTTTGATTTCCCGGGTCCAGAACATCTCGGATACGTGGATCAGGCCTTCGACGCCCGGTTCCAGCTCGACGAACGCGCCGTAATCCATAACGTTGACGACCTTGCCCTGGACAATCGTCCCTACGTGGTATTTCTCGGTGATTTCGTTCCAGGGGTTCCTCGCCAGTTGCTTGAGGCCCAGGGATACGCGCTCCTTATCGCGGTCGAAGGAGAGGATCTTCACCTTGATCTTGTCGCCCCGGCTGAAGTTGTCGGCCGGCCGCGAGATCCGCCCCCAGGAAATGTCCGTCACGTGGAGGAGGCCGTCGATGCCGCCCAGGTCGATGAAGAGGCCGTAATCGGTGATGTTTTTAATGATGCCCTCGACGACCTTGCCTTCTTCGATGTTCGCCAGGGTGTTCTTCTTCTCGGCCTCTCTTTCGACCTCCAGGATGGCCCGGCGGGAGAGGACGACGTTGTTGCGCTTGCGGTCGTATTTCAGGATGTTGAACATGAAGGATTGGCCGACGAATTTTTCCAGGTCCCGCACCGGGCGGATGTCCACCTGGGAGCCGGGCAGGAAGGCCGGGACGCCGATATCCACGGAGAGACCGCCCTTGAGGCGCTCGGTGATGGTTCCCTTGATCGGCTTGTTCTGCTCGTAAGCCAGCTTGATATCGTCCCAAACCTTGATCTTGGCGGCCTTGTCGCGGGAAAGGACGAGGTTGCCGTCCGAATCCCTTCTGTCCACCAGGATTTCGATTTCGTCGCCGACGGCGATATTGATGTTGCCCTTGCCGTCCCTGAGTTCCCTGGCCGGGATGTAGCCTTCCGTCTTCCAGCCGACATCAACCATGACGACATCGGCATTTATCTGCACGACCTTTCCGGTCACGATTTCGCCCATCTGCAGGCTTTGCAGGCTTTGTTCGTAGAGTTCCTTGAAACCCATGTCTTCCGATGATCCGGAAGCGCTCTCTTTTTCTGAATCTTGCGGTTGATTTTGAATTTCGTTGTTATTGTTGACCATTATCCCGATACCCCCTCTTTTTTTTAAAAACATCCATAAGACAGATAAAGTAACACGATGCAATCCAAATATCAAGCATATTCATGACGCTACTCCCTGAAAAACGGAAAAAAATCGCTTTTCGTATGCCTCAGGGCCTTCCCGGGGTATGGTAGGAGGATGCTCGGGGTATTCTCCCCATAGAAATGCGGACGGCACGGCGCGATCGGCTGGAAGTCAGGATGACGGGCCGTGTGCGGGTCTTTTCAGCCCCGTTCAGGCAACGGCGTCCCAGACGGGGCGCTCGAGGAAATGCGACAGGGTTTCCGCATACTCCCGGATCGTCGCCAGGTTTGCCTGGTCCGTCAGATGGATGCGGGTCGCGTCGCGAAGGACGAGGTTCAACTCGTAGACGACTTCGCTTTGCATCCGGTTTCGTTTCTCGAGGATCTGCAGGGCATGGATTTCTCCCAGGCGCGCGCAGGAATCGGGACGCTGGCGGGCGCAGACGTCGTCGGGCTTCTTGTGGCCCCGCCAGAAAAAACCCCGGATCTTGTCGAACACCAGGGGAGTGGTAATGTAAAAGATGACGAGGCCGCTGCCGAGAAAAAGGAGCACGGAGCCGAGCGCCACGCCGATCATGCCCGCGGACAGGCGGGGCTGCGACACGATGATGAAAAACGCCACTGTGCCTATGATCATGAAATAGACGAACAGGCTCACGGCCTCCGGCAGCACCTGGAATTCGAGGCGGCTTGCGCCCACGGCACCGATCCGGCGTATTCGTCCCCATCTTTTCAGGGGCGACCATCCGGTCTTTTCGGCAACGCCGTCATCGAGATGCGGCGGGCAGACAGAGGCGCGATGTTGCGTTTCGTTTCCCTGTCCAGTATCATTTCCGTTGAGCATGTTTTCCAACCCGGAAGTTAAAAAGAAGAGAGGGTTACCGGGGCGAAAACGGGTATTTTTGCGCGTTGCCCCTGACGTAACGATTATATACCGATCGCAATGACTGATCGGCCGGGATAAATCGCGTTCCGCTTGTCTCAATACTTCAAGTTTCGGTATATTTCCAGGGACAAAAATAAAGTAATACTATGTATTGCTTTATACTTTTTTTCACGGAAAAAGTCAAGTCTATTTCTATTGCGGATCAAATGTATAGATTTCTACACAGAGAAGTACATAAACGGAAAGGGCCGTCTTCCGGTTCCGCTCCCCGTATCTCAGGGCGGCGGATCGGAAGACGACTGTCGGAGAGGGGGAAAAATGGCAAAGGCGGGCCGGCTGTGTCGCTTCACGGCCCGATTCTTCAGGAGAAAACGATTTCTTCTACGAGAGCGTTCTTTTCAGGGTGTAACCGGCGGGAGGGGACGCTCGCGTTCCTGTCGGCGGTGCGAAGCGATCTTCCCCGAAGCGATGCATGGTTTTCGTCGAGCCTCTTTCGTGCTTTTTCGATCATCGAAGCATCGACCACGGATTCCAGGTTGTAGTGGTGAACGAAATACATCATATCGTATCCGCAGACAGGGCAAAGGCGGGCCGTGACGTCTTCCTTCCATTCCCGATCGTCGCCTATATATCCGCATCCTCCCAGCTTCCTGTTGCAGACGGCCAGGCACATGGAACACCTCCCTCTCCGGCGGTTCTAAACCGTCGATATCCTGTAAAATATAATATGATTGCGGAGCTTCGTATCGGACCCCCGGGCGAATTTCTTTACGACGGGGGACGATACTGGTTTCTTTTAAAAAGAGTATACGCACGGGAGCAATATATAGCTATCGGGATCGGCCTTAATTCGGAAGCTGAAAAGGCGCATTTTAAACTAGGCATTTGGATGATGACGGGACCGCATGGAAGAGCGGATTGACGGATAATGATCCGTTATCAGAGGAATTTGCGGAAGACGACGGGGAGGGGCGGAAGGGCGGTCCCGTTTTCCGATGGCTCCGGGGTCACCGTCCGGCCGCGAGGAATTGCTGCAAAGCCCCCAACTGATCCGCCGTGGCCCTGAATGTGGTATTCTCGCTGTCCATGTATACGCGAAAAGTGTACTCCTTCGCTTTGCGCAGCGCATCTTCGGCTTCCGGCGTTAACTGAAACTTGCCCGTGATATAGCGGCTTTCCGTCGTGTAGACGGGACCGGGCCAGTAGTAACGGCGGCCGCCCGCCGGATAGGAGCTTTCGGTCTCGGTTTCGGTCTTTTTATTGTAGATCGGCAGGGTGAAATACGTCCCGTCGATGCGGAGGTAGACCTTCTCCTCCAGTTCGCGGCCGTTGAAATAGGACGGGGCGTAGATGCGGAAGAAGACGGTTGCCGGCAAGGGTTTTCCGTCCTTGATTTCCCTTTCGTAGCTTACGGTCTCGTTTTCGAGGCCGCCTTCCACGGCCTTGTGGCGCATGTCCAGCCGGACCAGAACGCTCTTCTTGTACGGGTCGTCCCGGACGACGATGTTGTAGGACGGCGCGCATCCCGGAAGCACGCATCCCAGAAGAGAGACGATGACGAGCACGATTGAAAATTTTCGACGCTTCATATTCCGCGCAACTCCTCCTCTGCCGTCAGCGTCAGCGACCGGTATATTAAATCGGTGCGCTTAGGAAAGCGAGGCGGGCATCCGGCAGATTGTTTCGACAGGATAGACCTTGAGGGCCTGTTTGGCAAGAGGCGAAAGATTACGTCTGATCGAACCAGCACTGGGGGTCGTCGCCGAAGAGATCCCCCGAATGGGCGTAGGCGATGGCCCGGCAGCCCCGGCAATAGCGCCAGCGCACACAGGCGCCGCATTTGCCCTTGTAGTTTCCCCTCTCGCGCAGTTGCCGGAGTATTTTCGAAGACGACCAGATATGGCGGAGCGACGATCGGCGAATGTTGCCGATCCTGACCCCGATGCGGCGGCAGGGCATGACGGAGCCGTCGCTCGTAATCGTGACGCCGAGGACGCCCGCGCTGCATCCCGAAAGTGCCCCGCCGTCCCCCTCTTCCATGGCGTCGTCCCCGCAGAGGCGGGCCAGGGGATCGCCGGAGGCGGCCTCGAAGTCAGGGCCGTCGAGCGTCCGGATCTTTTTGTAGGCGGCCTCTATCTCCCGCGGGGAAAGCAGGCTGTCCGCCATGCCCTTCCCTCTCCCGCAGGGAACGAGGCGCGAAAAACCGATGCCGGAAAATCCCATGTTCTTCGCTATGGCGGCCGTCTCCTCGATGCGTCCGATATTGGCGGCCGACAGGGTCATGTTGGCGCTCACGCTGTTGCCCGCCTCGACGAGAAGACGGGCGCCCTTCATGGCCGCCTCGAAGCTCCCGCGCCCGCGGACGGCGTCGTGGACGTCCGGGGGCCCCTCCAGGCTGACCTGGATGTCCTTGAGGCCCGCGGCCTTCGCGCTTGCGGCATCGCCGCCCGTCACGAGCATGCCGTTCGTCAGGAGGGCCACCCGGAATCCCTTCTCTCCCGCATGGCCGACGACGTCCCACAGGCCTCCGTAAAGAAAGGGCTCGCCGCCGGTGAAATGAATCGACGGGGACAGGGATATGCCGTACTCACGGGCCCAGGCCTGCAACATCCCTGCGGCCCCGTCGATCTCTCTTTTCACGTCACGGGCATCCATCTCCTCCGGAATCTTCCGCCCCTGGTAGCAATGGCGGCAGCGGAGATTGCACCTTTCGGTGAGATGCCACTGGATAAAAAAATCGAATGTCGTCGTTGCCGGACCGGCAACTATTTGCCCTTTCACTTCTTTCAGCTGTAGCACGATTTGCCGGAGTCCGCGGACTTCATCATCAGCCAGAAGGCCTTTTCCCGGCTCTTGGCAATCTTGCTCAGCTCTTTTCTCCTGAGAGTCCTCATCCTGTCACCTCCTTTCCGTGAAAGTGGGCCCGGGTCCCGTAAAACTTACGCGATGCCGCCGGAAGGCATACACATCGCAAGGCCTTCATGTTTTATAGGATCGCCGCCACAAGAGCGTCTTTATCGCTTTACGGCAATGCGCCTTTTCCCCAGCTTATGAACGGTCGGTCGGTGTGGGTACGTTAACGTTTGCGCTTACGTCTTGACGGCGCGGCCTAGGCCCTGCCGACAATGAGTACCGGCTTGATCGTGACGCCGCGTTCGGCGTCGGCGACGGCCCGATTGATCCTGTCGAAAGCGTAGGCGGTGATGAGGCGGTCGAAGGGGAAGAGACCTTCACGGTAGAGTTTGATGAGGCGGGGGATGAAGCGCTGGGGGACGGCGTCGCCCTGGATGACGCTCAGGGCCTTCCTGCCGCCGGGAAGATGGTCGGGGCCGCTCGCGCCCGTGAGGAACGCCGAAGTGCCGCCGGGATTGAGGCAATCTGTGGCGAGGCGCATGAGCGTCGGGTCGCCGGTGCCTTCCACGGTATAGTCGACGCCCCCGCGCGCGATTTTCGCGATGCGGGCGGCGACGTTCGCCCGGCGGCTGTCGATCGTGTGCGTTGCGCCGAGTTCGCGGGCGAGCCGGAGGCGCTTCGGCACGATATCGACGCCGACGATCGTTTCCGCCCCGGCGATCTTCGCGGCCATGACGGCCGCGAGCCCGACCGAACCCGTTCCGAAGACGACGATGCTTGCGCCTTTCTTCACGGCCAGGGAGTTGAAGACGGTTCCGGCCCCCGTCTGCATGCCGCAGCCCAGGGGCGCGAGGATTTCCATGGGCAGGTTTTTCGGGACCTTGACGACGTTTCGCTCCGTCGCCAGGCAGTACGTGGCGAAGGAGGACTGGCCGAAGAAGTGCCCGGCGACGCCGGAGGCGGCGAGGCCGTTGCTGCCGTCCAGGCGCTGGAAACCGAAGTTGAGGTCGTAGAAGTGCGTGCAATCGGCGGGACTGCCCTTCTTGCACGGCGCGCAGCGGCCGCAGGACTGGTACGAGAGCACCACGTGGTCTCCCGGGCGGACGGACTTCACGCGGCCGCCGACTTTCTCGACGACGCCCGCGCCCTCATGCCCCAAAACAACCGGCTCGCCCGAAGCCCCCCAATCCATCATGCCGATGTCTGTATGGCAGATGCCCGTCGCGACGATCCTCACGAGGATTTCGCCGGGACGCGGATTTTCCAGGACGAGGTCTTCCATCCTTAAGGGGCCGCCCGCCCTGCGCAGGACGGCGGCACGGATTTTCTGCATGGGCTTCTGCGAAACGGCGGTCATGAATCATCCTTCCCCGGCGGATCGGCCGGCATATCGTGGTCAAGACGGTAATGCGATTTGAGGACGCCGTAGAGCCATTCCCTCTCCGGCTCGTTGGCGCTGGCGGCCAGGTCGAGCCTGCGCGCGCCCTGGTCGATCGTCAGGCGGTTTCCCGAAGCGAAGTCCCGAAGCCTGAGGGTGGCAAGCTCGGATGCGCTGAAGGCCGTCCGGTGCCGTTTTGGAAACAGCCTCTTCCATGCGTCCCGCTGCGATCCGATGGCGAAGGAGACCCGCAGGGGGGCGATGCCGGAATCGTAAAGCGGTTCGGGGCTCGCAAGGACAATGGTTTCGGGGACGGCGCGCTGAAAGAGCCGGTAGAGATAGTACATGGCGAAAAGGCCGCCGACCGTCCACGTCCCGAGCCAGAAAAGCATGAATGCCCGGTAGCCGTTGCCGCCCGTCACCAGGGCTTCGATGCCGATGGCCCAGCCGACCGCCCACGCCCCGAGCCAGAAAAGCATGAAGACGCCGACAAAATAGCGCATGAACCCGCACTTGCGCTGGGGGATGACGATGACGTCTTTCCCGTCGGCGGATTCCACCCTGATCTTCGAGTTGGCGGGGGGTGCGACCATGCTTCGCGTCCTTCTCTTCCCTGACTGTCATTGCCGGCGTGGGGGGGCATCTACCCTACCCCCTGTTCTTGAAACCCATGTTCTTCCTTTCGTTCCGGAAAGCGACCCGCTTGCCCTGAATTATACAATTTTTGCCGAAACAATACAAACGATAAGCAAGGGACATCGGGCACCGTACAAGGAATGGAAATCGATAAGCGGATTAAACGGTGCGACTGCCCGATGCGTCTGCCTGCGCGGGCATTCCGGCAGGCCCGAACATCGAAGATTGCGGGATGCCGTCCCGAGTCGCTTATCGATCTTTTTTGACAGGGATCGAAGATATCACCTTGTCTTCCCGATGGGGAAGTTAGCTCCCGTCTGGATCGTAGGCGTCTGCTGCCGTTTGAAGACCTCCTCGGAAAGCCTCAGGACCTCGCCTTCCACGTAGTCCGCCAGGCCCAGGACGGTGATATAGCCGTCGTTCTTGATATCCGCCTTGCCCTTCAGGCCCTCGATGAGGACGTAGGTGAAGAGGCCGTGACCCTTGTATCCTTCGAGCGCGAGTTGCGTGTCGGACGACGCCGAGAAGACCGCCGAGCCGATGGCCCTCTGCAGGAGCTTGACCGCCGTCGCGTCGGTGAGGCCGCGCGTCTGCTGAAGAAGCGCCACCTGGATCTCCTTCCCGCCTTTGCCGGCGTTGCAGGTATCCAGGACGACGACCTTCTTCTGGGCGGGGATGCCGCCGATGAGCCCGGCAAGCTCTTTCTGGCTGATGGCGTCCCGGCCGAGATGGCGCGACGAAAGCAGAAAGACGTTGCTCGTCAGGAGAAAGTATTGCTCCTCGTTGTCCACGACGTCCACGACGCCGTGGGAGGCATCGTAGAATACGAAGAGGTCGTTGGGCTTGACTTTCGCACGCATCCCGGCAAAGGCCTTGCCGATGGCCTCCCTGGTCGTTTCGGCAGGCGTTGCGAGGACCCGGACGTCGACTCCCGCGAAGAGTGGCGACGCCGTTTTCTTCAGCGCCTCGGCAAAGGCCCTGGCGTCCGACACGGCATAATTGAGTGAGATGGACTTGTTCTTGTATTCGTTGATGCCGATCACCAGGGCATGGAGATTCGGCTTATCCATCGCCGCACGGGAATTGACCGAAACCTCCGCAGGGACGGACTCCATGGAGTTGTCCCTGTTGAAGGCGATCGCCC
Source organism: Syntrophales bacterium (assembly GCA_963668175.1). Taxonomy (GTDB): domain Bacteria; phylum Desulfobacterota; class Syntrophia; order Syntrophales; family PHBD01. The sequence goes on from OY764159.1 coordinate 2,861,950, forward strand.
GTATGTCGTTCCGGCCTTCCAAGAGCGGCACGGTGAACGAGAACGCCTGTTCTCCGGGCGCGGTCTTGCCCTTCACGGCCACCGCCCGCGTTTCGTTCGCCACCTGCGCCCCGTTGATATGGATCATGACGTTTCCGATGCCGCCCCCGTTGTCGGCGACGCGCACGGTAACCGTGACGCTGCTTCCGGAGACGGAGATTCCCGGCGCAGGGGATGCGATACGGACGGACGGGGCGGGCTTGCTCGCCAGGATGTCGCCGAGGGTCTCGCCCTTGGGGATGTTCCTGCCGGCGAGGGCCAACTGCACAAGTTCGGGGCGGTAGAATTTCGAATAGAACTGGTCGACGCCGTAGACGCGGTTGCCGACCCGGACGTTCAGATACTTCGCGCCGTTCGCCGACGCGTTGAAGTAGCCTTCCGGCGTGATGACGACCCACTCGCCGTCCGTGAAGCTTAAGAACTTCGCCCTCTCTCTCCCCGTGGCTGCATCCCATGAACGGATCGTATTATCGCTCGATGCGGACAACACCCGCTTCCCGTCCCGCGACAGGGATGCGGTCCGCACCCAGTTCTCGTGCCCGGCGAATGTCGTGACGATTCGTCCGTCGTCCGTATCCCAAAGTCTGAACGCTTCTTCCGCCCCCGTCGAAACGAATCTGTCCCCGCGGACGGAGAATTCCAGGTCGTAGACGATGTCCCTCTGTCCGACGAATCGCTTTATGACCGCACCGGTGGCGGTGTCGGCCAGGACGATGGTCTTGTTGTCGCCGGGAAAGAGGATTCGCCCGCCGTCCGGGGAAAAGGCGAAGGCGAGCCCTACCACGGCCGCATAGCACTTCACCGCCAGGACTTCCTTGCCCGCGTCGAAGTTATACAATCTCAGGGTATAATGCTCAAGCGTTTCGCCTTGCACGGCAACGGCGACGGACTTCCCGTCCGGCGAGAGGGCGACGCTGTGGCGGTAAGGTTCCGTCCAGCGGAACGTATCTTTCCGTCCCGTGGCCGTATCGATGCGCGTGGCCGTCTTTTCCGCCACGCTCAGCAGGTGTCGGTTGTTCTCCGCCAGCATGAAAGAAACGATCTTCCCGGCGGGTTCCGTGTACGTCATGATCTCCCTTCCCGTGGCGATCTCTTTCACCCTGAGCGTCCGATCGTCGACGCGTTCCGTCGCATACCGGCCGTCCCGGGAGAAATGCGCGACGGATGCCTTATAAATCGTCTTCCCGGCGGCCACGTCCCACAGTTCCCTGGTCTTGTCCTCGCTGATCAATTGGAGATATTTCCCGTCGGCGGTGAAGCGCAGCACGCTCGTATAGCCTTCCAGCACCTTGAGGGGCTTCCCGTTTTTGATGTCCCAGACCAGGGGGGATTTCTCCGTGTTGACGACGGCCTTGTCGCCGTCGGGACCGAGCGACGCCGAATAAATAACCGTCAACGGACGTCTCGCGAATGCCTGTCCCCAGCGGCCGTCGGCGATATCCCAGAGGGTGGGAACATATCGTCCCGTGAAGATGACGGACCTGCCGTCCGGCGAAAAAGCTGCGCCATCGGTATGGCTTGTCGTGATGGTCGTCAATTCCTTACCCGTCATGGCGTCCCACAACCTTGCGCCCGCCGGCCCCACGGCAATCGCCTTTTTGCCGTCGGGAGAGAGGGCGATCCGGCGGAATTCCGGCTTTTCGTTCACATTCCAGGAAGAGACAATCTTTCCCTCCCTGATATCGACCATTTCGAACACTAGGCGCTTGGCATTGTAATCGTTCTTCAGGAAAAGGCCGTACCGGCCGTCCCGGGACAGGGAGACCGCCGCAAACAGATCGATGCGATTCGTCTCGAACACGGCAACCGCCTTGCCCGACGTCGATTCCACGACATCGTACTTATCGTGTCCGGTCTCGGCCACAAGGTGCGTTTCGCCCGCGGCGAGCCTGCTGTAACCCCTGACTTTCGACACCGTCCTGAGAACCCGTCCGGTGGCAACCTCCCAGACGTTCAGGGTGCCGCCGTCCATGTCCACGGAGGCGACGGTGTGCCCGTCGGGGGAGAACGCGAGGAACGTGATGTCGCGATGCCTGCCGGTCGTGGCCATGGTCGTGAGCACCTTTCCCGTAGCGGTGTCCCAGACCTTGATGATCCCCTTCTCGTCGCCCGAAGCGATCTGTTCGCCGCGGGCGGAGACGGCTACTGCGCCGGTCCTCGCACCTTGGCCGGCGAACGTCCTTATCTCCGCGCCGGACGCGACATCCCAGAGTTTGACGACATTGTCGTCGCTTCCCGTCGCCAGAAACCTGCCGTCGCCCGAAAAAGCGGCGGCGGTAACACCCGCCTGATGCCCCAGCTGGACGAATATCTCCGGCTTTTCGGCGCCGCAGGCCGCGCCGGCCGAAAGCCCGCAGACGACTACCGCGGAAAGCAATACTTTGTGAACCGTTGTCCTTATGCCTGATTTTATATGATTGTTTTTCATCTCGCTCCTGTACATAGACCTATGCCTGTCATTGAATGAACGATATCCCAATACACGCGCACGGATAAGCTTCCGGAACAGATGCTCCCGTGACGGCGCGTCAGTTTAACACACAAATCTCTTCAGCCTTCCATGCAGCTTTGAGAAAATATTGTAAAATAATGTGAAGACAAAGTGTACTGAATTTTACGCCGCACCGGTTCGTCCGTACGAAATCGTTGAAGGAACCTGACTCGACAAGGGATTTTTCCTCAGCTAGTCCGGCATCTTACACGATTCTTGCCGGGAGATTGGAAACGAGATGGCGGGATAGCCGTTTAGACGCGGCGGGAAATACGACCATCTGTCTCCGGAAGTGTTGATATAAGGAATATCGGAGGAAGGATGAAAGGGCGCCGTTGTTTGTTGCACCTACAGAGAGTGCCTGCCGACGGTCCATGTCCCCAGCCAGAAAAGCATGAAGGCGCGGTAGCCGTTGCCTCCCGTCACCAGGGCCTCGATGCCGATGGCCCAGCCGACGGCCCAGGCCCCGAGCCAGAAAAGCATGAAGACGCCGACGAAATAGCGGAAGAATCCGCTCTTGCGCTGGGGAATGACGATGACGTCGTTCCCGTCGATGGATTTCACCCTGATCTTCGAGTTGGCGGGGGGTGCGATCATTGTGGCCTTTCCTTGCCGGTCTCGTGGATTATAAAGGGCCATTGCCCCTGACGGTTGCGCGTTGCCGTTGCTTGCTCTTCCGTGACTTTCGGCCGGGGCCGGCAGGGTCGCAACACTACCCGCTGCGAAAGAATCTCCTGTTCTTTCTTCCCTCCCGAAAGCCAGCCGAATCCTCGTAACTTATACATTTTTTTCGGGGACAATACAAACTTTATGGTGCGGCAGCCAAGCCGCGAAAAGGAAAAAATATCGGTCCCTAGAATATATAAACGAGAGGGAGCGAAGGAAGGATGAAATGGCGCGGTTGTTGGCTACCTACCTATCTTCATAATTATTTGTGTCCAGAGAGTATTGACAAACAATTTAAAGCGAGTTGCGAAGAAATTTGTCCGGTATTCAACGACACTCACCCACCATGTGGTTAGTCTTATTCGCTTCCTTTTTCACGGAAGAGGTCGACTATGATCCCTTTCGGCTCTTACGACCTTCTTATTGTCAAGTGTCTTCATAAAACCGCCGTTCTGCCATGTGTACTCCAGAGTCTGTATGAACGTATGGCCCGACTTGCAAGAAGTTATTTCCTGATTAAAGCGAACAATAGGATTGCTGTTGACCTGATGGAGTATCTGAAAAGGAATACTTAGCGATTTAACGGCATCATCTTTCTTCCCCAGGTCGGCGCAGAGATGACCGCTTTCCGAATATGCCTCTCCGGCATCCCGGAAATAGAATACGCTATAACCTCTGTTGTTGACGCTTCTTGGCACCAGAAAGAAAGCATGATAACCCGAACTAAATACCCCATGTGAAAGCCTGGACGCTTTTAGTAACACATATCCTTTTCCATTCTGCCCGAAAAATCTATGCACCACGGAAAGGTCTGGGAACCAGACACCATCTTCATGTTCATCGCATGACAAGGCTCCCTCGATTACACTGTTGCAGTAATATATGTTTTCGTCGCCTATATAGACAAACTCTCTTTTATTAAGCCGTTGACAGTAGGAGCCGGATTTGCCTGTCTCTGAGAAATACTCGCGCAGGGGCTCATATTTTCTGTCATTAATAATTTCTCTGCAATCCTTGAGAAGTTCTTCTGCTGCCACATTTGGTGGGAACGAAAAAATGAGAAGCACTGCAAAAATGGCGTATGCAACCTTTCTCATAAGGGATTCCTTGTCAGATTAGATGACATATACTATTGACCTGATAATATTTACCATATTCAGAACTAGGATTCTATACTGTATCTTATTTTATCGATTATTAATTGAAATGTTTATGAACAACTGAAACTGATGGCTCATTGCTAACAGGAAGTACCCGCGAAAAAAGCTACCCGTAACACTTTTCGAAACGCACACAACGGTTCATCTTAAGCTCTTTCCGAAACCCTGCAGATAGCCATTGACGCGGCAGCGCGGCAACGGGAAGGCTTCATTTCCGGCGTGGAAGAGTTGTTCCAGTCCGCCCCGGCCTTTTACGACGACTTCTGCCTCGCCTCGATGACCGCGACGATGGCCTGGACGACTTCGTCCACGGTGAGGTTCGACGAATCGACGATGACGGCGTCTTCCGGCGGCTTCAGGGGGGCCGTTTCCCGCTCCGTGTCCTGCCGGTCCCTGGCGACGATGTCCTTTTTTACCCGGTCGAGATCGGCTTCGCCTGATCGACCCCGGAGTTCCTTGTAGCGGCGCGATGCGCGTTCGTCGGCGTTGGCGTCGAGGTAGAACTTGAATTCGGCGTCGGGGAAGACGACCGTGCCCATGTCGCGCCCTTCGGCGACGACTCCGCCCCTGGCCGTCGCGGCGGTTATCGGCAGGAGGTAAAATCAACGCACGGGGGATATCCCGCTGTCATCGATTCATCATCGTTTCGATGGTCTTTTCGTCCGCATAACGCTTATCCCTCCTCAGAGGGCTCTCCCGTTTCACAAAGGCAAGGTCCACTTGCCACAAAGCGATATCCAGGGGTCGATAGAGGGGATCTAAAATATCGTAGACGACGAATCCGCTTTCCCGCATATAATCGATAACGTCGTGGAATTGTCCGAATAACGTGCTCTCGATGACGATATATTCCGTTTCTTCGAGAATCCGCCTTGCGCCGATAAGGACATCCAATTCCCGACCGTCCACGTCTATCTTAATCAGATATGGTCCTTGCAGATTCCTTTCGGCACTTATGCTGTCCAAGGTAATGCCTGGGACGGTTCTGTAACAATCGTCATCGTTCGGATCACGGGCATCGACGATAGCCGCGAATCTCCGATTGGGACTGACACTTAGCGTGACCGGCCCAATCCCCTTGGTTGCCGCGGCAACGATTAATTCTGCGTCGTTCAGGTTTCTGCATATCTCGGTAAGCGCCAATTGGTGTTCCTGGACCGGCTCGATAAGCAGATGTTTCGATAACGGAAAACACTCGTAAAATTCGTGTGTGCCCGTCTGCGCACCCACGTCTATGACGGTGCGCGGATAAAATCCCAGGCTTCGTATGGTATATAAGCTTCCCCGCTTGGTGTTTCGCGGCAGCTGGATTTCATGATCCGGCATGGGGCATCCTGCTCCTTCGAAAACTGTCAGAATGGCGCTTCTCTTCGTCTAATCTGCAGTTTACGGATAAATCTCCGGTCGCTGGATTTGTCGGCTTACCCCCCTTTTAACTATCAGGAATATAAGACGAGGCGGCTCGGTTTGTCAATAATTTTAAATCACTGATGATGTTGTGCGGTCTTGTCGGGATATCCATGGGGCAACATGTCAGGCGACAGGAAGCCCCATGTAAAAAATTACCCTTGAAACCCTGCGTGAAATGAATGAAAGCCGAAAGGGCATAACGAGCGCTTCAATTTCTGCGTCACGTGAAAGCGTATTTCCAGCCCGCCTCCGGCCGACTATGCCGGTTTCCGGCGGCCTTCGATGGCCGAGACGATGGTTTGGACGACTTCGTCCACGGTGAGGCGGGACGAGTCGACGATCACGGCGTCGTCCGGGGGCTTCAGGGGGGCCGTTTCCCTTTGCGTGTCCTGCCGGTCCCTGGCGACGATGTCCTTTTTGACCCGGTCGAGATCGGCGTCGGCCTTGCGCCCCCGCAGTTCCTTGTAGCGGCGCGAGGCGCGCTCGTCGGCGTTGGCGTCGAGGTAGAACTTGAAATCGGCGTCGGGGAAGACGACCGTGCCCATGTCGCGCCCTTCGGCGACGACTCCGCCCCTGGCCGCCGCTTCGCGCTGGATGGCGAGCAACGCCTTGCGGACGACGGGCACGGCGGATACCTTCGAGGCAAGAAGCCCGATCTCCTCCGTGCGGATATGGGCCGTCACGTCTTCGCCGTCGACGAGGACGCAAAGCCCCGCATCCCCGTTCTTAAGCTCGATTCGGGCGCGGCCGAGAAACCCGGCGAGCCCGTCGGCGTCTTCCGGGGCGATGCCTCTCTTCTTCGACGCATACGCGACGGCGCGGTAAATGGCTCCCGTGTCGAGGTAGATGCAGGACAGACGCTTCGCGAGGGCCTTGCTCACGGTGCTCTTCCCGGCCCCGGCGGGTCCGTCGATCGTGACGACCATCTTCTTTCCGCTGCCGGCGGGCGCGGCCTTTTCCGCTTCTATGTCGCTGCGGTAACGTGTGGCGACGGGGCCGTCCTTCCGCCAGAGCCAGCAGCTGTCGATGATCATGGACTGATCCGTCCTGGGCATGTTGACCCGCCCGTCCTCACGGATGCGGCTGTAATAGGACCAGAGCGCCTGGACGGCAGCCGAGCCCATGGAAAGGATGAGGTTGTTGAGATGCAGGCAGCCCTGGGTCCTGCCGAAAATGGTTCTGACTTCGTGCTTGAAGCCGGAGTTGATGCTCAGGCCCTTCAATTTCTGGAGCGTCGGGAGGATCTCCGTACATTCCTGCATGGGCGTGTTCGGCATCTCGACTTCGGCGTCGAGGATTTCCAGTTTCGGGATGGAAAGCGTCAGGGAAACGACCATCTTGTGAACGATACTGGGGTCGCGGTAGACTTTCGTCGTATAGAAGAAGAACGGGAAGAAGCGTTCGTCGGTCAGCGTGCCCGTCACGAGCAGGCGGTCGTCGTCGATCTCGTAGCAGCGGGTGATGATGTCTCTCTCGTGAATCAGCTCTTTCTTGCTCAAGGCGGGAATCCCTCTCTTTTCCTTTCAAATCAGAATCCCAGTTCCTCGGCGTACGAGAACTGGCGCTGCCAGGGTATGCCGGGATGGGTTTTGCTGAAGACGTCGCGGCCCACGATCTTGACGGACTCGGCGTCGACCTCGACGGGGTGGCAGCCTCCTACGTAGCCGGCATCGGGCGCGATGCGCGGGTTCTTGCCCGGCAGGCAGTCGCAGTCCGCCGTGATGTTCAGGACGGCGTTCACCAGGACGGACTTCTTTTCGATTTTCTCCCAGACGGCTGCTGCCGTCTCCACGAGCTTCTCCTGGAAGACGTTCATGTCCGTCTCCCAGATAATCTCCAGGGCGACAGTGGGACACTGGGCGATGCACTGGGCGCAGCCGATGCACAGATCGAGGTCGTAGGTGGGGAAGGCGTCGTCGTCCATGCAGGCGGCCCCCGTCGGGCAGACCTCGACGCAGACGCCGCAGCGGGTGCAGAGCTCCGTGTCAAGGATGGGACGGACGTCGGCGTGCATCCGCTGCTTCTGGGCGCGGGACGCGAAGCCCATGGACAGGTTCTTGATCGCCCCGCCGAAGCCCGAGGCCAGGTGCCCCTTGAAATGGGAGAAGATGAAGAAGCCGTCGGCTTCGCTAAAGACGTCCGCCACCTGGACGGTCTTGAAATGTTTGTAGTCCGTCTTGAGATCGACGACCTTGCGGCCGTCCATCCCGTCGGCGATGACGACAGGGCAGCCGAGGAACGACTCGCTGTAGCCGTTCTGCCGGGCCGTCTCCAGGGAGTCGGCGGCGTTTCTCCGGCCGCCGCTGTAGAGGACCGTCGTGTCGAAGATGAAGGGCTTGGTCTTCTTCTCCGTGAGCCAGCGGACGATCTCCCGGGCCAGGGCCGGCGGCAGGAAGCTGATATTGCCGCGCTCGCCCCAGTGAAGCTTGATGCCGACGCGGTCGCCGGCCTTGAAAGGGGCCTTCATTTGATCGAGAAGCTTCCTGAGGGCCTCGACCGACTTCGCGTCCACCCCTTCCGCCTTCTGAAACAGCAAATCGCCCATAAAACCTCCGATTGGTTTTTTTATTCATATTCGGCTGGCGCGTGAGAAAAAAAGCCTCCCGCTGCCCACCGCCCTATTGCTGCCACGTTTAGCAGCTTGTTGAAAAATTCGATTTTGAACCCCCTATGCAAGGGGCACGTCACCTGAAGGTGATAAACAGGCTGCTTGCCCCCTTCAGGGGGTTCAAAAAGTCCAGCTGTAAGGTTTATCCCCTTTAGGGGACGCGCAAAAAGCCCCCCCTGCGGGGGGCGTCACCTGAAGGTGATAAACAACGAGAATCAGGCATACCTGTGAGTATGTCGATTGACGAGGCTTGCCCCCTCGGCGGGGGCGCAGCAGCGCAACGCGCCATATGGAATATCTTACGATATCGGGCGTTTTTCAACAGCCTGTCAAGGATTCATCTCGTAAACGTCCTTCAACGCGTACACGAACTCATTGCATACTCTGTCGTACCGGGCCTTGTCAACATTGGGTTTGCGGATCATTTTCAGGCAGTGCTCCATCTGCACCGGCGTGCTGCTCGGCTTGCTGTAGAGCTGCAGGGCGTAGCGGGAGAAGTCCCGGACGATGAAGTCGAATATCTGGTCGAGCAGATCCTTGTCTACATTGTATATCAAGGCGTTTTCCAGGATGAGCTGGCCGTAGACGACGCACGTGAAGAGCTCGCCCAAAATCAGGAGGAAGTCGATGTCCTCCGTCTGCTCCTTGTTGGGGGTCGCCTTGAGCAGGAAGGACCTGAAGACCTCGATCTGTTCCTTCACGATCTGCACGTTGGGCAGGTCGAACTTGCCGTAGGCGATGTTGAAGTCGTGGAACTGGATCTTGCCCAGGCCCTTCGTCGCGCCCTGGTTGAAGAGGAACGTGTCGTCCGCGGGGTCGGTCCGCTTCGGCACCTCGGGGAACTGGCCGGGATTGAAGAAATAGTTCGCCATGAACTTGATGATGAGCGCCATGTTGACGTGGGCTGTCCCTTCCAGCTTCGGGAGCGCCCGGATGTCCCGCGCCGCCATCTCGAAGTAGGTGTCTTTCTCGAAGCCCTTGGCGGCGATGATGTCCCACAGGAGGTTGATGACCTCCTCGCCCTGCATGGTGACCTTCATCTTCACCATGGGGTTGTAGAGGAGGTAGCGCCGGTCCGTTTCGGACGCGGAGCGCATGTAGTCGATGCCCCGGAGCGCAAAGAGGCGCATGGCGACCAGCCGCGTGTAGGCGTCGACGAAAAGCTGCCTCACCTGCGGGAATTCCGTGACGAACTTGCCGTAGAGGTTCCGGTGGGAGGCGTGGTTGATGGACTCGTAGAAGGCGTGCGTGCAGATGCCGATGGTGGCCCAACCGAGGTTGAACTTGCCCACGTTCACGGTGTTCAAGGAATTGTCCCAGGCCTCCCGGCCGCGCGCGAGGATGTCCGCATCGGCGATGGGATAGTCGTGGAGGTAATATTCGGCGACGAAGTTCTGGCTCGCGACGACGTTCTTCACCAGCTCGAACCTCTCGTGATGGGAATCGACGGCGAAGAAGACGTAGTCGCCCGTGTCGGCCATCTTCCCGAAGGTGGAGACGATGACCGCCTCGTTGCCGTTGCCGATGTAGTACTTGTCGCCCTCCGCGAAATATTTCCCGCCGCCCTGCGGCTTCAGCATCATGTCCGTCGAATAGATGTCCGCGCCGTGCTCCTTCTCGGAGAGCCCGAAGGCGAAGATGCGGCCGTATTTGAGATGCTGCGCCGTCTTCTTCTTGACCTCCTCGTTTCGGCTCATCCAGATGGGTCCCAGGCCGAGGATGGAGACCTGCCAGGTGTACCAGTAGGGGAGCCCGTAAAATCCGAGGATTTCGTTGAACTCGCAGTTCCGCCACGTGTCCCAGCGGTCCTGCCCCGAACCGTATGCCGCCGGCGTCAGGAGGGTGGCGAATATCTTGTTCTCCTTCACGAACTGGAGGAAATCGTCGTACCAGACGCGCCACTGGTCATCCTCCTTGAGGCGCCGTTTGCCCTTTCTCTCGAAAAACTTGATCGTCTTTTCCATGATGTCCCGCGATGTTTCGTCGGGACAACTGCTTGCGAATTTCCTGGGATTGAACAGCATGCCTGATGCTCCTTTTTTTTGAGGGCGGGGTTACAGCCCGGTCCATTCCGTTAATCCATCCAAACGATACTCCTGCCGCTTCTTCCGTTATCCTTTTTCACGCCGCCGCAGAGGGGCGACGCTTCTTATTCACGGGCGAAAGTCTTCGCCGGAAAAGCATTTGTGCCGAAGCCGGGGCTTCCTTCAGCAGGGCACCGGCGAATACGAGACGACGATCGTCCTGTTCAGGAGGCGGTCGCCGACCCTGGATGCGCTGACGAGGCAGGGGACGTCGCTGCCGTCGCTGTGGCGGCATGTGAATCTCTCCGTGTGGATGCGGTCCCTCTCCAGGGCGGGATAGAAAAGCCGTGCGATTTCCTCGAACTCCTCGTCCGACCGGTACAGGACGCGCGTCGTCCCGCCGATCAGGGCCTCCGGATCCAGGCCGAAGACGAGTTTCACGCCGTTGTTGGCGAAGATGATGTTGCGGTCCCGAAGGCCGAGAACGGCGCAGGGGATTGCGTCGAGGATGGACGCCATGAGGATCTTGAGCTCGTCGCGGCCTTCCGCCTTCTCCGTCCGCGCCACCCGGCGGCGGAGATCGTTCAGTTCTTCGATCAGCACGTCTTTCGGTCTGTCTTCGTCTTTCATACCCATGTTCTCCTCTCTCGTATAGAACCTCGCGTTCGGCCCGGGAGGGAACGCCGTCCGCATGCCCTTCCGCCAGTCTCAAACACGCAGAATCGGACCAAGGTACGCAAGGATCATTGCCAAGGATCGAAATGGATTATCCGGATGGCCGTAAGGAATGCAAAGCGTCTGGAGAAATTCGCTGCTCGGGAAAGCCCCCGCCGATCGGAACAACGGCGGCAAGACGCCGTTTCGCATCCGGACGTTTCCGGACGGTCGCGGACGATGGGTATCATCGGATCAGGATGTTTTTCGCCGCTGAAAGGAGTGTAACACAGCTCACCGGGCAAGGCAATCATGTTCTCTTGCGTCTGCAGCGCCCCGGTGAGGGCGGAAGCGTTAGAAGCCGTTAGCCCGTTCCCGGCCGGCCGCTCGGTTTCCGTCGGCATCGCGGTGGATGCTTTCCATTGCCGCGAGGAACCGGTCCCAGCGGCGGCGCGCCTCCTGAAGGAGGGCGGCGAGTTTAGGGCCGTCCTTGGCTGAGGCCGCCTGCTCGATCCTGACGAAACTGTCGTGGAGGGGACCCGCGCAGATCGTTCCGGAAGAGCCCTTGAGACGGTGGGCGATGCGTTCGATCTGGCGAAAATTCCGGCAGACCGACGCCTGCGAGATGACTTCGAACTGGATGGGGATATCGGCGGTAAAAATGTCGAGGAGGTCTTTCATCATCTCCTGTTTTCCGCCGATCCTTTTCAGGAGGGCCGCGGCGTCGAAATCGCAGCCGAGGTCCGTCCTTGCCGGCGCCGCGTCATACGGTTCCTGCCCTTCTCCGTCGATAAGGCGAGACACGGCCTTGAGGACCTGGTCCGGCTCGACGGGTTTGGCGATGTACTCGTCCATGCCGGCCATGAGGCACAGCTGCCTGTCCTCTTCCGTCGCAAAGGCGGTAAGTCCGATGATCGGCGTATGCCGTCCGCTTCCCTTTTCGCGGTTGCGGATCATCAGGGCCGCCTCGATGCCGTCCATTTCCGGCATCTGCACATCCATGATGACGGCGTCGTAGATGCCGGCGTCGCAGGCATCCAGCGCGTCCTTGCCGTTGCCCGCCGCATCGACGAGATAACCGGCGTCATGGAGGATGCTGACCAGGACTTTCATATTGATGAGGTTGTCTTCCGCGACGAGAACCCTTCTCGGCGGCCTGCCGTTTTCGTTTTTCCCTTCCGGACGGACCGTTTCGGCGTCCTTGACGCCCGGGCCGTACTGGCGCGCCGGCGTCGTCAGGCAGTATACGAGGCGGCTCATCGTTACGGGTTTGTAAAGGAGCTTGTATCCCCGCTCCCGGACGGCCATTTCCGTCCGCGTGTTCCGCCGGGACACCATGATCACGACGTCCTGCCTGTCGAAGAGCCCGCGGCTCGTCAGGGTATCGGCGAAGATCACGGCATCCATGTCGGCCAGGCGCGCATCGACGACCGCCGCCTGGAAAGGATCGCCGCTTCGGGCGGCGGAGGCCGCGGCGGACAGCCCGTCCTTGCCGGTCTCCATTCCGCTCACTTCGCACCCGAGGGTCGCGAGGTATTCGCCGACGGCGTTTCTCACGGCCGCCGAGGGATCGACGATCAGAATCTTCGTGCCGGGCTGCACCGGCGAAGACGGCCGGTCGGCCCCGGCCAGGGGGTTCTTGCCCATGACCGCCGTGAACGCAAAGACGGACCCCCTGCCCTCTTCGCTTTCGGCGGTCAGCGCGCCGCCCATCATCTCGGCAAGCTTCCTCGATATGGCGAGCCCCAGCCCCGTCCCCCCGTATTTCCTGGTCGTGGAAGCGTCGACCTGGGCGAAGGACTGGAATATCCGCTCCATGCTGTCCTTCGGGATGCCGATGCCCGTATCCCTGACTTCGAAGCGGAGCGTGACGCGGTCGATGTCTTCGTTTTCAAGGCCGACCGAAAGGATGACCTCGCCTTCCTGTGTGAACTTGACGGCGTTGCCGATGAGATTCGTCAGGATCTGGCGCAGCCGGTTGTAGTCGCCCTTCAGGCATTTCGGGACGCCGCCCGCGATGCGGCAGACGAGGTCCAGCCCCTTTTCGTGGGCCTGGACGGCCATTATGTCCATGAGTTCGTCGATTTCCTTGTAGAGATTGAAGTCGGCGATTTCCAGTTCCATGCGCTCCGCTTCGATCTTGGAAAAATCGAGCACATGGTTGACGATATGGAGGAGCGACCGGGCCGAGGCCTGGATGGTTTCGGCGTATTCCCGCTGGTCCGGCCGGAGGGGCGTGCGCAGGAGGAGGCTCGTCATGCCGATGATGCCGTTCATCGGCGTCCGTATCTCGTGGCTCATGTGGGCCACGAACTGCGTCTTCGCCCGGCTCGCCGCTTCGATCTCCTCCATGCGGAGGCGGTCCTGCCGGAGGCGCTTCTGTTCCATGGCATGGAGCGACGATGCTCCCAGGCGAGCGATCCTGTCTTTGAGGAGGTAGTCGCTGGCGCCCTGTTTCATGCATTCCGCCGCGATTTCGTCGCCTACGGCCCCGGTCACGACGATAAAGGGGATGTCCAGGTTTCTTTCCTTCATCAATTGGAGGGCGTGGAGCGCTCCAAACCGCGCCAGGGCGTAATCGGACAGGATGAGGTCGTATCCGCGGCTCAGGAGGGAGAGGTATTCGTCCTCCGTCTTCACGGAGCGGTAATCGACGGCCTTCCAGACCTTCATGAGCTCGCAAACCATCGATTCGACGTCGGTTGGATTGTCTCCGATAATCAGGACGCGCAGGATATCCATCATGGTCCGGTCTCCGCATTACAGATTGTTTTTGAAGAAAGGCAGCGGCGGTTATAACTGCCCGATGCCGCAAGGATATTACGATAAATGAAGATCGTTATCAAGGTTTATTTATGTACGACAAGGCTTTACGGACGCCGGGGGCCCTGTATCCCGCGATACGCGGGCATTGCGACGAAGGCGGGCCTTTTTGCTTGACAGAAGGCACGATGATTTGAGAAAAATGACTGGACGTCTTATGGATGTCCGCTCGTCGGGATGGCCGTATCAAGCGGACTTCGGTCGTACCCGCTGAGGTTAGGTGCAATGCTGTTTCCAAAGACAGAGAATTTCTCCGATCTCTACGAAGAGTTGGCTGACAATATCGAGCGGAGCGGTCTGTTGTTTATGGAAATGCTCCGTCATTACGACCGCGCCGACGAATATGTCGCGAGGCTTTCCGCCGTCGAGAACGAGGCCGACTCCGTGACCCACAAGATCTACCGGAAGCTTCACCAAACGTTCATTACCCCCCTCGACAGGGAAGATCTCTACGCCCTGGTCAACAAGATGGACAACATCGTCGATATGATCGACACGTGCGCCGAACGCATGGGATTGTACAAGGTCGGATCGCCCGATGCGATGCTCGGGGATCTTGTCCGGGTCATGAACGAGGCCATCGTCCTCGTGAAGCGGCTTATTTACGATATGAGAAAGCGTAAGGCGAACCACGACATCATCCTCGGCAACTGCAGCCGCATCGACGAGTTGGAAACCGAAGGGGACCATATCCTGCGTGGGGCCATGCAGCGCCTTTTCGAGCAGAAGACCGATGCGATCGAATTGATCAAATGGAAGGACATCTTCGAGCGCATCGAAGATGCGATCGACACCTGCCGCGACGTGTCCTCCGTCGTGGAAGGCATGATTCTGAAGTACGGATAAAGCAGAATATTGAAACATCTTAAAGCAAAACGTTTTTCTACTGTTGTTGTTAAGACCCTCCTCCACGCGGACCAGGAACGCCCCTTCGTTTCTTTTCCGGAAATTCTCCACGACATATATCCCAATAAAACGAACGCCGGTTATCGCTTGCCGGTGCGGAATAACAGATCGAAATTCGTCAGAATTGCGGACGGACGGGGCCCGCATATGCCCCTGTCTTCAGCGATAATTTTTTAAAAGAGGAGAAAAGCTATGAGTGAAGAAAAGAAAAAGAAAACGGCCTTAACGCGGCGCGATTTCCTGAAAAGGACGGGCGGCGCCGCCGCCGTCGCGGGCATGGCCACGGGCGGCCTGACCCTGGGCGCCTGGAACGCGGAAGCCGCCGCGCTTCCCAAGAAGTGGCACGAGACGTTCGACGTCGTGATCGTCGGCAGCGGATTCGCCGGACTGGCCGCCGCCTACGAGGCCAAGAAGGCAGGGGCCTCCGTGGTCGTCCTGGAGAAAATGAGGACGCCCGGCGGCAATTCGATCATCAACGGCGGCGTCGTTTCGGCCGCAGGATCGCCGAAGCAGGAAAAGGAAGGCGTCAAGGATTCCCCGGACCTCCTTTACAAGGACATGCTTGCGGCCGGCCTCGGCCTGAACCACCCGGAACTGGCCAGGATGGTGGCGGACAACTCGACGCCGACGGTCTTGTGGACGATCAGCGAACTCGATGTCAAATACAAGGACAAGCTGACGCAGGAAGGCGGCCATTCGGTCCCCCGTATGTACAGCACCTACAACCAGAGCGGTTCGGCCATCGTGACCCAGCAGCTTTTGAAGTTGAAGGAAATCGGCGTCGTTCCCAGGATGCAGGCCTTCCTGACGAAGATTTACCGCGACGAAAACGGGCGGGTCAAGGGCGTCCAGATCCGCGACGGTTATATGTTCCCGAAGGCCGACAGCGGCACGCTTAAAAACATCAAGGCCCGCAAGGCCGTCGTCATGGCGTCGGGCGGATTCGGCGCGGATGTTACCTTCCGCACCATCCAGGACCCGCGCCTCACGGCCAGCGTCGATACGACCAACCAGCCCGGCGCGACGTCCGAGGGTATGCGCGAAATCCTCCGGATCGGAGCGACGCCCGTTCAGCTTTCGTGGATCCAGCTCGGCCCCTGGGGCAGCCCGGACGAAAAGGGCATGGGACTGGCGCCCTTCTTTGCGCAGCTCTGCTGCGCCATGTACGGCCTCTGGGTCGATACGAAGACCGGCAAGCGCTTCGTGAACGAGTTGGCGGACCGGAAAATCCGCGCCGACGCCATCATCAAGGCGGGCAACAAGTGCATCTGCTTCACCGACGCCAAGGGTTACGCCATAGGCGTCAAGCTGCTCGCGGAAAGCATGCCCAAGCTCATTGAAAGAGGCGTCGTCAAATCCTACAATTCGCTCGAAGAGATGGCCGCCGCCTACAACTGCCCGATCGAACCCCTGAAGGAGACCATCGCCAGGTTCAACAAGGCCGTGGCTGCCGGCAAGGACGAGGAATGGGACCGCTACCTTCAGAAGAACCAGATGCCCCTCGACCAGGGCCCCTATTACGCCATGCGCCTGATGCCGAAGGTCCACCACTGCATGGGCGGCGTCAATATCAACGCCAGCGCGCAGGTCCTCGATATCGTTAACGACAAGCCCATCCCCGGCCTCTATGCCGCGGGCGAAGTGACGGGCGGCGTCCACGGGGCGGTCCGTCTGGGCAGTTGCGCCACCCTGGACTGTCTCATTTTCGGCCGCATCGCCGGACAGAATGCCGTCAAGGAAAAGGGCTGGAGCTGATTCAAGATAAGGGATGACCGGGAGGGGGAGGTTTTCGCAGCTCAACCCTCCCGGTTATGTTATCCCGACACCAGCGATCGGAGACATCATATGAAAAACCCCTGCAACGGACGAAAAGTCGGGTTACCGGCCCTGTGGCTCGGATGCCTGTTTCTGATCGTCTTCATGGTTCAGGCGGCGTGGGCGGCACCGAAACTGGCGCCGAAGGCGAAACCCGGAGACTGTGCGGCCTGTCACGGCAAAGAGAAAGTCCTGCCCGACGGGCACGTCGACACCCGGTCCATGAACTGGGAGGCATGCGCTGCCTGCCATAAGGACGGAAAAATGGCCCTCGCCGGCAAGATGTCCGGCGGACACCGGCACATGCTCTCCGGCGTCACTTGCGCCCAGTGCCACGGCAAGACCGCCAAACCCAAAGCCGTCAAGGCGGACAAGTGCGCCGCCTGCCACGGCAGTCCGGAAAAACTGGCCGAAAAGACGGCCAAGGTGAAGCCGGAAAACCCGCATACGTCGCCGCATTACGGAACAACCCTGGACTGCGGCCTGTGCCATCACCAGCATGCCAAGTCCGAGGACTACTGCGCCCAGTGCCATCAGTTCAAGTTCCGGACGCCCTGAAAGCATTATAACGCGCTGCGCGGAGGGACGGTCGAACCGCATTCCTCCGCGCGGCTGCTTTCTCCGGTCCACATTCCCCTCCGGCAACCGAAGTTAACCTATCGGATTATTATCCTTTTCCATTTTTGACATTTTCCCTTTCGCCCGCCGCCATATTTTCGGCAAACGCTCGTGCTATCCGCCGGAAAATGTGATACAGAAACCGCCTCGACTTGTCCCGTAAATGTCTGACGCGACATATTTCAGGAGGTCAGGATGTTCGGCTTTTTCAGGCCACCGGAATACGACGAAGAAGAAAAGACCCTGGCCGCGCGGAATCTCTTCCTGATCCTCAGGATACTCCTCCTGACCGGATTGATGCCGCTCATGCTCGCCGTGGCGATCCCGGCGACATTCTGGCGGTGGGCGACGGCGGTGGCATTCGTGGAAGCGGCCGGCATCGGCCTTTTGTTCCTGAATAAAAAAGGGCGCACAAAGCTTGCAGGCCATCTGACGATTGTGACGATCTGGGTCCTGGCGACGGCGCTCGCCCTCACCAACGGCGGCGTACATGCGAACGCCATGATGGTCTATCTCCTGGCGGTTTTCGTGGCGGGATTCATCCAGAGCGTTACCGCGGGCATCCTGACGTCCATCGTCTGCATGCTCACGGGGCTTGCGCTCGTTGCCCTCGAATACGCCGGCATGCTCTCGCCGTACCGGGTACCCCACAACTCCGTGTCGCTGTGGATCATCAATTGCATGTTCATGGCGGTCACCATCGTCATGCAGGCCATCGTCAGCCGCACGGTCAGGAACTCCTTCAGGAAATCCCGCGAAGAACTCAGGGCGCGGCAAACGGCCCTTCTGGCCCTCGCCGAAAGCGAGGAGCGTTTCCGGAGCATTTTCGAGAACGCCCGGGAAGGCATCTTCCAGAGCACGCCTGAAGGCAGGTTCATCAAGGTCAATCCCGCCATGGCCAGAATGTGGGGATACGCCTCGCCTGCGGAGATGATCGAGGAAGTCAAAGACATTGCGAAACAACACTATGCCGATCCGGATAAACGCGCCGTCTTCTTGGAGACGATGGAAAAGTACGGTGTCGTCGAAGGCTACCTCCACGAGATATGCCGGAAGGACGGAAGCAGGATATGGGTTTCCTTGAATGCCCGGGTCGTCCGGGACGCCTCCGGCCGGATCGCCTTCTACGAAGGCTCCCACGAAGACATCACGGAGCGCCTGGAGATGGAGGCGGCGTTGCGCGAAAGCCGCGAGCTTTACCGGGGCATGTCGGAACAGTCGCACACGGCGATCTGTCTCGTCGACGAGGAGGCGAAAATCGTCTGGGCCAATAAGAAGATGATGGATATCGGGGGATACACGGAAGAGGAATTCTACCGTGCTGAGTCCTTCATACCTTTCCTGGCGCCGGAATCGATCGAATTCGTCGTCGGTAATTTCCGGAAATTCGTTGCCGGCGAACCTTACGAACGGCACTATTTTCTCAACATCGCCCGCAAGGACGGGGATAAGCGCTATTGCGAGAAGTACATGACGGACATCATGGACATGTACGGCAAAAGGCATCTCGTGATCAATATCCTCGACATTACCGACCGGGTCCGCGACGAGGAAGAACGCAAGGCGATGGAAGACCGTCTGCGGCGGTCGGAAAAGATGGAGGCCCTGGGGCTTCTGGCCGGAGGGGTGGCCCACGACCTGAACAATATCCTCGGCGTCATGGCCGGTTATTCCCAGCTTCTGCGAAGCGAGATAGGCAAGGACAGCGACCTGCGGGAGCACGTCGATTATATCGTCCAATCGAGCGAACGGGCCGCGACAGTCGTTCAGGACCTCCTGACCCTGGCGCGGCGGGGCGCGGCCGTAATGAAAACCCTGGACCTCAACAAGACGGTTTACGACTATTTCCGTTCGCCCGAATACGAGGGCATTCTTTCACGGCATCCGAGGGTCCGTCTGAAGATCGAACTTTCCGACACGCTTCTTCGGATCAGCGGTTCGTCGGTCCATCTCATGAAGACCCTCATGAACCTCGTCGCCAACGCGGCGGAGGCCATGCCGAGGGGCGGCGAACTGACCGTCCGGACGGAAAACCGCTATCTCGACAGGCCGGTCAAGGGATACGACGACCTGCAGCCGGGCGAGTACGCCGTCCTGTCCGTCTCGGACACGGGCGACGGGATACCGGCACAGGATATGAAACGGATCTTTGAGCCTTTCTATACGAAGAAGATGATGGGGCACAGCGGAACGGGACTGGGACTGACGGTCGTCTGGGGGACCGTGAAGGACCACAACGGCTATATCGACGTGGAGAGCGCCGAGGGCCGGGGAACGACCTTCTCCCTCTATTTTCCGGCAACGCGTGACGAAAACGGGGAACTGTCCGTATTGCCCGAAGCCATGTACATGGGGCGGGGCGAGTCGATTCTGGTGGTGGACGACGTGCAGGGGCAGCGCGACCTCGCGACGAGAATGCTGACGAAGCTCAACTACCGGGCGGTCGCCGTCGCCAGCGGCGAAGAGGCCGTCGAGTACCTGAAATGGAACGCCTGCGACCTGATGATCCTCGATATGATCATGGACCCGGGTATCGACGGCCTGGAAACGTACCGACGCATCGTCGCGTTCAGGCCCGGTCAGAAGGCCATCATCGTCAGCGGCTACGCCGAGACGGAAAGGGTCGCCAAGGCCCAGGAATGCGGCGCGGGGGCCTACGTCAGGAAACCCTACATGCTGGAAAGGCTGGGAATGGAAGTGCGGAAGGAACTGGACAAACCGTCGTGACCGGCGCGGTGTCGGCGATTGCGCGTGCGGTCCCGTCCTGCCTTTCTGTCCGGGCGGTTCTGTCCGGGGCGTCCCGGCATGCTTCCCTATATCACGCTTCCGAAGCGGTCTTTTCCCGGAACCCCTTCGAAAGTTCTGCCAGGCGTTTTTTCTGGGCCTTCTCCGCGAGGAACCTCTCGGTGATGTCGCGGCCGACGGCCGCCGCTCCCTGGACCGTTCCGCTATCATCCCGTACGAGGGCAAAGCTCAGATCGACGTAGATCGTCTTACCGCTGCCGTGAAGGGCGCGCGTCGGCATCGACCTGTTCCCCAGTTTCAGAACACCCGTCGCCACGGCGAGGCGATAGGCCCCCCAGTGCCGGGCGCGAAGCGCCTCCGGGATGATCGCATCGATGCTTTTGCCCTCGATCTCATGCCGGGCAAATCCGAAGACGGACTCCGCCCCACGGTTCCACAGGCGGACGATGCCATTCACGTCGGCGAAGATGACCGCTTCGGGCACCTGTTCCACGATGTGTCGATAGAGGCTGGCGTCGTCGTTCATTGGGCCCGTCTCATGTCCTTTTCCGGGCAAAAAAAGACAGCCTTTTCACCAGGCTGTCTTTTTTTGTCATTCGGATCGAAGTTACTCCTTGACGAGAAGGACGGGGCACTTGGCTCCCCGGACGACCTTGTCCGCGATGCTCCCCAGGTGCTGAATCAGACCCGTTTTGCCATGCGAACCTATCACGATCAGGTCGATGTTCTTGTCCTGCTGTTCTTTAATGATCGTTTCGTAGGCGTCGCCCTTTTGGACGTCGAAGACGATCGGGACGCCGTTGGCGGAGACGGCCGCTGTCTCTTTTTTCAGCTGTTCCTCGGCAAACTTCACGCTTTGTTTTTCGACCTGCTCTACGAGTGCGAAGTCGATGCAGTAATCGACGGCACATTGGGCGATCCTGTCGACCACGTGTAGGAGGTAAATCTTCGACTTGTGCTGAGTTGCTATATCCACGGCCTTCTGCAAGGCCTTATCCGAAAAATCGGAGAAATCGGTAGGAACCAGAATATTCTTCGGCGCGAACATGTTCGTTTCCTCCTTTCGTTTCATTACTTGCCGCTGCAAAGTTCTTCCATCTTCTTGAAATGATCGTCGGCGAACGTCTTGAAACTGTCCCGGCCCTGCCTGTACGTGCCGAACCAGTTATCAACCGTCTTCTTCGCTTCTTCCGGAAACAGGGGGGACTGGGCCATCATCTGCGCGAAGGCCTTCTCCGTCTGGTCCTGCAAGACACAGATGGCGCCGAAATAATTGTTGAACATGGTCTTGTTGAACTCAATCATCTGTTTGCCTATCTGCTTGGGGTCCATATCTTCCTCCTTTCTCCTCCCGACGGCGGTAAGTATTTGTATAATATATATAGGGATCGCAGGGATGAAAAGCAACGGGGGCAGAACGAGAGCCGATTGGTAGGTCGCTGCTTACAATGGTAAAAAATCAGCCTTCATGAAGCTTTCCCGAAGGCAAAGCAGCGGAGACGGACCGGACCGCAGGGGGCCGGGAGGCGCGCCTTTCGGGGCGGCCGCCTCATCCGTGCCTCACTTGTCGGTCCGGTCTAGGAAAGCTGTTCGGACAGGTAGTTCTGAATGCCGATCTGGTGGATCTGGTCGAGCTGGGCCTCCAGAAAATCGAGATGCTTCTCTTCGTCGTTCAGGATGTCCTGAAGCATATCGCGCGTCCCGTTGTCGCCGAGTTCCGCCGCCAGGCGAATACCGTCGTTGTAGCTTGCGATGGCCCCCAGCTCCGAGGCGAGGTCGTTCTTGTGCTGTATCGCCACTTCCGCGCCTATCTCGATTTTCTTATAATGGCTCATGTTGGGACGGCCTTCCAGAAAGAGGATGCGGGCGATGAGCTTCTCGGCGTGCTTCATTTCGTCGATGGCCCTCTTCTCGTCGGCCTTGTGAAGCTTTTCGTATCCCCAGTTGTCGCACATCTCCGCGTGGACCATGTACTGGTTGACGGCGGTCAGCTCGTCCGACAGGAGATCGTTCAGTTTTTCGATGACTTTTTCGTTACCTTTCATGCAATGGCTCCTTTCCATGCTCTATTTTTAGCCTTTCGCAACCTTCGGCCGCGAAAGTTTTTTGGTCTTCTCTTCTTCTCTATTTCGCCTCGCCGCCGACGGTCATCTCGACGGTCTTGTGCCCGAAGAGGCTGCACGTCGCCGTGACTTCGATCTTATCGCCCGCCTTGGCCTCCACTTTATACGTATAGGTGTATGTGTCCGTATCGGGTTGTCTTTCATAGGTGTTGTTGCTTGCTTCGGTCCCGTTCTTCTTAATCGCAACCGTCTTGATGTAATGCCAGCCGGGCGCCGCCGACGGGTGCGTGATGGCGACGGACAGGGTCTGCGAAGCCGCGTCGTATTCGAGGACCACATTTTTCGGGGCGTTGGCGAAGGAAGACTGAACCGCCGTCAGAATGAAGATGACGGCGAGGACGGCGATCAGAACGCTTTTTACTTTTTTGCTTGTCTTTGTCATTCTAAGTCTCCCGGTTATTTCCATGAGTGTTACACATCCGGGACGGGCGGGCCCGCCCCCCCTTGCCCTTTTCCATGCCGTGATATCGTACTCCCCTGCGTTCCGTTTCGACGGGCTGCGGCGAGAATATCTTCCTGGGAAAGAAGCAGTACGGACATTCCGTATGGGGCTTCCTGCCGTAATACATCTTGCCGCATGTCGGGCAGCGGCGCTGGAACAGACCGCCGCGACCGGTGATGATGTCCCTTTTCGCGGCGCGGCAGGCGTCCCGGGAGGACGGCCGCAACCGGCCGGGGCTGTTCATCACGGCGCCGGCCAGGACGATGCGCCGGATTTCGCTGACGTTCTCCTGTATCCTCAGGAGACGGATGTCGTGGTACCGCTGCTCCGCGGCCATCATTTGCGTACAGCCGCACTCTGCGAAGATATCCATGGCGTCGTTGGCGAGTTCCCAGGCCATGGCATAGATCTTGTCCATCGACGGCGTGAAGGACCGTTCCATGTTCTTGTCGAGTTCCCAGGCCGCTTTCCACGTCAGGAGCCTTGCCGCAACGAGCTTTTTCCGCATTCCGGCGAGTTTCCCTTCGATCGCCGCGGTCGTCATCCCCGGGCTTCGGCGTCTGTCGGCATGGTCGGCGGCAAATTCCACGGCCGAACGGGCCGTTCCCACTGCCAGGGCGCTCACCATCGGTCTTATACGGCTGAAGGCCTTTACGGCGAGATCCAGGCCTTCGCCGGGTTCCGCCATCACGGCGCGCGCAGGCACGAACACATTGTTGAAGGCGATTCCCGCCGTAAGCGAACGGCGTTGACCGTGCCTCGGGACCGTCCGGCACACGGATACGCCCGGGGAGGCCAGTTCGACCAGGAAGGCCCCGATGTCCCCGGCGCCGCCTGACGCCCCCGTTCCGGCGAAAACGCACATGTAATCGGCGATGCCGCCGTTTACGACCGAATATACCGCCCCGTTCAGGATGAAGCCTCCATCCGTCTCGTCTGCGCGGCAGCGGCAATCCGCCGTACTTTCCCCGACGACGGTTTCCGAGGCGGCAAAGCAGATCAATTTGAACGAGGAGGCAATATCCTTAAGAAAACGGGTCTTCAGCTCTTCGTTCCGTGTGAGTATCAAGGGGGCAATACTCAGGGAGTTGTCGAAGATCGACATGGCGATTCCCGGACAAGCGGCGGCGATCTCCTCGATCATCATGACGACATCGAGGAACCGATAGCCCCTGCCGCCATACCGGGCCGGGATGTCGGCGCTCAGGATGCCCGCCTCGAAAGCCTTTTTCAGGATATCGAGGGGCATGTAATCTTCTTCGTCGTAATACCACGCTACGGGCAGGATTTCCTGCCGGGCGAATTCACAGGCCATCCGCCGGATGCTTGTTTGGTTCTCTGTAAGTCCGGTATCCGGCATATCCTTACCTCCTGCCTCGTCCCCCTCGGTGCTCAACGGCGGAAACGGAGCCCAAGACCGGTCGGGAAGAGACGACATGTTCACGCTTATTGACGTTCTCATGCGATCGCCTTTGTTCCTGTAGCCGCCTTCTTGAAGGCCGTGGCCGGGAAGAAACAGTACGGGCATTCGGCCGGCGGCTCTTTGCCGTAATGGACGTTGCCGCAGATGCGGCAGCGCCACGCGAAGACGCCTTCCGCCGCCATGGCGGCGATTTCGACCGGATCGTGCCTGACGAGGGGCAGGTCCTCCAGCGGCGGCATCACGGGCTTGTAGCCATTGAGAGCCGCCCCCGCAAGAATGATGCGCTGGATCTCGCTTGTGCCCTCGTATATCCGGAGAAGCCTCATGTCGCGCAGGAGCTTTTCGATGGGGAACATCCGCGTATAGCCGTAGCCTCCGAATATCTGCATGGCGTCGTTGACCACCTCCCACGCCGCCTCGGTGGCATAGAGCTTGGCGACGGACGCCTGGTTCGTCGCGTCCCGTCCCTGGTCCACTTCCCAGGCGGCCCTCCAGGTCAGGAGGCGCGCCGTTTCCACTTTCTGGTACATGTCGGCCAGCTTGAACTGCGTCGCCTCGAAATCGGCGAGGGCTTTCCCGAAGGCGCGCCTCTTCTTCGCGTAGTCGATGGCGAATTCCATGGCAGAGCGCGCAGCGCCGATGGCAAAGGCCCCGATGGCGGGACGCGTCCTGGCGAAGGTCTGCATGGCGAGGATGAAGCCTTCGCCCGGGGGGGCGAGCATGTTTTCTTTCGATACCTCGACGTCCTGGAATTTAACCCCGGCCGTGTTCGAACAGCGCTGGCCGAGTTTGGGGATCGGACGGCTGACGGATATGCCCGGCCCGTCCAGCGGAACGAAAAAAGCGGCGATGCCCGCGTAGCCCTTGGACGGGTCGGCGGTGGCAAAGACGCTCATGTAGTCGGCGATGCCGCCGTTCGTGACCCAGTATTTCGTGCCGTTGAGGACGTAGCCGCCGCTCTTCTCCTCGGCGCGGCAACGGAGCCCCGCCACGTCCGATCCCATGCCGGGCTCCGATGTGGCGAAGCAGATCAGCTTTGAGGTTCGGGCGAAAGTCGGCAGAAAAGCGTTCTTCAGGCTTTCATTCTTGGAAAGAAGCAGGGGCGACATGCCGAGCGAATTGTCGAAGACCGACGTGGCGACGCCCGCGCAGGCCGCCGCGATCTCCTCGATCATGAGGACGATCTCGAAAAGTCCGTATCCCCTGCCGCCGTATGCGGCGGGAATGTCGGCGTTGGCGATGCCGGCTTCGAAGGCCTTCTTCAGGATTTTTACCGGGACGTCGTCCCGTTCGTCGTAGTACCAGACCTCCGGCAGGACCTCTTTCAGCGCGAATTCCCTGGCCCGCCGCTGGATATCGATCTGTTCCGGCGTCAAACTGAAATCCATCGATGATCTCCCTTATATTGCGCATTACGGACGGCGCAACCTTCCCCCGCAGGTTGACGCTACCATTTATCTTCGGTGCGGCCCTAAATTAATGAAAAGGTCAGGTCATGACAATGAGGATAATTTACGCGGATTATGGGAGGCTGTTCCTACTGATAGTGCGTCGCTGTCGCCCGCAACGCCTGCCCGGCGCAAATAGTCTTCGGCCGCTTTGACCGGATGCGGATGCCATCGAAGCGGATCGGCATGCAAATACCCCGATCTTTACCGTTCGCAAGCGGGACGTCGGCGCGATTCGTCAGGAGGCGAGGGAGAGGAGGTAGGCCCTGAGGTTCGATTTCTGGTTCTTGATGCCGAATTTCGCCCGGAGATTTTTCCTGTGGAAGTCCACGGCCGTGGAGGAGATATTGAGCAATTCCGTGATCTCCTTGGTCGTCTTGCCTTCTTTGACGAGGTTCGCCACCTGGATTTCGCGGGGCGTGAGGCCGAGGTAGGACGACGTCAGGTTGTGCAGGAAGGGCGAGATGATGTCGTTCAGGTGGGCCTCGATGATGTCGAGCTGCGCCATCTGGTACTCGTTCAGCTTGTAATGCCGCATGTTTTCCACGTAGGGCAGGACGAGCTTCTTGACGTTCGCCAGGACGTGCTCCTGGAGGTTGGACTTGTCCTCCTCCCGGTGCTTGAGGAGGACTTTCAGGGCCGTGTTCGCCTCTTCCAGGCTCTGGGATTTCATCTCCAGTTCCTGTTCCCGGCGTTTCAGGGCCTCTTCCGTCGCCTTCCGGCCGGTGATGTCCAGCAGGGACATGACGGCCCGTTTCGCCGACGGCACCATGGCGATATTCGCCAGGACGTTCAAAATGGCCCCCTGCCTGTTGACGATGCGGAACTCGAAGCCATCCGCCGGCGTCTGGAAATCCTTCTTCCAGGGCTGCCTGCACGCGGATACCGGCCCAGGTCCTCTTCGACGACGAATTCGATCCAGCTCTTCTTGCCCACGATCTCCGAGCGCATGTAGCCGGATATCCTTTCGAAGCCGCGGTTCGCCAGGACAATGGTCGTGTCCTCCTCGAAAATGATCATCGCCGTGCCGGTGTTTTCGAAGATGGTCCGGTAGCGGTCTTCCGATTCCTTGAGTTCCGCTTCGACGCGCCGGCGCTCTTCCCTTTCGTTATATTCGTGCAGGGCCCGGGAGACGGCGGGCCCCAGCCGGGAAAGCCTGCTTTTCAGCACGTAGTCGGTGGCGCCCTTCTTGAGAAGCTCGATCGCCATCTCCTCCCCCAGCGCCCCCGATACGAAAATGAAGGGCACTTCGGGGCATATCTCCTGGGCGAGGGTCAGCGCCGACAGCCCGTCGAAGGAAGGGAGCGAATAGTCGGAAAGGATGATATCCGGGCAACGCTCTTCCAGCGCCTTGACGAATGAGGCCCTGGTGGAGACGCGCTGGGAAACGAAGACAAGGCCCGATTCCCGAAGTTCGAATTCCATCAGCTCCGCATCCGTCACGACATCTTCCAGGATGAGTATCTTCAGTTCGCTGTTCATCGCACAACCCCCGCAAATTTAATGGATGCCCCCGCCCGTTTCAGTTAAAGACTGTCTTGTTCATCATCAGCCAATAGGTGACGATTCGGCCGATATAATCCCTGAACTCGTCGGCGTCGAGAGGCTTGACGATATAACTGTTGGCGCCCAGGAGATAGCTTTCCACGCGGTCGTTCAGTTCGTTCGACGACGTAAAGACGACAACGGGGATATTCTTGGTGCGTTCGTCGGTCTTGAGGCGTTTCAGGACCTCCAAGCCGCTTACCTTGGGAAGTTTGAGATCGAGAAGGATCAGTTTCGGAAGCAGGCGCTCGTTACCGATCAGCGGCCCGTCCGTTCCGAAAAAAAGGTCGACGGCCTCTTTGCCGTCCTTTACAGGGAAAATGCTTCTGTTGATGCTTAGTTCCCGGAAATTGTCGAGAATCAGTTCGACGTCATGGCGGTTGTCCTCAACGAGAACGATGTCGAATTCGTTCATGGATGCATCATTCCTTTCACGCGGCCGATGTCAATACCATATAAAAAAAAGGCGGTCCGCTCCAGTATTTTTATCGGACCGGCTGCATTGACCGTACGTCACGACAGACAATACCTCCGACCCGCGCCGGAGTGTTCCGTACCTCTCGATACCATTCGCATTTTTTATCGATCTTAAATGAAGAACCCGATCGAATCAACGAGGATTGTATGTAAGAAGATTGGCAGGTCATACCTACCATTCTTCTACCTGCCCCGGATGCGCATGGGTCCGAATCCTGCCGGGCGGGACGAAAAGCCCTATCGGGAAAGGCGGTCCGATCGTTCCTTTTCTTCATGTTATGGATCAGGCCTGCACGTGCAACATAGCGATTCATCAAGACTATATCCTTATCGGCGATCCGGGATTGCAATTCGAGACGCAATTTCATATGTTGGCCTCCATTACGAATCGAATGGGGGGCAACGATGACGGATCGCCATAGCCCGGTTTGCTACCGGGCGAGCTTCGAGATTTATTTTCACGACGCCGACCGGACGGGCTTTGCCACCCTGCCCTCCCTCTGCCGTTACCTCCAGGCGGCGGCCATCAAGCACGGACGATCCGTCGGGACGTCTTTCGATCACGTCGCTTCCCGGAACCTGGCCTGGGTCTATTCCCGCTTTCATATTCAAATGCAGGCGTTTCCGCGCTACGGCGAGACGATCGTCGTCGATACGTGGCGTTCCGGCGTCGAAGGGACCTTTGCCTTCCGCGAATACGCCGTGGCGGACGACGCGGGAAAACCCCTGGGGGCCGCCACAGCCTCTTCCGCCCTCATCGACAAATCGACGCGCAAACCGGTCGCCGTTCCCGATTACATCAGGAACATGATTTCGTCGGACCGGGGGCATGCCGTCGCCTCCCCTTTCGCAAAACTGCCCGCCATGCCGGACGCCGAATACAGGAAGACCTTCCCCGTCCGCACGAGCGACATCGACATCAACGGCCATGTCAACAATATCAGCTATCTGGATTGGATCATCGAAGGGGTTCCGGAAGAGGACCTTCTTCGCCTGCGTCCTTACGAGGCGGCGATCGAATTCCGCGCCGAGGCCTTCTACGGACAGTCCGTCGTCAGCGAAGCGTCCCGTTGCGACGATTCTGAAAAGGCCTTCGTGCACCGGCTATCCATAGAAGGCGACGGACGGGAAACAACCAGGGCGCGCACGGTCTGGCGCTGAAACCCGCTGCGGGTGCGTTTAATGCTGCGTCCGGCCGGTCTCCGTACCGAGACTGACACGGGCCGCCCTGTCCCGCATGACGTCGCGGATCTTCTGAGACAGGTCGTCGATCTTGAAGGGTTTCTGGAGGAAGGCGCGGGCGCCCCTGTTCATGATCTCCTTCGCTTCGCCGTCGATGCTGTAGCCCGTGGCGAGGATGACGGGAATGTCGGGATTCATGGTCCGGAGCAATTCGAAGGTCCTGCGGCCGCCCATGTCGGGCATCACCATGTCGAGGATGACGAGATCGACCTCGCTCCCCTTGTCCCTGAGAATCTCCAGGGCCTCGCGGCCGCTGCCGGCCGTGATCACCCGGTAACCGATCGTTTCCAGCATTTCGCTTGCCACCTCGGTGATAAGGGCTTCGTCGTCAACGACCAGGATCGTTTCGTTTCCTTTAAAAAGCTGCGGCGCAGCGGAAAGGTCGTCGACGATCCGCTTTTCCGATGCGGGCAGATAGAGGGAGAATGTCGTCCCCAGGCCCATATCGCTGTTCACTTCCACGAACCCGCCGTGTCCGCGGATGATGCCGTAGACGGACGCCAGGCCCAGTCCCGTCCCCCTCCCCATCTCCTTCGTCGTGAAGAAGGGTTCGAAGATGCGCCGCTTCGTCTTTTCGTCCATGCCGACGCCCGTGTCCTTGAGCGATATCCGGACGTAAGCCCCGGGCGGTACCCGGTAAGGTTCGGAGGCGATCTCGTCCAGAACGGCGTTTTCCGTCTCGACGAAGATATCCCCCCCGGAAGGCATCGCCTGCCACGCGTTGACGAGGATGTTCAGGAGGACCTGGTCCATCTGGCCCCTGTCGACATCGACGGTGCGGAGTCCCTCGGCGTACTTTTCATGGATGCGGATCTCTTTCCTGGTTCGCGAATAGAGGTTGACGGTCTTCCTGACAAAGTCGTTCACATCCGTCGTCATGACCTCGTACCGCCCTCCCCTGGCGAAGCCCAGCAGTTGCCGCGTCAGTTCCGCGCCGCTCTTGACCTGGGTCTCGATGGCTCTGAGCCTCGCGTAATGCGGATGCGTTTCGGGCATGTCGAGGAGCATCAGGGAGGCGTATCCCTGGATGCCCATCATCAGGTTGTTGAAGTCGTGGGCGATGCCGCCGGCCAGTGTGCCGATGGATTCGAGCTTCTGCGACTGGAGGAGCTGCATTTCCAGGTTGCGGCGCTCGCCGTCCGCCTTCTTCTGTTCGGTGATGTCCATGCTGTTGCCCAGGATCGACCGTTTGCCCCGGAAAGAGATGGATGTGACCGTCTCCAGGAGCCACTTGATTTCCCCGTTTTTGACGATGATCCTGTATTCGTAAGGCGTCTTCAATGTTCCCTTGATCATTTGCAGCGATTTTTCCCTCACCATGGCCCGGTCCTCGGGATGGACGAAGTCCGTGAAACGGGACCCCAGGAGATCTTCGTCGGTGTACCCGGAATACCTGCCGATATGGGGGTTGACGAAACAGGCCAGGCCGTCCTGGAGGATGTAGACGCCGGTCTGGGAGCTGTTCGCCACGACGCGGTACTGCTCTTCCGCCCGTTGTCTTTCCGTCACGTCCCGGGCGATCCCCTTGAATCCCGAGGGCCTGCCTTCGGCATCCACCATCAGAGAGGCGAAGAATTCAATCGACCGCCGGCTGCCGTCCTTCGTGACGATGTCGCACACGTGCTTTTTGACGGGAATACCCGTCCTGTAAAGGCGGTTATAGACGCGGAAGATGTCGTCGGCGGTCTCCCTGTCGGCCATGAAGCGCCTGTAGTTGGCACCCGTCATCTCCTCCCTCGTGTAGCCGAATATGCTCCGGAGGGATTCGTTGAAGAAGGTGAAATTGCCTTTGAGGTCCTGCTCCTGGTAGCCGTCTTCGATCTCCTCGATGATCGTCCGGTATTTCGCTTCGCTCTGCCGGAGGGCCTCCGCCGCCTGACGCCTTTCCGAGATATCGCGGCAGACGAGGACCATGCCGGAGGGCGACCCGTCGGCGTTCCGGAGGACGTCGGCGTTGATCTCGAAAAGATGACGGCGGCCGTTTTTCAGGATGAAGGGAAATTCCTGCGGGCCCAGCTTTGCGGTGAAGGTCGCGTAGAAGTTGTCACGCGCCCGCTTGCGGTCTTCGAGGGAAAGGAATCCGAAAACGTTCCTGCCGACCATGTCCTCCCTCGTGTAGCCTCCGAATTTAACGGCGGAATCGCTGAGGAAGAGAATCCTTCCTTCCATGTCCGTCCGGACGACGATGTCGGGCAGGCTGGCCAGGAGTTTCGTGTAGAGTTCTTCGCTCGCCCGGATTTCTTCTCCGGCCGACTTGAGATCGGCGACCTGCTTCTCCATGCCCCGGTAAAGGGTCCGCAGTTCGTCCTGCATGCCGCTGAACGCCCGGGCGAGGACACCCACTTCGTCCAGGCGCCGGATATGGGGAAACTCGGAATCGAGCTTGCCCCGGCCGATGTTCTCCGCCGCTTGCGTAAGGACACGTATCGGCTGGACGAGGCGACGGGAAATGATGAATCCGACGATGCCGGCGACGAACATTCCGCAGGCGACGATCGCCAACAGATAGGTTTTCATCGTGTTCAGGCCGGCATAGGCTTCTTTTGCCGGCAATTCGACGACGACGGCCCAGTCGACGCCCGACACGGGTACGTGGAGGCCGATGACTTCTTCACCGGCCAGTCCCGAATATTCGTGAACGCGCGGCTTATCCTTTCGCCCCGCCATAAAATCGGCCACAGGGGGCATGGCGCTCATGTCCTGACCGTGTTTCTGCAGGACCGTCGTCACTTCCTGGTGGGCTATGAAGCTGCCGCGTCTGTCGACAAGGTAGGCATAGCCGGTCCGGCCGATCCTGATTTCCGACACCTGCCACCAGAGACGGGTGACATTGACCTCTGCGGCCAGTACGCCCGTGCCCCGCGGGGTTTTGACGGGCCGCGCTATCTGCACGGTGAGAAGACCGGTTTCGGGCGAAAAATAGACGGGGCCGATATAACGCTGCCCCGACCGGCATGTTTCATAAGCCGGACTGCGCGATACGTTCTGCAACTCCTGTGGCGAAAAGGTGTGGATTTGCGAGACCTTGACCTCCTCGCGGCCGTCCGGGCCGATCAGCGCCAACTGGCTGAAAGCCGACTCGCTGTTCATGATGAATCTTTCCAGGAGGGGCTTTCGTTTCTGAGGAGGTGCGTAACCCGGCAAATCCACATCGCTGAAGAGCCTGAGCGTCTCCATCGCATCGCTGACATGATCGGAAATGAGCATGGCCACCTTCTCCGCGCTCTTTTCCTGCATCAGGTAGGTGCTTTCCCGCTGCGCCCGGTCGGCGATCCAGATGAGGCCGAGACCCACCGCAGCCAGGGTGAAGACGACAATCGCCATCAGCGCCCATGTCAACTGGGTTTCGAGACTCTTTCTCCAGGGAACGAAGAACAGCGGTTTGGAAGTCGGTTCGACCATATTCTTCCGTATGTCACTCTGCTTCATGGGAATGTTACAGAAGCTTCCGTGCAGACCGGCGGCCGGATTGGCCGCCGCCTGCGGCGAAACATGCATATTCCCGCATTTTGATATCGATAGGCCGTGTTCATATCCACTTATCGGAAAATAATCAATTTAAAATCATCCGTCATGATAAAATTCGAACCTGCCTTCCCCGAGGCGCTTTCCGTTTCGTGCGGCATTATAACGGAACAGTCCGCTCGGGGCATGAGCGGCGCGCCGCCTGCCGCCCCGTTCTTGTGGAAAGCGTTACGGAACGCACGCGACATCCTCGCAGCCGCTAAGCACGATTCGATCGGTAATAGATGTCTTCCAGGGATTTTTTCCGTGCGGGTTTGGGAGGCAGCGTCCGCGCGTAGGAACGGCCGACGGAGAGCCAACCGTCCAGTTCCCTCGCGCCGTCCAGGGCGTTCTTACGCACCATGACCCAACCTTTCATGGGCCTGCCCGTGATATCGAAGGCACGGACGTTTTTCGACTTGAGCTTCTCCGCGGCCAGTTCGGCATCCATCCGCACGATGAGATAGTCCTTATAGACTCCGAAACACATGTTGCCGTCGACAAGGTAACAGATGCCTCCGAACATACCCTTCTTTTCGATTTCGCTCCACTTGAGAACGGCCGTATCGACCCGTTCGGCCAGCTTCGCATTGTATGGCATAAAGGCTCCCGGCCGGATCGTGTCCGGCAAAAACGAAAAGCGGTCCTTATCACAAAGGAGAGAAATAGCAAATAGAAGTTTTACGCAGGCATTACATGCTTTCGCCTTTACCGGGGTCCGGATATGACCCTTGCCGATCCCGGACGGATTGCTGCAGATGGATGGAAATCTCACGGTTTCAGCGGACAAGTCCTCCTCCTTTCCTTTACATCGAAGCGCCCGGCATGCTATGAAGACGTCACGGTCCCGTCGGAGAAGATATTCTCCCTTCCGGGACACGGTGTCGCACGGGAGCTGCCTCCGGCGACCGGGAGAAGGAAAGAGCCTTGAAAGTGAAAGCTTTTCGGATATGGCCGCTTATTTTCTGCCTTTTCCTCTGGCCGACCGCTTCCCTTGCCCGGGAAATCGGCCCGCATCAGGACAGGGACCGGCAGGTGCTGAGATTCCTTGAAAAAAGGCACGGCACGTGGCACGACCTCAATATCCCGGAATCCGACGGCAGAATCCTTTACGATCTCGTCCTTAAGAACCGTTACCGGAAGGCCCTGGAGATCGGGACATCGACGGGTCTCTCGGCCATTTATATCGCCTGGGCGCTGAGCAAGACGGGCGGGAGGCTTATCACCATCGAGATCGATCCCGGCAGGCACGAAAAGGCGCTGGCCAACTTCCGGGAGGCGGGGCTTGCCGACATCATCGATGCCCGCCTGGGCGACGCCCACGACCTCGTCGGGAAACTGCCGGGTCCTTTCGATTTTGTATTTTGCGACGCCGACAAGGAATGGTACAAAAACTACTTCGTCGCCGTTTATCCGAAAATGGAAGAAGGCGGATGTTATACGGCCCATAACGTCACGACCCGCGGTTGGGGCGGCGGAGAAGGCGTCCGGGAGTTTTACGATTATATCCGGCGGCTCCCCGGGCTTTCTACGACGGTGGACGAAAGCGGCGCCGGGATGTCCATCAGTTATAAACGGTCGGGTACGAAGAGACGGTAAAGGGAAGCGGGTTTTACAGAAATGAACGGGCCGGCATAATGGCAAACTGGCGTTACCGGCCCGTCATGCCCGGAATTATCGACATCCTGCCGGGCTTGAAGATCAGTTTAAGCGAACGCGTCAAGGAAAACCATCGGGCGAAGGATGAAAAGCGTCCGGGCGCGATATGAATTCAGGGTCAGCCGGATGCCCGGGGCCTCCTAAGAAGGATTCCGGCGACACGGCAATGGGGAGACTTATGAACGAATCGAATGAAGGCAGACAGCGCAAGGCGGGCTATCTGCCGGCGGTTGTCGGAGCGGCGATGGTCCTGGTCACCGGTTTCGCCTCGTCCGGCGGGGAAGCGACAGGCAAGCTCCTGGGGCTGATTTATCTTGTGCTCTTCATCGGCGGCTGCTTTCTTCTGGGCTTCGCCCTGATGCAGGGGATTGCCCGGCTCGTCGACAGCGTCAGGGGGAGGAAACGGTAATCGCGGGGCGGAGAGACGGTTTTCCCGCCGGCACGGAAGCGCCGCCCTTTCATCGTTGTTTCACAAGGAGCTTCATTATGAAAAAGTCAAATCCTTTCGACGTCCTCCGCACGATGCCGGTCGTTCTCGCCGCAATCTTCTTCCTGGCCGCGGCTGCGCCGTCCGCCGGCGCCGACAGGCTCATGTGCGCGGCGACGGAATATGCCGGGGCGACGTGCGACTTCCAGGGCGACATCGCCGGGGGAAGCCGCGTGGCCTTTACGTGCAGACTGCCCTCGGGCGATCCGTTCGACAAGGCGTGCATCAGGCTCTATTCCCCGATATTCGGCGAAACGATCACGGGAAGGCGGGGCTTCAACTGGCAGTGCGACGGCGGTGCCGTCGTTCACGATACGGTGCTCAAGGACATGAAGGAGATGTGCACCAAGTTGTGCGGAATATGCCGGGACGAGTGGAAGTAAGCGGGGAGCGAGAACGGCGGCCTATACGCCGCCTTCTTTAAAAGGCTTGGCAGAGCTGGTCGATCTCTTCCTCCAGCGGCTGGTGCCATTCGGACATAGGCCCCAGACGTTCGAAGAGGGGCAAAAATTCCGGGCGGTCGCTCAGGATTTCATCGAAACCCGATTCCTGGAACTGCCCGTTGACGACGATATTGGCGGCGTAAATGCAGGCATTTAAGCTGCAGACGGCCGCCTGCTCTCCCGTGATTTCGTGATGGCGTTCGATGGCTTCGATAAGATGATCGGGAAAGCGCCATTTCCGGACGAGGTAACCGCCGATCAGGGCGTGGTTGGCGGGCAGAACCCTTTTTTCCGCATCGACGAAAGACAGGCCCTCCTCCTTCTGAAGTTTCAGCACCTGACCGAAGAAATCCCTGAAGTGCTCCTCCATGATGAGTTTGCCGATGTCGTGAAGCAGGCCCGCCACGAAGCAGTCGTGCGGCGACGCCCGGCGCGATTTCTCGGCGATGTACCGGCTGACGATGGCCACGGCGATGGAGTGCTTCCACAAATCCCTGATGTCGAAGTTGTCGTACCGCTGCTTCATGCGGAAGATGTCGATGACGGCCACGGACGCGATCGCATTGCGGACCATGCCGAACCCCAGGATCACGAGCGCCTGGGAGACGTCCACGATCTTCGTGCGGCTTCCGTAAAAGGAGGAGTTGACCAGCTTCAGGATCTTGGCGGTAATGGCCTGGTCCTTTTCGATCACGTCCTTGAGCCGGTTGATGGAAACGTCCGGATCGAGCAGCATTTTGTTGATTTCCAGAAGGACGTGCGGAATCGTCGGCAGGTCCGTGATCGTGTCGATCTTCGCCAGGATCGCATTGCGCTCCGCCGTCGCCCTGATGTCTTCGTTCATGTAGCCCTTACCCTCCGTTCTTTTTCCCGGGATATATTTTTCCTATATACGGGATACTGGCGTTCTCCGGAAAGCTGTACCAGTATAGAAAAATAGCCTACCTATGTCAACGATATATTCCTCATATCCCCTGAACCCTAAAAAAATCGCACTGCGCCGCGTTTTTCCGGTGGCGTAATCGAAAATTATATTGTAGAGGAACCGTACTTTTTTACAATGCAGCAAGTAGTATCTGATCCGGCAGGTGGGGCGGACCTTTGCCCGGAAAGATCGCATGCAAGGGCCCGTTTTTTTTCATCCGAGAGCTACGACATGAAAAAGATTAAGCGAGTCTTGATTGCCAACAGGGGCGAGATCGCCCTGCGCATTACCAAAACCCTGAAAGAACTGGATCTGGAGGTGGTCGCCGTCTACGAAAAGCCGGACAGCGACGCCTATCACCTGCGTTTCGTCGACAAGGCCGTCCTCATCGGCGACGGTCCCGTCACGGACTATCTCAACATCGACAAGATCATCCGCGCCGCTCTCGAGAACGGCGCCGACGCCGTCCATCCGGGATACGGCTTCCTGTCTGAAAACGCCGCGTTTGCCGATGCGTGCAAAAGGGCGGGGCTGATCTTCATCGGCCCCCCGGGCTCCGTCATCCGGAATCTGGGCGACAAGCTCGTGGCCCGGGGCCTGGCCTCCGGCGCGGGACTGCCGCTGATTCCCGCGACGGACACCCTGCCGCCGGGGAATGCCTGTCTCGACGCCATCCAGGATTTCGCCGCCGAGCACGGCTATCCCGTCATTCTGAAAGCGCTGGCCGGGGGTGGAGGACGGGGCATCCGGATCGTCCGCGACGCCACCTATCTCAAGATGCAGCTC
This sequence comes from Syntrophales bacterium, assembly GCA_963668175.1. Classification (GTDB taxonomy): domain Bacteria; phylum Desulfobacterota; class Syntrophia; order Syntrophales; family PHBD01. Next base: position 2,898,413 of record OY764159.1, read on the forward strand.
GGGCAGGTCCAGGCCGAGGCGAGACTAGCCTTCGGGGACGAACGGATCTATGTCGAGAAGGTCATCGAGAAGGCCCGCCACATCGAGGTGCAGATCCTGGCCGACGTTTACGGCAACGTGGTCCACCTGGGCACGAGGGACTGTTCGATCCAGCGGCGGCAGCAGAAGCTCCTGGAGATCGCCCCGGCGCATCTTCCGCCGTCGCTTGCGGAGACGCTTCACGGCCACGCCGTAGACGTGGCGAAGGCGGCCGGGTATGTCGGCGCGGGCACCGTCGAATTCCTGGTCCGTCCCGAAACGAAGGAATACTGGTTCCTGGAGGTCAATCCCCGCCTTCAGGTGGAACATACCGTGACGGAGATGATCACGGGCTTCGACATCGTCCGCCGTCAGATCCTCATCGCCGAAGGGCGGGCGCTCGACTTCCACCAGGAGGAGGTCCGGATCAAGGGCATCGCCGTCGAAGTCCGGATCAACACGGAGGACCCGCACAACGACTTCATGCCCGAGGGAGGCAAGCACATCGACATGTACGAGCCGCCGGGCGGCCCGGGCATCCGCCTGGACGGCGCGATCTACCGGGGATACCGCATCCCCGCCGTGTACGACTCCCTGCTCGTCAAACTCATCGTCTGGGGGTACGAGTGGGAGCAGACGATCAAGCGCCTGAAGCGGACCCTGAGCGATTTCACCATCGTCGGCCCCAAAACGACGATTCCCCTGTATCTTTCCATCTGCGACGAGTCCCATTTTCAGAACCAGGATTTCGATACGGGCTACCTGGAAGCGCATCAGGAAATCTTCAACTATCCCGAACACATCCATTATCTGATCGAAGACACGGTTTACAAGGCCAAGGCCGACGACGTCGAGCAGAAAGGCGCCGAGGCCGCTCCCGCGGCGGCCGATTCGGACGATATGGTCGCCCTGGCGAAGAAGAAGCACGTCACCGCCCAGGACATCGAAACCCTGCGCAGGGTCGGCGTCATCCGTTCGCCCATCAAGGGAAAGATCGTCAAGGTTTTCCTGGAGATCGGGGAGGAGGTCCTCGCCGGGGACATCCTCATCGACCTGGAGGCCATGAAGATGCACACCCATATCATGTCCGAGGTGGACGGCAGGATCTCCGACATCCTCGTGGAGCCGGGCGACGCCGTCGACGTCGGCGACACCCTCATGACCATCCAGACAGGGGCTTAGGAAAACTGCTTTCAAAAGAAATATTTCGGATGATTATTACTGCTTAGGTTGACTTGACGCCGGCGATGTATTGCTGGCGGATGTTAGCGGAGGCGGTTTTCGCAAATTGGAATAAACAGTGATATTTCGACGTAGCTCTGTTACTTAAAAATGAAGTCGCCCTTGCTTTTTAAACGAATCAGCTATTGGCCGAACTTCTAAATTCGCGAGTTGAGAAAATACATGCTTCTCACAAAAAAATTCAAATGAAGTTGATTCTGCGGATATCTGAAGGTATTTCCCCTCTCTGCGCTCAAGAAAGCCTGTAGCATGAGCAGAACATATTTCTTTGGATTGCCTGGTAACAAAAGTGTACATAGGGGGATCCGAGCACTTTATCCCATACAGCACATTGATCCCTATTTCTCCGTACCCCGCGTCATTGCATCGTATCTTACAAGGCGTTCCATCCGGGTATTCTGCAAAAAGTACTACACCACCCTCAGGCGGAATTGTATCCGGATCAAGATTGAAAGCATTTGCTTCGATAAATCTATTCACAGCGAATGTTAATAAATTTTCGCAGGCACGAAGCCGAACTTTGCTTACCCTGTTATATCTTGGTTTTTCCGGAGGCGGTCCGTTTGGATCACGAGTCTTTATGATGTAACCGTCGTCTCGATAGAGCGTTGTACCATCAGTTGCGACTATCGAAGATCTTCCATATTGAGTTAGACAGTGTGTCAGTCTGTGTCCATCACCGAGCCCGTGAATATGCTGTTCCAGACAAAACGGGCATGGATCGGTCTTACTTTTGGGAGTCTGTCGATAAAGCACTAAGTAATTTTTATCACCATGCCTTTCATACTCAGCGTCGAAAATGCCTTTTGCGAGATTGCACAGCTCTTCATTGAACGTGAACCACTCTCCCCGAATATTATATGGAGCAAATCTTCTCAGAAGAACGGTTTCAAGACGTTGGTGGCCAGGTATTTCTTTTCCTAGACGTTTAATTTCTTCGTAATTGAATGTCTGAGCTTGCTTCAATCTCCGCTCCACGTTAAAGGTAATGCCGATCTTTATCGGCCCCTTCTCTCCAATCTGTATAAAATATAAGAACTGTTCCCGACGCATATTGGCCTTCCCTCGATCAACATCGTTTACGACAGAAAAGGGGCCGGTTGTCCCCTTTTTTGTTCGCGGACGCCCGAGACCATCCGGCCATGATCGTTGCGATATCGACCTACGGCCCGACTTTCTGGAGGGTCCAGTTCCCAAGCACTTTGCCGATATGACCCCAGGTGCCGCTCATGGATTGTCCGTCCGCCGACAAGGTAAAGATGTGTTCGTTATCCCCTTTATCGTTGGAATTGGCATGATGGAGTGTATAGCGAACCTGATTGCCGGAGACAGAACCCGTGCCGAACCATGTGACGATGTTGCTGCCGTTCCGGTAGGTGCACATGACCTTGATGGCATTTCCTTCCTGGAAAAAAATCATGGTCTGGTTGTTTCCGGAGAACTTCCAAAGACCGTTCACATCGGCGGCAAATGCGGACACAGTCCATAACATACACAATAAGCCGGTAAGAAATATTTTCTTCATATCGACCTCCATTAATTTTTTATGTAAAACCCATTCGGGTTTATTCCAAGGCAATTCCAATGGCAATTCCCGGCGTAATTCCGGGATAATTCCGGGGACACCATACTTAATTCTTTTCCCCTTTCGGTCATGTTTGATTCCGTGGACATCCATCCCCTTTTCAGGGGACGTGGTCTTATTTATTGCCCCGGTCAGGGGAGTTTGCGATAAGCGTCTTTCGCGGCGGGATTTTGTAGATGCCGGCGTCGAGATTGCCGCGGAAGTAGCCGGAGGCCTCCCGCGTCACGATGAAGTAATACCGCCATTCTTCCGCATCTTCCCTCAATCGGTTGTAGGCCCGGATCATCCCGTTGATCTCCTCGCCGGGCAGGCTCCGGCGCATCGCATCCTCGATTCCTTCATGCATTGCATGAAGCTCCCGCAGACAGCTCGCAAGATGCTCCGAAATCCTCCGCAGGGCCGCGAACTTCTCCCTTGCGATCTCATTCTGCAGATTGTCGAAAGGCGAATTGGTTTGATTGAACATTCCCCATCCTTAAACATTTTCGCATCCGGAATATGTCCGATTCCATAATATCCCGGATTTATACATTTTATCTGCTAATCGCCCTCGTTTTCGCGTTTCGCGGCGATCACAGGCAATGATACGTGATGACGGTCATAAATCTCATTAAATACGTATAATGTCCATATCAATTTATATCGTTTTCATCCACTCCGGGCAGGTTCCGCCCGACAGAGGCGTCTTTCCCCCCTGCCCTTCCCCGTAATCTTCACCCCGTCGGCCGGGCCTATGCCTCCGTCATTGCCGTAAGGGAAATTCGAATACCCGAACGGGCATTTCCCCGATTGCGGAACGACCCGGCGATGCTTACCGTCTTTACAGGAAGTCGCCGGCAAGTCTGCCGGATCGTTGTCTTTCCGCAATCTCCCGGCGGCTCCGAATTCGATGAGGAGGTACGGGAACATGGCAAAAGTAAGAGTTAAAGTCGAAGATATGAACTGCGAATCCTGCATCAGAATTGTCACGCATCAACTGGAGCTCATGAACGGCGTGAAGGATGTGGCCGTCGACCGGGACCACCGGGAGATCGTTGTCACCTATGACAACCCCGAATTCTGCGTTGACGATTTTACATGCAGAATAGAGGACTTAGGCTACAACAGGGTCCAGATCGTACCGTAACGTGCGGCAGGACCTGCGATAACGGAGCGGTCGCGAAATGAAGGCATGTGCCGCAGTCATGAAAAAAAGACTTGACAAAAGACGCTGATAAGAATTATTCTTATATCGTAACGAGATGACATCTTGTGCAGGCATCTCGAAATAACGCCGGGAAACGAAATGGACGCACACAGCGACTGCAATATGCCGATAGAGGAAAGGCTCCGGGCCTTCGAGCAGATATGCCGGGAAGCAGGGCTGCGGCTCACCTACCAGCGGCAGGAAATTTACAGGGAGCTCGCCCTGCGGCCCGACCATCCCTCGGCCGAAACGCTCCACCAGCGCCTGCGCGAGCGGATACCGACCATGTCCCTAGACACGGTCTACAGGACGCTTGCTACCTTCGCCGGGCACGGCCTCGTCAACAAGATCGAGACGGTGGAGAACCAGGCCCGGTTCGAGGCGGACATCGGCTGCCATCACCACATGATGTGCGTCAAATGCAAAGAGATCGTCGATTTTCAGTGGCCCGCCGTGGACGAAGCGCCTCTCCCCGATGAGGCGAAAGCCTGGGGCCATATCATGGCAAAGAGCGTCGTCGTGTACGGCACATGCCGCAACTGCATGGAATAAAAATGCATCGTCGCATCATGACGATTTTTTTATTCCGTAATAATAAGAATTATTCTTATATGATAACGATACCTGTTTATCCGGTTCCCATTTTCATCCGGCCCCGGTAAACCACGAAAACGGCCTCGTCCTGCCGTCGTACTTAAGGAATTAAAGAACGGAATAAATATTAAAGTTAAACATTAAACAATACCATGAAAGGAGTTATGCACTATGTCGAAATCGGAAAATTGTCTTAAGGAAGCGTTCGCGGGGGAATCCCAGGCCAACCGTAAATACCTGGCCTTTGCCGTGAAGGCCGATCAGGAAGGGTTCCCGCAGGCGGCCCGTCTCTTCCGGGCGGCGGCCGAGGCGGAAACCATCCATGCCCACAACCATCTCCGCGCCCTGAAGGGCATCAAAGACACGAAGGAGAACCTCATGGAGGCGGTCGCCGGCGAAACCCATGAATTCAAGAAGATGTACCCGGAGATGATCGAAGCCGCCAAGGCCGAGGGCAACAAGGCGGCGGAGCGGAGTTTCACCTACGCCAACGAAGTCGAGAAGATCCATGCGGCGCTTTATCAGAAGCTCCTGGACGGCCTCGGGGGAAAACAGGCGGAATATTCATACTATATATGCCCTGTCTGCGGCTACACGGCCGAGAAGGAAGCCCCGGGCAAATGTCCCGTGTGCGGAGCCGGGGCCGACCATTTCTATGAAGTGAAGTAATCCCGTCCGCCGAAGGGTCCACCCGGCGGCTCATTTTGATAACATTAATCGTTACAGGAAGATGAAGACCGTCCGGCATCCCGTTTCGAGACGGTCTTTTTCTTTCCGATAGTTCCGTTTCATGGTTCGACAGTGGCTCCCGTCGCTTTATCCAGCGCGTAATTTCTATTAAAAAAAACATAACAAACCGATATGATTAGATAATAAATTTTTTCATAAATAATGGAAAAAAATTTAAGTTTTTTTATAAATATGCCGATAGCCCTTATAGGATTGGTGTATAAAGAAGTCGTTTATCGATCTTCGGGCAGGTTTTATGGGTATCTCGATAACAACAGGCGTCGCTCCAGCCGCATACGCAAATACCGGAGCAACTACGACTGCTCCCGCACAGACGACTGCGGCCCAGACGCCGGCGCCGGCACCCGCGGCCACGTCGCAACCCGCGAAAGCAGTTCAGGCGCCTACCGTTCAGACCGCCGTGCAGAGCCAGGCGGCCGAAAGCGCCCAGGCCAGGGAAGAGGCCAAGAAACCGGGCGGCTCGACCGTCAAGCACAAGGATGCGGTTACGATAACCTATGACAGCCAGGCCGGAGTAAACGTCTTCAAATCATACGACAGCAAAGGCAACGTCGTTGTCCAGGTCCCGCCTTCGCAGCTTCTTAAAACCATGCAGCTCGAAGGAAAGAGCAGTGAAGAAATTACGGGGAAGTTGATCAATACGAAGGCATAATAAACAAGTTTGTTCGAACTTGTGATTACTTTGAAAGGAGCGGAGTATGAAAGTAGACAGTATCGGTGGCGGTTCACAAAACAAAATGGCTGTCGAAGCCCTGAAGACGCAGCAGAATCAGGTGCAGCAGAACCAGCAGCAGACCGGAAAGGAAGCCCAGAAGACGGTCCAGTTTAAAACGTCTCAGGACAAGGTCACCATTTCTCCGGAAGCGGCCAAGGCCGCCAGCGAAGCGCAAAAAGGCGGACAGTAACATTCAGTAAGTACTTTCGTGTCGTTGACGGTCTGCATGCCGCAGCTGCGCACAGGCAGCGGTTCATGAACGTCTACGATCGCTCGTTTTTCATGGCCTTCTTATTCTGCGCTGTCGTAAGCCGTACCATAGTATAAATGGTTGCGTTTTATCGCGTTGCCTTCTATAATAGAATACCCCAGCCGAAGGACCTCGGACGGGGTATTTTGCATTGCGTATTTCGTCGTTATTCTTGTCAATCCGGGGTGTTCCGTATGTTTCGATATACGAATAGCGTCTTATCGCGTCATAGCTTGATTCAACTTGCCTTATGCCTTTCCCTCGCGTGCGCCCTGAGCCTCGGTTGGCCTTCGGCGGCCGGCGCCGAACGGCGGATAGCCCTCGTCATCGGGAACAGCAGCTACGAAACGGGACCCCTCAAAAACCCCGTCAACGACGCCACGGACATGGCGGCCGCGCTCCAAAAGCTCGGATTTACGGTCATACTCAAGAAGAACGCCAATCTCCAGACGATGGAGGAAGCCCTGGAGGATTTCGGCAACCGTCTCAAAAGGGGCGGCGTGGGTCTCTTCTATTATGCAGGCCACGGCATCCAGATGAACGGCGCCAACTACCTGATCCCCGTCGGTACGAAGATCAACAAGGAATCGGACATCCGCTACAAGGGCCTGGACGCCGGGCGGATCCTTGACGAGATGGCGAATGCGAACAACGGCCTGAACATCGTCATGCTCGACGCCTGCCGCGACAATCCCTTTGCCCGGAGCTTCCGCAGTGCGGCGCGGGGCCTGGCCATCGTGAGCAGTGCGCCCACGGGCACGTTCATCTCCTATTCGACGAGTCCCGGCCAGGTGGCGCGCGACGGCGACGGCCGGAACAGCCCCTACACAAAGGCCCTCATCCGTTACATGAAGGAACCGGGACTCACTATCGGCGACGTTTTCATCAAGGTCCGCCAGGAGTTGCGCAAAGATACGGGCCAGACCCCCTGGGAGTTGTCCTCCCTGGAAGGCAATTTCTACTTCGTTCCCACAAAGGGCGGAAAACCGGCGCCTACCGTGCAGGAAGAACCAACCGCCCGAACGGACGACTTCGATGCCGAACAGCGCAAGATCGACGCCGAGACGGAAAGGCTTCGCAGGGAGCGGGAACTCGTTGAGAAGAAGCGCGCCCTGGAGGAAGAGAAGAAGCGCCTCGACGACGCCCGGAAGAAACTCGCTTATGTGCCGGCGCCCGACCCGGCCAGGGATGCAGGCTATGTCCGCATCATTAACGGCAAAGCCACGACAGTTCAATTTTTCGAAAGCGGCTACAATCATCCCGACAAGAAGGATCGCGTCTACCGGGGCAGCTTTTCGAGAACGCAGACACGCTACGTCAACTGGGAAGTCGCCTTCGAATACCCTGCCCCGGGCCGCCGGATCGACTTCAAGATCGAATCCATCTGGTACGCCAACGGCGCCGAAATATGGCGAGGCATGTGCGACGCTTACGTCCAGGCCGACTGGACCACCTCCTTTTCGGCCCAGGGCTACGGATGGGCGAATGCGGGCTCGAACACCTGGGCGTCCGGCACTTACCGCGTGGACCTCTATGTCGAAGGAACCAAAATCGCCAGCGGCAACTATACCGTCTATTAACCCCATTTGTCCCAGCCCTTTGAACAATTCTCCACGGACGCATAACCTCTGACGCGTCATCCTGGGCTTCGCTTCTCCGGCCGGACCGTCGTATCGTATCCCCCCGCTTTTCCGCAGCACCGCTGCTTCCGATGAAGATGACTCTGAAAAAGTGTTGCATTGTGTCGCATTACCTTGTAATATCATGACGTTCTTTACGCGTATTCTATTTGGGGGTTTTCGTATTTAACATTGTTATTCCAGGATGTTTCGTATGTTTCATTATCCGAATAGCCTTATGTCATGTCGCAGCCTGATACAACTGGCTTTATGCCTTTCCCTTGCATGCGCCCTGGGCCTCGGTTGGCCTTCGGCGTCCGGCGCCGCCGAACAGCGTCTGGCCCTCGTCATCGGGAACAGCAGCTACGAAACGGGCCCCCTCAAGAACCCCGTCAACGACGCCACGGACATGGCGGCCGCGCTCCAGAAGCTCGGATTCACGGTCATACTCAAGAAGAACGCCAATCTCCAGACGATGGAGGAAGCCCTGGAGGATTTCGGCAACCGTCTCAAAAGGGGCGGCGTGGGTCTTTTCTATTATGCAGGCCACGGCATCCAGATGAACGGCGCCAACTACCTGATCCCCGTCGGTACGAAGATCAACAAGGAATCGGACATCCGCTACAAGGGCCTGGACGCCGGGCGGATCCTTGACGAGATGGCGAATGCGAACAACGGCCTGAACATCGTCATGCTCGACGCCTGCCGCGACAATCCCTTTGCCCGGAGCTTCCGCAGTGCGGCGCGGGGCCTGGCCATCGTGAGCAGTGCGCCCACGGGCACGTTCATCTCCTATTCGACGAGTCCCGGGCAGGTGGCGCGCGACGGCGACGGCCGGAACAGCCCCTACACGAAGGCCCTCATCCGCCATATCAAGGAGCCGGGGGTCACGATCAACGACGTCTTCATCAAGGTCCGCCAGGAATTGCGCAAGGAGACCGGCCAGGTTCCCTGGGAGTTGTCTTCCCTGGAAGGCACCTTCTACTTCGTTCCCGCAAAGGGCGGAAGACCGGCGCCGGCCGTGCAGGAAGAGCCGGACGGACGGGCGGAAGAACTCGATGCCGAACAGCGCAAGATCGACGCCGAGACGGAGAGGCTCCGCAAGGAGCGGGAACTGGTGGAGAAGAAGCGCGCCCTGGAGGAAGAGAAGAAGCGCCTCGACGACGCCCGGAAGAGGCTCGCCTACGTACCGCCCCCCGACCCGTCCAGGGACATGGGTTATGTCCGCGTCATTAACGCCAATGTGACATCGGTCAAATTTTTCGAAAGCGGCTACAACCATCCCGACAGGAAGGATCGCATCTACCGGAGCAGCTTTTCGAGAACGCAGTCCCGCTATATCAACTGGGAAGTCAACTTCGAGCACACCGCTCCCGGCCGCCGGATCGACTATAAGATCGAATCCATCTGGTACGCCAACGGCGCCGAAATATGGCGCGCCCAATGCGACAGCTATGCACAAGCCGACTGGGTCAACTCGTATTGGGCCCAGGGCTACGGCTGGGCCAATGCCGGCCCGAACACCTGGGCGTCCGGCAATTACCGCGTGGACCTCTATGTCGAGGGCACCAAGATCGCCAGCGGCAACTTCAGCGTCTATTAACCGCGTTTAAAGACTGCCTTCTTCTTTTCTTTTCACGCTTCCCCTGCGCTCTTGCCTTATCCCTATCCCTGCGCACGCCGGGACGCCGCTCGGGCGTTATCCTGCCTTCCATCCAGTCAATGTTTCTCATTTTACAGGGATGCTTCGCCGGCGCACCGGTCAATGGATGTGCATATCGGCGGTGTCCGGTTCAAACGGAACGACCAGCCCGGCAACGAGGGGGAAGTGGTCGGAGGGAAAACTCTTTTGCCTTCTCCGCATGACGATTTCGGCGTCCCTGACGCGGATGGAGGCCGGAGCGAAAATATAGTCGATCCGGTAACGGACAAGATAGCGGTTGAAGCCGTGGAAAGTGGCCATGCCCCGCCGCCGGTCCGGATGACGGACCCGAAGCGAGTCGATCATCGGCTCGGGATTCCCTACCTTCCCCAGGCCTCCGATCCGGATGGGGGATTCCCCTTTCAGATACTGCATGGGCCGGCTCTTCTCCCGGGCGTTGAAGTCGCCCGTCACGACGAAGGGGTCCGGGAAGCGCCGCGCATGAATGTGCTGCGTCAGCAGATGGACGCTCTTTTTCCGCGAACGCTGGGACAGGTGGTCGAGATGAACGTTGTACACGTAAATCCCCTTTCCCGATCTCTTTTCGATCAGACGCACCCACGTGCAGTTCCGCGGCAGGATGTTGCCCCACCCCCTGGAACCCGGGACGTCGGGCGTATCGGAAAACCAGAACGTGCCGGAGGCGGACAGGACGAACCGCAGTGCGTCGTAAAAAACGGTGTTGTGGAGCCCCCTGCCGCTGCTGTTCGTGCCTGACCCTACGTGCCGGTATCCGGGAAGCATTGCGGAGATTTCCGCAATCTGAAAATCCATGGCCTCCTGGAGCCCCAGAACGTCCGGACGGTATTCGTTCAGGACATCGTCCACGAGCATGCGTCGGTATACCCAGTGATGTTTTCCGTCTTTCGCCGTTCCCCGCCTGATATTGAAGCTCATGATCCTGATATCCCATCCCTCGACCGCCTCGTCCGCGGCGCGGAAGTCCCTCGTCGGCTCAACGCGTTTTCGCCTGGCGAATTGCAGCGGCGGGACGGTCGGCCAGTCCATCGGGACAATCATTTTCCGGGAAAAGAGTCGTTTTCTGATGGATATCCTGCTTTTCATAGTAACATTATAACGACGATCGGCGAAATGGCAAGGCCATAGGGGGCCGCCGGGAGGCGGGACGCTTTTGAACCTTCCCGGTGAAATCACCGAGTGAAAGGCGCTTTGACGGATGGATCGGGGGCGATTTGATGCAGGACGGATGAAGACCAGGGGAACCGGCTGAGGCCGTCCGGGCCGCTAAAGGGATGAACGGCCGTTGGGAAGAAGCTGTTTTGCGATTCAGCGGCCGCCGGAGCGAAGCAAAACACCCATCTCTGCAGGGAGTTTTCGCCTCGCGGGAGGCGCCTTGCGCATGCCTTCCCTGAACCATTTCTCCCATTTTCTCGCTGCAACGGCGTCGAAGGATTCCGCCGGGATCAGGTTGATTGTCTCCCCCTCGTATGTAACGATCCGGCACAGGAACACGGGACAGGACTTACACGTGTCTCCCATGACGAAACTCTTGTACTCGTCCAAGAACGGGCAATTGTCCGGGCAGCGGTCCGGTATACGAAACTGTTTGGCTATGATCATTATGTGTTTATCCCCTTTTTCCCGCAGGTTTATCGCAATGGCATCGTCCTGCGGCCTGCCGCCGGCATGGTTTCCGGAATAATGAATGTTTTCAGGGGGTCTCCCCTATTGTCATAGTATGCGTACAGGACGATTTACGGCTTCGATTTCCCGACGGCGCATGCGATCCTAACACAGTTCAACTTCATGTATTACATGATGAATTGTAAAGAATTGTAACGAATTATCAGGATATGGATTATAACAGAGATAGAGGTCGTATCCGGGGAGACGGCGGTCCGATCTTTTTTTAACGGTGCGATTGTTAAGAAGGCAGAGATGGTGTATGTTTCGATCCAAACCGAATGATGACGTTTCCCGGCTGCGAACGGGCGTCTGCAGGAAAAAGGAGGAAAACGATGGCGGGATTGAAATTGGATGGAAAGGCCCTGGCCGGGCAACTCGAACGCGAGCTTTCGGTTCGCGTGGAACGTATCAAAGAGCGTCTCGGCGGGAGGGCTCCCGTCCTGGCGACGATTCTCGTCGGCGACGATCCGGCCTCCGCGACCTACGTCCGGATGAAGGGTAACGCCTGTACCCGTGTCGGGATGGAATCCCTGCGGATCGTTCTGCCCGCGGAAACCGCCACCCCGGAATTGCTCGCGGCAATCGACCGCCTGAACGCGGACGCGGCCGTTCACGGCATCCTCCTCCAGCATCCCGTTCCCCCGGCCATCGACGAGCGCCTCTGCTTCGACCGTATCGACATCTCGAAGGATGTGGACGGCGTGACCTGCCACGGCTTCGGACGGATGGCCATGGGCGAGCCGGCCTACGGATCGGCGACGCCGGCAGGCATCATGCGCCTGCTTACGCACTATGAGATTCCCCTGGAAGGCAGGCGCGCCGTCGTCGTGGGACGCAGCCCCATCCTGGGCAAACCGATGGCAATGATGCTGCTCAACGCCCACGCCACGGTGACCGTATGCCATTCCCGGACGAAGGACCTCCCCCTGTTGGTCAGGGAGGCCGACATCGTCGTCGGCGCCGTCGGCAAACCCGAATTCATCAAAGGGAGCTGGATCAGGGACGGGGCCGTTGTCGTGGATGCAGGCTATCACCCAGGCAATATCGGCGATATCGAGCTTGCCGCCGTCGTCGATAAGTGCTCGGCCTATACGCCTGTACCGGGAGGGGTGGGCCCGATGACAATCGCCACGCTCATCGCCCAGACCGTCGAAGCCGCCGAGAAGATCGTGAAGTGATTCCGGCCTGCGCCGCCGTTGCGCGGTCTGTTCCCGGGGGCGTTCAGGCGGGAGGGATGAACGGGCCGCGGCGCATGGCGGAAGAGACTGCACCCGGCCGTAGCGGACATCAGTATTCGTTGTTGAGGTAGAGCCGGAGCAGAACGTCCAGGGCCCGGCCGAATTTGTCGACATCGACCGATTTGTGCAGATAGCTCGATGCGCCGGTGTAAAAAGCCGCTTCCTGGTCGGTTTCCAGGGACGACGACGTCAGGATGACGACGGGAATATTCCTAAGCTTTTTGTCGGCCCGTATCTCGCGCAGCGTGTCGATCCCGCTCATACCCGGCATCTTCAGGTCCAGGAGGATCAGGGCGGGCAGGTTCTCGCCCTGGCGCAGAAGCTTCAGCGCCAGTTCCCCCCGCGAGGCCGCCTCGACCTTTTCAGGGCGTCCCAACTCCGCCATGACCATTTTGGTGATCTCGACGTCGTCGGGATTGTCGTCCACGATCAGAATGGATTCATTGCTGCGCGCGATTTTCATTATGTCTTAAGGGGAGGCCGACGGAAACCCGTACCTCCTTCTCCTTTTCATGAGGATGAAGATCCGCAAACGTCACGCATATCCCATGCATGACGGGTATTCCTTCCCGTATCCCGGTACATCCGCTTACCGGTTCGATTCTGATACTATTTTAAATGATTGTTACCGGAAAACAAGCGGAATAAATCGCGGGTTTATCGGTAGCCGAACCCTACCCTGCAGCCCTTTACGCCGTTTTCATTATGACAATCCCCGGACGGTCATTCTTTTCCGGGCGCGGCCATTCAATTTCATCCGCGAGGTTGTTGAGTTGGTCATGCAAGAAACGGCCCGGGGAATGATACGCAGGCCGCATGCATTCCGTCTGCTTCGAACAAATCCGTTATAACGATGCTTTCTTAAAGCGATTGATCAGGGAATCCAGATCGTTGCCGTATTGATCGATATCGAACGCCTTGTAGAGATAGTCGCTGGCGCCGGCGTCCATGGCGCTCTTCCTGTCCTCGGGATAGTTGGACGACGTCACAACGGCCACGGGTATTTGCTGAAGCCGCCGGTCCGCCCGGATCTCTTTGAGGCAATCGATGCCGCTCTTACCGGGAATTTTCAGGTCGAGGATGATCAGGAAGGGCAAGTCGTCTTCCTTCCTGAGGTTTTCGAGTGCGATATCGCATCGTTTCGCGGATGCAATCTCGAGGTCCCACCCCTTTTCCGCGAGCGCCACCCTGGTTATTTCGACATCATTGGGATTGTCGTCGATAATGAGAATCTTGTCCATCGCTGATCCTTCCGGGCGCTGATCCTTCCGGGCACTGATCCTTCCAGGCGCTGATCCTTTTGGATACGGCCCTTTTCGGGAACTAGGCCATTCGGGCCTATACCCTGCCGGTGTTTTCCCGCGAGCCGACGTACCGTTTCCGCAATTCACCCTGACCGGCGTTTCCGCGATCGTGACGGACTTATTCCCTCCTGTTGGGGGGCGGCCGCGGCTTATCGATCGCTGAGGACACATCAATCCTTGCCCTCAAACGCGTCGGCGCGTCGTTTCGTGGATGCTCCCCTGCCCCCTCCTGGCAGTATTCCCGAATTGTGTATACAACATATAGGTATAATCGTTCGGCTTGTCAAGATAAAAGAATATTTCATCCTATTCCGAGACGGTTGTGCACACGTTTATTGGAATCATTCGACGTTTGACGAGAAAGCCGGGCGTATAAGGCAAGGCAGGAGAGGAAACGGACGCAACGAGTAAGGGACGCAAAGGAGAAGTCGCTCATCCTTCATGCGTCCCTTTAATCATTTAGCGTAACAACGACAATACTCAACGCATCTTCCGACGCTGCTCCGGGTATTCCGTCGAAAACATCCGCCCGATACCTTACCTTGCGGCCGGGCCGCCGACTATTTCACCGTGTATCCCCGCCCGTCAAGGCAGGCGCTTATCGCCCGCCGATAATCGGCGTTTTTCCGGGAAAAGTCGTCCCTTGTGATTCCGGCCTGCGGCATGGTCGGGTCGAACCCGGTCTGGCTCGTTGCCCAGCGGTGGCATTCATAGCGGTCGTTGGCCTGCTGCTGCTCGTTCTGCCCGTTGCGGGGATAGACATAGAGCTGCTCGGTCGGCGGCGGCGTCTGGCTGGGCGCAGCCTGGGGCGGTGAGACGACGACGTAGCCGCCCGGCGCCTGCATGTAGTAGACCTCGTTCGCGTAGTAATAGGGTACGCCCGCCACCCAGACCGTCGTGTAGTACGGCGGCAGAAACGGAACGACGACGCCGAAAGGCGGCGCGACCACCACGAAGCGTCCTCGGGCTCCCCGGTACCAGACGCCCCCTGCAAAGAAGTAGTCGACGCCGCCATAACCGAATGTGCGGTAGCCCGGAGGAAGCACGACGACGAAACCTCCCCGCGCCGGATAGAAACGGTCATGGTGAAATCGCATGTCCCGGTATTCGCCGTGATGGTGCCCCCACTCGTCGGCACCCGCGGCCGGGGCGAACGGGAGCGGCGCTGCCGCCGCCAGGGCCGTAACGATCAACACTTTAAGGACCAGATGTATAGTCTTCTTCTTTAAATATCTCATGGCCGAAGCCTCCCCTCATGTCCTACGTTAGCGTACGCTGTACCCGCGGCCTTCGAGGCAGGCGGACATCGCTCTCCGGAAGTTGGACGCGTTTTCTTCATAACGGGCGTCAAGCGCCCGGTCCTGCCGGTTGTAGGCCTCCTCCATTTCCTGGGCGTATTGCTGACGGCTGGCGTCCGAAACGGCGCCCGTCAGACCTCCCGCCACGCCGCCGATGATCGCGCCCCCCGCGGCATTGTGCCTTCCGCCGATCAGGGCGCCCAGGACCGCGCCGGCAATGGCGAGAACGGCCGTGTCGTGCCCGGGCGGCGGCATGGGTACGACTTTGACGCGCTGCGGCTCCGGAATCGTCGACGAACTGGGATCGAAGCCCGTCTGTTTAACGGCCCAGTTGTAACACTCATAATGGTCACGCGCCTGCTGGTCGGACGTCTGGTTCTTCAGCGGGTAGAAGTAGACCTGCGTCACCGGCTGCTTCGGCGCACTGGGCGCTGCTTCGCGATACGTCGCCGGATAGCATCCGGCGAGACCCAGCGCAATCGGGACGACCAGTATGCGTAGTCCTAATCTGCGAAACGGCCCTTTTCGCGAATGTATGCTCTTCCACGCGGGAACATATAAACCGCTCATATGCTTGTCTCCTTGGTTCTTTCAATTGAAAAGCTATGCGTCGTGCAGTATGCACATCCTCCCCGGCTTCCCTTTTCGCAATCCCTACATCGATATGGCGTGCATACGTTGTGCCATGAGGGGTTAATAAACGTTAAGACTTTGATATTATATGGTTATATTTGGATTTTTCTTCCTGGCGGCAGGAGAGACGCAACATGGTTCCGGATACTTTGTATCCAGTATCCAGGCGATCTGTGCGAAATAAGTATCCAGCCTCCGTCGCTTTTCAGGCCGCGCGTTCAAACGGCCTGAAAAACGACGCGGCATGGCGCCTTCATGAGCGGCGAGGCGGGAGGGACGCATTTTCGCGGCCGTCAGCGCCCGATGGCTTTAAGGACGGCCCTGGCGACGCTCGCAGAGGACGCCGGGTTTTGCCCCGTGATGAATTTGCCGTCCGTTTCGACATGATCTGCAAAGTTGGTCCCGGCAACGAACTTCGCGCCGAGTTCCCGCAGTTTCGACTCAAGGAGAAACGGCATGTCGGCCGCCAGGTTGACGGCATGCTCTTCGGCGTCCGTGAAGGCGGTCATGGTCCGGCCCGCCACCAGGGGCCGTCCGTCCTTCCCCTCTGCTCCGACGAATCCCGCGGGGCCGTGGCAGACGGAGGCGACGACCTTCCCGGCCGCATCGAATGCCTTCAACAATCGCTTCAGATCGGCATCGCCGGCAAGATCGAACATCGTGCCGTGCCCGCCGGGGAGAAAAACCGCGTCGAAGTCCCCGGCGGATACGGTCGAGAGCTTCCGGGTCTGCTCCAGGGCGACGACTGCTTCCTGCCACTTGCTCGCCTGCTCCGCCGACGGCTTGCTCCGGGGATCGACCGGTACGGGCCCTCCCTTGGGGCTTGCCACCGTCACGTCAAGTCCGCTTGTCACGAATTGCAGGTAGGGAACGGCAAACTCCTCCAGCCACAGGCCCGTCGGCTTGCCTTCTTTGATCCGGCCCGCACTGGTTACAACGATCAGGATTCTCGATGACATATTCAACCTCTCAGGATGCGTGGAAGATTCGCCCGGCAATCCGGGCGTCAATTTTGGAAACCGAAGTAAAAAAGAACAAAAACGGTATAGCCCAGAAGAAAGAGCACGCCGAGCAAGAGCGAGAAGCTTTCCTTAATGTCGTCAAAGGCCGTCCCGTCCGGGGATACCCGTTCGAACAGCCTCCGCTTGAATAGACCGCAGGCCTCGCCGCAGAAATCTGCTGCATCCAGCACACCGAACATCGCGGGAATGAGGGCTCTCCCGATCCAGCCAACCTTGGTCGTCATGAATCCCCTACCCTTTTCATGGCAGACGCTTCTCAGGGTTTCCGCTGTCCCGCTCCGGCCTGGCAGGCGTTGCTTCGCGTTCCATGAAACCTGTATCACGGCTGCATCTTAACGGCGGAGCAGGCCGCGTGCAATGTCAGTTGATTGAGAGACGATTGGTAGGACCGGGATACCCGTCCTTCTCCGCCTGTCCTTCCCGGAAACGCCGGAATTGTCCCTTGGATCATGCCCGACGGGAGGCCCTTTCGGTCGTCGCAAAAAATTAACTTCCCGATCGTGAACGAAACCGCAATCCCTTATGTAACACGTCATGGATTAACGCTTATATCAACGTATAATATAAGTTCTCTTGTGAATAACCGGCATACGGATCACGCTGCGCGATGATGCCTTGCGTTCGGATGTATTGCTTCGGAGGCATATTTGTCTTGACATCGAAGAGACTTCCGCCTATTGCCATAGGCGCTTGGTGTTGGAGTCCGTTCCCCGGGCGTGGGGGGCGGCCGGTGACAACGTCGAGCATGGGGGAGATATGCAGGCGCATGACGCGGCGCGGCCCCATCCCTTCCGGGAGAAATCAACTGCGACATTCCAATACCTAAGGAGGAGATATGTTTCACGAAGAGCGATGCGATTTCTGCGGTGAGTGTCTGGCGAAGTGTCATTACCTGCCCTTCGACAAGGAGAGCGGCGGCAAGGCGTTTGCGGACCTGGTCAAAAACGGCAAGGCCGACTGGCTTTTCGATTGCGTGACCTGCATTGCCTGCAACGAATTCTGTCCCAAGGACGCCAGGCCTTTCGACCTGATCCTGAAGAAAATGGAAGAGGCGGGCAACTTCACCGACCCGGCCCTCCGCGCCCAGATGGCGGACCGATTCAAATCAGAAGGCGAACCCAAACCGGTGCCCAAGGCCGACCGGGCCATGTCCGTATGCGTCATGGAAGGCAGCATGCCCTGGGCGATCCAGGGAAAGCTCTTCGAAGGGCTGCCGCTTCTCAAAGGACGCCACTATTTCTGCAACGTCCTGTTCGCCCATATGGGCGACGAATCGATCATGCGGGACCGCCTGCACGTCATGGTGGACAACCTGGCCAAATCGGGTGCGAAGGAAATTGTCTTCGTCCATGACGACTGCTATGCCGTCCTCAAGGGTATGGCCCCCGAATTCGGCGTCGCCCTTCCCTTCCGGCCTGTTTCCATGTTCGAATATCTCCGGGATTATCTCAAGGAACACAGAAGCGATATCAAAAAACTGAACATCAAGGCGGCCTACCAGCGGCCATGCGCCTCCCGGTACACGCCGGAGAAGGACGCCTTCCTCGACGAGATATTCGAGCTTATCGGCGTCGAGCACGTCCGCCGGCAGTACGACGGCGTCAACGCCATTTGCTGCGGCGTGGAACTCGCCGGGCCGAACCTCAAGCTTTTCCCCCGGGGCAAGAATTTCGAGCCTTTCCGGGACAAGAACGTACAGGATGCCGCCTCCTCCGGCGCCGAGGCGATGGTCTATCTCTGCCCCATGTGCTTCCGCACCCTGGGCAAGAAGGTCAAGGGCGCAGGACTCGCGAATTACATGATCAGCGACCTCTGCCGTCTGGCACTCGGTGAAACCCTGCCCGACGACAAGCCTTTTTAATCCTCCAGTGTTTGTGACGCCGTCGCAACAGACAACGCAGGTGTCCGGCCTGGTGAAATATAAAGGGACCGAACCCGAAAATGGCCGATCCCGGAAAAGAGAGGAAAGTCAATAGAAATAATGGAAGAAAAAGCTTTTCAGGACTATTACCCGGACGAATACGCCCACTGTTTCGGCTGCGGGCGGCTCAATAAAGACGGACTCCATCTCAAAAGCTACTGGGACGGCGAAGAAAGCGTCTGCCGCTATACGCCGCCGTCGCAATTTACAGGGGGGGTCCCCCACAACCTCTACGGGGGCATGATCGCCTCCCTGATGGACTGCCATTCGGCCGCCACGGCCTCCGCGGCCAAACAGCGCGAGGAAGGGCTGTCTCCCGAGGGCAAACCCCTTTCCCGTTATGTCACGGCTTCGCTCAAGGTCGATTTCCTGAAGCCGACGCCCATGAACACGGAACTTGAGCTTCGTGCCGTGATCAAGGAGATGAAGGAGAGAAAGACCATCATATCCGTCACCCTGACCGCGGGAGAACTTGTCTGCGCCCGGGGCGAGGTTGTGCTGGTGCAGCTTCCCGCAAGCAAGGTTTCATAAGCGCGGCCGGTTGCGTCACTTGGATTTCTTTTGATGTTTTGGAAACGTCTTACGACGACGGCAGGGAAAACTGTATTTCCACGCGGCGGTTCCTGAGCCGGTCTTCGCTGTTTGCATTGTCCCGCGTCGGACGGTACTCGGCAAAGCCCCGCGTCGAGACATCTTCGGGCGGAACGCCCATCGCCACGAGGGCCTTGGCGACCTGCGTCGCCCGGTCGGCGGAAAGTTCCCAGTTGGAGGCGTAGCGCCTGTTGTGGATGGGCCGGTCGTCCGTGTGCCCCTGGATTTCAACCAGCAGGCCGCGGTGGCCGGCGATGAATGCAGCAACTTTCGAAAGAATCGGCCGGACCGATCCCTTCAGGTCGGACTTGCCGGTATCGAAGACGATGTTTTCGGGAAAGGTCAGAACGACGTGCTGGAGGCGGCGTTCCACCGTCACGTCCTGCCGTCCGTTTTCGGCGACGATCACGGCCGCCAGGTCTTTCGCTAGGCTGTCCACTTTTTCATTCCGGGACGACATGTCCACGGGCGCCTGCTCCCCCGCGTGCTGCACGACGGCGGGAATTACGGCCGGCTCCGTTTTCGCCGCAGGTTTCGCCCCGGGCTGGACGCTCCGCTGAAAAAACGGCAGGGCAAAGAGCAGGACGAAGAAGATCAGAAGGAGCATGAGGAGATCGCTCAGGGTGAGAAGCCAGATCTCGTTGCTCGTATTGCCCGACTCCTTCGCCTTTCCGATCGTCCGCAGGGGTTTCGTCGACTTGCGGATCGGCAGCTGACGGATCGAATCTCCCGGTAGTTGCGGCATCTGTCCTATCCGTGCCTCAGGCTGGCCGCTCTAAGAGGCGTTTCCACCAGTTCCGGCCGGGTCGTGTAAGGTTCCGCCTGGATGCCCGCCAGCGTTTCGAGTTTGTACTGAATTGCCCGGGGGTGTTCCTGATCGTAGATGTCCAGAATCCCTTCCTGGATCATTTCCATCCTGAGGAGGTCCTCGTCCATGTATTCCCTGAGTTTGTTGGACAGGGGCACGAAGATGACGTTCGCCAGGACGACGCCGTAGAAGGTGCTGAGAAGCGCCACCGCCATGTAGCCGATCAGGTTTTCGGGGTTGCCGATATTGATGTGTCCGAAGGTACGGATGAGGTTGACGACCGTTCCCGCAAGCCCCATGGCGGGCGCCAGCCGTGCCATGCTGGAGAGGATCTTGTGGGCCGATTCGTACTGGCCGTACGCGGACAGGGCCTCCTTGTGGAGGATCTGCTCGATGTTCTCCCTGTTGAATTGATAGACGATGAGTCCCACTCCCGTATTGATCAGGCCCGGGGGCAGATGCTCGCATTCGTCTTCCAGGGAGCGCACGCCTCCCTTCTTGTTGACCCTGGCAAGCTTGACGATCGTCTGGATCGTGCTCTCCAGTTCTCTCTCCTTCTTAAACGATAATTTGATGAACTTTCCCGTCATGACCAGTTTGTTCAACGGATAGGCAAGAAGGGTGGCCAGGAAGGTCCCGCCGAGGACGATCATAATGGCGTTAAGATTGGAAGCGAATCCCAGTTGGGTCACTTCCAGGTTGAACGCCGCCAGGAATATTGCTATTA
This sequence comes from Syntrophales bacterium, assembly GCA_963668175.1. GTDB lineage: Bacteria > Desulfobacterota > Syntrophia > Syntrophales > PHBD01. Next base: position 2,919,263 of record OY764159.1, read on the forward strand.
AAACGAGGAACGTGCATACGGTCTGTAAAATCATGATGGCCCTCCCGGTGATGATCTATTGTTGACGTTAATATAGCAGGACTTGTGCCAGTACCGGCGCATCGCGGCTGGCAACATAACGTGCCGTTATTACGTAACAATAAATCTCTTTACCAACACAACTCTTTCCGTTCATTCCCGCCGGCCGCCGAACGGGCAATTTTTGCCGGGTTTCGGCACGGCGAGGCAAGAAGAAAAGACACATCATCATCTGCTTCTATTCCATCATTATGTCGCATCTTTTCAACTATTTGTAACTTTCAACCTGTACCAAGACATTCTTGCATGAAGCCATTGCCTGCGGCGCGATTCTATGCAAAGATAAAATATTCAGAAATAAGAATTTTTATGTTGTAAATGTAGTCGATAAAGTTGTATACAATAAAACATACTTCCCTGGGAACAATACACGCTCTTCTAAGAGACCTGTTTCGGGCGCACCCTATAGGTACATCCGTCGTTGGATCTGTATGTGAGAGGGAAAGGATCTTTGAACATTGACCACGTTATTCCGCAACATCTTGATTTTCATGTCAGTATTGTTCTTTGTACCGGACGTAAGTTACGCATTCGAATATAGCGTCATGCCGGTAAACCCGGTGATGACGTTACCCTTCGTACTGCTTCTGCTCGCCATTGCCCTCATGCCGTTCATCAACGGCGGGTGGTGGGAACATCACTACCCGGCCGTATCCCTTTCCCTGGGGGGCGTGTCGCTGGCCTACTATCTCTTTTTCCTGAACAACGGCATGCGCATGGCGGCGACGGGTCTCGAATACGTCAGTTTCATCGCCCTGATCGGCTCCCTCTTCGTCGTTTCCGGAGGCATCCACATCCGCATCAAGGGGAGATCGACGCCGCTGGCCAACGTCGCACTCCTGGGGATAGGCGCCGTCATTTCGAACCTCCTCGGCACGACGGGCGCTTCCATGATCCTCATCCGGCCTTACATACGGGTCAACAAATACCGGATCACGGGCTACCATGTCGTCTTTTTCATTTTCATCATTTCCAATATCGGGGGGCTGCTCACGCCGATCGGCGATCCGCCTCTTTTTCTGGGATATCTTAAAGGCGTCCCCTTCTTCTGGGTTATCGGCCGCGTCTGGATTATCTGGCTCGTAGCCGTGGCGGCCACTCTTCTCGTCTTCTTCGCGATCGATACGTACTATTTCCGGAAACTGCCGGATGTCCTCGAACACGAGGTCGAAGATGAAGGAGAGCACGCCTTCATCCAAGGTCTGCACAACGTCATCTTTCTCGTCGTCATCATCGGCGCAGTCTTTCTCCCGGAACCGATCCGCGAGCTGATCATGATCGGAGCCGCCGTAGCCAGTTATTTCACAACGAAAAAACAGGTTCATGAAATGAACAGGTTCAACTTCGGGCCGATCAGGGAAGTGGCGATCCTCTTCGCGGGAATATTCGCCACCATGGTCCCCGCGCTGGATTGGCTGGAGCTGAATGCCGGAAAGATCGGCGTTACGTCGCCGGGTCATTTCTACTGGTGCTCGGGAGCCCTTTCCAGCTTCCTGGACAACGCCCCGACGTACCTGAACTTCCTGACGGCATCGTTCGGCCTCCATGGACTCAGCATTGAAAATTCGCTTCATATGAAGGCCATGCTCGGCGATTTCGCCAGTATCGAAGCCGTCAAAACGGCCGCATCTTCGAGCGCGGTCGTGGCGGTTTCGTCGGAATCTTGGCGTTACATCCAGGCGATCTCGGCCGGCTCGGTGTTGTTCGGCGCGATGACCTATATCGGCAACGGGCCCAATTTCATGGTCAAGGCCATAGCCGAGCATGACGGCGTCAAGATGCCGCTGTTTGTCGAATACATCGTCAAGTATTCGCTGCCGTTCCTGCTTCCGGTTTTCTTTCTTATCTGGTTTCTTTTCTTCCGGTAAGAGAAGCAGATGCAAAGGCTGAACGTTTCTCTCCACACCGCCGTCCGTAAACAGGATATGATTCGCCGTGGACTGGCGTAAAGGGAAACGGACATCGTAAAAAGGGACACACGGGGGTTGACTGAACCCCGTCGGGATTGGATGTTGACCGGCGCATGGCAGAAGCCGAGGCAGGGGTATCCCTTACGTCCGCCTACTCCCCGAGGAACGGGATGGCCGGGCGTCCCGCGCTATGCGATGCCGTCCAGGTGGCAGGTGTCGTTGAGGAGCATGAGAATGGGTTTGCTTCCCGGCAGACAGTCCAGCCTGGAGAGGGAACCGTTCAACAGCCAGAAGCTGCTCAGATTCTTCGCGTCGAGGCCCAGGGCATGGCATATCATCCCCCTGACGGGCCCCATATGGGTGGAGACAAGGATCGTCTTGTCTTCGGAGGCGATTCTATCGAACAGGAGGCCCGCCCTTTTTATCAGATCGGCGTAATTTTCCCCGCCTGTCGGCCTGCCGAGGCCGCCGTTTTGCACCCAGGCCTGCCAGTCCTCAGGAAAACGCACGGCGATCTCGTCGCGCGTAAGCCCCTCCCACTCGCCGTAGTTGCATTCGCGAAGTTCCGGCAGGGCTGTCACCGGGATCTCACGCCCCTGAGCCGCGGCAACGATCCGCGTCGTCTCGAGTACCCGTCCTATGTCGCTTGAATAGATCTCATCGAAACGGACGGACGCAAGCCGTGAGGCCAGGGCCTCGGCCTGACGCCGTCCCCGTTCGTTCAAGGGTATATCGGTCCGTCCCTGGATGCGCCTGGCCCTGTTCCAGTCCGTCTCTCCATGGCGGGTCAAATAGATAATGGAAATGGTACACCTCCGTGTGTGGAAAATCCGCCTTTTTCACGAAGCCGGATGCGGCAAGGTCCCCGGCCTGTTAAAAGCGTACTTTCTTCTTATTTTTAAACGATCATGGGAAAATCGGGGACGGTCCTTGGACGATACGTTATGCCGGTGCCGTCAGTATCGGCGGCACAGGAAAGGGGTCCGGTACAATGTGTTGGCCTGGCAACGGGCGATTTCGGGACGAATATCCGCCCCGGCGATTTCCCATCATGTCTTGCCGCCCTATATACCATGCCCTGATAAATCTCAAGCCGGACGACGCGTTTTCGGGGGCGGAATCAGCCGCCTCACGGCGTCTTGCGCCTGAAAAGGAGGATCATACTGCTGCGGTTTTCCTTGCCTGATAGGGGGCTCATGTCGATATCGAAATGCTCTTCTCCGACGGCATAATCCTTCACGCCGGATAACGTCTTTCCGGACAGGCCGCTGTGGAAGGCCTCCATCACGATTTCCGGAAAGTAGTCGGCGATGTCGCCGCCCGCCGTTATCTGCCGCCCGTCGAAGGAAAGCCGGGACGCCGCGCCGTTGGTCAGGACGACGATACCGTGCTCGCTTACCCCGATGACCGGCATGGGAATATTGTCCAGGATCTCCCAGGACAGCTTGAAGAACTTGTTCTGGATTTCAAGCTCCTGATTCTTGATCCTGATGGTTTCCTCAAGCGACTCGCTGTAACGTTTCAACTCTTCGTTCTGATCCAGTATCTTCTGATGAAGCGACTTGTTCAGATGGATGAGTTCGTAATGCGCGAGGGCCGACTCGATTTCCATTTTCAATACTTCGTCGTTCCAGGGCTTCGGAAAGAATTTATAGATGTTGCCCCGATTGATGGCCTCGGTGATCATGCCTACATCGGAGAATCCCGACAGGACGATGCGGATGACGTCCGGATAGCGCCTCATGACATGGGTTAAAAACTCGGTGCCCGACATCTCCGGCATCCGCTGGTCGGAGACGACAACATGGACCTCGTGTTCCTCCAGCATCTTCAATCCCTCCGGACCGCTTGCCGCCGTGAGGACCCGATACTTTTCGTGTCCCAGGGCTCTCTTTAAAGCATTCAGAATGTTCTCCTCGTCGTCGACGAACAAGACGGTATGTTCGGTCATGATGTCCTCCTCAGAATACTTCGCTCAATTTTTCGATCTCTTCCTCCACGGCCGGGCGCCAGGCGCCGAAATCGCCCAGAAGGGGTATGACCGTCGAATATCCCGGAAATCCCTTCAGGATCTCTTCGTTACCGGAATCCCCGAACTGGTGATTGACAATGATGTTGGCGGCATACGTACAGATATGCAGCCAGAAGTCGGATGCCGTCCTGGTCACATGGTGGTGATATTCGACGGCGTCGACGAGGCGTGCGGGAAACCGCCACTTCCGAACCAGATGTGCGCCGATGCCGGCGTGCGTGATCGGCAGGAACTTCTTTTCGGCCTCGGCAAAGGAAATGCCTTCCTCATGGCTGAGCTTCAACACCCGTTCGAATAATCCGGGCAGGTGCTCCTCCATGATCAGCTTGCCCAGGTCGTGGATGAGGCCGGCGACGAAACAATCGTCCGGGGGCGCCATCCTCGCCCTTTCCGCCAGCCGCCTGCTCGTGACGGCCACGGCCAGGGAGTGCTTCCAAAGGTCCCGGATGTCGAAATCGCCGAATTTCTCCTTCGTGCGGAAGATGTCGATCAGGGCCACCGTGGCGATGGAATTGCGGACCGTGTTGAACCCCAGGATCAGGATCGCCTGCGATATATCCACGATCTTCGAGCGGAATCCGTAAAAGGAGGAATTGACCAGCTTCAATATCTTGGTCGTGATGACCTGGTCCTTTTCGATGACGTCCTGCATCCTCTTGTTGGATACGTCCGCCTTCTCAAGCATCCTGTTGATTTCCAGCAGGATATGGGGGATCGTCGGCAGGCTCGTGATGCTGTCGATCCTGGCAATGATGGTCCTCAATTCCACCGGCGGCTCTTCGCGTTGCTTTTCCATATGTGGTTATCCCTGTCCTTTCGTCTTCAGGTGCGCCGCACCTATTCCCTCACGATATGAATGTCGTCCGTGATCGGATCGTTATCATGCAGGAGCTTGAGCTTGCGGATGATGCCCGGGGTCAGCAGGGCGTCCTGCGGCAGCAGGAAACGCCCGCTCGACGAATAGAGGGGCTTGGCCAGCTTCATCCCTTCCCGGACGTTCGCCAGCGACACCCGGAGCTCATGCATCAGGGATACCTTCCTTGTCTTGATCAGGGTGAGAAAGTGCTTGACGATCTCCGGATCGAAGGACTGGAAACTCTCCTTTTTCAGGTACGTCGCCGCCTCCTCCTGGAGGGCCTCTTCGTACTTCGTATGGGCCCGGGCCGCCTTCGCCGCCGCAACGGCCCCGCCCATGTTCACCTGGAGGTTGACGATCTTGTCGTAGGCGTCCGCCACCGCAATGATCTTCGCCCCCGTGGGTATCTCCTCGTCCTTCAGCCGGTCCGGATACCCTTCCCCGTCGTACTTCTCGTGGTGCGTCCGGATGAGGACGCCGACGTGGGTGAGCCTGTTGATGAAATGGATCGTCTCCTGCCCGTAAACCGGGTGGTTCTTGAAAGTGTTGCGCTCCTCCGTCGTCCACTCCTCCTCCTTGTATTCGAGAAGCTTCTGAGTGAAACCGAGCTTCCCGATGTCGTGCAGGAGCGCGGCGATCTCGATATGGACGATGTCGTTCTCGGGAAGACCCATCGCCTGGGAAAGCTCCCGGGCGGTCTGGCTGACGCGGCGGCCGTGACCCGCCAGTGTCGGGTTGAACCGGTCCGTCAGGGCGCCGAAGGACTTCACCGTGTTGAACAACCCCGATTCCAGCTCCCGGTTCATGTAAATCAGGGCCTCGTTCTTCTTCAGGATCTCCGCGGTCTTCTCCCGGACCTTGTTCTCCAGGCCGGCATTCAACTCCACAAGCTCCTCGTTCTGCTTCTTCGTCAGCCCCTGCAAACGCCGGTTCTCCATGACGAGCCCGTACTGCTCCAGGACCTGGCGGACCTGGATGATCAGTTCGTCGTCCTTCCAGGGCTTCGAGAAATACCGGTGGACGCCGCCCTTGTTGATGGCGTCGACGATGGCCTCCATGTCCGAATATCCCGTGAGGAGGACCCGCATACTGTCCGGGGTGATCTTCCTGGCCTCCGCCAGGAACCGGTCTCCCGTCATCTCCGGCATGCGCTGGTCGGAAATGATGAGGGAAAAGGGCGTCGCCGCTTCGCCGATCTTCTTCAGCCCTTCGCTTCCTCCCACGGCCGTCGCAATCTCGTAGTTCTCGTTCCGGAAGAGGCGCACAAGCGACCGCAGGATCGCCTCCTCGTCGTCCACAATAAGAATGGAATGTCTTGTCTTTTCTTCCATGATGCCGCTTTCTGTGCGGTCCCCGGCCGCCGTCAGCTGTTGAGATGGATCGGTATCCTGACGGTAAAGGTCGTTCCCGCACCGACCGTGCTCTCCACGTCGATGCTGCCGTTGTGCTTCTCGATGATGCTGTATGCAACGTGCAGTCCCAGGCCGGTGCCCTTGCCCACTTCCTTCGTGGTGAAGAAGGGGTCGAAGAGCTTCGGCAGATTCTCCGGCGGTATCCCCACGCCCGTGTCGGAAATCCCGATCTCGATGTATCCGCCATCGGACTTCGTCGATATCCGGATTTCCCCTTTATCCTTGATCGCCTGGGCCGCGTTGACCAGGAGGTTCATGAAGACCTGGTTGAGCTGCTGCGGGTACCCCAGCACGCGGGGGATGTCGCCGTAATCCTTGCGCACGGAGGCCTTGTACTTCAGCTCGTTCCAGACGATGTTGAGCGTCGATTCGATGTTTTCGTTGACGTTGAACGAGGTCTCCTTCTCTTCGCCGGGGTGGGCGAAATTTTTCAGGTCCTGGACGATGCGGGCAATCCTTCCCGTTCCTTCGCGAGATTCGGCGATCAGGGCCGCTGCGTCCTCGTAGATGTCATCCATTTTCAGCTTGGCCTCGAATTCTTTTATCTGTCGCAACCTGTCCATGACGGCTCCCGGGACCGGTTTCCCCGGTCCCAGTTCCTGAAGTTCCCGCATGATATCGCGGCTCATGTTGCACCCGGCGATCATATCGTTTACGTATTCGGACAACGTGTTCAGGTTGCTGCTGACAAAGGCCGTCGGATTGTTGATCTCGTGGGCCACGCCCGCGGCGAGCTTGCCGATGGAGGCCATCTTCTCGGCCTGGAGAAGTTGGATCTGGGACATCTTCTTCGCGGTGACGTCTTCAAAGATGGCGACGATCTTGCCGCCGGCCGACTCCCCGGTCCGGCAGGACGTCACTTTGCAGACGATGTTCCTCCCGTCGCGGTGGCGGCAGTGAATTTCCGCCTCCCGGCGGGCCGGTGTTTCGTTTACGGTTTCGGATTGGAACTGGCCGGTCAGGTCCCGGCATTCGTTTTCGTCCTGACAGAAGACGTCGAGCGTCCGGCCGATGAGTTCCTCCGGCTTCCAGCCGAAGACGGACTCCGCCGCATCGTTGACAAAAAGGATGCAGCTATTCTGAAGGCCGAGCACGACATGCGGGATGGCCGACATGATGGACGATTCCAGCGCCGTTATTTCCGCGAGCCTCGCCTGGGATTCCTTAAGGTCGGTCACATCGAGGGCGTTGCCGAGGATGGCCAGCCGGCCGTCGTAAACAATGGGGGTGAGGATTTGTGAAATCCAGCGGATACGATTCCCTTTGGTGACGATCCGATACTCGTAGGCCGTCGTGCGGAGCCCATTGAGCATTTCCTTTGCATATGCGGAGCACATAGCCTTGTCTTCGGGATGGATCATGATATCCGCATCCCGGCCGCGGATATCCTCCGTGTATCCCGTGTAGGCGATGGCGTTCTTGTTGATGAAACGGAATTTGCCGTCCTGCACGATGAAGATGGCGCCCATGGAGCTTTCCGCCAGGACCTGATAGAGCGCTTCGGAGCGTTTGCGTTCGGTGATGTCGTGAACGATGGAGTGGATGAGCTTCCTGCCTTGAATGTCGATCGTACCGCTGTACACCTCCACATCCCGGATCGATCCGTCCGCCCTCCGATGGCGGAATTCAAAATACGTTTTCTCCCTGTTGCGGGCCTTTCCCAATTCCTTTTTTATATCTTCGGGAGAAAGCGTGTTGATCTCATGGATTTTCATCTGCAGGAGTTTTTCTTTCGGCCAGCCGTAGTATTTGACGGCCGCATCGTTCGCTTCGACGATCCCGCCGGAATCCGGATCAATGAGGAACTTGACGGCGGAATGATTTTCAAAGACGCTCCTGTATCTTTCCTCACTCTCTCTCAGTCTTCCCTCGGACAGCTTGCGGTCCGTGATGTCCAGCATCGTTCCGATGGCGGCCGGTCTTCCCCTGTATACGGTGGAGGAACTGTGGACCTCCATGTACCGGACGGCTCCCTGTTTGGTCCGTATCCTGAATTCGTAATGGACGTACTTGATTTCTCCGGACAATCTTTTTCTCAGGTATTCCTCAACCAGCGGCCAGTCCTCGGGATGGATGACGTCCTTCGGCCCCATGACGCCCAGCATGTCTTCGATTTCGTATCCCAATATCCGGGCAAACGTCGCATTCATGTACTGGTACCTGTCATCCTGGACCAGGTAGATGCCGACGATGGATTTTTCGGAAAGGTCTTTGAACTTCGTTTCCGATTCCCGCAGCGCCTCTTCGGCCTGACTGCGGTCGGTGATGTCCAGGACGGTTCCGATGGCGGCGGGCCGTCCACGGTATATGGTAGCGGAACTGTGGACCTCGATATATCTTACGTTTTGCTGTTTCGTGAGTGCTTTCAAAACGTAATGGGACGTTTTGATGGCACCGGATAGTCTCTTCTGCAGTTGTTCTTCTACGACGGGCAAATCTTCGGGAGCAACGACATCTCTCGTTCCCAGCTTATCGAGCATTTCGTCGATTTCGTAACCGAAAATCCTTGCAAATGTCGCGTTCACGTATCTGAAAAGACCGTCCTGAATCAGGTAGATGCCGACGATGGATTTCTCGGATAAGTCCTTGAACTTGATTTCCGATTCCCGCAGCGCCTCTTCCGCCTGCCGGCGTTCGGTGATATCGATGACGGCGCCCCTGAGCCCTACGGGCTTACCGTCTCCGTATATGACACTGGAAACGACGACGGCGGGAAAGACCTTCCCGTCCGGTTTGCTCAACATATATTCCGTTCCGCTTATCTTCTCGCCTTCCAGGAGCCGCCGCATGTTCCCGATGGATTTCTCCCTGTCTTCGGGGGATAAGAGACGCCAGACATTGAAGCCTTGCTTCAGATCGTTTTCGCTGCCGCCGAAGAGCTCGTAAACGGCACGATTCGCCGCTATCATATTGCCTTCCAGATCCATTTCGTAGACCGGAATCGGCAGGAAGTCGTACAATTCCCTGTATTTTTTTTCACTCCTGATGACTCTTTCCTGATTTTCCAGGCTCTCCGAAACATCGCGGGCGACGGATATGATGCCTACGATCCGGCCGTAGCGTTTCATGGGCGCTCCGCTGACTTCGCATTTCCTCACCTTCCCGTCACGGGCGACGGCCTGATAAATCGTGGACGCGATCGTTTCGCCCTTCAGGACCAGACTCGTATCGGCCATGGCCCGCAGATAGGTTTCAGTGGTAAGGATTTTTCTCAAGCATGTAACGGGACGGCCGATGAAATCCTCCGGTTTATACCCAATAATCTTCTCTACGCTGGGGGATACGTTGACGATCTTGAGGTTCGAATCGATCAGGAAGACCGTTTCCGAAATATTCTCGAAACTCAGCTTGTACAAGTCTTCCATCAGCCTGAGTTTCCGATTGGCTTCTTCCAGATCCATCATCTTCTTTTCCAGCTTTTTGAAAAGGACTGCATTGTGCGGGCGGAAGAATTCCATCTCTTCGCCAAGCGGTCTGACCGCCGCGGTTTTCGGCACATAATCCTCGGCCAGCATCCGGTTGATCTTATCCATCAGGACTTCCGGCTCCTGCGGCTTGTTAAGGAACAGGTCTGCGCCGAGACTGAGCGCAAATGCCTCATCCATCGGTTCCGCAGTGTAAAAGATCAAGGGGATGTTTCCGAATCGGTCGTCCGCTTTCCATGCCCGGCACAGCTCATATCCGTCCATGACCGGCATCGGGATATCCGTTACCACAAGGCCGGGGGGATTGCGCCGCGCCTTGCGCAGGGCATCCCGCCCGTTTTGAGCCGTCGACACGGCCATATCGTGCTCCTTCAGAAGGGCTTCGAGCAGACGGAGATCGGCGCTGTTGTCGTCGACGATAAGAATTCTCTTCTTCATGCTTCGCTCCTTTACGGATAGGAAGCTGATAGCCGATTCATGTTCCCGTACGGTTCATTGCCCGCAGCGACGGATAGCCAGGCGCCTTGATACGGACATGCAAACGATATGAAAAATCATGTCTTCTCTGTTTTCCCCTGCGATTTGAAACGAACCACGCTAGGGCTGCTTTTCCGGGTAACGGCTTATCGGGACGGTCTTGCAGAACCATCCGGCGGAATTTTCCGTCTGTGCGGTATTTGTCCGTTGCGACTGGACAGTGTCTTAGAAGAAAGGACATGACGTAACCTCGCCGTCGCCGGCCGCCAAGCCCTTATTGCCGCCGGTTCATGTTTAGAAACAGCATGTTATTCTGTTTCCGCGCCATGAACGGTGCGGCACAACAGACATAGGGAAGAATCGGCGACCCGAACATGAGAAGCTCGACCGGCGGTTTACCGCCAAAGGCCGGGACAGGGACAGAGCGTTCATGCATACGAATCTTTCTTTTGTTCTTGATTTCCGACTCTTCATCGAATTGATGGCATGCAAAAGCGATGCCGAGAACTTAAAGCATAAGCGTCGAAGCCGGTCCCATGGAACACCGGTTCCGCGATGTCCGCGAGTCGCGCACCTTCCTTGCGCCCAGGAAAAACCGAAAAACGCATGTACGAAACGCCGCAAGACGGCACGTTTCGAATCATTTGTGGACTTTCAAGATATTAGGTGATATTTAATCGTTATTGACGCTCGACCTATCCGTCTCATTCTTTTCATGCCTTTCTTCTCTTCATCTTCTCGACTACAGGATCATCCGGACCGGGTAATTGTTTTAAACCCTCCATGCCGACTGGGGAGCAGTAAATCATGCATCGGATATCCCGCATCCTGGCCGTTCCCTTTTTTTTCACCGTGTTGCTGGCATTGCTTATAACATTTCCGTCCCGGCTATTTGCCGCGGACGCCATTCGCATCAACGGCTGTGGAACCGGCCTGGACATGTTGAAGCCCCTTACGGAAGCCTACGCCAAAGTCTCGCGGGGCGTCTCTTTCAAGATGGAAAAACCGCTGGGAAGTTCCGGGGCGATCAAGGCGCTTCAGGCGGGAATCCTCGACCTGGCCGTCTCATGCCGTCCCGTCAAACCCGAAGAAGCGGCCAGGGGAGCGAAGCCCATACCGTACGGCAAGACGCCCCTGGTCATTGTCACCGATAAACGCGTTCCTTTGAAAAACATGACGGTCAGGGAACTGGAGGATATTTACGCCGGCAGAACGACGAAATGGCCCAACGGGGAAGCCGTCAGGATCATTCTGCGTCCGAACGAGGAAACGGATACGAAGATTTTGAAGGGACTTTCGCCCGGCATGGCCGAGGCCGTCGACAGCGCTCACCGCCGCCCGGGAATGATGATCGCCGTGACCGATCCCGAATCGAGCGAGGCGGTGTCAAGGACGATCGGCAGTATCGGGGCCTCCACGCTGACCGGCGTCCTTATCGATCGGTTGCCTAAGAATATGCTCAGTCTCAATGGCGTTGTCCCAAGCCTTAAAACCCTTGCGGACGGGACCTACCCGCTCGCCAAGGAAATCGTCTTCGTTACGGCGGGAGAACTCCCTTCCGCCGCCGCAAAATTCCTGCAATTCGTCTATTCGCGCAAAGGACGCGCCATTGCGGAGAAATCAGGAGTCCTGATCACCGCGGCCGCAGGCAAATGACACCACGCACATTATCTTTCATCAGCATGTCATCCGTACTGACGGCCATCATCAGCATCGCCATGGCCGTGGGCATTCCATTAGGCTACTTCATTGTCGCCTACCAGTATATGTCCGGACGCGTCCATACCGAGCTCATCTTTTCCGCAAGAGTTGTAGAATCGCTGGTCAATAACAATCCCAAAACATGGCAGTATGAGGAAATCCGCCTTCAGGAGATCCTGGAACGCCGCTTTGACGTTACGTCTCGCGAGAAGCGCCTCATCAGGGATATGCGCGGGAAAATCATCGCCCAGACGCCGGAAACCCCGACGGCTCCCGCTTTGACATTTCGTCAGCCCATTTACGATTCCGGCGAGGAAGTGGCGCAGATCGAGATGGAACGGTCGATTGCCCCGCTTCTTTCGCGAACGGCCCTGATCGGTCTCTTGTCCGCTCTCGCAGGAACGAGTATATTCCTGATATTCCGTTATTTCCCTCTGCGGGCAGTCCGGGAGGCTTATCTCAATTTAGCGGAAAACGAAAAACGCCTCTCGTTAGCCTTGGCTTCGGGAGATTTCGGCGTCTCGGACTGGACAATCGGGAAACATATCATGATTTGGGACGGAAGGATGTACGACATCTTCGGCGTATCGAGGGATTCCGACGCATCGCCGATTGAAATATGGCGGAAGAGCCTCCATCCGGAAGACCGCGAACGGATGCTGGAAGCCGTGAGGCCCAGAGCAATCGCCGCCAGAGGGTTCAATGCCGAATACCGCATCGTTCAACCCGACGGAAAAATAAGATATATCAAGACCGACGGCATCCTGTTGATGGACGACGACGGCAAACCCGCAAGGCTGATCAGCTTGAACCAGGACGTCACCGCCGGGAAGTTGGCCCAGATTCAGTTGCTGCAGGCCGAAAAGATGGCCTCCATAGGCAAACTGGCCGCAGGTGTGGCCCACGAGATTAACAATCCGACGGCCTTTGTCAGCAGCAACCTGAAGACGCTTTCCGAATACGCGCAGGACATCATAGCCGTGAAAGAACAATACAAGGCAATGATGGCGTCCTTGAAAACCCTGAAGCTTGAAGATTCCTGCCTGGATGCGATTAAGGGGCATATCCGGCATATCGAAGAACTCGAATCCCGGCTGAATATCGATATGGTCATCGGGGATATCCTGGCCGTGATCTCCGAATCTCTCGAAGGCACCGGAAGAATTACCCGTATCGTCCAGGACTTGAAGAATTTCGCCCATCCCGGCGAGGAAAAAGAGAACATGTTCAACGTCAACGAGAATATCGAATCGACACTCGGCATCGTATGGAACGAACTGAAATATAAAACCGTGGTGCACAAGGATTTCGGCGACATTCCCAGGATGCGGGGCTATCCGCAACAACTCAACCAGGTCTTCATGAACCTCCTCGTCAACGCGGCCCAGGCGATCAAGGAAAAGGGGGAAATCAGGATATCGACCCGCGCCGAAAACGGCTTTATCGATATCAAAATCGCCGATACGGGCGTGGGGATTCCGCCGGAGAACCTGCCGAAGCTTTTCGACCCCTTCTTCACTACGAAAGAAGTGGGCAAAGGGACAGGTCTGGGACTGCACGTCTCGTACAGCATCGTCGAGAAGCATCACGGCACCATCACCGTGGAAAGCGAAGTCGGCGCGGGAACGACATTCACCGTGAGGATACCGATCCGGACGACGGATTGAGACAATAAACCTCGGTCAGCATTAAAGTTCCTTGATCGGTCAGTCCGTCCCGGAAGCGAAGTTATTCAGGCATTACCAGCGTTTCCTGTCGATTCATCATACGAATCGAAAAGTTTTGTAGAACAAACACATTAACAGAAGAAAAATCTGCGGCCTGACGGGATGAACAACTAAAGCGGAATTTTTCCAGACATATCGCAAGACATGAAAGCCCTTATCGAGGGAGAGCAAAGGAGGCGAAACCATGCTTACCCAAACACCCAAAGGATTGGCGGAAATCAAAGCGGTCTTCGGTGATGCCAATGATCCGAATTTTGAGTCTAAGTATCTTCAGACCTTCGATCTTCCCTATCCTCTTCTTTACGACGGAAAGACGGTGATGCATGCCCGATGCCACCGCCTGATTGTCGATAATTTCCTGCAGACGTTCCAGCAGATCAAGGACAGGGGGCTGACCGGCCAAGTAAAAAACTATGGCGGCATTTATCGGGTCCGGCCGAAGCAGGGACTGAGCGACCCTTCGACACATTCCTGGGGTATCGCGATTGACCTGGAACCCGCCAGATACCCGCTGGGCAGCAAAAACCGATTCTCCGGCGATGTTGTCCGGATATTCGAAGACGCCGGCTTCTTTTACGGAGGAGATTTTTCCGGAAGATTGGATCCGATGCATTTCCAGTTCTGCACGGGATATTGAAAAGCGACGTATCGCCATTCCGCTGTTTTAAAGGAATGCGCCCTGAACACTGCTCTTCGCGCCGGCGATTCTCCAAGGTGTCATCATTATCGCCATTTTCCCGGGATGCCGGCATTAGAGCAGGCGGCCTATTTTGAAAACCAGTCGGTATGATAAAAAAAACGGGAACCGCACGACAGGCAATTCCCGTAATAAATTTTGGTGCCTAGGGTCGGGGTCGAACCGACACGCAGCCAGGCTGCGAGGGATTTTAAGTCCCTTGCGTCTACCAATTCCGCCACCCAGGCACGCTTATGTAATGTCCGTTATATCCGCTTTTTCCGGAAATCCCTAAAGCAATGTCTCTACTTTAAAAACGCTGGAAATACCTCCAATGACGGGTTTTTCCGGACGGATACCCGTCAGCCGGTAATGCGGGTTAATACCTTACTCCGCTTTCAATGTCAACGCCGATGGTGGCCCGGTTAGGGATGTTCTTCATCCGAAAGAATTCTTCCGCGGGGAGTTCGCCCCCCGGCATCCTATACGGGCCGTCCGTGCGAGCCGTGTCCCCGTTCGCTATGACCGGACCCCGGCAGTTTTTCATTGACCGCCGTCTCTTTTTTCGATATTTTTTATCATCTGTAGAAATAATACTCAAACGAGGAGATCCGCCAGCGGAGATTCACCAGGCGGCCTGATGTTCATGGTGCGACCATATGGAAAATCGCCGGGGGAAGAACGGCCGGAACGGCAGGACCGAACCGCCCGTGTCGGAAAGCGAACTCCTTTACAAGATCCACCTCTATGAAGCCGTTCTGAACAACATCACAAGCGGCGTCCTGATCACCGATCCCGAGGGTTACGTTATCTTCTTCAGCGAATCCTACGGGAAGTTCCTCGGGGTAGACCCCAAGGCCCAGATCGGCAAGCATACGACAGAGGTGATCGAAAACTCCCGGATGCATATCGTCGCGCAGACGGGCATCCCCGAAATCAACCACCCCCACCGCATCATGGGGCAGGACATGGTCGTCCAGCGCCTTCCCATCCTGATCGACGGCAAGATCGCGGCCGTTTTCGGCCAGGTCATGTTCGAAGACGTCCGCGACGTCCAGCTCCTGGCGGACAAGCTGAACATCCTCGAATCGAAGGTGAAACTCTACGAGAAAGAACTCGCTAGCCTCCGCGCTTCCAAGTACAGCTGCCGCAACATCATCGGCGCGAGTTCCGTCATGCAGGAGCTTCGCCGCGTCGGTCAGCAGGCGGCGAAGGTCAATTCGCCCGTCCTGATCTCCGGCGAGTCCGGCACCGGCAAGGAGCTCTTCGCCCACGCCATCCACCGCGCGAGCGGCCGCCACCGTCAGCCTTTCGTGCGCCTCAACTGCGCCGCCATTCCCAAGGACCTCCTGGAGGCCGAATTGTTCGGCTACGAGCCGGGGGCGTTCACCGGCGCCGGCCCTAAAAGCAAGCCCGGCAAGTTCGAAATCGCCCACCAGGGAACGATTTTCCTCGACGAAATCAGCGATCTCCCGCTGGCGATGCAGCCGAAGCTCCTGCGAGTCCTCGAAGAAAAGATGGTCGAGCGGCTGGGGGCGAACAAGCCCGTCAAATCCGATTTCCGCCTCATTGCGGCGACGAACGAAAAACTGGAGGACTGCGTAAAGAAAGGGACTTTCCGCAAGGACCTCTACTATCGCCTGAACGTTATCCCCATCAACATTCCGCCCCTCAGGGAACGCAAGGAAGACATACCGCTTATCGCGCGCCACCTCCTCCAGAACCTCTGCAAGGATTTCGGCCTTATGCACAGGCAGATATCCCCGGAGGTCATGAAGATCCTGGAAAGCAACGACTGGCCCGGCAACGTCCGGGAGCTTTCCAACGTCCTGGAAAGAACCCTTTCCCTCATGGATGAAAACGAAAACATCATCCGCGCGGAACACCTGCCCCTCTTCTTCCGGAGCCTAAGCGAACGGTCGCATCCCTCTCAAACCCAGGGCCTCAAGGACCTGCGACAGTCCACGGAGCGCGACGCCCTCCTGCACGCCATCCGCCTGGCCAACAACAACAAGAATCAGGCGGCCCGGATTCTCGGCATTCACCGCACCGCCCTGTACAAAAAAATGAAGAAGTTCGATCTGGCACTGAATTAAATGCTTCAATCTATAGACTGTTGGCTACATGTAGACAACTGTCTACAACGCTTGCAATACCATTGAATTTATAACATTATTTTCTTTCCTTCGACATTTTGTAGACGATGATCTACATCTCTGTTTTCCCCGCGTACTCGCCCTATAATATATCTAATAAATACGGAGCATTGGCGACAGGATACACCTATATATTTTGGCACGCATATTGCCATTGCAACCGTAAGCGCATCATATTCGTCTTTCTTACATCAAAAATACAATCGAAAGGAGGTGCAGACGCCACGCACAAGCGGTCACGTTAGTCACGGTGACACTTCATGATTCCAGAATAGGAGGTAAGAGCTAAAATGAGCGATCAAACAACGCAGGTAAAATCATCCCACGTCAAGGTCGCAACGGCCAGTCTCATCGGAACGTCCATCGAATGGTACGATTTCTTTATTTACGGGACAGCCGCTGCGCTCGTCTTCAATAAACTCTTTTTCCCAAAAATGGATCCCATGACCGGCACGCTGGCGGCCTTCGCAACGTACGCCGTGGGCTTCGCCGCCCGTCCCCTGGGAGGTTTCGTCTTCGGTCATTACGGAGACCGGATCGGACGCAAGACGATGCTTTATCTGACCCTGTTGATCATGGGTCTCGCAACGTTCGGCATCGGCCTTCTGCCCACGTATGATTCCGTCGGTCTCGCAGCGCCCCTGATGCTGATCGGCCTGCGCCTCTGCCAGGGATTTGCCCTCGGCGGCGAGTGGGGAGGCGCGGTGCTCATGGCCGTGGAACATGCACCGGACAACCGCCGCGGCTTCTACGGCAGTTGGCCGCAGCTCGGAGCGCCCCTGGGGCTCGTTCTCGGCACCATGGTTTTCACCGCCATCGCGGCCATGGTGAGCGATACGGATTTCATGGCCTGGGGCTGGCGCGTTCCCTTCCTGATCAGCATTGTGCTGGTCGTCGTCGGCCTGTACATCCGGGGCCGGCTCGCCGAATCGCCGCAGTTCCAGAAGATCAAAGACATGAAGATGGAAGTGAAGATGCCCATCATCGAGTCGATCAAGAAGCATCCCAAAGAGATCCTTCTCGCCATGGGCGCCCGTTTTGCAGAGAACGGGTTTTTCTACATCTACGCGGTCTTTGTCATGATGTACGCGACGCAGGCCCTGGGCATGCCCCGCCAGTCGATCCTCAACGGCGTCATGATCGCGGCCTTCATCGAGGTCTTTTCGATCCCCGCATTCGGCCTCCTTTCCGACAAGGTCGGCCGCCGGCCCGTGTACATCTTCGGAGCGGTCTTCTCGGCCATCATGTCCTTCCCCCTCTTCGCCCTGATGAACACGAAAATAGCCTACCTGGGATGGATCGGCATCATTCTGGGTCTCGCCGTCGGCCATGCGGCCATGTACGGCCCGCAGGCGAGCTTCCTTTCGGAGATGTTCGGAACGAAGGTCCGCTACAGCGGCGTCTCCTTAGGCTATAACCTGGCTTCCATCTTCGCCGGCGCCCTGTCCCCGCTGATCGGCACCTGGCTCCTCATGACGTACAAACCCTCTACTTATCCCATTTCGCTCTACATGATCACCCTGGCCCTGATCACGGTGGTGTCCGTATATTTCGCCATAGAGTCGCACAGGCGAACGGCGGAGTATTAGCGTGTGAACGTCGGGAGGGGGGGACCTGAATCCCCTCCCCTCCCGCATTTATCCCTTCGATCTTGGTTCTCCTTGAAATCGCTGCGTTTGCGACGCGGCGGCAACGGGGTGGTCTATTCAAAAAAAACGGACGCACAAAAGCAGATAAGGAGAAGCGAAATGGCAAAGAAATCAGCAGGGAAACGGGGAATCGATCTGGAGTCGCCCGATATCAGGAAATCGGAAATCCTGATCGTCAAAGACGATTACTTCAAGCCGGAATTCGTCTGTCTGGTCACGGGGGCAGCCAGCGGAATCGGCAGGGCCACCGCCCTGGCCTGCTCGGCCAACGGCCTGACCGTCGCGGCCCTTGACGTGGACGAAGCCGGCGGCAGAGAAACCGTGGAGTTGGCAAAGAAGATGGGCGGCCGGGTTCAGTTCGTCAAATCCGATCTGACCAGCGACGCGAGCATCGAAAACTGCGTCAGACAATCGGCCAAGATGGGGAGCATCAAATTCCTCGCCAACATCGCAGGGCTGCAGCACATCGACGCAATCGAGAATTTCCCCATGGCCAGGTACGACCTGATGCAGACGATTATGCTGCGCGCCCCGTTCTACCTCTCCAAGCTCGTCATCCCCCACATCAAAAAAAGCAGGGACGGCGTCGGCGCCATCGGCAACATGGCATCGATCCACGCCCATATCTGCACGATGAACAAGCCGGTGTACAACATCACCAAGTTCGGTCTGCGGGGCCTCACGCAGTCCATCGCCGCCGAAGGCGAGGGAAAGATCCGGTCCTTTTCCGTCAGCACGGGTTTCATCAAGACGCCGCTCGCGCTGAAACAGATTCCCGACCAGGCGAAGCAGCGCGGCATTTCCGAAGAATCGGTCGTCGTCGATGTCATGCTCGGCAAATCGAGGGTCAAGGAGATGATGAGCCCCGTCGAAGTGGCCAATCTCTTCGTCTTCGGCTTCTCGAAGCACGGTAAATACCTCGTCGGCAGCGATCTCCTCTTCGACGGCGGCGTCGTCAAAACCTACTAGACCGTGAGCATTCACTGCCAAAAAGGAGGGCTATCTTTATGAAGAAACCTTTCCGGAAAGTCGCCGTGGTCGGCACAGGCGTTCTGGGGACCCAGATCGCCATGCTGGCCGCCAACGCGGGCTACGGGGTCAAGGTCTACGATCCCGTCGCCGGGGCCTTCGATGCGACATACAGGAAAATCCATGCCGATCTCAAGGCCAAGAAGGCCTCCCCCTTGATCCCCTGGGCAAAATGGGAGAAGGTGCGCAAATCCGTTGTGCATGAGACCGACCTCGCCTCCGTCGTGAAGGATGCCGATCTCGTCGTCGAGGCCGTCCCCGAGATCCTCGATCTCAAGAAGAAAGTCTGGACGGACCTGGGAAAAATGGCGAAACCCGGGGCGATCCTGGCCACTAACAGCTCGTCGATGCCCGTTTCCAAGATGGAAAAGAGCGGAGGCCGTCTGAAGGACAGCCTGAACATCCATTTCTACTTCCCCCTCCAGGGCGTCAATATGGTCGACATCATGGGGGGCTCGAAGACCGACCGCGCCGTTTACGACAAGGGCGCTGCCTGGATCGTCTCTTTGGGCTGCATCCCCCTCAAGGTCAGGAAAGAAATCCTCGGTTTCTGCTTCAACCGCGTCTGGCGCGCCATCAAGCGCGAAACGCTCTATATGTGGGGCAACGGCTTCGTCGATTTCAGGGATACCGACCGGGCCTGGCGGGTTTTCACAGGCATGAGGGAAGGTCCCTTCGCCCTGATGGACAAGGTCGGTCTCGACGTCATTTACGACATCGAGATGGTCTACTATAAAGAATCGAAGGACCCGAAGGACAAGCCGCCCGACGCCCTGCTCAAGATGATCAAACGGGGCGAACTCGGCGTGAAGAGCGGCAAGGGTTTCTACACCTACCCGAACCCCGAATTCCTCCGCGCCGATTTCATGAAGCCGAAGAAATGAGACGACGACCAGATAACCGAAAGGGGCCGGCCGTGCGAACAGCCGGCCTTTTTCTTTGGTTCAAGCCCTTTTCCCGAAATCGCCCGCGGCCTCCCGTATGGCGGATTAACCGGCGGCACCGCAAGGCATATAAGACGAAACGTCGCATATGTTCCCGTTACCTGTGTGACATTAGGCCTTTACTTCAAGGCGCCGATAGATTATGACTGTTGTCGTTTCCACAGGGGCCGGACTTTCCGGAAGCATCTGCCGGGAACGGACACCCTATAGTCCCCAGGAGGAAAGATCACGATGCGGGAAGTCGATATCCTCATTACGGGAGGCACGGTCCTCACCCTCGATAAGTCCGATACGGTCATCGTTTCCGGGGCCGTCGCCGTCGACGGTGACAAGATATTGGACGTCGGGGAGAACGCCGCCGTCCGCAGCCGCTACATCGGCCAGACGGTGATCGACGCCGGACGGTCCGTCGTCATGCCCGGCCTCGTCAACGCCCACACCCACGCCGCCATGACCTGCTTCCGCGGCATCGCCGACGACATGGACCTCATGGACTGGCTGAACAACTACATCTTTCCCGCCGAGGCGAAGAACGTCAACCCGGAGCTGGCCTACTGGGGCAGTCTCCTGGGCTGCGCCGAGATGATCAAGTCCGGCACGACGACCTTCTGCGACATGTACATCTTCGAAGACGAGACGGCCCGGGCTGCCAGGAAGGCGGGCATGCGCTGCCTCCTGGGGGAGGTCCTCTTCGACTTCCCGTCGCCGAACGTCAAATCGCCAACCGAGGGTCTGGCTTATACGCGCATGCTCCTCGAAAAATGGGCCCATGACCCCCTCGTCAACATCATCGTCGAGCCCCACTCCCTTTACACGTGCGCCCCTGTCCTCCTGCGGGACGCCAGGACCCTGGCGAACGCCTACGACGTCCCCATCGGCACCCATCTTCTCGAAAACACGAGCGAACGCGAGCTTATTATATCGAAACTCGGCTGCGACCCGATGGTGTTCCTGAAAGAGGCCGGATACCTGGACAGCCGATTCCTGGCCTTCCACGGCGTCTATATGACGGACGACGACATCCGCATCTTCGCCGACTGCGGCGCCAAGGTCGTCCACAACCCCGAAAGCAACATGAAGCTGGCCTCGGGCGTCGCCCCCGTATCGAGGATGGTCGACGCCGGCGTCACCGTCGGCCTCGGCACCGACGGCTGCGCCAGCAACAACAACCTCGACCTGTTCCAGGAGATGGACACGGCGGCGAAACTGGAAAAGTCGGTCCGTCTCGATCCCAAGGTCATGTCCGCCCGGACCGTCCTTCGGATGGCGACCTGCGACGGGGCCCGGGCGCTGGGCCTCGACGGCATCACGGGCACGCTTGAGCCGGGCAAGAAGGCGGACATCGCCGTCGTCGGCATGAGGCGCCCCCACCTCACGCCCATGTACAATGCCTATTCCCATCTCGTCTACGCCGTCTCCGGCCACGACGTGGAGACCGTCCTCATCGACGGGCGGATTGTCATGAAGGACCGGAAGCTCCTCACGATCGACGAGGAGGAGGCCATGGACCGCGTGAACGCCATCGCCGAACGCGTCAGGAAAAGCCTGGAGGTTTAAGAAGAGATGCCCGACGCCCCTTACGACATTCTGATTCACGGCGGCACGGTCCTCACGATGACCGAAGACCGGAAGATCGTCGGCGACGCCCTCGTGGCCGTCAGGGACGGCAAAATCGTCTCCGTGGAAATTGGAGACCCGAAAAAGCCCTTCCCCGAAGCGGTCGAGACGATCGACGCGACAGGCTGCATCGTCATGCCCGGCCTCGTCAACAGCCACACGCACGTGCCGATGGTCTGCTTCCGGGGGCTGGCGGACGACCTGCCCCTCATGGACTGGCTCAACAACCACATCTTCCCCGCCGAGGCGCGCTTCGTCAACCGGGAGATGGTCTACGCCGGGGCCATGCTCGCCTGCGCCGAGATGATCCTGTCGGGGACCACGACCTTCTGCGACAGTTACTTCTACGAAAGCGCCGTCGCGCAGGCGGCCCTGGATTCCGGAATGCGGGCCGTCGTCGCCCAGGGGTTCATCGACGCCCCCGTCATGGAGGGGAACGACCCGGGAAAACAACGGGCCGTGGCGGAGAAATTCGCCGAACGCTGGAGCGGTCGTGGGCCGCTTCTCACCCCCGCCTTCTTCTGCCATTCGCCCTATACCTGCACGCCCGCGACGTTCCGGACCGTCAAGGAGGCCGCCCGGCAGGCCCGCGTGCCGTACCTCACCCACCTGCTCGAAACGAAGGAAGAGATCGACATCGTCCGGAACCGCCACGGCAAGGCCCCTCTCGAATTCCTCGTCGATCTCGGCGTGATGGACGAGGGAACCATCGCCGTTCATTGCGAATGGCTCGCCGAAGACGATATCGACACCCTGGCCCGCCTGGGCGTCAAAGTCGCCCACACGCCCGAAAGCAACATGAAGCTGGCCAGCGGCATCACGCCGGTCCCGGCTCTGCTCCGGAAGGGTGTCCCGGTGGGTCTCGGCACCGACGGCTGCGCCAGCAACAACGACCTGGACATGTTCCGGGAGATGGACACGGCCGCCAAGGTCCACAAGCTGGTCAATGCAAACCCGACCGTGATGGACGCCGAAACGGTCGTGAAAACGGCGACCCTGGGAGGCGCCCGCGTCCTGGGCCTTGACCGGTGGATCGGAACCATCGAGGCGGGAAAAATGGCCGACATCATTATCGTCGATATGAACAAGCCCCACCTGACGCCGCTTTACAACGTCTGTTCCAACCTGGTCTACGCCGCTTCCGGCGCCGACGTTGCAACGAGCATCATCAACGGCCGCGTCGTCATGAAGGACCGGCGTCTCACCACCCTGGACGTATCTGCCGTCATGGAGGACGTCAAAAAAATAGCGTTTGACATCGCCCGAGGTTAGGCATTAAAATACCGAAGCTTTTTGAGAAAGACGGGATCCACGGTATGTACTCTGATGTTCAAGACGGCCCCGGACGCCTGCCGCCATGCTCGCTGTATCCTGAAGTAAGAACGCTTTAAAACCAAGACGACGAGGAGGTCGCTATGGCCGCAGGGACATCGGGAATCCTTTTGGAATCCGGCACAAACGAACTGGAGATCATCGAACTTTTCATCGAAGAGGAGGGGTACAGGGGTTACTACGGCGTCAACGTCGCCAAAGTCCTGGAGATCATCAATATCCCCGACAAGATCATCATCCCCCCCAACACGGCATCGTTTGTGAGAGGTGTGTTCAATCACCGCGGCAAGGTCATCATGCTCATCGACCTCGCCAAGTGGCTGGGTAGAAAACGGATCGAAACGGACCACCCGACGGTCCTCATTACCGAATTCAACCAGGTCACGTCATCCTTCCTCGTTTCAGGCGTCACGCGAATCCACCGGACGTCATGGTCGAACATCAAACCCATGGACGGGTATCTCCAGGGCTTCAGTTCGGTGCTCACCGGCGTCGTCCTTCTGGAAGGCCGCACCGTCTTCATGCTGGACCTGGAAAGGGTCCTTGGCGATCTTCAGCCGGATCTGGCCATGCCTCTCCCCGAGAAAGCCACCGGCGAAGACTGGCTGGAGGGTGTAGCCCTGGAAACCCCCGTCGAAGTTCCGGAAGGCGCCGTTGTCCGGAAAGTCCTCCATGCCGACGATTCGTCGATGATCCGCCGGGCCACGAAGGCGACCCTGGAAGACACGAAGGAATTCGCCGTCACGTCGATGGTGGACGGAAAAATGGCGTGGGATTGGCTCAACGAGATGAAGAAGACGGCACAGAGCGCGAATCAGCCGATAACCGATTATGTCGATATCGTCCTTACCGATATCGAAATGCCGGAGATGGACGGCTACAGCCTCTGCTCGAAAATCAAGAACGATCCGGAACTCAAGGCCCTGCCCGTGGTCCTGTTTTCGTCGCTGATCACGGACAAGCTTATCCATAAGGGCGAATCCGTCGGCGCGGACATGCAGCTTGCGAAGCCGCACCCCCAGGAGTTGATCTCCGCCGTAAAGCAAATGGTGGC
Source organism: Syntrophales bacterium (assembly GCA_963668175.1). Classification (GTDB taxonomy): domain Bacteria; phylum Desulfobacterota; class Syntrophia; order Syntrophales; family PHBD01. The sequence goes on from OY764159.1 coordinate 2,943,338, forward strand.
GATAAAGAACCTGTAAGCAGCCGTAAACGTCATGCCCGGCCGTGCCCGGCCGGAGGCGGGTCCTCGCGGTCCTGCGCTTTTCGCTTGTCGCGGCAACTGCCGCGTGCGCGGAAGGGGCGCAGGATTCCGTCCGGGATCGCCGTCATGAGGCCCGTCGGCGTCCAATATCCTTGATACTGTTAAACAGCCTACTCCCGTTGAACAGGATGCGCATCCATGATCACCGGCAAACCGATCAAGCCCGGTCTCTTCTCCCTGATCCTGCTTCTTCTTTTTTCCGTCCCGTCCCTGGCGGATACCGCGCGCGTCGTTCTCTACCCCTCTTCCGCCCTCGTTACGGAGAATACCCGCGTCAGGCTGATCCCCGATGCCGGCCGTCTTAAGAAGGCCGTCTTCACCCTGCCTGCCTCGGCGGACCCGCAAACCCTCGCGATCGCGGCCGCCGGGAACCCCGCACTGGTTCTCACGGACCAGCAGTACCGCAAGATAGACCCGGCGGGGCCTGCCGTAAGCGATGGCCGTGCCCGGAAGCTCGCCAGGCTGAAGGAAGAACACGCCGCCCTGACGGCTTCGCTCAAGTCCGCCGAGGTCCAGATCCAGTTCTGGCAATCCCAGACCAAGACGAGATCGAAGACGCCGCAGGATGCTGCGAACCTGGCGGCGACCATTGCCCGGAACACGAAGAAGGTATGGCAGGAAAAATCGGCCCTCGAGGCCCGTCTGGAGGAGAACGAGCGGAAGAGCAGGGAACTTCAGGAAGCGATGCAGCAGACGGACGGACGGAGACAGGCGTCCTGGGAGATCACGGCATGGTTCAAGGGGCCGGACGCCGAAGAGGCCGTGATCGGCTTCTCCTATGTCCTCGCCGATTGCGGCTGGCAGCCTCTCTTCAGGCTTAACGCCCTTTCCCGCGAGAACACGGTCGTCGTCAGCCGCGAGGCCGAAATCTGGCAGCATTCCGGCCGCGACTGGCAGGGAATAGATCTGGTCCTGGCCGACGGGAAAGCGACCCCGACGGCCGCACCGACGGAGATGTCGCCGTGGCGCATCGGTCCTTCCGGACCCGACGTCAAGAAGGCCAAAACGCGAAGCAGGAAGAAGCCCGTCAAGAAAACCGATTCCGGGGACAATACCGCGGACAGGCCGCCTGCGGCTCTTCTTCCGTCGGTTGCCGCCGGAACCCACAGCCTGGCGTCGGGCGTCAAGGGCAGGATCGTTTTGCAGGAAGAGCGCCGGCCCGCAGAGTTCGTTTACGTCGCCAGGCCCCGTGAGAGCACCCACGCCTACCTCGTGGCCACGCTTTCGCCCCCGTCCGGGCCGCCCGCCGCCGGCGGCAATGCCGCATTCATGATCGACGGGACCCTCACGGGCAAACGACCTTTCGCCCCTTCCGGCCTCGAAGCAACCGTCCTGTTCGGCGCCGATCCCAGGATCGCCGTGGCGGCGTCCGTCATTCCCGTCAACCCGGCCGGGAATCCCGCCGAAAAGAAGAATGCTCCGGACAGGGAAAAAAGGATGTGGCGGAAACGGATCGACATTCACAACGGGTCGCCGGTATCCGCCAAGCTCAGGATCGAGGAACCCCTCCCCCTCACCGGCGACGACCGCATCAGGGTCGCCCTCGCCTTCCTGCCGGAACCGTCGGAACGGACGACGGCGTCGGCCTGCTGGCTCTCGGACCTTCCCGCCGGAGGCAAGGCGACGGTGACGATCGACATTACCGTGGAATCCCCGCCGGGCATGAAACTGGACATGGGCTGGTGAGGCCGGCCTGGACGCGCCCCGCTAGTCTTTCCTTCTTCCGGCCGCGCTCTGGACGGAAAGGATGATCTGCGTGATCGCCCTCTTGGTCCGTTCGATGACCTTCTCGTAAAACTGGCTGTTCCGCTGGACGTAGCAGTTCACGTCCGCGTAGGTCAGATGCTCCTGCTGGTCGTAGAGAAAATCGTGGAGGTGGTGCATCGACTTGAGGCGCGAGAAGAAAAGCTCGCCCCAGTTGTTGCAGTAGAGGACAGAGACATCGACAACCTCCTTGTCGATGCGGGTTTCGTCGATGCTGGCGACGACGAGGATTTTCGTGACGCGCTCCGGCTTCAGGAAATTCTGGAAATCGATCGACGAGATATCGTAGAACCCGAACATCTCCCTGATCCTTCGCGCCAGTCCCATGATCTCCTGGATCGAGACGGGGGTCTGGTTGGGGTTCATCCGCACCTGACCGGGAGCATAGATGTCGTTCCAGACGAGGTACGCGATGCAGTAGACAATATCCGAGCTTTCGACGAGCGTTCTCGTCTCCTCCTTGGCCGGATAGACCCGCCACGCCTTGCCGTCGACATTGAACACGAGCGTCGGCAGGTTCAGGTTCTCCAGGGGCTTGTGTACGATAGGGACCTTGTTCGCTTTCTTTTCCAGGCACGATGCGAGTTTACGGCCGATGATCGTCAGATCCTGGGGGGCGATGCCCTGGGCGATGCCCTTCTGGAGCAGGGTGATGCCGTTGTAGATGTTGAGGAGGAGCGTCAGGGCCTGGTCGCCGAATTCCATCTGTTCGTGAAGGGTCCAGCGCGCAAAATCGTTCAGACGGTAGATTTCCTTGCGGTCGATAGCGTACTGTTTGAAGATCGGCCGGCAGAGCGTCTCCTTCAACGTCAGTTTCTTGGACTGGAGACGAACCTCGTAACACAGGTAGAAGCATTTCTTGATGAACTCCAGGGTCTCTTCTTCCACGCCTTCGTTGTACCTGAATACGGCGTCCATCGTGAACATGCTGGGGTCCATGAAAGCCTGGCCCGTCTTCTGCGAGAGGACATGCTGCCGGAAACGGTGGCAGAGGAGTTCCTCCCGCGGAGCGACAAGGAGCATCTCCATGAGCAGCATCTTGATGATCGACTTCAAGGGATGCGTCAGGGACTTGTTGAACTGCCACAGGGCCGATCCGAAATATTCGCCCCTGTCCACCGATTCGAGGTTGCCAAGGTCGATGAAATCGTAGTCCCCGAGGGACCCGTAAGCGTAACTCTCGCTCAGTTCGTTGTAGTCGGCCGGCTTGTGCTCGTCGTAGCATACCCACCAGAGGGGAATCTTGCCGCAAATGAGGATCGTCGTCCGGTAGAACTCCTCTTTCAGGATATTCTTCTGCGTGCTGCCGGAGCTCTCCATGCCGATATTGCCGTAGTTGCAGGTCCTGATGTCTTCCAGGTCCGTGACGAAGAAGAAGACGGGCATGCGGAAATTCGCGTCGAACCAGTCCTTGATGAGGTTGATCTTCAGCACGAGCTGGTTCAGCACCCTGTCCTCGAACTGCTTCCTGTCGATGCATATCCAGATGTCGCAGTCGGAGCGGCTTGTCTGGCTCACCGTGCCGACGCTGCCGATGGTATAGAGGCCTTCGATGATGTTCTCGTTCGCCCGGAAACGCAGGAACGACACTTCGCTCTTGAGGCCGAACCGCGTCTTGAAGGCGGCCTCCTTTTTATGGATCTCCTTCTCCTTTTCCAGGCCGTACACCTTGAAGGGCTTCTTCAGTTCCTTGATGTAGCCGGGCACGGCGGGGTGGTTGACGCTCAGGATCCACGGCAGGAGATAGAGGATCGCTTCGCTCTCCTTCGGGGAGAGCTGGGAAAAAATCCTTTTCCTGAACTGGTTATATGCGATATAGGTCTTTTTGTTTTGTAGAAACGTATAAGGCAGCATAGAGGACGATATCTCCCGGGAAAAGGGATATAGGTTCTCCATCTTATAGATGGGCAAGTTGTAAAAGTCAACCGATTGATAGGGGGAGGCTTGCGGCGGACGCGTTCTTGAGGCGCTGACCGCTTGTTGATGCCATGGATAAACCGCTGAAGACATTGCCGCGACTGAACTACCAGGCGGGCCTGCCGATCCTCGCGAAGAGGGCGGAGATTGTCAGGGCCATCAAGGCGAACCGCGTGGTGATCGTGAGCGGCGAAACGGGGTCGGGGAAGACGACCCAGATACCCAAGATGTGCCTGGAGGCGGGACGGGGCAGGACGGGGCTTATCGGCTGCACGGAGCCCCGGCGCATCGCCGCCGTCACCGTCGCCCGCCGCATCGCCGCCGAGCTTAACGAAGAGATCGGCCAATCCGTGGGCTACAAAATCCGCTTCGAGGAGCGGACGGGCCGGTCGGGGCTCATCAAGATCATGACCGACGGCATTATGCTCATGGAGGCCCAGCGGGACAGGATGCTTTCCGCGTACGACACAGTCATCGTCGACGAGGCCCACGAACGGTCTGTCAACATCGATTTTCTCCTCGGCATCCTGCGAACGATCCTCGGGAAACGGAAGAACCTCAAGGTCGTCATCACGTCGGCGACCATCGACACGGACAAGTTCTCCCGGGCCTTCGGCAACGCCCCGGTCATCGAGGTTTCGGGCCGGACCTATCCCGTGGAGGTCCGCTACCAGCCCCCTGACCAAGGGAAAGACCAGGAGAAGGATCAGGAGGGAGGCGAAAATTACGTCGACGCCGCCGTCCAGGCCGTCGAAACGCTTCGGAACGACTACCACGGCGGCGATATCCTCATTTTCATGCCGACCGAGCAGGACATCCGCGACACCTGCGAAATCCTCAACGGCCGCTTCGGCAACGAAGTCGCCGTACTCCCAATGTTTGCCCGCATGACCTGGACGGACCAGCAGCGCGTCTTCCAGGCCATGCCCGTCCGTAAGATCGTCGTCGCCACCAACGTGGCGGAGACTTCCATCACGATCCCCGGCATCCGCTACGTCGTCGATACGGGCCTCGCCCGCCTCCTCGACTACAACCCCCGGTCGCGGACGACGAGCCTGGCCGTCCGGGAAATCTCCCGGAGCAGCGCCGACCAGCGGAAGGGCCGCTGCGGCCGCGTTCAGGCAGGCGTTTGCATCCGTCTCTACTCCGAGGATAACTACGAAAACCGGCCCCGCTTCACGCCGCCGGAGATCCTGCGGACCAACCTGGCCGAAGTCATCCTGAGGATGACCGCCCTCAAGCTGGGGAATGTGCAGGACTTCCCCTTCGTCGATCCCCCCGCCCCGAAGGCGATCCGCAACGGCATCGAAATCCTCGAAGAGCTGGGCGCCATCCGGCCGGAAAAAGAGGAAGGACATACCGGACCGGGCGGCATCGCCCTCACGGAGAGGGGCCGCCTTATGTCGCACCTGCCGCTCGACCCCCGACTTTCGAGAATGATCATCGAGGCCCGGGAGGAAGGGTGCCTCGCCGAGATCAAGATCGTCGCCGCGGCCCTGTCCTCGCAGGACCCCCGCGAACGGCCGGCGGAAAAGGAGGCCCAGGCTAACCGGATGCACGAACAATTCAAGGACCCGGCCTCGGACTTCATGACCATGCTCAACATCTGGCGCCGCTACGACAAGCTCCTGAAATCGGCATCGTCGAAGGGGCAGGCCCGGAGGTTCTGCCGGGACAACTTCCTGTCGTTCCGCCGCATGCGGGAATGGTACGATGTCCACGAGCAGATTTCGGACATCCTGAAGGAGCAGCGCGTAAAGGAGAAGACGGAAGCCGAGCCTCCCGCCGGCGACAAGGAGATGTTCGGCCGGATTCACAGGTCCGTCCTCACGGGATATCTTTCAAACATCGCCCAGCGGAAGGAGAAAAATTTCTACCTCGCCGCCAAGGGCCGCGAAGCCATGATCTTCCCCGGCTCCACGATCTTCAACAAGGGCGCCCCCTGGATCGTCGCCGCCGAGATGGTCGAGACGTCGCGCCTTTTCGCCCGGATGGCCGCCGGCATCGAGGTCGACTGGCTCGAACGCCTGGGCGGGAACCTCTGCCGCTCCACCTATTCGGAGCCGCACTGGGAAGAGAACAGGGGCGAAGTAGTCGCCTGGGAGCAGGTCACCCTCTTTGGCCTCGTGATCGTCCCGAGGCGCCGGGCGTCCTACGGCCGGATCGATCCCGAAGAGTCCTCGCAGATATTCATCCGCAGCGCCCTTCTCGAAGGGCGGATGAAGAAGTCCTTTCCTTTTCTCGTCCACAACCGGAAACTCGTCGCCGAAGTGGAAGAGATGGAGGAGAAGATCCGCAGGCGCGACATCCTGACGGGTGAGGACATGCTCGCGGCCTTTTATGGGGAGCGCCTCCCCGGCGTCTACGACATCCGGACGCTCCAGAGAATGATCGTCGACCGCGGCGGCGACGCCTTCCTCCGCATGACGAAGGATGACGTGATGCGCCAGGAACCCGACGCGGAAGAGCTGGCCCTTTACCCGGACGAGGTCAAGCTGGGCCGCTTCCGTTTCCGCACCCGTTACCGCTTCGATCCGGGAAGCGACGACGACGGCCTCACGGTCAACATTCCGGCCGGCATGCTCTCCCAGGTGCCCGCCTCGTCCGCGGACCGCCTCGTGCCCGGGCTCCTGCGCGAGAAGATCGACGCCCTCCTCCGGGGCCTGCCGAAGGCCTACCGCAAATACCTCCAGCCTATCGGCCGGACGAGCGAGGCCCTCATGGAGAAGATAGGCGAAACGGATGCGCCACTCGTTTCCGTCCTCGGGAAGGCGATCCGCGGGCTTTACGGCGTGGATATCCCCGTCTCGGCGTGGCCGGCCGAGTCCCTGGAGAAGCACCTGCAAATGCGGGTGGCCGTCGTCGACGGGAAGGGTCGCGAGATCGCCGCCAGCCGCGACATTCACGCCCTGCAGGCCGAGGCCCTCTCCGACGGCGAATCTGCCGCGTTCAAGGCCCTCCAGGAGAAGTGGGAAAAGAAAGGACTTGCCTCCTGGGATTTCGGCGACCTGCCGGAGAGTATCCCGCTGCGCTATCACGGCCGGAACGAGGGCTACGCCTTCCCGGCCCTGGCCCAGGACGGCGATTCAGTCGATATCCGGCTCTTCCGGACGGAGAGGGAGGCCCTCGCATCCCATCACGCGGGCGTCCGCACCCTTTATGCGATCCGTTTCCGGGAGGAACTCCGTTATCTCAGGAAGAACCTGACACTCCAGGCAACGGCGAAGCAGTGGGCGTCAGAGGTCATGGGCGTCAGGCCCTTCGAGCAGGCGCTCCTCGAAAAGGTCATGCACGATCTTTTCGAACATAATATACGGACCGCCGAGGCCTTTTCGCTCCACGGCGACGACGTCCGCCCGAAAATTCTCCCGGCGGGGCAGGAGGCGGTCCGGGCGGCCGGTCCCGTCCTGAAGGCCGCCTACATGACGCTTTCGGCCGTGAAGACCCTGGAGCAGGCCAACCGGGGCAACAAGCCTGTTTTGAAATTCCTGGCGGAACTGAGGCTGGAGGCGGGAAATCTCGTCCCGCCGCATTTTCTCGCGCTCTACGACGAAGAGAGACTCGCGCACGTCGTCCGCTACCTCAAGGCCCTGGCCGTCCGGGCCGGGCGGGGCGCCGTCCACCTGGAGAAAGACGCGGTGAAGGCCCTGGAACTGAAACCCTATATCGACTGGTACGGAGAACAGACGGCCAATCTCCCGCCATCCGCCACGGAGGAAAAGAGGCAGGCGCTCACGGCCTTCCGCTGGATGCTTGAAGAGTACAAGGTGTCGCTCTTCGCCCAGGAGTTGAAGACCGCCTTCCCCGTCTCTCCTAAACGCCTCAGGGAACAGATGGACGCCATCGACCGCTTGTTCTGACGGCTTCTTTTGCTTTCGGCGAAAACCCGGCGCCCTTTTTCGAGGGATGCGTATTGCAGGCATGTTTCAGGCGGACGACGAATAATTCATTCGCCATCCGGCCGGGAAATATGCTATTTATCGGGCGTAAATACGGGAAAGGCTCCGACATGCCCCTTTACGAATTCGACGGCAGGAGGCCGTCCATAGGCGCGGACACATTCGTTCATCCCACGGCCGTGATCATCGGCGACGCCGCCATCGGCAGCGAATGTTACATCGGAGCCGGGGCCGTTATCCGCGCCGACTTCGCCCGGATCGTCGTCGGGGACATGACAAGCATCCAGGACAACGCCGTCCTCCATGTCACTCCCGGCGACCGCACGGATATCGGCAGCAAGGTGATCGTCGCCCACGGGGCCATCCTGCACGATGCGACGGTCCGCGACCGGTGCGTTATCGGCATCGGCGCGGTGCTCCTGCCGAAAGCCGTCTGCGAAGAGGACGCCTTCGTCGCGGCCGGGGCCGTCGTCACGCCGGGCATGGTGGTCCCGTCGGGAAAGGTCGCGGCGGGAAATCCGGCGAAGATCGTCAGGGACGTGTCCCCGGAACTTGAGGCCTGGGTGCGCACGGGCGTGGAGGAATACCGGATGCTGACGAAAACCACCCTGGCCACGCTGAAAGAAATATCATAGCTTACGGAGAAATTTTTGTGACGTTTAGGCAATTCCTGGAAAAATACCGTCTGCCCATCACAATCGTCCTGGCCCTCGCCGGGATCGGGGCGATGGTTCTTTACGAGACCTGCGATACGTCGTGCTCTTCCCTTAAAGGCGATGTCTTCGGGATAGACCTGAAATTCGTCGGTCCGGCGTTCATGATTGTGATCGTGATCCTCGCCTTCCTCAAACAGAACGATCTGATCCGGATCATGCTGGCAGCGGGGATCGGCGTCGAGATATTTCTTTTCGCCTTTCAGGTCCGGGAGGATGTCTTCTGCCAGTTCTGTCTGGCTTTTGCCGTCATCGTCGCCGCGCTTTTCATCCTTTACTACAACGGGCCCCACCGGGAGCGCCGTATGCCGAGGCGTCTCCTCTTCCTCCTCGGCTCCGCAGACATTCCCTTGCTGGGAATCAAAGACCTGCCCCTGATCCTTTTCGTTGTCCTGGGCTATATCGCCATTACCCTCACCTTCAACGGCGGCGTGATACCGACTTACGGCGCCTAGGACGACGTCAGGCCGTCATGACTATTTTTCATCCGTCGACGGGCCGGCATCATCTCCGATCAACCGTTCCCGGACGATTCTCCTTCCCGTTTCTTCACAATCATGAAAATACCCGCCATCAGGGCGTAACCCAGGGCGATTGCGTAGTGTGCGTTGGTCGCGGCTTTCCAGGGCAAATAGAGTTCCCCCGCAGGCGACAGGGAATGGATGATCCCGAAGAGGGTTAAGCAGGCGCAGATCACGGCGCACAGAGCCGCCCGTTTCGGCCGGTTGTCGATGAGGCAGGCCAGCATGCTGCCCCAGAGAAGCGCCGTGACGATGAAGCCGTTGCTTAAGGCCGTCAGGGTCTGGAGCAATATCTGCAAATGGACGGGGAGCGAAGCCCTGGCGACGGACGCCGCCCCCAGGAACTGGTTGAGCATGATCATGACCAGGTCCGCGGCCACGGGGAGAAAGCAGATGGTTACGGCGGGGGAATGGTCTTCCGGCGCTTCCCGGTAGGCCTGGCGGACGATCTCGAAGCCGATGTAGATGAAGATCGGCGCCAGGACCGCCCGGGGGACGAGCCCCACGATGAGCGAAAGGAGGCCCACGACGGAGCCGACGCCCATGCAGAGCCCCGTGGCGAGGGTATACCGCCAGGTCGCTCCCATCTTCTTGTAGGCCGGATGGCCGATGTACGGCGTCGTCTGGGCCACCCCTCCGAAGAAAGCGGCCACCACCGAGGTGAGGGCCTCCGTCAGCAGGATGTCCCGCGTGCGGTAGTCGTCGCCCGCGAGACGGGCGCTTTCCGTGTTGTTGATGCCGCCGACGATCGTCAGGATGCCGAAGGGCACGGCGATCGGCAGGTACTGGATGCTCCGGGGGAGGTCCATGAGAAAGGCCGCTGAAAAGGACGGCAGGGAAAAGGTCACATCGAACTGCGGCGGCTGGAATTCCGGGAGGTATCCGCCGTAACCCAATGCGAAATGGGCGGCGGTGCCCAGGACCACGGCGACGAGTACGCCGGGTACGCGCCCCGGCAGCTCCATGCGTCCGATCAGAACGGCGAAGATGATACCCATCGCCACCATGCCGACGACGGCCTCGTTGAAAAGCTCGACGAGCGGCAGGAATCCGATGAGGAGGACACCCAGGCCGGCAATCGCGCCGAGAAGGCCGGCGGTCGGGACGATGCGCTGGACCCATCCTCCCAGGAACGACATGACGATCTTGACGGCGCCGATCATGAAGAGCGTCGCCATGCCGATATGCCAGGTAAGTTCCGCGTCGCCCGTGGCGAGATAGGCCGGACCGAGGACGGCGTAGGCCAGGCCGATGGTCGACGGCGTATCGAGGCCCAGCGGCATCGCCGTCACGTCGCTGCGGCCCGTTTTTTTCATCAGACGGAGGGCGAGCCAGGTGTACACAAGATCGCCGCAGAAGACCCCCAGGGCCGTTCCGGGTATCATCCGCGTCAAAATGATGCCCGCGGGATAATTAAAGGTAAAGACGAGAATGGCCGATAGGAAAATCAGAACGCCGACATTGTCCAAGAAGAGAGCCAGAAAGGCCGTCGTTTCCCCCCAGAAGCTCTGCCGGTTTGCTTTCGTCATCGGTTACGTCCAAGGCGCAAAACTGCGTTTTTCTGCGTGACTATAATTGAAACCGGTATACATTACAAATGAATTCACGGAGGGCAGGCAATACGGAAAATGTGCCGCCCATTCCGGGGCGATGACGGATATCCGGTGTCACAACGAATGGTCTAACCGGCGTAAAGCCGAACAATGTATTTTGCATGACAATTATTTATAGATTTCCTGAATAAATCTTGCTACTGTATAACATCTGGATATCGTTCCGACCGGGAATGCGCGCCCTCACTTCGATTGACGGACGGATAAATTCCCTATCGCGATATAAGCGGGTTTCTTTTCCTGATCGGGCCGCTCGGGAAGGTATCGTCTATGAAAAACGAACAAGATAAGAGTTCGGACGTACGAATTGCGGGATTACGGAAAGATTCCGCGAATCTCGGCGAATCCTTAAAAATTCTCAGAAAAAAAGAGCGATTCCAAAACCTGATCCTGGACAATATCCAGGACCCCGTCCTGCTTCTGGACATGGATTTCCGCATCGTCTGGACGAACGCCTCCGCTTCCTCCGTATCCGGTTATACGAAACGCGATTTCGCGCGCCTCACCTTGGAAGACCTGATGCCCATCTCTTCCCTTGAACTCGCCCGGACGCTGATCGACTCGCATCTCTCGCCGGCGAACCTGGCCGATTGCGGCCTTACAGTCGAATTCAACTGCGACCTGCAGTTCTTCATGAAGAATAGTATCCTGCGATGGGGCCACACGCAGGTGAAGCTCCTCCGCGACCGGCGCGGCTTTCCCGTGAACCTGCTCTGCACGGTCCACGACATCACGTATCGCAAGCAGATCGAGGATGAATTGTACGAAGGCAGGGAGCTTTTCGCCCATATCTTCGAACACTCGCCTCTGGCGATGAGCCTCACGGATCTCAACAGTCATCGAATCCTGAACGTCAACGGAAAATTCCAGGAACTGACCGGTTATTCGTGGAACGAACTCGTCGGTCGAACGGCGTTCAATATCAAGCTGTGGGTGCACCCTGAAGAAAGGACCGCCCTGGTCGCCCGACTCCTTGCATACGGAAGCGTTCAGGATTTTCCCGCCTCCTTCCGCATCAAGGGAGGCGAGATACGGGAATGTCTCCTATCGGCCGAAAAATCCGCAGTCGGCGGTCTTTCGGCCATGCTTGTGTCTTCCCTGGATGTGACGGAAAGCAGGCGGATGGAAGCCGCGCTCCGGGAAAGCGAGATGCGCTTCCGTTCCGTTTTCGATCAGGTGAAGGGCATCCCCATCCAGGGCTACGACAGGAACCGCGACGTGATCTACTGGAACAAAGCGAGCGAGGAGATATACGGTTACACCGCCGCCGAGGCCCTGGGCCGGAAGCTGGAGGACCTGATCATCCCCGAGGCGATGCGGGAACAGGTGGTGAAAGACGTCCAGGCCTGGACGGAAGGAGGTCCGCCGATTCCGGCGGACGAACTCGTTTTACGGGACAAGAACGGCGACGACGTCCGCGTCTATTCGTCCCATGTGATGCTCACCAATCTCGGCGGGGACAAGGAGATGTTCTGCGTCGATGTGGATATGAAGGCCCTCTACCTGGCGGAGGAGGCGAAGCGCGAAAGCGAGGCTGCGGCCAGGGCCATCCTGAACGCGACGAAGGACGGCGTTGTCCTTCTCGATGCCAAAGGTACGATCCTCGACGGCAATCTCGCCCATGCCGAACGGCATCAATCCACGTCCGAGGCATTGAAAGGCCGGTGCCTTTGGACGTTTTACCCTCCGGACGTGGCCGAAAGAAGGCGAAAGTCGGTGGAGTCCGTCTTCCGCACCGGTCTTCCCGTCAAGCTCGAAGACGAGCGGGCGGGGCGCTGGTACAGTGCCTCCATCGAACCCGTCCTCGACGTGCAGGGGCGCGTCCAGAGCGTCGCCGTCTATGCCCAGGACATCACCGAGCGCAGGCAGATGAAAGAGCGCCTGGACCGCATGGAGAAGATGGAGTCCCTGGGCATGCTCGCCGGCGGCATCGCCCACGATCTCAACAATGTCCTGGGAATCCTCGTGGGCTACACGGAGATGCTCCTCGGCGACCTCCCGGAGGAAAGCCCGTTTCGCGAGCATATCGGGAACATCATGCAGAGCGGCGAACGGGCGGCGGCCGTCGTCCAGGACCTGCTGACCCTCGCCCGGCGCGGCGTTCACGCAAGAACCGTCTTGAATCTCAATGACATCGTGTCGTCGTGCTGCAAGACCATCGAATTCGCGAAGCTTAATATCTGCCGGCCGGACATCCGGCTGGTGACGGAGCTTTCATCGGACCTCATGAACGTCGTCGGCTCCGCCGCCCACTTCGAGAAGATGCTGATGAACCTTATCCTGAACGCCTCGGAGGCGATGCCGGAAGGCGGCAGTCTGACCGTCAGGACCGGCAATCAACACTTCGACAACCCCTTCCGGGGCTACGACGAGATCATGGCGGGGGAATACGTCGTCCTGACCGTTTCCGACACGGGCATCGGCATATCGCCCGAGGACATGAAGCATATCTTCGAACCGTTCTATACAAAGAAGGTCCTGGGCAGGAGCGGAACCGGGCTGGGACTTGCGGTGGTATGGGGCACGGTGAAGGACAACGGCGGCTATATCGACGTCGCCAGCGACCAAGGGGCCGGTACGACGTTCTCTCTCTATTTTCCCGTCACCCGGCAGGAGGCCGCCACGGGACAGGCATCCGTGCCGTTTGAGAAGTATATCGGGAAAGGCGAAACGATTCTCGTCGTGGACGACGAGGACGGCCAACGCCGTCTGGCGGCCCTGGCGCTGGCCAGGCTCAATTACAGGGTCGTGACGTCGCCGAGCGGCGAACGGGCGGTCGAATACCTGAAGAACAACAGCGTGCATCTCGTCATCCTGGACATGATCATGGACCCAGGAATGGACGGCCTCGACACCTACCGGGAGATGATCAAGGTCCGTCCCGGCCAGCGGACGATTATCGTAAGCGGTTTTTCCGAGACGAAGCGCGTCTTCGAGGCGCAGGCACTCGGCGCAGGCCGATACGTAAGCAAGCCCTATCTCATGGAAAGGCTGGGTTTGGCCGTGAGAGAGGAGTTGGACAGGCCGTAAGTTCCGCGAGAACGGTCCCGTACAGGCCTACGAATACTCCCGGAGGTATCGCCGGATATACTGTTTGACCTGGTCTTTCGTCTGGAAAATCCCGAAATGCCCTTCGCAGAGGATGTCCGCTTCAAGCTCCAGGAGCTTCTCCATGGATGTCCGCCAGCGGGCCTGGTCCGAGCCGAAGGCCGCCATGAAGGGCCCGTGGATGTCCTGCCCGAAGAGGACCCTTTTGCCGCCCCGGTCCAGCCAGACAACCATCGAGCCCGGCGTGTGCCCCGGCGTATGCAGGCAGTGCAGTTCTTCCCCCTGAAAGACGAGAATCTCCTCGTCGCCCTTGAGCCTTCGGTCGATATTGGTCGGAGGAAAGTCCGTGTCGTACCAGTTGGCGGCCGTCCGCACGGGGTCGCCCCTTTCGACGGCGTCGGCGTCGAGGTCGTGCATCACGAGCTTGCAGCCGAACTGCTCCCGGAACCAGGGGGCCGAACCGATATGGTCGATATGGCAGTGGGTGAGGATCAGCGTGGAGATGGCGGATGGAGAAAGGCCCAGCTTCTCGATATTCTTTTTGAGCAGCTGCGAACTGCCGCCGGCGCCGGCGTCGATCATGACGAGCTCGCCCGCAAAATCTATAATGAAGACCGTGGCGTCGTCGGAGCGCGAGATGCCCGGGCCGCCGACAATGTAGATGCCTTCCGCAATGGCTTCGGGCTTCGACATGGCGTTACCCCTCCCCTCTTTCCCTGAGCGTTCCGATCAGGTCGTTGATGTTTCCTATGCCGCGGTTCGCGCAGTAGGCCTCGATGCCGTCCAGGACCGCCATCGTCGCTGCGGGATCGACGAGATTCGCCGTACCGACCTGCACGGCCCTGGCGCCGACGATGAGAAACTCGACGGCGTCCCTGGCATTCATGATGCCCCCGATGCCGATAACGGGGATGGAGACGGCCTTCGCCGTCTGCCAGACCATCCGCAGGGCGACGGGCTTGACGGCCGGACCCGAAAGCCCGCCCGTGATGTTTTGCAGATGAGGCACGCGTTTCTCGATATCGACGGACATCCCCGTGAGCGTGTTGATGAGGGAAACCGCGTCCGCCCCGGCGTCCTCGACGCTCTTCGCGATGACGGTTATATCCGTCACGTTCGGCGTCAGTTTGACGATGACGGGGAGGTCGGTGGATTGCTTCACGTTCCGCGTCACGTCGGCGGCCGTGTCCGGATCGGACCCGAAGCTGATCCCGCCCTTCTTGACGTTGGGGCAGGAGATGTTGACTTCCAGGGCATGGACGCCGCCCGCGGCGCTGAGGGCTTCCGCCGTCAGGCGGTATTCCTCGACGGACTCCCCGAAGATGTTGGCGATGACCGGGCAGCTTAAGGTTCGCAGATACGGCAGCTTGTCGGCGATGAAGGCCTCGACGCCCACGTTCTGCAGGCCGACGGCGTTGAGCATGCCGCCCGTCGTCTCCATGATGCGCGGCGGCGGGTTCCCCTCCCGGGGACGGAGCGAAAGGCCCTTCACGACGATGGCGCCGAGCCTGTTCAGATCGACGTACGGGGCGAACTCCCGGCCATAGCCGAATGTCCCCGAGGCCGTCATGACGGGATTCGCGAGCGTAAGCCCGCCTATCGTCACCTGCATCCGTGTCATGATTCCCTGCCCCCTTGATCTCCGCCGCTCGTCGCCGTTCCCTCCGCAGGGCCGCAGCCGTTATCCGTTTCGCCGTTGTCCCAGACGACGTCGCGGATGTCGAAGACCGGTCCTTCCTGGCAGGCCCTCTTGTAAACGGTCCCGCCTCCGGGGCCGGCGATCCGGACGGCGCAGCCGAGACAGGCGCCGATGCCGCAGGCCATCCGTTCTTCGACGGATACCTGGCAGGGAATGTCAGTGTCCTTAAGAATATCCGCGACCGCCCGCATCATGGCCGTCGGGCCGCAGGCATAGATGGCCGTATCGTTTTCCCTATAGGCGGCGAGATCTTCGCGTAACATATCCGTCACGAGGCCGCAGCAGCCGCTGCTGCCGTCGTCGGTGCTGATCTTTACGTCCGTGCAGTACATCCCCAGGCGCTCATGGCCTACGAGTTTGTCGCAGCATTGCGCCCCGAGGTAGCCCACGATTTTTCTTCCGGGGGCGTTTTTTTCGGGAGTGCTGTAATGAAAGGCGAGATACGTGAGGGGAACGATGCCTACGCCGCCCGCGACAAGGACGATGTTCTTCTTCCCGGGGGCCACGTCGAAACCGCGGCCGAGGGGCCCCAGTATTTGCAGCCTGTCCCCGTGTTTGAGCCTGCTTAACAGCGTCGTTCCCTTCCCGCAGACCCGGTACAGGAGGTCCAGGACGGCATGGCGGGGATTCCGGTGAAAACCGTAGACGCCGAGGGGCCTGCCCAGCATGGGATCGTGCCCGCCGGACGTCCGGACCATGACGAACTGGCCGGGAGTAGGTTCCGGAAAGGACAGGGGCAACTCCAGCGAGAGGAGAAAATGCTCCGCCGCCACTTCCCCGTTGGCGACAATCTCTCCGGTAACCTGGTGCGCGCTCGGATTCACAACCTCTACCCCCTCAGACATCGGCGACGGTCAAGACATCCGGTTTAAAGGTCCCTGCCCATCAGCAGGGCGTCGTCCCCGTCGTCATAGTATTTCCGGCGGACTCCTTGTACCACAAAACCGTTTTTGACGTAAAGGGCAATAGCGCCTTCGTTTTGGGAACGGACTTCTAGCGTCGCCGCCGTCGCGCCTTCGCTGACGGAAATGTCCCGGAGGGCGGCGAGGAGCCCGGAAGCAACGCCGCGATCCCGGAAATCCCTTTGGACAAAGATATTCTGGATCTGGGCCTCGCCGGCGACAAGCCAGAAGCCGAGGTAGCCGATGACCTTTTCTCCCGACACGGCAACGAGGTTTCGCGCCAGGGGCATCTGCAG
The DNA here is from genome assembly GCA_963668175.1 of Syntrophales bacterium. Lineage (GTDB taxonomy): Bacteria > Desulfobacterota > Syntrophia > Syntrophales > PHBD01. The sequence goes on from OY764159.1 coordinate 2,959,788, forward strand.
TTCGCCCTTGATGATATCCGGCGACCACGGGTGAAAAGAGGCTTCCCGCTCGATGGCGGCCACCGCCGGAAGATCGTCGGCCGTCATGGCTCTGATGGAGAATTCGGGGGACGACGGCGGATTACGATCCATGCAGCCATTCCCATACGATGACCAGGATGAGGAAGGCCCCGGAGAAGACGGGGATCAGGCCCCGGTGATTGATCGTGTTCAGGGCGACGGCGATGCCGACCAGGGGAAAAGCGTAATAGCCCCATGTGAGCGCCCTGACGGCGAACGGCGGAAGCGCCGGGTAGAGTGTAAGCGCCAGAGCCAATCCGGCCAGCGTGAGAACGAGGATCAATGCGGCCGAAACGACGGCATAGCGGAAAATAGCGAAGAGATGCTTGCCGGCGATACCCTTGAGGTCGGCCTCCGCGGCGTCTCTTTCGGCGGCCTTGGAGAGGACGTCGTTGCTGCTGACGATCCAGGCGTCGACGGCCTGCGTCAGGAATCCCGCAGGAACAAGGACAAGGATGGAAAATGCCGCGAGTCCGTGGGACGCTTTCCCCGGTGCGGCCATGACGGCCGCAGCGGCCGCGGCCACGGCGATGATGGTTTCGTTGGGAGGGACATACGTCCCGACGGGAAGGCGGTCCAGCCACAGAAGTTCGATGACGGCGCCGATGTAAAGGCCGGTATACGCATCTCCTCCGCACAGGCCGACAAGGGTCCCCGCGACGACGGGCCGCGAGATCATCGCCTGCAGTACGACCCTGTCCAGGCACAGGAGTCCGCCCACTCCGGATACGATAAGCGCTTTTGTCAGCAACTGCGGAAACATGGGTTGTCAGGAAATGTTTTGCGGCCCTGCGGCCGGAAGGACTTCCGTAACGTTCATCGGCTTTTCCCTCGGGATTCGCTGCAATTCCACCTTGACGCCGGCGGCGACCAGATACCGGATGCTTTCGATGTCCGTCGTACCCAGGAGGACGGACGGCGAACATTCCTTGACGCAGTCCTCGTTATGGACATTGCCGATATTGAGATGCTCGAATGTGAAGCCGTTCTTGTAGCAGGTGACCGCATCGGCGACCTCCGAGAAGAGGATGATCGTCCGTTTGCCCTGCTTGCTCTGCAGATAATACCGAGTGAAATCCTCGACGCTCGTGATGACGACGTCGATTTCCCTGGGTACGGCCATCTTGATGACGGTTTCGCGGAAGAAGTCGCTCGCGACGTGGTCGTCGACGACGATGATACAGCCTGCCTGGCAGTATGGGACCCAGGCTTCGAGAATCTGGCCGTGAACAAGTCTGTTATCGACTCTTACTAGGGCAATATCCATAAGTGCCAACCGGTTGACGGCCAAGATTCGGGATCATGATCGCAGGATTCACTCTCGGTTTTGCGTCCGAAGAACGCGATGGCGGTTATTCCGGTACCTTTTTCTTTAAAATCTCACTCGCCACGGAGATGTTTTTCTTGCCGTAATCCTTGATAACACAGGAAAATTCCTGCAAGGTCATGGATGTCCTTATATCGTCCGTCAATTTGAGCAGCATGGGCAGGTTGACGCCGGTGACCACTTCCACCTTCCCTTCTTTCAGGAAGGAAAGGGAGATATTGGACGGGGTGCCGCCGAAGAGATCCGTTAGAATGAGAACGCCTTTCCCGTGGTCCAGTTTCTTGATCGCGGTGCTGATCTCTTTCTTCAATTCTTCCAAGCCCTTCGACTGATCGACGGAAACATGGATCAAACCCTTGATATTGCCTTTGATAAGCTCGGCGGCGCGGATCAGTTCGTTGCCGAGATTTCCGTGGGTTGTTATGAGGACCCCGATCATATTGCCACTCCGGATACGCGAATATAGGCGGCTACGCTAAATGATTGCCGTGTAATTGTCAAGGTTTTATAAAAAGGCGAAAACACCCTTGACAGGCGGCGTCAAATCATCCTAAATGCCCGGTGACAAAAACATCTCAAGGAGAAATGCGACGTGAATCCTGAGGTATTCCGGGAATATGATGTACGGGGTGTCGTGGACAAGGACCTGGATGAAAACTTTGTCCGCCAGCTGGGCAGGGCCATCGGCACCATGGCCGCCGAAAAGAACATTCGCACACTGACGGTGGGAAGAGACTGCCGTCTCAGTTCCGAAAATTACCGCAACGCCCTGGTCAAGGGGCTTCTTGAGTCGGGCATCCACGTGATCGATATCGGCCTCTGCGCCACGCCCATGCTCTATTTTTCCATCCGCTATCTCCATGCGGGAGGCGGCGTCATGATTACCGGCAGTCATAACCCGCCGGAATTCAACGGTTTCAAAATATGCATCGGCCCGGACACGATCTACGGTCTCGACATCCAGGAACTGCGTACCATCATGGAAAGATCGGCCTTCATCGCCGGCAGCGGGAAGCTGTCGCAGTTGGATGTCTCCCCGGCTTACGCGGACTATCTCTTCGACAGCGTCAGGATCAAGAAAGGCATCAAGGTCGTCGTCGACGGCGGCAACGGCGTCGGCGGACATTTTGCCGTACCGCTCCTCAAGCGGTTCGGCTGCCGCGTCACGGACGTGTATTGCGACCCCGACGGCCGTTTTCCCAACCACTTTCCCGACCCCACCATCCCGGAGAATCTCGAAACCCTGATCGAACTTGTCAGAAAGGAAGAAGCGGACATCGGCATCGCCTACGACGGAGACGCCGACCGCATCGGCGCCGTCACCGACAACGGCACGATCCTCTGGGGCGACGAACTGCTCCTGCTCTTCTCCCGTTTCATTCTCAAGGAATCGCCGGGAGCGGCGATCATCGGCGAGGTGAAATGCTCGCAGAAACTCTACGACGACATCGCAAAGAACGGCGGCAGGCCGATCATGTGGAAGGCCGGCCATTCCCTCATCAAGGGCAAGATGAAGGAAGAAAAGGCGCTGCTCGCCGGGGAGATGAGCGGCCATATCTTCTTTGCGGACCGCTACTTCGGCTACGACGACGCCATCTACGCGTCCCTTCGCCTCCTTGAAATCGTTTCCGGCTCGGATCTTGCGCTGAGCGACATCCTGGCCGACGTGCCGAAAACGTTTACGACACCGGAAATCCGGATCGACTGTCCCGACGCCTTGAAATTCAAGGTCGTCGAGATCGCCCGCGCCCATTTCCGCGAGACATTCCGGATCATCGATATCGACGGCGTCCGTGTCCTTTTCGACGACGGATGGGGATTGATCCGCTCGTCGAATACCCAGCCCGTCTTGGTCCTCCGTTTCGAGGCGGCCTCGCCGGAGCGGCTTACCGCCATCCGCCGGCAGATCGAGGCGGTCCTCAAGGACATCATGGCCAACATACATTAAATCTTTTTATACCGGAGATCGGTTTCGCGGCGGCCCGGGTGGACCGGCTGCCGGTCTTTCCTCTCTGAAACGAAAAAGCCGCAGCCTGACGTGAACGTCGGCTGCGGCTTTCTTATTTACTGTCCGCTTTGTAGTGTTACGGCGGAGTCAAAATCAATTGACGAGGTTGTAGGCGGCGGGATCGAGGGGCGATCCGGCCACGAAGACACGGGCCCCGAGTTCGCGGTCCAGCATGAAGAGCCCTTCCTTGCTTGTGCCGACCATCTCCAGCTGCCGGAGAATCTTTTCCGCCGTCGCTTCCTCTTCGACCTGCTCCTTTGCAAACCAGGCGAGGAGCGGTTCCGCGGCAAAGTCGCCCTCTTCCCTCGCCAGTTTTACGAGGGCGTGGATCTTGCCCGTGATGAACTGCTCGTGGGCCAGCGTATCCTTCCAGGCTTCCTGGATCGATTTCCAGGTCGGTTTGAGCTGTTTCAAGTCCAGGAGCTTTACCGTCCCGCCCCGGTCGTTGATGTGGTCGAAGAACTTCATGGCGTGGATCATCTCTTCGTGGGCCTGGCACCTCATCCAGTGCGCCATGCCGTCCATATTCTTCGAACTGAAATAGGCGACCATGGACATGTAGATATAGAACGATTCCATTTCGTGTTTGATCTGGACGTTTATGGCCTCGTACATTTTCTTTCCGATCATTTTTCTATGCCTCCTTTATCATCCGTAAATCCGGTAAAGTTCAATTCCTCTTCGACGGCGGCCCCGGGAGGCCGCCCTTCCTTACGCGAAAAAAAAACGCCTTCATCCTGAAGGCGGATTGTCCTTCATGATTACTTCCCTGTAAAACCTGTGGAAATACGCTATGCCCGAATAGACGGACAGCAAAAGGGAGATATAGAGCATCACCATGCCGACGACGTGGGCATCCGCCCCGAGAAACGGGTAGTGGATGATCAGGGCCGCAACGGCGAATCCCTGGGCGATGGTCTTCTGCTTGCCCAGGCGGCTGGCCTCTATGACGATGCCCTCGGCGGAGGAGATTGTCCGGATGCCGTCCACGATCAGGTCGCGTATTACGAATACGGCCACGATCCAGGCCGGAACGCGGCCGATGGGGATCATCATGATCATGGCCGTGTTGATGATGAGCTTGTCCGCCAGGGGATCGAGGTACTTGCCCATCGTCGTGACGATCTCGTAACGCCTCGCAATATAACCGTCGAGAAAATCCGTCAGGGCGGCGACGATGAAGAAGAAGGCGATGATGAGGCTGCCCACCTCTTCCGGCGGCAGAAGGAGGAAGAACAGGGCAGGCACGACCAGCATGCGGACCATCGTGATCGAGTTGGGCAGGTTGAACACTTTCCTGCTCTTCTCGGCGATGGGCAGCCGGTCGAAAGATCTTTTCATGTAGTCGATGAGCATAGTGGTCATTCGCCGCACGGAACATTCAACGCAGCCGCATCACGCACCGCCGGTGTCGTCTCGGGGGATCCGTTTCCGGATGCGGCCGGAAACATCAGGCTGGCCCAGGGGCCTACTTCTTCGGGACTTTTTTCCAGTCGGCCAGAAAGGCTTCGATTCCCTTGTCGGTCAGGGGATGCTTCGCCAGCTGGGCGATTACCTTGAATGGGATCGTGGCGATATCGGCCCCCATCATGGCCGCTTCCAGGACATGGAGCGGATGGCGGACGCTGGCGACGATGACCTCCGTCTCGAAACCGTAATTGTCGAAGATCGTGATGATCTGGTCGACGAGTTCGAGGCCGTCGTGGGAGACGTCGTCGAGGCGGCCGACAAAGGGGCTTACGTAGGCGGCGCCAACCTTGGCGGCCATCAGGGCCTGGAGCGGCGAAAAGATCAGGGTCTGGTTCACGCGGATGCCCTCCGCCGCAAGCAGGCGCGTGGCTTTGAGGCCTTCCGTCGTCAGGGGGACCTTGACGACGACGTTGGAACCGAGCTTGGCCAGCTTTTTCCCTTCCCTGAAAATCCCCGAAGTATCGAGACTGACGGCTTCGAGGCTCACGGGACCGTCGACGATCGCGAGGATCTCCTTGATGATCTCGTCGAATCCCTTCTTCTCCTTGGCGACCAGCGTCGGATTCGTCGTTACGCCGTCCACCATGCCCAGGCTGATGCCTTCCTTGATTTCGTCAATGTTGGCCGTGTCGATGAAAAATTTCATGATTCCTCCAGTACTCCTTCTTCGTCAGTTTTCGCGATCATATTTGTCCCGGCACGCCTCGCTGCAGAAATAGAGCGTTTTGCCGTCTTTCGTTACCTTGTGGGCCTGGCTCAACGGAATATACCGGTGGCAGTAGGGGTCTTCGACGAGGTCTTCGTCGATGGACCGCTGCGGTTCGTTCCGGATGGTCTGTTTCGAGGCGTTGGCGGCCAGGATCCATTTGACGGCCTTGATGCCGAGATAGATCAGGAGGCCGATGACAATCAGTCTTATAAGTCCTGCCATATGTCTTTACCGGATAAGCTCCACGGCGCTTTCGTCCGTAAGCCTGTCCATCAGTCCTTTCACGGATATGCCGAATGCAGGGTGTACGGCGTAGGGCGCCAGTTCCGCCAGCGGCTGCAGGGCAAACCTTCTTTTATGCAACTCCGGATGGGGGACGACAAGGTCTTCCTCGGCGATGACGTTCTGCCCCATCAACAAGATATCCAGGTCGATGACCCTGGGACCCCAGCGGATTTCATCCTCCTTCCGTCCCATGTCCCGTTCGACGGCCTTGAGCAAGCGCAGCAGATCCCGCGCGGACAGCCCCGTCCTCAGTTCGACGACGGCGTTCACGAACCAGTCCTGGTCCTTGTAGCCTACAGGCTCCGTCCGGTACAGCGACGATCGCCGGAGCAGCACGCTGCCCTTGATGCGCCCGATCCGGTCCATTGCCTCGCGGCAGCGGGCCGCGGCATCGCCCAGATTGGAGCCGATGCCGATGAAGGCGATGATGCCTTCCGGTGCGGGATGCTTCGGCATTACCCCTTCAGTCCCAGGACGTCCTGCATGTCGTAGAGGCCGTTCTTCTGGCCGACGATCCATTTCGCCGCCCGGATCGCCCCCTTGGCGAAATTGTCCCGGCTGTGGGCACGGTGGATGAATTCGAGGCGTTCTCCCACGGCCCCGAACATGACCGTGTGCTCTCCTACGATGTCGCCGGCGCGGAGCGTCTGGATGCCGATCTCCGCCTTCGTCCTCTCGCCGATCATGCCCTTCCGTTCGTAGACCCCGACCTTGTCCAGGTCGCGGCCGAGCCTCGCGGCGATAACCTGGGCCATCTTCATGGCCGTTCCGCTCGGCGAATCTTTCTTCAGGTGGTGGTGCGCCTCGACGATCTCGACATCGTAATCGTCGCCGAGAATTCCCGCCACCATGTCGAGGACCTTGAACATGACGTTCACGCCCACGCTCATGTTGGGCGCCAGGACGCACCTGGCGTTTTTCGCGATCTCCTTCGCTTTCGTCATTTCGTCGGCGGTGAAGCCCGTGCTGCCGATGACGATCGCCTTGCCCTTCGCGGCGCAAAGCTCAAGGTGCGCAAGCGACACTTCGTGATGCGTGAAGTCGATCACGCAGTCGCCCTTCCCGATGCATTTCTCCAGGCCGTCCTCGATGACGACGCCCGATTTGCCGAGCCCAAGCGACTCCCCCAGGTCCCTGCCGACCCAGGGGTGTGCTTTGGCCTCCGCGGCACCGACGACTTCGATGCCGTCGGAAGTTTTTATTAAACTGGCAATCCGCCCTCCCATGCGCCCGCCGGCGCCGGTCATAACGACTTTAACCATAATATGACCCTCCCGTCGTCGCTCAGGAAATAAGCCCGTAATCCTTCACGGCCTTCTTCAGTTTGTCGTAATTGGCGTCCGACATCTTGCACAGGGGAAGCCTGACTTCGTACTGGATCTTGCCCATCATGGCCAGCGCCGCCTTGACCGGCACGGGGTTCGTCTCGATGAAGAGCGCGTCGATGAGCTTCGCCATCTTGTGGTGCAGTTCGCGGGCCTTCTTGAGGTCTCCGGCCATGAAGGCGTCCGTCAGGCCTGCCATGTCCGCCGGGGCTACGTTGGAGACGACGGAGATGACGCCGTGGCCGCCGATGGCCATGAGCGGCAGCGTGAAGGCGTCGTCGCCGGAAACGACCGAGAAATCCGGGCCGCAGAGGCCGACGACGTCGCTCATCTGCTTGATCGCGCCCGACGCTTCCTTTGTCCCGACGATGTTCTTGATCTTGGCGAGCTTCGCCAGGGTTTCCGGCATAAGGTTCACGCCCGTGCGCCCCGGGATATTGTAAACGATGATCGGGATCGGCACCGCCTCGGCGACGAGTTTGTAATGCTGGTAGAGGCCCTCCTGGCTCGGCCGGTTGTAGTAGGGGCAGACCATGAGTGCGCCGTCCGCGCCGGCTTCGTAGGCATGCTTCGTGAGGCGGATGGCCTCGGCCGTGCTGTTGGACCCCGTGCCGGCGATGACCGGGACACGCTTCTTCACCGCGTCGATGGTGATCTCGATGACCTTGTCGTGTTCCTCGTGGGAAAGGGTTGACGATTCGCCGGTAGTACCGCAGGGCACGATCCCGTCCGTGCCGTTGGCTATCTGGAACTCTATCAGGTCCCTCAACGCCGGCTCATCGACCTTGCCATCCTTGAATGGCGTTACGATCGCTACGATTGCTCCCTTGAACATAAAAATCCCCTCCTTGCTGCGTTATAGTTTTTTTAAGAAGTCCGGCATCTTCTCATGCCTCACCATGTCGGCGTATTCCTCCCGCTCCCTGATAACGTAGAAGCGGCTGCCCGTAACCATGACTTCGGCGACGCGCGGCCTGGAGTTGTAGTTCGACGACATCGTAAATCCGTAGGCCCCGGCACTCATGACGGCCATCAGGTCGTCCCTTTCGAAACGGGGCAGATTTCTCTTCTTTGCCAGGTAGTCGCCCGACTCGCAGATGGGGCCGACGACGTCGGCGGTGATTCCGTCCCTTCCCGCGTCGATCACGGGCTGGATGGCGTGGAAGGCCCCATAGAGGCTGGGACGGACGAGGTCGTTCATCCCTGCGTCGACGACAATGAAATGCTTGTCCTCGTTGGACTTGGTGAAGAGGACCTTCGTGACCATGATGCCGGCGTTGCCGACGATGACCCGGCCAGGCTCGAATATGAACGTGCACTTGAGGTCCGCGGCGGCGGCGATGATCTCCCGGGCATACTCCGTGGGATGGGGAGGCGATTCGCCGTCGTAGGTGATCCCGAGGCCGCCCCCCAGGTCGAGATACTTGACGGCTATCCCTTCTTCCGCAAGAAGCCCGATCAGCTTCCTGATCCTCGCCAGGGCGTCCACGAACGGGGATACTTTCGTCAGCTGCGAACCGATATGGCAGCTCACGCCCCGGATGTCGATGTTTTTCAAATTCATGGCCAGGCGGTAGTCGTTCAGGGACTTTTCCAGGTTGATGCCGAACTTGTTTTCCTTGAGGCCCGTCGAGATGTAGGGATGCGTTTCGGGATCGACGTCCGGATTGACGCGGATGGCGATTCCCGCCTTCCTGCCCAGCCGGCCCGCGCAGGCGTCGATCCGCTCCAGTTCCTGCGTCGATTCCACGTTGAACATGAGGATGTTCGTCTTGACGGCGTATTCGATCTCGTCGTCCCTCTTCCCCACGCCGGAATAGACGATCTTCCGCGGGTCCGCGCCCGCCTTGAGGGCCCGGAAGAGCTCCCCGCCGGAGACGATATCCACGCCTCCCCCTTCCCTGACGAAGGCCCGCAGGAGGGCGATGTTGGAATTCGCCTTCACCGCGTAGCAGACGATATGCGGCACGGCTGCGAAGGACTTGTCGAAAACGTTGAAGTGATGTTTTAACGTCTTGTAGCTGTACAGATAGAAAGGCGTGCCGATCTCCCGGGCGATGTCCGCCACGGGAACCTCTTCGCACAAGAGCTGTTTGTCACGATAGTGGAAATAGTTCATGGACCTTTTCTTTTCTCCAGCACCTCAGAATTTAAGTTCCGCCGGATCGGACGGCTCGCTGCACAACCCCCTCAAGTCGCAGACGACAACCCGGTATGTATAGAGCCATCCGGCCTTCACCCGGTAGTCGTCGAACCGCACGGCCCGGCCTTCCCTGACAAGCTTCGGATCTTCTGCCAGGAAAGCGGCAATCTCCTTATAGTCGCGCGGACACTCGGGACAGTCGCCCCGGAGCGTTTCCAGTTCGCTTCTCTGTATCCGGACATCCTTGATGTTCCGGCCTTCGCCCGCCGTCTCCCAGGAAAGCCGAATCGCCTCACCGGCCTTCTTCGCGGCAAGATTCCTGACCGCTTCCGGCATTTTGACGTCCGGAGGCGCGGGATCGTCCTTCTTGCCGCAGGCGGAGATTCCCGCCAGCCATAGGATCAATACCGGCAACAGACAATAGAGGACGATATGGCTGCGCCTTGGCTTCATGAGCGGCCGTCGATTTCCCGGATGCGTTTCAGGACCGCCTCCGTGGCCGTGCCGCCGGTGCCCTTCCTGCGGTCGACGCAGGCGGAGGCGGCCAGACGTTCGTAGATGTCCTCTTCAAATCCTTTGTAGTACCGGCGGAATTCGGTAAGCGATAGATCGGCCAGGTTCTTTTTCCCCTTCCCGGCCGCATAGGCGACGAGCCGGCCGACGATGCCGTGCGACTCCCGGAAAGGCACCCCCTTCACGACCAGGTACTCGGCGACGTCCGTGGCCGCGGCGTATCCCGCGCCGGCCGCTTCCGAAAGGCGTTCCCGGTTGAAGGTCAGGTGAGGGATCATGGCCGTCAGGACGTCCAGGCAGTTCCGGACCGTGTCGACCGTTTCGAAGAGGGGCTCCTTGTCTTCCTGGAGGTCCCTGTTGTACGTCATCGGCAACCCCTTCAGGACCGTGAGGATCGCCGTCAGGTTCCCGTAGACGCGCCCCGTCTTGCCGCGGATCAGCTCCGCGACGTCCGGGTTCTTCTTCTGTGGCATGATGCTGCTGCCCGTCGTGAAGGCGTCGGAAATCTCGAGGTAGCCGAATTCCTCCGTGGACCAGATGATCAGGTCCTCGCAGAGCCGGCTCAAGTGCATCATGACGAGCGAACAGACGAAAGTGAATTCGGCGATGAAATCCCGGTCCGCCACCGTGTCCATGCTGTTCTTCGACACGGCGGGGAAATCGAGGAGCGACGCGACGTACTCGCGGTCCACGGGCAGGCTTGTCCCCGCCAGGGCCGCGGCGCCCAGGGGCAGCACGTTGACCCTCACCAGGCAGTCGGCGAGACGCGATTCGTCCCGGTCGATCATCTCCCAGAAGGCCAGAAGGTAGTGCGACAGAAGCACCGGCTGCGCCTTCTGGAGGTGCGTGTAGCCCGGGGCCACCGTCTTGATCTCCTTCTTGGCCAGGTTGAGGAGCGCCGCCTTCATCGCGGCGAGCTGCCATCGCAGGAGGCCGATTTCGTCCCGCAGGTACAGCCTGATGTCGAGGGCCACCTGGTCGTTACGGCTGCGCGCTGTATGGAGTTTTCCGCCGGCATCGCCCACCTTCGCGATCAGGGCCTTTTCGATGGCCATATGGATGTCTTCGTCGCTCGGATTGAACGGGAAGACGCCCCGTTCGATCTCCCGGCGGATGGACGTCAGGCCGTTCACGATCGCCGTCTGTTCCTTGCGCGTCAGGAGGCCCTGCTTGCAGAGCATCCTGGCGTGGGCGATGCTGCCCTCGATGTCGTAGCTGTAGAGGCGGCAGTCGTAATGGATCGACGCCGTGAAGGCTTCCACCTTCTTGTCCGTGTCCTCGCGGAAGCGACCGCCCCAGGGTTTTGTCGTTTTGCCCGCCATGGATTCAATCTCAGCTTTTCTTGCGGTTGACCATGTTCTGCATCTTCAGCCTCAAGGCATTGAGCCTGATGAAGCCGGTGGCGTCCTTCTGGTTGTAAACCTCGTCTTTCTCGAACGTCGCCAGGGCTTCGCTGTAAAGCGACCAGGGGGACTTTCTCCCCACGACAATGGTGTTCCCCTTGTAGAGCTTCACCCGGGCCGAGCCCGTGACCCGCTCCTGGGTCTCGTCGATCATCTTCTGGAGGACGGTCATCTCCGGCGAGTACCAGAAGCCGTTGTAAACGAGTTGGGCATACTTGGGAATCAGCGAATCGCGCATCAGCATGACTTCCCGGTCCATCGTCAGGGTCTCCAGGGCCCGGTGCGCCGCCCAGAGGACCGTGCCGCCCGGCGTTTCGTAGACCCCGCGGGACTTCATGCCCACGAAGCGGTTCTCCACCATGTCCACGCGGCCGACACCGTTCTTCCCGGCGATGTCGTTCACGTGTTCCATCAGGGCGGCGGGGCTCATCCTGACACCGTCCACGGCCACGGGATTACCCTTCTCGAATTCGATCTCCACGTAGGTGGGCTTGTCCGGCGCCGCTTCGGGAGAGCAGGAGAGAACGAAAATATCCTCCGGCGGTTCCGCCCACGGGTCTTCGAGGATTGCGCCCTCGTGGGAGATGTGGAGCAGGTTGCGGTCGCTGCTGTAGGGTTTGTCCTTCGTCAGGGGCAGCGGGATGTTGTACTTCTCCGCGTAGTCGAACATGGACTCGCGGGAATCGAATTTCCAGTTGTCGTCCTTCCACGCCGAGATGATCTTCATCTCGGGACAGAGGGCCATGTAGGTCAGCTCGAAGCGGACCTGGTCGTTGCCCTTTCCCGTCGCCCCGTGGCAGACGGCGTCGGCGCCCTCGGCCAGGGCGATTTCGATCTGCCTCTTGGCGATCAGGGGCCTGGCGATGGAGGTCCCCAGCATGTAGGTCCCTTCGTAGATGGCGTTGGCCCGCAGGCAGGCGAAGACGAAGTCCCGGGCGAATTCCTCGCGCAGGTCGTCGATGTAGATCTTGCTGGCGCCGGTGTTGATGGCCTTCTCCTTCAGACCGTCCAGCTCCTCCTTCTGGCCGACGTCGGCCGCGAAGGCGATGACTTCACACCCATAGGTTTCCACCAGCCATCTCACGATGACGGACGTATCGAGTCCGCCCGAATAGGCCAGGACGACTTTTTTGTACTGTTTTGACACGGTTCTAACCTCCCATCAATATTTCCAGGATGGCCTTCTGCGCATGCAGACGGTTTTCGGCCTGGTCGACCACGACCGACCGGGGGCCGTCGATGACGTCCTCCGTAATCTCCTCGCCGCGATGGGCGGGCAGGCAGTGCATGACGATGGCATCCTTCTTGGCATAATCCAGAAGCGGCGAATTGACCTGATAATTCTTCAGGACTTTGATCCGCTCCGCGTGTTCGCTTTCCTGTCCCATGCTGGCCCAGACGTCCGTGTAAATAACGTCGGCGCCGCGGACGGCGTCCGCCGGATCGGCAAACAGTTCGACCCCGAGAGGGGCTTCCTTCATCCCCCGTTTCAGGATGTCCTGATCCGGATGGTAGCCCTCGGGACAGGCGAGCGTCAGTTGAAAAGGCAGGCGGGAAGCGGCGTCGATCCATGAATTGGAGACGTTGTTTCCGTCCCCCACGTAGGCTATTTTCAACCCTTCGTAACGCCCCTTCTTTTCAATGATCGTGAATATATCGCTGAGTATTTGACATGGATGCAGCAAATCTGTCAAACCATTTATCACGGGAATCGATGCATATTGCGCAAACTCTTCGACCGACTGCTGGGAATACGTCCGGATCATGATGCCGTTGAGATAGCGGGACATGATCCGCGCCGTGTCGGCGATGGTTTCTCCGCGGTTGATCTGGGTGTCCCGGCTGCTTAAAAAAAGCGCGATGCCCCCAAGCTGGTACATGCCGACTTCGAAGGAAATCCTCGTGCGCGTCGAGGATTTCTCGAAGATCATCCCCAGGGTTTTGCCCGCAAGAGACGATACGGCCTTGCCTTCCTTAAGCTGCTTCTTGAGGAAGGCGGTCCTTTCGAAAAGCCGGTCGAATCCGTCCCGGTCGATTCCGTCGAAGCTTAAAAAGTCCTTCTTCATTTCCCCCCCAAAATAGAATCGAGTACGAAAAGCAGGCGGTCCACCTGGGCCTCGCTGACAATCAGCGGCGGCAGGAAACGAAGGACACGGGGCCCCGCCGATGCAACGAGAAATCCCTTGTCCAGGCACTTGTTGACGGTGCCCGCCACTTCTTCTTCCATTTCGACGCCGATGATGAGACCTTTGCCCCGGACATCCCTGATTATTCCGTATTTTGCCTTCCGTTTCGCAAGCTCCGCCATGAAATAGGCGCCGACCTTCCGGCAGTTGGCCAGGACGCCGTCGGAGAGCATGACGTCCATCGTGGCGAGGGCGGCCGCCATCGCCAGGGGGTTACCCCCGAAGGTGCAGGCATGGTCTCCCGGCTCGAAGGCCGAGGCGGCCTTGTCCGTCGCAAGCATGGCCCCTACGGGGAAGCCGTTCGCCATGGACTTTGCCAGGGTCATGATGTCGGGCGCAATGCCGCTCTGTTCGTAGGCAAAGAGCGTCCCCGTGCGGCCCATGCCGACCTGGACCTCGTCGAAGATGAGAAGAATCCCTTTGCGGTCGCAAAGCTCGCGCACGGCCCGGAGATATCCTTCGTCGGGCACAAAGACGCCGCCTTCCGCCTGGATCGGCTCCAGGAGGACGCCGCAGGTTTTGTCCGTCACGGCATCTGCCAGGGCCTCGATGTCGTTGAAGGGAACGTATTTAAACCCTTCCGGCAGCGGGGCGAAGCCTTTCCGGAACTTCTCCTGGCCGGTCGCGGTGATCGTCGCCAGCGTCCTGCCGTGAAAAGAGTTCAGCATGGTGATCAGTTCGTACTTCCCTCCCAGCCTCGTGTGGCCGTACTTCCGGGCGAGCTTGATGGCCGCTTCGTTGGCCTCCGCGCCGCTGTTGCAGAAGAAGACCTTGTCGGCGAAGGAATTTTCCGTAAGGACCCGCGCGTAGCGGATCTGGGCTTCTATATGGTAAAGGTTCGATACGTGCAGCAGCGTCTGCGCCTGTGCGGTTATCGCCTCGGCGACCCTGGGGTGGCTGTGCCCCAGCCCGCAGACGGCAAGCCCGCCCGCGAAGTCGAGGTATTCCCTGCCGTCGGTGTCCCAGACGCTCATGCCGGCGCCGCGGGTAAGGACCACGGGAAAACGCTTGTACGTCCCCATGACGTGCTTATCCCCGGCTTCCATCCATTCTTTCATGGCCATTTTATCTTCCATCCTTACATAAATCTTTCTAGATAACGATCTCGGTGCCGACGCCCTCGTCCGTGAAGACTTCCAGGAGCATGGCGTGCTTCTGGCGCCCGTCGATGATGTGGGCCTTGCCCACGCCTTCCTTGAGGGCCTTCAGGCAGCATTTGACCTTCGGGAACATGCCGCCGGCGATGACGCCGCTTTCGATCATTTCCCGCGCCACAGCATCGGTCATCGTGTTGATCAGCTTCTTGTCCTTGTCCCAGACGCCTTCGACGTCTGTGAGCAGGACCAGCTTTTCCGCCTTCAGCGCCGCCGCCACGGCCCCGGCGACGAGATCCGCATTGATGTTGTATGTTTCTCCGTTGGCCCCCACGCCCGTCGGGGCGATCACCGGGATAAAACCGTCGTCCCGAAGCGAAAGGATCAGGTCCGTATTGACGGCCGTGACCTTGCCTACGAGGCCGATGTCGATGATCTCCGGCGGCGTGGCCTTGGCTTTTTCCTCGTTCAGATAATACTTCTCCGCCTGGACAAGGTTGCCGTCCTTGCCGCTCAGGCCCACGGCCCTGCCGCCGTTCCTGTTGATCAGGCCTACGATCTCCTTGTTGACCTTCCCGACCAGGACCATTTCGACGATGTTCATCGTCTCCTCGTCGGTGACGCGCATCCCCTGGATGAACTGGGAATCCTTGCCGAGCTTCTTCAAAAAGCCGCCGATCTGCGGTCCGCCGCCGTGGACGACGACGGGATGGATTCCAATGTACTTCATCATGAGGACGTCCTTCGCGAACATGTCCTTAAGCTCTTCGTCGATCATGGCGTGGCCGCCGTACTTGATCACGATCGTCTTGTTGTAGAAGCGCCTGATGTAGGGGAGCGCCTGCATCAGTATTTCCGCCCGCTCGACGTATTTGTTCAAATCGGTCATCTCTGTCTCCGTCTCCTTCACTGTCGTATATCGCGCTACAGGATGTAGCGGCTGAGGTCCTCGTCCTCGACGATGTCGTCGAGCTTCTCGCGGACGTAGTCCGCATCGATGGCCACTGACTTGTCCGTCATGTCGGGCGCGTCGAAGGAGACGTCGTCCAGAAGCGTCTCCATGATCGTGTAGAGCCTACGCGCCCCGATGTTCTCCGTCCGCTCGTTCACCATGGCGGCGACCTCGGCGATCTCGGCGATGGCGTCCTCGGAGAATTCGATCCGGACGCCCTCGGTCGCCATCATCTCGACGTACTGCTTGAGCAGGGCGTTATGCGGCTCCTTCAGGATGCGGACGAAATCGTCCTTGCCGAGGGAGTCTAGCTCCACCCGGATCGGAAACCGGCCCTGGAGTTCCGGGATGAGGTCCGACGGCTTCGAGGCGCTGAACGCCCCGGCGGCGATGAAGAGGATGTGGTCCGTCTTCACCATGCCGTAGCGGGTGTTGACGGTGGACCCCTCCACGATGGGCAGGAGGTCCCGCTGGACGCCTTCGCGCGAGACGTCGGGCCCCTGGGCCGAATCGCTCCCGACGATCTTGTCGATCTCGTCGAGGAAGATGATGCCCGACTGTTCGACCCGCTCGACGGCCGTCTTCGTCACCTTGTCCATGTCCACGAGGCGCTGCGCCTCTTCCGTTTCCAGGATTTCGAGCGCCTCCGTGACCTTCACGGACCGCCTCTTTTTCTTCTGCGGGAAGATGTTGCCGAAGAGCTCCTTGATGCTCATGCCCATCTCCTCGACGCCCGACGACGAAAAGACCTCGATCATCGGCGCCGCCTTCGTTTCGTTCACTTCCAGCTCCACCATGCGGCTGTCGAGCTTGCCCTCGCGCAGCATCCGGCGCAGCTTCTCGCGGGTCCCGTCGGCCTGGGCCGGGGTCATATCGTCGATTTCCGACGGCGTCCTGTCCCGGAGCATGTCCTCGACGTTCTTTTCGATGGGCTTCGGCGGCAGGAGGACGTCCAGGAGCCTCTCTTCCGCAAGTCCCGCCGCCTTCGCGCGGACCTTGCCCTGCTCTTCCTGCTTTTCCATGTTGATCGCCAGTTCCACCAGGTCCCGGATCATGGATTCCACGTCGCGGCCGACGTAGCCAACCTCGGTGAATTTGGACGCCTCGATCTTCAGGAACGGCGAATTGTCGATCTTCGCGAGCCTTCGCGCGATCTCCGTCTTGCCGACGCCCGTCGGCCCGATCATGATGATGTTCTTCGGGGCGATCTCCTCGCCGAGTTCCTTCGAAACGTTCTGGCGCCGCCAGCGGTTCCTGAGCGCTATGGCCACGGCGCGCTTGGCGTCGGCCTGGCCGATAATGTACTTGTCGAGCTTCTCGACGATCTGTCTTGGTGTCAACGGGTTGCCGTCATACATATCTTTTCGTTACTCCTTGGACCGTCTCTTCGATCTCTTGCCGTTGTCTTCCTCCGGCTCGCCTTCCAGATCGAGTTCTTCGACGGTGATGTTGTCGTTCGTGTAAATGCATATTTCCGAAGCGATCCGGACCGACTCGGCGGCGACTTCGGCGGCCGAAAGGTCCGAATACTTCACGAGGGCCCGGGCCGCGGCGAGGGCATAGGGGCCGCCCGATCCGATGGCCATGACGTTGTCGTCGGACTCGATGACGTCGCCGGTTCCCGAAATCATCAGGAAATGCTCGCGGCTCGCGGCCACCATGATGGCCTCCAGGTGCCGCAGCATCCGGTCTGTCCTCCAGTCCTTCGTCAGTTCGACGGCGGCGCGCAGGAGATTGCCGCGATACTGCTCCAGCCGCTGGTCGAAGCGGTCGAAGAGCGTAAAGGCGTCGGCCGTGGCCCCGGCAAAACCGATGATGACTTCGTTGTTATATAGCCTGCGGACCTTCCTCGCCCCGTGCTTCATGACGGTGATGTCCACCGTGACCTGCCCGTCGCCGGCGATGACGACCTTCCCCTTATGTTTGACGGCCACGATCGTGGTGCCGCGTATCTTCATGTCTTCGTTTCCTCCTTGGTTTGTCCGGCCTGCGCATCCGTCTTGTGTTGTCCGTCCCCTTCCCCGCCGGCCTTGGGGTGGGCCTTGTCGTAGACCTCCATGAGCCTGCTCACGCTCACCTGTGTGTATTTCTGCGTCGTCGAGAGGCTTTCGTGGCCCAGCATCTCCTGGATGGAGCGGAGGTCCGCCCCGGCGTCCATCAGGTGCGTCGCGAAGGAATGGCGGAGCTTGTGGGGGCTGATCTTGCGGCCGATGCCGCTTGCCTCCACCCTTTTCTCCACGATCCTGGCGATGCTCCGGGGATTGAGCCTCTGTCCTTCCCGCCCCGTGAAGAGCGGTCCCGCCTCGCGGCCTTCCGCATCTCCCCGCACCGCGAGATACCGTCCCACGGCCGAAAGCGCCGGAGCGCCCACGGGAACAAGCCTCTCCTTCTTGCCCTTCCCCTTGACCTTCACGAGGGCCTGGGCCTCGTCCAGATCGGGCACGTCGAGGTTCGCCAGTTCCGAAAGCCTGATGCCCGACGAATAAAACAACTCCACGATCGCCCTGTCCCGCAGGGCCGTTTCGTCGTCGCCCCCGGCCTCCGCGTTCAGGACGTTCATCATCTCGTCCACGGACAGGAACACCGGCACGTGCTTTTCCGCCTTCGGGGCCAGTACCGCCTCGGCGGGATTGGACGCCACCCTTCCCTCTCTTACGAGGTAGTCGAAGAAGGACCGGATCGCCGAGAGCTTCCGGGCCATCGTCACCTTCTTCAGCTTCTGCCGGTAGAGCGAGGCCATGTAGGCCCGCACCGTCAGGTGGTCGATCCCCTCTGGTTTCGGCTCCGCTCCGGGCCTGTTCTCGGCGAGAAAGTCCGTGAACTGTCTCAGGTCGGCCAGGTAATTTTTCCGTGTGTGCCCGGAAAGATTCCTTTCGACGGCCATGTATTTTTCGAACGCCGCTATCGACTCTTTCATAAAAAAAAGCGCTCAGCCTCAGCGATCGCTCTCAGCCTTAAGCTGACATATGATAGCTGACAGCCGACCGCTTGAATCAGCAGTGCCTCGACTCCATCGGATGGAATCCGGATATTCCTTTCCCGGCCATGCATTTCCGAGCGGAAACGCCCCGCCCCTGGGGGAAAAACAGTCTGCCTTTAACGCTTACGATAGTGTGGATCATAAGAGTCGCCCCTGACGATGAAGGAAACCGCACCGACCGGCCGTAAAGGCGGCGTCTTCGCGCCGCTACATCTTATATTTGCCGAAGTCGTCCGGGGAGAGGTTCTCCAGGAATTCCTTCAGCTTGTCGTCTTTTAACTGATCCAGATCGGTTACCTTCGTCCCGAAATCGATGTTCCGCGATTTCTCGATGACCTTCTCGTCGACGTAGATGGGGGCTTGCGCCCGCAGGGCCAGGGCGATGGCGTCGCTCGGTCGCGCGTCGATGATGAAACTCTCGCCGTCCTTGAGGAGATAGAGGTTGGCGAAGAACGTATTGTTCCGCAAATCGCAGATCTCGATCTTCAGAAGCTCTATCCCCAGGATCTTCAGGAGATCGTTCATGAGATCGTGGGTCATGGGTCTCGAAAAGGAGATTTTCTCCATTTCGGTGGCAATGGCGCTCGCTTCGAAAAGGCCGATCCAGATGGGAATGGCCTTTTTGTCCGTCATGTCCTTCAGGATCACAATCGGCGTGTTCGTGATCGGATCGATGGTCAGACCGGATATCTTCATTTCTATCAGCATTGAGCTCCTCCTGTCATTGAGCTTCCGCGCGTCGTGCAATGAATCCCGGCGATGCCGCGCCTGTAAGTTCCCCACGCAGCGAATGCAGATAAGCTTTTTTGATGAACACAGGAACCGTTTCCCCGATTGCCGTTTCTCGTTGCCTGAAATTGACGATCTTGTTCCCGCACGTCCTTCCCGTCAGATCGTCTTTACCCGTCTTGCTCGGCCCTTCGACCAGGACGTCCAGCACCTTGCCCTCCAGTTCCCTGTTCCTCTCCTGGGTGTGCTCTTCCTGCAGGGCTTGCAGCACCGAGAGCCTCTCGCTCCTGATGCCGCGGGGCACCTTGTCGCCGAACCCGGCCGCAGCCGTTCCCTCCCTTTCTGAATACTTAAAAGAAAAGAGGTTGTCAAACCTGATTTTATTCATAAGGGCGATTGTCGCCCGGAAATCTTCGTCCGTCTCCCCCGGGAACCCGACGATGACGTCGGAGGTCACGCTGATGTCGGGGCGGACGGCCCTGAGGCGCCCGACCTTGTCCAGGTAGTCGGCCGCCGTGTAGCCCCGGTTCATCCGGGCCAGGATGCGGTCGGACCCCGACTGGACCGGCAGGTGGATATGGTTGCAGAGCGTCTCGATCTCGCCGAAGCACCGGATCAGGTCGTCGGAGAGGTCCTTCGGATGTGACGTCGTGAACCTGATTCGCTTGATCCCGTCTATCTTTCCCATATCCCGAAGCAAATCGGGAAAGCGGTAACCGCTCCCGTTCGTCCCGAGGCCGTAGGAATTGACGTTCTGGCCGAGGAGGGTCACCTCCCGGACGCCGTTTTCGGCCATCATCCCGACCTCGTCCAGGATGTCCCTGTGGGGCCGGCTTTCCTCCCTCCCCCGTACATAGGGCACGATGCAGTACGAGCAGAAATTATTGCAGCCCTGCATGATCGTGACGAAGGCCGAGATTTTTCCCGGAGCCGGAACCGCCTTTAAGGCCAGCGATGGCACGGATTTGCGGAAAGCCGTCTCCGTAACCTGCACCCGTCGGAGGCTTGCCGTGCGCACCATCTCCGGAAGCTTGTGGATGTTATGGGTCCCGAAGACAATGTCCAGGACCTGGCTGCGCCTGAAGAACTTCGCCCCCCACTGCTGGGCAAGGCAGCCGCCTACCGCGATCACGAGCGACGGCTTCTCCTCTTTGAGCGCCGCGAAGCGCCCGAGCTGGCTGTAGACCTTTTCCGCCGCCTTTTCGCGGATGCTGCACGTGTTGATGACGATAAGATCGGCCTGGCGCGGGTCTTCCGTGGGGCCGTAGCCCGCGTCCAGCATCATGGCCGCGATCTGGTCCGAATCGTGGACGTTCATCTGGCAGCCGAACGTCTGGATATAAATTTTCTTCTTCTCTTCCATGACCAACCGGAAACGTGGTTCTCCGCCGGACGCCGCAGGCATCAGGCAGCATCAAAACGCCTTATTATATGGTCTGTCCATAGTCAACTACTTTTTACGCGTCATCCGACGGCCATACGACCGATTACATAGTCGTTTTTCCGGGGGAAAACGGGATCGGGTTATCCGGGCGCCGCTCATGCGCCCGCCGGACGGGAGAATGGTCCGGATTACGCGTGTTTGACGGATTCGTCGTCGCCGGCGTAGCCGACGCCCCACTGGTACAGGGTATCCAGGATGGGCAGGAGCGTGCGGCCCGATCCGGTCAGGGAGTATTCGACCTTCGGCGGCACCTGGGTGTACACGAATCTCCTGACCAGCCCGTCCCGCTCCAGTTCACGCAGCTGCTGCGTCAGCATCTTCTGGGTGATGCCGGGCATCGTCCGCCTCAGGTCGCTGAACCTCAGGGTGTTTTCCCCCAGGTGCCACAGGATGAGCGATTTCCACTTCCCGCCGATCAGATCGAGCGTCAATTCCATATGGCAGTGGTATTCGATATCCCTAAACCTGATCAAGGCGATCCCCTCCCCGGCTCCTTATTCCATCCGCGGCAGGCGGACACGGTATACAAACAGGTACTACGATACGAAATAGTGCGTACTTGCATGTTACGTTATTACCGTTTATTCTTATAACACAGGCGGCATTATCCGGAAACGGAAAGTCGCATCCTGCGGCGTATATTTTAAATTAAAGACATGATTGGAGGAGGACGCTCATGAAAGTCGTGGCATTCAACGGAAGTCCCAGGGCCAAGGGCAATACCGCCCAGAGCCTGAAAATCGTCCTGGCGGAAATCGAGCTCGCCGGCATCAAGACGGAATTCGTCCAGTTGGGGGGGCGCAAGGTCTTCGGGTGCCTGGCGTGCATGAAGTGCTGGGAGAACCAGGACGGCCGCTGCGCTCGGACGGACGACAAGATGAATTCGTACATCGAGAAGATGCAGGAGGCCGACGGCATCCTTATCGGCTCCCCCACCTATTTCAGCAACGTGACGTCGGAGGTGAAGGCCCTCATCGACCGCTGCGGCTACGTGTCGATGGCGAACGGCGGCGTCATGCTCCGGGGCAAGGTCGGCGCGGGCGTCGTCGCCGTGGGGCGCGCCGGGGCCACCTTCACCTATTCGGCCATCAACTTCTTCTTCGGGATTGCGGAGATGATCATACCCAGCAGCAACTACTGGAACATGACCCTGGCCATGGAGCCGGGCGACGTCCACAAGGACGAATTCGGCGTCCAGACCTTCCAGCTTCTGGGCCGGAACTTCGCCAAAGTCCTCAAGCAGGTCAGAAAGTAACCCAGGGGGGCCTCCGTGGATGCGCAACGTTCGCCGAGGCCGTCTTATTGAAAGCATAATGGATCGAAGACTTGCTTCTGAAACGAACGAATAATAGGCGTCGTGTTCCTTATTTATGGGCACTTACAAGAATGTGTATTATTCTTTCATAACATTGAAGAATTCCCTGACCGCGTCGAGCAATGCGCCGATACAGAAAACACCGGCAATAACGGCGCCGACGATAACAAAGGGATGGTAAGGAAGATCGTTGTTCAGGCAGAAAACAATGACAACGAATATGGCCAGGAAACAAAAGACGATTCCTGCTGCGGAATCAAGAAGAATGTAGATTTTCATCCCCATTCTGAGCATAAAAACCCACCTGTTACGATTGTATCGCTTCTACTTCATACATATTTATAACCGTCCTCTCAATTTGTTGCAACATGAAAATGATGGTTTAATTTTATCGATCCCATTCCGGTGTGCCCATCTTCATAATTTCATCGCGATACCGTTGTATGCTGATTGAGTATCCTTGATAATATTCCTGACTATAAATAGTGACGGTGTCGTTCGGCATGACATGAATAATACCGGACGAATATTTATCACGAAATACATCATTACCCATTGCCTCAAATCTCCTGCTTTGATTCATATAATTGAGAAGAAGTTCCCTGTCTTCGCCAGAATTGAGCGGCTTACCGCCGATATCTTCTTGGTCTAAGGTTAAGACATAAGGACTGATGCCAAGCACGCTCATGCCTACGCGTCTACCATATTTAAACATCGGATACATTATGTAGGACATTCGAATGTTCTCCTTTTCTGTTAATTCTAAGCGACATTCCGAAGGATATGCCCTCATAAGCTTCCATCTAATCCAAAACATTCATGCATTTGAAGTTGCACGAGCTCATGAGTGCCATGCGAATCCTTTATTATCTTGCGCGCATTATTCCATATATGCAATATATAGTCAAGCTATATTTCTACTATTGAAATCTTCGCTCTTGGGATTGCGGAGATGATCGTGCCGGCGAGCAACTACTGGAACATGACCCTGGCCATGGAGCCGGGCGACGTCCACAAGGACGAATTCGGCGTGCAGACCTTCCAGCTTCTGGGCCAGAACTTCGCGAAAGTCCTCAAGCAGGTCAGGAAATAATGCGGCGTATATCTGCTTCGGCGCAAGGCCGGCGGGGACGGAATGTTTTCGGGCGGGGATGCTCCTCCGATGCGAGTTTCAAGCCTTGCATCGGAGGAGGTCTTTCTAACGGCGGTACATCACACGATATGTTGCATGATCGCGGCGTATCCGGACCGTTGCGTCGGTTCTTCGGTCTGGCGAAGCATCCTGAACGGATAACCGGGCCTGTTTTCCAGGGATGGCAGGTTATTTAAACAGCACCGTACAAAACCACGTGAAAGCGAGATGTGCGGGAAATCAACTGTCGCAGGATGTCGTGTAAGTTTCGGTTCAGATCGAGAGGCAATGGAGGGCAACTTCCGGAAGTACGGTGCTGCTCCCAGCAAACCTGTCTGTTTCAGCCTGGGCAGCTTGTCTTCAGGTAATAAAGGCAAAGCTGCGTAACGCGCTCATTCGGCCCGTGCATGACGGGCGCCAATGTGAATTCCTCCTCCTTCTTCTTCGCGGGAACTTCCTTTTTTTCTTTCATGTCGATTCCTTCCTACAACGTTCCCTTCCTTCGCGGGAGAGCATAAGAAATTTTGTCGCGCAGACAATTGGACGATGTCTGAAAGATACATAGGATTATGACCCGGATTTAGGTAGGATTATGGGGAAGGATTACTGTACGCCGCGAGACGGTCAGGAGTTGTTCCGGATGCTGCCGAAGATACTTGGATTTTCAAAAATCCTTCCGGCCGTTCGTATTGATCATGATTCCCGGACGGAATATTATTTATTGAAGACTGACTCGCTGGATGGCTGGATAAAGGGATAGCGCGCCTTCTGACCAGAGGACAACGGGCCGTGGAATTAATCCGGCGACGTCCACAAGGACGAATTCGGCGTCCAGACCTTCCAGCTTCTGGGCCGGAACTTCGCGAAAGGCCTCAGGCGGTTCAGGAAGTAATAAGGCAGGTTCTTTTAGATAGCGCGAGGCTGTGGAGGACGATCTTTTTTAGGCCGATTCTGACCACCAAACATAAACGAATGATTATAGTGTTAGATAGCCCTGCTCCAAGGCATTGATTTTTGTAGCTTTAGAAGCATATACAAAAGACAGTGAGTGTTCTAATTGATGATCCTTTTCTTTCCCTCTTGCATCTTCTGCATACGACTGGACAGCATTTTCAGCTCTACTGAGCAATTCGTCGAATGTTATTACTTCTGGATTATGGAGGTTTCTTCTGAAAGATTCAAATATCTTCATCTTATCTCTATTTGATTTTAAATCATTCGTATTTCCGATAACGAGAATTCCTTTGGGATGATGAGTGTAAATATCTTGATCTTCAAGCAAATCTCTGTTTTCGTCTGTCCTGGAACCTTCAATTGCCCATCTCCAGCATTGTTGTTGAAGCTGTGCAACACCACCGACTAAGTCTTCCCCGAATTCATATGTTCTATTCCTATATTTTTTATCTGATACAAGATTAGAATTTGGCCGCTTGATTTCGACCAGTACAGTGAATTTTATTTGAGCAGAAGTTGCTAGTAAGAAATCGCCCTCTAGGGAACCGGTGCCCGTTAAGTCTTTGCCTCCGAATGAGGGCCTACATTCTAATATGTGTAAAAACTGATAACTCAAGCCGTATCCGAAAATCCATTTATTTTTCTCAAAAAACTTCTGCCAGTCAGTTTCCAGCCAATCGCTTTTCTGTAAATGTGTTCGGAAGTCTTCAACTTGGGCATTTCTAATGGACCATAGGCGTTTGTGAGCCAGCACATCGGGTAATTCTGCTCCGACTTGCCCTAAAACATCCCAGAAATGTTTACCGAATACTTCTGGTAATATAGCAGCAAATTCATTTTCTCGCCCGGCAACCAGCACTTTCGGATCGATTTTAGATTCATTTAAAAGACTTATTAAAATATCAATTCTTTGCGGATCAGCGTTTTTCCATGCCCGCAGAAGTTCCAGATTGATATGCTTGCTAAACAAAGTTTTAATATCCGATTCGGACAGCATTGACCAATCAATATTAGCAGCTGAAATTACGTCCGATCCCTTTATTAACATGGCAAAGTAAGTTGTTGCCGCATCACCGGATGCGTTTTCCAGATAATTGTCAATATTAACAACTGTAACACAATATCCTTGACCCTGCACTTTGCCTTGTTTGGCATATTTATTTCTCGTTAATAGCAATGCAGGTTTCTTGTCTGACGGACAAGAACTTGTGACCAGATTTGCTAAACATTTGCCATTGCGAAACTGAGCCTTTCCATGATGAAAAACCTCTTCCCAATCGAAATCGTAAAATATATGAATCCCACACATATTCTCTGAGGCGCCATACTTAAATGATAACGGTGATTCCCAAGGGATTGGCGACATATCATCTCCTTAATCATTGTTCTGTCGTTAACCAGCACGTTATTTTTGATTAATTTAAATACGTTCTTGGAAAAACTTTTGTAAGAGTACGTCTCTTTTCACACCCCGCCGGGAAGACTCCGCCGTCTCTAGAAAATCTCAGCCTCGAACATTTTTAAGCATTTTTTATAAAAAAAGCGGAGAATATGACTTTATACAAATCACCAACTCCGCTCAGATATTCACGTATTTTATAGGCGTAAATCAACTAGAAAAAAGAATATATTCTAAAAAGAAAATGTCAAGCAAGATTTTATATATACTGACATAATTCCACGGGCATCATCCCATGACAGGGGAACGCGGTCCTCAATAATGGATATACCGATAAGCTAATTTATAATCCGCAGTTTCCCTCCCCCCGCCCCCTGCCAGCTCTCAAACCTTCTCCACCTTGATCCCCGCCGGGATGCCGCTTTCGCAGGGGACGTTGACCTGGCAGCGGCCGCAGTAGATCGTGTAGTTCGTATTGTCCGGGTAATTGGCCTTGACGTAGGGCGTGACGACGGTGGTCACATATTTGAAGCAGGCGTTCTTGTTGCGGCCCGGCACACCCTCCTTGTAGCTCTGGATCGCCTGGGACGGGCAGTGGTTCGCGCAGATGCCGCACTGCTGCCCGCCCGACGCGAAATAGAGGCAGTAGTCGCGGTGGGAGACATAGGGCCGCGGCGTCACGGGGAGCCTCGCCTTGACGATGGCGGAGGCGCAGCGGTGGGCCTTGCCCACCGGCGTGATCAGGCCGTCGGAGAGGCCGAAGGTCCCCAGGCCCGCGCAGTAGGCGTAATGCCGCTCCGACCACGTGGACGCGAAGCCGTAGGCGCTCTGCGGGACGATCCGGAAGTGCGTCGTGATGGAGGCGGAAGCGGCATAGTAGCCCTTCGCGGAAAGCATCTCGAGGACGCCCCGTCGGGAGCGGTCGGCGGACATCTCCCCGAAGACGCGGCCCTTGCCCCAGCGGCGGCTGGGATACTTGTCTGGGAGCGCGCGCTGCTCCGCCTTCACCTTCTCCTGGAACGGCAGGATCCAACTGATCACCGTCAGGTCCGCGTCGGTGCAGGGGATGCCGGGATGGACCTTTTTGAAGAGTTCCAGCGGCGTCATGTGGAAGGGCGCGACGTTGATCTTGAGGGCGAGCACGGCGGGATCGTCGCCCCGGACGAAACCGACGATGGGCATGTCGTAGGCATGCTCGAACGGCTCCGGCGGGACATTGTTGGGGATGAGCTTGTAGTAATCGTCGCCCGCCTGCGGCGTATCCATGCCGAGGGAGTTCTGTTTGCTTTTGACGAAGTCCCTGAGGTTCCCGGCAACCTCCTTCGCCAGGGCGGCGTCGCCTTCGCCCGCCGCCGCGGCCTGGGCCTCCGCAACGGGGAACCGGGGAATGGCGGCCATCAGCCCCGCGCCCGCCGCCAGGGTGAAGAGTTTCCGGCGGGTTATTTCGACCGGTCGAAAGGGTTTGTCTTCATACGTATCCGCGGGCATCTCCGGATGCTCCGTATATTTCTCTCTTGCATCTTTCATCGTCATTCTCCCCGGCGGCCTGCCGCCTGTTTCCATTGTATTCAACGCATGCGCGGATTCACACGACCCTTCCGCGCCCGGTATCGATATATGCTATTTTAAACGCAAAGCGGCAAAATGTCATTGGGTAAAAACAGGTAGGTATTGTAGATGGAAGCGGACGGAAAAAACCGCCGGCCGATACCCGTTGACATACCGGACGGACGCCCGTATATAGAGTGACAAACCGGCGGGAAAGACCGATCATCTGAAGAGTTTCTTCGTCAAGGAGGGATGGTATGCGGCTGCGGATTCTCTTTCTTCTCGTCCTTCTTCTCGTCCTTCTTCTCGTCCTTCTTCTTATCCTTGCATCCGCGGCCTCGCCAGTTTACAGCATGGACAACTGCTTTCCCGGCAAGAATCGCGTCCTGTCGTCGCCGGCAGGACATGAATGGACGTGGTCGGAAAGAAAGAGCGACCGCGACTCGCACCGCCTTCTCTATCGTGCCGCCGCCTCGGAGCCTTTCCGGGAACTGCTGGCCTTCGACCGGGAGGTCTGCATCCTCCCGTCGCCCGACAACAAATCCTTTGCAGTCACGGACCACATCGGAAGCAATATCTCCGAAACGCTGATCTATCGTCACGACGACATTGCCCATCCGGTCCATGTCATGGATATTTTACCTGAGAGGCTCCGCCGCATACTCTTCAAAGGTGTATCGCATTGCTATGTCAAGGCCGTTTCCTGGGATAACGGGGGGCTGACAGTCCGCGTGCACGGCGACCGCGATCCCGATCCCCCGCGCTTCGATGTTACACTGAGATGCATGGAAAAGGACGGGACGTGGCGCTGCGAGCCGTGATGCGGCAGGCATGGCGATGAATCCCGCCGCAGCTTCTTTCCGGCGGCAGGCGCGGCGCGTCCCTCTGATTATAATGGCTATTGCTCGCGGGAGATTTATGGCGGGCGCCGACACGGGCTACGTCTTGTCCGCATCCTTCCGTTCGCAGGCGAACTCGTTCTCTTCGTCCCGGTAGAAGTCGCAGGCGTTCGACAGCGCCTCCCGCAGTTTCGCCCGGGCGCGGTGGAGCCTGATCTTCGTGGCCTGGAGGCTCAAGCCGACGATGTCGGCAATCTCGCTGTCCTTGAACCCTTCCAGTTCGCTGAGGACAATGACGGACCGGTAGGAATCGGGCAGCTGATCGACGATCCCGCGGATGCAGCCGTTCATCTCCTCGCGCAGCATCTTCCTTTCGGCGGAATGCCGCCGCTCGTCCGTCCCGATCTTACCGTCTTCTTCGATTTCCGTCATCTCATCTATGGGGAGCCGCTGCGATTCGCCGCGCGACGAACGGAGCCTGTCCAGGGCCGCGTTCGTCGCTATCCGGTAAATCCAAGTCGACAAGGCCGATTCGCCCCGGAAGGCGTCCAGGCCCCGGCCGACCCTGACGAAGACCTCCTGCGTGAGGTCTTCCGCTTCGCATTCCCTGGCTATGCGGGCCACGTAGCGCAAGACCTTCGCACGGTATTCCTCGTAGATCTCCTGAAATCTCCGTTCGGATTCGTCCATCCCGTCCGTCCTTTCGGTCCGTCCTTCCGGTCAGACGCGGTTACGAACAGCAGCAGGGCGCTTCGCGGCCGCCGCACGGCTGATCGGCCGGCTTGCCGCCGAGAAGCTTCCCCGTCAGCTTGTCCATGCTGGCGGCGGCGCCTCCCCGGACCGCCTTCCCTACCTCGACGGCCTCCATAAGCTCGCTTTTGCTTATACCATATTCCAGCGCCTTGCCGACATGATATTCTAAACAGGGATGGCAATTGGCGCCTATCGACGCACCCACTGCAATCAGCTTTTTCACCTTATCTTCCATTTCTTTTCTCCTCGCTTTTCTTGATGGTTCCGATTTCTTCCCGCAGTTCCCCGATCTCCTTTTTCATCTCGTCAAGATCGGCGTGACCCGGCCCGCCCCAGCAGCAGAACCGCCTGCCCGGCATCCTCGACCTCATCCGGATGCACATGAAGATGCATACCGCCATGCAGAGGAGCGGCACCAGCCACCACCATCCCCACGTTCCCCACGTTCCCCACGTTCCCCACGTTCCCCATGCCCCATCCCAACACCACATAAAGCCTCCTTTCATGTTTATGAAACCGTTTACGACCCGTGTCGGCAGCACCCTTTTTCCTTTTTTGTGGAAATTCCAAGAAGCGTATAGGAAGGACAGAAACCGAGAACGGCCGAAAGGAGAAGCGGTACGCTCAGGACATACAGGACCGTTCCCGTCCCTCCGCCCGCAAACGTCGCCCCGGCGATAATCAGGGCGATGCCGAGGACAATCCGCACGATTCGATCCAACATACCGACATTTCCGCTTACCTTCATTTCCGCGATCCTCCTTTCTCTCCTTTTTGACTTATTAGACGTATGGCGAACCGGAAAGGATACATGCCTTGCGAAAACGATTGCAGGCCGGTCGGCAAACGGAAAGGAAACCCGGCGGAAGTCCAAAAGAAAAGGCCGGGAGCATTGCGCTTCCGGCCCTTGTTTCATGTATCGGTTGAACTATTTTTCTAGCGTTTCTTGCCCTTGGCCTTCGCCGCGGCAGGCGCTTTCGCCATCGCCGCCGCTTCCGCACCGGCTATGCGACCCATGACGAGGCAGTTCGCAAGCGACGCCCCGCCGATATAGTCGTCGTAATAGAGGCCGCCCGCGCATTCCCCGGCCGCAAAGAGTCCGGGAATGACGGTGCCGTCCGCTTCCTGGGCCTGCGCCTTCTCGTTGATCCTGATCCCGCCGAAGGTCAGCGTGATGCCGGGTGAGAGCGGATAGAAGGCGTAGAACTTGGGCGTCCCGATCTTGAAAGCGAAGGCCGTTTTCGGCGGCTTCGCATCGAGGGCCTTCCCGTCCTTGACCACCGCGTTGAAATCGGCCACGGTTTTCTCCAGGGCGGCCGCCGGTACGCCGATCTTCCCTGCCAGTTCGGCCAGGGTGTTCGCTTCGACGATGTCGATTCCGAGGCCGGCAAACTGCGAGACCGCCGCGGAAACGCCGGACTGCTTCTTCAGTTCTTCGTCGAAGATCATGGCCACGGTCTGCCCCGGCTGGCTCATCGAGGCCTTGCCGTTCGCCACGTAGCCCAACGATTCGTCGACGTAGCGGTTTCCGGCCTTGTTGATGCCCAGGGTATAGGCGATCGCCATGAAGGGGTTGCCGGCGGACGTGTTCTTCGGCGAAACGGCGGCGACGTGCACGGACGCCATACCGCCCATGTTGACCCACATGGCCCCTGCTTCTCGGGCCATCGTCAGGCCGTCGCCCGTGGCGTACTTCACGCCCCGGACCATCATCTCGTCGGCGTCGGGATCGACGAAGGTTTCCAGGAACTCCTTGTTGCCCCCGTAGCCGCCCGCCGCGATGATCACGGCATCGGCCATGTAGTCCTTGAGCGCCTTGCCGTCCATCGCCCGGACGCCGACGACGGCGCCGCTGTCGTTCATGATGAGCTGCTTGGCCTTCGTGTTGTAGCAAATCTTGCCGCCCTTCTTCGCCAGCGTGTTCCGGAGGGCTTCCAGTCCCTTGGGCATGCCTTTATAGGCCGACGGCTTGAAGATGACGCACTTCACGCGGTAACCCGCCACCGTGACCGGCGGGGTCAGATCCGCACCCTGGGCCGCCAGCCACTCGACCGCATCCAGCGTCTGGTCGGCGAGCACACGGGAAAGGACCTTGTTGCCCTTGCCGCTGCTCTTCTTCATGAAGTCTTCGTAGTATTCGTCTTTCGCCGCCTGGCTGTTCTCTCTCGGAATGGCGATGAGGCCGCCCGCCAGCTTCGAGTTGCCGCCGACGACATCCTCGCCCATCTTCTCCAGGACGGCGACCTTCGCTCCCGAATTGGCGGCCGACACCGCGGCGGCCATACCGGCCATGCCCGTCCCGATGACGACGACGTTATAGGATTCGCTCTTGGCCGCTTTCGGGAGAAGGGCCGCATCCGCCATGTCGATCTTGCCTAACGCCAGAAAACCGGCGCCAAGGCCTACGCCCTTGAGAAACTGTCTCCTGTCGACAGAACCTTTCTTCTTTTCTTCCATGGAAACCTCCTTTTTCGTGTTACGGGTTGATTTTCACTCTACGTCATATACTTGCTGCAGCGGCCGTACCGGACCGCTTTCCCCGCACCGCCGGCAACAGGATAAATTCCGGGCAGAAGGGGGAGAGGATACATACAGAAATAACCGTATAAAACCGGGTGAGGCAAGCCATCATTGTCAAGCGGCAACATAGATTCCCGAGCGGCAAAATTCGCAGGATATTTGGGCATAAACGTTCGTGCATGTACTCGACGGCAGCGCCGTTGGGCATGCGACAACGCGCCGGTTGAGGCGATGCCGCTGCTCCCGGTGCCTGGTCGTTTCAGCGCTTTATCGTGTTATGCCTTTTTCGAACCGCCTCCTGCCTACCGGCCCTCGCCTATTCTCCTTAAAACACATACCGTCGGAATGCTTCGATCTCCGTTCTGTCGATTTTCGCGTTTTATGGAGAAACTTAAAGAGGCTGCGGTTTTCCTCCGCAGCCTCTTTCGATCGTTTGAATTACTTGGAAACCAGGATGCTCTTTACGGCCAGGCGCCCGAAGATCAGGGCCTTGCCGAAGGCCGTACCCGTCATGTAGGCGGCGCCGTGGACGCCTCCCACGATCTCTCCCGCCGCGTATACGCCGGGAACGACATCCCCGTAGATGTTGAGGATCTGGGCTTTTTCGTTGGTTCGGATGCCGCCGTAGGTCCCGAGGATGAAGGCCGTCGAGATCATCGCGTAGTAGGGCGGCTTGTCGATCTTGACCGGCTTGCCGAAGGCGGCCACCAGGGTGTTCCTGCTGAACAGGGGGTCCGACCCCTTGTCAACGTTGGCGTTGTATTCATTCACCGTGGCTTCGAGAACCGCCGGGGCGATGCCGATGGCGGAGGCGAGTTCGCCGATGGTGTTCGCCTGCTTGATCCGCCCCTTTTTCTCCAGGGATTCCGTTTTTGCCAGCTGGTCCTTGTTGGCCTCGGCGCGGATGGCCGAGTCGTAGATCTGGTAGCCGACGGCCTCGGGCTGTACCAGGGCCGCATCGCCGACCAGCTTATAGGAGATCGATTCGTTGACGAAGCGCTTGCCCGCCTTGTTCACGACGATCGCGCCCTTGTAATAGACGAGGGCGAAATCGGCCATCGTCGAGGCCTCCGTATCGAAGCCGAAGGTCGCCTTGATGTAGGGCATGTCGAGGAGGTCCGCGCCGGACGCCCAGGCCATCTTCAGGCCGTCGCCGTTGCAGCCCAGGCCGACCATGGCCTTGGCCTTCGCCATGGGGGGCACGAACTTCGCCAGGAGCTCCGCGTTGCGGGAGAAACCGCCGCTCGCCAGGATGACGCCCTTCTTGGCCCCGTAGTAGCTGACCTTTCCGCCCTTCTCCACCGTTACGCCCCGGACCTTACCGGTCTTCTCGTCGAGTACGAGCTTGGAAGCCGCCCTGTCGAGGAATATTTTGGCGCCTTTCGCCTTCGCCGCATCGCCCAGGACCTTGATGACTTCGCTGGGAGTCACGTAATGGGAGCGGGGCACGCTCATGCCGCTCGCGATTCCCAGGCCCTTGAATACGACGCCCAGTTCCTTGAGCCATTTGTAGGTATCGAGCTGATTATCGATATAGGCCTTGACCAGCGCCGGGTCGTTGACGTTTTCACCGACTTTGAAAAGGTCCTTGCTGAAGAGCTCATTTGAATCCTGAATGTTCTTGGCGGCCTGCATATCCGTTCCCGCAAACGCCAGCGCCCCGCCGCAGATGAGGCTGCTTCCCCCCATCGCCGGCGTCTTCTCCAGGACGACGACCTTGGCGCCGCTCGATGCGGCCGCAGTCGCCGCCGAGAGTCCCGCGCCGCCCGCACCGACGATAACGATATCCACGTCCATGTCCCATTTCTTCGGCACCTTGGCGAAGGCGTCCTTCATGTCGAACGTCGTCAACATGGCCGCCGCACCGGCACCGGCCGTTGCCATCTTAATGAAACTCCTTCTGTTCAACCCTTTCTTTCCTTCATTCTCCATCTGGTATTCCTCCTCGAAATTGCGTGTGATAGTGCTCATACAGTCTAACATTCACTGCTATATAAGATATACTCCTGACTCGCGGGTTCCTTTTCCTGCTTCGGCAGCATCGCTGCCTCCATGAAGGCTCCATTGAATACAAGATTGTATATACTTTAAGCTGAAGGTTGCACGGCGTCAAGGGAAATTTCCGAATGACATGAAGTATTTTCTCCCGTTTTGCCTTATCCCGTGGCCTGACCGACTTTCACAAAACACGCCTTTAAAAAAAACGAAGGGGCAGGATGCCTGTCGCCTGCCCCGTTTCTTCCCGATTCGTCGTACCATTCCGCTCTTCTCCGGCCGGTTTTCCAGCGTTTTACAGGCGGCTCCGTCACTTCCGGCAGTTTCCGGCGAGCCACCGGACGGTCTCCATGTAATCCTTCATGCCCTGGAAAAAGATGTCGTTGTGGTTCGCTCCGGGTATCTTCAGAAGTTTCTTGATCGCCGCGGGCGATCTTTCGTACAGCGCCTGCCCGTCGGAGTACGGAATGATCTGGTCGTATTCGGCATGGATAACGAGCGTCGGTCCGCCGTAGGCGGCGATCTTGTCGATGTTCCGGAACCCCTGCTCCTCGGTCAGGCCGAGCATCTGGAGGTTGACCCCCATGAGTTGCAGGAGCGGCCCTGTGTAGGCGAAACCGCTTTCGATAATCAGGCCGCCGATCCTGTCGCGGTAATGGGCGGCCAGTTCCAGCGCCGAGGCGCTTCCCAGGGACCGTCCCATGACGATCAGGGGGCCGGTGAAGCCGTTCTTCTCCAGCCAGTCGAGGGTATGGGCGAAGATGACATGGCTGTCCCGCATCATGGAGGTGATGGTGGGCATGCCGGTGGAACGGCCGTATCCCCGGTATTCGACGGGATAGAAATGAAGGCCCGCTTCGGTAAAGAGCCCGGCGATGTCGTCGTAGTCGGCCACGATCTCGCCGTTGCCGTGGAAAAAGAGGATCGCGGGTGCGGTTTTATCGGCAGCCCTGTGGAACCGGGAGCCGACGACGATGCCGTTTTCGACGGGGATCAGCATGACGCCGTCGCTGTCCTCGGGGTTGGCGAGGGCCGTCCATTCGGGACGGGGATAGAAGACGAACCGGGCGATCTCCCAGCGGTCATAATCCGAGTAGTCGATCTTGGAGAGGTCTATCATGACGGGTTACCTGTGCTTTCTATGAGATTAGCGGTGTGGGATGCGGGGGAAGGATTCACGCCCAGACGTCGATCATGCTCCCTTTGGGATAAGAAACGTCCCCGAGATTGGCTACGGAAGTTCCCGCCTGGACGCCGGCCTGGCTGCTGTACTGCTTAAGCGCATATACGGCCGGGACCGAGGCCGCCGCCGCGGACTTGCCGCTCTTCGCGTTCTCGCCGGCCGTTTGTTTCGCGGGAGGCGGCGGCTTTCCCTGGCCGCTCTCTTCCTGCCGCCCCCGGTCGTCCGCCTTGGCCGAGGACCAGCCGTTGATGTCGACGACGTCGTCCGGAAGCTGCGGGGGTACCGGCACCAGGACGTTTCCTGTGTCCCGGCCTTTTCCTATGTCAACAGAGCGTTTTTCGTATCCTTCTCCGATTGCCGGCGTGGAGCCCTGTTCGTATCGGGCCGGCAAGGAGGCTTCGATCTTCATATATCCCCGGCATGGTGAGGCAAACTATATGTCCGATCATCGCGATAAACTCCGCACCTTTATCGTAAATTACATGCTAAAATCTCAACTTGTCAACAGATATTTCAGGCTTTTTTCTTCGGAAATCTCTTGACTTTGAAAGGGCGATTACGATAAACAGCGCAGACGTCTTGAAAGGACGGAAAGCACTATTCGAAAGGAGTTTCCATGGCTAAATATGATTCAAAATCATTGAGAAATATGGCCATTGTCGGCCACGGGGGGACCGGGAAAACGACCCTCTGCGAGTCTTTCCTTTACGCAAGCGGAAAATCGGACAGGCTGGGCAGGGTGGACGACGGCTCCTCTTCCATGGACTACGAGCCGGAGGAACAAAAGAGACGCATCTCCATCAGCGCCGCCGTGAACTTCTTCGAATGGGACAAACACCGGGTCAACATCATCGACACCCCCGGCGACTCCAACTTCGCCTACGACACGAAAAACTGCCTCCGGATCGCCGATGCCGCCCTCGTCGTCATCGATGCGGTCGGCGGCGTCGAATTCCAGACGGGCAAGGTCTGGGAATACGCCGACGAATTCAACCTGCCCCGGATGGTCTTCATCAACCGCCTTGACCGTGAGCGGGCCGATTTCTACAAGACCCTGGAGTCCATCCAGACGAAACTCAAGGCCAAATGCACGCCCTTCTTTCTTCCCATCGGCAAGGAAGACGGTTTTAAAGGCATCGTCGACCTCCTGGCCATGAAGGCCTATATGTTCGACGATCCCAAGGGAAGCTATAAAACCGCCGACATCCCCGCCGACCTCAAAGGGGATGCGGAAAAATACCGGGAAACAATGGTCGAGGACATCGCCGAATCGGACGAGGCCCTCATGGACAAATACCTCGAAGCGGGCGAACTGAGCCTGGAAGAACTGAAAGCGGGGCTCCGCAAGGGCGTCGTTTCCGGAGGCCTCATTCCCATTGCCTGCGGTTCGGCGTCGAAGATCATCGGCATCACGCCCCTCATGGACCTGATCGTGGCCGGTTTTCCCTCCCCGGTGGACCGCGGCCCCGTCAAAGGCAGGAAACCCGGAACCGAGGATGCCGAGACGAGAGCACCCGAAGAGTCTGCGCCTTTCTCCGCCCTGGTCTTCAAGACCATCGCCGACCCCTATGCCGGGCGTCTCACCCTGTTCCGCGTCTTCTCGGGAATGCTCAACTCCGATTCCAATTTCTACAACAGCTCCCGGAAGACCAGCGAGCGCTTCGGCAGCATCTTCTTCCTGGAAGGCAAGAACCAGAAACCGGCCGAATCCCTGGTCCCCGGCGACATCGCCGCCGTGGCCAAGCTCAAGGAGACCGTCACGGGCAACACCCTCTCGGCCGACAAGCAGCAGATCATTTACGAACCTGTCCAGCCGCTTCCGGCCATCATGTCCTTCGCCATCGAGCCGAAATCGAGAGGCGACGAGGAGAAGATCGTCTCCTCCATCAACCGCCTGGTCGAGGAAGACCCGACCCTCGTCTTCCGCCGCGACGAGCAGACCAAGGAGATGATCCTGGCGGGCATGGGCCAGGTTCACATCGAAGTTACCGTCGAAAAGATGAAGCGCAAGTTCGGCGTCGAAGTGAATTTGAAGACGCCCAAGATCCCCTATAAAGAGACCATCAAGAAGGCCCAGATGGAAGTCCACGGCCGCTACAAGAAGCAGTCCGGCGGGCGCGGCCAGTTCGGCGACGTCAAGATCAACATCGAACCCCAGCCCCGCGGCGCCGGCTTCGAGTTCCTCGACAAGATCGTCGGCGGCGTTATTCCCGGGCAGTACCGTCCGGCCGTCGAAAAGGGCATCATCGAAGCCATGGAGGAAGGCGTCCTTGCCGGCTATCCCGTCGTGGACCTCAAGATATCCCTCGTCGACGGTTCGTACCACACGGTCGATTCGTCGGAAATGGCCTTCAAGATCGCCGGTTCCATGGCCTTCAAGAAGGGCTTCCCGGAGTGCCAGCCCGTGCTTCTGGAGCCCATCGTCAACATCGACATCGAAGTCCCCGAAGACTACATGGGCGACGTCATCGGCGACCTGAACAGCCGCCGCGGCCGCATTTCGGGTATGGATTCGCGCGGAGCCACCCAGATCGTCAAGGGGCAGGTGCCGCTTGCGGAAATCCTGAAATACGCACCGGACCTGACCTCCATGACCAGCGGCCGGGGCACGTTCACCTACACCTTCTCGCACTACGAAGAAGTCCCGGCCCACATCGCCGAGAAAGTCATCGCCGAGTCGAAGAAGGAAGAGACGGAAAAATAACATGATCCGCGCCGGCGTCATCACGATGAGCGACAAGGGTTCCCGCGGCGAGCGCGAAGATTTAAGCGGCGCGGAAATCGTGAGGATGCTTGCCGGAGTAGGCATTCAGGCGGAAGCGACGGTCATCGTTCCCGACGAAACGGAGCGGATCAAAGAGGCGCTCATCGACTTCGCCGATGTCAAGCGCCTCGATCTGATCGTCACGACGGGGGGCACCGGCGTAAGCCCCCGGGACGTGACGCCCGACGCGACGCTCGCCGTCATCGACCGCGAAGTCCCCGGCATGGCGGAGGCCATGCGCGCCAGGAGCATCGCCGTCACACCCCACGCCATGATCTCCCGGGCCGTCGTCGGCATCCGGGGCCGCACTCTCATCGTGAACCTGCCGGGCAGCCCCAAGAGCGTCCGGGAAAACCTGGCCGTCATCCTGCCCGCCCTCCCCCACGCCATCGAAAAGATCAAGGGCGACGAGACCGAATGCGCCCAATGAGGCCGCTCCTGGCGTGTTCGCCGTGCGTTCCCGGCCAGTATACGGAGCGGCAGGCGGGGCATCTGCGGAAGTTCCGCTGGTTCTCGAAGACATAGACGGGAACCAGGCCTTCGGCATCTTCATGCCGCATGGCTTCGAGAGGTTCGTTGCACCTGAGGCACAGACGGAAGAATCGGTCCGGATCGGCCTTAAGACCGAAGGCGTCGAACACTTCCATCAGCTGATCCTCAAGCTTGTCCGCCCGGACGACGAGCAGCCGCCCCTGGTATTGCCTCGCCGCCAACGCCCTCACCCGGGTCAGGGCCACCCGTCCTTCCCGCCCGGCCGAGAGCAAAAAGACGCCGTCCGCCCTTTCCCCATAAAGCGCCGTGTCGTAACCCAGGATGCGCAGCCACTTGGCCAGCCTGCCCACCGTGGCGTCGGCGGCGAATCTTACCTCCGCCTCCGTTTCGTCACCTTCCGTCCGACCTTTGCGCCCGATGCTGTCTTTCGACATCCTTCGTCCTCCTCTTCTTGATAAAAGATAACGCGTCCGGGGAGCCCCCGCAACGGAAATCTGTTTTATTAACGGGAACATTATGGTATAACAAAGACCATATAAATGGCAGACGGGAAGGCTACGACCTTATGAAATCGCAACTCCTCTATTTCGCCTACGGTTCGAACCTCAACGAATCGGACCTGCGGGCATGGTGCCGGGACAACGGCCATCCCTATCCGCTGCTCGAAGTTTTCGCCAACGCATATCTTCCGGATATGCAGCTCGTCTTCAACTACAACTCCGAAACCAGGGGCGGCGGCGCCCTGAACATAAGACACCAGCTCGGTCACGTCACCCAGGGAACCCTTTTCCGGGTTTCCGTCGAAGGTCTGGCCGCTCTCGACGAAAAGGAAAACTCGCCCCGGATCTACAAACATCTCGACGTCAGCGCCCTCACGGAGGACGGCGCCGTTCACGACGCCATCACCTACCAGGTCCATACGGCCATGATCGAAGGAAATTTTGTGCGGCCCACGCCTGAGTACCTGGCTATCCTGAAGGAGGGATTCGCCGCCCGCGGCCTCAACCCCTGCATGCTCGAAGCCGTCGCCGAAAACGCCGAACCGCCGATGTGCATCGACAAGCTTTTCGTTTACGGGACCCTCATGGAAGGCGGACCGAGGCACCATATCCTCGAATCCTGGGGAGGATACAATGCAAAGATCCTCGGCAAGGCCCGGGGGACTCTTTACGATTCCGGCCGCGGCTTCCCGTGTATGGTTCCGGCCGAGGCGGAAGGCCATGTCGTCTACGGAGAGCTCTATCCCCTGGGAAACGTCAGGAAGGCCTTCGAAATGCTCGATATCGTAGAAGCCGTCAAGCGCTTCGGCGAAAGCGGCTCCTTCTTCCGGCGGGCCATCCTCCGCGTCGAGATGGACGACGGCTCCTCCGATCTGGCCTGGAGCTATCTTTCGGACATGGACGTCCGGGGCATGGCGAGGATCGAATCGGGCCGATGGCCCTGAGACGCTTTGACACCCAGCAGGCTGGCGGCATTTTTGCCTGCGAAAACGCTTGAAACACGGGAAATAACGGAACTTGACCCGCACCTGTTCCGTCCCGGCCGGCTTATTCCCCGCCGTCGCGCCACGCCGGTCACTCGCAGAATCAACGGAAAGACATACCCGCAGGCATCAGCCTGCGTTGCGGCCCGGCGGAACATCCTTCCGTCGCCGACAGACTATACGGACCGAGCTGAGAACCGGCCCCGGTCGTTCTATTACTATAAAGGAGGTACAGGCGGTTCATGACGGCAGAAGTCAACAAGGTTATCTACTCCATGATCCGGGTGAGCAAGTTCTACGATAAACGGGCCGTGCTCAAGGACATTTCCCTGTCGTATTTCTACGGGGCGAAGATCGGCGTTCTGGGTTTGAACGGGTCCGGAAAAAGCTCGCTTCTGCGCATCCTCGCGGGAGCGGACAAGGAGTTCAACGGCCAGACCATCCTCTCGCCCGGCCATACCGTGGGCTACCTGGAACAGGAACCCGTTCTCGACGATGACAAAACGGTCAAGGACATCGTTTCCGAAGGCGTGAGCGATGTCGTCGCGCTCCTTGACGAGTACAACCGGATCAACGAAAAATTCGCGGAGCCCATGTCCGACGACGAGATGAACGCCCTGATCGAACGCCAGGGCAAGGTGCAGGAGAAGCTCGACGCCGCCGACGCCTGGGACCTCGACTCGCGACTGGAGATGGCCATGGACGCCCTGCGCTGCCCCCCGGGAGACACGCCGGTGAACATCCTCTCCGGCGGCGAGCGCCGCCGCGTGGCCCTCTGCCGCCTTCTCCTGCAGAATCCCGACATCCTCCTCCTGGACGAACCGACGAACCACCTGGACGCCGAATCGGTCGCCTGGCTGGAACACCACCTCCAGCGCTATCCGGGGACGGTCATCGCCGTCACCCACGACCGGTATTTCCTCGACAATGTCGCGGGCTGGATCCTCGAACTGGACAAGGGCCAGGGTATTCCCTGGCAGGGCAACTACTCGTCGTGGCTCGAGCAGAAACAGAACCGCCTGCGCGTGGAAGAGAAGAGCGAAACGGAGCGGCAGAAGACCCTCCAGCGGGAACTGGAATGGATCAGGATGTCGCCCAAGGGACGGCACGCCAAGTCGAAGGCGCGCATCAACGCCTACGAGGACCTCCTGGGACAGGAAGGCGAGAAGCGCGCCCGCGAACTGGAGCTCTATATCCCCCCCGGCCCCCGCCTCGGCAAGTTCGCCATCGAGATCGAAAACCTGAACAAGGCCTACGGCGACCGCCTCCTCATCGACGGCATGTCCTTTTCGCTGCCTCCGGGCGGCACCGTCGGCATCATCGGCCCGAACGGCGCGGGCAAAACGACCCTCTTCCGGATGATCACGGGCCAGGAGACGCCCGACGGCGGGACGATCCGGATCGCGGATTCCGTCAAGATGGCCTACGTCGACCAGAGCCGCAACGTCCTCGACCCGGAAAAAAGCATCTGGGAAGTCATTTCGGAAGGCCAGGAGATGATCCCCCTGGGCGGGCAGCTCGTCAACTCCCGCGCCTACGTCGCACGTTTCAATTTCTCCGGCTCCGACCAGCAGAAAAAGGTAGGCCGGATGTCCGGCGGCGAACGCAACCGCGTGCACCTGGCCCGGATGCTCAAGGAAGGGGCCAACGTGCTCCTCCTCGACGAGCCGACGAACGACCTCGACGTCAACACGATGCGGGCCCTGGAGGAAGCCATCGAGAACTTCGCCGGGTGCGTCATGGTGATCAGCCACGACCGTTGGTTCCTCGATCGCATCGCCACCCACATCCTGGCCTTCGAGGGCGAAAGCCGGGTCGTCTGGTTCGACGGCAACTACACGGAATACGAAGCCGACAGGAAGGCCCGCCTCGGTGCTGCGGCGAGCCAGCCCCACCGGATCAAATACCGCCACCTGACGCGGGTTTAGAGAGACGTCACGACTTGAAAGGAAGGTAGCGTACGGCCATGACGAGAGACGACGCCCTGGCGTTATTGAAATCCTATGTGACGAACGAACGGATGCTGGCCCACAGCCTGGCCTCGGAAGCCGTCCTGCGGGCCCTGGCCCGCAGGCTGGGGCAGGATGAGGAGAAGTGGGGCCTGGCGGGGCTCCTGCACGACATCGACATCGAGGCGACCGGCGGCGACCTGTCGCGTCACGCCCTCGCGGCGGAACCCATCCTTGCCGCAAAAGGCGTCGATCCGGATATCATCGACGCCGTCAAAATGCACAACGAGGAGGCTGCGGGATCGCCGCGGACAACAGTCTTCCAGCATGCCCTGGCGGCGGGAGAGACGGTCACGGGGCTCATCACGGCCACCGCCATGGTCTATCCCGACAGGAAGGTCGCAAGCGTCAAGGCCAAGTCCGTCACCAAGCGGATGAAAGAGAAGGCCTTCGCCGCTTCCGTCAAACGGGAGAACATCATGGAGTGCGAGGCCATCGGCCTGCCCCTGGCCGAGTTCGTGGAAATCGCTTTGGCGGCGATGACGGAGATCGGCGATCAGCTCGGCCTCTAGTCGCGGCCGTTACATTGAATTATTGCAGGGCCGAAGATTCCCCACGGCCATATGTCTTTAACAAGGAAAAATAGTTATGCTCGAAGCAACACTGGACAAGATAGCGGAAAAGATCATCAGTCTGGACGAGGCGTCGCTGACCGGCCTCTGGGAGAAATACAAACGCAGGATGGAGGATTTCGAAGCCTCCCGGGAATGGGAGAAATCGGTCATTATCTTCTTTATCATCAACAGCGTACGGGTGAAGAACCATATCTTCAACGAACAGATCCTTCGCCGGGAGAACAAGAAGGAGCCCGTGATCAAAGTCCCGCCGGGGAAACCGGACCTGAAACGCATCAAATGATGGACAAAGCGGAAACGATCAGGCGCATCGAAGCCCTGAGGGCCGAGATCGACCATCATAACCGGCGCTACTATCAGCTCGACGACCCGGAAGTATCCGACGCCGCATACGACCGCCTGATGCGCGAGCTTGCCGAACTGGAAGCGTCCGTGCCCAGCCTCGACCTCACCGGCTCCCCGACCCAGCGCGTCGGGGCGGCACCTCTGGAAAAGTTCGGGACCGTGACGCATCTCACGCCGATGCTGAGCCTCGCCAACGCCTTCTCGCACGAGGAGATGCTCGAATTCGACGGCCGTATAAGGCGTCTTCTCGATACGGAAGGGCCGATCGGTTACGTCGTGGAGCTGAAAATGGACGGCGTCGCCGTGAATCTCCTCTACGAAGACGGCCTACTTGTCAAGGGAGCAACCCGCGGCGACGGCGAACACGGGGAAGACATCACCCAGAATATCCGGACGATCCGCTCGATCCCGCTCAAGTTCAAAGCAAATCCCGGTATCGCCGTTCCGGCGCGGATTGAAATCCGCGGCGAAATCTACATGAAGACGGAACCGTTCCGCAGGTTCAACCGCCGCCGCCTGGAAGCGGGAGAGCCGCCCTTTGCCAATCCCCGGAACGCCGCCGCCGGCTCTCTCCGGCAGCTCGATCCGCAGATCACGGCCAGGCGGCCCCTCGATTTTTTCTGCTACGGTATCGGTCACGTGGAAGGGGCGTCCTTTGCATCGCACTGGGAGATACTTCAAACCCTCAAGGACTGGGGTTTCCCCGTCAACGAACGGGCGGGCCGGGCCGCCGACATCCGGGAATGCATCGCTTTTTATGACAAAACTGAGGCCGGACGCGAAGAACTGCCCTACGAAATCGACGGCGTCGTGGTCAAGGTCGATGCGCTCGCCCTCCAGGATGCGCTCGGCGCCGTCTCACGGAGCCCCCGCTGGGCTATCGCCTGCAAATACCAGCCGACGCAGGAGCAGACGGTCGTCAGGAAGATCGACGTGCAGGTAGGCCGGACGGGCGTTCTCACCCCCGTCGCCATCATGGAGCCGGTACACCTCGGCGGCGTCGTCGTCAGCCGGGCGACCCTTCACAACGAGGACGAAATAAAGAAGAAGGATGTCCGGGAGGGCGACACGGTCGTCATCCAGCGGGCGGGCGACGTGATCCCGGAAGTCGTCAAGGTAATCGTCGAAAAGCGGCCCGATGGCGCAAAACCCTTCCAGATGCCCGACACATGCCCCGTTTGCGGATCGAAGGTCGTCCGCCTCGAAGGGGAAGTCGGAACGCGCTGCCTCGAATTCGACTGCCCAGCCCAGATCAAGCTCCGTCTCGCCCATTTCGCCTCGCGCGGCGGCCTGGACATCGAGGGGATGGG
Organism: Syntrophales bacterium; assembly: GCA_963668175.1. GTDB lineage: Bacteria > Desulfobacterota > Syntrophia > Syntrophales > PHBD01. The sequence goes on from OY764159.1 coordinate 3,003,032, forward strand.
CGAGGCCATGGCCAATATCCTCGTCGATTCCGGCACGGTCAAAGACCCCTCCGATCTCTATAAAATCCCCCGGGAAAGGCTTCTGACCTTCGAGCGGATGGGCGAAAAGTCGACGGACAATCTCCTTTCCGCCATCGACCGCTCCCGGAAGCCCCCCCTCGACCGGTTCCTTTACGCCCTGGGCATCCGCCACGTGGGCGAGCACATGGCCCGTGTCCTGGCGGCCCGCTTCGAAGGCGTCGAGGCCCTCATGACGGCGACGGAGGAAGATCTTATCGCCGTTCAGGACGTCGGGCCGGAAGTCGCCGCCGCCATCGTCAGCTATTTCGCCAACCCGTCCAACCGTCGCATGATCGAAAAATTGACGGCCGCCGGCGTTGAACCGCAGGCCACCGCCGGGAGCCGCGCCGCCGCCTCGGGACCGCTGTCGGGAAAGACCTTCGTCTTTACGGGCACTTTAGGCAGGATGACGAGATCGGCGGCCAAGACGCTCGCCCTGTCCCTGGGCGGGCAGGTCTCCGAAACCGTCAAGAAAGGCGTCGATTACGTCGTCGCGGGTGCGGACCCGGGCTCCAAGCTGGCCAAGGCCGGCAAACTCGGTATTCCGGTGATCGACGAGGAACAATTCATTAAGCTAACCGAGGAAGGATGACCATGAAAAAGCGTGTACATATCTATGTTTCCGGTCGTGTTCAGGCCGTCGCCTACCGGGCCAGCACGGAGAGAATGGCGATCAGGCTCCGCATCACCGGCTGGGTCAGGAACATGCGCGACGGCCGCGTGGAGGCCGTCTTCGAAGGAGACGAGGAGGACGTCGAGGCCATGGTGGCTTGGTGCCGGACGGGTCCGCCCCTTGCCTCCGTCGATCATGTGGATATCGTTGAAGAACCCTTTGAAGGACGTGAGACGGGCTTTAACATTGCCTATTGATTTGTTCGGATTTCATATATAGAAACACTTGCATTTTCAAACAATAGTATGCTATAGTAATCTCTCTGTATTGCCTAAGGCCCTTTATATGAATGATATCGGGTCTTACGATCGGACGGCGTTGAAAGATATATGAAGACAAGATAGCCTTCAACAGAAAAGAATATGAGGTAAAAGCCTATGGAAAACGATTCTAAGAAAGCAGAGAAGCTCATGAGTGAACTCTCGGCCATTCATGAGAGGATCGCCGAATTGGAAAAGACAAACTTTGAACGAACTGAAATAGAAAGGGTCCTCCGGGACGACATCACGAAGCGTATGGATCTGGAAAAGCAATGGAAGAAGAGCGAGTTCATCATCAACAGCGCCAAGGAGCTGATGACGCTGATCAACAGGGATTATGTCTATGAAGCAGTCAACGACTCCTACTGCCGGGCCCACGAACGGACCAGGGAAGAGATTATCGGCCGGACCATGGCGGATGTCTGGGGCGAGGAAAAATTCAAGAATATCATTAAGGTCTATTTCGATCAGTGCCTGGAAGGCAAGGAAGTCCATTACGAAGACTGGTTTGTCTTCCCCCATTCGGGACGCGGCTATTACGACGTGGCTTACTATCCCTTCCGACTGGAGGGCGATGCGGTCACCCACGTGGTTGTAACCACTCACGATATTACGGCCCGGAAACTCGCGGAAGACGCCCTGAAGAAGAGCGAAGAGGAGCTGAAGGCCAACGCCCACCGCCTCGAGGAGATGAACGACGCCCTGAAGCTTCTCGCGAAACGCCGCGAGGACGACAAGAAGGAATCGGAGACCAAGGTCCTGGCAAACGTCAGGGAGCTGGTCGTCCCCTATATCACCCGCTTGAAGAACACCGAGATGGATAAGACCCAGACGACCTACGTCGACATCATCGAATCGAACTTGAACGAGATCGTATCCCCCCTGCTTCGCACCCTCTCCTCGCAGATGCTGAACTTCACGCCCAAGGAGATCCAGGTGGCCGCCCTCATTCGGGATGGAAAACCCACCAAGGAGATCGCCAAGCTGATGCGCGTCTCGAAGGGCGCCATCGACATCCACCGGAACCACATCCGGACGAAGCTTGGGCTCAACAAGAAGAAGGCGAACCTGCGCTCCTACCTGCTGTCTCTGAAGTAGCGATTCTTTATGAAAATATGAATAAAAAAGGGGACTTTCGCAAGAAGTCCCCTTTTCCTTTTTATGATCGTCGCGATGCGGCGGACCGGCGGTCCATCGCTTATAATCGCTATCGGTATTCCTTTATTGTTTCCCGGAAGCCGTCCATGGCGTTGACGATCGTCTTGTCGTCGACGCAGTAGGCGATGCGGAAATGGCCCGGCCCGCCGAATCCGCTTCCCGGCACGGTGAGGATTCTTCTCTGCTGGAGGGCCCTGACGAAGGCCACGTCGTCGGCAATGGGGGTTTTCGGGAAGAGGTAGAAGGCCCCCTTCGGCCTGTCGAACTCGTATCCCATGGAGGCCAGGCCGTCGCACAGGAGGTCGCGCTTTCTCTTGTATTCCCCGACGTCCACCGTCACGCCCTGGAGCTTCGCGACGACCCGCTGCATGAGCGCCGGCGCGTTCACGAAGCCCAGGATGCGGTTACACAGGACGAGGCCGCCCATGACCGTTTCGACATCGTCGATGCCGGGACTGACGGCGGCGTAGCCGATACGCTCGCCCGGCAGGGCCAGGTTTTTCGAATAGGAGGTGCAAACCAGGCTGTTCTTGTAAGCGGCCGGAATGCTGGGGACCTTGACGCCGTCGTAGACGATGTCGCTGTAAGGCTCGTCCGAGACGAGATAGATCGTCCGGCCGAACTCGGCGCTCTTCTTCTCAAGGAGCGCCGCCAGCGCTTTTATCGACGCCTCGTCGTAGACCTTGCCCGTGGGGTTGTTCGGCGTATTGATGAGGACGACCTTGGTCTTGTCCGTTATCGCCTGCGCCATGCCGGAAAGATCGAGGGAGAAATCCGCCCGGGAGGGAACGAGGCGCACGGCGCCGCCCGCGTTGTCCACGTAGAACCGGTATTCGACGAAGAAAGGCGTCGGGACGACGACCTCGTCGCCGGGATCGAGGAGGGTCTTCAGGATGATGTTCAGGGCCCCGCCGGCGCCGCAGGTCATGACGACATGCTCCGCCTTCATCGGCACGCCGTGGACGGAGGCCAGATAGGCGGCGACGGCGGCCCGGGTGTCGGGATAGCCCGCATTGGGCATATACCCGTGCATGCCTTGCGTATCCATTGCGGCGATCTCGCGGATTTTCTCCTTGACCGCAACGGGAGGGGGGACGTTCGGGTTCCCGAGGCTGAAGTCGTAGACGTTATCCGCCCCGTACTGCTTCGTGAGATTGATGCCTTCCTCGAACATCTTCCTGATCCAGGACGACTGGGAGATGAAACCGTTGATCTTGCTTGCGATGGCCATGGGTGGGCTCCTTCGGGATTTTTTGTCGTGCGGACCCCAGAGTCTTTATTCGACCGGGGACGTCCCTGCCGCAAAATAACGAAAATTATCGCGGCCCGCCGCTGTCCGTATCCTCTACTGAAACTTCGTGCCGTTGTCAATCCTTTTGCTTTCAGCCGGCCCGCCGTTTCCCGGCCCCGCCGCGCCCTTGACAAAAGATGTGCGGAGGCATAATATAGTCCTAAAAAAGAGGCCCGAACACGATGCCCATCTACGAATATCAATGCAAGAAGTGCTCTCAAGAGTTTGAAGTCCTCCTTCGCTCCGGCGACAAGGAATCGTCCCTGACCTGTCCCAAGTGCCAATCGAAGAAGATCAAGCGGCTGATGTCGTCCTTTGTCAGTAACGCCGTCAAGTCCCCCGGGGATTACCTCTCGGATTACGGCGGCGGTGCCGCCTCCTCCGGCGGTTCCGGCTGCGCGTCGTGCACGTCGTCGAACTGCGCCTCCTGCGGACACTGAACGGTCCTCGAAACGGATTCGGCGGGGATCGCCACACCCGTTTTCAGCGCCGATATTTTGCCGTAAACAAGCCATAATTAAGATTGATAAAAACCTTGCAATCCACTATATAGGTGCACAATTTGGAAGGCCGCCGGAAATGCGACCTCTTTCCCGCGCACTTTCCGAATGCACTATTGTGAAAGGAGTCTTGCATATGAACATCTTGATTTTTGGTCCCAACGGCAGCGGCAAGGGCACCCAGGGCGCGATCGTACAGAAGAAATTCGGCGTTCCCCATATCGAAACCGGTGTCATCTTCAGGGAAAACATTAAGGGCGGCACGGATCTCGGCAAAAAAGCCAAGGCTTTTATCGACAAGGGCGAACTCGTCCCCGACGACATCACGATCCCGATGATCCTGAACCGGCTCAAGCAGGACGACGCCAAGAAGGGCTGGCTCCTCGACGGATTCCCCCGCAACATGGTTCAGGCGCAGGCCCTCTGGGAGGCCCTCGAAAAAGAGAAGATGAAGCTCGACTACGTCATCGAGATCGTCCTCGACCGCGAAACCTCCAAGAAGAGGATCATGGGCCGCAGGCTTTGCGCCCAGGACAACAACCATCCCAACAACATCTTTATCGACGCCATCAAACCGGCCACGAAGGACGGCAAGCCGGTATGCCGCGTGTGCGGATGCGAAACGCTGACGACCCGCGCCGACGACCAGGACGAAGCCGCCATCGACAAGCGCCACGGCATCTACTACGACACGACCACGGGCACCCTGGCCGGCGTCAATTTCTACAAGAACAAGGTAAAAGTCCTGGAAGTCGACGGCCTTCCCGGCGTAAAGGAAGTATCCGAGTCCCTGCTCAAAATGTTAAGCTAATGCAACGTAAGGTGCACCATGTATAGACGGAAAAGCCCTCTTAGCGACGAAGAGGGCTTTTTTTAACAAGGGTTGACGGCCGCGGGCGGCTTCCGCGCAAGGGAGCCGCCGGGCGGCAGCAGCAAAAAAGGAAAATAACGGCAGCACATGGACCATATTCGCAATTTCAGCATCATCGCCCATATCGACCACGGCAAGTCGACCCTCGCCGACCGTCTCATCCAGTACACGGGCATCTGCGACGACCGCAATTTCAAGGACCAGATCCTCGACAACATGGACATCGAAAGGGAGCGGGGCATCACGATCAAGAGCCAGGCGATCTCCCTGCCCTACCGTGCCCGGAACGGCCGCGACTACACGCTGAACCTCATCGACACCCCCGGCCACGTCGATTTTTCCTACGAGGTCTCCCGGTCGCTGGCCTCCTGCGAGGGCGTGCTGCTTCTGATCGACGCCGCCCAGGGCGTCCAGGCCCAGACCCTCGCCAACCTGTACATGGCCATGGAGAACAACCTCGAAGTCATCCCCGTCATCAACAAGATCGACCTGCCGTCGGCGGACGTCGAGCGCGTCATCGAGCAGATCGACTCGGAACTCGGCCTCGATCCGGACACGCACCTCAAGTGCTCCGCCAAGGAAGGTATCGGCATCGAGGATATCCTGGAGGCCATCGTGGAACGCATCCCGCCGCCCGAGGGCGACCCGGAGGCGCCGCTCGCCGCCCTCATCTTCGACGCCAAGTACGACGCCTTCCGGGGCACGGTCATCCACTGCCGCGTTATCGACGGCGCGGTGAAGGCCGGGGACACGATCCGCTTCATGTTCAACGGCGCGACCTACCGCGTCGAGGAGGTCGGCTACTTCCTCCTCAACCGCGAGAAGCGCGGCAGCCTGTCCGCCGGAGAGGTGGGCTACATCATCGCCGGCGTGAAGACCGTCTCCGACGTCCACACGGGCGACACGATCACCCTCAACAACCGGCCCTGCGAGAAAGCGCTGCCCGGATTCAAGGAGGTCAAGCCCGTCGTCTTCGCCTCGATCTACCCCATCGCCTCCGACGACTACGAAGACCTCGCCGACTCCCTGGACAAGTTCAAGCTCAATGACGCCTCCTTCGTCTACGAGAAGGACTCGTCCGTCGCGCTGGGTCAGGGCTTCCGTTGCGGATTCCTGGGACTCCTCCACCTCGACATCGTCCAGGAGAGGCTGGAGCGCGAGTACGACATCTCGATCATCCTCTCGGTGCCCTCCGTCCGCTACCGCTTTACCCTGAAGGACGGCACCGTCCTCGAGGTGGACAACCCCTCCAAGTATCCCGACCCGGTGTCCGTTGCCAAATCGGAAGAGCCTTACATCCGCGCCGCCATGATGCTCCCCGAGCGGTATCTCGGCGCCGTGATGAAGCTCTGCACGGAGAAGCGGGGGGCCAACTCCCACCTGAGCTATCCCGGTCCCGGACGGGCCGAGCTGACCTACGAGATGCCCCTGGCGGAGGTCATCTACGACTTCTACGACCGCTTCAAGTCCGTTACCCAGGGCTACGGCTCATTCGACTACGACATCATCGACTACCGCGAGAGCGACCTCGTGCTGCTCGACATCCTCGTGAACGGCGAGAAGGTGGACGCCCTCTCCCAGATCGTCCACCGCGACCGCGCCCGGGCCAGGGGCGTCCAGGCCTGCGACCGCCTGAAGGACGAGATTCCCCGCCAGATGTTCAAGATCGCGATCCAGGGGGCCATCGGCGGCGAGATCGTCTCCCGGTCGACCATATCGCCCTTCCGCAAGGACGTGATTGCAAAGTGCTATGGCGGCGACATTACCCGGAAGCGCAAGCTCCTGGAAAAGCAGAAGAAGGGCAAGAAGCGGATGAAGATGATCGGCTCGGTGAGCATCCCCCAGAGCGCCTTCCTCGCGGTGCTCAAGTCCGATTCCGACTAGCGGCCCCGGAACGACACGCGCCCACGGCAATTCCGCTGCGGGCAGGCCTTGCGGAGACGGTTATGAAAGAGATATCCGAACAACGTTCCCCCGGCCTCTACATCCATGTTCCCTTCTGCGTGAGCAAGTGTCCGTACTGTAATTTCCACTCGACGACCGACCTCAACGCCGCGCCCCGCTACCTGGAAGCGCTCATGCGCGAAATGGCCCTCTTCCGCGGTACGTTCGCGGCCTTCGACACGATCTACCTGGGAGGAGGCACGCCTTCCGTTCTTACTGCCGGACAGATCGGGTCCATTCTGAACGGCGTCCGGAGAAGCTTCGACATCGCACAAAACGCGGAGATCACGGTCGAATGCAACCCGGCGGACATCACCCTCCCCTATCTCGACGCCCTTTTGAACCTCGGCATCAACCGCCTCAACATCGGCGTCCAGTCCTTCCACAATCCGGTCCTCAGGTTCCTGGGACGCAGGCATAACGCCGCCGATGCCCTGGCCGCCGTCGATGCCGCCCTGAAAGCGGGCTTCCGCAACACGGGCATCGACCTTATCTACGGCGTTCCCGGCCAGGACATGGACGCCTGGCTCCAGACGCTCGCCGCCGCCGTCTCGTTCCGTCTTCCCCACTTATCGTGCTATCAGTTGACGGTCGAGGAGCATACGCCCCTGGGGGCAATGATCCGGCAGGGGAAATGCGCAGCTCCGTCGGAAGAAGCCCAGGTCGATTTCTTCATGACGACGTCGTCCATGCTCGCGGAGGCGGGCTACATCCATTACGAGGTTTCCAACTTCGCCCTGACGGAGGCCAAAGCGTCCCGGCACAACCAGAAATACTGGGACCATACACCCTACCTCGGCCTGGGTCCGGCGGCCCATTCCTTCGCGAACGGGAAGCGCCGGTGGAATAAAAGCAGTGTAGCCGAATACTGCGGCGCACTGGAGGCAAACCGTTCGCCTGCGGCCGGCGAGGAAACGCTCTCGGCCGAAGAACTGGCCTTCGAAACGGTCTTTCTCGGTCTCCGGACGCGAAAAGGGATTCCCGAATCGCTTTTATACGGCGGGTCAGGTGTTCCGGCCCCGCAGGGAGCCCTCCTGGAGAGGCTGCTCGACGAAGGCTACCTGGAGAGGCGGGACGGCTTTTTAAAACCCACCCGGAAGGGGATGGCCGTCGCCGACAGCCTTGCCCTCCTCTGATGCCTGACGAAACGCCCGGTTCCCACGTCTCCGGTCACGCACAGCTCCGCTTTCCCATCCCGTGTCCCGCCTCTTTTCTTTCCCGGCCGAAATTTCTAGTCAATCTCTTCCTAACGTGGTATAAGCTACGCGTCCCGCAGCACAGCATGCCGTTACACCAGCGAGGTCGGGTTATGAACGACGGGCAAGAAACCGGCTTGAAGATTTTGGAAAACGACCACCCCCCGGACCGGCAGACGTCCGGCCCGAAAGAAACAACCAAGGGCCGCCGGACCCCGCCGGCGTACCGCGCAGACGAGACGGACATCTTCAAACAGGCGATCGAACAGGCCTATGAGGGCATTGCCATCATCAGGGGCGGCCGCCACGTCTATTTCAATAAATCCTACCTGGAACTGACCGGTTATACCGATGCGGAGGAACTCTCCGCCCTTCCCGTCACCGCGCTCATTCACCCCGACGATACCGATCTTCTTCAGGCGGCGACGCGCGATCTCCCTCAGAACGAACCGGCCCGCAAGCCGCGGGAAAGCCGCCTCGTCCGGAAAGACGGCAGCCTCATTCCCATGGAAATATCCTTTGCGGCGATTACCTACAGGGGGCAGCGTTCCATGCTCTGCTACCTCCGGGACATGACGGCCCAGAGGCGCGCCGAGGAGGCCCTGGAGGGCAGCGAAAAGAAATTCCGGATCATCATCGAGAACATCGCCGACCTCGTGGCAGAGGTCGACCATGATGGCTATTATACGTACGTCTCCCCGTCCTATAAGAAAATCCTCGGTTACGACCCCAAGGACCTCGTGAAAAAGCCCTGCGTCAAGTTCGTCCATCCGGACGACGCGCCGGGACTCCTTTCCCGGTTCAGGGATACGGTCCACAAGAAGCGCGGCAACCTGCGGATCGAGTACCGGCTTCTCCATAAAAAAGGCGGATACCGCTGGATCGAGGCTCTCTTCACCTTCTTCTACACTCCCGAAGGCCACCTCGATTACCTCCATGTCGATTCCCGGGACAACACCGAGCTCAAGAAGGCCGAAGAGGCCCTTTCGGCCTCCGAAGTCGTCTACAGCAGCGTCTTCGAAAACACAGGCACGGTAATGCTTATCGTCGAAGACGACATGACGATCTCCCATGCCAATGCCGAGTTCGAGAACCTCACGGGCTATAAGCGCGACGAACTGACCGGGGGCAAAAAATGGAGCGACTTCGTGGAGAAGAGCGATCTGGACAACATGATCCGTCAGCACCATCTGCGAAGAACCCAGCCGGACACGGCCACCCGGAGCTACGAGTTCCGGCTCGTGAGAAGGGACGGCAGCCTGCGCAGCATTCTGCTTACCGTAGGCATTATCCCGGGGACGAAAAAGAGCGTTGCGTCGCTCCTCGATATCACCGAGCGTAAGAAGGCCGAGGAAGAAGCCAGGAGATACTCGGAAGAAATAAGCGATCTATACAACAACGCCCCCTGCGGGTACCATTCCCTGGGACCCGACGGGACCTTTCTGCAGATGAACGATACGGAACTGCGCTGGCTGGGGTACGAAAGGGACGAGATCGTCGGCAGGAAGAAATGGGGAGAAATTCTTACCGCCAGAAGCCAGGCCCTCTACCGCAAGTCGTTCGCGCAGCTCAAAAGCCAGGGCTTCACAAGCAATCTCGAATTCGAACTCATCCGGAAGGACGGCACCATATTGCCCGTACTTCTCAACGCCACGGCGATCAGGGACGAAGACGGCCGCTTTCTCACGACCCGGACCACCCTCTTCGATATCACCGAACGCCGAAGACAGGAAACGCAGTGGTCCCATATCGAGAAGATGGAGGCCCTGGGGACTCTTTCCGGCGGCATCGCCCACGATTTCAACAACATTCTCATGAGCATCCAGGGACTGGCTTCGTTGATGCGCTTCGACCTGAAGCCGAAGCACCCCCATTACGAAAACCTACAGAAGATCGAGGCCCAGGTCCGCACCGGCGCGAATCTCACCCGGCAGCTCCTGGGCTTTGCCCGGGGCGGCAAGTACGAGGTCAGGCCGACGGACGTTAACGGACTCGTCGAAAAGGTCGCCGTAATGTTCGGCCGGACCAACAAGGGCATCGCCATCAGCAGACGCTACCAGAAAGACATCTGGATCGTGGACGCCGACGAAGGGCAGATCGAACAGGTCCTGCTCAATCTCTTCATCAACGCCGGCCATGCCATGACGGACGAAGGGGAACTCTACCTCACGACTGAAAATATCGTCCTGACGGATGCCGAAGCCAAACCTCACGGCGTCAAGAAGGGCCGGTACGTCATGTTCGCCCTGACCGATACCGGCATCGGCATGGACGATGAAACCCTGGAACACATCTTCGAGCCGTTCTTCACGACCAAGGATCCAGGCCAGGGAACGGGGCTGGGACTCGCGTCGGCCTACGGGATCGTCCGTAACCACGAAGGATATATTACCGTCGTAAGCGAACGCGGCAAAGGCTCCACCTTCTGCGTCTATCTGCCCGCCTCGGCCCAGGCAAAAGACGAAGAGGAACAGTGGCCGGAACAGATCCTGACCGGCCGGGAGACGATCCTCCTCGTGGACGATGAGGAACTGAACATCGCCATCATGAAGGACATCCTGGAGAAGCTCGGCTATAACATCATCACCGCCGGCGGAGGCCAGGAGGCTACGGCTATCTTCATGGAGAAGTCGAAAGAGATCGATCTCGTCATCATGGACATGATCATGCCGGGGATGGGGGGGGTGAAGACCTTCGACTGCCTCCAGGAAATCGACCCGAACGTCAAGGTCATCATCTGCAGCGGCTACAGCATGGACGGAGACGCCCAGAAGCTCCTGGACAAGGGCTGCCTCAGTTTCCTCCAGAAGCCGTTCCAGGTGCCCGAGCTCTCCCGGAAGATCCGGGAAGCCTTCTGATGCGGCCTGCCGGCGAAGGTCTTGCAGCCGTCGCCCGAAGCCGCCGTGCGTGAAAGGCGGCTTCTGTTGCGCCTGCCCCGTCCGTCAGCGGACGGCGGCCATGTCGGACGACAGGTCGAGTATCTCGTCCTTGGTGTAGAAGTAGAGTTCGTGGCCGACGAGAGCCTGACGCTTCTCCGCCGTCTCCTTGAGCACCGGAACGATATCGAGCCCCTTGACGTCAAGCCACTGGCCGTTCATGCTGATGCGGACGACGGTCCCCTCGGCGTTCAGTTCATGGGGGATTTTATAGGAATTGAGGACCCGGACGACAAAGTCGTTCTTCTGTTTCGTGATGACGGCCGCCCTTTGCTGCATGGCGCGGAGCTTGCCGTCGTCCTGGGCATGGACCGCGGGCAGGACAGATAAAACGAACAGGACCGCAAGCGCCAGAATTCGTTTCTGCATGGTGAACTCCCTCCTCCTGTTGATGGACGGGACGGGGGCGGATGCAGGGCAGGCGCCCTCCCGTCGAAGCGTACGACCCTAGTCTATAACACGGTCTTACAAAAACGCAAGACGGAAAGAGGCCGCTCGCGGCCGGGCCGCGGTCTTGCGGCTATGGGATAAAAGGAAGGCAGCGCTTTCGATATCGGGACGCTGCCGATGTTCTCAGCCGTCGTATGAGGCTGAGCCGTTTCATTTTCGACATCTCGATCACAAGGGAGGAGGAGATACGATGAAAAGGAAGCGTATGTTTACGGGTGCGTGGTTGGCGGCTCTGGCCGTGCTGTTCCTCGCATCATCCCTCACGGCGGCCGATACGACGGGACAGCTCATCACCAACATGGATGCCGTCCTGAAGGCGAATCCGATGCCCGCGGCCGACAAAATCCAGATGATCACCGTCGCCCAGGACGACAACCTTACGTTCTACGTGGCGCGTCTCGCGGAAGGCGCGGAGATCAAGCCCCATTATCACAAGACCCACGACGAAACGGTCTATGTCTATCAAGGTACGGGTAAGATGCTCATCGACGGCAAATGGATCGACGTCGGCCCCGGGGCCGTTCATTTCAACCCGATGACCAAGATCCATGCCACAAGGAACGCCGGCAAGGACCATCTGGTCATCATATCGATCTTCACGCCGGCAATGAAGAGTCCGGACCGCATTATGGTCCAGTAAAACTGGCCGACTTTACGGGATTTATGGCCGGTTCTCAAGTCCGGGGCGAATGAACGATCCGGACGGGGCGGGGTATTGTACCCCAAATCGCCCCTCTTTTCGCCTCGAACCCGGAGACGCGGTTCAGCGGACGTCACCCCGCATTTGAAGCCCCATCGCAGGCAAAGTCCTCGGAACAAAGAAAAAAACCATTTTTATCTTGACAAGTGGCGGGGCGTTTAAGATAGTCTCCCTGTCCTGTTGGGCATTCGTTCTTGAAAAATCGAAGATTGTGGAAGGAGAAAGCTTATGGAATTAACCAGGCGCAGTTTCCTTATCAGCAGTCTGCTGGCAGTACCTTCAATCGCTATGATGGGGCCGGACGCATTCTCCGCAGCCTCGCAGAATTTGAAGATCTCTCACCAGTTCCCCGGTGGCACCATCACCGAAGGCGATTTTCGCGACCGTCTCTGCCGCATGTTTGCGGCGGACATTGCAAAACAAACCAAGAACGCCCTTACCGGCACCGTCTATCCGGGCTCGTCCCTGATGAAGACGAACGCCCAGTTGAACGCTGCGCGCAAGGGCGCCCTCGACATGACGCTCTTCCCCATCGCCTACGCAGGCGGTGAAATCCCCGAATTGAACATCGGCCTCATGCCCGGCGTCGTCACTTCCTACGAACAGGGACTGTCGTGGAAGAACGCGGAAGTGGGCAAGCTTCTAACCGACATCCTCTATGAAAAAGGCATTATCATCGTCAGCTGGATATGGCAGGCCGGCGGCGTCGCCAGCCGCGTCAAGGGCGTCGTCGAGCCGACGGACGCCCAGAAGCTGAAAATCCGCGGCGGCAGCCGGGAAATGGATATGGTCCTCAAGGCCTGCGGCGCATCGGTCATTTCGCTGCCCTCGAACGAAATCTACCAGTCCATGCAGACAGGCGCCCTCGACGCCGCCATGACGTCCTCGACCAGCCTGATCTCCTTCCGCCTGGAGGAGGTTGCCGGGCACCTGACCACCGGCCGCGGCAAGGCTTACTGGTTCATGTTCGAACCGCTCCTCATGTCGCGCATCGTCTTCGAAAAACTGCCCAGGAACCAGCAGCAGATCATCATGTCGGCGGGGGCCGAAATGGAGAAATTCGCCCTCAAGGCCGCCAAGGCCGACGACCAGGCCGTCGCCGCCGTCTACCAGAAACACGGCGCCAGGGTCTACGACCTCTCCGCCGCAACGGTGAAGAAGTGGCAGGACATCGCCCGGCAGACGGCATGGAAGGATTTTGCCGGTAAGAACGAACGGTGTGCCCGACTGCTTAAGCTGGTAGAGAAGACCCTATGAGCGGCGGCCCTGATACCGAATCCACCGTATATCCGGAAAGTCCTTTCGGGAAAGTGCTGGATGTCCTCCTGAGGATCACGCTCCGCATCAACGAAGCGATTGTGATCGTCTCGTCGGCGGCCCTGTTCGGCGCTTCGCTGGTCCTCACCTTAAGCGTCGTCCTGCGCTATTTTCTCAAAGTGCCGACGGACTGGCAGGACGAAGTGGCCGTCTTCCTCATCGTCGGCTCCCTCTTCATGTGCAGCGCCTATGTCCAGTCCCTGCGCGGGCACGTAGGCATCGAGGCGCTGGCCGCTATCCTGCCCCGCACGGCAAACCGCGTCCGGTTCATTCTGATCGATATCGCCACGTTCGCCTTCTGTGCCTTCTTCTCATGGAAGTCATGGTCCATGCTGATTGACGCCTTCGTCGAAGGCCATACGACCTCGTCCGCCTTCGCCCCGCCTCTCTGGATCCCTTACGGACTTCTGGCCGTCGGCATGACCAACCTGACCATCCAGCTCCTGCTGCAGATCCCCTCCCATTTCGCCGGCCGGAAGGTAGCCCCATGAGCGTAAGCGAAATCGGCATTCTTTACGGCGTCGTAACGCTCCTCGTCATGTTCACCGGCATGCCCATCGCCTTTTCCCTGGGCGCCGTCGCGGTCGCCTTCATGTACTTCTTCATGCCCGCATCGGCCCTCGACACCGTCACGCAGAACGTTTACGAGGAGATGGCGAGCATCACACTGCTTTCTATCCCGCTCTTCATCCTCAAGGGCGTCGCCATCGGGAAATCCCCCGCCGGTTCCGATCTTTACTCGGCCCTGCATGCCTGGCTTCACAAGATACCGGGCGGTCTGGGCATCGCCAACGTCTTCGCCTGCGCCCTTTTCGCCGCCATGGCCGGATCGAGCCCGGCCACCTGCGCCGCCATCGGCAGCGCCGGCATCCCCGAAATGCGCAAGCGCGGCTATTCCGGCGCCTTTGCCTCCGGCATCATCGCCGCGGGCGGCACGTTGGGCATCCTGCTCCCGCCTTCCATCACCATGATCCTCTACGCCGTGGCCTCCGAACAGTCTCTGGGACGGCTCTTCCTGGCCGGCATCGGCCCCGGCTTCCTTCTCGTAACCCTCTTTTCGATCTATGCCGTATGGCGCTACCGGAGGGAATACCGGAAAGCCCTTGCCGTCTTCGAGTCCGGCGGCGGCAAGTCGGCCTACCTTGAAGAAGAATACCTGACGCTCGCCGACAAGGTGCGGATGCTGCCCAGGACGCTGCCCTTCGTCATCCTGCTCACGGGCGTCATGATCGCCCTTTACGGCGGATACGCCACGCCGTCGGAAACGGCGGGACTGGGCGCGGTGCTCGCGTTGATCCTCATCGCCGTCGTTTACGGCGTCTGGCGGCCCCGCGACCTCCGGGTCATCTACACGACCACCTTGAAGGACTCGACCATGCTCATGTTCATCGTCGGCATGTCTCTCCTCTATTCCTATGTCATGAGCTACCTTCACATCAGCCAGTCCGCCGCGGAATGGATCGTTTCCATGGAGCTTTCCCGCTGGGTGCTGCTTTTCGCGATCCTGACGTTCGTCGTGGTGCTGGGCTTCTTCCTGCCGCCGGTCTCGATCATCCTCATGACGGCGCCGATCATCCTGCCGCCGCTGCGCGCCGCCGGCTTCGACCTCGTCTGGTTCGGCGTGGTCATGACGATCGTCATGGAGATGGGCCTCATCCATCCCCCCGTCGGCCTGAACATCTTCGTGATCAAGAACATCGCCCCGGACATCTCGCTGGCGGACGTCATCTGGGGGACGATTCCGTTTGTCCTTCTGATGATGGTCGCCGTGGTGATCATCTGCTGGCTGCCGGAAATCGCCGTGTGGCTGCCCAACCTCGTCATGGGCGAGAGCATGAGATAGAAGCGGCGCAGCCGAGACTCCGGGGTTCCGGTTTGAATATTGAACGGAGGGCCGTCGCCCCGGTACGACTTATTGATGGGAGGATGAGCGATATGGAGAGGGCCTTGCGGGGAATCCGCGTCGTCGACCTGAGTCACGTCCTGGCGGCGCCCACGACGACCATGATCCTGGCGGACCTGGGGGCCGAGGTCATCCACGTGGAGCCGCCCCACGGGGACGACGCCCGGACATTCGGGCCTTTCGTCGGCGTGCCGGACAAGAACCGCAGCGGCTACTTCATCAGCCTCAACCGCAACAAGAAGAGCATGGTCCTCGATCTTCGCAAGGAGAAAGGCCGGGAGATCCTCAAGAGCCTGATCGCCGTGTCCGACGTCCTGGTCGAAAACTACCGTCCCACGACGATGAGAAAGCTCGGCTTCGGCTGGGATGTCATTCAGGAGATCAATCCGAGGATCGTCTATGCCTCGATCTCCGGCTTCGGGCAGGATACCCTCCCCGGATACGACGACCGGCCTTCCTATGATATGGTCGCCCAGGCCTACAGCGGCATCATGAGCATCACCGGCCCGGAGGACGGCCCCCCGTGCCGTGTGGGCTCCTCCGTGGGGGACATCGTCGCCGGCCACCAGGCCGCCATCGGCATCCTCGCCGCTCTTTTGCACCGGGAAAGAACGGGACGGGGGCAGCATTACGACGGCTCGATGATCGACGGACTCTTTTCCATTCTGGAAAACGCCGTCGTCCGTCATACGGTCAGCGGCGAAGTGCCGCAGCCGCTGGGCAGCAGACATCCCTCCATCGCCCCTTTCCAGGGATTTGCAACCAAGGATTCGTGGATCATCGTCGCCATCGGCAACGATACCCTCTGGTCGGGATTCTGCCGCGCCCTCGGCCGGGACGACCTGGCGGCGGACGAACGGTTCCGGACCAATCTCCTCCGGGTCCGGAACATCGACCTGTTGGAGCCCGCCCTCGCGGAGGAATTCCGGAAGAAGACCACCCGGGAATGGGCGGATATCTTCGACCGGACCGCCCTCCCCTATTCGCCTATCAACAGCATCGCCGATATCTGCGCCGATCCCCATATCGGCCACCGCCGCATGCTCGTGGATATCGAACAGCCGGGCGTGGGACCGATGCGGATCGTCGGCTCTTCCCTGCATCTTTCCGAAACGCCGGGGGCGGTTTACGGCCCGGCTCCGCTGCTCGGCCAGCATTCGGAACAAATCCTCCGGGACCTCCTCGGTCGTTCTCCGGCGGACATCGAGGCCTTGAAACGCGACGGCGTCATCAACACCGTCGTCTGATCCCGCTGCGGACTCCAATCGCCGCCGTCCGCCTTGAAATTACCGTTGACTCGCCGGACCGATCTCTCTATAGTAACACCGGGATCGGTGGAAGATTCACCGGCCGTATTTTCCCTTCCTGCACAACGGAGGGCATATCGATGAAGCGATCTTTTCCTGCCGCTTCGGCGGTCTTCGTCTTTCTTTGCAGCGTGACGTTTTCACTTGCGGCCATGAAAACATTTGTCCGCGAGTATACGTACGAGGCCGGGGAGGTTGACAGCAAGGCCACCTGCCGGACTATCGCCTTGGAGCAGGTCAAGCGGCAGATCCTGGAAGAACTGGGCACCTACGTGGAATCGACGACCGTCGTCAAGGACATGCAGGTGAACCGGGACGATATCAGGACCATGACGGCCGGTGTCGTCCAGACGACGGTGCTGGACGAGACATGGGACGGGCGGGCGTACTGGCTCAAGGCCCAGGTAAAGGCCGACCCCGACGATGTCGCCGCCTCCATCGACAAAATGCGCAAAGACGATCAGCTGATGAAGGACCTCGAACAGTCGCGCCTGGAGACCGCCCTCGCCCTGGATGAAATCCAACAGCTCAAGGACAAGCTCGCGAAGACCGAAGGGGACAACAAACAGGTCCAGGAGCAGTATACGGAAGCCGTCAACCAGATCGCCGCGGCGAATCTGTTCGAGCAGGGCACGGCCTACTCCCAGGCCGGCAATTACGATGCCGCCGCCCGTTCCTTCAATCAGGCCGTCATCCTCCGGCCGCAGGACCCCAAGATCTACATGAACCGCAGCATCGCCTATATCCAGACGGGGAATTACGAGTATGCGGCCCGCGATCTGGACAGGGCCGCATCGCTGAACGCAGCCGGTGCGGGCGTCTATATCAGCCGTGCCGCGGCCTATAAACAGGCATACGAGGCGCGCAGGCCCGCGTCAGCGGGACGGGCGACGCCGCAAACCAGACCCGGTTACGATCTTCGCGGCGGGAGCGATCCCCTGCAACGGATCATCGACGCCAGGCGGTCCCGGCTGAACGCCGAAAAGAGATCACCATCGCCTCCGCCGGAATTGCGGCGCAGCGAACAGGTCCCTTCGCCCGGCACGGCTGCGCGTTTCCGTCAGCCCCATCTCCCGGAATCGCCGGACGCGAAACGTCAGACGAGTCGCGAACAGCTGCGGAAAGAGAGGGAGGAGGCCAGGAAGTCGCGGCTTCAGGACCTCAACAAGAAGCGAGAAGATGAACGCGCCGACCGGAGAAGAGAAATGAAAAGACCGGAGCGCATGAAGGCGGAACAGCCGAAAATGGACGCATCCGGAAAGGAACAGCGCGGGAAGGAACCGACGAGGCCGGAGCGGCCAAAGATCGACAAATCCGGAAAGGAACGCCCGCAAAAGGACGCGGCCAAAACCGAGCGGCCAAAGATCGACAAGTCCGGCAAGGAACATCTGCAAAGAGACACGACCAAACCCGAGCGGCCCAAAATCGATCGCGACACAGACCGGAAAGACAAGCCGGACAGGACGGAACGCAAAAGCCGCGATCAGGAGCGGTAGAAAGCGAAAACATGGCGGGAAGCCCTCGGGAAATCGCGATTCCGATCTACATCCTGGAGGTCCTGGCGGCCTGCCTCATCTGCTATCTCCTCTACCTGGCCTTTCCCGGTTATAAGCTTATCTGGGCGCTGATCTTTGTTCCGGTGGTCCTGTCCCCCATCCGTGACAAGTCCCGAAAGCTTGCCCTAAGCAGGATCGAGGCCAACTTCCTCGGCGCATCCGTCGGTTTTCTCCTGCTGCTCGCGGGCAAACCGGCACTTCTGTCCTTCTGTCTCGGCGCGGCGGCGACCATTCTCATCTGTCACGCCTTGTCGATCGTCGACACGGCCCGGTCGGCCCTCCTCACCCTCGTTACGGTCGCAATCCCCCAATACACGGAGCCGGGATACGTCGTAGCGGCGGAGAGAATCCTCTTCGTCACGACCGGCTGCCTGATCGCCCTCCTCGTTGTCCTCGCAACCGACCGTCTGCTGCAATTGCGGCCGAAGCGGCGCAGGGAGGAGACGACATGAAGGGAACGCGGAAACCGGCGGCTTCTCTGGCGGGCCATCCCGTGGCTGTCTATATCCTGGAGTTCTGGACGGCCTCCGCCGCCGCTTACGGCCTGCTCCTGCTCTACCCCCGTCACAGGCTGGTCTGGGCGATGACCTCGATCGCCCTGGTCCTTTCCGTAAAAAGCTCGGAGTCGAAGAAATCGATTTACGGCCGGATCAAGGCCAATGTGCTCGGCGCCGCAGTCGGAGGGATACTGATGCTCGTCCCGCTGCCGGATTTCGTCCTGTTCTGCGCGGGCGTATGCTGCACCGTTTTTTGCTGCAAATACCTCGGCATCTATTCCGTAGTCCGCACGGCGCTGGTGGCCCTGGTCATCGTCATGATCCCCGCTTACGAGGAGGGACGCACGATTGCCGCCGTCGAGCGCGTGTCCTGCGTTGCGATCGGCTGCCTTATCGCTTTCGCCGTTACATGGCTCTTCGATTGTATCCTGGGGAAAATAGAGGCGCCGGAAGAAAAACCTTCGGCCGGCGGAGCTTGACCGGCGGCAGCGGCGCCGTTTTCAGGCCCGGAACGGTTTGTCGAGTTCGTTCCTTACGGCCTGGCCCAGCCGTTCCATGATGTACGGCTTGCGGACATAGGTGCCGACGCCGAGCAACCGGACCTCGTCCACCCGGTCCATCTCGGCGAAGCCGCTGACGATGATCGCCTTCTGTCGGGGATGGATTTCCAGGATTCTCCGATAGGCTTCCATCCCGTCGATGCCGGGGTCCATGATCATGTCCAGGACGATCAGGTCCACTTGATTGAGCATCATGTAAGCTACCGCCTCTTCGCCGCTCGATACGGACGTCACCCGGTAGTTCAGCTTGGAGAGCATCCGCACGGCCAGGTCCCGCTGCCCTTTCACATCGTCCACGACCAGGACGGTCTCCCCGTTGCCCATGTATTCCGATACCGGCACCGCGGCGTCCTGTTCCGTCAGGGGCTCCGAAGTCACCGGGAAGTAGAGGGTCAGGGTCGTCCCGCAGCCGAGCTTGCTTTCCACGTCGATGTATCCGTTATGGTCCTTGACCGTTCCCCAGACCACGGACAGTCCCAGGCCCGTGCCGCTCCGGCCCATGACCTTTTTCGTATAGAATGGCTCGAATATCCGCTTCAGGTCCGCCGCAGGAATCCCGACCCCCGTGTCCGATACGGACAGGACGACGTAATCTCCCTCCCGGACATGGTCGTATCCCTGGATGGGTTTGTCCAGGTAGCGGTTCCCCGTGCGGACGGTGAGGAGACCCCCGTCCGGCATGGCCTCCATGGCGTTGGAGAACAGGTTCATAACGGTCTTCGCCAGATGGACGGGAGACCCCACGATGTTCGGCAGGCCGCCTTCCAGGTCGGTCGTGATCTGGACTTTCGGACACATGGAGCGGAGCTTGTAAAATTCCGGCGCCATCTGGTAGTCCATGACGATCGTATTGAGGTTGACGACCTTCCCGGTCTTGACGCCTCTCCTGGCCAGGGTCAGTAAGTCCTGGACGATCGCCGACGCCCTTTCGCCGCCTCTCATGATGTTTTCGGCATGCTCCCGGAAAGGATGAGATTCGTTCGTCTCGGACATGAGCATCTCCGCATAGCCGACGACGACGCCGAGGACGTTGTTGAGATCGTGGGCGACTCCGCCGGCCAGCGTGCCCAGGGCTTCCATCTTCTCCGCCCGCTGCAGACGCTCCTCCAGGATCGCGCGGTCCAGTTCGGAGTCCTTGCGTTCCGTGATGTCCCGAAGGACGCCGTCGCTTTTCAGATACTGTCCCCCTTCATCGAATGCGGCGCGATTGTTCAGTTCGAACCAGTAGGATGTGCCGTCCTTCGCCAGGCCTTTGAATTGCAGGCCGCGGACAAATTCCCGCCGCTCTTCAATCGCGGCCCGATACGTGACGGCGAGGCGGTCGATATCCTCCGGATGGATGAACTCCCGGAAGTGGCGGCCCACAACGTCCCGGTTTTCGTAACCGTAGCGGTGCAGAACGTCTTCGCTCACCGTCGTGATGTTTCCTTCGGAGTCCAGCGAATAGATGAGATCGGGAATGTTGTTGGTCAGGGTCCTGTATTTTTCTTCGCTGGCCTTGAGGGCGTTTTCGGCCTGTTTGCGCTCCGTGATGTCCCTCGTGATTCCCAGGATGCCGACGGGGTTCCCGGCCGTATCCCGGATGAACGTCATCTTGATGTCGGCGCGGACGATTTTTCCCGCCCGGCTTATGTGCTCGATCTCGACGGTCCGCGTGCGGTCGATATCGCGGTCCGGCCTCTTTTCCGCTTCCATCTCTTCGGCAAAGACCTGCAGGCAATAATCCAGCGAGGAGGGCATCATGATGACCCGAAGGGGCAGCTTCACGAATTCATCGGGTTCGTATCCGAGGATTTGCCGCACGTAGGGGCTGATGTATGTGAAGTTCAGGTCCATGTCCATCAACCAGATGGCGTCCCGGAGATTTTCGGTCATCAGCCGGAATCGTTCCTCGCTCACCCGCAGGGCCTCCGCCGCCCGTTTCTGATCGGTGATATCGCGGGCGATAAAGAGGACGCCGGAAGGCTTCCCTCGATCCATGAGAAGGGACGAGCGGATGTCCATCAGGAACACGGACCCGTCGTGCGGCGATACGACCCGCCACTCGTACGAGAGCGTATCGGCAAGGCCGTGGCGGCGCGCTTCCAGCATGGTCAGATGGGCGGGAACGGTTTCCGGCGATAACAAGTCCTTCATCGCCATGCCGGTCACGTCCCTACCTCCGCATAGCTCGGCACATGCCCTGTTGACGTACGTCACGATGCCGTCCAGGTTGATCGTAATGATAATGTCGTGGGCCGTTTCGGCGAGGTTCCGGTACATGTCCTCCGACCGGCGCACCGCTTCTTCCGCCAGTTTTCTTTCCGTGATATCCCTGACGTAGCCAAGGGAGGCGGACTGCCCCTGGTAGGAGATCAGCGACGACGATATCTCGACGTTGAGGATTCTTCCGTCCTTGCGGACGACCCGGCATTCGTATTGCCGGTTGACGGGTTCGCCCCGCTGCCTCTTCCGGGCATAATCCCTCACCATTTCCGCGTCATCGGGGTGTACCCCGGCAAAAGCCGGCCGGGACGCCAGATCCTCATGGTCGTCGTAACCCAGCAACTCCATGTATTGTTGATTGAAATAGAGACACTGCTCGCCCCGCAAAATCACGACGCCGTCGTTGGCATGCTCGATGGCGAAACGATAGTAGTCGTCCTTGTCCCCGGGATGAGCCGATACCGTCCGAGCCGCCGAAGATTCCTTTTCCAGCACATCGATACGCCGATGCAGCGCGGCGATCTCTTCCCGAAGGCGTTCGTTGGTTTTATCTTCTTCCATGAAGGCCAGCAACTCCCGATGATATCGTCGGTTGTAGAGCCGATCCCGAGCACATATCAGTCCTTGCAGCAAATGAGGGCGAGGATTTCCGGGAAAGGCTGACAAGCCGGATGTTTCCCGGTCCAACCGGCAATGTGCGGCAATATTTGATTGATGTTGATTTATTGTACCAGAACTATTTCAGATTTCAAGACTTGAAAATGTCTCTCGCCGGGGCGGCATCTCTCTTTACATCCGGATCGGGTCTTCTGTCCAGGAGCCTGCGGACGGCTTCCGCGAGTTGATGCCTCCGGACCGGCTTCGGCAGAAATTGCGTTATGCCGGAAATATACTGCTGTTCCATGTCTTCTTTTTCCTGGAATCCCGAACACAGGATGATCGGGATATCCGCACGTATCCCCCTGATCTTCCGCGCTACGTCGAATCCCGTCATGCGGGGCATCGTTTTATCCGTAATGACCATGTCGAATGCGTCTTTGTCCCGCTCGAATATCTCTACCGCCTTCAGTGGATCCGTTTCCGCAACGACACTGTAGCCAAGCGTTTCCAGCAGCTCCCTGCCCATATCCGCCAGGATCGCCTCGTCGTCGATAAAGAGAATCCGTTCGTTTCCCAGCGGGGGGCCCGCTTCGTCAGGAAGATCTCCGGAACCGGTACCCTCACCGGCCTGCTTCAGATATACGTGGAAGACGCTGCCCTTGTCGGGTTCGCTGTAGACCTTGATCATGCCTCCATGATCCTGGACGATGCCCATGGCCACGGCGAGGCCCAGTCCCGTTCCTTCCCCTGTTTTCCTTGTCGTGAAGTAAGGTTCGAATATCTTCTCCATATCCTCCTGCCCGATGCCGCAGCCCGTGTCGCGGACGAACATATCGAGATAGCGGCCGGGGACCAGGGAGGGGTAAGCAGCCTTATTCTCTTCGCCGACGACGGTATCGGCGAGCCCCAACTCCAGGATGCCGCCGCTGTGCGTCATGGCGTAACCGGCATTCGTACAGAGGTTCATCAGCACCTGGTGGATTTTCGTCGGGTCGGCGATGGTCAGATCCGAAGCCGTGTTTATATTCAGCCTGATATCGATGGTCGTCGGCAGGGACGCCCTCATGAACTTGGCGACCTCCTTCACCATGGGGACAAGCATCGTCGGCGTCTTTTCCTGTTCGGTCTGGCGGCTGAACAGAAGGATCTGTTTGACCAGGTCCTTCGCCCGGACGGCTGCCTTGACGACCTGCTCCATGCTGTGGAAGACCTTCGGCCGGTCGCGGACCATCTCCTTGTAGAGTTCGGAATAGCCCA
The DNA here is from genome assembly GCA_963668175.1 of Syntrophales bacterium. GTDB lineage: Bacteria > Desulfobacterota > Syntrophia > Syntrophales > PHBD01. Next base: position 3,026,273 of record OY764159.1, read on the forward strand.
TGATGGCGCTCAGAATATTGTTGAAGTCGTGGGCGATCCCGCCCGCAAGACGGCCGATGGATTCCATCTTCTGCGCCCGAAAGAGATGGGCCTGGAGCTTCTCCCGCTCTTCCCCGGCCCTCACCCGCTCCGTGATGTCCTGCGCGGTCTGGATGGCGCCGATGATCTCTCCCTGCTCGTTGTAGAGACGGGCCGCCCTGATAAACTGGGTCCTTTCTTCTCCGTTGAGCCATATCGTGTCGATGCTCTCAAAGGCGCTCGCCAGAAGATCGCTCTTCCTGATCCCTTTGTCGCTGCATGTCTCCACGATCTCGTCGTCGCTCATCACCAGAATCAGTTCGGCCATGGTCCTGGGCTTCCGCCCCTGATTAAGAAAACTGAGATCAAGTGGCTTGCCCAGAACCTCTTCCTTCGCCTTTCCCGTATAGACGGCGTTGCTTTGATTCCAGTGGATGACGTTCAGGTCGCGGTCGATGACGAAAGTGGGCACGGGAATGCCGTCGAGGATGGAAACGAGCAGGGCGTGTTCGGCCGACAGGGCCACTTCCATGGAATGCCGCTCGCTGATATCCCGAATCGTTTCTATGGCGGCGATGACCTCGCCTGTGGAATCGCGCAGGACGGAGGCCGTGGCCGAAAGATGGGTCTTGCCCGCGGGAAGGTTCGGCGTAAAGGCTTCGCCGAAGAAAATATCCCCGACTTTGCGGATGGTCGTGTAGAGATTCTCCATGTCGGGTTCGGGGTGGAGGGCGAAATCGATCAGAATGGGCCTCCTCTCCCCGTAAAAGGGTATGGCGTATTCCCGGTCGCCCTTACCGAGCATGTCTTCCGCTTTGATGCCCGTCATGGCCTCGATGGCCTTATTCCAGGCAATCACTTTGCCGTCCCGGTCGATCACCAGGGTGGCGTCGGGCAGGAAGTCGATGATATCGGACAGCCGCCGCTGGGATTCCCGGAGTTCCTCCTGCATCTGCCTGCGGGCCGTCGTATCCTCGCCCGTGCCCTCGTAACAGATGACCTCTCCCTTTTCGTCCCGGACGACCCTGGCGTTGATGTGGACCCAGATCGTCCCGCCGCTCCGATGTCGGAACGCGGCTTCGAACCCCCTGACGACGCCCGCTGTTTCGAGCAAATGGATGAACTGCCCGCGGTTGTCCGGATCGGCATAGAGTTGCCGTCCTATATTCGTGACATCGGCCAGCATTGCCTCCGGCGTTTCGTAGCCGAACATCCTGGCCAGGGCCGGATTGACCTTCAGAAGTTTTCCCTCCGGCGTCGTCTGGAAGAACCCTTCGACGGCGCTGTCGAAGATGCGGCGGTATTCTTCCTCGCTCTTCCTGAGGGCCGCCTCCGCCTTGATGCGCGATTCCTGCTCAAGGAGAACGATAGCCAGCAGAAGGGTGCCCAGCGGATAGATGACGATCACCGGCAGACCGACCCGGGACAGGGTATCGTATGTGAGACCGGCGGGCAGGGTTGCGGTCAGGACCAGCATCCAGGCATGGACGACAAAGCCGAATTCAAGAAGGTGGATGGGTTTAACAAAATCGGGCCGACGGCGGCGCAGGTGATAGTAGGCGACACCGATCGCGGCCGAGGAGACGATGACGGAAACGCCCATGACGGTGCCGGGTCCCCCGAGCGATACCCGGTAGACGATGGCGATGACGGCGGCAATGGCGGCAGTGACCCAGCCGCCGATGAAACCGGCGATGCTGATGACGATCGAACGGCCGTCGAAGATAAGCCCTTTCGAAAGGACAAACGGGTTGAGCATCCCGATGACGGCCACTGCCCCGAAGAGGAGGCCGGAAACGATCATACGGGCGGGCGACTGGTGTTCCCAGCGGCGCGCAATGAGGCTGTAGAAGATACTTAAAGCAACGATCAGGGTGATGTTGTTGACGAAGGTCAAAGGGAACATCGTGTCTCCATCATGTTCAGCCCTTTGCAGCCTTCGACGTTCAAGCGGCCGCGACATCCCGGAGTACGGACTGGTCGGATCAGGGCTTCCGGCCGGGTTTCTTCAGGATGCCCGGCGGATTCAGGGGACGGCGCGTCGATGCCGTCAGAGATTGAAATACCTGTTCATCAGCTCTCTCACCTGTTCCTTCTCCTTTTCGTCGCCGCCCAGTCTTTCAACGATCAGGGGCAGCCACTTGTCCCACTCGGCACCCAGGAAGTGGTCCTGGATGTCTTTATACAATTCCTCCGAAAGATCGCGATAGTTCAGGAGGCTCCACAAGGCCTCGATCTTGATCTCGTATTGCGGAGCGGTTTTCCAGAGGCCGTAGAGAAAGGCCTTGAGGTCTTCGTAATCGTGAAAATGGCGCAGCAGCCGGATGGCAAATTGACGGAGCAGGAGGCTCTTGTCGGCGGCCGAGGCTATGTCCTTCAGGATCGCCCTGTCGCCGTCGGCGATCTCCGCCAAACAGTAATTGAAAAGGGGATAGGCGTTTAAATGGGGCAGCAACCCGTCTTCCAGGTCTTCCCCGCTTCTGAGATCCTGGATCGCTTTCCTGGCCGCGTACCGGTATAGAATTTCCTGTCTTCCCGTATCCATAACCGTCGTCTTTAACTGCGATTCGCGATGCATCCCCGGTGCGTCTCATCGTCCGGGCATGGTCAGGTCAGGATTGACCTTGACCCATGATAAAATCCCTGTATTCCGGGTATTCCTCTTCAATCTTCTGCCGTATGGCGTCCCTTTTCTTACGGCTCGGGAGTTTCAGAGCGTCCCACTCATTCTTCGCCAGGGTATTCGGATGGGCCAGTCCTATTCCGAGGTCCGAACAGATTACGTCCGCCGCTTTGGTGATCAGGACGATCTTTCTCAACAGGGGGTCGGAAATCTCGTCCAGGAGGCCGTCCTTATGATGGCTGACGATGACGAATCTCAGATTTTCCGGGAGATGCCACTGGTCGGCAACGAACCCGCCGACATCGCAATGGTCGAATCCCAGGAGTTCTTTTTCCGCTTCCTCGAAAGGAATACCCCTTTCCCTGACCGTCCGGATCACGTCGGCATAGCGGTCCCGCATGTTGAGGTTGATAACGACCTTGCCGATATCGTGGAGGAGGCCGTAGATGAGCGGTTCATCCGCGGGCAGAAGGCCCGTTTCCCTCGCGATGATCGTGGCCCCGACGGAAACGGCCATGTTGTGTTCCCAAAGGGCCCGGTCCGTCTCGTCCGCGGGTCGCAAAACGTCTTTCAGGGATGCCGCGAAGAGATAGGCTTTCGTGGCCGTGAAACCGATGCGGATGACGGCGCCGGTAACATCCGCCACGCTGCTGTCCCTTCTGTAGAAGGCCGAATTGCCGATTCGCAGGAGCCGGGACGCAAAGGACTGGTCGAGGGAGATAACCTTGATCAATTCTTTGAGCGACGAGGCCTCGTCGGCAATGACTTGCAGGACTTTGACGGCCACCGCGGGAAGCGAAGGGACATCGGTGACGATTTCGCTTATATCTTTCGATTTATCCATCATTGATAACATCACGCCATTTCCGGAATCTCGGACGGAGAGAGGACAACGCCGAGAAGCGTCTCGATCTTGAAGCCGCAATGGCCGTTCATACCGAACGGATCTTATGTCTCCCCCCATCTCAACGACTGTAATGTACATCACATAATGGCGCTTTTCAAATATATTTCTATCGCCGCCGCCGATTTTTTCCGCGTATCCTGAAGGACCGAAGAAACCGGTCCGGATATCCATATCCCGACCCGTCCGACGGTCTTCGCCGGACCGCTTCCGAATGCATTTCGGGGGACCGGGCGTTTCCCTTTTCCGGATTGATTGTGAAGCCGATGGGATGCACAAGAAAAACAGCAAACAGAGGGGCTTGGCAGCAATGCGCGACCGTCGTCAGCGCCTGCGGAACGATTCCATCACAGCAGCCTGTCCAGCTCGCAACGGATGGTCCGCGCCAGCGTTTCCATCACGTAGGGCTTGCGGACGCATGCCCCTGCGCCCAGGGCCTGCGCCTGCCGGATACGGTCCTGATGTGAAAAACCGCTCGCCAGGACCGCCCGCTGCCGCGGACGGATCTTCGTAATCTCTCTATACGTATCCAGGCCGTCCATTCCGGGCGGCATGATCATATCGAGAAGTACGATGTCGACACGGTTCCTTTGCAGATATCTCAGCGCCTCTTGGCCGCTGGCCGCCGTCGTTACCAGATAGTTCAGCCGCATGAGCATCCCCGCCGCCAGTTCGCGCTGCCCCTTGACATCGTCCACAACAAGTACGGATTCCGCCCGTCCCCGGTAAGCCGACGCCGTAAGCAGATTCCGCTCCGATGCCGCCTCGTCACGCCGGGCGGGGAGATAGAGGGCGACCGTCGTTCCCTTTCCGGGTTCGCTCTTGATATCGATATAGCCCGACTGCTCCGCGACGGTTTCCCTCACCAGGGCCGGCGACGGCCTGCACACATTCCCGGCAGGCGCGTGTTCGAAATATTTTCTTATTTCCCCCGGAGATAATCCCGTTCCCGTATCGGCAACCGTCAAAACGGCATACTCGCCTTCCGGTATGTCTTCGTATCCCCGGACAGGTTGGTCCAGATAGCGGTTCTCCGTGCGGATGGAGAGGAGTCCGCCCTCCGGCATGGCTTCGACGCCGTGCACGACCAGGTTTGCCAGGATTTTGCCCAAAGCGGCGAGCGATCCGTTCACGTTGAGGAGGTCTATATCCAGCGCAGTCTGCACCCGGATACGATTACGCGTTCCTGTTAAGGCGGCGAATTCCGGAGACTTGATGTATTGACCGACTATTGCATTGAGATTCACGGTCTGTCCGGCCGGGCCGCCTTTCCGGGCCAGGGACACAAGGTCCTGAACAATGGCCGCCGCCCGTTCCCCTCCTTCGACGATGTTGCCGGCATGCTCCCGAAGGGGGCTTCCCGCCGGAAGGTCGTGGAGCAGTAATTCCGCGTATCCCACGAGGATGCCCAGGGCGTTGTTCAGGTCGTGGGCGACTGCTCCGGCAACGATGCCCAAGGCTTCTGCCTTTTCGGCACGGTGAAGGCGCTCCAGGAACTCCGTCCGCTCAGTTTCCTCTATCTTGCGCCGGGTGACGTCCATCCACACGCCCTGCATCCCGTGATTGCCGCTGCCGTCACGGACCGGCCAGCAGGAAGACAGCACCCACAATGTTTCCCCCGTCTTGCTTACGATCCGGTACTCCGCCTCTCCGACGTCCCCGTTCACGCATTGATAGAAGTGGCCCTTGAACGCTCCGGCGTCCTCGCCGTGGAGGAAATCGAAAAGGGACTGCCCCGTCATCTCTGCGGGAGAATAACCGAGGATGGGTTCCACGGCCGGATTGACGTAGGTCACCTTCGCTTCCGCATCAGCGGTGTAAATCATGTCCCGGAAATTTTCTACAAGCCCGCGGTAATCCGTCTCCATTCTTACTCTTTCCAACCTTTTTCGCCGCTTCGGCACGGGATGCAGAAACACCATATATAACGCGATGTATTCTTCCCGGTCGACGAGCCCGCAATATAAAAGATCAGGCTCATTGTGTGCATTACATATATATACTTAATATTATATTGTATTACTGATATCTTTCGCCTGATGCCGCCTTGATGCAATATCTTGTATTACATATTTCTTCATAAATAAAGTCTTTTTTCCGAAAATATGCAGTATAAGCACCATCGGTCAGCGACGATTTTTGAATTGCCGATATTTTTTGACATCTATCGGGAACTTACGTCAGTTCGCGATTGACAGGTCCGCCGGCATCCGTTAAGGTACGGCTGTTTTTATAATTCCATTTCGAGGTGAAGACGATGAAGAAATTCTCCTGTGTCGTTCTGGCAACGCTTTTAACCCTGGCTCTTTCGGCATCCTGTTTCGCCGCATCCGGAATCGACAGGATTCTCAAAAAGAAAGAGCTCGTCGTCGGGACGTCGGGCACCTATCCTCCGCTGACCTTCAAGGCGAAAGACGGTAAGATTTACGGATTCGACGCCGATCTGGCCAAGGCTGTCGCCGACGCCATGGGCGTCAAACTCCGCATGGCCGTCATTCCCTTCGACGAGTTGATTCCTTCTCTGCTTAAAGGCAAGGTGGACCTGATCCTCTCCTGCATGACCGCGACGCCCGAGAGGAACCTTCGCGTCGCCTTCGTCGGCCCCTACTTCGTTTCCGGCCAGTCCATCCTCACGACCAAGGATGTGGCCGAGAGCATTAAAACCCCCGCCGACATCAACCGTCCCGATTTCTCCATCGCCGTTCCCAAGGGAACGACGACGGAAGCGATCGCCCGGGGCATTCTCCCCAAGGCCGACATCAAGGTCGTGAAATCGACCGGTGATGCCCTGGAGCTGCTCAAGAACCAGAAAGTGATGGCCGTCATGGCGGATTACCCGTTTGTCGCCGTCGAATCTTTCCGCTACCAGGACCGGGGCTTCGTGGCCAATCCGCCTTTCACCGTCGAACCCATCGGTATTGCGGTAAGGCCCGACGATACGCACATGATCAATTTCCTGTCGAACCTTCTCGCCCAGATGAGAACAGCCGGCCAGCTCGATACGTTGACCAAGCGCTGGTTCACCGACACGGCCTGGATGGAGAAGCTTCCCAAATAGTCAAAAACCCCGGCGGCGGGAAGGATATTCCGGCGGCCGGGGTATCTCCTTTTTATCTATCACAACTTTCACTTTTTATGAGTGTTGGGATTCAAGCCTCGGACTTGGCCGTTCTCGACCGCCATTTCCCGCGAATATCGAGCCAGACCAGAAAAAGGATCATGAAGATGCTCGATACGGCCGCAGGAAGGGCCGCCTCCTCCGGAAAAAGCGACAACGCCAGGCCGCCCGCCAAGCCCTGATTCTTCATCGTCCCCAGGAGGACGAGGCTCACGACATCCGCGGGCTCAACCTTGAAGAGCGTGCCGAAGGCCTCAATGAGAAACCCGAGCAGGAAAGTCGCCGCAAACAGGATCGCGGAGACAGGAAGGATGCCGAGAGGTTCCTTGAAGATCAGGTTCCGGTTCAGGCCGATCAGGGTGTACAGGACGATGAAGAAACCCCAATCCGTCAGGAATCCTCTCCAGGAGCCGAGACGCTTGTCTGCACCGACCTTCAGGAGGATGCGCGACGCGGCCAGGGGCAGGATGATGAGGAGGCAGACGATCGTCAGCAATTTTACGGGACCCACGGCGGAGGTGCCGAGCAATCCCAGGAACACGGCGGGCAGGATAACGAGGGCCGCCAGATAGGATGCCACCGTACCCGCGAGTGAAAAAGGCACATTGCCGTTCAAAAGGCCGGAAAAGGGAATGACGGCCACGGCGGGCGGCGCGGCGGCCATGATAACGCAGCCCGTCCAGAGATTCTCCCGGTCGATCAGCCAGGCGGCGCTTGCCAGAATGATGCCGCCCTGGAGGAGATAGCTCATGAGGATGCCGCCGAGGGACGGCATGATGAGCGACCGTGGCCTGTGGAAGAAATCGTTCGGGACGTTCATGGTCGCCAGGGCCATGATGAAGGCCAGGACGGGCAGGACGAGGGGTTCGCACCAGGACGCCGCTCCGGGGACGGAGAGCCCCAGGACGATGGCCATAAGCAGAATAACATTGCGGTTGCGCAACAGTCTGATCAGCACCATCCCGACATGCATCCTTTCCCTGGATTCTCTCCGGGCGCTCCCGCCGGCCCTCTTCACGCGGGGAGCGGCGCCGCAGGCATCGCATCGAAAATGTTCTTCGCCGCCATTGACTTCGGCGGTCTCATCCCTTATATATCATCGCACTACGGAGAGTATCAAATCTGCTTGAACATGAACAGTATCGGCAGGACGGCGCACGGGAAAAAAGACTTGACATATAATCATTATATCATATAACGTTTATATCATGAAACCGACAAAATCGAGCGACGCGGTGATTAAGGTGCTTCTGGACCTGATCATGAAGGGGGAGATCAAGCCGGGCGACAAGCTCCCCTCCGCCGAAAACATCGCTAAAAGTACGGGCACGAGCGTCATAACGGCCCGGGAGGCCGTTCAAAACCTGGCGGCCATCGGCCTCGTGGAGATCATGCACGGCCGGGGGATATTCCTGACGGAAGGCGCACCCGTTATCGATGAGCTTCTGGAGGCCCGGAAGGTCATCGAGTCGAGTACGGTCGTCATGGCGACGCGAAATCTCGATTCCGCCGGCCTCGATGCGATCGCTCGCCTCCTCGACAGGATGGAAGCAAGCCTTGCCGCCGGCAACACGGAGCTTTTCAGCGAACTCGATTACGAGTTTCACTTCTTCCTCGCCAAGGCATCGGGCAACCGCATCCTGCTCAAGACCCTGGAAAACATCAAGGAACTCCTCCGTTACCAGCAGTCCACGATCAACCGGCTGCCTTACATCGTCCACACCTCGGCGTTGCGGCACCGGGAGATATTCACCGCCTTGAAGAACGGCAACGCCGAACTGGCGGGGTCCATCATGGACAGCCATATCAGCGAGGTGATCGACGCCTGGAAAAACAGCACCGCCCCCGTTTGATTTTCTCACGGCGGCCCCGTCTTTCCCACTACGCCCCGCCCGGTTTTCCGCAAACCGCAACTTCTGAACAGCAAGTCAAGGTCCCTGATAGACGGGTATGACGTAAGGCCCTTCGGGAATGACGGCGACCCTGCGTTCGCCGTGCATCGCAACGCTCTCCCGGACGGCCGCCTCGACGTCAGAGACGATGCGGACGCCCGTCAACCGCCTTTCGTCCGGAGACAGTCCTTCCGTGTAAAGCCATACCCGGGCTTTCTTCATCGCCCGGACCTGCATTTCCGTCTGCCATTCGTCGACGGCGGCGGACCGCTTCCCCATAAGCTCCGCAAGGAGTCGTTCGGGACCCAGGCCGAGCAGCCGCTCCTGAGCCGCGGCGTATTCGGCACTCCCCAGCCCCTCCGAGCATTCCGACGCGATGATGAGTGTCCCGCCGTCGGCTACGATGTCCATGGCGCCTACCATGCCCTTCACCGTCTGGTAGTAATTCTTGTCCAGGGGATACCCGGCCGCGCTCGCAAAGACCGTGAGGTACTTTCTTTTCACGGGAATCTCCGCGTAGGGACGGACGAAGGCGACGGCGTCCAGGTGGCTCGCCTCCATAGCGCCGAAATTGACGCAGGAGAGACGCCGTTCCTCGTCGATGACGCAGTTGACGGCGAAGCATTCGCCCACCATCCCGAGTATCGCCATCTGGGCGTCATGCAGGGGATTGCCTTCGAGGATGCAATTCGCCGCCCGGCAATCTTCCAGGATGCCGGCGGCATGGAGCATCCGGATGGTCTCTTCGTGGGCGATGCCCGGGGCGACGAGTTTCCGGCCGCCCGAGTATCCGGCCATGAAGTGCGGCTCGACAAGGCCCACGGCGATGCGCAAGCCCGCGTCGAGAAATCGGCGGTCGATCCGGACAGGTATCCCGGAGACGTCGCCCAGGCGGCGGTGGTCTTCGTCTTTTCGGGCGTAGTGATTGACGACGGAAACCGTCTCCATGACCCAGTCGCTGCCGACCACCTCCCGCAACTCGTCGCCGAGATTCGGCCGGTGGAGGCCCGTAGCGACGAGAACGGTAATGGCTCCGGGCGCGATGCCGGCCGCAATCAGTTCCTTGACGAGTCCGGGCAGAACGATGCCGTTGGGAACGGGACGGGTGATATCGCAGATGAGGATGCAGGCGCTCTTGCAGCGACGGGCCACTTCGGTAAGGGGACGGCATCCGACGGGATTCTCCCATGCCGCGGCCACGCTTCTTTCCGGGTCGGCAAGGACAGGCATGGCCTTCTTGCGGATGACGTCGATCTCCAGGTCGGGACCTAGATCGACGGCCAACCCCCCTTTGCCGTATTTCATGTCGATGCGCACTGTCGGGCCTGTCTTTCGATAAAACGGCGATTATGAAAACGGCCTTCCGCCGCTTTTCTGTCCCGGCCTACATCCCCAGGTACGCCTTCCGCACCAGGTCGGACTGGAGAAGTTCGTCCCCCTTGCCGGAAAGGACGATCCGTCCCGTTTGTAATACATACGCCCGGTGGGATATCTGGAGGGCTTCATGGACGTTCTGCTCCACCAGGAGGACCGTGACGCCGTTGCAGTTGATGTCCTGCACGATCCGGAAGATTTCGCCGACGAGCTTGGGAGAAAGGCCGAGCGACGGTTCGTCCAAAAGAAGGAGCGACGGATGGGACATGAGCCCCCGCGCGATGGCCAGCATCTGCTGCTCGCCGCCGCTGAAGGTGTCGGACCGCTGGTCTTTCCTTTCCTTCAGGATCGGGAAGAGCTTGAACACTCTCTCCAGCATGGATGCGATCTCCTCCTTCGATTTCAGGGCGTAGGCCCCGAGGAGCAGGTTGTCCAGGACGGAGAGGCGGCCGAAGAGGCGCCGGCCCTCCGGAATCATGGATATCTTCTTTTTCACGATGTCGTAAGGCGGCATCCGGTGGATCGGCGTGTCGCCGAAGACGATCTCGCCCTGCGTCGGCTGAAGGAGCCCCGCGATGGTCTTCACGAGGGTCGTCTTGCCGGCGCCGTTCGAGCCTACGAGGCTGACGATCTCCCCCTGCTCGATCCGGAGGGATACGTCCGTGATGGCCAACAGGCCCTTGTAACCGACGGAAATGTTATTGACAGACAGCACGATACTTGTCCCCCAGATAGGCTTGAATGACTTCCTGGCAGCTCACGACGTCCTTCGGCGGCCCCTCCATGATCTTCTTCCCCTCGTTCAGGACGATCACCCGGTCCGATATCTCCATCACCGCTTCCATGACGTGCTCGACGACGACGAGCGTCATGCCCTGGTCGCGGATCTTCTTGATGAGGTCGATGATCTCCCGCAGTTCCACCGGGTTCAGGCCCGCCATGGACTCGTCCAGCATCAGGAGCTTGGGCTGGGTCGCGAGCGCCATGGAGACTTCGAGGCGCTTCTTGTCGGCGATGGTCAGCTCCGTTCCGAGAAAGGACTTCTTCTCCATGAGGCCGGTAAAGCAGAGGACCTCCATGGCTTTCTCCGTAGCCGGGCCTGTCCTGCCGTAGCGGAGCAAGGCGCCGGTGACGACGTTTTCCAGGACCGTCATGTCGCTGATGATCTGCACGACCTGGAACGTCCTCGCGATGCCCAGTTTGCAGACCTTGTCGGCCCGCATGCGGTAGATGTCCCTGCCGTAGAACGAGGCCTTGCCCGTATCGGGCTTGTAGAAACCCGTGATGCAGTTGAAGAGCGTCGATTTGCCCGCGCCGTTCGGCCCGATGATGCTGACGATCTCCCCTTCCTCGATGAAGAAGTCGATCTCGTAATTGGCGGCCAGACCGCCGAACCACTTCGTCATCCCTTTGACGTCCAGACAGATGGCTTTGCTCATTTCACCCTGCTTCCTAATTTCGCGAAGAATCCCCAGACCCCCTGGGGCTGGTAAACCGAAATGATCGTGATCATGAAACCGTAGATCAGCATGTCCACGCCCGTGCCCTGGTGCCCCAGCCAGACCCGCGTCACTTCCGCAATCGGGATCAGGACGGCGGCCCCGATAACCGGACCCATGATCGTTCCTGCGCCGCCCAGCATGGAGAGCAGCACGATCTGGACGGAGATGGCGAGAAGCATCACGCTTTCCGGATCGATGTAGAGCACGTACTGGGCATAGAACGTCCCGGCCATGGCGGAGAGGAAGGCGCTGATCATGATGGCCATGAGACGGTAGCGGACCACGTTGACGCCCAGGACTTCCGCCACGTCGTGGCTCTCCTTGATCGCCCGGAAGTAGTAGCCCATCTTCGACGTCGCCACGAAATAACAGATGGCGATGCCGATGAGGAGAAAGGCCAGGATGATGTAATAGTAGGGTACCTTGGACGTGTGGAACATGAAATTGGCGAGCGACTCGTCGAGCATCGGCAGCGATATGCCCTCCGCGGCGTTCACGAGCTTCCAGTTGTTGAAATGGGTCCGCACGATCTCGGCGAAGGCGATGCTCGCGATGGCGAAGTAGTGCCCCCGCAGGTTGGAGCAGGGATAACCGATGGCCGCGGCGACCAGGGCGGCCATGACGCCCCCGGCGATCAGCCCCAGCCAGGGATTGACCTGGTACGTCACGAGGAGATAGGAAGACGTATAGGCCCCGATCCCGAAGAAGGCCGCCTGTCCGAAGGAAAACATGCCGGCGTACCCGCCCATGATGTTCCAGCCCGTACCCAGCAGGGCGTACATAAAAACGAGGATCATGATCTGGAGGGGAAAGATGTCCGTGACAACGAGCGGAAAGGCCAGGAGTACCGCCAGCACTCCGATCACCACCGCTATTTGTTTGGTCGTAAATTTTTTCATAGGTCACCACCCCAACAGGCCCTGGGGCCTGATCCAGATCGTAATGAGATAGATCCCGAAGACGATGGCGTACTTGTAAGCGGGATCGAAATAGAAACCGCCCAGCGTCTGCGCCAGTCCGACCAGGATACCCGCGATGAAGGCCCCCTCGATGCTTCCGAAACCGCCCAGGGCGACGATGGAAAAGGCGATGGTGCCGAAGAGCCCCCCGACCTGCGGATAGATATAATAGTAGGTTGAGAGAAACGCCCCGGCGACGCCGACCAAGGCCGCCCCGATGCCGAAGGACAGGGAGTTGATGCGCTCCGTGTTGATGCCCATAAGGAGGGCCGACTCCCGGTCCATCTCGGTGGCTAAAATCGCCTTCCCCGTCTTCGTCTTTTTAAGAAAAAGGAAGAGACAGACCGAGGTGACGATGCTGCCCACCGATGCGACCGTCTTGGGGACACTGAGCTGGATGTCGCCGAATTCCCACGTACCCTGAAGGATCGTCGGGGGTATGAGGCGGAAATCGGGCGTCCACAGGTAGACCGCCAGGTTGGCAAGAAAGATGCTGATACCGAAGGTGACGACAAGCTGGGCGAGCATCGGCCCTTTCATCACCTTGCTCACGATGAAGCGGTAGATCAGGATCCCCATGATGAAAAGGAGCAGGAAGCATATGGGAATGGAAAAAAGGGGGTCCAGGCCGTACAGTGTGAACAGCCAGAAGGACGTGAACATCCCGATCATCAGGAAATCGCCGTGGGCGAAATTGACGATGTTCATAACGCCCCAGATCATCGTAAGACCGATGGCGATCAGCGAATACATGAAGCCTATGAGAAGGCCGTTGACAAGCTGCTGGAGTAACTGCTCTGGCATGATTTCGAACCTCGCATGCTCCCGGCCGGGCGGGAGCTTGGCACAGTTCCCGACCGGCCGGTTCGGACTTGCTTATGCCGTTATTTTTTCCACCCCGGAAACGGCCACACAACGTTCTTGGCAGCCGACTCGAAGGGCCATATCGTTACGTAGTCCATGTTTTGCACCTGGACCAGGCCGCCCTGGGCGAAGATATTCTGGTGCGACTGGGGATCGAACTTGACACCCTTCCAGGGGTAGATGACCTGGTCGCCGGGGATATTCGTAGCGAGCAGGGCTTTCACGACCGCTTCGCTCTCCGTCGTCTTGGCGCGGTTGATCGCATCGGCGAGGACAAACGGCGCGGTGAAGCTCCGGGCCGCGTTCTCGCTCATCTCGATCCCGTATTTCTTCTTGAAGAGAGCGGCCACCTTGCCGACGAGGGGTTTCTTCTTGGCAAGGTCGAGCGCGAAGGTCGAACGGACGATGATGTTGTTCCCGTCGGCCTTGACCGCCGGCAGGTAACCCGGCTCGATGTAGCCGGCCATGGTCAGGATGCCCTGGGGCTTGAAGCCCATTTCCTTGAAGGTCTTCGTGAAGAGGATGGCGTCGGTGATATAGGAGGCATGCATCAGGACGTCCGGCTTGCTCTTGATCAGGGTGCCGACCTCGCTCGTCACGTCGGTGGCGTTGGCCGGATAGGAGATGTCGGCAACGACCTGGTACCCGAAGTCACCGGCGTATTTCTTGGCGTACTTGCCGACGTTGGCACCGAACTCGGTGTTTTCGTACAGAAGGGCGACTGTTTTCACCTTCTTGCCTGTCTTCTTTTCGAGGTCCTTCAGGTACTGGAACCAGTCACGGGCGAAGATCGCGTCGTGGGGGCTGACCCTGAAGAAATACTTAAAGTTCCTCTCGGTGAGCGTCGGCGAGGATGAGTCGGAGCAGACGTACGGCACTTTCAGCCTTTCCGTGGCCTGGCTCGCCGTCTTGGTCACCGAGCTCTGATAGGCCCCGATGATCGCCGACACCTTTTCCTGGGTGATCAGGCGTTCCGCCTCGGACATGCCGTTCTTCGGATCGCCCTTCGTGTCGGCATAGACGATTTCCAGCTTCGCGCCACCAAGGTTCGGCAATCCCCCCGATTTCGCCATGGGCAGGTTGAGGTCCTTTCCGTATTTGCCGTTGATGATGTCCACCGCCAGGTCGACGCCGCGCTTACAGTCGAGCCCGGTGGAGGCGATGTTTCCCGACAGGGGGTAGACGGCCCCGATCTTGATGACTTTCTGCTGCGCCATAACTCCCGTGGAGAAGGCAAACAGCACTACCAGAGACAGACAGACACCGAACCATACTTTGCATCTCATCCTGGCACCTCCCTCAAATATGGGTTTCTTTGAATCGGTTAAGGGTGGAACAACGCTTCTTCGGGTATTTATTTCATGTTCTCTTGGTTTCGTATGATCATACTTTATATGATATAATGATTATACGTCAAGCTGTTTTTTCCGCAACGTCTGTCGGTGGTTAGAGCATAACGGCGGTTTTATCGCGGCGGCGTCGCCGCCGCTTTCATTCGATCAGGACGGTCTGGATGTCCATCACGTTCGTGCCCGTGGGCCCCGTGGTGAAGAGGCCGCCCTCGGCCTTGAAGAAGGTATAGGAGTCGTTGTTCGTGAGGTATGATTCGGCCGACATTCCCATTTTCGCCGCCCGTTCAAGCGTAGCCCCGTCGGCGAAGGCCCCGGCGGCGTCCGTCGGACCGTCCGTCCCGTCCGTACCGGCGGAGAGGAGCGTGATGCCCTCCGTCCCGGCAATGGCTTCGGCAAAGGCCAGCGCCAGTTCCATGTTCCGCCCTCCCCTGCCGCCGCCCCGGACGGCAACCGTCGTTTCGCCGCCGGCGATCAGGCAGATTTTCCTGCCCTGGTTGCCTGCGAGAGTCCGCTTGGCCTCACGCGCCTTCCCGGCCAGCCACCGGCCGGCATCGGCTGCCTCGCCCGTGAGCTCCGCCGTGAGGATCTCCGTTTCGCAGCCGGCCTCCCGGGACTTGGCCGCAGCGACACCCAGGGCGATCCGGCTGTTACCGATAATGATGTTTTTCACTTTCGCGAAGACGGTGTCCCCGGCCTTCGGCGTTTCCGGAAGTTCCCGGCGGACGCCCTTCTCCAGGGTTTCCGTCACGGCGCGGGGAATCCTGCCGCGCAGTTTATATCGGTCGATGACGGCCAGGGCGTCCCCGTAGGTCGTCTCGTCCGGCGCCGTGGGGCCCGAGGCGATCACGTCGAGGGGGTCGCCGATCACGTCGGAAAGGATGAGGGATAGGACCTCCGCCGGATAGGCGATCTCCGCGAGCCTCCCGCCCTTGACGCGCGAGACATGCTTCCGGACGGTATTCAATTCCCTAATGTCGGCGCCGGCCGTAAGCAGCGCCTGGGTAAGTTCACGCTTTTCCTGAAGAGTGACAGGGGGAAGCGGCGCGGCCAAAAGGGCCGATCCGCCGCCGGAGACGAGACACAAGACGAGCGTCCGTTCGTCGGCCTCCTGCAGGGCGCGGACGATTTCGACGGTTGCGTTCAGGCCGTTTTCGTCGGGTACGGGATGGGCCGCCTCGAAACACGCGATGGCCCCGGGCAGGGCCTCGGTGCCGAAGTGGCCGTATTTGGTGACGATCTTGCCGCCCGTCGCGATATCGAAGGATGTATCCGCCACGGCCTTCGCCATGGGATAGGCCGCCTTGCCGAAACCGACGACGAGAAGCCGGTTGAAATTTCCGCGGCGGCGGGTCTCGCCGATCCGGCCGAGTTCATTTTTAACCAGGGTGTAGGGGTCCACGGCTTTGATGACGGCCTGGAAGATATCGGCGAGCAGCCGGCGGTTCTCTTCAGGGATTGTCCGGTCCATAAGCGTCGATGAGCCCTCCGATCCGGTCCATCGTGAAGACTGGCGCGAAGACGGGGTTTAAGGGAATACGGTACGCCGCGGGCTGATGAAAAACTGTTGTTGCTGCCTTTTTCAATTTACGCGAGGAATCGTATTCAGTCAATGTCAAAATTTCTCGTGCAATCGGGTGCCCCTATCATTTATAATCTTGTCGTCTCCACGGGACATATCCTTTCTCCCGTATTTCCTTCAACCGAGGTGATGGCGCATTGGAATTCATGGGTTTCCGCCGTCCGGACGGTAAAGTCGGCATTCGCAACGAGGTTATCGTCATCCCGTCGGTCGCCTGCGCGAACCGCGTCGCCCGCGGCATTGCGCAGCTTGCGTCCGGGTCGGTCTGGGTCGAGCACCAGCACGGCTGCACGCAGCTCGGCGCCGACGCGGAACTGACCAGACGGGTCCTTGTCGGGCACGGCACCCATCCCAACGTCGCGGGCGTTGTCGTCGTGGGCCTGGGTTGCGAGACCATACGGGCCGAGGACATCGCCGCCGACATTGGGCGTATCGCGCCCTATAAACCCGTCCGCCTCGTCAATATTCAGATGGAAGGCGGGTCTGTCAAGGCCGTTGCCGCCGGGGCCGCCGCCGCGAGCACCCTCCTGGAAGAGGCGTCCCGCCTTGCGCGCACACCCGTAGACGCCACCGAACTGATTCTCGGCACGGAATGCGGCGGTTCGGACGCCTGCTCGGGCCTCTCGGCCAACCCGGCCCTGGGAACGGCCTGCGACCTTCTGATCGAGGCCGGAGGGACGGTTATCCTTGCGGAAACGACCGAACTCATCGGCGCCGAACATCTCCTCGCCGCCCGGGCCGTGAACGAACGCGTCGCCGCCCGCTGCTTCGAGGTGATCGCAGCCTGCGAAGACGCCGCGAAGAGGATGGGCGTCGACATGCGGGGCGGCCAGCCCACGCCCGGCAATATCGAAGGGGGGCTTTCTACCATCGAGGAGAAGTCCCTCGGCTGCATCTACAAGGCCGGCAGGCACCCCCTCCGCGATGTTATCGACTACGCCGCCCCCGTTGCGGGTAAGGGCCTCATCTGGATGGACACGCCGGGCCACGACATCGAACAGATGACGGGCATGGTCGCCGGCGGCTGCCATCTCATCGCCTTCACGACGGGCCGGGGCACCTGTTGCGGCTCGCCCGTGGCGCCGACGATCAAGATAGCCTCCAACACGGCTATGTACAACCATATGAAGGACAACATGGACATGAACGCCGGGACGATTGTCTCCGGCGACGAGACGGCAGCGGAAGTCGGCCGCCGGATTTTCGCCGAGATCCTGGCCGTGGCGTCTGGCAGACGATGCCGCGCGGAGATCCTCGGGTTCAACGACTTCGCCATACGTAGAATAGGACCGAGCATGTAGGGGAACCGGGAGGATGGCGATGCCGAAAGAGATAGCCCTCGTCATGGAAGCCCATGACAACGTGGCCACGGCCCTGGAAGAGATCGCGCCGGACACGGAGGTCACGTTGACCGTCGCGGGCGTGTCCGTCCGGGTCAGGATTTCCGAACGCATCCCCTTCGCCCATAAATTCGCCCTGGCGGACATTCCGGAGGGCGCTCTCGTCGTCAAATACGGGCAGGCCATCGGTGCGGCCACGGCTGCAATCCCAGCCGGCCGCCACGTGCACATCCATAACCTCGAAAGCAGACGGGGACGGGGGGACCGATAGTTCCCGGCGATTCTTTATTCACCTTCAAAGAAAGACGATCGCATTCACCGATGCGAAAGCGGAAAGGACTTGCGTTATGGAAAAGATCGGCTGGATCGGTACGGGCGTCATGGGAAATGCGATGTGCCGTCACATCATGAACAAGGGTTATGCCTTGTCCGTCTATAACCGGACGAGGGACAAATGCGACGAGCTGTGCGGATGCGGGGCCGTATGGTGCAGCAGCCCCGGCGACGTGGCCGCCCGAAGCGACATCGTCTTTACGATGGTGGGCGAGCCCCCCGACGTCGAGGAAGTCATCCTCGGCGAAGGCGGCATTCTCGCGAAGGCCCGGCCCGGCTCCGTCATCGTGGACATGACGACCTCGGAGCCTTTCCTCGCACAGCGGATATACCGGGAGGCGAAGGCCAAATCCGTGGCGTCCCTCGATGCCCCCGTTTCCGGCGGCGACATCGGCGCCCGGGAAGGAACGCTCGCCATCATGGCGGGCGGCGACGAAACGGCCTTCAAGCGGGTCCTGCCGGTGTTCGAACTGATGGGCAAAAACATCGCCCTCATGGGCGGACCGGGCATGGGGCAGCATACGAAGATGAGCAACCAGATCCTCATCGCCGCCAACATGATCGGCGTCGTCGAGGCCCTCCTTTACGCCCGCAAATCAGGCCTGGACCCGGCGCGCGTCATCGACGTCGTCGGCCAGGGCGCAGCGGCTTCCTGGTGTCTGAACCAGCTCGGACGGCGGATTCTCAAGGGCGATTTCGCGCCCGGTTTCTATATCCGCCATTTCGTGAAAGACATGGGCATCGCGCTTGCCGAGGCGAGGAGAATGAAGCTTTCGCTGCCGGGGCTCGCGCTCGTCAACCAGTTCTACCTCGCCGCCGTGGCGGAAGGTCTGGAGACGGACGGAACGCAGGCCCTCTACAAGGTCCTGGAAAGAATGAATACCCTGTAGCTTCCTTAAACACTTAGGGAGGGAAAAGGAATGACGGCAACAACCGTTATTGTCGCTGCGGCCGTTCCCCTTTTGGCCGGCCTGCTCCTCGCCGCCTCGCGGGAATCTCTGGGCGGAACGCTCCTGACGAAGCCCCTGCTCTCCGCCCTGTTCGTCGCGACGGTCTGGACGGCCCCCCATCGGGACCCGCTCTATTTCGGCCTGGTAACGGCCGGACTGGTCCTGTGCCTGGCCGGCGACGTCTTCCTCATCTTCACGCGGTCGGCCAATCTTTTCCTGGCGGGACTCGTATCGTTCCTTCTGGGGCATATCCTTTACGGGACGGCCTTCTTCGCCGTATCTTCTCCGGGGGCCTGGACCGCGGCGGCTGCGATTGTCCTTGCAGCCCTCGGCATCGCCGTTTTTAACTGGCTGAAACCGCACCTGGGCAGGATGAAAATTCCCGTAACGGCATATCTTACGGCCATCACCCTCATGGTCGTCGCCGCCGCAACGCTTGCCGGAGACCGCGGCCATCCTTTCACCGGCCGCATGCTGGCCCTTATCGGCGCGGTCCTCTTCTACGCCTCGGACATCTTCGTGGCCCGGCATCGTTTCGTCCGGAAGGAATTCCGGAACCGCCTGATCGGGTTGCCTCTCTACTATGCAGGCCAGTTCATGATCGCCGCTTCCGTCCGTTTCTTTTAGGAAACGGCACCGGCCGATCCCGTCTCAGGCCTTCAAATAGGCGTCGAACCAGGCAAGGCATCTCCTCCAGCCGTCCTTCGCGGCCTCTTCCCGGTAGCTCGGCCGGTAATCGGCGAAGAAGGCATGGGGCGCCTTGGGATAGACGACGAATTCGCACGTCTTACCCGCCGCCTTGAGACGCGCCTCCATCTCCTTCACGTCGGCCACGGGAATCCCCAGGTCTTCCGCCCCGTACAGACCGAGGACAGGGGCCTTGATGTCTGCGGCGACATCGAGCGGACCGAAGGTGCGGACGCCGGGCGTTACGTCCGGCTTGATCTGGCCGTACCAGGCGACGGCGGCCATGACGTCGCGGTTATGGGCCGCGAAGAGGAGCGTGTACATCCCGCCCCGGCAGAATCCTGTCACGCCGATACGGTCGGCCCTGGCCGCCGGATGCGTCTTGGCGTAGGCTGTCAGGGCGTCCAGGTCGCCCATGACGCGCGCGTCGGGAACAGGATCGACGACTTTGCGCACGGCGGCGATATCGGGCAGCGTCAGGACGCCTCCTTCTCGGGCGTACGGCTCGAAGGTCAAGCTGAGGAATCCCGCATGGGCGAATCGCCTCGTCACATCCTTGATATGCTCGTGCATGCCGAACACTTCCGGAATGACCAGGACTACCGGGTACTTCCCGGCCTTCGCCGGCCGCGCCTCGTAGACGGGCATCGGGAACGTTCCCGAGGGAACGGTCCCTTCCCTGACCTCGATGCCGGTGAGCGTCGTGTTGATAATCTCGCCCGCCACGGGCGAGGCGGCCATGGCAAACCCCGCAAGCGACACGCCGGCGATGCCGGCCTTCGCCAGGAACTGCCTCCGCGACATACCTTCATACGCATTGGCCAGCCAGTCTTCGACCATAAGGACCTCCTGATTTGATATGAACAGATGGTTTGTCTGACGGATTAACGCTCTTGATCGAACCGGTAAACGACTTTGTATAAAAGGCGGATCTTTCGTCGGAAGATAAAAAACAACTGCCGGCTGAGTGAATCTTTATTCCCGAGGGCTCGGCCGGCAGTCTCTTATCCAAGGACTCCCCCCGTCCTTGGGTTTATTTCGGTGTGTGAAGACATTCTTTGGCTTGGAGGATTGGAGGCGTTTGGTGTCCTACAGGCTTCCTCCCTGCCCGGCATGAAACCTTTCCCGCGTAAGGAGATCTCACACTTGAATTACATTTAACAACATTTTATCTCATGTTTCAAGAAAAAAAGCGCGGAGCGCACAGCCGGAGAGTCTTCAGTCAACCTAATCGTTTGTCCTGTAAGTTGTTTCGCCGATTGCCAGTTCTACTTTCCGGATGGATTTGCCGGATGCGGCAGGAGTCGTTGGTCTTGAACGAGGGTTCGCGCCAGCGTTTCGGCGACAAGGGTGTTGCCCCTCTCATTGAAGTGCAACTCGTCGTAGAACGCCGACGTATCCTTCGGAATCTGCGACGCCAGGTCGATGCACATCACGCCTCGCGTGCGGCAGACGTCGAGGAGCGTTTCGTTGTAGCGCTTCATCCCTTCCATCAGTGCCCTGGCCGTGTAGTAGCGCCGGGACTTGAGGCTCTCGATCCACCCGCACCACAGGAGGTCGTTCTCCCTGTCCGTAAGATCGGCCCGCCACATGGAAGGCTGGGTCATGAAGAGAATCCGGATCGACCGGGCTTCGGCCATGTCGATGATTGTGTTCAGGTTCCTGCGGTATTCCCCCAGGGCCGGCCCCAGGTCGGGCAGGGTGTCGACAAATGCCGCCGCTTCCTTTCTCTGTTTCCGCAGATTGACGAACATGCCGCCCGCCTGGTCCTGATAGAGGTCCTTGTGGGTGCGTTGCTCCTTCCATTTCTTGTAGAGGCTGCCGATGGCGGACTCGTCGTAATACCCGAACCGGAGACGGTATTTCCCGGGGAAATAGGGAACGACCGTGAAAGCCCCGCGGATGAGCCTTTGCTTCCAGGCTTCGTAGTGGTCGAGGAAATCAGGGTCGTACTTGTCGTCTTCGATGAGTCGCCGGAGGAGATCGTTGCCGCCGGTAAGTATAACGACCATATCGATTTTCGGCAACTGAGGGACGAGGTACTTCATGTGCATGTAGTGTTCACGCGTGTCGAGGCCGCTCTTGCCTGCGCTTCCGACCCAGACGGAGCCGGGACGGACCGCGTTGATCCTGCGTTGCAGGGCATAGGGCCAGGAGAGTTCCTGATCGATATAGAGGCACTCCGTCGTGCTGCCGCCGACCGTCAATATCTTGAAGACCTGCCCTTTCGGGATATCGTCGCCCCGCAATCCCTCCCTGTTCGTCAGAAACCGTCCCTCCTTCGTCACGCCGGGCATAACCCCCGCCGCCGGCCGGTAAACGGTCTTCATATTCGGCGGCCAGACGTAATATTTGTTGTCCTTCTGATGAGCCAGGTAGAAACGCAGGCCGAATTCGCCCATCACAAGCGATAAGACAAGCCCGAAGACGACGAGGATCAGGCGGTAGAGGTTCTCGCGGTTGAATATCGTTTTCAAGATACGCTTCAGCATATGATGTCAAGGCGGTCTCCGCCTTCCCGTGAAAGCCCGTCGGGTTGTCTTAAAGTATTACCTTACACATTGGCCGAGGGAACCTTCTTTGCACTTGCTGCCGTCCATCCAGATGGCATCGTCGAACCTGGTTCCGGTAATATTGGCCCCCGTGAGATTCGCGCCGACGAGGTTGGCGCGGGAAAGATCGGCGCCCGTGAGATTCGCCCCGGTGAGGTTCGTACCGGCGAACCACGCATCGGCGAGCCTGGCCCCGGTGAGGTTCGCACCGCTCAAATTCGCGTCCCTCAGGTTCGCTTTGGAAAGGATGGCTCTCGTAAGATTGGCGCGGGACAGGTTCGTCCCGTACAGCGACGCATTGGTCAGGTTGGCGCGGCTCAAATTGGCCTCGCTCAGGTTCATATTCACCTTCCTGGCGTTAATCATTTCGGCCCCCGAAAGATCGCATTTCGGGCAATCCTCCATCTTGTTCACCCTGATAAGTTCGCCCTGGTTGAATCCCTGGACCGCACCGGCCCAGAGCATACAGAATGTGCCGATAAATATCGTGAACCATGTCTTTCGCATGCCCCCTCCTTCGAAGAAATTCCATTTGAGGAATCCTTATTGAATATCATCTTTCTTGTGTTTCTTGCTGTGCCGTTTCAGGGTGTCCAGTATTTTTTCCCGATAAACAAAAGCCGGAACAATGACGACGACACTTGCGACAACAACGATAAACAAAAGCAGGTACTGCTCGCTGCGCACGCAGTGCCCGCAGACGGAAAGCATCGCCGTTCCCATAAGCCGTCCCACCGTCGAGATTACAAGAAACGTGACGACGGGCATATGACTCAAGCCCATGATATAACAGAGATAATCCTTAGGGAATCCCGGGATCACGAAGAGCAGGAAGGAGACAACCGCCCCCTGGTGCTCCATGAAGAGGTCGAATTTCCTGATGGCCTCAGGGCTGACGACCTTCTCCACGAACTGCATCCCGAAGAAACGGGAAAGCATGAAGGCCAGCCAGGAGCCTATGGTCAGGCCGATCGTGGAATAGACGGTCCCCATAACGGGACCGTAAAGGTATCCCCCGATGAGGCCGGTCGCCTCGCCGGGTATGGGCGCGGCGACCACCTGGCCGATTTGCAATATGATGAAGATGATTCGATCGTACGGATGATAAGCATTGAGGAGCTGTATGGCTTTGTCCCGATCGACGAAATAGACATACCAGCCGTAATGAAAGAAAAGATACGCCCCCAACGCGACCATGATGACGAAGGACAATATCTTGAGAAAGGGGCGCAGATTCATGGGGATGATTCGGCGTATCCGTCTATTCCTTCTTGTCTTCCGGCTTCTTGGCCGCGGGAATCTCTTCCGGCTTCTTATCAGGTTCCTCCATGGCCCGCTTGAACCCCTTTATGGCTTTACCGATGGATCCGCCCAATTCCGGCAGTTTGCCGGGTCCGAAAACAACCAGGACGATAATCAGGATCACGATCAGATGCATCGGCTGAAAAAGGCCTTCGAACATGATCTTTCCTCCCTTGTTTATATTTCCTGTTATCCACCCTATAGCAGATACGGCAAGGTGTCAAATAAATATCATCGGAAGGAATGCCGGGGAAAGGGAGGATATAACAAAAGGTTATATACTGTCGTGGTGTTAGGAACCCAGTCGATGCTCTGCCATATAGGAGCGGATTCTTGCCGCGTGGTCCTTGTCGGCCTCGTTCAACTCCTTGAAAATATCGTCGATTCTCGCAATCGACTCGCCGCTCATGTATTTCTGGTAATGGATTTCGCCCGCGGTCTCTTCGATATCGACCGCGGCAAGAAAGGCCTCCCGCCTCGACGGCGGTGTGCTTCGGTATCGTTCGATCAGGGCGCCGATTTTGGCATTGGAGCGTTTAAGCTCCTCCCGCGGTGCGGTAAACAGGCCGGACGGAACCAGACCTATCGTCAGAAAGAAATCCTTGACGGTGCGAATGAGGGCCGCATGGTTTTTCTCTTCGTCGGCCAATCGATCCCAGAAGTCCGCATCCTCCGGAAAGGCTTCCTTGAAGAGGGAATAGAGTCTCGCGACATTCTTTTCGAGAAGAACGGCTTCGGCGATAAGTTGTTCCAACTCGTCGTCCATGGCTCCCGCCTCCTTCAGCGTTACTTCGTTTTCTGTTCACCCTTCCCGTCCGCCGGCGCTTTTCCCGCATCCACGCGATCGCCGTTCAGCACGGACACGTCCCATCCTCCCCCCAGGGCCTTGATCAGGAGGACCGACGCCGTCTGTCTCTGGCCGGCGATGCCTACTGCCGTCCTTTCGTTCGTCAGGGCGATCGCCTGGGTGGTGATGACGTTCAGATAACTGACAATGCCCGCCTTATACTGGTTGGCGGTCAGAAGAACCGATTCCCTGGCGGAGGCCACCGCCCGTTCCTGGACATGCCCTTCCTCCTCCAGGATGCGGAGCGCCGCAAGGTTGTCCTCCACCTGCTGGAAACCCGAGAGAACCGTCTGACGGTACACGGCCACTGTTGCATCATACGAGGCGATAGCCTGATCCGTCAACGATTTTCGCGCCCCGGCGTCGAAAATCGTCTGCGCGAGCGTCGCCGGCCCCAGGGCCCAGAAGAAGCTGGGCGCCCGGAAAAGATCGGCCAGGGCCGAGCTCTGGTATCCCGTGGAGGCGCTGAGAGAAAGCGACGGATAGTAGGCCGCCTTCGCCACGCCGATCTGGGCGTTCGCCGCGGCGACTCTCCGCTCGGCGGCGGCGATATCGGGGCGCCGTTCCAGCATTTCGGAAGGTATGGCCGTAGGAATTTGCGGCAGCGCCATGGCGACGGGCGTTTCCCCGATGGATAACTCCGCGGGCGATTTGCCGACGAGGACGGCGATGGCGTGTTCCAGTTGGGCGCGCTCCACGCCGATGTCGATGGCCTGCGCCTGCGTCGTTTCGAGCTGCGTCTGGGCCGCTGCGACGTCGGCCTTGGCGGCCACGCCCGCCGCGTAGCGGTTTTTCGTAAGCTGAAGGGCCTTCTCGTAGGCCGCAATCGTATCCTTATAGAGCTTCGTCTGCGCATCCAGCGTCTTCAATTGGAAATAATTCTGGGCCAGTTGCGCCTGGAGGGAAAGCGTCAGGGCGCGGAGGTCGGCATCGCTCGCCTGGGCCGAAGCGGACGCCGACTCGACCTGGCGCCGCACCTTCCCCCACAGGTCGATCTCCCAGTTCGCATTGAGTTGCAGCGAATAGCTGGTGGTCGTCTCCTGGGGCGATGTGGCGGTCGCCGGTCCCCGGGAACGGCTGGCGGCTGCCGCGCCGCCCAGCGTGGGGAAGTAGTTCGCCCTTGCCCCCCGGACAATAGCCTGGGCCTGGCGGAACTGCGCCTCCGCCTGGGCCAGGGACTGGTTGGAGACAGTCACCTGCTCCTCGAGGGCGTTCAGTTGCGGATCGTTGAAGACCTTCCACCAGTCCGAGGATATTCTTCCGTCGCGGGGCGTCGCCTCTTTCCAGTTCTTCGCCTCTTTGAAGGCCCCGGGAACGTCCACCGGGGGACGGGTATAGTCCGGCCCCACCGCGCAGGCGGAAAGGGCTGCCAGGGTCATAAACAGGGCATATCGCAGGAACGTCTTCGTCACGGTCGGATTCCTCCAGGTTCGCCTACGGCGAGTTTATGGTTACGGCCCTTTCGGCCGAAAACGGACAGGCAGAAAAGCCGAAAGCGGTCCAGATACAGGTAGACCACCGGCGTCGTGTACAGGGTGAGCATCTGGCTCACGATCAGGCCGCCGACGATGGAAATACCCAGGGGGCGGCGCAGTTCCGAACCTTCCCCCGAACCGATCATGAGCGGGACCGCCCCGAGCAGCGCCGCCAGGGTGGTCATCATGATCGGCCGGAAGCGGATCAGGCAGGCCTCGTAAATGGCCTCCTGCGGCGGTTTTCCCTGCTTCCTCTCCACGTCGAGGGCGAAGTCGATCATCATGATGGCGTTCTTCTTGACGATGCCGATGAGGAGGATGACGCCGATCAGGGCCATGATGCTGAATTCCGTCCGGAAAAGCAAGAGGGCCAGCAGCGCGCCGACACCTGCCGAGGGCAGCGTGGAGAGAATCGTGACCGGATGGACGTAGCTTTCATAGAGGATGCCGAGGACGATGTAAATGCTGACAAGGGCCGCGAGAATAAGCCAGGGCTGGCTCTCCAAGGACGTCTGGAACGTCCGGGCAGTCCCCTGGAAGCTCCCCCGGATGGAATCGGGCACGCCGATCCGGTTCATCATGTCGCCGATAGCCGCCGTCGCATGGGAAAGAGATACGTTGGGCGGCAGGTTGAAGGAGATCGTCGATGCGGCAAACTGCCCCTGGTGGTTGACCTGGAGGGGCGTATTGCTGAGGTCGTAGGAGGCGAACGTCCTGAGGGGCACCTGGGCGCCCGCCGTCAGGAGCGTGGAAGCGGGCACGGTCACATACACGTTCTGAAGGGCCTCGGCGCTTTCCGAATAGCGGGGGGCCACTTCCATGACGACCCGGTACTGGTTGAGGGGGTTGTAGATCGTCGATATCTGGCGCTGGCCGAAGGAGTCGTACAGGGTGGCGTCGACGAGGGCCGCCGTCGCCCCCAGGCGCGACGCCGCTTCCCGGTCGATAGTCACGGCCGTCTGCAGCGCCCGGTCCTGCTCGTCGGTGTTGACGTCCACCAGTTCCGGCAGCTGCCCCATGGCCTCCCGTATCTTCTTCTCCCAGAACCGCAGTTCCGTGAGATCGTCGCTCTGAATGGTGTATTGGTAAAGGGCGCCCCCGGCGCGTCCGCCCACGCGGATATCCTGCGCCGGCTGCAGGAAGAGGCGGGCTCCCGGCTCCCGGGCGAGTTTCGGACGGAGCCGAGCCATGACCCGGTCCACGTTGACCTTCCTTTCCTTAAGGGGCTTCAGGGTAACGAACATGTAGCCGGCGTTCGTCTGGCCGCCGCCGATGAAGCCGGCAGCGCTCTCCACGGCCGGGTCCTGCCGGATGATCGTCATGATGTTGACCAGCTTCTGCTGCATCGCCTTGAAGGAGATGTTTTGATCGGCCTGGATCATGCCCATCAGCCTCCCGATGTCCTGCTGCGGGAAGAATCCTTTCGGAATCGTCGCATAGAGATAAAAGTTCAGGCATACCGTGAGAAGAAGGACAACCATCGTGAAGCGGCTGTGACGAAGCGCCCAGTTGAGGGAACGCTCGTACCGGCTGTGCATCCAGTTAAAGACATGTTCGCTGATGCGGTTGAACCGGCCGGTCTTTTTCTCCTCTTTTGCCTTGAGTAAACGGGCGCACATCATCGGTGTCGTCGTCAGGGAAACGACGAGGGAAACGAGGACCGCCGCCGAGAGCGTGACGGCGAATTCGCGGAATATCCGGCCGATGACGCCCCCCATGAGGAGGATCGGGATGAAGACCGCAACCAGGGAAAGGCTCATGGAGAGCACTGTGAAGCCCACCTCGCGGGCTCCCTGAAGCGCGGCCCGGAAGGGCTTCATGCCCGCCTCGATGTGGCGGGAGATATTCTCCAGGACGACGATCGCGTCGTCGACGACAAATCCCGTGGCCACGGTCAGCGCCATGAGGGACAGGTTGTCTATGCTGTAGTCGGCAAGATACATGACTCCGAAGGTGCCAACAAGGGACACGGGCACCGCCACGCTGGGAATCAACGTGGACCTGAAATTGCGCAGAAAGAGAAAGACGACCATGATGACGAGGCCGATGGCGATCACCAGGGTCCGCTCGACCTCGTTCAGGGAGGCGCGGATGCTGGGCGTGCGGTCCATGGCCACCGTGATCTTGATGGCGGCGGGCACCGAGGCCCGGAGTTGTTCCAGCTGTTCCTTGATGCTGTTGATGGTCTCGATAACATTGGCGCCCGGCTGCTTGGTGATGATGAGAAGAACCGCCTGTTTGGCGTCGTACAAACCTTCGTTGCGGATGTCCTGGACGGAGTCGACAACCTCCCCGAGATCGCCCAGGCGGATGGCGGCCCCCTTCTGGTACGTGACGATCACCGGGATATAGTCCTTCGCCCGCTTGGCCTGGTCGTTGGCGTAGATCTGCCAGTGGCGCTCGTTGTCTTCGAGGGAGCCCTTGGGCCGGTTGACGTTGGCGGCGGCGACAGCCAGCCGGACGGACTCCAAGCCGATGCCGTACTGGTTGAGGCGCGTGGGGTTGAGCTCGATACGGACCGCCGGGAGCGAACTTCCGCCCACGTTGACCTGGCCGACGCCCTTCACCTGGGAGAGCTTCTGGGCCAGCATCGTCGAGGCCACATCGTACATCTGGCCGCGGGTCATCGTGTCGGACGTCATGGCGAGGATCATGATCGGCGCATCGGCCGGATTGACCTTCCGGTAGGTCGGGTTGTTCGGCAAACCGGACGGCAGGAGGCTCCTGGAGGCGTTGATCGCCGCCTGCACGTCCCGGGCGGCCCCGTCGATGTTGCGGTCCAGGTCGAACTGGAGCGTGACGCGCGAGTTCCCCAGGGTGCTGACGGACGTCATCTCCGTGACGCCGGCGATGCGCCCGAGCGAGCGCTCCAGGGGCGTCGCCACCGTCGCGGCCATGGTCTCCGGGCTTGCCCCCGGCATGGAGGCGTTTACCGATATGGTCGGGAAATCGACCTGGGGTAACGGCGCCACGGGCAGGAAGATCAAGGCGACGGCGCCGGCCAGGAGAACGCCGACCGTGAGCAGGGTCGTCGCTACGGGCCTGCGGATGAAGGGCGTGGATACACTCATGCAACCCTCCCTTCTTCGTCGCCGTCTTCGTCAACGGGATTGAACGGCGATTCGAAGCGCCGGCTGAGGCGGTCGAAGGCCAGGTAGATGACCGGCGTGGTGAAGAGCGTGAGAATCTGGCTTAAGATGAGCCCCCCGACCATCGTGATCCCCAGGGGATGGCGCAGTTCCGAACCGACGCCCGTACCCACCATCAGCGGCAGGGCGCCAAGCAGCGCCGACATGGTCGTCATGAGGATCGGACGGAAACGGAGCAGGCAGGCCTGGAAGATGGCCTCGCGGGGCGGTTTGCCCTCCTTGCGTTCCAAATCGAGGGCGAAGTCGATCATCATGATGGCGTTCTTCTTGACGATGCCGATCAGAAGGACGATCCCGATGATGCCGATGATGCCGAGATCGGTCCTTGAGATCATGAGGGCAAGCAGAGCCCCGACCCCCGCCGACGGCAGGGTCGAGAGGATCGTGATCGGATGGATGTAACTCTCGTAAAGGATGCCGAGGACGATGTAAACGGCCACGATGGCGGCGAGGATCAGAAGGAGCGTGCTCGTCAGGGAGGCGCGGAACGCCAGGGCGGCGCCCTGGAAGCCGGTCTTGATGCTTACGGGCATGCCGATCTCCCGTTCGGTCTTTTCGATAACGTCGACGGCGTCGCCCAGGGAGACGCCGTCCGCCAGGTTGAAGGAGATCGTCGCCGCGGGAAACTGGCCGATATGGTTGACGACGAGGTTCGTCGGCTTCTCCTGGACCGAAACGATCGAGCTTAGGGGCAGTTGGGTCCCCGCCGTCGAGGCGACATAGAGATCGTTCAGGGAGGAAAGGCCCTTTTTGTATTCGGGCTGCACCTCCAGGACGACACGGTACTGGTTAGATTGGGTGAAGATCGTGGAGACAAGCCTCTGGCCGAAGGCGTCGTACAGGATGTTGTCGATGGCGGCCATCGTCACGCCCATACGCCCGGCGGCGTCGCGGTCGACGGCGACGTAGGCCTGGAGTCCCTTGTCCTGCAGGTCGCTTGCCACGTCGGCCAGTTGCGGCAGGCGGACGAGCTTGTCCACGAGCAGGCCGTTCCAGCGGCTGAGCTCCTCGGAATCGGCGGTCTCCATGGTGAACTGATACTGCGTGCGGCTCACCCGGTCTTCGATGGTAAGGTCCTGAACGGGCTGCATATAGAGGGCGATGCCTTCAACGCCCGCGAGCTTCTTCTGCAGGCGGCGGATCACCCCCATGGCGTCGAGGTTGCGTTCGTGCTTCGGTTTGAGATTGATGAGCATGCGCCCGCTATTGAGCGTCACGTTGGTCCCGTCGACGCCGATGAACGACGACAGGCTCTCGACGGCCGGGTCCTGAAGGATGACTTTGGCGAGGGCCTGCTGCCGCTCCGCCATCGCCGGGAAGGAGATGGACTGCGGGGCTTCCGATATGCCCTGGATCATCCCTGTATCCTGGACGGGGAAGAAGCCCTTGGGGATGAAGACATAGAGCAGGACCGTGAGGATCAGGGTGCCGATGGCGACGATCAGGGTCGAGCGCTGGTGGTCGAGAACCCAGTTGAGCATCTCGCCGTAACGGGCGATGACCCGCTCGAAGAAGAGGCCGCTCGCGTGATAGAAGCGCCCCTGCTTCTCCTCGGGCACGTGGTGCAGCAATTTAGCGCACATCATGGGCGTCAGCGTCAGAGACACCACGGCGGAGATGAGGATCGACACAGCCAGGGTGATGGCGAATTCGCGGAAGAGACGGCCGACGACCTCTCCCATGAAAAGAAGCGGAATCAGGACCGCGACGAGGGAAAAGGTCAGGGAGATGATCGTGAAGCCGATCTGCTCCGAGCCCTTGATTGCCGCCTCCAGGGGCGGATCGCCTCTCTCGATGTAGCGGGCGATGTTTTCGATGACGACGATGGCGTCGTCCACGACGAAACCCGTGGATATCGTGAGGGCCATGAGCGTCAGGTTGTTGATGCTGAACCCCGCGAGATACATGACGCCGAAGGTGCCCACGAGGGAGAGCGGGACGGCGACGCTTGGAATCACCGTGGCCGACAGGTTGCGCAGGAAGAGGAAGATCACCATAACGACGAGCGCCACGGCGAGGATCAGTTCGAACTGGACATCCTGGACGGAGGCACGGATCGTCGTCGTCCGGTCCGACAGGAGCGTGATGTCCACGGAAGCCGGGATGGACGCCCGCAGCTGCGGCATGACGCGCTTGATCCGGTCCACGACCTCGATCACGTTGGCGCCGGGCTGGCGCTGGATGTTGACGATGACGGCGGGGACGTCGTTATACCATGCGGCCAGGCGGACGTTCTCCGCATCGTCGCGGAGGACCGCGACGTCCGACAGGCGGATGGGGGCGCCGTTACGGTAGGCGACGACGAGGCGCTCGTAATCGGTCGCCGACTTGAGCTGGTCGTTCGCGTCGATCAGGGACGCACGGGACGGCCCGTCGAAGCTCCCTTTCGCCTGGTTGACATTGGCCGTATTGATGACCGTGCGCAGGTCTTCGAGGGTCAGTTTATAGGAGGCCAGCGCCCGGGGATTCGCCTGGATGCGGACCGCCGGCCGCTGCCCGCCGCTGATGCTGACAAGCCCCACCCCCGGAAGCTGCGATATCTTCTGCGCGAGGCGCGTATCGACGAGGTCCTGGACCTTGGGCAGCGACAGCGTCTTGGACGTCACGGCCAGGGTCAGGATCGGCGCATCGGCCGGGTTGACCTTGCTGTAGATCGGCGGCATGGGCAGATCGGTGGGCAGAAGGTTGCTCGCCGCGTTGATCGCCGCTTGCACCTCTTGCTCGGCCACGTCGAGATCGAGGCTGAGTGCGAATTGCAGGGTAATGACCGACGCCCCCCCGGAACTCGTGGAGGACATGCGGTTCAAGCCCGGCATCTGTCCGAACTGGCGCTCCAGGGGCGCCGTGATGGAGGATGTGATGACTTCGGGGCTGGCGCCCGGATACAGGGTGACGACCTGGATGGTCGGATAATCCACCTGCGGCAGGGCCGAAATCGACAGCACCTTGTAGGCGATAAGGCCCGACAGGAAGATGGCCGCCATGAAGAGGGATGTGGCTACAGGTCTCAGGATGAAAGGTCGCGAGGGGTTCATAGGTCAGCACCTGTTGCGGCAAAGGCGGCCGCGGAATCGTTCATTCAATAGTCTTCAGCGTTTCTCCTTGCGGGCTCCGTCCCGGGGCCTTTTTCCGCCCTGGGCCGATGCACCTGCCGCGCCGTCGCCCGTGACCGTTTCCACTTTAGTGCCCTCCCGCAGCTTGTCCCCGCCGACGACGACAACCCATTCCCCCGGGGCAAGACCGGCCGTGACGGCCACATTCTCGCCCTCTGCGGGTCCGAGCGTCACCTGGCGGACGGCAATGCTCTTGTCCTCTTTAACGATATAGACAAAAGTGCCGATGGAACCCCGCTGAATCGCGGCAGTAGGCATGACGGTCGCGCCCTCAAGCGTATCGATCTTCATGACGATGTTGACGAACTGGTTGGCGAATAGCTCGTTTTTCTTGTTTTCAAACCGGGCCTTCATCTTGATGGTGCCCGTTGTGGTGTCTATCTGGTTGTCGACGGCCAGCAGCGTCCCCTCGGCGATCTGCGTCTTGCCGTCCTGGCTCCAGGCGGAGACGGGGATCTCATCCCCGGATCTTACCCGTTTCATGATTGCGGGCAGATTGTCCTGGGGCACGGAGAAGACGACGTTGATGGGCTGAAGCTGCGTGACCACGGCGATTCCGGTCGAGTCGTTCGCCTGGACCATGTTTCCGGGGTCCACAAGCCTGAGGCCGATGCGCCCCGATATGGGCGAAACGATGCGCGAGTAGGTGAGCTGCAATTTGGCGTTGGCGACCTGCCCCCGGTCGGTCTTCACGGCCCCCCGGTATTGCTGGACGAGCGATTCCTGGGTTGTCACCTGCTGATCGGCGATGGAATCCTGCGACAGAAGCAGTTTGTAGCGTGCCAGATCGCCCTCGGCGTTTTTCAGGAGGGATTCGTCGCGGGCCAGTTGGCCTTCCGCCTGCATGAGCTGGACTTCAAAGGGACGGGGGTCGATCTCGGCCAGAAGCGTGCCGGCCTTGACGATCTGTCCTTCATTATAATGGACCCTGAGGAGCTGGCCGCTGACCTGGCATTTCACGGTGACCGTATAGACCGGCGTTACGGTGCCCAGGGCCCGCAGGTTGACATTCATATCGGCCTTCAGGGCCTGTTTGGCCGTAACCGGCAGGGGGCGCTGCCCTTCCGCCATGCCCTTCCGGTCCGCCCCGTTCTGAGCCGGTTTTAAAACACCGATATAGATAACGGCGGCCGCTCCCGCGACGATCAGGAGCCAGAGCCACCATCGCCTCTTCAGGTGTGACAGGATGCCCGCCGTCCTGCGGGGTTTTTCGGCTTCCGTTCCTGGCTGTGTGTCCATGTCCACGCTCGTTCCCCCTCCTGCACGATATTAAAATACCATATATAGCGCTGTCTGCGCCTTTCCGCCCGGGACATGTCCGGGACAGACGACCCTATACTCCGGGCATCGCTTTTTTGCAAGGCGCCTCACCGTGACGCCCTTCCGGACAGTATCGGCCCATCGGTGTTTCCCGTCATGATGGGAGCAGAATGAAGCAAACGCCATGCCATCCGGTCCGCCTCATTTGCAAGTACACGATTATATAGCATAGATGATCCGGGAAGCCAAGAAGACGCTTGGATATATAGGTTCCATAGATGGATAAAGAGTATCCACCGCGGTATCCACCTGCGTAGAATGTATCCAGTCATGCCTTGGTTCCCCGCGCCATAAACGCTGCTGCGCTTCTCTTCTCAATATTACCGCCTTGACAAGAAACGGTTTCTCCATTATACTCGCATACTAGTATATGGCATGCCAAATTATTGCAGGCGAGCAATGGACTCTCAAGCGTGCATCTTCTTCAATCTCTCCAAGGCCAACCAGGCGGCCCTGCGCTTTCTCGCGCAGAAGGTCGCGGAGCTCCATATTACGCCCGTGCAGGCCATGGTCCTCGGGTTTCTCCACCGCGGCGACCGCGTTACGTCGAGCGCCCTCGGAAAGATGACGGAACTGGACAGCGCCACCCTGACGGGCATCCTCGACCGCCTGGAGACCGCCGGGCACATCAGGCGTCATATGCATCCCCATGACCGGCGCTCCATCGAAATCCATCTGACACCGGAAGGAAAAGAACTGGCCGCGTTGTCCGTCGGGGCCATCGACGAGGCGAACCGTGAATTCCTGGCGGCTTTCACTCCGGCCGACCGGAGCGGGCTTCTGGAGTTGCTCGGAAAATTGCGGGACAAGTCGCCGTAAGAGAATATATCTTTTATAACATCGCTTTAAGAAAAGGGGGTCTTCTATGGGTACGGTGCACACCACGGGCTGCGTCCTTTGCGCCCAGAATTGCGGCCTCAAGGTGGAAGTCGAGAACAACCGCATGGTCAAGGCGAAGGGGGATAAGGAAAACCTCCGCAGCGAGGGTTACGTCTGCCGGAAGGGCATGAACGTCGCCTATCACCAGCACAACGCCGACCGCCTGAAATACCCCCTGAAGCGTTCGGGCGATTCGTGGGAGCGCATCTCCTGGGACCAGGCCTTAGACGAAATCGCCGCGAGACTGAAAAATATTGTGACCGAGCACGGCGCCCGGTCCTTCGCCTACATGGGCGGCGGCGGCCAGGGATGCCACTTCGAGGCCGCCTTCGGCGTCCGTCTTCTGCGAGGTTTGGGCTCCCAGTATCACTATAACGCCATCGGCCAGGAATTCTCCGGCATGTTCTGGGTGCACGGCCGCACGTACGGCCGCCAGTACCTCTACACCGAACCGGATATCGAGGAAACGGACATGCTGCTCGCCATCGGCTGGAACGGCATGCAGAGCCACCAGATCCCCCAGGCCCCCAGGCACATCCAGCGGCTATCCAGGGACCCGGACAAGCTTTTGGTCGTCGTCGACCCGAGAAAGTCGGAAACGGCGGCGCTGGCCGACATCCATCTGCCCATCCGCCCCGGGACCGACGCCCTCCTCCTTCGCGCCATGATCGCCATCGTGCTTCAGGAAGGTTGGGAGAACAAGGAGTACATAGAAAAGCATACCACCGGATTCGATGCGATCAGGCCCCTTTTCGCCGGATTCGACACCGAAGCCGCCGTCCGCACCTGCGGTCTCGATTACACCCGAATCCGCGAGGTCTGCCGCCTTTTTGCTACCCGTAAATCGTCCCTGCGGAACGACCTCGGCATCTACATGAACCGCCACAGCACCGCCGCATCGTACCTGGAGGTCGTCTTCCTCGCCCTTTGCGGGCGCATCGGCGTCCGGGGCGGCAACATCTTTCACGGCCACCTCATGCCCATCGGCGCCCACTGCGACGAACGGAACCCCAAGACATGGAAGACCGTCGCCACGGGCTTCCATCCCGTGCTGAGCGTCTTTCCGCCGAACTGTCTCCCGGAGGAGATTCTCTCGGACCGTCCGGAGCGCATCCGGGCCGTCTACGTCACCGGCGCGAACCCCCTGCGTTCCTTCGCCGACACAACCGCCTACGAAAAGGCCTTCGGGAAGCTCGATCTCCTCGTCACGGCGGAAATGGCCATGACGGAGACGGCGGCGCTCTCCCACTACGTCCTGCCGTCGCTTTCGGCATATGAGTCCTGGGACGGGACGTTCTTCGCCCACACCTTCCCGGGCATCTTCTTCCAGATGCGCCGTCCCATCGTGGCGGCGGAGGGAGAGCCCCTGGAGATCGCCGAAATCCATCTCCGCCTCGCCGACCGCCTCGGGCTGATCCCGCCCATCCCGGACAGCCTGCACGAGGCCGCCAAGGCCGACCGCATGACCTTCGGCATGGCCCTCCTCGATTTCGTCCAGAAGGAGCCGGCGGCCGTGAAGTCCCTGCCCTTCATCCTGGGCAAGACCCTGGGCCGGGCCATGGGGTCCGTGAATCTCGCCGCACTCTGGGGCATGCTCCAGACGCTGCCAAAAACCTTCCGCAAACATGCCGCCCGGGCGGGGTTTCCCACGGGTCTGGAAATGGGCGAAGCACTTTATCAGAAAATCGTGGACCATCCCGAAGGGCTCTGGATCGGACAGACCGACCCGGAGAAGAACATGGAAAACCTCCAGACGGAGGACGGAAAGATCAACCTCGTCATCCCCGAATTGAATTCCTGGATCGAGGGCATCACTGCGGAGAACGAGGAAGCGGCCCTCAAGCCCGATGCGGCTTTCCCGTTCGTCCTCATGGCCGGGCGGCACTTCAGCATGAACGCGAACACCCTGATGCGGGACCCCGCCTGGAACGAAGGCAAGAGGGATTGCACGCTCCTTATGCACCCCGAAGACGCAGCCGACCTTTCCCTCGCCGACGGTCAGACCGTCCGCGTGACGACGGAGGCGGGTGCCGCGGATATAGCCGTCGAACTGACGGACACGGCCCACCGGGGCCACGTGGTCATTCCCCACGGCTTCGGCCTCGTCTATGACGGCAAGGTTTACGGCGTCAACGTGAACCGCCTCACGAAGAACACCCACCGGGACCCGCTGGGAACGCCGATCCACCGCTACGTCCCCTGCCGGATCGAGGCGGTATGACCTGAGAGCGTCGGGATCACCGTAATAGAATGCCTTCCTGCCGCGTCATTGCGGCTTCAAGAAGGGCATGTTCCCCGCCGTTTCGCCGTGCACCGCTGCCTATGCCATGCCCTGCCCTCTTTCCTGCCGGGTGTACAAAAAGAGGCCCGTTTTCCTTGATCGCCCGTCTTGACATTTTTCAAATCGTGACCATCTATATTTCATAATCAGATCCCTGCATTTTTAATCTTATCACAGCAAGTCCCCTTTTCCCCGAAAGACAGGGCGAAAACCGGGGACGGATTTATTGAGGAGGATATGTATGTCGGCAAAGAAAGAGACCCACGCATTCAAGACCGAAGTTCAGCAGTTACTAAAAATTATTATCAACTCCCTCTATTCGCATCCGGAGATCTTCCTGCGGGAGCTGATATCGAACGCCTCGGACGCCATCGACAAGCTGCGCTTCCGGGCCCAGACGGACGGCGACATCCTGGGTGACGACACGGAATTCAGGATCAAGATTATCCCGGACAGAAAGAAGCGGACGCTTACGATCGCCGACAACGGCATCGGGATGACCTACGACGAGGTCGTGGAGAACATCGGGACAATCGCCCGCAGCGGGACGGCGGGCTTCCTCGAAGCCGCGGCGGCGGGCAAGGACGCATCTTTGCCCGAACTGATCGGCCAGTTCGGCGTAGGTTTCTACAGCGCGTTCATCGTGGCCGACAAGGTCACGCTGATCACGAAGGCCGCCGGGAGCGACCGGGCGGTCAAATGGGAGTCGGACGGCGCCGGCGATTATACCATCGAGGAGACGGAGAAAGACAGTCGGGGGACGACCGTCGTCCTGAAGCTGAAAAAGGCCGAAAAAGACGGCCAGGATTTCACCGACGAATGGACGATCCGGCAGATCGTCAAGACCCATTCCGACTTCGTCGCCTATCCCGTCGTCATGGACGTCGAAAAGAGCGAACCCGTCCTCGACAAGGACGGGAAACCCGAGAAAGACGCGACAGCCAAGGTCGTCCGGGAAGAGACCCTGAACTCCATGAAGGCGATCTGGAGCAGGGATAAAAAGGAAGTCACGGAGGAGGAGTACGAGGAGTTCTACCGCCACATCGGCCACGATTGGAACCCGC
The DNA here is from genome assembly GCA_963668175.1 of Syntrophales bacterium. GTDB lineage: Bacteria > Desulfobacterota > Syntrophia > Syntrophales > PHBD01. The sequence goes on from OY764159.1 coordinate 3,063,750, forward strand.
CCCTGGCCCGGCTCCACGTCAAACTGGAAGGGGCTACGGAATATAACGCCCTCCTGTACATCCCGTCGCGGGCGCCATTCGACCTCTTCCACCGGGAAAAGAAGCACGGCATCCAGCTTTACTGTAAGCGTGTCTTCATCATGGACAACTGCGAGGAGCTGATGCCCCCTTACCTCTCCTTCATCAAGGGCGTCGTGGACGCCCCGGACCTGAGCCTCAACATCAGCCGCGAGATCCTCCAGCAGGACGCCCTCGTCCGGAACATCCGCAAGAACCTCGTCAAGAAAATCCTGGACCTCCTGGACGGCATGGAGAAGGAAAAATACGACGCCTTCTTCAAGGAATTCGGGCCGGTCTTCAAGGCGGGCATCGCCCAGGATACGGACAACAGGGCGAAACTGACGGAGCTTCTGCGCTTCCGGTCGACAAAATCCGACGGCGCCTGGATATCGCTCAAGGAGTATGCGGAGCGGATGCCCGCCGAGCAGAAAGAAATCTACTACATCACGGGCGACAGCCTGAACACGCTCCTCAACAGTCCGCACCTGGAGCGCCTCAAGGCCCGGGAGTACGAAGTGCTCCTCATGACGGACCCTATCGACGAGCTCGTCATCGGCTACCTCAACGAATACGATAAGAATCCTTTCAAGAGCGCCGAGAAGGGCGATCTGGACCTTGACGCCGGCGACGACGGGAAGAAGGAGGCATTTAAGGACCTCTTCGCCTTCATCAAAACCAGACTGGAAGAGAAGGTCAAGGATGTCAAGCCTTCCACCCATCTGCAGGATTCGGTGGCCTGCCTGTCGGGCGACAGCCACGACATGAGCGCTTATATGGAGAAGATTCTGAAGGCCGCCGGGCAGGAGACGCCCCCGGTCAAGCGCGTTCTGGAACTCAACATGGGGCACCCTCTGGTTGGGAAAATCAAGGAGATGTACGAGACGAACAAGGATTCCGCCGTTCTGGGAGATTTATGCCTTCTCATCTTCGACATGGCGGTGATCGCCGAAGGAGGCAAGCCGGAGAACCCATCCCGGTTCGGAAAAATGATCGGCGACCTGATGGCCACGGCCCTGGATTCGTGAAGGGTCGTGTCCAAAAGGCCGCCGTTCCGGCAGTATATATAGAGTCATTGGCATGGGTGAGGGGTGAACAAGGATACGGGAGGCTGCAAGCAGCCCCCCGCTTGGTGAGGAGCTAGAAACCCATGCCAATGACGTTTTTCATGACCAAGCGCGCCTTCTCTTCCAGGGCCTTGACGGCAGCGGCGAGAGGCTGCCCGTTTTCGCGATACTGCATATCGTAGACCGCCATAATCGCTTCACGCTCCGGTCCCTTGGGAGCCGCTTCCAGCTTCTCCCGAAACTCCTCGATCCACGCTACGTGGTCGCGGTAGGCCCCGACGACGGTGACTGCTTCGGCGTCGAGTTCCGGGAAATAGAGGCTGGCGATGAGGTGGATCGTGTTGATCGGCGGCGGAGACGTCTCGGCGGACGGTCTGAAGATCATGACGTCCCGCTCCCTTTCTTGCCAGTGATCGAGTTCAAACAGGGCCGTCAGCAGTTCCTCCAGCTTATAGCGCCTCAGGGTGTTGTATTCCTTCAGGGCCCAGTCTTTTCTTTCAAGCCGGGATTTATCGTCGGCATCCGCCGGCGGCGCTTCATCGCGGCGATGAGGGATGACGCCGTATCGCGTTTTGAAGGCAAACATCCGCATGCGCCCGCGGAAGAACTCGCTGATGAAACTGCCGGCGCAGGCGGCGGAAAACATCAGGACCGTGAAGACGAAATAGAATTTTCCTGAAAAGAATACCTGGCTGTCGATCATTTGTCTGGCCGTTTCGTAGGCCGCGGCGGTGTTCATATCTTCTCCGCTTACCTTATCTATTGTATCAGAATGCCGTTCCGGCGGAACCCTTTTGACGCTGCCATAGGCGCATGGGGCGGTGTCTCGTATTGCGTGACCTTGCGGGCCCGGCCGTTTCTTTTGCTGCGGCGGGTCGGAATGAGGAAACAGTTCTCCGTTGCTCCGTCACGTTTTGAGCGATAATAAACGGGCCGGTCTGAAAATTCGGTGATTCAGATCACAAAAAATCGAGAATCGACGCCGGGATAAATCGGGCGGAAATGCCGGGTGCGGCGGGTCTTAAACGCACCTTCCTCTTAGAGGCGCAGTGCGAGTTTTTCTTTGAGATCATACGGATAGGGAGGGCAGCCCCTGACGGCGACGTCGCAGGACCGGCCCTTCTTGACGCTGCAGTTGCCGAAGGCGATCCGGCACCCGGAATCGCCCGGGACGCGTGCCTTTTTCGACCCCAGGAAAACGTGCAATTTTTCCGGAATCTCTTGTCCCAGTATCTCGAATGAAAGGTACAGGGCATTCATGCAGGAACTGCATGCATCGCTTTCATGGATGGTACATCCCGGCGGCACCTTCGCAGCGACCGCCGCTTTTTTGAAAGGATGCTTCACGGCGTCCACCGTTTCGCCGACCGTCTCGATCCGGGCAGGATCGATGCCGTTGTCCCTGAGGTAGAGATCGAGGTGTTTCACGTCGTCCAGGGTATGCTCCATGATCCGGGCGCCGACGCAATCGACCTCGGCGCTCGACACCCCGGCGATGACGAGGTTGAGATCGACGGGGTCCCCGCCCCGCGGCCCCATGCGCTCCATGCAGCGTGTGGCGTCCACGATGTTGAGGTCCGGCTTGATCGTGCTGTTCAGGTCGACGATGGCCCTATCCAGCCCGGCTTCGTGGAAATGCCTCTTCGCATCCAGCACCAGGAGGCCTTTCAGGTTCTTCAGGGCCAGGGTGATGCCTGCGGCGTAGTGGACCTTCATGACGGGGATGTTGATGATCCGGTCGGCCGCGAAGACCTCCCGGGCGATCTTCAGGGTCTTCATGACATGCGGGTTTTTGACGGGCACGTCCACCGCCTGCGACCGGTTCAGGTTCATGAGCGAGATGCCGTAGCGCGAAGCGAGATCGGCATAGCCCGATTTTGCGAAGAACATGTCGGTCATCTTTTCGCTGCCGAAGGTCGCCTCGCCGATGAAGATCTTCCTCGCGCTCATATCCTTGAGAAGCACGATGAGCGATTCCACGAGTTCAAGGCTCGTTACGCCCTCCGTGCCGTTGATGTTCGGTTTGAGCATGATGACGTCCCGGGGGCGCACGAAGGCCCCGAGCCCCCCGATCAGATCGAGGGCCTTAACCAGCGCGGGGGCGATGCCTGAGTCTGTCCTGACGATGCTTACTTTTCCCATGATGTCCTTTCCGTTACGCTACTTTTTCCAACACCCGCCCGTCGTTCCGGTCTTCCCGTCAATGTACCGCCCTTTGCACGAACCTATTTCCCTTCCTGTTTGAAGACATCCGTCAGGGGGATGCTCAATCCCACTTCGGGCCGGTAGCGGAGAAACGCCGGGATGGGATAGCGGACGCCCTTCTCGTGGGTCCGGGCGAGCCCCTCGACAAGATCGGCCAGATGGGACGCCGGAAGCGCATAGGCCATCTCGTGGTCCTGGGCCGTGGCCCAGACGCGGTCGCCGTTGCCCGGCACCACGACCTTCGGGAGCTGGTCGAGATGGGCGGCAATAACGCCTTCCGTACAGGAAGCCGCCCGGCCTGAGAAAGAGGAGACGACGGCCCGGCCCGTGCGATACGTGCTGCCGTGGAGACAGCGCATCAGCTGGGCCGGATTCATGTAGATGAGAACGACATCCGGTTCGACCTTCGTCCGCTCCAAAGGGGAATAGACCATGGCCTCGCACTGCCCCGGCGCCAGCGTCCGGAAGGAGGATAAAATCGTCTCGGCGGCCTCGCTGTCGGCGGCATAGTTCATCTTGAGGAGGAAGGCCATCGCCCCTTCTTTCCGGGCAGGCTCCCAGCCGTACGTGTGGTTGGCAATGGCGCAGCCCGAATCATCCTTCGTCAGGGCGACCGTCCAGCCGTACTTGCGCGCCATGGCCTGCAGCTGGCAGTGCGCCATGCGGACACCGAGGTCCTTGACCGGCGTCCGCGTCCCCGCAGGGATATCCCCGCTGTTCTTACAGAATTTCACCGCCACGGGAAGCGTTTCGGTTTTCAGGTACTGATTCAACTCACCGCCAAGCTCCTGCCATGCCTTCATGTTTCCCCCCTTATTTATAGCAAGTTGGATTTATGGTCCTTGAACAAATGAGTCGTCCAGGACAGACGGCAGCGTCTTCCTTGTTCGTTCCGGGAAGGACGGCTCTATGTATTTTCGCTTACGGTCCGGAAACATCGACCACGCGTTTCTGCAGGGCTTCCGCCAACGATCTTGCCGCTTGCTCATCCTTGAATCGGATGGCGCCGATAAGATGTTTTCCCCGGCGGCCGACGATGACCTTTCCAAAGAGCGGGTCGGCGGCGGCGACAAAGCCGCCCTCTCCGATGCCCTTGTCGTTCGGCTTTCCCAGGTAGGCCAGGTATTCGCCCAGGGCCTTCCGGGCCGCGGCTTCCGAATCCTCGATAACGGCGAAAACCTGAATGCGTTCACCGGAAAGCAAGGCCTCGGCGACGATGCCCCGGCGGAAGAAGGCATATCCCAGAAGGCTTTTGGCGATATACCGCTCGCTTTTCGGAATGACGCCCTGAAGGGCGAACGCTTCAAGCTCGCGCGGCTTGGCGGCCGACGGCGGCAGACGCCGGGAGATATCCCGGGCCAGCCCGGTCAGGATTTCCTGATCGAGCTTATCCGCCCCGGAGACGGAGAGCCTCACGAAATAGCGGTCCTGGTAGAAGAGGAGCTGCGCCGAAGAGACGAATCCCTCGGCCCCGACCTTCACGGCCGTCGTATCGTCCGAGCGCCGGTAATTGGAGTAGATGCCGAAGGCGTCGAGCAGCGAGCCCATCCGGTAAACGTCAGCGACGACGGCCAGATCGGCGTTGGCGGCGTTTATATACGTCACCGCGGCAAGCTCGGCAAAGCCGTAAGGCATATAGAGTTCCGCCTCGCCGTCAATATGGTCGAAAAGATTATCTTTATCGAAAAGACGGACCGGACCCTCGGCCTTCCAGCCCCGGGCAAAGGCGGGTATGGGCAGCGCATCCGCCGTCGATTTCATCTCTTTTATGGCCGCGGCCTTCGCATCGGCTGCCGGTCGGTCATCGGCGGCCGCCCAGGTCGAAGCCCCCGGGGCAAGGAATAGGATGACGGCGGCCAGAACCGCCGCTAACTTCATTCTGATCATGTCATTCTCTCGTTGTCTTGTTTAACAGGCCCTGTTCATCAGGCGAAGAGCCGCCGCGCCCGCGCCATCTTCCCGGCGACGTCGAGGCCGTTGACGCACCTGGCCGTGCACGTGGCGCAATCTCCGCACGCCGCCGCCGACCGGTCCGGCGGTATCTCGCCGTATGCGGAACGGGCCAGCGCGACATCCCCGTATCCGTCGGCATACATGAGGCTGCGGTTGACCACGCTGATTTTCACGCCGCGGGGGCACCCCTTTTCGCAACGGGTGCAAAGGTGGCAATAGTAAGGTTTGATCGCCGCCCCGTAACTTTTCAGGATCATCTTGTCGAGAACGCCGAATTTCATCCCCATGACGGCGACGTCCTCCATGAGGTGGGACATGTCCCTCATGCCGGGGATGGCGTTCGTGATATGGGGACTCTGCAGGGCCCACTTGAGGGTCGCCTGGTGGGAGCTGATAGGACCGAGGGAATCCGTCGGATAGCCGCCGGCCTGGGTCTTCATGGCGATGATCCCGATACCGGCCCGGGCCGCACGGGCCACGGCCTCCCGGATGTCGGCGCTGCTCTGGAAGTTGTAGGCCACGAGGGCCGTGTCGAAGAATCTGTCCTTGTCATCGACGAGGCCATTGACGACTTCCGCCTGGTTGCTGTGGGTCGTGATCCCGAAAAACCGGACTTTGCCCTGCTCCCGGAGCCGGACCAGGGCCTCACGGGTCTCCATATTGTAAATCCTCTCCGTGTCGGTGAGGCTGTGGAGCTGGATGACGTCGATGTGGTCGGTGCCAAGCGCCTTCAGGCTGGTCTCCACGTCGTTCGTGATCGCCTTCCGGGACTTCGAGGAAGGCTGTGTCTTCGTGGCGACGTAGACCTTATCCCGTAGTCCCTTAAGCGCCCGGCCGACGATCTCCTCGTTCCGGCCGCCCATATAGCGCCGGGCCGTATCGACATAATTGATGCCGTGCTCGAAGGCGACGCGGATCACCTCCGACTCCGGCGTCAGCATGGCCCCGAAGCTCACGATGGTGACCTTCAATCCCGTCCGGCCGAGGGTCCTGTAAACGGGCTTGGGAAAGATGAAGTTCGCCGGCGCCGCATGCGCGATACTTTCGGCCAGTATCTCGCCGCCGAGAACGGCCGACGCCGTCCCGGCCAGGCCCGCCTTGAGAAAATCCCGGCGGTTCATCCCCTTCCCTTCCGTCCTGATGCGCATATCGTCCTCCTTTATAAAAAGCCTGTCCCGTTTCTATCCCTTCCGGTGTCAACGCACCGCAACGCCTCATCAATAGCCCAGCCGGACGGCATTCTTTCGCGCCTGCTCCTTGAGGGGTCCCGAGAAACCGACCTGTACATAAATGTCGTAGGCCTGGCGATAATAACGGCCCGCCGCGTCGCGGTCCTTTTTCTTCTCCATCGCGACGCCCATATTATACATAAGGTTGGCGTAATCGGCCGTGTTCTGGAGCTTCAGGGCGTCCCGGATCGCCTGTGCCTCGCGGTACACGCCGAGGGCCCGGTCCGTGTCGCCCTTGCCGGTATAGGCCACCCCCATGTTCGCCAGGAGGTTGGCATAGGGCCCCGTCTGCTGGAGGCCCAGCGTGTCCCGGAGGGACCGGGAATCCTCATAGAACCTGAGGGCCTCGTCCGTCCGGCCCTGCCGCCGGTGGATGACACCGATGTTCATGAGGAGCAGGGCGTACTGGGATGTATTCTTCCGGCCCAGCTGGTCGCGAATCGCCTGGGAATCGAGGTAATACCTGAGGGCCTGGTCGTTGTCGTTCTTCTTGTCGTAAGCGACGCCGATATTCATGAGCACAAGGGCATACTGCTCCGTATTCTGCTGGCCGAGTTTGTCGCGGATATCCCGGCACTCCTGAAAGTACCTCAGCGCCTCGTCCGCCTGCCCCTTGACCAGGTAAGCATTGCCCATGCTCAGGAGCACGTTCGCGTATTCGCCCGTCGTCTGCATATGGAGCTGCTCGCGCAACCGCCGGGCGTCTTCGTAATAGACCAAGGCCGTATCCGGCTGTCCCTTGGCATTATAGATACTGCCCAGGGTCACATTGAATTTTGCGTAGTCCGACGAATTCACGTCCTTTCTTTCTTTAAAGATCCGATCCGCTCTCCCCAGGTAGGCCAGGCTCTCCTCAAACCGGTTGAGCGTGTTTCCCGAGACGTAACCGGCCTGGATCAGGGCATCGATATACCGGCTGTCCTTTTCCAGGGCCTGTTGGAAAAGGGCGAGGGAACCGCGGGGGTTCGTTCCCATCAACTGCAGCCCTTTTGCATAGAGCTCGTAGGCATCCTTATTGGTCCGCTGCTTCCCGGCGATCTTCTTCTTCTCGTCGTCGGCGATTCTTATCTGGGGAATGTGGGCGATCTGAACTTTTTCCGTTTCCGAAAGCAGGCTGAAAACAACCCGGTCCTGAAGATCGAAGATACCGTCCATCACACCGTCCAGCTTGGTCGTGCTTTCGACCCTGCCCGATTCGACGTTCATCAGTTTGGCGTTGACCCTGATCCTGTCTCCCGCCACGAGGTAACTTCCCGAGAAGATGATGTTGGCCCCCGTCATCTTGCCGATGGCGACCATGTTTTCCTCGCTCGCCATACCGGAGCGGCTGAATTTCATCTCCTCCAGGGCGCGCTTCCGGTCGCTTTCCGAAACGACGGAAATTTCCTTGATCTTTCCGAGATCGGAGATCACCGTGTCTGTCATGCCTGCCGATATCCAGGCAAATTTCTGGTCGCCCGTGTTCTCGAAGGGATAGACGAGGATGTTCATTTGCCTTGCCTGCGCCGGACCGGACACGAGGATGGCGACAGCCGCCAGGACTGCAATGTGTAAAGGACAATGTTTACGCATGGTGGACCTCGCTGAACTGGATTCTGTTCTCATTTGGGAAAGGGGCATGCCGGTTGATCGCCGACGGGAAGGTCAGCCTTGTTGCTTCACCGGCCTGCGCATTTATACATCAACCGCGCCGAAACCTCAAGTTTGCTCTTTGAGTCCGGATGGTTCGCCCGTCTTCACCGGATGCCGGTTCCGGGCGGCTCTGGAAAATGCATTTTCACCTTTCCTTCGGCGGGCGATTACGTGTAGAATGAAGGACATGAACACAGAAGGCAATAACAGGTCCGCGATCAGGGCGGGTTTGCGCGTCCGGGTCGTCCGGAAAGAAGACCAGAAGACGGGCAGGCTGACGGAGGGCATCGTTGCGGATATTCTCACCCGCTCCGCCACGCATCCACACGGCATCAAGGTGCGCCTCCAAAACGGCATCGTCGGCCGCGTCCGCGAAATACTTACGGGATAAAAGACATCACGTTTCCGCGCTTTGCGGCGAAGTCTCGGAGTTTCACGGAAACAACGGCCGGCATCCTTTATGCCCGGCTGTTTTTCGCCTGCGCTACTTTTTCCAGTCGATCCGCCCTTCCTTCCGGACGACGAATTCGTGGCTGCCGAAGAATGTCGAGATTGTGGCGCGGCCCTCGATGGTATAAGGCAGATCGCGGGCGGTGATCAGGGCGATCAGGCTGCCCCCGGGATTCCTGAAAGTGGCTGCGACGGGCGCCTCCACCTGGGCAACCGATGAGGCCGGCAGGAGGATTTCCTTTTCCAGGCTGCCGGAGCCCAGTTCCTCACCATTGACCGCGATCTTATAGGTAAAGGACTTGAGCGTAAGGTCGAAGCCGTTCGGATTGCGGACCTCCAGGCCGAAGGACATGGCCATTTCCGTAAGCGAACGGGGGTTGACGACAATCCTGTTGACGGCGATCTCGGGCTCCTTCAAGAACCAGCCAAGACAGGAAACGAGCAGCAAAGAAAGGACGATTACGGCGGCGGCCTTTACAGTGGCCGTCCTTCGTCGCGTTTTTCCCGATACCGTCGGCATCCGTTATTTCCCCCCTTCTTTTGCGTGATAACGTCGGCAAACCATAATGAGAACCCGCCGCCTTGTCAAGGGAGACGATGGTAAAGGGATCGTCCGTCGTCTTCCTGCCCGGGCAATTTTCCGAATACCGGTGAAAATCACCGCCGGACGGGAAAATCGCCGCTTCCGGCATGTTGTCCGGGGGGTGTCGAGGATGTGCAAGGGGAACCCCTGATTGTCATATCCATTCATTATCACAGGCATTTATCGATTATTCCGCTTTCGCAGCACCGCTTTGGCACACGCCTTGCTCTGGCGTGAGGCGAGTCTGCCGGGAGGGGCGGAAAAACGAACAAGGATTAAGGAAGGAGAGTACCGATGAGATCTTTGAAGATACGCGAATTAATCAACGACCAGAAACGGAAGGCCGTCATCACGGCCGCCTCGGGCATGAGCCTCTTTACCGCCAGTCTGCTCTTCAGCAACTATTTTAAAGGCCTCTTTTCCGTGGCCGCCGTCGGCTTCGTCATTGCCGCAGCCGGGATTCTGTTCCTTCAATTCGGCCTCAGCTGCCCCCGGTGCCGTGGGCGGATCGGCAACGTCATCAACAATTCCCTGGGGCCCTTTACGCTGTCGCCGAAAATCCGCTACTGCCCCTTTTGCGGCGTCGCCCTCGATTCCGACCTCAAACGTCGGTAAGGACGGAGATTTTCCCTCCGGCCCGGGAGGTATTATCGACCCTGCCGGACTTTCTACCTACGGCGTCCATCTATAACCGGCCATATCTTGCCTCCATCTCCGCGGCGGCACGGCGCGGTCAACCGACAACCGCTTGCCGCCGCTTTTCGTTCCGCCGTCTTTCCGCAAGTCCCTGTGGAAGCGCAGCGGTATTTATACATATATAATTATTTCAGACTGTTAGACATTTATTCCAAAAAAAAAGAAGGCAGGGTGCTGGTGGCCCTGCCTGTTGAGGGGAGTTAGAAAGGAGATTTGGAGTGATGGGTGTTTGTGGTTACATCTTTAACTGTAGAATATGAACTTAATATCTGAAAGACAATACGGGATAAGTAGTGGTTTTACGGTAAGCAAAAACTACCATATAGAAAAGTGTGAGATATCATCCGGATAATCGGTGGGCTTTGCTGTTTCCGGACCCTGCGTTTCCCCGGCGGTCCGGCGGGATGCCTGAGGATAGCGACAGGTCCCGTCCGCCGCCACGGCATCCGGCGGACAGGATATACTACGGAGTCGGAAAGGAGTTAGGCCAGCGCCTGGAGACCGGCTTTCGCGATCTGCCCGTCTTCACCGGCGGTCCCGCCGGAAACGCCGATGGCGCCGACGATCTTGCCGTCCATAAGGATCGGCAGGCCGCCCTCGACGGTGCAGATGCCGTCCAGCGTGAAAATCGCCAGCCTGCCGTCGCTGATGGCATCTTCAAAGGCTTTGGTCGGTCTTTTGTAGGCTACGGAACATTTCGCTTTATGAATGGCCACATCGACGCTGCCGAACTGGACGGCATCGAAGCGCTCCAGGTAAAGGAGATTACCGCCCGCATCCACAATCGCGATGGCGACGTTGACTTTCATGAGCGTCGCCGCCGCCGCGGCTCCGGCGGCCACCTTTTTGGCTGCAGCGAGCGGAATGTTGGCCCCGTAAGGATTGACCATTTGCTGCGATACTATTTTTCTTTCGGCCATAAGACCCTCCTCTTTGCGGCAGTTCAAAACCTTTCTATATATAAACCGGAGACTTCCCCATGTCAACGCCATTTCCGGACGGGAGGCGATTCCCCCGGCACCATTGCAATCCCCTCCCGTGAAGGGCGTTACGTCTTATTGACAGCCGCTGCTGAATGCTGATATGAACGTTTTTACACAGCATCGGCGTTAACGGCTGAACGTGGACGGCGCCGCCGCCGTCATGCCCGGACACAAGCCAGGTTCACCGCTCATTTTGGAGGCACCATGAAACCAAGACGCCTTGTAGACCTCAGCATCGCCATCGAGCCGTCCCTGCCCTCGGACCCGCCCATGATGTACCCGAAGATCGATTACGCCGATCATGCCCGGGGAGCCGTCCAGATGCTCGATTTCTTCCCGGGGATAAGACAGGACCAGCTTCCCGGCGGTCTGGGCTGGGCGATGGAATTCATGACCCTGACGACCCACAGCGGCACCCACCTGGACGCCCCGTACCACTACCATCCCACCCAGGATGGGGGAAAACCCGCGCAGACGATCGACCAGATACCCCTTGAATGGTGCCTGAGCGACGGCGTCATCCTCGATTTCCGTCACAAGGCCGACGGCGAGCGCATCACCGCCGACGACTGCCGGAAGGAACTCGACCGGATTGCCTACCGTCTCAAACCCCTGGACATCGTCCTCGTCCGGACGGGGGCCGACGCGGTATGGGGAACGGCCGAATACCTCGTGAAGGGCCCCGGCATGACCCGGGAGAGCACCCTTTTCCTGACGGAGCAGGGGGTACGTGTCGTGGGCATCGACGCCTGGAGCTGGGACCGACCGCTGCCCTTCCTCGCCGCCGAATTCAAGGAGAAGGGCGACCCCAGGGTCGTGTGGGAGGCCCACTTTGCCGGCATCGAACGGGGATACTGCCACATGGAGAAAATGGCCAATCTGGCCGCCATCGGCCGTCCTCACGGATTTACCGTCTGCTGCTTCCCGGTGAAGATCAAGGGGGCTTCGGCCGGCTGGTGCAGGCCCGTGGCCATTATCGAGGACTGACGGGCGTCGGACCCGCCCGGCGGCGCAAGCTCTGCCGCAAGAGGATGCCGCCTGAGACAGGAGGCTGATTTTATCCGGATTGCCCGATTTTAAGGAGGATGACCTGGACGCAATATTTCTGGGCACAAACGGCTGGTTCGAGACGAATACGGGGGCCACTGTATCTGTTCTCGTGAGGACCGCCGACTTCCATATCATCTTCGATGCCGGCAGCGGCCTGGCGAAGGCCGACCGGTATATCGCCGAGGCGGACGAGAGGCCCGTCTACATCTTCCTCAGCCATTTCCACCTGGCCCATATCCTGGGCCTCAATACCCTCGTCAAGTTCCGCTTCGCCGGGGGCCTCCATATCGCCGGCCCCGCGGGGACCAGGGAAGCGCTCCGGATGATCGTCAACAGCCCCTATATGCTCCCCGTATCCCAGATGCCCTATCCCGTCAAGGTCGTCGAACTCCCGGAAGAGAAAAACCGCATCCCCTTCCGGATCGAGACGCGCGCCCTGCGTCACGGGGTGCTGACGATAGGCTTCCGGATCGAGATCGAAGGCAAGGCCATCGCCTACTGTCCCGACACGGTCTACTGTCCCGCCGCCGTTGACCTGGCGCGGTCCGCCGACCTGCTCATCGCCGAATGCTCCTACAAGAGAGGCCAGGCAAGCGACCGGCGCCCCCACCTGAACCCCGAGACCGCCGCCAGTATCGCCTATGAGGCCGACGCCAGGAAGCTGGCCCTAGTCCATTTCGACGCACAGGCACATCCCTTTCTGGCCGACCGGCAGGATTCGGAAAACGCGGCCCGCGACATTTTCAAGAATTCCTACGCCACCCGCGACGACTTGCGCATGGACATCTGACGGAAATATCCCGAACGGGTTTCCTATGAAATCGCAACGCTATGCGGCGGAAGACTTTCCCGCCCCGGAGGTTTCGGCATCGAGGTCCATCTGGAAGCGTACCGGACCGCGGCAGCCTTTGCCGAAGACCTTGTGGACGGCGCACGCGGAGCCCGGATCCGTCCAGGAGGTCGCGATGGCGCCGTGGCCTTTCGGAAAAGGCGTCACCTCGACGTCGATGAACCCGACCGGCGACAGGGCCGACTCACTGTCCACGAGATCGTCCCCTTCCGCGTAGCAGAGGAGCCATTTGATGCCCCGCTCCGGAATGCCCCGGTAATTCAAGGTCTTGCCGAACATCGTCACCGGGAGCGTCCCGTCTTCGGAAACGGGTATCGTATAAGAGTCGAAACTGAGCTTCGTGATCGCCTCCGGCAGGTCGGAACGGTCGTAGATCAGCCAGTTGTTCAGGGCGGCGGCCGTCTTGCTGATGTTGATCTTGTGCCCGTCGTGGCCGCTGAACAGCATCAGGTCCTTGTAAAGGGTCGCCACCGGGGCCTCCTTCTCCATGCTTTTCAGCTTGTAGACCCAGCTCATGACCTTGCCGTCGACGACGCTGTTGCCGTTCGGAAGCTGCTTCAGGGCGTAATCGAGATCGCGGAAGCGGGGCGGCAGATGCTCCATGTATTCCTTGAGGGACTTGCTCCTCGTTCCGTCCATCGGCGCCACGCAGGTGATGAGCGCATCGACGAGGCCGTCGAGCTCGCCGGACAGGATATCGAGGAGCGCGATGAAACCGCCCTGGCAGAAGCCGTTCAGGGTGACCTTCCTTCCATGGATCGCTTTCAGTTTTTTGCAGATAACCCGCGTGTCGGCCGCGTCATCCTCGCCCGTCATCAGCTGCACCGCCGGGGTCATGTGAATGTCCTTCAGGATCCTGATATAGGTCGGGATGCCCTGGTCGGCGAAGGCGTGGACATAGCTCTTTTTCTCTCCCGGCAGAAAGGCCAGGATGTTCGGGCCCAGGACGTACGGGTGCATGATGAGGACGGGCTTGCCGCCTTTCTTCGCCTTGATGGACTTGTCCCGGGAAAAGACCTGGTAGACGATGAAACGTTCCGTTTCGACGATCTTTTTATAGCCGCCGTCGTCAAAGTGAAAGCCGAATTCGGGCTCGATCGCCCGGATCGCCTCCGGATAATCGTAAATGACCGTCTCCAGGAGATGGTCCAGTTTCGCCGTGTAATCGCGTAGCACACCCGCATCCTGGGTCGAAATGGCCTTTACGACGGCATCGAAGGCCTTTTGGCCTTCGGCCCTGTGAAACTGGAGCAGGTCCTTGGCCGTGCCGTTCACCGACTCCCCGGCGATCTGGATGTTGAACTTGAGGAGTTCCAGGTAATCCATGGCGCTCTCCAGGGGTGTGCGGTTCACGAGCTTCTCTTTCTCAAGGTTCAGGAAGGCCTCAAGGGCCGTCCAGTAAGGATTCATGAACTCGCTTAAGTACTTGAGCAGCCCCAGGAAGTAATGCTGGCCCGCCTCCAGGGATTCGGTCGTCGTTTCGGCCGTCGATTCGATCCCGCTCATCCGTTCTTCCATGTTCAGACGGATGAATGTTTTGAGGTTGTTCCAGAACGGCAGCGCCGCGTCTTCGGGGTAACTCATGAGACCCAGCCAGTACTTCTGGTTCTCAAGCCATGCCCGGCCTGCCGTTTCAATGGCCTTGTCCCGGTAATCCTCCAGCTTTCGCCTTTCGTCTGCGAATATCTCGTATGCCTTCGTCGGCCACAGCGTATGCTTCATGATCCCTCCCCCTCTCCCTGAAAGCTCCCTCAAGCACGATGCCCCTTTTTCCTATGCCCGCATTTTACACGGAAGGTTTCCGAGTTGAGCGACTTTCTCCGGTCTGTCGCCCTGCCCGTAAGCCTGCCGGCCGTCATCATCGCCCCTCGACATGACGCAGGGGACCTCCGGAAATATATGGAACACGTCCAACCGATGAATTGTCTTTTTAAAATAATGGCCGCAGCGCCGTTTGTCAAGACATAATGTTGCAATGCAATATATTTTCGCATCTATCCCATAGGTCTGCATTTATTCATATCCATATTATATATTTATATCTTTATATACATCCTGAAACGATTTTCATCCGTGATTCCTGACAACATATTGCACCGCAATGCCGCCGCCCCGCCGCCGGAAACGGCGCGCACCTTCATGGCGGCAGCCGTTGCCGCGGCCTATTTCAGACTTGACATCCGTATCCCGAAGGGCATAAGAGGAGGACATGCTCCGCCGGTATTTCGGACGAATCGGGGGCTTGGCATAACCGAACATCTTGATTTATGCCTTCTTGCCTTGTCCGGCGGTGCGGGATACGTTATGGTCATTCCGGCGTCCCCGCGACGGGAGGCGTTCTCGAAGAACGGCCATGAAGCAACAGCGATACATTATAGAATGGAAAGGATGACAACATGTTAAAATTCGGTGGGATGGTGTTGGCGGCCATGGCATGTGGCGTTATTTTAATGACCGGCGGGCAGGCGTGGGCCGCGGACGAGGCCGCCAAGAAAGCGCAGGCGCCCCAAATGACCGACAAGGAAAAACTCAGCTATACCCTGGGCGTCAATACGGGAAAGAACATTCAGCAGCAGGCCATCGATATCGATCCCGACCAGTTCTCGAAGGGCATGAAGGACGCCCTGTCGGGGGCGAAACCGGCCCTGACGGACGAAGAAATGCTCCAGTCCATCATGGCCCTGCAGAAGGACATGCAGGAAAAACAGGCGGCCAAAATGAAGGGCCTGGCAGAAGAGAACAAGAAGAAGGGCGAAGCCTTCCTGGCCGAAAACAAGAATAAGGAAGGGGTCAAAACCCTGCCCAGCGGCCTTCAATACAAAATCATCAAGAACGGCAAAGGCAAGTCCCCGAAACTTACCGACACGGTAACGGCCAACTATAAAGGAACGTCGATAGACGGTACGGAATTCGACAGTTCCTACAAGCGGGGCGAGCCCGCGAAGTTCCCCCTCAAAGGCGTCATCCCCGGCTGGATCGAGGCCCTTAAACTGATGAAGGTCGGATCGCAGTGGCAGATCTTCGTCCCGGCAAATCTCGGTTACGGCGAACGGGGTGCAAGTCCCGTCATCGGGCCTAACGAAACGCTGATTTTTGAAATCGAGCTTCTGAAGATCAGCTCGAAGTAGCCAAACGGCCGCTTATCCTATCCCTGAGAAATGACCTTCCCGGCGGCGGGCCGAAGCGGATTGGAGTGTTTTCCATATCCCCGGTTCGCCGCTGCAGACCGAAACCCCCAGCGTTCTTCAAGATCATAT
This sequence comes from Syntrophales bacterium, assembly GCA_963668175.1. GTDB lineage: Bacteria > Desulfobacterota > Syntrophia > Syntrophales > PHBD01. The sequence continues at coordinate 3,079,762 of OY764159.1, forward strand.
CCTTTGACATTGCCGGTGCATTCATTTATAACGCAATCAAAGGATAGTGATTTCAAAGATATGAAGATCACACACAAAATCTGGCTCGAGAAAGACGGCCAAATCGTCTTTGGCGAAGGCCGGGAAGAAATCCTCACGGCCGTCGCCGAATGCGGCAGCCTGTACAGTGCGGCCCGGCGTCTCAAAATGTCGTACCGTTCCGCCTGGGGTAAGATCAGGAAAGTCGAGGAGCGCCTCGGCCTGAAACTCGTCGAAGCACCCCAAGGCGGCCGGGGGCTGCAACTGACCCCCGAAGGAAAAATGCTGCTCGACGAATTTCATCGCCTGGAGGCGGATGTCCGCTCTTTTATCGGGAGCCGGTCATACAACTTCGCCCTAATCGAAAAACCCCCCGAAAACAGCAAATAATTTCTTCCCTCCCCGGCCCCTCGTCCCGTCACGCCCTTGATGTCTCCGGCTACGCCGATCCACCCCATTATGCTCGGCCGCACATATATCAAAAGTGACATAACTATTTAATTTAATTATACTTCTTGACTTGCCGCCGATTCCTGTATACAATATTTTCCGCAATAGATATTCCGGGTCGGGGCGGTTTCGCCGTCTCCCGGCAGGCAATATCGACAAGCTTACACTTATTTGGACAGGAGGTACGTTGTATGGAGCATCGCCATGAAATGGACCGAAGAGGTTTCCTGAAGATCGCCGGCGCCGTGGGAATCGGCGCGGCGGCAACCGCTTTTCCCTTCAGGAATCTTCAGCAGGCCTGGGCTTTTGGAGAACATCCCCAGGAAAAACCGTCATATGTATACAAGAAGAAAGTGCCGCAGGTTTGCGCCCGTGCCTGCGAAGCGGATTGCGCCTATTATGTCGTCATGGGCGTAGACCCGGCAACGGGATTGGAAAGGGCCATCACCCTGGAAGGCCGTCCGGAGGACCCTGTCTCCCGCGGCAAGTTCTGCATCAAGGGCCTCGGTTTCGTCGACTCCGTCTACGATCCCGACCGCCTCATGGTCTCTCTCAAACGGACCAACCCGAAAAAGGGAACGGATGAGGACCCCGGCTGGGTGACGATGAAGACATCCGACGCCGTAAAGGAAGTCATTGAGGGTCTTAAGAAGGTGAAACGCGAAGAGATCCTTTTCGCCTCGCCCGGCGACCCCTATACGAACCGCCTCTGCCTGTCGCTCGGTTCCACGAGAAGCGACCAGCGGACGGAATGTTTCGGCACCCACTACTACATCAACTGCCTGACGCTGACGAACCCGCCGAATAAATACTACATGAGCACGTACACGCCGAGCCATCACGTCTGCGGCTACGATTACGACAACGCCAAGTACCAGGTCTGGTTCGGCTTCGATTCGTTCTCCAAGTGCGGCAAGGCGGGCATGCTCAATCACTGGGCGACCGGCAAGAAGAACGGCGCCAAGATCGTCATGTTCAACCCCGTCCGGACCCCGCTGTGCGACGGCTACGCCAGCGAATTTCATACCATCAAACCCGGCACGGATCTGGCGGTGGCCCTGGCCATGATCCAGATCATAACTTCCGGCAAGAAATACAACACCTCTTTCCTGAAGAAATATTCGGATGCCGCAGCCCTTGTCGACGTCAAGACCAAGATGACGATCAAGGGTGAAAACGACACCTTGCTCGCCTGGTGTGTCAAGCACAAGAAGGCCGAACCCATCGACGAATGTCACGAGCCGGCCCTGGGCGGCGGCCCCTTCAAAGTGACGATCGGCGGAGAGACGGTGAATGCCAAACCCGTCATCGGGCTCCTTGCCGAATCGGTCAAGACCTGCACCCCCGACTGGGCGTCAAAAATCTCCGAAGTTCCGGCCAAGTCGATCCGCAAGATCGCCCTGGAGTTTGCCGCCGCGGCGCCGCGATCCTTCATTCCGACCTACAAGCGCGATGCCGCAGGCCCCAACTACGCCAACAGCTGGCGGCTCCGCCATGCCATCAGCGTCCTGAACACGCTGAACGGCGCCATCGATCATGACGGCGGCGTGCTCCTGGTCCACGGAGTGAAAATTCCCTGGCTGGAAGAAATGTACCCGCCGGCCGTACCGTTCCCCGAACAGCCCGCCGAACCGGTGGACTTCCGGAACGAGTTTCCCGTCACGGACAACATATACCGTAAAAAGGACTTCTCCGCCCCCGGCCATTACGGCATGGTGGGTTGGGGTCTCTACAATACGAACCGGGCCAAGGTCATTTTCTTCCGCAATCCGCACCGGGGGCTTTTCGCCATGATCCAATCCCAGATGCTGGAGAAGGCTACGGATAAGATGCAGATGGTCGTCGACTGGAACCTCTACCTGGACGACCTGGGCTACTTCTGCGACTACGTCATCCCGGCGCCGCATCAATTCGAGGAAGCGAAACTCGACACCAGGCTCTACTATCCCAAAAATCCCTGTCTCGTCGGCGGTGCCCCCATCCAGAAATCGCCGGGCGACCAGATCGGCTGGGGCGGATTCGCCATGGCCATCGGCCTGGCCATGGCCCCCAAATACTGGACCACCGACGGCAGCGAAGATCCCGCGAAGAAGATCTCCACCAATATCGGCGATGTGGCCGTTAAGAACACCGGCGCCGGCGATAACACGGGCGACTTCATGAATAAGGGCGCGTTCTGGATCGACAAGAAGCCTTACGAGGATTACAAGCAGCTCGGCGAGATCGGGTACGGCAGGCCCAACGGACGCATCCGGATGTACATCGACGAATTCGTTCCCGTCGGCCACGAGCCCCTTCCCAAATGGGCCGCACGCTGGCATACGTCCACCGGTCCCTATAAGTTCTCTTTGCTTATCACCCGCGCGCCCTGGTATATGCATGCCGATCCCAACTTCGTGAACAACGCCGTTCTCAGGGAAGCGACCGTGAGAAATCACATGGACTGCGTCTGGATGAACCCGGAGGCGGCCAAGAAGCTTGGTTTGCAGGAAGGCGACATGATCATTCTGGAGAACGACCCCGCCTTCATGAAGGTCCTCCCCAGGCCCCAGAAAGCCAAGCTTCACTTGACGAAACGCATCACCCGGCAGGATTGCATCCTGACCTTCCACGGCATCGGTCACCGCGCCAAGAACCTGAAGGTTGCTAAGGATTTCGGTTACCGTGACGGCGATCTCATCCCCCAAAAGGATCCCAACATCGTGAAGAAGCACGATCCCACCGGGATGGGCTGGGTGGAAGACGTCTTCGTCAGTATCAAAAAAGCATAAGCGAGGTGAACAACTATGAAAGAATATGCCATTCTGCTCGACAATACCTTCTGCACCGGCTGCAACACCTGCAGTTACCGGTGTGTCCAGGAGTTCCGATATCACGATCAGGCGGCGAAAGGACTTTTCCGGACCTTCGTCACGATCAATGACGAAGGCCTCTATCATAAACGATGCATGCACTGCCTCGATCCGCAGTGTGTCAAGAACTGCCCCGTCAAGGCCCTGACGAAATCCGATTACGGCCCCGTTCTCTACAGCAGGGAGACCTGCATCGGCTGCCAGATGTGCACGAAGGTCTGTCCTTTCCACATCCCGCAGTTCGACGAAGCGACGAAGAAGATCGTCAAATGCAGCCTCTGCGCCCATCGTGTAGGCGACGGCAAACAGCCCGCCTGCGTCGAGGTCTGCCCGACCGGAGCGCTGCAATTCGGCGAATACCAAGCCATCAAGGATCAGGCACTGAAGCTGGCCAAGACGAAGAAGCTCAACCTGTATGGCTATGAGGAAAACGGCGGGACCCATCTCTTTGTCCTCGCCAAGGAGAATTTCGCAGCGGCCGGCTATCCGAAGGTCGCCAAACGCAAGATCAACGTGGGCGGCGTCAACCTCGGTGACGGCCTGACCGTTCCCGCCATGGCGGCGGCCATGGCCGCGACCGGTTTCAAGAAACTGGCCGACCGCAAAGACCGGATCGCCAAAGAAGAAAAGGAATAAGACGTTTAAGCTACGATGACGGGCGGCATGATCGTGCCGCCCGTCTTTTATTCCCGCAATGAGAACCCTATTCGTCCGGTTGACGCCGAACCGGAATCGAGGTAGAATACATCCATGACTGCAATGAGCAACACCGATCGACTGCCCCATATCATGGCCCGGGCCGGGATCTTCCGCCATCTCGCCGACGGCTTCAATTACCCGGATGAGGTCCTTGTCCAGGCCCTTGCGGAAGGCGCTTACGCTGCAAACCTGGCCGACGCCCTGAAACGAACCGGTCTCGATGCCGCCGCCGGCATTCTGGCCGATGCCGCCCCCGAGATGCCGGCAAGCCAGATCGATCTGGAGAAGGATTATACCTGGATGTGTTTCGCTTCGAAGCCGCGGCAGGTCTACCTTTTCGAATCGGTCTACCGCGAAGGCAAACTCCTTCAGGAATCCACCTTTCAGATCGCCAGACTCTATTACGAAGCGGGCCTGCAATTGAGCGAGGCTTTCAAGCTGCCGCCGGACCATATCGCCGTGGAACTCGAATTCATGGCGTTCCTCTTCTTCAATGAAGCCGAGGCCGTCCGCGAAGGCCATGCCGAGAAGGCGAACCTGGCGGTACGCCTGCAGGGCGAGGCCTTGCAGAAGCATCTCATGCCTTTCGGCCTGTCCGTCGCCGAAAGAATGGAAAAGCACGCCAGGACCGTTTTCTATCGAACGTTGGCCCGGGTTCTCCGTGCCGTTCTGGAAGGCCCGGCCGTTTAACGCAGCCGCCGTCCGGATCCTCCTTGCCGTATCCTGCGCCGGACCTTGTTCCGTCTTCCGCCGGGGAACGCCGCCGGACACATTGATCGTTATTCCAGCAAATATTCTTTGGGTTTCCGGAATATTAACGCCGCGATGCCCTGTACTCCGGTATCCGGCATACCCCTTACACGTTTCCCGCCCTATGGCTTTAACGATCTTTATTGCATCTGCCGTTATTCCTGCTATATAATCTACATCAGTCGTCATGATCGGGATGTCCCGATCGTGTTTGACCCCATCGATCATCGAGAAGAGACAGCCAGGCCATGCAGGAAACCGAACGACCAGCCAAGACGAAAGCCGTCTCCCGCCAGCGCCCGAAAGACGAATCCTCCCGGTCGGCGAAAGCCGTCACGGCACGGATGCCACGGCCGGGAGAGAAAGGCCTTCGCAAAGAGCCGCTGCTGGCGAAGACAAGGGATACAGGGTCCGGGGAGCCGAAACAGTCGGCGGCGGAACTGGAAGCGATCTTCGCCGCTCAGAGCGACGCGGTGCTTCTGTACGACACCGGGATGAACGTCAGGAAGGCCAACCCGGTTTTCGCGTCCGTATACGGTTTCGATCCCGTCGGTCTTAACGTCCGCGAAATCATCAAACGGGTTTCCTGCCGCTGGCTGGACGGACGGCCGTTCGACCTGGCGGATCAGCCCACGCCGCGGGCGTTGAAGGGCGAGAAAATCACCGGGGCCATATTCCAGGTGACACGCGGCGACGGGTCCGAGGCGGTCGTCGAAACATCTTCGGCGCCGGTCCTTGCGGGAGGCCGCATCGCCGGTTCCGTGACGGTCTGGCACGACATTTCGGCCATTAAACAGGCCGAAAACGGCCTGAAAGAGAGTGAAGAAAGACTGCGTCAGACGCAAATCTTCCTCGAAGAAGTGACCCGGGGAGCGAAGGTGCTGATCGCCACGGTGGACAGAGACTTTCGCTACACCTACTTCAACGAAGAACACCGACGGGAATTGAAACGCCTTACCGGCCTGGATACAAGGATCGGCATGAGTCTGCATGAGGTTTTGGACGCTATGCCGGACCAGCGCCTGGCAGCATTTGACGTGTGGGGACGCGCTCTCAAGGGCGAGACGATTATCCAGACGATGATGTTCGGCGACCCCGGACGCTATCGGAGATGGTACGAAACCCGCCACACGCCGATCCACGATGCCGACGGCGTCATCGTGGGCGCCGGGGAAGTCACTTCCGACATTACGGAATTGAAACAGGCGGAGGAGGTTTCCCGGACGGTCCTTCAGCGCTTCTTCACCATCCTTTCCAGCATCCACAGCGCCATACTCCTCGTCGATCAGGACGACCGCATCGAATACGCCAATCAGGCCTTCTGCGACTATTTCGCCCTGCCGGATAAGCCCGCCGAGCTGATCGGCCTGACCGCAATGGAAACAACGTCGAGAATCAAGCAAGGCTACCTTCATCCCGACAGGGAAGTCGCCCGCATCCGCGAAATCGTCGAGAAGAGAGAACCGGTCCGCGACGAAGAAATTGCCATGCGGGACGGCCGGACGTGCCTGCGGGATTTCATCCCCGTCGAAATCGCCGGGGAAATGCACGGGCGGCTCTGGCATCACTACGACATTACCGGGCGGAAGCAGGCCGAAGAGGCCCTCGCGGAGAGCGAAAAACGCTACCGGACGGTGGCGGATTTCACATACGACTGGGAATTCCTGCTTGGCCCCGACGGCAGGTTTTCATACGTCTCCCCGTCGGCCGAGCGGATCGTCGGCCGCCGGATCCCTATGGACATAACGGCCAAAGAATGGTTGAGGCTGACCGTTCACCCGGAGGACCTGGATAAGCGCCTCCTGCATCTGAAGGAAGAATTGGAAGGCCGGGGCCCCAGCGAGCTTGAGTTCCGTATCGTCCGGCCGGACGGCGACGTCCGCTGGCTGCACCACGTCTGCCAGCCCATTCACGACGATCGGGGCGTCTTTCTAGGCAGCCGGGGCTCGAACCGGGACATCACGGAACGCCGCCATACCGACGAGAACCTGCGCGAAACGCGCCAGCGCCTCGAAACCCTCGTGGACAGCATCTCCGACGGCTTCTACGCCCTGGATCGGGATTGGCGTTTCACCCATGTCAACGACGCGGCCCTCTCCCACATGGGCAGAACGAAGGAAAACGTTCTCGGTCTGACGCTTTTCGACGTCTTCCCCAAAACCCGGGGCAGCGCCGTCGAGGAAGAATACCGGCGCGCGATGGAAAGCCGGGAACCGCGCCACTTCGAAAACCCGTCGCTGATCTCAGGGCGCCTCCTCGAAATCCACGCCTACCCGGGCCGCGATATTCTCAGCGTCATCTTCAGGGACGTCACGGAGCAGGAACGCATGGCGGCGGCCCTCAGGGAAAGCGAAGCGCGTTACCGCCTCCTGGCCGACACGGCCGGACGCCTGCTGCGTTCGGAAGACCCCCAGGCGATTGTGGAAGGCCTGTGCCGGGGCGTCATGGCGCATCTCGACTGCCAGACGTTTTTCAATTTTCTTCTGGACGAGCGCCAAGGCAGGCTGCACCTGAACGCCTGCGCCGGAATCTCCCGCGAAGAGGCCCGTGCCATCGAGTGGCTGGATTTCGGCGTCGCCGTCTGCGGTTGCGTCGCCCGGGATGCGCAACGCATCATCGCCGAGGATATCCAGAACACACCCGACGAACGCACCGTCCTCGTCAAATCCTACGGCATCCAGGCCTACTGCTGCCACCCCCTCATGGCGCAGGACCGCCTCATCGGCACCCTCTCCTTCGGCACGAAGACGCGGCCGCATTTTACCCCCGAGGAAGTGGAAGTGATGCGCACGGTCGCGGACCAGGTCGCCGTGGCCATGCAGCGCAAGCAGGCCGAACGCTACCTCCAGGAAGCAAACGACGAACTGGAGCGGCGCGTTACTGAAAGAACGCAAGAGCTGCAGGCCGCATCCGTCTATACGCGACGCCTTATCGAAACCAACCTCGATCCCCTGGTGACGATCAGCGCGGAAGGGAAGATTACGGACGTCAACGCCGCCACGGAGCTTGCCACGGGCCACTCTCGAAGCGAACTTCTCGGCTCTGACTTTTGCGATTATTTCACCGAGCCGGAAAAGGCAAGGATCGGATACACAAGAGTCTTCCTCGAAGGATTTGTCCGGGACTACTCCCTGGCCATCCGGCACCGGTCCGGGCGGATCACCGAGGTCATCTATAACGCCTCGGTTTACAAAAACGAGAAGGGAGAGATCCTGGGGGTCTTCGCCGCGGCGCGCGACGTGACGGAATTGAGGCAGGCCCAGCTCGAGCTGCGCCAGTCCTACGAGGAATTGGAGCGACGTGTCGAAGAGCGGACCGCCGACCTGAAAGTGAGGACGGAACAGCTGGAGGCGGCCAACAAGGAACTGGAGAGCTTCAGCTATTCCATCTCCCACGACCTCCGCGCCCCCCTCCGGGCCATCGACGGTTACGCCCGCATGCTCCTCAAAAAACACGGGGATTCGTTCGACGAGGAATCGTCCCGCCGCTTCAATACCATCCGCAGCAACGCCCAGATGATGGGTCAGCTCATCGACGATCTCCTCTCCTTCTCCCGCCTGAGCAGGGCGCGCCTCTCCCTGGCGGACCTGGACATGACGGGTCTGATCGCGGAGGTGTGGGGGGAATTGACGGAAAACAGCGAACGCCGTCCCGAATTTCTGTACGACGGCATTCCCCCGTGCATGGGCGACCGGGCGCTCATCAGACAGGTCCTTTCAAACCTTCTGTCCAATGCCGTCAAGTTCTCGTCCAAAAACGACCGGGCTTGCATAGAGATGGGCGGCCGGCGGCAGGGTAGCGAAAACGTCTACTACGTCAGGGACAACGGCGTGGGTTTCGACATGCAGTATCACGACAAGCTCTTCGGCGTCTTCCAGCGCCTCCACGGGGCCGACGAATTCGAAGGCACGGGCGTGGGGCTCGCCATCGTCCAGCGGATCGTCCATAGGCACGGCGGCCGCGTCTGGGCCGAATCGAAGGAGAACGAAGGGGCGATTTTCTTCTTTTCCCTTCCCGTATCGGATACGAAGCAAGACCCGTCGTGGGATCGCGGCGTCTGAGAAATCGTCCATCGCCGTCCGCGGACATTCCTCCATAAAACCGTACAGAACAGAACGGCACGAAGGCCTCTTCCGGCGGAGCATCGGCGAAACGCACCGCCGCCCCGGGTGGATACTTTGGACCCGGGCGGATACACCCGGCCGGATACATTCTATCCATCCATCTATCCATCCGTGCGCCAGGAATAATCAAGCCCCTTCGGAACGCCCGCAGAACGGGACTTGCCGCGCGACAAGATTTTTCTTTCCTTTGGCACCGAGATTGCTATAGTGTTTTTAGCAACCCAGCGAGGACAGAGTATCGTCATGAAAAGAACCGGCCTGATGGCAACCCTATTCCTGTTGTTCTTCCTCTGTTCCCATGCCGGCGCCGCCGAATGGGGAAGGGGACGGGGCGGTCCTCCCGGCCAGGGAGGGGATTTTACGGCCATTACGGGCCTCAATCTTACAGCCGAGCAGATTAACGCCATCAAAGCCCTCAGACAGGCCCATCTCACGGACATCAGGCCCCTTCAGGACAAGATGATGGCGAAACGCGAAGAACTGAAAGCGTTGTGGCTTGAAACCTCCCCGAATCGCGAAAAGATCGCGGTCGCCCAGGAGGAAACGGACAAGCTGCGGATGGAGATGCACGACAAGATAGCCGTCTACCGCCTGTCCGTCTACAGAATCCTGACGCCGGAACAGCAGGAGAAGGTCCGCTCCGCCGTCGAGGAAAGGACATTCCGCCGCGGCCCCCGATGGGGGCGGGAACGGCAGGACCGTCCGGGAATGGGGTGGGGCCAGGAACAAGCGGATCGCCCCAGTCCGCGGCCCGGGCAGGATCGTCCAGACAGGACAGGATACCGATAGGGCATGATACCGCCGGATATCCCGTTAATGTCACGATACATCCGTGACAATAGTAACCCCGCCGCAGCGCTTCAGAGCTTTTCAATCGTTGTTTCCGCGCCCGCCCGTTCCGGGACGCGTCCATTCCTGTACAATTCGTAATAAAGCAGCGGCACGGCGATGAGGGTCAGCACCGTCGAGGTCACGGCGCCGAACATCATGGCGATGGCGAGGCCCTGAAAAATCGGATCGAAGACCATGACGAAAGAGCCCACAACGACCGCCGCCGCCGTGAGGACGATGGGCCGGAAGCGGACGGCCCCGGCCTTGAGAAGGGCGCTGCGAAGCTCCCCCGTATCCCGCCATTCCAGTTCGATGAAGTCCACAAGCAGGATCGAATTGCGGACGACGATTCCCGCAAGCGCAATGAATCCGATCATCGAGGTCGCCGTGAAGAAGGCCCCGAAAAGCCAGTGTCCCGGCAGAATCCCCACGAGGGTCAGGGGGATGGGGGCCATGATGACGAAGGGCGTGAGGAAGCTCCGGAACCAGGCCACGACCAGGATGTAGATGATGACGAGGACCACGGCAAAGGCCGCGCCGAGGTCCCGGAATACCTCGTAGGTGATGTGCCATTCGCCGTCCCACTTCATGGCGTATCGGTCTTCCAGCCACGGGGCGGCGGAAAAGTACTGTTTCAGGCCGTAACCCTCGGCAAGCTTGAGCCCCGCAATCGCCTCCTTCATTTTAAGAATCGCATAAACGGGGCTCTCTTCCGTTCCGGCGACGTCGCCCGTCACATACGTGACCTTTTTCAGATTCTTGTGATAGATCGACTTCTCCTCCGTCCCCTGCCTGATGTCGACGAGTTCGCCCAGCGAGACGGCCTTTCCCGAAGGCGTCGGGACCGTAAGCGACTTGAGGGCGTTAATGTCCGCCCGCTTGTCCAGGGGCATCCGCAGGAATATCTCCACGGGCTCCTTCTCACGGTCGAAGTGTACCAGTCCGGCCGCCGCCCCCGAAAGGGCGGTCTGAAGCGTCCGGGCGATCGCCTCCGTCGTGATGCCGTTTCCAGCGGCCTTCTCCCTGTCCACCGCAAAGAAGAGCTTCCGCTGGTCCGCCTCAACCATCCAGTCCACGTCGACGACGCCGCCCGTCTTGGCGAAGATATCCCGCACCTGACGTGCGATTTCGATCTGGCGGGACGTCTCGGGTCCGTAGATTTCCGCCACGAGCGTCGAGAGGACCGGGGGTCCCGGGGGGATTTCCGCCACCTTGAGGCGGGCGCCGTAACGGTCGCCGATATTCCTGAGTTCCGGCCGCAGGCGCTTGGCGATGTCGTGGCTCTGGGCCTTCCGGTCGCCCTTGGCCGCGAAGTTGACCTGGATATCGGCGACGCTGCCGCCCGAGCGGAGGAAGTAATGGCGCACCAGCCCGTTGAAGTTATAGGGGGAGGCCGTCCCGATATAGGCCTGGTAGTCCGTCACTTCCGGCACGGTCTTCAGGTACTCGGCCATCGCCCGTGTAACGGCCGCCGTCTCCTCCAGAGTCGAACCCTCGGGCATGTCGATAACCAACTGGAGTTCGCTCTTGTTGTCGAAGGGCAGCATCTTCATCGTCACCGCCTTCAGGGGTACGAGAATCAGGGCTACAAGCAGAAGGCCGAGGATGACCGCAAGGGCCGTCAGGCGCTTCTTCCGGGCATCGATGAGGGGACCGAGCCATTTCTCGTAGAAGCGTGCCAGTCCCTGCCCTTCCCCGCCGTGGCCGCCGTGGCTCGCGCCCCGCAGCACGATGAAGGCCAGCCAGGGACTCACGATAAAGGCCACGAGAAGCGAGAAGAGCATGGCGGCCGACGCCCCGACGGGGATGGGCCGCATGTACGGCCCCATGAGGCCGGAGACGAAGGCCATGGGGAGAAGCGCGGCGATGACGGTGAACGTCGCCAGGATCGTGGGGTTGCCGACCTCGTCCACGGCCCGGACCGCCGTTTCGGTATCGACCTTCCCCATGAGGAAATGGCGGTTGATGTTTTCCACGACGACGATGGCGTCGTCGACGAGGATGCCTATGGAAAAGATGAGGGCGAAAAGCGTCACGCGGTTCAGGGTGTAGCCGTAGAGGTAATTGATGAGGAGGGTGAGGGCCAGCGTGACGGGAACGGCGACGGCCACGACGACCGACTCCCGGCGCCCCAGGGCCAGGGCGATGAGGACGATCACGGAGATCGTGGCGATGAGCATATGTTCCAGGAGCTCGTCCGATTTTTCCTTGGCCGTCTCCCCGTAGTTCCGGGTGACGGTGACCTCCACGTCTGCCGGGATGAGCCCGCCCTTGAGGGCTGCAACCTTCTTCAGGGCCTCCTCGGCCACGACGCTTGCATTCGCGCCCTTCTGTTTGGAGACGGCGATGGTCACCGCCTCGGCCTGACCGGCGGCGTCGCCCTTAAGGCCTTTCTTCGCCGCGGCGGGCCCCAGGCCCATGAAGACATAATTCGCCGCTTCCTCCGGGCCGTCGGCTACTTTTGCCACGTCCTTGAGATAGACGGGGCGTCCGCCCGAAACGGAGACGACGAGATCCCCCACTTCCTTCGCGTCCTTGAAGAACCGGCCCGTCTCGACGATCGTCTCCCGGTTCCCCGCCGGGAAGGACCCTGAGGGCACGACAATGTTGGCCTCCCTGAGGCCGTTCATGATCTGGAAGGCCGAAAGCCCGTACGCCCGCAGGCGCTGGGGGTCCAGGACGACGCGCACCTGCCGCCGCTGGCCGCCGATGACGGAAAACTCCGAAACGTTGGCGTCCTTCTTGAGTTCGCCCGCAAGCGAAAGCGCTATCCGTCGCAGCTCGTAGCCCGTATACTGGGCCTGCCTGCTCCAGAGGGTGAGGGCCAGCACGGGGACATCGTCGATGGACTTGGGCTTCACGAAGGGCTGGGAGACGCCGGGGGGGATCAGGTCGTAATGGGACATGAGCTTGTTGTAGACCCTGACGAGGCTGTCCTCCATGTTTTCGCCCACGTAGAAACGGACGATAGTCAGGTTCCCGCCCGGCCTGGCGATGGAATAGACGTATTCTACGCCCTTGATTTCCCAGAGGAGCTGCTCCATGGGCACCGTCACGCGCTCCTCCACCTCCCGGGGCGTCGCCCCCGGATAGGCGACGAAGACGTCGATCATGGGGACGACGATCTGGGGTTCTTCTTCGCGGGGGGTGACGACAACGGCGAAGACGCCGAGAAGAACGGCGGCGATGACGAGAAGGGGCGTCAGCTTCGACCGGATGAAGGCGCCGGCTATTTTTCCCGAAATCCCGACTCCCTTCATCGGCCCTTCCCTCCGTCGCCGCTCCCGCCGACGATTCCGCCGTCCACGGCCTTTTCGACGCCGTCCGTCACGATCCGCTCGCCCGGATTGAGGCCGGATAAAATTTCCATGCCGCTCGGATAGACGGTACCGGTGCGGACAAGACGGTAGGTGACGACGCCCTGGCCGTCGACGGCGTAGACGCCCGTCAACTGGCCCTTCGCGACGACCGCCTTCCCGGGTACGAGAAGGGCGTCTTTCGCGCCGAGCGTGATCCGGATGCGGGCGAAGAGACCGCTCCGCGCCTGGTCGTCCCTGATGCCGACCTTGACGATACGGGTCCGTGACAGGGGATCGACGGCGGGGAGAACTTCCCGCACCTTTCCCGAAATCCGCCGGTTGCCTTCGGCGAGCAGGATGTCGGCCGGCATGCCGGCTTTTACGCGGTTGGCGAGGCTTTCGTCCACGGCCGTCTCGACGTAGGAGGCGCCGCCGCTCTCGATGACGAAGAGGGGCATCCCGGGAGAGGCCATACTGCCCAGTTCGATGCGTTTTTCCGTGATCCTGCCGGAGACGGGGGCATGGATTTTCGTGAAGGAACGGCCCGTTTCGGCCTCCTCGGCCATGGCTCTTGCCCGCTCGTATTCCGCCTCGGCCACTTTCTTCTGCGTTTCGACCTGGTCCATCTCCTGCTGCGACAGGGCCTTTTCGTTATAGAGGTTCCGGTAGCGCTGCCACGTGGTCTCCGCCATGGCCTTATTCTCCTTCGCTGCAGCCACGGCCATGGACGCGGCCCGGACCCTCTGTCCCGCGTCGCGGTCGTCGATAGTCAAAAGCAGCTGGCCCGCCCGGACGCTGTCACCTTCCCTCACCAGAAGGGATGTTACTGTCCCCATCGCCTTGCTCGCGACGAGGCTCGTCCGCTCGGACCGCACCGTTCCCGTGGTCTCGTAGATATCGTCCACCCGGGAGAGTTCGACGGCGGCGACGGTGACGCCCGTAATGGCGGGCCGCTTCACGTCACCCTTTTCTCCTGTCCCCTGGCAGCCCTGAGCCAGCAAGGCCAGCACAACTGCCGCAGGGAGAAAGCCGGACAACATGCTGCGAAAGCCGGTTTGTCCCTTAACCATCGGTCTTCATATCCTCCGTTTCGCACTTATTTTTCTATCTTCAGATCGGACAGGATCGTTCCGCTCTCGTAGCTCAACGCGGCCAGGGCGGTCCTGTAGGCGTTGTCCCGTTCGACGAGACCGGCCCTTGCCTGTTCCAGGCTGGCCTGGGCGCTCAGGAGATCCGCCAGGGGCGACAGGCCGTTTTCATAACGTATCTTGAGAAGCCGTCTGCCCTCTTCGGCGGTTTTCAAGGCTTCCCGCGAAAGCTCGATATTCTTCCGGGCCTCGTCGATGTTCAGGTGGGCTTCGTAGATCCGAAAAGAGATGCCCTTCCTCATGGCGGCAAGGAATTCGTCGGCCTGCGACGCCAGGTGTTTCGCCTTCACCCGCTCGTACTCCCGCTTCGTCCCGTCGAAGAGGTCCCAGCGGAGGAAGGTCATGACCTGCCAGTTCCGTCCCTCGGAACCGAAGGGCTGGTTGTGGTCGTTGAACTGGTAGCTCCCGCCGATGCCCAGGTAGGGGAAATAGCCCGCTTCGGCTAGCTGGATATTTTTCTTCGCGTTTTCACCCCGAAGCTCCGCGGCCTTGAGGTCTTGGCGCGATTCGGCCGCCTTGGCATAGTAGGACAGGTCCCTGAACGGCAATTCCAGAGTGCCGTCGACGATATCGACGGGATCGTTCGTTGCGAGAATGAGCCCCAGGCCGCGCTTGGAGAGACTCACATTCTTGTCGGCCACGATCTTTCTCTGCCGGGTTTCCGTGAGGGCGGTGGAGGCGCGGAGCACATCGGCATACTGGCTGAGGCCGTTCTTATAGCGCACCTCCGTCACCCGCAGGTGCTCCCGGGCTTCCTCGACGCCTTCCTCCGCGGCCCGCGCATAGGCCTTCGCACTGACCACTGCCAGACTCGCCCTGACGACCTGGAAAGCCACCTCTTCCTTCTTGCGTTTCAGGTCCGCCTCGGAAGCCTCCGTCTCCGTCCGGGACATGTCGAGGCCGATAAAGGCCTTTCTGATGTAAAGGGGCTGCTCGACGACCAGGGAAGACTGGTAGTCGTTGATAGCATCCGGCTGGTTCAGGAAGTCGGGATTGAAATCCTTCTGTTCGATCCTTGCCTGGTTGAGCCTGGCCATAAAGGCCCAGCCGGGGTTCGTCGTCCGCAGATACCGTTCCTCGAAGGATACCTTGGGAAGGAGATAGCTCCGGGCAATGCCGATGTCCTTCTCTTTCGCCAGGGCGGCGTTTTTCTGGACGTTGATTTCATGGCTGTCCTGCAGCGCCGCCCGGACGGCATCCGCCACCGTCATCCTTCGTTCGCCGTCGCCGGCGCAAACGGCCGCGGCCTGTAATAAAAGGAAGATAAGGACCGTTCCCGTTATTCTTCCATACCGGCACACGGATTTCCTCATGAACGCACCCTCCATTCGTTTCGTCAGCATTTTCTCGCCACACCGAGTTTTTCCAGGATATTTTCCATCAGGCACCATTTCGTGAAAGCCGACTGAAGAAGATTGAGCCCGACAAAGGCCGTAAAAAAGAGCCAATACCGGTGATGGAAATAACTCAGTGCGAGGGAGACCAGGATAAATGTCCCGGCGATGGCCCGAATCATCTCTTCCATCTTCATAGGTCTTTCCTCCTTTGCAGATGAGTCCTTCTCTGTGATTCGTCCCGCCTGCGACACCGAACCTCCGCTTCATGAGGGCCGCGGACGATGCCCGTTCCAGGCTGAACCCCGTTTCCGCCCGATATAACGCCGTCAGTTATTTGCTATTCTACCATAATCATTTTCCGTCGGCAGTCAATAATTGCGAAAATAGAATTTGTATGTAAAGGATTGCCTCTCCCGGACGGTGCGACACGCCGGCGTCGGACTGAGTATGGTACGATTGCAGTTATTTCCGGAAAACGAGGAGTCCAAGCCTGTCGCCCGAATTTTATGAGCACGAAGATTTACCGGCACGGGCAACGCGGCTGACCTTGTCTTCCTGGCTCTTTCCGTTTCTTCTTGCGATCATCGGGACTTTGTGCCATCATATATGTTAATTGTGACATATAACATCTGGGAGGTTGTATCATGCTGAAACGATTCCTTGTCCTGGCCGTTCTTCTTTCTCTTGTTTTCGGCGTTCAGACGACGCCGGCCCAGGAAAAAATCCGTTGCGCCGTGGCCGCGAACTACATCCAGGCCTTCCAGGAAATTTCCGCCGCCTTCGAGGCGAAGACCGGCGTCAAGGTGGAGGGAACATTCTCGTCTTCAGGAAATCTTTACAGCCAGATCGTGAACGGCGCCCCGTACGACCTCTTCCTGTCGGCCGACGAGGAGCGCCCCGCCCGCTTGCTGAAAGAAGGTTTTGCGGAGAGGCCCTTTGTCTACGCCCGGGGCCGCGTCGTCCTCTGGTCGGCAAAGAAGGTTTTTTGCACGAAATCCGGGTGGCAGGAAGCTCTCAGGGGAGCGGATGTCAAGAAGATCGCCCTGGCCAACCCGGTGACGGCTCCCTATGGCACCGCCGCCCAGGCGGCCATGCAGAAGACCGGCCTCTGGTCCTCTTTGAAGGATAAATGCGTCCAGTCCCAGGATATCGCCCAGGCCTTCCAGTATGCCGCGACCCAGTCCGTGGACGCAGGCTTTTGCGCCCTCTCCTCCGCCGTCTCGCCGGAGGGACGCAAAGGCTGTTACTACGCCGTGCCGGAGGCACCGGATATCGTCCAGTCCGCCTGCATCGTCTCCCGGACGAAGAACCGCGCCGCCGCCGAGCGCTTCGCCGCCTTCCTCCAATCCTCCGAGGCAGCCGCCGTCAAGGAAAAGCTGGGTTACAAGTGATACGCAGATTTCAGCTTTGCAGGAAATATTTTCGTTGCATAAAAAAGCCAGGGCCGGAAACGGCCCTGGCCCATATCGGAATTCTGATTGGAAGGATTCACTTCTTCAAACGTTTGCGCGACACCGCCGCACCCAGGAGACCAGCCCCGAGAAGCAGCATCGTCGCCGGTTCGGGAACGGCCGTCGGCGGTCCCTGCAGCGTAATATTCTCGGACAGGAGCGCACCGGCTTTCCTGCCGTCCGCATTGACATAGCGTGCCTTGATGCTCGCCTGGTCCGCACCGATCAGAAGCGCACCGTTGTCCACGGTAATATCGAAGACGAATTCATAGTCGGTCCCGACACCGTTGCCCGTGGTCACGGCAACGCCTTTGCCGCCGTTGGCCAGACCGTAAGCACAGTCGAAGCCGCTGCCGCTTCCCGAACAGCCGCCGGCGTTCAGGCCGCCCGCCTCGACTCCCCAGTTGGCGACGCCGCCCGGAGCACTTACGACAACGAAGTTCTCCACCTGAGAGGCGACCTTGACCGCGATGTCGGCAAGGTACAGTCCGCCGCCGTTATACGCATTCGTATCGATATCGAGCGTAATCCGGTAAGTTTCGTGCAGAGGATCGGAATCCGCAAGGGCATATCCGTTGTAAGAGAGCGTATAAGCCGCCCCCTGGAAAGTAATCGTCTCGGCACAAGCCACGCCCGATAAAAGCAGGAATGCCAGTCCTGCCAGAAGCGTCCACCTCTTTTTCAACATAATGCATCTCCTCATGGTTATATTCGGTCCGTCCACCCCGCAAACCAGACAGGCTAAAAACCAAGCAATTCATAGGCCATAATTTCAATATCCCGATATTCCGTACTATTTTATAAAACGGATTTTTTCCTGTGTAACATATTTGTATAATTCACCAGCACAGTCAAGCAACTCAAGAGACAATATAAGCATTATACTCATATATCGTCCTGCTGCGAGTATGACGTCAAAAATAATATATGTAGCTTCTTCGCCTCGCCTGATGCGGTTTTGCGATACTCGTCTATGCGTATAACAAATTACCTGACATGCCGCCGGAAACCGCAGGCAAAATTTTCCGTGTCTCCTCGGTCCTTGAAAGAAACCCGCCGAAACCCGGCACCATCGACGGACGCCGCATCTTCGGCACGATGTCGGCGCAACGCTTCCTTCTTCCCTGACACGTTGCCGCTTGACAGGCCTTCCCATAGGTGCTATTATTTTTTAATTAGTAACACGACAACGCTATCTGCTTAAGCTTATGTCAAATCTAGTGCATTATTATTTCTATTGTTATTAATGTGTTATTAATATTTATCATATACGCATCGTAGCACGATTGCAATTTTAATATCTAGGAAAGGCATCGAATCGCCTGCCGTAGCCTGTGGCCGGCAGCGTTCTCTTCGATCCATGAGCCCACAGCGCCTCCATATCGCCGCTTCGTTAACCCTTCACGCCGTCTTCTTTTCCCTGATTATTCTCCTGCCGGAGACGCGCCATCAGACTATGCCCGGCATGATCCATATCCATCTGATCGAAGCCTCTTCTTCCGCCGGTGTCAAGGATACGGCGCCTCGTCAGGCCACGCGGGCCGTGCCGCCGGTTCCCGCAAAACAGGAAGCCGCCGTTGCGCCGCCCTTGCCTGAAAATGAAATAACAGCCGCCATAAAGTCAGGGGAAACGGCAGACGCCGGCAACGCACAAAATCGACTTCCCGCGGGCAATTCCATGGTCATCGCCGCAAAGCATACCGGCTGGGGAGATCAGGCAGGCACGGCTCCGGCGGCAAGGCATGCCGTTATCGAAACATCCTTCGGCGCAACGGGTGCACCGGCGTTCATGCACCGGGAGTCGCCGGTTTATCCTCCGGCTGCGAGAAGGCTGGGAAAGGAAGGGAGGGTCGTCTTAAGGCTCACGATCGACAGCGAAGGCCGCCTGCAGGCCGTCGAGATCGTCGAAGACGCCGGTTACGGTTTTTCCGAGGCCGCCGTGGAGGCCGTCCGGAAATCGACGTTTGCCCCGGCCCTTCAGAACGGACAGCGGATAGCGGCCCGGGCGGTTCTGCCCGTTCGTTTCCGTCTTCAGTGAAGCGGAGGATGACAAACCGCAAGGAAGGGGGGTAACACGGGCAGCAGGCAGGAAAAGGATAAGGTCGGAACAGGGAATCCTCGGCAAAGGCGTTTCCCTGCTCCGGAAGGGCAATGTTGTCAACAACATCACCTCTTGAAAGACATCGTATCAGAAAAGGAGGTGAAAGGCAAAAAGGAAAGGAGAAAGCCGATGTTCGCACGATGGGGTTGGATATTGATGCTGTTTATGATGGCTTCCCCGGCATTCGGGGTTGAGAGGGCGGCGGCCAAGACGGAGGGGAAGGACGGAACCAGGATGGAAGAAATCGTCGTCACGGCGACCAGGACGGAAAAGGAACTGGACACCGCTCCCGGCAGCGTGAACGTCGTGACGAAAAAGGACATTGAAAAGAGGGGAATGCAGACGCCGGACAGCGCCCTGAATACGGTCCCCGGCGTCTTCAATAGGCGGCAGTCGCTCGCGGATACGCTGTCGAGCATCTCGCTCCACGGCATCCCCGAGCAGAAACGGACCCTGATCATGAAGGACGGCATTGGGATCAACAACGCCTACGACGGCGGCGTGGTCTATACGGGCCTGCCCCTGGAAGACGTGGAACGGATCGAGGTCGTGCAGGGCCCGTTTTCCAGCTTGTACGGCGGTTACGCCATGGGAGGCGTCGTGAATATCGTCACCCGCATGCCGGAAAAGCGGGAAATCGTCGCCAAGGCCGGTTACGGTTCAAGCTGGCACCGGGGGGAAGCGCCGGACGATCTCCAGAGATACTATGTCTCCTACGGCGACAGGTTCATGGACAAGTGGAGCATCCTGGCAAGCTACGGCTACCGCGGCACCAACGGCTATTCGAAGGATATCAACGTCCAGTCGTCGAAGCCCACTGCCGGCATCGCCGGCTGGTCTTACACCGGCACGACCGCCGGCGACACCCGTTACGCCATCGGCGACAAGGGAGACAACGCCTTCTGGGACGACAACCTGAACCTCAAGACACGCTTCGACTTCTCGAAGGCGACGAAGCTGGACCTCTCCTTCATGCGGACCCGCTACAAATACAGCTACGACGAACCCCATACGAACCTCAGGAACGCCGCCGGCAATCCCGTCTACGCCTACGGCACGGTTCGGGAGAACAGTTTTCTCAGCGGCTTCGGCGGCAAGGAGATCAACCGCTACAACGTCGGCTACGAAACGGAATTCGGCCCGGTGAAGACAAAGTTCACCGCCGGTCTGAACGACGAGGAGAAATCGTGGTACACGACGCCCAACAGCAGCGCCCCCTACGCCACGATCAACGACGGCCCCGGCAAGGTCTCCACAAGCCCCAACCAGAATTACAATGCCGACCTCCAGTTTACCTTCCCCGTCTTCGGCCGGCAGGTCGTCACGGTGGGAGGGTCCGTGAAGACAAACACCGTCAAGGTCGAGGAGTTCAGCATCAACAACTGGAAGAACGAGGACTCCCGGACCGCCCTCACCTACAATGCCGGAGGCAAGGACCGGACCTACGCGGTCTTCCTCCAGGACGAGATCATGATCCTCCAGAACCTCACCGCCTATGCCGGGTTCCGGGAGGATTTCTGGGAGACCTACGACGGCTACGCCAACCAGTCGGACTCGCCCGGCTACCCGAAGGCGTACGATTCGAGAAGCGCGTCGTCGTTCAGTCCGAAGCTGTCCCTCGTCTACAAGCCCCTGGAGAAGACGACCCTTCGAGCATCGGCGGGCCAGGCCTTCCGGGCGCCGTCCGTCTACGAGCTTTACCGGACTTGGACCTCGACCACAGGCGTCACCTACAACGGCAACCCGGACCTGCAGCCGGAAACGGTGCGGTCGTGGGACGCCGCCGTGTCGCAGGGCCTCTGGAAAGGGGCGAAGGTCGGCGCCACTTACTTCGAAAACTATCTCTATGACCTGATTTACCGGAAGACGACATCGGCCACGCAATCGGACTACATCAACGCCGGCCGGGCCAAGAGCAAGGGCGTCGTCCTGGAAGCCGAACAACGCTTCGACAAATGGCTCAAGCTTTTTGCCAACTACACCTATACGGACGCACGGATCAACGAGAATACGGCGAGCCCCGCCTCGGAGGGAAAAAGGATGACCTTCATGCCCGACCATCTGCTGAACGTCGGAGCGGAATTCGAAGCGGGCCCCGTATCGGCGTCCGTCACGGGCCGGTACGTCGGCAAGCGTTACGGCAACGACACGAACAGCGACCAGGTGAATGGCGTCTACACATCCTACGACCCCTTCTTCACCGCCGATGCCAAGGTGTCCTGCAAGATCATGAAGTTCGCCACGGTATCCGTCTCCATGGAAAACATCCTGGGCGAATCCCATTTCGAATATTACCAGGCCCCCGGCAGGTCGGTCTTCGCCGAAGTGGAATGGAGGTATTTTTGAAGCCCGGAGATGTTTGGAATGATCCATTCAGCAGGAAGGTGCTTGACATGATTATCTTCGATTCCTTCAGCTTTACCTATCCCGGCATGGACACGCCTGCCTTGCGGGACATCAGTCTCCGGATTGAAGAAGGTGAGATGGTGTTGTTGCGCGGCCCTTCGGGATCGGGAAAATCGACCCTGCTTTACGCTTTAAACGGCTTGATTCCCCATGTGTTTGCCGGAAAGACCCACGGAGACGTCCTGGTGAACGGGCTGAACCCGTCCGGCGTACCTGTACGGGAGATGGCGCGCGTTGTGGGAACGGTCTTCCAGAATCCGGAAAGCCAGATATTTATGATGCGCGTGGCAGACGACGTCGCCTTCGGCTGCGAAAACCTGCTTATGCCTCGTGAAGAGATTATCAGCCGCCGCGACATGGCCCTCCGCGCCATGGACCTGTGGCATCTGCGGCATCGGGAAACAGCCAGGCTTTCCGGAGGACAGAAACAGCGCCTGGCTGTCAGTTCGATTTATGCCATGGGGCCGGGCGTTTTCCTGTTCGACGAACCCTCCACAGACCTGGACGACGCGGGAAGGCTGGACTTTAAAAGGATTATCGCAAGACTGAAGGAAGAAAAGAAGACCGTCATCCTGGCGGAGCATCAGTACGAAGATTTCCTGCCACTCATGGACCGCGTGATAACCTTCGCCGGAGGCGCTATCGCCGGTGAAAGTGACCTCAACGGCGCCTCCGCCGACGCATCGGGAAGAACCGCAACTTACAGTGGCCTTGCGATATCCTTGCAGGGTATCCATTGCGGCTATGAGCCGGGCAAATCCGTACTCTGCGACATCCATTTGACCGTCGGGCGGGGCGAATTCGTGGCGCTCTGCGGCGCCAACGGGTCCGGCAAGACGACGATCCTGAAAGTCATGGGGGGACTGCTCAGGCCCAACAAGGGGACAATGACGATTCTTGATGTCCGCCGACCAACCGTCGATGCCCTGGTGG
This sequence comes from Syntrophales bacterium, assembly GCA_963668175.1. Taxonomy (GTDB): domain Bacteria; phylum Desulfobacterota; class Syntrophia; order Syntrophales; family PHBD01. The sequence continues at coordinate 3,102,161 of OY764159.1, forward strand.
GACGCGTGGGCTTTCTCTTCCAGAATCCCGACGAGCAACTCTTCTCCCGCACGGTCGCGGAAGAAATTGCCTTCGGACCTTCCCAACTGGGAAAGAGGGCTGACGTGGAGCGCTATCTGGAAATCGGCGGACTGAAACATCTCAGACACCGCCATCCGCAAACGTTGTCGCGCGGACAGAGGCAAATCCTGGCGGCGTTATCCGTCATGGCGATGGAGCCGGACCTGTTGCTCCTCGACGAGCCGACCACGGGCCTCGACGGCGAAAGCTGGAAACGTCTTTTATCGCTTCTCCGCAATTACGCCGACACCGGGAAAACGGTCGTCTTCTCGACGCATAACAAAACAGCGGCAGCAGCAGCGCTGCGCAGGATAACGATGCACGAAGGGAGAATCATAGGCGATGAAGTATCTCGATAACGACACCTTCATTCACCGACTGGACCCGAGGACCAAGATCGTCCTGGGCCTTCTGGGGGCCGTGTCTCTCGTCACGCTGAAGACGCCGCTGAGCCTTGCGCTCCTTTTCCTGTGCGTTTTGGTCTTTTTCGCCGTTGTCCGCCCGCCCCGCAAAACGATATGGACCACAGCTATGATTATGGCCACGGCACTCTGTTTCACCATGATATCTCAAGGATTCTTTTACGGGCTCCATCCCCGGACCGCAATCCTGACGCTGGTGCCGCCGGACGCAGGGATCGCCGGCCGCATTACGGGAGGCATCGTTCTGTATCGGGAAGGCCTGGTCTACGGGGCGCTTCAGAGTCTCAGGCTCTTTTCCGCCATGCTTTTGAGCTCCATTATCGTCATGTCCACCTACCCTTCCGATCTTCTGCTCGGGATGGAAGAACTCGGCGTTCCGGAAAAAATCGGATTTGTCGTCGCCGTCAGCATCCGCTTTCTCCCGACCCTCATCGAGGAGGCGGGACGCATCCTTCTGGCTCAGAAACTCAGGGGTGTTCATGCAAAAGGTGTCCGGGGCGGCTTCAGGGCCTTCCGCCATTTATTGCCGCCGCTTGTCATCGACAGCCTGAGGAATGCCCGCCGAACTGCCATCGCCGCTGAAATCCGCGCTTTTACGGGCAAGAGGACCAAGGTCACGGCGTTGAAGTTCACGCGAAACGACTGGCTGTTTCTCGCTTTTTCCATCGCCGGCATATTGATATTGATCTTCGGTCAGGAATTACAGTCATGAATCTCTACATCGGCTCCGTCATCTTCATCGCCCTTCTGGGGGCCGCCGCGTTCCATCTCATGAAGACGCGCAAGGCGATTCCTGCCTTCAGCATCCAGGACCTGGTCATTGCTGCGCTTTTTTGCAGCCTCCTTTATATAGCCATTCTGCCGTTCAAATTCGGCCTGAGCCGCATACCCTTCGTCCAGTCCTTTTTCTTTTCCATACCGTACACGGCCGTCCTGTTCATAGGCATCCGTCTCATTCCCCGGCCGGGAACCGCCACGCTCATCATCTGCGGCCATACCCTCCTGTCCCAGACGATTTCCAGCGGCATCAATCCGCTCTGGTGGCCCTACGCTCTCCTGCCGAGCTGCATCCTGGAACTCTATTTCCTCGCGACGGGGAATTATCTGGAAACTGTGGGCAATGCCCTGGGGGCCGGCTTCCTGCGCGGCTTGACCGTTTACATCTATTTCTATTGCTTTTCCGCCCCCTTCATCTGGCACCAGTTTTATGCGCCCTGGTACATCGCCGTCCAGACGGTGCAGGGTACAGCAGGTTCCATGATAGGGGCCCTGCTCGGCGTGTATCTGGGCAAACCGATCATCAGCGCCTCCCGTTACGGGGGAATCTAAGGAAGGATACGTCATGGCATTCTACAAAGTCACGTACAACGAGCATCACGGTTTTGCCACTGTTCACAATTACGGCTGCACGTTCCGCTGTCCCACTTGCAGCTATAAGCTTCGCAGCGGCCCCGACGGAAAGCCCGGCCGGGCTCATCCCAGACCCGGCCTGTTTCTGCGGACAGCGGAAATCAAAGAAACCCTTCGTGCCCTGCCCATCAGGAACCTCTATTTCATGGGCGGAGAACCCACGGTCGCGAAGGATTTGCCCGAACTGCTGCGCTTCGCCAAGGAAGACCTCGGAATCAGGACGAAACTTGGCCATACCAACGGCAACGGCATCCCCCTCGCCCATCTGGACGGGGCTAACGTCGGTCTCAAGGCGTGGGACGAGGAACTTCACAAGACCCTGACCGGCCGGGCGAAGGACTTTATCTTTGATAACGTGGCCGCTGCATACGAAACGGGAATCGAACTCAAGATCAACATCGTTTATATTCCGGGGCTTGTGGATATCGAAGAGATCGAGGGCGTCGCCTCCTGGATAGCCTCCCTTGACCGCGACATACCCTTTCATATCATGGGTTATATCCCCGTTCCCGGACAGCCCTACGAGCAGCCGACAGCGGAACAGATGGCGAAGGCCGAACTTCGCTCCGGTCTGTATCTCCGGGATGTCGGGAGTTCCAGGCTTTCGCCGGGACAGGCCCTCGACTTGCCGGACAGGGACAGCCGTTTTGCCGTTACCCGGGTCTTATAACCCATGCCGAATATCTCGCCACACTCGGGGCGGACTATTACGGCATCGACGACCTGAAAGCCGATCATCTGACGGACATCGTCCGGGCCAGGATAACGGACGCCGACGCCATGCTGGTCTGGAGCGGAAGCGGCTCCGTTTGGTCTCTGTCGATAGAAGGAACGATGCCTCACCGGGAGTAAACGTGCCCCGCCAGTTCCTCCATGCCGGCAACGACCCGGGGACCGACACGGTACAGGGACTCGCTGACCGGGTAGACCCTTCCCTTCTTGACGGCGTCCAGCATGGACAGCTTTTTCAGCATGCCCTGCGCGGAGCCGCTCGTCATATAGCCTGTCCCGATGAAGATGACGTCGGGGTCGAGGCGAATGACCTCCTCGATGGAGAATTTAGGATACTGGACGGATGACCTGCCCGCAACATTCCGCAGGCCGAGGAGGCCGAACGCCTCGTCGATCAACGTTCCCGGCCCGGCCACGACCAGGGGCTCGGGGTGAATGACGAACAGGACTCTGGTCTTGCCTGTCCTTTTGGCCGCCCGGTTTTTGGATGTCTGCGCGAATTGTGCGACACCTTTCTCTATCGCCCCGGCCCGCCTTTCGGCGGTCTCGGCCACATCCAGCGCTCTCCCGAGGTCCCGCACGGCGGAAGGCAGCTCCGAGAGCCGCCGCGCCCCGAAGACATACGTCCTGATGCCGAGCTTGTTCAGTCTCTCCCGGATATGGCCGGGATTCTTCTCCTTCGTCATGATCACCAGGTCGGGATGGACGGCGACGATGGCTTCAAGAGACGGGCTGTCGTAGCCGCCGATCCTGGGCTTGGTTCTGGCACGGGGCGGCTCGTCGCAGTATTCCGTCACACCGACGATACGACTTTCCATTCCCAAATCGTAAAGGATTTCCGTAACGCTGGGCGCAAGGGAGACAATCCTCTCCGGCGGCGCGGCCGGGGAGGGAGAAGCAAGAAAAAGACCGATAACGGCAAGGATAAGACCCTGGATGAATTTCATATCGATTATGCCATGTTCTGCCTTGAGCTAGACGTTCGGGACGTCCCTGTCAAGCAAAAAGAATGAAAAAACGATTGACAGGCCGTCGAAATGCACATATGAAAGCGTCAGGATGGATGTGTGGAAGTAGGGTGAAACGCCCTCGCTGCCCCGCAGCCGTAACGGGAACGAAAGCCCATGATGTCACTGCCGCGAGCCAATCGCGGTGGGAAGGCGGGCAAGTAGGCCGCCCGGAGCCGGAAGACCTGTCCATCTATAAGTCCTCGAGGGAGGAAAAAGATGGCACGTTTCATTTCTGGGAACTCATTTTTCCATTCAAGTGTCACCCCGAAGAAGGTATTCGGCCTAAGCGCCCTTTTCCTTCTGATCTTCATTATCGTGGCGTGCGTATCGCTCTTCGTCGGATCGAGCGGCGCCGGGATTTCCCTGCTCATCGACGCCTTCTCCGGCCGCTGGACGCACGCCTGCGAGAGCCTTGCCGATTCCGAAAAGACCATTCTGCTATCCATACGGCTGCCGCGCATCCTGTTTGCAGGGATCGTCGGCGGAGCCCTTTCCGTCGCCGGCGTCGTCTTTCAGGCCCTCCTGAGGAACCCCCTCGCCGATCCTTACATCCTCGGCGTCTACGGCGGCGCCGCAGCCGGGGCCGTCACGGGAATCATGCTGGGCGCCGGCCTGTGGCCCTTCGGCGTTCCGGGCCTGGCCTTTCTCGGGGCCGTCCTGACCATCGTCTTCCTCTTCGCCTTCGCGAACCGCGGCACGGCGATGCCTTCCCATACGCTTCTTCTGACCGGCGTCGTCACGAACGCCTTCTTTTCCGCCGTCGTCATGTTCCTCATTACAATCAGCAAAAGCACGGAAATACACGGCATCATGTTCTGGCTCATGGGAGACCTGAGCATCGCCGACACCGGGGACATCCTCTTCGCAGGGGCGCTTCTCGCCGCAGGCTTCGTTATCATCTATTGCTTCGCCCGCCCCCTCAACCTGATCGTCACGGGCGAAGAGACCGCCATGCAGCTTGGCGTCCCCGTGGAACGGACCAAAGCGGCCCTTCTCATCGTTTCGTCCCTCATGACGGCCGCCGCCGTCTCCGTGAGCGGCATCATCGGCTTCGTCGGCCTGATCATCCCGCACCTGATGCGGATGATCGTCGGTCCGGACCACCGGTTGTTGCTGCCGGCAGCGGTTCTCTTCGGCGCCGCTTTTCTCGTGGCCGCCGATACGATCGCCAGGACGGCGATGGCCCCGGCCGAACTGCCGGTGGGCGTCGTCACGGCGCTGTGCGGAGCGCCATACTTCATCTATCTCTTACGGAAAAAGGGGTTCTGACGATGGCCGTGCTCACCGTGGAAAACGTCTCTTTCCGATACCGAAACGACTGGGTCCTCCATGACGTCTCTTTTACCGTCAATCCCGGGGAATTCATCGGCGTCCTGGGTCCCAACGGATCGGGCAAGACCACGCTGCTCAAGGTCATGGACGGCCTCCTCGAACCGCAGGAAGGTACGGTCATGATCGACGGGCGGCCGATCCGCAAAATGAGCCGGAACGAAGCGGCCCGAATCATCGCCGTGGTGCCCCAGGACGCTGAGACGGTTTTTTCCTTCACGGTGGAGGAATTGGTTCTCATGGGCCGGTCGCCCCACCTGGGCATGATGAGCTTCGAGGGCAGCCGGGATTACCGCGTTGTCGCGCAGGCCCTGGAACTGACGGGTCTTTCCGGACTCGCCGGCCGCCGCCTCAATGCCCTGAGCGGCGGAGAACGCCAGCGGGTTCTGATCGCCAGAGCCCTGGCGCAGGAGCCCAAGATCCTTCTCCTCGACGAACCGACGGCCTTCCTGGACATCCGCCATCAGGTCGAGATCCTCGACCTGGCCGGAAACCTGAATAGGACGTCCGGCGTGTCCGTCGTCGCCATTACACACGACATCAATCTGGCGGCCTCCTACTGCAGCCGGATCGCCATGCTGAAAGAGGGTTCCGTCCATTGCCTGGGGGCCCCCGAGGTCGTCATCACCGAGGAGCATATCCGCAGCGTTTACGGCATAGACGTTATCGTCGACAAACACCCGGTGGCCGCGAGTCCGCGGGTCACCACGATTCGCTCATATCCTTCGGAGCAAGGAAGCCGGTTTGAGTCCGGCGCTGCCCCGCAACTGTAAGCGGAACGAAATCCGCAACGGCCACTGGCCGCCGCCAAGGCGGCCGGGAAGGCGCGGAGAGTAGGCGAAAAGCCGCGAGCCAGGAAACTTGTCCGGAGGAAAAAATAACTTATTTCCCGCGGGGGAAAGGAGAAAAACCTATGAAGAAGAAAGCAGTAAGTTGTCTGGCCGTCGTCGTTGTATTCATGACGGCCGCCACCGGAAAAGGACTGGCCGCCGCCAACGACAAACAGGAAGAACCTGTGAGACTCGAGGAGATCGTCGTCACGGCGACCAAAACGGCGGAAAAGCGCAGCGATGTACCCAACGCCGTCGTCATCAAGGACAGGGAAGACATCCGCACTTCGGGGGCGAAATCCATCGGGGAATTGCTGGCCAATGAACCAGGCATCGACTGGCAGTCCTACGGCAATTACGGGGGAGCGCCGCAGGAAATCCATATCCGCGGCATGCAGGGCAAGGCGACGCAGGTCTTCGTGAACGGCGTCAACGTCAATTCGCCGTCTTTAGGTACGGCGGACGTGGGCAAATTCTCCATGGACAACATCGAGCGGATCGAGGTCGTGAAGGGATCGGGTTCCCTCCTTTACGGCTCCGGCGCCATGGGCGGCACCGTCAACATCATGACCAGGCGGCCCAGCAGGGACAAGATGGACTTACGGGTGGAAACGGGCTACGGCTCGCAGAATACTTACCGCGTATCGGCCGAGCAGGGCATGTTCGTCGTGGGCGATCTCGGCTACTACATTACCGGCGGCCGCCGGGAAACGGACGGTTACCGAGATAACAGCTTTCTGCGGCAGAACGACGCCTCGCTCAGGGTGGTCCTCGAGAAAGGAGAAAAACTGGACGTCAGCCTCTACGGCAGCCTGATCGACCGCTCCTACGGGATGCCCGGCGTCAAGCCGCCCGCCGGCACGCGGGACTATTATCGCGGAGCCGTCAGGTTCTATGACAGCGACTCGGCAACGCTCCTGAACCACAGCGAAGACAAGGACGGACAGGCCGTCGCCGAGATCAAGGGCAGGCCGGTGTCATGGCTCGGCTACGATCTCAAGGGCTACAACACCAAAATGACCAACTACAACTACGAACGCTATGCCTCCGACGGGACGGGGGCCGAGAACTGGGTGACCAACCGGGTCCTGGGAACGGACGGCCATCTGGAGATCCGTCCCTTCGAGGGCGCCGGTCTCCTTCTCGGCGGGGAATATAAGGATTTCTCCTGGAAAAACGAAGCTATCAGCCTGAACAGCAGCGGCGAACCCAAAACCGGCATCAAGACCGAAACCGAGGCCCATCTGTTCAGCAGCGGGACATTCGGAGAAATTCAGTACAGGCCGTTTAAATATGTCAAGGGGCTCGTCGGCCTGCGCCACGAAGACCATTCGGCCTTCGGCTCGGAGAACCTGCCGCTCTTCGGCCTCGTCGTCAACCCGCTTCCCACGACGGCCCTGAAGTTCAATCACGGCAAGCATTTCGAGGCTCCCACGCCGAACGACCTCTACTGGCCGGCCGACCCCTATACCAAGGGCAACGCCAACCTGAAACCGGAGATCGGGTGGCACACGGATGTCACGGCGGAGCAATCGTTCATGGACAACAAGGTGTTCCTGACGGCGTCGTACTTCCACTGGAACGTGGACAATAAAATCCAGTGGGAACCGGATTCCAACGCAGTCTGGAGCCCGATCAACCTGGCCGGCTACAAGGCGGACGGGATCGAGGCGGGGATGAAGACCGGGCCTTTCTACAATCTGACGCTCTCCCTGGCCTTCACGTACCTGAAAGCGGAAGAGGAGAACCGTCAATATACCCGTCAGGATTACGGCCCGCCGGCGGATTTCCGGTACACCATGGTCACGCGGAAGGCGACCATGACGCCCGAACGCCTGTTCAAGGGGGACCTGACCTACAAGAGCGACTTCGGGCTGACCGCGTCGGCGACGGTAAGGTTCACCGGCGACCGCGTCATGTATAATACGGTTAGCACGGCCTACCCCGACACGAGGACCGTCCTGTATACCCTCGATTCTTACTGGACGGTGGATATGAAGGTCCAGCAGCGCCTTTACAAGCACTGGATTCTCTCGCTCTCCGGAAGCAACCTCCTGGACGCGGCCTACGACACGCACCTGACGACCTTCACCGACCAGATCACCTCCAGGTCGACCATGAGCGGATATCCGGGCGCGGGGAGAACCGTTTTTTGCAGCATCGCCTATGAATATTAGACAACGCTTCATGATAAGCGGGCATGAGTCAATGTTTTAAGGAACTGTTCATGACGAAACGATTTATCGCCTCCGTACTGATTTTCATAATGTCCCTTCCGGTTTTCGGCCGGGCGGAAAATATCCCCCTGGCCGAGAACCTCGGAGCGGAGGCCTTTATCGTCCGCGGCGTCAAAGACGGCTTATGGGAAAAGACCCTCTTCGTCCGCTTCGGCGAAGCGCGAAGGACCCTGTCGACTTACAGCGGTTTCATCGATGCGGCGGCGGTGATCAACCACGCCGCCCATCCTTCCATATGGATCAAGGTGGGCACGGAGATGAAATCCGGCGGGGAAGACGGCGGCAAGGTCTATTTACGGACCGTCAAAAAGGCCGCCGCCGCGAGATTGGGAACGTCCGCCGACAGGATTGCGGAGATAGGTACCGCCGCCGACATGGACAATCTCGCTGTCGCCGTCAGGACGTTCGGCCCCATCACGGTCGGCGTCCTGGCGACGGCGGGGGCGAAAACCAATGCCCTCCGTGCCGGCGTCGACGAGGGGACCTTCGTGGAAGGGACCGAACCGGAAGGCACCGTCAATATCATCGTCCTCACGAACGCCAGGCTTACCGACGGCGCGATGGCGAGGGCCATCGTGACCGTCACCGAAGCCAAGACCGCCGCCTTCGAGGACCTGCGCGTCCCCAGCAGTTACACGAAAGGCGTACAGGCCACGGGAACGGGCACGGACAGCGTGATCGTCGTATCAGGAAAAACGGGGCCGGCGGTAACGTATACGGGGGGACACAGCCGCATCGGCGAATGGATGGCCAAGGCGGTTTACGCGGCCGTAGTCGAGGCCCTGGAGAAGCAGAACGGATTCAGGAGGAGGCCGGCGCAAACCGCCGGGCAGCCGTGATCCGTGCGGCCCGGCAACGCCATGCCGTTAAACGGCATTCCGGCGGGTCGGCCCGCCGCAGGGGGTGAAGACCATGTATCTATGGCACAAAGAGGGATCGGGTATTCGTCGTGAAGTGACCGCGGCGGCAGCGCTCTCCGTCCTGGCCCATCTCGGGGCGGCCGTCCTGCTTTACGCCGCCGGGCCCCTATCCGGTTTATCCCTGATCGACAGCGACCCCAGGGTCATTCATGTGACCTGGGTGCATCCAGCCGATACGCCCATCCGCGAAGCCTCCCCTGTCCGGATCACGGAAAGACGCAGCGATCCACAGACGGCCCGCCTCCATCATCCCCCGAAGATACGGAAGATACAGGAACCGCAGCCCCAATCCCCGGTCCGCCAAGAGACGGCGGAGGAGCCGCCTCGGCGTGCCGACACGGGGGTTACGGCCCACTTTACCGCGCCGGCTCCGCCGGCCGGGATACCGGGGCAGGCGAACAAGCAGGTTGCGGCGCTGTCGCACGGACCGAAGACGGACGGATCGTCCACCCCGGACCAAGCGGCCGTCGCCGCGAAACCGCGCTACGGCGAAAACGCCCGTCCGTACTATCCGTTGAGCGCCCGCTTGAGGGGGCACGAGGGCGTGGTCGTCATCTCGGCGGAAGTTCTCGCCGAGGGACGGGTGGGCGCCATGAAGATCAAGGCAAGCTCGGGTCATGACAGCCTCGATCAATCGGCGCTGGAGGCCGTGAAGCAATGGAAATTTGAACCTGGCAAGAGAATGGGGCGCCCTGTCGCCATGTGGGTGGACATACCCGTCCGATACGTCCTTGCCGGCAGGGATTAACCTTCCGGCGATATATCTGCGGAACATCGGACCGCTTTCAATCCCCGCTCTGCGAACCCGCCGGGAAGGATGCACCGGCCCCTGCCGCAGATCATGTGATACCCCCTTACCCTCCTGATATGCTCAATCCTTGAAATACCTACCCTTGAATGTGTCCAAGGCCCAAACCTTGATATGCCTAAACTTTAATATGCCTAAACCTTGATATGAAGGATCGGGAGCCCCAGGTGCCGTCTTTTGGTCTCGCCCGGCAGCAGCGTCTTTTCCCGCGCCGTGGGCTCGCCCCGCCTCCCCTTTCCCCGGACCTCGATGAGGTGCGAGGCGCCGAGATGGACGACGTGCTTGCCGAATTTCCGGCTCAGGGTATCCATGGCCGCGTAGGCGTCCTGGACCTTTTCGGCATGGAGGGGGTCCTCGAAGAGGGAATACTGGACGGTCGCGTCGGGGCAGAGGCCGAACAGAACGACGCCCGTCGACCGGTAGAGCTGGTCCGGCCGGAAGAGGTCCCGAAACAGTTCCCGAAGCAGCTCGGCCATCTCCAGGGGGCAGTTGGACGGGCGGTTGAGGCGCATCTCTGCGGCGGCCCCGCTGAAATTCTGCAGCCGCAGATAGGCCACGACCCCCTTCGCCGCAAGTTTGTAGCGCCTGGCCTTGATGCACGCCGATTCCAGATTCCTGAGAAGGTGGGCATAGAGATAGGCCTCGTCGGACGTCGGCGGGGCAAAGGTCTTCGTCTTGCTGATGGTGGCGTAGGTCGTCTTCTCCTCCGGCGAGACGCGAAGGACCGACTCCCCCCGGAGCTCCCGCCAGATTTCCCGCCCCGGTTTCGTGAGGCGCTTATTGACCCGCTCTTCCGGCCACCGGGCGAAATCGAGGGCCGTCCGCACGCCCAGCTTGTTGAGGTAGCTCGTCGTCGCCGGGCCGATCCCCCAGACTTTGCCGACGGGGATGTCGTTGAGATAGCGGGCGATCTCCCGACCACGGATGACGGTGAAACCCGCCGGCTTCCGCCACTTGGAGGCGAGCTTCGCCAGGACCTTGGTTAAGCTCAGGCCCACCGAGACGGTGATGCCCAACTCCCGCTCCACCGCCGCCTGCATCCGGCGGGCGATGGTCTCGTAGGAGGCGCGGAGGGCCCGGCGCATCCCCGTCAGGTTGCAAAAGGCCTCGTCGACGGAATACTCCTCCACGTCGGGCGTGAAGCGCCGCAGGATGGCGAAGAGACGCCGGGAAAAGAGGCTGTAGGTCTCGTAATCGGAGGGCAGGATGACAAGCTCCGGGCAGAGGCGCTTCGCCTCCCGCAGGGTGATGCCCCGCTTCACTCCCATCGCCTTCGCCGGGTAGCTGGCGCAGGCGATGATGCCTCGCTCGGCCCCGGTGACGATGGGCTTCCCCCGCAGATCCGGATGGATCACCTCCTCGCAGGACGTGAAGAAGGCGTCGGCGTCGATGTGGACGACGGCCGTCTGCAGGGAGGAGATGGTGAAAAACAGCTCGTTCATGGCTCCTTTTATAGTACGATCGTACTACATGTCAAGGGCCATTTTCCTGTTCCCGCCGGACTGCATAAGACGGGATCAACGCCAGTCGCTTACGAAACGAAGCAACCACCGGCAATATTGAGATTCGATCAGGACATGCAAGTCTGTCTCGACAGCGAGGGTGACGACGATCATCCGTCGATACTGCTTCCTGTTAATAAAAACGGTTTAACCACTGACGTACAACCTTTCAAGCGGTATTCCTTAATAACGCCAGCTCGTCTGTTGCCAATTCAGTCCATTTCAAGCCCCACCCTGATATTCTTGGTAATATTCTTAATAGTTGAAATACGCACTCATTATGAGTAAGACTTATACACATTATAACTGACAAAGAGTCTCCACCTTGTTCGTCATGAAGGAACTTGATTCTATTGGTTGGGAGGATCATTATTTATGTTCCAAGACAAACTGCTGAAACGGGCATTAGAGGCATATAATGGGAAACATGTGCTTAACATGGTACTTACGCAAGGCGAAAAGGCGTTAAAGCTCGGCGGCGAAATCAAGGATATGACCGTTTATTTCCAAGATATTGCCGGCTTCACCGAAATTTCCCAAGGCCTGTCTCCAGAGGATCTTGTCCATCTCATAATTGAGTATCTCACCGTTATGACAAACACTGTCGAAAGTCATGAAGGCATCATTGATAAATACATGGGAGTCGCAATCATGGCCTTTTTCGGCGCCAATGATGAAAAGGATCATGCCGATAAAGCATGTGATTGTGCTTTAGCGGCTATTGAGCAAGCGAATTTATTGTCAAAACGCTGGAGTCAGAAGGGAATTCCTGATCTTAGAATCACCGTAGGTGTTAATAGCGGAAAAGTAATTCTAGGTAACTTCGGCACATCTTTCAGATTTCAGTACACAATTCTCGGAGACCATGTGAACTTTGCTTCACGACTTGAAAAGGCGAATTTACATTACGGAACCGCTGCTTTGATTTCGGAATACACGACAGAAAAACTTTCTGATCAAACGCGCCTGAAGGAAGTAGATTTGATTCGCGTAAAAGGGAAAACAGATCCCGTGAAGCTCTTTACTTTTAATAACATAAATCCATAGAATCGGCACAGCATTGCAAAGCTACGCTCCGGTCTCTATATCCCTTACTCTATTTCAAGTGGTAATCTTCATCTCTTACGCAATGGCAAAACTGATGACTCGTAGGCGAAACCTTCAAACCTCAAGTCCATTTGCCAGTATCTGTAAAATCAAGTATATATCGGACAGATTATTATCACTCATCCGGCTGGTGAAACGATGTGCGGGCGATATGTCTTGGTTTCCGATTTATCCGTGATTGCGGAGGAGTTCGAGGTCGATATGGCCGCGGCGGCGCGCTGCGCTTATACGCCCTCCTGGGGCGTCTTCCCCGGCCAGGACGCGACCGCCGTCGTCCGGCGGGACGGCCGCAACGAACTCGTCTCGCTCCACTGGGGCCTCATCCCCGGTTGGGCCAGGGACCCGGCCATCGGCGGCAGGATGTTCAACGCCCGGGCGGAGACCGTGGAGACGAAGCCGAGCTTCCGCAGCGCCTTCAGGAAACGCCGGTGCCTGATCGCGGCCGACGGCTTCTACGAGTGGAAAACGGAAGGCCGGAAGAAGGTCCCGGCCTATTTCCACCTGAGATCGGGGCGGCCCTTCGGCTTTGCCGGCCTCTACGAGACCTGGCGGGGGCCGGATCAGACTGAAATCCATTCCTGTACGATCATAACGACGGAACCCAACGCCCTGATCCGGCCCATCCACGACCGGATGCCCGCGATCGTCCCCGGGGACCGGCAGCACGTATGGCTCGACGGCAGGATCGAAGACCCGAAAACACTGCTCCCGATCCTTGCGCCCTACCCTGCCGAAGCCATGGACTTCAAGTGGGGGCTGGGGCCTGCTTTCGCATAAAGACCGCAGCGGCGTATTTCTCCTCGACAAACGAAGGACACGGCATTAAAATCCTATAGAATCTGCCCTCCGGGGCCGTTCTGTTTGCAAGCACAAGACCATCTCAAGGAGCCGTTTGCCGTGCCCGTTGTCGTCATCTTCATGACCCGTTCCCGGCTGGAGAATGCCGGCGTCGTCCTGCCGCCGGACTGGCAGGTCCGCTATCTGACGGCCGCAGGGGAAGCGGAGATCGTAGACGCCTTCCGGGATGCCGACTGCATCCTTTCCCTGGGCTCCGAGGGGGAAATCGGCGGCGGTCTCATGGACGTCTGCCGGAACCTGAAATTCATCCAGTGTTTCGGCTCCGGCTTCAACCAGGTGGACGCGGCGGCGGCCGAACGAAGGGGAATCGCCGTCGCCAATGCGCCCGGTCGGAATGCCGGGACGGTTGCCGAATTCACGATCGGCTGCATCATCGCCCTCCAGAGGCGCCTCGTCGAATCCGACGCCGCGGTCAAGGCGGGCCGCTACGCCGACTTCCGGCCGCAGGTCCTCAAGACGGGCCTGCAGGAGATCGGCGGCAGCCGGATCGGCCTTGTCGGTTTCGGTTACATCGGCCGGGAGGTGGCAAGGATAGCCTCCGTCCTCGGGGCGTCCGTTGTGTACCATACGAAGCGGCGTCAGCCTGCCGCCGTCGAGAAGGAATACAAGGTATCCCACCGGCACCTCGACGATCTCCTTGCCGAGAGCGACATCGTCAGCCTCCACGTACCCCTCAACGAGTCGACCCGGGGGATGATCGGCGCCCGGGAACTGGCCTTGATGAAGGCAGGAAGCCTTCTTGTGAACACGGCCCGCGGCCTCGTCGTCGATCAGACGGCTCTCGCGGCGGCCCTGGAATCCGGCCACCTCGGCGGGGCGGCCGTCGATACCTTCGACCCGGAGCCGCCCCCGGCGGACCATCCGCTGCTCTCGCTTTCCGCCGAGGCACAGCGCCGCCTTATCCTTTCAGCGCATACCGCCGGGCTCACCGTTCCGTCCTTCCGGCGTCTCCTCGACGCCTGCATCGACAACATCAAACGCGTGCTCGCCGGCGAGCCGCCGTTGAACCAGGTCAACCGGACCGCGAACCGGCTCTGAAAGCGACAAATTCCATATCATGACACAGGGGGATACGATGACAAAGGCGATGATGTTTATACTGCTCGGTCTGGTGACAGGTACGCTGAGCGGCCTGATCGGCATCGGCGGCGGAGTAATCCTGGTGCCCGCCCTGATTTTTATTTTCGGCTTCACGATCCACCAGGCCCAGGGAACCACCCTGGCCCTCCTGGTCCCGCCCATCGGCATCCTGGCCGCCTGGACCTATTACCGCCAGGGTTATGTCGATCTGCCCGTCGCCGCCTACATCTGCCTTGGTTTTTTGGCGGGCGGCCTTCTCGGCGCCAAGATCGCCACGAGCATCCCCGGTCACCTGCTGGAAAGGATATTCGGCGTCGCGCTGCTCCTCATTTCGCTCCGGATGATCTTTTCCCGCTAGCGGAGCGGCCGGAGGCGGAGGGATTTTCCATTGACAGGTCCATGCCTTGGGCGTACTATTCCGGGACATGCGAGGCATCGCACCAGGTTTTCGAACCATCGGCATCCTCCCTGGCGCCGGAAGCGGACGCAAACCCTCCGGAAAGAAATCCGTAATGAATCAGCCATCGCGGGATGCATATTGCATGGAAATTATAGAGAGAAACAGATTCAGGAAGGAGGCAGTAAATGTCTGAAGAAGCATCAGGAAAAGGGATCAGCAGGCGCGGCTTCATCAAGGCGACGGCGGCCGGCGCAGGTGCCGTGGCGGCCATGGGCCTGGGAGCGACACATGCGGAAGCGAAAATCAACGTCCCGAAGAAATGGGACCGGGAAGCGGACGTCGTCATTGTAGGATACGGCGGAGCCGGGGCCTGCGCCGCCATCGAGGCCCATGACGCAGGAGCCAAAGTGCTCATCCTGGAAAAATTGAAGGAAAGCGGAGGCAATACGGGTGTATCCGGCGGCGGCATCCTTTCGCCGGACAACGCGGAAGACGCTTACACCTATATCAGCGGCCTTTACGAATTCTCCCATTCGGACATGGACAAAGACCTGGTCAGGCTTTACGCCGACGAGTCCGTCAAAAATATCGAATGGGTCAAGTCCCTCAAACCGGGAACAGAATCCCTCATCTACGGCGGCGCGGGATATCCCAAGGTGCCCGGCGCCAAATCGATGAAAAAGCACCAGATCGCCGGCGAAGGAAAAGGTTTGCAGGGCAGCTCGAAAAACCTCTGGAACCTCTTCGTCTATGCCGTCGAGGAAAAACGTAAGATCACCGTGCTTATGGAAACTCCCGCCCAGGAACTCGTCATGAACGCGAACGGCGAAATCGTCGGCGTCATCGCCAGCGAGAAAGGCAAGAAGATCGCCGTCCGGGCGAAGCGGGCCGTCATCATGACGCTGGGCGGCTACGAGTTTAACACGCAGGACCTCCAGAACTCCGTCAAGGGCTATCCCATTTATGCCCTGGGCAGCCCCGGCAACACGGGCGACGGCATCCGAATGGCCCAGAAGGTCGGCGCCGGCCTCTGGCACATGAACGGTACGTCCTGCCCCCTGGGCATCAAGACGAAAGAGTTCGAGGCGGCCTTCCCCGCCGTGATCGGCACGCCGCGCCACATCATGGTGGACAAGCACGGCAGCCGTTTCGTCAACGAAAAGGCCGTGGAACTGCATGCGGGGCTCCTCGCGGTGGACCATTTCGACACCCACGCGCTGGAATATCCGCGGATACCCTCCTACATCATCTTCGACGAAGTCGCCCGCAAGTCCGGCCCCATCACGGTCCTCGCCGGTATGGGCCATGCGGGCCGGCGGTACAAATGGAGCGGCGACAACAGCAGGGAAATCGAAAAGGGCTGGATCCTGAAAGGAGACACGCTGGCGGAACTTGCCGGAAAAATCAAGACGATGAACAAGGAAACGCTGGAGAAGACGGTAGCCAAATGGAACGAGGACATCGCCAAGGGCGGCGATACGCTCTTCCACCGGCCGATCCGTTCGGGCGACCCGTCGAGTCCCGCCTATAAGGAACTGGCCACGGCCCTCTGGTCGGCGCCGATCGACACGCCGCCGTTTTATGCCGTCGAACTTCATCCCGCGCTGCTCAACACCCAGGGCGGACCGAAACGCAACACGCGGTCTCAGATGCTCGACGCCTTCGGAAAGCCGATTCCGCGGCTGTACTGCGCCGGAGAGTTCGGCTCCATGTGGGGCATTATTTATCAAGGTGCGGGTAACATCGGCGAATGCGTCGTTTTCGGCCGGATTGCCGGAAAGAACGCCGCCGCCGAGAAGCCCTGGAAATGAAAGTGACCCGTTTATGACTGAAAACGGGGGACCGGTCCCATTGCGGGCCCGGTCCCCCGCCTGTTTTTCCTTAAGGAGTATTTGGATATGAAAATGGAACATCCCCGATTCCGGAAGGCCGGCATGGTCCTGGCAGCCGCTTGTGTTCTCCTGTTGACTGTCTTCTGGCAGGGTTCGTCTTACGGCGGTCCCGAAGAGAAAAAATTTCTCGCCGACCGGCACCAGGCCAAGGGCATTGCCTGCGCCTCCTGCCACAAGGAAAACCCGCCCAAGGCGGCGGTGCCCATGGCGGTCTGCCTCGGCTGCCACGGCTCGTACGAAAAAGTGGCCTCCAGAACGCTCAAGGCCTCGCCCAATCCCCACGCGTCCCATATGGGCGAACTGGCGTGCGAGAACTGCCACCACGCCCACAAGGCGTCGGCAAGCCAGTGCAATACGTGTCACGAGTTCAACATGAAGATGCGTTGATGCATGCCCCGCGTTTTTTGAACATAAAATCCTTTCGGGAAGGGAAGGATGGATAAGATCGATTACCGGCGACTGACCTCGCCCTGCGGCCTGGACTGCTTCAATTGCCGGGCGTATCTCGCCTGCGGGGACCCGGACCTCCGGGCGGATATATCCTCCCGGCTCGGTTTGCCCGCCGATAAGGCCAAATGCGAAGGATGCCGGAATGCCGGCGGGGTCATCGCATTCCAGGGTGACTGCGAACCCTGCGCCGTTTTTCGCTGCACGGCGGACAAGAGGATTTCCTTCTGCTTCGAATGCGGCGACTTTCCCTGCGACCTGCTGCATCCTTACGCCGACCAGGCGTCCGTCCGCCCCCACAACACCAAACTCTTCAACCTCTGTCTGATCAGGAAGATGGGAATCGACCGGTGGGCGGCGGAAAAGGCGCGGGCGGTAAGGGAAACCTATTTCCTGGGCAGGCTCCGCGTCCACGCCGCCGACAAGGAGAAGCCTTAGGGAAACGCCCCGGCACCCGAGCTTGCGCGTGAATTCACGTCCCGCCTGGAAAGAATCTCTTACAATTTGAATATGTATGCATAACAGATAGATATATTTCACATAAATGCCGACATCCCGCCCGGAGGCATGCAAGACGGCCCAGGAAGGGGGGTAGGCTGCCGCCGGAAAAGTTCATCTGAAAAACCCCGGATGCAATAATTTAAAAAGAGGCGTATACTCGGTACCAATGAGCAATCGGCAGGCGGACATGAGGGACGAAGACAAGACCAGAGAAGAGCTCGTCCGGGAAATGGCGGAAATGCGCCGTTACATCGCCGGACTGGAAAAGACGGATGCCGATCACAGAAAAGCGGCTGAGGCGCTGATTGAATCGGAATGGAAATTCTCGGCCGCCTTCCGGTACAGCCCTGTCTCCATCGCCATGACGGCACCCTTCTCGGGCCGAATCATCGATGTCAACGACACTTTCCTCCAAGATATGGAATATACGAGGGAAGAGGTCATCGGTCGCACAACGATCGAACTGGGCATTTTCGCAGACATCGAAGACCGCTCCCGCCTCATCGACGAACTGAAGGCACAGAAATTCGTCTTCGGCTATGAGTGCCGCTTCCGGACGAAATCGGGCCGTATCCGCACAAGCATCTTGTCCATTACGTTTTTACCGGTCAAAGGCGAAATCGTCCAGCTTTCCATCGGCATCGATATCACCGAACGCAAGCTGATGGAGGAGGCCCTCCGGGAGAGCGAAGAGAAATACCGGACGGTCGTGGAAAAAGCCAACGAGGCCATCGTCATCGCCCAGGACGGGAAACTGGCCTATGTGAACCCCAAGCTCGCCGCCGTTATGGGAGTCACCATTGAAGAACTCACCGGCATGCCCTTTGTGGAACTCATCCACCCGGACGACCGGGCCATGGTGATGGACTGCTACCGGCGGAGGCTCGACGGCGAGGATGTTCCCGATTGTTACGAATTCAGGGTAATGGGCAGGGAACACGAGCTCATCTGGTTTTATATTTCCGCCCAGAAAATCCTGTGGAACGGCAGGCCGGCGACGCTCAACCTGCTCACGGACATCACGGAACGGAAACGGGCGGAAGAGGCGCTCCGGGAGAGCGAAACGATGTTCCGAAACCTCTTCGAACAGCATGCCGCCATCAAGTTCATCATCGACCCGGACGACGGTTCCATCGTCGATGCCAACGCCCGGGCAGCGGAATTCTACGGCTGGACGCGGGACCAGTTCCGCCGGATGAAGATTCAGGACATCAATATCCTGTCGCCCGAAGAAGTAAAACGGGAAATGGAAAACGCCAGGTCCAACAAACGCATTCATTTCGATTTCCGTCACAGGCTTGCGGATGGTTCCATCCGGGACGTGGAAGTCTACAGCAGCATGATCGATGCCAAGGGGAAAGCGCTCCTGCACTCCATCATTCACGACGTCACCGAGCGCAAGCGCCTGGAGAAAGAGCGGGAGGGGCTCATTGAGAGCCTCCGGAAGGCCCTTTCGGAAATCAAGCAATTGAGCGGGCTCCTGCCGATCTGCTCCTCCTGCAAGAAGATCCGCAACGACGAAGGGTATTGGGAACAACTGGAAATATACATCAAGAACCACTCGGACGCGGACTTCAGTCACGGCATATGCCCGGAATGCGTGGCCAGACTGTATCCCGACCTGAAAAAAGATCCGTGAAGAAAACGTCTTCGGTACGGCCTATGATGACCCGGCGCACATTTTTACGGACATTGGCAAGGGTCGCCCCGGTTCTCGGCGGCGCGGGATTGATTCTTTCCGGTCCCTTCCGGAATTATCCCTGGCCTGTCGGACCCGAAGTCGCCTGGGGGGGCACCGCCGCGGCCGACCTGCTCCGTTCGGCCCCGATGGCGCGATACTGGACATCCGCCGACTCGCCCGATGCCGATTGCCGTGCCTGCCATACCGATGCCGGCCGGATCAGAGGCCGGAAATACGTCCATAAGGACAGGATTGTCAAATGCCTCCTCTGCGCGCAGGCCTGTGTGATCGCCGAAGGCCGGCGGGGGAAGTGCCGCGTGCGGGTGAATGTCGGCGGCGAACTTAAAACGCTTTCTTACGGCCGCCCCGTCTCCATCCATACCGACCCGATCGAGAAGAAGCCCCTCTTCCATTACCTGCCGGGATCGGAAGCCTTTTCACTCGCCACGGCAGGATGCCCCCTGCGCTGCAAATTCTGCCAGAACTGGCAGATATCCCAGGCCTCCCCCGAAGACTTCGATACGCCCCTCACGCCGCCGTCCGGCATCGTCGGCTCCGCCCGGTCCGAAAAGGCGCCCGTCATCGCCTTTACATACAACGAGCCCACGGTCTTTACCGAATACCTGACGGATATCGCCCGGGATGCCGGAAAACACGCCATCCGTTCCGTCCTGATCAGCTGCGGCTTCATGAACGAGGCGCCCCTTGCGGAAATGTGCCGGGTGCTCGACGCCATCAAGATCGATCTCAAGGGCTTCAGCGAGGATTTTTACCGCAATGCCTGCGGGGCCGAACTCAAGCCCGTCCTCCGCAGCATCAAGCAGATCGCCAAAAGCCGCGTCCACCTGGAAATCGTCAACCTCGTCGTCCCGACGCTGAACGATTCGGACCGGATGATTTCCGGGCTCGTCGATTGGGTCCTGGGCGAAGTCGGGCCCGACATCCCCGTTCATTTCACCCGCTTCCATCCGGACTATCAGCTCCTGAATCTCCCGCCCACGCCCGTCGCAACACTTTCGAACGCCCGCGACCTGGCCCTCGCCAGGGGCATGCACTATCCCTACGTGGGGAACGTGCCGGGTCATCCCGGGAACCACACTTACTGCCCGAGCTGTAAAAAGATCGTGATCGAGCGCCAGGGGTTCTTCGTCACGGCGATGAACGTCAAGGACGGGCGCTGTAAATTCTGCCGGCGTAAAATCGCCGGCGTCTGGGCTTAGAAGGAGGATGCCATGAAGACCATGCAATGGAGTCTGACGCTTTTGGCTGTCAGCCTTTGTTTCGCCGTGGCCTGCCGGGCCGACAAAACGAAGGACGCATCCATCCGTGATCCGGTGGTCGCCGGCAAGTTCTATTCCGCCACCGCCGCCAAGCTTAGACTGGGCATCGAGAAATTCATGCAGGACGCCCTGCCCGCTAGGGTTGGAAATCCCGTCGCCATCGTTGTGCCCCACGCAGGCTATATCTATTCCGGCCAGATCTGCGCCGACGGGTTCCGCCAGGCGGCGAACGGCAAATACGATACCGTCGTCATCCTCGGAACGAATCATACGAACGGCTCATTCCGGAAGGTCTCCCTCTATCCGGGCGGCGGTTTCCGCACCCCCCTGGGGGACGTGCCGGTGGACAGGGACATTGTTGCCGCCCTGATCGCGGCGGCTCCCGAGGATTGCGTTTCCGACAAATCGCTCCATGCATCGGAGCATTCCGTCGAGGTCATGGTGCCCTTTATCCAGGTCGTTTTTCCCAAGGCGAAGATCGTGCCCGCCGTTGTCGGGTCGTCCGATCCGGAAATCACGGCCCGCTTCGGCCGGGCCCTGGCCAAAGTTTTAAAGAACAAACGGGCTCTGATCGTTGCCAGTTCCGATCTTTCCCACTATCCGGCGGCGGACGCCGCCGCCGTTGTCGACCGCGAGACGCTGGCGGCCATAGCCGGATTCGACCCCGCCGCCTTCCGGAAGGTCGCCGGGGCACGACCGGCCAAGGCCGTTTCCGAACTCCACACGCGGGCCTGCGGCGAAGCCCCGATCCTCGCCGCCATGGAAGCCGCACGCGCCCTGGGCGCCGTTCGCGGCGAGGTGATCAGTTATGCCCATTCGGGAGATGTATCCGTCGGCGACCGCTCGCGGGTGGTCGGTTACGGCGCCGTCGCTTTTACAGCAGAAGCGAAAGGCAAAGACGGCGCAACGGCAGCAGTACCCGCGCCAGTCGCCTCATCCTCCCCTCTCCGGCCTGAGGACAAGAAAGCACTTCTGGCTTTTTCCCGGGAAACCCTGTCCCGCATCTTCCTTACGGACACGGTGCCCCTGGCGAGGGGCTTTACTCCTAACTTACGGGAAACGCGGGGCGTTTTCGTGACCCTCAAGAAGAAGGGAGAACTGCGGGGCTGTATCGGCCGCATCGTCGGCGACGGCCCCCTGGACGAACTGGTCGGCACCATGACGCTCCAGTCGGCCTTCAGCGACAGTCGCTTCGATCCGCTTGCCCCGGCGGAACTTAAGGAAATCGAGATCGAAATCTCCGTTCTGACGCCCCTCATGGAAGTGTCTTCTCCCGCCGCCATCGTCGCCGGCCGTGACGGCGTTCTGCTCATCAAAGGGCGCCATTCCGCGGTCTTCCTGCCGCAGGTGGCAACGGAACAGGGATGGAACAGGGAAGTAATGCTCGACCACCTCTGCCGCAAGGCCGGGCTTCCGCCGGGAAGCTGGAAGGAGGGGGCGCGCTTGCAGGTTTTTCAGGCGGATGTGTTCGGCGAATCGGATTTCAGATAACCGGGACGAAGAAAAGGCCTTCGGGCTTGAGTTGTGCGGCAGGCCCGGTGCCTGACCGTTCGCCGCCATCCGCCTCCTTATACTATCCCTGCGGAAGCCGTCACCGGTTCCCGGGGTGTCCTCATGAAAATATGCGATAGACCATGACGGTACCTCTTCTCTCCATCGGACTGATTTCGATCCTGGCCCAGGTCGTCATACTCCGGGAATTGAACGTCGCCCTCTACGGGATTGAGCTCGTCTACCTTTTCGCGCTGGGCCTCTGGCTGCTCTGGACGGCGGCGGGGGCCGTGGCCGGCGGCTTTGTCCGCTCCCCGTCCCGACGGGATATGGCGGCCTTCTTCATCCTCTTCGGACTGATTCTTCCCGGCGATATCGTCTTCATCCGGGGCAGCCGTCTTCTTTTCGGCGGTATGTCCGGAACCTACCTGTCCTTTTTCCAGCAGCTCACCGTGGCCGCTCTCTCGCTTCTGCCGGCGGGCTTCCTGTCCGGCGTGCTTTTCCAATGGACGGCCAGGGCCTATATCGAACCTAACCGGACGCTGGCCGCCGCCTATGCCGTCGAGAGCGCCGGTGGACTCATCGGCGGCCTTTTGTCGACCCTCTTTCTATACGTCGGTCTCGCGAACCTCGGCATCGCCCTGGTTTGCTCACTCGTTGCCGCTCTCACACCCCTGGCGTTGACAGCCAGACAGCCGTCCGTTCTCGGCAAGGCCAGGAAACCGGTATTCCTGAAGCTGGCGGCCATTCTCCTGGCCTGCGCCAGCCTTGCCCTCCTTTGGCAATCGCCCAACCTGGACCGCAGGCTGAACCGCTGGAACCACCCGGACCTCCTGGAAAGCAACGATTCCCCCTACGGCCGGATCACCATGACCCGCCTCCAGGACCAGGTCTCGGTCTTCGAAAACGACGCCCTCGCCTTCGAAACGGAAGGGACCGAGGCCGAAGCCTTCTGCCATTTGGCGGCCCTCCAGCATCGGAACCCGCGGGAAATCCTCATCCTGGGGGGCGGCATCGAAGGGCTCGTCCGGGAGGCGCTGAAACACCGGCCGCAACGGATCGACTATGTCGAACTGAATCCCGTACTCCTCGATCTCGTAACCCGCCACCTCCCCCAGGACATCGGAGCGTCCCTGAAGGCGCCCAACGTCAGGACCACGGTCGCCGATCCCCGGCGATACCTCCGGACAAGCGGCACCTACGACCTTATCCTCGTCGGCATGCCGGAGCCGGCGTCGGGCCAGGCCAACCGCTTTTACACGCGGGAGTTCTTCGTCCAATGCGCGGCAAAGCTGAAGCCGGGCGGCATCCTGGCCTTCCGTCTCCGCACGGCGGAGAACCTCTGGCCCCTGCCCCTCGTTCGCCGGAATGCAAGCATCTACCGCGCACTCCAGGCCGTCTTTCCCCATGTCCTCTTCCTGCCGGGAACGACGAACATCGTAACCGCCTCGCGCGCGGCCCTGCCGGATGCGCCGGAGGTCATGTCCGGCCGCCTGCAGGAACGGAGAATCGCGACGCGGCTCGTATCGGCAAACTATATCCGGTATCTCTTCACCAACGACCGATTCGCCGCCATCCGGGACCTGCTTCAAAAGGGAACGGCGCCGCCCAACACGGACATAAGGCCCGTCTGCTACCAGTACGCCTTCGTAATCTGGCTTTCCAAATTCTTCCCCGGCCTCACCCAGGCGGACCCGACCGCCATTATCGACAAGGGACTTTTTCATTCGCCCTTCGTGTGGTTTGCGGGATTGGCCCTTCCCGTTCTCTTTCTTCTCAGCCGCCTGCGGCCCGGCTTCCGCCGCCTCCTCCTTGTCGCGGTATCCGGTTTTCTCGGTATGGTCGCAGAGACGGTCCTCATTCTCTACTACCAGGTCAAATACGGGGTCCTCTACCGGGACATCGGCCTTCTCCTCATGAGCTTCATGGCGGGACTGGCCCTCGGGGCCCTGGCGATGAACCGCCTGATGGACCGGCCGTTCGGCGGACTCAAGAAGCCGCGCAGGTACGGCGCAGCGACGCTCGCCGGCTTCGCCCTCCTCTGCGCGTATCTGGCCTGGACCGTCTCCGGCAGTGCCGCCGCGGGACTGGTGCATACATCCATCTTGCTCTTTTCGGCAGGACTTTTCGTCGCGGCGATCTTCTCCTACGCGGCCCTCCATGAAATCGAAGACCAGACCCGGATCATCGGCCCGTTCTATGCCGCAGACCTCGCAGGCGGATGCATGGGCTCGCTCATGGCCAGCCTGGTCTTTATTCCATTGACCGGCATGGATACGTCGGCAATGGGAATGCTCTTTCTTGCCGTTCTTTCGGTATTGCTGATCTAGAGAGGCGCCGGGTCGAACCGCGCCCCTGACGCCGCCTTTAACCGGGTTTGATAATCGTTTGGCTTTCTTTCTTCCTCTTATCTGGTATGATGATTACAAGTACATTTACAATCCGGACGGGGACTTTTCTTTTGGCGGAGAACGGAAGACCATGGACCGATTCCCGGAAAAGCAGGTGACGATAGACTTCTTTAAGGCCGTATGGCCTGCATTTGCCGCTCAGGCCGTCATTCTGCTCGTCCCATTGTTTTTCCAGGAGTTCTCTCTTCAATCCGGAACCAGGTCGGTCTGGATGGTCATCTTTCGCTTCCTGCGTCTTTCGGTCTTCCTGCTCGTGCCGATCCTGTTCCTACGCAGGATTCTCGCTCTCGCCGGTTCCCTGTTTCAGATCGGCGCACGGGAGCTGGTCCAGATTCGGCAGGAAAGCATGGAGAAGATATCGCCTCTCAAAAACTGGCTGCTCAGGCCGCTCCAGGGAATCGGCGTTTCCATGCTCGTCGCGACAAAATTGATCGTGCTTCTGGAGATATACAGCGGCGAAGGTATTGCGGCATCCGTCTTCCTGCCCCCGCCGATGTTCAGCCTGCAGAGATTTTTCGTGACGGCCGCCATGGCCTTCGCCGTTTCCTTGGTGCTGTCCTCTCTGTGGACCCTGGAGGACCTCGGCATTCGCTTGTATAACCGGAAAACCCGTGAAATCCGGAAGATCGGCAAATACTTCGGCCTGATCCTTCCTCTTGTTCTCGGGTTCTACGGACTGATGAGTCTTTCCCATACCCACGCCACGGCCATGGCCATACGATACTTCATAATGATGGCCATGATCCTTTATCCGCCGTTTCTGATCCTCAACGTTTTTCATGCCTTTTATATCAACAGAAACGAAAACCGTCTGCTTACAGTCCTGCGTGTGAAAGCGAAAATGGCCCTCTAATTGTCAGCGAGGAAATACTCCGCCCGCCTGCCAAACGGCTTTCTTTAAAAAAGCCTCCCGGTTCGTGCCGGAAGACGGTCGAGCGGTCAACGTTCTGCACATTGACGCCGAACTGCAGCCGGAAGTCCGTCGCTGCCGCCTTCCTGAAGGCGTTACACGGTTATTCGCCGTTCTTGAATTAAAGTCAGAAATTCATACCTCCCGGATCAAAATGTGTTAGTATCGAATCGGAAGGACCCCATAAGGCGGCCAAGACAAAGGGGATAAGAACTCTGTGAAAACAACCGTTTTTCTAATGTCGTTGATTCTTCTCACCCTGTTGGGATGCGCGGGAAACATCCGGAACATATCGGCCGCCTACGATCCGGCCGAATCGGTCATTGTAGGCCATATCCAGACTGTCCCCATCCTATGGGACTTTATCCTCTACGACGAGAAGAACCATCGGGAGAACTCCGTCGAAATCGCCGGACCCGGTTACGGCCTGACCAAGGCCGGCCAACTCCAGAACCGGGGCTATATCTTCAAGATGATCCGCGCCGGCTCGTACATGCTCCGTCTTCGGAAAGTGAGCGGCGGCGATTACGCATACGACGATATCCTGCGCTTCGATATTCCGCCGGGGACATTGATCTATTTCGGCACAATCAAAGTTGTGGTCGACCAGGTCATGATGGATCCATCCGGATCGCGCCCAGGCGGCCGCAGCCAGGCGCCCCTGATGTTCAGGTACCGCTTCGTCGGCGCCGATGAGGACGATACGCTGCAGCAGTTTGCGAAGCAGTACCCCGGGATTTACGAGGCCTACAAGTCGCGCATCGTCCGCATCCAGTCCCACTCCCCTTCGCGCCGCCCCAAGGAGTATATTTATCTTCCCGCCGCGCCGTCCCTGGCCTCTCTGACCTTGAGACCTCGGGGATCGGGCGCGCCGCATATCGCCAAGGAGGTTTCACCATGATCTGCATGCTCGTTGAAGTCCATATCAAACCCACGGCCATCGACGAATTCCTCGAACTGATGACGTACGATGCGACCGTCTCCGTGCGCGACGAACCCGGCTGCCTGCGTTTCGATATCATGAGGGACAACGACGATCCCTGTAATTTCTTCTTCTCCGAGGTTTACCGGGACGAGGCCGCACGGCTGGCCCACCGTGAGACGCCGCATTTCGCCATGTGGATGAAATTCGCCGCCGGAGGCCTGGACCGCGAGCCCGTCCGGCATGCCACGACGGTCGTCCATCCGCCGGATGAAGCGTGGCGGTGATGCAACAGCCTGTCATCGTCTATCCAGGCGATAACTGTCCAGTCGCAACGTGAGTTTTGAAGCAGGTTGAGACATTTTTTTACCCAAGCGAAGAAAGGGGGATTGCAGATGGCTGACCGTATCGTACACACCGCAAAAATGGCCTGGGTGCTGGACCCGAACGAACCCATGCAAGGTCCCGTTGCCGACGGAGGCACGATTGTGGCCCGCGTATCGCCCGGCTGCTGGGGAGCGATGATTACACCCGATTATGCCAGCGGCCACGAAGTAACCCATCCCATCGCCGTTGCCGGAGCGGAGATCGGCGACAGCGTCGCGCTCAAGATCCGGAAGATCAATATCCTGTCTCTGGCCACGACGTCGGGGACCGACAGCTTCATCGAAGGGCACTTCGTCGGCGACCCGTTCGTCGCCAAACAGTGTCCCGGCTGCGGACTGATCAACCCGAAGACGTACCTGGAAGGCGTCGGCGAAGACGCCGTCCGCTGCGCGGCCTGCAAGACCGCCGTCAAGCCGTTTCACCTGGACAACGGCTATACCATGCTCTTCAATGCCGACAGGACCGTCGGCGTCACCGTCCCGCCGGAGATGTCCAATGAGATTGCCCGCCAGTCCCAGTATTTCAGCGCCCTGCCGCCCGGATCGTGCCAGTATTCCTCCAATCTCCTGGCGAAAGGCGACCTTCCCGGTGTCCTCGCACGGGTCCGCCCCATGGTGGGCAACATCGGGTCCTGTCCGTCGGTGGCCCTCCCGTCTTCGCATAATGCCGGCGATTTCGGCTCCTTCTTGATCAACGCCCCCCATAAATACGCCCTGACGCCGGACCAGCTCCTCAAGCGCACGGACGGCCACATGGACATCAACGAGGTGGGCGAAGGGGCGGCGGTCATCGTCCCGGTGAAAGTCGCCCGGGCGGGGATATACGTGGGCGACGTCCACGCCATGATGGGCGACGGCGAGGTGGCGGGCCATACTACGGACGTCTCCGCCGAAGTCATTATCACCGTCGGCGTGATCAAGGGACTCGCCATAGACGGCCCCGTCGTTTTGCCTCGTCCCGAAGACCTGCCGTACCTGGCGCGGCCCTATACTGCGGCGGAAAGGGACGAAGCAGGCCGGTTCACCCGGAGTTACGGATTCCCCGTCGAGACCGACGCCTATCCGCTGCAGGTGGTGGGGTCCGGTTCTGACCTGAACGCGGCAACGGCCAACGGACTCACACGAATGGCGAACCTCACGGGTCTTTCGCTTGCGGAAGTGAAGAACCGGGCCACGATCACGGGGGACATCCAGATCGGGCGGCTGCCGGGGATCGTGCAGGTGACGATGCTTGCCCCCGCTGCGGTTCTTAAAAAGTTAAATCTCCTGGACCTTTACCGGGAACAGTATTCCTGACGGAAACGATCATGGGGCGCTCCCGGCGTCCGATTCGCCGGGACCGCCCCCTTTCCTTCCACCGAATGATGCTCCGGTTATGGTTCCTCGGAACGTGTCCGCTAATCGCCGACCACTATAAATATCCTTTGACATTCTAGAATATATATTCTAGTATATATTCATCTATGGGACGACTTGCCCGTTTCACAAACGATCAATTCATCGATGCGGCCATGAAAATCGCGGCCGAGGAGGGACCGGCGGCGGTAACGGTTGCCGCCGTGGCCCGCGAGATCGGCGCGCCCGTCGGGTCCGTCTATCACCGGTTTCTCTCACGCGACGTTCTGCTCGCCGAGGTGTGGATCAAGATCGTCGCCGCTTTTCAGGAGGCCTTTCTCATACTCCTGGAAAACGGCAAGGGGCTTGAGGCGGCCCTGCACACACCGCGCTGGGTGCGGCAGCATCCCGCCGAGGCCCGGATCATCCTCCTCTACCGGCGGGAAGAACTGGTAGCCGGAGACTGGCCTGCGGACCTGAAATCGAGGGCGCTGGACCTCAAGCGCCGTCTCGACGACGGCATCGTCGCCTTCGCCGCAGCGGCCTTCGGCCGCGCCGGCCGCGAAGAGATTGAAAGGACGGTCTTCGCCCTCGTCGACGTACCGTACGGCGCCGTCATCCGCTACATCAGGCAGGGCAGGAAACCGCCCCGCGAGATCGACGGATTCATCAGGCAGACCTATACAGCCATCATGCGTGCGGAAGAATAGAGGCCGAAAGCGCGGCGAAGATCGACAATACATACGGCCTCCGCCGGGGGACGACTCCGGCCCGCATATTTCACTGCCGCCGAAAGGGGAACGAAACATGGGACTGCTTCTCGGCGATCGCCTGCCGGACAAAATCTTCCGTTACTTTCAGACAGAGTCGATGACCGGCGTGGCCTCGACAGTCGATCGGGACGGTTTTCCCCGCGGCGCGCCCATGGGCCTGTTCCATGCCCTCGATGAAAAGCACATATTGATGGCGGCGCAAAAGGATTCGGCCACCTTCAAAAACGCCGTCCGCAACGGCACGGTGGCGCTCAGCTTCATTGTCGGCGGCGGTACGTCCTTCTCCATCCAGGGGCATGCGCAGCTGTTCAAGAAAGCGATGGTTTCAAACGACTTGTTCGGATCTCTCTTCATCGAGATCGAATCGTTCAAGAGCGACATGGACATGGCGATTGAAGTCATCGTCAACCCGATTGTCGTAAAATCCGCCCTGCCCGGCTGGCCGGAGATGATCGCCGGTCTTCTTTCCGAACTTCGCAGCCATACGCTGAAGGAAGCGCTCAAATCCCTCGATGTCATCCCCAACCCGCTTTTCATCGTCAGGCGCAAGCAGATCGAGACGCGGCGCCGGATACTGGACAGCATCCAGGGGCGGAGGATCGATGTGTCGTATCAGTGGCTCCTGTGGGATTACAACGGCATCGGAGGTGCGGAAGACTGGAAGGACTGCGTCGCCCTGCTCGGCGCGGGCAACACCCTGTTCATTTACGACGGCAACGGCGACCTCAAGTTCAGCCGCCCGTTGGACCGGTTCATGTTCAAGGCCTTCGAGGAGCTCATCATGATCTCCTGGTTCGACGACGAGATGGACAAGATCTACTACAGCCTGGAAATCCCGGTGAAGCTCGACTTCACGAAACTGGCCGGATTGTGATCTCCCGACCGGCCCGTCATGACAACGGCCGAGGTCCGTCGCACGCCGGCAAGTCCTCCCCGCATCCCTTCAATTGACGAGAGAAGAATTACGTCCCCGCAATCTCTCTGATGACTTCCACGAAACAGTCCATCTCCGCATCGGTGCCGATGGAGACGCGGATGTAGTTCTCGGTTTTCGGATTCGTGAAGTGGCGGACGAGGATGCCCTTTTCCCTGAGCCCGAGAAACAGATCGTTGCCGGGAATGCGGGCAGCGGCGACAAAGACGAAATTGGCCCGGGAGGGAATCACCGTGAAGCCCATCGCGGCAAGCTCCGCCGACACGCGTTCGCGGGTCATCACGATCTTTTCCGTCGTCTCGCGGAAACAGGCGTCGTCCCGTATCGCCTCGACGGCCCCGGCCTGGGCCAGGCGGTCGACGGTGTATGAGTTGATCGAATCCCGGACCCGTGCGAGCCCCTCGATCAGTTCCGAGCCGCCCAGGGCGTACCCCAGCCGCAGGCCCGCGAGGGACCGCGACTTGGACATCGTCTTGACTACGAGGAGATTCGGGTGGGAGGCGATCAGCCGCACGGAGGATTCGCCGCCGAAGTCCACATACGCTTCGTCGACGACGACCACGCGGTTTTCGTTCTCTTTGAGGATCGCTTCTATCTCTTCCCGCGGTATCCCCCTGCCGCTCGGGGCGTTCGGATTGGCGATCAGGATGCCGCCGTTGTCCTGTTTGTAGTCTTTCGCATCAATATTAAAAGTCTCATCTACGGGAACCGGACGGTACGGTATACCGAAGAAATCGGCATAGACGGGGTAGAAGCTGTAGGTGACTTCGGCGAAGAGGATCGGCTTGCCCGCCGGCTCGAAGAAGGCGGGAAAGGCAAAGGCCAAAATCTCGTCGGAGCCGTTGCCGACGAAGACCTGCTCCTTCGCAAGGCCGTAATAATCGGCGATCGTCTCCCTTAACTCGGAGGCCTGCGGGTCCGGGTAGAGGCGCAGGCTTTCGCCTGCCGCGTTCCTGATCGCGGCGACCACGCGGGGCGACGGCGGATAGGGATTCTCGTTCGTGTTCAGCTTGATGTACTGCCGGTCCCGGGGCTGTTCGCCGGGAACGTAAGGCTTGATGTTCCTGACCTTGCTGCTCCAGTATCTGCTCATGGCATGCCCTTTTTCGATCGATTCGTCACGCAACATACAGGATATCATCCGGAGTTTCCAGCACAATTGCTCGAAAAAGACAAATTGGCTGGATATCGGGCACGCCCGAAAGCCTTCGATAGAAAGCATTTGCCGAGCAAGGGGCGGAAACATCCCCATCCTTTTCTTGACAACACTGTATACATGATTACTCTAATGGCAATATCCGGCGTGTGAAATCCATGCGCGACCCTCTCTCCCGCTGTAGATGTATAAGCCGGAAAGAATAAGATCTCGACTTTGGCCATATAACGAATTTCAGGAGATGCAATGGAGGAACGTATACTCGAAGAGATGAAGGCCCTTCTCAGGGGGAAGGATTTTTGCGTCCTCGCGACCGTTTCGGAGGACGGCCCCCATTGCTCGCTCATGTCCTACGCAACCGACGACGATGCCAGAGAATTGTACATGATTACTCACCGACAAACGAAGAAATACAGGAACCTCACGAAAAACGGAAGAGTGAGCCTCCTGATCGATTCAAGAGGCGAGGATGAGGGTGCGATCAAAGCGATGACCATAAGCGGCGACTACAGGAAGTTTGAAAGCGAAAGCCTCAGGAAACGTGCCGTGGAAAGGCTCCTGACCAGGCATCCCGGACTCAAACCGTTCACCGGTGACGCCGATGCCGAGGTCTTCGCAGTGAGGGTCCGTTCGTTTCAACTGCTGGAAGGCATATCTGACGCCCATTATGCCGTCGTCGATCCGGATTAAGTTTCACCTGTGACGGGACAGGGCCGCGCAAAAGACTAGTTTTCCCTGTTATCCGATAGTATAATACCGTCGACTTCAGATTCTCCTGAGCAAAAGGTTAAAACAATGTCTACACAACTCACCGTCTTCACGGACTACATCTGACCCTGGTGCTATTTCATTACCGGGCGTATTGAAAAATTGCGTGAACATTTCGAAATCGATATCCGCTGGACGGCCTTTCCCCTCAACTCCGATATCCCCGATGAAGGCCTCCCCCTGGCGGAACTCTATGCGAGAAAAGGCATCGATATCGTCGAGGCGACAGCCCGCCAGCGGCGAGCGGCGGCCGAACTGGGCCTGCCTTTCGGGGAACGGAAATACTCCTACAACAGCAGGAAAGCCGCCGAGCTCGGCAAATGGGCGGAAGAGAAGGGACAGGGGGATGTTTTCGTCAACGCCCTCTTCCGCGCCTATTTCGCCGACGACAGGAACATCGGCCTCGTTGAAGTCCTTGCCGACATTGCGAACGCTCTGGGACTTCCCGCCGCGGAGGCGGAAACAGTCCTGAACAAAGGAACATACAAGAAAGCCGTCGACGACGACTGGGCGCTCTCGCGGAGGCTCGGTGTCACGGCCGTCCCGACCTTCGTTTTCGGCGGGCGGGCCGTCGTCGGGGCACAGCCCTACGAGACGCTGGAAAAATTTCTCCTCGCCGGCGGGGTCAAGAAAAGATAAGGGATGTCTTGCGATATATTTGCCCATTCAGGGTCGAAATCATGAGGCACGCCGGGACAGCTTTTAAACATAGATAGTCGTCACGACTTGTTCAACGGCTTTCCGCATTGCTTCACCCTTATTCCAATGCCATGCAGGCCGGAGGCCTCCGCACGCCCCGCCCTGCCTGCCATCCTGTCGGTGGTCGCGGGCAGATCGTGTCCATCCCGAACGGACATGTCCGTCATCGCCAGACACTTTTCCGACCCGCCGCCAACCTCATGGGAATATCCTGCCGTCTGCAAACATTTCACTTCCCACGCATATTATCCGGGATGACCCTTCTCCGATCCATGGCACAAAACTTGATTTGTTCCTTTTGGTATGGCACCCGGGAGTCGAGGGATACGTCCGGCGGCACCGGCCAGATCCGCTGAATACTAGTCATTTCTTGAGGTTACAGGAAAAAGCTCCTCGCAACATGCCGTCATTCTTCAGGATCCGTCGTTCAGAGGGAGGATAACCGACAAGGATTTCGGGAGGAGAACGAAGATGTCGTCAACATCGAGGATGGCGAAGCGTATGTTCGCTTCGCTTATTTCCGTCCTGCTCTCTATTTTGCCGGGCTGTTCGTCCGGCTCCAGGACCATCGTTCTGACACCGCCCGCCAAGTACGTTATGCTGGGAGCGGCGAAAGGCAAAGGCAGCGGCGCCATAGGCATCCTCAACCCGGTCTATCATTTCATTCCCGTCGGCATCAATTCCCGGGTTGAAACCGCGTATGAAAACGCCTTAAAAAGCGTACCCGGGGCCACGTCCCTTATTGACGTCACCTACCAGGAAAACTGGTTCTGGATTGTCGTTGGAACGACACGCACGGTCACCATCACCGGGCAGGCGATCAAGGAGATCAAGGAGTGACGCCGTCGAAGCATCTTTCCCTATTGCCGGTGATGGCCGCCCTGCTTCTTGTCCTGGCCTGCACCGGAACGCCGATCCGGTTCGGCGGCCGTCTGCCCAATTTCGACCCCGATCGCGTCGATTTCAGCCGCGGCCGGGAGATTTCGGCCTCCGCCAGCGGCTTCCAACTCCTCTGCATCATCCCCATCGCCGTCAACAGCCGCCATGAAACGGCCTACCGCGAACTGCTGAAAAAGGCCGGCGGCGATTACCTCACGAACATCCGCATCGAGGAAGCCTGGACCTACGGCCTCGTCGGCACGATTTTCACGACGACTATCACGTCGACGGCCTTCCCGCACAGAACAGATTGACCGTGTTTCTCTTTCCGCATACGACAAGCCCCCTGCGCACGGCCGGGACGATTTGGGTACGCTGAACGGCGGCCGGGCGTTCAAACACACCTTTCCAACCCCTTTCCCTTGACGGCGGGACTGTTATTCATATATACATTTTAGCGATTTGGGTAATGCCGATTACGGAGGACATTGCAGCGAAAGGAAGACTGCGGATGTCGTCTCCGCCCTTGACAGTTCCCGGTCCGATAAGTCCCTGAAACAATCATAGGAACACATTGAAAGATTTCACGGAAGGCCGCATCTCGCGGCACCTTATAAGCTTCACGGCGCCCCTGATGCTCGGCAATGTGCTGCTGTCCGTCTACGGCATCATCAACCTGATCTGGGTCGGCCGGCTCCTGGGACACACGGCCGTGGCGGCCGTTTCCGCCTCCCTGCCGATCATCACGCTGATGCCCGCTTTTCTCATCGGCCTCGGCATGGCGACGAACGTCCTCATCGCCCAGGCCTTCGGCCGCAAGGACACGGCCCTCCTCCGAAAAATCCTCGCGAATTCCTTCTTCACATCCATGGCGTTCTGCCTGGTAATCTCCGCCGTCGCCCTCGTGCTGCGCCGCCGGCTGCTCGTCTGGGTCCATGCACCCCTGGAGATCATGGACATGGCCGAATCCTACCTGACCATCATCATGGCGACGATGCTCTTCCAGTTCTTCGTCAACTGGATGACCGGCATGCTCCGTGGCCTCGGGGACGCCAAAACGGTGGTGAAGATCCTTCTTCTACTCACGATCCTCAACATATCGCTGGTTCCGCTGTGCATCCGCGGCTTCGGCCCCGTTCCCCCCCTGGGCGTCGCCGGCGCGGCCTGGGGGTCGGCCCTGGCGGCCATGGGGACCTGCTTTATCGGCTACGCTTACCTTATGCGGCGCAATCCTTATGTCGATATGCACACCTGGGATTACAGCCTCGACTGGCGCATCATCCGCGAGGTGTTCGTCATCGGCATACCCGCTTCAATGCAGATGATGCTGGTCTCCCTGGCGGGGGTGGTCATCCTCTCCCTGGTGAACCGGTACGGCACGGACGTAACCGCCGCCTTCGGCATCGGCCTCCAGATCGACATGCTCGCGACCATTCCCTTCATGTCTATCGGCATGGCGGCGACCTCCATCGCCGGCCAGAACCTGGGCGCGCAGAAGATCGACCGCGTTTTTCAGACCCTGCGCACATCGGTCTCCATCGGGTTGATCATCGCCCTGACGATTACCGTCGTGCTGAAGCTATTCCCCGAGTACATCGGCGCCATCTTCCTCGAAGCCTCGGCCGAACACACCAACGTGCTGCACCTCGTCGCCGGGTACTACTATTGGATGGCCTTCGTCTTCCCTCCGTTCGCGATCATTTTCGCCATCCAGGGCGTGCTGCGCAGTTCGGGCGACACCGTGGCCCTGCTGGGCCTTTCGTTCATCGCCCTCTTCATCCTCCGCATCCCGCTGGCCTATGCGCTGGCCGGCCCGGGCGGCTTCCGGCAGGACGGCATCTGGATGGCGATGCCCCTGAGCAGCGGCATCGCCGTCGTCTTTAATTGGCTTTACTATCGCTACGGTCCCTGGAAGCAGAAGCGCATCCTGGCGGATCCCAGACCGGTGGCGCCGGAAAACTGAAAAGCCGCACCTTCATGCGGCCGGCGGACAGACTTCTGCGACCAGACACGCCTTCTCTTCGCCGATTCCGGTGCGTCTCCGTGTCAAAGCAAATTATTAAAACTATCGGTAGGTTTTTTTAAGGGCGATCCGGATGGCCCAGCCGTTGTCCAGCCTGTACGTCTTGAGGACCGGCCCGGCGGCCGGGTTGTAGGCGGTAAGCGATGTCCCGCCCGTCGCGGTGTCGAGCTCGACGAGGAAATCGGCGGAGGGGCCGCCGCTGTAACGGACGGTCTCGCGGATCACCGGCGGCAGGCCAGCACGCGGTTCCCAGTTGACCTGGATGAACCCTTCCTCGCGGTCGCCCGTGAGCCCGTCGAAGACGGGGCGGTGGATGCGGGCCGTGTATGCGCCGTGATCGACGGTTTCCCTCACCTCGCCCCCGGTGTAGCGCGCGGAAACGCTGATCCCCGTCGCGGAGACGAGTTTGGCCGCGAAGTAGCGCTGCCCCATGAACGTCCCCACGGCCACGATGAGCGCCAGCACGGCGGCGGTATACCCGAGGACGGCCTTGATTCTGTTCGCGCCTTTCGTCGTCATGCCGTAAACCACCCTCCCGTCGTCACAAGCCGCATGATCCTGACCAGCGTATCCTGAATGCTTCCCCCCGCCATGGTCGCGAGGAAGAGAAACGCCGGATAGATGAAGAGCAGGCGCGAGGCCATATTACCCCTGGGCGGCGTGCCTTTCACATGATAGGCGATGGCCTGCTTCGGACATTCGTCGATGCACTTGCCGCACTTGACGCAGGTCATGCGCGTCTTTCCTTCCTTGATGGTCTCCTTGTCGATGGAGAAGGTCGGGCAGACTTTTTCGCACCGCCCGCACTTCACGCAGGCCTCCCTGTCGATACGCACGTCAAAGGGGGTGACCTTGTTCGTGAAGGACTGGAAAGCGCCGAAGGGGCAGAAGAGGCCGCACTGGATGCGCCGCCGCGTCAGTATGGGCAGTACGATCACGAGGCCGACGAAGAGCGAGACGAAGATGACCGTCTGGATCAGGATCATGACAGATGTAATCTGGGCGAATTCCGTCACCGTCTTGAAGGGGCAGAGCCATTGGCAGTACACCGGGGCGAGATAGGCGGCCGAGGCCAGCATGACCGCGAAGAGAAGCGCGAAAGGGAAGTAGCGCCACTTCGGATTGATCGTCTTGATCGCGGGTTTTTTGAGGACGCGCGAGAAGGCCTCGTCCCAGCCGCCGAAGAAGCAGACCCAGCCGCAGAATCCCCGGCCGATGGCGAAGGACGATCCGATCCACAGCACCAGCATCGAGGCGATGGCGGCGTACGCGCCCAGCATCGTTCCCGGAAAGATGACGGTGCGGCTGAAGGCCAGGGGGATGGCGGTCATGGGGATGACGATATGGCAGAACGGCGTCTTGCATTCGAGGATGTTCGCCTCCGACAGGCCCATGCTGCCGCGCACTTCGATATAGTGGGATACGAACGACGCGGAGAGGCAGACGGCGAAGATCGAGAAAAGGACCGCCCGGTAGCGGTCGGTCTTCCCCGTGCGCATCATGAGGAAGAAGAGGCCGTTGAAAAAAACAAAGGTGATAATCAGGGCCGCCAGCCTCTTCGGGTCGGCGGGGATTTTCCCGCCCGAGAGCATCGTGAAGGTCAGGAGCATCATCGGCGCCGTTGCGGCCAGGGCCCAGGCGAGGCCCGTCTGTCCCGCGCGGGGAGCGGTTATCGCGGCTGTTTCGGTCATGCGCGGACTATAACACCAATCGCGAGCATCAGGCCAGTGTAAAAATAGTAGACGCCCATGATGCCCGCCGCCATCTTCCCGACGGTCGCCAGGACCTTGGCGCGCCGCGCAGCCCCGACGAGGGGAAAAGGGACGAAGAAGACGGACGTCCCGAGGAAGAAGAGAAAGAAGAATGTCAGGGTTTTGAGAAGGTTCGCCTCGGCGGCGGCGTTGCCGAAGGCAAGAAGAAAGGGCGGGCAGAAGTTGAGGCCGGTGAAGAGGCCGAGGGCCGCGGGCATCAGGGCGGGCCACCGCTCGCCGAATTTTCCCAGGCGGCTTTCCGCCTTTTCAGCGGCGCATCCCCCGCCGACGCGGAAGAAGCAGTAGAGGACGAGGAGCGCGGCCAGGACCATGTCCGCGCCGCCGATGACGGCCTCCCGCCAGAGGAGGGATTCGGGAAGCACGATCCGGCCGACGGACCAGGCCAGGACGCCGAAGAGGAGATACCCCAGGAGCCGCCCGGCAAGGAACCGGGTGACGAGGGAGGCGTTGCTCCGTATCCCCGCGCCCTCGCCCAGAAGATACGGGAGGAGCACCGGGGCGCAGTAGGCGATGCAGACGGCGCCGTTGCTGATGCCGAGGAGAAAGGCCTGCACGGTCTTCTTTCCTTTCGTTCAGGGAGATGCGCCGCAATCATAGCCCCGTTCGCCGGAAAAGTCATGTTGAAAGAGATTGCCGCGCCCTGCAGCCGTTACAGGCTCAAATTCGACTGATATAGAAATTCCCCGAAATTCGGATTGGACGGCCGGACGGAATCCTGTATAATATGAAGATGATCGGGCCGGAGATCGGAACGCCGCCGCACGCGCGGGCGTTCCGTCCCGGATCGAAGCCTTCGCCAATCTCTCTATCGGGGGAAACGATATGCGCCTTAACGTTACGATAGCGGCGGTTCTCTTGCTGCTCGCCGGCTGCGCGCCGGCCCCCTACGTCTTTCCGGATCGGGCCCTCGTCGACAGGGACGTCGTCGCGGATGCCGTCGCCACCCAGAAGCAGATAGACGCCCAGGGCGAAAAGGACCCGCCGCAGGGCGCGTCCTGGTTTGCGGTGATCGAGGGGCCCTCCCCCGTTATCGTCACGGCCCCCCATGCGGCGATGACGTTCCGCGAGAGGACGGCCCGTTTCTCCGACGGCGGCGGCACGGCGGCGCTGGCGAAGGCCCTGAACAGGGTCGCCGGGGCGACCGTCCTTTACACCACCTATGCCGGCCCGTCCGACCCGGACTATTACGACGACAACGAATTCAAGCGCACCCTGGACAAGCTCATCGACGAACGCAAGCCAGTGCTGGTGCTCGATATCCACGGGAGCCACGCCTACTGCCCCTACGACGTGGACATGGGCACGATGTTCGGCAAGTCCCTCATGGGGAACGAAGCCGCCGCCGCGCGGCTGGCGGAAACGCTGAAGAAAGAGGGCATCCTGAACATCTCTTATAACTTCTCAAGCGCGGGCGACCGCGACACGATCGCCAAATTCGCCTCGCAGCGGAACGTCCCCGCCATCCAGTTAGAAATCAACCGCACGTGGCTGACGCCCGCGCAGAGCGACCTTGCCGCCCACCGCTTCGCCCAGCTTCTCCAGGCTCTGGCGCGCTACATCGAGGCCGAAAAGTCCGAAGCCCCCGCCATGCTGCTTGAAGAAGCACGCTGATACTTACGGCCCTGCCCTGTTCTGCTTCGCCCCGCCCTGCTTCACCGCCCGGCCGGATGCAGCGGACAGATCGCACCCCCGCCCCCACCACGCAGCAACGCCACGATCTCCCCCGTGCTCAGGCTATATTCTTAATATATTGTGGATATAAAATCCGAATCGTGCTAGGAAGCTGCTATACGAAAAATACGTAAACCCGTTCCATCCCGCAACCCCAAGCCGGAGGGAAATATGGACCAACTGAAAACCCCGATTCTGTGAAGAAGGCGGGGTTTTCAGCGTTTATCAAATTAATAAGATTTAACAAATCGAATATATATCCACCAATTTACCTATAAATGCTGTGGAATATTAATGTAGTAACTTACTTAAATCTTTGTTATTAGAAATGATTTAGCGGAATATTTTTCAATGAAAAAGATACCCTCCAAAATGCCCAAAAGACCGCAAGCACATAGAATTGGTGACCGTGCAGTTAAAGAATTTAAACAAAAAAGTTCTGACTTCTGGGCTATTACAGAATCTGAAAACGATTACGGATGGGACTTAATCATTACAATTAGTGAATCTGAAGAAGTTAAAGACGATTTCTTCGTTCAAGTCAAAGGCTCTAATTCACCAGACTATATTAATAATCAGAAGTATATCAGCGTGAATCTCAACGGGAGTACGGTAAACTGGCTGTTGTCTAAGCCTATGCCAACAATGCTATGCATATGTGACACTTCTAAAAAGGGTAAACCAGTCTTTTATACTTGGATTCAAGAAGATATAAAGAGGATTGCCAAAAATAACCCAAAATGGGAAGAACAGGAGAATTTGGTATTTCATATACTTGTCTCCGAAGAATTATGCGAAGAAAACTATAGTCAAATTGAAACTTATGTAAAAGAGTTTTATGAAAACTTAAAAATATCAGCTGCAATTGGAGATATATTACGACCGAGTTTCGGTTACAAAGGCAACACTGCCCTTTCAGCCTACACGCAAGAAACAGAACAACATCTTCTTGAAAATATTCCTACTTCTATGAAGGAAACCGGTATCTTTGATGTTTCCGCAAACAAGGTACATGGAAGTCGGTTACATGTCCTGTCAGCTCTTGATCAAAAGCTCTTCAAGGAAATCAAAAAATCATCAGAAGCTTTAAAGGAAATGAGATCGGATAAGGCTAGAGAAATCATCTCGGAGATTGAGGAAGAAATTAAATTAGCCTCACATGTTATCCAAGCACGATTTCATAACAACCTAGGAGTATTGTATTTACAATCTAGGTCTGAAGAAATGGCTTTGAGAGCATTTCGAAAGGCCAACAAGTTATGTCCCAATGATTTAAAATATCAAACAAATATTTTGATGACAGAATACATTCTTCTGACAAAAAGTTCAGATAAAACAAAAGAAGTTTTAATTGGAAGTAATTGGCATAAAAAACTAAATAAAATATTTTCCAAAGATCGTGAATTCGCAGGCATTGTTCGTCTGAAGGCAATATCAATTGGCAAAGAAATAAATGCTCAAGCAGCTGAAGACTATATCAGGGCCCAGAAAGTATGGAAAGAAGAACCAATCGCCGCGCGGTGTGAATTGGCAGATCTTTACAAGGACGAAGGTGATTGGGATAATGCGATAAGGGTACTCAAAGAAGTTGAACAACAAGCGATGGGACTTGATGGCTTATACTGGAACTTATACGGAATCTGTATGCTACAAAAAGCATTAGGAGGCATCGGATGGCACGCGTTGAAAGGTATTCACGGGACAGGACCGAGTCAATTAAATATCAATGACTTAAAGAAATCCGAACAATGCTTGATTAAATCATGCAAGGAATTTGAACAAGTCGGTTTTCCACCACTATCAAGTATACCAATTATCAATCTCGTAGCCGTTCAGCGTATATTGGGCCACGCACATGACGCTGAGCAATATTGCAGGTCCTTTTTGAGGAAATACCCGAATCACGCGGGCGTGGCTGGCGCTATAGCCACATGCGCGATAATGAAAGATGATTTTTCTACAGCTACAACATATTCAAAAATAGCTTATGAGGCGCAGCAAGATGATTCATTAGCTTACCGAAACTACATGCTCTGTCTATTCTTATCAGATGACGCAGATGCGCTCATAGAATTGATACTCAAACGGCAAAAGATAGGCTTTTCAGATTCTAAGGAAAAATCAATATCATTATCTCTTTATGCAACTGCACTCAATGAAATCGGCCGCATTGATGATGCAAAAAAACAAATTAACATCATGAAGACAAACCCAGAAATGCTCGATGATGCATTCGTGGCTGAAGCGGCTATAGCGCGTAGCAATGGGATGTCAAGAAAAGAAATCAAGCAAATATTTATAGAAGCTTTAAATTCTAATCCGAAAAGCTCAATTCTTTTAACACATTATTTCGATTGCCTTGCCCCGTCGGAACCCGATGACTCCGGAGAACTCATTAATATTATTTCACTCTTAGCAAATAATCGACAACTGTCGCCGTTAGAAGCTTATACTCTCGGCATTTGTTATATGACACTCAATAACGCAGAAAAAGCACTTGAAATCTTCGGAAAAGGCAGCGAGAGGTTTCCGGAAGAGAGTAGATTCTTATATGGACAGGCAAGGGCTTTATCACTGCTCGGTAATGATGAGGAAGCTTATTCTGTTTTGAAGAAATATTTCGATTTAGGGAAAAAGGATTATGCTGTTATAAAAAATTTAGCCATAATGGCGATGGAGACGGGAAGACTTAATGAAGCAATCAATTTATTTCAAAAAGCAATTTTAAAATCTCAGAATGCCGATGAACGCGGCGATCTTCATAATCAGTTGTGGGAACTTAAAAGAAGGCGAGGTGATCCGTCGAAAGAAGTAATACGTCATATTATTGAATATGGCAAAACAACCGGTAATAACCCTGAAAAAGAAGCTCGCTTTCTTATAATGGCTCTTCTATCACCATATGGTGAAACGGATGAAGAAGAAAAAGATTGGAATAATGAAATTAGAAGGAGAATTAAGAATTTTTCACAAAATCATCCACGGTTTCCTGTGTTCACTACTTTTGATATTCCATCAAATCTTTCAAGTGAAGAGTTGGGAAATTACATAATGGCTCAAATCGCCGCAGTGATGCTTCCCAGACAACTTGCTACTGCGCCTTTGGAGATTGCAACTCGTTCAGTTCCATTTCCTCTGGTTTTCAGAGCTCATTTATTACCTTCTTATGGATCAACATTTAGTTATTGGTCTCATTGCATTTCATCAAAAGAATTTTCATCGGCAATACATATCTTTGGTGATTTTAACTCATTAGCGCGAGAAATAGATTATTCATCGAAAACATCCACTATATGTATTGATTTGACGGCGCTTCTAACTCTTGCAGAACTAAATCTTCTGAGTCTATTAAAAAATAGATTTTCATTAGTAGTGATCACACGTGGCACGAAAAGATCTATCGAACATCAATTATTTCGAGCAGAACCTCCACATCCACTGGCTGTTAAAATCGAAAGATGGAGGCAAGAAAATCGGTCGATCATTCGGATAAGAAATATTCCAGAAAGCGAAGGACTCGATAAAAATGATCCTGAAACTTACAGAGATTATGTAAGGGATCGAAGTGGCATTTTCCTGAGAAAAGAACCCCCCGTTAATATTTTAATTGGAGATGGTGTAGGCGAGAGCCTCCTGCTTGCGAATCAGTTAAACATACCTCTTTATTCAGACGAATCCTATATCAGGAATTTGGGCTATGATAATTATAGAGTCAAATGTCTATCGACTATCTCGCTCATAAGAAAATTGAGAAATGAAAAGATAATCTCAATACATGATGAAACGATAATCTTCTGTGAAATGATAAGGAAAAATTTCAGAGTTGTTCCTTTTGATAAGGATCATTTAAATTCCTCTCTTGAATTTTTATTAACGAAAATGACGAAGGAAAAGAAATTATTACCTGGAAAACAAGCGCTATTGGACGATGAGAACCTTGGACTTCTATTGAAACAATTCGGTGATCCATTTTTTAATGAAGCATGGCTAGTGAAGATAGCAGTATCCTGGTGGTTATCTATGATAGAAGAAAATACTATCAATGATAATATTCTGACATACTGTATCGAGTATCCAAGTTATGCTTTGTCGATGAGGCATACAGGATATGCTATTATGAAAGGTTTCAAGAAGAATGAGCAAGAAAATAGACTCGCCCATATTTTTGCGTATTTCTTAGTCCAGACATGCGAACTCGTACAGCCTCCTATTCGCAAGGTATGGTCATATATAAAAACTTGTTGCGAACAAATATTTTCTTCCAATCAAAAAAAATACACGACAACGCTTTTCGAAATATTGCCACGATGGATTTCTTCTGAATTAAACAATAACAGAACTATTAATAACGATGTTAAGTTGTTTAGATTCTTTTTAATTTCAAGTTCCTTTCCTGAAGGAGATAGATCACAATTCGATGAAATAGTTAAGAAATATCCCCCCGCATTTATGTCATAATAATAGGCATTATTTATGTTCTATCTTCTCTTTCCGGATTAATATGTCATTCGTATAAATAGCACCCAGAAACAATCAACCTTCTTGCCTAGAACGCTATCGTAAATAATTTTTCCGGCATGATTTACCTTGTGGCTTTTCCTACCGCTACACTTCCGGCAGCCCTTTCACCGCCGTAAAGAATTTTCTGAACGGCTGGTAGATGTCTTTCGCGAGGGTTTGGCGGGCGGGGTCCCGGCTTTGCCGCCAGGCCGCAAGCGCTTCTCCGGCGGTGCTCGCGGCTTTCGCAGATTCAACATACGTCGCCGCCGCAACGGCGGGCCTGTCGTTTCCGTCCAGCAGTTTTTCAAACCTGCCGCTTATATCGTCGAAGTAATCCTTTAAATCCTTTCCTTCGATCTTTTCGGGCGGCCGGTCCGTCCGGTCGACCTCGACGCTTTTGATCTCGCCCGGCGCTGCGCTTGCAAAGGCCGCCAGCACCGGGATGACGGCGTCGAGCACGCCCGGCAAGAGCCCTGCGGACTCCAGGCTGACGGCGATCCTGTCCGGGCTTTTCTGGACGATGTACCGGTCCCCCAAGGTTTGGGACAGAGCCCGCTCGACGGGGAAGAGGTGCCCCCAGCGTCCGTTGGCGAACACGACGGCGATCTGCTCGCGCCGCTTGCTTTTCAGGTCGGCCAGATAGGCGACGACCGCTCTCCCGTTCGCCTTGACAAGCTCCGGGGGAACGTTGACCAGGGGGTTGCCGTACATTTCGATGGTGACGATGTCCGTGAGGTTGCCGATTTCCAGCGGAAGCTCCGCAAGTCGGTTCTTGGGGAGGCGGAGCCTGTTGAGATTCGTGAGCCTGCCGAACTCCGGCGGCAGCGCCTCGATCCGGTTCGTGCCGAGGTCGAGCTCGATGAGCTTCGTGAGATTCCCGATCTCCGGCGGAACGGTTTC
This sequence comes from Syntrophales bacterium, assembly GCA_963668175.1. GTDB lineage: Bacteria > Desulfobacterota > Syntrophia > Syntrophales > PHBD01. The sequence goes on from OY764159.1 coordinate 3,146,197, forward strand.
GATCCGGTTATAGCCGAGGTGAAGCCCCGTGAGGTTTGCGAGGTTGCCGATCTCCGTCGGGATCGCCTCGATATGGTTGTTGTTGAGGTAAAGCGCCGTCAGCTTTTCGAGGCCGCCGATCTCGGGCGGGATCGTCCCGATCCGGTTGTTGCCCAGATCCAGCACGGCAAGATTTTTGAGGCCGCCCAACTCCTTCGGAATCGCCTCGATATGGTTCCCGCCCAGGTACAGGTCGGTCAGGTTCTTAAGATTCGCGATTTCCGGAGGGATCGCCGTAATCGTGTTCCAGCCGAGCTTGAGGGTCGTCAGCTGCGTGAGCGCGCACAGCTCCGCCGGGAATTCCGTCAACTGCTGGCCGTAAAGGGATATGGCCGTCGCCCCTTCGCTGCGGGCCTTGTCGATTAGTTCGAGAAGATCTTTTTTCTCCACGCTTTACCTTCAATATATCCGGCGTTCGTCTCTTCCGGCAGCGCGGGCGAAATTAACCGACCGCGGCAGGTATCTCCCGGTCGAAAATAATAGGCCACAGCCCGGCGGAATGCAAACGGTTTCCGCATGCCCGCCGGGTCGCTTCTCGCAACCGGCCGGAAAAAAACAACCTATCTGCACAGAATGTAATCCCGAACGGCGGGATCGTCGATGACCTGCCGCGTCACCGTATGAATGGCGTAAGCCGCCGCAGTGATACCGCTTATCGCATTATCCCTGGACTCGTAAGATTTGCTGAAATTCTTCTCCGGGATCGCCACGTTCATCTTATAATAACTTCCGAAGCTCCAGACTCCGGAGACGGACTTAATGTCCGACAAACTTATCCGGATAACCTTCGAAGATTTGACATCGCTGCGGATATTGCTCCGCTCGTAATTCTTCGCCATGTACAGGGCGACACTGTCCATCAAGTCCTTGGGAATGATACTGTTGGTAAAGGGCGGTTGTTCGATCGCGTCAAAGTCGTCCGTGCGCGTTTCCGCATTCTCTATCCTTACCGTCGGCGGCTCCTTGCATTTCGACAGGGAAGAAAGGTCTTGCACCTTCAGATTGTAACTTTTGTACAAATCGTCGATATCCAGCGTCTCGCTGATCGCCTTCGTGAAATGTTGCGCACAGCCTTGCAGAGAACAGAACAACAGAACGACAAACATACCGAATCCCATCTTGAAAAAAGGTTTCATCTTTATCCCCCCATTAAATATTGTTCGTATGAACTCCGAATATGCTCGGCCTCACCTGCAAAGGATATAATCCTGGATGACCGGGTCGTTGATGACCTGCCACGTTGCGTCGTGGACCGCATAGACCAGCGCCCAATAAAGGTCCCCGGACGACTGCGACGCATAAAACGTGAACGTCTGCTGTTTTTCCGGGAGGAACACGTCGAGCTCGAGGTTGGCCGTGCTGTTGAACTTGAAGGCGCTGTTGGGGATTCCCTCGACTTTCCTGATGGATATCCGGAGCGTCTTCTTCGACTGCGGATTGTTCAGCACCCGGCATTGCCGGTAATTGTCCCCGAGGAAATTGACGATGTGGCCCGTCAGTTCCCGCGGATTCTGCAGCCAGGACGGGCTGTACACCGCGCCGGGTACGATGTTGACGTCCTTGTCGGCCGTCTCGGCATTGACGAGATTGACGGCGACCTCGTCCGCGCATTTCGCTTTCTCCTTCAGGTTCGGGGGCTGCGTTCCGAACAGGTAACGTACTTCGGATGGACGCATGCTCCTGTTGACGTCCTCCTTGAAAGTCCTCTGAGCGCCGCAACCGGCCAGCATGACGATGCACAATACGAACAGAGACAGCTTTTTCATTTTCCCCCCCATGAATGCGTTAGGAAATCCTATATCTTCCCCGCCGGTCCGAAAACGGCCGACGGGTCTTCCTTCGATGACTGTTTGACACTATTGCGTATATATGCATGAAAAACGGAGCCAAGTAAAAGGTAATTTTCCATATTTACCGATATTACAGCGATGTATTATCATTTATTACAATTCATATCGTTACACTATATTGACACTTGCTGCATTTTATGTTCTCTGTCGATTAAACTTATATTTTTTGGGCAGTTTCGATTGCGCGTCGCGTCACGGACGGCAGGGATTTCCTGTTCGATGATCATTTAACACTTCAACATTCCAGCGGGGGGCGGCATGAAAAAGCGAATATGGATTGTTTTATTATCTCTTGGCCTGCTTTTAACATTATCTGCGAGCGCTATGGCGGACGAAAAACCCAAGTCCGGCGATTCGCTCGGCCTCTACATCGCGGCCACCGGCGGCGTCACCTTCCCGTCGACCATGTCTACATCGATCATCAACACCACGTCGGGTGGCATCATTTTGGACAGGGATATAACCCTGAATTCGGGCTGGTTTGCGGGCGCCAAACTCGGCTGGCAGACATCGTTCACGAAAAAATGGCTGGCGATCGAAGCGGAATACAATCATGCGGAGAATACCTTCGACTCGGGAACGCCCTATAGCACTTCGGGTATCGATTATAACTACGACGGCAAGGTCAAAATCGATTCGGGCATGCTGAACCTCATCGGCCGCTATCCGGAAGGCAAAATCCATCCTTATATCGGCGCCGGCGCGGGGTATGCCAGCATTCAGCTCGACGAAATCCGCCGCTCGTTTGTCGGCATCACCGTTCGTAATATGGCAGGCGGCTCCAAAGGCGTTTTTGCCTATCAGTTCATGTGCGGCTTCGATTTCGAACTCACGGACCATATCTACATGGGCGTCGGCTACAAATACTTCATAGCCAACAAGGCCCAATTCGACACGACGATTACTTCACCCTATTCAACTTCTTCCGACCCGGGAACGGTCGAAGTGGACTACAAGGCCCACGTTATCGCCTTCACCGTCGGATTCATGTTTTAACTTTCCGCCCGTTGACTTCACAGGAGCCCTCCCCCGGGAGGGCTCTTTCTTTATCGAGCAACCGGCAAATCAGGAATCCCGCATCCGACGGCTCCTGCCCGCGTCCTCCGGGCTCGTAAGCGGCATCGCGATATATCCATTGTTTGAGATTTTCCCGATCCTCCGAAGGCCGCCGCCTGTCTCTCATCTATAGTGAATATTTTTTCCTTTTCCATTGACACATAAAGCCGCCGATTTTAAAATCATACTTATCAAGGCTTGTTTTCAGTCCGTATCGATTCCTTAACGCCCCATCGACCCACCGCAACGAAAGGAGCACTCGATGAAAAAGACGATCGCCCTGCTGTCCATCGCCATCTTTGCAACGACCATCCTGGCCTTCGCCGCCGAGGACGCCAAACAAGAACTGCGTCCGGCCCAGAAAGCGATGCGGGCCCGTTCCGCCTGGCTGGCGGCCATGAACAAGAACCTTGCGGCCAAAGATTATGCGGCCGTTTCCAAGGATGCCAAGGCCCTGTCGGAGCAGACCAAGAAGGCCGGCGACGGCCTTGCCAACCCTCTCGCCAAAGAGCTGACCCTGGCTATTTCGTCGCTGGCGGAGGAGGCCGCCGCTGCCGCCGACAAGAAGGACGGCAAGACCGTCCAGGCAAAACTGGACGGGATCAAGGGCAAGTGCGGCGAGTGCCACGCCAAGATCCGCGACAAGAAATAGCGTCGACCGCATTTGACGCATCATGCCGATGAGGCCGCAGTGTGCATATACACTTACGGCCTCATCGTGTTCATTTTTTCACTTCGCTGCCGCCATTTGCGCTGTCAACCCATTTCGGCGCGCCACCCGGCACTTGACACAAATCCAACTGGCTGTTAAGATTACTCTATCCAATGTTCATGTATCCTGTGAGGTGACGATGAGACGAGGGTTGTTGTATGCGGCCATGATTCCTATCCTTTTCTGGTGCATTCTTGCGGCTGCTGCTGGTGCGACGGACCGTCTGCCGCCGCCTGATTTTCCGCTCATGGAGGCGGTCAAAAAGGGCGACGCCAAGAACGTCCGGAGCCTCCTTGAAAGCGCATCTTTTAATAAGGCCGATATAGACAGGAAGGGTATAAGCGGCGAAACGGCCCTCACCGTCGCCGCCGGGGACGGCAACCTTGAAATCGTTCAGCTTCTCGTGGAACACGGCGCCGCGGTCGATGCGGGGAAAGACGGAGCAAGAACGCCGCTGATCGAGGCTTCCGGCCAGGGATACGTCAAGATCGTCCAATACCTCATCGAAAAAGGCGCCGACGTCAACGCGAGGGGCGGCGGCATTACGGCTCTCCTTGCGGCGAGCCGCAACGACGTCTTCCCTTTCAAACCCAAAGGCAACAGGAAGCGGACGATGGCGGCTCTCCTTTCGGCCGGCGCGGATGTCAACGTACAGGACGAATCGTGGATGAAGACAGGCCGGACGCCCCTCATGTTCGCCGTAACGCAGGGGGATGCCGCCGCGGTGCAGAGCTTCCTCGCCAAAGGTGCGAAACTCGATGTAAAAGACAGCAACGGTGACACGGCCATGGCCATCGCCAAGGAGGCCCGGCTTGAATATATCGTATCGCTTCTCGAAAAGGCGGAGAAGGGACCTATTGAAGCGCCGCCCGCCGGCCCCGAACTGCCGCCTATCTTCGATGCCGTCAGGGAAAACAGTCTGAGCAAAGTGAAAGCCCTCCTCAAGGGCGGAGAGGATGTCGACCGGCGGACCCCCAGCGGCAGCACGCCGCTGATGTTTGCGGCGGACGGCGGCAATGCGGAAATCGCCCGGTATCTCATAAAAGAAGGCGCCGACGTCAATGCCGGAAACGGCATGAACAACACGGCGCTCATCTTCGCGGCGACCAAGGGCCATGCCAACATTGCGGCCGATCTCCTGCGGAAGAAGGCGGACGTCAACGCCCGGAACCTAAGCCGCGGCGACGCCCTGATCTATGCCGTGATCCATAACAAGGCCGACGTCGTCCGCATCCTTTTGAAGAGCGGCGCCGATATCGACCGCACCTATGACGACGGCAAGACGGCCCTCATCGCGGCCGTGGCCGAAGGCAACGAGGGTATCGCCCGCCAACTCATCGCCCGCGGGGCGGAAATCGATGCGGCCGACAGGAACGGCGTCACCGCCCTGATGGTCGCCTCCATCAAAGGCCAAGCGGAAATGGTCGATGCGTTCATTAAGGCCGGGGCGGATGTCCATATCAAGGACAAAAACGGGGAGACGGCCCTGGACAAGGCCGTGGCGGCCAACAGGCTCCCGATCGTCAAGAGACTGGCAGACGCGGCCGGACGCACCGGCCGGGAGCAGGCCCTCTTCGCCGCCGCCGGCAACGGCAACATGGAGATCGTCAAGCTTCTTCTGACCCGAGGCGTGGACGTGAACTCCGCAGGGCCCGGCGGGGAAACGCTCCTGATGCGGGCGGCCGCGGCGGACGACGACATGGTGAAGTATCTCGTCGGAAAGCACGCGGATGTCAACAGCCGCGACTACGAAGGGAACACCGCCCTCATCAAAGCGGCAGGTTCTTTCTACAGCACCGCCGGCGTGACGGTCAGGTATCTCCTGGAGAACAGCGCCGATCCCAACGCGGCAAACAAGGACGGCGAGACGGCCCTGATCCTGGCGGCGAAAAGGGGCCGCATGGTTATGGCGGAAATGCTTCTCGACAAGAACGCTGCCGTCTTCCCGAAAGACAAGGCGGGCAAGACGGCCCTTGTCTATGCCATGGAAGGGGGCTATAACGACATCGCGGCTCGCCTGACCAAAGCAGGCGCAGCCAGAGATTATAAGGGGATGAAATGGTCCGCTTTCGTCTCGAAGCAGAAGGAGCCGTTTATCAAGGTCGTGGACAATGCACAGGAATGGCATGCCCTCTGGAGCCGCGCCCTCGAAAAAACCGCGCCGGACATCGATTTCGACAAGTACGTTGTGGCCTGTGTCTTCCTGGGTTACTACGCAAAGTGGCTTTACGCCATCAACATCGGCGAACCCGTCATGGAGGACGGCCGGATGGTCGTGCCCTACGGCCTTTTAGATATTGAATTGCGGCTTTCCGGCCCCTTCGAGGCCTCCGGGCAGTACGCCATGAAGGTCCTGGAGAAAAAACCGGGCGTATCGTACGTCGTGGAAGAGCGGCCTGCGCGGACTCGGCGGCACCCTCCGGCGCTCCGTTGATCCATCCCCGGATCATAAGCGGCGATGGCTCGTCGTTATGGCGGTGTTTGAATGAAGCCCATACGGGTCAATACTCCTCCGGAATACATCCGGCAGGATACGATATGAAAAGATAACACGAGGAGATCAATCTATGCATCTATCAGACAAGTCTTACACCGGCACCGCCGTCAGTCTTGCCGTCTGCCTGTTCCTGTTTGCCGGCATGCCCCTGAAGACCGCCGCAGCGGCAGAGGCGGCATCCGCCGAAAGTTCGCGGAACCCGATAGTCGAAGCGAAAAAGACCTTTGACGTCGAGATGAAGAAAGCCAAAACCGCCTTCCTGGAAGCAATCAGACAGGCCCGGAGGGATTACCGCGAGGCGGTGCGGAAGGCCAGGGAAGATTTGCAGAACACGAAAGAATCTTCTTCGGACAAGGCGAAGGAGTTGCGGCAAAGCAGCAACGACGCGATCAAGACGGCCAAGGAAGATATGAAGAAGGCGCAGCAATCGGCCAAGGAAGAATGGGAGAAGGCCAAGGCGGAAGCCAAAAGGAAATTCGACAGCGCTATAAAGTGATTCCGCGATTTCTCTATCGGTTTTGAGGCATCTAGGATCACGGTAAGACGTTGAGATTATTCAGCGATCGTCAGAGACATATAGTGACTTTGTTTTACGATTCGCCGACATCCGGGATAACTGATAACTGTCACTCTCAGCTACACGAAGAATCGGCCGGGAATCGTTTCATGTCATGGTCCACTGCTCTAGTATTAATGCTGGAAATCAACCATAAGCAGGCGATTGCTGCTGTTTCTCAAGGTTACCAATGGCAGCCCTGATCATGGGATACAGCGTGAGATCCATTCTATGACGGTCGTGAAGCGTTCTCAATCGAACGAGAGCTTCCGGGAAGGACCGTTGAAGTGTGATACAGTAGCCCACTCCGATTTCTAACTGGTCTTCATGGTTGCTGTACAATTGGCACAGGCAGTGCCAGTCGTCGATCGCCATGTTAATTATTTCATGGTAACGATTCTGTTGATCCGCAAGCCCCCTATCAATCGCTCCAACGATGTCCTCGGCGGTCGTTGTGCCGGATAACTCTATGATAGGAGGTAAATCCCTAAAGTTCATACGCCGCAACAACGACACGAGGTGGCCCCTTGCTTCCGGCGCCAGCATCAAATACTCCTCCGCAACCGCCCTGGAATAGTATGCGATATAGGATGTGTATTTCGTTTCGAATAGTTCTTCCACTTTTGCTTCCGTGAACTCCGGCACTTTATAGTTTTTTATATTATCTAAACTTGAGGCGATCTCATTCGTTACGGTTTGTTTCAGAGTCTGGAAATGGTTTTCAAGAGAATCTTTACCCGAATTTATCGATTCCGTTACCTTATCATCCATGATGGAGAAACGATTCTCTATGTTTCTGATAGTTTCAATTTCTCTTGTTATAAATTCTCTTTGATTCTTTGCCGCGCTGTTGCCTGTAATGGCAATACCGATACTAAATGCACTAACAATAAATGTCATGAAGAAACCGTAGACCGTTATCGTATTGTCGAGACGCTTAATAGCGAGTTCAAAGAACTTTTCATTGGTCAGATTAGCCTTTTCGTTGGCTGTCCTGGCAGGCGGGTCGATCAATCCACGGTCAGCGCATGAGGAACTGATGCAATACAATAAGGACAGGAAACATATAAAACCAGTTAAAAAACATATATATCTCGGCATCATGGTATTTTTTTCTCCAGTCTGTCGAAGGCTATGCGCAAGCTATCTTTATTCATATCCCTTTTGCATAGATGAAAAATTCTCGGGACACCATGTGCATCCCGCAATTTTCTTTCTATCACATCATACCTCTGTCGATATAACGGCTTTTCCGTCACCGTCAGGAAAAGAACCAGCGGTGGCGGCGACCATGTCCAATTGACAGTAACGTCTTCGCTGTCCGGCCCTCTCATTTGGAGAATCACCCTCTCATAGAAGACCAGTCCCGCGTCGGTGCCGTTCCCTTCCGTACGAAACAGCAATTCTTTATCGCCCTCGTGCCATTCCCGGGGAGATGCAACGAGAGGCGTGCCCATCATCATGACGTCCAGGATAAGCCCAAACCTTCCAAGCCTATTCGGATCCTTTTTCTTTATCTCGACAAGAAAGGTTGTAAATCTGGCGATATTCGAAAATACGTCTATTATTCTTACACCAAGATCTCCTAGTGTCTTTTTTGTGCCTTCAACCGTTGATTGTTGATCCTCCAGCCAAAGCCATTCCATACAACCGCACCTCCTTGTCATGAATCCCATGGATTTTCTTCTCTCTCCAACCATGCAGGGTATTCTAACAAAAAGGAAAAGATGGACCATCGGGGGTCCTTCGTCTTCCTATAGTCGAGACACAAATCGCCGCCGAAGGAACGGGCTCTCTTCCGGGCAATGAACAGCCCAAGCCCTTCGCCCTTATCATCTTGGCCTTGGAGATTGGAGTGGCATCGCGCTCCGGCGTCAAATACTTTCTCAGGCGCGGTTGTCGCTTCTTCATTCAGAGCAACGCCCGTGTTTGTGATCGTTATCTCGCGATGCGCCGCGCTGGAATGCGCCGTGATCTCAAGTGCCGTTCCCCTTTTTGCGTATTTTACAATGTTATCAACTAAATTTTTGAATATTTCCCTCAACGTCAAATCGGGAAGCCAGATGTCGGCGGGATAGATATCCAATTCAAGAATCCTGATTCCCGCCTCTTTCAGGTCTTCCTCCCTCGACTTCAGAGCGGACGTCAAAACGGAGCGGATATCAATGCGTTTTCGCATGGGGCCATGAAGAGAAAAGGTGAACATATAGGCCAATAGGGGATGCTCATCATCCATTATATTGAGTTCTTCAATTTTATTTGAAGTGATGAATCGAAGCAACGCGTTTCCCAACTTGATGTTACTTGAAATGTCAATCAAGTTTTTTCGTAACTCAGGGGTTAGATGCTGTTTTATTCTCTTTTGGAGAAGTTCGACATTCTGCTGGATGCCTAGGAACGCCAGATCCACATCGTGTGCGATTACGCGGCGTATCGTGGCCATCTTCCTGTTCAGGGCGTTGTAATGCATGACGATCTCGGTGATCTCCTGCCCCAGGTACACGACAGCATCCTGAAATTCCTTGGAGTATTCAATCCCTTTCATGCGATCGTGAATCACGAGCAGGCCGAACGGTCTTTGCTCCATATCCACCATTTTGACCTGGATGCAGGATCTGTAGCCTGCCGCTGAAAGACCATGCAAGGCCGTGCCGGTAAGGGAGGACACGTCTGAAATGATCCATAATGGGTTGCTTCTTTTCAGTATCTCGGTGAAGAAGCGATCGCTGCCGGAAACCTCCATGTCATACTGTAACAAATTGTCCTGTATGTTGATGCTCTTTCCTATTAAGACCAACTCACGCTCCTCGGACAAGCGCCACAAGGATACGCCGCCGGCGCCGAAGAGAACGGCTGTCTCCTCCGCGATTTCTTCGTAAAATGCCCGATCACGGCCTGTTTTGATTGCCTCTCCGAGGATTTCATTGAGCCTTTTATGGGCGGCCGTCAGCTTGGACTCGAAGAGTTCGGGCGCATAGGTGTCCACGAAGTTGATGACACTCAGCCTGTCCAGGATGGAGAACTGGCACGGTTTTTCGGTCGATAGACATAAGACACCGTGTTTCCGTCCCTGATAGATGATAGGGGAGATCAAATAGTCGCCATCCTTTTTAAACCAATGGGACCAGTCCCGAAGATTTATGAAAGTTTGGTCGATAAGATGGGCAAGGGGTTTGAATGTTTCATCGCATATATAACGGGAGATGAACGTCTCATCATCCAGACACTGGTATAAGGGATTATTGATCCTCTGAGATTCATTTCCTCCTTCTGTTTTCATAAACGATGCAACATCCAGCCATATAGCGTCATTTCTGGCCGGTTTCATCCCCCTGGGAAACACGTTCGATATATCCATCACGGCGGGGATGAGAATGTTAGCGGGGCCGTCGTATTTGAAGTACGTCACGCGATCTGCCAGAGTGAGTTGCAGCGACGCAACTGCCAGTTCTTCATACCGCCGCTGGGCGTCTTCGATTGGAACGCCTTGAAGTTTATGGTGGATCTGCTGGGAGTAGGTCCGCTTGAAGTGGGACCTGTTCATCATTCCCTTTTCCCTGTGCAGCTTGTGAAAGCTCTCCAGTTCCTTCCTGGCATCATTCCATAACTTTTCATACTTCTCTCTATTATCTTCCGTAACGTCCTCATCGTCATATTCGATCGTTACGTGATCCAAGTTTTCTTCATGCTTTTCTTTCTTCGTGATTGCCGTGCGGAACTGATAGAGGTCGTCCTTATGATTGAAGGTCCAAACCGATGACGCAACGTGGTTTAGCCTTGGTTCGGGAGAGAGGCGTACGCTGATGTGGACGGTATACGGTTTATTCTTTTCATCTTTCTCTTGCTTATCTTTAGAAAACGGTTTTTTCCAATAACTCTTTATTTCTGTTTTCTTAATGTCGTCATGGAGTGCTTTGATTTTAGCTGAATACTTCCGAAATAACGGGGCCGTATAGTCGCAATGTAAGAACAGGAGCCACTCGACGAGATTTCGCCATTCGGAAGAGGAAAACGCAGCAATGCTTCTATTATATTGCTTCTCCAAGAGAGTCAGGTCAGTGATGACAGTACTCGCGATTAAGGTTTTTTTCGTGAGGATATCCTGATTCACCAAGGAATGCATTCGGAGACTGTTGATCAGATGGACTGTATCCTCGTAAGACAATATTTCATTCTTTTTGATTTGCTTGAGAATAGCCAGGATATTGCGTTCCATACGAAACGAATGCGAGCCGGCTTCTGTGGGGTCCAAGGACTCTGCGGTCCACACATGCCCCACCACCCAGTATCCGTCCATGGTGCCGAACCCCTGCCGGATAGGCAATATCATCTCCTTGAGACCGATGGGGTTCAGCAATGCTTGCTGTTCATTTTTATTGTTAATAGGGTTCAGTAATTCTTGCTGTTCATTTATATTATTAAAGCTTGCTATCGCTCTCAAGTAGTGCAGCGTCATGTAGGATGAAATAGGGGGGTATATTTTCTTGACGGCTTGGAAGAGCGGGTTCGGAATGCTGAGGGGAGTCTGCCAAATGGCATTGTTCAAGGCATCTTTTGTTATTGGAGTATATCCCTTTTTCTGAAAAGATTTCGGCACGTTTTCAGGATAGAACCAGTATAGTAGGTCATCTCCGATGCTCTCTTCCAGGGGTTTCTCAGGATGGCCTCGATCGATCAGCGCTTTGAGTTTTTGAATGGGGGCACCTGCTTCTTCCCATATACGCAAAACGGCATCCAGTGCGTCGTAATTGATTAAACGGAATGAGCAGTTCAGAAAGAAAGACAGGGACCGCTGTGTATGAAGCAGGCGCTTCTTCTCATCCGGGCTCAAGCTCGCCACAGGATCGACCTCCGTACTTTTATAAGGATATTATTTCTATATCATTGACATTTAACAATTGCAAGAATTTAATTCAAATTATAAATATAGAATATAATGATTATAATTTCCGATGAAATAAACCTAAAATATGTTTACCATAATTAATGAATGTACGCTTAAAGGACGTTGACAGACTTTTATACTTCTATTTTTTCGAAAAACTTCAGTGCAAATCAAATTACTGTTGACAATGTTGGAAAATGCTGATTTGTGCATTTTGGTCAGGGATGCGGCGTTTTACATTGCATAATGTGTGCGTCAAAGAGAAGAATTTTCATCTACCTCTTTATATTTGTGTTGACATTAGTTTTCGTCTGTATGTGAACCGGCCCTAAATGCTTCTTGACATTTTATTTTCGGTCCTGTAGTTGTATATACAACGTATTGACTTCTTCGCAGGACGGAACCCTATGAATAAACCGGCAGACACGATGGGCCTTGTCAAGATCCGGGCCAACGAATGCATTGCCGTCCGCGTCCGGCTCCTGAGCCGTATGGTGACCCATATCTACGACTCCGCCATGAAACCCTACGGCGTGAAGCTGAACCAGATGACCATCCTTTCTCTCGTCTACCTGACCGGAGAGACCGGCTTCGAGGCCCTGGGCCGGAGACTCAAGATAGAGAAGTCGACGGCAAGCCGGAACGTCGAGCGCCTGAAGAAGGCAGGCTGGCTTACTGTGACGCAGGACAGCGACGATAAACGGAAGATTCTCAGGATTACGCCGGCGGGAGAGCGGTTGCTTGCGGATGTCCACGAGGCCTGGGAGAACGCCCAGAAACAGGCGGCAGAACTCCTGGGAAGGGAAGGCGCGGCCGCCGTCTGTCTGACGGCCGACGAGATATGGCGGAAAGACCGGAGGGGATAGTTTTTTTTACGGATTAAGTTGTATATACAACATACGAACCATGGAGGATAATCATGAAGCAACGTATCAGGCAATTCGCCCTGGATTACGGCGTGGACGATGTGGGCATCGCGGCGGCCGCCGATTATCGGAGCGTGCGTTCCCCGAAACTTGAAACGATCATGCCCGGCGTCAAGTCGATGGTCGTCATGGCCTTCAAGGAGCCGTCCAGCTGCGAGAGCGCCAACCCCCAGGTCGCCATGAGCGGCCGGCTGGACCTCATGTCTTTTTCGCGGTCCTGCAACTACAAGATGGTCCGCTTCCTGGAGAAGGAATTCGACGCGAAGGCGATGGCCGCCCCCGTCTCCTATCCCCTGGAGATGGGCGAGAAGACCATGGGCCTCGTCGGCGACGTGTCGCTCCGTCATGCGGCGGTGGCGGCAGGCATCGGGTCCTTCGGAAGAAACAATCTCGTCCTTCATCCGAAGTACGGTTCCCGCATTCTCTTTACGGCCGTCCTCACCGATCTAGCCATGGATTCCGACGCCCCATACGACAAGGACCTTTGCACCGACTGCAATCTCTGCGTCGAAAAATGCCCCGCCGGGGCCCTGGATGAAGAAGGCAAGACCGACACGCTCAAATGCCTCCGGAACTCGCAACCTCACGGCATCGGCGCGAGCATACGTTTCTGGTCCAAGTATGCCGATGCCCCGCCTGAAGAGAAAAAGGCCATGGTCCGTGATGTGGAATTCTGGAAGATGTACCAGGCAGGCTTCATCGGTTTTCAGTACTTCTGTTGGAACTGCATGACGTCCTGTCCGGCGGGCCGGAAGAAAGCCGCCAAAACAGGCAAGGCATCCCAATGATCCGTGGGATGTCGGGTTGCCGCAGGAAGAACGCCCTGCCCTTCAGTCCTGTCCCTATTTTCGTGCAGGCGTATCGGGGATTTTGGCGCCCAGCGACTTGACCAGTCGCTGAAAGTTCTCGTCGGCATACAGAATCCTGCCGGCGGCATCCCCCAGGCGGTCGATCTGGTCCTCCGACAATCTCAGGGACGTGGGAATCTTGTGGAAATATTCCCGTTCGTCCTTGTCCGGCAGGGCTTCGAAGGTCACGTGGATGATGTAGAATTCGATGGGGACGATGCCCTTGGTCTTGTCAAGGTAGGTCCAGTCCCGGGCATAGCGGTGCAGCAGCTCGATCGTCTCGAAGTTATATTTATTGACCATGATCGTCGACGAGGCATCGAGAATCATCGCGAGCCCCGGTATCTCCTTCAGAAGCCGCCAGCTGGACGTTTCCTGCGTCTGGGCGTCGACGATGAGGAACACCACCTTCTCTGTTTTGTCGAATCCAGTCTCCTTGAGAAGATCGCGCGCATCGCCCCGGATCATCATGGCTTCCAGCGGACCCCGAACGCCCAGATTGTCCGACACCCCGCCGTCCACAAGGTAGATATACGGTTTCGTCTGGGGATTCATGTATGTGTTGAGGCGTACCGCGTTGTAGTAAACGCGGCTTGCCATGTCGGGTTTTTCCAGGGCCTTCCGCATCCACTCGGGATGTTCGGCGCTGCGGCATTGTCCCGCATAATTCTTGAGGGCGATGGGCGAAAAAGCCCCGGGAAAAGCGGCGGAAGCGGCTACGGCACGGGCAACGGGAAATTGATCGTAGTCGGAACACAGAAGCGAAAACAACCCGGGTGAGAAGCTGAAGATAAAACCGTCCGCCACGTCCGTGGCCATGATCAGCACGGCCGGGCCGTCCCCCCGGGCCAGGTCGCCAAGAGTGGCGCCGTGGAACAGGTTAGCGTCGTAGTATTCCGCCGCCAGGTCGCTGCGGCCGTAAAAGGGCGACCCGATCGCAAACCAGTTGATGGGATTGAACAGACGCCAGAGCAGCGCCGACTGATAGTCCTGCGTCAGGAAATTCTCCCGGTAGTCTTTGAAGATGCTTTTACCGTGCAGGCCGTAATAGGCCGCCGTAAAACTGCCGCCCGAGACGCTGGAGATGAGATCGACTTCGTCGAGGAGCGTATGTCGTCCTCTGTTGGCGTCCGTTTGGAGCGGGTCCGGCGGCATCTCGATCCGTTCCAGGGCCTCCAATACGCCGTAGGAAAGGGCCGCGGCCCTGCTGCCTCCGCCGGAAAACGTCAGAAAGAAGAGGAGCGACGGGGACCGGTCGCGGGCGATGATCTTCGCAAGAACGGGGTCCGCTGGACCGCGCTGCGGCGGAGCGGAGGTCTTGGGGTTGAGGGGAAATTGGGCGGTGCATCCCGCAAGAAGAAGGATGCCGATAAAGACGGAAAGAAGTACCGATGCCTTGCAAGGCATTGCACCGTTCTTGTGTCGGCGGGGCTGCGTCTGTCTTCGGAACATACCGCCACTCCTTGACGGTCCGCTTGAAGGGCATCGGCCCGGACGAGTATGCACAGCGTTGCATCCTCCCGCATCTTGCCATCACCGGCACTCAGGCGGGCACGGCTGAGCATTCACGCCGGTGCGGGCGGCAGGTCATTCCGGTATTGTCGACACGGACCTGTTCCGGACGGCCCCCGCCCTTTTCGCTTCGCAAGGAATTCACAGCGTCGAACGGATGGCAGACAAACCGAATCAATGGGGCTCCCCGTTCGGCGCCGTTCACTGTCTCTTGAGACCAGAGAGAAAAGTCTCCATCATGTGATAGCCCTGGTCGATCTTTTCCTTGAACTCGTTACGGTTTCGCTTGCTGGTCTCCACCCATTCGTAGATAGTCTTCTTTTCACCCTCCTGAACCAGCTGGTTCCGCTCAAGCCAAGCGGCCATAACCTTCTCCGTCTCCTCCTGCATCAAGGCCATGACCGTGTAAGTCCTTTCAAAGACCATCTTGTTGAAATCGATCATTATCTTCATGACATGGATCGGATCCACGGCATCTAGCTCCTTTCCTGTGTTTCTATGGTTTGTTCTTCCGCTACCGATTACAGGGCTTCCGGAACGGCATGGACTCACACCCCGCCGCCCAGAACCTTGTAAAGCGTCACGCGGTTCGTTATCCGAACCAATTGCAGAGAGATCAGCGCCTGCTGCGCGCTGTACAGCGACCTCTGGGCGTCCAGAACGGAGAGGTAGCTGTCGATCCCTTTGACGTATCGAGCCGTCGAAAGGCGGTATGTCACCGCGACGGCGTCGACCAGCGACTGTTGCGCCGCTATCTGATTATCCACGGTCCCCTGCATGGCGAGCGCGTCCGCCACTTCCCTGAACGCCGTCTGGATCGCTTTCTCGTATTGGGCGATCACAAGATCCTTCTGCACCTTGCTCAAATCGTATGCCGCCCAGACACGGGCGTCGAAAATCGGCATCACGATCTGCGGCGCAAAGCTCCACGTATCCTGACCGGCCTTGAAGAGGTTCGAAAGATCGGAACTGGCCGTGCCGATATACGTCGTGAGCGAAATACGGGGAAAGAAGGCCGCCCGTGCAGCGCCGATATTGGCGTTGGCCTCTTTGAGCCGGTGCTCCGCCGCCATCATGTCGGGTCGTCGCAGAAGTTGATCGGACGAAAGTCCCGCTGCAACCTCTTTCGGCGGCGTCACGGATGCCAGCGTCTCGGGCAGAATGTCCGAAGGCACAGTCGAGCCGACGAGCAGGTTCAGGGCGTTTTCGTCCTGGGCGACCAACCGCACATTCTTCGCGACATCGACGCGCGCCGCATCGACCTGGCTTTGCGATCTCTTGAGGTCCAGATCGGACGTGAGGCCCACATCGTAACGCTTCTTGATCAGCTTATAGGAGGCCTCTTGCGTTTCCAGCGTCGAGGACGAAAGCTTGAGACTCTCCCGGTCCGCCGCCAGCGTGAGATAAGCGTTGGCCACTGCGGACACGAGCACAAGCTGCGCGCTGCGGCGTTCCTCATCCGTGGCGAGATATTCTTCCAGGGCGGCATCCTTCAGGCTCCGCAGCCTCCCGAAAAAATCGATCTCCCAGGAACTGACGCCCAGGCTGACGCTGTACTGGGACGAAGTGCCGGCGACGCCGGTGTAGGATAGGTCGGCGGGGACACGGGTCCTGTTGGCATTTCCAGCCGCATCGATCGCGGGGAACAGTTCCGCCCTCTGGATGCCGTACAGCGCCCGGGCCTTTTCGACATTGAGGACCGCAAGCCGCAAATCGCGGTTGTTTTCCAGGGCCAAGGCGACGACTTTCTGCAGGCGTCCGTCGGGAAAGACGTCCCGCCATACGAGATCCGCCGGAGCCGGGGCACCTGCCTGCGGCTTCGCCTCCCCATAAGCCTTTCCCGTCGGCCACGCCGCAGGAACGGGAGACGCGGGCCTCTCGAATTTCGGGGCCATGGTGCAACCGGCGACAAGTACGGCGATTACGGCCAGAATCAGTATTGATTTTCGGGTCATATTATTCACCCCCGGGAGTATTCATAAGGGCGGCCTCGGCCGCTTCTTTTCGCTTACGGCGCCGCTCCGAAAGCGTTTCGATCATCACGTAGAAGAGCGGCGCGAAGATGACGACCAGGACGGTGGCGGTAATCATCCCGCCCAGGACGCCCGTGCCGATGGCATTCTGGGCCCCTGCCCCGGCGCCCGTCGTGATGGCCAGAGGCAGAACGCCGAAACCGAAGGCAAGGGACGTCATGACGATCGGACGAAACCTCAGTTTCGCCCCTTCCAGCGTCGCATCGATCAGGCTCATACCGCTTTTGACGCCTTCCTTCGCGAACTGGACGATCAGAATCGCGTTCTTGGTTGTGAGGCCCAGGGTGGTCAGAAGACCGATCTGGAAGTAGACGTCGTTGGTCAGCCCTCTCAGACTGGAGGCAATGACGCCGCCGATCACCCCGAGGGGGAGAGCCATGAGGATCGATATCGGAATGGGCCAGCTTTCATAAAGCGCCGCCAGACAGAGAAAGATCACGAAAATGGAAAATGCGTAAAGAAGAGGCGCCTGGGAGCTCGCCATCCGCTCCTGGTAGGAAACACCCTGCCAGTCGAAGCCGATGCCCTGCGGCAGCTTTCTCACGAAGTTTTCCATCTCCTGCATGGCCTCGCCGGAGCTTCGCCCGTGGACAGCCTCACCCACGATATTGAGGGAGGGAAAGCCGTTGAAGCGCTCAAGTTTCGGGGAACCGGACGACCAGCGACCGGTGGCGAAAGACGAGAACTGGACCATCTTGCCCGCGTTGTTGCGAACGTGCAGCTTTTCCAAATCGGTGGGCAGCATGCGGTAGGGGGCATCCGCCTGTGCGTAGACCCGCTTCACACGTCCTCCCTGGATGAAGTCGTTGACGTAGGCACTGCCGAACATCGCCGCGATCGTGTTATGGATCGAACTGATCGGCACGCCGAGGGCGCCCGCCTTCTCCCAATCCACTTCGATTCGGTATTCGGGAACGTCTTCCAGTCCGTTGGGCCGGACCTTCGTCAGGATCGGGTCCTTGAAGGCCATACCGAGAAGCATGTTGCGCGCCGCCATCAGTTTCTCGTGTCCCAGTCCGCCGCGGTCCAGGAGCTGGAAATCGAATCCCTTGGACTGCCCCAGTTCCGGAACCGCCGGGGGAGCGAACGCAAAGACCATCGCATTTCTGATCTGGGAAAATTCCCGCATGGCTCTCATGGCCACTGCGGTCACTTTCATATCCGACCGGGGCCGCAGATTCCAATCTCTGAGTTTAACGAATGCGAGGCCCGCATTCTGTCCGCGGCCGGACCAGTTGACGCCCGAGACGGTGAAAACAGACTCGACGGCACCTTTTTCTTTTTCGAGGAAATAATTTCTGACCCGCTCCATGACCTTATCGGTCTGCTCCAGGGTGGAGTTTCCGGGCAGAAGGGCCTGTACCAGCATGGTTCCCTGGTCTTCGTCCGGGAGATAGGCCGTGGGCATCCGCATGAAGAGCACGCCCATGAGCGCCACAATCACCAGGAACACGATGAGATACCTTTTCTTCCGGGTGAGCGAATGCCCGACTAATTTCACGTAGAGTTCCCTCGTCCGGAAAAATTTACGGTCGAACCAGCGGAAGAACGGCCGCATAAAAGAGATCGCACTGTCCGCCGGCTCGTGACCCGCAGGCACCGGCTTGAGCAGGGACGCACAGAGGACCGGCGTCAGGATCAACGCCACAAAGACGGAAAGCATCATGGAGGAAATGATCGTAATCGAAAACTGGCGGTAGATGACGCCGGTGGAGCCGGGGAAGAAGGCCATGGGGCCGAATACCGCCGAGAGCACCAGACCGATGCCGATCAGGGCGCTCGTGATCTGGTCCATGGACTTGCGGGTCGCTTCCCTGGGCGAGAGGCCCTCCTCGGCCATGATGCGCTCCACGTTTTCCACGACGACGATGGCATCGTCCACGAGGAGTCCGATTGCCAGGACCATGGCGAACATGGTCAGCATGTTGATGGAGAAACCGAAGAAACCGAGAACGGCAAACGTACCCAGGAGCACGACCGGCACGGCGATTGTCGGAATGAGGGTCGCGCGCATGTTGCCCATAAAAAGGTACATGACGATGAAGACGAGGAAAATGGCTTCGAAGAGGGTCTTCACGACCTCGCTGATCGCCACGCGAATGAACGGCGTGGTATCATAAGGGTAGATGACCTTCATTCCAGGCGGAAAGAAATGGCTCATCTCGGCCATTTTCGCCCGGACGTTCTCGGCCGTCTGCAAGGCGTTGGCCCCGGCGGCCTGCCGGATCGCCAGGCCCGCAGCCGGTTTCCCGTTGAAATATCCCTGGATGTCGTAGGCTTCGGTACCCAGTTCCGTCCGTCCCACGTCCTTGACACGGATGATGGAGCCGTCCGGGTTCGTGCGGATGGGGATATTGGCAAACTCTTCCGGCGTCTTGAGCATGCTCTGCACGATGATCGCGGCATTCAGGCGCTGTCCCTTGACCGCCGGCGTCCCACCGAACTGTCCGGCCGACACCTCCACGTTGTATTTCTGGACGGCGGCGATGACATCCGCGATCGTCAGCTGGTAATCCGTGAGTTTGTCGGGATTCAGCCAGAGCCGCATGGAATACTGGCTGCCGAAGATTTCCACTTCGCCCACGCCGGGTACACGGGACAGGATTTTCTCGAGGCTGGACTGGGCATAATCGCGCAGATCGTTGCCGTCCATGGACCCGTCTTCAGAGATCAAGCCGATGACCATCAAATAGTTGCGCGTGCTCTTGCTCACCTTGACGCCCTGCTGTTGCACTACCTGCGGCAGGCTCGCCATGGCGAGTTGGAGTTTGTTCTGGACCTGGGTCCAGGCCATGTCCGGATCGGTCCCGGCGACAAAGGTCAGCTCGATGCGTGCCGAGCCGGAAGAATCGCTCGTCGCGGAGAGATAAAGCATCTTGTCGAAGCCCGTCATCTTCTGCTCGATGATCTGGGTGACGCTGTTTTCGACCGTCTCCGCCGAAGCGCCCGGATAATAGGCGGTGATCGCGATGGAAGGCGGAGCGATCGGAGGATATTGCGATATAGGCAAATTGTAAATGGAAAGCGCCCCCAACGCCATCATGATGATGGCGATGACCCAGGCAAATACGGGACGCTCCAGAAAGAATCTCGATAGCATTGATTACCCTCCGTCAATTCGCTTTGGCGGCGGGTGTGCCTGCCGCAGGAGCCGCCGTAGTCGCCGCGGCCTTGGCGGGCAACTCTTTCGGTGCATTCGGTGTCGTCGATGCGGTCGCCGGAGGCGCCGCCTGGGAGGGAGCATCCTTACCGCCCGCCGGTTCAACAAAAGGAACGGCCTTGACGGGAACACCCGGCCTCACCTTCTGCAGCCCTTCGACAATCACTTTGTCGCCGGCCGCCAGTCCTGCCGTAACGAGCCATTTGTCAGCAACGGCGCGTTCAAGGGTGAGCATCTTGATTGCGACTTTGTTTTCAGCGTCCACGACCAAACAGAGCGGATTGCCCTTTGTATCACGCGACACGGCCTGCTGGGGGACCAGAATGGCCTTGTCGTTGATCCCTTCCTCCACCACGGCGCGTACGAACATGCCCGGAAGGAGGACTTTCTTCGAGTTGGGAATGATGACCCGGAGCGTAACCGCCCCGGTCGTCTGATCGACCGTAATATCGCGGAATTGCAGTTCCCCTTCGAGGGGATAACGGGTATTGTCTTCCAGGTACAGGGTGACCTTGTTTTTCGCGCCTCCGCTTCGCTTAAGGCGTCCGTCCGCCAGGCGTCGCTGGAGACGCAGCATCTCCGTCGTGGACTGCGGAACATCAACGTACATGGGGTCAATCTGCTGGATCGAAGCCAGGGCCGTCGGTTGGGAGGCCGTCACCAGGGCGCCTTCGGTAACAGAGGACCGGCCGATGCGTCCCGAGATTGGGGCCGTAACCTTCGTGTATCTCATATTGATCTGTGCCGTATCGACGGATGCCTTCCAGTACTGGATGTCGGCCTCATTCTGCTTCAGGGCCGCGGCGGCATCGTCGTAGTCCTGCTGGCTGACCGCCTTGTCTACGAGAAGGTCCTTGATACGTTCGGCTTTCAACCGGATGGCCGACAGGTTGGCCTCGGACTTGCTCAACGCGGCCTTTGCATTGTCCAGTGCTGCCTGGAACGGTGCCGGATCGATCTGGAAGAGCACCTGGCCCTCCTTCACGTCGGAACCCTCCGTAAACAGGCGTCTTTGAATGATGCCGCCTACCTGGGGACGGATCTCCGCTACGAGTTTGGGGCTCGTCCGGCCGACCAATTCCGTTGTAATCACGATCTGTTCCGGCTTCACCGTCACCACGGAGACTTCCGGCGGTCCTGCTTGAGGCGCAGCGCCTTGCCTGCCGCAGCCGGCGAAGATCAAGATCGTGGCCAAAACGCCTGCGCAGACCATGAGTTCGAATTTTTTACCGATTTTCATGCAACACCTCTGGAGTTTGATATCGTCTTAAAACCGCTCCGCCCCGTACGGAGTGAACGGTCATTCTGTTTATTCTAATAGGATTTCGCTGGCTTCCCCTACCTCTTGATGCCGTCCCAGCAGGCCTCGATGGTCTTTGCGATCGTATCGTCGTCAAGTCGGATCAGGGCCAGGATGTGGTCCCGGGCCAAGGAAACGAGAGGCATGATGGTCAACGCCGCCATGGCATAATGTGGAAGGTCTTTCAAAATCTGTTGATCGACGCCCTGCTCAAATATTTCCCTGAAAACATCCCGCTGCCTGTTCTTTTCCATCAGCTTGTCCCGCCGGCAGTCAACGCCGTATGGAGATTGGAAATACTGCTCAATGAACCGGAAATGAAGGGGGTTGTCGAGAAAATACCGGAGAAGCCTTTCGCACAAAAAGATGAAACGCTCCCTCATGGGTTTGTTGTCCATGTACCCTTCCGTGATAGCCGCAGTGATCTTGTGTTCGACATCGGCGTATATACCCGTAATGAGAGCATCTTTGCTATCGAAGTAACGGTAGATCGTCCCCGTCCCGACGCCCGCCTTCTCGGCAACCAGGGACATGGGTGTGCCATGGAAGCCGTGTTCGGCGATGAGGTCTAAGGCTGCATTCACGATATGGTCGCGCTTCTGCGATGATTTCATAGTCTATCGCCCCAAAAGGGAATGATCGTTCATTCCTTTATACCTCCTGAGATGCGCTGTCAAGTAATTTATCGGAAGCATTACAAAAAAGTGATATGTGGATTGCGGCCGCGCTAACGCTGCCAAAGCCGTTACCCGTGGATACGGGGATCGCGGTCATCCGTGGTGATCCAGAAAACATGCTCCACCAGGCCGAATCGTCTGAGTGTATCGGCAAGAAAAAGGCCGGTGGCGCTTTTTCCCTCTACAGCGGCTTTTTCCTGCCAGTGCAGAACTACCGCCAGGTCTCCTGTGTCTGCGGCACCGATGTAGAGCCCCGCCTTTGCCGGCAGCGAGACGGCGACATCACGGCAGAATATCTTCATATACGACCTCGCCTGTTCCGCAGCATTACCCGATGTCCGCAGTGAGATGATCTCCAGTCTGTTCATCCTGTCGTACCCGTCCATTTGTTCCATCCAGTTCGGATATTTGCAGGAATCATGCCCGATGAGGCGGCTGTCATTTCGACACTCCTGAGAATCAGCTTGTATTTATCCATTATTCTTATGAATTTACGAGATTCGCTCCTCTACATTCAGGAAACGGCCTGACATACGATCTCTTCAGTATGTCGTGTCCGGGCGGACAAACGAACCGTCCGTTTCCGGTTCGGTATCTTCGCATCAGACGCCGCTGCAAATCCGCCGAAGCCCCCCGCGGAGGATTCAGTCCGGGAGCTATGGGCACTCCTGCCTTTTCGGCCGCGATCAAACTCCGACATAGTCGTTTGCAGCAACCCATAAATGTGATAGGGAATACGGAACGGCAACGCGGTCCGCAGATTTAATCGGGCGGCATCTTAAGACTTTACTGGGAGGGAAAAGTCATGAAGAGAGCACTTTTGGTCATTGATGTTCAGAACGAGTACTTCACCGGCAAGATTCCCGTTACGCACCCGGCAGGCAGCCTGAACAATATCCTGTCCGCGATGGACTTTGCCAATACCCGCGGCATACCAACCATCGTCGTTCAGCATTCGGCGCCGCCAGACAGCCCGGTCTTTGCGAAAGGATCGGAAGGATGGAACCTGCATCCGGAGGTTGCTTCCCGCCATCACGATCATCTCGTCGAAAAACAACTTCCCGGAAGTTTCACCGGTACGGACCTGGAGCAATGGCTCAGGAACCGGCAAATCGACACGGTGGTTATAACGGGCTACATGACGCAGATGTGCTGCGACACAACGGCCCGCCAGGCATTCCACATGGGCATTGCCGTCGAATTCCTCTCCGACGCGACAGGGACGCTGTCCATCGCCAACGCCGCAGGAAGCGTCACCGCCGAGGAGCTTCACCGCGCCATCCTCGTCTCGCAGGCCATGCGTTTCAGCAAGGTCATGACCGCCGCAGAATGGATGGAGAATGCGGCGTAACCGCTCGCATTGCACGCCATGAATACCCAGGCAGGAAAAATGAGGACATAGCGCATGGATGACATTACTGTCCGGTCCGCAGAAGCGTTCGATTATCACCCCATCATAACCGTACTGAACGACTGGTGGGGAGGGCGGATGATGAGCGATATGCTGCCCAAGCTTTTCTTCATCCATTTTCGTGACACGAGCCTGGTAGCGGAAAGGGACGGAACAATCGTCGGATTTCTCGTCGGCTTCAAGTCGCAGACGCATCCCGAACAGGCCTATATCCACTTTATCGGCGTTCATCCCGATTATCGCGGGCGAGGGCTGGCAAGACAGCTATACGGGCAGTTTATGGATATTGTCCGGCAGCGCGGTTGCCGGACTGTTCACTCCGTAACCTCGCCTATCAACAGAACATCCATCGCCTTTCATCAATGTATGGGCTTTACGATAGAATCGGGCAACAAGATCGTCGACGGCATCTCCGTCGCTGAAAATTACGACGGACATGGCGGCGACAGGGTTTTGTTTGTCAAGAATCTCGTCACGGTTCATTCCCGGCAATGACGTCCGCTGACCGGCATGAATAGGCCTTCTGAGAATGGATAAGTCTTCGCTATTGTGCGGATGGGAGCAATGACACCCAGCCGGTCAAGACGGTTTATTGAAAATGGGAATCCCGGGGAGGGAAGGATTCTTTCCCCGCTGGTTTTGTTTGCTGCCGCGGCCAATCGGGTAGCCCGTTCCGGCTTCATTCGACGCCGGAACGGGCTTTTTTAAATATCTTGAGACGCTAAAGTTCCCGGAGCGGTGCTACTTCTTCGCCGCCCTGGCCGCCGCAAGCTTTGCCTGGAGGGCATCGATGCGCTGGTGGTTGTCCTCGGAGCCGATATACGTCCTGAACAGCCATTCCTGGACCTTCATGGCACCGTCAAGGTCTTCGTCCAGAATGTGGTTCGCAAGCTGCTTCGTCTCCTTCAGGCACATACGGTCGTAGGAGGCCATCTCCTTCGCGATCGCCATGACAGACGTCAGCAACTGCCCTTCCGGGAACACCTTCGTCACGTAGCCCATCTTCTCCGCCTCGTACGCATCGTAGATACGGCCCGTCAGCGCCACTTCCTTCGCACGGCCCAGACCGATGATACGCCACAGCGGGTCCATGATCGGCGTCAGAGACAGAACGATCTCACGCTGACCGAACTTCGCCCGTTCGGACGCATACCGGATATCGCACATCAAGGTCAGGTCGAATCCGCCCGCGATCGCCGGCCCGCCAACGGCGCAGATCACCGGCTGCTCGCAGAACATGATCGCACGGTACGCTCGGTGGAACAGCGCCGTGTAGTCCTCGTTCGAGACCTTCTCCAGCTTCCGGATGATCGTGAGATCGAAGCCCGCCGAGAAGTACTTCTCGCCGCCCGTGAACACGACCACGTTCACGTCCTGACGCTTCGCGATCTCCGTAAAGATATATTCCACTTCCTGAAGAACCTCGGGCGCCAGCGCATTCCCCTTGTCGGGACGATGGATCGTTACGGTCGCCACCTTGTCTTCCACATTCAACAGCAGATACTTCATGTCCATAAGCATACTCCTCTATTCTATGATTAGCGCAAATACTCCGCCGCAGCCATGATACGCTGGATCTCGTTTACGCCCTCGTAGATCTCCGCCAGCTTCATGTCGCGGAAGATCCGCTCCACGTTGAACTCCTTCGAATACGAAAACGCGCCCAACACCTGCATCGCGTTGCTCGCCACACGGTGGCAAGCCTGCGACACAAACAGCCGCGTCCGCGCAGACTTGAACAGGATATCCTGCTTCTGGGACTTGTGGTACGCCGTCGCATACGTATAGTAACGCGCCGCCTCCACGTCCGAAGACATCTCGCCCAGAAGCCACTGGATCGTCTGGAAACTCGTGATCGGCTTGCCACGCTGCACGCGCTCCTTCGCATACTTGATCGCTTCCTCGAACGCGCCCTGCGCCATGCCCACGCATTCCGCGGATATGCCCAGCTTGCCGATCGCGATCTCCGTCGTCAGGATCTTGAAGCCCTTGCCCCGGTTCGCCTCGCCGCCCGTCGTGTTCTCGATCGGCACCCGAACGTCTTCAAGGACCACATCGGCCACTTCCATCCCGTTCATGCCCATCTTCTCCACCAGCTTCGGCGTCGAATAACCCTTCGCATCCTTCGGAACGATGATGTTCGTCACCTTACCGTCCTTCGCCACGTCCTTGCAGAATACAACGATGTAACCGGGAAGCGTCGAGTTCGTGATGAAGATCTTCTCGCCGTTGATCACCCATTCGTTGCCGTCCTGAACGCACGTCGTCTTGATGTTGTCCGGGTCCGATCCCGTCGACGGCTCCGTGAAGGCAAAACTCCCCACAGCCTCTCCCGCCACGATCTGCGGCAGGTACTTCTTCTTCTGCTCCTCCGTCCCGAAGTCGTTGATCGTCCCCGCACAGAGGCAGTTCACCGAGATGTGGCCGCCGATCGAACAATACACCCGAGACAGCTCCTCGATCACCATCACATACTCCAGGTACGTGCTGCCAACCCCGCCGTACGCAGCAGGGTACTGTATCCCGTAAAAGCTCAGCTCCCGCATCTTCTTGATCAGCTCGCGGGGAGTACGCTTCTTCTCCTCCATCTCCGGGATCAAAGGGCGAATCTCCGTCTCCGCGAACTTCCGCGCGGTATCCCTGAACATCACTTGTTCTTCCGTCAAACCAAATTCCATAGATTCCTCCAGTTATATGTTTAATCCAGATTCGATCCTTTTCTCTTAATACCAGGAACGCTTCGCACGGAAGATCCCCTTCGTCGATTCCTTCACCGGAATCCCCGCCAGCTTCTTCACCAGGTTCTTCGAATGCTCGATGTTGTGGTCGCGGTAGATAGCCACCTTCTCGATCACGGGCGAACCCCCGCCGTGCAGCGCGTCGATCAGCTTGTGGCCGCCCCACGTCGACGTCATCATGTCCTGGAACAGACGGAACGCACGGTGCTGATCCTCGCCCGATACATCCGGATTCCTCATGATGTATTTCTCCAGGAACGGACCGATCTTCTTGTCCGCAAAATCCTCCTCCGCAGGCAGCGTACAAGCCAAACCGCCAGCGATCGCCGCCAGGTGCTCGTACTCCTGGTAGATCGACTCGCCCGCCAGCATCCGGCCCGCGTTCACGTAGTTCGTATCCGGTACGTACGTCCCCGAATCCGCACGCGTCGAATGGATCGCCGACGCAATCCCCGCCGCATAGATCAAATCCACGATCTGGATCATCTCCGCCAACGTATGACGAACATGGCCCGCATTGCCGATCCCGTTGTACTCCGCCGCCAGCGCCGTCGCTCCCAGAACAACCTCGGAAAGCGCCGCCTTGCAGCCCGTGTAGCTGTGTCGGTGGAACAACGCAAAATACAGCGCCGCCTTGCCCGCCTGCTCCGTCTCGCCGCACAAAAACACACGCTCCCACGGCACAAACACATGGTCCAATATCGTCAACGAATGCGAAAAACCGATGTTCGAATGCGGAGCCATCAGCTTTTGACGCTGAGGTGGATGGAACGGCGCATTCACCAGCGTCACGCCCTCCGCGTCCGCCGGAATCGCAAACGCCACCGCCCAGTCCGACTCGTCTTCCATCATGTTCCGGTAAGGCAAAAAGATGATCTCGTCCGCATACACCGACGCCGAGTTGTGCGCCTTCGCCCCGTTCACGATGATGCCGTCCGGCCTCTTCTCCACCACACGCACATACAAATCCGGGTCCTTCTGCTTCGCAGGACGCCACGCACGGTTACCCTTCGCGTCCGTCTGCGCACACACCAGACACAGGTCCTCTTTCTGCACCTTCTTCAGGTATTCCAGAAACCGCTTGTTGTACTCCGTCCCGTGCTTCTGGTCCGCATCGTACGTCGCAATCGACAGCGAGTTCAAGCCGTCCACGCCCATGCAGCGCTGGATGCAACCGCCCACTTCCTGGCAGTACAGACGCGTCATCTTCTGCTTGTTCAAAAGGTCTTCCACGCTCTGATGGATATGCGTGTAGCGGTTGATCGTCTCGCCCGTCAGATGCGACTTCGTCACACCCACGCTCTCAAAATCCGGGTCCTTCACAAAATCGTACGTCGTCGTCATGACGTTGATGCCCCCGACGATCGACGGATCGAACCTGTCCACAAACTGCCCTCTCTGAAATACATTCCGCCGCATCTTTGCAATGCGCTCCCTGTATTGCTTTCCCGTTATCATGTTCATTCCTCCTTAAAAGTTGATTTTAGGCCTATTTCCTCACGAAGGCATCGCCATCGATGCTGTTTCATGCTCCCGCCGTTTAAGCGGCTTCTTATTCTATGTATACGGCAATCTTCACAGCCTTGCGGATGACGGATGCCGGGTTTCTTTAAGTTTGAATAATGAGAAGACGGAAATGTTCCGCCTTCCATGCCCATATACGATGTCCAGTCTGTCAAAGACAGGCCGCGGTTCAAAGCCGTGTAACGGGAAGAGCGGATATTGCTCTGCCGCAACTTCAACGGCTTGATCTGCAGCGGCATGTCCTCGCATAACTTCATGGAAAAGATGCGGAGCTTTCCCTAAAGAGAAGAATGCTTGCGCAGGTGGTTACGAAAACATTTCAAAGACGCTTTTGTGCGGCCCCGGCGCCCGGCAGCGGCCGGGCTCATGCAGCGGCTCCCGGAACATGTGAAAGGCCGCGTCGTTCCGGGAAAGGCCGTTCTATCTTATTCGCTCTTAAAGATGACCTTGATGGCCTTCTCCTCGATACAGAGCTTGAATCCCTTGTCCAGTTCGGCCAGCGGCAGGACATGGGTCACGACCTGACCGAAATTGATTCTTCCGTCCACGACCAACTCGGTCGCCCGGGTATAGTCGTCGAACGTGTAGCAGAAAGAGCCTACGAGCGTATACTCGTTCCTCACGAGGGTCAGGAGATCGACATTTGCCGGTTCGTGGAAAATGCCCGCCACGACGACGGTCCCGTGAGGCAGAAGCATTTTGAAGCAGTCTTTGAAAACGACGGGGTTTCCCGTGGCCTCGACGATGACGTCGGCACCGCTCCTCCCCGTCAGCTTCCGGAAACGCTCCTGGACATCTTCCTTCCCGGCGTTGATCGTCAGGGCGCCGAGTTTCTTGGCCGCCTTAAGCCTGCTTTCCACCAGGCCGACCACCACGACGCTCCGGAACCCCATGAGTTTCAACAATTGCGCCGTGTAAAGACCGATGGGACCAGGCCCGTACACAAGAACCGTCCTGTCGATGCTGACCGCGCCTATTTTCTTTACGACGTTGTAGGCGACGGCGATGGGTTCGATCGATGCACCCTCGACGACGGAAAAACCCTTGGGCAGCGTATGGACGGTTGTCGCCTTGACCGCGATATACTCGGCAAAGGCGCCGTCGACATGAATGCCGTATTCCGTCAGTTTTTCGCATTGGGCCTCGAAACCCCGGCGGCACGGCTCACAGAGGCCGCAATTGATGATGATGCCGGGGGTGACCAGGTCGCCCATCGAGATATCCTGAACGCCGGGACCGACTTCTACGACCTCGCCGCAGAATTCGTGGCCGGGGACGAGCCCCTCCGGTACGTGCCTCTTACCGGCATAAATCCCGATATCCGTCCCGCAGATACCGACGGCCTTGACCTTGACCAGAACTTCACCGGGGCCTATTTTCGGCACCGGCAGAGTGGCGTGGGTAAAGCCGTATACGCCGTCCTTCTTAATCCAGGCGTCCATCTGGGTCTTCCGTTTCATCTTTCTTCTCCCTCGCGCGACATTGTAGATTGAGAACCCGGTTTTATATGCCCAGGTAAGCCTTCTTCAGGTATTCGTTGTTGAGAAGTTCCTCGCCGGTGCCCTTGATCACGATCTTGCCCGTCTCCAGAACGTTGCCGTGGTCCGCTATTCTCAGGGACTGTTTGACGTTCTGTTCGACCAGAAGGACCGTAATGCCCTGCTTCTTGATATCCTGGATGATTTCAAAGACCTTTTCGACCATGACCGGCGACAGGCCCAGCGACGGCTCGTCGAACATCAGCACCTCCGGCTTCGCCATGAGTCCGCGGGCGATGGCGCACATCTGTTGCTCGCCTCCGGAAAGGGAACCTGCAAGCTGCTTTTCCCTCTCCTTGAGCTTGGGCAGGATCGTGTAGACCATTTCCAGCGTCTGCTTTCGCACTTTTCTGGCCTTGGACGTATAGGCGCCCAACTCCAGGTTCTCCAGGATGGTCATCTCCGGAAAGAGCTTCCGCCCTTCGGGGACCTGAATGACACCCAACTCTACGATCTTGTTGGGTTCCATGTTCTGGATGGCCTTGCCCTTGTATTCGATGGTCCCTTTACGGCACTTGTTGATCCCGGAGATCGTATTGATCGTCGTCGATTTTCCCGACGCATTCGATCCGACGAGAACGACGATCTCTCCCTGTTCGATGCTCATGGAAACCCCGTCCAGCACCTTGATGTCGCCATGGAAGACATCGATATCTTTTATGTTAAGCATTTCCATGCTCCTTCCCTAGATAGGCCTCGATGACGACCGGGTTTCTGGAAATTTCCTCGGGCAATCCCTCGGAAATTTTTTCGCCGTGATCCAGGACAACGATCCGGTCCGACAGCGTCATGATGACCTTCATGATATGCTCGATCACGAATATCGTGATGCCGCGGTCCCTGATCTTGGAAATCACGATGAGGATTTCGTTGATCTCCGTCGGCGTGAGTCCGGCCATGACCTCGTCAAGCAGAAGGAGTTCCGGGTCCGTGGCCAGTGCCTTCGCCAGTTCCAGACGCTTGCGGTCGCCGATCGTCAAGTGCTTCCCGAGGCGCTTCTTCTTTTTCGCCAGATCGACGAACTCAAGCACTTCCTCCGCCTTCCGGGCCGCATCGCCCTTCTTGGGATGGCGGCAGAAAGCGGCGGCCATGACGTTGTCGAGAACGGTCATGTTCGCGAAGGGCTTCACCTTCTGAAACGTTCTTCCTATTCCCAGGTTGCAGGCATGATCGGGCAGGCAGCAGTTGCAGATTTCGCATCCATTGAACTGGATACTGCCGCTCGACGAGGGGAGCGAACCGGTAATGAGGTTGAAGACTGTCGTCTTTCCGGCGCCGTTCGGTCCGATAAGACCCAGAATTTCGCCGCGCTTTATATGGAAGTCCACGTTCTTCACGGCCGCGAGACCTCCAAAATATTTTGTCAATCCTTTGACTTCCAGAATCATTGTTTCACCTCTTGTCTCTTGGCGAACTTCGCCTTCAGGCGGCGAACCATGTCATTGCCCCATACGACAACGCCTTCCGGCATCATAAGCACAACTACGATAAGGATCAGGCCGTAAATGGCAATGTGCAGACCCGAATAAGAGCCTCCCAGCCATGCCCTCAGGAATTCTCCGAGGGGCGTCAGGATGAAGGCTCCAAGGATCGGGCCGACCACGGTCCCCAGGCCGCCGATGATGCTCATCAGGGCGAACTGCGTGGAAAGCTCCGCCGAGAACACGGTCCTTGGTTCGATGAACAGAATATATTGAGCGTAGAATACGCCTGCGACACCCGCGAAGAAGGCGCTGACCATGACGGCATACAGTTTATACTTGGCTGTATTGATGCCGATGGCCCTTGCCGCTTCTTCGTCCTCCCGGAGGGAAAGCAGATAGTATCCCATTTTCGATGTCGCAATTTTATAGGTAATAAAAATCACGAGCAGAAGCAGAACCAGCATGATGTAGTAATACCAGATTTTTTCACGAAACATGAGATTCCAGAAGCCGGGTTTGAAGGGAATGAGGAGCCCGACCGCCCCTCCCGTCAATTCGCGGAAGTAGCTGGCCAGGATGGATACGACTTCGCCGAAGGCGATAGTCGCCAGGGTAAAGAAAGGCCCGCGCAGCCGGAAACAGGGATAACTGATACCGCTTGCAACGGCCATGGCCAGAAAGCCTCCGCAAAGAAGGCCTATCCAGGGACTGACGCCCATCTTCAGATAGAGAATCGTCGACGTGTAAGCCCCGATTCCGAAAAAGGCGGCATGTCCCAGGGAAATCTGCCCGGCGATCCCGCCGATGATGTTCCAGGACGCCGTCAGGGTCGCCCAGAAGAATATCATGATCAGGTTGTGGAGATAGAAATTGTTCCTGACGAACAGCGGTATCAGCATCAGGGCCGCGCCGAATAACACAAAATAAATAAGGTATTTTCTGTCTTTAGTCATAGTTGATCACGTCGCCTCCGCTCCACGGACGCCGAAGAGACCGTTGGGTCTAAACAGCAGTACCAAGATGAAAAGAATAAAATAGATCGCTTCCTTGAGGGTCGGATCGACGTACGTGCCGCTGATGGATTCCACCAGTCCGATCAGGAGACCGCCAATGAAGGCTCCTTTCATATCCCCCATGCCGCCCAGGACGACCACGACGAAGGAGGTAATCCCGAAATACGTTCCCACCGACGGGAAAACATAGTAGACGGGCAGAAGGACGCAGCCGGCAAAACCGAGGCAGGCCGTTCCCAGTCCGAAAGCCAGAAGGTAGATCCGTTTAACGTTGATGCCCATCAGGAGCGCCGCTTCGCGGTTCTGCGAAACGGAACGCAACGCCTTTCCTGCATACGTATATTTCAAGAAATAGAAGAAGCCGATACTGACCGCCATGGCGATGATGAATGTAACCAGGCGGGGATAGCTGAAGACGATGGGACCGATATCGTAGTTGATGCTCTGATAGGCCGTCCGGACCGTCCGGTAATCCGCCTTCCACAAGAAGAGTGCCATATTCGAAAGTACGAGGCCAACGCCGACGGTGGCGAAGATCTGCATGGCATCAGGGGCTTTCAGGATTGGGTTAATGACGATTTTCTGGGTGGCTACGCCGAGGAAAAACATGGCCGGAACGACAAGCACGACGGAGAGATACGGATCCAGGTGGAGGAGAGTAAAAGACCAGAAGGCCAGATACATCGCGATCATTAGGAACTCGCCGTGGGCAAAATTGATGACTTTGACGATACCGAATATCAGTGTCAATCCTATACTAATCAGAGAATAAATGCCGCCCAGTAAAATACCGGATACAACAACTTGCATGAATTGTACCAATGGTTTTTACTCCTCTCTGCTGCAATAAATCGCCGTCAGGCCCCCCGCTGCATCCTACGCGGGAGGCCTAAGCGAAATGCGATTTTTATGGCATTTTGGTTACTTGGTGGTTTTCCACGGTTTCTGGGGCAGCAGAATCTTGTCTGTCGCTGCGTACTTCTCGGGCCAGACGGTGATCTGCCTGTTGTTCTGCCACTGGGAAACGAGCGGGAACGCCGCTGTGTTCTGACCCATATTGGCCGGGTTGGAGGGCTCGAACTTCGCGCCGTAACCGGCTGCAGTCTCTCCATCCGGGATATTGATCTCAAGGGCGCCCTTCCTGATGGCGTCCGCATTCATCTGGCCGCCGCCCTTTTCTATAGCTTCCAGCAGGAGGAGGGTCCCCTGGTAGGCCACCAGCGAGTGGGCGGACTTGGGTTCGCTTCCGTAAGTCTCTTTGTAAAGCTTGTTGAATTCTTCGATGCCTTTGGCGAATTTCGGGTTAAGGTCGACCTGGGGATAATCGACATTGAAGATACCGTTTACCTCGTCACCCATGGCGTCGGCAAAATCTCTCAGGGCGTATCCGCCACCCTGGCCGATATAGGCCTTGATCATGTTCAGGCCGAGTTCCTTTGCCTGACGGAAGAAGAGAATCGTATCGGTGATGTAGGAGGTGTGGATCAGGACATCGGGTTTGACGTCTTTCAGTTTCAAGACAACGGCGGAAAGGTCGTTGCTCTTCGCGCTGTAACGAATGCGGGCGGCAATCTTCATGCCCTGCGCCGCCGCTTCTTTCTCCGCCCAGTCGCCGCAGGTCGTACCGTACATCGAGTCTTCACCGATGACGGCAATCTTCAGATCTTCGGGTTTCTTACCCAGCTTCGGGGCGATGGCCTTGGCGAAACGAACGCCGTAGATGCCGTAGCTGGAAGCCGTGGGAACCGTCCGGAAAAGATACTTGTAGCTGCGGCTGGTGATCGGGTCGGAAATACCGCCTACTTCCCAGTAGATGACGCCGTTTCTTTCCGCGACTTCACTGGCGGCGAAGGAAAGGGAGCTGGAATACGTTCCAACGATCGCTTTGAGCCCTTCCTTACTGATAAGACGGTCCGCTTCGGACACCGCGGCAGTCGCATCGGGTGCATCCGCCTTGACAAGCTCGATCTTTTTGCCGCCGATACCGCCGGCCGCATTCTTAACCTTCACGGCCAATTCGGCGCCGCGGAAGTTTTCCGTTCCTAATGCAGCCAGGTTGCCGCTGAACGGATACAATGCACCGATTCTCAGTGTGTCACCTTTCTTCCCCTGATCGCCGCCGGAACAACCGAGTATTAACCCAGCCGCAAGGCTTGCCATCAGCAATACCATCAATACTTTCTTCATTATCTTCCTCCGTTGGTTGAATTATTTGATCATACGCCGACTGCTCGTCGGCCATGCTTCCCTCGTTCCGTGATCGGCAATCCGTTTAGAAGCACCGGTCACGTTGCACGATCCATACCATTTACGCCTGTTCGACCGCATTTTCATGTTCGGAGCCATCTGCGAAACGACGGCACCTTCAATGATATTCCTTTGCGGATTCGGAAGTTGTTTGAGAAATGGATTTGCCAAAAAAACCACCATGGGTATTCCATGTGGGTTGTCGAATATCATCTATTGTCACGCTGAATTCAGCCGAATTACGAGAATAACCGGATCAACACCTCCCGCCCATCAGCAAGTAACCGTTCACACTTAACAATTGCGATAATCAGATTGCATAAAATCGTACACAATTAACCTATACGTTTTGGTAGACAATCTTGTATAACATCGGACCTTCGTTGTCAATAAGATTTTATCTCGCATTTTTATAGGACAAAAAATGTCAATATTATAGGTATTTGTCTGAGACTACACTTTCGACCATTTTCAGTTCGTCGAGGATGACGCGACGTCTTTGACCCGTCTCTATCCTTCTTAAGAGCTGCGTTTTATCGAATCGGGACGATCGGGTCTTGACAAGGAGACCGGATTTGTACCATTCTATCTTCCGATGATATGGTTTCCGCGGATATCACCGCCTACCTGCGAAATGCCGTTACAGCATTGAAAACAGCCGGTTTGCCGCTTTCATCCAGTAAATTCCCTGCATTAAAAGGATCGACATGAACGTGTTCTATTTTGAAAAAATCGCCCGTGAGCTCGACATCAGCCCCACCCAGGTCCAGGCCACGGCCCAGTTGATCGGCGAGGCCGCCACCGTCCCGTTTATCGCACGCTACCGGAAGGAAATGACCGGCTCCCTCGACGAGGTGGCCGTAACCGCCATCCGGGATCGTCTCGTTCAACTGGAGGAACTCGACAGCCGCCGGGAGGCGATCGTCAAATCCCTCACGGAACGCAACCTCCTGACCGACGAACTCAAGGTTAAAATCGAAGCGGCGGAAACCCTCGCCGTCCTGGAAGACATCTACCTGCCCTTCCGGCCGAAACGCCGGACCAGGGCGACCATTGCCCGGGAAAAAGGGTTGGAACCTCTGGCGGCTGCTCTGTTCGCCCAGAGTGACATGGACGTCCCAGCGGAAGCCGCCCGGTATGTGGATGCGGAAAAAGGCGTTGCCGACACCGAAGAGGCGCTGGCGGGCGCCAGGGATATCATGGCGGAATGGATCAACGAGAATCAGGACGCCAGGACGGCCGTCCGGGCGTTGTTTTTCGAAAAAGGCACCATCCGCGCCCGGGTGATCACGGGAAAGGAAGAGGAAGGCATCAAGTATAAAGACTACTACGATTGGGAAGAACCCATCGCCACAGCGCAGGCCCACCGGGTCCTCGCCATGCGCCGCGGCGAGCAGGAGGAATTCCTGATCCTGCGCATGTCGCCGCCGGAAGACGATGCCCTGAACATCCTGGAAGGCCTCTTCGTCCGCGGGGACGCCGAATCGTCCCGTCAGGTCCGCCTCGCCGCCCACGACGGCTACCGCCGCCTCCTGGCCTCCTCGATGGAGACGGAGGTCCGCCTTGCCACCAAGAAGGCGGCAGACGACACGTCCATCAAGGTCTTCGCTGAAAACCTGCGGCAGCTTCTCCTGGCTCCGCCCCTGGGACAGAAGGCTGTCCTGGCAATCGATCCGGGTTTCCGGACGGGCTGCAAGATCGTTTGCCTGGACCGGCAGGGCAAGCTCCTCCATAACGAAACGATCTATCCCCTGCTTTCCGACCGCAACCGACAGGAAGCGTCCCTGGCCGTCGCAGCGCTCCTCACCCGCTTCGCCGTCGAGGCCGTCGCCGTGGGCAACGGCACGGGCGGGCGTGAGACGGAGGCCTTCCTTCGCACACTGGATATACCCCAAACGGTCCCCATCGTCATGGTCAACGAAAGCGGGGCTTCCGTCTATTCGGCATCGCAGGCGGCCCGCGACGAATTCCCCGACCAGGATGTCACGGTCCGCGGGGCTGTTTCCATAGGCCGGCGCCTGATGGACCCGCTGGCCGAACTCGTCAAGATCGATCCCAAGGCGATCGGCGTCGGCCAATACCAGCACGACGTGGACCAAACGGCGCTGAAACAGTGCCTCGACGATATCGTCATAAGCTGCGTCAACGCCGTCGGCGTCGAAGTGAATACGGCGAGTGCCCAGCTTCTGTCCTATGTTTCCGGACTAGGTCCGGCCCTGGCGGACAATATCGTCAAGCACAGAAACGCCAACGGGCCGTTCGTATCCCGCACGGAGCTCCTCAAAGTCAACCGCCTGGGCCCGAAGGCCTTCGAACAGTCGGCGGGATTCATCCGGATCAGGGACGGCCTCCACCCCCTCGACGCCAGCGCCGTCCATCCGGAAAGTTACGGCATCGTCGAGCGGATGGCCGCCGACCAGGGCTGCTCCATTACCGACCTGATGCAGGACGAAGCGCGCAGGCAACAGATCCGGCTTTCCGATTACGTCTCCGATCAGGTCGGCCTGCCTACGCTGAAAGATATCATGAGCGAACTCGCCAAGCCGGGGCGAGACCCGCGTCAGCAGTTCCAGAATGTCGTCTTCGCGGAAGGAATCGAAAAGATCGGCGACCTGTCTCCAGGAATGAAGCTGCCGGGCATTGTGACGAACATTACCGCTTTCGGCGCCTTTGTCGATATCGGCGTCCATCAGGACGGTCTCGTACACTTGAGCGAAATGGCCGACCGGTACGTCAAGGCCCCGGGAGAAGTCGTGAAGGTCGGGCAGAAGGTCGATGTCACTGTTCTGACCGTCGATCTCGCCAGGAGCAGGATCGGCCTCTCTCTGAAAAAGTCGCCGGGACAGAAGAACAGGACTGATGCATCGAACGAAACGCTCTCGGCGACGCCGGCAACACAGGGAAAACGGCAGGAGAGGAAGGCGGAGAAGAAGCCGGCCAGAGAGGCCCCCAAACCTTTCAACAATCCCTTTGCCGATGCCTTCCGCAAGCAGGGAAAGCATTAACAGACAGTTGAAACGCGCCCGATATCGTCAACTGTTCCATCCGGCGCGTCAGGCTGCAAGCCTCGGCCATTGACATACTCCTATGGTTGCTTCAATCCAACCGCCCCCCTATATATAGGGGGTTGCGCCCTCCGCAAGGGGGCTTTTGCGCGTCCCTTAAAGGGGATAAACTTTACTTTCGGACATTTTTGAACCCCCTGAAGGGGGCAAGCAGCCTGCGCGCCCCCTTCATAGGGGGTTCAAAATCGCGTGATTCAACAAGCTGTCAGAAGGAGGAGGATGGCCGACGACAGAAGAAAGGCCGGCCGGAACACCGTCGGCCCCGCCCGGACGGATGACGAAGCGATGGAGGGACGGGTCAACTGTTTCATGTGCCGCCATTTCTACATTACTTACGACCCGAACTTCCCCTACGGATGCAGGGCCGCCGGATTCCGGTCGCGCGTCTTGCCGGCGGAAGAGGTCTTCATCAGCTCCGGTATGCAATGCCTCCTTTATACGGAGAAAGAGAAAATCCGTTGATGTTTCGATGCGGAAATCGATAAAGAGCGAGGTCGTTATGAACAAATCGGATCTGGTTGCGGCCCTGGTTGAAAAAGAGAAGATGACGGAGAAAATGGCGGCAGACGTCGTGAGCCTGATTTTCGACGACTTCGCCGCCGAGCTTGCCCGGGGCGGCCGCATCGAAATCCGGGGATTGGGGACCTTTACGGTACGTCAATACGGCTCCCATGGAGGACGGAACCCCAAGACGGGGGAGAAGATCGTCGTAAAACCCAAGCGGCTGCCGTTTTTCAAACCGGGCAAGGGACTCAAAGAGAAGGTTGCGGGATGACAGCAGCCGTCAGGCGATTTTCCGCCGGCCGCAATCAGTTCAGCGTTTCGCGGCCTCCCGGCGACGGAAGGCGGCGAGGTTGAGACAGCGTCACCGTCCTGCCGATGGAGAGCGGACCCGCTCCCATTCTTTCTGCCGGTCCATCTGCGCCTGCACGGCCCAGGATGGACATGGCCGCGTCGGAGAATTGGATTTCCGCTTTCCCTGATATAAAGTTTATATTGACAAAGGAATAAAATAGCGTATAGTAGTATTGTTCTTAATTGACATTCTTTTTACTATACATACATTCTTCTCTTTCGGCACGTATCTTAACGTCCCCGTTATCCTAGATACTGATTCTGAAAATATTTCGACCCCCGGCACCCTTTACAGATGGAGACGATGAAGTTCCGGCAATTGAGCGATTCAGTAGTCCGCGTATATGATCGTAACGACAACCCGTGTCCGTTTCCGCTGCCCGACCGGGTGGATTCCACCATGTCAACCTGAGCGGTCGCCGGGGTGATTCGCATCGCAGGACTCGGAAAGGATCATTTTCTTGACCAAGAGAAAGAGCCAGGCAGAACATGACGAAATGATCATCGCCCTGACGTCCCATCTGCGGCATAACGGCCATAAGGATGTCCGGGCCGATATCGAGGGCTATATAAGGC
This sequence comes from Syntrophales bacterium, assembly GCA_963668175.1. Classification (GTDB taxonomy): domain Bacteria; phylum Desulfobacterota; class Syntrophia; order Syntrophales; family PHBD01. The sequence continues at coordinate 3,184,639 of OY764159.1, forward strand.
CGGAGGCGATCCCAAGCGGAAAGACCAGCGACGGCCTTATCCCCGATGTGACCTCCTCCTGCGGGAAGGAGTTCATCTTCGAAATCGAAACAGCCGATTCGATCGACGAAACCCATACCGAGAACCAGTGGCGCAGTTTCGCCGCCTATTCGGCTGCACGCAACAAGAATTTCATTGTCGTCGTCCCTAAAGGTGTGGACAAGCAGGCCAGGCTCCGGGCGGAAGCATTGGGCGTCGTCGTCAAAGACGTCTGGACGGTCCGTTGAAAAGCTTTCCCGGCGGCATCATAATCCCTTCGCCACGCCTATTTGACGCGCCTTCCCGATTCCGACGTCACAGTTACGAAGGCTTAACCTTCCCCATGGCCCATTTTCCGGGACCGCGGCCGTCAAAGGCCTCTTTTTTTTCCACCCCCCTTGACAATAAAAAAGTCCGTGATTAATTTTAAGTCAATGCGAATATTGCCTTATGATATTAAAGGTATACGTATGCCGTTGTATGGCGTAAACCGTCTTTTTTGAAGATACGTTATAAAAAGGAGGTATGAACATGTTCGGATTAAGAACGGGAAGATTCGGAGTCGATACGTTGAGGGAACTGCAGAATCTGCAGAGGGACATCAACCAGGCATTTTCGGGAATAAGTCCCCTGCCGGCGGTGCGCCAGTATCCGGCCCTCAATGTGTGGGAAAGCGGCGGAGAGCTGATCTTCACGGCCGAGTTGCCTGGCATTGACCCTGAGAAGCTGGACATCTCCGTCGTCAACGACACCCTGACCCTGAAGGGCACCAGGGATCATGTGGCACTCAAGGAAGGAGAAGCCTTTCACCGCCAGGAACGCAGCACGGGGCGATTCTCCCGAACGGTCGGCCTGCCGTTTACGGCCGATGCCGCCAGGGTCAACGCCGTCTATAAGAAAGGCATCCTGACGATTACGGTGCCGAGGGCGGAGAAGGAAAAGCCCAAAAAGATAACGATCAGTACCGAATAGAGAGGAGGCATGAACCATGGCACAGGAAGCGAAGGAAACCGCCAAACAGGAAGTGCAGCAACCGTCGGGCACGGAGCGCACGAGGACAAAAAAGGTCTACGTGCCGGAGGTGGATATATACGAGACGAAGGACAGCATTGTCCTGATAGCGGATTTGCCGGGCGTGGACGAGAAATCCGTGGACATCGTCCTTGAGAAGAACGTCCTGACGATTACGGGTGCGGCCGGGCCGGTTGCGTATCCGGGCTATAGCGTGACGTACTCCGAATACGATACGGGCGACTACCAGAGGGCGTTCACGATAAGCGATGAAGTCGACCGCGACAACATCGACGCCGCCGTCAAAAACGGCGTCCTTACGATAACGCTCCACAAAGCGGAGAAGGCCAAGGTCAAGAAGATCTCCGTAACGACTCATTAGTATTGCAAATCATCTCTTCGTCACGGCGGCGGGAAGAAGGGTATACGCCATACCTCCCTCTCTCCCGCCGCTTTCGTCTCTCAGGTTAATTGAAGCGAAAAATCAGGTTTTTCCCGATTGCACGGCAAGGGAATCATTTCTTATGGTTTATTGTGTTATGCCTGTGAGAACAGACTTCCCCGGGCAACACGCCGTTCGAGGCAGGCAGGACATCTTCAAATCCCGCCCGCGCCGTCATCTCAGGTAAGGAGACCTTCGCTATGTCCGAGTTGATTGTCATCACGCCCGACGACGTTTATAACAGAGTCCGAACGGGGACAGCCCTCCTGGTCTGCGCCTACGACGAGGAAGAGAAGTTCCTGAAAATCCGCCTCGAAGGTGCGATTTCCCTCAAGGAGCTGGAAGCGCGCCTTCCCGATCTTCCGAAAGACCGGGAGATCGTTTTCTATTGCGCCTGACCGGAGCAGGCCACTTCCGTCCGTCGGGCGGAGCAATACCAAAAGCTCGGGTACACGGCCGTCAAGATATTGCGGGGCGGGGTGAAGGCATGGGAGGCGGCCGGACTTCCGCTGGTTCCCCAGGAGAAATCCGCTCCGAAAGCGCCCTCGAAGCAGGAACGGAAAGCGGCGGCACGCAGAAACGGAGAGAAAAAGAGCATCAATCTGGCCCTGCAGGGAGGCGGCACGCACGGCGCATTCACCTGGGGCGTCCTGGACCGCCTCCTGGAGGACGACCGCATCCATATCGAGGCCATCAGCGGCACCAGCGCCGGGGCGATAAATGCGACGATTATCGCGGACGGCCTCATGGAAAGCGGCAGGGAGGGCGCCCGCCGGGCCCTGGAAGGATTCTGGTGGTCCATCAGCCATGCGGCGCAGTTCAGCCCCATCAAGCGGACGCCCCTGGACGTCCTCACGGGCAACTGGAACCTGGACCGTTCGCCCAGCTATCTCTTCTTTGAAGTGATGGAACAGCTTGCCTCCCCCTACCTTCTGAATCCGCTCAACCTCAACCCCATAAAAACGCTGCTCGCCAGGCAGGTCAATTTCGAACGGGTCCGCCAGTGCGACGTGATGAAGGTCTTTATCTCCGCGACCAATGTCCGCACAGGCCGGGTGAAGCTCTTCGAACGGACGCAATTGACCCTGGACATGGTCATGGCTTCCGCCAGCCTCCCCTATCTCTTCCAGGCGGTGGAAATCGACGGCGAGGCTTACTGGGACGGAGGCTACTCCGGAAACCCCGTTCTCTACCCCTTTGCCTACCAGTGCACGTCCAAGGACGTCGTAATCGTCCAGATCAACCCCATGTGCAGGAATACCGTCCCCAAAACGGCCCATGAAATCCTGAACCGGATCAACGAGATCACATTCAACGGTTCGCTCATGAAGGAACTCCGGGCCATCGAATTTGTCGGCCGGCTCCTCGATTCCGAGAGTGTGGATCCCGTCCGCTACAAGAAGATGCTCCTCCATGTGATCAACGCGGAAGAGGAACTCAAATACTTTAACGCTTCCAGTAAATTCAATGCGGAATGGGGTTTCCTGACCCACCTGCGGACACTCGGCCGCCTGGCGGCGGAAAAATGGCTGGATGCGAACTACGACGCGATAGGCAAACGGTCGTCGGTGGATCTGCGCTCGCTTTTCGAATAAACCGCTAGGAACGATCCTCTTTGAAGATGGCCGCCATCTTCTTTTCGTGCCAGCAGTTGAAGGGAATGGTCTTGAAAAAGCCGCAGTGCCCCCCGTACTTCTGGATGGCAAGCGTCAGGTTTCTGCTTCTCCCGAGACCGCGGATATCTTCGATAGGAACAACCGGATCGTCCTCGGCGGCAATGATGGTCACCGGGACATCGAGGTCCCCGAAGACATCGCCCAAGAGCGTATACCGGCTGAAGTAATCCCGGAAATCATCGAACTCGGGATAATAGGCCATGACGGCCTCGGTCATCCCCAGGCAGGTCTTCATCCGGAGGACCTCGTCGAATTGGTACCGCTCGGGGAAAAGTTCCTGCTTCGTCCGGAGGGAGCGTTTCCACTTCCACAGGAAATGATAGCGGTATCCCCTGAATCCGTTGTCGATAGCGACGGTGGCCTTGTACGGGTCCAGCGCCGGGCTTATGGCGACCACGTGTCGCAGGTTGTCTATCTTCACATGGGAATGGCGAAGGGCGATGCGCAGCGCGAAGTTCGCCCCCAGGGAAAAACCCGCCAGATAAAAGGGACGGGACGGGGCGATGCCGGCCACGGCGCGCACGGCGGTGAAGGTTTCGTCAAGGAGGGCGCCGTGAAAAAGCCCGGCGTTCAAGTCGTGGCTCGGACCGTGGTCGCGCAGGTTCAGCCTGAAAACGTCGTAACCCCTCCCGTAGAGATACTCGCCCGCCGAGACGACGTAGGCCGAATCGGCGCTGCCTTCCCAACCGTGAATAATGGCCACCGTTCCCGCCGGCTTGATGTGGCGATGCTTCGAATAGATCCCTAACAGGCGGACGCCGCCTCCGGCCTGGACGATCATCCCCCTGGCCGATTCCTGCATCCCGTTTCCCCGGAGCTTCCGGAGGCGGGAAGAGGCAAAAATGGTCTGCAGGTGGCGGTTCCGGGACCCGTGCCGGGGTGTCAGGTTTTCTTCCGTCATGGCTTCACCGCATATCCCAGGTAGGCAATGATTTTATGGCTTCCAACGCGCATATCGAGTTTCTCCGCCAGTTCGCGGTGGCGTATTTCTCCCCTCAGCCGCTTGCGGAGAAACCGGAAAAGGGTGACGGGGTTGCCTCCGGGGAACCATCCCCGCAGTTCGGCAAGGTCGAATCCGTTTTCCGCCAGGGCCCGTTTCAACTCCTCCGGTTTGATGAACTTCTTCCAGAAGTGAAGGTCGCGCTCCATGAAGGCCGTGTATTTCCATTCCTGGAGAAGCTTTATCATAAAAAGCCAGCTTAGAAAATTGCGATTTATCGTTTCGAAAAAGAAAAGCCCCCCCGGCCTCAGCACACGGGCGATTTCGGCCGTGACGCGGTAGTAATCGCTCACATGCTCGAGGACGTCGCAGCATAAGACCGCATCGAACGATGCCGCGGCGAAGGGGAGCGCTTCACCCGCGCCCTGCAGATAACGGATCGCCAGGGAGGACCGCCGGGCATGCGCCAGGGCCGTTTCCAGGGATTTGTGGACGGGATCGAGTCCCGTAACGGAGAACCCCTCTTTGGCAAACTCCTCCGCGAGATAGCCGCCGCCGCACCCGATGTCCAGGATTTCCCGGAAAGCCTGCGGCCTTCCGCCATATCGGCCGATGATGCCGCGATAATAGCGGAAGCGGGGCCGATTCACGCCGTAGCGCAGGGACGAGAGGGAACCGGCTTCGTCATCGTCCCACCAGGCATCGCCGATGCGTTCGAAGACGTCGTTTTCGGATGGAGAAGGGCGGAGAGCCATATCACCCGGGAAACCGCGCATTAAGCAGGCTTGAGCCGTATACGCCCAGAAAAACTCCTGACAGGAGCCCCAAACCGCTGAAGCCGATCATGGCCGCGATATAAACGAGTCCCTCCGGCTCACGCGCTGCTTGCGTGAGAAACAGGAGGGCCAGCGAAGCACCGAAAAAGACTACCCCGAGCACGATCTTTTTCTTCAGAATCGGCGTCGTGTACCTCCGGAAGCGGATTTTGCCGTCGAGCAGTCCCGACAGAATGGCGGCAGCAAGCGTAAAGGGGAGGCAAAAAGCCATTACCCTGATCGTCGTGAAGAGGTCCCCCCGGAGCGTCCAGGGAACGAGGGGAAGACAGAGGGAGAAAAGGAACAGAAGCGCGCCGAGAGCCTGGGGAATATGGACGACGATCGGGTGGAGATGCCTGTCCAGAATCCATTTTCTCTTTTCCGAGATGTTGTCGGTGAATGCCTCGAACATCTTGCTCGGCACCCCGCAAGCAGGGCAGACGTCTTCGACTTTGTCGGCCTCCATAATAAAACCGCAGGCCTTACAGCGAACGAGGGATTTCATAGTTCCTCCATAAATATAAAGGTTGTTTACTTCATGTTCATCACATAAAACAAGGCAAAAAAGATATTAAGACAGGTGGACGAGACGAGATTGAGCTTCATGGTCGAGCGGTAATTGGCCCGCGCTTCATTCCTTAATACCTTGAAAAACCAGACATTGAAATAGACGAGGACCGGTGCCTGGACGGCAAGGAAAAGCAGAGCGAACATCATCCGGAAATGGGTATGGTAGTAAAGGGCGAAACCGCCCATCACCATCACGAAGAAGATGGCCGAAAAGGCGAAGGTGCCCCGGATGCCGAGAAGGATGCTCAGCGTGATATCCCCCCTGCGGCGGTCTTCTTCATGCTGATAGACCTGGGTCATGGGATAGGCCGCCATAAGAAACGCCGAGGAGAGCAAGGCCGGAATCAGAACGCCTTTCCCGGCAAGATCGCCGACGGTCACATCGTTGACGGCATAATAGCTTATGAGGAAGACGAACGCCCCCTGAAACGCAACGACCCCGATCCAACTTACGACAGGCAACTTCTTGATACGGATCTTCGTATAACTGTATGCCTTCGACCCTAAACCGAACACGAAGACGGCCAGGGCGACCCGCCAGTCGATGCACAGACCGAGCATGACGGCAAAGGAATCGAAGGCCAGCGACGCCCATAGCAGTTCGTCGCTTACGGGCGGCGGGTGTTCGATGCCGCCGATGCTGCCCGTATCGCGGTCGTAGTAGGAATTGAAGCCGTTGGTCGCCGGAAAGAGAAAAAGGTGGAGGATGACGAACATCAGCCAGACGCGCCACCAATCGGGACTGCTGCTCAAGCTGACGGCGAAAAAGAAGATCGGAGACAGATAGTAGGAGAAAGGGATTCGGAGATGAATCAGCGTCGATCTTTTCATCGGCTTATCTTCTTACCTGCAATGTATTGACGGCCGTGAACCTCGCCCGGAAGACGGCTTCAGATTACACTGTTTTATTTTAACCGTATTTTGATATAGATGCAAGAAGGGTGATTTCTTTATCCGGAGTTTTCATGATCCAGGACTATTTTGACTGCGACGAAGTCGATCCCCGGGGCATGGACGTCCTTTGGGCTCTCGGTTTCCGGCATTTCGGCACGACCTTCTTCCGCTACGAACTTCAGCGGCATCGGGGTGAGATCGTTCATGTCCTGCCGCTCAGGATCGACCTCGGTTGCTTCCGGCCTTCGGGCAGCCAGAAAAGGGTCTTGCGGAGGAACAGGGACCTCGATGTCGTTTTTCGGGAGGCGTCCGTCGACGAAGAAAAGGAGAGGCTCTTTTCGATCCACAAGGAAAGGTTCAAAGAGAACGTACCCGAATCGATTTACAGCTTCATGTCGCAACGGCCCGCGCAGGTCCCCTGCCCTGCCCTTGAGTGCTGCCTGTTCCGGGAGAACACCCTCCTGGGCACCGGTTATTTCGACATCGGGGAAACAGCCGTCTCCAGTATCTACACCTTTTTCGATCCGGCCAAGGACTTGAGCCGGCGCAGTCTGGGCATTTACGTGCTCCTTCAGCAGATTGCGTATGCCCGGGATGCCGGCAAGGCCTATCTCTATCACGGTTACGCCTTCCGGGAACCATCCTTTTACGATTACAAGAAGCTTTTCTCCGGACTGGAATATTTCGACTGGACCGGCAAGTGGCGGCCATGGGAAGAGTTGACGCTCACCGGTACGGGAAGATAAGGATGCGGACCGTTCATTTTGAGGCATCTTGGCCGGGCCGAAGGAAGGATCGGGGCGGTATCCCGCCGGCGAACGGCCCTGTCCGTCACGCGTCCGTTTTCAGCTTCTCCGCTTCCGGACACGCCGGTTTGTACTGATAAAGGCAGGCTTTCTCGAAATCGACCCGGGCCTGGGAACGGCTTCCTTTCTGCATATAACACCGGCCCCGCTGGTAGTAGGACCACCCGTAGTCGCCGCGCAGGCGGATCGATTGGGAAAAATCGGCAATGGCGTCGTCGTACCTGCCGTTTTTATAATGAAGCCATCCCAGCCAGTTGAAGGCGCCGGCATGTCCCGGCACGATCTCGACGACCTTCAGGAAATCGGCGGCGGCATTGCCGTCCTTATTCATCCTGGCATTGGCGATACCCCGCCAGTAATAGCCCTGGTAGACGGAAGGGTCGTCCTGGATGGCCCGGCTGTATTCCGCCGCTGCTTTTGGAAAATCATTCGTTTTGAAAAAGGCATGTCCCCGGGCCAGGCTTTCCCTGTAGCCGGCCGCCGGCGAATCCGTTCCCGCACCGGCCCCCCGGCCCTCCGGCGCTCTCTTATCCGTCGAAAGCGGACGGATGACGCCGCCTGAATCCTGATACTGCGCCGAAGCCACCCGCCAGGGTCCCTGGCTCTTTGCCAGGACAAGGAAGACCTTTACGGAACCGCCGGAGCCTTCAACGTTGAAGGCGATGTTGGCCCTGGCCTCGCGTCCGCCGATATCGAAACTGAACGGATACGTGGGCGTGACATCCTTGACCTGTCCCACGGCGGTCTGGATTTCGGAATTCCTGCGGATAAAGTCCTCGGATACCCTGATCGGTTCGGATTCGGCGACGATCGTATAGAGAAAATACCCGGCGAGAATCACCGCGCCGACGACGAGGATGGGAACCATTCCGAAACCTCTGCCGCCCGGCGTTATGGGATTGTTTGCCGGCACCGTCTTGTCCTGCGGTTCCCTGGTTTCCTGCCGGGATTTGATCAGGTCGGCGAGACCCCGGCCTTTCTCCTGCCTAGCGGCCTCTTCCTTCATCATGGTCCACAGCTTGAATGGCATGGGATCAGTCCCCCTTTCCATCCTTCAGGGCCAGATAATGCTGGCGGGTTTTCTCCAGAAGCACGACGAAATATTCGAAATCGGACCTGGCCGTTTGATACTGCCGGGGTGAAACGACTTCCCTGAAATCATCATAGAACATATCGACCAATTGCTCAAATTGTTTCTGGACGGCAAGAACCGCTTCGGCATCCGTTCCCACCAGGCCGTCCTGAACGTAAAGGGCCGAAAGCTTCAGGTGATCGAGCTTCTCGATCATCTCATCCATGTGTTGTTCATCCTTCATCCTGATATCACTCCTTGTCCAGACGATGCAGTCCCGCATTCAGGGCCGCCCTGCAGGCCGCCGACCACTCCGACGGGGCAACCCTCCTCCCTATCTTCGCATCCTTTACGGCCGTACCGCAGGGCCGGTACTGCTCCATCATATTGATATACGTATCCGGGGAGAGATCGGCAAGAAACGCCGCAATCTCCTCCGCATCGGCCACTCGCCCGGGCATCACCAGATGACGGACCAAAAGCCCCCGTTCCGCAACGCCCTCCATATCGACCCGCAAATCCCCCACCTGGCGGTGCATCTCCCTGACGGCTGCGACAGCCCGACGGCGATAGTCCGCGGCCCGGCAATAGGCCTCCCCGCCGTCGGGATACCAGAACTTGAAATCGGGCATATAGATATCGACGATTCCCTCCAGGAGCCTGATCGTTTCGGGCTTTTCGTAGCCCCCGCAGTTGTAAACCAGGGGAATGCTGAGCCCCGCTTCGATCGCGGCGGGCAGGCTCTCCAGGATCTGGGCGGCGACGTGGGTCGGGGTGACGAAATTGATGTTATGGCACCCCCGCTGTTGCAAGCCGAGCATCATCCGCGCCAGGTCCTCCGGTCCGGTTTCTGCACCGTCCCCAAGATGGCTGATCTCGTAATTCTGGCAGAACGTACAAAAGAGGTTGCAGTAACTGAAAAAGATCGTGCCGGAACCGCCGGTCCCGACAAGGGGTCTTTCCTCGCCGAAATGGGCATGGATACTGGCTACCCGCGCTTTGCGGCCCGTCCTGCATATGCCTCTTTCATCCGCTAGCCTGTCCACGCGGCATTCCCGCGGACAGAGGTCGCAGTCCCGCAATCTTTCGAGGGCCAGACCGATCTTCTCCTTCAATCTTCCTTCCCGGTGCGAACGGATATAGGACGGTTCGTTCATCTTGACAACCTTCACGCGTTCACGGTCTAATCGATTCGGTCACGGGCCGCACGCAACCATCTTTTTATCCTTAGATATCACAAACGATCCCATGAAGGGAATATGCATTAGATGGAAACCCATACCGTCTTTTTACGGATATGGGACAGATCCGGCAGCGGTTCCGTTCAGGTTGGAGGATCGAATCCTGCAAGGGTCATCAAGGCGTTTGCGGCCGCCGCTTCGGAAAGGCCGTCTGCTGCGACGGAGCATCCGGCAGGGCATGCTCATGCAGATGACGGCGCGTGGCGCCTCCCCCGGAACCTGCGCCGCGCATGGCCGGAAAAGAATCCTTGCTTTTTCCGGTCCGATTGCATAAAGATACCTGAATCCCTATACATGAAATTTACGGAATAACCATGGCCCCGTTTCCGAAAACAGCGGCTAAGATCATTACCGTACTTGGCCTGTTCGCCTTTCTCGTCGTCGCGACGATGGACCCTGTCGACGATTTTACCAGCCTGTTCAATACGTCTGTCGCGACCTGTCTTGTCAATCAAGCCGGCGACGATGACGGCCATTACCCGAAGGTTAAGAGTCCCAATGCCGACTATGCGTCATCAGCCGAAGCGGATGTCCTCGGCTATATGCCCCCCGCCCCTCTTCATAACGACCCGATTCTGAACAATCATCCTCAATATTTCGTCGCTTCCGGCACCGGCCGGGCACCGCCAACAAAATCCTGACAAACCGTCTGTCCCATGTATATCGGGGCAACATCCGGAACAGCCTCTGCGGACAGGCATATTCAGGTCTGTCGGATCATCCTGCCGCGGAGATTTGGATTATGCAGGAGGTTCCTGCTTCCCTCCTCCTCTGGCAAGTCTCCGCGGCTCTTTATCTCCAGGTTACAGAGAATAACCATGACGTCAGGCCCGAGTGCCGATCTCGGCGCGTTCCGCTTCCGCCCGCGACGAGATAAAGGGTACGGGTTGTCCATCTTGTACGGCAGCGGGCTGATCCTTCTGCGAGCAGCTGCGATCACATAAATCGCCACCTAAAAAGTCCAAATCTTTATTTTTACTCAGAAATATTAAAAAACGCAATAAGCGGCAACGGTCGCACATTGGTATTGTTCGCTGGCACATTATCTGCATACTTTCTTACAGCGGCTTCACATCGCGACGCGCCGCAGAGAAAAATAATTATAATACATAATAACTTGCATTACTGTAAATTTATGACGGCAAAGGACACATTCGTAGAATTAATCAGGAGGGAGATGATCAACCGGGGATGGGTGAGTTCCAGCGGCCGGCTGATCAACAAGAAACTGGCCGACACGTCAGGGGTGAACGCCGGGACGGTTTCCCGGTTCCTCAACAACAAATCGGTCAATATGAAGCTGGACAACCTCTATCAGATGCTTACGGCTCTGGACTTAATCAAGTTCCCGGGCAACACGTCCGGACCGGACGGCACCGATGCCGCAAAGCAAGATGCGAACGCCGCGTCCGCAGAAAATCACCGATTCGACAAAGAGACGCAGGAAATGATCGACGACCTGATGACGGTTGTCCGGCATGGCAATACGGACATGAAGAATGCCGTCCGCATGGGGATCAAGGGTGTGATCGCCGCCATCGAGAAGGAAGCCGCCGCCAATAAGCAGGAACAGCTGATCAGACAATTACAGGAGAATTATCGCTCCATCCTCGAAAGGCTCGACCACTTGTCAGACCCATCCGCCGCCAAATCTCACCGGCGCGGGGAATAACACGTAACGGCACCATACCTGCCCCGGCCCGATTTTCCCCTCCGGACATTCAGCCAGACAATCATGCAGATTTCCTGAATATCATGCTTCACAGGAAACAACGGTCTCCCTGGAAGTTCCCCCTTTCTCCATTTCCGGCGGAATATGGACGGGACCTCCTATCGCTGAAATAGGCTTGCGCCGTCCGTGTTAAACGTATAGAAGAGGACTTATTCACAGAACCAATCCGGACCTTTCGACGGAAACCGTGAAAACGTGCGACATACCTCCATGAGACAGAGACGCCGACCGAGTCCGTTTTTCCGGACAACGAAAGGCAAGCTTTCTACCATAGACCGGGATGTGCTATGGCATTCGATCCAACCGGCGGGTTGATTTATCACTGGCGGGCCGCCCGCTTCGCAAAGACGCTCTGGAATCCTTTTCGAGCGGCCCTGGAAACATGGCTCTCAAACTGGACGCCGCCGGAAAGGAAACTCATCGTCGTCGGAGCCGGCGGCGGCTACATGCTGCCGCCGGCGTTTTTAAGCCGGTTTGACGCCGTCCTTGCCGTGGATATCGACCCCGTCGCCCGCCTGATATTCCGGAGACGTTTCCGCTCCATTGGAATTTCCATACAGTGCGACGGAAGGGATTATTTCCGATTCCCCGGGACATCGGCCGCGCCCTTCCAGGATCTTTTGAGAAGGGAGCCGGTAGCTGCCGTCCTGTTTTCGAACATCTGGGGACAAGTCGGCTTTCTTGCAGAGAATGACATCGAGAGAGATGCCATGTTCCGATTTTGGGAACAGGAACTCCCCCGCCTTCTCGCCGGGCGCAGTTGGGCCAGCTACCATGACCGCTATTCCGGACCGGGCGAGACAGCGGAAGATCGTCCGTTTGTCTCCGGCCGGAGACTTGCCGGCGAGGCATTGATTTTAAGATTCTGCAACGCCGGTACCGCGGGCGTCTGGACCGATCACCTCGCCGGGCGGCTCTTTCCGGAAGCGGCGACTTACGCCTATTTCCTCTGGCGGCTCACGCCCCGTTCCGTCCACATCATCGAGGGGGTGAACCGTCCCTGCGCCCGGCACGATATCTTCAGGGAAACCCTCTGATTCGATACGGATCGTCTCCCTCCAGTCATGTACTGCGAAAGAAAACCCCGCGCAGTTCCCCGCGAAAAGCCGTGTCCAATCGTAAATGCAAAATCCGCATGCAAATCAACGCGTGAAGCATCGCGATATCCACGGCGAAGGGCCCCGGATCCGCTACAGCCTAAAAAAACGGACACGGCCGGATACCATAATTTCGTTGACACCAAATACCGATCGTCTTATAAATTATACAATTGGGAATAATTTATTTCCGTTCATGGACCCCTAACACGCGCAGGAGGCTGCCATCATGAAGAACATGTCGCCGAAAATGAAGAAGGAAGTGTTGAAGGATCTGGAAATGTACTTTGGGAAACCCCCTTACGACAGCGAGTATGTCCGGCATCATTTGACCTCGGGACTTTTCGAGGAACAAGCCCTGATGAAGTACGGTTATACGCCCATCGAACTCATGAAAGGCCTTGAGCAGGTTCAGTTGAGCAAAAAACAGAAAGCGGAAGCCCTGAAGGACCTGAAGATGTACTTCGGCGAACCGCCTATCAAGAGAACAGCCCTGGACAAACGGTTGACCTCCGGTCTCCTGGAGGTGCAGATTCTGGCCAAATATCTCATGACGGTGAAAGAATTGATGAAAGAAGTGGGCTATAAGATCGCCGACTGAAGATTCGCCGAACCTTTCTCCGCGCATTCATAAAAAGAGGCCGCTGGCACCCCGGCTGGCCTCTTTTCTATTTTATCCGACGGCGCGATGTCCATATCCGGATTTCGGGAAGAGATCAGACTTTACCGAGATATTGTACCGCCGGACCCCTTTTTCCTGTTGTCATCTCAGAATATCCTTTCGATCTCGTAGGCCAGTTCCGTCTTTCCCCCGTCGCCGTAGAAGCAGGTCGCATTGGGAAGAATCTCCCTGGCCCGACGCGCCAGGGCTTCCACGGCCGCAGGATCGGGGGCACGCCAGGGCAGGCCGTTGATCGGCAGGTAGGCGTCTATCCGGAGAGAAATAGAGCCGTCCACATCCGCGATGAAGGCGGCGATCCCCAGGATTTCCTCTTCGTCGACGTAGCCGGGAATGAAAACGGTTTCCGTCTTGAGGATCGGAGGATATCGGGAGGCAATCGTCCTGAAGTTCGCCAGGATGTCCTCGTTGCCGCATCCCGTGTAATCCCTGTGAAGTGCAGGCGTAACCGCCTTGATGCTGAAGATGACCTCGTCCAGAAGGGCCAGGGGCGGCAGCACCTTGCCGTTCGTCAAGAGAATAAAGGAAGAGCCCGAGGCCTTTTTCAGGGTCAGCAGGATATCCGGCAGAAGGGGATCGCAGACGGGCTCGGCCCCCATGAGGACGACCTGCTTAAGCGGCAGGGGGTCGAGATGTTGCCTGAGCTCGTTCATGGTCAGGAAGCGTACGGGGCGTCCGCTCCGGTAACCGCTTTCATAGATCCGGAAGCGATTCTCAGGCAGGTGGCAGTCGAAGGCCTCCTTCTTCAGGAGGCACAAACGGCAACGAAGATTGCAGCCCCAGAAGAAGAGACAGCAGACGCCGTACTCCCTGGAATAGGTGATATGGTAGACATGGGTAAGGGGCGACTGACCGCCCGGACGTGCGTTCATGGTATCCCCCGCAAATACCAGTCCTGGTAGCAGGCCGCGACCGACATCGACGCACTCCTTATAAGATGACACATGGGCCGTTGTCAATCTTCCCTTTTATTGCATCCGTCGGATGCGATAAGAAAAAGCCATAGCAAGGAATATTTTGATACGGAGTATGTTTCAGGGTATAATGCGTCTATCCGGATCGGGCCGTACCGCGGCAGATTTTCTCCGTCCGCAAGGAGCCGAAACGGAAATCTTCGACAGGCAAATCGTTATTGCAGATGAAAGTCATGCCCGGGAAGAATACTGTCCGCTGCCCGTGGGTCGACATGACCAAGGCCGATTACGTGGCCTATCACGACCGGGAATGGGGTGTCCCCGTTTACGACGACCGGCTGCTCTTCGAATTTATCGTCCTCGAATCCGCCCAGGCGGGCCTGAGCTGGTACACGGTGTTGAGAAAGAGGGCCGAATACCGGAAGGCCTTCGCCCATTTCGACCCGGTGAAGGTAGCCGGGTTCGATGACGCCGGGATCGAAGCGCTCCTCAACAATCCGGGCATCATCAGAAACAGACAGAAGATCGAAGCCACGGTGAACAATGCCCGGAAATTTCTGGAGGTCCAGGAGGCGTTCGGCCGCTTTTCCACCTATCTCTGGGACTTTGTCGGCGGCAAGCCCATCGTTCACACGATCAGGACGATCGCGGACTACCGTCCCCGAAGCGCGGAATCGGACGCCATGGGCAAAGACCTCAAACGGAGGGGGTTCAGATTCCTCGGCTCCACGACGTGTTACGCCCTGATGCAGGCAACAGGCATGGTCAACGACCATGCCGTGGACTGCTTCCGAAGGGCAGAGATTATGGCGGATTACGGACGCTGACCGTATCGAGTCCGTCCGCTCTGCCGGATGATGTACCCGTATGCCCCGCTTCCACCCGGCGGCCCCTGAAACGGGTCCGCAAACCACCGGAGGTCGTCTCATGCTTACACACGCCGGCTGTGTCGCCTATCGTAAGACGGAGGACGAAACCCTCTTCGTCGTCGTTTCGTCGTCCGACGGCAGACACTGGGTCCTTCCCAAGGGTCATATCGCACCGGGCGAAAATCCGAAAGAGGCGGCGCTGCGCGAACTGGCGGAAGAGGCAGGGGTCACTGGCCGCATCGTCGCCAAAATCGGACGCGAAAAATATTCCACGGAAAAGGAGAAGGCGGTCGTGGATTATTTCCTCATCGAGGCGTCGGGATGCCGCCGTGCGGAAGAGGCGCGGACTGTCCGGTGGCTGAATGAGACGGCGGCGCGTACGACGCTGACATTCGACGGCCAGAAGAAGGCGCTCCGCCGGGGAGCCGCCATGATCGCCGACATCTCTCCCCCGGCCGGAGACGGACCGCAACAACCCTGAAAATCAAAACGTATGCCCCTGACGGCCGCTGAAAACGGCCCTGCCTCATACTTCCTCATCATGAGCGGACAACGGATAAACAAGGACATAAAGTCCTCGGCCCACGGCGTCCGCCCCGGATCGTCGAATGCATGGCTGTCCGGACGATCAAGATATGCTCTCCTGGTTTGTTTCTTGCACAATATCCTGCTATTCATTGATCCAGGGGGGGGGGCATAAGGAAACGATGAATAATATCAATCCCTTGTTTCCATCATCCCATTTTGATCCCTCCCGAGATCGTTACAATATTCGAACATCTGGAGATAATATGCGCAATTTTGTTGCAAATGAAGGGCTTACAATCGACGCCGACGTGCTTTCTTCCATCATTGAAGACGAGATCCTCTCCACCCACTTTCAACCCATCCTTTCCGTCAAGAATCCTGCGTTTCTTGCCATGGAAGGATTGGCCCGGCCGAGAACCCCCGACGGCGCAAGTATCCCGCCGAACGTTTTCTTCGCCGCGGCAAGAACCTTTCGACGGGCGCTGGAGGCGGACCGCTTGTGCCGCGCCAGGGCCCTGGAGGCTTTTCGGGACATTCAGTCCGCCCTGCAACCGACCCGGGATCCCCTTCTTTTTCTCAACTTCGATACTTCGCTCCTGGATCAGGGGGTTGCCGGGTCCGGCGTGCTCCTTGCGCAAGCCGCCCGCTACGGCATTGCCCCCAGCCGCATCGTCATCGAGATCGTAGAGAATGCCGTGGAAGACACGGAAGCGCTGAAACAGTTCGTCGATTTCTACCGGCAGCAGGGCTTTATCATCGCTCTTGACGACGTGGGCGCAGGCCATTCCAACTTCGACCGCTTCCCCCTCATCAAGCCGGACATCATCAAGGTGGACCGTTCCATCACGAGCAACATCCAGGACGACTACTATAAACAGGAGGTATTCCGGGCCCTGGTCAAGCTGTCCCGGAAGATCGGCACGCTGATCCTGGCGGAAGGCGTGGAGACGGAAGAAGAGGTCCTCACCGTCCTCAACTGCGACGCCGATCTCCTTCAGGGCTTCTTTTTTGCCAAGCCCGCCGCATCGTGGGAAATCCTGCACAGGGATGTAGGAGAAAAGGTGCGGATCATGGCCGACAGGCTGCGGGAATCGAGGATCGGCCATATCACACGCCTGCGCAGCCAGTTTCGCCTCTACGATGAAACGATCGACCGGATGACGTCCCTCCTTTCGACGGCCCGGCCCGACGAGTTTACGGAGCGGCTTGCGCCCTGCCTCGCCGATTTTCCCTTTATCGAGGCGGTTTATGTCCTGGACGGGCAGGGCGTCATGGTGACCGATACGATGCTTCAGCCCGCCGCGGAAAAAAGACTGGAGAAATTGTTCCGAAAAGCGGTAAAAGGGGACGACTTGTCGCTCAAGGAATATTTTTACCTCCTCATGTTCTCGGGCCTCAAACATTATGTGACGGAGAGCTACACATCCTTAGCGACGGGGAACCTGACCCGCACGATATCGAGCCATTTCATCGACAGCCTGGGAAGACTGTATGTCCTGTGCATCGACGTCCTGGGGGATTTATCGCCTTCCGCAGCAGGGAAGGGATTTGAGCGCTTGCAGTTCGGTTCGTGAAAACGCACGACAATATCCACAACAGCTGACCGAGGTATTACCATGAACGTTTCCGTCCTCCTGGCACATCCCGATGCAGGGAGCTTCAATCACGCGATCGCCCGTACGGCCGTTGAGGAATTGACGCGTAACGGTCATCACGTTTTCTTCCACGACCTGTATGCCGAACGGTTCGACCCCATCCTGCCGGCATACGAAATTCCGAAAGACGCGCCGCTGCCGCCCGATATCGAGACCCATTGCCGCGAGATGGCCGAGGCGTCCGGAATCATCGTGGTCCACCCGAACTGGTGGGGACAGCCGCCGGCAATCATGAAGGGCTGGATCGATCGGGTCATCCGCGCCGGCCGGGCCTACCGGTTCGAGGAAAGCGACAAGGGCGAAGGCGTACCGGTCGGGCTGCTTGCCGGAAAGGCGGCAATGGTCTTTAACACGGCCAACACTCCGTCTGAGCGGGAACTGGAAGTCTTCGGCGATCCCCTGGAGACCCTATGGAAGAACGCCGTCTTCGGATTGTGCGGCATATCCAGGTTTCATCGCGAAATGTTTACCGTGGTCGTCACGAGCACGGGGGAAGAACGCCAAGCCTGGCTTGCGAAGGTCAGGAAAACCGTGAACGAATACTTCCCGTCGGAACGGCACCGGTAACGGTTGCGTTCGGAAGTCGGCAGGTGCGGCGGGAACGACCGGCGCCACCCTTCCGACTTATCGTGCCGGTGCGATCAACGCATCGAGGGCATCGCCATTCCGCAAATAACTTCACGTCACTATCATTATAATCTTTATATATATTGACATTATTATAACATTGAATTATCAAGAGTTATCAAAGCATATTGACCGGGGGGGAATATGTCGTTTCATGCCGCGCCTAAACCAGCCTGCGGTCCCCTTATGATTCTCCAAGTGATCTTTGCCGTGCCTGCCGTCGCATCGCCGCCATAACCCGCAAGGAGTCCGCCATGCTGAAAAAGTCCATACTGCCCTTCCTGATTATCCTGATACTCGCCGGAGCTGTTTCCTGCAGAAAACCCTACCTGCTGCCCCAGCCACTGGGAGAAATCAGCAGACAGAACGTCATTGACAAACATTTAAGGGATAAAAGTCTTGATGACGTGGAAGGACTATGGGTCTGGGCTGATAACAATTATGAAGTAGCCATTATCAAGAATCCGTCATCGCATAATCAACCGTGTGATTACGTGGCCATCGTTACCGACCGGAGAGATAAATACTGGTCTTTAGGCGAAACGAAAATGTTATTAAAAAAAACGGCTGCATCAAGACTGTTCTCAACAAAATACTATATGTGGGCAAAGTACGATGTCGGCACAACGTTAGTCCTTGTTCATGAAAACCTTATTGAAATGAGTCTTCCGACAGGACGTTACGGCTTGTTGCGGAAAACACAGCTCATCAGAACGTATCCGCAAGGCAAGCCTCAGTCTGCCGCCCCGGGATCTGCTGCCACGGGAACCGGTTTCTTCATCTCCGAAGATGTCGTTGCAACGAATCACCACATCATTGAAGGGAGAAACGACATTACCGTCACCGTGAGCGGGACCAAGATACCGGCCAAGATACTCGTCAAGGATATGATGAACGACTTGGCACTTCTAAAGGTCCTTTGGAAGACAAAAGATCAGCAGCAATCCCTGGGTTCATTTCCAGTCAACATCGGTGATGTCCGGGAAACGAAAGAAGGCGATAAAGTCTTCTGTGTCGGCTACCCCCTGGAATCATTATTGGGAACACACGCCAAAATCAGTGAAGGCATCGTCAACAGTGTCTTTGGCATCAAAGACGACCCGCGGGAGTTCCAGATCAGCATACCCATCCAACCGGGAAACAGCGGCAGCCCGCTGTTTAACGAGAAAGGCCAGGTCATCGGCGTCGTATCAGCCCGATTGAAGAATCTCTATTCAAATTCGAGCGAGCTCTTAGTACCCCAGAATGTCAATTTTGCAGTCAAAATAAACTATTTAGCCAACCTCACTTCCCTGGCCCCCGACAAAATCGCTCTTAAGTCCGGTATCAGCACACGGAATTATACCGCGGCCCAGATCATGTCATCCCATGGGAAATCCGTCGTCTTCATTGAAGCAAAAAAGTGATCTGCCTCACGGAAAAAAGCCGCCGTCTATGACAGGCTGGCCCCGTGGTTGTGGCAACGCCTATTGGGCGGGATGTCGTGGAGGCAACCGGCGATTTGCGACCTAGGGGGCGCCGTTGCCTTCACCTTCCTTCCATAGGGGTTCGCCGATTTCCCGCCCATCAGGCAACGGATCGGTGGAACCCTGAGAATATACCGGCAGCGGCATGCATGCGTTACAGGAAAGGAAAAATCATGAAATCGCGATACAAACTGATCATGTACGTCATCTTTTGTATCCTTTTATTACAAGCGATTCCGGCAACGGCCGGCGACCGGGCCGACGATGCCGCTATCGCTCTCCTGCAGAGCTTTATGGCCGATCCGGCGGCCCGGGCGGATTACGCATCCCGGAATCCTCAGGCCCGGCAGGCGGAGTTGCAGCTTCAGCAATTCCCGCCGGCCGTTCAGAAAAGGATCGAACGGGTCGTGATCATGATCATGGAGGAAAGCGGCTCCGGGGCGTCCCGGCATGTTGAGGCCGCGAAGGCATCGGGTCCGGAAGGCGCCTTCCTTTCCTTTTCGCCCGCCGTGCAACGGGAAATTGCAGCCATCGCAAGGGAGCTGGCAAAAGACCCGGAGTTCATGAAAAAAGCGGGGGCCGGGAAATAAGCGCTAAAGTTTGAGTCATTCCTCTCTCGGCAGTCCTCACCCTCGGCGCCCGGCGGAACTGGTGCAAACCGGTCCTCCGGGCGCAACGGGGTATGGGGGCGCGACATAAGACCGGTTCTACCCGCGGACACAGCTTTTTCTTCAGAAATTATTGCAATCGGGATGAATCAGAATAATAAAAGGCAGATTCCGCTGGTATCTGCCTTTTTTGTCTTGTACGGGAAATGCCGGATTTTAGAGGACCCGGCTTACCCGATATGGATGGACAGTGATCTTACAGGGGCTTGACGTTTTCCGCCGCCGGACCCTTCTGGCCCTGGACGATATCAAAGCTGACGCGCTGGCCTTCACTCAGCGTCTTGAAGCCGCTGGTCTGAATGGCACTGAAATGTACAAATACATCCCCGCCTTCATCTTTTTCGATGAATCCGAAACCTTTGCCTTCGTTGAACCACTTCACTTTACCTTCTGCCATAATTTGCCTCCTCCTCTCTTCGAATTTCTCTTCAGTCGGATCTCCACTATGACAGGGTAAAAAAAACCACCGATGCCTAGATAGGATGGTGGTCTGCCTGACTTCAAACGTATCAATCCAAACTTACTTAGCAATGGGCTCATTATCAGCCCTTTCCGCCGCTGTCAAGGACTTTTTTTACGCACAGTCATTTTTTTTGCCGTGACCCAAGCCTTATTCGTCTCTGCAGGAGGGGCCGACACAAACCGACTGAGAAAGGGCGGAGGAGGTGTTCAGGCGGCCTCCGCCTTACCCATAGCGGGCTGCCATTTTCCCGTCCGGGCCGGGCGGCCGGCGGGCTTTTTCTTTTCCAGAAGAAGGGCGGCCTCATTCTTTTCGCAGAAACATGCGGGTTCGTAAGTCCAGCCGGCGGCCATCCTCGCATCTTCCCGCTTCATCAAAAAATAGGCGTACCGGCCCACAACGGGAGTAAGCACACGGGGCATCAGGCCGAATGCGGCATAAATGTCCTTAAGGAGGCGGTCGGCGCGGTCGGCTATACGGCGGTCATTGCGATACCACTTTCTGATGACCCAGACGGCGGCTGCATAGGTCGAGCGCAGCGGATAGACCTCCCAGGCGTAACGATCCCTGACGCGGGGCGGATCGTTCCTGTGTTTGAGCCAGCCGTCCAGCATGACGCGGATCAACCGCAGCAGGCTGGGTCCGTTAACTTTGAAGTCGCGCCGGAAGGCTTCGAGGAGATATGTCTCTTCCGCACCGTCTTTGATATGGGGATGGCGATAATTGAAGCGGTACTGGCCGTGGGCGTCCGCATGGGAAAATTCCGATTCCGGGAGAAGATTTCCCGCGCGTTGATGCTCGGCATAAAGCGGTGTCCCGGGAACGGGCGTATAGAGCATGAACTGATGGAACACCGTTTCATGGCTGACCGCATAATCGATGACTGCGTCCATGTTTTCCGGCCGGTGGTCTTCCAGGCCGATGATCGACGAACCGAGGACGCGGATGCCGTGCGACTGCAATTCGGACACCAGGGTGCGGGAGTCAACGCCTTTCAGCTTGTTGTAGGCGCTCTCCTCGCCTTCCAGCCCCATCCAGACCCAGCTGATTCCCAGCCTCACCAGTTGATCGATCGTGTAAGATTTGAGAACCCGGGCCGAACTGAAGACGAAAATCGCCCACTTCTTGTTGTGGGCCTCCATCAGTTCGAGGAGCCTGAGCGCCCTCTTCCTGTGCAGGAGGAAATTCTCGTCCAGGGTGAAAAAGGAGCGAACCTTGAGCTTCTTTTCAATGTCGCACATGACGTCAAAGAGCTCGTCGCCCGTTTCAAAGAAATGGACGCAGTTTCCCTTGCCGCCGAAGAGGGCGGACGTCGCGCAGAAGTTGCAGCCTACGGGACAGCCGACGGATGGAATGAGGATGGCCGCCGTGCCGCCGGGTCTGCCGCCGAGATCGACGCCTATGATCCGGGAGCCGAATCCGGACACGGACGCTATATGGCGTATAGGCATCTTGTCGTCCTGTCCCAGGTATCGCTGAAACCAGCGGATGCCTTCACCGCGGACGATGATGTCGGCGTCGATCATCTCCTCAAGCCCTTCCTTGCCGGCGATATGGCCTCCGATGACGATCGTGGCCGCGGGCTGATACTGCCGGATGAGCCGGCACATCTCTTTCACTTTACCCACATTGGGAAGGATTGCGCTGATGCCGATAATATCGTAGGCGTGTTCGCGGATCTCCGCAACAAAGCGTTCGTAATCGGGGAAATCAAGAAGTGTACAGGGGGCATCGAGATTGGCCTGGATCATCATGATGCCGAAGGAACGGTGAAACATGCGGAGCGAGAACCCTCCCTGAACGCGGGTCACCTGGTTCTGATAAAGCTCCATGGGGTTTATTTTTCGGCTGCCGAATTCGTCGTCCCGGGCGTAGGGTCCGAAAACACTGGTCAGAAGAATGCGGGCGTTGGCTCCAAGGGGATGTCGAGCGTGGGTGTTCATGTTGTTCTACTCCTTAAGCGGCGATGCTGTTTTTTCGTTGCCGTATCGTTAATGCATCCCGCGCCGAATGAAAAGCCCCAAGTTGCCGTTTTACAATACTTTTACAAAGTGCATGGACCTCATCCCAGCGGACCCCGGGAATTCGTCTTCGCGATCCAGCGGCCGTTGGCCACCCGTCGGTAAGCACAACCCCTGACCGCTTGCTGCCGTTCCGTCTCCGGGCGACACGTCTCCCCCCCCTCCTCTTCTCTAAACTGGATACAAAATAACCATACGGATACCCTGATATGGATACATATGACCCATATTATTATATATCAGATCGTCGCCCCCGGAGATCATTCAAGATTATTTCATGCAATATCATGAAGTTACGAATCTTTACTCTTTATGGTTTGCTTCTTGCTCCTCTCATCGAGCAATACGGCAAGGGAGGGAAAGACCGGATCGTGACACCGGTTCCGGTAACGCATTTCGCTCATCCCATCCCGGCCGTGCGGCAGCCGCGTCATCAACACCGAATGTTCGTAAAGGGGGTATCGAACGATGTATTTTCAGATCATCACGACGTATCTGCTTTCAGGCGTCGCCTGGATTTTATTGGTGGAGTGGGGGTTGAGGATCTATTTCGCGCATATCAGACAGAAAAACTATTTCGTTCATCTTCCCAGATTGCGCAAGACATACCGCGCCATGCTGGGAATAGTTTCAGGGACGGCGCCCGTGATCCGCTTCCGCACAAACTCGGAGGGGATCAGGGGCGATGAATTCTCGCCGGAACAGCAATACCGCATTCTCGCGGTCGGCGGCAGTTCCACGGAATGCCAGTTTCTGGACCAGGAGAAGACATGGCCGGCCCTTCTGCAAAAGAAGCTGAACAGGCAACCATCGGCACGGGTTTGGGTGGGCAATATCGGCAAGTCCGGCCTCTGTTCGCGGGAATTTTACATGCACATGAAGTACCTGCTCCCCCAATACCCGAAGATCGATACGGTCATCGTCCTCGCCAGTATCAACAATTTCGTGAGGCCCCTGATCGAGGCCGAGCGTTACGATCCCTGTTTCCTGGAACATTACGACGACTGGGAAAAGCGCCTGATCCGCGGGGCGTTTGCAAAGACGCCGTATTTCAGGAAGAAATTCCGGTTCCGTCCCGGTTATTACGACGAAACGGCCATCGGCTTCCTCGTGAAACAGTTCCACTACCGTTACATGCAGAAGACGCTTTATAAAGATAAGAAAGAGGGGCTTCTGACCCTCCGGCGCGACCGTCTCCGTGCGTCCGAAGTCATTAATGCCCTCCCGGATTTGACGCCGGGGATCCAGGAGTATATGCACAATCTCCACGCCATGATCGACATGGCGGCGGAAAGGTCGGTCCGCCTCGTCTTCATAACGCAGCCCACCCTTTGGAAAAAGAATATGACCGAGCGGGAAAAGGGCCTCCTGTGGAACGGATGGGCCGGAAGCAGGAAGGACCGGCGTTACTATGACGCCGATGCGCTGGCGAGCGGGATGGAGCAATACAACGGCAAGCTGAAGAAAGTCTGCCAGGCCCGCAAGGTCGAGTGCATAGACCTTGCCGCCCTGATGCCCAAGGATGCATCCGTATTCTATGACGACTGCCACTTCACCGAATACGGCGCACAACTGGCCGCAGACATCATTTACAAGCACCTGGCCCGCAGGGAACCCTTTCTCCACAGGCAGCGGCCCATGACGCCTCTCAATGTCCATCGCCTTTTCCCTGACCCTGCGCATGGCCGGGATATGCCGCAGAAGAGGCGGTATTCCCTGGGTTGACATATGACCATCGATTATGTTTCAACAACGGCCGAGGAGTCTCCCTTATGTCGAAAAGAACCGGCGTCTTTTTACTATGCTTTTTAATTACGGCCTTATTATCGGCGTGCAGTACGCCGCACCCAAAAGACACGTCTTTTAACGCCCGCCGCAGCGAGAGGACCGCCATGGCGAAATACGACATCATCATGATCGCCGCCGCGAAACAAACGGCTCCCGGAGGGCCGTCCGAAGCCCGGAGCGTGGAAACGCTCTTCGCAGAGGGAACGGCGCGGTACCGCAACGAGGACGACGCCGTGAGCATGGAATGGCAGCCGGGACCTATCGACGTGACGGTTGCCATCCGCAACAAAACGGCATCCCCGATGCAAATCATCTGGAATGAGGCGCGATTCATCGACGAAAAGGGCGTCAGCCGCCGTCTCATCCATGCCGGAATCGGTTACGACGAAAGGAACCTGCCCCAGCCGCCGACGGTTGTTGCCGCAGGGAACGTTATCAACGATTTTGTTCATCCCGTGGACTATTTTCAGTGGGAGGCTGTCCGGGGACCGGGATCGGATTCGACACAGGGATACTGGGACAGGACGCCGTTTCTGCCGACCCGGAACCAGGACGGAACGGTGGACGATTTAAGAGTGAAGGCCGCAGCCATGGTCGGCAAGACTTTTCAGGTCATGCTTCCGCTGACGATTGGACAGGTCAGGACCGGCTATCTGTGCACTTTCCGGATCAACTACGCCGACGTCATTCTGACGGAGGAACCGAGGGGCAGGAATCAGGGCGACCGGGAGGGCGGCGGCGAAAGAACGGGCAGGAGACGTCCCCGGTAACTCTTTCGTCCGGATACCGGGCCGGTCCTCCGGCAAACCGGCCAAATCTGAAACGCCTATCTTTTTATTAGCCAACCAACCGCCGATCATGTTATATTTGTAAGGTAAAAATACGTTTCACTCTATCCGGCAGGAGGGTATTCGGCTTCGCTCCCATGATCTCCCTTACGGCAGAACTCAATCAGCTATCCCGTTATTGCGGATCGCTGTCCCGGCCGCTCTTAAATGCGGCCGCGCTGATCCTTGTCGTCCTGATCGGTCTCGTCGATTACCTCACCGGCTATGAAATCGAACTGGCCATTTTCTATATCGCCCCAATTGCCGTCTCCAGCTGGTTTGCAGGCCGGAAAAGCGGTTTGTTCATCGCAATCGCGAGCACAGCCGTCATCTTAATCGCCAATATAGGAGGAGGAAAGGCTTATTCCCTGCCCCTTATAGCGTTCTGGAACATCATGGCCGTCTTCGGTTTCTTTCTCGGCGCGGTCTTCTCCTTGTCGTCACTTAAGGATACGCTGGAGAAAGAGAGGCTGCACGCCCGGACCGACTCCCTCACCGGCGCCATCAACTCCGGGCATTTCAAATTCCTCGTCTACCTGGAGATCGAGCGTTGCCGCCGCTACCAGAGGCCCTTCACGTTCGCCTATATCGACTGCGACAATTTCAAACTGTTAAACGACCGCTTCGGGCATCACATCGGCGACGAGATGCTGATCCTGGTCGCCCGGATCATGCACGAAAACGTCAGGAAGACCGATATCGTGGCCCGTCTCGGCGGCGACGAATTCGGCATCCTGCTGCCGGAAACGGGGGAACAACAGGGCATCGCCGCGATGCAGAAGCTCAGGACCGTGCTCCTTGAGGCCGTGCGGCAAAGGAATTGGCCGATCACCCTGAGCATCGGCATCGTGACGTATCTCCGGGCGCCTTCGGTCATCGACGACGTCATCAGGGCCGCCGACAATCTCATGTACACGGTCAAAAAATCGGGAAAGGACAATCTGCTCCACGAAACGCATCATACCATCTAGCCAAAGACCGCCATATCGCTGAAAGGCCGGGCCAACGGTACCTGGTACCGATGATCCGGCCTTTCAGAACATGGTCTCTTCCTTTCGCCCGGGAAAGATATCCCGTAAGACGTCAGGTCAACTACGCTTTTTTCTTCGGTTCTGTGAACGCATCGAATTTCTTGTAGTGCTCGTCCGCGGCTGCTTTGAAATCGACTGCACCCTTCTTGCAGGCATTGATCCAATCGTTGACGAACTTCTTGCTCTCTTCGGGTACCCAGGGTGACTTATCCATCGACTGGCTGATCAGTTTTTCCGTGCTTTCCTGGATCATAGCCATCGTCTGGAAGCTGTTGTCCATCGCGGTCTTGTAAGCGCCGCTCATCTGTTTCGCCATGCTAGCATATTCCTTTGTGAAATCCATTTTTTGTATCCTTTCACGATTTATTTTAGCCTATTTTAAGCATAGCCCTGCCCTTTGTCAAGCAAAAATGTTGCATTGCAATATTTATTTTATTTCTAAGGGATCGAATATTCATTCCGCAACAATTCGTATTCTTTTAATTATTTTTTATACAGAGTCTTAATAAATATGTAACTGATAAGCAATAGACATGATTTGTCGCGTCGCATCATCGCTTGATCGTCAACGGGATACGGTACGAAGGAAATGGCGTGCAAGGCGGGTTAAAGCGCCCCGGCAACGCCTTCAGCCTGCGGAGCCGCCAATAAGACTCCGGTGCGGCATCCCGCAAACCCGGATCGTGCGTAAGCCGAGCCAGCAGAATATCTGTAATGTCTCAGGATGATTTTGCTTTATTGAGGATTTGACGGCTCCGGCGGAAGGGAAGACCGACCGCGACGGTCTTTATCCGTCTAAAGATGGACCCCATCCGGATACGATCTGTCGGACCTTCGGTCAGGCTGCATCGAAAAGCGGCGTCCTCGACGGCCCAAAGGACAGGCGCTCCGCGCGCGGAGACGGTCCGCGACTCGCCCTTCTTCAGGATATGATCCCTGCCGCCCGTACCCTCGGTCAGCCAGATTGTCCCGGAAATACAAAAAACGCGGCATCCTGCGGCCGGAACGGCAAGACGGACCGTCCGGCGGGCCCCGAGCACCCGGATGTCATCCGGCTGCAAAGGCCCGACGGATATGGCAATGGAGGTATAGTCGGATTTGGCTTTCATGATGCCATCATGCCGAACCCGCCGGGTCCCGCCAAGAGGCAGGAGGGAAAAATTGTACTGTTTACAGTTTTCGATTTTAACAACTGTACCGGTCATGATATAGGGCAACTGTATCTTTCATCTTTTCGGGACTGTGTTTATGGTTCTTTCATGAACGAGGAAAAGAAGACACATCTCTACGAGTCCATCGCCGATCAGGTGTCCCATCTGATCGCCCGCGGGACTTTTCGCCCCGGGGATCGCATTCCTTCCATCCGCGAGCTGAGCCGGCGGATGTCCGTCAGCATGACGACCGCCGCGACGGCCTACCGGCTGCTGGAAATCAGGGACGTCATCGAGGCCCGCCCCCAGTCGGGATACTATGTCCTTCCGCTTTCCCTGCACGGAAAAGGAAGAAGCTTGATCGCCCGGGAAATGCTTCCGGGCCGTGACAGCACGGCCGATCGTACTTCCGATACGGAGCGGCCCGCGGACATCAGCCCCACCGATGTGAGCATGGACAAACTCGTGACGATGATCCTGGAGGATGCCATGAACACGGATCTGGTGCAGTTGGGCACCACGATCCCCAATCCCGATCTTCTGCCGATAAAAAGAATCAGCCGGTGCCTGACATCGGCCGTCCGCAGGCGCAATTTCCAGAGCGTCTCCTACAGTTTCCCGGGGCTGGAGGCGCTCCGTATCCAGATTGCGAAGCGCGCCACCGTCGCCGGCTGCGCCCTGACGCCCGAAGACATCATCATCACCAACGGCTGCCAGGAAGCCGTCTTCCTGGCCCTGACGACCATCTGCAAGGCGGGCGACAACGTCCTGATCGAGTCCCCTGCTTTCTTCAACCACCTGCAGGCCATGGAGGCGCTGGGTCTTAAAGTCGTCGAAATCCCGTCTCATCCGCAGCACGGCATCAGCATCGACACGCTCCGGTATGTCCTTGACAATACCCCCGTCAAGGCATGCCTCCTCGTATCCAATTACAGCAATCCGCTGGGAAGCTGCCTGCCGGACGACAAGAAAAAAGAACTCGCAGGACTTCTCGCCGCCCGCGATATCCCGCTTATCGAAGACGACATTTACGGAGACATCTGCTTCTCTTCGCATCGTCCCCGGGTCGTGAAGGCCTTCGACGAGAAGGGACTCGTCATCCTCTGTTCCTCTTTCTCCAAGACGCTAGCGCCGGGTTTCCGCGTGGGCTGGACGGCGCCGGGCCGATTCGCGGCCCGCATCTCCTATACGAAAATGATACACAACCTGGCTACGGCGACGCCGCCGCAAATGGCCATTGCCGACTTCCTGGCCGGCGGCGGCTACGACCGCTTTCTCCGCAGCATCAGGCGGATTTACGCCCGTCACGTCTTCCTCATGGGCCGCGCCGTCATTGAACAATTCCCCAAGGGCACCATCGTCTCCCGTCCGGCGGGAGGATTCTTCCTGTGGGTGGAGCTTCCCGGCGGGGCCGATGCCATTCTCCTTTACGAAAAGGCCAGAAAGGCAGGCATTACCATCGCGCCGGGGCCGATATTCACCGCCCGGCAGAAATTCCGCAACTGCATCCGCCTGAGCGCCTCCGTCTGGAACGAGAAAATCGCTCAAGCGGTCCGGACTCTCGGCGAACTCGCAAGGGATATGGTTTAATACCCCGCAGCGAATCGCCGCCCCGCAAGAATACGATCCTTTCAGGCGTCATCTCCCGCTACCTCCTGAACGCTGAAAATACTTGAACATTTTCCCATGCGGTATTTGCCGTTCATAATACTTGACTTAGTCAATGACTTATGCAATTATATTGTCCTTATGACTCGAAAGAAGGCCCCGGCCCGTCCGGATATCCAGCGGCGTGCGGCCCCCGAACCGTTATTGCTGCGCGAGGTCATGAGGACCCACCAGGTCCTTATGAACGGTTTTTCCCGCGAAGTCGGCATGCCGGCATCGCGCGTCGCCCTCATGCGCCTTCTGGCTTCCGCGCTGCCGGACGATGTAGGCATCATGGACCTCGCCCGACGGCTGGGGATCAATGCCGCCGCCGTCACGCGGCAACTACAGGAGATGGAAAGCGAACGGCTCGTCCTGCGCCGCCCGGACGCCCGGGACGGCAGGCGCTGCAATGTCAAGCTGTCCGCTAAAGGGCTGAAGCTTTTTCAGACGATCCAGAATCGCAGTCACGAGTTGGAACGTTCACTCGCCTCGGCCATCGGTCCCGGCGAGATGACAGCCGCCGCCGATGTCCTGGCCAGGCTGCGCCGATTCATCGAGGAACTGCGATAAAATAATAAAAGGAGATTGCCATGATAAGAACCAAGAAGAGATTCGACATGCGGGCATTTGTCACCCTGATGATCGCCTTTTGCGCCCTGGGCCTTCCCGTTACGGGCATTGCCGGCCATATCTGCGGGTTCTCGCCCTGGACCGCAGCGCGGCAAACCTGGATGGTCGCCCACAGCGCCCTGGGCCTGATCTTCATCGTCTTTTCGATCCGGCATGCCATCATGAATCGGCGCACCTTGTCGAACTATATTCAGGGCGTCGCCACCCGGCTTCCATCATTGAGCCGCGAGGCGGCTCTGGCCGGCGCAGCCGTTGCCCTGATCCTCCTGCTCTTCACGGGACACGCCATCCACGCAGGCGGGTGATCCGGCCTCGGCAGTTTTCACGGGCGGCGGCAGACGCCGTGCGTGGGCCAACAACATTATCTTCCGGCGGTCTTGACAAGCGGAGGCGGGATATTCATAATGGATTGCGGGCTTGCGCCTGTACCGTTTCCGAACCGTTTTAAGATGGAGGTAGAGTTATGAGCACACCGAAGACCATTCAGACGGAAGACCGTTATTCGCCGCCGTTCTTCAAGAAAATACCCGTATCGATCGAGCGGGGCGCAGGCGTCTATGTCTGGGACGAGGAAGGCAACCGCTACCTCGATTTCACGTCGGGCTGGGGCGTCACCTGCCTGGGCCATGCCCATCCGGCGATCACCGCCGCACTCCTGGAACAGGCCGGCAGGATCATGCAGAACCCCGATTCGGGGCTGACGTACTCGCCTGTCCGCGCGAGGCTCCTTGAACTCCTGGGGGAGATCATCCCCCCTCCCCTGACAAGGATATTCTTCTCCAGCAGCGGCGCCGAGGCGAACGACGCCGCCATCAAACTGGCGCGGAAAGTGACCGGACGGCTCGACGTCATCTCCATGGAACAGAGCTTCCACGGCCGGACGATCAGCACGGCTTCCGCGACGGGACAAGCCAAGCACCGCGAGAAGTTCAATCCCCTGATGCCCAACTACCGCTTTATCCCCTACAACGATCTCGGGGCCCTGAAGAAGGCCCTGGACGGCAAGGTGGCGGCCCTGATCACGGAGCCGATCCAGGGAGAGGGCGGCGTTGTCGTCCCGGCGGACGACTACCTCCGGGAGGCCGGACGCCTGTGCAAGGCCAACGGCACCCTTCTCATCGTCGACGAGATACAGACCGGGTTCTGCCGGACCGGCCCCATGTTCGCCAGCAGCCCTTCCGGGGCGGAGGCGGACTTCATGACGATGGCGAAAGGCATTGCCGGGGGCTTCCCGTTCGGCGCCTTTGCCATGACGGAGGCCGTGGCCGCTAAACTGGAACAGGGCGATCATGGGGGAACCTATTGCGGCAACCCCCTCGGCTGCGCCGTGGCCTGCGCGGTCATCCGGCATCTCATCGACAACGACATCCCGTCGTCCGTCGCCGCGACAGGGGCATTCGCCCTCGGGCGCCTGCGGCAGTGGATGGAGACTTACCCGGAGAGGATCGCCGACGTCCGGGGCAAAGGACTCCTTATGGTGATCGAGTTCCGGGACGAAAAGACCGCCGCCGACGTGGCCGCCGAATGTCTCGGCCGGCGTCTCTTCGTCAGGCAGACGCAGGGACGGATGATCAGGATTTTCCCCGCCCTGAACATCAAGCACGAAGAGATGGAGGAGGGACTGCTCCTTCTGGAAGAGGCCGTTTACCATACGATCCGCAAGAGCAGCTGACGGGCCGGAATACTTCCCGACCTGCGGCAAAGCGAACCCAGGGGAGCGGGGAGAAGGGCACCATGCCTGCCGCCCGCCTTGGGTCGTGGAATTTCTGTTCGCCCTTTTCGAGACGGGGCGTTTATGCCGTCTATCGCTTCAAGGGCTTTATCCAGAGCCCGGTCGTCCATGAATTCTTTATCATTTCCGCTTAATAGGATTATCTGGTACGCACCGGAAACATCACCCGCCGGCCCACTGAAACAGTAATCTGATCCTATTATTTCATTAAAACGTCATCATTCCGTCATAAATCTGTAGCAATTAATTGTCATACTATGTATAACTTAATCGGGCGCCCGCATGTGCGTTTAACGGCCGCCGTCGTCGGTCGGTTGAACCGAATCGGGACAGCAGCGACGCAAACCGGGCGCGGAAGATCGACACCATGTTGCAGACACGGGAGGGAGCCCTGCGTATAGGAAAGCGGAAAGAGGAAACAGTTGTGAATGTGAACAAGGAAAATGGGAGAATGATTATGAAGAGGAGATCGCTAGGTTTCAAGTTGGTTCTGGGAGGATTGCTCGTGTCGTTGTTGCCGCTTCTAATCGTCGGGTTGTTCGCCGTCATTCGATCCGGAAATGTGCTGGAAAAGATGTCGGCCAGTGAGGAGACGTCCGTGGCCAAGAGCCTGGCATCCATGGCCCAGGTAGCCCTGGAGAATCAGTTGAAGACGGTCCAGTCCCTCGCCGCCGAAGAGTCCGTCAGGGCCGCGGCGGAAAAGGCAAGGGGCGGGCAAGAGGAGGCCTTAGAGGCGTTGCAGAGAAGGCTTGAGCAGGCGCACAAGGCCATGGGCGAGGACTACGATCAGTTTGCCTTCATCAATGCCGACGGCGTGATGACGGCGGACACCCTGCACAAGGGGAAAGGCACCAACCTTTCGGATCGCGCGTATTTTAAAGACGCAAAAGCGGGAAAGGCCGCCATCGGTCAGGTCGTCAAATCGAAGGTGACGGGCAACGTGGCCGTTGCGGCCGTTGCCCCCGTTATGTCGCCGTCCGGCCAGTTCGCGGGCGCCGTTCTCGGGATGATCAAGATGGATTACCTGGCCAGCAAGATTACGGCCGTCAAGATGGGAGAGACGGGTTACGCCCTCGCCGTGGATGATAAAGGCGTCGTCGTCGCCCATCCAAAGAAAGACCTCGTGCTTTCCATGGACGCATCCCGTGAGAAAGGCATGGAACAATTCATCGCCAAGGCCGTGCGGCAGGAAACGGGAATGGAAGCCTACGTCTTCGGCGGCGTGAAAAAATCGGCCGCTTTCGCGCCCGTGCCCGTCGCCGCATGGTCCGTCATCGTGACGCAGAACGACGACGAACTGTATGCCCCGGCGCGGCAGATGAAATACATTATCATGGTCTTTTCCTTCGTCGCTGTCGCGGCGACCGTGTTGGCGGTCGTTCTCTTTGTCCGCGGAATCAACCGCCGTCTCAACCGTATCGCCTCCGACCTGAACGAAATGTCCGGCCAGGTGGCGGCCGCGGCGAGCCAGGTGTCGGCGGCGAGCGTCTCGCTGGCGGAAGGGACCTCCGAGCAGGCGGCAACGCTGGAAACCACATCGGCCGCCATCGAAGAGATGGCTTCCATGACACGGCGTAACGCCGAAAGCGCCGGCGAGGCCAAAACCCTCATGAACGCCACCCGGGACGCCGTCGAACGGGTGAACGGCCAGATGGACGAAATGGCGACGGCCATCGTCGAAGTCACCAGGACGAGCGAAGAAACGGGCAAGATCATCAAAACCATCGACGAGATAGCCTTCCAGACAAATCTTCTGGCCCTCAACGCCGCCGTGGAGGCCGCCAGGGCCGGGGAGGCGGGGTCCGGATTCGCCGTCGTCGCCGAAGAAGTCCGCAACCTGGCGCAACGGGCTGCAACCGCGGCAAACACGACGGCCTCGCTTATCGACAACACGATCAAGGTCGTGGCGAAGAGCGCCGTCCTTACGGAACAGACCCATGAGGCCTTCAAGGACAACAGGGACATGTCCCTGAAGATCGGCACGCTCATCGACGACATAGCCGTCGCATCGGATGAGCAGGCCCAGGGCATCAACCAGATCAATTCCTCCGTCCAGGAAATCGACAAGGTGACGCAGCAGGCGGCCGCCAACGCGGAAGAGTCGGCCTCGGCGTCGGAGGAAATGAGCGGCCAGGCGGAAAAACTCAGGGAAGTCACGGCGGAACTGCACGCCATGATCCGCGGGTCGAGCAACGGAACGGCGGACGCCGTCGGACGCCTGCCCGGTGTCGCATCGATTGCAAAAAAACTGGATTGGAAACGTCCGCTGAGGATCGAAGGTTAGCGCTCGTATCGTCCGGGCCGGCCGATTTGCGGGTGCAGCCGTCAGGCGATTGCCCCGGCCCTCTGCCCGGAGAGCGTGACAAGTCGGAGGGATATTGAAAGAAAGGCCCGGCCGTCCTCAGGACGTGCCGGGCCTCTTTTGCCGAGATGTGCGTCGATCGTCCTTCACGGCCCGGAAAAACCCGTCCGCCGGAGAAGGATCGCATCCATGGATACGCTCACGGATAGTTCTGACCCGTGGGACGGATCATGATCTCATTCACGTTGACATGCTGCGGCAGGCTGAGGAGCCAGACGATGCCGTCCGCGATGGATTGAGGCTCCAGCAGCTTGCCGAAATGGGCAATGCCCTTGCCGAAGTTCTCTTCGTCGTATCCCGCCACGGCCTGGAATCCGCTGACGACGATGCCGGGCATGACCAGCGAGACCCGTACGCCGCTGGAACAGACTTCCCGGCGAAGTCCCTCCGCAACCGCCGAGATGGCGAACTTGCTCGAACCGTAGAAATCGCTGAAGGGCGAAATGTTCCTCCCCACGACCGACCCGAGGGCGACGATGTCGCCCGTCTTCCGGCCGACCAGGTAGCGTCCGGCCATACGCATCAGGTGCGCGGCGCCGAGGACGTTCACATTATACAAGTCACGCCACTGCGCCTCGTCGCTGTCGAGGATGCCGCCCGCCAGGCCGCGGCCGGCGTTCACGATGACGATGTCGTATTTTCCCCCGCCCCCGGCCCAGGCCAGGGTCCGTTCCAGAAGCAGGTCGATATCGGCCGGAACGGCTGCGTCTCCCGCAACGGCCAGCGCTTTGCCTCCCCGGCCGACGATTTCCGCCGCCAGATCCCCCAGGGGGTCCTTGCGCCGGGCATGAACGACCACGGCCGCACCCGCCTGCGCCAGGCTCAGGGCAGTGGCCCGCCCTATTCCGGAACTGGCGCCCGTCACAATCGCCGTCTTGCCCGCTAAAAGTTGATTCATTTTTTTGTTCTCCTTTCCTATAGATGCCTCTACTCGCAATTACAGATGAATTCCGCGTTCCTGCTTTTCGCATGTATTTTCAGGAACGGTCCGTCTCGATCGTTCCCAAAGAACGTTTATGCATCGTTACTATTGTAGCCGTCCGGCCTTCCTTCGAGCAAGGAAAATTTAAAACCCATTCTTCCTTGACGTATGTGATGAGGCCAATTATGATTTTTTGAAACGAAGATGTTTGCCGGGCAAGCATCGCCCCAAACGCTCAGGCCGATTATGGCCGAGGAAAAGCACCAGCCCGGCTGCATCCTGAGTCGATTCCGCAGGCGGCCGGCAGACGGAAGTGCCGCGGCATCAAGCTAATGGAGACGGAGAGGCGCAAAAAGGCGGCATTTTGGCTCCGAATGTGATACAAATCGGGGGACGCAGCGGGTGGCGGATCAGCCGCCGGACCGTCCCGGGTTACACGCAGGATACCGTTTGACGAAGTCGAAACAGGAAAGGCACCTCCATGACGAACCAGGATCGGCATAATGCATCCCTCGAAATCCCCATCGACGCAGCGTACCTTCCCGTAGCCACGGCGTTCGTTGAAAACGCCGCAACGGCCATGGGTCTGGATAAACCCGAGGCCCTGTCGCTGACGCTGGCCACGGAGGAGATCATCACTTATCTGTGCCGCAAATCGGCGGGTGGCCGGACCATCAGGCTCCAGTGCCGGGGCGGCGTCTATTACGTGGCGGAGGAACTGACCTTTGCCGCCGGAGACTTTGACATGCGGGCCTTCAACCTGACGGCGCCGGCGTCCTTCGAAGACGAATCCGACGAGGGCGAGATGGGGCTTCTGATCGCCTCCCGCGTCGTGGACGAGGTCGATCTCCATGAGGACAGTACCGGCATCCGCCTCGTCCTGAAGAAGGAAAAGGCCTATCCGTCAGCATCCGGTGACGACACCGCAAAAGCGCCGCCCGGCCTTTACGACGTTATCGTGCCCGATCCGGAGTTGCTGAAATATTTCATCCGCCTTCTGAATGGCGGGGCGGACAAGTCGCATTTGCCGACGGACTTCATATACCCCGGAAAAGTGGCGGACATGGCGGCCTCAGGCGAATACGGCGCCGCCGTGGCCTGCGACAAGGGCGGTCGCATCGGCGGCGGCATCCTATGGGAAATCGGCACGGGAAAAGCGAAAATGTGCCAATGCTTCGGCCCTTATGTTTTTGTGGGAGGCGCTGAAAAGGACCTGGCGGAAGCGCTCATGGATTTCTGTATCGGCGCCGTGGCGAAAACCCAGGCCATAGGTATCTTCAGCCGTTATCCCGCCCGGAATTTCCCCGTAGATTATTTCGAAATGATCGGCAGCCTCGAACTGCCTATCGGCAGCGGCGGTGCGATGGAATCGGTCCCCATCCACTTCCGGCAGCTCGAAGAGGACCTGGGCAGCGTCGCCTGGACCCATCCTGCCCTCGAACCCTTTCTTCAATCGACGTACGAGCGCCTGAGCTTCGCCCGGGAAACGATCGCCGTCCATGAGGAAGGCGAAACGGCGGCGGCATCCTCCGTGCTGTCCGTCCGGTTCGAACGCACCTCCGGCTACGCTTCGTTACGGCCCCTTTGGCCCGGCAAGGATATGGCGGAAAACATCGCGGGCCATCTGCGGATACTCCGGGACGAGGGCATTCCTGCGGTCTTCTTCGAAATGGACATCGGCCGCTCCTGGCAGGTACGCTTTACGCCGGCCCTCCTCGAAAGCGGCTTTACGCCCAGCGTCCTGCTCCCCCACGGCGGCGAGGGGGACGTGGTGATTTTCCAGCACCTGCCCGAGGACCGGCGCCCATGAACCGCCCGCCGCTGCATACGCTCCTGCCCGAATACATCAAGCAGTTCGAGCCCTATATTCCGAGCAAACCCGACGCGGAGCTCATAAAGCTGTATCGCTGCAGCCGCCTCCATCGCCTCAACAACAACGAAAACGCCCTCGGTCCGCCGGAAGCGGCGCGGGAGATCATCCGGCGCTTTCCGCCGCCCGGGGCCGCCGTCTATCCCAGCGGGGACTCCTACTACCTGCGCCAGAAGCTCGCAGCGAGGTTCGGCAAGGACCCCGACCGGTTCATCGTCGGCAACGGCGCGAACGAGGCGATCGCCTTCGTCATCAAGGCCTTCTGCGAGGCGGGGGACAACATCGTCACAGCCGACAAAACATTCGCCGTCTACGAATGGGTTGCCCGGTTTTCCGGTTTCGAGGCCAGGATCGTGCCCCTGAAAGACCAGACATTCGACGACGAAGGCATGCTAGCCGCCATCGACGGCAGGACCAAGGTCGTCTTCCTGTGCAACCCCAACAACCCCACCGGGACCTACTGGAGCACGGACCGCTTGACGCGCTTCCTCGACCGCGTCAATAACCGCCTGATCGTCGTCGTGGACGAGGCGTACTGCGAGTTCGTGGAAAAAGACGACTATCCGGACGGGATGGCGCTGATGGAACGCTACCCGAACCTCGTCGTCTTCCGCACGTTTTCCAAGATGTACGGCCTCGCGGCGCTGCGGATCGGCTATCTGGCAGGGGACATGGACGTGGTGGACGCCGTCCGGAGGACGTGCATCGTCTATTCGGTCAATGCGCTGGCCCAGGAGGCCGCCATGGCCGCTCTGGACGACGACGAGCACGTCCGGCGGAGCAGGGACCTTGTCCGGGAGGGCAAGGCGTACGTGAAGCGGGAACTGGAAAGGATGGGGCTTTCCTATGTTTGCGGCGAGGGGAATTACATGATGATCAAACTGCCTATGAGCGATACGCTCGCGTACCGGAAACTGATGGCCCGGGGGATCATGGTGCGCACCATGACCACCTTCCGCTTTCCCAACTACATCCGCCTGACGATTTCCACCCCGGATGTCATGGAGGCGTTCGTCGCCGCCCTGGAGACAACCGTCGGCCGGCACCGGAAGCAATCCTGACGCGGTCCCGGTTCATACATGGACGGCAAGGCGCAGGAGCAGGTTTCCCGCAACGGCCCTGCGGTAATTTGCGTCGGCCCTGACGTCGCCGATGGGGGCGACGGCATCCCTCGCGGCCCCGGCCGCGGCTTCCAGCGTTTCCCTATCCGGTTTCCTGCCGATCATCGCCTTCTCGGCCGCCGGACACGTCACCACCGTCGGCCCCACGCTCCCCCAGGCGAGGGAGGCCGAATCGACGGCGCCGTTGCTTGTCATGCCGATCACCGCGGCCATACTGACAAGCGAACAGGCCAGAGCGTTGCGGTGGCCCACCTTTTCGTAATGCTGGACGGCGGAAGAAGCGGGCTTGACGATCCGGACCGCGGCGATGATTTCCCCGTGTTCCAGCCTGGTCCGTCCCGGCCCGGCGATGAAGTCCCTGATCGCCATACGCCGCAGGCCCGACCGGGAGATCAGTTCCACCTCCGCGCCCAAGGCATAAAGGGGCGGCAGCGTGTCCCCCGCCGGCGATGCCCGGCCGATGTTGCCGCCGATCGTGCCCATGTTGCGGACGATGGGCGATCCCAGCACCCGGATCGCCTGCGCCAGGACGGGCAGGTCTTTCCGGACCGAGTCATCGTCGAGGATATGGGCCAGGGTCGTGGCGGCTCCGATCCGAACGGCTCCGCCGTCGGCGCTTATGCCCCGCAGGTCGGCGATACGTTCCAGGCAGACGAGAGCGGGGAGCCCCTCCCCTCTTGCGTCGTACCGGACAAGCAGATCCGTCCCGCCCGCGTACGGCAGGGCGTTCGGTTCGCCGTCCAGACACGACCACAGTTCGTCCAGGGTTTGCGGGAGCAGGACTTTCTTCAAGGCGATTCTTCCTTATCCATATTTCCGGCCGCCGTCATGACGGCATCGACGATCTTGTGGTATCCCGTGCA
Organism: Syntrophales bacterium; assembly: GCA_963668175.1. Taxonomy (GTDB): domain Bacteria; phylum Desulfobacterota; class Syntrophia; order Syntrophales; family PHBD01. The sequence goes on from OY764159.1 coordinate 3,222,787, forward strand.
GCGGCAGAGGTTGCCGCCGATGCCTTCCCGGACGGCCTGCCGGTCCGGGTGAGGATTCTTTTGCAGGAGATGGAGCGACGTCATGACCATGCCCGGCGTACAGAAGCCGCACTGGACGGCGCCGCAATCGACAAAGGCCTGCTGGAGGGGATGGAGAGCGCCGTCTCTCCCTACCCCTTCGATCGTCGTGATCTCCCTGCCCTGCATTTGGACGGCCAGCATCAGGCAGGACGCGCGGGCCTCGCCGTCCACCAGGATCGTGCAGGCCCCGCAATCGCCGGCCCCGCATCCTTCCTTGGTTCCGGTCAATCCCAGGTCCTCCCGCAGGACGTCCACGACCCGCCGTCCCGGGTCCAGTTCCATGGCCTCCCTGCGTCCGTTCAACGTGAATTCGATCTTCACAGGGCCTCCCCCTTTCCGCTTTCGGATCTTCTTCCCAGGATGCACGGCGCCGTGAGCGGCGCGCAATCGACAGAGCAGCCCACAGCATCCTCGACGGCCGCGGCGACGGCCGGAAGCGGGGCGTTCACGCCGACCTCGCCGATGCCCTTCATGCCGAAGGGCCCGGAAGGCTCGTCCGACGGCACGATGGCGGTCGAGATGTCCGGAACGTCCATGGCGGTCGGGATCATGTACGTAAAAAAATCGGGGTTTTGGATCACGCCGTCGCGCACCTGGACGTCTTCCATGAGGGCATAGCCGAGGCCCTGGGCGACAGCACCCTCGACCTGCTGCGCAAAGGTCCGGGGATTGATGACGCCGCCGCCTTCCGTCACGGCGTGATAAGCGAGGACATCCGCCTTGCCCGTCAGTTCGTCCACCTCGACGCAGGCCACATGGGCGCCGTAAGAGAAGATCGCGTGGGGAAAGCCCAGGCGGAAGGCCTTACCCGTGTCCGGAACTTCCTGGATGACGGGCATGACGCAGCGGTTCGTACAGACCCGCTCCACCTCGGGCATGAAACGCGCCAGCAGCTCCAGGGGAATCGATTTTCCGGAGGGGCCGTGGCGGACGCAGCCGGCCTCAAGTTTGAAATCCTTCGTCTCGTCGATCAGGAGCGCCAGGGCCGCCCAGTGAAAGAGCCGCCGCTTCAGTTCGTCGCAGGCGCCGATGAGGGCGTTGCCGTAGGTGTAAGTCGTGCGGCTCGCCGACGACGATCCGGAAGGCAGCGTCCGGTCAGTGTCCGGCTGGACGAGTTCCATCCGCGAGGCGTCCTGCCTCAGGATGTCCCCCGCAATCTGGACGAAGGTGCTGGCGTTGCCCTGCCCCATATCCGACACGCCGTTCAGCACGCGTATTTTGCCCTCCGGCGTCAGTTCGATCCGGGCGATGGCGGCATCGGGAAGCCCCCTGCCGTAACCCATGGCGTTGAAGACGGCGGCGATCCCCACGCCGCGTTGCTTGAAGGGACCCGCGCCGCCCTTCCAGCGGCTGCGGTCCGTCCAGAGGGGATGCCCCTTGATCGCCTCCAGGCAGGGCACCATGCCCGTCGAATAGATCATTTTCACACCGGCGCAGTTCGTATCGCCCGGCCTGAGCGCATTCTTCAGCCTCAGATCCAGGGGGTCCATGCCGAGCTTCGCCGCCAGCCGGTCCATCATCCGCTCGAAGGCGAAGCTGACCTGGCACACGCCGAAACCGCGCATGGCGCCGGCGACGGGATGGTTGGTGTAGACGCACCATCCCTCGATGAGGGCGTTGGGTATCCGGTAAGGCCCGGCGGCATGCTCCATCCCCAGTTCCATGACCTCGCCGCCGAGATGGGCATACGCCCCCGTGTCGTAATAGAGCTTTGCCGACAGCGCACGAAGCGTACCGTCCGCGTCCGCCGCCAGGCGGTAAACCATCCGGACCGCGTGGCGCTTGTACCCCGCCAGGAAGCTCTCTTCGCGGTCCCACCACATCTTGACGGGCCTGCCCCCCGCATGCATAGCGGCCAGGGCCAGCAGGCACTGGACGGTCGCGCCGTCCTTGCCGCCGAAGGCGCCGCCCAGAAAGGGGCTGATGATCCGAATGCTGTTCACGTCGAGACCCAGGGCATGGGCGATCTCGAAGCGGTCCCGAAAGGGGGCCTGGGTGGAAACGGTCATGACGATCCTGCCGTCCGCTTCCCTCCGGGCCACACCGTTTTCCGTTTCCAGAAAAGCATGCTCCTGGAAGGGAACGGAAAATTCGCCCTCGACGACGACTGCGGCGCCGGCAAAACCCTTTTCCGGGTCTCCTTTTCTTATGTCCGCCGCCAGCAATGTGTTGCCCCCGTCGTGTACCAGGGGAGCATCGGGCTGCAGGGCCTCTTCGGGAGCAAAAACTGCGGGCAGGGGTTCGAAGTCCGCTTCGATGAGGGCGGCGGCCTGCGCGGCGGCCGATCTGGTTTCGGCAACCACGAGGGCGACGGCGTCACCGCAATGCCGGACCTTGTCCCCGGCGATTACCGGCTGGTCCTTGTGGATGATCCCCTGGCGGTTCGTCCCCGGTACGTCCGCCGCCGTAAGGACGGCGACCACGCCGGGAAAGGCCTTCGCTCTCGATGTATCGACGCGCACGATCCGCCCGTGGGGGATGCCCGCCCGCCTCGCCTTCGCCCAGAGAAGGTTCTCCGGATACTCGTCCGCGGCGTACTTCTCCTTCCCCGTAACCTTGGCGGCGGCATCGAAACGCGGCTCCGGGCGTCCTACGGCCATGGCCTTCTCTTCCGTCATGCTGTCATTTATCCTTCCGTCGGCGGCATCCCGCCCTTCATCTTCCTTCCCTGTTTATACCATACCCGGGCATTTCTGTCGTCCCCAATCGGCGGACCGCCTCGCCCTTATTGCCGAGAACCCGCCCGGCCCGACGCCCGGCCTGCGGCCGCTACGGACAGGCCGCATCCGATCAGCACGAAGAAGACGCAGCTTATCATCGTAGCGGAGACGGAACATCCGGCGGCGATCAGCGCCCCTCCCAGGTAGGGGCCGAGGAAAAATCCCCCGTCCATCATGAAGAGGGCAATGTTTGTGTTCAGCCCCCGGTGGCGCGGCGGCGAAATGTCGAAGAGCGCGGCGTTGAGCATCGGGATGCCGACGCCGACGCACAATCCGTAAACGGCGGCAAGGACAAAGAAGATAACCTCCGAAGAAACAAAACGGAGCGCAAGGAGGCAGACGGCGAGCGCCGCCATAGCCGCGGAAAGCGTCCGGAGTTTGTCGAGCCGGTCGAATATTCTGCTTCCCAGGAGGCGTACCGCTATCATCACGGCCGTGTAAATCGTGAAGAACGCGCCGACATTTTTCATTCCCGCCGCCAGGGCAAAATCCTTCATGAAGAAGAAGACCGTGGCGTGGCTGATATAAATGAAGAAATTGATCCCGAAGAGAAGGGCGATATCCCGGTTGCGGATATTCTCCCTGACGTCCGCAAAAGACGGGCGGGAGAATGCGGCGCCTCCGGCCTTCGCAGCCGCGATCATCCTTTTTCCGATACACAAAAGCAGGACCGCGGCCGGCAGCGCCAGAAAGGCTACGCCCGCATAGATATCGGCCTCGCTCTCCACGCGGCCGAGGAGATATTCCGTGACGGGCGGCATCACCGCATAGGGGATAAGCGTGGCAAGACTGATGACGCTGAATCCTTCGGCGCTCCTTTGCCGGGGAATGAAGTTCACGACGACCGTAAAAGCTGCGGAGACAAGGAGGACGAAGGCCGTCCCGTGAAGGATGCGAACGGCGGCGATACCCGGCACGGACAGGACGTACCGGTACGACATCAGGGCCAGGACCAGCATGACAAGCGATGCGGCCATCAAGCCGGGAGCGTTGCCGGCGTGCAGCCGGGATATCACGAACGGCCGGAGGAGAAAGGCGGCCATCGGCTCCAGCCCGAGGAGGAAGCCTCTCCAGACGGGGGGAACGCCGATCCGTCCAAGATAGGTGTAAAAGCTGTAGAAGACGGCGATATTGAGAAACGCAAAGAGCATGATGACCGTGACGGCTATGAATTCGAGGCTGTACAGACGCCGGGGTTCTTCCATGGTTTCCTCTTCCGGTTCGCGCAGCGTATCGCCGCAGGTGCAGGAGAACGGCCGGGGCTGTCCCCTTCCCTCACCGTCTTTACGGGACGACGGTAAGACCTTTTCTTTTGACAAAGCAGGGATGCTCCGTTATATCTGTCGAGCCTCCGGCGACGATCGTTCCATACCACGAAAGGCGGGAAAATGACACGTTCAATCGACCGGGAAAGACCGGACGGCCGATACATCCTGCCGCAAAGACGGGAAAGGAGCGGTGCCACAGCATGAACGACAACGAGAGAACATCGTCCGAGGAATTCGAGGTCGGCTTCTTCCGCCCGGAGGATGCCGAAGGCATCGTTGCGCTCTTCCGTTCCGTGTATGGGGAAGGCTACCCGATCAGGATGTTTTACGATCCCGCGGCCATCGCCGCCGCCAATGCCGCGGGGGACTACTACTCCTTCGTGGCCCGAACGGCCGCAGGCAAAGTGGGCGGCGTGATGCATATCTTCCGCTCCGCACCGAATCCGGACATCTACGAATGGGGATCGGGCCTGGTCTTGAACGAATACCGACAACTGGGACTTTCCAGCCGTCTGATCCGGTTCCTGTTCGACGATTGGGTGCGCGAGCGGGAAAACATCCATGCGATCTACGGCGAGGCGGTCTGCAACCATCCCTACATGCAGAAGAGCGCTGTCGATCTCGCGTTTACCGCCACGTCGCTCGAAGTCGCCCTCATGCCCGCCGAGGCCTATTCGACGGAAAAGAACGCCCCGGGGCGCGTCGCCTCGCTCTTCATGGCGAAGACCTATCGCCCCCGGCCCCATACGGTCCACATCCCGGCCGTTTACAAACGGGAGCTTAGGTCTATCTATGCCCGCCTCGACGACGAGAGGACGCTGACGCCCGCCGAAGCGACGACATACGGAGAGCCGGCCTCCACTATCGACATGACCCTTTTCGATTTCGCCCAGGTGGCCCGGATAGCCGTTTCCGCCATCGGCGCCGATTTTCCGGAGCGCTTGCAGACCCTGGAGGAAGAGGCCCGCGGGAAGAACGCCCTTGTCATCCAGGTGTGGCTCCCCTTGCACACGGCGGCGATCGGCCCGGCCGTCGATTGTCTTCGCAGCCGGAGCTACTTCTTCGGCGGCCTCTTGCCCCAGTGGTTCGGCCACGACGCCCTCCTGATGCAGAAGCTCTACTGCCCCCCGGACTTCGAAAACATCCAGTTGTACGAAGAGAATGGCAAGCAGGTTTTCGACATGTTGAAGGAAGACTGGCAGCGGGTGACGGGCGGCGATTTCTGATCCTGCCCCAGAGCGTGGGCTACACCCGCACATTGCCGGCCTGTCGGGGAAACGAGACGGCATCACCCGGTTGATAACACCGCTTGCCATATCTCCCCCGATTTTGCCAAAATTCGCTGGCTTCCGCGCCTCCCACCCGTTACAATCATCTTGACGTAATTCAATTCATGAATCTTTAAAGGAGGGAACATCATGGACGATCATTTTTATGCGAAGGACTCGAAGGGATTGAAGAAGCTGGCGGGACTGAAAAACGACATGTTCAAATCCTTTCTCGAATTCGACGGCAAGGTCTTCGCCGAGGGCAGCCTGTCGGTCAAGACCAAGGAGCTGATCGCCATCGGCGCGGCCCACATCACCCGGTGCCCCTATTGCATCGACGGCCACGTTAAACGGGCGAAGAAGGCGGGCGCCACCGACGAGGAGATCGCCGAGGCGGTTTTCGTGGGCGTCGCCATGAGCGCCGGGGCCGCCGTCGCCCACTCGCGCGTCGCCATGGACGCCATCGAGCCGGATAAATGACCGCACAGCCGGAAGCGATTTTTCGATCCTTCCGCCGTTCCGCCATCGGGACGCGCGGAAGGGTAGGAAGGTCCATGGATATTTCTTGCCTGCATGGGACACAAACCGGGCTGCCTATGCGCTATACAATATGGACAGCCAATCTCTTGCCTAAGGCTTTGGCAACCCTGTCCAGAGTCGAAAGCTTGATGTCCTCCGCATGGTTTTCAATCCTTGAAATCGCTGTTTTCTTCGTTTTGAGGCGCGTCGCAAGCTCCTCCTGGGTCAAACCTGCGGATTCCCTTGCGTGACGAAGAAGAACGCCTATCTTGAACTGCTCATACCCCTCATCGAACCCTTCCGCGAATTCACGGTCCGTCTTTTTCCGCTTGGCAATATAATTTTTCAGGTCGCTCATATTTTTGTCCTCTTGCTCAAATAATCTCTCTTGTACGATTCCGCCCTTGCTATTTCCTGTTTGGGCGTTTTCTGCGTCTTTTTGACGAAACCATGGGTTAGAACCAACACCGAATACCCCTCAAAGAAACAGAATATTCGATAGATATTCGCGCCGTACTGAATCCTGCACTCCCATATGTCCTCTGTTCCGATCAGTTTCTTGAAATAAGCGGCCGGCACGATCTCCAAATCTTCCACGAGACGCAACACCCAAACAACCTTTTGCGCTGCTTTTCCCGGCAGGGAATCGAGAAAATTCAGAACAGGACATTTCCCGTCCGACGTTCTGTAAAAGATGACAGTTCTTTTCATAACCATATGTTAACCTGCGTGTTAACATTTGTCAAGGCCATTTCCCGTAAGGTCATAGCCGCAGATGAAAATAAATCGCCGAGGCGGTTTTTGTGGGCATCGCCATGGACGCCGTCGAGCCCGATAAATGACCGCACAGCCGGAAGCGATTTTTCGATCCTTCCCGCGTTCCGCCGCCGGGGCGCTTCGGGATCGCCGCGACATGCTTCCTGGCTTCCTGTCCTGTTTTGAGGTCACTTGAAGTCAGTTGACGACATTTGAAGTCAAGAAGATGCCATTTGAAGTCATGACAAGCTCGCAGACCTTCTGGGGCAAAGTGAATTTCTCTCTTTTCCGCCCTTGACAAATCCGCCTGAATCCCGGCCCCGAGCCGCCGGGCGGCATGTGCCTCCATCACGAAATGAACTATCTTATTAATGACTTGCACGATACCGGCGGCGGGCGTCTTCGCCCTTTGACGGGGCTGTTCACCGCGGGGGAGAGGCCGTTGTCCCGGCGGCCGCAGGCGAAATCACCGGGCTGTCCACGGCCGTGTCCACAACGCCTCTATACTCTATTTTTATTATTAATAGAGAGTGCGCCTGGAGGCGCACCCGGCATGCGCGGCCTAACTTTCGCCGCTTCCAGAACATTTTCCCGAATCCCGCTATTTTGCTCGCTGTTCGACGGACGAACATTTTCCGGCCGGTTTTTATTTGACAACAGAGCGGTTTTCAGATAGTCGATGGCCGGTAAAAATTGCATCTTATTGCACCCATTAAAAAAACATTAACGAGACGAAGGAGGTAAGCTTATGAACCACCGCGTGATGCGTTTTGTCGTTTTCCTGGCCGTCCTGGGCCTGCTTTTCGGGTTCGGTCCCGTAGCCGGCTCCGTCCAGGCCGCCGAAGGCGAAAAGATCATCAAGATCGGCACCATCTTCCCTCTCACGGGTCCGGTGGCTACGGCCGGCCAGCGCTGCCAGGCTGCGGTACAGACGGCCGTGGAGATCCTCAACAACAAGCACCCCGAAGTCAAGGTCCCTCTGGCCAATAAGGGCGGCATCTTGGGCGGCTACAAGATCGTCCTCGTCCATGCGGACAGCCAGGGCAAGGCCGACGTCGGCAAGGCCGAGGCCGAGCGCCTCATCAACCAGGAAAAGGTCTGGGGACTGATCGGCTCGTACAACAGCTCCGTGAGCATGCCCGCCAGCCTCGTGGCCGAGCGCGCCAAGAAGATCTTCATGTGCGGCTCCTCCAGCTCCGCGGCTCTGACCCAGCGTGAAAATATAAAATATTTCTTCCGCCTGGCCCCCACGGACGAGATCGAATCGGCCGAGTTTGTGGATGTCCTGAAGTGGATGAACAGTAAGAAGAAGGCCAATATCAAAACCCTCGGTCTTATTTATGAAAACAGCGTCTTCGGCAAGCATGCCGCCGAAGAAGCCAAGAAGGCAGCCGCCGCCGGCGGTTTCAAGGTCGTCGCCGATGTTCCCTTCACGCCGGGCGCCACGAACCTGAACAGCGAAATCCAGACCCTCAAGAAGGCCAACCCCGATGCACTCTTCGGAGCCGTCCTCGGCGCCGACTACTCTCTGATGGTCCGCACCGCGAAACAGATGGCCTGGCTGCCCAAGATCGCCATCAACTACTGCTCCGGTTATCAGGACCCGGTCATCGCCAAACAGCTGGGCGGCGACGCCGACTTTTTCATGGGCTCCACGGCCTATTCGCCCCAGTTCGCGAGCCTAATGCCCGCCGTGGCCGCGGTCGAGAAGATATTCAAATCGAAGACCGGCGGCGTCCCCTATGACGGCGACAGCATCCAGGAGACGGTGGCTATGCTGGTCCTGGCTCAGGCCATCGAAAAGGCCGGCAACCTCGATCCCGACAAGGTCGCCCAGGTCCTCATGACCACCACGTTCGATTCGCCCATGTCCCTGGGAGGCAAAGTCAGCTTCGTGAAGGGCGGCCAGAACGCCAAGGCCCAGAGCATCATCACCCAGCTTCAGGGCGGCGAGTACAGACGGATCTATCCGGAAGCGTTGGCCGAAAAGAAGGCCAGCATCGTCTTCCCCATGAAAGCATGGGACAAGAGATAGTTTATATTTAGCAGTCTTTCACATTGAGCAAAATTCCCGCCGGCGCAGGCAGACGTCCACACGGACTGTGCGTGCCCGGCGGGATTGCGGTTTGTTTGATCATTTGAATACGGCGCGCCGTAAGTGTGCTGCCGGTCATTGGAGACTAAAGCCCGGCCCTGGCGGCCGATGGCCCGCATGAAGATCTGCGGCGCGGAAAAGATTTATGCCGTACCTTGCGCAGGACAAAATCGGATCGACTGAAAACGGCCTGCCTTAAGGTAACAAAAGGTTCCATGGAGACATTCGTACAAGTATTGATAGACGGCCTGCTTGCCGGCATGGTGTACGCCCTGGTGGCCGCCGGGCTCTGCCTCATCTGGGGCGTCATGGACGTCATCAACTTCGCCCACGGCGAATTCCTGATGATCGGCATGTACGTGAGCTACTGGCTGGGATTCCTGGCGAATGTCGACCCGGTCCTGTCCGTTTTCGCCTCTGCGGCCTTCGTCTTCATCCTGGGGGCGGTGACATACAAGCTCCTGATCCGCCATACGATCGGCAAGGCCGGTCTCGTGGCGCTCCTGGCGACCTTCGGTCTCGCCATGGTCCTCAAGAACTTCTGCATGAACCGCTTTTCCCCGAACTTCCTCATCCTTTCGAATACCTGGCTCGGCGACAAGACGTTCCAGATCGGCGGCCTGATCTTCCCGGTGCCGCAGCTTGCAGCCGCGGCCCTGTCGCTCATCGTCGTCGTCCTGGTCTATGCCCTCATGAATACGACCCGTTTCGGCTGGGCCACCCAGGCCACGGCCCTGGACAAGGAGGCGGCGGAAATCGTCGGCATCAACACCGAGAACATCTATGTCCTGATTTTCGGGATCGGCGGGGCCTGCGTCGGCGCGGCCGGGGGCATCATGCCCTCCTATCTTGCCGTGCACCCGGAAGTCGGCTCCCTGTTCGGGCTCATCGCCTTTATCTGCGTCGCCATGGGCGGCTTCGGGTCCATCCCGGGGGCCTTCCTGGCGGGGCTTCTGGTCGGCGTCGTGGAGGCCCTGGCAGGCTTCTATATCGCTCCGGTCTTTAAGTACATCGCCGTTTTCGGTCTCTATCTGGCCGTTGTCTTCCTGCGGCCGAAAGGCATTTTCGGATGGTGACGCCGGTGCAGCATAAGACCTTGAACGGCAAGGATATCGCCTGGATCGTCTTCCTGGCGGCGGCGGCATGCGTACCTCTGATTCCCGCCGTGGCCGACAACTCCTTCTGGATGCACATCCTGATTCTCATTCTCCTTTACGCCAGCATGGGTCAGGCCTGGAACATCATCGGCGGCTACTGCGGCCAGGTGTCCTTCGGCCATTCGGTCTTCTTCGGCATCGGGGCCTACGGCGCCGGCATGGCCGTTGTAACCTACGGCGGCGTGCCGTGGATCGGCATATTGATCGGTGTCTTACTCGCGGCGGCGGTCGCCGTCGTCATCAGTTACCCCTGTTTCAAGCTTTCCGGGCACTACTTCGCCATCGCCACTTTCGCCATTGTGGAGATATTCTACCGGGTCTTCATGGTCTGGGACTGGGTCGGCGGCGCCCTGGGGCTCGATTACCCCCTCGTCGAGGAGGGATTCAAGAACCTCATGTGGCACAGTTCCAAAACGAATTACTATTACTGCGCCCTGGCCCTCTTTATCTTGATTTTCGGCGTAGTCCGGTGGCTTTCCGGACACCGTTTCGGCTACTACATGCGTGCCGTCCGGGAGGGACAGGAAACCGCCGAATCCCTCGGCGTCAACAGCACGGCGGTGAAACTCTGGGCAATGGCCCTTTCCGCAGCGCTATCCGCCCTCTGCGGTGCGTTTTTCGTCCAGTACAACCTCCGGGTCGACCCGCCGATGGTCATTTCCCTCGACGCGTCGATGAAGTTCGTCCTCATCACCATCATGGGCGGCGCGGGGACCCTGGCCGGTCCGCTTCTCGGCGCCGCGGTGCTCATTCCGCTGCAGGAATACACCCGCGCCCTGTGGGGCGGCCTGGGCGGCGGCATCGACTTGATGATCTTCGGCTTCATCATCATGTTCATGATCATCAACCAGCCCGCCGGGATGATCGGCATTCTCAATGCCGTCCGGAAGAAATTCGGCAAGAAAACGGACCTTGCGAAAGGAGAAGCGATCGATGCCGCTCCTTGATGTCCGCGATTGCACGATGAAATTCGGGGAACTGGTCGCCTGCGACCGCGTGACGTTCTCCGTGGAGGCAGGTTCGATCGTGGGGCTGATCGGCCCCAACGGCGCAGGGAAGACGACCCTGTTCAACTGCATCTCCGGCCTCTACAAGCCGGCCGGCGGCAGCATCGTCTTCGACGGCGCGGACATCACGGGCCTCAAGCCCTACGAGATCGCACGCCTGGGCGCCGTTCGCACCTTCCAGGTGGTCCGTCCCCTCAAGGACATGACCGTCTTCGACAACGTGCTGGTCGGCGCATTCCTCAAGACGACCGACAAGAAAGAGGCCCTCGCGAATACGGCCGAATGCCTCCGGCTCTGCAACCTGGAATCCAACCGGAACAAGCAGGCGGGCGAACTCTCCATCGGCGGAAAGAAACGCCTGGAAATGGCGAGAGCCCTCGCGACCCGTCCGAAGCTCCTCATGCTCGACGAGGTCATGGCGGGCATGACGTCCACCGAAGTGAAGGCATCCGTCGAGGTGATCCTCCGCCTCCGCGAGAGCGGCATCACCCTCATGATCGTGGAGCACGTCATGGAAGGGATCATGCCCATCGCCGACAAGATCGTCGTCCTCGACGGCGGCGTCAAGATCGCCGAAGACGCCCCCGGCGCCATCAGCAACGACGAGCGGGTCATCGAGGCCTACCTGGGCGCGAAGTACTCCCAGCGCTTCAAGACCCGGAAGGAGGATCAATCACTTGCCTGAACCTATCCTCACAGTCCGGGACCTTTATGCCGGTTACGATGGGATTCCCGTCGTTTTCGGCATCACCCTGCAGGTGGAGCCGGGCGAGCTGGTCGCCATCGTGGGTTCGAACGGCGCCGGGAAAACGACTACCATGCGGACCATCTGCGGCCTCAACCGCCCCCTGCAGGGAACGATCCGCTTCAACGGCGTCGATATCTCCAAAATGCCGGCCCACAAGACGCTGAAGCTCGGTATCAGCTACGTCCCCGAAGGCCGGAGGCTCTTCGCCAAGCTTTCGGTCGCGCAGAACCTTGCCCTGGGCGCCTATACGGAGAAATCAAAGGCCGAAATCGGACGCCGCCTGGATGAAATTCTCGAGATATTTCCGGTCCTCAGGGAAAGGGCGAAACAGACCGCCGAAACGCTGAGCGGCGGGGAGCAGCAGATGCTCGCCATCGCCCGCGGCCTCATGTCTCGCCCCAAGCTTCTCATGCTCGATGAAATGTCCCTGGGGCTCATGCCCAGCATGGTGGAGAAGATGATGGCCACGATCACCGACGTCAACCGGTCGGGGACGACGGTTCTTCTCGTCGAACAGATGGTCCAGGAGGCCCTGGAGATCGCCCACCGCGGCTATGTGATCCAGAGCGGAAAGATCGTCCAGACGGGGACTGCCCGCGAACTGCTCGATTCGGACGAAGTCCGCAAGGCCTACATGGGGATGTAAAGGCGCCCCGGCATTCTTGCGTTCTTCAATGATAAGTCATCATGCCGCCTCACCCTTTTTCACAGTGGACAACCCGGTCGCCCGGCCCCTTGTCGCCGCCTCCCGAGTGTAGGTATTATCCCCGGTGTTTCGTTGTGAACGCTGCTTTCCCCTTTTACCCGGCATAAATATTGCTTATTTCATCGAATGGATGCAAGGCTCCCAACGGCGGCGCCGACGACGACAAAATCATGTATCTCATCGTTTAAAAAGGACTAATATGCTTCCAGGCTCCGACAACGGATCATCGACCTCCGATACGCCCCATCCCGACGGCCGAAGAGCGGGCGGATGGATCACCGTCCCGCACAACATCGTTCTCATTGCCGCCGTGTTTTTCGTCTGTATTGTCGCCGCGGCGCTCATCATGAGTCACCGGGATTTCGAGACGGCAAGGCGGAATGCCCTGGACGCCGACAGAACAACGGCCAATCTCTTGGCGGCCCTTCTTCACGAACACAATCAGGCAACACTGGGCATCCTCCAGTCCTATGCCAGGCGGCCCCTCTTCGTGGACGCCGTCCGGCGCCGCGATGTTCAAAGCGTATCCAGGCACCTGGCCGATCTCAAGAAGAACGCCGAAATCGACCTGACGTTCGTTACGGACCCGAAAGGCCGCCTCTGGGCAAACTTTCCGGTCTATCCGGAAGCCATCGGCAGGGACCTGTCGGGCCGCGACTGGTACAAAGGCGTAAGTTACCGCAGGTATCCTTACGTCTCCAACGTGTTCAAACTGATCGTCGGCGAACAGGCCTTGGCCGTCGCCATGGCCGTCCCCGTGTTCGACGGGGAAGAAAAGATCATAGGAATTCTTGGCTGCTCGCAAAGGCTCAGTTTTCTGGAGCAGGCCATCAGGCAGGTGCCCATGGACCCCTATATGACCGTCAGCGTCATCGACCGTATGGGGCAAACGCTGTATAACAGCAGGGAACCGCATCGGGGCGATATCAAGATTTACCCATCTTTCCCGCTCGTCGAATCCGTGCTTGAGGAAACAACGCACCAAATCGAAACCGACGCCCGCCGGCAGGGAGGGGAAAAAGAGTATATTACGGCCTTCCCCGTCGGCGACTGCGGCTGGACGGTCATCGGCGAACGCCCCTTAAGAAATATTTACCGATCGGCCATGAGTCATTTCGTCGAGACGGGTATCATCTCCATCCTGCTGTTTCTCCTGATTGTCTTTTTCCTGAGTTACCTGAGACGGCTGTTCCTTCACAGGAAGACCAGGGAACTCCTGGAGACGGAGATGAAACTGAGGCAGACGGAGGAATCGGAACGGGAGACCAGGGAATACCTGGAAAAGCTGATTGACACGGCCAGTGTTCCGATTGTCGTCTGGGACCCACGTTTCAGGATCACCCGCTTCAACCGCGCCTTCGAAGACCTGACGGGACGGCAGGCGCCGGACGTCCTCGGGGAGGAGCTCGGCCTGCTCTTTCCCGAAGAGCGCCGGGAAGAGAACCTCGCGCTCACGCGCCTGACGGCCGGGGGCGGACGATGGGATGCCGTCGAAATACCGATCCTCCGCAAGGACGGCTCGGTGCGCACCGTGCTTTGGAATTCCGCCACCCTGTATGGCCCCGACGGCCATACGGCCCTGGCAACCATCGCCCAAGGCCTCGACATCACGGACCGCAAGCATTACGAAAAGGCCATCGAGGAAGAAAAGGAAAGGCTGAAGCAAGCCCTGGACGAGGTCAGAACGCTCCGGGGCATCATACCCATTTGTTCGAACTGCAAGAAGATCCGGGACGACAAGGGATACTGGAACCAGGTGGAGCAGTACCTCATGGATCATACCGAGGCCGAGTTCAGCCATGGAATCTGTCCCGCATGTGCGGAAGCCCTTTATCCCGATCTATTCAATAAGAAAAAGACGGCCGATGGACATTGAATCCGTGAGGCGCGATCCTTCACCATCGCTGACCATTCGATCCATCCGCCGGGAACGACATGCCCGTTGGGCTATGTCATTAGGCCGTCACGGGATCGGTGCGCATGCGAAGGAGCGACTGCTCATAGAGGAAAGGGAAACGGATGAAAGGTCATACTGAGAGCGAGGCGGATATCCGGAACGAGCTAGCCGCCTTGAAACAAGAAAACGAAGAACTGGAAAGGACGGCTGCCGAATGCCGTCTGCGGAATAAAATGCTGGAAGCCGAGGTTGCCGGATGGGGCAAGATATTCAACGCCGTGGGAAGCGCCGTCTGGCTGTTGGACAGAAACCATCGTATCGTGCAGGCGAACCGGGCGACGAAAGAGATATTCGGTCTGGCTCCTGAAGAGCTGATCGGCCGTTTCTGCCATGAAGTGGTCCACTGCACGTCAGGTCCCCTGCCGGAGTGTCCCTGCAATTTCATGAGAGAGACCCTTCAAAGGGAAACGATGGAACTCGATCTGGGCGAACGGCGCCTGGAGATCGTTGCGGATCCCATACTGGACGCGGAGGGTCGTCTCATGGGGATCGTCCATATCGTCAGCGACATTACCCGGCGCCGGGAGATGGTCGAAGCCATGCGGCAGAAAGAAGAGATGCTGTCGAGCATCTTCCGTGCCGCCCCGGCCGGCATCGGAATCGTCAAAGACAGGATATTCCAGGAAACCAACGACAAACTCTCCCATATGACGGGTTACTCCCGTGAGGAAATTGTCGGCCGCAACACCCGTTTCATTTATGGCACGGACGAAGACTGCGAAGAGGTCGGCAGGGAGATACGCGAACAGATCGACACGAAGAACACCGCCACCATCGAGACGCGCTGGAGGACGAAAGACGGCAGGCAGATCGACATCATCCTTATGGTGACGCCTCTCGATCCCAATGAGCCGCAGGGCAAGCATACTTTCACTGCCCTGGACGTCACGGAACTCAAGCGCGCGGAGGAAGCCGTACGGTCGGGAGAGGAGCGATACCGGGTCATCGCCGAAAACGCCAAGGTCGTGATCTGGATGATGGACATGGAGATGCGTTACACGTATGTGAGCCCTTCCGTCAGGCGCAACCTGGGTTATCTACCGGAAGAGTTCGTCACATTGCCCCTTCGTGAATTGATCCCCTCTCCTTCCCTGAGACTTTGCACGGAAATCTTCGAGCAGGAATTAGAGGAAGAAAGAAACCCCAACCGGGATTTGTTCCGTTCCCGGTCCATCGAGGCCGAACACATCCACAGGGACGGACGGACCATCCCGGTGGAAATCAACATGACCTACATCCGCGACACAGCCGGGAAAGCCGTCGGGATTCTCGGAATCACACGCGACATGACGGCCCAAAAGCAAGCCGCAGAAAAGCTTTACGCGAGCGAACGGCGTTACCGCCAGCTCATCGACCAGGCAGCCGACGGCATCTTTGTCGTAAGTACCGCCGGCGATTATCTCCTGGTCAACCGGAAGTTCTGCGAGATGTCGGGGTACACGGAAGAAGAACTTCTCAAATTGAATGTAACCGCGACTTACCCCGACGAAATGAAAGATGTCGGCGAGCAGCGGGTCCGGCGCGTCACCGCCGGCGAAAGCATGCGGTTCGAGCGGCCCATGAAGCGGAAGGACGGAACGATATTCTTCGTGGAATTGAGCGTTTCGAGGCTGGAAGACGGAAGGCACCAGGGATTCGTTCACGACATCACCGAACGCAGGAAGACGGACAACGAACTGCGGCGCCTGAGCATCGCCATCGAACAGGCGGCGGAAGAGATCATGATCACCGATCCGGAAGGCGTCATTCAATACGTCAACCCGGCCTTCGAACATATCACGGGATTCTCCCGCCGGGATGCCATTGGCCAGACCCCGCGGATATTGAAGAGCGGCGTCCACGATAAAACGTTCTATGAGCAGTTATGGAATACGATCAAGGGCGGCAATATATGGAAGGGCCGCATTAACAACAAGCGTCAGGACGGCAAGCTGATCCAGGAAGACGGCATCATCAGTCCCCTCGTCAATTCGCAGGGAGAATTGACGGGATACGTTTCCCTGAAGAGGGACATCACCGAGTCGGTCATTCTCGAGGCCCAGCTCCGCCAGGCCCAGAAGATGGAGGCCATCGGCACCCTTGCCGGCGGCATCGCCCACGATTTCAACAATATGCTCGGGGCCATGATGGGTTATGTCGAACTGGCAAGATACAGGACCGCGGACACGGCGATCCAGGCCTACCTGGAGCAGGTTCTCACCGCCTGCAACCGCGCCAGGGACCTGGTCGCCCAAATCCTCACCTTCAGCCGACAACGCGAGCAGGAGAAGAAACCGGTGGCGGTCGTACCCATCGTCAAAGAGGCGATGAAGCTCCTCCGGGCGTCCCTGCCGGCCACCATCGAAATCCGCCAGCATTACGAAATCGACAACGACACCACTTTGGCCGATCCCACACAGATCCATCAGGTGCTGATGAACCTGTGCACCAATGCCGTTCACGCCATGAGGGATCACGAGGGTGTCCTGGAGATCGTTCTCTCCGAACAAATAATCTCCGCCGGCCCCGTAGTCTATCAGCAGGATATTCATCCGGGGCATTATTTAAAACTCTCCGTCTCAGATACGGGCGAAGGGATCGACCCCGCCATCCAGGAGAAGATTTTCGATCCGTTCTTCACGACCAAGAAACAGGGCGAGGGAACGGGATTGGGACTGTCCACCGTTTACGGTATCGTCAAGGACCATGGCGGCATCATCGAACTGGAAACCGCTCCGGGGTCCGGAACGACGTTTACGATCCTGCTGCCTCTGATCGACGCCGTCGGTCAGGGAGAAGACAGGACGCCGGAAGACATCCCGAGAGGCAGCGGGCGAATACTGCTCGCGGACGATGAAGAGCCCATGGCCTCCCTGGGTGCGGAAATGCTCGCCTCGCTGGGCTACGACGTATCCGTGAGGCTTAGCAGCCGGGACGCCCTGGAGGCTTTCCGCAAACAGCCGGACAAATTCGATCTTGTCATAACGGACATGACCATGCCCAATATGACCGGCGTCGCGATGGCCAGGGAAATGCTGAAAATTCGGCCGGGCCTCCCGCTTATTCTGACGACGGGATTCAGCGAACGGATCAATGAGGAAGAGGCGAAACGGATCGGATTCAAGGCCTTTCTCATGAAACCTGTATCGTTTCCCATTCTGGCCAGAACCGTCAAGGACGTCCTGGGCGAAAAGGTATAACCGTAAATGACGCTCCCTTCCTCCTTGACCTGCCAACGCTTGTGTGAGACGATGCCCCGCAGCGGAAACCGGAACGCTCCATCAAAAAAACCATGCGGACAGACAGTGCCGACACGATGCTCCGGCGACCGAAAGAGCCTACAGACGAGGATCGGACGATGTTTGAAGTCGAACGATTAATCCGGATTATTGAAGAGATCGCCAAAGGGAACTACTCCAACGACATCATGCCCCTGACCACGGAGGACAATCCCGAGCCGGTCCGCATTGTCGCCGAAGCCATGGGAATGATGATGGTGAAGGTCGAAGCACGGGAATACGAACTCGAAAATATGGTGGAAAGACTCCGTGAACTCAACGAACAGATAAGACAGAACACGATCAAGACCGTTTCGGCCATGGCCAATGCGCTCGCCGCGAGGGACGCCTATACGGAAGGTCACACGGCCCGCGTGGGGGAGATGGCCCACCGCATGGCGCTCAGGCTGGGGATGAGCGAAGAAGAAGCCGAATCGGTCCGGCTGGGAGGAATCCTCCACGACATAGGCAAGATCGGCTTCTCCGATTTTCTCTTTCAGGCCCACGAAAGCCGGAACAACTCCCCCATGATCAGGGAGATCGTCCGTCATCCCGGCCTCGGTGCGGAAATCCTGAAAGACCTGGACTTTCTCGGTAATTCCCGTGAATATGTCCATTCCCACCATGAACGCCTCGACGGCAAAGGCTACCCCCGGAGACTCGCTGCCGAGGACATCCCCCTGGGCGCCCGCATCCTGGCCGTAGCGGACAGCTACGACGCCATGACAACCGACAGGGTTTATCAGAAGGGACGTACGGCCGCTGTGGCACTCGGTCTCCTCCGGGAACACGCCGGCAAACGCTGGGATGTAACCTGCATCGATGCCCTTGAGGCTGAGCTTGAAGAAGCGGGCGTTCTTACCGCAAGGGACGATAAAGTCGGCGATGCGGATGGGTCTTGACGAACGCCGATCCATTTGAGACATGACCGCGGACGTCGCGATTGCGACACGATCCCGCGCAGGTCGACCGGCGGATATCAGGGATGGTCTTTCCGTTTTCATCGTTTTATGCTCCGCGCCGTTTTCCTCACGTCCTGCGCCGTCACTTTTCCAACACCCGCGACAGCCTGCTTTCCGGCGAAATTCCAGCGGAAAATCGTGATCGGTAAGTCTATTTCAGAATGGATTTATTAGCTGATTCGTGTTATAAAATGGCTATGAATACCGCATGCGTCAAGATTTTCCGTAACCGAAAAGCCCGGCAAGAAGTCGGGATGGGTATGTAGATCGAAACCCCGTTTCTCTATCGAGAACGGGGTTTTTGTTTGCCGGCGGAGACATGACCGCGGGACATACCGCGTATATTTCCGGCCCCGGCCTGCAGGCAGGCCGGGCAGTGTTCCGAAGAGAAGAACACTTTCTCGACGAAACTCATCGGACTCTCAACGAGGTGCATGTGAAGAACAAATTATGGGTGGGATTTCTGCTGATCCTCATCTGTTTCTGCACTTTCCTCTTCTCTTATGTCTATGAAGACGCCAAAAAGACCGCCATCGACGACCTGAACCAGAAGCAGATGTCCTATGCCCGGCAGGCCGGTATCGGGATCGAAGATTTTTTCAAGCAGTGGACAAACCAGCTGCTCTCCATAAGCCGCATGGATGACGTAGCAGAGCTGAACCGGACCGGCAGGAATTACCTTGCCTTCACCTATGAATTGAACAAAGACAACTTGATGACGGTCGTCCGCGTCGATGCCCGGGGAAAAGTCGTCTTTATCGCGCCGGCCGGCATCGAGGCCGTCGGGCAGGATATTTCCCAACGGCAGCACATGAAGTATCTCATGGCGACCGGCCAGCCTGCCGTGAGCGAGGTCTTTAAATCCGTCGGGGGCTTCGACATGGTCGCCCTCCATGTCCCCGTTGTCAGGCACGGCAAGTTCATGGGAACGATCGGCATCGGAATCAATTTCGAGAAACTTGCCGGGCGCTATCTCGAAGGCATCAAAATCGGCGAGACGGGTTATGCCTGGATGATCAGCCGCGACGGCAAAGAGCTTTACTGTCCTGTGCCGGGCCATATGGGGAATTCCGTCTTCGACAACTGCCGGGACTATCCCGGGATCATCGCCATGGCCCGCGAAATGGTCTTGGGGAGACAAGGCGTCACGACATACGTTTACGACCAAATCCGCGATCAACAGGTGGAGACGGTCCGGAAGCACGCGGTATACATGCCCATACGCATCGGCCAGACTTTCTGGTCCCTGGTGGTCGCCTCCTCGGAAGGAGAAGTCCTCGCGTCGCTCACGCGGTTCAGAAACAACCTGATCATGATCATCGCTTTGATCCTAGTGGGCGGCGCCGTTTTTTCCTTTCTGGGCCTGAGAGGATGGTTCATTATCCGCGAGAGACACAAGCGCATGCAGACCGAATCGGCCCTGCAGGAAAGCGAGGAACGCTTCCGGATGACCTTCTATATCAGCCCCGATGCGGCCGCGATCACCCGTCTGGAAGACGGCACGATCGTGGATATCAACGAAGGCTTCACCCGTCTCGCGGGTTATTCCCGGGAAGAGGCCGTCGGCAGGACATCCCGGGAACTCGGAATCTGGCGTAACCTGGAAGACCGGGATAAACTGGCGCAGACTTTGACGGAGAGCGGTTATTGCGAAAACATGGAAGCCGATTTCGTGACCAAGGACGGAGCGGTCATGACGGCTCTCATCTCGGCGCGGATCATCCTCCTCGGCGGCGTACCCCACATGCTTTCCATCACCCGCGATGTCAGCGAACGCAAGAAGGCTGAAAACGCTTTACGGGAAAGCGAGGCAAGGCTGAAAGAGATCATCGAGTTTCTTCCCGACGCGACATTCGTCATCGACAAGGACCGAAAAGTCATCGCCTGGAACAGGGCCATCGAAGAAATGACAGGGGTCGGCAAAGAATTGATTCTCGGCAAGGGGGATTACGAATACGCAGTCCCGTTTTACGGCGAGCGCCGGCCGGTGCTTATCGATCTCGTCCTGTCCCCCCAGGAGTCGATGGAGAATTCGTATCGCAAGGTTTGGCGGCAGGGAGACTTGCTCATCGGCGAGGCTTATCTTCCCGACCTCAAAGGCAGGCCCGTTTATCTCTTCAATACGGCCTCACCCTTATACGATATTTCCGGCGCCGTCATGGGGGCCATCGAGACGATCCGGGACATTACGGACCATCGGCTCATGGAAGAAGAACTCGCGTCCGAGCATGAACGGCTCGCCGCCATCCTTGACGGCATCCCGATACCGGCCTTTATGATCGACCGCGACCGGATCGTAACCCTCTGGAACCGGAGTATCGAACTTGTGACCGGAAAAGAGAGAAGCGAAATGATGGGCAGGGAACTGGACATGCACTTCCTTTTCAAGGGTGCGGCGCAAGAGCCGACGCTCGCCGAACTGGTCCTGAATTCCACGGACGAGGAGATCGTAAAATATCACGGTACAGGGACTATCCGCAAAAGCGATATTTTCCCGGGGGCATTCGAGAGCAGCGCGAGCATTTACCCCCATGGGGAAGAGAGGATCGTTTCCATTCAGGCTGCCCGGGTATATAACCGTAAGGGTGAGATCATCGGCACCGTTCAGACCGCACAGGACATCACCGAGCGCATCAGGAACCAAAAGGAACAGGAAAAATTGCAGGCCCAGCTCATTCAGGCCCAGAAGATGGAGGCCGTCGGCACCCTCGCCGGAGGCATCGCCCATGACTTCAACAACATCCTGACGGGAATCATAGGCTATACGGAATTATACAAGGACAAGGTCCGCGAGCCGAAAGTCCATCACAGCATGGAACAGGTCCTCAAGGCCGCCAACCGGGCCAAAGACCTGGTGGCGCAAATCCTGACGTTCAGCCGGAAAGCCGACCGGGAAAAGATGCCGGTTCTCCTTGGTCCCATCGTCAAGGAGGTCGTCAAGTTCATGCGTGCTTCGCTGCCCGCGACGATCGAGATTTCGTACGCAATAGAAACGGCGTCCGATGTTGTCATGGCTGACGCCACCCAGATGCATCAGGTGTTGATGAATCTCTGCACCAATGCCGGCCATGCCATGAAGGACACGGGCGGCCTGCTGTCGATCGAACTTAAGGAAGTGGCGATGGATGCGATGCACCTCATCCACCGCCCGGCATTGACGATCGGCCGCTACCTGGAATTGTCCGTCCGCGATACCGGACATGGCATTTCCCCGGGAAATCAGGAGAGGATCTTCGAACCTTACTTCACAACCAAACAGAAAGGCGAAGGCACGGGTCTGGGTCTCGCCGTGGTGCACGGAATCGTCAGGGATCACGGCGGTGACATCAGGGTATACAGCGAGCCGGGCCGCGGGTCCATTTTCAGAATCCTCCTCCCCCTTATGGAAAGCGAAGTCGGAAGCGAACAGATAGTCGCAGAAACGCCCTCGGCCGGACAAGGCGAAACGATCCTCTTTATCGATGATGAGAAGATGGTCGTTGAACTGAGCAAAGAAGTCCTGGAAACCCTCGGTTACCGGGTGGTCGCAGAAACAGACCCCCGTAAAGCCGTTGAAGCTTTCGCAAACGAAAGCAATGCTTTCGACCTGGTCATCACCGATAAGACCATGCCTCATCTGACAGGCTTCGACGTGGCACGTGAGATCAAGAGAGTCCGACCGGACATTCCCGTCATCCTCTGTTCCGGCATCCAGGAAAAAGGGGACATGGACAAGCTCTCAACCCTGGGCGTCAGCCGGTTGATCAAGAAACCCGCCGCCATGAACGAACTGGCCCGGGCTATCCGCGAAATCCTGGAAACGGAAAAGAGATAAGTCTCTTTATCCGTATGCCGTTCTTGAACGCCCACAGTTTCATAAACCCCAAAATCCTCCAGCTTATCCATTCCTCCCTGGTCCCGAGACGGCTTGTTTCCCCGTCCGTATTCATCGCTGATGCATTCAAAATCCGTTGATCGGCCCGTACATGATTTTAAATCAGGGTTATCGGCCGTCCGGCGATCCTGCGGCGGGACTCCGCATCGCTATCCGTATAGACTAAATGGAATTATTATCATTTATTTATTTTGACTTCTTCATATTCATGCTATACATTTTTCACCGAATCCAATTTCCTCCGAGAACGAGGTTATACGAAAGGAGACGACACTATGATCTACAGACGCGCCCGGAACAGGATACTGCTTATCGTGTCATTCACATTGCTGCTGATCTGCGTTTCCACCGGAGTCGGCCTTGCCGAAGACCAGCCGGTCAAGACGCTGAAGGGTTACGTTACGTTCGGCGGCGGCGGAAGCGGTGGAGACGCCAAGGCCACAAACATGCGCCTTGAGGGCGGCGTCTACAGCGTAAACAAGACCGTTAACGTACTCTTCGGCCTCGGCATCCCGTTCACAGTGAACAGAGACGAAACCCCTTCGGGATTGCTGGATTACCCCGTGCCCCATAATCATTTCACCGACCTGGGCACGAAGCGTAAGGGAGAGGAAGTCGGTCTTTACGGTAAATTCGGTATCGCCCCGATAAAGAATTTCGGATTGTTTCTTTTCGGGATCGGCGGATTCACCACCGGACGGGAGATAGATCTCGCCCAATCGAACATCACGGGTTGGTATTACACGCAGGAGGAGACAACCAAGACCTACGGGCTTTATGGCGGGGGAATCGGCTATTTCCCGCTCCAGGGCCATTTCACGGTCCATGCCCAGTACGACAACCGGATGGGCATAACGGGCAGCCTCGGTTTCGCCTGGTGAGGGAATTAATCTGGATCAAAAGATAGGTATGCCAAATCACAATTGACAGGAAGGATTGTGATGCGAATGTTTACTACGTTGGAGCGAAAAGTTCTTTTAATCATTATAATTCATCTTCTGGTCTTGTTCAGTATTACATCCTATGCTGGGACAGAAGAACGCCTAGAACTCCATTTTACCTATACATGGCTTGATTTCAGTTTGAAAGATGGATCCTTAACGCTCAGCTCCTATGGATTTGACGAGCCGATAAAAAATGATTGGGAGTTGAAAGCGGTTGGCGTCGACAGCCAGGAGCAGGGGCTCTATCATCTGCGCCGCAGGACATGGAAGGGTTTTTTTCTCAGTGCGGATACCGTCAAGCATCAAGTATATAAAGTTGTCGGAAAAGATGAAGCCTTTGGGCAAGCAAATAAACAGGGAACAGCTATTGAAGGCTGCTCCGGCTCATTCTTCAGATATACAAATGAGATTCGGACATTCAAGTTCTTTTGTAAAACCTCATCCATTGTTTACACCCCACATGACGGCAACATGCAGTTTATGGCCGGCGGCGTTCCCATCCTGGACAAGGACGGCCTGGAAATCAAACACCTAAGCTCTGAAGGGGGAGATAATTATCAAATCCGCTATAGACAATGGGATAAAAAGTTCTGGCAGGTCAATCCGGAGGCGGATACTGCCGTGTGGTGGGCAAATGCAGGTACTTTCGGCGTCCTAGTTGGTAACAGAAAGAAACTGTCCGGAGCAGTGGTGAAATCTAACATTTTGCAGGGAGACTCCAATGGGTTTGTGGACCAGGGATTCCTGGACGTAAATGAAACAAGTGGTCCCAGATCTGAATGGATAGAATCACGGAAAAGACTTTACCGCGATATCCTGAAAAACGGAAGTTATGACATTCTTGTCGTGCCTTTTCAAATCCAGGGATACGCCGTTGACCGTCCCGGCCGGTCGCTTATGACCCGATATCTCGCCGATCGTATCGCCAAGGCCACAGACGCCAGGATTCCGGATGCCACGCTTGTAGCGAGAGCCTTCGGCGAAAACTCACGGATGATCGATGAAGCGGATATTTACAGCCTTGCCAATGAATTGAAGGTGAAGACGGTGATCAGGGGTTATGTCGGCCATCACCGTAACGAAAAGATGAAGCTGACACTCCTGGTTCAGAAAAATGACGGAGAGAAGTTCACCCCAGCCACGAAGACCGTCCGTCTGGATTGGAAAGGTATTCCGTTTTCCGACGAGCATCCTCCCGAGGTAGCATTTCAAGATATCATCGAAGAAGTCATACCAAAACTCACCCTGGATATAAAGGGGAAGCGTTCCATGCCTGTCCTGAAAGAAGAGGGCAACATCGCTCTTCCGGTGAGCGTGACGGCGCTTACGGCGGCACGAGGAATCTCCCCACACACAAATGCCGCATACCTCCAACTGCTGGGCCTTCTCTTCCCGATAGATACGACCGACAAAGAACACCTCTTTGAACGCTCGCTTACCGCATTGACAGACCTTTCGCCGCAATCGAGCGATTATGCGCTTATCAAGGCGAGGGCCCTCTTCTATCTGCACCGGCGTCCGGCCGCCCTGGCGGCCCTCGGAACACCGACGACGCCTGAAGGAAAAGCGTTCATGGGGCTTTTGAACGGCAATCTCCCGGAGATGAAGGAATGGGTTCAAAATATCAAATCGCCCATCGGGAAGCTCATGGCCCAGATCGAGCTGTTCGATCTCCGGACCTCATACAAAGAACGGGTGACAGAGGCTGACTATCTCAACATCGCCAAGGAGTTTCCAGGCTGGGAAGAGATCGTCATGCGCCGCCTGCTGGAGAACGACGGCTGGTATACGGAATCGAATCTGGTTGTCAAACAGGCGATGGACAAGTCCTTCCCGATCCCGGGTTTTACAGCCGACGACCTCGTCGGCCGCAGAAAGGCCCTGGGCGCGTCAGAGGCATCATTCACTGAAGACGAGTTGTCTGCCGTCCGTCATTATCAGCGTTACTTGTCGAACCACAAAAAAGAGATTGCCGATCTGTCGGGAAACGCCGCTTTGACGAATTGGGACCATCTCGATTTTCTTTATGCCGTTAGTGAAGCCAACCTGCTCAAAGGAATAACTATAGATCTTGATATGAGGGGCATCTATGAAAGCGCTCTCAGAAAAGCGGCGAGTTATGAAAGCGCTTACCGGGGGCATGCGGGCATGACGTTTCTCAAAGGCAGAGCATTGGCGGGGGTCGCGTCGGAAAAAAGCGAAAAATACCGTATGTTCATGGACGAAAGCCAAAAAATCCTTCATGGAGCCTACTGGTGGTCGGGCGGTCAGATAAACATACGCGTTCCTTACACTTTTTCCTGGTATGATTCGGATTATCCCCAACGACCGCATGAGTGGATGACAGGAAGAAAAGACCGGCTGACGTTGAAAGGCGATAAGATATTCGATAACTACAAGGTCACGCAGGCAGTTCCCAACGATTCATTCCTCATCGAATTAATGAGGACATCGCTGGCATTAAAATATACGCACGACCAGTTCTGGCCCTTTGAAAGTTATCACCGAAGCATTTCCTTGCTCAAGACGAAAAAAGAGTATTCCGAAATCCTTTTTGAGGAGAACAAGAACCGCTTCGCGGGCAATCCCGACCATCTCCGTTTTTTCACCAAACTGAATTCGGTGTCGGGTGATTCCCTCCAGAAAATCAGCGCCCTCGAAAACGCCATCGCCAAAGCCCCCGATATCTGGGCATCGTATGAGGAACTGGGCAAATATTATATAAGCCAGGGCGACTTTAAGAAAGCGCAAGCCACTTTTTTAAGCTATCCGCTTTTCAAGAATCCCAGGAACAACTATCGGGTGGAGATGTCCAATTATGCGGCGAATGCCGCTGCTGCCCTCTGGTTGCCTGGAGTAATCGAGGAATCGGTCCCATTATTGGAAATTGCGGCCAATTCGGACACCTACTCCGCTGCTGAACTGATGAGTTCCGCGGTCCTGGCATTGATCAAAGAAGATTATCTCCGCGCGGCAGCTTATAATCAACAACTGATTAAACGATATGATACGGCCCAGGGTTATGTGCATTATCTTTCTCTCTTGCACATACTGGGTTTTCATAAAGAGGCATGGTCCATTTTCAATATAATGGATATCCAGTACAAATCTCCGTTTGTATGGACGCCGGCCTTCATCGGCCACCGTATGGCAGCCAAGACCAGCCATGAGGTTTTTCAGTGGCTTAATCATGACCATATAAAGAAAGTGAGTTCGGAAAACCGCATCCGATACGTCATGCTGTATGGTTTGACGGATCGGCCACCCGATCGTGGCTTGCCAGCGATGATCGAAAAAGTCGGACGTGTAAATCCAAGATTGGATGTTCGGGGGGATATAAAGTACCAGATCAAGTTCGCGGAGGGTTACAATGCGATGACCAGAGGCGAATATGTGAATGCATACGATTTGCTAAACAAGGCGGGGATCAACCCTTCCGATAGAGCATCCATTTGGCCCTATTATGTCCGAATCGGCATGAAATGTGATAAGAAACAGGAAGTGGATCAATTTATGAAGTCGCTACAGAATCCGGAGAAGGCAGTCGCTTTCCAAAATTTGGCATCAGCGTTCTACCATGGTCTCCAGGGACGGCATCAGGAGGCGATTCAGAATCTGAACCAGGCGCGATATAATGTGCCCTCCACGATGTTCCAGCCCTTATACCCGTGGTATCAACTTATCGAGACATGCGAGCTTCTATACAAAGATACGAGCCATGAGCCATACCGGGCGCTTGCCGTCGAATGGGCGCAAATTCATCAGAGACTTCAACCCTGGTTCGCCTGGGCCTATGCCGTAGAGGCAAAGTATACAAAATCCGACACGGACCGGGTCAGGGCTCTGGCGCTCGCGCTATACCTGGACAAGAATTCGGAACGCATTTCCGGATTTACCAAAGCCGAAAAGGCTACAGCGCTTAAGTGGCTGGAAAAGAACAATCCGTTTCTAAAAGATAATATAAAGATAAAGCAGCAGGCTTCGGGGGTTCAATCGACCTACGCCCTGGCACCCTAAGCAGGAAAATCTTTGACAAATAATGTATTTTGTGTTTTTATCAGATTATCTGATCAATCAGGAAGAGCTATGAACGTCCTTACAATAACCCTAAGAATCGCAGGCAAGAAGCAGGGAGTCAAGCGCATGGGGCTGCCCATCGCTTTAAGGACGTGTATGCATCCATAACCTCGCAGACAGTCTCCTTGAAGCCATGGGCACGCCCCATGGCTTTTTTTATGCCCGGAAATCGAAATTCAACCCCAAAATCCATTACAAACTGAAATAGAAAGGAAAACTTATGCGGAACATATCATGGGCGGGATGCCATGTCCCCATCATTACCCCCTTCAACGACGACCTGTCGGTCGACGAAGCGGGATTGCGAAGACTCGTCAATTATTATATCGAAGAGATCGGATGCGACGGCCTGGTTCCGTGCGGAACGACCGGCGAATCCCCCACCCTGGACCCCGAGGAACATGCCCGCGTCATCGAGATCGTGGTCGAAGAGACGAAGGGGCGGGTGCCGGTTATGGCGGGCACGGGCTCCAACAACACGAAGGAAGCCATCGCCATGACCCGGCATGCCGAGGAGGCCGGCGTCGACGCCAGCCTGCAGGTCTGCCCCTACTACAACCGTCCGACCCAGGACGGTCTGCTGAGGCATTTCGAGGCCGTTGCGGCGGCTACGAAGCTGCCCCTCTTTATCTACAACATCCCTTCCCGGTCGGCGAGACTCATTGAAGCGAAAACGATGATCGCCCTTTCAGAAATCGACTCGATCGTGGGAATGAAGGATGCCTGCGGCGACCTGACGGTCACCATGGAGATCATCCGGGCAACTCGTAACAGGGAGAAGAAATTCTACGTCCTGTGCGGGGAGGATTCGCTGACGTTCCCGATGCTGGCGCTGGGCGGCGACGGAGGCATTCTCGCAGTCTCTCACGTCATCGGCAGGGAATACCGGGAGATGATCAAACTCTACCATTCCGGGAATATCGAGGCGGCGCGGGAGATCCATTTCCGGACGCTGCCCGTCGTGCGGGCGCTGTTCATCGAGACGAATCCCGTCCCGGTCAAGGAAGCCCTAGCGATGATGGGGCTCCCGTCGGGGAAGCTCCGCCTGCCCCTGGTCCCTTTGAGGCCGGAAAACCGCGAAAGTCTGCGTAAGACCTTAGTTCAACACGGAATCCTGAAGGCTTAGAAGAAAGGAACGCCTATGAAGAGAATCGCGTTAACCCTCATGATGGTCCTGCTTCTGCAGGCATCCGCTGACGCCGGAGAGGAGGCGGCTGTGAAAGATACCTTGTCGGTTATTCACGCGAGAAAAAGCGTCAGGAGCTTCACGGGAGCCGCGGTCGCGAAGAGCGATCTCGAGCGGATCGTCAAAGCCGGGATGGCCGCGCCGACGGCCGTGGATAAGCGGCCCTGGTCGTTCGTGGTCGTCACGGAGAGAAAGAAGCTCGACGACCTCGCCGCCGGGCTCCCTTACGCCAAGATGCTCACCCGCGCCGGGGCGGCCATCGTCGTCTGCACCGAGCCTGCCAAGGCCTTCGAAGGCAGCAGGGATTTCGCGATTATCGATGCGTCGCTCGCCGGAGAAAACATCCTGCTGGCAATCGAAGCCCTCGGCTTGGGCGGCGTCTGGACGGCCGCCTGCCCTTACGACGACCGGATGAGCCATGTACGGAGCGTTCTCAATATCCCTGCTCAGGTCATCCCGCTGAACGTGATCGCCGTGGGCGTGCCGACCGGTTCCGAAAAGCCGAAATCCAAATACCAGCCGGAGAGGGTTCACTGGGAGACATGGTGAAGCCTTTATAATTCATGATCGACACCGATCCATGCATATCCATGCATTTAAGGGTGAGGCGCGATAAGACAGGTCAAGGCCCGTGAAGCACGAACCGGAAGAAATCGCCCGTGCGATTTCTTCCGGTTTGTGATATACAGAAACAACATCGTTGGAGACAGGCTTGGCGTCTCGTATTGCGGGAATGAAGGCCCGATGTCTGCGGGCGTCGCAGGTCAAACCTTATCAAGAGGAGCAAACCATGACCCGTAGCGATGTTTTTATGAAAATCCTGGCGGAGATCGTCACGGAGCATAAAGCAGAAGTGAAGGAGCTTCTTGACACGTTCCAAGAAACCATGCCGGGCATTGACAGGCTTGACCGGGACTTGGCGCCGGAAGAAGCGGATCAGCTTTTTGCCGATCTCCAAAAGAATAAGGACAATATCCGCATCTGGCTTTTGCAGGGGCGCAACAAGTTCATCGCGCAGGCGAAGAAATCCCGCAAATCGGCCTGAAGCCAACACCCCCGAGTGGATCCGGCATTAGACATACCGTGACACTCTTTGCTTTTTTAAAGACCGGCTTATGAAAAATATCTTCTCCGTCTGTTGCAGTGCAGGCCTGAGCGCCATGCGTCGCCGCCTGTTGTCTTTCACCGTCACGATGCCCCGTATCCCGGCAGGAACAGTGCTTCTGGGCACCCTCTTCTGGTTTGCATTTATACCGGCTGCGTATGCCGCCCATCCGCTTATCACGGACGATGCGGGCACCCAGGGCCGGGGAAAATTCCAGTTCGAGCTCGACAACCAGATCAGCTACAAGAAGGATAACCGGCAGAACGACGACGGGACTTCCTCAACCGTTAAAACCACTGCGGCCGAAATGAAGTTCCTGGCGACTTACGGTGTCGTCGACACAGTCGATCTCATTCTCGGCGTTCCCTATCAATGGCAAAGGATCGAAACCGACGGGGCGGGCGTTTCCAAGGCCGACGGCCTGGCCGACATTTCTTTCGAGGTCAAGTGGCGCTTTTTCGAAAAGAACGGATGGAGCATGGCCGTCAAGCCCGGCTTGACGCTGCCGGCAGGCGACAAGGACAAGGGACTGGGTACGGGGAGGACGGGAATCACTTTTTTCTTCATCACGACGAAGGAATGGGAACCTCTCGCCTTTCATCTCAACCTCGGATACAAAAGAAACGAGAACAATGTGGATCAGCGGTACGACATCTGGCATGCGTCCCTTGCCGCCGAATGGAAGCTCCGTAAAAATCTGCGGCTGGTGGCGAATGCTGGCATGGAAAGGAACACCGACAGGGCGTCCAGCATCGATACCTCTTTCATTCTCGGAGGCATCGTCTATTCCCTGACGGACAGCCTCGACCTCGACCTCGGCATCAAGGGCGGCCTCACTCCCGTCGACCCGGATTATGCTTGTCTTGCCGGGGTCACCTACCGGTTCTGATGCGCCGATTAACCCGAGATTACAGCCTGCCTAGGCTTGCCCATCCTACTTAAACTTCAGGTTCATGCTGAGAAACACAATATTGTTGTGGTATGACGGGTCCATATAGGCGCCGGTCAGATAGCCGCCCTGAGTGACGGATATATAATAGATATAGCCGTCGTACTGGCTGTCGTTGTAGACGTACTCCTCATAGGCGTAGGTGGCCGAAACGGACAGGACTTTATTCACCTGGTAGGTCAGTTTCGCCATATAGTTATTCAGCCGGTATGTATCCCGAGCGTAGAGGTCGATGTTGTCCTGATTGCGGCCTGTCGGAAGGGGCACAAGGCCAAGAAGGTAGGTGTAATCGACCGTTCCGTCGGATTTGACATTGTTATGGGATAGCTTTAGCGTCAGCTTGTCCGGAATAATGGCGATATCCGCACTTATTCCATACCCGAACGTATTTTCCGTAGCCGAAGAGGTCCAGTTGAACGACGTGGATGTCGGCGTTGTAGCCGGATCGTTGTTCACCGTGGTTTGGCGCTGGAACTGATTCAATACCCGCTGTTCAAAATCGAAATAACCGCTGAGGCGGACGCGCTTGTGGACCAGCCAGTCTATATCGGCATTGAATATTTCGGATTTGCTGTCCGTCAGCCCCAGGATCGTATCGGTATAACGGGTGTTCCGGTGCCGGTAGCCCAGGTTGAAGCTCAAGTTATCCAGGGGAAAAAATTCGACATCGGTCTTGTAGGTATTTCTCACCTGCGGGGCCGCATCGAAGCGCCTGACCCAGTATTCGAGGCTCGTCGTCGTTACCCCCGGAACGGCGAACTCGGCGGCCCGGTCGAGGCGTTCGTAGCCGATTTTTGCCGTCATAAAACTCAAGCCGCTCCATTTCAAACCCACATCGAAGAGATTGTCCCGGTTCTTCGGCAAATCATCGCGGTTCCGTTCCGTCTTGGTGAACGTATAGGCCGCCGTGAAACGTAAGTGGGCCGGCAGGGCCCAACCGGTTTCCGCCCCGTAAATATTTTTCCGGTAGTCGAAGAGATCGTTGGTCTGGATGGTCGTCCCATCGACCGTCCTGATAACATCGGACCTGTTCGTCGTGTTGTAGTATTTGTAGGATAGTTTCGTGTTCAGGAAGGAAAGGGGATTCGACGTCAGGGCCAAATGGTAATTGTCCGTATCGACCTTGCCGTTGAAATAGGGGCTGCTCACGCTGATGCCGGTGAGTCCCCGGATACCGATGTTGGATGCCAGGGCTGTCGTATCTGTCACGTAGCTCGTGGCCAGGCGGGTGGACGAATCGGCCCGCGCCAGCGAAAGATCCGCATTGAATTTGCTCTGCAGCGGCAGCGCAACGCCGCCCTTGAAATCCAGTTTATAATAGTTATTGTCCGGCGGAAGATAAAGGATATCCGTCGCTGCCGCCGTATTGGCCGTCGCCGGATTCCTGAAGTCCTGCTCCCCGGAGCCGTTCCGGAACTGACTGAAGGAATAACCCGCCGACAGGAAAAAAGGCTTTTTGACGTATCCCGTTTCCACTCGGAAGTCGTTCGTCGTGTAATCGATATTTACAGGCAGTTCAACGGCGATGCCCCCGGGGGACGTGCCTGCTATGCCGAGGGGATACGTTCCAAATTTTCTCTGCTGGTCGAAGGAGACGTCTAAATAAAAAGGATTCAGGTAGTCGAACTTGAGCATGCCTCCCAGGTTTTTTCGCTTCTCCGCATAGTCGAAGGTTCCCCAGCCGTTGGGGTTCGTGTTCGGAGCCGCTCCTCGATAGGATAGATTGCCCGTCCCTGCGCCTTCATAGAAGGTTCTGGCGTCGTAGGTAAAATTATGGGGAATCTCGTCATAATTAAGTCTGAACTTGAAGACGTCCCAGCGGCCCAATTCCAGGTCATAGCGCTGTGTGCCGTATCCGACATCCTGAGCATCCAGGGAGAAGTACTGCTTGGGCGAATCGTACCGGACAGAGCCGCTGCCATAAACACCATCCCTGATATCCCTGTATTCGTTGAATTTCGCGCTCTGATTCTTACTATCGGTAATCACGCCCGTCAATGTGACCTCACCGGTCATTTTACCGTCATCCCCTCGGGCCGTACCACAAAGCGCCATCATCGCCAGGGCCGCTACCGTCATGATCGTCGTCATCTTCATGGGCCATCACTCCTATCGGACCAAAACCCGGCCCCTGGTGGAAGGTCCGGAACTACCGTGGACCTCCGAATGGCAGTTCAGGCAGGAACGGGAGAACATTCGATTGGTTCGAGCGTTGCCTTGAAAAGTGTTGAAGTTCGTATAAATCGTCCCGGGATGCTGCGTGGCGTCATGACAACTTTGGCAGAGCTGGGGCACCCTGTTGGTCAGAAGTTTCCCGTGATTGCTGCCATGAACGGCATGACAGGTCTGGCAATTTTCAGTCACCGGGGGGTGCTCCCAGAAGAAAGGCCCCCGCTTCTCGGCGTGGCACTTGTAACATAGATCGTTTACGGCCGATGCCCTGATCATTTTCTGTCCGAATCCGCCGTGCTGCTCGTGACAGTCCGTGCATTTGATTTTTCCCTCCCGGATCGGGTGGTGGGACTGTTTGGCGACCTGTCCCCGGATATCTCGATGACAGTTCAGGCAAAGATCGGGCTGAGGGGTCTTGAGATTCATTCTTTTACCCGAATGGACCGTGTGGCAGTTATCGCAGGAGACCCCGGACGCTTTATGGCGGCTCATGTCCCAGAAGGCCAGACTGCGGGTCTCACCGTGACATTCCGTACATTTGGCCGTTTTGGCGGCCGGCTCTCCCTGTCTCTTGCTGAAGATGAAGATGTCCATCCCTTTCGCCCCGCCCTTCTGGATATGGTCTGCGCCATCGCCGTGGCAGGATTCGCAGCCCTCCTTGTTGGCGGGACTCTTGCTTATTCCTTTGTTGGCATGGATGGAATTGATGTAGTTGTTGTAACGGTCGAGATGGCAGATTTTGCATGTTTCAGTCCGCCCTCCCGCAACCTTGCCGACCGATTCGCCGGAGGCGATAAGCCAGCCGGTCAGGATGAAAACAGATAAGAAGACAACAGATGCGGTTCTTCGTCCCATCGCCTATTCCTCGTCGTCCAGTGCTGCATGGCGCGCCTGTCCGGATTAGTGAGGTCTCCCGGCGTCGGGACAGATGAGCGACCCCGGAAAGACGACTAAGTATGCCGGTCCGACACAGATGATACGTTCAAAACGTTAGCGCAGGGTTGACAACGACAACGAAACCGTCCGCTTTCAAGACACCGTACAAGGTAGGCAGGATAAAACCTTACCTATGTTTGAAGAGAGGTAATTGCCGTTTTGAATTCGACATTACCTTATAATAAGGTACTAATAGGTCCATGAATTGTCAAGAGATGTTAAAAAGAAAATCCTTCCGCACCTCTTCAGAGAAATATGCCGACGGCTGGACATATCTATATCTTTGATTATATATATTTTCTCATTATTTACGGCAATTACGGCATTCTTAATGCTTGACTGAATCAGACGTTTAGGTCATATTATTAACCTACCGTTGCGGCAGCGGGAAATGCCTCCCGTTGCGTCTCATCACCCGTTCGCTTTTCCAAATGGCTGAAACGCCTGTGTCCTTCGGAAAGGAGATTCAATATGGTGAAGAGCAAATTCCGTCTTACCGCCCGTATCCTTGTCGTTTCTCTGATCACTTGCGGCTATTTCTTCTCCCAGACATCGGCCTGCAGATCCGAGTCGGGGAAGGCATACGTTTCTTCTCAGGATGCGTCCACATTGTATGTCTTCGATCTGAACAAGAACCGCCTGGAAAAGAGCATCTCCATCTTCACGCCGGGTCCGGCCGACACGGCGATTCCCCCCAGTCCCAACGACGTGATCGCCGTCGGTAACCTTATCTTCATGACCGTTCCGGGCCCCGTTCCTCCGGCGCAGGGGATCGATGAGCTTAAAGTGATCGATTCCCGCTCCGATATCCTGACGGCGACGATAAAGACGGGCAAGACTCCGTCAGGTCTATTCGTCCATGAAGGTCTCGTCTATGTCGTCAACCGCTACGGCGGCACCATTCAGGTCGTCGATCCCGTTCGGCTGCAAACGGTGCGGAACATACCGTATTCGGCGCCCGCAAAATCCCCCCTTGAAGGCCCGCTTGGTCTTGCCATCGTCAACGGGAAGATATACCTCCCCTTCCCCGGAGGGCAGGCAGGGCCGGGAATCGTCCAGGTCCTGGACCTGAAAACCGGCGCTCTGCTGAAATCGGTCGATTTTTCTTCCGTAAGCCCTTACGGACCATTATCCCTGCAGATCGCCGGCAAGGACAAACTGTATCTCGGAGGCACCAACTGTGCAGCCGTTCTCAACACGACAACGGAAAATATTACCAAAATCATTCCCCTCTCCGGTCATGATATTGCCGTCCAGTCTTTTGCCGTGCAGAACGGAAAGGTCTACGCGGCAAGCGGCATGAGCGTTGTCACTGTGGTGGACCCGATAACGGATACATCGACTGCCGAGATCGACATAGGGTATCACGCTTATGCCACCCACCTGAAGGTCGGCATCGCCGCCGGCATGGGCCATATATACGTGGCCGATGCAGGACGAGGTCTGAAGATCATAGACGCGAATACAGACACATTGGCCCTGACAATTCCGACGGCAGCCCCTGTGGGTCCGTTGACGGTCATTCCGGGACAAGCAGGGCCGAAATAGGCCCCGGCCGGGGCGAATCGCGCCGATGCTTTTTCCCGGCTTTCGGTGCGGGCTCTCACGGCATCATGCAAACCGGCGTCTCCGCTTCGGTACCGACCGTAGCGGCGCTTCCGGCCGAATGACAACATCTGTTCGCGCCGCCGGCCGTCCGGAAGAACTTACAAACGGCCGCGACGATAAAGATTTTTAAACCGGACTCCTTCCTCTCACCTGTTTTATATGATTTGATTTCGACGTGTTGTCCGTGTCGGATTTAATTTATCATGACGGATTTGCCGCATCATACGTAAAATCGAGGAGGCCTATCATGACGCAAGGCACGATCAGGATACTCATGGCGAGACTGGGCGACGGACACGAAGATGCCGTAGGAAGACTTTGTGTCGCCTTCCGTGAAGCAGGCTACGAAGTAATCTACGTCCAAAGCCGGCGACCCGAGGCCATTGTTGCGGCCGCCCTCCAGGAAGCGGTGGACCATATCGGCATCACCACGCTTCCCGGAACGCGAAGCGAGGATATCGCCCGGATCATGACACTTCTGAAGAAGGAAGATCTGTCCTTCGTCCGGGTCACCGTCGGCGGCTTCCTGGATAACGTAGATATCGACAAAATCAAAGAATCGGGTGTCGCGGCGTTCTTTCCCAAGGGCACGACCGTATCCGAACTGATTTCCTGGGCAAAGGATAATATCCGACTCACGAACGACTGGTCGGTTTAGCTTTAATACTGCGACGACAAGCGTTGCGATGCCGGCGGTCTCTCGCCGGGCACGCCTTTCTTCATCTTCAGACTTCACTGCCTCTGCCCCGCTGTTGGTCGGCAACCGGGATTAAAACCGGGTTTCTTACGGGGCAAGTCGTGTAAACCGGCAGCGGCGTCTTGCACTGCGTCGCGGATACATGCCGATGGCTCCGTTTCCTTCCGAAATTGCAGGCATCATTCTTGCAATCTTTTCCGTAGAACGTAAAATGGGAGGCATCCATGCCGGAGGTATTCCCCCGCATCCTGTTCGTCGACGACGAACCTTTCATCCTCTCTTCCCTTATGAGACTCTTCCGCCAGGATGAATACGAGATCCTGACCGCATCCTCGGGAGAGGAGGGTTTGTCGGTCCTTCACAAATACGACCCCATTCCGCTTATCATTTCCGATTACCGCATGCCCGGCATGAACGGCGTGGAATTTCTCGAACAGGTCTACCGCGAGAGGCCGGACACCGTGCGTATCATCCTGTCCCTTTATGCCGATCTCGATTCGGTTCTCGGCGCCATCAATAGGGGCCATGTTTACAGATTCATCGCCAAGCCCTGGGATGCCGTCGATCTGAAAATCACGGTGGCGAACGCCGTCAAATTTTACGATCTCAATATCCGGAACAAAGAACTCAGCGCTTCGCTCAAACTTAAAAACGAGGAATTAAGCCGATTCAACGACCACCTGGAAGAATTGGTCGCGGAGAGAACGCACGATCTCTCTGCGGTGCAGGAAAAACTTATGCAATCGGAAAAGCTGGCAGCCGTCGGCACGCTCGCAGGCGGTATCGCCCACGATTTCAATAACATGCTTGCTGCCATCATGGGTTACACGGAAATGGCTTCTGTCGAATCCGATCATGAAACGAAAGAGCAATATCTCCGTCAGGTCCTGATTGCGGCAGACAGGGCCAAAAACCTCGTCAAGCACATACTCACATTCAGCCGGCAGACCAAACACGAGAAGAAACCCGTGGATATGAAAATCATTCTCAAAGAATCCCTGGCCTTCATCCGTTCCACTCTTCCCTCTACGATCCAGACCCGTCACACTATCGCGGAAGGCGATTGCACCATCAACGCGGATCTGACGCAGATTCACCAGATCATTTTGAATCTTCTCACCAATGCGGCTCAGGCCATGGGCGAAAAGGGGGGATTGCTGGACGTCGCCCTTTCACGGATCATTGTGAATGCATCAGACTTGTCCCGACATCCCCAGTTGCCGTCGGGCTGTTATGCACGGCTGACCGTCACCGATACGGGAATGGGCATCGATCCGGCGATCAAATCCCGGATTTTCGATCCTTTTTTCACCACGAAGGATATCGGGGAAGGAACCGGTCTCGGTCTCTCCGTGGTTTACGGCATCGTTGCCGATCACGGCGGAACCGTCAATGCCTACAGCGAGCCGGGCCAGGGGGCAACCTTCGAGGTCTGTCTGCCCTGTTCGAACCTTCCGGCTGTCATTGCCGAAAGCCAGGAAGGTCTGCATTTAGCGGGAGGAAGGGAACGCATTCTCTTCGTGGACGACGACGCTACGCTCTGTACCATGGTCAGGCTCATGTTGAGATCCCTGGGATACACGGTAACGTCAATATCCAGCAGCACCGAAGCCATGGTGGCGTTTGAAGGCAGCCCGGCAAGCTTCGATCTCGTCATTACCGACATGGTCATGCCCAGGACATCGGGCCTCGATCTCGCAAACCGGATCCGTCGCATCCGGCCGGAAATGCCGATATTGCTCTGCGCGGATATAAACAATGATATAGACGCGGACGGAATCAGGCATGCGGGCATTGCCGCCGTTATCGAAAAGCCGTATTCAAGAGAGACGCTAGGCCTACTGATCCGCAAGGTTCTTGACCGGGACGGAGGATTGAAAAGCCTTTGACATCTTAAGGTATAACGTCATGCCTCCTGCTGGATTACGCCTCGTACGATTTTTAAGATAATCTGCAGGATATGAAACGTCCGGAAAATGGCGATAAGATACGCCCCGCCGTTCCATCCAATTCCTTTCACGATATGCGTTGAGCGGAAAAAGAAAGCATTATCAGGCATAATCCTGGCATGGTTTTTTAA
Organism: Syntrophales bacterium; assembly: GCA_963668175.1. Taxonomy (GTDB): domain Bacteria; phylum Desulfobacterota; class Syntrophia; order Syntrophales; family PHBD01. Next base: position 3,260,916 of record OY764159.1, read on the forward strand.
TGTCATGAACTGGAAACAGCGGTATTGGTCGCTGCCGGAGAGTCAATATTGAACCCACTAAGCTGTAAACATTGACATATCGCCATTTACAAAAACAGCAGACTTCTTACCGGCGCTCGCGCCCGCACATGTCGCAGGATCGTCCGTCCGGCGGCAGCGGACGAATCCATAACTCCGGACACACGGTCTTCAACCTATGCAGGACATTGTTATTTCTGTAGACGGCTACACAGCCAAACAGCAAGGCGACCTGTATGTCGGCTGATTCGGGACTCAAAAAAAAGCCTGTTTCCACGGTAATCATCGTACTTATCGGCACAGCGGCGACGGTCGTTCTCTTCCTGATCGTCCGGGACGTCGACTACCGGAGAATACAGGAATCTTTCAAGCGATCGGCGGACGAACGATATGCCGCCCTCCAGAGAGAAATCGAATCCGATTTGCAGATGCTCGTGTCCAGTAAGTCTATCGATGCCATTGATCCTCTCTTTAAGCGAAACGAATTCCGGGAATTCGTGCGTCCCTTGCTTGCCCGTTATCACGGGCGTCAGGGCATCGGCTGGGTGCCCAGGGTTCCCGATGTTGAGAGAAACATGTATGAAGAGAATGCCCGGCGGGATGGACATAGGCATTTCACTTTCAAGGAGCGCAATGCCCAGGGCGCCGTCGTAACCGCGGCGCGCCGTTATGAATACTATCCCGTCTACTATATCGAACCGCTCAAAGGCAACGAACCGGCCCTCGGATTCGACCTGGCATCGCACGCCGTCCGCAGGGAAGCGATCATGAAAGCGATGAACAGGGGCGAGATGGCGGCCACCCGGAGGATCACCCTTCTCCCCGATGCTCTGAAGGCCGGACTTGCCGATCAATACGGATTTCTTGTTTTCGAACCGGTCTACAGGTCCGGGGCGAAAACGGATACGGTGGGCGACCGCCGCCGTGCCCTGAAAGGATTTATCCTGGGGGTCTACCGTACCGGCGACATTGTGGAGAGGTCGGTGTCCTATTTGAAACCTGAGGCCATTGACATCATCCTTTACGCATCCTCCAACCGGGATAAAGATCATTTTTTATACCATCACCAAAGCCGCTTACATGAAAAGGGGCCCGGCGAGGAATCAGCGGCCGCCGGAGAGGCATCGTTCGAATACACCCGGGAAATGGCCGTCGCAGGCCAGAACTGGCTGATCGTCTTTACACCCGGTTCGAGCTACGTCGGGCGGAACAGAAGCCCGTGGAGCTGGATGGTGTTGCTTTTCGGCACTATCACGACCGCAGTGATATATTCCTCCGTACGGGGAAGCATTCGATACGCCGAACGATTGTCCCTGATAAACGATGAATTAAGCAGGGAATCCCAGGAGCGTCGCCAGGTTGCCGAGGCTCTTCAGAAAAGCGAGGAACGCCTTCAATTGCAGATCGACCGGATGCCCATAGGCTGTATCACCTGGGATACTGATTTTCGCGTCGTATCCTGGAATCCGGCGGCTGAAAATATCTTCGGGTATACGGAGAAAGAGGCCATCGGCAAGTATCCCATCGAGTTGATTGCGCCCGAAGGTATGAATCCGTACGCGGAGGAATTCACCCGTCAAATCATGGACGGTGGCATAACGGCCAACAATGTGCATAAAAATGTTACCAAAAACGGCCGGACGATCATCTGTTCCTGGTCCAATACGCCGCTTATCGAAAAGAACGGCCATATAATCGGTGCCCTGTCCATGGTCCAGGACATCACAGCGGCGAAGCGTTCAGAAGACCTCTATAAAACGCTGGCGGAACGGTCCCTGGTCGGCGTCTTCATCGTACAGGACGGCAAGTTCCGTTTTATCAATGAAAGCGGCAGTTCCTACACCGGCTATTCTACCGGGGATATCCTGGGGCGTAACGCGGATAACCTGATCCATCCGGACGACAAGGCCATGTGCTCCGTCATGGCCAGGGAAATGTTGTCGGATGCCCGTACGGAAGCATACGAATACCGGATCATAAACAAGGATGGTCAGGTACGATGGCTATCCCAAAAGGTTACGCCTATCATTTACAACGACCGTCGGGCAATCCTTGGATATTCCCTGGATGTAACCAATCTGAAGGAATCGCTGACCAGACTTAAGGAAATACGGGCGCTCGAATCGTCCATCATGTCGGCTATCCCCCACGTCGTCGTAGGAATCCAGGGCGACCATATCCTGTTCGTCAATGAAGCGGCCGAGTCGATCTTCGGCTGGAAGCCGGAGGAACTCATCGGCCGGACGCTCGACGTCTTCTGTCAGGACGGAAACGAGTGCCGGGACCTGACCGGCCAGCTCCAGGCCGAAGCCGCACACGGGACGTCGGCCCGCCGGGAAACGGAAATTCATTGCCGCCACCGCGACGGGAGAAACATCGTCTGCAAAGTGACGTCCTGCCGGACCGGGGAGTCGGCCGGCGGCAAGATCGTCGCCATCTTTGAAGACGTCACCGCGAAGAAGATGTCCCAGATCCAACTGCTTCAGGCCGAGAAGATGGCCTCCATCGGCAAGCTTGCCGCGGGCGTGGCCCATGAGATCAACAATCCGACGGCCTTTGTCAGCAGCAACCTGAGAACCCTGTCCGAATATGTGAACGATATGATCACTATGAGAAAAGCACATGGTGAGCTGATTCAGAGACTGCACGTCATGAATTCCGAAGGACGTCTTCCCGAGAATATCGTAAAAGAGATCCGGCAAGTGGAAGAGATTAAATCCCGATTAAAAATCGATCTTATCATCGAGGATGTCGTCGCCCTGATCGCCGAATCGCGGGAGGGAACGGAGCGGATATCCCGCATCGTCCAGGATCTGAAGAATTTCGCCCACCCCGGCGAAGAGAAGGAGACATCGTTCAACGTCAACGAGAACGTCGAATCGACGCTCAACATCGTCTGGAACGAGCTGAAGTACAAAGCGGTCGTGCACAAGGATTACGGCGACATCCCCCGCATTCTGGGATATCCGCAACAGCTCAACCAGGTCTTCATGAACCTCCTGGTCAACGCGGCGCAGGCGATCAAGGATAAAGGGGAAATCCGGATATCGACGAAGTCCGATGGCGGATACATCGAGATCGGGATTTCCGACACGGGCGTGGGGATACCGCCGGAGAATCTGCCGAAGCTCTTCGATCCCTTCTTCACCACGAAGGAGGTCGGCAAGGGCACCGGCCTGGGACTGCACGTTGCATACAGCATCATCGAGAAGCACAACGGCAGCATCGATGTGCAGAGCACGGTCGGTGCGGGAACGACCTTTACCGTCAGGATACCGACGCATCTCAATATTTGACTGCGAACAGGACCGGACGGCATTGAATATATGCGGAAGGGAACGGTGAAGAAGAAAAGTCTGAAGGACGGGAGATTTTTCTTGCGACGCTGACTTTGTATGCTGGACTGAACAGGAATTGACGCCATGGAAGAAAAGACAAGACATTCCATTCTTATTGTGGACGACGAGGAGGCGATCCTGCGGTCGCTTGTGCGCCTCTTCCGGAACGAGGACTACGAGATTGCGACGGCCGTGGGAGGAAGCGAAGGGCTGAAGAAGATCGGCGAAGCGGCGACGCCCTTTTCCCTCATCATTTCCGACCAGCGCATGCCGGAGATGACGGGGGACCGGTTCCTGGCGGAGGCCAGGAAGATCACCCCGGACAGTATGCGGGTCCTCCTCACGGGATATTCGGACATGGAGGCCATCGTCGACGCCATCAACAAGGGCGGCGTCCACCGGTATTTCTCGAAGCCCTGGAAGGACGACGAACTGATCATCCAGGTCCGCCAGGTCCTGGAGCAGTACGGGCTCGTCATGGAGAACCGGCGTTTGCAGGGGCTGACGAAGAAGCAGAACGAGGAGCTTGTGGAGTTGAATGCCGGCCTGGAGAACAAGGTCCGGGAGAAGACCGCGGAGATCCTGAAGAAGAACGAGGCCCTGATTTACATGAACCGGGAGCTGGAATCGGGGTTGTTCAACACGGTGAAGTCCTTCGGCGCCCTGACGGACCGGTTCAACCCGACACTGGCGGGTCACGGCCGCCGCGTCAGCCAGACCGCCCGGGAGCTTTCCCAGGCGATGGGTCTTCCCGAGAACGACATCGTCCATATCGAGATCGCCGCGCTCCTGCACGACATCGGGAAGCTCGGTTTCACTCAGAAGCTTCTCGAATACAAGGAGGAGGAGTGGACGACGGAGGAGCGTAACACTTTCAAGAACCACCCGGTTTACGGGCAGGAGACGATCCATTTCATCAACAGGCTCACCCACGTCGGCGTCCTCATCCGGACGCACCACGAGAAGTACGACGGGGAAGGGTATCCGGACCGGCTGAAGGACGAGGAGATACCCACGGGGGCGAAGATCATTGCGGTGGCGGACGCTTACGACAAGATCGTCAACCTCCAGGTGAACATGGGCGGGGCCGTTGCGGCGGCGAAGGCGGCCCGGGCCCATACGAAGTACGAAGAGGCCCTCCAGGAGGAGGCGGCTACGTACCTGAAAAAGGAGAGTTTCCAGTCCTTCGATCCGGAGATCGTCAAGCACTTTCTCACCCTGATCAAGACAAGGAAGGTATCCCTGATGCATGAGCTCCGGGTGTCGCTGGCGAACGTCCGGGAAGGGATGAAGCTGGCCAAGCCCCTCTATTCGTCGAGCGGGCGTTTCCTGCTGCCGCAGGACGCCCTGCTGACCCCGGGCATCATCCGCAAGCTCAAGCTCCTGCATGATAACGATCCGATCACGGACGACATTCATATCGTGAGGGAATAGGTGCGGCGCACCTGAAGACGAAAGGACAGGGGTAACCACATATGGAAAAGCAATGCAAAGAACCGCCGGTGGAACTGAGGACCATCATTGCCAGGATCGACAGCATCACGAGCCTGCCGACGATCCCCCATATCCTGCTGGAAATCAACAGGATGCTTGAGAAGGCGGACGTATCCAACAAGAGGATGCAGGACGTCATCGAAAAGGACCAGGTCATCACGACCAAGATATTGAAACTGGTCAATTCCTCCTTTTACGGTTTCCGCTCGAAGATCGTGGATATATCGCAGGCGATCCTGATCCTGGGGTTCAACACGGTCCGCAATTCCATCGCCACGGTGGCCCTGATCGACATCTTCCGCACGAAGGAGAAATTCGGCGATTTCGACATCCGGGATCTTTGGAAGCACTCCCTGGCCGTGGCCGTCACGAGCAGGCGGCTGGCGGAGACGGCCAGGATGGCCCCTCCCTCCGACTGTTTTGTCGCCGGACTGCTGCACGACCTGGGCAAAGTGATCATGGAGGAGCATTTGCCCGGAATATTCGAACGGGTGCTGAAGCTCAGCCAGGAGGAAGGCATTTCCTTCGTCGAGGCCGAAAAGAAGTTTCTGCCGATCACGCACGCCGGCATCGGCGCACATCTGGTTCGGAAATGGCGGTTTCCCGCACGCCTCGTCGATGCCATCGCGCACCACCACCAGGTAACCAGGACAGCATCCGATTTCTGGCTTCACGTCTGCGTCTTCGCCGCCAACATTATCGTCAATCACCGGTTTCAGGATTCGGGCAACGAGTTAGTATTGACGGAATTCCCCGGATACTCCTCCATCATGCCCCTTCTGGGCGATTTCAGCGCGTGGCATCCGGCTGTGGAGGAAGAGATCGAAAAGTTGAACGAGGCATTCTGAGGAGGACATCATGACCGAACATACCGTCTTGTTCGTCGACGACGAGGAGAACATCCTGAACGCCTTGAAAAGGGTGCTTCGCCGGGAAAATTATCAAATCATCACCGCCGCGAGCGGTCCCGAGGGATTGAAGATGCTGGAAGACCATCAGGTCCAGGTCGTCATCTCCGACCAGCGAATGCCGGAGATGTCGGGCACCGAATTCCTGACCCACGTCATGGAACGGCATCCCGATGCCGTTCGCATCATTCTGTCCGGATATACGGATGTCGACACGATCACCGATGCCATCAATCAAGGACATATCTACAAGTTTCTGTTAAAACCCTGGAACGAAGATGCGCTCAAACTGGAAATTTCCCGTGCGCTTGATTATTACGAACTCGTTAACCTGAACAAATCCCTGCATCAAAGGGTCCTGGAACAGAACGAGGAGCTCAAACGGTACAACGAAACCCTGGAAGACATGATTAAGAACAGGACCCTGGAACTGGAGATTCAGAATCAGGTCCTGGAACTTTCCCGGGAGATACTGGAGAACATCCCTGCGCCGGTCATCGGCATCAGCGAGGACGGAATCGTCGTCCTCGCCAACGGCGCAGCTTCCCGGCTCTCCTTCGACGGACGCCGGATGACCGTCGGCGAGGATTTTTCCGACTACTTTCCGGAAAGCATTCGTGAGGTCTTCCGCGAAAGTCTGATTGGAAAAGCGTTATCCGGTGTCAGGGATTATACCATCGGAGAAGAGCATTTCGATATCGACATGAGTCCGCTTTCGGGTAAGGAAAACCGCGCCGGCGTCATTCTGCTTCTTAAGCGTAAAGAACCTTGCAGCATCGGGTTGGATCATCAGTGAAACGAGAGGGAAACTGATTTCACCCGTTTCGTTTTGCGATAATCCGCCTGGATATCCGCCGGACGCTATCGTTCGATCCCGCCGGATATATCTTTGAGGCAGGATATGAAATGCGGCAGATACATTCCCTCTGCCGCGACCGGAAAACAGACGAATGTTTCGGGTCCATTCCCCTCATCTTCTACACCGCCACTTATTCGGAACGACAAGCCGGATAATGATCTCCGCGGTTGAAGCGAGAGGTCCATACACGTCCGGCGCCATCGCCGGGGAGATGGGCCTCGACGAGGCATAGACGCCTCACTTGACGATATCTGACAACACCGGGGTTCCCTTTACGATCCCGACGTCGTTGCTGCCTGCACCCGTCTTTTCAGGAAAAAGGGATATCAACCGGCCAAGACTTGATTCGGCCATAGTTTTCTGTTCATACGACAAAGCGAAAGTCCTGCTCTCTTTTTCCCGTCCCGGAGAAAAAATAACTCTGTCAACGGCCGATGCAATCGGTTATACTAAGTTCATCCTACAACAACGTAAGGCGGCGGGACATTCGCCAACTCCGGCCTGCGAGGGAGATTGCTGCGATGGCGGAACATACAGGCGGCATAGCCGCACGGACCAAATCCGTTCTGACGGCCCTGTTTAAACGGGGATACAACAGTCTCCACCTCCTTCTGTCGGAGACCTTCGGGCTGGGTCCGATTGCGACCCTCTGCGCGATTATTTTCGTCAGTTGCGTCATCGTCGGCGCCGTTTTCTGGTTTTTCCATTCCGCCCCTCCCGACACGATCATCATGACCGGTGGGGATGAAGACAGCCGCTTCCAGAAAAACGCCGAAAAGTACGCCCAGATTCTGGCGCGCAACGGCGTCAAGCTGAAGATCCTTCCCTCGGAGGGCTCCCTGGAGAACCTTCAACGGTTGGCCGATCCGGCCTTCAAGGTCGATATCGGCTTCGTTCAGGCAGGCCTCGCCAAAGGGCGGAAGATCGACAACCTCGTCTCGCTGGGCAGCGTCGGTTATGTACCGCTCTTCATTTTCTATCGCGGCAATCAGAATTTCGATCTCCTGTCTCAGTTCGATGGCAAGAGACTGGCCATCGGCGAGGAAGGTACGGGGACACACGTCCTGGCGCTCGAACTTCTGGCCATGAACGGCATCAAGCCCGGAGGGGCGACAGCCCTCCTGGAAATCGACGACGATGCCTCGCAGGCGGCCTTGCTTGCCGGAAAAGCGGATGCCGCTTTCATGATGAGCGACTCGGCCTCCGGCAAGGTCATGCGCGATCTCGTCCGCAACCCGGACATCAAGCTCTTCGATTTTTCTCAGGCCGACGGGTACACGCGGCGGATCAGCTACCTCAACAAGACCGTTCTGCCGAAAGGCTGCCTCGATTTCGGGAAGAACATCCCCGACCGCGACATCCGCCTCGTAAGTCCCACCGTGGAATTGATCGCCAGGTCCAACCTGCACCCGGCCCTTTCCGACCTCATCCTGGAGGCGGCGGCGGAAGTCCACGGACGGGCGACGCTTCTTCAAAGACGGGGCGAATTTCCCGCCCCCCTGGAACACGAATACCCCATCAGCACCGATGCCGCCCGCTACTACAAGTCGGGCAAAAGCTTTCTCTACCGTTATTTTCCCTTCTGGGTCGCGAGCCTGCTCAACCGCATCCTCGTAGTCTTCGTACCGATGATCCTCATTCTGATCCCCGGACTGCGGCTCATTCCTTCCCTTTTCCGCTGGCAGATCCGCCTGCGCATCCTCCGGTGGTATCGCCAGTTGATGGTCCTGGAAAAAGACCTGGAAGGCCCCGCCGTCAGGGAAAAATCGCAGGAACTTCTCGCGCGGCTCGATCAGATCGAACAGACGGTCAATAAAACGAAAGTGCCGGCGTCATACGCCGACCAGTTCTACGCGCTCAGGGGCCACATAGGCCTGGTTCGCGAAAGGCTCAAGACGGGAGACAACGGACGCATCGCGGCCGAAGCGGCGTGAGGGGCCGGGGATCAATCTGCTGCGGCCCCGGGCCGGCAGCGGAGAAACAGCTATGAATAAAGCGGATATCAAAAAAGAACTGAAAGCCCTGTATCAACCGCCCGCGGGTAAAATCGTGCAGGTCGACGTACCTCCCATGAATTTTATCATGATCGACGGCGCAGGGGACCCCAACACATCCCCGCAGTTTGCCGACGCCGTCGCCGCTCTCTTTTCGCTCTCATACGCCCTGAAGTTCACGGTGAAGAAAGGCCCCCAGGCCGTCGATTACGGCGTCATGCCCCTGGAAGGGCTGTGGTGGGCCGACGACATGGCGGCCTTCACGGCGGGAGACAAGTCCCGCTGGCAATGGACGATGATGATCATGCAGCCGCGATTTGTCGACGCGGAGATGTTCGCCGCCGCCCTTGCCGAGGTTGCAAAGAAGAAAAAACCGGCGGCGCTGCCGCGGGTGCGTTTTGAACAATTTATCGAAGGGCCTGCCGCGCAGACGATGCATATCGGCCCGTTCTCCGAAGAGGGACCGGCCATCCGGCGCGTCCACGAATTCATCGCCGGCCTCGGCCGTCGCTTGTCCGGGAAACATCATGAAATTTACCTGAGCGATATCCGCAAGGCGGCACCCGAAAAATGGAAAACGGTTATCCGGCAGCCCATGGCCTAGCCGCGGGACCATCGCCTGAATTCACAAGATACGATTGCCTATGAAGAGACAATCCCGGGCCGTTATCGGCCACGTTATCATGTCGCCTTTCATGTTGGGCACGATCCTGATTTCCGTCTTCGCCGGAAGACAGAAAGCGGTACGTTTCACGGGCAGGATACTGACCGCCGTCGCCAGGCGATTCGTCGGTCTGGCGATCCCGTCTATCCACGCCCCGGAACAATTCGACCGCTTTCGCGGCAGGGTCAAACGAAATTACGACCTATTCGGCATCCTCTACGACATCACGGTGACGACGGACACGGCCGACACCGTCCAGTTCAGGATTCACAATTGCCCGTTTTGCGAAACCCTGAGAAAATACGGATTCACGGACCTGAGCAAGTATGCATGCGCGGGGGACTGGATCATTGCAAAAGAGAACAGGGACAAATGGCTCTTCGAACGGCAGCAGACCATAGGTACCGGCGGAGCGTTCTGCAATCCGACGTACCGCCGCAAAACGGAATGAAACGCGAATGCCTTGAAAGAGAAACATGACGACCTATACCATCCGCCCGATCGCAGATGAAGACCGGGAAGCCGTTATCGACATCTTCAACCATTACGTGGAGCATTCGTTCGCCGCCTTTCCGGAAAGCAGGCTGCCCTACCAGGCCTTCGACATGTTCAGACAGATGGCTCACGGTTATCCTTCCGGGGCCATTGCCGATCAGAACGGCGTTGTTGTCGGTTTCGGCATGCTGCGGGCCCACAATCCCATGCCGGTCTTTTCCGGAACGGCCGAATGGACCTGTTTTATCGACCGCCGCCACACAGGCGCCGGGCTGGGAAAGACCATGCTCGCATTTCTGGAAAGCGGCGGGCGGCAGATGGGGATTACGAATATCCTGGCCCATATTTCTTCCCTGAACGAGGCAAGCATCGGATTCCACCTTAAACATGGTTTCACCGAATGCGGCCGCTTCGAAAATGTGGGGAAGAAAAACGGGCGTCTCTTTTCTTCCGTATGGATGCAAAAGACGCTCTAGCCGTGCCCGCGCGGAACGGCCGACAGCCGCGCCACAGTGTCACGATAAGACAGGGCTTTTACAAATCAACCTATGGAGAGATGGAGAGAAAGATGCATCAGCTTTTCGAAGAGAGTACCATTTGCGGCATGGCGCTGAAGAACCGATTCGTGCGGTCGGCGACATGGGAAGGACTTGCCGCCGAAGACGGCGGCATCACGCCGAAATTGACGGCGGCCATGGCGGCGCTTGCGGAAGGCGGCGTCGGCCTGATCATAAGCAGCCATGCGTATGTATCCCCGGAAGGTCGGGCCACGCCCTGGCAGATCGGCATCCATAAGGACGACCTTATCCCCGGACTCCGGCAAATGACGGCGGCCGTTCACGACCTGGGCGGCAGGATCATGGCGCAACTGGCCCACGCCGGCCACCAGGCTTCGGATAAAATAACGGGACAACCGGCCCTGGCCGTTTCGGATGCGGAGCCCCTCGCCGGCAAGAACATCCGGGTCGCAACAGAAGCGGACATAGAAGAACTCGTCGCCGCTTTCGCACGCGCCGCTTCCCGGGCCAGGGCCTCCGGTTTTGACGGCATCGAAATCCATTCGGGCCACGGCTACCTCCTCAGCCAGTTCCTCTCGCCCGCCTTCAACAAGAGACGGGACGCTTACGGCGGAGACATCGACAAACGGACGGCCGTCCATCTTCAAATCTATCGCGCCGTCAGGGAGATCGTCGGCAGGGATTACCCCATTTTTATCAAGATGAACTGCGCCGATTTCACCGATAACGGCCTTGACGGCGACGACGGGCTGGCGGCGGCAAAACGGTTCGCCAAGGCGGGATTCTACGCCATCGAAGTGAGCGGCGGCATTCTCGGACCGGGAAAACTCACCCCCAGCAGGCCGGCAATCGCCGCTGCCGACCAGGAGGGCTATCACAGGGAATACGCGGTCCGCTTCAAAAAAGAGATCGAGACGCCCCTGATCCTCGTCGGCGGTCTGCGGTCTTTCGAGGTTGCCGAAGACATTGTCGCCCGTGGGGATGCCGATTACATCGCCCTCAGCCGGCCGCTCATCTGCGAACCCGGCCTGGTCGGCCGCTGGCAAAAAGGGGACCTGAGGAGGGCGGAATGCGTATCCGACAATCTCTGCTTCAAACCGGGATTCACCGGCAAGGGGGTTTATTGTGTCACGAAAGAGAAAGAAGCACTGAAGGGTAAGGGTTGACCGGCCGCTCTCCATGCCGCCCGATGTGACGGGATAACCGCGGGAGTAACCTCGGCCCGGGTAAACCTTGGCATTGCGGGGACGTATTTCGATGGCTTTCGTGAAATCAGTTTTCCATTCGGCGGCATTTCGATCCTGATCTCTTGCCCGTCCCGTTTCCGTTATTTTTTAGCTTCGCCGGGGCCTTCCCCCGCCGTCTGCGGTTCCTTCAGACGCCGCCATAGCGTACTGATCCCGATGCCCAGGATGTCCGCGGCATTCGACTTGTTATTTCCCGTATGTTCGAGGACCAGCTTCGTGTATCTGCGCTCCAGTTCCTCGATGGTCGGCAGATCGGCGGCAAGTCCGGAAAGGAGGTCCTTGCCTTCGTCTCCGATGGCCACCGGAAGGTGTTCGGGTTTGATCCTGTCGCTGCCGGCCAGGATCAGGGCGTACTCGATCCAGTTCTTCAGCTCGCGGACGTTGCCCGGCCAGGCGTAGGTTTCCATGGTCCTGACGGTTTTCGGGTAGAAACCGGGATGGTCGTCCCGAAGACTGGAAAGAAAATGGCGCGCCAGGGGCAGAATGTCCTCGCGGCGGTCCCGGAGCGGCGGAACAACGATAGGAAAGACGGCAAGGCGGTAGAACAAATCTTCCCGGAAGCGCCCCTCGCCGACCATGGTCCTCAAGTCCCTGTTGGTCGCGGCGATGATGCGCGCCTCGACTCTTACGTCCTTCAGTCCTCCCACCGGACGGACTTCCTTCGCTTCCAGGGCGCGAAGGAGCTTCGCCTGCAATTCGAGAGGCATTTCCCCCAGTTCGTCGAGGAAGAGCGTGCCTTTTCCGGCCTGGATGAAGAGCCCCTTCTTGTCCTGGTCGGCGCCGGTGAACGCCCCTTTGACGTGGCCGAAAAGCTCCGACTCCAGGAGATTGGCCGGAAGCGCGGCGCAGTTGATCGCCAGAAAAGGCTCGTTTGCGGATTCCGAACGTTTGTGGACGAACCGGGCGATGACCTCCTTGCCCGTGCCGCTTTCCCCGTAAATAAGGACGGTGGCGTTCGTCGGCGCAACCTTGGCCGCAAGCGTCATCGCCTTCGACATGGCCCCGCTGCGGATGACGATATCGTCCCCCCAGACCGATCTCGACGCCTGTTTTCTCAGGACATGCAGTTCCCGGTCCCGACGGCCGATGTCTTCCCTGGCATTTGAGAGAGCCGTCTTAAGACGCTCCATCTGATCGTCCAGATTCTCCAGCCCCTGCGCCTTCCGAACTTCCTCTCCGTTCAGCCCCCAGTCTTCGACCGGACGGCCCACGAAGGAACAATGATCTAATCCTTGAATTTCACATCCGATTTCACGAACGAGATAGTCCGCACCGAAAATCGCCGTCGCATAGCCGCTGATGATCCCCGTCAGAATAACGCAGACCGGGTCCTGTGCCTGTCCGAAATTCGCTTTCCATACATAGGCTTGACTGGAATTTCGCCAGGTGCCGGAAAATCGCGTCAGACGGCCTTCCCTGTTGAAACTGATCTCGTTGAACTCCATGTGGGCCAGTCCCGACAGGGTCTGGAGAACGCCGCATGCCTTGAGTAATTCCGCACGGTCGTCGAACTCATAGAGGTCCTTCATCACGAGGGCCATGGCGGCCCCGCCCTCATGTCCATATCGGAATAAGATGGTGGACGCTCTCTCCCGGCCGATGATCTGAACGAGGTCGCCCACCAGGCGGGATATGGCGGCCAGACTGATGATCAACACGCGGTGTGAAGCAACCGATGGAAAACCCGTAATTTCATCGCTGCCGAGCAGTTCTTCCCGTCTTAAATCTGAAGCCAGCATATTGTGACGCCTTTCTAATCATATTATCTTATCGAAATCATTTTTATGAGAGGCCAGAACCATATCATATTGAAATGATTCTTTTCAATATGAAAAGGTCGCTTCCTCTGAATCCTGCATGCTTTAAGTCATATCATATTGTTTTTATTAATGTATACATTTTTATTCCGGTTTGGCACGCAAAATGCTCCTTGATTGTCAAGCGTGCAGAATCAATAGAATACAGTGGTGATGAGTCAGACGGCACGCAAGCGGATGAAGTATTCTCAATGGGAAGCGGTTTAACATACAACCAATAATGATAATACCAAGGAGGTTATCATGAACAAGAAGAGCAAATCTATTATCGCGGCAGGGGTACTGACAGTGGTAACGACGGCTTGGGGTCTTTTCCCCTCAACGGGAAACGCCATGTCGCTGCAGGACCTCGACAAGACATGGGGCAAACCGGCTGTCGTCGTCAATACGGGAAACGGCGAGAAGAGATATTACAGGTACCAGAATACGATGGACTTTGGCTATCGCGTTTTCAATATCCAGGGAAATGAAGTCGTCGACGCCGGCATCTCCGGCACGGCACCTTCCATTGCAAAGCCCGAGGCGCCGGGCCTGCCCGCAAGCGCCATGAGCAAGGATTACTGGGCCAACCATCCCACGCCGGCAGAATCCCTCGGCACGCCGACCAGCACCAGGCATCTGCCCGACGGCTCGACGGAGCTGTTCTATAAATACCAGGGCGCCGCGGATATCGGCAACAGGTACTATATCGTGAAAGACGGTAAGATCGTTGCTTCCGGTACGACCAGCAGAGCTCTGGCCGATCCGCAGAAAGAAACGGTTGTAGCGCCGAGAGCCGTCAGCGCCAGCGCCAATTATTACCAGAACAACCAAATGACGCTTCAGACCATCGAAGCCACCTGGGGTAAGCCCGTAGAGGTCAAGACCCTTGACAACGGTACGGAGAAGCGTTTTTACAGATATGCGAACACCCAGACTATGGGCTACCGGTACTTCGTGATCAAGGACGGTAAGGTCATCGAAAGTGGTACGGAAGGATAAGGAATAAACCTTTGCACCATTGAGAAGAGACTGCTCTGGTTCTCCTTCGGGCGGACTGGGGCAGTCTTTTTTTTATCCGACCGCACCGGCACCGGCGGACACGCTGGAGGCCTCCCGCACGGCAGCAGGCATTCTCCCTTCCGCGCCGACAAGAAACGCCCCGGGAGTAACTCCCCACTCACAACCATCCCTTCCTTTTGAAGCAGATACGGTTTCAGCACTACTGCCGGACCCGTTCTATCCTGATCTTCTGTGTGAAATAGAATGTGACCAGCGTCAACGCGGCGCCTATGATAAAGGGCAGCCGCCAGTTGACCAGCCACAGGGTGCCTCCGATAAGCGGAATGACCACGGCGGAGATATGATTGATGGTGAACCCGACGGCTGTGCTCTGGGCCAGGTCCGCCGGATCGGCCGTCTTCTGGAGATAGGTATTCATGGCGATGGAGAAATTGAAGAAGATGCTGTCGATCATGTAAAGACAGACCGCCACGCCGACATGCTCAATGAAGGCATAGCCGAGAAACAGCACAAAGAGACTTGCGCTCTCGAGTTGCAGGACCACCCTTTCGCCGTAGACGTTGATCGCCCGCGAGATGTAACGGTTCGTCAGATACGTCAGGGCATAATTCACGACGTAGACGCCCGCGATGGTGCCGACGCCCAGGCGGTACTTCTCCACGAGGAGGAAGACGGCGAAGACGGTGAATATCTGCCGGCGGGCGCCGCTCAGGAAGTTCAGCGTATAATAAAGCCAATACTTCCGCCTGATGACGGGCTTATTCTGCACGTGGCCCTTCCCGTCGAGGACAGGCTCCCGTGTGAGCATAAAGAGGCCCGTCGAAGCAATGAAAATCCCCAGGATGAGAAAATTGAGGCGGTAGGGCAGAAAAAACGACAGGACCCATATCACCGTTCCCACGGCGATGTTGGCCAGGGCCCCGTATCCGCGGAGGCGGGCGAAAACAATGGGCGCCTCGCGGTGATCGAAGTACTGGACGGTCAGCGATTTGTTCGTGGTTTCGAAAGCATGGAAACCGATCGACATGATGACGGTTGTGAGAAGAAGCCCCGGAAAGCTCGTAAAGAATCCGGTGGCACCGATCCCGATCCCCAGGAGGACCACGGACCAGGCGGACAGTCTGTGCTCCTTCACGAACATCAGAACATAAATAACCGCGAAGGTCAGAAAACCGGGGATTTCCCGGACGGCCTGGGCCACGCCGATCTGGAATCCGTTGACGCCCACAACCTCCTTGGCGAAATTCGTGAATATGGCCATCCAGCCCTGAAGACCGGCGCTGGAACAAATGACCAGCACCATCAGGTACGCATACATGGGATTATCCCGAAAGGGTCCCGTTCTTCCGTTCAACGCATGATTCTCCTTCAGGTATGGGTGGGCGATGCTCCACAAAACCGAAGCAATTGTCAACAACATTTTTGACGAAGAACTGTGCCGCCCCCCCGGAAACCGTATGTCCTGTAAAAGACCGGTTCGGCGGAAAGGCAGGAATCCGATCGCGGACGCATAGCTCGGCATAGCAGAGAGTGGAGCGGCATGTCTTAATGGACGGGTCCCGAAACTTTCTTATCGGAACTCCGGACCCAAATCACAACGATGGCTGCAGCCAGCATGAAGAGGGCCAGGTATTGGAACGTCGCCTCGAAGGCGAAACTGTACGCCCGGGAGGCAATGAGCTCGTGCCCCAGGTGTCTGAAGGCGGCCGAAGCCGATGGGTCCGCATAGGCGCCCGACTGGGGGACCAGGGAACGGAGCATATCGGAGAAGGCATTGGCCGCGTAGCTCCCGGGCAGCATGTTGCTGCTCAAGGCGTCGTAGAAGATGTCCCGGCGGGACGAAAGCAGCGAAGTAGCGAAAGACGTGCCCACCGAACCGGCGATCAGGCGGACGACGTTGAGGAGTGTCGATCCGTTGGCCACATCGTCGTCATCCAGGACGGCCAGGGACAGGAGGATGACCGGCGTGAAGGTCCCCCCGACGCAGAACCCCCAGAAAATGTAATCGTACACGAGCGACACATGGGGAGTATCCAGGTCCGTGCGGTACCACAGGGAAGCCAGGGTGGCCCCTGCCAGGAAGAAGAAGCAGACCCACTTGGGTTTGACGCGGTCCGACAGGAGACCGCTGGCGATGGTGGCAAAACAGGTCGTCAGGGCCCCCGGCACCATGATCAGACCGGCCTGCAGGGTGCTGTAGCTGTGCAGCCGCTCCAGGTAGACGGGAATGAGAAAAAAGAAGCCGTAGGCGTTGACCGACAGGAGTATCATCGTCACGAGTCCCAGCCAGTAATGGGGATTGGCGAGGAGGCGCCGGGGAAAAAGAGGATTGGGACAGAAGACGAACCAAGCCACAGCCGCCGCACCGAAGAGGATAAAAAAGACGAAAAGGCCGAAGACGTAATCGGAGTGGAGCCAGCCGTTTTCCTGCCCCTTGCCGAGAAAAACGATAAGGCATGAGAGCGCCGCCGACATAAGGACAAATCCCATCACATCGAGGGGACGGGCAGGAGCGTCCGCCCGGCTGGATCTCATCAAAAACCAGACCAGGATCGCATCGGCGATCCCGAACGGCAGGTTGATGAAGAAAACCCAGCGCCAGTTCAGATATTCCGTCAGGAAGCCCCCGAGGGTGGGACCCAGCGCCGGGGCGAAGGAGGCCGAAAGGCCGTAGATGCCCATGGCGAGGCCGCGTTCCTCCTTGGGAAAGGATTCGTAGAGAATGACGAGCCCCACGGGCACCATGATCCCTTCCGCCACCCCCTGAACGAACCGGGCGGTCAGCATGATGGGAAGGTTTTCGGCTACACCCGCCAACGCCGACATGGCCGTAAAGAGAAGGACGCCCGCCAGATACATGTTGCGGTGCCCAGCCCTTTCCGCGACCCAGCCGACGGCCGTCATGGAGATGGCGGCGCCGAGGAAATAGGTAATCACCACCCATTGGATGCTGTAGATGTCCGCCTCCATCGCCGACATCATCTTGGGCAGGACGATATCCACGATCGTCGTATCCAGAAGGGCGATAAAAACGCCGATGGAAACGAGGACCGCAGCCGTCCATTTGCTTTCCCGTTTCTCCGGTTCCGTGGTTTTCACAAAATGGACCTTTTAACGGCCACCTCAACGGACAGGCCGGGAAGCAGTTCCGGGTGTTTGTCCAGATCGGCGATCCGGATTTTCACGGGAATGCGCTGGATGACCTTGGTGAACTCGCCGGCGGTCACGTCCCGCGGGATGATGGCGAACTCCGCCGCCGAAGCCGGATAGATGGACAGAACGGTTCCTTTCACAGGATCACCCGGGGACCGGTCGATATAAAGGTCCACCTCCTTCCCCGGAGCCAGATACTTCAGCTTTGTCTCTTCGAAACGGGCCTCGACATAGCGCGTTGCGGGATTGTAGATGCCGACCAGGAGCTTGCCGGGGCTCGCGAAATCGCCGGCTTCTGCGAACCTGCGGGCGACGACGCCGTCCTGCGGCGCCACGACGTCGCACCAGGAACGCCCCAGCCGGGCCAGACGCACCGACACCTCCGACTGCCTGGCCCCCTCGTCGGCCTCCTTAAAGGCGGCTTCCGCCTTACCGATCAGCGCCCGCGATGCCTCTGCCTCCGCCAGGCGGGACTCGGCGGCCTTTACCTGGAACTGGGCCGTCTGCAGCTCCGCGCGGGCCACCTTCCAGGCATTTTCGACCTCATCGTAACGGGCCTTTCCGATAACCTCTCTCTCGGCCAGGTCCTTGAAACGCTGATGCTGCTTTTCCCAATAGAGGTGATTCGCTTCCGCTTTCGCCTTCTGCTCCCGGCTGGCCTGAAGCGCCGATTTCGCCGCGTCGATGGCCGCGGGAATGGAGGCCCGGGCATGGACCAGTTCCGCCCGGTAGCGTTCCCTCTTGGCCGCCCCTGTCTCTTTTTCCGCTTCGGCAAGGGCCAGCTTCCGGTCCGACTGGTCCGGATCGATCCGGTAGAGGACCTGTCCTTTCTTCACACTGTCTCCCTCCCGCACGAGGACCTCGACGACCTTGCCGGGCACCTCGGCGGCGATGTTGACGATATCGGCCTTCACGTAGGCCGCATCGGTGGTGGCGTGGGTCAGACGCCAAAAGAACCAGTGGCCGCCGTAAAAGATGCCGACAGCGGCCGCCAGCACGATCAACACGATAAGTGCTCCCCTGGGCGTCTTCAGTGTCTTCTTAAACTCTTCCATGTTCGTCATACCAATACTGCTCCCGATTGTATTCTCTATCGACGATCCCGAAAAAAAGGAGATCGAGGAATTCGTTGATCCGCTGCTCCATCGATACCTGGCTGCCCTCATAGACGAGAGGCAGGTGGAGCCGGTGAAGAATAAACTGAAGGGATTCGGCCAGGTGAAGCGGGTCCATGGGACGGAATATCTTCTCCTCCTGCCCTTCTGCGATTACGGCGGCAATCATTTCAATCATTTTTTGATTGAATGAAAGCTCGCGATTGCTGTAAATAACCCCCAGCCGTTCCCCCATTTCGCGCGGCACGTCCAGAAGCTCACGGAGCCCCCGGGTATACTCCAGTATTGCGAGAACCATGGCCCGGAGCTTCTCGCGGGGATCTGCCGCCCTGGCTACGGCGTCCTGCATCTTCGCGATGACGTTCTCCTCCTCCGTTTCGAGCATCGCCTCAATCAGCTCCCACTTTCCCCCGGGAAAGTAGTGATAAAGGGCCGTCTTCTTCACGCCCAGAGGTTGGCCGATGTCGGCCAGGGTCAGCTTGTCGAAACCGAATTTTCCCAGTTGAATCCGCACCAGATCGAGTATTTTTTTTCTGTCCAGGTTCTTCGCCATCGACCACCCATAAACAATTTAACTATTTGTTAAAAAGTTAAATTTTTATCGCCCGTTTGTCAAGGAAAATATGAACCCGATTCACCATCGTGACTCAACAACGGGGCGGTCCCGCCCGCCACGGACGGCCGCTTTGATATTAAGCAAGTTTCAGGCCGCTTTTCACACGGACAGCAGGCAGCCTGCAATCAGGATGATTCGTTTCTGCAGATAAGAATTTTTGCGGAATGATTAAAAGATCGATTGCAGAAAACGGCTTGACATCATTTTGAGCATATGCTAATTATACCGCCATGCCCAGACCCAAGAAATGCCGATCCATCGGCTGCAATCCTCGCGCCGTCTACTTCAAGCCCCGGGGAATTCCCATCTTCCGGCTGGAAGAGACGGGTCTCGACATGGACGAGCTTGAGGCCTTGCGCCTGGCCGACTGCGAAGGGCTGTATCACGAGGAGGCCGCCGCGAAGATGAACGTTTCCCGGGCGACATTCGGCAGGATATTGAGCACCGCCCGGCATAAGGTGGCCGATGCCATCATCAACGGCAAGGCCCTGAAAATCGATAAACCTATTGAAGATGGAGAAATTTGAAATGAAAGTCTGTTTTGCCATTGAAAAAGACGACGGCCTGGAAAGCGCCGTCTACAATCACTTCGGTTCGGCGCCTGCGTTCATGATCGTGGACACGGAGCGTCAAAATGCAGACACGATCGTCAATCGCGATATGATCCATGTGCACGGGGCATGTAACCCCATGATGGCCCTGGGCGGCCGGGACGTGGACGCCGTCGTGGTGGGCGGCATCGGCGGCGGGGCGCTTTCGAAGCTCAATGCCTCCGGCATCCGTGTCTTCGGGATAGTGGCCCCGACGGTCAGGGAAAACCTGGATTTGCTGACGGCGGGCGGATTACCGGAACTTTCCCTGGAACACGCCTGTGGAGGCCACCAGCACAGGAACGGCTGCGGCCATTCGCTCTAGGGAATACCGCAACCGTATTATTCAACGCGAAGATAAGGACGGAAGGAAATGCCGATTTACGAATATAGATGCATGGACTGTGGAGGTGTGAGTGAAATTCTTGTCCTGGGGAAAAGCGACTCCGTCAGATGCAAGGATTGCGGCGGGACCGTGCTGACCAAGCTGATGTCCGCCCACAATGCGCCTGCGGCCTCTTCCGGCCGCGAGACGCCGGAATCCGGACGGTGCTGCGGCTCTCGCCAGCACTGCGGGAACCCGGGCGGTTTCTGCTGCAATTCGTAACGGCGGACCTTTCTTCTTATGACATCATTTCATCACGGGAGGACGACATGTTTCATGAAGAAGATTGCAATCTGTGCGGGAAGTGCCTGGAGTTTTGCCCCTACGTCGATTACGACCTCAAGCGGGCCAGGGAGGAGATGAAAGCGTTGGTCGCGGGCGGAACGCCGCCCATCGTGGGTCATTGCGTCACTTGCGCCTCGTGCAATTTGGTTTGCCCGACGCAGGCCAATCCTTTCGATTTATTGAACAAGCGCCAGGAAGAGACGGGGGCGCTGGGCGTCCCGGAACAGGCGATGCAGAATTTCGCCAAGCTCCACGGCCTGCCGACCGTCGTCAAGAAGGGCGAGGCGGGCAAGCCGGTGCTGAACCTCTGCATCGTCGGCGACATGGTACGCGAACTCCTGGACAATCCGCTGTTCGAGGGTCTGACGGTCGTTGAAGGCGCGGACTATTTTTGCACCGTCGGGTATATCCACCTGGGAAAGCCGAGCCCCGTGAAGAAGGAAGCCAAGAGGTATATCGATAACCTCGCCGCCCTGGGGGCCGAAGAGGTGGTCTGCTTCCATGACGACTGCTACACGATGCTGACGTCGCTTGCCAAAGAGTACGGCCTGAAAGTGCCCTTCCGGCCCGTCCATATCTTTGAGTACCTTTACCGGGAGCTTAAGAAACGCGGAAACCTCAAGAAAGTTCCCGTCAGCGTGGCCTACCAGTCCCCCTGCGCATCGCGCTATACCCAGGGCAAGGACATCTATCTCGACTGGATTTTCGAACTGCTGGGCGTGGAGAGGCCGGCCCGCAAGTACGAAAGGACGAACGCCCTCTGCTGCGGCGCCCCCCTCATGGCCCGCGACAAGGACAGGGCGGCGCAGGTGAAGAAATGGAATATCGACGACGCCAAGAAAGCCGGGGCCGAAGCGATGGTCTTTCTCTGCCCCATGTGCTACCTGAACCTCAGGAAACTCTGCAAAGACGACGCCATCAATCCGATCTTCATCACGGAACTCTGCAAACAGGCCCTGGCCTGACATGAAACAACGCCCTGCCGTCGGCCCCGGTAAACCGGGCGCGGCGGCAGGGTCATTTTAAGAATTAAAACGGCCCTTCCCGGCCGCACCCAAGGGAGGCACGACCATGACGACGCCGAGCACGATCCACGAGATCGACCGTGTGGAGATTCTGACCCTTCAGGACAATTACATCGATCTTACCGCAACGGACAACAGCGCGATCATCAAAAGGGCCATGACCCTCAAGGACGGCCATATCCGCAAATCGATCCTGTCGGAACACGGCTTCGCGGCGATTGTCAGAACAACCAGGGGCGAAACGACGCATACGGTCCTCTTCGACACGGGCTTCTCCGAAATCGGCGCCGTATACAACGCCAACGCCCTGGGGGTGGATCTCGCCTCCGTGGAGGCCATCGCGCTCTCCCATGGACACATGGACCATGCCGGGGGCTTTATGGCCATGGCGGCGGCGATGCCCCGCAAAGGCATCCCCGTGGTGGTCCATCCCGTCGTCTTCCGGGAGCCTCGTTATCTCAAGATCAAGGAATACATCAACATCGGCATGCCGTCCCTGACGAGGGAGCAGATCGCCGAAGCGGGCATGAAACTCGTAGAAACAAGGACTCCCATGGCCCTGGCAGGGGGCGACGTCCTGTTTCTCGGCGAAGTTGCCCGACGGACGGACTTCGAAAGGGGATTCCCCATAGCCCACTATCAGGAAGAAGGCGTCGAGAAGTGGGACCCTATTGAAGACGATACCTCGCTCGTCATGAACCTCCGCGGCAAGGGCCTCGTCATCCTTTCGGGATGCGCCCATTCGGGCATCGTCAACACGGTGTATTACGCCCGGGAGGTCACCGGCGTGGAAACCGTCCACGTCATTATGGGCGGATTCCATTTAAGCGGACCGCTCTTCGAAGCGATCATCGAACGAACAACGGATGAGTTGAAAAAAATCAACCCCTCTTATATCATACCCACCCACTGCACGGGACGCAAGGCCTCGGCCCACATGGAGAAGGAGATGCCCGGCAGCTTCATTCTCAACATGTCGGGAACAAAGCTGACTTTCAACGCCTGAAAAAACCGTCTCGCCGCCATTGACGAAACGGGAGGGTGTGACTACATTAGTCGGATTAGCAGCACCCCCGGTTCGGCACAGGTGAAGTATTGGTAAATCATCGATAATCCGTTAATACCTTCAAACGCTTTTTTTAATCCGCCGTCAGGCGGATGTTTTATCATATAGACAAGGTAAGGAATGAAAGGAGACACGAATGGAGTTAACGCAAGCTGTCAAAGAAAGGCGCAGCATAAGAAAATTTAAAGCGGACAAGGTGCCGAGGGAGATCGTCGCGGACATCCTTGCCGATACGCAATGGGCCCCGTCCTGGGGCAATACCCAGCCGTGGGAATTCTATGTATTGACAGGCAAGCCGCTTGAGGAATTCCGCAAGGAAAATGCCGAATTGGTAGGTAAAGTACCGATCGCGCCCACCCCGGTTGCCCCGACGGATGTTCCGATGCCCGAGATCGAGGTATGGCTTGATCCCATGAAGAAACGGTACGGGGAGACCGGCAGACTGCTCTTCACGGCCCTCGATATCCAAAGGGGCGACAAGGAAAGCCGCAACCGCTATTACGCGGAAATGGCCCGCCTGTTCGATGCCCCCTGCCTGATCATCGCCTGCATCCCGAGGAGTGTCCTCGTGGAGTACGGCATGCTCGACGTAGGCCTGGCCATGCAGACGCTTTGTCTGCTGGCCCACGACCGGGGCCTCGGCACATGTATCATGGCCGTTTCTGCCCGCAACCCGCAATTATTAAGAAAAATAGCTTCCATCCCGGAGGACAAGCGCGTCATCATGGGCATCGCCATGGGCTACCCCGACGAGAGCGCCCCCATCAACCGGTTCGAGAGAACGCGGGCGACAAGCGAAGAATTCGTTCACTGGGTGGACGGCTGACAGAACCTGATCACACAAACCTGCAACGCCGCCGGCATGAGGCAGAGAAAGACTCGGCCTCCGGCCGGCGGCGCCGGGCGGCCATACAATACCGGGACACAGGCCAATAGAAACCTTCTCAAGGTCCGGCGGACGCCCGGCGTCCTATCCTTCCTCTCTCCCCGGCAGATTCCCGAGAGAACGCCTGAAACATGGAACATATCTTGCTTGATTATGACAGGCGGCTACACCATGGAGACCGGTCCCTTTCTTGTTTGTAAGGCATTGGCGTCCCCTTTTCCTGTCCATCTTCTCCATAACCGCATTATTCAACTGTTTTAAGATGCTTACGGCGTAAAGCGACATTTCTGCCGTCGGGGCGCAGGTGACCGATCCCGGCGGGCGACGACGGAAGAAAAGGCCAAAAAAATAATTTGTTACATTCGATTGACAGGTCGTGAAGATTTATGTATGTTCCTCAACCAGTTTATAAAGGTGAGTGCGGTGGCCTGGAAGCGTCCGATGAGACGCCGAACAGGTCTCTCTTTTTTTTGGGAAGAGGGGCCGCAGCCACAACGGCCGCTTACGGCGGAAATGAGGCCCCGGCCCGTCACACGGGTTATTTTAACGGGACCATGGATCGTATGAAGTCAGCAGACACTCATTTGAAAAGATATCTCCAGTCAGGATTTCTCCTTCTCCTTGCCTTGCTCGTCGCTTCCTGCTCCCCAGGCAAAGCGGAAAAACGGGCTGTCCCGGAAATACCGGTGAGCACAGGCAAGTCGGCATTGAAAGACATCCCCTTCCAGATTCGCTCCATCGGCAACGTGGAGGCGTTCAACACCGTTTCCGTCAAGGCCCAGATCAACGGCGAACTCATCAAGGTTTACGTCAAGGAAGGGCAATACGTAAACAAGGGCGATATGCTCTTCAAAATCGACCCGAGATCTTTCGAGGCCTCGCTGAAGCAGGCCGAGGCCAATCTCGCCAGGGACAGGGCCCTGGCGAAAAAGGCGAACGACGATGTCGAAAGGTACAGCTTTCTTATTCAAAAAGGGTACGTCGCCAAGCAGGAATTCGACCAGGTGAAATCGAACGCGGAGGCCTTAAATGCCACAGCCAGGGCCGATGTCGCCGTCGTGGACAACAACCGGGTGCAGCTTGAATACACGAATATCCGTTCCCCCATCAGCGGGCAGGTCAGCAACAACCTGGTCAACGCCGGGAATGTCGTCAAGGCCAACGACGCCGCCCTGACCAGCATCAACCAGATCAGCCCCATCTTCGTAACCTTCACGGTCCCGGAGGTCTATCTGGCGGAAATCAAAAAATACATGACAGGGGGAAAGCTCAAGATCGTCGCCACCATCCCTGGGCAGGAACAGAATCCCGAAACGGGGATTCTCTCTTCCCTCGATAACACCGTGGACAAGGCAACAGGAACGATCAGGCTGAAGGGAACCTTCGATAATAAGGGGCGTCGCCTCTGGCCGGGCCAGTTCGTCAACGTCATCCTCGACCTCTATGTCCAGAATAACGCCGTCGTCGTTCCGTCGCCGGCCGTCCTGTCGGGACAGGCGGGCCAGTATGTCTACGTCGTCAAGAACGACCTCACCGTCGAGTTGAGAAACGTCGATGTGTCGAGGACCTACGGCGGCGAAACGGTCATCGCCAAGGGCCTGAAGGAAGGCGAACAGGTCGTGACGGACGGACAACTCCTTCTTACGAACGGGTCCAAAATCCAGATCAAACCGGCCGTCAAGCCGGACAATGGGAGCAATGGAGGCCCGTCCGGGGTTCCGGACAACAAGGAAGCCAATAAGTGACCATCTCGGAAACCTTCATACGCCGACCGATCATGACGACCCTGGTCATGATCGCCATCCTGCTCTTCGGACTCGTCGGATACCGTCTTCTGCCGGTAAGCGACCTTCCCAACGTCGACTTTCCGACCATCAATGTGACGGCGAACCTCCCCGGGGCGAGCCCCGAGACCATGGCGGCATCGGTGGCCATGCCGCTGGAAAGGCAGTTCTCCACCATCGCCGGCGTCGATTCCATGACATCGACAAACGCCCTCGGCGTCACCCAGATCACCCTGGTCTTCAATTTAGGCCGCGACATCGACGCCGCCGCGCAGGACGTGCAGTCCATGATCTCCAAGGCGTCGCGCCTGCTGCCGCCGAACCTGCCGACTCCGCCCGCGTACCAGAAGGTCAACCCCGCCGATCAGCCGATCATGTACCTGGCCGTCAGTTCGCCGGTAATGCCCCTTTATCAGGTTCACGAGTATGCCGACACCCTCATCGGACAAAGGATATCGATGATCAACGGGGTGGCGCAGGTCCAGATATTCGGGTCCCAGAAGTATGCCGTCCGGGTCCAGCTCGACCCAAACGCCATGGCCGCGAAGAACATCGGGATCAACGAGGTGGCGAGCGCGGTCAGAAACAGCAACGTCAACCTCCCCACCGGATCGATGCCGGGCTCCCATACGGAATACACGATCCAGGCCACGGGGCAACTGTATAGCGCCGCGGCGTACCGCCCCGTCATCGTGACGTACAGGAACGGCAACCCGGTGCGCCTGGGCGAACTGGGAAGGGTCGTGGACAGCATCGAGAACGACCGGATCGCAAGCTGGTTCACCAATACGCGGGCCATCGTCCTGGCCATCCAGCGCCAGCCCGGAACGAACACCATCGAAATCGTCGACGCCATTCGGAAGCTCCTGCCGTCTTTCCGGCAGCAGATCCCCGGCTCCGTCAATATCGACATCCTTTACGACCGGTCGGAGTCGATCAAGGCCTCGGTTTCGGACGTCAAGTTCACGCTCTTTCTCTCCGTCTGTCTTGTCGTGCTCGTGATTTTCCTCTTTCTCCGCAACCTTTCGACGACCATCATCCCGAGCCTCGCCCTCCCCATGTCCATTATCGGCACTTTCGCCGTGATGTATTTCCTCGGATACAGCATCGACAACTTCTCCCTGCTGGCCCTGGTGCTCGCCGTCGGGTTCATCGTCGACGACGCCATCGTCATGCTGGAAAACATCGTCCGCCATATCGAAATGGGCGAGAGCGTCATGCGGGCGGCCTTCAACGGCTCCAAGGAGATCGGTTTCACGATCCTTTCGATGACCTTGTCGCTCGTCGCGGTCTTCATCCCGGTCCTTTTCATGCCGGGCATTCTCGGCCGCCTCCTGCACGAGTTCGCCGTGGTCATCAGCACGGCCATCCTGGTCTCGGGCTTCGTGTCGCTCACCCTGACGCCGATGCTCTGCAGCCGCTTCATCCGTCACAACGGCGGCCGGAAACACAGCCGTCTTTACGATTATTCGGAACGTGTCTTCAAGGCGATGCTCTCGGGATACGAACGCAGCCTCCGGGCGGTTCTCCGCCGCCGCCGCCTCATCATGGCCGCCAACGGCGTCATCCTGGTGGTCACCGTTTTACTCTTCGTATTCTACCCCCGGGGCTACGGATTCATCCCGACGGACGACACGGGCCGCATTCTGGCCTTCACCGAGGCCCAGCAGGGTATCTCCTTCGATTCGATGAGGGACCATCAGCTCGTCCTGACGGATATCATTAGGAAGGACCCCGACGTCGCCGATTTCATGTCGAGCATCGGCCCCAGCGGATCGACACCCACCGGCAATATCGGGAGGATCATGATGCGCCTCAGGGATCGTCCGGAACGGAAGAGAAGCGTCGACGAGGTCATCCGGCAGTTCGCCCCGAAACTTTCACAGATCCCCGGCATCCGGGTCTTCATGCAGAACCCGCCGCTGATCACGATCGGCGGCCGCCTGACGAAGAGCCTCTACCAGTTTACGCTCCAGAGCCCCGACACGGAAGAGCTCTACCGGAATGCCGTCCTCTTCGAGCAGAAGATGGCGAAAATTCCCATTTTGCAGGATGTAACGAGCGACCTCCAGATCAAGAACCCCCAGGTCAACGTGGCGATAGACAGGGACAAGGCGTCCGCGCTCGGCATCTCGGCCCAGCAGGTCGAAGACGCACTCCAGACCGGCTACAGCCAGCAGCAGATATCCACGATTTACGCGCCGAACAACCAATACCAGGTCATCATGGAACTGGACCGGGCCTATCGGAACGAACCGTCGCTCCTGTCTTTGCTCTATCTCAAATCTTCCGCCGACCAACTGGTGCCGCTTTCCACCGTGACGACCGTGAACCGGAATGCCGGACCTTTGCTGGTCAACCATTCCGGCCAGTTCCCCTCCGTGACGATCTCCTTCAATACGAGGCCGGGCGTTTCCCTCGGAGAAGCGGTTTCCGCCGTGGATAAGCTCGCCAGGGAAACGCTGCCGTCGAAAATCACCGGCAACTTCCAGGGCTCCGCCCAGGCATTCGAGTCTTCCCTGCGCGGCCTCTGGATACTCCTGATCCTCGCGATCGTCGTGATCTACATCGTGCTGGGCATCCTCTACGAAAGCTTCATCCACCCCCTGACGATCCTTTCCGGACTGCCCTCCGCAGGATTCGGGGCGCTCATGACGCTTCTCATTTTCGGCTACGAGCTCAACATCTATTCTTTTGTCGGGATTATTCTGCTGATCGGAATCGTTAAGAAGAATGCCATCATGATGATCGATTTCGCCTTAGAGTCCCAGAGGAAAGAGGGCAAAACGCCCGTCGAGGCCATCTTCGGCGGTTGTATCGTCAGGTTCCGCCCCATCATGATGACGACCATGGCGGCTCTCATGGGCACGCTGCCGATCGCCCTCGGTTTCGGCGCCGGGGCGGAATCGCGTCGGCCGCTGGGACTGGCCGTCGTCGGCGGTCTCGTCTTCTCACAGTTGGTTACGCTCTACCTTACGCCCGTCTTCTATACCTACATGGAGTCTTTCCTGGCCAGGGTCCGCGGGCTCACTTTCTTCCGCACGCGTTCTCTGAAGGAGGCCGAAAGCGGCGGACAGCATCCCTGATCCGCAAGTTCGCATCGGCCAACGGACTCACCCGCACATTCAGTGCCGCTCCCTGAGGTACGCTATCTCAATCCCATAGCCCGTTCCGCGCTCGCCTGGGCGATCTTGAAATTATAGAGCGCCGCAATATAGGACGTCTTGGCGTTGGACTGGGCGACGAGCGAATCGGTCACTTCGATGGGGTTTCCCAGACCCGCGGCGTAACGGCCGTTGGCGATATCCAGGTTGTCGTCGGCCTGCCGGACGGCCAGTTCCGAGGCGACGATCTGATTTCTCGCCAGTTCCAGGTTCAGGAAGACCTGCTGGACTTCCAGATAGATGGACTGCCGGAGGGCTTCTTCGTTGGCCTTCAGGGCATCCAGGTTCGCCTTCGCTTCGTCCATCTGGTACTTGGTCGAGTTGCCGCTGAAGATGGGAACCGTCAACTGCGCACCCACGGTCCATCCCCGTTCAAGGGGGAACACCTGGTTGTCGACGATGTAGTTGGCCGACCCTGTGATATTGGGGTAGTAACCTTTCTTTGCCAGGTCGTAACTCTTCTGGAGGGAACTTTCGCGCAGGAGGACGGCCTGCAGGTCGGGGCGCTGGGCATAGGCCTTCTTCACCGCGTCGTCAAAGGCTATCGCGTAGGGCTGGTAGGCCAGGTTGTCCTGGATGCCGTATTCCGGCGCCTCGGGAAACCCCATGGCGTTGTTAAGATTGACCTTGGCGATCCGGACGTTGTTCTCCGCTGTAAGGAGTGTTATCTTGGCGTTGCTCAGGTCGACCTCGGCCTTCGTCACGTCGAACCTCGCCTTGACGCCGACCTGGAAAAAACCGTTCGCCTGATCGAGATGCGCCTGAAACTGCCGGACCGTCGCCGCGGCAACGTCGCGCGTCCTCTGGGTCTGGAGGAGGCTGTAATAGTATTGCTTGACGGTGAAGACGATGAGGCTCGTAACGTTCTGCATATCCTGCTGCGAGGCGTCCCTGTTCAGGCTCTGGATGCGGACCTGGTCGGCCGTTCTGCCGAAATCGACGATGTTCTGGGTCAGGACGATCGCGCTATAGTAGTCGCTGTAAGGAAGCAGCGCCGCCTGGGACGTGTTGATGGTCGTGACCGGCTGGTTATTCCTGGTGTAAGCGGAATTCCAGTTGATCTGCGGGAAGTAGTTCGCCCTGGCCTGCCCTATTCTGCTTTCGCTCACCTTGATATTGTAAGCGGCAGCCATGATGTTCGGCTGCCTCTTGACGGCGATCTCGATGCAGCGGTTGACGTCTATCGTTTCTCCCTTCCGGATGAGTTCCTCCGCACCGGCTCCGGAGGGCGTACCCAGAATAACCAGGACGGCGCCTAAAAAGAGCTGCACGGTTGTCAGCCATCGCCTCCCGGAATGAATGTAAACACGATGTTCTTTCAATATTCTCCTCCTGCCCTTACATCTGTCCGGCCTATCCGAAACCCGGGATACGGTCGTCCGCACAGATGTTATTATACGATGTCGGAAACCCTGTCAAATGATACCCTTTTCGCTGTTGCCATCACGGCTTTTTACCGTCCCGGCCGCACGCCTGAGCCGGAAACAATTTTCTGGCATTCGCCCGGCCAAGGGTCTACAATACGCAAGCAGGCCGGCCGTAGGAACGATGACCGTTCTGCGGCATAAAGCTTCGGCAACAAGGGGGATATTCTCATGACCGGCAAAACCGCCGGGGCCGACAAGCCTCTTTCCTTCCGCCTCAAGACATCTTTCCTCTCCGTGCTCCTGCTCGTCCAGGTCCTGATGATCGGCCTCTGCGTCGTCTTCGGCTACCTGATGGTGACGAACCTCCGGGAAGCGGAAGACCGGCGGGCGCGAAGCGTCGACAAACATATCCAGAACGAAGTGACCCACCGGATTTACCGGTCGTATCTCATCACGCTCAATATCGCCCACGATCCGGAGACGATCGAGGCCTTCCGTAAGCGGGACAGGGAGGCCCTTCTCAAGGTCACGGCCCCTATCTGGAGGGAGTTTCAGACCAGGGACGTCAGCCAGTTTCACTTTCACATCCCCACGCCGCAGGGCATCGTTTCATTCCTCCGCGTCCACAAAACGGACGTTTACGGCGAAATCGTCTCGACCTACCGGCCCCTTGTCGTGAAGTGCCAGCACGACAAGAAACTCGTTTCCGGCCTCGAACAGGGCAAAAGCGGATACGGTTTCCGGGCCTGCTCCCCCGTCTTTTACAAAGACCAGCTGATCGGGTCCGTGGAAATCGGCTCCGGGTTCAGCGAACGGTTTTTCAAAATACTCGATCACTATTACACCGGAAAATGGAGTCTCGTCAACCTGGAGCGGGGCATCAATACGATCAACGAAGACAAGATCGTGCTGCGGGCATACAACCAGACGGAGGACGTCGCCCTGAACGACGCCCACCAATTGCCCGAGGAAACCCTGACGAAAATCAAACAGGGCGTATCCTCCCACCGTATCGACCGGGCGACCGAATCGGTCAAGGTCTACGTGCCGATCCGCGATTTCGGCGGCGATTATGTCCTTTATATCACCTATGAATACAAGACGCAGTATTTCGCCCGCATCAGGAACGTCATGTATATCTCCTCCCTGATCTGCCTTGTCGGCCTGATCCTTTCCGGCACCATTCTCCTCATCCTGTACAGGCAGGTCACGAACCCCATCCACGAACTGGTCCTCGAGACGGAAAAGATCAAGAATTTCAATCTTGACGACCGATCGGCGATCCGCGCCTCCCTCGTGGAGATCAAGACACTGGTCGACGCCGTCGCCAACATGAAGGTGGGCTTGCAGTCCTTCAAGAAGTACGTGCCGTCTCAACTGGTACGGCAGCTCATGGAATCGGGAATGGAAGCGAATATGAGCGGCCAGCGGCGCGAAGTGACGATCTTCTTTTCGGACATCGCCGGCTTCACGACGATCTCCGAATCGATGCGCCCGAGCGAACTCGCCTCCCATATCTCCGAATACTTCGACGAGGTTACGAAGATCATCATGGAGCATAACGGCACGGTGGACAAATATATCGGCGATGCGATCATGGCCTTCTGGAATGCGCCGGCGGAAATGAAAAATCATGCGGCCGTGGCTTGCCGAACAACGCTGAAGATACTGGAAAAACTCAAAGAGCTGGAGAAAAAATGGGTCGCCGAAGGCAAACCGGCCTTCCGCACACGGATCGGCATCAACACGGGCGAGGTCGTCGTCGGGAACATGGGGTCCGAACAGCGCCTGAACTACACGGTCATCGGCGATGCGGTGAACCTGGCCAGCCGCCTGGAATCCCTGAACAAGTTCTACGGCTCGAACGTCATCATCAGCCAGTTCACCCATGAAAAATGCGCCGACGATTTCGAGGTCCGCACCCTCGATTACGTCCTCGTCAAGGGGAAGATCAAGGCCGTCTCGATCTACGAACTCCTCGCGGAAAAAGGCGATATCTCTACTATCGACCGGGAGTATCTCCTCTATTACGAGGAGGCGATCGGCTATTACCTGAAGCGCGACTGGGACAAGGCGATCGAGATATTCGCCCGCCTCCTCGAACAGAAGCCGGACGACGGCCCCTGCCGGATGTTCCTGGAGCGGTGCCGCGAATACAGGGAAAACCCGCCGCCGGAAGACTGGACGGGCGAATACGCCCATCAGAAGAAATAAGCCGCGAGCCGGAATGGCATCTGGCCATTCGAATGCACGGATGTAACGATCCGGAAGGCAGACGCTCAAGCGGATTGCCGCGTGAGAGCGCCCCGCAAACGACGTTCCTTTTGAAACTTCACGATACGAGGTGAATAATGCCGACAAGCCCTTACAACCAAATCGACACCGTTGTTTACCTTTTGAACAAATTGATGCCTTCGTCCATCCTCGATATCGGCGTCGGTAACGGCAAGATGGGTTTCATCGCCAGGGACCTGCTGGACGTCATGCTGGGCGGTAGATACCGCAGGGAAGAGTGGAAAGTCCGTATCGACGGCATCGAGATTTTCGCCCCGTACATCCAGGATCATCAAAAGGCGCTATACGATACGATCCACATCGGCGACGCCCTGGAGATCATCGGTACTTTGCCGGCCTACGACCTCATCATCATCAGCGACGTCTTGGAACACTTCGAAAGGGAAAACGCCTGGCCGCTGCTCGATCAATGCGCCGTCCGTGCCAAGCATATCATGATCAACATCCCCCTGAGCGAAAAATGGACCCAACAGGAGATTTACGGCAATCCCCACGAAAGACACCTCTCCTTCTGGAGCAGGGAGGATTTCCTGCCATTCGTCTGCGCCAAAGCGTTTTTTTCGTTCGATATAGGCGAATACGGCAGTTTTCTCATCGACAGCAGGGACTATATCGCCAACAGGCAAACAGGGGAAACGGTCAAGATGCAGATCGAATTGAAAAAGACCTGGATACTGGACAGGCAGGAATGCTGATGCTTGATACCGTCCCGAAGACGTAACTGCCCTTCATCCCCCCGTGCGCTGTTTTTCCTTGAAACCGCCGGACCGATAGGATAAGGCAGCATCCGTAACGGACGAATCCGTTTTCGGGAGGTGCACCATGGATAGAAGAAACTTCCTCAAGGGGTCCCTGGCGGCATTGGGGGCCATGGCCATGGAGCCGGAAAAGCTGCTGGCTGCGGCCGCTTCCGACATTGCCGCCGCGGCTCGGGCTGCCGACAAGATCGACTGCTACTGCCACTTCTCCAGCATGAAGGTGATCGATTACCTCGAAGAAGCGGGAGGATCAAAACCCCACGTCTTCAGGAGCCTCTTCGCCAACACCCCCGCCCTGATCGATGCGGACCGTCGCCTCGCCCTCATGGACCGGTGCGGCGTTTCCCGTTCCGTCCTGGTGCCCCTGCCCTGGATCGAAACGTCCCCCGCCGTCTTCGCCGCCCCGCAGAAATGCACCCGGGCGGCCGGTATGATGAACGACGCCCTCGCCCGGATCGTCTCCGGGCACCCCGACCGCTTCTCGGCCGTGGCACTGCTCCCGGCGACGAACAGCGGGATCATGATCGAGGAATTGGAACGGGCGGTGAAACAGATGGGTTTCGCAGGGGGTATGGTGGCCTGCGGCCCCACGGTGAAACGCCTCGACCATCCCGATTATGAACCTCTCTGGGCGTCGGCCGTGCAACTCGACGTCCCGATCTGGATACACCCCTCCCGGCCGCCGGTTTATCCCGACTACACCGACGAAAAGGTCTCGCAGTACCAGATCTGGCAGACCCTCTCCTGGCTCATGGACTCTTCCGCCGCCATGGTCCGCCTGGTCTTCGCGGGGGTTTACGACCGTTATCCGGACATGAAGCTTATCATCCACCATCACGGCGCCCTGGTGCCGCTCTTCGCCCAGCGGATGCAGTACGGCTGGGATTATTTCGAAGAGAGCACGGGGAAGAAACAGCCGACTTCCATTTCGCGTCCCTATATCGAGCATTTCCGAAAATTCTACTGCGACACGGCCACCCAGGGACACGAACCCGCCTTGCTGGACATTGCCTGCCGCTTTTTCGGCCCCGATCGGCTTCTCTACGGTTCGGACGCCCCCATGGATGCTGAGGGCGGAGAGGCCTTCACCCGGGACGCCGCCACGAGTGTTGCGGCCATGACGATATCCGCTGCGGACAAGCGGCGCATCTACCGGGACAATGCCGTCCGGCTCCTCAAACTCAAGGCTTAGCAAGACCGGCGAAGGAAGGCTGTCACCAACAGTAAGAACGCTGGACCCGTCATCGGAAGATCTTTTACCGGGCTGTTCCTTTCATGCGGAAAGGCGGATCGGTCTTCGCCGGCCCCCTGGATGGATCGTAAATACCTCCCATTGCTGCCACCAATTAGATAAACATCGCCATCGTAACGTCCACGGTACAGTCAAGCGCTACTCCCCATTCCATCTCCGTTCGGACCCATTTCGGCATGCCGCCATACAGGGCAGGAACGGTATACTTTACCTACCGTTAACCATACAGTTAATCCTCATTGCCTGCCGGCGCAGTCTTGCCTATGGTGATCATGACGCAGAGACCCCTCCCGGGCATGTAACGGATGAGGACGGCTAGTATCGCGACCAGGCAGTCAACTGAGGTTAAAGTGCATGAAAACGGTTAATTCGCTCTTCTGGTTTTTTAGTCTGGCCGCCATATTATTCCTGGCCGTTCCGAACGCCGGGGCCGCCGATCGGTCCATTTGCAGTCCCGACAGCACCATCTCCCTTCATCCGGGAGGAGCGCTCCAATCGTGCCGCCTCAGCGACGAATACCGGATAAGCAACGTCACCTGCAAGGGCGATGCACCGATCAGTTTCCATGAGAACGGCAATCTGGAATCGTGTGTGCTCTCCGATGACACGACCATATCCGGGGAGAAATGCAAAGGAGATGCGCCTGTTTACTTTTACAGCGACGGCAAGCTGAGATCCTGCCTGTACCCGGAATGATGCCGGACAAGCGCCCACCGCCGATCGGCTCGGTCGGCAGGTATTTTGCCTTCACTGTGCTGACGATCCCGCCTGCCGGCGGGAATGAAGGAGAAGAAGACCATGGATCAATTGCCCCTGACAAAATGTCCTTGTTGCGGCGGTGCCCTGACCTATGAGAAATTCTATGGTCACGACGAACAGTTCTGGGGATGGAAATGCCTGTTCTGCGGAGAGATTCTTGATCCCGTCATCCTTGCAAACCGACAACTGATGAAGGCGGGGCACGAATCGGCCCTCCGCCTCGCCAGAAGGGAATAGGAGAAACATCCGGCGTACCGGCAAGGGCTTGATTTTACGACCGGGGTCTGATATCAGAGCGTGACCCCGGACGCCTTCCCGAGCATGTTGCCGCTTCCCGACAGGAACCGGGTCCAGGAGGTTTGTTATGCAGATCGTTGTCGCAACCCAGCCTGTCGTAACGCTCATCGCCGGAGTGTTGATCCTCCTCTTCCCGAAACTCCTCAATTATATCGTAGCGATTTATCTAATCGTCATGGGCCTGATCGGACTGTTGCGCTGAGCAACACCAATCTCCCCTTGACGCACCTACCGTTTTACATCATAATACGTTTTATGACGATCCTCGGCGTTTCATCGCCGGCATCAGGCGGGCACCGATGGTTCCCGGCAGCATGGGTGCGAGTACGGACCGGCAGGAAGAAACCGTTTTGACAAGATGGGGGAGAAAATGAAGAAGCTGCTATTCGGAACGTTCTTTACAGTGTTGGTCGTAATCGGCGGAGGACAGGCCTTGGCGCAGGCCGACGTCAATGTGAACGTCAATATCGGGCTTCCGCCGCCCATGGCTTTCCCTGCGCCTCCGGCGCTTGTCGTCCTGCCCGGAACTTACATCTATGCCGTCCCCGGCGCCGCGGCGGACATCTTTTTCTTCAACGGCTGGTGGTGGCGTCCCTGGGAGGGACGCTGGTATCGCTCGCGCCACTACGACTCCGGGTGGGTTTTCTACCGCAACGTTCCGGCATTTTACAAGAGAGTGCCGCCGGGCTGGAGGGACGATTACGGGGCGCACCGCTGGGAAGGACGCCCATGGAATTATGAGCGCATTAACCACGACCAGGTCCAGAAGAACTGGCGGAACTGGGAGAGGGACAGGTACTGGGAGAAACGTCAGACATGGGGCGTTCAGGGTTATCAGCCCCGGACGCAAGGCCCAAAGTCCCGTCCACAGGCCGTGGAGACCAGACCGGAACGATCCTTCCATCGGCAGGAGGCTCCGCCCGCCCATAGGGGCGCAGGACATCCGCAGCGCGAAGAGGCGCCGCCGATGCGGGAAGGCCGCCCCCATGATGGCGACCGGGAACGATGGGATGGAGAAAGGCACCGCAGGCAATAATATAGAAAACCTATCATAAAAGTTACACGCATTCACCGGGAGCGTTGTCCGTCTCCCGGTGAATATATCCGATTTTCCCTCGCCGTCCACCGATAAAAAACAAACCGATTCTGTCCCGTAAACCTTTTCCCGACGTTTCTCTTCCCGGTCTGAAAAATGCAATTCATTCCTATTTTAAATTGACATTAAGATTATATTGCATTAATCATACATAAACAAATGATAGCTATCTGGAAAGCTGATAATCCGCAGTTTGAAAGACATATAAGCGGTTTCCGGGGTAATTCCGCCGCGACGCACCCCGGATCGAGCCCTTACTCTCTAGCAATAAGCATATATTCCGAAGCAAAGGCTCAGCCGAACGTATTCAAAGGAATATCTCTACACTGTGTCGATTCCGGCAAAGAAGGGGGGGATAGTCGGCAGAACGCTAAGAGGCGGTTCTTCCATTTGTTTTTCCGATGAAGGATGAAAGACTCGACCAATCCATCTATCATGCAGGAGGTGTATCGTGAAATCAGCAAAGTCCTTATTGCTTTCCTCAATCATAGCCATTCTCATGCTTGTTTTTACCCTTCCGGCGCTGGCGGAGCCGCCGGCGGGAAATACCAACCAGTTCACATTCGATTTCGGCTTCAACTACCGCTATTTCGACTACAAGGAGGACCTCAATCTCCCCCAGAAGAGCACGGAAAGCGGCTGGCTGCCCGGCGTCTATTTTAATTTCGCTTTCCAGAAGAAATCGACCATCTATACGAAAGTCCATGTCGATTTCGCCGCCGCCGACATCGACTACGACGGCTCGACGCAAAGCGGCCGTCCGGTCACTTTCTCAGACCAGAAGGCCAGGCTCTTCAAGTTCGAATGGGATGTCGGCTATCCGATCCCCATCGGAAAAAGCTTCACCCTGACGCCCTACGTGGGTTACGGCTTCCGTTACTGGCAGCGGGGGGAATCCCGGTACATCGCCAGCGCCAACGCCTATTTCATCAAGGAAGAGTATCTCTGGCATTACATCCCCGTCGGCATAACGGCCAATTACGATATTACGGACAGGTGGTCCATCGGAGGAACCGCATCGGCCAACATCATGTTCAGCGGCAAGATGAAGGCCTATGCCTCTGAAGTCGTTGCGGGTGTAGGCGATATCGATTTCACGCTGGGGAACAAGGTGGGGTTCTTCGCCGAGATGCCCGTCACTTTCAGGTTCACAAAGAACTGGGCGATGGTTCTCACACCCTGGTACGAATACAGCGAATTCGGCCAGAGCGATACGGTCAACGTCACGTACGCGGGAACCGTCATCGGCCGCGCATACGAGCCGGCAAGCAAAACCCACCAGTACGGCGCCAACCTGGGGGCCAATTTCTCTTTTTGAGAGTCATCTCCATGCGGTTCCCGGCGATATCGTTTCCCCGTGAAATCGCCGGGACCGCCTGATTCACGGCAGACATTCCCTGCGACAAGCTGTCGATTCCCGGATCGTTCGCTCCGACGCTCGCCCGTTATTCTCGCCATCTGAACATTCTTCTTTCTCGTATTCCTCAGTCACCTGAAATCCGAACGTCACTTCGCCATCAACAATGTCCCTCCCTTAATGCAAAGAAAGCGGCCAATCCCTTTGCGGCAAAGCACAAGGCGGCCTCGATTTTTTTTATCATCCGGCCGTAATCCGCAGTCGTTACGCATGGCAAAGTCCCGTTCAGGGTTTTCGAAGGCCATAATCAGTCTTTTCCCGATAGCGCTAAATTCACGATTTTTTTATAGTATGTGAAGCGGAAGCTCGGACGATGCGTTCCGGACGGTTAGAGCCGCCGTTTCGTTTGTTCCCGGACTCCGGCAGGCGGCGGGGCATCGATCATAACGGCGAAACCATGTGACGTAATCTGCAAAATGGAGACATCGGGAGGCACCATGAATGTATCGCGGCGGCAATTTTTCAAGATTTGCGGTATCGGTTTGGGCGGATCGTCCCTGGCAACGATGGGATTCTCACCTGCTCCGGTTATGGCTGAAGTGCGCCAGTACAAGCTCCTGCGCGCCGTCGAGGCAAGGAACACCTGTACATACTGTTCGGTTTCCTGCGGTCTTCTCATGTACTCCCTGGGAGACCGCGCCAAGAACGCCAAACCGTCCATCATTCACATCGAAGGCGACCCCGACCACCCGGTGAACCGGGGAACCCTCTGCCCTAAGGGCGCTGCGCTTCTCGATTACGTCCACAGCCCGAACCGTCTGAAATATCCTGAAGTGCGGGAACCGGGCACCAACGAATGGAAACGCATCTCCTGGGACGAGGCGATCGACCGCATCGCGAAGCTCATGAAGGCCGACCGGGATGCCAACTTCGTCGCCAAGAACGCCGAGGGTGCCACAGTCAACCGATGGCTGACGACGGGTATGCTGGCGGCCTCCGCCTCAAGCAACGAATCGGGCTACCTGACCCACAAAGTAATCCGGTCTTTAGGTATCCTTGCCTTCGACAATCAGGCCCGGGTCTGACACGGTCCGACGGTGGCCAGTCTGGCCGCCACATTCGGACGCGGGGCAATGACCAACCATTGGGTCGACATCAAGAATGCCGACATTGTTCTCATCATGGGCGGCAACGCCGCCGAGGCCCATCCCTGCGGCTTCAAATGGGTGATCGAGGCGAAGAAACACAACAAGGCGAAACTTATCGTCGTCGATCCGCGCTTCACCCGTTCGGCTTCCATGGCCGATTACTACGCACCTATCCGTACCGGCACCGACATCGCCTTCCTGGGCGGCGTGATCAATTACCTCCTGACCAACGACAAGATCCAGCACGAATACGTCAAGGCCTACACGGACATGACCTTCCTGGTCAACGACGGATTCAATTTCGACAACGGCCTCTATTCGGGCTATAACGCGGAGAAGCGCACCTATGACCGCTCGTCATGGGGTTACCAGCTCGGCGCGGACGGTTACGTCAAGACCGACCCGACGATGCAGAATCCGCGCTGCGTCTACCAGCTCCTGAAGAAGCACTACAGCCGCTATACACCGGAAGTCGTGGAGAAGGTCTGCGGCACCCCGAAGGCGCAGTTCCTCAAAGTGGCGGAAATGATCGCCTCGACGGCCACCACGGACCGCGCGATGACCATCATGTACGCCCTCGGCTGGACACAGCACTCCCTGGGAACACAGATGATCCGCACGGGGGCCATGGTCCAGCTTCTCCTCGGGAACATCGGCCTGTCCGGCGGCGGGATGAATGCGCTCCGCGGCCATTCCAACATCCAGGGTTTAACGGACCTGGGACTCCTCTCCAACGCCCTTACCGGCTACATGAACCTCCCGGGCGAAAAGGAGACGGACTACGGCGCCTATATCAAGAATCAGGCTCCGAAGGCGTTACGCCCCAACCAGATGTCCTACTGGCAGAATTTCGAAAAGTTCTACGTGAGCCTCATGAAGGCCTGGTTCGGCGACGCCGCAACGAAGGACAACAACTGGTGCTTCGACTGGCTGCCCAAGGTGGACAAGCTCCACGACGCGCTCCAGGTATACGAAGATATGTACCAGGGCCGGATGAACGGCTATCTTTGCCAGGGATTCAACGCAATCGCTGCCTTTCCGAACAAGGCCAAACTGATAGCCGCCTTCTCGAAGCTGAAATTCCTCGTCGTCATGGACCCTTTGTCCACGGAGACCGCCGAGTTCTGGAAGAACTACGGTCCCTATAACGACGTCGATCCTACCAAGATCCAGACCGCGGTCTTCAACCTCCCCGTCGCCTGCTTTGCCGAAGAAGACGGGGCGCTCGTCAATTCGGGACGATGGCTCCAGTGGCACTGGCCGGGACAGGACCCGCCCGGCGAGGCCATCGTATCGACGACCGTCATGGCCCGCATCTTCCTGCGTCTGCGGGAACTTTACAAGAAAGACGGCGGCGCGTTCCCCGATCCGATCCTGAACCTCACCTGGCCCTACCGGATCCCCGACGATCCGTCTTCCGAGGAACTGGCCCGGGAATATTCGGGCAAGGCCTTGGCCGACTTGAAGGACCCGAAGGACCCGACAAAAATCATCAGGAAAGCGGGCGAGCAGCTCGACGGCTTCGCCCAATTGCAGAGCGACGGCACGACGGCCTGCGGATGCTGGCTTTACTGTGGTGCCTGGACGCAGGCCGGAAACATGATGGCCCGGCGCGACAACTCGGACCCCTTCGGCATGGGGCAGACCCTCAACTGGTCCTGGTCCTGGCCGGCAAACCGCCGCATCATGTACAATCGGGCCTCCGCGAATCCGGAAGGAAAGCCCTGGAGCCAGAAACACAAGGTCATATGGTGGAACGGCAAGACATGGACGGGAACGGACGTGCCGGACGTCAAGCCCGACTCCGACCCCAAAGACGGGATGGGGCCGTTCATCATGAACCCGGAGGGTATTGGCCGCCTTTTCTGCGTGAACAAGCTGGCCGACGGGCCTTTCCCGGAGCATTATGAACCGTTCGAGTCGCCCCTCGGCGTAAACCCGCTCAATACGAACAAGCTGGCCGTCTTCAACCCGGCCGCCCGGGTCTTCAAGGGCGACATGGAGCAGATGGGCCAGGCCAAGGACTTCCCCTATGCCGCCACGACCTATCGCCTGACGGAGCATTTCCACTACTGGACGAAGAATTGCCTGATCAACGCCGTCCTGCAGCCGGAGCAGTTTGTGGAAATCGACGAGGAACTGGCGGCGGAAAAAGGCATCAAGAGCGGAAGCCTGGTCAAGGTGCGGTCCAACCGCGGCCAGATCCAGGCCGTGGCGGTCGTGACGAAGCGCCTCCAGCCCCTCATGGTGAACGGGAAGAAGCTTCACCACATCGGCATTCCGATCCATTGGGGCTACAAAGGCCTGGCCAAGAAGGGCTATCTGACGAACACCCTGACGCCGTTTGTCGGCGACGCGAATTCGCAGACGCCCGAGTTCAAGTCATTCCTCGTCAACATCGAAAAGGCATAAGGAGGCTGCCATGGCACTGCAATCACTCGATATCGTCCGCCGTTCCGCGACAACGACCGAAAGCCCCCGGATCCGCCGGACGGAGGAAGTCGCCAAGCTGATCGACGTCTCCACCTGCATCGGCTGCAAGGCCTGCCAGGCGGCCTGCATGGAATGGAACGACGTACGCGACAACGTGGGAAGCAACCGCGGCGTCTACGACAACCCGCCCGATCTTTCCGCCGCCTCCTGGACGATTATGCGCTACGCTGAACGGAAGGACGGCGACAGGCTGGAATGGCTGATCCGCAAGGACGGCTGCATGCACTGCCAGGACCCGGGCTGCCTTAAGGCCTGCCCCGCACCCGGCGCCATCGTTCAGTACGCCAACGGGATCGTCGACTTCCATGAAGAGAACTGTATCGGCTGCGGTTACTGCATCACCGGCTGTCCTTTCAACATTCCCCGCCTGTCCGCCAAGGACAGCAAGGTCTATAAATGCACCCTCTGTTCGGACCGGGTGGCCGTAGGCATGGAACCCGCCTGCATCAAGGCCTGTCCCACGGGAGCGCTGCAATTCGGCAGCAAGGAGCAGATGAAGGAATACGCCGGGGAGCGCGTCGCCGAGCTCAAGTCGCGCGGCTTCGACAAGGCCGGCCTTTACGATCCTCCCGGCGTCGGCGGCACGCACGTCATGTACGTCCTGCATTACGCCGACAACCCGGGGCTTTATAACGGCCTGGCTTCGGATCCGGGCGTCAGCCCCCTTGTCTCGCTGTGGAAGGGATTCGCCAAGCCCCTTGCCCTCTTCGGCCTGGGCGCCCTTGTGGCCGGGAGTTTCTTCCACTACATCGTCACAGGGCCGAATGAAGTCTCCGAGGAGCCGGAGAAAGACACGGGAAAGGAGGAACAAGACCGATGACCAGAAATCCGCAAGACCTGAAACGTTACACCCCCAGGGAGAGAGTCAACCACTGGACCATCGCCGTCTGCTTCATTCTCCTTACCCTTTCCGGCCTGTCGTTTTTTCACCCCTCCATGTGGCCGTTGACGGATATCTTCGGCGGCGGCGTATGGACACGCATCCTCCATCCGTATATCGGCCTCGTCCTGACCGTGGCTTTCGCCTTATTTTTTCTCCGCTTACGCAAGCATAACGAGATGAAGCCGATCGACTGGGAATGGATGAAAAAGGCCAAGGGGCTGATGACGGGCGACGCCCACGGCATGCCGGCCCAGGAACGCTACAACGGCGGACAGAAAATCCTGTTCTGGTCGCTCTCCGCGTGCCTCCTCGTCATGCTTCTATCCGGCATCTGTATCTGGCGCGCATGGTTCAACCTTCCGGTTGTGCTCGTGCGCCTTGCCGCCGTCCTCCATGCCGCCGCGGGAGCGGTGATGATCGGCATCGTCATCGGCCACATCTATCTCAGCATCTGGACCAAGGGAACGATCCGGGCCATGGTGTCCGG
The DNA here is from genome assembly GCA_963668175.1 of Syntrophales bacterium. Classification (GTDB taxonomy): domain Bacteria; phylum Desulfobacterota; class Syntrophia; order Syntrophales; family PHBD01. The sequence goes on from OY764159.1 coordinate 3,303,531, forward strand.
CACCGTGACGCGCGCCTGGGCAAAGCAACACCATGCCCTCTGGTACGAGACCATGACGGGCGGCCGGCCATGACCATGGATGTTTGTGAAAATCAACACCCGACGGAGAGCAGCTTCCCGGCAACGATATTCCCCCGTCGCGACCGGATCTTCCTGGAACGGGCGCGGCGCTTCGATGTCCTTGCCGAAGGGCACGGCCTTTCCGGGTGGCTTGGTTTTCTCGGCCGCCTGACCAAGAGCCAGCACGATATTCTCCAGGATTATCCGAGCCCGGCGCTGCCGGATGAAGAGGCATTGATTCTCGCCCGCAGACACGGAATGCCCCCGATACCGGCCGCTTTCCTGCCGCGCGACCCTGCCTGGCGCGGGATTGCGACAGGCCTTGCCGAAGCCCTCCTCCCCCACGCTCCGGCCTCGGCCCGGGACACGCTCGGTAAGCTGCTGACTTTAGGCGATATTTCCCTGGAAACCATCGCCGACCGGATTCTCAAGCTGGAGATCGACGGCCCCGATATCGATGTCTTCCCCTTCGTAGCCGCCGCGCTGCAGGTACACTGGACGGCCATGGCCGCCGCGCTGTCCGGGATCGAAATCGCCCCGCCGGCCGCACCGGGTGTCTGCCCCTGCTGCGGTTTTCCGCCTGTGGCCAGTATCGTGCGCACCGACGGCGACGTGGCGAGGCTCCGCTACCTGCACTGCGCCCTCTGCAACACCGAATGGCACCTGGTCCGGGTCACTTGCGCCGGCTGCGGCGACAACAACCGCATCGCCTACCATCTCATCGACGGCAGCGACGAGGCCGTCCGGGCCGAAACCTGCGACTCATGCAACGGGTACCTCAAGATCGTCTACCGGGAGAAGTCCCCCCAGGCGGACCCCGTGGCGGACGACCTCGCCACACTGGCCCTCGACCTGCTCATCGCCGAGCAGCCGTATAATCGCCTGGGTCCGAACCTTCTCTTCGTATGCGGGGAAGAAAACGCGCCTTGAGGCGTTGCGGCGGGCGAAAAAATACGGCTGTTTTCCCTTGCCTTGTATGGTATAATATGGGCCTCTTCGGAACGATGAAACCGTATATGAGACCCGGCCATGAAGATCACCGGTATCAATACCTACCAACAGTTTGCCAGCACCTCCCAGATGTCTGCGGCAACATCGTCGGCGACATCGAAAACTGCCGGCGGCAACGATAAAGAACAATCGCCGGAGGTCCAGCAGCAAATCCAGCGGTTAAAGGCCGTCGAGGCCAAGGTGAAGGCCCATGAAGCGGCCCATAAGGCTGCGGGCGGCGCCATGACCGGCGCGGTCACCTATCAATATACGACTGGACCCGACGGCAAGAGATACATTACCGGGGGCGAGGTTTCCATCAGCCTCTCCAGGGGGAGCACGCCGGAACAGACGGTCAGCAACATGGAACAGGTGATCCGGGCAGCACTGGCGCCCGCCGATCCTTCCCCGCAGGACCGGGCCGTCGCCGGTCAGGCCACCGCTATCGAACAGCAGGCCCGCCAGGAAGAAACCGCCGATAAGAACAAGGAAACCAGCGAGAAGAAAGAACAAAAAGCCGCCACGGAGACCGGATCGCCCAAGTCCGCGAGCCCCGCCCAGGCCGCAGCCTATCAAAAGAACACGGCAGCCCCGGAACCGGTCATTTCCATCTTCGCCTGACGGAGCCGTTGGCCGTGACGGCATGCCGCCGCACCACGCGCCATTCAACACCTCGACGAACCCTGTTTAACGGGCCATTGCATTTTTTTACCGGCAAGATTCAAACATCCGGAATCATTGTATAGTTTAGAAATACCGCCGATCTATCGGGGGGTTCCTTCAGGGTCGCGTCATACCCCTGATGGATTTCCTGGATGAATCATGATAGGGTATCTGTCTGAGTTTTGAAGACTTATACGCGTTCCGGTGCCCCTGCCGGAGAAACCGAACACGACCGCAACCCGGTCACCCAAGGAGTCCGCTGTCTATGTCCGTCCAAATCTGGCTTGCTTTTGTCGCTGCCTCCGCCGTTCTGCTCGTCATCCCGGGCCCGACCATCCTCACGGTCATAAGCTATTCGCTCGCCCACGGCCGCCGGGTGCAAGGTCCCCTTGTCGCCGCCGTGGCGCTGGGGGATTCGACGGCTCTCGCCGTATCGCTTCTCGGCCTCGGGGCCCTGCTTGCCGCCTCGGCCTTCTGGTTCACGACCATCAAGTCGGTGGGCGGCCTCTACCTGCTCTATCTTGGATTCAAGCTCCTGCGTTCGGGAATTGCACCGGACGAACCGACATCCGCGACGGTCAGCACTTCCCGCAGACGTCTCTTTATGAACACCTATTTTGTTACAGCGCTGAACCCTAAAAGCATCGTCTTTTTTGTCGCCTTCCTGCCCCAGTTCGTCAATCCGGAGGGCGATGCCGGGATTCAGTTGTCGATCCTGGCCGTGACATTCGTCGTCATGGCCGCGGTCAATGCAGCGCTTTACGCCGTGTTTGCAGGCAGCGCAAGCCGTCTCCTGGCCTCCGCGCGCGCACAGCGGACCCTGCATCTTGCCGGAGGCTCGCTCCTTCTGACCGCGGGCATGTGGGCGCTGCTCTCAAAGCGGCATACATAAGACATATCTCCGAATACAATCGCGTGAATCCAGACGACAACAACATGAAACGCAACCCGTGCGGATTTTTTAAAACAGGGTACAGGCACCGGCTCCATTCGGTCCTCTTGTTCGTTGCCCTTATCTCTTCCTGTACCGGCTCCATCCGGCCGGACATATCCGCACAACCGGACCGGCAGTATTTGAAATGCAGGACCGTTCAGGCGGATAACCGGCAGGGGCAGCGCATGCTTAAATGCTCCTTCGGTTTCGATCAATGCAATCTGTTTACGGCAACGGGCAAGAAAATGGCCGTTGAAACCGAATCGGGGGAGCAACTGGAGCTGTCCTGGACAGTGGACTGGCTGGGCCAGGGTAAAGTCTTTCCCCATTGGCTCTTTGCTCTTGAGTATGTGCGGCCTGACGGCCGGGGTGGATGGCTGCCTCCTGTGCGGATCGGCGAATGCCACTTCAGCGGCGGCTGCAATTACGGCGAGTTCATGGCCCCCGACGCAAACGGCAACGGCGTTCCCGACTTTTTCGCCCAAATCTCCTGGGAGAGCTGGGACTACGGCAATGACGAAGGCATTCCGGACCATCTGGTCCTGATTCGCCATCTCTACGTCCGCGAAACGGACCGCTACTCCGTGACCCGGTATCTTTACCGGTATCCGGACGGCTGCAGCCCTCCTCTGAACCTGCCGGAAGACGTCTGCCGCATCAGGACGGCCTGTAAACCGCCGTATGAACCTGCCGGCGAGGAACCTATGGAGTCCCGTCTCCTTCATCCACCGGCGGAAAATACGGATGCGGGAAAAGCGGAAACTTCCCGTGCGGACAAGCCACGGTGACCATGTCCGGAAACCGATCCCCGAAGACGGCCATGACATGAGAAACGGGCATCTAACGTAATCCGGCTTTGACATATATCCCCGTCGCCCCTATACTATCGCTTCCCAATATCTGTGAACCGGAGACGGAAACGTGAGCATCCAGGCGTTAATCTTGGTTATCTCCGCAGCGTTCATGCACGCCCTCTGGAACTTTATCACCAAAAAAACGAACGGCGGAATGACCTTCATTTGGCTGGTATCGGTTGCCGGGGCGGTTATCTATCTTCCCTTTGTCGTCGTCCTGCTTGTCCGATACGATACCCCTTCCCCGGCGGCCCTCATTGTTTTCGCGGCGGGTAGCGCCATCATCCACTTGTTCTACTTCAGCATTCTTCAGCGCGGATACCGGGAAGGAGATCTTTCCGTGGTCTATCCCCTGGCCCGGGGAACGGGCCCGCTGCTCTCCGCCTCCGGGGCCGTTCTCTTTCTGGGAGAAAGACCGGGATGGACGGCCGCTAGCGGTATCGTCCTCATCATCCTGGGCATACTCACGATGACGGGTCTCAGACTCCGCACCGGCGCCGACCGGAGACTGAAGGCGGGTGCGTTCTACGGTATCGCCACCGGGTTTTTCATCGCTTCTTACACCCTGTGGGACAAAGTGGCCGTAGCGCAATACGGGGCTTCCGCCGTCGTCCTCACCTTCGCCTCCACGGCCCTGCCGGCCTTTGTGTTCCTGCCCAAGGCGATCCGTTCGCAGCGGGAAGTGCGTCGTCAGATCGAAGCGCACGGGAAAGGGATCCTCATTGTCAGCGCGCTGATGCCCCTCTCCTATATCCTGGTCCTCATCGCCATGAAAACGACACCGGTAAGCTACGTGGCGCCCGCACGGGAACTGAGCATCGTGTTCGGCGTCTTCCTCGGCGCCAACCTGCTCCGGGAACCCGATATGCGGAAGCGCATCCTGGCCGCTCTCGTCATGCTGGCGGGCATATCCCTCCTGGCCGTCGGTTAATCGCGCCAAAAAGACGCTGTGAATAGGAACAGAGAGCCTGTCGCGGAAACATAAAGAAACCCCCGGTGCTAGGCGTCGCCGGGGGTCTGTTTTTGAATGCGATTCGATAAGGACGGAAGGTCCGTCCGCCGTTTTCAGCCGACCATATTCTTGATCAGGCCGATCACGGGATTCGTGAAGAGGGCCATCAGGGCCGTATAGAGGGCGAAGGCGCCGACGGCCTCTGCCGTATACATCTTCTCATACTTCTTCTTCAGGGAAACGATCATCATGCCGCCGATGACGAGGCAGCCGAGATGGAAGTAGGGGAAATTCCCGGGTCCGCCCGCCGCGTATTCCGCATAGCTGAAAGTGGCCGTAAAAAGAACTACTATCGCTGCGACCATCAAGGTTGTTATCTGCTTTTTCATAGTCTGTGTCCTCCCTTTGAGGTTATTTTTATTGTTTGACTTTATCTATTGGAAAAAGCATGCCAGAGACGGCAGGTTGTACCACAATTCTTTTATCTCATGATTATTGCTCGATATATTCAATAGCCTTAAGAGCCGGTTGCGATGTATTTTCGGTCCGGAAGCGCATCTTCCTTGAACGAAGCTTTCAAACGGTTGAAAGAAACGTCGGAAAACATGACGCGCTTTGCCTTGAAAATGGGTCGATCCGGACGCGGAAGACGTCGTTCAGGAGATACTCTCTTGCAGTCAAGGCTTGCCGAAATCGACAAAATATGTAAGATGCACAGGATCATACGACGAATACGCCCGTCCGCAGGATATACCCTGCGACTTTAATATTTAAAGGAACCATATCTTGAAAGTACCGCAAGCGGAGCCTTTTTGGCCCGGCGTCATCAAATCCATGGGCCTGGTCTTCGGCGACATCGGCACCAGCCCGATCTATACGCTCACCGTCGTGTTTGCCCTGACGAAACCGACTCACGACAACGTCCTGGGAATATTGTCGCTGGTCGTCTGGACCATGACGATTCTCGTCACCGTCGAATATGCATGGCTGGCCACCGGTCTGTCCCGGAAGGGGCAGGGAGGCGAAATCGTCCTCCGGGAGATATTGCTGTCCTATCTGAAATCGGGCCGCACAGTCGCTTTCGCCGGCGTGTTGACGTTTCTCGGCGTATCGCTCCTTCTGGGCGACGGCGTCATCACCCCGGCCATTTCTATTCTCTCCGCCGTGGAAGGATTGTTAATCATTCCCGGCCTGGAAAATCTGGATCAGAATACCCTGATCGGCATCGCGTCGGCCATCGCCTTTTTCCTGTTCATCGCCCAGTCGCGGGGATCGGACCGTATCGCCGCGGCCTTCGGGCCGATCATGCTGGTCTGGTTTCTCACGCTGGGCCTTACCGGCATAGTCTCCCTGCTGACGATGCCGGATATCGTCAAGGCCGTCAATCCCTGGTACGCCTTTCATTTCTTCCAGACCCACGGCATTACCGCTTTCTTCGTTCTTTCGGAGGTCATCCTCTGCGCCACGGGCGGCGAGGCCCTCTATGCGGACATGGGGCATCTGGGCAGGAGGCCCATCATCAATGCCTGGTATTTCGTTTTCGCGGCCTTGATGATCAACTACATGGGACAGGGCGTCTTCGCCATCAATCACCCGGAAGCGAAGAACTATCTCTTCGGCATGGTCCGGCATCAGGCCGCCAGCCTTTATATTCCTTTCCTCCTCCTGACGGTCGTCGCCACGATCATCGCCTCCCAGGCCATCATCAGCGGCGTCTTCTCCATCATTTACCAGGGGATCACAACCCGGCTCATGCCCCTGATGAAAATCGATTTTACATCCCGCCGGCTGCACTCGCAAATCTACATAAGCGCCGTCAACTGGACGATGATGGTCAGCGTCGTCTTCGTCATATCCCTCTTCCAGAAATCGTCGAACCTCGCCGCGGCCTACGGCCTGGCGGTAACCGGTTCCATGACCATCACCAGCCTCATGATGATCATGGTCTTTGCCCATACGACCAAATGGAAGGTCCCGATAGCCGTTACGGTCTGCCTCATCGATTTCATCTATCTGTCCTCGACCTTCACGAAACTCCCCCACGGCGCCTACTGGTCGCTCATCATCGCTTTCGTTCCCTTTCTCATCATGGTGATCTTCACCAGGGGACAGAAGATGCTCTTCAGGAGGCTGCGTCCTCTCGATTTGCCGACGTTCCTGATCAGTTACGAACAGGTGTACGGCAAAGGCAAGAACATTACCGGCACGGCGCTTTTCTTTACGCGCCAGGGGACGGTTGTTCCCCCCTACATCGTCCATTGCATGCTGGGCAGCAGTATCATCTATGAGAACAATATCTTCGTTTCCATCGACCGGACCGAGGAGCCCTTCGGAGAAGAGGCCCGATATCAGCCCAATTTCGCCACCGGCCTTCACCTCCTCGAAATCAAGGCGGGTTATATGACGGTCATCAACATCGAACGGCTGCTTAAGGACAACGGTATCCGGGAAAAGATCATCTTCTACGGCGTGGAGGACATCTCCACGAGAAACCCCGTCTGGAAAGCGTTCAGCGTTATCAAGAAATTATCCCCGAACTTCGTCCAGTTCCATAAACTCCCCGCCAGCAAATTGCACGGCGTCGTCACCCGCGTCGAGATGTAGGACACAAATAAGACCTGCCGGCTTGCCAGGTCAGGGCGTCGCCGGCGAGTACTTTTCCCTCATACCGGCGCCGCCGGAATTACCGGCCTTTTCCGGTTTGACGTTCGGCCGACCGCGGATCACGGTTATCAGACGATCCACGATTTCGTTCATTTTGATCGCCTGTCCGGCCATCAAATCGGAAGCCGCTTCCGATTCCTGGGCCTGCCCGGCGTTCACCTGCACGACCCTATTGATCTCGACGACCGCCTTACCGATTTGTTCGACCCCCTGTGCCTGCTCACGGGAGGCCGCGGTGATCCCTTCGATGATGTCCACGACGCGCGCCGTTTTCTCGGCGACTTCCGCGAAAGATTCATGCGTCCGTTCCGTCAACTCCGTACTCTTCCGGATTTTGCGGACCGTATCCGACAGGAGCTTTTCGCTGTCGCGGGCGGCCTCCGTCGTCCGGGCAGCCAGTTGCTTCACTTCGCCTGCGACCACCGCAAATCCGACGCCGGCCTCCCCCGCCCGCGCCGCTTCCACGGCGGCGTTCAGGGCCAGAAGATTGGTCTGAAACGCGATCTGATCGATACTTTTCATGAATTTCTGCGTTTTCTCGCTCTCTACGGAGATGTCCCGCATGGAGAGGGTGAGGTCCGATATCGCCCGGTCCGCTTCCTTTACGTTGTCCAGGGATTTCATGACGATGGCCCGCGCCTGTTCCGCATGTCCGGAATTTTCAACCGTCATCGACTGCAATTCCTCGAGGGACGCCGATGTTTCTTCGACGGCCGCAGCTTGCCTGCGGGCCCCTTCCGAAAGGGCCTGGCCGGCGTCCAGTACCTGTCCCGATATGGACGACACACCCTCGGCCTCGGCCGACAACTCGGCGATGATACGGTCGATCGGTCTCGTGACGCTCCGTGTCAGCAACACGGCGAGTACTACACCGAACAGGAAGATGCCGGCACCGATCAGCGATATAAGTGTAAGACCGGATTGATAGGCGCGGTCCGCTTCCCGGCCCGATGCCGCCATCGCTTCCTCCTGAAAACGGATGATGGCTTCGGCCAGCGCATTGATCTTCACCTGTACCGGCTCCATTTCCTGACTGATGAATCTTCCCGTCTTCTCGCCTTTACCCTCTGCCGTCATATCGTAGGCCATTTCGTTCAGCGTCTTAAGTTCGCCTGCCATCATGTGCAGGTTATTGAGAAGCTCGCGTCCCTTTCCCGCCCCGACGACCTTCAACAATTCCGCCATGCTTTTCTCGTAATCGGCATAGGCCCCGTCCACCTTCTTCTTTTCATTCTCGATGAAAGCGATATCCCGGCTCAGGGCCATGTTTCGTGTGGCAAGGGCGCAGGCATCGATCCGTTTGACCGCCGTGTTCACGAGAAAGACAATCCGGTGCTGACGATGAACGACGTTCTCGAGATGTTCGTTCAGCATCCGGAATTGGCCTATTCCCGCCAGGGCCATGCCTGCCGACAGAGCAATGATGACGCCGAGGCCCAGCGCCAGCCTTGTTCCCAGCTTCATCTCTTTTCCGATTATTCTTAACCGTTGGTTCATGAGGCAAGAAACCCTCCTATTCCCGATATGCATCCGATACGCGGTGAATAACCGTTTATATAAAGCAGAAGTGTTACAGCCCCGTGATTGTTCGATGAAAGTTTTATGAAGAATGGCGCAAGCGGGAGACGTCTTCGTTTACCTGGACCATGCGCGGCATCATCGATCCAATTGCAGAGAATTTCACGAACTATTCATGATTCCGTCATCAACACGTCAAAATTCATCGCTATGATATCCAAAAATGAAAGGAGGCTGTACGATGGATACGAAGCAAACAGGCATCAAGATGTTCGATCTCAACAGGAAGTTTTTCGACAACGCCTTCATGGCCGCAGGCAACATTCAAGACCAGTTCGAAAAGATGATGGTATCCTGCATGACCCTGTCGCCGTGGTTCCCCGAAGAGACCCGTACCTGGATCACGGAACGGTTCGACACCTGCAAAAACTGGCGCAATCAAGTCAAAGCCGCCGTAGACGGGCATTTCCAGAACATGAAAAACGATTTGTACGGCAGCGGCGGCGCCATTGCAGACACGGCCCGATGAACAAGATCGTCCCGTCCCGATGACGGGACGCCGTTCACCCGCCAATGCACATGCTTTCTCCAGCGCACGCACGTCGATATTCGCTCCGATGCAAATAGCATAACCCTCCTCGCGTCGATAAGCCTGCAGTAGTAAGAATATTACATTGACACCCTCGGATATACTCCTTACAATGTGCGTCTGTGGAGCACATGCCCCTTCATCGCGTGAACCGGTCGAACCAACTCGGGAATACGTCGGATGTCGCTGCAGAGCTTATTGACAAGATTGATCCTGGTATGCGTGGTACCGCTGATCCTGCTTGCGGCCTCTCTTGCCGTTATCAGCATTACGACCGAGCATGCCGAGCGCAAAAGCCATGCTGAGGCCCTCGCCAAGAACGTCGCCGATACGATCGACCAGCATCTGAAAGCGCGTATAGGCGCCCTGGAGATTCTGGCCGCCTCGCCGCTTCTGGACCATGTCTCTCTCCGCAAGGATTTCTACCGGGAAGCACAGGGTTTTTACCGGAGTTTCGGCAGCCATGTCGTTCTCGGCGACGCGAAGGGGCACATGCTTCTCAACACACGCGTGCCATTCGGCACGAAACTGCCCATGCTGCCGCGCCCGAAGGGACAAGCAGCCGCACCGGCCGCCGTGGCAACGGGCAAGACGTTTGTCGGCGACATTTTCTACGGACCCGTCGCCCATGAACCGCTCGTCGCCATCGCTTCACCGGTCATGCACAACGATGAAGCCGTCTATGTCCTCATCACTGTTTTCGAAACCCGCCGCTTCCGGGAACGTCTCGACCAAACCGCATTGCCTGCCGGCTGGTCGCTCGCCCTCCTCGACAGCCACAACGGGGTCATCTCCCGCCGCTCACCGCCCGGCCTGAACCCGGAGGAAGATGTCGATCCATCCGGAAGGTTTATAGCCCGGTCGTCCGTATCCCCATGGTCGGTCGTCGTCGAGATACCGCGGGCCGTCTACCTGCGGCCCATCATCGAAGCTGCTATAATCCTGGCCTTCGCCATCCTTGTCATAACCCTGGTCAGCATCCTGGGCGGCATGTTCGTCGCCCGGCGTATTGGCCGCGCCGTAGCGCACCTCGCCGAGGAACCGGCTTCGGGATCGCCGCTGCCGGATATCGCCGAGATCGCCGACGTACGCCGCCGCCTCGATGCCCTGGCGGAAGAGAGAACCGCCGCCGAAGTTGCAAGAAAGGAGAGCGAAGAACGCTACCGACTCATAGCGGAAAACACGTCGGACGTTATCTGGCTCATGGACATATCTACGGGCCGTTTCACCTACGTCAGTCCGTCCGTTGAACGTATTCGGGGCTACAAACCCGACGAGATCGTCGGACAAACGTTGGAACATGTACTGCCCCCCGAAACTTATGCCTGGGTCTCCAAGGCCCTTTGCGAGCGGATTGCCCGTTTCGAGGCCGGCGACGAGTCCCTTCGCACCGATGTAGCGGAAATCCCGCAACTGAGAAAGGACGGTTCCTTAATCGCCATGGAAGTAGCAACGACGTTCATCACCGGCGATAACGGACGAGTGATCATGATGCTCGGCGTGAACCGTGACATCACCGAGCGTAAGGAGGCGGAAGACAGGCTGCGGGAAAGCGAAGAGAAACACCGCATCGTCGCCGACTTTACGTCGGACTGGGAATACTGGCTGGACAGCGGCGGTCGATTCCGCTACATCTCCCCGGCGGTGGAGAGCGTCACGGGTTACACCGTGGCCGAGTTTCAGGAGGACCCGGATCTCATCTTCAAAATCCTCCATCCGGACAATCGCGACATTATGAACGATCACCTCCAAGCAACCCATAACGATCAGCCCGACCCAGTCTCGCTTGAATTCCGGATCACGACCAAATCGGGCGAGGAGCGCTGGATCAGCCATACCTGCGTACCTGTCTATCTCGACGACGGAACCTACGCAGGAAGGCGGTCAGGCAATCGGGACATTACGGAAAGCAAGCGCGCGGAAAAGGAGAAAGCGAAACTCCGGGAGCAGCTCATCCAGGCCCAGAAGATGGAATCGGTGGGCCGTCTCGCGGGCGGCGTGGCCCACGATTTCAACAACAAGCTGAGCGTGATCATCGGCTTTACGGACATCATCCTGGATGAAGCAAATCCGGACGAATCCTATTATCCCTATATCAAGGAAATCAGGAGTGCCGCGGAACGCTCCGCCGATCTCACGCGCCAGCTCCTGGCTTTTGCCCGCAAACAGACGGTGGTCCCCAGAATTCTCGATCTGAACGAAATTGTGGAGGGGCTGCTCAAAATGCTTCACCGCCTGATCGGAGAGGATATCAGTCTGATCTGGCTGCCGGGCCGCAATCTTAAACCTGTCTTGATCGACCCGTCACAGGTCGACCAGATTCTGGCGAACTTGTGCGTAAATGCCCGCGATGCCATCGCCGGCGTCGGAAAAATCACGATCGAAACGGGCAACGTCCACTTCGACGAGGCCTATTGCGCCGACCATGCAGGCTTCCTTCCCGGGGATTACATCCGGCTTGCCGTCTCCGACGACGGCTCCGGCATGGACAAGGAAACCCTCGGCAAACTCTTCGAGCCGTTCTTCACGACGAAGGAGATCGGAAAGGGCACGGGCCTGGGCCTGGCCACGATTTACGGCATCGTCGGACAGAACAAAGGCTTCATCAATGTCTACAGCGAACCGGGCCAGGGCACAACCTTCCGCATCTATCTGCCTCAGTATGGAACGGAGGCCGAATCGGTCAGCATAGCGGAACCGCTTGCAGGAATCCTGAGCGGCGACGAAACGATCCTGGTCGTCGAGGACGCCATGGAAATCCTGAACATGGTTAAAATCATGCTGGAAGGACAGGGTTATCATGTTCTCGCCACGAACAGCCCGGAAGCGGCTATCCGGATGGTCGCCGAATTCGACGGCAAGGTCCATCTCCTGATCACCGACGTGGTTATGCCCGTCATGAACGGAAAGGATCTGGCCCGGAGACTTCTCGCCTTACAGCCGGGGCTCAAACACCTCTTCATCTCCGGCTACACGGCCAATGTCATCGCCCATCGCGGCATCCTGGACGAAGGCGTTCATTTTCTTCAGAAGCCGTTTTCCAGGAAGGAACTGGCTGTCAAGGTCCGGGAGGTCCTGGACCTTGAATGAATGGCTCGTCTGATCGGCCGGGGCGAGCTTTCCGGCAATCCCAGGAAAGAGCGTCGGAGGTCGCGCCCCATCAGGGCGACCTTCGACGTGTTCCCGTTGACATCCGAATACGATTCTCCTATACTTATGTGTTCAGGGAATATAGTCCTCATCGCTTACACGAATCCTGCGCGCAGGCAGAATATGGAGATAACTGGTCTGATTAACGGGTTGCGGGAAGCCGAAAGCGGCATTCTCCAAACATGGTTGCGTCAAATACGCCTAGCAGGGTACGAACAGCGCCATGCCGCCAACCGCGACGACTTTCGCAAAGCCTTCGGCGGCATTATGTCCGCCCTCTCTGCCGCCGGAACGCAGCGCGGGCCTTTTACGATCCAAGCGACGAGCGAAGCGCCAGACTCCGACTACAATCCGGTCGCAGAAACTTTTCTCAGACGGAACCCCGAGCCTGACCTCGAAATATTTCTGGGACATTTCAAGACATTGATCCTGTGTATCGAAGATGCGATTGATGGTCTTGCCGTCGGTCCGGAGGAGAAAACCGCGGCGATTCTCGCTCTGCGGCGGATAGCGGACCGCAACGAAATGTCCGTCGTAACAAGCTGGAAGAAAGCTGCAACGGCTGCGACTACCGTGAAGACCGAACCGCCGGCGCAGACGACATCGGAAAAGATTCTCGGCGCGATCTTCATGTCCGTGGGCGAAGGCATCCTCCTCATCGATGAAGATTTTGAAATCATCACGGCAAATCAGCGTTCCTGTGAGATCTACGGCCTCCCGCAGCAGAATATCATCGGCACGGATATCCGTTCCCTCACGGAAAGAACGGGCGCCGGCGTGCTCATGCGCTTCTTTGCCGAACTGATCGAAGGGCAGCGGAAGAGCGCCGAAATCACCTGCCTGTACGTGGACGGCAAGACCTTCCCGGCGACTGTCACGGTGACCCGGAGCGATTTCGACGGCAAGAGATACTGGCCCATGATTGTAAGGGACGACACGGGCCGGAAGACCATGGAGGTTCAGCTTCGACAGGAAAAGCAACATGCGGAGGAAATGAATCTCGCATTAAAGACCGTCATGAAGAGCATCGAGCAGGATCGGAAGGATTATGAAAACCGGGTGGCTGGAAAAATCAGGACTCACCTCATTCCCAGCCTGAAACGAATAGACCAGGCAACGGAAGCGAATATCAGAAAGAGTTACCTGGCCCTGCTGGAGGGGCAGCTTGTCTCTCTGACGAAGGGTTTCGAACGGGAGTTGGATGTGGGACTTCTCAAGCTTACCAAAACCGAGATCGAGGTATGCCGCCTCATCCAGGTCGGCTGTTCAAGCAAGGATATCTGCGAGGCCATGAAACTCTCTTTCGATACGGTCCAGACGCATCGCAGGAACATCAGGCGGAAACTTGATTTAAACGGCAGGAAATTGAATTTGCATACGTTTCTGATCAATCGTACCCTGTGACATCCTGCCGCTTTGCAATACAGCGGCGGGGTGCCGGAGCCGCGTGACCGCGGCTTCACGAAAAAGGTGCAAAAAATACGGCATAGAAAGAATTGGCGGGATCATGTTTATGTGGAATGAAGAATTCGATGTAGTCGTTATCGGCTCCGGCTATGCCGGACTGGCGGCAGCGATTGAAGCCCGCAGGCTCGGCGCCTCGGTCGTTGTTCTGGAAAAGATGGCCACGCCGGGAGGCAACTCCGCCATCAGCGGCGGTCTCTTCGGAGCGGCCGGCTCCCCCCTGCAGGCCGAGAACAATATCCAGGATTCGCCGGAACTGATGCTGGCGGACATGCTGGCCGCCGGCCACGATCTCAATCACCGTGACCTGGCCCGGATCGTGGCCGAACGATCCACGGAAACCCTCCTTTGGACGATCAGGGAACTGGGCGTAAAATACAAGTCCAGGCTGAACCATCTGGGCGGCCATTCCGTGCCGCGAACGTACAATACGGAAAGCACATCGGGATCGGGCATCGTGAGGCCCATGCTGGTCAAGTGCCGGGAAATGGATATCCCGATCCGCTTGAAGACGTTTCTCTCGGAACTTATTACGGATGAACAGGGGAATATGGAAGGCGTTGCCGTCCGCGAGGATTACATCTTTCCGAACAGCGCCAGCGGCACGCCGAAGTGCATCCGGGCGCGCCGAGCGGTCGTCCTGGCCGCCGGCGGATTCAGCCAGGACAAGGAATTCCGCCACATCCAGAACCCGATGCTGACAGCGGACATGGAAAGCACCAATCACCGCGGCGCCACCGCCGAAGCCCTTATTATGGCCCTGCGGGCCGGAGCGACGCCTGTCCAGTTGTCCATGATCCAACTCGGACCCTGGGCGTCGCGGGACGAAGAAGGCTTCGGCGTAGGGGCCATGTTTTCCATGCTGGCGGGTTTTCCTTACGGCATCCTGATCGACCTTCGGACGGGAGAGCGTTTTATCAACGAACAGGCCGACAGGAAACTCCTGGTCGATGCGATGCTCAGTTCCGGCAGGGAATCGATCGCCATCGTCGACCAGGAAGGCGTCCGTCATGCTTCCACCCTGGAACAATGTCTGAAACGGGGTGTCGTCAAGGCGTACCATTCCATCGAGGAACTTGCCGCCTCGAATCAGGTGCCGCTTCTTCCGCTGCAGACGACCATCGCAGACTACAACGACTTGATTGAAAAAGGCGGGAGAGACACCTTCGGGAAACCCCTTCCGAAAGACCTCCTGCCCCTGAAACACCCGCCGTTTTATTCCATCCGCCTGATCTCCAAGGTCCATCATTGCATGGGCGGTATCCGCATCAATACGAATGCGCAGGTGATCCGCATCGATACCCACCGGCCCATCGGCCGCTTCTACGCCGCGGGCGAAATCACGGGCGGCATCCACGGCGCGAGCCGTCTGGGCGGCAACGCCATCCCGGAATGTCTGATATTCGGCCGCATCGCGGGCATCCAGGCAGCCTCCGAGCCGCCCCGCTCCCCATAATAACGGAATAGATCCGGCATAGACCGGCGGAAAAGCACCGGCGGAGGCCGCTGTTACGGCCTACCGTAAATATCCCCTATCCATGGGACGCTGCATGCTATTTCGTAGAAAACGGCATCCAATTTCGGGTATGGAATACTACCCGATATTTACCTTTTAAATCACCCTTCTTGCCTTGATCTTTCCGTGTTAAGACCTTGTGAAAATTACACATAATGGGTCATTGAACAAGTATACCCGCAACGAACGTCGCAACCGTTTGATTTGCATTGTCGGAACCGGATTCAGCTGCTACGGATGAAGGCTGTCTTGCATGCATTTCCGGCATGGGCCGTCGGCGGGGTTCTGCATCATATATCGACTAAAAGAAAGCAACTACAGGAGGTAAATCATGAAAAAAGATGTCGTACAGGAAAGTAAAAACGTAGATAAAGGGAATGCCGCAAGCATGGGCCGTCGTTCCGTCCTTAAAGGGGCGCTTGCCATGGGCGCCGCGGCCGCGACCGGCGGGTTTGCTCTCAACCTGGCCGCTCCGGGATCGTCGGAAGCCGCAATGAAAAAAATCCCCAAAAAATGGGATGAAACGTGGGATATCGTCGTGGTCGGTTCCGGTTTTGCCGGGTGTTCCGCCGCCGCGCAGGCAACGGCCGACGGAGCAAAGGTCGTCGTTCTGGAGAAGATGCCCACCTACGGCGGAAACTCCATCATCAACGGCGGCGTCTATGCCTCCTGGGACGACAAGTTCCATTATCGCCAGAAACTCAGCCTGGGCGATGACAGCACCAAACTTCATCTTGAGGACACTCTCAAGGGCGGCGACTTCTTCAGTATCCCGGCCTTGGTGAAGGTCATGGTGGAAGGCGCCACGGACGCCCTGAACTGGATGATCGACGAGGGCGGGGCACAGATCCGTCCGACGGTGGTCCGCGCGGGCGGCCATTCGGCCTATCGGACCCATGCGGCCGGCATAGGAAAGGTGTATGTGGACGCGCTGAAGAAAATTGCCGAAAAGAACGGCGCCAAATTCCGCCTCGGCGCCCAGGTGAGTTATATCTGGAGGGCGGACGCCGATCCCATGAGCCCCGTCCTGGGCGTGGAAGTGACGCAGGGCCGGAAAGTCTCGAATATCAAGATCAAAAAGGGCCTGATCCTGGCCTCCGGCGGTTTCAGCCGCGACCTCAAGATGCGCGGGGACCATTATCCCTATCTTGCGGACGATAACTGGAACTGCACCAACCATCCGGGCGCCACGGGCGAGATGATCCGTTACGCGCAGTCCGTCGGCGCGGACACGCTGCAGCTGAATTTCATCCAGCTCTACCCTTATGCGGACCCCGAAACCGGCATCCTCGACACTCCGGCCCTTTATCCCTTCAATGGGCCGGGAAACGGGATCGTCTACGTCACGAACAAAGGAAAGCGCTTCATCAGCGAACTGGCGCGCCGCGACCATGTGTCCTTCGCCCAGATCGCCCTCGGTCCTCAGGGGAAGCCCACCTACACGATCTTCAGCGATGAAATGATCGAAAAACTGGGAGGTACCAGGCAGGAGGTCGAGGACGGTTTGAAGAAAAAGCGTCTGGTTGCCGCCGATACCATCGCCGAACTGGCCAAGAAGATCGGCCTGCCCGCGGATACGCTCGTCGATACGATCGATAAGCACAATAAGTATCTTGCCGAAGGCAAGGACACCGAATTCAACAAGCCCATTACCAAGGCCATGACCCCCATGCTCAAGGGCCCCTTCTACGCCGTGGCCCAGTGGCCCGCCATCCATCACTGCATGGGAGGCCTCAGGATCAACGACAAGGCCGAGGTCGTCGATGTCTACGGAAAAGTGATCCCGAAGCTTTATGCCGCGGGAGAAGTAACAGGCGGTATCCACGGCACGAACCGCCTGGGCAGCAACGCCATCCCCGACTGCGTCGTTTTCGGCCGCGTCGCCGGCAAGAATGCAGCCAAAGCGTAACCGTCCTACAACAAACAGGGGGGTTCATGCCGAAACATGGACCCCCTGTTTTATCGATGAAGGAATCCTTTGTTTATGAAAAGAATATTCTTTGCCGTATTCTCCTTTCTGTTCGCGGGTGCATTGATCTGGTTTACGATGGGTGGTTCTTTCGCCGAAGCGGCCAAGAAAGGCGGTAAGGATGCCGCCATATCCGCGCAATTCAGCGAAACGAGGCACACGAAAAAGGGCGTCGCCTGCGCCCGCTGCCACGGGAAAGCCGCCCCCAAGGAAGGCGCCGAAGTGGAGAATCAGCGGTGCCTTGCCTGTCACGGTCCCATGGAAAAGCTCGCCAAAAAATCGGAACCGAAAGATTTCCCGGACCGCAACCCCCATAAATCCCATCTCGGGGAGATCAACTGCACGGTCTGTCACAGCGAACACGGCGCGTCCAAGGTATACTGCCTCGATTGTCATAAAAAGTTTCAGATGAAAATGCCGGAAGGGGTTAAGCAATAGCCGCATCGACCGATACGGCCGCCGTCACGGCCTCTGAAACGACTGCATTTCAGACCGGACCGGACGTCTCACGGACGTCCGCAAAGTTGTACTGAACGGAAACCGCCGGCGGCATCGGGTCAGCCGGCGGTTTTTAAATTTCCGGTCGTCCCCATGAACGCCGGCGCCAAAATGGTCGTTTAAATACGTCGACCTGCCGCCTCATCTCCATCCGGAGCGCAGAGGCGGCGCCGGTTGCCTCCCTTAAAGCCGCTCCCACATCAGAGCTTTTTTGATATCTTCACCCAAAAATGCCACGTTTGACATACACCGAGGAAGCTGGTACATTTTTTCCGAAAATGGATGTATTTGATACGGTTGGAATTGTCCCAACATGCATAAACCGGATCAAGCTCGGGAAGCGTCATACGGGATTCGACAAGACCTGGAATCCCGCCGACGTTTCATATAAGTTTCAACTTTTTACACGAGGAGGAAAAGAAAAGGATGAAGAAAAAATTAGCCCGTAGAGAATTCCTCAAGCTGGGTGCGCTGAGCGCGGCCGGACTTGCAGCGGGTCTCACCGCATCTAACGCTCATGCAGAACCCGTGGCGGTAAACCCGGCAAAGGTGAAATGGGATGCCACGGCGGACATCGTCGTCATCGGAACGGGCCTGGCGGGCCTGGTGTCGGCCATCGAGGCCAACGACGCCGGCGCCAAGGTCCTCATCATCGAGAAGGCCCCGAAGGAGTTCGAGGGAGGCAACAGCCGCATCTCCGGAAACCTCTGGCTCTGTAACAACGACCTGGAGAAATCCTATGCCTACTACAAAGCCATGGATGTCGGACACACGGAGGACGACATCGTCAAATGGGTCGCCGCGGAGACGATGAAGACGAACGCCTATTTGACGAAATTCGGCGTCAAGCCGCTCCGCTTCTCGGCCCGGGCCTTTGCCCCGGAACATCCTCAACTTCCGGGGGCCGACAGCATCGAGATGTATGCCGACAACGGCACGATCGGCCAGGCCGCCATGTGGAGCAAGATCCGCAAGGCCGCCGAAGACCGCAAGATCAAGGTCATGTACGAAACGCCGGCCTTGGAACTCATGCAGGCCCCGAGCCGCGAGATCATCGGCGTTCTTGCCGAATCGGGCGGCAAGAAGATCAAAATCAAGGCGGCCAAGGCCGTCATCCTCGCCTGCGGCGGTTTCGAATTCAACGAGGACATGAACAAGCAGATGATCCCCGGCAGGCAGCTCTTCAAGGGAACGGTCTACAATACCGGCGACGGCCTCAGAATGGCCCAGTATGCCGGCGCCCAGATGTGGCACAACCACGTTTATCTCGGCCAGTACGACACGATCGAATGCAAGGGCATGAAATATCCCGCCGTTCTGCGGCCGAAAGGCGACAATTACCTGTGGCTGAACAAGAAAGCGGTGAGGTTCATGAACGAAAAGCGGCCGGCGCGGCACGGTTTCGGGCATCGCGAATACGCGATCTGGTTCGACGGCCTGACGGGCGAGTTCACCAATCTCCCCTGCTACGCCATCTTCAGCGCAGAGAGCGGCAACAAGAAAATGACGTACGAGGGCAAGGTGCATGCCTGGGGTCATTACGCAGACTATAAATGGAGCGACGACAACAGCGCCGAAGTGGCCAAGGGCTGGCTTTACCGGGACGATACGATTGAAGGACTGGCCAAGCAACTGGGGTTGGACCCCGCCAAGGCCAAAGCCAGTGTCGATGCCTACAACAAGATGTGCGCGGCCGGGACCGACACGGAATTCGGGCGGGACGCGAAGTCACTCAAGCCCGTCGCCAAGGCGCCCTTCACGGCGGCGCTTCTGTGGCCGGGTTCCTACAACACCTTCGGCGGCCCGAAGAAGAACACGAAGGCACAGGCCCTGGACCCCTTCGGCAAGCCGATACCGAGGCTTTACGTCGTGGGCGAACTGGGTTCCTACTACGGCTTCATGTACAACGGCGGCGGTAATTTGACCGAGTGCCTCTTCGGCGGCTGGACGGCCGGTCCCCACGCAGCGAAACTCAAGAGCTGGGGTTGACATTCAATCATCCGGGTGCAGGGCGTCTGCCCTGCGCCCTCATTTTCAATTTGCAGGATTGTTTCGTATGAAAAAGATATTCATGGGCGTATTCGCCTCCATGGCGTTGTTCGCTTTCGTCGTGGCGGCAGGCCCCGGAAATGTAGGCGCAGCCGGACAGGATACGTCCAAGGCCAGATGCCTCATGTGCCACGGTCCCTATGAAAAACTGGCGGCCAAGCCCCCTTTCTTCAAGGGATTCGATCCCAAGCAGTCGAAGATTACCGCCGTGAATCCCCACCAGTACTGGCCCCATGAAGATAAAACGGAGAAGGGCATCCAGGACTGCGTCTTCTGCCACAAACCCCATAAAGAGAATATGAAACCCGGGGACAAGACGGAGAAGGCCAACGTGGAGAAGTGCTTCGGCTGTCATCACGACAAGACCTTCGATCGCTGCAAGACCTGTCACGAAAGTTAAATACGGTCTTCCGCGCATTTGACGGTAATATCCGGAACAATTTCACCGGGTGTTAAAGAATCTTTCTGCCCTGATGGAAGTTCGTCGCCGACATAACGGCCCTGCCGGGTTCAGGGAGGGTATGTTCACTTAATCGATGGAAAATCATTTTTGAGGAGGGATCGACGACCCATGCGCTACCGACTTTATCTTCTTGCTTCGCTTCTGACCTTGTTCTTCATCGCAGCAGACGGAACGGCGGTCATGGCCGCCAGGAAACCGCAGGTCGCCGCTGTCAGGGATGTCCCCGTCACCGTGGCGTTTCAGCGGGTCGCCGAACCGAGGGAGCATGCCTTTACGATGCTCGTCCCGAAGGGCTGGCTCGTCGAGGGCGGCATTTTCCGGGTCGATCCCAACCGGGCGGGCGGGACCCTGAATTCCATCGAGGCCAAATGCGACATCGCCGTGAAGAGCGACCCGTCCGGAACCGTCATGCTCCGGCGCTTTCCCAAGATCAATTACGCCGACGGGCCCATGATCCCCTTCACGCACGGACCGGGCATGAACTACAACGGCTCCATCGTGACCCGCATGCCGTCGGTGGAGGGTTATCTGACGTGGCTCTTCCGGCAGGCCCGTCCACAAGCTTCCGACGTCGCCGTCGTCAAGAAGGAGAACCTTCCGCAGCTGGCGGACCTGGTGCGCCGCCTTTCGGACCCGCTGAACAGGTCGCTGGCGCAGGTCGGCATGCGTCCCCCCGGTTATTATGCCGGCCTCATCCTCGTGGAATACACGGAAGGGGGCCGTCGCTTCAAGGAGCTGTACTACACGCTGCTCGTCGACGGCCGGTCCTCCATGGGGCTATGGTCCAACGACCTGACGACGTCGATGCGCGCCCCCGCTTCCGAGGCGGACAGATGGAAGCCGGTGCTGGATATCGTCGCCAACTCCGTGAAACTGAATCCCCAGTGGGTGACGGGCGAGATCAAAGGGCAGGGCCAGCGGGCGGAGATATCCCGCAAGCTCATGGAAGATATCGCCCGGATAGACAAGGAGATCGCCGCCCATCGGACGCGCACCCAGCAGAACATCCAGACGGATCAGTACCTCACGCTCACGGGCCAGAACGATTACGTCAATCCCATCACGGGCAGGACCGAGCGGGATACGAGCGATTGGAAGCAGCGCTGGGTCAATCCGAGCGGCGAGTACGTCTATTCCAACGATACGTCGTACAACCCGAACGCCGATCCCAACAACCCGCGGCACGACTACCAGCTCACGAGGCCCAGGAGATAACATTCCGCCAGCGGCGAAAGGGACGGGTTATCTTTCGCGTCTTGACGGTTTTGTTTGCCTTTTAAGGCATCCTCGCATTATCTCCCCTTCCCCGCCGCAATACCTCTTGAAATAAGCAGTGGCGGGTCATATAGATTCATAGGAGGCGATGATTGCCCGGACCCCTTTCCGGCAATATCCTTCCCAAACCGCATCGCATATTCGAGAGGCATTCATGCTCAAAACCAGGTCCCGTTTTATCCTGCCGGCGTTATTGCTGGCGTTATTGCTTTCCGGTCCCGCAACAGCGGCGGCGGACAACGGCGTCCTTCAGGCGACGCTGGACAACGGCCTCAGGGTCGTGATCATCCGCAGCGACCTGGCGCCGGTGGTGACGGCGCAGGTCAACTATCTCGTCGGATCGAACGACGCGCCCGAAGGGTTTCCCGGAATGGCCCATGCGCAGGAGCACATGATGTTCCGGGGCAGTCCGGGTCTTTCCGCCGCCCAGTTTGCCAACATCATGGCCCTCGTCGGGGGCGAATTCGACGCCTTCACCACCCAGATCGTGACCCAATACGCCTTCACCGTACCCAGGGAGGACTTCGACGTGGCGCTGAACGTCGAAGCGGCAAGGATGGGCGGCGTCCTCAACGCCCAGGACCTCTGGGAACAGGAACGGGGGGCCGTCGAACAGGAAGTGGCCCAAAACCTCTCCAATCCCGAATACATCCTCTATTCCCGGATCATCGCCGAGCTGTTTCACGGCACGCCCTATGCCCTCGATGCCCTAGGCACGCGTCCCTCGCTGCAGAAGACGACAGCCGCCATGCTAAAGACGTTTTACGGCCGGTGGTACGGGCCGAACAACGCCGTCCTCGTCATCGCCGGCGACGTCGACCCGCCAAAGACGCTGGCCGTCGTGAGAGAACTCTTCGGTCCGATCCCCCCTCGGCTCTTGCCTCCCCGTGCCGGGATAAAACTCCGGCCAGCCGCGCCCGCCGCCATCGCGTTCGAGACGGACCTGCCCTATGGGATCGCCGCCGTGGCCTACCGGCTGCCCGGTTCCGACAGCCCCGATTTCGCCGCCGGCCAGATTCTCCTCGATGTCCTGGACAGCCGCCGGGGCAGTCTTTACGCCCTGGTTTCCAAGGGAAAGGCCCTCCGAACGAGTTTTGAAGGCGGAACGCTCCCGAAGGCATCCTACGGTTACGCCACCGCCGCCTTCCCTCCGGGCGGAGACGGCCGAGCCCTTGTTGCCGAGATCAAGGGCATCGTTGCCGATTATATCAAGAACGGCATCCCCGCCGAACTGGTGGAGGCGGCCAAGAGACGCGAAGCGGCCGATGCCGAATTCCAGAAGAATTCCGTCGCCGATCTGGCGACGGCCTGGTCCCAGGCGCTCGCCGCCGAGGGCCGGACCTCGCCGCAGGACGATTTGACGGCCATGGCCGGAGTGACAGTGGAGGACGTCAACCGCGTTCTCAGGGAATACTTTGTCAACGACACGGCGGTCACCGCCGTGCTCACGCCGGGCCAGTCGGGCAAGCAGGTCCCCGTCAAGGGATTCGGCGGCAAGGAATCCTTCGCCCCAAGGGAAGTCAAGCCGGTGGCGCTTCCGGAATGGGCCCGGCGCGCCGCCGAATTACCCGCACTGCCAGCCTCCAGCATCAAGCCCTCCGACATGACACTCGACAACGGCATTCGCCTCATCGTCCAGACCGGGAATGTCAGTTCGGCCGTCAGCCTTTTCGGCCGGATGAAAAGCCACGCCGATCTCGACGAACCGGAAGGGAAGGAAGGCACGGCGGATATTCTGGAGAGTCTCTTCCCGTACGGCACGACATCTCTCGACTTGACGGCCTTTCAAAAGGCGCAGGACGACATCGGAGCGACGATTGCCGCGGGGGCGAATTTTTCCCTCAGGGTATTGTCCCCCGATTTTGAACGCGGTGTCGAGCTTCTGGCCGAAAACCTGCTCAAACCGGCGCTTCCCGAGGCGGCATTCGCCGTCGTGAAAGAGGAAACGGTGGGTGCCCTCAAGGGTAAATTGCAGAGTCCGGCCCACCTTTCGCAGCGCGCTCTGCGGGAGTCGCTCTATCCGCGGGACGATCCGTCTCTCCGCCAGGCCCTCCCGGAAACCGTGAGCAAAATAACGCTCGCAGACGTCAAGGCTTATCATGCCAAGGCCTTCCGTCCCGACATGACGACCATCGTCGTCGTCGGCAACGTGACGCGGGAGCAGGCCAAAGCCGCCGTGGAGAAATATTTCGGCTCCTGGAAGGCGAAAGGGCCGAAACCGGACACGAGCCTGCCGCCGATTCCGCCAAACAAGGCCTCGGCGGCGAGAATTGCCGACGCAAGCAAGGTCCAGGACCAGGTGACGCTTGCCGAGACCCTGGGTCTGGCACGAATGCATCCCGACTATTACCGGCTTCAGATCGCCAACCAGGTCCTCTCGGGCGCATTCTATGCATCGCGTCTCTATCAAGATTTGCGGGAAAAAGCAGGGCTGGTCTATTCGGTGGACTCGTTTATCGAAGCGAAGCACGACCGGTCGTTCTTCGGCATCACCTTTGCCTGCGACCCCGAAAATGTGGCCCGCGCAGGAGCGATGGTGGGAGCCAACATCCGTGCCATGCAGAAAGAAAATCTTTCGGCTGGCGAATTACATCTGGCCAAGACGCAACTCGTCAAACAGATACCGCTATCCGAATCCGGCACCGACCGCATCGCCGAAGGGCTGCTCGCCCGCGCCTCGGAAGACCTGCCGCTCGACGAACCCCTCCTCGCCGCTGCATATTACCGGGACGCCACGGCCGACGAGGTCCGGGAAGCCTTCGCCCGCTGGATTCGCCCGGACGACTTCGTCCAGGTGACTGTCGGCCCGGATCGATGAGTACGGGTTGGAAGAGGCCTCCGGCCGTCGTGACGGTTTAACCGCCCGCCGCAAGCCGGACCTTTTGTCCTTCGATCAGGACGGTCGTCTTCGAATACGTGTCCTTGCGAATGATCTTGCCCGCCTTCAGATGCATCACGTCCACGCCGCGCCGCCGTTCGGGCTTGCCCCGGTGGCCTTGTTCGCCCGACGGCCAGTCGAGGGTCCATTGAAACAGGACCTTCCGGGCATCTTCATCGACGAAGAGGTCTTCCGTCGTAAACCGGAAGCCGCCGTGATTCTCGAACCAGGGCACCCAGGCCTGCCGCAGGGCTTCCTTTCCCTTCACGGCGCCGCCGGTCCAGTTTTCAAAGACGGCGTCATCGTGAAAGAGTTCCATTACGGCGTCGAGATCGTGCGCGTTCCACGCCTCGTTCCAGCGGGCCATCACCTCTCTGATTTCTTTTGCTGTCGACATCGCTCCATTTCCTTTCGTATTCGCCCGGCGATACGGCCGGCATTTCCAGTCGGCGTTCCGGGCCTAAGGTTTTGCGTTTTCACCCGCCGCTGCGAGATATTCCTGTATGGCATCGATCCTCGCGGCCAGTGCAGCATCAAGTGCAGAGCGCTCCCGGACCATGGCGGCGAAGGAAGCGGGCACCGTCCCCGAAAGAAGCTCGTCGATACAACCAAGCTCGCGGTAGGCCCTCTGCTCGGCAAAATATCTGTCGCCGCCGTGCAGGAGTTCCGCCATCGCCCGGGCGACGTTGCAGAGGCGAAGGACGCAGTCCATTTCGATGCCATGATAGGACCGGAAAAAGTAAATGCCATCTTCTTCGCGGAACATGCCGTCCCGTTTCAGTTCCTCCTGGATCGGGGTCCCCGGGTAGGGGATCAGGGCCTCGGCATAGACGATCTCGGCCCCCATTTCGAAGACACGCCGGGCCAGGCCGATAGTCTCCTTCATCGTCGCAATCGAATCCCTGGGGCCGAAGAGGATGAAATTGACCACGGGGGTCAGGTTCTGCTCAATGCAATAGGCCACGCCGGCTGCGATATCTTCCGGCGTTGCGTCCTTGCGGTAGTAGTCGAGGATTTCGGCCGAACCCGATTCGGCGCCGATATAGAGGGACCGGAAGCCTGCGTCGCTCATGACCGACGCCATGATCGGATTCCGGCAGATGTCGTCGATGCGGCCTTCCGCGTAGAAATCGACTTTGCCCGCAAGCCCCAGGCGTTCGATGCCGCCGCAGATCTCCTTCACGCGTTTCATACTCGTGGTGAAATTGTCGTCCGTGAACATGATCCGCCGCGCGCCGCTTCCGGCAAGTACTTCGATGTCCCGCGCAATAGCTCCGGCGCTCCTCGCACGGACCGTCCGGCCGTATTGGGATTGGATCGAACAGAAGGTGCAGCGGTGATAACAGCCCCGGCTTCCCGAGATGCTCCGCGTCCGGTAGCGGACGGGGTCGACGAGGCCGTAGGCAGCACCGGGCAATTCGTCCAGGTTGCCGATCAAGGCCCGGTCCTCGTTCCGGACGACGGCCCCGTTTGCCCGGTATGTCACCCCCGCAACGGCCGAAAACGACTGCCCGGAATCGACAGCGCAGACCAGCTCACCGAAGGTCTCCTCCCCTTCGCCCCGGACGCAGACATCCACCTCCGGATGCACGGCGAGGATATCTTCCGACCGCACGGTGGCGTGGACGCCGCCCATGACGGTAACGACGGCCGGGTCGAACGCCTTGGCGGCGGCGCAGACCTTACGCGCCGACGGAAAACTGTGGGACATGGCCGTAACGCCCACGATCCGCGGTTTCACCTTCCGGATCGCGGCGGCCAGTTCCGCCTGCCCTTCTTCGTCGGAGAGGCAGTCGAGATCGAGGATGTGGATGCCGAGGCCACCTTCGAGGAGCGGAGCAGCCAGGCATTCCAGGCTCAGGGGCGGAATCTCCGCCCGGCCGTTATAGCGGGGATTGACGAGGAGCAGATTCATGGCGTTCCCAAGTGTCGGTCATCGTCCGTGTCGATCGCGGTCATCGCATCCGCTGGTGCTCACACAGGATATCCGGGACGATCTATACACCATTCCGGAACGGATTGCCCCAAGAAATTGCCCCCAGCCGACTGAAACAGCCTGCCTGGAACAGAGCCCCCCTTCCTCGGCATCCCGTGTGCCGGGTTCAGCCGTTAAACATTTTCGCCGTCGCACCGTCAACAGCCGAGCAAGGCGGGCAATTCCGTCAGGGATGCTATTTCCGCATCCGGCTGCGCGGGCAGGCGTTCCCGGCGCTGCCCGAACCGGTTGATCCAGACGACGCGCAGGCCGGCGTTCGCGGCTCCCACGGCGTCCCAGGCATTGGCGGAGAGAAAGACGATCTCCCTACCCTGAAGTCCGAGGTCATCCTCGGCCAGACGGTAGACGCGGGGATCGGGCTTGTAGACGCCGACCTGTTCGACCGATATCGCCGCCTCGATCAGATCGGACAGTTTGCTGCTCTTCACCGCCGCTTCGAGCATGGCGGGCGATCCGTTCGACAGGATGACGAGCCGGAGGCCCCCGGTTTTTAAAATACGAAGCGTCTCCGCAACGTCGGGGTAAGGGGCCAGGCTGAGATAGGCGCCGATGAGACTGTCGCGCAACTTCCGGTCGGCAATGCCGAAGGCGTCCAGGGCGTAATCGAGGGCGTCGCCGGTGACGTGCCAGAAATCCTCATGACGTCTCATGAGGCTTCGCAGCCAGGTGTATTCGAGCTGCTTCGTCCTCCATAAGGCCGAGACCTGATCGGATTTGCCGCCGATCGCCTCCCGGAATTTTCCCACGGCGGAATTGAAATCGAAGAGCGTCCCGTAGGCATCGAAGACACAGGCCTTGACGCCCTCAAATACCGGTTGCCGAACCATAACAACCTCCCTTCTTTTTCAGACTTCAAGCGAATCCGTTATCAGTCGGACAACCATTGCACCCGGCCCTCCTGACGGGGAGGGGCTTTGGGCGCCTCATCCGGATAGCCGATGGGGATCAGGGTGACGAGTTTGCGGTCGGTCATCCCCATGAGTTCATTGATTTCCTTTTCCATATAGAAAACGGCGGCGTCGGCCCAGACGGCACCCAGACCCGCATCGTGTGCGGCGAGAAGGAGATTCTGGACGGCCAGGGAAACGCTGTGCGGGTCCGCTTCGCCGGAAGGGAAATAGCCGCCGTAGGCCAGGACGATGATGGGAGCGTTGCCGTAAGTTTCAAAAAACCGTTTGGAATTTTCCAGGACTTTGGGCTTGTCGGGAAAATTTTTCTCCAGAATGGGCCTGAAATATTCAAATGCCCCGGCCGTAATTTTCAAAAGGGCCGCCTTCTTTGCACCCTCCACGACGATGAACCGCCAGTCCTGCTTGTTCATGGCCGACGGCGCCCACAGGGCCAGATCCAGGATCTTTTCAACGACATCCCGGGGAATGGGATCGGATTTGAAACGCCTGACGCTCCGCCTTCCTCTGATCGCTTCTGCAAGTTCCATAGACGACCTCCTTTTCGGATTGTATGTAAGGCGATTGTTTTCGCCTTCTTCACCACTTCTCGGATGTTTTCGCCTGTTATTACCGAAGCTATTCCGCCGTATTCGCGCGGAGGCGGTGGGCCCGGACCTTCTCCCTGTTGCCGCAGATGGACATGGCGCACCACCGGCGGCGGTTGGCCGGAGAGTGATCGAGAAAGAGCATCCGGCAGCCGTCGTTCTCGCACATTTTCAGCCGCTCCCGCCCCGCTTCGCCTAAAACGGCGACAGCGTCGCGGGCAACTGCCGCCAGCATTGCCCTTGCCGGATCGGCGCTTTCCCACCGGACCTGGAAAGACGCGACGTCGAACTGCGGTACGGCGAGGCCGCATGCGGCGGCCGCGTTGATGCGGTCAATGTCGTCTTTGTCCGGCGATTTCTCCATTATAAAGGCGCGAAGGGTTCTGTAGATCGCTTCCCGCAGGAGTAGCGCTTCGTCGTGTTCCTGATGGGTCGTAATGACGGCCGGCATCCCGCAGCCGGCAAGCCGGAACCAGTCGTCAAGGGCTGAGGGCGTCGCAAGGAGATCCCGCGGTTTGGCGCCGCGATGGCGGACCGTCGCCACGAAATTGAGGGCCAGGCTGCCCGCATCGAATCGGAATCGGCTGTATTTAGGGTGGGGAGATTTAAACGCCATTGGAACGGCCCTTTGTAACCAGTTTATATGGTTACAAAGGGGTTTGTCAAGGATAATCTTTTCAGGATTCCCTCATTTCAGCAGGCGCCTCATGGCATAGTTGTAAGACGCGATCTGCCAGGCCATCAGGATCAGGATGATCGAAGAGCTGGATATGGGAAGCCCCTTGTAGTTGAAGATATACTGCCTGGCTCCGGTATCCGGCCGCTCCGCCGTGCCGTTTTTGAGAACATCAAACCCCACGCCCAGCGTGACCATCCCGGTTTTGCCCGCAACGGCCTTCTCCGGCGGCAGGCGGTAAACGGAAACCTGGATGCTGTTCAGGCAAAAGAGGAGCACAAGAAGCGCCAGCGTCGTGAGCAAGGTCGCCCGGGCCGCCTTTCCGGTCAGGTGGGCTTCCCTCTCGTCCCGTTCCCGGATCACGGTGATTTTCGCTATGACCTGCTCCCGGAACGGCCCGGAAGCGAGCAGTCTGACGCTCAGATAAACGGCAAGCGCG
Organism: Syntrophales bacterium; assembly: GCA_963668175.1. Lineage (GTDB taxonomy): Bacteria > Desulfobacterota > Syntrophia > Syntrophales > PHBD01. The sequence continues at coordinate 3,332,623 of OY764159.1, forward strand.
AGCCATAACGCCACGGCGAACCCGAAGAAACCGCTGCTTAAGAACCCGGCATGCGGAACATCGCGGTCCACGGCGCCCGCGGCATAGAAATTGGCATAAACAGCCAGGACAACAAAAACAGGTAAGCCGTATAAGAACACCTTCAGCAAGATAGAATCGAACTTCTTCATGGCCTCTCCTCCTCGATGGAAAAAATCGTCTGGATGTCCCTCCCGAAATACCGTGCGATGCGGAAAGCCAGCTCCAAAGAGGGGTTGTAGCCGCCCCCCTCGATGGCTACGATCGTGGCCCTGGTCACACCCACCTCTTTCGCCAACTGCTCCTGGGTTAACCGCCTCTCCGCCCGCAGGACATGAAGGCGGTTGACGATTTTAAGCTGGGGCACGGTTTTCGGCATGGTTCACATCCTCAATTCAATGGATGGCGGTCTTGTATAGTATATTTTACTATATGTCAAGTTTATTTTTCATTGCAGCCGATGCTCGTGAATAAGAAAAAGCCCCTCCTGAGAATTATTCCTTTATAATTCAGATGGTTCGTTTCAATAAGTGTATCGATCTCCTCGATTCCTCCGGCATTCTCCGTTCGGTGATCGCAACGCGCCGTTACAAAAATGAAAATAGTCCTTGACAATTTGAACACCAAACGCTATTGACTACTCAGGTAGACACTATGCGAACCGTTATCGCCAGACTGACAGAAATCGGTTTTTCCGAATACGAGGCCAAGGCCTACGTGTCGCTGCTAAGCCGACAGCCGGCCACGGCTTATGAGATCGCCAAGGCGTCGGGCGTGCCGACGTCCAAGGTCTACGAGGTCCTCGGCAAGCTTATCGACAAGGGAACCGTCACCATCATCGACGAAGGCAGGACCAGGCGTTACGTCCCCCTGGAGCCGGGCGAGTTCCTCGAAAGGCACCGGAGTGCGACGGAGGCCCTTGTCGCGTCGCTGAAAACCGATCTTTCGTCGTTGAGCGGCGGAGAGGACGTCTCCTACATATGGAATATCACCGAGTACGACTACCTGCTCGACAAAGGTCGCCGCATGATCAAGAGTGCCGCCGTGACGCTGATGGCCTCCCTGTGGCGCGAAGAGTTCGCCGCCTGGGAAGACGATCTCCTTGAGGCCGAAAGGCGCGGCGTCAAGGTGGCGGTCGTTCACTTCGGCGAATCGGCCGCGGCTTCCCTTTCTCACATCTACCCGCACCCCATCGAAGACACGATCTACGAAGAAAAGGGGGGACGGGGCGTGGTCCTGATCGCCGACGATACGGAGGCCCTCAACGGCACTGTACTTTCCGGAGCCCTGGTCGAAGGTGCATGGAGCACCAATCGGGGCTTCGTAACCCTGGCCGAAGACTATGTTAAGCACGACATCTACATTATGAAAATCGTCCGGCGTTTCGACCGGATGCTGACCGAAAGGTTCGGGGCCGGTTATGCGATGCTGCGCGATGTTTTTACAGACGAGGAAAAATCATGAAAATATATATTGACGGCAAATACTATGGGAAGGAAGAGGCGACCGTCTCGGTTTTCGACCACGGCCTCCTTTACGGCGACGGCGTTTTCGAAGGGATCAGGGTCTACGGCGGTAAGGTTTTTAAACTATCCGAGCACGTTGCCCGGCTTTACCGGAGCGCTCAGGCGCTGTTCCTCCAGATACCCATCAACCGGGAACAGATGGCCCGTGCCATCGTCGACACAGTCGAGATCAACAAGAAGAGAGACGGCTACATCCGCGTGGTCGTGACACGGGGCGACGGCGCGCTCGGCATCGACCCGACGTCATGCCCTCGGGCGAAGGTGATCGTCATCGTCGGCGACATCCAACTCTACCCGCCGGCCTACTACGGGGACGGCATCGCCGTCATCACGGCGGCCTCGCGCCGCATGCCGTCGGACTGCCTCGACCCCCGGGTGAAATCGCTCAATTACCTGAACAACATCATGGCCAAGATGGAGGCGCGCCAGGCGGGGTGCCTTGAGGCCGTCATGCTGAACAAAGAGGGGTTCGTCGCGGAATGCACGGGCGACAACATCTTTATCGCCAACAGAGGGGAACTCCTCACGCCTGCACCCTACCACGGGGCGCTGGACGGCATCACGATGGCAACGGTCCTTGAACTCGCCGCCGAACTCGATGTTCCGTGCCGGCAGACATCGCTTACACGCTACGACCTCTATACGGCCGACGAATGCTTTCTCACGGGTTCCGGCGCGGAGATCATACCGGTGACGAGGATCGACGGCAGGATAATCGGCGACGGCAAACCCGGAACGACGACGAGGAAACTCATCAACGCCTTCCGGGACCTGATCGAAGGCAGGATCACGAGCACTGAAAACCGGCAAAAAGCCGTTTCCGCCGCCTAAACAATACGGCGGGAAGGAGTGGCAACCACACTCTTTCCCGCCGTAAACGATTCTATTTTTTCATGCTTGCCCTTAATATAAGCTCTCCGCCTCCCCGGCAACATCCGCCCTCCCCTCCCTTTGTGCACCACGTAAGTCGGTCATAAAAGAATGGCGATGCAATATACTGCTATTTTGAAAAATTTCGTCTGGATTACAGACCCTATACTTCTCCATGTAATCGCCTGTATCTCTTTGTTTCATTTGGATTTAATATGGATGTACCAGAGGTACAGGAAGCGACAGCGCTCCATGCCGATCATTTAACGACACCAACATTATATTAGTATCATATTGAAATATATTAAAAAAACATCTTGACAATCTTGTGCATGCTGTTATGATTTACTCGAGTAAGGCGGTCTCCGCAGCCTGAACCAACGCCTAGTAACAGCATCGGGCACGCAGACCGATGCCTGCAGCAGTCCGCCAGTCCTGTTCAGCGGGACGTCCTCCGTTTCATGCGCGTTTTCCTCGGTCAGGCGTTCCTTTCCGGCAGACAGCCGCCTTGATCTTCATCGCCGTCAACATCGTCTACGGGGATATGGTCTAACGCACGGAAAAGCCCCGCCAGTCGCCGATAACCGGCTGTCTTCAGCCGCGTCGCCAAGGGGCAACGACAGACACAGGCTTCAACATGCTGAGAATCTATCATATAAGCGATCTTCACTTCAGCAAGAAAGAGAGCGACAATGACGGCGCCAGAATTCTGCTGCACAGGATCGCCCGGGTGTTCAATGCCCAATCCGGCTGCGGCGATTACCTTCTTGTCACCGGCGACATCACGGACACGGGCTCCCGGGTGGAATACTTCCTGGCCCTCGAGGCCCTCATGCCTTTCCGCGGCCGGATATTCGTCGTTCCCGGCGATCACGATTACGGCGGGCTTCTGGGCTCGAACTTCGACGAAATCAAAGCGAAACGTTTCGATACGCCTTTTGCCGAAGCTCTCGGCGTGGACCACGCCTTCTTCGACAAATTCAACGTGATCGAAAACGGCTATGCGCCGTATACACGGGAACTGGATGACGGCAGCGGCACGAAAGTCCTGCTCATCGGCCTCAACTCGTGCAGAAACGAGGGCATCCTTGATTTTGCCCAGGGAGGGATAGGCCGGCAGCAGCTTTTCAACCTGGACCGCATCCTTAGCGACCATACGCTGCGAGACGTACCGAAAATTCTTTTTCTCCATCACATTCCCATCAAGCACGCACGATTTCCCAATGTCATGACGCTGACGGACTGGGAGGCATTGATGCGCACGATCGACGACCGCGTCGAAGTGATCGCCTTCGGCCATCAGGGCTACGAAGAAGACAACGGCGCATGGCTGAAGGCAAGCCGCAATATGTATGCTGCGGAAAGGGCGTCAGCCAAAGGAAAGCGTTTCCTGCTCGATGCCAACAGTTCGGTCTACGAACAATCCTGCTATCTTGTCACCTTCGATCGCGATACTGTAAGCGCTGAAATCATGGTCATGGGACCGCCCCTGGCAGAAAGCGATGAGCCTTTATTCGTGAGGGAGAGTGCCTTCTAGGATGACCGCTTCATGGCATGCGATGCAAACGGGAATATTCTATGCCGGAAAGGATGTGATAAACTGTAGCCAAAGGATTGTCTGACTTTGATAGCGGTGAGAAAAGTGCCGTTGTCTGCAGTTGAGTAGAGATTTCCTCTTTCGTCATCCTGAATGCCTCCATTAGCCTCTGTGTGTCCGTAAACGGCATGAACAGTCCAACAGTGAATCGTTGTTAACGCATTGACTCTATCATTGGGGAGGCGACTATGCTTACGATATACCATGTTAGCGATCTTCACTACGGCACAAAAAGTCCGCACAATAACAAGGCGGATTACTTGTTGACGCAGCTTAAAGCTGATTGGGATAAGAATACGGCAGCGAATAAATATCTTCTCGTGACAGGCGACATCGTCGATGACGGCACAGAAATCAACTACGCTACGGCAATGGACGCCTTGCTACCTTTTAAAGACAAGATCATCGTGATACCCGGAAATCACGATTACGGCTATATAGAAAGCGTCATTTATTCCGCTCGCGCCGCCCGCTATTTCGATCATCCCTTTTCGACGAACCTCGGAATGCTTAATCCATCTGCAAATTTCTTCGGCAAAATACCTTATCAGGTCACGTTGGACGATCATAATGGAAATAAGATGAAGCTTATCGGACTCAACTCCTGCAAACAGACATCCGCCTGGAATGATTTCGCCCGGGGCGAAATAGGAACGGCGCAATTGGGACGACTGAAAGAGATACTGGACAGCGATAATACAACGCCTAAACTCATCGCATTGCATCATATCCCCAATAAGGAAGCCGTTCCGGAGATGGTCATGACGCTGGAGGATCGTGAACAGTTAATAGATGCCGTCGGAAAACGTAGCTATGCGTTTGCCTTCGGTCATCAAGGTTGGTTCGAAGCAGACAATAAGCTGCAAAGATGCACACAAGCGAGAAAGATGTCGATCAATGCCTTCGCCGAACGCAAAGACGGCCCTTTCTTTCTTGATGCGAACAATTCGGTCGACGAATCGGCTTGTTATAAGATAACGGTGCTCGGCGGCACACCAAACACAGAGTTAATCAGGTTCGCCCCGCAACCGTCAGATGAGGGACAGCATGGCGATCCGGTTGAACAACCCTGATCGTATCCATGTGGTGGGAATGCCGGGATCGGATTCCGTACAATTAACGACATACGGGGATTGTAGACTTTCGCACCCTGCAGACACAAGCATACCGTCGATCTTGACAGGAACTGTTCGAGAGGCCGTTTTTTGGTTCACAACGTGAAAGGAGGTGACCGACAAGATATTAGAACGAAATAACCTCATAATAGGATTAGGAGGTGTTCTGATGGCTTTCACAGACAATTGTGATATTTTTGCATCTTTCCATGAAGACGGCTTTAACCGGATTATCAGGCATGTGCAAAGTCAAAGGCCGTCATTGTTTAATTACGCAACTGCATATATTGCAGCCAATCCGGAGCTTTTATGCGAAGCGGTTCCATCTCATCCCATCATCTTGGCTCGCAATAATCCGCTTGTAACCATTGTTGATCCTCTGCCTGTCCCTGGAACCAATTACGCTGTCAATTTCGCAATACAACTGACCGGGTTGTGTATCGACTTTCACCCGGCCGATACGTTCAGTCTGCCGCCGGAATTGAGTCCGCCGCTTCAAGAACAGCGATGGGCGATCAAGTTGGATATTTGCGGCGGCTTTGGCTGTCCACCCAAGGAAATCGTGGATCATCTCATCCCTAAACCGAAAGAAACTCCGCAATCGACGGAATCCAAGAAGGGTGATTCCGGTCGGTCGCAAGATAAGGAACCCCTTGTTCCCATACAAATCCGCAAATTGATATGTTTCTCTCTGGAAGCCTATGCCACGGGCGGCATACGTGTCGCCACATACGACGGCAAACCGTATCTCGAAACTTATCTGGAGGGCTTCGAGATTGTGGACATCAAACCCGAAGGGCTCGAAAACAGCCTGGAGTGCTACATCGATCTGTTGCTGAAGCTTGTCGTTTTACCCGGTTTAAGGATTCTGCTCTCTTACGCACCGCTCAATCTTACACAAGGGGCAACGGATCTTTTCCCTAAGCCTACCAATGTCGTCCTTGGCCCGATGCCTGTCTCGGCAGCACTGCCGAATAATCCGGCCATTGAAAGAGACCAGCTTAAAGTCTTCATCAAGGCGGAGGTGATCTGATATGGCACATATAACCATTGCAGCATCCGAAAAAACCTTCAAAGCGCTTTTTGAAGGTATCCGCAACAATTTCAAATTCATAAAATCCGACAGCAAGGATTTTGGCCCTTTTACAGCTGCATACGCCCTGGAGGCACACTTGGAAGGTGGAACGATTGACCTTCGAGCCGACAACACCATCCGGATCAAGGAACTCGACATCAAATGGGACAAAGTCGATCTGTGCATCGGCATCGACATCCCGGAAGTCAGTGTCGGAGGTTTTTGCATCATCCCCAGTCCGTTCGGAGGTTGTTGGGTACGCGCACCCAAAATCAGCGTATTCAGCGCTGACCCCGACATCACCGTCACACTGCCGCTCGGGGGACTCATCACGACAGAATTATCGGTTATAGGCTCGTTGCTGATCAAATATGCATCGAATCCGAACCGTCCCATCGGCATGAACGAATGGGATGCGCAGGATGCAAGTCCTTCCCTTGCCAACCATTGGCAAGTATTTCTTGACCCGCAGACGGTGGATGTCGATTTGTTCGACATAGCCGACATGGCAGGCGATCTCCTGGAGAACGCCCTAAATACGGCGATCGACCGTTTGCTCGGCTTTCTCCCTGGTTGGGCAAAAGATCTGATCAAGGCCATCCTCGGTCCGATCATCGACGTGGTTAGGGCCATCCTGGATCTCCCGGACGATATTCAGGAGTGGATTAGCGATCTTCTGAATGTAAGTTTCGGTATGCTTGATATCGTTCTGCAGCTTGTAGCCGACTACTTCGCCAACCAATACCCTCTCCACCAAATCGAAGATCCGTATCCCATGCTCAAAGCAACAGCCAATCCTAACCCGGGTTTTCCGTCATCCATCATACCGGTAAAGATCCCGATTCGCGATTTAAGAGTATTCAACAATGATCGGGAAATGATCCTGGAAGGAAATGTGGGGTAATAATATGAAAGCTAAATTGAACATACCATTATTCGAGACGATGACATTTGACAGCGGTTCCCTGGGAGTTCTGGCCATGGTGCTCCACCAGTTCAGTTCGCCGGGATATTATCGGACATCCATTATGAAACAGGACTGTACAGTGGGAGAGGTTGATTTTGAGGTCAATGAAAAGTCGGAAGTTATGCAACTGGATATCGATCTGGCACAGGTCAACTGGAAGACGAAGTTGAAATCGGCAGGCTTGGGCTTTAAAAGCGGAATACAGAATGCGGGTATCGTCTCTCCCAAAGGTTATGTATTGTTCCACGTGTCCTCGGGAAGCGGATACTCGGCCATGACATCGGAAAGGGAAGGCCGTGCGGCTTTTAACAGCGCCACCCTCCAGGACGGCGATTTGTTTGCCGTTTCCCTCCTTGAACCGGCAGGTTATACGATGAAAAATGTTCTTGGATCGGCAACGGGAGGGATCGTAGTAACCCTGACATCCAAGGCGGCGAAATCCATCAAGACTCTTGAAACATGTCATATCGATGTGAACCAAAAGAAATTCAATCCGGAACGCGTTGAATTGACGGCTTCCCAAGGTCTCGTTTTCCACGTCAAGGACAGCGCAAGGATATTGATCGAGATGAAACGTGCAAAAGTACAGAAACATGCAAAACCGGCAATCCGGTGGCAGAAATTAAAGACGGCCAAGAGGTAGGAAAAGCAGGCGGTATCCAAGAGTTGTGTGATTTTCAGTCCTTTATGACAAGCGATTCGGGAAAGACTGGCGGAGCGCTCTCAACCATACTACGACATTTTCAAGTTCAGGGATTTACCATTTTCCCACACTCAATCACCTTGTCTGCATGGGACAGGTATCAGAAAACAGTTCGACTGATATCTGTCCCTTCCATTCTTTATTAAACAACACATAATGTTACTTATTATTTTCTGCTCTAATGAAGGACTCACGATGCCAGCCAAATATATCGGTATCGACGGCAGGATTGAATATATTTCTTGCATGCCTTGAAGAAAGGTATCATATTCTTAACGAATTCCGGAATTGTAGGGACTGAAGCGTTGCAAAGACGCCGCCGGGCCGACATCCCTTGTCCTCGAATAATATGATACGCACAGATACTTATTCTTAATGCATCTGCACAGGAGATTCAGGTTGCCTTTTTCAACGACGTCCACACCTGACCGGATCGACGAAATTGCTCCGGACGGCGCTGAAATACGCCTTTTGTCCCGGATGGAAGGCGGCGGAGTATGTCATTGTTCCCTCGCTGCCGGTCTCACTTCCCGGGCCGTCCGGCACAAAACCGTCGAAGAAATATGGTACTTCCTGACCGGGGAGGGGGAAGTCTGGCGGAAGTCGGACGCGCAGGAGTCGGTCGTCGCCGTGAAACCGGGCCTCTGTCTGACCATACCGCCGGGAACCCATTTCCAGTTCCGCAATACCGGTCAAGTTCCCCTGACCTTCCTGTGCGTCACTATGCCTCCCTGGCCCGGCGACGAGGAAGCGGATCGGGTGGATGACTATTGGACCTTGTGAAATCATCGATCCGCCGTCTTCACGTTGCCGCCGGAAAGACCTCACGGTCCGCCGGATATAACCGATAGTTCGGCATCCCCGTCTCGCCGGGGCCGGGGGCCGAAGCGATCCAGTCTTTTATGCCATGTTCCAAACCGCCTACCGGCATATCGCGGTCCCCGATAAGCCGACACTCCCGAACCGCTTACGGTTAGTTGCCATTGACACGGCGAAAGAGACCGTTTAAAATGACACACAGTGAGGTTCCCTATCCGGGACCTTTGACTCAAAACCTATCCCGTGGAGGAGATCGGAAGCCCTGCCCCGGCGATGACATCCCTCCTTTTTTTGTTGAGGCTTCCATCGTAACGCCTTGGTTGCCGGAATACGCACCTCTTCCGGACAGGTCCAACCACGATAACGAGGTATCCCATGAGCCAGGATCAATACCCGTATTTTTCCCCCGATCAGATTGTTCCCGAGACACCCGGCCCCGGCGCCGCACCGAAACCGTGGGGCAAAACCAGCATGGTGGGAAGCCGCCGGCCCCGCGTGGAAGGCTATGAACTGGTCAGCGGCAGGGCGGTTTATCCCTCCGATATGTCGCTGCCGGGGATGCTCACGGCCGCCGTGCTCCGCTCCCCCCATCCCAACGCCGTCGTCAAGAGCATCGACACGCGTGCAGCCGAAGGCATGCCCGGCGTCCGGGCGGTGCTGACGGGCAAAAGCCCCGAAGCGAACATCGTCTGGACGTGGTCCGACGACATCAAGACCAGGCTCTTCGACGACCGGTGCCGCTTCGAGGGGGAGGCCGTCGCCGCCGTTGCCGCCGAGAACGCCTACCAGGCGGGCGACGCCCTCGCCGCCATCAAGGTCGAATACGAGGTCCTGCCGCCCCTGGTGGACGAACATAAGGCCCTGGAGACCGGCGCGCCCCGCATCCACGACAAGGGGAACCGCGTCAAGCCTGTGGAAATATACAAGCGGGGGGATGTGGCGAAAGGCTTTGCCGAGGCGGATGTCGTCCTGGAAGAGACCTACCGGACGGAATGCGAGATACACACGCCCCTGGAACGGCACGGCTGCGTCGCCAAATGGGACCGCGACCGGTTGACCGTCTGGCCGTCCACGCAGGGCGTCTTCCGCATCCAGGCCCAGCTGGCCGCCATCCTGTCCATTCCCCTCTCCAAGGTGCGCGTCTCCGGAAGATACATGGGCGGGGGATTCGGCAGCAAACTGACCATGGACAAGGAAAACGTCATTGCCGCGCTCCTGGCGAAGAAGACGGGCCGGCCGGTGAAGCTCTTCATGAGCCGGGAGGAAACCTTCATCGCGGCGGGAAGCCGCCCGGCGGCGAACATGCGCCTGAAAGCGGGCGTCAGGAAGGACGGCACCCTGACGGCGCTCGATTTCACCTGCACGGCCACCTGCGGGGCTTACCCCGCCCAGGCCACGGGCGGCGTCGACTGGCAGATCAAGGACCTCTATCTCTGCCCCAACGTCCGGACCGAACTTACCGACATCTATACGAACGCCTGTCCGTCCCGTCCGTTCCGCGCTCCCGGTCATCCGCAGGGTGCATGGGCGCTGGAACAGATGCTCGACGCCCTGGCCGCCGCCGTCGGCATGGACCCGGTGGCCCTCCGCCTGAAGAATATCGCCGCGGTCAGCCAGGCGAGGCCGGGCAATCCCCCTTATACCTCGACGGGATTCAGGCAGTGCCTCACCGAAGGCGCCAGGGCCTTCGGCTGGGAGAAGGCAGCGGGCGCCGCCGGTAAACACGGAAACTGGCGGAAAGGCGTCGGCATGGCCGGGGGCATGTGGGTGGTCGGGGGCGGCGGACCGCCGTCGACGATCATTCTCAAACTGTTCGCCGACGGAAGCGTCAACCTGAACATGGGGGCAAGCGACATCGGCACGGGAACGCGGACGGTCATGTCCCTCGTCGTTGCCGAAGAGCTGGGCGTGAGACCCGAGGTCATCGACATCGAACATGCCGACACGGCCACCACGCAATTCGCCACCCCGAGCGGCGGGAGCAAGACGGTCCCCACCGAATCGCCCGCCGTGCGCGCCGCCGCCATCAACGTCAAACAGCAGCTTCTGGCCATGGCCGCCGAGGACATGAAGGAAGCCGCCTCCGATCTGGACATCAAAGGGGGCCGGATCGTATCGCGCCGCGACCCGGCGAAGAAAATCAAGCTCACGGACGTTACGGGGCTGAAACGGCAGGGGGTCGTCGTCGGCATCGGCTATCGCGGCCCGAACCCCGCCGATCGCGCGGTCAATCCCTTCTCCGCCCAGTTCTGTGAGGTCGAGGCGAACATCAGGACCGGCGAGGTCCGGGTCCTCCGTTTCCTCAGCGCCCACGACAGCGGCCGGATCATGAGCAGCCTCACCTTCGACAGCCAGGTAATCGGCGGTATCACCATGGGCATCGGGCTCGCCATGACGGAATCCCGCATCCTCGACCGCCGCCAGACGGGCAAGATCGTCTCGGGCAATTGGCACGACTACAAGATTCCGACGGCCATGGACGTCCCGGCGGACATCGCCGTCGTCCCGGTCGATCTCCCGGACAACGAGGCCAACATTGCCGGCGCCAAGGGCGTCGGGGAGCCTGCGACCATTCCCACGGCGGCCGCCGTGGCCAATGCCGTATACAACGCCACCGGGATAAGGCTCACCTCGACGCCGATCAGTCCGGCTTTGCTGCGTCAGGCGCTGGCAGCGGGCAAGAAGGAACAGAAATAACGGAACCTGCGGGAGCGATATTTATGCAAGAAGAACGTAAAGAAAAGAACCCCCAAGAGCAGAAAGGCGTATCGCGCCGCGGCTTCATGCAGATCGTGGGCGCCGGGGCCCTGGCCACGACGCTGGGCGGCGTCGGCCGCGCCGACTCCGCCGGGACCGCCGACGCGGTTGCGAAGGGAGAGGAAGTCATGGTGAACCTGAAGATCAATGGAAAGCCTTACCGCGTCGCGGTCGAAGCCCGCTGGACTCTCCTCGACGTCCTGCGGGAGAAACTGGGGATGACCGGCACCAAACTGGGCTGCGGACGCGGCGAATGCGGGGCATGCACCGTTCTCATCGACGATAAACCGCGTTATGCGTGCCTGACCCTGGCCCTGGAAGCGGAAGGAAAGGCGATCACCACGCTGGAGGGGCTCATGAACGGAGACGAATTGGGACCCGTTCAGCAGGCCTTTTGGGACCAGGACGCCATGCAGTGCAGCTATTGCACGCCGGGCCAGATCATGGCGGCGGAAGGACTGCTCCGGGCCAATCCCGAACCGACGCTTCCGGATATCCGGCTGGGTATGAGCGGCAACCTTTGCCGCTGCGGCTCGTACGCCCATATCTTCAAAGCGGTCGATCAGGCGGCCAAGCGCCGGCGGGCGGCCTCCAAGACCGCCGCCAAGGAGGGATGACCATGTCCATGCCGAATTTCACCTATGTGCGTCCCAAGTCGCTCAGGGAGGTCCATGCCCACCTCGCCTCCGGCAACGCCCGCCTCCACGCCGGCGGGACCGACCTTCTGGGATGTTTGCGCGACGGCGTCTTCAAGGCGGATAAGGTCGTGAGCATCAGTCGTCTCGAACCGCTCAGGAAGATCGAGCGTCTGAAGGACGGATCGTTGCGCATCGGAGCCCTCGCCACCATTGCCGCCCTGGCGGCCGACGGCTGGATCGGGGAATCCTACCCTGCCCTCGCCCGGGCCGCTCTGGAGGTTGCCAGCCCCCAGCTCCGCAACCAGGGAACGATCGGGGGCAATCTCTGCCAGAAGCCGCGCTGCTGGTACTACCGGGGGGATTTTCACTGCAGCCGCAAAGGCGGCGATCGCTGCTATGCGGCTATAGGCGAGAACCAGTATCACGGTATCTTCGGGGGCCGGGGGTGCTTCATCGTCCATCCGTCGGATACGGCGCCGGCCCTGATGGCCTATGGGGCTTCGGTCGAGATCGCCGGAGCCGGCAGGAAGAGGCGCGTCCCCCTCGATAAATTCTTCGTCCTGCCCGCCCAATCCGTGACCAGGGAGACGATCCTCGAAGCGGGCGAGGTCCTGACGGCCGTTCTTCTGCCTCCCCCGGTGCCGGGAACCAGGAGTTCCTACCGCAAGGTCCGCACGCGCGGCTCCTGGGATTTCGCCCTGGCCGGGGTAGCCCTCAATCTGCGTTTCGACGGCAACAGGGTGGCCGGGGCCCGGATTGTCCTGAGCGGCGCCGCGCCGATTCCCTGGCGAAGCATGGAAGCCGAAAAGGCCGTCACGGGTCAGGTCCTTGACGGCGAAACCGCCGCCCGGGCAGCGGAAGCCGCCATGCAAGACGCGCGGCCCCTCCGCGACAACAGCTACAAGATCGGCCTCTTCAAGGGTTTGATGGCCGAGGAGCTTCTGGCCCACGGCGAGGCCTGACGCCTCCGGGACGCCGGCGGCAGCCCGGAAATATACCCCGCCAGCAATAATCTCCGGCGGCGGCTGGAACCGTTGCAACGTCGCGAATGCCCGGCCTGCGATCCATCCGTTTTTTCCGCAGATTCATGCCCGTTTTTTCTCTTGACATCGGTTTGATATCAAACTAATATAGCCCCATGAAGAGAGACCACATCATTTTTCTCATCGGCCGGATTCACTACAAGGCCCAGCGGCTTCTCGAACGGGAAATGAAGGCCCGCGGCATCGAGGGGCTCGCCCCTTCCCATGGGGAAATTCTGGGATCGCTGATCTTCAAGGGCCCCCTCTCCATGACGGAGATCGCCCGGATCATCGACAGGGACAAATCGACGATCACCGCCCTCGTCGGCAAACTGATCCGCCTGGGCTACGTGGAAAAACGGACACACGAAGGCGACCGCCGGATGGCCCTCGTCGCCGTGACGAAGAAGGGGGCGGCGCTGAAGCCGGCCTTCGTCGCCATCGCCATGAAGCTGCGCACCCTCTCTTACAGGGACACGACGGACGACGAGAGGGACGAGTTGTACCGTCTGCTTTCGAAGATCAACGGCAACCTCTGATTTTTTTGGCCTTATAGTTTGATATCAAACTTTTTATGCCTTGAAAGGAGAAGCGCAAATGACCTACGACCATGTAATTCTGGAAAAAGAGGACCGGGTGGCCTTCGTCAGGATGAACCGTCCTGAAGCTTTCAACGCGGCCCATATCGGCCTTTTCGAGGACATCGTCCGCGCCCTGGAGGCATGCACGGTGGACGACGGGGTCAAGGCCGTCGTCCTCACGGGAGAAGGAAAGGCGTTTTGCGCCGGCGGCGACGTGGCGATGTTTCACAGTTTCGACGATCCCGGCGAGGGCATCCGGCAGTTGACGAAGCGCCTGCATTTTGTGATCTCGGGAATCCGCCGCATACCCAAACCGGTCATCGCCATGATCAACGGGACGGCGGCCGGCGCTGGCATAAGCCTGGCGGCCGCCTGTGACCTCCGGATATGCGCGAAATCCGCCAAATTCAGGCAGGCCTATACGTCGATCGGCCTCACGCCGGACGGGGCATGGAACCTGATCGTTCCGCTCCTGATCGGACTGGGCAAGGCGGCGGAACTCGCCTACCTCGACCCCGTCTTCGGCGCCGAAGAGGCATTGGCCATGGGATTCGTCAATCGGGTGGCCGAGGACGGCGAACTGGAAGAAACAACCCGGCGGATCGCATCGAAGATGGCGGGTAGCGCAACCCGTTCTTTTGCCATCTTGAAAGAAAATTTCAATGAAGCCCTTCTCGGTTTGTTAGAGCGTCAGCTCGAAAGGGAGCGGGGAGGCATCATCCAGGCGGGAAAGACAGCGGACGCCAGGGAAGGCATCGCCGCTTTCATCGAAAAGAGACCGGCCATGTTCACCGGCCGGTAAAGGCATAGAAGCCTTTATGAAGGAATGCCTGCGAAGACGTCAGGACTTCTCCGACGGCGAAACAGGCCGTATATTCCAAGATCCTTTCACCGTCCAATAACGTGAGAATCAGGCGCAGCCATACGTCTCGAACCGGGAATGCCGGTTACATAACGCCTTTCCGGTTCATGAACGGACCGTATTTCTTGTCTTCGAGCATGATATGCTTCGTCAGCCAATCGGACAGGAAATCGGTCACGGCCGTGCCGAGAACGGTGCTTCCGTCGTCATGCTGTTTCTTCAATTTCGCCACCTTGTCGATAAACTTCTTATGCTCGTTCTTCTGTCCGGCTTCATCGGGATATTCGTACAGGGCGAACAGCTTCTCTTCCTCGGCAAAATGCATTCCCGCGTAACGAAGGAGAACATCCAGCGTCCCGCCGACGGTTTCCCTCGTTTTTCGCCTGACGATCGCGTCGTTTAAATCATTGATCAAATCTATGAACTTTCTATGCTGCCTGTCCATTTCCGCCACGTGAACGCTTAAATCCTTATTCCAGGCGATCAGGGCCATTTTTCCGCATCCTTTCCTTCATGGAAATACTCAGCCTCTTTCCAGGCATTACGAATGTTTGCCGGCTTTTACGAAACCCCGTCATACCCGGAGTCAGCGGAACAGCATGACGAACTTCTCGAAGAGCTGCGGATGGAAATGGTTGATCATATCCTCCTTCATGATCCGCAGGGCCTCGAACGGCTTCAGACTGGGCTTATAGGAACGTTCGGCCGTGAGGGCGTCGTATACGTCGGCGATGCTCGAAATGCGGCCGTAGATATGAATCTGGTCCCCCTGGAGGCGGCGCGGGTACCCGTTGCCGTCCTCCCGCTCGTGATGTTGCATGGCAATGATGCGGCATTCCTCCGTCAACTGTCCGGCTTCGGAGAGAATCTTGTAGCTCTGATAAGGATGGCTTCTCATCTTCTTCATCTCATCTTCCGTGAGTATCCCGGGTTTGTTGATGATGGCCGGATCGACCCGGACCTTGCCCAGGTCGTGAAGGAAATAACCGGCGCCCAATTCGTGCATGTCGTGGCCGTCGCTTTCGGCGAAGAGCAGGTTCGAGAGCATGACGCCGAGGACGCCGACATTGACGGAGTGGGTATACGTATAAAAATCGTGGGTGGTAATCGTCAGCATATGCCTGGCCGTGGCATCGTCGGAAATGATGACGTCGACCACACGGCTGATTTCCTCCTTGACGGCGCGAATGTTCTCCACCTTGGGATCTTCAAATAGGCGCTTCATCATTTTAAGGGAAGCGAGGTAGACGACTTCGGCCTTCCGCTGTTTCGGCATGCGGCTGTCCGCCAGGGCGTTTTTCAGTTCTTCCGGAATCAGCTTCTCCGGCTCCCACGTGGCGGGTATCCGGTGTTTCGGGGCTGGGGCTTCCGCCCTGTGACTCATCACATCGATATTGGGAAAGGACAATCCCTTCGCCGTATCGATGTCCAACTCTCTCAGTCCCGTCTCGGCGATCCGGTCGATATCGGCCTGGGTTTTCACGATAAAGCGGCCCTTGAAGAAGGGGTGCTTGAACCATGAAGACGGCAGGATGACATACATACCGATCTTCAGGTCGGCGATCTCGATCGTCTTGATCATGGGCTTCACCTGGACCGATGGGGCCGTAAAGTCTGATTATAAAATTTGCAAGAAACAGGCCAGGCTGTATTGACCGCCGCAACGACGATCCTTGCCGTATGCCGCGAGCCGAAGCCGAATCGGGGTGTACAGGCGGATGACGAATCAGGGGTTTTCGGCCTGGCCGACATCGAGCCACTCGGCCAGCATGGCGGCGTGATCCGGATCCATGTGAAGTGTGGAATAGAGGTAAATCCCCGAGATGGATGTTGATGTTCTCGTAATATCGCTGAATTCCCGCATTGCGGCCATTTTGGCAAGACAATCGAGGACCATCTGGAGGCCGAGATCAAAAGGCGGACGTGTGAAGAGATCAAGCGCGACAGGCCTGCCGTAAATGCCCGTCGCCCGGCGGACCGTGCCGGCAATGAGCTTCAGGACGTCCTCCCGTTTGTCGAGCAGAATCCGGGCATAGGCGCCGGTCATGCTATGCAGGGAGTAAAAGCAGGGCGGTCCCGTCCCCGTCAGCATCTGCAAATCGTCGTATTCCCGGATCATGGTCTCAAGTATCGCGGCGGTTTCGCTTTCGTCCGTTTCCTCCGGATACGGAAAACCGGCCTTCCTCTCGCGCAGCAAGGCGATCAATTCGGGTGCGGATATCAGCTCAAAGGCGGCGCTTTTTTCGCGAATCGCCGATGCGACGGCCTCTGCGGCGGTCGCCTGGGGCTCCCGATCATTCGTGCCGCTTGCGCGCCGTTTCATGCCGGCACCAGATTCTGCTTGGCGAGCGCGGCCGCGACCTCTCCCATGCCGAATTTCCGGTAAGTCTTCGCCGTCGGCGCGCCCGTCGCCCGGTCCCAGCCCAGTTCGTCGTAGAACATGTCCACGGCGGTCCGGACGTCCTTCCTGTCCATGCGGGTCGTACCCTTCGTGAACGGCGGCTTGCCCGATTTGTCCTTGTAGGCCCATTCGGGGATCGTGTCGTGGCGTGTGCGCATTTCCTTCGTCCCCATGCCCCGGATCGTCAGCGCCCGGTGAAGCTGGAAGATGCGTTCCGCGACGGCGTCGAGTTCCTGCCGGTCCTTGTCGTCGCCCGTCGCCAGTTTGTAGAGCATCGATTCGATGGAGTTATCGCCTCGATAGCCGCGCGCCTTGAGGGGCGATGCCACCCACGGCCCCATCCAGTTGCATAGGGAGATCGAATCGTGCAGTTCCTTGCGAAGAAGAGCCCACTTGGCCATTTTCGCCTTTGAAACATGCATCGGCCTGTAATCGCCCAAGTCGTCCACGGCTTCGGGCGCACCCCAGAGTTCGGCGGCCAGCGTCTTCTGCACCGGCAGCGGCAACCCGCAGCGAATGAAATTGGAATGGGAATGGCACTGGGCGTCGCGGTTGTAGGGAAGATTGATGAGGAGTCCGCACTGGCCCACTTCTTCCGAGGCGTGATGTTTGGGATGGCCCATCTTCCAGTAGGCGAGATCCTTGTCATTGCCCCATCCGGCTTCCGACAGGGACCAGCGCTCCAAAAGCCCGCCCGTCCCCAAGCCCAGGACCGTGGCGAGTTCTCCGTCTTTCGCGGCAATACGCGGCAGGAGTTCGAAGAGGAACTCGGGATCGCCTTTTTCGTATTTGGACCAGGAGTAGCTTTGATATTCCTTGGCACCCAGCTTCTTCCGGAGGGTGCCGTCGTAGTAAAGCTTGATCAGGTCGCGCTGCATCTGCCCGTAATTGCACCAGATGCCGAGGTCGTCGGCCAGATGCATGCCGACCATGCAGGCCTCCAGGCTGATCTGCCCCTTCGGCCCGCCGGGCAAATCCTTGAAGAAGGCGCGGCCGAAGTTGAGGCCGGCGCAGGTGTTCTGCCCTTCCGCGGGAATGCCGTATTTGGACGAGACGGCGGGGACTTTGAGTATCGTGTGGCAGCGGATTGGGCAGCTCGTGCAGCCGTTCCCCCGGACCGTATACTGCCAGGCGACATCGCCGAGGAAAAAGGCGGCATTGTTCGACCGGTAGGCGATCCGGTTCGTATCGCGGGGATCGCAGGTACCCGTTTCGACTGGTCTCGGTGCGGCACCCCAGCGGTTTCCCCGGGAGGCGTTCCATCGTGTTTTCGGGTCGTAAAACTCCGCCCAGGGCTGGGGCGAGTTGGGAACGACGTGCTGGTTGTTTCCGCCCAAAAGAGAAAGATGGTACTTGATCAGTTGCTCCCACGCCTCCGGCTTGGCGGCGATACGGACGCTGCCCGTGCCCCGGATGCCGATGGCCTTGATGTTCTTCGACCCCATAACCGAGCCGATGCCGCCGGCCGAATGGGAGACAGCATTCATCACGACGGACATGGGCACCAGGTTTTCTCCCGCCTGACCGATGGCGGCGACGACCGACTCCGGACCCATGATTTCCGATATGGCCAATGTCGCGGAGCGGATACCCTGCCCCCACAGCCTGCGGGCGTCGCGGATCTCGACCTTGTCGTCGTCGATCATCAGCCACACGGGGCGGTCCGCCTTCCCGTGAATAACAACGGCGTCGTAGCCCGCGTACTTGAGCTTGGCGGCAAACTGCCCGCCCATGTGCCCGGACGCCACGAGGGGCAGGGGCCAGCACGTTGGCCAGAGGGTCGTGACAGCCGTCCGGCCGTTGCAGGGCGCGCCGGTTCCGGCCAGCGGCCCCACGGCAAAGACGATCCGGTTTTCCGGGTCGAAGGGTTTCGTCCCAGCCGGGACCTCGTCCCACATCACTTTGTAGCCGATACCCGTACCGCCCAGATAATCCTTGTACCGCTCGATCGTATCTTCAGTCCAGATCCTGCCGGTCGAAAGATCGACACGCAGAACCTTGCCGGACCAGCCGCCGTACTGTTTCATTTTTCACCTTCTCACGGCTCCGCCTCTTCGCCGGGGACCGGACCCGTCTGAATCACTTTGATTGCAGCCTTTTCATTATCACGGCCGCCCGCTCGTTCGCCAGCCGCCTCCTCCTCAAAGCCGGTAATCATCGCCTTCGTGTGGGCAAAGAACGTCTCTCCCAGGGTCGCCATATAGAGATGGACGATCAAATAGAGAACAAGGAGATAGGCGACGGCCACATGGACGGCGTCCAATAGGCCGACAGCATCCCACGCCAGGAGCGGGCGCCGGACCAGCGGCAGGTCGACGAAGAGAAGCCCCGTTACGGCCTGTATCGGCATGAGGACGAGCATGACGGTCCCGTAGGCAATCTTCTGCAGCGGATTGTATTTGTTAAGGGGCGTGGCGCGGAAGGGATTCCTCTCGCCCTTGAAGATGGAAACAAGGTAGAAACGCACCTGGGCGGGAACGGCCTTGAGGTCTTTCCCCGTCAGACCGTAATGGCGTTTAAACCTGCTGCCCAGTAAATTATAAAGAAACCAGCAGAGCGTCGTGGCGACAGCTCCGTAGCCGATAATCCTGTGCCATGCCAGGACCGGATCGTGGGGATGAAGGTCCGCGATGCCTCGCGCGCGGAGGTACCAGCCGGTCGCGATCAGGACAATGACGAACAGGGCGCTCGTCCAGTGCCATATCCGGAGGGGCAGGGTGTGAAGGTAGACGCGCTTCATGGTTTCTTCACCCTCCTCATGACGGCATGGACGAAGACCGACCCGATAGCGAGGGGAACGATGACCGCCCCGGCCCAATCGATCCATCCGGCCCCGGCCGAACCCGCCGCCGGACGCCCTCCCCTCAGAAAACGCCAGACGGCGGACCCCGTTTCACGGATATTCCGCGCCTGGCCGGGCAGGTGGCACTCCCGGCAGCTTGCGGCGCGTTGCGGCGGTATCGCCGCCGTCTGCGTATTGCGCCAGGGAGTCGTCCCCGTCAGATCGCGCCACGGCATATACTGGAGGGAGCCGGCCGGGCAGGCCTCCACGCATTTCGGCTTCCCCTCGCAGAGGTGGCACTTGGTCGCCTTCCGGCTGTCCGGGTCGTAGGAGATCATCTCCCAGGGACACGCCTTGAGGCATACCCGGCAGCCCGTGCATTTCTCCGGGTCGACCACTCTTGCGTTGGTCTTGGGGGATACGACGATCGCGTTTTCGGGACAGATATCGGCGCAGGGCACCGGATGGGGGCACTGCTTGCAGAGGTCCTGCACGATGAGGCCGTCTCCCATATTGCCGTGGCCTTCGCGCCAGGCGGCGACGCCCCATACGCCGAAGTTGAGGTTCCGGTCCACCCTGATCCGCGATAGCGACGGCGCCGCCCTGCCGTCGTTGAATTCCGTGCAGGCCAGTTCGCAGCGCCCGCAGCCGACGCAGAGGACCGGATCGGCGATAATGAGGCCCTGGGCCTTCTCCATGATGATGACGGGCTTATCGGCCCCCCGGGCCAGGATGGGGTTCAGGACGGACAGACCGATCACGGACGCCCCGCCCCAGACGAGGGTCTGCCGGCGGGTGCAGAGGGGATTCAGGCCGGGTTCGCTTTCCGTCGAGATGAAGGTTTCCTCGTGCATATGACGCGTTGTCATGATCTCAAACCAACCCGATCGTTACCTTACGGTTCGGGTTCCGGACGCCTGACCGGTCGGATTCGGACGGACGGGAGGGAGTCATGATCGTTTTACGGGTCGCGACGATCCGACCGGACTTATGTTCATAGTAACATAAAACGGAAAGCCAGACAAAAGAATTGATTGGTAGGGTCAAGCATGTATAACCCTGCGGCGCGCCGCGAATCCGCCCGGACGGGACAATTCGTTCCAAGGCCTTCTGCCTCTTCGTATTATTCGTTCCGGAGGGCGTCGATGGGGTCCAGGCGGGCGGCCTTTCGGGCGGGGAAATAGCCGAAGACCACGCCGACGGCTGCCGAGAAGAGGAAGGCCAGAATGACGATCCCTGCGTTGAAGATGAAAGGGACTCGGAGGACATAGGCCAAAAAGACGGACGAGGACAGGGCGATGACGATACCGATCAGGCCGCCCAGAGAGGACAAGACGACGGCCTCCACCAGGAACTGCGTCAGGACCTCCCGCTCCAGCGCACCGATCGCGAGCCTGATGCCGATTTCCCGCGTCCGCTCCGTGACCGACACGAGCATGATGTTCATGATGCCGATCCCGCCCACGAGAAGACTGACGGCGGCCACGGCGCTGAGGAGCGCCGTAAGCGTTTTCGTTGTCCCTGTCAGCATCCTGGTGATCTCTTTCAGGTCCATGACATTGAAGTTGTCGTCCTTGCCGGCGGATATCTTGCGGCGCTCCCGCAGCAGCCTTTCGATGTTCTGCTGGACTTTCTCGGTGGACGCGCCCTCCCGGACCACGACCTGGATGAGTCCGATTTCCTGGTTCCCGGCGATGCGGCGCTGGAATGTCCTGATCGGCAGGATAACGATGTCGTCCTGATCCTGTCCCATGGTGCTCTGCCCCTTGGGCGCGAGAACGCCGATCACCTCGCAGGACAGTTTCTGGAGACGGATCTTCTCGCCCAGGGGGTCCTGGCCGCCGAAGAGTTTCTGGCGCGCAGTCTCCCCCATGATGCAGATGGCGGCCCCGGCGCGAAGTTCGCTCTCCGTGAAGAGGCGGCCCGATTGGATCGACCGGCTCCCGATCTTGAGGTAATCGTTGGTGGTGGCCGTCACGTTCGTCGACCAGTTGTAATTGCCGTAGATGGCCATGACGGATTGGGAAGACACCGGCACGACGGCGGAGACGGATTCGACTTCGCGGCCAATGGCCTCCGCGTCCGCATCTTTAAACGGCGTCGGCGTCGTCGACTGGCCGGGCCCCATCCTTTTTCCGGGACTGACCATGAGCAGGTTGCTGCCCATGCTCGCAATCTGCTGCGTGACCTGCGCCGTCGCACCGCCGCCGATGGTGACCATGATGATGACGGCGGCCACGCCGATGACGATGCCCAGGATCGTCAGGAACGACCGGAGGACATTGCGCCTGATCTCGCGCAGGGACAGGAGAACGGCATTCCAGAGCATCAATCGGCCCTCCCGTTCAATTCATCCCTGGCGACGAGCCCGTCGAGAAAACGGATGGTCCGCGACGCATAGGAAGCCATATCCGGTTCGTGCGTCACCATGACGATCGTGATCCCGCTTTCCCGGTTGAGGGATATGAGAAGCTCCATGATCTCGCGGCTCATGGCCGTATCGAGGTTGCCGGTGGGCTCGTCGGCAAGCAGGACCGCCGGCTCCGTGACGATGGCGCGGGCGATGGCGACGCGCTGCTGCTGGCCGCCCGACAGTTCGCCCGGCGTGTGGGCCTCCCAGCCGGTGAGTCCCACAACGGCCAGCGCCTTGAGGGCGCGGGAATGTCTCTCGGCGGCGTGGACGCCGCGGTAGATCAAAGGCAGTTCCGTATTTTCCAATGCCGACGTCCGGTTCAGGAGATTGTACCCCTGGAAGACGAAACCCAGGTAGTGGCGGCGGAGCAGGGCCCGCTGATTTCTCTCGAGGCGTCCGACCTCGACGCCTTGGAACTTGTAAGCCCCGGCGGTCGGCGTATCGAGGCAGCCCAGGATATTCATGCACGTCGATTTCCCCGACCCGGAGGGCCCCATGACCGCCACGAATTCGCCGGTGCGGATCGCCAGGTCGATGCCGCGGAGCGCCGCCATGGCCGCCTGCCCCCGGCCGTAGACCTTCGTCACGCCTGTAAGCGAGATAACGGGCGGATCGGAGCTTGCGCTCATCACTTCTTCCTCTCCATGATGTCCACGACCAGTTCCATCTCCGGTTTAACGCCGCCGCCGGTGATTTCCGTAAGAACGCCGTTCGTGAGCCCCACCGTTACGGCAATCGATTGAAGCTGCCCGTCTTTCAACGTCCAGACATGCTGTTCTTTTTTACCGTCCGCCCTGGCGTCGTTCGTCTTTTTCCCGGATGCGGGCGGGCGCGGCAGAAGGGACGCCACGAGGCCGCCCGATGCCTTCTTTTCCTCCGCAGCCACGGGCGGGGCAAACCGCAGGGCCGTATTGGGAACGAGGAGGGCGTTGTCCACCTTCCTGGCCGTAATATCCGCCGTGGCCGTCATCCCGGGCCGCAGGGCCATGTCCCCGTTGTTCACCCTGAGCAACGTCTCGTAGGTGACAACGCCCGATGTCGTCGTGGAACCGTAACGGGCCTGGGTTATCCGGGCGTGGAAAGTGCGGTTGGGATAGGCCGCGACGGTGAAGACCGCTTCCTGGCCGACCTCGATCTTGCCGATGTCGGCTTCGTCCACATTGACGTGCAGTTCCATCTGCGAAAGGTCGGCCGCCAGGGTAAAGAGAGTCGGCGCCTGGTAGGCGGCGGCCACGGTCTGGCCGGGCTCGATGCTGCGGGTCAGAACAACGCCGTTGATGGGCGAACGAATCACTGCCTTCGATAAATCCAGCTCGTATGTATCCAATGTCGCCTGGCTTTGCGTCACGGCGGCCTTTGCACTGGCCTCGTCGGCGATTGCCCGGTCAAGGGCCGCCTCCGCGGCGTCCATTTCCGTCTGTGACGGTACCTTATTCCCGCTCAGGGCACGGACTTTTCGATATTGTTCAAGTTTGAGACGATACTCCCTGGCAGTCGCCTGACATTGAACGACCTTGGCCTTGGCCGCCGCCAGAGATGCACGGTATTGTTTGACCTGGGCTTCCAGTTTCGATGTATCGAGGCGCGCCAGGATCTGACCGACTTTCACCCTGTCGTTATAGGTCGCCGCGACCGTTTTGACGATGCCGGACAATTCGCTTCCCACGGTTACGTTGTCATTCGTCGGCTGCAGCGTTCCCGTGGCGGTGACGATGACCGTCAGGCTTCCGATCTGGGCCTTCTGGGTCTTGTACTGTATCTTATCGTCCGAACCGGCTGTTTTCCAGACGACGGCGGCAACGATCGCCGCCGCAAGCAGGCAACCGGCGGCGACAAGCCACACCCGTCGTTTCCGGAAGCCCCCCGGCGACGCATCGAGCTTGAGGTTATGAAGGATATCGCCTTCCGGTTTCTTATCCTGTTCCATCTCGTTCCTTTCTTTTTCCATCCCGGTCACTCCCGGCGCATGAAGTCTATCTCTTTTCGCCGTCGCTGCCGGCAGTCCATCCCCCGCCCAGCGCCTTGTACAGGCGGACGAGGTTGGCCGTTATGGTCCCATCGCTTTGGGTCAGCTGATCCTGAAACGACAGTACCGACCGCTCCGCCTCCAGAACATTGCTGAAATCCGCCAGGCCCGCCTCGTACTTCTGCCGGGCAAAGGTCGACGCTTCGCGGGCGGCCAGCGTGGCGGCGGCAAGCGCCTTCCGCCGCTTCTGTTCTTCGGCCAAGGCCGTAAGCGCATTTTCGGCCTCTTCCAGGGCGCCGAGCACAGCGGACTGCCAGGCCAGAAAGTATTGTTCCTGCAGGGCCGTCTGGATGTCGATGTTACGGCGGACGGCGCCGGCATCGAAGATACGCCAGGATACGCTGGGGCCGAAACTGTACCAGCCGCTGCCGGCAGTAAAGAAGTCGCCGGCATTCGTCGATTGCAGGCCGATGGAGCCGCTCAACTTGAATTTGGGATAGAGGTCCGCGGCCGCCACGCCTATTTTGGCCGTCTGTGCGGCAAGATTGCGCTCCGCCTTACGGATATCCGGACGGCGCCGGACACAATCGGCGGGAACGCCGGCCGCCACTTTCTCAGGAATGACCGGAACGGGTGTGGCCTTGGCCAGTTCGTTCTGTATCCTCCCCGGCTGCTCGCCCAGAAGCACCGCGAGCCGGTTAAAAGACGACTCCAAAGAAGAGCGTAACGCCGGGATTTGGGCGCGTGTATTTTCCATGTTATAGCGGGCCTGCTGAACCGCCAAGTCGTCGCTCAGGCCCGCTTCGTTGCGCCAGACCGTCAGCTGCCAGGTTTCCTGCTGCGACACCAGGTTGGCCTCGGCTACGGCTATCCGGGCCTGGTACGTGCGGACGTCGATATAGTTCAGCGCCGTTTCGGCAAGGAGGGAAACCAGCACGTCGCGCCAGTCCTCGCGGCTGTAATCGAGGGCGGCATCCGCCGCCTCCACGGATCGGCGCACGCCGCCGAAGATATCCAGCTCCCAGGCCGCATCGAATCCGGCGGCAAACAGCGTATCGTTGCTGCGCGCCCCCGCTGTTTCGGTACTCCGGCTGCGGGTGATGCCGCCTGTCGCGTCAAGCGTCGGAAAGGCATCGGTCTGGGCCAGGCCCCGTCTTGCGCGCGCCTCGCGGATTCTCGCCCGGGCCTTCTTCAGATCGAGATTGCCCTCCGCCGCCCTCTTCATCAATCCCGAAAGCACGGGATCGTTCAGCGAGGCCCACCAGGACGCAAGCTCCTGCTGGTCCGCCGCCCCCATGACCAGGCCGTTCCCGGCGGAAGCATGCCAGGCCGGGGCCACGGACGCGTCGGGTCTGACGTAATCCGGTCCTGCTTTGAAACAGGCGGAGACGCAAATCGCCGCGAGGAGCACGATCAGACATCTTCTCATGGCGGCTGGAATGGATAATGGATGCTTCATTTATCTTCTCAAGGGCCGATCCGGCCCGGGAACGCTCCCGAACGTAATATGAGGCATATATATGCAAGCCCGGAGACGAAATCACGTTATGAATTGTAAAGAAAGAATATCGTTCGCAATTACAATTAATTACATTATTTATAGGGGTTGTCGGCAAAATAGGGCGCTTTCCCGCGTATCAAACCGAAATATTCATGTATTGCCGGATAAAGCGATTCACATCATCCTATGTTCAGTTGTTCATCCATCGACAGTGAAAACTGGACATAGAAGTCATCATCGTATATATGCGAATATAAAACGAATAGGTTGAATAAATCATTGTTCCGCAATGACTGAAGCGCAAAGCATGATCTCTCATCGGGAACCGGACGCCATATGGTCAATTCGCGAGTCAGTCCGGCTGATGCCTAGACTGGCCTGGCTGGACAATGCGAAGGCCCTGGGAATCATCCTGGTATTTTAAGGACATATTGCCGAGCAGGTCTTCTCGATCACCCAGACTCAGGCCGCCTACATCCAATATAAGCTGATCTATTCCTTCCACATGCCGCTCTTTTTTGTGTTGTCCGGCTATCTCGCTTCCCGGAGAAATCGGGAAGATATTCCCTCTTTTTTTAAAAAGCTCATGATTTCCCGCATCGTTCCTTTTCTATTCTTTAATCTGCTGATCCTGCCGTTTTACTTCATCGATGCGGCGTTCACGAACAGTCATGCCGATGTTCCGCAACTTTTGTCGAGATCTTTGTATTTGCTCGCCGGCAGGCCGGCCTTCAACTTCATCACCTGGTTTTTGATCTGTCTGGCATCGGTAGAAGTCATCCACTATCTCGTATTTCCGCTTGTCCGTAACGATAAGCGGAAAATGATACTGGCGATCATCTTGTGTTATTTGGCTGGGTGGTATGCCGCGAGCCCGGGCAATATCCTTAACACATTGCTGTTCAAGGACTACTGGTACGTCCGCGAAGCCGTGCTGGCTTGCAGCTTCTATCTCTTCGGAAGTATGCTGCCCGCAATGCCTATGCTCCGGGATACCCTACCGGCAAAATCGGCATTTCCAATGGGAATTCTTTCCACCGGATTGCTCGTCGTCGCTTTCAATCTCAATGAAGGCCCCTTCCGGATCTGCCCGGTTGTCGCTGTGGCGTTTGCGGGCTACGGGAATATTCTCCTGTTTCCATTGACGGCCATAGCCGGAACCGTGAGCATCGCGATCGTTTCACGATGGCTGGGAACGATAGGTATTTTTCAGTATCTGGGGCGGAATACCC
This sequence comes from Syntrophales bacterium, assembly GCA_963668175.1. Taxonomy (GTDB): domain Bacteria; phylum Desulfobacterota; class Syntrophia; order Syntrophales; family PHBD01. The sequence continues at coordinate 3,359,468 of OY764159.1, forward strand.
TCGTCCTGATGGGATTGAACGGCATCTTGGCCCAATTTCCTAATGTCGTGTTCTTAACCAGATTTCAGGGTTTCCTTTCCGGTTCGCCGTTGACGACGGTCTTTTTGTGCTTTGTCTTAACGGTTTTATCCATCATACTCTGCATCCCGTGCGTTTACCTGCTTAATAGATACCTGCCGCGAGCGGTCGGTTCCCCCCGGCCACGGCCTCGCACGTTTTAGACGGTCGGAGTTTCGTCATTTCATCTTCAAATCATAACAGAAACGGAAAGCGCACTGACGGAAATTAACTCGATCGCATCTTTACTTATTATCGCATCAACTTTATGATGTGAGCTGATCTGATGAGGAAAACCGTATGAACATGGAATTTTTGGCCGGGGCGGTTGCCGTCGTCGCGGCGGTTCTCACGATCGTCGCATGGCGGTCCAAAGGGCGTTACGGAAAGCTAAGGCCAAGCAAAGACGCCGCGGCGGCCTACGAATCCTTCTCTGTCGATCCCGGCAGGCATTATTATATCAGCGGCTCCGACGTGTGCCCCAATGCCGTGATCGGTATGGTCAAGTCCTGGACGCTGAAGACGGATTTATGGCGGAGACGGGAACTCGACGCCGCGGGAATGAAAGGCCTTGTTCAAAACATGCAGCGCAAAGCCGCGGAAAGCGGCAGGGCGCTCCACGGCTTCGACATCCTTGACAATCACGGCGAGATCATAGGCAACGGCTATTCCGGACTTGACGTCAGAGTCACGGTCAGGATAGACGGGGACAGGACCGCCGTCATCTCCACGCCTCCCATGGACGCCGACCTGCCCTAGTCTCGCCGGATCGAACCCGCCGTTTGCCCCCGGAAGGGGGACCGAGGGAATGCTTATTGAGAGACGTCCCGGCCCCGCGTATCCCCGCGGCCGGAATATCCGCCTCGACGATAACCGCCTCATTACGATCATTCTGCCGGCTTCTGCCGGCAGCCGCAGACGCCTGCCGTCGATGTCGACACAAGCGGATACGTTCAATCCACGAGCATGAGACAGTAGAGATTCTGCGTCTCCGATTTTTCCTTGAGCGTCACGAGGGGAAAGCCGTTGTTGCGGGCTGTCTGGAATACGTCGATCCCGCACGATTCCATGGAAGGCCTCGTCTTGGCGGGGAGGCGGCAGGGCACCCCCGTCTCCTTGCCGCATTCCTTGCACAGCACACAGGGACCGGCCAGAAGTACGAAGGCTTTGTAGTATCCATCCTTGAAAAGCTCCCCCTCCAGTTCGACGAGTTTATCCAGATAGGCGACCATGTTCTTGGCCCTTTCCTTCGCGGCGGGGGCGGCGACATGGAAGAGAATGGCGCGCTGATACGAATCGAGAGTTGCCCGTGTTTCGGCCGGGGTCGGCGTGTGGGGAGGACAACTGTACCGGTTGTGATACGGACATCCGTATAGGCATTTGAACCGAACCCACGGGGCCGTGACGACGGTCTGCGGAGACGTGATTTTTGCATGCGTGGCACCTGCCTGAACTGCTTTTTCGCAATACTTGTCAAGATCGCTTGTCTGCATGGGCATCTCCTTTCTTTTCGTGTGTCCGAAATTCCTACATGAACGGCGGGAAGAAGTCTATAACTTATTGAGAAAATTCCCTGGAAGGCGGTCCGGCGGACGCAGCCGCTTCCGATCGCATCCGTTCGTAAAAAAAAAGACTTGACATTAGACGACCGGTCTAATATATATCGGGCCACGGGAGTTAATGTCCTTCATGGCATGCAAAGACACGCGCAATATGCTTTTACGGGCTGCGAGGCGAATCATCCTGACCAGGGGATTTGCCGCCACCGGTTTGAGCGAAATCCTGGCCGCCGCCGGCGTGCCGAAAGGCTCTTTCTATCACTATTTCAAATCCAAGGAGGATTTCGGGGCTGAACTTCTGAAAAGTTACCTTGAGGAGCAAGAGGCCTTTATAAGGCAGTGCTTAACCATGACGTCCATGGACCCTCTGGAACGGATTGTTATGTATATGGAAAAGAGTCGGGCTTTGCTGGAACGCAATCAATGCCGGCAGAGCTGCCTGATCGTCAAACTCGGCGCGGAAGTATCGGATCTCAGCGAAACCATGCGCAACGTGCAGAGAGACGGCGTCAGGAGATGGCTGGATGTCTACGCGGAATGTGTGCGCGAGGGACAGCAGGCCGGTTCTATCAACAGGAATCTCGATGCCTCCCAGGCCGCCGCTCTCATCCACGACCTGTGGCAGGGGGCATCCGTGAGAATGCAGATCGATCAGGATACGGCGCCGCTGGAAAACGCCGCGCTGATCATCAGGAGACTGCTGACCCCTCACTAATTTTTTTTTGCGGCATTTTGGATACGACCAGTCTAATCATGATAGGAGGTGGAGGCATGATGGCTATAGGTATCATCGGAAGTCCCAGAAAGACGGGAAGCACGGCGTTGCTCGTCGGCGAAGCGCTGCTAGGCCTCAGGGACGGCGGAGCCGAAACCAAGGAATACTTCCTGAACGAGATGAATATCAAAGGCTGCCAGGGATGCCTGGCCTGCAAGAAGCCGGAGGCCGTCTGCGCCGTCAAGGACGACATGGCCATCCTCTACGATGAAATCAGGAACGCGGGCGCCGTCGTGATCGGTTCACCGGTCTATATGTGCCAGATGACCGGCCAGACCAAGCTGTTTCTGGACAGGCTCTTCGCCTTCATGAACCTCGATTTCACCCACCGCTTGGGCGACGGCAGGAAGACCATTATGGTCTATACCCAGGGACAGGCGGCGCCGGAACTGTTCAAGGGTTCTTTCAATACCAACAAAGCCGTCCTGTCGCTCCTCGGTTTTAACATTCAGGATACGATCGTTGCAGGCGGCCTGCATCATCGGGAGGATATCTTAAAACAAAAGGACGTCATGGAGAAGGCGTACAACGCCGGCAAAGCCCTGGCATCCGCCTGACACGGACCATTCATCCCCGACGAGGGATGTTCGATATATACGGGGCACCCATTTGCCCACCTCCTGTCCCTCTCCTCACATTACCCCTTCCTGGAAAGAGAGGGTAAGGGTGTCCTGTTCTAACCTGCCTCAGTCCGGGCGGCAACCCCCAAGGTTCCGCCCGTGACCGGCACGGTCTTCAACAGCCATCGAAGCAAGACAGGAGCCTCCATCCGTCCGGAGGACGCATGAGCGCCGCGCGGTGCGGGCTCCTTTCCCCCCGCTGAAACGCCCAAACCCTTTCGGGTTATCGATCATGCCTGCCGATGAAGGCCTTTACCTGCCGCCTGGCGTCTGCGGCGGCCTCGGGGCCGTAAAAGGCGAGGTCTGTCTTATCGAAAGCCGCGACATCCTCGTGGATTTTCAGGAGGAATCCGGGAGGCTCTTGGTCCGCTTTGCAGAACCCTGTCCGTCTTTTCCCGTGTGAATCTGCATTTCCCTGAACCAGCCACATGGCGTCACCTTCACGGCCGGTGCCTGCATTCCTTTGACAGGCGTGCCGTGTCTTCTTATAGTGAGAAGAACGGACTAACCTGCCAAACGAAAAAGGAGGTGCTTTGTCATGAAACACAAATCCGTCATCATCGTCGTTGTCGTTTTTCTGATCTGCCTTCTGTCCGCAGGGCCCGCCCTGCCTCAGGCAAAAACGGACGGCACGATCCTGCTTACGATCTTTCTGCGGCACGATCAGGCCAAAAATCTCGACGAAATCAACAATCAGCTCTTGAAGAACGGTTACTACGAAAAGTTTCCGCCGGCAGGCATGGAAGTCGTTTCCTGGTATGTCGTCATGGGCATCGGCCAGGTTGTCACCCTGAGATTGCCTGCGGAAAGATTGCGCGAGGTGAACGTTGTCCTCGAAAACACGGCCTGGGGTCCGTATCGCACGGAATTCTACCCGACGTACGATTACAAGGAGCGGGCAGAAGAACAACGTAAGATCATGCTGCAAAAGAAGCGCTGATATCCGTCTCCTCTCCTCTTCCTTATTCACGCTGCCTGTAACAGGCTGTTGTAAACGACCGTTCGGGTTATCGGACGTATCCGCCGATGAAGGCCCGGACCTGTCGGCGGGCATCCGCAGCGGCTTCGGAATCGTACAGGATGCGGTGTATCCTGCCGAAGCCGAGCACCTGGCCGTTCGAGCCGTCGTGATCGAAACCGTGATAAGCGCCGGGATAGACCCGGAGGGAGACTTCCAGTCTGCTGCTTCCCGGCGGAGGTGTCCGTTCCACGCAGCGCTGGGCCGGCGTCCAGTCGTCCCTTTCGCCGATCAGGATGAGCAGCGGGGCGTTCAGGGCTTCCATGTTCAGGTCGCAGTAGGGGTAAAAGGCGACCGCGGCCCGGAAAGGGGTCTCGTTCCTGGCGGCGAGGGCATTAAGGACCACGCCGCCGCCGTGCGACCATCCCATGACGAGAATCCTGCCGCCGTCGATGTCGGGCCTTCGGGAGAGATAGGCCCGGGCGTCGTAAGCATCGCGGATGCGCTTGCGCGCCATGTCCCGGCTGAGATCGCGGTCGGAACAGACGCGTGAGATTCCGCGGGGGCGGAAACTGTCCACCCGGAGGGACGCGTAGCCCCAGCTTTTAAGGAGTTCGGCCCAGGCCGCGTCGCGCTTCGTGGCGCCGCTGCACCCGTGGAGAAGGACGGCGGCCGGGAAAGGCCCGAGGCCCGCAGGCTTAATCAGGACGCCTTTCAGGGTAACATCTTCCAGAGAGCTTTTAAACGAAACGTCTTCGGCCGCACCAACGCCCGGGCATGCTGTAAAAACGGCTAAAATCGCAAGAAACCCGCAGACTTTTTTCATCGCCATTGCTCGACAGGGAAGAGAACGGGAAACGCCATTTACAACCCGAAAACCCGCGGGACTGCTGGCCGGATCATCTTTCAGGTCATAAGGCCGCGGTTTCATTCGTCCGCCGTATCGGCGGGCAGGTTGCCGCTCCGGACTGCCCGTTTCGCCCGGCCGTGGCCCAGTTGGGCGGCCTTCGCCAAATCGCCGGCGGCGTCGTCGCTTCGCCCGGACTTCTTGAGACATACGGCCCGCTGAAAATAGGCGTCGCCATAATCCTTGTTCAGTTCCAGGGCCTTGGTGAAGTCGCGGATGGCGCGGCCGCAGTCGTTCTTCAGCGCATACACGAGGCCGCGGCGGTACCAGCCCAGCGGCTGTAGCGGATTGAGTTCCAGGGACTTGCTGAAATCGGCGATGGCATCATCCAACCGGTTCTGTCTGCGGTAGGTCCAGGCGCGGACGTGATACGCATGGGGGTTGTTCGGCTCGAGGGCGATGGCCTTTTCGAAATCCCGGTAGGCGTCGTCGAATCTGCCGAGGTTGCGGAGGGCCGTTCCCCGGTTGGCATAGGCATCGCTCATCGTAGGGTTGAGCTTGATGGCCGTGTTGGCGTCGTCCAGGGCCTGCTGTCTCCGGTTGAGTTGGATGTGGATAAACGACCGGATGTTGTACGACCGGGCGAAGTCGCTCTTGATGTCGATGGACTGGTTGATATCGGTGAGGGCCTTGTCGTATTCCTTGAGAGTCGCATAGGTTAATGCGCGGTTGGCCAGGGCGCCCGGATGTTCGGGCTTCAGGGCCAGGGCCCGGTTGATGTCCTTGAGCGCCTGCGTGTAATCGCCGAGGCGGAAGCGGCAGAAGCCGCGCGTGTTGTACGCGTTGGCAAACTGGGGATCGGCCTCCAGCGCTTTATCGAAAACGGCGATGGCCTCCCTGTATTTCCGGGCCTGCATCAGGCCGTAACCCTCGTTGAAGAGATCGACGCCCCCCAGCTTCTGCACGGCGGCCCGGTACTCCTTCTGGTCCCTGGCTTTCCCCTCCCCTTTCGCCGTCTTCAGCTCCTTCCGGAGCTTTTCGAGCTCTTTGAGAAGGCCGTCCGTCTGTTTTTTCGATTCTTCCAGTTCGGTCAGGTTCTGCCTTTCCCGCCGCAATTCGTCGATGGCCTTCGCCACCTGTTCGGGGTCGGCCTCCATTTTAGCGACGATATAGTAGGTCTTGCCGTCCCACTTCTCCGAGACGATCACCGTCTTCACGATGCCGGCCGTCATCGCCATGACCTGGTCGCGGGTCACCTGGTAGTCCTTTACTTCCGTCCGGCTTTCCAGGTAGACGCCGAGTTCTTCCAGAAGGAGCCGTTTGACCTGCTCGAGGGCGATGGTCCGGCAGGAAACCTTGCTGTCCATCTCCGAGGCCTGGTAGGCATAGTCACGGTTGTAGGTGACCAGGGTCGCCGCCGCTGGAACCGGGAACGCAAGCACGACGAGAAGGGCATAACAAGCCGCGGCCTTCAGGCTCGTCGTCATAACGACGGATCGTTTTTTCATCATGACCTCCATTTCACGGCAAACAAATATACGCGCGGAGCAAGCGGTCGCAGTTACGACCCAGATTGCACGGCGGAACCGACAAAGTCTTTGAGAGCTGTCAATAACGCGACCAGGATGTCCTGAATGCCGTCCTCGCGGTCTTTATCCAGGACCGCCGGACGCGAAACCCTTATCTTGCAGATATACCCCTGCATGCCCGTCAGATAAACGGCCGAAGCCACCTGTTGCGTGATGCCCGAAAGTTCGTCCGTAAATTCGTACGTCAGCTGCGCCGACAACATCCGCAGGGATTGGCCGTTGATCAGGCCGAAAGTCGCATCCGCGTCGGAAACGACTTTGACATTGCGGTAATAACCCATTTTTTCCGCTTGCCGTATGTCGGCGACGGCGGCCTCCTTCGCCTCCCTGACGACGGCCGATCCGGTCCCGTCCTCGATATCCCCCCGGCCAAGGTCGTAAAGATAGACCGTAATGGCGATGCCGGCCTCATCGTTGTACCCGATCGAGGCCCCCAGCCTTTTATCCTGATAAAGGAACGGCTCTTCCGCGTTGAATGCCTTGTATTGCGCCGGCAGCGACCGAAGAACAGCTTCCGGTCTATCCTTGGCGAATGTGTTGGCGGCGGCGACAGCCAGGAGAACCGCTGCAAGGAGCATTTTCTTCATGGCAGGCATCATCCCGACCCCCTATGACGACATGGCCTTCCGGAACCGCCTCCGCAGATGCGCGGCGCGGTCCGCGGTTTTTCAGGTCCGGCGGCAAAACCGGCGGCTATGAAACCTTGTACGCACTCTTATAATCCTAAAGTGATTATATAATAGCCGTACTTAAGATTCAACGGCAATCATGGGGCATGGAAGGCAACCCCGTGATTCCGCCCGGGACCTGCGGCCCGGTTGCACCGAGCGGACCGAACACAGGCAGAGTCGAAACGCCGGAGGGTTAAGCCTCCGGACCGGAAGACCATCTCTTAGGCCTTTTTCCCGAACGCTTCGATGTATTCTTTCAGGGCCTCTGCATTGTTGATCCGCTCTTCTTTCGAGCTGTAGACGAAGGTGACCGTTCCCTTTTTCACGTAGTCCAGCAATCGGCTCATTCCATCCGGATTTGCTTTCAGTTCCTTGCCGTAACGTTCGCGAAACGCCGTCCATTTATCGGGATCGTGACCGTACCAGCGCCGCAGTTCGTTAGACGGCGAGATGTCTTTCGCCCAATAGGCGATTTCCGCCTTCTCCTTCGTGAGCCCCCGCGGCCAGAGACGATCCACCAGGACCCTGATACCGTCCGCTGCTTCCGGTTTTTCATAGACCCGTTTCACCTTGATCATCGTAAACCCCTTTGTTGAATGGCGGTTCGATCATCCTTCCGGCGGGACATCTGCGATGCGGTCCCCTCCCGGAGGAAGGCCCATGCTGCCTGCCGGCGTATTCCAGGATCGCCGGCCCATCCTACTTATTTAGTTATTGCTGATATTTTGCAGACAAGCGGCACCTTTCTTACCAAAAATCCAACGGCTGCATAGGCCTATTGAGCACCCATGAAGAACTCGTTTCACGACATATAAGTCCGCTGCGGTCACTTGTTTTTCTTGACAGAGTCCGAACGACTTCCTATATTTTAACCTATTCTGCATGACTGGTTCCATCTGTCAAGGGTGAAAGGGGGGCATCCGTATGAAGCCGAAGATCAGCATGATTACGCTGGGCGTATCCGATCTTGATCGTTCGACCGCATTTTACCGCGATGGGCTTTCGCTGCCGGTACACGGGGATTTTTCCGGCATTACCTTCTTCAAGCTGGACGGCAGTTGGCTGGCCCTCTTTCCCAGAAACGAACTGGCCAAGGATGCGGGCATAGATTCGGCCGGACAGGGATTCGGCGGTATCACCCTGGCCCATAACGTCGCCTCCCGCAAAGAAGTGGATGCCGTCCTCGCGGAAGCGCAAAAGGCGGGCGCCAAGATTGTAAAACCCGCCCGCGGCGCCGACTGGGGAGGATATTCCGGATATTTTGCCGACCCGGACGGTTATCTCTGGGAAGTCGCCTGGAACCCCCATTTCGATTTGACCTGAACGACGACAACGCGACAGAGTTCTCCTTATGACCGAGCTTTACGGCCTGCATCCGGAAATATCAGACTTTAAGCATTTTCGAACCGGTAAATCATCCTAACCCTGATTGTCATTAAGGCCCATCCTATAGTACTCCATTGACGACAACCTCGATATATTGTATAACTAAGCAGTCATATTGTTATTAATCTTATCTTGAGGAGGTATGACTTATGAAAAAAACCGCTTTTTTCATGGTAGCCGCTCTAATGATCTTTTCCACGCCGGTCTTCGCAGGCACCCGTGACGGGGGTATTTCGATTTCTCCCTACGTGGGCGGATTTCTCTTCCAGGGCGACCAGAATCTGAACCATAATTTTGTTTACGGCTTGAGATTGGGCTACGATATCACTAAGCACTGGGGCATCGAAGCCATGGGCGGTTATGTCCACACCCGCTATAACCCCATTGGACGGGACGATGCGGCGGACATTTACAATTACAGGATCGAAGGTATTTACAACTTCATGCCGGACAGCCGCTTCGTGCCGTTCATCGCCATAGGCGGCGGCGGTCAGTCGATCACCTACGACAACAATCTGCCGAACAAGACCCGCCCCGTCGCCGATTACGGCGTCGGCTTCAAACTCTTCTTTACGGATTGGCTGGCTTTCCGGGTCGACGTGCGCCATGTCCTGGCCTTCGGAAGCGTCTACAACAACCTGGAGTACACCGGCGGCCTGACCTTCTACTTCGGCGGCCGGACACCTGCGCCTACGCCGCTGCCCGAGAAGGCGGAACCGGCACCGCCTCCGCCTCCTCCGCCGCCTCCCCCGGTTAAGGAACCCGAACCTGCACCGGCGCCGCCGCCTCCGCCGCCACCCCCGCCGGTGGAAGAAATGAAGAAGGCCCCGGAAGCGGCGTCCGAGATGGAACAGAAAATCATGGAAAAGGGCCGGGCGACGCTGAACGTGGAGTTCGACACAGGCAAGAGCGTCGTGAAGCAGAAATATTACAAGGAAATCGAGAGCGTGGCCGATGTCCTCAAGAACCATCCGGAAATCAAGATTGTCATTGAAGGCCATACGGACAACGTAGGCGGAAAGAAATACAACCTGCGCCTGTCCCAGAAGCGAGCCGACGCCATCAAGCAGGTCATGATCAAAAAATTCGGAATCGAGGCCTCCCGGCTGACGGCCAAAGGCTACGGATTCTCCCGGCCGATTGCCAGCAACGCCACCAAGGAAGGCAAGCAGAAGAACCGCCGCGTGGAAGCAGCGGTTGAATATACCAAGTAAACTGCATCCGATCAAACGCGAAGGGGTCATGGGGGAATCTATTCCCATGACCCTTTCTTTAACATGGCCAAAGGCCTCGCCAATCCACTGCGAGAAGGAGATAAAACCATGTCCCCGGAGAAATCAGAGCCTGAAACCGGCTTGCCGCATGCCAGGGTCTTTTCCCTGCGGGATGCCGTGGCCTATCAGAGCGGAGCCGTCGTCAGCAGGGAGATCGTCGCAAAACAGGCGGGAACGGTGACCGTTTTCGCCTTCGATGCGGGCCAGGGCCTGAGCGAACACACGGCGCCTTTCGACGCCCTGGTACAGGTCCTGGAAGGCGAAGTGGAAATCAGTATCTCGGGTACCCCTCATCGGCTGAAGGAAGGCGACATGATCGTCATGCCCGCGGGGAAACCCCACGGACTTAAAGCCATCGGGAAATTCAAGATGCTCCTGGTCATGATCAGGTCATGAGATCGGAGATGGATGCGGCAGGACAGGACGCGATTACTGCCTCATCGCCGTTTCCTGAATATTTTCTCCCGGTTTCGTCTTGATGCTCTCATTGCTGGTCAGCAGGGGGCGCTTTCCGGTAACATCGGCGTAAAAGGCCTGGATGTCCTTCATGTCGTCTTCGATGCAACCGGTCGGATGGAACATGGGGCCGATGCCGCCGGCCTTCCGCCGGTAATCGACGTACCCGAGTGCGATGGGCACGCCGGCCCCGTGAGCGATGTAATAAAATCCCGTTTTCCAGTAGCGGACTTTCTTCCTGGTCCCTTCCGGGGGGACGATGAGGATCATCCGTTCGCTTTCCCCGAATATCCGGACGGCCTGCGCGACCATGTTGTTGGACCGGGAGCGGTCGATGGGAATGCCGCCGAGCCACCGGCACAGCCTTCGGAAGGGGGGCCGGAAAATGGCCTTCTTGCCCAGCCAGAAGACCTTGATCCGGAAGGCAAAGGCCAGAAGAAGCGTATAGAAGAGGTCCCAGTTGGAGGTATGGGGGGCGGCGATCATCACATATTTCGGTTCGTCGGGCGCCCGTCCTTCCTTCCGCCATCCGGACAATTTCAGATAAAACCTGGACAGGTGGTGGAGGGCAGTACTGACGGTTCGTGCATCGAAGATGGTGCGCTGCATAGTCAATTCCTTCAGGACGTTATGATGTTATGGCGTTGCCGCCCTTCTGTTTCCTGGTAAAAATCCGGCCGGTGGGCTTGACCGGTGCAAGGGAATAGATGTGTTTGCGCGCATCCCTTACCTTAAAACCGGAAAAAATGCTTGCATTATTTTCAGTTATAAGATAGGACGCACCACTACTTCATCTTTCAGGAGAATTGAATCATGTCCAGAGTATGCGAGGTTTGCGGCAAGAAACGCGTGATCGGAAACAACGTCAGTCACGCCAATAATAAGAGCAAGAGGACCTGGCTTCCCAATCTTCAGAAAGTTCGCTGCGAAGACAGCAAAACGGGCTCCGTGAAACGGCTTAAAGTTTGCACCCGCTGCCTGCGCTCCGGTTTCGTCAAGAAGGCCGCCTGATGTCTCTCAGGGCCGGCTCAAAACCGGCCTCAAGGACCGCGGGAATGACCATCGACAGGAACTCTCTGTAATCCCTCGTTATCGCCATTCCTTCTTCCATGATATCGCACAGCCCCTGCCGGATGTTACGGTCGTGAATGTCAAGGTCGAATTTGTCCATGATCAGGGCGGTTCGACCTTCCACGCTCATGAAGGCCTTCATCCTTTCCTCCGTATATACCGCATGTCCCTGCCTGATGGCTGCGGCCACGCGTTCCTTTTCGATTCCGCAGAGCCAGCCCAGCGTGGCGCTGAATTCGTCGATCCTCTCCGTGACAACGAGGTTGAGCGATTCGATCAGTAAATCGATGAGCTCCTGCGGCCCCTCCGCCAGGCAAAGCACCAGGTCGAAAGCCGCCTCGACGATGATATGGGAACGATAGGCGGCGTCGCTCAGGGAAAGTTCCCGGCCGTTCTGCCGGTAGAGCGCCATGAGGAGAGGAACGAGAACCGCTCCCCTGGCATAGGCGTATCCCCCGGCATCCGGGTCGAAGTCGACGACGGGCGCAGGGACGATCCGGCCGTGATGGGCAAAGTCGTCCACCATCAGGTGGAAGACCGTGAACGCCCCCTTCTTATACGGTTCCGGCAGAGGCAGGACGCGGGGGATGCGGTGGGTGATATTGGAAGTAATGCCCGTGTGGATGGAAAGCATGTCCGGGGCGACATTGTAACAGAAGACGTCCATGTCGCGGCGCTCGACATCGCCGGTCAATTGGCTCAAAATCCATGTGTGGGTAAGCATCAGCACGGGCGGGGTCTCACGGCCGGCAAGGGCTCAACTTCGGCAAAGGGTACATCCTCGTGCAGGGCGTCGAGGATTTTCTTCGCATCATCGAGAAAATCGGGCATGACGGCGACTTCCACCCTCGCTTCCGCCGGGTCCAGGGTCGTAACCGAGAAAAGCCCTTCGTACCCCTCCAGGAGATACTGCATGAGCACGATATCATGTGCATTGAGCCGGAATTGTCTTACGGTGATGCCTGTCATCCGGAAAGCCCTTTCCTCGGCCGGCAGTAAATTGGCGATTTTTTGTTGCTATCACGCCCGCCGGGGAAATTCAAGAAGCAATTCTTAGCTTGACATCAAGTACTATGTTGGTATTATGCAATGTGTTCAAACCCAACACCCTCTCGGAAATTCAGCGGCGGTTAAATGACGAAAAGGAACAATACAATTTTACCGACGACACAGTGGCGCTTATCGAGCGTCAGCAAGGACATCCAGGATAAATTGTCCCTGGATCTCGGCGTCCATCCCATCGTCTCCCAGATCCTGGCCAGCCGCGACATCCTCACGTCCGAAGAGGGGGCCCGGTACCTTGCACCGTCGCTCAAGGATCTCCACAGCCCCTTTCTCATGAAGGACATGAAAAAAGGCGTCCATCGCCTGGCAAGAGCGATCCACAACCGCGAAAAGATCATGATTTACGGGGATTACGATGCCGACGGGATCACCTCCGTCGTCGTCCTGCTCAAATTTCTCCGGGATGCCGCGGCCACGGTCGATTACTATATTCCCGACCGGCTTGCCGAAGGTTACAGCCTGAACAAAGGCGCAATCGAACGCATGAAGGCGGACGGCGTATCCTTGCTGATCACGGTCGATTGCGGCATTTCCGACCACGAGCAGATCGCCCATGCCCAGTCCCTGGGCATCGATACGATCATCCTGGACCACCACGAAGTGTCCGGTCCCGTTCCCGAGGCCGTGGCGGCCATCAATCCCCATCAGGCCGATTGCCAGTTCCCTTTCAAGCACCTGGCCGCCGTCGGGATCGTTTTCAATTTCCTCATTGCCCTCCGGGGAGTCCTGCGGCAGGACGGATTCTGGAACGGTAAGGCCTATCCGAATCTGAAGCAGTACCTGGACCTGGTCGCGTTGGGCACCATCGGCGACATCGTTCCCCTGGTCGACGAAAACCGGATATTCGCCAAGATCGGCCTGGGGCTCATCACCGAGGAATGGCGCGTCGGCCTCAAGGCCTTGAAGGAAGTATGCGGCATCGACAACCAGTCGGTGGATTCCGCCAAGGCATCGTTCAACCTGATCCCGAGGATCAACGCCCCGGGACGGATCGCCTCGCCCCAGGACGCCGTCCAGCTCCTGATGACGAACGACATGGAAGAGGCCCGGCAGATCGCCCGCAAGCTCGATTCCCACAACCGGAAGCGCCAGGACATAGAAAAGGCCATCCTGAAGGAAATCATCGACGACATCGAAGGTTCCTCAAGCCATGAAAAGGGGCGCGTCTTCGTTTACGCCTCCTCGAAATGGCACCCCGGCGTCATCGGCATCGTCGCCTCCCGCCTCGTGGACCGTTACTACCGGCCGGCGATCCTGATCAGCCTCAAGGACGGCGTCGGCAAGGGTTCGGGCCGCAGCATCGCCGATTTCGACATCTATCAGGGCTTGAAAAAATGCGACTCGCTTCTCTTATCGTATGGGGGGCATCGCTTTGCGGCGGGCATTTCCATTCGCGAGGAGGACATCGCCAGCTTCGCGAGCCAATTGGAGGAGATCGTCAGCACGGACACCAAGGAATCCGATTTCGTAAGCCAGACGCTGATCGACGCCCAGTGCAACCTGACGGACATCAACCACCGCCTCCTTACGGAAATAGACCGGCTGGCCCCGTTCGGCACGTGCAACCCGGAACCGGTCTTATGCGTGCGGAACGTCAGCATCGCCTCGCCGGCCGTCGTGGGGAACAATCACCTGCGCATGAGGATCAACAGCGACGGCGTCTCGTGCAATTCCATCTGGTTCAGCAAGGGTCAATACATGCAGGCCATCGCCGGTTCCGCCGTCGACATCGTCTTTACGCCCCAGATCAACAACTGGAACGGCTCCTCGGACATCCAGCTGAAGATGAAGGATATCGCCCTGCCCTCCGGATCGTAGACGTCCTTCCGCTCCGCAAAATCCGCCCGGGTCTCAGCCTTTCGCCTTTTTTATCGCTGCGTCTTCGTCCGGACAGACCGGAAACATCGATTCGAAACCCGAAATTTTAAAAACGTTCAGGACCGTCTCTCCGAGGGCTGCAAAGATGAGGCCGCCGCCCTGCGCCTTGAGAAACTTCGCAATGGACAGGATGGCCCGAAGTCCCGCGCTGCTGATATATTCGACGTCGGCGAAATTCAAAATCAGGTGCCGGCAGCCCGTCTTCCCGGCCAGGTCCTTGACGGCCGCCTCGAACGCCCCGGCCGTGACCGCGTCGATCCTCCCCCTGGGAGCCGCAACCGCAAACTGTTCTTCGTGTCTCGTTTGCATATCCATAAGAACCGCCTTTTTTACGAAACGTGCCTGACGTCGCCCCGTGTTCCTAGACAACCGTCAGCATGACATAGGCCATGGAGAACCGGCCGCTTTCGGGAATGAAGCAGAGGACCTTCTGGCCTTCCCGGAGTTTCCCCGAATGGAACAGCTCCTCCATCATGACGTAGATGGATGCGGAGCCCGTATTGCCCTTCGTGCTTAAATTGGAAAACCATTTCTCGTAGGGAATGGCAAACCCGATCCCCTCCAGGGCGCGATAGAGCTTTTCCCGGAAATAGTCGGACGAGTAGTGGGGAAGGAACCAGTCGATGTCGTCCGCCCTGAGGTCCCGCTTGGCGATGGTCGCTGCCAGGGCCTTGTCCACCGCCGCCTTGACGACCTCTTCATTTAAAATAACCGTATCCTGCTTGATGGCGAAATAGTTCTTCTCCAGCGCTTCCTGGATCGTATCGAGCTGGCGCCAGCCCGTGACGGACCCGTCCTTGTTCTTCACCGCCCCTGCAAACATGCAGGTGTCGTAGTTCCCGGCGTAGGAGACGTGGTCGATCCAGTCCACCAAAAGGGAAGGCCTGTCCGCGTTGGGTTTCCCGGACATATAGACGGCCCCGGCGGCATCGGAAAGCATCCACCGGAGAAAGTCCGACTCGAAGGCTAGAAGCGGGCTCTTTTCGACGTCCGGGTCCGGCAGGTGCTCGAAGAAATTCGACCGGATCACCGACGAAGCCAGCTCCGAGCCCGTGGAGACGGCATTCGCGGATATTCCCAGGGCGACGTTCATGTAGGCGAATTTGAAGGCGGTGATGCCGGCGAGGCAGATACCGGCCGTGGAAACGACCTCGCAGGGGGGCGATCCCAGTTCCCCGTGGACCATAAGCCCGTGGCCCGGCGCCATGACGTCGGCCATGGTCGTCCCGCAGCAGAGGCATTCGATATCGGCGACGGAAAATCCCTTGTAGGGCGAAAGCCTGCGGACGGCCTCCGCCGTCAGTTGGGCGTTCGTATGGGTCAATTTCCCCGTCGCCGGGTCGATCGCATAATACCGCGTGGCTATCTTGTTGTTGTCCAGGATGCGGTTCTTGATCCTCGACGGCAGGTTTCTGATCCGGCCGACGATATCCTCGATCCGGTCGTTGCCGACCGGCTCGTTGGGGAGAAAGGCGGCGATATCGTTGATATAGACGTTCATCAGGCCTCCTTGGTCTGTTGTCCCTTGCCGTGCAGCCGTTTGACCAGTTCGGAGAAGGTCCGGTAGAAGGACGCTTCGCTCATCCTGGTTCGTACGACGGCGTTGGTGAAGGTATAGTAATCGAGATCGTGGACGACGATCCGGTCTTTCATATTTTCATAGAGGGGCGTTCCCGGAATGGGCGTCAGGACGGAAAGCATGGGGATATGGATCTTCCGTTCCGTGACGAACCGCTCCAGCCTTTCGAAATCCGCATCCTCGTAATCGGGCGATACGATGAAATCCCCGACGATCATGAGCCCCAGTTCGTGCAGGCATTCGACGGCCTCGGGGATGACTTCGGGTTTGTATTTCTTGCGGTAGGCATCGAGCCTCCCGGCCTCCAGGTCCTCGAATCCGACGACGACGCCGAACAGGCCCGCCTCTTTCCAGCGCGCCAGCATGTCCCGGTTCTCCCGCACCGTATCGGCCCGCACATCGGCGACAAACCGCATCTTGACGCCCTGCGCCATGATCAGTTCGCAGAGTTTCTCCGATTGGGCGGGATCGCCGAAGGTATTGGCGTCGACCATCCGTATAAAGGGGATGTCGCCCAGAAGGCCGATATCCCGGACGACAGAAGCCGGGGAATGCGTCAGGTAACGGCCGCCCGTAACGGCGGGGATCGTGCAGAACGAACACCGGTGGGTGCAGCCGTAGGCCGTGATGACGAACCCCATCTTCATCTTTAGCCTCTCCACGGCGTACCGGTCACGCCAGGCCTCGACCAGGTCGTAGCGGGGCGGGCAGCCGTCCATCAGGTCGTCCGCCGAATAGGACCGGGGGACGATCGAGAGCGCCCTTCCCGGGGCTGTCCTGGCGATGCCGGGGATGCCCTCCCCCGTTCCGCCCGCCGCGAGCTTTCCGATCAGTTCGGCGAAGCTCCGCTTGCCGATGCCGCAGACGACGAAGTCGATCTCCGGCCTGTTGAAAAAAGCCGGGTCGCAGGTCGCATGGCTGCCGCCGACGACGACGACGGTATTGCGGTATTCCTTGAGGCGGGCCGCCTGGCGGAGGACCGTCCGGGCCTCGCAGGTCACGGCCGTAAAACCGACGACATCGGGACGGAAGGAGGCGTACCGTTCCCAGAGGACCTCCTCGTCTTCGCATTTCAGGTCCAGGATCGCGACGTCATGGCCGTCCAGGGCGCCCGCCAGGACTTCCAGGGCAAAGGGCTCTCCCTTGAATATCTGTTTGATGGAAACGATGCCGTACTCCTCTTCGGGAATGCTGCGGCCCGAGTTGGGAGGATTGACCAGCATGACTCTCATGGCGGCCTTTCTGTTAATCGCTGAAATTTTACAATAAAAGGGATTCCGGTTAGGGTTACTATCGGAAGTGGGGATTTGTGTCAATCATAAAGAACCGGCCGGTCCCGCCCGGAGGACCGGCCTTATATAAACATATCATTAACATCCCATCGTCAGGCCGCATCGTTCGCCTGTATCGACGGAAAAGTCCGGCACATCGCGCCCGGCCGGACCCGTCTCACGTTTCCTGCCAGCGCAGGTCCGCCACCAGGGGTTCGTCGGCCGCCATCGTGCCCGGGGCCACGATCTCCAGGCAGTCGATCCCGACGGTGCATATCTCCCGGAAGGTCTTCCGGAAGGCGTCCTCGAAACCCGTGCCGGGAGCGGCCGCCTCCACGCGGACGGTCAGGACGTCCTCGTAGCCGGAACGGCTGACCTGTGCCTGGATGCGGACGTCCGGATACTTCGCCCCGACGGCCTTCAACTGGCTCGGGGCCACGAAGAGGCCGCGGACCTTGACGGCATCCCCTACACGGCCGGCGATGCCGTCGAGGCGCAGGGATGTCCGCCCGCAGGCGCAGGGTGTTTCTATGAACCGGGAGAGATCCCCCGTCCCGAAGCGCATGAGGTAGAAGATGTCGTTGAAGCGGGTCACGACGATTTCCCCCAGTTGGCCGTGCTCGACGCTCCGTCCCGTCGCCGGGTCGACCAGCTCGACGAGAACCTCCTCGCAGATGTGCCAGCCCTTCTTTTCCCGGCACTCGTAGGCGATGTCCCCCACTTCTGTGGCGCCGTACATCGAGTACGTGTCGATGCCGTAATGCTTCTCGAAGATTTCGCGCACGGCGGGCAAAAGAGGCTCCGCCCCGAAACAGGCCTTTCGCACCCGGAAATCCTTCCGGAAGTCGTATCCCAGCTCCTCGGCCTTCTTGACGATGGCCATCAGGAAACTGGGCGTGCCGGTGTAGGCCGTCACTTTAAGATCGCGGATGAGCCGGACCTGCACTTCGCTTCCGGACGTGCCCGACGGAACGACCGTCGCGCCCGTCTTCCGCAGGCCGTTGTGGAAAGTCAGCCCGGCGGCGACCATATGATAGGAAAAGGCGTTGAGGGCGATATCGCCCGGGCCGATGCCCGCCGCGTGGTATGCCCTCGCCCACAGCGGATCGGTTTCGGACAGGTGGGGTTCGTAGACGGGGCCGGGAGAGATGAAGATCCGGTCCACCGGGACGGAAGGATCTTCGAAGCCGCCGTAGGGGGGCTCTTCCGCTTCCATTTCGACCAGTCTCTCCCTCGTCACGACCGGGATCTGCTCCAGATCGTCAAGGCTGTGCACGGACGTGGACGCCACGCCCGCCTCGTTCAAAATGGCCCGTACCCGCTTCGACCGCTCGTACCCCCGGACGATCATGTCCCGGATCTTTTGGGTCTGGTATTTTACCCTCGCCTCGCGAGGCATGGCCTCCCTGTCGTCGTAATATGCTTGCTGCATGGCACACTCCTTCGTTATGCAAATGCGTTTCCGGCCTGTTCCCTCCGGCGCCGCGGCGCCGGAACGGCCGCATGGTTCCGTCTTCTTCACAGCCACCGTTTCCGCCGCCGGTAGGATTTGACGTTCCGGTAAGAACGGGCATCCCCGGAGGCGGCCATACCCAGGTAGAACTCCCTGATGTCGGGATTGTCGGCCAGATCGGCGGAAGCCCCCTCCATGACGATCTTGCCGTTTTCCATGATATAACCGAAGTGCGCAACCTGCAAGGCCATGTGGGCGTTCTGCTCCACGAGGACGATCGTCGTGCCCTGCTCTTCGTTGATGCGCTTGATGATCCTGAAGATTTCAGCCACGATCAGGGGGGCCAGCCCCAGGGACGGCTCGTCGAGCAGCAGAAGCTGGGGGTGGGCCATGAGGGCCCGGCCGATGACAAGCATCTGGAGTTCGCCGCCGCTGCAATATCCCGCCAGACTCTTCCGCCGTGTCAACAGCGCCGGGAAATAGTCGTAGACCAGGTCCAGGTCTTTTTTATAGGGTTTCCCCCAGCGGGTGGCGGTTCCCACCCGGAGGTTCTCCTCGATGGTCAGATACTTGAAGGGCTGCCGGCCTTCCAGGACCTGGATGATGCCCTGGCGGGTGATCTCTTCCGGGGCCCGGTTCTGGATCGAGGTCCCGCCGTAGACGATGGACCCGTCGGTAACCTCGCCGTTTTCGGGCTTGAGCAGGCCGGAGATGGCCTTGAGCGTCGTCGTCTTTCCGGCGCCGTTGCTGCCGAGGAGGCAGACGATCCGCTTCTCGGGAACGGCCAGGGAGACGCCTTTTAAGACCTGGATGACGTCCGAGTAGACCACGGAGATATTGTTGATCTGAAGCAGGGTATTGTCCATGGCGGCACCTCAGTAAGAGAACGGCCAGAGCCGGAAACTGGAGCGGACGATCCGCCATACCTCGGCGAGTCCCCGCGGTTCAAGCAGGATAAAGAGGACGATGGCGAGCCCGAAGACGAACTCCCGCAGGGGCGCAAGGTTGACGCCCGTCCCCGAGAAGACGCCCATGTTCATCATGAGGTCCGTCGTGTAACGCAGGATCTCGTTCAGGCCCGTAATGAAGACCGCCCCGAAGATCGCCCCGGCCATGTTGCCCATGCCGCCGATGATGACCATGGCGATATACTCGACGGAGAGCCCCAGGTTGAAGGGCTCCGTCGTGATGCTCACCATGTAGTACGCCCAGACGGCCCCGGCGATTCCGGCGTAGAAGGAGCTTATCCCGAAGGAGAGGAGCTTGTAGCGGAAAATCGGGATGCCCATGCCCTCGGCGGCCCGGTCATTGTCCCGGATGGCCACGAAGGCCCTGCCGTACTTCGTCCGCATGAGATTGACCGCCATAAGGAGCATCGCTGCGAGCAGCATGAAGATGACGTAAAAGAAACTGAGGTCTCCGGCGATCTCCATACCGAAAAACGTGCCCGGGGGCAGCGTGATGCCCATGGTGCCCTTGGTCACGGACTCCCAGTGGATGAGGACGTATTCGATGATGAACTGGCCGGCCAGCGTGGCGATGGTCAGATACAGCCCTTTCAGGCGCGAGGACGGCAGGCCGAAGATCATGCCCACGAAGGCGGTGATCAGACCGGCGGCCGGAATGACCGTCCAGATGGGGAGGCCGAATTCCGTCGCCAGGACGCCGGCGGCATAGGCCCCGACGCCGAAGAAGGCCCCGTGCCCCAGGGAGATCTGGCCCGTGTAGCCGATGAGGATGTTGAGGCCGATGGCGGCAATCGCGGCGATCCCGATGGAGTTGATCACATAAAGGAGATAGGGCGTGCTGACGAACGGGACGACGGCGAAGAACAACAGCGCCCCGATCAGCACAGCGGCCCGCCCGTAATCGGTTTCGAAGATGCTCAGCTCTTCCCGGTAGTCTTCGCGGAAATTGCCGCAGGGATGGAATTGCAGTTTTTTCATGCTACACCCTCTCGATCTCGACGAGGCCGAAGAGCCCGTAAGGCTTGACCATCAGGATGAAGACGAGGACGATGTAGGGCACCACGTCCTTGAGGGACGAGGAGAGATACCCGCCGGTGAAGGTCTCCAGAAGCCCGATGATGAGGCCGCCGATGATGGCGCCGCCGATGCTGTCCAGCCCGCCCAGGATCACGACGGGAAAGACCTTGAGGCCGACGGACGAAAGGTCGTGGACGTTGATGCCGTTGATGATCCCGAGGACGATGCCGCTCATGCCCGCCACGAGCGCGGCGATGGCCCACGACAGGGCGAAGACCCGCTGGACGTGGACGCCGAGCGAGAGTGCCGCCTTCTGGTTGTCCGCCACGGACCTCATGTAGATGCCCTGGGACGAGTATTTGAAGAAGAGGCCGAACAGGGCGAGAAACAGGGTGCCGATGAGGAGCGTCGCCGAATAGACGGGCGGGATGTTGACCGGACCTACATCGATGCCGATGCCCGCCGGCAGAAAGTCGGGATACGTCTGCAGATTGCCGCCGAAGACGAGGAGCAGAAGCCCTCTGAACATGGCGGCCAGCCCCACCGTCAGCATGATGACGAAGATCAGCGGTTCGCCGATCAGGGGCCGGAGGAAGAGGCGTTCCACCACGAATCCCATGATGAAGCAGCCGATGAGGGTCAGCAGGAATGCGAGCCAGATCGGCGCCTGCGCCCAGGTCACGAGCGACAGGAAAAGAAAGGCGCCTATCGCCAGAAGCTCGCCGTGGGCGAAGTTAAGGACGCTGGAGGACTTGAAGATCATCACGAATCCCATCGCCGACAGGCCGTAGAGAAACCCCACGCAGAGTCCGTTCACCAAGAGTTGCAGAAAAAAATCCATCCCGTTTCCTCCGTTTCAGTTTAATAATCTTTCCGCCGCCTGCGCCGTCACGGGGACGACCCGCACGGTCGTTTCGATCACGCCGGTCTGGCCGTCGCGGTAGCGGACGGTGCCCTTCACGTCCACTTCCTTGATATCCGAGTACATCGCTTCGATGAGCTTGATATAGAGGCCGTAAATGAAGCGCCGTCTCACCTTGCCCGTCCTCGTCAGTTCGTCGTCGTCGGCGTCGAGGAGCTTGTAGAGCAGGATGAACTTCCGGATCTTCATCGCCTCGGGCAACTGCCCGTTGATCTCTTTTATTTCGTTCAGGATCAGTTCCTCCACCGGCTTCTGCTGGGAGAGATCCATGTAAGTCGTGTAGGGGATCATCCGCTCTTCCGCCCAGTTGCCGACATTCCCCATGTCGATATTGACCATCAGGGTTATGAAGGGCCGGCCTTCGCCGAAGACGACGGCCTCCTTGATATAGGGGCTGAACTTGAGGCGCGTCTCGATAAAATCCGGCGAAAAGGCGTGGCCGCTCTTGTTCTTGATGATCTCCTCCTTGCGGCCGATGATCACCAGGTGGCCGTCGTCGTCGAAGTAGCCCGCGTCGCCCGTTTTGAGCCAGCCGCCTTCGAAAGCCCCGGCCGTGGCGTTGTAGTCCTGGTAGTAGCCCGAAAAGTTGGCATCGCTGTACACGAGGACCTCCTGATCCTCGGAGATCTTCACCTGGATTCCCGGCAGGGGCTTCCCCACCGTTTCGGGCTTGATCTCGTCGTCGGGCTGGATCTGGAATATCCCGCCGGCTTCCGTGAGGCCGTAACACTGCTTGAGGTTGAGGCCCACGGCCCGGAAGAACCGGATGACGTCGGGGCTGATGGGATGGCCGCCGGTGAAGGCGCTGCGGAAACCGGCGCAGCCGATGCGGTCGAGAAGCGGCCGGTAGACAACGACAGATGCGCACTTATGGAGAAGGCTAAGCGGCAGGGCGACCGGTTTGCGGGCGGCGATGCACTCCTCCACCTTGCGGCCCACCCGCTCCGCCATGCCGAAGAGCTTCCGCTTGACGAAGCCCGCGTCGGACATCTTCACCCGGATCTTCGAAGCCAGGTCCTCCCAGAAACGGGACGACGTGATGACGAGGGACGGGCCGATCTCGCGGAAATCCTCATCGATGGTTTCAATGGTCTCGGGGAAATTCATCGTCATCCCTCCGGCCAGGGCGACGCCCACGCCCCACATCTGGTCCACGATCCAGGCGGGAGGCGACATGGAGAGCCAGTTCTCGCCCGCTTCGATCCCCTGGGACCGGACCCATTTGACGCCTATCTCCGACATGTTCCGGTGCGAGATCATGGCCAGCTTGGAGAGGCCCGTCGTTCCGGAGGTCTGGATCATGAGGGCCGTGTCGCCGCTCCGGCCCTTTTTGAGTTCCTGGAGAAATTTTTCGGGATTTTCCCGGTCGTACCGGTCGCCTATCTCCAGAAGCTCCTTGAACGAGACAACCCAGGAATCGCCGTCGTAGCCCCTCATTCCCGTCGGGTCGATATAGATCAGATGACGGACGTGCTTGAGCTTGGCGCGGTTGTCCAGGAGCTTGTCGATCTGTTCCTGGTCCTGGACGACGACGAAGGTCGCCTGGATGCGGTTCAGGGAGGTCACCAGCTCCGCGGCGACGGAGGACGTGAAGAGATTGAGGGTCACGGCCCCGGCGGCCTGGGCGCCGATCTCCGTGAAGAGCCATTCGGGATGGTTGTTCGTGACGATGCCGATGTTCTCCCCCCGCGAGAGGCCCAGGGCGTTCAGCCCCATCGCCGCTTTACGGACGTAGGCCAGGTATTCCCGCCAGCCGATGCTGTGCCATATGCCGTAGGCCTTTTCCCGGATGGCCGCCTTATCGTCCCCGAAGCGCTCCGCCTGGGCCGCCACGATCTGAGGCAGGGTGAGTTTTGAGAGCGTCTGTAGAAATTCCGGTTGGTTGGTCATTACGCTATTCCTTCTTCAACTGTTTTCCTTGTCGCCGAGATAGGCCCTGACCACCTCGGGATCGTTCCGGACGTCTTCGGGCAGCCCCTCCGCCAGCTTTTCGCCGAAGTTGAGGACGACCACCCGCTTGGAGATGCTCATGACGATGGACATGTCGTGCTCGACGAGGATCATCGTCTGTCCCCAGGCCTCGTTCAGCTCGACCAGGAACCGCACCATGTCCTCCTTCTCTTCGAGATTCATTCCGGCAAAGGGCTCGTCCAGGACCAGCAGTTTCGGCTCCAGGGCGAGCGCCCGGCCCAGTTCGACCCGCTTCATGAGGCCGTAAGGCAGGGAGGCGACGGTCTTCTTGCGGATCGCCTGCATCTCCAGGAAGTCGATCAGCTCCTCCAGGATGCGGCGGTGGCGTATCTCCTCCCTGACGACCCTGGGGGCGAAGAGGCCGGCCAGGCCGAGGTTGTAGCGGCAGTGGATATGGCGCGCCAGGAGCATGTTGGAGAGCACCGTCATGCCGGGAAAGAGCTCGATGTTCTGGAAGGTCCGTCCGATGCCCACGTGAACCAGGTCGTGGGTGGGCAGGTGCGTGATGTCTTTGCCGTTAAAGACGATCCGGCCTTCCTGCGGGCGGTAGAACCCGGTGATGCAGTTGAGGAGGCTGGTCTTGCCCGCCCCGTTGGGGCCGATGACGGCGACCAGTTCCCCCGTATGGACCTGCATGCCGATGTCGGTTAGCGCCTTGACGCCGCCGAAGCTCAAGGAAAGGCCGCTGATCGTAAGTTCCGCCTCCTTCTCCTCTTCCCTCCGGTTGGCGTATATGTCCGGCTGGCCTCGGTAAGCCTTCATGAATGCTCCTATTTCGCGATCAGTTTGATCTTCTCTTTGCCGGGGGCGAAGAAGTTCGTCAGCGGCTTGTAGGTCCCGTCTTCGTTGACCCGGACGATCCTCGCCTTGAACGAGGCGCCGTGATCTTTCTTGGAGTACGTCACCGGCGGCACCAGGCCGTCGAAGTTCTCGTTGCGGAAGGATTCGAGGGCGTTGTTGATCGTCTCCCGGTCGATGCGCTTGTACTTCTCGTTGGCGCGGATGAAGGCCCGCTCCATGATCGCCCCCACGACCACGCCCTCCCAGTAGGCGGCGTCGAAGCCCTTCACGGTCTTGTAGCGCGTCCAGAGGTCCTGCATCAGCTTCATGCCCGCCGTGCCGTCCGCGGGAAGCCCGCCGGGGAACTGCATGCTCAGGCGGTCCCGGATCAGTCCCTTGCCCAGCTTGTAGAAATCGGGGTCCGTGGAAGTCCAGGTGCCGAGAAAGGCCGGATTGTATTTGATGCGGTCGGCGCTCTTGAAGGCGGTCACGATGGTCGCCGGGAGCATCTGGATGAAGATGTACTCGGCGCCCGCCTTCTGGAGGCGGAGAAGCTCCGTCGTCAGGTCGACGGTCTTGGGCGGGAATTCCTCGACGGCCACGATGACGACGCCGGCCTTCTTGGCGTAGTCCTGGCTCGGCTGGTGGATCGAGCGGCCGTAGGCGTTGTTGTAGGTCAGGAGGCCGACCTTCGGGGCGTCCTTGCCCTTGTG
This sequence comes from Syntrophales bacterium, assembly GCA_963668175.1. Classification (GTDB taxonomy): domain Bacteria; phylum Desulfobacterota; class Syntrophia; order Syntrophales; family PHBD01. Next base: position 3,384,348 of record OY764159.1, read on the forward strand.
GATCGTCTTGATGTAGTCGAGGACGGCGTAGCAGTCCATCTTGTAGCTGCCGAAGGGAAGATACATATAGTCCACGGGGGCTTCCATGATCTCCCAGCTTGTCGAGTAGTTGATGGTCGGTATCTTGTACTGCTGGATGATCGGCTTCGCGGCCAGGCCCTCGCCCGCGCCCCACGTGGCGATCATGTCCACCTTCTCCTGGACGGCGAACTTCCGGACGGCGGCGATGGCTTCCGGCACCTTGTAGGCCGTATCGACCAGGATCATCTCGATCTTGTTGCCGGCGACCCCGCCCTTGACCTCATTGACATACCGGAAATAGTCCTGCTGCCCCTTGGCGTGGAACTGGCCCCAGCTCGAAGCCGGGCCGGTCATGTTGATCGCCGCCCCGACCTTGATCGTCTTCGCCTCCGCGCCCCCCGACGGCAGGACGGCCGCCATCAAAAGCGCCATCCCGGCGAGCAACCCTTTTCGTATCGATTCGTGCATCTTCTTCCCTCCTTCTATTGCGGTTTCCAATCACGTCCCCGCGACCCACAAAAAAGGCCGTGGGGTTTCCACGGCCTTCAAAAACAAAAAAGCCGCGGGCAGAATCGGTCTGCCCACGGCTCATTCGACTATTTTATGGTCATGAGCTCGGCAGGCAGACCTCCCTAAAAAAGCCAAAAAAGCTAAAAAACGCAAACAAGCTGGCTGCCAAGCTGATGTTATGAGACATGTTTAAAGGTTAATCCTTCGTCGTTATTGGGCCGATTAAAGAATAAACAGGCGCTTATGTCAAGAAAAAAATGCACGCCGATTTTTTTGATTGCCCTAAACGCCTATTAATACTATAGAAGGCTATGAGCAAAATGCAGGGCACACCGGAAAGAGAGACGCCGGACAGGCGGACGCGCCTCTACCTCCACATGAAGAAATGGCTGGAGAAGGCCGTCATGGATCACGGGATGATCGAGGAAGGGGACCGCGTCCTCGTGGGCGTGTCCGGCGGGAAGGACAGCTTTGTCCTCCTCGACCTCCTCGATTCGCCGATGGTCTTCGTCCCGAAATTCACGATGATGGCCGTCAACATCGATCCCGGATTCGACGGCGATCTCAGGACGTACCGTATCCTGGAGGGCTATCTCCGGGAAAAGGGCTACCGGTACGTCATAGAGAAATCGGACATCGGGCCGCTTTCGCACAGCGAATACAACCGCAAGAACCCCTGCTTCCTCTGCTCGCGCCTGCGGCGGAAGCGCATCTTCGAGATCGCAGGCGAACACAACTTCAACAAGATCGCCTTCGCCCATCACCGCGACGACATCATCGAGACCCTGCTCATCAACATGTTTTACGGCCGCGAGATCAGCACGATGATGCCGAACCAGTCCATCTTCGGCGGGAAGATGAACATCATCAGGCCCCTTTCCTACATCCGGGAGGACCTGGTCAAGAAATACGCGGCGGAGCGCGCCTTCCCCGTGACCGAAAGCCGCTGCCCGACGGGCAAATCGTCCCGCCGGAACTACATCAAGGAATTGCTGAAAACGCTGGAAAAAGACAACCGGAAGATCCGCGACAACATCTTTCTCGCCATGAGCCATGTCAAGACGGACTATCTCCCGGGACCGATACAGGACAAGGAATGACCAGAAAAGACGAACCGCACAAGACGATCTGCCAGAACAAGACGGCCCGGATCAATTATTTCATCGAGGACACCTACGAGGCGGGCATCGCGCTCGTCGGCACGGAGGTGAAGGCGCTCCGGGAGGGCCGGGCGAACCTCAAGGACAGTTACGCCCGCGTCAACGAAGGCGAGGTGTATCTCTACGACCTGAACATCAGCCCCTATACCTTCGGCAACCGCTACAACCACCAGCCCCTCCGGGTCCGGAAGCTCCTCCTCCACAAGCAGGAAATCAGGAGGCTTTACGGCAAGTCGCGGGAGAAGGGGCTCGCGCTCATCCCCCTTGCGCTCTATTTCAAGAACGGCAAGGTCAAGGTGGAGCTCGGCCTGGGCCGCGGGAAGAAGCTCCACGACAAACGGCAGGACATGAAGCTCAAGGAAGACAGGCGCGACATGGAGAGGGGGCTTCGGGCCAAGAACCGGGATTGACAAAACGCGGCGGCGACTTATATTAAGGTTGAAAGGATCGCCACGATCCCGTTCATCCCCGGCGCGGAAAAAAGCCGGGGAGAGACTGCTTCGGGCCGGCGCACCTCCTGCCATCCCGGGCAGTCAGGCATTTTGATCCCGGGATTGGGAGCGATGGGAAGGTGGTTGACATCCGACCGTGGCGGTCCCTGAAAAAGATCGCTTTCGACGATCTTCGAGGGTTGGCGGACGCGGATATTGAAAAGGCCCCCTGCACCCTTCGTCGCGCGGCGCACCGTCACGATCGCCGCGCAAGGGCCGGGCCGGTCCGCCGGGCTCAACCCCGCCTAAGACGGGGCGAATTATTAAAGGTTATTGACGGTTTGCCGGGGCGTTCCCCTCCCGCCGTTGCGGACGGCCGGGGAAGGAACGGCAGCGACGATGGAAAATAATGGCTTGTTTCAACGGGCCGTTTCCCATTCGTCGTTTTTCCCGGCGTTTTTACAGCCGTTCTTGCCGGCGTTATTCCCGGCAAAACGGCGTTCACGGCTTATTGTACACCCTGAGGAATCAGGGGTTCTCTCAACCGCAACATCCTTTTCTGCCATGGGATGTCAATCTTCCGCTTGATCCGCGGGGCCTTCCCCCTTTGTGGTCCCGGCGTCGATGAAGGGTTGGAAGAGAGGTTGAGGGAATGCACTACTTGTGTTATTATAAAGTCGGTTCTTTGCCATAGACCCATCAAAACGAATGGGGGCGTCACGGTTTCGACGGGGATAGTTGAAGCTGTAGAAGCGTACCGAGGTTCCTACAGGCCTCGTTAAACAGGTAGGAAAATCATAATCGCAAACGATTACGAATACGCCTTAGCCGCTTAGTCGGCTAACGTCCTCCCGGCTTTGTCCGTTGGGCCGGATGAGGGCGTCATTTAGACGGAATAACCGATTCCCCTCGCCTGGCGGGGATGAGGCGAAAACCTTACAGGCTAGCGACGGTTGAATCCTGCCCCTGGGAGCCTTCCGGAGCGAAATTAAATCAGGGAATACGTACGTAGAAACTGCAGTGGAATGTTTTCGGACGCGGGTTCGACTCCCGCCGCCTCCACCATAATACTTAATTATTATCAGCAATTACATTATTATTTTCTACCGCAACGCTACCGCAATTTTCCATGCCCTGCTGGTGTGGCATCTGATAACCGGGTCGCCGCATACTCAACACCTGCCCTATCCTTTTTGACGTCCTCTTTGCGTATCGTTTGGTCATCTCTGATGTTTTATGCCTTAAAACGGCTTGCACAAAGGACTCATCTTTTCCTTCATCGAGCAGTTGGCACCCCAACGAGTGTCGGACGGCATTGTATAGTTTAATTCTTATTCCTGCTTTTCCACAGGCCTCATGCCATACCTTATTAAGATTCTTGTTTGTATAGGGCTTTCCATCTTCTCGGACGAATAGAAACGGTCCTGTGTGTTTTGGCAGGTTATCAAGAATCTCCTTTGCATACGGTGTTAGTTCCAGCTCTCCCACTTCGCCCGTTTTTGTCTTTTCATTTAGATCATTGTCCGAAAAGGCACGTTTAATATAAACTTTCCCATTTTTCACAGCGTCTTTTTTGATTGCTCGGACTTCTCCAATCCTAGGTCCATATTCCATTGCAAATCGGAAGATATAAACATCCCTTGTCGGGACATGGGATAGCACGAGCTCTTGCTGTTCCATGGTCAGGTATTCAATCTCCGATGGTTTCGGCATACTCATCTTCGGAAAAGGGGGAACTCGTTTGATCTCTTCATTTGAGAAAGCCCACCTTACCATTGTTTTTAAGGCACCGAGTTTATTGTACGCGCCTTTTTCTTCTAACTTATTTTTAAGAAATTGTTGATATAAAACCAGCTCGGCTTTCCGAAATTTTCTAATATCCTTATCGGCTCCGAAATAGGGGATTGCATAATTGACGATACAAGTTTTGTAATCACGTTTGCATTTCTTGCCAGCGTCGCATTGTACAAGCCAAGTCTTGTAATATTCGCCTAGACTTAGTGGATTGCTGGGACGGAATGTACGTGGGTCAAATGCTTCCGGATCTCTATCGATATCTTCCTGAATGGCGGCCAGGAGCTTCTTGCCGTTTTCGTAATGTTTGATCGGGTGCCATTGGCCCTGAATGAGTACCGACCAAAACTTTTCGATGGTACCCTTCCAATACAACTGGACAAAAAAGCGATTACCGTGCTTTTGGACGGTCCCGCGAGTAAAACCCATGACATGCCCTCCAGCTGGGTTTATACGGATATTATCCGAAACTGTCAAGGCCTTGGGCTGCTCTCTGACTTCCCCTGTCGATTGAATCGGCTCCATTAATTTATCCCTCTACCCATATATCCACGGGGTGTCGCCCTCTGGAGGCAAAAAAAGTGAACTTTTTTTCATATAATTTTTTTTTAAGTGTGATTTTGGACAGAAAGACGAGTTAAAAATTTTTTAAGTGGCTTTTTGCAGGATAATTATTTTTTAAGTGCGCTTTTGGGCCAAAAGTCGATTTAAATATTTTTTATCTGACGTTTTTGCGTTTTTTGAAAAATTAAGTGGCGTTTTTGCGAATAATGAAAATGGGCTCTTAAGGGCCGTTTTGTGACACGCATAATATAGTTTATTATACTTACTAGCTGTGTGACACCTCAGAACCCCCTTTCATCCCCTTCGATGATGCCCATCATCCCTGGGGATGACACCCGTCTTCGTCTCCCCTCAAGTTCGACCCATAGCCTCCGTTCCTACCGCCCCTCCGGGTCAGTTTTGCCGGTACGGTCGGCTGCCCTCTGCCTTGGCAGTCCGGTCAGCAGTCCGACCCCTGGTCTTTACCTCAGATCCGACACAAGCCCTACTCAGCTCCGACCCCACCACTCCCCTGCCCACCCCCAGGGTTTAAGGCTCGCCGCCTCTGGTTCGACCCGGGGTTTGGGGCGCTGACAGGCAAGCGGGAGCGGCCTTTTGAAGCGCCTTAGGATGCTCCCCGCCCGGCGGGATAGCCGGGCTCGTCTTGGACAGCCTGCCGGATGGCTCCATAACCACCGGAGGTCACAAACCGGAGGTGCCTGATTTCAGGTCCGATCTCAGGTCCGACTACAGGGCGAACAGGTCCTGAAGCCACCAAGGGTGGTCGAATGGATCTTGAGCGCCGGATGGGCGACGACCGGAAAAGGCCTGCGAAGCCTAAGGGCAGCCCACAAGGCAACCTGAGGTGAAGCTGGCCCCGAGGGAGGAGCTAGCGAGACCGGAAGGCGCTTGAGGGGGCCCTGGCGGCTCAGCCGCAGGCTTAGCCAAAGGGACCCGGAAAGCGCCTGGATGTCGGAAGCGGACGGGGATAATGCTTCTCAGACCGACAGCATGGCGGATGCTCCATAACCGCCGCAGGCGCCTGTAAAACACAGAAACTCCAGTCCGACACCTGTGCCCCTGGCCAGGTCGTGACCAGCACCTCGGCGAAGTTAGCCTCGGGAATCGTCATCAGAACCTCGCCGAAGTGAACCGGACGGCTTGGGTGACTGCCTGGTCTCAGACCGACCCGGCCTGCATGTCTGCCTGCACACTGGCAGCATGTCTGGCCAACTAGCTCAGCTCCGACAGCCACTCTCGCCGGACTGGGAGAGGTGTAACCTCGGATAGCCGGGCGAGGAACGGGAGAAGTACCGGACCTGAGAGGTAGGGGTGCCAGCGCAGCGAACCCAGGGGCGAAGGTCCAGGACTTCGGGCTGGGGGGGTTGGCCTGCAGAATCGAGGTGCAGCCGAGGTGAGGCAGGCCGTGTCGAAGGCCCCCTGGATTGAGATTCGACACTGTCTCAGGCAATCTCAGGGTGACACACACTCAGGTCGATTTCAGGTCCGACTCCAGGTTTCAGGCGGCGCTGGCGGGGACAGAAACCTGATGCCTGATCTCAGGTCCGATCTCAGGTCCGACCCACCAGCCCGGCGAAGTGCTCCGCCTCGATCGCGGATCAAGATCTACGATCGGGATCGGCGATTGACAGGAGCTCGGAGACCGGTCAGGCCTGCCGGAGGGATAACACCCTCAGGTCCGACACGAGCCGAGGGGTGGCCACCGACAAGTATTGCGAGTCCTGGCCGGGAAGGTAACATAACGATGTGTTATGTTTAGCTGAGAGAGGGCATCTTGCCGTTACCGGATCTGCCAGCGGCAGCAAGACATGTTGGATAAGGCGCCTTATCTGACATGCCGAATGAAGCGACTTCCCGCATGGCGAGCAAATTGCCCAGGGGCACGCACATTTTCAGAGTCCAGGGTGCCCCCCGCCCCACTGCCCCAACAAACGACACCCCGAGGCGATCGCTGTACCCACCACCCACCAGCATGGCGAAGGGATTCCGGCCCCTTACGTGGCAACAGGAAGCATGGGGGCTCGCTCTGCACGCCCCCCTCGCACCGGCTTGCCACGTTAGTCCGCCCGGCGCACTTGCAGTCCCGATACACGAGGGCGGCAGGGTCTGCCAGCGTGGCGGAAGGCCGCCGGCCGCGGCCGGCGCCGGGAGTGCCCGGCGGCGTTGCCGTGACCAGGCCGGACCAGGACCGATGCGGGAAACGCAGAGAAAAGCCGGGATGCAGTGGGTGTGATGTGTGTATGTGTATTAATAAGTATATAAATATATTAACTAATTCAACTAAGATATAAAGAGAGAAAAGATATATATAGACCCTGAAGACGGCCCTGAAAAGGGCGGGGTGGTCGAACGCACGGATTGGGAAAACGAGGACAAGCGTGTGACACCGTGAGCACGACCTCATGCTGACGGAAATCGCCCACTTGTGGGGGCATGGCCGAACGCACGGAAGGGGAATTGAGACGCGGTCGTCATCCGTACCGGGAGGAATTCAGATGTGACCCGGGGGGGATCTTTTGAGAAAATTCACCTCTCTCGAAACTCCTAGGCGGAAGATTTATGGATGAAACATGCAATCTTGGGAGGGATATTTTCCCGGTGAGAGAGGTAATCCAATTCTTCCTGTAATCAAGATCGTCCCTTTAGACATTGACGTTTAACAGTAAGGTTGGTTATCCATAATCTTCGATAAAGGTTTTGTTTAGATTTAATCATCTTGATCTCAGAATCAAAGTATGTTAACCGAAGTTGTAAATATGATCCTTACAAGCTCTTTCATAGTGAATAATTTTGGTGACCCCGAGGAGGAGTAGAATAGGGAATCCCGTGTGAATCGGGAGCGGACCCGCCATTGCAAGCAGCGACGAAACCCTGCTAAGAGCTGGATGTCGGGGAACGGTTTCAAACCCCGAGTTTGAATAGTCTGCGATGAGCATACAAAATCCCCGAGGAGACGATTATGGCGAAATTATTCGTTTTTCACAGTGGGAATCCCTCTTGAATGTCCTGTAGAAAGGCTATCGGGGTAGCCGAGGCAATGAAGAAGAAGTTTTCTGAGAAACTGGAACTGCTGATTTACACAATGGATTCAAAAGAAGCGGAACCTTATCATTTCAGAAGCGCGACCAATGTTCTGCTGGATAAAGAACTCATACCGATTGACATAGCAACGAACAAAGACAAAATGGATGCGTTTCTGTCCTCGAGACTGTGAGAGCATATTTTGACGAACACAATGCTGCTAAGAAGCAATAAAATCTTCCTACCCCTCCGAATATATAATACGTAAAGTAAGAGCAACGCGGCTCGAAGGTACGCCGTATCGGCTGCACAGGTACGTTAGGTAGCATTACGCTAGAATATAATCGATAATGCTGATCCATCGTCTTAGAGAGCAAGCACCGAGAATACTACACCGACGAGTATGATCCAGTGAAGCTCGACTCCGAAAAGCAGAGTGGCAAAAGCGCCACTGGACAAAAATATGCGGGGAAGGTCCCATGAGATGTTCAGGGCAAAGCGTATGGTCACGGACAAGAGCAGCCCTACGAAGGAATATAGCACTCCCCTAAGCGCTCGATTGAAATACGGAGAATGACTCAGCCTGTCATAATAGGGAACCATTGTTACCAACATAAGGAATGACGGGAGAAAGATGAAAATCGTCGCTATGATCGCACCCGCGATACCGTCGCGGAGATAGCCGATGAACGTTGCTGTGATGACGATAGGCCCAGGGGTGATCTGGCCGAGAGCGATGCCATTCAGAAAAGTGAGTCCATCCATCCAGTCATGCCTGTGAACAACTTCGTTAAACATGAGCGGTAGAGAAGAAAACCCCCCGCCGAAAGCGAACAGGTCAATTCTAGCCATCAAGAAAGCCAGATCGAACCATTCTCTTCGCATCAGAAATAGCAGAGCGAATGCCGTTGTCAGAGATGACAGAAGGTACACTAGAATCTTAGGGTCGTACGATTTCCTCTTCGATACAACCGCAACGGCTGCCGGTTGTTGACTGTCGAAACCGAAGCCGCAGAGGGCTGCGATGAGGATAACGAGGATGGGATGGATTCCGAAACCAAACATCGAGGCAGCCAAAAGAGCGATGATCGCACCCTGCCAATTCGTCAGCCAACTCCTGCCGAACGTAAACGTTGCATGAGCTACGATGGCTACCACTATGGCCTGAAGACCGTTGAAACATGAGACGGTTACAGGTAATGTCCGTGTATGCATATACAGGGCAGAAAGAGCCATCATGATCAGGAAGGCTGGCAGACCGAAGCCGATGAAACTGGCAGCTGCTCCCCTCAGACCGTTAGATTGCAGCCCCACATAGGCCGTAACTTGCATGGCCGTGGCACCAGGAATCATCTGGCAGAGAGTCACACCAGATCTGAAGGTCGAATCCTCCAGCCATTGTTTCTTCTCAACGACCATCGTGCGGATGTGAGCGATCATGGCCGGGCCGCCGAAAGCCGTCAAGCCGAGCCGGAAGAATGACAGAAAGAGGTTCCTTACCGTTGGCGTTTCGTTCATCGATCGTCGCTTACAGTCTCCGGAGAATATCGACGGGCTTCATCTTTTCCATCCGCCGGCCCATGAAATAACTTGCCAGCCAGCCCGCAGCAAGCGAAAGAGCCAGAGAAGCGGCCGTGAGACCGGCGGAGAAGCTGACCGGCAGACGGACTGTCTTCGCCACGGTGCCGGCCTCCTTAGCGAAAGCCGGTGTGAGATTCACCTCCCACGGCGTGGAAACGGGAATGGAAAGATAGCCTAAGCTGTAGGAAATCAGATAACCCGCCAGAATGCCGACGATACCCCCGATAATGGATTGCAGGAAGACTTCACCCATGAGCTGTTTTTGAACATCGGAGCCCGTCCAGCCAACGGCCTTCAGAACGCCGATCTCCTGGGAGCGCTCGACCAAGTTTCCGAGCATGGTCTTGATGATCAGGAAAACCGCGCCGCAAAGGGCCACGAGAGATACGACCAGGGAAAACTGATCGGATATCCGCGAGACGCCGCCCATAACCTCTAAAAAGGAATCGGAGCTGGTCACGGTGAAACCGGGAAGCATCCGCAGAATGTCTTTCTTGGTCTGATTCAGAAGCGATGGATTCTTAAGACGCAGATAGACGATATTCACGCTCCCGGCACCATTCTCCAGGAGCGATTGGGCATCAGCCAGGGATAAATAGACGTTCGATGAAGCAATCTGCGAGCCCTCTTTTATCTCCAACAGGCCCACAATTTTAAATACATGGCCAGCAATCGTCAGCGAATCTCCCAGCTGGCTGTTATGGAACTTGGCGTAGTGTTTTTCCAGAACGGCCTCGCCTTCTCTTTCAGGAAAACGCCCCTTGGCAAGCCAGTCTTTCACTTTGACGGGCCCCAGGCTCGGTTGTGTCAGGTCCACGCCCATGATTGTCCGGAAACCTCCCCGGTCGAACTCCCACAGGAGCAACGATCCGGCAATTCCCTCTGTGCCGGAAAGGCCTCGCAGCTTATCGATATCCTGGGAAGCCAGAAGCTGGCTGGAGAACGGCACTCTTACCCCGCGCATAGTCGGGGCGGGCTGGGTGGAGTCTGCCGTGCGCTTTTCCGGCCGCTGGATGACAAGATCGGCTCCCAGATTCTTGAAAGGCAGGCTGACTGCCTCCTGATAGGCGGTGGAAACAGCGTTAATGGACACGAACAGGGCTATCCCGACCGCGATGCCAAGCACGTTGACCAACGTCCGATGGCGATGATGACGAAGCTCGTTCAGTATGTATCGATAATGCATGGTCTCCTCATTTCTTGCGGGTTGCCTGATCCAGGGCTTTTCTAAGATCGGCCATCGTCCACTTGCCCTGGAAGAAAGCAGGGCCTGAGCCGGACGGGAAACCGGTGAAATTGATTTCCTTTCCCTTCAGGGGAAAGGACGATTTGCCGTCGATCCAGATGACCAGGGGCACGTGCTGACGGATGCCTTTTCGGGCCATGAAATTCTCCCCCTCGGGCGTATCGAAATCATACCACGATGCATTAACCTTATTTCCATATCCGGCCAAAACGGTCTTAATGTCCTTGATGGTGGACATAAGCGGACCGTGGTTCATATAGAGAATTTCAACGTTCGTGCCTTGCGCCGCACCGGCTGTTAAGGGCAAGCAAACGACGGCCAGCATTAATGCACAGAACAAAACGATCTTCTTCATGAGAGCACCTCCCCGTCCTGCATCCGGATGACCCGCTCGGCGGTCGCGGCTAGATCCGGCTCGTGTGTTACCATGAGCATCGTCATGCCCTTCTCCTTATGCAGTTTGTTTAGAATTACCATGATGGCATCGCCGGTGGCTGAATCCAGATTGCCCGTCGGCTCGTCGGCAAAGACGATTTTGGGATTGTTGATGAGAGCCCTGGCGATGGCAACTCTTTGCTTTTCTCCTCCGGAAAGGGCGGCGGGCAGGTGATCCAGACGATGCCCCATCTCCATCCGGTCGAGAATTTCCGACGCCCGCCGCTGTCGCTCCTCTTCCGGCATCCGGACGGGAAACAGGGGCAGCGCTACGTTCTCCCAGGCGGAAAGCGTAGGTATCAGATTGAAGGATTGGAAGATGAAGCCGACGTTCTCCCGGCGAAACAGAGCCAGTTCATCTTCCGTGGCTTCTGTGATCTCTCTGCCGTTGATGCTCACTTGGCCTTTGGTCGGGCGTTCCAATCCGGACAAGAGGGACAGGAGCGTCGTCTTGCCGCATCCCGACTTTCCCACCAGGGAAACGAACTCGCCCTCCCCTATCTCGATCGATACGTGCTTGACGACTTCCAGGTCACCGTAAGCCTTGGTCAGATTGGCGCCCGTCAGTATATTGGGTCTATTCATGCCTTAAAACCTCCGAGGGTTTGATTTTTGAAATGTGTCCGCCCAGGAGCATTCCCGTAACGCCCCCGATAACGGTTGAGAGCAGGATGGCAAAGGCGGCGAGCAATATGGGGATATGGACCGGGAGGCGCAGCGTCTTAAAGAGCGGGTCGCCGCCACCGGGGAGGAAATGAGGTGTTGGACTCATCTCCCAAGGAATGGGGATGTTGACCGTCAGAAATCCCAGCCCGAAGGCAGCAACCCAGGCGATCACCAATCCCAGAAAACCGGCGATCATGCACTGGATGACGGACTCCATCAGCAATTGAGAAGATACATTGCGGTGAGTCCAGCCGACCGCCTTCAACACACCGATTTCCCTGGCGCGTTCGGTTATATTTCCGGCCATGGTCTTGAACGCGATGAGTACGGCGATCAGGATGGCGATAATGGATGCAACCAAAGTGAATTTATCCGACAACGCAAAAAGGCTCCCCAGCAGTTTCAGAAAGGATTCCGGTGTCGCCACGGCAGTCTTTTCCCCCAGAAGCCCTTTCAGAGCCGCTGCCACAACGGCCGTCTTTTCCTGATCCGCCTTTATGAAGAGAAGATTGACGTCTCCCGGTCCGAAAGGCGATACCGTCTGCAGCGGCCGGGATGCCATCGCCAGGCTCTGTGCTTCCGAGAGAGGCAGATAAAGATTGCCCACGGCGATCTTCGAGGCATGGGATGCATCGACGATACCGACAACGGGATATTGTCTGCCGGACACGGTGATGGTGTCGCCCGGTTTGATGCCGAACTGCCGGGCGTAGGCCGCTTCGACCATGGCCTCCGTCTTCCCTGCTTCCAGATAGCGCCCTTCTGTTACGAAGTTCTTGAGAATAGACGGCCCGATCGGATTATCCTGCTCGATTCCCAGGATGATCCATGCCCTGTTCTTATCGAAAACCCAGAGGAGGACCGCCGTACCCATACCTCTGACGCCGGGAATCTTGCCGATTTCCTCCAGTTCTTTCTTGCGGATGGTCACTGCGGAACAGGGAAAGACCGCTCCCGCCAATTCTTCGGGAACGTTGCCCGGCCGCTGGACGGTGATATCCGCCCCGATTTCCTTCAATGGCACGCGTGCGGCCTCGTGATAAGCCATGGAAAGGGCATTCAGTATCACCAGAAGAGCAATGCCGATGGAAAGGCCGAGAACGGAAATGACGGTCCTTCTCTTCTGGTGATATAGTTCTCTGACAACATAAGATAAGTTCACCGATTACCTCCATGAATAGGGAATGCCGGATTCGCGGGATCATTATTGATGCTCGTCCGGAGCAGAGCGAAGAAGCGCTTCTGCTGCTCGGGAGTCAAAATCTCTTTTACCTGGATAAGATGCGCAACGACCTCTTTCTGTATGTCACTCTGGATGGCAGCCATCTCCTTTCGCGATGACTCGACGCGGCTATGGTCGATTTCATCTTGCCCCAACAGTTCGACGAATTGATTCCTCTTCGCCTGCATGGACGATCCCAGTTCATCCAGACGTGCATGAAAAGACTTGGACAGCGGCGATATTTTTGCCAGTTGGTTATCCGACAGGCCGAGAGACTGAAAGATGTGACGGTCGTCTTTATTCAGGGGGCAATTAGCGGGTGCGGCGAATCCGAAATTACGATAATAGCGATATCCGACGGTCGCTAATACGGATGCATTGACGGCCAGCGACAGTATCAGAATAATCAGTAAGGTCTTTATTCTCATTTTTGAAAACTCTCCGTAAGACTCGCCATTCGCAGATAACCGTCCCCCATGGTACCGGGAGGGACAGGAGCGAACGCGCCGTGCGAATATGTGTCCATTGCCGACTGTGTGTATGCCTGGCTGTTCCGTTCAAATAGAGGCGAATCTGTCATCATGAAATTTCCCATGGCGGCCCCTAACGTCACGCCAATCAGAAGGAGGGCGAAGGTGGCGGCCGGCGCGGGGAACAGTTGCAGCGTCCATCGGGCCCATTGGAGGAAACGATGCTTGCGTGATGCGTCGATCTTTTCGCGAACGCCTCTGTAAAAGCCGGCCGATGTCTCAATCTTCGGAAGTTCATCGAACGACTGCCAGATATCTTCCATCTCAGTATAAAAAACACGGCAGCGGCTGCACTCCCGCAAATGGGCTTCAACCAGGTTTCGCGCGCGTTCATCGTGTTCGCCGTCCTGGTAGGCTGCAAGCATTTTTTGGATTTGATGGCAATTCTTCTTGGCTTCCAATTCTTCCGGTCCTCATGGAGACTTTTACAGACTTAAACGATTCATTTTCAAAAACCCTGCGGTATTTTTTCGTTCATCTTTACATTTCTGTGGCGAGCCGTTAGAGTTGTAGCGTGGCTCGATTCAGGAAGTGCGAAGGAGGCAGGGATGGAGATTGTCACGACAGACCCTATCGATCAAGGGAAGATGTTCGATTTGATCGGGAAACGCCTGGTCGGATCGATCCTGTTCCATTATGCCGTTGTTAAAGGCGAAGCCGGCGATAGACCTTCGGCGGGTATCCTGTTTGAGAGGAACGGGAACATGGAGGCGGAGATGGCTGGGATCAGGCAGGATGTAATGAGCCGATGGAACGTGACCGATCTCCTGCTCGTTCGCAGAATCGGAAAATTAAGGGTGGGAGATATCATATCCCTGGTCGCCGCCAGTTCACCGGCGAGCAACGATGCCTTTGAGGCCTGCCGTTATGGTCTGGAGAGGATAAGAAAGATGGTCAGCCTCAAAAAGACTGAGATGTTTCTGGAATAAGGGAGTGGGCGGTTATAAAGGGCGAATCCGCGGCCTGGTCACGGTCAGCAGACAGCAGTTTTTCCCGCAACGTCTTTTTAGCCCGGACGAGGAGAGATTCGACGGCGGAGACGGAACAGCCCATGATTTTTGCGATCTCTTCGTAGGACAAGCCCTCAAACCTCTTCAAAACCACGGCGAGACGCTGGTTGGCCGGCAGGCTGCGGAGCGCAGCAGATAGCTGCCGGCTTTTTTCGGAAGCCAGCACGAGATCTTCCGGCGTGTTGAGCTTATCGGCGCAGGAATCGAACGAATCGTCTTCTGCAGAACAAACAAATTTCTGGCGGTGATGGGCCGATTTCACAAGATCGAGGCAGAGATTGGCGGTGATGCGATAGGCCCAGGTGGTGAATTTCGCCTTGGGCTGATAGTTGGCGGCGGCCTGCCATATCCGGACAAATACCTCCTGGGCGAGGTCTTCCGCTTGGACATGGTCTCCGGTAAGGCGGAAGATCAGATTCAGAATGCGCTTACGATGGCGGCGTACGAGAACTTCAAAAGCATGGGTGTCGCCTCGGGCGACTTCACCCATGAGTTCCTCATCAGGAAGTAATCTATCGTTGCCGTCCTTCAAAATTCCAATCCCATAAAGTTGCTATTCCCGCGTCAGCTTCCGGTTCTGTTTTCGTTCTGCAGCTCTTTTCCCCAGCGGCAACCCGGGTTGTATTGACGCTTTCGTATGGCCGACTTAACTACGATTTGCTGTTCAGGGGTCAGAATCCCGAATACAGCGAGGTGGTATTCGTTCAGCCTGTCCCGTAACCGGTCCCGTGCCGCCAGGATTTCACCATAAGCCGTTTCAATTGTGTAACGGTCCGGCGACTTCTTAAGCCAAAGAGCCCTCAGTGCCAGACGCCTCGCCCGAATGTCATCCTGAAGAGGTTTGATATTCTTGAAATGGCTTTCCTTAAGCAGCCTGATTTCGTCAATCTGGGCTGCCGTAAGCTGGAGATCCGTTATTCTCGAAATGTCGCTTTCGCTGCTTCGACTGCGGCGGATATATCTATCCTGATCGGCAGCATAAGTCAAAGTGGCTAACGCGATCACCAAGATAACAGTGGCAGTCTGTACACTTGTCTTTCTCATCCTTTTTGTCCGGGATACCAGAGAATATCACAGCAAGGTCCGTACCAGCGCCCGGTGATTACTTAACTTATTTGATTCACGGCCAAATCAGAAATTGCAGAACCTGAATCAATTGACGCATCTGAGAATTAAATATCCTTTACCGGTATCCAACTGGGTATTAAGTATCCAGGACCAACCCTTCCAGAGTCTTCAGGACATGAACGGCGCAACAGGTATTCTCCAGGGTGGAGATGCCGCCGTTAATTGCCCTGGCAAACCCGCCATTTCTGTTCTGACAGGCCATGATGAAATCGACGCAGGCTTCAAGGTATCTCGGGCGGTATCCGGCGATTTGCGACGCCGTCAGGCCGGCATCCAGAGATTCGAGACAGGATAGAGACGAACCGGGAATATCCGTAAAGCCGAACGCGGCGTCCTCACACCGGCGACTGAACGTTTCCGCCGCAAGGGATTCCACCGGATAGGCCAGACCTCCGAGCATGCGCAGGGCAAAGGCGGTGTCGGTCAACGTCGAGCGAGGATGGCCGAACCCGCCGTCACCGTTTCTGTATGCGAGGATCAGCCTGTTCAATCGCTCCCGTTGGCCTTCTTCCACTTCCGATTCGCGATAAAGGAGAAGGTTGACCAGGCACGCCGCCCGCTGAAACAGCGACGCGACCCCGGCGGGAAACCGGTCCGCATTGAGGCGATAACCGGCGGCGCTTTGGTCGATAAAGGGACCGGGATCGGCGTCGGGTTTGTGACCGAGGAGCCGCAGGCCGCCGATGGCATAGAATGCCGCATAGATGCCGTCATACGAACCGTCGGCGTTTTGCAGTCTCTTCAGAAACGCCGCGGTCTTTGCGTCCTGAAAGCCGACGTCAAGGAGATGAAGAACGGTCAGGGCATGGTATGTATCCGCACCGTTCGGCTCGTCCAGCCGGTAAAAGCAGAACCCGCCGCTTCCGCATTGCCGCGCCATGACGTAATCGACGATCCGGGACTTCAGCTGATGAATGATGTCATTCAACAGCCCTCTCCTCTCACTATTTAACGACAAGAACCGAACAGGGCGCCAGACGGACCAGGCTCTGGCAGGTGCTCCCCATGACGCGGTCATAGAGCGCCGAACGCCCCATGAACCCGATCACGAGCAAATCGAATCCGTATTTCTTCACGAACTCCACGATGGTCTTCACCTCATGGCCGACGATGATATGGACTTTAACTTCGACGCCTTCGCGGGCTGCCATCTCCCGTGCCTGTCTTCCCGTTTCGCGAAACCGATTGTCGGCCTCCGCCGTTTCTTCAATGACCTCGCCGATGGTTCCGGCATACGGGGGAACCTCCTCCACGGAGATAACGTGCAGCTCCGCGCCACACAGCTTCGCGAGGCCGATGGCTTCGTCAAGCGCCTTGAATGCCCCTTCTGATCCGTCCATACCGTGCAATATCTTCTTATGCATGACCGTTATCCTCCATGTTGTTCGTCTCCGGGTGATACCATCGCTGGGCGATCATGGTCGGAACGACGGCGCTGCCTATCACCGCCGCAACCAGTATCGTATACTGATCTTGATCAATGATGTGATTCGTGAGGCCGAAGAGCGCGGCAATCGTACCGAAAGTGAGTCCGGTGCACATCATAAGCGTCGTGTACATCCCCTCTTTTTTTCCGAAACGGAACAGCCTGGTAAGCGGCCAGATGCCCACAAACTTGGTGATCACCTTGACCCCCAGGAGGAGCATGATCAGACCGAACGCCGTGGTCATGGCGCCCAGTTTGACCAGCGAGCCGGCCTTCAGAAAATAGAACGGCGTCAGGAAGACAAACGCTCCCGCCCGCATACGCTGGGCGTGAACCCGCTCAGCAAGGAAAAAAGGCGCCATGACCATACCGATCAGATAAGCGGGAAGAACAGCCTCACATTTCGCCATATCCCCCAGTCCTCCCAAAAGAAATAGAATGAGAAACACGGCCTTGATCTTCGGTTCGCTGATGCGGTCTCCCACCTTGCGGAAGAAAAACGGTAGATATCGCGGCAGGAGCCACATCGTCACAGCAGTTGCCACTGCAAAAGCGATCAGCCACAGGTTGTAATTGGCAAAGAGGACGCCCAGAACCAGTACTGTGCCCAGATCGTTGATGAAGCAGGCGGCCAATAATATTTTTCCCAGCTCGGTGCGATTAAGCCCGCTCTCTACCATCACGGCATAAACGACGGCCACCGATGTTGTAGAAAGGGCAAGTCCGGCAATCTGCGCCTGCGGCCAGGACCAGCCGGAGACATAGTGGGTGAATAAAAGCACCCCGCAGAAGGGAACGACGAAACCGGCGATGCCGATACCGGCGCTCGACCAGAAATTCTTCCGGATGACTTCGTGATCCACCTCGGCGCCGGCGAGAAACGTAAGCAGGATGGCGCCGACGCCGGCCAGATAATTCACCCATCCGTTTGGTGTTAGACCAAAGAAATTGCCGCCAATAAACCCGATGAATATTTCGACCAACGCCACCGAAATGGCAACCCTTATGGAGATAAGGGACGACAATAGGGCAAAACCCATCCAGATCGCGGATGTAAACCAGACATTTTCCACCATAACAACGACTCTCCTTGTGTGATGAACTCCCGCGCCGTCAATCTGAAACATGACGTCGCGATATACGAAGGAGTCATCAGCTCAAGGAGCAGTTAAGGTGGACCCCATCACCGGTTCAGGCGTCATCAGTCCCAGGGACATTGCTGGCGGACGCCATCGCCGATCCGAAGCTTTACGATCCTTTCTGGAAAGGATTCTCGAAGATGGCCGATTTGCCCAACTCCGCCTCGATCTCCAGCAGGCGGTTGTACTTGGCGATACGCTCGCTCCGGCAGCCGGAGCCGGTCTTGATCTGCCCCCCGCCCATGGCGACGGCAAAATCGGCGAGGAAGGTGTCCTCCGTCTCCCCGGAGCGGTGCGAGACGACGAATCCCCAGCCCGCCTTGCGGCAGAGATTGATCGCCGCCATCGTCTCCGTCACGGTGCCGATCTGGTTGAGCTTGATCAGCACGGCATTGGCCGCCTTCTCCCGGACGCCCTTCTCGATGTATCGCGCATTCGTCACAAAGAGATCGTCGCCGACGACCTGGATTTTGTCGCCCGTTTGGGCCGTCAGTTTCTTAAAGCCTTTCCAGTCGTTTTCCGCGTGGCCGTCTTCGATGGATACGATGGGATACTTTTTGATCCAGCCCTGGTAGAAGGCGACCATCTCGTCGCTCGTCTTCTTTCCCTGGCCTGACTTGGCGAGATGGTATGCGCCTTTTTGATAAAAGGAGCTGGCTGCCGGGTCCAGGGCGATGGCGATGTCGCGGCCGGGCTTGTACCCTGCCTTCTCGATGGCCTGGATGATCAGCTCGCACGCCTCGTCGTTGCTCTTCAAGTTGGGCGCAAATCCCCCTTCGTCGCCCACGGCGGTGGCGTATCCCTTGCCGCCCAGGATTTTCTTGAGGGCGTGGAAAGTCTCGACGCCGTACCGGAGCGCCTCGGCAAAGGAAAGGGCGCCTATGGGCATCACCATGAATTCCTGGAAATCGACGCTGTTGTCGGCATGCATCCCGCCGTTCAAGATGTTCATCATGGGGACGGGAAGGCGCAGGGCGCCGAATCCGCCCAGGTAGGCGTAGAGGGGGATATCTGCCGCGTGGGCGGCCGCCCGGGCGACGGCCATCGAGACGCTGATGATGGCGTTGGCGCCGAGTTTGCTCTTGTTCGGCGTCTTGTCCAGGAGGATCATCAGGCGGTCGATTTCGGCCTGATGCGTCGGGTCCATGTCGATGAGGACCGGTGCGATGACTTCGTTGACATGGGCGACGGCTTTGAGGACGCCCTTTCCGCCGTAACGGGTCCGGCCGCCGTCGCGCAGTTCCATCGCTTCGTTCTCTCCCGTCGAAGCGCCGGACGGGCAGGACGCAGACGCCCTGATGCCGTTGTCGAGGACGACCGTGGCCTTGACGGTGGGATTACCCCTTGAGTCCAGGATTTCCATGGCCTGGATGGCTTTGATTTTTCGGATCATGAGTCACTCCTTTCCTGATGGCTTGGCAGCTTGGCCAATTGATTTTCGAGATCGGCGATAACCTTTCTTATCTCTTCCGTCCGGCCGTGGGCGCCGGCGATAAGCGCCTCCATGGTCGCGAACTCTTCCTCCACGTAAAGGACGGCCTGCCGGCGCATGGCGTCGATGGCCCTGTTGATCCGGGTTTCCCACTGGGAGGCGACGCGCGACAGGTTGACCTCCACCTCCCAGGGGATCTTTTTTACGAAGCTCCTTTCAAAGGCGCCCCGGAAGATAAACATGGGGATCAGAAACCAGACGAGGTCGAGATGATAGCCGAAGGCCCTGGGAAAGCTCGTGTCCGGATGGTCGGGTTCCGCGACGTCGATCCGCCATTCCACTTCGCCGAGGCCGACCCCCAGCACCTTACGGAGGTTGTCGTCCAGAAGCCTGCGGAAGAACTCGAGCGAGCGGATCAGGCTGGCGTGCGCCTTCTTGAGGGTGCCATAGAAGTGCCTGTGCTCCGCCGCGGAGATCTTCCTCATCTCCTCGTCCATGGCCTCCGATACCCATGCCTCGTACCTGCGTGTCAGCGTCCAGAGGTTGCCCCGCCACGACGGCATCTCCGTGCGTAGGGCATCCGTTATTTTCCTGCACAGGGGTGCCTCGAAGGGCGTCAGGTAATTCGCAATCAGAGTCCGCGTCTGGCCCTGGATATCCCGCGTGACGATCGACATCTCCTCCCGGACGATACCGGCGTTGACTCGTTCGTCCAGGATCATTTTCTTAAGCGCGTTGCGGTCCCGGTCGGCCGCAAGGGAGGCCTGCAGGGCGACTTGCAGGTAGGCCAGGCATTCCCGAACCAGGGAGCGCCCCTTGTGCCGGGCGATGTGGCCGAATTCGGAGGCCCTGTTGGCCACGAGTTTCCGGAACAGCTCCGCCTCCAGGATTTCTCTCCAGGATTCCGCAGCCGTCCGCGTGGAATAGAGATAGATGGGAAATTCCCTGTTCAGCTCCCGCGCCAGGGTCTTTCGGAAGAACGCCACCACCTCGTCCTGTTGGTCCGGCGTCAGCAGGTCGGCCTTGGTGAGCAGAAGGACAATCCTGGGCGTATGGGCCGTAAGCTCCCTGATGAGCGAAAGGTCGTGTTCGGAAAGGGGGCGGTCGGCGCTGATGGCGAGGATGGCGGCGCCGACTTCCGGCAGCCAGTTTTCCGACGTCGCCTTGTGGTACTGGAAGACGCTGCCCAGCCCCGGCGTATCGACGATGCGGAGCCCTTCGAAGGCTGCAAGGGTTGGAAGCGTGCAGTCGATGACCTCCACGTTTTTCTCATTGGCCGGGTTTTTCGCTTCGGACGTGTAGTCGGCAAGGGCGTCCAGCGGTATCGACGTCTTTTTCCCGTCAAAATGCGTGACGACCGCCTGTTCCGTTTCCCCGTACTGTAATCTCGTAATGGCCGTGGTGACGGGGATAACGCCCACGGGCAGGATGGGCCTTCCGATCAGGCTGTTGATGAACGAGCTCTTGCCTGCCTTGAACTGCCCGAGGACGGCCACGTCGATTGGCGCGTCTTCGGCAAGGAGGCTGCGGTAGGCGGCCAGGGAACGCTTGAGGGAGGCGATCTGAAAATCGTCCGCGGCGGACGCGACGGTCGCGTGTATCTCCTTGAGGAGGGACAGGGATGGATTGTCGGCTGCGTAAGCCATAAAAAAAACTCCTTCAGATCGTCTCTGTCAGGAGTTATCATCCCTTGATGTAGGCCTTAATGCAGGCCTTGCTGCGGGCGGTTATTAGGTGAACTCCATCACCTTGTTTTTTTATATTTATCTTAATCCTTTTTGTCAATTCATATTATTTTGTGCGAACTTTCTTTAAGTTATCATTAACCTAATTCATACATAAAAATCGCCAACTCGCAGGTGCTGTAAATGCTCGCAAAGTTTTTTCAGCGAGAGCTTCTGTTGATTTACTTAAATAATCAACGGCGTAAATGATTATAATGCCCGGAGACAAATGGCATCCTGCCTGAACGAATATGGGTTTATCCTTATACATGTCTTACTTCGATCTAAGCAAACCAATGTAAGTATCCTGATTTAGGCGGGAAGGCCGGACAGAAAATCGGTCAACGAATCTCGTTTCGGACCATCGAGCCAGGTTCAGGGATAAAACCTGTAACGAGTTGCAGGTTCCGGCGGAGGCAGTGGCCAGCGTCTCCTTCCCTCCCCTCTCCCCTCCCTCACTACGGCGCCGGCTAGCACGGCTGTAAGGCGCCCCTGGGGCGTGCTTCACCTCCACCGAAATGAATTGTCCCCCAGAAAGTTCAAACTTTGAACAATTCACTGAAGAGAAGCTGAAGAGTGCGCAGCGATTCGAGAACCGAGGTGCAGGGGCTCGCCCCGGAACTGTCCCCACATTCATCTTGGAATATCTACGAAGCCGAGGGTGCAGAAGTTTTTCATTCCGACAAGCCGAAGGAAGGCAAGAAGAGACTTTCCCACTCAAGACAGGCATGGGAGAAGAACGCTTTCCTGCTCACCACAAACCCCAATCTATATTTCTCATAACCATTCACGATGATTTTCTCAGTCAGTCGTTTTAATTTTTCGCAACCATGCGGAAACATCGCTTTGTGCGTTTTTAGCGTCCCTTCCCCAGACTGCAAGTCCGTCCTGAATCGTTGATTTCGGGCAGAGTTTTCTAATATCCGCAACGCTTCCGCTCAGGCCACTGCCACCATGTGTACAAAATGGTACGATGATTTTTCCCGAGAAATCGTATTCCGACAGAAAGGTTCTTATCGGAGTAGGAAGCCTGCCCCACCAAATGGGGTAACCTATGAAGACTACATCATACGTCTTCATGTTCCTTATTTTTGTTTTCAATGCCGGTTTGTAACCTGATACCTGTTCCTGCATCGCTACTTTCTTTACCTCTTCATAATCCTCCGGATATGGCTCTACGACCTGAATTTCAACCATATCACCGCCTACGCCTCTGTGAATTTGATTGGCAATTTCACGCGTATTGCCGGTGCGAGAAAAATAAGCCACCAGAATCTTCTTGGTTCCTGGCGATTGTTGAGCTTCCGCTTCGTTTATCTTTCCCATATTCACAAGCCCGGGGCCTTCTGCGACAGAATCCATGTGAATCCGGACGCCCATAAATACGAGGATCGCAACGATTGGCAGAACATAATATATCTTTTTCATGACTCACCTCATTTCTTACTGTTAATTTGAATGCCGCTCAGGCTCCTTACCTCTCCTGCCAACGAGTACGTGATAAACGACGCTGTCCCAGGCATTGCGAATACCGATGAAGAGTAGCATAAGCGCAGCAGCCCCAACGCCAAATAAGGCCTCACGGGCGTAGCAAGGAGCCGCCAATGCAGACAGTACGATTATTATGTATGTAGCAAGAGGCAGCACTGCATAAAACAACCAGTCCTCAAACTCGGGCCTGTAAAAAGTCTGTGTTCGCATGTGCCGAGTTACAATTACGGAATAAATTATTCCGCTTAGACCGATAAATCCCCAAAAAGTTGCGGTAATGCCGATCGTTTGCCATGGAGCACACAGAAGTGCAGACAAAAGCAAAGCAGCGCCAAAATGAACGATCGTGGGCGTAGCGAATGCAGCACTGGCAGCAGCTGTCGGGGGCCTGTCGACAATGAGCGTCATGACGACGAACTGCAATCCTATCAATGCTCCCGCAGCCGGTCCGACGATCACATAGAAGCTGTTCCATTCAGCGAGCAGTTCTGCCATATTTTCACCTCTATCCGGCTTTCAGCGGTCTATCAGTTTCATGTGCTCTTCCGGAAGCCTGGTCCCCTGAATAGCGATCTTTGAGAAGGCACCTTCCATTTCACGGATATCGCTGAGCGTAAGTTCGATTTCTGACGCTCCGAGATTTTCCTCAAGATGCTTCAGCTTCGTCGTCCCCGGGATCGGAACAATCCACGGCTTCTGGGCGAGCAGCCAGGCAAGAGCGATCTGAACCGGTGTTGCTCCCTTTCGTTTTGCGATAGCGCTGAGCAGATCGACTACTGCTTGATTGGCTCTCCGTGCTTCTTCGGTGAAGCGGGGGAAACTGGCCCTGAGATCGGATTTGCTATCAAATGTCATGGCATCGTCGATCTTTCCCGTCAGAAACCCCTGACCAACAGGGCTCCATGGAACGAATCCGATACCAAGTTCCTCGCATGTCGGGATTACTTCAGCTTCGGGATCTCTCGTCCATAGCGAGTATTCACTCTGGACTGCTGTGACTTTCTGGACCGCGTGCGCTCGACGAATCGTATTTGCTCCAGCTTCAGAAAGGCCGAAGTGCCTGACTTTACCCTGCTGAATAAGGTCTTTGACCGCCCCCGCCACGTCTTCAATCGGTACGTTCGGGTCAACACGATGTTGATAGAACAGATCGATGACGTCAGTCTTGAGTCGCTTCAGAGAAGCTTCGGCAACCTGTTTAATGTGTTCCGGACGGCTGTTGAGGCCCGGGAAAGCGTCGAGGTTGAACCCGAATTTGGTGGCTATCGCGACGTGTCCGCGGAACGGGGCAAGGGCTTCGCCCACAAGCTCCTCATTCGTGAATGGACCGTAGACTTCGGCCGTATCGAAAAATGTAACGCCACGTTCAAAGGCAGTCCGGAGAAGAGAGATTGCCCCTTGCCTGTCTGCAGCCGGCCCATAGGCAAAGCTCATTCCCATACACCCGAAACCGAGGGCCGAGACTTCCAGGCCGCTTTTTCCCAATTTACGTTTTTGCATTTGTTCCTCCTTCTTTCCTCTTATGACTGTATAGTGATAATCCGTTTGCTTTAACAAGCAATTCAGTTTAAGCCTTTCTTTTCCAGGAATTTGTACATTAAATCTGCAATATCGAGGTTATTCAGATCCGAGAAGGGAAAGTGCGTGTTGCCGCGAATGCCTATTCCCGGGAGGTGCACGACGGTGACATCGCCGCCCCGCCGATTCACGGCGTCCGCCCACAGCCGTGCCATCGCCAGGCGAACGCGCCATTGGTCCTGGCCCGGGTTTGTAGAGGGCTTCACCGGGATGTAGTCGCCGTAATAGATGACGATGGGAATCTTTGTAAGTTTCATGAAATCCGACAAGGGCACGCCGACGGCTTCAAACGGGCCGGCGGAACTGGGCATGGCGGGAGGCACTTCGCCGTTCGGGAAGATGAAATTGCTGCCCGGCTCATACGCAACGATCGCCCGGACGTTTTGGCTCTTGATGGCGGTGCGCCAGCCCATGCCGCCGCTATGAGAGTGCGTGACGAGGATGCCCGGTCCAATTCTTTTGAACAGTGCCGCAACGGCATCCGAATTAACGTCGATATCGATAGGGCCGGTGTCGGCCGTCATCTGGCGGAAATACTGATTCAGCGCCTCTGAATCGTGCGAGAATTTTACTCCCGGGAAGAAGTCCGGCCAGATTCCAATGCGGAAAGTATTGAACCATTTCTGCTCATCGGCCACTGGCGTTAAGGTCGTCGGCTGGGTGCTGCGTCCAGCGTTGCCGCGACGCGGCTGATCAATGACGTAAACCCCGAAACCGCGCCGCAGGAAGATATTCTGATAGCCCTCGCGTCCGTCCGGCGTCGTTTCCCAGGTCTTCGAGAATTGCCCGTAGCCATGCCAGAGGACGAGAGGCAGTTTGCGGGCGTTGGCCGGAATCTGATAGAAGACATAGGCATGATCGCCGTGGAACGTCTGTCCATCAGGAGACAATTTGACGGGATCGAAAATGCCGGGATTTGTGACCACGGTTCCACCGGCCGCAAAACTGCCTTGTTCTTGTATAATCAACGGCGCGGGAGTGCCTCTTTCATCGGCTATTGCAGATGATGATGCAATGACGCCGGCGAAAATCAAAATGAGCGCCATGAACCATTTTCCCTGTTTCGTATGCATAGAACTATCTCCTTAATGCAATGCGTCGCCGAAGAATTCTTTCAGCTTCGCGACCACCGCAATGGTGACGATACTCTTCTTTTTAGCGTTCAGTTCTGCGTTTTTCATGGTCTGTGCCTCCGAAATGGCTGCGATGCCAAACGCCGGGAGATGCCTGCCAGACTGACAGCGAGTGTCTTTTTCAAGATATGACCCTTTGATCTGCAATTCTACTTGATCTTAAAACTCATGGCCCGCGGGGCACGTATAGTCGCGCACCGGTCGCCGGTTTCCGATAAATTAGATCGAATCCAGGCCGAGATCCTTTAGCTTGGACTCGCCCGGCTTCGTGGTGTCCGGATTCCATCCTCGATCTTGATAGTACTGGGTGAGCATGGCGTCGAACTTGGCCCGGTCAAGCACCGAGCCCTTCTTCGGGCCGACGGTGAAAGCGTCTTCAAAAAAGCGGCCGGGAAGCCGGTCATCTTCACGGCGGAAGCCCTCACGATAATTGAACATCTTCTCCAGGTTGAAAATCCTTTCACCGGCTTTCGAGAAGCTGGCCTTATCGAACTCCCGGCCGGTTATCGCACTGAGAAGAGAAAGAACAGGCTCCTCCAGCGCCGGCTCTAATGTGGGGAAAACGCACAAGCCTATCGAATCGATCATGGCCCGCTTGTTCTGCGTTTCAATATCGTCTCCGTTCAGATGGCATGCTCCCCTTTCGGCGGTTACGTAAGAAAGTCCCCGGGGCTGATTCGCCTGGATATTGTGCGCGGCCAGTTCGAGCCCCTTCACGTGGATGGCAAACTTCTCGGAACCTTTTCCTATCCGCCGAGACAGCGCCCTCACACCTTTCGCGGCGAGGTCGCCCACACCGTCCCGGTAGGCGATCTTATTGATCATCGCCAGGGTCGCATCGACGCTTCCCCATTTGAGATCGATCCCGTCCAGGAATTTCCGGTCAATTAAACCCTTCTCGTAGGCTTCCATGAGGAACCCTATGACGTTGCCCGTCGAGATTTGATCCAGCCCGACATCGTCGAGGTTATAGATCGCTTTCAGGAGCCCGGACATATCGGATATTAAAAGGTTTGAGCCCAGCATCACGCCGGTTTCATATTCGGGGCCGTCATGAACGATACCGCCGTATCTGCCTCGCGTAATTCCGCTTTTCTTGCAAGCCAGTGGGCAGCAGTAACAGGCAATGTCTTTTACCCAGACATCGCGCCTTGCAGCGTCGCCGCCGATTTTATGGGCTTCCGTAAACGTGCCCTCGCGATAATTTCGGACGGCCTCGGTCCCGGCATTACTGTTTGCCACGATGCCCCTCGCAGTTCCTTGCTCCGCCCACGCCTTCGTGCGCGGGGAGTTCTTGAGAGCCAGCCTGGCTTTTTCCAGGGCGTCAAGAAATCTCTTATGGTCTGCAACGCCCGGCTGCCCGGTTCCCTTCACGGCGATGGCCTTCAAGTTCTTGGAGCCCATCACGCAGCCGACGCCGCCTCTGCCCGCCGCCCGCGCCGCGGTATGGAGTATGCTAGAATAAGGGACGAGATTTTCCCCGGCCGGTCCTATATAGGCCGTTTTGAATCTCCGGTCATTCAGTTCGCTTAAGAGTGCTTTGTCGAAAGCATCGGTCGGCATTCCCTTGAACTTTTTGGCATCGCGAATGGCCACCTTGCCGTCGTCGATGACGACATAGCAGAGTTCGGCTGCCTTTCCCGTAATCACGATTCCATCATAGCCGGCAAACCGGACTTCGGGGCCGAAAAATCCGCCCATGTTCGCATAGGATACTGTCGAAGCGCACGGGTATTCGGATTTCTCGGGCGACGTGATGGGGGATTTCGTCACCACACATGTCCTGGACGAGGATGGGATCGGGAATCCGGAAAACGGCCCGGGCATAAACATGAGCGGGTTTTCCGCCGAGAGGGGGTCTACACCCGGCTTCTTCAGCCGGTCCCAAAGGATCTTCATTCCGAGGCCTCGTCCGCCGACGAACTTATCGAGGTCATCGGGGGCGACGGCCTTCTTTTCAATCTTTCCGCTGGAAAGGTCTATATCGAGTATTGCGCCGTGGTATCCGGGTTTAACGTTCATCTTACACCTCCGAAATCGGCCGTGCCGTACCATTTCATGGCCAGCTCGGCGGCAATCTTTTCCGGTCCGAGGCCGTAATATTTCCTGTTGGCCCGAACCTCAACATACGATAGTGCCCCGAAAGGGCAGCGTTTTACGCATTGCGGATCGCCTCCGCAAAGCGTGCACATGTGTTCCGGCTTGCCTGTTTCGGAATTGGGGATAATCACTCCGGTCCTTTGCGAGGCGCAGGCTCCGGCGCAGCTCCGGCATCCGATGCACCGGCCCGCATCGTTGCGAATCGTGCGAGTCGCTTCATCCCGGTAGAGGGCTCGCCTGCCTGTCTTGGGGTCGGGCTTGACCGGGCAGGCCTTCACGCATGGCGTGTCGGCGCACATGGCGCACACGTTCGGGACATCCACTTCGGGGTTGAAGCTTTGGACCCGAATATTGGCATAGCGGGGATTTCCAAGTCCGGGCAGTTCCTCGCTGTATATTTTCACAGGTCTGTTGCGCGACGAACAAACCGTTTCACAAGTCCGGCATCCGGTGCATTTGCCGTAATCGACAAGAACCATCTTAAGGACAGGATCTCCCGAATCGGCCCATGCCAGCGCATGGATTCCAAATCGACCGAGCAGCAACAGTGTGCCTCCCCCTATCCCGATGCCTTTTACGAATTCCCGTCGAGTGAGATTTGCCCGTTCGTTATGACCATGAGTTTCTCTTTTTCCCCTATTCATGACCGCCTCCTTATTTGCCGTTGTATTGCTCGTCGGTGACCTTTTCCATCCATTCCACGTTTTTGCCGCCCCGCGTTCCCGTAATGGCGATGTGCGTCATGGCGGTGGTGGGCGAGGCCCCGTGCCAATGTTTTACCGTTGGCGAGCACCAGATTACGTCGCCCGTCCTGATCTCTTCAACCCGGCCGCCCCATGTCCCTGTCCGGCCGACCCCGGCGGTGACGATAAGGTGCTGTCCCGTCGGGTGAGTGTGCCAGGCGGATCTGGCCCCCGGCTCGAAAGTGACATACGCGCCGGAGTACTGCGCCGAATCCTTGGCGGCAAACAGAGGGTCAACGCGGACGTTGCCGGTAAAATATTCGGCAGATCCCTTGACGGAAGGCTGGGAGCCGGCCCGGGCAATCGTCTGCGATGTTTTGTTTCCTTCGTCGGCTGCGGCTTGGTTTGCAAAAGCACCTGCGAATATCACTAATAAAAACGATAACAGCATGGCTGTGCGTTTCATTTTTCCTCCTTAAATTATTGATGTCCGGCTTTGGCCGGAAGTGTAAGCCCTTCAATCACTTCGGAGCAAGTTCGCCGTACCAGTAGGCGGCTGTGACTCCGCCATCCATGAGGAAGTCGCTGCCGGTGATGAACGCACCGTCCGGCCCCATCAGGAGAGCGCCGATTGTTCCTACTTCATCCGGCGTACCGGCGCGCCCGGCCGCTGACAATTCGATCATTCGCCGATATCCCGCTCCGCGCGGGCCGGTCAGCTCGTCTTTGGCGAGAGGCGTGACGATGATGCCGGGGCTGATCGTGTTGAGCCGTGCGCCGCGTTTGCCCCACCGCACCGCCTCGGCCATCACCCGCAACGAGTTCCCGCGTTTGGAGACTTGGTAGGCATGAAGCGGGTCCGTCATCTGGTCCGGCTGGAGCATGGGAAGAGCGAGCAACTCGTCGGCAGGTGTCGTCGCCAGCGCCTTGTTTTGTTCGGGTGTCAACGCCGGGAGGCGGTGCCCGGACTGTGAGGCGATAACGACGCCCGCTCCGTCGCGCGAGATGACGTTGCCGAATTCTTCAAGCACGAGCGCGGTACCGTATAGATCGACCTTTAGGATCGCGGCGGGCGATGCCTGTGTCGGCGAAACACCCGCGGCATGAATGATGCCGATTATGTTGCCGATCGCCGTCGCTGTTTCGACGAGCGCGTGGACCGACTTTTGCAATGAAACATCGACTGCCGCTGTGCTCACCTCAAATCCGGCGTCACCAAGGATCTTCGCAGCCATTTCGGCGTTTTCCTGTCGCAGATCGGCCAGCAGAACGTGTTTGCCCGCACTGACTCGCCTTGCGATTGCCTGACCGATCGATCCGGCACCGATCACTACGATAACATTCTTCATGACAATCTCCTTCCCTGGAAATAGACTGCCCCTGCCTATTTCTTCGGCTTCAGGGCATCATCCCGAGTTTTTTCAGCCAATTTTCGACGTCCTTGTCTGCCCTATCAACGTCGCCGCCTCTTATGGCCAAACCGGACAGCACTTTGGAATGCGGACAAGCTTTCCTGATGTCCCGCTCGCTGCTTCCCATTCCGCTGCCTTCATGCGTGCAATAGGGAACAACGGTCTTTCCCGAAAAATCGTAGGCCTCCAAAAACGTCAGCACCGCCATCGGCATGGTCCCCCACCAGTTCGGATACCCGATGTAGATCACATCGTAAGAATCCATGTTTTTCACTTTTTCCTGAAGCTCGGGTCTGGCATTCTTCTTCTTTTCTTCCTGTGCGACATTCGTTGCTTCCGTATAGTCCAGCGGGTAAGATTTGACCGTTCTGATCTGGAACAGGTCGCTTCCCGTTAATTTCTGCATTTTCTTTGCTATTACTTCCGTGTTTCCAATGGGCAGGTTTACAATGCTCCCACCCACATAATTATTTCCTTTGCGTGAAAAATAAGCGATAAGGCTCTTTGACTTCGGCATTTATGATTCCTTTCTATGCTTCCCCATGGTCTCTGCAGGCACAACGCAAGGTACCTTTGCTTTAAGAAATTATTTTAACTTGTTATATTCTTCATCGGTCACCGGCTCCAGCCATTCAGGCGATCCCGCGTGAACATTTGTCTCAATTGCCAGATGCGAAAACCAGCTGTCGGGCGCCGCACCATGCCAGTGCTTTATATTCGGAGCGATTTGTACGACGTCACCCGGATGAAGTTCCCGGGCGGGATTTCCTTCCTCCTGATAATAACCCCGTCCACCCGTCACCAATAAAATCTGTCCGCCGGGGTGCTTATGCCAGTTGTTTCTTGCTTTCGGTTCAAATGTGACATTGCCGATCGGGCAATTGAATTGATTGTCGCGTGCAACAAGCCTGCTTAAATATGCCGTTCCGATGAAATATTTGCTGTACTGCTCCGGAAGTCTCTCTCCTCTTGGGAAGATCGTACTCTCAGCCAGATTGTTCATGCTGAGTTCTCCTTTGATGTCCTCGCGGCCTAAAACCTTGCTCAATACCGAACTGGCATTAACGGCCTCCTTTTGGCCTACTTTAACTTCGAGAATGGCTATCAGGCTCCTCATCTGCGCCTCTGTCAGACCTGTATTAAGCCCTACGTTGAAGTGGGACTGCAGCTGGGGATTGACTCCCTTCATATTGGCCAGGGCCGAAATGGTTGCGATCTCTCTTTGCTGGAAATCCAGGTTATCTCGCCCGAAGATGTCTCCGAACAGGTGGCCTTTGAGGAATCGGTCGATGACGGGGGCAAACGTATAAATAGGACCTGTTACCGGTCGTCCCACAAGGCGCGTCTGGATTTCCGTACCAAGTTCGATGCTGCTTTTTCCGGTGGGCAGGGGGTCCGATTCCCTGCCGGGATTGTCCTTGAGGCCCTGTTTCTGCCGTTCGTTAAGGACGCCCATGAAGGTGTCGATGGCATTTAAGCTGCGGGGAAACCCCGCATAGGCGTAAAGCTGCACGAGGATTTCCTTGATCTCGCTGATGGTCAAACCGGCGTCCAATCCTTCACTCAAGGCCGTTTTCAGTTTCGCAAGATCGCCATTGGCGGTGAAGGCTGCGATCGTGACGATCTTTTCCTGTTTGATGTTCAAGCCGTTGTTTTTCATAGTCCGTGCCTCCGAAATATTTGCCATGCTGAATAGTGTGAGCAATACACCAGCCAGAATTATGTAGAGCTTATTCTTCATGATATGTCCTCCCTTAAATGAATTTCCACCGGTCTTTGAGACTCCTTTAAGGTTGCTGCAGCTCAGGTTCTTCGAGTTTCAGATCGGCCAGACGAACAAGCTTCTGCCGGACCATCTCGATATTTTGCTTCAGGCTGAAGACCTCGTCATAGAACGCGACAGGCACGTGCAACCCGGAAATCCCCTTTTCGATTCTATCCAGCCTCGAATGATAGTCGTCGACGTCTTCCGGACGCCGATACTCCTTCAAGTCCTCTTCGAGCGACCGAAGATCCCGGTACCATCGATAATACTTCGATCGATTCTTCCAGGTATAGAGCCAGGGAAGGATGCTGATGAGTGGGATCAGCACTACGCCGGACGAGATCAGGACGAGCAGCATCCGGTCGATGAAGGTCGCCGCCCAGAAAGGCAGATAGCCATGCAGCCAGGAACCTCCCGTTCGGTAGTACCGTTGCGCTTGCTCGCTTATGGGGAAATCCTGCGTCTTCGGCATAGGGAATTCCCCTGCCCTGTGATCCCATCCGACCCCTCCGTGAATCTCGGTGGCGGCCCTCAGTAGAAGGTAAACCAAGGCCGGATGCATGTCCTTGCGCGCAAGCAGGTTCGCCGCGGGGGCTAGTAGGTGGATATCGGCGGCCGGGTAGCGCTTCGCCGGGTCAAACACCCCTTTTGGAATGACTACGTGGGAAAGGTGGGGGAAGAATCTCGTATAGGCCTCGGCCTGGGAGAGGCTCATGAGTTTTACTCCCGGCGTTGCGAGAAGATCCTGAACAAGTTCACTGTCCGCAGCGCT
The DNA here is from genome assembly GCA_963668175.1 of Syntrophales bacterium. Classification (GTDB taxonomy): domain Bacteria; phylum Desulfobacterota; class Syntrophia; order Syntrophales; family PHBD01. The sequence goes on from OY764159.1 coordinate 3,416,322, forward strand.
GGAGGTTAGGACCGCGTCCACTTTACCTGCCTTTAATGCCTTCGCCGCCTCGGGATTTGGGTACTCGTGCAGGATCGTCGGCGGTATTGAAACACCCGCTGCCTTAAGCAAATCTAACGAAATTTTACGTACACCGCTCCCTTCCGGACCGATGCTGATACGTTTGCCCCGAAGCTGTGACAGGTCGTCCAAGGTCTCTTTATCGCGATAGAAGATCCACACGGGCGTATAGAAGACGCTGCCTAAAGAGACGAGGTTTGAAGGAGTTTCCACCTTCCCCATGCCGTCCTGCACGAAACCCGCATCTATGGCCTGCGATGTGTCAAGGAGGCGCTGAAGATTCTCCATGGAACCCGTCGAAGGAAGCGGTTTCAGATCAACCCCATATCGTGCAAAAAACTGCCGGTATCGTTCTCCGAATACGACGGTTGACCCTCCGGTCATTCCTGTGGACAACGTAAGCGTCTTCGGCGGCATGGGCTGAAGGAAATTATACCGTGCCCAGCCGATGAGAAGGATAACAAGTATTACCGTCAGCAATATCAGGATGGCGGTTTTCGGGGTCAGCTCCCGTATCTTGTTTTGGCGCATAACAGAACCTCGACTAAAGACCTTCTCTCAATTAACGCAATTCCACAGAGAGTTTAGGGTAAGGAGAAGTATCCAAAATTGACGCTATGGCTTTTCCCAGCCAGGCAATCGTTTGCCCAAGGTGGCTCATATTCCGCATACCTTCGTCGTCGTTAAGCACTTCTCCTTTTAAACATCCTATTCCCATGTTCCAGTACAAAGAACCGGGGACAATCATCGAAGATATCTGAAACATGTGATTGATTGTGTCAAAAGCATGCGTTGCGCCACCACGTCGGGCCGCCACGACTGCGGCGCCGATCTTCCCGCTGAATGCACCGCGGTTCGCCAGTGCCACAAATCCTGCCCGATCGATCAGCGCCTTCATCTCAGGGGTTACATCAGCGAAATAAGTCGGTGAGCCGAGGATAATGGCATCGGCAGCGAACATCTGTTCAAGATAATCGTTGATAAAATCATCCTCGATAGCGCAACGCCCGTTCTGCTTTTCGACACACTTCAGGCAGGCAATACAACCCCGTACATTTTTGCCACCAATTCGTCGGTACTCGGTGTGCCAGCTGGCAGATTCGAGCGGCTCAAGTACTTTTTTGAGCAGGATTTCCGTATTACCGCCTGATCTGGGGCTTCCGTTTATCGCTATTGCTTTCAAATTACTTTCCTCTATTATCTTTGTAAGTGATAGACCTGATTATGGATTCGGTTAATTCCCGTCCTTTGAAGGCGCTTCGTGTATGGTCGCTGCTTAAAGCGCCATGCGCAGCACTTCAATGATATCCGTCTCACTCATGGGTGGTCGCCCGGGGAGGCGTCCCTCATTGTCGTGGACGATGCGAATCGTGTCCTGGGCATATCGCTCGAACATCGCATCGTCGATGCCGAGTTGAGATAGGCGAGTCGGACAGCCGATGGAGCGCAGAAATTTCTCGAAACGATCTATACCTTCCCGGGCACAATCGGAATCCTCGGGTTCCATAGCCGACTGCCCGAAGATTCGCCGCGAGAACTGCGCAAAACGGTCTGGCCTTACCTTGGCGGCAAAGCGCATCCAGGCCGGGTTGAGTACTGCCAGCCCTGCCCCGTGCGTGACATCGTGGTGGGCCGATAATACATGCTCAATCATGTGTACCGGGTACGATGCGGCTATTCCGACCTGTACCCATCCGTTAAGAGCCACTACGGAAGCCCACTGAACCTGGGCGCGTGCTTCGAGATTGCTTCCGTCTGCCACAGCTTTTGGACCCCATTCCAAAGCGGTTTGGATGACGCCTTCGGCGAAGCGGTCTTGTAACGGTGTTCCATTGATACCGTTGAAGTAGCCCTCTGTCACGTGGGTAATCAGATCGCAAACGCCATACGCCGTTTGATCCCGTGGAACGCTCAATGTCAGCTCGGGATCCACCAGTGCGACGCGCGGGTAGAGGCATTCAGCGATTACAAATGACTTTTCGCTCGTATGCTCGTTGGTAATAACGGCGCCATTGTTCATCTCCGAGCCGGTAGCGGCCAGCGTTGGCACAGTGATGATGGGAAGAGCTCTCGTCGGGGGGTGCGGCGTATCCTGACCGTGGTGGATCATATCCCATGGATCGCCCTCGTGGAATACGGCCGCCGCCATTGCTTTGGCCGCGTCCATTGTACTGCCGCCGCCCAGACCGATAACCACATCGCAATTCTCGTTGCGGGCGATCTGAGCGCCGCGAATGACAGATGACAGTCGTGGATTGGGTTCGACGCCTGAACATTCTACAATTGAGACACCTGCAGCCGTCAGACTCGATACCGCTTGCTCAAAAGTTCCGCTGCGTTTTACGCTGCCGCCGCCCGTAACAATCAAGGCGCGCATGCCATATGTTTGCGCAACTTCGCCAAGACGAGATAACCCACCGGCAGCGAAAATAAGGCGGGTCGGATTCTGGAATTCAAACTGCATGATTTCCGCGTTCGGAAGTGTTCCTTCATGAAGTTTATTTCTTTCTGCCATCTTTTATTTCTCCTTCCGTCGATAAGAGACTCTTTAGAACCACCCTTCGTATCCATTGGCGGTATGATCGACGAGTGGCCTCTATAAACCGCCCGAAGCTCAAATATGTCCTGAGCCTCTTTTATTTGTATCCTACTCTTGAAAAAATGAATGGGGTAGACCGATTCTGCTTAATTCTTGCCTAATCGTCCAATATGTAAAAAATGTGTTGTGAAATGGAATTAAGTTCGGGTAAGATCAGTGAAACTAGAAAAGAGGAAAATACCATGAATAAAAAGAAGATTATTGCGGCGCATGAAGTCGATGATCTCCATAGTGCACGAGCGGCCCTGGCAGAGAGGATTGCCCGATGGACCAAGGGGAAAGACCAACCGGATACTGCGATTCCGGATCTTACGCTTCGCCAGTGGGAAGGACCCACAGAACCGACAAGCTATATGCACGAGTCAAGCATCTGCTTGATCGCGCAGGGAGCCAAACGCGTACTGCTTGGAGAGGAAACATACGTTTATGACGCACACCACTTTCTGATCACGTCCGTGGATCTGCCTGTAATGGCGCAGGTCATCGAAGCGAGTAAGGAAAAACCTTACCTGGGATTGAAGTTGAAGCTTGATCAGCGTGCTATCGCGCAATTGATGGTAGACAGCAATCTTCCTTTACCCCGTATGCAGCAGGCGGGCCGGGGACTGGCCGTCAGCGAGGTTTCGTTGCCCCTGCTTAGCGCTTTCAAGCGGTTGATTGATTTACTGGACGCGCCGGATGACATCCCCATCCTTGCACCGTTAATTCAGCGGGAAATCCTATACCGTTTACTGATGGGCGAACAGGGGCCGCGTCTCCGGCAAATCGGCGCCACGGGTAGCCGTAGTCATCAAGTCGCGAGGGCGATCGACTGGCTGAAAGTCAATTATTCCGAGCCGCTTCGTGTCGATGATCTGGCGGCTTATGCAAGGATGAGCACATCCAGTTTCCATCACCATTTCCGTGAATTGACGGCCATGAGCCCGTTGCAGTTCCAGAAATGGCTGCGGCTGCACGAAGCCAGGCTTATGATGCTGACGGATCATGTGGATGCGGCGACTGCGGCATTCAATGTCGGCTATGAGAGTCCCTCCCAGTTTAGCAGGGAGTACAGCCGTCTGTTTGGGGCGCCTCCTTTGCGCGACATTAAGAGCTTGAACGAAATGGCTGCCGGCTGACGGATCATATTTACTTATAAATCATCAATAGCTCCACAGAAGCTTGAACGTTTGGGAACTTTGGCGTGAGAAGAACCTTTCTTGTCCGATTATCCAAACCTTCGGGCATGCGAGCGCGCAATAATCACTCACTGAATAATATCGTAAAGTAAAGGCAACAGAACGCGTCCTGATGGTACTTAGTAGCGGACTGACAAGTCTGTTCAGTAGTGTTGTGTCTTAGCATCGCTTTGACGATTTTTGTGGCTGGGATACAAATATATACTGATATAATCAGAATTTGTGCTATATTAAATAAGTTATTCCTTCAAATACCTTGAAGACAAAGAATTTGTCACTCTTACGCTGAATATCAACTTTATCCGATGATAAGAGGTTGAAAATGGACCAGGGAATTTCAGAGAAAATAAGAGCAAACGGCATGAGTCCCGAAAATATGTCCGGTTTAAAAGATGACGACTCTTTTTACGGAACTATAACGAATAACATGCAAATCGGGGTATACATTGTCCAGAGCAGAAAAATCAAGTTTGCCAACCAGCACATTTCAAAATATTCCTCCTATTCGGAAGCTGAATTGCTCGGTTCCGATATCAGTAAATTTATTCATCCCGAAGATAGGCCGGATGTTCGTCTGACGGCTATAGCGATGCTTAAAGGTCATCACAAAGCGCCATATGAATTTAGAATCATCGATAAACACGGAAAAGTGAAATGGTTGATGGAATCCGTATCTTCCATAATCTACAAAGGCAAAAGAGCGGTCCTTGGTAATACAATGGAAGTTACAGAGGTTAAAGAGGCGAGATACAAATTGCAGCAGCAAAAGAGCCTCGAAGCAACGATCCTTAAATCGGTGCCGCATGCTTTATTCGGAGTCGAAAACAGGCAGATATTTTTTGCCAATGAATCGATGGAAAGGATGTTCGGTTGGAACCAGGATGAATTGATTGGAAAAAGTACAAGAATCTTATTCCGGTCCGATACGGAATGGCTCGATTACGGGAGGCTTCTGTATTCCGCATTGGAAAAGCAGGACTGCTACATATTCGAGTGGCAGATGCCGTTTGTACGCAAGGACGGAAAAGAGATGATTTGCCGCATGAGCGTCGCCAGGATCGGGGAAAGATTGAGCGAAAATAAGAGAATTGTGGCGACGTTTGAAGATATCACGGAAATCAAGAGAGCTGAACAGGCGCTACGGGATTCTCAGCAGCGCTTGGCCGAAATTATCGAGTTCCTGCCGGACGCCACTTTCGCAATCAATGTGGAAGGAAGACTGATCGCCTGGAATCGGGCTGCCGAAGACCTTACGGGAGTTAAAGCTCAAGATGTACTCGGAAAGGGTAATTATGAATACTCGCTGCCGTTCTGGAAACAGAGAAGACCCATGGCGATTAATTTGGTCATGGAGTCGAATGAAAAATATGAAAACGTCTATTCCATGGTGCGAAGATCGGAGAACCTTTTAATCGTCGAGGCAGAAATTCCCCACTTCGGCAGGATGAGCGCGAATGCCTATCTTTGGTGCAAAGCGAGCCCGCTCTACGACAGCAACGGCGTCGTCACGGGCGCAATTGAGGTGATTCGGGACATTACTGACAGGAAAATATCCGAAGATGCATTGAAAAAAAGAGAGCAGGACCTAGCGATTAAATCGCATGAACTGGAAGAGCTCAATACGGCATTGAAAGTGCTTTTGAAAAGGGGAGACGAAGACAAGAGAGAGATTGAGAACAGTATTTTGAAGAATGTCAGGGAACTCGTTCTTCCCTATATCGAAGAGCTGAAGGACAGAAAACTGGACAATATCAGTACCGTGAATCTCTCCATCCTGGAATCGAATCTGAGAAATATCGTTTCGCCTTTCGGCCATAAGTTGTCCGCCAAATTTGCCGATCTCACCAATAGAGAAGTGAAGGTTGCCAACTTAATAAAAGAGGGAAAATCATCGAAGGAAATGGCGCAAATGCTTAATATCACCGAAAGTGCCATCAATATTTACCGATATCGGTTAAGGAAAAAGCTCGGCCTGAAAAGAACGGATAATCTTAAATTATTTCTCTCCTCAATCGACTGATCTTTTGGTAAACAGAGTTTCTTGACACAGGTGTAAAGACTGTCGGAAGTTACGACTTTCTTCCTGTAAGCTGTGCTTTACACGCCCTGCCGAAGGGTGAATCTTTTTAAGCGTAATCCACAAAAAACACCCCGGCATGGAAAACGATTTTCCGCGTATTACGACGATTGGTCTAGATATTGTTAGGCAGCACACATAAATAAGGGGGAAAGCATGTCGGAAGAACGTTTTGCACACACGCCAGAGCCGCCTTATTACTCAGTAATCTTTGCTTCACAGCGGACGGATAAGGAGAATGGCTACGTTGAGATGGCTAACATGCTCGTTCAGCTTGCCAAAGAACAACCAGGCTTTCTTGGGGTTGAATTCGCACGCGATGCATCCGGCTTCGGCATCACTGTCTCATATTGGAAGAACCTCGATTCAATTTCCCAGTGGAAGGTACAAGCCAACCATGCTCAAGCGCAGAGGCTCGGCAAGTGCGACTGGTATCAAGGCTTTGAGTTGCGCATTGCCAAAGTCGAGCGTGCCTACAACTTCCGGGTCGAGGCAAGTAATGCATAGCAGCGTTCACAAGCCTCGTTGCCTAACTGGACGTTCAACCCGGACATCACATGCTGCGCACGTTGCGCCAGCTAACTAAGGCGTTATGCTCTATTTCAATCGAAAACAATCAATCGCTGATCAAAAATAAAAATATCTTAATCCTTATAGGTGTTCTCAATGACCTTAACCAAGCTTAGTTGGACACGGTATATCAAGTCAAGTATAGGTCAGGACAACGGATCTACAGAAAAGAAAAACTATAGGATTGCAGGCCTTCGTCCGCCATCAGCGAATGGGGGGGCGCGGCTTTTTCCATGACCTTGATCATGGCTCTGTTTGTGTTCAGTATGGTCGCGTTGAAACCCTCGATTCCGTCTTTTTCGGCAATCTCCCTAAGCATGCGGATCATGAAGGATGCGATGCCGATTCCCCGGTATTTCTCGTCCACGATGAACGATACATCCGCAAAGATGCCGCGCCCGAGACGTACGTATCGTCCTTCGGCGACGATCTTTTCAAATCCCCTCTCTGCTATTATCCCGACTATGGACATAGTTTGTCGGTAATCGACATTGGTGTATTCCTGCATTCTCGAATGCGGCATAGCCTGCACCTGGCTGAAATACCTGTAAAAAACCCCTTGATCGGAAAACCGGTAAAAAAGACGCCTCATGCCGTCCTCGTCGGATGGTTTTATCGGGCGGAAGTGAACGGTGACATGGTCATCGAATATTTGCGATCGCGAGACATCGTATCGATACGCCCGCCCGGCATCCGAACGGTAGATCTGCGTGGGGTAGAGCAGTTTCAGGTTTTTCGCTACACCGATCAAGTGATCGCGATCGTTGGGATGCGCGATATCGATAAGGGCGAGCGTCCTTTCCCGAAGCGATCTTCCGCCGAGCCGTGCTATGCCGTATTCCGTCACGACGATGTCGACTAGTTCCGTTGAAAACTGGTTCGTGAATTTATCGACCGAAGACAATATGTTCGCTTCACCGCTGCGATCGCGGCTGGGAAGAGCGAAAATATTGTATCCGCCGCTCGATTGCGCCGCGCCGTCGAGAAATTCGTAGTAATCGCTCGGTCCGGCGCTGAGGCTCTTTCTGCTCGCAGGAAGGGCAACGGCTCCGGTGAGATCGACTTTATAAGCCGGTATGATAACCACACACCGGTCATTCTGCGAAACGGTCTTCGGGTTTACGACCGTATCGATTTTCCGAAATTCCACAAGGCGATTGCCGTTCAACCATCGCATCAATTCGGGCGTTCCCTGTGCATAAGCGGCAAGACTCTTGCCCTTGAATATCCTCTTTTTGTTATTGGAGATTACACCGACTTTCATCAGGTCCATGACTGGATCCGTAAAGACGAGCGAATGAATCCCCAACTCCCGCTTTGGAGAGAGATGTTTTACGAGTGCCTCATAAATCGGACCGAGGAAGAATGCGAGGCAACTCCCGTCCTCAATGACGGACGCGACATTCTCGGCCACCTTGTCAAAAACCTCGTCAACGGGCCAGCGCGGCACATAAAGAGGGGGGACCGTCGCCGTGACCAGGTGATGAAAATCGTTCACGTGGATAAGCGTGTCTCCGTACGTATACGGCGTCTCCTCGCTTATCTCCCCAACAATGAGAGATGCCTTCTCAATCGCATATTTCGCCACATCGGCGGACGCCCCAAGGCTGCAATAACCCTTGCCGTCCGGAGGCGTAATCCGGACAAAGGCGGCATCTATTTTCAATGAATCCGTTTGAAATAAATAGGGGACCTGAGACATCTTGCAGGGGATCCCGTCGATCCGTCCGGATCTAATAGCGGCATAACCCTTCGCCGCCGAAAAAAAAGTCTTCAGGCGGTATTTTTCCGCGTAACGCTCGTCGGGCGGAATTGCATCGCCCAGGCTCAGGAGCTGAATGATATCGAGATCCGCGAGATTCTTTTGATCGGAATCCATGAGGTGCTTGATCAATGTACGCGGCTCGGCAACCCCGGTGCCGACGAAAATACTCATCCCCGGTTTGATCTCAGCGAGCACGACCGCGGGAGGTACGATCTTCTTTGCCCATCCGTTTATCATGGGGATGAGTATTATCCATCTTATGGCAAGCAGTCAAGGAGGTCGTGTGGAATATTATGACAGCCGTTGTGAAGGAATAACCATATTCAGGATCGAAGGCTGGGAAGCCGGTGTCCCAGTCCGGCTTCCCGCCTTCGTCGGATATTTTAAGAGGTGCTTTGTTATGCCGCTGAAAGCGCCTGGCTATTTCCAGCCGGACAGCGGTTCCACGACGGGATCGGCAAAAGGCTCCGTGCGATGAATAATACCTGTGGAGTAATAAGTAGAAACGTCCTTTTCGGAAAATCCTAGTAACCCGTTCATGATATTCGTGGTGTCCTCCCCAATCGCGGGTGCACCTCTGAAGATCTGCCCCGGTGTCAATGACATCTTGGGAACGGCGCCGCCGACGCGAATGGGCACGCCCGATTGCCGGTCCACAACGGGAACATGGGATTCCCTGAGTCGATAATGCTCCTCGCTGAGCATGTCGGAGGCATTCATAATCCTGCAACAGCCGATCTGGGCATTGTTGAGTTCTTTTTCAACTTCCAGGCGGGTTCGGGTCGAGCAGTACTCCCTCATCTTGCGGTCCAATTCCAGGCCTTTCGGCGAACTGACAGCCGCAGCATCCTTGGAGCAATTGTCGTAGCAGAATTCCTCGGGATCCAGTTTTAGGAATTTCGGCACCCTCTCATAAATGATCGGCCCGAGGGCCCCGATAAAGACATAGCCATCCTTACATTGGAAGGTGTCATAGGGTTGGAAAGTAGGTGCCTTATTGCCGGAATGGCCGCTCACTTTACCCTCTCCCGATACCCACGGCATCTGGAAACCCTGCGTGGCATGGACAGCCTCGTATTGACTGCAATCGATTACCTGTCCCCTCCCCGTCTTCTGTGCTTCCCATAAACCCATCATGACTGCGGCCCAGCCATGGAGAGCCGTGAGGTAATCGGCTGTATATACCTTTGCACGCTGGGGCGGACCTGCCGGATCGCCCGTCACCGCTATCATTCCACCGAAAGCCTGACCAAGGGCATCATACCCCGGTCGGCCCAGCATTTCCTCGGACCCATATTGACCATAAGTACTGACTCGCAAGATGACTAATTTGGGATTGACTGCCAACGCCAATTCGGGAGTTATGCCGGATCTCTCGAGCGTGCCGGGTGCAGAGGACTCCATCCACACATCGGATATTTTCCAAAGGGCCATCAGGAGCTCCAGCCCCTTTGGGTCCTTGAAATTGAGGCCGAAAGACAACCTGTTTACGGCCTCATTGGCCCAGTCGCAGCCGTGGGGTCTTTTGCCTCTCGTCAGATGAGGCCCCGTTTTGCGATGGATATCACCGCCGGGTCGCTCGACGTGTATGACTTCCGCCCCAAATGAAGCCAATTTGGTCCCCGCAAAAGGCTGGGCAATGACGATACCGGAACTGACGACCCGGATGCCCTGTAAGGGGCCGAATTTAGGTATGAGCATGGGTGTCTCAGGCCTCTTTATGTTCTTGATCCAGTCCGGGATAGTCTGTTTTATCTCTTCGATCTGATCCTCATACTTAACGAGACGTTTGTCGTGATTCATTACTGTTATCCTCCTTTTAAAAGTAAGTTTTGTCCCCTGTTTTTAATTGCCAATAGTTCGTCTATCTAAAATGTTCTCACCTCCTTATTTTGAACTTTGGGTCGGCATGCTGAATCGCGGGGCAATAAAAAAAGGGACGGCAGTAGAGTGGTGGCTCCACCAAACCGTCCCTTAATTATTCTTGCGTCCCTTACAGATTGGCCAATCTGCTCAGGAACCCCGCTATTTATCCTTCTGTTACACCCTGTATAAATTCCATGACATTCCGTCCCAGTACCTTTTGATTGTAGCCGCCTTCCATAACCGCAAAACAGCCTGCTCTATTTTTCTTACTTGCCTTTTTGATTAATTTTCCGATCTCCCCGTAATGCTCCGTGGAAAGAACTCCACCCCAGTCGTCCTTATGGCTGTCAAATCCCGCCGAGATGCCGATAATATCGAAATGATATGAAAGCGCTTCTTTCAGCACGCCAAGATAGGAATCGGGATCTCGTTCGCTCGGATTGTATATTGTCGTGTAACCTTTTGTTCCAAGAATATTTATCGTTCCATCACCGTCGTGATGATCGATATCCAGTACAAAAGCTCTCCTGATTTTTCTTTGCTCCTTGAGTTTCGCGATCGCTATGGCGATGTTGTTAAAATAACAATAACCCCAGGAGAAGTCGGATGATGCATGGTGGCCTGGTGGTCTCACAAGTGCGAAACACGGCTCTTCCAAACCGACGTTTGCAGCCTGAATAGAAGCCCCTGCTGCCAACGCGGCGATATCGTAATGCCCCATCCGAGAGACGTTTTGTATATGTTCAGCCGTATGGCAGGCCGCGATATCGCTGTATTCTGCGGATTCTGCTTCAATAAATTCCACCTTGTCTCTGATAGCTTCCAGGACACAATCCATGCGGCGCTCTTCGGCAGCGGGTTCAAGGCTGTACGATTTCCTGAAGTCCCGATGAAATATTACCTTCATAGATCTCCTGCAAATCTCACTTTCGTATTTCGATTTGTCGTTAGGTAATAAGGGTTTATTGATCGTTAATCAATATTAAAAGATATTTACATTTATTTGTTAATACGGATTAATATTAATATTTAAGAATGTTATAATTTTAGATATAAGATAAGTATAATTATTTAGAATATAGATATAAATGCGGTCACTTACAGAATCGGCAATTGGGTGGACTACGTGGAATCTCAACAGGTAAGAAATTATCCAGCATGAAACTGTCGTCCGAACATCAGGTCGGCACGGCTGGGTTAGCTATGCCCGAAACAGGAAAGGTGCATTGATAAATCTCAATTGAAGATTGAACAGTTCTTACGGGGGCGTTGAAGAGTGCGCAGCGATTCGGGAACCGAGGTGCAGGGGCTCGCCCCGGAACCGCGGTGAAGGAATGGCGAAGAACTCGCTTCCCGGATACGCTTCAGACCGCAGAGATCCACCCTGATTGCCCTTACCCTCTACCACTTGGATTACGGGCCCGGGCTGACCAACGTCATGCGAGCAGTGCGAGGCTGACGGGCGTCATGACGGACAATGCAACAAGACCGTGACAAAAGAGACGCCGGGTCTTGAAACGCCCCGTCTTGAGACCCAGAGGCACTTCAGGAGAAGGGCGAGCTGCAGCGAACCGGGGTAAAGCCCGGTAGAGACTGCGAGCCATTATTGCTTCAGCAAGAATTCGATGACGCAGTTGAGACGCAGGAGCTTGTGACGAAGGAGCAATGCGGCTTCGACTTTGCACCGAAGTGACCCGCAGGCCTCCACCAGAGGCCAGTCTTCGGCGCGGCCTGCTATCCTGGGATTCGACCCGCCTAGCCTGGCTGCGCAGGGGTGAAGCGTACCCGCGGTCCCCACCGAAGGGCAGCGAGCCCCGGAGCAATGACCCAGTGCGTCGCCTTCAGGCGTATGAGCTGGAGAAGCGCCGGGCGGGCGGGAAGCCCTGCAGGGGATGATCCCGGCCTCTGAGTTAGTCCAGCGAGAATCGAAGGTTCGAGCATGGCCGTGCTCAGAGGATCAGAAGGGCCGATAGGCCGGTGAACCTCTTGCAAAGAAGAGGGAGACGGCCGGTTCAGGTCATACTTCAGGTCGGATATGAGTCGGATTGAAGCTGAATCCATGTCTGACCTGAGTGAAAGGGAAACTTAGGCAAATAAATAACATCCTGAAAGGTTTTATTGAGAATATTACATTTCTATGCGAGATTATGACTTGTAATGATTCACGATAATTAACGCAATCAGTGGTTTAATACAGGTGTTATGATTATTGTTTGCTGCCGCAAGGACAGCAAAAAGGAACATTCTTGAAGCCTTCAAGCCACTCTGAGGAACAGCCTTGGACGCCCGACCGCTGGAGCCGGCTGGCCTGGTTGCCGATCCCCGTGCTATTGGCTGCGATCATTGCCGCGTGGATGACGGGGCTGCGCGAGACCTATGAATCTCACCTGCTGCTCCTCTTCTTGAGTTTTACATTCTACACGTTGGTCTCGTTGGGCACCCTCTATATTATCGGACGTAGTTTCCTTGGGTTGGGCTCACCGGGACTTTTGTTCCTGGAGTGCGGGGTGATCCTATGGAGCCTGGCCGGCACGATTGGAGACTTTGTCTCCCATGGTGACGCGAATATCAACGTTACCATCTTCAATGCCAGCATTTTGCTCGCAGGGCTATGCCATCTGGCGGGCACTATCCTTTCACTCAGGCCTAGGCAAGTTATCCGTGCAAAGACTCTGTGGCTGGTGGTAGGGTGGGCGGTCTCCCTGGTTGCGCTGTGGCTGGTCTCCCAAGCGGCACTGATGGGGTGGCTGCCAGTCTTTTTCATCCCCGGCCAGGGAGGCACACCAGTACGTTACATCGTGTTAACTGCGGCCATCGCCATGTTCGTGCTTTCCGCCGGCCTGCTGAAGGCTAACCAGCGCACGGCACTCCTCCCATTCACCTCATGGTACGCTCTTGCCCTCCTGATGCTTGCGGTGGGGCTGTTCGGCGTGATGATCCAACTGTCCCTGGGCAGCGTCGTGAATTGGCTCTCCCGGACTGCGCAGTGGCTGGGCGGGGTCTATCTGCTTTTAGCCGCCTTTTTTTCGCTTCGTACATCCCGGCTCCCGCTTCTTCCACTGCAGAGCGAGTCCAAGCCTGCGTACTACCGGGACGCCGTGGCTATGGCCATCGTGATCGCCGCGGCTGCCATCCGCCTGACCTTCCTTCCGGCACTGGGAACGCATGCCCCTTTTGTGACATTCTACCCTGCCGTGATCTTCGCCTCCATATATGGCGGCCTGCGCGCGGGCCTTCTGGCAACAGCCCTATCGGCGCTATTCGTCTGCTACTTCTGGATGGACCCGGCGGGCCCGCTCTCCATCAGGCAGACTCCCGACTGGCTGGCGATGGCTGTCTTCCTGTTGACCGGCGCGATGATCGCCGGCGTCTCGGATGCCATGAACCGCGCCCAAGCCCGCGCCTTTGCGGCGGAAAAGCAGGCCCTGCTCGCCGGCGAACGCGCCGCGGCGGCGGAGGCTCTGCAGGCAAGCCGCGCCAAGCTGGAGGCGGCCCTGGCCAGCATGACGGATGCCGTCTCCATCTATGATGTGGAGGGGCGCATGATCGAATTCAACGACGCCTTTACGGCTTTCTACCGCTTCAGGAGCCGGGATGATTGTGCCCGGACACTGGCCGAGCATCCGGACATTATTGAAGTATGCATGGCCGACGGGACATTGGAGCCGCAGGATCAACGGGCGGTTCTCAGGGCACTGCGAGGCGAGACGGCAACGAACGCTGAGTACACCCTGCGCCGTAAGGACACAGGCGAAACCTGGGTCGGGAGCTGCAGCTTCTCCCCCATTCGCGGCCAGGACGGCGCGATCGCCGGAGCGGTTATGGCTTGCCGCGACATAACCGAGCGTAAGAGGATCGCTAAGGAGCTCCAGCGACAGCGTGAATGGCTGCGCGTTACACTGGGAAGTATCGGTGACGCCATCATCGCCACCGACACGGAAGGCAAGGTCACGTTTCTGAATACCGTCGCCGAGGCCCTGACCGGTTGGCCGCTCCCGGAGGCTAAGGCACGGCCCGTGACGGAGGTATTCAACATCGTCAATGAACACACCCGACAAACCGTCGAGAGCCCTGTCGCCAGGGTCCTTAAGGAAGGCATGATCGTCGGCCTCGCCAACCATACCATCCTGATAAGAAGAGACGGAACCGAAGTCCCCATCGACGACAGCGGCGCTCCCATCCGGGACGCAGGCGGTAATACCCTGGGCGTTGTCCTTGTCTTCCGCGATATAACTGAACGCAAACGGGTGGAAAAGGCCATTCAGGAACATGCGGCCCAGCTGGAAGATGCCAACAAGGAACTGGAGAGCTTCAGCTACACCATCTCCCACGATCTGCGCTCGCCGCTCCGTGCCATTGACGGATATTCGCGGATCATCCTTAAGAACCATGGGGAGGAGTTTAATGAAGCTACGTTAAGGAATTTCAATGCAATCAGGGCGAACGCCCAGAGGATGGGCCAGCTCATCGACGACCTTTTGAACTTCTCGCGGTTGAGCAGGGCAAACCTTTCGCTTACGGAACTGGACATGGAGAACCTTTTTCAGGAAGCATGGAAAGAGGTGTTGGATCATAGCGGCGATCGCCGGGGGGACTGGCGGTTTACGGACATTCCCCGAGGTCTGGGCGACCGGGCGCTTATCAAACAGGTGGTCGGGAACCTCCTGGCCAACGCCCTCAAGTTCTCTTCGGTGCGCCCTGAAGTGGTCATCGAAACGGGTGGCTACCGGAACTGCAACGAGTGTGTCTACTATGTGAAGGACAACGGGGTCGGTTTTGACATGCAGTACCACGACAAGATCTTCGGCGTTTTCCAGCGGCTGCACACGGAGGAGGAATTTGAAGGCACCGGAGTGGGCCTCGCCATCGTCCAGCGGATCGTCCACCGCCACGGTGGTCGAGTTTGGGCGGAAGGAAAGGAAGGAGAAGGAGCGACTTTTTATTTTACCCTGCCGTTATCAGACAGCCAGGACGTTGAACTCACATGACCGCCGATGAAACAGTGTGGGCCTTACGCGAAGCGTTATATGTTATGTTGTATCTTGAGTTCCCTGTTTCTTCCGACAGAAAGGATTTTATATAACTAAGATATGCTTTCCTTTGCCCAGTATGACATCGGATCAGGCAGGGGCTGACCGATGGCATAGAGGGCTTTCATCAAGGCCTCAAAGTTCTCGCTTCCACTCTTGCCCTTGTCGGTCTGCAGCAGTAACACCCGTGCGAGTTTTCCGTCCCACCCTAATCATTGGGAATGAGCTTATCCCCGGAGGACTTTCATGAGAAGGCGGCCGTCGCCGAGGGCACCTCGACTATTCAGGTCTGGCTTTCCTGCCGGCTTTCTTCACCTCCCGATCGCTTTCTTCCTTCTCTTCCGTTTTCGTCACGGCATTGGACGGCACGTAGGCTTTCAGGAGCCGGAAACCGGCATCGGCCTGCTTCCTGGAGAAGGAAAGATTGGCAGTAACGAACGCATCGCGAAGTTCCCCACAAGCGTCAATCAAGGTTTCCAAAGCCTGCATTCGGTCTCCCCGGGCGGTAATGAATTCTTGATACGCCTTGATCATATTCTGCAGGCAATCATGACAATCGCGATAAAGATCCTGTGCATCCTTTCTCCAGCTATCAAAGAAAGACTTCATTTCCGCCGTGACCCGGGATGGATATCCTTTCGGATAGAAATCCTCGATTTTGAGCTGCGGCCAATTCTTGAACACATTCTCGGCGAAGGACGTTTCATCGAACGTCGACGTACCAGTCTTTTGATAAGGTTTGAAGAATGCTTCCAGGATTTCCTGTCCGCCGTTCCCGAAGCCCTTCTGCCAAGTCTTCGCGATATCATCATAGTTGCCGTATATGACTTTATGGGCTGTATCCGAGATCCATTGCATAGTATTTCTGTAAAGGGCGAAACCGTCCACTGTATTACCGATGCCTTCACTCGTTAAATAGGTGAACGGCCATAATACCTGAGATGTGTTCGACTGTGCTTCTTTTTCATTCATTGCGGATCGTCCTTTCATTCCTGAAATGTTTGGGATTGGAAGCGATAATATCCGGCCTCTTCCTGCACCAGTTTCCAACTGCCGCCGGACAAGTAATATGATCAATCTGGAGAAAAAGCAGACCGTGTCCCGGCGGTTCTTTTCTTTAAATATTATTACAATAAAGACGGAAAACAATGGTTACAAATTGATGAAAGAATGGGAGGTGAAAGCACCATATACAAATTTGATACAGCAGGAAAAGAAAGATCCCTTTGAATTTCTAATAGGCAAAAGCGTGTGAGCAAATTGGCGGCTGCGCTCTCGACGTCCTGCCTGCTGAGCCCGTCCAGTGAGAATTGGACGTTCGAGCATGGCCGTGCTCAGAGGATCCGCAGGGCCGGTGATGCATGTCTTAATAATATGGGTCTTCGTTAGCTTGCAGGTATTGAAGGCAGTGAAAAAAAGAACTTTGCCCCTTCGTTTTCCTTACCTTCCGCCCAAACACGACCACCGTGGCGGTGGACGATCCGCTGAACTATTGCCAAACCTACACCCGTGCCCTCAAAATCATCCATACCATGAAGACGCTGGAAGACACAGAATAATTTGTCATAGAATTGCATGTCAAAACCGACGCCGTTGTCTTTTACAGAATATATGATTTCATCGTCGTTCTGGCATCCACTCACATGAATTTGAGCATCGTCACGAAGCGACGAGAATTTAACAGCATTTGACAGGAGATTACAGATCACCTGTTTGATAAGCGCCCTGTCTCCCCAACCAGGGGGAATCTCGCTGATCTGGAAATCGGGGCGGCTGCCATCGCAATCGGCCGCCACTTCTTCCCATGCTTCCCTGATGAGTTCATCCATGTCGAGTTGCATCATGGAAAGGCGTGCCCTGCCTAACCGGGAGAAGGACAATAAGTCGTCAATAAGTTGGCCCATCATTAGGGTGCTGCTTTTGATAACATTGAATCTCTTTACAACCTCTTCGTCGAATGCGTCGGCATGTTTTCTGAGGATCATGTGAACATATCCATTAATAGTTCTCAGAGGGGCGCGTAGATCATGAGAAACAGAGTAAGTGAAGGCTTCCAGGTCGTTGTTGGCGGCTTCCAGATGATCAGACTTCTCGCGCAATTTCTCTTCCATCTGTTTGCGTTCGGAAATGTCTCGCGCCACATGGATCGCGCCTATAAGCTCTGACTTCTCATCAAGCAACGGCGTCGTGCTCACCAGGAAATCCCCCCCGAGGATGGGCTCATGCACTTCAGCGATATGTTCTTGACCATCTTGGCAAGTCATGGCATGCGGGCAAAACGCAGGTGGGTAAGGCAAACCGTGCACCGCTTCGTGACATTTGACACCGATGCACTTTTCGGGTGCCAGTCCGAGCCGAGTCGCCATCGCCTGATTAACCCGGACAACGCGGTGCTCTTTGTCCAGAATCGCAATGAGGTCGGGGATCGATTTAAAGGTCCGTTCCCATTCCTCTTTGGCTCTCAGTGTAGCCTCCTCAGCGCGGAACTTGGATAGGGCTATGGCCAGATAGCCCGACATTCTCTCCCACAAGGAAATAGCATGTGGCGTGAAGACACCGCGAGACCGGTCATTTAATTGCAGGAGTCCCAGCCGTTCCCTGCCCTGACAGAGCGGGAACAGCGCAACAGATTCATATCCCTCACCATTACATCGATTGCGTGTACGGCTTTGTCGATCAGCTTCCGATGTGCTGGCGAGCAGTTCGGTTGTGCTGTTTGTCCAGAAACTTCCTCCTTGTGTGAAGAAGGGCTTTGCGTCATCAAACCGGCCGCAGATGACATTTCCGCACATACATTCAATTACCGGACTGCCCTCGCTGTCGCGGACAAGAGCGCCTGCGGCATCCTTTTGGCAGAGCTCGTTCTCCAGCAGGACAAACTCCTGGGGAAAACCCCGCACTTCGTAATACGGATAGTCTTCGCCTTCCCGCAACCGGATGCCTACCGCCTCGCATCCGGACTTTCTTTGGAAGAAGTCGACGGCCGACTGGATCAAGTCCGCAAAGCCCGTACTTTGGTTAATCAGATGGAGGAATTCAACCGTCATTTCATTTTCCCGATCGAGTCTGTCACGCTCCTCGATATTGCGAAAGACTAGAATCACCCCGAGCACGTTTCCCTGATCGTCCTTGATCGGGGCGGCGCTGTCGTCGATCGGTATTTCCTTCCCATTACGGGCGATCAGCAAAGTATGGTTTGCCAACCCGACAACGGAACCCAGCAGCAAGACTTTGACTACGGGATTCTCCGCGGGCCGGCGCGTGTCCCGGTTAATAATGTTAAAGAAATCAACTAATTTTCGGCCCTGAACTTCCTTCAACGTCCAGCCCGTTAGATCTTCCGCGACAGCATTCATGAACGTGATCGTCCCATCTTGATCGGTGGTAATCACGGCGTCTCCGATGCTCTTGAGGGTTGTGGAGAACCATTTTTCACTTTCTTTGATCTTTCTTTCCATTTTGTGTTTATACAGGGCCATATCGATACTGATATGAAGGTCCCGTTCTTTGAATGGTTTAACAAGGTAGCCGTAAGGCTCGGTAACCCTGGCGCGGGTCAGCGTCTCCTCGTCCGCAAAAGCGGTGATATAGATAATTGGAATTTCGTAATCGGCGCGTAGCCGCTCGGCAGCCGTTATTCCATCGATTTCTCCCGGAAGCATGATATCCATCAATACAAGATCAGGTCGCACTTCTTTAGCTCTTGCAATCGCTTCTTCAGCGGATGATGCGACTGCAGGATAAGGGTATCCCAGAGCAACCAGTCTGTGCTGCATGTCCAGGGCTTGAATACCCTCGTCTTCAACTATAAGAATTCTGGCTTCAGGCATTGCTTCTGACTCCTTCTTTATCTATTCACGAAAGAAATGACGAAACTAGTGCCGGCACGAGTTTCCATGCGGAGCGACCCCCGAAGTTGCTTTATCAGCGCACCTACTAATTTGAGCCCTAGCGAATCGCATCTTTCCACGGCAAAGTCTTCATCTAGACCCACGCCGTTATCGCTAACGGCCAAAACGAAGTTATTTCCCGTATCCGGGCGCAGGTCAATGCAGATTTCACCCGATCCATGGACTTGTCTCCATGAATCTGTAAAGGCATGCTTCAAAGAATTGGAGACGAGCTCATTAATGATAAGAGCACAGGGGATCACGGTATCGATGTCGAGGTCGACATTCTCGACAGTGATCTTCATTTTGACGTTTCCTTCCGTCACACCATACGAAAGAAAAAGGTTGGCTGTCAGGCTGTGAATGTACTCGGCAAGATCGATCTTTGCCAACGACTCGGACTGATAGAGTTTCTCATGGATGAGTGACATTGAGTATATACGATTCTGACTTTCACGGAACAGATCGGCGGCAGGTCCGTCCTGAATATACGACGTCTGCAGGTTGAGCAGGCTACTGATAATTTGAAGATTGTTCTTGACCCTGTGATGAATTTCCCTCAGCAGGACTTCTTTTTCCTTCAGCGACCTTCTGATCTGCTCTTCGGCCTTAGTCATTTCTAAGACAAGCCCCGCATTCTCCAGCGAAATAGCCGCCTGAGCCATCAAGAGTTCCGTCATCTGTGTCTTCTCCCGGGTAAAGGCGGCCTCGAAGAGACGGTTTTCCAGATACAAGATGCCGATCATGCGGGACTGTTTGACAATTGGCAGACAGAGGACGGACCGCAGCTGCATTTCCTGAACTTCCGGATTGTCTTTAAACAGTTCCTCCCGGCAGGCATCGGCAAGTACTACCCTCTCCCCGGTTCGTTGCACATAGCGAACGATGGCCCCGCATATTTCAGGAGCTTCATCAAGGTTCCTGTCTACGGTTACCGTC
This sequence comes from Syntrophales bacterium, assembly GCA_963668175.1. Classification (GTDB taxonomy): domain Bacteria; phylum Desulfobacterota; class Syntrophia; order Syntrophales; family PHBD01. The sequence continues at coordinate 3,436,296 of OY764159.1, forward strand.
TGTTTCTTTGTGACGTGGCTTTCCGACCTGACGAGCAGATTACCAACGTCTTCAATCAGCAGGTAGCCATGCTGGGCGCCCGAACTCTCGATGACGACGTTCATAATCTTCTTCAGCAGGGCTTCCTGCTCGATTTCTGCGGAGATAGCAAGCGATGATTTCATCAGATAATCGACATCGAGGTCAGGAAGAGTGAAGGACTTAACGGCAGCACCCAACTCTGTAAGCGAACCCTTATCTTCCTTGAAATAGCCCGGGTATTTTTCCGTTACGATTATTTCTTTTCGTCGGGCGCGGCATTTCCTGTACAGGCGCGCCGCCTCTTTGAAATACAAGCCTTCCGAATTCCGGCCAGTGTTCAGAAGAAGTTCTGCGAGGCATTCATGAAGATGCCCCTCCAAAAAAACATAATTCTGCCGGCGGGCGGCGTCGATGGCATCGAGGTAGAGACTTCGAGCTTCCCGGAAATCGGCCGTCACTCTGGCCAGCTCCGCGTAAAGCAAGGCCAGATAGGGCTTCAGCAGCGGACCCAACGCCGCCCACGTTTCAATCTTATTGATAAGCGGATCGATCTCCGCATGCAGGTCGGCCCTGTTCCGGCCATCAGAATTCTTTTCGTGGAGCTTAATTGCATTTAGTACCCGAAAGACATGCCACTGCCTCTTTAAGACATTATCGGTCAGGCCGGACAGATATCTCTTGACGGCGGCGAGGCATTCTCCGGCCTCTTCATATTCTCCGCAATAATAATGAGCGAGTGCCCTGTGGACGAAGTAGCTTCCCGCGGAGGCAATGTGATTGCTCTGGTCCCAGGTCTGAATCTTCAGCGCCATATCTATTGGCGTATATTCCCCTTTCATGGGTTCGATCCAGCCCGCCTGCATCGCTTCGGCCAGCCCAACTGAGAAGGAGAGATGGTATCTCTGCGAGAACTGCAGGCATTCCGCCGCATAGTCTTCGATCAGGGAAAAGTCCGCCCCCTGCACCTGCAGATTCCACATCAGGGGACCATAGGAAAGGCCCGCGTTATAGAGATCACCGCAGTTCTTACCGCACTGGATCGCCTTGAGACTATAGTCGGCAATATCGCGGGGGTGGCTTCGCGAATGCATGTTGCACCACACGATTCCGTTCATGCCGCGAGTAGCTCCGAAAGTATTTGGATATTTCGCCGACAGATCGCGAGCCAAGTCTTCGTAGCGGAATGCAGGCGGGAAATTCCCTTCTTCTCCAAGCTGAAGCCCCATGATACTGAACGAATAGATGACCGATTCGTCCATGCCGCCGGCCAGGCAATGCTGTGTCGACTGGGCAGCGGAAAGATAGAGCTGCGGCACAAGTCCGGACATGTATAAATCGGGGATAAGCTCACTGTAGAAGGCAAGTTCTATCTTACTTCGCCTGTCCGTGGTGAAGGGCATATTTAGTATCGTGTCCCAGATGTCGATGTCTTTCGCCGAAACATCAGTCATCAGCGCCAGCCTTCTTTCGTCCGCTTCCCTGGAATCGTCTGGAATAGCCTTGCCGAAATAGGCCAGCCCCCGGTTGGCGGTTTCAATGGCCTTGATGAAGTTGCCGATGGAGGACAGTGACGTGGTCTGTTCCGCGAGGCATTCCGCCTTGTCCATATCGGACCTGGCGTGATCGAGCAGCTGGTTGAGCAGATTCTCTGAATTCCCATAGTGGCCGCACATCAGCTCCGTCTTTGCCGCCTTCTGGTACGTCCTGAAGGTACTTTCGTAATACGAATCCTCCCAACAGTCATCCGGCAGTAGGTTTCTAGCGAGCCTGAAGTACTCGTTTGCGGCCTCAGTCGCCAGGGAATCCAGGGCCTTAATGCCCGCGTGGTAATTGATGTCCGAAAGGAAATAGGCATACACTTTATCGGGACGTTCTTCCCGTCCGAGATTGAGGTGCGAAACGATCGTGAAAAGATTATCCACTTTCTCTATTTTCGCACCTTCAGAAATCGACGCAAGGAGGTGGTCGCCCACCTGACGGTGAATCAAGCGGCGACGCTCCTCCGGGATAGCCGACAAGGCGGCTTCCTGTATCTTGTCGTGAATGAATTGCAGCTGATTCTTGCTTTCGATAAGAAGACCCTGACCAAGGGCAGGTTTCAGCAGCTCAAAGGTTTCGAGCAGGGTTATCCCCCGGACCGCCGCCAACTCGGACGGAGAGAAGGTATTTCCCATGCAGGCGCAATACTCAAGCATCGTTATCAGTTCCGGGGGCAATTTACTTATTTTTGAGCTGAAAAGGGCAACCACGGAAGTCGGCATGCGGGATCCCCGGATCCTGTCCAGATCCCACCGCCAATGCCACTGATCGTCCAAGTAGAGCAATTCTTCATTATGAAGATACGACAAGCTCTCGCTGACGAAAAGCGGATTTCCCTCAGTAAGCAAACTCAAAAAATCGGATAGTGCTTTAGTATGTGGTTGTGGAGAATCAAGAATGTACGAGACCATTTCGTGGCAATGTTCGGGCCGCAGCGGTCCCAGTCTGATTTCCTTCAACGGATGTCCATTCTCCCCGACCGTCCGGATAAGTTTTGTCAGGGGATGGCTGGCATCCACTTCGTTATGCCGATACGCGCCCAACAGCAGCAGATACGGATGGTTACGATAATTGGCAAAGATATTCATAAGAAAATCGAAAGAAGCTACATCACACCACTGGAGGTCGTCGATGAATAGGGTCAGTGGATTCTCCTCGGTTGCCAATGCACGGAGGAAACGGTCGAAGAGGTCGTGAAACCTATTGAGGGATTCCACAGGAGGAAGAGATCTCACCTCAGGCTGGACGCCGATCAAGATCTCTAGTTCCGGAACGACGTCGGTCAGGACTTTTCCGTTTTCTCCTACCGCGTCCGCTATCCGTCTCCTCCACGCCGTCACCCGTTCGTTGCTTTCCGTCAGAAATGTCCGCATTAAGTTTCTGAGCGCCTGGATAAGGGAGCTGTAAGGAATGTTTTTCTGATAGACATCGAATTTCCCCGACGTAAAATATCCCCTGTGCTTCACGATGGGCTTCTGCAACTCCTGGATCAGACGAGTCTTCCCAATACCGGACAATCCGGAGATGAAGAGAGATCGAAATTCTCCCCGAGCTGCATGTTCGTATTCTTCGAGAATCATCTCCGCTTCTCTGTCACGACCAACCATTTTTGAGATGAAGGTGACGCGACGGGTGAAAGAACGCCCGCCCAGTGGAAATTCACTTATCGTTCCCTGTTCTTTGTACTCGTCCCTGCATCGAATCAAATCCGCTCGGAGGCCGCCGCTGTTTTGGTAACGTTTTTCCGGTTCCTTGAGCATCAATTTAGCGATGATCCGGCTCAAAACGGTGGGAATACTGATATTCTTTTCGTGCGCCGACACTGCCTCCTCGGCCAGGTGGGAATGTATCAATTCGAGGGGATCATCGGATGAGAAAGGGACAAATCCCGTCAGCATTTCATAGAAAACGATCCCCAGCGAATAGAGATCGGAAGAAAAGACAACCCGGTGACTGATGCGTCCAGTCTGTTCCGGCGACGTATAAGCCAGGGTTTCCCGGACAAAGGAACGGTCGTAAATGAAGTGGCTGACATCCCTCACATCGATCATGCTTACAAAATCGATCAGCCGGATATCGAGAGTTGCCTCGTTAATCAGGATATTATGAGGTTTTATACCACCATGTATAATGCCCGCATCGTGCACCTTTTCGAGCGCGGAAGCCAGGCTGATCGCGATGGAGAAAAAATGCTGTAGTGAAAATCCTGAACTTGCCGCCATCAACTTGTCAAGGGTGACACCGGCAAAATAGTCTTGGGTTATGAAGCAGGTCTCATCCCGGTCGCTGAAAGAAATGGGTGTAATCAGGAGGGGGTCGTCCAAAACCCGCAGATGTTCTATCTTCTGTCTGAATTGAGCCTTCTTATATTCGGGAAGACTGTTTCCCTTCAAAGCTTTAAGGACTAGTCGACGCTCCGGATCCCTTTTGTGGCGGGCCTTGAAAACAGTTATAAGTGGTGTTTTAGCAAGAATTTCTGTCAATTCATAATTAGAGAGTAGCATTTCAATTCCGGCTCATAATGTGTGAGAATTTGATAAAAAAGTATAAGTTCGCGAATGATAGAAAAGCAAGCATAATAGTGAAGTCGGTAAAATAGGATGTCGAATAAATAGATTAAGATATCCATTAGATAAGACGTATACTGGGGGTTTATTCCTCACATATATTTTATTCCTTAGTGAAAATATCTTGTTTGCAGTGGCTGCTACTTAAACCGTAGAAGCATTCAGAATAAGGTCGTTATCATGATATTTTGGGGATTACACTATTGAAAACACCCCTCACCCTCCCATGCGGTTAATATTTTTAGCCCGCACTAGGTCAGGAATAGTATTCAGGGCCCTCCTTTGTTTACAGCTGAATCGCTATTATGAACTTGAATTTTGAACGATTGTCTGTATCATTAAGAAACACCTTCACTCTCGAGGATTAAATGACCCCGGAATCACTTGTCGAAATTCTAAAGAAACTTTTAAAGACCGACAGGGATATCAGCTTCTTGCTGAAATTAGATGAGAAATCAAGTCTCTTGTAGCTTGCGTAAGGGATAGAATAGATAACACTTGAAAATCATAGAGATAAGAGGATGTTGCTCGTGAAAAAATCCGATCTTATAGCAATGTTAGCAGAAAGAAAGAACCTTACAGAGGAAATAGCAGCTGACGCTGTTAATCTGATCTTTAAAGAGTTTACTGATGCCTTGAAGAATGGGGGGAGGATTGAACTCAGAGGGTTTGGATCTTTTACTGTGAAAGATTTCAAAGCTTATATCGGACGAAACCCGAAGTCAGGAAAGAAAATCCAAGTGAAACCCAAAAAATCCGCAGTCTTCAAAGTAGGAAAGCAACTTAAGGAAAGAGTGGATAATTGATCGTTCTTATTGTTCTATCATAATTACCATGTCTAGCTTAACTGTTTGAATCAAGTCTTCATATCTCCACGCGACTATCCAGGATCGAGACCCTTTAACGACGTGGGATCCCTATACTCTCATGCCTGAACCTCCGGAATCCAACAAGACGGCATGGATCATCCGAGCCTAAGAGCTGGGAGTGGCCGGGCTGCGGGACGGTTCTGCGACGGGATGGCACTGACCGATCAGCACGATCAGTGAGCCGGAGGTTCGCGCAGGGTATGTCCGGAGGATTTGGATGGCTGCGATTAGGGAGGTCCTCAGGTTAGATTCAGTATTCAGGGGGCGGAAAAAGATCCCTGTCATGCTCAAAGTATTTGCTTTTTTCCTCGTTATAACGATAATGATTATAAAAGAGACTCGCCCATCTCTGGCGCATCCGTTTTTTCTTGACAGGGGCATTAAGCATAGGATAGATACTCGCCCTCCAAAAAGTGCGAATTATTATGATCCCCTATCAGAAGGAAAAGATCGAAAACGCAATCTGTTTCTTTGCGCAAGAACACAAGAAACATTCTCGTAATCTATTACACCAGACATTCTTATATAAATACCTCGCCTTATTCGATTTCGGCTATTTAAAAGAATATGGGAAAGCCCCCCTTGGTTTGAAATACCTGGCGATGCAGCGAGGGCCTGTACCAACGGAAATTTATAACCATCGAGATGACCCACGTTGGTCCGATCTATTTTCCTTTCAAAAAGATCCCGACGGTCACTATATGATCAATTCCAAACTGAAGCCCGATCTGAGTTATTTCAGCAAACGGGAACTTAAATTTATGAATCGATTAATAGAAATCTATGCCAGAAACTACGTGACATCAAAACTGATGAGCGATGTCAGCCATCAAGAAATTCTGGCTTGGAAACGGACATGGACACAAAAACCCAATAGCATCATAGACTATTCCCTCGAATTCAAGGGCAATGTCTTTGCGAAATCGGACGACGAACTGACTTTTTCTGAGGAAGTATATCTTATTCAGCAAGGCATTGAACATTGCATCTAACCGTCGGTGACGTGATCAGATGGGACGGCTTCAAATACCCGAGGGATGGCGATATTAAAGCCAGATGGTTTATATACTTGGGACGGTCATCGTTATTGTCCTCACCCATTTTCTCATATCTTTGCACCACCACAACACAACTTCAGCATTTCGGACAGGGCAATTCCCGGGCGAATCACGTTTTTAGAAGATTCACCTGCCAACAACACCCTGTTTTTGATCAAGATTGTATCCTTGATTTTACGGAAGAGCTTTATGATATCCCAACTGAAAAGCTTGATGAATGCCAACGCCTTATCGAAATCAAAGGCAGATTAGGTGAAGAGGACATGAGAAATGCATATAATCAATTTCTCAAAGTCGGCACGGTGTCTCCGCGTGTCATGCTGGATATCCATGAAAGCTTTAACCTTGCCGGAATCACTGGTCTAAAGAAGCCCAAATAACCCTCCTTTGCCGACAATTGATTCATTGGAGCAGGTATTTGGCGGCCTTCTGCCTTATCTGCTTGAGCGCCTTGGAAATCGGGCTGTGATTGGCATACCCCAGCAACTTCCCAATTTCAGCCATCTTCGTAATCCCATTCCTCAGACAGATGACCACCCGCCGCTCCTTGGGGTCAAGGATCGAAATGAAGTCCTCCCACAGCAGATTCTCATGGAGCTCGCTCCATCTCCCGTGAACCGGTACCGTATCGTCCAGCTCGACGAACGACACCTTCACCTTCGATCGCTTGCTGTATAGCTTCCTCTCGAAGTCTTCCTTCTCGTTAGACCAGAGGCTCGAAAAATCATCTTCAACCCTGTTGGACTTTATGGCATCGATGATAGATCTCAGCTTGCCGTCGCGATCAGCCAAGGCGAGCATTTCGTTGGCCACCTCCCAGGCTCCTTCTTCGCCTTCCCACAGAGTGCCACCACAACGCGGGGTGTTGGCTTTGACGGACTTCGGGTATTTTCTTCTGAGTTTCTCTAAATCCTTCACATCTTTTTCATTTTCTGGATCCGTCCGGCTGAACGCTTTCATTCTTTGCTCAGCTGCCGAATATATGAAAGGGAGCCAGTAATCCAGGTTATGTGATAACGTTACAAGGGGATCATCTTTTGAAAAAGCTCGTCTTTTAGATGACGAATTTAACAGCGGCCAAATGTAACACGAAAATGCTTTTGACAGCCGGTCCTCGAAATTGGATTTGAGAAAAGGATCCCTTAAATGCTGATGCATTCCAGGTGGCCATAACGCAGATTTAAAAAGTGGAAGGTTGAATCGGTTCAAGATTTCTTGCGGAAGCAAATGGTACAATGGAACATATGCTTCATATCGTGGCATTCCCGTATCGGGGAGAAGATAAATATTCTTATTTCTATATTTCTCAACCCAGGATGACCCTGCAGGAATCTTACATTGAAAGAAATCAGGCCTCAGATGGCCTGCTTCCCATAACATATTCCATTGGCTAATAAAGACTTCCTTCTCAATTGTCGTATCATGGGTTTCTTTTTCAAAATCTATTGGTATATATACGAATTCGGGCTGTTTTTTCTTTGCCGGACACGGAACGAATCTAAAAAAGTGTGCGGCAGACAAATGCCACACACTCGGGAATATCTCAGGATCAAGCTTATCCCCCTTAGCAATTTCCTCCTGAGCAAACCTGAGGGTATCGACGTCGTACTCCTTCATAGTGGCTATTTATCACCTCCACTGTTTTCTATATATACGACAATTCCCCTGCATTTTGTTCCAAGAATTTTAATTCTAAATTCATTCCTCTTGATAACTTTCGCCAAATATGCAAGAAAACAGCGGATTAACGATATTCGTCTCGATAACGAAAAATCAACTCAACCATTCGAGGGTGATTTATGCCTCTGTCCTGGAATGAGATCAAAGATCGCGCTCTGAAGTTTTCTCACGAATGGGAACACGAATCCTCAGAAAAAAGTGAAGCCCAGACCTTCTGGAACGAATTTTTCGAGGTCTTTGGTATCCACCGGCGGCGAGTGGCAACTTTCGAGAAGCCGATCAAGAAATCCGATGGCGCCGGCGGGTTCGTGGATCTGCTATGGAAGGGGATCCTTGTCGCGGAACATAAGTCTCGCGGGAAGGATTTAACCCGTGCATATAAGCAAGCTACAGACTATTTCCCCGGCATCAAGGAAAATGATTTACCTCGATATATCCTCGTTTCCGATTTTGCCCGTTTTCGCCTTTATGACCTTGAGGAAAACAAGCAGCACGAATTCCCGCTCAGAGATTTATATAAGAACGTCCGACGTTTCGGCTTTATCGCAGGTTATCAAACCACGTCCTACAAGGAACAGGATCCGGTAAATATCGATGCTGCGGAACGGATGGGCAAGCTTCACGACAAGCTGAAAGAGTGCGGATATTGTGGTCACGAACTTGAAGTGTACTTGGTTCGTCTGTTGTTCTGCCTTTTCGCCGAAGACACCAGCATATTCGAGCGTCGTCAGTTTCAGGATCTCATTGAACAGCGAACCGCTGAAGATGGGCAAGACCTTGCCCACTGGCTGGCTGACCTGTTTCAGATACTCGATACCCCGCCTGATAAACGCCTCAAGAAGACTGACGAGCAATTATCGGCTTTTCCTTATGTGAACGGCAGTCTGTTTGTGGAACGCCTGTCAATCGCAGCTTTCGATAGTTGTATGCGCCAGCTTCTGCTGGACTGCTGTGTTCTTGATTGGAGCAGGATTTCACCGGCCATATTTGGCAGCCTGTTCCAATCCGTTATGGATGAGGGGAAACGACGGAACTTAGGTGCGCATTATACAACAGAGAAGAACATTCTTAAGCTCATCGGACCTCTATTTCTTGATGAGTTACGAGCCGAATTTGAACGTCTGAAAACCCAGCCTCGGCGCCTCGCTGAGTTTCATCACCGAATTGCTGAACTGAAATTTATGGACCCAGCATGTGGCTGTGGGAACTTCCTCGTAATCGCATACAGGGAACTGCGTGAGCTGGAACTTGATATTCTCCGGATTCTGGCTAAGGGAAAAGATACGCGATCTCTGGAAGTGTCGATGTTTGAGATTTTGTGCGATGTCGACCAGTTCTATGGGATCGAAATAGAGGAATTTCCTGTTCAGATAGCTCGCACGGCCTTGTGGCTGATGGACCATCAGATGAACATGAAAGTCTCGGAAGAATTCGGGACGTACTTTGTAAGGTTGCCCCTTCGCAAATCAGCGACCATCGTGCACGGCAATGCATTGCGCATAGACTGGCGCGAGATCGTTAGGCCGGAAGATCTCAACTATATCCTTGGCAATCCGCCCTTCGGCGGGAAACAGTATCAAACAGAAGAACAGAAAGCAGATATGGCATCTGTTTTGAAGGATGTTCCGGGCGCAGGGGTACTGGATTTTGTTTCACCATGGTACCGAAAAGCGGCGGACTATATGAAGAAAAATCCAGCGATGAAGACTGCCTTTGTTTCCACCAATTCAATTACACAGGGTGAACAAGTCGCTGTATTATGGGCAGATTTACTCGGACGAAACGTCAAAATTCATTTTGCACATCGTACCTTTCAGTGGTCAAGTGAAGCACGCGGCAGAGCTGCCGTGCATTGTGTTATCATCGGGTTTGCCCTGTATGATATTCCGGAAAAACGCCTTTTTGATTATGAGACTTTAAAGGCGGAACCTCATGAAATAAAAGTAAAAAACATTAATCCTTATCTTGTAGATACAACGGACATATTGGTTGGAAAACGCCGCAAAACCCTTCAGCCTGTACCACAATTAGTTTTTGGCAGCATGCCGAATGACGGAGGTAATTTGCTCCTCACCAAAGAAGAGCGATCTAATATGATTAAGAATGCGCCAGCTGTTGCGCTTTATATTAAACGATTCATGGGTAGTGAAGAATTCATCAATGAGCAAGAACGATACTGCCTTTGGTTAAAAGGAATCTCTCCAGCCGTCCTGAAGAATTTGCCAGAAGTACTGGAACGAGTCGAGAACGTCAGGAAATGCCGTTTATCGAGTCGCCGATCAACAACAAACGCGCTTGCTAATATTCCAATGCTTTTTGGAGAGATCAGGCAACCAGAGACTGATTATTTAGCAATTCCGGAAGTATCATCAGAGCGCCGGCGTTATATTCCAATAGGATTCGTGAGTAAAGATGTTATAGCCAGCAATAAAATTTATACTATGAGAGATTCAACACTATACCACTTCGGTGTTTTATCATCGGCAATGCACATGGCTTGGACACGAGCCGTATGTGGGAGATTAAAGAGTGATTACCAATATTCCTCAGGAATCGTTTATAATAACTTCCCATGGCCCGAGTCAGTCTCTGACAGACAAAAGAAGACTATCGAAGTTGCGGCGCAACTTGTCCTTGCCACGCGGGCAAAATATCCGGATTCGTCTCTAGCCGACCTTTATGATCCCCTAGCTACACCAATTGATTTAACCAAGGCTCATAACAAGCTTGATGACGCCGTAGATGAAGCCTATACGAAGCGGAGGTTTGCCGGAGACAGGGAGCGAGTGGCGTTTTTACTCGATCTCTACCAACAGACCACAAGCTCTCTGCTTTCCATGAAGCTAAAGCGCCGGTAATTTTTAAAATACCTGAAAATTTCTTGACTTTTTCTGAGCCAGCCTATAATCCTCACACATTCGTAATATTATCTCTATCAACATCCGGACCCTTGAAAGGGGAACTATGGCGTTGATTCAAAAGACCCCGTAATCGAAAGAAAGTGGGGTTTTGTGTTTTAGGCCGAGCTGAAATGTTGAACAAAAAGCGGGGGCATAAAAGGGGAGGATATGGCTCTTCAAAAATGTCACGAATGCGGAAAAGACGTAAGTTCAGAAGCGGCAACCTGTCCAAACTGCGGCGTCAAAGTTGTTAAGAAAGGCTATAATAAGTCTGTTGGGTGCATCATTGTTATCGCTGCAATGGTCGTCGTTTCCATGATGATCGGAGTGGTCAGTCAATGCTCTGAAGAAAGAAACCGGGCCGCCGTCAATCAGGACTCTGTGAAAAAAGCCACCGAAGCACGGGAAAAACGGAAGGCCGAGTTTCTCGCCAATACTGAGAAATATTACCAGGATCTCGTCGCCGCTCAAGAAAGCAAGAATTATCCTAAAGCCAATAACGTCTTATCATTATTCAGAATGTACAAAAAAACCGACTTTAAGGACATTGTGGACCGGGGAAAAATCATAGATGCCGAAATGGGGAAAGTTGCGGCGGAGCAAGAGAGGATAAAAGAAGAAAAGGCCAAGAATGCGGCCATTGTCCTTAAAGCGAACATGCAATCGCAACGCGAACAGATGGCAGATAGAATGGAAACCAATCTTCTCAGCCAAGGCATGGACGTTAGAATCAAGCTCAGCGGCCCGGGAAAAACGGTCATGAAAATGACCTACGTTCTCATGTCGAGGCCCCTAGTATATAAGCTGACGAACGAATCCGACTTCCTCGACAATCTTAAGAAGGCAGGATTCAAAAAGGTTATTTTTCACGACGGCTATAATTATTCTTGGACTTACGATCTGAAAAAATAGACCCCGTAATCGAAAGAATGCGGGGTCTTGCGTTTTTGGCCGTGTTAAATCTTAGGACTTATAAAAAAAAGGGGGGCCATGAAAAAGTTTTTCTTTGCAGTTGTCTTCTCAATTCATGTTGACTACAGATATGAGTACAACTCTCATGAATGCGAGTGATCCTTGCGAGGAGAATCACCGCGCGCGATCAAGCTTCGTACGGGGACTTGTGCAACGTTCCGGTGGCCCCGCCGTCGCATCCTCCGTATTCGCCACGAAGATCCCAAAGAGGATTATACAGTTTTGGGATGATCTGGATCGACTGCCTGGAGATGTGGGTGAGTGCATTGAGACATGGAGGAAGATAGAAGAACAGGGTGTTGAGAGAATACTTTTCGACAAACGCCAGGCAAGAGATTTTATTTGGCGAAGACTCGGTGCACGATACAAACGGGCCTATGACAAGTGCTATCATCCGGCAATGCAGTCAGACTACTTTCGACTCTGTTATATTCTCGTGGAGGGTGGTTGCTACATAGACGCTGACGATATTTACAATGGTTCTCAAATCCAACACCTATTCAGCGATGGTCGATTAAAAATTCAACCTCTATGCTATGACATGGCGACGAATATGATGGTGCCAACATCACTTTTTACTAAACCAGGAGCAAACGCCGTGAGTTGGATTTTCTATTTTAACAACAATCCGCTAATTGCTGGCGACGGGCACCCCCTAATTGAGCGCGCACTTACTCAAGCCACCTTATCCCTTGAGGAGGATATGACTAACGGCTTGCCAGAAATCCAATCGACAACTGGTCCCGGAAATCTTACCAAATCGATATTTGACGCTGTGACTGAGAGCGTCGAGATCGAACAAACCCTGCTTGTGCTGTGCGATTGGGAAAACGTTGCGGAAAGCAGGTGGGATCTCAGCTATAGGAACGACCCAAGGAACTGGAGACTTTCAAACTGCCGAGGTTATCAAGAATGATATGCCAGGAACATGTGGAGGGGGATGAATGAATCTCACCTCCCCCTGGAACGCACCTTCGAAGTTCTTGTTTCGCCTTGCGATGAAATGTCGGAGGTTGCTACCGAGAAAAAAATGTCAAGCATTTGGACTCTTGAATAAACAAGAGCGTCCGAGGATAGGGCGCATTTACGTCATCAATCTGGATCGCCAACCAGTTCGATGGGCCGAGATGGAACAGGAACTCAGACGCGTGTTGGATTGGTCTGGAGTTGAACTTTGGAATCTTACTGAGCGATATCCTGCTGTCGATGCTAATCACTTCTTACAAGAACCGCTAAAAGATGCCGACATTGATCCAATTTATACACTCGGAGATCAGCTCTACGTAGAGCCCCAACCACTAGCGCTACCCACTCGGATAGAACTCAATTCTCCGATCCAAATGAGTCGACCTGAGATTGCAATTGCTCGCTCACACATCGACGTCTGGCGACAGGTCGCGGAGAGTAATCATGAGTACGTACTCATTCTTGAAGACGACGTGTGGTTTCGATCCGGGTTTGCCCAACATATGAACCAAGCATGGGCCGAAATAGAAACCGAAGGCAATAAGAAAGGCATTTTCGACATTCTCTATCTGTCCTATGAAGAGGTGAAGCACGGTGCCCCGAAGACCTTCCTTTCAAGCAATGTGTTCCGCCCAGTACGTGGGCTCTGGTTTCTGTCTGGATACGTTGTATCGCGCGAAGGTGCTGCGAAGCTTCTTCGACTCCTTCCTTGTCGAGGACCTGTGGATCTGTGGATAAATCACCAGTTCGGATTTCTGGATGTACGGGCGATTAGACGGCCTATCATCAACCAGCGACGCGATATTAGCTCCACTAACTCATATTCAATACTTCCCACGCTCACGAAAATCGGCGCTATCACCAGTGAAGGTGCATCCTTGTTTCATGTTCGCCCGAGTGAACGCCCTGTGTTTGCATTTGGGCCTATAGGTTCTGGCCTTTCATCACTGGCAATGGCTCTGTCCATGCTCGGATACAGATGCTGCAGCGATCTCCAAGCGCTCCCAGGTCCTGAACTTGAAATGCTCCTTGCAGGAGGCGGTGATCGAGTTTTTGACGCATATGTGAACATCAAGTCTTTGGCGGATGAAGCCCGTGCCCTTATAGAGCATTATCCTCAGGCAAAATTCATTATCACCGCTAGCAAAACTGGAATTGCAGGTGATAATGATTTAAGAATTCTAGATGATATCAATGGAGCTGATATTGCCTTTCTTCATGTAGAAGCATCCAACAAATGGCAGGTCGTTTGCGAACACCTCAGATGCGCACCGCCCGCTTGTTCCTTCCCTGAGTTAGCCGACCTTGGACAAAGACAGCTCCTCTGCGGAACCATTGAAGCGGACTCAGTCCTGAGCTGCGAGACTCCTAAACGTGATATGTCGCCATGGGTTGTTGAGCCACGTCAGTGGTGGCAAGGCATTCATTCAACCCCGATAGAAAGGGGATCATCGATCGTCAAAACTCCCGTTAGAGTCAGCGACTGTCTGGAAATTCTCGACGCAAGACGTTGGTTTCCACGAGACGATACCTTCTCCGGCAACCTGGCGTTGTTTCGTCCCTCAAATATTGAGTTCCGGTCTGGTCTCGGGGCTGCGCTCAGTATCAAAAGGGAATCCCTGGGTGTTCGAGAATATAGCGCTGCATCGTTAACCAGTCATGACCGATACTTATTCGGACGATTTGAGGCAATCATTAAGGCGTCGAACGTGCCTGGTGTGGTTACCGGATTTTTTCTCCATCGCGATTCACCGAGGCAGGAAATTGATATCGAAATTGCGGGAAATAGAACGGATCGTCTCTTGGTCAATGTCTTTTACAATCCTGGCGGCGAGGGCGCGAAGTTTGACTACGGATATAGAGGTGCAGCAAGTTATATCAACCTTGGTTTTGACGCATCAGAATCCGACCATCGGTTCGCAATTGAATGGAAGCCGAGCGAGATTCTATGGTTCGTTGACAATCGCCTAGTTCATAGGCGCGCTGAGTGGGAACCCACGCCGATTCCTCACCTCCCGATGGCCCTCCATGTAAACGCTTGGCCATCTCGCTCCAAAGAGCTTGCCGGTCGTCTAACCAACCGACGACTCCCAACCGCAACTTTCATAAGATCAATTGCACTGAAAGCAAACTTAGTTGACGGCAATGGCGTAGCTGTATCTTAACATCGTGCTCGCTGGAATCTGCTAGATTACGCTGATCGCTTTGCATATAGTTTTTGTGACATAAACTATGAAAACCACCAACTGGAGGTCACTAGCATCATGAATATTCTGTCCTATAACCCCGGTCATGATGGTGCGATTGCTTGTCTGGGAGACGCGCAATTGGTGGTTTCGATTGAATCGGAGAAGAACTCGAATTACCGATACTCCCCTGTATCAAGTCATGACGTGTTCAACGTTCTTGGCGAACTTGACGAAATGCCCGACGTTATTTGTACCGGCGGTTGGTGGCCACGCGAAGAGCACTTACTCGGGTCGCATGCTCATGTCGGGTACCGTGGTGTGATGAGGAGCGACATCATAATAGACAAACGGCGCCTATTAGGAAGACCAGTCCACTATTTCTCTTCTTCTCACGAGCGGTCGCACATACTTTGTGCTTTCGGCATGTCAAGTCTACCGAAAGGCACTCCATGCTACGCGTTGGTATGGGAAGGCGCGATCGGCGCTTTCTACGAGATTGATTCTGAGCTGAACATAATGATGCTTGCCGATGTCCTGAATGAACCGGGGAATCGCTTTACCTCGATCTACGGCTTGGCCGACCCAACCTTTCCGAAGAATGCGCCCTTTTCTCGCTTCTCAGATGCTGGGAAGCTCATGGCCTTGGCTTCGTTTTCAAATCGCAGCACCCCTTCAGCAGAAGAGGAAAAGCTGATGGACTTTCTATTGGGCTCCCCACATGTCCAATTGAGTTTGTACGAAGATCTTGAGCATTCACGATACTACAACGTGGGGGTGGATGATCCAGAATTTCGCAACTTCGCAGGTATTTTTAGCGACAAGATATTTGATATCTTCTATCAATTCGCGAAGGTGAATGTGAAGAAAGGCTTGCCATTACTCATCGCAGGCGGATGTGGTCTAAATTGCGACTGGAATAGTAAGTGGAAGGACTCGGGCCTTTTTCCCGAAGTCTTCGTGCCACCTGTTGCAAATGATTCAGGTTCTGCGATCGGGACAGCGATTGACGCCCAGTTCCACTATACTGGGGACCCAAAAATTGATTGGAATGTATATTCAGGCCTTTGCTTCGACACGACTGGATCTTTCGATATGGCGCGGTATGATCTCTACGAGGCTGATGATGAAATGATTGCCGACATGTTGGCCAATGATCTCATCCTGGGATGGGTGAGCGGCAAATATGAAATCGGTCCGCGGGCTTTGGGCAACCGTTCAATTCTTGCCGCACCGTTCCGAGAGAGCACGAGAACGTGGTTGAACGAAATCAAGCAACGCGAGCAATTCCGTCCGATTGCTCCTGTTTGCTTGGAAGAAGAGGCTGCGCAGTGGTTTGGCTGCGACCACACGAGTCCGCATATGCTTTATACGTATAGTGCAAAAACGGATGCGCTAGCGGCTGTTACTCACGTGAATAAGACTGCCCGCATTCAGACGGTGTCATCTGCATCCAACCGAAGCTTGTACAACCTGCTCATCGCATTCAAGGCGCGTACTGGTTACGGTGTCTTGTGCAATACCTCGCTGAATTTCAAAGGTAGAGGATTTATTAACAAGATAGATGATCTTTCAACATATGTCATAAAGCATAATTTGGATGGCTTTGTGGTTGAAGGGCGAAGCTATATTTTGAAGTCGTCGAGGAGTTATCAGGCATACTTGAAGATTCGGTCGAGTAGCGCGCTGAATAGACAAGTGGCAGGGTATCGCATGTTTCCATTGGCAATGAACAAACTTTAAACACGTTGATTCTCTTTAGTTGAAAGTGTTATCATTGCATATGGTATTTCCGAACAACACCCGTAACGACTCCCGCCAGCTTCATCTCCGTTCTTGGGCTGATGGCGGGGTACTTCGGGTTGGCGGCCTCCAGGACGATGTTCCGGCCGCGGCGGGTGAAATATTTCATGGTCCAATCCCCGTCGACCTGGGCGACGACGATGTCACCATTCTTTGGGGTTCTCCCCTTTTCGCAGATCACCAAATCCCCTTCCAGGATGCCGGCGCCGATCATCGAGTCGCCGGTCACTTCCAGGAGGAACGACTGGCCGGGCCGCACGCATAGGAATTGATCGATCGAGATGATGTCCCGCAGCGCCTCCTCTTCCGGCGATGGGAACCCGGCGGTAACGCTTCCAACGACAGGTACTTCAGGCGTACGTTCTCTTTCCATGCCCGAAGCTTATAGTACGATCGTACTAAAGTCAAGGGGGTTTGTTCCCTGAACATTATTTCAGTATTCTTTGGTCGAATGCGTAGGTTACGGGATCGCCATATTTCAATTTGCTGAAATCGGGATGAAGGGGATTGATGATATAGTTGAATTCCGTATCAACGATTACGCTCGGCACTACCAACACCAGTGAGGCTTTTCTTATTGCCCACATCGTGCCCAGCATCTGGGTTGATGCTGGAACTGGATCTAATTTCCAATCGAGCGGCAGATCTTTTTCAGATATTTGAACACACAAGCTGTCGTCAAACGAAACAGGGATGTAGACGTAAAGATCGAGTACCGCAACCGCCTCAATATGAACAAGCATTTCGAGGGCGGCCAGGGACTTGCTCCCGGCCGTGTAAATCAGTGGTGTCCCTTTTTTATTCCAGCGACCACCGTAGTTTTTCGCGCCTTCCCCATCGAAAGCTGTTGAAGCGTGTCGCGCCTTCGTCATCCTCCATGACGTAATCATCATGAGAAGACACCATGCTCGATACGACCAAGGAGATCCTCGACTTCACGGGCACCAATCTCAGTGTTCGCATACTCTAATGGAATCTCCCCCCCTAGAGCCTTCTTGGGTGTCTTAAGCCACTGCTGTGCCTGGTCTCTGCCCCCGAGCACTCTTGCAGCATTTTCAAAGAGGATACCTATCCTCAGTAAGCGATCGGATTCGTCTGCATGAAGACGTCCTTCTCTACGGCGCCGGGCGAGTGTCCGATCGGGAATACACAATACCCTGGCAAGCTCGGACAAGGTAATATTCATGTAATCGCTTAAGTATTTGAAATTCTTTAGGGGTAACCCCTCTTTCACTATTTTAATAAGCGTAGAACTGTTCCCCGCGGGCAGACCAAGAGAAGACCCTGTATGAGATTCCTTGCCGATAACTTTTTCAAAGATAAGCCAAGCATCTGCCATTCTTTGGTATCCTTCAGGCACGTCCGGTATTTCACCTTTACTCGCCATAACCACCATAAAATCTTTATTTATCTGAGTTTTATCTCCCTTTACCTTCCTTTCTCGCATTGCTAATACCCTCCTCTCTGTATGCCATTAGGTATAATAATTTATGCCATGTGGCATCCTTTGTCAAGAGCTCTTTAACACGCAATGATGAAATATCAATTCCGAGGCAGGTTAATTGACATATAAGTTTGGCTAGGGCAGGCATTTATTCCCGAACGGGAACTATTTCGCCTGTTTTGCCCTTTACCATGGCTGATATTCCCGAACGGGAATAATATGTCATTTTCACTATTGTTGCCATTTTTACCAAATGGTGAAAATGCCTTTGGGAGTGAAAACTCGGCCGCGGTTACACTCCCAGATGGTCTCTCAACTTCTTCACCGCCTGCTGATGCTTTGCCTTGCTCATCCTGGCGATGTTCACGAGCTTCCATTTGACGGCCGGCATATTCTCGATGCCTTCCATCTCCAGCAGCTCCCACTGAGGAGCCCCCTCTTTCACCGAGACGATGAACTTCTTCTCCGGGAGGGTCATTTCTCGGTTAATCAACGAAACAAGCTCCTCCCTGGCCCGCTCAAGGTTCTCTACAGAAACAGCCTCAGGGGTCATTCCGCTGAACTCCATTTCATAAACAGACTGGATATCCTTAAAGCTCGGATTCAGGAGTTCAACAATCGGCCGGTCATGGCTGATGAGATAGACGATGAAGGCTTTTCTCAGGGTCGGCGTAAACTCCCCGTCCCGCTGGAACACGAGGATGTCGAACAGATCTCTTGGATGCTGGCGATCGAGGGCTGCGCAGATCTTCCCTGCGTATAACTCATCCTCCGCGAGAGTCCTGCATTTTACCGATAACGCAAAGGCCTCCCGTGCTTTTGCAGTCATCGCTCTGAATACAGGAGGATAAATAGTGCCCCGCAAAACCAGATTTGGTTCAATCTTCACGGACACTTCCTGGTATTGAACGAGCAACCCACTCACCAGACCCGTCCCCTTCGACCTTTTGGGCGTGATCCTGGTCCCGGGAATTCTGTCTTTAATTTTCTGGGTAATCCGGACGAGCGCTTCGCTGATTTCCTGATGGGACGGCTCCCGCTCCTTGATGGGAAGATACACAAGATCGATGTCTACGGAGATCCGTGGGAGATCCCTGATAAAGTAATTGATGGCCGTTCCACCCTTCAATGCGAAGACGGATTCTTCGTCAGCAAATGGCAGTATCCGTAGCACCAGCCTTGCTCGTTTAAAATCTATACTTTCTTTCATCCCGGCATTACCTCACTTTCCGCGGGAACGGTTATCTTGTATTTTGCGTTATAGCGGCCCTTTTGTACGATTACATACTTTCCTCTTCCGAGATCGACTTTCTCCAAAGCAAGCTCTGACAACCAAGCATGTTCGCATCTATCAGCCATGTACAAAAACAGCCTCTTCACCTTGACCGAACGGCATAGTTCCAACAGGGTCTGCACGACGTCTGGCCTTAGGGAAACGAGGTTCTGCATGATCAGGTAGGCTTCTGAAAACCCGGCATGCTTTGGAACAAGGTGCAGCATTTCCATCATGGCCCTCTCCGGCGCTGACATCCTGACCGAGAAGTCCTTCTCGTCATGTTCCACGAATCCCTGAGTCTCCGCCGGGAAAAGATTCGTGCGTGTTACAAGTATCTCAACACCGAGTTGTTCACTATTAAACCAGGAAGGTTTTTTCATAGCGTATGGACCATAGAGATACACGAGGACCTGTCTTACTCGAAGATAATGCGCATACCCCTGCAGTTCGAGGGCCGTCTTCCCGCCGGCGTGTATAGGCAACTTCAACTGGGTCTGCAAAGTATATAAGGCTCCCAGCCAATCGACTTTCTCTCCGTAGCGCTTATAAGCCCCACGACCGAAAGATTCCAGCCACTGGGCGAGCTTATATTTCACTAGGGTATCCGGCTTTAAACCTTGCGAAACCAGATAGGATGCTGCACTAGGAGTTCCGGGAACCCACTCGGTTATAAGACGGTTTATTTTTGTTCGATCTTTAGGACTCATAGTCATAATAATAGCATAATCTTTAACTCATGTCAATTCAATAGTTATGTATTATTTTGTTTTTATGACTATTTGTCATATTGCTATCTTATTTCTTAACTTTTCCTTCCCCCACCTGCTCCAGCACTTCCATCTCTTACATCTCCCGCTCCATCTCCATCTCCGTCTCCATCTCCAGCAGCTCCACCATCTTCATCACCACACCAACAACGACGATAATAATCATGGTGGCTGTCATCAATCACAAACAGAAGAGCTTCACGAGGAGGAGCAGAAGAACGAGGCGGTCTTCATAATAAAAAGTCAATTTTGAGGCTGGTTAATTGACATAACTGCTTCGCCAGGTCAATTTGTGCTCCTGAAATTAATCGTTTCATTAATTGAATCAAAAGGAAGATTTGCAGTATTCGCGAATAGCGAATGCAATAATTTCCATAAGTTTGAAATCCATGAAATTAGTGTAAGATATTATAAAATTTCAATGCAATGCAAAGTCGACTGATTATTCCATCTAACAAAGCCATGTGAAAAGCGTTATCCTTAATCACACACTACATCATTCATTCATTCAGTCACCCACTCAATCAACCTTTCAATCATCCTTAAAGACAACCTCTTGACCAGTCAACCGCATTCGCTTCTTTGAGAGGAATAATATTGGATGACCTACCCCACGAAAGCGGATCTAGCTGTTAAGTTAAGATTCGAGCATAATGAGCCAGAAACGGTTAACCGGGTTCTTTGCACGTTCCTTAATAGTTTGTGCTGTGTATTCTAAATCTGAGTAGTAATTCTTCGGCTTTCGAGGAATTTGACGAGAGTGCCCCTGTGGACGTCAAACATGCGGGCCATTGCGCTTTTTGAAATCTTCTTTGCCATCAGTTTTCGGATTTCATCCTCCCGGCCGTCCAGTCGGCTTTTTGATAAAGCACCTTTCGGCCTGCCCAATTTCTTACCTCCTTGTTTCACAGCAGCCAGGGCCGCCTTTGTCCTGGAACTAATCATATCCCGCTCCAACTCGGCCAGTAGAGAGAACACCGTCACCATGACCTTTGAGGTCATGTCGTGGTTGCCCTGGACATCGAGGTTCTGTTTGATGGCCACGAGGCGGATCTTCCGTTCAACCAGGGCGTTGACCAGGCCGATCACCTCCGGAATGCTCCGGCCAATCCGGGACAGTTCCGAGACGATAAGCAGATCGCCCGGTGCGAGTTTGCCCATCAGCTCATCGATGCGCCGCTCCTTCGTCGTTTTGCGAGAGGAGATCTCGATCGAGATGAACTCGTCGACATTGATCCGGTGCCGGTTGGCGTAGTCCAGGATCTCCAGGCGCTGCTTGTTGACGTCCTGCTCATCCGTCGAAACGCGGATATAGGCAATGGTTCGGGGTTGGGAGGTCATCATTTTTGATTCTTTCTCTTTTTGCGATGCCAAATCAATTTCGCAAACCGGGGATCTTGTTGAGCGGCCAGTGCGAAAACGTAGTTGAGTGTGTCGACCTCCTCCTGAGGGATAGTGGGATCGTGAAACCAATAGCCTCGAACTTTATCTAAATGTACGACCTTCTCGTCTTTCTTGTCGCTCATTGGTGGATCAACCTCCATTGTCATCTAAGGGGATGACAGAAACGGCCCCAGGCTGTCATCGAAAGGGATGACTAGCTAAATCCTGATACAGAAGCGTAAACCAATAAAATCAACACGGTTGAGGAAATCAGGATAGACGACTTGTCATCGAAGGGGATGACAGAATCGGCCCCTCAGGCTATCATCGAAGGGGATGACAACCCTGTTATCTCGTGAATCTATCATACCGTGCAATTTGCTCATCTGTCAACATAAATGCCTAAAAACTAATTATAGTGATGAATTTTTGATAACTTTATTACTTATATTCAGTGATATAATTTTTACTATGCTATACGTTCCTTTTATTGATACATGCCTTCATGAATATAATAGTTGACGGATATCGAAAAATATGTATGATTAGTGTCGCGTTACACGATACATTTTTGTCAAGGAGTTTGTAACATGACGATTCCGTCCGAACAATATGACCATCCAGGGACCTATGTCCGAAAGAATATCATTCCCTCAGGCATGTCTGTTAAAGATGCCGCCATACGGCTCGGTGTCGGCCGGCCTGCGCTATCGAACTTTCTCAACGGGAAATCCTCCCTATCACCCGACATGGCGGTTAGGCTGGAAAAGGCGTTCGGTGCCGACCGGAAGAAGCTACTCGACATGCAGGCTGCCTATGAACAACAGGAGAGGCGCGGCAGTGAACAGGAGGTCGCCGTGCGCGCCTTCGTCCCCTGCTTTCTTACCATCAAAGCCAAGCATATCGAGGAGTGGGCCGGCAGCAATATTGAAGCGCGTACCCACCTTCCCGTCTTACTGCGGAGGCTGGTACATTCTACCGGCCACGATCTTCGTCAGGTCGACTTCCCAGGTTATGACAACGCGCAACGGAAGGGGTCAGATGGTTTCGTCGAAGCGGGCGCCGCTACACCATGGATTCCTAAGGGAAAATCCCGTTGGGAGTTTGGAGTGGACAAAAATCCAAGTGTTAAAGCTGATAAAGATTATATAGCGCGGCTCACATCTGTTAATGCCGATGAAAGAGCAAAAAGCGCATTCATCTTCGTAACACCTCGCAATTGGCCCGGTAAGACTATTTGGGAGAAAAAAAAGAACGCGACCAGGGACTGGAAGGTTGTCAGAGCACTTGACGCAAGCGATCTCGAGCAGTGGCTGGAACAGTCGGTGCCGGCACAGGTCTGGTTCGCTGAACAAATAGCTATGCCTATCAGTGGCTATGAGACGCTGGAGCAGGCATGGCGACGCTGGACCGATGTTAGCGATCCCAATATGACTCCGGAGATATTTGCGCCATCGATTGCCGCTTACCGGGGGATGTTTAAATCATGGCTTGAGAAAAAGAGCGAAAGATTCTTTGTTGTCGCTGCCGATTCAAGGGATGAGGCGCTAGCTTTTCTGGCGTGTTTGTTTAATGATGACGAACTCCGTAAATTCAAAGACCTCACTGCGGTCTTTACATCTTCGGCAACTTTAAAGACGCTTATCGCATCATCTGTGCCTTTCATTCCGATTGTCCATTCTTTAGACGCTGAACGTGAATTGGTCGATGCCCATCGCCGGCTTCATTGTATAGTTTTTCGTCCTCGAAATGCAGTTGATACAGAGGCTGATATAGCTCTCGACCTGCTCGGATACGAAGACTTTAAGAAGTCACTTACGGCAATGGGAATAAGGGAAGAAGAAGTCAGTATGCTTGCAAGGGAGTCGGCTCATTCACCTACGATCCTGCGCCGCCGTCTTTCTATAAATCCGGCGATCAGAATTCCGGCTTGGGCTGGTGATGACGAAATGTCAAAGGCTCTTGTACCAATAGTACTGATCGGTGCTTGGCATACCGAGTCGAAAGCGGATCGCGAAATCGTTTCATCGCTGGGCGATCGAGAGTACGAAACTATCGAAGACGATATCGCGCGTCTGCTCCGTTACGACGATAGCCCGGTGTGGTCTACAGGAAGTTACCGTGGTGTTATCTCTAAAATCGATGCGATATTTGCGATTGCAAGGATGATCACGCGGCCAAACCTCGACCGATTCTTTATTGCCGCTGAATGCGTCCTTGCGGAGTCCGACCCGGCGCTTGAACTGCCGGGAAAGGACAGGTGGGCCGCGGCATTGTATGGTAAGACACGAGACCACTCCGGTGCTTTGAGAAACAGTGTCTGCGAGACGCTTGTCATCCTTTCGGTTCACGGAAACATCTTATTCCAGGACCGTATTGGCATCGACGTCGAAAGCTGTGTGGCGGCTCTGATCCGCAAGCTCTTAACGCCGCTGACGCTCGAAAAATTACTCTCCCAAGATAGCGATCTGCCTCGTTACGCTGAAGCAGCCCCCGATGTATTTCTCCGGATCATCGAAGCAGATCTTCAGAACGACGATCCAATCGTTCTCGGCCTTCTTAGCCCTGTCGACAGAAACTCATTATGGGATTCGCCGTCACGGACGGGTCTTCTTTGGGCGCTAGAGTGTCTTGCATGGAAACCACAGAACCTCCTTCGCGTATCGCTGATCTTAGCTCAACTCTCGCGGCGGAAAATCGACGACAATTTGATGAATAAACCGGATGCAAGCCTTCAGGAAATCTTCAGTTCATGGCTGCCGCAGACCGCAGCTTCAGTAGAAGAAAGGATCAAGGCGTTGGAAACTCTCATCAGGCGTTATCCGGATGTCGGATGGGAGATTTGCACAGCACAGATCAAGCCAGGTCCCCAGATGGGCCACTATAGCTACCGGCCCCGCTGGCGCGGTGACGCCACTGGTGCCGGGCACGGTGCCACGCGCAAAGATATATACACGTTTTGCAGAAAGGTTTTGGATTTACTGATCGATTGGAGTTCTCATGATGAAAATACCCTTGGCGATCTCGTCCAGTCTCTCCAAGGCATGCCCGAGAAAGACCAGTCTAGGGTCTGGGATCTTATCAGTAAATGGTCCCCGAAAGCTAGTGAAGAGGCGAAGGCTACGCTTAGAGAGCGGATCCGAAAATTCGCTTTTACGCGACGCGGCCGTCAACGAAAGCTTGGGGAAGCAACCCGTGACCGTGCACATGAAGCGTATGATAGCCTTAAACCTAACGACCCAGTAATCCGACACGGTTGGCTTTTCGCGAATCAGTGGATACAGGAATCGCCCGACGAAATCGAAGAGGAGGGGTTCGACTTTCGGAAACGCGATGAGAGGATCAACAGGCTACGTCGCGAAGCGATCACAGAGATATGGACCGAATACGGTTTTGAAGGTGTCCAGAAATTACTTGCCGGCAGCGGTGCCGCTGGTACTGTCGGCCAATACGCAGCATCATTATTTACTGATATGAAATCACAGGTTGATTTCATTTACCGTTGTCTTTCCCTTGATGGGGCTATCCGAAGTAAGGCTGATTGGTGCCTCCAAGGATTCCTTTGGTCGATCGTGGACGACTCACGCATCGAATTGCTGCAAGCTGCGCTTAAAGGACTGTCTGCTGAGGATTGTAAGCGGCTATTTATATGTACGCCTTTCCAAGAATCCACCTGGCGCCTTCTGGGCGATTATGATGAAGAGATCCGCAACGGCTACTGGCAGGACGTGTCTCCTTTCTTAGGCAAATTCACGCCCGCCGAGCTTACTACAGTGATTGACCGTTTTCTGGAAGCGAGGCGACCGCGCGCAGCATTCTTTGCCGTCCATATGGATTTCAGGGATATTGAAACATCGCGCCTCAAGAGGCTGCTGCTCGACGTTGCGACTGTCAATGTTGAGCCAGCAGATCATTTCAAGTTAGACAGCTACCACATTTCCGAAGCATTGGACTCACTTCATGGACGTGTGGGTGTAACCCATGAAGAAATGGCTCAACTTGAGTTTCTGTATATCGATGCCCTACGCAGCAGCAAGCATGGAATCCCGAATCTCGAAAGACAGATCGCGCAAACTCCGTCGTTATTTGTCCAGGCCTTGGCGTTCGCCTACAAACGGAGTGACAATAGAGAAGACCCACAGGAGTGGAGGATTGAGAATCCCGAACAAAGGAGGGCGATGGCTTCGGCTGCTTATCACCTCCTTGACCAGATGGAGAAGATTCCCGGTACGGATGAAAACGGAAGAATTAAAGGAACGGATCTCACTGCGTGGATTGCTGAGGTTAGGCGTCTATGCCATGAGTTCGCCCGCGTTGAAATTGGTGATCAGTGTCTCGGGCAACTACTAGCTAAGGCCCCCATGGATGAAAATGGCATATGGCCGTGCGAGGCAGTTTGCGAGGCGATGGAGGGAATGGCATCCGCTGAAATCGGCAAGGGATTCCATATCGGTGTAAAGAATTCTCGCGGAGTTCACTCGCGGGGCGAGGGGGGAGAACAGGAGCGCGAGCTCGCCGCGAAATACCGGGCTTGGGCCGAGCGCCTGCACTTTAACTATCCCTTTGTTGGGGGAGTCCTTGAGGATATCGCCAAGTCCTATGACCGTGAAGCCATATGGCAGGATTCCGAAACCAAGATCGAGAAGAGGTTGAACTATTGAAAGGAACTAGGTGCATCTCAACAGCCAATAAACCTATTTCCAGTTGAGCTCAGGCCAAACCTGCCGCAAAACCTTTTCACTTTCTTGATTTGAGCAAAACTCGCAGTCCTGAAGTCTTCCATGTTTTCGCCGCAGCAGTTTATGTGGCGGCCGCCACGGATCGAGAGCAAGATAATTTTCGTTCATATTTCTCTGATCAATATCAAACCGAATTAGTTCAAGCGCCAGTAACGCGCCAGCTAAATTCGAGATGAACGCAAATGGAGCTAATGATTGCTTGCCAGCGGCCGTTATTAATTCTCCGACTCCACATAAAGATTTAAACAAAGTGTCAAAAGAGGTTCCAAGAAGAGCATCTTCGATCAGATTAGGATGGATTGCTGCAAGCTTATGCGCGATTGTCTTATCAATAAATCCTTTTTGTACATCATCTAAAGAAATTCCCAAAGCTTCCGCTAAATGGCGCTCACGCTGATTTTCCTGCGGAATATGGGCGTAAATACAGGATAAACATGCATTTAAATTTGGCTGACGATGGGAATGTATAATAATCTCAGAAATGTCTGTTGTTGACGCATCCAGGACCTCTACTGGAAGTTCATTTTGTATTGATCTACGAGCACGACGACTATCAACCGTCGTAATTACCCTTCTCACTCTCTGGTCAGGTCTCGTTTTCCTGAAGTCGATAAAATTTCCCACATAGGCTTTCACTTCCAATTCTCGGAATTTGGCTCTTGATGCTAGAATTTCAGCTTTATAATTGTGGTCCACATCTTCTGGCGAGAAGAAAAAACATCTGTTCAGGTTTCCCGAGCTTACTCTTTTGGGATCAACGACGAAAAGTCGGCCTTTTAGGGGTAAATGCTGAGCCGCCCATATGAAGCCGTTTGCTACACCTCCCGCCCCAACAAGCACTGCGTCGTCGATGGTAATATATTTTGAGAGGTTTTCCATTGGAAGGCCAACATTTTCAAAAATAAATATGAAAGGGTCTGGACTATTCGCGAATCTATCACCTCCGATAGTACGGGCGAGAACATAACCTGCCGCGAAGCAGGATGAAATCTTGCGCGTCAGATCGGGTACTGTCGCAACTTCAATGGAGTTAAGAGACGTTGCCGTATGAACTCTCATCTCTTTTTCCGTGACGGTCATCATTAACTTCAAAGATGCGTCCGTCAAGGGTTTGCAGCCAATTGCAAGCTCAATGTCACATTCTTCTCCCTCCGATACTATTTGTATGGTCCGCCTTAATAATTCAGAAATATCCGTTTTAAATGCAGCCGCTGACTCTCCAGTGCCTGCGGATACTGCAGCTCTGAAATCAAGTCGCCTAGCAGCTTCGTCCTCGGAAATACCGGCAAGGCTCATCAATGTCCTTATGTTCTCAGTTTGGGCATCCATCACGGTTCAATTCTTACTACTGATAGAAAATTAACGGCCATCCACTTATCTTCCGCAGATAACTGAAACGTTGCGACTTTTTTTTCAAAATTTTTTTCGTCTATACGGCTAGCAAAATAAGGTACAACAATTGAAATGGCCCCAGCATGCCGCAATATTGCCCATCTGTCGTCGGCAATAGAGTGGAAGGCTTTTCTGGGATGAGAATGAACCTGCGCAACAATTCTCGTTCGCGTTTTCCGAAGATACCCCATGAGCTCACGCATTGAAGCCGGAGGAATCCTAAAATAATCAATGTCAACTTCCTGTTGAGGTTTATAAACTTCCAATACACGAAATACTTTGTTCTCCTCAATTCCCAGCCATAGCACAACTGTTTCGCAATAGACTTTCCCGCCTTCTCGCAGAATGCTTAATGTCTCGCTTACGACCTTCCGGTGACAAATCACGTCGTTTCTCACGAATCTACAGATCTCCTCCATGCGCGACTGAGCTGATCCAATAAACCGGGCAGATTCATGCCATCCTGTTTCCGATATGTTTCCCAAGGATCATTCAAATGGCCGGGATGGTTATGATACTCACGGATTCCCCGCATACAAATGAATGGCCTTTGCACTAGGGGATGTAAATCCGGGTGAAATATATTACCAGGCAAACTTTGAGCGGGCTTGGCACCATCGGGTTCGAGTAATTCCGCCGAAGGAGGCTGCTCATCCCAATCATCACATGTAAATCGAACACGCAACGGTCGACTTCCCAGAAACGTAACGTCAATAATTGGGAACTCACATGTGTGAAGTTCCCAGTTGCGATTGGCTATTAACCTCGGGGAAATAAGAACGGCGTCGCGATCAAAGTTCGCCCTTGCTAATACTTCATGCACCGCCGCCACCTTCTTTTTTATGCCACTCGATTTCAATTATTCCATGAAGATGATTGGCGTGAAAAGTCTTATGCGGGTCAATCGGCCGGTTTTCAACAAATGCTTCCCAGTCTGTTGTATTGGTGAGGTGTAAATGCGCGGCTGCCGCCTCTAAAATCTTACCGACAACCTCCTCACTATACGATCGCTTATAATCGTCATCGTCTGGATATGTCCCACTAGGTGTAATTACGGCAACAGCAATTGGATGATTTTCTCCATGTTTATCATGATGATCGTGTTCCATTCGGGACCTCCTTAATCCTTCATGGTTGTTATGGTCACCTGCGGCTTGCTATTCTGTTAAGCCACAGCTTCAATCTGTTTCTACTTGCCTTTGCCGGTGAGGGTTGGAAATTCGGACATCGAGGAAATTTCTATGGAACAAATAAATGGCGTCGTACTAGCCCACGGTATATGCCTAAAGTAAGAGCATCAAAACCATTGAAAAAACTTTCCATATGAAAAAGGTGTCGCTCACCGTCACGCCCGGTAAAAATAACATCATCTTCTCCAAGGGGGCCACCACGTGCCCTTGACGCGTATCGCTGTATAGCAGTAAATACTTGGTTCTCCGTGACATCGCCAAAGCGATCACGAAAAGCAGGAGACTCAATGAAGTGACGACACGGTCTCGATGGATCGAAGTCAACTGCCAGATTTCTTGGGTGACCAGAAATGACCCCAAATATGGGTTGATCCTTATGTGCTTCTTCAACAAGTCGCCAAAGAGTCATTGTGATAGTATTTCCGAACGTTTTGGCGAGGGTACGTGCTGTTTTTAAAGTTAAGGGAAGGTCTTGAGCCTCTTGGACAAAACGATCTCTCAAAAACAAGAGTTGTCCTGATCCAAAATTCGCCTCGGCTTCTAACTTCTCATGACACGAGTGTCGTAATGTCTCTCCATCATCGCCATAGAAATAAGGACCGTGATGTGGGGTGATGCTGTGAATGATTTCATGGCTTTCCGCGTGGCGCTTTTTGAGATCGTGGATGCTATCGTCGATTAGAATGCGTTTGCGATCAGGAAGCCAAAGCGCTCTTAGTCCTGCCTTTTGGATTACATCGATAATGAGTGTCGGCCGCAACGCGAGTTGCTTAGCCCCCACTTTGATCCTACTAACGTACTCTCGAAGAGGGGCAGTTTGTACTGTGCTGTAAAATTGCCGGTCGAGCTCCAGCAGCTCTCGAACATCGCGAAGATCAAGTGGAGGCTCTGGATTCCCAAGTCCCCGGAGAACCTTGTCCACTTGATCCTTGATATCTTGAGCCGCATAGGGATCGACCGGCAGATTCTTCATTGATCTGTATGCTCCCTCAGAAATCTCACAAACTGATTGAGAAGATTCTGCTCTTCCCGAGAGAGCTTGGAAATGTTTTGCGAACTCGCAGCAAAGCGTACGACTTCTTCTCGCACTTCTTCACTCACTTGCACAGCACCAGAAAGAACCACTAAAATCCTTGATGGCAACTTGAAATACTGTTCTAACTGAAAAATCGTGCGCGGATTTGGGTCAAATGTTGGATCAAGCTCAATCTGTCGAAGTTCACCAACGTCAATTCGCGCTTCGGAGGCAAGTTGCTCAGGGGAGAGTCGCTCTCTACGTCGGAGCATCTGAATCAGCGTTCCAAGTCCCCGGTGCATGTCAGGTAGGTCATCGGTCTTTTCAACACTATCGAGTGCTCTCTTGACAACATCTCGACTTTCGTCTGCAAGAGAATCAAAGTCCTTGCTCGCGCCCTCAAGAGCCTCCCGGAGTTCCTGTTCAGATGCCTCGTGGATAACATCTCTCAGTGCGCGATTTATCCTTACCTTTCTAATCCCTCCTGTTGATCTCATTAAATAACCTCCCTTTCTTATAAATGTCGCACGTAATGGCGTCTAATTCTTTTCATGATAGTCTCATACTGTACTTTTCCTATGCCGAGTTCTTGTTGGATCTCGGACGCCGAAAAGCCCTCGCTTTTTAAAACTAGGAGGTCGCGAGCCATTTGATCTTCTTTAAATAAGTCTAGTATATTGTTTAGTTCTTCGTATGCTGATTGTCTTTCCAGAGGGTCAAACAATGGGCCTGCTATGTCAACTTCACGATCTTCAATCGATTCTGTACTGTGAGAAATGCTTGATTCAATTATATGTCCGGAATCGCTTTCCATTACCCTGTCCAAGTGTTTGATGATAGATACGCTTTTGTTCCATCTCCTCCGACCGTCAAGTGTCTTCGTTATCGCTTCGTGTAGTAAATCATTGGGTTCGATAACCGAACCTTTCACGCGAGTGCGGCAAAAACTGCGTGCGATAAGGTTTAATTTAACATAATCCATCGGTCCGAGGGTCTCCATGGCCACTCGGGCTTCTTCACGTGTAGCGTACTGTTTAGCAATGTCAATTATCATTTTCGCACACCTCCTACTACCTATTGCCCACAGCAAGGCGCATCACGGACATCGCAAGAGAATTTCTTTGATTTTTTAAACTCTCTATAAAGGTCAGTCCGCAGTTTATACAAAAATGTTTAAATTTACGAATTTGCTGATATTTAGAAGAAAGGATTTTAACATAATCTAGTACTCAATAGGGAATAATTCCAGCCTGCGATGAATTTTGTTACCATATCGGTTACCATTTTTTCTGAAAACTAAGGATATTTCAAAAGATTGACAGGGAGGGGACTTTTGGTAACAACAATTTATAACGTAATATATTTAGATCGTTATCAATCCAAAGCGCATTAAAGAAACCTATGAATAATGATGAGTATGGGACTCAAAATCCCCCCTTCCTTGGGTAAATGTCGGTTTCAGCTTATGAGAAAAACCAGGAATCCCGCTTCTTCCTAGCCTATAAATAGTACCTTACGCCACATTCTCATACTTATGAATCATTATACTATACATCGAACATCTTGTCAAGGTAAGCAAACAATTACAGATAGTTAGTTGACTTCAGTAGACCTATAATGTAATGCCTTTTTTCATTGTTCTCAATTTATCAAAAGGAGAGGGTATAATGACAAAAGGTTACAGAGTAGTGAACTGGAGAAATGATCAGCGGCAAATTGTAGCATCAGAACTGATTCCTCAAGGGACGATCATCATGAAAGAAGATCCACTAGTTTGGGTGAAGACCATAAATCAAAGATACGATAATCATCCGTGGGATCTAACTGATTTATTGCTCAGCGATCGTTCAAAGTTTAATATTCTGATGAGCTGGAAATTACTGAATACTACGTTCGTACCGTGGGATAATTATGATGAAAGAATTTGTAAAAGGCTTGCAAATAATTTCCGTCTCGATAATCAAACTATCAGACATTTATATGAATTAATCTGCATTAATAATCTAAGTTGCTTTAGCAAAAAATACGAAGATATTATAGGTTATGGCATTTTTCATAACCTAAGTTTCATAAATCATGACTGTACTCCCAATTCTTCAATATCAGCTGGTA
Organism: Syntrophales bacterium; assembly: GCA_963668175.1. Classification (GTDB taxonomy): domain Bacteria; phylum Desulfobacterota; class Syntrophia; order Syntrophales; family PHBD01. Next base: position 3,468,175 of record OY764159.1, read on the forward strand.
ACCCGACAAGGGGGGAAATGATGCTCACGAGTGTGAAAGAAATAGAACAGGGTGAAAGCATCACGTTCACTTATCTATCCGATTTTGAGACAAAATTAAATATAAATTACAGAAGGAAAAGCATCGAATCACAATTCGGATTCATTTGCGAATGTAACCGTTGTTCGGCCGAGACCTCTTCTGATCGCGCACATCATTTTTAATCAGTAGGTTGCCGGCTCAATTTCAACAGGGCTCACTAGATCAAGGGGCTGCGAATGTGACGCCTTCGGGCTTTTTGACAGAATCGTTGTGTTTTCTCATAATCATCTCGTTATCAATCAAAATGATAATGAACATTATCATCTAAGGAGATGACGAACATCATCGAAAGGGATGACAAAGTCTAAGAAAAAGCCTTCTGTCATCAAAAGGAATGACGAGCGGCAATTGAAAATTTATCTTCGCCGTCAGTGAATCCTACGTACAGCCGGATGATACTCTTTAACGTCCTTATCTTCGAGTTTGCGCAAGAAAATATCCGTTTCTGGTATGAAGAATAAGGTTAAAAAATGCGCTGCATATAAACCAGTTTAATCATCGAGGCGAAAAGAATTGGGGGGTTCGGTGCCGCATCATCTGATCGTTTCATATTCACACTCCTGCCACGCTACAGGGCAACTAAAAACCTCATGCCTCCGCTATGCTATGGTCTTCCGGACTTTTCTTTCAACCGTTATCAGAAGTGATAACGCTTGTCATCAATTGGGATGACATTCCCGATGCATCGCTACCAAAACACCGTCCACAATTGGCCTTTATTGACCGGTCTCAGGTCGCGGCAAAGCGCGCCACGACTCGATCGCTTCGTATAAGGGCCACCCTACGACGATACCCGGCAGGCTGAAGCCCTGTCCCTCTGTACACTAACCCGATAGCCAAGACACTACCTGGGGCGGCGGGATCTTTGCTGTTTCAGATGATTACAGATGAACAACAAAGACCTGGAATAAGGGGGCTGCACAGCAGCTCCTTTAGAGCCGCGCCCCCTGCCCCTTGAGGGGCAGAGTTGGCGCGGCGAGCAGTCGCCTCCGTCCTGCTAAAAGCATTAGCGGCTTACGCCGCTGTAGCCGGCACAAGGCCGGCCATGATCTATTGTTAAGGGTGAAGGGATATTATTCATCGGAAGCCGTTAATCAGTCTGTGTGAAATAAAATATACACCCGTGGCCGGAGGCGCAGCCGAAGGCGAGGGGAACCCCCGGAGATCGGGGGTAGGGGGCTGTGAGGTTTTAATCTTTTATCTCTATATTTTTTAGTTAAAGGCAGGCGCGTCACCTGTAAATATGTGTAAACAATGCATGGACGTCCAACTGGCTGATATCGTGAGTTTGTAGCTTTACTGCATGTCCTTTTTCGGACTTCGCTATGTCCATTTTCGGAGCTCATTATGTCCGTTTTCGGAGGTCACTGTGTCCATGATAAATTAATAATGGCATATAAATGCCAATGCAGAAAAACTATTGACATAGTAAAAAAAAGTGATAGAATCAAGAAATAAAAGGTGATTATTATGGTTGACTCTGAAATCATTAAAAAAGCAGGCCTGCCACAGGCGATAAATAAACACTCAGCTGCGATCCATATATCTGGCAACGAGCTAACATTGCTGCAGAGAAAGGCCTTCAATATATTGCTGGCTAATGCCTATAATGAGTTGGAAACTAAGGAGAAGCATACTATTAGAATTTGGGACATACTTAGTTGCACAGGATGGCACGATGCAGAAACGCTCAAGAAGGCTCTTGTTGCTCTCAGCACTACAGCCGTCCAATGGAACATCTTGCGTAAGGATGACGACCGGGAAAAGGGCACGAGTGAGTGGGGAGTGGCAACTTTGCTCGCCGAAGCAGTTATTACGGACGACACCGTTTTAACTTATGCATACTCGCCGACCATGCGTAAAAAATTATTCAATCCAACCATATACGCACGAATCAATTTGGCGATGCAGAAAAAATTTGCCTCCAAATATTCTCTGGCTTTATACGAACTGGCGGTGGATTACTTCATTCGGGCTCGCGGGAAAGGCAGAACCGGATGGATCGTCCTGGATGATTTTAAAAGGATTCTTGGCTGCGAATACGAAAAGAAGTATAGAAGTTATGGCGAACTAAACAGGCATATCATTCAAAAAGCGATAAATGAGATAAATGACAAATCGGATCTTCAGGTCACATACGAAACGAAGCTGGCCCGTGGGAAAGGCCGGAAAGTCATTGCTGTGAAATTTGGAATTAGTCGGAATGAATACAAAACAGCTTATTTTGACAAGATGTACGGGCCGAAACACAAGGAACCAGATCTCGAAACCCAGCTGGCCAAGCGCCTCCGAGACGAATTCTTGCTTAGCGAGAACCAGGTGGTTTATGCGCTAGAGATGCATTCTGCCCGCATCATGGACATACTTGATGAGGTCAAAAAAAATAATGATGCCGGTTTGGTCGAAAACATCGGCAGTTACACGTGGGATAAGATCAAGAATAATTACATTCCGCCCGCTCGATAAATCAAAGATATCCTTGTTTCCTAGACAATAGACGTAAAAAAACCGTCAGCCGGGAATTCATACGCTATTGACATGTGGTCATTTCTCGTCGGCAAATCCAACATCATGTCGGCTCTTAAAATGGCGCACATTACTCTTAATCAGGTGTGTTTCACCACTTCTCCTTGGTTCGATGCATGCGAGGTCATAAAGAAATTCGCCATTATTTAAATTTTCCATCAGTCGTTTTATATCTTCGACTTTCCATGCAGTACAACGTGGTGATAACTTTACTGGTCTGGGGTACCTGCCAGACTTGACACCTGCCCACCAATTAGATCGAGAAATTGGGATGATAGGGGGAATTGGTGGGTCCGATTTCGGATCTCCTAGGATTTGCCATATGCGCAAATAGCCTGTTTGAGGTAAATAATTACTCCCATTATTCTCACTGATGTTACTGGATCCGATTTCCATTCCTGTACTCATTTTTCCGTCTAGCTGTTTCATAATCTTCGGTCTCCCGTTAAAATTCCCGTTTGCGCATGAGCAATAGTCGTTTATCCACTTTTCTATTCCTGTTACCATAGTGAGCGACACAACTGGACGATCAATTTTGAATAGTCTTAACTAATCTTGGGTACAGGCTTTGGGGCGTCGAGTCAGTTGATGGAATTAAGCACCCCTATTTCTTGCGGTAGAAATGCGGTAGTTGTAAAATCAGACAGTTACGATATGATTTATAAATTTTATCAATATTTTCAACACTAAAACGCGGGTTCGACTCCCGCCGCCCCCAGAATGTTAATCGATAAAGTCCAACGAAGTGCAAAACCCGCTAAAAACAGCGGGTTTTTTGTTGGGTTGCTCGATCTTTTCCGTTGACAATTGTATACGTCTGCGATATACATGATCCATGGATACCGGGGACATCATATCTCGATGCACCGGCTTCGACTGGGATGACGGGAACCTGCTTAAAAATTGGGAGAAGCACGGTGTATCGGCATCGGAATGCGAGCAGGTATTTTTCAATTTACCGCTCGTCGCAAGTCCCGATGTCGGGCATTCCGGGCAAGAGGCACGGTATTATACGTTAGGAAAAAGCGACGCCGGCAAATACCTTTTTATCGTTTTCACGGTAAGGAACAACCTGATACGGGTCATCTCCGCGAGAGGCATGAGTCGCCGGGAGAAGGAGGCTTATAAACACCATGAAAAGAATACCTAAATTCAAGACGGAAGAGGAAGAACGCGAATTTTGGGCCAATGCCGATTCGTCCGAATATATTGACTGGTCGAAGGCAAAAGGGGTTCTGCTTCCCAATCTCAAGCCTTCGGTGAGAACGATTTCCCTGCGCCTGCCCAAAATCATGCTGGAAGAGCTGAAGCTGATCGCCAACAAGAGAGACGTTCCCTATCAATCGCTCATCAAGATTTTCTTATCCGAGCGCATTGCGAAAGAGATAAAGGCCTGATCCATTGCCCGGCCGGGCTGCCGGACGCGGGCTTGATCCCGCCGCCTCCACTATAATGCAAATAATATCTATTAGTTACAAGAAACTAAGTATTACCAACCCCTTGCCGGATTACTCTTTTAACGGCAGGGGATTTTTTATTTTCCGGAATACTGGCAAAATCATTTGTCAAGCTTGTCTCATCTTATTGCATCAATGCTTTTTTCCTCGGGATATCCAAAGATGCCCAATCGCCGGGGGCGCGCTCATATTTCCGGATCCGCTTTAAAATAAAGGCGGGGGTCGGCCCCGCCTTCTTTTCCAAATCACGCCTTCTTTTCCACATACCGTCTTGATTCCCGCGAATCCATTCCGCGGCGCTTTCTTATAATCGTTCGGGCGGCCTATTCCTTGATGCCCGCGATCTTCTTCGCCAGGGCCTTCTTGCGTTCCAGGTTGCCCTGGCGGGCGATCATGATCCGCTGCGCCTGCGGAGAACCCGCGCCGTGCATCGATTCCGTGCGATAGCCGACGGCTGCGGTCCCCAGGGTGATGTTCTCGATGAGGCGCAAGATCCGCATGCGGTGTTCCGCGGGAACCGAGGGAATGCCCTGCAGGTATCTCTTGACGTATTTTCCCGCCACGGGGTGCTTCAGGTCTTTTTCGGAAGGCATGGTCACCATGAGGCCGCCGGCGATGTCCTCCGCGAGACGGGCGATCTCGTAAGGGTAGCGCGTCACGTTCTGCTTGCAGACGTTGGCGAGGAGGAGGTCGATGAGGTAGTTTCCCGAGGCCGTCTTGTACCCTTGCGCCGAACAGGCGATCCCGCAGGAATAAAGGGTTTCGTTCAGGTGCATCATCTCGATGAGCTTGTCCTTCACGTGGGACGCCTTGTTCGCGCCGTTGTAGTCGGCCGCCAGCGCCGCCGCGCCGATCAATACGTCGCCGACGCCCACCTTGCAGCCGCCGTAGCTCTGGCGGTGGTAGCCCGCGAACCGCTCCACCAGGGCGCCGCTGAATTCGTATTCGCCGCACATGAAGACGTTCTCCCACGGCACGAAGAGATCGTCGAAGATCATCATGGCCTCGTGCCCGCCGAACTCCTTGTTGCCCATGTCGAACTCGCCGCCCTCCAGTTTGCGCGTATCGCAGGACTGGCGGCCGTAAATGTAGACGATGCCCTCGGCATCGGCCGGCGCGACGAACGAAAGGGCATAATCGGCGTCTTCCTTCGTCATGGTGAGGGTGGGCATGACGAGAATCCAGTGGGAGTTGACGGCGCCCGTCTGGTGGGCCTTGCATCCCCGCACGACGATGCCGTCCTTGCGCTTCTCCACGACGCGGCAGAACAGATCCGGGTCGGATTGCCTGGCGGGATTGAGCCCGCGGTCGCCCTTGACGTCCGTCATGGCGCCGTCCACGGTCCAGTCCTCCTCCTGCATCCTGAGGAGAAAGTTACGGAAGCGCGTATGGTATTCCGTGCCGAGTTTCCTGTCCATCTCGAAAGTCGTCGAGTCCACGGCGTTGATCGCGTCCATGCCCACGCAGCGCTGGAAGCAGGCGGCAGTTTTCTGGCCCATGAGGCGCTGCATCTTGACCTTCCTGATCAGGTCGTCGGTGTTCTGGTGGAGATGGCAGAAGCGGTTGATTTTCTTCCCCGTGAGCGACGACGTCGCCGTCATCAGGTCCTCATGTTCCGGGTCCTGCGCCAGGGCGTAAGTCATCTTGACGGAATTCATGGAGGGCCGGATGATGGGATGATCCACGACGCTTGAGACCTCCTCCCCCATCAGGTATACTTTGAAATGCATCCGGCGCAGACTCTCTTCGTATTGCTCGGGTGTCTTGAGCGGCATACATAACCTCCTCTGACTTGCTTGCTCTTTGGTTTATAGGGAGTTCTAAAGCTTACGTCAACGAATCAAGAACTCTCCGCCTGCCTCTTGAGACGCTTCCAGTGCCGGTCCGTATATTCCTGTATCCACGCAATGTCTTCCTTCTTAAGGAAATCGAAACGGCCCTGGAGTTTCAGGTAATCTTCCACGGGCACCCGGACCGGCTCCTCGTTCAGGATATAGCGTTCCCCGTCCTCCACTTCATAGAGGGGAAACAGACGGGCCTGAACGGCCAGCCGGGCGATGCGGATGGTAAGCTCGGAAGAAAAACGCCACCCGACCGGGCACGGAGAGACAATATGGACAAACTTGAATCCTCTCGTCTCCCTGGCCTTCCTGACCTTGCGGACCAGGTCGTCCATATAGGCGATGGAGGCCGTGGCAATGTAAGGTACGCGGTGCGCGGCCATGATTTGCATCATGTCCTTCTTGGGCTGATTCTTCAAACTGAGCGGAGGCGTTGTCGTCGTCCAGGCGCCCCACGGGGTCGCCGAAGAACGCTGAATACCCGTGTTCATATAGGCTTCGTTGTCGTAGCAGATATAAATAATGTCCTCGTTCCTCTCGGCCGCTCCGGAAAGCGCTTGGATGCCTATGTCGAAGCCTCCCCCGTCCCCCGAAATGGCCAGGACCGTCGTTTCCGTATCCCCCTTCATATCCAGCGTCGCCCTTACGCCTGAGGCGGCCGCCCCGGTGGAGGCAAAGGCCGTATTGTAGGTCGGCAGCTTAAGGGGAGAGGCCGGCAGGACCCCCGAGATGGTCCCGAAGCAACCGGCTGTCGTCACCACAATCGTTCGTTCTCCCAGGGCCTGAAAGACATTGCGCAGGACAACGGGCATGCCGCAGCCCGGGCAGCACCCGTGGCCGGAGTAAAGGTATTCCTTGCTGAATTCTTTGGCTTTCATTCCTGCACCCCCATCCAGACGGGTCCGCCCTCGGGGCTCCTGCGATTCATCGTATGCCCGATCATGTCCCCGATCAATGCCGGGCTGACGTCCCGCCCGCCTATTCCGGCGATAAACTCGAACAGTTTCGGTTTCCTGCTCCTGTTGTAAAAGGCGGCCTTGAGCTCCTGCGCAACGATCCCTCCCGATCCCGACGAATTGTCCCTGTCGAGAACGGCAATCTTCTTCGCCCCGGACAGCGCCTCGACCAGCTCCGCCGACGGGAAGGGCCTGAACATGCGCAGACGGCAAAGGCCCACCTTATGCCCCTGCCTCCCGTAATCCTCGATGACTTCCCGGGCGGTCCCGGCGGCCGTTCCCATCATGACGAGGATGACGTCCGCGTCGCTGCAACCAACCTGTTCTATGATCCCGTATCCCCGTCCGAATTGAGCCTTGAATTCCCTGTCCGCCTGCACGGCCACATGCTTCGCTTCGTCCATGGCTTTCTGGGCGTTGTACCTCAGATAGACGAACGTGGACGGATCGGAAATCATGTTGAAGCAGTGCGGATCGTTCGTATCGAGCGTGTACCTGGCGCTGCCCGTGGGCAGGAAACGATCCACGGCCGTCTGATCCGGTACGTCGACGGGCTCGGACGTGTGCGTAAGGACGAACCCGTCCAGCAAGACCATAACGGGCAGGAGGACGGCCTCGGCGATCCGGTAAGCCTGGATGACCGTGTCCAGGGCCTCCTGGGCGCTCTCGCAGTATATCTGCATCCATCCCGTGTCCCTCTGGGAAAGGCTGTCGCCGTGGTCGCACCAGATGTTCCAGGGGGAGCCCAGCGCGCGGTTGGCATTGACCATGACGACCGGCAGACGGGTCCCCGCAGCCCAATGCAGCATTTCGTGCATGTAGGCCAGCCCGTGGGAGGACGAGGCCGTAAAGACCCGCGCCCCGGCAACCGAAGCGGCGGCCACACAGGCCATGGCGGAATGTTCCGATTCGACGCGGACGAATTTCGCCCGGCACCGCCCGTCGGCGCACATTTCGGATAATTCTTCAATGATGGTCGTCTGCGGCGTAATCGGATAGGCCGCTATGACTTCGGGCCGTGCAAGCGCGACCCCATGGGAAACGGCGGCATTGCCGGTCATCATCTTCTTCATTTTCCAACCTCCACAGAGATTGCGCCGCGAGGACACTCCTCCACGCACAGGCAACATCCCTTGCAGTAATCGTAGTTTATTTCATACCCCTGTTTATCCGGCCTTGCCGAGACGGCCAGGTCCGGACAGTAGATCAGGCAATTGTGGCAGAGGTTGCATACCCCGCAGTTGAAGCATCGCTTCGCCTCGCGGAGAGCATCTTCCCGGGAGAGGCCGAGATTGACTTCGGCAAAATCTTCGCAGCGGCCGGACAGCGGCAGCTTCCCTTTCGGCGTCCGTTTCTCGCGTTTGAAATAGGCCAGGTTCAGGTCGGACGGCGCAATCACGTCCTGCGCCTGCCCATCCCGACTTCTATAGCGCGACATGGACAGCGCGCCTTTATTCCCGACGCGCGCGGCATCCAGCGCATCGGCGGCGTCGTTTCCCGTCAGGTAGGCGTCGATCGCCATCGCCGCCCTCTTGCCGGAACCGATGGCGAAAGCGACCGTGCGCGGCTGGGCCGTCATGTCCCCGCCTCCAAAAACGCCTTTCAGGGCCGTGCTCCCCGTGCCGTCCACGGACAGGAACCGGGAATCCCTTTGCAGGCCGGCTGGCAGGAAGGACATGTCCGGAACCTCTCCGATCGCCGAAATGACCGTATCGATTTTGAGAGAAAAGTTCGATCCGTTCAAGGGCAGCGGCACCCTGCGGCCGTCCTTGCCGGGATCGCCCAGGATGTTCCCGATGCATTCGATGGCCGACACCTTCCCGCGTTCCGTCACAATCCTCACCGGGGAAGTCAAAAACAGCGTCGTGACGTTCTCATCCCCGGCGTCGGCCACTTCTTCCGCCCAGGCAGGCATCTCTTCTTTCGTGCGCCGATAGACGACCCATACCTTCGCCCCAAGGCGCACGGCCGTACGGGCCGCATCCATGGCCGTATTCCCGCCGCCGATGACGGCCACGCGTTCGCCGATATCCGCCTTTTCTCCGGAATGAACCTTCTTCAGAAATGCCAGGCCCGACATGACCCCCGCCGCCTCCTCGCCGGGGATATTCAAAGGCAGACTTTCCCAAGCGCCCGTGGCGGCGAAGACGGCGGCGTATTTTTTCAAGTCTTCCCATGCCAGATCGCGTCCCACCCGAACCTCCGTCATGACTTCCACGCCCAGCGAGACGATGCGTTCGATCTCCCGGTCCAGAACATCCCTGGGAAGGCGATAACCCGGGATACCGTACCGCAAAACGCCGCCGAGCTTCTTTTCCGCTTCGAACAGGGTGATCCCATACCCCATGCGGGCCAGATGATAGGCGCAGGAGAGTCCCGCAGGACCGGAGCCGATAACGGCGACCCTTTCATGCCTCTTTTGCACAGGCGCGTCGGGTTTTCTTCCCGACACGCACGCCGCATCGCCGATAAAGCGCTCCAGGGCATTGATCGATACCGGTTCATCCAATGCGTTCCGGCTGCACGCGGCCTCGCACGGATGAAAACAGACCCGGCCGCAGACGCCCGGCAGCGGATTTTCCTCCATAATCTTATCCCAGGCCCCCGGATAGTCTTCCTCTCCGGCAAGGACCATCACGGATTCCACGTCTTCACCGGCCGGACATGCCTCGCTGCACGGCGCGATCTTGTTCTGATACTTCGGGGTCAGGAAGCGCCAGGTTCCGGTTTTGGACGCCAGCGTCCCCTCCGTCGAGACACACACATAGGGCAGAGGCGGCTTCGGCGAAGCGACGGACGGTTTTGCCTTACGAACTTTCTTCTTTTCCATTCTTGACTCCCGCTTTATGAGACATGATGACAAATGCACCTGTCTGTTGAACAGCCCTCAGGCCGATGCCCGCTCGTATGCCGACCTTGCCGCGGTGACATTCTCTTCGGTTTTCGACGGAACCGATTCCCTGATTCCCTCGACCACGGCCTCGATACCCACGAGACGGGTGATCCTGGAGAATGCGCCGAGAATGACGGTATTGACCACGGGCGCGGTTACGGGCCCCAGAGCGTGTTGCTGAGCGATATGGCCGGCATCCACGGTGGCCACCCTGAAAGCCCCGAGACTTGCAAAGCAGGACGACGATTTCGGCGTATTGATGATGATCCAGCCTTGCGCTTTCAGCCCCGCCGTCACATCCACGACATCGAGAACGGATTCGTCCAGGACGACGACAAGGTCCGGTTCATAGACCTGCGACCGGCGCGTGATCGTTTTTTCGTCAAACCGGACAAAAGCGGCGACCGGCGCCCCGCGCCGTTCGGCCCCGAATGCCGGAAAAGACTGGGCGGATTTGCCTTCCTTAAAGAGGGCGGAGGCGAGAATTTTTGAAGCGATCACGGCTCCCTGCCCTCCCCTCCCGTGAAATCGGATTTCGACCATGGTCATTCCCCTTCTTATCGTCCGACGATAGATCCCTATGTCGATTTCAGCAGGGATGCATGCCTGCGCATTTCCGTCACCGACAGGCCGCCCTCTGCGAAGCCGCCTGATTCGACCGCAGACATCTCCCCTTTCGCCAGGGCAGACGATCCCCGCGATTTGTATCTTCGAACCGGACGATGACATTCAACAACCGGCCCCTCGACACTCCGGATATTTTTGAGGGGCCGGTTTGTTTACAAACAGGTCCCCGTCAATAAGGCGGTTCCCCCTGGATGGAGCCGACCAAATCCATGGCCTTCTTGACCTGATCCCGGGTTCCCCTGATAACGATCCAGGATGCGCCCTCCGCGCCGCTGATACCGCCCGCACTGGACTGGAAGGCCGTTGCTCCCGTGAGGATGTTGACAGCCTCGAGTTCCGTCACGATCTCGCCCGTGACGAGCCACATGGAGGGAATCGTGTAGCCGGGGAAGAACGCCTTCGATTTGCCGGCAGGGGCGGGAAGCGTCTCCATGGGCTCGCGCATCTTCAGGGTCGTCTCCACCAAGTCCCCTGCAACCAGCTTCTCCAGGCCGACCGGAATGACGAGGTGAACCTTCCGTGCGATGACGTAGGGTATGGTGATCCCCGTCGTCCCGCCTGCCGGGTCGAGGATATTGATCGCCGCCGTCTTGTTTTTGTAATCCAGGGCATTCGCCCCCTTGATGACGACGTCTCCCGCTTTCAGTTTCTTCGCCGCGTCGGGCAGCGGGATATCGACGACTTTGCCTTTTTCCAGAATCAGGTGGTTGATCGGTTTAACCGCGGGCAGGTTCTTGGCCCCTCTCTCGGGTTCGATTCTTCCCGTCACGAATGCCGCGTGGTCGGCTTTCTTCCCGGTGAGCTCCTCCGCCACGTAGGCGTCGGTCGTCCCCTTGATGACGATGACCATGCCGTTTGCCAGGGCATTCTTGACGATCGGCATCTGCGCCACCGCCTTGCCGATCAGCCTCTTGGATTCGGACACCGTCAGGATCGCTCCGCTTTGGACTACTTTAGCCGGCTCCGCCGCGGATAATATCCCCGCGAAAAGCCACGAACCGGCGATGACCGTCGCCGTAAAAACGACTGCCGCCCTCAAACCTCTTTTCATGATGTATTCCTCCTTTCACCGTGTTGATTCACTTTGTATCGTTATTCCGCACCAGTGTCGCCAAAGCCGCAGGAACCGCCTCGTCCGACCTGGATGTACCGCACATTCAGAGGCGTTCGCGCTCGGTACGGCGGCGCTGACGAGCCTCCTTGATATGGGCGTGGCCGCCCAGATAGTGTTCTTTGATCTCTTCGCTCTCCAGGAGATCGGCCGCCGTATCGGTCAGCATCATCCTGCCCGTTTCCAGAACAAAGCCGCGGTTGGCGATCAGGAGCGCCATCCGGGCGTTCTGTTCCACCAGCAGGATCGTCGTACCCGACTTGTTGATTTCCTGGATGACCTTGAACACCTCCTGCACCAGAACCGGCGCAAGACCGAGCGACGGTTCGTCCAAAAGCAGGATCTTCGCTCTGGACATCAGTCCCCGCCCGATGGCCAGCATCTGCTGCTGGCCGCCGGACAACTGCCAGCCGGGCCGATCCTTGAACTCCCCCAACTGGGGGAAAATACCGAAGACATGGTCGAGATCGTTGCGCATGTCCTTCTGCGATACGCGCCCCCGGGCCGTCGAACCCAGCATGAGGTTGTCCAGGACGGTGAGTCCGGGGAAGATGTGCCGCCCCTCCGGAACGCAGGCGATCCCTGTCTTCGCGATCTCTTCCGCCTCCATTCCCGTGATATCCCGGCCCAGGAATGCGATCTTGCCCTTCGACGGTTTCAGGATGCCCATGATCGTCATAATGGTCGTGCTTTTGCCGGCGCCGTTCGCTCCCAGCAGGGCCACGATCTCCCCTTGCTGAACGTCCAGCGAGATGCCCTTCAACGCCTGAATGGCCCCGTACCAGGTTTCGATTCCCTGAATCTTAAGCATTCCCCACCTCCGTTCCCAGATAGGCGTCGATCACCTCGGCGTTCTTCTCGACTTCCTCGGCGGAACCTTCCGCAATTTTTCTGCCGAAGTTCAGAACTGTAATATGGTCGGAAACATTCATGACCAGGCTCATGTCGTGTTCGACCAGCAAAATGGTGACGCCCTGCCTGCATATTTGGAACAGAAGCTCCACCAGCGCCTCGGTTTCAGCGGCATTCAAACCGGCCGCCGGCTCGTCCAGGAGGAGAAGCCTGGGGTCCGATGCCAGGGCGCGCGCCAGTTCCAGCAGACGCTGCTGGCCGTACGGCAGGCTGCTGGACTTGGTGAACTCTTTGCCCCTGAGGCCGACGAAGCTCAGCAACTTCAGCGCCTTTGCCCGCATCCGGGCCTCTTCGGCCCTCTGGGAGGGCGGTTGAAAAATACTGGCCATGACGCCGGCCTTGGATTGACAATGCTGGCCGATGAGGAGATTATCCAGCACCGTGAGATCCCCAAAAAGGCGGATATTCTGGAACGTCCTCGCTATGCCCAGGGAGGTGATGACATGCGGCTTCAGTCCGCCGATGACTTTCCCCTCCAGGGTGATTTCTCCGGCTGTCGGGACATAGAGGCCGCTGAGCACATTGAGGGTCGTCGTCTTTCCGGAGCCGTTGGGCCCGATGAGAGCCTGAATCTCGCCCCGCCGGACCTGCATGTCCACGCCGTCCACCGCCTTGAGCCCTCCGAAATGCTTTGCCAGCGCCCTGATCGTCAGCAGCACTTCGCCCGATCCCGAACATTCTTCGATTTTGAATGAATGGGATACCGCTTCGGCATTGCCTGACGGAGGCGCTTCCGCCGCAGGCTGCCGTGCCGGCGACGAATCGGAATTCCACCAGGCGCTCAACCGCAGACTGATCGGCATGCTCTTCACCAGGCCGGCAATGCCGCTGGGCATGAAGATCATGATGACCACGATGCCGGCGGCGTAGACCATCATGTAAGAGTCTTTCAGAAACCGCAGCGTCTCCGGCAACAGCGTCAGCAGCGTGGCGCCCACGATGGAACCGATGGGGGACCCGTTCCCGCCCAGAACGGTCATGACCAGTATGATCACGGATTGCTCGAAGGAAAAGGTATCCGGACTGATATAGTGCGAGCCGCTGTGGGCGAACAGCCAGCCTCCGAACCCCCCGTAACCCGCCGATAGCGAGAAGGCCACGATCTTGTAATAGGTCGTATCCACCCCGGCCGTCCCCGCGGCCATCTCGTTCTCCCGGATGGCCAGCAGGGCCCGGCCCACACGGGAGTTTTTGAGGCGGAGGGCTCCCCAGGTGAACAGGATCAATGCCGCGGCCGCCAGATAGAAGAATTCTTCCGGGTCCTTCAGCTCAAGGGGGCCGAGCCACGGCGAGGGGATCTTGGTGATCCCGTCGGCGCCGTTGGTGAGCCAGATCTCATTGACCAGGATAAGCTGAAGAATGATCCCGAATCCGATCGTCGCCATGGCCAGGTAATGGCCGGACAGTTTGAGGGTGGGAATGCCGAGCAGGATCCCGAAGAAGGCCGCTACGAAGAAAGCGGCGAACATCCCCGCCCATACCGGCAGACCGAGCTTGGTGGTCAGGATGGCCGACGTGTAGGCCCCCACTCCCCAGAATGCCGCCTGGGCCAGCGACAACTGCCCGGTGTATCCCAGGACGATGTTCAATCCCAAACAGGCGATCGAAAAGCTGATGGACAGGTTGATCAGATTCAGCCAGTAGTTGCTCTCCAACACCCGGGGGAGAAGCAGGACGGCGCCGATCAAAACGACGGGAACGATCAGTCTCTTTATATTGGTATTCATAGGCGCCTCACTATGCCTTCTCGGCGATCTTCTCGCCGAAAAACCCCTGCGGACGCAGAAGCAGAACGAGAATCAGAATCATGAAGGCAAAGGCGTCGCGATAGGCCGTGGAGATATAGTACGAGCCGAATACTTCGATCACGCCCAGAAATACGCCGCCTAGGATGGCTCCGGGAATGCTCCCGAATCCACCCACAATGGCCGAGCAGAACGCCTTGAGCCCGATCATCGCCCCCATATCCTTGGTCACGAAAAAAATGGGCCCGACCAGGATTCCGGCCGCCGCTCCCAGGATCGAACTGTAGGCGAAGGTAATGACGATCATCCTCGCCACCTTGATGCCCAGGAGCCTTGCCATGTCCTTGTCCTGCGCCGTCGCCAGCATCTTTTTACCCAGAAGGGTCCTTTCGAAGATGAAGTACTGGAAGCCGAGGAGAACCAGGGTGCAGATGACGATTACAATGTACTGGGGGTCCAGGAGCACACCGAGTATGTTCACCGCATCCGCGGAGGTCGGCCGCGGCATGGACAACGGTTCGGCGCCGAAAATGAGCTGCGCCCCGTTTTTCAGGAAGATACCGACGCCGATGGTGCTGATCACAACCGGCAGGAAACTGCGGTTACGCAACGGATAGTACGCGACCCGCTGGAAGACGATGCCGAAGGCAATCATGAAGGAGACCGTGATCACGCACGCCAGAACGAAGGGAACCTCCAGGCCGGCCAGCAGCCATACGGCTATAAAAGCCGGAACCATCGCAAATTCCCCCTGTGCAAAATTGACAACATTGACCGCATTGAAAATCAGGACAAATCCGAGGGCAACCAGGGCATATATCGATCCCATGGCCAGGCCTGCGGCTATCATTTGCAGATTTGTGGACCAATCCATTAGAAACCTTCCTTCGAGGCATCCGGTGCCGGCATCCCCCCATACCGGAAGACCGAATGCCTCTTGTGTATATCCGGGAGACGGGAGGTGTTATTTCTTACCCACGTTGACGATTTTCAGGAGTTTCGGTTTCCCCTTCTCGATCTGAACAATGCTCACTTCGCTCAGGCCGTCGCCGTTGGGGGTGAAGGAAAAGGTTCCCTGGACGCCCTTGTATCCCTGGGTGGCAAGAATGGCTTGACGGATCTTGCCCCGATCTTCGCCGGCTTTCTTCATGGCATTGGCCAGGATCTTCAGACCGTCGTAAGTCCACACGTTGAGCGTGTCGTACTCCTCGCCGTACTCCTTCTTGTAAGCCGCGGCATAACGCTTGTTTTCCGCGGTCTGTCCCGGAACAAAATCGACTACGGCCCAGATTCCCTCGGCCGCCTCCTTGGCGAGGTTCAGGCTGTCTTTCGATGCCGCGCTGGGCGAGCCGAGAAACTTGAAGGGGGAACCGAGCTGGCGAACCTGCCGCTGGAGCAGAGCTGTGGCTTCCTGGTGACCGTAGAAGACCAGGATTTGCGCTCCGGCATTCTTCATGGCCAGGAGTTCGGCGGTAAAATCCTTCGCCGCGGTCGCAGTCTTCTCTCTTCTTACGATCGTCAGGCCTGCTTCCTTGGCGCCTTTCTCTACAAGGTCGGCGCCGCCCGTGCCCATTGCATCCGCATCGTGCAGGAGCCCTATTTTCGTAAACTTGGTGTCTTCCTTGATGTATTTAACCATGGCTCCGGCGGCGATCGAGTCGTCGGGCCGCACCCGGAACAGCCAGGGGTTCCCCTGTTTCGTGATGTTGACGTTGGTGGCGCCGATGATCGTGGGAATGCCGTAGTTTTTGATGGCGTCCGCCGTGGCAAGAACCTGAGTGCTGTACAGGCAGCCGACCAGGGCCACTACTTTCTCCTGTTCCACGGCCTTCTGCAGTGCCGCCAGCGCTCCGGGGTTGGTGGACTGGTTGTCTATGATCCTAAGATCGATCTTCTTTCCGTTTATTCCGCCGGCGGCATTGATCTCCTTGACGGCCAGCTTTATGGCCTTTACCTGGAGAGATCCCGCTGCGGCATGGACACCTGTTATGGGGGGAGTAAACCCGATACGGATCGTTTGATCCGCCATCGCTATGCCGCTTCCGAATATCGCCACAATCATGACAGATAAGAAAATAACCGATAACACACGCATCCTGTTTATCATGTCTTCCTCCCTCTTTCTGTTCGATAAGGTTCGATAAAGACTCGTTCCGGGGCAAACCGATCCGACTATTCAGCCGTGTTGTCTTCAGGCAATTGGAACGGACGATCACCCCCTTTCAGTCGTTTCACCTTTATCCATGATCACTGCACCTCTCGGCGCTGTTTCACTTTACGGCTCTTTAAATGAACCGGATATTCTCCGGGATGTTTCCGATACCAGCTTCGCAAAGAGGTCGCCCGTATTTGCGGTAACCCGGTTTTTCGGAGACGAGATACTGATAGCCGCCACGCACTCTCCCCTGGAGTTCAGTATGGGCGCGGCAACGCAGTAAACTCCCGCCAGGGCTTCCTCATTATCGACCGCCACCTTCCTGATCCTGACCTTCTCGATTTCCGCAATCAAATCGTCAACGGTCGCAATCGTATTTTGAGCGTATTTCTTCAGGGAGGTACTCAAGCCGTATATCTGCCGGATGTCTTCATTGCTGAAATAGGACAGCAATATCTTGCCCGTCGCGCAGCAGTAGCCTGGAAACCTCGCACCGGCCGTCGTCGATATGCGAAGCATCGCGTCCGATTCCAGCCGGTAGATGTAGCGGATGCCGTTATATTCCCACACGGCTGCGTTCACGGTTTCTCCGCACGTTTCGTAGAGCTCCGTCATAAAGGGAGCCATGGTTATGCGAAGGAATCTTTCCCTCCTGGAGTCCATGCCGATCTCCAGTGTCCGCACGCCAAGGCCGTACATTCTTGTCTTGATATTCTGCTGGATGAATTTTCGAGCTACCAGGGTGCTCAGGACACGATGGACCGTACCTTTCATCATGCCGAGTTTCTGGCATATCTCCGTGATAGAGAGATCCCTGCCCTGGTCGATCAGAAGTTCCAGGATTAAAAGCGCTTTATCGAGAGAGGTGACGCGGTATTTGCTTTCGGAATGCGACGGAGTCTCGGAAGTTACGGGCGTGTGCTTCATCAATAAAGCCTCCATGCGGTGAAAATTCTGTCTGACGGGAATAAAATTTTTATCACGCGGAAAAACAATGTCAAGGAAATGTTCCACATGTTTAAAATTAAGTTCTAATATACGGAACAGCAGGCCATCGACCGATGCAAAAGGCCCATTCGTATTTTCGCTCAACGGCCCTTGAATAGACGTCCGGAAGAACCTTGTTAACGATCGGCCGTTATCCATTGAGCCAATTCACCATTTGCCGCAGAATATCTTCACGGGAGATTGGGCGTATTATACTGACTTTATATATGATATAAACAACGCAGCAGACTGCGGCAGGCTCAGAGCCGGAATGCGAAGCGGATTTACAGGGCCGATATACAGCGACAGGAACCGAGGAGTCGTCATGAAGAAAATCCCCAGGCGCGAAGCAGCACATCATAAAAGCGACGGAGACTATCCCGAAGCCGAAAGCCGGCGATGGAAGCAGTTCCGGCAGATGCTGGAGCAGGACGAGGATGTGTACAAAAAAATATGGGAGAGCTCCCTCTCGGGACTCTATCTGTCGCAGGACGGTATCTTTCAGGCCGTAAGCCCCCTGATCACGTCGTTTACAGGTTATCGTGTGGAGGAGTTGATCGGAAAAAAAGCGGACAGCATTATTTACCCGGAAGACATAGAGGGCGTGAGAAAAAACGTCCGCGAAACCCTTTCCGGAAAAAGAATGTCTCCCTATGAATTCCGAATTGTTACGAAACAGGGAAAGATCTGTTGGGTTCTGGAAACGATCACCGCCACGCTGTTCAAAGGCAGGCCCGCCATCCTGGGCAACTTTATGGATATATCCGAGAGGAAAGCGGTCGAAAACCTGCTGAAGGAATCGGAAACCCTGTATCGCGCCATCTTCGAAACGACGGGCGCCGCAACCGTTATTATCGAAGACGACATGACCGTCACTTTGATCAACTCCGAATTTGAAAGGATGACGGGATACAGGAAAGAAGACTGGGAAGGGAAGAAGAAATGGCCCGAGTATATCGCCCCCAAAGACATTCCCAGAATGATCAAGTCGCACAAGTTGAGGAGGATCGACCCGAAGGCCCCGCCGAGAACATTCGAACACGATCTGGTCGACAGTCGGGGCAGAATCCGGCACATGGTGGTGGTGGTCGATCTGATTCCGGGAACAAAGCGTAGCGTTTCGTCTTTTTTCGACGTCACTGCATGGAAAGAGGCGGAACGGGGATTGAAAAAGAGAGAACAGGAATTAAGGGCCCAGTCCCGCAATCTAAAGGAACTGAACACGGCCTTGAGGGTTCTCCTCAAGCAAAGGGAGAACGACCGCGCGGAATTCGAGGACGTTATCCTTTCGAATGTCAAGGAACTCGTCCTCCCTTATGTCGAAAAGATTCAAAAGAGTAATACGAATACGGAAACCGCCGCTTACATCGACATCGTTGCATCCAATTTGAAGGACATCATTTCTCCCTTCTCTCACAGAATTTCCGCGAAGCATTCAAATCTCACTCAGAGGGAAATTCTGATCGCCAGCTTCATCAAGGAAGGCAAAACCAGCAAGGAAATCGCCGACATCCTTAATATATCCAAGAGTGCCATCGATATCCACCGCTTCCGCCTGAGAAAAAAACTCGGGTTGAATAATAAGAAAGTCGACCTGAGGACCCATCTCATCAACTTTTCCTGACTGCTATATTACCAATTTTGTAATATATATTTAAAACATATTCAATATTGATCTCATGCCGGGACGGGCCTATGATGGTACCCGAAAATGCGAATTCAGACCGTTATGGCATGAAGGGCCGGACCACATGGAGCGATCTGAACGTGCACGCCGGCAGTGATGTCCGGGCGGGCATGTTACATAAGGAAAGCGTTGTCAGGGGCTCTCTTAATCAGCGTTACGGGAGAGCCGATAGGCGGCGGAAGATGGGGGCTCCCTTCCGGGGGTGCCGCCATACTGCCGAACCGATTTATTCATCAGAGAGGAGGAAAGGGAATTGGAACGTAAGCGTAGAAAGGTAACCGTGTTCTTTTTGGCTTTGGCTTTTACCGTCGCGCTGGCCGGCGCAGGATTGCGCGATGCCGCCGCGGCCGTGACCATTCGGTTGGGTTTTATCGTCTCGCCGACCCATTCGTATGTCGTAGCAGCCAAATCCTTTAAACAGGAGGTCGAGTCCAAGACGAAGGACGCCGTCAAAGTGACTATTCACGGCGGCGGCGTCATGGGCGGCGAGCGTCAGATGATCGAAGCCGTCATTCGCGGAGATCTCGATATGGGCTGGAGTTCCGACATAGGACTGGCCGCAATCTATCCGGAACTGGGATTCGTGAATCTGCCCTACTTGTTCAAGAACTACGCCGAGGCCGACGCAAAATACCGCCACGGCTGGATCGGCCAGAAGATCATCAGTTTCATGGATGCCAAAGGCGTCAAGGTCCTGGGTATCGGTGAGAACGATTTCCGCGGCCTGACGAATTCAAAACGTCCCATCACGAAGGGCGAAGATTTCAAGGGATTGAAACTCCGGGTTCCGGAAGTGCCCATGTACATCGATTTCTATAAGGCCCTGGGAGTCCTTCCCACGCCGATGGCCATCACGGAGTTATCCACGGCCTTGCAGCAGAAGACGGTCGACGGACAGGACAACGGCGCCATCATCACCTACGACCTGGGGCTGCAGCAGTTCCAGAAATATGCCACCAAGGCGCAGCAGATCTATTCCGGCATGGAAATGTGCATGTCGAAAAAGACCTGGGACAAGCTGACGCCGGCCCAGCAGAAGATCGTTGCCGAGGCCGCCAAGAAGGCCGCCGACGAACAGGTGAAAGTCAATCGCGAGCACGTGGCCCAGAGGTATGCGGCCATGGCGAAAGCCGGCATGCAGGTCATCGACCCGCCGCCTCAACTGGTCAGCGACCTGAAAGCGGTCGCCGTCAAGATTTGGAACGACCCCAAGTACGAGAAGCTGTACGGTAAAGAGGTTATGGATCGCATTAAGAAGGAAGCTGCGAAGAAATAGATTTCCTGACTTCTCTCTTTGATCGCTGGGGAGGGGCGGGCGGAACCGGTTCCGCTACGCTCCCCCTCACGCGATAGAATGAAACGAGGTAAACGCTCAATGAAACTGTTGGAAAAATTCGTCAATGCCCTGACGGGAGTGGAATACTGGGTGACCGTCCCGCTGTTCGTCGTGATGCTCATCGTGATGCTCCTGCAGGTGGTTTGCCGCTATATCCTGGAGATTCCGCTGGCATTCTCCGAGGAGCTGGCCCGTTACCTGTTCGTCGCCTGCACCTTTCTGGGCGCGGCCATTGCCACCGCCGAACGCGGCCATATCGAAATCAACTTCGTCGAACTGGCGATCGTCAGATTCCTTAAAAATCCCTCAGGACGGATGAGGGCCGCCATCTTCATGAATATCTTTCGCGACCTCGGCACCGTTGTCTGTCTGTCCTTCGTCACTTATGAATCTTATCACCTGGTCACGGACCAGGTGAAAATGGGGCAGATTTCCACCGCCATGGAAATACCTCTCTGGATCGTGACGGCTTCCATGTTTCTTGGGCTTGCGCTCTGCATCCTGCACAGCCTGGCGTTGATCGTTCTCAACCTGGCCGGACGCGGCCCCATGGGATACGAGTTCGCGGAAGGAGAGCAATCGTCATGTATCTGATCAGCATGTTCATCCTGTTTTTCGTCGTTCTGGCCGTCCTGCGCATTCCCATTCCCTTCAGCGCCGGGCTGGCCGGCATCCTCTGCATGTTTCTGGGCGACATCCCTCTGACCGTCATCCCCGCCCGCATGTTCGGCAGCGTCGATTCCTTCGCCTTTCTGGCCATTCCCGCCTTTATCTATTCGGGCGATGTCATGGCCCTCGGCGGAATCACGGCGGCGATGATCACCTGGGTGCGGTCGCTCACGGGACGGCTGAAGGGCAGCGTCGCCGCCACGGCGGTGATCGCGTCGGCCCTGTTCGGGACGATATCCGGTTCCTCCGTCGCCACCGTCAGCGCCATCGGCGGCATGATGCTCCCCGAAATGGTCAAGGCCGGCTACGACAAGCGATACGCCACCGCCCTGGTCGCGGCCTCCGGCTTTCTGGGCATCCTCATACCGCCGAGCATTCCGGGTGTCGTCTACGCCCTGTCCGTCGGTCTCCCCGTCGGCGACGTCTGGCTCGCCACGGCCGTGCCGGGCGTCCTCCTGACCATTGTCTATGTGGTCTATAACCGTATATTCTTCGCCCACCACGAGATCCAGGATACGGGAGCATTCACCGCCCGCACCTACTTTCAGAAAGTCGCCAAGACTTCGGCCCGGGGCGTCGTCGCCCTTCTCATGCCCGTCATCATCTTCGTGGGCGTTTACGGCGGCATCATGACGCCGACGGAAGCCGGCGCCGTGGCCGTGGCCTACGGTCTCCTGGCGGGATGGGTCATCTATCCCCTTATATTCAAGGACAAGTCGGAAGCGGGTTTGATCGCCATTACGAAGAAGAGCGCCGTAACGAGCGCCGCCATCATGCTCCTGATCGCCTTTGCGGCCATTCCCAGCGCCATGTTCACCTACGGCGACTGCGCCACGGCCGTAACGGACTGGCTTCTCGGCATCACGCAGTCCCCGGTTGTCTTTCTCCTCCTTGTCAACGGCGTGCTTCTGATCGTCGGGATGTTCATGGAAACCAACACGAGCATCCTGCTTCTTGCCCCCATTCTGGCGCCGGCGGCCACGGCTTTCGGCATCGATCCGATCCACTTTTCGGCCGTCATGCTCCTTAATCTCGAAATCGGCATGATCACGCCTCCCTTTGCCTGCAACATCTTCGTAGCCTGCAGGCTCGGCGACCTCAGTATGGACAAGATCCTCGTTCCTATTCTGGGATTCATTGCCTGCTGTATTCCGGTCCTGTTCGCGACCACATACGTTCCCTCCATATCGCTCTGTATTGTCCGATGGATGGGACACTAGATATCTCATATATGAAAGGAAGAAGATTCAACATGGCAGTAGCTTCAGCGATAAGAACGAACCCTGCAAGTGCATACGGCAATAAGCTGGTTTCTCCCGAAGAGGCCGTGAAGGCCGTCAAATCGGGCGATGTCGTTCACTATGGGGGTTTTAACGGAACGGTATACGATCTGGACGAGGCCCTGGCCAAAAGGATCCATGAACTTCATGACCTGAAAATCATCAACAGCATCTGGCCCTATGCCCATCGCCCGGCAATCATGCAGGCCGATCCCAAGGGCGAACACGTCAAATGGCAGTCTACCCAATTCAGCCCGGTGGAACGGCAGATGAACAGGGACGGTATCTGCTGGTACATTCCCGTGCAGTACCGGGAGCAGCTGAAATACTGGCGCCAGGATACGAAGATCGATGTGTCCATGTTCCAGGTCGCCCCCATGGATAAGAACGGGTTTTTCAATGTAGGCCCCCAGGTATCGGACGCCCCGGCCGTCATCGAACGCGCCAGGACCATCATCGTGGAAGTCAACGAAAAGATGCCGCGCGTCTGCGGGGCGTACGGCGACGCCCTGCACATATCAGACGTCGATTATGTCGTCCAGGGCGCGAACCGCCCCCTGCCCGAGCGCTTGGCCGGCGCACCCAATGCCGTCCAGCAGAAAATCGCGGAACTCATCGTACCCCTGATACATGACGGCAGCAGTCTGCAATTGGGTATCGGAGGACTTCCCAACAGCGTCGGCAACCTGATCGCCGCCTCCGATATCAAAGACCTGAGCGTCCATTCGGAAATGTTCGTGGATGCCTTCTTGAATCTCTACAAGGTTGGAAAAATTACGGGAAACAAGAATCTGGACCGCGGCAAAATGGTCTGGACCTTTTCCATGGGTTCCCAGGAACTCTATGACTTTATCGATCAAAATCCCTTGCATCTTGTTTATCCTGTCGAGTATGTAAACGAAATATCGACGATAGCCAAACTCGACAATTTCGTTTCCATCAACAGCTGCCTGGAAGTGGACCTGTTCGGCCAGGTGAATTCGGAGTCGTCGGGTATGCAGCATATCGGCGGCAACGGCGGGCAACTCGATTTCGTTCTGGGCGCCTATCTGTCCAAGGGCGGCCAGAGCTTCCTCTGCACGCCTTCCACCCTCAGGACGAAAGATGGGCAGCTGAAAAGCCTGATACGGGGCCGTTTTGACGCCGGTGCGGTCGTCACGGTGCCGCGGCAGGCCACGCACTATATCGTCACCGAGTACGGCGTGGCCAATATGAAGGGGAAGTCGACGTGGCAGCGTGCTGAGGCCCTCATCAACGTCGCCCATCCGGACTTCCGGGACGAGTTGGTCCGTGAAGCGGAAAAAATGGGCGTGTGGAAGATCAGCAGCCGCTGCAGTAAGTGATGACAGATGCGGGAACGGCCGTCCTGACGGTTTCCCCGCCGCGTAGCGGGTCTGCCGGCATGCCGCAGCCTCCAGTTTTGCAGGAGCAGGAGATTATGGAAAAAAAGAAGACGTCGAAGCAACTACTGGGCGAACTGCTCGCCAAACATTACGCGGATGCCCTGGAAGCAAAGAAGGCGGGAGAACTTGTGGCCTGGTCCACATCGATTGCGCCCCAGGAGCTTCTGGAGACGATGAATATCAAGGTTGTCTATCCCGAAAACCACGCAGCGGCCATCGGTGCGAGAAAAGACGCCCCGATGTTCCTTGAAGACGCGGAGAGTAACGGATACTCGCTCGATCTATGTTCGTATGCACGCGTCAATATCGGTTACTCGAACATCCGGGAAAGTCTGGCCGGCAATATCCCCCTGCCCGACCTTCTCTTCTGCTGCAGCAACATCTGTATGACCGTCATCAAATGGTACGAGAATCTGGCTCATGAACTCCATATCCCCATGATCCTCATCGATACGCCTTTTAACCACACTTACCAGATTTCGGACGAAAGCGTTCGATATATCCACGGACAGATGGAACACGCCATCAAACAGTTGGAGGCGATCACGGGAAAACGATTCGACCGGGACCGCTTCCAGGAGGTCATGAAAATCTCTTCCGAGACGGCGAAATGGTGGAAAAAGGCCACGTCGCTGGCCATGGCGAAGCCGTCGCCTTTCAACGGCTTCGATATGTTCAACTACATGGCGATTATCGTCTGTATGCGGGGAACCAGGGAAGCGCTGGCGCTCTTCAAGCTGTGGGCGGAGGAGTTGCAGGAAAAGATAGACCGCGGCGAAGGGCCATGGAAAGATCAGGAAGAGAAATACCGCATCATGTGGGACGGAATCGCCTGTTGGCCCCACCTGTCCGATACGGCCCGGGTGTTGAAGAAGAACGGGATCAATATGGTTGCTTCGACCTACCCGGACTCATGGACGGTCGTTTACGACAGCGACGATCCGGACACGATGGCAAGGGCCTACAGCGCAAATTACGTCAACCGGAATCTCGATTACGGCACAGGCAACATCGTTCAACTGGTGAAAGATTTCTCCCTGGACGGCATCATCTACCATTCCAACCGGAGCTGCAAACTGATGGATTTTCGGCAGTACGAAGTGCAGCGCCGCGTACAGGAGAAGACGGGCATCCCCTCCGTTATTTTCGACGGAGACCAGACGGACCCGCGGGCTTTTTCCCTGGCGCAGTACGAAACGAGGATTCAGGCCCTGGTCGAGATGATGGAGCAACGGAAAGAAGAAAGGGCCCGCAGAGTATGAATCGCATCGAAGAGATCATCGAACTTTTGACGGATACGGCAAGCCATCCGGCGAAGGCGGTGAAAACCGCCATGAAGGAAACGGGAAAAAAGGCCGTCGGCTGTTTTCCCTATTACACGCCCGACGAGATCATCTACGCCGCGGGCTTTCTGCCCGTCGGCCTCTGGGGCGGCCAGACGGACGTAAAACTGGCCGACAAGTATTTGCAGAGTTTCTGCTGTTCCATCATGCGGATCAACGTCGAGCAGGGCATGAAAGGGCTGTACGATTTTCTGTCGGCCGTCGTGATTCCCATCTACTGCGATACGTTGAAATGCATTTGCGACAACTGGACCGTGGCCGTACCGCAAACCCATTTGATTCCTATTTACTATCCGCAGCATCGCCGGATCGCAACGGGTATTGCCTATCTCGTGGACGAATACGGGAAGATCCAGAACGATCTCGAAAATATCGCCGCAAAGAAGGTGACGGAAGAGGACCTCAAGGCCGCCATCGCGCTTTACGACGATTACCGCCGGACCATGCGGCAATTTACGGTCCTCGTCGGCCGTTATCCGCTGACGCTGAATGCCAAGACGCGCCATGCCGTCATCAAGGCCGGCTATTTCATGGACAAGAAGACCTACACGCCTTTGGTCAGGGAACTCATGGCAGCGTTGGAGAAGACGCCTGCAGAGAAATTCAACGGGATCAAGGTGGTGGTCACCGGCATCATGGCCGAACCGGACATCCTGCTGGATGCCTTCGTACAGAACCGGATTGCCTTCGTCGCAGACGATCTTGCCCAGGAATCGAGGCAGTTCAGGACGGCAACGCGCAGCGAAGGGACCGCCATCGAAAGATTGGCCTATCGAATTGCCGATCAGTACGGTTGTTCGCTTCTATATGACGAAAAAAAGACGCGCGGGAAGATGCTGGTCGATATGGTTCAGGAAACCAAAGCCGACGGCGTGGTCGTGTCCATGATGAAATTCTGCAACCCCGAGGAGTTCGATTACCCCATCTTCAAGAAGGAACTTGAAGAGGCGAATATTCCCGTACTGTACCTGGAAATCGAGCAGAAAATGGATGCAGCGGAACAGATCCGGACCCGGATTCAGAGTTTCGCCGAAATGCTGAAACGATAAGCAGCGGGTAAGCGCATCATCGGCCTGTGAAAAGCAATCCGGACTACCGTTGAAAACTATGTTTCTCTGAGGAGGAAAGGTGTTTTTAGGCATCGATATCGGGTCATCAACGTCGAAAGCGGTCGTAATGAATGCCCGGCGGGAAATCGCGGGCAGGGCCGTCATCAATACGGGGACGGGAACGCAGGGTCCGGAAAAAGCCGTGGCGGCTGCACTCAAAGAATCGGGGCTCGTCCGCGAGGATATCAAGGCCTCCGTGGTTACGGGCTACGGAAGAATCACCTATCAGGATGCGGATAAGCAGATTACGGAGATCAGCTGCCATGCCAGGGGCATCGCCTTTCTGATGCCGGCGGCCAGGACCGTTATCGATATCGGCGGTCAGGACGCCAAGGTGATCAAGCTGGACGAAGGCGGCAACGTGACGAATTTTGTCATGAATGAAAAATGCGCGGCGGGAACGGGGCGATTCCTGGAGGTGATGGCGCGGATACTGGATTGCGGGATAGAGGATCTGGCTGCTCTCGCGGAGCGGGCCACAGCGGAGATCGTTATCAGCAACACCTGTACCGTCTTCGCCGAATCGGAAGTCATATCCCAGCTGGCCGCCGGCGCCAAAAGGGAAGATGTGGCCAAGGGCGCCCACAGAGCGGTAGCCAAGAGGGTGGCCGGTTTGGGAAGCCGTATGGGCATGCGACCGGACGTCGTCATGACCGGAGGCGTGGCCCTGAACCGGGGAGTCGTCGCTGCTCTCGAACGGGAAATCGGCGAAAGGATCATCGTCGCCGAAAATCCGCAGTTGATCGGGGCCATCGGGGCCGCCCTATATGCAACGGTATATTCAAAGGAAATGGAAGAAAAAGCATGAAAACGAGGATTACAGAGCTTTTCGGCGTAAAATATCCCATCCTTCTGTCGGGTATGAGTTGGATCAGCACACCCGCCATGGTCGCCGCCGTGTCGAACGCCGGCGGTCTCGGCATCCTCGCCACGGGGTATTTCAGCCCGGAAGAGACGAGGAAGGCCGTCCGGGAAACCAGAAGCCTGACGGACAAGCCTTTCGGGGCCAATGCCTCCCTGATTCTTCCCCATGCCCTGGAAAGTGCAAGGGTCCTTCTCGAGGAAAAAGTTCCCGTGATCAATTTTTCCCTCGGCAAGGGCGACTGGATCGTCAGAGGCGCCCATGAATACGGCGGCAAGGTCGTCGCCACGGTGGTCAATCATACCCATGCCAAAAGAGCCCAGGATTACGGCTGCGACGGCGTCATCGTAACGGGGCACGAGGCGGCGGCCCACGGCGGGGATGTGGCGACGTTCGTGCTCGTTCCCGGCATCACCGGCAAGATTTCCATCCCCGTCATCGTTGCGGGCGGCATTGCCGACGGCAGAGGCCTCGCGGCCGCCCTGGCCCTGGGCGCGGAAGGCGTCGCCATGGGCACCCGTTTCATGACGACTAGGGAAAGTCCCCTGCACGATCTATCCAAGAAACTGGCCCTCGAAAAGAGCATTTACGATACGGTCTATTCGGACCGCATCGACGGCATGGGAACGCGGGTCCTCGACACGCAGTCGGCCCGGCAGGCCATTGCCCGGGGGTTCAGCGTCTTTTCCGCATTCACCAGCGCTGTGAAAATAACGAGGGAGATGAAACTGTCGTTTTCAAAGGAGTTGTTCGGGGTTCTCTCCCAGGGCATCAAGAAATCCATTCAGCTCGCCCACCTGGCGGCAGGCGGCGAAGCCTACGAGCGTTCCATGTTCGGGGACTTCGACAAGGGGATTCTTCTCGCGGGACAGGCCGTCGGCTTGATCGAAGACCTGCCGTCCGTCGACGACCTGATCAAAACGATGGTTGCGGAAGCGAAGGACATTCAAACGAGGATGGGCAGACAACTGGCAGACGTGTAATCACATCAGCGCGGGCGGATATCGACATAAAGGATGGGTCGCTCCAGTTACCAGGCCGGCAATATACATAGCGGCGGCTCATTCTATTTCATCAGCAAAGGAGTAGAACGAGACTATGAAAATCAATACAATAGGAGTAATCGGGGCGGGGAACATGGGGCGTCAGATCGCCCTGCAGTGCGCCCTGTCGGGTTTCGAGGTTTACTGCACGGACACGATCGCCGTTGTTCTGCAAAGCGCCGAGGCCTTTTCGCGCAAGTGGCTCGCCGACCGCGTCGCCAAGGGCAAGATGGCCGAGGATGAGGCCAAAACGGTAAGCGCCCGCCTGCACTACACGGCCGAGCTGGCCGAGGCCGCCAAGGGCGCAGACCTCATCATCGAAGCCATCATCGAGATATTGGAAACGAAGCGGGCGCTCTTCAAAGAGCTGGACAAGCTCTGTCCGGCCCACACGATCCTTGCGACCAACAGCTCGTACATCGTGAGTTCCAGGATCGCCGACGCCACGAAACGGCCCGACAAGGTCCTGAACATGCACTTCTTCAACCCGGCCCTCGTCATGAAGCTCGTCGAGGTCGTCCAGGGTCCCCACGTCTCCGACGAAACCGTCGAGACGGTCATCGAAGTCAGCAAGGCGTTGGGCAAGGTGCCCACCAGGGTGAACAAGGAGATCTACGGCTTCATCTGCAACCGGATGTTCAGCGCCATCACGAAGGAGGCCTGCTACCTCCTGGATCTGGGCATCGCCTCCATCGAGGACATCGACAACGCCGCGAAGAACGGCCTGGGGCATCCGATGGGT
This sequence comes from Syntrophales bacterium, assembly GCA_963668175.1. Lineage (GTDB taxonomy): Bacteria > Desulfobacterota > Syntrophia > Syntrophales > PHBD01. Next base: position 3,496,940 of record OY764159.1, read on the forward strand.
CCCCTGCAGCTCCTCGACATGACGGGGATCGACCTCGAATACTACGTCTCCATGGAACGTTACCAGGAGACGCGGAACCTCGCCGACAAGCCGAGTCCCGGCCTCGTGGAGCGTTACGCCCGGGGCGACTACGGCAGGAAGACGGGCAAGGGATTCTACGATTACACGAAGAAGTGAGGCGGCGACGTTTTCCGGAAAGGATAGAGACATGAATTACGAAAACATTCAGTTCGCGGTGAGCGGGGCGACGGCCGTTTTAATGCTGAACCGTCCGAAGGCGATGAACGCCCTGAACCGCGCGCTTGTGGACGAACTGGACCATGCCGTGGACCGGATCGCGAACGACCCGTCCATCGCGGCGGTTGTCCTCTCGGGCGAGAAGAACTTCGCGGCGGGGGCGGACATCACGTCGATGGTGGAGATGGACCCGGAAGCGGCGAAGGCGTTTGCCTTCACGCCGACGTATCAGAAGATCGAAGAGCTGGCAAAGCCGACGATTGCCGCGATATCGGGCTTTGCCCTGGGAGGCGGCCTGGAGCTGGCCCTGGCGTGCGACATCCGGATCGCCGGTCCCGATGCGAAGCTTGCCTTCCCCGAGATCAATATAGGGATATTCCCCGGCGCCGGGGGGACGCAGCGTCTGCCCCGGCTGGTGGGACCCGCCCGGGCAAAGGAGCTGATCTTCCTGGGGACGACGCTCGACGCCCAGAAGGCGCTCGAATACGGTCTCGTGAACAGCATCGCGGACGATCCGCTGGACGCGGCCATGAAGATGGCGTTGAAGCTGGCGGGGAAGCCCGCCGTGGCCCTGGCGCGCGCGAAGGAATGCATCAACATCGCCTCGGAGTCGGGCCTTAAGGCGGGACTGAAAGCCGAGGCGGAGAAATGGGGCAGCCTCTTTACGACGGCGGACCAGAAGGAAGGCATGCGGGCCTTCCTGGAGAAGAGGAAACCGGTCTACAAGGGTCAATGATTGGAAAGGAGCATCTATGAGAGAAGTGGTCATTATCGGCGGTGCGAGAACCGCCATTGGAAACTATATGGGATCGCTGGCGGGGTTCAACTCCGTCGCGCTGGGCATCTTTGCGCTGAAAGGCGCCCTTGAGAAGACGGGGGTGGCCATGGGCGACCTGGAGTGCCTCGTTGCTGGTCACGTGAACCAGGCGGGTGCGCCGGGGAACTCGGCCAGACACATCGCCATGCGGGCGGGCCTGCCGATTACGTCATACGCCTACACGGTGCACCAGCAGTGCGCATCGTCCATGCGTGCGGCGGAGTGCCTGTCCCAGGACATCATGCTGGGGAAGTACGACGTGGGCGTCGTGGTGGGCATCGAGTCCATGAGCACGGCGCCGTATCTCCTGATGGGCGCCCGGAAGGGATACCGCCTCGGGGATGCGGAAAAGGTGCAGGACAGCCTCATGATCGGGGGCCTGGTCGACGATCTTCTGGGTTATCACATGGGGATCACGGCGGAGAACATCGCGGCCGATTACGGGATCACGCGTGAAGAGCAGGACGAGTTTGCCCTCATGAGCAACATGCGGGCGTGCAAGGCCATCCAGAAGGGCTGGTTCAAGGACGAGATCGTCCCGGTGGAGATCAAGACGAGGAAAGGGACGACGGTATTCGATACGGACGAGCATCCGCAGGCGAACACGTCGATGGAGGCGTTGGCGAAGCTGAAGCCCGCCTTCAAGAAGGACGGGACGGTGACGGCGGGGAACGCCTCCGGACTGAACGACGCGGGATCGGCCCTGATCGTGATGTCGGCGGAAGCGGCGAAGGCGAAGGGCTTCAAGCCTGTCGCCAGGGTCGTCGCCTCCTCCCCCGGTTCGGTGGAGCCCCGGATCATGGGCATGGGTGTGGTTCCCGCGGTGCGTAACGCCCTGAAGTTCGCGGGGCTTTCGCAGGACCAGATCGATTACTGGGAGCTGAACGAGGCGTTTGCGGCGCAGGTTTTGGGAGTGAACCGCGAGCTGAAGATCGGCCTGGACCGTGTGAATGCCGTGGGGTCCGGTATCGGCCTGGGGCATCCGGTGGGTGCGACGGGCGCGCGTCTCATCATCACCATGATCAACGAGATGAAGCGCCGGGGCGTGAGATACGGCTGCGCCTCCCTGTGCGCAAGCGGCGGACCCGCCCATGCGTTTATCGTCGAATCCATCTAACCGAAACCAGGAGGCACGATATGGCACTCAAGACGCCTGAAGAGTACGAAGCAAGTCTGCGTAAAATGAACATGAAGATATACCTGATGGGCGAACGGGTGAAGGACCCGGTGGATCATCCCATCATCCGGCCTTCGATGAACTCCGTGAAGAAGACCTACGAGCTGGCCCTGGACCCGTCCTGCGAGGACCTGATGACGGCGACGTCGTCGCTGACGGGGAAGAAGATCAACCGGTTCTGCCATCTGCACCAGAACACGGACGACCTGATCAGGAAGGTGAAGATGCAGCGTCTGCTGGGCCAGCAGACGGCGGCGTGCTTCCAGCGGTGCGTCGGCATGGACGCGATCAACGCCGTGGACTCGACAACCTTCGAAATGGACCAGAAGCTGGGTACGGAATACCACAAGCGCTTCCGGAACTTTCTCCTCAGGATGCAGGAGGAGGACTGGACGGTGGACGGCGCCATGACGGACGTGAAGGGCGACCGCGGTCTGGCTCCGCACCAGCAGGCGGACCCGGACCTCTTTGTCCGCGTCGTCGAGAAGAACGACAGGGGGATCGTGGTGCGCGGGGCGAAGGCGCACCAGACGGGTGCGGTGAACTCGCACTGGGTTCTCGTGATGCCGACGATCGCCATGGGGAAGGACGATGCGGACTATGCGGTGGCGTTTGTCGCCCCGGCGGACGCGGAGGGCATCTTCTACATCTACGGGCGGCAGTCCTGCGATACGCGGAAGCTGGAAGGCGGGACGATCGACGTGGGCAACGCGACCTACGGGGGTCACGAGGCGCTGATCGTCTTCGAGGACGTGTTCGTTCCTTGGGAGAACGTGCTCATGTGCGGGGAGTGGCAGTACAGCGGGCTGCTGGTGGAGCGATTCGCCGGTTATCACCGTCAGAGCTACGGGGGCTGCAAGGTCGGCGTGGGCGATGTTTTGATCGGGGCGGCGGCTGTTGCTGCGGACTACAACGGAGCGGCGAAGGCGTCGCATGTGAAGGACAAGCTGATCGAGATGATGCACCTGAACGAGACGCTGTATTCTTGCGGGATCGCCTGTTCGTCGCAGGGGAGCAGGACGGCGTCGGGGACGTACCTGATCGACCTGTTGCTGGCGAACGTGTGCAAACAGAACGTGACGCGCTACCCGTACGAGATTGCGCGCCTGGCGCAGGACATTGCGGGTGGCCTCATGGTGACGATGGCATCCGAGCGCGACCTGAAGCACCCGGAGATCGGGAAGGTGCTGGAGAAGTACATGAAGGGCAACGCAAGCGTGCCGGTGGAGAACCGCTGCCGGATGATGCGCCTGGTGGAGAACCTGACGCTGGGCACGGCGGCGGTGGGCTATCTGACGGAATCGATGCACGGGGCGGGTTCGCCTCAGGCGCAGCGGATCATGATCGCCCGCCAGGGCAACCTGGAACACAAGAAGAAGCTCGCCGAGAAGATCGCCGGGGTCAAGGAATAGATCAGACAGCGGGTTCCGACGCCTCAATGGCCCTGCCTGCCTCCTTGCCGCGGCTGCTGAGCGTCTTGGAACGTTGGATTTTTTTTCTTGCCTGTCGAAGCACGACAGGTTCCTCCTATCTACAAAGGGGCCGGCCCCAAGCCGGCCCCTTCTCTTCTCTCAGCAGCACACGAACTCCGATGATTTCCCCAAGGTAATCGGCATAGGTTCTGGAGATAACGTTATTCATTATACGATGAACCATTGATCGCCGTTTACATGTCTACGGCTAAGCTCATTTGCTTGTCGCTTGGCGGCGAGAAGAACTCGACCACCGGAAACAGCGTGGTCGAACAACCCTCCGTCACGCTGTTTACGGATAATATCCATCGTATCTTTTTGGACGTATTTTTACGGTATCTCAATATCCAACCACTAATATTCGGTTTTTAATCAATGCTGTCAAATCCGTTCGATAGACGACGCTATTTCGCCAGGAGGCCTCCGTCCACGCCGAGGATCTGACCTGTGACATAGGCTGAAGCGTCGGAGGAGAGGAAGACGGCGACACCTTTCATGTCGTCCACTCCGGCCGATCTCTTAAGCGGTATCGCCCTGACCATCATTTTATGGACGTTCTCCATGCCCGGTTTCTCGACAAAGGCCATCATGTCGGTCCTGAAGAACCCGGGTGCAACGGCATTGACCCGTATTTTGTGAGGCGCCAGCTTGACCGCCAGATTCATCGTCAGAAGGTTGATGGCAGCCTTGGCTGAATTATAGGGCACGGAGGGATGCCATTCTTCCTCCGATCCCCGGAACCCCATAATTGAAGAAACATTGATTATGACACCCCCGCCCTGTTCTTTCATTGTCCTGGCGACCCGCTGGCTCAGCATCCAGACCCCGCGGACGTTGGTATTGAAAATTTTGTCCCACTGTTCCAGGGGAAACTCCAAAGTCGGCGCCCCCCATGTCACACCGGCGTTATTGACCAGGATGTCGATGCGCCCCATCTTCGCGAGGGTATCGTCGACCAGGGCGGCAATCTTTTCTTCCTTCGACACGTCGCAGGCAATGGGAATCGCCCGGATGCCATAGGTCGCCGATAGCTCGGCCGCCGCTTCTTCCAGGTTATTCAGATTCCTCGATGCGAGGACCACGTCGGCCCCCGCCTCGGCCAATCCCGTGGCCATGTGTTTCCCTATGCCGCGGCCTCCCCCGGTCACCAGGGCCACCTTGCCTTTCAGATTGAACATCTCTTGCAGTTGCATTGCTATTCTCCTTTTTATATGATTCTCATCATGTCGTTTTATGCGGAAGCGTCATCTCAATGATGTCCTATATGCTCTTTAAGCAAAAGTCCTTCGACGGTTTTCTAATGGGCCGAAAATAGCTCTTCCATGATGGCGATTTCCGGTTTTCCCGCCAGGAATTCCGCGCCTTTTGCGTTAAACGCTTTGAAATGCGGAGTCCTTGAATGCGCATCCAACGCCATCCTGTCATGGTATCGTTCCATGAAAATAAACGCACCCGGCTCCTTGCGATTCTGGCTCACTGTGAAAAGCATCGTTCCCTCTTCCCGGGCCACGGCGGAAACAAACTCCCTTATTGCCGCGAAGGCCTCCACACGTTTCTCTTCTTTCACAATCAATTTGGCAATAACGGTCACCATATTTCTGTTCCTTCTCTCGGTTTCCCTTTCATAAGATCATTCCGGCTGATACTGCACATCCCTATCCGCCGGCGTGAATGGGGCGACGGTCGTACCATGGTTGCAGCGAAGGAGTAGCGGACATGAGACATGTTTTGGAGGTCGCATCAATGGAGCACATGCCTCTCTGTCACACGGATACGCCGCCGCCCATCACTTAGGAGGTAATACAGACTTGTCGTACACGGTAAAGTCGAACATGTTAAAAACGCCGATATATTTGGCATAGGTCGCCCGCGCCGCGGTTATGTCCCTGGACACGCCTTCCGGCGTCTCTTCCGTCTTGGATACTTCGATCCGTGCTTCATTCAGATCGGCGTCGAAATGGATCGCTTTCGGACCGTCCTTCTCGTTCGACCAATGGGGCCAGCGCACAACTCCTGACCCGCCGCGGGTATTCGGATTCCCGCTTTGGATAAAGGAGCAGAGGTACGTCATCATGGCTTTGCTCAGAGCTTCACGGCCCTTCTTGTTCGCTTCCGTGAAGGAGTAGCCGAAAATGTCGTTATCGTAAGCGAAGAAAAACGGAAGGTCGAAGGCATGCGCCGCCCCGAAGATGAACTTGAAATGCTCAAGTTCCGGATCGCCTCCTCCCGCCCACTGGAAAAGATAGGCATAGACAGCATTCTTCGGATCTTGTGCCTTTAGAGCCCTCGCAACAGCGTCGGTTCCATGGAGTTTCCATAGCCTGGACTTCAGATTTCCGATCGTGTAGTATAGGTTCTTGTCCGTCTCCGTCGGGAAGACCTGGTCCATTGTCAGTTTCCCGTCCAGAATCCTATAGACGTTCTCCCATCCGTATTTACCCGAAGGGGCGCGAAACGCCGCCCTTGCCGCGGGTCCCCAGAAGGGGAGGAAATTGAAGAACTCGGACTCCGTCGTGCCGATCATGAGCGGGACCTTGTTGTATTTTCCGGCTGCGATGGCTTCCGTCCAGGAGGCGTCGGGAAGCACCGTGCCGTCCCTGTGGGCCGGATACGAGGGCATGCTTCCCTGGCCGACACCGTCCCTCGCGGCCCGCAGAATCGCTTCCGCCGGCTGGCCGAGGAGGTAGGCCCTGATATCGGCGTTGCTCATCGACACCCGATAGGCTTTCGCCGCCTCGGCGTCCGCCGCTTTTCCGTCTTTCACCAAAAGCCAGTCGATGATTTTATCGGCCGCCGCGTCTGTTTCTTTAAAGCTGCGCAACGGCATCATGGATTCTACCGCCGGACTGACGGCGACGACTCCGGAGAACAACCCTTTCGCCTGAGGCGAAATCATGAGGTTCATGACGTTGTGCCCGCCGGCGGACTGTCCGCCTATGGTCACTTTGCGGGAATCGCCGCCGAAAGCGGCGATGTTCTTCCTGACCCACTTCAGGGCCTGGATGTGGTCCAGCGTACCGTAATTCCCGGACGCATTCGCGGCGTCTTGTCCTTCCCTGAAGGCGGGATGACTGAACCATCCCAGGGCCGCCAGCCGATATTGCACGACGACAACGACCATGTTGCCTTCCCTGGCCAGCGCGCCGCCGTAAGTCTCTGCCGCGTTCCCGCTTTTGTTCGAGCCGCCGTGTATCCAGAAAAATACCGGCAGGTTTTTCGCATCCGTCCTGGGACGATAGATCTCCAGGTTCAGGCAATCGTCGCCGCCCTTGAATTTGTCTTCCGGCCACCAGAATCTGCCGGATACCTGCTGGGTGCACTCGCTGCAATGGGCGGTCGCCTCACGGACGCCGCTCCATTTATCGTAGTTCCGGGGAGCCTGCCAGCGACGCGTCTTGGCATAAGGAATGCCGAACCACGCCCATATATCGTCGGACGCTGCAAAGCCCGAAACAGCGCCGGATGTTGTGGTTACGATCTTTCTCGGCCTCAGTGTCGCCAGCAGGTGGTTTTTCGCAGATTGGGGGGTTTGCAGAACCCTCGGAACCGCAGCTGCGGATTTGAATACTTTCGCCGCATTGAGCTCGGCGACCAGGGCGGCGACATGATCGTCGGACACGAAGCGCGCTATACTTTGATCGAAACGGATCCTGTCGGCGTACTTCGAGACGATGTCCGTCGTGGCCTTATTGATCCGGATGCCGTTGTTCAGGTCTCCGTCTTCATCCAGCGACTGGAGAAGAACGCAGATATTCGCGACCGTCGCGTTGTCCGCATTCCGGGCTCCAGGAACCAGTTGAATGGGCGTTAGGATATCGGCGCCTTTTGCGGAGCCGAGTTTGAGATCGCCGATATAAAATGCGACATCCTCGCCGGAGCGATATTTGAATCCGCCGCGGGCGTCGGTCGTCCCCGAAAGGGACGGCGTTTTGTACGTCAGTCCGTCTACGGGGCTGTCCACGAAGATCCCTTTTCGCGGTCCCGGATCGCCTTTTTTTGTCGCGCTATGCACAGCCGCTGTCCATCCAATAATTAAGGAAACCGCCACCAAACAGCATAACACGCTTCGATTCAAAGCCGCTTTCCATGTCCTCATAGTTCCTCCCCGTTATCCTTAACCGTCAGACTTTAATCTTGCCTTCCTTCATCGTCGCGGTCGGTTTGAAAATATCGAGTTTGAATGCCCTGTGGATATCTTCGAGTTTGGACACCAGAACGGCATAACCGATCTTCTGTGCAGACAGGAACGGACCTTCGGCGGCCCCGCCGCCGTTGGTCATGGCCAGATCGATCACTTTGGGATCGTCGGCTACGCCTTCCTCCAGGACCTTGGTCGCTTCATTCACAAGCAGGGCGACGATGTGTAGTATATCCCATTCCTTGGTCGCTTTCGAGAGGTCTATTGCAGGCCTTCCTTTCGACCAATCGTAAAAACCTTTGCCGGTCTTCTTGCCCAACTGACCGTTCTTGACATAGGATGTCATGACCTCCGAAGGCGCATAATCGGGCGAAAGCACCTGGGCGAAATATTCGAGCCCGTGGACGGCGACGTCGATGCCGACATAGTCCGTCGTCTCGAAAGGAGGCATGGGGGAATACGGCTTCATGGCCGCATCGAATTCCTCCGGTGTCGGATGCCCCGCTTCCAGTATCTTGGAGACGAATACGGCGACGGTTTCCGTTACGCGGTTATAGATGAAGCCGGGCGAGTCCTTCTTGACGACAACCGGAACTTTGCCGATCTTCTTCGCCAGATCGCAACCGATTAGAATCGACTCTTCGGAACTCTCGGCGCCTTTGATGACCTCGACAAGCTTCATGATCACGGCCGGGTTAAAGAAGTGATACCCGATGACCTGTGCCGGCCTCCTGGTTGCGGAAGCGATATCGGTAACCCTGATATTGGACGTGTTGGTCGCCAGAATGGCATGCGGCGGCGTATACTGGTCCAGATCGGCAAACACGCGCTTCTTGAGTTCCGGATTCTCGGGAACGGCTTCAATGGCGAATTCGACGTCCTTCACCGCTTCGCGAAAGTTGCCGATGGGCACCAGGCGGGACAGGACATTGTCGTACGTCTCGGGCGTGATCTTGCCCTTCTCCCTGAATTTATCAAAACTGTTCACGATGCCGGCGACGCCCCTATCCAGGAATTTCCAGTTGACGTCGTAAAGCATCACCTTGTAGCCGCCAAGCAGGCAACATGCGGCAATCCCGTGTCCCATGTCGCCTGCACCGATGACGGCAATGGTTTTCACATCATTCAGATTCATGATTGATCCTCCCTCAAATGTCCCGCTATCGTTGCAGGTTCTCGATCACCGTCGCGACTCCCAGACCGCCGCCGCAGCACGTGCTGATGAAGCCGTATTTTCCTTTGCGCCGGATCAGCTCTTTCATCGCGAAAAGGCAAAGTCTGGCGCCCGATGCGCCGTTGGGATGACCGAAGGCGATGGCGCCGCCGTTGGGATTCCATTTTTCCATATCGATTTTCTCGCCGGTCTGCTTCTCAAGCTCCCGGATGACGGCCAGATTCTGTACGGCAAAGGCCTCATTGCATTCCATGACGTCCATATCCGCGATCTTCAGGCCGGCTCGCTTCAAGGCCTGCGGGATGGCATACGCGGGACCGATCCCCATAATCTTAGGATCGACGCCGTAATCGCCGCCGCTGATCCATTTCGCCATTGGCTTGTATCCCAACTCCAACGCTTTTTCTTTCGACATCATCAGCACGAACGCGGCGCCGTCGTTACGACCCGAGGAATTTCCCGCCGTCACGGTTCCGTCCTTTTTGAAGGCAGGCGGCAGGGTGGACAGGGCATCCATGTTTGTTTCCCGGGGATGCTCGTCGACCTTGAACTCGATGGGCGCGGCCTTCTTTCCCTGAGGAATCGCGACAGGTACGATCTCGTCCTTGAAGTAACCGGCGTCCATGGCCCTCTTGGCCAGCGTCTGGCTTCTCAGGGCGAATTTGTCCTGTTCGATACGGGGTATGTCGTACATCCTTTGCAGAGCCTCCGCAGTGAAGCCCATGTTGAGACTTTCGGGATCATTGTCCGGCGAAACGGATGGCATGAGCGGAATGGGAGGGATCAGACGAAAGGGCTCCGTCGCCATGGAAAATCTGGCAATACACTGGCTGTAGGATTCCATACCGCCGGCAATGACGATATCGGCCTGGTTGGCGACGATCCGCCATGCGGCGTGATTGATGCTGTCGATCGCCGATCCGCACTGCATCTCTACATAGGAAGCGGCCGTGTCGATCGGAAGACCGGCGGCAAGCAGGGCCCAGCGGGCAGGATTCAAAGCCGCCGTGGCGCCCAGCGCCGAACCGGCGAATACGCTGTCGACACGCGCCTTCTCCGTAATTTTCGTTTTTTCTATAAGACCTTTAAGGGCGCGGCCTCCCAGCTCTTCCATGGTGAGACTGCGCAGCGAGCGCCCCATGGTTCCGAAAGCCGTCCGCATACCGTCGATGAAAACCACTTCTCTGTTTGACATAAAACCTCCGTGAAACATGAATTTGCCGAGGATATTGCATTGGACGTGCCAGGCGGGGCGCGGCATAAAGTGTCTTCATTACGGGGACATAAACGGCCCGTCAAAAACGGCGCAGGACGATTTCAACGATATATTGTGACTTTTCTTTATATATCGTTTCACTCAAGAGAGATAACGGTCCAACCGGGTCATGAGAAGCCCCGGCTGGACCGTTATGGAGGAAGAAAAAGAGAAAGAATGATACAGCAGGCTAAATCCGGTGTATTGAAACGCTGCGGCATCCTGCCTTCAGAGAAATCGGATCACGGATTCGACATGCCTTACCAAGCCTTGGAAAACTGGAACATTTGTACAGTCATCCTACGGCGGAGCGGACGCGCCTTCAGCGCTCCGCATGCATGCCGTCATTGTAAAGCGGCGACGATCGTCCTTCGATACGATCCCGGCCTTCTCTGACGCAGGAATGGATGCCTGCTTCATGATGTTACGGTTGCGTAGGCGTCACGTTCCACGGCCTGGAAAACTGAAATATCTGCGCAGCGCTCCTGTAGTTGCGGGGATACTTTTGCATGGCGGCCTTCATTTCCGCCGTCACCCCTTCGACCGTCATTTCTGCGTTGCTCATTCCGATCTTCGCCTTCTCGAAGTCTGCATCGAACACGATCATCTTGGGTGAGTCCGACCCGTTAGTCCATTTCCCCCAGCGCGGCAGGCGCGACTTTGGGGGATTCGGGTCGCCCGTCCGGGCAAACTGTGCGATATAGGCCATAATGGCATCCTGAAGGTCCTTCCGACCCGCTTCATTTGCCTGAGTAAAACCCGAATAGGACCGGTTCCCCAGGCTATGTTTGGTTCCGAAAAAGAAGGATAGTTCCCAGGCATGGGCCGCGCCGAAAACGAAACTGAACGGATAGGATCCCGAACCGTCTTCCCCCCACCGGAACAGATACGCATACACCGCATTCTGGGCCAGGCTCAGCTCGTGCGCCACCGTGTCCACATATTTGGCCCTCCAGTTACGGCTGCCGAAGAAACCGGCGTCACGATAGAAATCCCTGTCCATCGGCGACGGGAGTACATCCTCGATCGTCAGCGGCCCTCCGTCCGCCTTCAATTTGCCGCCGAGAACATCCGGCAGATCGGACCATGTGTAATCGCCCGAAGGGATGCCGGACTGCTTGACCATGCTTCCGTATCTGGGCATGAACAGCTTGCTCTCCGATTCCGTACCGCCCAGGATGATCGGAACCTTATTGTATTTTCCGGCCTTGATCGCCGGGATCCATCCCCCGACCGGCATGACCGCACCGTCGTTGACGGCCGGATAATCCCAGGTCACATCGTATTTGTAGAGCGCCAGGAAAAAATCTTGCGCATCGACTTTCCGCAGATAGGCCGTCAAGATACCATCCTTCTCCATGGTTATTCTGCGTTGTTCAGCGGCAACCTGATCGAGACCTTCCTTGAGCCGGATAAGCTGTTCGACGATGAAATTCGCCTGCTTTTGCGCCACCTCGGCGGTCATGGTCTGCATCCCGCCGCTCTGGGACATGGCCCTCTGAAAGAGCCCTTTGCCGAGCGGCGAGATCACGAGATTCATGACATTATGGGCGCCCGCCGATTCGCCTGTTATCAGTACGCGCCGGGGATCTCCGCCGAAAGCGGCGATGTTCTTCTGAATCCAATTAAGCGCGCAAACGGTGTCCAGGGTCCCGAAGTTGCCGGAATCGGTCAGCGGGTCTGCCCCTCTCGTCCGGAGTGCCGGCTGATAGAGCCACCCCATGGGCCCGAGTCTATACTGGATCGCCACGACAACCATGTTCGAGCGCTTCGCCAGGGTCTTGCCGTCAAAACTGAAATCCTCCATGGAGCCCTTGTAATTGGCGCCGCCGTGAATCCATACGTAAACCGGAAGCTTCTCCTTCGGAGATGACAGGCGCTGCGGTCTGTAGATGTTCAGGTAGAGGCAATCCTCGCATCCCTCCACTTTCCCCGTGCGAATCCCTTCCTCCGTCGTCGCCAGCTGCGTGCAAGCACTTGGCCGGGAGACGGCCGAGCGAACCCCGCGCCAGGGGGACGCTTCGCGCGGCGCCTTCCAGCGCAATTCGCCGACCGGCGGCGCAGCATAGGGAACGCCGCGCCAAATTATCGCGCCGTCGCTCACATAGCCTTTCATCCAGCCCTGCTGCGTCCGAACGGTTGCGGAAAAGTCCTTTGCGGCGAATACGCCGACGGGAGAGAGGCAAATGCTTACGCCCAGATAAAATGGAAGTACCAGGAAAAAGCCCGGTAACCGTCTCGATCTCTTTTTCGACGTCTTTTGTATGTCGCGCTTCATGGGCTGATTCATCTCCTCCCGTTGGCCTGCTAACGGCCGAATGAATTTTCGATAGACGACACCCCGGCGGTGATCCTGAAAGGCATCACCGGTGTACTCGAATTCTTCACGATTACGGCATGGATCTCGTTTTACATCGGACTGCCCGTTGGAACGCGGCGCGAATACCGCATAGGCTGACAGAAGTAAAGGGCAAACGCCGGGCGAAACCCCGCGCTCTTTCGACGATCTCCATCGAAGGCATTCCATTCCACCCGTGAGCGCACCGCCGGCAGTAAGCGTCTTTTAAGATCGGCGACGGCGTGTGCTTTGCCCGCAAGCAGCGATCGCACGTCAGGGATTCAGCGTATAGGCGACGATAACGCTCTTGGTCCGAGCCAGAGAGCCGGGATTCGTGACCAGTGCGAGAACAAGCTCCGGTTTACCGTCGCCGTTGATATCCCTGATCTGCATATCGGCGATATAGCCCTTGATCTTTTTCGTCTTACCCCTCTCCAGCAATGCCTTCCCTGTCCAGATAAAATCGTGGACCTCGCTTGAGGAAAAAACCTTCAAGTTGGAAAAAACACGGGCGACGGTGGAGATATTCTTGGCGACAACGATGTGCTTCCTGTCATCCCCGCCAGCCTCCGCGCAACCGATCATCCTGATATTGACCGGCGTTGCCGGTGGCACGATCTCCGTCTTCGATAATACTTTTTGCAGGGAGTCGAAAGTGTTGCTGCTGCCGCCGAACTGGTCCTCGCTTGTCCAGAGCAATTCCTTCGGCGTCTGCAGGCCGATGAGCGACGTGACCAGTTTGTCCGTTTCTTCAAACACCCTTAAATAATCGAGCTCGTCCAACGCGATGATGCCGCTGGATGCCATCCCGGACAGCGATTGTATCAGGACATCGTAGACGGAAAGTCCGCGCGGTATTTTGACGGTTCCGCCTTCCTCAAATTTGCCGTTTCGCCAGACGATCTCAAAGATTGGCGTATTGAAGGCCTCCCTGTTTCCGATTGTCTGGCCGGTCAGGACCGATTTGCCTTGTATTTCCTGAACCCGGAGTAACCATGGCAATTTCGTGTCCGTTTTGACAAACGTACCGCCCTTATATTCCAGAACGAACGACTCGGGAATGCCTCTATTAATGCCCGTAACAAAAATCTGCGGCACCCCTGTCCCCTTGATATCGGCGATATCGACGGCCAGATAACGGTCATACGATCTGCCCCCGGCCTTATGGAGCAGTTTGAATTCGCCGTTTTCTTCCCTGTAAATCCTCACATTCTGCTTGTCGATGGCCACGATCTTGTTTCGTCCGTCCCCGGTGACGTCGCCGACGGCCATGCCAATGAGCTCTACGGGGGTCTCCTCGCTTATGGAAAATCCCTTGCGCTCGGAAACGGGCGGAGGCATGACGATCCAGTCCGTCTCAATGGCCTCCAGGAAGCTCGCGCTCTTCGACTTCGGCGGCTGCGCCACGGCGCTTCCCTGGACGGCGGGCGCTGCCGCCTGACCGGGCAAGGCTCCGGCGGCGACTGCCCCGGCCGGTTCCTTGCCTTCCAGGATATACGAAGCTGCCGAGCCGGCCAACTTTGTGACCTGGGGAATGATGTCGTCCATGGTCTGGCTTTGCGTAAAAATGTAGATGGGCGGCTTGTCGACAGCCGTATCGAGGATACGGCCGTCGACGCTTACGCCGGGTCCAAGTTTGGTGATGGTCCCCCAGATGACGTAATCAACCTTGAGTTTCTTGCCCACCTGGGACGCACTCGATACGGTCAAATCCTTCATTGCCGTTTTTTCCAGGGCAGCCTCCACGTCGTGTCTGCTCAACACTTCGATCTTGCCGGCCGCGGCAATTCTGGAAATCAACATATCCGTAACACCCGCCTGGATATAACCCAGATTCTCGGAACTGTTCGCCGCAAACGGCAAGACGGCGACGCGTTTGACACCAGACGCCGCAAGGGCGGCCGACGTCATCAGGATTATACCGGCCAACACCAATAGGAACTTTTTCATCTTTCTTCTCCTCGTGCATAATCACTGATCCCATGCACGGCTTCCGCCCGTACAGACACCCGGGACGTTCAGAATGTCAAGGTCAGCTTGTGCATGATCAGCCAGTCGTTGGATACCTGGGTATTGGCGTCCGTTCCCTTCCAGGCGTCGCCCGCCCACAGGTAGCCGAAACCGACCGTGTAGCTCAGGTTGTCATTGATCTTATAATTTCCCGTAACATCCACTTCATCGCCGAGCTTGGTGCTGAGATAGCCGGTTGGTTTTCTGTCCATTTCGGCGTGGTTATACGTGACCTGGATACCAAGTTTCTCCATCGGATTCAAGCCGAAATAGGCCTGGCTCATCTGCAGGTTCGTGGCTCCGTTGTTCACATAGGTGTCCCCGAGGGGCTGCGCGCTGCCGCCCATTCCCAGCGGTCCCATATATTTATCGCGATCAGGATTGACCAGGATCAACGCCATGTGCAAGTCGCGTCCCGATGTCCCGATGGCTTCCTGCTTGTTCGTCGTGCCGGGATCTTCACCCATGACATACAGGAAAGCGCCGCCCAAATATGCGGGGCCGTAAGTATACCTGGCATGCGCATAGAGATTATAGCCCTGCAAATCCCTGTCCTGGACGAACGGTGACGGACTCTGGAATTCAATGCGCCCATCCAGGTAGATGCCCTTCGCTTCGACAAACAGCGGGCCAAACGTCGCCCTGGCGTAAGGTTCGATGTAATAATAGCGCGTGCGCGTTCCGTATGTCGCGAGCGATTTGTTCGTATCGTTTATATGGTAGGCGATTTCCGCGCCGCAATCCCACCTCGGTCTTGTGTAGATCATGGTATACTTCCAGCGGTTGTCGTCGACATCCGCCCCGGTACCGTATACGGGAGAACCGGCAGCGTACGTCAATTCTTTCTCATTGAATTTTACATAACCGATCTGGTGATACCAGTTGCCGAAGCCCAGGCCGTACAGGATCATGTTGCGCGGTATATCGTCGCTCCCAAAGGGCGCACCGAACGTCGTCCCGCCGGCTGCGGCATTCCCCGGTATCGCGCCGACCGTCAGCGTGCCGGGCCCCAACTTCGCCGTCATATAAAGGGTATCGAACTCGACGTTCTCCCGCTGAAGCTTGGTCGTCGAATAGGCGCGGTCCTGTTCGACGGTATCGCCCCATATCTTGTCGAGAATCCTTGCTCTCGAATTGACTTCGAGGCCGTCCGCCACTTTCAGCCGCCCATTCAGAAGCAGCATGCTGTCTTGAAATGTAACCGAATTGCTCTGGGTGGTCGAATTGTTCTTCAGGCTGTGGCGGTCCTCGGACCATCCCTCGTACTTATACTGACCGCTGACTTGTATATCCACTGCCATGGCCTTGGGACTGAAAGACAGGGCAAGTCCCGCGGCTAGCAGCAACAGCAGAAGATTTTTCGTGTAGCAGGCATCCAAAATTTTCTTCATGTCTCCTCCTGAATCCATTGAACTTTCGATCTTAAACGCGTTACCCGTTCATATACTTTGATGCATTCCAGCTTAAACCCGATATCAACATAAACCCGTTATGTGGGAACAACGATCCGCTCACCTCCTTTAACAGCCCATATTCAGCATAACAAGTTCATCTCTTCAATAATGATTTTTCATACGCAATCAAACGGTTAAGAATATCTCAAAGGCCCCGTCAATACGGACGATAATATAAGAAGAACAACAGCCCGTTCATTTTATACGCTTGACTGTATCGCTTCCTCTCCCGCAGACGGACGGCAGATAGACCACGCCGGTCACGTAAGGTTCATTCCACGGGTTTTACCTTCAGAAACTGGATGATATGGGTGCTATGCAATCGCCATACCCAAGGAGAGGATCGGCAATCCCTTATCTTTTCAATGTGATACGGATTGCCTCTGAAATAACGCGGGGCACGAATAACGATATATTGTTTTTAATCGTGAAATATCAAGAATACGCTTGATTTGAAGTGATGGAGAAAGGATCTTCAGCGTGCAGAGCGGGTGGGTTTTCGGAATGGCTTCTTCTTTCGCTCCGGAAGCAGGAATCCCTGGACGATTCTGTTGCTGCCGTCGCGCATCAGCTCGACGATCCGCTCGTCGCTGAATTGCTGCGTCTGCATCCAGTTCTTGAGCGATGCTACGCCGTGAACAAATATCCACAACAGAAAGTTGAGGTGGCGCAACTGCCTTGTCGTCAGGCCCTTCACGCGCGGGTCGCTCGCGAGTTCCTCGATGTGCTGGTCGAACGTAGCATCCCCGTATTTTGCCTGCCAGGCGCTGTGTCTCTCATCGTTGATGGCCTGAAACAAGTGCGACTCCTCGCGGGCGAACATGACGTAGCCGATGCCCCGGTCCTGGGTGCTGTCGCCCGTATAAGGTTTTGACTGGTATTCCTTGAGCAGGGCCATCGCCTTCTTCACAATCTCCTCTTCCAGATCGACCATCGATTTAAACTGGTGATAAATCGGCATGGTCGACAGATTGAGCTCTTTGGCGATGGATCTTGCGGAAAGCTTCGTCCAGCCGTGCCTGCGCACGACATTGAACGCCGCTTCGATGATTTCTTGCTGTGAGACTTTAAGGCTTGCAGGCATAGAATGCGCCATCCGGTATCAAAGATTCTTACCTGCTTTGTTTATATAATGCCGTATCTTTTGCCAAGCACTTTTTTACGGATGCCCTCCGAAAAAAACGAATGCCCCCGCAGCGACGGACACAAAACAAGGGACAGACGCTTCGTTCGGCCCGCCGATTCCCCGCTGCGGCCCTTCATGATGCGCCTTCCGCTCCGCATTGGTTGAAGCCGTTGACGATGCTCCGTCTCTGGATGCCCAGTTTCTTCATCCGGGCAAAAAGCGTGTTGGGATTGATCTCCAGAATCTCGGCGGCTCCCCCGACGCCGGTCACCCTTCCGCCTGTTCTTTTCAATACGCCGATGATATGCTTCTGCTCAAGTTCCCTCAGGCTCAAGGACGGCGATTCCGTCTCCAGCGGAACTTCGTCATGTCTGAGTTCGGGAACCGCAAAGCAGCTTCCCTGGCTCATGATAACGCCCCGCTCGACGACATTTTCCAGTTCCCTTACGTTTCCCGGCCAATCGTAAGCAAGCAGCTTGTTCATCTCTTTTTGCGGTATGTGCTTCAGGACCTTGCAAAACCTGGCGGAGTAGATTTCCAGAAAATGCTGGGCCAGAAGCGGAATGTCCTCCTTCCGCTGCCGCAGCGGCGGCACGTAAATGGGGAAGACATTAAGACGGTAGAACAGGTCCTGACGAAACCGGCCGGACTCGACGTCCTTCCTCAAATCCCGGTTCGTCGCCACCACCAGGCGGAAATCGGAACGGAGGGTCATATAGCCGCCGACGCGCTCAAATTCCTTGTACTGCAGAACCCTGAGCAGTTTGACCTGCACTTCCGGCAGGACATCGCCGATTTCGTCCAGGAAGATGGTCCCGCGGTCGGCCATCTCGAATCTTCCGACCTTCCTCGAAACGGCACCCGTGAACGCCCCTTTTTCATGGCCGAAAAGTTCGCTCGTTATCAGACTTTCCGGCAGAGCGCTGCAGTTCACCTTGACAAAGGGGTTGCTGCGACGTTGGCTGCGCCCGTGAATGGCGCTCGCTACGATCTCCTTCCCCACCCCTGTTTCGCCCAGGATAAGAACCGTGACATCGGTTTTTGCGACCTGTTCCACCTGCCCGAGCACCTTGGCGATGCCGGGACTCTTTCCGATAAATTCCTCGTTGCAGCCGTTCTGTTCGTTCTTCTTCTCTTCGTAACGGAATTCCCTTGATTGCTTCTCTAACATGGACCGCATTGGCCTCCTTTACTCATGAAAACACGACGGTGACCCGGCGGGAACATCCCCTCCCCGCCTGATTGCAGTTTTGTGATATTGACCCGAAAACGCTCTCATCTTTTCTTCTTCAGCATGACCAGACCGCGGCCGGCCGTGGGCAGATAGATATCCCCTTCCGGACCGACGGTCATGGGACAGGGCATTTCAAGACCCGGATGGTGGCCGATGACATTCGAGCGAACGGGAAGACCGACGGCAATGACTTTCAGCGCCAGATTCCCGGTATGGATGCGTACGAGCTTGCCTCCCGCATCGTCCATGGCGAGAAGATTTCCCCGCCCGTCGTTCGCCAATGCGCCGAATTTACCCAATCCGACGACGACGATCTCAGTTTTTCCGGTTTTCATATCCACTTTGCTGATCCGGGCGGCCTTGCCCTCCGACACGTACATCGTATCGCCGATGATGGCCAGGGCCAGCGGCCCTTCCAGTCCTTCTGCCAGGATCTTCTTCCCGCCGTCGTCAAGGCCGATGGACAGGATCTTTCCGGAACCGTATTCGGCCACATAGACCGTAGATCGGTCCCCGGACATGACCATGGCCACGGGCCGGTTCAGGGATTCGACAGCGCCGACAATAGTCCGGAACCCTCCCCGCACAGGGTCCCCTATCGCCAGTGTCCCGGCAAAGGGTTCGAGCCACAGGATCTGGTCGCCCGGTCCGTCGGACAGGATGCCGGGAACGGGCATATTGTCGGTCACGGCATAAGGATTGATCGCGGATTTGACATATTTTCCGCCCTCCGCGCTGCGAATCATGATGTTGTCCGCCACCCAGAGCTTTCCGTTCTTCAACAGGACCCCGGTGATCGTGTTGATGCCCTCGGGAAAGAGCGTCCTGAACTTTCCGCTGCCGTCCGTCGCGACCTCGTACACGGTCGCATCCCACCAGTTGGTCACGTACAGCCGGCCGTCAGGGGCGAACGCCAGATTGTCCAATCCCGGCGGTAATTGGGCGATCTTCTCCTTTTTCTCTCCGTCAAGGCTCAGCCGGTACAGCGCACCGGAAATTTCCTGCGTGTATGCCTTCTTGTCCGGGCCGACCTTGAGGGCGACCGGCCTCTGAAATCCGCCGGCGATTTTCGTGAGCGCCCCCGATTCCGGATTCACGCGGTATATTTTCCCTGTCCCCATGTCCGGAACAATCAAATCATTCGTGTCCGGATCGAAGTCGAACCCTTCGGGAACAACGAGCCTGGCCTTTTCGAGGAGCCGGGGTTCCCTGATCCCGGCGGGATCGAGTTCGAAAACGCGGTTCCCCTGGAAACACTCGCTCATGAAAAGGCGACCCGTACGCTTATTGTACTGAATGCCGTTGGGTGCCCGGAGTCCCCGGGCGATGACCGACTTCATGCCTTGTCTGTCGATGCGATAAACCTCCCCCACGACCGGACTCATGCCCGTGGCATAGAGATTTCCCTTATCGTCGGCGGTGACGTCGTCCAGATAAAAGGCGCCCGCATATGAAGGAACGAACGGCGCGATTTTCAACGTCTTGAGGTCTATGCGCGATACCGAGCTGTCTCCCGTATGAACGACATAGAGCGCACCGTCCGGCCCCGCAATGGCCCCGTTGCAACCCGTCATGACCGTATCGCCGGCGATCCTGACGATGCTGTAAGCGGAATCGACCGCCTTCGGCTTCGAGTCATCGCCGGCCGCTATCGCATACGTTCCGAAAAGCATGAGCATTCCGGCAAGCAGTACGTGCATCATTCGTTTCATCGACAATACGGCTCTCTTTCTCATTTATCGTGAACCTCCGACTAGTCTAAACGAACAACGGTCCCGCCAGGACGTAGAGTTCGCCGGCGCTCGGATAGGGCTTGGCGGTGTCCAGGCTCGCGATCTTCTCGAATTGATCGCGGATCTCCTCCGCACGGATGTCCCGCTTGGTATCGCCGATGCACACGCCCGGCCCGGAAACAAGGGCGGTCCTTGCGAACCAGCCTGCGCCCATGGTGAAGATCATGCCCGTCTCCTTATTCTCTTCGGAAGACAGGTAGGTCACGATAGGCACATTGTATATGGGTTTCAATTTCCGGGCGATTTCGTCGGGAACGAGCCCTTTGGTCATCCGGGAGTCGGCGTTTGGCGCCACCGTATTGATCATGATATTGAACTTGCCCAACTCAAGCTTGAGGACGTTCATGAAACCGACAAGCGCCATCTTGGCCGCACCATAATTCGACTGTCCGAAGTTTCCGTACAGACCGGACGTCGAAGCCGTGAAGATAATCCTGCCGTAACCGTTCGCCTTCATGACCTCGGCCGCGGGCTGCGTCACGCAGAAAGCGCCTTTGAGATGAACGGCGACGACCTGGTCCCAGTCCGCTTCCGTCATTTTGAGGAAGGTCCGGTCTCTCAGGATACCGGCATTGTTGATCAGGATGTCCACCTTGCCGAAGCGATCGACGGCGGTTTTAACAATATTCCTGCCGCCCTCCACGGTGGAAACCGAATCGTAATTGGCAACCGCTTCGCCGCCAAGGGCCTTGATCTCATCCACCACGACGTCCGCGGCCCTGCTGCTGGAACCGGTCCCGTCCAGCGAACCGCCCAGATCGTTGACCACAACCATAGCTCCGCGATTCCCCAGATCGAGTGCATATTCCCTGCCGATACCGCCGCCGGCCCCGGTGACGATGGCTACCCTTCCCTTGAAACTCAAATCCGACATCTTCCGTTCTCCTTTATCGATAATTTCCATTTCTGTGAATTGCATCCGCAATCGTTAAGCCTTCGCTTCGGCAGCCCGTTTCGCCAGGCTCGTGAAGGCGAGCTCATACATCAATCCCTTGCCGATCGACTCGGCGGGCGCAAACCGCCGGATGAAATCGATTTCCCTTTCCGTCGGGGGTTCGGTCTCGGTCAAATCGGGCGCGACATTCAGGTCCCACGGCACTTTCTTTTTGATCTCCCCGACCGTCACACCCGGATGCACCCTGGCCAGATAAATCTCCTTCGTGACAGGATCGAACTCGAAGACGCCTTTCGTGCTGATCAGTTTCACCGGTCCGGAACCCTTCGGGAAATGGCCCGTCTTGTCCCGGCTGTCTCCACCTTCCAGATATCCCGGCGATGTCCTGTAAGACAGCGATTCGACAAATTCGCCGCCCCGCATCGTGAGGATCGTCTTCTTCGCATACGAGAGGAAATCGGCAGCGCCGCCCGATCCCGGCAACCTGGTTATGGGTTTGTCGTAATCGCCGATCACCGTCGTGTTCACGTTGCCGTAGCGGTCGACCTGGGCGACCCCCAGGAAGCACACATCCACAAAACCGCGGTACGTCATGGTGAACGTCGAAAAGAGGTCCGTCGCATAGGAAAAACCCCGGCAGGCCGTACAATCCGCTATGTTGTTCAGGGGCACGAGCGGTTTGAAATCGATAATGCCCGATTCCATCATGAGGACGGCATTCGGCGCGAACAGGCCTTGGCCAGGGCGCCGGACACCATCGGCAGGCCCACGCCCAGGACGACGTTCTCGAAGTCGTGTATCTCCCTGGCAACAGAGATAATCAGAAGTTCGTTGAGCGTATACGGTTTAGCCATAAAGGATTCCTCTCTCTTTCATGAACTGCTCAAGTTCTTCGATCGTTACTCCCATCATCCGCTCGCGGTTCTCCTCGTTCCAGACCGATACGAAGGCCGAACCGTAATTGGCGGGGGCCGAGTAGAACGGACGCGCTTTGAGGGAATTGAGCATGTCCATGCCCGCACACTCGATATAATGCTTCATGTAATCGCCGTGATCGCGGCACCCGTAGATCCATTCGTCCATCCACGCCTTCATCCCGGCTTCCGTCTGCAGGGCCTGGTAGAAGACCACCAGGGCAAGCCAGTCGCTGTTGTAATAGCCGATGACGTCCGAAGGATGGGCACCCCACGGCATTTCCACCACGGCGTCGACCCGGTACGCGGGGATGATCGTCAGGTGCGGGCTCGATTGTATGACGTCGTGTTCCACGATCTCCTCACAGGAGACGATAATGCGCTTGCTCGCAAGCGCAGCCGCCTGTACGCTCCCCATGGCGCCCCAGTACTGGGCGTTGCCGAATCTGTCGGCGCGCTGCACATGCACGACGCAAACGTCGGGGTTCAGGGCCGGAACGAGTACCTTATCCTTCCCGGTGAAGGGACAGGTAATGATTTTAAATTTGTCCTCACCCATGAACCCCCTCTTCCTGAAGATATCGGTATGCACGATGCCTTCGAATACGGGCATGAAGCTGAACCCGTGCATGCCGGCGACCAGCCTCGCATTGTAGTGGTAATTCGTGTAATCCTCCAACTGGAGCCGCCCCTGCTTCCAGGCGCGCGTAACGGCGGACCCGCCTTCGGTGCCGCCGGCATTGAGTACGAACGTTGTGATCAAACGGTCCGCACAGCCTCCATCCACCAGTATTTCGTCGATGAGATGGCCCGATTGCGAACAGTGCGTAAGCCCTCTTTTTTTCTGTCTGACGATTTCGAAAACAAGGCCGCACGCCATGCTCACCGTATAATTCCCTATAATCAGCACGTCGCCGTCATGAACGAACGACGCGACGGCCTCTTTTGCCGTCATGATTTTGTTGTTCACGTCAGTTGCGTTTCTCCTTCTCGCATTATTTTTGAAGATGTGCGTCCCCGCAGCATCTGCTCCGGGTTACGTTGTAGCCGCAATCGCCGCAGGACCGGCCGTTTGCGGCGAAGCGCCACCGGCAACCCCTTCCTAACAGGCGGCCGAGAACAGCAGATACTTCTTCCGCGCCTCGTCGTCCTCCTGCAATTCGTCGATCGTGCCGCTGTATCCGATAAAACCCTTACCCATCAGATAAACGCGGGTCGCAAGCGACAGGGCCACATTCAGATTATGCTCCACCAGAAGGATCGAAACGCCCGCCTTGTTGATTTCGGCCAGCACGTTTCTGACCTCTTCGACCATGAGCGGCGCCAGGCCTTCCGTGGGCTCGTCGACGAGAAGCAGCTTCGGATTGCCCATCAGGGCTCGCCCGATGGACAGCATCTGCTGCTCGCCGCCGGACAGATATCTTCCCTGCTGGTGGATCCTGTCCCGCAACTTGGGGAAGTGGTGAAAGATTCTCTCGACCGTCCAGCCGTCTCCTCCGGCCGCAGCCTGAACCTTTCCCTTCTTGATCCCCAGGAGCAGGTTGTCCAGTACGGACAGTTCCGGGAAGATCCTTCTTTCCTCCGGCACATAGCCGATTCCTGCCCGGGCCACCTTGTGACAGGCCGAGCCGGCGTATTCCTTGCCTTCGTATACGACAGAGCCGGTCTTCGGCTTCACCAGCCCGATGATGCTTTTCAGGGCCGTACTCTTTCCCATGCCGTTCCTGCCCAGCAGGCCGACAATTTCGCCGGCGGCAATATGGAGAGAAATGCCCTGCAAGATATGGCTTGCACCGTAGTACGTATTCAGTTCGCTGACTTTTAACAGCATGCGTTCATCCTATATAATCTGTCGTTGTTCTGTTAGGCACGTTCGCCGGTGCCGTTCCCTATCCTTCGCATATCGCCCTGCAATCCAGGTTCCCGAGATAGGCATCCTTCACCTCCTGATTGGAACAGATCGCATCGGGCGTTCCCGTCGCCAGAACGCGGCCGTAATGAAGCACGGTGATCCGGTCGGCCAGCGAAAAGACGACGTCCATGTCGTGTTCGATAATGACGACCGTTTTGCCTTCCGTTAACTTCTTGATGAGCTCGATGGTATACTTGCTCTCATCGTACGACATGCCGGCCGCAAACTCGTCGAGAAGCACCAGTTCCGGATTGATTGCGAGCGCCATGCCGATCTCAAGGGCGCGGTTCTTGCCGTAGGAAAGCTTGCTGGCCGGGATGTTGCGTTCCTCGACCAGGTTGATCCGTTCGAGCATATCTTCGGTCTCCCTCGTGATCTCGGACATCCTGTCGATCCGGCGCCAGAGATTGAACCGGATGTTTCTTTTGGCGAGAACCGCAAGGCGAATATTCTGGAACGCCGTCATCCAGGGGAAGGTGCTCGTGATCTGAAAGGAACGTCCGATGCCGATTCTCGCCAGCCGGTCCGGAGACAATCCGGTCACATCCCGTCCCTTGAACAGAATCCTCCCTTTGCTCGGGTTGTACATACCTGTGATCACGTTGAAAAGGGTCGTCTTTCCGGCTCCGTTCGGCCCGATGATGGCGTGGCGCTCTCCCTCCCTGATCAGCAGGTTGACGCCCATAAGGACTTTCAATCCGCTGAAATCGTGATGCAGGTCTTCGATCACCAGGATACTCATGTATTCTTCTCCTAATCCACTTTCGCAGTCGATGCGACTTTTCCCTTCATCGTCATCTTTGTTTTCATTTTGGACATTCCCTTTTTTATGAGACCGATAATGCCCGTAGGGGCAAACAGCATCACGATCACAAGGATCGTGCCCGTCAGCAGTTCGATCTTGTCCGTATAACGGCTGGCCATTTCTTCGATAACCTGGAAGAAAGCCGTCCCCAGCACCGGTCCGAAGAAATTCGAGGCGCCGCCCACTACCGTGCTGACGATGGGTATGTAAAACACCAGCAGAGAGCCTTCCGGAGAAGCCAGATTATTGAACAGGGTGTATATCGAACCGGCCACACCCGCGAAGGCGGCCGAAGCGATATAGATGACGGCCTTGGCATGGCTCACCTTGAAGCCCAGATAGGTGATCCTTCGTTCGTTGTCGCGGATGCCTATCTGAACCTGCCCGAAAGGCGTCTTCGTGAAAAACCACATGAGCCACACGCAGATTCCCAAAACGATAACGGCAAAATAATAGAAATGATCGTATGCCCCCTGGATGGAAATCGGATTCAGGCCGGGTATTTCAAGGGCCGGAATGCGGAAATTGCCGATACCGTCTTCGCCCCCTGTTATCTCCTTCAGCCTGTATGCGAGAACGACCATGAACAGATTGAAAGCGAGGTGCCACATGGCGAACGAATGCGTCAGCCGGACGGCCAGGGGGCAAAGAATGGCCGCCACGACGACGGCTGCAAGCACGCCGATAGCCAAGGCCGGAAAAAGCGACAATCCGTCAATATGCTTCAATGCCAGGGCGATGCCGTAACTCCCGGCGCCGAAGAAAATGGCATGTCCGAAATTCAGGATGCCGGTATATCCCAGAAGCATGTTGAATGAGACGGAAAAGACGGAAAAGACGGCAAACGTGACGAGCAGGTTGGTATAGTAAGGTCCGACCTTGGGGATCAAAGCCAGCATTATGATCAAAACCGGCCACAGGGCCATGTGATATGTTTTTATTTTCATTCTTTCGCTCCAAACAAGCCTTGAGGACGGATAGACAGGACGACGACCATGAATCCCATCATGAGGACGGGAGCCAATGAGGAGAGGAACTGAATACCGAAGGCGCTCAACATACCGCATATCAGGGATACGATCAGGGCCCCCAGGAGACTGCCGAAACCTCCCGTGATCACGACGATGAAGGCGTCGAATCCTATCTGGTCGGCCAATCCCGGATAGACGGTCAGGATGGGAGCGATGACGACACCGGCAATACCGGCGAGCCAGATGCCGAAGCCGAAAACCGACATGTACACGAAGGAAACGTTGATCCCGAGCGCACTGACCATCCCGCTGTCGGAAACCGCGGCGCGAACGATCTTGCCCAGACGGGTTTTATAAAGAAGCATGGTCATCATTACGATGACCACCAGGCCGAGAGCGATTACAAAAAGCCTGTATTTGGGATAATCGAGGCCCGCTACGGACACCATGCCTTCAAGAACGGACGGTTCCGGGACGGGGAGAAACTCCGTCCCCCATGCGGATTTGACGATGCCCGTAATCATGATCGATATCCCCAGCGTGAAGATCATTTCGCCGAGATAACCGAAGGCATGCACCCGTCTCAGTAAAAACCTTTCCATGAGTATCCCCAGAAAGGCCGTGGCCAGCGGCGCAAGAAGCAGCGCCATCCAAAAGCTCCCCGTCATACCCGAGATCTGGTAGCAGAAGTAGGCCGCCAGCATGAAAAAAGCGGCATGGGCCAGGTTCAGTATACCCATCATCCCGTACACGACCGTCAAACCGGAAGCGATGAGAAACAGGATCATGCCATAGGCAAGCCCGTGGATTGCCTGCGCCACATACATAGAAATTATTGGATCCATCCGTTCATCCTCTGCGAGTTGGCGACCGGAACGCGCTTTGTGCCTCTCGTAAGCATGTTCCGGCCGCGCTGTGTTGTTGGTTCAATCCCCCCAATTGTTCTTACCCCGGCATCGATCGAGCTTCTGATCCATCCAAGGCAAGACCTTGGCGGCCGGTATCCTGTACGACGGTCCGGCCGCACAGGCATTCTTCCACCAGTAGTGAGGCGGAATATTGAAGGACACCTTCTGCATGTCCGGCGGAACGTATTCGGATATGCCGAGATCCTGAATAACCTTATGATCGCACGCCCTCATCTTGACGATTTTACCGTTGTTGAACTGATAAACGTCGCCCTCCCAGACCTTGATGATCTTCTCGGGATCGGTGCTCTTCGCCCTTTCTATGACGCTGAACAGCCAGAAGGTCTGTTCGATCCACGCCCCGAAGTTACCCAGGGGGTACTGATAGAGCAGCGTGTTGTACGGCGCCTTCCATTTCGTTTTCCACAAATTGTTCCATGTTTTGAGATATCGCGACCATTCCGGGTCGTTGGCCGGGAATGTGGGGTGTTCTCCGCGAATGTTGGTCTCTCCCCCGTATTGGGTGATATTGACCAGATTCTTCGTCCCTTCGATGCCGATTTCATTCAACGTATTGGGCTCGTCGAGGAACAGATTGGCCATGGGAGTCATAATTCCCATTTTTCTCGCCTGCTTAAGCAGGTTGGAGCCGTCGGGAATCCAGTCGCCGGTATAGACAACCTCGGCGCCGGATGCCTTGATCTTCTCAAGATAGGGTGCGAAATCGGTGAGAATGAGTTTATGGTAATCCTCGCCGACGATCTGCGCCTGGGGATAGTACTCCTTCAAGCCCTGCTTGAATCCGTCCGCGAGTATGTGGCCGAACGAGTAATCCTGACAGAGGATGTAGAATTTCTTTTCTTTTTTCCTGATCTGTCCGTAATAGTAGGCCATCCCCCTCCCGATCTGCCCGGTGGACCAGCCCGTCATGAACGAATAGCGGGAGAAGTTCGTGGCGTCCTGGAGTTCGTCGGACATGCCGGCGGCGCTCATGGAAATGATCTTGTACTTGGCCGCCGTGTCGTTGATGATTTTCATAAGCTGGCTTCCACTCGTTCCCCAATAGACATGGATCTTGTTCTGCAAGGCCATTCTCTCGGCGATCTTTTTGGTCTGGTCCGTTTTTTCCATCGTGTCGGCCTTGATGACTTCGACCAGCTTCTTCTTCCCATCCACCCAGATGCCTCCGCTTTTGTTGATCATATGCGCCGACCACTGGACACACAGGAAATGGAGTTGTCCATTGATGGCGGACGGACCGGAAAACGGCGATATAACGGCTATCTTGATCGTATCTCCCGTCGGTATGATGGGATTGGCGGGATCGAAGTCGGACATGTCGACATTCAGGAGTTTTCTGTCAAAAGCGGCATTGAATTTGATTTTCTGATCCGGCTTCTTCTCCTTTTTAGCAGCAAGAGCGGGAGACATGGCACAGGGAAGCAGAGACAGGCAAAAAACCATCAGAAGAAGAATCGGAGCAAGCTTACCGACCTGTTTCATTTACACCTCCTTGAATATTTTAAAACAGTTCAAACTTCAAACCAATCGATTATTTAACGAACTTAATGGACTTGACGATTTTAGAGAAGTCGTCGTACTTGTAAGGATAACCGACGGGTACCGTATTGACCATAACAATGTACCACTTGCCGTTTTTCTCGACACCGAGGGCGACGCCGGCGGCGGCATAGCCGGAGTTGGGCTCGATGAATTCGGTCTCGGTTATGTACGCCTTGCTTCCGTCGGCAGTGACGGTCTCCTTGGGGGAATCGGCTTTGAATTCTTTCGCGCTCTCCTTATTGGCCTCGTTCAGGACGTCCAGAAATTTCGCTCCCGGCGCGTCGAAGGCGATGACGAGCTGCCACGGACATCCGCTGGGTTTCTGGGCCTGAAAAAGGACGGCCGGCGACGCCCCCTTCAACACTTTCCAGTCCGAGGGATACTGGATGGAGAATTCCTTCGACGTAAACTCCGCCGCCGACAAAGGCATAGCGAATGCGACTAAAAACAAGGTAACCATGATCAATAGGGATAAAGTTCTTTTAAACATTGTACACCTCCATATGCTCTTGCGTTTATAGAATTTAACACAACCATGACAAGATTCCCTAGCTTTACGACTTCAAAATAACGACTTCAGACCACCTCCCCTCTCTCGCGGCCCCTGCCTGAAGACCGGGACCGCCTCACGGCCGGGCAACCGCACACCTGCCCCCCCTAAAAACCCGCTACCTTTGAAATATCTCATACGTGGAAATCGTTTCCAGGTAATGGTCGGGATTGTTCCGAACCAGCATGTCCAGTTCCCTGGCATCTTCTCCAACGAGTATCCTCAGGCTCTTAGCCTTGATGCCTTCGACGATGATCGCCGCGGCCGCCTCCGGAGACAGAATTTCCCCGCTCTCATAGTACTGCTGAAAGTATTGGCTTTCGCGTTCGGCCGTCTCGATCTTTTCCGCCAGGGCGGCCTCGTCCAGACCGAACTTCCCGCTGAACAACTTCATATGCCCCAGGCTGTTGTTAACGACGTTGGTCCTGACGGCACCGGGGAAGACGCAGGATACTCCGATATTTGAATGAATCAGTTCGGCGGCCAGCGTTTCCGTGAACGCCCGTACGGCCGCCTTGCTCGCGTTATAGGCCGACGATTTGGGAAAGGCGGCAATCGCATAGATACTCGATACATTGGCGATGTGCGCCTCCGGCCTCTTTCGGAGGGCGGGAAGAAACGCCTTACAGCCGTAAACCACCCCCCAGAAATTGATATTCATGAGGGATTCAAAATAATCGTAAGGGATCTCTTCGATCGGACACCGGGTCGATAT
Organism: Syntrophales bacterium; assembly: GCA_963668175.1. Taxonomy (GTDB): domain Bacteria; phylum Desulfobacterota; class Syntrophia; order Syntrophales; family PHBD01. The sequence continues at coordinate 3,526,398 of OY764159.1, forward strand.
ACCCGCGTTATTGATCACGATATCGACCTGGCCGTGCTCTTTTTCCACAAGTTCGGCAAAGGCGTAAACGTCGTCGCGTACACTCACATCCAGCCGATGAGACGTGATTTTCCGGTCCGCCCGGCCGGCAAGGGACGCCGTTTCGTCGAGCATGTCCTTATCGCGGTCGGCGATGGCCAGATGACAGCCCAGCCCCGCCAGATACACGGCCATAGCCCGGCCCATGCCCGAGGCAGCGCCCGTGACTACTGCTACCTTTTGATCAAAATCTTTCATACAGCCTGCTACTCCTTATTCTCCAAGAAGCCTTGGATGATTTTACGGGTTCCTTCCGTCATGAGTTCGACGACCCTTTGGTCGCTGAATCGCTGTGTCTGCATCCAGTTCTTAAGCGACGCCACACCATGCACGAAAATCCAGAGCAGGAAATTGAGCCTGCGCAGCTGCTCCTTCGTCAAGCCTTTCACCAACGGATCGCGCGATAGTTCCTCGCTGTGCTGGTCGAACGTCGCATCCCCGTATTTCGCCTGCCAGGCGCTGTGGCTCTCATCGTTGATCGCGTGAAATAAATGCGACTCCTCGCGGGCAAACATGATGTAGCCGATGCTCCGGTCCAGAGACCTGTTCCCCGTATAGGGCTTCGACTGGTATTCCTTGAGCAGCGCCATAGCCTTCCTGACAATCTCTTCTTCCAAATCGACCATCGACTTAAACTGGTGATAAATCGGCATCGTGGACAGATTGAGTTCTTTGGCAATGGACCGAGCCGACAGTTTCGCCCAACCGTATCTGCGCACGACGTTGAACGCCGCTTCGATGATTTCCTGTTGAGATACTTTCAGGCTTGCCGGCATTGGCGACCCATTCGATAACACCCTTTATTAATAACGATCGTTATTGATAATGGGTGTTATAGTTATGCCGTTTCGCTTTGTCAAGTCCTTTTTTCGCCATTTTCACAACTGCCCATTATGACTTGATATTTTCGCAGAAAAGGGATTGCCCGTACGCATTCATTCCGGTCGTATCCCTTGCCATACAGGCTGAGCCGACTTTCTGACGGCGATGAGGATGCAGTCCGGTGGGTTCTCAGTGCCTGAAAGGATCACAAGAAGCACATCATATCCTTGAGACGAAAACGCAGACTTCGTCCCAGGCTAATCTGCACTGAGATGAATCGGTTTTATGGAATAAAGCTGTCGCTTACTACAATCTATAGGATTCTCAAAAAAAGCGAGATGCCGCGGACGGATCGTGAAAGAACTTATCGCAAGGAAAATAGGCGTTATAGTCGTCCGATGCCCGAAGTGAAAAGCGGATTTTACTTTAGTGGCAATGGCTTATTGATGGCTACCAAGAGGAGATACCGGATAGTTCCCGTCATTCCGATTAAAGTCGGATTGCGATCGACATCCGCCGCCGAGATCATTCTGCAGGAAAGGAGGAGGGACCGGCTTATGGCGGCCGGCCCCTTATAGCAGAGACGGGAGTATATGCAGCCACCGATTAAAACATTGCTTCTACTCCGTCCTGCGCTGGAGCGACATTGGCATCCGTCGGCATCCGTGTCATGGATGCATATCGCAGGAATACATACCTTTTGAATGAGAGCGTCAGCTTGGGCAAGAAGTCCATTTCGGGATTTTCAATCCTGATCCTTCATGAGCAGGAACCCGGTCAGGCTGAAGCAATATGACCGTTTCTCCCGCATCATCTCCCTTGATCATCTATCGCCCGGTCAGTGTATGATCGGGTATCGGGGACGAACATTGTCGTCGAAACCGCTTCTTCCGCAGAGAGAGGCCGGCGGCCGTTGTCGGCGCCGAGACCGACCACGTCAACCAACTCTTGAACTACTTCCTCTATTGTAGCCGCCTGGGCATTCATCTCCTCGGAGGCACTCGCCAATTCCTCGGCATTGGCGGCGTTCTGCTGAACAACCTTGTCCACTTCACGGACGGCCCTGCTGATCTGCTCAATGCCCTGCGCCTGTTCACGGGATGCATCGTTCATTTCATTAATCAGCGCCGTGGTCTTCTTGCCCGTCTCTCCCATCTCGCGAAACTCAAGGAGGACCCGGTCCACCAATGCGGCGCCCTCTTTGATGCCGTTCAGCGTTTCTCCGATGATTGCCGCCGTATCTTTCGCCGCATCGGCGGACTTCTTGGCAAGATTTCTGACTTCTTCGGCGACAACGGCGAATCCCGCCCCGACTTCGCCGGCGCGGGCGGCCTCTACTGCGGCATTCAGGGCCAGCAGGTTGATCTGAAAAGCGATTTCATCGCTGGTCTTAACGACCTTGGCGGCCTTGTTTCCCGATTCCGTGACGTGGTTCATGCGAACCTGAGACTCTTTGATGCTCTTATAGCAGGATTTCTGCAAGACATAGGTGGCTTCACCCGCCCTCACCAGTTCCTCGGCATTATGTGCGGTATTTTTCGTCATCGAACTCATCTCCTCCAGAGTGGATGATGTTTCCTCGATGGCAGACGCCTGTTCCGATGCACCTTCCGCCAGGTTCTGGCTTGCAGAAGCGACTTCGCGGAAGGCCGCGGTAATCTGTTCCATGCCGGCATTCAATTGCTCCGAGGCTTTCCGGATCGGAACCGCGATCCTCGCGGCGGCGAAATAGGCCGCCACGGCTGCGAGCAGGGCGAATAGGACCATTCCTATGAAGATGATATTTCGGACAGCATAAACGGAGGCCAGCATCTCGTCGACCGGAACCGCCACGATGACACTCCAGCCGTTGATCTTGACAGGCGCGAAACCTGCGTATTTGTCGATCCCGTGGTAAGTGTATTTCCGGACACCTGCCTCCCCGGCGGCGGTTTTCCGAATGATCTCCTCCATACCCTGCTCTTTCGCTATGTTGAGCTTAAGAACCTGTTTGGTGTCCGGGTAGACGATCACCGTCCCTTCCCTGTTGACGATATAGGCGTAACCCGTTTTTCCCAGTTTGACCTGATTGATCTTCGCCGCCAGGTAGGGCACCCGCAACATTCCGGCAACCATGCCTATGATGCTGCCGTTCTCGTCCTTCACCGGATAAGGCAGGGCATTGACCGGTGCATTGTACTTTTTCGACATGATGACGGACTCCACGCTGGTCTGCCCCTGCATGGTCTTTTTGACGTAGTCCCTGTCCGCGATATTGAAACCCTTGATAACACCCTTGACATCGTCGGCAAAAATGATCGCGTCCTTTCCCAGAACGACGATCGACTCGTACCGGCTTTCTGTTACGGGCAGAAGCTTATCGAACTCATGTTGCAGCGATTCCGCCTTCTGCGCATCGCCGGCATTCATATCCTTCACAGCCGTTATTACGGAGTGCCTCTGGGCCAGCATGGCCATTGCGCCGGATTCCGAAGTAACGACGCTGTCGACCATATCCGCAATGCTCTTCGCGACAGTGAGCACCTGTGCCTCAGTTTCCTTCTCGATATTCGCCCGGGTGTAATAGACGGCTGCCGCCCCGAGAACAACGACGGGGATAACAGCCATGAGGCAACCGCCGATCATCAGTTTCGTTTTCAATCCCCCCCTGTTTAAAGACGACCTTCCGATCATGTGGATTCTCCTTGATAAACGATATTCAACGGACGGATCCGTTTACCGATTTAACCGCCTTGATCCTCACTTTTCATGATTTTATTTTGATTTGATGACGACTTGCCGCTTCAACAGACGGCGTTTTCATCAGGCAGACATTTCGGAAAAATACTTCTCGGCCATGTATGAGCTGCGCACAAACGGCGATGCTGCAACGCTTCTGAAACCTAAATCCAGAGCCCGCCGCCGATAAAAATCGAAGACTTCAGGGCGGACATATTCCACGACGGGATGATGCGAAGCGGAAGGACCAAGGTACTGGCCGATCGTCAGCATGTCGCAGCCGACATCTCTCAATTCCGACAAGACTTTGGCCACTTCCTCGGCCGTTTCGCCCAACCCCACCATCAGGCCCGATTTGGTCACGCCCTCCGGATACATGGCCTTTATCTCGCGAAGCAGCGTCAGGGACCTCGCGTAATCCGCCTGGGGCCGGGCCGCCCGATAAAGTCTCGGCACGGTCTCGATGTTATGACTGACCACTTCCGGCGCCGCCATAGCTATGGTATTCAGGGCCTGCTTCGAGCCCTGAAAATCGGGAATCAGCACCTCGACGCCCACGCCGGGACAATGGATGCGCAACGACGCTATCGTGCGGGCAAAATGCGATGCGCCGCCGTCGGGCAAATCGTCCCTGGTCACGGACGTCACGACGACGAAGCGCAGCTTCATCTCTTTGACTTCCAAGGCAAGCCTCTTCGGCTCGTCCATGTCGAGAGGAAACGGCTTTCCGTGTTTGACGGCGCAAAAACGGCAGTTCCGGGTGCATGTATCCCCCATGATAAGGAAAGTAGCCACACCCCGCTCGAAGCATTCGCCCTGATTGGGGCAGCACCCCTCCTGGCAGATCGTATGCAGGCGTTGACTGCTCAAACCGGCCTCCACGCTTTGAAAGGCAGCACCCAAAGGGAGTTTCTTTCTCAACCAGTCAGGTTTCGCCAAGGTCATGACATCCCCTCATGAATCATCTCCGGAAATTTATGTCTGAACGCTTCCCACGACAGCCGCGCCGTTACCGGCACGGCAAATACGAGGGAAAAGGAACGAACGATCATATCCCTCACGCGGTTCATGATCGATCTGCCGCCCGTATTCACAAAATGCTCCAGAAAAGCGATACCGCGATCGGCAATGCCGCAGGGAACAAAGAATTGATAAATCCCTATATCCTCGAATACATTCAACGAAAAGCCATGCATGGTAACATGTTCCTTCACTTCCACGCCGACGGCGGCGATTTTCCTGCCGTCCACCCAAACGCCCCGCAAACTCTCTATCCTGCCTGCCTGGATATCGAATTTCGTAAGGCAGGCAATAAGCGTCTCTTCCAGACGATAAACGAGAAAAGGAATATCGGGTTGAGACGTTTCGACCCGCATGATGGGATAACCGACCAACTGCCCCGGATAGTGACACGTCATCTTTCCGCCCCGACTCACCTGGCGGAACGCAATACCCCTCTTTTCCAGCTCTTCATGGGGAACAAGCAGATCATTCTTATTCCCCTGCCTGCCGGACGTGATAACCGGTTCGTGTTCCAGAAGCAGCAGAACATCATCCCCCTTGCCGGCAACCCTTGCGGCATGGATCATCTGCTGGATTCTAAGCCCTTCGTCGTAGGACACGACATCAAGATAGACGGCAATCACGGCGCTCACTCCCGATGGTACTTCCCCCCCCGCCCCGCTAAGGGGAGCGGGGGGAAGCAAGGAACATCCCCTGCGCCGCCGTCATCGGCGGCAATGGGGTGACTGAGAATATCTACAATCTCTCCGCACCTTTTTTCGGGTCGTCAAAATTTGCGGGTTTCTTGAAACCTAACCGTGTCCAGTATCTCTCCGGCATGACTTCCGGTTTTTTATAAAAATGCCAGGCACAGGGCTTGGAGGCGTCGGGGTTATACTCCGTAACCCAGAGAGGCCATCCGCCCCACTCGATCATGAGGATCTCGTTCATGGCGCAGTGGATGCAGTAGTAAGGAACGTCGGCCAGCGACCAACTCCACCAGTAGGGCTTGGACGTCACGCCGAAGTTGTAGGGTTTTCCCAGCCGGGAAGGCGTGCCGTCGACCGGATCGCCCCGGCGGATGCGTCCGCCGCTGCCGCAGGGATCGCAGAGGAGTTCATATTTATCTGCGTCTTCCGTGAACGTCAATTCGCCCATCTGCCGGGGACCGCAGCGGTGCGCCCGGAAAATCTCCGCGTTCAGCATCAGCCGCTGGAACGGCTGCATCTTGGAAAGGCCGCTCCATGTTCGCCGCATCATCCAGGTGCTCTGTGTTGCGCGCAGCAGGTCGAACATCGCTTCCTCCCCATGCATTTTTGCCACTTTGTCAAAGATGTCGGCCGTCCAGTCCACATACAGGTCATGAAGCCCCTTGGACTCGGGAACAAAGTATTGGGCCAGCTCCTTGGCAAGCTCCAGTTTGCCTTCGTCGATGCAACGGCAGATCATGTCCCCCGTGGGAACACCCAGATCCTCCAGATCGTCCTGACGGATCTTTCTCTTGATCAAATCCCATTTTTCGTATTTCAGCATGATTCGATACCTCTCTTTCCATGCAATGACAATGTGTTGACGACTGTTCGCTAATTCTTCATCCTATCGACCGCAGGTTCGTGGTAAAGCACGTCTTCGCCGTACAGGGCCTTGATCTGATCCTCCCCGTATCCCAGAACTTCTGCGAGAACATGGTCGTTATGCTCGCCCAGGATGGGTGCATGGCCCCTGATGCAGGAAGGTGTTTCGGACATCTTCAGGGGACTGCCGTACATCTTCATGGGGCCGATGAAGGGCTGATCGACGACGGGCATCATTTCCCTCGCCTTGATCTGGGGGTCCGTATCCGCCAGTTCCTTCAGTGTCCGGACGCGCAGGCACGGAACTTCCACTTCGTCGAGCAGCCGCTCCACTTCTTCGACCGATTCCTGCTCCATGACCCACTCTTCCAACACCTGATGAATGAAGGGGGCATTGGACGTGGAGCACCGCGTCGAGACATCCTTCGCCCGGGGATCATTGAGAAGCCAGGCGTATTTTTCCCCCATGAGCTTCACCAGGGGCTGCCATCTGTTTTCCGTCAGGCAGGCGATGCAGATCAAGCCGTCGTTCTTACCCTTGTAAATGCCGTAAGGGGCGTAACCGGGATGCTGGCGGCCGATCCTCGGAGGTTCGATGGGATTCCCTATCGCCTGGCTGATCAGATACCAGGGAAGCGTATTTTCATGGAGGGAAAAGAGGCAGTCCATCATGGAGATGTCGAGGTTCTGGCCGATCCCGCTCATCTTCTTCGCATAAAGGGCGCCCAGGATGGCTATACATGCATGTACCGCGGCCACCGTGTCGCCGATGGACACCGGGGCGATGATCGGGGGATCGCTCTGGGCGGTCCAACCGCTGGCGCCCTGGGCGATCATGTCGTACCCGGGCTTGTGGCTGTAAGGCCCCCAGTGGCCGAAACAGGAGATGGAACAGTAAATGATATCGCTCTTGATCTTCTTGACCGACTCGTAATCGAGTTTCAGCCGGTCCATGACGCCGGGGGCAAAGTTCTCTATCACGACGTCACTCTTTTTAATCAGCTCATGAATCACGGCCATCCCTTTCGGGTTTTTCATATTGACGCAGATGCTTTTCTTGCCCCGGTTGACGTTGACGCTGTATGAACTCTGGGTGACGTCGTCATGGGTCACCCGGTAAGGGAGCCAACGCTCGTTGGCGCCGGCCTTGTATTGCTCCACTTTGATGACATTCGCACCCATATCGGCAAGGGTTTTGGTTGCATGAGGACCAGCCAGCACCCAGGTAAAATCCAGAATCGTAACGCCTTCCAAGCACCCCGGTTTCAAATTCTCCATAACCAGTCTCCTTATATATATCAAACCGTGTCATCCACGGCGCTGTTTTTTTGTTACGTTCCGGCGCCGACAAACCCGCCGCCGGAACGACCCCGCCGTCATTTCAAGGCCTCGGCCCGCACCTTCCTGCCGGGTATCGCGACACCTACAATCCCAGTTCGGAGGCAATGAGTTGACGATGATAATTGGCATTGCCGTAAGCGTATTCTGAGGCTTTCGCCCTCCTGGAGTATATGGGCATGGGATGTTCCACGATGTAGCCCGTACCTCCGAAGATCTGGTGGCCGATGGCCGTCACCTTTTTATAAGCTTCGCTGACCCAGGCCTTCGCCGAGGAAACGAAACGTGCGGCCGACATGCCGTTATCGAGCATCCAGGAGGCCTTGTAGGTGATGTAGGTGCTGCCTTCAATGGCCATTTTCTGATTGGCGCAATGATGCTGCACGGCCTGATAGACGCCGATGGGCTTGCCGAATTGCACACGCTCCTTGGCATACGCGACGGTCAATTCCATGACCTTGTTGGAGCCCCCCAGCATTTCGGCGCATTTACCCACCGCCGCATACTGCAGGACTTTTTCGATGATGGGGCCGGCGCCGTTCAATCCGCCCAGGAGGTCCGACTTCGGGACCCGAACGTGATCCAGGACGACCTCGCACAGTTTGTCGCCGGCGGTCGTCTTCAGCACCGTGACCTCGACACCCGCCGCCTTTCCATCCACCAGGAACAGGGATATGCCGCCGGCGGTCCTTACCGCACAGATGATCTTGTCCGCCACATGGGCATCGGGAACGAAGAGTTTCGTTCCGTTTATGACGTAGGCGTCCCCGTCCGCCGCGGCCGTTGCTTCGATGAAGGACGGATCGTAAACGGTGCTGCCGGCTTCGCTCAGGGCGAGCGTCATCATGCATTTACCCTCGGCGATTTTCGGCAGGAGTTCGTCCTTTTGCCCGTCATCCCCCCCGAAAAGAACGGTCAAACCTCCCAAAAGGACGGTGGAAAAGAAGGGCCCCGGAACTGCAGCATAACCCATCTCTTCCAGAAGGACAACCAGGTCCGTGAACGAGCCTCCGATGCCTCCGTACTGCTCGGGAAACATGACGGCCATCCATCCCAGTTCGGCCATACCTTTCCACAGCTCAGGCGTAAATCCCTTTTCGTCCCGGTCCATTTCCAGATACCAGTCGACATTGGGACACGCCTTCTCCAGGAAGCCCCTTGCCGCTTCCTTCATCATTCTCTGCTCTTCCGTATATGTAAAATCCATTTTTATACCTCCGTTCCAATATGGCCTTGTCTATCCGCGGGGAAGCCCCAGACCGCGCTGGGCGATGACCGTTCTCCCGACCTCGCTCGTTCCCGCCCCTATCGTCGTCATGAAGGAGTGCAGGAACTCCCATTCTATCCTTCCCTTCAGGGGAGCCCACTTGGAATCCTCCTTCAGTTGGCAGAACTGGTCCAGGATCTGCATCATGCTGTCGACCATGCGCTGTTCCATCTCGGAGACGAATACCTTCGTAATTTCAGGCTCGCAGGTCATGGGCAGGTTGTTCCATTCCATCCATCGGGCGTGATCGGCCAGCAGCGTGGACATGTCGATTTCCACGGCGATCTGGGCGATCTTGTCCCTGACCATGGGGTTTTCGGCCAGCGGCACGCCTTTGAACGTCGTACTCCTGGCGTAGTCGATGATCATATTGAGATAGGGCGTATAGCGGCTCGGTACGAAGACGTAATTCCGCTCGGACCCCAGGGCTTCCATCATATAGTAGAAGCCCTTGTTCTTCTCGCCCACGAGCCTGTTCTTGGGAACCTTCACGTCGTCGTAGAAGATCTCGTTGGTCCTCTCCCCGGACATGGTGATCATGGGTCTGATGGTGATGCCGGGGCTGCGCTGGTCGACGATGAAGAGACTGATCCCCTTGTAGGCGGAAACCTTGGAGTCCGTCTTGGCGGCCAGCCAGTGGTATTCCGAATAGTGGCTTTCCGTGTTGAACGTCTTCTGACCGTTCACGATGTAACAATCTCCGTCCTCAATGGCGGTCATTTTCATGTTGGCCAGGTCGGAACCGGCCTCCGGCTCCGTGTAGCCCAGACCGAACTCGATCTCCCCCTGGATAATCCGGGGAATGAATTCCTTCTTCATCTCCGCGTTTCCCCTCCGCAGAATCGTGTGGCCGACCATCGTATAAGCCACATCGTTGGGGACATGCGCACCCCAGCGTTTTCCCAGTTCATCGATCAGGATGAAATCGTATATGGGCGGCAACCCCTTTCCGCCGTATTCCACCGGCCAACTCCATCCCATCAGCCCCGCGGCGTGAAGCTTCTTGGCGAAACCCCGCCCTAGATCGCCCAAACCAAGATCTTCCCAGTTTTCCCGGGCGATCTCCTCGGTCAGTTCCCTGTCGAGGAACGCAGCTACCTGCTGACGGTAGGCTTCCTCTTCCTTTGAAATTCCAAAATCCCAAGCCATGATCTACCTCCCGATTAACTTCAACGTTTACTGGTTCCTGTTGTGCCTCTGTTTCAACACCGGTGCTAAGGCATATGGATGGCCCCTCCCGCCAGCGTCAGCGCCGCTTCCATGATCGCTTCCGAAACCGTCGGATGGGGATGGATGGCATGGGCCAGTTCCTCGACCGTCATTTCCATGCTCATCCCTAAAACGGCTTCCGCAATCATGTCCGTCGCATGCGGGGCCAGGATATGCACCCCCAGCACCTCACCGTACTTCTTGTCGGAAATGATCTTCACCATTCCGTCCGTCTCATTGAGGATCAACGCCTTACCGTTTCCCCGAAGCGGGAAGCGGCCGACCTGGACATCGTGCGTCTTCTTGGCCTCCTCTTCCGTCAAGCCGACCGAGGCCACCTCGGGCGTCGTATAGATGCAGGAGGGCACGGCCCGGTAATTCATAACGGAATCGTGGCCCAGGGCGTTTTTGACGGCGCATTCGCCTTCGGTCGTGGCGACATGGGCCAGCATAACCCCGCCTATCGCATCGCCGGCGGCGTATATGCCGGGAACGTTCGTCTCCATGCGGTCGTTGACCTTGATGGCGCCCTTCTCAAGGGCAAGGCCCACCTTCTCCACGTTCAGACCGGTGAAATCCGGTTTCCTCCCTACCGCCAGGATGACGCTTTCCACGACGCATTCCGACACCTTGTCGTCGACGGCGTAATAGACCGTCTTCTGCCCGTTCTTGCCGCCGATGCCTTTGACTGCCGCCTTCGTGACGACCTTGACTCCCGAAGAAGCAACTATCTTTTCCAGGGTGGCGGCTATTTCCCGGTCCAGACCGGGAATCAGGTTCGGCATCAGTTCCAGGATGGTGACGTCCACGCCCATTCCGTTCAGAAACTGGGCAAACTCCACGCCGATCACGCCGCCGCCGATGACGGCGACGCTTTTCGGAAGCTTCTCCATACCCAGCACCTGATTGCTGTCCATAACGCCGGAGGTTTCGATGCCTTCGATAGGCAGCTTGCCCGGTTTCGATCCCGAGGCGATCAGGATCTTGTCGGCGGTGATTTTCTCTCCCGTCTCCGCAATCTGTACGGTCCGGTTATCGATCAACGCCGCCGTTCCCTTGACGATCTTCACCTTCTTCGCCGTAAGCAGGCTCTTCACGCCGTTGCACAACTGCGAAACGACGGTGTTCTTGCGGTTCATGACGGCGGGGAAATCGATTTCGTAGCCCTTGCTGCGGATCCCGAACACTTCCGAATGCTTGATGGCACTGGCAATGCCGGCGGAGTGCAGAAAGGCCTTCGTGGGAATGCATCCTAAGTTCAGGCAGGTGCCCCCCAGGGCGTCGCGTTCGATGATAGTGACCTCTGCTCCCATGCGGGCCGCACGGATCGCCGCCGGATAACCGCCGACGCCGCCGCCGATTATAACGATCTTTGCTTTTCCCGCCGGTCCCTTGGGCGCCGGTGCGGGGGATGCAGCCGGCGTCGGTGCTTGTGCCGCTGCAGCGGCAGCGGGAAGCGTGTCGGCTTTTTCGCCGGGCTTCATGAGATAACCCACCACGGCCCCTACCGGTACCGTCTCCTGCGCCTTGACGAGAATTTTTCCCAAAGTCCCGTCCTCCGGCGCCTCCACTTCATATGTGACCTTCTCCGTCTCCAGAACAAAAAGGATATCGCCCTTCTTGACGCTGTCTCCTTCCTTCTTCTTCCACTCTACGATGAGCCCCTCGGTCATGGTTAAACCGAGCTTCGGCATGACGATTTCTAATGGCATAATCTCTTTTCCTCGATGATGTCGTTTCTCTCTATATTGACTGAGCGTTCAGTCATGTTTATTCTAAAAAAATAGACGGCAAATAATATGTTTTAAAAATATCCTGTTCTCTACTGGGCAAAGACCGGCTCCTCCAGCATCTCTTTCAGTGTTTTCATGAACTTGCCGGCTTCCGCCCCGTCGATGGTCCGGTGGTCGTAAGTCAGATTCACGGTCATCATGGGACGGATAACGACCTGCCCGTCCAAAGCGACGGGCTTGTCTATGATGGCGCCGACGGCCAGGATGGCGTTTTCCGGCTGGTTGATGATGGCCGTGAAGGTCTCCAGTCCGAACATGCCCATGGCGGACAGGGTAAACGTGCCCCCTTTGATGTCGTCGGGAAGGAACTTGTTCTCTTTGCCCTTCTTGATGAGCGAGACGCGGTCCGCGGCGATTTGGCCGTAACTCTTCTTGTTGATGTCCCGTATGACCGGAACGATGAGGCCGTCGTCCAGGGCCATCGCCATGCCCATGTGCACGTCGGGCAGGAACAGAACGCCCTTGTCTGTCCAGCGCGTATTGATGATCGGATGCTCCCGCAGGGCGGCGCCCGTGATCTTCATCATGACGTCGGTAATGGTGATCCGGACCCCGCGCTTCTTTTCGATGTAGGGGAGGAGCATTTCCCGGAGGTCCTGAATCTTTGTTGCATCGATGGTGTTCCCCATATAGGCCTGGGCCGCTTCCACCTTGCTTGCCAGCATCTTCTTGGCAATGGTCCGGCGCATGCCTGTGAAAGCCGCGAGTGAGCCGTCGGCCTCGGATGCGGCGGCCGCCGATGCTCCTGAAGCCGCCGGCGCCTGCGCTGCTTCGGCCGGTGCCTGGCTTGCCCTGGCGGCGGCCTGCTGCTGTGCTTTCTCTACATCCTGGCGGGTAATACGGCCTCCGGAACCCGTTCCGGCAACACCGGCCAAATCCACGCCCGCTTCGCGCGCGATCTTCTTGGCCAGGGGTGTCGCCTTGACCCGACCCGCACCCGCGGCGCCTGCTGCGGCTACTGCGGCAGCAGGGGCGACTTCCGACGAACCGGCTGCCGGTGCAGCAGCGGCTGCCGCCGCAGTCGGCGCTCCGGCGGGAATGGCCGTCGCATCCTCTCCCGGCTTCAGAAGCCACCCGACGACCGCACCTACGGGAACCGTCTCCTGCGCCTGAACGGCGATTTTTCCCAGGACACCGTCTTCAGGGGCTTCCACGTCGTAGGTCACCTTTTCCGTCTCCAGGACAAAGAGGACGTCTCCCTTCTTGACCTCTTCACCTTCCTTCTTCTTCCATTCCACAATCAGCCCCTCGGTCATCGTGAGGCCGAGTTTCGGCATGACAATATCTAGCGGCATCGCAACTCTCCCTATTTTCCTGTGAAATTCGGTTTTCTTTTCTCCAGGAACGCACTCGTTCCTTCCTTCATGTCTTCCGTACTGAAACAGGTGATGCAGTTCTTCTGCGAATATTGGATGGCCTGCTCCAGCGGAAGGTCCATTCCGATTTCCACGGCGTCCTTGCACATCTCCACGGCGATGGGGGCATTGGCCATGATCTTTCTCGCCATCTCCTCCGCCGCCTTGAGAGCTTCCCCTTTCGGAACGACCTTATTGACCAGGCCGATATTCAGGGCCTCTTCCGCCGTCAGCGTATCTCCGGTCAGAAGCAGTTCGTAGGCCTTGCCCTTACCGACCAGTCTGGGCAGACGCTGCGTCCCCCCCGTGCCGGGGATGATTCCCAGCTTTACTTCCGGTAGGGCCAGTTTCGCTCCTTCCACCGCAATCCGGATGGAACACGACAGGGCCAACTCCAGGCCGCCGCCCATGGCCAGACCGTTCATGGCGGCAATCACGGGCTGTCGCAGTTTTTCAAGCTTGGCATGATTGCGAAGTACGCCTTCATTCCACCGCAGGATCGCCATCGGCGTCATCAGGCTCAGTTCCCTGATGTCGGCGCCGGCCTGGAATCCTTTGCCGGCCCCTGTCAGGATCAATACCTGGATCTCGTAATCATTGTTCACTGCGTCCAGGGCGTCGGCGAATTCATCGATGAGCTCCTGGCTGATGGCATTGAAAACCTCCGGACGGTTCAGCGTGATGTATCCGATCCCGTCTTTTTTCTCTAAAATAATCGTCTTGTATGCTTTCATGTTTTTCTCCTCCCATGCTGTTCGCAGGAATCACCAGCAGACCTGCCCCCCGTCGATGATAAGGCACGAACCGGTCATAAAGTCGGAAGCCGGGGAAGCAAGATACACAGCCAGGCCCCGCATGTCGTCCATCTGTCCCAAGCGACCGGCGGGGATGTTTTTCTTGATGATTTTCTTACCGACATCGGTTGCGAAAAAGTGTGTATTCATGGGTGTTTCGAAGTATCCGGGCTGGATGGCGTTCACCTGAATGTTGTGGCGGACCCATTCCAGGGCCATGACTTTGGTCAGCTGCTTGACGCCTCCCTTGCTGGCGCAGTAAGCCGACATATTCGGGAAGATGATGTCCGCACCGATGGACGCCACGTTGATAACCTTGCCGCCGTTTCCCTGCAGGACCATCTGCTTTGCCACTGCCTGAGTCAGAACGAAAATGCCCCGCAGATCCGTCGCGACCGTCTGATCCCAGTCTTCCTCCGTCATTTTCAGGATGGGTTTCTCGCTGCCGCCGACTCCCGCATTGTTGATCAGGATGTCGATATGCCCGTATTTTTCGACCACATCTTTAACCAGGAGGTTAATCTCTTCCGTGCTCGTGATGTCCAGCCTGTGCGGATACGTGGGGGCTCCGGTCCGGTCGGCGATTTCCTTGCACGCCTCTTCCAGCACGTTGATCCGTCTGGCGCACAGAACGATAGTGGCACCGGCATCCGCCAACCCTTCTGCGAGACCGCGGCCGATTCCCGTGGCGCCCCCCGTGATGATGGCTACTTTTCCTGTCAGGTCAAAATATGGAATGTTCATGGGTTCCTCCTTGTCTTATGGACTAACCAGGATTTTAACATGCTGATCCGGATGCTCCATCAAAGGCATCAACCCTTCTGCAACCAGATCCTTTACTTTGATGTGGCCTGTGATGAGGTCGCCGACCTTTACACGCCCGTCTTCCAGATAGGCGATAGCAGCGGAAAATTCGTCTTGATAGCCGCTGCTGAAGGCTATTTCCTTCTCATGCCCCCAGAGTTTAATGAAGGGAACCGAAATCGGTTTGAGGGCCAAACCGACGATACATATCTTCGCCCTTCGTCCCGTCACCTTGACGCAGGTATCGAAGGAAGACTGGTTTCCCACACAGTCAAAGGCGATGTCGGCCCGCAGGCCGTCCGTCAGCGCCCCGATCTCCTTCCCGGCATCCACGGCCGTAGGATCGAATACGGCATTGGCACCTGTCTTCGCCGCCGTTTCCATCCGGGCCTTCATCGGTTCGATGACGTAGACATGTCCGGCCCCGGCGGCCTTGCAGGCCTGGAGCACGAAAAGACCGATAGGACCGGCGCCGACGATGGCCACATTATCGCCGATTTTCATGCCGCTCCGGTTGACCGCGTGGACCGCCACGGCCAGGGGCTCCACCATGGCGCCCATGTCGTCCGTCACGGAATCGGGAAGTTTGTGGATGCCGTACTCGGGATAGACGCCGTATTCCGCGAATGCGCCGTCCCAGGCAAATCCCACCGTGCCAAGCTGCGTACACATGATATGGACACCCTTGCGGCAATAATGGCACTTTCCGCAATAAATCAGCGGATTGACGGTGACCCGGTCGCCGGGATTGACGGAAACAACGCCGCTCCCGACCGCCAACACATCCGCCGAAAATTCATGACCTAGAACGATCGGCCCTCCGGAGCGCCCTGTCAGGGGATGGGGCTTCGCGGGAATAATGAACGGGCCGCTCCTGAACTCATGAAGATCGGAACCGCAGATACCGCACTGTTTAATCCGGACCAGAACCTGACCGGCTTCCAATTCGGGATCGGGATAATCCTCATAACGAATGTCCTCTTTTGAATACCATACCGCTGCTTTCATATCATCATCCTTCCTAAAAACTTTTATCCAAGACGGCCTTCACGGCCTTGGCGACATCTCCCGCATTCGGCACATAATGTTTTTCCAGGCTGTAGGATGCAGGAACAAAGGGCGCACCCACACGGACGATAGGGGCATCGAGCTCGTCCAGGATATCCTCGGCTGCCGCCGCAGCGATTTCCGCGCCGAATCCGAACTGCTTCACCGCTTCATGAGCGATAACCAGACGATGGGTTTTGCAGATGGACCGATAGACTGTTTCCTTGTCCCAGGGCTGGATGGTCATCAGATCGACCACTTCAACGCTTATCCCCTCTCCCGACAGGTCCTGCGCCGCTTTCAGGGACTCGTTGACCAGGCGCGATGCCGAGACGATCGTAACGTCCGTTCCCTCTCTCTTTACGTCCGCTTTTC
Organism: Syntrophales bacterium; assembly: GCA_963668175.1. Taxonomy (GTDB): domain Bacteria; phylum Desulfobacterota; class Syntrophia; order Syntrophales; family PHBD01. The sequence goes on from OY764159.1 coordinate 3,542,574, forward strand.
CCAGAGGAACCAGATATTCTTCTTCCGGAACCGAACCCTTCATGGCGTGGAGTGTCTTGTTCTCGATGAAGATGACGGGATTGTCGTCCCGGACGGCCGATTTGAGCAACCCCTTCACATCATAGGGATTGGCGGCCATGACGACCTTCAGACCCGGCACATGGGCGAACCAGGCCTCGAGACACTGGGAGTGCTGAGGACCGGCATTGAGCCCGCCGCCTTCGGGCATGCGTATAACGATCGGCACTGTGTACTGGTTGCCGAACATATAGCGCATTTTGGCAACCTGATTGACGATGCTGTCCATGCAGCAGGTCACGAAATCCATGAACATGATTTCGACGATGGGTCGGAGTCCGCAACTGGCGGCGCCGGCGGCAATGGAAGTGAAACCCTGCTCGCTGATGGGCGTATCGATCACGCGCTCCGGCCCGAATTTCTCGTACAGGCCTTTGCTAGCTCCGAAAGACCCTCCGGCCAGCCCCACGTCTTCGCCGATCAGGAAGACGCTTTCATCCCTGTCCATTTCCTCTTCCATGGCTTCTTTTATGGCAAATATATAGCGAATGTCCTTCATGCGCTGTTCTCCTCAGACAATTATTAGTGATCGCTCACTCAGTTTAGCCCGCCGATTAAAGATACAGGCCGTCCATCATTTCCGAAACTTCCGGATAAGGGCACTCCCGGGCAAACAGAACCGCTTCTTCTATTTCCCGATCCAAATCGGCATTGATTCCTTCGATGTCCTGCTTCTTTACGACTTTCGACTTAAGGAGTTCCTTCTCGAAATCCGCAATGCAGTCCTTCGTCATGGCTTGCGCTACGGCTTCCTTGCCTCTGTATTTCTGTGCATCTCCGACATAGTGCCCGTACCACCGCTCGCTTCTCACCTCGATGAGCATCGGACCGTCCCCTTTTCGCGCCCGTTCGACGGCTTTTCCGGCTGCTTCGTAAATCTTCAGTACGTCGTTCTCAACAGATATTGCGGGGATATCGTAAGCTTCAGCGCGGCGGGTCACGGTTTCTATCGGCATGTGGATCTTCTGCGGCGAGAATTCGGCCCAGCCGTTGTTTTCGCAGACATAGACAACCGGCAGTTTATGGATCGCTGCAATGTTCAGCGCCTCATGGAAGGCCCCTTCTCCCGTCGCCCCTTCCCCGAAGGTAGCCACGGCGACACGGTCCGTCTTTTTGTATTTTTCGGCAAAGGCTGCGCCGGTCGCGATTGGAATGCCGGCTCCGACGATGCCGTTTGCCCCCATGATGCCTCTCGATTTATCGGCCAGGTGCATGGACCCGGATCTTCCGAGGCAGTACCCCGCTTTCTTGCCAAACAGTTCCGCCATGGCCTGCTTCAAATCGATGCCCTTGGCAATGGCATGACCATGTCCGCGATGCGTCGTTGCTATGTAATCTTCATTCGTCAAATGACTGCATACTCCGACGGGTGTCGCTTCCTGTCCGATGCTCACATGGAGAAACCCCAGGATCTCTCCATTAGAGAATACTTCCATGAGTTTCTGTTCCGTCTTGCGGATCTTGACCATGGATTTGTACATATCGACCAGCTTTTCGTTTGTCGGTTTTACCATAACTCCTCCTTCCGCGTATTCCGATCTCATGACTAAATGACTAGTCACTCATTCTCACGTTTCGATAAAGCCATCATATCTGACTATTTCTTCCCATTTTCATCCGATTTCTTTTCGCTTACGATTAACTCAATCCCTTTTTCCATGAAATCTATGATTCCCTCTTTGACCTCTTCCATGGAATCGAATCGGCGCGTCAGGCTCCATCGCCTCAGTACCAGCAGCACCGATGCATACGAGAGTATGTCCGCCGCAAGCTTCAATCTGAATTCATCGATTTTCTGATTTTTAAACCGTCTCCTTAACAGCGCCTCAAACAATTCCACATACCTCATTTCCTGGGAAAGCACCGTTCTTATGGCGTCAGTATCGTATGCTCCCGACTCTCTGTACAGGAACATGATTTCATCTTGATTTTCAAAGACCAGATCCAGGTTCTTCTTCATAACCGTGCGGAATTCTTCCCTGGAATCTTCCACATTGTCCAACGCTTCATTCAATCCTTCCGAAAGAATCGTCGTCATGTGCTGGTAGCAGATATACAGGATGTCTTCTTTGGTTCTTACGTAATTATACATCGTCCCCATCGTGACGCCTGCGGCTTCAGCAATTTCCCGGACCGTCGCTTTATGGAATCCTTTTTCCGAAAATACCTTTACCGCCCCCAGAACGATCTGCCTTCTTCTGCTTTCAATAAGATCTTCGTTCTTGATGCTTGATTCTATCCATTTGTTCTTCACTGGCTTGCTTTTGAAATTTTTTATGAGTGGCATATTTAAACTTCATCCTTGCAATTTTTTTTCGACTATGAAATATATAGCCACACGTTGTCAATATTTAACCAGTTTTTTTTTTGAAAGAACATTGATTGAGCCCTCACTCAGTTTCGTTATTTAATATAGAACAACGTTTTTTTTGTCAAGAACTTTTTCAAAAGAAAACGAACAGGAGGTCATGTAAATGCAATCGAACATTCAAGACATGAACATCACGACACTTTCAAAAGAAGAGATTCTCGGTTTCCTCGAAGATGCGTCTTTAAACTGGCTGGCACATGACGGACTATGGTTCCAGGCCGTGGAAGAAAAATATGGAACGGAAAGCGCGAGCCTGTGCAATCAGAAGGCCATCGCCCAATACTCCGAGATCGAAGCCAAGCGCATTATGAAACGACTCAAACTTCCCAAGGACGGTGGAATCCCCGCATTGATGACAGCCCTTAAGTTCAGAATGTACCATCTCATCAACCGTTCCGATTTCCAGGAAGTTACAGATAATCGCTGTATTTTCAGGATGGTAACCTGCCGGGTACAGAATGCCCGCAAGACGAAAGGCCTCCCTGATTATCCCTGCAAGCCCGTCGGTATTCAGGAGTACAGTCATTTCGCCCGAACCATCGATCCGCGTATCGAAACACGTTGCATTGACTGCCCCCCCGATGCACATAGCGATGATTATTGGTGTTCCTGGGAATTCACCTTAAAATTATGAGTGAGCGCTCATTTTTATACTTGACACGGATCTTTTTTTCGGTTATATAACTTCAAACGCTAGCCATAGTCCGTTACAATTTTTTTTGGAGTCGGCATAGAGAATTCATGTTCGTTCATTCGTGATTTCTGCTGGCTCCCCCTTTTGTGCTTGTTTAACACACTGATATGTTACATTTATCCGGATAAATGTTCGATGTGAGGAAGGAGGTGCCCTAAAAAATTAACGCAGACGAGAAAAAAATGTTTTTTTTGTGAATAAACTGAGTGAGTGCTCAGTCATTATAGCATATGGATTCTGATCGAGACGAATGTCGTCTATGACGCAGTCATCGGAAATGCTATCTTCTATCGGGAAAGACCGAATGATAAGCGCTCCTGATATGAGCAAGCATCGTCTGTACTTCAGGCGCAATCGGCTGCTAACAGCGTGAATCATCTGAAACACATATACAGATATAAGACTCCGGGAGGTTAAAAGACCATGAGTGACGCAACGAAAAAAATTTGGGGATACCGGTGGTTTATTCTATTTCTCGTATGGTTTCTCTACCTTATCAATTACTTCGACCGTATCAGCGTACTAACCTTTTTACCGTTCATCCAGAAAGACCTCAGCCTGAGCGCCGTAGAAATCGGTTGGCTGGGATCCATCTTCTTCTTTGGATATGCCTTCGCGCAGCTTTCGGCAGGCTTCCTGGCCGATAAGATGGGTCCCAAAAAGACGATGAACATCGCAATTTGGGCATTTACTCTGGTGACTTTCGTGACAGGCTTTGTCCGCACGTTCTGGCAGTTTATCTTCCTCCGTCTCGCTTTGGCTTTAGGTGAAGGGCATCATTATGTTCCCGCCGTCCGGGCTATCGCAAACTGGTTCCCCCTTGAAGAGAAAGGCCGTGCCTACGGCTACTTCGCCACGACATGGGCCGTTGCCCCGGCCGTTGTTCCCTTGGTTGTCACCTGGCTTGCAGCATCATTTTTCGGAGGCGCCTGGCGTCCGATTTTCTTCATCCTCGCCATTCCCGGCCTCCTGGGTATCGTTCTCCTTTGGAAATATTACGATGACTCCCCGAAGAAGACCTTGGACAAAGGCTATCTGTCCAAAAACGAGTATACACTCATCTCTTCTTCCGTCGGCACCGAAGCGGCAGAACACGGCAAGACTTACAGCACGGCCATCTTCCTGAAAGACCCCCAGTACTACCTTTTTACCGTCGCTTTTTTCATCCTGCTCATGATCTATTGGGGAATGACCACCTGGATCAGCACCTTTCTCGTCAAAATGCACGGCCTGAATATCAAGACCATGGGATTTTATGCATCCATGCCTTACATCGTCGCCTTCTTCTCCATGTGGCTTGGCGGTCAGATCGCCGACAAATTGTTCAAGGGAAAGATGAAGATTGTTACGCTGATCGGTTTTCTGGGATGTATCCCCGCTCTCTACTTCATCGGACAGGTCCCGAAAGGCGTCGAGAATCAGGGTACGCTTCTGTTATGGCTCGCCATCGGCGGATTTGTCGTAAACTTCCCCTGGGGCGTTATGCAGGCTTTTCCCTCCGTCCGTTATCCGAAAGAAGTCGTCGGGCGCGCATTTGGAATCACGAACGGGCTCGGGCAGTTTGGCGCTTTCATTTCACCCATGATCGCGGGTTATCTTGTAATCACTCTGCCTGACAAATCGTACGATTTTGCCAATGTGTTTATCTTCTGGTCCGCCTTGGCCTTTGTAGCTGCCATTATGGTGCTGTTCCTGAAAGAAAAACCGATCGATCATTCCAAATATGAAATACGGGACGCCGTCAAGGTGAGCGAGGCCCCGGCTAAATAGATATTCCCTCCTATTCCCCTTCAATATCCGGGCAGAAGGTCCTTATACTGCAACCTTCTGCCCGGTTTTTCCAAGACGAACACTTCAATCATTTCATAAGACACACAACACGGTTCAAATTGCGGAATAAATCGCAAAAAGACTCGTCGCGGAGAGTGCTGTGTCTGACAAACTCCATGTCTCTCAATCTGTCTGATTTCGGATTGGTTGATAACGTATCCGGACAAGAAAGTAACGCTGATGTACGAGGCAGCGAGGACAACGGTCAGGACTTGCTTACGCTGACAAATCTCGCCGCCGTCCTGCATTTTTTCATAGAGTGCTCTTCATCCTATTAACATGCCGGCGGTTTTTCCCTTAGAGAACCTTCTGCTCCTATTGTCACAATCTGTTCAACGGTCGCCGCTAACAATGACCACCATCCGTATAAAGACCGGCGGCACTTCTCTCACTTCGCTACCCTGTATGCTTTGCACTGTCTTCTTTAACCGTTTTCGACCTCCCGCTTGTCCCTACTATTATTGACTAAGCCGTCCATATGCATCCGCTTTCCAGCATTATCTATACTTTCCCCACTCTTCCGGAACGGAAACACCGATGAGGCCATGTTCTCCATTGCATCCTTACGATCGCGCGATGCGTTGCGAACAGGCGGCGCCTGCTTCTTTCCCCGGAATACCTAATACCCCGATACTCTCCAACATGCTGCATTAATAATGCATTTTCCGGAGAAGAAGAATAATCCTGAGCGCCGGGCAAACTTTTTGGAAAAAAGCCTTGACAGATGATAAATAATCTCGTTAATAATCTTGCAAACAATATTGCTAACAATTATGGCGAGGCTTTTGTATGACCATTGGATGCTACGTCCAGCGGGCATTTCACGATGCGGTGTTATGCCCCGGGGCGCAGGCCTGGTGTTCCGTACTATCATAAGTAGTCTGTTCGGGAGGAACCTGTGCAGTTTATTCGTTCGAGGATAGCAATTTCAGATGCAGAAGCGACGGATCGTTCTTTTGTCCCGGCATTCGCTATGCACGTCCTTGAAACGGTATGGATGTACCGTAGTTTCCCGAAACGCAAACATCCCGAAGAAACATCTCATGAAGAACCCGGTTATACGAATCGGCCCATCCGTCATCATGAAAATCCCGACACAACTATTTCCTCAACCGATCCCGTCACCGAGGCGGCCGACAGAATATGTCCGGTCGTACAAGGCATCTCCGCGCCTCTTGACGGTATAGGTCAGGCGTCTTCGATCTTCGCCGTCAACATTTCAACACTCCATAGTGACCTTCGTTCCACTCTTCCTCCAGTGAACGGCATCATCGTGTATTCGCCTGAGATTCCCACCGCCATTGCGCCCGGAAGCATCCGGGCGCAATGGCGGTCCGGTATCAAGGCCTCTCATTATACAGAGGCAGGACAGGTCGGGGGCTTAAAAATACGGGACGATTATGGACGTTCTCAAGAGCAACAAGGAGCTGTAGGGCTCTGCAAATATCAGTGAGGTGAATGTTAAGGAAAGCATATGTTCTCAGCAGACGACATCTACAAAGCAATTCGCGACGAGATATTCGCGGGGAAACTGAATCCGGGGGAACGCCTGGTTGAAAAGGAGCTGTGCGAACGGCTGCAGACCACCCGCGGGTATGTCCGCGACGCCCTTAAGACTCTCTCCTCGGACGGGTTCGTCGTCATCAACCGGGGAAAAGGGGCGACCGTCACCAAGATATCCTACCAGGATACGAAAAATCTCTATGAGTTGCTCGCCGTGTTGGAAGCCAAGAGCGCCGAACTTGCCGCACCGAATCTGACACCGGCGGACATAGAGTCCATGAAGGCCATCAATGTGAAAATGCATGGATGCATCGGCGCCAAGGACAGGGCTCAGGCGAGACGGGTCTGGCAGGAGTCCAACCTGGATTTCCACCGCGTACTCGCGGCCAAATCGGGCAATCAGGATCTGGAAGGCCTTGTGGAGAACATCCGCTGGCGCACGTTCGATTTCCGTTACGTTGTACTCTTCGAGCCCTACTATCCGCTGTTTGTCGAGCAGCACGAGGCGATTATCGAGGTCATAATAAACAAAAATCTTAAAGGGGTGAGAAAAATGATGGAAACCCATGTGGAAAAGGCATCGGAGGTGCTTTTGCAGGGCTTGGAAAAAATTCACGGTTTTTAGAGTGGTCACGTTTCAAACACTATCCCAAGAATGGTTTTGGACCATGCTTGATGTGAGGTTCTCAGATGACAGAAACAATAATTCAGTTGATTATCAATGGTTTGTTGCTGGGCGGTATTTACGCGCTGTTCAGCATTGGCTTGACGCTGATCTTTGGAGTGCTGGAAGTCGTCAACTTCGCCCACGGCGAATTCCTGATGCTGAGCATGTATCTCACTTACTTTCTGTTTCAGCTTTTAGGAATGGATCCTTATGTGAGTCTCATCATCACGATTCCCTCTTTCTTCTTATTCGGCATCATTATAGAAAGACTCATCATCCATCCGCTGTTGAACGATCCGCCCATCAATCAGATATTTGCCACTATCGGCCTCCAGCTGATTTTCCAGAACCTGGCCCTTTTGTTCTTCAAGGCCGATTTCCGGACCGTTAAGACGGATTACAGCAATGCCAACCTTATTTTTGGAGAAATGTTCGTTAGTGTGCCGCGCCTGATCGCCTTTGTCATCGCCGGTCTCCTGATCGTCGCCCTGTTTCTCTATCTTAAGAATACGTTCACGGGGAAATCGATCCGCGCCTTGGCGCAGCAGAGAAAGGCCGCGATGCTCATGGGCATCGATGTCTACAAGACCTATATGATCGCCTTCGGCATCGGTATCGCCTGCGTCGGCGCTGCCGGCTCAATTATGATACCGCTCTATTTCGTTTTCCCGACGGCGGGATCCCTCTTCGTACTAATCGCCTTTGTCGTCGTCATTCTGGGGGGGTACAACAGCCTGGGCGGCACGCTCGTGGCCGGGCTCATCATCGGAGTCATCGAAGGATTCAGCGGCTTCTTCATCTCGCCGCATCTGAAGGAAGTCGTGTACTTCATCATGTTCATATTCATCTTAATCTTTAAACCAACCGGGCTGTTTGGAAGACGATAGGATAAGACAATGAAACAAATACTGACAAACATCACAGAATTAGGAATTCGTTTCAAGAAACAGTTGATCGTGCTCGCCGCAGCCCTCGTCCTGCTGCTGCCGTTCCTGTTCGACAACCCGTTCTATCAGGATTTGATGATCATGGTGTTCTTCTGGGCCACCCTCGCGCTGGCGTGGAACCTGCTGGGAGGATTCGCCGGGCAGATTTCCCTTGGCCATGCGGCTTTCTTCGGCATCGGGGCCTACACGTCCACCATCTTGTACCTGACGTTCGGCATATCGCCCTGGATCGGAATGATCGCCGGTGCCGGCATCTCCGTCGTCGTTGCCCTGGCGCTCGGGTACCCTTGTTTCCGGCTGACGAGTCATTTCTTTGCTCTGGCTACCCTCGCCTTCGGGGAGGTGTTGCGCTTGCTCGCTTCCTTCTGGCGGGACCTGACAAACGGCGGGGTCGGGCTCCTGATACCGTTTGACCCGGGCATCGCGAATTTTATCTTCGAGGATAAGATCGTTTATGCCTATATCATGCTGGCCATGCTGTTCGGTATTCTGATCATCACTTATCTCTTCAGCAGATCGAGATTCGGATACAGACTGGTCGCGCTCCGGGAAGACCAGGACGCGGCGGAAAGTCTCGGCGTCAATACGCATCGCTCCAAGATGATGGCCCTGCTTATCAGCGTTGTTTTCACATCCATGGCAGGCACATTCTATGCGCAATATTTCGCGTTTATCGATCCCGATATCGTCTTTTCTTCGTCGCTCTCCCTGCAACTGGCCCTGCTGTCGATCATCGGCGGGGTCGGAACCGTTTTCGGCCCGATTCTCGGCGCTGTCTTCCTGACCCCTCTGGACGTCTTTCTGCGGGGCTGGCTGGGGGGCGTTCTTGCCGGTTTGAACTTCGTCGTGTATGGCGCCATCCTCATCGTCGCCGTCATGTTCTTCCCCTCGGGCATAGCCGGAGGAATCAAGAAATTCTTCGACAGATTCACAAAGAAGCCGTCCGGGCAGATATCGGCGGAAAAGACCAGTGCGAAGCCCGTGTGCAAGGTCGAGAGCAAGGACCGGGGGTGCATGGACAATGCGTCGCCCCTGATGGTCGTCGATTCCATATCGAAGCGTTTCGGCGGCTTGGAGGCGGTGAAGGACTTGAGTTTCACCGTTTACGAAGGGGAGATTCTCGGTCTCATCGGACCGAACGGGGCGGGGAAAACGACGGTCTTCAATCTCATCAGCGGCTTTATCGAACCGGACAAAGGCAAAATTTCCTTCGGCGAAAAGGACATTACGAACCTGGGAATTCCCCACTGTTTTTGCCACGAATGCATTGGAAGGACGTTTCAATTGGTCAAGCCGTTTCAGAAGATGACGGTGACGGAAAACGTTATGGTCGGTGCGTTTGCCTGCTGCAACCGCATACATGACGCCAGGGAAGATGCATACAGGATTCTGGAATGGATTCAATTGTCGCATCATGCCTCGACGATGGCGTCCAACCTGACGCTGGCCGAGAGGAAACGGCTCGAGCTCGGCAGGGCTTTAGCGACCAAACCGAAACTGTTGCTTCTCGACGAGGTAATGGCCGGATTGAACCCGAAGGAGACGGAGGAAATCATCGGCATCGTGAGATCCATCTCCAACGAAGGGATAACGATCATCATGATCGAACACGTCATGAAAGCCGTCATGTCCCTTTCCGACCGGATCGTGGTAATCGACGGCGGCATCAAGCTGGTGGAAGGTCTCCCCAACGACGTCGTGAAAGACCAAAGAGTGATTGAAGCCTATCTAGGGGGTGAATACCATGCGAATGCTGGAATTAAATAATGTAACAACAAAATACGGGGACCTGAAGGCCATCCGCAATATTTCCCTGTCCGTTAATGAAGGTCGCATCGTCTCCATTGTGGGATCGAACGGAGCGGGAAAGACGACGCTGCTCAGCACCATTTCCGGTGTACTGCGGAGCGCCGAAGGAACGATTTCTTTCGGAGGAAAGGACCTCACGCATATGCCTCCTCACAAGATCGTCGAGGAGGGCATCGTCCAGGTACCGGAAGGCCGCCTTCTCTTTCCCTATATGAGTGTTCTCGAAAATCTGCAGCTAGGAGCGTTCAATTCGAGATCGCGAAAGGAAATCCGTGGCCTCCTGGATAATGTTTACAGCTATTTCCCGAAGCTGGTCGACAGGGCCGGCCAGTTGGCCGGCACCCTGAGCGGCGGAGAGCAGCAGATGGTGGCGATCGGGCGCGGGCTCATGGCCAGCCCGAAGCTCCTCATGCTGGACGAACCCTCCCTTGGTTTGAGCCCGCTGATCGTTAAGACCGTGTTCGAGACGATCGAGAAAATCAAGGCCGACGGTATCACGGTGCTCCTTGTGGAGCAGAACGTCTGGCAGTCGTTGATGATTTCCGACGATGTCTACGTGCTCGAAAACGGCGAGGTCGTGCTGTCGGGACAAGGGAAAGAGCTCCTGAGCGATCCGAGAGTCAAGGAGGCCTATCTGGGGATATAGATGGGTGCCCCCGGTTGAGGCCGTCATGAATGAAACCCAAGACAAAGGTAAGGAGGAAGGAAATGAAGAGATGTTTGATTGGTTTGGTTGCCACAGTAACGTGTTTTATCCTGTCCGCCGTCATGCCCTTCAGCGCGAAAGCGGCGGATGTCTTCAGAATCGGGGCACTTTATCCGCTGAGTGGTCCCATGGCCTTGCTCGGCACGCATGACATGAACGGCGTGGAGCTGGCGACGGAGATGTTCAATGAGAGAGGCGGCGTCAAAGGTAAAAAAGTTCAGCTGATTAAAAGCGATGTGCCGACGCCCGAGGCCGCCCGGTCCGAGGCGGAGAGACTGGTGAACGTCGAGAAGATAGATTTCCTCTTCGGGACATACTCAAGTTCGCTCTCTTTCGTGGCTTCATCGGTTGCGGAAAAACACAGGAAGATATTCTGGGAAACCGGCGCGATTGCCGACAACATCACCCAGCGGAAATTCAAGTACCTTTTCCGGACATGTACGAATTCCAGCGCTTTCGGTTTCGCTGCAGCCGATTTCATCATCGAGAAACTGGCGAAGGATTTCAAGATCGGTCTGAAGGATCTTAGAGTGGCCATCGCCCACGAAGACTCCCTGTTCGGTACGTCGGTTATGGCCGCCGCCAAGAAGCGGCTCCAGCAAAAGGGTGTGAACGTCGTGGCCTTCGAGAGCTACAGCAAATCCATCACGGACCTTTCGCCTTTGGTCATGAAATTCAAGACCCTGAAACCGGACGTCCTTTTGGCCACATGCTACACCAATGACGCCATTTTATGGCAGCGCCAGATGCGGGAAATGAACCTGAACGTCAAAGCCGTTGTCGGAACGGGCGGCGGACACGGCATTCTCGATTTCGCCAAGGCGACCGGGAAGGATTCGGACGGTGTCTTCAGCGCCGACTTCCCCCTCGTCAAGAATCCCAAAAGTCTGACCGCCAAGATCGATCCGCCGCTGAATACTGTCCGCGAGCGCTACAAGAAGAAGTACGGCGATTATCCTGACCTGCATGCACAGTCCGCCTTTATGAGCGCATGGGTGTTTTACAACTACGTTCTGGCGAAGACGAACTCTCTGAATCCGGATCAGATTCGCAAGGCAGCATACGCGATAGACATACCCGTCGGTGGAACCCACATGGGATGGGGCGTCAAGTTTCTGGGCGAGAACAGTGCGGAACCGGGACAGAACGAGCGGGCTTTTGCCGTCATGATGCAATGGCAGGGCGGCTTAAACTACAGCGTATGGCCCGACAACTACGCGGAACGCAAACCGATACTGATACCGCTCCCCAACTGGAGCAGCAGGTAACGGCACACGTTTTCAGGTGTTTGGGTATGGCAGGAATGCGCAACACATAACTACCAGTGCCAAGTGAAGTCCGTCCTCTGCCGCTACCCTTCGCTGAAAGGCGGGGGGCGGATTTCACGGCACGCTGGCACCCCATTGATCAGGGACAGTTTGTTATTTTGAAAGGAGCACGGAAAATGATTTCAAGTGATATTTACAAAGATAGAATGGCGAAGCTCAAACCGAACGTCTATCAGGGGGGAAAGTTGGTGGACCGCTTCGACCCAAGCATCATCGGGGGCATCAACGTCATTGCCGCTACGTACGATTTCGCCATCGATCCGGAGTTCGAAGGTGTCGGCGTCGCCACCTCCCATATCACGGGAGAGCGGATCAACCGGTTCAACCATATCCATCAGAATATGGAAGACTTGCTGAACAAGCAGAAGATGACGCGCCTGTACTGCCAGGAGGTCGGCGGCTGCATCCAGCGCTGCATGGGTATCGACGCACTGAACGCCCTGTCCATCGCAAGCTACGACGCCGATCAGAAACACGGGACGGATTACTACAAGCGTTTCATCGAATTCATGAAGAAGGTCCAGAAGGAAGACCTGTCGCTGGTCTGCGCCCAGACGGACGTCAAGGGCAACCGCGTCTGGCGCCCCGCCAAGCAGAAAGACCCGGACCTCTACCTGCGCGTTGTGGAGAAACGGGCAGACGGCATCATCGTCAACGGCGCCAAGGCCCATAACTCCTGCTCCGTCTATGCGGACGAGATCGTCGTCCTGCCGACCCGCAACATGGCGACGGACGAGGCGGACTGGGCCGTGGCCTTCTCCATCCCCGCCGATGCGGAAGGCATCACGCTCATCAACGGGGCCTTCAATCCGCCCAAGCGTAAACGCCTGGAGGCGCCTTACTGCAACCAGGGAGAATCCCATTCCATGACGATATTCGACCACGTCTTCATTCCTTGGGAACGCGTCTTTTTATGCGGAGAGACGGAAGAGGCAGGGAAAGCGGCCCTCTTTTTCGCCCTGTACCACCGGCACAGCTACACCGGCTGCAAAGCGGCCGTATCGGAAATGTTCACGGGGGCGACAGCCCTGGCTGCCGATTACAACGGCATCGCGAACGCCCAGCACGTCCGTCACAAGCTGGCGGATATGATCCATGTGGTGGATCTGATCTATGCGTCGGGCATGGCCTCGGCCATGAACAGCACGAAGGCCGCGAGCGGCACGTGCATCCCCGACTCGAATTACTGCAACGCCGGCCGGATGCTGGCGGGCGAAGCCATTTACGGCGAATACGAGTCCCTGGCCGCCATCGCCGGCGGACTTGCGGCCACGCTGCCTCACGAGGAGGATTTTTATAACGAGAAGACGAGAGCCTATCTCGAGAAGTACATCATGCGCACGCCAGAGGTATCGGCGGAAGAACAGCACCGCGCCTTCCGGCTGTTCCAGGACATGATGTCGTCCGTATGGGGCGGGCACAAGCTGATCGACGCCCTTCACGGCGGCGGCTCCCCGGTGATTGAGAAGGTCGCCATTTACCGGGACCACAATTTCGAGCATTCGAAGAACATCGTCAAAAAGCTGGCCGGGATCAAATACACCGGATCGACGAAAGGTATCTTCCGGGAGAAACGCTCCTGGTATTAAGCCGCAAGGCGGCGGATGAAGACTTCCTTCCCTTGCCGGGCATGACGTAGCCCATATTCCCACGGTGCCGTGGGGACAGGGACGAGCATTGAACACACGTCATGTCCCGGCAAGCAAGGCGGTGAAGGCTGAGAGGATAGATTCTTCACGATATCGCGGGACGGGACGGAAAAACCATGTGAGCAGCGGAGACCCGGTTATCCTGGATTTCCCAATAAGAATAAGGAGTACATCAACACTATGACTATCAAGACAATAGGGGTTGTAGGGGCGGGGAACATGGGGCGACAGATCGCCCTGCAGTGCGCCCTGTCGGGTTTCGAGGTTTACTGCACGGACACGATCGCCGTTGTTCTGCAAAGCGCCGAGGCCTTTTCGCGCAAGTGGCTCGCCGACCGCGTCGCCAAGGGCAAGATGGCCGAGGATGAGGCCAAAACGGTAAGCGCCCGCCTGCACTATACGGCCGAACTGGCCGAGGCCGCCAAGGGCGCAGACCTCATCATCGAAGCCATCATCGAGATATTGGAAACGAAGCGGGCGCTCTTCAAAGAGCTGGACAAGCTCTGTCCGCCCCACACGATCCTTGCGACCAACAGTTCGTACATCGTGAGTTCCAGGATCGCCGACGCCACGAAACGGCCCGACAAGGTCCTGAACATGCACTTCTTCAACCCGGCCCTCGTCATGAAGCTCGTCGAGGTCGTCCAGGGTCCCCACGTCTCCGACGAAACCGTCGAGACGGTCATCGAAGTCAGCAAGGCGTTGGGCAAGGTGCCCACACGGGTGAACAAGGAGATCTACGGCTTCATCTGCAACCGGATGTTCAGCGCCATCACGAAGGAGGCCTGCTACCTCCTGGATCTGGGCATCGCCTCCATCGAGGACATCGACAACGCCGCGAAGAACGGCCTGGGGCATCCGATGGGTCCCCTGCAGCTCCTCGACATGACGGGGATCGACCTCGAATACTACGTCTCCATGGAGCGTTACCAGGAGACGCGGAACCTCGCCGACAAGCCGAGTCCCGGCCTCGTGGAGCGTTACGCCCGGGGCGACTACGGCAGGAAGACGGGCAAGGGATTCTACGATTACACGAAGAAGTGAGGCGGCGACGTTTTCCGGAAAGGATAGAGACATGAATTACGAAAACATTCAGTTCGCGGTGAGCGGGGCGACGGCCGTTTTGATGCTGAACCGTCCGAAGGCGATGAACGCCCTGAACCGCGCGCTTGTGGACGAACTGGACCATGCCGTGGACCGGATCGCGAACGACCCGTCCATCGCGGCGGTTGTCCTCTCGGGCGAGAAGAACTTCGCGGCGGGGGCGGACATCACGTCGATGGTGGAGATGGACCCGGAAGCGGCGAAGGCGTTTGCCTTCACGCCGACGTATCAGAAGATCGAAGAGCTGGCAAAGCCGACGATTGCCGCGATATCGGGCTTTGCCCTGGGAGGCGGCCTGGAGCTGGCCCTGGCGTGCGACATCCGGATCGCCGGTCCCGATGCGAAGCTTGCCTTCCCCGAGATCAATATAGGGATATTCCCCGGCGCCGGGGGGACGCAGCGTCTGCCCCGGCTGGTGGGACCTGCCCGGGCGAAGGAGCTGATCTTCCTGGGGACGACGCTCGACGCCCAGAAGGCGCTCGAATACGGCCTCGTGAACAGCATCGCGGACGATCCGCTGGACGCGGCCATGAAGATGGCGTTGAAGCTGGCGGGGAAGCCCGCCGTGGCCCTGGCGCGCGCGAAGGAATGCATCAACATCGCCTCGGAGTCGGGCCTTAAGGCGGGACTGAAAGCCGAGGCGGAGAAATGGGGCAGCCTCTTTACGACGGCGGACCAGAAGGAAGGCATGCGGGCCTTCCTGGAGAAGAGGAAACCGGTCTACAAGGGTCAATGATTGGAAAGGAGCATCTATGAGAGAAGTGGTCATTATCGGCGGTGCGAGAACCGCCATTGGAAACTATATGGGATCGTTGGCGGGGTTCAACTCCGTCGCGCTGGGCATCTTTGCGCTGAAGGGCGCGCTTGAGAAGACGGGAGTGGCCATGGGCGACCTGGAATGCCTCGTTGCTGGTCACGTGAACCAGGCGGGTGCGCCGGGGAACTCGGCCAGACACATCGCCATGCGGGCGGGCCTGCCGATTACGTCCTACGCCTACACGGTGCACCAGCAGTGCGCATCGTCCATGCGTGCGGCGGAGTGCCTGTCCCAGGACATCATGCTGGGGAAGTACGACGTGGGCGTCGTGGTGGGCATCGAGTCCATGAGCACGGCGCCGTATCTCCTGATGGGCGCCCGGAAGGGATACCGCCTCGGGGATGCGGAAAAGGTGCAGGACAGCCTCATGATCGGGGGCCTGGTCGACGATCTTCTGGGTTATCACATGGGGATCACGGCGGAGAACATCGCGGCCGATTACGGGATCACGCGTGAAGAGCAGGACGAGTTTGCCCTCATGAGCAACATGCGGGCGTGCAAGGCGATCCAGGAGGGGTGGTTCAAGGACGAGATCGTCCCGGTGGAGATCAAGACGAAGAAAGGGACGACGGTATTCGATACGGACGAGCATCCGCAGGCGAACACGTCGATGGAGGCGTTGGCGAAGCTGAAGCCCGCCTTCAAGAAGGACGGGACGGTGACGGCGGGAAACGCCTCCGGACTGAACGACGCGGGGTCGGCCCTGATCATGATGTCGGCGGAAGCGGCGAAGGCGAAGGGCTTCAAGCCTGTCGCCAGGGTCGTCGCCTCCTCCCCCGGTTCGGTGGAGCCCCGGATCATGGGCATGGGTGTGGTTCCCGCGGTGCGTAACGCCCTGAAGTTCGCGGGGCTTTCGCAGGACCAGATCGATTACTGGGAGTTGAACGAGGCGTTTGCGGCGCAGGTTTTGGGAGTGAACCGCGAGTTGAAGATCGGCCTGGACCGCGTGAACGCCGTTGGCTCGGGGATCGGCCTGGGTCATCCGGTGGGGGCGACGGGCGCGCGTCTCATCCTGACCATGATCAACGAGATGAAGCGCCGGGGCGTGAGATACGGCTGCGCCTCCCTGTGCGCAAGCGGCGGACCCGCCCATGCGTTTATCGTCGAATCTATCTAACCGAAACCAGGAGGCACGATATGGCACTCAAGACGCCTGAAGAGTACGAAGCAAGTCTGCGTAAAATGAACATGAAGATATACCTGATGGGCGAGCGGGTGAAGGACCCGGTGGACCATCCCATCATCCGGCCTTCGATGAACTCCGTGAAGAAGACCTACGAGCTGGCCCTGGACCCGTCCTGCGAGGACCTGATGACGGCGACGTCGTCGCTGACGGGGAAGAAGATCAACCGCTTCTGCCATCTCCACCAGAACACGGACGACCTGATCAGGAAGGTGAAGATGCAGCGTCTGCTGGGCCAGCAGACGGCGGCGTGCTTCCAGCGGTGCGTCGGCATGGACGCGATCAACGCCGTGGACTCGACGACCTTCGAAATGGACCAGAAGCTGGGGACGGAATACCACAAGCGCTTCCGGAACTTTCTCCTCAGGATGCAGGAGGAGGATTGGACGGTGGACGGCGCCATGACGGACGTGAAGGGCGACCGCGGTCTGGCTCCGCACCAGCAGGCGGACCCGGACCTCTTTGTCCGGGTGGTGGAGAAGAACGACAGGGGGATCGTGGTGCGCGGGGCGAAGGCGCACCAGACGGGTGCGGTGAACTCGCACTGGGTTCTCGTGATGCCGACGATCGCCATGGGGAAGGACGATGCGGACTATGCGGTGGCGTTCGTCGCCCCGGCGGACGCGGAGGGCATCTTCTACATCTACGGGCGGCAGTCCTGCGATACGCGGAAGCTGGAAGGCGGGACGATCGACGTGGGCAACGCGACCTACGGGGGCCACGAGGCGCTGATCGTCTTCGAGGACGTGTTCGTTCCGTGGGAGAACGTCCTCATGTGCGGGGAGTGGCAGTACAGCGGGCTGCTGGTGGAGCGGTTCGCCGGTTATCACCGTCAGAGCTACGGGGGCTGCAAGGTCGGCGTGGGCGACGTTTTGATCGGGGCGGCGGCGGTTGCGGCGGACTACAACGGAGCGGCGAAGGCCTCGCATGTGAAGGACAAGCTGATCGAGATGATGCACCTGAACGAGACGCTGTATTCTTGCGGGATTGCGTGTTCGTCGCAGGGGAGCAGGACGGCGTCGGGGACGTACCTGATCGACCTGTTGCTTGCGAATGTCTGCAAGCAGAACGTGACGCGCTACCCGTACGAGATTGCGCGGCTGGCCCAGGACATTGCGGGTGGCCTCATGGTGACGATGGCTTCGGAGAAGGATCTGAAGCACCCGGAGATCGGGAAGGTGCTGGAGAAGTACATGAAGGGCAATGCGAGCGTGCCGGTGGAGAACCGTTGCCGGATGATGCGCCTGGTGGAGAACCTGACGCTGGGAACGGCGGCGGTAGGCTATCTGACGGAATCGATGCACGGGGCGGGTTCGCCCCAGGCGCAGCGGATCATGATCGCCCGCCAGGGCAACCTGGAACACAAGAAGAAGCTCGCCGAGAAGATCGCCGGCGTAGCCGATAGATAAAGCGTTAAAGGAGAAGTAAGTTATGGAAAAGACGAAATCTGGGGCTCTTTCCGACGTCACGGTACTCGATTTTTCGTGGGTTCTGGCGGGTCCGCACGCGACGAAAACGCTGGCCGACATGGGTGCCAACGTCATCAAGGTCGAACGCTACGAAGCCGGCGCCAATGAGCGATGGCAGAATCTCCGCGTGGAGAAGGACGGCGTCATACAGAGTTCCTATCATATCAACGTCAACCGAGGAAAAAAGAGCATCTGTATAGATCTCAAGAATCCCCGCGGTTTCAAGATCGTCCAGGAACTCATTAAGAAGAGCGATCTTTTGATTGAAAACTTCGCCCCCGGCGTCATGGAGCGGCTGAAGCTGGATTATGCATCGGTGAAGAAGATCAAGCCGGACATCATTTATTGCTCCATTTCGTGCTTCGGGCACTGGGGACCGTTCAGCAGCAAGCCCGGTTACGACATCATCGCCCAGGCGGCCAGCGGCTGGGTGGGACGGAGTACGCCGCCCATCATGGCTGCCGTCTCCATCGGCGACACCACCGCGGCCATGCATGCCTGTACGGCTATGCTGGCGGCCCTGCATCACAAGATCGTAACGGGCGAGGGTCAGAACATCGACATCTCCATGGTGGACTGCCTGTATTCCCTCCACGAACATGCGCTTCCCTGGTACTGGGCGAGCGAAACCGCCGGGGAGCCGGTCTTGATGGCTAAAACCGGTCAAACGATCGTATCTTCCGCTCCGTACGGGATTTATAACGGCAAAAACGGTCATATCGCCGTCGCCAGCATGTCGGAAAACCGCTGGCTGCCGCTGATCGACTTAATGGGGCCGGATGCGGCCTGGATCAAGGATGACCCGAGGTTCAAGGACGTTCCGACACGCAGCCTTCCGGAAAATACCGCCATCATCCACGAGGTCGTCGATAAATGGGTTATGTCACAGGACTCGGTGGAAGAGGCCGAACGCAAGCTTGATGCCGCCGGTATCCCCTGTTCCCGTGTGAAGGAGCTGAAGGAACTGGCCACCGACGATCCCCATATTAATGCCCGCGAGATGAGCCCCAGGGTCTTTCAGCCTTTCCTCGGCCGCATGAGGATGTTCGGCAGCCCCCTGAAATTCTCCGAGACGCCCTCAGAGGTCAGGGGATACGCCCCGTTCCTGGGAGAGCATAACAAAGAGATCCTTTCGCTGTACCTCCGTTATTCGCCGGAGGAGATAGAGTCTCTTTATAAGGAGAAAATTCTCTATGAAGCGCCGGAAGTGAAACGCCTTCCAGGGGAATTGAAAAAGAACGCAGAGCGGAAAGGATAATCGATTGCGGGATCCTGAAATATTTCGAAGCGTCGCCCATTGCCTGTCCTGTCCGTCACGCCTGTTGTCAGGAATCATGCAACGGCATTGTCCGCAATGCACCCCCGAACATGACCGGGCAGGCGCGTGGCGGACAGGACATCTGCAGTATTGACAACGGGTCATGGACGCGCTTTTTGCGGTTGTTTCGAAGCCGCGTTCGGAAAACGACTCTTGAAGACTTTATCGGCGGTTCGCATCGCGAAGATGCCCGACGCATCCGAATGAACGGAAAATCCTGTGGAAATGGTTAATCAGAAAGGGAAGGAGTACTTCATATGTTCGATCTCTCAAAATTCTCCTTGAAGGGAAAAGTCGCCATCGTAACAGGGGGCGGCCGCGGCATCGGCCAGGCCATCGCTTACGGCTTCGCCAAGGCAGGCGCAAAAGTGGCCATATCGAGCCGCAAGGTCGAGGATCTCGAAGCAACGGCCCGTGAAATAACGGCCGCAGGCGGGGAGGCATACGTCGTACCGGCACACCTGGGCAAGCATGAGGAAATCCAGAGGGTCGTTGACGCCGTCCTTTCTAAGTTTGGACGAATCGATATTCTGGTCAACAATGCCGGCGCAAGCCCCGCGATGAGCTCCGTTCTCGACTCTGATGAGCGCCTCTGGAACGCCATCATGAATCTCAATCTCAAAGCCGTCTATTTCATGAGCCAGGCCGTAAGCAGGGTGATGAAGAAACAGGGCGGCGGGAAAATCATCAATATCTCTTCCGTCGATGGCGTCAATCCGGAACCCAACCTCAGTATCTACTCCATCTCCAAGGCAGGCGTCCGTCAGATCACGCGTTCCTTCGCCATGGAACTGGCGCGCGACAACATCCAGGTCAATGCCATCCTTCCCGGTTCCATCACGACCAAGATGATGGATTCCCACTGGGGACATCTGTCGCCCGACGAGGCAAAGAAGGAAAAAAATAAAGCGGCCTCGGTGCTTGCCATGGGGCGAATCGGCGATCCTGATGAAATTGCCGGCGCAGCTATCTACCTGGCTTCTGACGCGTCAAGCTATACAACGGCGGCGGAGCTTCTCGTCGACGGAGGATTGCTTCTGGGCGCTTATTTGTCCGAATGAAGCGACCGGAGAATGAGGCCAAAAGAGAGGGACGGCAGTCATCGTAAAGATGTCTCCATGACGCCGCGCATTGTCGCGATATATCTGACAGATATCGGTTGCCGCTTCTCGATGACCAATTGACCCTAACGACCCCTGTCCCAAAGAAATACCCGGGGCCTGCGATCTTGCTTGCCGGCCCCGGTCATGGAATTCAAAAAAGAGCTGCGTATCCGGATCCTTTTGCGATCTTGCGTAAGGCTATTGCTGGCCCATAAATCTTGTATCGTAGTCGACTACCTTATGAAGCGGCATATTCTCCAAGCTCCGAAGAAGAACCTCTGATGCCTTTTCTACATGGCTTTCCATCAATTTTCGTATTCTATTGAAATTCTTGCTTTTGATGACCTCAATCAACTCTTCGTGTTGCTCGACAAAGAGCGGATAATACGGCTCGAAGAGCACGACATACCGGAAGTCGAACGTACGCCAGCGAATGTTCTCCACCAGTGATTCCAATTCCTGATTGCCCGACTTGGCCGCCAGCAACCGGTGAAAATCCAGGTTGGATTCCTGCCAAACACGCCTCGCTTGCGCCCTGTCGTTGGCACCTATGCACCCGCGCATTTTCATGTTGATGGCCTTCAGGGTCTCCAGATCCTCCGGTGTCAAATGCGGCGCGGCCAGCTCGGCGCTCTTGGCCTCCAGGATCGCCAGCAATTCGTAGAGATTTTTCGTGTCCTGATAGGATATTTTCGTGACGGTCGCCCCTCTGCCGCGGCTGATGACGACAAAACCGTCGGCATAGAGCATTTTAAGCGCGTCTCGAACGTAACCGCGGGTGGTATGCAGCCTGTCGCACAGCTCTTTTTCGACGAGGCGTTCCCCCGGATTCAGCTTTCCCGCGAATATTTCGTCGCGTATTGTTCTGTAGATATCGTCTTTTGAAAACATGTCCATTCCTTACGGCAGTTTCTTGATACTCCGTTATTTTCCCGTCCGGACCGGCCCTCGCGCAAAGGCTGGCCATCGGCTGTACAAGGGAGATGCCCTTTGATCGGGAACCTTCGTTGCCGACCGATTCGCATCCCGCCTGGATATCCCCCGAATGTTCATAAGATTGTCAGGATCAGGTCGTGACGGCCGGAGCGGAATTTTCGCCCTTTGCCGTTACTTGAAACACGCGTGGAACAGCGGGCGACGCTGATCGTATGTTTTTCTTTTCTTTGTCGGTCAAATGGCGGACGGAGGCATTCGTCCTGCAAGACGGTTTCTTTCGATGAAACAATCACGTCGGGTCCTTCAATACCGAGGGGCCCGTCATTGCCCTCCCTTTTTCCATCATGCGCCTCTTGAGGCTGTGCACCCCGTATATGCTTATCCTGTTAAAGAACCTAACATTAGTAAAATTTTATTATAACGAGAGCATTTTGTCAATAAGCCATGAGAATAGGCACGATCCGAATCCATTCGGTATAGCCGCGGAGCTACAGATATCCCCGTGTTCACCTGCAGTAGGTCACTGTGGCTTATTAGAAGCGGAGGGATGCCATTCTTCCTCCAATCCCCGTAACCCCATGATCGAAGAAGTACTGGTTATAACGCCCCTTCCCTGATCTTTCATCGCCCCGGTGACCTGCCGGTTCCATACCCATATCCCCCCGGTGCGTTCGGACGGATACTGCCGCGAAATGAAGGAGAATCAACACAAGGAGGGATTTTTATTTCAGGAGAAAAGCGCTGTCAGGATGGCCCAGAGACCGGCGGACAGCGTACCGGCAATAGGGATGGTCAGGATCCAGGCCCAGACGATGTTCCCGGCCACGCCCCAACGGACGGCCGATATCCTTTTCGTTGATCCGACCCCCATGATGGCTCCGGTAATGGTATGCGTCGTACTCACGGGAATGCCGGCAAGGGAGGCGCCGATGATCGATATGGCCGCAGCCGTCTCCGCGCAGAAACCGCCCATGGGTTGGAGCTTGGTGATCTTCGTTCCCATCGTTTTGACAATCCGCCATCCGCCCGACATGGTGCCCAGGGCGATGACCGTATAGCAGAGAATGACAACCCAGAAGGGAATATGAAAGACCGGCCCCAGATGGCCGCTGCTGAAAAGAACAAGGGCGATGATGCCCATCGTCTTCTGCGCATCGTTCATTCCATGGCTGATGCTGTAGATGGCGGCGGAAAGCATTTGCAGTTTTTTGAAGATGTTGTTCGACCGGGTAACGTTGCTGCGCCTGGACAGATTCAGAATGATGACCATCATCACAATGCCGAGAAACAAACCGACCATGGGCGAAATGACGATGAACGCCGATGTCTTGATGACGCCTTTCCAGACGAGAACGTCCGCCCCGCCCTTCATCAGTCCGGCGCCGATAAGGCCGCCGATCAGGGCGTGGGACGAACTGCTGGGAAGACCGAACCACCAGGTAATCAGATTCCAGATGATGGCCCCTCCCAGCGCGGCCACCAGCAGTATATTGTCGACGATGGCCGTATTGACGATGCCGGTGCCCACCGTCTTGGCGACCTGGACGTCGAACAGGAAGACGGCCACAAAATTGAAAAAGGCCGCCCAGAGAACAGCCTGCCGCGGTTTCAGGACCTGGGTCGAGACGATGGTCGCAATGGAGTTGGCGGAATCGTGAAAACCGTTGATGAAATCGAAAATCAAGGCAAGCACGATGATGAAGATGACAATGGCCAGGGTTGTGCTTATCATATGGATTATTCTTCTATTTCGGTTTTATCGGTCTCGGTGTCCGGGGGCAGGTCCCTGGTGATGGACCAGGCATTGAAGATACCGAAGAGGACACCGGCGACAACGAGGAAGAGCAAAAATGCGGAAAAACTCTTGTAGGCTTCCATTTGCGTCTTGGCCAGGGTTTCCGTGGCCTTCATCCTTTCATCGGCCTGTGCTTTCATTTTAGCGACGATGGCATCTATCTGCTCCGTAGGCTCCCGGTCTATACCCCGGACGCTCAGATCCACGCGCCGAGCGGTTAAGGGATCGGAACCGCGGTATTGCTTAAGGGCCTCGCGGTACTCCCTGCCGAGCCTTTCGTGGTTCGTGATCGCCGAAGGAAGCTCCGGGACGGAGAGTCCCGTCGTCTTCGTCATGGCCGCAAGAGTCTGCAGGGATTCGCCGACCAGCCGGTCTTCTTCATTGAAGGCCCTGAGATGCCGTTCGTAAAAGTCCTTGTCGTATCCCCGCAGGAGAATGTTCTTCCATTCCTGGACTTGCTTCTTGAAATGGACTTCCGCCAGACGGGCGGTGTCCGTGGCAAGCATCATGGCCTGTCCCTCCGTGACGCTTCGGTGCAGGCGGTTGTTTGTCTCCGAAATGGCAATGACGCCGTACAAACCGATAACGACGGTCAGAACGGTAAATATACCGACGGTGATGACCACCCGTCGCCTGACGGGAATGTCCTGGAAGAATGTATTCGGTTCTTTCATAACTCTGAAGCCTCGCTTACCCTTATGTATCTTTTGACAGACGATTGTTGCAGAAATGTGACAGTATTGTGAAGATTCTGTTAAAAAGAGGACCAATACTCGGCATTGGCAGCAATATCGGATAGATGCATTTCTCACGGACAACGCCTGCGCATGCCATATCAAATGTCATCCGATTCCGATTGAACCTTGCGATACGGAAGATTCATGGAAAATTCACGATACCGTCATCAAATTGCAACCTGGCTTCGATATCATTGGGCCAAATTCGGGAAAGGAGAAGCAATGAGCCGAAGCGAGGCGAATTCAGGTTTCTATCTTCGGAACATAGATCACATTCAGGAGTCGCCGCAGTCCTTGAACCGGATCGTAGGGGCGCTTCACATCCGGACAGACGGTAACAATATCGACTGCCGTACCCTCCCCTTTGCCCCGGGGGATACGACGGCGGGAAGCGAGGCGGAATTACAGGCCGCCGTTATCGGACAAAAGACCAATGTCGATCTCCCGTTGATCATCGAACAATCCAATTATTACGCCAATATCATCCGCCGGGCGGCGGCCGGCGACACGACCAGAAGGGTCATCACGGACCTGGAAAAGTTTCTTCACACCAATAACGAGCAGGTCTGGGAAAACAGTTGGGTCCGGTTCCCCCGTTCCGTCTTAAACGGGTTCGCTGAGGCGACTTTCAGGCACGATCTTCTTGCCGACAAGGAAAACCCGTCGCAGGGTGTCCGGACGGATGCCGATAAATTCATGTTTACCCGGCAGGAGCGCGAACATATCCGTGTCCCCGTCAGCTATCTCCTGAAGCTCGCTCTGGCCGACGTCCTGGGCGCGGAGAAAGACCTTCCCCGTTCCATATGGCATTCAGGCCGGGAGCTTATGGACCATTTCCTCAACGACAACACGTCGCCGGAGACCTTCTCTTTTTACGTAACGCCCCTGAAGGCGGAGGCGGGACAGGGACAGCCGCTGGCAAGGGAAACGGGAAAGCGGTTTCTCCTGACGCAGCTTCTCACCCTGTACGCCAACGAGAAGTTCCATCTATACGCAACGGGGCAGAAAGCGGCCATCTTCTATTCGCCCCATCCTCCCGTACGGCAGCAGAGGCTCAACAACTGCATCTCCGATGCGTTCTATCGCGAGCTTTTCATGAGCCCCTGTCTTTCCGGGTGGACCCGCGGCGAGGCCAAGCAGGACTACATGCATCTATGTCACCGGGTCTTGAGCCGCAGCCAATTGAATACCTTGATCAAGCTGCGGGAGGCGGGGATCATCACAAGCAATCTCGTCGCTCTGCCGAATACTTCCAATGTCAGTCTCGCCAACAACGGGACCCACATCAGCCTCGGCAGCCGCAAGCTCGGCGAGGCCATGAAAGACAGGACGTCGGGATTTAACAGGGCTTCCGAGAAATATGCCGGAGACCTCGTCGTGAAGATGGTGGAACATTTCCTCCCCCTCTTCGTCGGCAGTTACAGCGCGGCCCCGTACCGTCTCGACTACCTGGATTTTCATCCCGAAAAGGTACTGGGGTTCCTCCCCCATGAACTGGATTACACCCATCTGCGCATGATCTGGCGGCGGTGGCAGAAAAAGGCGGGCATCAAGATCATGGGCCGTCCCACGACGCCTTTCGGTCCCATCTGGCTCGACCGCATGATCAAGACGGTTTTCGACCTGAAGGGCGATTACGTCCCCGATTACCGTCTGGTCGATTATCTGGTCGCCCTGATGAGCACGGAAAAGAGTCCGGCCCTCGACGGCCGCCTGCACAACAGCGATCGCCTCAAGGCGGACCTCGCCGATCTGGGCGTTTTCGACAACAAAATGTCCCTTTATCTCTTCGAGAAACTCCGGGAACATGAAGTCATGGGATTTTCCGGATTCGAGGCGCGCCATTACAGCATCTTCTGCCGCTTCGAAGAGGACATGGGGCGGGCAGCCGCACTGCAGAATCTACTCTATTGCCTGGCCTTCCAGTACATCGCCAAGGGACTCCTGACTCACGATCACATCCCGGACAATCCCGTCGTGGAAAGCGAACGGAGGCAGATTATCTTCGGGGCGGCTATCGGCATCCCCACGTTCTTCGTTCGCCAGGACACCCAGAATCTCTTCCTGAAGAGAATTGTTTCCGGAGCGTCCCGTAATCGCCACAGCCGACGGTATCCGGGATATACCCGCGTGCATAACGACGAATACCGGCGGGCGCTTCTTCGGATTTTGCGGGAGGATGCCGCCGAGTTGATCGAGATGTTCGGCATGCAGGAGGTGATCGACGATCTGTCCCGGCGCCTGGACGATCCCAAGCATTTTTCGGTTGCCGGGCGTCTCAGCCGTGCCGTCTGCGAAGAAGCAGGCGTCAAATCCCCTCTGCAGGCGGAGGCAGCCGAATTCAACCGGGCCGCCGAGAAGTACTATCGGGAAAAACTGCGTGCCGGCCACATCGAGGAGAGTCTGCGGTTCTTCGAAGAGGACCTGCTGAATCTGCACCGCGCGGAAGGTCTGCGCCGCGAGACGATCCGTAACGCCGTCCGTTTTATCCTCCAGGACGGAGATGACCGTCAATTCTTCTCGAAAGTAAGCAAGTCCATAAGTGCTGAGACCGTGACCGAAGAAGACTTGAGAAAACTGATCTATCTTTTGATTTTAACGATTCATGAGGAAAAATCACACTATGTATGTACAAAAGAACCAGGCAGCACAGGAACACCCCATGCTGCATCACTATGTTGAAAGAAACAGCCGCGCAATCCGGCAGGAACGGTTTCGCGGCCACCGCGTCATTCCTTTTATCTACTCCCGCGTCCGGGAGAATTCGCCTCTGTTGTTCCGTCTTCTGACCAGCCGGAGGATATGCTCCCTCGTCGGTTTTTTGAGTTTCAGCGAGTTCATCAATGAAAGGCTGACCGATCCGCATCGTTTCATGCGGGAAACGGGGGTGGACGCGCGGGAATGCCTTGACCTGCCCGTTTCGCTGAATACGCCGAAGAAAATTTTTGAAAGGAAAATCCGTTACTGGGATTGCCGTCCGATGCCCCACGATCCGGCGGCCGTCGTATCGCCCGCGGATTCGCGAGTGCTTGTGGGATCGTTCGACGAATCGTCAAGCCTTCTTCTCAAGGGAAAATTCTTCGATTACGAAGAACTCCTGGGCGTCAACAGGAGACTCTGGCTTGACGCCTTCCGGGGAGGAGATTACGCCGTGTTCCGGCTGACCCCGGATAAATACCACTACAACCATACGCCGGTAGCCGGAATTGTGAGAGATCACTACGAAATAGACGGCCGGTATCATGCGTGTCATCCCGCGGCGGTCGTTTCCATGATTACGCCGTATTCAAAGAACAAACGGGTCGTCACGGTCATCGACACGGACGTGCCGGGAGGCACCGGCCTGGGGCTCGTCGCCATGGTGGAAGTCGTCGCGATGATGATCGGCGATATCGTCCAGTGCTACAGCGAATCGCAATATGACCGTCCCGTGTTTCTCTACGACGGTCTTTTTATGAAAAAAGGACAACCGAAGAGCCTGTTTCGCCCTGGAAGCAGCACGGTCGTCCTGATGTTTCAGAAAAATCGGGTGAGATTTTCCGACGACATCGTCTGGAACATGAGCCGACCGGACGCGGCGTCGATTTTTTCCCGCGGTTTCGATCAACCGCTGGTGGAAACGGACGTTATGCTCCGCAGCCTTATCGGAACGGCGAGATTCCAGAAGCCGAACGCCTAGCGTGCATCGCGGAAACGGACGGAACAGAAATAATCCATTCACTTTGAGGGAACTTCCCGGGAGGTATCTGATGAGACAGCTGGAATCGTTAATGGATGGGCGGAAAACGAAGTCCAGAGAAACGGCCATGCACAGTAAGGCCCACGCGGCGATCAGAACGGAGCTTGTCGGGAGGTTGCGCCAGTTGCGCGGCATGGCTTCCCACACGGTCAGCGGCATGAAGAACGACAGGGAGAATCCCGCCGATATCATCGACCTCGCTTCGCGGGAGGAGTCCCGGCACATCGAGCTTGCCATCCGGGGCCGAGAGAGGGAAACCATCCAGGACATCGAGAACGCCATTGCCCGTATCGATTCGGGCGAATTCGGCATATGCGAGGAGTGTAGCGGGGCAATTACGATCGGACGGCTCCTGGCCAAACCGACAACGACATACTGCCGGACATGCCAGGAGAAGCGTGAAAGGGCTTTCCGGGGACAGGGCCAGCCTGAAATGTTCCGCGCGGCGTAATACCAGGAACATCATGAACGATTCACGTCTCTGGATGAAGAAACTGGCGGACCATTACCGCAGCGTCACCCGCCGCTTTCCCGAAGCAAAACACATGATCGTCTTCGACATCGACGGCACGATCCTCGATTCGCGATACATGATCCGCCGCACCCTTCAGTCCTTCGACCGCCATCACGGGACGGAATTCTTCAGAGACCTCTCCGTTGCCGACATCACCTTCCCCGAAACAGTCCTTGCAGACATCCTGGTATCCCTCGGGCTTCCGGGAGACCGGCAGCGGCAAATCGTCGCCTGGTATACGGAACACGGCTGGTCGGCCGAATCGGTGCTGGAAGCCCATCGTCCGTTTATCGGCGTGATGGAGGTCATCCGGTGGTTCCAGATTCAGCCCAATACCCTCGTCGGACTCAACTCCGGCCGGTCCGAGTCGGTCAGGGCGGAAACCCTTTGCTGTCTCAACAAGATCGGAAGGCGCTTCAAGGTCAACTTCACGAACGATCTCCTCTATCTGAACCGCAACGGCTGGGACGGCGGGGTCATCGAATCCAAGCTGGAAGGCATGCTTCATTTCCAAAAGGCCGGCTACCGGCTGTTCGCCTTTGTGGACAACGAGCCGGAGAATCTCGAGGCCGTCGCCTCCATGGACAGGCGGCAGGAGATGATGCTCCTTCACGCCGACACGATCTTTCGTTCGCAAAGGATGCTCGTACCGAATCGGGCCGTCAGCGGCGACCGTTACGACGTGGCCGAGCTCTTCGCCGAGCATTCGCTGCCCGGCCACATCCAGTTCGTGTGGCACTCGATCAGCGGCAGGGATAATTTCCTGCGGTTTCTCGCATCCAACGTGCAGTGGGCCGAATTTCCCGTCCGCCTCGGCTACGACGGCAACCATCTCGTCATCCGCAACGATTCATACGATGGCGATCTTCCGGAGTACGAAAGTGATGTCCTCTATTTGAAGAAACTTCTTCCCGAGCTTTCCGCAAAGGAAAAATCGATCAAGATCGACATGAAGGAAGAGACTTTTCCCGTCGATCAACTCATCGATCTTCTGAAACGTTGCGGCTACGACGACAGCCGTCTGTGGTTCAACGGCAAGATCGAAGCCTTGAAGGAAAAAGGGTTTCGGAAGCTGGCGGCTGCATATCCCCGGGCGATTCTCCAATGCCCCGTCGACGACCTGGTGCCCCTGATGCTCGGCAGCCCGGCGACCGCCCTGTCCGTCCTCGATACGTTCCGGTCGTGGGGCATTAACCGGGTTTCCCTGAGCTGGAAGACACCGTTCCTGGAAGCCGCTCTGGAAAAGCTGGAGCGCTGGGGCTTCGAAGTCAATATCTACAATGTGCCCGACCTGGAATCGTTTCTTTCGGCCGTCCTGATGCTTCCCCAATCGATTACTTCGGATTTCAACTTTACGCCCTGGCTTCAGGAATCAACAAAATTCCGGGGAAGACATACCGCAAAGGAGTGCCATCTAAGCGGCATAATGACACATCCCGGGACAGGAGGCTGATGATCAAGACCTTTATCCTCGACACCAACGTACTTCTCCACAACCCCGACGCCCTTTTCGCCTTTGAAGAAAACCGGGTGATCGTCCCTTTTGTCGTCGTTGAGGAGATCGATTCGCAGAAAATGAGGCAGGACGAGATCGGGAGGAACGCCAGGCTCGTTTCCCGGAATCTCGACGGCATGAGGGCCCATGGGCATCTTGCCGAAGGCGTGCGGCTTCCCTCCGGGGGAGTCGTTCAGATCGAACTGAACCATCAGAACCTGGACGCATTCCCTGTGGTTCTGGACAGGGGTAAGTACGACAACCGCATTCTCGCCGTCGCCTGCCATTTCCATAAGGAAAACCCGGGCAGAACGCTCCTGGTAACGAAAGATCTTAATCTAAGAGTGAAGGCCGATGTCCTCGGCATTCCCGCAGAGGATCTCTTCAAAGACACCGTCGATTACCCGCAGCTCTACGAGGGCGTCGGTCACCTGAACGGAACGGCGGAAGACATGAATGCCCTCTATCGGGAAGGAGAACTGGCGCTGAGCGGCAGCGAATGCGCATGCCCCCATCAGTTCTTCGTTCTGAAGGACCCGGACAGTCCTTCCCAATCGGCCCTGTGCCGCCACCTGGACGGCACTCTGTACCCTCTGAACTATGCCGATGCGGTCAACTACGGAGTCAAAGCCAGGAACAAGGAACAGAAATTCGCCCTGGAACTCCTGATGAACGACGATATCCGGGTCGTCACCCTGGTGGGCAGGGCCGGAACGGGAAAGACCCTGCTGGCGCTGGCGGCAGGCCTGACGAAGGTGGTCGAGCACAAGGTCTATCGGAGGCTCCTTGTCACCCGTCCGGTAGTCCCCATCGGCAACGATTTGGGCTATCTCCCCGGTTCCAAAGAAGACAAGCTCCGGCCCTGGATGCAGCCGATCTTCGATAATCTGGAATTTCTCCACGCCGACATTAAGCACCGCCGGCAGACGATCGAGCAGCTCATCGAAAACGGCACGCTGGAAATGGAGGCCCTGACCTATATCCGGGGAAGAAGCATTCCCAAACAGTTCATTGTCTGCGACGAAGCGCAGAATCTCACACCGGTGATGATTAAGACGCTCGTTACACGCGTCGGGGAAAAATCCAAGATCGTCTTCACCGGCGACCCGGAACAGATCGATAATCCTTATCTGAACGCGGGCAGCAACGGTCTGACGTATCTCGTGGAAAAGATGAAAGGCGAGGCGCTGGCCGGCCATATCATCCTGAATAAGGGTGAGCGCTCCGCCGTTGCCGAACTCGGGGCGAAAATACTTTGATTATGCAAGGAGGCTTCATTGGATCATAACGGACTGGTTCTGTTCATACTGGCGCTTGGCCTGGCCCTGCTCTTTTCATGGGGGTTCAGGACATTGCCCCGGGAAGGCTGGCAGGTCATGGCCTGCATTCCCCGGGAAAGAAGGGGCGACGGCCTGTGGAACGGCGTGAATTTCACCTATTACGGCTTTTTCAATGCCACGGCGAACGTTATGGCGGTTCTGCTTTTGATCGTCCTCCTCAGGTCGGTGCAGGTCGCTCCGGCGTTCATCTTCATGCTGGCGGCCGGCGGCCTCGGAATCTGCATTCCGGCGTCGAAACTGCTCGCCCGCTGGGTGGAAGGAAAGCCCCACACATTCACCGTGGGCGGCGCTTCGTTTGCGGGTATTCTCATCCTGCCGTGGACGGTGTTCATCCTCGACACATTCTTCCGGCGATTTTTGGGCGGTCATCTTCCCGTCATGACCGCCATGGCCGCGATCACGATCGCCTACAGCCTGGGAGAAGGTGTCGGGCGGCTGGCCTGCATCAGCTTCGGATGCTGTTACGGGAAACCCCTTTCCGCCGTCCATCCGCTCCTGAGAAGAATCTTCGCTAAATATTATTTCGTCTTCGACGGGCCGACCAAGAAGATCTCTTATGCCCACCATCTTGACGGGGAACCCGTGGTCCCGGTGCAAGCTCTCACTTCCGTTCTTTACACGGCCGCCGCTCTTCTGGGATCGTATCTTTTCCTTGCCGGCCTGCATGCCGCCGCCTTCGTAAGTACCGTGGCAGTCACCCAGTTATGGCGCCTTGTCTCCGAGTTTCTCAGGGCCGATTACCGGGGTGGCCGGGTCTTCTCCGCCTACCAGATCATGGCCCTCGCAGCGGTCGGTTACACCGTGTTCCTGATGTCGATCTTTCCGGAACCGGCGGCCCGCGGGGCCGACATCGTTACCGGTCTCGCATCAACCTGGAACCCGGTTGTCATCATACTTCTCCAATTATTGTGGGCGGCTATCTATATCTACACGGGAAGGAGCCGCGTCACGGCCAGCGTCGTTTCGCTCTGTGTCGTCAGGGATAAGACTTGACGAAGCTTCGGGATTCCGAATATTATCATAGAGGATGAAGGCGTTCCATCTGTTCATTTGTTCATTCGCATTCACAAGAAGGAACCAAGGAAATGCCTCACCGAGATGCTTTGCCGTGAATGATCCTATCGCTTATCATAACCCGCAGATATGTGCGGACGGCGGCGGCCGTTCTGGCCGTTTTTGTCGTTTCCGTCTTTGCAGCTCCGGACATTCCATCCTCCTTTTCCTCCCGCCTGCCGTATGCGGCCTTGCTGGCGAAAGAAAAGAATCCCGCTCACCGCTGGTTTAAAAAAAAGAGATTGACGAAGCTCCGGGGCGTCGTTCTCGTCGTACACGGCCTGAACCTGAGGCCGGAGCGCATGAAGGCCGTCATCCGCGTCCTGAACGAGGCCGGAATGGACGTTCTTAACCTGTCCCTTCACGGTCACGGGGAAAATTATCTGCCCATGGCCGGATTGTCGGATAAAGAGGCCCGCCTGGAATCTTTCCGGCGTGTCAGTTACACCCTGTGGGCCGGAGAGCTTCGCGACGCCTATCGCAAGGCGCGGGAACGGGCCGATGAGAAAGGCGTTCCCGTCTATTTTGCGGGTTTCTCGCTCGGGGGGCTCCTGGGGTGTGATTTGCTGGCATCGGATCGCGACGTGTCGTTCCGGCGCATGATCCTCTTTGCCCCGGCTCTCAACGTCATGATCGAGGCGCACTTGCTGAAGACCTTGACCCCCTTCCCCAATCTGGTCATCGACAGCCTGTCGCCGCCCTCTTACCGGACCAACGACGGGACGCCCATGGCCGCCTATCGGGCCCTGTTCGAGGCCATCGCCCATCTTAAAGAGCAGAGTACCGACAGGCTCGATATTCCCACCCTGGTCTTCATCGACGAAAACGACGAATTGATCGACGGCCGAAACTTGACGGAGATCGCCTGGAAAGGCCTCACGCGGTGGCGGATCGTGATGCTTCACAGAGACAAAGACGATCCCGGCCCGCAGACACTCTCTCACCACCTGATCATCGACGAGGCCGGCACGGGAAGGGAGGCGTGGAAACGAGTCGAGGCGGAGATAAGGCGGCATGTCCGCGAATAAAACAAACGGATGTCCTGCGGTTGAAGGGACAGCAGAAACCGCCATGACCGTGCTTCGGCCGAACGGAGAGGCAGGAATTTACCCCGCGGCAGGTCTTCAGGCGCAACGTGCAATCAGGGAAAGCACCCTGGTTTCGATCAGGCCCCGGACACGCCGGAAAGTATCGTCATCCATATGAACAGGGTCAGGGATGGACCACTCCTCCCGCTGACCGGCGGGTATCAACCGGCAGACATCTTCGCATCCCATCGTTATGACGTAGTCGTAGAAATCGGCCGGCAGATCGGCAAGGGACTTGGTAAATTGCCTGTTGAGATCGCAGCCGATTTCATTCATCATGGCGACGGTTCTGGGATGAACCGCTCGTGACGGCGTCGATCCGGCACTGAAGGCAGCAATCCTGTCCCATCCGTAGTTTCGCGCGAAGGCCTCCGCCATCTGGCTCCGGCAGGCATTTCCCCGGCAGACGAACAACACTTTTTTCATGGTTTGCCTCACGCGATCCGGAAACCGTCTTCTTCGTTTCCGGAGAAAGGTTGTCCCGAACATCCATGTTTTCATCTCTGCCGCCGGTCGCGAACGTAGACACTGCCCGGCTTCGATTTCGCATATTGTTTTAACTGGGCCATCTTGGCCGAGATCTCTTTCATGTCCTTTCCGGTTCCGGCCGTGCAGTCGAGAACGGCCATGGAAACGGATACAAAAGGAAACCATTTTTCATTGCCGGACCGGTCCAGGGCGAAGATGCCGCCTGCCGCCCTGTCCTCGGAGCTGTAAAGACGGTCGATATGCTTGTCGAAGCTTTCGATGACCTTCCGGCAAAGTGTATCCACATGCTCGTCCGTGGTGAAAATCAGGAAATCGTCTCCGCCGATATGGCTCAGAAAATCATCTTCGCCGCCGTGATGCTCCACGGTCTCTTTCAGAAGGTTGGCCGTATAGAGAATCACTTCATCGCCTTTTTCGAAGCCGTACTTGTCATTGTACGATTTAAAATGATCCAGATCGATAAAGATGATACTGAATGCTGCTCCCTGGGAGGCCCGACGCAGATGTTCCTGCTCGATGGCGATATTGCCGGGGAGCCCCGTGAGCGGATTCGCCCCTTTGGCAAGTTCAACCCTGATTCTGGTCATGGTGTCGAGGAGCGTCTGGACGGAAACGACCCCCTGCATGAGGCCGGTTCTCGTGACGATGATGTTGTCGTAGAGCTTGATTTTATTCCGGCTCATGGCGGCCTGCGAAACCAGTTCAACAGGGGCGCAGTGGTCGACAATCAGCGGCAGCTTATCCATAATCCTGGCAATAGGTTTTTCGTAATAGAGGGCGACGCCGTACTTGCGGCCGAGGTGCCTGTCCAGGTGCTGCCTCATGACGAGACCGCACGGTTTTCCGGCTTCGACGACGACAATGCCGGCCAGGGAGTTGTCGGCGTCAAAAATGGTCTTGACGTCTTTAACCGGCGTCTGCTCCCCTATGGTAATCGCTTCATCCACAATATCTCCGATAGGAAAGGCATGCTTGAGGAGACGATAGCGGCCGTTATTGACGAAGTGGAGCGTCTTCAGATACGTTTCCCGCGGCGCAGCCTGTTTGGACCGGAACGGTTTACCGAAGAAATATCCCTGACCGTAATGAACGCCGATATTGGCCAGGGCGGCCAGTTCGCCTTCCTCTTCGACGCCTTCGGCGATGATTTCGCAACCGATTTTCTCGGAGAAGGTTACAAATGTTTCCATCAGGGCCGTCTTGACCCTGTCTTTATGAATACCCCTGACCAGGGACATGTCGATCTTGATATAGTCGGGCCGGATTTCAGCGATGGACTGAAGCGAGGAAAAACCGGAGCCCACGTCGTCCAGGGCCACGAGGAATCCCTGGTCCCGGTAGTTGGCAAGCGTCTTGTTCAAAGCGTTGAAATCGGTAATGTGATGCCGTTCCGTAATCTCGAAAACGACGTTTTTCGGTTTCATGCCTAAGGCATCGATTAGTCCAAGGGTTTCATCCTCGACGAAGTGAAGGTCGTTGACGGTCTTCGGATGGATATTGATGAAGACCTTCTGGTCCGGGCCAACCTCACCCAGACCGTTGAGGGCCGATTCGCGGCATATTTTCTCCAATGGAAAGAGGAGTCCTTCTTCCTCGGCAAAAGAAAAGATAACGTCAGGCCGGTGGAAATAACTATCCTCCGGTCCGCGCACCAAAGCTTCCCAGCCGAGGACAGCGGCGGAACGGATGGAGATGATGGGCTGGTAGACCGAATGAAACCCGCCCTCTTTGAGTAAACGTTTAAACTCGGGAAGATAGCGAACGGATTGCATGTTGATGAACCCCTTGGCAATGGCATAGGCCTTCTTTGTGGCGTTATACAGCATAAGTTCCGTATTGTTCCTCTTGTCCGTGATGACGGCATGACCGATATGAATATCCATGTCCCGCCCCGTCAGCAAACGGAACTCCTCGTTCATGGTGTCCTTGATCTGCCTGCGGTAGGCAACGGCCGAGTCTTCCAATGTGCCCAGCGTCGGCGCCCGATCGGCTTCCGTGATAAGAATGAAATCTTCGCCCCAGAGGCTTTCAGCCGCGAGAATGCTTACATGGCGCCGGGAGAGGATCCCCATGCCGTGAATCAGCGTATCCTTGAAAAGGCCGATAATACGATCGGCAATGTCCATTCCCGCAGCGTTTTCTATTTCGTGAAGCCGGGCGATATCGAAATAGAATAAGACGACACACTTCCCTTCCTCCAGACTGGCCGACATTTTCCGAAGTAAGCCAGGATCATGGCGGATATTGCTTCGCCCCAGACCTTGGATCAGCCCATTGCCGGAGTTGATGTTATGTATATGGATTCCTTCCGCAAATGTATCTTGCATCGCCTCATCCTTTTATGTCTGTTCTTGTTATACGGCGTGGTTGATTTATGACCGATGAATATTGCAGGCATGTGACGGCGGAATGATAGTTTGATGAATTTTTCACACCGGTGCATCTGTCTGACTGCGCCGGTGTCCCGGTTGCAACGTAGGGATAATGAGATAAAATATAGCTTTTACTCACGGATCTGGGGAGGGACTTTGGGCGGTCGTTTATAAATCGCGGAAAGACAATGATCTACCATGTTAAATTGTAATTCAATCTATTAATCGGGAGACTCACTAAGGACATATCTCACCTTCAGATCCGTATCCTTGCGAAGAGAATTGTAAACGGAACAGTACGTGTCGCGCGACAGGGAAACGGCACGATCCACTTTTTGAGCATCGATATTTCTTCCCGCAATATGCAGGACAATTTCGATAGCCGTATAATACTGCGGCGGGGTCGGATTTCTTTCTCCATTGATCTCTGCTCGAAACCCCGTAAGCGAAACGCGCATCTTTTGCAGTATGGTAACGACATCTATCGCCATGCATCCCGCCAGGCTCAGGAGCAAGGCTTCCATCGGCATGCATCCTTCCTCGGCAAGGGCGTCGAATTCTATTTCATATCCCCGCTGCGTCGAACCGAGAAAAACGAGATCGCGATTCCACGTCAGGACCGTCTTTGCAGCGGGAGCGGTCTTTTCCTTATAGCCTTTCAAGGATTCTTCCTTGAAATCATTCTCTTTTGTCGACATATCTCTTTCTCCCTGACGGCAAGAAACACTTTATACAGCACGGTAACGATCAAGAATCCCATGGCCCAGATACCCACAGCAACGGCCGTTTCAGGCCCCGTGGGCAGGTAACGCGTGATATGCCCCAGAGGAGAAGGCACAAAACCGGTAATCAGAAGTCCCAACCCTTTCTCGATCCAAAGGGCTAGAAAGACCGCGACGCAGGCGACGGCAAGCGTCGATTCCTTCTTCCGCGTCCCTGGATTGAGCAAAAGGACAAGGGCCAGAATCGCGAGGACGATCGCGAAGGTCATTCCGTTGGCGACCATATTGTATCCTTCCAGGCCCGCAAAGAGAAACCGGTAATGCTCCATCTCGTCCGGGATCTGGCCGTAGTAGACGGTCCAGAGCTCCACCACGATGAAGAAGATGCATGTGATGAAGGCATACGTGACGATCTTCGCCAGGGTATCGACCGCTTTTTTCCCGGCATCGAACCCGCCGAACCTCTTCAGGATAAGGCAAAAGAGAATCAGGAGGGCCGGACCGGAGGCAAACGCGGCAGCGAGAAAACGGGGGGCCATGATCGCCGTGAGCCAGAAACTCCGGCCGGGCATGCCCGAATAGATGAAGGCCGTCATCGTGTGGATGCTGATGGCCCAGGGGATGGAGAGGTATATGATCGGCTTGACCCAGCGAGGCGGAGGGACGCCTTCCCGGTCGGCCGTGAGGACCGTCCAGCCGCTGATAAGGTTCAACACGAGATAGACGGTCAGAACAACCATGTCCCAGAAAAGCACCGATGTCAGCGAGGGATAGAGCATCACATAGAAGACGCGGGCGGGCTGGCCGAGGTTGACGAAAATGAAGGTCATGCACATGATCACGGAGGCGATGGCGAGGAATTCACCGAGAACGGTAATCTTGCCGAAGGCCTTGTAGTCGTGGAGGTAGTATGGCAGGACCAGCATCACGGCCGAGGCCGCGATTCCGACAAGAAACGTGAACTGCGAAATATAGAGCCCCCAGGACACGTCGCGGCTCATGCCGGTGAGGCCCAGGCCGTATTCGAGCTGTCGGAGGTAGAAGTACACACCGGTTCCGAAGAGGACCACGAGGAACGCAATCCAGATGCCGTATCTCCTGCTTCCCGTCAACGCTTTTTCCAGCATGGCAACCTCAGAAAATATAATAAACCTGCGGCTTCGTCCCCAGCTCCGCCTTCCGGCGGATCGAAAATCCCCGGTCCAGAAGCCTGCGGACATCCGAGGCGGGTTCTTCCATGTCCCCAAAAACAAGCGCTCTGCTCTTGCAGGCCAGCACGCAGGCGGGGAGAAGCCCGCGGGCGAGCCGTTCTTCGCAGAAATTGCACTTTTCGATGACTCCCTTGCTGCGGGTGGGATAATCGGGGTTGAGTTTCTTGATAAAGGGCCTCGGGTTCCGGAAATTGATGCTTCGCGCCCCGTAAGGACAGGCGGCCAGGCAGATTTTGCAGCCGATACAGCGGTGATAGTCCATCATCACGATGCCGTCGGCCCTTTTAAACGTCGCCCCCGTCGGGCAGACCCGTACGCAGGGCGGATTGTCGCAATGGTTGCAGAGGACGAGGAGCGGAACCTTCTTCACCGCCTCCATGATGTAGGGATGGTTCTCCGCCGGAAAGATATTGGCAAAGCGCTCCCGCCATATCCACTTCACGTCGTCCTTGGGGTTGCCGAAGTCGGGGACATTGTGCGCGAGATGGCAGGCGTCGATGCAGTCCCGGCAATCGTCGGGACAATTCCAGGCATTGACCGCCATGCCCCACCGCTTTGCCGACAGAGGCTTGGCGACAGATGGAGACGCCGGGGCCGGGACAGGCGCCGCG
Source organism: Syntrophales bacterium (assembly GCA_963668175.1). Lineage (GTDB taxonomy): Bacteria > Desulfobacterota > Syntrophia > Syntrophales > PHBD01. The sequence goes on from OY764159.1 coordinate 3,581,252, forward strand.
ATGCGGTTCCGGGCGGAGACGACCCTCGCGAGAGGTGAACATACGACACCGGCGGCCGCCAGACCGGACATGATCAGCATTTCTCTCCGGCTCGTCTTCATTTTGGGATATCCTCCGGGATAATATGGCAGTTCCAGCAGTCGGGCTTCGCCCCCACGTAGGTATGGCACCTGTCGCAGAAATGCTTCTGATTGCTGTGGCAGTTCAGGCACGTTCCCGTCAGGTTCATTTCAAACGTCTTCCCGTTCGTCGCCGTGTAGATGCGGTTTCCTTTCCGGACGGCACTGTCCCGCCAGGCGACAAGCAGTTTCATATGGTTTGTGCGCATAAAGGGCGTGCTTTCAATGCACTTTCTCTCCGCAAGTTTCTTGATCACCGGCGTGTCCAGTTCAAGGTCCGGCGGGGCGACCACCTTGCCCCTGCCGTACCAGAAGGGAAAGGTGGCAACGATCAGGAAGACCGCAAGGCCTGCTATGATTAATCCCCTGTCACGGAGTTTCATCTTCCCTTCCTTCCGCCAGCGGATCGCCGCGCAGATCCGTCTGCCGCGCCTTTTCCCCCTTCATAACCAGGGCATTGGCCAATAGTTCGTGGACACCCATGACCGTCACGCCCGGCACCCAGTAGTCCATGAGAGCGGACAGGGTCGAACGGTCGATGGCGCATATGCAACCCAACCGGTTTACGCCATGCTTCTCCTTCACGTGCTTCACGGCCATGGCCCGGGGCATCCCCCCCCGCATCCGCATCTCGATATTTTCGTCGTTGCCGAGCCCTGCCCCACCCCCGCAGCAGAACGTCTTTTCCCGGATGGTGTCTTCGGGCATCTCATAGAAATGATGCGCGGAATTCCGGATGATGTATCGCGGCTCCTCGAAAAGGCCCATGGCCCGCGCGGGGTTGCAGGAATCGTGAAACGTGATCCGCAGGTGGTCGTTCCGGCCGGGGTCCAGCTTCAGTTTGCCGTTCCTGATCAGGTCGGATGTAAACTCGGTGATGTGTACCATTTTGGTGCCGCGGGCGTTTTCAAACCGCGTTCCCGTGAGCGGGGAGACAGGCTCCGCAAGGAACTCGGCGGGACCGTTCATCGTGTCCATATACTGGTGGATGACCCGCCACATATGGCCGCATTCGCCGCCGAGGATCCATTTGACGCCGAGACGCCTCGCCTCGGCGTAAATCTTCGCGTTGAGGCGTTTGACCAGTTCGTGGGACGTGAAGAGACCGAAGTTGCCACCCTCGGAGGCATACGTGCTGAACGTGTAATTCAGGCCGATCTCATGGAAGAGCATCATGTAGCCCATGCAGGTGTATGTTCCCGGGTCGGCGAAGTAATCGCCCGAAGGTGCGACGAAAAGAATGTCCGCGCCTTTTTTGTTGATGGGCACCGTAACGCGGACCCCTGTCCGGTCCTCGATATCGTCGGCCAGGAAGTCGAGCATGTCCTTGATGCCGCCGGGCTGGATGCCCAGGTGGTTTCCCGTGCGGAAGCAGTTCGCCGCGGGCTCGATGGCCCAGTTGATGTTGCAGCCGACGAGATTCAGGAGTTCCCTGCCGATCATGGTGATGTCCGCCTGATCGATGCCGTAAGGGCAGAAGACGGAACAGCGGCGGCACTCGGTGCACTGGTAGAAATAGTAGAACCATTCCTTGAGAACATCCACTGTCAGGTCCCTCGCCCCGGCGAGCTTCCCGAAACGCCTGCCCGCCTCGGTGAAATAACGGCGGTAGACCGACCGCAGCAGTTCCGCGCGAAGGACCGGCATATTCTTGGGATCGCCGCCGCCGATGTAAAAATGGCATTTGTCGGCGCAGGCGCCGCATCTCACACAGATATCCATGAAGAGTTTGAAAGACCGGTACTTCTCCAGGCGTTCCCGCATGCCGTCCAGAATGATCTGCTTCCAGTTTTCCGGCAGTTTCCAGTCTTCTTCGTAAGGCTGCCAGGTTCGCGGGTTCGGCAGGCCGAGATAGGCGAGATTTTTTGCCGCCCCGCTGTAGCTCCAGGTCCCCGGACGAAACGCGACCGGCGTATTCATCCAGGGCGTATCCGGCACATCATAATCGATCCGGATGAGTTCTTCGGTTCCCGGCAATTTGATCGACACGCTTCACTCCTTCTCCACCGGCAATCCGGCCGTTTTCATCTGCTCGCGGAAGTCGTCCTCGTATTCCTCGTAGGTATGGACCTTGACCGGCGCGTTCCAGGGATTGACGTGACGGCGCATCCGGCTGTCGTTGGCCAGATTCCGCGTCGGGCTCAAGAAGACCCCTCCCATGTGCATCAGCTTGCTGAAGGGAAACCAGGCCAGAAGAACGCATACAAAAACGAGGTGCGTCTGGAAGAGAACGCTCAAATCCTTGGGAATGATGGGCGCAAATGTGACCCATCCCATAGCGAGGCTTTTCACCTGCTCCAGATCCGCGGGATAGACCATCCGCATGAGGACGCCCGTTACGGCAATGGACAGGAGCAATAACAGAGAAAAGTGATCGGCAAAAAGGGAGATATATTTCACTTGCACGACAAAAAGACGGCGCAGAACGAGGAAGGTCAGTCCCGCCAGGAGCGCGATATCGCTCAAATAGAGCACCGGGACGCCGATCTGGAAAAAGCCGTCGATCGCCGACAGGCCATTGATCCAGGAAGTGACCGGCTCGATAAAGAAGCGCAGATGACGGACCACGATGATCAGGAGCGACCAGTGAAAAAGCATCGCGAAAAGCCAAAGCCATTTTGCGCTGCCGTAAACGGGCCTGCCGTTTACAAGTTTAAGTTCCGAGTTCCGGAAGAGCGACCGGAAACAGAGCACTTCCAGGGCCATCCGAACGAACACGCCGGTCTTCGTGGACGGACTTTCCAGAGGCTCACCCTTCAGCCAGTATAGCGATTTTTGCTGGCCGCACGTCGTCGTGATACGGAAGGGAACGGGGACCCTGGCCCAGGCGATCACTCGATAGACAACCCCACCTATAAAAGCAGCAAATGCGGCGTAAGGAAGGACGATCAGCACTACCGGGGAAAGGGGGCTGACGGCGATTCCAGCGGCCAATGCGGTCAGAATCAGAATGGCTATAAAGGCGCAGATAAAGTTCATGGCTGCCGTTCTTCCCTCAAGAATTCCAGGACGGTTCGTCCCCGAAACGGATGATCGCTTTCTTCATGCCGACCAGGGCGTTTACAACCAGCTCGACCAAACCTCCATAATAGAGCCTGCTTCGCTCCTCGGCATGGTAATAACCGATGAGATCCCGGATCGTCCCCTTGCAGTTCGAGCAGGGTGCGCAAACGTATTTCGGGATGTCGGCAGGTTCGTTTTCAAAGGCCTTGAGAATCTGCATAAATTTCTTCCTGCTGCTGACCAGGTTCCGCCAGTCGGCGAAGTTGAACCCCGACATGATGGCAAACCCGGAACCGCCGCCGCAGCAATAATTGTCCACGCCGTGGGGCCACATTTCCCGGAAACGCGGGGCGATCTTTCTCAAGATGCGCCTTTGCGGCTCGACGATGCCCATGGCCCGGACGACGTTGCAGGGATCGTGCAGGGTAACGGGGAAATCGTTGCGGCGGGGGTCAAACTGCAATCCGCCGTTCATGACGATGTCCTCAAGGGTGACGAGGGCGGACTCCCGCGGGATATTGAGGTTTCCCGTGAGCAGACGGTCTGCGGTGACCGTCAGGGCCTTGTGAGCGTGTCCGCATTCGCCGACGACGATCTTCTTGACCTTCAGCCGCCTGGCAATGTCGGCATGCCTCACGGCGACACGGGCGAACTGGACATCGTCATACCAGAGTCCGTAGTTGACGACGTCGTATCCGGCGGCCTCCGAAGACAACGTCCAGGAAATGCCCGCGGCCTGAAAGATGATCGCAAAGGCCCCCACGTTTTCAGGCCAGGAGAGAATCTCCCCGGCATTGTGCAAAAGCAGGATATCCGCCCCTTCCACGTCCCAGGGGATTTCGACCTTGGCGCCCGTGATCTCTTTCATCTCCTCCTGGATGAATTCGATGTTGTCCTTGGCGGCGGCGGGATTCATGCCCGTGGAAGATCCGGCCCGGAGATGCTGGACGCTTCCCTTCTCATGGATCTCCTTGGGCGCGATTCCCATTTCCTGGGAGAAGAGTTTTCGAATCTCATGGCTGATGAGGGCGTTGTCGACGCCGATCGGGCAGACCGACGCGCAACGGCGGCAGAGCGAACAGCGGTAAGAAAGCTCGGCCAGGCGTGCAATCGCCTGCCAGTTCAGGTCGATATCGCCCGTGAATTTTGCGGCGATCTTTCCTCCCGGCTTGATATACTTTCTGTAGATCTTCCGCAGGACCTCCGCGCGGAAAATCGGTCTGTAGATCTCTTTTCTGCCGCTCATCTCATAGGCGGGACAGGCATCGGCACAGGTCTGGCATTTAGCGCAGTGTTCCATCGAAAGCATGAAAGGCTGCAGGAAGGTCCAGTTGTTCTCGCGTTCAAAAAGCTTTTGAAGACCGGCCAGAAACCGGCGCACAAGCTCCTCTTCTTCTTCCTTGGTCGCCGGCTTGGGAATGCCGATCGCCACGGTGTCGTCCAGGCTCGTTTCGATATGTTTGACCCTCTCCGGATTCAGGGGCGTGATCGTCTTCTGGTTGAAATCCTCGTAAGGAGGCGGGAGAGGAACCAACTCGCCGGGCGAGATATGAACCAGGCAGTCGGACGGCTTGGCTATGTCGGCGGGTTTAAGTGACGATTTCATTGTTTCTCCTTGGGCGGGGAGGAAACGATATCGCGCCAGTTTTTTTGCCCGTCCGCATCCACGTGCCTGGCCCGCCAGGTCGGTTTGAGACCCAGATAGTCCGCTACGGCGGCCTCGATCCTGTCGCCGGGCCGATTGGGGGCGTCATCCCACGCAACCCGGTGGTAGAGAAAATATTTCATGAACATGTGGGACATGTGCGTAAGCGGTATATAAGCCATAAGGAGCGACGCCGATACGATGGCCATCGCGCCGGGCCGGGACGGAGCCGGGGTCCGGAAACGGCCCCCCGTCAGCAGGGCCAGGACATAATCCTTGGCGCCGTCCCAGAAAGGATCGACCATGAAAGTCGCCGCCAGGGCGGAAAGGAAAAACAGGAGGTTGAAAAGGAGATTGAAATAATCGGATACCGTCGCGTAGGCCCTGAGGTCCGGATCGGTCAGGCGCCTGTAGAGAAGGCCCAGCGTACCTAAAGTCCCCAGAATCACGCCGCTCCAGCCGACGGCGGCCACGAACGAGTCCGTAAGGCTGCGTAAGGCAGGCGCCTCCCAAACGGCAAGTCCGGCGCGCAGGAACATGAGTCCTAAAGCGGCCAACATAAGATACAATCCGAAGTGGAAAGGAAAAGAGACCCACCAGAGGCTTCTGTTGTTATGCCACAGTCCACGGATAAAGAGGATCTCCGGAACCATGAAACGGATCTCGTTGGTAAGCGATCGTTCCTGTTTCTTCGTCCACCAATCGTGTTCTTCCATGTAGGAGCCGCCATAGGCGGTTTTGGCGGCGGGTTCATGCTGGACGGGATAGAGTTCCCAGCGGACATGGACGGGAAGGGTCAGCTGCACGTAAATCCGGTAGCCGCATGCCAGCACAAAGACGGCCGCGCATAGATAGGACAAGAGGTAGAAGCCCATAAGTCTTTTCCCTGAGTTTCCCCTTCCTCAATGTGTCCCCGGGGCAGTTTCCGATGCGTCGTACGGTCGAGCCGGAAGATGCTCACCCGAAGAGGTTGCTTTCAGACGCAGCCGGTCGGCTTCGAAAGCCCGGCCAGTTTGCAGGCTCCCTTGGCAGGCCCCGTGGGATACAGTTCGTATAGCCTCTTCATATCTATACCGTTATCCTTGCAGAGCTTACGAATCATGGGTGCAATACCGAACTGCTGGAAATAATTACGCAGATAGTTGATGATTTTCCAGTGCTCCTCCGTTAATGTCCCTTCGATACCCTCTTCTTTGGCATAGGCCTGGGCGAATTCTTCGCTCCATTTATCCAATTCCTGAAGGAACCCGTCTTCATCCACTTCGTACGTCTTTCCTGCCAGTTCAATTTGCGGCATAACCAAAACCTCCTTTTGCAGTTATCATTCGATTGGATTTGTCATCCATTCGCCCGGCGTCCCTGTTCCGCCACCGACGCCGCCGGCTCGTTCTTATCGTTATGGCGGTACTGCCTGGCCTTTTCGATCAGAAGCTCCGCCCATTGAGGCGTTCCCAAAGCATGCAGATGCGTGAAGGACGCCAGTATATTCTTCCTGCAGAGGGCATCCCTGTTCTCTCCCATGCCGGTTCCTTTCAGAAGCCGGTAAGCCGTATGGACTTCCCCACGTTTGCAGGCAAGGATGCGCGAGTAATGGAACTCGTGCCCGGTCAACCGCATACCGACAGGGAAGAAGGGATTGATGCCCACGACGTCCGCAACCGTATACCCATGTCCCTGAGGCCTCTTTTCCATACCGAAGACCACGGGAAGCGCCCCGACCATAGGATAGCGTCTATCGCCGATGACCAGGCTTTCGCCCAGGTAAATGAAGCCGCCGCATTCGGCGTAAATCGGGAGCCCCCCTTCGGCGGCCTCCAGCAGAGAGCGGCGAAAGCTTTCGTTTGCCGAGAGCGCCTCCGCCTGAGTCTCCGGAAAGCCGCCGCCGATATAAAGGGCATCCAATCGCGGCAGGACCTTATCGTCTATGGCGCTGAGGTCCACGATTCTCGCGCCGCATTCCGCCAATGCCTCGATGTTTTCCCGGTAATAAAACTGAAATGCCCTGTCCCTGATGATGCCGACAGAGACCGGCTCTCCCGAAGCCCTGTTCCCCGGCTCCGCCTGAAGAGCAATATCGTCTTTCCAGGATGCTGCGCTCTGCGCAATCCGGATGAGGCCATCTATATCCAGTTCGCTTTCCGCCAGGAATACGGCCTGTCTGATAACATCGGCAACGTTGTCGTGTTCCTGCGGAGGAACCAACCCTAAGTGTCTTTCCAAAAAGGGAAAATCGGCTATCCTCGGTATGGCGCCAAAGACGGGAAGGCCGCAGCTTTCCCGCACGGCCCTTGTGATAACGGACGAATGGCGGTTGCTACCCACCCGATTCAGGATGACGCCGCGGATATCGACTTCCGGATCGAGACACTGGCAGCCCCGGACCATCGCGGCTGCCGTGCGGGTAACCTTATCGGAATCGACGACGAGAATGACGGGGGCCTTGATCATTTTTGCCAGTTCCGCTGTGCTGTATGCGCCGGCGGAGTTCACACCGTCGTACAGTCCCCGATTCCCTTCAACCACGCCCCAGGATCCGGCGGCGCGGCGGTAAAAGGAACGAACTACCTGCTCGGGCCCCATCAGGAAAGCGTCCAGATTATGACAGGGTTTCGACGCGGCCAGGGACAGCCAGGCCGCGTCGATGTAGTCCGGACCTTTCTTGAAAGGAACAATGTCGATTCCCCGTTTCCGCAGTGCGGCGACAACCGCCACCGAAATGGCGGTCTTGCCGGCGCCTCCGCGCAGGGAGGCAAAAACGAGTCTAGGGCAGTGCCGTTCCATGAGCGATATCCTTGCGCGGCAAATCAGCACTCCTTGGGATAATGTTCGGCGAGCACGATATACGTAGTGCTTCCGCTCGACCAATACTTCAGGACATCATCCGTGATGAGTTCCTTAACGACATTCTGAATGGCATGTCGGTCTTCATCGGGCAGCCATTTGACGACGTCCCTGATATAGAACATCTTCTTGTCTCCCTTCGATTTCTGGCGGAATGCATCCAATACCTTCGCCTTCAGAACATCATCCATGATGGTTTACCTCCATTTGAATTGTGTCGACGACCGGAATGTTTCCGTCGCCAGGTCGAAATCGTCGATATGCTTATCCGTAAAAGGAATTCCCGTCAGGCTGAAGAATCGCTCCCAACCGATCCGTTCGATCCATTCGCCGACCCGTTCATACTTGCGGGCGTTGCTCGCGTAGACCTCGATGATATTCTTGACCGCGTCCACCACTTCCGGCCAGCGCGGCGGGTTGTTGGGCAGGAAGGGAATCGCCAGCTTGGAGAACATCGGTCTGGTTCGTGTATTGGAGACTTTCCCCCCGACCCAGATGGAAATACCGTCGTTATCGGGATCGGCAATCGGCATGGCGGGACAGACGGTATAGCAGTTGCCGCAGTACATGCATTTTTCGCTGTTGACGGTGACGGTTTTGTTCTTCATATCGCCTCGGATAGCGCCGGTTGGGCACGACGCCACCGTCGTCGGGATTTCGCAGAGGTTCGGCAAGCGCGCATTGTCGGTCTTGGGGACCGTACGATGGATACCCAGAATGGCGATGTCGGAGCAATGCACGGCGCCGCACATGTTGAGACAGCAGGCCAGGGCGATCCGCAGATGGGCGGGAAGCTTCATCGACGTAAAATACTCATGAATCTCATCCATCAGCGCCTTGACCGGACCGGACGCATCCGTCGCCGGCGTGTGGCAGTGGACCCATCCCTGGGTGTGGACGATATTGGAGATGGAACGCCCGGTACCGCCGACGGGATATTTCCGTTTTGCCAGTTCGTCAAGCAGGGGAGAAACCTTTTCCCGATCGGCAAGAAGAAACTCGATGTTGTTGCGGCTGGTGAAGCGAAGATAGCCGTCGCAATATTTATCCGCAATATCGCAAATTTCACGGATGTGATCTATCGAAAGCAGACGAGGCGAAGCGGCGCGCACCGTGTAGAGCGCCTCGCCAGTCTCCCCGACATGTTTGAGCACTCCCGGCTGGAGATACTCGTGATACTGCCATTTTCCATAGTTTCGTTGGATGACGGGAGGAAGCATGGTCTTGTAATCCGGGGGGCCGATATCGGTTGCCATATCACTTCACCTCCTTTTGAATGTCTTCGGGCCAGAAGAAGACATAGGGGTTGGTTCTCGGGGCCTTGACCATCTGAGGTGCGGCGGGAAGCCCGACAGCCCGCAGGAAAGTTCTCATGCCCAATCTCTTGATCAGTTCGCCGACCCGCTCGCGGGATTTGCCGTTTTCACTCCACCAGTCCTGAATCTTAACGATGAGGTCCTTCAATTCGTCGTAGGGCGGCTCAAGTTTCATGAAGGGTACGATCACCCAGGACAGAAGCGCCCCTTCCACGATCGGCGCTTTCCCGCCGATCAATATGGTTGCGCCCTTTTCCGCCCCCGGCCGCAGGGCTTTAGGCATCAGGTTGATGCAATGCATGCAGCGGGTGCAGTCCTCGTCATAGATTTTCAGAGTCTTGCCGTTCCAGACCATGCATCGCGTCGGACAAAGGTCGCAGACTTCCCTCTGAATATCGAGTCCGTCGGCTGCGTACGCGGCCACGGCTGCCTGATCGATCGGTATGTCTCCCTTCCACGTGCCGATGACGGCAAGATCTGAGCGGGCAATGGAAGCGACGCAGTCGTTCGGGCAGGCAGAGACTTTAATCTTGAACTTGTATGGGAACATGGGACGGTGGATCTCATCCTGGAAACTCATGGTCAAGTTATAGCAAACATCCAGACTGTCCACGCAGGCCCATTCGCAGCGGCCCGGTCCGACGCAGGCGCTCGGCGTGCGCAGGGCGGAACCGGACCCGCCGAGATCGAAGCCGGCCCCCGAGAGATCGTCGAAACATTCCTGCAGATGATCCGTCGTCGTGCCCAGAAGAATGATATCCCCGGTTGAGCCGTGCATGTTGGTAAGGCCGCTTCCGTGCTTTTCCCAAACGTCGCAAAGCTTACGAAGCTTATCGGTCGTATAGAACCATCCCGTCGGGTGATTGACCCGCATGGTATGAAAGGCCTGTACGTTCGGAAATTCCTCGGGACGATCCGAATACCGTCCGATGACCCCCGAACCGTAACCCTTGACGCCGACGATGCCCCCGTGTTTCCAGTGGCCGATCTTCTCCTTGTAGGAAAGCTCCAGTTGCCTCATGAGATCTTTGGCCATGGGGTTCTTCTCGGCAGCCTGCTTCATGTCGTCGACAAAACTCGGCCATTTTCCCCCTTCCAGTTGATCCAGAAGGGGCGTATCGGATTTAGGCATAATTTTCTCCTCCTCTGCTATTCTATCGGATCGTCATATCTTAGTCCAGTAATCAACAAAGACCATCGTCGACAACACAATGCCCAGCGGCACATTAACTATAACACCGACGGTGAAGGCCCAGAAAGGCTTCATGCCGAAGATGAGCATATCCTTGAAGCGCGTGGAAAGGCCGATGCAGAGGAAGCAGAAAACAAAGGCCCATGACCGGAGGTTCTTGATCGGGCCGATCACGTCGGGACTTAAGACACTGTCGAACCAGTTGGAACTGGCCCGAAGCTGGTTCATGGCCATCTCCTGATCCTTATCGGCGGCCGTCGCCAGTTTCTTCAGATCGTCGCCGGTCAAGACGCCCTTGTAAGAGAGGGCTTTCTTATCCATGTCGATTTTCAGACGATCCGCATACTCGGGCGGCACCTGATATTTCGAAAAGTCCGCCTTGTAATCCTTCCCCTTGAATTTCCCTTCCCATTTGGCCTTGGCAAGATAATCCGCCGGTGCCGTCATCAGGCTGACGATGACGGACGCCGCAAGAAAGCCGAGCACGAATTTCGGGAACCGCTCCCAGATGATACCGCCCCCGACGGCACTTTTCTTCTCTCCCTCGCTTTTCTCCCAGAGCATGACCGAAACAATGGCCAGGATCAGGCACCATATTCCGATCCAGATATCCCGGCCGATGACCTTCATGAGAGTAAAGGTTTGTATCGGCGCGTCGCCGAATCGGCTGCCCAGTTCGGCGGCGACGGCAAACCCTGCCGCGTCGGCAAATTCCGATGTCCCGACAATGGCGCCGGCGACGCCCGGCGAGACGGACTGAGGAACAAGCTGCTTCAGGGCGATGGAGAGGGCGAAGATCATGACAATGGCCCAAACGGTGACGACGGCAATCGAAATAGATATATGTTCGTTTTTCGCCTTGACGGCTCCACCCACGGCAATCGACGCGGACACGCCGCAGACAGCTCCCCCTGCTCCCAGAACGGCGCCGAATTGGGGCTCCAGTTTAAAAATCCTCGTTGCGGCAAAATAGATCGCAAGCCAGGTGACGACGGAGACGATAGTCGCCTGGATCATAGCGATGGGACCGGCTTTAATAATAAGAGTGAGGGGCAGCGTCGCTCCGAGGAGAACGATACCGGTTTTGATATAGTATTCCGTCCTCAGGGATACTTTCAGCCACGCGGGAATTTTCGTCACATTGGAGATGATAAGGCCGATGATGAGGGCGAGCAGCGGCGCTTCGATATTGAAATCCTGCATGAGCTTCCAACTGGCGAGATAAAAAATGATCACCGAACCGACGAAAATGATGATATACCCGGGAATGAATTCCTTTAACTTGTGGCCCATGACCTTCATGGAAAAACTGAATATCACTCCGAAGAAAATAAAGATGGTGAGATATCCGGATGCATTCTTTGCCAGATCAGGCCAGATCTTGCTGAAATCGGACAGCTTGCTCGGCAGGACGGCCCACCCTTTTATGGATGTGCCGGACCACAGGGCGACAATAGCCAAGAGAACAATACCTAAACCAAGCCATACGGACCACCAGTCTTCCGTTTTCCAAAGCTTCTCGAAACCGCCGCCGTTCATATCAGTCTCCTTTCTAGACAAGAAACCATTACGTTATTGGGACAGGTTCGTCCGGGTTAAGAAAAGGTTTAATGTGTTGAGAGACCCGCTGCGATTAAAGATGCGAGAGAGCCGCAGGATTTGCAAGAGCGTTGTGCGTGATGTATCGCCTGAATAAATTATAAAGTACGGCATGTTGAAAAGGCAAGAAATTTTGTCTTTATAAATATTATATCATTTCAGATACTTGTCGGACGCTTTGGCGTTTTTTCTTCAAGAGTCTGACATTCTTATCGTGACGTCATTTTTCCATTTGGAAAAAACAGACAAAGCCGGTATGTAGTGTTTACCCCCTGGTTATGGATAAAACAACGGCGTTCTTCACAGGAGCAGAGAAGATATGACCGCCCAAGACGTCCTTCGGAAAGTGACAAAGCAGGCTGTAAGGCCTTGCGCGCTCCTCTGGGACGAATCCCTGGTCTGGGGCTTAATGGCACAGCGAGCCTTGACGGACGCCGGACTTCCCTTCGACATCGTCACCGCGGCGGATATACGCCGGGGAAAACTCAAACGTTACCGCATGATCTTTATCCCGGGCGGATGGGCATCCGACAAGCTGGAAGCACTGGGAAAAGAAGGCCGCGAAAATATCCGGCAGTTTGTCGAAAATGGCGGAAGCTATTTCGGAATATGCGGAGGCGCCGGGATGGCCACGGAAGAAGGGCTCGGACTTCTGCCGGTTGTCCGCAAGCCGATGGCGGAAAGGGTCCCCAGCTTCAGCGGCGGCATTCGCCTTACCTGTGAGGAACATGCCATCTGGAACGGCATCGACACGCCTGACTTTCATGCCTGGTGGCCGTCACAGCTGCAAGTTGCAGCCGGGGATGCAGACGTTCTCGCCGTGTACGAAAGTCCCCTGAATGATGCTTTCACTTCCGATATAGCGCTTGAATATGGCAAAGCAATCGGGTGGTCAGAGATGGAGCATAGTTACGGCATCCTTCTGGATCCCGCCCGCCTCCGGGGGGAACCGGCGGTGGTTGCGGGATGTTACGGCCTTGGCAAGGTCATCCTTTCCCTGATCCATTTCGACACGCCGGGCGATCGCAACGGCGCCATCGCCTTGAGAAACATATGGCATCTCTTGTCCTCATACGTTCCGTCGCATCATCAGGAAAACAGCGAACGGCCGACAAGCGAACCGACCACGAAGCTGTCACCGGAGTTATTTCAAACGACCGAGGAAATAAGAGAGACGGTAGAGGGGTTTGTGGAGTTCGGCGTTAGAAATTTCCTCTGGCACCGGCGGAATCCGCTGCTGCTCCAATGGCGGCGCGGCGTCAGGGGCATGGAATACTCGACCTTGATGGCAATGACAAGAGAGATTCTGGCATATGCCGCCATGCCGCATCATGATCGTGAGCGGGTATCGAACAGGCAGCCGGGCTGCATGACGGAGACACAACTGAGAGATGCTCTCGCAGACATCAAGAAAAAACTGATCCCTTTTATCGAAAAGGCCGAGAAGCTCCTCGTCCGAGAACGGCTCTACATGCAATCCTCTTGCCTGTCGCCTTTGAACAGCGGGGACGAGGAGATCAACCGCCTCAGAAAGGAACTTTTCGCATCGGCGATGAGTCACGGAGGCGAGTTCAAATGCCTTATCGATGCGGTTGACCGCCTGCTCCTGAGACTGATGAAAGAAACCGGCACCATTCAGCACCTGCCCGCCGGGAAGCCGCCTGACTTACCTGCCGCTGAATCTTGAGGACTGCTGCGGCTGCGGTCTTCACGGCCCCTTTGGGCCATCCGTCCTGTTCTTTCGCCGCCGGGGCGTCCGGATCGCGAGGGAGCGGAACGCGTCGCGGCTGTCCGTTTCCTTGATGCGTTTCATCATGTCGTCAATTTCTTCCTCATCGATACTGCCGCGCTCTTCCATAAAATACCATACGGCGCTGCGGCCCGAATGCTTGCCCAGGACGATCCGGCCCGATCTTTATCGGGACGCAAATGAAAGCGATGTCCCGTTTGTCCAACAGCCGACAAATACCCTCCGGGTCCGGAAACCACGGACAGTCGACAATGCGGGAAGCAATAACAGGTATGCCCGTGCCGATCGCTTTGCCCGCAATACCTCACCCATGCGGGAACGGCCCTTGCCATGTTCCTCAGACAGGAGGACTCCTCAATGATACATATTCTTCAAAAAGGAAAATCGCGGGATGCTCCGTATCCTATATTGATTGACGCGGAGGAAAATAAGACGCTTTTATGGATGAGTTCGACATTTCTCACGCATGGTCGATTGCGCCCGACTCTCTTTAGTCCGGCTGCTTGAGACATGAAGGATATTTCAAGGGTATTTAAAAACGACAGGACTTGCGGCACCAAAAGCGGTATATTACTTTTATTGCGGGGGCATGGGTCGGCTCGCGACGGCCCCGAAAAACGATTGTACGTGGTGCAGATGGCGGCTTTCAACGAACAACGCATCGATGTGACGCAAGGGAATATCTGGACCGGCATCTGGAGACTCTCCTGGCCGATGCTGGTCATCATGATCTTCAGTTTCCTCGTCGGCTTTACCGACGTCTACGTCGCCGGGTTCTTGGGTCCCGACGTCCAGGCGGCCGTCGGTTTCGCCACGCAGATATTCTTCCTCGTCGTCATCATTGCCAATGCCATCGCCATCGGCACGCTTGCATTGATATCGCGCGCCATCGGCGCCGGGGACGGGGAACGGGCGGTCGCCGTCGCCAAACAGTCCCTCATCCTCAGTTTCCTGATCGCCGTCGCCATCACGGCCGTCTGTCTCCTATTTTACCGCAGCATCATTGCCGTTGCGGGTTTCCCGGAGCCCATCAGGATCATCGCCGAAACATTCATCAGAATTTTTGCCTTCGCCCTGGGAGCCCATTACATTCTCATCGTCTCCAACGCCGTCTTCCGCGCCAGCGGCGAAGTGAACAAGCCGCTCGTCACGATGATCATCATCTGCATCGTCAACATCGTCCTCGACTTCTGCCTCGTCTTCGGCATCGGCCCCTTTCCCAGACTAGGCTATGCCGGGATCGCTTTTTCAACCGCCATCGCCACCATCTCTGGAACCTCCGTCAACCTTCTTTTTCTTGCCAAAAGTCCGCGTTGGCGGGCCGTCTACGGCAGGCCGTTCGCCCTGTCACTGGAGACCGTCAAGACGATCCTCGGCATCGGATGGCCTGCAGCCTTTCTGCAGATCGCCTGGAACCTGACCAGCATCGCCCTCTACAATATCCTGGGGAGACTTCACGAATCGAGCATCGTCGCCCTCGCGTCCCTCACGAACGGCCTGAGAATCGAAGCGATTATCTATCTTCCCGCTTTCGCCCTCAATATGGCCGCATCGGTCGTTACGGGCCAGAATCTCGGCGCAGAAGATCCTGACCGCGCTGAAAGGATGTGCTGGAAAATAGCCCTGGCGGGTGTCGGGATCAGCGGCGCTATGGCCCTGGTGATCTTTGTCCGGGCGGAGCAATGCGCCGCCGTCTTGACTGCAGACCCGGCCGTCATCGCGGAAACGGCGAGGTACCTCAGGTACAATATGATCGCCGAACCCTTCCTCGCTTTGAGCACGGTCATGGGAGGGGGCCTGCAGGGGGCCGGCGACACCCGGGGGACCATGTGGGTGATCGTCGTCTCCATGTGGCTGGTCCGGCTTCCGCTCGCATCGTTTCTTGCGATTGTGATGGGATGGGGAGCACCGGGCGTATGGACCGCCATGCTCGTTTCCATGATCTGCCAGAGCATCATGATGGCCTGGTGGTTCAGGCTGGGGCGATGGAAAAAGTTAAAATTGCATTAAGGACGCGGAAGGGATTATTCTTTCTTGAGAGATTCCAAGGCGGGAAGAGAGGAGGACTCCATGCTGACACTGTTCAATTCCCTTGGTAAAAAGATGGAAGTATTTACGCCCGTCAACGCCGGTGTCGTGAATATCTTTACTTGCGGCCCTTCGGTTTACCAGCGGGCCCACATCGGCAACCATCGCACCTTTCTCTTCGAGGACATCCTGGTCCGATACCTGGAATACTCGGGATACAAGGTCCGCCGGGGCATGAATTTCACGGACATTGAGGACAAGGCCCTGATCGAGGCCCATAAGAGAAAGATGCCTCTTGCCGCCCTGACTTCAGCGAACATTGAAACCTTCCTGGGCGAGATGAAGGCGCTCAGGATGAAGGTGCCCGATTATCTGCCCCGCGCCTCGGAGCATGTGGACGAGGCCCTCCGGATCATCGACCGGCTCATCGAAAAGGGCGTCGCCTACCGCCACGGCGGCAACGTCTATTTCGATCCGCTGAAATTCCCCGGTTTCGGGAAGATCTACGGCCTCGACATGACGACATGGCCTGCCAGGAGGGTCCGATTCCACCGGGATACATACAACGGGCTCCGCTGGAACCGGGGCGATTTCATCCTCTGGCACGGCTGCGGGACCGCGGACCGCGTCTGCTGGGATTCGTCCGTCGGCAGCGGCTGGCCCGCCTGGAATATCCAGGACCCGAGCATGGTCGGCCACTATTTCGACGAGACGTTGTCCGTCTATTGCGGCGGCATCGACAATCTCATCCGCCATCACGATTACTCCGCCGCCGTGCTCGAATCGATCCGGCCCTATCCGATGGCGAAGTTCTGGCTTCACGGCCAGCATCTCTTCGTCAACGGCAGGAAAATGTCCAAGAGTACCGGCAATCTCCTCTACACGGACGAACTCGAAAAGCAGGGATATAACATGGAGGAAATCCGCTTCTTCCTCGTCTACGGCCATTATCGGAATCGTATGAATTATCGGGATCGGACTATGGAAGAAAGGGCGAATCTTCTGAGGAACATCAAGAAACGGATTGGAGCGATAGGCGCGGTGGCCGGCGGCAAGGCGGAAACGCAGGGGGATGCAGGCCTCAAGTTGAAAGAGATTTTCAGGATACGCATGGACGACGACCTCGATGTGAAGGGAGCCGTCGACGGCATCGGCGACATTCTGATGAAAACGTATCCCGATCGGCTTAAGGCAGGTGAAGCGACATCCCTTATGGAGGCCGTCAAGGAAATCGACGGCGTCCTGCAGGTTCTGCTTTAAGGAACGTTTTACGGATCGGCCGATGCGACGGCACTGCTGCAATAATATCTACCGGGGTCGATACGGAACGGAATGTAAAGGACGGGGGCCTATCGTCATGGGCCCGACGAGGGGGCTCGCTCATCGATCTTGACTTCGGGCGGCTTGGGCCTGTTTTTTCTCTGATTCACCAGGTTCTGCCTGTACTGAACGTAGGCATCGCGGACCGCTACATAGGGGTCGATGGCGGCCTGTTTGAGAGATTCATAGTCTCCCAGCGTGAGGGAGACATCGTTCAGCTTCTGATAGCTCCTGACGGGCAGCCAGAAATACCACGGTTCAAGATATGAAACGGGATAGAGGAAATACTCCCCTACAAAACCCACCGAATCGCGCGGACTGGAGGGCCCGAGCACCGGCCACATGATGAAGAACCCATGTCCGATCCCGTAAACGCCCAAGGTCTGCCCGAAATCGACATCCTGCTTTTTGAGATTGATTTCCGGCAAGGAGGCGGGATCGAAAAAGCCTCCGATCCCCATCGTTGTATTGACAACGAACCGCCCTAATTCCGTCCCCGTGCATTTAAGGTCCGCCTGCAGGAGGCAGTTGGCAAAGCGGATCGGAAAGTAGAGGTTGGAAAAGAAATTCTGGATGCTGACCCTGAAGCCTTCGGGAGCAATTATATTGTACCCTTGGGCCACGGGCTTCATCACCCAAAAGTAGAGTCTATCATTGAAAGTGAACATGGCCCGGTTGAAGGATTCGATGGGATCGGAAACCGGTGCAGCCAATGCATTCTCATCCTGCACGTCTTTCTTCGCCGGGACGTCCTGGGCGGCTGGGCCGACGTCGTCTTCCTCTTTATAATCGCTTAAGTCCTGTTTTTCCTCCCGGCCAGACTTCTGGGCGGTCGAGGAAGCTTCTTTTACACCGACGGCTTCGCCCTTGGGGTTCACCGCCGTGCCGGACGGGTCTGGCGTAAGCGTTTCCTGCTTTGCAATAACCGGCGCCGGCTGGGCAGGGGACGGCTGCGGAAGAGGCGTACGGTTAGGGTCATGGGCGCATCCCGTGGCGAGAATAAACGGCAGAAGCATCATTCCGAGTAAACGTTTCACCAAGGGGATGTCCATATCAGTCTTCACTTCCGTGAAACATCGTCCACGTCAATCCTTTTGCGATTTAACTTTATCGCGTAGGATCTGAAGCAGTTGATCGGGTGAATTTTTTGCCAGGATGTCGTTGAACTGGGTTCGGTAGTTCATGACCAGGCTGATGTTCTCAACGACCACGTCGTACACCTTCCAGGTGCCGTTTGCAAGAATCATCCGATAGTAAATAGGGACCTCCTTCGAAGCGGTGACAATCTTGGTCTGGACCTCGACCTGGTTGCCGGAGAGAGGCAACTCTTTCGTGAATACGACTTTCTCGTTGCTGTACGAGAGGATTCTGTCGGCATAAGCCTTTTCCAGGATCTGGTGGAAGAGATGAACGAATTCCTTCCTCTGGGATTCGTTAAGCCTGTTCCAGTTCTTCGCCAGAGTCCGCTTGGCGAGTTCGACTTCATCGAACATGGCATTGTATATGACCGTCAGTTTCTGTATTTTCTGTTCCTTCGCCGAAGCCGCCTTGAGCTTCGGATCGCGGAGCACTTCAAATACTTTATTGACGTTGACCTGAACGGTATCCAGCGGCACGCCGCCATATACCGGCAACGACGCTAAAAAGACGACGATAACGATCAATCCTGCAACCCGCGTTTTCATGAATGACCCCCTTTTTGCAATTCCTTGACTATTGCTGCTGCTTCTTCACGTCCCCAAAGGCATACTTGGCTATAAGATCCGAGATATTCACGGCCGGCTGCGTTTCGGTGATGGTATCTCCCGGTTTGAGGAGGTTGCCCGCCCCTCCGGGTTCGATGCTGAGGTACATGTCGCCGATCAGCCCTTCCGTCTTGATGGAGGCAATAGCATCGTCATAGATATTGATGCCCTTCTTAATCCTCATTTCAACTACGGCCGTCTGGGTTTTTTGGTCCATACTGAGGTTTTCCACCCGCCCGACCTCTATTCCCGCAATATAAACAATGCCTCCGACCCGTAAGCCCGTTACCGACGTGAAACGGCCGAACAGCGAATAGGAATTGTCGCCCAGAAAATTGAAATGGCCGAGCTTGACCGTCATGTAGCCTATGCAAAGCAGACCGATCACCAGAAAGATACCCACTGTCGTTTCCATACTGTATTTCTTCATTTGCTCACACCTCCGCGGCACATCTGAGCCTGCCGATCTCTTTCTGTTTCATTCTCGCCAATTCGATAACAGCCTCTAACTCCTCGATGGGCCTGCCCTCCGCCAGTCCGGCGCGAACGATCAAGTCAACGCATTCACCCGCATTCAAATGGTTATGGGCGCCATCCATGATTTTGCGAATGCCCTGATCCTGCAAATCGGCGATAAAATCCTTCAGGATGTCCTCGGCCTCCGCAAGATTGGAGTAAGGCAGAATTGTCACGAATTCATTGAGGCTGCTGCGTGTCGAAAAGCCGCCGATGGCGCCGAAATGCTTGTTGATATACTCGCCCATGGCGAACAACGTCTCCTGGGCGACATCGTGGCCGAGGACGGTGACGACGGCATCGAGGGCGATCAGCGTGAAAACGACGATCGCGTAAGTCTCCTCGCGGGCGCCATGCTGCTTTAAAAGATGATAGTATTGGGCATTGAACTGATGCTTCGAGTAAAGCCCCGTCAGTTCCTTCTGCAATCCTTCCAGGCTCTTGATCACTTCGTCTTTGAAGGGATGGTCGAAGTATTCCAGTTCTTCGGGCGTGCCCTGAAAAACGATGGAACGGTCGTAAAGGGCGAGAATACGATTGGAAATGAAGTAGACATCCGGAATCTCGTGGCTGACGACAACGGCCGTGAAGCCGAATTTCCTCTGATACTGGGCGATCATACCGAGAATGGCGTTTTTCCTGATAGGGTCCTGTCCGGACGTGGGCTCGTCGAAAAGAACGATCTGCGGCTCGGTCACCAGCGCCCTCGCCAGGGCCACCCGCTTCTGCATGCCTCCGGACAGTTCGGAAGGATATCTATAAGCAGCATCCGTGAGTTCCACCTGCTCCATCCTGGCCGCAACCATGCGTTCTATTTCACTTTTCTTCAGATTGGTTGTTTCTCTGAGCGGCAAGGCAATGTTGTCGACAACGCTCATGGAATCGAACAGGGCGTTGTCCTGGAACATATAACTCATTTTTGCCAGAAAAGCGGACCTCTCATTTTTTTTCATATCGGCGATGGGCCTTCCCCGGAAGAGAATTGTCCCCTCGTCGGGTTTCAAAAGCCCGATAATATGTTTTAAAAGGACGCTCTTGCCGCCGCCGGACAGGCCGATGATCGTCGTGACCTGCCCTTCGAATATCTTGAGATTGACCTGATCGAGGACGGTCCGGTCTCCAAAGCGTTTGGTGACATTCTGGAATTCAATTAACGGCGTTTCCATGGGCTCCTTCACATCAAGAACGACGTCACGACGTAGTCGGACACCAGGATAAGCACACAGGATACAACGACCGCCGACGTCGTGGCAAGACCGACCGCCTTGGCCCCGTGGCTGTCGGTCCTCATATGGGCGAAATACCCCTGGTAACAGCAGACGGTGGAAACGATGAAGGCAAAGACCACGGCCTTGATGAGGCCGTCCGTGACATCCTTCATGGCCATGCTGGCCTGGATACGGTAAAAATAGGTGCCGGCGTTGGCCCCAAGAATCAGGACTCCGGACAGATAGCCGCCGACAATACCGATGAGGTCGAAGATAGCCGTAAGCAGCGGAAAACTGATAACGGCCGCCGCTATCCTCGGGCTTACAAGAAACCGGAGGGGATCGATCCGCATGGTCTCCAGGGCGTCGATCTGCTCGGAGATTCTCTGGATGCCGATCTCGGCGCTGATGGCCGATCCGGCCCTGGCGGCGATCATGATGGCCGTAAGGACCGGTCCCAATTCCCGGACAAGAGAGAGGGAAACCAGTATCCCCAAAGCTCCCTGGGCGCCGACTTTGACCAGGGCATAGTAGGATTGAAGACCGAGGACCATGCCGGTGAACAGACCGACGAGCATGATGATCATCATGGACCTCGCCCCGATGTGATAGATCTGCTGAAATATCTTGGACATCTGTTTCGGCCGGAAGATCTTCACGAGCGCCAGCACAAGAAAGATCGCCGAAGCGCCGAGATGATTGCTCCAGTTAATGGCGGTTCTGCCGAAGAACGCAAAAGGCTGAGACAATGCCACCGCAATGGATTTCCCTGCTGTGTCTTCGGCGCTATTCATGTCCGTATAGGAGGGGGTTGGAGAAGATCCCATCGACCATCATATCCTTTTCGTAAGCAGATTCCTTCTCGTTCATCTCTCTTTCTGCTGATCAGCAGCCCATTAGCCTGTTAATATATATCCAATTTTATATTTATTTCAAGTAGGCAAAGCGTCTTTATCACATTTCGCGCCGCGTCAATGAAAAAAGATGTCATTTTTCGTTAAGTCACTGAGAAAAATGAAAAAACAGACATGGAAATCAACAAAAGAAGGTTGTCCGGCGTATACGTACCTCCTCGTTCAGGGAATAATCGCCGACACACAGCGGAAGGCGATCCCTACCAAGCCGCCATGAAGCCATACCCGCCTGCCGCTCCCCGGTAGCTTGAGCCGGTCCATTTCTCCTGCGAGTATATCCTTGAGTGCGGCACTTTTTTAAAGGGAATCCGGCCCACCCGGGCAGGGATGGGAATCCCGACCTGGAAGGACCGGACGAAAGAAAGGGATTATTGGCGTGAATATTGATGATTCTATTTAAGCGGAACGAAACCTTCTTTCTGAACGATCTTCTGTCCGGCAGGCCCCAGAAGGAATTTGATGAAATTCGCCGTTTCGCCGGCAGGCTTACCGTTGGTGTACATGAAAAGGGGACGGGCAACCGGATACGATTTATCGAGGGCCGTCTTGGCGGATGCCGTCACACCGTTGACTGTAAGCCCTTTAATCGATTTGTTGAGGTAACCGATACCGATATAGCCGATGGCATAGCGATTCTTGGAAACGGCCTGGACAACGGCTCCGTTCGATGCCTGCAACTGGGCCTTAGGCGTTACCTTCGCGCCGCTCAGGACCAGGTGCCCCCACGACTCGAATGTGCC
Organism: Syntrophales bacterium; assembly: GCA_963668175.1. GTDB lineage: Bacteria > Desulfobacterota > Syntrophia > Syntrophales > PHBD01. The sequence continues at coordinate 3,603,188 of OY764159.1, forward strand.
CGAACTGCTGTCTCTCGATACGACTACAATGGCCAGATCGTCGCCGCCCACCTCTTTCCAGTTCGTGATTTTGCCCTGGTATATCTGGCTCAACTGATCGATGGACAACCCTTTGACTTTATTCTTGGGATTGACGATAGGGACGATGGCATCGATGGCTACGATATGCTCCATCGGATTGACACCTTTGGTCTTTGCCAGTTCGATTTCCTCTTTCTTCATGTCGCGGGATGAATTTGCGATATCCGTCGATTTATCGATCAGCGCCTTGATGCCGTCTCCTGAACCGCCGCCCGACAGAGAGATATTGATGCCGGGATGGGCCTTCATATACGCCTCCGAGGCCGCCTGGGCGATCGGAAGCACGGTCGTCGATCCTTTAATGACCACCGTACCTGCGGCCATCACGGGCAGCTGCCCCGCGAGGAACATAGCCATGGCCAGAATGATTGTCCTGATTGCTTTCGTCATAATGCTTCTCCTCCGTTTTTTGGCAATAATGTAATGGAACATTGTTGCAGTTTGATGAAGGTATCGTGAAATATCCGTGAAGAAGCAAGACGGTGAATCCTTGACAGGACATTCCGTTTATATTAGGACCCGGAAAAGGCTCTTTTACGGCAGGGACCGCCGACCGACAGGCCCATGCTGAAGATTATGGCCGGCGGGGAAGACGTCAATGCCCCGTACTGAGACAGGGATAAAGGAAGCGGACATGGATGTATTCCGAACATTTTCCGGCATGTAAAGATTGGGACCTTTCTTCCGTACGCTGAATAAAATTCGCTCATGTGATTATTCCAGATGACAGACTTGACAAAATTCACAGCCGGCCGCACCTTTTTACTGATCTCCTTGTTTCTCGTGATCTTAACCTGCGGCGTCTATCTCCAGGTGAAGGATCATCAATTCATCAACTACGACGATACGGATTATGTCGTCAGTAATGCCCACATCCGTTCTGGATTCACCCAGCCTGCCATACGATGGGCTTTTACGACCACGTATTTCAGCAACTGGCATCCCCTGACGTGGCTTTCCTATATGCTGGATTACCGTCTGTTCGGTTTGAAAGCGGGCGGCTATCATCTCGTCAATCTTCTTTTCCATGTTTTGAATACGCTGCTCCTCTTTTATCTTCTGAACCGGATGACCCATGCCGTATGGCGGAGCGCCGCAGTCGCAGCCCTTTTCGCCCTGCACCCCACCCATGTGGAATCCGTAGCATGGGTTTCGGAGCGAAAAGACGTCTTAAGCACGTTTTTCGGCCTGGCGGCCATTGGAGCCTACATTTTCTACGCAGCCAAACCCGGATTAAAAAGATATTGGCCGGTTGTTTTGCTTTTCGTTCTGAGTCTCATGGCCAAGCCGATGCTGGTCACGCTGCCTTTCGTGCTGCTGCTTTTCGATTACTGGCCCTTGAAGCGTTATCAGCCGCTGAAAATAGCAGCAGTCGAGGAAAAAGGGGAAGCTGAATCAGAACCCGCAAGAAAAGGCGGCAGGAAAAAGAAGACGGATAAGCCTCGGCACAACACGCCAGTTGCCAAAGCACCGAAGCATGAAACGATCCGTATCGACTGGTCGACGGCAGGCAGGCTTTTGCTGGAGAAAGTTCCTCTTTTCATTCTTTCCGGCCTTTCCTGTATTGTAACCTATATTGCCCAGGCCAAGGGCGGGGCCATCGCCAGCTTCCAGGCCATTTCCTTTGCAGACCGCCTGCAGAATGTCGTTCTTTCTTATGCGCGGTACATCCTGAATACCGTCTATCCCGTGAAGCTTGCTTATTTCTATCCGCAGCTTACGGCCTTTCCCGTCTGGAAGGTTGCCGGATCGCTTCTGCTTATCATCCTGATGACGGCATTCGCCTTGAGATGGATCAATCGCCGTCCCTATCTTGCCGTCGGATGGCTCTTCTTCCTCGGAACCCTGGTGCCGGTGATCGGCCTGGTGCAATTCGGATCCCTGTCCATTGCCGACCGCTACCTCTATCTCCCGGGTATCGGCCTTTACATCATGGCCGTCTGGGGGATCTGCGATTTATCGGCAGGATGGCGGAAAAGAAGGATCATCCTCGGAATATCGAGCGGCATTGTCATTGCAACGTTGGCCGTCATGACCTTTACCCAGATTGAAAAATGGAAGAACAGCGAGACGATTGCCACCCATGCCCTAAACGTTACAAACAACAACCACTCGGCTTATTTCAGCCTGGGACTCGTCGCTTTGGGACAGGGACAAATAGATAAGGCCGCCGCCTATTATGAAAAGGCCCTGCAAATCGCACCCGCCAATACCGTTTATCTGAACAATATGGGCAACATCATGCAGCGCCTGGGCCGAAAACAGGAAGCCATGGCCTATTACCTGGAATCGCTACGATATTATGCCGACAACTCCGAAGCCCACTTCAACCTGGCGCATCTTCTAGCCGAACAGGGGCGGTATCAGGAAGCGGAAAGTCATTATCGGACGGTCGTCGACCTTGATCCTGACGACTATATCGCCTGTACGATGCTTGCCGATGCTTTGGCCGCCCAGGGAAAAACCGACGACGCCCTGAAATACTATTCTCAAGCCCTCAGACAAAAAGAGGCTCTACCCAGCGTTCACTATGCCATGGGGAGGATACTATTCGAAAGAGGCAGGCCCGACGAAGCGGCCCGATCTTTTCAGCGAGCGGTCCTTTTGAACCCCGGCAGCGCTCCGGCACATCATTATCTCGGAAGGGCCCTTCTTGCGCAGGGGAAGTACGACGAAGCCGTTGTTCAGTTTCAGGAAGCCCTGCGCATTCAGCCGGGCAGCGAAAGCACGAAGAGGTATCTGGCAGAGGCCCTGTCGAAAACCAGGAACAGATGAGATGATGCCTTCGGCCGGTCAGATGTTCCGTTTGTCGACGATCGGCTGAATTTTCCCGTCCTGCCGGGGAATGTTGCCCGGCTCCACGAGCTGCAGCGTAACATCAATGCCGATGGCCGATTCGACCCGTTTTCGAAAGGCCTCCGGGAAGGACCTCTGCCTCTGCATTTCCATGGCAAAGATCTTCTCCGTCGTCTCGATGACCACGGTGAGGACGTCTTTCGCCCCCTTCCGTTCCACAACCAGTTGATAGAGCGGCTCGTCGTCGGCAATGCCGTAGAGTATCTCCCGGATCTGGGAAGGATAGATGTTCACTCCCCTGATAATCAGCATGTCGTCCGTCCGTCCCGTGGTCTTCTTCATACGCACCATCGTCCGGCCGCATTCGCAGGGCGTATAGTCAAGGCTTGTGATATCGCCGGTCCGGTAACGGATGACCGGACAGGCTTCCTTGGTGATGGTCGTAAGCACCAGTTCACCCTCACTTCCGGGAGGGAGCACTGCCCCCGTCTTCGGGTCGATGATTTCCGGAATGAAACTGTCTTCAAAGAGATGCATGCCCTGTTTGAGGTGGCATTCTCCCGCTACCCCGGGGCCGATGACGTCCGAAAGCCCGTAGTTGTCCGTGGCGCTTAAATGAAGCCGTTCTTCGATCTCCCGGCGGACCGCCTCCGACCAGGGTTCCCCGCCGAACAAGCCTACCTTCAGCATCAACGATTCCGGTTTGATCCCGAGTGTCTCCATCCGGTCGGCCATCGTCAGGGCATAGGTCGGCGTGCAGACCAGGACCGTCGTCTTGTAGTCCTGCATGATCGTGATCTGCTTCTCTGTGTTTCCCGTGCTCGTGGGAATGACGGAGGCCCCGATGGCTTCCGCTCCGTAGTGGAGGCCGAACGCCCCGGTGAAGAGTCCGTAGCGAAAAGCGATCTGTACGAGGTCGTCGCGGGTAACACCCGCCGCCGTCATGAACCGGGCTACGACGTTGGTCCACATGCGGATATCGTTCTTCGTATAACCGACGACCACAGGCTTGCTCGTCGTTCCGGAAGACGAATGGATGCGTACCACTTCCCGGAGAGGTACGGCGAACATCCCGTAGGGATAGTTGAGACGCAGGTCCTCCTTGGTCGTAAAGGGGAATTTCTGCAGGTCGGAAAGGAATTTGACGTCCTCCGGGATGATCCCGGTGTCGTCGAATTTTCCCCGATAGCAGACCACATTCTTATAAACCCGGTTGACCGTCGCTTGCAGCCGTTCCAACTGCAGTTGCTCGATGTCTTCCCGCGGCATGCATTCGTGGAGCGAATCCCAGATTTTCACCGTACACCTCCTGCAAAACGGATCATCTCTCCCATATCTCCTTCTTGTCCTTGCCCAGATAGGCCCGCTGGACCTCCCTGTTTTCACTAAGGTCGGCCGCTGTCCCCTCCAGGATCATCCGGCCCGTCTCCAGCACATAACCACGGTCGGCGATCTTGAGCGCCGCCCTGGCGTTTTGCTCCACCAGGAGGATGGTGGCGCCCCGTTCCCTCGCCAGCTCTTTAACGACCCGAAAGATATCCTGGGCCACCAGCGGGGCAAGCCCCATGGACGGTTCATCGAGCAGCAGCAGCTTCGGTTTTGTCATAAGAGCGCGCCCTATGGCAAGCATTTGTTGTTCGCCTCCCGAAAGCGTCCCCGCCAGCTGTTTCCGTCTCTCCTTCAGCGTCGGAAAAAGATCGTAGATCGCTTCCAGGTTCTTTTCCGCCTCCTTCCTGCCTCCTCTCGTAAGATGGAGCCGGTAGGCGCCGAGTTGAAGATTGTCCTCCACGGACAGAGGTTTGAAGACCTGCCTGCCCTCGGGTACCTGAGAAATACCCAGTTCGACGATCCTGTGGGGAGGCAGGTTGCTTATAGGAAGCCCCGCAAAGCGTATCTCGCCTTCCCTGGGCGGAACGATGCCCGACAGGGAATTGAGGAGGGTCGTTTTGCCTGCGCCGTTCGCCCCGATCAGGGTGACGATTTCCCCTTCGTTCAGGTGCAGGGAGAAGTTTTTCAGGGCATGGACCTGCCCGTAATAGGTGTTGATGTTCTTGACACGCAACAGAGCTGTCATTATCCTTCTCCCAGATAGGCCGTAACGACGTCCCTGTTTTCCTGAATCTCCCGAGGCGTTCCCTCGGCCAGTTTTCGTCCCAGATTCAGCACGACGATCGTGTCGCAGATATCCATGATGAGTTCCATATCGTGCTCGACGAGGATCACGGTAATCCCGAGATCCCGGACCTTCCTGATCAGGGCGGCAAGGCCGATGGTCTCCCTGCTGTTTAGGCCCGCCGCCGGTTCGTCCATGAGGATGACTTTGGGTTCGACCGCCAGCGCCCGGGCAATTTCCAGGAATCTTCCTTTTCCGAAAGGCAGGTTTCTTGCTTCGATCCCGGCCGATTCCCCCATACCCGTGAATTCCAGCCAATGGAGGCTCTTCTCGTGAATGAGCTTCTCTTCCCGGATCTGGCCGGGCAGCCTGAAGGCGCAGGAAACGATGCCGCTCGAACTTTTCGTATGAAGCCCGACCATGACGTTCTCCAGGACCGTCATCTGGCCGAAGAGCTCCACGTTTTGAAACGTCCTCACCAAACCCAGGCCGGCCAGCTTCTCCGGCACATACCGGGAGATATTCCGATCTTCCAGGTAAACCTCACCCGCCGTCTGCGTATAAAGCCCCGTCACGACGTTGAAGAGTGTCGTCTTGCCAGCGCCGTTGGGGCCGATGACGCCGGTGATGGTTCCCTTTTGTACGGTAAAAGAGACGTCTTCCAGGGCCGTGATCCCGCCGAAGACTTTCGTGATCCCCTCAAGCCTCAGCATGCGTCCCCCCTCCCGTCTTCCTCCTCAGCCGGGCGGTGACAATCTCAGCCAGGCGGCGAAAACCGCCCGCCAAGCCGGCCGGCATAAAGATGGTCATGACGATCAGCAACGCCCCGTAGATGACGATATCGAAATCGTTGAAGACGCGAAGCATCTCCGGCATGAGGGTCAGAATGGCCGCCCCGAGGAACGAGCCGTAGATGCTGCCGAGGCCGCCGATGATGACCATCGTCACCAGTTCCACGGAGAGGTTGAAACCGAAGGATGCCGGCGAAATGAAGGTCATCGTATGGGCATAGAGACTGCCCGCCAGGGCGGAGAAAACGGCGGAAACGGTGAATATCTGGACTTTCAGTATCCGGGCATTGACTCCCATCACCCGGGCGGCCACTTCGGAGTCGTTGATAGCTCGAAGCGCCCGGCCGATTCTCGAATCGGACACGTTGATCGACAGCAGCATCATAACCAGGGCGAATGCCCAGATCAGGTAGTAGTTCGCCTTGTCGCTGTCGAAGACGAACGCCCCCAGGGAAAGATTCGGTATGCCCGACAGGCCCGAAGGACCGCCTGTCAGATCGACCGTTTCGTTGAGAAGGATATAGACAATGATACCGAAGCCGAGGGTTGCCATGGCCAGGTAATGTCCCTTGAGCTTCAGGATGGGAAAGCCGATGATAAAGGCCAGAAGGCCGATGACGACCGCCGCCAGGACCATGGCCAACCACGGATCGACGTTGTACGCCGTCGTGAGAACCCCCGAGCCGTAGGCCCCCAGACCGAAGAAGGCGGCATGCCCCAGCGAGATCTGCCCGGCAAATCCCAACAGCAGATTGAGGGCGATGGCCAGCATCGTGTTGATGCCGACAAAGACCATCACGTTCATGAGATAACTCCCCCCCAGGAGGAAGGGCGCGGCCATCACGGCAGCGGCAAAGCAGAGAAACAGCACAAGCTCTCTTTGTCCTTTGGTCAATGTTCCGAATTTCGACATACGGCGTCAAACCCTTTCCGCTTCCGCCTGTCCAAACAGGCCCTGCGGCCGGACAAAGAGAATAATAAGCAGGATGACGAAGACGATGGCCTCCTTGTAGCTCGCCGATACCATTCCCGCTCCGAACGATTCGAGGATTCCCAGGAGGAGCCCTCCGGCCACCATGCCGACGCCGCTGCTCATCCCGCCGATGATGGCCGTGCAGAAGCCTTTCAGCCCGAGCATGATGCCCACATCGTAAGAGGTCATCGTCAAGGGAGCGATGATGATGCCGGCCAGGGAACCCACGGCGGAACTTATGGCGAAGGAAAGCCGCACCATCCGGACGACATCGATGCCGACCAGCCCCGCGGCCCTGCGGTTGAACGAGCAGGCGCGCATGGCCTTGCCCACGATGCTGTAATGGAAGAAAAGCCTGCTCAGGACGATGACCACGACGGTAATGCCGAAGATCCAGAGATGCTGGGGAAGGAGCGTGGCGTCCATGAAATAGAGAGGTTCGCTTCCCGTAAAGGCGGGCAGCGCGTGGGTGTCCTTTCCCCAGATCAGCATGGAGATGCCGCGGAGCAGAATACTGACGCCGATGGTGATAATGACGAGGGCGAGAGGCGTCGGCTTCTTCAGGGGCCTGATGGCAAGGTACTCGAACGCTATGCCGACGGCTGTCGAGACCGCAACAGCCAGAAGAACGGCCAGCGGCAGCGGCAGATTGAGCACGCTGAAGAAAAAGAGCGTCGCCATCCCGCCCAGCATGACGAACTCGCCCTGGGCGAAGTTGATGATGCCCGTCGCGTTAAAGATAACGGCAAAGCCGAAACCGATGAGGGCGTAAATGGCGCCGTTGGACAGTCCCGTCAGCGTATATTGTATGATTTGCCGAAAATCTTCCATGGTTTCTATTTAACGAGCGACCACTTTCCCTTTTTGACCTCCACCAGAACGAAGGCGTCCTTGGTGAGTCCGGCATGATCCTGGGCGGAAAAGTTGAATATCCCGCCGATCCCGGAGAAGTTCCTGGTTTTCTCAAGCTGGTCGCGAATGGCAGCAGGTTCCGCCCCTCCGCGTTCAATGGCCCCCTTCAGGAGCATTACCGCATCCCATGCATGGCCTCCGAAATGATCGCCTTCCGTCTTGTACACCTTTTTGTAGCCCTTTACAAAGGACGTGAGGGATTTTTTCTGCGGGTCCGAATTCGGGAGCAGATCGGCGACGAGCACACGCCCCGAAGGCAGCACGATGCCTTCGCTCGCATCACCGGCCAGTTCGATGAACTTCTTCGAGGACACGCCGTGACTCATCAGGAGGGGTATCTTCATACCCAGTTGCTTGAAGTTCCGGGCGATGACGGCCGGACCGGGATTGGTCCCCCAGCAGATAAGCGCCTGGGCCTTGCTGTCGCGGATTTTGGTCAGCTGGGCTGTCATGTCCGTATCCTTCGGCCCATAAGTCTCATCGGAAATGATCTGGATGCCGAAACCCGCCGCCTGGCCTTTCAACTGCTCGCGACCGGACGAACCGAAGGAATCGGAAACGGTGAGCAGCGCGACGCGGTTGATATTCTTCTTTTTCAGGTATTCGTAAATCCTGGCTGCGGCCAGGGAATCGTTTTGAGCTGTTTTGAAAACCCATTTCTTGGCCGGCTCGGTGATCTTGATCCCGGCGGCACAGGAAATGAGCGGTAGCGCGGCCTTTTCAACCAGGGGGATGACCGCCATGGTATCGCCTGTCGTACTGGGACCGATGATCGCCGCGACCTTGTCCTCCTTGATAAGGCGGTTCGCCGCCTGGACGGCTTTCGTCGCGTCGCCCTGTGTATCGTAGGTGACAAGCTGGAGCATTCGGCCGCCGATCCCGCCCGCCTTATTGATTTCGCCGACGACCATCTCGGCGGTGTTTCGTTCCGGCTCGCCCAAGAACGACGGCGGCCCGCTTATGGAGAAGAGCGCCCCTATCTTGATGGGTGGCGCAGCCTGAACAGTTCCCGCCGCCATGACGAATGCCGCCAATACCAATACCAACCTCAATATTCTGTGTGACATGGTTCCCTCCTTAGGTCATAATAATTATGAACAGCTGTCGCATACAGCGGTTGACAGCGAAAAACGATTTGTCGATGGGAAAAAAGTACCGGTTCAGTCGTTGATTAGCCTGCTCTCCCGTTGAACGGCCGGGAAGCAGGCATTAATACTTGTAGGTATACCCGCAGGTATAGGGATGGGCTTGAAGTGAATAATGGATGGAACTAACTTTAAACATAGCCATGTCTTCGGTTAATCGTCGTTGGTTTCTCCCTAGTGGATTCAGGCCGATCTGTCAAGCATTTTTATCGGCAAAGGAATGGGAAATGCCCCTTTCCCCCTCGTATGACCCAGTAATGCCTCGCGGCCGCGGAGAAACAGGCGGACCTGGAACGGTTATAGACGATAGGGAATGGGGTCTTCGATCCCAGCCTCGGCAAAACCCTTTCTGCGGAGCAGGCAGCTGTCGCACCGGCCGCACGACCGGCCGTCCGAAGCAGGGTCGTAGCAGCTGTGCGTGATGCCGTAATCGACGCCCAGTGAAATTCCCTTCATGATGATTTCCGCCTTGGTCATATGAATCAACGGCGTCCTGATACGGGTGCGAATACTGCCCTCCACACCGGCCTTCGTCGCCAGATTGGCCGTCTTTTCGAAGGCCGCGATGAATTCCGGCCGGCAGTCGGGATAGCCACTGTAATCGATCGCATTCACACCGATAAAGATATCGGCCGCTCTCAGGACTTCCGCCCATGCCAGTGCGAAAGACAGGAAGATCGTGTTGCGCGCCGGAACATACGTGACCGGAATCCCATCGCCCAGTTCATCGGCGGAACGGTTCTTGGGGATGTCCGATTTCCCGGTAAGGGCCGATCCGCCGATGGCGGAAAGGTCGATGCGCATAACGAGATGCTCTCTAGCGCCGAAAAAATCTGCGACCTTCTTCGCCGCCGTCAGCTCCAGGGCATGCCGCTGGCCGTAGTTAAAGCTCAGACTGTAGATCTCGTAACCTTCCGCCCTGGCGATCGCCATCAGGGTGGTCGAATCCAGTCCTCCGCTGGTGAGGACAACGGCCCTCTTTTCGGTGCTCATGCCGCCCATCTCCTTCAATGATTTCCGGTCGGGTCTTCGAACCATCTCATAAAAAACTGTTTTTTATTTTCGCAGCGTCCGTCATGCCAGCAAGGGTGATAAACGGTATCTTGCTGCCCTGCCCGCTTCAATCGTATTTCGTAAGGTCTGCCTTCGCGGACCACATGGACGTAAAGGGCAAAACTGTCGGCAAAATCCTCCCAGATATTCACGGAGGCCTGCAACGAGGGGAAATCGGTCGCAGTGAAGAGGCGGCGATACACCGTTTCTATCTGACCTGTCGTCAGCAATGCCCCATGAAACCGGTAAAAACGGACGAGGCTGCGTGCCGGAAATAGTTCGTCGTAGCGGCTCTTCACCGCTCCCTTTTCCATCTTCCAGGAAATGGCCGTAAACGGATACCGGTCCGAAACGGCCGCCGGTTCGTTCCATGAAGGATGGGCACCGCTTGCCATGCCGAGGACATGACCGATTTCATGCAACAGGATAAAGCGGATGGCATTCTCCACGCTATCTTCGGCCGGCTTTTCTATGACGACGTCGAGCTTTACATCCTTATCCGGCTCCGTCTTAAAGACGCTGTTCTCCTTCCAGGTTGCCCATTCGTTGGCCCTCCTTTTCAGGAGCAGGCCTCGGTTCAGAACGATGAATGCATACTTCTCTTTCTGATTCTCGTCCCTGACCGCCTCGGCAAAACCCGCGCCGCCCAGATGATCGACCAGAAAGACGCCAATGACCCTGTCCGTCAGAAGTCTTCTCACCTTATCCGGGAGACGTTCCTCGATGTGCTGCAACACCATCCCGAATTCGGGTGCAGGTTCGGCCGGCGTCGGCCGCTCCGTGAATCCGTGTAACTCGTTTTCAACGGTCAATAATTGGATGACAAGATCAGGGGCTTTGGCGATCCGCTGCGACAGAGGCTTTTCCTTCCACGCAAATCCCCAGTAACGGATCGTTTGTGTTTGCCGAAAGGATAAATCGGCCTGAACCGAGGCAGAAGCGGGGAGATAAGAAATGAAGAGGCATGGCGCGGCAAACACGGCGAAGACGAGAAAGTGCACGTACATTCTTTTCATGTGCGCCATTTGCAAGCACTGTCCGGAAGAGAGGAAGCCGCTATTTCCTCTTCCATCGCCATCTCTTTTTGACTTTGACCTTGGAGACAGGTTTTTGTTTGGCTTCGGTTTTGACAACCGTCAGCGGGGGCTCATCGAGAAAGGATTTCTTAACGACCAGTATGCCGTCCCTGGGATCGAACAGGTAAATGGTGACGTAGTCGCCTTCGTAATGCTTATACATGGCCGCGATAGCGCCGCCGCTCTTGAATTTGACCAGATCGGCAGGGACCGTCTCGCGGGCGGATGCTACCGACCCGCCGATTTTGGGTTGGACCTGATCGGACGGAACCGTTTCGCTGACGGGAGGCACGGAACCGCCGTTTTTGGATTTGTCTTCATCTGGTGCCGCTGCATCATCCGCGTAGGTTATCGTTCCTAATGAAAGAATAAGGAGAGAAATCCATGCGATTGCACATTTCATAATGGCCTCCCTTGATTATTTGAGGAATCGATTTACGACATACAGATGGTTTCTATACCTTTTTTTATCGATGATGTCGAACCTTTTGATACAGATCGCGAGGAGAATGCCGTCCCCGGTTTTTCGAAACGGAAAATCAGGAAATCCCCGATTGCCGAAACAGATAGAGTCTAATATGCATGTACGAAAGCCGTTCATATGCGGCAGGCAGAATAAGAACGAACCAACTTGTTCCCAGGGATGGCGTCCCGAATCCCAACCTCTGACGGAAGGTATCGCTCTGCATTAGGAAGAGCAACACTATCGTGCACTCCTCAGAGACAGAAAGGAGTTTAAGATGAAAGCAAGCGCACAACGAGAAAAAGAGTCCATGGGCAGCGCTTTTCCTCAGTTTTCGTCGGAAAACGCTGATTTAATGTCCCAGGTTCCGGATGTCTACAAGAAAATGACCGATGCCTGGTTGAATTTTGCTAAAATCGCAGCGGACAAGGAGAGCAAGCCCGAAGATGTATCCAAGGCGTTGGTGGAACCGCTCGGCGCCATGTACAACGACATCGTCCAAGTCTTTTACAAGGCCTGTTCCGCCATGGGATTACCCGTATCGGGAGAAAAAGCGTCCCTGGACGAAATTTCCAGGAATTGGGCGAATTTCACCGGCAGATTCGCCCCGACTTTACCGAACCTGGATACGATGAACGAGGCGACCCGGCGTACGATCGAAATGTCCGAAAAGATCAGGGATACGTATCTGAATCTGGCCCATGATCAAATGGAATATATGCAGAAGCTGGTCAAGGCGAATCTGTCCGGAGAACCGAACCAGATCATGAATGCCTATTCCGAAACATCCAAGATGCTGTTCGATAAGTGGTTTTCGTTCATCACGGATCAGGCCAATTCCCGTATCCAGTTTTGGAAATCCTTTATACCCAAGGATAAATCGGCCTCCCGATAGCTCTGAAAAGGAACTGTGTCGCAGACCCGCGGATATCTGCCGAAAGGAACAAAGGGGGTTCATCCTTTCCTTTTTGCAGATATCCGTTCTTTTCTTCCAGGGAGCATGTCCATGGCCAGAACAACGAAAAAGACCGCCATTCCCTACTTCGAACCCTGGTTGCGATACAGGGAGGCGATCCTTGATTTTTGGAACGGACTGACCTTGGCCGGAAGCCGTTCTCCCGCAGAAGTAAAACCGGATATACCCTCTTTGGCTCCGACCGAGAAATCCCGGGATGGCGCGGACCATCGCGGCATATCGGAATACCTTTATAAGTACGACGAGTTCATGAAGTATTGGAATTTCCAGGGCGGGTCGGCCGAACCGGGTGGCCCCGCCCGAACCGATGAACTGCCCGCGGCGGGACACGGCAGCGGCGAAGGACCTCCCCATCCCGAGGCAAAGCACTCAGACCTGCTGCACGAATATTTACAGAGTCTTGTCAGGGGCGTGGACAAGTACCTGGCGTTTTGGCAATCCGCCTCCGATTTCCTGATCCTCGCACCGACGGCAACTCCGGAAGACAGGCCTCTCTTTCCTCCTATGATGTTTTCGGAGTACTGGCTGAAAACGATAAGCCGGCTGATGATGCCCTGGATCTGGCCGCAGACGCCGGCAACCGCTTCCGCCGATCCTATCTTCTCCGTGCCCGGCAACATGCGCTTCTGGATGGATATCGTGGGATCGACCGCCACAAGCACCTGGATTTCTCTCATAAAGAAGGATATCGATTATCTGGTGTACGAAACGGGCAGAATAAAAGAAACCCTGAAACAATTGCAGAGCCAAAACCTGATTTCCCGTAACGGCGAAAGTGCCTTGAGCGAATTCGCTGCGCTGCAGCGCGATTCCGTCGCGCAGACGGCGGTCCTGGCCGGAGAACTTAAGGCCTTGAAAACGGCCGTACATGACCTGAAATCTTCCTTAAAAAAGCAGAAGCCATTGGCCTATCAGTCGCTGAAAAATGAAAAAATCCGTCCCCGGACACATGCCTGACCCCCCAAAACCTTCCTTTCCCCACGTAGTGATTGATTAATATCGTATTTTATTGTAATAATATCATGAAAGACCAACGTAAACATTTGTGACGGTCTGCGTCAGAGATGATTGCAGTCGTAATCCATGCGTCATACGAACCCGATAAGAAGGCATATTCGCTCATCTTTCACCGATAACGGCCGAACAGGAACGAATTGTGATGCAGCACACAGAAAACCAAAACGAAATATGGCCTGATGACAATCGGGATAGACCAAGTACGTAATGAAACGATGCATTTTATTGCCGGCTTCCGAATTTGCGGGATATGCTATTCCGGGTCCGGCCTCAGCGAATCCCGAAAAGGCCGGACAACGGCCGGGTTCGCTGCGGGTTCCATAAACGTAAAACGATAATGGGGGCATGCGGATATGAATGACGAACTGAAGACGAAAATACAGCTTATCGCTGAACTTAACGCCTTGAGGAAGCAGGTCGCCGATCTTGCGGAACAAGAGGCTGCACCTCTTGAAAGCAGGGGCGAGCCGACGCCGGAAGACGACACGTACCGCATTCTCCTCGAGAACATTCCGGCCATCGTTTTCCGCATGCACTTGAGAAAGAATATGAACATGTCTTTTTACAACGACATGCTTAAAACCATTACCGGATATACAGCCGAAGAAATCACCCGCGACAACGTCTGTTCGATATATCATCTGATACTTGCCGAGGACCGGGAAGGCGTTCTGGCGACGATCGAACAGGCCCTAATCAACAATCAGTCTTTTCAGGTCGAATACCGGCTGAGACACAAGGATGGATCGATCCGCCACTTTACCGAAAAAGGGACTCCCATTTTCGGCGACGACAGAAAGCCTCTTTTCATCGACGGCCTTATCGTCGACAATACGGAATATCAACTGACGGGAGCGGCCCTCAGGGAAACCCAGGAAAAATTCCGCAGCCTGGTGGAATCGATCTGCGACTGGATATGGGAAATCGACTCCGAAGGAAATTATACCTACGTAAGCCCGAAGGTAACCAATGTCCTGGGATACGATGCCGCATCGCTTTTTGGGAAGACCATTTTTGATGTCGTCATACCGGAGGATGCGGAAAAGATGCGGCGGCTGTTCCATGAGACTTTCGTTGCGAAGAAAACCTTCGCAGCGGTGGAAAAGAGATGTCTCCACAAGGACGGCCGGCTGCGCATTCTGGAAATGAGCGGTGCTCCCTATGAGGATTCAGAAGGCCATGTTCTGGGGTATCGCGGCCTTGATCGCGACATTACGGAACAAAGAAACGCCGAGGCAAGACAGAAGTTTAACCGAGACATCCTGAACTGTGTCAACATGGCCGCCGGCCGGCAGGAATTGACGGGGCGGATGACGGCCCTGATGACAAGCGATGGGGGTTTCGATGCCGCCGCCATTCGTCTGCACGGCGGGAAGACGGCCATCGATTATGAGGCGAAGGGACTTGCTGACCCCTTCCTGACCCTGGAAAAACACAAAGACAACCTCGACGACACGCAACGCCTCATTAGGCAGGACAGCAGGCCTTCCCTGGAGTACCTTTACGGATGTATCCTTCGCGGCCAGCCCGACCCCGCCTTCAGCGGCATGAACGACGGCAGCGGTTTCTGGACCAACCGTCTTTCGGAAGAGCCCGATCTTTTTGATCCGCAGGACCGGCCCTCCCCGTTACGGGAGGCCTTTAAAAAAGAAGGCTACGAGTCACTGGCCTTGATCCCCATGACGGCGGACCGCGAGGTCTTGGGTCTCCTGCAGATCATGGACCGGCGGCAGGACCTCTTCAATGCCGATACGATAGGTTTCCTGGAAGAAGTAGGCCGCGCGATGGGGCAATTTTTGAAGAAAGATCGGAAAGTCAAGGATATCCTGTCTGCCAAGAAACGCTGTGAAGGGCGCCTCGATATCGTCCGGGACTGGATATGGGAAACGAATCAGGACCTCGCCCTGACTTACGTAAGCAAACAGGTACAGCCCATGCTCGGTTACGGTTCAGCAGAGCTGTTCAATGAAAACCTCCTTGCCGTCATACCGGCTGCGGAGAATGAAGGCATCGAAACGTTCATCAAAGAACAGGAATCTCCTGACCAACCTATCGCGAGGAAGGTCTCTTTCAAAAACAGGGAAGGCAACCTTGTCCCATTGGACATGCACGTTACGGCAATGCTGGACGAAGACGGCTCCCGGAAAGGCTTCCGGGGTATATGCCGGACACCGGCCGTCGAAATGCCGGCGGTCGAAAATATATTCCTTCCGATAGTCGAGGGCAATCCCGTCGGCATGTGTATCGACCAGGAGGGTATGGTTAAATACGTCAATGACCGGGGCGCCGAGACAATAGGATATGAAAAGGAAACCCTGATCGGCAAAAAGACGATAGATCTCCTCTACGAGGAGGACCGACCGGCCTTCTCGGATTACTACCGGCGCGTGATGAGCGGCTCAGAAGCCTCGCCGTGCGAGTTTCGCATCGCCAAGGCCGACGGCTCCGTGATCTGGCTGATGCTGGCGGCCAGGGCGACGCAATATGAGGACAATCCCGCTGTCCTGGGGGTCTTCATGGAAACCACGCCGTTCAAGGAGAAAGAGATTGCGGAAAAGCAAACCTGCCAAAGAGAGGCCCTGGGCAAGATGTCGACCGGCCTTATCCGGGAGATCGACAATATCCTTTCCTTCATCAGCGGCTATACGGAAATTGCACAGGCCGAAACGATGGCGGAGCCCTTGCGGCAAACCCTCGCGCAAGTCGCGCTGTCGTGCAGCCGCGGCAGAAATCTGCTCGATAAGATCGTAATGCTCACGGGACACGGCCGCTATGCAAAAGGTTCGGTGGACCTGAACGGTCTGGCAGGGAAGATCGCGGAAGACCTCGGCAAGACGCTGCCCACCGCCGTTGAAATACGGCCGTTCATAACCGATGAGCCCTGTTTTGTCCTGGCGGATCCGGAACAGGTCCGCGAAATCATCACGCAACTGTGCGACAATGCCGTCCATGCCCTGCGCGATAAAGGCGGCGTCCTGGAAATACGGACGGAGCGCAGCGACGAGACTCAACCCGGAATTGCCCCCTTCGCCCGCCTGGCCGTTTCCGACAACGGCCCGGGTATCGACCCGGCGGATGCCGACCGCATCTTCGATCCCTTCTGGACCGGCAACCCCCCCGGGGAAAGCTCAGGGTTGGGGCTGGCGCTGGTTCAGGCACTGGTCGAAGACCTGGGCGGAGCACTTCATGTTGCGAACAAACCGGGTAAAGGGGTCACGTTTACGGTCGACCTGCCTTTTATCGACCCGTCGCAAGCCGGGGATATCAAATCCGCCGAACTGATTCCGCGGGGCGACGAGCGCATTCTGTTCATCGACGACAATACGGCGATGGCCAACCTTGGCGGCAGCCTCCTCAGGTCGCTGGGCTATCAGACGGTGACCATGACCGACACGGCAAACGCTTTGGAATCGATGAGCGCCGACGCCGGACGGTTCGATCTGGCCGTCATCGACATGACGATGCCCGATATTGCGGGCATGGACCTGGCAAGAAGAATCGCGGAAATAGCACCCGGTTTCCCATTGATCCTCTGCAAAGGCAAAACGGAGATCATTGCCGAGGCCGAAGCGAAACGCGCCGGTATCCGGGAGTTTATCATGAAGCCGCTCGCAAGAAAGAACGTGGCTGCAGCCGTCCGCAAGGTCCTCGACGAGAAAAAGGCAGACGGTACGGCAGAAAGCACGGGGCAATAGTCCCTGCGGATCAACCCGCCTTGGCGAGGTCCAGCCTCCCCTTCCACCGCTCCATCAGGACCGCTTTCAGCGCGGCGTGTTCGGGTCTCGAAAGTTGAGGGTCGTCTTCAACGACGGCGAAGGCGTCCGTTTTCGCTTCGTTGAGGATACGGACGTCCCGGACGATACTGGCCACGCGGAAGTCGGGCAGTCCCGACTGGCGGACCCCCAGGAATTCGCCGGGACCCCTGATCGCCAGGTCTTCCTCCGCTATTTTAAAACCGTCGGTTGTCGCCTCCATGACGCGCAGCCTCTGTTTGGCTTCCGGGGAGCCGGAATGCTGGGCAAGGAGAATACAGTATGAAGGAATGTCGCCCCGCCCTACCCTGCCCCGCAGCTGATGCAGCTGGGACAAGCCGAACCGTTCCGCATGCTCGATGACCATGAGGGACGCCTGCGGGATGTCGATGCCCACCTCGATGACGGTCGTCGATACCAGGACGTGCAGTTTCCCCGACTGGAAATCCTCCATGACGCCGTTCTTTTCTTTGCTTTTCATCCGCCCGTGGATGAGACCGATGCGGTATTCGGGAAAGACGTCCTGCTGCAGGTGCTCGGCCATCCGTGAGGCGTCCTTGAGATCGAGGACTTCCGATTCTTCGACAAGGGGATAGACGATGAACGCCTGATGGCCTTTTTTCAGTTCCTTCCCGATGATTTCATAGACTTTATCACGGTGCTGTTCGTAATAGACTTTCGTGCGGATCGGTTTTTTGGATGGCGGCATCTCGTCGATGACGGAAACATCCAGGTCGCCGTAAACGGTCATGGCGAGGGTCCGGGGAATCGGGGTCGCCGTCATGACCAGAATGTCCGGCATGGCTCCCTTCTGACGCAGCATCACCCTCTGGATGACGCCGAAACGGTGCTGCTCGTCGATCACGGCAAGACCCAGCTTCCGAAAGGAAACCTGATCCTGGATCAGGGCATGGGTGCCGACGACGATGTCCGCGCCGCCTTTCTCTATGCGTTCCAGGACGGCCTTTTTCGCGGCGGCGCTTCCCCCTCCGATTAAGACTTCCGTCCGGAGCCCGAGCCGGTCGGCCCAGCCGCCGATGTTGTCGTAATGCTGCTGGGCCAGTATTTCCGTAGGCGCCATCAGGGCCGCCTGGTAGCCGTTTTCACAGGCGGTAACGATCGCCGCCATGGAGACGACGGTTTTGCCGGAGCCTACATCCCCTTGGAGGAGCCGGTTCATAGTCACCGGTTTGGCCATGTCGGCTTCGATCTCCGCAATGACCCGCAACTGGGCAGCCGTAAGCCGGTAGGGGAGAATCTCCATGAACTTATTCGATAGGGTGCCGTCCTTCCGGAAGGATATCCCGGGATCTATCAGGCGGCTCTTTTTCTTCAGGGCCATTCCCAGCTGGAGAAAGAAGAATTCGTCGTAGATGACACGCCGGTGCGCTTCGGACCGCCCTTCCAGATACAGTTCCATCCGGGCGTCTTGCGGAGGGAAATGGAGGTCCTGCAAAGCCTCCTTCATCCCGATCAGCCCGCGTCCCCGGCAGATCGCCTCCGGAATAGGACTGGAGACGGAATCGGCGTATTGAACGGCCACGTTCATCATGATCCGGCGGATGGTCTTCTGCTTCAGGCCTTCCGTCTCCGAATAGACGGGGACGATCCGCCGGAGATGGGCCGTGTCGGTATCGTCTGGGTCGAGAAGCTCGTAATCGGGATGGACCATATTCTTGCCGGAAGCGTATCCTCTTATTTCTCCCGTTAGGACGACCCGCTGTCCCACGGGGAAACTCTTCTTGATATAGGAGGAACTCCCCTTGAACCAGGTCGCCGTCATCGTTGCCGTACCGTCGCCGATGACTGCTTCGAAGACCCGCCGGCGGGTATAATGCTTCATTTCGGAACGGAGCACCTCGCCGACCACGGTTTCTTTCCTCCCCCACTGGGCGGCGGCGATGCTCACGATGGAGCGCCTGTCCTCATAATGGCGGGGCAGGAAATAGACGAGGTCCTCGATCGTATGGATGCCCTTTCTCGCAAGCATTTCGGCGATCTTTGGCCCTACTCCTTTGATGTACTGAATGGGGACATGGAGATTCTTCGGAGTAACCGCATCGGTCCGTCGGGGCGGCTCCGCCGGAGGGGGCACCGAATCACTGCGGGCACGATCATCCCGGAACCCGGCGGACAAATCGTTAATAATTGACAAGGCTTCCCGGACCCTCGCTTTCTTCTCATCAAGGGCAAGGCGGTCGAATCCGGCGAAGGTCTTCTCCAAAACAAGCAAGACATCCGGCATCTGCATACCGTCAGCCTCAAGCTTTTCCTCCAGGCGATGCACAAGACCGGTCATGGCCGCTTCAAAATCCCTGACCAGGGTGAGATGACGGAAATCGTCCTTCGATACGAATTCCAGCGGTGCAGTAATTTTTTGCAGGAGTTCGGCGGTCTCGTTCATATATAGACGGATAAGCAAATAATTTTATTTGGAAACACGGTTATTGTTAACAGATAATCTCCGCAATGGCAAGTGCGGATTGACTTTCGCGGCATTTTGGGTTAAAAATGCCCCTGCCCCGGCCGCCAATGCATATTACCTGTGATATCCAATATATCCATTATTCACTCCGGGGCAGAGGAGAAAGAGCGACATGATCAAGAAGGAATCCTACAAATCCGCCGGTGTCGATATCGACAAGGCCAACGAGTTTGTCGAGCGGATCAAGCCGATCATCAAGACGACATCCCGCAAGGAAGTGAAGAGCAATATTGGAGGCTTCGGGGCGCTCTTTCATCTCGGCACCGAGAAATACAAGAAGCCCCTCCTGGTCTCGTCCACGGACGGCGTCGGCACCAAACTCCTCGTCGCACGGATGATGAACAAACACGATACGGTAGGCATAGATCTCGTGGCCATGTCCGTCAACGACGTCGTCGTCCAGGGGGCCGAACCGCTCTTCTTTCTCGATTATATCGCCACGGGCAAGCTCGACGTCGACACGAGCGTGGACATCGTCAAGGGAATCGCCGAGGGATGCCGCCAGGCGGGCTGCGCCCTGATCGGCGGCGAAACAGCCGAGATGCCGGGTCTCTACGGCATCAATGAATACGACCTAGCCGGCTTCTGTGTAGGCGCAGTCGAGGAGGAAAACCTCATCGACGGTTCCACCATACGCACCGGCGACGTCATGATCGGCCTCGCTTCCAGCGGCGTCCACAGCAACGGCTTCTCCCTGGCCAGAAAAGTCCTCCTCGGTCCGGGGAAGCTGAAAATCCAGTCGCGTGTGGACGACCTGGAGGGAACGATCGGCGAGGAACTTCTCCGGCCGACGAGAATCTACGTCAAACCGGTCTTGAATATCATCAAAAATTTCGAGATCAAGGGGATCGTGCATATCACCGGAGGCGGTTTTATCGACAATATCCCCCGGATCGTCCCGAAATCCCGGCGGGCGGTCGTCAAGAAAGGCAGTTGGGATATCCCGCCCCTTTTCCGTGTAATCAAAAGCATGGGAAAGGTTGACGATATGGAGATGTTCCGCGTCTTCAACATGGGTATCGGCATGATCCTCGTGGCACCGGAAAAGGAAACCGAGGAAATCATCAGACAACTCGGCAGCCTCGGGGAAAAGGCATCGGTCATTGGCTGGATCGAAAAAGAGAAAGAGAAGACGGACGTATCGCAAATCTCCTTCGTCTGATTCGTCCTCGATTTGAAGCATCGGCTCCGAAGCCGCAAGCAAAGCGGACCGGCATATCATTCATGAAGAAAAGACAACTGCCCATAGGCGTTCTGGTATCGGGAAGCGGTTCCAATCTGCAGTCGATCATCGACCGGATCGAGGAAGGCAAGCTGGATGCGGTCATCAAGGTCGTCATCAGCAATATCCCCGGCGTTTATGCCTTGGAACGCGCGAAAAAGCACGGCATCCCCGTCGAAGTGATTGAGCATAAATCCTATCCCGACCGGGAATCGTTCGACCGGGCCATGGTGGAGATCCTTCGGTCCCACGGCGTCGAACTGGTGGTTATGGCCGGATTCATGAGAGTCCTTACTCCTTACTTCCTTCGTTCCTTCCCCATGAAGATCATGAATATCCACCCGGCGCTCCTGCCCGCCTTCCCCGGAATCCATGTCCAGAAGAAGGCTGTGGAATACGGTGTGAAATTCTCGGGGTGCACGGTCCACTTTGCCGACGAAGGGGTCGATACGGGCCCCATCATCATTCAGGCCGTCGTCCCCGTGTTGGACAACGACACAGAGGAAAGCCTGGCCGCCAGAATCCTGAAGGAAGAACACCGTATCTATCCCCGCGCCATTGCGTTGTACGCCGCGGGCAGGCTCCGCATTTCGGGAAGAAAGGTTGCCGTTCTCAAAAGCAGGAGCGTCAAGGAAAAGGCCCTGCATAATCCCCCCCTCACATAAGCTGCCACGGAGGCAATCGCCCGTGATCCCGACTGATTACGATTTCACTGTCTGCAACCTGGGAGAAAGAAAAATCGCCTCGCGCCTGAACATCGGCCATTACATTCCCGACGAACGGCGAATCCTCTTCAACATCGACCTCGAACATTACTTAAGCACGGCAACGCCTGCCGGACAACCCCTTTCCGTGGAAGTGGCGGGGCCGAGGGAAAGGATATTTTTCGACCCATCCCAGACCAAGGCGGCCATCATTACCTGCGGCGGTCTCTGCCCGGGCATCAACAACGTCATCCGCGCCGTGGTCATGGAGCTTTATCACCGCTACGGCGTGAAGAACATCATCGGCATCCGGTACGGATTCCAGGGACTGGTCCCCCGCTTCGGCCATGACATGATCGAACTGACGCCGGAAGCGGTCAAAGACATCCACACGCTGGGGGGCAGTTTTCTCTCGTCGTCGCGAGGCAAGCAGGATATCGCCGAAATGGTCGATGCCTTGAAGAGGAAGAACATAGACCTCCTCTTCTGCATAGGCGGCGACGGCACGATGCGGGCCGCCGAGGCCATCACCGGGGAGATCGCCCGGAGAAACCTTAATATCGGCATCATCGGCATCCCGAAAACGATCGACAACGACCTCAACCTCATCCAGAAAACGTTCGGCTACGACACGGCCATCGCCGAAGCCATGAATGCGATCAAGAGCGCCCACGTCGAATCGCGGGGCGCTCCCATGGGAATCGGCCTTGTTAAGATCATGGGCAGGCAGTCGGGCCATATCGCCGTCGGCGCCGCCCTTGCCTTGAGCGAAGTGAACTTCGTGCTGATCCCCGAAGTGCCCTTCGATCTGGAAGGCGAAGGGGGGTTCCTCAAGGCCCTGCAGCAGAGACTCATGGACAGGCAGCACGCCGTGATCCTGGTCGCCGAGGGGGCCGGACAGGAACTCTTCCAAAGCACACCCGATGCAATGGAAACGGACGCCTCCGGCAACATCAGACTGAAGGACATCGGTATCCTTCTCAAGAAGAGGATCGAGGACAACTTCAAGAGTATCGGCATGGAGATCAATCTGAAATATATCGACCCCAGCTACATGATCCGCAGCGTCCCGGCCAATGCCAGCGACAGTATCTATTGCGGCGCGCTGGGCCAGTATGCCGTCCATGCCGGCATGGCCGGCAAAACAGGCATGCTCGTCGGATTGATGAAGGATGAATTCGTCCATCTTCCCCTTCACACGGTCACGTCGGGCCGTACCGTCGATCCCGGGGGCAATCTCTGGATGCGCGTCCTGGAATCGACTGGACAGCCTTCCATGATCAACTCCGACCGGACCGACGGACCCGCCTGAGGAACGCGACAGGATAACCGTCATGAAAAGAACAATCCTCCTGATCCTGGCATGCCTTTGGGGCTGTTCAGCCATGTCCGATCATTCCGCGCAGGTGAAACAGCCTGCCGACGCCGTGCCGTTTCCGCAGGAACTGCAAATGGTACCGGTGACGCCCGTGAAAGTTCTCCGCATCCCTCTCGGCCAGACCTTCAAGATCACCCTGCCCTCCAATCCTACGACCGGTTACAGCTGGCAGTTGGCAACAGAACCGGACTCCGCGATAGTGACGACGGAAGGCCGCGAGTATCGACCCGAAACGCCGGTGCGCAGCGGTTCGGGCGGTCATGAGGTCTGGACATTCAAGGCTTGCGGAAAAGGAAGGACCGCCGTCACTCTGCAATATGTGCGCCCCTGGGAAAAGGGCCAATCTCCGGCCAACACGAACCGCTTCGAGTTCATCGTCCTCGGAAGCGAATAACGCGCGAGTAAAAGTGCGCCTTGACAAGGGTCCGATTTTGCATAATAATATGGGAATATCAAGCAATTGTGTAGAGATTTCCAATCGAGGAGAGGTTCATGAAGCGTTGGATGATCCACGTTCTGGCTGCATGCTTTCTGACGGGGTGCGTCGCAGCGGCGCCGCTTCCCGATGACGTCAAGATCACCGCACCGCGGGAAAAGCTTCCCTCGTACATCGCAAATTATATCGGCGTCTGGGAAAGAATAGAAGGAGGGGTGGAAGGAGGCACCAAGGAACCCCAGGCCCTGACCATCGTGATAGAAGAGATTAAACTGCCCAACGTCACGGCCATCTATTCCTGGGGCGACAGGAAGGGCACCAGCAACGGCGGCTGGCTGAGGGTCAACGGCACCATCACGGGCAAGACCATCGTCCTCAAGTGGAAAACCAGGTTCGGCCGGGACAGGAAGGTGACGATCGTGCCCGGCGATACGCCGGAGTTCATCAAGGCAAGTTACGAAAAGACACCCGGCAAAGTGAGCCGCCGCTCCATCCTGAAGAAAAAGAGCACCTGACGCGGTCGGAGCGAAGCGCCGGTTTTACAACCCTGCCGGCGTACCCATGGTCCAAAACCGGCCTGCTCCTGCCAGGACTCCCGGCGTTAAAATCGGTTTTTGTCCTTCATATGCAAATCCTCGGGGTCTTTCACTGCTCCTCCACCCCCACTTTTCCAACAACGGATCGATGTCGATGAAAGCAGTCCGGGCGTCGCGCTTCCACGCATATGCGTTCAATAGGACCTTGAACCGGCAAATAATTTCAGAAAACCGGGCGCCGACAGAATAGAAGTCGATCTTTCAGCGATGGCCGGAACGCATGGATTGACGAGCTCATCTGATCGCTCTGCGTCAGACGGGTCCTTCCCTATTTTCCGTAATCGTGGTAGAGATATCGTCTCAACGAAAGAGACGTCTTACGGCGAATCGTTCTTCTCGGGATAAGATATGTCTGACATTGGAGAAAATATCGATCAACGGGCGGCTTCACTTGAAAAGACCCAATGGGCCGCGGATTTCACCTGGAAGGAAATGCACACGCTGGCCAAATACCTGAGCCGGATGAAGGTGAAGTCGGGGACGCCGGTTTTTGAGGAGGGTTCAAAGGACGCCTACATGTGCATCGTGGTCGAAGGAAGCGTCCAGGCGTTGAAGCACAATGTGAAGAACGAAACGAAGGTCCTGTCCGTCATCAACGCCGGCAAAACCTTCGGCGAGATGGCCCTCTTCGACAGTGAACCTCGGTCCGCCAGGATCGTCGCCGCGGAAAACACGACCATGCTCGTCCTTACGAGCGAAAACCTGCAGAGGATGATGACAGAGGCGCCCGGTCTCGCCGCAAAGCTCCTGTTTAAGATGGGCAAGCTTTTGAGCCAGAAACTCCGCATGACCAGCGGCCGTCTCGTAGACTACATGGAATGACGGTGCCTCCCGGCCTTGTCCATATTGCCGGCGTCATTCCCCGGCGGTACTATCTGTTCCTCATCTCGCCTCAGTTGCCAAACAATCCGGACATGATCCTGTTCATCCCGCCGGGATATTATTTCATAAATGTGCGACGGCAATCCGCCAGAACGGCCCGCAACAGAGAAACGGCGTCTTCGATCCGGGCTGTAACTTCCGCATCCGTCATCCTCCGTCTTTTCAACGGATCGTCGTTATAGCAGCGTTTGGCGAGAGCAATGGACTCATTGGCCAGCATCGCGACTTCACGCCTCAGATCCTCTTCCGAGGCGATGGTGATCGCTTTGATCTTCATAACGGGATTTTCTACGGCGTCGAACCTGCCGTCGAAGGCGTCGTGAACGGAAGAGGCCCACCTGCCGATCTCCCGATAAACCTTACCGTCGCCGGCCGGTTCGGCGCCATGGGGATAATTATGAAGGGGCTGGGCGAGGTCGCCGATGAAATGGGCCATGCACATGACGGCGTAATCGTAGTCCGCACGGGCTTCCGTCGTCTTCAATTTCCTGTAAAGCTCGATGATTTTCCAGTAGAGGACCCCGGCTTCATGAGGGACCATGATCTTGATCGGCCGTCCGCCGGGCTCCGTTTTTGGAACATACAACGCCTCTATGACGGCGTACCGGTCTATATAAGCGGAATCAACCACGGCGTCAGGCGCCGCGTTATGATAATGGAAAGGCAGGAGCAGTCTATAATTGTCGTGACGTGAAGCATCGGGGATGCAGGCATATTCAGGATTTTTCATCCCGGCCTGCTTGGCGATATACATGTGGGTTCTGCACGTCCATCCGTAGCCCGATACGGGTATCAGCAAGGCGGCGCATAAAACGACTGCCAATGCTTCTATTCGCTTCGCCATATACGTATTCCCCTGCGTCAGTCTCTTATTCCAATACATGCCCTTTCGTCTTTTCCAGGGAAATGATCCGCTGCCGTATTTCGTCGGGGATCGCCGCCTTCCGTTTTTCACGGTAATGGAAGGAGACGATTTCGCCGTCGCCCTCGGCAGCCGTCTTGCCGAGTTTCTTGCTCTCAACGAGATAGTGCATCGTGAAGCGGTCCGAACCCAAGCCCGTGACCCGGGCCCCTACCAGGACCTCGTCGGGATAATTGAGCGGTATCCGGAACCGGCAGGCCGTGGATGCCAAAATCGGCCCGATTCCGGTCCTGTTCATCAAGTCGAGGACGTCCAGTTTTTCAAAATAGGCGATCCGGGCGCTTTCGAAATACCGGAAATAGACGATGTTGTTCACGTGCCCGAAAGCATCCATTTCACCCCAGACCACCGGCAGTTCGATCACGACGGGGTATCCGTCGATGGTTTCCGCCATATGTTTTCCCTCCTCATACAGAATTTTTCCGGGAATCCCCTCGGCCTCACGCCTCAGCCTGCAGGGACATCGTTGCCTTATATTCGCCGACGGGCATGAGGCGCCACTGATCCGCTCCTTTCAGATTCAGCACGACGTTATGGTAATCGAGGATGCTGCTGCGATGGCCGACGCTGATATATTGGATGCCCAACTCTTTCAGTCTTCCATAAAGGTTGGCCTCGTTTTGCGTATCGAGGGCGCTGGTCGCTTCGTCCAGAACGGCATATTTCGGCCGGTTGACGAGCAGTCGGGCAAAGGCAAGCCGCTGCTGTTCGCCCAGGGAAAGCAAGTCGGCCCAGTCCAGCTCGACATCGAACCCGCCCACCCGTTCGGGCAGATCTTCCAGGTTGACCGTCTTCAGGACGCTTCGCAATTCCTCGTCGGATATCTGGCGCTCCAGGCGCGGATAGAGAAGTTGATCCCGGAGCGACCCCAGGAGCATGTATGGGCGCTGCGGCAGGAAGAATATGTCCGTAAGGGACGGACGGCGGATCACGCCTTCCCCCTGCGTCCAGAGACCGGCAATGGCCCGCAGCAGCGAGCTCTTACCGACGCCGCTCTGGCCGACTATCGCCAGATTCTGTCCCGGAGCGAGGCTCGCATCCAGATGATCGATCAGGATGCGGCTCTTGTTCGGTGTGGCCACGGCGACACCCTGGAGATCGAACCGTTCGGCGTCCTCCGATTGTATGCCGGGAGTCCTTTCCTTATCATCGGCCATCGCTTCGGCAAAAGACGACAATCTCTGGACGCCGGCGGCAAATCCTGTGATCTGTTCTATCTGCGAAACGATCAGCGACAGGGCTCCATAAACCTGCAGAAAAGCGAAATTCGCCTGCACCATGTCACCGTACTCGATCTTGCCGCTGAAGTACTCGGGGAAGAGGACGAGAAAAGGCAGCACCACCGGAAGGTAGCTGTAAGCGGTCGTAAAAAAGGAAAGATTTCTCTGCCAGCCGATAAGCAGATTGAAGTTCCCGAGGACCTGGCGGAATCGTTCGCCGATACGGGTGATCTCCGGCTTCTCACCCTGGTAGAAGGCAATCGATTCGGCATTGTCCCGCGCATGTACCAGGGAGTAACGGAAATCGGCCTCATAGCGGAGCTGGTTGAAATTCAGCCGGACCAGGCGCCGCCCTATAAGGACCGTGAGCCCCGTCCCGAAGAAGGAATATCCCAGGACGACGGCAACCAGAAGCGACGATTTTGACCAGAGAATACCCGTGAAGGAGATGAGATCCATGAGCGATCCCAGGATGATCAGGAGGAACGACAGCGATATTTTTGTAAAAGTGCGGATATCCTCCATGATGCGCTGATCGGGGTTGTCGATATGGGATGTTGTCTCGATTTCGTAGTAATTGCGGTTACGGAAATAGCCGCTGAGGAATTCCCCGGTCAGCCACTCGCGCCAGCGCATACCCAGGTAGTTCTGTACGTAACTATAGAAAGCGACAATCGGAATCCCGATGAGGAAACCGAAGAAATAGACGTAGACGAAAAGATACGCCATGTCCTGGTTTTTCTTGACCAGGGCGTTGGAGAAATAATTGCCGATATAGCTGAAGGCAACGTTGATTCCCGTTACCGAAAGCGACAGGAGCAGAACGACGGCCAAAAGGGACCAGGCCCGCCAGCGCGTCTTGAGATGTCTGCGCAGGGCGATAAAGACTGCAACCGGCACAATGAGGAGCCCGGCGGCAACAAGCCATAAGTCGGATTGAAAGATTTCATTAACCAGGGCCGAAAGCCCGGCGGCAACCTTGACAGTCAATTCCGGTGCAACGCTCGCCCCCGAAAGCGTCAGGGCCGAGACAACCATGAACAGGACGCCGAAGAGAAAGATGAGTAGCATCGCAAGAAGCAAAAGCGTCAACGCCCCTCCCCTCGGTATGTCGGGGAAGAAATAGGGTTGGGCGATCATCACGAAACGCCTCCAAAGGGAGCGCTCTTTCTGACTCATTGTTCAGGTATCCTTTCTTTCATCGTGTATAGAAAAGGTTACGAATAAAGCCTTCTTTTCCTATAGATATGAAATTACCAATATTGAAACGGGTTGGCAAGGACAATCCGGGTATCCGGAGGAGTGCGTCGTGAACCGCCATACCAGAAGCCATTGAAAACAATTCCGGTGATTAATCACTTCCGTTCGGCTCTGTTAATCGTCGCACGCACGCACTTCTGAGTAATTGACCGTCCATTCATAACCATCATGACAATAGCAGACATTTAGTGCAGAGATGGGATCCAATATCGATCAATAGCCAGAGATCATTACAAAAGAAATGAGCTTTTTTGTACAAAATATGATTTTTTTTCTTGCTATTTGTAAAATATTGTGATACACATGTCATCACGCTTCGTTTTATATCTTTTATATCAAGGCCCAGGAAGGATCGGATTGCTTATTATAACAACGGCATGTTTCTGCCTGTTTTAATAAAAGGGGAAAACAAAGGCTCTTCGAAAATCCAATTCGCCCGCTTCCGGGAACGGCTGCAATCCCCGGTATCTTCGCCCTCCCCCGATCATGTTGCAGCGCTTGTTATTCTCCACGAGTCACCTTCGCATAAGTCACGTTTTTGAGATCAGAAACACCGAGAGCCGGGCCGCTGCCTGCAGGTGCCAAACACGCATTTCAGCGACAGCCCGCTGACAGGAAATGCTGTCGGCTCTCATAGTGATTTACGAGGACAATCAACGCTTCGTCAAGAAGCACAGATAGTCCGCGCTGAAATCAAACCGGGAGGGCGATATGAGAAGAGAAGACAATCCGAACGTCATGCCTGCCACCTCCTCGCGCATGCATGAAATGGGACTCAATCCCATCACGCTGGCATTTTCCGGTCCTCTGGAGGAGGCGTTTCTCGACGACTACTACAACAATTCCATGACTATGGTCAGGTTGTCGCTCTTTGCCGGGATCGTCTTGTACGGCCTGTTCGGAATCCTCGACGCAGAACTTGTCCCCACCATGAAATGGAAGCTCTGGTTCCTTCGTTTTGCCATCGTCTGGCCTGCCCTGATGGCCGTCATCCTCTGGTCCTACTATCCAAGTTTCAAGAGATTCTTTCAGCCTGCCGTTGCTTCGGTCATGCTCGTGGCGGGTTTTGCCATTATCATCATGATTCGCATCATTCCCCCGCCAATCAGTTATTCCTATTACGCCGGCCTCATCCTCGTCTTCATCTGGGGTTACTCCTTCACCCGCGTCAGGTTCCTGTGGGCGGCCTCCGCCGGATGGATCATCGTTATTTTTTACGAAATCGTTACCATGTCCACTGCAAACATTCCCCGGGGCGTTGTCATCAACAACAATTTCTTCTTCATCAGCGCCCAGATTATCGGTATGTTCGTCTGCTATTCCATCGAGTTCTATCAGAGGCGCGACTTCTTCCTGGCCTGGCAGCTCCAGAACGAGAAGGCCGTCATCATCGACGCCAACCGTCTGCTCGAATCCATCATTCAGGAGCGCACGTCCGAGCTGGTCAAAACGAACCAGGATCTGCGCTCACAGATCGAAGAGCGCCAGCGGGCAGAAACGACGCGGAAGAACCTGGAATCGCAACTTCTGCAGGCGCAAAAAATGGAAGCCATGGGAACGCTGGCCGGGGGCATCGCCCACGACTTCAACAACCTCCTCATGGGCATCCAGGGGAATGTTTCCCTGATTCTCATGGATATGAGACGAGACCATCCCTATAATGACAGATTAAGGAATGTTCAGGAACTTGTCCGCAGCGGTTCGCAATTGACCCATCAGCTCCTCGGATTCGCCCGCGCCGGCAAGTACGAAGTACAGCCTACGAATTTGAACGATCTCGTGAACCGCTGCAAAAACATGTACGGCCGGGCCAAGAAGGAAATCACCATTTATACGGATTTCCAGGACGACATCTGGACGGTCAACATAGACCAGGGCCAGATCGAACAGGTCCTGCTGAATCTTTTCGTCAATGCCTGGCAGGCCATGCCGGGCGGCGGGAACCTCTCGGTCGGAACGGAAAACATCACATTGACTCAAACCGAAGCGGACCGCATCGGCATCAAACCCGGCAGGCATGTCAAAATCATCGTCAGCGATACCGGCACCGGCATGGACCAGGCAACGATGAGCCGCATCTTCGATCCTTTTTTCACAACCAAGGGCATGGGCCGGGGCACCGGCCTGGGACTGGCGTCTGCATATGGCATCATCAAGAACCACGAAGGCATCATCACGGTAAAGAGCAAGAAAGGCCAGGGCGCCACATTCGAAGTTTACATTCCGGCGTCGGACGTAGCGATGGGCAGAGACAAGGTCGTGCCTGTCCCTAAATTGCTTAAGGGAAACGAGACGATCCTGTTTGTCGACGACGAAGAGATGAACGTCGAGACCGGCCAGCGGATATTGGAGACGCTCGGTTACACCGTATTGACGGCCAGAAGCGGAAGGGAGGCCATCGAGGTTTTCAAGAAAAGCGACAGGGCCGTAACCCTGGTCATCCTCGACATGGTCATGCCGGGCATGAACGGCGGGGAGGTCTTCGATGCCCTGAAAAGCCTCGCCCCTTCGGTTAAAGTGCTTCTCTCGAGCGGCTACAGCATGACCGGCGAGGCGACAAACATCATGGAAAGAGGTTGCGACGGCTTCATACAGAAGCCCTACGACGTCAACACGTTATCCGTCAAGATCAGAAATATTATGGACGGCTTCGGAAACGTCAAAAGAATGGTGGGCTGACGAGGCCACCGGGAACATTCCGGCGGTCGCAGTTCATGAGTATGGGCGGCCGTCGGCGATCCGCATTCCCTTCAGAAAGGAGGTCATCCGGCAGCTTGCAACGCCGGAAAACGATCGATGAACTCGAGCGCTAACGTACAGACGAACTACGACCATGGGGAACGCCCCGCTCACTTTCGGATCGCCGTTGTCGCCCCGGCGAGAGAGGCCGGCGGCTTTATTTCTGCGGCGTTCAAGAAAGTGTTCGCAGAACTCGAAAGCGAGCATATCCAATTGTGGAAGAAATTGAACGCACTGCCTCTTCGGGAGGGTGACCTTGAAGAGAAGTTGTACGCGGAGATGCAGACATTCGAATCCTGGCGGCTGGACATCATGGGAACCTTGTGGGATATGGTGGCCGATTTCGACGACGAACAGAAGCGCGCCCATCAGGAGTACATCCGCAATACCCGTTATTTCCAAATCGTCCAGGAGGCCCCCTTTTATTGGCGAATCATCAACAAACCGAACGGCTATGCCGGCGACGCCTACATGATGCATTATATTTACCGAAACATGTTCGAGGGCGAGACGCCATTCGGCAAGTTTCTGCATAAGCATGCCTGCTCGACAATGGCCTGCGTCGCCGTGAGGAACCGTAGACGATTCCTGAAGAATCAGATACTGGAAAAGGCCGGGGGAAAGGTATTGAGTCTGGCGGCCGGTCCGGCCGAAGAGATATGGGATATCCTTGAGGTCGAAAACCTCGGCAAAAATTATCATTTCCTGGCCCTCGATCACGACATTGAAACGGTCCAGCGGTTCAACTCGTCCAATCCGCATACCCGTTTTAAATATTGCCTGGCCAATGCCTTTCAGATCATCGGGGGAAATTACCGGATCGCCAGGCCCCGGAGAATGATGGACAAGTTCTGCGTACCGGGAAGCGATTTCAAAGGCTGGCGGATCATGATCAGCGCCCTGAAATACGAATTCACCAATCTCGCCTGCAGTGAATTCGATCTTGTTTACAGCGCCGGTCTTTTCGATTATATTAAGACGTTTCCTCTGGAAGACAGCAAAGGAAGCGTGGCCCTGACCAAGCGGCTGTTCGAACTGGTGAAGCCGGGCGGTTCGCTTATTGTAGGCAATTTCAGCCATAACAACCCGCGGGACCTCAAGTTCGTGATGGAATACATCTATGGCTGGCATCTTATCTATCGCGGCCGGGACGAGATGACCCGATTCGCCAGATCCATTCCGCAAAACCAGATCGCCCGGATCGACGTTCTGGAAGAGGAGTCGGGAATCAACTATTTTCTCAAGATCGAAAAAGCAACGAACAAAGCCCTGCCGCTCAGAATCTGAAACGCCGTTTTGGCAGCATCCGTGATTCGATTCTTCTAGGCCGGCGAAAGGCCGTTCAGGTCAGGGAGACAGGATAAAGGGCACGGATGGAACAACTCGCAAAACTGATGCGGATCAGGGAGGCAACCGATTTCATCGTCAACGGGATGATGTCGGGATGTGTCCAGATGTCCGCCGCAGCCGGAGAGGCCTACAGGGAGATCGTCGATCAGTTCTATCATGAAAACAACGGGTTCATGACTCCGGAGCAATACCATTTATGTCGTTATAATTTTGTCAGTTTCCTATCCTGCATCGATGCCGCCATCGACCGGTGCCGGAACTAGCGACCTTAAAGAAACATCCCCGGCAAATCTCCATTCATTACGGCAAGCGGTATCTTCTCCGGTTTTCAATTACTTCCGGCAAGAACCCTCCGTCTATGATCGTGCAATATGTTTCATGAAAACAAAACGGAAACGGCCGGCCGGAAACAACTGCCCGGTTACAGCCGGCCATTTCCCTTGAAGGTTTAAGATGCAAAGTCCTTAAAATCGGCCGGTCCCTCTTCATCCGTTTTCCCGCCGAAGACGCGACCTTTTCCTGCGTTTCGTCCGGCCGTCGCCGGAAGCGCCAATCCGCCGGATACGTCCCTCCCCCGGATATGTTTCCTGTCCCGGATTGACATGCCGGTCTCGCGATCGGAAATCCCGTCACCATTGCCGCCGATCACGGAAGCGAGTTCGCGGACCACGTCTCTCATTGCCATGGCCTGTCCGTTCATTTCCTCGGACGCACTGGCCGATTCTTCCGCATTGGCCGCATTCTCCTGGACCACCCTGTTCATTTCCTGGACGGCCCTGCTGACTTGTTCGATGCCTTCCGCCTGCTCCACGGAAGCGGCGGCAATCTCGCTGATCAGTTCGGCGACCTTGGCGGCGCTCTGCGCCACGTTCGCGAAATCTCCATTGGTCCTGTCGACCAGATCGGATCCGTCCTTGATCTTTTTGATCGTCCCTTCAATCAGGACGGACGTGCTCTTCGCCGCTTCCGCCGCCCGGATGGCCAGATTGCGGACTTCTTCCGCGACAACGGCGAAACCGGCCCCCGCTTCTCCCGCCCTGGCCGCCTCCACAGCGGCGTTGAGCGCGAGCAGATTGGTCTGGAAGGCGATCTCGTCAATCGTCTTGATAATCTTCGATGTGTCCTCGCTGGCCTGGGTTATATCTTCCATGGATCCGGTCAGGCTCTTCATAGAATCGTTCGCCCGGGATACGACTTGCTTCGTCTCTTCCATCAGCTGATTGGCAGCCCCGGCGTTATCGGCGTTCTTCTTGGTCATGGATGCTATCTCTTCCAGCGACGATGACGTTTCCTCAATGGCGGACGCCTGCTCGGACGCACCCTCAGCGAGCCCCTGGCTGGCGGAAGCGACCTCCCCGGAGGCCGCCGCAATCTGATCCGAACCGGCATTCAGCTTCCTGGAGGCCTGCTGAATCGGTCCGGCGATGGATCTGGCCATCATATAGGCCAACCCGATCGCCAGCAGGGCAAAGAATATAACGCCTCCGAATATGATGTTTCGGGTCATGCGGGCCGACTGGAGCATCTCGTCCACCGGCACGGCCGTGATGACGCACCAGCCGTTGATCTTTACAGGGGCAAAACCGGCATACTTTTTGACCCCGTTATAAACATACTCTAGTACCCCCGTTTCGCCGGACAGGGCCTTTCGCATCACTTCCTCCATCCCCGCAACTTTGGAGAGGTTGAGCTGCAGAACTTGTTTGGCATCCGGGTATACGATCACCGTCCCGTCCTTGCCGACCATATAGACGTATCCCGTCTTGCCGAGCTTGATCTCATTGATTTTCTCGGCAAGAAAAGAGACTTTCATGAGACCCGATATCATACCGATCACCTGGCCGTTTTCATCCTTTACCGGATGGGTGATCGAACAGACGGGCTCGTTGTTCTTCTTGTTGAGGACGACAGAATCCATACTGGCGTTGCCCTGCATGGCCTTCTTGAAATAATCGCGGTCGCCGGCTTTGAGACCTTTGGCTGCACCGTTTACGCTGTCGGTAAAGACGAGGCCTTCTTTGCCCGCGAGAAAAATGAAATCGTACCGTCCTTTGGCGATGGACTGCAGTTTGGCCAGTTCTTTCTCCAGGAATGCAACCTTTTCGGAACTGCCGCCGGCATTGATTTCCTTGACGGCCTGAACCACGGCATCCCGCTGGGCAAGCATCGATATCGCGTTCGATTCAGAGGTCATGACGGTATCGACCATGTCCCCGATACTCTTCGAAATCATCAAAATCTGCTGCTCCGTCTCCTTCTCCATGCTCGACTTCGCGTTGTAAACGGCAATCGATCCGAGAATGATCACCGGGACGATGGCCATAAGACATCCTCCCATCACCAACTTTGCCTTCAATCCCCCAGTTTTGAAGGAAACACCACTGAACATATCAACCTCCTTGCTGCTCTTTTTTTCATAAAACCACACCACCTGCGGTGTTTATGATTCAGCATACAACAGCCTCCCGAGGAGACGCTCACGTCGGCCGATGGTTTGCCGCGATCGCCGACTGCCGTCTTTTTCCCGAAACGAGCACCGATAAATCGGCCACAAAGTCTTCCATCTGCTCCGCCTGGGCGCTTAACTCTTCGCTGGCGGATGCGGACGCTTCCGCATGGGCGACCGTTCCCTGCATCACCCTTTCCATCTCGGATACCGCCTTGTCGATCTGGCCGATGCCTTCTGCCTGTTCATTGGATGCCGCCGAAATTTCGTCGATGATGCCGCCTATCTTTGCGGATATCTCGACGTTTCCCTTAAAAGCTTCTTTCGTCTGATCCATGATCTGGCTGCTTTTCCTGGCTACCTGAATCGTGTTGTCGATCAGTCCCGCCGTGTTCCTCGCCGCCTCGGCTGCCCTCATGGCCAGATTGCGGACCTCGTCGGCTACGACGGCGAATCCGGCACCGGCTTCTCCGGCACGGGCCGCTTCCACCGCCGCATTCAACGCCAGCAGATTCGTTTGAAAGGCGATCTCGTCGATCGTCTTGATGATCTTGCCCGTCTCTTCACTGGTCCTGGTTACTTCGCTTACCGCTTTTGCCATGTTGTCCATGTGCATACTGACGCGGTCGACTATTTCCCTGGCTTCCGCCATGTGCGTCTTGGCTTGATCGGCGCTCGCGGCATTACGCTTGGTCATAGACGCCATTTCCGCGAGGGATGAGGACGTCTCTTCGACGGAGGACGCCTGCTCCGAGGCCCCTTGTGCCAGCACCTGGCTCGAAGAGGCCATCTTGCCGGAAGCTGAAGCGACATGCCCCGCACCCGCGGCCAACCCCTTTATAACGCGATGGATCGGTTTGGTAATCGACCGGACGATCACGATGCCCAGAATAAATACGATGACAAGGCCGGAAACGCCGAAGATCAGGACCTTGATCATGATCTCATAGACCACCCGGTCATAATGCGTATTGGGTACGCCGACATAGAAGATGCCGATGACCTCGCCCCGGCTGTTCTTGATTGGCTCATATGCCGTTTGATACCAGGTACCGACCACATTGGCCTTCCCGATGTACGGCTGTCCCTTCTTGATCACGGCGTCGACGATATTCTCTGCAGCCTTGGTCCCGACGGCCCGCTCGCCCGAACTATTCTTTACGGTTGTAGCTATTCGCATATCGCCCTGGAAAATGGTGACGGCATCGTTCGACATTGCGGCAATGTTGTCCACTGCCGCGAAGTTATCGTTCATCCGGACATCGCCCTTGAATAATTTTCCCTCCTTCACCGACCATTCCCCGGGATACCGGTCGTTCAGCACCGCGTAACTCAACGCCATATCGCTTCTTAACTTTTCATGGGCCGTGACGATGATCTTGTCGCGGACCGTCATGACGGTGAACAGGATCATGCACGTGAACACAATCGCAAACAGAACGAGTAACATGAGAGCTTTTGTCTGAAACTTAAGATTGGAAAACATATTCACCCCTCCCGATCCTCTTTTCTTTATGGCATCCGGCGTAAAATACACCGGTTCCCCTCCATTCCGGACGGCGAAAGATTTTCTGACGAGCTTTTGCTGCGGCCTACTGTTTTCGACCGACCGTTCATGCGGCAGACCACGGACCGATACCCGCAAGAACGGATTTTGCCGAAGAAAAGGACCGTTCCTTTTACCGCGCTCAATCATCAGTTTCGAATATATTGTAATCCTTTGGATATTGCTTTGCGCAGGGCGGACGTGACATAACGGTCATCGTCAGCATCTAAATAGGCGACGACGAAACGACCCATTGTTTAACGAAGGAAATGTTTCGGGAAATGGGTTACCTGAATTTATGATGGGCTGAGATTGAGGTTCTAACCGAGGTTAATACCGCATCAAACGGCGGCCTCCCGGATTCTTTGGATATCCTCTATTTAATGATGTCAGAACAATCCTGTTAAAAATCCCCCCTGACAGTACGCTTTCCTCATTAAAATCGAGAAAACATATCTGTACAGTTACAATCTCATTTTATCAATGATTACTGATATTTCCCATATATAAACATCAAACTATCGTCGCCTTGGCGGTATTATAGAGCAAATACACTCTGAGTACAATACGAAATATTCCATAAAATAGGATTAAAAATATAATCTGTTTAAGCCTGTGATGTATGTTAATAGTATTATTAGATTTACAACGGTGGCATTGGAAACGGCTGGTTCTTTCGGTGATCGAGAACATCGGCGGCAGGCATGGTGCAGGAGAAAGAATCGTTCATAATCGCGGGCATCTTCTTCGGATGGCGTTTATATTTCAAGACGTACGATGGTCGGGTGGACCCGATCTTTCAAAAGGGTCCACCCGAACCATGAAGGCGTCTCTAGCCAAAACGGCGGAAACAATAGAATGCCCCGGCAAACGGGCACATAATTCAGACGCATACGAATGAGATCATAACGCATCTGTCTCAGGCGTTTACGATCTAATATTTCTTAAACTCCTTGTCGTCCATCGGCAGTATGTCTTGTTTTGATCCTATTACAGAAGCCCGCAACCTTGAGCCCTCTCTGCTGAAAAAAGGATTACCGCTTCCCGCACCGTCATCCTGAGTAATTGAAGCTCCGTGCCGGGCGGAACCGGGCACCGATACGTTGCCTTTCATTGTGCCGCTGACAATACCATTGAGATTGAAGATGAGGCCGCGCATCATCTCCGCCTGGGCATTGGTCTGTTCAGAGGAGCTGGCAAGCTCTTCGGCATTGGCCGCATTCTGCTGCACAACCTTATCCATCTCTGCCACGGCCTTGTTGACCTGATTGATGCCTTCGGCCTGTTCGGTATTGGCCGCCGAGATCTCGCCCACCAGATCGGCAACCTTGGCGGATCTGTCGGCTACATCCAGGAAATCCTTATTCGTCCTGTTCACCAATTCGGTTCCTTCTTTAATCTTCTTGACCGTATCCTCGATCAGTCCCGCCGTGTTCTTGGCTGCTTCGGCAGCCCGAATGGCTAGATTGCGAACTTCTTCAGCGACGACTGCAAAGCCGGCTCCGGCTTCTCCCGCACGAGCGGCCTCTACCGCTGCGTTCAGGGCCAGCAGGTTGGTTTGAAAGGCGATCTCGTCGATAGTCTTGATGATTTTCGACGTCTCTTCACTGGCCATTGCGATATCATTCATCGATTTGGTCAGGGTCTGCATGGATTCGTCGGCCCGCCCCACGACCTTCTTCACTTCACCCATCATTGCGTTGGCCTGAACGGCGTTCTCGGCATTCAGCCTGGTCATGGACGACATTTCCTCCAGAGACGACGATGTCTCCTCGATCGCCGCCGCCTGCTCCGAAGCCCCTTCGGCCATGGACTGGCTGGCCGTCGAAACCTCCGTTGACGCCGTAGCAATCTGATGAGCTGCTTCAGTGAGTTCCCTGACAATGCCGGCAACCGGTTTGCTGATACTCCGGGAGAAAAAGACGACGACAACCAGCGTGACGACGAGAAAGGCACAACCGAGAATAAGAATGAAATTCCTTATCATATGGGCCGGCGCCAGAAATTCGTTCGAGTCTTGTGTAACGGCAACCCGCCAGTTGGTGAGATCGACGGCCGCATATCCGCAAATCTTGTGAACACCCTTAAATATGTAATCGTCCACACCGCTCTTTCCGCCGAGCATCCTGGATACGAACTCCTTCATACCGTCCAGTCCGGCGATATTCAATTCCAGGATAAATTCCTTTTTCGGATGAGCGATAACGAGCCCCGTTTTGTCCACAATAAAAGGATATCCCGTTTTACCGATCTTAAGCGACGCGATCTTTTCGTTAAGGAAGTCCATTTTCAGCACCAGTGCCACGATCCCGACAAAATTCCCGGATTCCGCATATATCGGACAGACTACGGGAACCACGGGATTACCCGTCGCTTTCGATTTGACGGCGGTGCCTACGTTGGCTTTGCCGGCTTTGGCGTCCTTGAAGTAATCGCGGTCCGCGAAGGACATTCCCCTGTACTTGCCGCCCACTCCGTCTACAAACGCCACGCCGTTGGCATCCGTCACAAATATGCCTTCATAATCGCTGCCGACTTTTTTCATCATCGCCGCAAGATCGGCCGCTTGCCTGGCAAGCTGGCCGTCGGCTTCTCCGGATCTGCCCGCCGTTACCGCGGCGGCAACCGCAACGATGTCATTCTTTACAGCCAGAGAATTTACCAGTTTGATCTCTTCCAGAAAAATCGTCTGAACGGAAGCGGCCAGTTCATTGGCGATATGAGCCGCTTGTTCCGTAGCAGCGTTCATCAGGGCCTTCTCCGATTTAAACGCCGAGAAGGCACCGACCACCAGGAGGGGAACCAAAACGGCCAAGACCCCGCCCAGTGTCATCTTGAAATTCAATGATCTTTCCTTCATCGCTCTTCCTCTCCCCCTTTTTATTTTGTATATTCCAGGATAGGGATCATCGCCCCTTCCATTGCTCCGATCGGCACATAGGAAGCACCGTTCGGCAGATGCGTTTCCGTCCGGGACCGGCCTTTCGAACCGGCGCCCAAGGCCCCCCCCCCCCCGAAGCCTTTCGCACTTTATCCTGTTCCGGACCGGTTTATTCAGTCTGCCTGCGAGGCATCATTGCCGCTTCTCCCCCGGTCATGTACAAATATACCCGTTTCAGCGACGGACCGGTTCAAGGAAGGTCGGCCAGTCTTCTAGTGAAAGCGAAAGACAAATCAAATCGAAAACAAAATCTCGGCAGAACGGCTTTGATCCTCAAGAAAAGCACACGGCGGTTCCGGCATCCCTGAGTCTCAGTCCTGTTTGTGAATATACTGATCAAGCCTCCGGGCTCCCCGATGGAAACAGCAGCCTTCTCCTCCGGGCCTCATGGCAAATAACATCCTCACAGGAGACGCGGAAAAACCGGATGCTCACAGTATTATGGTAAGTTGATTATTCTTTGGATGAATGAACGATATTAAAAATGTTTCTTGGGGTCAATACAGAATCTTGATAGAGATAATACAGAGGAGAAATACATACTAGCCAAGGGTGAGGAGGTAGGAGCGCAGATTCTTGTTTTGCTTCCTTAAGTTGAGTTTTTTACGGATATTGTTCCGGTGAGTGTTGATGGTGCCGACGGATGCGTTCAATACCTCTGCGATGTCTTTCGACGCCCTGCCTTGTTTGATCATTTCCGCCACCCGGATTTCGGTAGGAGTCAAATTTCTGTATACCGCCGATATATTCTGGATGAAGGGTGAAACGATGTCGTTCAGATTGGCCTCCAGAAGCGTCAGATAATCATGATACTTGCCGTTGAGACCC
The DNA here is from genome assembly GCA_963668175.1 of Syntrophales bacterium. GTDB lineage: Bacteria > Desulfobacterota > Syntrophia > Syntrophales > PHBD01. The sequence goes on from OY764159.1 coordinate 3,643,291, forward strand.
GCCTGCTTGAGCTTTTCCAGATAGGGAACGACAAGCTCTTCTATGTTGACCTGTAGTCTCTCTTCCAGTTTCTTGTTGTCTTCGGTCTGTCGATTGAGAAGCACCCGCAGGGCAACGTTGGCTTCTTCCAAATCCTTATTGGCTTTCTCCAGTTCGGAGGTCCTCTCATCCGGGTGCTGCTCCACCTTATCGCGGGCGGCAAGCAGGGCGCTTTCCTTCATCCTGATTCCGGTGGCATCCCTGAAAATGCCCTGGATGATCATGTGCCCCTTGAATTCGATGGCGGTTCCGGTAATGTCTACGGGTATTTTTCTGCCATCCTTTGTCAGTATGAAGGTCGCCGTGACCGTTTGCCGACCGTTACTGGCCAATCCCTGGAATACGTTCCATATTTTATCCCATTCTTCCGGCGGATGAATCCGGGAGATGTGGCTGCCGACGATCTCTTCGATGGTATATCCGAAGAGCTCCTCTGCTTTGCGATTGGCCTCCAGCAGATTCCCCTTCTCGTCGGCCGTCAGAATCGCATCGTCCGCATTGTTAAGCAAAGACTGGTATTTTTCCTCCGACTGTCTCAGGATTTGTTCCAGACTCCGGCTGTCCACCGGTTCGGCATGCCGCCGGGCGTTGCTTGTGGTCATATCGTTCACCCGATATCCTGCTGAAGACTCCTGGCCTTGGCGATATGGACGGGTGTTCGCTTCTGATTTCCGCTGTGCAGTGACATCCTGCATATTCATGACCAAAGCTGATATGACCGCATTATCCGCCATATTCATGCCGATGCCTTCGAGAAAACGTTCCGAACCATCCTTATGACTCATGGTGAAGGCATGGGAAAACGCTTCACCTTCCTTCGCGAGAATGGCCTCGTTGAAATCATGCATGGCCCGGGGGATCTCCGATGTCACAATATAATCGAAAATGCGGCGTCCGATCAGGTCCTCCGGCTTATAACCGAGAGAACGCTCCACGGAGGGACTTGCATAGGTGATCGTGCCCGATTTGTCTGCCGCTAGGATGATGTCCCGGCCGGTCTCTGTGATAACCCTGAACAGTTCCTCGACCCGGCGCAGGGAGGAGATAATTTGCCTGAGATGGACATCCGACGCCTTCAGTTTTGCGTTTTCCGCACGGAGGGCAGACGATTCGTCAGACTGATTAACGGGCTTCTCGGGATCGATCTCTTTTTCCATTCGCATGATTCCTGTCGATTTATATGACGTCACAATAATGCGTCGTCACTTCATACATAATCGAAAAATCGTGCCAGGAATCACAATTCTTATGATTATTTAATTATTTTGTTATTACACATATTTACAATGTATTCGATTGAAAAACGCATTATCGGTGCGGCGAATCCCTGAGCGGTCAGTGCGGAAAATAGGACGACGTCCGGAAAATCGGACAAAAAGGGGTGGCTGGCCTCAAGCGATGATGTGCAGGATCAGGAATCATTTCCGCATATTATTTCATATCTGTACAATTCGACCGCTATTATTGCACTCATGAAATTCACTTCACGACCGCATGGGACGCAGAAACCTCAGGAGGCAATAATCGTGAGGTTGTCTTCATATTCTTTAATCGGTTTCGCCTGATCTATAGAGAAATCACTATTTATCGGCCATGAGAAACGCAATCATGCATATTATCGGGTCGGACGTCCGCCGGACAAAGTACGCGGAACGCACTCGCATCCGGAATCCTCACGATCAGCGATCCTATTATCCATTTTCTCGTTATAGATCAGGCTGTATCGACATTGAGAAGCGGCTGGAACGGTATCCATTCAAACGGCATCGGATGGAATCACTGGAAAAGATTTATGCATGAAATGTCTCTAGTTGGGGAGAACACCCGTTGTCAAGGGGTGTTGCCGCAAGACTCTCCACAGACGGGACAGGATTCGTCATCGGGACTCAAATCGCCGCCGCAGACCTCGCAGATGCGCATTTTCGACGTTCCGGCGACCACGGCCAACAGCGTTCCGAGGAAGGCAAAGCCCAGACCACCGATACCGAGAGCGGCAGGAAGAAAGAAAAATCCTACGTTGTCGCCGGTGGCCAGGCGAACGTCTTTCGGATCGGCAGGGTTATAACGGATGTTGTGTCGGGTGCCGGGGGTATAGTATCCGGCCTGAATCTGCATCTCCCGTTCGCTGGACGAATCATAGTCGGATAAAGAGCGGGTAACGTAATTTCTCCCTTGCAGGGCATATTGGAATTCTATTTCCAATCGGTAGCGTGTTTCTTCCTTGGAACCTTGTTGGACAACGACACGGCTGCCCGTAATGAGCGCCCGCGTAAGAGGCCACGCTCTGGAGGCGGCATACTGACGATAGCCCGTGCATGCCGCGGCCAGAATCAAGACCAGCCCCGTGGCCGCAAGAAGCCCCCCCAATTGTTTTATTGCCTGACGCCCATTCATGATACGTATACTGCATTACGGCCGAGACGATGGATTCATCTCAAAGCCGTTACCAGAGGGGCTCACTGTCAGCCGCACCGACGCCTTCAGCCCCTGCAGGGACGGAACTCTCCCACTTGTTCCTTCCTGACGCAGTTCCCTTTTACGAACCCACGCAAATTTCGGTTTGGTGGACTTTACCTCTGCCAAGTCCTTTTCGTCAAGATGCATTTTAGCGAGGATCACGGCAAGGTAATCGGCCCAGGCGTCCGTAACCTCCCCTCGCTGATACATAAAATGATAACGCACCGGATTTGCGATGATAGAGGCCAGGTATGCCGCTTCAAGAGGCGTAAGGTCATTCGGTTTTTTATCGAAGTAGTGTCGGGAAGCCGCACCTATGCCATAAATACCGGGCCCCCATTCTATAATGTTCGCATAGATTTCCAGAATGCGTTCCTTGCCGAGTTCGTGCTCCAACGCATAGGTGAGGAGCATTTCTTCGAACTTCCGGGAAATATTCTTTTCGTTCGTAAGGAAGAGATTCTTAACCGTCTGCATGGAAATGGTCGAGGCGCCGCGGGCGAAACGCCCTTCACGGATATTCTGTTCCATGGATCGCCGGATATGCTCAAGCTGAAAGCCTCTGTGAGAAAAGAAACGGCCGTCTTCACAGGTCAGAATGGCCCTCACGGCATATGGCCCTATCTTCTTATAGGAAACGAAATCCGGATTTGAAGGCCCGACCCAGAATTCCTTGATTACTTTGCCATTTTTACGAACACGGTGTAAAAAGGGGCCTCTCAACCGGGTGATATCGGTCTTTGGCGCCGAAACAATCCGAAAATCACGTATATGTACTACGGGATCGAAGGCAATCGAATTCTTATCGAGCCTGTTCATAGCAAAGGTGACATCCGCATCGATGACGCCTTCCGCCACGGCACCGCGGACCGTCGGGATGAAATCCGGCGGCAGACTGTCCAGGATGTCGCCTATGGGAACGCCGGCGCACCGCAGACGCGTCTTTATCTGCGGTGATTCCGAGTAATCAACGGATCCTTCAACATCCGCCTTCAACGCACCCAATCCTATGCGGGATGAAAGCAGTTCGACTTTCCTGACTTCCCTGTCCCATTTTATCGTGCCGCTGGTATCAAAGGTCACGTTCTTGATCGGCCGATCAGCCAGACGCCGGTGATCGATCCCCACCTTCTTCAATGCGCAGTTAAAGGCGACCGTCTGAACAGGATCGGCAGGACAATAGACCGTTTCCACCGATCCGGTGAGTACAGCATCATCACCGGCCACCAGCCAGGCAGGGAGGTATCGGGACAAATCGGCCAGCCTGATTTCCCGGCCGGCAAGCCTGATCTTGAACACCCGGACACTGCCCTCACCCTCAATGCGTGCTTCGCTCTTCGTTTCGCCGATCCTTGCCGCAGCGTTGAGGGCAATCTGTCTTGTCCTCAAATCATAGTTTACTTTCCCGAAGCTCCCTGTGACGATCGGCGCCGTCGTCCGTCCGATAACCGTGTTCCGTTGAAGCACGACCCTGCCTCGCTCCCAGGACAGGGTCAGATCCGGCCCCACTGTGACGAACCGTCCTAACCCGGCAGAAGAAGAGTCTCCGCCGCCGCCGCTGAAACCCTGCCAACGCTTGACGGCGTCTGCCAAAGGCCAGTGGCCCGTAACAGACGGCATTGGCAGCGAACATTCGGCATCGACCAGCATTATACCGCTGATCTTCACGCCCGGCCGCGGCAGCAGACTTAAGCCGTAATGGACATAGACCCTCGAAGCGGAGAGTAAGGGTAGATCGTTCCCACGGCTGTGGTCGTATATGACGACATCGTGAAATCCGATCCCGTGGACCGGATGGAAACCGACGCTTCCGACCCGGACGGACACCTCCCACCTGTTTCCGATATCGCGGATTTTTCCATCCAGTTCCGTCTGCAGAAGGCGGCATCCGTAAAGTCCCACTGCGGCGGACACCCCGTAGGCTAGAATGCCTATGACGGCGGTAACGACAGCCAGGCGGCGCACTATCCGCCGGATCTTTTTCTCTGAATCGCTGCAGGCGCCGCGGTGAGTTCCGTCCGGGCGGCCATCAGGCGCCAGTGACCGCATTTTCCTATATATTGATGATGGATGAATCTTCATGACGAACTGGATTATCGGGAAAAACGGGGATTACTTGACAGGATAACTCATGGGCACCACGATACTGCTTTCCTATATTAAGCGAGAGGGCTTCGGCTGTCAACGGAAAACTCGCCGCCGGGATGAACCGCCCAAGAATGCCTTTACATTTACTTCCCGTCGCGTATCTATTCAGGACATAAGCGAATGCAGGCTTGACCAACCGGTGAGGATATGAGAATGTAGCGAAACTGCAAACAGGGTTCACGGCCATCCTTATTTCCACGTGTTTTCTCCTGTTTGTGTGTTCCTGGCGGGAGGTTTGGATTGGGCCTTAGAAGAAAAATCAAATACGCGATCATCCTCCTCTTTTTGATATTCCTGGTCGGCACGGCCGGTTTTAGTATCATTGAAGACCTGAGCATCGTCGATTCGCTCTATACGACGGTTGTCACCATGTCGACCGTCGGTTACGGCGATTTTGTACCGAAAACCAACGTCGGGAAGCTTTTCACGTGCATCATGATCGTCTTCGGTGTCGGGACCATGCTCTACACACTCGGGCTCTTGACGGAGACCATGGTCGAAGGGCGCTTCAAAACATTGATGGGGAAGGGGAGGCTCGAGAAAATGATCAAGAAAATGCACAATCACTATATCATTTGCGGCTGCGGCAGGATAGGATTCCTGATCTGCCGGGAACTCAAAGCCGAAAAGGTCCCCTTTGTGGTGGTCGACAGGAATCCCGAAGTCATCCAGAAATGCGAAGAAGCGGGCTACGTCTACTACAGCGGAGACGGCACACAGGACAAGACCCTCATCGAAGCTGGAATCAAAAGGGCCAAAGGCGTGGTCTGCGTATTGCCGACGGACGCCCTGAATCTTTACGTCATTCTCACGGCCAAGGAATTGAACCCGGACGTCTACATCCTTTCGCGCTCCGAGGAGGAAGCGTCGGAAAGCCGACTGCTCAGGGCCGGCGCGAACCGGGTTATGTCTCCCTATACCTTAGGCGGGCTGAGGATGTCGATGGCGCTCCTGAGACCGACCATGCACGACTTCATCGAGATCACGACAAAGAGGCAGAGTCTGGAACTCCGCATGGATGAACTGGACATCTGCGAAGGGTCTCCCCTCGTCGGCCTGACGCTGGAAAAGTCGGATATACGGCAGCGTTTCGGACTCATCATTGTCGCCATCAAGAAGGATTCGGGAAAAATGATCTTCAATCCCCTTGCTTCCTATATCATCGAAAAAGGCGACAAGCTCATCGCCATGGGCGAAGACGAGAATGTGAGCCAGTTTTCGACGATGTGCCTGGGTTAGACCGCGCCTCTCCTTCAGCAGGCTGTTGAAAAAAGTCCAACTGTCGCGCCCGGCCGCAAGCGCAGGCCTTCCTTTTTCCGTTTCATGCCGAGATTCTGCAGTATCCTTATCGTTCCCGCCGATGACGAACGGAAGGCGACATAACCTTTTATTTGCCCTGCCTGGGTTGCGGCTTCCGGTTTTCCGCTTTGGAGTGGCCGTAAACGCCCCTGATCGCCCTGTCAAGACGGACATTTACTATCCGATACGAAATGAAGAGAGCATGCCGCGGACCGGGGAAGAAGTCTTATTGAAAACCTCAGCAACTTTCAGAGAGTTATCAAAATAAGGGCAGGATAGTGAAAACAACCCCGAAGCGGTATTTCTTCCGGATTTTTCGGACCTGTTCCGTGATAATGGATTTGGATTATCCGATGGACAAGCGGGAAACGGCAATATCATGCAGCGCGGAGAAACAGCATCCTATCATCCGCGGCAGCAGACTTCAGCCGGCAAGGAACGTCAATCCTTCGGCTCAGCCGTGCTGGATGAGACCAAGAACTGGGGATCGGAGAAAAGCCGGCCGAAATTCATCTTGACAGGCGTCGGTTTCCCGAGGGCCGTCTTGATATATTCCAGCATCAGCTCTTCCACCATTTGCTCCCTGGACGTATTATGGACGGCTAAAGGTTCATCCGCCTTCGTTTTGCTCAGCTTTCCCATTTGAATGACCTGAGACCGTTGCGCCTGCTGCAGAGCGGCATATTTCTGCTTCAAATCGCCGGCAGGCAGACCTATAAGCCAGCGGTATACGGTAATTATTCGCGGCGAAGCGGGTAGATGCGACGATTCCAGAACAGCTTTATGGTTTCGGGCAAAGCGTTTCAAACCTTCGATGATATGATTGGGCTTCACGAAATTGACGCCCAGCCAGCCGGCCTTTATCCACTGGAAAACGCCGGTTCTCAGCATAACGGGTGCCGAACCCGATTCCACGTATACACCGATGGAGAAATAATCGTAGATGTACGATTCGACCCAGCCGAGCCCCGCCTTGGCGGAACCGATTTCACCCGAATAATAGTAGTTCCAGTCGCTGTCATTCCCGATAATAAAGCCTTTTTCCCCCACCTTCGATTTGTCGATTTGCTTCGATATGGAGATAAGGACCTGACGCCCCTTGTAATTGGCCACAATTAGCGTCCTTTTGAGATCGTATTCATAGTAGACGCCGGTGGTGAGGTCCGGCGTATTCGAATCGTGCTGGAACCCGTGCAGTATCAACGGGCTTCCTTCCGGAGGAATAGGCTTCCATACGGCAGGAAGTTTCTGTGTCCTTCCCGGCACGGTGCTCCAGAGCGAATACCGAAGCGATGACGGTCTGGTAACGACCTGAGGAATCATCGGGTTGTAAGAATATTCCATGAATCTGGCAAAGTTGGTTTTCGTGTCGAACTCCTGATAAGCCCCAGGACATTTTTGAGTTTCCGGAAGGGCATGGTCCTTTTCCGTCTTCGAGCTGAGCACATACTCGGTCAGGGTGGCTATATCGCGTTGATCGAGACCTGCTTTCGGATCGATACAGAACGATACGAGGCGCATGGCCGCTTCGGTGACCTGTTTACGGGAATCTGAGGCTGCATGAGCGATGGAACTTAAATAAGATAAAACGATCGCTGAGGCCAGGAGGCAACAAATCGCAAGCGACCTTACATTATTCTTTTTTTTCATATCCAAATACTGATAGACTCCTTTACAATCGGTTTCGCTGATCGCCGCGGATTATAGGAACAACAGTTCTGTCTGTCAATGGTAGTTTGAAGTCGGGTAGAGAGGGCAGGTTTCACTATCAAAGACGGCCTACCTTACTTTCTGGCAGTGGCCAGTGCCGCACCGAACACCATGAACATCGCTCCGCCCGCCTTGTTGATCATCTTCCCTCCCCGTTCCGAGGACAGCCATCGCTTCGCCCTTTGCGCACAAAGCGAATACAGACAATGAATGGCGACGACGAGGATACTGTATGTCAGCACCAGGGTGGCGAATTGCGAGGGATAGTCGCGTGCGGGATCGATAAACTGGGGAAGCACCGAAAGGAAAAAGAAGATAGCCTTCGGATTGGTCAGCTGCAGGGACAAACCCTCGATGAAGCGGCGTCGGAAACCGGCCGGATGCGAAGGGAGCGTCTGAAAACCGACGGCCGGAGCGCGCCAGAGCCTGATGCCCAAATAGATCAGGTACGCGGCACCGATAAATTTGAGGACGGTGAACGCCAGGGCGGATGCAGCGAGGACGACCCCAAGGCCTGTAGCCGACACGGCAGCCACGACCAACGCCCCGCAGGATATACCCAGTATCCCGCCAAACGTCCCCTTAAACCCGTAGCGCAGGGAGTTCGTAAGCGTCATGATCACCCCGGGCCCCGGGCTGAACACTGTTATCGCCGCCATACAGAGAAACAGCGGATAAAGTTTCACGAGTTGAGTCCTATCGATCTGTTTTTTATTCGGCGAATAATTAACACGTTTTTGTGCAAATAGCAAAAACGGAATAACGCGGATCCTATCGATTCCGCCGCTCACCGTGCATCCGTTTGAAACCGGAGAGGACCGGCAAGAGGGTTCCGTCCGACAACCATGAATATTCAAAAGCATATTCTGTCGAACGACGGCCCGGCAGTCCGTCGATCATCCACCATCCTGCATTCTTTCGACTGTCGTTTCACAAACGATGTTGTTCGGTCCCACTGTCCGGATGTCGATGGGGCATCATCTGTGACGGGAAAATAAAGCGGACGGCCCGCTCGAAGAAGATATAATCCCAGGCCCAGTTGATCAGCACCATTACGCGGTTACGGAATCCGATGAGATTGAAAAGGTGGATGAAGAGCCAGAGGACCCAGGCAATGAAACCGATGAAGGTTCTTGCGCCGATATCGACGCCGGCGGCATCGCGGCCGATTGTAATCATTGAACCCCGATCCCGGTATCGGAAATTGCCGGGCTCGGCCCCTTTGATTTGAAGGAGTATATTCCGGGCGGCGGCGATCCCCGATTGTATGGCGACCTGGGCAACCATCGGCAGGATGCGGCCGTTCTCCTTGATCTGTGCTAAATCGCCTATGACATATATTTCGGGCCGGCCGGGCACTTGCAGGGTCGGCAGCACGCCGACACGGCCGCTCTTTTCCGCAGGTAGGCCCGAAAGTGCAGCCACCGGTTCGCCCCGCACGCCGCTGGTCCAGACAACCGTCTCTGTCGGAATGGCGGGTTCGCCCTCCAGATCCACCTCGGACGCCGTTACACTGACGACCCGCGCCCCTAATCGGACATCGACGCCCATCTCGCGCAGCCGCTTCTCGGCATAGTTGCGCACGGCTTCGCTCATCGCCGCGACCAGACGATCCGACGCCTCCAGGAGTACGATGCGGACGCTTCGGAAATCGATGCCCGGGAAATCCCGCGATAGGGGTCCATGGATAAGTTCACTCAGGGCACCGGCATACTCAACGCCCGTTGCACCGCCCCCCACTATGGTAAAGGTAAGGAGGCATCTTCTCTTTTCCTCGTCCGTCTCGCGTGAGGCCCTTTCGAAACAGGAAATGATATGGTTCTTGAGGATAACGGCTTCATCAAGATTCTTGAGACCGAAAGCGTACGTATCGACACCGGGGACTCCGAACGTATGGGTGACGCTTCCAGCAGCCAGGATGAGATAATCGTAGTCAATCGTCTCCCCGTCCGTTTCAAGGAGGCGCTTTTCCGGATCAATGCGGCGGACATCGGCAAGGACAAAATCGACGTTGGGAAAACCCCAGAGAATGCTCCGCACGGGGTAGGCGATATCCTCAGCTTCCAGTTCAGCGGCGGCCACCTGATAAAGAAGCGCGAGAAAGGTGTGGTAATTGTTACGATCAACGACAACGACGCGGATATCCTGGTGGGCCAGGGTGCGTACGGCCCATAACCCACCGAATCCTGCGCCGACAACGACAACCTGTTTTTTCCCGGTACGATCTTCCTTCATTTTGTCACCGTATTTGCTCTATGTTGTAAAACCGCCGGCCGGTAACGCCAGATGGCCGCCTATTTCAAGCTATCGTGAAATGCCAGCGACAAAAGAGATCATCGGGATGGGGAGCGGGAGGGGCGAATTCGCAATGGACGCGGGGGCATTCTTTTCTATTATACTAAAAAACCCCAAAATTGTCGCTTATCTTTGTTGAACCTCCCGACAAACGCTGCTGTGTTACCTATCCGCCGGAAACGTCGTCTTGCGATACAGATCACTCTTGGAGGCTGCCCTGCCCGATGGACAACCACGAAGGATTGGAACGACCGCCGCTGCATCCCTTAAGTCTGTTCCTGTCCCGGAGCCGTGACAATACCCATGTTATACGGACGACCTGACAGGCACCGACATTTTCAGATATGGATAAGTATCAAAAAAGTCTCGATTCCGGATTCCCGGCCGATCGCAAATTACCCCTTGTAATATTACATAAAACTGTATAGACGTATTACACATGAAGCACAGGCCGTCGATTAAAGCCTCTACGCGGCGCTGGTCATCGGCCTGCATCTGGATGCTGTAATGCAAGCTAAGGCCGATCCATGATCAAGAACCCTGACAGCCCTGAAAATCCTCATATCCGACCCAATCAGACCTTCATCTGCAGCGTCGTCTTCATCGACCTGGTTGAGTATTCGAAAAAACCCTTCGTTGAGCAGATCCTGATCAAGGAACGTTTCAACATACATCTGGCCGATGCTATTAAGGATATATCCCTCAACTACCGGATTGTCCTGGACACCGGCGACGGAGCGGCGATCGGCTTTATCGGCGACCCGGAGGACGCCCTCTTTGTGGCCATGAGCCTTCGCGACGCCCTCATGGACGACGATTCCGAAGTGGCGCCCAATCTCAAGGTCCGGATGGGCATCAATCTCGGACCGGTAAAGATCCTTAAAGACATCAACAACCAAATGAACATGATCGGAGACGGCATCAACGCCGCCGAACGCATCATGAGCTTCTCCGAACCGGGACAGCTCCTGGTTTCGAGGTCCTATTACGACATCGTCTCCTGCCTTTCGCAGGAATACGCTCAGCTCTTTCATTACCAGGGTTCCCGGGCGGACAAACATGTCCGCGAGCATGATCTCTATGCCGTTGAACACACCAGGATGAAACCCGGCTCCCTGTATAACCGCCCGGATAGAAAGCAGAACGGCTTCTGCAGTGAAGAAGATGATCCTGTCGAGCCGGTCCGTCTTGCCGCCGAAGAATCATACCGCGCTTACCCCAGGAAGGTTGATCGAGACGCATCGGCGGGACGGGGAAAGAAAGCGATCATGATCGGGGGGACTATGGCCGCCGTTCTTGCCGGCCTCATCTTCCTCCTGCCCGGAGAAAAAGCGCCGTCGGAACAACCGAAGGTAGCCGCAACTCCCGCAAACGCCGTCCCGGAAAGCAAACCCGTACCTGCCGTAACGACGGCCGTTCCCGAAAAACCGCTGCCGAACCCGAAGGCCCCGGCAACATCCAGGAAAACCCCGCCCGAGCAGACAGTCGTCTCCGCCAAAACTCAAGAGGAACCGGTCAAAAAAGCTGTGAAGAAGTTGTCCGCCCGGGCCGGCGACGTCCTCTTCACCTTCATCGATCAGAAATCACAGGGAAATGAAATAACGCTGAGCATCCAAACATATAACGGCTCCAGCGAAACCAAGCGCATCGCCATCTATGACGACGCCTACTGGTGGGCCAAGTCTCAGATACTGGACGAAGCCGGCGAGAAACACGACGTCAACAAGGTCGTCTTTCTCAATGATGCCGAGAAGATTTCCATGTCCCTCACGGGCACGCAGGGAATTGCCGTCGCCCCCAAAAAATCCGTCATCGCCAACCTGACGTTTAAAAAATCCTTCAAAACGGCAAAAACTCTGGTTCTACACCCCTTTATCTGCCACGAGGGAAACTGTTCCGAACACAACCTGGTCATGAACCTGAACAAGTAGAATCAACAGCCCCTCGCGCACTGTGTGCGTACCCTTCCTGTTTTACAATTTGCATTCACTCAAACATGAAACGCATTAACATATAATACAAAATCCCTTTTCTCGCGAAGGCCGGTTCGCTTATGGCCCTTTCATGAATCATCATCACGCCTTATAGATTTTACTACAAGTAAATCAAGGGCCTGCGTATTTTTTTGCTTGTCAATTTCCAAGAAAACGATTAAGTGGGGTACGTCGATATCGTTTAGGTATCGCGATCTCGTTGAATAAAGCCAATCCGACCCATATGAACACGCTCGATAAGATCAATCTCTCCTCTCATCATCGCACGACTGCGGATACGATCAAGGCTCAGGGAAAAAGAATACGGCCTCACCGGTCAGTTGGATTCGAGGGGCATAACTTGCAGACAAAGAAAAAGAATGCACGCCATGACGAATAACCCGGAAAGCCTGATGGCCCATCATTTCCGCCCCAATCGAACCCTCATTTGCAGCGTTGTCTTTATCGATATCGCCGGATACACAAAAAAGTCCTTCAACGAGCAGGTGTTGATCAAGGAATGCTTCAATGCCCATCTGGCCGACGCCATTAAGAACATTGCCTTAAGCGAACGCATGGTACTGGACACAGGGGACGGCGCCGCCATCGGTTGCATCGGCGATCCGGAAGACGCCCTGACCATAGCGATGAATATCAGAGGTGCCCTAGATACAGACGACTCGCCGGTCGCGGCCGGATTGCAGGTCAGGATAGGCATCAATCTGGGACCGGTTAGAATCCTCAAGGATATCAACAACCAAATGAATATGATCGGCGACGGCATCAACGCCGCCGAACGCATCATGAGCTTCGCCGATCCGGGACAACTGCTCGTATCCAGATCTTATTACGACATGCTTTCCTCCCTGTCGCAGGAATACGCGGAGTTGTTTCAATATCAGGGATCGCGGGCGGACAAGCATGTCCGCGAACATGACATCTATGCCGTCGAACGAGAAGGCGTAATAATTGATCCGGCAGCAGGCAGATCGAATATCGAAGAGACATCCGCTGCCGGCGAAGACAACGTTTCCGGGCAAGAGGAAGCCCCTCGCAAGCTGTCAGGCAGCAACATGTCTGTGCAATCGGGCAAGTCTGCGCATCCCCGGAAGGCGATCAAAATAGCCCTGGCGGCAGGCGCGGCGGTGGCAACGATCGCAGTCACGGTCATTCTCATTTCTGACTACACGGTGCCGCCGAAGCTTGCCAGACTTTCCCGGGAAAGCACCCGGATCGTCAGCACGTTCATCTCCGAAAGGTTGGATGCGATCCCAGACCGCACGCCGACACCTGCCGCAGACTCCGTAAAGGCGTCAACGCAATCCGGACAACCGGCACCAGCTGTACTGCCGTTGCCGACTCACCGGCTGGCTCCGGAACGTGTAACAGACCCTACGACGTCGCCGTCCGTGTCAATCGTGATCGCAGACCGGGAAGAAGCAGCTTCCAAAGCGGTCAATGCCATAGCGCCTCCTGTGAAACAGGCAGTCAAGAGAGTGTCCGAGCGCACAGACAAGTCGTTCAAGACGGTATCGTCCAGGGCCGGCGATATTCTCTTCACGGTAACGGGAATGCAATCGACCGGCAACGAAGTCACTGTTCGTGTCCAGACCTACAACGGCTCCAAGACGTCGAAGCGCATCGCCCTGTACGACAGCACGTATTGGTGGGCCAAGTCCCAAATCACCGACGGCGCAGGCGACAAGCACGACGTCAACAAAGTCAGTTTCCTAAGCGGCGACGAGAAGATATCCATGTCCCTTACCGGAACCGAAGGGGTTCCCATCGACCCTCAGAAGACCGTCACAGCCGTCATGACCTTCAGGAAGGCCAGGAAAGGCATCAAGACCCTGGTTCTGCATCCTTTCATCTATCAAGGGGAGCACCAGTCGGAACATCAATTGGTCATGAAGCTCGGCGGCTAACAAGACAGGGAAGCATCACCGTGAAAATTGCCGTTTCATCGACAGGTCCTGAACTGACTGACCTTGTAGATCCAAGGTTCAGCAAGTGCCGTTATTATATCATCATCGACACCGACTCGCGCGAGACAAAGGCCGTAGAAAATGCCGCCGCCTACGTCTGCGTCCTCAGGGACACAACGACGGGAAACCTCGTGGCCGGACAGGAGACGGATGTGGTACTGACGGGGCATATCGGACGGAAAGCGGCCGCAATTCTTCTGGCCGCAGGGGTGAAGATCTTCACCGGGGCATCCGGTAAAATAAGTACCGCCGTTGAGGCCTTTCAGGCCGGCAAGCTCGAAGAAATGACGTCTCCTCCCGCCTCCGGATCGTAATGTCCTTTCCAGAGGAAGATGGCCGTATCAGGCATGCCGTAAGGCTTTCCACGAGTCTATTCCGACCGCAACGGGCAAGTCTCCCGGTGCGGATTTGGTCCCGTTCAGAGGATTCTTTTCGGGTATACCTCCGATATTCCCCAGCATGCACGAGCATTTCCAGTGAAAGAGGACTTGATATCTGTTCAAATTATTTGTATAAAAACGATTCAAGATCGGCAGGGGGGCCGATCCGTGCGGAAGGAGACATCCATGGAAAGCAATGCCGCGGTGGTCGCGGAAATTGTCGATAATATCCGCCGTATCTTCCAGTCCATCAATGAACACTCCAAAAAAGTGAAACGAGAGACCGGCCTGACCGGACCGCAGCTCTGGGCCATCAAAACCCTTGCCGAGTCCTCCCCGATGAGCGTTTCCGATCTCGCGCGCCGGATATATTTGCATCCGGCTACCGTTGTGGGCATCCTGGACCGCCTGGAAATCAACGGGCTGGTAAGGAGAGTGCGATCCATGGAGGACCGGAGGGTCGTGAAGCTGCAACTGACCGCGCGTGGTAACGCCCTGGTTAAAGATGCACCGAATGTGGTCCAGGGAGTACTGGTTTCCGGACTGGAACACCTGTCGGACAAGAAATTGTCCGCCATTGGAGACGGGCTTTCCGTTCTTGTCGATATTCTCGGCGTGAAATCCCTGCCTCCGAAATTGATCGGATCCAGGGAAGTGAATGTCCCCCAAAAGAGAATCAGGCATGCCATGAAGAAAAGGTCGCGCATCAAACTGCCGGCACGAAACAAGAAGATGAGAACATGATAAGGAATGGAGGAAAAATGGAACGAATTCAAAAACACCCTGCCGGAGGGCCCTTTTCCGGGAGGTTCGTATCGATCATCACTGCAACACTCTGCCTGGTCGCACTGTTCGCGCTTCAAGCCTGCACCCCGGCGGTCTATCAGATCAACCTCAAATTCATACCGCCGGAAAGGGCCATTCAGCAACCCCGGCCGGATGCCAAGATAACCGTAGCCACGTTCAACGATATCCGCCGGATGGACGACCGTCTTCTTCTGGGACAGATTAAATCTTCCGGCGACGTCGTCCCGATCTTGCCCATGAAAGAGCGCGTCCCAGAGGCGGTCACGAGCAGCATCCGGGACGTCCTGTCCCGGGCAGGCTATAAGCTGACCGATGAAAGACCTGTATGGGACCTCAAAGAGACAACGATCAATCCTCACTGGGGCAGACTGGTGATCGGAGGTAATATCGACACACTGGAGATGACCGGAGAGGATGCGATCCCGGTGAAGACTTACCAGACCAAAGTCCGCCTGACTTTTGTCCTGGCCGATTGCGCCGCCGGGAAAATCCTTTACCGTTCCTCCGTGGAAACAAGTTCTTCCCTTAAGGATATCACCTTTTCAGGGGAGAGAATCGAAAAGGAAATCAACACGACCCTGACGGACGCCCTGATGAAGATGCTCAACGATCCGGCAACGACCAGAAAGATCGACGAGGCGCTTTCCGGGAAAATACTTCAATAAAAATAAGAATGAAGGTGATTCGGTTGGCTGCATCGGGATGTTGAAGGGCATGACCTCCGTCCGAGAAAGCTTCGGGGATTCGCCGGATGAATCCTTGCGAATCCTTTTCGTAAATAAATGATTGCAAATCTTCGCAATTTGCTTTATCTGATTTGTACACAAATCATTTGTTTAGAAATATCTTTGCCTGAATGTCCATGTCTGCGACCCATGATGGGTGCACAGGTCACAGGCAAGGCGGATCACCGGGGCAGACGTTTTCCCCGGATGAGATCGTTCCGGCAGACGGGCTCGTCGAAGCTTGTCCGGTATAAGGGGTGATACTGAGGAAAAGGAGGGACTGGAGGAGGCAGGGGAAAAAATTATCAGAGGAAGATACTCATTTCACGAAAGGAAACGGGAAACGTATGATGCGAAATCGCTCTGTACTCTTGATGGTTGTGACATTCATTTTTACTACTCTTGTTTTATTCGGTTGCACGCAGAAAGCCGCCGTTAAAGACGATTCGGCAGCAAGTGAGAAGAAGGCGGCAGTTCAACCTGCAGTAAAAGAAAAAGAGCAGGTGCAGGTGAAACAAGCGGAAGCGAAGCCGGAAGTCTTCGCCCTGGATAAAGTCTATTTTGCCTATAACAGCGCCAAGATCAGAAAAGGCGACCAGGCCGCTCTCGACAAGAATGCCAAATGGCTGAAAGCCAATAACGCCGCCAAGGTTACGGTCGAGGGTTACTGCGACGAGAGAGGAACGGCCGAATATAACCTGGCCCTCGGTGAAAGAAGAGCCAAGTCGGCAGTGAAATACCTGGTCGGCAAAGGCATTTCGGCGAAGAACCTGAAGACGGTAAGTTTCGGCAAGGATAAGCCTGCGGATCCGGGCCATAACGAAAAGGCCTGGGCAAAAAACCGGAGAGTCGAGTTTGTACTGAACAACGGTCAATAAACCGGCCAATGCAAACCTGACCTGCAGAGCAGGGTTTATATGGATTTGCCTCCTTTTCTTCCATACCTGCCGCCACCCTGCTCTGCATCATTATGAATATCGTTTATTGCATATCCGCTCCTTCCGTAAAGGGGTGGTTGAAAAATCTGATTCCTGTTTTAAGCCTTTCCGGATCTTGGTAAAGGCATCGGGGGTGCCCTCGAATGTTTCACTTCCCGGTTTTGCTTTTCCACCGCGTCTCGATAGGTGTATGCAGTAAAAAAACGATCCGGCCGCATTTGACATCCGGCCCAATTTTTTATAGCCAATCCGGCAAGGGATATGCTACGGAATCGACATGATCGTATCAACGAACCCTTGGATGGATGACCTCGCCCGGATGATTGACGCTGAAGGCATCCTGAAAAATCCTGATGATGCCCGCTTGGTCCCGGCCCAGTTTTATGCCCGAACACTTGCCGAGTTTTTCGACCAGATGCAGTCCCTGGTCCGTTCATCGGGATGGGAAAAGAGACGGATAGCCGTCTTTGTCGACGGTTTTCCGAAACAATCGTCAGAAGGTCGGGACGGCACCATCGACAATGCGTTCCAATGCCTCCTGCAGGACATGGGGCTCGCCTACGACTGGATCGATCTTTCCTCTGTTCTCGGTTTACCTTCCGCCGATATCCATTCATCACATACCCACATGGACAAGATCCGCGGAACGTTGCATGGCCGCGAAAAAGATATCTGCATTGTCCTCGGCTCAGGTACAGTTACCGATCTCGTAAAACACTCCCTGTTTCTTGAGGGATACGCATCGCCGTTGATCTCCGTGCCGACCGCCCTGACGGTAACGGCATTCACTTCTGCCTTCTCGATCATCGATTTCCATGGAGCCAAAAGGACACAAGTGTCCCGTGAGGTAACGGCGACGTTCTGGGCGGAACCGTTTTTGAGATGCGCCCCGACACGGATGTCCAGGGCAGGATTCGGCGATCTTTTGGCGCGTTTCGTTGCATACGGCGATTGGTACCTAGGTTACCGCCTGGGGGTTATGAAACGCTACGATGAACGCGCTTACCGCTTGATGGAACCATTTGTACCAGGAATAAGGACCAGCGCTTCCGGGTTTGGCTGTCATCCCCTTCCGGCTGAAACCACGGCCTGTACGGCTGCGGCCCTGGCCATGGCCGGAATCGCCATGTCGACGGCCGGAGAGACGACACCTCTGTCCGGTTACGAACATGTAATCAGCCACGCCCTCGATTTTCTGAACCTCCTCTCGGGCAGAGAACTGGTCTTTCATGGGGAACAGGTAGCACTGGGCTCACTTATCAGCGCCCGGACCATCGATTGGCTATTGGCATTGCCCTCTGTTTCGCAAAATGGATGGCGTGTGGAGACGGCAGAGAAAGCGGGTCAAAGTCTCTCCCTTATGATGGACCGCATTCCTCTGGCTGACGTGTCGCCAATGAGCACGGATGATTCCCTCCGTGAAAAGCTGGAGGCGGCCAGACAGGAATTCGCTGCCGAATACGAGAAGAAGTCGTCGCTCTGGCGCGATGCGTCACGAAAACGCCAAGCCTTCCCGGACGACTGGAAGGAAATCAGACGGAACCTGGCCCGCCTGACTTTACGAACGGACGAAATGGAAAAGCTCCTTAAGCAGTCAGGCCTTCCCCTTCGTCCGGAATATACCTATCCGCCGACTTCTGTTGAAGCTTTTCATTGGGCCGTGAGTTTTGCCCCATTCGTCCGGTCGCGCATGAATATCGCCGACCTGATCTACTGGCTGGGCAAAGACCCTGCCTTTATATTGGCATCCCGCCAATGAAGCTTTCCTGTCCGTTTCTTATACCCTGAAATAATAGCAACTTCTTGATAATTAACAACTTATTATAAATCCTCTCCTGCCTTGACAAACGATACCGTTTTCTCTATAGTCGGCGCGCGTAAAGCCTCATACGAGGCAGTAGACGGCGATGCTCGCCGTGTTGCTCCTGTTTGCATATCATCATAAAATCAGCTGAGGGGAGAGATGATGCTATGAAAAGTATTCGCGTAAAGGGAATGGCGGTTATTGCCGGGGCGCTTTTAATCCTTGGAACAGTCGCGGGGCCGGCGCTGGGCGCCGAGGCAGCATCCGGAAAAGTCATGATCTATACTTCTATTTACCTGCACATTATCGAACAGTTGAAACCCGTTCTGAAGCAGAAGTATCCCAATATCGACGTCCAGTGGTTTTATGGGGGATCGGAAAAGGTAATCACCAAGCTCACGGCCGAATTCGAACAGGGCAACACAATGGCGGATCTCATTATGATCGCCGATCCCGCCTACTACAACGCGCTGAAGCGCGACAAGAGGCTCCTTCAATACCGGTCGACCAATCACAAATTTCTCTTTCCCGACTATGTGGATAAGGAGGGCTATTACTCCGGCGTCCGCATGAACATCATGGGCATTGCCTACAATAAGAAACTCGTTTCGGCGGCTAATCTGCCCAAGACCTGGTGGGATCTGGCCGATCCCAAATGGCGCGGCAAGGTCGGGATGCCCAACCCCCTGCTTTCAGGAACGGCCTTCGTTTCTACGGCGGGACTGGCCAGGTCGCCGAAGCACGGCTGGCGTTACTTCGAGGCCCTGCGAAAGAACAACGTCACCTGTGAACCGGGAAACGGTGCTGTTGAGACGAAACTGTTGAGCGGCCAGTTGGCCGTGGGCATGCTCCTGGAAGAAAACGTTCTGAAGGCTGCCGGTGAAGGCAAGCCTCTGGGCTTTATCTACCCTGCCGACGGCCCCGTGGTCATCCCCGCTCCCATCGGCATCATGAGGACCACGAAGAACCCGGCGGCGGCCAAGGTTATAAACGACTTTTTCTTATCCAAGGAAGGACAGCAGGCCATCCTCGCCGGATGGATGGCGTCGGTCCGCCCGGATATGCCTGCACCGAAAGGCGCTGCCCTGACGATGAAAGACATACGTAAGATCGCCCTGCCTATGGATTGGGACGCCATCAGCAGGGACCCGGATAAGGTCAAGGAGCAGTTCGACAAGATCGTCCTTCATTAAACGGTTAAAATTTTGCTGCCTGAAGAGTCATCTTCAGCACTCGGTTCACCATTGCCCGACGTCCCGCGATAAGCTCTCGACATCAGGGACGTCGGGCCATTGAATCGGAAACGGTGCCTCTGCGACGGATCGCGGGCGGTCATCGTCTTTCGGCAGCGAATATTTTCAGAAGATCGCACATGTAATATGCAAGCGGAGCGACTCCAGCCATGATGCCTTTCAAGGGGATCTTCACGTGGCGCAATACTGTAATCGGGGCCGCCCTGTTTTTTCTTTTCACTTTTGTCCTCCTGCCGCTTCTCCTGCTCGTCTGGAAGAGTTTCTTCAATGAAGATGGAGTTTTAAGCCTCCAGAACTATATTGCCGTATACAGCAAAGGCGGCAATTGGGATGCCGTGGTGTCGACGCTGGTCATCTGCGGGCTCACCATGCTTTTTTCCATGATCTTCGCCACGGGTCTAGCCTGGCTCGTCGTTCGCAGCGATTTGCCCTTCAAGAACCAGTTCCGGGCTCTCTTCTTCATGCCCTACATCATCCCGCCTTATGTCGGTGCCATCGCCTGGATTTTGCTGTTGACGCCCGGAGTCGGCTATATCAACCAGATGCTGATCAATCTTTTCGGTTTGGAAGTGCCGGGACCGTTCGATATCTACTCAACGGCGGGACTGGTTTGGGTCATGACCCTTTTCTATTACCCGCTGGCCTTTCTCAATGTGGCCAGTGCCCTGGAACAGATGGACAATTCCCTGGAAGAAGCGGCCAGGATAAGCGGGGCCGGACCGCTACGGGTCTTCCGGGATGTCACCCTGCCCCTCGTAGCGCCCAGTTTCTTTGCCGGAGGCTTGCTCGTTTTTGCCGCTTCCGCTTCCGCGTTCGGGGTTCCGGCCATGATCGGCATGCCCGGCAGGATCTATGTCCTGTCCACGCAGGTTATGACCTACATCTACATGGGTACGTCGTCGGGAATGAGGGAGGCGACCGCTCTGTCCGTCGTCCTGATGGTACTGGCCGTCATCACGATGACTGCGGGAAACTGGATGCTCAGCAAAAGGAAATATACCCTCGTGGGCGGCAAGAGCACCCGGGTCCTGTCCGTGAACCTCGGGCGGATGAAACCGCTGGCCGTGGGATTCGCCTTGGTGATGGGCTTTCTTCTCGTCATTTTGCCCATCGGCGCCATCGTTTTGACCTCCTTCATCAACATCTTCGGCGAACCGGTCGGTACGGACAATCTTACTTTAAATCATTACCAGTACGTCCTGTCCTTCAAGATGGCCATGGAGGCCTTCCGCAACAGCTTTCTTATGGGGGCGGCCGCCGCCACGCTGGCGTTGATCCTGGCGAGCCTCATCGCCTATTACCGCGTCAAGGCGGGGAGCAAACTGGCCGCCCTGTCCGATCTGATCGCCACAGTGCCTTATGCCACCCCCGGTACCGTGATCGCGCTGGCGCTCATCATCGCCTTCTCCGGTAAATACGGCCTCAATCTCTACAATACGTTCACGATTCTGATTATTGCCTATATGATCAAGTATCTGGCCTTCTCCGTCCGCACCCTTGCGGCCTCTCTCGAACAGATCGACCTCTCCCTGGAGGAGGCCGCCCAGATTTCCGGGGCGAGTTGGATTCAAAGCTTCAAGGACATTATCCTGCCGCTGGTCAGACCCGGTCTTATAGCCGCCTGGTTTCTCGTTTTCATGACGACATTCTACGAGCTGACCATGACGATCCTGCTCTACGGACCGGAAACCCACAACCTGGGGGTCGTCCTTTACGAACTGCAAACCTATTCCAACCAGCAGGCCGCTTCGGTCCTGGCGGTCCTGATCCTGATTGTCGTCATTGGCGGCAACCTGTTGATCAGCAAGTTAACCAAGGGAAAGATTGCCATCTGAGGTGCAAGAATATGGCTGATGTCGTTTTTGAAAATTTGGCGAAACATTTCGGCACGGTCAAAGCCGTTTCCGGTTTTACCGAGAGGATTGAGGACGGTGAATTCATTTCGCTGCTTGGCCCGTCAGGCTGCGGGAAGACCACTTGCCTTAGAATCGTCGCCGGCTTTGAAAAGGCCACGGCGGGCCGCGTCTACATCGGCGGCCGCCTGGTCAGTTGCTCCGAGACCAATACCTATCTCCCACCGGAAGAACGGAACATCGGCATGGTCTTTCAGTCCTATGCCGTATGGCCCCATATGAATGTATTTGCCAACGTGGCCTACCCGCTGAAAGTCAGAAAGACGCCTAAGAAAATCATACGGAAAAAAGTCGAGGAAACGCTTGAGCTTGTCCATCTCGCCGGACTGGAAAAACGCCTTCCCAGCCAGCTTTCGGGTGGCCAGCAGCAGCGGGTGGCCTTGGCCCGGGCGCTGATCGCGGAGCCTTCGCTGCTTCTGCTCGACGAACCGCTTTCCAATCTTGATGCCAAGCTCCGAGAAAGCATGCGTTTTGAAATCAAGGACGTCCAGCGGCGCCTCGGAATCACGGTCATTTATGTGACGCATGATCAGGCCGAAGCAATGGTCATGTCAGACCGTATTATCGTCATGGACAAGGGATTGATCCAACAGTCGGACGTCCCCAGGAAAATTTATGAATCGCCCGCCAATACGTTTGTCGCCGATTTCATCGGACTCATCAATTTCTTTGAGGCCGCCATCGTTTCCACCAGCGAAAACGAGGCCGTTGCCGAACTCGTCGGGACACCCGGTCCGGTTCGTTTAGCGTGCTCCGTAACCTCTGCGGTCCAGCCGGGAGACAAAGTGACGCTGGCATCCCGGCCCGAATCGATCATCCTGTCCGGATCGCCCGAGGAAGGCGCCATTCCCGGCCGGCTTTTGCGGAAAATATATCTCGGAAATGAAACGGATTATCGCGTGGCGCTGGGCGACAAGGAAGTGCGTGCCACGGCCTACACCGCGGCGGACGGCTTCAGCGAAGGCAGTAACGTGTGGATGACGTTCAAGAAGACATTGATTATGAATCGTTGACACATGGCCGCCGGGCGACAGTTCATGCCCGCTTCTTCTTCGCCTTTTTAAAGGCGTCGATGTATCTCACAAGGATAGGATTCCTCTCCCCGAAACCGGATTCGAAGGCGATTCCCGTCCGGAAGAATCGGCCGCGCCCCTTCCTGCTGTATACGACGGTCCCCGTCATCTTCACAATATCCTCTTTAAGACCGATCTCCAGGAGGATGCAGCTTCCCAGCTCAAGGAGCGCATGCGTCTCCAGCAAGATGCCGCCTTCGCTGATGTCGAGCGTCCTGCCAACCCTGCCGGCGATTTCATTCTTATCCAGGTCTACACCCGTATAAGCGACCATGTTGTGCGACACATGGCGTTCATGTCTTCTCTGTTCGACGACCTCTTTCTTTTTCACCCTGCGGTACTCCTTTGTAGAAATATGCATATCAACAATATGATTCAGACACCGGCATAAATACCGTCAAGAAGATCCGGACGCCTGATCACGGCCTTGACTTCGCCGACAAGGGCCTGTTTACGGATCTCGGTCTCCCTGTTACTCTTTATAGGCGTACTTACGCTTTTTTTGTTCATACATCAGGGCATCCGCCTGGGATATGAGATCGTCGATGGAGCCGGGCGTATCGGGATCTTTGTAAACGATACCGATGCTCATGGAAATCATGTACTCTTTCCGCTGGTGGGCGTTATGTTCGTCGATATGCTGCTGGAGTCTCCGTTTTAAGATATCGGAATCCTCCCGGGAGACGCCTCCGGCCAGTACGACAAACTCGTCGCCCCCGGTGCGGGCGATGATATCCGATTCCCGGAAGACGCCTTTGAGAATCTTCGCCGTCTCGATCAAGGCGTCGTCCCCTTGCTGATGACCAAGGGTATCGTTGATCCACTTTAATCCATCCAGATCGGCGAACAGGAGCAGGATTCTCGTCCGCGCCCTTTCTGCGACTTTCAACTGCTTTTCCGCGAGCGTCAGAAATCCCCTTCTGTTGAAGAGTCCCGTGAGCTGATCCGTGATCGAGAGGGCCATAATCTGCTCTTCCAGCATCTTATGTTCGGTCATATCCATGGAATTCCCCAGGATAGCCGGCCTGCCTTCATAGAGAATCGACGTGACCGTTTCCATGATCCAACGAATCTCCCCTTTCTTCGATGTTATCCGGAATTCGTAGGGGGAATTCCTGGTACCTTGCAGCATGGCACGGGCGTTTTGCCTGGCACTCTCCCGATCCTCGGGATAAACGAGCTGATTCGCCGGCTGGTCCTGCAATTCATCCTTGGTATAACCGGCAAATGTGGCGGCGTTGTCGTTGATATAACGGAATTTGCTGTCCTGTACGACATAAACCCCTGCAAAGGACCTCTCGGCGAGGGTACGGTAAAGCACTTCCGCCGCCTGCAGGGCCTCCTCCGCCTGCTTGCGGTCGGTATTGTCCCGGATGCATTCAATGGCGGCGATCACATCTCCTCTCGAGTTGCGCAACACCGAGGCCGAGGCAGCAAGATGCGTCACGCCGCCGGGCAGATTCGGCGTATAGGATTCACCGGACAGGACATCGCCCGTCTTCTGCAGGGCGGTGTAGTATCTTTCCTTTTCCGGATCGGGATGGAGGGCCAGGTCGATCAGCATGGGTCTTATCGCACCATAGAACGGCACCGTATAGGCATGGTCCCCCTTGCCGATCATCTCCGCCGCCTTAACGCCGGTCATGACCTCCATGGCACGGTTCCAGGCAATAACTTTACCGTCCTTGTCAATCACGAACGTAGCATCGGGGAGAAACTGGATGATTTCATATAACCGTTGCTGGGATTCCTTCAATTCGTCTTCGGCGAGTCTCCTCTTGGAAATGTCGCGGAAGCTCCAGACACGGCCGACGGGCTTCCGTTCCAGCAGCTGCGGCTGCGAATAACGTTCATAAACGCGCCCGTCCTTTAATTCCAGGACATCGAAGCTCGAATCCTCAGGATGGACATTCAGGTCTTGGATGGTAGAGAGAAACGCATTAGGGTCCTGTAACTGTACAAGGATGTGTTTGAGTGCCAGCTCGTCATTTCGCCTCGCAAGCACATCGCCGGAAAGGTTCCATAGCCTCGCGAATTGCTTGTTGTTACCGGCAAACCGGCCAGCGCTGTCCACGACGAGAATCCCGTCCGTCGTCGATTCGAGAGTCGCCTGAATGAGCGACAGCGATCTCTTGAGTTCATCGTCAGCCCTTTTGCGATCCGTGATATCTTCCTTGAAGGCTATATAATACTTCATCTGGCCGTTCTCGTCGACGATGGAAGATATGGATGTACGCTCCCACACGCAGTTGCCGTCCTTCTTCCGGTTGAATAATTCCCCCCGCCAGACCTTACCGGCGGCAATCGTCCGCCACAGCTGTTCGTAGAGTTCCGGGGACGTGTAGCCCGATTTGAACATACGGGGATTACGGCCGATGACATCATCGAAATTGTAGCCGCTCGTCTCGGTAAATCTGGAATTGACGAACGTAATATTGCCCTGGAGATCCGTTATGATGACCGAGATGGGACTTTCTTCCACCGCCAGAAGGAACTGGCGCAGGGCTTCCTGCACCATTTTGTGATCGGTAATCTCGTGAAAGTACCAACTGCGCCCGACGTACGCCCCATCCGGCCCGTTCACCGGTGCGGAATAACAGTCCAGGGTACGGCCGTCTATCAAGACAAGTTCTTCCCTGCTTATGGACTTCCTGTCTTTGTTGAGGGCATCGATTTTGTGAAGCCACGTCGTTTTATCGGCCAGTTTGCTCAATATGTGAACAAGGAGAGGTTCCCCCGATCGCGATTCCGCCATTTCCCTGGGCACACCCCACATCTCTACGAACTTTTCGTTGTACGTAAGCATATTGCCCTGTTTGTCGATAATGAGAACGCCCTCAATATTCACTTCCTGCTGAGCCGAAAAGATGATCTCCTTTAATTTGTATTTTTCCTCCCGGTGCCGGCATTCTGCAACGGTGTTCTCCAGATCGGACAGGGAGTTGCGCAACACGGACAATTCTTCGATCAGCTGCTTTTTCGTCTTTCCCTCATCCTTCATGCCATCCACCTTTTACAGCCATCACCGACCGGGGCGCACAACGCGATCGGCCGTGTAATCATTCAACAGCGAGTCGCCCCCATCCCGTATCCCACGTCATGATTTTCGGACACCGGCCGCAGCCCCGTCGATCAGCCGCCAGACCTATCGTTTGAATATAACCTTGCATATTTTCATATTTTTTTCAATATGATCGCTGCTTTTCCCCGCCTTCCTTGATCATGACATCCTTCTTCCGTCGGATAATGCCGACAGATCGCGGCTGCCATATCGATCTTGTGTGCGTTGACGGCTCTTTATCCGCCAAGAAAAAAGCGGCATACGCGTCACCGCCGTCATTGCCGCTTTTCTTCTTCTCTTATGGATGGAAGCCATAGCGCAATCGAGCCATCCATTGTTTCCCCTTTAACTGTCTTTATGCCGCCCGGCCTATGCCTGCCTGACAAAGCAGGCGAATCGTTCGTCATACTTAAGTGGAGCGAACGCTATAAACTGATAATCGGCGGCTCCGTGAATCGAAAAGGGGTCTCGTTTCATTATGTCCCGCGCTTCTTCGACACTATCCACGTCGGCGATGATCACGCCTCCTACTCGCGGGTCCTGGGGACCGGAACAGACGAATTTCCTGTTTCGGTACTGCTCGTCCAGAAAGCGGCGATGCTCGACGAGTAAGGCGTCGATCTCATCCAGAGGTTTTATATATTTGCTCGTAATGACGACCATTGGCTCTCCTTTCGTATGTTCCCTGAGCGTATTCGGGAAGACCGTTTCCCAGCATTATGTCGGCGCGGAACACCGCGGCTTGCCCGGCCCCGGCAACTAATAGCCAAGGTCTTCGTTAATCAGCACAATCATGATTCGGCCCTTGGGAAAGGATTTTTCCGTAACTGCCCAGACATTGCAGATTCGGTCCGGGCTCTTGCAATCCTGGCAGAACGCCGTACTCGCGCAGGGGGTCTTTTTGCCCAGCCGGACGGCGTTGATGGGCGCGGCGATATCCTTAACGCGGTTGAAAGCAGCCTCGAGATCGGGTACGATCTTGTTGCGGCCCACAGCGAGAATGACATTCTTGGGACCGAAATTGATCGCGCCGACCCGATTACCCGTGGCATCGAGATTGACGAGTTGACCCTGTTCGGTAAGGGCGTTGGTCCCCGTGATGAAGAGATCGGCCAGAAGCCCCTGACGGCGGCGTTCATAGGATTCCTCCGGTTTGATCCCGGTCTCATAGGGATTGATGACGGTAAACGTCCCCTTCTTCAGGATGGCGTCCGTCACTCCCGTCGCTCCTATGGTCATGGACCCGCCCCAGGAAACGACCTTGGGTTTGATCTTGGGAATCAGTTTCTTTAAAATGATTTCTCCGGCCTCGGCAGCCGTCTGTGCCTGGAATACTTCAAAATTGTTCGCTTTAAGCTCCTTGGCAACGGTTGCCAGTTTTAACTGCCAGTAAGTTTCGATCGGATTCGGCATAGGTGTTCCTCCTTCTGTGTGATGTGTCTATCTCCGAGAACGCCTGTCTCAATCAGGCAGGTATGATGCGCACAGCTCCCCGCCGGGGCAAGATGATATGAAGATGATATAAACGATTCTCCTTCGGAATTCAAGTCCTTGAGTTCGTTGACCGCGCCTTCCGTCCATATCCTCATGGATCGCCGCTGTCGGCCGGTATCACGTTTTTAATGCGGGCTGTGAGCTTAATGCGGAAAACGTTTGGATACCAGCAAGTTGTACGGCCTATGCATCTCTATTCCTCGGCTGGTCTTCTTTTCCCCCGAATTACGATCTAGAGAATCTCCTTGATTTTCCGCGACAGATCGTAAATCCGGAAAGGTTTCTGAACAAAGCCCTTGCAGCCTCTCGCCATGATTTGCTGTGCCTCGCCATTGATGCTGTAGCCGCTCGACAGGATGACTTTGATGTCGGGATTGAGTTCCATCAGGCTGTCGAAGGTCTTCCCTCCGCTCATCCCCGGCATGACCATATCCAGAATGACAAGATCGATCTCCCGGCCTTTCTCCAGATAAAGGGCGATCGCCTCCTGGCCGCTGCCCGCCGTGATAACCCTGTAACCGAGATTTTCCAGAAGCTCCTTGGTAACGGCGATGTTGCTCACCTCGTCATCCACAAGGAGGATGGTCTCTTTTCCAGTATAAATGCTCTGATCCTGGGGTTTCTCCTCGGCCGCTTCCGTCTTCTCCGAAGCGGGGAGATAGATGTTGAACGTCGATCCCCTCCCCTGTTCCGAGTAAACATTGATGAAACCGCCGTGATTCTTGACGATGCCGTAAGCGGAAGCCAGGCCCAGTCCCGTGCCCTTTCCCGGTCCTTTCGTCGTGAAGAAAGGCTCGAAGATCCGCTCTTTCGTCTTTTCGTCCATTCCTATCCCTGTGTC
Source organism: Syntrophales bacterium (assembly GCA_963668175.1). GTDB lineage: Bacteria > Desulfobacterota > Syntrophia > Syntrophales > PHBD01. The sequence continues at coordinate 3,671,486 of OY764159.1, forward strand.
GGTCACGGACACCTTCACGTATCTTCCCGCAGCAACTTCGTGAGCTTTGACATCCCAGTCGCGCAGGACGACATTTCTGGTCTCGAGAAAAATGCTGCCCCCCTCGGGCATGGCCTGCCAGGCATTAATGTACAGATTGTAGAGGACCTGCTCGATCTGCCCCTGATCGGCATCCACCAGCCAGATATCTTTCTGGAACGACTTGATGATTTCAATCTCTTTCTTGGTGCGGTTGAACACGTCGGACGATTTATCGATGAGTTGATTGAGATCCGTTGTCTTGACTTCGTACTTCCCGCCTCTGGCGAAACCCAGCAACTGCCTGGTCATATTGGCAGCGCTCGATATCTGCTCCTCGATTTTCAAGAGCCGGGGACGATGGGGATGATCCGACTTAAGATCGAGCTGCATGAGGGAAATGTATCCCTGGATCGCCGTGAGGATATTATTGAAATCGTGGGCGATACCGCCGGCCAGCGTTCCGATGGCCTCCATTTTCTGGGCCTGGATGAGTTGCTCTTCCAGTTTTTTCTGGAGCGTGATGTCCCGGATAAAAATGAGGGTGGCGGGCTTGCCTTGCCATTCGATCGTTACGCCGCTGCATTCTCCCGAGAGCAAATCCCCCGATTTCGTCAGGAACCTGGCATGATAAAGGGCAGGTACGGCTTCCCCCGTGATCCGCCGCATATGAATGTCCACAACCATGTCCCGGTCCTCGGCATGGACAAAATCGAGAAAGGACTTCCGGAGAAATTCGTCCATCGTGAAGCCGAGCAATTTTTCCGCAGTAGGATTGGCAAATTGAACGAAGCCGTTCTGGACGACCGTAATACATTCGTTGGCGTTCTCGATGAGCAGACGGTACATCTCCTCCGACCGCTTCAAAGAATCCATGGCGTTTCTTGTCGCTGTGACATCCGTGACAATCTCGACCGCGCCGATGATATCGCCCTGTTCGTCCTTGACCGGGTAACCGCGCAAGACCCATTGTTTACCATATGAAGAAAGTTCTTCGTAGATCTGGGGTTCTCCCGTTTCCATGGCAGACCTCGCCGGACAGAATGGACAGGCCGAATCCCGGCCGTGCACCTTGTAACAACGCCCGCCCTCGAAATCGGAAGGAGTCAGGTGAAAGGAATCGTACATGGCCCTGTTGGCCCAGATCACCCGGTAATCGGTATCGACGTAGACGACGATTTCCGACATGACGTCCAGGATGATGGCCTTCTCGCGCTCCGATTTCCGAAGTCTGACCTCCGCTTCCCGGCGTTCCGTGATGTCCCGGGCGGCGGCATATATGAGTCTGTTCTGATAGGGAACGGCACGCCATTCTATCCATCGATAAGATCCGTCTCTCGCCCGGCAGCGGTTGACGAAGTCGACGACATGCCTGCCCCGGGTCAGTTCGGTCAGCGCCGCCTTCGTACTGGCCGTATCGTCCGGATGCGTGAGATATAGAAGCTGTTTACCCGCCAGTTCGTCCATCGTATATCCCAGCGTCTCTTCCCAGGCATTGCTTACCCGCCGGAAACAGCCGTCCGTGTCGGCAATGCAGAGCAGGTCCAGAGAGAGACTGAAGAACCGGTCAAGTTCTTCCTGCTTGAGCAGCAGGGCCTCCTCCGCTCTCTTCCTCAAAGTGACGTCCTGGACGCTTCCTTCGTAATAACGGACTCCCCCTTCGTCGTTACGTACCATCCGGGCATTGACGGACACCCATATACGACTTCCGTCCTTGCGAAAAATTTCGTACTCGATGTTGTCGATGTACCCCTGGGTCGCAAGGAGGCCGACAAACCGCTCCCGGTCGGCGGTATCTACATAATATTGAGTTGGGATTTCAGTGATGGCGGCAATCATTTCGGCCGGCGATCCGTATCCGCACATCCTGGCCATGGCCGGATTGACATTGATAAAACGGCCTGCCGGCGTACTTTGATAGATGCCTTCCACTGCATTCTCAAAGATGCTGCGGTACCTCTCCTCGCTCTCTTTAAGGGCCAGGGTCATTTGCATGCGCTCGGTGATGTCCCTTACATAGCCCAGCGAAGCAGGCTGTCCCTGATAGAGGATCAGGGAAGACGATATGTCGACATGGATAATGGAACCGTCTCTCTTAACCAGCCGGCATTCGTAACGGAGTTCCGCGGAATCGCCCTGTTGGCGCCTCTTGATGAACTTCCGTATCATATCGCGGTCGGCAGGATGGACTACTTGCAGCCGGTCAAGGGAAGCAAAGGCATTCCTGTCGGTATACCCCAACATCTCCATATACCGGTCATTGAAGAAGATACGGTTGTCTTCCCGGAGGATGACAACGCCGTCATTGGAATGCTCGGTGGCCAGACGATAGAGTTCGTTCGTGTCCGGTAAGGTCCCGTTTGTCCGGCCTCCCTCATCGGAGAGAGGAAGGGTGTTGTCCTGAAAACGTCGCTGCTGCGGTGTCTCTTCCGGACGCTCCTGTGCCTCCCTTTCTTTGGCCATGACGCACCTCGCTTATCGTGAATAGCGACAGAAACTCTCTTTTCGGACGATGCTCCCTTATAACACAACAGCACATATTGACCAAGGTCTAACTGTCGCGCATGTATTCCTTTTTCTTGACGCCTTCGTAACACTTTCTCTATAATGGAATATCATTTATAGATGATACTTCATGATTTAATCTACGACAGGAGGAAACATGGCTCAAAATACAAAAGACGCTCGGAAGAAAAAGATTATAGAGGTCCTGAACAAGGCGCGTTCCATGGAATTGCACGCCATCCATCAATACATGAACCAGCATTACAACCTGGCCGACATGGACTACGGCGATCTGGCGGCCAAGATCAAACTGATCGCCATTGACGAGATGCGCCATGCCGAGATGTTCGCCGAAAGGATCAAGGAACTGGGCGGCGAGCCGACCACCGATCCGGCCGACAAGGTGCAAAAAGGACAGAAGGTGGAGACGGTCTTCATTTTCGACGCCGGCCTGGAAGACGATACGATCGACTCCTACAATCAGTTTCTACTGGTATGCAGGGAAAACGGCGACAGTATCAGCATGAAGCTCTTCGAAACCATCACCGATGAAGAACAGGCCCATTTCAACTATTTCGACAACGTGAGCGATCACCTGAAGAAGCTCGGGGCCGCCTATCTCGCTCAAATAGCGGGAACCCCGGCGGATACCGGTGCGCCCTCCAAGGGCTTTGTCACCGGTCAGGCGGGATAAGCGGTACCGTCAATCCCCGTCTTCCGATGCCGGGGCTGCCCTCTCCTTCCTTGCATCAGAGGAGGAGATGATACTCTTTTACCTGGAATGAAGCGAAGAAGGCTCTTTCAACGGGGAGAACGCTTTTCTTACCAAGCGTCTGATCGCGGAGGAGCGCACCCGCCTGAAAAAGCTCGTTGCTCTGAGCGGGGGCATGATATTTTGAATGAACCACGATGGTCGACCGGGACCACGATTCACCGCACAACAGCCAAGGAGTGATGGATGAAAGAAAGGATAAACGCCCTGGAGACGGCCTTGAAGAATGAAAAGGCGGAACGCGATTTCTATATCAAGCATGCGGAAGAGACCAGGAATCTTTTCGGCAAGAGGCTCTTCGAAAGAATTGCCCGCGAAGAAACGGAGCATATGGAATCCATAGGCAAACTTCACGGGCAGTGGAAAGCAGCGGGGAAGTGGCCCGCCACCCTGCCCTTGACCGTGCAGGGCACGGAAGTCAGGACGTTGATCAAGGAAATAAAGAGGCAGGCCGCCGAGATCCCGGCGGGTACCGACGACGACCTTAAAGCGGTCCGTATCGCCCTCGACTTTGAAGCCAAAGGCAGGGATTTCTATGCGGCCTTGAGGGACCTGTCCGAGGATGAAAAGGAGAAAGACTTTTTCGACCTTCTTTCGCGCATAGAGAACGATCATTTCCAGTCCCTGAAGGAGACCGAGGAGTTTCTGGTCGACCCGGCGGCGTGGTACCGGAAGAGAGACGTATCCGGCTGGCTTGATGGCGGAGCGTAACGAACAGCGTATCACCGTTGTCCGCAGCCCCTCGATATGGGCGCACTCCGACCTTGTTACGAGCGTGTATATTCCGCATGCCGGATACCCGGGCGCCGCACCGTTTAGATTTTTTTACCGAATACCGCCTTAAACCTTGAACTCGGTGAGCCAGAGGTCGTGGAGATTACAGAAGCTTGTCGCCCAAAGGTTTCCGTGGAAACCGTCCATGAGCTCGTAGTATGACGTAGGGGGAGCCGGATCCGTATAGGCGAAAGTCTTTTCTCCAAGAACGAGACCGTCTTCCGTCAGCAATTCGTGCTTGACAATGTAATGTTGCAGACTCATCGGATGGTTTGTGACGATCTTCACCCTACCGGCCTCCATGGTGACGACCGGGGCATGGCTATTGACGATATTTATCCATCTTCCTGGATTATCCCGCGTATAGATCAGTCCTGGAGGGAATTTCGAGGCCGCATCCGCCCGTATAGCCGATCCCGCGATGAGCGTACCAACGGCCAATACAGATCCTTTCAAAAACGCCCTTCTCTCCATGCTGTTCTCCTTTCTGGCCCGACGGCGGAACGGTTCATGGGCACCCCGCTTCGGCGGTCATGCCGGAGACAGAGGTAAAGCTCCATGCCCCTGTAAACAGTCTGTGCCCATGAATGCCTTCCACCCTTTAAATGATCAGATTTTTCTCAAACGCCCTCTGCCACGCCTTATGCATATCCTCCGCACTCGGCCATATTACTCGTTCTTAGTGTCTCAAACGGCGCACAAGGTCCGTCATAAAGGCCTCTCGCTCCTGCAGATTCCTGCGAAATTCCTTTTTATCCGTATCGGCGATTTCTCTTGTCAGGTCGGGGAGGTATCGCTCGAGGACGACTAAGAGTTTTTCCTCTTCTTGCGCTGACAGATTGAGTCTGGACATGATCTTCCTCCTTTCCTTTGCTGACGGTATATTTAACGGTTAGAAACCAGACAACGCGCCACCGCCTTGATATTATGATTAGGTATTTCAAGGATGATTCTCAATCGGGCAAATACTGATTTACGACTTCTAAATAACTGAAGATAGGGGGAGAAGATGATGATGGCAAAAGCGCAAGACGGCCTGAGAAGGGGAAGAGACTGTTCCTGATGATGACAAACGATTCTCGTCCCCCCCTGACCGGCCGGCCGACAGGGTTTGAGCTACTTCATCGCCGCCCTGGCGATCTCGTCCAGGAGTTTCGCGGCCTGAGGATTGCGGACAATCGGCCGGATCAGGATATCCGAAGGTTTTACTATTTTCCCGTAATAGGCTTCATTCAGGCTGTCCCGGCTTCCGGCAACGGCTCCCTGAAGCGATACGCCGCCATAAAGCCCCTTCGACCGGGAAAAGCTGAGGATGTCCGCGCTGAGATTGGCGGTCTGGGCCGACAGCCCCACGCCGAAAGGTCCGACAGCGATGGCGGCATCGGCACCGAGCTTGAAATTGGTTGACTGAAAAGCGGCGACACCCCTGTCCGTCATCACCAGGAGCAAGACTTCGGAAGATTGGCCGCCGATCAAGAGACCGATACTCGCCCCTCCGATCGTATAGAAAACAGGTCCATTCCATTTACCGTTTCCATCGCGCTGGAGAAACACGCCGCTGCCGCCCGAGGCACCGACAATGAAGCCCCCTTGAAGCATCTGGGGCATGATAAAGAGCCCTCTGGCATCCTTCAACAAATCGCGCATGACCCCCATATATTCATCCTTCATGAGGCTTTGCAGCGTGATGAGAGACTTGTCCACAAGTTCCGCGGCTTCGGTCTTATCATCGGCGAAGGATGGGCAAACCACAAACAAATCATAACCCGACAAGACGGATACGACCAAGACGACGGCCGCAACTCTCGATAACATCTTTTCCATATCGAACCCCCTCCTGTTTATTTCTTGTCTTTGTCGTCCCTCTTTCTTAAAAGACCTTTCCGGAGAACACCTCTGCCGTGAACAGGTCATTTTCGGAAGTCATCAAGACACGGAATCCGTTTCATCATCGACTTCGATCGAGTTCTTTACGTACGGCGACGCCGATTCTTTCCAGGATGTAAGGTTTCTTCACGTAAGACCCGGCTCCTAACGCCTGGGCTTCCTTGACCCTTGACGTCTCGGAATAACCGCTGACGATGATCGCCCTCTGTCCGGGATGAATGGAGAGAATTCTGCGATAGGTATCGAGGCCGTCCATGCCGGGGTCCATGATCATATCCAGCAAGACCAGGTCCACTTTGTGATTTTCGAGATACTTCAACGCATGTTCACCGCTCGGCGCCGTGATAACGCCGTAGTTCAATTCGGAGAGCATTTGGGCCGCCAATTCGCGCTGGCCATCTACATCGTCAACGATAAGGACCTTTTCTCCCCGTCCCATGTACTCTACGGTCGGCCTGTCGATCTGATCGGGATATATTTCCTCGGTTGTCGTCGGCAGGTAGAGGGTAAACGTACTGCCCTTCCCCGCTTTGCTTTCTACATTGATCAATCCGTTATGGTCTTTGACGGTCCCCCAGACGACGGAAAGCCCCAGGCCGGTACCGCTTCTCCCCATAACTTTCTTCGTATAAAAAGGTTCAAAGATGTGTTTCATGTCTTCGGGTGTTATGCCTTCTCCCGTATCGGCAATGGAAAGAACTACGTACGTCCCTTCTTTCAATTCGTCAAACCCTGGCAGCCGTTCCTGCAGGCACAAGTTTTCCGTCTTGATGGTCAGCAGGCCGCCGTCCGGCATGGCTTCGGCCGCATTGGAAACCAGATTCATCAGTGTTTTGTTGAGGTGCACGGGTGAACCCATAATATTCTTCAAATCAGGAGCCAGACGGCTTTCCACCCGTACCAGGGGATGAAACGAAAGGAGTTTATCGTACTCGGGCGTTTCCCGGTAATCCTTGATGAGTTCGTTCAGATTGACTACTTTCTCCGTATGAACGCCTCTTCGGGCCATGGTAAGCAGGTCCTGGACGATAGCCGCGGCCCTCTCACTGCTTTTCATGATATTCTCGACATACCGGCGAATGGCATTCCCCTCCTCCGTCTTGAGAACAAGGAGTTCCGCATAGCCGACCAGAACCCCCAGGACATTATTGAGATCGTGTGCAACACCTCCGGCCAGGGAGCCTAAAGCCTCCATCTTTTCGGCCCGCTGCAGCCTGTCTTCCAATTCCTTCTGTCTTTCGGCTGCCTGTTTTCGTTCCGTTATATTGCGGGAAACGCCGTAAAGGCCGATAAGTTCCCCGCTGCCGCCGCGCATAGCCTTCATATCGTTGTCCATCCAGACAATCGAACCGTCTTTATGGTAATACTCGACTTCCAGCGTTACGGACCGCCCCGGATCAGCGCCATCTGCTTCCCGCTGTAATTCCCGTCCCAATAAATCTCTTGCTCTCATGAGCGATGCCGGCGTCATCATCGTTTCCACCGGTTGCTTCTTCCGCTCCTCCTGGCTGAATCCCAGCACTCTCTCTATCGACGGACTGACATACGTCGTCACCATATTGAGGTCGAGTATCCAGACGATATCGCCCATATTTTCAGCAATGAACCGGAATATCTCTTGACTTTTCTTCAGGGCATCCTCCGCCCTCTTCCTTTCCGTGATATCGATAACCGTGCCCCAGATACTCTGGCCGTCGAGAACCGCGCTCAACAGGACGTGCCTCACATCTCCCGTTTTCGTGAGCAGATCGATGTCGTAACTGTTCAAAAGACCGCTTCGTTCCAGGGCGGTAACGAATGCCTCCCGTTCCCCCGGCAGTTTATAGAGATTGACGGCGTTGACGTTCACCATCTCTTCCGGGGAACTGTATTCGAGCATATCGGCAAAAGCCTGGTTGACAAAAAACATCCTCCCGTCCAGATGGGTTTGATAGACTCCGGCGGGCGTGTTGTCGACCAGGCTGCGGTAATTTCTTTCCGAACGGTACAAGCGCTGGAGGAGGTCCCTGTGTTCCGACTCCAGATACGTGCGTTCCGTGACATCGCGGATCACACTGATGAGCGCCTTTGCCTCACCCGCTGTATTCCTGACAAGGGACGAGTTCATCTCCACGGTAATCGTTCCGCCGGTATCAACGCTTAACTTACCTATTTGTCTGCTCGACGATCCGGCAGCTATCGTATCGGACATATGGGCGGCGACTGCCGTTTTGCTCTCTTCGTCGAAGATGTCTAATATCGATCCGACCTTCGCCAGAAGTTCATCGATACTCTCTACACCGTGCATTCTCGCTGTTTGTGCGTTGGCGGCGATAATGGCGCCGTCCGGCGAATACATCACGATGGCATCCGGAGACGTTTCGAACAATACCCTGTAGAGATCGATTCCCTCATCTTGAACCCGGCCCGTCTTTTCTTCTCTTTCCTGCTTTCGATGTTCGGCTAACTGGATACGCAGTTTCTTAAGTTCGTTTATCAACTGCGTCACGGACTTACTTTCGTCTTGCATTCCCCTCTCCTCAAAAAGCACGGTTCTCACCCAGCTATATATACTATATTTTATCTACTATTGCTCAACAAAGATGGCTCCGAAGATATCCGCACAGGCCCCAATCCATGAACATCTCTTTAAAACCATATTCGATTTTATAATGAATCAGATCGGATATTGCATGATACACCTTTTTGCTTGAAAATGATCGTACCGTAAGCGATAAGTAATCGTATGGGAAATCGGTGGGCCGCGTCATCCATGCGGCTTTTGCGAAGCATGGGAGGCAGGACGCTTTCAATCTTCAAGGATTGGGGGGAAGGACGCCGGATTCATGAACGATGCCGCCATACCGCAGAAGCAGATTTAAACTAAAATCATCTAGAGAAGGAGTTTCAGTATGATTCATGTCATCGCCACCGTCGAGCTTGCAGAAGGCAAGGTAAATGATTATTTACGGGAATTGAACAAGGTCGCCCCGGCCGTTCGTGCCGAAGAAGGATGCCTGGAATACGGGCCGACCATGGACCTGGCCACGGATATCCCCGTCCAGGAACCGGTGCGGGAAAATGTCGTGACGATCATGGAGCGATGGTCCGACGTCCCTGCCCTCATGAATCACCTGAAGACGAAGCACATGGCGGATTATCGGGCGGCAACCAAAGTCTTTGTGAAGGGTCTGAAGATCCAGGTTCTCAGGGCTGTATAACAGGAAGCACCGGCCGTTTGAAAACATGCCGGGCGACACCGGATAACGGTTTAACACGGATTTGCACTAGAGAGTTCAGTTGAGATTTTCCTGCTGCAGCGGCCGGAGCAGAATGCCGTATCCGTTTGCCGCCAGCAGAATGCTGCGGGCGGCGATATAAGTGTGGCAGCAGCCGGTGTCTTTTTGCCTTCTCGCGACAGCAGACTTATCCTGTACCGTACTTTCCTGTTTCCCCGCGGAATGGTTAAGGGGTACCCCTCTTGGGGCGGAAGGAGGTATTTCATTAACCTTATCGGATACGCGTCTTCTGTATTGCCATCGCCGTCTGGCCTTCAGCATCGCAGCACCTCCTTGGCTCTCATTTTCACTGTTTCGGGACTTTCCTGCATCCGTACGCCCTGATTGCGAATCCGATTCCGTCGGACATATCACCTGCGCCGGACGGGAATGCTGACAATGACCGTCGTTCCTCTCGCAGGACTGCTGTTGATTCTGAATTCTCCGCCGCAGAGGCGGGCATATTCACGCATACCGACGATTCCCCGGGAACCGTTGGGGCCGACGGAATCCTCCCGGAATCCCCTGCCGTTGTCCGCGACCCGCAGAATCATGATGCCGGCATGGTCTCCCAGGCTGACGAATACCTTGGTTGCATCGGCATGGCGGGCAATATTGACGAGTATTTCCTCAAGAATCTGAAACAATGCGGCCGCCTGGATACTCTCCGCAATCCGCTCGCGAAGCTGGCACCGGGATTCGCATTCGATACCGGTCCTTTCCTGAAAGGCGGCGATATACCAGGACAGGGTGTCCTGAATGTCGAAACCGTCGCCGCGGGGCGGCAGGATATGATCCACATCGTTTCTGGTTGACAGACTCATAGGGTTCACGTCTTTTCGTTTGAACGGTATGTATTCCGTCCTTAACCGTGCGATTGAAATAATTTGCCCCGTGTTTCTGCAAGCTTGCCGGCCTGAAGATCATCTAGCAGAAATAGTGCCAGTTTCAAACACCAGTCGGCAAAAGACAAAAATACCACATATCTCATTAAATAGATTCGTGTTTTACAGATACTGCCGGTCGCCTGTTTATATGCCGCCTATTTTTTCATTCTATCAGCCTTTGAATGTCCGCTATAACCGGACGCCGCTCCTCCAATGATTCAGGCTTGCCGTGTCAACCTCATGCAAAGCAATCCTCCCGCCGGGAAGATCATATTGACACGGGTGCCGATACCAGGTACAAGGCTTGAAGTTTCCAGAGCCGCCTCCATCGATGAAGCAAGAAATTCAACCTGTTGTAAGATATCTTCAAGCGGGTACTCTGGGGACGGGTTTCACTGAATCGGAGCATGAAAGTCCGAAGCATTTTTTCCCGCAAGGCGATCATCGTGGTCTTCAAGGCATGTCGGGACCGTCCCTGCATTCGTTGCGGCTAAATACGTATATTGAGGTCAGCATTGAACATTATCTTAAGATCCGCCGTTTTCTTCTTCACCCTTCTTTTCCTTAATCCACCTGCTTCTGCCCTCGCCCATCCAACTGCGGATAAGGATTTGAAGACATTCCTGAGTGCCCTGGAATTGAAATGCGCCGAATACGGCTGGACGGATATCAAACCGCAGAAGTTCTCCTGGGAATTCCACAGAACGACGAAGAACAGGCGACCCCTTATCTTCATTCAGCTGGGAAATTCAGGGAAGAATTGCAATCTATTTCTGGGCGGGGTCCACGGCGACGAATTGCCGACGGTCTATCTGCTCTTGAAACTGGCCCATTACCTCGAGGCCAATCCCGAGATTCTGAAAGACAAATGCATCGTCATCGCACCCCTGGTCAATCCGGACGGCTTCTTCGCCACCCCCCCGCGACGCGTTAACGCCAGCGGTATCGACATCAATAGAAACTTCCCCACCCGGGACTGGAGCGCCCAGGCATTGCGCCAATGGAGAGCCAAATATCGGGGAAACAGACGTTATTTTCCGGGTACCAGGCCCGGCTCGGAACAGGAGACGCTCTTTCAGACGGCATTGATCAAGCGTTACCAGCCTCAGAAGATTCTGAGCATCCATTCGCCCCTCGGTTTTTACGATTTCGACGGCCCGTCGGCGGATCTCGACAACCTTGAGAAGTGGCTGGACAGGATCAGCCGGGAGACGAACCATCCCCTTAAGAAATATGGATACTTTCCGGGCTCGCTCGGTAATTTCGCCGGCCATGAACGCAACACGTTCACCCTCACGCTGGAATTGCCGTCATCCGACCCGCGCATGGGTGCCCAATATTTTCAGAAATTCCAGCCGGCCTTTCTCAAGTTTCTCAACCTGTCCCTGTCCAAATGAACATGATCGCCCGATGTAAAAGATCATGAAAAAATGCGGCCTCCAGATTATTTCCGGGAACTTTTTCACCTCCGCCTCCGTCTAAACATGTAAAACATCCATCACAGGAGGTTCGGGGTATGAAAAAAATCGTTTTTATTCTTATGGCGCTTTGTTTATGCGCGTCGACCACTTGGGCAGGCGGTGCAGGCGACGCCGTAGAGGTCAGAATCGTCACGGATGACGGCGTTTCGCTGCCCACTTATCCGGTAAAGATCCGTCGCGGGCTGCAGAAAGTCTATGCCGAAGCGGTCAAGGGCGAACATTACCGCATCGAAGTGACGAACAGGCTCAACCGGCGCGTCGGGCTGGTAATCGCCGTGGACGGGCGCAACATCGTCAGCGGAGCGAAATCCCGCCTGGCTGGAACAGAACGCATGTACATCCTGGAGGCCTTCGGTTCGGGGGAATTTGCCGGCTGGAGATCGTCCCGCGACCGCATCAACCGTTTCTATTTCACCGACGTACCCGATTCCTACGCTGCCGCCTTCGGCGACGAGAGCGCCATGGGCGTGATAGCCGTGGCGGTCTATCCCGAAATCCAGCGGCAAGAAGAGCCTGCACTTTCCTTTTCCGAGCGAGGCAAGCGGAAATTGGAAAGCAAGGCCGATTCCGCGGCTCCCTCTCCCCAGGCGCCGGGCAGTGTCAAGAAGGAGATGCGGAATTCGCAGGAGAGGGCCGGCACAGGTTACGGCCGGGATGAGTATGCTCCCGTCCGCATTGTATCCTTCGATCCGGAAAGCAGGGCGGTGGAAACCATCTTCATCAAATACGAATGGCGGGCAACACTCTGCAAGCTGGGCGTCGTCGCCTGCGGAAAGCCCTACCGCCAGCCACCCAACCGTTTCTGGGACAGCGATGACGGATTCGCCCCTCCCCCACCGATCAGCTACCGCCGCTGACCATGCGGCTCGGAGATGCCGGAAACTCCGCCGTTGCACAGCGACGTTCAACGTGGTAGTACTTCAGGGACGAAGTCCATACGCTGGCTTGCACCATCCATGCGGCGGACAGGAGACGGGGTCTTGCCGAAAATCACGGGGACAGACAATGAACAGAACCGGACCGCCGGAGACGACGATGCCGGTTCTGTCTCTCGCTGTCAGCAAGGCAGGATGGAGGAATTCGCCGTCCTCGTCCGCAGGCATCAGAAAAAGATGATCAACATGGCTTACCGGATGATCGGCGACTATGACGAGGCGTGCGATGTCGTTCAGGAGGCCTTCCTTTCAGCCTATCGCGCCATCGGGCAGTTCCGGGGCGACGCCCGTTTTTCCACCTGGCTCGCCGGCATCGTTGTCAACCGGGTAAGGGACCATCTTTCTCAAAAGATCGCCCGAAACCGACGGGAGGAGGCTTTGGATGACAATCCGGCTGATCCCGGCGGCAGGCACAACGCAAATGTCTTTTTCGACGGAAACGATCCGGCCGATATCCGGATCGAAAAACGGGAAAGGGATGCCCGCATCCAGAAATGCATCGACCGTCTGGACGGAGAACAGAAAGAAGTGCTGGTCCTTCGGGACATTCAGGATTATTCTTACGAAGAGATCGGGGCGATGCTGAAACTGCCGCCGGGAACCGTCCGATCGCGGCTCTTCAGGGCCAGAAGCGCTTTGAAAACGAGCCTGCAGCAGGTATTGGGTGATCTGTTATGATATGCAGAGATATAGAACAGAGACTCCCTGCCTATCTGGAAGGAGACCTCCCTGCCGACGACAAGAAGATCGTTGCAGACCACCTGGTGTCCTGCCCCGGCTGCAGCCGTGCCCTTGAGGAGTTGAAGAAGACGCAGGAGATATTAAAGAACCTGGACGAAGTCGAGCCGCCGCCTTTCTTCGAACAGAGAATCATGGCCCGGATCCGGGAAGACGCCGCGCCCAAGGGTTTTTTGCAGCGTTTTCTCTTTCCGCTTCGCATCAGGATCCCGATCCAGGTCGCCGCTACCATCGCCGTGGCTTTCATCGCCTATCACATCTACCGGCAGAGTGCCCCGGAGATAACGCAGCCGCTGCCGTCCTCCGGAAACGCGGTAAAACAGGAAAAGAGCGCATCGGAGCCGGAAAAGGCGATGACCATCCCCGGTCCGTCAGCCGCCAGAATGCCGGAGAATAAAAAGAACATGAACACCGACCGCAGTGAACATGAGTCATACGCCCCGCCACCGGCCGCACGTGGAAGCAAGAAGGAGGCCGCCGTCGAAAAACCGGCGGGAACTCGTGAAAAAGCAGAGACTCCGCCGGCGCCATCGGCAGTTGACGGGACCAGGAAGAAATCCATATCCGAACGCAGTGGGCCGGCCGTTGCATCGCGTGATGAGGCAGATCGCAGGGAAACAGCCGCAACGGCTAATAAGGCCGTGCCGTCAACCCGTTACGATAAGGCGATTAAAGCGGATCAAAGCGCGGCCGGCGGAGAGCGCCGCAAGATGATGTTTGCGCCCTCGCCGCAGCAGGAGGTCGCAAAGTCGGAAAAGCAGGCGGTGCTCAACCTCACGGTCAGTGTCGGAAATATTGACGCTTCCGTCAGGCAGACCAGGGTTCACCTGGGCAGAATCAAAGCCCGCATCCTCCGGCAGGAGCACCGTGACGACGGTGAAATCCTGTGGGTGGAAATACCCGTCCGGCAATTAACGTCCCTCACAGAACATCTCCAGACGCTGGGGCGGCTTGACCGTACCCCGGATGCCCCTGAGACGGAAGACGGGAATGTCCTCACGGCCATCAAGATCGTCGGCAACCCTTAAACGGAGCCATCCAATGAAACGGGAAACAAGCCGTCTGCAAACCTTTCTAAGCATCGTCAGTGCCCTTATCATGATCTCCGGCCTGGGCAGCGCCGCCTACATCTATCAGAAGGCCGTGAACGAACCTGCCGATGCCCTGCGCGACCGGATGGAAGGCGGTTCCGTCTATCAGATTCAACCCGAGGATTCCAAAAAATACCAAAGGGACATAGAGGCCATCAGCGGCAAGGCCGGCTTGGTCGTGGCCGACTTTCGGAATAAGCTGGCGGCGCTGTGGCAGGGGAAATCCCTGGCGTATATGGTCGCTGCAGTGTCCATCCTGATTTCTTTCGCCTTCTACTTCGCAGCCAATCACCTGCCGTCGGCATCGAACACAGAAGGTCACAGCCGGCTTGACCGGAATGAAAGAGGCAAGAGCGACTAAGCCGACAGCCTTTTCGACAGCGTGACTGTCCACTCATCGTATAAGGAGGCATGAACAGGCATGATTCAGGTGCGTGAAGGCAAAAAAGCGGTATCCTTCGATGGGTTCGTCCTGGAAATCTTCGGCATGAGCGGTGCAGCGGCAAGTCAGCGATATACGGTCGATCAGGTTGAAAAAATCGGCGTCGCCGACGGTAAGGGGGAGGTAATGCTGCTGGCCAAACTGCCGAGGGGCAAAGGACTCGGCCTGGCTTTCTCGGAGGCAAAACGGTGCGAACTTGCACAGCTTGTTGCCGCGGTTGAGCAGGCCAAAGGGCAGACCGGTTAAAGATATCGAAAAGCGAACTGTCCCTTTGTTAAAACAGCTTGATTTTATGTATCGATATCATTATAAAGACATCACTTGGTTTCTGCATCCAGGAACACGGTGTAAATCCGTGGCGGTCCCGCCGCTGTAATCGGTGAGGATCTTCACCTTGGGCTGTAAGGCCGGTCACTGCCGGGGTCAACTCCGGCGGGAAGGCTGTGAAGATTCGACGAACCGAGAGCCAGAAGACCTGCAGAAGCAAGCGTAATCCGGAATCCGATGGCAAAGGGTTCCGACGGACGATTTTCCGTCTGTCGGGACCCTTTTTTTATTTTACAAACCTAAGGAAAGGAGATTGAAGATGAAGAAAACGACAGAGAAGAAGGAGATCATTGCCTACAGGAAGAGCTGCCCGGCGAAAGGAACGGGACTCTCCCATTACATTCTGATGGACAGGAAGGGAAAGTGATGGCCGCAAAGAAGAGCGGAACGGCGAAGGCGGCGGCCCCCTCGCGGGGCCGCTTCGTCAATACGGGCGACGGCCCATCCCTCCATCCTATCGACATCGGACACCCGGAGTACATGGCCCTCGTCGATCCCGACACGGCTTTCTGGTCTCTGGTGCACCGGTCAAAACTGGCCGATATCCTCTCGGACGGCAGACTGGCCTCAAGCTATGCGAAGAAACGAGGGACGTTTGCCCGGGAGATGGATATACTGCGATTCGGGCTGAAACCGTCGGCGGTTTATTTCAATCCCACCGAACGGTGCAACATGAATTGCACCTACTGCTATATCCCCGCGAAGATGCGTCGGAAGGGCAAACATATGCCGGAGCGGAAACTGTTGCAAGCCCTGGAAATACTTAAGCAGCACTTCCATAAGACCCTTCCCAAGGGTTCCGTGCCCCAGATCATCTTTCACGGAGCCGAACCGCTTTTGAACCGGGACGCCGTCTTTGCCGGTATCGAGGCCTACGGCCGAGATTTTGCCTTCGGCATCCAGACCAATGCGACTCTGCTCGACAGCGCCGCCGTAAATTTTCTAACAAGCCGCCGGGTCAGCATCGGCATCTCCCTGGATGCCCCCACGGCCGCCGTCGCCAACCGGACCAGGAAGACCTGGGGCGGCCGCGGCACGTTTGAAGAAGTAAACGAGGCTATGGAGCGCCTCAGGGGCTACGACGGATGGAGTGTCATCTGCACAGTAACAGGCGCCAATCTCCGTCACCTCACCGGTATGATCGATTATTTCCACGGCCGGGAGGTTCCAACCTGCCTCATGAACATCCTGCGCTGCACCCTGGCGCCTTCCCGCAGCCTCAAGCCCGCCGACCGGACAGCAGCCCGATATTTCCTTGCGGCCCTCGACCGGAGTTACGAACTTTTCGAGCAGACGGGCCGTAAATTGATCGTCGGCAATTTTGCCAATATCTTACTTGCCATTGTTGCACCGGCAGCCCGGCGGTTGATGTGCGACATCTCGCCCTGCGGCGGAGGCCGCTGCTTCTTTGCGCTCGCCCCCGGAGGCGATCTTTTCCCGTGCAGCGAATTCATCGGTCTTGACCGCTTCCTGGGTGGAAACATCTTCCAGGACGACCTCTCCGGCGTTCTGCAATCGGAGCCATTCCAGATGGTCACCGGAAGGAAGGTTGAAAATATTGAACCATGCCGCCATTGCGCCATCCGCCATTTCTGCGGATCGCCATGCCCTGCCGAGGCTTATGAAATGAACGGCGGCATGGACCAAAGGGGTGCCTTCTGCGAATTTTACGAGGAGCAGACGCAATACGCCTTCCGCATCATCGCCGACGGCAAGGCCGATGCCTTTCTGTGGGACGGGTGGGATAAGGGATTAAGGGATTCTTTCCGGCTCGACGCCGACTGATGGAAGATGGGACCCGGAGGATACAATGATATGCTGCAAGGAAAGCCCTAGCCGCTATTCCGGACGATCCAGTTCTTTTCTGATCTCCGCTCCAATCTTCTCCAGCATATACGGCTTTCGGACAAAGGCGCCGGCCCCCAGCGCCTGAACCTTTCTGACGCGGTCCGTTTCGGAGAAACCGCTCACGATGACGGCTTTCTGCCGGGGACGAATGGACAGGATCGCCTCGTAAGTATCCAATCCATCCATGCCCGGGTCCATGATCATATCCAGAACGACGAGGTCGACCTGATGTTCCTGCAAAAAGGAGACCGCTTCCTCTCCGCTGGCTACGGCCGTCGCCCGGTAGCCCAACCGCTCCAGCATGCTCAGCGCCACTTCTCTCTGTGCCGCCACATCGTCCACAACCAGAATCCGCTCCCCTTTGCCCATACATGAAACGAGAGGCGCCGTATCCTGATCCTTCGTCTTCTCTTCCCGGGTAACGGGAAAATAGAGCGTAAAGGTGCTGCCCTTTCCTTCTTCGCTCTGAATGTCGATGTATCCGTTATGGTCCTTCACGGTCCCCCAGACGACGGAAAGTCCCAGACCGGTGCCGCTTCTCCCCATGACCTTTTTCGTATAAAAAGGCTCAAATATCTTCCCGAGGTCCTGGCTCGGGATGCCGCTGCCCGTGTCGGACACCTTCAGGACCGCGTAGTCCCCTTCCTTCAATTCGTCATAACCGCCGACAGGCTGATCCAGGTAGCAGTTCATCGTTTGGATCGTAACCTCGCCTTCGTCCGAGATGGCCTCGGCGGCGTTGGACACGAGGTTCATCAGGGCCTTGCCGAGGTGCACGGAAGAACCTTTGATGTTCATGAGACCTTCACCCAAATCGGTCCATATTTTCACCCCCGGGTGATAGGATTTCATTTTTTCGAACTCGGGCGATTTGAGATAATCAAAAATGACCCTGTTCAGGTCGAGGACCTCCGATATCGTCACGCCTCTTCTGGCCAGGGTCAGGAGATCCTGGATGATGGCTGCTCCGCGAATACTGGACTGGAGAATGCTGTCGGCATACCTTCTCAGCGGACTGTCTTGCGGAAGTTTCTCCTTGAGTAATTCCGCATAGCCGACAAGGACGCCCAGTATGTTATTGAGATCGTGGGCCACGCCCCCGGCCATTCTTCCCAGACCCTCCATTTTTTCGGCACGATTCAGACGTTCTTCGAGCTTTCTGCGGGCCGTGTCGTCCCGGATACATTCGATCGCGGCAATGATCTCGCCTTTTGTATCGCGCAGGACCGTGGCCGTGGAGGAAAGGTGGACATCTCCGGGCGGCAGGGCCGCGGCGAAAGACTCCCCTAATAGGACATCCCCGACCCGCTGGATAACCGTGTATTGTTTTTCTCTTTCCCTGTTCGGAAGAAGGGCAAGATCGATCAGGATAGGCCTTCGCTCTCCGTATAACGGCAACGCGTATTCATAGTTCCCCTTGCCGATCATGTCGGCCGCCTTGATCCCCGTCAAGGATTCAATCGCACGATTCCAGGCTATCACCGTGCTTTCCCTGTCGATAACCAGGGTGGCGTCCGGCAGGAATTCGATGATCTGCATCAGCCGCTGCCGCGAATCCCTCAGCTCGTCTTCCGCTCTCCTGCGTTCCTCGATGTCCGTGGCCAGGGAATGGGCCATCTCGTCAAAGGACTTCGCCAGGAGGCCCAGTTCACCTTCATCATAAGGAACGCCCGTTCTGACGTCCAGTTCTCCCTTCCCGAAACGCTGCGCCGCCGACACCAGGCTTTTGATCTTCGCAGCAATTGCCACATTACCGAAATACAACGCCAACAAGAGAGAGGCAATCATGGCCGCAAGAAGCAGGGCAAGGCTCTTCATCAGCGATCGGTTGGCGCTGGCGAGGGCTTGATCCACAGAGACGCCGGCCAGGACCGTCATATACGGCGGCTCATTATCCTTTAACCGGAGTTGGCGGAATGCATAGAGCCGGCGCGTACCGTCGGAACCCGCCGTCACATAGTTGCCCTCCAATACTTTTCCCACGGCGGCTTTGAGAGACTCACCCGCCGTCGGAGTGCCGACGCCCGTTACCTTGCTTTCCGTATCGGGATACCGGAAAAGCCTGATTCCCTTGTGATCGGTTATCCCGATGACGAAGCCTTCTTTGATCAATTCCGTGGGCAATGCACTCGCATACTGGTCAAGCATAAAGCCTATGACCAAAACGGCAGTTACCCGGCTTTTCCTGTCGAGAACGGGGTAGCTGAAGTGTATAGATGGAATTTTCGCCGTCCTTCCAATCACGTATTCGCCGACGGAGAAATCCTTCGTTCTTAAGGTGTCCAGAAAGTATTTCCGGTCATGAATTCTGTCGGGGTTAAAAGGAAGCGAACAAGCATAAGGAGATCCGTCAGGCAGGGCGAGAAGTACAATTGAATAGAAGTCGTTCTGCTGATGGATCCTCTTTAAGATAGCTGCACTCGACTCGCGATCCAGTCGTTGGATCTCCGGCATCTGGGCCAGGGATCGAAGGGTCTGACGGATACCGTTGGTGATTTCGCTCTGCTGCGCAGCAATACTCCGCGTCAGAGCCAGGACCCGCTCTTCGGCGATCTTGATATCGTCATTGCGCCGTTCGTAACCCGAATAGAGCATGATGCCCAACGCAGGAAGCATGACGAGCAGATAGAGGCCGATCAGGCGACTCCGGATTGTTGTGAAATACTTGCGCACAGCGTCCACCCGTATAATAGGTCCGATTAACGCTAACACAGGTGACAAGATATTCAAAGCTCGAATCTTATCTTCTGCCTGGTGCGATAAGGATCAGCGGGGGGCACCCGATGGATTTATGAACGCTTTATCCATAGTTCAGACGGTTCTTTCCTTGCCGATTCGGCTTGAACCAAGCTGACGCTAATTGACATTCCTTTCGTCATCGTGTATGCGGAACTGCATAACGCACCATGAAGAATGCTGTAACAGCGTTGTGTGCCGCGATGATCGGCACGGAAACTTCTATCAACGCGGCCTGCCGAATCGGCCGGGAACGATGCCGGATTTTTTTAACGGCGGACCGGCCGGCAAGACAGTCGTTGCTTAAACCCCATTGGGGATCGTACGCCATTATCGCCTGAGGGATGATCAAATGAGTAAAGCTTATACGCGATACGTGATCCCGATGATCGTGATTCTTGTGGCAGCCCTGACGGCAGGCTGCAGCCGACATGCGCGGCCTGAATACAGCGGCCACCCGGTCATCTACTGCGGATGGCTGGATCTCAAAGAAGGCGACTATAAGAAAGTCGGTTATCAATCGCGCGCGGAATGGAAAATCATCATCGAACGCATCAATGTCTATTTTCTTCAAAAGCACATAACGGATTACTGCGGTTCATTCAAGGTCATCGGGGCCGCCGGCAGGGCGGAAACGCCTCCGGCCAACGCCTATCATATCAAATTCAATGTAATCCGCCTCGACGAGGGGGCAACGACCATGACCGTCGAGGTTAAAATCATCGACAGCGACAGCAGGCGAACGCTCACAACGTTTACGGTCTCGCCGTCCGGTGTCCGGTCCATGGCCGGCGTAACCTTCATGGGCCGCATGTCCATGATGTGCCAACAGATCGCCGAGGCTGTATCCGTCCGGCTTTACGAATAAAACCGGATATACACATACAGAAAAGCTCCTTCCGCCACCTGCCGCCCCTTTCTAATCTTCATAATATGGCACGCGCCTTAATATCGGTGTTTTCTTTTTCTTAACCGGAAAAGTTATCGGACAAACACGGATACAGGCCCCGTCATTATTCTGAAGAAACATCCATCGATATTCCCATATCAATTTCAGACGCCTCCCGATTGTTAAAGGAAGGGACCTTCTTTACATTATAGACGAAAAGAAAAAGAAAAAAAGATGCGAGGCGCATGAAGGGAACGAAAAAGACACAAAAGAAAACGAAAGACGAGAAGCGCCGCCCCTGTAAAAAAGGTGGGATATGGATTGATCCCATGAGCTTCCCGAACTTGGATGGTTTATAAGCGTAGTATGGCAGAAAAGGAGAAAAGAGCATGAAGAAAACGACTCCCAAGAAGAGAGAGAAGAGCATCGAAAAGAAACAGATTAACAAAGGATGGAACGATCCGACCTGCACTCCGATGGACATCACCAAGGGGTTGTAACAGGACGGCCTAATGTATTCCCAGGGGCTGGAGAGAGGCCGCCATATATAATTGTCGTCGCAATTGTGTGGCCTCTCTCCCTTTTTTAAGCCTCTGTTTGGGCAGGGCCTATCGGGTGCTGTCCGGAAGGTAAATAAAATGAGAGACAAATTTGATGAATTCCTGGAAAGGCTGGAAGGGCCTCTCCCCGAACCGAAAACGAAGCAGCTGATGGAAACGATCATCGGTGTCCAGACAGCCTGTTCTGGGTTAGCCTATTGCTGTGCCGATTTTACCGCTCATCTCTTAAGCTCGTCCTCACCCTGTTTCGGCCGTCGATAAGCAGGCCGTTTGCACAGAGAATCATTTCCCGTTTATCGATAGATCGTTTTTACCCGCCGTGAAATCGGGTATCAGGGAAAGTTGCGTCATGCAAGTACGATTCGTCCCGCAGCAATCGTCTGTTTATAAACATCTTGTCCACAGCATTGTCAACAAGGAACAAGAAAAGACAGCAATCTTGACGGGATGAATAATGCTTGCCGGAATATAAGGCTGGTATGACTTTCCCGCCTATGTCGGCATATCCGTTTCATCGGTTATAGTTCCCATTCAAAAGCGTTATAACCGTCCTGTCGATAAGTATCTGCAATCCGGAAGTCTTTCCTGGTATGACCACACCGCTGCCTTGAAAAGCACTCTTCGCTTCTCTGTCCCGTAATCTGATAACGATATTGCGGATGAGAATATCGGAACCCGGTTCGGCCAATTTGCGCCAGCTTTTTGTCATGTTCCTGGCGAAACTGCCGGAATAAGAAAATTCAACGCGATTTAGAGCCAGACTCTGTTTATACAAGTCAAACTCACTCTCCTCTTTAAGGACCTCCCAGAAAGTCTTGCCTCCGGCATAAAGAGTGGAAAGCGTTAAGTTGGCGAGAAATGAGGCCCCCTGAACGATAGACATCGCAGTCTGGCCGCCGATTTCAGCCGCCTTGGAAATGCCCTGATCCTTCTTCTGTTCCTGCATTCGGGCCGGATTCACTTCCAGGATTATGGCGATCTCAAGTTCCTGATTGTTGTTTTTGATGTATTTGCTGTAGTTTGAGGCAATCTCCTGCAAAATCGGCACATCCCGGCGCAGAGTATCGACGAGAGACTCGATTTCATAGCCGGGTGGAAGCGTCAGATCACCCCGATCACGCTGAGTCTTAACGGCCATGTAAATGTTGGGCTGATCCCTCTCGACGCGGATGTCGACATGATAGAATAAATAATTTCGCAGGACAACCGTATTGTCGGCGTAAACCGACAAATCCACCAATATTTCTATACCCTTGCAATGCCGATAATTGGTTTCAAGATTACAGAGGGGGGAGCCGGAACCGACGGGACGATAAAGCTGCGGATAGGCCTTGCGGAGAAGCTTTTCCAGTTCGACGAGGTTGAAATCCTTTAACTCCGGATCCTTCGTCTTCTCCCGGGACAAATATTCGGCAAGTGTTCCTTGCCCGGAGGGGAGAAATTTCAGGTGATAGCTCCCGGGGTTCGACAAGGCCGTATCCCGGTACACTTTGGCGACAGGCGTCCTCCCCTTGGTCGCACATGCGGCCATCAAGGCAGACAGAATAAGGAAAAGCAGAAGTCGCCCCAGCACTCTGACCATGACTGTACGGTCTAACCAACCATTATCATTAATGAACAACAATAACAGAGTAACAGTATTTACCCGACGATCCCCTCTTCAAGGAACAGTCAGAAGAGCTCGGGGATGCGACAGGCCGCCGCCGCGTTAATAACGAATGGTCACGAAACGAAAAGAAGCTTAATTATAATATAAGGTTTTAAAAAAATTTAGGGATTCTTCCCCTGTCCCTGCCGGATCAGTTTGCCGTCGCGCAGGCTTTTTACCACTTCAGCGGACAATGATGCAGCGAGACGTCCGCTCATGATGTATTCCTTGCCGGGGGAACCCCGCTTGATCGTCTCGGCATGAAGTCTCCAGATGAGTTTCCCCGATGCCGTATCGTACAGGCTGCATTCCGCGACAACATCTTCGACTTCAAACGAATATGCAAGCAGCGGAGCCTGCTGCATCGACTCCATGTAGAGCTCGGCCGGAACATCCGGGGTCGGCGCAAAGCGCTCCCAGTCTTCCTTCTCCTTCACGCTTATCAAGCGGATGGTCAGTACGGCGTCGCTTTTCAATCGTATCGCCTCTGTGCGTCCCTTCTCAGCGGTGAAAGTGCTGCCCGGAGATACGGCACTGAACGATACGGATTGCACGCCGTACTCCCGAAACCTGGAGACGAAACTGTCTTCCAACTGCCGTGTATCGAAGGGATAATTCACACCTGCGACCAGAATGTTTCCTGCATACCGCCCCTCAAACGTGCTGTTTCTCCATGTATCGATCGTCTTCGTAGCGCTGCACGATGAAAAGAGAAGAAGACTTGTGACGGCAATAAGGGCGGTCTTCCTGATCCATACGTTCATATCCATCCTTCTTTCTTGACGAGTTCTAAAACCATGCCGCGGACGATCCGGTTGCGTCCCCTTTTTGAACATCTGTGACGACGAACCTGATGACGCGGCCGAGGAAGTCAACGTTGCCTTTACGATATCCAGGTTATAAGAGCCTCCGTTTCCTATTTATAACACAGTTATCTACAGAATTCAGCTACTCAAATCATTCTGTGTACGGATATTGAGACGAAGAAGGGGCAACGCGTCTGCCCGTCGAAGGCCGACATCCTTCATCAACCGCACACAGACAGATCATCGGACTAAAGATCCGTATTTCGCGGGGTGTCGCGCAGGGCAGCAATGAGAAGAGGAATAAAGGTCGCCAAATCCGCAACCACCCCGATGTCGGCGTGACGGAATATGGACGCCTGTTCATCTTTGTTAACGGCCACAACGGTTTTCGCTCCGGTGATACCAGCCAGGTGCTGGATCGATCCGGAGATCCCACAGGCTATATAAAGCTGAGGGCTAACGGACTTTCCCGTCAGGCCGATTTGCGACCGGTATTCAAGCCATCCTCGGTCACAGACCGCCCGGGACCCGCCCACGGCCCCGCGGCGGAACAATCCTGCCAAATCCCTGATGAGGGTCATATTCTCCTGACTTCCCACTCCCAGGCCTGCACCGACGACGACCTCTGCATCGTCTAGTTCACGGTTTCCGGCGGGCGATTTTACGATAAAACAGGACTTCGTTTCCGAAAGCGTTATTTCCACTTCATGGTGAGAAACCTCACCCGGGAAAGCTTTAGGCCGCCTTTCTCCAGCGAAGGCGCCGGGCACGATGGTAATGACGCCCGATTGTGTGTTTGAGACTATACGCTCTTCCATCTTCCCCCATGCGCAAAGACGCCTAAAGACGGGCCTGTCGCCGGTTCGGTCGATGCCGTGAACAGCGGTGATACAAGAGACACGAAGGCCGACGGCCAATCCCGGAGCAAAATCGCACCCCCGGGCCGTATGGGGGATCACGACCCATCCGGGCCCGATGTCCATAAGATATCTGCCCAAGGCCTTCCGGTAGCCTTCCGCCGTATAAGGGTCGAGAGCATCCGCCTCCAGGGTCACGACATGGAGTCCCGTCTCTCCGGCTAAACGATCCGCCAATCCGGAAACCTCCCTGCCCAGAACGACCATTTCGATTGCCGACGCATCGTTACCGGCGAGTATGCGGGCGGAGCAAACCGCTTCATAGGTGACGTCGGCCATGCCGTTTTCGTCATATTCGGCAATGACGCGGATGTTCGTTTTCATGAGTATGCCTTATCGATTCACAATCCGGCCTTATTTTCTCTCCTCCGGGAATAGCCCTCCGACAGCGGACACATCCGGCACAATGATGCCGACAGTTAAACAACCCCCAGAGTTCGGATGTATCCTGCAAGTTTCTCGGCCTTTTCCGCTTCGGTTCCTGTCATCAAGTGGCCAGCCCGGGAAGAGGACGGCACGCCGAAGCCGAGAATGACTGTATCTGTCTCCCGAATCGCGGTATCCCGAATCAGCAGGATCAGGTCCTGGGTCCGGGCCCGCAGGACATGGGAAAGCGACGGATAACGCGGTTTATTGATTCCGGCCTGAACGCTGACAACGGCGGGCAAAGTCAGGACCGCGACCTCCCTCGTTGCGGCATCGATCTGCCGCTCCGCCCGGATGGTCCCGGATTGAAGATCGATCGTCAGGGAAACGGCGGCAGTTGCACATGAATAGCCGAGCCGTGCGGCGATCATGGGTCCTGTGGCACCGTTCATATCGTCTTCGGACATCGCGCCGCACAAGACAAGGTCGTAACGTTCCTTTTCGGCATGCGAGGCGATGAGGCCGGCAACGCGGCAGGGACGGCCCATGTCTTCGTCCTCCGTCAGAAAATGGATGCCCCGGCCGGCACCCATTTCCAGGGAACGACGGATCGTCGTTTGCACCCGGGGCGGTCCCACGGATACGGCATCGACGAAAGCGCCGGGGTGTTCTTCCCCGATGACGAGGGCCTCCTCCAGGGCGAAAGCATCGAAACGATTCATCCGCCAGGACGGATGATGGCCGTAATCGATGCGGTTGCCGTCAGTAGTAACAAGTCCCTGGGGGTCGGCCACCTGCTTGACGCAAACCAGTATCTTCATAAATACTCTCCCGCCTTTCGTCATGCAATATAACCCAGACTAGAAAGAGATACAATAAATAAAACGAGCGCTCGTTCTTTTTCTTGACTTCCCGTGATATGTCGCGTAACGTCATAACATCGAGGATTAAAGCATGAGCGAGATGTTTCTCGTCCGACACGGACAGGCATCATTCAGGCAGGAGAACTACGATGTCCTCTCCCCGGTCGGCATTGCACAAGCGAAGCACCTGGCTGCGCATTTCCTGACCATGGATATGCGCTTCGACACCCTCTATTCAGGCCCCCTCGAACGTCAGAAAGACACGGCGGGGCATTTTGCGGCCGAATACCGGAAACAGGCTATACCTGTCCCCGACGCGTCGATTATCGAAGGCCTTACCGAATACGACACAAGAACGGTCATCACCCGCTATCTGCCCGGAATCATCAAAAACGACCCTTCCCTGGCCCGCGATCAGAAAGAAATGTTCGCCGACTATGCCTCCTTCCGGAAGATATTTGAAAGATCCGTCATCGCCTGGGTAAACGACCCCGACTGCAAGGGCATAGAGAGCTGGCGGGACTTCTGTGCACGCATCGAAACCTCCCTGAAATACATCTTGACCGAAAACGGAAGCGGCAGGAGGATCGTCGTCTTCACCTCGGGCGGCGTCATCGCCGCCTCCATGAAGGTTGTCTTGGATATCGGCGACGAACAGGCCATGCGACTGGGATGGGAAATCGTCAACACCTCCGTGACGAGATACAAATTCAGCGGCGGGAGCATCGGGCTCGTTTCCTTCAACTCGTCCGCCCACCTGGAATGCAGAGGAAACCGGGAATTCATCACTTATAAGTAGACAAGGAGACCGATATGGATTTCGAGATTACCGACAAGATGAAGGCCATCATTTCCATGATCGACGAGTTTGTGGATCGGGAGCTGATACCTCTGGAGCCGGAATTCCTTGTCAAGGACTTCTGGGACCTCGTCCCCGTCC
Organism: Syntrophales bacterium; assembly: GCA_963668175.1. Classification (GTDB taxonomy): domain Bacteria; phylum Desulfobacterota; class Syntrophia; order Syntrophales; family PHBD01. The sequence continues at coordinate 3,698,173 of OY764159.1, forward strand.
TGGCCGAAAAACGCCGGATCGTGCGCCGGATGGAGTTATGGGCTCCCAATCATCCGCGGGAATACGGAGGAATGGGGCTCGATCTCGTCGAGCACGGGCTTGTCTCGGCATGCCTCGGCCGAACCCCGCTGGGCCATTATGCCTTCAACTGCCAGGCGCCCGATGCGGGCAATATCGAAATCCTCCACAAATACGGAACCCCGGAGCAGAAGGAGGCCTATCTGCGTCCCCTGGTCGAGGGTCGCATCCGGAGCTGCTTTTCCATGACGGAGGTGGAGCTTCCGGGCTCCAACCCCGTCATGATGGATGCGACGGCCGTCCGCGACGGTTCCGACTATGTCATTGACGGACAGAAATGGTACTCCACCGCCGCCGACGGCGCAGCCTTCTCCATCGTCATGGCGATTACCAATCCGGAAGCCCCGCCGCATCTCAGGGCGAGCATGATCATCGTCCCCACGGGCACCCCCGGCTTCAACCTCGTCAGGAACATCTCCGTCATGGGCCATTCCGGCAGCGACTATTTCAGCCACGCGGAGATCCTTTTCCAGTCCTGCCGCGTACCGGCGGCCAACCTCCTGGGACCTGAGGGACACGGTTTTGTAATCGCCCAGGAACGGCTCGGACCAGGGAGAATCCATCATTGCATGCGCTGGATCGGAGTCTGCCAGCGGGCTTTCGATCTCATGTGCCAACGGGCGCGAAGCAGGGCCATCACCCCGGACGGCAAGACCCTGGCAACCAGGCAGATCATCCAGTCATGGATCGCCGAGTCGGCGGCGGAAATCCGCGCCGCCCGCCTCATGACCCTCAACGCCGCCTGGACAATCGAAAAGCAGGGCGCCAAGGCGGCCCGCGTGGATATCTCCCTCATCAAATTCTTCGTCGCTTCCGTGATGATGAAAGTCCTGGACCGCGCTCTCCAGGTGCACGGCGGCCTGGGCATGACCGACGATACGATCGTCGCCTTCTTTTACCGGCACGAACGGGCGGCACGCATCTATGACGGCGCCGACGAGGTCCACAAAGTCAATGCCGCCCGGCAAATCCTGAAGGGATACGAGGGAAGGAACGTTCGCTGACATGACCTTCGAAGATTTCAAAAAGATGGTTTCCGTCTCCAAGGAGGAGATCTGCCGTGAGATCCTGGAGGCGAACCGCGACAAGATCAAGGTGAAGAAAGAAAAGAAAGTCGTGGAGAACCTGGTGAAGATTTTCGATGCCACACTGGATATCAGCAACCGTGAAGGGTTCAGCAACATGACGGTCAGGAACTTAAGCAGAAAGTCCGGCCTCAGTATGGGTGCTCTCTATTCGTATTTCTCCAATAAGGATGAATTGCTTACGATGATCCAGACCCAGGGGCGGGAAACGAGCCGGCGGGTCCTCGAATCCCAGGTCGCCCCGATCGACGGCCCCAGGAGGAAGCTGCACCGGGCCATCCAGTGCCACCTTTATCTCAGCGAGGTCATGCAGCCCTGGTTTTATTTCTCCTATATCGAGGCCAGGAATTTGAGTAAACCGGAGCAAAAACGGGCCATCGCCAGCGAATTGGAAGCAGAGGCCGTTTTTCGGGACATTATGACAGAGGGCATCCGTCAGGGGGTTTACGCTGAAAAGGACACCTCACTTCCAGCATCGGTTCTGAAGGCGATGCTGCAGGACTGGTACGTGAAACGATGGAAGTACAAACAGAGGGCGATATCCATCGATACGTATGCGGACTTCGTCATCGACTTTCTCGAGACCTACCTGAAAAAATGACGGATTCAAGGGTGAACGGCATCTTTGTACAGAGAGTGCATCGTATAATGATAGGCGAAAGAGAATAAGCGCGTATAGAGGCGAAAAAGACTTTTCCATCACGGTTTTAAAAAGAAACAACCAGGAGACGGTTGAACCATGAAAAAGCAATGGACCGACGAGGCTGCATCCGTCAGGACCGATGAAGGCCTCGATGCGAAAAAGATCGGGGCTTTCCTGAAGGACACGATCCCCGGCCTGGACGGCGATATGGTCATCCGGCAGTTTCCCAGCGGTTATTCGAACCTGACGTACCTCATCACGGGGCAGGGGTGGGAGCTGGTCCTGAGAAGACCGCCCTTCGGCAAAAAGGCAAAAACAGCCCATGACATGGGACGGGAATACCGGATGCTCACAGCCCTGAAGCCCGTTTTTCCCTACTGCCCGACACCCCTGGCCTATACGGAGGACGAATCCGTCATCGGCTCCCCATTCTATGTCATGGAGAGAATCCGGGGCATTATCCTTCGGAAGGAACTGCCTAAAGGCATGACGATTTCCCCTTCCGATATGGCGGCCCTGTGCGACGAACTGCTCCGCATCCATGCCGAACTCCACGCTGTGGATTACCGCAAGATCGGCCTTGAAGATTTCGGCAGGCCGGACGGATACGCGGAGAGACAGGTTGCGGGCTGGAGCAGCCGCTTTCGCGAGGCAAGGACGCCCGATGCGCCCGACTTTGAAACCGTCATGTCCTGGCTGAAAGAGAGTATCCCGCCGGTATCGGCCCCGCCTTCCCTCATTCACAACGATTATAAATTCGACAACGTGGTCCTCGATCCGGACAATCCCCTCAAAATCATCGGCGTGCTTGACTGGGAAATGGCGACCATCGGCGATCCCCTGATGGATCTGGGAAGCTCCCTGGCCTACTGGGTCGAGAAAGGGGACCCCGAAACGATGGAGATGATACGCACTCTGCCGTCCAATATCGACGGCGCCCCGACGAGAAAAGAGCTCGTCGCGCGCTATGTCGAACAGTCCGGCCTCAACGTCGACCGTTTCGATTTTTATTATTGCTTCGGTCTCTTCCGTCTGGCCGTAATCGCACAACAGATATACTACCGTTTTTACCACGGCCAGACCAAAGATGATCGCTTCGGCATGCTTGTCGTCGCCGTGAAAATCCTGGAGAAGCTGGCGCTGAAAGTGATCGACAGGCCGGGAAGCTGGTGATACCGGACCATACGATTCGGTTGCTCAGCCAATTCCGAAGGAGCCCGCATCGTCACCGTCTTCCGCATGACAGAACAAACCAGTGAAAGGGGAACAATATGATTCAATTTTCTTTGAAGGACAAAGTGGCTCTGATTACCGGGGCCAGCCGGGGTATCGGCGAGGCAATAGCCCTGACCCTGGCGGAATATGGTGCTGAATGCGTTCTCGTCGGCAGAAAGATCGATGCCCTGCAAACCGTTGCCGACGGCATCGTCCGGAAGGGAGGCAAGGCCCACCCCATGGCCTGCAACATGGGCGACATGAAACAGATCGACAACCTCATCGGCGAAATGAAGGAGAAATTCGGTAAGCTTGACATACTCGTCAACAACGCAGCGACCAATCCTTTTTTCGGAGAGATGGTGAACGCGGACGAAGGGGTTTGGGACAAGATCAACGACGTCAACATTAAAGGACCGTTCTTCATGATTCAGAAGGTTGTCCCCCTCATGACCGCCGCGGGAGGAGGAGCCGTCGTCAACGTATCGTCGGTGAACGGAATACGGTCCGGCATATTCCAGGGAATCTATTCCATCACCAAGGCGGCGCTGATCTCCATGACACAGGCCTACGCCAAGGAACTGGCCGGAAAGAACATCCGCGTCAATGCCCTTCTTCCAGGCCTCACGGACACGAAGTTCTCCAAAGCGCTGATCGACAACGAATTCATCCACAAGGAGATCGTGAAAATGATCCCTCTGGGACGGGTGGCGAAACCGATGGATATGGCCGGAGCCGTCCTCTACCTGGTTTCGGATGCTTCATCCTATACAACGGGTGCGTGCCTGACTTGCGATGGCGGGTTCCTGGCTTGACCGATGCGGGGGAAAGAACTACCGGCGGTTGTATTAATCCTTATCCGATATTTTGGTCTGCACCCCAGATGCTGCCTGGGGTGCAGTTCTTTTCCAGTTCTGAACCTTCTTCGACTAAGTATCCTTTTTTATCCAGAGATTTTAAAACTTCACTACTCCGATGCAATCGCGTCTTCAAAAGCAGCCAGGATCTTGGGAAGCACGACATTCAGCACAAGCCCCAACTTTGCCTTCTCGGTATTGACGGCAACCGCCCACTGGTACTCGCCGCACGGCATGATTAAGACGCCGACATCGCCTTCGAGATCCAGGTAATAGAAACGCCGGAGAGGGGCATACCCTTGGGCCAAGGCTTTTTTAATAGAGTTGGTAATTTCGGTCGTCAGCGAGGCCGCCCCTGCTTTGGTCGATCCCACTGAAACCAAGGGCTGGGCGTCCTTCAGCGACAGAATAGTCGATGCAATCAACCCGTCTCCCAAATCCTCTTTCAAAATCGCCAAACAGTTATTCAACTTCTTGATATTCATATCTGTCTCCTTTACACCAATAATAATATAAACAACCTACGAAACTGATTCTATGAGCCTCTTTTACAAGTTAACTGCCGGTTTAATGGAAAAGTAGGATGAAACCTCGTTCTTTTTGCGTTGACATTGAATTTCACCGTGCTGTTTGAAAAAGATTTATTCTAAGCATTGTCTGCGGAATCGTGACGGACACCCCGGATGGACGGTTGGAAGTCACTCGTTGTTGCTTTGATACCATGCAAGATTGGAACATGTACAAAACAGCCAAAAAAGATCCTGTCACTTGCCGTCTGCCTAGATAGTTTGCCCCTGCTCTCTGCAAAGCAATGTATTACATAATTTTATATTATAGTCAATAGCCTGTTTTCAATATCTTATATGGAGATGGTGAATCGTTGGGATAAGATAAGAGGGATCGATGATCGCCGACATCTTTGGTGATGTTGGATCTAAGCCACCAAGTTCATAATACAATTCATTTTTTCGAAAGTTTCCCGCATCGTGCCGACTCATCAAAGCCGGCAACTGCGGAGTCCGACCTTAGAACGCCGGCCTCGCGGCAAGGCACGGATACGGTGAATCGTTCCCCGGCAAAGTATCGTAACTGAAGCGCAGGTTGAAAGAAGCAAACGACCCGGCAGCAGCGTTACATCGGATGTTTTGTCCCCGGAATACGGAAAGTGACTTTCGGATACGGCGATAAGGAAGGTGACATAGGGTTCTAATTGTTCGCCAGTTTAAAGCCTCTCTCCCTGAACAATCTAAGACAGGCATCGACGACGTCCCGGTCGTACAAGGTCCCCCTGTTCAATTCGATTTCCTGGAGGGCGGTCTCGATCCCCAGCGCGGGCCGGTAGGGACGATGGGAGCAGATGGCTTCCACCACATCGGCCAGGGCCAGGATACGGGCATCCAGCAGGATGTCATCGCCGGTCAGCCCGCTGGGGTAGCCGGAACCGTCCAATCTTTCGTGATGTTCCAGCACCATCCTGGCGATGGGCCAGGGGAATTCGATGCTTTTCAGTATATCGTACCCGGCCCGCGGATGTTCTTCAACCATCCGGAATTCGATCTCCGTCAATTTTGTCGGCCTGCTGAGAATCTCCGCGGGAACGGAGATCTTGCCGATGTCGTGAATCATGCTCGCCAGGCGGATGCCGTCGATCCGATGGCTGTCCAGGTTCATCTCCTTGGCAATCGCCCTTGCCAGATCGGCCACCCGCTTCTGGTGGTCCGCCGTATAGGGATCTCTCGTGCTCACGGCCACGGACATGGCCTGGATGGTTCCGCGAAGCGTATTCCGCAGCGTTTCCAAGGTTTCGGTGACCTGGTTCTCGGCGCGGCGTCGGTCCGTAATGTCGCGGGCCACAGCCTGCATACCTCCGATCTGTCCACCGCTTCGGAGCAACTGGACGCTCTGGCCGAACCACATTTCCCGTCCGTCTTTGGCCGTAATGGCGACTTCATAATACGTATTCGGAATGCCCTCCTGAAACTGCCGCAGATAAAAGGCCTCCACCTCTTCCTTTTGATCTTCCTTGATGAATTCCAGGAAATGTTTCCCGATGAACTCCTTTTCCGCATAGCCCGTTATCCTTAAGGCGAAGGGATTGATATAACTGAACCTGCCGTTGATATCGGTTCTGTAAATGATATCGTTGGCATCTTCTACAAGCTGGCGGTATCTGCTCTCACTTTGACGCAAGGCTTCTTCAGCCTTCCTGCGTTCGGTCACGTCCAGGAAGGAAACAGCCACTTTCTTCATCCCTGGAATGGCAGCCACATTGATAATCGTATCCTTGACATCGCCGCATTTGGTGATGAATTTGATCTCGTGACTGACAGGGACATCCTTTTCTCCGGCGAAACGTTTCCGGTTGCTCGCAATCAGTTTCTCCACGTCCTCTTTCGCTATCAGATCGGTCCACTTCTTGTTGCCGATGATCTCCGTCTTGGTGTAGCCGGTGAATCTCTCACAAGCCGAATTTCCCATGACAATCGTCGCATCCTCATCGGCAATCCCAATGGCCGTAGCGGAATTCTCGAAGATGGTTTTGTAATAGGCTTCCGATTCGCGGAGCATCTCTTCTGCCCGCATGCGCTCGCTGATATCGGTGAAAGTCAGTTGAAGCTGAAACGGCACGCCGTCTTTTTTCAGGATCGTTGTCTTCAGATCAACCCACAACAGCGTTCCATCCTTGCAGGCAACTTGGATTTCCGAAGTCCGGTGTCGATCTCCCGCCAGACGGGCGGCAAGCCGTTCCAGCAGCTTTTGCCTCGTTTCTTCAGCAAAAAAACCGATAACCAGGCCGTTTTTCCCTACCAATTCCTCCCTTGTCCATCCGGTCTTTTCTTCAATATGCCGATTGACGAACCGGATATTGCCGGATAGATCCGTAACGCAGAAGCCCATCGGCGCGTCTTCGATAAAATTGATGTAACTTTCAACATTCTCATTCAACGTCCGCTCCATCTCTTTATCGGTGGTCATATCGATCATCACCCCGATCCAGCCTATAAAACAACCATTGTCCGTCAGCGGGCGGGCGGATGTACGCATGGGCAAAGACGTGCCGTTTTTGACGACAAACCGGAATTCGAAAGGGGCTGGATCGCCGGCCGATATTCTTTCAAGGCTGGCCCGCAGACCCGGAAGATCATCGGGCTCGGTAAAATCGGCCAGGGGACGGCCAACAACTTCCTTTACGTCGTAAAGCCCCAACCGCTCAATGGCCGGACTGATATAGATCAGACGACCTTCCGGATCGAGATAAAAGATGATTTCGTTTAAGATTTCAACCAAGGAGCGGAAGCCTTCTTCCGTTATCGCTAATGGATCTTTTAAACGGCTGGAATCGGCATCCCGGCAAAATTCTGCCATTGCTTCGTTCCCCCCCAGAGTGCCTTTAATGTGATCAGTTCCCTCGCCTCATACAAGCCGACACGGAAAAGACTCCATACCGACGCGGCACAACCGCTTCAAAGCGATCGAGACGGATTGTATGACATTTTCGTAACATTATCGATGGCAATCCGACAATTTTCTGGGAGTTGTATAAATGATATCGGGGGCGATGGCAAGGAGATTATCTGTCATACAAAGAGGATGGAATTGCCGGGTGAATCGTTTAAGAGGCTGCCCATCAACATGGGGACCGCGTATGATGATGGCGCAGTCGCCAGGCGATATTCGCTCATTTCAGAACGATGAGGGCATCCACGGCAACGGGGGCTCCCCGCGACAGAATGATCGGGTTGATGTCGACTTCCCTGATCACACGGTTCTCCAAGCCGAGACGCCCTACCCGGATGAGCATATCCGCCAGTTTATCCTTGTCGGCCGGCTCCATGCCTCTTACAGGCCCTAAAATCCCGTGGCCTTTGATCTCCTCCATCATGCCCAGCGCATCCTGCCTTTCGAGAGGCACCCGGCGGAAAGAGACGTCCTTGAGGATTTCGGTAAATATCCCGCCCAGTCCGAACATCACACAGGGTCCGAACTGGTCGTCCCTGGTCAATCCCATGACAAGCTCACGGCGGCCCTGAATCATCTCCTGGACAAGGACACGGCCGCTTGCCCCGTTCATTCGTGCCATGATCGCATCGAAGGCCTCCAGGGCTTCCTCCCTGCTCCGCACATCCACCCGGACCATTCCCTTTTCTGTTTTATGGGCGATATCAGGGGAACAGCCTTTTACGACCAGGGGATACCCCATCCGGTCGGCGGCTTTGACCATATCGTTTCGGTTTTCAACGAGGAATTCCCGCGTTACGGGAATCCCGTAAGAGGCGAGAACCTGTTTGGCATCATATTCAGAAAGCGTTTTCCGCCCCGCGCCAAGTGCGTCTGCGATGATCCGGACAGCGGTCTCTTCACTCATGCGGATATCTCCCTTCCCTTGTAATAGGCGTTAACCAGGCCGATCGCCCGGAGGGCGTCTCCGATCTCATCGAAAACCGGTATGCCCCTGGCAAGGAATGCCTCCCTGGCCTTTCCCAGCATTTCGACGATGTCCATATCGGCAAGCCCCCTCTTCGGATTGGGAAGTACCATTACGACGGGTTTATCCGTTTCCGAAACGACATCTCCGACGACATCCGCCAATTCCAGGTAGGGCGTTACGGAGGCGACGGTTTTCCCTCCGGCGACGGCAATGGCCTTGTAATGATAAAGAAGGCTTATCATGACCTGGAGATGGACTCTTTCGTCTTCGGCAGCCAGCAGGAGGATTTCTTTCAGTGTCCGGGGAGGAACGTAGGGATTCGCCACGTCGATGGGATTTCCGGCACTCGATCCAGGCCGGGGCAACAAGGCCTCGATACGTCCCCTGAGGTCGGCCGGCAGCGGCGGTATGTCGATACCGGTGGATTCAGCCTCGTCGCAGGCGGCGACCCCGAGTGCTCCGCCTCCGCCGATAACGGAAATGGACGGGAATACCCTGGGCGGCAGGAGCGCAAAGGCAAGACTCGCCTGGGCCATCTCCCGCATATTCCCCACCTGTATCGCCCCGGCTTGCCTGAGAACGGCCGGCCAGATGATCCGGCTTCCGCCCATCGACGCCGTATGACTCACGACAGCCCGTTGCCCCGCCTTGGACAGACCGCCTTTCAGCACAATGATGGGCTTCCGCGCGGCTACGGATTTCAGCGCCCGGAAAAAACCGTCTCCGTCGGCAATCCCTTCCACGTACATGGCAATGACCCGCGTTTCGGCATCTTCGCCCAGGTACGTGAGGAGTTCCGCCTCCCTGAGGTCCGCGCCGTTGCCGAAGCTGACCACCTTGCTGAACCGGACTCCCATCCATTTCCCCGTATTGGCAAAATCGATGGCCATGCCGCCGCTTTGAGACAGAAAGGCGACAGATCCGCTTTCTCTCGACAGGTCGGGACCGGGCATGAACGTGAGGCCGCTTTTTGGACAGTAGATGCCGAAACAATTAGGCCCGATGACCCGGATGCCGCGGACGGCAGCCACCCGGATGTCGTTCTCCAGAGTCTCGCCTTCGGCGGTTCCCAACTCGCTGAAACCCGAAGAAATGACCTCGGCGCCGGCCGCCCCTTTCAGACGGCAGGCCTCCAAGGCCGCCGGCACCAGACGAGCGGCTACGGCGATCACGGCAAAATCTATCTCCCCGGGAATGTCCTCTATGCTCCTTTGAATAGGACACCCGGCGAATTGCCCCCCTTTCGGATTGACCGGAATGAGCTCGCCTTCGAAGCCCATGGACTTCATCGCCATGAAGACGCCGTTGCCGAAACCGACGGTCCCGCCGTCGGACGACACGCCCACCACGGCGATGCGCCGGGGATGGAAAATACGTTCATAGTCGGTTATCCTCGCCGCCGCTCCGCATTCCGTCGCACCAACCGCTTCCGAAAATTCAGGCGCCATGATCGATCTCCTTCGGGCGATATTATCTTGTATACTATCATTTCAGATCCTTCAGCATGCGCTCCAGGAGCAAACGTTCCTCTATTCGGAACGATGCCATGACTGCATTGTTGACAGCTTCGATTTTTTTAAGGAATTCGTCCCTCAAGGACAAGGCCTTGACCGTGAGATTGATATGAACCAGCCGGCGGTCGTCGCTGTCCGCTTGCTTTGCAATCCACCCCGCTTCCGTCATGCGCTCCAGCACGCCGGAGAGCGTGGCGCTGTCCAGTTGCAGCCGCCGTCCTATTTCCCCGGCAATGAGCCCGTCTTCCTCATAGAGGGCATGAAGGATCAGGCCCTGCAAGGGCGTCAAGCCGAACGGCTGGAGATGGCCCTTGAAAATCCCGTGCACGCGCTGATTGGCCTTGGCCAGGATGAAGAGGATGACGTGCTCGTAATGGATCAAGATGGACCTCCAAAATTGTTAGTATACTAGATAATTGTATCCGACATCGCGTGTCAAGAAATTTCTCTCAAAAGCAAAAAAAAGACCGCCGGGACCGTTCCCGGCGGTCTTTGATCGTTAGGATGAGTTTCTGTCTTGTCGGACGCTACGGTTGAGTGGACGTTTCGATGGGCATCAGGGAATCCAATGACCATTCCTGCATGGAGCCGTCGTAGACTTTGACGTTCTTATAACCCAGGACGTCCGCCATGACGAAGGCCCAAGACGTCGCCACGCGGCCTGAATCGCAGATGACGATAATTTCCTTGTTGAGATCGGAGCCCGTCACCTTTTCCGCTACAGGTGCAAGTTCGGATTTACCTCTGAAGAGACCCTCCGGCGTAAAGATCATGCTCGCCGGGAGATTGAGTGAACCTTTGATTCTGCCCGCCTTGGCAACGAAAGGAAGCTTCTCCTTGCCGGAATAGAAAGCCGGGGCACGGGCATCGATCAGCGTCAACTTGCCCACGCTGTTTGCAACGTAGGCTTTATCCACGAAGAGATTCCTCGACATAGATGAACTGTAAGACTTTGCTTTTGGCTTCACCGCGTCCTGTGAAATGGTTTTGCCTTCCTTCTGCCACTTGTCTTCACCGCCGTTCAGTATGGACACATTCTCCACTCCGGCCGACTTCAACGTCCAGGCAACCCGGGTCATATCGAACTGATCGACAACTTTCTCCATCTTCCCGACAACGACAACCCAGGATGATTTCTCGATTCCGGCGTTACCGATCAGGTCCATGAGATCGTCCCACGGCGGCAGTTCGTTCAGCAAATCGCCCCGCTTCACGGCCCATGCCCCGTAGAAGACGTTCACCGCCCCCGGGATATGGCCAGCCTTATAGTCCTCCACTTTTCTGATATCCACGACGATAACCTTCGGATTCGTCAAGTTTTTCTGAAGCCAGTCGGTAGATACGACGGCGTCGGTTTCCCTGGCGAGCGCCGTCATAGGAAGACCCATCAGGAAAAGCGCGATGAACACCATCAACCATCTTGTTTTTCTCATTCTACACCTCCAAATTTTCATTATTGTCTGTCGATATTTATTTGATACCCTATCCGTAAGGTCTGACATTATCTGTTGTTTCTAAATCTTTTCTTATTCCGCCTTATCCCGGCATGTCGAAAAGCCAAAAGGCAGGTACGCCGGGCACCAGCGGATGATGCCGGTTACGATCGGGACAAGTCCCAATGCCCCCCACCAGCTTTGATAGATGACGCCTAAAACAACGATGCCAATTCCGACAATGAACCGCATCATTCTGTCCGCTCCGCCGACGTTGCATCGCATAGTCTTCTGTCCTCCTTCCATGAACGCTGTTCAGCAGACGACCTCACCTTTCTTTTTGCCCGCTTTCAATCTTTCATCACTGTCTTCGTATGTTCAATATAACGATGAGCGGCCGCGCCGTCTATGTGACCGGCTTCCCGGATTGCCTGGCAACTTTTCCCCCGTCGAATCGGCGGCAATGTCCGGTCGCTGACAGGCGATGAACAATCGGCGCCCCGGATCGCCTTTGAATATCTCCATCTCGAAACGGCCTCCTTTTATAACCAAACGAAACGACAGACCATTTTGTCATCTCAAGACAAGCCGGCTGTCCGTACCTTGCTAGCTCATCCCGATATACCGCGTAAGGGCCCTCTGGAAATCTTCGAGGGTGTTGCCTGGTTCCTCCGATGTCTCATCGATACACTGCATAAGATAGTTCTGGATGATGGCGTTTCCCGTGTTTTTGAGGGCCGAGGTCGCCGCAGCCAGTTGGATGAGGATGTCGACACAGGGCTCCTCCCGTTCGACCATGCGCTGGAGGCCCTGGATTTGCCCTTCGATGCGCCGCAGGCGGTTATAGATCTTCTTCCGATGTTCTTTCATGCATACCCCCTGGGTATAAATACCCCCTGGGGGTATATATAACCACTTTTTCGAGGATGTCAAATCATTTTGTGAGGATTCTGGATGATTATTCGGAATAGTCTCGGATCAGTTTCGAACCGTAAATGAAGAAAACTGCTGCATAGACGACCAGCAGGACGAGGGCTACGACGCCTTCCGTATCGAGGGAGGCTTTTCTGATGAGAAGGTTGGTGTGCGTCAGGGGCAGGATATAAATGACCGCCTTGATCAGCCGCGGCATCCCGTCGATCGGAAAGAACGTCCCGCTGAAGAAGGCCATGGGCATGATCAGAAAATTGGAATAAGTTGCCGTGTCTTCATGGGACTTGGTCCGCATTCCGACGACCACGCCCAGGTTGGCGAAGAGAAAACAATTCAGGACCAGCGCCAGAATGAATAACCAGGTGATCTGGAATTGGGCAGAGGATATGTAACCGACTACGACGATTAAGAATGAAGCAAAGAGCCCTTTGGCCATGCCGGCCAGGACCTCGCCCATCATGATGGCGGAAGGGCGTATGGGGGCCTGGATGAAAATCTGGAAGGTTTTGAAATAGAGCCTGTTGAGATTGAGGGTACTGGAAACCCACGTATAGGAGTTGTTCATGGAACTCATTGCCACCAATCCCGGGATGAGGAAACTGAGATAGTCGGTTCCCGCGATGCGGACGCTCTTGCCCAAACCGAAGCCGAAAGCGATCAAATAGAGGATCGGCACCGCCATAGCGGAGAAAAGGTACCCGAGACGGAAGAATTTCCTTCGGAAGCGGAGCATCTCTTTGAGAAAAACGGGATACCATCCGGAGTCGATCATTGGATGCGTTCTCCCGTCAGTTTGATGAAGACATCTTCCAGATTGGTCTTCCTCACAGTCACGCTTCCATTTATCGTCCCCGCCACATCATGGGCTTCATGCTTGCTGTGGACGGTCTTCTGGATGAGCCTGCCCTCCGGATCGATATGCTCCACGACATACTCGCCGACACAGCTCTTCAGGTTGCCGGGCGTATCGACGGCGATCAGCCTTCCCTTCCTGAGTATCCCCACCCGGTCGCAAAGGGCCTCCGCCTCTTCGATGTAATGGGTGGTGATGACGACCGTTCTTCCTTCAATCCTGGTCTTCCTGATAATGTCCCACATTTGCCGCCTGATCTGGGGATCGAGGCCGATGGACGGCTCGTCGAGGAATAGGACCTTGGGCTCGGGCAGAAGCGCCCGGGCCAGGAGCAGCCGTCGCTGCATCCCTCCGGAAAAGCCCGCGACAAGGGTATCCCTCCTGTCCCAGAGATCGACCATGCGGAGATTGCGTTCGATCTTTGCGGCACGGTCCGCCACGCGGTGGAGCATCGCGTAGATGACCAGGTTTTCCGCAGCGGTCAGTTCCCGGTCCAGATTGTTCTCCTGGGGGACAACGCCGATCCGCTTCTTGACGGACAGCGGGTCGCGGACAACGTCGATGCCGTCGATGATGCACGTGCCGGCATCGGGCCGGCTCAATGTCGTCAGCATCTTGATGGTCGTTGTCTTCCCCGCCCCGTTGGGCCCCAGCAAACCGAAGACCTCCCCCGGATCGACGGCAAGCGTGATGCCTTCCACCGCCCGGATCGACCCGTAGTTCTTGGTCAGGCCGTCCACAGCAATCATGAAACCGCTGTCTTTCCCTCTGGGCATGTCGCCTCTGTCACACACCGGAATCGTTGTGTCCATACAAGGCCTTCCTCGTTTCTTTTACAACTATAACATGCGGGAACATCCTTCGCATAACAATATCGTGCGAAGAATACGGCCAGGCAACTGTTGTATCCATCCCTTGCCAACCGGCACTTTTATCTCGCTCGCAACGATACAATAGGCCGTTTCCATTTTCCCGGTTGTATCCTGCCCGCCGTTCATGCTAAAAGCCATGGAACAAAGGATTGTCAACAATGAAGATTCTCTATTACGACTGTTTTTCAGGGATAAGCGGGGACATGCACCTGGGGGCCATGCTCGATCTTGGCGTCGAACCCGAATACCTGCTTTCGGGCCTTAAGAAACTGGACATGGACGGCTACGAGATCGCGATTAACCGGGATATGCGCCGGGGAATCACCGGGACGAGGGCGGACGTGGTGCTCCATTCCCATGAGATACGCCAGGCAGGAGGCGGCGTTCACGGCCGGTCCTACCGGGACATCGTGGCGATGCTCGAAAAAAGCGGCTTGCCGGAAGGGGCGAAGAAGGTCGCGCTCGCCATTTTTGCGAAGCTGGCGGAGGCGGAGGCGAAAGTCCACAGTCATGCCATAGACGATGTCCATTTCCATGAAGTAGGGGCCGTCGATTCCATCGTGGACATCGTCGGGGCCGCCCTTTGCCTCGCCCACCTGAAACCGGACCGTATCCTCTGCTCACCCGTCCAGATAGGGGGCGGGATCGTGAAGTGCGAGCACGGGACCTTCCCCGTACCCGCCCCGGCAACAGCGGAGATACTACGCGGCATCCCCGTCCGGATGGGCCTGGTGCCCTTCGAGACGACAACGCCAACCGGGGCGGCGATATTGGCCGCCTGCGTGGAGTCATTCACGGACCGGATCGGCTTCACGCCGGAGAAGATAGGTTACGGAATCGGCCGTCGGGACACGGAGGTCCCGAATGTTCTCCGGGTCTACCTGGGAGAGATGGAGGCGGAGATTGCGGAAGATCTGGAGATTTTCGACGCCATGCTCGTCGAGTGCAATATCGACGATATGAACCCGGAGCTGTACGACGGTGTCATGGCGGCTCTGTTCTCCCGCGGAGCCCTTGACGTCTTCCTAACGCCGATCGTTATGAAGAAGTCGCGGCCGGCGGTGACGATCAGCGTCATCTGTCCCGGCGAAAAACGCCGGGCCATTGAAGAGACGCTCTTCCTGCAGACGACGACCTTCGGCGTCAGAACGCACCGGATCGAAAAAACGATGCTGTGCAGGGAGTTCGCGAAGGTGGCGACCAGGTTCGGGGAGATCACCATGAAAAGCGCCTGTTACCGGGGAAGGAAGATCAAGTCGAAGCCCGAATACGAAGACTGCAAAAGGCTGGCTGAGGAGAACGGCGTATCTCTCGCGGAGATTTACGCCGCCATCCCGTACGTAAGTTGAGGTTTGGCCCAGGAGAAGAAACATAAGATGATTATGGCGGATGCCGAACGCAAATTGGAACAACTGAAAGAAAACGTGAGCCGGTTGGAGAGTGTCGCCGTGGCGTTTTCCGGCGGCGTGGACAGCACGTTCCTGCTCAAGGTAGCACGGGATGTCCTGGGAGAGAAGGTGGTCGCGGTCACGGCGCAATCCTCGACCTACCCGGGCAGAGAGTTGAGGGAGGCCGTTTCCTTCGCAGAAGCGATCGGCGTGAAACACGTAGTCATCGAGTCCGAGGAACTGGACATCGACGGATTCTCCGCCAACCCCGTCAACCGCTGCTATCTCTGCAAAAAAGAGCTGTTCTCCAAAATCATCGCCGTCGCCCGCGAACACGGTCTCAGGCACGTCGTCGAAGGCTCCAATGCGGACGACCTCAACGACTACCGGCCCGGACTCATGGCCATCCGTGAGCTTGGTATCCTAAGTCCTCTGAAGGAAGCCTCTTGGGGAAAAGACGAAGTGCGGATGTTTTCCCGGGAGTTAGGCCTGCCGACGTGGGACAAACCGGCCTATGCGTGCCTTTCCTCGCGTATTCCCTACGGGCAGGAGATCACGAAAAAGAAGCTCAGGGCCATCGAAGAGGGGGAGCAGTTCCTGCTCGACCTGGGTTTCAGACAGGTGCGGGTACGCCATCACGGCGACATCGCGCGGATCGAGGTGGCCGCCTCGGAACGCGTCCGTTTCGCCGATGCCGACCTCATGGATAAGATCGATGCCGCCTTCAAGGCCTGGGGATTCGCCTATGTCGCCCTCGATCTGAAGGGCTACCGGACCGGCAGCATGAACGAGGTCATCGATACGGGCATGAAGCGCGGGTAAGGAAAAGAGAAAGGTATGGAACTGAAGCAGATACTTGAGGACATTAAGAGCGGCCGCCTGAGCATTGAGGAGGGTATCGCCCGGATCAAGGGCGTCCATTACCTGGACGTGGGGTGCGCCAAAATCGACACCCACCGGGAGGAACGGGTCGGTTACCCGGAGGTGATCTTCTGTCCGGGTAAGACGACAGAGCAGGTGAAGACGATCGTCCGGGCCATGATGGAGAGGAAATCGAACATCCTGGCGACACGGGCTAGCGAAGAACTCTTTGTACAAATTAAGAACGTCTGCTCCAGCGCCGTCTACCATCTGCAGGCCCGGATCATAACCATAAGGCAGAAAGAAATCGATCCGCCCCCAAGCTACATCGCCGTCGTCACGGCCGGGACCTCGGACGTCCCGGTAGCGGAAGAGGCGGCCGTAACGGCCGAATTTTTCGGCAACCGGGTGGAACGTGTCCTCGATGTCGGCGTCGCCGGCATCCATCGTCTTTTCTTCAACATGGATGTCATCACCGGGGCCCGGGTCGTCGTCGTGGCGGCGGGCATGGAAGGAGCACTGCCCAGCATCATCGGCGGTCTGGTGGACAAGCCCGTGATCGCGGTGCCCACCAGCATCGGCTACGGCGCCAGCTTCAACGGCCTGGCCGCCCTTTTGGGCATGCTCAACAGCTGCGCCAGCGGCGTCTCAGTCGTCAATATCGACAACGGCTTCGGAGCCGGCTATATGGCCAGCATGATCAACAGATTAACCTGACGGCGTCTCCCGCCCTATTCCCAAATACTTCCTACGCCCCTCCCTCGCCGTGTTCATGACGGTGGGGCGCTTTATCGTGGCCGGGATGATCGTGGGAATGCTTGCCGTGTTCCCCGCGGTGCTCGTGGTCGTGCTTGCCTGCGGCGCCCTTATGTTCGTGCTCATGGGTGTGTTCGTGCTCATGGTCGTGCGTATGCTGGTGCTTGTGGGCATGGCTGTGTTTCTTGTCCCCATGGGAGTGGGAATGTTTGTGATCGTGGACATGGGCATGGGAATGTTCGTGTTCGTGCTCGTGTTTTCCTTTCATGACCCCTCCTTGCAGATTCGATGGTGATTATTTCCAGGGCTTCAAAGCCGCGGCATTTTGGGCGGCGAGCCTGCCGAATACGATCGGCTGCCCTAGGGCCGTACCGCCGTTCGGGTAGTAGAAACCTATCGCCATATGGGCGTTGGTGCCGGCCGCGAAGAGCCCTTCAATCACCTCGCCGGACGTGCTTAAAACCTGCGATTTTTCGTTGATCTTCAATCCGCCCGCCGTATCGTACAGTCCCGGATAGACTTCTGCTGCGTAAAAAGGAGGTCCGGCAATCCTGCCTGCGCCGTTTGTGCCCGGAATCTCGCCGCGGCGGAAGAGGGGATCCTTCCCGGTTGCGGCATGGGCGTTGTACGTTTCGACAGTCTTCGCCAATGCCGTGCCGTCCAGTCCAACCTGACCGGCAAGCGCTTCGAGGGTATCGGCTTTCTTGATCCAGCCGCGGCCGATCTCTTCCGAATTGTCCTTGCTCCAACCGGGATCTATAGCCACCGGTCCACTCAGCCGGACTTTCTCGTCGAAGATCACCCAGGCGGGAACATTGGCGTAAGCGTCCGCCACGGTATCATACGGATAGAAGCTCGTGGAAACGGTATCGTAGTCGGCGGATTCGTTACAGAAGCGCTGCCCCTTGCGATTCACCATGATGCAGGAAGGGGCTGTCAGGATCGCGTACCTGGCCCCCCGGTTCGTGCCGGGCATCCGGAAGACGGAGACGCCTATCGATTCGCACATCCCCTCCACGGCCGCGCCGGCACCCATGCCCATGAGAATACCGTCGCCGTCCAGCCCGGGCACCTGACCGTAAATGGGATAAACCTTGAGGAACGATTTCTTGAGGGCTTCGTTGGAAGTGAAACCGCCGGCACAGAGGATGACGCCGCGCTTCGCTTTATAGGTGTCGTCCTTCTTTTCGCCGATCACGCCAACGACGCGGCCCGTGCGGCTGACGGCCAGTTTTCTCGCCCGGACCCCGGTTACGATCTCGACATTCTTGGCCTTTGCCGTCCGGATCATGAGCGAGATAAGGCCGGCGCCCTTCCCTTCACTGCTGATGTTTCTGCCCTTACCCGCCCCGGGATAGCCGGGATGGTAGTCGAAACGGTCCGGCTGGGTGGCCTTGAGGCCCACCCTGTTCATCAGCCAGGCCGCCGTGTCCTTCGTGTTTTCCGCAAACACCCGGATCAGCTTTTCGTCGCCCTGGTCCTTGGCGCAGTTGGTGAGGTACCGGATCACCTGGTCCACGGAATCCGGATGGTTCTGCAGGGGATTGAGGGGAAGCCAGACTGTGCCGCTCGATACCGGAGAAGCCCCCGAGGCCCCCGCTCCTTTTTCCAGGATCATGACCTTCGCGCCCAGGTCGGCGGCCTCTATCGCCGCAGCCAAGCCGGCCACACCCAGTCCGACGATGACGATGTCCGCTTCCCGTTTCCACTTCGCCGGCGGCTCTGCGGCCCCCGCATCACTCTGTCCGATCCGACTTAAAGTCAGGGCACCGAGACCGACGGCGGCACCTTTCAGAAATCCCCGGCGGCTGATCCGTTTCTTTTCATATCGTCCGTTCATTTTGCCTCCTTCCCGCGCATGGCGTCTCTTTCATTCAAGTTAAGGCAGAAGACGGTTGCTGTCAACGAAATGTTGACCGTAAGATCCGGCGGAGGCCGTTCGGGACAAACCGTTGTCAGCCCCGTATGCGTCACCGGGCAGCCTGGTAGGTCGTCCGTTCCGGCATTTCCGGCAGGGCCACAAGCTGCCCGAATACCGGCACGACAAAGGATTCTGCCTTGATCTCATGTGTTTTCATTGCCGCGGCCAGTTCGTCGACGGCATCGTCGTATCCGTCCGGACCCAGTTGAAATACGCGGAAATGGGCGGCAATACTGACCTCGGGACCAAGATCGAGATGGGCCTGGACCGCTTCCGCCGGTCCCATGTGTACGATGGAACGATAAACGACAGGCGGCTCCGCCGACGTCCGGGGCCTGAAGGGCGCAATGGGAAGGATCGCCACGCGGATCGGGGAGAAACGGCGGGCAATCTCGCGGAAATGGGGTCCGTATCCCGTATCGCCGGCAAAATAAACGTTTCCGGAAGGCCCGGAGAGGACAAAGCCGCCCCAGAGCGTCTTGTCGCGGTCCCAGAAGGTGCGGGCCGAAAAGTGCCGTGCCGGAACGAGGGTCACGGTGACTTGGGGCGAAAGGCGGTACGACTGCCACCAGTCGAGCTCTTCAACATCCGGAATGCCCGTCTCCCGGATGAGTGCGCGGTTGCCCAGGGGGGTTACGGCCAGCGGTGCGCCTTTCCTCGCCAGATCCCTGAGGGTGGGACGGTCGAGATGATCGTAATGGTTGTGAGAAACAAGTATGGCGTCGATGGGGGGCAGATCCTCAAAACGAAGGCCGGGAGGCTGGTGTCTTTTAGGACCGGCCCAGGACACGGGACTGCATCGCATGGACCAGATAGGGTCGGTCAGGATATTGAGCCCGTCCATCTGGATAAGGAACGTTGCATGTCCGACGGGGATTACGGCAAGGTCACCCCCCGAAACACGGGATGCGGGACGCGGCCCCGGCGTGACCTCCTGGCCGGTTTTCCATTCGGGCCAATCGACACCGATAAGCCATCTGCGAAGCCATACATACGATCCGCCCCGAGGGGGGCTGCCGGCTGTGTGATCGGGAGTGACGTCCGGATTGAAATAGCGGTTGCCGTCAAAGTGATCCGAGCCCTTTGCATTCCTGTCGGCGGCCGTCTGAGCCTCGGGACCGGCGGGCATCGGCATCAGGGAAAGGATCAGGGCGAACAACAGGAGAACGGCGATAAATCTCAGACCATCCCCGGAGGAGGCATGGTTTACACGTATCTTGACACTCATCTTTGCGGCTGTCTTATGTAAGTTCAACTTAAGCTGCGGCCTTCACAACGAATTGTTCCGAAACCGAAACCAGACCGGCGCATGCTTCTATCTTTCCTAGAGCGACTATATGGGGGCAGACCGCCTCGTGTCAAGGCCATTGCGCTGCGGAACGTCCTCCTGTGCAATTCTCGCGAAGCGCCCCCTATTCATTGCGATAGCCATTATCTTTACGGCCAGAGTTCGCATTCCCGCATCACTCCCGAATCGACATTCGAAGCAAGGCTCCGGATACTCGGTCATATCTGCGATGGATTTACAATCACGCTGCCGGGATTTCTCACCGCTCCTGCCGCCCGTTTTCCGGGCTGTCGCTGCCGGAACGGCGGCATCAGGGAATGACCTTGACGATATCCGGGGCATGGCGCTCCGAAGCGGCCGGAATGGCCGCAGGATACCCCAGGATGATGGGGGCGACGATCCGGAAGCCTTCGGGTATCCCAAGTTCCTTGATGATCTCGGGATTGCGGATATAGCCCCCTTGGGCGATCCAACAGGTGCCCAGGCCTCGCGCCGCAGCCGAAAACATGAAATAGGCGACCGTCAAAGCCGAATCCAGATCGAGCGTCCTGACGCCCTTGGGGCCGATGACATACACAAGGCAGGGAGCGTTGTAGAAAGTGTTGAAGGCTTCGTTGCGGAGCGTCTGTTCGTACATCTTGAGGGGCGAAGACGGATCCCTGACGATATCGGCGACGAAATTGGCCTTGCTTTCGTCCGAATATCTCTTCATTGCGGCGCGGTCCTGCACGATGATGAATTTGCAGGGCTGCCCGTTGCTTGCCGTCGGGGCGTAAACCGTATCCTGAATGATCTCTTTCACGAGCGGCAGGGGCACGGGTTTGTCCTGGAAATCCCTGATCGCCCGCCTTTTTATCAACAATTCCTGAAATTCCATGGTTCTTGTCTCCTTTCACCTTTCTTGAATGACTGCAAACAATCCTAAGAAGCTTAGAAGAAAGATCTCACCCTGTCAAGAACCCGCTTGAGACGGAGCGTGCAATGCACGCGGCGCCCTATAACCGGCCATTTCTTTACACAACTTTTACATAGGCTCTTGTGAATCGTCTTGACTTCGACGGGTTTTGGTGTCAGGACATAGAGGCCGGAGGCAATAAACCGGTCACCATCGCCGCCTGTCCGGAAGAGAGGAAACGAATGCACCGTTTTCGTCCGGGCGAAGCGGCCGTATTTTTTTAAGCAGCAGGAGAAACATTGTACATGAGCAAACCAAGTTTATTGCTGATTCATCCGGCAGCCGACAAAGATCGTTTCGGATTGCGGAGGCGTAAAAGATCGTCCGTCCCGCAGCTTAACCTGCCGTTGCTTGCAGCCCACGCCGACGACCGTTTTGACGTCAGGATCGTCGATGAAAATATCGAGGATATCGACTTTACCCAACATGCCGATCTCGTAGGAATCAGCATCATGACGCCGACGGCCTTTCGCGGTTACGAAATAGCCGACGGTTACCGCAACAGGGGCGTCCCCGTCGTTATCGGCGGTATGCATGCCTTTTTCATGAGGAACGAGGCGGCGCTCCATGCCGACAGCCTCGTCGCCGGCGAAGCGGAATATACGTGGAACCGGCTCCTTGACGATTTTCTTTCCGGCCGCATGGCTGAAACGTATAGCACGGATCAATTGCACGACCTCAAGGGACTTCCCGTACCCCGCCTGGATCTGCTGAAGAAGGGCGCCTATACCTTCTACAACATCATGGAAACGGCCCGGGGCTGCCCCCATCATTGCCACTACTGTGCGGTCACGCAGTTCTGGGGAAATCATTTCCGCTTCCGTCCCATTCCGGAAGTCATAGACGAGATGAAATCCCTCCCTCCGGGCGATATCGTCTTCATCGACGACAACATGTTCGGCCACCCGAACCGCGCGAAGGAGCTTTTCGAGGCCATGATCCCCCTGAAGCGTCACTGGTACGGACAGGGCGATCTTCGTCTTGCCAAGGACCGGGAGCTTCTGGAGCTTGCCAGCCGGGCCGGCTGCAAATGGATTTTTGTCGGACTGGAAACGACGGACCCGAAAAACCTGAAGGCAATGGGCAAACACAGCCTCAACCGCGGCGGTGATTTCGGATCCGCCATCGCTGCTATTCAGAAGTCGGGCATCAACCTGTTTGCGTCCTTCATTGTCGGTATGGACAACGACGACAAGTCCGTCTTTAAGAACACCCTCGATTTCTGCATCGCGAACCGGATCGGCGGGGCGAATTTCTACATTCTCACCCCTATTCCCGGAACGCAGCTCTTCAAAGAAATGGAAGACGCCGGAAGACTGCTGCACAAGAATTGGAGCCGCTACGATACCAATCACGTCGTCTTCGAGCCGGCCAGAATGACTAAGACGGATCTTTTGGAAGGGTATATCAGCTTATATCGGCAATTCTATTCCGTGACTTCGATTGCCAGGCGGATCGCCGCCAAGGGACACGACATCCCGGAAATGCTGGCGCTCAACATCGGCCGCCGGATCAATTTCCGCCACTTTGCCGCCGGTTGCCGCGTTTGATTTACAGAAACGGGAGTATGCCAAGCACACAACGTGAGGGGATTCTTCCCCGGTCCGGTACTCCGCCGGAGATCCTCCAGGAAGCTATGAGTTCATATACCGGGAATACATGCTCTTGGCGTATTCGTTGTCGGGATTCAGCTTGAGCGCCTGGATCAGCACCTTCTTCGCCTCTTCCGGTTTGTCCGTTTTGGCATAGAGAACCGCCAGGTTGTAGTGAAGGATATCCGAACAGGGCTCTATTCTGATGCACTTGAGGTAGACGTCGGTGGCGTCTTCGAAACGGTTCGCCCGGCGCAGGGCAACGGCGTACTTGTTGAAGACGTGAACGGTATCCTTGATCGGATCGACGGTCCGTTTCAGATAATACCCTGCCTTTTCCAGATCGTCCCGCTCAAGGTAGATAGCGGCGATATTGACCATATTCATATCGGTGGGGTTATTCCCCATGACGCTGTCGATGATCTTCTCCGCTTCTTCAGTCTTACCGTTTTCAAAGCAGAAGACAGCCAGATCTATCTTCAGATCGTTGTTTAACGTATTCATCTTGACGGCCTTCTCCAGGGCCAGGATGCCTTCGGCGAACTGCCCCATGTTCATGAAGATCTTTCCCAGAAGATTTTCATGCTGGGAACTTCTGTGCTCATCATCGATATCGGCCATGATCGATGCGGCTTTTTCATACTGTTTGAGATGAAAGAGACACTCGCAAGTCATCAACAGAACCCGCGGGTGTTGGCGAACCTTGAGGATTTCAGACCCCAGTTCCAGCGCTTCCTGATAATTCTTAGAGAGCTTTAGACGACGCATCTCGAAGACCTTCTGCTCGATTTCGTCCCTGGCCGTCGATTTCAGCAATGCCGTCCGGATGGTGGCGATAAGATCCTGTTCGCTGAAAGGTTTGACGAGAAACCCGTCGACCCCCTCCTCGGCGGCATAAAGAACCTTGTCGGAGGCCCTTTCATCGGATATCATCATGACGGGGATGGCAAAATGTTTGGGATCGCACTTGAGATGGCTGAGCAGCTCGATTCCCGTCATGTTCGGCATGGTCCAATCGGTGATGACGAGACTTATCGCGTGCGATTCGATGACCCTCAGGGCCCTGTTGCCGCTGTCGGCAGTGAGAACGTTGCCGTAACCGTTGTTTCTCAGCATGACCCGGATGATGTCCCTCATCTCGGGATAATCATCGACGACCAGGAGGTTTTTGTAGGCTACCTTCTTCGCCCGTCCCGTTTTGCCTCGATATGGGTTGACCGGCATTCTCTTTCCTTATTTGAGAAAAAAATTTTCTTCCGACATCAACAGCGACGAACAGGCAATTACGAATGCAGGAGGACCATTTCTTCAAAATCGTAATGATTGTCTATTTTTATGCGCAAAAGCTTGATCTGTCAAGTGTTTTTTCTGCGACGCGTCTTCCATGCCATACTCCATCATGGAAAGTCACGGACCTCTTTCGCTCAAGCCGCTTACACGCGCTTGCCGCAAGAACAGGACTCTTTCAATTCTCATCCTGCACCGCAGAAAAACGATTGTAAATTAGACCGGGCGGTCTTAATATGCGCATTGAAACACCCAGAGGCACTCTCCATTTCAACGTTCAAATGAAGACCTTGAAGGCAGGTCGAAAAATACACGAAAGAAAAGAGGGACGCTATGGATGCGAAAGAGGTCAGGAAGGTCGCCGTCATCGGCGCGGGTATCATGGGGCACGGCATTGCCCAGGTTTTTGCTCAAGCAGGAATAGAAGCGGGATTGGTCGATCTCAAGACGGACATCCTCGAACGGGCGAGTCGCCTGATCAGGATGAATCTACGGACTCTTGCGGCCGAGGGCATCGTCGACGAACGCGATCTCCCCGCGATCATGAAGAGAATACATATGACAACGGATCTCGAAGAAGCCGTCCGGGATGCAGATTTCGTTCTGGAAGCCGTGGCGGAAATACCGGATGTCAAGAAGGCGATATTTCTAAAACTGGACCAGATTTGCCGGAAAGACGCGATCTTGGCCAGCAATACATCCTCTCTGGATATCTTCGCCATCGCCGGGGATGTAACGCGGCGCGACCGCCTCATCGTGGCCCATTGGTTTGCGCCGCCGCAAATCATCCCGCTCGTCGAGATCGTGCCGGGCCCTGAGACATCCTCGCAGACCGTGGCATTCACATCGGACTTGATGGAGAGGATAGGGAAACGTCCTGTGGCCATGAAGGCCTTTGCACCCAGCTTCATCGTCAACCGAATACAGCAGTATATAGGACTTGCCGCCATTGAGATCGTCTCCAAGGGCTGGGCCACGCCGGAGGATATCGACCTGGCCGTGAAGACCAGCCTTGGCATCCGCCTCCCCATCGTCGGCGTTATGCAGACACTCGACTTTACAGGCCTCGACCTGGTTGCCCACGTCATGAAAAGCTCCCTGGGGCAGGTGCCTCCTTTTATCGCCGACCGGGTCGAGAAGGGCGAATTCGGCGCCAAGACGTCGAAAGGCATTTACGATTATGGCGGACGGACCGAAGAGGAAATCATGGAGAAGCGCGACAGGATGTACCTGGCCATGCTGGCCCAGTTGAAGAAGATGAGCGCCTTCGGCCCAGTCTAGGTATCAGCCGGCGGTTCAAGATTACGGGGATTGCAGGGTATCAACGGACCGATGGCAGCTTGATCGTCCATCTGTGCAAACAGACGGAGAGAAAAGAGGCGGCACAACGA
The DNA here is from genome assembly GCA_963668175.1 of Syntrophales bacterium. Taxonomy (GTDB): domain Bacteria; phylum Desulfobacterota; class Syntrophia; order Syntrophales; family PHBD01. The sequence continues at coordinate 3,723,524 of OY764159.1, forward strand.
TCTTGCCACCTGTCGTGCACGGCAGCCGTTATCGCTTGACCGGGACGGAAACCCGTCAGGAGGGTTTTCGCAGGAAGGATATGAGGCAGCAATCGTCACCCTCGACCAGCGATTTCTCAATGATGAGATCGCTGCCGCCTTCCGCAAGGGCGCCGATCAGGCCGGCATCGATCTCCATGAGGGCCTTGCAGAGCGAACGGTCGCCCGCCTCCAGATGGAAGGGACAGTGATAGCCTTTAACGACCACGCCTTGGTCATCCTGACGGACGATTACGGCCTGTCCCGTGCGGAGGAACATGTCCAGCCATCGGATCACCCGTTCCGTAAAACCGAGGCCGGCCATGCTTTTCGCCAGCTTCACACCGATGTGGTATCCGTATTCCCTGAGAACTTCGGAGAAGACGGGCAGAATATCGTCGCCGTAACGGGCGTGCAGCCGTTTGGCCAACTCGCCCATGACCGCCACGGGATTGTCCAGTCTGCGCGACCCGGAATGCATAGCGATCCCTCCCTTGTGCGTTCAGTTTCCCAATCCGCCCTCCGGTATCTTCTGGGGAATAGCGGCATAGGTACACCCCAGAAGGACGATGATGCAGCCGATCAGGGAACGCGTAGTCACCGCCTCATGAAATACGAGGACTCCAAGCCCCACACTCATCACCGGGGTCAACATGGAGAGGAGCGACCCTTCCGTCGCCCCGATGAACCGATAGGCATGGGTCATCTGGAGCTGGGCTGCGGCAGCGATGAGTCCCACGGCGATCAGGATGCCCCAGGCCGGCCATGCCGATGCGTACCCGTGTGCATGCGACGGCGCCGCAACGATAAAGAACCCGAAAAAGCTCTGGGAAAAGATGATCGCGCGGGATGTATCGGTCGCATGCAGTTTCTTGATGGAAAGTATCGCCCAGCCGGCGAACAATCCGCCTATGATGGCCACAAGGTCGAACCACGATGTCTGCCCCAGGCCTTCCGGCGGCACAATAATAAGATAAAGGCCCCCTAAAGATGCCAAAACGGCGGCCAGGACCCCAAGCTTGATGCGTTCCTGTAAGAGCAGCGGGGCGAGAAGCGCCGCCCACAAGGGATACGTATAGGTGAATATCGTGGACTTGCCGATGCCGATCTTGGTGATGGAATAGAAGTAAATGCTGGCCGAAAGCCCGCCGAACAATCCCCTCGAAACGAGCCAGCGCCGGTTCACGAATCTGAGGGGCTCTCTGCTTATAAATGAAAAGGCGTATACCAGGACCATGCAAACGACGAAGCGGACCTCGGCTGTCAGCCAGGCGTTCACCCCGTATTCGTCCGCAGCGATGCGCACCAGCACGGACATCAGGCTGAAAAGCATCGCCGAGCAGATCATCCAGAGGGTACCTTGCCAGCCTGTTTGAGAGAGGTTATTCTTCATCGCCCGGAAATACCGATACGCAGCCCTTCCCGGATACCCAACCGGTCGCAGAGCCCCGCATTGATTTCAAGAACCTTATCGACGGGAACTCCCGAATCGTAGGTTCGTGACGGATTGCTGCCTTCCGCCCCGGCGTTCCGCGAGATCCGGACAATTTTATCGCCTTCTATCCAAAGAATATCGAGATCGAACTTCATGTCCTTCATCCAGAAGGACTTCCTTTCCTTTTCTGTGTAAATGAAGAGCATACCCTCATCGTCCCTAAGTTTCTCCCGCGAGCTCAACCCCAGAACAGCCTTATCCGGCGTATCGACGATTTCTACGAGAAAGCGATGGCCCCGGATATGGACAAAACAACTCCGCCCGGACGCTGCGCCGGCCTGATAGGCCATAAAAAGGAGGAGGATAGAAAATGCCGTTATCCATACCCTTTTCTTTCCGGCCATCGTCACGCTCCATGTGAAGGTTTGTCTCCTTACAACTTTATGGCCGATCCGACAATAGCCATCTTTATGGCACCAACAACTAATCATAGGTGCCTTAAAAAGCAACATATTTCACATGTTCCCGATTGCGGCGGCGTTCAACGCCTCCCCTATCCGAATGTGACAATTTTGTAACTTTTCAGCCCGCTGTTACGGAACTGTGTTCACATGATCACCTCACCGTCGCCGAAGACAACAACTATTTTCATGTCAATACAGCATGTTACAACAAGGCAGTTCTTGTGGCACACTCTTTGATTATTAAGAATCGTCCGGACAAATAAATTCGTTTCGAGTAAGGAGGCTATTATGAACACAGGAGATACAGCATGGGTCTTGACGTCTTCGGCCCTTGTTTTGTTAATGACCTTACCGGGTCTGGCCCTATTCTATGGAGGTCTGGTCAGGAGGAAAAACGTTCTTTCGATCCTCATGCAATGTTTTATTATAGCATGCGTTATCAGTTTGCAGTGGGTTCTCTTCGGCTATTCGCTCTCGTTCGGCCCCGACGCCGGTCATGGAATTATCGGCAGCTTGAAGTGGTGGGGACTCAACTTTGTCGGCGGCCAGCCCAATGCCGATTACGCGGCCACCATTCCCCACAGCGCTTTTATGATTTTCCAGTGCATGTTCGCCGTCATCACACCGGCCTTGATTATCGGCGCCTTTGCGGAGCGGATGAAGTTTTCCGCATTCCTTATCTTCACGGTCCTCTGGGCCACTTTTGTCTACGATCCACTGGCCCATTGGGTTTGGGGTACGGGCGGCTGGATGAGAGACCTGGGCGGTCTCGATTTCGCGGGCGGTATTGTCGTTCATACCAGTTCCGGTGTATCGGCTCTTGTCGTCTGCCTGTTGCTGGGCAAGAGACTGGGTTATCAGAGCGGTCCCTTCCGTCCGCATAACCTGCCTTTCACCGTGATGGGCGGTGCGCTCCTCTGGGTCGGCTGGTTCGGATTCAACGCGGGCAGCGCCCTGGGGGCCAACGATCTGGCGGCCAATGCCTTCGTTACGACTCATGTCGCCACGGCAGCCGCAGGATTAACATGGGCACTTATCGAATGGCAGCAACACGGGGCGCCGACAGTACTCGGTACGACAACCGGTGCCGTGGCGGGTCTGGTCGCCATCACCCCGGCCTGCGGATTCGTCAATCCCATGAATGCGATCTTTATCGGTATCCTGGTCGCCCTGTTCTGCTACACGGCCGTCGCCATCATCAAAGCAAAACTCGGGTATGATGACTCTCTCGATGCCTTCGGCGTCCACGGCGTGGGAGGAATCTGGGGAACCATCGCCACAGGGCTCTTCTGCGAAAAAGCCGTCAACTCGGCGGGCGCGGATGGTCTCTTTTTCGGCGGTGCCCAACTGTGGCCTCAGTTGATCATGGTCGTCGTTTGCCCTCTGTTCGCAGCCATCATGACCGTCATCATCTTCAAGCTGGTGGATATGGTTGTCGGAATGCGGGTAAAGGAGAAAGATGAGACGATCGGTCTCGATCTGACTCAGCAAAGCGAAGCAGCCTATACCATCATCGAATAAAAGAGAGGAGACGTATCATGAAATACATTATTGCGATCATCCAACCGCATAAACTGGATGATGTCATGAATGCCCTGGAAGAGGCGGAAGTGGGTCTGATGACCGTGTCGAATGTTCTGGGGCGGGGACGCCAGAAAGGCGTAACAGAAGTGTACCGAGGCGCCAAGGAAGTAGGCAGCCTCCTTAAAAAAGTCAAACTGGAGATCGCCGTAAACGAAGATTTTGTGGAAACGACGATCAATGCCATCACACGGGGCGCCCGCTCCGGGGAAGTCGGTGACGGCAAGATATTTGTTCTCGATCTTCACGAAGTAATGAGAATCAGGACTGGAGAGCGCGGCGGCAAGGCGATTGGTTAGTGAAGGGATTCTATCATTCTGAATTTCTTATGGAGTAAGTTTTATGAAACGGAAAGCAATGGACAGCGATGACGATCTGCTCAAGGTCAACGTCGAAGATTTTGAAAAGCATATCATCGTATCCGCTTTGCTCCGGACACACGGCAATCAGAGCCTGGCTGCAAAACAACTTGGAACAACAACCAGGATCATTGCTTATAGGGTCCAGAAGTACCATATCGATCTCGAACAGTTTTACGACAAGAACAGAAAGAAACCCAAGCCGTCGGACGCCGCTGCGGCGGCGTCACTTGGCAAAGAAAGCAGTGACCCTGCTTGCCGCTGAGAACGATAACTCAACTCGGGCGGTCAAGCATGAACGGCAACGTTACTCCCTGTGTTGACCGGCGGGCGGGAATTGCAGTTGCGTCTTCGGGAGCATCTGGAGACCACCCCCGGCAGCGCCGGCAATAATGACTAAAGAGACGAAAGGACATCACTATGATTAATCTTCTAAACGATGGAAAACGCTTTATTGTAGTTATTTTATCATTATTTATCGTCTTTGCGGGTACCTCGAAACTGTGGGCCGAAGAGGCCAAACCCGCCCCCGAAAGCCAGAAGCCCGCAGCAGAAGCCGCCAAACCGGCTGAAGAGGAGAAGCCGACAGGGGAATTCGCCGTATCGGCCATGAGCCAGTATATCTGGAGAGGCTATGAATTGAGCCGTAACAGCATCGTGGTTCAGCCGTCCGTAACGATAGGCTATAAGGGCTTTACGGCGAATGTCTGGGGCAATATGGATACGCATCCTTATTTTGCCGGCACCCAAGCCGACAAGTCCTACGGAAGCGCCTGGACGGAAACGGACCTTACGCTCTCTTACACCAAGACTTTCGGCATCGTCAACATCGGCGGCGGCTACATCTACTACGGCTTAAACAGCATGAACAAAGACGCCCCGGACCGGGCGGACGCCCAGGAAGTTTTTCTGACCGTGGGGTTGAATACCATCCTGAATCCGACATTGACGGCCTACAAGGAAGTGGACCATTATCACAACTGGTATTTCCTCCTGGCCATCTCCCATACCTTCGAATTCAACAAGGTCGTCTCCCTGAAGCTGGCGGCCAGCGGCTCTTATCTGCTCAGCGAATATGCTGATGCGGCCCTCTTCAACGCCGGCGCCGGATACGGCGGTTACCCCAAGTTTGACAGTAATGCCCAGGCCACGGATGACAAGTTCAAGAATTTCCATGACGGCACCGTTTCCGCCTCTCTGCCTTTAAAAGTCGCATCATACCTTACGGTGACGCCGATTATTTCATACACCTTTCCCCTCTCTAACGATGCACGCTATGAAATGAAGGGACAGGGACTGAAGGGTTCGGCAGTAAACACCGATCGCGACAGTCAATTCGTCTATGGAGGCATAACCGTCAGTTTCAGTTTCTAAGCACCTCCTGCCCGGCACCCCTCACCGGGAGGCGATTGTTCTCCGGATACCGGCCATCGGATCAAAGGGCCGGGACGGGAACCATGACGGAGGGGAAAGAGACAGCTTATCCAGCGCCACTGCCTCTTTCCCCTCCGTGTCCTTACCCTGCCGCAACGATTTTTCGATGTTGCCCATATCAGTCCCGCCGGCCGATCCAAAGAATGATCCATCAATCCATGGACTCCGGAGAGGCATTCGTCTCACTGCAACTCGTTGACAAACGAGCCAGGATTCATTATAAGATAGCATATCGAGGGTTCACCTCTCCAGAAAACCAGCGAAAACAGGGATGGTCTCTCCATCTTTTTTACCAGGTGTACGATGCCGATCGAACCAGGGTTACCCGTTTATATTGTCCACGATCAAATTGTGAGGAATGAGGACCTTCTCAAAGCCACAGTTTACGGCATACGGGGAAAGCGCATCGTTCTCTCGCAAACGGCGCCCCCTCTGCCGGACTCATTTATCGGCAAATCGGTCATCGTTTCATTTCTGGACTCGGCAAACGACAACGCCAGACGCTGGGGCTGCCTCGGCATCATATCGGACATCGTGGACCGGTTTAAAATCTCCGGTGAAGAGCTGGTTCCGGCGATCATCATAGCCCGAAAGAAGGAACCGGAACCGATTACCTTAAGGCGAAGCAGCCGGGTAAGGCCGCCTGATGACGGCAGTTTGGGGCTTTCCGTTCAGAACAACTCCTACGTCATTTTCGACATCTCTCTTCACGGAATCAATTTTATCCAGCCCAAAGACGAAGAAGCATTCCCTGTCTCAAGCGTCATGGAACTGACATTGGCCATCGACGAAAAGCCGTATAAACTGAGGGCAAAAGTCGTCCGGACGGCGGACAAGGAAGACGGCCGTTACAATTCGCTGGATTTTACCGGTATGAGCGGAGAAGCCGAGGAAATACTCGGCATCAAACTCTTCTCCGTGGAAATGCAGTCCATGCACCTCGACGAAGCGTGGACCGGCCTGGAAGATTAAAATTGCTCTGTTGGTTCCGAGCCGGGAAGGGTTATAGAGACCATATTACGTTTATGCTTCCGCCTTTTCCCGGATATCGCGATCAAGTTCCTTCCTGACCCCTAACCCCAGTCGTTCCTGTACATAGGGCTTCCTGACATATGCGCCTGCACCGAGACGCTGAGCCTCCGTCACACGCTCCGTCTCGGAGAACCCGCTTACGATAACCGCTTTCTGCAGGGGGTTGATCTCCAGAATATTCCGGTAGGTATCGAGGCCGTCGATACCGGGGTCCATGATCATATCGAGAACAACCAGGTCCGCCTGATGATCCCGGAGATATTCCACGGCCTCTTCGCCGCTCGCCGCAACGGCGACACGGTAATTGAGCTTGATCAGCATCTTGGCGGCCAGTTCCCGCTGCTCCTGCATATCGTCTACGATCAGGATGGATTCGCCGCGCCCCATATATTCCGACTGCGGTACGGGCACGCCCTCGGGAGCAATCTGTTCCGTCGTAACGGGAAAATAAAGGGAAAAGGTCGTCCCCCTGCCCTCTTCTGTCTGGACGTCGATGTATCCCCCATGATCCTTGACGGTGCCCCAGACGACGGCAAGGCCCAGACCCGTTCCGCTCCGCCCCATAACTTTTTTTGTATAGAAGGGCTCGAAGATCCGTTTGATGTCCTGGGCGGGAATCCCTTCTCCCGTATCCGAGACCGACAGTACCGCATAATCGCCCTTCAGAACATCGTCATATCCGTGAATAGGTTTGTCCAAATATTGATTGCCGGAAGCGATGGTCAATATGCCCCCCTTCGGCATGGCTTCAATCGCATTCATCACCAGATTCATCGTCGTCTTGTTGAGATGGACGGGCGATCCCTTGATATTGGGGATATTCGCCTTCAGATCGGTCTTCAAACGGACGCGGGGATTGGAAGCAAGAATACTTTTAAATTCCGCTGTTTCCTGCATCTTCCGGACGGCATCGGTCAGATTGATGACCTGGCCGGTCTTAACGCCCCTTCGTGCCAGGGTCAGCAGGTCCTGGACGATAGCCGCCGCCCGTTCGCCGCCTTCCATGATATTCACGGCATGAGATCTCATCCTGCCGGTCAGGTTTGGTTCATCGAGGAGAAGTTCGGAATAGCCGACGACTATGCCGAGAATGTTGTTCAGATCATGGGCGACGCCTCCCGCTAGCGTACCGAGAGCTTCCATCTTCTCGGCTCGGTTGAGACGTTCCTCCATCCGCTGCCGTTCATCCTCGGCCAAACGCTGTTCGGTAACGTCTTTATGCTGGATAACGGCGTGGGTTATCTTTCCCTGGGTATCCTTAACGGGAAAAACGGTGGTGTCGACCGTAACGCATACCTTTTCACGTAAATGTAATTTTGTGTGGCGCGATGTGTCGTAGGTTATTTCGAAACGGACTGTTTCGCCGTTTTCATAAACGGATTTTACGAGCGGCATGAATCCCTGCTCGGAAATGATTTCGTCTTGCAGAATGTTGTAACGTCCTATCACTTCCTCCGGAGATACGGCAAACAGGCGGAGGCATGCCTCATTCATGCCGACCATGGTACCCCGAGCATCCGCTATGGTCATAGCGCTCGGGCTCTGCTCGATAACGCTGCTGAGGAACGTCTCGGATTGCCTCCTGGCTTCTTCCGCCTTATAGAGGCGCCTGATCGGCACTATTCTGAGGAACAGAAAAGCGCCTAAGCCCAACGGCATGATAAGCAGGGCCATAAAACCCGTCCGCTGCAGGATCGGACGGAAGGAGCGGGCGATCTCAATCCTGCCTACGACCACGCCCGAATCCTTTAAATCGAAGGATCGCATGATAACGGGCGGTTTGAGTTCGTCGGCACTTATGGCGATGACATGGTCGTCTGCATCCAGGATCCGTCTGATCTCGTTCACTCCCTTGCGGGAACGCATCGAAAGAATCCCGTCCAGTCTCTCGCGTTGGTATTTCCAGAAATCCGGACTGGCGATGATAATCTGACCCGTGAGATTCGCATTGATCTCGGCTTCCATGGCCAGGCTCGCGGCCATATTGAGATACGACATGTAGAGATAGCCTAAAGGAGAGGCAATCGCGGCCACTCCGATGACGATGCCGGCAAGCCAGGTAATGATCCTGGTCGTGCCTTTCCCGGAATCGTACATTTTCCCTAGGGTCATCGAACGGTCACCAGATGTCCGGTGTCCTCCATGATTTTCAATCCTTTGGCTGAGAACAGGAACTGGGTGAATTTCTGAACCGCGGCAGATGCATTTCGGTAGGTGACGATGATCAGGGGTACGGAAGGACCGTAGGTCTTATTGAAAAGGTTTTTCGGACTGGGCGAGATGCCGTTATATGCGAGGACCTTCACCTGGCGCTTTTCAGAGATTGCTTGGGCCAACGTACAGTATCCGAAAGCCCCCTGGGTTTTTTCCACATTGTCGGCGTTGTCCTGGGACGTCAGTCCGATGGCCGCTTCATGGTCGGCGAGGGCGATGTCGACCGCTTGACTCAATTCCGGCGACATCGATTTGAGAATAAGCGTTTCTGTGTCCCAGGCGGGGCGCAACCGGATGCGGATTCGTTTGCCGTCGGGCCAGTTCTTCATCCCGCCCCGGTAGATGCTGACGACATCATGGGTAGTAACACCCGATACATGAACGTCTTTGTTCGCAACAAAAACAAAAGGCGTTCGCCCATAGGTGATCACTGAAAAGTCCGCTTTCTCCTCGGTCGGTTTCAGACCCCGAGACACAACGGCAAGGTCGATGGCTTTCTTGGATATTGCATCCACGGCACCCGAACTGCCCAGGCTGGGCAGGATGTTGACTTTTATTCCCGGATGCAACTTCTCGAAGGCCTCGCCGAGGATCTTTATCGTCCCCAAAGCGCTGCCGGTGCCGCCTACGGTCAGAGTTTCGCCGGCATGGCCCCCGGAACCTCCGATGACCATGGTCCCGATGACCACAAGGAGAACAAGAACGAATCCCTTCACTCTTTGTCGAGCCATAGATTACATTCCTCGCATAGTGTTAAAGTCTCCATGTTTATCACCACGCCTTCAGCTATAAGATGACATGACTGACGAAATGCTTATATATACCATAGTTGTGGAACATAGCCAATTCGAATTCTTGACTGCGCACACCCCTCTGCACCGGGATAAAAAGGGAGCAAAACAGGAGACTTGTTTTAAACATGCTCCTTCCACTTGTTCTTGACACGTCCCCATGGAAAGGCTATAGATCAGCGATCAATCGTCACGCGGGTTTCGCTCTGCTATTGTATCGCTGCAGGTAATAAGGCGGCTGTAGCATGGCAAAGGAAAACGGGGCGGCAAGTGAATGCGCACCCGTTCCGGGATCGTATTCCAAATACCCCGGTCGATGCAGACTTAGCGTGTAAGGAGATACGCTGTATTGCGGTAAGCTGTCCGAAACGTTTGGAACGTACAGCGCTGCATATCAGCATTACAAACGGCCCCACTGAACGCAAAAAAATGGAGTTGACTTATGAGATCATACGTCGTTTTTTCATCCATGGGACCGGACCGTCCCGGTTTGGCCAGAGAAATTGCGGAATTTTTCACGGCACGCGGCATCAACATCGAGCGCTCGCGGGGTTGCGTACTGGGAAACGAATTCGGCATGATCATCCTCACATCGGGCAACACCGACGACATCGAACGCTTTATTCCTGAGTTGGATATCCTCCGTCAGAAGACGGGGCTCGACATCCACGTCCGGAAAACCAAGGCCCCGAGCCACAGGGAGGTACAGCCTTCGATCCCTTACAGGCTAGTCGCCACTTCGATCGACCATCCCGGCATCATCCATCAAATCTGCAAGGCCCTTCATCAAAGGGGCATCAACATCGAAGACATCTCGACCAATGTCGACAACAACATTGTTACCGGCGCAAACGTTTTCCAGATGATCTGCAACTTTTCGCTGCCGCCCGGTGTCAAAATCATCGATCTCAAGACAGCGCTGAACCGCATCAGTGACGAATACAACATCGATATCCGGTTCGACGCGGTGATCAACAAGTAATTATGAACAGAACCGACAAACATCACGCCCATCAACTGAAACCGATCGCGGAAATCGCCGCTTCGATAGGCCTCAAAGAAGACGACCTGGAGTACTACGGACGGTATAAGGCCAAGGTAAGGCTGGATGCCGTCAAAAATTGGGAGCGGAGGGATAATTCCGCCCTGATCCTTGTCTCCGCGATGACCCCAACGCCCGCCGGAGAAGGAAAAACGACCGTTTCCATCGGATTGGCCCAGGCGCTGGCCAAACTGGGAAAAGCGACCATCGTCGCCCTGCGCGAACCTTCTCTGGGTCCCGTCTTCGGCATCAAGGGGGGGGCGACGGGGGGAGGCAAATCCTGCGTGCATCCCCTTGATGAAATCAATCTCCACTTTACCAACGATTTTCCGGCCGTGGAAAGCGCCCACAACCTCCTTTCGGCCCTTGTCGATAATGCCGTGTTCCACGGCAACCCGCTCAATATTGATCCCCGCAAGATCACCTGGAGGCGGGTCCTCGACGTGAACGACAGGTCCCTCAGGGACATTGTCATCGGCCTCGGCGGCTCCACCAACGGCGTGCCCCGTGAAACCGGCTTCGATATCGTTCCATCCAGCGAAATCATGGCGATCCTCTGCCTCTCCCGTTCTTACGCGGAGTTGAAGGACAAGATACGCCGGACACTGGTCGGCTTCACCTACGACGACCGGCCTGTTCTTACGGGAGACCTCAAAGTTGAAGGAGCGGTTACGGCACTCCTCAAGCACGCCCTCCTTCCGAACCTGGTCCAAACGACGGAAGGCGTCCCGGCTATCATCCATGGCGGTCCCTTTGCCAATATAGCCCAGGGAACGAGCAGCATCATGGGGACCGACCTCGCGCTCCGCCTGGCCGATTTCGTGGTGACCGAAGCCGGTTTCGGCTTCGATCTGGGCGCGGAAAAGTTTTTCGATATCGTGGCCCCTTACGGCGACTTGAATCCGCGCATCGTCGTCCTGGTCGCGACGGTCCGAGCCATGAAATATCACGCGGGCGTGGCGCGGGAACATCTCAACGAACCCAACCCCCAGGCGGCTGTCCTCGGCATGGCGAACTTGAGAAAGCACTATCAGAATATCGACAAGTTCAACGTCCCCTGCATCATCGCCCTGAACCGCTTTCCCACAGATTCGGATGCGGAGATCAGGGCCGTGGTCAAGGCGGCCGAGTATGAGGGGATGAACATCGCACCCGCTGATATTTTCCGGAAGGGAGGAGAAGGAGGCCTGGAACTGGCGGAAAAAACGGCCGGCCTTATTGCCAGTGCGAACGGGAGCTTCCGCAGGCTTTACGACTGGAATCAGCCGGTGGAGGACAAGATATTCACGGTCGCGAGTGAAATATACGGCGCCGTCTCCATCGATTATCAGCCGTTGGCAAAGCGCAACCTCGACCTCATCAAAAAGATCGGCTACGACAAGCTTCCGATCTGTATAGCCAAGACCCAGCAATCTTTATCGGACAACCCCGCCCTCCTCGGCTTGCCCAGAGACTTTATCGTCACCGTCCGGGAAATCAAGATCGCCTCGGGCGCCGGCTTCCTCATACCCATTACGGGCGAGATCCTTCGTATGCCCGGCCTGGCGAAACAGCCCGCCGCCTTCAACATCGACATCGACGACAAGGGAAACATCACCGGCATCGTCGCCCCGGGCAAAGACTGAGTCATTGACTGAACCAATGGAATAGATTGTATAATATCCGGGAATGGCCGTACGGAACTCCGGGCGAAGACGAGTGGACTCGTATCATGGAAGTTCTCTTGTTTCACCTGGGCATCGTCTTTCCCGCCCGCATGCAGGTCGGAAGGCACAACCTAAAGGCCTTGACAACCGGAGTGCTTTTATTCTAGCTTTTTAGAAGATGCCTTTATCAAGAAACGGGGGTTAAAAAATCGGAAGATGATCGACCACGTTAAAAGATACTTCATCGCCACGAGGCCATGGTCCTTTACGATGTCCTTCATTTCCGTATCGGTGGGAACGCTTCTGGCCGCCGAAAACGGTCCTGTCTCGTTGTTCTGGTTTTCGTTGATCGCAGTGGGCATCATATGCTTTCACGCGGCGGCCAATCTCATCAACGATTATTTCGACACCCGCTACGGCGTGGATCGGGAGGATTCCCCGACGGCCAAGTACCGCCCCCAGCCGCTCATTTCCGGGATGCTCTCCCCGCGCCAGCTTCTTGTCGAAGCCGTCCTGCTGCTCATATTGACCTGCACCATCGGCTTTACGACGGCCTTCGTCCGTTCGCTGCACGTGCTCTGGATCGGGATTGTGGGGCTCGCCGCCTGTATCTTCTATACGGCCGGACCGGTCAAGTTCAAGTACAAGGCATTCGGCGAGTTCGCCGTCTTCATGATGTGGGGGCCTTTGATGATCGAGGGAGCCTACGCCGTACAGAGACAAGCCCTCTCCTTCAAGGCCCTCTATATATCGATTCCTTTCGGCGTGCTCGTCGCCCTGGTCCTCTTCGCCAACAACATGAGGGACATCGCTTACGATGCCCGCCAGAACATCAAGACGATCAGCATCATGCTGGGGGACAGAAGGAGCTACCTGCTCTTCGCCGGTCTCATCTTCCTCGCCTATGCCTATGTCCTGGGAATGATCCTGGCGGGAGTGATGAGTCTCTGGGGCCTTCTGATCTTCCTCTCGGTACCGAAGGCCGTGAGCCTGCTTAAAACCTTCCGTGAGAAGATACCCGACATGGCCGACGCCTTGACCGCCCAATTCGATACGGTGTTCGGGGTCCTGCTCATCCTGGCGATTCTCCTGGAAGTCAAGGCCGTCCTTTGATACCCGGTGCCGTCATCCTGGCTTTCATCTGCTGGGGTTTCACTTTCGGTCTGCCGCGGGGTAATTTCTGGGTCAAGATCGGCGTCTCCGTCATCGTCATCTGCATCTATTCCTTTCAATGGCAGAAGCCCAAGGTCCGTTTCACGGCCAACAGCATTGTCATCGGCATCATCTCCGCTCTTGCCCTGTACGGAATCTTTTTCGTCGGCAACGCGCTGTCCCCTTACATTGTAAGCGGTTCAGCCGCGCAGGTAGGGGGTATTTACGATCTGGGAACGGGATCGGACCGGGTTCTCGTCTTCCTGCTTCTTTGTTTCGTCACCGGTCCGGGCGAGGAAATCTTCTGGCGCGGCTTCCTTCAGCAAACGCTCATGGACCGATACGGTCCTGCCCGGGGGTTCGCCATCGGAGTCCTGCTGTACGGCGCCGTGCACGTCTTCTCCATGAACTTTATGCTGGTCATGGCCGCCCTGGTGGCAGGCGCCTTCTGGGGAGGACTCTATCTTTGGAAGAGCGATCTCGGGGCTGTCATCGTCTCCCACAGTCTGTGGAGTTCCTTCATCTTCGCCGTCTTTCCCGTTCGCTGACGGCAGGAGCCAAACAAGTGCCGCAGAATTACAGGGCCAATTCCATCCCGTCATAGGCCAGATATATTTCGAGAAGGCTTTCGGGGGCGTAAATCCCGAGATAATCCCTCGTTTCGTCGAGAAAATGCTCCAATGCTTCATCGTCATAGGTGTGTTCGCTGTGGAACATGCACAGGCGCTTGACCCCCGCCTTTACCGCCATCTCAACCGCCAGGAGGTTGCTCGAATGTCCCCAGTTCTCCTTGACGCCGATGGCGTCGAGGAACCGGTACTGGGCATCGAAAATCAGCAAGTCGGCCCCGTTGAAAAAGGAGAGAAATTGATCCGTTGCGGTTCCCGACTCTTCCTTGTGCTCCGCGTCGGTTGAGTAAACGACACTTTTCCCCTCTTTCTCGAAACGATACCCGTAAGAATCCCCCGGGTGGTTCTGCCGGATAGTCATCACCTGCAGACCGGCAATGCTGTATAATTCACCTGCGGTCAGGGTATGGAAAACGATATCGGCCGACATGGCCTTGAGGGGTACGGGAAAAGACGGGCCTTCCTGCTGTCTCACAAAAGCCTCCTGAAGATAATCATGGCCTCCGTAAATATGAACCCTGTTTCCCGGAATATAGGCCGGAGTGAAAAAGGGAAAGCCCTGAATATGGTCCCAATGGGGGTGCGATATGAAGATATGGAAAACAGACGGAGCTGCACCCCCTTCCCGGGAGTCCGATTTGAGGAACGCAGCGCCGAAATCCCTCAATCCGGTTCCGGCATCACAAAGCACATACTCTTTGTGCCCTCTGATTTCAACACAGGCCGTGTTACCCCCGAAACTGCCCCTCACCTGAAAAGGGAGCTTATCCCTGACAAAGGCCGCGATGGTCTCATCCGTATCGAGGGCGTACGAACGCGCCTTTCTCAATGCCGAAAATATTTTTTTCTCGATCATGCCGGCGGTGATAGATGACGGCAGCGATCCGCGAGTCCCCCAGAAGTGGATCTGCATAGGCGCTCCTTGGTCGGAGAGATAAAGAGATTCATCTGTCCGCAGACATGTATCACATTTCGATGCGAAGCTCCACCACGATGTAACACATAACGACCAGGCTGCCGGACTGCCTGCATGGGGCACTTCTATCGCTCACGACCTGCGGCACTGCCCCATAAATCGTGAAGGCGTTTGTCGCGCCCGCAGCTCAACCGATAGTACTTGTATCGTAACGGGTTCTTTTTATAATAATGCTGATGGTATTCCTCCGTAGGATAAAACGTCCCGGCAGGAACGATCTCCGTGACGATCGGATCGGGGAAGGATTTTGTCGCGCTCAGGGCCGCTTTCGACTTTTCTGCCGTCTTCTTCTGCTCGTCGCTATGATAAAAAATGGCCGTCCGGTACTGGTGGCCGCTGTCGCAGAACTGCCGGTCTTCCACGGTCGGGTCAACGTTGTGCCAGAATACGTTCAGGAGCCTGCCGTAACCGATAACCTTAGGATCAAAAAGGATTTGAACGGATTCGGCATGCCCCGTACCTCCCGCCGACACCTGTTCGTAGGTCGGATTCTTTGTCGTCCCGCCCGTATAACCGACGGTCACCGAAACGACGCCGGGGAGTTTATCGAACGGGGATTCCATGCACCAGAAGCAGCCGCCGGCAAAAGTGGCCGTTTCCAGTTTCGGGTCCGCGGCGGCGTAACCCGTCCCGACGGCCATAACGGCAGCTGCAACAATTACCGCCAGCGTCAGTTTAACGAGATCGGTTGTCCGATGTCTGTTCATAACATCCTCCTTGGTGCTGTTGCTCATTTCTTTTCAAAGAGCTTCATGAATTCCCCGTAACCGTCCTTTTCGAGGTCCTCCTTAGGTATAAACCTCAACGCCGCCGAATTCATACAATACCTCAATCCCGTGGGCTTTGGACCGTCGGGGAATACATGGCCGAGATGCGAATCGCCGTACCGGCTTCTCACTTCGGTACGGACCATCAACCATCCCTTATCTTCCCGGGTCACGATATTGCCTGGCACCAGGGGTTTCGTAAAACTCGGCCAGCCGGTTCCCGAATCGAACTTGTCCGTGGAACTGAAGAGCGGCTCGCCCGAAACGATATCGACGTAAATGCCCTCCCGTTTGTCCTTGTCGTACTTGTTTTGAAAGGGCGGCTCTGTTCCCTCCTCCTGCGTCACCTTATATTGAAGCGGCGTTAATGTCTGCTTTAACACGGACTCCGCAGGCTTCTTGATATGCTGCCAGGGTTTCGATGCCGGCTTTTCTCCGCCGGTATTACCGGAATTGTCCGTATTCACGACGGCCTGTTTCAGGTCCGCCGCCATTCCTCTTTCGTCCTGATGCCCCAGGCCGGAATTCTGACATGCCGACAGAAGGAGGACCATCATTATGCCTAAAACCCATCTTTTCATGCTCCCTCCTTTTAAAGACTTATTTTATGATAAATTTAATGACGAATAGTCAGATGGCAAGGATGCGCTTGGATGGGGCAGGGAAGAATCAATGGATTCCAGGTGTACCGATTTCCTTGTGACAGAGTGATCGTCTTTCTGATGGATAATGGATAGAGGAAATACTCTGATAAATCAAAAGAATGGATTGAATATCATCCGGATGCCCATCCGATCAACCGGAACAGGGTCCTGTGCACTCACCCGATTCAGGACCGGTCAAGTTCTTTTCTGATGGCCACGCCGATCTTCTCCAGGATGTAAGGTTTCCGAACGTAAGCCCCGGCACCAAGGTCCTGGGCTTTTTTGACCCGTTCCGTTTCGGAATATCCGCTGACGATGACGGCCTTCTGGGCGGGATTGATCTGAAGAATTCGCTCATAGGTTTCCAGTCCGTCGATACCCGGGTCCATGATCATATCGAGAACAACCAGGTCTGCGTTTCTCTCTTTGAGGTATTCCACGGCCTCCTCGCCGCTGGCGACGGCATCGGTCATATAACCGATGGCGCTGAGCATGTCCACAGCCAATTCCCGCTGCTTCTGCATGTCGTCCACAATGAGAATCCTCTCTCCCCGTCCATGGTATGTTTCCGGCAACACAACCTTGGGACTTCTGGTCTGTTTCTCCCGGGTTATGGGAAAATAGATCGTAAAAACACTGCCTTTACCTTCTTCGCTTTCCACGTCGATATACCCGTCGTGATCCTTGACAGTCCCCCAGACAACAGCCAGCCCCAGTCCCGTTCCGCTTCTGCCCATAACCTTTTTGGTATAGAAAGGTTCAAATATCTTGCCGATGTCTTTTTCGGAAATACCCCTGCCGTTGTCGGAAACGGTCAGGACGATGTAATCCCCTTCCGCCATGTCGTCGTAACGCCGGACATCCTTATCGAGATAGCGGTTTTCCGTGGTCACGATGACCACACCCCGGTCGGGTATGGCTTCCGCGGCATTGATGACCAGATTCATGACTGTTTTGCCAAGATGAACGGGAGACCCGTTGATGTTCATCAACTCTCTTTCCAGATCGGTCGCAAAGGTTACATTGGGATAATAGGCTTTCAGTTTCTCGAATTCCGGGGCCTGGAAATAATCGGAAACGATCTTATTCAAATTAACCACTTCGGAAACAGCCACGCCCCTGCGGGCCAGTGTCAACAGGTCCTGAATGATCGCCGCCCCTTTCTCTCCCGACTGGTTGATATTGACGACATGTCTTCTTAGCGGACTGTCTTCGGGGATATTCATGAGGAGCAGCTCCGAATAACCCACGAGGACTCCCAGGACATTATTGAGATCGTGGGCCACCCCCCCCGCGAGGGTCCCCAGGGCCTCCATCTTTTGAGCCCGTTGCAGTCGCTCTTCCAGCCTTCGTCTCTCTTCATTGAGACGCTTCCGCTCGGTAATGTCGCGGGACAAGCCGCAGATGCTGGTTATGCGGCCGTCTTTGTCCCGGATGGGCGTCTTGATGATATCGAAGGTCATCATCACACCGCACACCAAATGATCAATCTCATACCCGATAGACTCCCCTTGAAGAACGCGGATGTCCAAATCCTCGATGCGCCCTGCCGTATCTCCCCTGTTCTCAAAAATAACGACCTCCGAGTCTCTCTTGCCGATAAACACGGAGGAATCGATCTGGAAGCGACTGTAAAAAAACTGATTGACCATGACATAACGGCGTTCGGCATCCTTGATAAAAATAAAGTCATGAACGGAATCGAACACGACCTGCAGACGTTCTTCACTTTCCCGCAGGGCGTCCTCCACCTGCTTTCTGGCCGTAATGTCCGTGATAACCGTGAGCAGATGATCCTCATTTGCCAACCTGATCCTTGTCGAATTGAACAATCCGTAATGGAGAGATTCGTCTTGGATCCGCATGGGTAATTCCAGATTTTCGACGCGCCCTTTTGCGTTAAGCTCGTCAATCAGCCGCGATCGATGCTCATGGGTAACAAAACCGATCCCTACGGAAGTGTTTCCGATGACCGTCTCTCTGTCCATCCCCATTAACTCCAGAAATTTGTCGCTGACGTTGATATAGCGACCGTCTGCGATCGTCGTAATGGTCATGGGGATGGAATTCTGCAGGAAGGCCTTGGCGAATTTCTCTTCGCTTTCTCTTAAGACATCTTCCATGCGCCGGCGTTCGGTAATATCCCGTACAACCCCTCGAAATCCGGCAGGCTGGCCCCCGGAATCGGCAATCATGGATGCAGACAGCTCAAGATATCGGTAAGTGCCGTCCGGTTGACGAATTTCATAATCGACGATCTTGGCCGTCTTGCCGGTTCGGTAAATTTCGTTGAATGTTTTAAAAATGGTTTTTGCGGAGGCCTCCGACGCATATTCGCGGTAGTGCACGCCTAGAAGTCTTTCTTTTGGGATGCCGAGGATTCTCGCTGAGGCGTCGTTGATAAACGTGAATCTTCCTGCGAGATCGATCTCGTAATATCCCTCTTCCATATTTTCGATGATCGTGCGGTATTTTTCCTCGCTGGCCCTTAATTCTTCCTCCGCCCGTCTGCGCTCGACAACCTCATTCTTCAGTTCTTCATTGATGCGGGCCAACTCTGCAGTTCGCTCCGTAACACGGCTATCCAATTCATCATGGGTCCGTCGTAAAACACTCTCGGTCCGCTGTCTGGCTATTTCGACCGCGGCCAAATTCCCAAGGAGAGAGAGGGTATCGAGATCATCCGCATTGAAGTGCGTCGGTCGGCGGTTGAAAACATAAAGAACGCCCAGGCTGTTGGCGCCGAATTGGATGGGGACAGCCATGCCTGAACTGACACCTTCTTCCTGGATGATGGGGTCGATGATATGGGTGATTTCCCTGTCTCGCAGATAATCTTTGACGATATACCCCTGACGGGTTGTCATGACCTTACCGCCCAGGCCCATTCCAAAAGGAATCCTCAACTGCCGGAACGCCTCCGTGCGGATACCCGACAGGGTGTTCATATAAACCTCTTTCCGTTCGTCATCCGCCAGGGCGATGTAAGCGGTATCGGCATTGAGGAGAGCCCTGCTCTGTTCGACAATATACGTCAGATTTTCGTCGAGACTCTTTTCGGAACTCATATTGAGGGCCAGATCGTACATGACCTTGAATTTATGGAGCTGTTTCTCCATTCTTCCCGATCTTTTTTCCTGGCTCATCGCTGTGACCTCGCTTCAAACCATGGACGATCCACACCTTCGTTCGATGGCTGTCGAACGACCGGCGCAGGGAAACAACGTCTACCAATATGAAAAATGAACCCCTCTAAATTTCCGATGCGAAGAGAAGGACCCTTTCATGGTTAAGGAAATGCCTATAGAAATCTTTATCATAAAATATGATCAGGATTTAATATTCCAATTGAATATCCTGTCGGCTCGGGCGCTTAGTTTTATCATCCACAGATCTGTTGATAAAGATGTTGATAGATATGTTCATAAACGGCATAACCCTCATGGTGATTCTTTTTTTAGCGAATTGCCTGAAAATTAGGCAGGCTGCAATCTTGTCGACATCCGATCCCGAAAAGGCAAATCGAGCGAGCGGCCAAAAGAGTCTCCGCTCATGTTCATTCGCTACCACCTGTCGATTCGTGAGCCCTTATGATTTTCTGCTGATCCGGCAAGGCAGATTCTTCAGGTTCGGGGTACCGAATTCTTTACCCAGCTTACCTACCGAAGTCAGCATGTTAAAGTTGGATTTCCGCCACTCGTATTGACTGGCCGGATCACCTTCCGGGAACCACCAGCCCAACGCTGCACTCACGACGCGGGGATGGATGATATCGGTTATACGGGCCCGTTGTGTAATGGCGCCGTATTTCGTTTCTATCAGAACGTCATCTCCATCTGCGATGCCATGGGCGGCTGCCGTTTCGGGATGGATTTCCACGACCGGATCGGGTCTTTTTTCACGGAGTCTCGTCACCCACCGGTACGAAGAGAGAAGATAGTATTGGCTCTTCGCACTGATAACGATCAGCGGATACTCCGGGGCTTCCTCTTCGGGCAATCCCGTATATTCGGGAAGGGGCTTCAGCTTGAATTTATCCGCAGTGCTGAGGCAGAGTTCCACTTTTCCGGTAGGCGTCGAGAAACCTTTTTGTTCATAGGCACGGTAGAGTTCCGGCCCTTTCAGGTATCCTTTCTCGACAAACTCCCGATAGGTCATCCCCGCCGGACGGACAAGATCCTCAAGAAACTGTTCATGGTCTTCATGCCAGAGTTCCGGCGACGATACGCGTTTCCCCAGTTCGTTCATGATCTTCATGTCGGGCCAGCATTCTTCGGGAGGCTCGACGATTTTGGGGCGGGCAAGGATGATGCCGTGGCCGATTCCATAATGCCCGATATCGTTCATTTCGTACTGGTGGGCCACCGGAAAGACGATGTCCGCCATGGCGGCGGTCGGTGTCATAAACAGGTCGGCCACAGCCACGAAATCCAGGCTCTTGAAGGCTTCGTAAGTGAGTTTGCTGTCCGCCCACGCCACGAGGGGGTTGGTGCACATACCGTAATACCCCCGCACGGGATACGGTTTGCCGGTGAGGACAGCCTGGCGGAAATAGGTCGGGGGGATGGTCATCAATCTCGGGATGATGCCGTAACCGGCACTGATCATGTCTTTGCGCTTGTCCGGGATCAAGTCGGCACGGACAAAAGGCGCTAATCCCATGATCTTGGGGTCGCGGGCGTTCACATTGCCGCCGGGGACTTCCAGGTTGCCGCAGATGGCCATCAGACAGGCCAGCGACCGGACGGCATCAAACGCATTGTTATCATGTTCGATGGCGTTGCCCCATTGCAGGGCCGCCGGCTTCGCTTCGGCGTACATCCGGGCCGCCTGACGTATCTTCTCGGCGGGAACCCAGGTTATCTCCGCGACCTTCTCCGGAGAATACTGCTTGACGTGCGCCGACAGTTCGGGGAAGCCATAGGCGTATTTTTCCACGAAATCCTTGTCGTACAGTCCCTCCTCGCAGATGACATGGATGATTCCCAGCGCCAGGGCCTGGGCCGTGCCGGGACGGAGCTGAAGCCAGAGATCGGCTTTTTTTGCCAGTTCAATCCTGCGGGGATCGACGACAATGAGCTTGGCCCCGCCTTTCAACTGATCCTGAATGAGGCTCGATATCTGCCCTTCTTCATTGGTTGATGTGATATTGCTTGCCCACAGGAAGATCAACTTCGTCTGGTGATGCATATCGGCCACGGGATAGAAACCGCACGTGTGGACACCGGTAACCTCGCGGGGGGCATGACAAACGTCCTGGGAGGCGATCACGTTGGGCGATCCGAAGATATTGGCCAGACGGATGAGAACGAAGTGCTCCAGCCCCTTGGGCATGCCGACGCCGAAGCCGACGGCCCGCGCGCCATACTTCTCTCTGATGTTGTTCAGGTTCTCCGCCGTTTCACTCAGGGCCTGTTCCCAGGTTATTCGCTGCCACTTGCCTTCGCCCCGCTCTCCGGCGCGCTTCACGGGATACCGGAGCCGATCCGGGTGACTCAAACGGTCCGCGGAAACTCTCCCCTTGAAGCATGTGTAGCCTCTGTTAAGATAACCGTCGGGATCACCCTTTATCTGAACGATGGTGTTGTCTTTCACGCCGACGAGCAGACTGCAGCCCCCGTGATCCATTCTTGCACAGTGCGTTTTGACCCAGCGTATATCCTCCGCCATCACCCCATCTCCTTTGGTTTCTGATTTTTTACAGAAATTTTTCCCAGATTTATCGTGACTATAGTAAACATGCGCCGAGATGTCAAGAATACCGTCATTTTAGCCGCGCGTCTGCCTGGCGGAGACCGATAGGATTGACGGCAAGTCCGGCGTGGGAAACCGAACCGCTTCGTCACGGCAAGGCAAAGGGTAAGATACGGAAGGATATCTTCAGCGCAAATCCAAGGAAAATGTTTCTCTGTTCTTTCAGCAGACGGGAAAGGACATCTCGACGAGGAGGCCGCCCTCGGCCGCGTTAGCCGCCCGAATCGTTCCCCCATGGATGCGTACGGCGGCTTCCGCAATGGTCAGGCCCAGCCCTGCCCCACACGTCTTATCGGTTCCGCCGTTGTC
This sequence comes from Syntrophales bacterium, assembly GCA_963668175.1. Taxonomy (GTDB): domain Bacteria; phylum Desulfobacterota; class Syntrophia; order Syntrophales; family PHBD01. Next base: position 3,745,771 of record OY764159.1, read on the forward strand.
GAAGCGATAGAAAGGCTTGAATAGATGGACGATTTCACTTTCCGGAACCCCCGGACCATGATCGGCGACACTCACAATGATAGAGCCGCTGTCGCCATCCCCTGCACGCCGGAGGGAAATCACCACTTCGCTGCCTTCGGCGGTATAACGTACGGCGTTGCGGACTACATTCTCGATAGCGCTTTGAAGAAGCATGCTGTTGCCCATGATGATGCATTCTTCACCCGGCAAGATCCTGACCACCCGATTCATTTTCTTTCCTTCGAAATTGGCATCGTCGACGATTCCCTTGATCAGGAGGCGCAGGTCTTCTCTTTTCTTTTCCAACCCCGCCACACCCGAATCGACGCGATTCAAATTCAGTATCTGTCCGATCAGTTCGCTCAATTTGTCCGCTTCCCGGGTGATTCGCTCCAGCGATTTCGCATCTTCGGGGCTCAGCCTCTGCTGGCAAAGCTCCAGGGCGACATAGAGCCTTGTCAGCGGCGAACGGAGTTCATGGGATACGTCCCTGAGCAGACTGCGCTGGGATGTCATGAGGGATTCGACACGCTCGGCCATCATATCGAAATCTTCGGCCAGCTGCGAAATCTCGTCTTTCCTCTTGCCGATTACGGATTTGACCCGGACGGAGAGATTGCCTCCCGCCAGCAGGCGGGCGGCTCGGCTGAGCTCAACAATAGGCGAAACCACATAACGGGTCAGGATGTAACAGACGATCCCCGACACAACCAGCGCCGTCATGATCTTTATGGGCAGAGAATAAGGATTCTCGGAAAATGGCGGCGGATGCGGTGCCAGCGGCGGAGGCGGGCGGCGATGTTCCTTCTTTTCGGAAATAAGATACTCCTTGCCTGTCTGGCTGATAAAGCGCTGAACGGCAATACCCATGTCCCCGAAGAGAGGAAACCTATCCGGAGGGGTCTTGGTAACCCGGGCAACGAGGTTGAGGACTTCATCCGGAGGCTTTCTACCCGTCAGTTCTTTTCCGGTGTGATCGAAGATAAAGTACTTCGTGTCCGTTGCCTCTTCAAGAGGAACGAGGAAAGCCCGCATGGATGCCGTGTTTTCCCGCTCGAGAATATTGATGGCGAATTGGCCGTATGCGGACAGTTCCTGTCCGACTCGCTTGCGAAAGTGTTCGCCCGGTCCGGACTCCGTCGCCCGGTCGACGATCATACCCGTCATGAACAGGATAATCGTGGCCGACCAGAACCACAGGTAGATTTTCAAGAAGAGTCCGCGCTTAATCATCTGTGCTGCTCGCCTCTTCCGTCGGCGTCCCGGTATCGGCGTCTTCGTCTCCCGAAGACAAAGGATATACATAGATGTAACCGGTGCCTCTAATCGACTTGATTCTTTCCGGACAGGAATTCTCGCGGCCGAGCTTCTTCCGGAGTTTACTCACATGGACATCGATACTCCGGTCATAAGCGGAGAACGGCCGATCAAGGGCCTCGCGGGACAATTCTTCCCGGGTGACGACAGTTCCTACATTCCGGAGCAGTATCTCCAGGATGTTGAATTCAACCGACGTTAACTCCACGGGCTGGTCTGCACATATAACCGCGCGCGTACCCGGATCAAGCATGACGTCGCCGACCCTGTATCTTACGGCGTCCCTGCCCGCCGACACGCTGCGATGGCCCTGACCGAATCGGCGAAGGATCGCCCGGATACGGGCGACCAGTTCCCGGGGGTTGAAAGGTTTGGGGAGATAATCGTCTGCACCCATTTCCAGCCCTACGATCCGGTCCACATCCTCACCCCTGGCCGTGAGCATCAATACCGGCAAATCGGACCGGGCACGGATCTGTTGAAGCACGGAAAACCCGCTGAATCCTTTGGGAAGCATGACATCAAGCACGACGAGATTGTAGGGCGTTCCGGAGATCATCTCCAATCCCTTGTTGCCTTCATGGGCTACATCTATTTCAAATCCTTCCGTACGAAGGTATTCGACCAAAAGATCGCATAACGACTTGTCATCATCGATGACCAGTATTCTTTCCTGATACATATCCATAGTTCAATTTCCTGGGGGAATAATTTACATCCTGTTGTCCCCCGGCCGGGCAATTCTTGCCCTCGCTCGATGTATTTCATTGTTTTATACCACAAATAGACGGCATATCGCCGTTAAGATTTGTAAACGCGCCGCGACAAATGTTAACGGGAAGATCGCTATGTCCGCCAGAAACTATTTATGTTCAATATTATCAATGGTTACGCACACACAAGCCGGCAGCGACGTTAATATTTGTTAAGAACAGATACACTGCCCATTCCAGCCTGCCGCCGGTATACCCGTTGCAATATTCCGTTCAATATAACGATCTTCGGTGGAACCTCCGAAGGACTGGGCCATTGAAAATCGACGGATGCCGGACCGGGCAAAAGCGGGCTGGCGCAAGGCATCAATGGCGCAAAATACCGGCCATAAACCTGTTTTGACCTCCGTGATGAGAGAATCTCCCCAACAAGGTCAAGAGGTGGGGCGTTACTAGCCAATTAAAAGGATTGAGACTTTAATCTTAACATCTTTTTCGTAGAAAGGGGGCCCTCCTATGACGAGTACGATAGGGAGCGTACTATCAGCGCTCACGTCATCATCCACCACGTCGACCAGTACGTCCAGCACTATCGATGAATCCGAATTTCTGGAACTGCTGGTCGCCCAGATGCAGAATCAGGACCCGTTGAATCCCATGAGCGATACGGACTATACGGCTGTTCTTGCTCAATTTTCCAGCCTGTCTCTGTTAACCAGCCTGAGTACAAAAATCGATTCTATCGCGGAAGACATTGAAGCGACCAATATCTCCCAGGCCGCATCCCTGGTCGGCAGTAAAATAACCGCCGAGGGTTCCGTTGTTGAGGCTGACGGTTCATCCTGCAACATCGTCTACGATCTCTCGGACGATATCGCGAGCGGCACGATTAACATTTACAATGCGAGCGGAACCCTGACGGACTCCATCGACTTGGGCGCACAAACGTCCGGTCAGCATACCGTGAGCTGGGACTGTTCAGATGTAACTAACGGTAATTATACGATAGAAATATCCGCTTACGACAGCAGCGGGACCGCTGTTACGACAAGCACATACACCTCCGGAACGGCAACGGGCGTTACCGTCGAGGACGGTACCCTGTGCTTTATCGTGAACGGACAGAATATCCCTTACGAAGACGTCGTTTCCATCGAGCAGGCATCCTGAAATCCTCCGGGGAGTTGCCGGCATCATGATTGAAGCCGGCAACCCCGCAGGTTATGCTTTAAGCGATTCTGCCGAATTCTCTCAAAACCATTCAAATTAACAGTCGTTATCCTTTCTTAACATTACTTAACTTCACACCCGCCCATGCCATCCATAATATAGATGTCGGGGTGATGGTGCCTCAAGCACACGGAAAGGGAGGAGCAGAGCGATATGGCGTCGGTAGTCGATATGCTGTCGTCCGGATGCGATAGTCTGTCATCCGTTCTCCTCGGTCAGCAGGACACAAAGACCCAGCTCGCGAATAACGCCCTGAGCACGGGGATATCCCTGCTGCAGGATGGAAAGACGGAGAAAGCCATCGAGGCGCTTAAAACCGCCGCGGCTTACGATCCGACACTGTCCAACGCCTATAAATACATGGGAATGGCCTATGCCAAGCTGGGAGATTACGAATCGGCCATTGAAGCGTACAAGAAACCCGTCCAGCTTGATCCCACATCGGCCGATGCCAGGACAGACCTCGCCAACGCCTACATCGACAACGGGCAATACGACGAAGCGAAAGACCAACTAGAGGAGGAAATCAAGTGGAACCCAAGATCCTCCTCGGCGTATTATGCGCTGGGTCAACTCGATATACAAATGGAGGAATACGACGATGCGGCCGACGCCTTTCAAAAGGTCATCAGCCTGGAACCCGATCAATACAACGGCTACTACGGGCTGGGACTCGCCTACAACAAGCAGGAGAAGTACGCCGAGGCCGTGGATCAATTACAGAAATGCATCTCCCTGAAGAGAGACTTTGCCTACGCCTACTGCGACCTTGGATACGCCTATGCCGGCCTGGGAGACACGGATACGGCCGAAGAGCAGGTCGAGATCCTCTACGATATGGATACAACGGAAAGCAATTCCCTTGCCGCCGAGTTGGAGCTTTCCCTCTATACCCCGAAGATTACCAACATTGATAGCGATTCATCCTTTCCCACTTCTTTCGGTGCAAATACCCAAGTCTATTTTCTCGACCCGTCGCTGTGGACCGCAGGATCTTCCTGTACCTTTTCCGTGGTCATCCAGTTCAACCAGGCCATGGATACGTCGTCAATCCAGAACACCCTCAACTGGTCCATCAGCAAGGCGCAGGGCGGGACGGCCGGCTGGTACGACAACGGCCTTATCACCGATGCCGGCAAGGAAATCGCCATTCCTGCAATACCGACCTGTGTTTCCTATAATGCTTCCACCTACCAGGCAACCCTGTATTTCACCATAACCCAGAATTCTACCGGAGATGGGGTCACGGACCCGTCCCATTGGGTATTCAAATTCACGGGCAACGATATCAGCGGCAACAAGATAGATGTGAGCGGCGACGAGATTGACGGGGCAGCCGGAGAAGCGTTCTGAATACCAGCCGATCCTCTCCTTACAGGATGTTATTTATTTCCCGCTTCCATAAAAAACCACACCATTGACGTCCCGTTACAGGCAGTAGCCTTCATGCGGCATGAGGCTATATTTCGAAAGCACGGCGCCTGTATCCCGGATCACCGCATCGGGAAGTCGCACGCGGCCGTACAGCATCGGACCCGGTTTGGCTGAGGCTTCAGGACCGAAGGCAAAGAAATGATCGATGGCCTTGTTGGCATTGGTGAACGGATTGCCGTACGGCAGGGACTGGACCAGGGCGAAGACCTCGTTGACCGCGGAGGTCAACCGGCCGGATATGTCGTCGCTTCTCTTCCGGTCACCCTCGGCCAATCCCTCCATCATATCAGCGAGCTCCCTGGCAAAACAGTTAGCCGTGCTGAGGAGGAACCCGTCGTAGGGCCCTCCCGCCTCTTTCAGCCACCTGGCATATTCCCCCTCGGCGCCCCGTACCATAAACACGTCTCCCTTATCGAAGGGCGACATGGCAACACGATCCTGACCACTTGAATCCTTGAAAAAGACCACATTGGCGCACGTGGCGACGATATCGGCAAAAGTCGCTGCAGATATTTCATTTTCGGTTATCTGGGGAAGCTGATACAGGGCTGTCGGAAGCCCCGTACGGAGTATCTCAGCCAGTCCGGCTTCTATTTCGGTTTGACGAAGAGTCTTGCCGGAAGGCGGACAGACCGTGAATCCGCAGACATTCTTCTCTTTCAGTATGGCAAGAAGCGTCTCAGGTTCCGTTTTCCGGACATCCGTCCCCAGCATGGACGACATCGTCGAAAGCATGTGTCGGACATCGCCCTTCAATACGCCGAGCAACAGATGGATATCCCGATTGCGGGCAAGCTGAAAGGCGAAGTCGGCGACTGCGAGGGTTTGTTCGTCGTCCAAAGCCCAACCGTCGCCGGTCGAACCCGGGACAAGAAAGCCTTTGACCCAGGGAACAATGCGATCGAAATGGCGCGTCATGCGCTCGTAATCGATTGTACCGTCGTCACGGTAATGCGTGAGAAGTGGGCACCATAGTCTGGGAATACCGCCCTTGAAATGCTCCGCAATCAATTGTTGTCGTTTTTCGATAATCGTCTTATCCATGGCCCGTCCTTTCGCCGGATCAACATCTGATTGTTATCAATAACAGCCGTCTTCTGCCCGATTTCTCGGATGGACCGCGTTCCAAACCCATTCTCTTTGCCTCCTCTTTTATAACACAGTTACGATCGGCATGCCGCATTTTTAGTCCATACGGGCAAGATAACCCCAACCGCTTTGCATAAAAAACGGGGGCGCCGGAGTTTCGTCACTCCATCGCCCCCGCTAAAAGGAGTCTTTCCGAACTTAAGATCACGTATCAGGGTTTCGCGGCAGCCGATCCTTTGATCTTCATATCGAACTTCTTGTGGCAGTCCAGACAGAAGACCTTGGATTCTGCGTGGGCCTTGTGACAGACCGTGCAGGCGATGTCGCCCAAATGAGATTTATGGGGATTGCGGTCCTTGAAATCTTTCGGTTCCGTCTTCTTGGCCAACTGGTCCATGGGTCCGTGACATGCGAGACACCGGTTGTTGTCGACGGTGTCGTCGGCCTTCGGAAGGGTCTTGCCGTGACATTGGGCACAACCCATGCCGGCTTTGGCATGGAGGTTGTCCGTAAAACTCGAACCCGCCCAGGAACCGAAAATCTGCTTGATCAAGGTCATGTCATCGTTCTTGGGAGCACCCCAGGAACCTTTCTGTCCGATCAATCCGAAAGACTTGCCGGGTGTCCAGGAATGGCAGGCCTGACATTCCAGGCTCCCCTTGGGGGGCGTATGGGCCAGGTGCATCCGGGCGGCAAACCCGTTTTTCTTTGTCGAACCGGTCATATCCGGCGCATGACAGGACGTACAGGCAGCGAGGTCCTTACCCTTCACGGCAGGATGCCCTTTTGGAAGCACGGAAGAAAAATCGGCATGACAGGTTGCACAATTCGCCTTGGCTGCCTTGGCAGGCTTGGCCGCCTCTACGGCGCTGTAATTGGACAACAGACAGACCAGCGCCACTACGGCGACGAGAGCTGTAACAGGTAACCAGGTTTTTTTCATGATCAGCCATCCTTATAAATAATGGGGGTCCGGGTGGCCCCGGACCCTCGTATGTTAGAAGGTTATGCCTTTTCCTTGACGGCATTTCTTCCGGCGATCCGGCCGTGAACGACGCAATCGGGGATGGCGTTACTTCCCAGACGGTTGGAACCGTGGACACCGCCAGTGAATTCGCCGGCGGCATAGAACTTGGGAATAACGGCACCGAACACGTCGATGACCTGGGCATTGGCATTGATCCTGATTCCGCCCATTGTGTGATGTACGGCGGGCCACTGGGCCAAACCATAGAACGGCCCCTTTACCAAGGGGATCATGACCTTCGTGATGGGTTTACCGAAATCAGGATCCTTGCCGCCCTCTATGTAGTTGTTGTGTTTATCAATAGTCGCAACCAACTCGCCGCTGGGTATGCCCAGCTTGGAGCCCAGTTCGGAAATGGAGTCGGCCTTGATGAAACGGCCCTTGGCAAGACCTGCCTCGATTTCTTCGTTGGCACCGCCCATGGGCAGGACCATGGCATCATTGAAGATGGAATAGGTCGGTTTTGCGTTCGGGCCCAAATTGATCTGGGCAAAGGCGCAGACGTCGCGGCGCTCCAGTTCGTTCACGAACCGTTTACCCTGTTTGGTGACATACACGATGCCGTAGCCGGGACCGTTGAAGGGGTAAACAGCGGGCGTGTCCAGAATTCCCGTGTCCGGTTCGGCGAAGGGATAAAGCTGGATGAAGTTCATCTGCAGGGAGTCGGCGCCGATGGCTTCGGCGAAACGGATCGTCTCACCGGTGGCTCCCGGATGGTTCGTGCAGTTGAATGACGGAACCAATCTGGGGTTATGAGCCATTCTCATCTTGATGTCTTGGCTGAAACCGCCCGACGCCATGATGACGGCCTTTTTGGCCTTGATGTTAATCACTTTCCTGCCTCTCTTGACTTCCACGCCGAGAACGGGGCTCTTGGGATCGGCGTCTTTTCGCCAAATCCAGGTGACTTCTGAATTCAGGGTCGGTTTCACGCCCCTCTTTTCGCAAATCTTGCGCAGGGCTTCCGTGTACTCGCGGCCGACACCGATCGACGCGGAATGGGTCCGGTAAGCCGTATGGCCGCCGGCACGGGTTACGGTAGGACGAATCTTGGCCCCGCCTTCGTCGATCATCCAGTTGAGGGCTTCTGTAGCGCCGTTGGCGACATTGGCCGCCAATTCCGGCAGGCTGTAGTAGTCGCCGCCCTTGAGGGTGTCGTTCGTGTGCTGCTGGGGACTGTCGTCACCCAGGTTCAGTTTCTGCCGATAATGAAATTTGTCATCCCACGATGCATAGACGCCGCCGTTAATGATGGAATTTCCGCCATAGGTCGGCATTTTTTCGAGGACGACGACCGAGGAGCCGGCACCCGCCACTTCAGCCGCTGCCGCCAAACCTGCAAATCCCGACCCGACAACGACGACATCAAATGTTTCATCCCACTTCTTCGGAAGGGCCTTGATCATTGCATCGGCACTACCCGGAGCGGCCAGGTTGAGGGCCAAACCACCCGTCGCGGTCACGGCACCCAGTGCCAAAGCGCTTTTCAACATTGAACGACGGCTTACCCCATTACCTGCTTGCTTCTCCTTCGCTTTTTTCTCCATATTGACCTCCAAAATATAAAAAATTAAACAATATATCTTCGGCGGACCGCCGAAGTCCTCTACCTCCAGTACAACTTCATTACCCCTTGGTATTTTAAATCATGAGAGAATTTATCCGATCTGTCAATAGGACAAAGGATGATAATTCCATAGGATTTTACGCGGACCCCTTCCGGCGAACAGCGGCTGGCAGGGTTTGAACAGTCTTCCTCTATTTTAAAAAAGGCTGCGGTATGTTGGCTAGTATATTTCTCGCCTTCCCGTAATAAGCATCCAGCTTACCGAGGACGCTGCCGGCAAATGCCTTGACATCCCCGTCCCTTCCCTTTTCAATCTCTTCCTTGTAAAGAACGACGTTGCGCTGATGTTCGTCCATCATCAGACTCATGTACTGTCTGTCGAATGCGGCTCCGTATTCTTTAGATAAAAAGGAGGTCGTGTTCTGGCGGATATGGTCCCGGTCGGCCTCAAGTTTGATACCCTTGCGGTCCGATATACGTTTCAGGTTTTGGTTGATTTTTTCCTGGTCTTCGATCATCTGCCGGCTGAATTCCTTAACATCTCCGCTTGCCGCTTGCTTGAGGGCCAGGTCCCCCAGGATCATCAACCAGGAACTGCTGGAGTACGCATCCTGCAGAAACTGCCGGTCGGCATCCGTCTTTATCTGTCCCTCCGCGACTGCCGTCGGTACGGCCAAGGAAAGACACAGGATGATCATCACCGTTATCAGACAAATATTTCCTCTCCACTTCATGAACGCTTCTCCATTAATTGTCAGTGGGGCTCGGAATGCTTCCGGTGTTCGAACCAGTTATCCCGGTAAACGGCAGCGAGTTCCCTCGATTTCAGGATCAGAAGATTCTCGGCGTTCAATTCCTCCGATGCCCTGTTAAAATTGAACGATCCGGTCACAACGACCTCCCGATCGATGACAATGACGCGATTGTTGGCAATGGCATGGATACCGTCCAAAAAGACCGGGATACCGGCATTGGCCATAATGGCCGGAGGCGTAAGGCCTTCCTGGCGGTCTGATTTGTCGATGACAACCTGGACACGGACACCTCTTTTGTGAGCATCGACGAGGGCTTGGGTCAGGACCGGCGATCCGATGGTGTAAGCCTGAACAAGGATCTCCGATCGCGCTTTGACAATCTGTTGACGGATGGCTTCGAGACATCCTCCCTGGGGGCTGAAACAGACCAGAACAGGTGTATTGCCGCGGAGGACAAGATCATGAGCGTGGACAGAGCGCATAGAGAAGAAGACTGCCAGGACAAAGATCAAACTGATGGTGAGGGCAAATTTTCTCATATAACCAGCCCGTTAAGATGATATATATATAACCGGACTTGTTTTTTCTGTCAAGCTATATGAATATGTACAAGAATTACATTGTCTGAACTCTTAAAGAGAAAAGGATTGCCTGACCCAATCGGGCATAAAACAGGACAGCAGGAAGAATTGAAACAATATGAATAAAACAGACAGAGCGACGACCGTGGTTATCGCCGCGGCGGCCTTTTGGTTCTTCGCCGGCACGGCGCTTGCGGCACCATTCCAAGATATGGTCTGTAAAGGGAAATCTTCCCGGATGGCGGCGATATGCCGGGCGAAGCCCCTCGGCGAAGCCAAGGACGAAATCATCTGCCTGTCGGCAGGACAAGACGACTCCCCCCGCATATACCGCTGCGCGTACCAGATCAGGGATTGGGGAGCAACGTCGTCGCCGTATGCGCACACCTCGCGGGTATGGACATGCCGGGGTGGAGAGGATTCCGTCTATCTATTCGAACAGGATTACCACATCGATGCCAACCGGTGCGATATCTTATGCGGGCGCTGCAATTCGGGTTGGCGCCCGGCCGGGGAAAAAACCGGGCCATAACTCCCGGTGTCTTCTCCCGGGTGCAGTCAAGAAGCAGAGGATATTATCTGAGCAGCGCGACAGCTATCACGATAACGCCCAGGGCAAACCTGTACCAGACAAAAGGCAGGAAGGTTTTCGTCTGGACGTAGCGCAGCAGGAATCCGATACTGGCGACGCCTGTCAGACATGACACAACCATCCCCACGACAAAACTTCCCGTGACCATAGACGGATTCGCCGCAATTTGAGGCAGTTTGACCAAGGCGGCCCCAAGAATAATCGGTGCCGAAAGAAGGAAGGAGAAACGCGCCGCTCCTTCCCTTGTCAGTCCGAGGATCAATCCTACGGTCATGGTGATACCGGAACGCGAAACCCCGGGAATAATAGCCAAAGCTTGGGAGATACCGATAAGAAGAGAGGTTTTGAAGGTAATGGCCCTGAGGTCGATGTTTTTGTGACTCTTCCTGTCCGCCAAATAAAGGATAATGCCCAGGATGATGAGCATAAAGGCGATGAGCAAGGGATTTCTGAACGTGGTTTCCGCCTTGTGCTCCAAGAGCAGTCCGATCAAACCGCCGGGAATCGTCGCCGCAACTAGATACCAGAAGAGGCGTCCCTCCACGCTCTTTCTGTCTGTAAATCCCTTAAGGAGAAGATTCAGCCAGTCCCTCCAGAAGTAAAGAACAACGGCGACTAGGGTCCCCAGATGCAGGGCGATATCGAACGTAAGCCCCGGGTCCGTCCAATTGAAAAGCCACGGGACGAGGACCAGATGGGCCGAACTCGATATGGGCAGAAATTCCCCCAATCCCTGGACCAATCCCAGAATGACAGACTCAAACAGATTCAACTCTCACCTCCGCATAGGTCATTTCTAACAAAAACAGATATCGCCCGTCTTCCCGGCAAACATACCGCCAGGAAATACCGCATCGACCGCAATATCAGGACATGCTTACACAGGATTGTCCCGAGAGATTCGGATAGGCTTTCTTCAGAGACCGATACAAAAACACGGCATTTTCGAGTCGCATCTATTACCTTACGAGTGTTGATTTGTCCATGGCATTATTCCCGCTTCCCCATGCTTCATCAAAAAGCCATTCCGCATCGCATTGGCTGCGGCCTGAAATTTTTCCATCTTCATTCCCGCAAGCTTCAATAATCTTCATATTCCTGACGCCGGTATCGAGCGCCATGCCGTCTTTCGAAGTAACCGGATGACAAGGCATAAGGCCCGTACGGTCTTTTCGTATTGACACCTGATCCGTTTCCCAATATATATATTCCTATACATCGTCTGATAGAATCATTGCCAGTAATTTCGTCAGGAGATTGAAGCCATTCCGGAACAGATTCTTTCGCCCGATTTCTTGGAAATATCCGCCGAAGGCGCTTTTGTAAGTGTTCATAAACTAAACGAGAGCGGCCCGTTTTTAGCGTTTGCCCAGGAAGTGTTTTCGAAGGGCTATTATTTAAGCGAATTAAACTATCCGAATTTCTGCGGCATCCTTTACGACTTTAAGAGATTCAGAAGTAAGAACGAAAAAGCATTTCTGGCCAAAGCCTTAATCACCCTGCCTGCAGAAAAGAAACCTCTATACGAAAGATTCAAAATCAAAGACGACACGGCCTACTACGAATTCGGGCCGATTTTCCTGCCTGGCGAAGGGCGAAGGGACATCGAGATCAATATCAATTTCGATGAACTCGTTGCGGCCGCATGGAACAAGCAGATCTGCTTCGGCCTGAAAGAAGACGTCATCCGCCAGAAGCTTAAGAGCCGTTTCACGGGCCTGAACGTCATCGCCCAGGCGACCAAACCGAAAAACGGGGAAGACGCCCGTCTGGAACATATCGTTAAACTTGAAAAGGATTACTCTCCGGTGGAAGACCCGAGAACTGGCCGTCTCGATTTGAAACGCAACAAATGCACCTTCCCGCAAATCGCCGACAAACTCCAGAACAAGATCATCCGCAAGGTCCGGGCCACCGAGGGCTCACCCGGATACCACCTGAACGGCAAGATCATTCCTTCCAAACCGGGGCATGATGTCGAATTGAAAACCATGGCCGGAGAAGGAACGGAGGTCGTCACGGAGAGCGGTACGGAATACCTCGCCGCCAACCGCGTCGGGTATATCGTCTCCGATCCCAAGACCGGCAAGATTGGTGTGACTTCCGAAGCCCAGAATCATTCGCCGATCGGACCGGAAACAGGCAATCTGGAAATCAAGGCGGCGCAGATCGTCCAGTATAACGACATTCAGAACGGCTATTCCATCAAATGCAAGAACATCACCGTGGAGAGCGGCGATGTCAGCGGTGAAATCATATCCGAAACGGGCCTGATCGAAATCAAGGGCAATGTGAGCAGCGGACGGCTGATAGCGCAGGACGGAACCATCGTGGTCAAGGGCATCGTCATGATGAATGCCTACCTTGAATGCCTGCACGGCCGTATCGACTTGCAGACGGTGGAGAACTCGACGGTCATCGGCGAAAGCATCTCGATCCAGTCCGCCCTCAATTGCAATATCATCGGCGAAAGCGTCTCGATTGCCAATCTGCAATCATCCAAAATCACAGGCGTTTCCGTCTTTGTTGAAAATGTGGCTGCCTCCGGCAAGAAAGGCGAAGTCACGGACATCGTTATCCCTATCCTCGACATGCAGGACAAGAGAATCCGCGTTATCAGCCATATCCTGGAGGAGAAGAAGGCACTGATTCCGGACCAGGAAGCCAGACTCAAGAACCTGAGAGAGAATAAGATTCTTTTAACGTACCTGGAGGCGATGAAGGCCGAAGACGGGCCGACGATGAACGCCCTCCGCCGTCATGCCATGCCCATCATGAACGACATGAGCAAGATGACCAAGGAGGTTGACAGCGCCAAAGAGGAGATTGCCACGATAGAAGACAACCTCCGAAAACTGACGGCGGACCAGGACGGCAGGGTTGAAAACCTCCGGAAGACACAGCGGTGCATTATAGAAAATGCGCCGGGCGAAACGGTTAATTTGAAGCTTTACGGCGGGTTGGACTGGCCTCCGGATTTCAATCGAATCGGCCGTGCGGAAGACGCCTCCCACAGAAATTTCATGTCTCTCGTCGACAGCCTGACAGGCGGCTTCAGCAATTACAAGAGGAAGGGTTACGTCCGGCTGTTGAAGGAAGCATGCCATTACGATCACTTTGACTTGGTCAAGATGTACGAGAACGCGGAAATCATCGATACGGCTCACGGCGGCGCCGGCAAGACGGAAACGCAAGGGCCCCAAAAAACGGAGCATCGGGAAAGCCGGGCGCATGTCATATCCGAAGAAGATTTCAAGCATTTTATAAAAGAGAAAAAGTGGCCGCCCAGAAAACAGAGCATCGAAATAGCCGTGGACGGGATTTTCAAAGGATACCTCAACGATTTCAGTACGACTGAAATGACTATGCTGATGGAAAAGAACCAGAAATGGAGGCCTGTCTTCGAAAAAGGCGAAAAATTGAAACTCGTCGCCCAGGTTTTCGGGAACGAATTGAAATATGACTACATCATCGCCTACATCACGGACAGGCATGATTATATCAGAGTGGGAGGCTATTTCATCAATATCAGCAACGAGGACGTGGACAAGCTCTATAAGCTGAAGAACCGGTTTGAGGTCCTGCAAAAATCTTCCGATACCGCCGGGAGGTGAAGACAAAGCCGATCCCCGCATCATCGAAGGGACCGGTGAAAATCGGGGATGCCCCGGGAAAGGCGGCCGGATGGACAGATTATCCGGTTTCGATCACTTTTTCCCCGCCTTGGCCAGTGCTTCCTTCACACGCTCTGGCGTCATGGGCATCTTATACAGCCTGACCCCGGTCGCATCGAAAATCGCATTGGCAATGACGGCACCGACGCACGTGATGGTCGGCTCGCCTCCTCCCTGCGGCGGAACGGCGTTATTTTCGACGAGTACCGTTTCGATTTCCGGCAGCCACGAAAAGCGAGGAATGGCATACGTTCCGAAGTTGGTATCCATGATCTTGCCGCCTTGGAACTGAATCTCCTCCCTCAGGGCATAGCCCAGCCCCATGGCGAGGCCTCCTTCCATTTGCAGCCGTGCACCTTCCGGATTGATCACGATGCCCATGTCCTGAGCACAGACCAGGCGTTTGACCCTCACGTCTCCGGTTTCCCGGTTGACATCCACTTCCGCCATGGCGGCAACGCATGTTCCGGCATCCATGGAACATGCCATACCCCAACCCCGGCCGCTGGGAGCGGGGACAGCCTGCCATCCAAATTTTTCGCTTACGGCCTTCAGGGTATTGCACATTCGCCCGCCGGCGAGATGGTCCATGCGGAAGGCCAGGGGGTCTCTCTTGATTGCCGCAGCCATGGCATCTACCTGCGATTCCCGGGCGAAGGTATTGCTGTTGTTGCCCGGGGCACGCCACGGCCCCGTGGCAAAGGGATGTGCCCCTTCCTGTCCTGTGTAATGCACATAAGCCGTTTCCCGGTGGTGCGGTATGTCATAGAATTGTTCCGCACCCCTTGGCCCGGCATAATAAACATCGTATTTCCAGAAGACGATCCTGCCTGCTTTATCCAGACCCGATTGGATTTTGACGATCGACGCCGGTCGGAAGGTGTCGTAGAAAAATTCCTCCTGCCTGCTCCACATGACCTGCACGGGTTTACCCGTTGCTTTTGCCAGTCTCGCCGCTTCGATGGCCTGCAGGTGATAGCTCTTACCTCCGAAGCCCCCTCCTACAAAAGGCATGATGATATGCACATTCCGGGCGGGAATGCCGAGAGCCCTGGCAATGGAATCTTTTGCGGGAAACGGTGTCTGCGTCGACGGCCAGACGGTCGCTCTATTGCCATCCACTTTGGCAAGTGCGGCGTGGGTCTCCATGGCGGCATGGGCCACGTAATGGTCGTAATAGGTCCCGGCGATGGTCATAACCGCAAGTTTTCTCCCTGTGTCCAGATTCCCCGCTTCCGACACGGTCTCGCCTTCACCGGGCGCCTTGGCCAGAAGATGATCGTGGATGGTACCGTTGTTCAGCCTGCCTTCGGGCGTATCATATTCTGCTTTAATGAAGGCCAGCGCCTTTTCCGCCGCATCGGGAAGAGCATGAAGAACGGCGACAATATCCGCTTCCTCCACGACGACGGCGCCCGGATAATTTCTCGCAGCGGAGGTATCGACCTTAAGCAAACGGGCGCCGTGCACGGGCGGCCGCAGTATTCTCGCGTAAAGCATCCCCGGCAGCCGGATATCGGCGGCATAAAGGGCCGTACCGGTGACCTTTTTCAAGCCGTCCGTGCGGCGGTGAGGCTTGCCCATGACCTTGAACTCGGACGCCTTCTTGACAGCCGGCTTGGCCGGAAGGTGCCTGGCAATCGCTTTACCGCGGGCCAGTTGGGCATATGTGATTTTTTTCTCCGGGGCCTGGCGATCCGATATGACGCCGTCATTCACGACCAACCGGCTTCGCGGAACGCCCAGACGCTCGGACGCCATGGTGATGAGGACCATCCGTGCCTCGGCAGCGGCTTCCCGAAGCGGCGGTCCGAAAAACCTCGTGCTCCGTGAACCGAAAGTACCCATGTCCCAGGGACAGAGATCCGTATCGCCCATGACCATATCGACCCGCTCCACGGCCACATCCAGTTCGTCGGCCAACATCTGGGCCAGGGACGTGACGATACCCTGCCCCATTTCGATCTTTCCCGTATACAGACTCACCCGGCCGTCGGCAACGATCCGCAGAAAGGCATTGAAATCGGACGGCAGGTCTTTTCCCGGAACGCGCCGGGAAGCACTCTCCTGCGCGGGCAGGAGGCCGGCAGAGAAGAATACGATGACCCCTCCCCCCGCAGCCTTGAGAAAATCACGGCGATTAAGGAAAAAACCCGCCCCGCTTTCAGTTTCCGCGTTTTGTGTCTTGCCTTCGCTCATGATTCCCCCTATCTCATGCGGCGGGCGGCGCTATCGACCGCCGCAACGACGCGTTCATAAGAAGTGCACCGGCACAAATTGCCCTCCATACCTCTGATGATGTCCGATTTTGTAGGGCGCGGGTTTTCCATGAGCAGGCCGTATGCCGTCATAATCATCCCGGAAGTGCAAAAACCGCACTGGAGGGCGTCGTGCTCCAGGAAGGCCTCCTGCACCGGGTGGAGTGCGCCGTCCCGGGCAAGTCCCTCGATGGTCAACACTTCCATTCCTTTAACAGTCCGAACCTGGGTCAAGCAGGATCTTGCCGCCTTCCCGTTGATAAGCACCGTACAGGCGCCGCAATGCCCTTCGCCGCATCCGTATTTGGTTCCGGTGAGCCCCAAATCCGTGCGCAGTACCCACAGCAGCGTCCGATCGCCATCGACGTGCAAACGGACAGATTTACGGTTGATTCTTACGTCGATATCTTCCATGAGCGGCCCTCCGTCGCTCCATCCTTATTGTTATTGTTCCATTACAGCCTTTTTTACATCGTATGTCATGATCGAAAACATGGCCGCTTCAAAGGAATGAGATTCTGACTCAGTTCTTTATGAACCGTACCGATCATCGCTTTCTCGACTGCCGGATTTGCGCAGCGGCAAAATGAAATAAATGGGGCCCGTGCCACACGCGCCCCATTTTTCAGAAACAAAGAAGCTCAAAAAATACCCGAGGTCATTTACTCACGGATTATCGGGTTTTTCCGCTTTCCCTTTCCTCTCGATCTCTGTTTCGGTCTGGACTTTCTTCGTCTTCTTCGGCTTAAGGCCCTGCTTCTTCGCAGGCCTCGGAACCCAATTCGGATCTTCCTGGTCCGATGGTGCGGTCTGTTCGACATCAGTCTGGACTTTTTTCTGTTTCTTAGGCTTGATGCCTTTCTTGGCCGGCGGCCGGCTGACCCAATTGGGATCCTCCTGATCGGACGGCGCAGTCTGTTCACGATCCGTCTTCACCTTGAGCTGTTTCTTCGGAGCAATGGGTTTTTCCTGGTCCTGGGCAAATGCCGGCAAAGCGAAAATAAATACCATTACTGCTGCCATCAAAATAAAACGTTTCATGAGACCACCTCCTTCTTTAGGATTTTATAGTATAATGCGTTGAAGGTATGAATACGAACTTTTCCACTCATGCCGTCGGGCCGATTATCCCCGTGACTTCTGTAGTTATGAATCGAAAAAATAGGGCACGCGCCACACGTGCCCTATTTGCAAATTCAAAGAAGCTCAAAAAATACCCGAGGTCATTTACTCACGGATTATCGGGTTTTTCGGATTTACCTTTCCTTTCGATTTCCGTTTCGGTCTGGACTTTTTTCGTCTTCTTCGGCTTCAGGCCTTTTTTCGCAGGTTCCCTGTACACGGCATCCTTATCTTCCTGGTCGGACGGTGCGGTCAGTTCGCGGTCCGTCTTTACATTTTTCTGCTTCTTCGGCTTGAGGCCCTTCTTCTTCACTGGCTGGGAGACATTCATGTTCTCCTCGCCGGATGGCGTTTCCTTCTGGATTTCCGTATCGGTCTTCACCTTGACCTGTTTCTTTGGAGCAATGGGTTTTGTCTGGTCCTGGGCAAACGCCGGTAAGGCGAACATGAACACCATTGCTACAGCCATCAAAACGAAACGTTTCATGCGACTACCTCCTTCTCTATAGGGTTATATTAATTTCTGGCCATGCGTCATGATTCGCCAGTTGCCAGCTTTTAGTCTGTAACGGACCTCTGTTTCTCCGCGATGAGCATCTGCGTTCAATGATACATCGCATTGAACAAACCCTTCGGTTCGCGGTGTGTTCTTCCGGGTTTATAGACAGGATGGCAGGTTATAAAGGATTCATCAAGAAGCGCATCCTGAGGAGTTACTAACAGAACCATCCGGCACCGCGGGCACTCGTAATGAAAATCCCCCGACTGGGGATTGCGGCCCCGTTGCTTGAAGAACTGAGATTGCTGAACCTCTTCCGGAAACCCGGGAATCTCCATTCTGCCTCCCTGACCGCAATACGTACATGAGATTTCCCTCGTCATCATACCAACTGCCCCTTCCGCCTACTATGTGATGATAGTTTTATGCATACAGAATCAAGGGAATGTCAGCAATCGGGCATACCCTGATTTCTGGGTTCGAAAATCCTTATTTATCTTTTTCGATTGTTCGATAATGGGCGTCTTGTTTACTATTGACGGACTCTACGATCTGACTTGCATTGCACAAGTCGGTCCCATGCTTCGGGGAATATCGCTCACGGAAGGAAATCTGCTCGGACGACCGGACTGTCGGAAATAGAAATTACCTGGAGAATAGAAGAACGGCACTTCACGATATGGGAAAGAAGGCGGCGTCTAGTATTTTATTGCCCTGCCGCTGATTTCAATACCACGTTCGTACCAACCCGAAACGACAGGTTCACGGATATCGATGATAATGCCGTTGGCGCCGAGTGTCTTGGCTTTTTCTATAAGTTTGGGAACGACATCGATGAACCTCATACGCTTATATTCGCCGGGATCCATATAATAGATGTTTCCCAGCGTCGTGAAAGGTTTTTGAACCTCTTCCTCTTTTGAGAAAAATGTCACATCGCCGGAAGTCCACGGCAGCGATTCAGGACTCCCGCCAGTCGGAACGGTCTTTGTTTTCGTGCAACCAAAAACGAGAGATAACGATAAAGCGACGATCAGTACCGGTACCATCCATTTCATGCGCCTTTTATCCTCCCTGTCAAATATTCTGGACATCCGTCCCTTGTCCGGCGTCGATCCATCAAAATAGATATGCGATGAAAAATCAAGCATATTTTAACGATATTTGTCCCCGTCCGACTTCGCGGGAAATGAGATAACCTTAAAGTCATACCGCAGGATCGGCATTCAGGATCACGGACGGCAACCATTTTTCGTTTGTCAAAACCTTGAAAACCCTCCGTGGGTCTATCTCACAGCTATCATTTATGCAGAGTCCGGCGTCGATATATTTCATTGACAACCGTACCATTTTGTGGTCATTAGCTCCTCGCTTTGCCGATCCGCCAGATCAGGATATCGGTACCATATCTGCCGAAGAGTTCCAGACCGCGGCCTTGGGCAGAAGCTAACGGATGCCCTTTTGAGCGGGCTCGGCCGGTTGACAAAAATGAGCCGGAGCCATAGGGCGCATGAGAAACCTATGGCTTTTTTACTGCCCGCGGAAACGCCGCAGTCGAGATTTAAAACCGAGAGCTATGATCTCAGGAACGGCGGCGGCAAGAGATGCCATAGCGCCTCGCCGGGAAACAGCGGCAGATCTCAGGAGGAAACATCATGTTGATACGGGTCGCTTTGATATTGCTCCCGATTGCCCTGATCCTCTATCTGATGATCAGGAAGAATTACGCGGCCGATACCAGCGGCGTCGCCGGATGGCTTTTGACGATGGTCATCTCCTTTCTGTTCTTCGGCACAACGCCGGAAGTCGGCCTGATATCTTCCCTTGCCGGCGTCGTCGCGTCCTTTCCCGTATCCCTGATGGTCGTCACCTCGATTCTGCAAATCACTTTCATGGAGACGACCGGTGCCCTGCAGCGGATCGCCGTCTTTGTAAAAACCTTCGGATCCAGTGACAGGGCCGTTCAGTTGATGTTGATCAATGTCGGCGCGGGAACGCTGCTGGTTGCGGTCGGTGCGACGCCGGTATCCATTCTGCCGCCGATTCTGGTCGCTCTCGGCTACTCGACTTTCGTGGCGGTCGCCCTTCCCGCCATCGGCTTCGACGCCCTTTGTACATTCGCTCTTCTCGGAGCGCCCCTCGTCGTATACTCCGATATGACGGGGACACCGCTGGTGCAATCCGCCCAGGTCTTCGCCAAATTTCTGCCCGTCATATCGACGCTTATCGGATTCGGGATGCTCTGGATCGTGGGCCGTTGGCGCCTCATAAAAGAAGGTTTCGTCCCCTGCATCATCGCCGGTACGACGAACGGCGGGGTCGCCGTCGCCGTAAGCCATATTCCGCTTCTTGCCGCCGGGGTGGTCCTGACAGGCGTCATGGCCGGCTTCTGTACGATGATCATTATGCTGCTCTATTTGAAACTGAAGGGATTGCCGATCATCGATCGCTCCGGTTTGACGGAGGCGGATTTGAAAACCGAACAGGATATGTCGCTCGCAACCGCCCTTTCGCCCTGGTTTATTCTGATAGCGGCCTCCTTCGCCATCAATTTCTACCCCCCGTGGTTCGATCTGCTTTATAAAACAATCGCCATGCCCGTGTCGATCATCCCTGGCCAGGTCATGAAGACCAGGATGCTCTGGAATGCTTATACATGGGTATTGATCAGCACCATAGCATCCGGCCTTTTCATCAGGCCGTCCCGTCCGGCCGTCCGGACGACATTCGCGAAGTGGATCAAACGGGCTCCCAGGCCTGCCTTCTCCGCCGCCATTTTCTTTGCCATTGCTTTTCTGATGAACAATTCGGGCATGCAGGATCTGGGAACGGTATGGAAAATCGTCACACCGGACAACAACATGATCTGGGTCCTGTCGCAGGGCTCGGCCCTGGCCTTCGGCACGCTCTACCCGTTCATCAGCGGCTACCTGGGGCTTTTCGGGGGATTCTTGAGCGGAAGCGAAGCCTCCACCATCGCCATGTTCACCAAATACCACCTGCTGACATCTAAGCTCTTGAATGTCGACGCCCTGATCGTTACCGCCGTCACAGCGATAGGCGGCGGGCTGGCAAGCGTCATCTCGCCGGCGAAGTTACAGAATGCCGCCGCGACCATCGACGCCATCGGCATCGAAAACCGCGTCATCAAAACGGCGTTTGTCATCTCCATCCTGATAACGCTGGTGGCCTCACTGATGGCCATGTTCTTCGCCTGACCGGTACGACGAAGACACGCAATTACCTGCGAAGAAAAAGCGGGAAGCCATAAAGACCTGCCCGCCGTTTCATGAACTTTTGTGAGGGGCCGTGCAGCCAAGCTCACGGCATCTTGCGGATGCGCACCTCGATATCCTTTTCGCCCTTAAGCAGCTTGACCAGGACCGACGTGTCCGTATTGCCGAAGTGGTAAGGATAAAGCACCTTCGGTCGGAAGGCCTTAGCTGCGTCCGCGACCATTTCCGGGGTCATCGTATAGGGAAGGTTCATCGGCAGGAAGGCGATGTCGATTCCTTTGAGGCTTTTCATTTCCGGTGTGTTCTCCGTGTCCCCGGCGATGTAGACCCGCTTGTCGCCGAATGTGATGACATAGCCGTTGCCGACGCCTTTCGGATGAAAGGGATTTCCCGGAGTCCTCATATGGACGAGGTTGTAGGCCGGCACCGCTTCGATTTTAAGACCGAGGAGCGTCGTCGTGTCGCCGTTTTTCATGACGGTGCTTCCTTTGAGCTGTTTTGCGACAGTCTCCGTAACGACGAATGCCGTATCGGCCTTTTTGATCAGGTCGATCGCCTTGAGATCGAGATGATCGGAATGCTCGTGGGTCACGAGAACGAGATCCGCCTTCGGCAGCTTTGTATAATCGGCCGAAGCGGAAACGGGATCGATATGAATGACCTTCCCACCATAAGACATCATCAGGGTCCCGTGACCGATGAACGTGATGGCAAGTTCCCCCTTGGAGGTCTTAACCTTATCGGTTTCAAAAGGAACATTGGCTGCAATACCTGTCGTCGCCAATGTGAGCAAGAAACCTAAACCTAAAATCGATACCTTGTCCATGATCCACCCTCCTTCTTCATGTACGGTTCGGAATCGTAAAAGTCATATCCTGCATTAACCGTTCCGGGCTGTAGCCGATAGCCCCGGCACATCAGGGTCATATCCTGTTTAAAGAATCGCTGCGGCTAAGTCAATACGATATTCTTGGAAGATTTCTTGAGCGGAGAATTGCCGCCATCGAAACGGTCATGACCTTCACTTTCCCATGCGCACAATTGCACATATGGGCAATTGTGCGCATGGCACAACTGCCCATTTCACGCCGAAAAAAATATAATCATGCAATATCAAAGCGCTTTTTTCACAAGCCCTTATGGCACGATTGTTGCCTTATAGTTTGTATCCATGACACATCATTACCAGTAAGACCGTCAGGGTTTCTGAAAAACGCCTTATATTGACCTTTTTATGTACACTCGGGCGTAAGTGCACACATGTGAACAGCGAAGCCTCGCTGGAAAAAAGTCAAGTGTTGGTGTTTACAGCTATTCCCATCTCTTAGGCTCACTTCCTTAAGGCTTTGCGGATCATTATAAAAAAGGGAGGTATGAGTATGTCCAAGTACGGCAGCAAACTGGCAACACCGGAACAAGTGGCTTCATTGGTCAGGGACGGTATGTGGGTTGACTACGGTACGGTACAGTCCCCCCGCGCCTTCGACAGGGCATTGGCCCTAAGGGCAGGCGAACTCAAGAACGTTAAGATCCGGGCACTCGGTCATCTGACCCCGTTGGAAGTGATGGAGAAGGACCCGGATGCCAAGAGCTTCTGGATCGCAAACTGGCACATTCTCGGTTTCACCCGCAAGTACATCGCCGAAAACCGCGGCACCCATATTCCTTACAACTTCGGCGAATCGGCCCGTATCTACAGGAACGACCTCGATGTCGACATTGCCGTTCAGACTGTCACTCCCATGGACAAGCACGGGTATTTCAATTTCGGCCCCCTCTGCAACTTCAAGAAAGCGGTCTTCGAGAAAGCCAAGATCGTGGTGGTGGAAGTCGTGGAAGACATGCCCTGGTGCTACGGCGGCTACGACGAATGCATCCATATCTCGGAAGTCGATTATGTCATAGAGAACAAGACCGATAAGCTGATCACCATCACGCCGCCCGCCGCTACGGAAACGGAGAAGAAGATCGCCGAGCATATCGCGGACATGATCCCGAAGGATGGCCCCTGCATCCAGATAGGTATCGGCGGCTTGCCGGATATGGTGTTGCGTCTCCTTGCCGACAGCGGTGTCCGCGATATCGGTATTCACACGGAGATGGTCACGGAGGCCATCATGGAATTGCATACGGCCGGATTGATTACAGGCAAGAAGAAGACCTTCCTGCCGGAGAAAATCGTCTGGGCGTTCGCCATCGGCAGCCGGAAGCTTTACGACTGGATAGATCATAATCCGGCCCTCGCCATGTATCCCGTGGAATTCACAAACGACCCCAACGTCATCGCCATGAACAAGGACCTCATCTCCATCAACGCCTGCCTCGGCGTGGACCTTCAGGGCCAGGTAAGTTCGGAGTCGATCGGCTTCGCCGAGTACTCGGGAACGGGCGGGCAGCTGGCCTTTGTCCGCGGCGCGTATTACCGGGCCACTAAGGGGCAGCCGCCGCTGGGTTATCCGGAAAACAAATCCGTCCTTGCCTTCCAGTCGACTTACAAAGACAAGAACGGGAACTTAAAGTCGAAAATCACGCCCACGCTCCCCCCGGGCGAAATCGTAACCGTACCGCGCGTGGACGTCTCTTATCTGGTCACGGAATACGGCGTGGCATACCTAAAAGGGCTCTCCATACCAGAACGGGTTCTGGCCATCACCAAGCTGGCCCATCCCGATTTCCGGGACGGCCTTCTCGAAGAAGCCCGAAAAATGCATTGGCTCAACAAGCAGTGGTCCCTCGGGGCCATCTAAAGCTGCTAACATCGGAAACAAGGCTGCAGCTGCGCATCCTCGGGCGGCGCCTTCGATTAACTCAGGAGAAAGGAGTGTCAAGATGGAAATCAAGAAGGTCTGCGTATTGGGAGCAGGATTGATGGGAAACGGCATAGCGCAGGTGTGCGCCCAGGCGGGATATACGGTGACGCTCAGGGACATCGAGCAGCGGTTCATCGACGGAGGCATGAAGACGATCACGAAGAACCTGAGCAAGGACGTGGAGAAAGGGAAACGGAGCCAGGAGGAGATGGACGCGATCCTCGGCCGGATCAAGCCGACGCTGGACATGAAGGAAGCGGCGACGGGAGCGGACATCGTCGTGGAAGTCGTGATCGAAGTGATGGACGTGAAGAAGCAGGTTTACGCGGAACTGGAAAAGATCGTTCCGGACCACTGCCTCTTCTTCACGAACACGTCGGGACTGAGCATCACGGAAATGGCGGCGATCACGACGCGTCCGGACCGTTTCATCGGGACGCACTTCTTCAACCCGGTGCCGGTGATGCGCCTCCTTGAGCTCATCCGCGGCCACGAGACGTCGGAAGCGACGCTGGAGACGGCTAAGGCGTGGGGGAAGAAGATCGGCAAGGAAGTGATCGTGGTGAAGGAAGCGCCGGCGTTTGCGGTGAACCGGATTCTGTGCGTGATGTTGAACGAGGCGTTCTTTGCGCTGGACGAGGGGATAGCGACGGCGGAGGATATCGACAAGGGGATGGTGCTGGGCTGCAACCACCCGATCGGCCCGCTGGCCCTGGCGGACCTGGTGGGCAACGAGACGCTCCTGCGGGTGGTGGAAGGCCTGCACCGCGAGTTGGGCGACAAGTACCGTCCGGCGCCGCTGTTGAGGAAGCTGGTGCGGGCGGGACGCTACGGCAGGAAGACGGGCAAAGGGGTTTACAATTACTGATCGATCTACGGACGCCATCCTGTCCGGGCTTGTTTGCCGGCGGGGATAGGCACTGAAGATTCACACTTACGCAAGGAGGCATGTACATTATGGATTTCGAATTGACGGAAGAATTGAAGATGTTGAAGGACATGGCGTACAAGTTTGCCGTGGCGGAATTGACGCCGATATCCAAAGAATGCGACGAGCATGAGAAGTACACACCCGAGGTCCGGAAGAAGGGGGCGGAAAACGGCCTCGTCGGGGCCTGGGTCCCGGAGGCATACGGAGGCGCCGGCGCCGGCATCCTGGGCAATGCGATCATCACGGAAGAACTGTCGAAGGTCGATATGGGAATCGGTCTCAACGTCGTGGCGGCGACCTTCGGTTGCGAATCGATCATCCAGTACGGAACGGAAGAGCAGAAGAAGACCTATCTGCCGCCGGTCTGCGCCGGGGACTGGGTCAGTGCGGGGGCATTCACGGAGCCGAACGCCGGCACGGACGTATCGGGCTACAAGACCCGCGCGGTGAAGGATGGATCGGACTATGTGATCAACGGCAACAAGATGTTCATCACGAACGGGACGGTCTGCGACTTCATGGTAACGCAGTGCATCACGAACCCGGAAGAGAAGAAGCACAACAGTTTCTCCCTGATCATCATTCCGGCCGACGCCAAGGGCGTGACGCGGAACAAGATTCACGGGAAGATGGGTATCCGGTCGAGCGATACGGCGGAGATCGCCCTGGAGGACGTGCGTGTTCCCCAGACGAACCTGGTCGGGAAGGAAGGCCGCGGCTTCATCCAGTTGATGCACTTCTTTGATACGACGCGCGTCATGGTGTCGGCGCAGGGCTTGGGCCTGTCGGAGGCCTGCCTGGAGACGAGCATCAAGTACGTGAAGGAGAGGACGGCATTCGGGACACCGCTGGGCGGCTTCCAGATGACGCAGAAGAAGCTGACGGAGATGGCGATCATGATCGAGGCGCTTCGCGGCCTCGTTTACAAGTCGGCATGGCTGATAGACATTGGCCGTCCGGACTACCACCTGGCGGCGATGGCGAAGTTCTACAGCGGCCAGACGGCGGTATTCTGCGCAAACGCCGGCGTGGAGCTGCACGGGGGTTACGGCTACATCGACGAGTATTCGGTGCAGAAGTGGTACCGGGATGCAAAGATCCTGGAGCTTTACGAGGGCACGAAAGAGGCGGAAATCATGACCATCGGCAGAACCCTCCAGGCCAAATAGATCATGTTTTCGGGAAGCTATTGATGGTGCGGTGATACTCCTGCGATACTTTTCCAAACTTCCCCTGCTTGCGGCAGGGGAAGTGCGGGAAAGGATTTTCAGCACAGTCGGGCGATTCACCCGCAAAAAACATACGACAAGGACAATCTTAAAGGAGCCGGTAATATGGATGATGTAGTCATTGTTTCCGCCTGCCGTACGGCCATCGGCGGATTTGGAGGCACGCTCAAGGACTTGAACTGTGCCTTACTGGGAAGTTACGTTATGAAGGAAGCCATAAAACGGGCAGGAATCAAACCGGACATCATCGACGATGTCCGGTTCGGCAACTGTTTCGAGCCTGTCGACACCCTGAACGTCACCCGTGTCTCCGCTCTCATGGCGGACATCCCGGAAACCGTTACCGCCGTGACGGTCAACCGGGTCTGCATCTCGGGAATGGAAGCCGTTTTGTCCGGCATGGCCATGATCCAGGCCGGCATGGCGGACGTTATTCTCGCCGGGGGTATGGAGCATATGTCCGGCGTCGACTATTCCGTTCCTGCCGCCCGCTGGGGATGCCGTTTTCAGGACCAGAAGTTCGTGGACAACCTCGTTCACGGCCTTCATGCCGGATCGCATCTCCTGCCCGGCCCTGAAAAAGGACCGGTCAAGGACGGACCGATCATCGATATCTTTCGGGGAAAGCCTTACATCATGGGTATCACGACCGAACTGATCGCCCACATGTACAACATCAGCAGGGAAGAGATGGATGAAGTTGCGCTCCGGAGCCACAACAATGTCGAGAGGGCAACGCTCCAGGGTGACTTCAAGGATGAGATCGTTCCCATCGAACTGCCCCAGAAAAAAGGCAAGCCCCCCAAGATTTTCGACAAGGACGAACACTTCCGGCCTAACCTGACCATGGAAGAGCTGGCGAAACTGCCTTCGGCCTTTGTCCCCAAGATCGGGAAGGTAACGGCCGGCAATGCCTCGGGCATCAACGACGGCGCAAGCGCCATGGTGATCATGTCCGCCGGAAAGGCGAAAGAACTGGGCCTGAAGCCCCTGGCCCGGATCAAGGCCATCGGCAGGGGGGGATGCCATCCCTCCGTCATGGGCCTGAGTCCCACACCCGCCGTCAAGGACCTTCTCTCCCGCGGCAAGATGAAGCTGGACGATTTTGAACTCATTGAACTCAATGAAGCCTTTGCGGGACAGTACATCGGCGTGGAGAAAGAACTGGGGATAAATCGAGAAATAACGAACGTCAACGGTTCGGGCGTCGGCCTGGGTCACCCGGTCGGCTCCACCGGATGCCGCATCATGGTTTCGCTGCTTTACGCCATGAAGAAGAGAGGCAAGACGCTGGGGCTCGCCACCTTGTGCGGCGGCGGCGGCGTATCCATGGCATGCGCCCTGGAAATGATCTAGCAGTGAACCTCCTTTTGTTCCCTCCTTTCAAGGAGGTTTCCGGCAGCCCCTCTTAGCGGAAAGAGGGGCTGCCCTTTAGAGGATATCATGCTTCCCGTTGGTCAGCCCGTATTTCCGCTTTTTACGCGTCAGGGTGGATATATCGATCTGCAGACGCTGTGCCGCATCCTCCAGGTTGGCCGACGAATCCAATGTTTGACGGATGAATTCCCTCTCAAAGGCCTCGACATTTTGCCTGAGGGGTCCTTCCAGACGCGGGGGGTGCCGGTGATGGACGTTAATAAAGTAGTTGACTTTGCTGAATTTTTTTATATCAGCCGGCAGATCGTGAAGCATGACCATGTCATCCGTACTTGTCACAACGATCCTTTCGATGGTATTGCGCACCTCCCGCACGTTTCCCGGCCAGTCATAATTCATCAGGGCGTTTAAGGCGTCAATCGAAAGAAACTTGTTCGTATTGTAATTCTGGTTGTAGATCTTTAGGAAATGCTTGATCATGGGCAGGATATCCTCTTTCCTCTCTTTCAGAGGCGAAATGTGCATGGGAATCACATTGAGCCGGTAGTAGAGATCCTGTCTGAATTTCCGGTGCTTGACCATCTGTTCGAGATCCATATTCGTCGCGGCGATGATACGGACGTCGATCGGAATAGTTGCCAGGCTTCCCAGCCGCTTGATCATCCGGTCCTGAAGGACGTTGAGAAGCTTAGCCTGGAGTTCATAGGGGAACTCTCCGATCTCGTCGAGAAACAGCGTACCACCGTTGGCCAGCTCGAATGTTCCCTGTTTGCCGCCGGCTCTGGCATCAGTAAAGGCGCCGGTTTCGTAGCCGAATAATTCCGATTCGAGCAGATTCGCCGGCAGGGACGCGCAATCAACCTTGACGAAGGCGCCGACGCCCTGTCTCCGGCTCTGAAAATGGATGAACTGTGCGAGAACGTCTTTGCCGACGCCGGAAAGGCCCGTAATGAGCACCGTGGCATCGGAGCGGGCCACTTTTTTGGCCAGGGATAAAATCCGGCGGAATTCCGTGCTTTGCCCCACGAAAAATTTGTTGCTGCCGCCAAGCTGTTCCTCCAGGTAATCGATCCGCTGTTTGAATTTTTCGATCATCACCTGGGAATTCTTGAGCTGCCCGTTGATCCGGTTCAGTTCCGTGATATCCTTCAAGGTGCTGACGACTGCGGCCGGCCGGCCGTCGTCCCGCCAGAGCATGGCCGCGGTGACCAGAAGCTGCTTGCCGCTCGGATACTGAATAAGGCGGCTCCGGCTCTGGTGATCTTTCAGAACCTCCAGATTCACCGCTGTCGGCACCCAGTTGTTTTCAATCATATAGGTGGTGTGCCGGCCGATCATCTCTTCCCGGTTGATGCCGGAAATGTCTTCGAAGGCCTGATTGGCCATGATGTAATACCCTTCCGCATCCGCGATGAACATGCCGTCCTGCACGGACTCGATGAGAGCCCGGGCGATGCTGAGCGTTTTCGGAGAAAATCCGGCCATAACTGAGACTCCTTGCGAAACGGTTTGTATGTTTTGGGAGAACGAGGCAGATGCGACTCTATAGCATAAAGCCTCTTCGATGTGAACAGGATCGACATATGGACTTCCGCTTCGTTAGAAACGGATGTAATGTTCGCCTCCGTAGAATCCCGTTTTCTTCAATCCGCAAAGCCATATCATGAGATGATAGATCGCGTAGACCTCCAGACCGAAGGGCAGGTAGCCGAGATAACCGAGGGCCGGCATCTCGAAGATGTTATAGCCGTCGAAATAGGGAAGCGTATAGTACCATTTGGGAAGGGCGTAAAAGTTCCACATCTCCCAGAAGAAACCGCACGTGAGAGCCCCGGCAGCCAGACAAATCATGGGCCGAAGGTCGCCGCGCTCAAGGCGTTTCAGGAGAGAGGGGGCTCCGATCAGGACATTGAGCGAATCGCAGAAGAGATAGAGACATATCCATAACATGAAGAAACATATTTTCGGAAAAGATACAACCAGGACCATCATGACCACTGCGGCCAGAATCAGTATCGCCAGCCTCCGGTTCGTAACGGCGATCCGCCGGCCGTTTCTCAGGCCCGCAAAAAGGGGCATGGCTCCCCACAATTCCGCAGTGGACAGGACCGCCGGAATGACGACGCTGAAATGGACGGACGCCCGGATGGCGTATTCCATATGCCCCAGAGGCCTGACTTGCAGGTAGTGCCAGTTCTGAAGGGACAGATTGAAGAATTCGAAGATCCACCACAGGGGAACGGACAGGATGAACAGACCGATGTAAGCCTTTCCGTTTCTTGAGAGAAGCGACGTACCGCTATACCGAACATTGAGCGCGTCGACAAGGATGCAGTATCCGACCCAAAGGAAGAGGAACCCGTTTTCCCACAGCCATTGCCAATCTTCCGGCCTTACCCAGGCCAGGGGCCAGCCGAAAGCGATAAGGACAACGCCGATATAACCGTATCCAGGGCAACGAGACCGTATACCCATGGCAAGACCTCCTCCGGCACCGGCTCTCTCCGTGTCGACAGCCCTCCTAGGTCAATAGCTTATCCGATCCCTTCACACGGACGCGGCCCTGACTTTCACTTTCTCTTCTTGAGTTCGTCGATCCGCTCCCTGATGGAATCGGCCAGATCCTTAAGCTCGTCCTCGCTCAACTGGTGCAGGAAGAGCATCTCCAGGTCTGTTTTTAACAATTCTTTAATGATTTCAATCAATTTTCTTTTTGGCATGTATAGTTATCCTCTGGTCGGGAAACGGCAACATTATCAATCTCCGGCAGTATTCCATTTCTCCTACAGTGTGGGATATCCCCTATGCAGCCGCCCCGAAAAACAAGGCCCGCCCCTGAAAGGCGGGCCGCGTCATGAATATCCGGTCGGAGCCGCGAGACCCGCAATCAACATTTAAAAGGATAGAAATGACTGTAGCAATACGCTTCCGGATCGCTCTGCTTCAGCTCCGCATCGATCATGCACTGACCGATCATCTTCTTGGAAACTTCTTCGTAATCGGCCCGCGCTTCTTCCTCTTTCTTGCACGCCATACAGATAGCTTTATGGTCGTAGCTCGACAATATCCGTTGATCCTTCTGACCCAGACGGGCACGGCACCTCGGACATTCCGTCGCACAGTAGAGTTGCTCTTTCCAATCCTTCGCCATATTCCGATCCTCCTTTCCCTACCCTGATGAATAGCCTCTGTCCCGATATCGTCATGCAACCTGCAACCATGCCGGACCTCTACGCCGGAATAAATGGACTGACATTTCCCCCACTTCGAGTCCATTCATTAATGATATATGTATCGCCGGACGTGCTGTCAATAGCAGGAGGATTGAATCAAGGATGGTACGGATTCCCCTGTCCTGCGGATAGATTATGTGCGGCGGGACGGGCAGAAAGTTCACGCCCGCCTTCGGGAATCACTCGCCGATGATTTTGACGAGGACGCGTTTTCGCCTTCTGCCGTCGAATTCGCCGTAGAAAATCTGCTCCCAGGGGCCGAAATCGAGCCCGCCTCCCGTTACGGCCACCACGACTTCCCGACCCATGACCTGTCTCTTCAGATGGGCGTCGCCGTTGTCCTCCCCGGTGCGGTTGTGGCGGTACAGGGAGACAGGTTCGTGGGGCGCCAGCTTTTCCAGCCAGACTTCGTAGTCCTGGTGAAGCCCCCTTTCGTCGTCGTTGATGAAGACGGACGCCGTGATATGCATCGCGTTGACCAGCACCAATCCTTCCTTGATGCCGCTTTCCCTGAGGCACATTTCGACCTCCGGCGTAATATTCACAAATGCCCGGCGGGTCGGAATGTCAAACCATAATTCTTTGCGATAGGATTTCATTTTCACCCCTCAATAGATGCCCTCGACACAGCCCCCGGCCAGCACGCCGCCTAATTCCTGGCATTTCTCCAAAGTCTCTTCCGTGACTTTTCCCTTGCAGACAACCGGATTGTAGACCATTTTGAATTTATAGCCCAGGGCTATTCTTTCGATGGCTCGGAGGGCGCCCGTTCCGTCATTGCCCGCACAGACGAATACGACGTAAGGTTTCCGGAAAACCTTTTCGTGGGCGGGGTAGAAGGTCCGGTCGAAAAAGTCCTTGACCATGCCCGCCATGTATCCGAAATTTTCCGGCGTGCCGACGGCGAGCCCGTCGGCCGCGAGCAGGTCTTCGGTGGTCGTATCTCCGGCCCTTTTCAGCTCGACCGAGACGCCTTCAATCTGCCTGGCCCCTTCGGCCACCGCCTCGGCCATCTTTTGGGTATTGCCGGTCTGGGAATGATAGACGATGAGTATCTTGGCCATTTGTTTATATTAAAAAAATGGTATTTATTCAACATGTTAGTGCATATCGAGGCGGAAATGGCATGCAAGCGATCGAAACTTCCCCTATGGAAAAAAGCGCCCCACGGGAACCGTGCGGCAAGCTCATTCGGCCGCCGGATCAGATGATGCCTAAAAGCTTCTTCTTTTCCTTGAAAGACTGGGCCATCTCGTCGATGATGTCGTCGAGGAGTTTCCCCGCCGAGGCGGCCTCGGATTCCCTGTCGATGATGTTGAGGATCTTCTTTTCGCCGACGTTCTTCGCCTTGTCGTTTTTCATGATCTCGCCGGACCACAGGACTTCGCCCGTTTCCACCTTCACCATCTTGGCCGTCAGGTAGACTTCCGAAAAGTGGATGAAGTTGTTTCTCCGGTCTTCCGTGTAGGTGTGGAGCGTCCCCGTCAGAATGGTATCGGCGCCGAGCTGTTTCAACTTCTGCTTCGTTGTCTCGTCCATGATCCCCGAATCGGTCTGCTGAAACTTGACCTCCTCCATCACCTTCTTGATGTCCGTCCGGTCGACGAGCTTAAACTTGGAATCCACGAGGGCAGCCGTGAATTTATCCGCGATGATATCCCGGTGGACGGAGACATGATCGCCCCGGTTGAATGTCAGAATGGCGATCCTGTTGATCTTAGCGGGACTGTAATCCTTGGAAAAATTGATCTTGTGAACGACCGCGGCCGAACAGGCCGTCAACAAAAACAGGCTGATTGTGACACAAAGCTTCGTTTTCATAGCTTGACACCTCCCCGTTTCTCCCCCCAAGTTTAAGGGCAAATTGCTATGATTAGGCGGACCTTGTCAATCGATTTTTTAATGATAATATAGATTATAGAAAACGCCGTCCAGGAACGGGTTCATGTTGTCGTCGTCTCGCGACGCAACACGAGAATTTCCGATATAATATTTGACATCCGGATTGGGTCTGTGGCAGATAAAATCACTTTTAAATGCAGAGTTTAAGGATGACATCAACCGGCACGGTGAAAAAAAGCGACGAGACTTTTCCCGTAAGCCTGGCCCCCGGTCTCTGGATGCTGGGTCACGGCTTCTTTACGGTCTATCTCGTTCAGGGAAGCCGAAAGACGGCCCTGATCGAGTTGGGCGTCTCGGCCACGGTCGACGCCGTCGTCGCGCAATTGCAATCCCTGGGGATCGCCCCCGATTTTCTCGTCATGATGCATCCTCACGGCGACCATATCAACGGTCTTCCGGGGCTCCTCCGCGCTTATCCCGCTGCCCGGGTCGTTGCCGGGCCGGGCGCCGAAGCGTTTATCGCCCATCCCAAAACGGCCAAGGCACTGGTGGACGAAGACCGGTTCATTACCGATTTTATGGCCGCACAAGGGGTCGTTTCCGTATATTCGCCGCTCACGGAAGCCCCGACGCTGGCCGGTTCCCGTGCAGTCAACGACGGCGATACGATCGACCTGGGAGGCCGGACACTGCATTTCCTTACCGTCAAGGGTCACGCACCCGGCGGTATCGCCGTTTCCATCCCGGAGATCGGGGCCCTCATGCCGTCCGACAGCCTCGGTTACCGCTTCTCCCGGGGCGGCTTCTTTCCCATATATTTTACCGGATACAACGACTATATGGCCACAATCGACCGCCTGGCGTCACTGCAACCGGAAATACTGTGTTTACCGCACCAGGGGGCCTTGTGCGGCGAAGGCCGGAACCGGGCCTTTGCCGATGCGCGCCGCGACGCCGCCGACATGCGGAACAGGATTCTGAACGATGCCCGCAGCGACGATGATATCGTGGCGGATATCTTCGCCGATTTCTACCGCGACGAATTGAAACTTTACACCAGGGAAAATATCGTCGGCTGCTGCCGCCTTCTGATCAAGAGGAGCAGAGAGTAATCCATTGAAACAGCGATTGTTTATTCTTTTTACCGTCCTCGTCCTTTTGTTTCCTTCCGCCGGCCGGGCCAATTCCAATGGAACATTTTCGGATGCATCCGTCTTTCAGGGTAACGAGCTGATCAATCTGGAGCGTTTCCGGCAGATCGTCGAGGCAGCCCTCTCACGTTTTGAAATGCAGGGCACCCTGGCCGGCTTCAAAGTCGTCGACCTCAATACGGGCCTCATCATTTACGATTTTAACGGCAACGTCCTTTTCAACCCCGCCAGCAACATGAAGATCGTGACAACATCGGCCGCCCTTTACGGCCTCGGCCCCGGATACCGTTTTACGACGTCGATCCGAACGGAAACCCCTCCGGACACCAGGGGAACGGTCAGGGGCGATCTCTACGTGATCGGTCGCGGCGACCCTTTGCTCAATCACGAAAACCTCCAGCGGCTGGCGGCGGACCTGTACCGTTCGGGGCTGCGGACCGTCAGGGGGGATATCGTGGTGGACGATTCCTTTTTCGATGCCGCCCGTCAGATTCCCGGATGGGACAACGATAACGACCAGAGCTGCTACTGCGCTCCCATGGGCGCCCTTTCCGTCCAGTTCAACACGGTCTGGGTGGCCGTCCAAGCGTCGCCCAAGGCCGGGCGAAGGGTCCTGGTCGGCCTCACGCCCCAATCGGACTACTTCCGCATCCGGAATTCAGCCACAACGGTCCGCAAAGGACGCGCGAAATTGACCGTGAAGATATTGCCGGGAACTCAGCATCCCCAACTTATTATCCAGGGACGCCTCAACCGCCGGGACGGCAGCGTCACGGCATGCCGGAAAGTCGCCGATCCCGCGGCATATGCAGGGTGGACGCTACGCCGTTACCTGACGGCACAGGGCATCCGGATTCGCGGCAAGGTTAAAGTCCGGAAGGCCGACGGCCTTGCGAAAAACGAGATTCTGAATTTCTACAGCCCTACCTTGGAAGAGCTGATCTATCATCTGAACAAGGAATCGAACAACTTCATGGCGGAACAGATATTCAGGACTGTGGGCGCCGAAAAGAAGGGGGCGCCGGGTTCGTGGGAAAACGGCAGTGGCTTTACCGGCGAATTCCTTTCGCAGGTGGTCGGCGTCAAGGAGGGCAGTTACGAGATACAGAACGGTTCCGGCCTGGGCATGGACAACCGTCTTTCCCCGGACGCCCTGATCCGCGTCCTGCAATACATGTATACCAATCCGGCCCTGAAGAATGCATTCCTCGCGTCGCTCCCCGTCATGGGACTGGACGGTACGCTTCGCAACCGCCACAAGAACAGCGACGCATCCAACCGGATCATCGCCAAGACGGGCCTCCTGAACAACGTCATGACCCTCTCGGGTTACGTGGAAACGAAGGGTTGCGACAGGCTTGCCTTCTCCCTTCTCTTAAACAGGATCGCAATGGAACCCAAAACTCCCCTACGGAAAATCCAGGATGAAATCATCCTGGCCATGAGCAACCTGGTCCTCAATCCGGCCAACCAAAGCTGTCCGGCCCTGCGGCCGGCGGCGCAATAAAGGGAAGGCCGCCCCGAGAGGATCGGCCGGACTTGCCATGACCCATCATGCGACTAAAGAGGATATCGGCAAAATCTTCGACGAGATCGCCGTCTTTCTCGAACTGAAAGGCGACAATCCCTTCAAAATAAGGGCCTATCAGAACGCCGCCCGCCATATTGAATCCCTGGAGGATTTCGAAAGACTGGCGGCGGAAGGAAAACTCTCGACCATCAAGGGAATCGGCGAGGCCCTCAATACGAAGATCATGGAACTGATAACCACCGGACGCCTTGCCTTTTATGAAAACCTCAAGCGGGAGATTCCGCCCGGGCACCTGGAAATGTTGAAAATACCGGGGCTGGGACCGCGAAAGATCAGGACGCTTCATGAACTCCTGAACGTGGCATCGATCGACGACCTCGAGAATGCCTGCAAAGAGAACAGGCTCATGCAGATTGCCGGATTCGGGAAGAAGACGCAGGACAAGATCCTTGCCGGCATCGAACACCTCAAGGTCTATCACCAGCGCCGACTCCATGCGGACGTTACGGCCGAGGCCGGGATTCTGCTCGATCAGGTTGTCAGGCACCCCGATACGGTCGAGGCGAGCATTGCCGGATCGCTCCGCCGCTGCAAAGAAACCGTCAAGGACATCGACATCGTCGCCTCTTCCCGCAATCCGCTCGCTCTCGGTGGCCATTATGCCGGCCTGTCCATGGCAACGTCCGTCATCGCCCGGGGAGAAACGAAGGTCAGCATCACGACGGCCTCGGGGATCAATTCCGATCTCAGGATCGTCGCACCGGAAGCCTTTCCCTATGCCCTCCATCATTTCACCGGGAGCAGGGAGC
Organism: Syntrophales bacterium; assembly: GCA_963668175.1. GTDB lineage: Bacteria > Desulfobacterota > Syntrophia > Syntrophales > PHBD01. Next base: position 3,781,799 of record OY764159.1, read on the forward strand.
ACAACACCGCCATGCGGGGCCGGGCGAAAAAGATGGGACTCAAAATGAACGAATACGGTCTCTTCAAGGGCGAAGCCAATATCGTCTGCCGAAGCGAGGAGGACCTGTTCGAGGCCTTGGGGCTCCATTATATCCCGCCCGAGATGCGGGAGGATATGGGAGAAATCGAGGCCGCGGAGGCCGGTACGATCCCCGAGCTCATCGAAGAAAAAGACATCCGGGGCCTCTTTCACATCCACACGTCGGCGAGCGACGGTACCAACACGCTGGATGCCCTGGTCAAAAAGGCCGTAGAAATGGGTCTTTCCTACATCGGCATCTCCGATCACAGCCAGGCGGCCTATTACGCCGGCGGCCTTTCACCGGAAGCGATCAGGCAGCAACACGAGGCGATTGATGCCCTCAACGCCGCAGCGGCTCCGTTTCATATTTTCAAGGGCATCGAGGCCGATATCCTGCCGGACGGAAGTCTCGACTACGACGAGGATATCCTGGGCCGGTTCGACTTCGTCATTGCGGCCGTTCACTCCCACTTCAACATGCCCGAAGCGGCCATGACGGAAAGGATCGCGAAAGCCCTCGCCAACCCGTTCACGACCATGCTGGCCCACCCCACGGGACGGCTGCTCCTGGCGAGAGAGCCCTATGCGGTCAACCTGACGGCGGTGATCGATTGCGCCGCCGAATACGGCAAGGTCATCGAGCTCAACAGCCATCCCCAGCGCCTCGACCTGGACTGGCGCCACTGTATTTACGCCAAGAAAAAGGGCGTCGCCGTGGCCATCAATCCCGACGCCCATCATCTGGAGGACCTGACAACCGTCCGCTACGGCATCCACATAGCCAGGAAAGGCTGGCTGGAACGCCGGGACTGCATCAATTGCCTGGATACCGCCGGCATCAAGGCCCTTTTGAAGCGTACCCGGCATCAAGGTACTGGCTAGAGCAGAAGTAACCGATCCTTGACCCGGTCGGGGAAGTATGAGAAACGGAGATATGCGTAAAAGACCTTCCCAGCTCAAGCTCCAGCACGTCGGGGATCTCCTCCAGAAGATCCTCGGGAAGAATATCGATATCCATCCGCAAAACAAAGCCCTCACCGCCCTGTGGAATAAGGCCGTAGGCCCGGTCATCGCCGCCCAGACGAGACCGGAAAAGCTTGTCCGGGACGTCCTGACCGTCAAAGTGAACGGTTCGGTCTGGCTGCATCAGCTCCAGTTCCTGAAACAGGAAATCATGGATAAGGTAAACGGCGCAAGAGAAGGCAACCCCTTCAAACAGATCCGTTTTATCCTGGATACCAGCCCGCCGCCAGCGGCAGGAAAGGGGACGTTCGATTACACGGAACACCCGCTTCGCGCGAAGGACAGGAAGTACATCGAGAAAAGCACGGAGAACGTGGTCGACGGGGAATTGAAGGATTTACTGCAACGGGTGATGACCAAGGACATTATCCGCAGGCGTCTCATGGAGAAGAAAGGCGGCCGTTGAGGAGCATGGCTGCCGTTTCGCTCGTATAAGCACCGTCATGCTCGTAAATGACGAGGGGTTTCAGAACCTCCAGTTCCTCCCTCCCTCCTTTGACACCCTCCAGGAGGACAAACTCGCCCCCGGTATCACGGCGGGAATGGACCATCATGAGCCGTTTCGGCTCCAGCTGGTTGTCCCTCATCCTGGTGATGGCCTCCACAAGCCTTGTCGCCGGATAAATGAGCGACACCCTCCCGGCCGCCTTCAACGCATATCCGGCCGCCTTGAGGAAGTCGTCCAGCGTCCCGTTGATTTCGTGGCGCGCCGCCGCCTTCTGGCCGTCGGGATTGATGCGCCCGGAATGGAGCTTCCGGTAGGGGGGATTGAAAACGATCCCGTCGAACGAACCTTCGTCGACCAGCGAACTTATCGCCCTGATGTCGCCTTCGCAGATCCGGATCACGCCGTTGAGGCCGTTGAGCGTAACGGCCCTGCTCGCCATGTCCGCCAAATCGTGCTGAATCTCGATGCCGACGGCGCTTCGGCAATGACCGCAGGCAGCCAGGATCAGGCCTACAATCCCGCTTCCGCAGCCCAGATCGAGCAGACGGTCTTCCGGACGGGATCGGGTAAAAGAGGCCAGAAGGACGGCGTCGATGGAGAAACGGTACCCTTGCGCCTTCTGAAGGACCTTAAGCCGCCCCCCCAGTGCCGTATCGACAGTCTCCGCTTCCCCCGCATCCTTTTTTCCCATACCTTACCGTCAGTCCAAAAGATGAACAAAAAGACCGCTGCGCAGCTTCGGCTCAAACCAGGTCGATTTCGGGGGCATGACCGCAGCCGCATCGGCCACCGACATCAACTCGTCAAGGGACGTCGGATAAAGGGAAAAGGCGACTGCAGCGAGTCCCGAATCGACCAGACGCTCCAACTCAATCATTCCCCGGATGCCGCCGACGAAATCGATCCGGCGGTCCGCTCTCGGATCATGGATGCCGAGGATCGGCTCCAGAACGGTGTTCTGCAGGATGGAAACATCGAGCGAGGCCACGGCATCGTTGCCGCCCGCCGCGACATCTTTAAGAGCCAGTCTGTACCAGTTGCCGTTCAGATACATCCCGAACGTATGGCTCTCGGAAGGGGATTTTGCGGAAAATCCTTTTTCGACGGCGAAATTCCCGGCAAGGCGATCCAGGAAAGCGGCTTCCGTAAGGCCGTTCAAATCCTTGACCACCCTGTTGTAATCCATGATCTTCAACTGGTCGTGGGGAAAGAGGACACTCAGGATGTAATTGTATGCCTCGTCGCCCCGGTGCTCAAGATTGCCCTCGCGCTTCATCCGGGCGACGGCGGCAGCCGCTGCGGCCCGGTGATGGCCGTCGGCGATATAGGCGACGCCCGCCGCAATAAATTCCCCGACCAGCAACTCGTTCAACGCTTTTCCATCGATGCGCCATGCGGCATGGGAGACACCGTCGTCCGCGGTAAAGGTATATAACGGTTCGCCCGCCGCTGTCTTCGCCACAACATCGTTGATGACGGGGGAAGACCGGTAGATGACAAAGACCGGTCCCGTCTGGGCGTTGATCCTGGCGATGTGCTTTGTTCTTTCCAGTTCCTTGTCCGCCCGGGTGAATTCATGTTTTTTGAGACGGCCCGCCTCATAGTCGGCGACGTGAATGCCGGCCACAAGGCCGTATTGCTCATGGGACCCCAGGCGCTGCCGGTAGACGTAGAAACAGGGCTCTTCATCCCTGCAGAAAATGCCGTCCTTGACAAATTGATCGAGGTTTTTCCTTCCCCGGTCCAGAACGGCCTCGCTGTCCGTCGGCATGTCTGGCGGCAGATCGATCTCCGACTTTTCAACCCGGAGGAAGCTCAAAGGATTGGCCTGGGCGATGGCCCTGGCCTCTTCATAATTGACGACGTCGTACGGCTTTGCAGCTACATCCTTGGCATATGAATCGAGCGGTTTTAACAACCGTAATGTGCGAACCTGAACCATGACCGAAACTCTCCTTGCGATATTTCCTTAATGCTGACATATTGTGTCCTCATACCACATGAGCCGCCCGATGGACAGGGCAATCTTGATGCGGCAGGCCGCCGGAGGAGACCTTATGGAATGGATACGGGTATTCATTCATGGATTGGAAAGCACAAGCCGGGGAGCCAAGGGGCAGTACTTTCGAGCCCGATACCCGGACATGATGATCGGCGACTATGAAGGTCCCCTGGAAAACCGCATGGCGAAACTCGGGCGCGAGCTTGACGGAAAGAAAAATCTGATTCTGGTCGGTTCCAGCTTCGGGGGGCTGATGGCGGCCATCCATACCTGCCAGTATCCGGAAAGCGTCCAGCGCCTGATCCTGTTGGCTCCGGCCCTGAGTTTGCCCGATTTCAAACCGTACGCCGCGCGCACGGTGAAGACACCGGTGATCGTTTTTCACGGCCGCGGCGACGATGTCGTGCCCTTTCCCCCTGTCCGGACGATCGCCCGGAAAGTCTTTACAAACTTGGAATATCACCTCGTGGACGACGACCATTCCCTCCATGAAACCTTTCCGGACATGCCTTGGAATGAGCTCCTTCTCTTTCCCGACACAAAGAAACCTCAGGCGCATAAAGGCTGACAGGTGGACACTCCCTTATTTTAAGATTGACTTTCGAATCATTTCGACTTAAAATTCAATCAGATTCTTGTGATTTAACATGCGGTGCGCGCAGCGGTTCCTTTTCGTCAGGACCTGTCTGCGGCTTCCCCACATCTTTCATCGTTAGGCGTCCCACGGGACGCATGCGGACATTCGGGATAACAAGGCCCGGCAAATGAACGTATCCGCTCAGCCCGAAGAAGACATTCACCGCCGGACAGCGATGAACACCATTTTTCTTTCACCCGTCAAGAGGTCGATCATGAGTGATGAAACCCGGAAAGAAACACCCCTGGAATCGATGTTTTCCGAATGGACGAAGTCTCCGGCCAATTTCATGAATTTCTTTGCCCAGCTATCGAAACAGTCCGTACCGTCCGGCACATCTGCCGGACAGACATCGAGAAGCCGAACCGCCGAATCGTGGGAATCGATGATGAAAATGTGGCAACTCACGACATCTACGCTCAGCGACCCTGATTCAGCCGAACTCTTTCTCAAAGGTGCGGGCGCCCTCCCCGATATCGTCATGAAGGTCGCCCAGGCCGGATGGGATGCAAGCATTGAGATGCAGAGGAGAATCATCGAAAAGGCGGGCAAGATCGGCCAGAGGACGGAGGCTTACAACTTCGACCAGATCGACGAGGGCCTGTTCAAGGCCTGGAAAGAAATCTACGAGCAGGAGCTGAGCCAGTTCCTGAAGATACCCAACCTGGGCCTGGCACGGTATTACCAGGACCGTCTCTACCATCTTCTCGATAGGTATAACGTCTTTGAGGCGACTTTTTCCGAATTTCTCTATGTCGTCTATCAGCCGATCGAAAAATCGAAAAAAGTCCTGGAAGAGAGGCTGCAGCAGATGGCCGCGGAGGGAAAGATTCCCGAGAAATCGAAGGAACTCTACAACATGTTCATCAAGATCCTGGAAGGCCATTACATGACCTTGTTCCAATCGCCGGAATATGAAAAGGTCCTGCGGGACATGCTCAGTCAGTTGAATGCCTTCTGGCTCGCGAAGGACGAAGTCATGCGCGACATGCTGCAGATCCTTCCCGTCCCGACCCACAAGGACATGGATGAGCTTTACAAGGACATCTATCTTCTGAAAAAGAGGGTGAGATCTCTCGAAGATGAGTTGAAAAACGCCAAAGCAAAACAGGCTTAAAGCCGAAGGAGACGAGCGATGGCCCAGACGAAAATTCCACTCGATTTGATTTTGAACAATCTGGCCGAAGAGGCGGAAAAGGCCAAGGACAGGGTGAGCAAGGCGTCGGATGTTCTCCTCAGTCCCTTGAATACGGCCATTGCGTCCACACCGTACGATATCGTATGGGAGCAGGACAGGGTCAAGCTGAAACACTACCACACCCACGGCGACATCACCCTGAAGACTCCCTTGCTGGTCGTCTACGCCCTGATTAACCGGGAAACCATGCTTGACCTCCAGCCGGACAGGAGCGTCGTTCAGACTTTCCTCAACAACGGCATCGATCTTTACATGATCGACTGGGGTTTTCCCACCCGCAAGGACCGCTACCTCACCATCGACGACCACGTCAACGGCTATATGAACGACGTCGTGGATTTCATCCTCGCCAGGCATCAGATTCCCCAGGTCAACCTCATGGGAATATGCATGGGGGGATCGTTCTGCGTCATGTACTCGGCACTCCATCCGGAAAAGATCAAGAACCTCATCACGACGGTTACGCCGAGCAGCTTCGACACGGACAAGGGGCTCCTGCATACATGGATGCGGGCCATCGACGTCGACAGACTCATCGACGCCTACGGCAATCTGCCGGGGGACATCATGAACATGGGTTTTCTGCTTCTCAACCCGGCTCGCCTCATGATCGACAAATACGTCGGTTTTATGGAACAGATGGACAACCAGGTATTTGTGGAAAACTTCATTCGCATGGAGAAATGGATATTCGACAGCCCCGACGTGCCGGGAGAGACTTTCCGGCAGTTCATCAAAGACTGCTATCATAACAACCTCCTGATTCAGAGCAAAATGAAAATCGGGGGCAAACTCATCGACCTCAAAAAGATCACGATGCCGATGCTGAACTTCTACGGTCAGTACGACCACCTCGTTCCCCCGGAGGCCTGCAACCAGATCACCAGCCGGGTGGGCAGCAAGGACACGGAGGATATCTGCCTGGACACCGGCCATATCGGCATCTATGTCAGTTCCAAGACCCAGAGGGAATTCGCCCCCAAGATCGTTTCCTGGCTCAAAGAGCGGGACGGCAAGCCTGCGGCGGAGGAGGCGCCGAAGCGCAAAGCGGCGAGAAAGAAGCCCCTCCGGCCGCAGATGGTAGCCGTGGAAGCCGGCCGGGGTAAAGCGGTATCCGGCAACGCATCGTCCCGGCCTTTGGAACCGCCCGACGGGGCTCCGGATAAGTCACACTTACGCAGGGCCTCATCCAGGCCGGCAGTAGGTTAATACGTTTAAAATCCTGAGAGAGGTCCATCCATGACGATAGAGAACGACTATTTCAGAGCAATATGCAAGGTGAGCAGGGCTTTCGGGACAACGTCCAGCAAGAAGGAAATTCTTGACCTGATCGTGGGGAGCGCCATCGATACCATGCAGGTCAAGGCGGCAAGCCTTTTTCTGCTTGACGCCGACAAGGACATTTTTTTAACGGCGGCCCAGAAAGGACTTTCCAAGAACTATCTCCACTCTCAACCTTTCAAGGCCAGAAAAATGGTGGACGATCTTGTGAAAAAGGGATATCTGGCCATTCCCGACGCCATGAAAGACCCCCGCGTAGAGAATCCGCAATCAAAGAAGAAGGAAGGTATCGTTTCGATTCTCGTCGTTCCGGTCCTGGTCAGAGGGAAGGCAATCGGCGTCCTGTCCCTCTATACGGCAAGCCCCAGGAAATTCGGCAAAGATGAGATCGAATTCCTGTCGGCCCTTGCAGAACAGGGCGGCATGGCAGTGGAACATGCCCGCCTGCTGGAGAAAATCAGGGAAAACATCAAGATTTTTCTCGATCTGTCGTCCAATATCAATTCAACCCTGGATCTGAAGACGATCCTCCAGGGCCTGACGAAAGACGTGGCCGTCGCTCTCGGCGTCAAGGCCGCCTCCATACGCCTGTTGAACGATAAAAAGACAACCCTTCAGTTGGCGGCCAGTTACGGACTCAGCGATAAATACATCAACAAGGGACCCATTTCCGCCGAAAAAAGCATCGCCGAAGCCCTTACAGGCAAGCCGGTCGTCGTCAATAACGCATCCACGGACAAGGGCGTCCAATACAAGAAAGAGAAGAAAGAGGAGGGCATTGTGTCCATCCTCTGCGTCCCCATCAAGGTCAAGGACGAAGTGATCGGAGTACTCAGGCTCTACAGCGCCGTCGCCAGGGAGTTCGCCGAAGATGAAATTATCCTCGTTACGGCCATAGCCAACCATGGCGGCCTCGCCATTCAGAACGCCGGCCAGTACCTCCTTCTGCAGAATGACGTCAAAGACCTCAAGGACGATACCTGGTCTCACAGGAGTTGGTTTTAACGGCCTAGACCCGCATCACGTCAGGAAAGGCAAACGGCAAGGAACAGGGGGAGGGATCGTTTGGATCCGCACGCAACAGAAACCGTGATCAGCGAATTCAAGGGGGATTCATGATAGGAAAGACCATCACGCAAATCAGTGTCGGTTCGGCAGCCGAATTGGTCAAAACGGTATCGGAGACGGACATCTATCTGTATGCGGGCATTACCGGCGATTTTAACCCCGCCCATTTGAACGAGGTCTACGCCAAGACGACTTTTTTCAAAACAAGGATCGCCCACGGCATGCTGACGGCGGGATTCATTTCCGCCATTCTGGGTACCCAACTGCCGGGACCGGGAACGATCTACCTGAAGCAGGAGCTGAATTTCCTGGCGCCCGTTTTGATCGGAGATACGATTACCGCCCGGGTGGAGGCGGTGGAAGTCATTGCGGAAAAGAATCGTGTCCGCTTCAAGACGACCTGCAGCAATCAGGACGGGAAAATCGTGCTGGACGGCGAAGCCCTGGTGATGCCGCCGAAAGCACCAAAGTCATGACGGGAGCGGTTGTTCGTTTAAAGGGGCATGGTGACCATGCCCCTTTTTTTTCAAGCCTTCTTCTTGCCGAACGAGGAGAGATTGTTCATGAGTTTCTGGAATTCATTGGCCTGTTGCTCCAGAAGCTCTCGAAAACCTTCGGCGATGTTGTTATGTTCACCGCTTCCCGTTCCCATCAATTTCCGCAATTGTGCGATGGTCTCTTCCTGTTCGCTTAATTTCCCTTCGAGGTCGGCAACCTTCTTTTCCAGATCCAGATAATCGGCCTTGGGGACCATATCGAACATGGCCAGATACTCGCGAAACGATTTCCGGAACATCTCGACAGACTGTTTGTAGATCCCCATGTAGTCCGCTGCGTCTTCTTCGCCTTCTTTCGGGACATCGGGTCGATATGGATTTTTGTAAAGCGGCGCCATCTGCTCAAAGCCCTTGAGCCCCTGGGTCATCCACTGGCCGAAATCCTCCATCTGCTGCTGGGTTTTGGCTGCATTCAGAAACAACTGTCCCCATATTTCGAAGAAGTTCTTATCCATGTTCATGGCTTATAATTTTCTACTTGGATTTACCCTTTTCGATTCCGGCGAAGAGGGCGTCAACTTTCTTATAGCTTTCGTCGACCGATTTTTTGAAGTCTTCGCGGCCTTTCTTGAAGGCCCGGCTCCAATCCCTTATAACCTTCCTACCATCTTCAGGCAGCCAGGGAGACTGATCGATGAACATATTGATCATTCGTTCGGTCTGTTCCTGGAGAGCAGCCATGGCATTGAAAGAATTATCGAAGGCTGTCTTATTGAATTCAATCATCTGCTTGGTCACCTGCTTAGGATCCATTGTGTTCCTCCTTCAATGATGGGTTATCACAAACAAAAATCTATTGCTGTCCCGCCTCTTTCTTCTCTTCCTGCAAGTAGTAATCGTCAATTTTCCTGAAGTTTTCGTCAATGGCGGCCTTGAAATCGCTGCGGCTTTTCCTGTAGGCCTTGATCCATTCGCCCACGATCTTCTTTCCTTCCTCAGGAAACCAGGGCGTATGCTCGAAAAACATACCGATCATCTTTTCCCGTTGCTCCAGAATCACAGTTACAGCGTTGAAGGCGTTTTCAAAAACGGATCTGTTGAAAGCGATCATCTGCTTCAGGATGTCATTGGGGTCCATCTCCCTGCCCTCCTTCCAAATGCTGTCCCGACGCAACCTCATTCTTTCCGGAGGCCTTCCCTATCCGGCAAAAAAATCCTCCACTTTCCTATAATGGGCATCAACGGCCGCTTTGAAGTCGTTGCGCCCTTTCTGATAGGCCCTGATCCATTCACCGACGACATTTTTCCCTTCTTGCGGAAACCACGGCGACTGCTCCAGAAACATGTGCATGACCCGTTCCGCCTGGTCCTGCAAAGCGGTCATGGCCTCGAATGTATTGTCGAACGCCTTCTTGTTGTACGCAATCACCTGCTTGGTCATCTCCTTGGGATACATGTCGTAAACCTCCTTGGTTGGGCATCTTCGGTCTCACGGATTTGTCCGGAGTTCGCAGACGAATCGCCGTTCGACCTTCGCATCCTATTTTCCGCCGCCCGCCGGCTTGTCTTCACTCTTGTAAATCTTGAAGTAGGATTCCACCTTCTTGTAGCTTTCATCGATTGTACTCTTGAATTCATCGCGTCCGGTCTTGTAAGTCGCAAGCCATTCTTCGACCGCCGCCTTCCCCTCTTCCGGCAACCAAGCAGCCTGGCCCAGCAACACCCTCACCATCTTCTCGGTCTGCTCCTGCAGAATCATCATCGCATTGAAACTGCTGTCGAACGTCGTTTTGTAAAAACCTATCATCTGCCTTACGATTTTTCCCTGATCCATCGCACGCCTCCATTTCATTATTTGATACGATATTGCTGACGTTATGTCGGAGAAATATAATATCAGGCGTTTCCCATGTCAAGGAAAATGTTGCATCGCAGCAATATCCGTTCTATCCGGATCCTGTCTTTGATTTGTCTTCCATAGGTACTTCTTTGCAATTACTGATTATTTTACAATCATTAAAAATACCGCAATCAACGCTTGATTTATTTTTTGCATTGTGCCATTAATCTTCGCGCATCAGGAGATGGGGATTATGGCTGAACCGCTGCTTATCAAGAAATACGAAAACAGACGGCTGTACGATACGGAAAAGAGTACTTATATCCGGCTTGACGATATCGCCGGCTTCATCAAGCAGGGTCGTATCGTGAAGGTCGTGGACGCTAAGACCAACGCGGACGTCACGGCCTTCATCCTGACACAGATCGTCCTCGAACAATCGAAAGAAAACAGCCTTCTGCCCGTCTCCATGCTCCATATGATCATCCAGTACGGGGATAATGTCTTGAACGATTTTTTTGAAAACTACCTGCAACAAATACTGAACAACTATCTCTCGTACCGGGCCATGGCCGATGACAGCTTCAGACAGTGGCTGGACCTGGGTATGGATTTCTCCCAGGCCGCTCAGGAAACCATCCACAAGATGACACCCCTCAGGCGGTTTATGGATATGTTTCCGGACAAGCCGCCCGCGCCCTCGTCATCCGCTCCGCAGGATGAAGCCCCGGACAGGCAAAAGGCAAAAAGTCGCGGGAAGAAAATGGAGAAGTAATCCCCTTCGCGTCTGCGTTATCTTCCTCCCACCCGAAATCGGACGCCGCTGCCGATATCCCTCCCTCACCGCAAGACCGTTACACCATCCTCAGATACCGGACAATGAAACCGCCGGCCTGCCCGGCTCGCATGGTTCGAGATATCTCTACGCCAATATCGCCGAAATCCGCCGATTATCTCATCCATGGCGATTTTGAACTCTAATTCCTCCGCTGTCAAGAAGAAACATAAGCACAATTTTAATCTTCCATAGGGGAAATACATTAAAGCATGCCTTCTGAGGATAGCCTGTAAGAGAGGGGCTTGTTCCTCCGATATGGACCCTCCACGATGAAATAAGGTCTTTTCTTCATTACAAATGGGGTATCCGACTGATTTACTCCTCCGGCCTTCCTGTTAATATGGCTCCCGAAAGAAAAGGTACGGCGCTTGGCAGTGATAGGCCGTATCCGCAACGACCCGGCCGGTCATTCTTATTAAAAGCTTTCGTTCGAGGTGAAAACATGGCGCAGAAAAAATCAACGGAAAAGACAGATGACGGTTTCAAAATCGGCGATAAACTCAAGACTTTAAGGGAGAAGAAGAAGCTGACCATCCATGACCTCGCGGCCAAGTCCGGAGTGGTAAAGACTGTCCTGGCCGATATCGAAGAGAACAAGATCATCCCCCCCGTGGCTACCCTTTTGACCATCGCCTCCGCGTTGGACGTCGGTATGGCTGACTTCTTCAGCGACGATCTCACCGACGAGACGATCTCTCTGACCAGGGCCGGCGAAAGGACCAAGATCAAACGGAGGCCACACCACATCCTCGAAGGCGAAGTCAGCTACATTTACGAGTCCCTGGAAACAAAGAAACCCAAGAAACACATGGAACCCCTCTTCGTGGAATTCCTCCCGGCTGAAACGAGCGACATGGTCTTCACCAGCCACAGGGGCGAAGAGTTTGTCTTCCTCGTGGAAGGCAGTCTGGAATTCAGAACCGACGACCGCGTCGAGGTTCTGAAACCCGGCGACAGTCTCTACTTTGAATCACACATCAACCACAGTTTTCGGGGTTTAAAAAACAAATCGGCCAAGGCGATCGTCGTCGTCTGGAGCAGACTGTAATCTGGAGGTATTATGCTGGAGATACGCTTTCACGGACGCGGCGGCCAGGGGACGGTCGTATTGTCCATCCTGCTCGCCAAGGCCTTTTTTCAGGCAGGATTTCAGGTCCAGAGTTTCCCCTTTTTCGGCGTCGAGCGCAGGGGAGCCCCGGTCGAAGCCTACCTGCGCCTGGACCAGAAAAAGATTCTTGCCAGAACCAATGTAACGACGCCGGACCACGTCGTCGTTCAGGACCAGACATTGCTTAACAGTATCGATCTTACAAAGGGCTTGCGTCCCGGCGGCTGGGTGTTGCTCAACGGCACAGCCCAATCGGTCGACGTAGACCGTTTTCCTCACCAAAGGATAGCTGTCGTCGACGCCGGCAAGATCGCCCTGAAGCACGAACTGGGGAGCCGCACGCATCCCATCGTCAATACGGCCATGATGGGCGCATTCGCCCGCATGATGGAAATGCCGCCGATGGACGCCATCGTCGCGGCCATCCGTGAGGAAGTGCCCGCCGAACCGGACAGGAATATCGCCGCGGCTGAAGAGGCCTATCGCGAAGTCCAGTTCATCAGAAATATCATCAGCGAGGATCGAAAATGAACACAGCGACCCAAGATACCAAAGCTTTATACATGCCTCGTTCCCACGAAACGACGGAAAGCAACAAGACCGGATCATGGCGCTACCTCCGCCCCCGGTATGAGGAAAAGACATCTCCGTGCAGCAACGCCTGCCCGGCGGGGGAAGATATCGCCAGGATCGAGATGCTTACCACCCAGGCATCGTTCAAGGAAGCATGGGAAACCATTCTCATGGAGAATCCGTTTCCCGGGGTGTGCGGATGTGTCTGCTTTCATCCCTGCGAGAATAACTGCAACCGGCAGCATTTCGACTCCGCCATCGCGATCAATAAAATAGAACGTTTCCTCGCCGATACCGCTCTTCGCAACGAACTCAAGCCCTTCCTGACAAAACGCTCCGGCCAGCCCGAGAAGATCGCCGTCATCGGCGCCGGTCCCGCGGGCCTTTCCGCCGCCTGGTTTCTCAACATGCTGGGATACGCCTGCGATGTCTTCGAATCCCAGGACGAACCGGGAGGCATCCTGCGGTGGGGCATTCCCGAATATCGCCTGCCGCTGGCCGTTCTGAAAACCGAAATCTCCAGGATCGAGGACCAGGGGATTAATATCCTCACCGGACAGAAGGTGTCGGAAAAGCGCCTGGAGGAGATTCGCAAGCAATACAAGGCCGTCTTCCTCGGTTGCGGTTATTCCCTGAGCACGCCCCTCGGGATTTCCGGGGAGACGGAAGAAACCGTTCTGGACGGTCTGGCCTTTCTCCATAAAGTCAGAAACGGCGAGAAACCATCATGTGATGGCGTCTCGGCCGTCATCGGCGGCGGCAACACCGCCATCGATGTGGCCCGTACGATCGTAAGGCTGGGAGGAAAGGCCGTAATCCTCTACCGGCGGAGAAGAGCGGACATGCCCGCCTTCGAGGACGAAGTGATCATGGCCCTGGACGAGGGCGTGGAATTGAACGAGCTGCTGGCTCCCGCCGGTATCGACACACAAGGCGGTAAGAAGCTTCTGACCATGAAGAGAATGAAGGTCGAAGGCCAGGACAAAGACGGGCGGGGGCGGATCGTTCCCGCCGGCGACCAAACCGTCACGGTCACCGTCGACAGGGTCTTCACGGCGACGGGCGCCGGTGCGGACGAAACCTGGTACAATCCTCCCACGGCTGAGAAGGGCGTCAAGCCGTTCAGTCACTGTACGCTCGTAACCCGCGACGGAGCCCCGTTCCTTTACGGAGGCGATCTGACCAACGGCATCAAAAACGTCACGCAGGCCATTGCCTCGGGAAAACAGGCGGCCATGATCCTGGATACATACTTCCGGGAAGGCATGGACCGCATCGTCCCCAGGCTCGAAGAATGCACGGTGGGCAGCGGCCCGTCCCTATCCATGGAAATCTACATGGGCGGCCCCCGCAGCAAGCGCAGCCCCCACGTTGTCCAGTACAGCGAGATCAATACCGATTATTTTCAATTCGAACCCCGGATCTCCCAACCGCGTCTGCTGGCGGAGGAACGGGTAAAGACCTTTGCCGAGATCGATCTGAAGATATCGGCAAACCTGGCCATTCGCGAGGCGGAACGGTGTTTCAACTGCGGCGTCTGCAACCAGTGCGACAATTGTTACCTCTTTTGCCCCGATGTCGCCGCACTCAGGGAAAGCAACAAGGAAAACCGCCATATCGACTACGATTATTGCAAAGGCTGCGGCCTCTGTGCGGCGGAATGCCCCCGCAACGCAATGACGCTTGGAGAGGAGGGGATATAATATGAAACGGGTACTTGAAGGAAGCCAGTCCGTCGCCGAAGCCGTGCGGATGGCCAAGGTTCAGGTCGTATCGGCCTATCCGATCACGCCGCAGACGCACATCGTGGAGATCATCTCCGATTACTGCGCTACCGGCAAGATGGACGCGCGGTTCCTGCGCGTAGAGAGCGAGCACTCCTGCCTGGCCGCCCTGATCGGCGCCGAAAGCATGGGCGTGCGCACCTTTACGGCGACATCCTCCCAGGGTCTGGCTCTGATGCACGAGCTCCTGCACTGGGCATCCGGCGCCCGCCTTCCTATTGTCATGGCCGAGGTCAACCGGGCCCTCGCCCCCGGCTGGAACATCTGGACGGACCAGAGCGACAGCCTATCCCAGCGCGATACGGGATGGCTCCAATTCTACTGCGAAGACGGCCAGGAAGTCTACGACACGACGCTCCAGTCTTTCCGCCTGGCCGAGACGATCAACCTTCCGGTCATGGTGGTACTGGATGCCTTTCTCCTTTCCCACACGTACGAACCGGTGGACGTCCCCGAACAGGAGGCCGTCGACCGCTTCCTGCCCCCGTATAAGCCGGAGTTTCGTCTGGATACGCGGGACCCCTTCGCCTTGAGCCCGCTGGTAACGCCGGTCAACTACATGGAGATGCGATACGATATCGCCACGGCCATGGACGAGGCGAGGGTGCGTTTCAACGATATCGAGAATGAATTTGCAGGCATCTTCGACCGCCGTTACGGACCGATCGAGGCCATTGCCTGCGACGATGCGGAGATTGTCCTCGTAACATCGGGAACCATGACCAGCACGGCCCGCCAGCTTCTCGAGGAACTGCGGGCCAAGGGCGAGCGGATCGGCGTCCTGAAGATCAAAATGTTCCGGCCGTTCCCCGTTGAGGAGGTCCGCAGGGCCTTAAAGAGTGCCCGGAAAGTGGCCGTGATCGACCGGAATTTCTCTTTCGGCGCGAGCGGCATCTTCGCCCAGGAAATCAGGGCCGCCCTTTGCAACGTACCCGGTCATCCGCCCGTATTCGGATACATCGCCGGGCTCGGAGGCCGGGATGTAACGACATCCGTGCTGTCGGATATCTACAACCGGACCAAAACCAGCAACGTCCCTGCAACGGAAAGCATCTGGGTGGGGCTTCAGGAGGTGAAACGTGCAAATTGACGCTTTCGATCGTGAATATATGTGCTCGGGCCATGTCGGATGCCCGGGCTGCGGTGCAACCATCGCCATGCGCTTTGTGATGAAAGCCTTGGGCGAAAAAACGGTCATGGTCCTTCCCGCCTGCTGCTGGTCGGTTATTTCCGGGCCGTATCCCCAGTCGACCATGAAGATTCCGGTTCTCCACACGGCCTTTGAAACAGGCGGCGCGGCGGCCAGCGGCGTCCGGGCGGCCCTCGACATGAAGGGCGATACCGATACGACCGTCATCACCTGGGCCGGCGACGGCGGGACATTCGACATCGGCTTCCAGGCCTTAAGCGGGGCCGTCGAGCGGAACGAAGACTTCATCTATATCTGCTACGACAACGAGGCTTACATGAACACGGGCATCCAGCGAAGCTCGTCCACGCCTTACGGAGCCTGGACGACGACGACGCCGGGACAGGATTGGAAGAAGATGCGGAAAAAGAACATCGTGGAATCCCTTGTCGCCCACCGCATCCCCTATGCGGCCACGGCCAATATCGCTTTTCCGGAAGATCTGGTCCGCAAGGCGAGGAAAGCCCGTGAAGTGAAAGGCTCCCGGTTCCTGCATATCTACGCAAGCTGCCCGACCGGCTGGAAGATTCCCTCCGAGTTGTCCGTAAAGATCGCCCGGATGGCCGTGCAAACCAATATTTTTCCCCTCTACGAAGTTGAAGACGGCGTCCGCTATACGATCAATTACCGGCCGAAGGAGTATCTCGTCCGGGAATACTTCAAACTTCAGGGACGTTTCCGGCACCTGACCGACCAGGACCTCGACCATATCCAGCAGATGGTGGACGAAGACTGGGCGCTTCTCTTGAGAAAGGCGGGCGAACGTTTGTAACTGCTCAGACGGACCAATCATCCGGATAAAAGAAGAGGCACAGGCGGTTCCAAAGCCTGTGCCTCACTTTTTTCAAACAGTCTGATCTCGGCCGGAACGTTGTTACGGACCTTCTCTTTCGCTTTTTCCAGACAGGTCCCTGCACCTGATAGATATCTACTGGGCCTTCTGTACTTTCTTCGCTTTCTTGCCCTTTTTCTTCACAACCTTCTTGGCGGCCTTCTTCTCAGGCTTCGCTTCCATGACGCCGTCGTCAACCTTGCCGGACGAATCGAAGACGGCCTGGACCCTGCGGTTTTTCTGCCGTCCCTCCGCCGTGCCGTTATCCGCAATGGGTTTGTCCGGACCGAAACCGACCGCTTTCAGGCGGGCGGGAGCGATTTTGAACTTTTTCACGAGGTAATTCTTGATGCTGTTGGCCCTGTCCTGGGACAGCCTCATATTCTTGGCATGCTTGCCGACGTTGTCCGTATGGCCTTCGATCACGGCCGTCGTTTCGGGATACTGGTTCATGTAATCGGCCACTCTCTTGATCTCGTCGTGATACTTGGCCTTGACATTCGACTTGCCCGTATCGAATTCCACCGCCAGCTCGATGGTGGGCTTCGCTTCCGCTTCCGCCGGAGCGGCTGCCGCCTGCTTACGTTCTTCGACCACCGGGGGAGGAGGCTCCGGTTTTGCCTTTACTTCCGGTTTTGGAGCAGCCTTGCTGAGAAACACTTTTTCCACGTAATCGCCCATGGCGGCGCTGGCGGCGATATCATCCCCGCTCGTATAGAAGCCGCACCCTCCCGCCTCGGCGACCCGCTGGAGCAGTTTCTTGCCGCTGGGATGATCGCCCATCTGGATCGTATAGATGCAGACCCTGCTGCCGTACTGTCCTTTCATCCTTTCAGCCGCCTGGACGGGGCCGTCATCCTGATCCTGGCCGTCGCTTACGATGATTACGGCCATCTGCCCCTTCGCCGTTTTCAGATCGCCCGTCGCGCCGTCGATGGCTGCCGCCAGAGGCGTCTGGCCGCCATCACGGCCCAGATTGCCCAGAGCTTCTGTCAAACCTCCTTTTGTATATGGAGTCAGGCCCCAAACGAGCTTTGAATTTTCAAGGCTCATACCCTCGAGGTAACCGAATGACCGCAGGCCGGCATCGAGCTTCAGGTCAGGAATGGTCTGGTTCATCCGCTTGATCGTCTCGGCTCCCTGGATCAATTTTGTTGCCCCGCCGTAATTTTCCGACATGGATAAAGAGACATCGTCCAGGATGAGAAAAGTGTCCACCTTCTGGGCAAGCTGCCCGCTTTGCAGCTTCGGGTTGAGATCAACCGGTGTGAAGACGGTCTGCGGCATCTGGGCCGCACATCCTGTAAAAACGGCACAAATAAAAACGATAAGCAACTTGAACGATCGTTTCTTCATGGCGTAGCCTCCTTACTTTCCGGTTTGGTTAAGGATTGGACTTCTTGGCCTTAAGTCTATCATAGACTTCATCGTGCAGAGGGGTCGGTATGCCGAGGGCCTTGCCGGCTTTTACGATATATCCGGTGAAAGTTTCCAGTTCCGTCGGCTTCCCTTTTTCAAAATCGAGTTGAAGGGACGTCTTGGTCTCATACGGAAAAGCGCCGACCTTGCCGAGCGTCGCTTCGATGATATCCGGCGGCAGCTTGACACCTTTGGCCTTGGAAATAAGCAAGGTCTCCTTGATCAATCCCATCAGCAGATCCCGCGAACCTTCGTCGGCCATAATGGCGCCGAAGGGCTTCATGAGCATCGACGTAATGCCCGCAGCCGGACTGATAAACACGAATTTCGTCCAGAGCGGCACCAAAGGATCGTTCGTCAATTCCGATTTAATGCCGGCTTTAAGGAAAAGTTCCTGGATAGGCTGGTAGGCCGAAACACTCCCGTTTTCCGGTCCGAAGATGAGCTGACAGGAACCGCCCACCTGCTTGACGGCCCCCGGCCCCTCAATGAATGCCGAAATGTAGACGCAGCCGCCCAAAACGTCGGCCTTAGGAAGCACCGTCCGCAGCCGCTCCGAAATGTCGACGCCGTTTAGAAGGGGAATGATAACCGTCTTTTCGTGAACGTTGCCGGCAATCTGGGATGCAGCCTGTTCCAGACCGTAACTCTTGACCGCGAACAGGACGATGTCGAAAGGCCCTGCTGCAGCCGGATTATCCGTCGCCATCGTCGGTACGGCCTTGAATGCACCGTCCTGCGTAACCAGCTGAAGTCCCTTCTGCTTAATCGCCTGGAGATGCTCCCCCCGCGCGATGAAAATCACCTCATGCTCACTGGAAGCCCCGTAAGCAAGCGCCAGTTTACCTCCATAGAAACCTCCCACGCCTCCGATGCCGACACAAGCAATTCTCATCTATCTGTTCCTCCTTCATTTGATCAATAGGTTTATGAACTTCTTGACAGGATTACCAATTTGCCATATGAAAATATTGAAAGACAAGGGTTGTCGTACTTAAAATCATAACCGACGGATCAATCATGGAATCAAGCTATTCAAAAAAGGTCGTCATTCGTTATTCGGCCGATAACGTGGATCAACCCATTATCTGTCAGCTTGTTAAGAAATTCGACCTACAGTTTAATATCCTGAAGGCCCGGATATTCCCGCGCAGGGAAGGCGTCATCGTCCTCGAACTCGGCGGCTCCCAGGAAGCCTTTGACAGCGGAATCAGATTTCTCAAAGAGAAGGGATTGCGGGTCGAGCCGCTCTCCAAGAGCGTATTTCAGAACATAACCAAATGTGTTCACTGCGGTGCATGTACGGCCTTCTGCCCCACGGACGCCCTTTCCATCGAGAGGCCGTCCATGCGGATCGTCTTCGATGCGGAGAAATGTAACGGCTGTGAGCATTGCGTAACGGCCTGCCCGGTCCGGGCGATGGAAGTCAACCTTTTCTGAAGGGCGTCCACCCCGGCTCCAGCCTCTATTTCGAAGTGCGTGTCTCCGATCGATGTGAGTCCTATTTACCCTTCTCGATCATGTCCTTGCCCTTCTCGTAGACGCCTTTTCCCTTCTGGTAAAGCTCTTTGGTCTGCGTCGTTCCCTTTTCAAGGGCCTCGCGGAAACCGGATGTCCCTTTATAATAAAAATACCCCGCAAGTCCCAGCAGTATAATCGTCGCATAGATGGCCATCTTGAAGAATTGCTTGGCGATAAAGAAAAGGAGCAAGGCGCCGACGATGATCAAACCGACGACGGCCGGGGGATGAGTCGATAAGTAATGGATCAGGCCTTCCACGAGCAAACTCCTTCGGTCTGTTCTTATTTAAAAATACTCTTTTCTCCGGTGAAAATCCAGAATTTCTTTAACCTTGACAAATCCTAAATGCGACGTCTAAGTATAGAACCGACCCGGAAAGGACAGGCATTTATGAAAATAGCGGTCGCGACGCTGGGCTGCAAGGTCAATCAATACGAATCGGCGGCCATGATGGAGGCCCTCGATGGATTTACGGTCGTCCCTTTCGAAGCTGTTGCCGACTGTTATCTCATCAACACATGCACGGTCACGGGAAAGACCGATTACCAGTCCCGGCAGCTGATTCGCCGGGCGCTCAGGAACAATCCGGGAGCGACCGTCATCGTGACCGGTTGCTATGCCCAGAGGGCCCCGGAAGAGATAGCCCGTATTCCCGGCGTAACCCTTGTCGCCGGGAATGAAGAAAAGGCCGATATCGGCCGCATCCTGAAAAGCCTGTCCCGAACGCAAACCCGCATTCTGGTCGAGGACATCCGGAACCGAAAGCGGATATCGAATCTCGCCGCCACGTCCTTCGCGGGACATACGCGCGCTTTTCTGAAAATCCAGGACGGCTGCAACGCCCATTGCAGCTACTGTATCGTCCCCCTGACGAGAGGGCCGGCCCGAAGCCTCCCCATGCCGGAAGTCCTGTCGCAAATCGAGCAACTCTCCGGCAAGGGCTACCGTGAGGTCGTACTCACGGGCATCCATCTCGGAGAATACGGCCGCGATCTCGATCCTTCCGCCTCTCTGGCCGGCCTTGTGGCCCGCATCCTGGCGGCCGGTAAAATCGAAAGGCTCCGTCTGAGCTCCATAGAACCCGGTGAGATCACCGATGAATTGCTGGATATTTTCAGGCAGTCCCCGATCCTTTGCCGCCATCTCCACATCCCCCTCCAGAGCGGAGACGACCGCATCTTGAGGGCGATGGGGCGGGACTACGATACGGCCTTTTACCGGAACCTGCTCGACAGAATCGTCTCCGCCGTTCCCGACATCGCCGTCGGTATCGACGTCATGGCCGGCTTTCCGGGCGAAGACGAAGAGGCATTCGCCAATACCGGGCAATTCGTTGCATCGCTTCCTGCGGCCTACTTCCATGTCTTCCCTTATTCAAGACGTCCGGGCACGAAGGCGTCTGCCATGGCGGCGCAGGTCGGGGAAAACGACAAAAAGCGGCGGGCGGAGATTCTGAGGGGTATCGGCAGGGACAAAAAAAAGGCCTTCATGGAAAAGCTCATAGGAAAACGTCTGGCCGTTCTCATAGAGAACGGGAAAAAAGTAAATTCGGGCCAGGTCAAGGGCCTGTCCGAACATTACATGCCGGTCATCATTACCAACGGAGAACAGTACCATGGGAACCAAATTGTCTGTGTGGTTGCAGAGCATCTTCAAAACGGATTCCTCGTCGGATCTGCCGCTGACCCTGACTGAGGACAGGCTTTCCCTTCTCAGGATTCTGGAAGATAATCTTTCATACCGTTTCAACGACATAAGGCTTCTGGACCATGCCTTAACGCACCGTTCCTTCGTCCATGAAAACCTCGCCCTCTGCTGCCGGGACAACGAGCGCCTGGAATTCCTCGGAGACGCCGTGCTGCAGTTGTGCATCAGCGATATTCTCATGAAAAAATATCCGGGACATACGGAAGGCGTCCTCTCCAAATTGCGGGCATCATTCGTCAACGAAAGACCCCTGGCCGATCTGGCCCGGCAATATCGTATCGGCGAGGCACTGCTTCTGGGCAAAGGGGAGGAGAACTCCGGAGGAAGAAAAAAATCTTCTCTCCTGTCCAATGCCTTTGAAGCCGTCATGGCGGCCATCTATCTGGACGGCGGCTTTTATAAGGCTTATGTCTTCATCGAAGCGTTATTTACGCGCTTCATTGCCGAACAAGGTTCTTCCCAGGGTTATGCGGACTACAAAACGGCCCTGCAGGAACTCAGCCAGGAATATTTCAAGGAGGTGCCGAAGTATTCCCTGATCGGGGAAGAAGGACCGGATCACGATAAGACCTTCGAAATGCAGCTATCCCTGGCAGGAGTCATCACGACAGCCGGCAGAGGCAAGACGAAGAAGATGGCCGAACAGGATGCCGCCAGAAAAGCCCTGGAACAGATGCGGGACCTGGAAAAAGAGGAAAAGACGGATGACTGAAAGGCGCCGCCCGCCGGGACGGGAAAGCAGCCGAATGTCACTCGCGGAGAGAACAATAGGGTCATGCCCCTGATTATTCCGATCTTCATCAAAAACCGCGGCTGCCCGCATCGCTGCATTTTCTGCAACGAGAGCATGATTGCCGGGGAGCATCCCGATGATATCACGGAGGCTTCCGTACGCTCTATCGTGGAACAATACCTGGCGGGGACGGCGAAGAAACGGGGGGGTATCCAAATTGCCTTTTACGGCGGCAATTTCACCGGGCTGGATGAAGACGAGCAAACAAGGCTTCTGGGACTGACAGAGCCTTATCTCGAAACGGGCCGGGTCCAATCCCTCAGGATATCCACACGGCCGGACGCCATTGACAGAAGAATCCTCGACAGACTGTGCACATACCGGGTCCGTACCGTTGAAATCGGCGTCCAGTCCATGAACGACGAGGTTTTAACGCTTTCGGAAAGAGGGCACACGGCCCGGGAAGCTGTGGAGGCGGTCCGCCTCCTGAAGGAAGGGGGGTTGGAAGCGGGTGTACACCTGATGGCCGGTCTCCCGGGTGACAATCCGGAAAGGTTCTCGGAAACGGTGGATGCGGTGATCGCCATGAAACCGGCAATGATCAGGATTCACCCGGCGATTGTTTTTCGAGGCACCGCGTTGGGCCTGCTGTACAGCACCGGCGGCTACCGGCCCCTGTCTCTGGACGAAGCCGTATCGCTCTGCAAAACGGCCGTCGCAAGATTTGCCGCCCGCAACATCCCGGTCGTCCGCCTCGGCCTGCAGACCACGAAAGAGATGGAAGCCCCGGGCAGCATCCTGGCCGGTCCTTTCCACCCGGCCTTCGGAGCCCTCGTCTATGAGTCCCTCTTCTGCGACATGGCCAAGGCGCTTCTCTCCCGCCGGTCGCAGCCTGAAGAAAAGGTTGCGTTTCGCGTGTCTCCGGCCGATGTTTCGCATCTGCGGGGCCGCGGCCAATCCAATCTGAAGGCCTTGAAAGAAGCCTTCGGGCTTTCGGAAATCACTGTCGCATCCGATGAAAACCTCAGGCGCGGCATGCTGTCCATGCAGGCAGAAGCACTTGGTGCCCCTCCCCTATCCACGTCCCTGTCCGACCTGGTATAGGTCCGAATGCTGGCGGTGCTTCTGCCAGTTATCGAGATACTTCGCGGCCAGATCCCGGTTCTTAATGATCAGGAGATTTTCCGCGTTGTTTTCCTCGGCTGCGCGGGAGAAATTGAAGCTTCCCGTGATGACCGTCTCCTGATCGATGATCATGATCTTGTTGTGGGCGATGTTGTGCCTGTCGTCGATATAAGTGGGAATCCCCTTATGGGCCGTAAAATCCGCAGCGCTGTACCGGTCGGAACGGTTCGATTTGTCAAGAATGATCTCTACCTTCACATTGCGGCCTGCTGCCTCCGCAACGGCCTGGGCGATGGGTTTGGACGTAAAGGAATAAGCCTGTATCTTGATCTCCGATTTGGCTTTGCCGATTTCGGCTACGATCGCTTCGGTACAGCCCCCATGAGGACTGAAATAGACCCTGACCTGGGAAGTATCAATCTTCTGCTCCTTTTCCTGGGCACAGGAAAAGAGGCCCCCGATCAGTATTAATACGGCTATAAGAACAGCGGCTTTATTCGTGCCATGATGCATACGATATATCTCCTTCTTTCGATTGTCGGCCATGTCTATAAGATACGGGCCGTTTTCGTCAAGTGTCGACTTTGCGTGTCGTCGCCGGCCCTTCGCGACAACCGTTGCATAGATACGTATGAGGTGGTATAGAGTTTTTTTTACCAAGGGGAGCGATATGTTCAAATCCGGTTTCATCGGTATCATTGGCAGGCCTAATGTAGGAAAGTCGACCCTGCTCAACGCCGTTGTCGGCGAGAAGATCGCCATCGCCACCCACAAGCCGCAAACGACCCGCAACCGCATCACGGGCATCCTGAACACCGAACAGGGGCAGTTGGTCTTCGTGGACACGCCGGGCATACACAGGCCCGAAACCATGCTTAACAGGCAGATGGTCGCGTCGGCCAACGAAACCTTCAAGAATACCGATATTCTTTGCCTTCTCGTGGATGCCGTTGCCGGATTTCACCGGGACGACCGCCCGGTCATCGATTCCGCAGGCCTTGCGGGCCTGCCCCTCGTTCTCGTCATCAACAAGACGGACCTCATCGTGAAGACGAAGCTCCTGCCGCTCATGGATGAGATACGGCGATATCGCGATTTCGAGGCGATCATACCCGTTTCGGCCTTGACCGGCGAAGGCATCGCAGACCTTATCGGCGTGCTCTGGAAGATGCTTCCGGAAGGCCCTCCCTACTTTCCCGAAGAGATGATGACCGACCGGTCGGAACGTTTCATTGCCGCGGAGATGATCCGGAAACAGATTATCGTCCTGACCCACCAGGAGGTTCCCTACGCCACGGCCGTTATGGTGGACGCCTTCAAAGAAATCGAATCGAAGAATCTGATCCGCATCCAGGCGACCATTCATGTGGAGAAGGAATCCCAGAAAGGCATCCTGATAGGACGGAAAGGGGCGATGCTGAAAAAAATCGGCACCCGGGCCAGGGAAGAGATGGAATCCTTCTTCGGGGCGAAGGTCTTTCTGGAGCTGTTCGTGCGGGTCCAGAAGGATTGGACCGAGGACGAGCGCATGCTTCGCGAATTCGGCTATTCGGGAAAGACGTGATCCCCATCGACTCGCTCTCCCCAACCGTATAAGCCAGGCCGATTGCCCCATTAACAGCTTGTTGAAAACCTCGATATTGATCGGGCCGCGCCCCCTGCATAGGGGGTGTTCAAAAATGTCCAGATGTAAGGCGCGCAAAAGCCGAGGAATAAGGCATACATAGAAGTATGACGATTGACGAGGCTTACCCCCTCAGAGGGGGCGCGGCAGCGCAACGTCACCTGAAGGTGATAAACCCCCTGAAGGGGACAAGCAACAGATGGGCGTTTTTCAACAGCCTGTCAAACGGGCAGGTGCTGGGGACGAAGGAGATCGTTAACCGTCTTCACGGGATTGAACGTTTCGATGGGGACTTCGATAAAGACCGTATTCCACAGGGACATGGAGCCGTTCCACAACCCAGGAAGTTCGAGGGCTTTCAATTTCCGGCCCTTTTCCGTCTTTTCGGAAATAGAGACCGCTTTTTCGTCGACATACCGGCCCAGATCGAACTTCTCCCCTTTATAATCCTTGACCCCGCAAACGATATCCACGGGATTGAAATGTGTCGCCGACTGCCAGGCCGCCCGCTGCTCTTCCGACGTTTGATCGACCTGGAAGGATTCGACGATCTGGAGAGTCTGGCCGCCGTCATTCTCGTCCACCCAGAAGGGACCGCCGCCCGGTTCCCCTTCGTTCCTGACCATCCCGCAAACCCTGACAGGACGGTTCAGCTGTCTCCACAAGACATCTTTCCTTTCGCTCGCGGAGAGGTTGTCGAAGTGGGGGGGCAGGGCCGCCGGAAGCCGCCTCTTGCAGAAGGCCGCCACATCCCGCAGGACGGACGCGCTCGCTTTCGCATTGTCCAATCGCCGCAGGTTATGAAAAATCTCGTCCTGGAGGCGCACCAGGTATCCGCCCAGGACTTTCTTGTAGAGGACCGTCGCGCCTTTGATCCGGTCGGGAACGATATTGTCGATATTCTTGATAATGACGATATCGGCGTCGATACGGCCCAGGTTTTCAAGAAGCGCTCCGTGACCGCCCGGCCTGAATACCAGGTTCCCTTCCTCATCCCGGAAGGGCCTGTTTTCGAGATCGACGGCGATGGTGTTCGTCGATGATTGCTGCGTGGAGATGCCGACGTCGAAACTCACGCCGTAACGGTGGCCGTAGCCGTCGAGTATCCGGGAGAGGCAATCCCTCACCAGGGTTTCATGCTCCTCGGAAACGGTGAAGTGGATGCGGCAGACCTGGCTGGCGTCGCGGGCATAGAGGGCCGCTTCCGTAAGGTGCTCCTCCAGGGCCGTCCTGCTTCCGTCGGCATAGTCGTGGAATTTCAACAGGGCCTTGGGCAGCATCCCGTAGTCGAGCCCCCTGGAGGTCAGGACATACGAGAGGACATCGCCATATCTCCCGGCCTTCATCAACTCGGCAAGGTCATCACCGGCCTTGGATGCAGCGGCCTCCAAATCCCTATAGAAGGCGTAACGGCCGAGGGCCGCGGCAAACTCGCCTTCAGCTTCTGGCGTTGGGAAAGACCCCTGCTCCATAACCTGAAACCAGCTCTGAAACATGCGGCTGGCCGCACCGGAGGCCGGCACAAACTTGACGACGCGGCCTTTTTTTACCTCGTCATCGTATGCCCGGACCAGTCTGGCCTCTTCCTTTGCCGGGATAACGATAAGACCGTCAGCGATCCGGCAGGGCCGGTTCAGCCTTATAGGAACAGCTCCGCGGCTCAGGCAGTTTACCTGCGCTTCAAGCTTCTCAAGGGTTAGCCCCTCCTCCTCGATCCGGCGAAGGTCTTTTGTCGAGTAGGACAGGGCCGGTTTAATCATTGGTTTTCTTCTTGAAGGTTTTCACTTTGTCGTATCGCTCCGGCTTGACCTTTTTTTTCTCCCGCAACAGCCGGGAAACGTCCTTCTGCCTTCTGGTAATGCGTTCCTTTGACATAATTTCGCCCCTGATATATCTCTTTCAACGATATGGGGTTGCTTGCGTGCTTAACGGCCGGGGTCACGGCCTTGATATGAAATGTTAACATACCCGTTTCAAATAATGAACAGCCGCTCTAACTCTTACAAAGGATCTTTTTTGTCAAGCGGAAAAGGATGATAATATCTTCAAGGCATAAAAAAGCGGCGAATCAAACCTGCGGGACACCATGAATAAGGATTGATATTTCCCGGATAACAGGCTATGGTGTCGCCCCGGTTGACACGCAAGTTTTCGATAATTAAAGGTTTTATATGATGTCCGAGATGAATGAACGCCCCTTCAAACCCCTGGTAGCCATTGTAGGGAGGCCGAATGTCGGAAAGTCTACCCTCTTTAACCGTCTTTCCGACCGGAAAAAAGCCATCGTCATTGACGAACCGGGAGCAACGAGAGACCGGAATTATACCGATGCGTCCTGGGGCGGCAAGGGATTCATGCTTGTCGATACGGGTGGCTTCGAACCGGCCAGCAACGAAAAGATCCTCGTTCAGATGCGCGAGCAGACAAATCTGGCCATCGAAGAGGCGGACATCATCATTTTTCTTCTGGACGGCAAGGAAGGGTTGACCCCTTCGGATCTCGAAATCGCCCGCATGCTGCGCCAGATCAATAAGCCCGTATTTTACACCGTTAACAAGATCGACGGGCCGAAGCACGAGGCCCTGGCCCTGGAGTTCTACCGTTTAGGCATCGAAACGTACTATCCCATCTCCGCCCAGCACGGCGGTGGCGTGGCGGAACTTCTGGACGACGTCGTGGCCTATGTCGAAACAACCGAGGGAATGGAAGAAGATGAAGAAGACGAGACCGTCCGGATCGCCGTCATCGGCAAGCCGAACGTCGGCAAATCGTCTCTCGTGAATAAAATTCTGGGCTTCGAGAGGACGATTGTCAACCCCCTCCCCGGAACCACGCGCGACGCCATCGACACGCCCTTCACCGTCAACGGCCGCAAGTATCTCCTGATAGACACGGCGGGCATCCGCAAAAAGAGCAAAGTGAGCCTCGCTCTGGAGAAATACAGCATCATTCAGGCCCTTAAAACCCTGAACCGCTGCGAAATCGCCTTGCTTATGATCGATGCCGGGGAAGGCATCACCGAGCAGGATGCGAAGATCGCGGGGCTGGCTTTCGAAAGGGGCGTCGCCTGCATCGTCGTCATCAACAAGTGGGACCTCGTGGAAAAGGACAACAGCACGGTCGGTATTTATGTAGAGGAGATCAAGGATCGCCTGAAATTTCTCGATTATGCCCCGATCATTTTCGTTTCCGCCCTTTCAGGGCAGCGGGTCATGAAGATATTCGACCTGGTGGACGCAGTCCACGGCCAGTATATCAAAAGGATAGGTACCGGCGAATTGAACCGCGCCGCCAGGGAATACATCGACCGGAACCCCCCGCCCCGCCTGCAGAACAGGCCGAATACCTTCGGCTATATCACCCAGGTATCGGTCAAACCGCCCACTTTTGTCCTCTTTGTACGAGACCCCCGGGCGATCCATTTCTCCTACGAACGATACCTTACCAATCGCCTGCGGGAGCATTTCGGCTTCGATCACTGCCCCATTCGCCTTTTCTTCAAGAAGAACAAGTAATTTTTCACCTTGACCCACCGACCCTTTTGCAGTAGTTATGCGCTGACTTTGACCGGATATTTTCCGATCCGCATCATTATTTAGCAAGGAGGACAAAATATGCGACGTGGATTTTTCTCTTTCCTGGCTACGGTGGTGTTTTTCATGTTCGCGGCGAACATGTCTCTGGCCGCCGATACGATCAAGATCGGGGTTGCAGGCGCCCACAGCGGTGATCTGGCTTCCTACGGCCTGCCGACCGTGAAGGCGGCGGAACTCGTTGTCAAGGACGTCAACGCCAAAGGAGGCATCCTGGGCAAAAAAGTCGAACTTCTCATCGAGGACGACGTCTGCAAGCCCGAAGTGGCGACCAATACGGCCACCAAACTCATATCGCGGGGCGCCCATGTCATCCTGGGCCATATTTGCAGCGGCGCCACCAAAACGGCGCTGGGCATTTACAAGGATTCCAAGATTATCGTCCTGTCACCCTCCGCAACCAGCCCCGAACTGACCCAAAGTGGCAAATACCCGACTTTCTTCCGCACGATCGCCCCGGACGACTCCCAGGCCAAACTGGAAGTCGACTTCGCTCTCAATACCCTCAAATTAAAGAATATCGCCGTCCTCCACGACAAAGGGGATTACGGCAAGGGGCTCGCCGAATACGCCAAAAAGTTCCTGGAGGATTCCAAAAAAGCCAAGGTTGTTCTCTTTGAAGGCGTCACCCCCGGTGCCGTGGACTATTCCGCAGTTGTCCAGAAGATCAGGCAGTCCAAAGCGGACGGCGTCATTTACGGCGGGTACCACCCGGAGGCAGCCTCGATTGTCGGCCAGATGAGAAAAAAGAATATTAATATCCCATTCATCTCCGACGACGGCGTTAAGGACGACACCTTCATTAAAGTGGCGGGCAAGTATGCCGAGGGGGTTTACGCCTCCGGCCCGAAGGACACAACCAAGAATCCCCTGGCCGTTGCAGCCGTCGCCGCCCATAAGAAGACCTACGGTTCCGACCCCGGCGCCTTTTTCCTGAACGGCTACGCCGGCACCCTGGCCCTGATCAACGCCATCGAAAAGGCCAAATCGACCGAATCCAGCGCCGTCGCCAAGGCTTTGAGGACCTACGATGTGAATACGCCTCTGGGTAAGATCAAGTTCGACAGAAGAGGCGACGCCATCGGCGTCGGTTTTTCCATGTACCAGGTGAGGAACGGCACTTACGTCGAAGTGAAATAGATTTTCCGACAGGAAAAGGGCATGCTCGCCATGCCCTTTTTTATGTAACAGACATCCATGGATTATTTCTTTGAACTATTTTTCGGCGGCCTCACGCGGGGAAGCATCTATGCCCTGATCGCCCTCGGTTACACGATGGTGTACGGCATCATCGAGTTGATCAACTTCGCGCACGGCGAAATCTACATGATCGGTGCGTTCACTGCCCTCATCGTCGCGTCGGTCTTGACGATGTCGGGCTGGACGGGACTCCCCGTTCTCATTCTGGCAGCCGTCGTCGCCGTTTTCTATTCCGCCGCTTACGGATTCACCGTGGAGAAGATCGCCTATAAACCGATCCGGCGGGCACCCCGCCTTTCTCCGCTCATCAGCGCGATCGGGATGTCCATTTTCCTCCAGAATTACGTCATGCTGGCGCAGACGTCCGATTTTCTCCCCTTCCCCAATCTTCTTCCCGAACTGCCTTTCATGCAGCCCTACGCCCATATTGTCGGCTCGACGGAGGTTATCATCTACGCCACGACCACGGTGATCATGATTCTCCTCACGCTGCTCATCAAATTCACCCGCATGGGCCGGGCCATGAGGGCCACGGCCCAGGACAGGGACATGGCCATGCTGGTCGGCGTGAACGTCAACCGGGTCATATCGAACACGTTTATCATCGGCTCGGCGCTGGCGGCCGTCGGCGGCGTCCTCATCGCTTCCCATGTCGGCAGGATCAACTTCTTCATCGGCTTCATCGCGGGCATCAAGGCCTTCACCGCCGCCGTCCTGGGCGGTATCGGCAGCATCCCGGGAGCCGTTCTGGGGGCATTGATCCTGGGATGGACGGAGAGTTTCGCCACGGGCTATATCGCGAGCGACTATGAAGACGTCTTTGCCTTCGCCCTCTTGGTGTTGATCCTTATTTTCCGGCCCTCGGGAATCCTGGGCAAGGGAACGACGCAGAAGGTGTGACGGTGACTCCCATGAAGATACTGGATGAATTGAAACAATCGCTTGTCATATCGGTCTGGTTCATGTTTCTTACCATGCCCATCATGGTCGTCCGGGTGAACACGATTGAAAAGATCGTCGAATGGCGCTGGCAAAACATGATATACATCGGCATCGGCAGCTTTTTGCTATCCTTTGTCTGGCGGTATATGCTCGCAAGGAAGGAACACACCCGGAAGCGGAAAGAAGTCGATGATGCGCCCGAACAACCCTTACTTCAGAAAATCACCGACAACAGGAGGATACGGCTTCCGGCCCTAGTCGTTGTCGCCGTCTTCTGCCTTCTCTTTCCCTTCTTTTTCTCGACGTATCAGACCGGTATTATGACCACGGCGCTCATGTATGTCATGCTCGGTCTCGGCCTCAATATCGTGGTCGGTCAGGCAGGCTTGCTTCACCTGGGTTACGTCGCCTTTTACGCCGTTGGGGCCTATACGTATGCCCTTTTGAACTACCATTTCGGCATCGGTTTCTGGACGGCGCTCCCCCTGGGAGCCATTGCCGCGATGATCTTCGGCTTCCTGCTCGGATTTCCTGTCCTGCGGCTCCGGGGGGACTATCTCGCCATCGTGACCCTGGGATTCGGGGAAATCACCCGGCTCGTCCTGGAGAACTGGAACGACTTTTCCTTCGGCCCGAGCGGGATTGCAGGTATCCCCCGGCCGGGATTTTTCGGACAGGAACTAAGCCTGAACGAGGCAACCGTTTATCTCTATTACCTCATGATCGTCCTTTGTCTCGTCACCATCTTTGTCGTCAACCGCCTTCAGAATTCCCGTATCGGCAGGGCCTGGCTAGCGTTGCGGGAGGACGAAATCGCCTGCCAAGCGATGGGCGTCGATACGACCATGGCAAAACTGACGGCCTTCGCCCTCGGGTCGACCTGGGCGGGACTTGCCGGCGTCATTTTTGCGGCCAAGACCACCTTCGTCAATCCCGCGAGTTTCACCTTTCTCGAATCGGCGATGATCCTTTCCATCATCGTCCTCGGGGGCATGGGTTCCATCCTGGGGGTTGCGATCGGGGCCTTTATTCTTATCCTGGTTCCTGAGTACCTCCGGGCCTTCAGCGACTACCGAATGATCCTTTTCGGCATGATCATGGTCCTGATGATGGTCTTCCGGCCCCAGGGCATCGTGACGGGAGTGCGGCGGATATACCAATTTACGGATCGGAAGAATGGCTGATACACGTGCAACATCCCCGGCGGATCCCGTTCTGGAAGTTCGTGGCCTGACCATGGACTTCGGGGGATTAAGAGCCCTGGATCAAATCGACATGCACGTCGGGCAGGGGGAGATCGTGGCCCTCATCGGACCGAACGGCGCCGGCAAGACGACTTTCTTCAACTGCATCACCGGAATCTACAGCCCGGCCCGCGGCGATATCTACATTGCCTCGCCTGGCAAAAAGAGTGAAAGGATCAACGGCCTCAAAGTCAACCGGGTCACGGCTCGGGGAATGGCCCGCACCTTCCAGAATATCCGTATTTTCCCCGACATGACCGTTCTCGAAAACGTGATGGTCGGGCGTCACTGCCGATCACATGCCGGCGTCGTCGGCGCTATCTTCCGGGACAAGTCGACCCGGAATGAGGAACAGTCCATCGTCGACGTAAGTTATGCCATCCTGGAAAAGATCGGCCTGGCCGGACAGGTGAACCTTCTTGCCAAGAACCTCCCTTACGGCGACCAGAGGCGCCTGGAGATTGCCCGCGCCATGGCGACCGATCCCTTTCTCCTGCTTCTCGATGAACCGGCGGCGGGCATGAATCCCCAGGAGACCAAGGACCTGGACGAATTGATCGTCCGCATCCGCAGAGAGGAGAAGATATCCATCCTGCTCATCGAACACGACATGAAGCTCGTCATGAGCCTTTCGGACCGCATCGTCGTCCTCGATTACGGCAAGAAAATAGCCGAAGGGACCCCTGCCGAGATCCGGGAGAATCATACCGTCATCAAAGCCTATCTGGGAGAGGATTCCGATGCTTGAGTTGAAGGACATCCAGACGGCATACGGCAATATCCGCGTCCTGAAGGACGTATGTCTCAAGCTTTCTGCCGGGGAGATTGTCACGCTCATCGGCGCCAACGGAGCAGGAAAAACAACTACCCTGATGTCGATATCGGGTATCGTGGCCCCCCGGTCGGGCGAGATCCTTTTCATGGGCAGGCCGATTCAGCATCTGAGTCCCGACCGGATCGTCTCGCTGGGGATATCCCAGGTGCCCGAGGGCCGTCGCATCTTCCCGCGACTGACCGTCAGGGAGAACCTGGAGATGGGGGCCTTTCTCAGGGAAGACAAGGCTGCCATCAAGGCCGACCTGGATCACGTCTTCGCTCTCTTCCCGCTCCTGGCGGAGAGGCGAAACCAGCAGGGCGGCACGTTGAGCGGCGGGGAGCAGCAGATGCTGGCCATATCGAGGGCATTGATGGCGAGACCGAAACTGCTGCTGCTGGACGAGCCTTCATTGGGGCTCGCCCCTCTCGTCGTCAAGCTCATTTTCGAGATCATCAGGAAGATCAACTCGGAGAGCGGAACCACCATCTTCCTTGTGGAACAGAACGCCAATATGGCCCTCAAGGTCGCCCATCGGGGTTACGTCATGGAAAACGGCCGCCTGACGATGGAAGGCACGGCATCCGAACTCCTGAACAACGAGGATGTCCGCAAGGCCTACCTGGGAATGTAGAACGACCCGTATGATCTTCGTCAACAATATCCATCTCTCCTTCGCCACCAAAGCCATATTCGCCGGCATCAACTGGACCATCGGCGACAGGAGCCGCATCGGCCTCGTGGGCGACAACGGAACGGGCAAGACCACGTTGCTTCGCGCCATCATGGGACAGATCGACCTGGACGAGGGAACCATCGAGATCGCCGGCCGCAAGAACAGGACCGTCGGATATCTGCCCCAGGACCTGATCGAACTGGAGCCGGTACCGCTCATCGATTATTTAAAGAACCGCTGCGGGATCTCCGATCTGGAAAATGCCCTCAGACGGTACGAAGAGGCCATAGCGGCCGGCGGCCAGGGAGACCTGAACTACGACCTCCTTAAGAATTATGAGAATACCATGGCCGAATTCAACGCCCGGGAGGGTTATGCCTTCGAAGCGAGGGCCAAGCAGGTCCTGAACGGTATCGGCTTCAGGGACGACGAGTTCCACAAGAGGTGCTCCGATTTCTCCGGCGGCTGGAAGATGCGCATCCTCCTCTCCGTCATCCTTCTTTCCCGTCCTGATATCATGCTCCTCGACGAACCGACCAACCATCTCGACACGGAGAGTATGGAGTGGCTGGAAAGTTATCTGAAGGACTATCCGGGAACCATCATCACTATCGCCCACGACCGTGTCTTTCTCGACCGGATCGTGAGCCAGATCGCCGAACTCGCCAACGGCAATATCACGATCTATAAGGGAAGCTATTCTTCCTTCCTGAAGGATAAGGAACAGCGTCTGGAGGCACTGAAGAGAGAGACTGCCCTGCAGAAGTCGGAAATCAAACGGACCCAGGAATTCATCGAACGCTTCCGCTACAAGGCCACGAAGGCCAAGCAGGTCCAGAGCCGGATGAAGGTTCTGGAGCGCCTGGAGGTTGTCCGGGAGCAGGAATCGTCCCGGACGGTCCGTATCAAGTTTCCCGAAGGCCCGCAGAGCGGCCGGGAAGTGGCCGCCATCCACGACGTATCCAAATCCTACGACGGTTTGCCCGTTCTGAAGCATATCCAATTCCATATCCATCGGGGCGAGAAGATCGCCCTGGTCGGCATGAACGGGTCCGGCAAGTCCACATTGTCCCGGTTGTTGGCTAAGACTGAAGAGCCGACGGTGGGATCGGTCCGTTACGGCCTGAATGTCGCCATGAGCTTCTTTTCCCAGGAAAGCGCGCAGAACCTGAATTACGAGATGACCGTCTGGGAGGACATCAATACGGTGGCCACCATGAGCAACGATCAGGAAAAGCGCAACATTCTCGGCGCGTTCCTTTTTTCCGGGGACGACATCCACAAGCCGGTATCGGTTCTCTCCGGCGGCGAAAAGTCCCGCCTGGCCCTGCTTAAGATACTCCTTACGGAATCCAACTTCTTGATTCTGGACGAGCCGACCAACCATCTCGACCTGCGCACGAAGGAAATCTTCCAGAACGCTCTCCTGAATTATCGCGGCACGCTGGTCATTGTCTCCCACGACCGGTTCTTTCTCGACCACCTCGTCCACCGCGTGATCGAAATACGGGAACGCGGGATTCAAGATTACCCGGGCAATTACTCCTACTTCATCGAGAAGCGGAAGCAGCTGATGGAGGAGCAGAGCACTTCCGAAATCCAAAAGCAAGCGGATGCATCCGGGAAAATCGTTTCGGCCGTGAAGACCAAAGAGGAAAAGCGCCGGGAGGCCGAAGAGAGAAACCGGCTGTCCCGCACGCGCCGGGCGATGGAAAAGGATCTACAGGGCGTGGAAGCGGACATTACGGCCCGGGAAACCCGAAAGGCGGAGATCGAGGCCCTGCTGTGCAATCCGGAAACCTTGAAAGACGGCGGCAGAATCAAGGCATTGAACATGGAGTTGAAAACCGTCGTCCTTTCCCTTGAAGCCGATTACCTGCGCTGGAACGACCTCGCCGCCCGGATTGAGGACATGAACGGCCAAGGTTGATTCTTGCCCTGCAAGATTGACTCGTAGCTCTATCGGTTTATCCTTCCGTTTACAGATCATTCGGTCGAATCCGGACCGAGAATGGTTCAGCTAGAATGAAACGGCACGATCAATCCAGCTATCGCGGACGACTTCCATATTGACAGAGGCTGGAAATTCGATAAAATAAGAAATAAAATGAAAGGAGTACAGCATGAAAAAACATCTTTTACTGAGAATCTCGACCGTCTTATTTGCCATTCTGTTTGTAACCGGCCTGTCCTATGCGGCCGACATGAAAGCCAAGGCAGCAGACCAGCTGAAAACGGCCGCCAAGGCCGAACTGATCGACATCAACACGGCAACCGATCAGCAGCTCAAGTCATTACCGGGCGTCAGCGATGTCTACTCCAAGAAGATTATCGACAACCGCCCTTACAAGAAGAAGGATCAGCTTGTATCGAAGAACGTCATCCCCAAGGGAACCTACGACAAGATCAAGGATCTGATTATCGCCAAACAGCCCAAGAAGTGAGCACGTTTTCGCTCTTCAAAGAACCCCTCGGTGTGCCGAGGGGTTCTTCTCTTTCACTTGCCATAGATAACCCCGGAGAAACCGAAAGGGAGGATAGCGGCAGATTCTTATCGCCGGTTATTCAGGTTCCCCGGACCTTCATTCTTTTCCGGGATTAATGAAGTTTACCGCGCAACGATGAAGCATTACGAAAGAATAAACGTGGAATGTTACAGCGGCTATAAAGCCAACGAGCGTCCCACGGCTTTTATCCATCGGGATCGACGATGGAAGATAGAAGCGATCATCGACCGGTGGTATGAAGGAGGGAGGGACCCGCAACAGCCGGCCGTCGACTATTTCAAAGTCAGAACCTGCGAAGGGATGGTCGTGATCCTTCGCTATCTCGCCCTCTTCGATTCATGGTCCATACTGACGGACGACCAAACGCTTCACAAGAACCCTATTGAAACTCCACAACGACAGGGTAGTTAAGCTCCAGTCTGAAGCCGGGAAGGCCTTTCAGTAATGTTTTCGTCTCTTCGACCGATTGCGGCTTGGCCTCGTTCATCTTCTTGAGAAGTTCGTAGTCGCCGACAATTTTGCCGAAATCGATCTCCATGAGGGTGAGCGTCGTACCGTCCCGGTAGGTTGCGTTCGTCCGGGTAATAGTCCCGACAATAGACAGCGAGATACTCAGCTTCATGTCCTGGAACATCGCTTTCAACATGTCGAGGCTTTCTTTCTCCGGCGGCTTGCCGGTACTATCCCCAATACCCTTCGTTTTCTCATCAGCAGATGATTTCTCGCCGCCTATACCCTTCAATTCCGGAGAAAGAACAGTGAGCCGGGAGGGCGAACCCTTTTCAAATTGGAAGGATAGGGTTTCCTCCTTTTTTACACCACCGTTATTTTTACTTTTATCGCCTTCGACCTTGTCCCCGGGATTCTGATTGACCCGGATCATGTTGATGTCCTTGAACGAATACAAGGCCGTGTAGCCCCCTGCCGTTTCCGTCTTGAACGGTTTGCTCTCGATGAATGTCACGGCGCCGCCGAATTGTCTCACCTGCTTGCCGGCGTCTTTGGCCATATCGCGTATGATATCGTCGCGGGTCTTCTTGACCGGCTTCGGCGGACTTCCCTGGGCTCCATTCGATTCCTTGTTCGGAGTATGATCGTCCTTGTCACCGGGATTATCCATCTGCGCCATGGAGACCATAAAGTCCAGCATCGTATTCGAATAGAGGACCGTTTCCCTGATGAATCCGCTGCCGTCGGGATGGACTTGAATAACGGTGTCGTTCTGAATGCAGCCGGAAAGCAAACCGGCGAGCAGAGCGGCCAGGACCTTCATTTTGATATGCTTCATGCGTCTATCCTCCGGATCGTGCAACTTCACTTGTTAACGGTTATTCTCATACTTAAAAGCATTTCAGAACCCCCACTCTTCTTGCCGATACGGATACGATGAGCCGACGGATTCACTCTGCTGATCACAAAGCGGAAAGTCAAGGAATTCTTCCCAATACACCTTCTTTACAGATCATTACCGCCGATAAATCCCAAGATAATCGATCCGTCGGAATAATCCTCACTAACAGCCGCATCGACGCCTGCCGCGCTGCACAGCGGTATGATCGCCGGGAAATAAAACCGTAGCCCACATCCCGACGCGGCGACCGGTCTTGGCGGATCATCGTATATTCCTTCTCTGACCGGAGGCATTCTTATTGATAATCGGAAAGGGCTCTGTTATTTTAAGAGAATGTCATCTGCTTTTCGCTTTAAAGATCTTGTACTCGTTTTCGTTATTCTGGCCTCCATGACCGTCGGAATCGCATTCCCCCGTTTCGGAGAGTTGTTTCAGGATTTTCCGATTTACTGCATGATGTGCGTCTTCTTTCTCAGTTACCTGTCCATCGAGCTGAACACGGTCTGGCGGATGCTGAAGGCGCATACGGGCAGGATCCTGGGTTTCACCTTCCTCAAAAGCATCCTGATGCCGATTCTGATATACTATGCCTTTCTCGCGATTGCGCCCGATTACGCCCTTTCCGCCTTGCTTCTCACGGGTGTATCCACGGGGGTCGCCGCACCGTTTGTATCCAATATGGTGAAAGGCAACAGTTCGTTCGTCCTGGTTATCGTCGTGACGACATCCTTCCTGGCGCCTATCACCTTGCCTTTTCTCATCGACATCATAACCGTCAAAAAGTTGGAAATTTCCCTGCTAGGCATGATGCGGATGCTGGCGATGGTCATCTTCGTTCCGACCCTGGCCGTCGAGGTCTTGAGGCGTTTCTCCCCGGGCCTGCTGCAGTACGCCCGACGTCGGCACTTTTCTCTTTCGCTCGTCTTGTTCGCCGTTATGAATCTCGGCATCTTCTGGCGCTATTCGCCTCTTCTTCGGAATGATCCCGGGATGATCGTTACGGCATCGTTGGTCGCCATGATCCTGTCCGCCGTATACGGCATCTTCGGCATTCTTTTCTTCAGCAACCAAAGCCTGGAGAATCAAATGGCCGGAGCCGTCATGATGTCCAATATCAACAATGTCCTCATCGTCGTCTTATCCGCCAACTTTTTCGGGCCGCTGGAGTCGATTGTCGCCACCATGTATATGATCCCTTTTTTCGGTATCGTGATCCCCCTTCGCTATTACTATAACCGAAAAGCGACCGTCGCCTGACGGCCGGTTCCATATCGGGATTACCTATTCTCCCTTTCGGGCGGTCGCCGCCTGCGGTCCTGAAATGCCTGCCTCATTTTCCGCGAATTCCGGCCAACCACTCGATTATCCGGTGTCGGCACGCCCATGCACTGAGGCGACCGGATCAATCAGTCCTTGTTTCTTGTATTTTCATGATTACATTATAACTAAGGAGAAGACGCGTCATGGTTGGGATGAGAAGCCATTTACACCGGCGAGCAGGATGACCCAATACTGTGGAGCCGGTCGCTTGCGCGGGCAACCGAAAGGAGTGGCCTATGAAAAAGGATATTCTGAAAAAGATCGTTCGCGATCCTTCGTATGGTGTGCCGATCCGAAGCCGTAACGAGGAGGAAATGGTCGAGACAGCCGTAATGCAAGCTGAACAATTCCATAGAACGGACCTGGCAATCAAGGATATCAGGGCCTTGGTTGAAGATGCCAAGAATGGATAACGGGAAAGGCTACCGAGCGAGCGTGCTTTCGAGATAGCATGACTTCAGGGGGGATCGACCGCCGCGCATTAAACAGCAATGCAGAGGTTGGAGAAGAAGCGGATAAAAAAAACCCCGGGGGCTGACGCTCCCAGGGTTTTCTTATTGAATGAATGGTTTATAAAGCTTATTTGCTGCTCTTTCTCCAAATATTCATCTTCTGCGCGTCCTTGACCAATTCATCCCGCAGGTCGGGATGGGCAATACCGATCAGGGCTTCGGCTCTCTGCCAGGTGGATTTTCCTGCGAGGTCCGCGACACCGTATTCCGTTACGATCATATGGGCCTGGGTACGGGGAACGGTCACGATCGATCCCTGGGGAAGCATCGGGGTAATGCGGGATTTCACATTGCCCTGTTTGTCCTTGTAGGAGGCGTTGCAGCAGATGAAGGACATGCCGCCGTTGGACATATAGGCGCCGGTCGCATAGTCCAGCTGTCCGCCGGTGCCGCTGATGTGCCGCGGGCCGGAAGATTCGGACGAGATCTGCCCGAACAGGTCGACCTCGACACAAGCATTGATGGAAACCATATTGTCATGCTTCGCCATGATATGCGGCGCGTTGGTGTAGGATACCGGGTACGATGCCAGCGACGGGTTCAAGTCCATCCAGTCATAGAGGAACTGGCTGCCGGCGGCAAAGGCGTAAGCGCTCTTGCCTTTATCCAAACCCTTCTTCTTGTTGGTCAGCTTGCCCGCTTCATGCATATGGTAATAGGCGTCAACCAGCATCTCCGTATGGCAACCCAGGTCCTTGATATCCGATTCTGCGAGCATCGTGCCGACGATATTGGGCAGACCGCCGATGCCCAATTGGATGCAGGCGCCGTCCGGAATCATGGGAACGACGTGCCCGGCGATTTTCTTGTCGATTTCCGTCGGCGCAGCCGGGGGAATGACCTCGACCTTGGACTCGTGCTCGACGATATAGTCAACCTCGGAAACATGGACGACTTCATCACATCCGCCCATCGCCCAAGGAAGGAGGGGATTCACTTCCAGGATAATTTTCTTGGAAATATCGAGGGCGGCGCGCACCGAGGCATTTCCCATATGGAAACTGAAGAATCCGTCCTTGTTCATCTTGGTCACCCGGATCATCGACACATCCACGCTCTTGATACTTTTCTTGTAAAAGAGCGGCTGATTACGGAAGATCATCGGATGATAGTAGGCCCTGCCGCGGTCATGCAGCTTGCGGACGTATCCACTGAAATGCCAGTCTTGCAGGGTGAATACGTCGCCTTCGGGATCGGCCTCGATACAGGCCTGGGGGGTCAAGGTCAACGTGTGCCTGATGTTGATGTTCTTGAGCTCATCTTTGCGGGCTGCGAGGGCCTTGTCAAGTGCGACCGGCTTGGTGTGGCCGAATCCGTACTCAATCCAATCTCCACTCTTCACCACTTTCACTGCTTCTTCGGGGCTAACAAGTTTCCTGCGATACTCTTCTGCGTGTGACATCGAACTACCTCCTATTTTTTTTTATGCCTCTGGTATAGGTGGCGCGTCTGTCCAAAAACGACTTCGATTTGTATAAGAATATGTCTGCCGAAAACGTTTTACATGTTTAACCCTGCCTCACCACACCACCTAAACAAAATGCAGTGACAGCTATCATATCTGCCATCAAAAAGCAATCGTGAATTGTCAGCCTGTAATCGTCGTCTTTTTAGTTTATTTTACAAGCAATTGGCGACTTGTTCGACGGAAATATCACCGATTCTCGACGATGCACGGGACCGCCATGCGAGCTGCCCCGTCAACCGTTATGTAACGATTAACCAATCGACGAACACACCACAGCAATTTATATGTAATTGATTTTTCTACCGATTGAATGGGACAAAGATACGGTCAAGGAATTGAACGTATTATATTGTTATGCGCTTGAGGTTTTACGGTCATCATGAATCGACAAAAAGAGGCTGCCCGATCAGGGCACGCCTACGAGGCCCATCGCTCTTTTCCGCAGTCTTCCCAACGGCCAGATCTGAATAGACAGCGGGCTCGCCTCTTTTGTCAGGTTGTGCGATTCCTCCTCAAGATACTTTAAACCAGGAGCACTCGACTCGCGCGGCGCTCAATCCACTCCCTACCCCTGAGAGAAAGGTGTTTAGTGCATAACGTCGTTCACAAGAGTCGACTCGTAGCATTCCAGAGTTTCCTGCTTATCGGCATATTTATCTTTGCTTTTTCGATCTATAGGTTTGTCTTGCTTTTTCATCGCTTTTCTCCTTTCGTTGTTTTTCGTCTTCACCTTAAAAGAAACGCTCCCGATCCATGATCCTGCGATCACTTTCTCCTCCTCCATTCGTTCATGGACGGGGGCGCCCCCCCGCCTATAAACGAATGTTAGGAGATAGTCAGTGTCGTATTGCAGAATATACGATGACTGACCAAGAGCTTCCGGAAATATTGTTACCTGAACATCGGGCCGCACATGGGATCGACCCACCGCTTCGCATCCAACTGTTTTTCTCTTTTGACTTCCTTCTTGATCGCCTTTCTCATGACGCCACCTCCTTAGGGTTGAACATCGATGATATTTAAGGGGCCCGATTCACGCCTTTCCAGGCCCCGCCCTTCTTCCGTTGATGCTATGCTATCACACCGTCATTTAAAAAAAATCCGCAGCAGTCTGAAATCTCAATCAGACGTCCATCATTAAATCGCTCGGAATAGACGGCACCAGGCCATCGGACATTGTCTGATGCGATCCCGGAAAACGTTTAAGTATCCAGGCTATATTTCCGTCTTCCATCTACACCTGAGACATTAAATGTGGCAGGACGCCCCGCCGCAGATTCCGCAAAAAAAAGACTTGAGGTAAATCCTCTTCAATGCTTAAGTAAAATGAAGAGAGCTGACGACCGAGTTTCACGCCGAGTTCCAGGATATCCATCTTCTTACTCATCATTTCGAAGCAGTTGACTTTTGGTAATAAACTTTATCCTCAACCAATCGTTATGACCGTCGACACAAAGCCGAACAAATTGATGACCCGCGAACCCTTTCTGTCAATAACGCAGGCAGACAAGGGCTTCCTGCCGCTTTTGGAGGAACTGAGCAAAGCCGAGCAGGAAAAATCGGTCATTCTGGACGCCATGACCGAACTCGTCCTGTACCTGGACAAAGACCTGAGGGTTATCTGGGCCAACAAGGCGATGCAAGCCGCTTTCAGCCTGGTTCCCGGACAATTGAACGGGAAATACTGTTTTGAAGTACTCCACAAGAGGAACAGGCCGTGCAGCAGTTGCCCGGCGGAAAAAACCCTGAAGACCGGCGAACCCCGCGAGGTCGTCAATCTTACTTCTTATAAGAAAAACTGGGTCTTGCGCAGTTACCCCGTTCGGGACGAAAACGGGGAGCTTTCGGGCGTCGTGGAAATCGTCACGGACATCACCGAAAGAAGGCGCGCCGAAGAGGCTTTGAGAAAGTCGGAGCGCAAGTACCGGGAACTTTTCGAAAACGCGAACGACATCATTTTTATACTGGATTTCACCGGCAAGATCCTGTCCAGCAATACGGCCTTTTCCAAGACATTCGGTTACGAACCGGAACAGATCAGAGGGCAAAGCATCGAACATATCCTTCATCCGGACGATGTTCTCCTGGTCCGTCAATTCCTGCAGAAGAAAGCGAGCGAGATCTACGTTCAGAACCCCCTTGAATTCCGGACGATGACCAGTTTCGGAGAAACGATCTGGCTGGAAGTCAACGCCAGGATCGTCAAGGAAGACGGCAGACAAGTCTCCATTCACGGCATTGCCCGCAATATCACGGAAAGGAAGAGAATGGAGGAAGCCCTGAAGAGGAGGGAACGGGAACTGGAAGAAAAGTCGAGGAACCTGAAAGACGCCAACACGGCACTTAAGGTCCTCCTGAAACGCCGTGAAGAAGACAAGACCGAACTCGAAGAGAAGGTCTTGTGCAACATGAGGGAACTGATCCTGCCTTACATCGAGAATCTTAAGCTTGCCACCGTCGACAGCCTGCAGCGAAATCAACTGAAAATCATCGAACGGAACATCAACGAGATCATCTCCCCTTTCCTGCGCAGCCTCTTCTCGAAATATCCCAACCTTACACCCACGGAGATCAAGATCATCAATTTTATCAAAGAAGGACGAACAACCAAGGAAATGGCCGATTTTCTCAATGTATCGGCACGGACCGTCGAGGTTCACAGGGACAACATCCGAAAAAAACTGGGGTTGAAAAACAGGAAGGCCAATCTCCGGTCCTATCTTATGTCCATCTGAAGCCCGATCGCGGCTCTACATAGCATATTTACGTAGATAATAAGTATTTTTTCCGTATTGCATCTTCATTCAATCGGTGTTTCTATCAACCCCAAAAGGATAATGCCGATTGTCGGATGCAGAGACAGCCAGCTCATTTTGACCGAATTCCATAAGGAGGTGTAACCTATGACACGAGAAGAAAAGATTGAGGAAATACGCCAGCGCGCCCGGAAGAATTTTTCCCTGGGGTACAATTGTGCCGAATGCGTGACCGAAGCCGTTTTAAGTCTCGTTGACACGGGACTCCCGCCTGAAGTGAAGAAAGTGGCTACAGGGTTTGGCGGCGGCATCGGGCTTTTCGGAGATACATGCGGAGCCTTGGCGGGGGCCGTTATGGCCGTAAGCGCCGTTCACGGAAGGGCATCTCTTCCCGAGGGAGCAGACCCCAAGGAAGTCGCCATGAAATCAAAACAGAACTTCTATGGCAAACCGGGCGTTTACAGGATTTTCAATCAGGTGCCCAACCGCTTCATGGCCAAGCACGGCAAGACCCTGTGCCGGGAATTGACGGTTTTATGGCAGGACTCCTGGCTTTGCAAGGAGCACGCCCTTTTCTGCCGGGAATTGATCACCGACGCCGCAGGCATCGCCGCGGACCTCATCCTTTCCGACAAGGCGGAACTGTCCATGAAACCGTTCGGAAAAAACGTGGAAAACCTGAAAGACTGAAGTCTGTCCGGTGAATACCTGAGGCGTAACGAGATAAAATATAGCGAGTTACATCCTTCGGAAGCATACCGGAGGCCTGAGCGCAGAGGTGTTGAATCGTTGCGCATGCAAGGATCCTTCCGGGACGTCGCGGAGTTTTCGAAGACGACACCCGGAAGACATCCGGCAGCGACGAGAAAAAACAGAAGGAGAATGCAGGAGACATGGGACGTAAACTGGTAGTAATCGGCGGCGGTGCGGCAGGCCCCTCTACGGCCGCGGAAGCGAAGAGAAGAGACAAGTCGCTTGACGTTACGATGATTGAAGGAGGCAACTTCGTCTCTTACGCGGCCTGACCGATGCCTTATTACATCGGTGATGTAATCAAAGATTACAAGCGGCTGGTGATCCGGACACCCGAAGATTTCGAAAAAACGGGCGTCCATGTGAAAATCAATACCCGCGCGGAAGACATCGACGCCCAAAAGGGCCTGGTCCGCTTATCCGACCAATCGAGCCTGCCTTACGACATTCTGGTCATGGCCACCGGAGCCGCAGCGCAACGCTTGAACATTCCGGGCGCCGACATGGAAGGTGTTTTCGTTCTCAGAGATCTCGGCGATGCCCTTAAGATTAAAGCCTACTTGAACGAGAAGACCTGCCGTAAAGCCGTTCTTATCGGCGCCGGCTACGTCGGGATGGAAATGTGCGAGGCATTGCGGAATCTCGGTATCGAGA
This sequence comes from Syntrophales bacterium, assembly GCA_963668175.1. Lineage (GTDB taxonomy): Bacteria > Desulfobacterota > Syntrophia > Syntrophales > PHBD01. The sequence continues at coordinate 3,826,099 of OY764159.1, forward strand.
CGACCGTTCTCGATATCCTTCCCCGTCCTGTTGTTCGCTGGGATGCGGAATTTTCAAAACTGGTCCTCGAAGAACTGGGAAAGAACAACGTCCCTTTCCTGGCGGAGACGAAACCCCTTGCCATCGAACCGGGGAAAGAGAGCCGCCTTATCCTGAGAACCGACAAGGGGGACATGGATGCGGACCTTATCTTAATGGGCGTCGGCACCCGTCGGGATATGACACTGGCAAAAGCCGTGGGCATCGAGGCGGGCGCCAGCGGCGCCATCAAAGTGGATTCCCGGCAGCGGACATCTATTCCCGATATCTACGCCGTCGGCGACTGCTGCGAGGTCTTTCACAAAGTAGCCAACCGCTGGGTCTATTTCCCTCTGGGCGACATCGCCAACAAGCAGGGTCGCGTAGCCGGCCAGAACATCGGCGGAAATCCCGCCGAATTCCCCGGTATCGTTGGCGCCCAGTCTTTCAAGGCGTTCAACCTTGAAGTCGGGGCCACGGGACTTACGGAAGACGAAGCGACATTGTATGGATTCCAGCCTGTAAGTTCCCTCATCTGGGGGCTCCCCATCGGGCGGCCGATGGCAAAAGGCGAGAAACTGGGGATAAAACTCATAGCAGACAAGACCACGGGAAAGCTTATCGGTGGTCAATGCATCGGTGAAAAAGGGGCCATTCAGCGCGTTTTCGCCTTGTCCGTAGCACTATGGTCGGGTTTGCACATCGATGAAGTCGGCTACCTGGACTTTCCTTATGCACCGCCTTTCGGCGGCGCCTGGGATGCCATTCACATCGCCGCCCAGGATCTGGCGAGAAAGATATAACAAGCATAGGCCTCACGGGGGACAGGTCGCAGGTTACACAAGAACATTCAGGAGGTCGGCAATGGCGGCAAGTGCGTCGGGAGTAGAGATGATCGCAATAAGTATGGACGGTAAGGTACACCGTGTCTATCAGGGTTTGTCCGGTACCTTTGCCGGTCTGTCTTATTGCTGCGTCGATAAAAGGATGCTGCCCGGTTTTTTCGAGAAAGACCTGGTTGCGGAAGCCGCGTTAAAAGACCGGAAGCTTTCCCTTTCGCTTTCGGGACATCTCTCCAGATCGGAATTGCTGGAGATATTGGAAACAGCTTTACTGAACATGGTGGCCTTCCCCCTCCCGGGGAGCAAGGCCGATTTCTTCATAGAGGCTAAATCCAACAAATAAGGGAGGTCATTATGGCATTAAAGACGGCGAACGAATTTTTGGACAGCATCAAAAAAATGAAGCCCCGTGTATACTGCGGAGGGAAATGGGTCACGAATCTCTTGGACAATCCCGTTACCCGATCGATGGTCATGGCCAACTCGGCAATCTACGGACTGGCGGAAGACCCGAACAACAAAGAGGTCATGGTGGCGACATCCCACTTGACGGGGGAACCGATCAACCGTAACCTTAACGTGGCCAGAAACATCCACGACCTGGATATGCGCCAGGAAATGGCCCTGCTCACCAGCCAGACCGTCGGCACCTGCAACTACCGCTGTGTCGGCTGCGACGCCTTAAACAGCCTGGCTGCCACGACATGGGAAATGGACCGCGATCTGGGCACGAAATATAATGAGCGATTCAATAAATGGCTCACCTATGCGCAGAACAACGACCTGGCCGTTTCCGGCGCAATTACCGACGCCAAGGGCGATCGCAAGAAGAGGCCTTCCCAGCAGGACGACATCGATACCTATATCCACTTAAACGAAAAGCGCGACGACGGCATCGTGGTAAGCGGAATCAAGGTCAGCCAGAGCGGAGCCATCGGTTCCCATGAAACACTCGTCCTCCCGGGCGGTGGAATGAAGGAAGGAGAGGAAAAATTCGCCTTGGCCTTCGCCGTTCAGAACAGTGCTCCAGGCGTGACGTATATCTGCCAGTACAACGCCTACTCGGCGGAACGGGCTGCATGCGACAGCGAAGACGAACTGGGAAATCCGATTTACGGCCAGCGGGAAACTTCGACGATGGTCTTCGACAACGTCTTTATCCCCTGGGAGCGGGTCTTTCTTTGCGGCGAAACGAAATACTGCGGCAAGATGGTTACCCGCTTCGCCAAGGCCCATCGCATGAACTGCGGCGGCGCCTGCAAGGTCGGATTCGCCGACCTGATTATCGGCGGCGCCATGATGGCAGCCGAATTAACGGGTGTTGAAAAAGTCCCGCACATCCAGGAAAAAATCATCGATATGGTCCGTTTCAGCGAAACCTCCCACGCTTGCGCCATCGCTGCCGCCATGCGGGGCAGAGAGGAGCCCAAGGGTTCGGGCGTCTACCTCCCGGACGATCTCTTCGGCAACGCCGCCAAGCTGAACATCGCCCACGGCTTCTGGGAAATACTGAAGAATGCCGGGGATATCGGCGGCGGGCTCGTCGTCACCATGCCGAGATTGAAAGACCTGGACAACCCGGAAGTCGGTCCGATGTTGAAGAAGGCATTTACAGCCGCCGGTCCGGCCGATCAGCGCTTAAAAGTCGCCAAGTTCCTGCAGCACTGGACGGCAGGCCTGCACGGGCCGGGGACATGGCATGGCGCCGGCGCGCCCCAGTCTCAGCGGGTCATGTTTACGGTCCTTACGGATTTCGAAACAAAGAAGAAAATGGCCAAGAAACTGATGGGCATGAAGGAATAATCAGGAACAAAAACCCCGGACCGTTTCTTCGGATGGTCCGGGGTTTTATTCCCCGATGAAACGTTGTCTTATACCCTACCGTCCAAAACGTCCCGGACAATCCTGCCCAGGTCCTTTTTCGCAAAGGGCTTCATGATAAAAGCCCTGATTCCAAGTACCTTTGCCCGTGTTTCATCGATATACTCGCTGAATCCCGTGCACAGTATAATGGGTATATCCGATCTGATTTTCATGATTTCTCTTGCCAGCTCACTTCCCGGCATTGTCGGCATCGTCATATCCGTGATGACCAGATCGAATTGCGCAGGATCGGCGATAAACATCTTTAAGACCTCCACGCTGCTTGTCCCCGCCGTTACTTTATAACCGAGAGATTCGAGGATCATTCGGGCCAGATCAAGGAGTATCTTGTCGTCATCCGCATACAGGATATGTTCGTGTCCACGGGAAATGGTTTCCTCGCCGGCTATCTCCATTTCTGTGTCCTCTTTCTCGATTGAGGGAAGATAGACGTCGAAAATCGCGCCTTTCCCGCTTTCGCTGGTTACGTAAATCATACCGTCGTGATTCTTAACAATGCCGTAAACGACGGAAAGCCCAAGACCGGTCCCTTCTCCCGTCGCCTTGGTCGTGAAGAAAGGTTCGAAAATGCGTTCCTCGACGGCAGGATCTATCCCCGGTCCCGTATCGGCCACGCTCAATTTGATATAAAAACCGGGTCGAAAATCGGAATGGCCGGGTAATTTTTCAACCCGCAGATCCGCCTGTGAAAGATCGACCGTAAGGATACCCCCCTTCTCTCCCATAGCCTGGGCGGCATTTGTGCACAGATTCATGATGATCTGGTGCATCTGGGTAATATCCGCATTGATCGTGCAGGAGGCATTGGTTATCTTCTGACGGATTTCAATTGTTGTCGGGAAGGTGGAACGGATGAGTTTGAGGGCCTCTTTCGCAATCGGTCTCAGATCGACGGGTTTCTTTTCATAGTCCGTATGGCGGCTGAAGGTCAGGATTTGCTTGACGAGGTTCTTCGCTCGGCTGGAGGCATTCAAAACTTCACTGAGTTTGCGACGGCGGCTTATGGGATCGTGTTCATCGAGCGACAACTCCGTGTAGCCGATAATCGCCGCCAGGATGTTATTGAAATCATGGGCGATACCCCCGGCCAGCGTACCGATGGCTTCCATTTTCTGGGCTTGATGGAACTGCGTTTCTAAGTGGACACGTTCCGTTATATCCTGGACCGTCTGAACAGCCCCGGCTACTTTTCCGGCCGGATCGAAAATTCTCGCCGCCTGAATGGATACGATCCTCTCTTCGCCATCCGGCCAGATCCTGCCGGTACTCTCGAATCGTCCGGAGAACTGGGCATTCTTCAGAATCCCCCGGTGACCGAATTTTGTCATGACTTCATCGTCCGTCATGTTCAGAAGGAGTTCGGCAAGGGATGGATGCGCTTTTCCCTTGAAAAGATGGCTGATATCCAATTCTCGTCCCATGACGTCCTCTTTTGACTTCCCCATGAAGATTTCGCTGCTCCGGTTCCAGAGGACAACTGTCCGGTCGCGGTCGATGACAAAGGCGGAAATGGGAATCCTGTCAAGGATGGCCACAAGGCGGTCGTGTTCTTGGGACAAGGCCTCTTCCATCCGGCGCCTTTCGGTGATGTCCCTGATTGATTCAATGGCGCCGACGATGGCGCCCCTTGTGTCATAAAGAGGCGCGGCCGTTCCGAGCAGGTACGCCTTTCGTCCCTGCAGGTTATGTATGTATGCCTCCCCGATGATTAAATCGTCCTGTCTTTTGATACCTTCATATTTGTTTTCAAGGCCTTCCCGAGGTTCAAACACCAGGTCGATGAGTATCGGCCTTTTCACACCATAAAAGGGGATTGCGTATTCATAATCCCCTTTCCCGAGGATATCCACGGCCATGAATCCGGTCAGGGCTTCTATGGCCCGGTTCCAGGCGATCACCCTTCCTTCTCTGTCGATGACCATAGTCGCATCCGGCAGGAAGTTGATAATGTCGGAAAGGCGGCGTTCGCCTTCATGCAGAGCCTTTTCCGCCTGCTTACGCCGGGTGATATCAATGATAGTTCCTGAAACCAAGTTCTCTTCAAGAACGCAGGAAGTCAGGATAAATTTTGTTTCCCCGGATTTCGAAAGAACCTCTATCTCGTAATTCAGGACACGGCCATATTGCTGAAGCGACTCAAGGAATTTTCTCCGGTCGTTCCAGTCCTTATACAATGTTACGGCGTTCACTCCTATCATCGCGTTTGCCGACTCATATCCGAATATATCGGCATAGGCCTGGTTCGCGAATAATATCCGGCCGTCCGCACTCGCCTGATAAACACCGACAGGTGTATTGTCGACGAGATCCCGGTACTTCTTCTCGGAACGCCTCAGATCTTCTCCGATTTTCTTGCGCTCCGTATTGTCCCGGATACATTCGATCGCACCGATGATCTCGCCCTTCGAATTGCGGAGGATTGATGCCGTGGCGGAAAGATGGGCCCCTCGGCTCCCCTGCAGGGCCGGCGTATAGGATTCTCCGAAGAGAATCTCACCTCTTCTTTCGAACGTCGTATATTGCTTCTCAAGCTCCTCATCGGGATTCAGAACGAGATCGATAAGGGTCGGACGTCTCACACCGTAGAAAGGAACGCCATGTTCATAATTTCCCTTACCGATCATGTCTTTGGAATCGACTCCTGTCATGTCTTCCATGGCCCGGTTCCAGGCGATCACCTTTCCCTCCCGGTCGATAACCATGGTCGCATCCGGCAGAAAGTCGATAATGGTAGCCAGTTGCCGCTCGCTTTCCCGAAGGGCCTGTTCGACCTTCTTCCTCTCGGTAATATCACGGATCGACTCAATGGCCCCCGTCAGGGCGCCTTTACTGTCGTATAAAGGGCTGGCGATGCCCCAGAGGATACATGGCCTGCTTTCGGTGGACACGTCCGCTTCGGCCAGGAGCGAGCCGTCTTCGCTGCGCTGCACAAAAAGATACCTTTTTTCAATATCTTCTTCGGTTTGAAAGACGAGATCGATCAGAATCGGTCGCCGAACCCCGTAAAAGGGCAAGGCATATTCGTAATTCCCCCTGCCCAGCATTTTAGAAGCGCCGATTCCGGTCATTTCCTCAATGGCCCTGTTCCAGGCGATGACACAGCCTCCTTTGTCGATGACAAAGGTCGCATCGGGCAGAAAATCAATGATATGGGCGAGCCGCTGCCGGGATTCCCTCAACTCGTCGTCGGCCTTCTTGCGCTCGGAGATGTCCCTCCAGGTCGTGTATAGAAGCCTTTTTCCCTTTACCTGAATCGATGTCAGCATAACATCCAGATAAAGCTCCGTTCCATCCGGACGCTTGCGAACCCATTCGAAGCGGTTCGATCCCTCGGCAAATGCCAGATTGATCATCTTCTTCGCCTTTTCCGACGACAGCTCCCCATCTGGTTGCCTGTAAGGGGATATATCCTCCGGCGTCAAACCGAGAAGCTGCGATTTGTCCGAAAAACCTGCAATTCTCAGGGCGGATTCATTGCAGTCGACGTAGCGGACCCCGTCCGTGATCAGATTGGCGTCGCCGGATTTTTCAAAGAGAAGACGGAAGACCTCCTCGCTTTCCCTCAGATGATCCTGCATCCGGATTTGCTCGGTAATATCGCGGCAGGTTCCTTCATAATAGAGAATGCCGCCCTGATCGTCGCTGACAGATCTCGCGTTAACGGCCACCCAGATTTTGCTCCCGTCTTTGCGGCGTACCTGATATTCGATGTTATCGATCCGCCCGTGCGCTTTAAGGAGACCGGAAAATCGCTCTCGCTCGACAGGATCGGCGTAGTACTCACGGGATATATCCGAAATCGCGTCGATCATCTCCTGTGGCGAGTCGTACCCGCACATGGCGGCCATGGCCGGGTTGACCCGGATGAACCGGCCCTCCGGCGTGCTGTGGTAGATACCGACGAGCATGTTTTCATAGATGCTCCGGTAACGCACCTCGCTTTCTCTTAGTGCCTCGTTTGCCTTCAAAAGGGCAGCCGTCCGTTCCTCGACCTGCATAGACAGTCTTTCCGTAAGCTGGACAAGCTCGGCTTCCGTACGTTTCTTCTCGGTAATATCGATCGTATTGCCCAGGACGGCTCTCTTGCCCTGGTACATAATCGAAACCACTTTTTCCAACAGCCATCTGACGCTGCCGTCTTTGCAGAGGATTCGATACTCATAAGGCGTCGGGTCTCTGCCCTTCAGCATCCCGATACCTGCGGCCCTGACCCGTATCTGATCCTCCGGATGAACAGTGTCGCTTATCAGGGAGAGTTTCAAAAGTTCTTCTTCGGAATAACCTGAATAGGAGGAAATGTGCGCATTGGTGAAAACGGTTCTGCCGTTCTGGACGATGTAGATACCGGCCTGCACACTGTCGGCGATGATCCTGAAGACGTTATCCTCCAGGTTCGACAGGGACATATCCTTCCTCAGACTATCAATCTGCAGCCGCAAGCGGGATACTTCCTCAATAAGTTCTTTTTTGTCTTTTTCGCCGTCGCGCATCGAAAAGTCCCGCCGACCGGAAAGATAGAACAAGGGATAGACACCCCGGCGGACGGACCCGAAACGTCCGTTCGGTATCCCTTGTAATTTGAAGGCTGGTTGATAATCGCCAAAGTATCTGATGAATCAACTATGAAAGAAACATGCCATGAACCAGCCGGACATCACAGGCGATTATTATTCAGTATTTACAAAGAGATAAATGTAAGACAAGAAAAATGGGAACGACAGGGAAGGCGTTCATATCTTTTATCCCGGACGGGGCAGGAACAAGGGTCTTGGAATCAAACATCTTTCCGGAACAGAAATACGACCTTCACATCGCGAGAAAGGTCTTCACCGTATTGACTGGTATGTTTTGTCTGTTCCAAGAGGCCTTTGTCCCTCTATGACGGCGATCTCATCGGAAAGACTGCTATTCATACCGATAGTCCTGTGCTATAATCCTTCCGCAGTTCTTTTTGGGGATCATGCCCATGAAGATTATCTACCTTGCCGATATCCATGGCGACTTTGACCGGGTTAAGAGGCTCCTGGCCTCGACCGACGCCCAGGTTTACATCGTCGCCGGCGACCTCATCGACCGGCCTTTCTTCTCGGAAGCGATGGCGGCCAGGTACAGAAACTTGCAGTCCTCTTTTTCTTCCCTCCAGGGCCGATGGAAAGACGATTCGGCCGACTTGGACGATTTTATCGATACCCTTTTGAAACATACGGACCTGGCCGTCGATATCCGGGAACAGGCTGCGGCATACCGGGAGACAACGGTCCGGGCCCGGAGAAGCATGCAGCAGAAATATAAGATTCTCGAGAGTATCCTGTTTCTGAAAGGTACGTCCCGGATTCTCTGTCTGCCCGGCAATTACGACATGGACCTGCAGTATACGTCCCTCCACGGAAGAGATCTGCACCGTCATTGGTATCATGTGGCTGAGCTTCGGATTGCCGGTTACGGAGGGGCCGATGTGACCACGCCGGGTATCCCCAATCGATATGCCGTACCCTATAACGCCGATCGCGGTTCAAGCGAAATGACCCGGTTTTTCGCCGAGACATGCCCCGACATCATCGTAACGCACAAACCAGCCCACGGGATCCACGATCACGTATCTCCCATGGGGGAAAGCGGATCACCGGAACTGCGAAGATTCTGCGAAGAAAACCAGGTATTGTTGTGCCTGACGGGCCACATCCACGATCAATGGGGATTCGAAGAATTCGAGGGAACGATCTTTATGAACCCGTCGAATTTCGGTGCCGTACCGAAGCCCGGCGGACAGGTGGCCGAAGGCGGGTTCTTTTACGACATTGACACCAGGGATCGGCAGATCATATCGGTTACATTAAGCAAACTGGTGGGCGACAAGGTTCACGATATCGTGGTTCATGAATCTACCGGGGGGCAATGGAACAAAGATATCGTTGACCGGGAGCGCTTTGGGGCATTGCTTTCGGGCAAGAACTGCGACCGGCGGGAGGAAGATGAAAATCGCGTCCCGAAGAGCGACATAGTGCAGAAAATGCGACTGTTTTTTCCGGAACTGGCGACAGCCGGGGCAACAGATGCGCTCGCAGAGGATGTGGAACGTATTGCCGCCCGGATCGAAAAACAATTCGGCGTGGCGGTTGCCGTGGACCTCCTGGGCGAAGACAGATTGACGACCTCCCGTGCCTCTTCGGTCCTGGAGGTCGTCGTCTATTTGCGTCGCGATGGAGATAAGACGGGAGGAAAGCATCCGGAAGAAGGCATCGGCCGGCCCGGATGCAACGACATTCTGCTGGCTTTGCAGGACGCTTTTTCATCCTTGCCGCGTATACGCGTCGCCGACTGGATCGATCTCAACCGGACAGCCGGTGCCATACAGACTCACGACTATGAATGCGACGTTGCCCAGCGCTTCGCGGCCTACAGGGCGCTCGCCCGACCCCTCTGCGGATCGGCAGCGGACCTCGTCGAGCGGCAGCTACAGGCATCCCCGGCATACCGGAGCGAAATAGAGGGAACCGGCTGTGCCTACATGGAAATATTCCGGAATCTGGCCGGCCGGGCGAAGGACATGAAGGTCTTCGAAGCCCGCCTGCGGGAACTGGGCATCACGGCACCCCCGGCCTTCAAAAAGAAGATCGAGGCAATCCTTTATGGCCGTAACGAAACGCAAGATCAAGAATGTGATTAAGATGGGGGATCTCCTTTGCGCCTCTTTCAACCTGGAAGAGGCCTACGGCGTCATCGGACAGGAGATGCCCCGCCTTTTTCCCGCCGGCGCCTGTTATCGCTTCGACCATGCAAGGAATCTCCTTGATGCCGCCGTGTCATGGGGCGACGGGCCTCTGGAAACCGTATTCGCACGAGACGATTGCTTCGCCGTCCGCAGAAGCCGGCCCCATCTTGTTGTCGGCACGGATGAAGGAATCCCCTGCCCCCATATCTCCCGCAGGATGCAAGACCGGGCTTCCATCTGCGTACCCATGAACGTCCATGGCGTATTCATGGGCCTTATGCACATCCTGTTCCCTTACCCCTTAAGCGCAAGCAACCGTCTGGAAAAAGAAAAACTGGGAGCCGACGAGCAACTCGCCCTCATCGCAACACGGCAAATAAGCCTGGCCCTGCGGAACATCCAACTTCGCGAAGAACTGAGCAATCTATCGACCATCGATGCCTTGACAGGGCTGATCAACCGCGGCCATCTGGAGGAAAAATTGAACCGGGAGTTGAAGAAGGCCCAGCGGGAGGAAAAACCCCTCAGCATCGTCTTTATCGATATCGACCATCTCGGTCAATTCAATCGCATGCACGGCCTGGAAGCAGGAGAAAGAGTGATTCAGGACCTGGGACACTTTCTGGGCGAGCAAATCAGGGAAACGGAGATCGCGTGCCGCTGGGGGGCCGATGAATTCGCGCTGATCCTACCCGGGTCAACGCTTGCCGCAACGCAAAGGCGTGCCGAGAACCTCAGGGAATTGCTGAAAGATCACGCCGCCTATGACGATCACAAACAGATGAGGCGTGTCACGCTTTCCATCGGAGTGGCGTCGCTCCCGGATCATGGAGAAACGGCGGGCGACCTTCTTCAATCCGCCAGATCCGCAGTAAAAAGGGCCAAAAGCGAGGGACGCGATCGGGTCCGTATTGCCGATTGACGAGGAAACATGGCGGCATGTCGGGACACAAAACCGCAGCCAGCGCTCCCTCGAATAGGTCATCATTTCAATCCATCGACAAATCCCGGTTCACCGGAATCCAATCGTCCGGCGCACCCGCTATTTCCGGTCGAGCCGGACCCCATCCGTAAAAAACGTAGGACAGGATTCTGCTTCGCATGTGTTACCCGCCCAATACCTCGCTGTTCTTAGCACTTGCGTGCATGACCACAAACTCCGAGCGAGCGTAAACTCGTATGGCATAAACTTTGCTGCCTACATAATGCTTTCCCGGATTGGCTGGTTCTCGTGTTCTGCTGATATTCTGTAATAACGCCTCTATAACCCTCTCTCTTTCCGATGATACGCAACCGGATTGCCTGCCTCGTCGCGAATTCCTCCGGCAGGTGAAGCAAATATGTCATGAGTGCGGGAGCAAGATACAACGCATTATTCCGAAACACGGAATCGGCAAGGCATCATGAAGCAAAGACCGGCGCAAAAATCATGAAGTGACTTAAAACCCGGGGAATTGCCGGTGTATTGGACTTAAGAGTAATCGGACAGGAAGGAGAAATTATGCTCAAGAAGATGAAATTAGGAACAAAAATAACGGGCGGTTTTATCGTCATCATGGTGATCACGGCTTCCATCGCCTATGTCGGCTGGGACAGCCTGCAAGTCGTCACCGACCGGTTCTTCAAAGTGGATGACCTGGACTGCATCACCAAATGCATCCTGCAGGCAAGGCGACACGAAAAGAATTTCATCATCCGCAATGACAAGCAATATATTGAAGAGGTCAATCAAGCGGTCGGGAAGCTGAAGACAACGGCCAACAATCTCAAGACGAAGCTCAAAGACCCGGCGAATGTCCGTCAGATGGATGCAGTTCTCGCCGCCGCCGCTTCCTATGAAAAGACGTTCGCGGACATGGTCTCTTTTCTGGGCAAACCGGGTATCACAACTGCCGAAAAGGATGAGAAGCTGAAAGCCTTCGACAGTCAGCTGCGCGACGCCGGCCGGGCCGTGGAAAAGGAATGTACTGAAGCCAAGAACGGCCACTTCGAACGCCTCAAATCCCAGATCGCCGGCGCCAATGCGTACATCGTCGGCGGAACCATCGCCGCCATCGTGCTGGGACTTATTTTCGCCGTCGTCATGACCCGGATGATCACCAAGCCCATCCACCTCGTCATCGAAGGTCTGAATAATGGGGCCGATCAAGTAACGGCGGCATCGACGGACGTGGCGACGTCAAGCCAGTCTCTCGCGGAAGGAGCCAGCGAACAGGCGGCGGCCATCCAGGAAACGTCCGCCTCCCTTGAAGAGCTTTCGTCCATGACCCGCAGGAACGCCGACAATGCCGCCCAAACAAGGGTCATGATGAAGGAGGCAAAGGAGGTTGTCGAAAAAGCAAGCTCCGAGCTGAATCAGATGATTATCGCCGTCGAAGACATCGCCAAGACAAGCGAACAGATTGAAAAGATTATAAAAACGATAGACGAGATCGCATTCCAGACCAACCTTCTGGCGCTCAACGCCGCTGTAGAAGCGGCGCGGGCGGGCGAAGCCGGGGCAGGATTTTCCGTCGTGGCCGAAGAAGTGAGAAACCTAGCCATCAGGGCCGCCGAGGCGGCGAAAAGCACCAATACGTTAATCGAGAATTCCATCAAGTCGGTGAAGCGCGGCAGCGAACTGACGTCTTCCACTCAGGACGCCTTTACGGCCAACAAGGACATCTCCATGAAGATCGCCAACCTGATCGACGAAATAGATACCGCCTCACAGGAACAGGCCAAGGGAATCGAGCAGATCAACAAAGCGGTCGTGGAAATGGATACGGTGATACAGAGAAATGCGTCCAGCGCCCAGGAAGCGGCGGCAGCCTCGGAAGAGTTGAATGCCCAGGCGGTAGAAACGAAGACCCATGTACAGAACCTGATGGCGGTTATCGGCATGTCGCAGGCCGACAATCGCAGCAACGGGGAAAAGGCGGTGAATCTGCACGCAGGCCAGGCTCACGGCATTATGAAACCCACCGGGAAAAAGGGGAAATCAACGAACAAGGCTTTTCACCCGTCTCAGAGACTTTTGAGCCGGGATACTGAGGCTGCGCACGATTTTTAAGTGCTTCAATTAAGGAAGTCTGTATGCTAAAAACGATTTCATCCTGGTCCATAAGGGTCCATCTGATCATTCTGGTCATCGTGGCCATCCTGCCGGCCCTGGCGATCATCGTCTTCACGGGGATGGAGCGCAGGCAGGCGGCTATTGAGGACGCCAAACGCGCCATCAGGCAGTTAACCCTGGGCGTGGCAATCCAGCAGGAACAACTGACCAACAGCACCCGCCAGTTGCTCATGACGCTCGCCCAGGTTCCGGCGGTGCGGGTGCGGGACGTTCGCGCCTGCAATCAATTTCTGAAGGTTCTTTTAAAACAGAACCCGTGTTATGCGGCAATCAGCATTGCAACCCCCAACGGAAAGGTCTTTGCCAGCGCTCCCAGTATACAGCCGTTCAGTATCGCCGGACGGAAGTATTTTAAGGATGTATTGACCAGGAAGGAGTTTTCCGTCGGCGAATACGTCCTCAGCCACTCCGCTGGCCGCCCCGTTTTGCATTTCGCCTACCCCGTTTTGGACGAAGGCAATCGTCTGATCGGCATTATCATGGCGGCGTTCGACCTCTCTTATTATAAGCAATCCTTTGCGACGGCCAAACTCCCCGAAGGATCGGCGCTGGCACTGACGGACAGCGGCGGCGTCCGTCTCTACCGTCACCCCGATTTCGAAAAATACGCCGGCTTGAAGGATCTCCCCGAAATGATCACGCGAATGACCTCCGGAGAGCGGGAGGGAAGCTTTTTCGCCCCCGGTGTCGACGGCAAGAGGCGCCTCTACGGTTTCAAGCGTATGTATCTGACGAAGGGCGCAGAACCCGATCTCTTCATCCGCGTCGGCGTGCCGGAAGCCGTCGTCCTGTCTGAAGCCAATCGCAACATCACAAGAAATATCGGAATTTTAGGATTGGCCGCGCTGTTGGCCACGTTCCTGGCCTATACGATAGGCAACTATCTCATTGCCCGTCCCCTGAATCTGATGGTGAAGGCATCAAAAAGGATTGGGCGGGGCGATCTTACGACCCGTACGGAATTGTCGCATGGCTATAATGAAGTCGGCCAGTTGGCCGGATCGCTCGACGAGATGGCGTCTATGCTGGCATATCGCGAGTCCGAACGGAAATGGGCGGAGTCCAGGATCGAACAGTTGAGGTTGGAAAGGGAACAAATCCTGAATTCGGCGGGGGAAGGGATTATCGGACTAAATGCCGACGGCGAACATATCTTCGTCAACCCTGTAGCGGCAAAGATGATGGGCTACGACATCGCGGAACTTATCGGCCGGAAGAGCCATTCCATCCATCATCATACGCGGACGGACGGCAGCGATTACCCGGAAAGCGAATGCCCTATCTATAGCTCCTACCGGGAAGGAAAGATATTCCAGGCATCCGATGAAATTTTCTGGAGGAAAGACGGCAGCCATTTCCCCGTCGAATATACGAGCACGCCGATCATGGAAAACGGGCGGCCGACAGGTGCCGTCCTGACCTTCAAGGACATTACCGATCGCATCCGGACTGAAAGAATGCTTCGTAAGGGTTTGGAACGGGGGAACGCCCTTCTGAAACTCTACGAAGAAGCCCCCAAACTGGATGAAAAAGAACTCTACGATTTTGCCCTGGAGCTGGCAGTCAAGTTGACGGACAGCTCCATCGGCTTCTTTCATTTCGTCTCGGACGACCAGCAGAACGTCGTTTTAACGACATGGAACCAAGAGGCCCTTGAGAGCTGCTCTGCACCTTTTGAAACGCATTATCCTATAGATCAAGCAGGCAACTGGACCGATTGCATCCGTCTGAAAAAACCTGTCGTCTATAACGAATTCTCCAGCGCTCCCAATAGAAAGGGGCTGCCGGAAGGGCACATACGCATTGAAAGGTTCATGTCCATTCCCGTGCTGGAGAAAGGAAAGGTTTTGATCATCTTCGGCGTCGGCAACAAGGCGGAACCGTACGACGATCACGACGTTCTCCAAATACAGCTTGTGGCGAACGAACTTCACAAAATCATGCGGCAGCGCAAATCCGATCAGTTTCTGAGAGAAAGCGAGGAACTTCATCGAATGCTGGCGGAAAAATCCATGGCCGGGGTTTATATCGTCCAAAACTCCAAATTTAAATTTCTCAATGCCAATGCCGCATCCTACGCCGGTTACCTTCCGGAAGAGCTGATCGGCCGCGATGCGATGTTGATCATTCATTCCGAAGACCGGACGAAAGTGAAGGAAAACGCCGCCGCCATGCTCAAGGGGGAGAGGATGGCTCCTTATGAATTCAGGATCATGTGCAAAGACGGAAGCGCGCGGTGGATCATGGAATCGGTAACCCATATCCAATACGAGGGCAAGCAGGCCGTTCTCGGCAACTCCATGGACATCACGGAGATTATCCTCGCCAAGCATGAGTTGGACTCCAGGAAGGCCCTCGAACTATCCATTCTGGACGCCATCCCTCATGCCGTGATCGGTCTTGAGAACCGCAAGATCATCTTTGCCAACAGCCATGTGAAAGAAACGTTCGGATGGTCGCCCGAAGAGTTAATCGGCAAGTATACGAGGGTTCTATACAAAAACGATGAAGACTACGAAGAGATAGGCCGATCCATCTATCCTGTTTTATTAAAACAGAGGACCTACAGCATGGAGTGCATTTGCCGCCGTAAGGACGAACAGGATATCGTATGTCTCCTGAACGGGGCGGTGATAGGAGAAGCGCTCGTCGACGGAAGAGTCGTCGTGGTCTATGAGGATATAACGGCCTTAAAACGGACCGAGAACGAAAGCCGTAAAATGGAAGCACAACTCAGGCAGGCCCAGAAAATGGAGGCACTGGGAACCCTGGCAGGAGGGATCGCCCATGACTTTAACAATATCCTTGGAGGCATCATCGGTTATGCCGAGCTCTACAAAGATCAGGTACACGATCGTCCCAATGTGTATCATGGCATCGAAGAGGTGCTGAACGCATCCAACCGTGCCAAGGATCTCGTCCAGCAGATACTCACATTCAGCCGTCAACGAGAGCAGGAACGTGTTCCTATCAAGCTGTCGCCGATTGTTAAAGAGGTTACAAAATTCATGAGAGCGTCTCTCCCGGCAACGATTCAGATAAGGCATCATATCGATGCAAAGTGGGACAAAATCACGGCCGATGCGACCCAGATTCACCAAGTGCTCACGAATCTCTGCACAAACGCCGGACACGCCATGAAGGACGCCGGGGGTATATTGGAGATCACGCTGGAACAAATCGACATCAGCGGTAACAATATGTTTAATCTGAGGTCATTGCAGCCCGTGCCTCATCTTAAGCTGACGGTTTCGGACACCGGCTGCGGCATTACGGAGGAAAATCTCGAGAGGATATTCGAACCGTACTTCACAACCAAGGAAATCGGGGAAGGGACAGGCCTCGGACTTGCCGTCGTTCACGGAATTATCAAGAGTCACGGCGGTGAAATCAAGGTTTACAGCGAAGTCGGCAAGGGAACGAAATTTCATGTGTACATACCCCTGTTGAAAGAACAGACGGGAACCGATCAAGCGGCTCAACCGACTCCCTTGCCCAGAGGAAAAGAAATAATCCTTTTTGTGGATGACGAAAAGATGCTCGCACAAGTGGGAAAATTATCATTGGAAAAGCTTGGTTACGAAGTCGTTGCCGAAACGGACCCCATCAAGGCCGTTGATCTGTTCAAAGAGGAAAAGGATCGCTTCGATTTGGTCATAACGGACAAAACCATGCCTAAAATGACGGGGTTCGATCTGGCCAGGGACTTGAAAAGGATACGGCCCGATGTCCCCGTTATCCTGTGCTCGGGTTTTCAGGAGAAGACCGACGAAGCGGAACTTTCCGCCGCCGGCATAAGCCACTTCATCAGCAAACCGATTGATATCGGCATAATGGCAAGAGCCATCCGCGCCGTTCTGAAAGAGAACAAGGATACATATCCCGTAGCCCGAACGGCCGAGAAGCACTAATGGTTCTCGCATCGCAAGATCGAAACCATAGCCAAATCTTTGACTTAACACCGGAGATACCGAGCGGATTTCAGGCAACACCTATCCCTCAGGCCTATTCGGTCGGAAGAACAGGTCTTTAGGTGCGGGGGAACACGACGTTCTTTGACCGCGTTCAGTTATGTATCTTCACAGGAAAGATTGCTAAAGGACGCCTTCTTCCTTCAGTTGTTTCACTTCTTCCTTGTCGATATTAAGATATTTTTTCAGGATCGCCTCGTTGTGTTCGCCGACCAATGGCGACGGCCGATCGATTGAACCGGGTGTCTCCGACATCTTAAACGGCATCCCGGGAACTCTTGCCTTGCCGATAATCGAGTGATCGACCTCCACGAAGTAACCGCGTTCCTTGAGATGGGGATCTTCGGCAACCTCCTTGATGTTGAGGATGCGGGACGTAGCTACGCGTCCGTTCTCCATCATCTTCTCCACCTCGTTGACCGTCATGTCGGCGGTGATCTTTTCGATCTGTTCCTGAAGGATGTGCCTCTTGGCCCAGCGGAGTTTCTTGTTGGCGTACCCCGGGTCTTCGATCCACTCCGGCTTGCCCAGGGCCCGGCAGAACCGATGCCAGTGCTCGTCGCCCACCGTACAGATGATAATATAGCCGTCCTTGCACTGATAGGCCTGCATGGGCGCATCGTTCGGGTTGGCGGAACCGATCGGTCCCATGACTTCGCCGCCGATGGTATAACGCACGATGGCGTTTTCCAGAATCGAGATCATGGCCTCCTGCATGGAAAGATCGATATGCTGGCCTTGCCCCGTCCGCTGCCTGTTCCAGAGGGCGAGCATGGCGGCGAATGCTCCGTGAACCCCCGCATTCACATCGCCGAGGGATGTTCCTGCTTTCGTCGGAGGACAGTTCGGGTGCCCGGTCAGGGAGATGAAACCGCTCATCGCCTGGGCAACGACGTCGAAGGCCATTTTGCTCGCATAAGGGCCGTTCTGGCCGAATCCGCTGATACTGACCAGAATAATACGCGGATTGAGATCGCGAAGCTTCGGATAGTCTATTCCCAGCTTCTTCATAACGCCGGGCGTGTAATTCTCGACGACAATATCCGCTTTTTTAACCAAATCATTGAAAATCTTGAGACCCTTCGGGCTTTTAAGATTCAAGGTCATTCCATACTTATTGCGATTGAGACCGAGAAAATAGCCGCTCCTGTTCCGCTCATTCGGTCCGCCTTTCCCGTTCTCCACCCAAGGGGGGTTATCCCTCATGGGCTCGCCCCCGAGAGGTTCGATCTTAATGATTTCCGCTCCGTAATCGCCCAACAGCGTCGTGCAATACGGACCTGCGTAGAATCTCGTCAAATCGAGAACTACAATACCTTCCAATGCTTTCGATGACATAAACTCCTCCATGGACCATAGATTTTATTCAAAAAGCAGCAGACCCAAAAACAAATGAGAGATGGATCAGATTGCCAGAAGAATCAGAGCATGCAATCATCGATCCATCTCTCGGGGGTCTTGCTATCTTTTTTCTCTTCACTGTAAATTCATCATCCGCCGCCGCCCATCAGCTTAATCGTTTCCTCGACGGCCTTTTCCGCAAATATAGCATCGTTGATATGGGCATCGATCTCTTTCACTACGACATTGCTCCGCAGGTAACTTTTGATGGCCTTGATGAAGGTCGCATCCCGCTCGGGATCGCACAGCGGTTCACCCTCATGGCAATACATCGAAAAGCCTTTCAGTGGAATGAGCAGCAATACAGGGCCTTTTGCCTTGTTGAGCTTCTCGGCCATTACGCCGGCGATCCGTTCCATCTCTTCAGGCGTGGTGCTTACAAGGGAACAGGCGGGATTGAATTTATACTTCTTACGCTGTTTGAATTCAGGGGCCAGGTTGTCGATCGGGCCCTTGAGAATAAAGTCGACGCATCCCGGCACGACAACCTGGGGAATACCTTTCCTGGCGGCGGCCTCCAACCTGCTCGGCCCGCCGGCGTGAAAGCCGTCATAGAGCCAATCGGTAATCTCGTGGGTCGTCAAATCGAAAACGCCGTTGAAGAGCCCCTGTTCGATCAACTCTTCCATGCACATCCCGCCCGTGCCGTTGGGATGGAAGACGACAACCTCATAACCCTTCTCTTCGAACTTCTGTTTGGCCACCATGGCGGCCGGCGTCGTGTTGCCGTACATCGTCATTGCAACGACTTTCTTACCCTCAAGCTTGGTGCTCACATCCATGTCCAACATACCGCAGATGGCCCCGACAGCCGTTTTGAAGACCTTGCGGCTCACTTCGTTGACACCGAAGATATCGATGACGGAATGCATGATGACCATATCGCTTGTGCCGACAAAATCCCCGAACGTCTGTTTTCCCTGGGCGACGGGGGTGAGCAGAAACTTCGGCACACCCAGGGGAAGCGCCCGCATGGCGCCCGACGCAAGAAGCGCGCCGTCGAACCCCCCCAGTGTCATGATCGCCTGAAATCTACCCTCATTATACAGCTGGCTTACGACTTTGACAATGCCGGGAATCATTGTTTCGATGGCTTCCCCGCGCCCCATGGCCGAAAGGGTTTCCATGTCGATCTTCGCGGCCTCCAGAAGAACGTTCCTGCTGACATCGCAGCAGATGCCTTCTCCCGAGCCCCGCAGACTCATGTCCAGCACCATCGCCTGTGTTCCCTTTGTCTCCAGCTGTTCTTTGATGTAATTGACTTCCGCCCCCTTCGTATCGAGGGTCGCCATGATCAGGACTGTCTTTCCCATAACATTACTCCAATCTCACCACGCCGCCTGCCACTTCTCCGGCCTTACAACAGAAAAGTGATGATTTGCGGGAAGACCATCATGAGGGGCATTCCCACGCACATGATGATGAAATAGACCATCGAACCGGCGAACACGTCCTCCAGGGAAACATCCGGCTCCGCCACGGCCTTGACGGTGAAGACGGACAGACCGAAGGGCGGCGTGATGATTCCGATCTGCGAGGCGTAGATCATGAACACGGCAAAGAAATAAGGATCGATCCCCAACTCGGTGATGATAGGATGGAGGATCGGTA
Organism: Syntrophales bacterium; assembly: GCA_963668175.1. Taxonomy (GTDB): domain Bacteria; phylum Desulfobacterota; class Syntrophia; order Syntrophales; family PHBD01. The sequence goes on from OY764159.1 coordinate 3,845,653, forward strand.
TCGTGATGGTCAGCATGGACGTCGAATCCATCAGGCAGCCGAGGATCAGGTACACGAAGGCCAAAATGGACAACAGGACGTAATTGTTCAGCTGGGCCTCGACAATGGCCTGAACGACGGCGTCGCTGAGGCCCGTCACTACGAGATAGCGGGAGAAGACACAGGCACCGGCCATGGTGAGAAAGATCATCGCCGATGTCGTCGCCGTCTCCTTGATCCCGTCGACGATATGGGGAATGCACGCCTTCTTCATCGTCACGATGAGGAGGATCAGGATGACCACCGTGGCCACCGCGGAGGCCTCCGTGGGACTGAAAATACCGCCGAAGATGCCGCCGAAGATAACGACCGCGGTCACGATGACCGGCCAGAAGCTCGGGATGGTCGCGAGTTTCTGCTTGAACGTATAGTCGGGCATTTCCTGGGGTGCGATCCGGTCCGGACGATAACGGGCCGTATAATAGACGTGGATGCACATGAGGGCCGTGAGCATAAGTCCCGGTCCGATGCCGCCCAAAAGGAGCTTGCCGACGGAAAGGCCGGTCAGGATGCCGTAGATGACCGCCAGGATGCTCGGGGGGATGAGCATGCCGATCATGCCCGCCGACGCCGTAATACCGTAGGCGATCTTCTTATCGTAGCCGTGTCGCCTCATCTCCGGCGAGCTGACCTTGGCGAAGACCGCCGCTGTGACGATGGACGACCCGCATACGGCGCCGAAAGCGGCACAGCCGAGAATCGTGGCGATGCCGAGGCTGCCGCGGATCTTCCCGGTCCAGACGAGCAAGCCGTCGTAGAGCCGTTTGCTGATGCCGCCCGCCGCGCCCCAGAGCCCCATGAGGATGAAGAGGGGCAGCGTAACGAGGGCGTAGTTGGCGTTGTTGAAATACATGCTGCTCGTGGCGAGGTTGAAGGCATTGTCCAATCCCATGAGCAGCGCCATGCCCCCTATCCCGACGATGCCCAGGGCGATGCCGACGTGCACGCCGACAGCAATTAAAATCAAGAGGACGAATATCCCCGTAATACCGATGGCCATTGGGTCCATATTGAAGATCCTCCTTATAATGCACTAGAACGGCCGGATAGACTCAGGACCGTGTCTAAGAAATTGACGATGTACTGGAGCGTGAAAAACAGGAAGCCCAGCGGCATGGCGAATTTGCCCACATACCAGGGCAGCTTGATGACGGCGAGCATCTCTTCGCGAATCTCTAACGAGTGCATGAAGAAATCCCAGGCGTAATAGGTCACCATCGCGCAGAAACCGGCCCCGAGGACGGCGGCGAACAAATCGAAGTAGGGTTTTGCACCCTTGGGAATGTATTCGAAAAGGACGGTGACGCGGATATGCAGCCCCAGCGAAAGGGTGTAGCCCAGGGTAAGAAATACGATGTACGCCATGAGAAGTTCCGACACCTCGACGGTGGCCGGAAGCGGAGCGTTGAAGGCAAACCGGGAGAACACGTCGTAAACGATCATGAACGTCAGGATCACAAGGGCGATCCCCGTAAGCAGATTGAGGACGTTGTCGATGTATCCGAGAACTTTTTTAACAGGTTGTAAAAAGTTTGCAGTTTCGTTTTGAGTCATCTTATTTACTCCTTCTCCAATGATGGGGGGAGACGGATAGCTGCGGCGCATACGGCTCAGAGTGCGGCGGTGTCGCAAAAGGCCCGCCGCCGCACCCGTCAACCAACAATACGGAGAGCAACGAATCCCGATTCAGACTGTTATTTCTTGACCCCCCATTGCCGTATCCATTTGTGTCCCATGCCGGCGGTGATTTCCTGATACCGCTTCACGATTTCCCAGCCGGGATATCCCATGGCCGTCACTTCGGCGGCCCACTCGGCCGGTGTGTCCGGACAGGCCTGGGCCCACTTCTTGCGGTCCGCTTCCGACATCTTGACGAACGTATAATTGGGCGTCTTCTTCCAGTCCGCAAAGATCTTCTTTTCCCAAGCCGGGTTGATCTCCTTGGCGGCCATGATCTCCAGCTTCTTGCCCGACTCCAGCATGATCTTCTGCACATCGGGCGACATGCTCTTGAACTTGTTCAGGTTCATCCACGTGCCGACCCAGTTGGTCGTCAGCAGTTCGGGATGAAAAACATGCGGGGCCTGCTCGATGATCTTGAAGGCGTACAGCAGGTCGGCCGTGTCCATCGCCATGTCGATAACGCCCGTCTGCATCATCGTATAGACTTCCGATCCGGGAGCCGCGACGGGCCCCATTCCCAGCGGGGTCAGCCACTTGCCGAAATAACGGCCGATGACCTTGCAGCGTTTTCCTTTCAACTGATCCAGGCTCGTGACTTTATCCTTCGTCAGGAAGACTTCCGTAATACCGGGGCTCTGGAACATCTTCACGATGTTGTTGCGCTCCATGTCCTTCCGGAACTGGGGGAACTCTTCATAAATCTGGCGCATCGCCTTGGTGAGAATGAGGGGATCGGTGGGGCCGAAGGGGAAGGCGTAATCGTAGTCTTCCAGAGGAAGATCCTTCGGCGTGTACCAGCCGTAACTGACCACGAGGTCGACAGCGCCGGTCTTCACGAGGGAAAGATGCTCGGCCGGCTTGCCGAGGGCGCCGCCGTAGTAATTCTTGAACGTTACCGCGCCGCCGGTCTGCTGTGTGACCATTTTTTCCCAGGCCACCAGATGGGCTGTCGCCAGAGAACTCTCAGGAGGCGGATAAGGAGTTGCGACTCTCAAGACGACGGACTTCGGGGCCGCCTGAACCGGAAGGGCGCATACGGCCATCATCAATACCGCACTGATAAACAGATAGATGCATTTTTTCATGTCGATTTCCTTTCTCGATCAGAAGGGTCTGTAGGTCCTGCTCCAGTACTCGCGATTCTTCACTTCACCCGTCTTGAACTTCTTGACGTCTTCAAGGAACTCCGCCATCAGCTTCGCCTTGGCGTACAGCATTCTCTTTCCCTTGTCCGCCGTTGCCACAAAGGGGTTGCCCGGACAGCCGATCAGGCCGTTGTCGCTGTATTCCTGATGTTCCATCGGAACCCAGGCCAGGTCCTTACCGTCCATCTTGATGTAAGGCGAGCCGTTGTTCTTCGTGTATTTCTTGCTCACGTCGGAGGCCCATTTCGGCGCGTGGGTGTAATCCTTCGTCGCCCGCTCGATATGAACGATCTTCTTGCCGTAAAGCTGCTCGAAATAGAGGCATTCGGAGGCCTCGATCTCGCTGCCGTGCCAGCCGGGACATTCCTCGGGGGGACACTCGTAAATACCCTGGTCTTTGAAGAGATCCGGAGCGGCTTCCGCATCGTTCCTGACGCAGCAGACGAACGCGTTGGTCTCGTAACGCAGGGCGCGCATGGCCGGGTCGATCGCCTTCATGTTCGAGGTATGACCGGTGGCATAAACGAGCTTGTTGAACCCGTTGTGGATCAGGCAGCGGCCGATCTCGTAAATAATGTTCTGATAGGTGCTGGAACTGAAGGTGATGGTGCCCGAACCGATACCGGCCGGATGAAGATGCTGGGGGGAATAGCCGATCGGCATGGTCTGCACGTAGGGCACATTGGCCAGTTCGGCTGCAAGCTGGCAGGGAATTTCCGTGGCAATCGTGTCCGTACAGACCGGACAGTGCTTGCCGTGCTGCTCCGTACTACCGAGAGGGATGATAACGACATCCGTCTCTTTCAGCCATTCCCGAACCTCGACATATGTGCAACGAAACAAATTGTAAATCTTTTCAACTTTTACTTCTTTTTTTTCTTCCCATTCCATGACACAAAACCTCCAATCAAATTTTCATTGAACTGTTTTCTCTTGCTTCTTGGAGAACGATCATCTTCACATTCGGGGCAACCCGATTTATTCAATCTTGTCATGCTCCCGATTTTGAGAAGAACAGATTCATTCCCACGATGACAAACAGAAGTCCCGTCAACCGCAACCCCGTGATGGGAATCTTGGACACTGCAAACCACCCCGTCGCGTCAAGGACGAGAGAGGCGGCAAACTGGCCGACGAGGATGGCCGAAAATGCCGCGGCGACCCCCATTTTGGGCGCCACGTAGATAACGCTGCCGACAAAGACGGCGGCAGCAACGCCGCCCAGATAGCTGTACCAGGGCGCACTGAACCATCCGCCTCCGGGGCTGGAATCTGAAAACCCGCTAACCACGGCCACAGCGACCAGGATGGTCAACAGTCCGACGGCAAAGGGGGCAATAACCGCCTTCAGGACGCCGACATGATGGCCCAGCAGAGAATTGAGGCTTCCTTCGACGGCTACGCATACGCCGCCTACAATACCTACGAGTACATACAGCATTGTTTGTGCGTCCATTTTCATCCCTTCGTCTCCCTGTTTTCCGCTATTTTAGTTTGGCCAGTACGGCAAAATCCTCTTTCACGTGTTCATAAATGCTCTTGTAGACGCCGAAGAGATCGGCGTACCTTCCCGCGTATTCCCGGCGGGGCTCGACGACGCGCTCGATCTTGATCACCTGCTTCGCCGCAGAGGCCATATCCTTGTGGATGCCGACGCCGAAACCCGCCAGGATGCTGTTGCCGATGGCCTCGCTCTCTTTGACCTTCACGACATTCATTCTCTTGCCTGAAACGTCGGCATGGATCTGCTGCCAGATTCTGCTCTTGGCGCCGCCGCCGCTCAGGTTGACTTCTTCCATTTTCACGCCCAGCGCATTTTCGAACAGGTCGATATTATGAGCGAAGGCGAAGGCCACGCCTTCCAGGATCGCCCTGATGACGTCCGAGCGCTTGTGGCTTCCCGAAAGCCCGAAGAGAACGCCGCGCGCATACGGGTCCCAGATGGGAGAACGCTCGCCGTTCAGGTACGGCAGATAGATGATCCCGTTGGCTCCCGGAGGAGAAAGTTCCGCCTGCTCGTCGAGGTAATCGAAGGCATTGGTCTTCGTGAGGGCGGAAAGGCTCACTTCCTGCTGCCCGAACAAATCCCGGAACCACTTGATGGACGATCCCGCGTTTTCCAGGACGCCCAGGGAGAACCAGCAACCGGGAACACCATGGCAGCAGTTGACCACCCGGGGATCGAAGACCGGTTTGTCGAGAACGACACAGGGACGCGCCGTCGTGCCGATAACGTGGCAGGTGGCCCCCGGCATCACGGCGCCGGTTCCAATGCCCGCCGCAGGCGTATCCGCCATGCCGCCGACAACGGGCGTGCCTTTCGCCAGACCCGTGATGGCCGCCGCCTTGTCCGTGACCTCCCCGACAACCTGCCAGGACGGATAAAGCGTCGGCAGCTTCTCCATGGGGATGTCCATCTCGCTGCACAGCTCGGCAGACCATTGCTGCTTCCCACCCGTCTCGAACAGGCATGTCCAGCTCGCCCGCGACCATTCCATCGTGAAGTTTCCCGTCAGCTTGTGGACGACAAATCCACCCGGCCACAGGAATTTGTGCGTCTTCGCGAATATCTCCGGTTCGTTTTCCTTGATCCATAAAATGATGGGGGCGCTGGTGCCGCTCGCCGCAGGCTGGTTGCCGGTGATCCTGATGACCTTCTCCCCGACCTTCGCCTTGATCCTGTCGACTTGAGCAATGGTCCGCTTGTCGAACTGCATAATGGCCGGCCGCAGAGGATTACCCTCTTTATCGACCGCCACCAGGGCATTCGTACAGCTGATGGAGACACCCTTGATCTCTTTGGCGTCGATGCCGCTCTGCGCCAACACTTCCCGCGTCGTATCGACCGTTGCCTGCCACCACCCCGTTTCGGCATCATGCTCCACCCATGAAATACGCGGGTAGATCAGCGGGTATTCCCGATAGGAACGGGCGACGGTATTGCCCTCGACATCAAGCAGTTCCGTCTTGCATCCCGTCGTCCCGACATCGATTCCCAACAAAAAAGGCGCACTGAATTGATTCATAACTTCATCTTCTCCTCGTTTGATTAAGCAGCCAGCCAGCCCCCGTCGACATTGATGACATGACCCGTAATGTAATCGGATGCCGCTGAGGCCAGAAATACAACCGCGCCCTTCAAGTCTTCCGCATCACCGGTTCTGCCGATGGGGATCTTTCCGAGAACCCATTTGGCCCTTTCGGGATCCTTGAAGAGGGCCGCCGTCAGCTCCGTGATGAAATATCCCGGCGCAATGGCATTCACCTGGATGTTGCTCTTTGCCAATTCGATCGCAAACTGGCGCGTCATGGAGACGACACCGCCTTTGCTCGTTCCGTAGATGCTGATGTTGCTAAGCCCGATAAAGCTCGACAGGGATGCGATATTGATGATCTTTCCCTTCTTTTTTTCCACCATCGCTTTCGCCGCCGCCTGGCTCAAAAAATAGATGGATTTCAGATTCACGCTCATCAGGTAATCGTAATCTTCTTCCGTCATCTCAAAGATAGGCTTGCGAACCTGGGTCCCTGCGGCGTTCAGCAGGATATCGATCTGGCCGTAATGTCCGATGGTGTCTTTTATAACCCGCTGGGCCTCGCTGCTTATGGACAGATCGGCGGGCACAACCAGCGCTTTGGCTCCTGTCTTCTTAATCAACGATGCCGTCTCTTCCAATGCGGAGCCGGTCCTGGCCACCAGCGCCACATCCGCGCCGGCTTCGGCAAGAGCAAGGGCCATTCCCTGGCCCAAGCCCCGGCTTGCACCCGTTACCAGAGCCACACTTCCTTTTAAGTTAAATTTATCCAGAATCATTTTTTCCTCCTTTAAAGACCGCCTACAGCCGTTGCTATTTATGTAGCGCATACGTGCCTTTAGCTGCCATGTCTAAAATGTTGCATACAATTTGGGTTGACAATATTGCTATGATTAATTGTATTAATTGTCAAGGCCAAATTTACCCTTTCCGCCTCACTGCACCTTGCAAAAAAAGGCCCACTTGCACGCATAAACAGCAGATATCTCTAGTCTTTATGATTGCATGACCGGGTTCGGATCGTTGATAGGACAAATCAGGGGAATATCGGTACTTATTGTGGCTTGCTGTATCGAAATTCGGAAGGACACATCAGGCAGTGCTTCCGGAAGTAACGAGCAAAATAGGAGGGATCTTCAAAGTTCAGATAATAGGCTATTTCGGACACGGACATATCGGTGTATCGCAAGAGCCTTTTCGCCTCGATCAGGATGCGGTTCCGGATCACTTCACCCGCCGATCGATTGATAGTCTTACGAATGGATTCACAGAGATGTCCGGTCGTCACGTGCAGTTGTCTTGCATAATCGGATACAGACGAATTCTTCAGGAAGTCCGTCTCGACGAGACTCAAGAATCGGCGGGCCAGAGGAGCGCATTTATCATCCAGCGACATCAAGCGCAAATCGTTTGCTATCCGCAATGATTCAATCAGCCATAGCCTTAAATAAGCGCGCAGGGCCTCTTCTCTGCCCAGTCTTGATATCAAATATTCACCCTCCATCATTCGGGCAATGGACTCGAACTTTTCGAACTGCTCCCATTGCAGATGTATGACCGGGCTGCCCCCGATGGTGATGAAGATATAGAGTTCTGGGGAATAGGTCGTGTTCATTTCGCCGGAAAGGAGGAACTCAGAGGAGAACCTTATCATCATTCCCGAACGATTCCTTGATTTTTCCCAGGAATGAACCCGGCCCGGGGCGAAGAACAGAAGTTGCGGCGTGGTCAAAGGGTAATCTTCATAATCGATGGAAATCGCTCCTTCGCCTCCGGAAAGAATAAAGGTCTCGTAAAAATCATGTCGGTGCGGACCGACAACGTTTTGTTTCGCCTTTTCGAACGCCGCTTCAAGAGACAATACCTCGAAGTAGGGGATTTTATCTCCTATGGCCACATCCGTAATGTTGTAGATAGGAATACTCTTCTGCTTCATACGCCATAAAATGAAACAACGGCCTATTTTTGTCAACTTTTTTTGCAGTCCTGTTCATATTGTCAGGTATGCCGAAGCTATGCTGCGGAGCTATCTTATCCTTTTTCAGACGCGGTTGAAACGGAGTATCAGAATTTATTTTTTGATTCAACGGGTAGGGGAATATTCCGGCGCCTTCACTGCCGAAGAGAAAAAAAGGATACTGCCTGAAATGCATGAAGGCCTTCCCCCCCATCGGGGGATAAAGCCCTCATGCACATGAATATCTGCTTCAAACCGCGGATTCCTATCGGATGAGACGATAGAACACACCGGCGGCGGATGACTATCCGCTCATATATCATACGTACTCGAGTACAACGGCCATATGATCGGTCAGTTCCACGAGAATTTCGAGGTCATCCAAACAAAAAGCCGACGGCCTGTCGCTGTCGACAACAAGAACGCCTAAGACATTTCGTTCGCTTATGATCGGTACGGCCAGCTTCGATCTGATACCCGGGATGTATTCGATATAACGGGGCTCGTCATAAATATCGGCAATCAGTAGCGGTATTCCATGAGCAGCAGCGCAACCGGCAATACCTTCACCTATCCTTATGCTGAACTTTTTAACGTCGATTTCCTCGCCGCGCCCGATATGAAGAACGATTCTTAAATGCTCCCGGGCCGCTATGAAGAGCGTACATACAGACGCGTCGGTCATCTTCATGACACTCTTCATGACGGCTTCAATGCGTTTATCCAGATTTAACTTGGATACCGTCTTTTGGGTATCTTTAGGAAACGTCAATATCCTGGCATGCTTCCTCTGATATCGTCTTTTATATTCTGTATTTTCAGAACTATCCGATAAACATTCCACTGCCGATGCATCGGAGATACTGTTGACATTCATTTTTTTCAGTCACGCCTTCCACACGACACAACCGTGATATCGCCTAAAGGCCCTTTTTTGCTATAACCTGCCTCAGTTTCAAAATCATCTTTGAAACCATATAATTCACCAGATAACTACTTCTTCGCCGCCCTGGCTGCCGCAAGCTTTGCCTGGAGGGCATCGATGCGCTGGTGGTTGTCCTCGGAGCCGATATACGTCCTGAACAGCCATTCCTGGACCTTCATGGCGCCGTCAAGGTCTTCGTCCAGAATGTGGTTCGCAAGCTGCTTCGTCTCCTTCAGGCACATACGGTCGTAGGAGGCCATCTCCTTCGCGATCGCCATGACAGACGTCAGCAACTGCCCTTCCGGGAACACCTTCGTCACGTAGCCCATCTTCTCCGCCTCGTACGCATCGTAGATACGGCCCGTCAGCGCCACTTCCTTCGCACGGCCCAGACCGATGATACGCCACAGCGGGTCCATGATCGGCGTCAGCGACAGAACGATTTCCCGCTGACCGAACTTCGCCCGTTCGGACGCATACCGGATATCGCACATCAAGGTCAGGTCGAATCCGCCCGCGATGGCCGGCCCGCCAACGGCGCAGATCACCGGCTGCTCGCAGAACATGATCGCACGGTACGCTCGGTGGAACAGCGCCGTGTAGTCCTCGTTCGAGACCTTCTCCAGCTTCCGGATGATCGTGAGATCGAAGCCCGCCGAGAAGTACTTCTCGCCGCCCGTGAACACGACCACGTTCACGTCCTGACGCTTCGCGATCTCCGTAAAGATATATTCCACTTCCTGAAGAACCTCGGGCGCCAGCGCATTCCCCTTGTCCGGACGATGGATCGTCACCGTCGCCACCTTGTCTTCCACATTCAACAGCAGATACTTCATGTCCATAAGCATACTCCTCTATTCTATGATTAGCGCAAATACTCCGCCGCAGCCATGATACGCTGGATCTCGTTTACGCCCTCGTAGATCTCCGCCAGCTTCATGTCGCGGAAGATCCGCTCCACGTTGAACTCCTTCGAATACGAAAACGCGCCCAACACCTGCATCGCATTGCTCGCCACACGATGGCACGCCTGCGACACAAACAGCCGCGTCCGCGCAGACTTGAACAGGATGTCCTGCTTCTGGGACTTGTGGTACGCCGTCGCATACGTATAGTAACGCGCCGCCTCCACATCCGAAGACATCTCGCCCAGAAGCCACTGGATCGTCTGGAAACTCGTGATCGGCTTGCCTCGCTGCACGCGCTCCTTCGCATACTTGATCGCCTCTTCGAACGCGCCCTGGGCCATGCCCACGCATTCCGCGGATATGCCCAGCTTGCCGATCGCGATCTCCGTCGTCAGGATCTTGAAGCCCTTGCCGCGGTTCGCCTCGCCGCCCGTCGTGTTCTCGATCGGCACCCGAACGTCTTCAAGGACCACATCGGCCACTTCCATCCCGTTCATGCCCATCTTCTCCACCAGCTTCGGCGTCGAATAACCCTTCGCATCCTTCGGAACGATAATGTTCGTCACCTTCCCGTCCTTCGCCACGTCCTTGCAGAATACAACGATGTAACCGGGAAGCGTCGAGTTCGTGATGAAGATCTTCTCGCCGTTGATCACCCATTCGTTGCCGTCCTGAACGCACGTCGTCTTGATGTTGTCCGGGTCCGATCCCGTCGACGGCTCCGTGAAGGCAAAACTCCCCACAGCCTCTCCCGCCACGATCTGCGGCAGGTACTTCTTCTTCTGCTCCTCCGTCCCGAAGTCGTTGATCGTCCCCGCACAGAGGCAGTTCACCGAGATGTGGCCGCCGATCGAACAATACACCCGAGACAGCTCCTCGATCACCATCACGTACTCCAGGTACGTGCTCCCCACCCCGCCGTACGCAGCAGGGTACTGTATCCCGTAAAAGCTCAGCTCCCGCATCTTCTTGATCAGCTCGCGGGGAGTACGCTTCTTCTCCTCCATCTCCGGGATCAAAGGGCGAATCTCCGTCTCCGCGAACTTCCGCGCGGTATCCCTGAACATCACTTGTTCTTCCGTCAAACCAAATTCCATAGATTCCTCCAGTTATATGTTTAATCCAGATTCGATCCTTTTCTCTTAATACCAGGAACGCTTCGCACGGAAGATCCCCTTCGTCGATTCCTTCACCGGAATCCCCGCCAGCTTCTTCACCAGGTTCTTCGAATGCTCGATGTTGTGGTCGCGGTAGATAGCCACCTTCTCGATCACGGGCGAACCCCCGCCGTGCAGCGCGTCGATCAGCTTGTGGCCGCCCCACGTCGACGTCATCATGTCCTGGAACAGACGGAACGCACGGTGCTGATCCTCGCCCGATACATCCGGATTCCTCATGATGTATTTCTCCAGGAACGGACCGATCTTCTTGTCCGCAAAATCCTCCTCCGCAGGCAGCGTACAAGCCAAACCGCCAGCGATCGCCGCCAGGTGCTCGTACTCCTGGTAGATCGACTCGCCCGCCAGCATCCGGCCCGCGTTCACGTAGTTCGTATCCGGTACGTACGTCCCCGAATCCGCACGCGTCGAATGGATCGCCGACGCAATCCCCGCCGCATAGATCAAATCCACGATCTGGATCATCTCCGCCAACGTATGACGAACATGGCCCGCATTGCCGATCCCGTTGTACTCCGCCGCCAGCGCCGTCGCTCCCAGAACAACCTCGGAAAGCGCCGCCTTGCAGCCCGTGTAGCTGTGTCGGTGGAACAACGCAAAATACAGCGCCGCCTTGCCCGCCTGCTCCGTCTCGCCGCACAAAAACACACGCTCCCACGGCACAAACACATGGTCCAATATCGTCAACGAATGCGAAAAACCGATGTTCGAATGCGGAGCCATCAGCTTTTGACGCTGAGGTGGATGGAACGGCGCATTCACCAGCGTCACGCCCTCCGCGTCCGCCGGAATCGCAAACGCCACCGCCCAGTCCGACTCGTCTTCCATCATGTTCCGGTAAGGCAAAAAGATGATCTCGTCCGCATACACCGACGCCGAGTTGTGCGCCTTCGCCCCGTTCACGATGATGCCGTCCGGCCTCTTCTCCACCACACGCACATACAAATCCGGGTCCTTCTGCTTCGCAGGACGCCACGCACGGTTACCCTTCGCGTCCGTCTGCGCACACACCAGACACAGGTCCTCTTTCTGCACCTTCTTCAGGTATTCCAGAAACCGCTTGTTGTACTCCGTCCCGTGCTTCTGGTCCGCATCGTACGTCGCAATCGACAGCGAGTTCAAGCCGTCCACGCCCATGCAGCGCTGGATGCAACCGCCCACTTCCTGGCAGTACAGACGCGTCATCTTCTGCTTGTTCAAAAGGTCTTCCACGCTCTGATGGATATGCGTGTAGCGGTTGATCGTCTCGCCCGTCAGATGCGACTTCGTCACACCCACGCTCTCAAAATCCGGGTCCTTCACAAAATCGTACGTCGTCGTCATGACGTTGATGCCCCCGACGATCGACGGATCGAACCTGTCCACAAACTGCCCTCTCTGAAATACATTCCGCCGCATCTTTGCAATGCGCTCCCTGTATTGCTTTCCCGTTATCATGTTTCAAACTCCTTATTCGTTTTGATATTTTATTTGTTTAATGACGATATTTTTTTCTTCATCCGCTCTATGCCGATCCGCCGGCAACAACGTATTGTCTATAATATTGTCGACACTATTGTATGTACCTCTCCGGAGTACCATTGTCAAGTGTTTTTTAGCCGTTACGGAAGAAATGCGAATCAGGGGTGGATTCGTGTAATACAATATAATAATTAGCGATTGACGGCATTCCGCTTAGGCATAGGCAGGGACTGCTTCAAAATACCGCCTTGTCTGGTCATCGTGAATTGGTGAAATGATATGGGGCCTGGTCCGGTTGGTATCCGGAAGGTGCTCTTCTTCTGAAAAGAGAAGATGATGTTCAAAATCCTTGCAGGAAATGACTTGGAAACTATAACCGACGAATTTTTCGACTGATTTATGTACCTTTACCTTAATTTTTGCGGAGGAACCCGTGAATCGTTTAGAGAAGCAAATTTCTGCCTATGGACAGCGACTCGATGACAAAACGTTTCGTCGTCCGCACGTGAAGGATCATGCTCTGCTCGGCGGAGTCCGCCTCTTTCTTCTTACATGAATCCAAGATGGCCGCATGATGTTCTATGTACGTCTCGAATGCCCTCTCATAACTTACCGACATGTTTTGATAATGATAAGTCCTTCGTTTCAGCATGACGATCAACTGGCTGATCGTTTCATTTCCCGCCTTCTCACGGAAATAGCCGTGAAACTGGGCATTGTTCTGCAGCCACAAAGGAATATCCTTGTCTTTGGCCGCTTTGATCAACTTCCTATGAATGTCGGATAGGTTTATGATATCCTTGTTATCCATCCTGTCGACGCTGATTCGGACTGCGTATCCCTCCAGCAACGCCCGCGATTCATAGATGTCTTCAATCTGGTTTATGGACAGTTTCCTGACCTCGATCCCTTTGTTCCTTTCGAAACTGAGCAGTCCTTCGCTTTCCAACTGTCTCAATGCTTCTCGAATCGGGCTCCGGCTGACGCCATAAATATCCGACAGTTTTTTTTCCGTCAGCCTTTCGCCGGGCATGAGGTTCCCGTAGGTTATATCATCTCTTATTCTCTCATAAATGTTCTGCCGTATCGATTTATCACTTTGTCCTTCGGCCATTTTCGTGCCTGTCCTATTCTTTTATTTTATTGAGTTGCCCACGGGTTCTGCGATTGCCATAAAAATCTATATGTTACAACACGAAATATTGTATACGCTGCTATTAACATCACACCTATCCGCTGTCAAGGTAATATGGAATTGATTTTTCTTCATTCAAATCATGCAATTACCGTCTCTCTAGCTATTTTCTGCAACTGTGTCGCCTGTGAAACGGATAGGTCGCTGAGTATTTCCCCTCTGTTTATCAACCTGCCGGATAACCCTTCCGGGGAGGCACCGTAGATAGAAGCATAAAAAACGCAGGCTGCCAGATATGCCCCTATCTGATTGGAATGCCGCCCATCTTCGTCGTATAGATCCAGATCGGGATACTGCATCAGAGCATTCTCCCAAGCCAGTCCTACCGGCACCAATTTTGCTCCGAGTCCCGAAGCCGTTCTCTCATAGGCTTCCGTAATGTCTTTCTGTGTCTCACGGCGATTCCGGTTTGCCCATGTCATGTACAGGGCCACTCTTCCTCTGTTTCTTAATATCTCATCGTTCAGTCTGCTCGCATTCAGAAGCATTTTATCCGGATCATCGAGAGGACCGGAACTCTTTTCCTGAAGGACGACATAGTCCCATATTCCCTGTGCAATGAACGACCGGCTTCGCTCATTCTGCCAATGCCATTCAAGACTCACACCGGCACCTGCATTGACTTCGACTTCCAGGTCTTTCCCTGAATCCGACGCCCTGACCAGAGAAACCAACAGTCTCGGGACATCGTGTCTGTATGTGTGACTGTTACCCAAAAACAATATTCTGCTGCAACATGCAGGTCCATCCATACCGACCTTCTGTACCTTACTCAAATATGTCCATGCGTCACTAAGAACACTTTACCAAGGATTCGAGGTCCGCGGCGATGATATTCACCGGCGGATGCCAAGCCTCGGCTTCTTCCCGTGACGAAACACCGCTCAGCACCAGAGCTACCGGACATCCGGCTTTCTGCCCCGCCGCAATATCCGTATCTAATCGATCGCCGACGACCAATACCCGCTCCCTCGGCAGCCCCAGGCGCCGACAAGCGAGGTCTATCAGCGCAGGAGAAGGTTTACCGGCATAAATGGGACATATTCCCGTTGCCGTAGATATTACGGATATCCAGGAACCGGCTCCCGGGATCTTGCCGCGCGGCGTCGGAAAAGTCCTGTCCGGGTTCGTGGCATAAAACGGAAGGCCGCTCTGCACCAATAAGGCGGCTTCGGAAAATTTCCTGACAGTAAGATGCCTATCCATTCCTATCGCGACGGCCTGCGCCTTTTCAGCCTCTTCAAGGGACAGAGTAACAAAATTCCTATCTTTCAAGGCTTCGATCAGACCCGACTCGCCAACCGCAAAAACGTTTCCCCCCTGAGGAAATCTTTCACCCAGCATATGAGCCAGAACAAGGGATGATGTAATGATTTGCCTTTCCTCCACTTTCAGGCCGAATCCATCCATCCGCTTGACGTACTCGCGGGGAGTCCGGGTACCGTTGTTTGTAGCGAAGACCGTCTTAAGCCCGCGCGTTCTTATTGCGTTGAAGATGGCCGTCAAATCCCCGATGGGTGAATCCGATTTCCATAAAACGCCGTCCATGTCCAATATTAACGCGCGTATATCATCCGGTATGGTACAAATCATAGAGAAACGATATCCCAAAACCGGATCGATTCGCACGTACTACGCTCATTTTTGCCGTAAATCCCACCGGTAATAGTATTCACCATTCTAAGACAATATTTCATACAATTCTGTATCACTTATGCAGACGTTCAGCAAGTCTTTTTTGTATGACAAAACCGCTGAGACAGGAACTGGTATAGAAGATTCGAGAAATATGTGGAGACTGTTGAAAAAGGGCTTCCCTCGGGAAGCCCTTGTAATGGTACGCCTGCAGGGATTCGAACCCGGGACCTACGGATTAGAAGTCCGTTGCTCTATCCAGCTGAGCTACAGGCGCATGTCCAATGATATGTGTAAAGAAAGAGCGTCTTAACCCCTTTTGACCGCTTTTGTCAAGATATCTTGTCGGTTCAGCGAACATAGCCCGCTATCCCGTCGAAGCGGTAGCCTTTCTGCCTCATTCCTTCACCAGAAGGATCTGTCGTGTAAAAGTGGTTCCCCCTGGAAGGATTGTACCACCGATACAGTTCCTTGGTTCCGGTCAAACGCGACGAACCGATATTGCCGATGACACCTTCATAAATATAACCGTTCAAGGATTTCCCGCCGCCCTTAAGGTCATAGGAATAGAAACGGTCGCCTTTCTGTGGGTTGTACCATCGGTGAAAATTCGTGGTTCCTGGTGTGCCTGGTACAAAAAGCCGAAAGGCGATTCCCTGCTTCTGGTAGTTGCCGGCCTGTATGCTCTTCGCCTCTGCCTGGGGGTTGCTCGTAAGAAAATAGTCGTATCCGCGGACGAAACGGTACACGTCAAGGATCTTCGGCATATTTGACAACCCGACCTCGACGGAAACCTCGACCATTTTCCGACCGCCGTTGGAGGTGAAAAGAATATTTTCCGTATAAGACCCGGGACTCATGGACTGCGGGTTTACTGTGAGGGTAATGTAGTCGGTTTCCCGAACCGTCCTTCCACTGATCGGAAACGCCTTCAGCCAGCCGGGGGGTCCTTTCATGAATTCTTTACCCAAAATCCGAACGCCTTCGATGGCAACGTGCCCCTCTTTGCTCATCAGGGTCAGGGTATGTTGACCGTCCGGAAGGCCTTCGACGACGGCAAATTCCGCTTCTTCCTTTTGTTCGCTCAACGATTCGGCGCGGCTGACAAATTTATCATCGATATATGCCGACAGGTTGCCCCCGTCGGGACCTTTCCAAAACAGAACGGAAATTCCCGTCCCGCTGAATTGGTAGCGAAGCGTGCTATTCGGTGCCGCTGCTACGGGATAGCCGTTATCCTCCGACCATAAGCCGAACGTTTCCACGCTGTCTTTCAACGGTATCGGCAGGACGTAGGCCCGGCTTCCCCTGACGGCTTCGTTTATGAAGGAAACATAACGCCCTTTCCTGGCCGGTCCCGCCTGGTCTCCGGCCTGTGTATTCGGCGCAACCTTCAGCGTCCACCGGAGAATATCCTTTCCTTTATTGGCCAATTCAAGTCTTTTGGTAACCGTGGCATTCCCGCTGATATTGCCGAAATCCACCCGGGACGGGAAGACTTCCAGAATGGGCTCCGTATCCACCGGCGTAATTTTAAATTTCAGAAAAAGACTTCTCACAATGCCGCTGGAACTGATTTTGAGACTCTCCCGGTAGAATCCCGGCATCATCTCCTTCCGGCACGTCATGGTCATATTTTCTATCGTCAGGCTGAGAATCATGGTCCCGAAGTGATTTTTCGGCCGGGAACTATTCTCTTCGCCGTTGGCCTTTACATACTTAAGCATGATACGCATGGGGACGATTGAACTTTCCAGGTTGCCCTTCAGCATTTGATCGTCTGTACAGAACCAGCCTTCGGGCTTGCTTATCATCCAGTTCATGCTGCCGCTGCCAAGATTCCGCAGGGAAATCGTGCTTGACGCCTCCGCGCCGGGTGAAATTGTACCGAGATCCACTTCTTTGGGCGATATCGACAGAATAGGGCGCATCACGTTATACTGATCGTTGCCCCGGGCGGCGGAAAGGATCAATTTGCCGTCCCTGCCGTAAACGGTCCCGGATAGGGCCAGGCACAAGAGAAGGGCCGCCCAAACATGTAATAGTTTCCTTGCCATGCCTGAAATGAACTCCTTTCGTGGCATTACCTAGCGTATACCCGTGAAGAAAGCAAAGGTTTTTCGCAAAACTGAAAATACTTGACACCCCATAAAAATCCGATATATCGTCGCGCGGTTTTTCATTGACATACATTTATGTGATACTATCGAATATGACCGATAGCGAAGACAAATACTGGCTTGCCCTGAAATCGATCGACGGGGTGGGCAATGTCGGCATGAAAAAACTGGTGGATGCCTGCGGATCGGCCCGCCGGGTTTTTTCCGCGCCTGTCGGAAATTTGAAAACAATAGGAGGAATTGGCTCCACAATCATTGCACGGATCAAGGCCTTTGACGACTGGGATAAGGTGGATGGCGAACTCGAAAAAGTGGCCAAGCTTCAGGCTTATATCCTTAATTATCAGGATCCTATTTATCCGGCCGCCCTCCTCAATATATACGATTTTCCGCCTTTTCTTTACGTAAAGGGAAGATTGGACCCTGACGACGTTTACATAGCCGTCGTCGGTTCGAGAATGGCCAGCAGTTACGGTCGATATACGACGGAGAGACTGTGCAGAGAAATGGGGATGAAAGGCATTACCATCGTGAGCGGCATGGCCAGGGGTATCGATTCAGCGGCGCACCGCGGAGCCCTGACGGGGAAAGGAAGAACGGTTGCCGTTCTGGGTTGCGGACTGGATATCGTCTATCCGCCTGAAAATGCAAGTCTCATGGAAGAAATAGCCTCACACGGCGCCGTCATCACGGAATTTCCCTTGGGAACGCAACCCAACGGACCCAATTTTCCCGCCCGTAACCGGATCATCAGCGGCATGTCTCTCGGTGTGGTCGTCGTCGAAGCAACGGACAAAAGCGGTTCTCTCATCACGGCAAGAATGGCCCTGGAACAGGGCCGGGAAGTTTTCGCCGTTCCCGGCAGCATCGACGCCAGCGGATCGAAAGGCACAAACCGTCTGATCAAAGACGGGGCAAAACTTGTAGAAAGTGTCGATGACATTCTGGAAGAGCTTCTGCCCCAGATCGCGGGAAGACGGGAACAAGAACCTCTTAAGGAAACGGGTACGAAAAAGACGGAAAGGGCAAGCACGAAGGCCTCCGCCCCTGATGACGGTCTGATGGAGGAAAACGAGAGAATTCTATATAGGATGATCTCGACCGATCCGGTCGATGCCGACAGCCTGATAGCCTCTTCGGGTCTCGGGACGGGCATTGTGTTGACGACCCTCATGAACATGGAGTTGAAGGGCCGCATCCGGCAATTGCCGGGCAAAACATTCATACGCAAGGAATAAACATGTCAACATCTCTTATCATTGTGGAATCGCCGACCAAGGTCAAGACGATCAAGAAATATCTGCCCGCCAGTTTCGAGGTCGTCGCATCGGTGGGACACATCAAGGATTTACCCAAGAGCAAGCTCGGGATCGACGTGGAAAACAATTTCGAGCCGACCTATCTGGTTCTGGAAAGCAAGAAGAAGGTCATCAGCGATCTCAAGAAGGCAGCCAAGCAAGCCGATCATATCTACCTGGCGCCGGACCCGGACCGGGAGGGCGAAGCCATCGCCTGGCATATCGCCGAAGAGGTCAAAGCCAAGGGCAAGACGATTGAACGTGTTCTCTTCAACGATCTCACGAAAAACACGATTCTCGAATCGCTCCGGCACCCCCTGCAGCTCAACTTCAACAAATACGAGGCCCAGCAGACGCGCCGCATCCTGGACCGCCTGGTCGGCTATACGATCAGTCCCATCCTCTGGGAAAAAGTGAAACGGGGGCTTAGCGCCGGGCGCGTCCAGTCGGTCGCCGTCCGGCTGATTTGCGACCGGGAAGCGGAGATCAGAAAATTCGTGGCCGTCGAGTACTGGAATATCAACGTCCTTCTGGAAGGTTCGGTACCGCCGACGTTCGAGGCCCGGCTTCTCAAGATAGACGGAAAAAAGGCCAAAGTCGAAAACGAGGCCCAGTCCCAAAATATCGTAGAGACCCTGGAAAAATCGACCTTCATCGTCCGAAAGCTGGAGAAGAAGGAGGTCAGGAAGGCACCGCCGCCGCCGTTTACGACGAGCAAGCTCCAGCAGGAAGCGTCCAGGTGGCACCGGTTTTCCGCCAAGAAGACGATGAGCGTGGCCCAGAAACTGTACGAAGGCATCGAATTAGGCAAGGAAGGCCCGGTAGGGCTCATTACCTATATGAGAACGGACTCGGTTCGTATTGCCGAAGACGCCCTGAAGGAGGTAAGGGAGTATATCGTCGCGACCTACGACAAGAGCTATCTGCCGGACAAGCCCCGCCTGTTCAAGAACGCCGCGGAGGCCCAGGACGCCCACGAAGCCATCAGGCCGTCGTCCCTGGCCTACAAGCCCCAGGATATCAAACAATACCTGACTCCGGATCAATTCAAACTGTATCAGCTCATCTGGAACAGATTCGTCGCGAGCCAAATGAATCCAGCCGTATTCGATCAGACGACGATCGACATCGGCGCCGGGATATACCTGTTCCGTGCACAGGGACTCGTCATGAAATTCCCGGGTTTCACCGCCCTCTATACCGAAGGCAAAGAGGACAACGGGAACGGCGGCGATCCGGAGACGGGCAAGATACTTCCGGCCGTTGCGGAAGGGGAGATCCTCAAGCTTCTCTCCATTACGCCCGAACAGAAATTCACCCAACCGCCCCCCCGGTTTTCCGAGGCATCCCTTGTCCGGGAACTGGAAGAGAAGGGGATCGGCAGACCGAGCACCTATGCCGCGATTCTCAGTACGATCCAGGACCGGGAGTATGTGCGTCTCGACAAGAGCAAATTCTTCCCCACCGAACTGGGAGAACTGGTCAACGAACTTCTCGTAAACAATTTCCCGAAAATCCTCGACGTGGCCTTTACGGCGTCGCTGGAGACGCAACTGGATATGATCGAGGAAGGCAAAACGGGCAGGCAGGAAACCCTGAAGGGTTTTTACCAGCCCTTCGAAGAGGAACTGAAAACCGCCAAGACTCAGATGAGAAAGGTGAAGGGGGAAGAGACGCCGACCGATCTGACTTGCGACAAGTGCGGCAGCCCCATGGTGATCAAATGGGGAAAGAACGGAAAATTCCTGGCCTGCTCCAACTATCCGGCCTGCAAGAATACCATGAACTTTACCCAGGACGAAAACGGCAAGATCGTCCACGAAGAAACGCCAAAGACGGAGACCGTCTGCAACAAATGCGGTAAGCCCATGGTCGTCAAGAGAGGCCGGTTCGGTCAGTTTCTGGCCTGTTCGGGCTACCCGGATTGCAAAAACACAATGAACATCGCCGGCGGCACGGCCGAAACACAACCGGTTGCCGAAGAAGTCACCGATATCAAATGCCCCAAATGCGGCCAGCCCATGGCCGTAAAAAAAGGCCGGTTCGGAAAATTCCTCGGCTGCACGGGTTATCCCGCCTGCCGGAACATTATGCCGATAAGCACCAACATCCCCTGCCCGGAAGAAGGCTGTACAGGCTTCCTGACGGAGAAAAGATCCAAGACAGGCCGGTCGTTCTACAGCTGCTCCCGATATCCCCAGTGTAAATACGCGATCTGGAACAAACCGCTGCCCGAACCCTGCCCCAAATGCGGCGCCCCGTTCATCGTAGAGAAATATTCGGCCAAAACGGGAAACACCAAGGAATGTATTAAAAAAGGGTGCGGGTACAAGGAACCCATAGCGCCGTGACCACAGGTCGCCCCATCAGTGTGATCGGCGGCGGGCTTGCCGGAACGGAAGCGGCCTGGCAGCTTCTCAAGCGCGGTCACGCGGTGGACCTCTTCGAAATGAGGCCCGCTAAAAGTTCACCGGCCCACAAAACCGCCCTGCTCGCCGAACTCGTGTGCAGCAACTCCCTGCGCGCGAGCAGCCGAGAAAACGCCGTCGGCCTTCTTAAAGAGGAGATGCGCCTCCTAGGGTCCATCATGATCGATTCCGCCGCCAAGGCGGCCGTCCCGGCCGGTCGGGCCCTGGCCGTCGACCGCCGGCTTTTCTCCCTTTTCACGGAAAACCAGCTCCTGTCCCGGGAACGATTCCGCCTCATCCGCCGGGAATGTACAGAAATACCGGATACTGCGCCCGCCATTATCGCCACGGGCCCGCTGACTTCCGACAGTCTCGCCGCCAACATCGCTTCACTCACCGGCAACCGCGACCTCTATTTCTACGACGCCATTTCGCCGATTATTGAAACGGATTCCATCGATTTCGATCAGGTCTTCCCGGCCTCACGATATGACGACGAGGACGGCGGGGATTATCTGAACTGCCCTCTGGAAAAGGAAGCGTATGAGCTTTTCTGGAACGCCCTCGTGGCGGCTGAAGAAGTACCTCTCCGGGATTTCGAAGACGCGAAGTTCTTCGAGGGCTGCCTGCCCGTCGAAGTTATCGCCAAAAGAGGAATAGAAACGCTTGTTTTCGGGCCGATGAAACCCGTCGGCCTCAGGGACCCGAGAACCGGCAAACAGCCCTATGCCGTCGTCCAACTCCGGCGGGAAAACCGTGAAGCCACCCTTTACAACATGGTCGGCTTCCAGACCAAGTTGACCTGGCCGGAACAGAGACGAATCTTCAGGATGATTCCGGGACTTAAGGAGGCGGAATTCGCCCGGCTCGGGTCCATTCACCGCAACACCTACATCAACTCGCCCGTCCTCCTCGATCAATCCCTCCAATTGCGCACCAGACCCGGTATATTCTTTGCCGGACAGATTACCGGCGTGGAAGGCTATGTCGAATCGGCGGCCATGGGACTGCTCGCCGGTTTGAGCGCCGCCCGTCTTGCGGAAGGAAGGCCTTTTTTGCCGCCCCCTCCGACAACGGCCCTGGGCGCCCTCCTGCGTTACATCACATCGGCGGAAAGCCGGACATTCCAGCCGATGAACGTCAACTTCGGTATCTTTCCGCCCATCACCGAGAGAATTCGCCGCAGGGAGAGAGGTGCATATCGGGCCGAACGGTCCCTGGCCGATCTCGGTCAATGGAAGGAAGCCTGCGGATACTGATGCCTCCCCTGTCACCGGCATACATTCATGCCATTGCTGTGCAGACCGACAGGAAAAACAACGAATGCAATCGAGGGATTTTGACTAGATTCAGCCGGCGTCAGGCCTTGGCATCCCGGTACAGCTGGGTGATCCGCGAAATATACGTGCGGGTCTCCGCCGGAAGCTTTTGCGGATATTTCTCGACGTTGCCCATGCCCCAGTTATAGGCGGCGAGGGCAAGAGAGACATTGCCGTTGTATCGTTTCAGGAGTCCCTTCAGATATCGCGTCCCGGCCATGATGTTCTCCTCGGGATCGCAGGCATTCTTAACCCCCAATTCCCGGGCCGTATCGGGCATCAACTGCATCAATCCCATGGCCCCCTTGGGAGAAACGGCATTTGTATTGAAATTGCTTTCCGCTTTGATGACGCTCCGGATCAGATCGGCATCGATCTGGTAGGTGTCGGCGGCGCGCTCGATGATCGGCTCCAACTCTTTTTTGGAAAACGGAACGGCAGTTTTTTGATGAGACCGTCGGGATTTTGACGATACCGAAAGATTTTCGGAGGAAAGGTTTTCCGACAGGGCCAAGAGAGACGAAAGAAACGAATTCGAAGGCGTTTCGTCTTCCTTGTCGCTGACAACGGACAGCCAGAGACGTGCGCTCATCTCCATCTGCATCCTGTTGAGCAGGTTTTCGATTTCCGTCTTGGTTGGGGGAGATGACGGGCTATTGGAATCCTGCCCGCTTTTCCCTGCAACAAGGACCTCTTTCAGCAGGGCATCGAACCCATTCTCTCTTTTCGCCGTACCGGCACGCACATCAGACTTAAAACTCGCCTGCTTTTCAAGAGTTATCCAATGTTGGATTCCCCTACCTGATGGTATGGACATGCATCACCTCGACGCGGAGATGATAAATATAAATCAAATTCCATGCCATCGTTTAAAAATCGTATGCGATGATTGAATCGGAGGGCTTGGACCGGTACGGTCGATCGGACAGGCAGACCTTACGATTTTTTCGGAATGAGGTCTTCCCAGGTATAGGCATTTTTTACCGGTGTCTCGTCATGGATGTCGGTTTTTACGGATATCGTCACAACGTCCACAAACTTCTCCTTCGTGCCGCTTTCAGATACGACAGGGGTTCTGAGGCGCACTTTGTTTTGTTTGCTGTAGGCCTCAACACCGGTATTTATGGGATAGGTCGATATGGTCATAAGAATTCTTCCCTATACTATAACTTGCATATACGCCTGTTGAAACCCTTTTGCCATCCTTTTTTTATTCCGGCCGGCCATGCCACTTTTATATATTATCCTCATATCATTTTTATAATTGAGCGAAATATTCCCTTATGAACCATTTTTTCCCTAACGATGGACTCTTTTTTGCTAAGGATTCAGAAAGCTACCGGAAGATACGGAGTATCGCGCTTCTTATGCCGGCTTGAAAGATTTCCCGGCCCGGAAGAGAAAAATTTAACATTTTCTTTAAAAATGCCGATAAACATACTATATCATACGAGACCGTCGATCTGTAACGTATCATAACGATCCGGTCGGGTATCGCGATACGGCGTGCGGGAAAGGGGATGTACTTATCGGTATGGCTTCATTATCTGATATTCTGGCACTGAACAGCAGCGACGGCATAGCGTCGGCGCTTCTAAGCCAGCAGACCACAAGAACGCAGCTTGCGAACAACGCCCTCAGTACCGGCATCTCGCTGTATCAGGACGGGAAGACAGAGAAGGCCGTTGAGGCGTTCAAGACGGCAGCGGCCTACAACCCGTCGCTCTCCACGGCCTATAAATACATGGGCATGGCCTATTCCAAACTGGGGGATTTCGAATCGGCCATCGAAGCCTACAAAAAGCCCGTTCGGCTCGATCCCGCCTCGACCGAAGCGCGGACCGACCTTGCCAATGCGTATATCGACAACAAACAGTATGACGAGGCAGAGGCCCAGTTCAAAGAGGAGATCAGGCTCAATCCCAGATCCGACACGGCCTATTACTCGCTCGGCCAGCTTGACCTGCAGAACGGCAAATACGACGACGCCGTAGATGCCTTCAAAAAGGTCACCAGTCTGAAGCCGGATCAGTACAACGGTTATTACGGATTGGGGCTTGCGTACAACAAACAGAAAAACTACGCCGCCGCCGTAGACCAATTCCAGAAGTCTATTACCCTGAAGAAAGACTTCGCCTATGCCTACAACGACCTCGGATACGCCTATGCCGGTTTGGGGGAGACAGACAAGGCCAACGAGCAGGTGAACACCCTCTACAACATGAACACGGCGCAGAGCTACTCACTTGCCGCCGAACTCGAGCTTTCCCTCTATACACCCAAGATCGCCGGTATCGATATGTCGTCGTCCAACAACACCTTCACCACGGGTTTCGGCCCCGACACGAGTGTCGCTTTTCTCGATCCGTCGCTGTGGACTCCCGGTGCGTCGCATACCTTTTCCGTCGTTATTCAGTTCAACCAGGCCATGGACATATCATCCGTTCAAAACACGCTCAACTGGTCGATCAGCCAGGCCCAGGGCGGAAAGGGCGGTTGGTACAACAACGGCATCACCATGCATGCCGACAAGGAAATATCCATTCCTCCCATGCCCCTCTACGTCGCCTACGATCCTTCAACCTATCAGGCAACCGTATTCTTTAAGATCAATCAGAACGCCACCGGGGATGGGGTTACCGATCCGTCCCATTGGGTCTTCAAGTTCACCGGCACGGATATCAGCGGCAATGCCATGGATAAAACCGGAGATGAATACGACAGATTCGCCAATGAGTCCTTCTGATGCCGTCCATTCGGAAGTTTGCTGTGAGAAAACGAAACGTCGACGAACCTCATCGTCAGGTATCCCTTCCCCTGCCCCGCCATTCAGATGACAAGTGAACCTTTGCCGTCGATCATCAGCAGACTTTTAATACGCCTTCCCCAGCGCCGCCACAAGGACAGCGCATCGTCAATATGAACCACGGCCTGGCGGGTTGCACGTTCGCCCTCACGGACGAGCTCTTCAAGGTGCGAAAAATCCGTCCAGTGCCATCCGCCGACATGAGGACGGATGACCACATCGGCGTCCTTCAGTTCGTATCTCTCCAATTTGTCGGCCGTAATCTCACCGGCCCGGTAATAGATATCCTTGGCGGTCTTGTTTTCGTCCCAGACAAGGATATCCCGGTCCACAACGACGGCAACGACGACATCCGCCCCCTGTTCCCGCAGGACATGCACGGGGACCAGGCTGACAATCCCGCCGTCCGCCAACAGCCGGTGACCCTCCCTGATCGGCTCAACCGCCCCGGGAACCGCGCAGCTGGCCAAAACGGCCTTCCGCAGGGACCCTTTGGAAAAAGTGACCCGTTCTCCCGTCATAAGATCCGTTGCCACGGCATAAAAAGGAATCTTCAAATCCTCGATGCGGATGTCGGGAATAAAATAGTCGATCATCATCTGGAAATCCGCCGCGGGAAGGATACCGGGCCTGTACATCGTCCGCGCCATATAGAAACGTCCTTTGAAAAACCGGGCGATTTTCTTTGACAGCTTTTCTTCTGCCGGCTCCGGCAATTCGGATATGGCACGCACGGGAGAATTCTGGAACGACGGGCTATTAATGAATTCAGTCACTTTCCGCTGCAATTCCGAAGATTTCATTCCCCCGGCATAGGCTGCCCCCATGACGGCCCCCATGCTCGTCCCGGCGATCATATCGATTTTCACATTCTCAGCTTCCAGGGCATGGAAGACCCCGATGTGGGCGAACCCCCGGGCGCCGCCACCCCCCAAAGCAAGACCTACCTTCTTATCCGTCCACTTAGACATGATTTTTGCTCCAACCGCTATCCGGCGCAATCGCCCGGATCGTACCTTAACGACAAAAAGCCCGGCAGACACTCATCCGGTGTTCTGCCGGGCTCCTTCGAACGTCATGATAATCCGCCATTAGGATCTGCGCATGAGAAAATATTACGACTGGGGTGATCCGGCCTTTTCCTCTTTGAAAGCCTCAACACCCGCCTCGATGGCTCTTCTCAGCCGTTCCTTCTTTTCGGCGTAGGCTTCCTTGCCGTGGCTGCCCAAATCTTCCATTTTCACTTTGGCTTGTTCGTACTGCTCTTTGGCCTTTACAAGCAGTTCTTCCGTGGATTTGAAAATGTCCTCTCGGGTCTCTCTGCCGCTTTTCGGTGCATAGAGAATCCCCAGTACGGCACCGACCAATCCTCCTACGATAAATCCCTTGACCCAATCGTTGGCTGCCATGATGTAATCCTCCTTTGTCGTATCGGTTTCGGTCAAATCATTCATTTTATACTATCACATCGCTGGCGAAGAGACAACCGGCAGAGCGAATTCGAAAACGATCAGGACTTTGCGCAGGCTTCGTCGCAAGCAATCCCCGCTGTCCCGATTGAGGGGCGTACAAGTTTTGATTGAAAAAACAGCCACAATCGCATAGATTTCTTGCCCAGGGTTCCAATATGAAGCGATACAACGCCATGGCAACTCTGCTTACCGTCCTCTTTACGACTTTCGTCTTTTCGTACGGCATAGTGATGGCACAGGAAAAATCCGAAGACGTAATCATAGACAGCGCCATGACTTTTGACGAAGCGGTGGCGGGAACAAATGCCCCAAAAAGCGCGCTCGCTTCCCTTTGCATCGTCAATGTTCGCTATTACGCCTTCGACGGCCGTCTCCATCAGGGCCAGTTGGTCGTTCACCGGGCGGTCCGCAACGACACCCTGGAGATATTCCGACTGATCGAACGGCTACGTTTTCCGATAGAAAAAGCCGTGCCCGTCAGCAAGTACGGGTGGTCCGACGAGGCATCGATGGCCGACAACAACAGTTCGGCCTTCAACTACCGCGTCATCGAAGGCACCCGACGTCTTTCCCGGCACGCCGCGGGGAAAGCCATCGACATCAATCCCCGCCTCAATCCGGTATTTTACAGAAATGGCGCCGTTCAGCCCGAAGGGGCCGTATACGACCGGCAGCGGCCGGGAACGCTTCACGGACGGCACACAATCGTGAAGATGTTTCGGAGGCTCGGATGGGACTGGGGCGGCAGGTTCAAATCCGTGAAAGACTACCACCATTTCGAAAAGCCCGATTAACCGTCCTAATTCTCTTCTTGCGCGATCCGACCGTCTCATCTTACCGTTCCGGCATAGCTCTTCGTTGTCTGCCTGCAACATCCGGCGCACGGAAAAACCATGTCGTCCTCCGGTTACGATCATGAATTCTGATTTCTCAGATCATCTTGAGAACCGGGTTTTCATTTCTCATGGCGTTATCCTGCAAATTCATCCTTGACGGCCGGACGGCGACTCATTAAGCTTTTCTTTAGGGGTCCTGTCAGTATCCGGAGTTCGCGAAATGCCGACGAAGGGATATCCATGTTCACCATGCAATCGCGGATTCGAATGAATCGAACCGCCAGCGATCCTCCCGTTGCGGGATATCCCGTATGCCGTAGAAAGGCGGAGAGGTTGATCAGCAGCAACGGATTCATTGTAAAAGACCGGCGGGATGATCTGCTCCCGGAAGAAGGAAAAACGACTGTGGCACCCTGCCCGGACGATGCAGGGAGGCACCGGCGCCGGGTCTGCGGGATGAACTTTAAAGCGCGGCGAGCCGACAGATAACAGGAAACAGCCATCTGACGGCGGATTCATATCGTTAACGAGCCACCTTGAAAGGAGGGCGCATCATGAAACCCATTGGACCCCTCATGTGGGAACACAGGTTGATCGAGCGGCTGCTGAAATCATTCGAGGACGAAGTCAACCACATCAAAGAACAGCATAAACTGGACACCGTCTTCATCGATACGGCCGTCGACTTCATTCGCATGTATGCAGACAGGACGCATCATGGCAAGGAGGAAGACATCCTTTTCAGAGACCTGGGAAAAAAGCCGCTTGTCGCCGAACATGCCCGGATAATGGCCGAACTTGTGGAGGAGCATATCTATGCCCGGAGCCGGGTCTCCGCCCTGGTCGATGCCAAGGAGAGATATTTAAGCGGCGAGGATACCGTCACGGAGGCCGTCGCCATCCTGCTGGAGCTTGCCGAATTTTACCCCCGGCATATCGAGAAGGAAGACAAGCATTTTTTTTATCCCTGCCTGGAATATTTCACGGCGGAAGAGCAGGACCGGATGCTTCGCGAATTCTTCACATTCGACAGGAATCTGATTCACGAAAAATACAGGAAGGTCGTGGATCAGATCGAGGACCGCAAGAAGCGGTGGTGATAACCGTTCTTCTTGCGGACAGCCGCCTCAACCGAAAACAGTGCTTTCATTCGTGGTCGAAGATATAGCCGATCGAGCGCAGGCTGCGGAAGAACACGGGATTTTGCGGGTCGTCTTCAAAATACTTCCGCAGGCGCACGATGAAATTGTCTACGGTGCGCGTTGTCGTTACGCCGGAATATCCCCAGCACACCTCCAGCAGGGTCTTTCTTGATAATGGCTTGCGGCGGTTCAGAATAAAGGTCCGCAAAAGCCGCACCTCCTGATCCGTCAACTGGATGATCCCCTGCCGGCAATAAGCGGTCATCGTCTTGAAGTCGATGGTGTTTCCCCCGAACGTGTACGGCTGGCTCCCGTCCAGGTCAAGAAGATCTTCGGCCTTGACCTGTCCGCCCCAGGATGCCCGCATCAGCAGACGTTCGACCCTGAGAAGGAACTCTTCCAGGTTGAAGGGCTTGGCGAGATAGTCGTCCACTCCGTAAGAGAACCCTTTGATTTTGTCTTCCGAACCGCTCTTGGCGGACAGAATCAGGACGGGCAACTTCTCGTCCTCCAATCGGATATGGCGCAGCACGGACAAGCCGTCCATTCCGGGGAGCATGATATCGAGCACGATAAGATCCGGATTTTCGAGCTTCCACATCTGGAGTCCCTGGGTGCCGTTTCCCGACACGGATACCTCATACCCTTGAAGAGTCAGATTTAATTTTAATCCTTCCGCTATATGGCCGTCATCCTCGATGATGAGGATGCGTTTTGCATGGACCTGCTTCATCCCTCATCTCCTTCTTTCTTACTGTAAGACAATGCCAAAGTGAACAGAGATCCTTTTCCTTCCCCTTCGCTGTCGGCGGTGATCTTTCCCCTGTGAAGGCGGGCGATTTGCTGGACAAGGTACAGGCCGATGCCGCTTCCTCCCGACGTTGTATTGTCGGGCCTGTGACCTTGATAAAACTTCTTGAATATACTTTTCTTTTCTACCTTGGTGAGGCCGATGCCGTTGTCCCGGAAGCGGATAAACAGGGCATCCCTGCCCTCTTCAAAGGAGATGACCATCCGGGGCTTACCCGATGCGTTGTATTTGATGGCATTGGTCAGGATATTCATTAAAAGCATCTCGAAGAGGGATACGATGATCGGATGGAAAATCGCCTGCCCCACAGGGGCATCCACCTGTATTTCTGAATCCCTGAAAATATGGCGGTTGGCGGCCAGAAAACGCCTGACCGTATCAATCACATCGACCAGAACGAATTCTTTTTCATAAACCCGGCTTTCTATCCGGGCGAGATTCAGCATGCTGTTGATGTTGACGGAAAGACGCTCGACGTCCTGAAGCATAAAGCCGATATATTTGAGCAACTCCTCCCGGGGAAGCTCATGGCGGTTAAACGTTTCAAGGTAAAGTTTCAACGAAGTCACCGGCGTTTTAAGCTCATGGGTGAAATTATTGATGAACGTGTTCTGCAGGCGATAGAGTTGAAGCGTCTTTAGATTATAGATCAGGATGATCAAGATGCCCACAAGAATGACACTGACGAGGAGAGACATGACGAGGATGACAACCCAGGTCTTGGCCTCGAAAAACTGGTTCGGATCGAGGTTATAATGACTGACAACCGATTTGAGGCCGGCACTGATTCCTATATACCAGTAAATATAAAGGAATAGTGAAATAGCCAGACAGACCGTCGAGAGCACGAAAACGAAAATGGGATGAAAAAACCATCTTGCTTGTTTCATACGTGCAGTAACTATCCGACCCTACGTCCCATGTCAACTTCCCATTTTCAGAACCTGCGACATGCCCTGTAAAAATAATGTAAAACGAGACGGGATAACGTCAAAAATGGGCTTCTTTTTTATAACTTGCAATACCTTTTGACATCGGATAAAGATTTAGTAATTCTAACAGCGAGTCAGACGATGATCCGGCATTATGGAGACATTATTCCCGGAAGGATACAGTTGTTCCTATCCTTTCTCATCTTGGCGATTTTCACGGGCGCCGCATATTTTGAGGACGGCGGCCTTCGCCTGACTGCGGACATTGCCGCGATCAGCAGCAATACGGACGACCCTGGAACGGACCGTTGCGCAGTAAAATTGAAACAGACGATTTCATTCTGGTCTGCTCGCTCATTGCAGGGTATATTTCCGGAAATAACCCGATTGACTTCATTTCAAGACTACAGGATTCCGAAAAACCACATCGTCTCTCCATCTCTGGGGAACAGAGCACCGCCGACAGCCTTCTCATAATCATCCGTTTATTGTCGATCTTTCTTGAGGTCATTGTACAGACCGCGCAACGCCAAGAATACAGCGGCTGACGCGTATCGGGAGGGAGAAAACCATGAAAAAAAAGATTGGTCTTGCAGCAGGATGCATGTTATTCATGATATTCATCTCGTCGGCCTCGACGTATGGCGCGTCGAGAGAAGGCAACATCCTGACCGTTCGCTGGTGGGAGCAGCCGCAATATGTCGAGATGTTGGGGTTAACCGATCAACAAATCGACAGCATTAAAGAGAAATATCTGAGGGAATCCGGCAAGCTAAACAAGAT
Organism: Syntrophales bacterium; assembly: GCA_963668175.1. Lineage (GTDB taxonomy): Bacteria > Desulfobacterota > Syntrophia > Syntrophales > PHBD01. The sequence continues at coordinate 3,876,741 of OY764159.1, forward strand.
GCGAATAGACATCAAGCGTCAGCGCAGCGCCCTTGCCAAGATGCTGCTTGAAGGTAAACGGGATGAAGTGAACACAGACATCCTGGTGGATAAACTGGCCGCCTCGATGTCGGAAGAAACCAGGACGGAGCTCTCGCTCAGGATATTGCTGATCAAGGAATTAACGGACGAACAACGGACGAAATTCAAGGAAGCCGATAAAAGAAAATATTCTGATCGTTATAAACCTAAGAGCGATTGAGAGGAAGAAAAATAAGTTTGGAACATGAGAAATGAATCTCTTAAAGGAGGAATAAACCTATGTTTGGTAGTATAGGTATGCCCGAAATGATCATCATCCTGGTGATCGCCCTCGTTGTATTTGGCCCGGGAAAGTTGCCGGAAATCGGCGGTGCCATCGGCAAGGGCATCAAGGATTTCAAGCGGGCGATGACCGAACCCGAGAAAAAGGCTGACGACCAGTCGGACGCGAAACGCATCAAAGACGGGCAGAATACATAATCCGGAACCGGATTATAGCGTCAAACGGTTCATTCGGCGGCACGATTTGCAGGCATGGCCGTCTCTAATCTGGCACAGAAGGGTTACGGCCGATGCGATAGCCGTATCGTAAGATATCACTGCGCAATCCGCAACCTACAGAAACTTTTCAGCGAAAGCGTACAAGCATGCTGACGGAGACGACACCGCAGGTTTTTCTCTTCTTGAGCCATATCCTGCGAAAGAAGATTCTGACTCCCGACGGAACGGCGATCGGCAGGATCGACGATCTTGTGATCAATATCGCCGAGCAATACCCTGTTGTCACCGATGTCGTTGTGTCTCCGAAGGGAAAGAAGACAAAGGGCATTGTCCCATGGCATAAGTTCAGCCCCGGCGACGGTACGCTCGTTTTTAAAGAAACGTCGGTGGATACCTTTCCCGATCGGCATTTGTCGGATACGGAACTCCTGCTCAACCAGTCCATGATGGACCAGCAGATCGTGGATACAGACGGCGCGAAAGTTAGGCGTGTCAACGACTTGCAGTTCCTGAGGGCAAGGGACAATCTGTACCTCGTTCACGTGGACGTCGGGTTTCGGGGACTGATGCGGCGGGTGGGGCTTGAAAAACCCGTCGTTTCCATTTTGCGTTCCCTGTTCGATTACGACCTTCCCGACCAGTTCATCTCCTGGAAATTCGTTCAGCCCGTTGCGCACCCCGACCTGCTGCGGTTGAACATCACCCAGAACCGTCTGGCGCAACTGCACCCGGCCGATTTGGCCGATATTATTGAAGATTTGGACATTTACCAGAGAACGGCCGTCTTTCAATCTCTCGACGTGGAGACGGCGGCGGAAACCCTGGAAGAAACGGACCCGAAAATCCAGGTGAGCTTGATCGAGGATATGGAAGCGTCCGAAGCCTCCGATATCATCGAAGAGATGTCCCTGAGCGAGGCGGCGGACCTCTTGGGAGATCTCCCCAAGCACAAGGCGGAAGGCATCCTCAAGGAGATGGAGCATGAAGTGGCCGAAGATGTGAAAGAACTGCTTGCCCATCCCGACGAAAAGGCCGGAGGACTCATGACGACGGCCTTTCCCCATTTCCATCCGGACCTGACCGCCGCCGAAGCATTGGAGACCCTGCGGCGGGAGGCCGAAGACATGGACATCATCTATTACGTCTATGTCATCGATCATGACGAGCATCTCCTCGGCGTCGTCAGTCTTCGGGAACTGCTTACCGCGCGGCCGGACGTCATACTCTCCGAGCTTATGGACACCAGGATCGTTTCCGTAGGTATCGACGAAGATGAGAAGAACATCGCCGATATCTTCGCCAAGTACGGCGTTATGGCCGTTCCGGTTACGGACGAGGAAAACCGCATTCAGGGAGTGATCGACTTCAAGAACCTCCTGGAGATCGTGGCGCCCCAGTTGGGAAAATAAATCTTGACGATCCGACAAAAAAAGTCCATAGGCACATCGGACGATTATCGGGATTGAACGGCGGTATCGGCCGAAGCAGGATCAAGGTTTAGCAATTCAATACACACTGTCATCATACTATTCGAGGTCTATAGCTGTTATGGATGAAGGCGGGGGCTGTCGATGCCTGACCAGGTCGCGGAGAAAACAAGCACGGGCTTCGTCCGTCGCCTTTCTGAGGGGCGTTCATGGCGGTCGTTCGTCCTTTTCTTCGCCCTCATCGGTCCCGGAATCATCACCTCGAATGTCGATAACGATGCCGGCGGCATAACCACCTATTCTCTCGCCGGAGCCAATTACGGCCTCGGCCTTCTGTGGATACTCATCCCCATCACCCTTGCCCTGATCATCATTCAGGAAATGAATGCCCGTATGGGCGTCGTTTCCGGCAAAGGTCTTTCGGACCTCATCCGCGAACGTTTCGGCGCCAAGGTGACATTCTACCTGATGGTCACGATGTTTATCGCCAATCTCGGCAATACCGTATCCGAGTTCGCCGGCGTGGCGGCCAGCCTGGAAATCTTCGGCATCAGCCGCTACGTGTCCGTGCCTCTGGCCGCAATCTTTGTCTGGTGGCTCATCGTCAAAGGAAATTATAAATCTGTCGAGAAGGCCTTTCTTTTCGCCTGCGTCTTTTACGTCGCCTATATTATCTCCGGTTTCATGGGGAGACCGAACTGGTCCGTCGTCGGGAACGCGCTTATAACACCGACGATCAAAGCAGATCCCGCTTTTCTGACGATGGCCGTGGGCGTTATCGGGACGACCATCGCCCCCTGGATGCAGTTTTTCCTACAGTCGTCGATCGTCGACAAAGGACTGAAGGCCGAGGATTATAAATATTCCAGGATGGATGTTATCTTCGGTTCGTTGACCGTCAATGTCGTCGCCTTTTTTATCATTATGATTTGCGCTGTGACGCTTTTCGAGCACGGCATCAAGATCGAGACGGCCAAGGATGCGGCCCTGGCCCTGAAGCCCCTGGCCGGCGAATATTGTTCCTGGCTTTTCGCTTTCGGACTCCTCAACGCCTCGCTTTTTGCGGCATCGATCCTGCCGCTATCCACCGCATACACCATCTGCGAGGCCTTCGGCTGGGAATCCGGCCTCAATCACCGCTTCATCGACGCGCCTCAATTCTACGGTATGTACACATTGATGATCCTTCTCGGAGCGGGGCTCATCCTCCTGCCGAACGCTCCCTTGATCTCCATCATGTTCTACTCGCAGGTCATCAACGGCCTTCTCCTGCCCTTCATACTGGTCTTTATGCTTCTGCTCATCAACGATCGGCGGATCATGGGGGAATACGTCAACGGTCTGACCGTGAATATCCTGGCCTGGACGACGGTCATCGTCCTTATCGTACTTTCCTTAGCGATTGTAGTTACTTCCTTCTTGTGACGCAACGGTCCGTACAACACCTGCACCGGGTAAACCATAAAACCGGGGCTCCCGTCACCTGCGGCACGCGTGCGCAAGATAACCCGGTGAATTGGCTATTGACTACCGGGACGTTTTTCAATATGCTCCTTCATCGGATTTTAACATTCCCCTATACCCCTAACGAATCGGAGCCGACATGTCCATTCTCAGCTGGAAAAAAGAAGATTCCGTCGCCGTCGTCACCATGACCAATGGTGAAAACAGGAACAATCCCGTTTTTGTGGCGGAGGTATTGAACGCCCTCGATGAAATAGAAAAGGATGAATCGATTTCTTCAGTTATTTTAACATCTTCTGACGAAAAGAACTGGTCCCAGGGCATCGACATCCAATGGATCATGACGGCATACGGCAACAAGGATTTTCAGGCCATCAAGGACTTCATGTACGGTTTGAATAAAATTTATACAAGAATCCTCCTCTATCCGATGCCGGTGATCGCGGCACTGAACGGACACGCGTTCGGCGCCGGCGCCATCCTCGCCTGCACCTGTGACTTCCGCTTCATGCGAAAGGACCGGGGCTTTTTCTGCTTCCCGGAAATCGACATCAATATTCCGTTCCTGCCGGGGATGCAGGCCATTATCAAGAAGGCTTTCCCTTACTACAAGCTCGAAGAAGCGGCCCTCACGGGGAAGCGTTACGGGGCGGCAGAACTGGAAGAGCATCACGTCATCACGAAAGCGAGCGACAATCTGGAGGCGCTGATAAACGACGCCCTGGCCTTTGCCAGGACATTCAACAAGAAGAGACCCATCTTCGGGGAGATGAAGCGGCGGTTCAACAAGGGGTCCATCGAAGCCATCGAAAAGGACGACCCCTACTATATAGACTCATTAAAGCTTTTCATGTAATGTCCATGTAAGGCCTGTCGTACATGCGGCGAGCCGCCGGGGCGGTTTCGGATCGACTCCGTTTTGCCGCGACGCCGCTTTTTTAGCGTTTCCCGTCCGGACAACTTCCTTTATGCTCAAGCGATTGACCATCAATAAGTATATACTGAAAGAAATCGCCATTCCCTGCATGATGATTCTCTTTGTGCTGACGTTTGTTCTGCTCATGGGCAAGATCGTCCAGCTTATGGATCTGATGGTCAATAAGGGCGTCAGTTTCCTGGACATATCCAAACTCATCATCTTCCTGATGCCGTCGTTTCTGATTTTCACGGTGCCCATCTCCTTGCTCATCTCCATCCTCATCGGACTGGGAAGGCTTTCCGGCGACAACGAAATCACGGTCCTCAAGGTTTCCGGCGTCAGCCTTTACCAGCTCGCACAGCCGATCGTTTTCGCGTCGTTTGTCGCCTTCCTGATCACGGCCGTCGTCAGTTTCTTTCTTGTTCCGCAAGGCAATTACGCCACCAAGCGTCTGCTCTTCGATATCGTGAGACAAAAGGCGACGGTGGGCATCAAGGAAAAGGTCTTCAACGACGACTTCAAAGGGATTCTGATCTATGCGGACAGGATCCCCGTCAGCGCGGAATACATGGAAGGCATCATTATCAACGACAACCGGATGATCAAGGAGCCGAGCACGATCTTCGCGCAGAAGGCCTACCTCATCTCCGATCCCAAGACCATGACCATCACGTTAAGGCTGGAAAAGGGGAGTTCCCACGTCGTCGATACCAACATGAAGTATTACCGGAAAATGGATTTCGCCGTCTACGACGTCAATCTCGACCTGGAATCCTCCGTATCGGACGAAGCCAAGGCTAAATCGAAATCGAGCACGGAGATGACCGTTGCCGAGCTGGTCTCCCAGATACGGAAGAAGGGGCTGGCGGAGACCGACATCCGCGAACTGGCCATCGAACTCAACAAAAAGATGACGATCCCCTTTTCCTGCATATTCTTCGGCATTCTCAGCATCCCTTTAGGCATAACAGCCCAAAGATCCGTCAAATCAAGGGGGTTCACTATCGGTTTTGCCGTTGTCCTGGCCTACTACCTCCTGCAGATCGGCGGTGAAGCCCTGGCGGAAATGGGCAGGATATCCCCCGCTGTCGGGGCATGGACGCCTAATGTGATTTTCGGGACTCTTGGCGCTTACCTATTCATCATGGCGGCCCGGGAAAGGCCTTTGCCCCTTCACGCTCTTTTTGACCGCTGGATGGGGAAGATCAGAGAGAAACGTGCGGCGGCAAAGCATGAAGAGGTTCGCCATCCGGGCCGGAACGGCGATCAGAAATGACGACAAAAAAACGGGATAGGCTTTTCTGTTTCCGCCTACCCCGTTTTTTATTTCTTCTTTATTGGCCCGATCACGCTAGTAGCGGTAGTGGTCCGCCTTGAAGGGCCCTTCGACGGGCACCCCGAGATAATCCGCCTGCTTCTTGGTCAGCTTGGTCAGCTTCACACCCAAGCGGCCGAGATGGAGACGCGCCACTTCTTCATCGAGCTTTTTCGGCAGCGTGTAAACGCCGGGCTTGAATTTCTTCGCTGCCAGTTCTATCTGTGCCAGGCACTGGTTGGTGAAACTGTTGCTCATAACGAAGCTGGGATGCCCCGTAGCGCAACCCAGGTTGACCAGCCGGCCTTCGGCAAGGACGATAATGGAACGACCCGACTTCAAGGTCCATTTATCGACCTGGGGCTTGATATTCTCCTTCTTGCAGCCTTTCGTCGTCTCCAGGTAATGCATATCGATTTCGCTGTCGAAGTGGCCGATATTGCAGACAATGGCTTCGTTCTTCATCTGTTCCATGTGCTTGCCGGTAATGACGTTGCAGCAGCCGGTCGCGGTAACGAAGATATCGCCTTCCGGAAGGGCGTCTTCCAGGGTCGTAACTTCATAACCTTCCATGGCGGCCTGAAGGGCGCAGATAGGATCGATCTCCGTGATCAGAACCCTGGCGCCGAACCCTCTCATGGATTGCGCCGATCCTTTGCCCACATCGCCGTAGCCGCAAACGACCACGACTTTGCCCGCCACCATGATGTCCGTGGCCCGCTTGATCCCGTCGGCAAGGGATTCCCGGCAACCGTACAGGTTGTCGAATTTCGATTTCGTGACCGAATCGTTGACGTTGATCGCGGGAAAGAGGAGCTCACCGGCTCCCGCCATCTGGTACAGGCGGTGCACACCCGTTGTCGTCTCTTCCGACACGCCGCGTATCTTGGCCGCCATCTTCTGCCAGCGGCCGGGGTTCACCTTCAAGCGATGTTTGAGCCGGTCGACGATAACCTGCATTTCCTTGTTGTCGGACGGCTTGTTCAGAACAGAGGGATTCTTTTCCGCCTTGACCCCCTGATGGACAAGAAGAGTGGCGTCACCGCCGTCGTCGACGATCAGATCGGGACCGGCCCCGTCCGGCCAGGTCAACGCCTGCTCCGTGCACCACCAGTATTCCTCCAGGGTCTCTCCCTTCCAGGCAAAGACCGCGGCGATGCCAGACTTCGCAACGGCCGCAGCGGCATGATCCTGGGTCGAAAAGATATTGCAGGAAGCCCAGCGGATATCCGCTCCCAGGAGACGCAACGTCTCGATCAGCATGGCCGTCTGAATGGTCATGTGCAGACTGCCCATGATCCTGAGGCCGGCAAGGGGCTTCTTGGAACCGTATTTCTTACGGACAGCCATGAGACCCGGCATTTCGTTTTCGGAAAGCTTCATTTCCTTCCTCCCCCACTCGGCGAGGGAGAGGTCGGCCACCTTGTATTTCAATTTCGGATCAATTTCCAAGAAAGCCATAAATTCCCTTTCTCTAGGCAAGTGCTTTTTTCAATGCGTCTGCCTTGTCGGTCTTTTCCCAGGGATAATCGTCCAGGAAGAGTGTTCTGCAGATTTTCCTGTAGATATCTCCCCGCAACATGCCGAAACCTTCGATCATTCCCCGGGGGGTCAAATCGAAAATATCCCTGACGGCGTCGGCGATACGTTCATCGGAAACGGCGCCCGTGCCGAACGTATTCACATAAATAGAGATCGGCTTCGCCATGCCGATGGCGTAGGCCAATTGTACGGAACATTTCTTGGCGAGACCCGCCGCAACGATGTTTTTCGCCACATACCGCACACCGAAGGCCGCCGTGCAATCGACCTTCTCGGGCGACTTGTTGACGACCGAACCGCCACCCAACTGGGCACCGGGATAACCGCCGTAAAGCTGGACCACCAACTTCCGTCCTGTAACACCGGAATCGGCCGCGCTGCAGGAGTTGACGGCCTGCCATTCCCCTGTCGGATTGAAGAGAAATTCCGTATTCTTGTCGATCCATCCGTTCAGGCAATCCAGGGCAATCTGCCGGGCCTGCTGTTCGACACTGTTTTTGAAGCTGTCCGGCACCTGGCGATAATCTATGGCATTGGACATCAGGACCGTGGAGACCCTTTTCGGAACACCGTCGACATATTCCACGGTCACCTGCCCTTTACCGTCCGGGGCAAACACCGGATTCCCGCAATGCTCAAAGGCCTTCATCATCCGGCTCACAAGGACATAGGGAAGCGGCAGCAGTTCCGGCGTTTCATCGCAGGCGAATCCATACATAATCCCCTGGTCGCCGGCCCCTATTTCTTTATATTTGCCGAGGTCGGCCCTTGTTCCAATATTGATGTCCGGAGATTGGGGGATGATGGCGTTCAAAACACCGATCGAATAACCGTTCAGACCCAAGGCCGTTTCTTTGTAACCCAATGAGACAACGGTGTCCCGTACGCTCTTTTCGATATCGACATAAACCCTCGTGGAAACCTCTCCGCCGACTATACAGAGCCCTTTGCCGAGAAAAACCTCAAGCCCGCAATGAGGCATCGTATCGATGGTCATGCCTTTCTTCAGTTCGCGGTCGATGATCTCGGCAATAATGTTGGACGCTATGCAATCGGCTACGATATCCGGATGGCCTACTTTGACACCTTCTGACGTAATGCGCATATGTTATCTCCTTTTTTTATTCATTCTCTTTATCATATTTAACCACGATGGGAATTTCCTGCAAATCTATCATTAATCCGCTCCACCAGGACTCAAAGCGGGAAGTACGATGCCGCAGGACATAACAAGCGTAAAGGCTTCCTCCACGGACATTTCCGAAGGAATCACGTCACTTTCGGGAACGATCAAGAAATACCCGTTGGTGGGCATGGGTGTCGTCGGTACAAAAACGCATAGATTCCCGCTTCCCGAAGATTTCTGTAACGCCCCCTCGACGTGGCCTGTAACAAAGCCGACTGTATACATCCCTTTTCTTGGAAACTCAAGAAGTACGACTTTCTTAAAGCTACGTCCCCTGTCGGCAAACATACCGTCCACGACTTGTTTTGTCGCTCTGTAAATACTGCCTACTACAGGTATTCTGTTCACAAGGTTTTCGCCGGTTGTAACGGCCCTCTTGCCTATATAACTCTTGGTAATGAGACCGCATATCAGGATCAGAATGACCATGACTATCACCCCCAGCCCCGGTATGTGAAACCCTAGGAAATTATCAGGATGATAAGCTTTCGGAATTAAAAGAAATAAACCGTCCATCAGGGTAATCAAAAAGAACAGGATATAGATCGTCACCCCTACGGGAATGGTTACGACCAACCCTGTCAAAAATATCTGTTTGATTTTTTTCTTCAATTCCCAAAAACCCGATTCTCGGGGAGTCGAGGATTTACTAGCAAAAAGAATTCCAATTATCAACCATAATTATAAATAATTCCGTCCTCTACCCGTCAAGCCTTCCTAAAGCACGCGCCGCTTCAGTTTGTTCTCATGGATGATGGTTGCGGCGATCTCCTCGACGGACATGGTCGTAATATTGATATAAGGTATATCTTCCGAGATAAACAGCGATTCCGCCATGGCAATCTCCCGCTGGCATTGAAACAGGGATGCGTAACGCGAGTCCGGGCGCCTCTCCGACCGTATCTTCTGCAGGCGGTCCGGATTGATGGTCAATCCGAACAGTTTGTTTCTGAAAGGCGCCAGGATTGAGCGAATTTTCTTATCCGTGCTGAAGAAATCCTCTTCGGTCAGGGGGTAGTTGGCGGCATAGATGCCGAATTGCAGCCCGAGATAGATGCAGGTCGGCGTTTTTCCCGCCCGGGAGACGCCGATCAGGATAACATCGGCATGGTCATAGTTTTTTATCATGATCCCGTCGTCATGTCCCAGGGCATAATTGACGGCATCGATACGGACATTATAGGTGCTGTCGTTCACCATCCCGTGGAAACGGCCGACGGTATGGGACGACTGCATGCTGAGAACATTTTCCAGACGGGTGATAAAGGTATCGATAAAGTCGAACACGACCCCAGAGCTGTTCATGATTTTCTGGCGTATCTCCGGTTCCACGAGCGTGCTGAAGACGATGGGACTGATCCCGGATTCCACGGCGCTGTTGTTGATCCTGTGAACGGCATTATCAGCCTTGGCTACACTGTCGATGAAGGGAAGGATCACTTGATCGAACTGAATATGGTCGAACTGCGTCAGCAGGCTTTGGCCCAAGGTTTGAACTGTAATGGCCGTGCTGTCCGAGATGAAAAATATTGTTCGCTTAGGATTCATGAATAATATACCTCTCGTATGGATTTACTATAATCAAATTTAGGAAGCAATTTCTTTTGAGCTTGTCCGCCGAGAAAAAGCCTTTCCGATCGATGCGGTCCGCCGTGCCATCGCTTATGTCTTTGGCAAATTTGTGACGTCAGGGTGGCACCATTGCTTCCCGCCTTCCATCTCTGCAGTTCATGTTGAATAGAGATTGGGTATATGCTAGACAATTGGGTTTTAAGGAATACGCATGCGAAAAATCATCACCAGACAACAGACGGATTTTGACCGGGCCTTCAGCGAACTTGTCGGCGCCATCGATGCCGGCGAAACAGGTATCAGGATCGCCGGATTGCAGGGGGCGGCATGGACCTTTCTTATCGCCGTCCTTTTTACACGCATACAGAAGACACTGGTCCTGGTCACGGCGAACGAACAGGAAGCCGTCCGTTTCCATAATGACCTGACATTCTTCCTGGACGAACGGGACGTCCTGCTCTATCCCCCCTGGGATATCCTGTCGGTCGATCTCTTCTCCGTCCGCAGGGAAGTGGAGATTCCCCGCATCGAAGTCCTCTGCCGGATGTTGTCCGGGCACCCTTCGATCATTGTCGTTCCTTATCTCGCGATGCTGCAAAAAACCATGCCCAGGACCGTTCTGGAGGAATACCGGCAGAACATTTCCATCGGCGACAATCTTGACAGAGAGTTGTTGGCCGCAAAAATGATCGCGGGCGGGTATCACCGGACAACCCTTGTGGAAGAGCCGGGAGCATTCAGTATCCGTGGCCACATGGTGGACGTTTTTCCTCCCACGGAGGCAGAGCCGCTGCGTATCGAGATGTTCGGAGACGAGATAGAATCCATTCGCTATTTCGACCCGGTGTCGCAAAGATCGATCAGGGAAATTACGGATTTCTTTCTCACGCCCGCCCGAGAGGAGATTATCACAGACGATGACCGGCCCCTCGTAATCGCCAACGTCAAGAAGCGGATCCAGGAGCTTGACCTTTCCAAAAGCGTCAGGAACAGACTCATCGAGACCATCGACGGCCAATGGACGTCTTCCTTCAACCCCCTTTTCCTTCCCCTGTTCTACGACTATGACAACGCGGGCGCTGACGACCGCGAAAGTTCTCATGGGAACCCTGTCGCCCGGACATCCGGCGTATTCCTGGACTTTGTCCCGGAGGACGGCATTGTCGTCTTTGACGACTTAAGGGAGCTGGAAAGGGGCGGCGACAGGGTCGCAACGGATATCGACCGGTTGCTTGCCAAAGCGGCCTCTGAGGAAAAATTCTATCTTCCCAGGGAAAGATCTTTTGCCGACGCGGAGGACGTCTTCGAGGATGCCGGAAAATTCCAGCGGATCGACAGAGGGGGACTCCTTGCCGAAATCGAAGAGACCGATTTCGCCCATACCATCAGGATCTCTTCGGAACAAGTGGAGGGAATCAAGGGCGTCGCCAGGGAACCGGGAGGTGACGGCGGTCTTTTAGACCCCTTGATCGATCACATACGAACCTGGGCGTCCAGAGGTTTCCTCATGGCCATCGTCTGTACCGGTCAGGAGGACCTGCAGAGAATGGCCCACCTGCTGGATCAATACGACCTCATACCCGCGCGGATGGACCCCCGGCAGTTGACCGATATCGATCATTACGACGTCCGCAGCAGCCTTGTCCTCTCGGAAGGCAGGATTTCCAACAGTTTCAGCATTCCAGGACTGAAACTTGCCATCATCAACGCCAACGACATCTTCGGCAGGAAAGCAGCCAGACGGCGCCAGCGTTCCGCCAGGGAGGGATTCTTCCTCAAATCCTTCAGCGAGCTTTCGGAAGGAGACTTTGTCGTCCACACCGAACACGGCATCGGCATCTACAGGGGACTGCAGAAGCTTACCGTGGGGAACATCGGCAACGATTTTCTCGTCGTGGAATATCTTGACAATGACAAGCTCTACCTGCCCGTGGACCGCCTGGAGCATATCCAGCGATATCTGGGCCCGGAGGAGCATATACCTAAAATGGACAAGCTGGGAGGCACATCCTGGGAGGCTGTCAAGGAACGGGTCAAAAAGTCCGTCCGCGAAGTGGCCGAAGAGCTTGTCTCCATTTACGCCGCCCGGGAAATCATGGAACGGGATGCCTTTACGCCGCCCGACAGGCTCTATCAGGAATTTGCCTCCTGCTTCCCCTTCGAGGAAACTCCCGACCAGATCAGGGCGATCGACGATATTCACCAGGATCTGAGCGATTCGAAACCGATGGACCGGCTGATATGCGGCGATGCGGGATTCGGAAAAACGGAAGTCGCCATCAGGGCGTCGTTTCGGGCCGTCATGGACGGCAAGCAGGTTGCTGTCCTCGTTCCCACGACCATCCTGGCCGAGCAGCATTATCATACGTTCTGCGACCGTCTGAAGGAGTATCCGATTCAGGTCGCCGTGATGAACCGCCTGAAGACCAAAGTTCAGCAGCAGGAAATATTAAAAGGCATCCAGGATGGAAGCGTCGATATCCTCGTGGGCACGCATCGCATCCTGCAGAAAGACGTCCAATTCAAGAACCTGGGTCTCGTCATCGTCGACGAGGAACAGCGCTTCGGGGTCGCACACAAGGAAAAACTGAAGAAAATGAGGACCCTTGTCGACGTCCTGACGCTGTCGGCAACCCCGATTCCCAGGACGCTCCACCTCTCGCTTGTCGGCATCCGCGATCTTTCCATCATCAACACGCCGCCCGAGGATCGCATGCCCATAAAAACATATGTTCTCGAATTTAATGAAGATGTTATAAAAGAGGCCGTCGAGAAAGAACTGGCGCGGAAGGGACAGGTCTTTTTCGTTCACGATCGAATCCAATCGATCTATGCCATGGCGAGACTGGTATCGAAGCTGGTTCCCGAAGCCAAAATCGGTATCGTCCACGGCCGCATGAAAAGCAAAGACATCGAAGATACGATGGTAAAATTCGTGAAAAAAGACTATGATGTTTTGGTTTGCACGACCATTGTCGCCTCAGGCGTCGACATCCCTGCGGCCAATACCATCGTCATCAACCGGGCCGACCGGTTCGGACTTTCACAGTTGTACCAGATAAGAGGCAGAGTGGGCCGCTCCAGGGAAGAGGCGTATGCATATCTGCTGGTTCCAAAAGGGGCCATGCTTTCGAGAGACGCCCAAAAACGTCTTCAGGTCATCATGGATTTATCCGAACCCGGCTCCGGTTTCCGTATCGCCTCCAACGACCTGGAGATTCGGGGAGCGGGAAATCTCCTCGGGATATCCCAATCGGGGCATGTTTCCGCCGTGGGATACGAGCTGTACACGGAGTTGATGGAGAAGACCATCAGGGAACTGAAAGGGGAGGCCATACCGGAAGAGGAGACGAAACCCGAGATCCAACTGGGAATCCCGGCCTTCATCCCCGAAGATTACATGACCGACAAACATACGAGACTGCTAACCTATAAGAAATTGTCCATCGCGGCGGCGGACGAAGAATTGGATGAAATCAGGGAAGGACTGGTCGACAATTACGGCTATATCCCCGATGAACTCACCAATCTTTTCCAGGTGATCCGGATCAAAAACTGCTTGAAGAAGATCAAAGGAAAGCGCATGCTTTACGATGGAAGTGTTCTTTCGATCATGTTCGACCGGAACAGCCCGCTGGACCCGTTGCGGCTCGTAAAACTATCCAAGCGGGAGTTGAAGGGTATGCGGTTTACCCCCGATTTCAAATTGAGCATACCTCTCACAAGCCCTTCCGCGCAAGACCTCGCCGGAAAGATTATGTACATTCTTCATGACCTGAAGGAAGACCGCCATGCGTAACGGGCTGATATGGATAACATGTGCGCTGATCGCCCTCGTTATCGTATCGGGCTGCCAGAAACAGGATGCTGTTTATGTGGCCTCGATCAACGCCGATAAAATCACCCTTACTGAATATCGGGACCGGATTTTCAAACAATTGAATCCCTCCGGCCCAAAGGCTCCCGTCACGGTTCCCGATGAGGAGAAGCTCAAGGACGAAGTCCTGAACATCATGATTATGGAAAGGCTGATGCTGCAAAGGGCGCGTGAGCTTTCCCTGAGCGTGAGCGATGCCGAGTTGGAAAAGGTTGTCCAGGAGATCAAGAAAGATTATAGTGAAGAGCGTTTTCAACAGAACTTTTCGCAGGACAAGGCAAGCTTCGATCTCTGGAAAGGGGAACTCAGAAACCGCATCCTGATGGAAAAACTGGTCCAGGTCGAGGTCAACTCGAAAATTACGGTCGCAGACACTGAAGCAGCGGCCTTTTACAAGACCCACATGGGTAATTTCAAATCGGCTCCAAGGGTTCATGTCGCCCAAATCGTCGTGAGGGATCAGGCCAAAGCAGAGGCGATTTTGCAGAAATTGAATTCGGGGGCTTCTTTCGAAACGATTGCGAAAGAAGAATCGATTGCCCCGGAAGCAGAGAGGGGCGGCGACCTCGGTTTTTTTTCCCGCGGAATCCTGCCGGAGGAAATCGATTCCGTCGTCTTTGTCCTGCCCGTGGGAAAGATAAGCCGGATTGTCAAGAGCGTTTATGGATATCATATTTTTAAAGTAATCAAAAAGGAACAGGGCGGCCAGAAGTCTTTCGCTGATGTCAAAGAGCAGATCCTGGCCGACCTAAAAAAACAGAAGGAAGAACAGGCTTATGTCCAATGGCTTCAGGCCCTGCGTTCCAAGGCCACGATCCGAATCCATGCGGACGTCGTGAAAAAGCTGGATATCAAATCCAAATCGGACCGGCAGAAATAGCGGCCCCCTCGGATGATAGGCCGCGATAAGCCGGGGAAATTGGTTCATCAAGCACACGGGGAGGTTCAATTGAAGAAAATTTTTCTGCTCTTCGCCATGATGGCATGGCTTGTTTCGGGTTTAGAAGCATCCGGGGCCGTCGTCACCGAGAGGGTTATCGCCGTTGTAAACGGGGATGCCATTACGCTTTACGATTTAGATATGGCCATGGAACCCGTATTGAAGAGAATCCATGAATTTTATAAAGGGTCCAATAAGGATAAGGTTATCGCCGATGCACGTCAATCCGTCCTTAACCGCTTGATCGTCGATCGTCTAATCGACCAGGAAGCCAAGAAGTACGGTACAACCATGAAAGACGACGACGTCATGACGGCGATCCGCGGCATGCTGGCCGGCCAGAATCTTTCCATGGAGGAATTCCAGGCGAGACTGGCCAAGTCGGGCATGACGCTCGATCAGTACAAGGAAAAGACAAAGGAACAGATGTTAAAATCGAGGATCCTCAAATTTGAAGTCAACTACAAGGTCAGTGTCTCCGACCAGGAAATAGGGGAATATTACGGCAAGCACCGGGACGAATACGAAGGAAAAGACGCGGTAAGGATCAAACAAATACTGCTTCCGTTCCCGAAAGGTGCCGACGGACGCCGCAAAGAAATGCTTTGGACAGAGGCGGAAAAGATACATCGGAGCCTTATGGCCGGCGAGCCTTTCGATGCCGTAGCCGCCAGATATGCCCAAAATCAGCAAGTAGTGGCCATGGGCGACATGGGCTTTTTGGAGAAGGGAACCATGGTTTCCGAGGTCGACCAGATAGCCTTCCGCCTGCAAGTGAAAGAGATCAGCCCCGTCATCGAATCGTCCATCGGCTACCATATTATCCAGGTCACGGACAAGCGCGGCGAAGGGTTGAAATCCATCGAATCGGTCCGCAACGAAATCAAGTTAAAAATCGAAGAAGAAAAGATGGAAAAGAAATTCGATGAATGGGTCGACGGCCTGAAAAAGAAATCCTTAATCGAGATCAAGTCTTAACGGTGCAATGGACCGATACCCGATATATCCGTCGAACATGTCGGTCTCATACGGAATGCCCATAGGACTTATAACCTAATCCTATATGAATGCCATAAGAGTCAAAGGCGCGGCGCAGCATAATCTGAAACACGTCAGTATCGACATCCCCCGAGATCAACTTGTCGTTATCACCGGTGTGAGCGGTTCAGGTAAGTCCTCTCTTGCTTTCGACACGATCTATGCGGAAGGACAGAGGCGGTACGTGGAATCGCTTTCGTCCTACGCACGGCAGTTCATCGGTCAGATGGACAAGCCCGACGTGGAATCGATAGAAGGGCTCTCGCCGGCCATCGCCATCGAACAGAGAACGGCCAGCCAGAATCCGCGATCCACCGTGGGAACGATTACCGAAATCTATGACTATCTGCGCCTTCTATTCGCCCGTATCGGGACACCCCATTGCTACCAGTGCGGCAGGGAAATAAAATCGCAGACTATAGACATGATGCTGGAGGCCGTGCTCGCCTATCCGGAAAGGACGAAGATCACGCTCCTGGCGCCGGTCGTGCGCGGCAAAAAGGGTGAGTTTCAGAAAGAATTCAAAAAATTGCTGAAAGAAGGTTATCTGAGGGTCCGCATCGACGGAGAAACCCGGGAACTCACCGACGAGATCACACTGGATAAAAACAAACGGCACGATATCGATGTCGTCGTGGACCGCATCATGATGAAAGACGGTATCCGCAAGCGCCTCCGGGATTCACTCGAACTGGCTTCCGGACTATCCGACGGCCTGGTCCGGATCATAACCGCCGATGGAGAAGAAACGCTTTTCAGCGAAAAATACGCCTGTCCGGATTGCGGTATTGGCATTTCCGAACTGGCGCCGCGGATGTTCTCCTTCAACAGTCCTTACGGGGCCTGTCCCGAATGCGGGGGACTGGGCACCAAGATGTACTTCGATGAGGAACTGGTTGTGCCAGACAGGTCCGTCTCCATCAGGGAAGGAGCCATTCTCCCCTGGGCCGGCCGTCATTCCGTTTATTTTCATCAGATTCTCGATGCCATCGCCCAACATTATCGTTTCGACATCAATACCCCTTTCAACCAGTTGCCGGAAGACGTCCAGAATGTCCTCCTTTACGGCTCCGGAACGGAGAAAATCAAATTTTACATGGATCGCAGCGGACGGCGATATTTCTATTCGCGCCCGTTCGAAGGCATCCTGAACCAATTGGACCGGCGTTACCGGGAAACGACATCCAATGCCGTCCGGATGGATCTCTCCCGCTATATCAACCAGCGGGAATGTCCCACTTGCCTGGGGGCAAGGCTGAAGAAAGAAAGCCTTTCCGTGACCGTTGCCGGCAAGAATATCTATGAGGTCTGCTGCCTCTCCATCCGCGAATGTTGCAATTTCTTTCAATCTCTGCCCCTGACCCACCAGGAAGCGGTCATCTCCGAAAGGATTCTCAAAGAAATCAGGGAACGGCTCAGATTCCTCCTGGATGTCGGCATGGATTACCTGAGTCTGGAACGCTCATCAGGCACCCTGTCCGGAGGCGAAGGCCAGAGGATCAGGCTGGCTACCCAGATAGGATCGGGCCTGGTCGGCGTCCTCTACGTCCTGGACGAGCCTACTGTCGGCCTGCACCAGCGGGACAACGAACGCCTGATTAAAACCCTGAAGCGCCTGAAGGACATGGGGAATACCGTACTCGTCGTCGAGCACGATGCGGACATGATTCTGGCCTCCGACCAGGTCATCGATATAGGCCCCGGCGCGGGCCAGGACGGCGGCGAAGTCGTCTTCCAGGGAACGCCGGAAGAAATTTACCGGAGCGAGCGCTCCCTGACGGGCCTTTATCTGTCCGGCAAGAGATCCATCCCGGTCCCAGAAAAGAGGCGTCCCCTGCCGAAACGCCACATCGTCATCGAAGGCGCCCATGAACACAATCTCAAGCATATCGATATCCGCATCCCCGTCGGTGTTTTCACCGCGGTGACCGGCGTCTCCGGGTCGGGCAAGAGTACGATGATTATCGAAACCCTTTTCAAAGCCCTCTCCAAGAAAATCTATCATTTAAAAGGAGGATTCGGGAAGATCAAAAGGATCGCCGACACGGGCGATATCGAACGGATCATCATGATCAACCAGCAACCGATCGGCCGCACGCCCCGGTCAAATCCCGTCACCTACACGGGGGCCTTTTCCCATATCCGCGACCTTTTTACGGGGCTCCCCGAGTCCCGGCTCCGGGGATACAAGCCCGGACGATTCAGTTTCAACGTCAAAGGCGGACGTTGCGAAGCATGCCAGGGAAACGGCCTGATCAAGATCGAGATGCATTTCCTTCCCGATGTCTATGTGACCTGCGACGTCTGCCGGGGGAAACGGTTCAACCACGACACCCTCGACATCCGCTACAAGGACAAGAATATCGCCGAGGTGCTCGATATGACGGTAGACCAGGCCCTCTCCTTTTTTGAAAACATCCCGGCCATCCGTTCCAAACTGAAGCTCCTCACGGACGTGGGACTCGGGTATATCAGGCTGGGACAATCCGCCACTACCCTGTCCGGAGGAGAGGCCCAGCGCATCAAGCTGTCCCGCGAACTGGGCAAGCGTACCAACAGCAACACGCTCTACATCCTTGACGAACCCACCATCGGACTCCATTTCGCCGATATCCAGAAGCTCTTGGAAGTCCTCATGAGGCTGGTCGACATGGGGAATACCATGGTGGTCATCGAACACAACCTCGATATCATAAAATCCGCCGATTTCATTATTGATTTGGGTCCGGAAGGGGGACCGGGGGGCGGAGAAATCGTCACATCCGGAACACCCGAGGAGGTTGCCGATTCGGAAATATCCCTGACCGGGAGCTTCTTAAAAAAAATCCTCGAGGATTCCAGACCTGCGGCCGTCACGAAGCAAGCTCATTCCTGATGCCTCTGGTAAATCCTTCCGCAATCGCGGACGATTTTACCCCGTCAAGTCACAGCACCCCGACACGGTCATTCACGGCATGACGGTGGCCCGCCAGGATCTGACCCGCCCTGCCCTGTAATGGTCAACTTCCGTATCACGCTGCTTCGGCCATCGCCAAAATTATGACGCTTTTTGGAACACATGGTTCTCGGAACCCATATGCATATTCTGGCGGCGTTATGACTTTATTTAAGCGCCGACTATAGACTTTATCTAATAAAAATGCGATACTCCCACGTAATGATCGTTATAATGGTGCATGATTCGACTCAGACGGCGCGTTCACGCCGCCACCCAAGGACTGGCGGAGACGAGCGGTGCCTTTAACCGAATTTTTTATTCATTATTTTAGGATATCCTGCCGATAGAAAGGGTAAGGTCACGCGACAGGCCGAGGGATATTCGATAAAAGAAACGACGTCTTCTGTTTTCGAAGATACGATGAATAATGGCATGTCTCGTGCATTATTCACGATCGTTTCATGCAATATTTTGATTTTTCAGAAGAGTACACAAGACTGCATGGAAGGTCGTCATCTCCAGGGGCCATGATGGGTAAACGACGGGGCGGAGCTGTGCCCGGAACCGGATATCCATCCGGTTACGAGGATAGATGATGCGAACAAGGATATAATGGACACTTCAGGTTTCCCGATATGAACGCACTTATTACGGGCATCACAGGCATGGTCGGTTCTCATCTTGCCGATTTCCTTCTGGAAAATACGGACTGGACTATCTACGGCATGTGCCGCTGGCGAAGTCCGTTGGACAACGTCGAGCACCTCACCGACCGGGCCAACCGCAAGGAGCGGATATTCTTCATCTTCGGTGATTTGTGCGATTATGTCTCCCTGGAAAACGCCGTCGAGGAATCGCGTCCCGACTATGTCTTTCACCTGGCCGCTCAGAGTTACCCCAAAACCAGCTTCACGTCACCCCTGCAAACCCTCGATACGAATATCCTGGGGACGGAGCGTCTTCTTGAATCATTGAGAAGATGTCCCGGCATCGATCCGCTCATCCACGTCTGTTCGTCCTCGGAAGTCTTCGGCCGGGTCCCCCGCGAAAACCTGCCGATTGCGGAAGAATGCGCTTTTCATCCTGCGTCCCCCTATGCCATCTCCAAAGCGGGCACCGACCTCCTGGGCAGATTCCACGCTGAAGCATACGGTCAGAAGGTCCTGGTCACGCGCATGTTCACCCATACGGGGCCGCGTCGGGGCGACGTCTTCGCCGAATCCACCTTTGCCAAACAGATTGCCATGATTGAAAAAGGATTGATTCCACCTGTCGTCAAAACAGGCAATCTCAATTCCCTGCGCACCTGGTCCGACGTGCGGGATGCTGTTAGGGCTTACTACATGCTGCTGACCGTCGACCCCGTTCCGGGGTCTTATTTTAATATCGGAGGGACGTTCTCCTGCACAGTAGGCGACATGCTCGACCATCTCGTTTCCATATCCGCCTGTAAGGACAAAATCAAGGTGGAGACGGAAGACGCGAGGCTGCGACCCCTCGATGCCGACCTGCAGGTGCCGGATACCGCCAAATTTCAGACGCACACCGGCTGGAAACCGGAAATCCCTTTTGAAAAGACCATGCAGGATCTCCTCGACTACTGGAGAGACCGTGTCTCCAAAGGAAAGGGTTTCCTGACCAGGTAGACTCTCCGGCGGCTTCGATATCCATGAATAAAGATGCAAAAATCTTCGTAGCCGGACACAGGGGCCTGGTCGGCTCGGCCGTAACAAGGGAGTTGATCCGGGAGGGATATAACCATCTGTGCCTTCGAGCCCATGAAGAACTCGATCTGACCAGTCAGCAGGCGGTGGACGATTTCTTTACCGCCGAAAGGCCCGAATACGTTTTCCTATGCGCGGCCAAGGTGGGCGGGATCCTGGCCAACAGCACCTATCCGGCCCAGTTCATTTACGAAAATATCATGATCGGCGCGAACATCATCCATGCAAGCCATAAAAGCGGCGTCAAGAAACTCCTCAACCTGGGATCGTCCTGCATCTATCCCAAAGACGCCGCCCAGCCCCTCAAGGAAGACGATTTGCTGACCGGCAAGCTGGAGCCAACCAACGAGCCTTACGCCGTCGCCAAGATCGCCGCCATCATCCTCTGCCGTTCCTATAACAGACAGTACGGCACCAATTTTGTATCAGCCATGCCGGCGAATCTCTATGGCCCGCATGACAATTTCAACCTGGAAACGGCGCACGTTTTGCCCTCCCTGCTGCGGAAGTTCCACGAAGCCAAGGTTGCGGCAAGCTCCTCTGTTGAAATATGGGGATCGGGCAGCCCCGTCCGCGAATTCCTTTACGTTGAAGACCTGGCACGGGCTCTGTTGCATATCATGCGGCACCACGATGCGGATGACATCGGCGATTTCATCAATATAGGCACGGGGCGCGGCATCACGATCAAGGCGTTGGGTGAGATGATAGCCGGTATTGTCGGCTTTGCGGGCGATATCCGTTTCAACACCGGCAAGCCGGACGGTATGGCCGAAAAGATTCTCGACACGGGGCGGATGAGCGAGCTGGGCTGGAAAGCATCGACAAGCCTGGAAGAAGGGATCAGGATGACCTACCGGTGGTATCTTGACGAACGTCCCCGCATAATCTGAATATCTATCTTGCAAAAAACAGCGAGCGAGACGATAGCGAACGCATCAGATAACAACAGCCTCGCCGGGACCACATCCATCATTCTGGCGGGAGGGAAAGGGACACGACTCAGCGGTACCGTGAATGATCGCCCCAAGGTGCTGGCGGCGGTTAACGGAAGGCCATTCCTGGTGTATCTCCTCGACCAGTTGAAAGCCGCCGACGTCCGGTGTGTCGTTTTGTGCACGGGTTACATGGGTGACATGGTCCGCGAATCCTTCGGCAGAGATTATGACGGGATGGCGCTTGCCTATTCCCACGAGACCGTCCCTCTGGGGACGGGCGGAGCCCTCCGTCTGGCGTTGCCATTGCTTAACTCGGACCCTGTCCTCGTCATGAACGGCGATTCTTACTGTCAGCTCGATCTGGAGACATTCTTCGTCTGGCGTCGCGAACAGCATATGCCGAACGCTATGGTATTGACGTTTCTTGACGATGTCGCCCGTTTCGGCAGCGTCGAAATGGACGGCCGGAATCGAATCACCCGTTTTCGTGAAAAGACGCAAAAAAGGTCCCCCGGATTCATCAATGCGGGCGTCTATCTGCTTACCAGAGAATCAATCGCGCGTATTCCGTCGGACCGGCCGGTTTCCCTGGAACGAGATATCTTTCCAACCCTAATCGAGGAAGGTATCACCGGCTTTCAAAGCCGGGGCCGGTTTATCGACATCGGGACCCCCGATTCCTATCGGGAAGCGGAAACATTCTTTGCCGATCCGGGCGTTGGGCGGAATCGCCATTGATCGTGCGTCAAGTGGAATGAACGGATATCATCCCTTTTCGAGGAGAAAAACCCCATGGTCATAAGCAAGACACCCTACCGGATCTCCTTTTTCGGCGGCGGAACCGACTATCCGCAGTGGTACTCGAAGCACGGCGGGACAGTCCTTTCCACGACCATCGATAAATACTGCTATATCACGTGCCGCGTGTTGCCGCCTTTTTTCGCCCACCGCTACCTGATCGTATGGTCACACATCGAAGCCGTATCCACGTTATCCGAGATACTCCACCCGGCCGTGCGGGAAGGGCTGAAATATCTTGGCGTAAACGGCGAATCGGGACTGGAGATCCATCACCAGGGCGATCTTCCGGCCAGGGCAGGCATGGGTTCCAGTTCGTCCTTTTCCGTCGGATTGATCAAGGCCGTCATGGCCCACCAGGGCAAGATGATCGGCAGACACGATCTGGCGTTGAAGGCGATCGATCTGGAGCAGAACATCCTGAAGGAGAATGTCGGATCTCAAGACCAGGTGGCGGCGGCCTACGGCGGTTTTAACCATATCTCCTTTTTCCCAAACGGCGAGATCCGTGTCGAGCCCGTCATCATGGATTCCGAACGTCTCGCGGCTTTAGAATCGAGTATGATGCTCATCTACACGGGTACCAGCCGCCTTTCCTCCGAAGTGGCCGGCGCCGTGATCGCCAATCTTGATAAAAAACAGGATGAGATGAAGCAGATGAGCCGCATGGTCGATCAGGGCCTCGCCATCTTGAACGGCCAGGGCAGCCTGGATGACTTTGGGTATCTGATGCACGAAAACTGGCTCTTGAAGCAATCGGTCAACGAAAACACCTCCAACGACGTCGTCAACAGGATCTACGATAGTGCCCTTAAACACGGAGCCCTTGGCGGCAAACTTCTCGGCGCGGGCGCCTCGGGTTTCATGGTCTTCTATGTTCCCCCCGAAAAGCAGACGGCCGTGCGCGCGGCATTGGGCGGATATCTCCATGTCCCCTTCAAGTTCGAGCACGAAGGCAGCTCGATTGTCTATTATACGACGCGAATCTGAAGGCGGAGAATTTTATGATGCATGACATCAATCCCATAAAACAAGATTTGACCGGTCTGGATATGCTGTTGATCAATCCCAGTACCGACTTTGAAGCTGAAATATTGCAGAAAAGAACGATGCGGATCGAGAAGGACGTCCCGAATCAGGAAACACCGCCGTCCAATATCGGCTATCTTATGGCTGCCGCAAAAAAAGAAGGTTTGAAAGTAAAATTCGTAGATATGGTTGTGGATAGCGTCAGCGTAGATGAGCTATTGCGTTTCGTCGCCGATCTCAAGCCGTCATTGGTCGGGTTCAGTGCCTTTACCAAACAGATTTGCGCGGCAGGACAGATCGCTGCCCAAATAAAGCAGGCGGCTCCCTCGGTCATGACGTGTGTCGGTGGCTGCCACGCCATCGCCATGCCGAAAGCGACCCTCGAGGAGTTTCCCGGCATCGATTTTGTCTTTGCCGGAGAGGCGGAAACGCAGTTGCCCCACATTTTCAACTGCCTTCAGAAGCCCCGCGAGTTGGTCAAACTGCACGGTGTCGTAACCAGGGACACAGCGGATTTTTCACCTTTGTACATCGACGATTTGGATAACCTGCCTTTTCCCGCCTGGGAGGATTTCGATCTAACCAGGTACCCCGGGAATTTGCCTCATCGGACAAACCGGGAACTACCCATGATTACAACCAGAGGCTGCCCCTATAAGTGCTCCTTTTGCTGTCGCTCCAACGGGGATAGAATCCGCTATCGAAGCGTTAACTCGGTGATTTCCGAGATCAAGAGGAATATCGAGGATTTCGGGTGCGAAGCCATCGTCTTCAACGACGAAAATTTCATTCTCGATAAGAAGCGGACGGACTATCTCTTCTCCGAATTCAAGAGGCAGGGCATCAACCGGAAGATTAAATGGGGATGCAGCATGCGTGTCGATAACGCAACCCCGGCGTTGATGCAGAAGATGAAGGAGGCCGGCTGCTTTTACGTCTTCTTCGGCTTTGAAAGCGCCAACGACGATACGCTTATACGCATTCAGAAGAGAACGGCCGTCGCTCAGATGCTCCAGGCGGTGAATGCGGCCAAACGCGCCGGAATTGTTCCGGTCGGATCTTTCATCATCGGCCTCCCCGGCGACACAAAGGAAGATATCTACAAGGCCATAGCATTGGGCAAGGAATTGGACCTCTACTCGATCACTTTCCCGAT
The DNA here is from genome assembly GCA_963668175.1 of Syntrophales bacterium. GTDB lineage: Bacteria > Desulfobacterota > Syntrophia > Syntrophales > PHBD01. Next base: position 3,901,126 of record OY764159.1, read on the forward strand.
CGCCGTTCCCTATCCCGGGACAGCCTTGCGGGAACAAGCCTTGAAGCACATGTACGGCATGAGAGTTCTATCCAACAACTGGGAATACTACGGAAGAAAAGCGGTTAATTCCAAGGAAGATTTTGAAATTCTGGAAAGCGACGACATGCCCGCCAAGATGCGAAAGGAGTTGCAGGATCTCGCCTACGCCACGCATCCGAAGAAGATATTTGATGAATACGTGAAGCGATTGAACGAATGGCGGTCAAGCCAAGGCCTGCCGTAAAGGCAACGTTGTGGCTTTGCGTGCGGCGTTTTCCGACGCAAATCGCAACGAACGATACCGGCCTCCCGTAAGAACGACGGCCGAATCACACCTCTTGAATCTTTTTTCGAAGGAGCGCGTAACATGCAGAAGCGTGCCGTTATCATAACCGCCCAGGGTTTTCAGGATGAGGAATTCGTCTATCCCTACTATCGCCTCCTGGAGGCAGGCTTCACGGTGGACGTGGCTACCAAAGACAAGGCGGCCGTGACAGGCAAGTTCGGCGTGCCGGCCCGGCCGACGATCGGCACGGATGATATTAAAAGTGAGAATTACGATCTCGTTCTTCTTCCCGGCGGCTTCGAGGCGCCTGATCGGCTGCGCATCCTGCCGGAAGTTCTTGCCTTTATCAGAGATATGGATAAGCAAAAAAAGCTGGTCGCTGCCATCTGCCACGGCCCGTGGGTATTGATTTCGGCGGGGATCACCAGGGGCCGCAAGATGACCGGCTACTGGAGCATAGAGGCCGATCTTCGCAATTCCGGGGCGGATTACCGACACAAAGCGCCGGTGGTCGTCGACGGCAATCTGATCACCTCGCCTCACTACAACAATAATGGCGATTTCATGAAGGCCGTGATCGCCTATTTCGAACAGAGTAAATAACTGTCCATGAGATCTCTCGACTTCGGCCTGCGCGAAGACGCCGCAAAGAACATGAGTCCGGAAATATCGCTGGAGATGTACAGAAACATCTGCCGGTGCCGGTTCTTCGACGAGGCAGTCATCAAGGCCGTCCGGGACGGCCGCATAACCTATCAGGTATACCTCTCGCGAGGACAGGAGGCGGTCGCCGCAGGCCTCGCTTCCGCCGTTGCCGGCTCCATGCTGTTCACACAGCACCGCTGCCATGCCTACTATCTTGCGTTCGGCGGACGGCCGGAGAGGCTCCGCGACGAACTGCTGGGGCGACCCGGCGGGACAAGCAGCGGCCGGGCCGGCTCGAACTGCATTCAGTGCCACGATGAAAACCTTGTCATGTTCGGTCATCACGGTCTGATCGGTGAAAACGTCCCGCAGGCGGTCGGAGCGGCCCTCGGCAGCGGCAGAAATACGCTTTGCATTGTCGGCGACGGTGCAGCGGAAGAGGACTACGTCTACCCTTCTCTCGGTTTCGCCGTCACCCATCGCCTGCCGGTTCTTTTTATCTGCGACGACAACGACCTGTCGATCCTGACGCCGATCAGCGTACGGCGATCATGGAAGATTACCGATGTCGCCAGGGGCCTCGGCATGCCTGCCGTCGATATCGCCGACGATCCCTGGACGGTCCGGTCCGTCGCCCGAGAGTTGAGCACGTCCCTTCCGGCCCTGATGAACATCTATACCTGCCGCATGAACTGGCATGTCGGTGTCGGAATCGACGGCCCTCCCGAATGGGACCGCCTTTCCCTCGTTACGCAAAAACTGGCGGACTTGGGGCTTTCGGCCCCGGCAGAATGCATTCGCAAGGAAGAGCAAACCGCCATGGAGAAGCTATGGGCCTGACCGTAGCGGATACGATCCGGGAAATCAGCAGGCGGCATCTCGAAGAGAACAACGGCCTTCTGCTCGGCCAAGCGATTACGGCCGTCGGCTGGATCAACAACACGGTCCCCGATTGCCGGAACATCGTCGAACTGCCCATGACCGACGTCGCTGGCGCCGGCATCGCCGTCGGTGCAGCCATGGTCGGCAGGCGGCCCATATTTGTCATCAGGTTCCAGGATTTTCTCATACTGAACGGCAGCCCGCTTATCTTTTACGCCGCCAAATCGAAGGAACTCCACGGGAGAAGCACCCCCATTTTCGTCCGGGCGATTGCAACCGACGGGATCGGGCCCGTTCATTCGGGCGTCTTGCACAGCGTCTTCATGCATTTTCCGGGTTTCCGGATCTGTTCGCCCATGACGCCCGGCGAATATCGAACTATCTGGGACGACTTTATGGCCCATGACGATCCCATGATCGTGAGCGAACATCGAGCGAGTTTTGCCAATACCCGCGAACTCGCCGACATTGTCCACGACGATGCCGTCGTGACCCTTTACCCCATCTCGGCGACCCGATTCGCAGCGGAGGAAGCGGCAGCGCAGCTTTTATCCGTGGGAATCAAATGCAACGTCCTGCACATCCTGTGGCTGAAACCCTTTACTGCTGACCGGAGACTGATCGAGCCCCTGCGCTCGTCCCGCCGCGGCATCGTGATCGACGCGGGACATGAAATCGCCGGCGCTTCCCGGTCTATCGCCTACGAACTGACACAGGCGACGGGAATTCCCGTTGCGGCCCTGGGACTTGAGGACAAAACGAAATGCCTGTGTCCGCCCCTGAAAAACGAAACCCCCACGGCAGAGCGGATCGTGACGGCCGTGCGGACACTCCTCAGGACGGCTTAGAATATTATGCCGGAATACGATAAGGGCATCGTCAGCAAGCCTTGGGGTTACGAATATCTCATGTACCAGAGCGACCGGATCGGCATCTGGTTCCTGCACATCGCGGCAGGGCGGAAGACCTCTCTTCATTGTCATCCCGCCAAGAAGACGGGCTATATCCTCCTGTCGGGAGAAGCAGAAGTATCGTTTTTGAATGACGCCACCCGCCTCAAGGCGATCAGCAAACTGATGATCCGGGAGGGTTTGTTTCACTCGACGAAGGCCCTGTCTCCGGAAGGCGTGTCCGTCATCGAGGTGGAAAGCCCGCCGGACAAGACCAATCTCGTGCGGCTGGACGACGCCTATGGACGCAAGGAAGAACCCTACGAGGGCCTCGATTCGGTCGTACCCATGACAGATGAATGCATCATGTTTACGGCACCAGAACTTGACCGGCCGCTCGTCTATCAAATTGCAGGCGTTACCATGGTCATCGAACGCCGCAATGATCTTGCGGCATTGCGGACGCGCCCTTCGGGGGAAGTCATCCTGGTCCTTGACGGCGGCCTGGTGAGCAAGAACAATGATCCTATTCTGAGTTCGGGTGACGTGGTCACGATCAGCACATTTTCCTATCTGGCCGACACATTCGCTTCGCCGCAAGGTATGTCGTTCATATCGTTCCGCCGGGAGCAGAATCAAGATGCGTAGTGTGCCGGCGTCCGGTTCTCCATGGCGCGTAGGACTTGTCCAGATCAACAACAGTTTTGCCGGCGCCTGTTATCTGCCGTATGCCGTAAGTCTTCTGCAGGCCCACTTTCAGCTTCATTCGGGGAAAGCCGGCGCCTTCTCATTCCTCTTGCCGATTTATCGACGAATACCCGTGGATGACGCGATCCGGCACCTGGCCGGGGCCGACATCGTCGCCATCAGCGTTTCGTCCTGGAACTTCAGGGCGTCGCTGGAAATCGCCAGGCGCCATAAGGAAATTCATCCCCAGGCGTTGATCATGCTGGGCGGCCCGCACATCCCCGGCAACGCGGAACCGTTGCTCAGGGCCCATCCGTGGGTCGATCTTGTCTGTCACGGCGAAGGAGAGATCCCGTTTCTCAGGATATTGGATGCCTGGCCGGAACGCCAATGGGACGACATCCCTTCCATCAGTTATCTCGAAGGGGAGCGATTCGTCAGCCGGCCGGACGAGTCCCGCATCGCCGAACTGGATTCCGTGCCGTCGCCGTACCTCGCGGGCACATTCGAGCCGTTGCTGAGGGAAGATCGAGGGCACCAGTGGCTGGCCCTTTGGGAGACCAATCGCGGCTGTCCCTTCTCCTGCTCTTACTGCGATTGGGGGGCCGCGACGCGATCGAAGTTGTATTGTTTCGGTCTGGAGCGGCTCAAGAAGGAAATCGGCTGGTTCGCCGAGCACCGGATCGAGTTTATCTTCTGTTGCGACGCCAATTTCGGCATCCTGCCGCGGGACCTCGACATTGTCAAAGCCGTGGCCGACGCGAAGAAGACGTCCGGATTTCCCCAGGCCCTGTCGGTGCAGAACACCAAAGACTCGGACCGTTCGTTCGAAATTCAGAAAGCCCTGGCCGAAGCGGGACTCAGCAAGGGGGTCAACCTGGCCATGCAGTCGATGCATCCGGAAACACTGGCCCTGATCGGCCGCCGCAACATCTCCCCGGACGTCTTTCAGGACCTGCAACAGCGGTACAACCGGGACCGGATCGAGACGTTCACGGACATCATCATCGGGCTGCCCGGGGAAACCTACACTTCCTTCACCTCGGGGGTCGAAAAGATCATCGGCAACGGCCAGCACAACAGGATCCAGTTCATCAATCTTTCCATTCTGCCCAATGCCCCCATGGCCGACCCGGCGTACCGGCAGATGCATGGCCTCATCTCGGCGGTATCGAAGATCATCAACATTCACGGAGCCCCTGCCGACTACGGCGACGGCATTTCCGAGACGCAGGAACTGGTGGTGGGAAGCAACGCCATGCCGAAGGAGGATTGGCGGCGGGCCAGGGTCTTCGCCTGGATGACATCCCTTCTCTACTTCGATAAAATCCTCCAGATTCCGATGATGCTCCTGAAGGCCGAGACGGGTATCGATTGCGCCAGACAGATTGAAGCGTTCATGGATCTGCCCGCAGGAAAATTTCCCCTGCTGGAGGAACTGGCCCGGTTCTTCCGGGACGAGGCGGCGGCCATACAGGAGGGCGCGCCCGAGTTCTTCCATGCCCCCGACCGCTTGGGCATATACTGGCCTCACGACGAATATGCCTATATCCGTCTGAGCACCGAAGGTAAACTGGAGGCCTTCTACAGAGAGGCCCGCCAGCGGATGGCGGAACTGGCCGTGAGCGAAGGACACCCATGCCCGCCCTGGCTTCCTGATGCCATCCGCCTTAACGGTATGTTGCTCAAACAGCCCTTTCACAGAGACGATATCACATTCCGATCCCAGTACGATCTCCTAGGCACCTGCGACACAATCCGCCGCACGGGCGGAGGCCGTCTTATACCGGGACCGGCTTCCTACGTGGTGAACCGTTCCTCCGAGCGATGGCAGGGATGGGAGGAATGGTCGCGCGAAGTCGTCTGGTACGGCAACAAGCGGGGGGCCTACCTCTATCATTTTTCCCGAGGGGAGCAATAGACGCATGCGCTGTCGCCCGCTGGGCAGAACGGGTATCCAAGTCTCGGAGATAGGTTTCGGTTCCTGGGGCATCGGAGGGATCGTGCAGGATGCTACCGCCTACGGCCTTACCGACGACCGCATCTCGAAGCGGGCATTGGAGGCGGCCTTCGCTGCAGGCGTGACGTTTTACGACACGGCGGCCCTGTATGGCTACGGACACAGCGAGGAACTGATCGGCGAAACGCTCCATAAAGTGCGGGACCGTATCGTGATTTCCACCAAAGCGGGTTACGTCAATTTCGGCGGGGCTCAGGATTTCTCGCCCAAGTATCTGCGTAAATCGCTGGAAGGAAGCCTGAGACGCCTGCAGACCGATTATGTCGACGTCTTCCAGCTCCACGACCCGCCGATCGATCTTCTGGAGCGGGACGGTTCCATCATGGATGCCATGGAAACTTTGCGCTACGAAAACAAGATCCGCGTCATCGGCATCTCCACACGATCCCCGGCGGACAGCCTGGTCGCTGTAAACCGCCTGGGATTCCAATCCATCCAGGTCAATTTCAACCTGGTGGACCAACGGGCGTTAGAGATAGGCCTGTATCCCGCCTGCCGGGAGCAAGGCGCGGGCATCATCGTCAGGACCCCTTTGTGCTTCGGCTTCCTGACAGGAAAGTATAGCGCCGGGGACAACTATGACGAAGGGGATCATCGCAGCCGCTGGAAGCCCGAGCAGATCAGTCTATGGGCCGAGGCCAACAAACTTTTTCAAACGGCATTGACTGATCGGGAGGGACAGAACAACGTGCACGTCGCGCTTCGTTACGTTCTGTCCTTCGAGGACGTTTCCACGACGATACCCGGCATGCTGACGGAAGAGCATGTCGCCGAAAACACAATGGCAAGCGATATGGGCCCACTGCCCCCCTCCGTCCTTGCCGCATTTGCGGACATTTACCGTAATCACAGTTTCTTTTGCCGATGACGGACACAGGCAGGGACATCACCCGGGAAGGCCAAAAGAAATCGAATCAAAGGGAGAAAGTCCATGAAATCTCTTTTACTGATTAACCCGCCCAATTCCGACCAGATACGCTCCCCCGGCTACTATTTGCTGCCCCTCGCTCTCCTGTATCTGGCCGGCTCTGCGAGGGAAGTGGCAGATGTTACGATCCTGGACCTGAATGTTGCAAAAAGTAAATTCTTCCGTTCGAAGAAGGAAGGGACATTTTCCTATACGGGCGCAGTGGAGGAGGAAATAGTCAGGCTCAGACCCGATTTCGTCGGCATAACCTGCCTTTTTTCGGCCCAGTTCGATATGATGATGCAAATCGCCGACGCCGTCAAGAGGGCCAACCCATCCTCGACCGTCATCCTCGGGGGCATGCATCCGACAATTTTCCCGCATGAAATCCTGTCCAACTGTCCCAGCGTCGATGCCGTCGTCATCGGCGAAGGGGAAATCACTCTGAAGCAAATGCTCTCGCTCGACGGGGATCACTGGAATCGGATCGGCGGGCTTGCCTTCAGAAACAGCAAGAATGAAATCATCATCAACGAAAAAAAAGATTTCATCGAGGACCTCGACGCACTGGCGCCGGCAGCATACGACCTGTTCAACTTCGAGGACTACATGCTCGATTCCAGCGGATGGTACAACCCCAAGAAACTGTCCATCGGAACGTCTGCACCGATTCTGACGAGCAGGAGCTGCCCCTTCAAATGCAGTTTCTGCGGGATGAACCTGGTCATGGGAACCCGTTTCCGGTCGCGAAGCGCCGAGGAAGTCTTCAAGGAAATCGAATATCTCTATTCCGTCCACAACGTCCGATACTTCAACATTATGGACGACAATTTTACCCTCGATAAGAAGAGGATCAAGAAAATCTGCCGGTACATCATCGACAACAAGCTCGATATCTCCTTCGATATGCCGAACGGCATCATGACGGCGACCCTTGACGACGACGTTATCGATGCCCTGGCCGAGGCCGGTTTTGCCTATTGCTTCCTTGCCATTGAGAGCGGTTCTGATTACATAAGAAACACCGTCATGCATAAACAGCTTTCAAAGGAAACGATCTTCCGCGTCGTCAATTCTTTCCGGAGACATCCCGAAGTCCACCTGGCCGCCTTTTTCCTTATGGGCATGCCGGAGGAAACAAAAGAAACGCTGGACGAAACCTACGACCTGATAGAAGCCCTGGATATCGATTCATTCAAAATGTCCGTGGCGACACCGTTTCCCGGAACCAAGCTTTTCAATCAGTGTCTGAAGGACGACCTGTTTCTCATAGACAAGAAAAAACTCGGTTCCCTCTGGCGGGACATCAACTGGTACCAGCGAATTCTCAACGTCGACCCGCCTTTTTTCTTCAAGCCCTATGCCGTGGATATTCCGACCCTGGAAGAATATGTCCATAAATTTGAAGCTATCAGGCATCAGAAGCATCTGATCACCGTAAGCAAAGGAAGGCAGACCCTGAGCGTAACCCAGGCCGTGGCCGACTACCGGCGGAGCAACCCCGGCGCCCCATGACGATGGAAAAGCAAGACCGAATTCAGAACGGCCTAGACCTTTCCTTTCTTCAGGGTAAGCACGTCCTGGTAACCGGCGGTACGGGATTCATCGGACGCGGTTTTGTAGAGGCGCTGCTGAATTCCGGGGCCAAAATCAGGATCACGGTCCACGAACAACTCTCTCCGTTCGACAGGGACCGCATTGAAACTGTCTACGCCGATCTCACGGAGCAGGAGGATTGTATCGCTGCATGCAGCGGCATGGATGTCGTCATTCATGCCGCGGGCGGTGTAGGGAACGCCGGTAACATCCGGTCCAATCTGGTTGCGTCCCTGGCGGATAACCTCGTCATGACCGTGAGGATGCTGGAGGCCGCGTCGGAACGCTGCGAAAAAATTCTTATCTTCTCAAGCGGTACGACCGGATACCCTCCTTACGATTACCCCGTTCGCGAAGAGGACATGTGGACGGGTCCGCCGGCACCGGTGTACTTCGGATACGGCTGGATGCGGCGCTATTTCGAACTTTTCGGCGAATATGTCGGTTCCGTTTCCCCTCTTGAAGTCATGGTTTGCAGACCTACGGCTGTGTACGGCCGCCACGACCGTTCCGGCCACATCGTCCCGGCACTTGTCCATCGCGCTTTGTCCGGCGAAAACCCGCTGACGGTCTGGGGAAGCGGCAAGGAAGAGCGCGATTTCCTCCATGTTTCCGACCTGGTGCGCGGCTGTCTGTTGCTTCTCCGCCGCGACACGTCCGTAGGACCGATCAATATCGGATACGGAAAAACAACCACGGTTGCCGACGTGGCCCGGATCGTCATGGAGGCCGCCGGACGGCCGGAAACGGATATCGTCTTCGACGAAACCAAGCCGACCACGATACCGGTCAGAGCGGTCGATTGCTCCAAAGCAGGAGAACTGCTGGGATTCGCACCGTCAATCGACCTGGTTGCCGGCATCCGCGACCTCGTCCAGTGGTACAAAACACAGATCTAAGGCAACCCATGACTTTCAGGATTCCCTTCGGCACGATTACCATCACGGAAACGGCCAGGCGGCTCATTAGCGAAGCGCTCGATGCAGAACGCATCTCCAGTGGCAGCCTCGTCCGGCGGTTTGAGGACAAATTCGCCGAGCTTACAGGCGTCCGCGAAGCCGTGGCGCTGAGCAGCGGTACGGATGCGGATATTCTGGCACTCGCAGTCCTGCACGATTTCGGTGCGACACGGGGCGATGAAGTCATCGTTCCCGCCCTCTCGTTCGTTTCGACCGGCGGGGCGGTCATCCATGCCGGATTCAGACCCGTGTTCGTGGATATTGAACGAGAAACGCTCAACATCGACCCGCAGCGCATCGAAGAGGCCATTACGCCCAGAACCAGGGCCATCATGCCCGTGCACCTGATGGGTAAGCCTGCGGACATGGACGCGATCAGTGCCATCGCCCGGCGTCACAACCTGGTCGTCGTGGAGGACGCGGCCGAGGCCCACGGAGCCCGATACCGCGGCAAACAGGCCGGATGCCTCGCCGATATGGGTGCTTTCAGTACGTATGTCGCCCACATCATCACGACCGGCGAAGGCGGCGTCGTAACGACCGACCGGGAAGACTATGCCGCCGTCCTTCGTTCACTGCGCTCGCACGGACGCGCCTGCGACTGCAAGCAATGCACACTCAATATCGCTTCCGCCTACTGTCCGAAGAGATTTTCCGGCGACGGCGGCGAAGACATCCGCTTTCAATTCGAACGCATCGGATATTCCTGCAAGATGAATGAGCTGGAAGCGGCCATAGGGCTTGGAGCCATGGAACGTTACCAGGAGATTTTAACCAAACGGCATGAGAATCTGATGCATGTCCTGACGAAATTCGATCGCTTTGCACCCTTCCTGGGGACCATCCGGGAAGAACCGCATGAGACGATCGGCCCCCATGCGATACCGATGATCGTCGGCGAGGAAGCCCCTTTCTCCCGCGAGGAGTTCACTGCGTACCTTGAACAAAACGGCATAGAAACCCGGACGCTCTTCAGCTCCATCCCTACCCAATGCAAGGGATTTTCTTTTCTGGGCTACCGCCCGGGCGACTTTCCGCAGGCGGAATACATCGGACGCAAGGCGATCCATATCGGCTGCCACCAGGCGCTTGGTCTTTCCGATATGGACTACGTCCTTGACGTCATTGCGGCGTTTTTACGCTCGAAGAATCTTTGAACAAGGCTTTATCTGGACAACCAAGGATGGGCAGAATGAAGAACACCCGTAAAATGCAACTCGCATCCGCCGACAAGGCAAAACCGCTGCAGGAATGGAGCAATCAGAAACGATGGAACCCTTTCAACAGCAATAAACTGCTCGCCCATGTGGACCGTTGGAAACATATCAAACGCGGACGGCCGATCCCTCCGCCCATTCTCGTGACCGTCGATCCTACCAACAAATGCAATTTCGGATGCGTCTGGTGCAATGCCGCCTATATCCGGAGGGAACGCAACAACAGTCTTTCGGAAAGGGCCCTGATGACTATCGCCGACTTCCTTCCCCGCTGGGGGGAGGGAAACGGAATGTACGAGCCCGGCGTCAAAGCCATTTGCGTGGCCGGTGGGGGAGAACCCTTCCTCAATGCAGCCACAGCGCCCTTTATAGACCGCGTGATCGACAACGGCATTGAAGTAGGCGTCGTTACCAACGGCAGCATCATGGAGCATTACGTAGATACATTGTCGCGCTGTACCTGGGTGGGCGTATCCGTCGACGCCGGCACAAGCAGGACGTTCGACATACTCAAGAATCTTTCCCCCAAGCAGGATACGTTTAAGAAAGTTCTCCACAATATTGCGACCGTAGCCGATTACGCCCGGAGGCACAAAAATAAACTGGGCTGGGCCCATCCTGCCTACGGTGTGAGTTACAAATACCTCCTCTACAAGGAGAACATCGGGGAAATCTACGAAGCCACGCGTCTTGCCAAAGAAATCGGCTGCAAGAACATCCATTTCCGGCCGGCCGGCACCCCCTGGGACCAGATCGCTGCGGGGAACGAGATCACCTTTACGAAGGATGAGATAGGATTGTTTCAGGAACAGATCGCCAAGGCGATGGAACTGGACGGGCCGTCATTCGGCGTTTTTGGGATTACCCATAAATTCAACGACCAGTTCGCCCGCTCGAACGAATTCAACGCCTGCTACGCCATTTTTATGACGGCGGTCTTCATGCCACCGAAAAAAACCGGAAAGCGGGAAGATACATTTGTCATGGGCCTTTGTTGCGACAGGAGGGGCGATAGCCGGCTTGAACTCCTGACGGACGAAGACGATGTACAGCTTATCGGAAGGGCCTGGGGCGGCAAGCGCCACTGGGAGATCCATGACGCCATAGACATCTGTAAGGACTGCCCCCGCTGCACTTACCAGCCGCACAACCAGATTTACGAACAGGTCATCCTCAACGACAGTATGACTTACAAATTCATCTAAAACCGAGCTTCGCGGGATTGCCAATGAATATATCCGTTATCGGACTTGGAAAGCTGGGATTCTGTACGGCGGCCTGCTTCGCCGCCAAGGGCCACCGCATAGCCGCCTATGACACCAACCCGGAGATCCTCGCCGCCCTCAAAGAACGACGGAATCCCATAGCGGAAACCGGGCTTGACTATTTATTAGCGAAAGCATGGCCGCATCTTGCCATCGCCGATAAGATAGAAACGGCTGTGGACCAATCGGAGATCACGCTGATCATCGTTCCCACCCCAAGCCTGGCGGACGGCCGTTTCTCCAATGAGTACGTTGAGGCGGTTTTGCAGACGCTGTCGCCGGCGCTTAAACAAAAAAAGGGTTTTCACGTCGTCACCGTTGTATCGACGGTCATGCCGGGTACTTGCTCTAAGCATTTCATACCCTTGCTGGAGGAATGGACGGGAAAACGGTGCGGTGTCGATTTCGGCCTGGCCTACAACCCGGAATTCATTGCCCTGGGTTCGGTGATCAGGGATTTTCTCAATCCCGACATGGTCCTGATAGGCGCCTCGGACGACAAGTCGGCCGCGATGCTTCATGAGCTTTATACGACGACCTGCGACAACCGCCCGGCCATTCGGACGATGTCCCTCACTAATGCCGAAATTACAAAACTCAGCCTGAACTGTTTCCTGACCTTAAAAATCAGCTTTGCCAATGAACTGGCATCGATCTGCGAGAAAATGGATGGTTCCGATATCGATGTCATCACCGCCGCCATCGGCTCCGACAGCCGGATCGGGGGCAAATATCTCAAGGCCGGACTCGGTTTCGGAGGTCCGTGTTTTCCCCGGGACAACCTGGCCTTCCAAAACTTCGCTAACAACATCGGCCGGCCGTACAGGATTGGTCCGGCGGTCATGGAGATCAACGACGATGTCGTTCACCGCTTGCTGGTCATGGTGAAAAAGGCCGCCCCGCCTGCTTCCAGAATCGCTGTCCTGGGCCTGGCTTATAAACCGGGTACACCTGTCGTCGAGCAGTCCCAACCGGTCATTCTGGTTAATGCGTTGCTCGGTGGAGGCTATGAGGTAGCGGTCCACGATCCCCAGGCGCTGCCGTCCGCCCGCGACATCCTTGACAGTCGAATCGATTGCTGCAGCGATCCCTACGACTGCGTCAAAAACGCGCGGCTCATCCTCCTCATGACCCCCTGGCCCGAATATGTTTCCATGGATTTTGATCGGGTCCGCGATCTGGCCGCACCCGATGCCGTGCTCATCGACTGCTGGCGCTCCCTCGACACGTGCCGGACAGTGGGAATGCGCATCATTCCCTTCGGGTATCCCGAAGCAAGGGAGATTTGAGTATGGGTCAGGAAATGCACAGCATCGAAGATGTCAGAAGCTATTGGGACAGCAGGCCGTGCAATATCCGTCATTCACGGCAGCAAGTTGGAACGGCCGAATATTTCAACGAAGTCGAGAAGCGGAAGTACTTTGTTGAGCCCCATATCGTCGATTTCGCCGACTTCGCCCGCTGGAAAGGCAAGAAAGTTCTGGAAATCGGCTGCGGGATAGGCACGGACACCGTCAATTTCGCCCGGGCCGGAGCCTTGGTGACCGCAGTCGACCTGTCCAAGGAATCATTGGCCATCGCGCAAAAGAGGGCCGCCATCTTCGGATTAAACAATATCACTTTTTACTGTGCCGATGCGGAAAGACTGACTTCTGTGGTTCCGGTCGATGTCTACGACCTCGTGTATTCATTCGGCGTCATCCATCATACGCCCCACCCTGAGGCCGTTATACGTGAGATCGGCAATTACATGGGACCCGACAGCATCTTTAAAATCATGGTATACAACCGCTTGTCATGGAAGGTTCTCTGGATACTCTTAAGCTACGGCAAAGGCGCCTTCTGGAAACTTGACGAATTGATAGCCCAAAATTCGGAAGCCCAGACCGGCTGTCCCGTAACCTTCACCTATACAAGGCAGTCGGCCCGCAAGCTTTTGCACGGCTTCGCCGTTACCGATTGCCGCATCGACCACATCTTCCCATACCAGATATCCGAATACACGAACTACAGATATAAGAAGATCTGGTATTTCCGTTACATCCCTGCCCCGCTGTTCAGATGGATGGAGTCGCACTGGGGCTGGCATCTGTTGCTGACGGCCAGGCGTCAGCAGTGAATCGTTAAGGCTGCAAACAAAAGACGATGGAACAAAAACCGCTCGTATCGATTATCTGCACCTGTAAAAACGGCGCGAGGACTATCCGTCGCTGCCTCGACAGTATCCTGGCCCAGGATTATCCGCATATTGAGATTATCGTTCAGGACGGCGTATCCACGGACGGCACCCTGGAAATACTGCACGGATATGGCGACAGGATCAAACTCGTTTCCGAACCCGATACCTGTTCATTCGACGGCTCTCTCAAAGCCATGAGGAGGTCCGCAGGCGATATCATCGGTTTTTGCCTCGCCGACGAGGAATATCTTCCTCACGCCGTTTCCTGGGCGGTCGATAACCTGAAAGCGCATCCCGATACCGGCGCCATCTATGGTGATTACTACACAAGCGACATCGAGGGAAATATCATCTCGGCCAATACCGCACAACCTTTCACGCTAGAAGACTATATCTGCCACCGGGTCGTGCCGCCTTTCTGCTCCAGTTTCTTCAGGAAAGCGTGCATGGAGGCCGTCGGTCTTCACGACCACGAGTGGAGTTACGACTGCGGCGAGTTCGAAATCTGGACTAGGCTCGGGCTGAAGTACCCTATCCGATACGTCCCCGGCTTAATATCCAAGTTTGCGGAACATCATGGAGGGGGAACGAGTCAGACATCTCTGTACTATTCGCAGACACCCGGTAGATACAGGATGCTGAATCTTCTGCTGGACGACCCCGCGACACCCGATCATATTCGTGTTTTAAAATCCGAAGCCTTTGCCGGGCTGCATCTGTGGATTGCAAACGCCTTCACCGGCATCCGGGTTTGGGAGGAAGCAAGGGAACAAGTATTAAAAGCCCTTGAGTTCGAACCCCAACCGGCGCAATTGGGCACGATGCTCCAGGTGCTGGGCAAGCATGGCGTAGAGCTTCTCAGGGAGGGAAAGCCGCAGGACGCCTTGTCGTTCTTCGATATCTCTCTGGTCGCGCCGTTCCCGTACCTGCAATATTTCAGGGCCATTGCCCTGATGTCGCTTACGCGCTACACTGAGGCACAGGAGGCCGTTCAGGCAGAACTGGTTATTCAGCCCCATAACCAGGATGTGATCAACATCGCCTCGACGATCGCCCGGCATCTTCCCAAAGAAAGAACTAGGATGGAGGAGGTCTCACGACCAACGAACGGTCAGGAAGAATATCCGTTTTCCCGCTGGATAGATCGTATCGCCCGCGCCGAAAACAGGCTTTACTATCGCGATCAGACGCCGGCTTCCCTCCGGAATCTCTATCACACGGCGAAGCAGGTAAAACCGACCAAAATCGTCGAGCTTGGCACACTCTCGGGATTGTCCTTGCGGACGTGGCTGCTGGCCGCGGATCGGAATGCAAAGATACTGGCGGTCGATCTCTCCTTCAGGGCGCTTCACGATTCCGCGAAGATCATTCCCATAGATATTGAGCGGGTCATTCTCATCGAAAGAGATATTCTCGCCCTGAATCTCGCCGATCTCTGGAATCGCGAAGACAGGGTGCTCCTTTATATCGACGCGCATGATCTGCCCGACGTTCCCATCATGGAACATGTCCTGCAAAGCGGCATCCCGACCCTTCCCCCCGGAAGCATGGTCATGGTGGACGATCTCTGGTACAGCCCCGACACCTTGACGGAAGAAAATGCGGGACAGTTCTTCTCCGATGTCGTCATCCATGAAATCGATCCCCTGCAATGCTTCGACGGTTACTATGCGTCTTACTGGAAAGGCGGATATTTCCTCGGTTTCATGGAGGTCGTTCCGCTTTTACAGTGGGTGAACGACCGTAAGATCGATTTGATTATCTCCCCCGGTGTCAAATCCGTGGCCTTCACCGTAGATAATGAAAAGTTTCCGTCTTCTTCTGAAGGACGGCGATGACGGATCATATCTGCGCCCCGGGTGCGTATTCATCCAACCTGAGTTCATCCCGATTTGCATAAGATAACATCATGATAACAGGCAAGATCGTCTATAATCCCGTTGGATTCTTTTCCGTTCACGGCGATCCCGATTCACCTGCGAACCGCGACGCGGAGGAAATGTGCCGTCTGGGCATTCATTTCTTCAATGCCGGCGCTTTGCAGGAATCGATCAACCACTTTATCCGGGCCGTCAATCTCAATCCCGCCATCAGCGGCGCGTACTACGCTATCGCCGTCTGTCTGGTCAAGGCCAATCAGTGGGACGAGGCGGAAACGTTCCTCAAGCATGAATTGAACCTGTCCGAGCCCCATCCCGGAGCGAGCAACCTCCTTGCTGACCTTCGTCGCAAGAAACGTCCGGCGGCCGGAAAAGGCGAGACAGGGACGCTCACGATCTTCACGATACCCAAGGCCTTTGAGGGCCATATCGCGACCATCCAGATCAACGCCATCAAGAGCTGGCTGGAGCTGGAACCCAGGCCGCACATCATTCTCTTCGGCGACGAAAAAGGAACCGGAGAAATCGCCGGCCGGTTCGGCCTCAGGCACATCGCCCAGGTGAAAGCGAACGAATACGGAACGCCGCTCGTAAGCGAGATATTCGAGAAAGCCCAGGAAGAAGCCGTCTCTGAACTCATCGCCTACGTGAATACCGACATCATCCTGTTCCAGGACTTCGTATCCGGCCTGGCCAAAATTCCCCGGAACATAGGAACGTATCTCGTCGTGGGGAGGCGATACGACATCGGCATATGGGACACCCTCGATTTCACGGAACCCGGACTGCAGTCGTTGCTCATGGACCTTGTTCGTTCGGAGGGATTGCTCCACGCCAGTACCGGGATCGACTATTTCGTTTTCAGCAACGGACTCTACAGTTACATCCCTCCTCTCGCTGTCGGGCGGACGGCGTGGGACAACTGGCTCATCTGGGGCGCTCGACGCTATGGCGCAAGGATCATCGATGCCACGGCCGCCATCACCGCCATCCACCAGGACCACGATTACAATCATTCCTCCGGCGGATTCCGTCAGATATGGTTTGGGAAAGAGGCACAAATCAACCGCGATCTGGCAGGCGGCAACATCCTGACCATCAATGATGCCGAATTGTCGCTGACTGAAGATGGTCAGGTTGTGCCCCGCACTCCCGCGGACAACCTCCCCGAACCGGAGATCCGGGATTACATCGCCCTCAAGCTGACCCAGGCCAAAGGGGCCATGGAGAGAAATCTCTATCGGCAGGCCAGCGATCTTCTGGAATATATCGACATTCATCTGAACGGCCAGGCAGCCCCGGAATCGCTCTCACTCCTCAAATCACTGATCTCGTATATCAGCGGCGATGACGCCAGAGGACGGGAATACCTGCATGTTGAGTTTGAACATTATCCCGGCAACGCCGATATTCAACCGTACGAGGGAATGCTGAAATCCGGCGGTTCCGTACCGGATACGGAATCGGTCCTTAAGCCGGGCTTTCTGCACATCCTCACCGGAATGATCCAGGCCAACCGAAGAAGCGAATCGCGCAGGGGCAATACGATCCTCTTCATCAACACCTACTACCCGGATTTCATCGACAGCCACTATCGGCGGAACCCCGGCCTATCCGATTCGTCGTATGATGTGCAGAAGAACTCACTGGAGAATGCCTGTTTCGGCGACAGCGACTTCTATTCCCGCGGCATCGGGCAGGCCGGCTGGAAGGCCGACGATCTCATCGTCAACTGCCTGCCTCTGCAACAGGCCTGGGCTCGGGAAAACGGTTTCGCCTTCCAGAATTTTCTGGATATCGCCATTGAACAGGTGAGGCGCGTACAACCCGATGTCGTCTACCTTCAGGACCTGACCTTGGCCAACGCAGCGTTTCTCGGAGCTATCCGTCCCCATGTAAAAATGATCGCCGGCCAGATCGGATCGAAGATTCCCGAACAGGCCCTTCTTTCGGAGTTCGATGTCATCTTCACCTCGTTCCCTCATTTCGTTGCACCTTTGCGGAAGAAGGGCTTGACGACCTACTACCAGCCCCTGGCCTTTCCGGAACATGTCCTGCGGCGTCCGGTGAGTGCGGAGCGCATGCATCCCGTCACTTTCGTAGGCAGTTTGGTCGGTTCCCACACCTGGCTCAAGGGAGCGGAACTCCTTCAAATCCTTTGCAGCAGCAATCTGCCCATTTCCCTCTGGGGTTACGGCATTGAGGATCATGCCGCCGATTCCCCTGTACGGGCGGCCTATCGTGGAGAGGCCTGGGGCGGCGATATGTTCGACATCTTCAGGCAATCGAAAATCACCGTCAACAGGCACGGGGAGATTGCCGAAAGCTTCGCCAACAACATGCGCCTTTTCGAGGCCACGGGTTGCGGCGCTCTGCTGATCACCGATTATAAGGACAATCTCAACGACCTCTTAGAAATCGGCAAGGAAGTCGTGGCTTACCGTTCCCCCGAGGAATGTGTAGCCCTTATCCGTTATTACCTGGCCCATCCCGAAGAAGGCGAAGCCATTGCCCGCGCCGGCCAGGCCAGGACACTTCGCGACCACGCCTATGAGACCAAAATGGAGCAAACGGCGGATATCCTGCAAAGGCACCTCCGCTACGGGGAAGAGCGAGACCGCTACCCGGCTGTCGACCACTCCCGGATATCCTACGGCCATAGTCCCATTTCTCCCGAGGCGGTTACGACCCGAATGACATCGGCCTGGCGGGACGAAAAGATTCCCGAGAGACAGCGGGCTCTGGTGCAGGAGGAACTGGCGGCCATGTACAAGGGGAATGCGGCCGCCTCATTCCAATCCCTGGCGGATATCCTGAAACCCTACGCGGCGCCTCGAAGCGCCATACTGGAAATCGGCTGCGCCAGCGGATACGGATACGAAATACTCTCGTATCTGCTCAACCTGCCGCTACAATACACGGGCGTTGACTATTCGGAGGCCATGATCGCCATGGCGAAGGACTATTATCCCCGGGTCCGTTTCTTCGCGGCAGACGGTGCAAATCTATTCTTTGCCGACCGGCAATTCCCGATCGTCATCTCGTCCTGCATCCTGCTTCATACGCCAAACTATCGCGAGCATATCTTCGAGACGGTGCGTGTCGCCGACAAGTACGTGGTTGCCTACCGGACACCCGTATGCCGGCGGTCGCCGACCCGCTATATGAAAAAGTATGCCTACGGCGTGGAAACCGTCGAGATCGCCTTCCAGGAGGCTGCCTTTATCAAGGAGTTTCAAGCGCAGGGCATGAAGCTTCTTGATCAGAGAATGTACAACGCCGATCCGGCCCAAGACAGTTATCAGGTGACTTATCTCTTTCAACGGATCCCATAAGGAGCATTATGTTCTGGAATGACATCCTGCTTGTAACCGAACAGATTGAAAAATACGGTCTGAGAAAACCTTTCGTCGATCTGGGCGGGATGGAACGGCCATGCATTGCCGATTACGACCTGACCATCATGACGGGCGACCAGAACGCCCGGTACGTATTCCTGAACCAGAGACCCTTCGACCACATCGACAATAGTTACACGATTCTGAACCCCGACAAGGGCGATCCGCTCATCGAGGATCTCCCGTACCATTACGCCAATACATTCGGAACGGCCTCTTGCCTGAACGTCCTCGAACACGTGCAGAACCCCTTTCGCGTCTTCTCCGCTCTCCATCAGATCATGAAGCGAAACAGTCTGCTTATTATCGAAACGGTCTTCTCGTTTCCCTATCACCCTTCGCCCCTGGATTACTGGCGCTATTCACCGGACTGCCTTCGTTACCTGAGCGAATTTGCCGGTTTCACCGTCCTGGAATGCGACTGGCGGATGACCATCCCGGCGGACAAAGGCATCCGCAATACAGCGCCCGGAGTTGACGAACCCCAGGAAATCCGCTCCGTGTATGTCACCCTGACAAAGGGAGCGTTTTCTGCGGCACCGGGAGCGAAATACCCGCTTCCCCGGCGTCTATCGACCAATGAAAAGGCCAATCAATATTTTGCGGGGGAAAGGTCATGACCTTCAAAACGAAGCGTATTCTCATCACCGGAGGATTAGGCTTTATCGGCACCAACCTGGCCATCCGCCTGGTCGAAGCCGGCGCCCTGGTAACGGTTGTGGACAGCCTGATCCCGGAATACGGGGGGAACCTCTGGAATATCGAACCGATCAAAGACAAGGTGAAGGTCAATATCTCCGACGTCAGGGACGAACATTCCATGAAGTATCTCGTTCAGGACCATGACTATCTCTTTAACCTGGCGGGACAGACAAGCCATCTCGATTCCATGACCGATCCCTACGCCGATCTCGAAATCAACGCCCGTGCCCAGCTGTATATCCTTGAAGCATGCCGGAGACATAATCCCGGAATAAAGATTGTCTTTGCGAGCACCAGACAGCTGTATGGAAAGCCGGAGCACCTGCCGGTGGACGAACGCCATCCCCTTCGTCCGATAGATGTCAACGGCATCAACAAGATGGCCGGGGAATGGTATCATCTGGTCTACAACAACGTGTACGGAATCCGCGCGTCCGTGCTGCGCCTCACCAACACCTACGGTCCGAGAATGCGGGTCAAGGACGCCCGACAGACCTTCCTCGGCATCTGGATTCGCCGCCTTGTCGAGGGAAAGACCATCCTGGTCTACGGGGACGGCAAGCAGGTCCGAGATTTCAATTACATCGACGATGTCGTCCAGGCACTCCTTCTGGCGGCGGCTTCCGAGGACGCCAACGGCGAAGTCTTCAACCTGGGCGCCGACGATCCGATCTCGCTGAAAGATACGGCAGACCTGTTGATAGCCATCAACGGCGGCGGAAGATATGATTTGACGCCTTTCCCGGAGGATAGGAAAGTCATCGACATCGGCGATTACTACGGCGACTACCGGAAGATTCGCAGCAGGCTTGGCTGGAAGCCCTCCGTCCCCCTCGCGGAAGGACTTCAAAAGACCATCGCCTACTACCGGGAACATTTCGCCCACTACTGGAATGCGGAGCAAGATGCCTGAATTTATCCCCGTCGCCAATCCTCAGGCCCAGTTCGCTGTCCGGGAAGGGGTCATCCGCAAGGCGATAGACCGGGTATTGACTCGGGGACGTTATATCCTGGGGGAGGAAGTCGCGCGGTTTGAAGAGGAGTTTGCCTCGTTTCTGGGCGCGAACTTCTGCATCGGCGTCGCAAGCGGCACGGACGCCCTTATCCTGGCGCTTAAGGCCTGCGGTATAGGACCGGGGGATGAAGTCGTCACGGTTTCCCATTCCGCCGTCGCTACCGTCGCCGCTATCGACCTGGCCGGAGCGATACCTGTCTTCGCCGATATCGAGCCGAAAACGCGATGCATGAATCCGGAAGCGCTGCCCTATCTTATCTCCGACAAGACCCGGGCGATACTGCCCGTCCATATTTACGGCCAGCCGGCGGCCATGGATCAAATTCTCGCCGTTGCCCGGCGATTCAACCTCAAAATAATAGAAGACTGCGCACAAGCCCACGGGGCGGAAACAGACGGAAGGAAAGCGGGAACATGGGGAGATGCAGCGGCCTTCAGCTTCTATCCGACGAAAAACCTCGGTGCCCTAGGTGACGGCGGCGCCGTCGTCACCGACTCGCCGGCAATCGCCGCCCATGTCCGGGAATTGAGGGAATACGGATGGCGGGAGCGGTACGTGAGTTCCGTCCCCGGCATGAATTCCCGCCTCGACGAAATCCAGGCGGCAATCCTCAGGGTGAAACTGCCGTTTCTTTCTCAGGACAACGGCAGGCGGCGGGAGATCGCTGGTATCTTCAATGAAGCGATCAAGGACACGGATATTACCGGACCTTTTCTCATTCCGGGCACAACCCACGCCATGCATCTCTACGTGGTCGAATGCGGACGCAGGAAATCTCTGCAGGATCACCTGCAGAAGGCCGGTGTCGGAACGGCCTGCCACTATCCCTGCGCCATCCACCAGCAGCCGGCTTACCGCGATCGCATCCGCGGCTGCGACCGCCTTCAGCATACCGAACAATTCTACACACGGCTCCTGTCGCTGCCGATGTATCCGGAATTGACCGACGCCGAGGTGGAACATATCAGCGATACATTGAGAAAATGGAACGGACGGACCTAATGCGGACCTACTGCACCTACTTCGACAGAAACTATCTCTTCAAGGCCGCAGCCTTGATCGATTCTTTGAATAGCCACGAAAAGCGTCCCTTTCAGATTCTCGCCGTCTGTCTCGATGAAATCTCGCGCACGATTCTCGAAAGAATGCATCTGCCGAACGTCGTCGCCGTCCCGATACACCTTCTTGAAGAACGCGACGAACCGCTTCTGGAAGCGAAGAAGAACAGGAGTCTCGTCGAGTATTACTTCACGCTCACGCCGACAGTCATTCTCCGCCTCATGGAACGATTCACGCTCGAAGAGATCACCTACGTCGACGCCGACCTTTATTTCTTTTCGTCACCCGATCCTATCTTTGATGAATTCGAAGGACACTCCGTCCTGATCCACGAACATCGTTTTTCTCCGCGGCACCGTCACCGGATTATCTACGGAAAGTATAACGTCGGGCTCCTCTGTTTCCGCAACGACGAGAAGGGGCTCACTGTCCTGAAATGGTGGCGGGACCGCTGCATCGAGTGGTGTTACGCGAGACTGGAGGACGGTAAGTACGCCGATCAGCTCTACCTGGACGACTGGACGGAGAGATTTGAGGGTGTACGGGTCCTGGAGAACATCGGCGCCGGCGTCGCCCCGTGGAATCACGATCAGTATGTTTTCCGTCGGGACGGCGCGGGCGAAATCCTTGTCGGCGGCAAGCCCCTCATTTTCTATCACTATCACGCCCTGCTCATGATCAATCCCGACGTGATGGTGCTGGACAAGTTTCACGTCTACGCCATGGATGAAGAGATGCTGCCTCTTTTGTTTCGCCCTTACATCCATGCCCTTTCCCACAGCGTCGAGGCGGTGAAAGTGATTCTGCGCGATTTCGATTTCGGATTCGATCGGCAGACGCCTATCCAGAGTACGACGTCATTTGCGGCCAGGAAATCATTCGTGGCTCAGTTGCCCGAGACAACCGTATTCCCCCAGAAAGAGATCGATCTAGACGATGATTGGCGAGGTTTCCTCGCCGTTCCGGCCATGATGGTCAACGTCGTCCTTCCGTCATCGCCGCCGAAGATTTCCATCGTTACGCCGTCTCTCAACAGCGGCCCCTTCATCGAGGAATGCATCGATTCGGTCCTCTCCCAGAAATATCCGAATCTGCAATTCGTCATCATGGACGGGGGCAGTGAGGACGATACGGTCCGGATCATCAGGAAATACGAAAAACATATCTCCTTCTGGCAGAGCCGGAAGGATGATGGAGGACCATATGCCGCCGTTGCCGAAGGCTACGGGCACACAGACGGCGAAATCATGACATGGCTCGATGCCTGCGACAAATTCCAGCCGAACGCCTTTACGACCGTTTCCAGCATCTTTTCTCAATATCCCGATATTCGCTGGATCACGGGGAGACCCAACGGTTTCGATGGAAGAGGCGGGAATTTATGGGCGACCCATCCCCTGCCCGTCTGGTCCCGCGAACTTATATTGAAGCGGCGAACAAACAATCCCCTGATTCAGCAGGCCGGTACGTTTTGGAGACGCACTCTCTGGGACAGGGCCGGGGCCGCGCTGAATCGTGACATGACGTATGCGGCGGATTTTGATCTGTGGCTGCGCTTTTTCCGCTACGCTCAGTTATATACCGTCGATGCGCTGTTGGCCGGCGTTCGCGCTTATTCTGAAAGGAATGCATTGCGCTTCCTTAATGAATATCTCGCCGAAGCGGAAAAACGGCTCGCAGGAGAAAGGGCTTTGAGGCAGCAGGAAGGCGATGATTCTATCGTGCCGGCCGCTCCCTTTATCATGGTTCACTGGGAACAGGGAAACACAGCCAAGACATTGAACGAAATGGGTGAGGATCTCTATCAGGCGGGGGATATCGACAAGGCCATGGCCGTATTCCGCCAGGCGGTGGATGAGAGTCGCGACGCAGCGGCCGCCCACAACAACCTGGGGGTAATCTACTGGCAGAAGGGTGAAAAGGAGAAGGCGTTGCGGCACCTTGCAGCAGCCGTTGGAGAACCGCCCTCGTATAAGCCGGCTTTCATCAATTATTCCCGCATGTTGATATCTTTGAACCGTGCGAATGATGCCCGGTCGGTTTGCTCGGCTTACCTGCAAGAGCACCCGAATGATAACGACATCATGAGCATCATCCGGGAGATCAATCCTCCCAATTTGGTTGAATAACCCGCCGACATGTGATAATACTTAGCTTGTGTGATACACTCATCCGGAAAGGAGAAGACCTATGGCCTTAATGGTCGGTAAAGATACACCGGTGAATGAGATTAACGAAGCGGAACTCGCCTACCAAGGCATTCAGCCGCTCATCAAGGCAAAGAAGGACGATCTGGCCATCATGGCCCTGGAAAAACTCCTGGAAAGATATCCGGACTTCGCCCTCGCCCATAACGATCTCGGGGTTCTTTATTTCAATCAGGGAGATAAGGACAAGGCACTCGATCATTACCGGAAAGCGGCGGAATTCCAGCCGAACAATATCACGATTCAAAAGAACCTGGCCAACTTTTACCACATCGAAAAGCAGCAGCTGCCGGAAGCCATGGAGATATATCTCAAGATTCTTAAGGCAAATCCGGAGGATATCGAAACGCTTCTTGCCATCGGCGATGTCTGTATTGCCGTCGAAGAACTCGATAAGGCGAAGACGTTCTATAACCGGGTCCTGGAGATAGAACCCTGGAATTCAAAGGCGTGGCAGGTTCTCCAGGCGATCAAATAGAGAATCCTTTCTCCTCCCACGTAGTCGTACCGGCGTGTCGATCCAGTCTGTTCCGCCTTTGATTTATTGTGGAACAAATTCGCGTTTCCCGTCTAACAACAAACCGGCCTTTGTACTGAAAGGGCAGACTCCCTTTCGTCCCCTATGCTCCTCATTCGATCATGACGCGACCACAGATTTCCATTGTCACACCTTGCCTCAACGGTCTTCCTTTTCTCCCTCGAACCATTGAGAGTGTGATTTCCCGCCGTGATGCCGTCCACGCGGAATATATCGTGATCGACGGCGGTTCGTCAGACGGATCGATCGACTGCCTGAAAACGTATGCCGACCGGATCGATTACTGGTCATCCGAACCCGATTCGGGCATGTACGACGCCATCGCCAAGGGGATAGAACGTTCCCAAGGAGAGATCGTGGGATGGCTCAACAGCGACGATCTCTATTTCCCCTGGACGCTTCCCATGGTGGTCGATATCTTCACCCGGTTCCCTGAGGTCGAATGGCTGTCAACCTTGACCTATGCGATTACCGACAGATCGGGCTATCCGGTATTCATGGGCAAACTGCCCGGCTTTTCAAGGGAAGCCTTCCTGGACGGCGTATACATGACTTCGGTCGGATCGTTCAATGCCCGTTCAGTAGGGTTCATCCAGCAGGAATCGACCTTCTGGCGGCGTCGCCTTTGGGACAGGGTCAACGCGGGATCGGTCATTCGCGAATATAAGTATGCCGGCGATTTCGCGCTATGGTGCCTCTTTATCTCAGTGACGCCATTGTTTGCGGTCCAGGCGCCCCTGGGCATGTTCCGGTCCCATGCGGCTCAGATCACGAAACAAAATATGTCTTCGTATCTTGAGGAAGCCGGCCGCTGCCTGCAGACACTGCGTCAGCACTTCCGCTACGAAGGCACACATTTGGCCCCTCAAGCTCCCGCCGTATATGAAGGGTTCTATATCGAAAAGTCGAAAACCGCCGACGCGGAAGGCGATTGGGACATCGTAAAAAGAAATTTTTCCGTTCTTCCCGAATCGAACGAAAAGACCCTTATCACAAGTTTTCTCATCGGATAACCGACAACCCTCCAGTCTGATGTCCTCAAATCCCTTCCTTGTCTCCGCAATCGTTTCCACGTACAACGCCGAGCGGTTCATGGCCGGCTGCCTGGACGACCTCGAAGCCCAGACGATAGCCGACCGGCTGGAAATCATCGTGGTCGACAGCTGCTCGGAACAGAACGAAAGAAAGATCGTTGCAGCCTATCAGAAACGTTTTGCGAATATCCGCTATATCCGCACGGAGAAGCGCGAACGCCTCTATGCCGCGTGGAACAGGGGAATACGCGAGGCAGCGGGGCTGTATATTACAAACGCCAACACAGACGACCGCCATTTCCCTCACGCCATGGAAGTCCAGGCGAAAGCCCTGGACGAGCACACGGAAGCAGGCATCGTCTATGCCAACATCCTCGTAACGGACCGGGTCGACGACATCCTGCAATGGCCCGCCCTCATCCGTGATAACGATACCATGACCGGAAGCAGGAAGGGCCGTTTGTTCACGTATCCCGATTTCTCTCTCCTCGGCGGCCTCACGGGGTCCAATTTCAGTCCCCAGCCCATGTGGCGGCGGTCTGTTCACGATGAAATCGGTTATTTCGATGAAAGCTATACCGTCGCCGGCGACTACGATTTCTTCTACCATACGGCCTGGCGATTCGGGGCGGTTCATATCCCCCAGCCGCTGGGGATGTATTTCGAGAATCTCGCAGGCATTGAAAAGACGAATAAGGATGCCACAATCAACGAATTTTCGCGGCTTCGCAACAAATATTATGCCATGATCCCGCTTTCGAAATTAATTCCAGGACTTGAGGAAGTCCCGGACGACCGCACCGGACAAGGCTATGCCTGGTGGAAGCTGGGGGATAACTGCCTGGCCGCCAGGCCCCGGCCTGAATTCCGGCTCGCCGCCGGTTTTTACGGCAAAGCCTTGGCGGCCCTGGGCGAAAGGCCAAAGCTTATCCATAACCTCGCGGTGAGCCTCCTTGGCGACGGCAACAACCAGGAAGGATCGAAGTTCCTGGAAAAGGCAGCGGCAGTCCTCCCCGAATCCCGATTGCTTCTTGAAAAACAGAAGCTCTCCACAATGGACGCCCCGGACATCGGCATATACTTTCCTGCGGAAACCGATCAGGAGGTATTCGAAGACTATCCGGCGAAGAAGGCAGACGGTCCGGATCGTTCAGCAGAAAATGTGAAGGGGGAGACCGTCGCCGGTCTCCGAGGCAGAGCCAGAAGTTCTGCCGGGAGCATCCTGGAAGATGCCAAAGAAATGCAGCAGCAAGGTCAGTTCGATCGGGCCGTCCAGACCCTTCTGACCGGTATTAAAACTTCACCGGCCGAAATTTCGCTCTATCACGGGCTGGCGGAAATGCTGATGGAGGCATCGCTCTTCTTCGACGCCCTCCATATCCTGCGCAACATGCCGACGGCGGCGGGCGACGTCAGGCGATGGGAACTTGCCGGGGCCTGCTGCAGAAGCGTCGCCCACCCTGCATCCGCAGCAATGCAGAGATCGATTTCTCTTTGTATGATTGTCAAGAACGAGGCCGAGCGTCTCGGTCAATGCCTGTTGAGCGTCTATCCGCTCGTTCGGGAAATCGTCATCGTCGACACGGGTTCCACCGACCGGACCAAAGATATAGCGGCGGCCTTCGGGGCCCGCATTTACGACTTCCCCTGGGCGGACGATTTCTCGGCGGCGAGGAATTTTTCCATCTCTAAAGCCACAAGCGACTGGATCCTTGCTTTGGATGCCGACGAGGTTGTCGCCGAGAAAGACCTGCAGGCATTCAGGGAACTGACGGCATCGAGCACCCCGGAAACGGCTTACGATTTCGTGACGCGAAACTACATCGCCGATTTCAACACCCTCGGCTGGTCCCCGAATACGGGTGCATACGCCGCTGAAGAGGCCGGATGCGGCTGGTTTCCCAGCACGAAGGTGAGATTGTTTCCCCGCCGGAAGGCGATCCGGTTCGAGTATCCCATCCATGAGATCGTTGAAAACAGCCTCAAGAGGGCAGGCATCGCCGTCAAGAACAGCGGCATTCCCATCCATCATTACGGCAAACTCAACAGGGGTCAAGACCTGGTGAAGGGCGAAACGTACTATCTTCTCGGCAGGAATAAACTTGCCGAGATGAAGGACAATCCGAAATTCATCGCCGAGCTTGCCATCCAGGGAAGCGGCCTGGGCCGCGACGATGAAGCCCTTGACCTGTGGCGGCAGGTTGTCCGCCTTGAACCAGACAACGCCGATGCCCATATGAACATCAGCGCCCTCCTGATACGGCTGGGAAGGTATCGGGAGGCCCTGGAGGCGGCCAACCGGGCAAGGGATATCAATCCCCATTCCGGAGGCGTCCTGTATAATTGCGCCATTTGCGAATTCTTCTGCGACGATCTGGATGTGGCCATCTCCTATCTGGACCGTTTGCTCCGACAAGTCCCGGAGTACGTCCCCGCCCTGGCCCTGCTGGCGGCAGCCTATATGCTTAAACAGAGGGGACCGGAGGGACAGAAGACGCTCTCGACATTACATGAAAAAGGCATCGATTGGGTTCCCTATTTCGAGGAATTGATTAAGCGGCTGATCGCCGACGGTCGCCGCGAATATGCCTCCTCTCTTGCGCAATGCGTGAATTCAGCAGGAGTCCGGCGGGACATCGATCATGCGACTTGAAACTATGAAGCATACCCCTGAAAAAAAGGCATGAACAGCTCGCTTCTTACTCTCTTTGCCGTACCGAAGGCCTTCACGGGAGACATGGCGTGGATCCAGGGCAACGCCATAGCAAGCTGGACCAAACTGAATCCCCGCCCCGATATCATCCTAATGGGGCAAGACCGGGGAACGGCCGAGATCGCCCGGGAGCTTGCCGTCGAACACGTCCCGGATATCGAGACCAGCGAATTCGGAACGCCGCTGATGCACTCCATTTTCCAGAAGGCGGAGGCGTGCACGAATACACCCTGGCTTGGCTATATCAACGCCGATTGCATGCTGCTCGCCGATTTCTCCCATGCCATGAAACTGCTGCAGAGCGAACTCGCGCGTCACGCCATTCCCGAATTTCTTCTAAGCAGCCAGCGGGTGGAAATCGATGTTCGGAAGTCCATCGATTTTTCCGCCTCCAATTGGCAGGCGGATATCGTGACCGAAGTGAACGAACGGGGCGTTCTCGACCACAAGACGGCCATCGAACTTTTTCTGTTCAGCAGGGGTCTCTTCAAGGACATACCGCCGTTTGCCATCGGCAGGCCCTGCTGGGACAACTGGATGGTCTGGTTTGCATGGCATAACAAAACGGCCGTTATCGACGCGACGGAGGCGTTCCGGGTCGTCCACCAGTGCCACGACTACAGCCATGTTGCGGGCGGCTGGCGTAAAACAAGGCAGGGCGAGGAAGCGCAACGAAACGTCATCCTGGCCCAGGGACGGTTCATGTCTCTGGATATTGCCTGCACGCACGTTTTGAACACAACGGGTTTGTTCCCGGGCAGGACGCCCGACAGGGGCATGAGGGACACCCTGGTCAAAAGGAGATTGGAAAGGGGTCTGGAGGAATTCAACCGGGGACGCTACAGCGAAGCCCTCGACTATTTCGACGACGCCCTGTCCAGATCGGGCTCTTTGGCCGTTCAATCGGTCCACCTGGTCAGGGCGTTATGCCTGGACAAACTCGGCCTTCGCGAAGAGGCCGTAGCGGCGCTGAAGGATGAGCTTGCCTCCTTTCCCGACAACGTACAAGCCCTGCAATTCCTGGAAAAGTTGACGGAAGCCTGAAAAAGCGGGAGGACCGGGACATAGAACCTTTCGCCTCATGGGGCAATTCCAACGGAATGTTCCAGGAGAAGCTCCGTCGCAATAACCGCAGCCTCGCTGCCGCCCTTCAGTTTCCTTCAGCAACACACCTCCGAAGGCCGGCTATCATCTCGTCGATCACCTTTTCCCAGTCACCGGGGGCCGGTTGGCGAAACAGTCGCATCGTCGGGTACCACGGGCTGTCGTCCCTTTTCAGAAGCCATCGCCAATCCGGTGCATGCGGAAGCATCAGCCAGACGGACCTCCCCATTGCCCCCGCCAGGTGGGCCACTGCCGTGTCGACCGAAATGACCAGATCGAGGTTCGCAAGCAACGCCGCCGTATCGGCAAAATCGTTCAGATCCTCCGTATAGTCGATTATCCTCCTGCCGTAAGTCCCACCGTTCAGCACCTCCGCTGCCTTCCCTTTCTGCAAGCTGTAAAACAAGACTCGATCCGTATCGAGGAGCGGCACCAGCTTCTCCATCGGAATGGATCGGTTGCGGTCATTCTTGTGTTCCGGATTACCCGACCACACCAGGCCGACTCTGAAGCCGCCGCCGTCTGCAACGAGCCTTTCATGCCACGTTGCTTCCCCGACCTTGTCGGCGGCAAGATAAGGGATGCGATCGGGAATCGACGACAACTGTGTTTGAAAAACCATCGGCAGTGTCAGGAGCGGGCAGTGGCAATCGAAAACGGGAAGATCGTCTCCGCGGCGAATGACCCGTGCAGCGCCGTCCACGGTCTCGCAAAGGGTTACCAAACCCCCAGGCACTTCGACGATGACCTTGGCACCCGTCTTCGCCACAAGCGGAACATATCGAACAAACTGTATGGCATCCCCGTACCCCTGCTCCGCATGGAGCAGGATCGTTTTTCCCGCAATGTCGGAGCCGTCCCAGAGAGGCTGCGAAAAATGCCTCAGGTAGAGACGGTAATCCGCCTTCTCCCACCGCCATTCATACCGCTTCCATCCTTCACTAAACTCTCCCGCCAGCAAATAAACCAGCGATAGATTCCACTGTGCCTCGGGAATCGTGGGATTGATCTCCAGGGCCTTCTGATAACAGCCGATGGAGTTAGCCGTATCCCCCTTTTCCTTGAAGGCGACACCCATATTGTTATAGGCCTCGAAATAATCGGGATCGATCCCAAGGGCCCTCCTGTAGGTCCCGATGGCCTCATCGTATCGACCCGATTCCCTCAGGACGTTTCCGAGGTTATAACAGGCATCCAGGAAAAGCGGATCGATCCGCAGGGCCTCCCGATAGGAAGCTGCGGCCGCCTCGGCCCGCCCCGTCTCTTTGTAGAGATTCGCTATGTTATAATGGATCTCCGCATCGCCGTCTCTCAGCCTCAAGGCCTCCCGAAAGCTGGCCATGGCTTCCGCCATCTCTCCTTTGTCCCGCAGGGCGTTGCCCATGTTCTTGTAAAAATCCGCCGAGTCCGGGTTCAATTGGAGGGCTTTTTTAAAGCACTGAACGGCCCCTTCGAAATGGCCTTTGATCCTCAAGGCGTTTCCCAGGTTATTATAGCCCATGGCATTGTCGGGATCCCCTCCGATCGCCGTTTGGTAGCATTCGACGGCCTGATCGATCTCTCCGCAGGCCGTTAAGGCGACTCCCAGATTGTTGTGGATATCGGCATTGCCGGGGCAAAGCGCGGCGGCGCTCCGGTAACAGGCAACGGCCTCTTCATACCGCCCCTTTTCCTGGAAAGCATTGCCCATATTGAGATAGGCATCGGCATGGCCGGGATAGGAGTCAATCGTTCTCTGGAAATACTGGACGGCGAGATCGAATTCCCGGCGGTTATAAACGATGAGGCCGAGAAGATACAGACAGTCTGGATCGCCGGGCACGTTCTCCAATATCTTCAGACAGGCGGACCGGGCTTCTTCCAGGCGGCCTTCCCGGTAATCGATCAGGGCTGTCCGGATAGTCTCACGGATGGCATCCGACGTGTTCACACCGTCTTCCCCCCGAGCGATACCTTCTCATGACAAAACGGCCGCGGCGATATCGCGTTCGTTTCCCTTAATCCATTCATACATATCCTCTAAGACCGACGTAGGCGACCGCTTGGGCTGCCAGCCGAATGTCCCGGACACGTCCCCATTGTCGGTGATATAAATTCTTACGTCGTAAGGCCGGTCCGTCGGCTCGGAGGCCACCGCGACTTCATTACCGGTCACCTCCCTGCACAAGGCCGTCAGTTCAAGAAGGGATAACGTATTTTCAACCCCGCCGCCGGCATTGAAAATCCGGCCGTTTGCCTGATCCAGGTTTTCAAGCTGACGCCTGAGAAGATCAAAAAGGTCGTCGATATGTAGGATGTCCCGTACCTGTTTCCCTTGTCCTCCGAACCCGATATACGCGAGCGGTTTTTTAAAATAATGGGCCGTCAGCCAGTAGGAGAGTACACCCTGTTCGGCTTTTCCGAATTGCCAGGGACCGGCCAGGAGGCCGATCCGGTTGATGATGCACCGGATGCCGTACATGGAAGCGTATTCCTGAAGAATGAGTTCCGAACACAATTTGGTCGCACCGTACATGGACCTCGGACCTTCCAGAGGGAAACCCGAAGCGATTCCGGCAGGCGACCAGCCCGGTATCTTTTTCGCCTGTTTCCCACCCCAGATAAAGCGGGTTTCAGTTTCGACGACCTCCAGGCTGTTAATACGTTCGTAGGGATAGACGCGGCTGGTCGACAGATAGATAACATCCGCCTGATGCTTCCTCGCCAGTTCGAGACAATGGATGGTTCCCGTCAAATTGCTGTGGATCAGATATTCGGGGCTTTCGTTATGGCCGGCCAGGACGGACGGTTCGGCGGAACAGTCGATGAGAAGGTCGATGGTCCGGCCAAGGTCCAGGTCTTCCCTGTTGCGGATGTCTCCATGGACGAATTCGATATTCATTGATTTCAGACGAGGCAGGTTGAGTTCGGAACCTCTTCTTTTGAGATTGTCCAAGCAGATGACATGCAAGTCCGGGAATTCCTTTTTAAACGAACAGGCGAGATTGCTGCCGACAAAACCGGCACCGCCCGTTATCAGCAGGGTTGCATAATTTCTTTTCGTCATGGCTGCACCACCGATTTCTGGGTTTCGTAAATCTCCTGCAGGATGGCGTCCAGGCTATAGGTCAGATGCCATTCGGGATAATGGCTTTGGAATTTCTCATTGCTGCTGATCCACCAGATGTGGTCTCCGGCCCTGGCCTGGTCCGCGTATTCATACCGCATCGCCTTGCCCGAAATCTTCCGGCACAAGTCAATCGCTTCCAGGACCGAGCAGTTGCAGAAACGTCCGCCGCCGATGTTATAGACCTCGCCGCAGCGCGGTTTCTGCGAGAAGATGAAGAAGGCCCGGACGAGGTCGCGGGCGTCGATATTGTCCCGGACCTGTTTGCCTTTATAGCCGTAGATGACGTATCGCCCGCCGGTGATGCAGCATCGCATGATATAAGACAAAAAGCCGTGCAGCCTGGTTCCTGAATGGGCCGCCCCCGTGAGGCAGCCGCCCCTGAAAACGGCGGTCTTAAGATGGAAGTATCTGCCGTATTCCTGAACGAGCAGGTCCGCAGACAGCTTGGAGACGCCGAACAGGCTGTGCATGCTCTGATCGACGGACATCGTTTCATCGATTCCCCGATGCCACGGATGAGGTTCTTCAAGTTCGTACCGCGTCTCTTTTTCGATAAACGGCAAACGGTTGGGCTGGTCGCCGTAAACTTTATTGGTGGAGGTATAGATGAAGACCGCATCCCCGGCATATTTACGGATGCTTTCCAACAGAATCAAGGTTCCTTGGGCATTGATGGAAAAGTCGGTCTGAGGATCGGATGCCGCCCAATCGTGGGACGGTTGTGCGGCCGCGTGGATGATCAGATCGAAACGGTTTTCCTGAAAGAGCCGGGCGACCGACGCCTCGTTCCTGATATCCATGTCCAGATGGCGATAACGGGGATACTCCTTTTTCAGGCGTTCGTTGTTCCAGGCCGTATCCCCTTCCGGCCCGAAGAAAAGTTTACGCATGTTGTTGTCGATGCCGACGACCTCGCGGCCCTGCTCGCTGAAGAACCTGACGGCTTCGGAACCGACCAGGCCCGCCGAACCAGTAACCAACACTTGCGACATGAATTGTGCCTCCGGAATATCCCCTATTTTGCCGCCTGCGATTTAAACAGCCAAAATTCGCGATTCGCCCGCATGACGGCCGCTTCCAGGTCGTCCTTGCCGAGATCCGCGGACCGGATGACCGTATGCTGCCCGCCGTCGTACATTTCCCATTCCTCGGTCAGCAGATGTCCCCGTTCTTTCAGCATATCAAAATATTTCGTTCCGGGAAACGGTGTTGTGATGGAAAACTGAATCGTATCGGGATTCATCTCCTTGGCAAAGGCGATGGTCCTTTCGATGGTTTCGCGATTCTCTCCGGGCAAACCGAAGGTGAAGGTCAAATGCGTCAGCACGTTCAATTCCCGGCACCATTGAACGGCGGCCCGCACGCGGGCAAGATCGAGACCTTTTTCCGCCGCATCGACGAGGGATTGATCGCCCGATTCCACCCCGAGCTTGATACCCACCAATCCCGCCTCTTTCATGGCTTTCAGCATATCGTAATCCATGGTGTCGGCCCGGGCCATAATCCCCCAGGGAAGGTTGAGGCCCTGTCTGCGCATTTCCCGGCAGAGTGTGAGAACCCTCTCTTTACCGATGTTGAACGTGTCGTCGTCAAAATAGAATGAATTGAATCCGAACTCGTCGACGACCTGCCTGATCTCCCGGACGACCGCTTCGGGATCGCGAACCCGGTATTTTCTGTTGCCGTAAAGAACCTGCGGCCATGCGCAATATATGCAGCCAAACGGGCATCCGCGGCTTGCATGAAGCTGCAGACTCGGATAGGTCATGCCGGCAAAGAGGTCGTTGTATTTGTAAATCGGCAGCATCAGCCTCTCCGGAACCGGCAGCGTATCAAGGTCGATCGGGTCGGTCCTGCCGTTATCGACGATACGGCCATTCGAATCCCTGCAAAACAACCCCTTAACACCACTGTAATCTTCGTCTTTCAGCAGACATTCGATCAATTCCAGGGAAGGTATTTCATACTCCCCGCAGATGACAAAATCGACCAGGGGATTCTCTCCCAGGATATGAACCCCCTGAACGGTTGCGTGGGCTCCCGCCCAGATCACCTTCACCCGGGGCAGGCGCTCGCGAATTTTAAGAAGCCATAACGTATCGACGACGTAGGAGGCCGTGGCCGTTTCCATGAAGACGATATCCGGTCCATAGCCCGCCACCCGTTCGATGAATTCCGAGTCGGTCAGTTCCTCCGCAATCGCATCGACGACGACATGGCCGATCCCTTTTTCACTGAGAAGGGAAGAGAGATAACCCAGGAAAAAAGGATAGGGCATATAACCGGTGATATCCATATTATCCACGTACGGCGCCGTGTATGGCCACCGGGACCCGGCCCGTACGCCCCGCCTCCGCCCGACCGTCCAGGGCGGATTCAGGAGCATGATCCTCTGCTCCGCCCTGTAGGGCGATTGCTCCTCCTCGCGGCGGATACGCCGCAGGCTTACGGCAATCATATCGTAGACGAGGGACTTCATATTGAAGATGCGATTGAGACGGTCCATAACGGCAATAATGAAATGCAGATCGGCATCGGCCGATATACCCATGGCGGCCAACCCACGGTTGATATCGGATTCGTCGCACAGGACTTCATTTAAGCGCTCATTGAATTCGGCAAGCGTCCTTTCCAGATCGTTCGGAAAGAGCACCGATATGAGATCGGCGAGGTCCGCCGCCAATCCTTTCCGGATGGCATCCTTGGCGCGGGCCTTGATATTGCGGGCATTCATCAGGAAAAAGAAGAGGGTGACATAGGCGGCCTTCAGGGTCTCTCTATGGGAGGCCCCGGGCGAATCGATGCAGAGCCGGTTAAGGTCTTTTAAGACAGTCCTTATGCAGCCGAGGAAACTGGGATAGAGCAACGCGTATTGCTTGCGATTGATCAGGTCCGCCAAGTCGGCGATATTCTCCTCGACGCCGTTGATGCTTTTCTCCAGAAGGGCCGCTAAATTCCCGAAGGATCCTTTCGCCTCGTAAACCGCCTTTCGCCAGTTATAACATGTATCGACCACGGTCCGGAGGGTATCGGTGCGGCTGTGATAGCAGACGGCCTCGGGCACGTAGCGCGTTTTATAACCTTTCGACAGAAGCAGTTTGGAGATATAGACGTCCTCCGTGTTGGTCTTGAGGATATCCCAGTACCCGCCCGCTTCTTTCAGGGCTTTGACGGCAAAGACCGTATTGCTGCCGAAGAGGATAACATCGTCCAGACACTTGTCGCCGTGATCCTGGGGCATCCGGACCTGCCGCCAGCGGTCGACAACCGTCACCGTATTCTTTTCGATGAGTCTGCCGCCGACCCCGGCAATGCCCTCCCGGTCAAAAGCGAGCATCAGCCTCTCCAGCCAGAACGGATCGGGAACGGCATCGGTGTCCACCGTTGCGAGAAACGCCCCCTTGGCTGTATGGAGGGCCGTGTTCCTTGCCGCGGCGAGCCCCTTGTTTCCGTCATGGGATACAATAACCACGGGATACTTCTCGGCGATGGAGATTGAGCGGTCTGTGGAACCGTCATCGATGATCAGGATCTCCTCAATGGGATAGCTTTGTGCGAGGATACCGTCAAGGGCTGCGGCAATGTACTTTTCGACATTATAACAGGGCAGATAGAAAGTGACGGAACGGCGGGGGCAGGTTCTTTCCAGTTCCGCGATGCGTTGTGTAATGGATTCTTCGCCCGGACGCCGGCTGGCCATTTGCTTAAGCAGAGCGACCTCCGAATAACGGAGCCCCAGCCGGCCGTAAAGCTTCTGCAAGGCCCGGTATGCCGGATCGAAATCAGGATCTGCGGCAATGGCTTGTCGGTAGTTGCGTATGGCCCATTCATGGAGACCTAAATCATGCAGAATGTCCGCATGGGCGGTCAGACCTTCGGCGACCGCCCCTCTTCCGATCCGCTGTTCCGCCGCGCGGTACGCCGCCAGGAAGCCGTCGATCTCTTTTTGATGGCAGGAAGTGAAGCAGTCGTCATGGATCATCATACGGATGCCGTCTTGTGAATATTGCGGCCGCTTTTCTGCATGCTGCTTGTTCTTTCCAGCCGCGGAGATACTTATCAAGCCAGGATGGCGTAAAAACGCTTTCCCGTCTCCTGCCAGGTCATTCTTCGCAGGTCTTCACCCGCACGTTCGCCGATCTTCCGCAGGGCATCCCTGTGATGGTAGGCCCAATCCAGTTTCGCGACCGCTTCCTCCAGGTCCGGTTCATCCCAGGTGGCGACATTCTGTTCGTTATTGGCAATCGTGATGCTTCTCAGATTCGCCAGTTTCAGACAGTTGTCGTCCGTCATAACATCCTTATGACCGCTTGAAAAGGAGGCGATGACGGGCTTCCCGCAGGCCATGTACTCCATCATGACCAGGTTGGTTCCCCCTTCGCACCGGTTCGGAAACAGACCGATGTCCGTATTTTTATAGAGGCGCGGCATCATGATATTCGGGTACAGCGGCAGCGTGATGACCCGGCCGATGTCGATGCCGTTGTCGCCGAGTATTTGGTTGATCAATGCTATGTAATCGTCCGCCGCCGGCGAAAACCGGATATGGGGGGAAGCAGCCATCGTATGCATGCTCGCCGGCCACTGATTGAACCAGCTGTTGACCAGAACGGTGTCCTTGTAGCGGTCCTGCAGAACTTTGTAAGCGCGGATGACGATGTCCTGCCCTTTCCTCAATTCGAATTTGCCGCCGGAAAAGACGACAAAGTGATCCCGTAGATACTCTTTCTCATTATAAAGAGGGTTGAAGATCGTCGGGTCGATGCCCTGGATGACCGTGGTCACATGCCGAAGACCGTAGCTTCTTAAAACTTCCTCGCACCAACCGGAACCGGTAACCACCGTATCGAAGAACTTGACGCTGTTTTCGATGTACGAAGCGGACAGGATGTTGTTCTCGAAGAACGTGTAACCGACGTTGTTCGTGCCTCGCAGGCGGGGATAGTTGGAAGACCCGGTGATGTTGTTGATGGCCTGGAGTACGGGATAATCGACTTCCAGGGGTTGACCGGAAGTGATCCACTGCTGCTCCCGGTCGGATACGAGCGTCCGCTGAAGAAGCCGAAAGTCCAGTTCGTCCCCTATGGCGTTCATATCGAAGCCCTCGGTGACGAGGCGGACTTCGGTTATTCTCGACAATTCCTTGACGATATACTTCCCGCAAACGCCCCAACCGTGAAAGCTTCCCGTGGGAAGAGCAGCAAGAATCATAAGGCACCCGGTTCAGTTATGGATGACGGTTTAGTGCTAAGCATCCTTCTTCTCCGCAACGATAATATACTGGAACGTGAAAAACATGCCGGCTTCCTCCCTCGAAACGTTGCGAATGAGCACCTTGCCGTAATCCAGGTCTTTAGGCCATTCCTCATCGTCGATCCGGCCCTGTATCACGCTTGTGCAAGCGAGAATCCGGAATCCTCCGCACTCGAACATCCTCTGTATCTCAGGAAGCGTGAAAAACCTGATATGGGTCGCATCGAGAAGCCCGAACGGGGTGTATGTCCACTTGCCTCCGATCAGGTTCAGGACAACCGAGAGATTCTGGACATTCGGGACGCTGGCAATGATCCTGCCCGCCGTCTTCAGGCGATCGCGCAGGAAGTTAAGGACCTTCCAAGGGTCGTAGAGGTGCTCCAAAACGTCGTTGCAGATAATGAGATCGAATGTTCCTCCGGGGAGATCGGCGTCATCCGGCATCATTTTTTCGATATCGCCGCAAATCACGCGGTCCAGGCATGCCCGGGCCTTTTCTGCGGCGCCGTCGTCGATTTCCACACCTACATACATGACCCCCGGATATTTCTGTTTGATAGCGCGGCCCGTGGCGCCGGCGGCACAGCCGATCTCCAAAACCCTTTCCGGCGGCCGTTCGATCAGGGCGATGACTTCCATCCGGGGTTGGTCGTCATATTTCTGTGCGTGATCCAGTTTCAAGGGTGTGTAGTAATCGTTCATCGCTGTCGTTTCCTGTTTTCCTATATCCGGGTTGTCCAAACTGCGGCAGGACGTCCCTAATATCACGTTTGATAGCGCAAGGCCTCCCGGAAATATTGCATGTGTTTGTCAAAACGTCCCTGCTGCAGATAGACCGTGGCCAGATTGTGATAAGCCGCTGTATGATCGAAACGGAGGTCAATGGTCCGCAGGTAGCATCGGACGGCCTTTCCCAGATCGCCCGTTTCCTGGAACGCGTTGCCTAGATTGAAGTAGGCATCGGCGTAACCCGGATCGAGATCAATGGCCGTCTGATAAGCGGCGATCGCCTGCCCGATTTCCCCTCGCTCCCGCAAGGCAATGCCGAGGTTGTTATACACGCGGGCATCGGGATATCCCATCTCCAGCGCCTTTCTGTAACAGAGGATCGCCTGATCGATCTGTCCGGTTCTCGACAAGAGTATCCCGAACTCGAGATAGGATGCCGCATCGGCCGTCCCCTGTTCCAGGGCGTCGCGGTCGCGGGCTATCGTCTCAAGCTCCTGGTCGGCTTTTCCGCGTCTTATGTCGTACTCCCGAATGCATTTTCTGCTGCGCTCGTTTGGAGCGGCAAGGATCTTCGAAATCATATCAGCAACGCGATGGCCATACGTATGCTTGGTCAGGACTTCCCGCCGGCCGGCTTGAGCTATCCGTTCCCGCTCTTCCTCATGCTTCAGATAGTATTCCGCCAGGGCCATCATTTCGTCATCCGAACGGTAGTAGACCAGATGCTCCCTATCGGCAAACAAGTCCTCCAGGCCGCTTCCCGATATGCTGTCGGTAAGGAGCAGACTCCCCGTCGCCATCGCTTCGAAGATTCTCATATTGATTTCACTCACCGTCGAGACATTGAAGACAATCTTCGATTCCGAATAGACCTCGGCCATACGCTCTCCGAAACAGCGCTCGTAATGCACATCGAAGCGTGTCCGCAATTTTCCGATCATCTCTTCGCGCTTCGGATTCAAGGTGCCGACAAAGCCGATGTCGTAACGCTTGGTATCCGATTTCCTGTTGTGGATCTCCGGGTCGCAAGCGTGGGGCAGCCAGTATACGTTTTCCGCACCCGCCCGCCTGTACCTTTCCACTTCGGCCTTTTGGGAGACAAAGACATGGTCGAAGTGTTTTGCCATCTCGATTTTGAGTTCCGGGAGATACTGGGGGTCCAGAAGAAAGCAGGCCGTAGGACAGGGCAGGGTCTTCAGTCCCGCCATCAAGAACCAGTAAAAATTATCGGTCCAGAAAAACAGGTCCGGCATCCAGGGGAGTCTGCGCAAAACGTCGTCGAGTTCCGGTTTGTCGTAGGGTATATCGGCATGGACCTTGTTGTCGGGAAAGACATCCGCGTCATCGCCGTCTCCGACAGGCAAAAAATTCAAAGACGCATAGACGGACCTGGGAAGATCGGGACCATAGGTAATCAGATCATGATCCCGGCGCAGGACCTTCTCGTAAAAGGACCCGTGCGCCGATGTCGACGTCTCGGGAATGAAGGTCCGGGCGAATAATACCTTCAAACGCGCCGTACCGTTTTTTCCGTTAAGCAGAGCGGCTTTCTCATTTGGGTTCATAAAAGGTTCTTCCCAATCGGTCCAGAAGATACATCGCCCTTTTTTCGGTCAAATGAAACCTGATCAAATGATCGAGGCCCTGTTCGATGATCCGGTCGGCCTCTATCCGTCCTTCCAGGACCGTATCGATGGCTTCGAGCATTTCGTCGAGCGTTGCAAAACGGATGATATGCTTTCCCTGCTCAAAATCATTGGGGATAAACAGCGGCATTTTCTGGGCGATATGGACGGCCTGGCACGCGGCATTTTCCCAAAAACGGAACGTATCATAGCCATCGCCGCGCAGACTCAAAACGACCCGGCATTTCTGGATGTTCCTGTAATAATCCTGGCGGTTCAGCCTGCCGTCGGGTGATGGATTGTTCGCAGAAGGGACGGCAGATGTCTGGAGCAGACAGTCGGGATATCGCCGGGACAGGATATCCAGAATGCCGCCCCGGCTTTCGCCGTGAAAGAATTCCCGGTCGCTCCCCAAAAATCCCACAGAGTAGACTTTTTCCTGATCCCGGAACGATTGGATCCATTCCCACAGTTCCCTGGGCAGGGCCATCGGCAGCGGGATGGAATATTCCGAGCCGTCCGTCTCTCTCCTGCAAACCGCGTACGGTCCGGGCGGGATGTAAAAGGGGTAATCCTCTCCATCCACGAGGACCAGGCCCGGCGGTAACGGATAAGATTCATCCTGAAACAGGGGGATGGTCCGTATTCCTCCGAAACCTATCTGTGCATAGACGTCGTTCACTTCCCTCAGGACCTTCAAGGTCAAGCGGGAATCGCAAATGACATACTGGAAATAACGATTTCTCACTTTTTGCAGGATATCGTCCCTATCGATGGTCCCTTCGTCGGGAGGGAACATATTGGGACAAAGCTGGTCATCCGGGGCAATGCCGAAAAGTTCACCCCGATAAAGGCTGTCTTTCCGGGGATAATCGACGACGCTCGGCCCCAGCAGCTTCCGCAAACCATGCATGAGAAGATCCGGGACGTAATTCGGATAAGGATGGGTCAAAAACAGGATATTCAATGTATGTCTCGCATATCGATTGTCGGTTTTCTGCAGATGAAGGCCCAGTATTCTTCCGCGCCGGCCGGTGAATCAAAATTGAGATTGATCGCTTCAAGCAGCATGAATCCCGCCCGGCCGATAAGGGAGGCCCACATTTCTTTGCTCATGATACTGTAATGGTTGATGTTCGATTCATGACGGCCCGTCGTGCCGGGAGCCGGCATTTCCAGATAGAGATACCCCCCGGAATCCAGTACCCGGAAGAATTCCGACAGGGTGAAGAAGGGAAACAGGCTGTGTTCGATACAGTGCCTGACCCAGACGAAGTCGAACGACCCATCGGGAAACATGAGGAATGACTGGTCCATTTTGAGGACGTGGTGGTCGCGGGCGCGGCACACCTTGATATCCTCATCGCTGATGGTGATACCCGTCGCCCGATGTCCTTTTTCGCGAAACAGATCGAGGGCCACACCCGGTCCGCATCCCACATCCAGTATTCTCGCCGGAGCCGTCAGGGAATAGCGGCCGAAGAATTCGTTCACCATCTGAACCGTGATCTGTGTATGTTCGACCGTGACGGGTTCCGCATAGGATTGTTCCTGAACTCTGGCGATAAAATCGAGCAGCCTTTCCACGCCTATCGCCGGGAATACATCGGGATCCGTGCGTTTCCCGGGCGACGGGTCCGCCGGCTGAACAGGTTTGGGCCTTACCGAGGCATCTGCCCCGTCAATAACCCTCCGCCACTTCTGAACGAACTTATCCCGGTTGGAAAGGAGGATGTCGTTCCGATACAACGTCCGCCCAAAAT
This sequence comes from Syntrophales bacterium, assembly GCA_963668175.1. Taxonomy (GTDB): domain Bacteria; phylum Desulfobacterota; class Syntrophia; order Syntrophales; family PHBD01. The sequence goes on from OY764159.1 coordinate 3,942,810, forward strand.
AATGAATGGGCGTGTCGCCCTCGGATTGGGATATGCCCCAGTGGTGTTCGAAATCGGTCACCGGCACCGCATAACAGGCGAGTCCCGCCCTTTTCAACTGCAATCCCATATCCCACTCTTCGAAGAAACACGGGCTGTATCGGACATCGAACGTCAATCCGTTCTCCAGGAACCTCTCCAGATGGATGGCGAAAAAGAAACCGGAAACACCGTCGCAGGATATCGGCTCCGCGAAGTTCCCCTTCTGAAAGTAGCGGATGTCGCAGAGATGCCGATAATCGATCCACGACCCCTGCGGGCCCACAATCACCGCCCGGTCCAGCGAGAAGAGGTACTTTTCCAGTTCGGGAATGGCGGCGGGTCCGATTTTGAGGTCGGAATTCATGATGTAGACCGCCTTGCCTTCCGCCATATCGATGCCCATATTCCACGACCTGCTCACCCCGGCGTTCAGATTGTTGAAACAATACTTGTCGATCCGGGGATGGTCTTTCAAGGCTTCATAAACCTCCCGGCTGTTGAAAATGCAGATGACCTCCCCCGACACGGCTTCCAGGTCTGTAAGAAGGGTCCGGATGTTATACGGGCTGTGGGGCGAGAAATCGATGATGGGAATGACGACGCTTCTTGGTATTTGTTCAGACTGCAAAAAACACCTCGCGGAAGAAGATTATTTTAGCCCCTCTTTGCCCTGATCCCTATAACGGCGGAAGCCTGAGACCGGCCGGTTCGGATCTGTATGCAAAAGCTATCAAAGCAAGTTGCATGCCGCAGATGGAATTATAACCGGCATATAACACGTTTTCGCTTTTTTCACATCATGATAGACGTTTCCAAAAGACCGGGCGCCAAGCCTCCTGCCGACTCAGCTTTGGCTGTTCCTATCGGCCCCGAGACGGCACGGCCAGCTCCGCGGCCACCTCCCCCATTACCGTATCCCACGCTCCAGGCTCTCCCTGACGAAACAACCGCATCGTCGGATACCACGGACTGTCTCCCCGTCCCAGCATCCAGCGCCAATCCGGGGCATACGGCAGAAGCGTCCAGACAGCCTTCCCCATCGCTCCCGCCAAATGAACCACCGCCGTGTCCACAGATATCACCAAATCCAGGTTCCCGACCAGCCCCGCCGTATCGCTGAAATCATTCAACTCGCCCGTGTAATCCAATAACGCCATCCCCTCAGGTGCCTCCTTCGACTCCCCGGACGCCTCACCCTTCTGCAAACTGTAAAAACGCACTCCCGACACTTTCCCCAACGGACCATACTGCAAAAGCTTCAGCGTCCGGTAGCGATCCTTCTTGTGCGTCGGTCGACCTGCCCAGGACAATCCTACCTTCAGCCCAGGGCCGTCTCCGGTCAACCGCTCACGCCAATAGCGCAAAGACTCTTCCGTCCCCCTGATATACGGCACCTCCCCCGGTATCGTCGCAAGTTCCGTCCCGAACATCCCAGGCAAACTCATTATCGGGCATCGATAATCGTACGGCGGAAGAACCTCGCCTCGCCCATATACCGCCGATATCCCCTCAACCCCCGACAGCAGACGGACCAGCTCCTTCTGGCACTCCACCAACACCTCCGCCCCGCGATACGACAACTGCCGCGCGTAACGGATGAACTGGATCGTATCCCCGAAGCCCTGCTCCGTATAAACCAGTATCCGCTTCCCTGCTAAATCCTCACCTCGCCACTCCTGACCGCCGAGATCACGCTTCGCGAAAATCTCCCGCATCTCCCGGCGCCACTCATACTCCTTCCAGCCTTCCGCAAAATTACCCGTCAAAAGCAGCGCCAAAGACAAATTCCAGTGCGCCTCCGCAAAACCCGGCTTTAATCCGATAGCACGACGGAAATAGGGTATGGCCGCAGCGTCTTCATTATAAGCATCCTGCAGGGCATTCCCGTAATTGTAATGGGCTTCGGCCATATTAGGGTCTATGGCGGCGGCCTTTTCATAATGCGCAAGGGCCTCTTGGAACAGCTTCTTCTCCTTGAACGCGTTGCCCAGGTTATAGAAAGCCCCGGCATCGTCTCCTTTTCCCGCAATGATCTCCCGGAAGCACGAGATGGCTTCGTCGATCCGGCCTTCCGCGAGGAGAGAATTCCCGAGATTGCCGTATATATCGGCATTTCCTGGCTTATAGATAAGCGCTTTTCGCGAATAGGCGACGGCTTCAGCAAAATTCTTCTTCTGATAAAAGAGCGCCCCCAAAAGCTGCAAGGCATCGGCGTGCTCCGGTTCATCCTCGAGAATAGCCTTGTAGGCTTCTTCGGCCTGATCGAGTCTGCCGTCCAGGTGATAGGCAAGGGCCTTTCGCATGCCGTCGAGACCGCCATGCCGGCTGGAGACATTCGCATATTTGGGATAATCATCGTCCATGCGTCACCTTGACGAGTTCCCGGCGGATGCGTTCAACGACATCCCCCCACTGCCCCTGTTCGGTCTGGCGGAACAACCTCATCGTCGGATACCAGGGGCTGTCGTCCCGATCCAGCATCCAGCGCCAGTCCGGCGAACGCATCAACATCGTCCAGACGGGCTTGCCCATTGCACCCGCCAGATGCGCTGTGGCCGTGTCGACGGAGATCGTCAAATCGAGGTTCTCGATCAGGGCGGCCGTATCGGCAAAATCCCGGATATCTTCGGTGTAATCGACGATCGTCATCCCGGCCGGCGCATCTTTTATCTGGCCGGACGCCTCTCCTTTCTGAACGCTGTAGAACGTGACGCCCCGTATCGAAAAAAGGGGCAGAAAATCCTTCAGCAGGCATGATTTGATGGCGGGATGCGTACCGCCCCAGACCAGCCCCGCCCTTACCGTACCGTCGCCTCCGGCAAGTCTTTCCCGCCATGTTTTTGCTAAATCGGCATCCGCCTTGATATAGGGGACATCGACGGGCAACGTATCCAGAGACGTATCGAACATCATAGGAAGCGACAAGAGGGGGATATGGACGTCATAATGCGGCAGGGCCTCTCCGCGCAAAACGATTTTTCGCACGCCCTTAACCCCTCTGAAAATCGTCTGCAGTTCCTTTTGACAATGGACGATCGCATCCGCGCCCAGATCGGCAACCATGCGGACATACCGGACAAAATGAATCGCGTCCCCGAAACCCTGTTCCGTATAGATCAGGATAGTCTTGCCTTTTATATCGGAACCGTCCCAAAGCGGTTTCTCATAGTCGTAAACCAGGGCGACATCCGGTAGTTTCTTTCTCCATTCGTATTTCTTCCATCCTTCCCGGAAATTTCCTGCAAAAAGATAGTTGAGGGACATATTGAAATGGGCCTCGGCGTAATCGGGCTTCATGGCCACCGACGTTTGAAAGGACCGGAGGGCCTCGTCAAACAACCCCAAAAATTGGAGGACATTCCCGAGATTGGTGTAGGCCTCCGCCTTCCCCGGCTGAAGTTCGATCACCTTCTCGAAGTGCGCCTTCGCCTCCTCGAACCGCTCCTGCTCCTGGAGGGCCAGGCCCATGTTGTTATAGGCCTCCGCGTACCCGGGGTTGAGCTCTATCGCCTTCCGGTAATACCCCACCGCCTCCTCAAAGCACCGCTTCTCCTTGTACGCATTCCCAAGATTGTAATAGCCCTTCTCCCCCTCCGGGTCGAGGCGCACAACCTCACGGTAGCACAAAACCGCGTCGTCCAGACGGCCCTGCTCGCGAAACACGTTCCCCAAATTGAACAGCGCCCCCACGTACTCCCCGTCCAGCTTCAACACGCCCTGGTAATACGCCACCGCCTCATCCAAAATCCCCTTGTCACGCAACGCATTCGCCAAATTGTACTGCGCCAAAACCACTCGACCGTCTACCCGAACCGCCTCACGATACTGCTCGATCGCCTCATCCAACATCCCGCGCGACTGCAACAGCAATCCCAGATTGTTCCGGGCCTCCACAAACTCCGGCTTCAATGCCACTGCCTTGCGATACAAAAACATCGCTTCATCATTCCGCCCCTGGCTCTGATACGCAAAACCAAGGTTATGGCATGCCCGCGCATTCCCCGGTTCGCGTCCCAATACCTCCAAAAAACACGAAACGGCCTCCTCGCAGGCACCACGATCCTGCAGCAATACACCCAGACCGTTCCAGGCATCCAGGTATCCGCCGTCCAGCGCCAATGCCTTCCGGTATGCAGCCGCAGCCTCATCAAGAAGCCCCTGCTCCCGCAATGCAACTCCCAGCTGATACGGCACCACCGCCACACCCGGAAGCAATGCCTCCGCACGCCGGTAACTCGCAACCGCCTCCGCAAGAAGACCCAGCTCCCGCAGTGCATTCCCCAGATTATAATGCGCCTCGCCGTATCCTTCGTTCAGTTCCAACGCCCGGCGGTAACACGATAACGCCTGCTCAATCCTCCCCGTCTCCTTCAAGGCGATACCCAGGCTGTTGTATATCTCCGCATTCCCCTCGTCACGGCGTAAGGCCTCCTGATAACAGGATATCGCCTTTTCCAGATGCCCCGAATCGTAATAGATGTTCCCCAGCGTATGGTACGCTCCCCCGTTCCCGGGAGCGACGGATACAACCCGCTCGAAGTATACGGCTGCCGCTCCGTAGTCCCCCTCCTGATAGCGTATCCAGCCCAATAGCTCCAAGGCCCGCGTATCGTCCGGGCGCTCCTCTAAAACCGCCCCGTACAGGCGCGCCGCCTCCGTTAACCGTCCGGACCGCTGATGCTCCACGGCCTCTTGCATTGTCTCTTCCAGATTCATCATCCTAGCTCGGATAGGCAGCCAGCTCCGCCGCCACCTCCCCCATTACCGTATCCCACGCTCCAGGCTCTCCCTGACGAAACAACCGCATCGTCGGATACCACGGACTGTCTCCCCGTCCCAGCATCCAGCGCCAATCCGGAGCATACGGCAGAAGCGTCCAGACAGCCTTCCCCATCGCTCCCGCCAAATGAACCACCGCCGTGTCCACAGATATCACCAAATCCAGGTTCCCGACCAGCCCCGCCGTATCGCTGAAATCATTCAACTCGCCCGTGTAATCCAATAACGCCATCCCCTCAGGTGCCTCCTTCGACTCCCCGGACGCCTCACCCTTCTGCAAACTGTAAAAACGCACTCCCGACACTTTCCCCAACGGACCATACTGCAAAAGCTTCAGCGTCCGGTACACATCCTTCTTGTGCGTCGGTCGACCTGCCCAGGACAATCCTACCTTCAGCCCGGGTCCCTCTCCGGTCAACCGCTCACGCCAATAGCGCAAAGACTCTTCCGTCCCCCTGATATACGGCACCTCCCCCGGTATCGTCGCAAGCTCCGTCCCGAACATCCCTGGCAAACTCATTATCGGGCATCGATAATCGTACGGCGGAAGAACCTCGCCTCGCCCATATACCGCCGATATCCCCTCAACCCCCGACAGCAGACGGACCAGCTCCTTCTGGCACTCCACCAACACCTCCGCCCCGAGATACGACAACTGCCGCGCATAGCGGATGAACTGGATCGTATCCCCGAAGCCCTGCTCCGTATAAACCAGTATCCGCTTCCCTGCTAAATCCTCACCTCGCCACTCCTGACCATCTTGGACATACGTCCCGGCGACGTCGGCGACCTTTCTCCGCCATTCGTATTCCTTCCACCCTCTCTGTAAATCGCCCGAGAGCAGAACGGTCAGGGACATGTTGAAATGGGCCTCGGCCAGGTCGGGCTGTATTTCCACGGCCCGCTCAAAGGATTTGACGGCTTCATCGAAACGTCCCATGGATTGGAGGACATTCCCGAGATTGGTGTAGGCCTCCGCCTTCCCCGGATGGCGTTCGATCACCTTCTCGAACTGCGCCTTCGCCTCCTCGAATGCTTCACGTTCCTGAAAGAGCAGTCCCAACTCGTGGCGGGCCTCCGCGTACCCGGGGTTGAGCTCTATCGCCTTCCGGTAATAGCCCACCGCCTCCTCAAAGCACCGCTTCTCCTTGTACGCATTCCCAAGATTGTAATAGCCCTTCTCCCCCTCCGGGTCGAGGCGCACAACCTCACGATAACACAAAACCGCATCGTCCAAACGGCCCTGCTCGCGAAACACGTTCCCCAAATTGAACAGCGCCCCCACGTACTCCCCGTCCAGCTTCAACACGCCCTGGTAATACGCCACCGCCTCATCCAAAATCCCCTTGTCACGCAACGCATTCGCCAAATTGTACTGCGCCAAAACCACTCGACCGTCTACCCGAACCGCCTCACGATACTGCTCGATCGCCTCATCCAACATCCCGCGCGACTGCAACAGCAATCCCAGGTTGTTCCGGGCCTCCACAAACTCCGGCTTCAATGCCACTGCCTTGCGATACAACAACATCGCTTCATCATTCCGCCCCTGGCTCTGATACGCAAAACCAAGGTTATGGCATGCCCGCGCATTCCCCGGTTCGCGTCTCAATACCTCCAAAAAACACGAAACGGCCTCCTCGCAGGCACCACGATCCTGCAGCAATACACCCAGACCGTTCCAGGCATCCAGGTATCCGCCGTCCAGCGCCAATGCCTTCCGGTATGCAGCCGCAGCCTCATCAAGAAGCCCCTGCTCCCGCAATGCAACTCCCAGCTGATACGGCACCACCGCCACACCCGGAAGCAATGCCTCCGCACGCCGGTAACTCGCAACCGCCTCCGCAAGAAGACCCAGCTCCCGCAGCGCATTCCCCAGATTATAATGCGCCTCGCCGTATCCTTCGTTCAGTTCCAACGCCCGGCGGTAACACGATAACGCCTGCTCAATCCTCCCCGTCTCCTTCAAGGCGATACCCAGGCTGTTGTATATCTCCGCATTCCCCTCGTCACAGCGCAAGGCCTCCTGATAACAGGATATCGCCTTTTCCAGATGCCCCGAATCGTAATAGATGTTCCCCAGCGTATGGTACGCTCCCCCGTTCCCGGGAGCGACGGATACAACCCGCTCGAAGTATGCGGCTGCCGCTCCGTAGTCCCCCTCCTGATAGCGTATCCAGCCCAATAGCTCCAAGGCCCGCGTATCGTCCGGGCGCTCCTCTAAAACCGCCCCGTACAGGCGCGCCGCCTCCGTTAACCGTCCGGACCGCTGATGCTCCACGGCCTCTTGCATTGTCTCTTCCAGATTCATCATCCTAGCTCGGATAGGCAGCCAGCTCCGCCGCCACCTCCCCCATTACCGTATCCCACGCTCCAGGCTCTCCCTGACGAAACAACCGCATCGTCGGATACCACGGACTGTCTCCCCGTCCCAGCATCCAGCGCCAATCCGGAGCATACGGCAGAAGCGTCCAGACAGCCTTCCCCATCGCTCCCGCCAAATGAACCACCGCCGTGTCCACAGATATCACCAAATCCAGGTTCCCGACCAGCCCCGCCGTATCGCTGAAATCATTCAACTCGCCCGTGTAATCCAATAACGCCATCCCCTCAGGTGCCTCCTTCGACTCCCCGGACGCCTCACCCTTCTGCAAACTGTAAAAACGCACTCCCGACACTTTCCCCAACGGACCATACTGCAAAAGCTTCAGCGTCCGGTACACATCCTTCTTGTGCGTCGGTCGACCTGCCCAGGACAATCCTACCTTCAGCCCGGGTCCCTCTCCGGTCAACCGCTCACGCCAATAGCGCAAAGACTCTTCCGTCCCCCTGATATACGGCACCTCCCCCGGTATCGTCGCAAGCTCCGTCCCGAACATCCCTGGCAAACTCATTATCGGGCATCGATAATCGTACGGCGGAAGAACCTCGCCTCGCCCATATACCGCCGATATCCCCTCAACCCCCGACAGCAGACGGACCAGCTCCTTCTGGCACTCCACCAACACCTCCGCCCCGAGATACGACAACTGCCGCGCATAACGGATGAACTGGATCGTATCCCCGAAGCCCTGCTCCGTATAAACCAGTATCCGCTTCCCTGCTAAATCCTCACCTCGCCACTCCTGACCGCCGAGATCACGCTTCGCGAAAATCTCCCGCATCTCCCGGCGCCACTCATACTCCTTCCAGCCTTCCGCAAAATTACCCGTCAAAAGCAGCGCCAAAGACAAATTCCAGTGCGCCTCCGCAAAACCCGGCTTTAATCCGATAGCACGACGATAGAAACGGATGGCTTCCGGGCAATCCAATGTATCGTACAGGGACACGCCCATGTTGTTAAGGGCATCGGTATGGTCCGGATTGACCTCCAGGGCCCGGCCGGTATATCGGATCGCCCCTTCCAAATCTTGGCTGCCGTAAGCCATAACACCCAGGCTGTAATAGGCATCGGCGATAGAGGGATCAATCCGTAAAGCCTGCCAGTAGGCCGCGGCGGCGTTTTCAACATCGCTTTCCTCCCGGAAGACATTCCCCAGATTGTTATAAGCGGCGGCGTAGCAGGGGCTGATCTTGAGGGCCGTTTCGTAGCAGATCCTGGCTTCGGCAAGTTCTCCCCGTTCCTGCAGAAGCGTTCCCGTATTATTGAAGGCCTCTGCAAAATCGGGCTTTAACTCGATGGCCTTGCGGAAACAGGTGAGGGCTTCGTCCGGCCGGTTTTTCTCTTTCATGACGTTCCCCAGGTTGTTGTAGGCCTCCGGAAACGCCGCCCGGCATCCTATGGCCTTTTGATAGCATGAAAGAGCCGCATCGAGATCACCGACCTCCTGAAAAACGACGCCTAAATTATAATGAAGCTCGCAATCGGTCGGATCGAGAGACAACCCCCGTCGATAGCTGGCAATGGCGGCATCTGGCCGGCCTGCACCTTTGTAGCTGTTCCCCAGATTCTTGTAGGCATCCACCCGTTTCGGGTCGAGGTTGATTGCGGCCTCTGTATTCACGATGGCCCTGTCGTACCGTCCTGTTTCATAATCCAGAAGCCCCATCAGGTACAGGACATCGATGTGATAAGGTTCGGTCTCCAGAATGCTTCGGTACAGCATCTCGGCTTCCGCAAGCCTTCCCGCCCGGTGATGCTCCAAGGCGTTCACAATCATATCATCCGTTACAGCATTAGCCATTTTACCGTTCACCAGACCTTCCGGAAAGGAGAGAATCTTAAAATGTCTCCGGTCAATGCAATCAATATACGATTAGCGATAGTTATCAGATGACGGTCTTTTTTTCGACCACAAAACCCGATTGGAAGGACCGATCTCAAACACATTTCTTTGAAATGAAGATCGCCATGTTTAATATTCCGAATTAGTGGAAATGAAGGAATGTCTTTCTGAGGTAAGATCTTTACCGGCGCATCAAAAAGAAAAACCCCAAGAGCCTTCACGGCGGATGGGGTCGAGATCGTTTTTGACGTCATAAAAATCGGGACGCCTCCGGCGCCTATTCATCGCTGGGCGAACCCCGGAGTCCGGCGGCAATATTGAGATTTGCATTGATGATGAACGTCAATTTTTCGGCTGCGGGAAATGCCATGACATCGAATATCCGTTTGTCGATAAAAACACTTAACCTAAGGATATCCTGCCGTAATTCCTTCGGCAGAGGATTCTCCGGCGAAGACAGCTCCCCTTGAAAAAGACTCCAGATCAGCTGGTTGTATTTGAGCGCCTCCTGCAGTCGCTCTTTGCGATCAGGCGCATCCCAGTTATCCTGGCAATCCTTAAGCAGCATGGCTGCTTTGGTCAGAACCGCAGCTTCAAGCTCACGCCCCGTCAAAGTGTCCATTTGAGCTTTTTGGTATGCGTTCATCGGGGTTGCGTTCATTGCTCAGCAAAACCTCCTGTTCATAATTTATCAATTTTTTTGAATACTTCAACGCCAGATAGTACTCGTTGCCGATAATGGAATCGCTTATCTTATCCACATACGGTCGCACACTCGGTGCCGCCTGCACGACATCGCGAGCAAAACCCCAGTAAAGATCGTGATATCTTGCCAAGTTTTCTTTGTCAATATACATCATCTGGACAACAAAGTAAATCCTTTTACATGGCGACGTTGCGTCTCTTTCCTGCAGGATATCTTTCTCCCGAAGCACCGTGACATTGTTTTCCACGTAAAGACTGCATTTCGTATTGCCGTTCGTAATGACGGCCGAGCCAAGAAGTAATTTTTCGTGCGGTTTGAGATTGATCTTGAGTGCCATGAATGGTCAAATTCCCGTCTGTAGTCGCTCTTTTCCCCACTTGTATTGATTTATCGATGTCTTCCCTTGCGGACGAACCTTTACGTCTTTTTTTGCGGTCGCCGCAGTCACGATCGGTTTCCGGTTATTTTGCCCTTATTTAGGTGCAATAATCAGGCCGGATTCGGAAGCTGTCTTCTCCTCCGTACCATCCTGTTGCTGGGCCGTCGCCCCGGAATCCTTTTCCTCATCAGCCCGACTATTCTCAGTCCCGTTTTTATCGGGCGGAATGGTCAGGTGATCAATCTCCCTTCTCAAAGCCGCAAAGCTTTTGAGCATCTGCACTCTTTCTTTGCTGCCCTCAAGAAAAGGGGGGTAGTTTTTGATGATTTCTTCCGGCTGCCCCTTTGTCCTGATCGGAACCTCTTCGGCCTTATTTTCGGCGGCATTGGGCTTCGTCATGTCTACAGCTTTCTCGCTGATACTCAGCTTGACGCCTTCGTTTTTGGCCGATTCCGGAGACGTGCCGTTTTTAAGAGCAACCGTATCTTCCGCAACGGCATCCCTTTTGGCCGTTCCCCGAGCATCCGGAGACGAATAAACCCGGGTATATTCATATGAAGGGCTCGCATCATTAATTTTGCCGATAGCCATCGTCGTCTGCCTCTTATTGAAAGGCGGGAGGAAGCATTTGCTCCCCCCCGCCGTCGATTAGCGTCTATCTTGACTACGTATCATCTACTAGAACAGTTTCAGAATCGACTGGGCGGCCTGAGATGCCAGACTCAGAGAGGTGATGCCAAGGGATTGACGGGTCTGCAGCATCAGCATGTTCGCCGATTCCTCGTTCATATCGGCCAGCGTGAGGTTATCGGAACCAGTCTGTTCGACATTGATGACGTTCGTCGTGAAAGTCTGCCGTGTCGTAACGACGTTAAGGTTTGACGCAAGGCTCGAAGCCTGGGTTCGTAAGTTCGTCGTTGCCGTCGTGAGGAACGTAAGGGCTGTTTCCATAACGGCATTGGTCGTCGTGGCCCAGTTTGAGATCTGGGCTGCGAAGCTCAAGCTCAGGTTGGCCAGGGTTCTCGCTTCAAAACCGGCGATATCGAGTTTGGCAGATCCGTCTTCGTTGAACTTAACGGTCAGCGTCGTCGTGGAGGCAAGGAGGTTCGTGCCCTTATAACTCGAGTCTTTAGCCAGGGATGTGATCTGACTCATGATCGTATCGAACTGCGTTGCGTAAGACGCTCTGGATGCCGTATCAGCCGTGGCAAGGGCCGAGTTGGCAATACCTTGCGCCTGCTGGATCAAAGTCAGGAGGCGATCAATACCTTCACTGGCCGCCTTGACTGTCTGGACAGCTTCCGACATACCGTCCTTTCTCAGGGAAAGGTCGCTGGCACGCTGCAAATGGGATTTGGATGCAAAATAGTTGACGGGGTCGTCGACGGCGGTGTTGACTTTCTTACCCGAGGCCAGTCTTGTTTGGGTTCGGTTCAAGAGGTCCAGGGTATCCTGTAGAGAAACCAGGTTGCTACGCATTCCGGTGGTTAACGAAATATCATTAACTGACATTGTATATCTCCTTTTCTAGGTTTTTATCCCTTGGTATTCTTCCAAAGGTCTTTGTTATATTAAATTAAATGGTTACTTTAACTGCTGGATGTTACCGAAACTTCCTTACCGCTTACTCGATACACCTCCTTTCTTCAACGGCTTTATTACTGTTATCGGTTTTCCTGCGACAAACTTTAGCATTTTCTTTGCTTAAGATTGATCTTTATCCCTTTTCCTCACTTAATATAATCCAGGATCGTCAAGCTGCCTATTTTGGAAGCAATCGTATAGGTGGCCTCCAGGGCCGTTTGCTTCATTTTATAATCTGCAATCATCGCGGTCATATCCGTGTCTTCGATGTTCGACTTCAAATCGGCGATTTTATTGGACAGAACAGTATAACTGTCTTTCCAGGTTTTCAGAGACTGCTCTTTGAAGCCGAGTTTGGTGATGATTGTATTGATATTGGTCTGATCGGATTGGAGATTCGCGACATATTTATCGACTTCGGTCGTATTCCCGCTCAGGATCGCCTGTTTCAGGCTTTTGAGGTTGGTCAAGAGGTCTTCGTAGGCTGTGTCGCCGGGGACATTGCAGCTGATGGTTCTGCCTTGACCTATATCGATACTCAGACTATCGCTATTTCCGTGATAGAAACCCGGTGCTTTGGCATCGACGCTGAACATGTCGTTAACGGCGAAGGTTCCCGCCGTGAAATTGAGGCTGACGCCGTTCGTCAGATTGACCGTTCCTCCGGCGGGCACGGTCCCTCCGGCCGTCCATGTCTTGCCGCTGTCCGTGGAATAACTATAGGTGGCAACCCCCAATCCCCCGGCCCCTGTGATCTTAACATTATAGGTCTTATTCGTACTGCCCGTATAGGGTCCCGTCCCTGAAGTGACGGTTCCGGCATAGGTATTGCCTGTAGCTGCAACAGCCGGTTCGATTGCGGCAGAGGTGAAAGCATGAACGGTGAATTGGTCCCCGGTCGTAAGCCCGGTCGTACCGTCGTTGATGAAGGTCAAATTCAGCCCCCCGTCTGCATCGGCACTGTCTGTAAGTTTAATCGTACCCGATACGGGAACGGTCGATGTAGTTCCCCATGTGGCACCGCCGTCCGACGAAATCCGGTATGTCGCCGTTCCCAAGGCACCCCCATTGACGATCTGCACCAGATAATCCTTGTCGGCATCCTCGGTAAAAACGCCCCCTGCCACCGTCCGGCCGTTAAAGGCGTGGCCTCCGGCGTCGATTGTGGGGTCCGTTACATCCGTAAACGGCTTGGTTCCGGTCATCGAACCTGAAAAAAGATAGCGATTGTCCAATTTTGAATTGGCACTGGCTATGATGGCCTCCATGATTTGCTGGACCGACTCGGCCAAGGCAGCATTCTCGCTGGCGCTGCCGTTTGTAAAGCCAGCGCCGATATTCGTCGCCTGGCTGACCAGATCGTTTACATCCTCCAGGCATGTTTCGGTCATCGACGCCCAGGTATTGGCGTTGGCGATATTGGTCTGATATTGCTCGATCGAAGACAGCGATGACCGATAGTTGAGAATCTTGCCCATGCCGACGGGATCGTCCGACGGCCGGTTGACTTTCTTCTCGGAAGATATCTGTTCCAGGTCCTTGGCATTGGCCAGTTCGACCTTGATCAAGCTGCTCATGAGCATACTGAAGCGCATTTGTTCCGAGACACGTGTAATCATAGCTACTCTCTCCGCTAATCACTGGATAATGTTCATCAAAGTGTCCATCATTTCATTAAGAACGGTACTTAATCTCGCTGCCGCCGTATAACCTTGCTGATATTTCGTCAGGGTCATCATCTCCTCGTCGAGGGAAACGCCGGATATCTGTTCCCGCTGGGTATTCATAGATGTGAGCAACGCCGTCTGGTGTGTGGAACTGCTGCTGGCCGTCGAAACATCCTGCCCCAGACCGCTTACGAAGGCGCTGTAGTATTCGCCCATGGTTGCGGTCCCGTTCATAACCGTCGTGTCGGCCCCCAGGGCGCTGATAAGCGCTGCGTTTTTACCGTCTGCATTGACGGTCGACGAGGCAGCAATCGTGGAAGGATCGTTGGATATGGTTGAATTCACTACAAGATTGGCAGAAGAACTGTGTACTCTGACCAGGAACTGATCCCCCGCCGCAAAAGTTCCGGCCGTAAAGGACATTGTCGCACCGGAACCCAATGTGATCGTGGCGGCCGTCGTCTGTGTTGCGCCCCAGGTCGTTCCACCATCGGTCGATATCTGGTAAGTCGCCGCCCCTATGGCGCCTCCGGCTACGATTCTGACAAGGTAATTGGTGGCGCTGTTGCCCGTATAGGTTCCTCCGGACGTGGCCGTACCGGCGTAGGTGTTCTGCCCATAGGCGTAAGGGGAATCGATCGCAATATTATTCGTCGCCGTGGCACCGGTGATCTGGAAAAAGTCGCCGCCGACATTCCCGTTGACGTCGTATCCCGCTTTGCTCTGCGTGTTGACGGTGTTAACCAGGCGCGTCGTCAGACTGTCCAGGCTGTCAAGATAACCCGCAATCGTCGAATCGCGCAACGTGAGGAGGGAACCAAGCGTGCCCTTGGTAACGGTATTGTTGATTACGGACGAGTCCGCCTGATAGACGATATCGTAATACCCGCTGTTGGTCGTATTGCCTTTTACGTCCAACAGATAAGTCTTTCCTCCTTCGACCAGCGGCTTTCCGTCGGCGAGGAAAATATTCATCTGCCCGGTACTGTCTTCCGTGAATTGAACATTGATTTGCTTGCTCAGATCCTCCATGAGGAGCATCCGCTGGTCCCGCAGATCGCTGGCGTTGCCGTTGTCCTGTTCCACAATGGCTATTTGACCATTCAAGTCGGCAATTTTCTTGATGTCGTCATTAACCGTGGTGATGGCTGTCTTTATATTGGCATTGGCATCCTGCTGAATGCTCTTCAGGCTCTTTGCCGTCTGGCTGATCGCAGTAGCGAGATTCTGACCGGCATCGGCAACGGCCTGTTGGTTGACGAGACTGGTCGGATCCTGCGACAAATTCGACCATGCATCCCAGAACTCTCCCAGCATGGAGCTGATTCCGGTGCCGGAGCTTTCGTTGATGATGGTTTCAATGTTATTCAGATAGGATGATGTGGTATCCGTAAAGCCGATGTTACTGTATTGGCCGATGATCTGTGCATCGAGGTATATATTGGACATCCGCTGGATATCCGTCATCTTGACGCTGGTCTGGCCGACGTCGGCAGCCGTGGATCCCTTTACGGATGAGGGCGTGAACATCGCCCGCAGTCGCGTATAGCCTTCCGTATCGACATTCGCGATATTCGAGCCCGTAACGTTGATAGCGGCCAGATTGGCCAGCAAAGCATCCTTGGCCGTGTTCCATGCACTGTTGATACCTGCAACCATGATTTATCCCTCCGCGTTCAGGAATCTTCCGTTCGGGTTCAGCGTCGCCATCTTGCCTTCGCCGGAGTAAGTATTGCCGGCAAAGATGATGCTGTGCAGGAAATTGATGGATCCGACGATGGATTGAAGCGATATGCTCATAAATTCCATATTGTTGCGGTTTGTTCGGTTGATATCCGCAACCAGCTTGCTAAGGATGGACTGGCAGGCCTTTAAGGCCCTTTTTCTTTCATCGTCGGCGTAGGTGCAAAGCAACGTCATATGGATGTCGTTGCCCGTATAGCCGACCATCCTGGCGATCTTTTTCGAGGTGTTCATCTTCACCTCTTCGAGCATTTTCGCCTTTAAAATAACCGTTTCCTTTTTCGTATTGCTGGCAATCAGTTCATCGACGGAAGATTTCTTCAGAACGTCCTTCTCGGCCAGCACGGTCTCGCGCAATTCGCGATAAACATCGATTTCCTGACGGAGGGTCACCAACAGCGCATCGAAAAGCGCCGTCAGTTCCGTTTCCTGCCCGAGATTTTCGGTGTTCTGAATTTCTTGGCCTGCATTCAACATACGCTGCTCCTCACATGATTTTTGATCATGTAATGAAAAACTCATGCCAATCATGCAAAAATATGAGCGCCCTCAGCAAAGACAAATAATCATCTAATATCATTCTGTTACAAATTTGTTTCTGTGGCCGCAAATCAAACTTCATGATCGTGCCCGTTAAACCTTATCCAAAAATACATGTAGATGGGAGAATTTTGCTGGCTGGAGAGAATAAGACGGCATATTTTGCCGGAAGGATTCGGTATCGACGGTTAAGCAAAAATGTCCAGCAGCGATTCACTCACCATCTTCTCCGCGATCTTCTCTCCGCTGACATTGTAGGTACCTTCGTTGATCTGTTTCTTGATTTGCTGAACCTTATCTTCCCGAACATCCGGAATGTTATCCAAGGCTTTTTTGATCTGATTGAAATCCTTAACATCGCTGGAAAGTTCAATCTTTTCGTTTTGCGGGAATGCACCGCCCGTCTTGGTCTCTTTTTTTATATTATCGGCAGTCCGGTAGGCATCGACCAGATTTGCAGTTGTTTCATTGGTATTGGAAACTTTCATGATTTGCTGTCTCCACATGGGATTTACTGATCTTATCGGCAAATCCGGCCCGTAACTTTAATAAATATTTGTATTACCGGACAGAACTGCCCGGATGCGACTTCGTGAACTGATCGTAGAGAACCTTCTGCAAACCCAGACCCTTATGGGTTCTGGCCACATCGTCGGCGATCTGCCGGTCCATCAGCATATTGATTGTATCTCTCCCCGGATTGCTTTTCAGGAGGCCGCTCTGGGGGATGGTGTTACGCATTGTTTTAAGCATGTTATAAACCAGGAGAGATTCAAAATCGGCACAGGCTTTTTTCAGGCGTTTCTTTTCTTCTGCGCTTTTCTTATCGGACGCCTGTTCACGGGCCGTCCTGCCCGGCCCTGCATCCTGGTTTTGACTTACAGCATTGATTTCATTCATAATTAATAATTTTCAGATGACCCTTAAGTCCGCCTGCAGGGCCCCGGCGGCCTTGATGGTCTGCATGATCGTGATGAGATCGCGGGGCGTAACACCGATGGCGTTGAGGGCCCGCACGACGTCCTGGATCGTGACGCCCCTCGGGACAAGCATCAACTGTCTTTTGGTCTCTTCCTGAGAAATGGTTGTCTCTTTCGTCACGACCGTTTGACCTCCCGGAGCGACAATGGTTTCATCCTGACCAGTAATCGGTGTTCTCCCCCGCGGAGGTCTCGGAGCGAACGGCAACGGCTGAGACACTTTCGATTCTTCCTTGATCTGGATACTCAAATTTCCATGGGAAACGGCAACGGTTGATATGCGGACATTTTCGCCCATCACGACCGTACCCGTCTTTTCGTTCATGACCACAACAGCCACCGAATCCACCGGACAGTCGAGATTCTCGATGACGGAAACCAGTTGGACAACGTTGCCGTTATACGGTTCCTTCACATGAACGACGATCGAGGATGAATCGATTAAATCGGCATCGATCCCGGACACTGCTTTCCGAATGATCGAGGAAAGGCGGCTTGCCGTTGTGAAATCCGGCTGATTCAGATTGACGGTAAAAGAACGGAGACGGTCGAAGGCGTATTTCAGCTCTTTTTCGACAAAAGCCCCGCCGGCTATCCGGCCCACACTGGTATGGTTCACCGTGGACGTACCTGCCGCCCCTGCCGCCAGATAACCGCCGAGGATGATATTCCCCTGAGCCACGGCATAAATCTCGCCATCGGCACCGCGAAGGGGGGTCATCAGCAACGTTCCCCCCTGGAGACTCTTGGCGTCGCCCAGAGAAGAAACGACCACGTCAATTTTAGATCCGATCTTCGCAAATGGAGGCAGAGAGGCCGTCACGATGACCGCCGCCGTATTGTTCGCTTTAAGGACCTTGTCTTTCATCGCCAGGCCCTGCCTGCTCAACATATTGGCAATGGAGGCATCGGTGAAACCGTTCTTGATGTTGTCGCCTGTGCCGGCAAGACCGACGACGAGGCCGTAGCCGATTAATTGGTTGTCACGGACGCCGCTGATATTGGCTATGTCCTTGACCCGGGCTGCGTAGGCGCCGACCGGCACCAGCATCATGATACACGCGAATGCCGCCGCAATCTTGATTATCCCATTCCTCTTCACAATCATTACCTCACTTCAGCATTTAGAAGGGCCACACCCAGTCGATGATCCTGGTGAGCCAACCCGGTTTCATCTTGTCGTTGACCGTGCCCTGACCGGTATAGAAGATTTTCGCATCGGCGATGTACTTCGACTGTACCGTATTGTCGAAAGCGATATCGTCGGGCCTGATGATACCGGTGATGATCAGGTACTGATCCTCTGCATTCACGGTCACCTGCCTTTTGCCTTCGATGATCAGGTTGCCGTTATCCAGAACATGGATAACCCTGGCCGTCATGCTCGCCTTCAACAACGTATCGCGGTTGGTATCCCCCTTGCCTGTCAGTTTGTTGACATTCGACCCGCCCATCTGCAGGCCGAGGTTATTGCTGCTGGCCAGGATGGCCGGATTAAGTCCCAGTACGCCCCGC
The DNA here is from genome assembly GCA_963668175.1 of Syntrophales bacterium. GTDB lineage: Bacteria > Desulfobacterota > Syntrophia > Syntrophales > PHBD01. Next base: position 3,960,950 of record OY764159.1, read on the forward strand.
AAACCGTCCGAAAGGGGATTTTTCAGATATGCTTCCAATACATCGGAGTTCAATCCCAAAAGGCTGTCTATCTTTGCCAGGGTATTCGAATTCTTTTCCGTTTCCGTTTTTGCCTTGTTCTGGCCTGTCGAAACCTCGGAAATGACGATGGTTACCAAGTCGTCGACGTATTTTGCCTTATTGTCCGTATAGAGCATATTGCTGTTTTTCGCTCCGTTCCAGATCGATCCGGCCGCCGGTTGTATCTTCGGTACCGGAGGCGCAACGACGACCTCCCTCTTGACCTCGGGCTGCGTCGCACAACCCGCAAAAACCAGAGCGAACAAGAGACCCAGTCCCGAATGCGTCAGGACCGTCGTAAGCGAACTGCGGCGATTCCTATGTTGAAACATGACCCTGCTCCTCAAAATTCCACCCCGACAAGCGATTCTCCCAAAACCCTCGCGTAAATCGTTTTTCGGGACGATATATTCTTGACCCTGATTATGGACCCCTGCATACCGTCTTCTTCCGACAGGCCCAAGGCTGCAATCTGCATAGGTCCCGTATCGAGGACGATCTTCACCATCTTCCCCCTCTTGACCATAACGGGCTCTTTCAGCATGTTACGGGTGATCTCCACATTCGGACGGATGGACATACCCATTCTCTTTCCTACAACCTCGCCCAGTTCCGAAACAACGTTCAACGGAATCTGCTTGAACCACTTTTTTACAAGCTGTACGTCTTCGATCTTGATGATCCGATCCCTGTTCAACACCTTTTCGCTGACGACGACTTCCCGGGCCACTTCCATGACGAGCCGGATCGGCTCCTCCCGGATCAGATAGCCGCGATTGTAGAATCGAATCGCAAACAGTCCGTCCCCGATGAACCCGTCGTTAAGTTTCGTTACGACCTCGTGGGTGATCCTGTCCCCGGTGATATCCAGAGCGTTGAGCTTCATTGGGTAAACGATTCGGAGTTCGCCTTTCGGCCAGGGCATATTGGCTTCGATGTGGCTCTGCATGATGGCCTTGATTTTGCCCTCATCGTACCGAACAGTCTCCGAAGCCTGGAGATTCGTACCGGCAAACAACACGGCCGCAACGATCAATGCCGGGATATGCCATCCGATCCATTTTTTAAGGCTGTAAACGGCCATGAGAATTACCTCTTTAAATTGTTGATGATCGACAGCATATTATCCGCCGTCTGAATCGCTTTGGAATTGATCTCGTATGCCCGTTGCCCCGTGATCATTTTAACCATTTCATCGATAACGCTGACATTCGACTGTTCCAGGTTATACTGGCTGACGGTGCCGCGCGAATCCGAATTCGGATATCCGACGACGGGATCTCCGGAACCGTCCGTTTTTCCGTAAAGGTTACGTCCCAGGCTGTTAAGACCTGACGGGTTGATGAACTGGGCGATTTCCAGACGTCCCGTACTGATGACTGTCCCCGTACTGTCGGAGGCCGTCCAGGTCCCGTCCTTTTGGAGCGTAAACGTCACCGTCTTGGGATCAATGGTGATGGACGGTATGAGCTGCAGTCCGTCCTGATTCACAACGAGGCCGTCTTTGTTGGGCCTGAAATTGCCGGCCCGGGTGTAAACGGTATTGCCGTTTCCGTCGTCGACCTGGAAGAATCCGTCTCCTTCGATGGCCCAGTCAAATTGATTGGCGGTGCCTACGTAATCGCCTTGGCTGAAGATCTTCTGGGTCCCGGCGGGCCTTGACCCCATGCCGATTTCCATGCCGGTGGGAAGCGCCGTGCCCGCCGCCGAGAGGGCGCCGGCCGTCGCATAGACCTGGTACATGAGATCCTGAAAATTCGCCCTCGATTTCTTGAAGCCGATCGTACTTACATTGGCGAGATTGTTCGCCACGACGTCCTGATCGATCTGCTGGGCTTGCATGCCCGTTGCCGCCGTCCACAGGGACCTTATCATGATACGCCTCCTTTTACCTCTAAGCCGTCAGTCTGCCGACGCGGCTGGTCGATAGTTTATCCATATCCTGCATGGTGAGAATGACCTTCTGATACGTTTCAAAAGAACGCTGAAGGTCGATCATGTCGATCATTTCCTTGGTGGCCTGAACATTCGATACTTCCAGGTGTCCGGACAGGATCACCGGATTCTCGACCGCCTTCATCCTTGCGCTGCCGGGGTCTTTAAACAGGCCCGCCCCCTGTTTGACGAGGGCCTTCTTATCGTCAAACGCGACGACTTTCAGCCGGCCGACTTCAACGCCGTCGACCTCCACGACACCTTGGTCGTTGATCTTGACCTTGCTCCCCGTGATGACGATGGCCCCCCCGTCACCCATCACTTCCTCACCCGAGGAGGTAACCAGCTTGCCGTCGGATGTGACGGTGAAATCGCCCTTCCTCGTATAGACGATGTCCCCCCTGGTCTGGACGGCGAAAAAACCATCGCCGTGGATGGCCACGTCGAGCGGATTTCCCGTCTTCTGAATGGCGCCTTGGGAATAATCGATGGACAGCAGGGGTGTATGCACGGGAACCTGATCCGATCCGGGCTTCGGCGTTTGACTGATGTAATAGTACAGATGTTCGGTCTTGAATCCCGACGTCGTGACATTCGCAATGTTGTTCGACACGCGATCAAGCTGTTCTATGTTACGAACGCACAATTTTCCGACATCGGTTACGTCATAGGACATGGTCTGCCGCTCCGGATAGTCATTTATTGGACCATCGAAGCAAGTTACATGCCATCCGCATATCTCACGTCAGAACCTATGTATTATCATCTCGATATTAAAGAGGATTTACTTATGAGAGATCCGTGAGACCGGGCACATCCTGACCGTTTCTGAGGGATATTTTGGGCCTGATCGGCGAAGATGGGAGCCGTTCGATTTTAACGGCGGCACCGCCTCTGCCGCATCTGTCGCCGGTTACAGCGACCAAGGGCAGAAGAATGGAGGGTGAAAGACGGCGGAAAATTTTTCCCGTTCGAGGGAAACGCTTACCCCGATTGCTTTTCCTGCCATTGCGAATTCAGGGTATAAACAAAGGCGAGGATTTCGGCGATCGCATGGTATAGTTCCACGGGTATCTGCTCGTCTAAATCGAGCTTGCTCAGCACCTGGACGAGATTCGGATCACTTTTAATCGGAATGTTGTGTTGTTTCGCCAGTTCGATAATTCTCTCGGCAAGGAGCCCTTCCCCCTTGGCGGTGACCCTGGGAGCCGAATCCTTGCGATTGTCGTATTCGATGGCCGCAGCCATCGGCAGACGTTTCTTATCTTCTTTCTTCATCGGATAAGTCCGGAATTCAAATCAGGCAATAACATGGACGGCGTGCTCCGCATAAAAATTCTGCCCGCTGATATACTGATGCTTCTCCTCGGCAATGCTCTTTTCCAGACTGCAGGAGAGAAAATCGATCTTGTAACCCTGTGCGGCAAGGCTGTTCTCCAGGAAAGGAAGCTGCGCTGCGGCAAAAGCGCGAACCGGTTCCGTTTCGCACTTCATGGTACAGTTGATTCTTTTCTCACGAATATTCGCATCCACCATGACGCTGCCGATGGCATCCATGTCCAGGAAGAAGACGACCCGGTACGCTCTGCCCGCAGGGTCTTTTTTTTCCGCATCCCGGTCTTTCTCGATGTAGACTTCCGCCATGCGAATCCCGCCCTGCAACTGAAAGGGTATTTGCAGCATGAAACGATTGTCGCTTTCCTGCAAAAGGACGTTGACGACCTGCTGCGACTCCAGGGACTTAACCGCGCGGCCGGCGAAGTCGCCCAGGCGGTTCAATTGCTGCAGGACTTTCTCGTCTTTAACAGCGCCTTTCTCGAAGAGCCGTTCGATATCGTCCGATAATCTCATCAACTGCCCTTTGAGGTTGTCGGCGGCGGCCTTCACCCTGCCGGCATCGTCCGGTGCCGCCGTCTCCGACTCCCCTTTGCTGACGGCTGTTCCGGCTCTGTTCTCTTTCACCTGCTCCTTGACGATCTTCATGAGATTATTTTCCAGAACGAGGCCCAGCTTGGATATATAGTCTTTCACGAAATCGGGTTCGCTGGTGCTCGACTGGGTGAAGACAATCTCCTGAAAGCTTTTAAGAAGGATTTTGAGGTCTTCTTTGTTCAGGTTCCGGGAAAGATCGTCCCACATCTGAGGCGTCAGGACCTCCCGAGACTCCGTGATTACCGTCTTCAGTGCATCGGGGTTGGATCTATGCAGCAGCAGATACTCCTTCAGGGGCTGCATTTCTTTCAGCCGTCCGGCCTCCGCCTGATCCTGGGAGAGAACGCGAAGAACGACCTTGGGCTGAATCTGATCGACTTTGACGGCGATCTTCTCCCCTTCTGTCAGAGGAATTTCAGAATCGGCTGTGATACGCTGGTTCTTCATGACCAGAACGACTTTCTGGCTGTCAAGCTTCTCCCCTACAAGGGCATCGATGACTTCCCCTTTGGTAAACAGCGAGGCAAGTTCTTTGATCTTAAAATTCTCAATCGCTTGGCTCAGCGGCTGGGACGAGATATCAGTGAGATTAATGAATGGCATGATTCAGAGGACCCTATGGAGCGGGCCTGGACTTCGACCCGTCAAAACCGCTTCTGAATATGAAACCGATCGGCACCTGCAGATTAGCGGCTGCTCTCCCTTTTTAGGGCAAGGTCGACGATCAATTCAATTTCGCCTTCCGCCAGGCCGGATACCCGCGAGATCTCCGCATTACTCAATCCCTGTTTGGAGAGACGTACAACATCGCCGTAAACATTTTCCGGAACGGGAGGATGATTCTCTTTTGCGGCCTGGTTCTTTCTGAGTTTCTCGATTTGCTCTTCCGATTGACCTATCAGGCCTCGGATAACCTTTTCCTTGGCATCGAGGGTTGCAGAAATATCCTTTAGAACTTCCCGGCCGTCTTCCAGTGCTTGCAGGAAATGGGTGCCGAATACCTGCGACTCGTCAAGCAATCGCCGGAACTCGTTCAGGGATTTGTCGTCAAGCCTCTTGATGGGTTGCCGGACATTTTTACGGATGACCCAGAGGAGGAAAAGAACTGCGAGGCACAGGATAATATCGGCAACAATCTGGAGGATGAGTAGTGTCTGGATATCCATGATGAAATCAACAGTGTCGATGGGTGAGAAGAGATCGCCGGCAGTGGGTTTGATCGGGGACTGGATCGAAGTTCATTATGTATCGCCCGAGCAAAGGCGAAGCTTCAGGCCTTGATATCAATGATGGACCCTTCGTCGGACAAAAGTTCCGTCGTCCCTTTGGTTTTATCCGTGTCCTGGCGACCGTCCCTTTTGCGTTTTCCCATCTCCCTCTGTTCGCCCCGACCTCCTTCTTTCTCCGTGATCTTGGTTCCCCTGGCCTCTTCCGCATCCGTGATCTTTTCCCGCAGCAGTTTCTGCTCCTCATTCAACTTCAAGTCGAAATACCGCTGCTGAATGTCGGCGTGTTGCTGCTGTGTTTGCTGAACCTTTTCAGCAGGATACGCTTGCGTAATCACCTGCTGCATGTCGATCGCCCTGACCATATCCTTGTCTCCATGAAATGCCGGCTTATAGATGGATAATCGACCTGATTCAAACGATTCTTTAATGCTATTTTGCCTTATGGTCACGTAATGTCAAGAAATTTTATTACTATCGCACGGTGTTTAACCGTTACAGGACCTCCATTTTTGTAAAGTTGACCTCCGTCACCGTCCCCGCTCCCAGGAGAGTATTCAACCGATCGCTGATCTCCTTTTTCAGCTTGTGACTCTCTTCCGTAGATTTCCACCAATCGGTCGCCGTTCCCTTTGCGGCGACGTAGATGATATTACGGATGTCTACCCGCTTATCCATGTCCGCACCGGCCCGTTTGGGGGCAATCTGCAAGGCGACATCGCATACCAGAATTCTGAGATTTCCCTTGTTGTCTTTGACGCTGATCATGAAATCGTTGAGATTCACGACCGTCGGTGTTCTGGCGAGCCGGGCTTCGGCTTCCATCCTCTCCCTGGCCGCCGCCTTCTCTTTTTGGTCCTTGATCCACAGGAACGTCCCCAAGACGGAAAGGCTGATCGCCAGGATCGTCACCCCGAGAAGCGTCAAGAGAAGAAATTGCCTGCTTGTATACCAGCGGGCGGGTTTCTCCTGTAAATCGGATGCCTCTTTTTCGACGTCTGCGACCTCCTCTACCGTGGTTGCTTCCAAGTCGGTGAGGAGATCAAGCTTTACCTTCTCAATCATGGAGATTCTCTTCTTGGCGGCAGAACCTGACCAGATTTCTCATGCCCGGTCAACAATGGCGGAAAATGAAATGTTCGAAATGATAGGCCTGATCGGCTGCCTAATTTACCGATGCCCCATGTTATCTCAGGTCCTTGACTGTGGCGCGTAACCGGATGACCGCCTGGGCATGGACCTGACATACCCGCGACTCCGTGAGATCCAGCACGGCGCCGATTTCCTTCATGGTCAGTTCTTCATAATAGTACAAAGACAGGACGAGCCTTTCCTTGGCGGGAAGTCCGTCGATGGCCTGTTTCAGTTTTTCCTTCAGTTCCCTGTTCGAAAGAAGACCGAAGGGGTTGTCCCTTTGAATGCTCTCGAGAACGTCATGCTGCCCGTGGGTTTCCATATATTCGGGCGGAAGGTCTTCGCTGTTGATGAGCGACACCCCCCTCGCTTCATCGAGAATCCTGAAATACTCCTCCAGATCGATGCCCAAAAGCGCGGCCACTTCTTCATCTTCGGGCGGTCTCCCCAGTTGCTTTTCCAGCGTGCTGTACGCCTTTTCGAGCATGCTGTCCTTGCCGCGAGTCGATCGGGGCACCCAGTCCCGCATCCTCAATTCATCCAGGATGGCTCCCCTGATCCGGAATCTCGCATAGGTCTCGAACTGGACGTTACGGCTCTCGTCATATTTGCTCAGGGCCGACATCAGACCGATGACGCCGACGTGAACGAGGTCTTCCTTGTCCGCAGCATGAATGGGAAGTTTCGCCGTTACCCGACCGACAATGCTTTTTACGAGCGGCGTATACTTCAAAACCAGTTCATCGCGATTCTTCTTATCCACGGTCTCTATCTATAATTTGTTCCCAGAAGAATTTAAGATGTCCGCTTCCGTCGATAACAGGTTTCTCCCGGCATAATTTCTCTGCGACGTTGACGATACACTTGTTGGCCTGTGAATAGGGATGCAGTTCCGAAAGCACCTGCTGCTTCCTTACCGCTTCCTGCATCTTTTCGTCATGAAGGATGAATCCCAGATATTCAATAGCCAGTCCCAGGAAATGATCCGTTGCCTGGGAAAGGCGCGCATAGACCTCCTTGGCTTCGGTCTGGTTCTTCACCATATTGACCAGGAGTTTGAACCTTTTCTTGCCGTGCCGCTGATAGAGGACCTTGATCAGGGCATAGGCGTCGGTGAGGGACGTCGGCTCCCGGGTTGCAATTACGATAATCTCTTCCGCGGCCATGTTGAAATACATTACATTTCCGGCAATGCCCGCCGCCGTATCGATCAGCAGGTAATCCAAGTCTTCGTTCAGGCTGTTCAATTCATCGAGAAGGGCCAGCTTTTGCTCTTTCGTCAGGTCCGCCATCTCCTGTACTCCCGAGGCGGAAGGCAGGATCCTGATACCGCCCGGGCCTTCCACAATCGTTTCCGCGATACTCCGGTCGCCCGCGAGAACGTGGGAGAGATTGAATTTCGGAGTCAGTCCGAGGATCACGTCGATGTTGGCGAGCCCCATGTCCGCGTCCAGGATCAGGACCTTTTTTCCCATTTTCGAAAGGGCATATGCCAGGTTGGCCGAAATATTCGTTTTGCCGACCCCTCCTTTGCCGCTCGTAATGGAGATGACCCGGATGTGATGATCCCTGAAAGGCATCGCCTCATCGTCTTCCCGAAAAGCGGATGTTTCGCCGGCTCGCCCTTTTCTATTTTTCTTAATCTCTCTCAATCCTGCAGCCTGGTCCACTTCTTACCTCCGTTAAGGAGCCTTTATATGAAACGACGGCATTCGAAAGTCAGTGCAGCATGCGCTTCACCAACATCTCCGCCAGTTTGCCGGGCGTCATTTGCTGAATATCCTGGGGGACATTCTGCCCGTTTGTGATATAGAGCACCGGTTTTCCCGTCTTTTCAACGACATTGTATATCAACCCGAAACGATCGCATTCGTCCGTCTTGGTGAAAATCAGGTGATCGAAATCGAACACCTGGCGATACGTCTCCGCAGCCTCCGCGAGGTTCTCCCCGCTGGATGTGAGGCTCAGCAGCAGATCGATTTCAATCTGTCCTTCTCCCTTCACGGTATCTTTGAGCCTGTCCAGCGATTCCCGGTCAAGGTGATTTCTTCCCGGCGTGTCCACAAGGACGACCTCCTTATTGGAGAAACGGCCCAACGATTTACGGAAGGATTCCCTGTCCGGGGCAATCTCCAAAGGGACATTAAGAATTTTTGCGTAAACCTTAAGCTGTTCGGCGGCGGCAATCCGAAAACTATCGGTCGTAATGAGACCGACACTGGCCTTCCGGTCGATTGCATAATGGGCGGCGAGTTTCGCCAGCGTCGTTGTCTTGCCGACGCCTGTGGGCCCGATAAACGCCTTGATCCGGGAGTTCCTGATATTTCGGCCCGCTGCCATGACCGCCGTCCTGATATAATTCTCCGCCGCGCGGGAAGCCCCCCCGGCGGTCAATATATCATGATCCGCACAATCGTGCCTCAATTTATCGACGAGAACACAGGCCCTTTGCTTGGATACACCTCCCGCCACCAACCGGCTGAATATCTGCGGCAGCTGATCTTTCCGCTCACCGCGGCTGCGCAGACCGATGACATCGAAAAAGGCCTCCATCATGCCACGGAACTCGTCCATATCCTTTTTAAGAGGATTTTGCACGGTGAATCTTAGCAGATTATCCCTGAGACTGTCGACTTCTTTCCTTAGGGATTTGTAATCCCGCATATTTTCATAGGCCCCATGATCCGCCGATTCAAACCCGGTTTTCCGGTCCGGGGAATCTGTAAATGCATTCTTCTCGTCCGTCGCCGCCATGACTTCTATCAGGCCGGCCTTTTCACCGCCCAGCCGCTTGGTCGACAAGACAATGGCCTCCGGCCCCAAATCGCTCTTGATCATTGCGATGGCTTCCCGAATGCTTGACGCTTCGTATCTTCTGATATGCATGCTACAACTCCACCATACCCAGGGACTTGATATTGGCATCGTGCGTGATCTCGTTATGCGAGATTACGATAATATTGGGGAAAAAACGTTCCAGGATTTTCCGCAGATGAATCCTCGTATTCGGGGAACACAGGATGATCGGCTGGAGGCCTTTGGCCGTAAAAGTGCCGATGAAGTTTTGGAGGCTCGCAATCAGCCGTTTGACCATCCCCGGGTCGGGAGAAACGAACGACTCATATTCGGTATGCTGAATCGAGTGACTGATCATGTCCTCCACATTCGGAGACACCATGACGACGCTGATATTCCCTTCGCCGTCCTGGTATTGCTTGGTGATGGCCCGGGCCAGCGACTGACGGACATACCCGGTGAGCAGATCGACATTCTTGGTCATGGTAACGTAGTCGGCCAATATCTCTATGACGGCCAGCAGATTACGTATCGACAGTCTCTCTTTGAGAAGCCGCTGAAGGACTTTCTGGAGAATCCCGACAGACACGACCTTGGGCACCAATTCATTGACAACCTTGGGATAACTCGCCGCCAGATTGTCCAGCAGCGTCTGAACTTCCTGCCGCCCCAGAAGCTCATCGGCGTGCGACTTGACCAGTTCCGTCAGGTGCGTCGTCACCACCGTGGCCGGATCGACCACAACGAATCCCCTCGCCTGGACGATCTCCCGCTCACGATCAGGCACCCATACGGCCGGGATACCGAATGCGGGTTCCCTCGTTTCTATACCGGCCGGTTTCGGGCCTTTTTCGTCGACCGTTATGGCCAGGTGATGGCCGAGCATCAATTCGCCCTTTGCGATTTCGATGCCCTTGATGCTGATGGAATATTCGCTCGGCTTCAAGCGCAGGTTATCCCGTATGTGGATGGCGGGCATTACAAACCCCATCTCCAGGGCCAGTTGTCTGCGCATGGCCTTGATCCGCTGCAGCAGTTCGCCGCCTTGCGAAGAATCCACGAGGGGTATGAGGCCGTACCCGACTTCCAGTCCCATGAGGTCCGGCGGGGCAATGACTTCCTCCATTTCGGAGGGTTCCGGAGGCGCCTCTTCAACCGCAAGCGTTTCCCTTCTCTCCGAAGCGGTAAACAACTGGTAGGCCAGGAACCCGAAGAGGGAGGCCATGACGATAAAGGCAAATTTAGGCATCCCAGGGATCAGGGCGAAGGAAAAGATGATGGCCGACGCCATACCGATGGCCCTGGGCTGAGAGAACAGCTGCTTCTTGACATCTTCTCCCAGGTCCGTTTCGGCCGCCGTCCTGGTAACCAGCATGCCGACGGATGTTGAGACGATGATGGCGGGGACCTGCGTTACCAGGCCGTCGCCCACGGTCAGAATCGTATACGTCCTGGCGGCCGTCGCGACATCCATCCCCTGTTGCAGGACGCCCACGATGAGTCCGCCGATGATGTTGATCAGAAGAACGACGACGCCGGCCATCGCTTCGCCGCTGATAAACTTGCTGGCACCGTCCATGGCACCGTAAAAATTCGCCTCGTCTGCGATTTCCTTCCTTCGGCGGCGCGCTTCGGCCTCGTTGATCAAACCCGTGTTCAAATCGGCGTCGATGGCCATCTGCTTGCCGGGCATGGCATCGAGGGTGAATCTTGCCGCCACTTCCGCGATCCTCGTCGCACCTTTGGTGATGACGATCAGGTTGATGAGGACGAGAACACAGAAGATGACGATTCCGACGGCATAATTCCCCCCCACGACGAAGCTGCCGAAGGCCTGGATGACCTTGCCGGCGGCACCGGTGCCTTCTTTACCATGCAGCAGGATGAGGCGGGCGGAGGCGACATTCAGCGACAATCTTAGGAGCGTGCTTCCCAGAAGCACGGACGGAAAAGCGGAAAATTCGAGGGGTCGCAAAACGTACATGGACATCATCAGGATAACGACGGACAGGGTGATGTTGAACGCCAGCAGCAAATCCAGAACGATGGTGGGCAGCGGAATGACCAGCACGAACAGAATTCCGACCACGGCGGCGCCGAGCATCGCACTGCTGCTCTGATTCAGGGCCGCCATGAAGCCGCCTCTCATAGTTGTATCTGCCATACGTATCCTCTATATACGGATCGCTTTCTCTTTTAATCCGTAGACGTAAGCCAGTATCTCCGCTACGGCCTTATAGAGATTCTCCGGAATTTCCTCGTCAATATCGACTATTTTATACAATAGTTGTGCCACGGGTTTGTTTTCGACGACAGGAACACCATTTTCTTCCGCAATCGCTTTAATTCTTTCGGCAATGACACCCGTTCCCTTGGCGACGACGACGGGGGCCATCATCTTATGCTGTTCGTACTGCAGTGCGACGGCTATATGGGTGGGGTTCGTTATCACGACATCCGCCTTGGGGACGGCGGCCATCATTCTCCGGCGCGCCGCCTGGCGCTGCAGGCTCCTGATCTTTCCCCGGACGGCGGGATCACCTTCGATCTGCCTCTGTTCGTCTTTCACTTCCTGCTTGGTCATCTTGATGCTTTCCTCGAATTGCCACTTCTGGAAAGCGTAATCCAGAATGGCCATGATAAGCAGCACCCAACAGGTATTCATGATGATTTTAAAGGAAATCTCCCCAATATAAACCATGATGCCCCAAATGCTCTGGTCTACGAGCGGGAAGACGTTGGCCAGTTCGTTTCTCACGACGATATAGACCACTATGCCGACAACGGTGATCTTGATGATGCTCTTGACAAGCTGGGCCAGCGCCTGAATAGAGACGAGATTTTTCAGACCGTTGATCGGGTTCATTTTTGACAATTGGGGCTTAATGACCTCCGGAGTAATCTTCAGGCCCACCTGGAATACGTTGGCCAAAAAGCCGACGATGCCGAGTGTCAGGAGCAAGGGCCAAAGCAGCATGAACACCTTGATGACATACCCGGAAAGAAGCGCCTGGATATTGTCGGTGCTTAAGGTCGTCTGGCTCGATACCCGGAAAGTGGCCTTCATGATATCCATGAGATCGAGAAGCATCCGGCTGGTCCCGAAATAAAAGAAGATCAGGCTGGCAATCAGGATGGCAACGGACGTCACCTCCATGCTTTTAGCGACCTGGCCTTTTTTCCTGGTCTCTTCCCGGCGCTTCCCGGTTGCTTTTTCGGTTTTTGACGGATCTTTGGCCACGATGTACCTATCTGTTTAATGACAATGGCGTCAAAAAGTCAGCGGTCTGGTCCGGCGGGAACCGGACGCCATCGGTCGCCCCGCTTTCTCCGGCATATTTCCGCTGTATCTTGCATGATCTACGCCATCAGCTTCATCAGCATGATCATCTGCTCCTCAAGGTTGATGAAATAGGTCTCGATCACCCTTAGGAATATCGGCATGGATAAACCCAGAAATATGAGTCCGACGGAAATCTGGAGAGGGAACCCGACGATCAGGATATTGATCTGGGGAACGGTCCTGGCAATCAGGGCCATACCCAAATTCGTAAAAAGCATCACCGCTATGACGGGCGCACTGGCCTTGACGGCTATGATGAAGATATTTTGCGACAGCGTCAGCAAGGCCTGCGCGAGCGGACCGGTCATGTGGAAACCGAAAGGCGTGAGGATGCGATAACTGTCGGCGATAACCGTTATAAAGACATGATGGCCGTTGATGGACAAAAAGATCAGGAGGGCCATCAAATACTGCATCTCAGAAATGATGGAGACGTTGATGTTGTTCATGGGATCGAGAACGTTTGCCATGGAAAATCCCATCTGCAGACCAATGAGTTCCCCGGCATACTGGATACCGGTGAAAACGACCTGTACCGCAAATCCGATAACGACTCCGACCATGATCTCACCGGCCATCTGAAATATCATGGGAATGAGATCGGGGCTGACGGCGGGAATGACTTTCCTTACAAAGGGAAAGATGAGAAAGGCGATCACCAGGGATAGACCGGCCTTAATCCTGACCGGCACAGTCTTATGCCCCAATATGGGCATCATGACCAGAATCGTACTGACCCTGAGCAGGACGAGGACAAACTGCTGAATCGATTCGGCATTGAAAAGCGGCATCAGCAACGCGCCGTTCCCCCTATGGTTAAGATCGGCGGCGGGGAACAGCGGATTTCCGCGGCCAGGCCCCCCTTGCCGGTCATTTGACGTAATTCGGTATATTGGAAAACAGGTTATGTGCAAAGGTCACGAGCAGGTTGATCATCCAGGGAAGCGCCGCCACAAGCGCCACAAAACAGGCGACGATCTTCGGAACGAACGTCAGGGTCATCTCCTGAATCTGGGTGACGGCTTGAAACAGACTGATCAATATGCCGACCACCAGCCCCACGATGAGAACCGGAGCCGCAGTGAGCAGCGTCACCTTGATGGTCTCCGCCATGATTCCGACGATAAAGTCCGCACTCATCTTTTTGCTCCTCTTAACGAAAACTCTGCACCAGCGAGCCCACAATCAGGTACCAGCCGTCTACCAATACGAACAAAAGCAGTTTAAAGGGCAGGCTCACCATCATGGGCGGCAGCATCATCATACCCATGGATAGGAGGATACTGGAAACGACCATGTCTATGACAAAAAAAGGCAAGAAGATCATAAAGCCGATCTGGAATGCCGTCTTCAATTCGCTGATGATAAAAGCTGGTACTGCGACAATCATGGATACATCGGAGGGTTTTTCCGGACGCTTCTCCTTCGAAATCTTGACGAAAAGGGCAAGGTCTTTCTCCCGGGTCTGCTTCATCATGAAGTCCTTGACCGGCGCGACGGCCTGATCGAAGGCCTGTTCGCCCGATATCTGTTCATTGTAATAAGGCTTCAGCGCTTCGGTGTTCACCCTTTGCCATACCGGCGACATGATGAAAAAAGTCAGAAACAGGGCCAGGCCGAGGATGATCTGGTTGGGCGGCATTTGCGCCGTTCCTATCGCCTGGCGCAACAGGCCGAGCACGATGATAATCCTTGTAAAAGACGTCATCATAAGAAGAATGGCCGGAGCCAGGGTCAATACGGTCAGAGCGAAAAGAAGCTGAATGACGCCTGCAATCCGTCCCGGCGAATCGGCGGTTCCTCCGATGTTTAAGTTGATGTTGGGGATGGACAGGGGCTCGGCCGCCGCCGCATGGCATGGAAGAATCAGAGACGCGAGCAGTATGGCCGATAGGATAAGAAGCCTGCCCGTTTGACTGGAGGGAAAGGCCTTCATGGACTCTGCCTGTCCTTTCCGGCTGACCGGAACGATTTCAAGGTATCTTTGTATCGGAGGAATTGTTCCATGAGGGACGGCATCGCAGCCTGCGGTATGTCGGGGGATTTTTTCATCCTCTCTTTCATTTCCGGATTCGATATCGTCGTAATGACGGACATCTGATTGTTGGAAACACCGACAACAATCAATTCCCCGAGAATATCCACCAGCATGATACTGTTTCTGGGCCCCAGATACTTCGTCGCCACAACATGGATCATAGAGCCGTCGTCGCCGCCTATCAGGGGCTGGCGCAGAAACTTTCTGAAAAGATAAGCCGCCGCGATCATTATGCCCAAAACGAGGGATAGGGCAAAAATCATCTTCAGAAATGACGGCAGAAAAGCGGTTGGTTCCATCGGTTCCTCGATTACGGATTGTCTTGCGGCACCTACCGCAGCTTGTTGACCCTTTCGACAGGTGAAACGATGTCGGTCAGACGAACGCCGAATTTTTCGTTCACGACCACGACCTCCCCCCTGGCGATCAATTTCTGGTTGATGAAGACATCCATCGGCTCACCCGCCAGTTTACTCAGCTCGATGACCGACCCCTGGCCGAGCTGCAGGAGCTCGCTGATCAACATCCTGTTCCTTCCCAACTCGACGGACAGGGTCAAAGGAATGTCGAGGATGAAATCCAGCTCCATCGTTCCTGCCTTCGGAGGTTCTTTCTTTATCTCGGTGAAACTGGCTTCGCTGACCGCCGCCTTGGATACGGGATGGCTCGACTGTTCCATCTCTTCCTTGACGTCATCCCATCCGATTTCTTCATCGGCTTTCTGCGCGGGCGGCTCGGGTGCCGGCGGAGGCGCGCCGTCACCGTCCTGCTTCAGTTCTTTCAATAAGGCATCCAATTCACTCTGATCCATAATCCATACCTTCTTTCGAAGAAATCACTTCACAAATCTGAACGGCCTGGCTTCCTTTGTAAATACCGGGATAAGCTCTGAATTTTGGAACCCCTTCGACGTAAACCTCCAACGGATCGGAAGCGTACTGCTCCAGGGGGATGACATCGCCTTTCTTCAGATTGATGACTTCGCGGGCATCGAGTTCCGCATGCCCCAGTTCGACCAGCAGATCGACCTTCGACGTGATGAGACTTCTCCGGAAACGGCCTATCCAGGCCTTGTCGACCTCCATCTGTTCGCTCTGGAACCCCGCCTGCAGCTTATCCCTGATCGGTTCCAGCATGGAATAGGGGATACACATGGAAATGATTCCGGACGAATATTCGATCTCCACCTCGAAGTTTGCCACGACGACGACATCCGTCGGAGGAACGATCTGAACGAACTGGGGATTGATCTCCGACCGCTGATAACTGACCTTGATATCGATAAGCGCTTTCCATG
The DNA here is from genome assembly GCA_963668175.1 of Syntrophales bacterium. Classification (GTDB taxonomy): domain Bacteria; phylum Desulfobacterota; class Syntrophia; order Syntrophales; family PHBD01. Next base: position 3,976,711 of record OY764159.1, read on the forward strand.
CCTTTTCGAGATCATCCAAGGCGTTTTCGACGATCTTCTTGATCAGATTATTTTCAATGGGCGTAAACTCCCGTCCTTCGATCTTGAAACCTTCCTTGCCTGATCCGCCGAAAAGGATATCGACCAGTGTGAAAATGATCTTGGATTCCACGACAACGATGGCACTCCCCCTCATGGGATCCATCCGGAAGAGATGGAGGCTTGTCGGCACCGGCAATGTCTTGAGGAATTCGCCGAATTTGATCATATCGACGGACACGGCGCTGACGCTGACAACCTTCCGAAGAATGGAAGAGAGGGTCGTCCGGAACATCCGGGCAAACTTCTCGTTGGTCATTTCCAGCGTCGGCATCCTGCCCCGGATGATGCGGTCCTGGCTGGTAAGATCATAGCCTATGATCTCGCTGGGGTCCCGGATCTCCTCGATCTCCGTTTCAATTTCTCCGCCGGTTATGCCTCTTAAGAGGGCATCGACCTCATCCTGGGAAAGGATATGGGACATTCAAGAACCTCTCTTGTTGTAAATCTAAATAAAAAAGTCCGCGCGGATTCTCATCATTCGCGACGAATTACTGGATGACAAAATCCAGAAAGTAGACCTTTTCGATCTTGCCCTTTGTTAAATAGCTGTTGACCCTCATCTGGATCTCTTCCCGGAGCCTCTGTTTCCCGCCCGTTTCCATCAAGTCCTTATAAGACTTGGCCGACAGGAGGTCCAGGATGTTATCGCGGATTTTCGGCTTAATCTGGTCGAGCTCCGCAACGGTGAGCGGATCCGAAACTTCGAGTTGAATGACCGCTTTGAGATATCGTTGTCCTTCGTTGTCGACCAGATTGACAATAAACGGTTCCATGGCCCACAGAGCTCCTATGGGTGGCTTCTGGTGGGCCGTTTCCTTCTTTGGGGCGGCCATTTTTACAAAATAGTAGTAGGCCCCCCCGGCGCCGCCTCCCAGAACAATGACCACGATACCGATGATGATGATCCATTTCATCATCGATCCCTTACCCTTGGCCGGTTGTTCCTGTTCTGTCTTATCCTCGTCTTTATCCTCTTTCGCCATGAAGACACCTCGATATGAATAGTCTATTACTCCCGGGAAGATGAACGATAAACCACACCCTGTCATAGACTGTAAAAATATACAGCAAAGAGCATACCAGGGTATGGTTCAGGATAGTATCAGATTTTTATGAATAATACAACGATGTTAACAATTGACAGCAGCATGACGGCCGGCCATGATCGCTGGGGAAAGGTCTTTTTTGACAAAGGGTCAATTCTTTGACATCTTTTCAAGAAAAAATAAAAAACGTTTCAGAGGCGAGGGATACCTTCGCCTCTGAAACGAACAGATCATAAACGGTGGCTTATTGGATTTTATTGTCTGATGGCCATTAAGGTCGACAACATCGAATCCGCCGTGGTGATGACCTTGGCATTGGCCTGATAGGCCCTCTGGGCGGAAATCATGTTCATGAACTCCTTGGCTGTGTCCACATTCGATGTCTCCAGAGTGCTCGCATCTAGTTGACCAAGTCCGGCGGAATCGGGAGCGTTGAAGACGGCCTGCCCCGAACTGAAGGACTGGGCAAAGTAGTTCCCCACTTTCGACAAGCCGGTGGCACAAGGGAATTTGGCCAACATAACCCGGGCTATGTCCTGTGTCTGACCGTTGGTGAAGAGCCCCGTGACGACCCCCGAGCTGTCGACGCTGATGCTCTTCAGGCTGCCGGCGGGGTGCCCGTTGGAATAGAGTTGATTGGTGACCGACGTGGAGGCGTATTGCGTCAGGGAAAGGGCGCCGGTCCCCGTCAGATTCCACGTCACATCGGGAAATGTCGCACCGCCGGGATATACGAATCCGCTGGTATTGAACGAATAGGAAGCCGGAGATGTCAGGGCTCCGCTCGAGTTAAAGGTGAGAGGGCTGGCCGCACCGGTAGGGGTCAGCGTCAGGGTCGCCGTGACGGTTCCCGCCGCTCCCGTCTTGGTCAGGGTGGCCGTCGGGACCCACTGACCGGACGTCGCCGATTTCGTATAGGTTATAGTCAGTGTATGGTCGTTGCCCAAGGAGTCGTATACGGTCTGGGCGGTCTGATAGGTGGTGCCTGTAGCGGCATCTGCATTCAAATTAGCCGCGATACTGATGGTCGTCGAAGCCACGGGCGCCGACTGGACGGCCCCTAATTGGAGAGAGGTCAGGGCCGTCGATTCGACGCCGTTGGTAATGATATGCCCTTGAACTTGAAAATCTTTCGTGTCGACCAAATAACCGTCCTTATCGAGGTGAAACGATCCGGCCCTTGTGTACAGGCGGGTTCCGGACGAATCGGTCACGATAAAGAAACCTTCGCCGTCAACCGCAAGATCCAAACCGGAGGATGTCGTTTCGAACGGTCCTTGTGTGAAATCGTTCTCGATGTTCTGGACATTGACTCCCTGACCGACCTGCGTGCCCGAACTTCCCGTTGTCAGGCTCTGGTTCAGCATGCTTTCGAAATAGATCGATCCCCCCTTAAAACCCAAGGTATTGGAATTGGCCAGGTTGTTGCCGATAACGTCCAGTTCCTTGGAAGCAGCGGCCAGCCCTGTTGTTCCTATGGATATTGCACTTGACATCGCTTGCGCCTCCTATCTCTCGTGCTTTAAAATCTTGCCATTGCCTTCGCAGGAATCTATGCCTGCGTCGTTTTCACAGATACGATCGAGCTGAAAGGTACATCCTGCCCGTTGATCGTGAGATATATGCTGTTGTTTTTGAATTGAACGCCGGTAACGATTCCCGTGACCATGGTCGTGGCGGAGACATTATTTCCGCCTTTGTCGGTCGCTTTGACGCTGAATGTATAATTCCCTTTGGTCACATTTGCGGTGTTCCAGGTCACAGTGTTTGCGCCTTTGGCCTGGTCCGTATAATTCAGGGTGTCCACGAGTGTGCCGTGTTCATCGTAAATACTGACGGTGACTTGCTTGGCGTCCTTGTCCAAACTGTATGTCAGAGCCGTTGAATCGCCGTTGACCACAACACTGTTCCCGGCCGTGGTCGTCACTTGTTTCCCGATCAGGGATATCGACTGGGCCTCCGTACTGGCATTCTGGGCCGAACTCATATTTGCCAGTTGCGTACTCATATTTGTCAATTGTTCCAAACTGGTGAACTGCGCCAGTTGGGCGGCAAAATCGGTCCCATCGACAGGTTTGAGAGGATCCTGGTTTTTCAACTGAGCCAAAAGCATCTTCAGGAAATCGTCCTTACCCAAGGTTTTCTTGCTGGTTGTCGTGCTTGCGGCACTGGATATACTGCTGCTGTCGACATAAGGTGTGCTAGTCATTCCCTTTCACCTCATATTTCTTTCTCGTTATATAAAAACACTGATTATCCCCGAACTTTCTTCCGCACGTATTCGGTTCAGCGCGGGATATTCGTCGGTTGCCGTTTCCCGACCGCCGGCATTGGAACCGCCGTCATTCCCCCAGAAGGCACTACCCCCGGCATACTCGCGGAAGTTTCTGCCCTGACTGCCATTCTGCCATTGAATATTGAAGCGATCCATCTGCAGGCCGCGATCCTGCAAGGCATTCTTAAGATCGTCGAGATGGGTCTGGAGAATCTGCCGGACGTCCTTATTGTCCGCCATAACCGTCACTTCGACGCGGTTGCTTCGGACCCGGACATCCATATCCAGCGTTCCCAAAGACGGCGGATTCAACTTTAGCTTGACCCTCCCTTCGCCCTTCTCGAGAAGTTCCCGGGAATTGACGATTTGTTCGATCAGGTCCTGGGGCCTCAGATTGGCCGTCGATTCCGTCTGGGACGGAGGCAACTTTTCGCTGCCCGTTACGTTCTGGCGCTGATCCACGACTGTACCCAGGATGGTTTTTGTCGATATGTTCATACTTTCATGGCCGGCATTCTCTCCTGCCGCTGTTTTTGTTTCCTGAAGGAGCGCATTGGTTACATTGCTGTCACGGCCGGCAAGTGACATCTTTTCCTTCTGGGTTTCGAGAAGCATATCGTTAATGCCGGCCTCATTTGTCAGCGGTTCCTGGCTGCCTGTCAATTTATCCGGGACATGAGTATCGTTTTTTTGCACACCGGAATTTTTCTGCAGGTCCTTGTCCCGGCTCATGTATTTCTTTAACGCATCGGCTAAATCTTTATTATCCGTAACGTTCTCTTTCTTTAGCGACGACGCGTTTTTAACCTGAGCAAGTATTTCGTTTACCTTCTCGTCGGAGATGCCGCTTTGCTTCAACAGCGCGGCAATATCTTTCAGAAAGGCACTCTCCTCGGCCGAATTTGCAGCATCTGCGTCCTTTGCCGCTTCAGTTGCTGCAGTAGCTGTCACTTCGGCTGTCTGTTTATTTTTAGCCACATCTTCACTGCTTTTATCGCTTTTTTCCTCTTTAGATGTTTTGTCGGCGGCAGTCTGCTGATTCGTATGACTGTCCGCATCGGTTTTTCTTTCACGCTGCGTTTTCGTATCGGCGGGTGCAGCCGCCTGATTCGTTTTCGGGGCCTGACCGTCCGCACTCTTTTTTTGGCCGTATTCTTGAGTTGTTATCCTGTTCTGGAGGATATTGGCAAACATGGACATGACATCCGTGGAGGACGAATCGGCGTCGCCTTCCTTCTTTTCTGACTTTTGCCTCTGCGACACGGCATCGGAATAATCTGCCGCTTTCGAGTTGGTTTCCGCTGCGCCGGTTCGAAACGATTCCATCATTCACCTTCCTTTTCGAGTGGTAAAGCAAGCGGCGTGCCACCGGGAACAGCTTCGTTATTTACAAGCAATAACAACATATTACATTTTATACTCCATCACGCATGTTTGAGAAACAGGAAATATTTGCCCGCGTATCGGGACAGAAGATGAACAGAAAATGCCTGCCGATCAAGAAAGGTTGCGGTCTATTTCTTCCGGACGCCGGCATGATCACCCGCCCGGTCTGTCGCAGTCGTTTTTTATTGACAAGTCGCGACGATACAAGGTAACAGGAAGCCTGGAGATGCTGCGTAACGCCAACCCCGCAGCCTTGAAACGAAAAGGCGGCGAGATGGAAGAAGAGGAGGCACGATAACACTCTATGGACGTAAGGTTTATCAACCCGTTTCTTGAAGCAACCGTTGAAGTTCTAAAGACAATGGCATTCGTCATCCCGACACCGGGAAAACCTTTCGCCCATCAGAAGGGGGAACCCGCCTTCGGCGACGTTTCGGGAGTTATCGGTCTATCCGGGCAGGCCAAGGGGTCGCTGGCGCTCAGTTTCAAGGAATCGTGCATCCTGGTGATTATCACCAACATGCTGGGCGAAACCTATAAGGAGATCAACAATGAAGTGGCCGACGCCGTCGGTGAACTCACCAATATGATCTCCGGGGTGGCGAGGAAGAAGCTGGAGGCAAGCGGATTAACCATCACGGCGGCTATCCCGTCTGTCATTGTGGGGAAGAACCATTCAATACAGCATGTTCTGGGCGGTCCCAGCGTCATTATCCCCTTCCATATCGGGGAAAACACCTTCGTCGTCGACGTTTGCGTTTCTGCTGACGGAAACTGACGGCCTTTTACTTTCGCGAAAACCTATTGCCCCGGGGCAGCCGGCTTGTCTTCGGGGACGAATTTGCCTGCCCGGGTGATCTCTTTCGTTATTTCGACCGCCTTCGTGGGATTGATGTAACCCCACATAATGCCGGCTTTATCCCTTTTCATGTTCATTGTGATGGCCGCAGCTGTCTGCACGTCCATCCTTTCCATCATGGCTCCCGCTTTGTCGGGCGGCGTCGCCTCATAGACTTTCGCCAGATCCTTGTACTTCTTGTTGGCCGATACCTTGTCCGCCTCCAGTTTGGCCGTCAACTGCTCCTCCAGCTTACGCAGAACGTCGATTTTTGCTGCGATTTCGGTCTTCAAGGCGGACAGTTTCTGTTCTTCGCCCTTGACGGCCACTTCCCGGCTGTCGAGTTCGGCGTTCCTCTTCTGCAGAGCAGATGCAAGGTCTCTTTCCTTTTGAAGGGGATCGGCTCCTGCTTCCTTCGGAGCCGGCTGTTCGGCCGTTTTGCCGGTCGGCTGTGCAATGGCCAAAGACGTGAGATACGATCCGGCATTCTCCATTTTTTGCCAGAATTCACCGATGATGGATATTTTCGCCAGGAAAAGAACTATGACGAATATCTGGATGATGACAATCATTTTTTTCATGACGCTCTCCTACTGAAGCCCTGTAAGGAAATTTCGTCCAGAACCTTACGCTCCCGCAGTTCATTAGTGATCTCATATTCACGACGCTGGCGCTTCTTCAAATTCTCCAGCATCTTTCTTTTCTTGACCGCTTCGACGACTTCCTGCCGCTTGGCTTCCACGGCATCCTGCGCCATGACGACAACCGCCTGTTGGCGATCGACCCGGCCGTGGAGGAATTCAATATATGAAACGTACATGCCGATATCGGCGGCCGTTACCTCCCGATCCTGCATCTCCCTGAGGCATCCGATACTTGCCCGTCTCTCTTCCTTCAAGGCTTCCAACAGACCCGCTTCTTTCTCCAGGTTCCTCTTCTTTTCGGAAAATTCCCTGAGCAATGTATCCTCAAAAGCCTTTCTTGCATTCAGAACCGATTCCAGCCGAAACTTAAACATGGCAACCCCAAAGGCATCCCTTCCGAATCTTTCGATTCAAGATATGAGGACATTAAAACCCACCCGATCCATCTTCGAATGGCAAAAACTGTCTTCCCGGAGGCCGTCACTGAAGGAGGTCTGACAATTCCTTTAGCGACCTTCCGAAATTGACCTTTTCACTGATGCCCTGTTTCAGATACGCATTGACGCGGTCGATCATTTTAATGGCATAGTCGATCTCGGGATTGCTGCCATGGACATAGGCCCCGATATTGATCAAATCTTCAGCTCTCCTGTATGTCGCGACGATATTCAGAAGGCGGTTGGCTTTATCGCGATGTTCCTCCTCGACGATGTCGATCATGACTCTGCTGACGCTGTCCAGGACATCAACCGCCGGATAGTGGTTCCGGTTCGCTAAATCCCTCGAAAGGGTGATATGCCCGTCAAGAATGGCCCGCGTCGAATCGGATACCGGCTCATTAAAATCGTCGCCCTCGACCAGAATCGTATACAGCCCTGTAATACTCCCCGACCCTTCCAGGGTGCCGGCGCGTTCAAGCAATTTGGGCAGGAGCGAGAAGACGGACGGCGTATACCCCTTGGTAGCCGGCGGTTCCCCCACGGATAACCCCACTTCTCGCTGGGCCATGGCAAAACGCGTCAGCGAATCGACCATCAGAAGGACGTGAAGCCCCCGGTCGCGGAAATACTCGGATACGGCCGTGGCTACATACGCCGCCCTCATCCGGATCAAGGGATGCCGGTCCGAAGCGGAAACGACAACCACCGACCTTGCCAATCCTTCCTCCCCCAGATTCTTTTCCAGAAATTCTCTGACTTCCCGACCTCTTTCGCCGATAAGACCTATGACATTCACATCGGCATTCGTATTTTTAGCCATCATGCCCAGAAGGACGCTCTTGCCGACGCCGGACCCCGCATAGATACCCATTCTCTGGCCTCTCCCGCAGCTGAAAAGACCGTTGATAACGCGGATTCCCAAGTCCATCGGCTCACTGATGGGGTCCCGCTGCAGCGGATTAATCGGTTCGGCGTACAGAGGAAAACTCTTCTCGTATTCGATCGGTCCCTTGCCGTCGATAGGGTTCCCCAATCCGTCTATAACGCGCCCCAGAAGCTTCGGTCCTACGCCGATATTGGCCTTCCGGCCGTAGGAAAGGATCCTGCAGCCCGGCCCTAATCCCTGAAGGGTTTCCAGGGGCATCAGAAGCACTTTTCCCTTCCTGAACCCGACCACTTCGGCCATGATGGGACATTGTTGCGCACTGTCACCGTGGGGAAAAATGGCGCACATATCTCCGATGGACGCGATCGGGCCATGCCCCTCCACGACCAGCCCGATGATCTCACTAACCTTGCCGTAGACGACGATAGGGTTGGCTTCCCGGACCAGTCGCTCATATTTTTTCAAATGGACTTGCATACGTGCATTCGGGTCTTTCTTAACGGATACCTCAAAAGACCGGCATCCGACCTTCAGGTATCGTTTCCGGACAGAAGGGTTTTCATCTCGCCGAGCTGCCTGTCGACTCTGGCATCCACTTCCCCGAAAAGGGATTCGATAACCGCCCCGCCTTTCATGATTTTATCGTCTTCTTCAAGAATGATGTGCTTCACACCGTCGATCGCCTGGAAGAAATCGGACTTGATCTCCAGCATATACCGATAATCCTGCGGATTGAGCCTGATCTTCAGCTCTTCCTTGTCTACGATGCTTTTGATGGCATCTGTCAGAACGGCCTTGATCACATCCCGATTCGTCTGAACCTCCTGATGAACGACCTTTTCCGCTATGGCATAAGCAAGTCCGACAATATCCCGTTCAGCACCTTCCAGGATATGCTGTTTCAGAGAATCGATTTCCCTGATCGCCTCTGCGAGCGCCTGGACCGTATGAGAGGCATCCTGCCTCTGTTTCTCGATCCCTTTTTTAAACCCCTCATCATAACCCCGTTGGAACGATGCCTTCTTCTCCCTGTTAAGGGCGGCTTCATGATCGAGTCGTTCCTGTTCTTTCTTCGATATTTTAGTCGCCGCCGAAATACCGTCCTGATCGTCGGCAGATTTATATTGCATCCGCATGAACTCGGCGGAAGCAACATCTTCCGGATCGACGATGGTAACCGCTTCGGCCTTAATGACCTTGCCACTTTTAGACAAATTCATCGGACGCTTCGCCGCCTCTTGAAATGACGATCTTTCCTTCCGTCTCCAGCCGCTTGGTCACTTCCACGATATTCCTTTGACTGGTTTCCACCTCGGAGAGTCGGATCGGAGGCATCATTTCGATATCCTCCTTCAGCATTTCCGCTCCGCGCTTGGACATATTGCGGAAAACCTTCTGCCTGGATGGTTCGTCGACGACCTTGAGGGCCCGCGCCAGGTCTTCCGTGCTGACCTCTCTCAGCATCTCCTGGATGCTCTTGTCGTCCAGTTTGAGCACATCTTCAAAATTGAACATCAGGTTTCTGATTTGGGCTGCCAGCTCCGGGTCGGCATCCTCAAGAGAAGTCATGATGGCGCTTTCGTTCGTACGGCTCATCGTATTCAATATCTCCGCGATCATGCGAACGCCGCCTAATTGCTGATCGGTCGAACCTCCGACAAGGATCTGCTTTTCCAGTGTTTTCGCAACTTCCTCGATGAACTCATAGGGAACGCTTTTCAGGGTTGCCATTCTCTTCGTGATCTCAAACTGCATGGCGGGTGAAAAGTTTTCGAGAATCTGGGCGGCCTGATCGGGCTTCAAATGCGCCAGAATCAATGCGATCGTCTGCGGATGCTCCGTTCTGGTAAAGTCCATGAGGACCTTGGGATCGACATCCCGGAGCTTGTCGATAATGGGATTGTCGAAGGATCTCGCCGATTCGACATCGGACATGAGCTCAGACGCTTCCGTCTCGCCGAGGGCTTTGTAAACGATCGTCTTGGTAACGCCCTCGTGAACGCTAAGCATATCTCCTTTTTCTCTGGCCAGGGTTACGAACTCCTTGGCGATGGCGTTAATCGTATCTCCCGGTATGCTCTTGATTCTGGTCATATACCGGGTAATACGCTTGATTTCCGAAGGCCGGAAATTCTTCATGACTTCCGCTGCGAGGTCCTCGCCTAAAAGCAGAAGCATGATGGCCGCCTTCTCTTCGCTTGTCATCGCTCATCCCTTTTCATTCTTATTGAATTTGAAAATATAATAATAGATTACAGCCAGCTTCGCAATAGCTCGGCGAATTTTTTCGAATCGGCGGCTGCCAACTGCTTGACCAGATCCGCTTCCGTGGCGGGCTTTTCTTCCCCGGTCAAGGCCTTGAGTCCCGGCAGAGCGCCTTCGGCCCTGGTTTCACCCGGAATGGCCGCAGCGGCTGCGCCGGCAGGCAAAGCCTCGGCTCCCGGTTCGCGATACACGGGTGGTGCCATCAGGGTCTTGACCAGCGGCCTCACGACAAACATGAACACCAGGAATATCGCGGCGAAAATGGCTGCATATTTGATTAAAGGAGAGAAGGTGGCCGTTGCGCTGACAACTTTATCCTGCCAGGTTCCTGCAAATCCCGCTTCGGTATCCTTCTGGAAAGGCATACTGGTGACGACAACCTGATCACCCCGGGTAGCATTGAAACCTGCCGACTTTCTGACGACATCCTCCAGGGTGTCCAGTTCCTTCTTGTCTCTGGGCTGAAAGGTTTCGGCTCCCTTGGCATCTTTCGTATACGTTCCGTCGACCATGACGGCAATGGACAGCTTCTTGATTTCGCCGACGGGCATGACGGTCTTGCTCGTTACCTTGTTTATTTCATAATTGATAAGCTCATCCGATTTCTCCTGCTGGGGCGTTCCTGCTCCGGCTCCGGTAGCCATCTGCTTTTCCGCTTGCTTTTGACTGCTTCTGACAACCGGCGATTCGGGATCGAATGTTTCTTCCGTCTTCTCCGTCACCCGGAAATCGATATCGGCGGCAACCCGCACCACAGCCTTACCGGACCCGACAACATTTTCCAGCATGGACTTGATCTGTGCAGCCAGGTCTTTTTCCACGGTCCTCTGATATTCGACCTGGGAATTGGAAAGATTGGTCAGCTTCGATCCGCTCTTATTTTTCGAGAGGATGTTTCCCTGACTGTCGACGACCATGACGTCCTCGGCATTCAATCCTTCAACGCTGCTGGCAACGAGGTGGGCGATGCCCTCGATCTGGGGCTGCTGTAGTGTCCGCCCCCCTTTCAATTTAACCGTGACGGAAGCCGTCGGCTTTTTCTGCTGCTCGATGAAAAGCGAATCCCTGGGAATAACGATATGGACCCTGCTGCTCGCGATTTCATCAAGACTGTTGATCGTTCTCGATAATTCGCCCTGGAGGGCCCTTCGGTAATTGAGCTGCTGCTCAAACTCCGTGGCCCCCATCATTTTTTTGTCAAAGATTTCGAATCCGACACCCCCGCCCTGGGGCAGCCCCGATGCAGCCAGTTCGAGCCTCGTCTCCGCCACCTTGTCGGCGGGAACGGAAATCGTGCTGCCCGAGGCGGATATCTGATAGGGAATCTTCTTCTCCTGCAATTTTGAAACGATGCTCGAGGCATCTTCGCTGGTCAGGTTGGAAAACAGGACCCGATAATCCACCTGTCCCGTATAATAGACAACTCCTATGATACCCAGAATGGCCACCGCGGCGACGACACCCAGGGATATCTTTTTGGCCGCTCCCAGGGCATTGAAATTCTTCCAGGCATTGGAAAACATTTGCAGGATAGGATTCATGGATCGATCGCTCTTACTTTGGATTTATGCGTCTGTAAAATTGGGTCAGCCCCGATTTTCCCAGCCATACTCCTGATTTTATTTCGCATCGTCTTGATCGGCTGCCCGGATAGTCGCTACACGCTCATTCTCATGACTTCCTGGTAGGCATCGATGATTTTATTTCTGACCTGCAGCATCGCGCGGAACGATATATCCGCTTTCTCAAGGGCAATCATCGCTTCGTGAATGCTTCCGGTTTTGTCCACCTGCACTTTCGTAATGGCCGCATCGGCATCCATCTGCAATTTGTTGATATCCTGGATGGCGTCCTTCAGAACGGTCCCAAAACCTTTCTGGGTCGCCTGGGCTGCCGATGTACTTTTCTTGATATCGGGTACGGAAGGAGGGATAAGGCTTTTGCTGCTTATGGTTAATTTGTCATCCATCACAACCTCCTGTCAAAATGCATCGTAATCCTATTTGCCGATGTCCAGCGTTTTGAGCGCCATGCTCTTGGTGGCGTCGAATGCCGCCACATTTGCTTCATAGGCCCTGCTGGCAGTAATCATCTCGGTCATTTCCAGGGCAACATTCACATTCGGCATGAGCACGAACCCATTCTTGTCGGCATCCGGATGGGCCGGATCGTAGATCGTCTTCAGCGGTTCCTTGCTGTCGGCAACACTCCCGACTTTCACCGCATTTAAAGCATCCTTGATCTTCGAACGGAAATTTTCCTTGGTGGTTTCCTCCTTGATCGGGTCCGCCGCGAAGGAGATGACCTTTCGCTTATACGGCCCGCCTTCCGGCGTCCTGCTGGTACTGACATTGGCTATGTTGCCCGTCACGACATCCATCTTGGCCCTTTGGGCGGACAGACCGGAACTGCATATTTTAAAAGACGTAAAAAAATCCATCTTACTTGGCCTCCTTCAAGACGTTCTGCAGACCTCTGAATTTTCTCGCCAGCATTTCAATCGTCGTATTATACATAAGTTGATTCTCGGCAAGATTTGCCATCTCGACGTCCAATTTCACCTTATCCCCTGTAATTTTTGCCTCATATTCCATATTCTGTCCGGAGTAATCCGGGAGATGTCGTTCATGTGTACGTGATATCAGCACTTTCCTGCTTTCTTCGATGGCATCTTCCGTCTTGGCCAGCGTAAGTTTCCTGCGGCTGCCGAAGGCCTTCTTCAGGTCTGTTTTAAAATTGATTTCACTCGGTTTATAACCATCCGTATCCAGATTGGCGACATTAGACGCGATCACTTTATGACGCTTCGCCCGATAATCGGTCATAACCGACAACATATCGATGGTTTTAGAAAATAAGCCTTCCATGGCCGCCTTGTTTCATACAGTCGTTTTGTGAAGAAGATGCAAAGGACATACCAATCTTCTTCACGATCCCTCCTGATCGTCCCACTTTCCCTCCAGGCCATACTCGTGAAGCTTGTTGCGCATGGTGCGCACGCTGATTCCCAGGATTCTCGAAGCCTTTGTTTTGTTTCCCTGCGCATTGTCCAGTGTCTTGTAGATGAGGGATTTCTCCATTTCCCGCAGCGTCATCGGCGTATCGCCGCCGGCCTCAGATTTGTCGACAGGAACTTCAGGAATCTTTGCCCCGCCGCAGGCCTCCAGATCGATATGTGCAGCCTCTATGGTCGGTCCCTGGACGATAAGAACCGCCCTTTCCATAAGATTTTCGAGTTCCCTGATATTGCCCGGCCAGGCATATTTCTCCAGTCTGCTTAAGGCCTCGGGCGACAGATCCGGAGGCTTTTTTCCATTCATTTTACTGTATTTCTTAATAAAATAGTCACTCAAGAGGGCTACGTCACTGTTCCGGTCCCGCAAGGGCGGAATTTTGACGGGTATGACATTGAGACGGTAATACAGATCGCTGCGGAATCTCTTATCCTCGATGGCTTGATGTAAATCGGTGTTTGTTGTGGCAATAATCCGAACATCGATCGGAACGGGTTCCTTGCCGCCCAGCCGGTCCACTTCCGATTCCTGGATCACCCGGAGCAGCTTTGCCTGCAATTGAATATCCATCTCGCTGATTTCATCCAGAAGCAGGGTACCGCCGTCCGCTTGCTCGAATTTGCCTGCCTTCCTCTGGGCAGCGCCGGTAAAGGCTCCTCTCTCATATCCGAACATTTCACTCTCAAGCAGATTATGCGGTATGGCTGCGCAGTTGACGGCGACAAAAGGCATTTTGCTCCGATGGCTGTGACTGTGGATGTATCGGGCAAACAACTCCTTCCCCGTACCGCTTTCCCCCTGGATGAGAACGCTCGACTTGCTTTTGGCCACATTCCGCATGAGTTCCAAAAGGTCCTTGACCTTTGGATGGTCGGAAATGATCTTTCTTCCCCTGTCGGTGTCGGCCGCCGCCTCATCATAGTCATTTTTTTGACTATCTCCATTGGCGGACAGGACACTTTTTACGACCAGTTCCAGATCGGTCAGAGAGAAGGGCTTCATGATGAACTCGGCGGCCCCTTCCTTCATTGCTTCCACAGCCGTATTGACCGTACCATAGGCCGTTATCATAATGACGGCCGTGTCCGCCGATATTCTTTTAATTCCTCGCAGGACTTCCAGACCGCTCATCTTCGGCATCCGCATATCGGTGATGACCGCCTCGAACTTGCCTTTCTCGAACATTGCCAGGGCGGCCTCGCCGTCCTCCGCCGTTTCTACGCCGTAACCGCAATTCTCCAAAGATTGGGAGAGGGCCATACGCATGGAGTGATCATCATCAACTATGAGAATTCGTTGCATTGCGTTGTCCTTTGGATTCATCTTGAAATCGCGGGAACAGGTTCAATCCCGCTTCCTTCTTCGAGCAGCGGCAGCAAAACATTGAGCACGGCGCCGCCTTCAGTCCGGTTATCGGCGACGATCAATCCCTGGTGCATATCGAGGATGCTGTGCACAATGGCCAATCCGAGTCCGGAGCCCCGCTCCCTCGTACTGAAGAAGGGATCGAAAATTTTATCCAGGTGCTCTTCCGGTATCCCTGCCCCGCTGTCGGCAACCCTGATTTCTACATAAGACGCAGGGCGCCCGCCCATCCGGAGCCCCGTAAAGGGATTCGTCGTTACATGGAGGATACCGCCCTCGGGCATGGCTTGCAAGGCATTGAGTATCAGGTTCAGAAAGACTTGTTTGAGCATCTCGGCATCGCCGTTGATGAGTGGTTCAAAATCGGCGTATTGAATCGTCAGGGAGATATTCTCCTGGTTCATTAACTGGCGGGAAAAGACGATCACATCCTTAAGCACATCGTGGATATTGATCCTTTTGAAAACCGGGCTGCGATTTCTGGCAAAAATCAGGAGATTGGATATTTTGTTGTCCATATTCTTGACGGAGGCGATAATATGCGACGCCCAGTTCTTCTCTTTTTCATTGTCCAGTTCCTTGACCAGAAGCGATGCGAACAATTCTATGCTTCCCAGGGGATTTCTGATCTCATGGGCAATATTGGCCGCCATCTCGCCCATGGCGACAAGCTTTTCCGTCCTCTTCGCCATGTCTTCCAGCATCTCGATTTTGGTAATGTCGCGTATGGCGAATACCGTTCCGGAGACGCGGCCATCCCAGGCTCGCACAGGGGAACCGAAAACCTCGAAGATTCTTCCTTTCTTCCTTATCTTGACGCCGGTGTCGCTCTCATAGGATGTGGATGTGAATACTTTCTTGCCGCCGCCCTCGAAAGGCGCGCCCAATAAGTAACCGATATGCCTGCCCTGGAGGCTTGCCTGCGACTCTTCGAAATAAACCTCCGCGCAACGGTTCACCGTCCGGATATTCCCATCGAGATCGGTAACGACGACTCCGGTGATGAGACTCGAGAGGATGTTCTCCAAGTCATTCGTGGCCTCTTTCTTTTCGGCGATCGCCTTCTCCAGCTCGATGTTCTTGGCTTCCATTTCCCGGTTAAGCCCGGCGAATTTCTCCTCGAGACTGGCATAGGATTCCTGGAGGCGAATCGTCGCCTGATTGAATTCTTCAAAGGACTTTTGCAGAATATCGATTTCGTTCATGCCGCAAAGATTGCACAGGCAGCCATTCCGGCCGCTCTGCCCGTCATTTCAGATACTGGGAATATTTCTTGGACCATTTGTCGCTTTCGGTTTGGTATTCGACGATCTTACTCCAAAAGGGACCGTCCTGGCTGGCTTTCAACAGCCCAAAGGCCTTGTCGGCCTCCGGATAATCCTGCAATCGCCAGGACTCTTTCCCGATTCTATAAATCGACCACAGCTTCTGTCCCTGCTCGGGTACGTAATTCATGGCCTGACGATACATGGCCAACCCTTCTTTAAACCTCTTTTCGGCAAAATAGCAATCGCCCAGTCCCATATAGGCGTCGGCCAGGTACCGCGGCGAATATTTCTTCTCGTCCTTGCCGGCCGCTTCTATAATCTTCTGATAATATCTGATAGCGAGCGCACACATATTTTTTTCCTTCAGGGCGTCCGCATATTTGTCATAAATGGGCAATCCCTCCTCGACGCTTTTCGTTTTATTGAGAATATCGCGGTAGGACTGGACGGCCCTGTCGTAAAGCCCCTGATGAAAAGTAACATCCGCCATCATGGCCTTCGCTTTGTTCATGACCGCCACATCCTTATTCTTGGTCTGGCTTAGTATGCTCTGCAGTTTCTGCTCGGCGTCCTTATACTTCCCCTTCAGCATATCGATCTCGACCATGGCCATGATGGCCTTGTTCTCATTTTGCGTACTGGTCGCGGCCTTCGTAAGTTCGTTATATACCAAAGAGGCGTCGTCATAAAGGCTTACAGCCTTCAAGCTTTCTCCAATTTTGAAGTATGTGTCGGAATCTGCGCTGCCATGCTTCCCCTTCACAAAGGCCGCAAAATACATATCGGCAACGGCGACATGATCCCCTTTGTCGTAATACATGTCGACAAGTCTGGTGGCGAGAAGCCTGTAGTTCCTGAGTACTTCATCCAGGTACTTACCTTTGGGATATTTCTTGAGATAAGCGCCATAGACATCGAAAGCCTCCTTATAGCGGCCCACCTTCGACAGGGCGTGCCCCTTCATGGCCAGCACCTGTTCGGACATATCACCCTCGGGCGTCTTCGTCAAAATATTGTCATAAGCGGTTATCGGCTCCCGGTAGTTTTCAACAGCCGCCATGAATGTCGGAATCTTCAGGCCGGGTTTTTCCACACCGATACCGGCCATGGCGACAGCGGCTTCCTTGGCTTCCTTGCTTTCGGGATATTTTTCGATGACTCTGCTGAATACCTTAAGAGCCAGGGGCGCCTGATTCAATTCGGCAAGAGTCCGCCCCATGGCCAGCATCGCCATCTTGGACCAATCATCGTCAGGGTACATGCTGACATAGTAAGAGAAAATATCATTGGCCTCGCCGAACCTTCGGGACCGGTAATAATGGTAGCCGAGGTCCAGGAGCATGAACCTGGGAATATCGGATAAATCGGGCCATTTCCTGAGTGCCTCACCGTACCAGATATCCGCATTGGCAGGCTGATTTTGCCGATAATAACCTTCCGCCACGATGAAATGGGCATATTTCGCCTGCGCCCCGTCGGGATATTTTTTCAGATAGGCTTGTGCCTTTTCGGAGGCTTCCTTGACCTTGCCGAGCTTGTTGAACATGTCCGCCGCCATGAACATGGCATCGGCGGCATACGGAGATTCGGGATAACGGGCCGCGAGCTTATCCAGGGATTGATTGGCCTCATAGAAGAAATTCAGTTGATCGTAGCATTTGGCCATTCGGAGGTAGACCAGATCGTTGCCCTCGCGTACATCGGGATAACTGTTCAGTATCTCCTTATAGTAATCGACGGCGTTAAAATAATCCTGTTTTCCGTTCTTCTCCCCGAGGAAGAAATGGGTGTCGGCAAGACGCCTCAGGACCTTTTCCCGGATCACCGGATCGGAAGGTCTGCTCGCATTGAGCTTCTTTAAATTGACCAGCGCGCTTTCGTAACGGCGTGCCTGAAAGTCTTGCATGGCCGTATTAAAAATCGGATCGCGGGTCTGGGGCTCAATCGGAACCGCAGGCCTTGCCGGGGGAGGTGGCGGAGGCGCAGGCAGTGCAGCCGTCGGCTCGGGCGGTTTGGCCGCCGCCTGCTCTTTTTTTGGCGCAGCGGCCTCTTTCTCACGTTGTGCAGCGGAAGCGGAAGCCGCAGCCACGGGCTTCCGTTCATTTACGCCCTGAGAATCGCGGGAACTTCGATCGGCATTGCTTTTACTGCTGTTCTTGACAGGGGCGGATACCTTGGCGGCGGCAGCCTTCGTTTCTTTCTTGTTGTTCGACGCCGGGGCGATTTCTTTACGGGAGGAAAAGTCGGAACGCTCGACCGCCGCATAATCAATGGCATGCTTCTGTTTCATCTCGACGGCGGCTTTTGCGGCACTGTCGGGGCTGTTGTACTGGCCGACATAGACTCGGTACCAGAGCCCTTTTCCCGGAATCTTAACCTTCTTATAATAAGCTTTATATCCCTTGGCATTCAGGGCCTTCACCTCCGCCTCGGCCTGGGCTGCCTTTTTGAACGACGCCTCATGTATACGGTAATAAGCCTTCGTCTGTTCCTTGCCTGAAGAAACAGCCGACAGGGCAATGACGGCCACAAGACTCAGAATGATGGCGGAAACAATGGTTTTCATCTCAACGACGTCGTTCCTGTTGAAATTAATCGGTGGACATATACAAAATTATTATCTATATATCCCTCTCTATTCAAAGTTATAAAAATGTAGACATGGATAAACAAGAGCGTATCGTAGCAAATAATGTACCATCTCAGGTAGTATCTTTCTCCGGGACCGGCAGGCGGACAGACAGCGCCTCTTCCTGCTTCTCCATGGCACACAATTTGCTTAATTTCCCCGTATACTTATGGCGCTCCCAACCGTGAAAGCGAGGCACGATGGAAGAAGACAACTCTCAAAAAGTTGAAAGCCGGCGGGAGTATTCACGCGTTCAGGTCTATATTCCGATGGACTTCCGTCTTCTGCCCCCCGAGGACCGGCAGCATGTAAAGTCGCACTTGGCGGGCGACGCCATCCTGGCCGAATTCAGAGGCCTTCCCCCCGTCGAGGATTCGCTTACCGTCGAATGGCTGACCATATTAAACAGCAAACTTGACACGATCATCAGAATGTTGACGTTTGATCATGAAGGGTTTATCGGGCTCCCCTATGTTTCCGTCAATATCAGCGGCGGGGGCATGAAATTTGACACCCCGCAGGCTTATACGCCCGGCGACATCGTGGAGGTGCGGATCATGCTTTCGGCCCCGAGGAGGATCGCCCTCTATATTTACGGTCAGGTCATGAAGTCCGAACCGAAAGAGGACGTCTACTCAACGGCAATCAAGTATATTTTCATGGATGATGTCCTTCGGGACGAGATTATACAATTCGTCTTCGAAAAGGAAAGAGAAATCCTGAGAGAAAAAAGGAGGACCCTCTTCTAGCCGATGTTTGTCATTATTGGAAGTGTATTCGTCATATGTTGCGTCATAGGGGGATTCCTTCTCGCCCACGGGAACCTGTCCGTCTTGTTTCAGCCGACGGAGTTCCTGATTATCGGCGGCGCCGCAATAGGGGGATTTCTCATCGCCAACCCGATGAAGCTGATCAAGGCCGTCATCGCGAAGCTGCTCGGCATGTTCACCGGAAAAACCCGAACGAAACAGGATTATCTGGAAGCGCTGATGATGCTGAACGGCATTTTTTACAAGATCAGGCAGCAGGGCCTGGTTTCCATCGAGTCGGACGTCGACGAACCCGAAGCGAGCGCCTTGTTCAATGCCTATCCCAATATTTTGAAAAATCATCATGCCATTACCCTGGTCACGGATACGCTTCGCATGGTCATGTCCACAACAATCGCATCCCATGAATTGGAAGCGCTCATCGATACCGAACTGGAAGCCCACCATGAAGAGGGTATGGCGCCGTCCCATGCCGTTTCCTTTGTGGCGGATTCACTCCCCGGCCTGGGAATCGTCGCCGCCGTTTTGGGCGTCGTTCTGACCATGGGAAAAATCGGAGAACCGCCGGAAGTACTGGGCCATCATATCGGCGCCGCGCTGGTCGGGACTTTTCTCGGTGTTCTGCTTTGTTACGGGTTCGTCGGCCCGATGGGCAAGAACCTGGAGCACAGCGCCACAGAAGACCTGCAATACTTGACGGTCCTCAAAGTGGCCCTGCTCGCTTTTATCGGCGGCGCCGCACCCAAAGTCGCCATCGAGTTCGGCAGGCGCGTCATTCCTGCCGATGCCAAACCGTCCTTCCTGGAACTGGAAGAAGTCGTCAGACAGGCTAAGAAATAATGGAAGAACGTCCAATTATCATAAAGAAAGTCAAGAAGAAAAGCGCCGGAGCCCATGGAGGATCGTGGAAGGTCGCCTACGCCGATTTCGTCACGGCCATGATGGCGTTCTTTCTCCTCTTGTGGCTGTTGTCCATGGTCTCTCCTGACAAACGGGCGGCGCTGTCGGAGTATTTCAGAAACTACAGTATTTTTAAGGAAATCGGCGCATCCATGCTGGGGGGCAAGGAGTCTTCCGTCATCAGCACCCAGATACAGGTCGTCCAGGGCCAGGCAGGCCGAACCCCCAGGCAGGAAATGGTCGATCCCGCCAAGAGCCTCACGCCCACCAAGGAAGAGATCGAAAAGCGACTGAAGACCTCCATCGCCGAAAAACTCGAATCCCTTAAGGATCAGGTGCTCATCGATATCGTCAATGCCGGGGTCAGGATCCAGATCGTCGACAAGGAAGGCAGCGAAATGTTCCGTCTGGGGAGTGCCGATCCAACCGACAGGGCGAGGGAGGTACTCAAGGTGGTAGGCGATGTGATCGCCGAACTCCCGAACCGTGTCGTCATTGAGGGACACACGGATGCCGCGCCTTTCCGCGGCGTCCAGAACACGAACTGGGAGCTGTCGACATCCCGGGCATCTTCGGCCAGACGGGAACTTGAGAAAAGGGGACTGGATCCGTCGAGAATCTCGAAGGTCATCGGATATGCGGATCAGGAACTCCTGATTCCCGAAGATCCGCGGGACGCCCGTAATCGACGCATCAGCATTATTCTTTTACAGTAGAAGGCGTGATTTTCGCCCCGGCACTATTCACCGAGGCAGACGTCAATGACGAATTTTCCGTCATCGGTTTCGAAGGGAATGATGATGCTCGGGGCACCGAGCACGTGGGCCACCTGATGGTTCTTCCCGGCCACCACCGTGGGAATGGCCGCCGTGATGATAAGCCCTTCTTTTTCGAGATGCTGTCTCGCCGCCCCGGAAACCATATTGGTGATTTCTCCGACGGCGTCTTTGATATCCCCGTTGATCGAACTGATCTCTTCGCCCAACATGTTCGAAACGATCTTTAAGATGCTCTTTTCACTGAAGCTGAGCGCCAGGGACCCTCTCATGGCTCCGGTCAGACCGATAATGCCGCTTATATCGCCGACGGCCTTATTGTCCTGCTTCAGATAGGGCTTCCCCATTCTCGGCTCTATAAATGCCATTGTCTTTAAAACGCTTTCCATGGCCTGGGAGAAAGCATTGATAAATATTACGTTCATGTAGTTCCTTTATCCCGATAGGCAGTCCGACTACATCTTCTCCAGTATCTTGGCAATCTTCTCGTTTAGGACTTCCGCCGTGAACGGTTTAACGATATAATTGCTGACACCCGACTTAACGGCTTCCACGACGTTGTCCTGCAGGGCTTCGGCCGTAACCATCAGAAAAGGAATCTTGGTCAGGTCGGCGTCTGCACGAACCGCCTTCAGCAATTCGAGTCCCGTCATATTCGGCATATTCCAGTCGGAGATCACCATATCAACCTTCTGCGCCTTGAGTATTCGCATGGCGGCCACACCGTCCTCCGCTTCGACGATATCCTCGTACCCCACCTGTTTCAAAAGATTTCTGATCACTTTTCTCATTGTTGCGAAATCGTCTACAACCAGTATCTTCAGATCCTTACCCATAACTTACCCCCATACATGATATCTTGTTATGATGACTCCAGACGACCGGGTAATGTCCTTGACCGTCCCTCCGGTCATTTTCGCGCTTCCGTTATGCTTCGTCAATCCGCGCTTACTAATCCAAATTATACCAAAAGGCAAGTCCTTTGATCCATATGGAAATGTTTGGAGAAAGTCGACGGAACACGGCAGACCAAGTTCTGCTGTCTACGCCGATTCACTCAACTCGAAAAGACCTTCCGTATCCAGGATGAGTCCTATATTCCCATCGCCCAGGATGGCTCCCCCCGATACCCCTTTGATGCTCTTCAGGCTTTCGCCCAGACTTTTGATGACGACTTCCGCCTTACCCAATATCTTGTCCACGAGGAGACATTTGGAACGGTCTTCCCCTTCCACGACAACCACGATTGACTCCCAGGGATTGACCTGTTCGGGTTCTATGTTGAAAAGTTCGTACAAACGCACAAGAGGCAACAACTGTCCCATCACGTTGATGGTCTCACCCCTGCCGACGACGGTCGTAATCGATTCTTTGGTCGGACGCAGCGTTTGCCGGATGGCCGTTGTCGGCAATATATAACGCTCCGTTCCGACCTTCACGATCATGCCGTCAATAATGGCCATGGTCAGCGGAAATCTCGTAATAAAAGTGGTCCCTTTTCCAAAGGTGCTTTCGATCTCCGCTTTGCCCCTCAGTTTTTCGATGGCCTGTTTCACGACATCCATACCCACGCCCCGGCCTGAAACATCCGTAACCTTTTCAGCGGTCGAGAGCCCCGGCAGGAAGATAAGCTTGAAGATGTCCTGGTCGGACATGCCGTCGGCGCTCTGGATGGAACCGTTCTTGATCGCCTTGGCGATGATCTTGTCTTTGTTCAACCCCCTGCCGTCATCGCTGATCTCGATGACGACACTGCCGCCGCCATGATACGCCTTCAACTGGATCAGGCCCTTTTCAGGCTTGCCCACCCTTATTCTTTCCTCCGGCGTTTCCAGCCCGTGGTCCACGGAATTGCGGATCATGTGGACCAGGGGATTGTAGATTTCATCGACCATGTTCCGGTCGATTTCCGTCTCTTCACCGACCAGCTCGACGGCGACATTCTTACCCGTATTTTTCGCCAGGTCTCTGACCAGGCGGGACATCCTCTGAAAGGTCTGTTTGATGGGGACCATTCGCAAACCCGTCGATACGCGCTGCAACCCGGATGTGATTCGGAACAGTTGGGCGATGTCGCGCATCAGGTTTCTGTCGGATCCCATGTTATTGGTCAAACCCTGCTGGACCATGGACTGGGTGATGACCAACTCGCCCACCATATCGATCATATCATCCAGCTTGCGGATATCCACGCGGATCGTAGACATGTCCGTAACCTGTTCCGTCTGTTTCCTCAAGGCCTGGGAGACCTGTTTCGGGGTCACTTTTCCCTCTTCGATGAGGACCTCGCCCACTTTCTTTTCCTGCGGTTTACCCGGTTCGGAGAGCGTTTTTTCCAGTTCGTCCCTGGATATGGCTCCTTCATCGACGAGGATGTCCCCCAATTTCTTCACCTTGCCCCCGATTTCCAGACCTTTGTCGATCTTTTCGACTCTGTCGACGAGATCAACCAGGTTCACTTTCATCGGGGTGATCGGCCGGTTTTCCAGTTGATCTCTCAACTGGCCGATCATGGTTTTCAGGGCGTCGGCACCGTCGAGAATGACATCGATCAAGGGCGGCGTAACCATGATGTTCCCGTTTCTGGCTTTATCCAGCAGGTTTTCCAGACTGTGCGCCAAGGTTCTTATCTTTTCGAGATTGAGGAAACTGGCCACGCCTTTGATCGAATGGAACGGCCGGAAAATCGTATTGATGTAATCCTTGTCTTCGGGGCTCTGCTCCAGGTTGAGAATGTTGACTTCGATCTCATCGATATACTCCAGGCCCTCGGTAATAAAGTCCCGCAGGAGGGCTTCGTCCTGGACATTGGCCAGTTTTTCAATGGGCTCGTCTTCATCCGCAGATTCCACCGGTTTTTCCTCAGCAACCTCAGCAGCCGGCTTCGCTTCCTCAAGGGAGACGGCTTCCTGCTCGGGTGCGGGTGCGGGTGCGGGTGCGGCCGCAACCGGAACTCTCTGGGCACCGATGAGGTTGGCGATGGTGTTGCGATAATCGGTCATGTCCCCCTTGAACTGAGACATATTCTTGTAATCATCTATGATCTTCTGCATAACGGAGACGCCTTTTTCGAAGGCGACAAATCCTTCTTCCCTGCTGGGAAGTGTGTCGAGAATGACTTTTTCCAGAAGACTGGTCAATCCCGCGGAAACCTCCTTAATTTCCGTGATTCCCGAGGACTCCGCTTCTTTCACCAAACCTTCCAAGAGATTGAGAAATTTACCAGCGGAAGGAACATCGATGTCCCTCTCATCCAGGAATAAGAATTCCGATGCCAGGCTTTCCACTAAACTGCCGATCGTCTCGTATTTCATTTTTTACACCATCCTTACAATTTCAGAAGCAATATGGTCCAAGGGAAGGACCTTGTCCGCCGCTCCCAGTTTTATAGCTTCCTTGGGCATGCCAAAAACCACACATGTCTTCTCATCTTGGGCTATGGTTCCCGCACCTGCGTTTTTCATCTCAAGAAGCCCCTCCGCTCCATCGGCGCCCATTCCGGTGAGGATGACACCGATGGCATTCGCTCCGGCGTATTTTGCCGTCGATTTAAAAAGAACGTCTACGGCAGGACGCTGGTGATGCACCATTGGACCCGTTTTAACCTCTACATAATATCTGGCCCCGCTTCTCCTCAGGATCATATGGTAATTGCCCGGGGCGATCAGCGCCGTTCCCGTCGTTACGGAATCGTTGTCCTGGGCCTCTTTGACCGTGAGTTGACATATCCCGTTCAGACGTTCCGCGAAGGCCGTCGTGAAATTGGCCGGCATGTGCTGGACCACGACGATGCCCGGCGAGTTGGGCGGCATCCTGGTGAGCACAGCTTTCAATGCCTCCGTGCCGCCTGTAGACGCCCCGATGGCAATGACTTTGTTCGTGGTCTCCGTCAGAGCGCGGATAGGCTCTATCCTCGTCGCCACTGTTTCTGTACTGCCGTCTCTCTTGACCATCTTCACCCGTGCGGCTGCCCTTATTTTTTCCGCCAATTGGGCGCTCATATCACCAACGGAATACGAGCTTCCCGGTTTGGCGATAACCTCCACCGCCCCTATGTCGAAGGCCTCCAACGTCATTTTGCCTCCTTTTGGCGTCAGGGAACTCACAATAATGGTCGGTATCGGATAATGCTTCATGAGTTTCCGGAGAAAAGTGAGACCGTCCATCCGAGGCATTTCAATATCCAGGGTGAGGACATCCGGTTTCAGGACCACGATTTTGTCTCTGGCTACATAGGGGTCGGGAGCGACGCCTACAACCTCGATATCTGCATATTTGGACAGTTCCTCAGAAAATATTTTTCTGACAATTGCAGAATCGTCAACAATCAGAACCTTTATTTTTCCTGCCACCTGCAACCTCCATATACAGTCAGATCGATCATCGCACAACCAACTGCGGCGATCAGTCAGAAAGCGTCAATACAACGCCTATCTGATCCCCGTCGGACTCCAATGCCAAAGCTATTTTGCCTGTATCGCTTTCCGAAAACGAAAAGGCGCCGGACGCCTTCTCAAACGTAGGTATCGTCAAATCGTATACCTTGGAAATATCGAGCTTTCGCACAAAATTTCCACAGATCATGTTGACTGCCTCTTTGGCTATATCCATAATCAATTCATTGGAGATCTTTTCAGCGCCTATATTCAGCATGTTTTCCACCATCGTCACGGCCAGACCATTGGTCAGATAGACGCTCATAACGCCTTTATTCGGGCCGAAGAATTGAATTTTCGTTACGAAGTCATAGTTCCAAGCCGGCTCATCTTCATCCAGAGGCTCCAGGAACGTAAAGAACATCTTCTCGAAGACCTCAAAAATCGAGGTCATCAGCATCTCGCTGGTCTTCTTTATATTTTCCATCCTCATCCACTCCTATGACTTCATGAAGAATTCTTTTTACATCCTCCGGCAGGAAGGGTTTCTTGATGAATCCTCTGGCTCCGCAATTGAACGCCTCTTCCATACGCTCGCTGCTACCTTCGGTAGTTATGACAATGAAAGGAATGTCTCTATAAAGTTCGTCCTGTTTTAGTCTGTTCAGCAGTTCGAGCCCATTCATTTCCGGCATATTAATGTCCGAGAGGATGATATCGACCCATGATTTTGACAATACTTCAAGGGCTTCCACGCCATTTCCGGCCTCATAACAGTTATCCATTTTAAAACCTGAAATGGATATGATCTTTTTGATCACGGCACGCATGGAATTCGAATCGTCTACAATGAGCACATTAAACGACATAATATCTCCTTCTCATTGATCGCTGGGTTCTGTCATTCATTGACGACAAGCCCCAGAAAAGGCGGGACGTGGGAATCCCCCCCTCGCTCCGCACGGGAACAATGTTACCGGTCGTTGTTCCGTTCTCCTCCGCCTTCCGCTTTTATTCGGGCACAATATCTATCAACTCCTGCGCGTGCTTCAAATCCTCATGCAACAGGACCATGCTCATTTCCAGATCTTTCAGGTGCAGATCGAACTTCTTGATGACGCCGCTGAGTCCTTTGTGAGCGAGTCCATCAGCCCCTCCGTCTATTCCCATCATCAGGCATGCCTGGTCCGCGAGATATACCAGCCATGATATGACATTCTCCTGACCGCCGCCCTCTCCATCCTGTTCCTGGAGAAGATCGGGGCGATGGTGATAGGCAATGGCGTCCCGAAGCTCCTTGGCAAAGTGCCAGTGATCTGCTATCCGGCCGCCCACTTCGGCGTGATTGATTCCGATGATTTCCTCTTCCGCTTCAAGGAACGAGTAATTCTTCATGGCGACAAGATCAATAATCTTCTTCAGGGATTCATAGACAAATTCCCCCAGGATGATCTTGCCGACATCATGGAGAAGGGCCGCCGTATAAAGCACCGGATCGTCTTTTTGAAAGATTTTTCTCGATAATATCTGCGACATGAGAGCCACGGACACGCAATGTTTCCATAATTCCTGCGGCTTTAAAAAATAACCTTTGGCCGGCTTTTTGTAAAAGCGGGAAATGCCTGCCGTCTGAATGACGCGAATCAGGTTTTCCTGGCCCAGATAAATGATGGCGTCCTGAACGGTCTTGATTTTCTGATGGGATCCGAAATAAGCCGAGTTGCTCATTTTTAATATATTGGCCGTAATCGAAGGATCGAACTTGATCACGTTGGCCATGTCCATAACGGAATAGTCGCCGCTGCGGACCAATTGGAGCGCCTTAAAAACGGTCTCCGGAAAGGCGGGGATTGTTTTTATTGACTGAAGAACCTTGTCGATCATCATAACTCCTCCATCTGACCATTCGCACTCTTGACCAAGAATTTACCGCCAGCGATTTCCAATCGTACAGTCCGGTTATGATTCTTTCCGACATCCTCTTTTTCGATCAAAACGTTATTCTTCCAGAATATTTTTCTCAGCGCCGTGATATTCTTCTGTCCGATCCGGAAGTAGTTCGTATCGTCCAGAATGCTTGCTCCCCCGGCAACCTTGACGATCATTCTTTTTTTATCCGCTCCCAGGGCGTAACACGACTTGAACAAGAGAGGAATTCCGGTATCGGCGAACATATAGGGATTCTCCTTTGCCTTGCCCGCATCCAATGTCGAGTCGGGAAGCATATAGTGCAAAAGTCCCCCAACCCGAACCACCGGATCATAGACGGACAATCCGATACAGGAGCCGAGGGCATAGGTTACAAGAACATCACCTACTTTATTGCTCACCTTCATATCAGAAATACCGACGACAATATCAGCCATAACGGATCACTTTCGATAGACACTGGGCTCGACGTACTTAAAGGAGTGGTTCAGTCCCGTCAGACTTTCTGAGTGCCCAACAAAGAAATATCCTCCTTTTTTAAGGCAATTGTAAAATCGATTAACCAGACCGCTCTGCGTTTCCTTGTCGAAATAGATCATGACGTTCCGGCAGAAGATGATATCGAAGACAAAATCGGATGGAGGTGTCTCCATCAGATTGAATCTCATAAACTTGATCATGTCCTTCAGCTCTTTCCTGGCACGGTAGTAACCTTCCCAGCGTTCGGACCCGTATTGAAAGTACTTCTTGATCAGTGCAGTAGGGACATTCTTAAATCTGTCTTTCGAGTAGATGCCGCTCATGGCGGTCTTTAACACCCTTGTTGAGATATCCGTGGCCAGGAGCTGGACCTCCGAGCGCCTGGGTGCCGCCAGTTCTCTTGCTGTCATGGCCAAAGAATAAGGTTCTTCTCCCGTCGAGCAACCTGCACTCCAGATTCTGACCTTCTCTCCGGCACCCGCCGCTTCCATCATCAGTGGAAGAACATCCCTAAGTTTGCGGAAATGACTCTCTTCACGGAAGAAAAATGTGAGGTTTGTAGAGATGGAATCGATCATTACGATCAATTCGTCGGTACCTTCTCTGGTCGTGACATGTTTATAATAATCGGCGAAAGATTTGAAACTTCCTTCACGCAACCGCTTTCCCAGGCGTGCCTTAACAAGCTCTCTCTTCTCTTCCCGAAGATTGATGCCACATTGTTCATAGACCAGACGTCGTATCTTGTCAAAATCGACGTCCCTCAATTCATAAGTAATCATATACCCATATTAATCAGAGAAGTTATAACCTCGAACCGATCGACGCCGATTGAATGCATCAATCGTAATTTACAAGCATCATGGGAAGACCCCGCCACGTCGAACAATTTGCATGCAAAGATAATGCCTTCTAAATCAACTATGCATATATATCGACAAGTGCTGAGAGTTTATTATCATTTTGTTTTTTTTGCAATAGAATATTGAGAGAAATCCGCATCCAGCAATGATTTCCGGCAATGCCTGATATCGTATATGCGACGGCAGTCGTATACCTGTCATCGTCGGCCGCAGCCGGACAGACTTTTATAAAATTGTGATATCCGCACATTTTCTAGCATTTTTTTTGCAATGATTTTGTCATTGTATGTTGTTTTTTTATTTCATTTGCCGTAATATGGCGCCACTTTACGAATGGGCACCGGCGCAGAGAACACTATGATGCTCGCATGGGCCGGCTATTATCATACATGAAAAGTGCGAATATATTGTTTGCCGGAAGTTCTGAGCCTGAGAGAGGCGTGCTCGTGGATTGGCTGAACAACTACGGCCATAAAACCAGAGTTGCCGACAACGGTCACGAAGCCCTGAAGCTGTTCTCTTCCGGAAAGTATGAACTCGTCATTATCGATCTATCCCTTTCCAAAAAGAACGGTCTGCATCTCCTGACCTCCATCAAGGAAAAGAACCCGGAAACCCCCGTCATGATCATCAACGGTCAAGTCTGTTTCGACACGGCCGTCGAATCCATGAGATTGGGAGCATCCGATTACATCACGGAGCCCCAGGACAAAACAATGCTCAAAGGAGCCCTGGAGCGCATCCTTTCCTGCCCCAATTCGAAAGGAGAGCCTGACGCCACGCTAGAAAACGTGAAAGGAAAGGCCGACTTCGGCAAATTGATCGGATACAGCGATGCCATGAAGAGGGTTTTCGAGATCATCGAAAAAGTCTCCAATTCGGACAGCACGGTAGTCATCTATGGGGAAAGCGGAACGGGAAAAGAATTGGTCGCCCGGGCCATTCATTACAACAGCGACCGGAGGCAATCGCCTCTTATTCCCGTTAACTGCGGGGCCATACCGGAAGAGCTCCTCGAAAGCGAACTTTTCGGTCATGAAAAAGGCGCATTCACGGGGGCGATCCGGAATCGGATGGGCAGATTCGAACTGGCCCAGGAAGGAACCATCTTCCTCGATGAAATTGCCGACATGAGCCCGTCCTTGCAGGTAAAACTGCTGCGAGTCATTCAGGAAAGGCAGTTCGAGAGAATCGGCGGCGTAAAGACCATCGAGGCCAATGTCAGGATCATTGCCGCAACCAATCAGGACCTTGAGCAGGCCGTTACTGAGAAGAAATTCCGCGAGGACCTTTTCTACCGCATCAATGTTATCCCGATCCACATCCCGCCCCTGCGGGCAAGAGGTACGGATATCCTGATCCTGTCCGATTACTTTTTGAAGAAATTCAATGAATCCAAGCGAAAAAACGTGACAGGGCTGTCCCCCGGTGTGATTGACATATTCCGAAGCTACTCCTGGCCGGGCAACGTGAGGGAGTTGGAGAATATCATCGAAATGCTGGTCGTCATGATAGAAGAAGGGGAAATTTCAGTCGAAGATTTGCCGAACAGACTCCGGCAGGTTGAAACCAACGGAGAGACCATTTCAAGCAGCGTCGATGTGCCCGATGGCGGCCTCAATTTCAACGACATGGTGGAACGATTTGAAAAAAACCTCCTTCTTACAGCCTTGAAAAAAACAGGCGGCGTCAAGAACAGAGCAGCAAAGCTGCTCAACCTCAATCGCACGACTCTTGTCGAGAAATTAAAAAGGTACGGCCTGGCCGACAAGGACGGCCGCGACTAGCGAAGCCCTCCGCAAGCGATGCAAGGCACACTCCCGGCAACCGCCGCACCTCAGCCCCCTGTTGTCTGTCCGGAAATAATCGATACCGTTCAGGAAAGACGGACAACTCTCAAGATATTCTTAGAAATCGAACGTTTGAAACTGTCCGAAAAAACGGACATGTCCGGCTGATATTCCGGCACAACCGGTCGGCATAATGCCTCTCCGGAAATCGCTGATATCGTCGAATGGTCCGGATTCCGCACAAACATCCGGGAGGAAGCCGTCACGGTTTCCCACTCATTTGCCCTGACGGAACCAGGACTTTCGTAATATAGAGATAGAGTTCGCGCGCATCCTTATCGGAAAGCTGAGCAGTCGAAAACACCGGCATGGGCTTTTTGGGGTTGCGGAGAACGGAGATAAAAGCCTGGGGGTCATTCAGCGCCGCTGCCCCCCGGATAGGTTTATCGGGATCGACGATGTTGCCGGCGCCGGGATGGCAACTCGAACAACGGGCGGTGAAAATCTTTTCTCCTGCCTGGTACGACACCGGCACATCATGGGATTCGCCTCCGTAAACGAGGCGGGCGCCGAACCAGCCGAGCAAAGTGGCCGTGATAACCGCCAGGGTGACGCTTGCCAATACCAGGCCCTTCGGGGCCTTATCTCCCCGACGTCCGAAAAAGACGGCCGTCGCCAAGAGGATAAAAAGGATACAGGCTAGGATAAGTTTGAACTTGATGGGGTTGAGCCAGGAACCGTTGTAGAAGTGCTGCCAATCCGCCAAACCGAAAAGCACCGCCGGAAACCAGAAGATCAAGGCAAGGATGGCGCAATGGTGCGCCGAAACGGCCAAGTTTCTTCTTCCGAGAAGGGTCGACACCCAGCCGAAGAGAAAGGCGCCCACGGCTAGTCCGATCGGCATATGGACCAGGGCTGCATGGACGGGATCGGTAAAACCGATACGATTAAGAGACTGGTAGAAGGCGCTGATCCATGATTCTAGCATTTCGTTTCCCCTCCTCCGCTTATATGAGCAGGTCGTGTATTCGCTGCGGATATTAAAATCGATGACGAGGCAACTGCGGACATCAATGCCATTTTCGAATGTGAAACCTTGGCAAGAACCGCTTAAACAAATATATTATATAAAAATAACACGCTCGGAACAATGAGTAAAAAATGCATGCATGGCGGTGGGCAAACCCTATCAAGACGACAGAAGATGCACTTCCAGGATAAAACCTTATTATCGGATTTTCAGCGATATAGGTAGCGAAAAACGCTCAGAATCGTCATGATCCCAGCGCTGAAAGCAAGGACAATTCTCATCATCAAAAAAACCGTGACCCTATACGTCGTAATCGGTATCTCCAGCTGCGCTGCAAAATATGAGTAGTGCCCGCATCGACTTTGGAACTGTCATCGATTTTTCAAGACCATAGAAAGTCTTTTCATATAACCCTTCACGGATATCTCTCACAATGAAAAACAGGGGATTGCCTAAATCAGCAATCCCCTTGTTATGACTGGTCGGGGCGGCAGGATTTGAACCTGCGACATCTTGCTCCCAAAGCAAGCGCGCTACCAAGCTGCGCTACGCCCCGTTATAGGAAAACTCCGCCGTGTATTTATGACGGTTTTGTTATCAGGTTAAATGATGTCCCCCCGAACCGCGGTGTTGTCAAAAAACGGCTTCTTATGCCGCAGGTAAAGGGCGAACTGATCGAATGCACGGGCACGATGGCTCACGGCATTCTTCTCCTCCGCGGACATCTGCGCCACGGTCATCTCGCGGTCGGGGAGAAAAAAGACCGGGTCGTAGCCGAATCCGTTGTTGCCGATCGCCCGCTCATGGATAAGACCGCGCCAGCGGCCTTCGAAGAATTCGTACCGGCCGTCGGGCATATAGAGCACCAGGACGCATACGAACGATGCCCCGCGCTTTTCCCGGGACACGTTCTCCATCTCCCGGAGAAGTTTTTGGATATTGTCCTCGTCGGTCGCCTTCTCTCCCGCATACCTTGACGAATAGACGCCGGGACGGCCATCCAGATAATCGACCATGAGCCCTGAATCATCCGCCAGAACCGGCTCTCCGGTGAATTCGGCAAACGTCTTCGCCTTCTTCAGTCCATTTTCCAGGAAGGTTCTTCCATCTTCAACGACATCGGGGGCATCGGCATACTCCTCCAGGGAGGCAAACGTCACCGGATAATCCTTCAACAGATCACGGATCTCCCTTATCTTTCCCTTGTTCTTCGATGCAAAGACGATCCTGTTCAGATGATGCCTCCGACAATCTCCTTCTGCTTTCCGGTAATCTCGCGAATTCCCTTGAAGGCCGTATCAGTCATACGGTCCAAAAGCTGCCGGCTGAACGGTTTCTCCTCGGCCGTTCCCTGGACTTCCACGAAGAGGCCGCCGCCCGTCATGACAAAATTCATGTCGACTTCCGCCCGGGAGTCTTCCTCGTATTCGAGATCGAGCAGGACCTCGCCCCCGACGACGCCGACACTGACCGCCGATATATAATCGTGAATGGGAATATTCCTGACAATCTCTTTGTCTTTGAGTCTCTGAAACAGTCCCACCAGGGCGACAAAACCGCCTGTGATGGACGCGGTCCGCGTACCGCCATCGGCCTGGATGACATCGCAATCGATATAAATCGTTCTCTCGCCGAAGGCGGAAAGGTCGGTCACCGCCCGGAGAGATCGACCGATGAGCCTCTGTATCTCGTGAGTCCTTCCGCCCACTCTTCCCCGGGACGACTCTCTGGGCGTCCGTGTATGGGTCGACATGGGCAGCATGGCGTATTCGGCCGTCAGCCAGCCCCGTCCTGTGTTCTTGAGGAAGGGAGGCGCATTTTCTTCGATTGCGGCCGTACAGATAACCTTGGTCCTTCCCATTTCAATCAGGACGGAACCTTCGGGATGAAAGAGATAGTCTTTGACGATCTTGATCTCTCTCAATTCATCCGGCTTTCGGCCGCTGATTCTCACGATTTTCCGCTCCTTTCAGACTGTTTTCTGTTCCGCTCGGACACGGTCACGCTTCTACTGGGCTTCACGGATTCCCTTGCACAAAGCCTTGGCAAGAGCCTGCTTGGTCGTTTCATTGAGCAGAAGGTCCCGGTCGTTGTCGTTCGTAGCAAATCCCATCTCCACAACGACCGCCGGGATCGTCAAGCCTTCCAGCAATGGGACGGGGGCATCGCGAAGGCCTCTGTCCTTGTGGGGAAAGATGACGGCCAGGTTCTTCCCGATCATTTGCGCAAGCCTGACGCTGTCGTTTAAATACTTGTTCTTCACCATATCTTTCAGGATGGCTTTAGAATCGTTCTGCCCCCCCGGAAGGGATTTGAACCCCGGGAAATAGACTTCGTACCCTGACGACTTCTTGTCGAAACCCGCGTTCACATGGAGGCTGATCACGATGTCCGCCTTGGCGGTCCGGATTAATTTCAGCCGGTCCTCGACGGTCATCGTCGTATCCGCCGATCGGGTCAGGCGGATCTGAAATTGTCCCGATTGAGCCAGGTCTTTTTCCATCAACTGGGCAATCCGCAGCGTCAGGTCTTTCTCCTTGACACCACCGGACAGACTGACCCCGCTATCGGAACCTCCGTGGGCGGCGTCGATGATGACGACCTTTCTCTCCTGCGCCGCCTTGGCGTAAAAACAGGGAATAGCAAGACCGACCGCGACGAAAGCGCACAGGCCTATTCCCGCAAGTTTCAGCAACCGTCCCATCCGTTTCATCCATCCTCCGCTTACGTTCTTATTCAGGCGGAGTTTCATACAGCAAAGGGCAATATCCTGTCAAATCGAATATGACAACGGTATTTCATCCCTTTCTGATTCTCTCCACCGACTCTACGCCTTTGAGTTTCTTGATGGCCGAGGCCACTCTATTATACTCGTTCAAATCATTAACATCGATTGTAAAATCGCAGATCGCTTTCCTGTCCGGATTGTCCGTATCGACCTCCGCATGCCTGATATTGATGTCCAACCCGGAGATTGTGCTGCTGACCTCGGCGAGGACGCCCTTCTTATCATCGCAGATCACCCGCATGAAAACCGGATAGGACTGCTTCTCCTTGATATTCCATTCGACATCGACGAGCCGGTCGGATTCCATGTCCCGAACGTTTGAACAATTCACCGTATGAATCACGATTCCCCTACCCCGGGATATATAACCGATAATCTCGTCGCCGGGGATGGGATCGCAGCACTTGCCGAACCTGACCATGACGTCCTCGATGCCCGTCAGCGATATGCCCACGGACGACGATACGGAACTGGTCTTGCCTATCTTACGGACAATGGTCTTCTTGACTTTTTCCAGAAGCGACTCGCCCGCCTGATCGTAATCGTCCGGCAGGAAATAGCGCACGAC
This sequence comes from Syntrophales bacterium, assembly GCA_963668175.1. Lineage (GTDB taxonomy): Bacteria > Desulfobacterota > Syntrophia > Syntrophales > PHBD01. The sequence continues at coordinate 4,011,118 of OY764159.1, forward strand.
GTGCTTCGGCGAGATCTTTCCGAACCCGATCGTCGCCAGAAGATCATCCAATGTGTGGAGCGAGTAGTCCTCAAAAACCCTTTTCATCTCTTCCGATTTTGAGGCCTGACTGAATTTCAAATGGTTCTTTTGAATTCCTTCTCGACAAGGTCCTTGCCGAGGGCAATGCTTCTGGTCCTCTCTTCCGCCTGCACCCAGGCCCTGATCTTTGCCCGGGCCTTCGGGGTGACGGCGTTCTTCAGCCAATCCTTGCTGGGATGGTGGCCCGCCTGGGTCAGGATCTCCACCGTATCGCCGTTTTGCAGTTCGTATTTCAGCGGGACGATATTGCGGTTCACCTTGGCGCCGATGCACTGATTGCCGACATCCGTGTGGATGCTGTAGGCAAAGTCGATGGGAGTGGCGCCCTTGGGAAACGCCCTGACATCGCCGCCGGGGGTGAAGACGTAAACCTCGTCGGGGAAGAGAGCGAGCTTCAGGCTGGACATATACTCGCGGGGATTCAAGACTTCGTGCTGGGCTTCCAGGAGTTCGCGGAGCTTCTTGATCTGTTCGTCATCGTCGCTCTCCTGGGTCCGCTTTTCCTTGTATCGCCAGTGGGCCGCAATACCCGCTTCCGCCCATTCATGCATGTCCCTGGTTCTTATCTGGATTTCGATCCGCTCTCCGTAGGGTCCGATGACAGTGGTATGGAGCGAACGGTAATTGTTGGCCTTCGGGATGGCAATGTAGTCCTTGAACCGGCCCGGAACGGGTTTCCACCGGGCATGAACGACGCTGAGCGCCTCGTAGCATTCCTTCTCTACGTTGGAATCGAGAATGACCCGGAAAGCGATAAGATCGTAGACCTCGTCGAACTTGATATGCTGGGATTCCATCTTTGAGTAAATGCTGTAAAGGTGTTTCGCTCGGCCCTCCACTTCCGCCTTAAGGTCGAACTTCTCCATTTCCCGCTGGATGAGGCCCTTGACCTCTTCGGTATATTTTTCCCGCTGTTCTTTTTTGGAAGCGAGGCGCCGCGACAGATCCCAGTACGCGTCGGGCTCGATATAACGGAAGGAAACGTCTTCCAACTCCACCTTCATCCAGTAAATACCAAGCCGGTTCGCCAGAGGGGCATAGAGTTCCAGGGTCTCCTTGGCGATATACAGCTGCTTTTCCGGAGGATGAAACTGGAGGGTTCTCATGTTATGGATCCGGTCGGCCAGCCTGACGAGCAGGATACGGATATCGGCTGACATCGCCAGGATCATCTTCCGGAAATTCTCCGCCTGCCTTTCTTCCTGGCTTCCGAACGTAATCTTGCTGATCTTGGTCAGACCCTCGACGAGAAAAGCCACGTCCTTACCGAACAAGTCCTTGACCTGATCGATCGTCGTGAGCGTATCTTCCACGGTATCGTGCAACAGACCGGTAATCACGGTGGCGGCGTCCAGCTTCATGTCGGCGAGAATGGAGGATACTTCCATGGGATGGGTCAGGTAAGGCTCCCCGGAAAGGCGCAGCTGCCCCTGATGAACCGATGCGGAGAAGATGTAGGCCTTCTCGATCTGTTCCAATTCATCCTTCGTCAGGTACGACTGGGTCTTATCCAGGATGTCGGTGATACGAATCATAACGGTAACGGGCTCATCCTATTCTCAAAACGGGCGCGGCAAGGCAAACGGACAATACATTCCCGCCGGCCGGGGTTGAAACGGCGTTTCCCTCTGCCCGGGTCCGCGATCTTCCGACCGGTCGTCGCTTCATTTCCGGCGGCGTCGACTGTTCCTTCAATCTACAGGGCCTCACGAATAAAACCGGCAATAAACGCCTCCGCTTCGTCGAGCGATAACGCCTTGACCTCCCCCGTTTTCCGGATTTTCACCTCAACCTTGCCCTCGGCCAGTCTCTTGGGGCCGACGGTAACCCTCAAAGGTATTCCGATCAGATCCGCATCGTTGAATTTCACACCCGCCCTTTCGTCCCGGTCGTCGAAGAGCACATCCACTCCTTTATCCGCCAGGGATTCATAGAGTTTTCCGGCGACTTCCGCCAGGCGAGGCTCGTTGATATTCACCGGCGTGATGATCACATGGAAAGGGGCGATCGGCACCGGCCAGATGATTCCGTTTTCGTCGTTGTTCTGTTCGATACTCGCGGCAACGGTTCGCCCCACGCCGATTCCGTAGCAGCCCATGATCATCGTCTGCTCCTGACCGCTCTTGTCCAGATAGACGGCCTTCATGGCCTCGCTGTATTTGGTCCCGAGTTTAAAGACATGGCCGACCTCGATGCCCCGGGCAAAACGAAGCTCGCCCTGGCAGCGGGGACAGGGGTCGCTTTCCCTTGCTACTCTGAGATCCGCGAAAACATCGACCTTGAAGTCCCTGCCGATGTTGACGTTTTTCACATGATAATCTTCCTTGTTGGCCCCCATGACGCAATTGACCATATTGAGCAGCGAATAGTCGGCCAGAACCTTCGCCTTGATCCCGACGGCGCCGACAAATCCCCTCGGGGCCCTGGCCGCCGCCATGATCATGTCGTCCATGGCCATTTCCAGCTCATTGCACTTCAGGAGATTCTTGACCTTGATCTCGTTCACTTCCTCGTCGCCCCGAATGAGAACGGCCACGGGCTTGCCGTCGGCGCTGAATATGAGCGTCTTGACGACCGCCTGCGGCGTCACGCCGAGAAAGGCGCAGACCTCTTCGATCGTCCTGACATTCGGCGTATGGACTTCCGTGAGGGGCAGGAAAGTCTTTTCGTCGACGGCCAGTTTTTCCGGCCTGGCAATTTCCGCCTTCTCCAGGTTGGCCGCATAGTCGCACCGGTTGCAGAAGACGACGGCGTCTTCCCCTGTGTCGGCCATAACCATGAATTCATGGGAGAAATTTCCCCCGATGGAGCCGGTATCCGCCTCAACGGCCCGGAATCGCAGGCCGCATCGCCTGAAGATGGCATGGTAAGCATCGTACATTTTTTTGTAACTGATATCGGCCCCCTCTTGATCGACGTCGAAACTGTAGGCATCCTTCATGCCGAACTCACGGCACCGCATGACGCCGAAGCGCGGCCGGATCTCGTCGCGGAACTTGGTTTGAATCTGATAAAGATTCCTGGGCAACTGCCGATAGGTTTTGATTTCATTCCTGACCAGTTCGGTGACGACCTCCTCATGGGTAGGCCCCAGGCAGCACTCACGGTCGTGGCGGTCCCGGAAACGCAGAAGCTCCTTGCCGTAATGCTCCCATCGTCCCGACTCCTGCCACAATTCCGCCGGCTGCACCGCCGGCATGAAGATCTCCTGCGCCCCGGCCCGGTTCATTTCCTCCCGGATGATTTGTTCCACCTTGCGGATGACCCTGTATCCCAATGGCAGATAGGTATAGATGCCTGCCGTCAGCTTCCGGATCATCCCCGCCCGCAGCATGAGCTGATGGCTTACAACTTCCGCATCGGATGGAATTTCTCTGATCGTGGGTAAGAACATTTCCGAGTAACGCATGATGCCTCCTTCGTCGATAAGTTATCCTTGATGGAAGGGCGCCCCTCTTCTTCAGCCCTTCATTGCATTCACTTCTTCAAGCAGTGCTTTGACAAAATCCTTTTCCTTGACCTTCCGGACGATCTTGCCCTTTTTGAAGAGCATGCCGACCTTCCGGCCGCCGGCAATGCCGACATCCGCCTCGGCGGCCTCTCCGGGACCATTGACGACGCAGCCCATCAGGGCGATTTTCAGATAATCCCTGCTGCCGGCCAGCTTCTCCTCGACTTCGCCGACCAGTTTGAAGAGGTCGATCTCGCAACGGCCGCACGTGGGGCAGGAGATAATATCCGGCCCGATCCGGCGAATACCGAGGGAACGCAGAATCCCGTAAGCGATACCGATTTCATGGACCGGATTGCCCGTAACGGAGACCCGGATGGTATCGCCGATGCCCTCCGCCAGGAGCGCGCCGATGCCTATGGACGACTTGATGGCGGCATTCAGGAGACTTCCCGCTTCCGTTACGCCGAGATGAAGGGGGTAATCGGTCTTTTTTGCCGCCAGCCTGTATGCGCCGATCATGGTCTTCACGTCCGACGATTTTAAGGAAAGCTTGATTGCACTGAAACCCATATCCTCGAACAGGGCGGCATTCCTGAGGGCGCTCTCCGCCAGGGCCTCGGCCGTCGGCCCCTTATGCTTGGCGAGGATATCCTTTTCGAGAGAGCCGGCGTTGATGCCGATACGGATAGCAATCCCGGCCGCCTTGGCTTCTCTGACGACCTCCCTGACTTTTCCTGTCTCCATGTTCCCGGGATTGATGCGGATACAGTCGACCCCGGCATGGATGGCCTTGACGGCCAGACGGTGGTTAAAATGGATGTCCGCGATAAGGGGAATGGCGATCCCGCTTTTGATGTCCGCCAATCGTCCCGCCGCGTCCTCATCGGGAACGGCGACCCGGACGATTTCACAACCGGCCTCTTCAAGCTCCCTGATCTGCCCGACCGTGGCCTCGACGTCCCTCGTATCGGTGCATGTCATCGATTGTACGGTTATCGGCGCCCCGCCGCCGACGGGGACATCGCCTACCAGGATCTTCCTTGTTTTTCTTCTTTTAACGGTTTTTTCCAATCATCAACCTCAGACGACCGCTGCCGGCCGGTTAAACCCTTCGTGCCGACTGTTAAAAAAGCGGCCCCGGAGATGACGTGCGCCATCCAAGAATCAAATCCGGGGAGATACCCGATCCTGCGGTCGGCTTTTACAACACTCTGCCAAAAGATGAGATTTTTTTATAACATGAAGGCAAGATAAAGGCAATCGCCGATCTAGGACGGTTTTTGCCCTGATCACCCAAGGAAACACCGCGAATCAGAGGACTTTTTCTCTCGCCTTTCCATGCCGCCGCGGCTTCATCTTGACGGAGACGTCCAGGCAAATTATAGTGAGACGATAAGATTCTTTTTCAGTCATTGATCTGGAAAACGACGAACCGCATTACACAATAGTCTTGTCAAAGGTCCATGCCGGACCTCCTGCGGGAAGGACATATGAATTTGAAGACCAACGACACGCATCGCACAACGTCTCTGAGAAGATTCTTGCCGCTTATTTTATGCTTTGCCGCGGGCCTGTGTGTGCTCATGGAACCGGGCAAGTGCTGGCCCCTGGACGCCAAAGAAATCATCGTCATTGCCAACCGGAACGTTCCGGACAGCAAAGCCCTCGCCTTCTACTACATGACCCGTCGCGGCATCCCCGCCGAAAACCTTCTTGTCCTTGCTCTGACGGACGAAGAGCATTGCTCCCGGGAAGAATACAATCAAGAGGCCGTCATTCCCGTGCGCAGGTTTCTCCAGGCAAAAGACCCCGAAAACCGGAGATTTCGCTGCATCGTCACCATGCACGGCGTTCCGCTCGTCGTGAACGGTTCCGGCCTGAACGTCAAGGATACAGCGAAAATTGCCGCCCTGAGGGATAGGATTAAGAATATACGGTCGGAACTGGCGAAGCAGTCCTTGAGCGAAAAAGAGAAGGATAAGGCCTATAAAGAAAAGATCGAGCCCCTGGAGCGGCAAGTCACAGCCGTCAGCAAAGCGGACAGCAGCGCCTCGTTCGATTCGGAGATAGCACTGGTTCGTGAGGCCGACTATCCCCTTGCCGGTTGGGTTCCCAATCCTTACTATCTGGGCTACCGGGGAAAATCGATTAAGAACATGCCGTCCAAGGCCTTTATGATCGCGCGCCTGGACGGCCCCTCGAAACAGATCGTCACCCGGATCATCGACGACAGTCTTGCCGCCGAAGCCGGGGGATTGCGCGGCACAGCCTATTTCGACGCCCGCTGGCCCGACCCGGGGAAGAAGCAGTTGACCGGATATGCCTTCTACGACCGCTCCCTTCATTTGGCGGCGAAGCAGATCAGGGATAACGCCGTCATGCCCGTCGTGTTGGATGAAAAGGAACGGCTTTTTCAGCCGGGTGAGGCGCCCAATGCAGCCCTCTACTGCGGTTGGTACAGCCTAGCGAAATATGTCGATGCCTTCACCTGGGTGCCTGGTGCCGTTGGGTACCATATAGCGAGCGAGGAATGCGAGACGCTGAGAAAACCCGGAAGCCGGGTATGGTGCAAGGTCATGCTCGAAAAGGGCGTCGCCGCCACGATCGGTCCCGTCAGCGAACCCTATGTCCAGGCTTTCCCGGTACCCGAAGTTTTTTTCACGTTCCTGATCAGCGGCCGCCTGACCCTGGCGGAATGTTACGCCCTCAGCAACCCCTTTCTGTCCTGGAAGATGGTCCTCATCGGCGACCCGCTGTACCGGCCCTTCAAATACCGGGTGAACGCCGAGATGCCCGGACCGCACCGCCCATGACCCGCCTTCACGGTTTCAGCAGGAAAGACGGCGGCTCAGGGTTTCATCCGACGGCATCGGAATGGTGTTGAGGGAAATAGTGAACGGCGCTTGATTCTTCATCCGTCGCGCCTAACGGAAGCAGGTCGGAATATCGTCCAGCGGCAAGAAGGCACAGGCCGTATAACGGCCGTCATGGCTTAAGCTCATGTCAAAGGGCGCACGATCCCCTCGAATCAGGACCCGGGGGACAGAAGCATATCCTGCGATGCCGATATCGTTCCCAGGCAACCCCAGATGACGGGACAGGAAAGCGATCCCGGCTTCTCTTACCAGAGCCGATTCGTCGGCGTTTGCATCGTTCCACCGGCAGACATCGGAAAGGATCGCATTGAGATCATCGTCCGAACCAGTGCAGGCCAGGCCATGCACATAATCGCTGTCTGAAAAGATACGAACATGAACGGCACCGACAGGCGTTTCCACCCTCCCGCGGACCGCAGTATCCCCATCGCTGCACCTCAATGTTACTTCGTAGCTGCGCGGTATCGAACAGACTGGCGGCGCCAGTTTCGAGATCGCTTTGTATGCCGATTCCTTGGCTGCCCAGAGGGACCATAGAGCCCGGTCCGCCTCGGCGGAGTCAAGGATCATACGCTGTTCAGCGGGTGTAAAGACGCGATTGACGAAGCGCCGATCCCTGCTCTTCCCCCTGTTTTCGGGATCGGTCAAATCCACCACATCGTTGCCGACGAAAGGCAAAATAGGCCTCCTCCATGCGCGCCAGTTGCCGGATGATCTGTGCGGCGTAATGCCTCTGAGCGCGAAGCCCCGATTTCTCCGGCCGTTCCAGGTCCAACGTCTCGACATATACGGTGAAACGTTCGTCTCTCCGGGGAATCGTCCCCCAGGTTTCCTGGCCGTCGCCGCGGAGATAGACACACAGAACGCGGCAGTCTCCGCACGATTCCAGGAACCGGCCGGCGCCATAGGAAACGTTGTCGACGTCCACGCGACCGGTTCGCGAGCGGCCGCCCTCGGGAAATATCAGGAGGCTTTGTTTCTCCCCCAGAAGATACCGGCAGCGCGCCATCACGTCCTTCATCTCTTCGCTGTCGCCGCCCCGGTGAACGGGAACGCACTTGGCGAGATAACAGAGAGCGGTCAGGATAAAGCTTTTCTGGAAGTTGTCCCGTTCGGGCAGATTCCAGGGCAGGCACCGAAAATCGAACAAGTGCCGCTTCAGAGAGAACATAGCGTAGATGATAATGGCCGAATCCACCATGGTCAAATGATTGGCGCAAATCAGCCAGGGGCCGTCGTGGCCAGCCGTTTTGACGCGGCATTCCTCCCGGATGCGGCGCAAATCCCTGATGCGGTAACCCCTCAGCCTGAGAAAGGCGAAATAGGCAGGGGCCAGAAGAAAGACGAACATCCCGCCCAGGAAGTACTGCCACTTTAGGCTTGTCTTGAAGGAAATCTTCCTCATGACGCTCAATGCAGCTTCTTCTTAACCAGGGCAATGGCATCGCCGATGGTCCGGATCTTATCGGCCTCGTCGTCGTCGATCGTTACGCCGAAGACGTCCTCGCAGCGGATGATGACATCCACGAGCCTGGCCGAATTGACCTTCAGGTCCTTGAGGATGTGGGTCTCCGCGGTCGCCTTGTCCAGAAGGGCGACATCCTTCGTGTAGTTCTTCAAAATTCCCGTGATTTCCGTAAAAATCTGCTGTTCATCCATAACTTATGATCCTCCTTGCTATTCCTTCCATTTTTTAAATATGAGACAACTGTTCACGTCGCCAAAACCGAAGCCGGCCTTGGCGATGACGTTTAATTCGGGATAATCCAGGCATGTCCTGGGAATCCGGTCCGTATAGGCCTCGATGTCCGGGTGGATGTCTTCGCAGTTCACCGACGGGTGAAGAAAACCCTTATAGAGCTGCAGGACAACGGCGACGCACTCGATGGCGCCGGTCGCACCGAGGCAGTGCCCAATGAGCGACTTCGTCGCATTGATATAGGGAAATCTCTCCGGTCCCCGACCCAGGGCCTCCGACCAGTTTTTCACTTCGATGGGATCGGCATAGGTTGCCGTAAGGTGGCCGTTGATCGCATCGATGGCCTCCGGTTCGATACCCGCCTCTTGAACGGCGTTTCTGATGCAGCGTCCGACGCCCTCGGGATTCGGCGCCGTCATGGACCCTCCTTGCCGGTGCCCTCCGCAGTTGACTGCGCCGCTGAGAATCTCGGCATATATCCGTGCCCCGCGGGCCAAAGCCGTCTCCAGCTCTTCCAGGACCAGGACAGCCCCGCCGGCACCCGGCACGAAGCCGCAGGCGCTGGCGCTCATCGGTCGCGACGCCGCCTCCGGATGTTCGTTGAACTTGCGGCAAATGACGCGCATGGCATCGAAACCGGACCAGATATAAGGTGACGCACCTTCCGATCCGCCGGCCAGCATCCTTTTAGCCAGTCCCATTCGTATCCGCAGGAAGGCGTCGATGATCGCCTCGTTACCCGTGCTGCATGCGGCCGAATTGGACGTAACCTGGTTGCCCAGGGCCAGTAAACCCGCGATGCGGGCACTGGTCCCGCTGTTCATCACCTGTTCGACGATCCGGCTCCCCAGGCGGCGGACTTTTCCCTCGTTGACCATGGGCACGACGGACTTGGCGATCGTATCCATTCCGCCTATGCCGGAGCCGATAATCGCCCCGGTGTCCCAATCAACCCTGTCGTCGTCGGCTTCCGGCACTTCAAACCCTGCATCCGTCCAGGCATCGACGGCCGACACGGAGGCGTAGCCGATATTGTCGTTGATCGACATCAGTTTCTCGTGATCGAAATAGCGTTTCCGGATTGCATCGAAATCCTGCGGTACGCCGCCTACCTGACAGGCAAAGCTCAAATCCCTGAGTTCAGGGAGAAAGCGGATGCCCGACCGGCCTTCCCGCAACGCCGCTTCAAAGGCTTCCAGGCCGTGGCCATTCGGCGCGGCCACTCCCATACCCGTTATCACAACCCTATTTTTCATCGAGAACAACCCCCATACCGGCCAGCACGGCGCTGCACACGGCTTCTCCGTTTTCCTTTTCCATGCCGACCCTGACTCTGATTGCATTGTTGCGGAAATAGACCTTCTCGCCGCGTATTACCACGCGCTCGCCCGGTTCGACCATCCCGGTGAACTCGACACCGTCCGCAAAGGTAAATAGCGTGACCATGCTATCTGTCTTCCCGGGAGCCATCTTGCCCTGCACAATGCCAAGATAGATACCGAAGGCCACAACACCCGTCTGGGCCATCGTTTCCACGAGAATGACCCCCGGCGTCACGGGACGGCCCGGAAAATGGCCCCGGTAAAAATATTCGTCCTCGTGAAAGCGATAGGAACCGACGATATGGTTCTCGTCAATCTCCAGGATATCGTCGATGAAGCGAAACGGCGCCTGCTGGGGAACCGCCGCCAGAATCCGTTTCTGCAAAAGGGGATCAACCTCCATAGAGCCCTCCATTGACGTGGATGACGCTGCCCGTGATGTAGGACCCTTTGGAGGCCAGAAAAGCAACAACCTCTGCCACCTCCGAAGCCCGTCCTATCCTGGCGAGCGGTATTTTTTCCAGAATCCGCTCCTTGATCTCGTCCGGCAACCCGGCCGTCATTTCCGTATCGATAAAACCCGGCGCCACGGAGTTGACCAGGATATTACGTCCCTTCATCTCCTGGGCCAAAGACTTCGAGAAGGCGTCAAGGGCCGCTTTTTCCATGGTATAGGGAATCTGGCCGCCGTTCCCCGTGTGTCCTACCACGCTGGAGATATTAACGATCCGGCCGCTGTCCTGGCGGAGCATAAAGAGCCTGATGACCCTCTTGGTCAGGTACCAGACGCCTCGCATAACCGATCTCTGTTCGTCGAACTGCTCCATCTTCATGCTGTTGATGTCGGCGTTGATCGACATCCCGGCGTTGTTGACGAGCACATCCACACGCCCGGCCTTGTCCCTGATCTCGCCGATCATGGCATCAACCTCTTCCGGCCGGGAAAGATCCGCCCGCACCAGAAAACCGTCGCCTATATCCGCCAACACGGCGGCCGCATCCCGTTCGCTGCTGCGGTAATGGATGCCCAGCCGGAATCCCTGTTCGGCAAGGGCATAGCAGCAGGCGGCACCGATATTACGGCCGCCGCCCGTCACCACAGCCACTTTTTTTTCATTCGTCATTTTTCACCATGATTCCGCCGGTGGAATATCCGGACCGCATGGGATAATCCCGGTAGGCGATGTCCTTGAATATCCCCGTTCGTGCTTCTTGAACGGTCATGACCAGTTCGTCGTCGACGAAGACCCGGCCATCCCCGATGGCAATGCTCGCCCCCGACTCCTTCAAATGCGAATAGCGTCTCACATCCACTTCATAGCGGACGCACCGGTTATAGGGCCGGATCTGTCCGTTGAACGACACCTCCCCGCAGCCGAGGGCCCTTCCCGACCCCAGGGCACCGCTCCAGGTGCAGAAGTAGCCGAGGAGCTGCCATATGGCATCCACACAGAGGCATCCCGGCTGAACGGGATCGCCCAGCATATGGCACTGGAAATACCAGGCATCCAGCCGGACGTCCTGCTCCGCAACGACGGACCCGCGCCGGCCTTCGCTTTTTATGGAGAGGATGCGGTCCACCATCAGAAACGGCGGTGCCGGCAGCCTGCCGTCGAAATCCGCGGGAGGGTCCTCGATCAATCTTCCATAGGCAAAGGCCAGCAATTCCTCGAAACGGAATTCATGGCGCTGTCGATACTCGTTATAGGTCATCCCGTCATCTTCTTCGATTCAAGTACCGTAAAAACGCTTCCATCTATGCTTCAACGGACAGGAGCATATGGCCCCAGGTCAATCCCGCCCCAACCAGGGCGATTGCCGCCTGGTCGCCGGGACGGAGTTCATCCCAGTGCTGGCTCAAGACGGAAGGCCCTCCGGCGCAGCCCTGGTTTCCGTAAAATTCGACATTATGCCAGTGGTCCCCTTCGGCGACGCCGCACCGTTCGCAGACGGTCTGCAACATTCCCAGATTGGCCTGATGGCCGATGAATATCAGGCAGGCACCGTTGTTCCTTGCTTCGGATTGCAGAGTCCGCAGGGAATCGGTTGTCCGCCGGATCGCAAAACCCTGAACGGCGCTTCCATCCTGCCAGAAATACCCGTTCCGCGGCACCCTGGCCTTGTCCCACGACGACGGTTTGGAGCCGCATTCGCAGTGGGTGACGATTTTCCCGGCCGGGACCGACGCCGACACGACGCAGGCGGCACTGCCATCGCCAAAGAGGACGGCGTTGGCCCGGTCGGAATAATCGATCGAACGGGTCACATTGTCCGGCTGGACAAGGAGGATGAACGGCGGCAAGGCCTCCGGCCTCATCCTGGACAGGAAATTCATCTGGACGCCGAAAGTGGAGCAGGCCGAATTCAGATCGAAGCAGGGGGCTTCGATGCCCAGTTCGGAGGCAATCGTGGCGGCCTCGGCGGGCGTTAGTGTATCGGGGATGGAACTGCCGGATATGACGAGGCCGATATCGCAAGACGAAAGGCCGGCACGCTCAAGGGCCATCCGGGCGGCGGCGGCGCCCGTCTTGGCGTTGCATGTCATACTGGCCTCATAGGCCTCCCTCGGATCCCTGTTCTTCGTTTGTTTGATATAATCGAGGGGAAGGACGGAATGACGGGTGTGAATCCCGACCCGTTCCAGAATCCATTCTTCGCTCGTACCGATGTCCAGCTCTTCCAGGAACCGGTTTGTGATGATGTTGTCGGGATGGTAATGGCCGATGCCGTGCAGATATAACATACGCTTATAAGATCTCCCGTCCGATAATCATGTTTTGAACCTCCCTCACACCCTCATAAATATCGATGATATGCGCATCCCGAACCAGTTTCGAAATCTCGTACTCGGCCGTAAAGCCGTACCCCCCATGCAGGTGCAGACCCTCGTTGGCGCAGTAAAGGGCGGCCTCCGCCGCCGTATTTTTAGCCAGCGATGCATAGAGCCCCCGGTCCTCCGCCTTTTCCTGAACCTTGAAGGCCGCCTTCATCAGGGCGAGTTCGGCCAGTTCGACCTTTTTCCACAGGGATACGATCGTCTCCCTGGCGACGGGCAGGTCGGCGATCCTCTGGCCGAATTGCTGGCGCATCTTCGTGTACTCGACCGTCACATCGAGGGCGCGCCTCGCAAGGCCGACGCCGATGGCCGCCACCATCGGCCTGGCGTAATCCAGGACGTCGACGATGTATTTGAAGCCCTGCCTTCGATCGCCGATGATCTGATCGTCTTCCAGGACGACATCCTCGAAGCTGACGCTCGCCGTGTTCGACATGCGCTGGCCCAGTTTATCCTCAGGCTTGCCGATGACGACCCTGCCGCCTCCCGCAAGGACAACTTCGCGCCCCCTGCCAGTCTCCACACCCGCATCGCCGGGCAGCAGCGGGGGAACCGGAACGACGACACAGGCCATGAAGTTCCCCGTCGGCTTGCCGACTTTGCAGAAAACGGTGAACTGGGAGGCGAAGGACGCATTCGTGATGAAGCATTTGGACCCGTTCAGGACATATTTGCCGTCATTCCGTTTGCCGATGAAGGTCGTCATCGCCGAATTGTCCGATCCCGCATTGGGTTCCGTGAGACAGAAGGATGCCAGCAGCGGTTTCTCCGTGAACGGCCTGAGAAAGGCCTCTTTCTGGGACTGTGTACCCTGCTGGGCTATGGCCGCATTGGCCAGGTCGTTGCACATGGCGGAGGTGGAAATTCCCGTATCGCCGTAAGAAAGCTCCCGGATGATCAATGCCGACGATACGACATCGACCTCGTATCCCTTGACGGATTCGGGAATGCATAGGTTTAGAATCCCGAGTTCCCATATCTTCGTAATGATATCCCAGGGAAATCGATGCTCCCCATCCCATACCAGGACGTTGGGCGTGATTTCGCTCCGGACGAACCTGACGACGGTGTCGATATACATTTGCTGCTGCTCTGTTAGCGTGAAATCCACGATCGATCCTTATAATAATGTTCGGCAAGTGCCGTTTAACACATCCGGCAATCTCAGTTGGAACCGGCAAATATCCTCATCGCCGCCGACAGGGTCGTCACGGAGAGGCAGTCGACCTGCATGGTTTTGAAGAATTCCCGAAGGGGCCGGCCCGGTCCTATTTCATAGATCGCCGCCGAATGTTTCGAGAGTGCCGCCATGTTGCTCCTCCACTGCACAGGATTGCTGATCTGGAAGACGAGATCCCGGATCACTTCATCGACCAGATCGCTGTGGAACCCCCCCGTATAATTGGACGTTACACGGGTTGTCCTTCGCATATCGAGCGCCGAGGCCATTTCCTGAAGCGCATCTTCGAACGGCCTTTCGATTCTTCTCATGAACCGGCTGTGAAACGGCGCGCTCACATTGAGAGGTACAAAGTGAAAATTCTGATCGTCCGGCATCGTCCCCATGACCCGGAGGGCGGCAGCCGACATGGAATCGGCCGACCCGCTGATCACAACCTGCTGAATGGAATTGACGTTGGCGACATCGACGGGAAGATCGTCGAGGGCCTTTTGAATGGCTCCGGCGTCGAGACGGTCGGAGATGACTGCCGACATGCCGCCGATCCCTATGGGCGCCGCATCCTGCATCAATCTTCCCCGAAGGTGGACGATCTTCAGCGCATCGGCGAAAGGCAGGGCCCCGGCGGCAACCAGCGCGGTGAATTCGCCGAGGCTGTGACCGCCGAAAATATCCGGTTCGAATCCGAAAAGACTCTTTAATCCCCGGAGCATGGCGATCTCCGTCGTCAGAATGCACGGCTGCGTGTATTCCGTAAGGTCGAGCCTCGCATCTTCGCCGAAGCAAAGTTCCCCGACATTCCATCCCAGGGCATCGGATGCCTCTGCATATGTATCGCGGCTTGCGACAATACGATCGTAAAAATCCTTACCCATGCCGGGTCTCTGTGACCCCTGGCCGGGAAACACGGCGGCTACTTGACGTTCTTTCATCGGTATCCCCTCCTGCCCGTTGTTTCAATCCATCCGTTATGCCGTTCGCGCATCGCGCTGCATGACGACGACGCAGAAGCACTATCCATGCCAATCGCGACCGGCGGTCACACGAACAGATTTAACTTGTCGAATATAAAAGGTTATAAATCGATTTATTCACCGGCCGTGCGGCTGGACAGGAAGGGATACGGGCCCGGTTTTTCTGCATACGCTTTTTCACAGTGCGAACGGGGCTACACAACCGGGAGCGCCCAGTAGCGGCTTCGAAAACTACGGCCGGCCTTTGCGATTCCGTTGAGACAACCTTGATCATTGACCGCCTTGGTGATATAAGGGCTATGCAGTAAATATTCTCTTTCCTTTTCCTTAACTGGCATCCTTTGCAGTCAAATTGCATTCTTTACGCCGGACGCGCCATCAAGCCTTCCGGACGTGGTTCAGTCATCATTTTCATAATCTATTATGAGGATTCGATCGATGCTTCATGAACCTACTCACCTGGAAATGAAACAGGAAATTGAAGATTTCAAAGAAGCCCTGGCGGCGCAGAAACAGATTGAAGAAGCCCTCAGGGAAAGCAAGCAGATCTACAAAATGATCTCCGAAAAATCGTTTGCCGGCATCTATGTCGTGCAGGACGGTAAATTCCGTGCCGTCAACCCCAGTGCCGCCTTCTATGCCGGATACACGATAGGGGAGTTAACCGGAATGAAATCGGACTGCATCGTCCATCCCGACGACCGTCTCCAAGTTAAGCGCGATGCCCGCGCCATGCTGCGGGGCGAACGGGTATCGCCCTATGAATTCCGGATCATCACGAAAGACGGTCAAATACGCTGGATCATGGAAACGGTGACGTCCATATTCTTCGAAGGGCGGCCGGCCATCCTCGGCAATTCGATGAACATCACCGATCGCAAGCAGATCGAAGAACGATTGAAGGAGTCCGAAAACCTTTACCGGGCCATCTTCGAGACGACACCCGCGGCGACCATCATCGTCGAAGAAGATACGACCATCTCCCTCGTCAATTCGCAATTCGAAAAGCTTTCCGGCTACCGCAAAGAGGAGTGGGAAGGTAAGAAGTCGTGGACCGAGTTCGCAGCACCCAAAGATGTCGAACGCATGATGCATTATCATCACCGGCGGCGCACGAGCCCCGGCCTGGTACCCCGGAATTACGAATTCAGCCTCATCGACAGTCTCGGCCGCACGCGGGAAGTGACACTCATCGTCGATATGATTCCGGGGACGAAGAAGAGCGTCGCCTCGCTGCTCGATATCACGGAACGCAAGAGGTCCGAGGAAAAGATGCTGGAGAGCGAGAACCTGTACCGGACCATTTTCGAAACCACGGGCACGGCAACCATCATCGTGGAAGAAGACATGACGGTATCCCTCGTCAATACGGAGTTCGAGAAGATGTCCGGGTCACCCAAATCCTGCTGGGAGGGAAAGAGAAGCTGGACGGAGTTCGCATCGAAAAAGGACGTTACCAGAATGAAGAAGTACCACTTCGCCCGGAGGGTGGACCCCAATCTGGCGCCCCGAAACTATGAATTCGGCTTCATCGACCGGCAGAAAAACCTCAAGGACACCATCATCACCATTTCAATGATCCCCGGAACCAAGAAGAGCGTGGCTTCCTTTGTCGATATCACCGAACGGAAACGGGCCGAAAAGGAATTGAAAAAAAGGGAGGCGGAACTGCAGATCAATTCCGCCAACCTGCAGGAGGTCAATACGGCCCTCCGGATTCTTCTGAAGCAAAGGGAAGAGGACAAGAACGAATTGGAAAGCAAGGTCCTGTCGAACGTCAAGGAGCTGGTTCTGCCCTATATCGATAAGATCAAGAAGCTTCGCATGGACAAGAGGGGACTGGCCTATATCGAAAGCCTCGAATCGAACCTGAAGGACATCATCTCGCCGTTTTCCTACAAGCTGTCCTCCCAATATCTCAATCTGACGCCGAAGGAACTGCAAGTGGCCAACCTGATCCGGGAGGGAAAAACGAGCAAGGAGATTGCCGAAATGACCAATGTCTCCCGCAGCGCCATCGATATCCACCGTTACCGCATCCGGAACAAGCTGGGACTGAACAACAAGAAAGCGAATCTCCGTTCATACCTGTCATCTTTCACATAATATTACATTTTATGTATAATATTTATCGAGTTATTTTAATATTGCATTTTATTCCCTCTTTTCCTAAATCTTACATACTTCTCAATCAACACTTTCTACGCCGGCTGCGACTGAACAAGATACAGTCTGTCGGGAATTCAGTCGTATTCATATTCACATAGATGATTCACCCATTCATACGGTTCGCTTCGTAGTGCCTGATTGCGTGCGAAGGTGAAAGTACCTCAAGCAGTCTTAAGAACAATATATTCTCCACTTAACGGACATGTGCACGGTCATGGGGGATGCCTGAGGATGATCGGCGAAGTCGGCAAAGCGCCGACCGTCGTACCTTTATCCCGCTGAGCGGCTATCAAATTCATGGTTGGCAGGGCGTTATTCGCCGCGCTGTATCTTCTTCTGTCTCTTGGAAGAATTACGGAAGAAGGATTGTAGCGTGCGGAAGCAAGATGGTGTATATGAAGCCGATGTTCCAACCATGCAGTTAAAAACCGATCATCAGTGGCACGAACGGCCCAGGCCGTAAAAAAATACAATGAAGGAGATTTATCATGGAAATCAAGAAGGTCTGCGTATTGGGAGCAGGATTGATGGGAAACGGCATAGCGCAGGTGTGCGCCCAGGCGGGCTATACGGTGACGCTTCGTGACATCGAGCAGAGGTTCATCGACGGCGGCATGAAGACGATCACGAAGAACCTGAGCAAGGACGTGGAGAAGGGAAAACGGAGCCAGGAGGAGATGGACGCGATCCTCGGCCGGATCAAGCCGACGCTGGATATGAAGGAAGCGGCGACGGGGGCGGACATCGTCGTGGAAGTCGTGATCGAAGTGATGGACGTAAAGAAGCAGGTTTACACGGAACTGGAAAAGATCGTTCCGGACCACTGTCTCTACTTCACGAACACGTCGGGACTGAGCATTACGGAGATGGCGGCGATCACGAAACGGCCGGACCGTTTCATCGGGACGCACTTCTTCAACCCGGTGCCGGTGATGCGCCTGCTTGAGATCATCCGGGGTTACGAGACGTCGGAGGAGACGCTGGAGACGGCGAAAGCCTGGGGGAAGAAGATCGGCAAGGAAGTGATCGTGGTGAAAGAGGCGCCGGCGTTTGCGGTGAACCGGATCCTGTGCGTGATGCTGAACGAGGCGTTCTTTGCGCTGGACGAGGGGATAGCGACGGCGGAGGATATCGACAAGGGGATGGTGCTGGGCTGCAATCATCCGATCGGCCCGCTGGCCCTGTCGGACCTGGTGGGCAACGAGACGCTCCTGCGGGTGGTGGAAGGTCTGCACCGCGAGCTGGGGGACAAGTACCGTCCGGCTCCGCTGTTGAGGAAACTGGTGAGGGCGGGCCGCTACGGCAGAAAGACGGGCAAAGGGGTTTACGAATATACGAAGTGATTGTTGCGGCCGCACTGGAAAAGAAACCGGGGGGAGTCCCATGCGGCAGACGGATAAGGCAGACAAGGAAAGGAGGTGAAGACGTAGTAAGCGGGCAGCAGATTCCTATACGTGAGATCTTATCGACCAGCATTTCGTGAAGTCATCAAAAGGAGGGAACGTTATGCCAGTCTTTAGCCATTACGTTAAGAACAAATTCAAGAAACCGGCACCCCTGAAGGGCGTCCGGGTTCTTGAAGTATGCACGCTCCTGTTCGGACCGTCCGGTCCGTCATTTCTGGCCGAGATGGGGGCCGAAGTGATCAAGATCGAATTGCCGCCCATGGGCGACGTAACCCGCTCCCTGAACCCGTTCGGATGGTTCTACAAGGAGCAGTCGCCGATGTTCATGCATATCAATCCGAACAAGTATTATATGGCCCTGGATCTCCATATCGACATCGGACAGCAGATATTCAAGGAACTGGCGGCCAAATCCGACATTATCGAATTCAACTTAAGACCAGGCGTCACCCGCCGCTGGAACATCGGCTACGAACAGATCAGGGAGGTGAATCCGGGCATCATCTACATCGAAAAGAACGGTTTCGGTCAGTGGGGTCTCTACGCCGAGCAGGACCGGCCCTCAAATGACGGAGCAGCCCAGGCCCTGGCCGGATATGCGTGGATGTCGAGTTTTCCGGGCCGCCCACCGCTGAAGCAGGCCATCTGGATCTGCGATTACTACGGCGGCCTCATGGGCGAAGTAGCCGTCCTAGCCGCTTTGCACCACCGCAAAAAGACCGGCAAAGGTCAGTTCATCGAAATGTCGCAGATAGAAAACATCATGAGAACGATGGGCTGGGTATGGCCTTATCAGCAATTCACCGGCAAAGGCGTCGATCCGGTGGGGAACCGCGACATGTGCATCTGCCCGGCCGATACGTTCCTCTGCAAAGACAATCTGCTTGTTGCCCTTGCCGCCCCGGCGCCCGACGAATTCAAGGGGCTGTGCATCGCCATGGGGAAGCCCGAACTGGCTGAAGACCCCCGTTTCAAGGAACATACCGTCCGCCTGAAGGACGAAAACGCCTTGGCCATCCTTTCAATCATCGCCGACTGGGCCAGGACGAAGACCGCGGAAGAAATCGAAAATCTCGGTAAAGTAAACTGTTTTTCCGCCACAAGGCTCCACAACGCCAAGGACATGAACACCGATCCACACCGCCGTGAGCGCGATTTCGTCAAAGAGATCGACGATCCCATGTACGGCTGTTATATGGAGCATGAATTTCCGGTCATGATGTCGAAAACGCCGCCGAAGATCAAATGGACGGTCCGGCCGGTGGGTTTCGACAACGACTACGTCATGGTGAAAATCCTCGGAAGAAACCAGGCCCAGATCGACGAATTATACATGCACGGCGTTCTGGGGAGATGGAAAGACCAACAGGGACGGCGGCCGCCGTCGGACTGGGACCAGCAATCCGGTCTTATCATAAGGAGGTGATTCATTATGGCAGACCATAAGAGACCCAAATGGGCGGACTGGGCGGACTATATCAGGGCGCAGGACGATCCGTTGAAGAACTTCGAGAAGCCCGAGGCGCTCGACGATCTCGTTGTCCTGGACTTGAGCTCGCGGAGCATGGCCGGATGCTATTGTTCATCGCTCCTTGCGGAATTGGGTGCCTTGACGATCCGTATCGAACAGCCAGGGGGAGACCTTGTCAGGACGTATTCCCCCAACGGCTTCATGCACCGAGACACCGGTATGGCCTATCTCCAGGAAGGCCGCAACAAATACCATATCACCCTGAACCTGGAAACCGAAGAAGGCAGGGACATCCTCAAGGCGCTGGTCGCCAACGCCGACATCCTGATTGAAACCTACCCGGCGGGCAAGATGGATCAATGGGGCATCGGTTATGAAGCCTTAAGCGAAATCAACCCAAGACTCATTTTCACGTCGATAAGCGGCTACGGCCAATTCGGGCCGGAAAGCGGGCGCAACCAGTACGACTACGACAATGTCTCCCAGGCACGTTCAGGCGTTCAATATGCCACCGGCGAAGTCCTGCCGGAAGGGAAGACGCTGGCAGACATGCCCTATGCGACATCCACCAAGGCCGGACCATGGATCGCCTGGGCCACTTCCGGCACTTTCGGGGCCGTCGGCATCCTCGCTGCCGTCTATTACCGAGAACTGACCGGCGAAGGTCAGGCCATCGACATTGCCACACCGGAAGCCTACGAACGGCTCAACGATTACATGCTTCACTGGTATGCCGACCAGGGCGTCGTCAACGAGCGCTTCGGCAACCTCGACACCTGCCTGTGGCTCTACGGATTCTATCCCACCAAAGACGGCGGCGTCTTCCTCGGGGGGCTGCGGCTGGAGATGTGGAAGGCCTTCGTGGACATCATCGGCAAATACGACGAATGGGGCGCCGACCAGTGGACATCGCTGGCGCCTTTCATGAAGAAAGACTGGCAGCTCAAATATCAATCCATGATCAACCCGGAAACGGAGAAATACACCAGTCACGAATTGACGGAAAAGTCCATCGAATACGCCAAAAGCGGGCGCCTGGCGCCGATCACGCCGGTAGTGGCCGAAATCGTCCCGCCCCAGAAAACCATGCAGGACGAGGTGTGGCGTGACCGCGGCATCTTCACCCCCGTCCAGGACCCGGTCTACGGTTCCGTGATATGCGCCCAGTCGCAGTGGAAATCGACAGAAACGCCCCCGCGGACCAAGTGGGTCTGCCGGCCGGTGGGATTCGACAACGGTTACATCTATCTGAAATACCTTGGCTTCGGCCCGGTGAAACAGAAGGAATTGGAAGAAAAGGGCATCATTTAAGGAGGCCTTTCGCAGGGAAACCGGTTTACCTGCGAAGGGCGGCACCATAGCACCAAGTGCGGCGAAAGCGAAGAAATAAGTCCCCGGCCCGGATGATGTCCGGGCCGGTACGATGATCCATAACAGCCTTGCGTGTATTATAGCGGTACGTGAGGTCGGCTTGGCGTATCGTCTGTAATAAGATTAACGAAAAGGAAAGGATGGAGAAATGGATTTTGAATTGACGGAAGAATTGAAGATGTTGAAGGAGATGGCGTACAAGTTTGCCGTGGCGGAAATGACGTCCATCTCGAAGGAATGCGACGAACACGAGAAATACACGCCCGAGGTCCGGAAGAAGGCGGCGGAAAACGGCCTCGTCGGGGCCTGGGTCCCGGAGGCATACGGAGGCGCCGGTGCCGGCATCCTGGGCAACTCGATCATCACGGAAGAACTGTCGAAGGTCGACATGGGGATCGGGCTCAACATCGTGGCGGCGACCTTCGGTTGCGAATCGATCATCCAGTACGGAACGGAAGAGCAGAAGAAGACCTATCTGCCGCCCGTCTGCGCCGGGGACTGGGTCAGTGCGGGGGCGTTCACGGAGCCGAACGCCGGCACGGATGTCGCGGGTTACAAGACCCGTGCGGTGAAGGACGGATCGGACTACGTGATCAACGGCAACAAGATGTTCATCACGAACGGGACGGTCTGCGACTTCATGGTGACGCAGTGCATCACGAACCCGGAAGAGAAGAAGCACAACAGCTTCTCCCTGATCATCATCCCGGCCGACGCCAAAGGCGTGACTCGGAACAAGATTCACGGGAAGATGGGCATCCGGTCGAGCGATACGGCGGAGATCGCCCTGGAGGACGTGCGAGTTCCCCAGACGAACCTGGTCGGGAAGGAAGGCCGCGGCTTCATCCAGTTGATGCACTTCTTTGATACGACGCGCGTCATGGTGTCGGCGCAGGGCTTGGGCCTGTCGGAGGCCTGCCTGGAGACGAGCATCAAGTACGTGAAGGAGAGGACGGCATTCGGGTTGCCGCTGGGCGGCTTCCAGATGACGCAGAAGAAGCTGACGGAGATGGCGATCATGATCGAGGCGCTTCGCGGTTTGATCTACAAGTCGGCATGGCTGATCGACGTCGGCCGTCCGGACTACCATCTGGCGGCGATGGCGAAGTTCTACAGCGGCCAGACGGCGGTGTTCTGCGCAAACGCCGGCGTGGAACTGCACGGGGGTTACGGCTACATCGACGAGTATTCGGTGCAGAAGTGGTACCGCGATGCGAAGATCCTGGAGCTGTACGAGGGCACGAAAGAAGCGGAAATCCTGACCATCGGCAGAACCCTCCAAACCAAATAGGATCGGAGACAAACCCGACAGGAACCAGGCTCCCGTCGGGAGGCGTTAAGACACAGAATATTTATTCAGCAAAACGTGTTTCATCGCAGCACCAGGAAGGGTGAATTCCTCTTCACCCGGCGCTCCCTGCCTCTTTCCTATGAAACCGCGGAAGAAGGAAGCAGAGAGTGGGGACAAATGTTCATTCACATCCCTATCTATCTTAATAAGGAGGTACGACAACATGGCAGCTTATTTCAGTCCCCTATCCAACGAGGATAAAGCCAAATTCAATTTCATCAACAAAGAGAACCTCGAATTCCTGATGAACCGTTACAACAAGGTGAACCGCTGGGTGATTGCCGATATGATCCGGCGAAGCGCCTATCACTATCCCGACAAGAAGGCCCTGATCTTTGGTGACCAGGTTCTGACTTATAGAGAGCTCGAAGCGGCGTGCAACCGGACGGCCAACGCCCTCCTCGGCCTGGGCGTGAAGAAATACGACCGCGTGGCCATCCTCGCCCATAATACGGTCGATCATGTGCTGACCTGGATGGGATGCGCCAAGATCGGCGCCATCTACCTGGCCGTCAACTACCTCCTCCGGGGCAAAGACATATCCTACTGCATCAATCACTCGGAAAGTAAGGTGTTCATCATCGAGGACGCTCTCTATGACCTCATGAAAGATGTCATAGACGACATGCCCACCGTAAAGACTTTCATCTGGTCGCGGCAGGGTGCCAGCAAGCCCCCCGTCAGCGATCGGTTTCTCGATTTCGAACCATGGTACAAAAAGGGATCGGACAGCGAACCGGATGCCGAACTGCATATCGAAGAACCCTGCCAGATGACCTACACCAGCGGAACGGAATCGCTGCCGAAGGGCGTCATCATCAGCAATCAGGCCCTCATGGCCGAATATATGGGCTGTATCATCGACGGGCAGTACGACGAGGACGACATCAATATCAACGCCCTACCCATCTACCATTGCGCCCAGCGCGACGTTTTCATGAACCCCATCTTCTGGGTGGGGGGAACGAACGTCCTCATGGCACCCGATATCGGCATGATCCTGAAGAACATCCAGGACTACAAGGCAACGATGTTCTTTGCGCCGCCGACGGTCTGGATCGGCATGCTCCGTCATCCCGATTTCACCAAGTACGACCTCTCCAGCCTGAAAAAATGCTATTACGGGGCATCCATCATGCCCGTCGAAATCCTGAAGGAGATCATGGAAAAGGTGCCAGGGGCCAGGATTTACAACTACTACGGACAGACGGAACTGGCACCGTACCATACCATTCTCAAAGCGAAAGACGCCCTCAAGAAACTCGGCTCGGCAGGTCTGGGCGGCCTCAATATGGAAACCCGCCTGGAAGACGACGACGGCAAACCGATCGGTCAGCCCGAAATCCCCGGCGAGATCTGCGGCAAAGGCCCTCACGCCCTCATCATGTATTTCAAAGAGCCGGACAAGACCGATGCCGCCATGAAGGGAGGGTGGTTCCACTCGGGCGATATCGGTGTGATGGACGAGGACCGCTACATCACCGTCGCCGATCGCAAAAAGGACATGATCAAGACCGGCGGCGAGAACGTGCCGACCCGCGAGGTGGAGGAGGCCATTTATCTCGATAAACGCGTCCAGGAAGTGGCGGTCATCGGCCTGCCCGATCCGAAATGGGTGGAAAAAGTGGCGGCGATCATCGTTGCCAAGCCGAACACAACAATTACCGAAGAGGAGATCATTACCCATTGCCGCAAGGAGTTGGCGGGATTCAAAGTTCCCAAGAAGGTGATCTTTGTCGATCAACTCCCCAAAACCCCGACGGGCAAAATTTTGAAGCGGGAGATGCGGGTCATGTACAAGGATAAATAACAAGCATCTTCACGGTTAAACGGAAAAACAGAGGCACCGGGCGGACGGCTGCGGCGAAAGGGCCGCGGCTCTTCGCCCGGACATTTCGATCATAGATTGAACCGCACCTGCCAGATGCGCAGCATACAAACGATTATACGGCAATGCAGGAGGTAAAAAATGAAAGATGTGGTCATCGTATCCGCCTGCCGCACAGCCATAGGCGGATTCGGAGGAACGTTAAGAGACATGAATCTTGCAACCCTGGGCTCCGTGGCCATGAAGGAGGCCGTGAGAAGGGCCGGGATCGATCCGGCCTTGCTCGGTGATGTCCGCTTCGGCTGCTGCCGGGAGCCCGTCGATACATTGAACGTCGCCCGGATTTCCGCTCTCATGGCGGGAATTCCCGAGGAGGTCACCGCCGTCACGATCAACCGGGTCTGTATCTCGGGGATGGAAGCCGTCCAGTCGGGAATGGCCATGATCCAGGCGGAGATGGTGGATGCCGTTCTCGCCGGCGGCATGGAACATATGTCCGGAATAACTTATTCCGTGCCGAATGCCCGCTGGGGATGCCGATTTCAGGACCAGGTCTTCGTAGACGATATCGTTCATGCCCTCCATGCCGGCTCCCATGTCCTGCGCGGACTTGAACAGGGGCCGATCAAGGAAGGAGCGATCGTCGACAAGTTTCGCGGTAAACCTTACATCATGGGAATCACGGCCGAATTGATCGCTGAAAAATACAACCTGTCCCGGGAAGCAATCGACGAGGTCGCCCTCCGGAGCCACAACAATGCCGAGCGGGCGACCGTCCAGGGCGATTTCCGGGATGAGATCGTCCCGCTCGAGCTTCCCCAGAAGAAGGGAAAACCGCCCAAGATTTTCGACAAGGACGAACATTTCCGGCCGGGACTCACCATGGAGGAACTGGCCTCACTGCCTCCGGCTTTCATCCCCAAAACCGGGAAGGTGACAGCCGGCAACTCATCCGGCGTCAACGACGGGGCGTCCGCCATGGTGATTATGTCGGCGGACAAGGCCCGCGAGTTGGGGCTCAAACCCATCGCCAAAATCAAGGCGGTGGGCAGGGGCGGTTGCCACCCTTCCATCATGGGTATGAGTCCCGTACCGGCGGTCAAGGACCTTCTCATCAAGTCGCACCTCAAGCTCAGCGATTTCGAGCTGATCGAACTCAACGAGGCCTTCGCCGCCCAATACCTGGGCCTGGAACGGGAACTGGGGTTGAATCGCGAGATCACGAATGTCAACGGTTCCGGCTGCGGTCTCGGCCATCCGGTAGGATCGACCGGCTGCCGGATCATGGTCACGCTCCTTCATGCCATGAAGAAACGGGGCAAGACCCTGGGGCTGGCCACCCTCTGCGGAGGCGGAGGCGTGTCGCTGGCGACGGCCTTGGAAATGATGTAACTGCATGTTGACAACCGAGGGCCGGTCCGTTGCGCTTTCGGATCGGCCCTTTCTGTTATGGATGAAACAACCGCGTCCCTTTTCATCTATCCGGATATGTCCGGCCCCACCGATTGCCCCAAGTCACGTTGCAAAGGACGGGATCTTCTGTTATAGATTCTGTCAACGTCGCCGATCATGGAGGGAATCGCCGTGCCTTTGAACAAAAGCATCGCCGTATGGGTTGCCGGCATCGTTCTGGTGCCGGTTCTTGCCGTCGTCATCTATACGTGGATTGCCCTGACCTGGAGCTATGCAACAGGGGAACGGGCCGGATACGTGCAGAAGCTGTCCAAGAAGGGCTGGGTCTGCAAGACATGGGAAGGGGAAATGGCGCTGGTGACGATGCCCGGCACGGTCGCCGAAAAATTCTACTTTACCGTCAGGGACGATGCCCTGGCGCAGAAGCTCAATTCCCTCGTCGGAAAACGTCTCACCGTCTCTTACGAGCAGCACAAAGGCCTGCCGACGACGTGTTTCGGCGAAACGGAATACTTCGCCACATCGGTGAAAGTGATCGAATAGGGACGATCATACCGCCTGTGAAGAAGCCACGCAAGGGCTATCCCTATCCCCTTTAACTATTGCCGGTTACCGACCGTCAAATGAATGCTACTAAAAACGGAAGATAACCCAAGGTGACGCCGACGGCTCATCTTTCCGCACCCCTTCCTCGTTTCGCTTCTGGCTTAACTCATTTTTATCGATAAAGCCGTCACGGTTCTTGTCCAGGTTCTTAAACTGCGTCATGGAACCCTTTATGAATTCTTCCCGGGATAGCCTGCCGTCTTTATTGGTATCCCACGCCTTAAATAACTTCTTGCCGTCGCGAATGCCCATAGCCTTGAACTCGTCCCAATCCAGATATCCGTCATGGTTCTTGTCAAGTCTGTCAAAGAGTTTTCCTGCCGCGTCCCGGTACTCTTTTCGGTCGATCTTCTTGTTGCCGTCGGCGTCGATTCCGCCGAATAAGTCGTCTTCGGCAAACGCCGGGACCGCGACCATGACTGCCATCAAAACCGTTATGAACATTCTGAGCATCGTCTCTCTCCTTATCCTGAATCATTTCCCGTACGGGGAAGTCTTCCATATCCCGGTCAATTAGTCAACTCTAGCCTTACACTCGTGTGTAATCATTTTCCGCAATACCCCATTGACGGTCAGGCAGCATTTCCTTATACTGAAAACTGATGCGGATTCTGCATTGCTTACGCAGGATATGCATGAAAAGAAAAGGAGGAATCGTATTCCCCGTCGGACGCGCAAGTTCCGGTCCGGATTAGATCGTATGCGTCAGGTTGGCATACGCGTACTCACGATCCATCAGCTATCGAGGGAGGGCACCCATGATCAGAACCAGAATAACGGAATTGTTCGGCCTGCGTTACCCCATCATCCAGGCGGGCATGGTCTGGACCAGCGGCTGGCGGCTGGCGGCCGCCGTAGCGGAAGCCGGGGGACTGGGCCTCATCGGAGCCGGCTCCATGACGCCCGAACTGCTCCGGGAACACATCCATAAGATCGGGCAGGCAGGAACAAAAGGGGTATGGGGGGTGAACCTGCCCATCTTCTTTCAGTATGCCGACGACATGGCGAGGGTCATCACGGAAGAAGGCGTGAAGATCGTCTTCACTTCGGGCGGAAGTCCCAAGAAATATACGGGACGGTTCAAAGACGCAGGCATCAAGGTCGTGCATGTCACTTCAACGCCGGAACTCGCGTCGAAATGCGAAGAGGCGGGCGTGGACGCCGTCGTTGTAGAAGGTTTCGAGGCAGGTGGACATAACGGGCGGGACGAACTGACAACCCTCGTCCTGGTTCCCCAGACCAGGGACGCCGTAAAAATTCCGGTGATTGCCGCCGGAGGCATCTACGACGGCCGCGGCGTGGCCGCCGTCCTGGCCATGGGGGCGGACGGAGCCCAGATCGGGAGCCGGTTTGCGGCAACGGTCGAATCAAGCTGTCATCCGAAATTCAAGGAGGCCATGGTCAAGGCCTCGCCGACCGACACGTTTCTCATCCTGAAAAAAATGATCCCCGCCCGGGTCATCAAGAACGAGTGGTATGAGCGGATAGCGGAGGCGGAAGGCCGGGGCGCGTCGCAGGAAGAGTTGCTGCAGTTGATCGGCGAAAAGCGAACCCGGCTGGGTATGTTTGAAGGCGAGCTTCACGAGGGAGAACTGCAGATAGGACAAATCGCCGGTGCGATCCACGACGTGAGACCTACGGGAGAACTCGTTCACGAAATCGGCAAGGAGTGCGAGCAGGTACTGCAAAATCTCCACGGAAGGATCGTGGCCTGACAGGTGATACACAATCCCGCCGAATCAGAAGAGACACGTCTCGCCGGCAAGGGGCTTCCACTCGAACCACGCCCCGAGAGCGAGACGGTCCGCCCACTGGTCGATCATCGCCCGGTCCCCCTCGTGACTGTCGGGATAATCGTTCTCCGTTATCCTCGCCAGGGAGCTTCCTTCAAAGATGAAAACCGTACTATGGTAGGGCGCGACAAGGTCGAGCTGGAAAAAGTCTTCCAAGACCTTGAAATAGACGTAGTTCATGATATTGGATGCCCGGTAAATCTTTGACGGCATGACGCTTCCAACATCCAAAGATATCGACATAACGGCGACGGCCCGCTGGTCATTCAAAGCCTTGATCTGCATGTCCCTGAGAAAAGGAAAACTACCGCAGATCCATCTGTTGATCATAATCTCCGTGGGCATCCTCGTCAGTTGGTAAACAAGTCCTTCATACCACATCACGATCATTTGCCTTATCTTGTCTTTCCCGTAGAAGGCGGTAAGTCGGTGAATCTCGTCGTCCATTTCCATGAGATAAGCCATCATGGTCCGCTTGTTGGCTACGGGAACATACCGGTTTTCAGCGTCAGCCCCATAAAGCCTCAGGATATGGCCGCACCGGCTGACGATGGCGTAGTCGATTTGCCCACCCAGTTTACCGTTATAATAAAGCTCATGGAAGGACGAATCCGGCCCGGCCAACCTGATCCGGACAGGGACCGTCAAATCCTTCTTCTCCACATAGTGAAATGGTTTCAGGGATATCTCTTCCACTTTCCTGAGAACGGCCCGGACGGTCTCCGGTAGATCGAGCGGCATTGGCTTCATACCTTAAGGGATTGCATCCATGACCGGGGCGCGGCATCGTCAACCGTCTGTCTTGAGCCCACCGGTCGTTGAAGGACAACCTAACGATTCCGACTCTATCAGCGTTTTGATGACTTCTCCCTCACTTTAAGAAAAGGAAGAGGCGATGTCAATGACAGACCTTACAATTCTCAAGACCCCCTCAAATCAAAGAAAGAAATTCCTTGGCTGTATAAAGAACCGCGTAACGGTGTTCGCACTGCAAAAACCGCTACGCAGCAAATATCCCGTAAACCGGCCTTTGCATCTAATCTTTCCAGATGACCAGATCGACTTATCGCTAACAATATCAAGGCATTTCATTAATTCTCCACATTCTGTCCAGTCTGGCACGAATTGTGTTCATATAATTTCTCAAAACGGTGCGGCGTGACATGTAAAGCTCGTCTCCGTAATATTTCAGATATTCACAGGGAGGCTGTTATGGCAAAGAAAAAGACCGTAAGGAAAATGCATGACGTGGACCGCAGCTTCAGCAAAGCCGATGAGACGGATAAAGGCTTATGGCTGGAGGCTTTTGATAAATACTACGAAGAGAATCTGGCGGTCTCGGAAGAGACCTTATCTCACAGAGATGAAGCCGAACCTCAGCCCCCCGGCCTTTACGGGGTGGAAAACCTCTTCAATGGAGAGATGGAGGCCATTCTGGTCCTGGGAACGGCCGACAAGACCAAATCCATCTCGCAAGCCGTCAAGTCCCAGCAGGGAATTGCAGCCTTTACACTGGCCTACGCGGGCCGCGGCGTTTTCAGATACGCCTTGCCTTCGGAAGAGGAGTCCATCACCGGTTCCCTCAGGCTTATGCCGAGCGATCCGGCAAGGGTCGGGAACAGTTCCGATACTCTGAGGCAGTGGTAACGTCCAAGGCTGTCGGAGGCCATCCGCTCAAATCGTACCGACATCGGATGTTTTTTATCCCGCGATTCAGCGCGAATTCCTATCCCCCTTTCTTCTCGGAAGGGGGATTTTTTTGCGGGAATGCCCCGGGAGGGGAGTGCGTATTTTCATGGCGGCGCCGGTCTCCTTGACTAACCTTCCTTTTGCTTATATCATGGTATAATTAAAAAAGCGGCGGTTCCTCATGGAAACCTTTACTCTCGCGGCCATCAGCCTGACGATAGCCATTTCCCTGACCATCAACAAGAAAAGGGACGGCCTGCAACTCTCTTTTGCCGCGCTCTGTTTGGCTGTTTTTTTTCACAAAAGCGGGGTTTTCTTCCATGACTTGCTGAAAAACCCTTTCTGGAAAATGATCGCCGATATGGGTCTCGTCGCGACGGCACCGCTCGCAATCCGTTTTACATCGGCCCTGTCGAACGGACTGAGTTTCCTCACCCCCAAATGGACCGTATCCGCGACCTTCATGGCCGTTCTGCTGTCCGCGGCCACCTTCACGCCCCTTGACCGCTGGCTTTATATGGACACGGTTCTCCGGACATTTTCATTTGGTATGCTGGGTCTCTGTTATCTCGCACTGCTTCATTATACAAAATCCAAAGTGGCCGGTATCGAAAGATGGAGGTTTATTTATCTGTCGACAGCCTGTACGGTCTCAGCCGTCTTGAGCCTTCTCGATTTGTTCCATTACTTCGGTTATAATTTTCCCCGTTTGTCGGATATCGTCATTGCCGGTCTCCTCTATTTTGTATTCATGTTCATCACCCATCACCGTCTTATAGAAATTCAGGAGTTGATGGCCCGAGCCCTCTTTATCGCCATTCTAACGATGTTTGCGGCGATTGCCATCTATTCCGTTATCGGACTGTTCGGCATGGGCGTCACCCTGCCGTTCACCCCGGTTCTGCTGGCTTCCTTTATCATCGTCATTTCCATCAGCCCTTTCCGGGAAATTCTGGAGAAACTGTTCGGCAAACTTTACCCGGACAGCAAAGACCTGTTCACGTCCATGTTTACCTTTGACGAAAAAATCGAGCGCGAAAAATCCGTGATGCTGGAGGAAATGGCTCCCGTCCTTGCTCACGAGATCCGCAACCCCCTAGGATCCATCAAAGGTGCGGCGCAGTATCTGCGCTCGGAGGCAACGACCGAGGAAAACGAGAAACTCCTGGACGTCATCATTGAAGAGGTCAACAGATTGAACAGTGTTGTTTCGCAGTTCCTCGACTTTGCGAAACCTTATACGTTGACGCTGAAGCCGACGGATATCAACCAAATCATCGAAAAGGCCGTTTCGATCATCAAGGCCAATGACATATCCGGAAAAATAACCATAGAGAGAGAACTTCGGCCTCACCTGCCGCCGATCATGGCAGACCAGGAACAGATCATCCAGGTGATCCTGAATATCGCCTTCAACGGCATTGAAGCCATGCCGGAAGGCGGAACGCTCACATTCAGAACGACCAAGATCGCAAGCGATGTAGGCGACGCCATAGGAATCTCCATCCGCGACACGGGCGCAGGCATCAAGAAGGAGGAGATGATCAACATTTTCAAGCCGTTTTTTACGACCAAGGAACGCGGCGTAGGGCTTGGATTGGCCATCTGCCGGAAAATCATCAAGACCCATGGCGGCCATATCCGCGCCAAGTCCATCGTCGGACAGGGAAGCATCTTTTATATCAGATTGGGCACGGCCTATTGAGACGCGTCCTTGACACGACAAACATTCCATAATAGATCAAACCTATGAAAAATATCCTCGTAGTTGACGATGAATTAAATATGCGCCTCGTTCTGAAGGCCATGCTGAAGAAGGAGGGATACGACGTCGTCCTGGCATCCGACGGCGCCGAGGCTCTGGACATTCTCAAAAAGGAGGAGATAAGCATTGTGGTGTCCGATCTGAAGATGCCCAGGCTCGACGGAATGGAACTCCTGGAGAGGGTATCCCAATCGTGGCCGTCCATACCGGTCATCATCATCACGGCCCACGGCACGATCGCTACTGCGGTCGATGCCTTGAAAAAAGGCGCTTTCGATTACATCACAAAACCCTTCGAGCAGGACGAACTGAAGAACATCATCTTTAAAGCCATCAAGACCAAGACCTTAAACGAAGGCGAAGCCCTCTTCCGGCCGGACGATATCGAACGTTACGGCATTATCGGCAACAGCAAAGTCATGCTGGAGACATACGATGTCATTAAAAAGGTCGCCCCGACGACAACGACGGTGATGATTACGGGAGAGACGGGAACGGGAAAGGAACTTATCGCCAATGCCGTTCATGTGAACAGTCCCCGGCGTCAGAACCCCTTCATCAAGATCAACTGTGCCGCTATCCCGGAAAATCTCATGGAGAGCGAACTCTTCGGCTTCGAGAAAGGGGCTTTCACCGGCGCCGTCGTCGGCAAACCGGGGAAATTCGAACTGGCCCATAAGGGAACCCTGTTTCTGGACGAAGTGGGAGAATTATCCAAGGAGATGCAGGTCAAAATCCTGACCGTGATCCAGGACCATCAATTCGAGCGGGTCGGCGGAATCCGCACCATCAAAGTCGATGTGAGGCTGATTACCGCGACCAATCGCAATCTGCGCCAGGACGTGAAGAACGGAACCTTCCGGGAAGATCTTTTCTACAGGCTCAATGTTTTCCCCATTCACGTTCCCCCGCTCAGAGAGCGAAGAGAGGATATCCCGCTTCTCGTCGACTATTTTCTGGACAAATTCAACAAGAAGCTGAACCGCTCCGTCAAATCGATCGAACCGGCCGTCATGGACATCCTGGAACAGTACGATTGGCCAGGAAATATCCGGGAGTTGGAGAATTTCACGGAAAGACTCGTGCTTATGGCCCAGGGAGAAACTATCGGGCCCCAGGATATCCCCGGTGAATGGAAAACAGCCGCGGAATCGTCGATCCTGGTTAAATCGGACGACCGGAAGACAGCCCTGAAAGACTGGATCAAAAACCAGACGGAAGAAATAGAAAAACAGATGATCACAAAAGTCCTCGACGAATGCGGAGACAATGTGACCAGGGCGGCCAAGCAACTGGGCATGAGTAGAAAGGGACTCCAACTCAAGATGATTAAGTATGACCTCCGGAAATAGCCAAAATCATGCATGAAATTACTCACCAAAAGACGAATCTCTTTTTAATATTGCTGACGCTTAAACTTATATGGCGAAGAAATCCGTCCGGTTATTGACACCTGCCGCAAGACAGTGTATCAATATATAAAATGCATGCGGCGGATGAATGTATGAGCTCCAGTTATCCCATACAGCTGTCACAGCTTATCAGACCAACGCCGAAAGCCATCCTCGCAGAGGTCCGAAAGATTTTCTGCTATCACTATCCCAGCAAATATTTCATTGACGTCTATAAGAATTATACGCTTATCAAGCAGCTCTTCGAAGGGAAATTCCCCGGCTACAGGGCGTGCAATACCCATTATCACGATTTCATGCACACGATTACCATCCTGCTCAGCGCAATCCGGCTCGTCGACGGGTTCAATCTCAAGAATGATGCTCTGCCGGTTCATGCAGCCGCGAATCTCCTCAACGCGGCCCTTTTCCACGACACGGGATACATCCAGGAAGCATGGGACCAAACAGGCACCGGCGCAAAGTACACGTCCACCCACGTAGGCAGGAGTATCGAATTCCTGACCAAGCACCAGGCTGTTTTTATCATCGATCCGAACCAGTTGGAGAACATCAGCAATATCATTCTGTGTACCGATTTGGGAGTCGACATAGACTCCATTGCATTTTCCTCGACGGAAGACAGGATGATCGGCTTTATGCTCGCGACATCCGACCTGCTGGCCCAAATGTCCGACCGGGCATACCTGGAAAAGTTGCTTTTCCTCTATTACGAATTCAAGGACGGGGGAATTGAAGGGTTCGATTTTGAATTCGATATCCTTCGCAAAACGACTGTCTTTTACGAATTCATGAAAAAACGCCTCACCGAGACATGCGGAAGCGTCTATAACAATGCCCAAATCCATTTCGAAAAGAGATACATGATCGATCAGAACCTCTACATGGAAGCGATAGAACGTCACATGGTCTATCTTTATAAAATCATCGAGGACGACAGCACCAACTTCCGCCATAAATTGCGGCGGGGCGCCTGGGTACACACCTATCCTGCGTGACGGACATACCTGCATACCGCCTGATGCATCCCCCTTGAAAGAACAAGACCTCAACAGAACGGAATCGCCCTATACAATGTCGCATATTTACGGAGAAAAATGAATGCAGACCCTGGAGAGAGCAATCGCCATCGCGGCAGAGGCCCATGCGGGCCAGATCGATAGAATCGGTGCCCCTTATATCCTGCATCCCTTAAGGCTCATGATGAAGATGGACTCGATTGGCGGCATGATCGTCGCCGTGCTTCACGATGTCGTCGAAGACAATATCGCATGGCCCCTGCCGAGATTGCACCAGGAAGGGTTCGGCCGGGAGATTATCGACGGTGTCGATGCCATGACGCGGAGACAGGACGAGACGTACCCGCAGTACATCCTCAGGGTTGCGGAGAATAGGCTCGCGAAGGCGGTGAAGATGCATGATCTGGAAGACAATATCAATATCAGAAAATTCATAGAACAGACCGAAGAGGACCGATACAGAATCAGGAAATACGAGAGTGCCCTGAATACGCTGAAGGCGATGGAAGCAGGCACCTGATGAGGACTTGCCCGTTCAACGTATCAAGCGATACCCTCCAGGCAGATTGTTGCTTGCTTTATCGGCCACTTTTTTGTGATGAACATAGCCTAATGACTTTCACCGCCTGGGCGTCCGTTCTTCCATATAATACCTCGATTTTCCGTTCATTTGATCAGACTCTTGTTGTTGCATCGCCCTTCTGATAGAATTTGGACATGATCTTCCGGGCAGGGGCTTCCGGGTTGTCCTCATATGCGGGGCATTGAAGTCATGCCGCGAACCATATTACAACGAAAGAGACGACGGCGATGCCCAGTCGGTATCTTTATTCTGCTGATGATATCAAGAAAGCCTATGAGCAGACCGCCGACCACGTCCGGACAAGAAATATCATCACACAATATTCCATAAATCAAAGCGATATCAGAGATATAGCTCTTGAGGGCCTTGCTCTGTCATGGGCGAGGCATATCCTGGAATTGGGTTGCGGCTATGGAGCTTTTACGAATAAACTCGCCGGTCGTCTTCATCATGATGCGGAAATTACCGGAATCGACATGGTCGCCGAAAACGGGCCCCATTTTTATGCCGTTGTGGACGCCCTGGGGTATCGCTGCTCGTTCATTCACGGCAACGCATCTCTGATCAAACGCATGGCAACAGACAGCTTCGATCTCGTTATTGCGAGTTATTCCCTCTATTTCTTTCCCCAGTTGATAGAGGATATCGCCCGTATTCTCAACCCCGAAGGCGTCTTCGTCGTCATAACCCATTCCCGGCACTCGCTCGTCGAGATTCTTGAATTCATTCCCAAGTGTCTGACTAAAATGGGCCTCGGCCGTCCGGGAAGAACCCGCCTGGCCCGCCTATTCGACGTCATCTCCATGGAAAACGGGCATAGGAAGCTCGCCCTCTATTTCGACAGGATAGAAACCGTCCTCTATAAGAACAGATTGATGTTCTCTCGGGAAGACATCAAGGACTGCCTGGACTACATCATGAAAAAAGATACCCTTCTCTTCAAGGATATCGAAGATAAGTATCCTCTGCAAAAAGAAACTATACGCTCACATTTCTACAATGACCTGAATCAATACATCATGGAAAAGGGATTCCTGTCCGTGACGAAAGACGATGCTATTTTCCGCTGTTACCATCCTTCAATCAGGCAGCGCAGAAGACCGAAGCGAAAGAAGAAACCAGAAGTCGTCTCGAATCAATAGTATTAATGAGGACATGCCGGAACGGATTTGTATTACAATATTATCTTCGAATCTTATTCGATAGTTAAGTTCTATCTCTGCTTTTCATAGTACTTTACTATTTGATGACTTTGGGGTGATACAACTTTTGTGATACAGGCAATATTTTAGTTATCCTCATATGTTAACGTGTATGTACGGTCAAAAGATGGGCCACGGACCATGGATGAGCTTGTTATCGTCCCGGGAAATATGATATTGTTTATCATCATTGCCGGATGATATTACAATATCGAAATCGCGGCAGCAACGCAACGAACGCAGGACGGCTGCCTGACAGAATGTGACATGCGGGAAACACTGACAAAAAGTACTTCCGAAAACCATCGCTACCACATCGGATGGACGGAAGACGCCTATCAAGGATCTTGCATATGTACCTGGCCGGATGGCAGCCGATACGAAGGTCAGATTGAACATGAACACTTTCACGGCCAAGGAAAATTCACATGGCCGGACGGCAGCAGTTACGAAGGAGAATGGGAACTTGACCTTCCGCATGGTCAGGGTACATTCACTTCTGCTGACGGTAAGGAATTATCCGGCGAATGGATCCTTGGTCATGCCGTTAAACCCAAACCCACCGAAGCTGAATTAGCACAACAAAAGGCTGAAGAGGAAGCCAGGCTAAAGGCCGAAGAAGAGGCACGCCTCAAAGCCGAAGAGGAAGCACGGCTCAAGGCCGAGGAGGAAGCACGGCTCAAAGCCGAAGAGGAAGCCCGCCTCAAAGCTGAAGAGGAAAGCAGACGCAAGGCCGAAGAAGAGGCACGGCTCAAAGCCGAAGAAGAAGCCAGGCTTAGAGCTGAAGAGGAAGCCAGACTCAAGGCTGAAGAAGAGGCACGGCTCAGAGCTGAAGAGGAAGCCAGACTCAAGGCTGAAGAAGAGGCACGGCTCAGAGCTGAAGAGGAAGCCAGACTCAAGGCCGAGGAAGATGCCCGCCTCAGAGCCGAAGAGGAAGCCCGCCTCAAAGCTGAAGAGGAAAGCAGACGCAAGGCCGAAGAAGAGGCACGGCTCAAAGCCGAAGAAGAAGCCAGGCTTAGAGCTGAAGAGGAAGCCAGGCTCAAGGCCGAAGAAGATGCCCGCCTCAGAGCTGAAGAGGAAGCCAGGCTCAAGGCCGAAGAAGATGCCCGCCTCAGAGCTGAAGAGGAAGCCAGACTCAAGGCCGAGGAAGATGCCCGCCTCAAAGCCGAAGAAGAAGCCCGCCTCAAAGCTGAAGAAGAAGCCCGCCTCAAAGCTGAAGAAGAGGCACGGCTCAAAGCCGAAGAAGAAGCCCGCCTCAAAGCTGAAGAAGAGGCACGGCTCAAAGCCGAAGAAGAAGCCCGCCTCAGAGCTGAAGAGGAAGCCAGGCTCAAAGCCGAGGAAGAAGCGCGACTCAGGGCTGAAGAGGAAGCCAGACTCAAGGCCGAAGAAGAAGCCCGCCTCAGAGCTGAAGAGGAAGCCAGACTCAAAGCCGAAGAAGAAGCCCGCCTCAGAGCTGAAGAGGAAGCCAGACTCAAAGCCGAAGAAGAAGCCCGAATCAAGGCTGAAGAGGAAGCCGGACGCAAGGCCGAAGAAGAAGCCCGAATCAAGGCTGAAGAGGAAGCCGGACGCAAGGCCGAAGAAGAAGCGCGAACCAAGGCTGAAGAGGAAGCCAGACGCGAGGCCGAGGAGGAGGCACGGTTCAAAGCTGAAGAGGAAGCCAGACGCAAGGCCGAAGAAGAAGCCCGCCTCAGAGCTGAAGAGGAAGCCAGACGCGAGGCCGAGGAGGAGGCACGGCTCAAAGCCGAAGAGGAAGCCAGACGCAAAGCCGAAGAAGAAGCCCGACTCAGAGCTGAAGAGGAAGCCAGACGCGAGGCCGAGGAGGAGGCACGGCTCAAAGCCGAAGAGGAAGCCAGACGCAAAGCCGAAGAAGAAGCCCGACTCAAGGCCGAAGAAGAGGTACGGCTCAAAGCCGAAGAAAAAGCCAGACTCAAGGCCGAGGAGGAAGCCCGAATCAAGGCTGAAGAAAAGGCACAGACTAAGACAGAGGAACAACCCCCTTCCGAAGACCAGGCAGCCATGATGCCCGGTCAGGGTTCTATCAATCTACCAGACGGCAGCAGATATATTGGAGAACTGAAAAAAGGAAATCCCCACGGTCAGGGCATCATGACCTACCCAACTGGTGAGAGATACCTCGGTGATTGGAAAAATGGACGGAGAGACGGTCAAGGCAGCCTGATTTTACCCGACGGCTCAACCTATACAGGCCGCTGGAAAAAAGACAAAAGAGACGGCGAAGGCACCATGACCTTTGCAGACGGCAAGAAATACATTGGAGAATGGGGCGACGATCAATACAATGGGACAGGCACAGAAACAACCGTCGATGGTAAAAAGTATGAAGGTCAATTCCAGGACGGAAAGTACCATGGTGAAGGAACCCTGACCCTCCCGGATGGCAAGAAATACGTGGGACAATTCCTTAACGGTTTTTCAAACGGCAAAGGAGTACTGGCTTTTAACGAAGGCCGTTACGAAGGAGAGTTCTTAAACAACAAATACCATGGTTACGGGACTCTGACTATGAAAGACGGCAGACGATATACCGGTTTTCTGGAAAATGGTCTGCCGCATGGACAGGGCACCATGCTTCTAGCCAACGGCAAGAAATATATAGGGGAATTTATTAACGGCCGTTTCGTTGAGAAATAACCGACCTAAGTCCGTTGAAGTCGATATTGGATCAGAACATATTAAAGGGCTGCTGTAAGAAACCCGCCTAATATGATACTGCGAGACCGTCACGAGGTTTGATTTGATGACGTCGTCACAAAGCAGATTGAATACCGGGCAAACAAGCGGCATTTCGACTATCTCTGGGCGGAAACCGCGCTGACTCAACTACAGCCCATCTTTATCCGGATAATCGCCGCATGAGAGACCAGTTAAAACAGATCATACAGAACGAAGAAAAACGGAGCCTCGTTAATTTCGAATGGTCCGACAACCTCTACGAAGGGGAAGGATACTGCACATTGCCCGACGGAGGAACATATAACGGACAATGGAAGGAAGGCCATTTTGAAGGGACGGGCACATATACTTGGGCCGACGGGACGAAATACGAAGGCGAGTGGCGTAACAACCTGCCTGAAGGTATGGGTATCATGACACTCCCTGATTCAAGTCGTTATGACGGGGAATGGAAGGAGGGCTACGCTGAAGGGGAAGGAACGGAGACCCATCCGGACGGATCGGTTTACAAGGGCTCATGGAAAAGGGGAGCCAAGGACGGCTCCGGTCACATGACCTATTCCGACGGCAAACAATATACCGGGGAATGGAAGGATGACAAGTGCCACGGGCAAGGAACCCTGATCTTCACCGACGGTTCCAGCTACAAGGGGGAATGGCAGGACAACAACATCACGGGACGGGGTACGCTCACATTCTCCGACGGGAAGAAATATCTCGGGGAATGGAAAGACGACGAGTTTGACGTCATCGAAATCTTATGATCGCTTTCCCTGTTCCGCTCGACGTTACGTTATCCTCAACTGGACAGGCTCGGGCTCATTCCCGGGCTTTTTGTTCCATCCTTTCAGCCTAATCTTTCGGCGGCTTTCTTTATTCGCCTGATCCCCTCTTCTATATTTTTCATGGATGTCGCATAAGACAACCGCATATAGTTGTCCTGGCCGAAATCGGCGCCGGGAACCACGGCAACGCCGGCTTCGTCAAGCAAATAGTCTGCGAACTCCGAAGAACCGGAGATAATCTTTCCATTGTGCGAACGGCCGAAAAAGCCGGATATATTTGGAAATACGTAAAAAGCCCCTTCTGGCGTCATGCAGGACATCCCTTCGATATCATTCAGCCCCGCAACAATCACATTTCTTCTCTTCTGAAACTCAGCCACCATTTTCGTAACAACGGACTGATCGCCGCTGTAGGCCTCCACGGCCGCTTTCTGGGCGATGGATGTCGGGTTAGAAGTGTTCTGACTCTGAATCTTGGTTACTGCGGAAATAATCTCTTCGGGACCCGCCGCATATCCTATGCGCCAGCCGGTCATGGCATAGGCCTTGGAAACGCCGTTTACGACAACAGTCGATTTGAAGATTTCGTTATTGATGGAAGCGATGCTGCTGAAGGGAAAATCGTCGTAGACGATTTTCTCATAGATTTCATCGGAAATGACAAGAATCCGCTTCCGTACAATGATATCGGCAAGCACTTCCAACTCTTCTCGCGTGTAGGCCACACCGGTCGGATTCGAAGGACTGTTGAGAATAACGGCCTTCGTTCGCTTGTTGATTCGTTTTTCCAGATGCCTGGGGTTGAATTTAAACCCATCAGCCTCTTTCGTCTCAAGGACGATCGGATGGGCCCCGGCCAAGACGACGATATCGGGATAGGAAACCCAATAGGGGGACTGGATAATGACCTCATCTCCCTCGTCAAAAAGGACCTGGGCGAGATTATAAAGGGTATGCTTGGCCCCGCACGACACGGCGATTTGCGAGCGGCTGTACTTTAGCCCGTTGTCCCGTTCCATCTTGGCTGCAATGGCATCCTTCAGCTCATCAATGCCTCCAACGGGGGTGTACTTGGTAAACCCCGACTCTATGGCTTTGACCGCGGCCTTTTTGATGTGGTCGGGCGTATCGAAATCGGGCTCGCCGGCGCCGAAGCCGATAATGTCTTTTCCCTGTGCTTTCAAGGCATTGGCCTTCATCGTAATCGCAAGCGTAGGCGAAGGCTTGATCATGGATATTCTTGTCGATAGCTTCATGGGCATCATTTGACTCCGTTTTTAGAATATTTTTCCTTTAATCTTGTCTCCACGATATCCGGTACCAGGCCTTTTACCGTTCCCCCAAGACTGGCCGCTTCCTTTATGAGATTGGAACTTGTGTAGAACCACTTATAACCGGTCATCAGGAAGGTCGTTTCAACATCCCGGTTAAGGCGCCGGTTTATTAAAGCCATCTGAAATTCATATTCAAAATCGGATACGGCCCGCAACCCTCTTAGGATTACATTAGAACCCGATTTCCTCGCATAGTCAACCAGAAGTCCATCAAAACAGTCAATCTTAATCCTGTCGCCTCCTTTGATATTTTCGCTTTTGATGACCTCTTCAATCAATTTCATTCTTTCTTCGACGGAAAAGAGCGACGTTTTGTTGGGGTTGTATGCCACCAAAACGATGAGGCCTTCGAAGATCCGGAGACCTCTTTCAATGATGTCGACATGACCATTCGTAATAGGATCGAAAGAACCGGCGTAGACAGCAGTATTTTTCATGAGTGCGGGGAATCTCCTTTCAGGAATATCTTATAAAAGATAAGACCGTATCGCCATATCTCCTTTCATCCGTCATCATCAGCCGGTTATCCCGAAATGCGTCCGCAAGATTTTCTCTCGACGAATGCTGAACAATCACCAAAGCATCTTCCGCCAAGATGTGACAGTCTTTCAGGAACTCCAGCGTCTGCAAAGCAAGCCCCCGTTCATAGGGGGGATCGGCAAACAGGATTTCGTAAGTATCGTTCCGCCGGGAAAGCCTGTCAATACCCCGTTTGACCTCATCCGCGACGACTTCGGCCAATTCAAAAAAACCGCAAGTCCTTATATTTTCTCTTATAGCATGAACCATCGCAGGGTTCTTTTCCACGAATACGGCCTTTCGAGCCCCCCTGCTTAACGCTTCCAAGCCGACACATCCTGCACCGGCATAGAGATCGAGAAAACATTTCCCCTCTACCGGTTGAATGATATTAAAAAGCGCTTCCTTAATCTTGTCAGAGGTAGGCCTGACCGGATGTCCTTTCGGCAAATACAGCCGCCTGCCCTTGGCCTGGCCCCCCGTTATTCTCATAGGTATTTCTTGATCAGAATTTCCGCAATCTGGACGGCGTTCAAGGCCGCACCTTTTCTGATGTTGTCCGAGACGACCCACATATTGATGCCGTTGGGTATCGATTCATCCTCCCTGATCCGTCCGACAAAGGTATCGTCCTTGCCGGCGGCATGGATGGCAAGGGGATAGGCCTTCTCCTGCGGATTGTCGATCACGGTGACGCCGGGGGCCTTTGCCAGAAGGCGCTTCACTTCATCGGCGCTGATTTTCTTCTCCGTCTCGATGTTGACGGACTCGGAATGACTGTAAAATACAGGGACTCGCACCGTGGTCGCCGTCACGGCAATAGACGGGTCCATGATTTTCTTGGTTTCATTGACCATCTTCATCTCTTCTTTTGTGTAGCCGTTGTCGATAAATACATCGATCTGGGGCAGGCAGTTGAAGGCTATCTGATGGGGATAGACCTTGACCTGGGGCTCCCTGTTGCTCATAATGGCCAGTACCTGCTTCTCGAGTTCATCGATGGCTTTCTTACCGGTTCCCGAAACAGCCTGATAAGTCGATACGACGATTCTTTTTATCCGGACGGCGTCGTGAATCGGCTTCAAGGCGACGACCATCT
The DNA here is from genome assembly GCA_963668175.1 of Syntrophales bacterium. Lineage (GTDB taxonomy): Bacteria > Desulfobacterota > Syntrophia > Syntrophales > PHBD01. The sequence continues at coordinate 4,053,049 of OY764159.1, forward strand.
GAATGGTCGAGCAGTTTGGATTGGCTATGATACCTTTGTTTTTATACATTGCAATCGCTTCCGGATTGACTTCCGGGACAACCAGGGGAATATCCGGGACCATCCGGAAAGCACTCGTATTGTCAACGACTACACACCCGGCTTTTGCGGCTATCGGTGCAAATTTCTCGCTGATGCTTCCGCCCGCGGAAAACAGACCGATTTGAACTCCGGCGAATGAATCCTCTTTCAGCACTTCAACCGGATATTCCTTTCCCCGGAATTCGAGTTTAATCCCCAGCGAACGTTCGGACGCGAGCAATTTAAGACTCCCGACAGGGAAATCCCTCTGTTCCAGAGTCTTGATCATTTCGTTCCCGACAGCACCAGTTGCGCCCACAACCGCTACGTTAAACTTCCTCATTGCTTCTCTCCATTTCGTTCAAATTAAAAGGTGCAACAGCAACCCAGGCTGCGGCACCCGAATTCACACATTTTCTTCTATGAGATGTTAGTGATGATTCCGATAGTGCGCCGCTCTCGCATTGGCCTCGGTGATCAACTTCCTGGCGATCTTATAGACCAGCCAGACCGGTCCCGATAAACTATATCCGACAAAAAAAGTAAAGATCGTAATTTCCGGCTCCATGATGACGATGATCAGTATAACAATAATGGCTACCAACGCCCGAAACGGTTTCCGGGCAAAGAAATTAAGATCCTTAAAGCTGTAATACTTGATACTGCTGACCATAAAGAGGGACAGCATGGCCACCGCTACCAGCATCACCGGATGATTGAAGGTCCCATCCCCATGGAGATGATGGAAGAGAACCATAGTCGCGATCACGGAAGCGGCACCCGGTATCGGAAGACCGTTGAACACCTTGCTTTCGATAATGCCGATCTGGATATTGAATCTGGCCAGGCGCAACGCCCCGCATGTCACAAAGAGGAATGCCGCCCCCCAACCCCATTTCCCAAAGGGAGCCAAAGCCCACGTATAGGCAAGTATGGCCGGGGCGACACCGAAAGCCACCAGATCTGACAAAGAATCGAATTCCGCACCGAACTTGCTCGCTGTATTGGTTATGCGGGCAATTCTCCCATCGAGGCCGTCGAGGACAAGGGCGACCAAAATGGCTATGGCCGCGACGTAATACTGGCCTTTCATCGAGCTGATAATGGAATAAAAACCGCTGAAGAGGCTTGCGGCCGTGAAGAGATTGGGAAGAACATAAATTCCCTTCTTCATCCCGTCTTTCGTCAATCGATGCTGCTTGTTCATGACAGACCTCCTAAGGGCGTCTCCCCTGCCCTGACCCGGTCACCCACTTTAACGACAACCATCGAATCGGAAGGCAGATATACTTCAACGCGGGAACCAAAGCGGATGAGGCCGAACCGTTCACCTTTGCTGACCCCCATTCCTTCCTTTATCCAGCACACAATCCTTCGGGCAATCAAGCCGGCTATCTGGACGGCCATGATATCCCTGCCGTCGTCGGTGCGGATGACGACGGAATTTCTTTCATTGTTATCGGACGCCTTGTCGAGGTTCGCGGAAAGAAACAACCCCTCATGGTAGACGATGGAACGAACTTGCCCCGCATAGGGAGCACGATTGACGTGTACATTAAATACATTCATGAAAATACTGATCTTCTTGAACCGGCCCACGATCAAATCGTTCCGTTCCACATCTTCGATGCGGATAACCTTGCCGTCCGCAGGAGAGATGACCATCTTAGGCACATCCGGCGTTTGTCTTTCCGGATTTCGAAAGAACCATATGACGAACATCGTGATGCATGAAAGTCCCATCGCCGACCAAACGGCCCCCAGAACGGCCGCGGATACGGAAAATATCGCGAGCGGCAGGATGAAAGGGTACCCCTCCCGGGCTATGATGCTATCGTGTTGCATGAACAGAGGCCCTTTCCGGCACGTAACGTCGTTAATTTAAAATGAATAGTTCCTTGTATATTAATTCCTGAAATCTGTCAATGTCTTAAGCATGCGGACAATCTCTTCAGGAAAGCTCTGCCTGTTTCATTTCCGCTTCGGACAAACGGAGGTAATGGGGCGTGAAGCTTACGGGATTCAGAGTCCTGCCCTCTTTTATATCCATCATGCCGAGAAGACCGACGGCTGATGCCCGGATAGATTGATGGGCGCTCGACAGGAACACGGCCCTGTTCCCCAGAGAGCCGACGATAACTTCTCTGTAAACTTGAGCGCCGTCTCCGAGAAATATGACCTTGTCGAATTCACGCAACTCTCCCAGGACATGCTCTATGGACGTCACTTGCTCGGCAACGATCTTCACCGGATGCCCATCCGCACATGGTTTATACAGGGCCGTATAGACCTGACCCTTCCGGGCGTCAAGAAGCGGACAAACCGGGCAGGCTCCCGAGGCCGCGTTCAGGCTCAGAGCGTCCAGGGTCGATACGCCGGCGATCGGCTTACCTGCCGCCATGGCAAAACCCTTGATCGTACCGGCACCGATCCGCAGCCCCGTAAATGAGCCCGGACCTGTTGTACAGGCGAAAAGATCGATGTTTTCAAGAGATTGACCGGTCAGGCGCATCATCTCGTCAATAGCCGGCAGGAGTACTATGGAATGGTTGACGCCGACATTAATGGTCGCCTCATACAGGATTACATCGTCGGCCAGCAGGGCGACCGATGCCGTTTTAGTCGAAGTGTCGATAGCTAGAGTTCGTATCATGGACAATCCCCAAATTTATGAAGCAGGCAAGTCACTTGCCTGTAAAAAATCTCGTAAAATCGTTGATTACTTTTATGTTTAACCGATCAATGTCCAGCATAAAGACAAAGATCATCAAGAGGATGAGAAGGACAAAACCGATTTGCTGGGCCATTTCCCGCCATTTGATACTGACGGGCCGTCCAATGATCAATTCGATGCCGTAGAACATGAGATGCCCGCCGTCCAACACGGGGATGGGCAGCAAATTGAGGATCGCCAGATTGATGCTGAGAACGGCCATGAAGAAAATAAAATCAAGTACGCCTTTCTTGACGGCGGCACCTGCAAGCTGGGCGATGAAGATCGGACCACCGAGGCTTTTGGCCGGGGAGATCACGCCTTCCACGAGCTTGACAAAACTGATCACGGTGACCTTCACGAAGAACCAGGTCTGTTTGAGACTTGACCAAACGGCTTCCCAGGGATATTGCCGTTCGATCACCGTTTGTGTCGACCTCATGATGCCTATCCGGTAGAGGTCTATTTCTTCCCCGAAAATGTCCTTGTCCTTCACCCTGGTAGGCGTCACCTGAAGATCACGTTGCGCACCGTCTCTTTGTACCGTCAGCGTCAGGGTTTTTCCGCGGCTCTCTCCGATCATGACCGACATGTCGTCCCAGCGGGACACCTTCCTGCCGTCGATGGCGATTACCGCATCGCCCTTCCTTAAATCCGCTTTGAAGGCCGCAGAATCTTTCTGGACTTCGCCGATGACGGACGTGTAAACAGGAACGCCGGCCATAAAGATGATCGTAAAAATAACGATGGCCAGAAGAAAATTGAAAACCGGCCCCGCGAGGACGATGGCTATCCGCTTCCATACCGGCTGCCTTAGAAAGGAGCGTTTTTCATCCTCGGGCGAAAGAACGTCCTGGTCGGACTCGCCAAGGAGCTTGACATAGCCGCCCAGGGGAATCATGGACAGGAGATATTCCGTTTCTCCGATCTTCTTCCCGGCGATTCTCCGGCCGAACCCCAGGGAAAATTTCAGGACACCGACGCCCAGGCGTTTGGCCACGATGAAATGGCCGAATTCATGGGCGAAAATAAGGATACCCAGAAGAATAACAACTGCCACAATATTGATAGAGACACCCGTCATATTTTCAATTCCTCAATGATTCTTATAACTTCTTTTTTGGCCCACATATCGGCGGCCAGAACAGCGTCAATGGTCGGCGACACATTGCATCGATGCTTCGCGAGAACGCTTTCGATGACGGCCGTCATATCGGTAAACCGGATTTTTCCCGCAAGGAAAGCCTCCACGGCCATCTCGTTTGCGCCGTTTAAGACAGCCGTCATGGTCCCGCCCGCTCTTCCCGCCTCGTAGGCCAGGCGCAAGTTGGGAAACCTGTCCCAATCCGCTTCCAAGAACTCCAGGGCACCGGCCTCAAGGAGGTTCAGGGCCGGGGCGGGACAGGGATGTCTTTCCGGATAGGACAGGGCGTACGCGATCGGGATTCTCATGTCCGGACATCCCATTTGCGCAACCACCGAACCGTCGATATATTCCACCATGGAGTGGATGATGCTCTGGGGATGGATCTGGACGTGAATGGCATCGTAATCGACATTGAAAAGCCACCTGGCTTCAATAATTTCCAAACCCTTATTCATCATCGATGCCGAATCGATGGTGATCTTCCTGCCCATCTCCCACTTCGGATGCTTCAAGGCCTGGGCCGGCGTAACATGGACCAGATCATCCTTGGAGAATTTCAGGAACGGCCCTCCCGAAGCCGTCAGGATCAAGCGCCGGATATCCTGATGCCTGTTTCCCGCCAGGCATTGAAAAATAGCGCTGTGCTCGCTGTCGACGGGCAGGATGGCAACGCCCTTTTCCTCGGCCATTCTGACGACGATGCTTCCGGCCATGACCATGGTTTCCTTGTTTGCCAGGGCGACGTCTTTGCCGGCGGCAACGGCTTCCAGGGTCGGGATCAAACCCGCCGACCCCGCCATCGCGGACACGACCATATCGGCCTCTGCAAAGGCGGCCACTTCGCGATATCCGTCCATTCCGAAACGGATCTCCGTTCCATTCGAGCGGCCAAGCATTGCCCCTAGTTGCCCGGCACACGGTTCATCGATAACCGCGGCCACGGCAGGCCTGAATTCGTCGATCTGCTCCTTCAGCAGGGTCGTATTTTTCCCGGCGGCCAGGGCGACGACCTCAAATCGCGAGGGGGCGTGCCGGATGACATCCAGGGTATTGACGCCTATAGAACCTGTTGAACCTAAAATGGCAATCCGTTTCATTGTACCATAAATAGTTGATAGTAGTAAACAAAGGGAGCGATAAAGATAAGGCAATCCAAACGATCCAGAATGCCGCCATGACCGGGCAGAAGCGTTCCGGAGTCTTTGGAGCCCGAGGCCCTCTTGATCGCCGACTCGCACAAGTCGCCCAACTGGCCGATGGCGCTTCCGAAGAAACCGATGATTGCCGCATGCGCGACGGGAAACGATTGCAGGAATATCTGCTGAAAGACCACGCAACCGATGACGCTGCCTATTAAAAGGCCGATCGTCCCCTCCACCGTTTTTCCGGGGCTGACAAGCGGCAGCAGTTTCCGCTTTCCCCATGTCCTGCCCACGTAATAGGCCGCCACGTCACCGGAAAAAGCCAGACAAAGAATGAAAAATATCCATAATATGCCGTCATGAAGGTTCCGGATGAGGATGAAGTGGGACAGCATGGTGGGTATGTACATCAGGCAAAGGACGGCCTTGGCAACCGGCAGGATATCGAAGACCGGCTCCTTGATCCGGACTGTAAAGGTAATGAAAACGGACAGAACTGAAAGAACGATTACCGCCATGATCAATACCGGATTCCCGGAATAAAACGAGAGCGCGATCAACAGGGCGACGATCAGGCCTTCCGTCTTTTCCCACCGATAGTCCTCGCCGAATACGAGCCCGTTATACTCATGGACACCCAGCAGAATGACGGCGACAATCATGGCACTGAACACGAAGGGAGAGCCGAAATAGATCAGAGCAAATAATAAAGGTACGGCAACCAGTGCCGTGGTCCATCGCTTGATATGGGAAGAAGCCGCCATATGTCTCTATCTTGTTTATTGACGCCAGGGATGCGTTTCGATCTCCGCCCTTAAAGACCTGCAGGCCATTCCAACCATAAACCGTGTTTTGGTGGGATACAAAAAAATTCAATCACTGCAAAATCGATTTGGGGGCAGTTGCCGCGGGCCTCTCTGTCTCGGTATCTTCCTTGGTCAACCCGAATCTGCGTTCCCTTTGCTGATACACGGCGATCGCATTCAGCAATTCATCCTTGCTGAAATCGGGCCAGAGGACATCGGTAAAATAGAATTCGGTATAGGCCATCTGCCAGAGCAGGAAGTTGCTGATCCGGAATTCGCCGCTCGTCCTGATGAGAAGATCCGGGTCGGGCATACCCATCGTATACAGATAGCCCGCGAACATTTCTTTTGTAATCTCATCGGGAGTGAATTTTCCGGCACGGCAATCGGCGATCATCCCCTTCACGGCCATCACGATTTCATCCCTCCCCCCATAACTGAGGGCGATATTAAGATTCAGACCGTCGTTATGCGCCGTCTTTGCCACAGCGTCACGAAGCAGTCCCTGGATATTCCGGTCGAGATTTTCCACATCGCCGATAATGACGAGGCGGATATTGTTTTCAAGCATGTCTTCCATCTCGGTCCGGACGTAATCCTTCAGCAGTCCCATCAGGGCGTCGACTTCCTTGCGCGGTCTCTGCCAATTCTCGGACGAAAAGGCATAGAGCGTAAGGTAGCGGATGCCCAGTTCACGACAGGTCTTGACAGTCGCCCGGACGGCTTCCGCACCTTTCCTGTGCCCGGAAACCCTGCCCAGGGTATGCCGCTGCGCCCACCGGCCGTTGCCATCCATGATAATGGCGATATGGCGGGGAAGTTTCGTAATGTCAATGCCATGCATATCGTTCACGGCGTCTCTGCCTTATTAAAGTCGTCACCGAGTAGCATAACATAAGCGAATAATCAATGCACGTTTTTGCCTTGCAGGTGGCTCATTTTGTCGCCATCGGAAAGATAGTTCATCATGGACCTTGGTCTTTCCTTTGATTTTGTGCTATAGGATTTTTGCTGCATTATTATATCCGCATTTTTTGAAAAACCGATTATTCATTGCCAGGTAATCAGATCACAGCGGAATGGTTATACCGTTGTTTTATTTAGGACTATTCTTCCAAATGGATTATAGTCGGGCATATTCCGAATATGAGGCGTTTCGTACCTGATCATCGCATCTTCGAACAACCGTCAAGAATGGAGAAGGATTAACCCGTCACCCGCCCAGCGTCTCTCCCCAATCATCGGCAATGAGGTGGATCCGCGGCCGCGGTTCTCTTAATTTAATCCCGTATGAGGCGTCATTCGCCTATCCATCAAGTGAATCCGGATCGTCGGCTGATGGGAGTCAAGGATTGACCATGTCCGCAGGAAAGTTTCATAATCATTGTCTATTCGTCCAACAGAGGAAAGCAGACTGATGCCGGGAACCCCTCTTCGCATCCTAATCGCAGACTGTTCCGACGACGATTACTCTCCGCTCATCCATTGTTTGAGGGAAGACGGTTTCAACCCAGACTGGATGAAAGTGCAGGATGTCGACGCCATGGCCGACTTTCTGCATGACAGGGACTGGGACATCGTCATCTGCAATTACGAAAGGGACGGCGCCGACGGCCGACGGGTTCTGAAAGTCTGCCGAGAGGCAGGGACCAATGTCCCGCTGATTTTACTCTCCGGGAACAAGAGGAACGAGGATGAAAGCAAATCGAGTCCGGAAGAAAACTGCTATTGTGCCGGGAAAGAAGAGCTTCCGAAACTTGTATCCGCCGTGGCCGCACAGGCTCATGAAAGAGAAGATAAAATCGATCCGGCAAAAGGATTGGAGACCCGCCGGCCTCCTCAACGGCAGACCATCGATTTTTTCGAAGAAATGGAGGAACTTTATTGGGAAATTGATCTCAAGGGAAATTTGATTTTCTTTAATCCATATTTATGCACTCTGCTGCAATATACGCGAGAAGACCTTAAGGAGGCTAATATTCGAACGTTGGTGGACAACGACACGGCTGAACGACTGGAAAAGATCGTTCAGAGTATCCATGCGACGGGCAGCCAGGTTAAGTGCGTCGAGTTTGAACTGATTCAAAAGGATGGGACAAAATGCTGGGTTGAAACATCCGTTGCCCCCTTGAGAGATGCCGGCGGCACGGTTATAGGCCTTCGGGGCATCGGCCGCGATATTTCCTCCCGCAAAAATACGGAAACGGATATCCTCCGCTCGCTGAAGGTCGAATCGGTCGGCACGCTTGCCGGAGGGATAGCGCATGATTTCAATAATCTGCTTTCCGTTATTCTCGGCTATATCTCCATCGCCCGGACGCTGATCGATCCGGAGGAGGAGGCGGCCGTTATGCTCAGGAAGGCGGAAAAGGCCGGATTTCAGGCCACGGAACTTACGAAACGCCTGATCACCTTTTCCCGGGGAGACGAACCATGGCGGAAATCGACCTTTCTCGCCCCGCTCTTAAAAAGGGCTGCCGATTTCTCTCTGGTTGGAAAAGATGTCAGTTTTTCCTACTTCATTCCCGAAGACCTCTGGCCGGTCAACATCGATGAAGGCCAGATGTGGCAGGTCGTCCGGAATCTGGTGATGAATGCCGGCGAGGCCATGCCGGACGGAGGCATTATCACCGTAGCCGCACAGAATATCAATATCGACGAATTCAGCAATCTCCCCCTCCAGGAGGGTTCCTATGTGCGCTGGAGCGTAACGGACCAGGGAACGGGCATCACGCCGGAACACCTCCCCAAAATCTTCGATCCCTACTTCACGACCAAAGGGATGGGACCCAAACAGGGTATGGGGCTCGGTCTCGCCATCTGTTTCTCCATTGTCAGAAAACATGGCGGTTTCATCACCGTCGACTCCAAACCCGTCGAAGGCACGACGTTCTATGTCTATCTGCCCGCATTGCCGACGAGGGAGCAGCAGGATGCGGCCGTCAGCGACGATCGTCTGCTGAGGAAACACCGAATCCTCGTCATGGACGATGAAGAAGACATTCGGGATATTTTTAGCAAACTGCTGACCCACCTGGGTTATGACGCCGAACTGGCCGAGGAAGGCAATGAGACCGTCTCCAAATTCAGAGAGGCCAGAGAAACGGATGTTCCTTTTTCCGCAGTCATCCTGGATTTGACGGTCAAAGACGGCCTCGGCGGCAGACAGACGCTGAAAAAGCTCCTGCAGATCGAGCCTGAACTGAAGGCGATCATCACAACCAGCTATGCCGACGACCCCATCGTCACCGGCTTCCGGTATTTCGGCTTCGCAGCCGCCTTGGTCAAACCCTTCACCATGCAGGAACTGCAGGATTCTCTCGACACCCTTCTCGCCGAGAAGGGCGTGGACGACCTGCCTCTCTTCCGGCGGTAACGGCAACCGCCATAATATCTGCAAGGTGCCGTTTGTACAGACTTACAGGAAGCTTTTAAGGGCCTTGAGGAAGCGTTCCACGTTCTCTTTTCTCGCCGTGTGGCCCATGAGACCGATCCGCCAGATTTTACCGGCCAGCGGACCCAGCCCCCCTCCGATCTCTATCTTGAATTCATTCAGGAGGCGCTTGCGGATCGATGCTTCGTCGATGCCTTCAGGGCAACGGACCGTATTCAGCATCGGCAGACGGTAAGGTTTCTCAACGAGCATCTTGAGCCCCATGCCTTCAAGGCCGTCGACGAGCAGTTGATGGCTTTCCCGGTGCCTTTTGAAGACATTTTCCACGCCTTCATGAAGGATGACAAGAAGGGCCGCATAGAGACCATAGATCATGTTGATGGGGGCCGTATGGTGGTAGACGCGATTCTGTCCCCAGTAGTTGGCTATGAGCGAAAGATCGAGATACCAGTTCGGGACTTTCGTCTTCCGGCTGCCGAGCTTCGCGAGGGCTTTTTCCGAAAAGGAGAGCGGGGCGAGCCCGGGCGGGCAGGAAAGGCACTTCTGGGTGCCGCTGTAAACGGTGTCGATATGCCATTCGTCCGCACGAACCGGAATGCCGCCAAGGCTGGTAACGGTATCGACAAGATACAGCGTATCCGAACCTTTCAGGAGGTTGCCGATGTCGCTCACGGGATTCATCACGCCGGTGGACGTCTCGGCGTGAACAACGGCTACGATGCGGTAGGATTTCTCTTTGATCTTCTTCCCGACGGCATCAAGTACGACGGGCGTTCCCCAGGCAAATTCCAGGGTATCCACTCTGGCCCCCAGCCTCGCGGCGACCTCCTGCATCCTCATGCCGAAAACGCCGTTAATCAGGATCAGGACATCGTCCCCGGGCTCTACGAGATTCACAAACGACGCTTCCATGCCAGCCGAACCCGTGCCCGATACTGGCAGGGTCAGGGTGTTTGCCGTATTCATCAATTGCCGGAGCATTTCCTTCACGCCATCGGCAATCTTCAAGAAATAAGGGTCCAGGTGTCCGATCGTCTTGCATCCCAAGGCGCCGTATACTTCCGGCGGAACGCACGAGGGCCCCGGCCCCATGAGCAGTATTTCTTCCAAGTCGTCCAGCAGATTTTTCATTACCATCCTCCTCAAGTCACTGATTGGAGACGTTCGTCTTCCGGATACAGCCGAATATCCCGTATCATGACACAAATATGGCTTATCGTCCAGACGTTTGGATTAATACATTTCGGGACAAGGACATTCCGCCGCTGTTATGCCGCCTGAATCCTCAGTTCCTCACGCCCCGATTTCGGCTTGGCAACGTCAATTGCCACTTTCACCGGTTCCGGTTCGTGAACGTCCTCACATCGTCCTCCTTTCAGGAATTCGGAGACTATTTGCAGATACTCGGAAAGAAGCTGACGGCTGACGACAAAAATATGCCCGATGTTCTTTTCGATCGTCCGGTTCAAGCCGCCACGCGTCACCATGACGTTCCCGTCCTGCTGCAACCCCCAGGTCTGGCTGGCGACGCACGAACCCGGAGGCGCGATGGGGTCACGGGACCCACGGTAATCGAAGATGCACACCCCACCCGCGCGCAGGGCATCCAGATTGACCGGCTTCCCGTCCAGATCGGGATTGCTTGAAGGCAGGCAGTAGGTCCCTTCGAAAAGCTGGTTGCCGAGGAAAAATTTCTGAATCCATTCCTGGTGTGCCTTTGCCGGGAATTTGGTCCCGTGGGTCAGCCAGTACAGGAAGGGAGCCGAATCTTCTATGGCGTGGGGATAGATAGCCCGGCCGTAGAAACCGGAGAGAACCGTATAATGTACGCCGGGCTGAATTTCGTTCATCCCGAAATCGATGACCTGGGGGGGAATATTGACGGCGCCGAACAGCTCCTTCATGACATAGGCATCGTAATTCTGGCGGATGAAGGACCGCATGGCGCCGTGCCCGCTTTCTTCGTCGTCGAATTTGACGGGAGAGGCCATCAACGCCAGCTTGCGAATATCCATCTCCTTCCCCGCAGCCATCCGCTCCTCTGCTCGTCTGGCCAGGTAGGGCACCATCAGGGTCCCTCCCATGCAATACCCCATGACGGAGATTTCGGCCCTGGGATGCTTCTTCCTGATAAGCGTCAGATAATGATCGTGAACGGCCTTTCCGAAGTAGTCGAGCCCCAGGCGGGTATCATCGGCCCCGGCCTCGCCGAAATCGACGAGATAAATGACATATCCCTCCTTCTGCATGCCTTCGACCACGGATTTGCCCTCGGCAAGATCGAACAATTCGGGTTTGTTGATCAATGGCGTCGAGAGATAAAGGATCTGACCGTTGGACTTAACACCCGATGGCAAGGGGTAATAACGGAGCCTGACGTTATGCATCTTCGATCCCCTGACGATTTCGTATCGCGAGAAGCCGATCTTGCCGCGAGTGAAACGCTCCGAATACTCCTTGGGGTCGAAGGCATTGGCCTTGTATAGGCTTTCGAAACGGAGACGGTTCTCGGCAAGGTACTCCTCGAAGGTCATGGCATCCGTCCCGTCTTTATTCTTTTTCATATAGGGAAGTTCTTCGCCGTCAAGGGGCGTTTCGGTGATGACCACGAGAAGGGTCTTGAGGAGCTCTTTCATGGCCTTCAGTCTCGTTATCCCCATCGCATTGTAGTTGTGCTCCATCTGGGCGAATTCCTGGACATACTCCTTCAGCATCTGATGGCCGTCTTCCGTCGTGGAAATGCGGCGGGCCTTCTCGCGATCGAACTCCCCGTCTTTCATGAAATACCCGCTGAGATAGTAAAGGAGGCGTGCATAGTTTTTATAGATCCAGCCGTTCAGGTCCCGAAAAAGGTCCGGTTCCCTGCCCGATCGTACGGCAATCCTGGCATGGGCCTTGATAGGTTCCGTCACAAGGGCCCGGAAAAAGGTGTTCTGTAAACTCGCCCATACGGATAACGGACCGAACAACTGATAATTCTGGCTGATGGATTCAAGGAACTGCTGATACTGAAAAAAGGACTTGGTCTCGGCACCGGCCAGTTTGCTCTTCCAGGGCATGGCCGTAGGAATGCCCCACCGATTGTCGGCAGGCGTGATACCCATCTGAATTAAAAGACTGCTTGGCGCTATTCTGTCTTCAGCTTCCATATATATCCCTCCTGTCTTGCTTATTCAAATTAAGCATTCCGCAAGGAATGGATTGCCTGATCGCTGATCTTATTCACTCTGCTTTGCTGCCTTGTGAACGGCATCTATGGAAAACTAGCGAATCACTCTAGAATAACTTTGAACTTTATGGGACCGATTCGGAACAGATCTGTTGTCGCTATAGAGTTCGCGATCAGCGGACGTTGCTGAAAAAAAAGCCGTCCGCACTCACGAATCCCTTTCATGCGCTAGGGGAAAAAGCGCCGGGACTGCTGCATGAGCGGTGCGTTTGTCAAGCCCGGCTCCAATCTTGAAATGGCTGCCGTACGACAGTAAAAGGTCCTCTTGGATCTTTTGGGCATATCATATCCGGCAAATGCGGGATATGTCAACTCAATTCTCGATTCCGCCGCGACTGCTGAGGGTCGTATTTCAGGATACTGATTACTCCGTTGGTCATTCTCTCCTTGACAGCATGAGCCGGATCATCTTATCTTCATGATATCTTAACGATTACCCGGGAAAAAGGATCCGTCGCCATGCCCCCCACAACCACCAAGAAAGTTTGTTCCTCCTGCGGCGCAGTTCAGGAATGTTACCGCAATCCCATTCCCACCGTCGACATCATCATCGAAATGGATGACCGCCGTATCGTGCTCATCAAGCGGAAAAACCCTCCCTATGGATGGGCCATACCGGGAGGGTTTGTCGATTACGGGGAATCGCTGGAAGACGCCGCCGTAAGGGAGGCGAGGGAGGAGACGGGACTCGATGTCACGCTGATCAGCCAGATGCATACCTACTCGAAGCCGGACCGGGATCCCCGGCAGCACACGATCAGCACCGTCTTTACAGCCAGAGCCTCCGGAACACCGAAAGCCCTGGACGATGCCCTGGAAATCGGACTTTTCGATGAGGACCATCTCCCATCCCCCCTGGCATTCGATCACCGGTTTATTCTCGGGGACTATTTCCGTTCCCGGCCGTGACAAACTGGCGACCATGATCCGCACGGACCGCTGGCAATCATACATCTTCGCCCCACAGGGCGTCCCTCAGTCCGGACGTCCGCTCGATCCGGCGGGCCGCCGCGGCCCGGAAGACCGCCTCGTCGCTCCACAACTCGGCCAGGATCTTCGCCCTTGTAACGGCCGTATAGATAAGTTCCCTCGTCAGGACGGAATTGTCCCGCTCCGGGAACAGGATCAGGACGCGGTCGTACTCTGACCCCTGACTCTTGTGGACGGTCATGGCATAGGCGGTTTCATGCTCGGGAAGCCTCAAGGGATGGAATATCCTTATCCCTCCCCCGGCATCCCTGAAGGCTACCTGCAATCCTTCCGGCGCATCGGGATCGCGAACCATGATGCCGATGTCTCCGTTGAAAAGAGCCATTTGATAATCGTTTCGCGTAACCATGACAGGTTTTCCCGGATAGTAGCGCGTCCCGGGCGGGATCAGGCGCATCTTCCGCAGCATGTCTTCAACGATGTCGTTGATGCCGACCACGCCGTAGCGTCCCTGTCTCAGCGCACACAATATACGGAATGTTTCAAATCGCTCGAAGATTTCAAACGGTTCCAACCCTTCTTCAACCGCTTTAAAGTAGTCAAGAAGAGATTCGCCGACGGCATCTCGCAATGCTCCCTGTAATCGGCCCGCTGGGGGCAGCGTCGCCCAACGGACGTCCTGATAATCAGTCCTTCTCAGGATATCCCAGGCGGCAATCCCGTCGCCGTTGTTCACCGCCTTGCTCAATCGCGCGATGCCGCTCGATTCGCCATAGCGGAAATTCTGTTCGAGGGAAACGATGCCGTCCCGAAGCCCTCCTGCGGCGAGCTTTGGATCGGAGCCAATCTCCATGGCGGTGAACTCGCAAACCCGGCCGGCAAAATCCCCGGAAAAGAGATTGGGGTTTCCGCTGCCGCAGATATCCCCGAGAACGGCGCCCGCTTCGACCGAGGCCAGTTGATCCTTGTCCCCCAGGACGATGATTTTAGCCTGCGGACGGACGGCTTCAACCAATTTGGAGAAAAGCGGCAGGGCGATCATGGAAGCTTCGTCGACGACCACGACGTCGTAAGGAAGGGGGTTCCCGGCGTTATGGCGGAAGTAGGGCGATCGAGGAATGGTTCCCAGAAGCCGATGCACCGTCGACGTCTTATCGGGAATGGCGGTGCGGATATCCTCGGAGCAGGCGAGTTTCTCCTTCGCACGGCCGACGGCCTCCTGCAAGCGGACGGCGGCCTTCCCGGTAGGTGCCGCAAGGGCGATCCGCAACGGCTTCCCCTTGGCCTGTTCGAGCAGGAGCGCCAGAATCTTGGCCACGGTCGTCGTTTTGCCCGTTCCGGGACTGCCGGAAATGACGGTGAAGCTGTTCAGGACGGCCGATACGGCGGCCACCGCCCGCCAATCGGCGCCCGGCGCCGGTTTGGAAAGAAAAAACCTGGAAAGTCCGTCCTTCAGCAATGTGGCATCCAATCCCGGCAGTATGGACGCAGATCTTGGTCCTGTAACGCGCCGGAGGATATGATCGATGAGGCTCGTTTCATACTTCCAGTAGCGGTAGAGATACAATCGCGACTTGTCGTCGAGAATCAAAGGCCTGTAATCGCCCGGCCTTCCCACAACATCGGCGGATTCCAGACAGGCCCTCCACGATCCGGCATCAGGACAGACAACCGTATCATGACCGCCATCTCCTCTCCTCACAATCCTTCCCGCAACATCGGAAAGCCGAATGCAGATATGGCCGTTCCTGGTGTCTGAGCTGACAAGGGCCGCTGCCAGATAAAGCGCTTCGCTTTCGCTGCCGGATAAATCCTGCATGAACCGGGCAAAGACCGCATCCAGTTCGTTTAATTCCGCTTCAATGACGCGCTCCGTCTTCATGCCCCTCGTCCCTTATGAATCCGCAATGAGTTTCGAACACAATGTTTCTATGTTCTTCTGCCCGGGCAGATCGTAATACACGCCGCATGTGGGTCCCGTGGACGGGTCGAGGCCCCTCAGGAAAAGATAATAGACGCCGCCGAAGTGCCGGCTATATTCATAACCGGGCAGGCGGACCTGAAGGTAGCGGTGAAGGGCGACTGTATACAGATGATACTGGAGAAAATAGAAACTGCCGCTCATAACCCCGGATAAGGCCTCCCGGTTGTAGGATTCCAGACGGTCTCCCAGGTAATTCGACTTCCAGTCCACCAGAAAATAGCGGTCCTGATGGCGGAAGATCATATCCATGAAACCCCGCATGTAGCCGCTTGTCGTGCTGAAACGAAGGCGCCCCATCTGCTCCCGGACAACGTCCGGAATTCCCCCGATGCCGCAATCGGCAAACAGGCCGGACAGGCTTTGGGTCGATATGGAACGCAGGGGGAAGTAGAAGCCCATTTCGTCCATTCGCCCGTTTGATCCGATGGAAGACAGCTTCAGGGGGTCGTCCGCAGCATCGAGGGGGCAGTCGATCATATTGTTGAACATGCGCAAAACGGCCCCTTCCCAGCCTGGATCGAATCCATGTTCCTTAAGGACATTGCAGATAGTCAGGCTGACCGTCTCGTCTTTCCGATCGCGGAAATCGAGTTTTTCCAACAGGGCATGGAGGCATGTTCCGGCCCTCGTTCCCCTGGGAAAATCCAGAATATTGCCGCTGATTCGTGGAGAGGCATTCTCGCCGGGGCCGGCAAACGGACCGGACCGATCTTCGGCCGCAAGCGAATCGTGGTCGGGAAGATCGCTGCTTTGGGGCCGTCCCGAAACGAGAAAAGAGAAACTGGTCACCTTCCAGGTACGATCGATCCTGCCGCCGAACGTCCGGCAGGCAAGCATCTCCCCTCCTTTCACGGACCGGCTGTACGGAAAGCTGCGTCCCTCCGGCATGACGGATACGGAAAGGCATCCTCCCGATTGCCCGGCCAGTTTGACCAAATCCTCATACATGTCCTTATCGGACAGCGCTTTATAATCTTCTACCATGGCCGGGATAGAACCGTCTGCGGCCGGTTTCCGCCGGTCGTGAAGCAGGTAGAACGGGGCTGACGTCCCCGCCTGGTTGAAGCGGCCCCAGACGAAGCAGCATCTATGTTTCGCCCTGGTAAGGGCAACGTAGAGCAGCCGGATGTTTTCGCCGAGCAATTCCCGGACGGCGTAGTTCTTATGTTCATCGACACGTTCCGAACCGAGATCGCACACGGGGAGCCGGCCATCGCTTTCATCGTGAAAAAGAAAGGGCGTTTTCCTGATTTCGGCACCGTCCCAGGCGAAGGGGCAGAACACAACCGGATACTCCAGCCCCTTGCTCTTATGGATGGTGATGATTTTGACGGCGTTGTCATCGCTTTCAAGACGCATCTGGTGCTCTTCCCGGACCGTTCCTTCATGGCGCCTCTGCGCCGCCAGCCATTTCAGGAGACCGGTCATGCCAAGATTTCCTTCCACGGTTTCGCGATGCAGGATCTCGGAAAGCTGCAGGAGATTGGTCAATCTCCGCTCCCCGTCCTGCAGGGCAAGAAGCCTGCCCCGAACGCCCTCGGAACCGAGCCATTGCCGGAACATCTTCATGAATCCCCTCTCCCGCCATAACTCATGATATCTCTTGAAACGTTCCAGATACCCTCCCCATGCCGTTTCATCGGTCATGAGCCGGTCGAGCTCCGATCCGCTGACGCCCATAACGCCCGTGGCCAGCGCCCGGCGAATCTTCCGCTCATTGCCGGGCTCGGCGGCTGCGGCTAGGATCAGTTCGATCTCCTCCGCCTCGCAAGAGGTGAAAATATTGTCGGCACTGCTGACGACACAGGGAATGCCGAGGGAACGCAGGGCTTCCTGCATTCTCAGCACATCCCTGTTCTTCCTGACCAGGACGGCTATGTCGCCCGCCGTCAGGGGTTGATCTCCGATATGGGCCTTTCCCTGTCTGGCAAAATCAAGGAGGCGGGATATCTCCGCCGCGACGGCCCGGGTAACGCGCTGCCTGGCTTCTTGTTTATTCATCGGCCGGTCGGATTCGGAAGGAACGAACCATACTGTCAAAGGCGCATCTTCCTGCGGACCGAGACGGCAGGAGGTACGCTCGGAAGCCACTCCCGCTTCCGCGGGATAAAAGCCGATCTCGTCGTAAAGGAACGGGTTCTCCCTGCGGGAGAAGAGGGCATTGACGGCGCCGATGAGCTTCGCGTCCGCGCGCCAGTTCTTCCTCATGCTGTACCTGGCATCGACATGGGCCGCCGCTTTCATATAGGCAAACAGATCGGCCCCGCGGAAACTGTAGATGGCCTGTTTGGGATCGCCGATCAGGAAGAGGATATTGCCCCCTTCGCCGAAGACGGACTGGATGATGGCATATTGGGCGGGATCCGTATCCTGAAATTCGTCGACGAGGGCCGCCTTGTATTTTTCTCGGATGGCTGCTGCGAGGGTTACGCCTGTCCGCCCCGTCAGTGCCGATTTCAGGCGGGTCAGCAGATCGTCATAGAAGAGGATGTTCATCTCTGTCTTCCGGGCCGGCAGTTCGCGGCGGACCGTACGGATCAATTCAGCCTTCAGAAAGAGGAGGTATCGGTCGAGGAGATTCTTCAGGGCATCCGCCTTTTCCCGGATCGATTGACACAAAGGGAATACGTCATGAACCGGCGGATTGCAGCCTTTTTTCATCGAACACGCCAGTTTCTCCGTCGTGAACTTCTCGATCTCATCGGGCGGGAGGAAATAACGTCCCGGGGATGACAGATAGCCGTCGACGGCCGTCATGAACCGGTCGACGCGTTGTCCATAGATGTTGGCCTTGAGCCCGGGGTCCGTCAGTTTATCCCGCACTTCTTCCCTGGATTCCGGCCAGGCGGCGGCAAGGCGGCTGAAATCGGTTTTAATCGCGTCAAGGAGTACCTTTATAGTGTCCATCGACGGGACTTCGACATCAGGAACGACGCGGGTATCGCCATCCAGTGCTTTATCCGGCACAAGGTCATACAGGGCTTCGGGGTGAAGGCCGTTCATCAGCACGTATCCGCCAATCTCGGGAAGGGCGTCGTAAAGATGGGTCCGCCAGAAATCCTCGACGATCTCCCTCTTGATATCTTCCTGATCGGTGACCATCCTGGCGTCGAAGAATGTGCCGCTTTCGAAAGCGTGCTCCTGCAGCATCCTCTGGCAGAATCCGTGGATCGTATAAACGGCGGCCTCGTCGAAATTACGCAGGCTGTCCTGCAAGCGGCCGAGGACGACGCGGCGGTCCCGCTCGTTCGGGCAGCGGGCGACCAGTTCCTCGAGAAAGGGATCTCCGCTTCTTCCTTCGGAAAATGCCGAGACAGCGTCCTTGAGATTCCTGCGTATCCTGCCTTTCAGCTCCTCGGTCGCGGCAACGGTGTAGGTCATCACGAGGATTTGTCCGGGAACAAGCCCCTTTTCCGCAACCAGGCGGACATAGAGGCCGGCGACGGCATAGGTCTTTCCCGTCCCGGCCGCAGCTTCGATCAGGTTGATTCCCGCAAGGGGACATTCAATCAAGTCAAATTCTTTCATGGCATAAGCGTCCGAACGGCATGCGGATATCTCGTCCGTGTCTCAACATTCTTGAACCGGCATCTTCCCCCATTTCGCCGACTTGAAATTAACATCCTCTTAAGGTAAGAGACTAAAGATCATGGCGCAAAAGGAGAGAAACCCGACTTTATTGATATTTTCCCGTACCGGGACTATAGAGCAGGCCCCTGGCCGTGTCAACGGAAAAGGACCGGATCACGTTCCGGTTCATGGAGAAGAATCAAAGCGCAAAAGAGGGATACAATGATATTCAAAGCCATAGAATACGCCACCAAGGTCCATTCAGGGCAATACCGCAAAGCGACCCGGATACCCTACATCATTCATCCCCTCGCCGTCGCCCGGATTCTGATCGAACAAGAGTCGCGTACGGAGGTTGTTTGTGCAGGCATTCTGCACGATACCCTGGAGGACACGCGGGCAACCGTCGAGGAAATCGACCTGCTGTTCGGGAAGGAAGTGGCCGATCTGGTCCAATCCGTATCGGAGCCGAACAAGTCGGATCATACCTGGGAAAATCGCAAGTCTTACACGCTCAAACACTTGAGGTCGGCACCACCCGAGACGCTGCTCATCACCCTGGCCGACAAGTTCGACAATATCATGTCCATCCGCAGCGATTACGACCGAATGGGGGAAACCCTCTGGAAGCGTTTCAACCGGCCGAAAGAGAAACAGCAATGGTACTACGAGGCCTTGGCAATCCTCTTTTCCGAACGGATGAGTCACGGCGGCTTCGCGATCCTCGCCCGCCAGTTCAAGACCGAAGTGGAGCTTGTCTTTAAAAAGGCATGATCCCCCGGCCGCAACGTCGAGGCATCAAGGCCGGCCCATGATGCGGCAGGCAGCACGCATCTTGTAAGCCGAAACCTATTATCCCCCTATCACTTGCCGTAATACTTGACAAGGGCGTCCTTGACGGCTTTCTCTTCCTCGGGCGTTAGCTTGAGGCCCCGGGCTTTCATGCCAAATACGATGCCGTCCCACTCCTCCGCCGTCCGCTTTTTCTGATAGACCACCGACGATGAATGGCAGGACGAACATTTCTGCTCGAGAATTTCCGGCTTGCCCGAGCACCCAAAGAGAAAGACGGCCAGAAGCGGCCAGAAGACATATCTCGTAATACGCATCATAGTGCCTCCTTGAAGACATTCGATTTATTACATGATATACGGACGCAGGGCTGCCTGCAATAGAAAAACCTCCGGGATACCGCTTACTGAATGACAAAATCGAAGTAGCGATCGGGATAGGGCTCCTTTTGCAAAGTGAAGTGCCACCATTCTTCAGGCAGGTTCTTAAAACCATGCTTGTCCATGAGCACTTTCAGGAGCATCCGGTTGATGCGATGCCTGAGAACGACATCCCTGTTTTCCGGGTGGGAAAGCTCGTGGAAGCAGTCGAATCCGGTCCCCATGTCGATGCTGTTGTCCTTGAACCGCTTATCCGCCGGAAGAAAACACTCCGCGAGCTCCTGACCGGGGACATACGCCTCCTGCTCGGGCTCCGGCAGGGGAACGATGGTCAAATCGACAGTACTGCCCCGGCTGTGCCCCGAACGACTGGCAATATAGCCGTCCCGGAACAGATTCTTCTTGTCGACGGTCGGATAGAATTCCTTCTTCGTTTTGATATCGGAGACGTCCTTCGCCCAACGGACAAAATGATCGACGGCCCGTTGTGGGCGATAGCAGTCGTAGACCTTCAATGTCAAACCGAACCGGTTCAGTTCCACCTGCACACGGGAAAGGGCAAGGGCCGCATCCCTCGTCAGGATGCACTTCGGGGCCTGATAACCGTCCACTTGCTGCCCCACGAAATTATGGGGTCCAAAATAGCGGATATCGAGAAGAATTGAAGGCGCCACATCCCGGAGGTCCGCAAATCCATCCGGAAGGCGGCTTTCCGGGCGGGCAGACGGAGGTAAAGCAGCGCGGGTTATCAGAATCGCCATGAGGCAAAAAACATATATTTTAGCATTCAGACCCGTCCTTGTCATGCTTACTCCTTTCCTGTTCCATCCTCGCATCAGATTTTCGTCAAGTGGGCGACCAACGGCATCAATATGCCGTCCGAAACCTCCCGAAATGCGTCGTCGATCGGGTCGGCGTCCCGAAAGCATAACCGATAGGCTGCATCGGAGCCCTCTCCAGAGTATATATCGTTCCCCATCCAGACGCGGCGGGCGGATGCCGTGGCCTCATCGCCTCTTTTCCGCCCCAGATGCGCCTGCTCGGCATAGTGCCACGACGTTTCGGGGAAAAACTTCAAGGGCTGCGTCAATCCGCGGTTATAAAGATGAAGGAGGTATGCCAGATGATTTTCGGCCTCCTCGACCGGATCGATGCGCCAGGCCTGGTTACGGCAGAGAACGAGGCTCTGCCGGGGATAAGCTGTTTTACCCATGCAGTTCAGTATCAGATGGCGGATCCACGCCGCAAGCAGATCCTTCCCCTTTAGATCGGCATACCGCAGATGGATCAGCGCCCCGGCGAATATGGAACCGATCCGCCCCGTCAGGGTCCACGCGTCTACCGTCAAATTGATATCGAGCGGCGGCATCTCGCCGCC
This sequence comes from Syntrophales bacterium, assembly GCA_963668175.1. Classification (GTDB taxonomy): domain Bacteria; phylum Desulfobacterota; class Syntrophia; order Syntrophales; family PHBD01. Next base: position 4,074,574 of record OY764159.1, read on the forward strand.
TTCCATAAATCGCCGCACTTGATGAACAAATATCGATGTTCCCTCCGAAAGTTCATGGTATTGGAACAGTCCCACGCTCCCGTGAGGCAACACGCCGGCTGCCTTGAAGGCGGGCCAGGATGCCCCTGTATCATGTCCCTGGAAAGATTTTTCGACGAGGCGCTGTGCGAGCAGATACCTGTCCAGGCCCTCCATCCGGAAAGGTTCCGCTTCCGCAAGCGTTGCTTCCGGTTCTTCCAGGATCATGTGCAAACGCTTTTCCAGGAGGTAGCGCGCCGGGTTCCGAAAGAAGGCAATCAATTGATCCGTATCGACAGCGGTCTCCTCCGGCAGCGGATCGGGTAACCGGGACGGGATGAAGGCTTCCCGACACCGTCCTTCCTGAAGAAGCATGGCCGCGGCTAGGCAATTCTGGGAGGAATAGCTGAACAAGCGCCCATCATTCTGAAAATAACGGGGATTGAAGGCCTGCAGCCTATGCTCGGTGACGAGAAACTCCTCCATAGTCCTCCCGTCGGCGGTTCTGAATCCTTGTTCGATATAATCCATAAGTTCCGATACCAGCACGGAGGGCGGGATTACGGCGTTGTCTTCGATGCTCTGGCCGACGTAACTGATATAGAACCTCTTCCTGGCCGACAGCAATGCTTCGATAAAGAGATAGCGGTCGTCGTTCCGCCGGGACCGGTCGCCCGCCCGGGGATATTTCGCGATTAAATCGAATCCCAAGTGATGGGCCTGACGGGGATAGCTCTGATTGTTCATCCCGAGAAGACAGATCACTTTGAAGGGCACGCTCCGCATAGGAAGCATGGCGCAGAACGTGACATCGCCCGTCATGAAGCCCCAGCCGCCTTCGTCCCTCGTCAATGCCGACTCGAGAGCCTTTCTGATAACGGGCATTGCTATCATCTCTCCAACGCCGGCATCATCTTCCATCTGACCTAGGTCCTGAACGGTCCGGCGAATAAACTGGATGTCACGTTCGGTCCCCTCCTCGGCAAGGAAAAAAGTCTCCAGGAGGTCGTCCAGCTTCCGGCTCCAGTCCTTAAGCGTTCCGGGAGAGTCGAGGCTTTCCGTTTTCGCAAAGAGATGATCCATGAAGGCGCTGAATTTCCCCAGCACGGAGGATTCCTCCCCTTCAATCCCGTCGTAAGGCAGTATCCCTTTGAACAAATGATCGCCCTCGCCGGGCATCGCATACCCGAGAAGAAGTCTGTGAAGTCCCGCTTTCCACGTGTTTTCCGGATAGGGAGGGAGGCCTCGCTTCTGCCGGTGTCTTTCATCCATGCCCCACCGTATGCCGGATGCGGCTATCCAATGTCGGATCAATTCGACATCGATTTCGTTAAGGCCGAAACGACGGTGGACACAGTCGAGTTCCAGAATCGACATGACCGCCGCCGAGCTGTAACGGCTCGCCAGCAGATCGAGAATCATCAGGAAACCGTTCGCGATCCTGCTGTCGGACTTCACGCCGCGGTCGGCGATACTGAAAGGTATGCGGTGCGTTTCCGGTGTCTTCGAGGCGTCATCGCCGGCCGATTCGAACACGGCGGTGATGTAGGGTGCATATTCGTCTATGTCCGGCGTCATGACCAGGATGTCTTTGGGAAGAAGACGCGGGGCCTGCTCGAACATGGCGAGCAAGTGGTCGTAGAGGACCTCCACCTCCCGCATCGGGCTGTGGCAGGAATGAATCCCGATGGACTCGTCGTCCGGACATATGACCATCCCGGATAATTCGGGTCTGCTGCGGTCCCGCAAATTAAGGATATCGGACTGGACGGCGGCAAGGACCGTATCTTCTCCCGGATCATCGTAACGATCCCACTCCTCCGTCTCAATATCGAGGATATAGGATATGAACTCCCTGCCCAGGGTGCCCAGGGAGGACAACAGGGGATTCCCCCTTTCGAGGTAAAGCAAATCGTCGGATGTGTCAGCTCCCCGCCGTCGCCGGTAACGTTCCTGAGCCCGGCTGATCTGACGGTCCGTACGGATATCGAACCAGAACTCCCGGCATGGATTCATGAGAAAAAGATTGACTTCGACACTCCCGGCCACAGCCCGGAAGATATCCATAAAAATGTGCGGCAGCGACGAGATGCCGAAGATGGAAATCCGCTCGGGAAGGTTGAAGACTGAAGACGCCTTTCCCCTTGCCTCAGATATCAAGGATTGCTTCAGGATAGCAGGATGTACGCCGGCCGTTTCCTTGATTAAAGCGCGAAAAACGGCGGCCTGCCATATCTCGTCGGGATGCGTTATTTTGCCTTCCGCCCAGGCTGAAAGCATATCGGGGCGGTAGACCAGATACTGGTCCATCAGACCGGCAATGCGCTTCGCGAGTTCGTAAAGCTTCAGGCGATCCCGATCATCTTTCAGATAGGCACGAAGAGGCTCGAATCCTTCCCGGCCGATAAGGCCTGGCAGCAACCGCATGATTCGCCACGCCATAACCGGCGGATCGAAGCTCCTGCCGCCGGCGGGACCATCGACGATGTTTTCGCCGATCTCCGTCATGAAGTTCTTGGGAAAGGGAAAACGAACGTTGGCGCAGACACCTTGGACCCTGGCCAGTTCCATGGATATCCATCGCTCCATACCCCGGCTCTGGACAATGATTATCTCCGGGACAAAGGGAGACGGCAGAGGCTTCTTCAACACCTCGGCGAGTTTTGCAACGAGGATTTCCATCCGGTTGCTTGTATAGACTTTAAATCCAGCCATTCCTTGCGGCCAAGCCTCCCCCGCCGTTGTTTTTCACCCCTCAGGTTTGTGCGGACCGTCTTATTGGTACTTCACTTCCCCTATCTTTTCAAGGACAAACCGATGACGACGAATGCCCCCCAGCCGATACGAAAGCAATCGCCGAAGTTACGCCGGTTACGTCTTATACATCCTGGCGGATGATCGCGGCATCGTCCTGATGATGATGGGGATTTCATTTTACGATGGACGGCGCGCACTTATGGCGCATCACGCCTGCAAGTGAAGACGAGAAGACGGTTGAAGGGATGGCAGAAAAGCCATCCCCGGATGATGGGATGTCGATGGATCAAACGAATTCGGGAGACTTTCTATCGACCCGGGAATTCAGCCCCGTTCGCGGATCAGCATGGTCGCCGGGTCCAGGCGCAAAGACGGCGAGGCCGGCGTGCCCTTCAGGGTCTGAATGTGGATCTCGGATCCCTCGGCCTCGAGCTGAAGCACCAGATCGAAAAGATCGATTACATGAAGCATAAGGACGGGCATGCCCCCCGCTTCCGGTTTCTTGTGCCGGTGCGTGTGGACCGTGAACCAGACTCGGACCCCCGTTTTCTTGGAAACGTTCTTGAGTTCCGCGATAGGGTCCCGGCCGGAATCGCCGAAGGGAAATCCGTCGATGATGACGATCTCGGGAGAAAAGATATTCTGCACTTCCAGGTCCGTGACCCGTTCCATCAATTTCGGTACGCTGAACCCCTCTGCTTTGAATGTCATGATGAAGCGGTTGGGCTGAATGGATTCCCACAGCGTATTGACCTGCTGCACTTCATATCGCCTGGCCAGATCCTGAAAGAGCTCGCGGTACCACAGGTCTACCTTGTTGACAGGGTCGCTGAGACTGATATGGAGGACTTTCCTGTTTCTCATCATGGCGTTCAGCGCGAGTTGTACGAGCAGGGCCGTTTTACCGATCCCGGCCGGGGCCAGGATAGCGCCGAACCCTCCTTCCGGCAGGATGTCGTCCGTTGTATCCTCGGCAAATTTTAATGGATTGCGTAAGATAAGATCCTTTTTCAGCATGATCATATTCCTATTTCGAATGTCGATTACCGTTGCTGGCGGTTTGATGACGGTCTGCACTTCTATCCATGCTTCCTTTATCTATGTCTGTCGGCATGAAGTTTCATGCGGCATTCTTCTTACGGGCGGCCACCTCTTCCGCAATCTTTTCCGCGATAGAGGCAGGGACCAGTTTGTAAAGGGCGAATTCCATGGTGAACTGGGCCTTCCCCTGCGTGGCCGAACGCAGGACCGTGGAGAAGCCGAACATCTCCGCCAGGGGAACCTGCGCTTCCACGACGCACATGGTCCCTTCGTCCTGAGCGCCGACGATCATGCCCCGGCGCTGATTCAGGAGCCCCATGACGGCCCCCTGGAATTCCGTCGGGGTTTCGATTTCAACCTTCATGATGGGCTCGTGAATGACAGGCTTGGCCTTCGAATATCCCTCGCGGAAGGCCCCGCGGGCCGCCGCCTGGAAGGCGATATCGGACGAATCGACGGCATGGAAGGCGCCGTCGTTGATGGTGATCTTCACGCCGGTCACCGGGAACTCCATCTTCGGTCCCTTCACCAGGCATTGCCGGAACCCCTTCTCACAGGCCGGAATGAAGTTGGTGGGAATGGCCCCGCCGACAATCTTGTTTTCAAAGATGAAATCGGCTTCCGGTACGGGTTCCATAAACCCGGCCACGCGGCCGTACTGTCCGGAGCCGCCGGTCTGTTTCTTATGCGTATAATTGAATTCCGCCCGCTGCGTGATCGTCTCGCGATAGGCCACCCGTGGATTGCCTGTATTGACTTCGGCGGAATATTCGCGGCGCATGCGCTCCACGTAGACTTCCAGATGAAGTTCCCCCATCCCTTCGATGATTGTCTCGTTCGTTTCCTGATCGACATAGGTCCGGAAGGTCGGGTCCTCCTTGGTGAAGCGGTTGAGGGCCTTCGACATGTTGATCTGCGATTTGTTGTCCTTCGGAACGATGGCGAGGGAAATGACCGGTTCCGGAACGAACATGGAGGTCATGGTCAGATTGATTCCTTGCGACACGAAGGTGTCCCCGGAGGAACATTCGATGCCGAAAAGCGCGCCGATATAGCCGGCCGGAATGGCCTCGATCTCCTCCATCTGGTCGGCGTGCATGCGCACGACGCGGCCCACCTTGACCTTCTTGCCGCTCCTGGCATTGACGATCGTCGATCCCTTGGCGACCGTCCCCTGGTAGACGCGGATATAGGTCAACTGGCCGTACATGCCGTCTTCAAGTTTGAAAGCCAGAGCCACGACGGGCTGATCGGGGTCGGTCGACAGCGTCACGGGTGCTTCGTTATCGTCCATATCGAGGGCTTCGTTAACCACGTCCGACGGACAGGGAAGGAAACTGGTCACTGCATCCAAGAGGGGCTGGACGGCCTTGTTCTTGTATGCCGACCCCATCAGGACCGGCGTCAGTTTTCGCGCCAGGGTCCCCTTGCGCAGCGCGTCGACGATCATCTCCTCGGTGACGTCGCGCTCCTCAAGGACCGCTTCTGTCAATTCATCGGAAAATGCGGAAGCGGCATCGATCATTTCGTCCCGCTTCGCCTTGGCCTGTTCCAGGAGTTCGGCGGGAATGGCTTCCCTGACGACTTCCTCGCCGTTTTCGCCTTTAAAATAGACGGCTTTCATGGCTATCAGGTCGACGACGCCCTGAAAATCGGTCTCCAGGCCGATCGGCATCTGCAAAGCCACGGCGTTATGGCCCAGTTTTGTCCGGAGCTGTTCCGTCACCCGGGAAGGATTGGCACCGCTGCGGTCACACTTGTTGATAAAGGCGATGCAGGGCACCTTGTATCTTTTCATCTGCTGATCCACCGTGATGGATTGCGACTGGACCCCGCCCACCGAGCAGAGAACGAGCACGGCGCCGTCGAGGACGCGAAGGGAACGTTCCACTTCGATGGTGAAATCGACATGGCCGGGTGTGTCGATGATGTTGATTTCGTGGCCGAGCCACTCGCAGAAAGTCGCGGCCGAAGCAATGGTGATCCCGCGCTCTTTTTCCAGTTCCATGGAATCCATGGTGGCCCCGACGCCGTCTTTTCCCTTGACGTCGTGAATGGCATGGATTCTTTTGGTATAATAAAGAATTCGTTCCGTGAGGGTCGTCTTGCCCGAGTCGATATGGGCACTGATCCCGATATTTCTGACTTTCTTAAGATCGCTTTTCATAATCCCTTCCCTTTGCAGCAATAAAAAAAATCCCTCACATATTGCTCATGAGGGACTCAACCATTCATGATACTCTAAAATAAAGTTCCTCAATATGCTATAAATAAAACTCATTGTCAACAAAAATATCGCTATTAATATATATTTTTTTGGAGTGATTGTGTCGCTCCAACCCCACATCATCCAGGACAATCATAAATCATGCCATGACCATATCTTTCTATATTGTTGATAATAAAGGATATTCAATTAACGTTCTTAAGCGAATGCGGCCATTTTGTCTATTATTCCGGATCGCGTCCGGATCATTCGGACAGGTATTTGATGTTCCCAAAACATTTATCTTCCCATGGGGTTTGAAATTAGGGCATGGTGTGGTAAAGAAAACGGCATCGGTTTACAAGACGCAGAGATCGGATGAAAACCATGGATTATACGATCCATTCAACGGCGGATTATCACCTTGCGGACATCGACACCCTGGGATGGGAGTTGACGGTGTGCAACGCCCTTCACAATCCTGAAAGTCCATGCAGAAGAGCCCTGACCCGAAACGCTTCTTACGGAGAGCATCTCTACGATTTTCTGACGGGCTTCATGCCCATAGGCGAATTTACCCGCATCATGGAAATCGGGGGCGGCTATGGAGTGCTCATGAAGGACTTCCTGTTGAAAAAGAAAGGGGTCAGGGCCACCATGCTGGACATATCGCCTTTTCTTTTATCGAAACAGCAGGAGACCCTCTCCGGGTTTAACGCCACATATGTCTGGGCCGACTTCCTGGCCGCCGAAGAAGACCTCATCAAAGGTCACGACCTCGTCATTCTGAACGAAAACCTGGGCGATTTTCCGATGCATCTGGACATCGACCGGACGGCGTTGTTCTCCCGTTCTCATGATGCGGATGCCGCCATGCAGGAAGTGCGTCGTCTTTTCGAGACCTACGCCCTGGAAATGCCCGGTCAATCACCCTTTCATTTTAACACCGGCGCAGTTCTGGCCGTAGAGAAGCTCTGTCGCCTGCAAGTGCCGTTCATCTTCATCGGCGAACACAGCTGCGAAGCTTCCGTTCCCGATCCATACCGAAGACTGATCCGGATAAGCGCTCCCGGCCAGCCGGAAAGGATCGCCCTCAAAGGCCACGACGAATATACGATCCGTTTCTCCCATCTGGACAGAATCGCCTCCTGCTTCCATTATCGTGTCGTCAGGGGCCCCTTTGCCGATATTCTCCCCTTCAGTCTTACCGACAGACTGCATTGGCTCATGTCGCTGCCCGCTGCCGAAAGCGACGACGGGGAAATCGTCCGCCATTTCATCGAAGACCTTTTTCAATACGAGTACCTGATCCTGATCCGTGAAAAAGCGGGGATTGATACGCCGACATGCAGGCGTTGCGGAAAGTGCTGTCTGGCAGATTTTCGCACGTACGTAACCGAGGGCGACCTGCGGCGCTGGCGGCGGGAAGGGCGGGACGATATCCTGGCCTCCCTCGAAGAGCCCCGGGTCGTCTGGGCGGGGGACCATTTCGTGTCCATCACGGACGAGAAATGCCTCAGCGCCTGCTCGCAGCTCTTCCGGCAAGACGGCCTGCCCGCCTGTTCCATCTATGCGACGAGACCGGATACATGCCGGCAATTCCACCCCGGCCTTTCGGAGATATGTCCTCAATTCTGTCCGCGATGAGCAGGAACATTCCCACATACATGCGCCATCGATACGCTTAATCCAGACGCTTCCGGAAACGGAACACCGCCCCGGCGAACACGATGACGCCCATGATGGCCAGGGCCAGATACTGGGGCCAGAGGATATCGAAGCCCACGCCTTTCAGGAACAATCCACGGATAATCACGAGAAAGAAACGCAGCGGGTCGAGGAGGGTTATCCACTGAACGACGACGGGCATGTTGGCGATCGGAAAGACGAAACCACTCAACATGAAAAAGGGCAAAATGAAAAAGAACGTCGTCATCATCGCCTGCTGCTGGGTGGCGGAAATGGTGGAGATGAAAAGACCGATGCCGAGTGTCGTCAGGAGAAAGAGGCAGGTGGCGGCGAAAAGCAGCCAGAAACTCCCGTAAAAGGGAATATCGAACCAGATGACGGCCAGGACCGTCACGATGACCATTTGAAGAATCGCAATGACGGCATACGGGATTGTTTTGGCCAGGACCAGCTCGATGGGCCTCATGGGCGTCACGATGAGCTGTTCCATGGTGCCGACTTCCCTCTCCTTGATGATCGCCATGGAGGTAAAAAGCAGCGATATGATCATGATCAGGACGGCGACGATCCCGGGCACGAAAAAGTTCCGGCTGTCGAGATTCGGGTTGTACCAGGAGCGGATGCGGACATCCGTCCTGCCGTATTCCATCTTCTGGGGATAAAGCTCCCTGATCAGCGTCTGGTTGAACATATCGAGCACGAGTTGGGTATAGGCTATCCTCACGGAGGCCATGTTGCTCATGCTGCCGTCGGCGAGGACCTGGATGGCGGCGGTGTCTCCCCGACGGATTTTGTCGCTGAAATCGGGGGCGACCTTGACGGCCATGTCTATTTTGCGTTTGAGGAGCAACTCTTCCAGGTCTGCGGCATTCTGTGTATAATGGGTTACCCGGAATATCTTATTCGCGTTCAGCGAATCGGTCAGCATCCGGCTTTCCCTCGTTTGCGCCTGATCCAGGAGCCCCACCTTGATCAGCCGCACGTCCGTGGACATAACATACCCGAAAATCATAAGCTGGATGAGGGGCGACATGACCAGGAGCCTGATGTTCTTGGGATCCCGGAAGAGCTGAATGAACTCTTTGCGCACCATTTCACGAATCCGAAGCCAGCAGATCATGACATTCCCTCTTTTTTCAGTTTCATCAGCGTCACGAAGGACATGACGGCGAGCATGGCGCAAAGGATGAGGAAAGAAGGCCATAGATAATGCATGCCCAGATTGCGCAGGAAAAGACCGTTAAGGATGTCGATATAATAAGTCGCCGGGATGATGGCCGAGAAAATCTGCAGGACGAGCGGCATGTTCTCACGGGGAAATACGAAATCGGACAGGAGGAGCGAAGGCAGATACGTCGCCATGATGGCAATCTGGTTGGCCACAAGCTGGGACTTGGTCGCGATGGATATCAGCAATCCCAGGCTCAGGGCGACCATGATGTAGAGCGAAGATGCCAGCATCATCAGGAGGAAACTCGATTTCATGACAATTCCGAACAGGACCTGTCCCATGAAAACGGCCACCAGACTGTCCGCCAGGGCTATGAAGAAATAGGGTATGGCCTTCCCCAGAAGGAATTCGCTTGCCTTGACCGGAAGGGAGAGGATGGTCTCCATTGTGCCGTTTTCATATTCCCTGGCGATCACGAGCGACGTGAGCATGGCGGCCACGATCATGATGATGACGGCGATGATGCCCGGTACGATGAAGTTCCGGCTTTCGAGGTCTTCGTTGAACCAGACCCTGATCCGTCCCTCCACCGGCGTCTTGATCGGGTCCCTTCCCTGCCGGTTCAGATAACGGAGCAAGTTGTTCTGATTGTATCCCTCGATGAAGGCGTTAATATAACCGCGGGAGATACTGCCGAAGTTCGGGTCGCTGCCATCGAGCAGGACCTGCATCGAGGCCTCGCGGTCCGCCCGCATGTTTTCGGTCCAATCCGGCGGGATGACGACGGCCAGCGTGGCCCATCCTTCGTCAAGGTAACGGGCAGCCGCCGTGTCGCTGGGAAGGCTGCCGATGACGTCAAAGTAAGATGAAGCGCCAAGTTTGTGGATAAAATCGCGGCTCAGGGGTGTTTGGTCCCGGTCTACGACGACGACTTTGATATTGTCCACGTCCAGGCTTAAGGCATACCCGAAAAGGAGGATGAGCAGGAGCGGCAGGGCAAAGGCCAGATAAAGGCTCCGGAAATCCCGGATCAGATGGTAAAACTCTTTGCGGGCCACCGCCTGGATATGACGGACGTTCAATGGTCGTGCCTCGCCATCAATTTGATGAAGGTATCCGACAGGGTCGCTTCGGGCCGGTCGGGATAGGTCTCGCGGATGATCTCCGCGGGGCTGCCGATGGCCACGATCTTTCCTTCGTTGATCATGACAATCCGCTCGCAGTTGAGGGCTTCGTCCATGTAATGGGTTGTCACGAAAACCGTCACACCGTCTGCCGCCAATTGCTTGATAAAGTCCCAGAAATGCCGACGGGTTATCGGATCGACGCCGGAAGTGGGTTCGTCCAGAAACAGGATATCGGGCCGGTGCAGGAGGGCGCAGCCCAGGGCCAGGCGTTGCCTCCAGCCGGGAGGGAGTTCCCGCGTCAGCCTCGTGCGGACATCCTGGAGACGGGCCATGTCCAGGGTCCAGGCGATACGCTCTTCCCATTGGTCCCGGGGCACATTGTAGACACCCAGGTAAAAACGGATATTTTCGAAGGGCGTCATGTCCTCGTAGAGAGAAAATTTCTGGGACATGTAACCGATGGCCGTCTTGATCTCTTCCGGCTGGCGGCGGATATCGAATCCCGCGACCGTTCCTTCGCCGGATGTCGGCGTGATGATGCCGCAGAGCATGCGGATCGTCGTAGATTTTCCCGATCCGTTCGGCCCCAGAAAACCGAAGATTTCACCTCTTTTCACGGAAAAGGAGATCCTGTCGACGGCAACGAAGGCACCGAACCTTTTTTCCAGACGGTCGACGGATACGGCGTCAGGGCTCGTGTTTTTCATCGCTCAACTCTTCTTCAAGCTCCTGGATGCGCTGGACCGTGGCTTCCTCCAACGTGGTATATGACGACTTTATCTCCGCGGGTGTCCCGATGGCCAGGATACGCGCCCGGTGCATGAGCGCCAGATGATCGCACATCTCTCCCTCGTCGAGGTAGGCCGTGGAGACGACGATCGTCATCCCGTTTTTACGCATCTCCATGAGGATGTCCCAGAATTCCCGGCGGGAAACAGGGTCCACGCCGTTCGTCGGTTCGTCCAGGATAAGCACGCGCGGCTCGTGGACCAGCACGCAGGCTAGGCCCAGTTTTTGTTTCATACCTCCCGAGAGATTGCCCGCCGGCCGGTCCAGAAAAGGAAGGAGATTCGAAAAACCGAGATAGCGGTCGCGCCGCGCCTGGCGTTCCGCCCCGTAGATATTGAAGATATCCATGAAGAAGCTCATGTTTTCCGCGACGGTCAGATCCTGATAGAGACCGAAGCGCTGGGGCATGTAACCGATCAGCGGCTTGATCCGCTTTTTCTCCTTGACGGTATCCATGCCGGCTACGAGAATGGTCCCGGACGCAGGCCGAAGCAACATGGCGATCAATCTCAAAAGCGTGGATTTGCCGGCGCCGTCGGAGCCGACGAGCCCGAAAATCGTCCCTTTCGGGACCGCAAGGGAAACCTCGCGAACAGCCACGGTCTGGCCGAATTTCATGGAAACACGGTCTACCGTGATTGCGGCATCATCGTAACCAGGCATCGGCGGGCATACCGGATTTTAGAATCAAGTCTGGATTGGGAATGGAGACTTTGACGAGATAGACGAGTTTAACCCTTTCCTTGTGGGTCTGAATGATCTTGGGGGTGAATTCCCCTTCGGGAGAGATGAAGGAGACCTTGCCCTTGAAGACCCTGTTCGGAAAAGTATCGATCTTGACATCGACGTTCTGACCCGGTTTCACCTTGCCGATTTCCGTTTCGTCGACAAAGATCTTGAGATCGACGGTGGACAAATCGGACAGGGTCATGATCTCCCGGCCGATATTCAATACCTCTCCCGGCTCGACGCTGCGGCTCGTGATCACTCCGCCGTAGGGCGCCAAAACCCGGGCATACTTCAGTTGAATCGCCGTCTGGTCGGTGGCGGCTTTTGCCGCCTTCGCCGTCGCCTCGATGGCGGCGATCTCCCTCCTGGTCACATCCATGCGGGCCAGATTGCTTTTGGCCTGCTGCAAAGACGCTTCGGCCTCTATTAATTTCGATCTGGCCGTGTCGTAGTTCAGCTTGACGGCATCCCGCTCTTTTTCGCTGACCACGCCTTGGGAAAAGAGCTGCGTATAACGTTCGTTGTTCTTCCGGGCGTCTTCCGCGGCAACCCTGGCCGCGGCGACATTGGCCTGGGCCCGGACAACATCGTCGGGCAGGGTTTTTTCATAAATGGCTAGGACCGTCTCCTGCTGCTGCCGGTTTTTGATCGCACTTTCATAATTGGCTTCGGCCTGTTCGTGACGGGCTTTCAGCTCCGACGTTTCGAGTTCCACCAGGACCTGGTCCTTCTCGACGGTCTGCCCTTCCTTGACAAACACCTGCACGACCCGGCCGCCCACCTGGAACGACAAATGGGATTGGGTGGCCTCGATCGTCCCGGAGTAATAGTGCTCGGCCTGCTGCGACCGCCACTGGCCGAAGTAGACGAGAACCCCTACACCTATAAGAAGAATGGCAAATCCGACGATGATCTTCTTTTTCATATCCCCACTACCGGTCGATGCAATAACGGCTGTCCGCCGGATATCCTAAAGACGGATTCCCCGTTAGGGCAGCCTCGACGCCATGGCCCGTTCCAGCCTGGCCAGGCTGATGTTGTAATCCCCAAGGGCGGTGAAATAATCGGATTTCGCCCTGGTGAGGAGAGTCTGGGCATCCAGGACGTCCGTCGAGGTACCCACCTGTTCCTTGTAGCGCTCCTTGCTGATCCGGAAATTCTCTTCGGCCTGCTCGATGGCGGCTTTGGTAACCTGGATCTGTTTCTCCGCCTCGTGGGCCGACAGCCAGGCGTTCTTCAGATCCAAAGCAACCTGATCCCGTATATTCTGCAGACTGTCGTTGACCTGATTTTCCACGGAGCGTCTGTAGTCGACCCTGTATTTCGTCCGGCCCCATTCCCAAAAGTTCCAGTTGGCGGCAACGCCTACGTACCAGCTTTCCCGGTCTTTATAGACGGTCCCGTTGAGGCTTCCCGTATCGCCGTATCTTTCGTAATGGCCGAGCAGGTTGACGCTGGGGAAAAACTCGCTCTGGGCCACCTTGACCAGGCTCTGGGCCTGATCGACCCTCTTGGAATACGACCTGATCTCGGGACGATTCTCCAGGGCGGTTTTCAGGCAATCATCGAGGGGCATGGTCATAGGTTTATATGCGAGGATGTCCTCAACCCTGGTCGGCGTATTAATGTTGCGTCGCAGAATCGTGTTGAATTTCGACTTGGCCATCTCAACGCCGTTGTCGGCCTTCACCATCGATTGCCGGCCGTTGGCAAGCTCCACTTCGGCCCTGAGCAGATCGTTGCGCGGAATGAGACCGACATCGAAGAAACTCTGGGCGGTATCGCGGTGCGCCTTTAACAGTTCCACCGATTGCACGGCAACGTCGAGAAGCCTCTCGGCCTTCAGGATGTTGAAATAGGAAATCTTGACGTCCTGAACGAGATCCAGGGTCGTCGCAGATTCATCGTAGCGGGCGATCTCCGAACCGGCCCTGCCCGCCTGGTAGTTGGCCAGAATGCCTCCGCCGGCAAAAAGGGGCTGCCTCGCTTCCAGTGCCCAGGTATAGTTGTTCTGCGTGCCGCTGACGATATACCCTGCCGGAAGCAGGGGCGGAATGCCGGGGAAATAGAATATGGGTTCGTTGTTATATCTGAGATAATTGTAGGAAGTGCTCAATTTCGGCAGAAAGCCCGTAAAGGCCTCCTTCTTCTGGGAATCCGCGCCGAAAACCCCCTCTTTCGCCGAGTGGACAAGAACGCTCTGCTTCAAGGCAATATCGATGCTTTCCTGCAATGTGAGGACCGGTCCGCTGTCGGCGGCGACGGCCGTACCGGAAAAGATCGCGGCACCCAGCACGACCAATGCGCATCCACACCATAATCTTTTCAAGGAGATCATTTGAGCCTCTTTCGATTCTAAGGTTATCCCTGTTTATTCATCTGCTTCAAAATCGCCTCGACATCCACATTATTGACAGCCTGTGCGCTTCCCCCTTCGGAACCGGCCTTCTCCTGCTCGCAGGCCGTCGACTCCATGATCCCGTCGATATCGACGTCCTCGCCCCTGGTGAAGGGAAACAAAGGATAGAAGGATATCTCTCCAACGGAAACCTCCAGATAGAACCGATGGCTGCTGGCCGTTTTGAAGGACATCTTCCTCAGGAGGGGACGATAGATACCCGCTTCGATCGCAATTTCGACGGCTTCATTGACAACCAGCATTTTCGGCTGGCTTTGGCTGACGAAGATGGTCGTATCTTTTTCCAGATCCACCCGGAATCTGCCGATGCATTGGTTCATCAGCTCGCCTAGGCTGTTAGCGACTTCGTCGGCCGTATGATTGCCGGCAAGATCTTCCTCCGGCATGCCCATTCCGACAAGATATCGCCTGTAAATCTCCATGGCCGCCTCCGCCGAGAAATTCATGACGATGAGCCCCGTAAAGTCGCCGCCAAACAGGACGAAGCAACCGATATCGGGTTTCAGACACGTCTTTTCTATCTTCTGCACCATCGGGGAGAAGGTGATGGAGGAATTCGTCGCTGCCGCCAGGGTGCTCTGGATCGAACCGCACAGAATCTTGAAGATATCGTCCGTCGTTACCAATTTACTGCCTTTCTTGTTCTTCTGTACCATGTTTCGCTCCTTGCTCTGTTAAATGCGCCTCAGCGCCTTGATTACCATCCTGCCGATCTGGGCGGCAAAAGGCCCCACCAGCTTGTCGCCCGGAAGGATGAGATCACCTGCCATATCTTTGTATCTTTCCCGGATGGGAAACGTCATTTTGTAGACGGCCAGGGTGCTCACAACCATTAAATGAAGCGACAGCGGTGCCGTTTCTGCAAAAACGCCTGAAGATATGCCCTCATCAAGTACCTTTTTTACAAGATCAATCATCCTGGCGAAATCCTCCAGGACAAAGGCATCCGGCAGATTCCCGCCGCCGGTGGCAATTTCCCTCATCATCAGCGGAGGCATCTGGGGATTTGAATCCATGGCCTCGGCCACGGTTAGAATATACGTCATGATCTTCTCTTCGGGCGTCGCCGCGCGGCGGATATTCTCCTCGATTCTGTCCGTCGTATTGCCGATTACCTGATGGATGACCTCGGCATAAAGTTCCTTTTTATCGCCGATATGGTAATAGATTGTGGCCTTGTTCACTCCCGCCCTTCTCGCCACCTCATCCATCCTGGCGCCGGCAAACCCCATTTCGGCGAAGACGTTCCTGGCCGCATCCATGATCTTGAGCCTGGCTTCGCCGTGCTTGTCTTTGATATCGTGCTCTCCCATACATCGTCCCGACAGGAACTTAACCGTTCAGTTTAACTAAATGGTAAAATACTCTGGCAACGCTTTCTTGTCAAGCCTTTTCTTGATCGGCCACCTGAAATAATAAACACAAGTTCTCTGATAGAAATCTATCAATGTGCGTTTCAGAAATCATAACAAAAGCGATTTCAACGACCATGTCCGAAATCCGCTAGTTATGGCCCCGCATCCATGTTATGAAGTTTTATGCGAACCGAAGAAGATACATACTACGACGCCGTTGCCGCCCGGGATTACCGCTTCGACGGCAAGTTCTTCGTCGGCGTCAGGACGACGGGCGTTTACTGCCGGCCCATCTGCCCGGCGAGACCCAAGAGGGAAAACATCGTCTTCTTTCCCGATGCCCTCTCGGCCGAAAAAGCCGGATTTCGCCCCTGCCTCCGCTGCCGGCCGGAATCGGCTCCGCAGTCTCCCGCCTGGAGCGGACGCAACACGACCATCCACCGGGCCCTGAAACTTATTGCCGGCGGCAACCTTGCCGGGTCGACGCAGGACGATGTAGCGGAAAAGCTCGGCATAAGCGCCAGGCACCTGCGGCGTCTCTTTGCGGAAGAATTGGGCAAGACCCCGAATCAGATATGGAGCGAATACCGTCTGAATTTTGCACGAAAACTAATAACGGAAACCGGACTGCCCGTGACCGACATCGCTTTCTCGGCGGGATTCTTATCGCTACGCCGATTCAATGAAGCCTTTAAAACCAGGTTCCGCCGCACGCCGAGCGAAATACGCCGTGAGCGCCATCAAGAACCGGTTGAGACAACCTTAAAACTGAAGCTCTCATATCGCCCTCCTCTTGATTGGAACGCCCTCCTTGCCTACTATCAATCCCATTTGATCACCGGGGTCGAAAACGTCAAAGACAATCGCTATGAACGTGTCTTTCGTCTCGGCGATGCCACAGGCGCCCTTCGCGTTTCCCGGGCCCGGGAAAGCGAGGCCCTCGAACTGGAAGTCCTTACCACCGCCACCCGGTACCTCTACCGTATCGTACAGAATATCCGCCGGATGTTCGATCTCGACTCGGACCCCCTGCTTATAGCCAACGCCTTTTCCTCGTCCCCTTTTATGGCGGCATTGAGCGGAAAATATCCGGGATTGAGACTCGCCCAGAGATGGGACCCGTTTGAGAGCGCCGTCTTTTCCATTCTTGGCCAACTCGTTTCCGTCGATCAAGCCGGGCGCCTGGTCGGACAACTGGTCCAAGGATACGGCGAAAAGATTCGGAACCCCCTTTCGGGGGATGCGGCCTATCTCTTTCCCCGGCCTGAAACCTTGGCGGATGCCTCCCTCGCCGACATTCGGACCACCGAAGCCAGGAAAGAGACGATCCGTATATTCAGCCGTCAGATTTCGTCCGGAAGGATTCGCCTCGATTCGGAACAGGACCCGATAGCCTTCAAGGATTCGCTCCTGCAGATCAAGGGGATAGGAACATGGACGGCCGACGATATCTGCCTGCGGGCCCTGGGAGACCCGGACGCCTTCCCCGCCGACGACCTCATCCTGAAGCGCGCCTTGGCAAGGCATCCGAAACTCCGAATGGAAGCCTTTAAACCATGGCGGGGCTATGCCGCCCTTTACCTCTGGAAGGAATATGCGCAGATTCTTTCGCACAAAAGGAGAAAAAACGATGACACTATTTTATAAAACCATGGAAAGTCCGGTCGGGCGCCTCGTCCTGATCGCCGACCGGAACCATTTGCTCGCCGTCCGCTGGGAAAACAAGCAATATGATCGGGATATCGGCAGCGCCCAAGAGGATGTCCGCCACCCGGTCCTCCTGGAAGCCGAAAAACAGTTGAACGAATATTTTGCAGGCGCGAGGAAGTCCTTCCGACTTCCTCTGCCGGAACCCCTGGCCGGCACCGAATTCCAGAACAGGGTCTGGAAAACCTTACGCGACATCCCTTACGGGGAGACCATCAGCTACGAGGAACTCGCCCGCCGGATCGGCAAACCTTCGGCCTGCCGCGCTGTGGGAGGTGCCAACGGCAGGAACGCCATCCCCATCGTTATACCGTGCCACCGGGTCATAGGGAAATCGGGAACGCTGACCGGCTTCGGAGGAGGACTCGACAGAAAAGAAACGCTCCTGAACCTGGAACGGGCCGTTTTGAGAAAGAACAGCCGTCCGCCGTCGAGGAAGGCCTGACCGGCGACTGCGTTAAACCCCCGATCCACGAGTTTTGGTCCATCTTACCGTCGCGATCGATCCTATTGACTCCTGGCGGTCATTGGAATTGATTGTTCCGGAAACAGTTTGATATCCCTGACATTTTCCTCGATTCCCGTCGACAGCAGATTTGTTTGACTCAGGGTCGTTTTTCGGCTATTGATGACCGTCAATCGACCGGAAAGCATTTCCGGCAAGGAGGCGCCATCATGGTGAACGTACTGTTAATAGGCAACGGGGCAAGGGAACATGCCATCGCCGAAGCCATCGCATCATCGGCCCGCAAACCCGGGCTCTTTGCCTATATGAAGGCCAACAATCCCGGAATCGCGTCCCTTTCGGACAAGGTTCTGATCGGCGGATACAACGATCTGGACGGTATTGTGGCTTTTGCCAGGTCGAACCGTATCGATTTCGCCGTTATCGGCCCGGAAGACCCGTTGAATGAGGGCGCGGTCGATGCCTTGCTGAAAGCCGGCATTCCGTCAGTGGGGCCTTCAAAAAGCCTGGCCAGGCTGGAGACCTCCAAGTCGTTCACCAGGAATCTGCTTGCGAAATACGACATCCCGGGGAATATTCGCTTCCGGGTATTCACGGGGGAGGAAGGCCTGAAGGCCTTCATGGACAGCCTCCCGGGCATCGTCATCAAACCCGACGGACTGACGGGCGGGAAAGGGGTCATGGTGCAAGGGGACCACTTCGAAACGCCCGGCCAGGCCCTCGACATCTGCCGGCAGTTTTTGAAAGAGCATCCCAGCATCACCGTGGAAGAAAAGCTGGAAGGGGAGGAGTTCTCCCTCCAGTGCCTGACGGACGGCAAGACCGTGGTGGCCACGCCTCCCGTCCAGGACCACAAGCGCAGATTCGTGGACGACAAAGGCCCGAATACCGGCGGCATGGGTTCCTATTCCTGCGAAGATCACAGTCTGCCCTTCCTTGGGCCCCAGGATGTCCGTGACGGCCTTGCCATCACCCGGCAGGTAGCCGAGGCTATCTATAAGGAGACTGGCGAATACTATAAAGGAGTCATGTACGGCGGCTTTATGATCACCAGGACCGGCGTGAAGCTCCTCGAATACAATGCGCGCATGGGTGACCCCGAAGCCATGAATATCCTGCCCCTGCTGGCGACGGATTTTGTCGATATCTGCCGGGCCATCGTCGACGGGACGCTGGACCGACTGCCGCTGACCTTCCACAAAAAGGCCACGGTATGCAAATACGTTGTCCCGAAGGGGTACGGCCTTCCCAAGGACCATCCCGATGCGGCCTCTACATCGTCGCAGATCGAAGTGGGCGATACGGGGCAGGCGCGGCTTTACTACTCATCCGTGGACAAGCGGGAAGACGGTCTCTATATGTCCACATCCCGGGCCATCGGCGTCGTGGGTATCGCGGACAGCCTGGCCGAGGCGGAACAAATCGCCGAAAAGGCCGTATACGCCATCAAAGGCCCGGTCGCGCACCGGCCTGACATCGGAACGGCAGCGTTGATTGAAAAGCGTGTACATCACATGAAAGACCTCCGCAGTAAACCATCTTGACCGATGTAAAACGATTCGTAAAATAAGATCCTCGACTTCCGGCCAGGCTTTCTGCCCGGAAGACGATGCTGAATATTTTCCCGGGACAGTCGGGCGAATGCCATGATGCGTCGCGGATCGGAATTGAAATTGAAACGAAGGACAACTTCTTAAAGGAGAAAGAAATGTCATTGAACGAAGTCAAACGTGTTTTGATCAGCGTAACCGACAAGCAGGGCATCGTCGCGTTTGCCAAGGAGCTATCCGCATTCGGCGTCGAAATCCTCTCGACGGGAGGAACGGCTGCACAATTGAGGGACAGCGGTATCGCCGTGAAGGATGTTTCCGAATACACCGGATTTCCGGAAATGATGGACGGGCGCCTTAAGACCCTCCATCCCAAAATCCACGGCGGTCTTCTGGCCTTGAGGGACAATGACGCCCATGTGAAAGCGATGAAGGAACACGGCATCGAGAGAATCGACATGGTCGTTATCAACCTCTACCAGTTCGAACAGACCGTCGCCAAGGAAGGCTGCACGCTCGATCATGCCATCGAAAATATCGATATCGGCGGGCCGACGATGCTCAGGGCCGCAGCGAAGAACTACCGTTTTGTGACGGTCGTGACGGATCCGGGCGACTACCCGGCAATCATCGAAGAGATGAAGAAGACGGGAGGGAAGATTTCCGGAGCCACAAACTACCGGCTGGCCGTCAAGACCTTCCAGCTCACGGCGCGCTATGACGCCGCCATATCCAATTACCTGGGCAAGATCGAACCGGAAGGCGGTCACAAGGACTTTCCGGATACGTTCACGGTCCAGTTCAAAATGGCCCAGAGCCTTCGTTACGGGGAGAATCCCCATCAGATGGCCGCATTCTACAGGGAGAGCGACCAATCCCTTTCGGCCGTAGCCAATGCCAGACAGATACAGGGAAAAGAGCTGTCCTACAACAACATCATGGATTCGGACGCCGCCTGGCAGGCCGTGAGCGACTTCGACAAACCCGCCGCCGTCGTGATGAAACATGCCAACCCCTGCGGCGCCGCGACATCGGATGTCAGCATCGGCGAAGCTTACCGGAAGGCCATGGAGACGGACCCCGTCTCGGCATTCGGAGGCATCGTCGCCCTGAATCGTCCTGTGGACAAGGAGAGCGCCGTCGAACTGGCCAAGACATTTCTGGAAGTGATCATCGCCCCCGCCTTCGACGAAGAAGCCAAGGCCATCCTCGGCGCCAGGAAGAACGTCCGGGTGCTGGAAATCCCTTCGGCCCTCGACCGGCAGGCCGCCGGATACGACTTCCGCAAGGTGGTCGGGGGTTTGCTGGTTCAAGACCGCGACCGGAAACAGTCCGATATCCGCGAGGCCAAGGTGGTCACCAAGAGAAAGCCTACGGAAGAAGAGTACCAGGCCCTCGATTTTGCCTGGCGGGTCGTTAAATACGTAAAATCGAACGCCATCGTCTACGCGACGAAAGACCAGTTGGTAGGCGTCGGCGCCGGCCAGATGAGCCGTGTCGATTCCGTGAAAATCGCCAAAATGAAAGCCAATCTCCCGACGAAGGGGTGCGTTCTCGCATCGGATGCCTTCTTCCCCTTCCGGGACGGCGTGGATATGGCCGCCGAGGCGGGCATCACGGCCATCATTCAGCCCGGGGGCTCTGTGAGGGACGAGGAAGCCATCCAGGCGGCGGACGAGCACGGCATGGCCATGATATTCACCGGCGTCCGCCATTTCAGGCATTAATAACGGGATGTTTGCCGCAAGTCACGGAACAGAAGGCTGTATCCCACGAAATATTCTGACAACCCTATCGTTCGAGAGGACCGTATGAAAGAAAAGGAAGGCATCCTGGTGAGCATCGTCATGGGAAGCGATTCCGACCTCCCCGTCATGGAGGAAGCGGCCAATATCCTGAAGTTTTTCGATATTCCCTACGAGCTCTATTTGACATCGGCCCACCGGGCGCCGGAAAGGACGGCTGCTTACGCCAAAGGCGCTGCCAAACGGGGCATCAAGCTTATCATTGCCGGGGCAGGCGCAGCGGCCCATTTGGCCGGCGTTATTGCCTCCCAGACGCCGCTTCCGGTGATCGGCGTTCCCATCGACGCCACATCCTTAAACGGCATGGACGCCCTGCTCGCAACCGTGCAGATGCCCGGGGGTATCCCCGTGGCCGCCATGGCTATCGGCAAGGCCGGTGCAAAAAACGCCGCCCTGCTCGCTGTGCGCATTCTGGCCCTGGAGGACCAGTCGCTCCGGAAAAAATTGCAGGCTTATATCAGGAAGCTGGCCCAAGATGTCGAAAAGAAGCAGGCCCGCCTGACATGACCCGCATACTCAAAATCGGCCCGGATCATCCGCAGGAGACCATACTGCGCGACGCCGTATGCATTCTGCGGGAGGGGGGTGTCATCGCCTACCCGACCGAAACTTTTTATGGGCTGGGGGTTGATGCTGGAAACGAACAGGCCATCGAAAAGATATTCCGGATCAAGGGCAGGGAATTCAGGAATCCCATTGCCCTGATTATCGGCGATGAAAAACCGCTGAAAGGCTTGATAGACGAAATCACGCCCGCCGGTCTCATGCTCGCCGGTCAGTTCTGGCCAGGACCGTTGACCCTGGTTATGAAGGCGTCTGAAAGGGTTTCGCCGCGGCTGACGGCAGGGTCGGGCAAGGTCGGCATCCGGGTATCGAGCCACCCCCTGGCACAAGCCCTGGCTACCGCCTTCGGAGGAGCGATCACGGCCACCAGCGCCAACCTGTCGGGAGGGCCGGAGTGCCTCGATGCTGCACAGGTTCTGGAACAGTTGAAAGGTCGGATCGATGCGGTTTTGGATGGAGGCGCCACCCTTGGAGGCAGGGGGTCCACTTTTCTGGACGTTACGGCAGATGCCCCTGTCCTGCTTCGTGAAGGCGCCGTGCCGGAGAAGCTTATTCGTTCGTATCTTGAAAAGCGGTAGCTTTTTATCGCCCGCTGTTAATTTAAAAGACGTTCAGCCGCCAGGGGAACGACTCCGGTTACAACAGGCGCCCTCTTGTCCACACCGGCCTTGTCGATCGCGAAGACCAGCATGAAGGGAATCTCCCGGTTGGGCAGCAGTCTGTCTTTCGTAACGTTGGCATCCTGAGGCGTCGACAGACGCTTCTGAATCTCGCTCTCCTGCAAATTCATCAACTCCCCATCGCTCAAAGAGTTGCCGCAATAACTCATCCTCATCTGCAGGATCCGGTTCGTGCCGTCGTAAACCTTTCCCTGGATTCGGATCCGTGTCAAAATCTCCTGGGACTTATTGACGACCTTCCCCTCCACAACCAGGAGCGGAACGCCTTCAGAGAAATAGGAATTCACGTAACGGTTCGTAACTTCCTTGATCTTGATGAGCCCCAGATTGACATCCCCCGGCTGCTTCTCCGCGCCGAAGATGTATTGAACCAGCGCCGTCGACCTGATGCCGCTCCAGGCCTGCTCACCTATTTCCGGAAAGAAGAAGAGATACAAACCGCCGCCGATAAGGAGATTGATGAGCAGTATCGGTACGATGAGTTTCCAGGAGAAACGGCTTTCCTTCCTCAGGTGGATCTCGTTCTCTTTCTCATCATCTTCATCGTCATCGTCTTCCTCATCGGAATGATGCAACCTGTTCTTCTGTATCTCTTCCGCCTCAACCGGCATGATGTCTTTCTCGATTTCGTCCGCAATCGATACGCTCGGCGAATCAACCAATTTATCTTGACCTGCCTCGCTTCGCACGTCATCAGCAATCGGTCCGGCCGCATCGGACTTCCCGTAAAAGAATACATTTTGGCAGCGGCTGCATCTGAGCCAGAAACCTGCATCTTTCACCATGGCATCGTCAAACCGGAACAGGGTCTTGCATTGATTACATTCAATATTCATATGCCGTGCTCTGCTCAATCCTGGACGACGTAAACGTCCGGAAGAAACCTGTATTGTTCATTAAAATCAAGGCCGTAACCGACGACAAAACCGTCGTCGATGGTAAATCCTACATAATCGGCCTCGAATGTCACTTTTCTTTTCAAGCGCTTATCCAGAAAGGCGCATACCTTCAGGGACCGCGGATTGCGCTCCATGAGCCAATCGACAAAAAACTTGAGCGTCAGTCCCGTATCGACGATATCCTCGACAATCAGAATATCTTTCCCCCGGATGGAAGTCTCGATGTCTTTTGCGACGATGACTTTCCCGCTGCTGGCCGTACCCGCCCCATAACTGGCCAGGCGTGCGAAATCGACTGTACAGGGGATGCTGATATTGCGAATGAGGTCCGACATGAAGATAAAGGCCCCCTTGAGCACACCGATCATGATCAACTCCCTGCCTTCATAATCCCGTGAAATCTTTTCCGCCAGTTCACGGACCCGCCGATCGATGGCCTCTTTTGCAAAAAGAACTTCTTTTTTCATGGCTTATCCTCCCCACCCTGCGGGCACCATAGCCAAGTCATGACCATATGTCAATAAAAATAAAGGCATACCTTCTTATATTGCTCGGCACCGGCTACTTTCGCAGAGAAAGAAGGGCTTGACCGTGACCCAAATCACCAATCGGCAAGATTATTCGCATGCTTAAGTTTCGGGATAGATTTCGGCGAATTCGTCGATACAGCCCTGGATGATGGCTTCCGCATGGAGAATGTCATCCTTGCGCCCGAATTCCGAGCAAAGGCAGAGGAATATTCGATCGAACCGGGAGCGTTCGAGTCCTAATGATTCGTAATCGATGTGGTTGATCATGTACTGGGAGCCGTCGAAGTAGTATTTGCCGAACCTCTGGGTATCGGACGACCGATAGGGCCAGGATGTCTTGAGTGAAAAGAAACGGCGGGCCGCTTCCCTGACACGGCTTTTGGCAAACATGTCCGAAGAGGGCATTTCGCAGACCCTCTCGCTGATCAGGCGGAAATAGTCCTTGACCAGATCGATGTCCGTGACGCAAAGGCCATAGAGGTACCAGTCGTCAAGAATATTGATGAGCGCCCGCTTCTCTTCGCGGGCGATATAGTGATAGCTGGGACAAAAGTGTCCTTCGCAGAGTTCCTTCCCGTAGAAGGAAACCGTCCTCATATCGAGCCCTTCGTTCTGAAGGGGATGAAGAAGGCAGCCGACCTTTTTTTCGCCGCTGTCCAGAAATCCCAGGTATTCGCAGCAGTATATGACCTCGTAGCGTTTGGTTTGGTCTTCTGAGGCCATGATTCTTTCGGCAAAACCAGGTAAGTCTTCGGGTTTTCTAACACTTTTTCGAAAGATATCCGTCCTGCTTCGTAACCGGCGGACGAGGGAATCCCGGGAACTGTCGGCATAATTATAGAGACCGCAACACGCCCCGCAGGACATGCCTTCGCATGGCTGACAAAGATGGACGAATCCTTCTTCCGGCATCGGGCAAAAACCCGCCTTTCATGAAGTGCTATCAATCGCCACGGCTATATATGCGTTATGATATTGCAGGTCAAGATTAAAGATGTTAAGGAAACAGACCGGTAAACGACAGCAAATCACTTCATCCCTACAGGATATGCCGTTATGACGAAACTGATTGAAACCATTACGCTGCCCAACGGTTTGATCCTCGAGATCATAGACCGATCAAGGCCGATCGCCGCAGATACGACGCAGGTGGTATTCGTTGCCCAAATAGTCGTCACTCTTGACGAATCGTTCTTCAGCGGTCGAGAACATTACGAGGCCACCCGAAAGGTCTTCGGTCCTCAACTCACTTATACCTACCGCAAAGAGAGGACCTTCGTCCGGACCCAGGATAAAGATTCCGTTTTCAGTGACTTGGTCGAAACATTCAAGAACGATACCATGGCTTACCTTTCTCACAGGGATTTTCCCCGCCGGTTTGCCTTGTCAAAGCTGCGAGATATCCTGAGCCATCCTTATAAGTACTCTCCACCACAGAGCATAGAGACGTCAGGGGAAGAGACGTAACCTCACCGGCAGCCCCCATCGCCTCAACCCGGCTAATCGGTTCTCCCGGGCTGTATTATAGGACAGGCCTGCTAAAGAATTGTTAAGGCGGTATTATGTCATAACAATTCGTCCTTGACTAATCCCGGAAAACGATATAGTCAAGCGCACTTTAACAAGGGGCATTCTGCCCGGCAAAGAAGCGAATGGACGGTCAATATGGAAGAAAGCGAACTCCTGAAAAAAAGAAAAGAGAAGATGGCATCCCTGAAGGAACAGGGTATTGATTTATACGTCAACGACGTTGAGGTGAAGGACACGACGGCATCTATCCTGTCCAAATGCCAGGATATGGACAATGAGGCATTGGCCGGTTTAACGGAGCGTTTCTCCATAGCGGGCAGGCTTATGGCCGTGCGGGATTTCGGCAAGGGCGCTTTCATCAGCGTTCAGGACAGAAAAGGCCGGCTGCAGGGATTGATCAGCAAGAATATCCTCGGAGAAGATGTATTCAATCTCTTTAAGCGCTGCGACGTCGGAGACATCGTATATCTCGCAGGAAGGATGATGAAGACGAGGACGGGTGAACTGACGATCGAAACGGCGGAATTTCGCCTTTTGTCCAAATCCGTAAGACCTCTTCCGGAAAAATGGCACGGACTGACCGATGTTGAAACGAGATACCGGCAGCGCCACCTCGATCTGATCGTCAACCCCAAGGTGAAAGATGTCTTTTACAAGCGCAGCCGCATCATTCACCTTATCCGTCAGTTCATGGATTCCCGTGATTTTCTGGAGGTCGAAACGCCTATGATGCAGCCGAAGGCAGGGGGGGCCGTGGCTCGGCCGTTCAAGACCTTCCACAATGCCCTGGGAATGGATTTTTACCTTCGGATCGCCCCTGAATTGTATCTGAAAAGGCTGATAACCGGCGGCATGGACCGGGTCTATGAAATCAACCGCAATTTCAGAAATGAAGGCATTTCGTCTTTCCATAATCCGGAATTCACCATGATGGAGTTCTATCAGGCCTATACAACCTACAAAGAACTCATGACCATGACGGAAGATCTCTTCGTCTTTCTTGCCGATGATATATTCGGATTGTTACAGTTTACCTACCAGGGTACATCCGTGGATTTAACGCCGCCGTGGCGCAGGATTTCCGTTCACGATGCCATCGTCGAGTTGGGCAATATCGATCCCGAAGCGCTCCGGAGCAAGGATCAGGCATTGGCCTGCGCAAGAGAACTGGGGCTCGACGTCAAGGATTCGGACCCGTTGGGCAAGGTCTGCATGGCCATCTTCGACGAAGTGGTCGAGCCCAAGCTCATACAACCGACCTTCATAACGCTTTATCCCGTCGATGTTTCTCCCCTTTCGAGACGCAATGCGAGCGACCCTGCCCTTACCGACCGTTTTGAGCTTTACATATGCGGCAGGGAAATCGCCAACGCCTTCTCGGAACTCAACGATCCCGAGGACCAGCGGGGAAGATTTCTCATGCAATTGCAGGAACGCGAAGCCGGCGATGACGAAGCTCATGAAATGGACGAGGACTATATCCAGGTTCTCGAATACGGCATGCCTCCGACAGGCGGAGAAGGAATCGGCATTGACAGGCTGGTCATGCTCTTTACCGATTCGGCGTCAATCCGGGACGTCATTCTATTCCCCCACATGAGAACGAAGGAGTGAACGTGGAGCGGACAGGGCGATGAACGTGAATTAAGCCGTTATATTCGGATCGGATTGCCTTCACCCTGCTGCCACAGCACGCTATGTCTTCCTACGAATTTTTCATCAGTCTGCGATACTTGCGGGCCAAGAGGAAACAGGTCTTCGTTTCCGTCATCACCTTCATCTCCGTCGCCGGGATATTTCTGGGCGTTGCCGCCCTGATTATCGTCCTGGCCGTCATGAACGGGTTTGAAACGGACTTGCGCAACAAAATCCTGGGAGTCAATTCCCATGTCGTTCTGATGGAGTACACCGGTCCGATGAAGAACTACCCGGAAGTGATGCAGAAAATAGCCGGCATAAAAGGCGTGGTTGCTTCGACGCCGTTCATCTACGGTCAGACGATATTGAAGCATGGCGACCGCGTCAGCGGTATCGTTCTTCGCGGATTGTCCGAGGACGATGCATTCAAAGTGATCAGCCTGGGCAGAATGAGAGAAGGGGGTCTTGACTATCTTTCCGCCAACAAACGTTCAACGCTGAGTCTGGACGGCAGCAAGGCGGGGCTTCCCGGTATTCTGATCGGCAAGGAACTGGCCAAGAATCTGGGGCTGTTCTTTCTGGACACCGTCAGCGTCATTTCCCCGATGGGAATATCCACACCGATGGGCATGGTCCCACGGCTCAAGAACTTCCTTATCGTCGGCATCTTCGACTCGGGATTCTATGAATACGATTCGACCTTGGCCTACATTTCCCTCAGGGATTGCCAGGATTTCCTCAACATGGGCAATACGGTGACCGGCATCGAAATCAAAGTGGACGATATTTACAAAGCCGACACCATCGCCAAGAATATTGAAAAGAAACTGGGGTTCCCCTTCTGGGCCCGCCACTGGATGGAAATGAACAAGAATCTTTTCTCCGCCCTGAAACTGGAGAAAAGGGTCATGTTCATCATTTTAAGCCTGATCGTTCTGGTGGCGACGTTCAACATCGTTACGGCGCTGATCATGGTCGTCATGGAAAAGAATAAGGACATCGCCGTATTGAAATCCATGGGGGCTACGTCGAAAAGCGTCATGAAGATATTTGTTCTTCAGGGTCTTATCATCAGCATCACAGGAACGATCCTGGGTTGTATCGGCGGTCTTGCCGTCGCTATAAACCTGAACTGGATATCAAAAGTCATAGAAAAGATCTTCCATTTTAAGATACTGCCAGGGGATGTCTATTATCTGAGCGAATTGCCGTCACGCGTCAATCCCACAGATGTTCTGATCATCGTCGCGGGAACGATCCTGATCAGTTTCCTGTCCACCATCTATCCGTCCTGGCGCGCCGCAAAACTGGATCCTGCAGAAGCGCTAAGGTACGAGTAACGGTCCTTACCGCCAATGGAGCAGAGGTCATCATTGTGAATATCCTGATTACGACAACACCATGCAGGCATGCAGCCTTGGTCTTGGAGCATGTTGAAAACCGTTTGCTTTCCTTAACTTGCTGTACGGATACGAATGAGCGATGATTGCCATAAGAGATCTGCACAAAATCTTTATCAAAGATCATAATGAAATTCATGTCTTGAAAGGACTCAACTTTGACATTGAACGAGGAGATTCTCTTGCGGTCCTGGGGGTTTCCGGAGCCGGTAAGAGTACGTTGCTTCACATTGTCGGTACGCTCGACCATCCAACGTCCGGCACCATCTCCTTTGACGGCGTCAACGTTTTCGACTGGGACGAAGCGAGACTTGCGGCATTCAGAAATAAGAAGATCGGTTTCGTGTTTCAATTCAACAATCTGCTGCCTGAATTCAGCAGTCTCGAGAATGTCATGATGCCTCTTCTCATCAGCGGATCGTCCAAAAAAGAAGCTGTCAGACGGTCGGTATCGCTTCTGGAAGAAGTCGGCCTCGCAGATCGAACCACTCACAAGCCCGGCGAACTGTCCGGAGGTGAACAACAGCGGGTGGCCGTGGCCCGAGCCCTGATCATGGAGCCGGAAGTCATTCTCGCCGATGAACCGACAGGAAACCTTGACACGGAAACAGGAAAAAAGGTAGAAGACGTTCTCATTTCCATGAACAAGAAGAGACGGATTACGCTCATTGTGGCCACGCACAATCAATCACTCGCGGAACGAATGTCCAGGAGCATGGGCTTAAAAGATGGCAAGATCGACCTCCATGAATAAGCGGTCAATGAGAACGACACCCTGCACGCATACATGCCTGCCGAATATGGATGCAACATGGCAGCCGTCGGGAAACCTTTCTTTCCCACGCTACATGAACAGACGGCTGCTGACGGCCGTCTTCTCGTTTTTATACCTCTTGATCCTTCACACCGGCTGGGCCATCGCCGAAGACGTCAAAAAAATCGCCATAGCGCCGTTTACGGTACATAGTAAAGACAACAGGGAAAATCTCCAGGAAGCCCTTTTAAAAGCCCTGGCGGCAGAGATGACAACGCATAAGACCATTCAGCTTGTCGATCAGGGGCTCGTCTCCCGGGTAGTCGGCGGACGACCGGTCGATGAAAAACTGGCCGTCAGGATTGCAGACGAAGCGAAAGCCCAGTATGTCGTTATGGGGAGCGTTTCTCAATTCGGCGATCAGATCAGTGTGGACGTCATCGTCTATGATGTCGAGCAGAAAAAGGCACTGCCGGGCTATTTCGTTCAGGGAAGAGGCATGGAAAGCATCGCGGCAACCATAGCCCCCCGCATCAAAAGCGATCTGCTTCTGAAAACCGGAGTGGAAAAAAGGATTGCCAGCATTGAATTCAAGGGCAACAAAAAGATTGAGAATACCGCTATTTCACAGGTCATTAAAAGCGCGAAGGGCGGCATCTTTTCCAATGCCGATTTGTCGAACGACGTCAAGACCATTTATCAGATGGGTTATTTTGACGATGTCCGGGCGGACGTGGCGGATACGCCAGAGGGACAGGCCATCGTCTTTACGGTCAACGAAAAGGCCCTTATTGCCGACGTTGCGATTCGCGGAAACAAGAAACTCGATACGGACGAAATCAAATCGGCCATGACGGTCAAACCTCATCAAATCTTGAATCCCCTGAAACTTAAGGCCGATGTCGAAAAAATTAAAGGTCTTTACGAAGGCAAGGGATATTATAATGCGGAAATTTCAACCGCCATCGAGAAAGAAGGGACCAAAGATCCCGTCGTGGTTGTAAATATTGTCGAAAACGACCGGTTATATGTCCGGAGGATATCGTTTGAAGGCAACAAGGCATTCAGGGATAAAGACCTCAAAAACATGATGAAGACATCCGAATGGTATATCTTCTCATTCATCACGGACGCCGGGCTGCTGAAGAAGGACGAACTCCGCCAGGACATGGGAAAACTGAGCACATTCTATCTGAACAACGGGTACATCAACGCCCAGATCGGGGAACCGGAGATAACCCACGACCAGAAGGGCATCTACATCAAAATACCCATCAGCGAGGGTAAGCAGTTCAAAGTCGGCAAAGTGGATATCACGGGCGATGAATTAAAGACGCCGAAGGCCGACCTTCTTGCCAAACTCACCATCAAGCAAAAGGATTATTACGACCGATCGGCGATCATGAGAGACATTGAAGAATTGACCCGGATCACCAACGATGAGGGTTACGCCAACGCCGATATCACGCCCCGTACAAACGTTCTGGAAAAAGAGACTGCTGTCGACATTACTTATCATATTACCAAGGGGAGCCTTGTCTATTTCAACAGGATCACCATAACAGGCAACTACAAGACGAGAGACAAGGTCATCCGCCGGATGCTCTCCGTCGTGGAAGGGGATCTCTATAACAACACGGGGCTGAAGAGAAGTTATCAATCTCTGGAAAGAACCCGGTATTTTGAAGAGATTAATTTTCAGGCCGAAAAGGGACCCAATGACGCCTTGACGGACGTCAACGTCCAGGTCAAAGAAAAACAGACGGGCAT
Organism: Syntrophales bacterium; assembly: GCA_963668175.1. GTDB lineage: Bacteria > Desulfobacterota > Syntrophia > Syntrophales > PHBD01. The sequence goes on from OY764159.1 coordinate 4,105,168, forward strand.
GTTCAGTATCGGCGTAGGTTACAGCGCTTCGGACAATGCCTCCATAACCGCGAAGGTGGAGCAGCAGAATCTCTTCGGCAGAGCCCAGACCTTGAGTTTGAGGGCAACTCTATCCGGATATCGAAGACTATACGAGGTATCGTTCACGGAACCCTGGTTGTTCGACTTGCCCTTGTGGATGAAAGCCGATTTATGGAACATCGAACGGCAATACGACACTTACACGCTTGAGGCCATCGGCTTTGGAATGACGTTCGGTTACCCCTTGTGGGAAAAGATATACGGCTCGATTGGATACCGCTTATCGAACGATACGGTCAAAGACATCCTGACTACCGCATCGGATTACACGAAATCCCAGGAAGGCACAACGGTAACGAGCAGCATAACAGCGGCCCTCAACCGGGATTCAACGAACGATACTATGTTTCCTTCCCAGGGATCGAGAAACAGCATAGCCGTAACGTATGCCGGTGGGTTTCTGCAGGGGGATTCCCAATTCACCCGCTACGGCGCCACCTCTTTCTGGTTTTTCCCCCTTCCTTGGGATACCGTATTCAGCGTGGGGGGAAGGTGGGGTTATATAACCGCCAACAACGATAAGCCCATTCCTGTTTATGAACGTTATTATCTCGGCGGAATCAACAGCCTGAGAGGTTTGAGGAATGTCGGCCCCACAGACCCGGCCACCGGCGAGTTCATCGGCGGCCTTACGATGATGAGCTACACGGCGGAATATATCTTCCCCGTTATGAAGAGCGCGGGACTAAGAGGGGTTGTCTTTTTCGACACAGGAAACTCTTGGGAAAGCGGTTATCATTTTAACGATATGAGGCGAACCACCGGTGTCGGCGTCCGTTGGTATTCGCCGATAGGTCCATTGAGACTGGAATGGGGCTATGTTCTGGATCGGAGGGAAGGCGACGACCCCTTCCGCTGGGAATTCACCATGGGCATGATGATGTAGCATGTCATATCAGACGGGGTTTATTCACTCCTTGATAAGAAAGCTATATATAACATATGACATCCCTGAGCGGGGATATAAAAGAAGAGAACATTTATTCAACAACACAAAAGGGAGGAGAATATTCATGAAAAAAGCCAGCCTTTACATCCTGGGCTTTGCCGTTGTCCTGTCAATGGTTTTTATGACTTCCGCCGTCATGGCCGCGGAAGGTAAGATCGGTTTTGTCAATATGCGCGAGATCATCATGACTTCCGATGCCGGGAAGAAGACGTACGAAACGCTGAAGAAGTCCTTCGACAAAGACAGGGCTGTTCTCAAGGATAAGGAAACAGAGCTGACGAAACTCAAGGATGAAATAGACAAGCAACGCTCCGTCATGAGACCGGACGTCCTGAAGGAGAAAGAATCGGTGCTCCAGAAAAAAGTGCGGGACGCACAGTTGATGGCCCGTGATTTTGAAGAAGAGATCACGAAGAAGGAACAGGAATTCATCAACAATGTATTGCCTGATGTATTTAAAATCATCCGTGCTATCGGCGAGAAAGAGAAATATACGATGATCATCGACCCCATCGCTATGCAGATCCCTTATTTTGCAAAGGAAAACGATATCACCAAACGGGTGATCGATGAATTTAACAAAGCCAACAGGCGCAAATAACGGCGGCGCAGCCTCCGGCAAGCCATCCGCAGAATACAGGGCGTAACAGATTTGGAAAAGACCGTAGCAGAAATTGCAGAATACCTGAACGGCCGGGTCGTCGGGGATGGATCAGTCGTCATCCGCAACGTCCAAGGCGTTGATGAAGCCGGAAAAGGCGACCTGACATTCGTTGCCAACCGCAAGTATCTCAAGAAGCTTGCGGCAACGGGTGCCTCGGCGGTAATCGTCCATCCCGACATGGAAGGTCAAGGAAAGAACTTCATCGTTGTCCCCGACCCCTATGTGGCCTTCGGAAGAGTTCTGGCCCTCTTTTATCCAGACCAGGAGGAACAACCGGGTATCAGCACCTCGGCCTACATCGAGGATGGGGCCTCCGTATCTCGTGAAGCTGTCGTATATCCAGGTGCAACGGTTTGTCGCGGCGCCAAAGTCGAAAAAGGCGTCGTTCTTTATCCGGGTGTCTTCGTTGGCCGGGATGCCGTCATCGACGAGGGTTCGATACTCCACCCCAACGTTACGGTCTACCGGCGCTGTCTGATCGGCAAACGCGTCATTCTCCATGCCGGAGTCGTTGTCGGCAGCGATGGTTTCGGTTTCGCAGCCCCCGGCGGCGCGAACATGAAAATCCCGCAGGTCGGCATCGTACAGATCGACGACGACGTGGAGATCGGCGCCAACACGACGATAGACCGCGGAACCATGGGCAGGACATGGATACAGAAAGGCGTCAAGATTGACAACCTGGTACAAATCGCCCACAATGTCGTCATCGGCGAGCACTCGGTCATCGTTGCCCAGGTAGGCATATCGGGAAGCGCAAAGCTGGGTAAGGGCGTCATCATCGGCGGCCAGGCAGGAATCGTTGGCCATATCCGGATAGGAGACCACGTCATGGCGGCGGCGAGAGCCGGCATACACAAGGACGTTCCTCCCCAGTCGATCGTGGCGGGTGCGCCGCACCGCTCCCACAGGGAGTGGCTGCGTATCGAAGCTTCCATCCCCAAGATTCCCGATATGAACAGCACCATAGCCGACCTGATGAAACGGGTAGATTTGCTGGAAAAAAAGGATTAGCGGCCGAATAAGGTTTGCCGTGCGATAGCCGATATCGTTCGCTTTTGATATGAGAGATTGAAGAAGAAATTCCACGAAAAGGATTCATCATGAACATTCATCCCACAGCCATTATCTCCCCCGATGCCAAACTGGGCGAAGGCGTCCAGATAGGGCCCTACACGATCATCGGCCCCAGTGTCACCATCGGCAAGAATTCCATCATAGGCCCCCACGTCGTCATCGAGAGCCATACGGACATCGGCGAGGGATGCCGTGTTTTTCAGTTTGCCTCCCTGGGCGGACTGCCACAGGATCTCAAATACAAGGGCGAGGAGACTCGGGTCGTTATAGGCAACTTCAACGTCATTCGCGAATATGTCACGATCAATCGTGCCACATCGGCGGACATCGGCGTGACGATCATGGGCGACCACAATCTGATCATGGCCTACAGCCATATCGCCCATAACTGCAAATTGGGCAATTACGTGATCATGGGCAATTCCTCCAACCTGGCGGGCCATATCCACGTGGACGATTTTGCCATCATCAGCGGCCTGACGGGCGTTCATCAATTCACCAGGATCGGCACCCACTGTTTCATCGGCGGCTGCTCGGCCGTTGCCAAGGACGTGCCGCCGTACGTCATGGTGTCGGGAATCCGTGCCAAGCCTTATGGCTTGAATCTCGTCGGCATGCAAAGAAGGGGTTTTAAGGAAGACGCGATCGTCGCCTTAAAGAAGGCCTACAAGACCCTCTACCGATCGTCGCTGCTTCTTAAGGACGCGATTCAAAAAATACGGGAGGAATCCGGCGACCGGCCCGAAATCAAGATCTTCATCGAATTCATCGAGCAATCCACCCGGGGAATTTTAAGATAGAGGAACATCTTTTTTGAAACCGGACAGGGAGAGGCGGCACACGAAGCCCCCACGCGATCATGCCGATTGAAGCGCCCCATGAAAATCAGGCAGAAGCATCCGGTTCCACCGGCAGGTCGAAACATATCATGATCGTTGCCGGAGAGGATTCCGGGGACATCCACGGAGCCTCTCTTGTCCAGGCCATCCATCGGTTAAATCCCGGGACACGCTTTTTCGGCATGGGCGGACATCGGATGCGCGAAAGCGGCGTGGAAATCATCGCCGATGCCTCGCAGATAGCCGTGGTCGGGGTGACCGACGTCCTTCTGCATCTCAAGCTGATTCTGCAAACCATGAACCGGCTAGAGTCCGCCATCGGGGAACGGAAGCCGGATCTTCTGATTCTGATCGATTACCCGGGTTTCAACCTTCGTCTGGCCAAATCGGCAAAGAAAATGGGGACGGTTATTCTCTATTATATCAGTCCGAAGGTCTGGGCGTGGGGGAAAAGGCGGATCGCAACGATCAGGCGGTACGTCGATAGAATGGCTGTCATCTTCCCTTTTGAAGAGCCCATGTACAAAAATGCAGGCGTGAGTGCCTCGTTCGTCGGCCACCCGCTTCTGGATATCGTCAAGACAAAGTACCAACGCGAGGAGGCCCTCGACAAATTCGGCCTCGCGAAGGATAAGACAACCATAGCCCTACTGCCCGGCAGCAGACGGTCGGAGGTTGACAGGCTTTTGCCGGAGATGCTGAAGGCGGCCGTTCTTATCAGGGAAAACAGCCCCGGGGTGCAATTCGTTCTGCCGCTGGCGGATTCGATCTCTCCGGAATCCATTGCACCGATGATGGATGCGAATCCGATTACCGTCCATATCGTCCGGAACGATACGTATGACGCCCTGGCCGTTTCGAACATCGCCATCGTGGCTTCGGGAACGGCCACGCTGGAAACGGCCTTGCTGGACGTACCGATGGTCATCATCTATCGCGTCTCGGCCCTGACCTATTACCTGGCGAAGGTGGCGGTCAGGATCGAACACTTGGGCCTTGTCAACATTCTGGCAGGGAGAACGGTCGTGCCCGAGTTGCTTCAGAAAGAAGCCACCGGGGAAAAAATCGCGGCCGAGATCCTCGATATGCTGACCAACCGAGGGCGGACGGACGCTATGAAGACCGAATATTCTCGGATCAAGACCATGCTGGGTGAAAGAGGCGCCGCGGACAGGGCGGCCAAACTCGCTTTGGGAATGGTCGGCGGATAATTCCGGCACTGTGTTTCATCGTTGCACGGAACGTACGATTCGTCGTGCTGCCGCCATTGAATACGGATTATAATCAACCAGGATGGAAATAGACCATGGACATGTTTAAGCGATTGCTGCTTTTGGCCAAACCTCATACCCCGAAATTCATCATTGCCATGCTGTGCATGATGGGTGTCGGCGGCCTGACGGCCACGCAGGCCTACCTGGTAAAACCGGTCCTGGACGGCATTTTTGTCAACAAGGATTACGATCTGCTGAAATGGCTGTCCCTGGCGATTTTTGCATTGTACGCGTTCAAAGGCGTTTTCAGCTACGGTCACACGATCCTGATGAATTACATAGGACTCCGCATCATCGCCGACCTGCGCAATCGACTCTATCGGAAGATACAGGAACAATCCCTCACGTTTTTCACCAAGAATCCCACCGGCGTCCTGATGTCCCGGATCACCAACGATGTCGGGTCCGTCCAGGGGGCCGTTTCCGAAGCCGTAACCAGCCTCATGAAGGATTCCTTTACCCTGGTCGGCCTCATTTTTGTCATCTTCTACCAATCGTGGAAGTTGGCCCTGATCGCACTGGTCGTCTTCCCCCTGATCATCTACCCCATCGCCACCTTCGGACGGAAGATGAGAAGCATCGCCACACGCACGCAGGTAACGGTGGGGAGCCTGACCTCCCTTCTCCAGGAAACCATATCGGGCACAAGAATCGTCAAAGCTTTCAGCATGGAGGAATACGAAAACAAGCGATTCGAAAACGAGAACGAAAAGCTGCTCAAGCTGACGCTGAAATCGGTCACCATCGGCGCCATTTCGAGCCCCTTCATGGAATTCCTCGGCGGATGCGCCATCGGCGTCATTATCTTTTACGGCGGCTACCAGGTCATCAGTGGCGGTTTTACCCCCGGACGGTTCTTCTCCTTTCTGACGGCCCTCATCCTGCTTTACGAACCGGTAAAGCGCCTGACCAACGTGAATAACACCATTCAGCAGGGCATCGCCGGGGCGCAAAGGGTCTTCGCCATCATCGACACCATACCGGACATCAAGGACAGCGAAACGTCCACGCCGCTGCCGCGGATATCGGCGGGCATTTCCATTCGCAATGTCAATTTCCGATATGAGGAAACTCCCGTCCTGAAAAACATCAACCTGGACATCAGGGCCGGGGAGGTTGTTGCCTTCGTCGGCATGAGCGGCGGAGGCAAGACGACGCTCGTCAATCTGATCCCCCGGTTTTACGATGTAACCGAAGGAAGCATCACGATCGACGGCCATGACATTCGTTCCGTCACGGTCGGGTCCCTGAGAAGTCAGATAGGCATCGTGACCCAGCAGACGATTCTCTTCAACGATACGGTCCGTAACAACATCGCATACGGCGACATCGCCAAGAGCGAGGATGAAATCGTCAAGGCCGCCGTGGCCGCCAACGCTCACGGATTCATCATGGGGTTGCCGTCAGGCTACGACACCATGATAGGGGAGCAGGGCGCCAAATTGTCGGGCGGGGAGCGGCAGCGCATATCCATCGCCAGGGCGCTCCTGAAGGATGCGCCGATCCTGATCCTGGACGAAGCGACATCCTCCCTAGACACGGAAGCGGAGCTGGAAGTCCAGGACGCCCTGGAGAACCTCATGAAGGGCCGCACGACGCTCATGATCGCCCACAGGCTCTCCACGATAAGAAACGCCGACAGGATCATCGTCCTTGTCGACGGAGAAATCGTCGAAGAAGGAAACCACGAGGCCCTGATCGAGAAAAAGGGAGAATATTTCAGGCTTTACAACATGCAGTTTACGGACAAGCACGCGACCGAAGGCCCTGGATCGTCTCCTGTCAACAACGGCCGGTAACGTATATTCCATGAATCGGATGACCCATATCATTCACAAGCTCTGGTATGACCGGGAATCGTTCCATCCCCTTCACCCGCTGCCTCCGGTTGCCCTCTGTCTCTCCCGTCTTTTTGCGGGCGCCGTCTTTCTGAGAAACAAGCTCTTTGACCTGGGTATTTCGGAACAGCGTAAGCTCCCCTGTCCCGTCATCAGCGTCGGCAACCTTGCCGTAGGCGGAACGGGAAAAACACCCACCGTCATTCTGATCGCCGGCATGCTCAGGGACCAGGGCATGAAACCGGCCATACTGAGCCGGGGCTATGGCGGATCGGCCGAGGAATCCGTCAATATTGTCTCCGACGGGGAACGCGTTTTTATGAATCCTGTCGAAGCCGGCGACGAACCGGTTCTCATGGCCAGGGCTCTGCCGGGCATCCCGGTGTTGACCGGAGCAAGCAGGTTCGAGACCGGCTCTTACGCCGTCAATGACCTGTCCGCCGATGTTCTGCTCCTCGACGACGGATTTCAGCACCGCAGCCTTCACCGGGACGTGAATATCGTCCTTCTCGACACCAACAGACCGTTCGGCAACGGCTACCTCCTGCCGCGCGGCCCGCTCCGGGAAACGGCAAAGGCCCTGAAGAGAGCGGATGCCGTTATTCGTATGGGCATTCCGGAAAAGAATGAAGGGAAAATAGACCCCATACCGTTCCCCGGACCCATCTTTAACGGTTATCATCAACCCCGTGACATCGTGCAGGCCGGGTCCGGCGCTTCTTATCCGGCTGTCGCCCTTGAAGGCAAAAAGGTCTGTGCATTTACAGGGATCGGAGTCCCCGAATCCTTCAAGACGACGCTCCTGGGTCTCCATGCCCGCATTCAATCCTTCATCCCTTATCCGGACCATTATCGCTATAAAGAGCACGATCTTGACGACATCCGGAAGACGGCCCTGCAATCTTCGGCCGAATACATCGTCACTACGGAGAAGGACGCCATAAAACTCAGCGAATATAATCACTTCTGCAACAATCTCCTGGTTCTCAGGACCGAGATCCAACTTGTTGAAGGTGCCCACACCCTGCTGCAATGGATCAAGGCACACATTTAAAACACAGCATGTATTAAACAGATTGACATTACAGAGATTTGTCATTACAAGCATCTCGATGCTTTATCGCATTGCAAGAGAGGAATTCACCTATGGATATCATGCCTGAATTGGATATCGTCCTGGATTACTTAATCCCGGAGAGGCCGGGACATGCCCTGGCCCAAAAATATATACGGCCGGACGAATCGTCGGCGAGAATCTGGATAGCGGCCTCGACGATAGACAGGCTATACACCGAAACGATGGCCGAAGGAGAAAAACGGAACACGAATCGAGCCGAGCTGGCAGCTGCTTTCTCGGCCTTCATGTCCCAAGTCAGCATCCTGACCGTTACGGCCCAGAGCGCCAGGGACATCGTTTCCTTCGAACACATCGCCGGCGACCTTGCCTTCCGGAATTTCAAGCGGGTGGCCCCAAACGGCATCGTGCTCACCAGCGGCGACGGTCCGGGCAGGTATCCTGATTCCGTCTCCCTGATGCAATTCGCCGCCGGCGAACCGTTAAGGGAATCCCCGTCGGTTCCGATGCTCGATCTCAAGGAAGAGTACCGCTACATGCTCGAAGATATTGACGATTCCGTTCTCCAGGGCATCGCGGACACGCGCTATATCCTGGGGCCGGCTGTAACCGCCCTGGAAAAGCGGATCGGCGAATACCTGGGCGTCAGACATTGCGTAGGGGCGTCATCCGGCACCGACGCGCTGGTCATCGCTTTGCGGGCGCTGGCCATCATGAGAAAGGGAGAGGAATACTTCAGCCGCAACGACGAGATCATAACGACCCCCCTGACGTTCACGGCCACGGGAGACGCCATTCTCCGCGCCGGCGCGACGCCGGTTTTCGTGGATATCGACCCCGGCACCTTCAACATGGACCCGTCGAAAATAAAAGATTACCTGATCAAGAACCCGGATTCCGTCGTCGGCATCATTCCGGTCCATCTTTACGGACAGGCATGCCCGATGGACGACATCATGGCCCTGTCCTCGGAACGGGGGCTGTTCGTCCTGGAAGATGTCGCCCAGGCCTTCGGCGGCTCATTCCATGGAAAGAAACTTGGTTCCATCGGAACAGGCGGTGCTTTCAGCTTCTTTCCCTCCAAGAACCTCGGATCATTCGGCGACGGAGGCATGATCGCGAGCAATGACGACGCCTTCGCGGAACTGGCAAGGATGCTCACCAAGCACGGCGGCAAGGACAAATACAACGTTGATCACATCGGATATAACGCCCGGCTCGATACCCTTCAGGCGGCCGTTGTTCTGGCCAAGATGAAGTATGTCGACCTCTTTAATAACCGGCGCCAAGAACTGGCCGGACAATACAGAGACGGTCTTCAAGGCATTGAAGGGCTCGTCCTTCCCGCTGCCGACGAGGGTCATGTTTTTCACCAGTACACCGTACGGGTCCTTAACGGACGGAGAGACGGACTCCAGACGTATCTGCAATCGCAGGGCATCGGTTCCATGATCTACTATCCCCTGCCTCTCCATAAGATGAAGGTGTTTGCAAACAGAATGAAGCTCCCCGAATCTGTCCTCCAAGCAGAAACGGCCTGTGCGGAAGTGCTATCCCTTCCGATTGAACCTCTGCAGAGCCGGGAAGCAACGGACAGCGTCATCCGGTCGGTGCGCAATTTCTTCAAAGGATCCGCTTCATGCTGAACAACAAGACCGTTGCCGTCGTCATACCGGCGTACAACGAAGAAAGGCAGATCGAACAGGTCGTGACATCCATGCCGGATTTTGTCGACCGGATCGTTGTGGTCAATGATAGTTCGAAGGATGGAACTGCCGCAGTCATACAGCGCCTTATGAACAAGGGGGAAACGGCTACCGGCAAGACAGCCATTCGCGAATATGCGCCGGACGAGACAAAGTACAATCGCGCCGATATCGTTCTCCATCAGCTTCAGAAGGAGGAAATGGAAAAATACGTACCGGCGGAGATCGTCAATGCCGCGCCCGAGACGGATCGCATCATCCTCATCAACCACCTGCAAAACGGCGGCGTAGGCGCGGCCATCGCCAGAGGGTACAAATGGTGCCTCGATCACCGCATCGATTGTACCGCGGTGATGGCGGGAGACGGGCAGATGGACCCCTCCGAACTTGAAGCCATTTGCCGTCCCGTTATTGACGAGGGCATCGACTACAGCAAGGGCAACCGCCTCATTCATCGAAGCGCCTGGCTGATCGTCCCCAAGGTGAGATTTATCGGCAATTCCGTGCTCTCCATTCTCACCAAGATCGCGTCCGGTTACTGGCATGTCTCAGACACGCAATGCGGATACACAGCCATATCCTTGAAGGCGCTCCAGGCCATCCGGATTTACGATATCTACAAGAGCTACGGCATGCCCAATGATCTGCTGGTCAAGCTCAATATCGCCTTCTGTACGCTCAAGGAAGTGGACATCAAGCCTGTTTACAACGTGGGCGAACAGTCCAAAATGAAAATATGGCAGGTAATGCCCCGTGTCACGGCCCTGCTCTGCAAGTCTTTCTTTAAACGGTTGTGGATAAAATACCTCATCAGGGATTTCCACCCCCTTTTCTTGCTGTACCATTTTTCCATCATTCTGGGATGCATCACCATCCCGTATATGGTTAAGATTTTCCGAATTGCAACCTTCACGAACGAAAATGTCCCGACATTGACGATGCTCGCGTTTCTGTTTCTCTTTATCAGCGCCTTTCAATCGCTTCTCTTCGCCATGTGGATGGACATACAGGACAACGAGAGGCTCTATAAATGAAACGTACAGGAACCAGGCAGACGATACCGGGCATCGCCGTCATCGGAACGGGCTACTGGGGCAAAAACCTGGCCCGTAATTACGCGCAACTCGGTACCCTGAGACTTATCTGCGACAGAAATGAATCGATCCTCGAACAGATGAAGGCCTTATACCCGGACATCGAAACGGGCATGGCCCTGAACGACGTCCTGAAGCGGGACGATGTGCGGGGTGTCGTTATCGCGACCCCGGCAGAGACGCATTTCACGATTGCCAGGGAAGTGCTTCTGGCGGGAAAGCATGTGTACGTGGAAAAACCCCTCGTCCTCCATGAACCGGAAGCACACGAACTGATCAGCCTTGCCGCGGAAAAGAACCTCACCCTGATGGTCGGCCACCTGCTGCAGTACCATCCCGTCTTCGAACGGCTGAAGAAGCTGACCCAGGCCGGCGAACTTGGCCGGATCAATTATATCTATTCCCATCGCCTCAACCTGGGTAAGATCAGGAGAGAAGAGAACATCCTGTGGTCCTTTGCGCCCCATGACATATCCATGATCCTTTCGCTCGCCGGCGAAGAGCCCGAACGCGTCATGGCCACGGGAGGCAACTATCTCCATCGAAAGATTGCCGACGTAACCACGACCCACCTGGAATTTGCTTCCGGGCTGCGGGCGCATATCTTCGTCTCATGGCTCCACCCTTTTAAAGAGCAGAAGCTCGTCGTCGTGGGCGACCGCAAGATGGCCGTTTTTGACGACACGCTGCCCTGGCCGGATAAATTGCTCCTCTATCCCCACAAAATCAAGTGGGAGAACAACGTCCCGGTCCCTGCCAAGGGGGAACCGGAGCGTGTCGATGTCGATCCCGTCGAGCCGCTGAAGTCGGAATGCGAACATTTCCTGAAATGCATCGCGACGGGACATACGCCGTTGACCGACGGTCATGAGGGATTGCGGGTCTTAAGAATCCTGAACGCCTGCCAGCGCTCCCTGAACGACAACGGCAAACAGGTCAGGCTCAAAGAGGGTACGGACAAGAAGGTTGATGAAACGCCTGCCGGGGAGCGTCCCTTCTTCAAGCACGATACGGCCGTCGTCGACGATAACGTCACCATCGGACGGGGAACGAAGATATGGCATTTTTCCCATATCCTGCCCGGGTCCGTCATCGGCGAAGAATGCAATATCGGCCAGAATGTCGTCATCGGACCGGAGGTTACCGTTGGCAAAGGGTGTAAGATTCAAAACAATATCTCTCTTTATAAGGGCGTAACGCTGGAGGATCAGGTCTTCTGCGGTCCATCCATGGTCTTTACGAATGTCTTCAACCCCCGGGCCCATATCCGCCGCATGGACGAACTGAGGCCTACGCTCGTTAAAATGGGCGCTTCGCTGGGAGCCAACTGCACGGTTGTCTGCGGCTACACGATCGGCCGTTATGCCTTCGTCGGGGCGGGCGCCGTCGTGACGAAGGACATCCCCGACCATGCCCTGGTGGCCGGCAACCCCGCCAGATTCATGGGCTGGATATGCGAATGCGGGGAAAAACTGGACAAGAATCTTGCCTGTCCGGCCTGCGGGAAGGGATTCAGGAAGTACAAAAAAGGACTGAAAGCGCTATGAGGCATACCCATGATCGTCAATAAGACTATTTTCATCACCGGCGGCGCCGGTTTCATAGCGAACACCCTCATTTCGCGGCTGGTCGAAAGCAATCGAATCATCGTCTATGACAATTTTCACCGCGACACGCTTTCCGGCAGTCCCTATGCCTCTCACCCGAACCTGCGCACCGTCAAGGGCGACGTCCTGGAAGAGGACAATGTCCGGAAGAGCATGGCGGGAGCGGATATCGTCGTCCATGCGGCCGCCATCGCCGGTATCGATACGGTCATCAAGAGCCCGACGAAGACGATGCGGGTCAACATGATCGGCACGGCGAACGTCCTGGAGGCCGCAAGACAAAACCGGATCAGGGACCGCATCGTCGATTTTTCCACGTCGGAAGTCTTCGGAAGCTTTGCCTTCAAGCCTACGGAAGATGCCGACACAGTTGCAGGAAGCGCCGGGGAAGCACGCTGGACCTACGCCGTAAGCAAGCTGGCCGGTGAGCATCTGGCCATCGCCTACTTCCGGGAATTCGGCCTCCCTATCGTGTCCGTCAGGCCGTTCAACGTTTACGGCCCGGGACAGACCGGCGAAGGGGCCATTCAGGTCTTCATCAAGCACGCCCTCAAGAATGAGGAAATCGAGATCCACGGCGACGGCAATCAGATCCGGGCCTGGTGCTTCGTCGATGACTTTGTGGACTGCCTGATGGCTTGCGTCGAAAACCCTGTCGCCATCGGTGAGTCTTTCAATATCGGCAACGCCCGGGCCGTCATGACAACGTATGGCCTGGCCCAAACAGTCTGCCGGGTCCTCGGTTCCCGGTCGAATATCGTCTTCAAACCGGCTCTGTCCGCCGAGGTGGAATTGAGAATCCCGTCTGTCGAGAAGGCCTTCCGGATGCTTGGATTCCGGGCAAGAACCGACCTCGACGAAGGCATCCGCCGAACGGCCGATTGGTTCCTGAAACATGATTAAGCTTGCACAGCCGAACATACCCGAAGAAGCCGTTGAAAAGGTCGCGGACATCCTGCGGTCGGGCCTTCTGATCCAGGGGCGCAACGTCGAGACCTTTGAAAAAGCCATCGCCGCCTATACCGGCGCGCCCCATGCCGTGGCCGTCTCGTCGGGAACGGCAGCGCTTCATCTTTCCCTTATGGCATTGGGCATTACGCACGGCGACGAAGTGATCGTTCCGGCCTTCACCTTTCCGGCGACGGTCAATGTCGTGGAACTGGTCGGCGCCAGACCCGTTCTGGTCGATATCCGGCTTGACGATCTTTGCCTGGACGCATCACGCATCGAAGAGGCCATTTCCAAGAAGACAAAGGCCATCCTTCCGGTACACGAGTTCGGTCAGGCCGCCGACATGGAGAAGATATCGACAGTGGCCGGCCGTCTCGACATACCGGTTGTCGAAGATGCCGCCTGCGCCCTGGGCACCGAATACAATCGCCGCAAGGCGGGCACATTCGGCATAGCAGGCTGCTTCAGTTTTCATCCCCGCAAGGCCATTACGACCGGCGAAGGAGGGGCCGTCACGACCGGAAGCGAAAAGTTCGCCGAAAAGATACGGTCCCTGCGCAATCATGGAATTGCCCTGACACCGGAAGGTCAGGACTTCATCCACGCGGGCCTCAACTACCGGATGACCGACTTCCAGGCTGCTTTAGGCCTTGGCCAAATGGATCACCTCGACCAGCAGATTGAGGAACGGATACAGTTGGCCGACCGCTACGACGAAGCGCTGGCAGGAATCCCCTGGCTTACCCTGCCCTGCCGGCATCCTAATAGGAGACATGTCTTTCAGACGTATCACGTCCTGTGCGATCCGAAGATCGATAGACAAAAACTGATCCGTGATCTGAAGTCTGCCGGCATTGAAACGAACCTGGGAGCCCAGGCGATCCAGTGCCTTACATACTACAGAAAAAAATACGGTTTCCGGGAATCCGATTTCCCCCATGCGGTCCGGGCCTACCGGCATGGACTGGCTTTGCCCATGGGGTCCCATGTCCGGCCGGAAGACGTCCTGTATATTGCCGGGCGGCTGGCCGAATATGCGGGATAAGAAGGCCGTCAAAACAGCCCGCCGGAAGAAGGACGATTATGGCCTTGATATCTTCCGGCGGTTGGCATAATGATACCCTGTTTCGTGCATTGAGACCGTCGACCATAACTTGCCGTTAAAGATTTATGCGTGGCGGTTCGCCCGGGGGAAAGGCGGAGAGAAAGCATGGATATAGGCGACCACAAGAGATACGCCACGCACGGGACGGGGAAGTTCCAGTTCTCCGACTTCCGGAAAATCGGCCGCCATGTCGTTTTTGAGGACGGCGTTCTGGTCTTTCACCCGGAGAACATTACCATCGGTGAAAACGTCTATATTGGTCACAATACGATCCTCAAAGGGTACTATAAAGGGGAGATGTTCATCGGCGATCATACCTGGATCGGCCAGGGATGCTTCTTTCACAGCGCCGGTGATATTATCATCGGCAAAGCCGTCGGCATCGGGCCGATGGTGAAAATCATCACGTCGGTCCACGAGGAGGGAAATCCTGCCGCGCCCGTCCTGTTTCAGGATTTGATCTTCAGGAAGGTCACGATCGAAGACGGAAGCGATATCGGCATCGGCTCCATCATCCTGCCGGGCGTCACCGTCGGCGAAGGCGCCATTGTCGCCGCCGGGGCCGTCGTGACCCGCGATATACCGCCTCACTCCGTTGCCGCCGGTGTTCCGGCAAAGATTATACGAAAGCGGACTTAGACCTGTCCATGGAACAGAAGATCATCATCGTCGATTACGGAATGGGGAATCTCGGTTCCATTTATAATATGCTGAAGCACTTAGGCATTCAGGCGACCATTACCTCCAAGATCTCCGATGTAGAGCAAGCGGATAAATTGCTCCTGTCCGGCGTCGGTGCCTTCGACAACGGCATGAAGAGTCTTGCGAATCTCGATTTACTCCCTATCCTCAACCGTAAAGCCAGGGAAGACAAGACGCCCGTCCTGGGCATCTGCCTGGGAATGCAGCTTCTGACCGAAAAGAGCGAGGAAGGGGAACTGCCGGGGCTGGGTTGGATTCAAGGCAAGACCGTTCGTTTTTCGTTTCCCAAAAACGACGGCCATTTAAAAATCCCGCATATGGGGTGGAATACGGTCGATCTCAAGAAATCGAACCCCCTGTTTGAAGGCATGTTCGCCGAACCAAGGTTTTATTTCGTTCATTCCTATCACCTCTTGTGCGATCATCCGGAGGATGTCGTCTGCCTGACCAACCACGGATACGATTTCGCGTCCATCGTCAACCGGGACAACATCTTCGGGGTCCAGTTTCATCCGGAAAAGAGCCATAAATTCGGTATGAAGCTCCTGGAAAATTTCATTCGGCGGGTCTGATATGCTGAAAACGAGGGTTATGCCATGTCTGCTTTCCAAAAACGGGCGCCTGGTCAAAACGGTTAAATTCAAAAATCCGGCCTATATTGGCGATCCCGTCAATGCCATCAAGATTTACAACGAAAAGGAAGTCGACGAACTCATCCTTGTCGACATCACGGCAACGATCGAAGAAAGAAAACCCTCCCTCGATCTCATAAGCGAAATCGCCGACGAATGCTTCATGCCGCTTACCTACGGCGGCGGCATCAGGGACGTGGACGACATGAGGCGCATCTTCGGCCTCGGCATCGAAAAGATCGCCGTAAACAGCTACGCTGCGGAGAATCCGTCTTTCATCACCCAGGCCGCCGCGCTGTTCGGAAGCCAGAGTGTCGTCGTCTCCATCGACGCAAAGAAAAACTGGCTGGGCCGCTATACGGTCTTCACCCACGGAGGCAGAAAAGACATCAAACGCGATCCGGTGGCGTATGCCAGGGAGATGGAGCAAATGGGGGCGGGAGAAATCCTGTTGAATTCGATCGACCGGGACGGCACCATGGAAGGTTACGACCTGGACCTCATCAAGACGGTCGCCGGGGCGATCGGTATCCCCGTCATTGCCTGCGGCGGCGCCGGTTCCGTAGACGATTTCGGCAAAGCCGTGAAAACGGGAGGGGCCTCAGCCGTCGCCGCCGGCAGCATGGTCGTCTACCAGGGAAAGAACCGCGGCGTGCTGATCAACTTCCCGACCAGGGAAGATTTGGAAAGGGTCCTGAACTAGCATGGAGAACGAGAAGAACACCATCTGCACACGATGCATTTACGACGACCACATCCCTTATATAACATTCGACGAGGAAGGCGTCTGCAACTACTGCCGTCAGACGGAACAGTTGGAGAATGAATATCCCACCGGCGACAGAGGGTGGAAGATTCTCGAAGAACTGGCGGAAAAAATAAGGCGCGACGGCAAGGGCAAGCCTTACGACGTCGTCGTCGGCGTCAGCGGCGGATGCGATTCATCCTACATGCTCCATTTGTCCGCCAAACTCGGACTGCGGCCTCTTGCCGCCCACTTCGACAACACATGGAACTCCAAGATCGCCGTCGAAAATATCCACAACATCCTGAAGGTGATGGGCCTGGATCTCTTCACCCATGTGGTGGACAACAGGGAATTCTGCGACATCTTCAAGTCGTTTCTCATGGCCTCCGTTCCCGACATCGACACCGCTTCCGACATCGGCCTGGCAACGACCCACTATCTGGCCGCCAAGAAATACGGCATCAAATATATCTTCGAAGGCCATTCCTTCCGTACGGAAGGCATATCCCCCCACGGCTGGTTCTACATGGATGCCAAATACATCGAAACGGTGCAGAAGACATACGGCTCCTACAAACTGGAGACATTTCCAAACCTCTGGATGTCGCACTGGCTGAGATGGACCATATTCGACGGTATCAAGAAAATCCGGCCCCTCTATTATCTCGACTACGACAAAGAACAGACGAAGAAATTCCTGAGCGACACGCTCGGCTGGCAGTGGTACGGCGGCCATCACATGGAGAACAGGACGGCCTACTTCACCAACAACTACTATCTGCCGCGAAAATTCGCGATCGACCTCCGGTATTCGGAATTCTCCGCCCTGGTGAGGGCGGGCAAGATGACCCGGGCCGATGCCCTTGCGCAGATCAAGGAGCCCAAGCCGTTCGATCAGGGCATTCTCGAAGAGGTCAAAAAACGGCTCAACTTGAACGACGAGACCTTCGCCGAAATCATGGCCCGGCCGAGAAAAACCTACCGGGATTACGTCACATACAAAGAGACCTTCGAGCGGATGCGCTGGCTCTTCTGGATCATGTACCGGCTGGATCTGGTTCCGAAGAGTTTCTACATGAAGTATACGAGAAAGTACGACGAATAACAGGCGGTGACAGGAGATTCACCTCGGACCGCCGCGGCATTCGCGCTTAAAGAGATGTGGCCGAAAACCGCCTTTTGCAGGCAACGGGAACACCATGAAGATCTTCATCGGCTTGAGAGAACTATCGGGCTACTACCACAATTTGAAGCTGGGCTTCGACGCCCTGGGAATCGAATCCGTTTTTGTCAATCTGAGCGGTCATCCTTACCAATACGGCGCCGATGCCAATCCCGCCTGGATCAACGGCATCAACCGCATGGCGCAGAAAATCGGCACACGCTTCTTTTCCAGTTGGACCATGAGAATCATCTGGACCTGTTTCTTTCAGAACATCATCAGCCTCTTTCTCTTTTTCTGGGCTCTTCTTAAATTCGACGCCTTCATCTTCGGTTCCAATTCGACTTTCTTTTTTTTCCTGGATCTTCCGATTCTTAAACTCTGCAAAAAAAAAATAATCTACGTATTTCACGGCTCTGAAGCCCGTCCGGTCTATCTGAACGGTTACATCATGAAAGACGATCGCAGGAAGACGATCTGGGTGGGCATCGTCCTCGCCAGGATACAAAAGACGATGCTTGCGATCGTGAACCGCTACGCCGACTGTTCGATCAATATCCCGCCCCAGGCCTATTTTCATACGAAACCCTTTGTCTCCTGGCTGATGGTGGGCGTCCCTCACCACATCACGGCGGCGGCAAGACCTGCTCCCGATTTCAGCAAAACATCGGACGCCCCGGTGCGGATTCTTCATGCCCCATCCAAACCCGGCCCCAAGGGAACACTGGTTATCCGGCAGGCGATTCAAACATTGAAAGAAAGAGGTCACCGGATCGACTACATCGAAATCACGGGAAAACCGAACAGGGAGGTCCTGGAAGAACTGGAGCGCTGCGATTTTGTCGTCGACGAGATTTATTCCGATACGCCGATGGCTGTTTTCGCCACGGAGGCCGCCTTCGCCGGCAAACCGACCGTCGTCGGCGGGTACTATTCCCGGAATATCCGAGAGGATGTCCCGGCGGCCTGCATACCGCCCAGCCTCTTCTGCCATCCCGACGATCTGGAAAAATCGATTGAAAAAATGGTCTCGGACAAAGCATACCGGGAAGAACTGGGAAAGAAGGCTTTCGATTTCGTCATGACGCACTGGTCGGCAAAGACGGTTGCCGCCCGATATCTTCAACTCATCAGAGGCGATATTCCGGAAGCGTGGCTGTACAACCCTTACCGGATAAGATATTTGCACGGATGCGGTTTGCCGGAGGAAAAGGCCAGGGCGATTATTCGGGGATTCGTCGCCGCCGCAGGGCCGGGCGCCCTCTGTCTTCGGGATAAACCGGAACTCGTCCGATTGTTCACCCAGTTTGCTTCCTTGGAAAAGCCTTCATGATCAGACAGCTTTTCAAAGACAGCCTTATCTACGGAACGGCGAGCATCCTCTCCCAGGGAATCCCGATCCTCATCGTTCCCATTTATACCCGCTTCTTGTCGCCGGACAGTTACGGCGGCATGGATATGCTCGCCGTCTTTGCCGCCTTGATCAACGTCACGGTAGCCCTCGAAATATCGCAGGGCATGGCCCGGTCCTACGCCGATATCAAAACCGAAGACGAAAGAACAAGGTATGCATCGACAGCCCTGTGGTTTTCCGTCGCCGCCTACCTGCTCTTCGCCGTCCTGGCCGTCCTTTTTTCAGGACCGCTGACGCGGCTGCTCCTCGATTCGGGAAACTGGGAGTGGATTTTTCAGGTCGCCGTCATCGCCATGACCGTCAACGGAATATCCTTTTTTCTGCAGAACCAGCTTCGCTGGCTCCTCAAACCCGCGGCTTATGCCGTCTCGAGCATCGTCTATGCCGTGACGGCGACGGGGATCGCTATTTTTCTTATCGCAGCGCTCAACTGGGGGGTCATCGGCGTCTTTTACGGCCAGATCATCGGTGCCGCCGTCAGCGGGCTCATTGCGTACCTGGCGGCCCGGAACATGTTCGCCATGACCTTCGATGCGGGAAGGTGCAGAGAAATGCTTTCATTCTCGATCCCACTGGTGCCTTCGAGCATCTCCGTCCTGGCGGCCAACTACGTCGACCGAATCGCCATCAAGTCTTTCATGACGCTGGCGGACGTCGGCATCTACGGCGTGGGATTCCGCTTCGCCTCGGTGGTCAATCTGCTGATGGTGGGCTTTTACAGCGCACTGACGCCGCTCGTTTACCAGAATTACCGGGACACATCGACACCCGGAAATCTGGAACGGATATTCAGATACTTCCTTGCAGGAACATTGCCGCTGATCGTCGCCATATCGCTCTTTTCCCGGGAAATCGTCGGACTGTTCGCCGCTCCGGAATATGGTGCCGCCTGGCTGGTGATCCCCATTCTCGCCGCCGCATCCGTGTTATCGAGGATGTACATATTCGCCCCCGGCCTGGACATTGCGAAAAAGACGGGTGTCATTGCGTCCATCAACATCATCGCGGCCCTTGTCAATATCGTCCTGAATATCGCCATGATTCCCGTTCTCGGTCTTGCGGGCTCCGCCCTTGCCACCCTGGCCGGCTTCAGCGTCATGTTTGCGGCCTACCTGGTCATCGGTCAGAAGCACTATCCGGTACCCCATCGCTGGCCGGCCATAGGCGCAGCTATCCTGATATCCTCGGCCGCATCGGCAGCTGTCTATTGCCTGGAAGCGAAAACCTCGAACACCGTCTTGATTTTTAAGGTGCTCATTCTGGCGGCTGCGTCGGCCGTCGTGTTCCGGCTGCTGAAGAACAGGACCGAAAGGGCAATGGGTTGATATGGTCAAAAAGCTCCCCGCCTTGAGAATGCCCGATTCGACCGTCTTCGGCAACCGTGCTCGCCGACCCGTCTGGAAAGATCTCCTGGCCTTTCTGGTCATCGTCGCGGTCGTGGCTGCCATATACGGCAACGGCCTGCATGCCGATTGGCATCTCGACGATTTCGACAACATCGTCAACAATCCGAACGTGCATCTGAAGAGTCTTTCCCGGCAAGGAATAGAGAAGTCCCTGCACGGCATGGAGAAGTCGGGCGGTCATATTTCCCGGCCGGTGTCGTACCTGAGTTTCGCTCTCAATTACTGCACCGGCGGGCTTAACGTCTTCGGATATCATGCCGTCAACATAGCCATCCACGGCCTGGTGTCGATCGTTCTGTTTCTTCTGATTCGCAACATCCTCCTTCTTCCGATCTTTGAAGGCCGTTACGAAAAGCAGGCATCCGCCATCGCCCTTGCGGCCACGGTGCTGTGGGCGACCAGCCCCGTTCAGGTAACGGCCGTTACCTATATCGTCCAGAGAATGGCCAGCCTGGCAGGCCTCTTCTATATCCTGACCCTCTATCTTTACATGAAGGCAAGGACCTCGCAAAAACGGGGACAAAGAATCATATGGGCCGCCGCCGGCGTTCTGTCCGCCTTGTGCGCATTCGGATCGAAGGAAAACACCCTTATGCTTCCCGTTATTCTGCTTCTTTTCGATCTCCTTCTGCTCAGAGAATTCCCGCTGAGGCGCGCCGGGGCGATCCTGATCATGGCGGGCTTATTTGCTCTTGCCGTCCTGACGGCTGCCTTCTGCTTCCTGGACTTTTCGACCGTTGCGGGGAATTACGACATCCGGCCGTTTACCATGGGAGAGCGGCTGCTTACCGAGCCAAGGGTCCTTTTTCTCTATGCGTCGCTTCTCCTCTTCCCTCTCCCTTCCAGGCTGATGCTCTATCACGATATCACCTGGTCCACATCATTTCTAAGCCCGCCGGCAACCGCAATGGCCGTCATCGCCATAGGCGTTCTTTTTCTGCTGTGCATTGCGTTATCCCGAATGAAGCCCCTGATAGTCTTCTGCATCCTCTTCTTCCTGCTCAACCACATCATCGAGGGTTCTTTCATTTCGCTCGAATTGATCTTCGAACACCGGAATTATATCCCTTCCATGTTCTTCTTTCTCCCGTTGGTGTTGGCGGCCGCCGGCGTCCTTAACAGGAAGAAAGCGTACGTGGCCCTGAAAACATTGCTTGTTGGATTATTTGTCTTCACCGTGGTTTTTCAGATGTACGGAACCGTTACGCGCAACGCGACCTTTGCGACCCGGATCGGTCTTCTCGCGGACAACAGCGCCAAAGCACCCCGCTTAAGCGTCATTCATCACAATCTCGGCGTTGAGTATTACAACAGGCAGATGTACCGGGAGGCTTACGACGCTTACACGAAGGCGCTTCAGGAAAACCGCTACATGAATCTCCAGCAGAAGGGATTGACGTACTACAATCTCGGTCTTTATTTTCAGTATGTCGCCAAGGATGCGAAACAGGCCCAGGCATACTACGAAGAGGCCAAGCATTACACGACGGAAATGGACGATGCCATTACGCAACAACGGCTGCATAACGACGACGGGCATCGCGGAAAAGCAAAGCAAGAGAAACCGTCTGCCCCGCGGTCATGATATGCATCGGCCGCGACTCCGGCAAAACGCCGCCGGGGATGTAGACTCACTCACGGGACGTCAAGCGTGCACGGAGAAATTCTCTGAACAAGCCATAATCGTTGTCCAGGAATTCCGGCTCGCCCGTCCGGAGATCGATATCACTCATGCTCTTGGGCACGTCGGGGACGATGCCGAGAAGGTCCTTGATTTCATCAGGAAACTTGGCCGGATGGGCTGTCTCCAGGGAAACGCTTAATTTCGCATCCCCCCGGTCCCGGATATATTTTTCCAGCCCCAGCCAGCCCACGGCGCCGTGCGGTTCCAGAATGACGCCGTACATATCGTAGGCCCTCTTGATCGTCTCCCGTGTTTCCCCATCGGACACGCTCACAGAGTAGATATGACGTCTCATTGTTTCAACGTCAGGATAACGGTGAACAGCGCCGTTGCGGTCGACAGTCCCGCCGTACAGGTCGAAGAAACGGGCCAGATTGCTGGGATGACCGACGTTCATGGCATTGGAGAGACAGGCCCGCGACGGCGATACTTTCTGATAGATGCCGGTCTTCAAGTAGTTCGGAAATTCGTCGTTTTCATTGGTCGGCATGACGAGCGTCCGGACCGGTAAGCCCATGCGCCGTGCAAATTCGCACCCCAGCGCATCGCCGAAATTGCCGGAAGGTACGGAAAAAACGATCTCGTCGTCCGGTCCCGCCAGCTTCGCGTAAGCATACACGTAATAGACAATCTGGGGAAGGATCCTGCCGAAATTGATGGAATTGGCCGATGTCAGGTTCAAACCGTCCAGGTCCGGGTCGGCAAAGGCTTGCTTGACAAGATTCTGGCAGTCGTCGAATTTGCCGTCCACGGAAACGGCCTGGACATTATCTCCGATCGTATCGAGCTGCTTCTTCTGCCTGCCGCTGACTTCGGCCCGGGGGTAGAGGATGGTCACGCTGATACCCTCCACACCCTTGAAGGCTTCGCCGACGGCGCTCCCCGTATCGCCCGATGTCGCCACCAGCACGTTCAATTTGCTGCCGCGGTCCCGGAAGCGGCTCATGAGGCGCGCCATCAACCGGGCGGCAAAGTCTTTGAACGACGCCGTAGGCCCCTGGTCCAGCCTCATGACGTATTTTCCGTCCGTCACGGGCTCGAGAGGCACGGTATAGTTATAGGCATCATGAACAATCGCGGACAGCGTATCCCGGTCCAGTTCGCTGCCGACGAACGCCTCGGCGACCAGCATGGCGAACTCCGCATAGGGCTCATCTTTCAGGGCCAGGATATCCTTCACGGCCAGGAGGGGAACACGATCGGGCATAAAGAGACCCTCATCCGGCGCTTGCCCCATGAGGAGGGCTTCGCGGAAAGAGACCTTATCTTTGTACGGGATCACGCCCGATGCCGCGTCGAGGTAACGATTGGTGCTGTAGTATCTTATTGGTGACGCCATTTTTCTACTCGCTCATGTTCATGGTTAATCACGGCCCATTGCCATTCGTCATGAATGGGCAAATTTTCACGTACTCAAATACGAAGACGGCGGAGAGGCTTTGCGACGGAAGCCGCGAACACTTTATGTTTATACTTTCCTCATTCCGGCAGGACCATTACGGCTTCGATCTCCACTTCGGCCCCGCGGGGGAGAGCTGCCACTCCCACAGCCGCCCTTGCCGGAAACGGCTGTCGAAAATACGTCGCCATGATTTCGTTGACCTGAGGAAAAGAGGCCAAATCGGTCAGGTAGACGTTGACCTTGACAAAATCGCTAAGCGTACCGCCCGCGGCCTCCGCAACGGCAGAAAGATTCTGAAATACGCGGCGAATCTGTCCTTCTATACCCTCTTCAAGCTTCATGCTGATCGGATCGAGACCGATCTGCCCGGAAAGATAGACCGTACGGCCGACGCTTATCGCCTGGGAATAGGTGCCGATCGCCTGGGGAGCCCGATCGGTATGAACAACCTTTCGTTCCATGAGAAGGTTCTCCTCCTTTACCGAGCGACATTAAAGCGGATTAACCGTGATAAAGCAAGGGAAAACAGGCAGGTCACTTCTCGATCTTCACCGCTGCCTTTCAAGAGCGTTCTTGACCTGCCGAGGCATATGTTTTATATCTGCATTCATTAACATGGAGGTATGTTTGCATGGCAGACAAAGACGTTTTCCGCCTTACGGAAACCGTCCACGGCGCCGGTTGAGCCTGTAAGATAGGTCCGGAGGACCTATACGAGGCCTTGCGGGATTTGCCGCTCATCACTGACCCGAATCTGATCGTAGGCATGGAACATGCCGAGGACGCAGGGGTGTATCAACTGAAAGACGATCTTGCCATCATCCAGACAGTCGACTTTTTTACGCCGATCGTCGATGACCCTTACACATTCGGCCAGATAGCCGTCACGAACGCGCTGAGCGACGTCTATGCCATGGGCGGGAGGCCCATCACCGCCATGAATATCGTCTGCTTCCCCGTCAAGAAGATGGATATCCGGATTCTACGGCAAATTCTTCAAGGCGGACTGGACAAGATGAGGGAAGCGGGGGTCCTTTTGATAGGCGGGCACAGCGTAGAAGACGATGAGTTGAAGTACGGTTTGTCCGTGACGGGCGTCATTCATCCGGCGAAGGTGCTTCTGAATCGAGGCGCGAAACCCGGAGACAGCCTCATTCTGACAAAACCGCTGGGAACCGGTATCGTCTCTACGGCAATCAAGGCCGGCATGGCGGACGACAAACTGATAGCCGAATCCGTCCGCTCCATGACCTCTCTGAACAGGGCTGCAGCCGAACTGCTGGCGAACGAACCGAACATCCACGCCTGCACGGATGTCACCGGCTTCGGCTTTCTCGGACACGCAGCCGAAATGATCGACGGCACCGATGTCGGCCTGACTATTTATGCATCGGCCGTCCCTTACTTTCCGGCAATAAGAGATTTCATCGAAGGGGGCATCGTTCCCGGCGGCCTTTATCGCAACAGGGATCATCGTCTTAAACAGATCGACATTTCAAAAGACTGCCCGGACTGGATGGTCGATATCCTCTTCGATCCCCAAACGGCGGGCGGCCTGCTGTTCGCCCTCCCGGCCAATCAAGCCGCCGACTTAATAAAGAAAATGCATTTTCATGGCATCGCTGCGGCATCGATCGTAGGAAAGGTCGTCGCCGAACCCAAGGGGAGAATCTACATTCAATAATTATCCTGTACCGAGATCACAGGTATAACTTTTTTTATTTGAAAAGGCCGAAACATGGCAGGGAAAAAAATAGGAATAGCGCTGGGAAGCGGCTCCGCCCGCGGGTGGTCCCACATCGGCGTCATACGCAGTCTTCAGGAAGCCGGCATTCCCATCGAGATTGCCTGCGGTTCATCCATCGGCGCCTTGGTTGCCGGGGCATTGGCCGCCAATTTTCTGGATACGCTGGACCGTTGGGTGCGGGAGCTCAGTTGGACGGATCTGCTCCGGTTCATAGACCTCAGGCTGCCCAGGTCGGGGGTTATCGAGGGAGAGAAGATCACCGGCTATTTCAAACAGAACCTATCCGATGCCAACATTGAGGACCTCAGGATGCCTTTCGCCGCCGTTGCCACGGAATTGAACACCGGCCGCGAGATATGGATCCGCAAGGGATCGCTGATAGACGCCATCCGGGCCAGCGTCTCCCTCCCCGGTATCTTTACGCCCTATCAGGCGGGAGATCAGTGGCTGGTAGACGGGGGACTCGTCAATCCCGTGCCTGTATCCCTTTGCCGGGCCATGGGGGCGGACATCGTCATCGCCGTCAACCTCAACTCCGACATTATGGGCAAATCGGAAATACGACGAAACAGTTACAATAACAGTACGTTACAGAAAAAAGTAGCCTCTTTCCTGAACAGGAATCTCCCCCGGGCCAATCTCAAAGCCTTCAAGCTTTTCGACCCCAGCGAAGCCCAAAGGGGTCCCAATCTCTTCGAAATCATTACAACGTCGGTCTATATTACCCAGGACTTGATCACCAAGCAGCGGCTCCAGGTGGACCCGCCGGATATTCTGATTACTCCGCGATTGGCGGAAATCGGGCTTTTGGACTTCAACCGGGCCGATGAGGCCGTTGAGGAAGGCCGGCGCGCCATGGATTTGCTGATTCCTTCCTTGGCATCGCTTCTCAAATGATTTCCATCATACGCCATAGGCATATTTTACGGTTCTGCTTCACTGAAAAGCTGCCGGACAAACGTATCGAAAAGCCTTGCCATCTCCTGAAATTTGGGTTACGTGTTAAAGATTACTGGTACTATAAAAAAATATCGTTGCTATTTAACCGATTTTGCAATATGCACACAAGTCGGTTTTTATCATGATACCTTCTTTGGTTTAACAATATTAAGATAGGGTTCCGGATATTGCCTCATCTCAGGCGGTTCCCTAAAATCTGTTGGCCGGACAAAGAAACAGGCAATCGATTTTACGTCGGGAGAAGGCTTGCTGGCATTTTCAAAATATAAATATTACAACTCGCGTCATTAAACCGGCATCCCACTCACAATTTCAAGGTCAATATGGACGATATGGATCATAAGGAATCATATACAGCCTGCATCCTGGCCGTGGACGATGAGAGGACCATCAGAGACCTCATTAAATCCGCCATGGAATTTGCGAGTTATAAATGCCTGATTGCGGACAGCGCATTAGAAGCCCTGCAAATACTGAGCGAGTCTAAAGTCGATGTCGTCGTCACGGACATTATGATGCCCCAGATGGACGGCATGGAACTGACCGCCATCATCAAGGAGAAGTACGATACGGACGTTATCGTCATGACGGGCTACTCGGAAGACTTCACTTACGAAGAGACGATCGCCAAAGGGGCAAGCGACTTCATCCAGAAGCCGATTTCCATCACCGAATTGATCGTCCGGGTCAAGAGGGTTCTCAAGGAGAGGGCCCTGCTCATGGAACGCAATCGGGCCGAAGATGCCCTGAGGGACAGTGAAAAGCGTTTCCAGGAATTGAGCATAACCGACGGCCTGACCAACCTTTACAACTCCCGCCACTTTTACAGCCAACTCCAGATGGAACTGGACCGTTTCAGCCGCTATAAACGCCCGTTGACATTGATGCTGCTCGATATAGACGATTTCAAGCAGTACAACGACACCTATGGCCATCTGGAGGGGGACGGCGTCCTTGCAAAATTGGCGGAAGTCATTAAACGGAGCCTGCGTAAAACGGATTCGGCATACCGTTATGGCGGCGAAGAGTTCGTCATTATGCTGCCGGAAACATCCGCAGAGCAGGGGCTCATCACCGCCGAACGCATACGCCAGGAATTTCGGGACGAGGTGTTTCTGCCGGACTCGGGCCGGGATATCCATGTAACGGTGAGCATAGGCGTAACCCAGTACATTCACCCTGAGTCTTTGACAGCGTTTATCAACCGGGCCGATAAATGCATGTACAAAGCCAAACATCACGGCAAGGATCAGGTGTTCTGCTCGCTGACCAATCCCTGACTCTCCGGGCGTCCCCGCAGGCTGCCCCGCGCATGAGGAATTTATACCGCGGCCATGGAGCGTACGCATTTGGATCGCCATCCTTTCCCTGCCAGCCTCACCGGAAACCGCGGCGGCCACTTATCTTATTTTGTGTTCAAAAACGCTTTCACCGATCCAGAAAATATTTTACACTCGATCCTTTGATTACGGACCTGCATTATGATACTTAGACGGACAATGCGCAGCATAGCATAAGCGCCAACAAACCGGGGCCTTTCCGAGTCATGAGCTACGATCACTTCAAGAACATCACCATGCAGCAGATTGAAGCCCTGAAAGAATTGGTTGAAGCGGGCAGCTTTACGCGCGCCGCGGCCAACATGTTCATCACCCAGCCGACTCTCACCAAGCAGGTGAAGAACCTCGAAGAGACCATCCATGCGAAGATCATCAACAGAAAACACTCCGGCATCACGCTGACCCCCGAGGGCAAGATCCTCTATGATTACGCCCGACGGATTCTTCGTCTGCGCAATGAAGCCAGGGAAAAAATCGTATCGATCCAGAACCACGATTCGGGCCATATTCTCATCAGTGCAAGCACGATTCCCGCCACGTATATCCTTCCGCAGGTATTTGGTCAGTTGAAAAGACAGTACCCCGACATCCGCACCCACCTGCGGATGACCGACAGCGAGGACACCTACCAGGCCATCCTGGACGACTCGGCGGAAATCGGCTTTGTCGGCAAACCCATTGCGGACCGGAGGTTAACCGTTATTACCCTCTGGACGGATCGTCTGATCCTGACCGTACCGGAGGGACATCCCTGGTATGACCGCTCTGCGGTTACCCTGGAAGAAATCGAGCGGGAACCGTTCATCATGCGCGAGCCGGGCTCGGGCACCCGCGATACCGTGGAACAGTTCTTTCGGAAGAAAAGGGGGTGTGCTGATCCGAATTTCAATGTGGTATGCGAAATGGGCAGTTCCGAAGCGGTCAAGGAATCCATCGCCGCCGGTTTAGGTATTTCCCTGCTGTCGATTTACGCGGTTAAGAGGGAGTTGCGTCAAGGATTGTTCCGCGAAATTCCCGTCGATGGCTGCTCCATTGAACGTCACTTCTACATGATTTACAAGAAACAGTTTCATTTAATGAACTTTCACAAGAAATTCATTAATCTCGTCAAGACTTCCATCCCTTAACAGTTGTCTCATTCGAGGAATACATTTCCGCAAAGGGGCGGTTGGCTTACCTGGTGCAGGCGGCAGGCTGAGGAGAACCTTCGCTTCAGAATTTCTGTGCTTATTGTGCGGCCATGGCGAGTTAAAAAAGCCGGAATCGCTTGGCCCTGCCGCGATTCCGGCTCAAATTCCCTTGATCAGGGCCTGGTTTCCACGAGTTGTCCGGTCCTCACCCGCTTTACCTGCTCGGCAGTCCCTTCGATCATTACCCAAGCCGTATCGGCACGGAGTTGTTCCGTCATCACCAGTGTGACGGGAAGTTTGGACTGGTCGCAGGTCTTCTTGCCCGTGAGCGGGTCTTCCAGATCGCTGAACGTGTAGACGGAAAGCCTTGTTCCTTCGTTCAACCCGTTGTTCCTGCCTATGTTGATGAGGGCGATGCGCTCTTTGCCGTCCGGGCTCGTTTTGATCTGCAGGATGTAGCCCTTGGCGATAAACTGTTTGGCCAATGCGGGTTTCAGCTTTGACATATTCTGAGAGGCGGCCTTCTTGACCCCGCCCACGACTTCTGCAAAGCCAGGATAAGGCAGTTTGCCCAGACTCTCGCGGCCCGTTATTTTTTCCGAGAAGAGAACTTCCCCTGTTTCGACATCGATAATGCGGACCATGACTTCGGCATCGACCCGCCAGCCTTCGCTCGCTTCGGCGGCTGCCGCTCCCGCCACGCCTGCGGCCATCGCGGCAACGCTTCCCCAGCCGTCCAGCTCTCGGCTCGCCCTGTTGCCTACATCGCGGGAGCCGCGGCGTACTGCTGCCAGACTTTTATAAGTAATTGCAATATTGTTGAAAGATCCGGTGACGATGTAACGCACCCCGGCAAGTTTTCCCAGTTTCACCGCCGTCGATTCGTCCACCATGCCGGACTGCTGCAACTTCATTTCGTCGAAGACCTTCGACAGGTCTTTTCTTGCATAGACTTTGACGCCGCCCAGGTTCTTGAACTGGTCCATGACGCCGTCTTCAACGGACTCGCTCAGCTTGGAATTCATTTCCTGCTGGCTCATACGGATATCCTTCTGAAACCGGGTCCGGTCATTGACGCCCCACACGACCCCGACGCCCCCCGGCGCGGCACCGGCGGCCGCTCCGCCGCGAATATTCCTCTCGGACGAGCCGGATACGTTCGCTTGAATTTCCTTGGCATAGTCGAAGGGCGTGTTATTCGAAAACGGCACGATCGCAACTTTCGGGATCGAAGATTCGTATAGCCCCTTGCAAGAGGGCGGAATGTTCTCTTTCGGCGCCTTGTCGACGATATAGGCCGATGCATCCATCTTCATGGCCGTCGGCGTAGATTCGGCGACGCAGCCCGCCATGCATAAACAACCTATAATGCACATCACAACCTTTTCATTCATGTATCTCCCCACCTTCCTCTTTCTCCGGATTTCGCGGCGTAATGAAAGCCGCCATTACGGTTATCTATCTCTTATAATCCAAAACCAGCGAATAGGGCGTAAAATTGACCAGATCGAAATTTCCTTTTTGCTTCAGGCTGTTGGCGAGATAGAGGGCATTTTCCGGATAACCGACGGTGAACTCCCCCATTTGCTGTTCCTCGACATCCGTTACCCAAACCGTGTTCTGCAGGAATCCCTTGACTTCGATGTTGGTATCCATGTTCTTGACGCCGTTCACCTTGATCCGTACCCTTTTGACGTTGCCTTTGATAAATTTAAACGCATTGTCCAGGACTTTCGGCGAAAGCTTCTCCACGAGGTCTTCCATGCCCTTCGCCGCCGCATCCTCGACGTTGTTCGCAAGGCCTCGGCCGGAAACGGCATCCGCCGTCAATATTTCCATATTTCCGGTCTTGGTATTCTTCGCCAGCATCCGGTAAGTAAGCCTTACGGTCACGTTATTGAAAGGCATGGACAATCCGTAGCCTATATCTTCGCCTTTCTTAGTGGAAATGGTGTATTCGATTTTGCCGACGATGACCACATTCGAAAGGTAACGATAGAGCATGCTGCGGACGACCATCGTGCTCCCGCCCTTGGCGGCCTTTTCGATGGCGTCGGCATCGCCGGGATTGGCCGGGGCGGCATCGATCACCTTGAAGTTCTGCTCAGTGAGTTTTCCAATCAATTTCTCCGACAGGATATTGGTCTCGTCAAATTCATCCGCCCGGTCGGCTTTCGGCTTGCGTGCCGGGATGAAAACGGCAATGCCGCTGTTTAAGGACAAATCGGAAACGGCCTCCTTGGCCTGGTTAGGTTCGACACAGGCATTAATGCGGACGGTCAGGGTGTCCTGTTTCTTGTCCTGGCTCAACACCTTGAAACTTTTTACGGACCCGCCGGCCTTGGTCTTCATGACGTCTTCCACGACGGCAAAATTGGACACGAAACTGCCGGCCTTGACGTCAACGCCGACGGCCTGTTCGATGGCCGCCCATTTGGCCCGGGCAATGGCCTCCAGCCTGGCGGAAGGGACATCATTGTTGTTGATGACGGCCTCGCCCTCGGCATTCAGGCACTTTTGCTGGCAATTTCCCTCCGCCGCAAAGAAGATGCCCGCAAACAATAATAAAAAGGCAAACACATATCTCCGCATGTCCCTTTCCTCCGATCTCAGATTATCTGACTTCATTAAATCGTTCGGCCTTTCATTCTTCATTCGAACAGTCCCGCAACCCTGAGGCAATTCTTTGGGGCGCCTTACTTGCCCCTCAACTGTTCTTCCAGTTTCTTCCGGTTTTTGATGGCAGTCGATACCCTGTTGAGAGCCAGGGCAATATCGTCATCGGGTTTCCCGTAAATCTTGTCGGCCTGCAGGTAAAGGGATTGGGCGGCCTCCGCATCTCCGCGGCTTTCGGCACAAACGCCGAGATTATAAAGAAGGGAGACCGAAGAGGGTGCAAGGATCCGCGCTGCGCCCCAGCGTTCGCAGGCGGCATCGATGCGGCCCTTGTCCGCGAATTCGACGCCGTCTTTGAGCTTATCCCTGGCCTCCTTGACCTCAATGCCGTCCGTCGCATCCATGATCCTGATCTCTTCCGTGACATAATATGGGGCGATGTCCTTGCGGAATTCGGACTTGATATTGCCTTTCACCTGGTCCATGAGCTCGTTTTCGCCCTTCGGCTGGGTCCTGTCGTCGCAACCTGCTGAGTTGGCCGTTGACGACAGGGTCTTGGAATAAACAACCTTGCCGGTGGCGACCTCGATCAATTTGGGGGTCGCCGCAAAATTGGCGACCCTCTTTGTACAATTTACGGAGTATGTCTTCCAGCGGATGCAGTCCCCGTCGTACGTCCGCCCTTCCTTATCCTTTTTCTTTTCCCATTCCTCACATGTTCGACGCTGTTCCCGGTAACGCGTCGTCTCGCATCCAGACACGGAAACGACGCCGCTGTATATACCTTGCGCTCCGACCATTTTGCCGATTCTGGCCGCAGTACTCTGGTCGACGAAACCGCTCTGGGACAGCTTCATTTCGTCCATCATCTTGCCGATGGAAGACCTGTCGACAAGGGTAAAATACTGTTTATCGTCGATATTGATTCCGCTTAAGACGCCTTCCATCTCGGCTGCGAATTCGCTTCCGCCGGGACCATCGAACGGCAAAACGGCAACGGTCTTGGTCAGCGAGGCCTGATGATACGATGCCGGCTTGAGCATATTGATTCGTACCTTGGTGGCACAACCCGTGACACCCAGGAAGGCTGATAATGCGAGGATAATGCATGTGCCTGCGGGACGGCGGACATTCATATATCATGCTTCCTTCTGGAAATGATGCGATAATTTTCCATAACTATAATGTGATTGCAAGAAATTTTTCGAAAAGCGAAAAGATAGAGACAGGCTGTTCTTCTGTCATGAGGTGGAGCGGGAAGTACCTGAAGGTCCCGGGGTTTCTAGCGACGGCTCCGGTCGGCGATCACCCGCCTTCCGGCCTGGGCGACATTTTCGGCCGTGAGGCCGTAATGCTCGAAAAGGTCCGCTGCCGTACCGGAAGAACAGAAGGTATCATTGATGCCGATCCTTCTCATGGGTACCGGACATTGTTCCGAAAGGACCTCGGAGACGGCGCTTCCCAGCCCGCCGATGATGGAGTGTTCCTCCGCTGTAATGATCGCCTTTGTCTCTTTGGCGCAGGAAACGATCAATTCGTCGTCGATCGGTTTGATGGACGACATGTTGACGACTCGGGCGGATATGTTTTCCTGTTGAAGGATTTCCGCCGCTTTCAGCGATACGTGCACCATGTATCCGGCGGCTATGATCGTCAGATCGGAGCCCCTGCGGACGATACTTCCCTGACCGATCCGGAATGTGAGGTTTTCATCGTAAAGGACGGGGAATTTCATCCTGGACGTACGAACGTAAAAGGGTCCCGGGGCGGCGATGATGGTCTTCATGATGGCCTTCATTTCCATACCGTCGGCGGGAATCAGAACACGCATGTTCGGGATGGCCCTCATCAACGCCAGATCTTCCGTCATCTGATGGCTTGCTCCGTCCTCGCCGACGGATATGCCGCCGTGGCTGGCGACGATCTTGACATTAAGGTTGGGATAGGCGATGGCCTGCCGCACCTGCTCCCAGGCGCGCCCCGAGGCGAACACGGCAAAGGTGCTGGCGAAGGGAATCTTCCCTGCCAGAGCGAGCCCGGCCGCCGTTCCCATCATGTCCTGCTCGGACACGCCCATATTAAAGAACCGCTCGGGACATTCCTTCGCAAAAAATTTGGTCATGGTCGAAGACGAGAGATCGGCATCGAGGACAACGATATTCTTATTGGTACGTCCCAATTCCGCCAGGGTCTCTCCGTACGTTTCCCTGGTACCCATCAGCTCCGCCATAACTTATACTCCCAGTTCTTTCAAGGCTGCGGCAAGCTCGTCGGCGGACGGCGCCACCCCGTGGTACTTGGCCTTGTTTTCAAATAACGAAACCCCTTTCCCTTTAACCGTCTTGGCGATGACGGCCGTGGGACGATCCGTTACGGATTTTCCTTTAACCTGCGTCAGTATCTTGACCAGAGCGGATAAATCGTGGCCGTCGATCTCGTGGGTATCCCAGCCGAAGGATGACCATTTATCCTTGATCGGCTCCACTCCTTTGACATCCTTGACGAAACCGTCAATTTGCAGCCCGTTGTTATCCACAACGACCGTAACCTTGCCCAATTTATAATGCGCGGACGTCATAGCGGCTTCCCAGACCTGCCCTTCCTGCAACTCTCCGTCGCCAAGAACGGCGTAGACCTGGGATTCGATCCCGTCCAGCCTGAGTCCCAATGCGATGCCGTTCGCTACCGACAGGCCTTGCCCCAAGGAACCGGATGTCGCGTCGACGCCCGGGGTGAGTTTGGCGTTCGGATGCCCTTGCAGGCAGCTGTTCAATTGTCTCAAGGTTCCGAGTTCATCCATGCTGAAATAACCGGCCATGGACAGAACAGTGTACAGGGCGGGCGCCGCATGCCCCTTGGACAAAACGAACCGGTCGCGTTCCCGCCAAGCGGGATCGTCCGGCCGGTGCCGCATGACCTCGAAATAGAGCGCCACCAGGATGTCCGTGGCCGACAGGGACCCGCCGGTATGTCCCGAATTCGCCTTATTGAGCATCTTGAGGACGTTGATCCTCACTTGTCGCGCCGTTTCCTGTAATTGTCGGATTTTTTCTTCTGAAATCATGAGTGGAACTCTGCCTTTTGTTCAGATGGGCCGTGGAACTGGCCAACGGTGCGCGAACCTAACACAGAAGGTAGGCCGTTGCAAGGCCATATTTGAGCATGATGGATACGTGAGCGATATTCATGCATTAACCGAGGAGAGCTAAAAATGGCGGGACGGTCACTTGCCGATGCAGAAGGTCGAAAAAATCCTGTTTAAGATATCCTCGGAGGTCGTCTTGCCGACGATGTCGTCCAGCCCTCCCAGGGCATCCCAGATATCATAGGCAACCAATTCCGGATTGCGGTCGGCCACGACGCCGGCCGTCGCCTGTCCGAGAAAATAGAGGGCCGTTTCCAAGGCAAGTTTATGGCGCACGTTGGACAGGATGACGTCTTCCGGGTTTTCTTCTCCGGCGTCACTCGCTGTCCGGCAAAGTACGTCGGTAAAATCGGACAGATCCTCGCCGAACTTCACGGACATTTTGACGACGGGTCTGTCCGGGAACATCGATCTTAGCGCCCCTTCATCCAGGAGGCAGGGCAAATCGATTTTATTGATAATGGGAATGACGTTCCGGTCATGGAGTCGGGCTCCGACTTCGACGTCGTCTCCCGTCAGAGGCTCGCTGCCGTCGAACACCGCCAGGATAACATCCGCCTTGACAACCTGATCCCAGACCAGTTCGATCCCTTCTTCCTCTATCGGATCTTCCGTCCGCCTGATTCCGGCCGTATCCGTGATCTTAACGGGCATACCCTGGATATTGAGAAACTCCTCGATAAAATCCCTGGTCGTCCCCGGAACAGGACTTACAATGGCCCGTTTCTCCCCCAGAAGCCGGTTCAGGAGGCTCGACTTGCCCACATTGGTCCTGCCGACAATGACGGCACTGACGCCTTGCCGATAGGCCTTGCCCTCGCCGTAGGAAGACAGGAGGGCGTTGAGGTCGCGCATGACGGCCTGAAGTCTCTCCGTGATACGCTTACCTTCTGCGGCGTCCGCAATATCGTCGGAAAAATCGAGGGAAGCCTCCACATCGGCCAGGACGTTCGTCAACTGCAGGCGGCTCGCTTCTACCTTTTCTTTAAGACCGCCCTTCAAATGGGTCAGAGCCAGATCAACGCCTTTTTCCGTCTTGGCCTGGATAAGATCGATAACGGCTTCCGCCTGACTGAGATCCATCCGGTTGTTGAGAAAAGCGCGTTTCGTGAATTCGCCCGGTTCGGCAAGCCTGGCCCCTGCCCGAACGGCTTCGTCCAGGACCTCCCGGAGGACGATGTTGCCCCCATGGCAATGTATTTCCAGAACGTCCTCACCCGTGTAGGAATGAGGCCTTCGCATGAGGGCAATCAGTACTTCATCGAGGATTTTCCCGGTCTTTCCGGAAACGATATCGCCGTGATAGAGTTTATGCGATTTGAATGGAACGGTGCCGCTTCGAGGCTTGAACAGTTTCCGTGCGATGCCCTCCGATTCGGGTCCGCTGAGCCTGACGATCCCTATGGCCCCTGCTCCCGGCGCGGTTGCTATCGCCGCTATGGTTTCTTCGGGATGCGCCATGCCGTGTCTCAGGATGGATTCTTGGCACTCTTCGGTTTCTTTGCCGGCATAATCACGATCTTTCGGTAATCCCCTTCCCCCCGGCTTTTCGTCACCAGGGAAGTGTCATTCTGCAGAGCGAGATGGATAATCCGGCGGTCGTGGGCATTCATGTTGCTTACGGTCACGGCTTTTTTGGTCTTCTTCACCTTTTCCCCGAGCTTGGAGGCAAGCGTCAAGAGGGATTCTTCCCTTCTTTTTCTGTACGAGCCCGAGTCGATAATGATGGGTTTCCGGCCGTTCTCCGACTGGCTGGTCGCCTTGTTGACGATATACTGAATGGCATCGAGATTCTGGCCGCGCTTTCCTATCAGAAGTCCGCCGCTGTCCCCCTCGATATTCAGAGTGATGGCCTCGCCGGTCTCCGCGACGGTTACCGGGCAGTCGACGCCCATTCGGGACAGGATGCCTTCCAGAATTGATTTTGCCTTTTCGGTGATCTTTTCATTCGATTCGGCGCCGGCTTCCGGTTGTCGTGGAGCGGGCGCATGAACATTGACCTGCGGTTCCTTTGCCGCTTCGGCCGGTGCCGCTCTCAATACCTCTGTTTCCCGCACCGGCGTTTTCACCACGGCAGGTTTAGCGGGAGGCGTCTTGACCGGTGCCGGTTTCGCAGGCGGCCGCTCTGCAGGTATCGCCTCCTTCGGGGATGAAGATGGTACGGCCCTCACCTGCGGCCGCTCAACGGGTGCCGCCTCAAAGGCTATATCCAGATTTATCAAACTGGCCTTGATCAGGGCTTTTTTCGAGCCGATGCCCAGAAATCCCGTTGTCCCCTCCGATATGATTTCAATATTGAGTTTTTCCCGCGGTACATTAAATTCGCGACAAGCCCTTTCAATGGCTTCATCGATGGTTTTTCCTTCTATCTCCACTGTACTCATCTGAAACCTCGCTTCAACTACGCTTTCTTATTGATGTAATATTGCTGTCCGATGCTGATGACGTTGTTGAACAGCCAGTAAATAACCAACCCCGACGGAAAGTTCAAAAACATAAACGTGAAAATGACGGGCATCCAGAGCATGATTTTGGCCTGCATGGGATCGCCGGGAGACGGGGTCATCTTCTGCTGAATGAACATGGTGCCGCCCATGATGATGGGAGTGATGTAATAGGGATCGGCGGCCGACAGATCCTGAATCCACCAGAAGAAGGGCGCATGCCGGAGCTCAATGGCGTACAGAAGCGCTTTGTAAAGCCCGAAAAAGACCGGAATCTGGATCAACATGGGGAGACAGCCGCCGAAGGGATTAACCTTGTTGGCTTTATAAAGCGCCATCGTTTCCTGGCTCAGCTTCTGCTTGTCGTTCTTATGTTTTTCCTGCAACTCTTTAATTTTCGGCGACAGCTTCTGCATCTCCTTCATGGATTTGTAACTTATGTTGCCGAGGGGCCAGAAGATGATCTTGATGATAAAAGTCAGAATGATGATGGCAATGCCGTAATTGCCGACATATTGATTGATATAGTTCACCGTGGACAAGAGGGGAATGGCAAGATACTTGAGCCAGGACCCGAAATCGATCGAATCTTCCAGCTTCATGTTCTGGGCCTTGAGGATGCCGTAATCCTTGGGTCCCAGGTAGATATTGTAATTGTACAGGCCGAACTGCCCGGGGGGGATGATGTTCTTGGGTCCCCTCAGGGAAACGGCAATGGTGTTCCTCTCGTCCTTGGCGACGGACAGACTGGTTTGGGACGGATTCTGCGGAATCAGTGAGGCGATGAAGTATTTGCTTTCAAAGCCGGCCCACGACACATCGGGTCCCAATGTGACGGCCTTCTCCACTTTCTTGGCTTCCATCCGCTCTACATCCTTGGAGATAAAGTACACGGGGCCGTTTTCAGGCGCCGAATCTTTTTCGTTTTTCGGATCAAAAGACTCCGTCCAGGAAAGACTAGCATTCTGGGTCAGGGGATTGCTGGAAAGATTGTTGACCTTGATCTCCAACCCGAGAATGTACTTGTCGGGATAAAGCGTAAAGGTTTTCTCGACGCGTATATCCTTATAGGTTTGGGTGAATGTAATCTGCTTGTTTTCCCGGCTTTGCGTCATGTCGATAGACTGGGCGGCCGTATCGTATACGATGCCCGCGGGAACATCGATGCTCGAATCCGGAAAGGAGATGGAGAGCGGCTGCTGAAGGGCATCGGCGGCGTTGACCAGTTCCTGCAACTCCGCGTTTTTGGTAAGTTCCTTTTTGTATCCTTTGAGTTTAAAAGACTTAAGTGTCCCATCCTTGGTAGTAAAGATCGCTTTATAAAGAGCCGTTTCCACGTGAATGTCTCTGGCCGCGACAGCGGCAGCCGCCGGCGACACGGATTTGGCCGCCTGTGCCGGAGCTGCGCCCCCGGCGACTGCGGTCGCCGTTGTTGCGCTCTTGGCCGGCTGCGTGGATGAGGGAACAGCCGCCGTCTCCGTTTTGGCAGCGGGCTTTTGAGCTACCTGGGGTTTCATAAAGAAGATCTGGTAGACGAGAACGACTGCAATAGAAAGGACGATGGCCAGGATAGTCCTTTTTTCCATGGATGACCTCCGGACAGATTTAATCTGTTCTATTAAGAATACAAAAATGCCGAAAGCTCACTCTTGTATCGTCATTGTCTCATTTGGCTTACTTCACGGGATCGTATCCGCCAGGATGCCAGGGGTGGCACCGGAGAAGACGCCTCATACCGAGAAAGAATCCCTTGATGGGGCCGTGATGCTTGATTGCCGAGATGGCATACTCGGAACATGATGGGTAAAAACGACAGCAGGTGGGAAATACGGGAGAAAGAAGCATTTGATATGCGCGGATACCAAACACCATACATCTTCCAGTCATCTTCGCAAGAGAGAGATCAAACATCTGTTATCTAATAAGCAAGGCCGCCAGCTCGCGCTCGACGTCACTGTAGGTTAGGGGTAATTGCAGCGATTTTTTGGCAATGACGACCATGTCTCGTGAGGGTGCAAGCCTCGATTTATTCAATCTGAAAAATTCTCTCAACAGACGCTTGATCCTGTTTCTTTTAACGGCATTTCCAACCTTTTTGCTGACCGTGACACCCAGTCTTCTCGTACCCTCCCGGTTTTTGCATATGATAACGGTAAAGTTATCTGAATGCCTCCTCACTCCACGCTGATAGATGTCTGCAAATTCTTTTTTTCTGCGGATTCTCTCTCGTTTACCGAAGGAATGTGGTCTCATGTCTTTCAGGCCCTGAACACTCTTGACCGTGTCAACGGCCTGGATTAAACCCGCATGGAGGAAGCTAAACCGCGAGTTTTTTCCTGCCCTTGGCCCTTCGCCTGCTTAAAACCAGCCTGCCGCCCTGGGTGGACATCCGGACCAAAAAACCGTGGGTTCTTTTTCGTTTCTTATTGCTCTTGTTTGTCAGATTCTTCTTCATAGCGACACGGACTCCGAAATGAAAGTTTAAGAGGCGTCATAAACCATACTCAAATATGTTTGTCAAGGTTTAAATAACCGCCGTCTCGGTCCATGATCGGGAAATTCATTCAGGAAACGTCCTTCCCTGCCGGCTTTCCTTGAACAACGCCGGGTCCCTCCTTACGATGGTGCCTCGACCCGATGAGAAAGGTTCATTTGGGTCTATCTTCCGGTGCCTCCGGCTTCTTTGCCTGGTCGCCGCCGCTCCCTGCCTCCGGAAGAGGACCTTCTTTCTGATCAGGGGCGTCCTTGGCGACGCCCGGAGAGCCCCCGGCATCCGCTTTTTGTGCAGCATTGTCGCCTTCGTCATCGGGACCTTTAACAATCTCTTCGTAATCCGGTATGACGATACCCCTTCGGATCATGATACCATATATTTTACGGGAACGGTTGGCAACGTAACTTGATGATCCCGTTGGGTTATATTTCCGGGGATTCGGAAGAACGGCGGCCAGGCGGGAGGCCTCTTCGGCAGTCAGGGCCGCAGCCGATTTTCCGTAATATCGTCGGGCCGCCATTTCAATTCCGAAGAAACCGTCTCCCCATTCGGCAACATTCAGATAAAGCTCGATAATGCGCTTCTTGGACAGGTTCTGTTCGATGCGCCACGTCAGGATGGCCTCCTTGATCTTCCGGATGGGATTCTTGCTGGGCGAAAGATATAAATTTTTAGCAAGTTGCTGAGTTATGGTGCTGCCGCCTATTTTAAATTTCTTTTTCTTGATGTCCTCTTCGATGGCTTTCTGGATGGCGTCGAAGTCAAATCCCTCATGTTCCCAAAACTTATCATCCTCGGCAATCAGAACCGCCTTTACAACAAAAGGAGAAATGCGCGCCAGGGGCACCCAGGCGACCTGGGCTTTCTTTTTAAGCCCTTGATTCTCCCATTCCTTTTCCCGGTATTCCATGAAGGCTGTTTTTTTTGGGCTCGCCTTTTTGAGTTGCGAGACGCCTGGATAGAAGAAATAGATCCCTATATTCAAAGTGACGACCAGGATAAGACCTGATATCAGGATCAGTAACCATTTTTTCAACATGTTCAAATGACCTCGGTCTATTCTTTCATGTATGGAAGAAATCGGACAGTCAGCAGGTCCCCCGGTGGGGCATTCGTCATTATCGCAATCATTATAAAATGTTCACACAATATGAGGGGCTGCAATCTGCTGTCGTCTGCCGGTATTCTCCCGTGAGCTTCGGCACGGGGTTTGTTATCTCATTCAGGCATTTTTTAAAAGACCTAAAATGCGGTTATCTCGGGTTATTTTCAGATAAATAAAAAAAACGATTTGACTTGCTTCAAACTTTTCAGTAAGTATTACGCGCAATTTTTGTGTGCAGCTGGTCATCCATTGCCAAAATCTGTGCACCGTGAATGTGGGGCATCCCCGGGAAGAAATTAAGGAGGTACCTTCATGATGAAACGGCGGATTTTCCTATGGATGGGACTTAGCGTCCTGTTCTTAAGTACGTGCTTATGCACCGAGGGATTTTCCAAGGAGCGCTATCAGGTTAAGCAGGGTAGCACGCTCTTTACGATTGCGAAAAAATACGGCGTTTCCGTTGCGGACTTGAAAAAAGCGAACAATCTTCGCGGAAATGCCCTTAAACCGGGCCAGATTCTTACGATTCCGGACCGCAAGGAAGCGACGGCCGCCAAGGCGGACAAGAAGGTAAAACCCGTTGCCAAGGGTAAAACCGCCCCCGCTTCCAAAACCAGCTTCTATGTTGTGAAGAAAGGCGATTCTATCTACAGCATCGCCAAGAAGACTGGACTGTCCGTTGCAGAAATCAAACAAATCAATCATTTACGCAGCAACGCCCTCAAGCCGGGCAGAAAGCTGGCGTTGGCACGACACGGTGTGGACAGGGACGACGCCCAGGATGCCATTGCCTCCCGTAAGAAAACAAGTGCTTTCGATCTCGATGACGACGATCTGGAAGACGACAGCGTCGCCGTGGAAGACGATCCCAAGGATATCGAAAAAGAGAGAGGCGTCAGTTCCTCGCTCCTCGGTACATGGAACAATCCGGAAGAACCCCGTCTGCTTGTGAGAGTGGTTAAAGGCTTTCTGGGTACGCCCTATCGCATGGGGGGGTCGACGGTACGGGGCATCGATTGCTCGGGATTCGTCGCCAAGATCTATGAATTCTTCGACGTGAGCCTTCCCAGAACGGCCAGGGAACAGGCCCGGGTCGGCAAGGTCGTGTCCAAGGATGAACTCGTCGAAGGAGATCTGGTTTTCTTCAATACGAGGCGGGCCTTCGGCCACGTCGGCATTTACATCGGCAATAACGAGTTTATCCATGCCTCGTCGGGTCGCAGTTCCAAGGCCGTCCGTATCGATAATCTGGATAAACCCTATTACCACAAGCGCTTCATCAAGGCCGTCCGGCTCAAAGGAATCGATGACAAGTCGGCCGTCCTCAAGAGCGGAGATGGTAAGGTGTAGTCTCCCTCACCGGGTCGATAGGAACGTCCCTGTAAATGGATCAAACGCCAATGCCCGGTTTTCGGGGCCTGAGCGGAAAGCTTCGGGACATTTGATATTCAAACAGCAGCAGGGCAAGCGTGCTTTCCTGCCCGGCTGTTCCATTTTCAGTCTTGCCGTCAACGCCCGGTTAACGTAAGGGGCAAAGAACACCCGCCGACGTAAACGGCATGATCGAAACTAATCAGATAAACCGTTCAAATCTTTCCTTTTTCGCTTTACAGACGGGACAGAGTTCGGGCGGATGTGCTCTCGCGCAGAGATAGCCGCAGACCTTGCAGCGCCAGACGGGATACGGCAGAGGTTTATCCCAGGCACGACTTTCGGACAACTCACCGGTCTTCTTCGGGCGATCAGGCGGCCTTCGTTCCGGAACAGGTTTGAGAACCGCCTCCCCCCGCACGACGGCACCAGATACATAGAGGGCGCAATAGCAGGCGCCGAACTCAATCAGATCGTCGTCGCGGTAATCGCAGGGACAGATGATATCCACGTCGTCTTCCTTCACGCCTTCGGCCAGCCGGCAGGGACAGGCCCAATAGCCGTACCTGCCTTCGTTCGTCAAAAGACCGGCGATGAGATCGAGCGTGAAAGACTCATCAGGGTTTAAATAATAGCCTGAACCTTCCGCCTCTTTTTTCAGCTTCGCATAAAGCTTGCTTACGGCCTCTTCCGTCATAGATTCAAGCTCTCCCGCATCTTCTGTTCGTCATAACCGACGATACAACGGCTGTTGTCGATGACAAGCGACGGAAACGAACACGCCGGATTCCATTTTCTGATTTCATCCATAACGGTCGCCCGTTCCTGTTTGTCGAGCAGATCGACATCGAGATACTGGAAATCGACATGCATTTCTTCCAGAAAAGCTTTGGTTTTCTTGCACCAGACACAGGTACTCAGAGCATACAGCATCACGTCGCCCTTCTTGTCGCCTTTTACGTGTTTTATCGTCATAGTTCATCCGCCTTTCGTGCGTTAATCTGGATTTACACCGATACAAGTATAGTATAATCTCATCTCCCTTACAAACGGGATTTGATCAGGAGGCTTACAATTGCGCGGCGAGACGCCGGATGGCGTCGGACTCGAAGATCCGGGTCCCGGAAAAATCGCTATGAACCGCCTTCCATACAGCCGCAGCCACGGCCCTGGCCGGGACCGGCCTGTATTTTCCGGGCAGGACGAAGGCCATTGGCGCGAGGATCGCCTTCAACAAAATTTCGCCGGGGCGGAATTCCCGTCTTTTTCCCAGGAGCAGGGAGGGACGGAAGATTCCGACGCTTTCGTATCCGAGGCGGCCGATGGCCTCCTCCAGTTCCCCTTTTACGCGGTTGTAGAAAAAGAAGGAACGTGAGTCCGCACCCATGGCAGAGACAAGAAAGAAGCGCCGGGCTCCGTTTTCGACGGCCATTTTTGCCAGATCATAAGGGTATCCGAAATCGATCCGGTAAAAATTTTCCCTGGAACCGGCCTTATTTATGGTGCTGCCGAGGGCGCAGACGACATTGTCCACCCGGACGAGTTCGCGGCAGCGGTCTATCCGGTCGAAATCGACGACATACTGCCTCATGCCGGGCGAAAGATTCCCTTCGGAAAGCAGGGTGCGAGTGAGAATCGTCACATCGCCATAGTAATCATCGTCCCGGAGCAATCCAAGGAACTCGCTGCCGACGAGACCCGTAGCGCCGAGAAGGAGGAGCGATTTACCTTTCGACATGAAGATTGTCCGTCACTTAAGCCGGGGATCGATTTCGCCGAACTGACAATCGGGCGTGTAGCATGTTACGTTAAGAAATTCGCAGCGTTTTTTGCAGGCCGGGCACTCCGCCGGAGGGCTGGTCGTCTGGACGGTGTTGCCGCAATTGCTGCATTTCCAGAACGGGTCCGGTATTTTCACTCTGTCTTCCGTCATGGTTCGTTTCTCCTTTCCATGAATACAAGATCGTTGACTTAAGATTTTATTCTGTACTAATGTCCGTGTCAAAGGAAAGATCATCTCATGAAAAAATGCCATCGTTGCCACAAGACCATCCCCATCGAAGACACACCGGGCAGGAGAGAAACATGCCCTAACTGCGGCGCCGATCTTCATTGTTGCTTGAACTGCCGTTTTTACGATCCGGACGCCTACAATCAATGCCGGGAACCCCAGGCCGAAAGGGTCCTGGACAAAGACAGAAGCAATTTCTGCGACTTTTTTGTCTTTACGGACCAACTATGGTCTTCCGCTCTG
Organism: Syntrophales bacterium; assembly: GCA_963668175.1. Classification (GTDB taxonomy): domain Bacteria; phylum Desulfobacterota; class Syntrophia; order Syntrophales; family PHBD01. Next base: position 4,149,184 of record OY764159.1, read on the forward strand.
AAAGTCCCCGGAGTGTCTGCCAAACAGAAGCTGGAAGATCTATTCAAAAAATAAGCCTCGGCCGTCGGGCCCGTGTGTAATGCAAGGAGTGCGATCATGGAGATTTCTGCGTCATGAATGGAGCTGAACTGTTGTTAAAGACGGCTATGGAAGCCGGGATCGAAGTATGTTTCACCAACGCCGGAACGACGGAAATGCCCTTGGTGGCCGCCTTTGACCGGATCGCAAAGATGAGGCCGGTTCTGGGCCTATTTGAAGGCGTTTGTACCGGAGCGGCGGACGGTTACGGCCGCATGATGCAGAAGCCCGCCCTGGTTCTGCTCCACCTCGGCCCCGGCTTGGGCAACGGTATCGCCAATTTGCATAACGCCAGGCGGGCGGGAACGCCCGTCGTAAACATTATCGGCGACCACACCACATGGCACCGTTCCGCCGATGCCCCGCTCACCATGGACATCGAAACGCTGGCCGGCACGGTTTCCGGATGGCGGCGCACGGTAAAAGACGCACGAAACCTGTCGCAGGACATGGCGGACGCCATCGCCGCGGCCACGAAGGGACAGATAAGCAGCCTCATCGTCCCCCACGACTGCCAGTGGACAACCCTGTCCGATCAAGAGGTCGGCAAGCCTTCTTTTCTTCCGACATCTGCGGATCATGCAAGGATCGAGGAGGCGGCGCGCCTATTGAAGACGGCCAAGAAACCGCTGCTCCTTCTGGGAGGGAAAGCCTTGCGGAGGGAGGGGTTGATAGAAGCGTGCCGAATTCGTTCGGCAACGGCATGCGATCTCATGTCGGTCACGTTTCCCCCTTATGCGGACCGCGGGGCGGGCCTGCCCGTCATTCCCAGGATTCCCTATTTCCCGGAACAGGCTGCGGCATCCCTGTCGCCATACGACACGGTTATCCTGGCCGGCGCCCGGGAGCCGGTCGCCTTCTTCGGATACGAAAACGGGCCGAGCCGGCTGCTCAATCCGGACAGCCGGCGACTTCAGATCGCCGCTGAGGGTGCGGACGAAGCAGAAGCCCTGGAAATTCTCGCGGATATGCTCTCCGCCCCGTCGGCCGGGATGACCCTGCGCGACCACGGCGCACCTTTCGCGCGGCCTGAGTTGCCGACAGGCGTTTTAACGGCGGAGAAGGTTTGTATGATCGTTGCGGCCCGGCAGCCGGAAGGGGCCATTATCGTCGAAGAGGCTATCACGTCGGCATTTTCCTACTATCCTCTGGCCGCAAACGTCCATCCCCACAGTTTCATGACCATCACCGGCGGCGCCATCGGCTGGGGAATACCCTGCGCCACCGGCGCGGCGATAGCCTGCCCGGACCGGCCGGTTATCGACCTGCAGGCCGACGGAAGCGCCATGTACACCTTTCAGGGACTATGGACCCAGGCCAGGGAAGGCCTGGACGTGTCCACCCTCATCTGTAACAATCGCAGCTATTTCATCCTCCAGGTGGAAATGATGCGGGCCGGCCTGACGGCAAGCACCAAATCGTCTTCGCTGACAGATCTTACCAACCCCGCGATCGACTGGGTTCAGGCGAGCAGGGGTATGGGCGTGCCCGCCGTTTCCGTGTCCACCGCCGAATCGCTCGACCGGGAACTTCGGAAGGCGCTTGCAGAACCGGGGCCGCATCTGATTGACATGATTTTATAAAACCGGACGGGATATGGTCCGGTTCGACCATCTTAATAATAGAGGAATCTTTGTCGATTCCGGCTGTGCCCAACTGAAAAACCCCTTTACGGAGCTTGTTCAGAGGCATTTCCATGATTCGGCCATGCAACTTTGAAGATGCGGACGATTTCGAGGCGATTTACGACATCGTCAATCACTCCGCCGAAATCTACCGGGATATCATTCCCGCAGAACAGTGGACCGTCCCCTATTTTTCCAGGCTGGAACTACAACAGGAAATCGACAGGGGCGTTGCTTTCTGGGGATACGAGGAAATCGGATCGCTCATTGCCGTCATGGGCATCCAGCATGTCCTCGACGCCACCCTGATCAGATATCTTTATGTCCAGAGGGGTCGCCGGGGCAAGGGCATAGGCAGCGCATTGATTGCCTTTTTACGGCAATCGACCTCCCGTCCTCTGCTGGCGAATACATTTCTGAACGCCGTCAAGGCCATCCATTTCTATGAACTGCACGATTTCCTGCCGGTGGAACAAGAACAGCGAGACCGCCTGATTAAGGCATACTGGCCCCCGTCCGATCATCGGATCGGGACATACGCCGTTTTAGCGGATCAGAAGGCCCGGGATATTCTGCTGACACGAAATCTCTAATTCCCGCGGACGATATCAAGACGCATCCGGCAAAGCTGCGATAACTCTTCCATGCCGTCGTTTTCCGTTCCCCCCGTTATTTCCAGACTTCCGGATTCACCAGGTTGGGCGGCTTCCGGCCGGTCAGACCGGCGATAAGATTATCCGTCGCCATCATGGCCATCTTCATTCGGGTCTCCAGGGTAGCGCTTCCCACATGGGGCAGGAGCACCGTGTTGGCGAGGCCCGCCAGGCCTGGCGCCAGGGAGGGTTCGTTTTCATAGACATCGAGGCCCGCCCCCGCTAGCACGCCGTCTTGAAGGGCGGAAACGAGCGCCGGCTCGTCGACCACCGGTCCCCGCGACGTGTTGATCAGGAAGGCCGCAGGCTTCATCAGCGACAACTCGGCCATGCCGATGAGATGTTTGGTGTTTTCAGCCAGCGGCACATGGATCGATACGAAATCCGATGAGGCAAGCAGGGTTTTCATGTCCGTATATTCGGCCCGCAGCGATTTCTCTTCCGCTGCATCGATGCGATCCCGGTTATGATAGAGAATGCGCATGTCGAATCCCGCAGCCCGCCTTGCCACCGCCTTCCCGATCCGGCCCATGCCGATGATGCCCAGGGTCTTGCCCGTCACTTCCGTGCCGAGAAAAAGAAAAGGCGCCCAAAATTGAAAACGGCCCTCGCGAACCATTCGGTCGCCCTCGGCAACGCGTCGCGCGACCGACAGAATCAGCGTAAACGCCAAATCGGCGGTTGTCTCGGTCAGGACGTCGGGGGTATTGGTCACGGGGATTTTCCTGGCGGTCGCCGCCTTCACATCGACATTGTTGTACCCGACGGCCATATTGGCAATCATTCTCAGGCGGGGTGCCCGGGACAGGACCTCTTCGTCCACCATGTCGGTAATCATGGACATCAAGCCCTCCTTGTCTCCTACGGACTCAAGAAGGCGCGCTCTCTTCAAGGGAAGGTCTTCGAAATTCCCTTCCACCTCAAAGACCTCCCGCAAGCGATCCAGAACAGAGGCAGGGAGATTCCCGCAAACAAGTATTTTCTGTTTCATGCATTCCCCTTTCGATTCCTATGACCGGCAATCACGGTTCTGATGTTCCGCAGTCCTGATCACTATAATAGATTCGTGCCCGATCATCAATTCTTTCGTCCGCTGAAATCGGCATCCTGAAAGGCTCGATTCTGCGGAATGATCAGCGCAACGCCCTCCAAGTCGTCTATCCCGACCTCGGCATCGCTTACGCTGCATGACAGCATGTGCCCGGCATGTTGACCGTCCCGGGAAATGAAATGCAGGTGAAAACCGGGCATGTTGATACCCGACAAAAACTCCGGCAGCCAGTAGCCGACAATCGTCCCCTGAAGGTCGACAAACTCAAATACGGCCTGACGGGCGACGACATCCCGGAGAGGAGGGTACGGTTTGGACTGCCCGGGAACGCTTCGTATTTTAATGTAGGAGAATGTCCCTGTTATCCGGAAAGCATACGGGCGATTGGCGGTGGGCAGGTGACGCGCAAGATATCGCTTGAGCGCATCCATGTCCGCAATGCGCTCCGCAAGGCGTATCCGGCGGTCTGCCCTGAAGAAATGGACCATCGCGAAAGGGGCCTTCATGCCGGGATCGGCTTTTCTGACCGTGCCGTCCACCAGGGCCTGATAGAAGATACCGTCCAGGGCGATCATTTCGCCGTCGATGCCCGTAAAAGTGCCGATCCCGAAATCCCCGTACCCGGCCAGCCTTTCATAAGTCACTTCCCCGTCGTACAGACCCCTATCCAGCGCCTGGTACGTCGAGACCTGGGTCAGCGTCGCCTGATGCTTTACCGGCAGACCCGGAGCGCATCCGCACAGGAGCACCAATAAACTAACGACGATACCGGACTTCACCGGCAGGGAAATCATTTTCACAGGCAGGGATGCCTTTCTTTATGCGGGGGAATGCCATCGGTACACGTGAATGGCCCCCACGGATGTTCTGTATTGCCTATTTGTACTCCCGGAACTTGGCTTCGATGGCGCTGATATCGTCGAGACGAATGAGGGCGTCGAAAAACTCCTTGCCGGTTATCTTCTCCAGGTGCATCCAATGGTCTCCCACCGACTTGACCGATCCCTGCAAGGTCTTTCCGGAACGCAGATGGATATAGACGTTCTTTCCTGCAAACGATTTGAGATTGTCCGGCAGCGGCGCGGACACGGAGAAAGCGACGTCCGAAACAGCCGTCATCCGGGATTGTGCTCCAACATGAGGGGGAAAACAGAAGACCGCCGAACAAATCGCTGTCGCCGTTGCAGCCGCAACAAGCACCGCGAGCCTGATCTTTGTCCTCATAGCAACTCCTTTCCCGTTATTGATCTTACCGGAATTAAAAAACTGTAAGCTATGCGTCCATGCCCTCGATCAGGGCCATCACGTTATGCCCCAACACCTGATGGTTGTAACCGCCTTCGAGAACGGCGAAATAACCGCCCTTGTTTCTTCCGGCCGCCTCCCTGACCAGACGGCCGATCTTCTTGTAGTCCGAAGTGGCCAGAAGCCCGCCCCAATCATCCTCATGATGATCGAAACCTGCCGAAATGCCGATGATGTCGACCTGACGGCTGTCGAGAAATTTCTTCACCTCGTCTATATACCGCGCCCGGTCCGACGATTTGGGATTCAGGATGGAGACGTATTCCTTCCCGCCCAGGATGTTCACCGTCCCGTCGCCGAAATGAAGATCGATGTCGAGGACCAGGGCGGAATTAATTCTCCCGTCCCTCCTGAGTTTTTCCAGGGCGATCGGCATGTTGCAGAAGAAGCAGAAACCCCAGGCGCTGTTGGCCGAGGCATGGTGCCCGGGAGGGCGGATCAGGCCGAAGCAGGGTTCCTTCAATCCGATCTCGGCGGCCTGGATGGCTCCCCCCGCCGCCAGGGCGGCGATATCGTAAAGCCCTTCCCTGGTGACCTCGGCAATATGGGACGGGGTGTGAACGGCGGCAATATCGTCGGCTGAGGCAGGAACGGCCTCGACGAACTGGACCTTGTCGCGGATGACTTTGACGACCGCCTCGATCCGCCCCGTCGCGGCGGCGGGATCCATGGTGTATGACCGGTAGAAATTCTCGTGGAAAACGACTTTCATCATGGCACCTCCCTGAACCAATTCACGATTGCCCATAGACATACGGAAAACGACTTCCGACCGCCTACAGAAAAAGCAGCGCCTTCAGGAGCTTGATGGTATTATTGGATACGGGAAGCCCTTTTAATTCGTCCGCTGACAGCCAGCGGGCATCTAGCGCATCGTCCGCTCCCTTGGGTTCACCGCATACATAGTCAGCCATCATATCGACAATAACGTAATGGTATTTAACACGATTTTCGCCGTCGCGCTCGAAAAAATCGAAGGTATAGACGGGGGCTCCGGCCTTTACGGTGATACCCGTCTCTTCCATGATTTCTCTTTCCGCGCCTTCCTGCAAGGTCTCCCCCAGCTTCAGCATGCCGCCGGGTATGGCCCACAAATCCTTGCTGGGAGCAATCCCGCGCCTGATCAAGAGGACCTTGCCGTCCCGGATGACGATGCCGCCGACGCCGACCAGCGGCCGGTCGGGATATTCCCTGCTGCTTTTCCGTCCCGGCCCTTCGCTCATGCATTTCCTCCGGACAGGGGGCCGGCCTGAATGGCGAAATCGAATCGCGATGTCAGCCATGATTCGGGATGACCGTTGTAAACCCTTTCGATGAATGTCACATGCCCCTTTCGATCGATCATGATGACGGTTGACGAGCGGGTGCCGTATGTGGGACTGACAATGAAAATCGCCGACAGGATGCGCTCCCATTCGAGACCGATTCCCGTATCGGGCAGAAGATCGTCGGGAAAGCGCGATCGGTCGGCAAGGACGGCGAATAACGCTTCCGGATCAGGTTCTTCACTTTGCTCGACGATGGATTTGAGTCCCGCCTTGCCTTTTTCCAGTTTCGGCCATGGCGTATCGAGCTGACGATTGCTCAGTCCGAAAAGACCGGCCTTCATTTCCTGAATTTTTCCCGAATGGGAAAAATAATAGAGACCCGGCCATTCGCCTAGGAGTAAATTAAACCCGTTGTAGCGATCGACATTCGTCTTTAAATGATTGAGAAAATCCGGCGCACCCTTGCGTCCTGTAAGGTAGTCATGGACCAACAATCCCCTTGACAGGGCATTGATCCTCAACGATGCGGGGTCCCGATAATTGGTCAGGGCGGCAATCCGCCCTTTTCTGGTGATGCCCAGCCATGTTCCGCCCTCCCTGAGGTCCCTGCCGCCCAGTACTTCCGGAGTGTCCTCCCAGAGAGCAGCGGCGGCCGAAGGCCTTTCGTAAAATTCGTCGCGATTGGCCGCAAAGATAAACGGATAACGGGGATGTTGTTTATAAGACAACAATATCAGACACATACCCATTCACCCTTGGTTTTCATGTATGAAAGTCCGAAGAACCGTTCAATAGGTTTTTTTATCCGAGCTTAGCTTTCACCCGTTCGACGATGCGTTCCATGACATCGCCGGCAGGCATGTCGATACAGACATCGGCTTCACCGTCGTAAGGCGTCTCGCCCTTATTGATGATAACGAGCTTCGCCCCTCCCCCTTTGGCGTACATGGGAAGATAGGCGGCCGGGTACACGACCAGGGAAGAGCCGATGACAATCAACAGATCGCAGTTGCTGGCATCCCGGGTGGCATCGTTCAAAGTCCGCTGGGGCAGGCTCTCGCCGAAAAAAATGACGTCGGGCTTGAGGATGCCCTGGCAGTGTTCGCAAGCGGGGACATCGGCATTTGCCTTGTTCCTGTCAAGGATCTCCCGCAGAGGATAACGGGCGCGGCATCCCAGGCATACGATCCAGTTCATGCTGCCGTGGAGCTCATAGACCCTCTCAGGGTCATTGCCCGCTTTCTGATGAAGATTGTCGATATTCTGGGTGATGACGCAGACGAGTTTGCCGATCCGCTCCAGTTCGGCTACGGCAAAATGGGCCTTATTCGGTTCCGCATCGGCAAAGAGTCCTCCCTCCAGGAGAATCTTCCACTGTTTGCGCCTCGTTTCCGCGCTGTACAAGAATTTATCGATCGTAAAATCGTCGGGATCGAACCTCGACCATATTCCGCCCGGCCCCCGGAAATCGGGGATGCCCGACTCTGTGCTGATGCCAGCCCCCGTAAAAACGACCACACGGTCCGCCGCTGTTATGAAGTCCGCTACGGTATCGATCTTCTTTTCCGCTGCATCCTGCCGCATAGGCCCTCCGGTACAAATTCACTAGACTATATGTAAAATAAAAAGATACAAATGAAAAGAGGTAAATGCACAGGACGACGGCATGAAGGATTGCCCCAAATATCCCTGCCCTTTCAAATGGATAGCTTTGTTATTTTTCAATTGTAATCTTCCCCCGAATTCGTTAAGGTTCTTACCCGTAAAGGCATGGAGCAGATAAAACCTTATGACGAAACGTGTTAAGAAACAATCCCGCAAGGCGGGACTTCCTCCGGGAACCTTGATTCACATCGGGGACGTGCTGAGCGATCAGATCAAGATATCCCTGATGAGCTATGACGAAGAGCACGTAGCGGAAAGATCCATCAGCACCCTTCAGGAATGCCGTCTCCCGGAAGATTTTCCCGGCATCACCTGGATCAATGTCGAAGGCCTCCACGAAACCAAGATCCTGGAGCAATTGGGGGCCAACTTCGGGATGCATCCGCTTATCCTTGAGGACATCCTGAATACAGCGCAGCGCCCCAAGATTGAGGACTTGGGCAAGTACATCTTCATCGTCCTCAAGATGTTCAACAATCACGAAGATAAGGCGGAAGAGCTGGAATCGGAGCAGGTCAGCATCATTCTGGGAAGCAATTATGTCGTTTCCTTCTGGGAAAAAGAGGGGAAAACGCTCGACCCCATCAGGGAAAGAATCAGAAGCGGCAAGGGCCGTCTCCGGAAAATGGGGCCTGATTATCTGACCTATGCCATCATCGACGCCATCGTGGACAGCTATTTCATCGTACTCGAACAGCTCGGCGAGAAGATCGAATTCTACGAAGACACGCTCGTCAGCAAGCCGACGCCTCAGACGCTCCAGGCCATCCAGCATCTCAAACGGGAGATGATCATCTTGAGAAAGTCGGTCTGGCCTTTGAGAGAAATCGTCGGCTTCCTGGAGAGGACCGAATCGAACCTGCTCGACGATTCCGTCGGCATCTATTTCAAGGATGTTTACGACCATACGATCCAGCTCATCGATACGATCGAGACCTTCCGGGACACCCTGTCCGCCATGCTCGACATCTATCTTTCCAGCATCAGCAATAAAATGAACGAAGTGATGAAGGTGCTGACCGTCATCGCCACCCTATTCATGCCTTTGACGTTCCTCGCCGGTGTTTACGGCATGAATTTCACGTTCATGCCGGAACTGAAGTGGGAATACGGTTACCTGATGTTCTGGATCTTGATTGCAATAACGGTGGTTTTAATGTTAATCTACTTTAGAAAGAAGAAATGGCTGTGAAAAACGGCCGCCAGGCGCAACGGATATACGCGGTCGCGGAAATAATAATCCATTAATAAGCAGGAGGTACCTCATGAGTGTTTTTTCAGCCAGTGACATCGTCGAATTTGCCGTCCGCATTGAAGAAAACGGCGCGAACTTTTACAAATACGCCGTCCAGCTTCTCAAAGACGAGGAAGCCAAGGGCATCTTTTCCCGTCTGGCCGATGAAGAACTGAATCACAAAAGGACTTTTGAAAAAATATTTGCCGTTATCGAAAAAGAGACGCCCCCCGAAAGTTATACCGGCGAGTATGCCGCTTATCTCCATAACTATGTCGACAACAACATCATTTTCAACAAGGCGAAGATCGACACGGAAGTCGCGGCCGTCAAGGACACCATCTCCGCCCTCGATTTCGCTATCCGAAGGGAGCTGGATTCCATCGCCTACTACAACGAGATCAAGGGCATCGTTCCGGCTGCCCATCATGGCCCCGTCGATCTCATCGTCACCGAAGAGCGGAAACATTTCATGATCCTGACCGGCTTGAAGACAAAATTCAGCAAATAAGGGGCTTGTCCTATGGCAAACCGGGTCAACGACGACCATGTATTCTACAGGAATCCGACCAAGTACTACCCTCCGGCCGTCAAGGGCGACGGCGTCTATATCTATGACAACGAGGGAAAGACCTATATCGACGGTTCCGGCGGGGCCGTCGTTTCCGCCATCGGTCACGGCGTGAATGACATCCGGGAGGCCATGATCCAACAGCTGGGCCAGATCGACTTCACGCACGGCACACAGTTCACGTCGAAGGCGGCGGCGGCGCTTGCGGCAAATCTCGTCCGGATCGCCCCGGCTTCCCTGGAACGGGTCTATTTCCTCTCCGGCGGCTCCGAAGCGGTGGAGACGGCCGTCAAGATGGCCCGCCAATACCAGGTGGACCGTGGCATGCCTTTGAAGTACAAGGTCATCTCGCGGTGGACCAGTTATCACGGCAATACACTCGGGGCGTTGGCCCTGGGGGGCCATACCGGCAGGCGGCGTTATTACCAGCCCCTGATCCAGCATACGCCCCACATCGTCCCGGCTTATTGCTACCGCTGTCCGTTCGGTCTCGATCCGGAGAAATGCTGCCTCGAATGTGCCGACGACCTGGAAAAAACGATCCTCTACGAAGGCCCCGACTCCGTGTCGGCTTTCATCCTGGAACCCGTCGTCGGCGCGACGGCGGGGGCGCTCGTGCCCAGGGACGGCTACATGCAAAGAATCCGCGAGATATGCAACCGCTACGACGTCCTCCTGATTGCCGACGAGGTCATGACCGGCATCGGCAGGACTGGCAAAAATTTTGCCGTCGACCACTGGAACACCGTTCCCGATATGATCGCCTGCGCCAAGGGTCTGGGTGCGGGATACTATCCGGTATTCTGCGTCATCACGACGGAGGTTGTACACAAGGCCATCCGGGAGGGAAACGGCCACTTCGTTCACGGCCACACTTACAGCCAGAATCCTCTGGCCTGCGCCACAGGGGACGCTGTTCTCGCCTACGTGGAGAAGCACGACCTGGTGAACCGCAGTGCGGCCATGGGGAAGTACCTGCTTGATAAACTCCGTGTTCTCGAAAGACACGCAATCGTCGGAGATGTCCGCGGCCTGGGTCTCTTCGCCGGTGTGGAGTTCGTCAAGGATCGGGCCACCAAGGAACCGTTCGATCCCAAGATGAAGATGAACGCCCTGATCGGCAACCGGGCCTTCGCCAAGGGACTCATTTCATATCCCGGCGGCGGCGGCGCCGACGGCATCCGGGGCGACCATATCCTCCTTGCCCCTCCCTTCATCATCACCGAGGAGCAGATCGATGCCCTCGTCGGTATCCTCGACGAATCCATCGGCGAGATTACAAAGGAGCAGGGGCTGTAAACATGGACAAGGTGATCATTACGGCGGCAATCACCGGCAGCCGCATGACGCGGGATATCGCCCCCCATATCCCCATTACCCCGGAAGAGATCGCTCAATCGGCCGTTGAAGCCTGGCGGGCAGGGGCCTCCATCGTCCACATCCACGTCCGGGACCCGGAAACGGGCCTCGGGACGCAGGACCTCAACCGATTCAGACAGGTCGTGGATATCCTGCGCAAAAAGACCGACCTCATCCTGAGCCTGACGACCAGCGGCATTCCGGGCCGCAATCTGCCGGTCGCCGAACGTCTGGCACCGCTCAAACTGAAGCCGGAATTGGCATCCTTCGACGCCGGATCAATCAACCTGGGCGGCGGGGTCTTCGTCAACGACCCGGCCTTTCTCGACGAGGCCGCCCGGATGATGAAAGAGGCCGGCGTCAAACCCGAGATCGAAATCTTCGACCTGGGGATGGTCGTCACAACCCTCAGGATGCGGGACGAGGGAAAGCTGTCCGATCCGCTCCATTTTCAGTTTGTCCTGGGTACCCCCTGGGGGGCTCCGGCCACGCCCAAAGCGTTTCTCCACCTTCTGGAACATATTCCCGACGACGCCACGTGGTCGAATATCGGAATCGGGCGGGGGTATCTGCCGATGGCCATGATGGCCCTTATCATGGGGGGACATATCCGCGTCGGCATGGAGGACAACATCTACCTCGACAAGGGCGTCCTGGCCAAAAGCAACGCCGAACTGGTGGAACGCGTCATACGGATCGTCCGCGCCTACGGACGCGACGTCGCCTCTCCCGAAGAAGCCCGGCTTATTCTCGGCATTCGCACGAAAACAAAGGAAAACGTATGAATATGAAACCGAAGTTCCTGGCCACGGGAGTCGGCAGCATGCCTTTTGACGATCCCGGCCATGGAATCGACCTGTTAATGGAGGCGCTGCCCGACGCCCCCTTCTGGCCTCAACTGCCGAAAAAGGGGCTTCACGAGCAGATGGAAATCCAGTTCTGCGAGGGGATGCCCAGGGCAGTCATTGACGAGGGGAAGAACCGGCTTTATTTCGATACGTCGGGAGACTATTCGGAGGAACTTGCCGATTTCTACGGGACCTACATGGCGGCGATGGACCCCGACGAAGGCAACGGCGACTGTTCAGCCCTGGCCATCGGCCCGTCCTTTTCCTCGGGTATTTATGCACTGGATGAGCGCCTCCGGCAGATGAACAGGAAACTGCCGTTTCTCAAGGTCCAGGTCACGGGACCTTGCACATTCTCTCTGACCGTCAACGACGAGAATAGGCGAGCCGTCTATTACAACGATGCATTCCGGGATGTGGTCCTCAAGGCCCTGGCCATGAAATGCCGGTGGCAAATCCAGAAATTCAAGCCTTACGCGGATCATGTCATTTGCTTCATCGACGAGCCGATTCTTTCCGCCTTCGGAAGTTCCACCTATGTTTCCGTCAAGAGGGAAGACGTCGTCGCCCTTCTCGCCGAAATGATCGGCGCCGTCCACGCCGACGGCGGTATCGCCGGCATCCACTGCTGCGGCAACACGGAGTGGAGCATTCTCATCGATGCCGGCGTCGACATCGTGAATTTCGATGCCTTCCAGTATGGCGAAACCGTCGCCATGTACCCGGCCCACATCAAGAATCATCTTGAACGCGGGGGCATGCTGGCCTGGGGTGTTGTGCCGACCTCCGCAGCGATCGGCGAGCAGACGTTAGAAGGGCTTGCGGAACGTCTCGAAGGCGTGATGGCGCACCTCGCGACCAAGGGAACCGAAAAGAGATTGATCGCCGAACAGGCCTTGATTACGCCTTCTTGCGGGACGGGTTCCATGTCGCCGGCAGACGCGGAACGGGTCTTCCGCCTGACGGGGGAACTCTCCCGGGAAATGAAACGCCGGTACGGATTCTGATCACCGGCCATACCCCCGACCTGTGACGATTCAAAGGCGGGACAGAGGCAAGATATCCCGGCTTCCGGCAGATTATTTCTCCCGGAATGGATGAAGACCGGAAAAGGCCGCCGACCGCAAAAACGGAAGGCTTGATGAAGGAACCGAACTAAAACAGGAAAAGACTTTTCACCATGAGTTACATCATCGCCATAACGGGCAAAGGAGGCGTCGGGAAAACGACGGTTTCCGCCGTTATGATCTCCCGCATGATCGCCCGCGGCTGCCGCCCCATCCTGGCCATCGATGCCGATCCCAATACCAATCTCGACGCCGCCCTCGGCATAGAGATAGCAAAAACCATCGGCGGAATTCGCGAGGAAGCCAAGCATTACGCCAACATGGGAATGGCGTCGGGTATCGACAAGAAGAGACTCCTGGACATGAAGATCGCCGAAAGTCTCGTCGAAAGCCGCGATTTCGATATGCTGGCCATGGGCCGGTCCGAAGGGGCGGGGTGTTACTGTTATGCCAACAACATCCTCAAAGACGCCATCCAGCAGCTGGCAGCCCAGTATCCCTACGTCATCCTCGATAATGAGGCCGGGCTCGAGAATCTTTCGCGCCGCATAATCCAGTCTGTCGATCTCATGATGATGGTCACGGACCCTTCGGTCAGGGGTATGGATACGGTCAGGCGTCTTCACGGCCTGACGGCAGAGATGGGAATCGTTTATAAGAATCTGGCCGTGGTTATCAACCGATTAAGACGGGATGAGCTTCCGGGTCACGCCGATGCCCTGATCCGCGACATTAACGCCGGATTTGTCCTTGCTCTGCCGGACGACGACGATATCGGCCGTCGCTCCGAGGAAGGGATCAGTCTTGCCGATTTGGCGGCTGACAATCCCATCGTATCGAGAATCGACCACCTCCTCGACCGCTTAAGTCTGTCCGGTTAGAAAACAGCAGAACTACTGCCGGGGATATCCGATCGTCTGGGCAAGGATGATCCGCTGGTCGTCCCTTAACATCATGGCTTTTCCCAAGACCACCCTGTCGATATTGCCCCTCACGACCGTCGCCAATCCTTCGGAAGCACAGTAGAGATAGACGTTCTGGCTGACAAAACCCGTATCCGTGGCGGAGTAGAAATCCTTTTCCTCGGGAGTCGCTTTTCCCATTCTGGCCAGATCGGCCACATAAATCAGATTGACGGGGGCTTCCTTGACGTAAGGCTGGCTTCCGGTAACACCCCTGATATCCTGTTTGAGCAACATCTTCAGGCTATGGGTGGCGGCATCGTAAAGGTAAAGGCCGTCTGCGGTTGCGACATAGATATCGATCTCCTGCCAGTTGTTCGCCGAAGGTGCCGTTCTCCCGTTCGTCTGCGGACGGTTCACGCCGCAAGCAGCCCAAAGGATATTCGACAAAACGCGGATGGGCAGCTTTTTAGGGCTGAAATTCCGAGACGTTTTCCTGTCTTTCAACACCTGCATCAACATGCGGCTGCTGTCCATCTGGGGCTTGAGGAGTTTAATCGTCTTCAAATCCTGGGCTAAAGCAACTGCAGGGAAGAGCAGGAGAATAACCGCGACAAATTTTGCCGTTAGGCAACATCTGATAAACATTTTGCGTCCCCCTCCTGTTTCATCAAAATTCATACGGACACGCATCTGACCGATACACTTTAACAGTTTAAAAATCAAGCATATTTCAGTACCGCCAACGACCCCGGCGGCCGCATCGCTCTGTAACCGTACGCCGCGCGACACCGAAAACTTGGCCATGGTAAGATTAAACCGCCGCCGGACCCAAGCAAGCCGGGTGCCTTTCGGGTATGAACCGGGCACACACAAGGACTCGCCGCGAACGGCTGTTTAAATATCTTGACGGCATGACCGGTATCATATATCAGAACACCTAATCGTTTGTAACCGCTGCCTTAAAGGTTCTCTGAGATGGGAACTCCCGGGCGGCGGGCGGCGGCGACGCCTGATCGTGCGCCCGCCGGTATTTTCCATTTTTATTCAGAGATTGTATAATTTCATGATGGCATCCCTCGTTTTCGGCCTGAAGCCCCACGGCCGTCCGGCCTTCCCGGGGATTAACATAGAGATCGGTCCCGTGTGCAGACCGTTGCGTCGCAGGAAGAGAGCGGACCGATGAACATTTTCCGATGAAAGACATGAACCCAAGAAAAATGGACCCTAAAGAACGGCTCTGGGACCCGGCATCCATAGAAACCCTGGTCAAAGCCGAACGGGAAGGCCTGGAAACCTGTTTTTCCCGGATGGATAATCAGGGGAGCACCTGCACATTTGGAAAGAACGGCCTCTGTTGCCGCATCTGCTACATGGGGCCGTGCCGGATTACGAAAAAGGCCCCCCGCGGCGTTTGCGGGGCCGATGCCGATACGATTGTCGCCAGGAACCTCCTGCGGGAAGTGGCCGGAGGTACAGCCGCCCATTCCGATCACGGCCGCCATCTGGTATTGCTTCTGAAGAAGACCGCCGAAGGAAGGTCCGGGGATTACACGATAAAAGACGAAAAGGCTCTCCGTCAGGCGGCAAGATGGTACGGAATTGCCGAAGAAGGCCGCAGTAAAGAGACCGTCGCCCTGGAACTGGCGAGTATCTTTCTTCAGGAATTCATGAAGCAGGAAGAATCGCCCGCGACCGTGAGCCTTGCTCCGGCAAAACAGCAGACGATCTGGCAGAACCACGGCCTTACACCCGCCGGTCTCGATCGGACCGTCGTGGAATCGATCCACCGTACCCACATGGGCGTCGACCATGAATACCGTAATCTGCTCCTCCAGGCATTCCGTACGGCCCTGGCCGACGGGTGGGGAGGCTCCCGGATAGCGACCATCTGCTCCGACATTCTGTTCGGTACACCCTCTCCTGTCCGCAGCGACGCCAACCTGGGGGTCCTCAACACAGAAACCGTCAATATCGTCGTCCACGGGCATGAACCGGAGCTGTCGGAATTGCTGGCCATCGCATCCAGGGACCCCGAAATGACCGCCTATGCCCGCATTGCAGGTGCCGAAGGCATCACCCTCGCTGGAATCTGCTGCACGGCCAATGAAATCCTCATGAGGCACGGCATTCCCGTGGCGGGAAGTTTTCTCCAGCAGGAATTGGCCATCGTCACCGGCGCGGTGGAAATGATGCTCATCGACGTCCAGTGCTGTATGCCCAGCTTGCCCGAGATCGCAGCGGCCTACCATACGGAGATCGTCTCCACGACGGAAATGGCCAAGACGGCAGGAGCCTCCTTCATTACGCTCGACGAACACGAACCATTGAAATCCGCGAAGATGCTCATCAAGAGGGCCATCGACCGCTATAAGCTCCGCGACCCGAACAAGGTCGCCATTCCGGCGGTTAAAAAGCCCCTGGTAGCCGGATTCAGCGTCGATGCCATCAAATACATGCTGGGAGGCAGCTTCCGGGCATCCTTCCGTCCCCTGAACGACGCCGTCATCCAGGGACGCATAAGAGGTATCGCCGCAATCGTCGGCTGCAACAACCCCCGGTCGAGGGTGGATGAGTACATCAATATCCTCACCCGTCAACTGATCGGCCGGGACATCCTCGTCCTCAAGACCGGCTGCGCGGCCATCGCTTCCGCCAAGGAAGGGATGCTCACTCCGGAAGCGGCGCTGGAGGCGGCGGGAAGCGGGCTGAAAGAGGTCTGCGAGGCGGTGGGCATGCCCCCCGTCCTGCACATGGGAAGCTGCGTCGACAACTCCCGGATTCTGGAAGCCGCAACGGAGATCGTCCGCGAAGGCGGGCTGGGAGACGATTTGTCCCAGATACCCGCCGTCGGCATCGCCCCCGAATGGATGAGCGAAAAGGCCGTGGCCATAGGCTGTTACTTCGTCGCATCGGGGATCGACGTCATCCTGGGACATCCGTTCCATATAGGCGGTTCCGAAAAGGTCACCCGCTTCCTGAACAAGGAGGCCAGGACCCTGTTCGGGGCCTCCTTCCACGTCTGCGAAGAACCGGAAAAAGCAGCAGATGCGGTCGTCAAGATCATCGATAATGCAAGGGAACGTTTGGGCATTCATCGACAGGCCTCCCGGAAGCTCTTCGACATGGAAGACCGGAGGATGCTCGATGTCTAAGATCATCTGTTCAAGCGCCATCGACGGCGGCATCGCCTGGATCGCCCGCGCGGAAGAATTCCTGGATCGGGCCGTCCGGCAAAAAGGAGAAGGGGCCGTCGTCGCCTTTCCGGACAGCGCCTACTTCCTTCCCGTCATTTATTCCTTCACCGGCGAAAAGGTACGTACCTTAAGCGATCTGCGCAGGCTCCTGCGCTATGCAAAGACCCTGCTTCCTCCCCGGCCCACGGATCGCGTCTGGCTGCCGTACCTGGGAAACGCCCTCGATGCGGGCGTCGCCTCCCTCTTTGCCTGCGAAATCATCGAGGCCTGCAAGTACCTCATCGGCCCCAACCCGATAGACGGCATATGGCTGGGTGCGGCGAGCGATGTCATTATGCGCGAACGGGGCATTGAATTCGTCGACGGTACGGCACCCGGCTTTGCCGCCATTACCGGCGCCGCCCCCACGAACGAAATCGCCGTTTCGATAGCCCGTGCGCTCCAGGAGAAGAACCTTTATGTGTTCATGGCGGGCCCGTCGGGGGGGCGCCAGTTCGCCGAACAACTCGCGGAGGAAGGCGTTCAACTCGGCTGGGAAACGCGCCTTGTGCCTTTCGGCCGCGACGTCTCCGCCCTGATCTACGCCCTCGGCTTCGCGAACCGGGTGGCCCTTTCCTTCGGAGGAGTGCAGGCAGGAGATTTCGAACGCAATTTGAAGTACAACAAAAACCGCATATTCGCTTTTGTTCTGGCCTTCGGTGAAGTAACGCCGGACAAATACGCCCTGGCCGCCGGCGCCATCAACTACGGATTCCCGGTCATCGCCGATACGGACATCCCCCAAATCCTCCCCACGGGCGTCTGCACATACGAGCACGTGGTTTCAAACGTCCCCTACGAAAGCATGGTGGAGAAGGCCCTTGAAGTCCGGGGATGTAAGATCAAGATCACCAAGGTGCCTATCCCTGTTCCCTACGGCTCCGCCTTCGAGGGCGAACGCATCCGCAAGAGCGACGTCCACGCCGAATTCGGCGGCGGCATGACGACGGCCTTCGAATTCGTCACCATGGCGGACATGGACGAGATTGCAGACAACACCATCGACATCATCGGTCCCGACATCGACGCCGTCGAGCCGGGAACCGTGCTGCCCCTCTGCATCTGGGTGGAAGTGGCCGGACGCAAAATGCAGTCCGATTTCGAACCGATCCTGGAGCGCCAGATCCACCACCTCGTCAACGGTGCAGAAGGGATATGGCATATGGGGCAGCGGGACATCGTCTGGACGCGTATCTCCAGGAGCGGATACGCCAAGGGCCTGCGCCTGAGACATTACGGAAACATCATTTACGCGAAATTCGTCTCGGATTATCCGGCCATCGTCGACAAGGTGAAGATCACCCTGATCACCGACGCAGCAGAGGTCGAAAGAAGAGTGACCCACGCCCGCAGGGTTTACGACGAACGCAACCGCCGCCTGGAATCGATGACGGACGAATCGGTGGACACTTTTTACTCGTGTCTGCTCTGCCAGTCCTTCGCCCCCAACCACGTCTGCATGATCACCCCGGAGCGCCTGGGGCTTTGCGGAGCCTACAACTGGCTCGACGGAAAGGCCGCCTACGAGATCAACGAAACGGGCGCCAATCAACCGGTCGCCAAAGGGACCTGCATCGATCCCGTCAAGGGCATCTGGGAAGGGGTCAACGATTATGTGCGTATGGCCAGCCACAAGGCGATCTCTTGCTATTCGGCCTATTCGATCATGGACAGGCCGATGACGAGCTGCGGCTGCTTCGAGGCCATCTGCGCCTACCTCCCCGAATGCAACGGCGTCATGGTCGTGAGCCGGGAATTCAGCGGCGACACCCCGATCGGCATGACCTTCTCCACGCTGGCGGGCAGCGTCGGCGGGGGCCATCAGACGCCCGGATTCATCGGCGTCGGCAAGGTGTTTCTCACGTCGAGAAAATTCCTCTACGCCGAAGGCGGACACCGGCGGCTCGTCTGGATGCCGAAGGCCCTCAAGGAAGCCCTGGCCTACGATCTCAAAAAACGGTTTGAAGAACAGGGATGTCCCGATCTCTGGGACAAGATCGCCGATGAAACAGTGGCCATCGACGCCCATCAGGTAAGGGCGTTCATGGACCGGGTCCAACATCCTGCCCTGGCCATGGCCGATATGCAGTCTCTTGCGGAAGAATCTCCCCGTGCTGCAACGGCGGCGCCGACGATCGCCGACACCGTCCCGGCACCCGACAAGAAGGCGGGAGAAGTCGGCGCCGGCTCTGTGAAGCCTGACGACATCGTCCGGATGAAAGAAGAAATAACTGCCGACATCCTGAGCAAGCTGAAGTCCTCCCTCGCGGGCGAGATCATGGCGGGCGTAATGGCGGCGCTGGGTTCGAAGCCCCGGGATGAAAGCGAGAAAATAGCCCCAGCCGCTCCTGCATCGGATGTACCTTCACGGGAACATTTTTATGTATCGGCGGTGAATCGTATCGACGCCGTGACGGCATTTCCGGTACGCCGCGAGACATACGGAACGGCGATTCAGGAGGTCACGCTCGGTGCCGCTCCGGAATCCGGCGGTACCAGGGCAAAGACGGTCACGGTGGGAGGCTCGACATGCATGCCCTTCCACTTCTGGGAAGGCCGAATGCCGCATCGCCCGGTCATCGCGATGGAGGTCTTCGACAGGATCAGCGAAAAATACCCTCCTGTTCTCAGGGAATGTTACGGCGGTCTCCTCAACGATCCTCCGGCCATGGCGCGGGCCTGCGTGGAGAAATACGGTGCCGATCTCATCAGCGTCCGCCTCGACGGCACACACCCCGACCGCGGCAATTATTCACCCGAAAAGGCCGTGGAACTGGTGAAAGCGGTTCTCGGCGCCGTGGATGTGCCGCTCATCGTCACCGGACACAGCCACTACGACCGCAACAACGAAGTCATGAAGGCCGTCGCCCAGACCTGTGCCGGAGAGGGTCTTCTCCTCAACTGGCTGGAGCAGGACAACTACCGGACCATAGCGGGGGCGGCTATCGCCTACGGACATGCCGTCGTCGCCCAGAGCCCCATCGACGTGAATATCGGCAAGCAGTTGAACATCCTCCTCACGGGCATGGATATGCAGCCCGGCCGGATCGTCATGGACCCGATGACCGGCGCCGTCGGATACGGCATCGAATACACGTATTCCGTCATGGAAAGGATCAGGCTCACGGCTCTCGGCGGCGACCCGATGCTCGCCTGCCCGCTGATCGTCTCTCCCGGGCAGGAATGTGCCAAGATCAAGGAATCGAGGGCGTCGGAAGCCGATTTCCCGGCCTGGGGGAATCTGGCCAAACGCGCGGCGGTTTGGGAATTGGCGACGGCGCTGGGCCTTCTCTACGCAGGTGCCGATATCCTGATCATGTATAACCCTGAAGCGGCCGGAGCTCTGAAGCGGACGATCATGCGGTTGATGGAAGGCGGCGGCCAATAACGGATCAGATCTATATTCCGGGACCTTGCTTTAGCAGAAAGGTACTGTATACGATGACAGCAGGACGTTTTTAATGGCATTGACAGGACTTCAGATACAGAAACTTCTTCCCAAGACCAACTGCCGGGAGTGCGGCTCCAATACGTGCATGGCGTTCGCCATGAGGCTTGCCGCCAGGAAGGCCGACCTCTCCCTCTGTCCGTATGCATCCGACGAGGCGAAGGCCATTCTGGGCGCCGCGGCCGAGCCGCCGGTGCGGGAGATCGGCTTGGGCGTCGACGGCGCCCTGCGGACAGGCGGCGAAACGGTCCTGTACCGGCATGAAAAAACCTTCGTCCACCGGACCATCTTCGCCGTCAATATCGACGACACGACAAACGATGAACAGATTGACGCCACGCTGAAAGCCTTGAAGGGATACGCCCTCGATAGAGTGGGCGAAACCTTCAAGCTTGATATGATTTCCCTGACCCAAGCAGCGAAGGATGCCCCGGCCTTCATCGAACTCGCCCGCCGCGCCGCCGCCGTGACGGAACTGCCGCTCGTGATCCGCAGCAAGGACCCGCATCTCCTTGCCGAAGTCTCGGCGGCGTTAAAGGGAACTACCTGCGTCCTCTCCGCTGCAACGCCTGACACCGCCGCCATACTCGGGACGTCGGCCAAGGAAAACGGCCATGTCCTTGCCGTCACGGCTTCCGATATCAATGCGATGACGGCCTGTGTAAAGAACCTCAGGGATACGGGCCATACCGATCTGCTTCTCCAGTTTCAATCCTCCAACGTGGCCGAACAGTTCCAGACCAACACGGTCGTGCGAAGGGCAGCCCTCATGGACGGTGTCAAACCGATGGGCTATCCCTTCCTTCGCTTCATCGACCCTGCCGGAGATACCCTCGATATCGCCGCCGAAACGGCAACGGAAATCCTGAAATACGGAGGCATTTGCGTTCTGCCATCCTTCGATCCGGCCATAATCGCCGCCTTCATGACATTGAGGCTCAATATCTTCACCGATCCTCAGAAACCGATCCAGGTGGAGCCCAAGATATACGCCATCGGCGAGCCGGATACCGAATCGCCCGTCTTCGTAACGACCAACTTCGCCCTCACCTATTTCATCGTCTCCGGCGAACTTGAGAACTGCGGCATCGGAAGCTGGCTTGCCGTCCCGGACTGCGACGGCATGAGCGTTCTTACGGCCTGGGCGGCAGGAAAATTTTCCGGCGCAACCGTGGCCAAGTTCATCAAGGAATCGGGACTGGAAGACAGCGTTAAAACCAGGACCGTCACCATACCGGGCTATGTGTCGGTCATCAGCGGAGAGATCGAAGAAAACCTCCCGGGCTGGAAGGTCCTCATCGGCCCGCCGGATGCATCCGACCTGGACGGCTATGTCAAAGTGATGCTCGGTAAACCCTAACCCGGACTTTACAGCATGCCGCGGATAACCTTTCATCCTCTTGGAGCGACCGTCGAGGCGCCATCCGGCCTGGAATTGCGCGATGCCGCAAAACGGGCGGGCATCGAGTTGGACTTTCCCTGCGGCGGCCAGGGGACATGCGGCCGGTGCGCTGCGCGCGTCCTATCCGGCCGTCTAGACGTCATAGAGACAGCCATCTCGGCCGACACCGTTCCTGATGAAGGATCTATCCTCGCCTGCCGGGCAAAGATCGGCGATGAAGACGCCGTTGTCGAAGTACGCGAGCAGCCGGATTTGTCAGCCGGTCAGTTCATCGACGAAGAGGAAGAAGCCTCGTTCATACCGCCTGGATGGCAGGAGCAACCCACCGACCAGGGAGCCCTCGTCTCGACTTATCTCATTGATGTGCCTCCACCGCAGGAGGGAGAAGGCGCCTCGGACTTGGAGCGTTTGTATACGTCTCTGCGGCGAAATCCGGAGGAGCCTGCCTTCGATTACAGCCTGCATGCGCTGCGCGAGCTGGCGGGCGCCCTTCGCTGCCGAAACGGGAAGGCGATGGCTGCGGCCGGGCGCTTCGGTGAGCGCCGGCGCCTCGTCCATCTGGAAGCGGGCGGCGACCTCCGTTCTCTTTACGGCATCGCCGTGGACCTTGGCACGACCACGGTGGCCGTCAACCTGGTTTCTATTCCCGAAAACCGCATCATCGCGTCACGGACGGAATACAACGGCCAGGTCGTCTGCGGCCTCGACATCATCAGCCGGATCAATTACGCCGGTCGACCGGAAAGACTGGAAGAACTGCGCCTGAGAGCCCTCAAGACGATCAACGGCTTGATCGGGCAACTAGCCGCTGCCGTCGCACCGGCCCGGAATCGGATATACGGCTGCGCCCTTTCCGGCAACACGACAATGATCCATCTCTTGCTGGGCATGAATCCCGAGTATATCCGTCTTGCCCCCTACACGCCGACCGTTCTGGACGTGCCGCCGCTTCGGGCAGGCGATATCGGCCTCGACATCCACCCGGAAGGCCCCGTCTTCATATCCCCGGCCGTCGGCAGTTACGTCGGCGGCGATATCACCGCCGGTCTTCTCTGCACAGGCTCCGCCTTCACGAGCGACGAGATATGCCTTTTTATGGATATCGGCACCAACGGCGAAATCGTCTTGGGAAACGGCGATTTCCTCATGGCCTGCGCCTGTTCCGCAGGGCCGGCATTCGAAGGCGGCGGCATCGGAAACGGCATGAGGGCCGCCGGCGGGGCCATCGACCGGGTGCAGATCGATCGGGAAACGGGGCAGGCGACTTATCGCACCATCGGTGATTTGCCCCCGCGCGGCATCTGCGGCTCCGGAATGCTGTCACTCCTGGCCGGCCTTTTCACGGGAGGATGGCTCGATGCGTCCGGTCGTTTCAAACGGCCGAGTTCTTCATCTTTTATCGACTTCAAAGGCAGACTGGGGATTTATACCGTTGTTCCCTGGGAGAAGAACGCGATCACCGTGACGGAGCGGGACATCGAAAATCTCATCCGCGCCAAGGCGGCGCTATATGCGGCCTGCGGCCTGCTCACGAAACAGGCGGGGATCGGATTTCAGAACATAGCAAAGGTATTCATCGCCGGCGGATTCGGGAGGTACCTGGACATTGAAGACGCCGTTACGATAGGATTGTTGCCGGATATCCCCCGGGACCGCTTCCATTACCTGGGGAATGCGTCGCTTAAGGGCAGCACGATGATCCTGCTTTCGGAAGAACACCGGAGGCTGCAACAGGGGTTCGTGAAACGCATGACCTATGTGGAACTCAACACGGACTCCGAATACATGGATCAATACACGGGGGCTCTTTTTCTGCCCCACACGGACCGCCGCCAGTTCCCTTCGCTGAAAAACCGGCTGGCGGATTGACGGCCTCAATGCTTCAGGCCGTATTTCTTCAGCTTGTAGCGAAGCATCCTTTCGCTGATGCCGAGAAGTTCCGCGGCCTTGGTCTGGTGGTATCCCGTCTTTTCCATGGCCTCGACGATCAGCCGCTTCTCCAGGTCTTCGATGGACTCCTTGAGCATCCCTTCTTCCTTTCTGCCCGATTCTCCGTGATCGAACGCATCTTCGCCGAAAGGCAGATCCTCGATGGAAATTACCGACTCACGGGCAATCACGACGGCCCGTTCGATGATGTTTTCCAATTCGCGGACATTGCCCGGATAATCGTATTTCAACAGGAGATCCTGGGCCTCGCGGCTGAAACCTGCTATGTCCTTGCCGTTGTCCGCCGCATAGCGTTTGATGAAATGATCGATAAGCACCGGGATGTCCTCTTTCCTCTCCCGCAGCGGCGGCATGGCCATAACGACCACATTCAGCCGGTAGAAGAGGTCTTCGCGGAAATCGCCGGCCTTGACCCTCGCTTCCAGATCGCGATTGGTGGCGCTGATGATGCGCACGTCGGAGCGGATGGTTTGGTTGCCGCCCACCCGCTGAAACTCACGTTCCTGCAAAAAGCGAAGGAGTTTGACCTGGACCGATTGCGATAATTCGCCGATTTCGTCGAGGAAAAGGGTCCCGCCGTCGGCCTCTTCAAAACGGCCGATGCGCCGTGCCGTGGCCCCGGTAAAGGACCCTTTCTCATGACCGAAGAGTTCGCTCTCCAGAAGATTTTCATGCAAGGCGCTGCAGTTGACGGAGATGATGGGCCGCTGCGACCGCGGGCTCAAATGATGGATGAGCTTCGCCATCAGTTCCTTGCCCGTACCGCTTTCCCCCTGGATGAGTATCGTCGCCCGGCTGGCGGCGACACGTCCGGCCATGTTGATCAGGGCGCTCATTTTCGGACTCCGGAAAATGATCTGATCGGTCGTCACTCCTTTTTCCCTGAGTTCCTGTCGAAGCAGTTCATTCTCCCTGATCAGGGTGCGCCGCTCAGATACGCGATCCACCAACAATAGCAGTTCGTCGAATTCGATGGGCTTGGTAATATAGTCTATGGCTCCTGATTTCATGGCTTCGACAGCCGTCTCGATCGTTCCGAAAGCTGTAATGATCACGACGTCGATCTCGGCATTGATCCCCTTGACCGCCTTGAGGACATCCATACCGCTCAGGCCCGGCATCTTGTAGTCGAGCAGGATCAAATCGTAATGGCCGCTCCGGACCAGTTGCACGCCCTTTTCGCCGTTTTCAGCCTCGGAAACCGAGTGGCCCTCCTTGATAAGGAAATCTCTTAACATTTCCCGCTGGGACTGCCCGTCTTCCACAATCAGGATGTTCAATTTTTTCATGTCTGGATACCTTCTTTATTCGCCCGGTCGTTGATATGAATGGTCGGTAAAATGATCTCAAAAGTCGTGCCGGCGTTCTTGCGGCTGATGACATGTATTTCGCCGCCATGACCGCGGATGATTTCATGGGAAAGAGGCAATCCGAGGCCCAACCCTTTCTCCTTCGTCGTATACTCGGGATTGAAAATCTGATCCACTTCCTCCGTCGTCATCCCGCAGCCGTTGTCCGATATGCGGATGCTGACCCGGTCTTTGCTTATCTTTTCCACGGCGATGCGGATGTTGCCTCCGCCGGAGATGGACTCCATGGCGTTCTTGATGAAATTCAAGAGCGCCTGCTGGAGCTTGTCCACATCCATGGGTATATTTAGATTGCCGTTCGACCACTCCGTCTTGACCGCAATGCCCTTCTCTTCCGCCTCGGCCTGTATGAGATTGACGATTTTCTGCAGGACCTCCGTGACGGGATAATCATGGAGTTCCAGGCGGCGGCTTTTGGAAAAGGTCAGGAACTCTTCAATAATTCCGTTCAGACGTCTGATCTCGTCCCGGATGACGCCGGTCATGGTCTGAAACTCGGCAACCTGATTCTCGTCCGCCGGCATGAATTCCCTTTTCAACCGCTGGCTGGCCATGCTGATGGCATTTAAAGGATTGCGAATTTCGTGGGCGACTCCGGCGGCGAGTTTTCCCAGGGCCGACAGCCTTTCCGCCTTCTCCAGGCGGCGCTCTATGTCAACGATTCTAAGCAGGTGCTTATTCTGGTTCTGGTACAGGAACCACATGGACAACATCGTGATGATCACGACGAGCCCCATGAAGATGAACATGTTTCTCCTGTTCTCTTCCAGGATCTTCTCCGTACCGCCCCAGTCGATACCCAGCCTCGTAATCCCCACCACTTTACCGCCGAGCGAAAAAGGTACAGCCATATCGAGGAGCTGCTTCCCCAGGTACATAACCTTTCGGCTCTCCAGCTTTTTCGCACCGGACAGGATTTCCGCCGTATGCATCTCGCCTGGTTTCCAATTTTCCGGAAGGGTTCCGGTGCTGCCCAGCACTTTTCCCTTGGTATCCATAATTTTAATATAGACGAATCCCTGGCCTTGGCCGAGTTCGCGAATGGCTTTTTCCACGGATACTTTCAATCCCCAGTATTTCAATCCGTCACGGTCCAGCGCAATGATGATGGTGCCGCTGCCGTCCTTGCGTCTCAAGGCGACAAAACCCAGTTTTTTCACCAGGCTCAACTGGTTCAGGAGCGGCAACGTTACGGTTTCCTGCCTGGGAATGGAGGCCGCTTCGCCGGTGAACATGTCGGCCGGCAGCGGCCGGCTCTGGAATATGGTGCGGCCGTGCCGGTTCAGAACGGCGATGAGCCACAGGTCCTTTTCTTCGGCATATTTTCTCAATTCGCTTTTACTTAAATGATCTTCCTTCCATTTCTTATCGACATCCTTGGCCAATTCGCCCAGGGCAGCGATGAGCGCCTTCTCCGGCGAGAACGGTTCGATGGTATAGGGCACAAAGGTCCCTTCCGTTCCTTTTTTAGGGGCATGGACAATGGCGTTCAAGTTTTCCTGCGAAAGGCGCTGTACGACATCGGCCAGACTTGTTCCCCGGCTTTCTATGAAATCCCCCAGGATTTTCTCGATCCGCTGCACGTCGATGAGACCCATGATAAGGATGAGCCCGATGAAAACGACGGAAACCGTCGCCACGGCGAGAGGCTGTAAAAAAGATCTGCCATAACGGGCGACAAGGCTCTGCCGCCATATTTTATCTTCCATGATATTTTACCTTTTGATTTATAAGGGACCGGTTGTTCGGTCAAAATAACCGTCAACCGGCGCAATCATATGCCATTGGAGATGGAAGTCAATGTTTACTTTCAAGCACAATCCGGATGTTTTATGCTGTTCGACAAATATGTCGATTCCCGGGGCGATCGGCCGCTATTTGTATCTTGCCGATATTTAAGAGACAATTATATTCCCCCTGAAAACCGCCGACATTTTTTGCCTGATGGCGTCCCGTACCGCCATGGAGCCCCAGGCAGACCAAACAATATATATTCTCGTAAATTCAACATGATACAAACATTCAATCTTTTTGGCACAGGACATGCAAGCTTTATATGTTCAGAGAAGGTTTTCAGTCAATCACCGGGCATGGTTGGCTGATAGTAGAACGATCCAAATCTTCATCTATTACAAAACCTTAAAACTCCTGTTGAAGGGGGGGGCATCATTCCCCCCCTTTTTTATTATCTTTTCTTCCAAGATTCATGCCTTTGCTCTTCTGCCAATACTCGATTCTTTCCCGAATGGTCTTTTCGAAACCGCGGTCAGTAGGATAATAGAACTTCATGCCCTTCAGCTTGTCAGGCAGATACTCCTGGGCGACATAGGCGTCTTCGTAGTCGTGCGCGTATTTGTAACCTTTGCTGTAGCCCAAATTTTTCATGAGATTGGTCGGCGCATTCCGAATATGGAGGGGAACAGGCAGCGTGCCGGTCCGGGCCACGGTCGCCTTGACCCGGCCGTAGCCGGTATAAAGGGCGTTGCTTTTGGGCGCCGTTGCGAGATAAACCGCCGCCTGGGCCAGGGCGAGTTCGCCCTCCGGCAATCCGATGAAATGAAACGCTTCCTTGGCGTCCATGGCGACGGCAAGAGCCCTTGGGTCCGCATTCCCGATATCCTCCGAAGCGAATCGCACCATGCGTCGGGCTATGAACAAAGGGTCTTCTCCCGCCATCAGCATCCGCGCCAGCCAATAGAGGGCGGCATCCGGATCACTTCCCCGGAGACTCTTGTGGAAAGCCGAGATCAGGTTGTAATGCTCTTCGCCATGTTTGTCATATTGCAGGGCTTTTTTCTGCAGCGATTCTTCGACTACCGAAACCGTGATCCTTTTTCGCCCTTCACCCGGTTCGCGGGACGACAGGAACGACGCAACGGCGTCGAGATTGTTCAACGCCGCCCGGGCATCGCCGTCGGCAAGTCCGACGACGGCCTCCAAGGCATCCGGATCAATCTCCAATCCCAACCGGCCCAAGCCCCTCTCTTCGTCCCGGACGGCTCTCAGTATTATTGTTCCAAGTTCTTCTTCGCTGAAAGGTTCCAGGACCATGACCTGAAGCCGCGACAGCAGGGGCGATATGACTTCGAAAGATGGATTTTCCGTCGTTGCGCCGATCAGAGTGATCAGGCCGTTCTCCACATGGGGGAGAAAGGCGTCCTGCTGGGCCTTGTTGAAACGGTGAATTTCATCGACAAAAAGAACGGTTTTTTGCCGTTTCCGGCCCCACCGCTCGGAGGCTTCGTCGATCACGGCCCGGATATCTTTCACGCCCGAGAGCACAGCCGAGAAACTCGTAAAATGCGACTTCGTTTCATGGGCTATAATGCTTGCCAGGGTTGTCTTTCCCGAACCCGGCGCCCCCCAGAATATCATCGAAAAAAGCTTATCCTGTTCGATGGCCAGGCGCAACAGGCTGTTTTCTCCCAATAGTTTAGCTTGCCCGATATATTCATCCAGCCGGCGGGGACGCATCCGCTCGGCCAGCGGCCTTCGTTCGTTTGTTCCGCCTTCTTCTTGTTCCTCGAAAAGGTCCATATTCTCTCCTGCCATGACTGACAAACCGTGCGCCGCACATCCGTCCTGCGGCGGCGCGGCACAAGTACCTTCATGGTCGATATCATTTTCGTTTTAAGGAAATCAACCCTATTTATTGCCGTAATAACCCACTATAGACGCGATCATGAAAGGTCGAAAATTGCCCGTTCTCACTGCTGCCCGGCGGAATTCCTGGCAATAGGAACGCGTCGTATGCTAGACTCACAAACGTCACACCGGAACCGACATGAAGCCCCGAATAACACAGGAGGTCGATGATGATCACCGAGACTCTGCTTTTTCTGGCCCACCTGGCTATCGTCAGCATCGCGATCATGGCGTCGATGCAGATTTTATGGGAGAAAAACAGCCCCTTGAGGATGTATGCCCTGATCATTCCGAGCCTTGTCTACATGACGTTCATGGGTTTTATGATCGGAAAGATAGGCGTTTACAATCTCACGGCGATGATCGTGACGTGCCTCGCCAGCATTATTGGGCTTACCCTCAATTTTGCCGTCATCTCCGCACGACAATCCGGACCGATATGGGCCATCATGCAGGGATTGGCGGCCAGAGCCCGGGCGATCTCCGACAGTTCGGAGGTCATGGGAGAAGCAAGCGGCGCCATGTCTCACGGATCGGCCATCCAGAGCGCCACCCTCGAAGAAACGAGTGCGTCCCTCAAGGAAGTCCTCTCCATAACCAGACGGAACACCGATAAAACGAAAGAGATGAACAGCCTGGTGGACGAGACGGCGAGGATCATCTCGCGGATGAGTGCATTCATGGAAGATCTGACCCATTCCATGAACGATATCAACAAGGCCAGCGAAGAGACGTCAAAGATCATCCGAACCATAGACGAAATAGCTTTTCAGACGAATCTCCTGGCGCTGAATGCCGCCGTGGAAGCGGCCAGGGCAGGGGCAGCAGGGGCGGGATTTGCCGTCGTCGCCGGCGAAGTGAGAAACCTGGCTATGCGTTCCGCAGAAGCGGCAAAAAACACAGCCGATCTGATCGAAGGAACCGTCAAAAAGATCAAGGCCGGCACCGAACTTGTCGCCAGGACGAATCAGGAGTTCACTGAAGTCACCGCCCGATCCGCGAAAATGGGCACCATGATCGCCGAAATTACAACCGTTTCCCAGCAGCAGGAACAGGGCATCGAACAGATCAGCAGTTCCATCCTCAATCTGGATCATGTCACCGGGGAGAACATGGCCCACGCCGAAGAGTGCTCGGCCCTGGCGGAGGATACATCCCAGCAGGCGGAAACCATGAGACGGTACATCCGGCGCATGGCCCCACTCGTCGGCTGGAGAAAATCGGCCGCAAAAGCCGTAAAACGCATCCCCGACCGCTCGGAGGAGCAGCCCTCAAAGCAGGATACGCCCCGCCGGATAGAAAGAACCACCCCGAACCGGGCATTGCCGCCTCCTAAAAAGCAGCTTACCAAAAAAACCTGAGGGGATGATGATCGTTCGAACGACGATAACCCCCGCTGCGCGATCAGGTTCAATTCGTCATGAATTCTGCCGTTCCGACGATATTGGATCGTATTCCGTACCGGTATCGGGTGCCGGCAACGGCCGGACCGCCTTTTCAATCCCGTCCACCGCTTCGATATCGCTGCCGGTGGAGGCCCCCAGCTCCTTGAAGCGCCTTGCCGTCACCAGGACCCTTCTTTCCAGCGATCCCATCGCCTTGTTATAGGCGTCCACGGCATTGCTCAATCCCTTGCCCAGGCTTGCAAAGTGGCCGGCAAGCGTCGTAATGCGGTCGTACAAAGACTTCCCCAATTCGCTGATCTGCTGGGCGTTTTCGGTGATCTTCTCCTGCCGCCAGCCATAGGCGACGGCTTTGAGAAGGGCAATCAGCGTCGTCGGCGTCGCCAGAATAACGCGATTTTCAACGCCGAATTCGATCAAACCCGGGTCCTGTTCCAGGGCCGCGCTGAAGAAGGTTTCGCCCGGCAGAAACAGGACGGCCATTTCGGGCGTCGGCGTGAAGTGCTCCCAGTAGGTCTTTGACCCGAGACTCGCCAGATGCACCCGGATTTGGCGGGCATGCTCCTTCAGTTTCACCGTTCTTGCCGCTTCATCCTGGGTTTCCAGGGCTTCCAGGTAGGCCTGAAGAGGGGCCTTGGAATCGACGATGATGTTCTTGCCGTTCGGCAGTTTTACAACCATGTCCGGCCGTATCCTGCGATCATCCGCCGTTGCTGTTTCCTGCTGGATGAAATCGCAGTATTCAAGCATGCCGGCGATCTCCACGACTCTCTTCAATTGAATTTCGCCCCAGCGGCCGCGGACCGTGGGCATGCGCAGCGCCTTGACCAGATTGGCCGTCTCGCCCTGGAGCTGGACCTGTGTCGTGGCCAGCGATTTGATCTGCTCCGTCAGGGTGGCATAGGCGGACGTCCGCGCCTGCTCCAGATCGCGAATCTTGGTGTCGACTTTATCCAGAGATTCCCTGACGGGCTTGACCATCTCGTCGATGGCGCGGCGTCTCATTTCCAGATCGCCCCTGGCGCCTTCCTGGTACTTTTCCAGGATCGTACCCGCCAGGTCCAGGAACGCCTGATTGTTACTCTTTAAAGCCTCCGCCGACAAAGCCTTGAAGGCATCGGACAATTCATCCCGGGCGCGGCCGAGCAGAGCAAGCTTCTCCTCGGCGGAACGTTTCTCTTCGTTAAGCCTCGTTTCCGTCTCGGACAGGCAGGTTTTAAGCTCCGTTATTTCGTTCCGGAGTTCAACGATCTGTCGATCCCTGTCTCCCAAAGACGATTCAAGCGCCGGGATCCTGGTATTCCTCTCTTCCGCCGAAATACGGCGCCCCGTTTCTTCATTCAGGGTGTTTCTGAGGGCGGCCAGTTCCTCCCGGTCCCTGTCCAGCGCCTCCCTTATGTCCTTAAGCTGTCCTTCGCGGTTCTGCAGGCGCTCCTCCAGAATGCCCCTTTCTTTTTCGATGTCCTTGCTCGCGCTTAAGCGGCAAAGCATAAAGGCCGCCAGCGCCCCCCCCGCAATGCCCAGGATGAAGAAAATGATGACCGATAGATAATCCATAGTTCAGCATCCTACCTTGAGCTTCCGATAAAGACAACTGAATTTAAACCAGCCGACATCGGCGATATCTTCGATATCCGCTGACAGGAAAATCTTCGCCAAACGGTCATTCGGGATGGATGTCCGGGACCTCGGCTTCGTCGTGACGGACATGGACCATGAAATAGATGAACGGCAGCATGCACAGGATCATGACGGCCAGAAAATAGAATACATCGTTGAAGGACATCATGGATGCCTGTTTCAACAGCTGTTCGTAAATGATCCCCAGTCCGCCGGTAGGCGCGGTTGCCGGGTCCATTCCTTGAAGCTGCAGAGACTTCGACGCCTGTTGGGAAAACCACTGATAGTTGAAATCGAACGGTGTCAGGTGATCGACCATCCTGGCCTGGTGAAATTGCGCCTTCCTGGCCAGCATGGTGGAGACGAAGGCCACCCCCAGGCTTCCGCCCAGGTTTCTCACCAGATTGTAGATCGATGTGGCATTGCCCATCTCTTCCTTGCTGATTCGGGAGAGCGTCAAGGTGGTCAGGGGAATGAATACGGTCCCGATGCCGATGCTCATGACGACGCGGGGCCATATAATGGTATTAAAATCCGCGGTGAGGTTGAAGCGGGACATGAGCCAGCTTGCATAAGCCGTGATGACGATACCGATGCCGGTGATGATTCTGGGATTGATGCGGGTGATCAGCCTGCCGACGATCGGCATGGTTACGAGTACGGCGATACCGCCGGGCCCGAGGATCATGCCGGCGAGGCTGGCCGTATATCCCATCAGGGTCTGCAGATAGATGGGCAACAGCACAATGCTGCCGAAAAGATTGATCATGACGAAGAAAATAACGACATTGCCCAGGCAGAACGAATAATTCTTCAGTGCCCGGAGTTCGACAATGGGGTTTTCGGCCTTCAACTCGGCAATGATGAACAGGACAAGCGTGGCGACCGCCACGATGAGAAGAATCGTGATGAAATTCGAGGCGAACCAATCTTCGCGCTGTCCCCTGTCCAGGGCCATTTGCAGGCAGGCCACCCAGACGCTGAGCAAGACCAGGCCCGAATAGTCGATCGCGGCCGCCGCCCTTTTCATGTAAGGCGGATCGGTGATAAAGAGCATCGACATGACCACGGATATCGCGCCGATAGGGATGTTGATATAGAATATCCAGTGCCAGGACCAGTTGTCCGTGATCCATCCCCCCAGAAGAGGTCCGATGATGGGTCCGAACATGATGCCTATCCCGTATATGGCCATGGCCATACCATGCTGGGCCGGGGGAAAGGTTTCCAGGAGAATGGACTGGGAAATGGGCTGCAGGGAACCTCCGGCCAATCCCTGGAATATCCTGAAGACGATCAGGCTTTGAATATTCCAGGCCAGGCCGCAAAGGAGGGAACTCAGGGTAAACAGGCCGACGGAAAAGAGGAGGAACCGCCTTCTGCCGAAAAACCGGCTCAACCACCCCGTCATCGGGACGATCACGGCATTGGCTGCGAGATACGAGGTGATGGACCACGTGGCCTCGTCGATTCCGGCGGACAGACTGCCGCGGATGTGGTCGAGGGAAACGTTGACGACCGACGTATCGATAATCACCATGAGGGTGGGAAGCATCACGGTGACGGCGACGATCCATTTGTTGACAATTGCGGCCATACGATGCATGAAAAGCCGGCCGAAAGATGCCGGCGGTCAGGAGAAACGACGATAAAGTCAAGCGGAAGGCTCCGCAGGCACTGATACAACCTGACGATCAATCCCCGACGAGAATGGTCGGCTCCACGGACATGCCGACCCTCAGGACGTGATTGGGATCGCTCCCCTTGTCTAAAACGATTTTGACCGGGACCCTTTGCACGATCTTTACGTAATTGCCCGTGGCATTCTCCGGGGGAAAAAGAGAGAAAACCGACCCCGTTCCGGCCATGATGCTCTCAACCCTTCCCGAAAAGGTTTTACCGCCGTACGAATCGACTTCAATACGCACTTTCTGCCCTGCTTTAACCTTGGCCAATTGGGTCTCTTTGTAATTGGCAACGATCCAGACATCATCGAGAGGAACGATGGCCAGGAGGGGTTGCCCGGCCTGGATTTGATTGCCGATCTCGATGGATTTCTTCGTGACGAAACCGTCCGCCGGGGCATAGATCCGGGTATAACTCTTCTTCAAGGCTTCGGCATTGAGCATTTCCTGCCTCTGTTTGACATTGGCTCCCTGGGACTTGAGCGCCGCTTCGGTCTGCTTGATCATAGCTTCCTGCGTCAGCAGGGAGGCATCGGCTTGTTTCAGTTGTTCGCGAGCGGCGTCCACCTGGGCCATCGCCGTATCATACGCAGTCTTGGCCCTGTCATAGCGGTCGGCCGGGACAATTTCCTTTTTGAACAGCGCGTCCGCGCGTTTGAGGTCCAACTCCGCCTGCCTCAACTGGACTTCCTGCAGCTTAAGATTGGCTTTAGCGCTCTCTTCGCGATGTTGGGCCTCCGTGAACTGCCTTTTGGCGACGTCCACCTTCTGCGTCAGTTCCGAAAATTTTGCCTGCTCGCTCCCCACGGAAGATTCGACCTCCCTGACGCGCACGTCATAGTCCTTTTCATCGATTTCCAGCAGGAGTTCGTCTTTCTTGACGTATTGATTGTCCGTCACCAGGAGGTTCTTGACCGTTCCGGGAACCTTGGAGGCAATGACATGAATGCGTCCGGCAACGAAGGCATCGTCGGTCGCAATATGGGTGCTTTTATAGAAGATATAGTAATAGGTGCCGGCTGCCGCCGCAACGACAGCCAGGACCAGCAGGAACAGGAAGAGTTTCCTTCGACGGTTGTTTACAATTTCACCGGCAGATGCCATTATAAAGGACCTCCGAGGATTCGTTTCTGATGCAAATAATAGAGATGTTGATTTTAAAAAAGTGTAAGGGGCGCAGTTTAAAGAAACGACGCCAAGAAAGCAAGAGAAGATTTCACCCGAAGATTGAATTCACCATCAATCCGTAGTATAGGGCTTCAGACTGCCCTCATTCATACAAAGGTTCAATACGACTATGGAAGCCATCTACCTCGATCACAGCGCCACGACCCCCATCGATCCGGAAGTCCTGGCAGCCATGATGCCCTGCTTCGCCTTCAGATTCGGCAACCCGTCCAGCATCCACAACCTGGGCATCCAGGCCAGGGAAGCCGTCATCGAAGCGAGGCGCAGAACTGCCAGCCTGATAGGCGCAGATCCTTCAGAAATCGTCTTCACCGCCGGGGGCACGGAGGCGGACAATCTGGCCCTCCTGGGGCTGGCAGCCAAACAGACTGTGAAAGACCATATTGTCACGTCATCCATAGAACACCCTGCCGTCATGGAAACCTGCCGCTATCTGGAAGGCAAGGGTTTCCGGGTTACCTACCTTCCGGTCGACACGAGCGGCCGGATCGATCCCGACGAGGCCATACGCGCCATGGACGACAGGACTTTTCTCGTAAGCGTCATGCATGCGAACAACGAAACCGGAACGCTGGCGTCACTTGCGGAAATCGGCGCGGCTGCGAAGGCCAGAGGCATCTGTATGCATACGGACGCCCTTCAGACGGTGGGTAAGATGCCCGTCGACGTCAACAGCCTCCGGGTCGACATGCTGTCCCTTTCCGGCCATAAATTCCACGGTCCGAAAGGCGTGGGAGCCCTCTATATCAGGGAGGGCATTGAACTCACCCCCCTGACATTCGGCGGCCACCAGGAACGGGGGCTAAGATCGGGAACAGAAAATGTCCCCGGTATCGTCGGTCTCGGCAAAGCCTGCCAAATAGCCGAACGGGACATGGATTTCCTCACGATCCATCTCAAGGAGCTTCGGGACGGCCTCGAATCCTTAATCGTCGAAGGTTTCCCCGATGCCCGCGTCAACGGGCATCCTGTCATGCGGGTGCCCCATATCCTGAGCGTCTCTTTTCCGGGAATATCGGGCGATGCCATCGTCAGAGAGATGAGCAGACGGGACGTCTTCCTGTCTGCCGGGTCAGCCTGCATGTCGGATTCGGCGTCGCTATCGCCCGTGCTCGGGGCCATGCGCCTGCCTTCCGAATGGGCCAGGGGAACTGTGCGGTTCAGCATCGGCAAAACAAACAACGAAGACGAGATCATGGAGACATTCGGAATCCTGAAGGACGTCATCTCCCGGCTTCGGCAAGAAACCCGTATCCACTGAACCGATGCCATGACGGTCCGATAAACGGTCAGCGGATGATCATCCGGGAAGCCTCTTCCCTCGTACAAGCCTTCACCAGACAGACAGACGTGTCATCTCCAAAGGTGCAGACAGCCGAAACCTCCTGATCGTTCGGGGCATCGCTGTACAAGGCGCACAAGGACGCCGCCCACGATGACGCTTCCCCGCTGCATCCGTAGGGAACGATGACGAGCGGACCTGGAAAATCGGCCATATGAATCAGCATATCGCCTCGATTGGCCAAGCGCCGGATAACGTCATTTTCGGCCCGGTTTCTGCCGACGATTACTTTTTTGTTTTCCGCAATCCGGAAGTGTCTGCCGACTTTGAGAAGTTCGATGTCCCGAATCCGATCGTTTTTTTCAACCAGGAAGAGGTCCTTGAGGCGCTTGGAAAACTCGGGATCGGTCAGAAGACATCCGCCGGCGGGGGTTTCATAGCGTGTGATTCCGTAATGCACGGCCATCGCCATCTGTTCTTTCCTGCCCCTCCCCTGTAAAGATAAGAGCCTCTGGCGATCGACCATACCTTCTCTCTCAGGTTTCGTTTCCGGCAAAAGCTTGGCGCTGAGCGGCCTCACAACGTACTCCTGATAGCCCGACATCTTGGCCACGATGTGGAGGGATTGTTTTCCCTGCGACATCGGCCGCTGGCCGAGCACTTCACCGGTGAAGATAAAGGAAGCCTTCATCTCTTCCATGAGTTCACCCGCGTGTTTGAGCATCAGCGCATGGCAGTCGATACAGGGATTCATGTTTCTCCCGTAGCCGTACCTCGGTGCTTTGAGCATTGCCAAGTGCCGGTCGGTGATATCCAGAACGGTAAGAGGCAGTCCGATCATGTCGGCCGCCATCCGGGCCTTTTCAGAACTAAAAAAGGGGGTCTCAAAGGTGACCCCCTGGACATGAATGTCTTGAACCATGACGAGTTTGACGGCCAATACGCTATCCAACCCGCCCGAAAATAATGCAACGGAACTTACTTTCAAAACTTGATGATATTTACCCCCCATCGTTCATGCAGAAGACCGTATATATCCGAGTCCACGCTATAATCGACGAGATACATCGAACCGCCCGGCGTTGAAACCTGGAAGGCGGGCAGGTTGATTGTGGCTCTCGGCGTACTGCTGTTTTCAGGAACCAGGAAAAGATGGGGACTGAAGGCCGCATTGAGGTTCAAGGCCCTCAATATCTTTCCGATTAAATCCCTTTTAGCGTCTCCCTGGTTGATATAAACTATTTCCGTTCCCTTTTCCCGAAGCATGGCGACAAACTGCTGGGGAAGTTTCTTCGACTGAAAAATGATCTTCCTTTCGACAGGCGAAGGACCGGGGCCTTCTGTTTTTGGAGGCTTTGGAGATTCCGCCTTCTGTGGCGCGGCCGTGTTCTCCACGGAGCGTTTCAGTCGCGGGGCATAGACATAACCGAGGGCTTTCTTCTCATCGCGGTTCTTTTCATCGAGGGCGAAGACGGCGTACCAGTCATTGTCAAGAAAGTCCGTCTTGATCTGCTGGCCGGCTTCAAGCCGTCCCTTGAGTCCGGAAGAAAGGGAGCGTCTGGCCCGGATATTGGTCCTGGCCTCTGCCGTCATCATCTGACCCCAGTCTTTTTCCTTCTCCTGTTCCATGCTTTCCGATTTCTTCTCCGCTGGCGTGTCCTTTGATTCCGCAGGCGGCACGGTCGGCAACTCGCTGTTTTCTTTGATCGACACAGCCGTGAGACGGGGGGCATAAACATAGCCCAGAGACCGGCCCAAATCGCGGACCGTTTCATCCGCTTTGAAGACGGCGTACCAGTTATTTTCAAGAAAATCGCCCTTGACCTTCTGTCCTGCTTCCAGTTGCCCTTTGAGCCTGGCATTGAGCGCCCGGCTCGCGCGAATGTTCGTTTTGGCCGGCGCCGTCAGGAGCACGCCCCATTTTTTATCTGCAGGAGCGGTCGTTTCCGGCTGACGAACCGTTGTCCTGGCCGGTACAGCCGCCGCAGGTATATAGGACAGATAATCGGCCTTGACGGCCAGGTTGAAACCATTGCTGGAAGTGTCGAATATCCTGATTTCTGCGTCTTTCTCGACTTTGTAACCCAAGGTGGTCAGCAGTACGTCCACGACTTCCCCATCGTTAGACGCGTTGAGCACGGTCATCGGCGCGGAGGCGGATTTTTCAGCGGATTTTTCGTCAGCGGCATCGGAAATGATGACATCATGATCCACATCCGTAATGGAAAGACCGTTTCTTTCGGCAAAGGTCAAAACCGCTTTCGGCAAGGCCAGGCTTTTATCCGTAAGAAGCGTGAAGGCCTGCCGGTAGGGTTTGTCGTCGGCCTGTTTCTTCGATATGATCCAATCCACGGAGACGGAAACGGCAAGATCCTTTCCCAGAACAGACGGCCTTACCTGCCTTGTCATAATATAAGCCCGGGAGGCGTTGATGGCCTTACTCAGAATCGAAGCGCTGTCATCCGAGCTTCCGACTTTAACCATGGCGATATTACCCCATTTCGATTCGATGGCTTTTTTCAGCGTGTCATTCATGCGTTTTGTGAAATCGAGCATGACCGTGCTCCCGTCATCGAATTCAACCACGGGTATCATGGAACAATCGATTGTCGCCTGTCCCATGTCGGGAATAGGGATATAGTAAAAACCGGTGGTGGTAAGCGTACCGTTCATCCGGGCAAGCACTTCCCTGATGACATCGAGGCGGCTTTCGGAGGGCAGAATCGCCTTTTCCGAAGACTGTTCCAACTGTATCGCAGCCGTTTTCTTCTCCTCGTCAAGGCGGTCGTAGTCTTCGGGAGTTACTAATTTGCCGCCTTCGGGCAGTTTCAACATTTGTCCGGGATAGATCCGGTTGACATTCGTGATCCCCGGGTTCAACTGTTTGACCACTTTGAGCGTCTTGGCCGCCGTGGCCCCTTTGACGCCGAACTTACGATGAATAATACCGAAAAGCGTATCACCTTTCTTGGTCTTGTACGCGCTCGGATCAGCAGGCTGATCCTCTGCCGTTTCCACATCGGTGCTTGCGGGGAGAACCAGGACCTGGCCGGGATATATCCTGTCCTTGTCTTTCAGCTTCGGATTGAGACTACGGAGGGTTTTGTACAGCGCTTTTTCTTTCGCCGGAGACAAGGCCCCAAATTGCTGGGAGACAATCTTGGAAAGTAAATCACCCGGCTTGACGACGTATTGCGTTGCGTCCTGGGGCACAGAAGCCGTCTTCTTAAAAAGGAGATGGGCCGTACTTTCATCGGCCGAGGCGACAGGCAGAGAGAGGGTGAACAGAAGACACCATGACAGAAACGGTAAAATGACAGACCGACAGCCTGCTCGCATAACCATGTTGTGCCTTTGATATCCTCGATTTCCCATCAATGAAAAAATATTAGGCGACATGTGGATGATTCTATACAGAATCCGGCATGAAATGTCAACTCCTTCATTTCATTGTTTTTACTCCCTCAAGACATCTTCTTGGATGTGCCCAGATGAAGACGGTCGGTGATGATGACGCTGCAAGACTCCGCCTCTGCGGGTACAACTCTATCATTCGGCACGCAAACAGCGTCAGGAGAAAAAGAAAACCACGGTCAAAAGACCGTGGCTTTCTGCAAGGCTATAGGTTGTATAATCGTTATTATTTGCCGCTCTTGAAATCGTCTCTCATCAATTCGCGGGCGATGATCATTCTGCGGATTTCGGACGTACCGGCACCGATTTCCCACAGTTTCTGATCCAGGAAGTGCCTCGTGACGCCGTATTCCGTGCAGTAACCGTAACCGCCGTGGATCTGGATGGCATCGAGACCGATCTTGGTTCCCATCTCGCCGCAGTAGAGCAGAGAAGCGGCCGCCATACGGTCGAGGTCCGTGCCCTTGCCGCCCGACTTGTTCGTCAGGGAGTCGCAATAGGACGCCGCGCTGTAGGCCAGCCACTTGGAGGCCAGGTAACCGGTATACATATTGGCCAGTTTTTCCTGGATGGTCTGGAAGGAGGCGATGGGCTTGCCGAACTGGACTCTTTCCTTCGCATAGCGGAGGCTCAGCTCGAGGCAGGATCTCTGGCTGCCCAGCGTACAACCGGACAGTGTGATTCTCTCGGTGCACAGACCGCTCGTCAGAACGGCGACACCCTTGTTGAGACCACCGATCAGGTTCTCTTCGGGAAGTTCCATGTCTTCAAATGTGATCAGGGCCGTGGGGGAGGTTCTCATGCCCCATTTCTTCAGTTTCTCGTAGCTGAAGCCCTTGCCCTTGTATTTGTCGATTTCGAACATGAACGTCGAGATACCCTTGGGGCCGGCGGCGGGATCGGTCTTCGCGTAGAAAACCATGAACTGCGCAACGGGACCGTTGGTGATGAAAATCTTGCTGCCGTTGATGATGTATTTGTCGCCTTTTTTCTCGGCTTTCGTAGCCATGCTCATCGCGTCCGAACCGGCATTGGGCTCGGTGATGCCGAGGCAACCGATCCATTCACCGGAGCAGGCCTTGGGCAGAACGTACGCCTTCTGGGCTTCGGTTGCGTTTCTGCGGAAGTTGTCGAAGCACAACGTCTGGCTGGCACCGACCGTCATCGAGAGGGCATTGCTGACCCGCGCGATCGTCTCATAAACCAGGAGTGTCTCGACGTAACCCATTGCGGTTCCGCCATACTTTTCCTCGAAGACAATACCGTTGACGCCCAGGTTTGCCAGTTCCTTAAAGAGTGTCGGCGGCATTTCGTCCACTTCATACAGGTGCTCCATCTGGGGCTCCAGCCAGTTTACGGCCCACTTGTAAACGCTGTCTTCAAGCATCTTTTGTTCTTCTGTTAAATTGAAATCTAACGCCATAACCTAATACCTCCCTTTAAAATAAGTTTATTTTCCCAGCTGCAAAGACATGAGAAAGTTGACCTGGGACCATCGGTGCAAGCCATTATTCTTCAATCATGCAAATCGCAGACTGGTGTCTTTTCGGTAATTAAGTTGTGATATCAATTTGTTTTGGGTAACTTGAAACGCCGGGAACACCACCACGGTTCCTTACGGACAATCAATGCAACTCAATCTGTAACATCAATTTGCTTGGACAGCGTGAAGCACCAGGAACACCACCACGGTTCCATGCGGATAATCGACACGATGTTGCGGGATCCGTAAAACGATCCTTTTTGCAAAACACGTTATTCTACAAGATCGTCATATTTGCAAGAATAATCTTCAAAAAAACGTCATTTTTATTTCTGTTCGGTTATATATACTTCCCGCCTCATCGATAAGCCACTTAACAGGACGGAATTTTTTACATTTTCATTTTTACGGCTAGCTTGTCCAGCCGAACTTACCCCATTTTGCCATGATCAGCATGACGCCGATGACCCAAATGATAAAGGCCCACAGACGATATTTGTGCATCCGCCGTCTCTTCTTTTCGTAGAGAGCCGCCACGTTGCCCTTATCGACGGCTATTTTTACGGGTCCAGATTGGTCGTGTTTTCGTTTTGGCATATCAGACATTCCATCCTGCGCAGAGATAATATGTTTGAAAAACCCGGGGCGAGCCCCGGGCTTTTCCATACGTTGGAAATGTTTATTTACCGGACTGATAGGGATCCCAATCGAACCCCCAGATTTCGCTTCCCATAGGAATCTTGTAATTTCTTCTTTCCGTATACGACGGGTACCTGCGGCCACCGCCTTCCTTCGGCATCATGGAGACGGGGAATTTCGGCGCAAGGAGGCCGTTGGCCCGGGCTTCCTTCTCCAGCCATTCCCGATCGTCCGGATGGGCGATAGAGATCAACGCCGACGCCCTCTCGTAACCGGAGAGACCTCTCAAGTTGACGATGCCGAACTCGGTGCAGACATAATTCGCAAACTGGGCCGGCACGTCCACGGAGGAGCCTTCCGGCAGGAAGGGAACGATACGGGAAGTGCCGTGTTTGCTTCTCGCCGTCATGGAGGCCACGCCGCGGCCGCCCCTGGACTGGGCGCAGAAGGTGACGAACTGGAAGTAACCGCCGGAGCTCGAGATCGGCCGCTTTTCATAGAAACCGCTGCTCTGCTGGCCGAGGAGATCCACCGCCACGCAATTGTCGATGGCGATCATGTTGTCGATTCTTCTTAATATATCGAAGTTGTTTGTGTAATTGATATCATAGACGGCCATGGACTGGTTGCGGTGAATCGTGTCGTAATACCATTTCACATCCACGGGGAAGGCGAAGGTCCAGACGCTCTTGCCGCGATCCAGATTCTTGTAGGCATTGGTAACCTGACCGGATTCGATCATTTTGATCAAACCGAAGTTCATCATTTCCGTGTGAATGCCAAGATCCTTGAATCCTGCATCGGCCATAGCGGCGACACAGGCGGAGGGCAGCGACCCGATACCGAGTTGGACGATATCCCTGTCCCGCATAATGGTCATAACATGCTTGGCGATTTCGACTTCCACGGGCTTCGCCTGAATGGCCTTTTCGTTGATCTGGGGCCATTTGTACTTTTCACAGTCCACCTCGACCCAGTAATCGACATCATCGATATGGATGGTGTTGAAGCGGCCGCCCTCCGCCCAGGGATAATCCGATCGGACTTCGAAGACGGTCTTCTTCGCCGTCTGCTTGAAGAAGTTGCAGTTGTTCGTCCCGTAGGACATATTGAAGTAACCGTGCTCATCAGGGGCCGTCGCGGCGTTGAACCACCAGTCGAGACCGCGTTTTTCCTTTACTGCATTGGCGAAGCGATAATGATGGGCATTCATCCCATAGGCCCATCCCCACTGCGCCCAGTCGGTTACGTTGTTGTTGTCCCTGGCTTTGCGGTTCCAGGGGAAGAAGAAGAATTCGTGGATACAATGAAATTCCTGGTTGGGATCGATCTGCTGCAGTTCCGGATGGGGGAAAAACTCGGCATACATCCAGAATTCGATGTCTTTGAGCTGACCGGCGCCGCCGCCCAGCCTTTTGGCCACGGCTTCCGTGCAGACGGTGGAATCGCCGCCGACACTGCCGTTGTTGATCCAGTCTCCGGATTTCACCATGTCGGCAATCTGTTCGGCTGTTCTCTTCTTGTCACGAATTTTCTGTTGAATAGGTGTCGTCATTTTGCTTCCCTCCTTAAAGTAATGGATTTACCATGCCGTTAACCGCAAGAAGCCGGTTTTCTGCGACTGCAACAGAAACCTTGCAGCCGTCGCCGACATGACTGCCGGCGAATGCAAATCACTCTTTATCCGCACGAGCAGCGAAGAGGGCAATACGAGCATTTTTACCAGCACCACATCAAATGTAGAGTCCGCACCATTTTTGTTGTTGAAAGGTCTAAAACATTTAACCCGTCTGCAAATTCGGGACTTCGAGATTGTGGATTGTCTACGCGTCAGATTGCTCTTTGAGATCCAAAACCGGGGAATAAAAAAAGGGCAGGCCGTGTCTAGAACCTGCCCTTTCGTCTATGAATCGTATTATGTTTGTTGGGCAGACCGCTATTTCACCAGAGGTTTGGGAACGAAGAATACCGGTTTGCCGTAAATGGTATTGCACACCGTTGCACCGGACAGATAGACGCCGATGAAGCCGGAGACGATCAGCAGGTAGCCGATAATCGCTTTTGTCTGCTTGACATCGCCTATCGAGAACCAGCCCGTGTCGCAACCGACGATGAGCCAGAGAACGACATCGATGCAGAGGACCAGGATGAAGATGAACAGGTTACCCTTGGCGTAGCCCGGGGTTACGACGGTCAGGAAGCATGCGCCGGCCATCCAGCACCACCCCTCGACATAGACCGCTTTTTGCAGCATGGCGCCGACGGCAGGGCCGACACCGGCCATGGCCGCTTTAATCTGATCGGGCGTCAGCATGTCCACTTTGACATTCGCAGCGGCAGCAGCGGCATCCAAGGCGGCCTTGGCCGCTTTGGGCGAAAACACGAAAGATACCTGATACCATTTGGCAAAAACGCTAAGCGCAGCGCCCAACATAAAGAAAGCAGAGAAGAAAAGAAAGACGTTACCGCCGAGGATGTTATGATCTTTTAATTCCATCACGGCAGTCGTGTACTGAACCATTGCGCCGCCTATCAACCAGGCAGCGAGAATGGGAAGACCGGAAAGATCAACTTTGCCAAGAAATACGGCACCAAAACCGAAACAGGCAACCGCCAAAGCCGCCAATCCGGCGGGACCGGGTGTTGCAAAGCTATGCTCTTGTGACATAAAAAATCCTCCTTTTTTTATTTTTTTTACCGAAATATAACGTGCATTACTGAACAAAACGAACTGCCACACCACGGCGTCTTGCAGTTCATGCCGACTTGCATCCCTCCTTTCATTATGGATTTTTCGATTCAGTAAAAAAACACAAGAGGCCTGAAGTGCCTGCGAAACCACACCACCAGGGTCTTTTAGAATCAACCCCATCAACAAGCAAGACTTCAAGGATATGCAACGACCTCTATCATATGGCAATATGCTTTGCAAGCCTAAAAGTGAATGTATAGCTTTTTTTGACATATGAAAACGTTTCATTTTTTCTTTTCAGGGCTTATCGAACAGCTATCGCGATTCGTACGCATGCGTCGCTTTTTGAGAACTGCTTTATGGTTATACAGGGTGTTGTCCTCAAGGGGCGTTATGCAGATCATTGACAGGCTTATTCTCCTCTGTTATGGTTCGGCAAATCTTTCAGATATCAAATCACAGCAAACTTAAAGCGACGATGTGCCCCATGCGAAAAACACAGAAGCAAGCTTATGGCTATGCTTTAACGGCGATTTTTCTCTGGTCCACTGTTGCCTCGGCCTTCAAGATCACGCTTCGTCACGCATCCTTT
Organism: Syntrophales bacterium; assembly: GCA_963668175.1. GTDB lineage: Bacteria > Desulfobacterota > Syntrophia > Syntrophales > PHBD01. Next base: position 4,193,859 of record OY764159.1, read on the forward strand.
CTACAAATGCTCTTCTGGTCATCCTTCGTTGCAGCGGTCACTCTCGGGATCATTTCCGTTTCACGGAATAAACTCCCTCAGATAAGACATATGTCGCTTGGCGATTGGGGCCGCTCCGCCCTGCTGGGTTTCTTAAACCCCTTTCTCTACTATCTTATTCTCTTTAAAGCCTACGACCTGCTGCCCGCCCAGGAGGCCCAGGCCCTCAACTACGCCTGGCCGATTATGCTCGTTCTCATGTCCATATTTTTCCTGAAACAGAGGATCGGCTGCTTGAGCATATTGGCTATTCTGATCAGCTTTTCCGGAATATGGGTGATTTCGACCCGGGGAGACATACTCGGCCTGCACTTCGCCAATCCGCTGGGCGCTTTGCTTGCATTGTCGAGTTCAATCATCTGGGCATCCTTCTGGATCATGAACATCAGGGACCGGAGGGACGAAGTCGTGAAGCTCTTTCTCAGCTTCAGCTTCGGTTTTTTATACACCCTGATTTATACCCTGTCTTTTTCGGATTTTCGCGTGCCACCCGTCGTCGGTCTTGTAGGCGCCGCGTATGCGGGACTATTCGAAATGGGCATCACCTTTTTACTCTGGCTGAAGGCCCTGTCTCTTTCAGAAACAACAGCCCATGTGGGCAGCATGGTTTTTCTATCCCCCTTTTTCTCTCTCATCATCATCCATCTGGCGGTAGGGGAAACGATTCTGCCTTCAACGATTGCCGGATTGGTCATGATCGTCTGCGGCGTCGTGATGCAGCAGTATGCCTCCCCCGTCTCGGACAGGGAACAAACACCATGCAATGCAAGTCCGGACGCTTGACGGGGAAATGTCTTTACAATATCCCGCAATCGCGGTATAGCAAAAGCATATTGAAATCATTCCCAATTCGCCAGGACATGGCCTGAGTCGTCCAACACGTTTTGGAATCGATGGATCTTATCATGATCGTAAGAGGAGCATAAAACAGTGGCAGAGTCGGACCAGCGGAAAACGAGAGTCGGCATTATCATGGGCGGGGTCTCTTCAGAGAAAGAGGTGTCTTTGGAAAGCGGCAGGAACATCTTCAGCAAAATTGACCGCAAGAAATACGAGCCTCTCGCAATCTTCATGGACAGCGGTGCCGCTTTCTGGGAAATATCTATAAAACTGCTGATGAGAAACAGCACCAGGGATATCGAAGAAGACCTGAAAGAAGAAGCGAAGCCCGTACCTTACGAGACGCTCAGATCGAAAGTGGACGTTGTCTGCCTCGGATTGCACGGGAAATATGGTGAAGACGGGTGCATGCAGGGCCTTCTCGAACTGTTGGGCATTCCCTACACCGGTTCGGGCGTCCTCTCTTCGGCCCTCGGCATGGATAAGAATATCAGCAGACAGTTTCTGTCCATGGCCGGCATCGATGTGCCCCGGACTATTCCTGTTCTCGCCGCCAGTTGGAATGACGAGCGAAACCGCGGTGATCTTATCGACCGCATCACGGCCGAGATCGGATACCCCTGCATCGTCAAGCCCACAAGGGAGGGTTGCAGCACCGCCGTCAAGAAAGTTGTCTCAGCCGAAGGAATCCCCGCGGCCTTAAACGCGGCTTTTTCCTGGGACAGTGTCTCGCTTGTCGAAGAGTTCATCGACGGAACGGAGGTCACCTGCGGCGTTGTCGGAAACGAAGACCCCGTTGCCCTGACGCCGTCGGAAACCATTCCCACCGACGACATCCTTTCCCTTGAAGACAAGTTTCTTTATGGTCAGGGCGAGAACAAGACACCTGCCAGATTGCCGGAAGAAACCCTAAAAAGAATTCAGGATACGGCGATTCGTACGTTCAGGGCTCTGGATCTCAGAGGCTACAGCCGCATCGATATGTTTCTGAGAAAAGACGGAAGGGTGGCCGTCCTGGAGCCCAATACTCTGCCCGGCATGACCCCGTCGACAGTCCTGTTTCATCAGGCCGCCGCTTCCGGAATCACACAGACCGATCTGATCGACCGCATCATCCAGTTCGCCATCGAAGCCCACTCTCGAAAAAAAGGTCCCCTGTAAGGCGATAAAACCGGATTTTCGACATTTGCCGCAACCAGGAAGGGCATCGCCGGAGAGTATGGCAAGTCATGCGAAGCAACCGGCGAATCGGCCTGAAGTCATCGATATTAAAGAGAATATCGGTTGCTTTCTTTTGAACCGGTCTTTATGTGCATGTATCGACGCCGATGTTGAAGATCCCTTCGAATGAAAAACGCTTCTATGACGGGGATTTGAGACCTGCTATGTCGACAGGCTGCCGACCTTCGGGAACGATCATAAACTAAGTGCATATTATCAATGCTTTAATATCCACTTGACAGAAGGTGATTCGTCCTTATATTAAAAAAAATTTGGTAATGGGTATTAAGGATATCTGTCATGGGTCGCTTTTTCAGTCCATCTCAGAAGTCTGTTGCCAAGGAGTCATTTGCGCTGGCGGAAAGACTGGCGGGTCAGTTCTTCCGTTTGAGCAATGCATCTTTGAAATCCCACAGGTACGATATCCGTACCCTGGCTTATCTGGAAAAGCATGAGGTCAGCGAAAAGGCATTTGCGCATTTGTGCAAGTATCAATACCGGAAGGAGGATGCGGGTGATGTCGGTTTTCACTTCTATCGTATCTGCCTTCAGGATAATTGCATTCTCGATGCCATCGATCGGGCCGGTTCTTTCATCAAGTTGTCCCCCTTGATGCTTTACATAGCGGCGCACGAACTGACCCATGTCATCCGTTTCGACAACGGGTTGGCCGACTTCAACGCCCCCTCAGATGTAAAAGAGGAGGAAGAAGAACGGGTGAACAGGATTACGAAGGAGATGCTTAAAGGCGTCCGGTATCCGGATATGAACATCGTCTTCGAATGCTTCAGCAAAGACTACCAGATTGGTGATACCTATAATTGATCAATGTTGGAGGTGTGTTAGGATGCCGATTTATGAGTATAAATGTCGAAAATGTGGTAAAGAATATGAAATGTTTCAGGGTATAACGGAGCCTGCCGCCACGACCTGCAAATATTGCAAAGGGGCCGTAACGAAACTCATTTCCCGCTCATCCTTTCACTTGAAGGGAAGCGGATGGTACGTAACGGACTACGGAGGAAAGAAGCCGTCGGCGAGCAGTGAATCGAGCGCTTCTGAATCCTCTTCGTCGTCCTCGTCTGATTCGGAAAACAGCACGGCATCTTCCGGTACCAAGACTGAGGAATAAAAAGAGCGGATTAGACAGATGGAAGGGTGGCCAGTCCGTAAAGGAGGCTGCCCTTTTTTACGAACGGCATTTGCGCCGCAATAAGGATTTTCAGCCAGGCCGGCATGACATCTCAGACTCACCCGCAATCACAGGGGAAAGCAGGTTTTCCATGAACATACGGCGTTCGCATATGGTTTTAAAGCCATCCTTCGTTCTCGCTTTCGGGTTGATCCTCCTTGCCTCTTTGAGTTTATCGTCCTGTCAAAAGACTCAGGAAAAATCTCCGGCGGGAGGCAACATCAGAATCATCACCACGCTTTTTCCGCTCTACGATTTCACCCGATCGATCGGAAAAGATAAGGTGGAAGTCACCCTGCTTTTGCCGCCGGGGGTGGAAGCCCATGCCTTTGAGCCGAAACCCGCCGATATTGCGAGGATTCACGACGCAGACCTCTTCATTTACACGGGCGACGCTATGGAGCCATGGGTGGCGAAAATCCTCAAGGGCGTACAATCCCCCAGGCTCTCCGTTGTCGATTCGAGCAAAGGAATCCCCATGGTCAAAGCAGGAACGGCATCGGAAGAAGAACCCGGGCATGACGGTCATGATCATGGCGGCCTGGACCCCCATATTTGGCTGGATTTTGACAATGCCGCGAAAATGATCGATACCGTAACCGCCGGCTTGATCGCCAAAGACACGCCCAACCGGGATTTCTATCTTAAAAATGCCCGGGAATACCAGGAGCAACTAAAGGCACTGGACAACCGATACCGGACAGCGCTCGCCACCTGTAAGAAAAACGTAATCGTTTATGCGGGGCATGCTTCTGTAGGTTACCTCATGAGGCGGTACCATATCCAATTCGCAACGGCCTACAAAGGTTTCAGCCCCGATACGGAACCGACGCCGCGGGATCTTGCGAAAATGGTGAATATTATCAAAAAGAACGGCCTGCGTTACATTTACTATGAAGAACTCATCTCGCCCAAAATCGCGCGTATTATTTCCGGAGAAACCGGTGCCGAGATGCTGCTTTTAAATGGCGCCCACAATATCTCCAAGCAGGAGTACGACAGCGGGGTGTCCTACCTGGGACTGATGGACGCGAACCTGAAAAACTTAATCAAAGGAATGGAATGCCGCCCACAAACATCATCTCCGTAAACAACCTGTCCTTTCGATACCAGGCAAGGGAAGTCCTGAACGGCATATCGTTTGACGTTGAGAAGAAAGATTACATCGGCCTGGTAGGACCGAACGGTTCGGGAAAGACGACCTTGGTCAAGATCATCCTTGGCCTTCTTATCCCCGGCGGCGGAAGTATCAATCTGTTCGGCCAAGACATATCCTCTTTTCGTGACCACCGCAAAATCGGCTACCTTCCGCAAAAAGTGCCTGCCATGACGCCCCGTTTTCCCGCAACGGTGAAAGAGATCGTATCTTTGGGCATCCTGGTGGACAAAAAGTTCCCTAAATACATCTACAAATCCGATGAAAACAGGATAGATGAAGCCCTTGCACTGCTGGATATTCTGAATATCAAGGACCGCTTCATATCGGAGATCTCTGGCGGACAGCAGCAGAGGGTCCTTCTGGCCAGGGCCATCGTCAACAAACCGGAAGTCCTGATCCTGGATGAACCGACTGCGGCACTCGATCCGGAAGTGCGCGAACGTTTTTTCGCCGTACTCGATCACCTCAATAAGGATGAAGACATGACGATCCTGATCGTCACGCATGATATAGGCTCCATAGGGAAATATGCCTCAAAACTTCTTTACCTGGACAAGAGAATTGTTTTCTATGGAAGCTTCGGCGATTTCTGTCTGTCCGAGGATATTACGAACTTCTTTGGCGAATTCGCCCAACACATCATCTGCCACAGACATCATTGAGAATCGAAGATGAATCTTATGGATATCCTTGAGTACGGCTTTATTCAGCGAGCCCTGATCGCCGGCTCCTTTATCGGCATGCTGTGCTCCTTGCTCGGCGTTTTCCTCGTACTCAGGAGACTTTCGCTGATCGGCGACGGCCTTGCCCACGCCACGTTCGGCAGTGTCGCCCTTTCCCTGTTTCTGAATATGTCTGCTCTATGGATATCGCTGCCGATCGTCATGATGTGCGCCCTCGGCATTCTTCGCCTGACGGAGCGTTTCCGTTTGAACGGGGACGCAGCCATCGGGATGGTTTCATCTTTAGGCATCGCCGCCGGTATTCTCCTGTCCAGCATAGCCGGTGGATTTAATGTCGATCTTTTCAGTTTTCTGTTCGGCAGCATCCTTGCCATCAGCAACACGGAAGTCATCCTTTCCATCATCCTGTCGTTTCTTGTCTTGCTTATGGTATCTTTCTTTTACAACGATCTTCTTTCCATCACCTTTGACGAGGAGTCGGCCAAGGTCTCGGGCATCAATATCCAACGATTGAATACGATATTCGTATTGATGACGGCCGTCACGGTTGTCCTGTCCATGAAGGTCGTCGGAATCATGCTGATATCGGCCTTGCTGATCCTGCCTCCGGTGACGGCATTGCAGGTTGCCGAGAGTTTTAAGGCCACTATTCTTGTAGCCTTGTTAGCCGCGGCGATATCCGTGATTTCAGGGATATTGGTTTCTTTCTATCTCGATCTACCGACCGGCGCCGTCATTGTCGCCGTCAACTTCGGACTGTTCCTTGTGGGGGCTTTATACAGGCGGGCAAAAAATCTCCGGGGCTGAGGCAAAAACCCCGATGCTTGAATGGTGTGTCGATTCGGCGCTTATTATTTTTCAGTTCCCTCACATCATTTCGGTGAAAAAATCATCATGTAAGGGATCATCGGTACTTTTTCGTATAATGGAAAATCCTATTTATATATGCCGCAGCCGATAAACCGGTCGCTGCCGGTTTTTAGAACATACGTCGCCTTGCCTTCTATTCTCTTCGTCGTCGGATTCGACCATTGATAATCCACCCATCCCTTTCCCTTCTTCCGGGCGACACTGATCATCTCTTGAATAAAGAATTTCCCCGCTGAATCCTTCAATTGGCTCAAATCCCTGCCGATAAGCAACGGATCGTTACCGTGGGAAAGGCACCTCCCCGTCATATCAAATACAAAGACGTAAAGATCTTTGTTGAGATCCGTAAATCTCCCGTCTCTCTTGTTGAATTCGGCAAATGCCCTTGCTTCTCCTTTCTCTTTCATATAGGCAGCCGCTCTCTCCGCCAGGGCCATGGCTTCTTGGGGAGACGCTTTAGCGACAGCATGAACGAAACCGGCTGCTAAAATCAGAACCAGGCACGCCAGGAAATATCTCTTCACGTCATGTTCTCCTTTCGATCAATGAATAGATCATTCATCCACAATGGACGCAGCCATTGTGCCCCCCTCTCGAAAGATGCCCCGTCATCGCATTCGCCTCCTGTGGCGAAATACTCCAATCCTGCCTGTGAAGCTGCCCCGTCAATCAGGCCGGGTGTTTTATCGCGGAGAACGACGACACCCTCATACTGCGGGAAAGCTTTCAATGAGAATGATTGGCTTATGCTGTGATGCTTTCTCATAGAAACTGCGGCAGGTCAAGGGATAATGCAGGACTGTCCGTATGGCCCGACATGGATATTCCCTCTCCCGCCGTGAAAATCGAATCCATGATTCGGCCCGGTAAATCTTAACCAAGAACCGAACGTCCGCAAGACATCACTGAATAGTTAAATACCATGAAAAAAGTATTGCAGGAAACGAAGGTAATCGTTAGGATATAAAAAGAATATGGGATGAACTGCCTGATCATTCGATAAAAGAAGAAAGGAGCATATATGGCCATACAATTACCCGTGTTACCTTTTGAAAAGGATGCGTTGGCACCTTATATCAGTGCCAATACCCTAGATTTTCATTATGGGAAACACCATAAAGCCTATGTTGACAATATCAACAACCTCATTTCCGGAACCGATCTCGAACAGGCGGATTTGGATACCATCATTAAGAAGACCGTTGGAGATACGGCCCGTGTCGGTTTTTTCAACAATGCAGCCCAAGTGTGGAATCACACCTTCTATTGGAAAAGCCTCAAACCTAATGGCGGAGGCGTTCCCAAAGGCCCTATTTTCGACAAGATTACAGCGACATGGGGCAGCTACGATAAATTCGTACAGGAATTGAAGACGGCAGGTACGACCCAGTTCGGCAGCGGCTGGGCCTGGCTCGTCATGGATAAGGGCGCACTTGTAATCACGAAAACCGCCAACGCCGATACACCGTTCGCCCACGGCGTAAAGCCGCTCTTGACGATTGATGTCTGGGAACACGCTTATTATCTGGATTACCAGAACCGCCGGCCCGATTATCTGACAGCCGTCATCGAGCATCTGATCAACTGGGATTTTGTTAACGAAAACATGAAATAACTGTCGTCGATGGCTCGGGACTGCACGAACGGGACCCGGGCCATCGAACCCCTTACACCCATGCGGATTTCCATGGCAGAAGACGCACCTTCCTATCTCAATCACCGCCAGCGCCTGAAAAAGAAATTCGCCGCTTCAGGCATGGATGCTCTTCATGACTACGAAATCATAGAATTGCTGCTAAGTTATGCGATACCCCGCAGGGACGTCAAACCTCTGGCCAAGAACCTTATCGCGGCATTCGGCAGTATCAGAAAAATCCTGGATGCCGACCTTCACGAAATAGAAAACATTAAGGGCATGGGCAATCACGCGGCAGTTCTCATCAAGCTTGTTAAAGACTGCGGCTCGATCTATCTGCGCGAAAAAGCCGAGGAAAAACCGCAAATCAGCTGTACGGAAGAACTTATCGACTACTGCCGAAATACGATGGGCGGGCTGCAGGACGAGCATTTCCATGTCATTTATTTAAATGCCCGCAATAGAATCATCGAGATGGAGACGATCCACCGCGGTATTGTCAACCAGGCGGTCGTTTATCCCCGAAAAATTCTCGAACAGGCTCTAAAGAAGAAGGCTTCGGCGATCATACTCGTTCATAACCACCCTTCCGGCCATGTTCAACCGTCGGATGCCGATATCCGCCTGACCAAAACCGTGCAGGAGACGGCCAAGGCACTGGACATTCTGGTCCACGATCACATCATCATCGGAGAAGACCGTTTTTACAGTTTCCGGGAGGAAGGCGTTATCCGTTGACTCCAGACTCCGTTTCATTCCCAAAAAGAAAAGGGGTCTTGACAGACCCCTTTCGTATCATTCCGTTGACCACACCAATAAAAAAGAACGTATTTCCTGGAAGCGAAGGCTATTTCCCGTCGACCTTTTCCTTTAACTCCTTCCCTACTTTGAAAAAAGGAAGTTTCTTCGGAGCGACCTTGATGCTCTTTCCGGTCTTCGGATTCCTGCCCGTATATGCTTCATACTCCCTGACGACGAAGCTGCCGAAACCCCTTATTTCAATCCTGCCGTTCTTCTGCATTTCATCTGTAAAACCCTTAAACACAAGATTCACGACATCAATCGCCTTTTTTTCCGTAAGATTCTCTTTTTTAGCCAAAGCTTCGATGAGTCCGGACTTATTCATACTTCCTCCTTCTTATGATTGCTATTCTTTCAATCTCTTTTCGAGAGTCTTTTAATAACTTGATAATATGTTTTTACTTTCGGCATCTATGATTTATTTTCGGATGAATGTCAAGACAAATTTACCATGGATATTGGCGGTTATCAGAAACAGACCCCGGCAAAGCGACCCGACAACATTAAAGATACTATAGTCATTCAAAAATCACAGAAGTGAAATCATTTCCGGTATATATGGCTCTCATGATCGATTGCCGGCGGTCGCCGCCTTGAGTGATCGAAGCTCTTGCCCCTGGAGATGCCGATAGGTCCCTTCCTTCAAATCGGCAAGTTGGACCGAAGCGATCGTTGTCCGGATCAGCCTGACCACGGAATACCCCAGGGATTCGAATACCCGGCGGATAATCCTGTTTCTGCCTTCGGTGATCGTCAGTGTAAGCCAACAGCTCTTGCGGTTGCTCTTTTCAATACCAATCTTATCCGGTTTAAAAAGGCCGTCCGGCATGTCTATTCCCGATTCGAGATCGCGAATATTTTTGATCGTCAAACGCCTATTGATCTTGACCCGGTAGGTTTTGGGAATCCCATGCTTTGGATGCTGCAGTTTATGAGCAAAATCACCGTCGTTAGTTAATATCAGCAAACCCTCCGAATCATAATCAAGCCTCCCCACCGGGAACACCCTCTCCTGTATTCCCGGCAGCAGGGACGTTATAATCGGTCTGCCCTGCGGATCGTTCAGGGTCGTAACATAGCCGCGCGGTTTGTTCAGGGCAAGGTACAGTTTCTCATGATCGCAGGAAATCAGGCGGCCGTCGACACGAATTTCGTCGTGATCGCGATCGGCCCGTACCCCCAGCTCTCTGACGACGACATTGTTAATGCTCACCCTGCCTTCCGTGATCATCTTCTCGGCGGCGCGACGGGATGCAAGACCCGCGTTGGCGATGATTTTCTGAACCCTCTCGTCCATGGCGCCGTCCTATTCCTCGAGCTCCGTCAGTTCCTGCATCGTCGGCAGTTCGGAAAGATCTTTGAGATTGAAGACTTCCAGGAATCTTTTCGTCGTTCCGTAGAGCATCGGACGGCCCGGGACATCCTTCCTGCCGATAATCCTTATCAGTTTTCTCTCCAGGAGCGTTTTGAGCGATCCGCCGACATCGACGCCTCTGATTTTATCCATTTCCGCTTTGACGATAGGCTGTCTATAGGCGATAATCGCCAGGGTTTCCATGGCGGCCGGCGTCATTGCGGAAGGTTTGCCGCCCTTCAGCCGCTTGATCCAGGATGCCATATCGGCCCGAGTCCTGAACTGGTATCCTCCCGCCACTTCCTGAAGCAGGATACCGCCCTGGCGGCCCTCATATTCCCCGATGAGTTCTAAAATCAAGCCGCGGATTCTGCCCCGGTCATCCGCTTGAAGCACCTCGACTATTTTATCCAGGGAAAGGGGCACATCGGAGGCAAATATCAGGGCTTCTATAACGGTCTTTATCTCGTCCATACCATCACATCTTTATTTATGCAGCGATTACGATTATATCTTTCGTTAAACCAGGCCGCATCAATTACGTTTCAACGGCCAACCTGATCCGGATCGTGTCGAACGGCGCCGATTGATATACCTTGATCATCCTCAGTTTCATCAATTCCAGGATAGCCAGGAATGTATAAACCATCGATTTTTTCGTCCTATGCTCTGATAACAACTCGTTGAAGGTCGTCGACTTCTCTACGGTCAGCCTCTCCATGATATCATTAATCCGATCCGTCAGGGTCATTTTCTCGACATCGATGTCCATCATGAACTTATCATCGATGGAGGCTACAATCCTTTGAAAGGCCTGAAGAAGAACGAACATATCGATCTCTTCGAGGGGTTCTTCTTCCTCCGCGAAAGAATCCAGAGTGACGGGGTATGTCCGTTTAAAGACGTCTCTTTCCAAAACCGGACGATGCTCGATTTTTAACGCTGCCTCCTTGAAGGCCTGATACTCGACCAGTTGTTTGACCAACTCCTCCCTGGGATCTTCACCCTCTTCGTCTTCATCCGTCTTTTCCTCATCCACGGGCAGAAGCATCTTCGACTTGATGTGAAGCAGTGTCGACGCCAAAACCAGGTATTCACCCGCCAAATCCAGATTGAGGGACTGCATGACCCCGAGATAATTGAGGTACTGCTCGGTGATCAGGGCGATCGGTATATTATAAATATCGATCTCGTTCTTCTTGATGAGATACAGGAGCAGATCCAACGGCCCTTCAAATATGTCCAGCTTGATCTCGTAGCTCATCGGGGTAATTCCGCGGAAATTCGAAAAGATTATTGATACATGGAGTTGTCAGGAGAAGACGGCCATGACACAAGAACCCGCTCAAAAGCACACTTAAGCGTTAAAATCTTAAAACAGCCACTTGTCCATGGATTGATACGCTTCGTGATGACTGATGTCAGATTCTGACGGCGTCTCTCACTTCTTCCATGGTCAACCTGGCAATCCTGGCGGCCCTGGCGGTACCATCGGCGACAATATCCCGGACTTTCTGTTCATTCTGTCTGTAGTAATCCTGCCGTTCGTGAATGGGTGCCATGGCCTCACCGAGTACCTTCGCCAGGCGTTTCTTGCAATCGATACATCCGATCGCCGCCTGGCGGCAATCCCGTTCGATCTCGGCAACATCCGCCTCGCTCGAATAAATGCCATGAAAAGTGAACACGTTGCAGATTTCAGGCCGCCCCGGGTCCTTTTTCCGTTGTCGCTGGGGGTCTGTAAACATCGATGCGACTTTCTTCTCAAGGACCTCGCCCCGGTCGCTCATGTAAATGGAATTGCCGTACGATTTGCTCATCTTGCGGCCGTCGATTCCCAATACCTTCGGTGTATCGGTTAAAAGCGGTTCCGGAACGGGAAAAATCTCCCGGAACAGGAAATTGAAGCGCCTCGCAATTTCGCGGGTCAACTCGATATGAGGCAGCTGGTCGAAGCCGACGGGTACGCCGTAAGCCTTGTACAAGATGATATCCGCGGCCTGCAAGACGGGATATCCGAGAAATCCGAAAGTTGACAGGTCCTTGCCGGTCAATTCCGCCCTCATTTCCTTATAAGTCGGATTCCTTTCGAGCCATCCCAGTGGCGTAATCATGGAAAGTATAACAAACAATTCAGCGTGTTCTACCACCCGCGATTGAACAAATAGCGTGCTTCTCTCCGGATCGAGCCCTGCACTTAGCCAATCGATGACCATGTCGAACGTGTTTTCACGGATATGCTCGGTGCTGTCGTAGTCGCTCGTCAGGGCATGCCAATCGGCCACAAAGTAATAGCAATCGTAATTTCCCTCATTCTGAAGGCGGATCCAATTCTTCAGAGCCCCGTGCAGGCTTCCTAAATGAAGTTTACCTGTCGGTCTCATTCCGCTTAGTATGCGTTTTTTATCCAAATATTCCCCCGTGTTTTTTTCAACCGCTATAACAAAATGGGTGACGCCTGTCAATGATACCGTACGGTCTCCAATGAATCTTCTTCATCGACTTGAAAACGCGAGCCCGTAGAAACATTAAAGCCTCCAGCTGGTTAATAACTCTGGAGGCCTTAATGCAATCCTAATCTGATGAAAGATCAGTTATTTCACTTTATCTGCCAAAGCTTTGCCCGCCTTGAATTTGACGACTTTCTTCGCGGGAATTTTAATGGTTTTGCCCGTCTGAGGATTTCTGCCCTCTCTGGCCTTCCTTTTGACAACGGCGAAAGTTCCAAAACCGACCAACCCCAATTTACCATTCTTTTTCAGCTCTTTGGCAACGGTGTCTACATAGGCTTCCAACGCTTTCGCTGCTGCTGCCTTGGTTATCCCTGCGCCCCCTGCGATAACCCCGATCAATTCTGCCTTTGTCATTCTTCAATATCCCCCTTTCTTAATAGTGGTGAAATTAGCCACGTTATCGTGGCGTAAACGTTACCGGCGCTGATATTGCCGGTCAATAACTTTAAAAAAGAGATATACTGCCCTTTTTAAGACTCTCTTATCTGAAGGTGTCACCAGGTCAGGGACACAAACAAACGCCGCGTGCTATCCCTTTACCTGCAAGAGTTTGAAGCTGACTACCATAAAGAAGGAGCAAAATCAAGAGAAAAATTAACTTGTAACGATTTATTTTATTTTTCCTCATCTTCTAACGCAAAATTGGCGGCGGTTTGGTCAATAGCACACTTTGTGAGAGCCTATTTCTCTGACCAAATGGATGTTGACTTCCGTTAATGGAGCAGCACCGCAGGAATAAGAGGCAGCAGATACACTCATCCTTTGCAGCAGGGCATTTGAACATCCCTGCCGGAGCACATAAACAGGCCATTTCCTGTATAACATAGCAGGACCGACCACGGTTTCTTCTTTCGCATGAAGAGATTTTAGGAGATATGGTAACTTTTTTCCTGAAACAGCCTGAAGCAGGCATCAACAACAGCGGGGTCGTATGCCATTCCGCGCTTCTGGCTGATTTCGTCGAGTGCTTTGTCCAAACCGAGAGTGGGACGATAAGGACGATGGGAAGACATGGCCTCTACGACATCGGCCAAGGCAAGGACCTTGGCTTCCAGCAGAATGTCGTCTCCTTTCAGGCCCAGAGGATACCCCGACCCATCTATTCTTTCATGGTGCTGGTATATGATCCGGGCTATGGGCCAGGGGAATTCCATGTCTTTCAGGATGTCATAGCCGATCGGCGAATGGGCTTTGATAAGGTCATATTCGATATCCGAGAGCTTCGTCGGTTTACTCAATATTTCCGCAGGGATGGATATCTTGCCTATGTCATGGATCAGTGCCGCCATGGCAATACTGTCGATAATGATAACTTCGAGACCCATTTCCTCGGCAATGGCCCGGGCCAGATTGGCAACCCGCTGTTGATGGCCCGATGTGTAGGGGTCCCTTATTTCGACCGTCATGGATAAGGTCTGAATAATGGACCGCATGGCCTTCTTCAGGCTCTCGACAACCTTTCGCTCCTGCTCTTCCGCCTTCTTTCGCTTGGTAATTTCCAGAACGGTACCTTCATAACAGGCCAGGTTGTTGTCTTGATCGCATACGGCTCTTACGGTGAGGGACCCCCACATGACGCTGCGATCCCTCTTATAGAACTGCGCCTCATAGCCCACAACCGATTGCCGATCCCTCAGCATTCGGTTGATCCGCCGTCTGTCGCTGGAAGTAACATAAAGCTGACGGGAAATATCGGATATATCGGCAATCATATCCTGGGGCGAATCGTAGCCCATGATTCTGGCTAAAGACGGATTGACATCGAGAAAACGTTTTTCCTTCGAGCTTTGAAATATGCCTTCTGTCGCATTTTCAAAAATATTCCGGTATTTTTTTTCGCTTTCGGAAAGGGCGATCTCCATCTTGTGGCGGCTGGTCACGTCCCTGATAATGCCCCGAAATCCCAGGGGACGCCCCGACTCGTCGGCCATGAGGGATGCGGACAGTTCGCCGTATACCGGTGCGGATTCCTTGTTCCTGAATTCGCACCGCAAAAGACGGATCGGTTCTGCGGCGTCAACCGCATTTTTAAAGGCAGATTGCAGCTTACTGTGGTTCGCCTCGTCGAGAAGAGAACTGAAGCCCATCCCGGCGAGTTCGCTTCGCGAGTAGCCCAAAAACCTGCCAAGCGAACGATTAAAAAACGTCAGACTCCCCGCAAGGTCCGATTCGAAATAGGCGTCATCGATGCTTTCGAGGATCCGCCTGTATTTTTCCTCCGATTGATACAGCGCTTCAGCAACCTGCCTTCGTTCGCGGCGCATCATCGCTTCATTCAGTTCTCTTTTAACGGCGGGCACAAGACGGGAAAGATTCGCCTTCATGACATAGTCATGCGCCCCGGCCTTCATGGCATTGACGGCCTTGTCTTCACCCACCGCCCCCGAAACGATGATGAAAGGCATATCCAGCCCCATGTCCTTATAGAGCGTCAACACCTCAATGACGTCGATCTCCGGCAATCTATAATCGCATATGACGACATCCCATGGCCCGTTTTCAAAGGCATCTTTCAACGTCTCACGCGTGTCGACGCGCTGGGCGGTCGTATTGAACCCCCCCCGTTCCAGCTCCATTAAAACGGATAAAAAATCCACCTCCGACGATTCTATGATCAGAACATGAATGTCTCTTTTCACAACCATCCTTACCTTAACCCGTCAATCGCGATTTCATAAATGCAGACCACAGCGCGAACCGCTGTCGATATTTGGACAACAGAATCCGGCCCTCATAAAAGCGGGAAATCTTCTGAAACCGTGTAAGTCTTTACCATACACTTCCCGATTCATCAAGCGTTCTTAAGGCCTGCGAGGAAGGAAAGCGTTCGCATTTCAGCCGTAAGGATGGTTTTCCTTTTGAAGATATACGGAAGATTGATTTTGTGAGGAAGGCAATAAAAAAGGTGGATGGAAAAGGAGGGAGCCTGAAAACCATCCACCGATATAAAAACTGAGAGTCTCTTTTCTAACGCCTCTCAGACAATCCGTCTTAGGGGGTCGGTGGATGGAAAGGAGGGTGCTAAAACCATCCACCGAATTTACTATTGGTCCAAATTCTACGACATCGACAGACAATCTTTGAGGGATTAAACCCTTCGCCATTTAAGTTGCAATATCGATGCCATGGTTACGACATGACTCCCTAAATCGCTCAACGGAATTTCAATAGCTGAATATTACGTACATTATTTTATGCAGCGACATAGACGGTTTATCTTTAATAAACTGTGATTATTAAAGAATCAAAAAAAAGATTGGCAATAATGTGCGATATTCGCACGGACATAGAGGCAAATCCATACAGGCAGAGGGAGAGAAACTTTGTGCAGATAATGCACGGTATGTGCGGTATTCGCACGCACCGTTGGTTCACATGACATTTATGTATTTGTTCACTTTTTTTTGTTCCCGGATAAGCTTGTATCGGGAAATACCCAGCCTCCGGGCAGCCTCCGTCTTGTTGCCCTTGCTCATGGCCAGGGCTTCCGACAGGAGCTTGCCTTTCAAGTCTGTGGCAATCTTTTCAGTCACAGTCCCGTAATCCATACCTTCCTCGATCAGCGGCGGCAACAGGTTTTCAATCGGCATTTCCGGTTCCCTTTTGCCGGTGACCGCTTTAATCTCAGCCGGCAGGTGATCTCTGGTAATCACATCACCCAGATTTTGCAGGATCATAACCCTTTCGATGATATTTTTAAGTTCGCGGACATTGCCGGGCCAGGCATACGATTTAATCGCACTCTCCGCGTCCTTACTGAATACCTTGACCCTTTTACTGAATTTCTTGTTAAACTCCTCGACGAAATGTTGTGCCAGAAGGATAATGTCGTCCGGTCTTTCCCTCAAAGGGGGTATATGGATCGGAACAACGCTGATTCTATAGAACAGATCCTCCCGAAAAGAACCGTCGGCAACCATCTTATTCAGATCCTTATTGGTTGAAAAGACGAACCTCACGTCGACGGGGATATTGTCGATGCCGCCAAGTCTCCGTATGTATCCGTCTTCAAGCATCCGCAGAAATTTGGCCTGCAATTGGATGCTCATGTCGCCTATCTCGTCGAGCAGCATCGTTCCACCGTTGGCGTGTTCCAACAGACCGATTTTTCTCTTCCTCGCATCGGTAAAGGCACCCGCCTCATAACCAAACAGCTCGCTTTCGAGCAACGTCCCCGGAATGGCGGCGCAATTGACGTCGACAAAGGGCTTGGTGCTGCGATTGCCCTGCCTGTGGATAGCCCTGGCGATCAGTTCCTTGCCCGTACCGCTTTCTCCCCGGATGAGCAGATTGGTATTATGGCTTGCCACTTCCCCTATGAGATGAAATATGGCCACCATCTCTTTCGATTTTCCCCGGATGTTATGGAAACCGAGGAGCCTGTCTTCCCGTTCTTTGAGTTTCTCCACTTCCGTTTTCAAAGACCGGGCTTCCTGGAAAAGAACGGAGTGCATAATGGAATTGTCGTAAGACGCTGCGGCATTCTTCACCAGGACATCCAGAAGATTGATCTGGTCCTGAGTATAAATACCTTTCTTCTTGGCCAGATAGAGCGCACCTCTGTATCGATCCTTCATATTGAGGGGTATAACGATTTCACGGGGGTAAACATCGAAAAGAGGAGGGGCATGAACATTGGTTCCCGGCTGTTGAACGATGATGATATTGGAGTCCATTGACTTGCCGATGATCCCCTTTAATATTTTCTCTTCGAATGCGTTCTTGTCGTCTTTGATGATCTTCCTGCCGTCGTTTACCAGGCATTGCTTCTTGTGCAGATCCCAGAAGAAGACGAGCACCTCATCCGCGCGCGAGATATCGAGAGCGCTCTTGACCAGCACATCTCTGATCCCGTTATCCAGAACATAGCTGCCGTTCATTGTGGATACGGCCTCCTGTAAGACCATAAGCTGCCTGATCTTCTCGGCATTCGTCTCAAAGAGCCTGGCATTGTGGATGATAATGCTGATCTGGCTTGCAAATGTCAGAAACAGATTGATTTCTTCCGGGAAAAATTTCGTCTCTTCTTCGCTCCAGGCTGCGAGGGACCCGATGACATCTTCGCCGATTTTGAGCGGTGCGCAAAAGATAGACCCTCTGCTATATATTTTCGTCAGCATCCGATCCGTTTCCGTGATCCGGTTATCGGTCGCCGCATTTTCTATGGCGATGTGCTGACCCGATTTCGCCACCTTGGTCGCCAGACAATCGTGATCGAGAATATTGACAAAGATCGTGAAGGCCCTTTTTTCCTCCTCGGGCGTGTAATTCTTGACTACCTTGGTTTCCAGATACTGCCTCGATTCGTCAAACAGACGGATGATGCCTCGATCGAACCCGATGCTGTCCACAACCTCGTCAAGGATCTTGGCCAGGATGTCGTCGAGGCGGGAGGGGGCGGTCAAAAGCGTACTGATGCGAAAAATGCTCTTCAGGAGCTTGTCCTTATCCAACCGGGGTTTTTGTGATTTTAACATCGTTCCGTTATACTCCGCTCTCTTGGGCATATTCACCTTTCATCGCGATGCCGGTGTGAAAAAACGTCTTCTCAGACTTCCTTCAAGATGATGCTCAAGGCCGTTGTCAACTTGACCGTATCCTCATCCGCCTTTCTCAGTCTGGCGCTGACAATCCTGGATAAATTCAATAAAACGCGATAGCCGAGCTCATGATCCTTCTCGGCAAGCAGCAGGAATTCGTCCTTACTGATTTCATAAAGAATGCAGTCCGTCAACGCCCTTATCGTTGCTGTCCGCTTCGATTCCTCCAGCAGCGCAATCTCGCCGAAAACCGCGTGATCTCCTGCACTGAGATGCGTGAATACCTTGCCCCGGTCCGCATCGTCGTCGTCCATACCCTCCAGGACCAGACTCTTGACGACCTCGACCGTGCCGTCATGCATGATATACATATGGTGGCCGACTTCCCCTTCCTTCATGATAACGTCACCCTTCTTGAAGGAGACCCGGTGCGTGATGCTGAGCAATTTCGCGATCTGCTCCCGCGACAGGTCTTTAAATAGGGCCGGCTCCGATAAAAGCGTTATCTCATCGTTCATGGCTTAGCCTCCTGAACTGGGCCTGCGTAAAGGTCATCATATTTTATCGGGCATCGTTTTGGAAAGGATAACGGCATAATCATCGGGCCCCACAATATAATCGTCATCGGGGTTGATGACGGCCTTCGATTCGTCCCTTTCGTAAAAGAAATCCTTCTTTGATTCCTTGATCTTTTCCTTGATAAAACGATCGATCGCCGACGTGTTGTCGGACAGCAGATCGTCCAGCCGCATGGCCTGCTTTTCCTTCAACAGGCCGATTAGAATAGCGTGCTGCTTCTTTCGGAAATATTGGGACAGCTCCAAAAAGGTCTTGCCGACAAAGGAACCGGGAATACCGACGCGCCAGAGCTTATTGGTATCGCCCAGAGAGATGATGCTGTTGAAGACCCTCGGCAATCCAGGGGAATTAATGGCGCTTGCCAGAAGCGACCCGATATGCTCCCCTCGGATGATAATCTCGTCGACACCCGTTCTCTTCAAATGGGGCTTATTTTCACTATCCAGAATCTCGGCTATCGTCTTGACTTGCGGAGCAATGGACTTGATGGTCAGCGTAGCGAGGATCGTACGTTCGTCCACTTTATCCTTGGAACGCCCACCGGACAAATCCGCCATGATGAGGGCGAATTTCGCTTTGAGGATACCCGCGCGATGGAGAATATCCTCATGGATAAAATCTCCGCGAAGGAATTTGAGATCGTAGTTGTGATATTTCAATTTCAGGGATTCGATATCGTCGACGGCCAGTTCATTAATCAGGACGATCGGCGTATCGCCCATGGGACCATACATCGTGAGGCCCTTCAGGGCATCTTCGGTGTGTTCGTTCCAGCCGCATATCACAATGTGGTTCTTTCCCTTGATCGTGTCCAAGCCCCTCCCCTCCTTCATTTTCTTTTCGACAAAAATGGACGCAATGGTTGCAGTGAACAACGACATCAAACCCACACCAAACACGATCAGGATCAAAGCAACGATCCTCCCGCCTACGGATACGGGATATTTATCACCGTAACCCACGGTACCCATGGTTACAACAGCCCACCAGATGCTGTCCCAGATGCTTTGAATATTCGGCTCGGGTACGTGGCTTTCGAAATAAAAGACGCTGACGGCTGCCAAGCATATAACGGCTAGCGTAATAATAGCAATCTGGAAAGACGCCTGCCGATAAAGTCTGCCTATGCTTTTAACCGCCCTTGATAGATTCGGCATCGATTTTATCTCGATGAAAGGTATGATGAATAAAAAGAACAGGACCGGCCATACTCTCTGCCGCCAGCCCTGCCGCGATTAACTCTTGTCGTAAGCAAAGAATTGCATGGTGAACACAGCTCTTCCCTGCGTGGCCGACCGCAGGTCCGTCGAATACCCGAACATGGCCCGCAAGGGGACCTTCGCCTTGATTTCGCTGATGGGACCTTTGGGAGCAATGGCCTGAATCTCGCCCTTGCGGGCATTGATATCTCCGATAACCTCCCCCATAAACTCGGCGGGCGAGATGACATCCACCATCATGATCGGCTCCAGCAAAACGGGCTCGGCCAGCAGGCATCCGTCCCTGAAGGCCGATGAGGCCGCAATCTTGTAACCCATCAGGGAGGATTCGCCTTCCTTCACCGAACCGCCCGAGAGTTCGATCCGAACGTCCACAACCGGGTATCCGCCCACGACGCCGCTTTGCACGGCTTCGTTAATACCCTCGATGATGGCGGGATGAAATTCCTCGGGGATCGCCGCAGCGTCGAGGCGGTTGACAATCTCGTTGCCTGAGCCCCGCGGCAGGGGTTCCAGAGTGAGCCTGACGTGTCCGAAGTGCCGTTTGTCACCAAGTTCCTTTTCAAAGCGGCCTTCGATCTCAACCCTTTTCTGTATGGTTTCCCTATAGACAACCCGCGGTTTTCCTATGTTCACATGGGCGTTGAATTCCCTGGTCAGCCGGTCGATAAGGATTTCCAGATGCAATTCTCCCATACCGGAAATAATGGTCTGGGCGGTTTCGTCTTCGTATTTGAACTTGAAAGTCGGGTCTTCTTCCATGAACTTTGACAAGGCCAGGGTCAGCCTTTCCTGATCGGCCGGTGTCTTGGCTTCGACGGCCTGGCTGATCACGGGTTCGTAGAACTCGATGGACTCCAGAAGGATCGGATTTTTTTCATCGCATAGGGTATCTCCCGTAGTCGCATCCTTGAATCCCATGACTCCGACGATGTCGCCCGCACCGGCGCGTTCGATTCTTTCCCGTTTGTTGGCATGCATCTTAAGCAGCCGGGCGATCTTCTCTTTCCTCTTTTTGCTCGCGTTATAGACATCCTCCCCGACCTGCAACTGCCCGGAATAGATCCTCAGATACGTCAGTTTCCGTCCCTCGTCCTGCATGACCTTGAAAACAAGGGCGGCCATCGGTTCCTTGGCGTTGCTCGCTCTGGTTTCCTCCAGGCCTGTTTTGGGGTTGATCCCTTTTACGGCAGGGACGTCCTCCGGTGAAGGCAGGTACAGCACAACGGCATCCAGAACGGGCTGCACGCCCTTGTTCTTCAGGGCCGATCCGCACATGACCGGCACAAGCTTAAGAGAGATGGTTGCCTGACGGACGGCCCTGACGATATCCGCCTCGGATATCTCTTCACCGGCCAGATATTTTTCGGCCAGGGCATCGTCCACATCGGCGAGCGTCTCGATCATCTTTTCCCTCTGGGTTTCTGCCTCGGGAAAAATGTCGTCGGGAATATCCGAAGTCGTAAAAGACACACCAAGCGTGCTGTCGTCCCAGGATATAACCCGTCGCCGGATCAAATCCACCACCCCCCGGAATGAATCCTCCCGACCCAACGGTATCTGGACAGGCAAAGGAATGGAATTGAATCTCTCCTTCATCATCGCGACCGTTCCGAAGAAGTCCGCCCCTATCCGATCCATTTTGTTGATGAAGGCTATTTTCGGCACACCGTATTTATCCGCCTGATGCCAGACCGTCTCCGACTGGGGCTCGACCCCTCCGACGGCGCAAAACACAACGACGGCTCCATCAAGGACCCGCAGCGACCGTTCGACCTCGATCGTAAAATCCACATGCCCGGGCGTATCGATGACGTGGATTTCATGGTTGTTCCACTCGCAGGTCGTCACCGCCGACGTAATGGTTATCCCCCGCTCCTGCTCCTGGGGCATCCAATCCATGACAGCCTGCCCGTCATGCACTTCGCCCATCTTGTAAGACCGGCCCGTATAAAAAAGGACCCTTTCCGTCACGGTCGTCTTCCCGGCATCGATATGGGCCACGATACCAATGTTCCTTATGCGGGACAATTTCGTTTTTGGGGCCATAATGAGTGTCTATCCTGAAAACATCCGGTCGGCAAATTCCTGGCTGCCCGCCCGGCGGGGATTATTTTTCTCCCGGTCCTTTCATATCTTTGAATTCAAAGGCCTGTTTCGTGCTGACATGACCTTTGATCGAATCGACCTCTTTTCCTTCCACCAATATCCGTACCCTTTTGATAGCAGGAATATTCACAACCAGGGTATCCGTCAGGGAATAAACCGTAGCTACTTCGCTAGCGGTGCCGCCGGGATGATCCTTTACGAAGCTCTTGTTGAAATTAATCTCGGCAATTCCATTTTCCCTTATCCTGACACCCTGTACTTCGGTTTTTGGCGGAAAAGTCGCTATTTTACCGCTTTTGGATCCTTCGATCAGGGCCTTGACGAGTTCCTTGGCCTGCTCGGTATCGTTTGCCTCCTTGGCAATCAACCTCTTTTCCGCAGACAGATAGCGTTCATTGGACTCGGAAAAGAAAAGCGTATATTCCTGCTTCTCCTTCTTCCGGACGCCTCCTTTTCCTGCCGTCGGGGGAAAGATGGTATCGAACAAAGTCACAAACAGAAAGATGAGCAATCCGATAACGGTTACGATGATTCCCGACAGGAGCACCGTCTGCATGTTGTGCTTCTTCTTTTTGTCCTTGATTTCCGTCACTCTGCGTTGTTTTTTCGATGCCATGGCTCTGAGATGCGCCTGCAGAAGCGTATGCTCCCGCAAAGCAGACTATAGTCTTGTCAAAGCACGAAGGTTTTACGGAAAAACCATCGTGCGGATCCTAATGTTAACGATTAAGAGCCCTCAGGCTCTCTTTCGCCTTGATACCGTATTCCGAATCGGGAGCGATCTTTACGGCCTTCTGAAATGCGGCAATACCCTCCGCCCTCTTGAATTGTTTCAAATAACACTGCCCTAACCAATAATAAGCATCGACGAAATCGGGAACGAGTTCGATGGATTTTTTTAAGTGCCTGACAGCATTTTCATAATCTCCCCTGTTATAGCTCACGATTCCGATATCCCGCTCGATACCGGGAAGCAGGGGCGTATTGGGGTCCTTGGCAATAGCTTCATCGAATTTCGCAAGGGCGGTCTTGGAGTCGCCTTTCCGGTAGTAGGACCAGCCCATATTGAAGAGCGCGGCGGCCGGCGCGTCGTACAGAACGTTGGCCAGGGCCTTATTGAAATGCTCGATGGCCTTATCGTACAATCCCATCTGGTTGTAGACGGATCCCAGATACGTATGGGCCTGCGAGAAATCCGGCTGCAAATCTATGGCCTTCTTGAATTCAGCAATCGCCTTGTCCCGCAAATCCTTGCCCACATAAGCCACACCCAGAAAATAGTGGCTCTTTGCATCCCCATCATACAATTCATTCGCCTGAAGCAATTCCTTCAAGGCGTCATTGTATTGGCCCTGATTGAGGAAGGCAATCCCCAGGTCCGAATGGATGGTCGCCTGGTTCTTCTGCCATTGGCTCGTACATCCCGTCAGCATGATCAGCAAAGCCGACATCCATATGACGATCGATTTCCCGTAATTCATATCGGACTCCTCGGATACAGAGTATGTCTTTATTTTTCTTGAGAGTTGTTGCCGTTGACCCACCAATCGCTCTTATCTTTGAACCACCATTCGGCCGAATCGGTCTTCAGAATTCCATCCGCAACTTTTTTCGCATTATCCGTATGGAGACGCTTAAGGACGAATACGATCCAGTCTTTGCTGTATTTGTTACCGAGATCGCCGTACTCCTTCAACTGGAGCAAAAGGGCCAACTGATCGGCATCGTGAGCGATGATGGATTCATTCGTCTTCTTCTCATTGAATTCGTTAATAATATCTTTTATCTCTCCCCCGAAGAAGAGTGTACCGGTCAATTCCGCGACGGCCTTTTCTTCATGAACGGTGACGTACTTTTTGTTGACGTAATTCATGTCCCCCGTTCTTGCTTCCGGCAGATCATGGACCAGGCACATTTTCAACACCTTAAGCTCATCGGCGTTCTTGTCCATTTTGCAGAGCGTGTAGCCGATAAAGATCGTCCGCAGGACATGCTCGGCCACCGATTCCGAACCTGACCCTAAAAACTGGAAACCGCTTCTGGGCGTTTTCTGCAGCATGCCGACTTCAAACAAGAAATTAACGATATCCTGCATGCTAATCCCTTTTGAGCACCATGATGCGGTTTTTCATCATTTCGGCGACCTTTTTGACTTGAAGCTGCAACGAGGCAACGCCTTCGGGTTTCATGGCGACCAATTTATCCAGGTGCGCCTTCCAGTACTCAAGCAGTTCGATCTCGCTGTCTTTCAGCTTCTTCTCATATCTCGCCTGCACGGCCTTGACGAAATTTTCCTGGCTGTCCATCTCTCCCATAGATGTCCCTCCAAATCGGGTATCCATATATCATTTCAAACCAATCTTGCAACCATGAAATTCCGCAATGATTTTCTCCAGCGCACTGTAAAACATCCTTTACTTTTAGTCCGATTGTTGGTTAAATCGCCATAACGGGTCAGAAACAGATTAAATGCGCAGTCTTTCCAGCCAACCCTTGACTTTCTGCATCCGTGTGGTGGTGGTGTTCAATGCAAGACCGACCGTATGACCTCCTGATTTCAGGGGGTGTCGTATATAACGGCCTTGGAAACGCCGGCGTCGAGGCGGACATTGCCGTAAAAAACGACCGTATCGTCCATATCAACAGGGGGATTGACAGGAAATCCTCCAGCCGTGTCATCGAAGCGCGGGGCCTCGCCGTTGCCCCGGGCTTCATCGATCCCCACAGCCACACCGACATCGAACTGCTCGTCAACCCCAGGGCGGAAAGCAAGATCAGGCAGGGCGTCACGACCGAGATCGCCGGCAACTGCGGTTTTACTTATTTTCCATTGAGCATGAGGACATTCGAGGAGAAATGGGCCCTCCTGAAGAATGGCTACGGCCTCGATCTCGACTGGCGGGACATCCGGGGATTCCTGTCGCGCCTCGAACGGCAGGGCATCGCGGTCAATTACGGGACATTCCTGGGGCACGGGGCTTTACGGGAATCGGTCATCGGACTTGAAGACAGAATGTCCGAGGACAACGAGATTGAGGCGATGCAGGCCGTCGCAGAAACCTATATGCGGGCGGGGGCATTTGGCCTGTCGACGGGCCTTATTTACGCACCCGGAAGCTTCGCCCAGAGCGAAGAGATCGAGGCATTATGCCGGGTGGTTAAACGCTACGGGGGTATTTACACGACCCATATGAGGGACGAAGGCGACTACCTCATCGAATCCGTCGAAGAGACGATCCGGGTCGCCCGCGAAACGGGTGTAAGCCTGCAGATATCGCACTTAAAACTCGCCTATCCGAGAAACTGGTCGAAGATTCATCTCGTGCTCTCAAGGATATCCCAGGTCAGGGCCGACGGCATCGACGTCATGGCCGACCGCTATCCCTATACCGCCACATCAACCTTCCTGAGCGTCTTTTTTCCTCGCTGGGTCAAAAACGGCAATATATCGGAAAACCTGAAACAACTGGCGGGAACAAACCGGGAGAAAGAGCTGCAGGCGTATATCAGAACGCAGGAGGAAAAGATCGGTTCGTGGGACAATATCCTCATCGCCTCCCTGCTTACGGAGGCGAACCAAAAGCACGCCGGCAAAACCGTCCGCCAGGCGGCCGTCGAGTCGGGCAAAGACCCTTATACGTTCATCCGGGATCTGATCATCGCCGAAAACGACCAGGTCGGGATGATCAATTTCTCCCTTAACGAAGAGACATTCAAGCGGATCATCATGCATCCGCTCGTCGTAATCGGCTCCGACGGATGGGCCCTGGCCCCTTATGGACGGCTGGCCAAGGACAAACCGCACCCCCGCTCCTACGGGACTTTCCCTCGCATGCTCGGCCGGTACGTTCGGGACGAGCGGATTTTGTCTCTGGGAAGGGCGATTGAAAAGATGACGTCCCTCACGGCGCAAAAATTCGGATTGACGGGAAGGGGCCGCATTCAGAAAGGTTACTATGCCGACATCGTCATCTTCGATCCGGATACGGTCATGGACATGTCCACGTGGCAGGATCCCCACCGTTACCCGGTCGGAATCCCTTATGTCATCGTCAACGGGGAGTTGGTCATCGAAAACGGAGAGCATACCGGCCGGCTGCCCGGCAGAATCCTGAGACACGAACCCAGACACCTGAATCTTTAGCAGGCTGTTGAACGGCCGCGCAGGAAGGCGGCATCTTTCTTCAGCCGATGACCGTTCGTCACCTACAGGGACTCATGTCCGTAGACCTTGAGAACCTTGTCCACGATATTGGTCGTCGACGCCCCTTCAACTTCGGGAACGACAACGACGCGACCGCCCCAGGATCGAACTTCATCCCGTCCGACAATGTTCTCTTCCGCCCAGTCCCCGCCTTTTATCAGAATATCCGGTTTCAGATACTTGATCAGCTCAAGGGGCGTCGCTTCGTCAAAAATTGTGACATAGTCTATAGACGCCAGACCTGCCAAGACTTCGGCCCGTTCCTCCTGGGGAATCAACGGCCGCTTGTCACCTTTGATCGTCCGAACGGACGAATCGCTGTTCAGGGCCAGAACCAGAATATCGGCCGTTTTTTTCGCTCCTGCGAGATATCGGACATGGCCGACATGGAGGATATCGAAGCAGCCGTTGGTGAAGGCGATTTTCTTTCCTTCATCGCGGAGACGATCCAGTTCCTTCCTTAATGCTTCCTGCGACAAAACTTTACTCATTGGTCATCAAGCCCTTCAGTATCGTAGATCGTATTTGCTAAATGGCCCTGGCCAGCGTCAGGACGGCGACCTGTTCCGCCCCCGCATCCATAAGGCAACGGGCACATTCGCGGAGGGTGCTGCCCGTCGTATAAACGTCGTCGATAAGAATAATGCCGGCCCCTTTGATGTTTCTCGAATCCTTAACCGTGAAAGCCCCTCGAACATTCGTTTCTCGCTCTTTGCCGCCCAGACTTACCTGAGGTTCCGTATGGCGGAGCCTTCTCAAAGAGATGAAATCCAAAGGAAGGGCATAACATCTGGACAGTTCCCTGGCCAGAATGACCGACTGGTTAAACCCCCTCTCTCTCAGTTTCTTCTCGTGCAGAGGAACAGGAACGATCAGAGAGTAGTCGCCGGGATCGAATCCAGGAAAGGAATATGCTGCCATCATGCGCCCCAACATCTGCCCGAGAGCCGTTTCGCGTCCGTATTTGAAGCGATGAACCGCTTCCAGCAATGTCGCTTTGTATCGTCCTGCCGTCCTTGCCATCACGAATGGGGGCTTGCGGGTGATGCACTCCCCGCAGAGATGGTCCATCGTTCCGTCATGTGCGAAGGGCATACCGCAACAACTGCAGAGAGGCGACGATATGAAATCGATTTCTTCAAAACAGGACGGACAGAAAGGGCGGTCGCCTGTGAAGATGACCGAGCTGCAGGACACGCAGGACGGGGGAAAGAGCACATCGGAGACGGCTTCTAAAATGCCGCTCACAGCATCATCCCGACATCGAGGGTTTTCAATTCGAAGATATTCTCGGCCACTTCCATCCGGGGCGCATCGGCCCACAGTTTTTCGATATCGTAAAATTCCCTGACCGGTTCGTAAAAGACATGAACAATGACGTCGCCGTAATCCATGAGGACCCATTTGGCGTTGCTTTCACCCTCAATCCCGATTGGCAGAAAACCGCTCTTTTTCATCTGCTCCTGGACGGATGCGGCTATAGCCTGCACCTGCCGATCGGAAGTTCCGCTGCAAACAACGAAATAATCGGCGAATGAAGATACTTCTCTGACTGCGATGACGACGAGATTTTTTGCTTTCTTATCCAGTGCCGCATTGGCACACAACAAGGCCATACTCCTGGTAACGCCTTCCTCCGTTATGGTCAACAGGCCCTCCTTCTTAATGGAAATATTGAACAAATAACGTATTGTTTTCAGTAACAGAAACATTCCCCCGTGTCAATTCTGAATTCGCAGTCCGGAACAACGAAGCCGTCCGGGCGATATTCTTCATAGACAACAAGCCTCTTTTTGTGCCATATAACCGGCGCGCATCGCTATACAAACAGCCGCTTGCGAAACGGACAGGTAACGTTCAGAAGCATCTTCGAGACCGTCAGACCCGTACCTGACGGGCTATCTCTTATTGACGAGGAGACCGATCATGTTCAGAAGCATTTCCTCTGTTATCGCCGTCATCGGTATATCGATATGGATGAGTACGAATTTCCCGGCAAGCGCCCTGGCAGCGGACATAAACCTTGGTTTCAAGGCCCGCATCGCCGATGATGTTCTGAACGTCCAAGGAAACGGCGTTCCTCGGGACGGAGCGAAGAACGCCGCCGAAGCGGCCCGGACAGCCATGGTAGCGGCCATGGTCGATGCCTTAAGGAATCTTGGGGAAGCGGTCCGGCTTGAGAAGGAACTCATGAAGGAAGCACCGAAAAGATGGTCCCCTGCCGACAAGAAGGAATTTGCCCGGACGGCAAAGCTTTTTTCGCCTTTGCACAGGATCATCAAAACGACCTGCCAGACGGCCGCAGGCGTTGACGGCAAGTCCCGTTTCGAACGGTGCACCTTCAATTACGGGCCATACAGTCTGCAGAGCAGTACGGACATGCAGAATAACACGATAACGGCGGACGTCATGACGATGAGAACGCTGGAACATACCGTCAGGATCGTCGATTTCGCAATGGCCTCGTCTGCATGTTCGGATCTGGCCGAGGTTCTGCCGGACATTATCGGTAAAATGGGATTCCGGATCAACAGCCGGCAACTGCCGGACGGTTCGGCGGAAGTCGATTTGATTTACAGAAAGACATTGAGAAATGACAACAGCGGCGCACCATGAATCTTGAACCATTCGACAGCATCCAACACGTCCAGATACATATCCCCTTTCATCTTCTCCGGGAACGCTACCTGCCCCAGGTGCTGAAGAACCGCTTGCAGCCGGAAATAGGATTCAACTACAGGAACATCGACCGTTACGATAAATCTGACTTTATAGAAACGGCGAGGCAACTTTCCGATTCAGGATTGAAGGTTACGTTTCACGCCCCATTCCACGATCTGAGGCCGGGAGCGCTGGATTCCAGGATCAGGCAGCTGACGATCGACCGTCTGAAACAGGTCTTTGAATTGGTACCGTACTATCGCCCCATGACCATTGTTTGCCATCCGGCATTCGATGCGAAATACTATGTATCGGCCGAAGAGGAGTGGCTCGAAAACAGCGCGGACACGTGGAGGTATTTGCTGTCTCTCGTTGAAGGAACGGACACGATCATCACCCTGGAAAACGTCTACGAAAAAAACCCGGAACTCCTGAAGCGCCTGCTTACGGCTGTCCCCTCGCCGCAATTGCGTTTCTGCTTCGACACGGGCCACTTTAACACCTTTTCCAGGGCGCCCCTTCAAGTCTGGATGAGGGAGATGGCGCCATGGCTCAGCCAGCTTCATATTCACGACAACGACGGATCATCCGACGAACATCTGGCCGTGGGTGAAGGAACCTTTCCTTTTCCGGAATTCTTCCGGGAAATGCGCCAAGCGAATCTTCTTCCTATCGTAACGATAGAGGCCCATTCCGAAAAGACGCTCCTGAAAACCCTGGAGAATATCGAAAAAACAGGGCTATTGAAGATGATCCGGCCCTCCGCCGCCGCCGATGCGAAATCATAGCTTGCTTTGCCGTATCTGAACAGATAAGATTATGGAAGCACAGCTTAAGACCGATCATGATACGAAACAACGTGCATGCCTGCAGACAAGATCGGCAAGGCATCCTGCCTCCGGCTTTTTCATGATCCCTATCGGATTCCGACGGATTGCTATTACAAAAAGATTTTTTGATTGAATGGAAACAGATATATTATGACCTGGGAGCTTATCCTGCCTTTTGTTGAAAAACCGAGCCGTTATATCGGTACAGAAATTAATGCCGCCAGGAAAGACCGGCAAGCCTGCCGCCTGAGTTTTGCCCTGGCCTTTCCCGACAGCTACGAAGTGGGGATGTCTCATCTGGGCATCCAGATTCTTTATGCCATCCTGAACAGCCGGCCCGAGATCGTCGCCGAGCGCTGCTACGCCCCCTGGCCCGATATGGAACGCCAAATGAGGAGCCACGGCCTTTCCCTGGCATCCCACGAATCCCACACGCCCCTGCACGCCTTCGACGTGGTCGGATTTTCGCTCCAATACGAATTATCTTATACCAACGTCCTCAATATGCTGGATATGGGCGGCATTCCCCTGAGAAGCGCGGACCGCACGGAGAATCATCCCTTGATCGTCGCGGGCGGGCCTTGCGCGTTTAACCCGGCGCCGATGTCGGCCTTTATGGATGCCTTCGTGATCGGCGAAGGGGAAGAGGTCGTACTCGACCTCGCCGACACGGTCATGAAGGAAAAAGCGAAGGGCAGAAGCCGGGGGAGCATACTGGAAGCCCTGGCAGCCATAGAGGGCATCTATGTGCCGGCCGTTCATAAGGGGAACGAAACCATCAGGAAGAGGGTCATTGCCGATCTGAATGCATGGTTGTATCCGGCGAGCCCCCTGGTCCCTCTCATGAAGACGATACACGACCGGGTGACCCTGGAAATAGCCAGAGGCTGCACCCGCGGCTGCCGTTTCTGCCAGGCGGGCATGGTATGGCGGCCCGTCCGCGAAAGAAACCCGGAATCCTTGAAAAAGATGGCCGATCAGATGTTGTGTTCGACGGGCTACGATGAGCTTTCCTTGTTATCGTTGAGTTCAGGGGACTACAGCCTGATCGAGCCGCTGTTGTCCGACCTGATGGAGCGCTACTATCACCGACGGATTGCCATCGGACTGCCGTCGCTCCGCGCAGAAACGCTGAAAGAGCGGTTGATCGAAGAAATCAAGCGCGTTCGGAAGACAAGCTTCACGCTGGCTCCGGAGGCCGGCACCCAGCGGCTGCGCGACGCAATCAACAAGGGCAACAGCGAAGAGGACCTTCTGGCAACGACGGGACGGGTTTTCGATGCGGGCTGGAAATCGGTGAAACTCTATTACATGCTGGGACTGCCCGGCGAAACGGAAGAGGACATGGAAGGAATCGTCGACCTCAGTTACAAGGTTCTGAAGACCGCCAGAAATCGCGGCCAGGTGACGGTCAGCATGTCCACCTTCGTCCCGAAGGCATTCACGCCTTTTCAATGGAACGCACAGATCTCATTGGAAGAAACGCGGCAGAAGCAGGATTACTTCAGAAAACGTCTCAAGCACCGCAACCTGAACGTGAAATGGCACGATGCCCGGATGAGCGTCCTGGAGGGCATTTTCGCCCGGGGCGACGAGGAGACGGGTTTGCTCTTTGAAGACGCCTTCCGCCGCGGATGCAGGTTCGACGGGTGGACGGACCGGTTCCGGCATGACCTTTGGGAAGAGGCCGTTCGCGACAGCGGGCTGGCCGTCGATGCATGGCTTAAGTCCAGGAACCTGACGGACAGACTTCCCTGGGACAGGATCGACTGCGGTATCGATCGCCGTTTTCTCGTTTCCGAATTGGAAAAATCGGCCGCTCGCGAATCAACGGCGGATTGCCGCACCGGCAAGTGCCATCAGTGCGGCGTATGCGATCACATCAACATTCGTCCGCTGACCGCCGATGCATTACCCGCTTCGAATACGGACCGGCCGCTGCCCCGGACGGAGGCTTCGGCTGGGCAATCATCTTTGCTGACAGGCCGTTTTCTCCTCCAATTCGCCAAAACGGGCTTGTCCCGCTTTCTTTCCCATTTGGAATTGTCGTCATCCTTGATCCGCGCCATCAATCAGAGCGGTTTGAATTTCGTCTTTTCGCAGGGTTTCCACCCCCATCCGAAAATTTCCTTCGCCTGTGCGACGTCCGTGGGCATGGCAAGCGAGGGGGAATTCGCGGAGATACAGATACAGAGGCATTCAGAGCCCATCGAGAAGATCCTGCAAAGGATCAACGCCTTCCTGCCAGCGGGCGTTGAAGTCCTCACCTTCAGACCCATCCCTTCCTATGGCCGTTCATTGTCCGAGACGGTCACCGGTTTCGAATACCGCGTCGTTCTGCCCGATGCTGTGCCCCGAGAGGGACTGCCGGCCATAACGGAGCAAATCTCTGCTTTTATGGCCAGCCGGGAATGGGTTGTCGTCCGGGAAGCGAAAGGAAAGGCCTCCACCAAAAATATTCGCCCGCTGGTGAAAGCATTGACTTTGGAGGACGACGCGATTATACGGATGATCGTCGATTTCGGTCCGGAGGGATCGGTGAAGCCCTCGGATATCCTGACCCAGGTTCTCAAGCTGAATCAGGAACTGGTAAGAACGATGTGTATCGTGAAAGTCGGAACGCTTTTCCGCGAAGAGACAAACACCGGAACATCATGTCCATGAATTCGGACGCATCCAGAGAGAAAGCTGCAACGATAACGGCAAAGCTTCACCGTGCGGGTTATGAAGCCTACTTTGTGGGGGGCTGTGTCCGCGATATGGTCCGCGGCGTACCGCCCGCGGATTATGACATCGTGACCTCGGCGCTTCCGGAACAGGTCCAATCGCTTTTTCCAAGAACCATTCCGGTCGGAGCCGCTTTCGGCGTCATCCTTGTCGTTGAAGACGGCCATCCGTACGAAGTAGCCACATACCGAACGGAGCACGGATACGAGGACGGACGACATCCGTCTCAGGTGACGTATTCGACGGCAGAGCAAGACGTTCTTCGGCGGGACTTTACGATCAACGGACTGCTCATGGAACCTGAATCGGGACGGGTCATCGATTACGTGGGGGGCGTTGCTGATATCGAGAACAGGATCGTCCGCACGATCGGGGACCCGGAAGAACGCTTCACGGAAGATCATCTCCGTATGATCAGGGCCGTAAGGTTTTCGGCCAATCTTTCCTATGGCGTCCACCCGGAAACGCTGCAGGCGATCAGGAAAAACGCGCCGCTTGTCCGGAGAATCAGCCGGGAACGTATCCGGGAAGAGATGACCAAGATCCTCACGGGGCGCGGAGCCCGCTCCGGGGTGGAGATGCTGGCAGAATCGGGCATCCTCAAGGAAATCCTTCCCGAACTCGTCGCTTTGCAGGGCGTTGAGCAACCGCCATTCTACCATCCGGAAGGCGACGTATGGGAACACACCCTGCGGATGCTCTTCATCCTGTCCGAATCGGCCCCGACCGATCCCAGGCTCGCATGGGCCGTTGTCCTCCATGACATCGGCAAGGCGGTGAGCCGCTCGGAAGACGACGCCGGCGTTCATTTCTACGGCCACGTCCAGACGGGAAAGGAGATTGCCGCAGCGATCCTCGAACGTCTGAGGTTTTCACGAAGCGACCAGGAAACGATCATGGCCCTGGTTCAGGAGCACATGAAATTCATGCACGTCCGCGACATGCGCCCCAGCAAAATCAAACGCTTCATCAGGAAGGCCGATTTCGACCTCCATCTCGAACTGCATCGTCTCGACTGCCTCGGGAGCCATGGCATGCTTGACAACTACGAATTTTGCCGCGGGAAGCTGGATGAATTCACGGTGGAGGAACTCCATCCGCCCAGGTTACTGAACGGCGACGATCTTATCGCCATGGGTTTCCTGCCCGGGAGGCACTTCAAGGAGATTCTCCGGGAGTTGGAAGACGCCCAGTTGAGCGGTCAGGTTCACTCTACGGAAGAGGCCCGTACCCTGGTCATGACCCGATACGGCGGACTGCTTCCCGAACCGGACGGACGGAAGGTGACGCCGTCGTGAAGGAAAGCATTCTTCACGGCATCTACTTTGATGGGGTTCGTCAATAACCGGTTTTTTGAGAATCCCTGCTGCCGACGACGGTCATACCGATGATGTCGCTCAAATACCCTTTCCCGCGTCTATGCCTTTTGGATTTCACTCCCGGCTGGAGGGTTGTGACGGCGGCATGCCCGACAATCTGTCTGCTGCTTTTCTTTCGGGTCTTCTTGTCCCGGGCACTCCAGAAATTGTGAAAAACGAGAATCTCCCCATTGTAACTGCCCATATAGAGCATGATGTGCCCCTTGACCCAAAGCAGCGTCATGTAGGGAACGCCTTCTTTGAGAATGATCTTCTCTTTATCTTTCGAGGGAACCTCCCGGAGGTCGATGAACGATCCTCCCTCCAGAGCCTGATTCTTGGAGTTTCTCGGCATCCATATGCCGAAAGGCACGAACAGGTCCATGATCATGGCGGAACAATCCCTGTTCTGATAAAGCCCTCCCCATCCGTAGGGTTCATTGATAAGCTCGTTGGCAACCATGGCCATGTTGGTTCGGGTCAGCGGTAAAGGCTTCAGGGCAACGGCATCCGCCGGAACCACGGCCTTTTCAACGACGGCCCTGCCTGTCTGATTCGCAACGGCCACCGCAATATTCCGTTTCTTGCCGTCGGTACTTTCGCCTTCGTCCGGAAACAGGGTACCGATAGGCGCATTGAACAAATGCCGGCCGTTCTCGTCATAGATGGAAAGCTTGTCCTTAATCGGAACGACAAATGGTCTCTCCTTCCATTGTCCGATGAAATCGGCGTCGACGCGGGCCACGTCCTTGGCCGGAAGCCAGCCGTATGTATATCCGGTCTCGACGAAGACCCAGGTCCTGTCTTTCGTCCAGTGTGACAGATAGACGGGGGTGTTGACGTAAATGGCCGACTGCTGGAAATTATCGAAGGGATAGGTACAGCGTCCTGTTTCGCAATGGTTGAAATGGGGCCTCCGCGTGGGCAATACCCTCAAGTCCGAATTTGCTATGGCGATGCCCCTGCCTCCGCCGTTGGGAAAACTTTCCAGGTCGA
Source organism: Syntrophales bacterium (assembly GCA_963668175.1). Classification (GTDB taxonomy): domain Bacteria; phylum Desulfobacterota; class Syntrophia; order Syntrophales; family PHBD01. The sequence goes on from OY764159.1 coordinate 4,228,391, forward strand.
TATTTTCGGCCAGGGAATCTATCCATTCGAGGCTGTGTTTCCTGAGATTCTCGCCGTAGCCCGGATTATGGCGATAGATTTTCAGCTCTTCTTCGATTTCCGCTTTTGTATAGCGCGGTTTTTCACAGGTCCAGGGTAAAAAATACATTTTATTGAAAACCGCATCCATCCTCTGCTGCTCTTCCCGAGGCGCCAATTCCTGAGTAGTCGATATCTTGTCAAGATAGTAGCGGTGATCCTGCTTTAAAACGCGGATATCCCGAATGACGTCGGACGATCCGAAAAGACCCGATATTATTAACAGCCAGGCAATCCCGTTATGATAAAACATGAGTGTTTCCCGATTCGCAGTCTAAATATTCATCATGGCCGATTTATTGCTTATTTTAACACAAGACCCTATGAACGGCAAACGTTATAAATGAATGGCAATACTGAAGAAAGACTGTTATATTATAAGGGTAGATAAAATTCGCAGAATTGAACTTTTTGGAGACCGCTCCTGTTTCCTGAAAAGACAACAGCTGAGGAGGAATGACATGGATGAGCAGGTATTGATTTATGGAAAACAGGGGTGACCTTACACGGATATGGCCAGGTCGGTCTATGGAAAGAGGGCTCTGTTCATCGATGTGAAATTGGATGGCGCAAAGCTTAAGGAGATGCTGAAATTATCCGGTGGATCGAGGCAGGTACCCGTTATCGTCGCCGCCGGCAAGGTGACCATAGGTTACGGCGGCTCTTGAGGCGTATAAAGACCTCCCGTCGGGAGGTTGTGTCCGGGCGCGAGTGTGGGCCATGAGCCGGTTTTCACTTCGTTAAAACGTATTATTTTATAATGAGTCTTTCCCCTAATCCGTTGACAAAAGGCGGCCGACGTAATAAATAGTGCAGGGAGGACAAGACTTGAAATCAAACAAGGAGGTCTAAGTTATATGTCGGATGAAACCAAAACGATAAATCAGGCCGTAAAAGCGATGGTAGACAAAGAAGGAAAATATCTGACCTTCTCGCTCGCCGGAGAGGAATACGGTATCGGGATATTGAAGGTGAAAGAGATTATAGGAATGATGTCGATTACCATGGTCCCGCAGACGCCGGTGTATATGAAAGGGGTCATTAATTTAAGGGGCAAGGTCATCCCTGTCGTCGATCTCAGGATTAAATTCGGGATGGACCCCATCGAATATAACGAGCGAACCTGCATCATCGTAGTGGAAATCAGCGGCGAAGGCCGAACCATTCACATGGGCATCGTCGTCGACTCCGTCTCCGAAGTATTGAATATAAAGGCTGCAGACATCGAAGAGACACCGAACTTCGGTACTCAGCTCAATACGGAATATATTCTGGGCATGGCCAAATCGGCAGGAGGGATTAAGATCCTCCTCGACATCGATCGCGTCCTGAGCACGGAAGAAATTGCCGGTATGACGAAATAAATCGCAGCAACAAATACAGCATTTGATGCCCGAGGAGAAGCGGCAAGATAGGGACATGCATCCGTCCGATGAGGATTCTTTTATATTCATGAATACGACCCGCTCTGAACGGATAATCGTCGATGGTGCGACCGATGGCCGCCGTCCTACTGCTAAGCGGATCTATACCAGATGAGTTCATCACACGGTCGGTTAGATATGTGTGAAAATGCCGCCTCCTCCGATAACCTGCCGAAACTGAAGTCTGAAAACATCGGCGACATTCATCTCACCTACCTCGATTATGAAACCCAGGGACCGCCCCTGGTATTTTTGCACGCGACGGGGTTTCTGCCCTGGCTTTGGCATCCCGTCGCAAGAAGACTCACTGCTGCTTTCCATTCGATCGCCCCGTACTTCTGCGACCACAGGGATTCCAATCCCCGGACCGGCGCCATGCACTGGTCGACATTGGCGGAAGATTTAAAGTCCCTTTGCGACCGGCTCCGCATAGAAAACGGTTTTTTTGTGGGACATTCCATGGGTGCGACCGTCCTGACGATAGCCGCCGCATCGTACGGGTTGAAACCGAAAGCGATGATCCTGATTGAGCCGATCTACCTCCCCGGCGATTTCTATACAAGATCCATCACCGTCGAAGAGCATATCCTCGCCTCGAAAGCCTTAAGGCGCAGGAACGACTGGAGCGATGACGACGAAGCACGGCAATACCTGGAATCGCGCGACCTGTTCAAAAACTGGGATGGCGAAGCACTCGATCTTTACATCCGGCATGGATTGACTGAACGCGGCAACGGCAGGCTCCAGCTCGTATGTTCCCCCCAGAGAGAAGCATCATTGTTCATGGGCGGCGTTCACGAAGATCCCTGGCCTCTCCTTCCCCGCGTCCAATGTCCCGTCCTCGTCATCGAGGGAGAAACGAGCGACAACAAAAAGTTCATAGATCTCAAGAAGGCTTCGTCACTGTTTCCGAAAGGATCGTACAAGCTTGTAGAAAGCGTGGGGCATCTCATCCCGATGGAGAATCCCCAAGCCGTCATCCGGATTATCGACGACTTTTTTAAATGAAGGCGCTTCTTCTGACCCCTACCTATTTTCCGCTGCTGACGGGAAATGCCGTCACTGTGGACCGTATCGGTAAACACTTGACGCAATCCGGCATAGCGTCAACCACACTCAATCTGTCCGAATTAAGAAGCAAGCAGGTGATTCGAACGGCCGAACTTTACCAGCCGGACATCGTTCACGCATTTCACGCCTATAAGTCAGGCCGCATCGGCCTTCTCGCAAAAGACAGAACAGGGGCTTATCTTATTACAACGATGACAGGAACCGATCTTAACGTCGATTTGAAATCGATGCGGAAGAGAAGGGCGATTATCGACGTCCTGGATCATTCGGACGCAATAACCGTCTTCAATGAAGCTGCGAGGGAAATTCTTTTACAGGCAAATGTCCCTGAAGAAAAAGTAACCGTCATTCACCAATCCGTATCTCTTCCCGAAACCCCTTTTATCGATTTTCGCGAGAATTGGAAGATCCGTCGCGATGCCGTAGTTTTTCTCGCCGTCGGTGCTATAAGGAAGATCAAGAATATAGGGCTCGCTTTTCGGGTTCTGCAAGATTTGAAATGTTGCCTCCCTCAAATTCACTTGATCATCGCCGGCCCCGTTATCGAAGATGATGCCTTACAAGAACTCCTTTCGGATACAGCCGGCAAAGACTGGGTGACGTATGCAGGTGTTGTGGCCAGAGAAAATATCCGCTCGCTCTTTCTTTGTGCCGATATTTTTTTGAACACCTCCTTTTCAGAATCCGAAAGCAATGCCATGCTGGAAGCAATCAGTTGCGGGATGATCGTCATCGGTAGGGATATTCCCGGCAACAGCTCCCTACTGACGGAGGAAACAGGCCTTCTGTTTACGAATAAAAAAGACCTCATGCGGAAAATAATTTACGCCGTGGAAAACATCGACAACATGAGGTCCATGCGGGAAAGGGCCGCAGCGCTTGCGTTTCGTGAGTTCGATCAAACGCGGGAACGAAACGGATATGTCGATCTGTATAAATTGATAGCGAAAAAAGCTTGATAAATCGTTACTTTTAGTGTAGATTGCTTTCAATAATTAAGCATTGTATCGGGCATATCAAACAATAGCAAAGGAGGAAATTTAGAATGGCTAAGGCAAAGCGGGGAGATTTACTCAGTTGTGAAATGTGCGGTCTGGTACTTGTTGTGGACGAGATTAACGGATATGGCATGGCGGAAGCGCTTTGCTGCGACATTCCGATGGCGAAGGGAAAGGCAGCCGCCAATAAGGCCAAGAGAAAATCGCTGGATATAAAGGCCAAAGGGGCGGCAAAGGCCGTCGCTGCGAAGCCGAAGGCCGCCGCAAAGAAAACTGCTGCGAAAAAACCCGCAACAAAAAAGGCAGCAGCAAAGAAAGTCGCCGTTAAGAAGCCTGCGGCCAAAAAAGCCGCGGCCAAGAAACCCGCGGCCAAGAAACCCGCGGCAAAAAAGGCTTAAGCGACATCACCGAGATTAAGCATCGTGGTCCCGGGGCAGTCTGACCGCGGCTGAACTCCGGAACTCAAAAGAATTTCTGATACGACGATTCAAAAGGCGTCAACGATGAATTGACCCCGTCTTTCATATCATGGTTTGAAAGGCGGGGTTCGTTTCATGTAACATCGATTTTAAAGACATCGGTAAGAAGCGTACATTCCAGGTTTGAGGGAGAATTCCATCTTCTTCGTTTAGACCGGCAAGGAATCCGGCTTATGGGCGCATCGGGAAAACAGATTAAACAACAGCAATCGAAACCCGATTTCATTCCTAACTCGAGAGAAAACCGTTGGTGCGAAAAGCACGGTTACTTTGTTGATTATGAGGCCTGTTCTGCAAGGGCGCGGAGCAAGTCGTTTTGCCGGCGATGTCTCTGGAAATGGCGTCAAATGCCCCTTCCCTTCCCGGACACGGCAACCAAGAATTAATTCCTCCGTTCCGTTTCAGCATTGGATCGTCGGCTATAGGAACGGCAAAATGCCACTGTTGTTTCATCCTGTGCGCAGACTCTTCCGGTATTAATCGTTCTCAATCTTTATTTGGGCATAAACGTAAGGTCTATCATGAACGTCTTGGTCGCCGCACCCCATCCGGATGACGATCTCATCGGCTGCGGGGGAAGCATGATCGGTCACCTCAGGAAAAAAAGGAAAGTGAGCGTTATTTATCTGACTTCAGGCGATTCCGGAAATATCGACATTCCCAAGGGCGACCTGACGCTGTTGCGCGAAAACGAGGCGAGAGAGGCGGCATCCTTTCTCGGTATTCAAGACCTCATTTTTCTTAGAAACGAAGACGGATATCTTCAAGCCGACAAAAGCAACCTGATCGAGATGGTGAAGCGGATCAGAGAGATCAGACCCGCATGGGTATATATCCCTCACCGGGGGGAAGCACATCCGGACCACCGGATGACCCACGACCTCATGATAGAAGCCATAAGACGCGCTTCCGGGCCCTGGTTTCAGGAATGCGGCGGCGAACCCTGGACCGTCGGAACGGTCTTATGTTATGAGGTCTGGTCGCCTCTTCAAAATATATCTTATACGGAAAACATAACCGACTGTATCGATCTGAAATTAGCCGCCCTTAGAAAGCACGCTTCACAGATTAAGAACACGGCCTATGACGAGGCGGTCGAGGCCCTGAACCGTTACCGCGGCATCGTGACGGGCGGGGGACGCTACTGTGAATGCTTCGAGGTTTTGTCAACATCCAACATGATTGAAGGATAAGACCATGTATCAAGAAACGGCCAAACAATGGATTGATGAAATGAGAGCAGAGGGGAAACTTCGGGACATGAATGGGGAAGCCCTCAGCAGGCTTGCGGATGAGTATGCGAAACAACTGGAGGAGAAATTCGAGGAGGCGGTAAAGAGACAGCTCGCACCGGCGGGCAAAGTGGCTGATTTTGAGCGCATGCTGATCTACGACAGCCAGTATATGAACAAGTACTTAAATCAGACCATTCCTGGTTATCCGGCCTTCAAAACGGAGATTTTCGCTCAATTGCGAAAAGAGATAACAGGGATTTAGCCGACTGTTGAAAAACGCCCATCTGTTACGCGCGTCTGTGATCCTCGTCGATCGACATACTTCTGTACCTCATTCTCGCAGCACCCCGTGGGGAGGCTTTTGCACGCTTGATATCGGGACACTTTTTTGAACTCCCCCTATGCGGGGGGCACGGCCTGTTCAAAATCGCGCTTTTCAATAAGCTTTTAGGAGGATTCGTTTCTGGACATTATCTTCTTGGGAACCAACGGCTGGTACGACACACCCACCGGAAACACCGTTTGCACCCTTATCAGCTCGCAGGAATATCACGTGATCTTCGACGCCGGTTACGGTCTATACAAGGCGGACCGGTATATCGAGGACCTCGATGACCGTCCCGTCTATCTTTTCCTCAGCCATTTTCACGTGGACCATATTGCCGGTCTTCATACGCTCAATAAATTCCGGTTTTCCGGCGGACTCGTGATCGGCGGCCCCGAAGGTACACGCAATGTTCTGAACATATTCCTCAACAGCCCTTTCACCGCCCCCCTTCGAGACCTGCCCTACAGAACCGGGGTTATAGAATTACCGTCTGAACAGGACCGGGTGCCCTTTCCTGTTACAGTCAAACCGCTGCGCCATACGTCACTGACTCTGGGTTACAGGATCGTACTGGACGGCAGGACCATAACCTATTGCCCGGATACCGGTTACTGTGCAAATGCCGTCGAACTATCCGCGGAGGCGGATATCCTCATCGCCGAATGCGCATACAAGAGCGGGCAATCCAACGAAGCCTGGCCGCACCTCAATCCCGAGACAGCGGCGAGAATCGCAAAGGAAGCAAGGGCCAGGAAGATGGCATTGATCCATTTCGATGCCAGAACGCATCCTACCCTTGAAGACCGGACGGATTCCGAAAACGCGGCGAAACGGATATTCCCTGAGACTTTTGCAACGATTGACGACATGAGGATTAGGTTCTGACGCCATATCTCTGCCATGGTCATCCGCTTCGGCTGTTTGAAAGGGCTCGATCAATGCCGTCATCCCCAGGCCGGCGGCTGCATTATTGTCCTCTCTCCATCAGTCCCACGACCTCGATATGGGCCGTCTGGGGAAACATGTCGACGGGCTGAAGGCTTTTCAAATCATACCCCCTATCGGCGAGGGCCCTCATGTCCCTGGCCTGGGTGGCAGGATTACATGACACATAAACGATCCGCTCCGGTTGCACGTCGATGATCGCCGACAGGGTTTTAGGGCTCAATCCTACACGCGGCGGATCGCAGACAACAACGTCGATATGTCGCATTTCGGTCTTCATTCGTTTCCCCAGGACATAAGCGACATCGCCTCGGACAAAGACGGCATTGTTATATCCTGCCCTCTGAAGATTGATCCCGGCGCAGTTGACCGCTTCCAAATCCGTTTCAATGCCTAAAACTTCTCCGGCATGAGGGGCCAGGAACAGGGCAAACAGCCCTGAACCGCAATATGCATCCGCGACGCTCTCCTTTCCCGTCAAGGCACACATGGAGACCACCGTATCAACCAGCGCTGCCGTAAGCTCCGTATTGGCCTGGAAAAAACCCTCTTGAGGTACGAATAGATGTCTCCCTTTGACTGTCCTCAAGACAGTCCCGGAGGGACAGACAACCGACTCCCGGAATTCCTGATGAGACCAGAAGATATGCTTCCCCTCATGCAAGCCCTCAGCCTCCCCGGCGAGGAGATTACTTCTGAATCGCTGATAATCGCTATTGATCGAATCGTCCATGATCCGGCAGGATTCGATATCGACGACCTCATGGCTCAAACCGTGCATGAAGCCGGATAGCCATTTGCCGTTATCGCCACGCACCGCCTGAAACTCGGCTTTCCCCCGGTAAGCGTACGGCCGGGGTGAATGAATAATCCCGGCAACTGACGGATTTGCGAATTTGCCGATCCTGGTAAAGGCATCGACGACATGGGCCGTTTTAATCTCCAATTGGGCGTCATAACGGATATGCTGGTACTGGCACCCCCCGCATTGGACGTAATACGGGCATACCGGAACGGCTCTTTCACGGGAGGGATCGAGAAGGCGAACGAGACGCCCTCTGGCGTACCGTTTCTTTCTATCGACAATCTCGATTTCGACGGTATCCCCGATCATGGCAAAAGGGACAAAAACGACCAGTTCTTCGATCCGGCAGACGCCATCGCCTCCGAAGGCTATGCGGTCCACGACGGCCTCTATGATATCTCCTGCCTGCAAACGAACAGTCCTTCCGTATTTCTCTTTACAAGGTTCTTCTTTGTTGATATTGATCCGAAAGTTATGTAATATTCACGCGGTTCTGATTCACATTTTTATAGGCGGAACCGATGATGCCTCGGGAGAAGATATGCGTGCAACCGGAAACGGCAAAACCGCTTCGTCTCCCCGGAACAGAATGAAGAACATGGATTCATCTACCGCCCTCCGCGGCCACAAGGATTGACATGTCGCCCAGAAACTCCATCCTCTGCCCGAATTGCAGGAAACTCATCAGTGAAGACGAAGAGCGGTGTCCTTACTGCGGTCTTGTCTCGCCTGGCTCCTTCTGGAAAAAAAATATCTTAAGCCGGTTTACGTCGAGACAGGCGGACGCCGTCAAATGGCTGGTCGGCCTGAACATCGCCTACTACATCCTGTCGCTTGTCATCAACCCTTTTCTGCACCAGTCTCTGGCTAATCCGCTGGCCTTTTTTTCACCTTCCGACGGAAGCCTCTTCATCCTCGGCGCCTCGGGAGCCCTTCCCATAGGCGGTTATGGACGGTGGTGGAGTCTTATCGCCGCTTCATTTCTCCATGGAGGGATTCTGCACCTGCTGTTCAATATGATGGCCCTCTGGCAGATGGGCTACTTCGTCCTGCGCGAATACGGTCTGAGCCGTTTTATCACCATTTATATCGTAGCCGGCGCCGGCGGCTTTTTTGTCTCTTTTATCGCCGGCATTTATTTGACGATCGGAGCTTCCGCAAGCATCTGCGGCCTCATCGGCAGTATCATCTATTATGGAAAAAGCCGCGGCGGATTTTACGGTGAAATCATCTATAAGCAGGCCATGGGCTGGGTTATAGGTCTCGCCGTGTTCGGCTTTATCATCCCAGGGATCAACAACTGGGCCCATGGCGGAGGCCTCCTAACAGGTATCCTGGTCAGTTTTCTGGTCGGCTATCAGGAGAAAAACGAAGAGGGGTTCATTCACAGGGTCATCGCATCGCTATGCATCCTGCTGACTGCCGCCGCCCTTTTATGGGGTCTGTTTCAAGCCTTATCGATCCTGATGCAGCACTAACAAATGCGGTTGACATTACAACGAATTATTCTTTAATATAACGCCGATGCTTTGCTCCGTCACTGGACCATCTTCGTTATTTTCGGCAAGGAGGGGTATGTCTTCGAGAATTCAGTCGATCATCTATTTGATCCTTGCGTCATTCGTCATTTCGGGTTGTACCGTCGATGTCGGCAGCAAAACCGTCGGTGTCCGATCCGGTCAATTCATTTATGTCGACGGCTGCCTTAAAACCGAATACCGTTTCCTCTTTGATGATGTTTGGACCGCATCGGAAAAAGCCCTGGCCGATATGAAAGCCGTGAATATTGAAAAAACACGGTATATCGCCAATGGAAAAATCACGGGAACGATCGGCAATGAAAAGGTGACCATCCTGATCGACTATCTGGCGAAGGAACAGACCCTCACTTCCGTCTCGGTCATGGTAGGTCCCGTCGGGGACAACAAGGCGTCCAGGCTGATCCACGACAGAATCACCGCTACCCTGCTGAATAAACCCGGGACAAAATAAAACCCTCAATCTTCGCCGAAGAAGAGGGCAAGGTCATGGAAGCCGGAACCGGCTAAGAATCCATCTCAGACGTCTTTCGCAAGCATCCCGGCTGCTGCCTCCGTAACGGAATCCACGCCGATATTTTCCAGGCACAGACTCTTTCCCGAACCGTCGCAGCCCATCCGGTGGCACGGTGAACATGCCATATCCGTCGCGACGACGCGGTGCCGGTCGCCGACGGGGGCCCAATCGCGCCAATCGGTCGGCCCGTAAATCGTAACCGTTCTTGTGCCTACCGCGGCGGCGATGTGCGGCGCCGCACTGTCGACGCCGATATGCAGCCTGCTTAAGCCCAAGACGCCGGCCAGCTCGGCCAGGGTTGTCCCGCCCGCCAGGTTGAAGGCCCGCCCGGAACATAAACCGATGAGCTTCTCCGCCCTCTCCCGCTCGTTCTTTGCTCCGATAACGACGACACCGAGCTTGAAATCCGTCCAGAACCGATCAATCAGAGAAACCCACTTTTCGTCTCCCCACTCCTTATACGACCATCTTGAATAGGGATTGATCGTGACCCAGGAAAAGCCGTCGCTGATACCCGCCTTGGCCAGAATCTCGCGGACGCTTTTTTTCGCTTGGTCCGATATCCAGATTTTGGGCTCGGTTTCCGGCGTTTCAATGCCGAAGCCGCGAACGATGCGCAAGGACTGCTCTGCGGCGCCATAAATCCGCTGCTCGGGAGGAGGCGGCGGAATCAAAAGATGCGTGAAGAGGAGATTGCGCCACCAGGATACATCTTCATGATACAGGGAAGCCCTTATGGGCGCACCGGTCAGATAACCCATAAACGCGCCCCGGTCATTGGAACGCAGCTCGAACAGCAGATCGAATCGCGATTTTCTCAATTCCATCACCAGCCGGGTATGCTTTAATTCCTTCGTCAGGAAACCTCCCGGATGGTTCTTTATCTCGAAAACATCTTCTATAGCGGGATCGGCTACCAGAAGCGATCCCATGCCTTCCCTGACCAGGACGGACAGGCGCCCTTCCGGGAAAGCCTTCTTTACGCAATGGAAAGTCGGGGTCGACCAGACGACATCGCCCACATCGCCCAGCTGAATAATCAGAATCTTCCCGATATTCGCCGGTAATTGAAAGTGATCCTTTATATTCACGATAGATATTGATCCACGAGGGAGGCGACGTGGTCCGCTATGGAAAGACAGGAGGTCAGACCCGGAGACTCTATGCCGATGAGATTGACGAAACCGGGAAATCCGGCCTCGGTCTCTTCCTTGATGACGAAATCGCGATAGGGTTCATCGGGCCCCTGCAGCTTGGGACGGATACCGCTCATGTCGGGTTGAAGGCTGTCTGCATGAACTCCGCTCAGATAGGTATTGATCGCCTTGTGAAAGGCCTCTCTTTTCAAAGAATCCACCGAATAATCTATCCTGTCCATATATTCCGTATCCGGACCGAAGCGGACGCGCCCGGCGAGATCCAGTGTGGCATGAACGCCGAGGCCCACATGATTTTTAACAGGGACGGGATAGACCAAGTGGCGGAGCCGGGGTGACGGCGATGCCGAGAAGTAACTGCCTTTGCAGTACTTTAAACGGTAATCATGTTTATCGATATCCATACCGGCCATAGCCGCGACCTTGTCGGCATGAAGGCCGGCACTGTTTATCAGTATCTTCGTGTTGAATCGATATTCTCCGCCGTTGACGTCCAGGCTATATCCTCGGCCGTCATATTTTATGGCGGTTATTTCCGTGCGATAGGCAACGACAGCTCCATTGCCCTCCGCCTTGATAAGCAGACAGCGCATGAGGCCGTGGGAATCAATGATGCCCGTGGAGGGCGAAAAGAGGGCATCGACGGCCTTAACGTCGGGCTCCATGCTCCGGATTTGATGATGCGTGAGAAACACCAAATCATTGACGCCGTTGGCTTCGGCCTGCGCTTTCAATCCATATAACTCCGCCTTTTCGGCCGAGATGACGGCTACGATCATTTTCCCGATACGGCGATGGGCTATTCCGTTTTCTTCACAGAAATCGTAAAGACGGGCATTTCCTTCCCGGCATAATGCCGCTTTCTTCGACCCTGAAGGATAGTATATGCCGGCGTGGATGACTTCGCTGTTGCGGCTGCTGGTTTCCTGGCCAAAGGAAGGATTCTTTTCCACGAGCAAGACATGGGAGCAGGACCGGGACAATCTCTCCGCAATGGCGAGCCCCACGACCCCGGCACCGATGACGGTGACTTGAAACGGATCGCTCACAGGACGCTGTCCGATTCTTTGGGCGTATATTCCTGCACGATCCGCCGCAGCTGATCTTTGACGGCCGCCCCGTCGTGACGGTTCGCCGCCTCGGCAAGGGCATCCAATTCCCGATCCAGTTTACATCTAAAGTTCTCTAGGTCGCCGTTGCCGTTTGAAAAATGGTCGGCCCGCAATACCATGATCTTGTCATGGCCTGTTTCGACGATGCCTTCTCCGGAGGTAATTAACTCCTCGTAGAGTTTCTCGCCCGGCCTCAGGCCGGTGAACACAATAGGAACATCCACTTCCGGTTCCTTGCCGGACAGTCGAATCAAATCCTTGGCCATATCGGCTATCTTAACGGGTGTACCCATTTCCAGGATGAAAATCTCGCCGCCTTTTCCCATGGCCCCGGCCTGGATGATCAGCTGGGCCGCTTCCGGAATGGTCATGAAGTATCGGGTTACTTCCGGGTGGGTGACCGTGACCGGCCCTCCCCGCTCTATCTGCTTCCGGAAAATCGGAATGACCGACCCCGAAGACCCGACGACATTGCCGAAGCGCACCGCCATGAATTTCGTACCGCATCCCTGCAGCGATTGCAGCAGAAGTTCCGTCACGCGTTTGCTCGCACCCATGACATTGGTCGGCCGGACGGCTTTATCCGTCGAGACGAGGACAAAGCGCTCCACGTGAAAGGCTACTGCCGTTTTCATTGCGACAAAGCTGCCTTGAATATTGTTGGAAACAGCCTCCCAGGGATTCATTTCCAGCATCGGTACATGCTTATAGGCGGCCGCATGGAGTACGACCTGCGGTCGATATTTGAGGAACAAGGCTTTCATTAAGGATTCATCCTGGACCTGCCCCAAGATGGCTTGACAACTTTCAAAATGGAGTTTTTGATGGAGCTCCATTTGAATCGTAAAAAGATTGGCTTCATTGGAATCGAGAAGGACAAGAAGACGGGGCTTAAAACGGACGACCTGCCGGCAGAGTTCCGAACCGATGGAACCTCCGCACCCCGTTATCAGGACGGTTTTTCCGTCAATATAGTTACTGATCCCGGCCGGATCGATCTGAACCGGCGGCCTTCCCAGAAGATCCTCATAGCTGACGTCGCGCAGCACTTTCACGCTGACGCTGCCGTCAATAATTTCCCCTATCCCCGGCAGGGTCTTGAACTGAACACGGCAATTTTCGCAGATATCGACAATTCTTCTCATCGCCTGACCTGACGCCGAGGGAATGGCGATCAAGACTTCGTCAACATCGTTGTCCCCGATAATCTTCACGAGATCGTCGATACAACCCAATACATTGACCCCATGGATCGATCGCCCCTGCTTCTGAGGATTGTCGTCCACGAAACCCGCAACCCGATAATTCAGATGTTCGTTATCCAATATTTCTCTCAGGATTTTTTCGCCGGCGTCGCCAGCTCCGACGATAAGGACCTTCTTGCTCGGTCTTGCCTGAGGACGGCTCTGGGAATCAACTTTCGTCCGGTTCTGGGAAAAGTAATAACCCCTTATTAAGAAACGGAGTCCTCCTGTAAGGAGAAATGTGAGAACGCCATCCAGGAGAAATACTGCCCTGGAATAACCCTCAAATCTGTAAACGTATAAAATAACGGCCATGCCGATCAGCACGGAGGCAACGGATGCCTTAAACAGATTCCAGACGTCCCAAACGCTCGTATAACGCCACATTCCCCGATAAAGCCCAAACGAGAAAAAAACGGCGAACTTCAAGGGGACAAACCAGACCAAAATAATCTTGATGTTGTAGATTTCGTAAGGCCCCAACCGAAACTCGAAGCGGAACAGATAAGCAATCACATGAGCCAGAGCAAAAAGAACCGCATCGAGGCATATCATGAAATAAAATTTGGGATTTTTAAGCTGCCGAAACACTTCTATTCTTCCATTTCGTTCGAGGTTTGATGCTCTCTGCACCGGTGACGCGAAGCAGTATCATACATGATTTTTCAAGCCAAAGAGAAAAGATCCTTTCGCCTGCGAAAACCTGTCACATCGATCTTTCCAAGGTATGGGCAAATCATCATTCCCAGCCTACTTCCTTCATTCCAACCTTCTCGGAAAAGGCCGAAATCAGTTGAGCTGTAAATAAAATAGTTTTAAAGTCGTCGGCAACGGGCTCTCTGCAGCAACGGGCGAATTCGTTCAGCATATTGACATAGCAGTTCTCGGCAGGCAGCTCCACGCTCTCCATTGCGCCGCTGGCTGACCGCATATAAAGAACGGGCCTGTAATCGTCAGACTTTGAAAATATCCTGTCGGTAAAAATCACGCCTTTTTCAAACCAAAGCTCGGCTTGATTGATGTAGCAGCTGTTATAACTCCAGTCCAGGATTGCTTTGCCGCCATTTTCATATCCCAGGACGCAGAAACCGGACTGGTCGATATGGTTTGCGTCGGCCCGATATTCCGCCAGTTCGAAACGGGGGCGCCCATCAAACAGTTCAGCGGCCAGGGAAAAAGTATAGCTGCCGACATCCAGCAAAGCGCTTGCTCCCAGGTTGGAGATAATGCGAAAGCCTGGTTGATCCAAGGCGGGGATGGAAAAACGGCAAATCAGCCGCCTGAGAGTGCCATACTGCATACCTTCAACCACCTCTTTCAGTTTCCTGAACTGCTGGTGGTACTTGTACATATACGCTTCGCCGACAAACAGACTCTTCCCCTGAGCCATCTCGAGCAATTGCCGCGAATGCGCAGAAGAAGTCGTCAGCGATTTTTCACACCACAAATGTTTTCCGGCATTCAGCACCGCTTTCCCTTGTGTGAAATGCAGGCCGGTCGGCGTGCAAAGAAAAACCGCTTCAATCTCCGGATCGGACAGCATCGTCTCGCCAGACGGATAGTATAAACAACCCAAGCGGCCAGCTTCCCGATTACCCACCTCCTTATCACGGGTACAGATGCCGACGAGTTCAACAGACGCCGCATCCTTAAGAGCCGCCAAAATACGTTTGCGGGCATGTCTTCCCAGGCCCCAAATGGCCGTTTTAATACTATCGCGCATACAAAGGCCCGTATCTCAGGACGAAAAGCAGTATAGGCGTAACGCCGGCAAGGAAGATAAGCCCGCCATACGGTCTATACACCACAGACAAATAGGCCAATGGTAAAAGATAAAAAAAATTGATGCCCATGATGAGACAGGTTACGAATTTATGATTATTCAGGACCCGGGCCAGATTCTGATAGGCGTGGCTGCGGTGGGTCCGATACCAGCCCTTCACCAGGAACATCCGCAAAATGGTGGTGGTCGTGGTATCCGTTATAAAATAGGCAAGGATGATTAACCATGTCCAAATGGATAGCATCTCGTTTTTTACGGTAATTAACATCAGCATCCCGAAAATGCAGCCGAAGAAATTGCTTCCCGCATCACCCAAGAACATCTTGGCGGGGGGCCAATTGAAAAGCAGGAAGGCTAAAGATGAAGCAGCCAGGACGATGAGCAGGAAACCGTACGGTTCAATCCCCATCCACAGAAAATAACCGCCGACGCTTATGGAAAAGAAAATAGCGCCGGAAGTAGCCAGGCCATCGATACCGTCCATAAAATTAAACGAATTGATGAACCAGACAAACGCGACCGCAGCAATGGCGTTCGCTGATGCATTCAGACCGGGAACAGAGTCCAGGAAAGGATGATGTGGAATTCCGCCGAGCCAATACAGCCCCCAGCCTACGACCAGGAATTGTATGAAGAAACGAATGCTCGCTTTGATCTCCCAAATATCATCGAGAAACCCGGTAACCGACATGATCAGACCGCCGCCGAACAGAGCGATGAATTCTGCATTCTTTATGCTGCCGGACAGTCTTAAGAACAGGATGAAGGCCAAGAAAATTAAAGCAATTATAGCGCCGCCGCCCTGCGGAGTCACATTCCGATGCAGGCTTCGTTCATTGGGTATGGCGACCAATTTTAATTGCGGGGCATACTTCTTAAGAAAATAAATTCCTAAAAGACTGAGCGCAAAAGCAATTACAGGAAACCATATCATGAGCTTCATCATTCTTCCGATGATACCGGTTTTCTTCTGCCTTTGACAATCGTCTGGCGGCTTCGCGCCAGGACCGTTTCACGCGGAGGAACATCTCGGGTAATCGTCGAGCCGGCACCAACTATCGCTTTCTCTCCCACTCTCACAGGAGCCACCAGTTGGCATCCTGAACCTACAAAAGCACTTTCTGCGATATAAGTATCGTTCTTCTTCACGCCGTCGAAGTTGCAGGTGATCGTTCCGGCGCCGATAATAACATCCTTTTCAAGGACGGCATCCCCGATATAACTCAAATGATTGACTTTGCAGTCAGGACCCATCGTTACTTCCTTGACTTCGACGTAATTGCCGATTTGCACGCGATCGCCTATTTTCGTCCCGGTACGGATTCTGGCGTATGGTCCTATCAAACATGACTTGCCGATAACGGCATTTTCCACCATGGAGTTGGCCTGAATCTTCGTATCCGAGTCGATCGTCGTATTTTTAAGGATACAGTTGGGACCTACTGTAACGTTGTCACCCAATCTGACATCGCCTTCCACAATCACATTAATGTCAATTTCAACATTTACACCGCATTCGAGGGAGCCTCTGATATCGAACCTCATGGGATCACGCAAATATACGCCCTGGGCAACAAGTTCGTTGGCACGCCGGATCGATACGGCCCTTTCTGCACTTATCTTTTCTTCCAAATCAGTCATACGCGATTCCCTCATCATGAGGTCATACGGATAATGTGCAGGCCTTCGCCATAGGCGAAACCGGACTGGCTGCCTCTAAACATGGCCAGGGCTCCGGCAGCCTCGATGGATCGGGGTCCGGGGAAAGGCGACACCTGACTTTTAAAACAGGAAAGGGCCTCTTTCTTGATCTCGATGGTTCTCGAAATATCCACGATCCAGTTCGGCACAAAATTGGACTCTATATGGGGAGCGTTCCAGTGGGTCTCGGACAGGGTTTCATAGGCGGCAAGGATTTTGATGTTTGCGCCCTTTCCTATCGGTCTTGCAGCAACCATCGCCGCATCAAACACCAGGCGATGATCAATATGACGATCAGGGTAGGGGCAAACGACAAGGGAAGGCTTAAAATCGTTTACAACCCCGACAACCTTACTGTTTAATTCACTGATAGGAACATTGCCGATATACGTGGCGGGAATCTTCAGGTATTCACAATGGTCGACTCCCAGCAGTTCGTGCGCTTTTTTCGCTTCTTCCACCGTGACGGCGAAATCTTTTTCCGAATACAGGGGAGGGAGATGGCCCGATACCGTTAATACCATCACTTTGCAGTTGCAGTCTGCTAGTTTCTTCATAAAGCCGCCGACCCCCAACACATCGTCATCCGGGTGAGGGGCAATAACGAGGGCTCGTTCAAAATCCATGGTACGCCTCTCCTATTCGACAATACGGGCTGTGGGCATCGGTAGAATAAATTTTCCGCCCCGGTTTTTGTATTCTTTATGCTTTTCCATGATAGGTTCCGCAAAATTCCAGGAAAGCACGACCAGATAATCAGGCATTCGCTTGTAGAGTTCGTCTACCACCATGATCGGTATATGAAGACCCGGGGTGAACTTGCCCTGCTTTAAAGGATTGTCGTCGACAATATAGTCTATAATGTCTTTTCCCAGGCCGAAGTAGGTCAGCAGCGTCGTCGATTTGGTCGGCGCGCCATATCCGGCGATGCTTTTGCCCTGCATCTTAAGCGACCGCAATATACCGGACAATTCTTGCTTAACTGTATTTATCTTTTCATTGAAAGTTCTGAAAGTCTCAACCTTGTCCAGGCCCATTTCTTCTTCGAGCCGTACTAACGCGCTCACACTTGAATCGGCACGGCGACGGCCGCCTTTTTTCTGGACGCATACGCGAATGGAGCCTCCCTGCGGAGATATTCTTTTCACCGAAAGCAATCCCATGTCAAGGCTCTCGAAGAAAGGGATCAGCGGCTTTACGCTGTGATAATCCAAATGCTCATGATACATGGTATCAAACCAGGTGTTGCGATAAACATCCAGAAGGTAGCCGACTTCAAAAATGAACAACCCGTCATCGGCCAACCAGTGTTGAACGCCGCGCATGATACCGGTCAGGTCGTCTATATGGGCGCAGGCGTTGTGCGATGTGATCAAATGAGCTGGTCCGTATTCTTTCAAAAGCTGTTGTCCGAGCGATTCCGAAAAGAATGTGGCGATGGTCGGTATGCCTTTTTCTGTCGCCTTGGCTGCGATTTCCGTCGCAGGGTCGACACCCAATACCTTGTGACCGGCCTCTTTGAAAAATCTCAGGCAAGAACCGTCATTCGAACCGATATCGGCGACAAGCGCCCCCTTCGGAATTGCATATTCCGCCAATACATCCTTGGCATATTGACGGAAGTGTTCTACAAAAATGGGCGCAGTACCGGACACATACTTGTAGTCGTCCTGATAGAGAATCTTGGGATCGACGACATCCGCCAATTGGACGTGAAAACAATTTTTACAGAAGCGGACGACGAGGGGATAGAAGGACTCCGGAATCAGAAGCTGCTCTTTAGAAAGAAAATTATTACCCGGGGGAGTCGGCTTAAGCTCTATGACGTCTTCAAGCTGCTTCTGATTGCAGAGACGACAAGCGTCCCTGCGATAATAATCTTTATTCATGACTCACCAAACTGTCGGGGGCCATCAGCTGGACCCTAATGACATCGGCTTCATAAGCCTCCTGGTCTCGGAAATTGCGACTGATCGCCAGGAAATGCGTGTCTTCGGGGAAATATGTCGCATGTTCTTCCATAGGCGGCGTAAAAATCATGTCCCCTTTTTTGAAAGTTGTCTTCTTGATTTCGCCGGTATGGCCGTGGGGACGATAGTAATAATCCATGATGCCGGACAGGATATACATATAGTGCCAGTCCGTCTTATGGTAGTGGTTTGACCGGAGCGATCCTTGCTTCGAGAAAATCAACGACACGTTTCGCGTCGGTACATTGACCAGGCATTGTATAAAACCGCGATCGTCTTCATGCGCGGCATCCAAGGTAACAGAAATATCTTTTGGCCAATCCTTGGGATCGTCATCAAAAACCTTTTCCATCTTTGTCTCCTGTATCCGATATTGAGGGGTTATCATTCCGTTTCGTGGTCTCTTTTGCCATACTCAGTCATACATGTCAATATTATTGGCGACATAGCATCCTAAGGACTTACCGAAATTCATCATGTTCATGCGGCGTATACCAGATTTTACCTCTCCGCAACGACGCAAGGTTCCGGAGTGATGGGACGCTCGGTGGGATGCCAAGGAATACTGTTATCTTATCAAGGCCTTACTTAAACCAAACGGTCCGGTTGACATAGTCGATGTAGCTCAAAACAATTCTCAAGACCTTTTTGGAGACGTTGTCCACATCGTAATCGTAGACAAGCCTGAATTGACGTTCATCCTGAGAATGCTGGGCCGTCACGACGCCGATGGCTTCCATGACGCGATCGGCTTTGAGACCGCACATGATCAAGACGCCTTCATCCATGCCTTCCGGCCTTTCGTGGGCCTGTCGGATCGTCACCGCCGGGAAATTGAGAATGGACGATTCCTCCGTTATCGTCCCGCTGTCCGATATGACGCAGAAAGCCTGCATCTGGAGTTTTACATAATCATAAAAGCCCAGCGGCTTTAAGAAACGAATCATGTGGTCGAGATTCTCCATCCCCATCTTTTCCAGCCTTTTTCTCGTTCTGGGATGGGTGGTCACAATGATCGGCATTTTGTATTTCCCGACAATCTGCTGCAACGTCGCCAGCAAATCTCCGAAGTTGACATCGCTGTCTATGTTTTCTTCCCGGTGGGCGCTGACCACGAAATATTTCCCCGGAGAGAGATCGAGACTTTTCAGAACATCCGATTTTTCTATTTGCGGCATATAGTGATACAGGATTTCTTTCATGGGAGAACCTGTTTTTATCACTGTCTCCGGCTTCAAGCCTTCAGCCAGGAGATAACGCCGGGCGTGTTCGGTAAGCGGCATATTGATATCGCTCAAATGATCGATGATTTTCCGGTTAAGCTCCTCAGGGACACGTTGATCAAAGCTTCGATTGCCTGCTTCCATGTGAAATACGGGTATCTTCCGCCGCTTCGCCGAAATCACGGAAAGACAGCTGTTGGTGTCGCCATATAGCAGGACGGCATCGGGTTTTACCTGCTCCATGATGTCATCCGATTTCGATATGACGTTGCCGATCGTCCTTGCCAGATTTTCCCCTGCGGCATCCAGGAAGAAATCCGGTTTCCTGATACCCAGGTCACGGAAGAATATCTCATTCAGTTCATAATCGTAATTCTGCCCCGTATGAACCAGGACATGGTCGGCATATTGATCCAGTTCATGCATGACCCTGCATAGTTTGATAATTTCAGGGCGTGTTCCTACAATAGTCATTACCTTTGTCTTCATAACCGTCCTTTATTTCATTCGCCGTCGCTTTTCAGAAATGCTCGACTATCTCTATCGCAAAAGCTCTTCTCCCGAAGACAGATCCCCATCCTCAACCATTAATTTGTGGCGCTTTAATAATGCGATCGTCTGCTCAAGATCGAACACGGAATCCGAAGAACTGAATTCTTTCTTCAGCACGTGAACCGCTTCGTGTCCGTCTTCAATCAACTCGGGCAGCATGGGGAGAATGGCGTAGTAATCGCCGCGACGTACACAGTGGTACGCTTCCTCATCCGATACGAGAATCTCATGTATCTTTTCGCCCGGACGGATACCGGTAACCTTGATTTCGACAGCGCGGTCTCCTATGAGCGCTTTCGCGATATTCAGGATATTCGTGGCAGGGGCATTGGGAATGTAGGTTTCTCCCCTTTTGGCGCCGGATAAAGCCGCAAACACCGTATCCACCGCCTGATCCAGGCTGAGTAAAAAGCGCGTCATTTCCGGAACCGTAATCGTAACGGGACCTCCGTTCTTTATTTGCTCGTGGAATAGTGGGATAACGGACCCTCTCGATGCCAGGACGTTACCGTACCGCACGCAGATAAATCGCGTCTTGGGATTCAGGATATTGGCCGTCGTGATGATCCTTTCCTGGATCGATTTCGTCATACCCATGACGTTAATCGGTTTGCAGGCCTTATCGGTACTGATCGCCACCACGGTTTCCACCGGATATCCGTTTTCCTCAATGGCGCGGACGATATTGGCGGCGCCCAGGCAATTGGTCATAACGGCTTGAACCGGAAAATACTCACAGGCCGGCACCTGCTTCAAGGCGGCCGCGTTGATGACGATGTCGGCATCCTTGACGACGGAACAAACGTCCGCATAATTGCGTACGTCGCCGATTCTGAACTCCAGAACGTTCATGAAATTCCGGTATATCACCTCATCGGTGGCAACCAGCTTATGAAGATAAGCCATACGCATGTCATGCTGCTTCGCCTCATCGCGGGAGAACACGATAATTTTATCCGGAGTGCCCCTTTCTCCGGTCAACATGCGGCGCACGAGGGTCTTTCCCATCGACCCTGTTCCACCCGTTACTAAAACAGTCTTCTTATCCAGATTCATTCTCATTTCCCCTTTTCCCGACTTAATTCGTCAACCATTTGCTCCCACGAGGGAGTTTGATAATGAAATTGCCTTCGGAAGGCAGATGAATCGAGACTTCTGTCACAGTAGAAAGATTCCTCGGGTAAAACCTCCACCGAGGGATGCATTTTTTTGCCGATCATAGTTAACAAATCGAATTTACTGATAGGTTCGCTCGATACATTATAAAGTCCCGTAGCACCGGGATACTTCTCGACCAAGTTTATAACAATACGGCTCAATTCGCGCGTCGTCAGTCCCGTATAGATGGCATTCCTGAAGCCCCGGACCTGACCTTTCTGTGCCAGAAACCATTCCAGAAGTTCCGTACCGTCTGACAGTTCCCGGCCAATGAACGAAGATCTCAGGGTGATTACGTTGGCCCCCTGCACCTCTCCCAAAGCTTTTGTCCTGCCATAAAGGTCCGTTGCGTTTGCAGGAGCCGTATCCGGATAATGACCAGCCATCCCGTCAAAAACACAATCCGTACTGAAGTGGATGAGTCTTGCATTCAGTTCAAAAGCCAATCGCGCCAGTTTGTGTGGAAACAGGGCATTGATGACAATGCTGGGAATCGGATTGCCCGCCTCTTCCCTTCGCTTTGTAATTCCTATGCAATTCAGAATCACATCCGGCCGGATGGCATTCAAAACGCCTGTGAGCAACGAAAGATCGTAGATATCGACATGCTCGATGACCTTATCGCTGGCATATAGATCGTCACAGCCGTAATCTTTGCGTCCTTTCCGAATGGTCGTATATGTTTCAGGGATTTGTGATGCGATCATTTCCCATAATGCATGGCCTAACATACCAGTTCCGCCCAGAATGACGAGTCGCATAGTCACCCCCTATACCCGCATAATTCCAAGAGCCAGCCATTGAGACGATTCAGAAGCAGATTGCGCTCGAAGTTGCCTTCAAAATATTCCCTCCCCCTTTCAGCCATACGTTCCCGCTCGGCAACCGGCATCCGATAGAGTTTCAGGACTGTCTGCGCCAATTCATCGGGACTTTCCGCGGCGCATGTCAAGCCCGCACCGGCTTCTTCGACGACGCGGGCACCTTCCCCGTCCAAGGCAGCAATGATCGGCCTGGCACAGGCGAGATAGGATTGTACTTTACCCGGAATGGTCAGGGCAAATATGGGCTCCTTTTTCAGTGTAACCAGCATGGCATCTGCCAGAGAAAAAAACTTGGGCATATCCTCCACGGGATATCGCCCGATCAAGTGAAATGTTGCGGAGAGGTTTCGTGCCGCGACTTGATCTTCAACCCATGATCTCAATCGGCCGTCCCCAATAATTACCCAATGTATATCCTTGTATTCTTTAATTTTTTCAGCGGCGTTTAATACTGTCTTAAAATCCTGGGCCGCACCGATGTTTCCCGCAAATACGATGCGGAATCCTAACGGCATCAGAGAACGTTCGGACGCATCAGAGGGAAGCGTCATTTTTCTGTATAACTCTTCAGCACCGTTCGGGAAATACCGTATTCTCTCCTTAACGATACCCTCTCTTTCAATATAGGATGAAAAAGTACGCGACTGCATCATGATCATGTCGCAATTTCTGTATATCGTTCTAATAAATATTCTTACGAATTTCAACAGATATGCTGCTTTTATAGCACCCGTTGCAGAAAGGCTCTCCGGCCAGATATCCTGCGCCCAATAGACGACTTTCGCCTTCTTAAGCATTTTAAAAAGGATCGCAGGAATACCTTCCGTAAAGGGCGACAGGCTAAAGAGGATCAGGTCATACTTCTTTCTGCAGTAGAACTGCCCCAATACGGAGGCACACAATGTGAATGACAGATAATTTATAATTAACCGCATTGTCCCGCCTGGTCCTCTCGGAATAAGCGGGACCCTGACAACATCCACTCCTTGGTAGTTTTCTCTTCTTTTATTGCAACATGTATATCCGGAAAAATATTTACCACCCGGATAGTTCGGAATACCCGTCAGCACGGTAACATCGTGCCCCTTTTCCCGCAAACCCGATATGACGTCATTATTCCGGAAGCTCTCCGGCCAGAAGTACTGCGTGATAAAGAGTATATTCATTTTTTATCTTTGATGTCTACGCCCGATCTTATTTTTTTCTTATCTCTTATTTTTCAAAAGCCCTCTTCACAGGTACGTCTATATGTCCATTTCTCTTCGCATAATATCCGCATACCCGATTGACCAGATAAATGATCCCAATATTCATGATGATTGCCCCAAAGAGAAGATAGCTTTGCCCTGGAACATATCCGAAATGTGCATATCTGTAGGCAACGACTTGTCCAATCAAAGAACATAAAATCATATTCCCTCCGCCTAATTTATATACTACTATCTCAATTGCCGCAGCCAAGATTCCAAGAAGGACCATGGATATGAATAATACAGCCGAAGAGCCCTGATAATAGAAGAAACCTAAAACTCCGGGTACCGTTATAAAATGATGTTTTTTGGAATTCATCGTGTCATATCCCGTCTTTGCTATATTTAAATCGTAAATGCTCGTACCGTAATCCGAATATTTTTCTTTCCAAACTTCTTTCCATAATTCCTGACCTAATTTTCCATAACTCGATATCGCCAGAACACCCTCTATACCTACCCATCTGTTAACGAATAAGTTGTATGTCCTTCGCGTCACGTAACTAATTTTACTATCCACGCTAGTCTCATGAATCGCGTTAGAATCATAATTGAATTTTCTCTCTCTTATCATGTTAACCGAGAATACTGAGCCTATAAACAAGAAAATGAACACAGCAAACACCACGATCTTGAATTTAGAAGTCATTCTGCAATCCCTATTTCTATCTATCTCAGCTGCTCCAAAAAAAAGCGCACTTGCATTAATGATCATAGCTCTACTCAGTATCGATATGCTCGAACAAAACGTTTCGAACAAGCTTATCACGGCTACTACGTAAATATCTTTTCTGTACCTAAGTTCGCATTCTATCACAATTGCGGAAATTGATGCTAAACCAAAGAGCAATAACCATGTGTATACTCCATTGAGGCCAAAAGGCAGCACCGTTTCCGCAGCCAGTCCTCTTTGATACACCCCAAGCCAGACATTTGTTGCTGCAATTATGACGACGAACGATACAAATGTTCCCAAGACAGCGCCTCTATTCTTTCTATAGAATATGCTCAGGTAGTTTTCGCCCGCATTTTTCGCATTTTTTTCATGACACCATATTTTTTCTCTTATGTAACTCGCGATAATTAATCCCGCAGCCCCGATGGTGCATACTAACAACGCTCTGTCTGATGCGGGTCCCGAATAATCGAAATTGCCTGTCGCTTCAATAAATCGATATTTACAGAACAAAAGCACATATGTATATTTCATCCAAAATCCGAGCCAAAGGAATATACCGATGAATGTATCGAAAAATATTCTTTTCCGTCGGAACCCCGTGACTAACAAAATGTTAAATACTATCGAAAATAGTATATATATATATGCATGCCCCGGATATATGTAAGATGCCGTAATTATTAATATCGAAATTATGCAATATATTATAGACGACATCCTTGGCATCAATCCTATTCCTTGTTTAGGATATTCACGATTTAATTGACGATCATTCGTTGAAGTATAGCTTACGCCTTGTTAGAACCATCTAGGTCGGCATTTTTCATTCCCGATAACTTCTTCTTTCACGATTTCACTATCGCTTTTTCTTTGAATCATTTTCGAAAGCAATATTCCCCATATAAAAAAAGTGAAGATACCAGAGTAGGGCTGCCTGAGTCCGACTTTGACAAAATTATCAACAAATACAAGGTACATAACGATGATGCTTAAGACTAAATATTCAGGCGACTCCAGTATAAAGTGACGCTGTCTAAATATTTGGTGTGCTGAATAACCAATAAGAAATATCAATGGGATGAACGAGATAAAACCATAATTATAGATTAGATCCAAATAATAATTATGAGCACTCGGCATTTCGTTCCTGTTCGGCCTTTGAACATTTCCAAAAAGAAATGGTTTAATGCCAGTCGTAATCCGCTGAAGATGATGACTCCAGTATTCTCTTCTTTGATAAGTCTTTTGGTTATTTAACTTATCAATCAGCGGAACGTTGCTGGTTGAAATATTTATCGGCTTATTCAGATCCTGCAGATCGCCCTTATGGAAAGCCGCACTCACGATGTATCCTCCGAGACTTAAGTATCCATTGTTATTTTTCCCATAATATAAATATACGAATGACAACGTGAGTGCAATCGCGATTGAGATAATTATAAGTTTATCAAAGTACTGTTTATAATAAATAACCAATAATGTTATGCCGAGATAAAATAATGATATAGTAGTAATCGAAACCGACATCGTAGCGTAGATACTGACGATCGGAATATAAATCAGCAAGATCAACCTAAAACGCTTCTCCCTCCAAAAAGCATATATAGCCATCAAAAAGGCGCAAACCAAAACTAGCGGCACATATTGCAGATGTTGGTAAATGCTGAATAGAAATACTTTCGGATAAAGGAAATATGTTCCCTGAAGCCAGGTAGATAATAGTTGCAATGGTATAATTATCATTACAACATATAGAAATGCTCTGTACATGGTCCCTTCTTCATCCTTAAGGTTCCCATAAAGTTGTCCCAACACAAGTGCCACCATGGGCAATATGAATTGCAGCAAGAATATGAGTTTTGCACTCATCCGCTCATGATTCATCCCGGAAGATGCGAAGGAAGCGATTAACATCGCGACATACATGGCAAACAGAAAGCTCAGGGAAAGATATGCATGTCTGTATCTGCTGATTAACGGGATGAATATAAAACACGCGAAGGCAGAGATTGGAATCGGCAGATTTGATAAGATACCGCGTGAATCAAAGACCATGGCCGAATCGCTAAATATACCTGAATTAAACTGAACAAACACCGGAAGAAGGATTAATGCGGCAACGACCATTTTGAAGGAGCTTTTAGATGCAAACACAAATTCTTTACTAGCCCCGATATCTTGCCTCTCGGAGCACCAATAAAACACATAGGCGAGAATTGCGCTGATCAAATACAAAACCATTAATGCGTTAATGCCCAAGATATAATACATATAAGGCACACATGCTATAATAAGAAGATTCATCAATAAATCCGGACCGAATAGATTGTTGTCGTCATGTAATTGAAGTATACGAAAACGGATCATTTGCGCGTAAACCATAACAACGCCGCCAACGAGAGATGCGCCAATTGAACCCCATAAGAGGTTGGATCTTTTTAGATATGCTAAAGATACATTATACAATTCAGGATATTGAGAGCAGATAAAGAGAACCATGCCCGATATTACAGTGAAGCCAAGCAGTAAATTAATCCTAAAGGTAAAGAAGGATTGCCTGTTTACATCTTCGTAAAGAACGACGCTCGGTCCTAATACTTGCGCGAATAAAGATCCGATCATTCCACCTAATGCAAAGGAAGTGAAGAGAATCCCGGCTATTTCTTTGCCGGCAATCAAGAGTATAATTAGTCTAAACACATACAGGGTGACGCCAATAATCATCGTCGAGCCGAATTGCGGGAGCATCAGGCGCCATAAAAACTGAAATGATGTTTCACTTTGCAATGTCCCATATACGAATCTTGCCGACAACAAGAATGGTGAAAGAGCCCATATATACAAACCCAAAAAAGGCACGGGAAGGGAATAGAGAAGCCAGACCACAGCTATAAGGAAGCCAACTATTTGTAGGCATATAAAATTACGGGCAAATGTTTTATGATTCTCCAATTCCATTTTGCTCAGATGTATATCTGATATCCATTCCACACACCGTCTTAAAATAAGGGCAACAACAAAGTAGACACTTGCGTCACTCGATATCGAACACAAGAAATACGCTACGAGGGCTAACGGCAGAAGCAAAATCAATCGGGTCCAAGTGATTGATTCGATACTTATTTGTGACAAGGGATTCAGGATAATACTTCGAGAATTAGCCGAGAACGAGAGAAAAAGGGCGGCAATCGCCCCTTGTATAATACCAACATCCGCTGCAAGATGAGATTGTCCGCTTATGCCGAGAATAACCATCAGGGCAGTCATGGCGAAAGTATTCCATGCAAATGCAATGGGAAACAGATAGTTCATAATTTTATGCAGATATAATATACATTATGAATATTAAATACAAGTAAAATGATTAAATATTATCACGCACATTAACACACGAATATCTTTTTATTCGCGGGTTAATCATTCCTCATCCAACTCTCCAATGGCCTTCCATGTCAGGATAGACGTATCTTTCCAGTCATATATCAGGGAACGTTCTTTCGCCTGCATGGATAACCTCTCAATTTCCGTAGGCTTATCGATAAAAGTGCAGATTTTATTCGCTAATTCGTCAGGCGAGACCGGATCAAAATAGACCACGGCATCACCGCCGAACTCAGGCATCGGCGGACGGTCAGAAACAACCAAAGGCCTTCCGGCACCCAGAGCCTCAAGAAGAATATTCGGACAATTCTCACACTCCGACGCAAAAATATTAACTTTTGCGTGATAATAGACGGACGGTAGGTCTTCGTAGGGAATATTCCCGGGAAGCAGAATATCGCCCTGTAGCCGGAGTCTTTTTATTTCCTCAATCACTCGTTTTCCATAATCCGTCGAATGGACGCCTGCCAGGACCAATTTTTCCGATGTCTTCCGGAGTTGTTTAAGACGGTGAAAACCCCTGACGACTTCCATCTGATTCTTATAAACATCAAAAATGGAAACATAGAGCAAATAACCTGCGCCATCCTCGGGCAGCCATGACAGCCTTTGCGGCACTTTCGCATCATCTATTTTGAAACGCTCCGTAAGTCCATGATTGATGGTTATGGCTTTCTTCAATCGGCCTCTCAATCGGTCCTCAATAAGCTGGCGCGGATAATCCGCAATGAAAATGACAAGATCGGCATTTTGCATGCTTCGCAACATAGCCTTTTCAAGTATCCAGTTGCGCAGACGTTCCAGCCCCAAAGGATATTTGGCCCGCTGAATATAATCGAACGGAAGCATGTTGCGAAACATCGTAACAGTCTTGCAGCCGGGCGGCGGCTTTGTATTGATAAGCCCTCCGGGGCAGAAAAGCACGTCAGCCTTCAACTCTTTCAGCAACCGGGGAAGCATCATTTTTTCCCAGCATGCCCTTAAGAGAGGATTTTCCGTAGGCCAATCGATCGGCAACCTGATGATCCTAGGTGCTGCCGGGATAGAGAGGGAATCTGGCACCAATACAAAGAACATCGCATCCTGGAAATCTTCCGTATATCTCAGCAGATTAGCCAGATAGGTCTGCCCGCCTCCTCGGCGGGCAGAGAAGGCGTTTATGATGATATTCATAGATGCCTCTCTTTTGCCTAATTTGCCGATCTCGCCCTGCTGCGAAAATCGAGCAGCATGAGAATAGCCCACAATAACGGATGAACATTCCGCTTGCCGGATTGATGCAAGCTCCACAGATTGAGAACCGAATCCTGATTCAGAGGCAGCGATTGAAAGAGCGACGTATCCTGAAGTCTCTCTTCACCCCAATCCTTGAGAGGACCTCTCAACCAGGCATCAATTGGCACTGCAAATCCCATTTTAGGACGGTCCAGCAATTCTTTCGGAACAAATCTATAAGCCAATTTTCTCAACAGATATTTGTTTACGCCGTCTTTCAATTTCCATGAGACAGGGAGCTTCATCGCCCAGTCGACCAAGTCGTGCTCCAAGAGAGGATCTCTCGATTCAAGAGAAAAGGCCATGCTTGCAACATCGACTTTCTGGAGATAATCGTCCGGCAGCGTGAAAAGAGCATCCAGCCGCATTCCCTTTTCGCTTGGATGCAAATCATCGGAGAAATCTTTCTCGGCGAGCTTGAATAATTCACGTATGCCATGGGTTTTCTTCAATACGTCATCATTGAAAAACCCCGAGAAATCTTTTGCAATGCTCCGCGAAAATGCGAACGCGGTTACAATATCCGATTGAGAGAGCGCTCCCGCCAGCAGTCTCAGCTGATGCATAGGAAGCAGACCGATTGCTGAACTTGCGAGACGGCGGAAGGCATCCGGCAGTCCGTATAAGAAATGAATTTTCTCGATGATCTGATAATAATGATAGCCACCGAAAAGTTCATCCCCGCCGTCGCCGGACAGACTGACGGTAACGTGCTTTCTGGCCAGGCGGGACACCGCCATGACAGGAAAAGCTGAACTGTCAAAGAACGGCTCGTCGAATTCTTCAACAAATGTCGGCATCAGAGCAAGCAACTCGTCAATGTGCAAGTTTTCCGATTTATGATCGGTTTCTAAATGATTTGCCACTTCCGATGCAAAACCGCTTTCATCGTACTGCTTCTCGGAAAAACCAATGGTAAACGTTTTCACCGGCCGGTTGCTGTGTCTTCTCATCATGGCCACAACCAGCGAACTGTCAATCCCTCCCGACAGAAAGGCCCCCAAGGGAACATCGCTTATCATACGGGATTTGACACTTCTTGATATGATCTCCTCCAATTCTTCGAGTAAGTCCTCTTCGCTTCTATTGACCCATGATGTTTCCGGCCTTATTTTTCTGAAATCCCAATAGCGTTCGATTCTGAGGCCTTTTTCATCGATCATCAGGAAATGAGCCGGCGGAAGCTTCTTTACCGACTTGTATATGGAATACGGTGCAGGGATATAGCCGCACTCAAGATACAACCGGAGCGCCTGCTCATCTGTATCTCTTGACAAGGATTTATCAAGGGCAAAAAGGGCTCGCGGCCTGGATGAAAAAATGAAACTGCTTGCCGAGTGATGGTAATAAAATGGCTTGACCCCCATGCGGTCCCTTGCGGCAAAAAGTCTTTTTTCCAATCGGTCCCATATTGCGAATGCAAACATCCCGTGAAAATATTGAAGGCATCCCGAACCCCACTTTCCAAATGCCGCAAGGATGACCTCGGTGTCGCTGTTGCTCCGCCATTGCCCACCAAGATTCTTACGCAATTCCTGGAAATTGTATATCTCCCCGTTGAAAACAATGACATATCTCCCGTCGTCCGAAATCATGGGCTGATGTCCCGTTTCGGTTAAATCAAGAATGGCAAGCCGCCGGTGCCCCATGCCGACATATTCATCATGCCAAGCGCCTGTATCGTCTGGACCTCTCTTTTGCAGCATTTCTGCAGCTTTCAGCAAGAGATCGGCATCTCCGCGGAACCCCTTGCTCTGATAAATACCGACGATGCCGCACATAATGGTTATCTCTATTCCTCAGTTGAGTGAATCCAACACGATTTTCATTCTGTGATACCAGGTATGTTCTTTTCTGACGCGCTCGTATCCTTGCTCCGCAATCTTCAGTCTCTCCCGATCGTTTTTGATATAAAACCTGATCTTATCCTTCAATTCGTCCATATTTTTATAGCAAACGATCTCTTCTCCTATGTTAAACATCTCCTCCAGCCCTTCTTTATAATCGACCATCGAGAAAGCCCTACAGGCCGGTATTTCGAACGTCCTTGTATTCACACCATAGAGAGACTGTGGATGATTAATATTCAAATTTATTTTCGATGCGCAGTATATCTTCTTCACGGTTTCACCCGACGCTTTCCCGCGATAGTAATCACCTTTCATCTTATCCTTGTGTCTGTCCCAATAGTCCCCAAACACACCAATCCGAACATTATTCAGTTCATTAAAGAGATTGATTCTGTTTTGAAAAGGCATGCCGACAAAAGATACATCAAACGCATACCGGCCTCTCTCTTCGTCGGTTAACTGGACATTCCTGTATATTTCATCATCGGCAGCCAGAGGAAGATAGGCCACATTTGAAATACCTCTTCTTTTAACGACGTCTACATAGTGCTTGTCGAAAACGAAAATACGGCTGTAATGCTTCATTCCCCTTTCAAAATTGTTTGTCCTGAATTCATCTCCCGCGGTCACGCCATCACCTGAATAGAACGGATCGTCCCATTGATATGAGATGCATGGAATTTCGATCTTTTTTAAACTTTGCAGTGTCTGCGGTAGAATACTGTCTCCCTTCACAATAAAAATTAGAGCGGGCTTTATTTGCTTCGCATTTCGCAGGTATCTTCTGTTCTCATGTCTCAGGGCCGCAAGTAGCAGCGGATTCAGTACACTCCTTGTCATTCCGTACATTCTCGTGATTTTACCTAACACTCTTTCCCAAATCTGCATGTTCAGGCCAAAGAGGGTGCTTTCATAACCCAGCCTTTCGAAGGCCCTTTTGATGGATTCATCCAAACCGTAATACTGGGGTGCTAAGATAATAACGCTACGGCTTTTCATTCCAGATTCTTTCCGTCTCCTTCATCTTGAGCAACCCCTCCTTGATGCCCAACGGCATTAACTTAAGTTCATCCTCCATCTTTCTTGTTCTGTAGGACGTATCCTTGGGCCTAGGAACCATGCCCTTGAAGAAATCATGACCGACCGATTTGACCATGTTGTCATCCAAACCGAAGACTTGAGCTGCGGTTCGTATGAACTCAAAAATGCTGACGCGATCCCGCCCTGCAATATTAAATGTCTCCCAACGGCTCTCATCGACTATTTTTCTTATAGCCTCCGCGCACTGCTCAACATACAGAGGCATGACATAGACATCTCCATAGCCCATGAACGTATCGCCGTGTCTCAACTTCTCAACAGCCATGGTTACAATATTGGATCTTTCCGAAGGATTATGCCATCCATACAATATATTCGGCCTTATAATTGCCGACGTTATTTTTCTGCCTTTAATGATCGTTTCACCTGCTAATTTGATTTCTCCGTAATAATTGACCGGTTTCGCTTCATCCGACTCACCGTAAGGAGCGCAATTTCCATCGTATATGCCGTTTGAAGAAATATACACGTACTTTGCCCCGTACTCTTCGCAGAGCGAGACAATTTTCTCTGTTCCGCCGATATTGATATCCCAGGTAATTTGTCTGTTATTTTCCGCATAATCCGGACTTCCGATACTTGCCGTATGGATCACGACATTCGGCTTAAAAGATTTGAATAGTCTGCTGTAGCTATCGTGATCCCTGATATCCATTTTTTCATAACGAACGGCTTGTGTATGCTCAACCTTATAGTCGCCCACATACGTCGAAACGATCTCGTGATCGACCCGGAATTTCCCGATCAGAGAGTATCCCAAAAGCCCGGTTCCACCTGTAATTAATATCCTGCGTTTATCTTCCATGTACAGAATCTCTCATCAGAATGTATTATCGATTATCGTTCTTATCTCTCGTCGACCAGAACCGCTTGACGCTCCGCAAATTCATTTTCGTTCCGGCATCGAATCAGCAACGCTCGTTCTGCTTAATTCACGATACGCCACGCTTTTTATTACAATAAAGAACTGGAGTTGGGATGGATTTCTGAATTATCGATGGTCAAAGAAAGATGAACCTGATCGACTGTTCCTCGCTTATTGTCAATTCAGTGGTGGATCAGCCGAAACCGATTCCAGACATTTTTTCCAGCGCGGCATTTTTCTATCGAGGCAGAAATACGGCTCCACTTTATCAATATCATCACATTCCAGAACGCTGCGAAGAGCCTGTGCCAATTCCTTATGATTCGTCACGTATGTCACATTCCGCAAACCGCGCAACGGACTCAAATTCAAGGCATTGCCGTCCAGCATCGAAACGACCGGAATTCCGGCACAATACGCGTCTACGGCCCCAGAGGTTATGTTGCTTGAATAAACAACGTCACATTGATGGAGCAAATCCGCCAATGGCAATGAGAGGTCCTGCAAGTGTAACGAAGGATAATCACTTTCCTTTACGGGGCAGTTAGGATGTGACTTAATAATATAACAGGTATCAGCCGGCAATAAAGAAGCTGCGGCAGTCAACCATTGCATTTGCTGACGGGTGATAGGAGCCGAATAATCCCCTAAGATGAGAACACGTCTCGACATTAATGCCTTTGGCTTCTTGGCACGCTTTTCTTTCATATCCGCAAGATAAAGGTACCGTAAAGCCTCTGCTTCCATAATC
The DNA here is from genome assembly GCA_963668175.1 of Syntrophales bacterium. GTDB lineage: Bacteria > Desulfobacterota > Syntrophia > Syntrophales > PHBD01. The sequence goes on from OY764159.1 coordinate 4,261,685, forward strand.
TGATCCATCGGATACGCACTTTCTTGATAGCATTTCATGGCTGCCGGACCATTAAGAACCACTCTATCCGGCAGAGGTAAAGCATTCTTGCCAGTCGGTCTGTAACTGCGTGGATCAAAGAAATAACGTAAATCCCAATATCGGATCGTTGAATGCGGGACGCCGATCAACGTCCCATGCCCGGCAGCCCGCCAGGCATGAATAAATCCCATTTCCCAACCCTGATTTTCCTGAAGATAGACACCTAGTTTCTGGGGCGGTAAATTTCCAATCGTTCGCTCGAACAGATTCAGGCATAAGCAGTTTAATATCGCGACCGGGCCTCGCATCGAATTGAACCATTCCTGTTTAAATAGCGGCCATAAATCTAGTTTTGACCCGGTGGGGCAAAAGTGGGTATTGATTCCAGCCAGCCATCGACTAATCCATACGAGGCGACTATAATCAGACAGCGAGGCAAACACTGCAGAAATGCTGAGTGCGCTATCCAGACAGCTATGGGATTGTCCTTTGACACCGCACTGATTGAAACGCGCGATTACGTTCCTCGCCTCCTTGGTAGATGCAACAGCATTATGTTGAATATAATGATGGAGCCAGTTAACCTTCGATCCTGACTGATCGAGCACATCGATCAGATCCGTCCAGAAATTGGACGCAAATTTGCCAGTCGTCAAAGCTTTTTGGTCCAGATGAATGAGATAGTCGACGAAAGTCATTTCACTTCCGCCGCCCACGGTTTGCTTCCTCAAAGGCCAGCGTTTCCAAACATAATGTACCAGTGTTATGAACGCCTGAATCAGATTGGGCAATGAGCGATATACTCTTTTAATCCAATGGTCAGATTCAACCTGCTTCTCTAATGGGCGCCATTCAAATGCCAACCCGGCACGATGGCACCATGATCGAAAAGTCTTCACCAATGCTTTATTACGACTTGCCAAGATAATTCTGGTAACTTGATGAGCAGCTACCAGTTCTTCAAGCACTAGCAGTTTAAAAACATGTATTACATGAAATGATTTATATGCATTGCATTTCTCGGAAATTAAGGTCATCCACCAATAACTGAAACCTGGACGAAGCTCCAAATGATCTATTAACCGTTTACCGTTGACATGCGACTCTCCTAAGTCATAAATCCAGGCAAGGTATCGCTTCTTCAGTACATCGGCTCGCTGTTCCACGAGTCTGGGGAGTGAATATGTCGAATCGGCATTATCCCCATAACTCCGCCAGAGAACAGGAATCCACTTCCCTTCCGGGGGCAAGCCTTCAGTGTCCCATATAATCCATGTCTTTGTCATTTATTTTGACGGAAGAAAAATTCTTGAGAGAATGTTCAAGTCTTGATAAGCCCTTTTCTTGAAATATCACTCGCAGAATTCATGAAGTCGCTTAAGATCCTTTATGACCTCAATATCGGGAGGAAATAGACCTCTGCCTTCGCTGCAGCGGCCGACAAAACGGACTCCGGCGAATCGTGCCCCATCGTAATCTGTCATTGCGTCACCGACCATCATCACCGTGTTGCGATCAAATTCATGGGTATTGCATATTCGATTAATGATATCTTTCTTGGTTGACGGAGCACCATGTACCGAAACAAAAAAATGATCCATTCCCCTGCATTCCACGATTTCCCTAATTTCTTCATCTGGCGTTCCGGAAGCGACAAACAGGGCAATCCCTCTGTAGAATTCGGATAAGAATTCAAACGCTCCCGGCACCCAAGGAGCATTTATCACGGCATCCTTCACCAAATTGGAAAATGTTTCTCCCAATGCTTTTTCTTCTTGTAAAGAAAGAGGTTTTTTTAAGATTACTTCATGAAAATACCTGAATTTCTTCAGGCGTGAAACGCCTCCATTCGCCAAGTGATAATCGATTACCTGGCGGACGACATCGTCACCATACCGAGCATACATATCAGCAAAAGCCCTCGTTTTTACATCGACTGATTCTACCAGGACACCATCAAAATCGAAGATAATCACCTTTGTTTTCATGATTCATCAATCCATGCCACGACTGAGCAGGGAGCGGCATCGGCCTTTTCAAATCTCATAGGAAGAGCGACGATTTGAATCAAACGTTTCGTATCATCAATTTCGTCAAGGCTCATGTCTTCAATAAGAACGATATCTCTCTCCAGAAACGCGCGATGCGCATTTCTCCCTTCCTCTCGGTTTGTCAAACTGGAGATGGATATAAAGTCGATCCCGATTGCTTTCAATTGAGGGTATAGTCTCTTTAAATATATTGCCAGGCTGGATGACAATCCTGGCCCATTTCGCCAGTAACAATCGCAGCCGCGTTTTTCTTCGAAACCGGTCTTAAGTAAAATAATATCCACCGCAGATGATAGACTCCTTTTCAGCAGATCGTCCGGAGTAATCAACATGCCGGGAGTTACAGAAAGACTTACCAACGCTGGTGATTCAAATATCCAATAGTCGGGCGGATAGTCATCTAATGTTCTTCCTCGCTGCAGAAAATGATAGGGCGCGTCGATATGCGTGCCAGCGTGATTCGGCAGATTCAAAATGGCAGTATTGCAACTATCTCCTGAGACGATTGATCTATGGGAATTTATACGGAAGTCTTTTTCTCCTCCGTAAAGGGGGGTGGAGGAAGATAGTATATGTGACAGCCAGACGAGTCTCATAGGTGAATATGAATAAATACGCTATTGCCGATCGCACTATGACTGATAGTAAATCAGCCCTTACGCTTCTCTACCATTATAGACCTCCTCGATAAGATCTAGAATCCCCTGACCGATATCGACGAACACACTGGGCACCATCTTTTTACCTTCCCGAGGAGTGAAACGATAAGGGGTCATGTCGTAATGTGCCGAATCGCGTCCCTCTTTCTTAAAATCTATACTTATCTTCTCTCCGAGTATTTCTTGGATCATTCTGAGAAGTTCTCGGGAATTAAGTGCATGTGTACCGGTAATTGTTAATCGTTCATTTGCAAACTGCTGTTCCAGAGCGACAACGCTCAGTTCGGCCGCATCCTTCACGTGGATGTATTCACGCCTCTCATCACCACTCCCGGGATATATGATACGACCTTCACGGACTGCTTGAGTTACATACTTCTTCATGCCATTCCATTCCTGCGATCTCGGTCCATAAAGTGAACCGTAACGGAGGATTGTATAATCAAGACCGAATTGCTCATGATATGTATCAAGCATATGCTCGACAGCTTGCTTGCTGACCCTATAAAATGATCCTTGCTGGCTGTATACATATATCGTCGAGGCATATATGAGACGCTCAACACCCGCCTTCAAAGAAGCGTCAAATACGATGGAACTGCCTATAATATTCTGTTCCAGTGTTTCCCTGGGAGAGGTTACCGCCATGCCAATATCAGCGATACCAGCCATATGGTATACGAAGCGAGCATCTGCCAGACAATTACTGATACTCTCCTCATTCATGATATCGCCAATGACCATCTCCTGCCCGGGACGCAGCCAAGCCGAGGGTCGCACGTCAAATATGCAGACGTCATAACCGTTATCTGTCAATGCATCTGCAATATGACTCCCGAGAAAACCTGAACCACCTATCACGACCACCTTATTCTTCATATCAAACCCGACTCCTTTAATCCGATAAACAGATTCGCAATTGCATCTCTTTCCATTTTTATTCTTGCCTCGCGGGCATAGGATCCAATGTGAGGAGTCAGCAAAACCCGCTCAGAATCCATAAGACAACCATAATATGGTTCCTCATTAAATACATCAAGACAAGCAAAACCGATCTGCCCGTCTGACAGGCACTCCCGCAGGGCCTGTTCATCTATTAGACTTCCTCGAGCCGTATTCACCAACAGAACACCCTTCCGGCAGGCCCTCAATTCTACTCTACCGAGAATCACGTTCTTGCCGCTCGCATGCAGAGAGACAATATCCGACTTTCCGAGAAGCTCGACCAATGATACGGGCCTTGCATCTTCAGATTCAGTCATCTGTTGAGGGTCATAATATATAACATTTGCGAAGAATGCCCGAACCAGTGATCCGACCCGCTGTCCTATCTCGCCGAATCCGATAATCCCGACAGTTTTTCCCTCCAGAAGTGACCCCATATGTTTTTCCCATTTATTCTCACGAATAAGCCTGTCATGCAGGCTTATTTTCCGCAGGGCGGACAGGATCAGTCCCAAGGTAAGTTCGGCAACCGACTGCGTCAGTACCCCAGTTGTTCTGTAAACACGAATGCCGAAGGATCCCGCCGCATCTCTATCAACATTGTCCCAGCCAACACCAACCCTGGAAATAACCTTCAGAAATCCACATGCCTTTTCGATCGTGCCCCGGGTAATTGATTCAGTACCTGCCAACATTCCGATAGGCCGATACTGCAATAGAAGCTCCATGAGTTCCTCTTCCCGGAGCGCTCTCTTATGATGATTCAATATAGGATTACATCCGACATCGCGGAGAGAATCAAGCATTTCTGGTATTTCTAATCCGAATGACGATGTTGTTATCAGTATATTAGGCATGAGATAATTTTCAGTTACCAGCTCCTGTAATATTTTGAATCGTCGCTACTCTTTTTCAAAATAACACCGTAAAATCCTTCAAAGTCAAGTCTCCGCCATAGGTATTTTGTCCAGGAGAGGAGACCCGACGAAGGGTATTGTTTGTAAAGATCACGGGCGGCAACCTCCCAGCCGGAGAAGCGAAAAATCAGGTCCCAATCTCCAGGACAGAGTTCAAAAATATGGGTATTTTCCGCCCATACCTCCTGCTGCAAGTTGTTTCTGAGATGATGGAGACCAACCCTACTCGTCCTTAAATAAGGAACGGTAATAACGAAATAGGAACAGGCAGCGTGCACGGCCATTGAATGCAGAAAGCTTACGGGATCAAAAAGATGCTCCAGCATTTGAAAAGAGAGGAATACATCTGCCGATACGCCTCCGTTTACCAGATGCAGCTCTTCCGCACGGCATTGCATGGCATCAAGCCCCTGAGCCTTGATCTTCCTGACTGCCTCCGGGTCGAGATTAACGGACATCGATTTTAGCTCTATGCTGTAATTTTCTTTCAGACCTTCCAAATATCGCAAATGCGTGCCGGATGAGTCGCCTATATCGACAATCTTTATCTTTCGTTCGCATGTCTTGTTAATGAGCAATTCTATTGCCTTCAAGGTCAGACTTGTTTGAAATGTGTGCTGGGCGCGAACCTTGGTATTTATATAATTGTCTTTACTGTCTATGCGAAATGTTGTGTACTGCTCAGATATGTCTGGTACGATTGATGTTAACCTGTTTTTCAGGCTGGTCTCGCCTCGCTCTTCAGTACTCTGCACAAGCGAATGGATTAGGATATTATGGATTCTCCCTGCAATAGCCTTTTTAATGGATCGCATAACCAATTAAATTTACCACAAAAGTCTAATCACTGCCAGCAACTGTAATTATCTCGCCTGTCACGAAGCCCGCGGTCTCTGACATGAGATGAGATCTTTGCACAACTCATCATTTATTCATTCTCACTTCACGAATCTGATGTTTCATGACTTGTCCTAATGAACATATCATATTGATTTATGTGGCATATTTTCTTCATATTTATCTCACCGGAAGAAATCGCGGCTTCAAGAAAATGAAAAACAACCTCACATTCTCATGTGCTGCAACTTTCAAGGGAGCGGTTTGCCTTTTGATAAACAGCGGCCTTAACCACCAGCTATCAGCTTTGATCATCAATCGCAGCATTGCGTTTTTGTTATAATACTATCAGCAGTTCTGCTTCAGATATAAGTTCCTTAACTTATCTCCTGCCATCAGCTGTTCTACTTTTTCCAAATCAGCTTGGTTATCAACGCTTAACGATTCCGCATCCGTCATTACCATATGTACATGTTCTCCATGCTCAATGATTCTCATCATATCAACAGATTCAATTTTCTCTAAAGGCGTTGGAGGCATCGAATTGAATTTCAGCAGGTAATCCCTCCGAAAAGGAATAATGCAAACCTGTTTAAGCATCGGGACATCCGGAACCCCTTTTTTCCTGGACGGAATAGGCTCACGTGAAAAATAGAGTGCGGTACCGTTCATTCCGACTACCACCTTAACTTCGTTAGGATCTTCAAACTCCGCCGGTGACTTAATCGATGCCATCAAGTTAACGACGTTGATGGAAGAATCTTTGAGCATCGGCGTAATAGACTGTTCTATCATTTCCGGTGTGACCATAGGTTCATCGCCTTGAACCATCACTACTATATCCACTTTGCCTCCGATATCTGCCTCAATCTTGAGCATGGCCTCGGAAGTTCGATCCGTACAGCGCTCATGCGTATCGGCAGTTATAATGGCTTTTCCTCCAACGCTCTCAATATAGTCATATATCTCCCGATCACAGGTTGCTATATATGTTTCTGTCAACAGCTTACACAAACGTGTCCTAAAATATACATGCCCGATCATGGGCATCCCATGAATGAGCGCCATAGGCTTTCCCGGAAAGCGCGAAGAGGCCATCCGAGCAGGAATAATGGCTACGATATTCATATGCCTCCTTTCATTTTTCTAATTTTATTATTTACAACTTAACGCTGTACTTCTCATGCACAAGAAGTTCTAAGTCTATTATATAAAACGGATTTTAGCATGTGCCGCATTGTTTACAGTGTTCCATACATGACCGGATTCATTTGATCTTTAATTTATTATATAAGATTCATTAAATCACTATAAGAAGATACTTCATTCTGATGTTAAGAATGCCTTTAATGAAAATATTATATACCTGCAATCTTGCTTAAGGATAATTTTTGTATCACGATACTAAAATACAGGTAAGTTTGCTGCGGTCACCCGTGGGTCCTTGCGGACTGAAGTCGGAACAGGAAAGCCATTTGCTCTTAAATGATCCTGGATCTCGTTTTCAGCTTTTTCCTTTAATGTGAATAATTCCTCATTAGACATATCCGTTAAATTAACTAAAAAGTCCCTGACTTCACCTACAAGTTCCAGATAAACATCCTCGTTTTTAATCAGTCCCTTTTGTCGAGCATAATCATAAAGGGTGGTTCCTGGAATTGGCGTCACAAAAAAGAATTCGCCACCCACCATATTTTCCTTGCAAAACTCTACAGTTTCCTGAAGAGTCTGTGGCGTCTCACAGGGCATCCCGATCATGAAATAAGCTCTCACCTCAATGCCGGCTTCTCGTGTCCAGCGGATTGCCTTACGCGCTTGCTCTGGCGTAACGCGTTTATCCATATATTCGAGGACTTCAGGGCTAGCACTTTCTATTCCGTAAGCCAAGAAAATACATCCTGCATGTCCCATGCGCTGCAACACTTCTTTGCGCACAAAATCGGCACGTACATTAGCCGACCAAGTAATGCGTGGAAACCGTTTCTCAAACATGTCGCAAATCTCTTCTGTGCGGGAAGTGGATGTAACAAATGTATCATCTAGAAAATGAATGTGCTCTATACTATAAGTATTTATGAGATATTCGATTTCACACGCTATATTTTCAGCAGACCGCATTCTTAAACGCCGTCCGAAATTACACATGCAATATATGCATTTGCCGGGGCATCCGCGTGTAGAAAAGATGCTCATTCCGTTCTTGCGACCGCAACGGAACAAGAAATTCTTTGTATAAACTGGCATTTGATCAATCAGATGCCAGGCAGGCAATGGAATCACATTGATATCCGCAATAGGAGTTCGTGGCGCCGTATGCATGATTAAACCATTACCCTTGTTAAAAACAATGCCTTCGCAAAATTCTAGCGAATCATTATCGTCGATTCTTTGCACCAATTCCTTAACCGTCTCCTCACCTTCCCCCACAGTCACAATGTCTGCGGAACAATGCTGTAAATACATCTCTGGCATAGAAGTCGGTCCCGGACCTCCCATAACCAAAGGAACTTTCGGTGCCACAGCCTTTAAAATCCGTCCCAAGTCTTTAACTTTTCGATATTGCGTAATTATACTGGATACCCCAATCATCCCAAGATTCTTTTCTTTCTTGATGGCATCAAGTAGCTGCGCTTTGCCGTTATCCCTGTTTAAATTCAAGTCAAATATCCTTACTTTATGCCCAGCAGCAGACAAACTAGCCGCAATATATGCCAGACCTAATGGCGGCATAGATGGCGGCATAAATTCACGGTCAATCGGATAAATTAGAAATACTTTCATAAACCTCACACTATCAGCAGGAATAACAGGAACGATCTTAATAAATCATTCCATAAAAAATCAATACCTCGATTTTTACCAGACTTCCCATTCAATCAACCAGTAAAACTTTCCAATAAATTTTGATTAAACAATCTCCGCACCGATAACTACAAAATAATTCAATTGCTTCCCTTTAGTGAATTTAATCCTTCGCGGCAAGCACATTCAAGCATCCTGATATCAAGACTGTATGCTATAAATCTGTAATTATCTTTAATTCTCTCTTGAAGCTCAACTACATCCGGTTCAATAACATGAATGCCAGGTACCTTTCCGGAAGCAACTCCGTCGCGTCTTATTATGCCCATCGCTTTCTTCATATCTGGATGTTCAAAATCTCCCGGTATACCCAATGATCCCGATAAATCGTAAGGTCCTACAATAAAGCCGTCTACACCGTCAACAGCCAGAATCGCAGACAGATTTTGTACAGCCTGAATATGCTCAATCTGTACAATTACGATTACTTTACTTTGCAACCATGCCTTATATGAACCAAAAGCTGCGCCATAACCCTGCGCCCGCGCCAATCCTACACCTCTTTTTCCCTGCGGAGGATAACGAACGGAAGCAACAGCCTGCTCTGCTTCTGCAACGGAATTCACCATGGGCACGATAACGCCGTGAGCACCTGCATCCATGACTCTTTTTATCTGCACAGGATCATTTTTTGAAAGGCGAACGAGTGGCGTAACATCACAAAGATCAATTATACGGATCAATTCTTCGGCTTCGCGTATTGTTATTACGCTGTGTTCAAGGTCAACAGCCAGCCAGTCAAAACCGGCCCTAGCCATTATTTCCGCTATCGCCGGATGGGCCAAAGTTATCCAGGAACCGACGGCGGGTTTTCCGCTACTCATTTTTTCTTTTAAATCTTTCATTTTATTCTTTCTTTAAAATTTATTTTTTATTAAATAAGGAACAGCTAATATTACCTCCGCTGTTATCCTATAACTTTTCCTTCGCCAACATGCAATTTCAATTTCTCCAATAGCTTAACTTTTTGAAATCTCCTCTTGAGAAATCGGTTTGAGAAATCGGTCCCAAAACCGATTCTTGCAAAATATACTGTTGTTCGAAGGTCTCATGCAGTCACCTTTTCATCAATTTCATAAAATTTAAATAGCCTCGCGCCTGATACCATTAATAATTGTACACCTGATTTGCCAGTACCGCATATTCTTCTTTTTAAAAATTGTATCTAATAATACTATATATATCATAATCAAGCTAATTTTAATCATTATCATTAATGTCATATGCACTTGGATCTTTTGAAGTATAAATATAGCTATAATAACCGCTACAAGTGGAACAGCATTAGCCATAATGGCATATTCTGTTTTATGTAGTTTTTGTGACATATAATATGTAGTAAACAGAATAACGAGCTCAGAGCACACCTTTGCATATGCAGCACCATACATATTGTATTTTGGTATAAGTATATAATTCATATAACCATTGAGAAATGCCGCCAAAATAAAAGACAAAGGAAACCACACCGTTTGATTTTTATAAACAAATTTCAGCTGAAAAAAACCCGTCAGCTCCGCGAAAACAATACTTAGAGTGAATATGGGTACTATCTTATAACACTCATGAAACCTCTGGTTCATTAGAATCGAAACAATTTCTTTACTGAATAAAGAAATCAGAAAGTATAATAATATGGATATCTGAAAGAACAAAGCAAAAGATTCCTGAATATCCTTCTGTATTCTTTCGTGATTTGAGTCCAATCTCTTGCTTATCTCCGTTTTCATCGTGATTGCTATAGGCCTAGAAAAAAATGAATACTGATTCGCCAGATTTGTCCCAGCCGTGTAGATGCCAACTGAGCTTATGGAATGAATATTGTTAAGAAATATCTTATCTATTCGATCCTGAATCCACCCAGCAAAATTCAGCGGCACAAGCGGCAACGAATATACCATCGCTTCCTTGAATATTTTCATTTTCTCCAGCCGGAAGGACAGCCATTCCCTTAAACTCCACAGAGCATATATCGTAACGAATACTTGAACCATTAGCTGGAGAACCAGGATATCCCAAACGCTAAATCTAAAAATTGTCAATCCGACTATTTGGGCCGGCATAAATAGAATAAAATTTGCCATATCGATAAAAAAGTATTTTTTATTGAGCTGCAAGTTCAACAGAGTACCCGTTGCGTATCCTTGAACACTCATTAGAAAGCCTGTCGCTATGGGAATATAATAGAAAATGTGTCTCGGCGGATCAATCGTTCCTATTACCAAATCCGCAATTTCTTCCATGAATATCGACGCGATGATGGACCCTACCAAAGAAAACATTATTGTGTACGCCAGCAAAGCACCGAGTCGCTCTTTACACTCTTTCGGATCTGTTCTTTCATACTTAAAAATCATCCGGCCGGCGAAAGAATGCAGTCCCATTCCGAAAGTGCCGCTCAGCAGCGCCTGGACGACGGTAAAGATCGCGATAATCCCGAAGTCTTTAGGGGAAAGATAGTACGTAATGACCGGTAACAGAAACAGTGATACAATCTTAATCATTACCTGAGATGCAGTCAGCCAGGCAAAATTCTTTATGTGAAAAGTGAAGTTTTTAATATCCACTCTACTAAATGCTCATGAAAACGTCTAGATTCGGTTCAAGTATGCGACTATTCTCTTGCCCGCCGATCCGTCCAATATATGCATGTATTTTGATGAATGATTATCGTGGAAGGCATGCATGAAATGATTCAATTCAGAAGGGTTCTCTCTGTTTCTTTTTACAATATCAATCAGTTCTTGCGAAGAGGATGCTCTTATCACATGTTCCCAATTAGTTCCATTCAATGGTGGATAAAATGTATCGGAATTGAAATGCGGTTCCAAGAATATGACCGGCACTCCGGCGGCCAATGCTTCATAAAAGGTATTCGAAATATTGCATATCAGCAGATCGACATCGTATATCAATTCACAAAACGGAATGGCAAAGTCACTCATTTGCACTGCCGCAATGTCGACATCGTAACGCTCGAACATGTATTGATGGTAGGCCATGTTCTCATGGTGCGTACGATAAAGGATATTCATACCCATATCAAGCAGCCGCGGTATCGACATTATTAATTCCTTGAAATAGAGCTCCTGATACTGGAATCGGTCCAGCCTCGCATAAAAATTGTCCGAATAGGTGTGCATCAAGATTTTCTTTATCGACGTGATGTTTTTACGCTTTTTCTCCGTGTAGTGGTCTGTACTCGGATTGCCCAGTTGTACCGACTTCGCCTTTATCATATAAGGATAATTATCCGATTGCGTATCAAACACATCGGGTTTTATGATTAAATCCGGATTGGATCCCCTGGAGGCCTTCTGAGCGAAGCGGTACCCCATGATCCCGTGGTCGACAAACACGCTCCTGCATCCCGAATTCCTGCAAGCCTCAACAACGGTTTTCCCCCTTTCCGTCATCACATCCACCAGAACCGTTTTCTCGATGTTGAAGTCGCCTATCCCCTTTTGGACTCGACGATAATACTTGAGAAGTTCCGGGATATGCACGGATACGATCCTCTGAATGACGTTAAGATAAAAACGAGAGTAATCGATGTGATTATACGTGAAGCGCGTTTCATAATTCGGCGGCCTGGAAAGAATGAAGTTCTTTCGAAGCGTTTCCAGGTATTCCTCTTCCCGCCTATCGAAATCATAACGAACGCGATCGAAATCAAGTATCTTGACCAGTGCGGACAAACTCTTCCAGGCTGCCGCAGAAAATATGTAACCGTTCTGCGTGTGCTCCAACAGACTATCGATGTTGAAATAGCAGAATAAATAGACCTTCTTTTCATTGCTCCGCAATATATGATGAACCTTTTGGAAACACTCCAGGATAATCGATTTGATGATATTTTTTATGCCGCCCACTCCTGCTTGACCGTTTATCAAACCCGTAAACACCGGCGGGATCATCTTTTCCGGCTTTATATAATAGTTCGGAATCTCCCCCAATTGCCTCAGAACATCCCTTATGAGACCTTCTTTATCGAAATATTGACCCTTGTCGTCCTCGTAGTAGAAAAATGAGTTGCTTGCATTTGAAAGATCGTAATATACGCTTTCGACATTTGGATATTGCTCAATGATTTTTCTGACAACTTCGCCATATTTCACCAAAATACTTTGCAGATAGGTCCTCGAAAACAGAATCTGGGTTATATCTCCAAAGGATACATTTTCAATAAGCGTCAAATCCTTTCCGTCAATCATATACCACTGCCGCGCAAACTCATCGGTTACTTCGTGGAGGTTTTTATAATCATCATCCGACAGATACTCTTCAATAAAATGGACTCTATGTCCTCCTGCTTTGCTGACCAGTTTATCGAAAGGCAGATAATTGAAGCAGACGACAAGATCATTCGCCGCATCAAATGATCCCGCCGAAATCATCCGGTCGATGCTGGCATCATTTTCGATAAGGTATAAATTCATATCGAATCAATATGGGGAAATACAGGATTGGGGCCGGGCGGGAGCAGGTCATGCATTCTAAGAAAATCGCTGAACCGGAACAGCAATCCGTCGTTATATCTGCGTGCTGCAAGCTGCAAACCGAACGGCATTTTCCGAGGCGACACAAAAACAGGAGCACTTATAACCGGAAGATAGGTCATTGTCCACATAAGCGCAGGGTCAGGCGTTTCCCTGATTTCTCTCTTGGGTGCATCACCGGCGGTACTCAACGTGATCATGATGTCAACGCCTTTCATGAACTTTTCCATCTCTGAAACCATCTTCTCCTGCGTCTTCAAGGCCGATTTGAATGTCTCCGGATCGATACTCAAGCCGTGCTGGATTAATTCATTCATGATCGGCGAAACGAGTTCGCGCCTGTTGAACTCATCTTTGAAATAATTCGACAACATTTTGTCGTAAATGATGCCGTGTATTTCGTGCGCTCTTTGCATAATATAGGGAGGGTCTATTTCGATGATCTCGACTGCCCCCGTCTTATCCAGTTTCTTCATCCACCGACTCAAGGCATCCTTTGCATAATCTTCCGCATATTCCCAGGTATGCGTTCTGGTAAATGCAACACGCCAAGGACGATTGTGGGGTCTGCCTTGTCTTTTGCCTTCATTCATGGCCTTGTTTGAAATAGGGTAATTCTCCCCGCGTACGCGGAGCAACTCGAACATCGGCTCCATATCTTCATAATGAAGGACGAAATATCCCACCGTATCGAGACTGTCCGTCGTCTTCAAAATGCCCGTCCTGGGTATCAAGCCGAATGACGGCTTACAGCCGTAAATGCCGCAAAAACTGGCCGGACGGACAATCGATCCCGCCGTTTGCGTCGCGAGCGCCACAGGGACCATACCGGTGGCTACCGCCACGGCTGAACCGCTTGATGATGTTCCGGGTGTTCTTGAAACATCATGGGGGTTGTTGGTCTTCCCCAACGTATGTACTGCAAATTCCGCCGTCACCGTCTTGCCCGGGACCACCATCCCCAAATCCCTCAAATTAAAAACGACGCGGGCATCGTTACCGGGAATGAAGCCTTTCCAGAGAGGACTTCCCATCTCCGTAGGATAATCGGTCGTGTTGAATATGTCCTTAACGCCGACGGGAATACCTTCCAAAGGTCTGCACGCATTTCCTTCCTTAAGCCTTCGTTCCGATTCCTCCGCCTGTTCCATGAGCTTTACGGGATCAAATATCTGCCACGCCTGGTATCTTTCTTCGTAGCGCTCAACCGCCTCAACGCACCAGCGGGCGATTTCCACAGGACTTATATGCCGCAATGCAACGAATGATAAGAGCCCGCTTATACTGAGATCGTGAAACGAACGGGGTTTCTCGATAGCCGTTTTCCTCAGCTTCTCTGCTTTTAAATCAGCGGATGCAGAGGAGGAGATTGGGTTGATCCCCCTGTGCTTCTCAATAATCTGTTGAGCAAACGGACGTATGCGTTCCTTGTTGCGTCTCTTCTTTGGAAACACCGGAAGATCGGCTTCTTTGAGTTCCTTTCTTCGCAGCTTCTTCATCGTTTCATAAAACTCGTCTTCCGACATACCGGTGATCTCGAGAAAGTAATCGAGGGCCTCCGGACGGACAGGATCGAATCGACGCACAAGTTCATAACCTTCATCCCTCGACAACAGGCCGTTTCTGACATCCAGATTGGCATGGAACGTGGCCCGCCCATAGCCCCTCTTGAGATAACAAGTGAAATCGTGCATTCCCGGCATCATGCACTCGGCGCTCTTGTAGTGTTTGTATGTCTGCTCGATTTCGGTCTCTTTCCAATTAAAATGGTCCCGCACAAATTCCGTCTGTCTTTCATCGTCCCAAAAGTAATAATTGCCGATATGGATGAACTGAACCCCCGCTTCGTCGAATTCTTCCTGGGACGGCAATTCAAATGGATAAACGTCCTTCCTTGTTATGTAATCGCACACCATGTCGTTAGGATAGAACTTAGCGGACACATCGTAAAAATACTCTCTCCTGACAACCATAGGATTCGAATAGGAACTCATGCCATGCCCCTCCGCCGGCGGCTCACCGTAAACGACAAGGGGTATTTTAAATTTCGTGGCGATGTGCAGCGGGAAAGCCCCCACTCCGGCGTGACAATGCCAGCAGGTATCTCCCAGGAGACCTAATGATCTTTTGGCCAATCGATTTACGAGGTCTCTGTTCGGCGTAAACATGATGTGGTCGACATTGAACGTCTCGAGCGAATTTACAAGGTTGTACCAACCCGTTTCACTGTACCAATTATGATTAAATGTAACCGCGAGGGGCTTCATATGATGAATGTGACACAGGATATATAGCTGGAAGATGCTGTCCTTCCCTCCGCTGATAGGAACAATGCAATCATAATTTCCGTCTTCCTTGACCTTCGCTTTCGCGCTGTCCAGGATCACCTTCAACTGCTGCTGCCTTTCCTGCCAGTTGATGTGCATTTTTTCTTCCGATGATCGGCAGGCCTGACAGATTCCCAATTCATCGAAAGTTGTTCCCTCTTCCGTCTCGGGAATACAGCAGCGTACGCAATAACGCATGTGTTTATCGAATAAAGGTTTTCTGTTCTTCTTCATATATGTTTTTTGTTTCATCTCGCCCCAGCCATTTACTTTATTGTCATACTATATCTTCCCTGAACAAAGCAGCATGAACCATGTCAACCTCTAAACCTTCAAACAGCATATGCCGGACTCTCCTTCCATCCTCGACCATGCCGGTACTTCTCATAATTCCCAGCATGGCTTCATTGTTCGATATCGTCCCGGCCGTGACTTTGCGAACGCCAACCAAACGGAAGAGATATCCGCACACGGCGTTCCATGCCTCCGCGCCGTATCCTTTCCGCCATGCTTCACGACAGCCGATCAGGATTCCCATATCGGCAGTGTTGTTTATGACGTCGACATATGCGTTTATATTTCCCAAGTGCAGCCTGTCGCTCTTGCGAACTATCGCCCAGAAATAGTTGGGCGTACCGTCGAACGATTGTAAGTATTCTCTGCATGAATCGAGGGTGTGACGACGAAATCTCTGCTCGCTGTAGCGCACGACCTCCGGATCACTCAGCCAACTGACATAGGCCATCGTAAGGAATTTTTCGGAAAACGGCTCCACATATAGCCTTTCGCTCTCTATCGTATCGGATACGGCCATCCATCCCCTCTCATTATGAATAATGTTTCTCAAGAATATCGGTCAAAAATGTGAGGCATTTTTCCGATGAACCTTCCACGAACGCATCCGCTACTTTCGCGGCCTCCGGCGGACAAGGAACGCTTCTATTTTTGATTGCGAACTTTAATTCATCCCTGGTAAAGAAATACGGCGTAACGCCGTCTCTCGCGGACGCGAGCCACTCCTTTTCCAGAGGCCTGGGCAAAATGGAGAGAGTAGCCCGCCCCATAAGAACCGCCTCCACCAGCAGCATGGAGGTCATACCAACCACGAAATCGGAACCGTAGATCACTTCGAGGGCATCTTCGTCTTTGCTTATGTAATCAAAGTGTTTTATAAACTCGCTGAATTCGTCAACCGTGTTTTTGGGATGGAGTCGCATGACGAGATAAGGGCGTTCGGCAAGCTCCGATAGACTGTCGAGAAATTCCTCCAAGACGATTTTCGTCCTTTCCGTATAACGCCCCGAGCCTTGCAGGGTATATTCCGAAGAATGGTGAAATTGCCCGGGTTCGAAGCCTGTCGATATCTCGGAGGCAAAAAGCCATATAGGTTGCCCCTTTGACCAGCCCGGAAAAAGCGTCGTACGCAGGTCATCGAGATTTTTCCTCTGCCATTCTTTTAATGCGGACCGGACATAGTCATAGCGAGGATGCCCACACACGACCAGCCTTTCCTTTTGGTATCCAAGCGTCGTGAATCGATCGGCCGTCCAGCGGTCGGGAACCAGCAGCCAGTCGGGTGCGAATCTGAGCGGCTCCTTCGATGTTCCCCGGAAACGATACTCCGCATTGATGCCAGCGTCCACAACGCCGACGGATACCCTATCGGCCCTCTTGGCCGAATCTATAAGCTGGAGGCCTATGGTTCTCGGATTCTCGGCCGTTCCGACTAACAAAACCCTGGGATTGTATTTTTTAAAAATTGCTGCGGCATCTTCTCCGAAAGGAACCCGCTCCGAGTCCACATGTAACCTATCCAGATAATCGCCTGCAATCCCCTGAGACAATAATTTCACTTTCAAGCCACGTCCCGAAAGCATCTCGGGGAACGGCTGCACATAGTTGGCGGCACCGGGATCTTCAACGAATATGAGTACGTCAATGTTCACGTATCGTACGCCATGACCCGATCAGGGCATTGTAACAGATTTTTGTGAGTCACGGGCAGAGTCCAATATGGCATGCAGTACTTCCGTTGTTCTTAAAGCCGAATCCCCGTCGCTCCATAGCGGTTTTGCTTCGGTAACGGCGTCCGCCAGGTTTGAATACATATGATACAAAGCATTTCCAATCGTTGACTCGATCTCGGCTAACCGATCGGACGCTATTTCTTTCTCCCCGCCGACGGCCCTGTTGCCGGACAGGGGATAACGATAGATGCCCAGGCCTTCCTGCAGGATTGAAAGTCTTCCCATATCTCCCCAGATATCGAGGCCGTTCTCTCTGTAAAAAGCAAATGACACCGTGTTCATGGTAACAAGGAGGCCGCTTCGCATCCTGAGAGCAAAAGGCACATGGAAATCATTCGCCCCGAAAGGCTGGATATTTCCCAGCGCCCTGACCGAATCGATCTCGCCGAAGAGCATCCTGACAAGATCGACCATATGGGAGCCGTTATTGAGCAGACCGTTCCCATACAAGCCGAAGACCGCCTGGGGATTGCCGATAATGTCATGCATCCCCACTGACGCCAGCGCTCTCAACCGCTCATCCGCTCTTCGCACGAAATTGACTTGGAGCAGGATATTTCTGCGCCTGCAGATCTCGACGAATTTGCGGGCGTCATGGAGACTTAAGCCCAGGGGCTTCTCGGCAAGGACAGCCTTCAAGGAGGGCAATTTTTCTATGAAATGAAGCCGCGTATCCGGGGGTGTCGCAATGATGGCCACATCGGGCGCGTGGTCGGCAGCAAAATCATCTATGCTCGCGTTTACGCAATTTACCTGCCATTCCGTCGCGGCCTGCCCCAACGCACCTTCGGAGGGATCGATAACGGCTTCCCAGTCGAACAGGGGATGATCGCGCAAGACCTGGGCATGGGTGGCATAAGGAAAATGCTTCGCCATGATCTCGTCGCCGGCGTATCCGGCGGCGATCTTGCCAAAACCGACAAGGACGGTCTTCAACGGGGAGATTTTCATCGGGTAGGTTTTTCTTCGCAATCCCGATTGATTTCGAGCAGCGCCGGGTCCTGTCTCAGCAATTCCATGATTTCCTCAATACCGAAAACATCGCCGAATTTGGGTTGAAGGCGCCGATAGATCTCGGTGATGAACCGGTGATCCTCCGGATAATCCAGTTGAAAACGGTAATCCGGGCCATGCCATCTTTCCGGCGCAAAAAGATGAATGATGCGGTACTTCTCGGGATGTTCATAGAAATACAAAGAGACATGCTCTCGGACGGCCGGGTCCTTGACATCCTTGTCTATTTTTTCAAGCTCGCCGAAAGAAAACACTTGAATGTCTTCACCCATCGGAAACGACAATTTGCTCACGTTGGCAACGACGTCGCAGTCGTTTTCAAGAAACGTTTTCACTCCCATATCGATCAAACCGGGGTCGATCAGGGTACAGTCCCCCGTAACCTCGACAATGATATCCGACCCCATCGTACGGTGCGCCTCCACAACCCGCAGCAGGACATCTTCCTCGCTGCCGCGATAAAAGGGCACTTTCTCTTTTTTGGCCCAGGCTTCCAGGGCATCATCGGCCGATGCGACTGACGTGGCCAATACGATCCCATCCAGCAGTTTGCAGTGTTTCAGCCTTCTCGCCAGTCTTGTCAAAGCGGGTTCGCCGTTGATATCCGCCAGCACCTTACCCGGAAATCTTGAAGATCCCATGCGCGCTTCGATACTGGCTACAATCTTTGGCATATTGACCTCCTACTCCAGTGAATTGAGTTCCAATCTGTGACGATGGACTTTTCTGATGGCCTCAACCATCAATTCCAAGACCTCAGGCGAAATATCATACATGCATGGTTCGTAAACAAGCAGCTCCTCTGAGTGCATGCGTTCGGCCACCGGACATGCACCCTCTTTATAATCGATCGTAGAGAGGTTGAAAGGATACGACCCCAGGGCTATTTTCTTTTGAAACATGGGCAGCATATACAGCGGTCGCACATATCCCGTCGAGTGCGGAAAGCCCTCCGCCTCCAGGGCACGGCTGAACTGCCGGCGCGAAACACCCAGCGCATCGCCGTCGACTTTCATGCCCCAGACATAATAAACATGCCTGCAATCCGACCTCACTACCGGAGGCGTTAGACCCGCAAGACCCCGAACACCCTGCGACAGTCTTTCGGCGACTGTCGTTCTCGCCTCCACATGCCGGTCTATTTCCTTGAGTTGTTCAATACCAATGGCGGCACTCATTTCAGTTAAGCGGTAATTGAAACCGATGATGCCGCTGATATTCTCGACTTCCATCGGACCGACGACGTTTTCACCGTGATTCCTTATCATCCTCAGACGAAGAGCCAGATCGTCGTCATCGGTCACGCACATCCCACCCTCGCCCGTATGGATATGCTTGTGGTAGTTCAGGCTGAACACGCCGATATGACCGATCGTCCCCGCATACCGGCCTTTTTCTCCGGCAAGAGGTCCCTGCGCGTTGTCCTCGATGAGATATATCCCGTGCCGATCCGCCATCGATCTCAGCCTTTCGAGCTGCGCCGGGTGTCCGAAGAGATTGACGGCGATGATGGCGCGTGTGCGAGGCGAAATCAGGCCTTCTACACACTCCGGATCAAGACAGAACGTATCCGGCTCGATATCGGCAAAGACCGGGATCCCGCCGTAAACGACCGGGGCAACGACCGTCGCCGACATGGTCAAAGGAGGAACGATCACTTCGTCGCCCGGCTTTAAATCCACGGCACCCATGGCGGCGAACAATCCGGATGTCGCCGAGTTTACGGATATCGTATGCCTGATTTTGAAACGTTCGCTCCACATCCTTTCAAACTCTTTAACTACGGGTCCCCCGAGATACTGGTCACCCGGGCTGCCATAGAAGCCCGAGAGCGTCCCGGATCGAATAACAGAAGCAACGGCGTTGAGTTCCTTATCTCCTATCGAATTGTACTTGGGCAGTTCTTGCTTCAGGACCGGCTCGCCGCCCAGAATGGCCAATTGTGACATTTGTTATCCTCGGCTGTTTTCGATGAACTGGAACCAATATTCAAGATTCAGCAACTGCCAGAGAAACATCATGTGGTTTTCCTTCGTCTCCCGGTTTTCAACGATTCTCTGGTGCTCCCTGACGATATTCATAACTGCGGATATATTATAAACGCCTCTCTCCTGGAAGCGTTTCGTATGGATCATATCCATCAGGAGTTCCTGACCTCCGTTTGAGAACCAAACGTGAGCCGGAGCGTTCCATCCGGTCTTTTTTATCCTGCATCGCGTGGTTTCCGGCAGAATGTCCTTCATCGCCTCCCTTAAAAGTATCTTGGTGACCCCGTCCCTGATCTTTAGCGCTCCGGGGATGCGAAACATAAACTCGACGAGGCGGTAATCCAGAAAGGGTTCAAAATGGGAAAGCCCGGCAGCCTCGGCCTGCCTGTCCTCCGCCCTCAGGCAGCACGGCATTGTTTCCCGGGTTATATCCTGGAACGTCCTGTTCTTCAGAAAACTTTTAAAGGGATGTTCCATCACCGGCTCAAATTTTTCGAGCGGATAATAATCCCTGTTGACCGTATGGACATATTTATTCATCCGGTTGCGTTCCGGCTTGCATGTACCAGGAAGAGACAGGTCCGTACATCTGGAAAGGTAATCATTGACGACGGATTCGTTTTTTCTGAATATCGGATGATCATGATACTCCACCCATTTGCCGATTTCCCTCGACAGCTGCTCTTCCTCGCCCCGCGTTTTCAGGTCGGCAAAATGGTAGAAGAAGTATTCATACTCGCCGGCGTTCAATTCATCTCCGCCGAGACCGCCGAACAACGATCCGAATCCCTCCTCCGCTGCCTTCCCGCATAACAGGAAGTGGGAAAGCCATGTGGCCGTTGCAACGGGTTCGTCGTTTGCGGCTATCATTTTCGGGACCACATCCCGAAGGTCCGGGATACCGATTTCGATGGAGTACCATCGCTCGACGTATGACTCCAGGATTGTCCGGATATCCTCCGACTCATCGTAGGTCTTGTCTTCGTACGTAGTCGATAACGCCATCTGTTTCCTGCCGTTTATCCGTGATGAGGCGGCAAGTATCGAAGAAGAGTCCATGCCTCCGGATAAAGTGAAGGCAGGCTTATGGGCCTTGGCGTACCTTATCTTTACGGCATCGAAAAGCAGGGAGCGATACTGTTCCGCAAGATCCTTTTCCGTCCCGGCAAAATCGGGTACTTCATGCAATATCCAGTAGCGTTCCGTTTCGATGCGTGTTCCATCCCATTTCAGAATTCTACCGGCCGGCAGCTGCCTGATTTCTTCGAAAGGTGTACCTTCCTGATCGTTATCGAAATATCGATAGTGCGACCCGGCGAAAAGTGCGACATATTTTCGGTTTGCAGCACAATTGACGCCAGGCAGCCCCAGAAACGACGTGAGTCGGGAGGAGAAAGCCAAGCAACCGTTTTTTTGTAAGTAATACAGTGGCTTGATGCCAAGCCGATCCCGCGCCAGCCACAGGAGCCCTGTGTCTGCATCATACAAGGCAATGGCAAAATCCCCGTTGATCCGTTCCGCGGCATTTCGAAATCCATGCTTCCTGTAAAGCTCATAGAACAGAGCGACATCCGGTTCCGTCCCATATTCATCAAATTCACGCGCGTTGTATATATAGCCGTCCATGGCGATGATCACGCCGTCTGAGTCCAGCGGTCGGCATCCCATCTCCAATCCGGACCAGCCGAAGGAGGCGCATTTAGACGCCATCGTTTGTCGTTTTTCGGCGGGTTGCTGACGGACCCTTTGCATCATGAGTTGGAGCGCTCGTGAATTGCGCTCGGGCCCTTCTTCACTCACGTAACCGTATATTCTCGACATGTCTCAACCTGTGTTCTTTCTTGCAATCAAAAATTCCCAATAGTGAGGGTAATCGATCACCATTTGCGGTTTTCCGCCTGAAAAGCGGTCCTCGGCAAATTCCACGGAAAAACAGTAGGACTCTATGAAGGTTTTTAATTCCATCCTCGGGTAGGCGTTTATATGAACCTTCAGTTCCACGTCGCCATCGAGGTATTTATCCACGACGTATAAATATTCCGGAATCTCCTTAATCGACTCGCGAAGAACGACCGTCTTTCTTGCACATTTCAACATCCGTTCAAGATAACGCGGGTAGTTGTCCAGGTAAGTCAGAACATTGATGCAGACGATGTGATCGAACGACTCATTCAGATCCTCTATTCTCATCAACTGGAGATTCTCCGCCGGAAGCCCGTACGAAGGCATCACCTTTTTACCGATCTTGATGAGTGATGCCGCTGCGTCTATCCCGAAATAAGCTGCCAAAATGTTTCTCTTTCGCAGCGAATGGTAAAAATAGCCGCCGCCGCATCCGACATCAAGGAGGGTATCGCCCTTTTCCATATGAGGCATCAGAAGCTCCAGGGCCTGCTGATGACACGTCATCTCCTCGGCCTCAAGACGGCAGCGTCTCGCATAGAGTTCCCGAAGGCTCCGGCTGTTCTCCCAGGTGGAGTATTTGGCCCAGCCCTTTTTGTTTATGGTCTTTCCGGCCATCGAGGTTTAAACTAAAAATGCCCTGATCGTATATTTCGTGCTGGGTTCCTGAAGTCTCACGACCGTCAAAGGAGTGAAACCGGCCTTCTTCGCCATGAGCACCGTTGAAGCAAAACTGAACACATGGATGTGATCAATGAAAAATTCTTCCCGGCCTTTTCCCTCCCGCGCAGCCATTTCGCCATCCGGCACTTCGACATAGACGAAGCCCCGAGGGGCGAGATATTTCTTCGAGTGATTCAGCATGCTGATCGGGTCATCGACATGCTCAAGGACCTTGTTGAAGGAAATGGCATCATAACACTCCGAAAGTTCTGCCGTCATGAAATCGCACTGAATCGCCCTTACACCGACATTGGCAACGATATGCTCTACCGCCGACTTGTCCGGATCAATCGCCGTACAATTCCAGCCCGCATGTTTTATTCCATGGGGAAAAATACCCAACCCCGAACCTACATCCAGGATATGCTTTTCTGATTTTCCTCCATTCCATAAAGCATCGGCAAATTCGCTGACGGCCTTCACGCGGCCGTGATTATCGGAACGCGATGGATCGAGAGAAACGATGCGGTCGAAAGTTCGTTTGATTCCGGAACTATCGCTGTAATTTGCGTTAACGTAATTTCCTGAATAAAGGGCCTTCGTATCCATTTTGAAGTCCGAAAAGAAGTGACCGCAGATATTGCATTGAAGCATCCGGCGAAAATAGTCTTGCCTGCTGCCGAAATCGAATCTTATTTCGCCGTCGGGCGGAGTGTCATATTCGAAAACGACCGACATGTTCTCGCTGCTGCAGATGGGACAGCTCATGGCGCCTCGGTCTGTATACCGTATTCTTTGATTTTCGTTTCCAGTTCTCGAAGGTGTTCCTCATTGTCCAGCCAGCATATGATCTCCAGCGGTTCCTTGCCGGCATAATCGAGGAAGAGGTCTTCCTTGCCTTCCTCGACGAGAAGAATGAAGAAGCGGTCGATCCTGTTCTTTACCAGAACCGCTTTCAAGCCGAAACTCTGGAGCCTCCCGTTTAAAGACGGCGTCGCGTAATATCCCCACGACTTTCTGACCACGTCGTATTCCCTTCCTGCGGAAGTTACGAACGTCACTTGCTCGTCGGGTTCGAGTTGAATCTCGCCGCAGTCGCTGATCTCGATCTTCACGTCGAAACCCGCTTCGAACTTTCGCGGAGGAATATTTTGTTTGAACTTCATTGCCACGTCCAGTCTTCTATGAGAAAATCCGGCATCTTCCATACGCCGTCGACATATTTCCAGATGGTTGTGTTCCTGAATTTCTCGATTGTCCGGAAGAATTTCTCCGTTGTTATGCCCGCAAAAATACAGAATTTCTCGATGTCGCCGTATGGTGTCTGATCGCCCTTCCGGCGAATGATATCGATTGCATCGTCCCGGCTTAACCGCCCGTTTCTGATTTCCAGAGACAGGTTATCAAAAAGCCTCGTAAACCCGAATTTATACCACTTCAGATAATGATGGATGGAAATGAAATCGTCATCTATATCCGCATAGTCATAGTATCCTGTTTTGGGACCCTCCAGACTGCTCTTAAAACCATGCTCCTTCGCGACACGATACGTCACTTCAGGGTCCCACGGAAAATAATATCCTAAAAAGACGGCAAGGACGTTTTTTTCTTCAAGTTCGGAATCGCCGGGGCCAAAGTACGGAGTCAATTCCTTCTCCGACAGCTGATCATCTATCCAATCGTGTGCCGTGGTGCCATGCGACACGCCGAATTTCTTAAGCCAGTTGCTGTCCAGCTTAAAACCCGTCAGCTCTTCTTCATCCGTTCCGTATTCAAATGCCGAATTTTCACCCCAAACGACAAGGGGAATATCGAACTTAACCGCAATCTTCAACGGTATATTGAAGAGCGCAAGGTGCATTGGAATGGCCGTACTGCCGAAGCGTTCCAGCGCCTTGAGCATGAACTTCTTTTCCACGTTCGGATTGATGCTGTAATCGATATGATCGACGCCGAGGCTTATCAGATTCTCCAGGTTCTTGCGCCCGACTACCGTCCTTGCCGGCGTCTTCCATGTAACGGCCAGAGGATGCATACCGAATTCGAGGCAGCGGACGACCTGCCACGTACTGTCTTTACCTCCGCTGACAGGTATCACACAGTCGTAGCCGCTTCCTCTTCTTTGAGCATTGCGGACGACCTCACGGAACTGTTTTTCCCGTCCAGCCCAATCGATGGTATCGTATTTTGAACCCGAACTTTTGCACGCATTGCAGACCCCGTCGTTTCCAATAATCAAGCCTGGTCTCGTGTCGGGAAGGACACATTTTAAACAATACTTCACGCGGCTCCCTCATCATCCGTTGATTTCATAAAACATCTTTGCATTGATAAAGCTGAACATAAACTTACTGTGGCTGTTTGGAAAGAAATCCCGATCAATCAAAGACTCTATACAATCTCTTTTGATGATATCGTAAATGGGGTTGTCTTCCAGCAAGTAATTTCGCGTATCTTCATCCTTGAAGTCGATTATCGAGTCGATGGACGCGTTAAAGCCCTTTTTCTGCCTGTCCAGACGGACTTTATCGTTCAGAATCCCTTTCATGGCTTCCCGCAGGATGTATTTCCCGAATCCGCCGACAATGAGATATTCTGCGGGAATAGAATAAGCGAAATCAAAAAGCCGCGAGTCCAGGTACGGACTGCGGTTCTCAATGGAATATTTCATTGAATTCAAATCGTCTTCATGCAGTATCACCCGCGTTGCTTCGTGAAACAACTCATTCATCATCCTATTACGAAGAAGCGAATCACAGAAATGATGCTCCGTAAACGGTTCAAAAAAATCCCGCGTCAAATAGGTCTGAAATTCTTCACTCTCGTCAAACACATGCTTACGCATGTTCCGATCTTCCATGTAGAGATTCGGATTTCTCAAGAGCGGATTCCGGACAAATACCTGAATATTCCTTTGCCAATCCGACAGGTATTTCCCGTAATCCGGATGATTTCGTATTTCATAAAGGTGCAAAATAAAATGATCGTAATATCCCGTGAACAATTCATCGGCGGCTGTTCCGGAAAAAGCCACACGGTATCCGCTGCCGGATATGGCTTCAGACAGCAGGGAATGCACAAAATACGTAATCGTTGCGACGGGAACATCGTGGTATCGCACCAATTCGCGAAGTCTGCTCAACGATTGCTCATGATGAAGTTCGATCAGGGTATGCCTGCAGCCGAGGTCATTGACCGTAGCCATAATGTTGTCATACTCGTTGTATCGCTCGTCACTCTCGATGATGGAAAAAGAGGCGATATCGCAGCCGAATTCCTTCACAGCGATCGAGACAAGGGACGCCGAGTCAATTCCGCCGCTGAGGCAAAACGCCAGGGGTACATCGGATCGAAGTCTGATTTTCACGCTTTCGATGAGCCTTTGTCTCACCCCTTCAACTGCTTCTTCAATGCTCATCTTCTCGGGGCGACATGAGGGCTCCCAATATTTCCTGAAGCTCATCCCCAGTCGCCGGTCTATTGTGAGGTTCGTCGCGTACGGTATTTCCTCTATTTCGTTAAAAAAGGTCTCATTCTTCTTGTAAAGGGATTTGTAGCCGTTCACCAGATACCGAAGGATCTGTTTCGTATTGACGGTAAAGCTTCTCCCGGAAAGCAATTTCAGAAATTTTATCTCTGAAGCAAAATAAACGGCGTCGTCCGTCCTATAGATATACAGAGGTTTTTCGGCAAAGCGGTCTCGAGAGAGAAAGAGTGTCCCGTCTTTTTGATTGTAAATCGCAAACGCCCACATACCCTCAAAGAATTCAACGCACCGCGTTCCGTATTCCATATAAGCGCGCAACAGCACTTCCGTATCCGATGTCGTGTTAAATTTTACGCCCTTCTTCTCCAGTTCATCCTTTATTTCCACATAATTGTATATTTCGCCGTTATAGACGACAGCATAGTCGCCTATCACAAAAGGCTGATTGGATCGCACATCCAGGTCGATAATACTTAGTCGGGCATGCAGAAGCGCTACATTCATTCCATCGCGACCGAACGACATGAACTGTCGGCTGTCCGGCCCTCGATTCTTCATGATATCGAGAGTCTTGAAAACGCGGGCTTCATCAATCTTAGCTTTGCCTATATATCCTGCAATTCCACACATATCGTAATCTACACTATCGCTATTCGTTTAAGATAAAACAGGTCCGTATCGATATCATTATCGCCGTCGATTGCCGTTGGGCAACAGATGATACCGAAGTTCTTGAGAACGGATATGACGTTTTCATTGAAGCAGTATTCCATACCCTCGGGATACGAATAATGCTTTGTCTCAATATCAGCTCTTGCTTTTATCAACTCCAGACTTCGCGCTATTTCTTCTACCAGGCCGTCGCCGCTGAGAAACCCCAGATTCTGATGCCTGTGCGTGTGCCCTCCAATAGTGAAGAGCTTGTGTTCACTCAATTCCCTCACTTGATTCCAGTTCATCTTCAGGTCGATCGGTTCATTGCTGGTTTCAATTCCCTCCATCTCACATTGCGCGAATATCAGCTTTACCAACTCCTCTGTATCTATAGATGCATCACGCTTCACATACTGCCTCAGATATTCGAGAAACAAAATTTTTTCCTTCACGGAATCCAACCGAAACGGCTTTGCTTCCCATGGAAGCAAGACGACTTTATTTTCGACGTGCTCACAGCAGAACTCTATCCTGTCGATCCACGACATATGATTGTTCTCGATAAAATCAGTAGTTATATAAAATATCGCCGGAATATTGAATTTCTCGAGAATCGGCGCAGCCACTTCATAGTTGTTATGGAATCCGTCGTCGAACGTGATTATGAATGCCCTCGGAGGAAAGGGTTCCCTGTTGTTGATATGCCGAACGGCGTCCTCAATGCTTAAAGCCGTCCCCGCGCCGCTGACTGCTTGCAACACGTTGACGAAATAGTCCTTCGATATGTGCTTACGATTATAATTTCTGACTTGGTAGTCAACATCGTCTACAACCCCGTGGCAGAGGAAAATAGCTAATGTATCTTCCTTCAATCTATCTGCAAAATTCACGCAATACCCGCCGTATAATTTCTGAATTTTCTCACGCAAATATCTTTAAGTGAAGACGGCATAAACGAATAATATCTCCCTTTCGCGCGCTGGGGAGTCGAAATGAAGCGTCCGAAGCGACTGAACATGTCGAGGGCCGACAGAACGAGCATGATACAGGCTTCTGTATTGAATCTTCGTAATTCGTAAAGTTGCATATCCTTACGCAGCTCAACGGGCGACTGGAGGATGATCTCTCCGTCGTCGAGGCTTGCATTCACTCTGTGCAGCGTACAGACGATACTTGAATAATCGTCATGATAGACGGACCATAAATGCGAGTCCAATCCCCTGTACCCCTCGGGATCGCCGCCATGGAGGTTTATCGTTCCTTCGGGACATATCGATAAAATGTCTTTCTTCAGCAAGCCTGTTCCAAAAACGACGATCACGTCCGGATCGACAGATTTGATATGCTCAACCGCAGGAACGCTGTTAACGGATCCGATCTGAAACGTTTTCGCGAAATCTTTAATAAGTTTTTTCTGTTTACCGAAAAAATGATCCTCTTCATAGGTCTCACGGATCACTTCAAACTCATGCCTTACCTCAAAATTTGGCGCATGGACATCCGTCTCCAAGACCACGTTCGCAAGCTCGTGCTTTTCCGATAACTTCTTCACGAAATAAGCGTGATGCAGCGTTTCCGTCGTGAGAACGACAATTTTCATCATTCAATTTCCCCGAGGTCCGCCAAACGGATCTGTTCCCCTTTACTGATGGGCCTCTTGGCTCGCCGGCCAATTACCAACGCTTCCCGCCCCGGCGGTAAACCGCCCCCGGGCCGGACCCACGTTATGTCCTCAATGGTTATCTCTTTTCCTTTCGGCACGTTATGCTTCGCCACGATCGATCTGCGGACTTGATCCATGATGTCCAACTCGGACAGTTGCGGTTTTTTAACGCCGGAACCCAGCATAATCCGTGCTTCCCTTATTTTCCTGACCAAAAGGGACATCTCAGCCGGGTCCGCGGAAATCTGGTGATCACGAAACGAAGAATAGTTCTTGTCTATCGTGAAATGCTTTTCAACGATTCTGGCGCCTAATGCGACCGACAGCAAGGCTGCGTCGATGCCCATCGTATGATCCGAATAGCCTATATGGCACGCCTTAAATTCTTTCTTCAACTGCGTGATGGCGGCTAAATTCGCCTCCTCCGGATTCACCGGGTAACTTGTAACGCAATGCAGAATCGCCAATTCCTGTTCTATCCTTTTTTTGCGCCAAATATCCCGCACAAATTGTTCCGCACGCTTCAGCACGGGAATATCGGCGAGCCCGCTGGAAATAATCATCGGCTTTCCCGTTGCTGCAATTTCCGCGAGGAGAGGATAAAAAGTATTATCACCCGAGGCTACTTTGAATACGGAAACATACTTATTTAAATATGACGCGCTCTCCAGATCGAAGGCTGTCGATATGAACAATAAGCCTTCGTCCTGGGCTATCCGGCTTAATGTCCTGAATTGATTTTCCTTGAATTCAAACGATCTCAGACGGTCGTATCTTTCCTTGTTGCTCTTGCTGACATAATATTGTGTTTTGAATGCCTGAAACTTGACCGCGTTCGCACCTGCTTCCCTGGCAAGTACAATCAGCTTCTTGGCCAGCGAGAAGTCTCCTTCGTGGTTGTTCCCTATTTCGGCGACAACCAGTATTTCCTTATCCAGATCGAAATCGGCGATTTTCATTTTTCCAGCTCAATTCATATAATGAAAGACATACTGCGAACTTACATATCTGAACCCGATATTCTCATAAAACCTTATGGATTTCGCATTGACAAGCTGCGTTCCCACGCGGATTGTCCGGAAATCGCCGCAATGACTTCCCGCGAAGTCGATCATATCACGCGCCATTCCCCGTTCCCGATGCGCTTTATCCACGGCTATCAGATCGATGACAAGCTGATGGTCGTTTCCTTTGATCAATTGAAGAAAACCCGTCATCTCTTTGCCGTTTTCCGCAACGACCATGAAGTCCCCGCGGCGTCCCCGGAAATAGTTTCTCGCCCATTCGCCCTTGATTCGGTTCGCCGTAGTGTCAGAGATATTCTCATCCCGATGAAATCGGCTGAGCGTAAACGCACTCTCTGCGATCCTTGCCACGGCATCTTCGTCGTCACTTCCCGCGAATCTGCTCATCTGAAGCGAAACTTCGCCATGGCTCAACGATATTTTTTTCTCGAATACGACGTTTGTATCGACAAGATAGAAACCGCTGTCATTCAGGAAACCAATACCGTTCAGGTCATCACATGAAACCTTGGAATACAGGAACACTCGGCTTCGTTGCAGATCTTTCAAGCTTTTTGGGCCGGTCCCACCTGTAAAGGCGCTGTCGAGGATCACGGCATAGACGTCATGCCCGAAGATGCCCGACAGCCATTCGTCTTTGATAATATTTTTCCCGGGTGTTTTCGTCATTAATTTAGGACGTGAGGGACCTGTACCAGTCGACGTATCCGTCAACGCCTTTCTCTATGGGAAACTTCGGATCGTAACCCAGCATCTTCTTCGCCTTATCCACCGACAGGGTTCCGCGATCAGGCATAAGATTGTCTTTCGGCACATAATTGACTTTGATCTCCGGGAAGTGTTCCGTAATAATGGAAGCAAGTTCACCGATGGAACGCGATTCGCCGTATGTCAGGTTGAATATTTGATTTCTTGAATTTTCATTTTCTATTACTTTGGTCACGCCTTGGGCCAGATCTTCGATATACGTAAAATCCAACCGGTCGGAACCGTCGCCGTTGACGGTTATACCCTTGCCCTGTATGGCATTTTCGATAAAGATCTGAATGATCCGGCGGCTTACGCAACGTTCGCCATAAAGAGCGGAAGGCCGGATGATCGTATAGGGCAGTTTAAAAACCTGATTATAGGCGATGACCAGCTTTTCCCCGCCGAGCTTGAGGGCGCCATAGATACCGAGCGGTTCACAATACGTCTCCTCTGTGACGAAGCCTCCCTTGAAGTGCCCGTAAACCATGCTTGACGAAAAATAGATAAAATGCTCAACGTTATCCCTTGAACAATCCAGCGCATTTTCAAGCGTCCTGAAGCTGTGATCAAACGTGCTGTATGGATCTTTGTTTGAGATGTTCGCGTGCGCAACGGCGGCCAAGTGAACGACCGTCTGCGGCTTCAGCTTTACGATCAGGTCCGTCAACATGTAATAGTCCCGGGCATCGTGTATATAGATCGGAATATCGGCCCGCTCGAGCAACTCTACCCTTTGGTGCAGAATTTTCATATACAGCTTATAATTCGGCTCCTTATTATGCGCCGACCGGAAGGAAAGGAAATTGTTGACGTGCAATCCGTCAATAATCGATACTTCCGCCCCGTGTTTTTTTAATTCAAGAGCCAGATTATGACCTATAAAACCTGCCCCCCCTATTAACAATACTCTTCTTCCTTTTAAAGGGATCATCTATTTGACCTCCAATATAGCACTTTTTATATTTTTAACGATGTATACCATATCATCAATATCAAGATGGGGACCAACGGGCAGTGCAATGGAGTTTTCGCTGATCCGGGTCGCCACAGGATACGATGAATCCTCATAACCATATTTCTCTTTATAATAGGAGAGTTTTGGCACGGCCCGGGGATAATAGACGCTTGTCCCAACCCCGTTCTTCTTGAGATATTCCACAATCTCAAATCTCTTGGGTGCCAGAGAATCCTTCAACAGGATCGACATGCAATAGTAACTGCTTCTGTATTCGTCATGACTTGACCGGAAAAGGTCAATCTCATCAATCTCCTGAAAACCGCTCTCAAGATATTCGTAATTCTCTTTCCTTTTCGCCAGAAAACCATCTATTTTTTTCAATTGCTGTGTGCCCAGCACCGCCTCGATTTCATTCATGCGGTAGTTGTATCCCAGCATGGTGACGTCATATACGCCCGGCACACTCCTCTCGCTCGGCGTCCGGTCGACGCCGAATGCTTTTTGCCGGGTGATCTTATCCGCCATTTCCTTGTTTTGCGTAATGAGCATTCCTCCTTCGGCGGTCGTCATGTGCTTAACCGGATAGAATGAGAAACATCCCGCGTCGCCCAATATGCCGGCATGAACACCCTTGAAGTATGTGCCTATGGCGAGCGCACAATCTTCCACCACAAACAGGCCGTATTTTTTTGCAACGGCATTAACCTTGTCCATGTTAACCGGCATCCCCAGATAGTGGACTACCGATAGCGCCTTCGTTCGATCCGTTATAAACGTTTCTATCTGATCCGTGTCGATGTTCCCCGTTTCCTGTTCCGCATCGACAAAAACAGGTTTTGCTCCGCATAATTCGACGGCATGGGCTGTGGCAGTATGAGTCATCGCAGGTACGACAACCTCGTCTCCCTCATGTAAGCCCATATAGAAATACGACAGATGCAGTGCGGCGGTGCACGACGATGCTGAAACCGCGAACTTGGCGCCCGTATAGGCAGCGAATTCAACTTCAAATTCCTTGGCCCGCGGTCCATGCACCAGTATATTACCCTCCAGGACTTCTGCTACGGCCCTTTTCTCCTCATCACCAATGATTGGCCTGCCAAAGGGAATCGCTCTCATCTTGCCTCCTATTATATATATTTCACCGGCAACGATTTGCCGACTTTTGCAGATTTCTCGATGGCAAAGCAGACCGACATCGTTTTGAAGACATCGTCTTCAGATATTTCCGGTGCTCGACCTTCATGGATTGCGTCTATAAAATCCGAAAGCAGGTTGCCTTTACCTACACCCGGGTACTCACCCTGAATCAGTCTCGGAATATCCTCCGGATTCCTTGAATTATATATGATTCCTTCTTTCAGATTGTTCTCGAACGTTGCCTCCGTACCGTATATGGCAAGCTTATGGAAATGCGGATAGACACATCCGAAATTCGCCGATATCTTTCCAACGATACCGTTATCGAACTTCATGGCGGAAACAACCATGTCATTATATTTAAAATCGCTTCCTGTTGAACATATGTTATTTCCAAACGCTGCAACTTCAACGACACTCGTACCCGTCAACCAGATCAGAAGATCGATAATATGGACGCCCCCCCCGTAAACAACCGAGTAAAAATCAATTTTGCCACGCCATCCGTCTGTGATTTTGTTCAGACGCCCATAATTATAGTCACCTTCTACGTAGAACAATTTGCCCATATCACCGTTGGCGATCATGTCCTTTAGTTGGATGAATCTCGGATATTTTCTCAAGATGAGATTCGAAGAAAGCCTGATTCCGGGTTTCGCTCTAAGGGCGTTACGTATGTCCCTTGCATCCTCTTCATACAAACATAGAGGCTTTTCAACAAAGACATGTTTATTATTTCCGACGGCCCGTATAATCTGCTCGTAATGGCAATCATCGTAGGAAGCGACAACAACTAGGTCGATCTCATCATGATCGAGGATGTCGGCGGCATTCTTTGTAATTAAAACGTCTTTATATCTTGACCTGGCCCGGACAATCTTTTCCTCATCGATATCGCAGACGCCCACCAGACGGCACTTTGGATTTCGAGACAATGCTTCCGCATGGGCTTCTCCTACGCCGAAACCGATGACACCGACTCTGATATCGCCGTTACTCATTCTCTGCCGGATAATGCATCATAGAGCTTCAGAATTTCTGCCAGATGATACGACCAGTGCGGCCTGTCCATCTGCGATATCAATTCGTCGAATAATTTCATGTCTTCTTCCGTGTCAATCGACAGTTGCATGCCGGACCGGTCTTCATTCGACAGCATATTGAATATCTTGAATTCATCTGCGTTTTGGTAAAAGAACCGCGTAACATGCTCCATGTCATCCTTCGTCACGATTCTCTCTGCTGTATCCTTAAAGGTTTTACTATTGACCACTTCGACGGATTGCCCCTTGGGATACGATCTCGGAAACACATTGGTCACTAAATCATAGCTGCCCTCGTTAAATATCTCCATTCCCTCTTCTATCAGGTCGCTGTCGATGAGCGGACTGTCGCCGTTTACACGGACAAAAGCGTCCATCGGATATTGATTCAAGGCGCCGCAGAATCTGCCCACGACATTATCCAGACTGCCCCGATAACATTCTATTCGATGTTGTCTGCAAAATTTCTCTATAAGATCATCTTGACCGTCTTTCGAAGTGCTTACGACTATCTGCTTTAGATTCGCTGTTCTCTGTAATTTTTCGATGATATACATCAGCATCGGCTTCCCGTTAACGTTGCGGAGTACTTTACCGGGACATCTTTGCGAGCTCATTCGAGCCTGGATAATCGCGCCAACGTCCATCAGGGGATTTCGCAACCTGTTTTCGTAACATCTATAACATTGCATTTGCAGATGTTGTCTTTATTGATATTCATTCTTCCCACAAATTATCCGTCATTTGAAAGAATTCTTCGTTGATATGATTCTTTTCGATATATCGACTCACTGAGAATTTCAAAGACTCATGCACATCACTACTACACTCACACCGATCAAGATAATCATTAAAGAACTCTCCGACTCTTCTACCTGCCTCAAAATCATCGTTGAAATTAAGTCTTTTCTTCCACGAGCTCAAATCCCCTATAGACTTATCTCCCTTTTCCGCCAGGATGACGGCATCCTCTATTTCATCCAGCGTTCTATAAACTATCTTCTGTGATCTATCTTTGTAGAAAGGATGCTTCGACACCCATGAGCAGTCCCAATGTACCGATCTCCCCCCATATAACGCAGATATTACACCGGCTGAATTGATCCCATAACACACACAGAGATCGCTATTTCTTGAAGCCACCATCGGCAGAACACTGTAATCAAGTGCAACCAATCTCTTCTCTTTAATCAGAGTATTCATTCGATTTACTATCTGCCGTCCTTCTGGCAGATAGGATAGTTCTTCGATATTCTGACCCTTACATTTCGCGACGGCTCCCCAGTGCGGATTTGCATCCAATATATCCAAAATTCTTAAATAGAATCTCGACAAGCTCGCAGGCGTCTGGTGCAAATGATTCGCTACGCTGGAATCGAATATCGTGAATACAAAATCGAGACCTTTCAGTCCACTATCATTAAGAAAACCGTTATTCTTCGGCGTTATCCATACCCCGGAAGGCAAGACGTAATTACACGTATTATAGCCTGAATTTATAACATCATGGAATAACTTTCCCCACACGAAGAAAACATGGAATGGAAAAAGATGAATTGGCGTAAGAACAACATGATAGCTCGACCAATGAAAGCCGACGGAAATACCTCCAACGGCTTCAATTGCATTCCTTTGTACTTCCTGTTTCCAGGATACGTCCTGATGCTGAATAAATATTTTCACCTTATACCGCGAAAACAGCATTTTATAGATGTGCAGCCAGTATTCGTATTGAAAGTGAAGCAGTCTTAGAAATAGAGGCGACCCTTTGTGATGAAATTCGATGCACCGGATAAAAATATTTCTTATCGACCCCCATCTGAACGCTACCGAATTGAGGTTTGCAGCATGTCCGCCATCAATCCATCCGATGTTATCATATTTCTCCT
This sequence comes from Syntrophales bacterium, assembly GCA_963668175.1. Classification (GTDB taxonomy): domain Bacteria; phylum Desulfobacterota; class Syntrophia; order Syntrophales; family PHBD01. The sequence goes on from OY764159.1 coordinate 4,297,006, forward strand.
CTATTTCTTTCAATACTTTGCTATTTGGAGGCGAATCCGGTCTATCAAGATAGCAGACGCAATCGTATTTTCCTCTATCTAAGTATTTCATCCAAAAAAAGAAATCTACATTATCACCGGCTGCGTATTCAACCCATACGGATGGCCTGATCGCCTTGATATTTGTTTTGACCTCCTTTTTTGAAATCCTTGTCAAAAATACGCGTAGCGAATAATATATGGGTACGAGGAATAATCTCAAGTGCTTCAGATTAAATGACTCTTTTACAAGAAAACCCTTTTCCTTCCAAAAATCCTTCATCGCAATATTATGAGGATCTTTTTCAAAAATGATGATATTCGTTTGATCGTTAATCTGATCTCTTGTGTTATGATCCACTATGGTGGCGAATCGCGCTCTTCTTTGAAGATTCGCAGTCAAATAGCATTTGATCATATTCTGATAACCTGACGTCTTATCGTTTAAATACGTCTTGCAGAACTCCTCAAGAAATTTTCTCATATTCGCATCTAATTGATAATATAAGCTGCACCCGGAGCCATCCTTCATATCGCGCAAGAACGGCTCGCACGAGAAATACTTATCTTGATTGTATCTTTTCAAAATGGAGAGGGTTTTTTTAGCAATTCGTGTTACCAGAAGCATATCGTAATAAATAATCGTATTTCTTTTCATCATCACGGATAGCAGTGAAAGCATCAAACGGACGATACCGAGTCTCTCTATCCAGATTGTCTGTCTCTTCGCCAATTTAATGCGTCCCTCTTCTCGCCAAGATAATCAGCCGATCTGCTTTATTAATATCTATTCCGGTAATATCCTGGAAAGCGATTCTATAAGATAATTCGGCAAGTCTCTTCCATGGGGCTCGCTTCATACTATTCAGGGGGGCGGGAAGTAAGTCAATTGAAGTTTCCCCCGTAATTTTGATAATTTTAAAACCACTTTTCAAAAGGATGTGCTTCATCGAATTCAGAGTAGGAGCTCCCTGCAAGAAATCATTATATCTTGAGAAATACGAATTGTTATTTACATAGTACCTTGATAATCCCTGATGACATTTGATGAGCAAATATCCATCATCTTCAAGCATGTCTCTGAGTAATCCCAGGCACTGCGCCAGATTCGTAAAATAGTATATAGTCTCCAATACGGATATGATTTGATACTTCTGCCGCTTTATGACTTCAGGCATATCATCCGGAAACATTCCGTTATATACCCGCAGTCCTTCGCTTTGAGCAAAGGTCACAGCATTCTGTTGGGGTTCAATACCAAACGATTCAAAACCGAGCCGTTCCAGGATATAACAGTAATTGCCGTCATACGCTCCGATATCCAGGGCTTTCCCAGATATTTTATCAATATTCTTCAAGATTATCCGTACGACCGGATCGAACCCGCTAATTGCAGCCTTTGGATCTTTAAATACCTGGCCATCTTTATTTGTATAAAATGCGCCCAGATATCCACCATCGTCATCCTTATCAAAACGCGGCCGGGGATAGAGTATGCCGCAGTCTCTACAGCAGTATATATCGCGAAGATAATCTTTCCTTCTCAGTCCGGGATTATTCTTCCGATATAAAGTCGCATTTTCGTGATGACAGAAAGGACAGTCGTTATACATAAATCCCTTTTCTTGCTATAATATTCTGAAACAAGAATCCTCATCGCTACAAGATCCGAATCAACTCACTCTATTCTGGTTCTTGCTTCTGGCTTTCTTCATCTTCAGTTGATCTAAGTGAGTATTTAGGATAATGCTTTTTTATACAGATTTCTCGCATGATACATTCTAACAGCATTATTCTAGGAAGAATCCGATATGCCTCTATGTTGGATAATGTCCAGCCGTAGCATACCGAATACGTGAATAGGCGGATCACGAAGTGACGGGCATTCTGTCGTTAGTCATAAGCAGCGTTGAATAATAATCCTTGATTTTCTCAATTTCGATTTCTAATTGTCTTCCCTCTATATCTCTTTTAAATGCCCTTCTCAGTATGGCCATTGAGCAGTTATACTCCGACATGATTTTAAGAATTTCCTTCGTTCGTAACGGACTGCCGCCACCGATGACAGTGAGACCCCCAAATCCAAAAGGACGGTCTGGTATTGATCTTCTTATCCGCCAAACGATATCGTGTTTAAGAACATCATATGCAAATGACAAATTATAATCGATCGCCATGTCATTAAGACCGACATAATATTCGTCGAATCCTAAATCCTTCAAATCCGCCGCGATATCCACGGACGCTCTTGTTTCAAAGAGCAGACTTTTTTTGACGCCATTTCCGGCGAATTTTATAAAGCTTGCGACTTCTCCCGTTGTATGAAACATGGGGAGTATGACAATATCCGCTCCTTCAGAAGCAATCGCATGAATCTCCGCTTCACTTTCAGAATGTATCGGATTTGTTCGAGCCAAGATGGGAATGTGCACCGCCTTCCTTATTCTTCGCAGGTCCTCAAGCGATGCCTTATTGACTTCGAGATGATACCCAGACTGCCTTTCGGATTTTCCTCTAAACTCGAAATCGACAACGATACGATCTATGCCGGCATCTTCAGCCCGTTTCGCCAGTTCTGGATCATGGGTGAATAGCATTAATGATGGCAATCGTGAGTACATCGGCATTAAGATAGATATCGTCTGGGAGTTTCTTAAAAGATCTATTCCTGCTGGGTGAGTATTCTGAAATTACCAATTGGCAACTCGAAGGCCAAATGGAATTTATGATGGCAATTTTGGCACCCATCCATATTTTCTTTCGATGAAGATATCATGCCAGTCTGAATATACGGCATCTTTATATCCTGAACGATCATATTTTCCATTGTTCCCCCATCCAAACCATATATTCACGGGCGCCATAAATCCTTTCTTATCCTTTCGCTCCACAATCCCCGCTGGAACAAATTTCCGAGCAATTTCTTTAATAATGTACTTCGTTATACCGTCACGTATTTTATATTTATCAGGAAGTCCGAAACCAAACTCAAGTAATCGGTGGTCCACAAAAGGAGCTCTATTTTCGACACTGTATGCCATACTCATCCGATCGGACATATGGAGTATAATCTGAAGGGTCGTAAAGAAATCCGTCAAACCCATGCCGTGAATAACGCTTCCCGTAAGCTCAAACCAAGTGCTAATCTTATCATGTAAATATCTATTGTTACGTTCATTATAAATGTCAGTGCTGCGGTTGATAAGTCGCATATAACGATCAACAGGACTGCCATAATATTTCTCTATCAGATAAGAATATTGATTCATCGCATCCAGTTTATATATCTGTTGATCGTTATTCAACAAATGATAACGGTGGTATCCTCCGAATATTTCATCTATACCTTCTCCCGTCAGAAAGACCCTGCTATGCTTGCTCAGCTCCTCCAAAACACAGAACATGCTGAAGCTTGTCCAGGTCGCCGGCAGATCAAGGTGATATGCGATCTTTCGACGATAGCGCATAAAATGCTCGGACGTAGGACGCACGATATGCAATTTTTTCCCGATATGCTTGGCTACCATTTCAGCATAGCCCAGCTCGCAATAGTCATCTCCATATTGGTCGTAAGTTGTTGTGTATATGAACTCAGGTTTCGAGATCGCCGCAACGATAGCACTGTCAACACCGCCGCTCACGAGGCAGGCATAATGATGCGCCGTATTTTTTGTTCTCAGTTCTATTGCATCGACTAAGAGATCGGTTAATTCTCTAACAATCCATGCTTCATCATCCGGAATGTTATTTATGTTTTCCGTAACCGTCCAGTAAAAACCTTTTACAACACCCTTTTCGGAAACCTTAAGATATTGACCCGGCAGCAGGCAATATACATTCTTGAAAAGAGTCAATTCATCAATACATACTTCAAAAACATCATATGATGGACATTCTTGATTCAGTTCGGGATCAACTGCACATAATATGCTTTTTATTTCACTTGCAAAATAGAAACGTTCACCGTCATCATAATAGAAAAGCGGTTTCTCGCCTACCTTATCTCTGACAAGAACGAGTTCGCGTTTGTTAAAATCATATAACGCATATGCATACATGCCGTTAAAATCTTTCGCACCGTCGACGCCCCTTTCCTCATAGGCATGCAATACAACTTCAGTATCTGACAGCGTCTTAAATCGGTGTTTATTCTTCAGATTCGCTTTTACATCTTTGTAGTTATAAACTTCACCGTTGAATACCAGAGCCAGAGAGTGGTCTTCGTTAAGGTATGGAATCGGCTCTTCATTGGTGTTGATGATTGAAAGCCGGTTCATACCCAATCCACAGATGCCATCCGTGAAATGCCCTGTTTGATCAGGCCCCCGATACGACACAATATCGAGCATATTCTTTAAAAGGTTATCGGCTTTCTCAAGCCACCCCGCCGGAATTTGGGCAATGTTTTTCTTTAAATAAAATCCTGCTATGCCGCACATAATATTACTTATTCCATCCTGGTATACCTATTTGGCGATATGATATCTTGTTTTCATCCCATGGTTTGTTTTTCCAGATTCCCATATTGTCTATAATCAAACGGCAGTTCTTCATTTTTTCCCTTAATATGCTCCAGGAAATCCGCTTGAAGTCTCTGTGTCCGACAGTAACTACTACAGCATCAAAGTCGGCAAGACCATCAGGATAATCGAAGATATCCAAACCAACGATCGTTTGAACTTCATCTTTGGAGAAGAACGGGTCATAACACATGATTCTAGATACTTTACCCTTTAAATATTGGGCAATCCTCAAGGCGGGGCTCATGGTGGCAACCTTGATATTCGATTTGTACGAAATTCCCAAAATGCCAACACGTTCTGCCTTGTTGTGTAAAAGAACATCGGCAATCATTTTCGGCATACTCAGATCTGCGTAATTTGTTTCACGAAAGATTGACAGGTATTCTGGAGAATTCGCTCCTTCCATAACATATTGAGCTGCGGAAGGCACATCGTAACCACCGGAACCGAAACTGGGTTGGAAGAGGGGTATTTTGCTCCGCATGGATGCCAGACGCAGGGTCTCTTGGATATCTAAGTCGGGAAAGGCCAAAGCCAACTGATTTGCCATGGTCATACCCATTTGCGCATAGCTGTTTTCGACACTTTTCACTAATTCTGCGACGTGATAGTCTGAAGTCTCTATAACATCAACACCGATGATTTCCATTACTTCTACAACAGTATTGATTGCGTCTGACGTGATGGCCGAGGCAATGCGCGGGGCATCAAACAACCTGCCGTTTTCGTCAAACCAGTCTGTACGTGAACATATGCCGATGTTGATGTTATCACCGGGAATGAGTCCATTTTCCTTCAAAAAGGGAATGATCAATCTGTCTAAAGTTCCCGGAATTAAGGAGGATTCGATAATCAACAGGGGCGGAATCTTCTTGTGAAGATCTTTAATGCCAATAAATACCTTCAATGCATCCATGATCCATTTATTGGAAGGTGTGCTCTCTGATTGCGTTGGAACAGATATGATATGTACTAGGATGGCGGGATCAACAAGCCCTTGATAGTCGCTTTTGACTTCCAGGCAATGAGATATATCTGAATTCGTAGGAACAAAACCCAGATATCCGCGGAGAATGTCAGACGGCATAAACTCGGATTTCAGCCGTTTCAATCTTTCCGGGCTATAGTCGGAAACGACGCAATGAATTCCATTGGCGATATACTTTGCCAAATCAGAATATCCCAGATATCCTATTCCCCATATTCCAAGTTTCGCATCCCCGGACAACAGCAGCTCACTGTATTTGGTCAGCATATCTTTCTCCATTAAGGCTAATAAAGAGTTTCTAATTAAGAACGGATTCTATTTCTTAACGAGACTTAACCTAACCTCTCCTTCATCGCCCCAGAATTCCTTGCCGTAAGGTTGACTTAAAAGATCTTTCACATCATCGTCCCCTGTGGCGCCCTTGAGAACATGATGCTCGTATTTACAGTATCTGGACAACATGGCATGCACCTCCGAATAATCATAATATTTTCTTATAGGGACATAAACATTGTCAGAAAATAAGTAGAATTTATTCTCCCTGAGGTGAAATTGCCGCAATATTCGAGTTGCCGTGGAATAACTCACATTCTTCAGCGCGTCCTTGAAAATATCATACATCTCCCAGAAGATTCCGCCTTTTCCATAAAGGTAGAGCCAGAACGAGCCTCCGTGCTTAAGTACCCTCAGATGCTCACTCAATCCCTTTTCTGTATTTTCGATGTGATGCAAAACGCCGTTGGAGATGACGACATCAAAATAATTATCTTCAAAATCCATACGATCAACACTCATCTCGCGGAAGGATACATTGTTCAATCCCAGTCTTTTCTTTTGTTTATCTGCAAAAAAGATACTACGAGTTCCTATATCTACCCCAACTGACTCTGCCGCTCCTAATTGCGCCATGGCGATGGCAAACCGTCCGGTTCCGCATCCACCATCCAGACATCTCTTCCCCTTGAAGAAATAGGCGTCCATTCCGTTGGCTGCGAGACGTTTATGAATCAGTACCAGCGACTCATCATAGGTCTTTTCCGAATAGCTGGTCCAAGCCGTCTCGTAGAGCTCTTTTACGGACAAAGTGTGTTCTTCATCCATGTCTGCAAATGAACGATTATCAAATATTGGGTACGCCAGGAATAAAGCCATATTCTCCGACTGCTTGAGCAATGCGTCTGTCAGAGTCGTATAAGGGTTTCTCTTGCCGGACTCAAATTCGTGCAGATGTTGACTTATAACTGCTACGTTCAAGACTTTAAGATAGGCACCTGCTCCTGAATCTGAAATGGAATCCATCTTTTTTTTCCATTCGACGAGTGCGCCATAAAATTTATCTTTATCGTTCATTTTTCTATCGTCACTTTCATAGTCTGTTATTACACCGATATGTTTCCTGCCATTTAAGAGGCTATCTTCCTTAGGAAATCTTTTCGAGTAAGAAGGTCCCCATCTGCAGTGCGTCAAGTTCAGAATTTTCGAAGACATGCAATGCATCGGTTGGTGTATTGACAATGGGAAATCCATGCAGATTGAAAGATGTGTTCAGAATTCCATAGACACCTGTATGATCGCCAAACGCTTTTATAAGCGCATGATAGTCACTATTCGTTTTACTCGAGACGATCTGTGGTCTGCAAGTCTTGTCCATTGGATGCAGAGCCGCTTCGAGGGCCCGTCGACCTTCTTGCGTCGTATCGAACGCAACTGTCATGAATGGTGCTTTTAGGTGCTTTGGGTTTACTAAATATGTATCCGCATACTCTTCTATGATCGAGGCGGCAAATGGCATCCAGAAATCCCTGTTTTTTATTTTCTCATTGATTATTCTTACAATCTTGTCATCCATCGGATTTGCTAATATTGACCTGTTTCCCAATGCTCTGGCGCCAAATTCCATCCGTCCGTTAAGACGACCAATAATCTTCCCATCTGCCAATAATCGAGCGATCAGATTATTGCCGGCATTCGGCGTTATCCTATATTTATTTCCGACATGATACCGATCCATCGCGGTCTTAATATCAGCATCATCATATTCAGGCCCTAAATAGACATGTTCCAAAACGGGAATGTTGTTCGCCGACATATCGTTGTTTTGACAGTAATCATAAAATGCGGCATAAGCGGCACCAATTGCCAGAGATTCATCACCGCCGCTAGGGGCGACAAAATAATCCTCTACTTCCTCCAATTTACTGATTTGCATACTGGCTTTAACATTCATGGAAACACCCCCGCTGAAAACCACACTTCTGACACCTGTTTTCCGTATACCATTGACGATCCACGCAGTCAGAAGCTCTTCCACGTATTTCTGCAATCCTGCCGCGATGCCGTCAAAACGATATCCCTCCAAGCGGTCCCGATAATAGAAGTACATATCCGGCGGGCGATTCATGTAGGTGAAGTCCAGATCATCAACTCTCATTGATTCCCTGAATACTTCATATGGGCCCCTATATATCGGCTCAAGGGCATACGGTGCCAAGCCCATTACCTTGTATTCATGTTCACCGGGTTTCATCCCCAGAAGCAGAGTTATATATCTATATAACCGGCCTATGTTGCATGAGGCGGAAGAGAAGATGTTTTCAAGCTTACCGCCGCGGAAAGCGCTCACTGTTCCGTTAGAGGTTTCACCGAATCCATCTGCGGTGTAAACCAAAACATCTCTATCCCGGAAAGGACTGCCGAAAAGAGCATACATGGCATGGCACAAGTGGTGCTCAAAAAACTTTATCTTTTGTGCGGGAATACCGGTATGTCTTTGAACGGCATTTCGTCGGAAGTCCCGGTAAGATATATATTTATCCGGAGAGTAGTAGGATATCGAATTCCAACCTCCTGGCGGCATGTCATAATCGATTTTATCCGGAAACACGTCAAGATAGTTTTTGTCTATCCCTTCGTAAAGCCTCGGATACCAATACTCTTTCTGTTCACGTATACTATCCTTTATTGAAAAAGACCCCGCCGCGCTTTTGGTTACTATCCTGTCTGGGTCCATGTCAATCGTGGCAATCGCAACTAAATCAATATCATCCCGGTTAACACATGATAAGCAGTAATCTATTGCCTTCATAGGATATCCCATTTCGTTTTTAAGCCGGGTGAAACGTTCTTCGCTCGCACAGGCCAGTATTTTACCATCATGCATAACGGCCGCTGTGCAACTGGTTCCCATTGTGATACCAAGTATGTTCATACCTCTCCTTTTGTTAACTATTTATCGAGGCTTCTTTCAGGTAATCGATCTGCTCAAATACCTTTCGGAAAGCCAGAATCATCTCTTCTATATCTTCAAACGACTGCGGAGGCCGGATGAGTTCGGAAGAGAGGGTCGCGCTAACCATTTTCTCGGCAACGGGAAGGTGTTTCATCGAATAATCAACATTTCCGGCATAAAAGGGGCATGAAAAAGGACACCCTTTATTGCCATAACCGACTCTTTTCTGGTAAAGCGGATATAAATTCAAAGGAATATAATCCGCGTTAAAAGGTATCCCCTCCGCATTTAGTGCCTTTGCAAGGATATTTGCCGGCACCTTTATCTTACCAGTATCCAAACGGATAGTGTACCTGTAGTAAGTATGTGTACAGTCCCGCTTCACGACCGGCGGAATCAGACCTTCGATATCCCGTATGCCCCGTTCAAAATGATCGACGAGTGCCTTTCGCTTTATCAGCATGTCGTTCAATTTATCGGTTTGAGCCATCATGATCGCTGCTTCAATTTCATTCATGCGGTAATTCCATCCAATGATGTTTGTAGGGTCGCAAACTGTCATGCCTGTGGCAACAACCGCCTCTCCATGGTTTCTTATCAACTGAAGCCGCTTGGCAAGCTCATCATCATTCGTTACGACAGCACCGCCCTCGCCGCATTGGATGATCTTATTGCAGTTAAAACTGAAGACACCCATATGACCTATGGTGCCGGTCAGTTTTCCCTTGTAATATCCTCCCGGCGACTGCGCTGCGTCTTCAATGACCGTGAGGTTGTGCTTTGCGGCAAGTTCCATGATCGGGTCCATGTCCGCAGGATGACCATAGATATGAACAGGCATCAGTGCCTTGGTATAAGGAGTGATAAGCCGTTCAACCGACTTTGGGTCCATGCAGAAGGTATCTTCCTGAATATCGCAGAAGACAGGTACGGCATTGAAGGATAAAATGGCTGTCGCCGTTGCCGTCATGGTCCAAGGCGTAACGATAACTTCATCGCCGGGCCCTACACCGGCAGCCCCAATGGCGGCATAAAGCCCTGATGTCGCCGAGTTGACACTGACCGTATGTCGAACACGGAATCGTTCGGACCACTTCCTTTCAAAAGCTTTGACATACTCGCCGCCCAGAAAATGTTCGTTGTTGGATCCCATGAATTCCGAAAGGATGCCGGAGTCCATGACCTCCATAACCATTTTCTTCTCCTCCTCTCCGGTTGTCCGGTGGCGAGGGAAAGGCGTCCTTCTTACGGGATTACCGCCAAATATTGCCAATTTTTCCATATGCCCAACCTGCATCAACAAGAATTCATTCTATCGCCGCTTTCTCGAATCGACGATCTTCCAGATACGTTTATCAGCATCCTCCATGACAGGGTAATTCTTTATGCCTTCTGCGTAACTTTCCCTGTAAGACGGATCATTCAGTAATCTGTCCAGCAACTGGCTCATTTCTGTGCGTGTCGAAATAAATGGAATAATGCCTTGATTTACGGCTTCACACAAGTCCGTCTGTTTTGCACCCACCTGAATGCTTATCGTAGGCCTGCCCAACGCGACGGATTCCATCAGCATTATGGAAGCCATACCGACAACAAGATCCGAAGCCTGCAGTAGCGGCACTTTATCAATCTCATCCGTGATAAAGACGGGCGCCAACACTTTCCAGCTTTGGGGAAATTCCAATTCGAGCTCATGGAATGCATCAGGACTGTCTTTGGGGTGTTTCTTAATTACTAATTTCATCCTATGCTTGCCGTCGAAGAGCGCATCCCTGCTCTTAAAATAAACCAACAATTCCTTCAGAATAGATAATTCCGTATATCCGATTTTATCTCCATAAGAAGATGTGAAAGGTTCTGAAATGAACGATATGATTTTCTGATTATCTTCTAACTTCAACGTCCTTCTGATAGCCTCGATTTCCCCGGCATCTACCTTCGTCATCATCCGCCTTAACCTCGATAGACTGGGATGCCCTGTTATGATAATCCGGTTTTCAGGTATTCCGTCCCGAATCATGCCTGAACGGGCTGATTCATCCATGACACAGATGACATCCGGCAAATATCCGTTAATTTTCTCACCGTGCGGCCCGCTGAATCGTTCTTTATAGTTCTGCCACTGGTCCAATATCGCAATGCTAGGAACCTTTCTTATCGAGGCCCACTGCCACATATACTTTTCGGTCATATCTTGCTCGGGTATGCTCGACGCGGAAGTCAGCACCGCTTCCGCGGGGATAAGTTTCTGAATGTCATCCAGATAACTGTTCAGATCTTTTTGCTGAGACCCGCTATATCGAGCGAAAGACAGATCATGGGAAGCAAATACTTTACAGGCATATTCTTTACCTATCAAGACATATAAACTATCAGGCTGATTCTTCAGCACGAGCGCTAACGCCTCCGCGCCCCCCGGCTCCCGGGCAAAGCAATACACTTTTCCATTCTTTTTTTCAGTCACGTTTCTGTATTAAGGCGCTCAGGGGACATCTATGGTGAGACATCCGGGTTGTACGCTTGGAATCGATATGGTATCAAGTCTTACTATAGGCGCAAGACTGTTTTTTCATTTTACGCATTTTATTAATTTCCAGAAGTCGATCATTCTTTTCCAAATACTTTATAATATCGATCGTCCGAAAAAAATCATTCCCGAGGCCCTTTGCCAGCTCATTCAACAAAATCAAGTCTTCCGGATAATCTACGGTAAGCCTTATGTCCGGCCTCCTCAATTCAGGAGGGGGAACCAAGTTATAAACCCTGTAATCGCCCACATGGTCCCATATATAAGTTACAACATTCTCTCGATCCTTCTGGTGCGTTGCCAGTTTCTCTACACCATGTAATGTCTCGGCAGATAGAATATGAATATTGACTCCCACCGGATAGCCTTCTTCAAAATCATTGCACACATAATCATAACGACCGGTTACAGTTATTTCGATCATTTGGTCGATGATATCGGGATCATAGAACGGGCAATCGGCCCCGGCCTGAACAATGATATCTGCGTCCAGCATTCGGGCGGCTCTTGTTACTCTGTCGAGTACATCTTCTTCACTACCTCTGTAATATGGAAATCGTTTGCGTTCACACAGGTCCGCAATCGGATCATCCGATACGCTTCCCGTTGTGGCGACGACAAATCCGTCGATCCTTTTCGTCATATTTAGACGACTAATCGTCCATTCCAACACCGATCTTCCCTGCAATGCCTGCAATACCTTGCCGGGGAATCTTGTCGAAGACATTCTGGCTTCAATTGTTGAAACTACTTTCGGGTCCATAATTCACCTGGTTGACAAGCAAGATACGATTTTCATGACTTCAAAGGACTCTGCATAACGTACACCTATTCGAACACCCCTTACTCGTGCAAGACTTTCAATAGCATCCCTGGTAAAGTAATCAGCAGAGGTCACGGAAGGATCCTGTTGTGATCGATATACTTGAATAGCGTCAATCTTAGCCCGCAGAGCAGCTTCATCGATTTCAAAAAATAATGTTGGGATAAAACCTTCGCCGGCATTGATTACCTCATATGCCAGCCGCGTCCGCCGGTTGAATGCCTTCTGGGCACACCTGCACACAGTCCTGTGGTCTTGATGGACGTCATTCATGCTTGGTGTGATCACAATATCCGGTTTGATCTTTGAGTCGATATGATACATCTCCTCGAGGATCTGCTGTCTATGTTCCGGGAAAAGCTGCCCAGGAATGCCGTCCAGAATGAACACATTTTCCCTCTTTACGCCCAGCATCTCGGACGCAGTGTACTGTTCATTAACATCGCGTATCTCCTGTATTTCATAACGCGAATTCTTTCTGTCCCGGCTCACAACCATGATGAAAATATCGGCCTTGCCTTGCAGTGTTTTTATCAATCCACCGCATCCAAATTCAATATCGTCCATATGAGATGATATACATAGAATTTTTTTATTATGAAACATCAGTGAAGTACACCTCGCTCATACATTTCGTCAATTATTCTGTTCATTCCATTTCCAATATCGTATTCCGACATTTGCCGAATCATTTCCTTTCTGAGCTTTCCGTCGGTAATGAGTTTTCCTAGGCTATTCTTGACCGTTTTCCGCTCCGGCAAATATCCGTCATACAGCGCAAAACCGAGTAATCGGATCAACTGGGCCGTCTCATCTTCAAACGCTTCATTGATCATGATATACATTGGCCTCTTACAGGTGGCAATTTCCCACATGGTTGTCCCGCCGGCGGTGATTGCAATATCACAACGGCCAATCAAGTCTGCGAGGTTGCCAGGATTCCTATGCATCCTGAATACCGGCTTCTGCGACGCAATATGCTCTATTTCCTCAATCGCTTCTTCTTTGAATGCCGGACCGATAACAACGTCGACTACAAATCTTTTTCCTATCTCGCTTCTTAAACAGTACAATGCATCCATAAGAAACGGCGTTTTGTTCGTAGTATCAGCACCGCCTTGCGTTAAGAGTATCCTCTCAACTTCACGATTAACCGATGCCTCAACAAATTGATAACTTTCGGCAATTATGACATACTTGAAGCCCTCGTATAATGCATGATGCATCATCTGCCTTTTGATATCGTCAGGATGGTAATACATGACATTGAATATCATATCGCAATCGTAGGCGCTGACATCCGTATTATCAAAGGTAACAATTTTGATATTATGTTTCTTTAACGACCTGATATACTCAATGCTTGTTTTCATTATATCCAATATGAGCAGATCAGGCTTAAACGACTCGATAGATTCATCAATGCTCGCAAGCGTATCGCCATCTATTTGCATGAATATTAAATCGTTTCGAGACAGCAGTTTCGCAACGGTCCCATTTTTCCTGGTTACAAACATGACCTCGTGATTCAATCTCTTCAATTCTTTCGCAAGGGTCATTTGTTTTGATATATGTCCAAGTCCTCTTTCAAAACTGCCGTCCGCCCTAATCAGCACTTTCATAATTTGAAATGATCCCAGGTCAGAATATCGTCTTCTTCGATACTTTTCGCTATGATCCTTCCGGTAATCATATCGGCATATTTAGGCTCAATGCCCAAACCCGGCCTCTTGATATCAAAACTGTCTTTCACGATAACATCGCCGGCTTTCAGCGCTTTTTTCATGACAATGCTTTTCCTGTTATTCATCCGCGTTATTGATTCGGAAATCGCCGGTCTCTTGATTCCGTTACCCAGCGCGATTTCAATGCTTCGGACTTTTTCCACCATTTTCTCGAATTCTTCCGGCAACAGGGAAATGGCATGATCCGGCCCCTCGGCCCCCTTATCATAAGTGAAATGCTTCTCAATCACTCGCGCTCCCAGCACGACTGCACCGATTACGAGATCATCGTAAGGCGAGTGATCCGAGAAACCGACAGGAATCGGGTAAAATTCGTCGATCATGGTTTTGATAACGCGTAAGTTGGCCGAATCATAATCAGCCGGATAATTCGTCACACAATGCAAAAGGCAGATATCCATATTACCTGCCCGAAGAATTGTCTCGACTGCTTCTTTGACTTCACCCATTGTACTCATGCCCGTAGATAACATCACCGGCTTGTGAAGTGTCGATACTTGTTTTATAAACGGTAAGTTCGTTACGTCATCCGAACCGATTTTATATATAGGGCAGTTCAACTTTGATAACAACTCACAGTCCGTATAATGGCTCGGTGTCGAAAATAATAGAACGTTTTTTGATTTCGCATACGCGAAGATTTCCTGCTGGATCTTATCATCAATCTGATATCTTAGAAACGACTCATACTGCGATACGTTACCCGTATATTTCATTCCATCAGCCGAAAACATCGCTTTCTTACTGGACAGGGTTGATGCTTTATATGTCTGTATTTTAACAGCATTTGCACCAGACGCCACCGCAAGATCCATAAGCTTGATGCCAGTTTCGGCATCAAGGAAATTCCCTCCAATTTCAGCTATAAAGAATGTCTTGTCGCCTAAAAGTTTATCAAAATAATTGCTCATAATTGACATCCTTTAAGAAATTGACGGATTCTTTGCCGTAATTGAACAGCAGGTCGATGATGCTCATTCCTTCCAGAAAATTACCGTGAAACTGCTCATATTGCGGATGATTGAAATTCTGAAACAACACGGTAATGCCGTTTTCGGTCATCACTTTATGATCGAGATACACCTTTCCGGATTGCCCTGAGAGATAGGTATCACAGCCGCTCTTCTTGATCAGATCGACTAGCAAGTATTCTTTGGCAGAAGCCATTGCCAGCTGAGACTGAATGATGACATCCTTATTCATATCCAAATATTTCATAATGGCCAAAATCAGACATATATTGATATCGCAGAGTTTGTCCGTATTCTGGTTAATGCAGCTTTCAATCATCTCGTAGACTTCCGGAAAAAATTTCGATTTCTGATATGACATTTTCACAGACTTCAGCAAGACGTCCTTCCAGCGCTTCTCCCCCTCACTGTTGATATCAACGTCACATATCTTTTGCCCGAATCGCCCCTTCATGAATACCGGAATCTTTATCCATGTCCAGCCTTGCTCACTTAGAACCCGTATTTTGTTTCTGTTTTCAAAATGGTTCTTTTTGAACTGAACGTCATCCATAATGATGAACACATCCGATTGCCACACCTTGTTAAAGAATCCCAGCCAGGGAATGAATTCCGGCTGATGGATCGTGACTATTCGTCCCTTGTTCATTTCAGCCTCTCCCAATATTCTATGATGTCGTGAATGGTAATGGTCTTTATGTTATCAAAAGAATTGTAATATTTCTCAATGATACGGAAATCGTCGATTGTGTCCAGTGTAATCCGTACATCCGGCCGATTCAATTCTATCGGTGCGGATAATAGGTTAACCCGGAAATCACTCTCATTTTCCAATATGTATTCCAGGACATGCTCAAAGTGGTTCTGCTTATAGGATAACGCATGACATCTCTCCAGTGCCTCGAACGAAACGATTTCTTCCTGCACACCAATAGGGTATCCATCGGAATATGTATAATCGGCAGTTTTTTCCATGTGACTGTCATACATGGCGTTCAGTAACTCAATGCTCGTGAGGGGATCATCCGCGGTGGCCCGAATAACCTGATCCGCATTGTATTCCTTTGCACAAAGATAATATCTCTCCAGCACATTATCCTCCGAACCGCGAAATACCTTTACGCCTGCATTTCCGGCTATCGCGCAGGTAAGATCGTCCGCCTCGGTGCTTGTAGTCGCAACAATAATGTCATCCGCACGGTCGAACATTTTCAGGCGATCAATAACATGCTCAAGCACCGTCCGGCCTTTTAATCTCATGGCAATCTTGCCGGGCAATCTCGATGAATTCATGCGGGCCTGCAGGATAATATCCGTCTTCATTATTCACCAATAATTTGAGACCTGTTCTTGTAGTTTTCTATCAGTACTCTTCTTCCCTTGACATCGGCCTCTTCGTATTCCCTCACGCGCGGTATCTGACATGTCCGGCACGTATAATATTTTTTCAATGCATTGCAGGACGTATGATACTCTCTGATTTCCTCCATCCGTTTGCCGCGCCATAATTCGGATATAGTCATCCCATTTGCATCTCCGATATCCATTTCCCCAAGTTGATCATTGGCGCACATCAAGACCTTTCCGTCTGAGGCGATGACAAGGCGCTGAAAAGGTTGATAACAGACGAAGTCGGACATGTATTCTATCTTTTCCGGGTCATCGCAGGATAGATAATCCACCAGGGGATTCGTATAAATCAGATCGGATAACGGTGTGAAATAATCAATATAGGCATCAATATTTTGCTTCACGGCAGGCCATATGCCTTGAATCTTTATTGCCGGTTTCTGATAATTCAACTCCTTCCTGACCCCCATCAGGTTATTCATAGCCCGCATGATCCCTTTGAATGTAACCGGTTTCCTTATGCCTTCATATACCGCGTCGACACCGTCAATGGACACGGTAATCCAATCCAGTCCGGCCGTAATCATACTCTTGCAGAAATCTCTGTCTAACAGTTTCTTCCCGTTCGTTAATGTGGAGACCTCTTTTATGCCTTTCTCTTTTGCGTATTTAATACAATCAATGAACCGCTTGTGAAGGAGTGCTTCTCCCCTCAGGCTTAAACGAATTGAGAAAACATTACCATCAACACATTCATTTACGATTTTTTTGAAGAGTTCATAGTCCATAAAACCGACGTTTACCCGGGATTTGAAGTCCTCGGTAATCGTATAACACATGGGACAGCGTAGATTACATATTGAAGAAAGCTCTATATCGACATGAAGTGGATAATCTGAGACGAACCGGCGATCCGGAAATTCCTGCCATTCCGCCCGATTCCGCCGATACGCTTCTTCGTTACCGAAGGCCCTTCTCTGGTTGAAGAGGATTTCCCGTTCTTCCGTGTCTATGCTTTGCTGAACATTGTTTACTTTAAGCTTATCTTTCGCCATATCTCATTATTTACACTGGATGCTCTTTCCATTTTGTTTTCCAGATTCGCGGATCATGTCCAAAATGGCTATATCCCTTATCGCTTCTTTTGCAAAATCACTCAATCCAACTTTCCCGGCCAGCACACTATCTAATACGTTTCTGAACATATAATTCATGGCAAAGCTCATGTTTCCCGGAATCGACTCTGGCGCACCCAAGGATCTGAACCCGGGATAAATTGGATATTCTTCAACATGCTGAATAAAGATATCAAAGCCGTTATTTTGTATTTTTAATCTTCCTTTTGAACACAGAATGTCTATCTCAAAAATACTGTAACAATATCCATCTTTGTCGCACGCCTGAACTACCGCTTGACATGCATTGTCGAAACCCAATATAAAGTCAACGGATTGATCGGAATCATCCGATACGGCGGGCTCCCCCGGAATCGCCGCGACCCACTCCACTTCGCCCAACAACATCCGTAACGTATCGATCATGGTGCAGCCTATATGAAGAAGGCCTTTAACGTAATAAGCAGAGACGGCTTGTATTCTTCCTAATGAACCGCTTCTCAGCATCTCGGCGATTTTGAGGTGCGACGGTTCCACTCTTCTCTGATTATTGACCGTAATAAAAACTCTGCTGTTTTCCGCTAGCCTCTCAAGATCGAGGCATTCTTGCAGCGTCACGGCAAAAGGTTTTTCCACGATCACGGCTTTCAGTTTTCCGGGGCTTCGGAGTATTTGTTTAAGAATAGGGTAATGTGTGTTGTCGGGCGTACAGATACTGATAGCGTCGAGACTGTCATGGGATAAGAGTTCTTCAATATTATTATAAACGACTTCAACTCCCCAGAAGGCACGGAAAGCCTTAAGCCGCTCTTCATTTACATCACATGCTGCAACGAGCTCAAATCCATCTAAGGATTTATAAGCTCCTGCATGTGAATATACTCCTTCCTTCTTCTTCTCTTCATCCTGTTTAGACCCAATCGCCCCTAGTCCGATTATGCCGCCACGTAACAAGTTTAATCCGTTCCCTTCCTGATCTTAAATGAAAATATAAGGATTAATGTTTCGCTTCTAATAAATCACCGATCAACTTCATACAATTGTCTAAGCCGGTCCCTGCAATTATATTCCCAAAGTAACGCATTCTGTTTTCTTCGATCATCTTTTTTGTGTGTCCATCTTCAAGCATACTCTTTACGCATTTTTCCAGATCGCTGTAACTTGTCGCCTCCAGACAGACATTGAATCGATACAACGGTATTGGATTGGCTATTCCCATAAGATTGAGTTGAATGAGCGGTGTTCCCATTAATATTGATTCAAGCCCAACCGTGGAATAAATCGTAATTGCAATATCAGATACGAAAATTATCTTCCTTACCGGAATATTTGATAATACTACTCTTGGATGATTTCTCTTTCTCAAAAAATCTATATAAGGCCGGTCGTCGTCACCAGGATGATTCTTCACAACTAGATAGTGTTCAGGATATCGTTCGAGCAATGCAATCATCATATCAATCATCGCCCACGTGCAGTCCTTTTGCGGTTGTGTTGCCAATAAGAATACCTTTGCGTTAGCCGGTAGAGATAACTCCCTGAGAATAGTACCCCGGTCGAATTCCTTCATTTCGTTTGTGATAAGATCAAATACGGGAGATCCTGTTACTACAATATTGTCAGGAGGATTCCCCTGATTAATCAGATTTTCACGGGTAATTTCGCTAATCACGGCAATCTTGTCAGCCGGAAATATATATTTCTTATCAAAACCCAATAAATCATTCAGGCTCAATACTTTGATGCCGTCTTTTCTTGCTACGGTCATTGCCGCTCTTTCCATTCGAGGACAATTGCCGGTAACCAGCAGATCGGGCTTTTCATAATCCAGAATCCGCCCCATCGTAAATGACGGGATGAAACAATTTTTACCTTCTGTTTCAAGCAGTCGCAAGGCGCGCTCTTCTCCTTCACTTTGGGCGAGATCGCGCATCGATGATCCGAAGTAGACCACCGTCTCTTCGTACTTTATGCCCTTGCCTTCCACGTGATTCTTTTCTGCCAATCTCTTACCAAGAACCCACGCCTTGTCGTCCATGATGATATCTCTGTAATCCAAGAGGGTATGGTGGTTTATACCAGCATTCCGCAAGGCCTCCGAAGCAATTGAAAGCGCAAGAATTGACAAGGTTATGTCGTCTTTTTTTTGCAGCTCCTTTATGATGGGTATCATGATATTCACATGACCACCACCGTATGTAACCACGAATATCTTTTTCTTCACTCTTACCACCTGAAATGAATATTATGTAATGGAAGTTTCCGGTTATATTTTTCCCAGAATTTCCAGTACTTCAGAAGCAATTTCCAATCGATATCAAAAGAATACCAGTTATGGTCAACTCTAAATTTCGCGATGATATGGAAAAGCCTGTATAACCATTTAACATTTCCCTTCATCATCTTCCTCTTCATGACATCTGAAGGAAAGGCGGCAGGCAAATAGTATTTATCTTTTTTCATTACCTCATCTTCCATCTTTCTCGAAACCCATGGCATACGATTCTTCCTGGCACTAAAATCTTTCCATCCTTCCAGGGTTTCCGGCTCCTTAAATCCTTGCTGAATAGCTTTTTTGTATAGAGAGCTTATAGGATATGGCGTATAAAAGTTGACCGGCACGATAGCCTCCGGGTCTCGTTCTTTTATTTCCTTAACAATTTGAAATACTTTTGAGATTTCTCCTTCTGGCTCACCCGGCATCCCAATGATAAAACTATAAAGTCCTCTTATATTGTGTCGTGCAAGTTTTTCCACACATTCCATCAAGTCGTCCAACTTCTGGTCTTTTTTTATGTAGTCCATCATTTCCTGACTTCCGGCTTCAACACCAGGATGAAGGATATCACAGCCGGATTGCTTTAACAGACTGAGCATTTCTTCATTCATTCTGGCAATCGTTGTATATCGCGCCGTTGCAACCCATTTGACATTCAGTCTTCTGCGAATCATTTCCGTACAGAATTCTTTTAGATGGTTGATTGTCAGTACGAATGTCGGATCCTGAAAACTAATCTCAGTCACCCCATAGTCATTTACCAGTCTTTCGATTTCATCAACTGTACGTTGAGGTGTGTACCTAACCGATTTTCTAAGATAAACAATAGGTTCAGCACAGAATTCACATCTAAAGGGACAGCCTTGTTGCGTCCTAATGGTTGTATAGGTATCTGCAGGCGTGCTGGGTCTTCCCGGATATTTTTTGAGATCGATTAAATGGTAAGCCAAGGAAGGGAATTCATTTATATCCTGCAATTCCCTCATTCCGTTGTCAACAATCACGCCATTCTTCTTATAGAGCAACCCTTTTATCGAACTTGGGTCTCCATCTTTCTGAAAGACTCTGAGAAGTTCAGTAAACGTTATTTCTCCCTGTCCCCTGACAACATAGTCAATATAAGCATTGCTCAATGTCTGATGGGGTAAGAGTGACGGATGCCATCCGCCCCAAACGATAGGAATGTTTGGCGCAATTTCTTTTATTTTTCGTGATAGCTCTATACCATCAGCAATCTGAGGCCCTGTTAAAGATGTAATCCCTACAGCCAGGCAGTCCTGAAGATCGCCCAATATTTTCTCCTTGGCATCACGGTTGATTCGCTTGTCATAAATAACAACCTTAAATCCTTCCTTCTCCAGAAATGCGCCTAAAGCCATTAAGGAAAGAGGCGGTGCGATCATAGCAAGATTTTCTAATGTATCGGGGAAATATAAAATAACCTTAGAATGATTCATGACAATACCAGATTGATTACATGTTCAAATAATGCCTGAACTTCAGTGTTCATTGATCACGAGCAGCCTTACGGACTATTCGGCTGATACAGCTCCGCCCTCTGGATTACACCAGAAGGCCGCCTCAGCAATCAGCCAGTCAAATGATCGAATCTTTACCAGCACATCTCCCGCTTAAAACGGGATTTTATCCTGCAGCGGTGCCGCTGTTTTTTCGCCAGCACCGACTTCATTCTTCAACTGCCTTATCTCGGCTTCCAGTTTTTCGTATTCTTCCATTTTTCTTCGGAGAAAGTGATAGGTCGCCCGTGTTTTTTCTTCAAAGCCACGGGGGGTCAGGAAATAGAGATAGGCACTTTTTTGTTTGGAATTCTTGAAGTTTTCCGCCTTGATCAGACCCTTATCTATTAATGCCTTGATAAGGAAATTGATCTTTCCGAGGCTCAATCCGAGACGCGACGACAGCTCCCGTTGGGTCATTTCCGGATTGGAACCTATTTCCCGGAGTACCCGCAGAGCCTCTTCCGTTTCCAGGTCGGTTTTGACGTTATCAGGCATCAAGAACCCCATCTGTTCAAGGTGTGAACAGATGGGATAACTACGGGATTTCTAAAATATTGTCAAGAAAAAAATGGATTTAGCGACGGTCGACGGAAAGGTTATCCATGATAAGTCAGCGTGTGTTGTTGTCAGGCCGTAAATGCCACAGGATAAGACGGGAGTAGACGATCTGTTTGTTCCTGATTTCATTATGCAATCCCATGGTCAGGACTGTCGCGGCCGACGTAAGCAGCCAATCGGCGAGGAGACGCATAAAAATGACGCCGGCGACCAGCCGATAATAGGAGAGGGCATGCCATTTATGAAAAAACTTGTAACGGGAACGGTAAAATTCAATGCGGGAACGAACGTCCTTGCCGATACTCTGCCCCTGAAGATGGTAGATAAAAGCCGTCGGTACGTGAAAAATCTTCCAGCCCGCCTTCTTCATCGCATAGGCCCAATCCGTCTCTTCAAAAAAGAAAAAATAACGCTCATCGAGCTCACCCACCTCGTCGACGGCCTTTTTCCTGACGAGAAGGCAGGCGCCGATCCCGGAATCGACCTCGATCGGCTCCTTATAACGGTGTCTCTTGCTGGGATATTTTCGCGGCAGCAGATACTCGAGCAGGGGTGTATTCGTCATGAGGGTCAACAGCGTAGGAAAGCAGGCCACGGAATTCTGCTTGCTGCCGTCGGCATTAAGGAGCTGCCCGCAGGCCATCGCCGCCTCCGGGCAAGTTTCCATAAAGGAAAACAACTCCCGGACGGCGTTTTCCTGAAGAATCGTATCGGTATTTAGGAGCAGGGCGTAACGCCCGGACATGACCCGGAGGCCCTGGTTGTTGGCCGCGGCGAATCCGAGATTACGGCTGTTTTCGATCAGCCGGACGTGAGGAAAGAAGTTTCGCAGCATGTCGGTGCTGCCGTCCTGGGACCCGTTATCGACAACGATTATTTCATAGGACAAATCTTTTACCGTCCGCTCTATGGAGACCAGGCAGTTCTTGAGCAGCTCGTTCGTGTTCCAGTTGACGATGATAATCGAAATATCTTTAACCATAGAGGTATATCGGCCAGATCCCGGCCCAATGTGCGATAATCGCAACAGAATAGCTGAAAGTTCACGCTTTCCGGCGGTTCTTCCGCACCAATTCGCTCAGTTTGGCATATTTAAAAAATTTGTTCACCGAATCCGTCACCGCAAGCGTCAGTCCCTGAAAACCGTCCAGCATGCCCAATCGTAAGAAGTAGTTCTGGAAGAAAACGAGGCCGGCGCGCAGGAATGCATACCCGACCGTGGCCCTTTTTCCAGCGGCGAAAGATTCCTGGGCTCCCAGGGTGGAGTATCGGTCGATTTTAAAGAGAATAGCGGAAAGGCGGCTTTCCGTCAGATGAATGAGGGGAACGTCCAAATCGACAACTTGGCCGGAAACCTCGACGGCCTCGTGTACGGCGGCCTTCGACATCTTGCCTTCATTCTTTCTGAAGAGTCTCGTGATCCTGTCCGGCCACCAGCCGGCATGCCTGATCCACCGTCCCTGAAAATAATTCTTCCGGGGAAAACTGTACCCGCTGGCCGCACTTTGGGAACCGGCGACGATTTCCCTGATTTTCGCTTCCGTCTCCGGGGGTACCCGCTCGTCCGCATCCAGGACGAGGATCCACGGGCATTCGCACCTGTCGATGGCCAGCTGCTTCTGGGGACCGAAGCCATGCCACCCCTCACTGTAGACGTCGCAGCCGAAATCGGCCGCAATACGAATGGTGTTGTCCGTGCTGCCTGAATCGATAACGACAATCTGACGGGCAAAGGCCGCGCTCCGGAGACAATCGGGGAGGTTCTCCTCCTCGTTCTTCGTGATGATGGCTACGGAAAGGGGAATTTTATCTGCCATATCTGTCCATAACCATGAATCCGTTGCAGCAGCTGTAATGCTTGATGACCCAGCCGTCATGCAATTCGATAAAATCTTTCTCTTCTTCGAACGGCCGGCCGAAATAGCCTTCGATGGCCCTGATGACCCCCCTTTCGTTATCCCAACCCTGCCCCGTGCTGCCGTCTCTTCTTACAAAGACATCGTGCATGTTGGTGTCGTGAAAGAAGACCTTGGCCCTTTTGGCCAGAAAGGGAAACCAGGATTTGATCTCGGCAACCGTATGATCGTAGAGATGACTCGTATCGATAAAAAGGATGTCGATCACCGGTTCAATCTGACGGCTCCGGCACCAATCGGCAAATGACGAGGCGAAAGCGATGTCGTCCTGTCGGACGAAGATCCGGTCGCTGTAAGTCGATACATCGCGGCAATCCTCGATGTCCACACTGACGAGAACCGCCTCCCATAGCCTGGCGACTCGCTCGAAGACAAAGGTCGATTCGCCGTCTCCGACACCGAGTTCGACAATGAGTCCGGGGGCAATGTCCAGACACTCGGTAAACATTGTCTCTAAATGGTCGCTGATGTCCGTCTTCCGCACGGAAACGCGCTGCCGGATGTCTGCGACCGCCTTCCTGAGGGTCCCCTTATTGAACCGATCGATAAACGCCATTGCTATTTCCCTTTTAATCGTAAGCGATATCCTGCTCGAAAGGCAGATAGATATTCTTCTCGAATCGCCGCAACAATTTCGGATAATCAGAAATCGTTTTACCTTTTAATAATCTGTAAATGTTGATATCGGAATCCAGATCGGGCCACTTTTCATCCCATAGCCTGCGGATTGCCTCCGGCCAGCATTGATCGATATAACCGGCATGGCTCTTTTCCCTGGCGTTGTTCTTCTCCGTCACCTTATGGTAATGCCAGACGAATGAATCCGTACTTATCGCCGTGCAGCCTCCTCCCAGAAAACAACGCAGTGAGAAATCGTTGTTCTCGTAGCACGCCTTCCACCGCTCGTCAAAGTAACCTATTTTGTCAAATATTTCCCTGCGCCAGAACATCACATTCAGTTCGACGCCGATGGCCCTCAGATACGGCGGGTTCGACCGGCCCAGCACTTTATCGAGGAACGGCCTGTTGGCCTTGAGTCCCCGCAGATCGACATGATCGGCACCAAATGGTTCCGCCGGCTGCCATCGCTGGTAATCCACATCGCTCTTGTCGGTAAAGGGCGTAGCCTGGTAAACCTCGGAAATTTGCACTTTCTCAAAGAGATCCTCATCCATGCCCGACGTGACAAGGACGTCCGATGTAATAAGGCCGATCACGGGGGCCTTGCACGTGCGCACAAAATAGTTGATCGCCCGGCTGATGCCGACATTGCGGTTGAGGAGGATCGTCGAAAACCCGAAACGGTTCTGTAATTCCACCAGCCAGTGCCGGTGCGCCGGAGTCGTTCCCTGATCCAGAAGATAGACATCGCACGTAAGCTTCGGGCTCTTCCGCGCGTAGAAGGTCTCGACGACGGTTTCCAGAACGCCCTTCGCGCCTTCTTCGCCGTCGGGATTGTAATTGAGAATCATGTATGCAATATCGGGAACCATTTTCCCCCTGAATCCTGAATATCCGATTGCAACAAGTGGCTCTCCATATCACAGATTGTGTGAAAAAATAATGAAATATATCATACCCTATGCTAGTAGGAGCTTCCGGCCGGATCAGGCTCGTCAGTTCGTTCCTGCTAACAAAGAGAAGGGCGCCGGAAACGAAAGAAGGAGGCCGATGTAACATCTTGTTGAAGCTTCTACCGGGACAGTGGCGTCCATTCTTAGCCCTGGCTCTCCTGGCCTCGATCTGGGGATACAACTGGGTCATCATGAAGAAGTCCCTTCAGTACATGGGACCGCTCGACTTCAATGCCGCCCGGATATTCTTCGGGGCCATTGTCCTTTTTATCTACATGCTCTTGAAAGGCTTTCCGCTGAAGCCTAGGCAGGTCACCCTGACCTTGCTGGTGGGGCTGTTCCAGACGACGGCAAGCACGGGACTTACCGTCTGGGCGCTGGCCGGCGGCGGAGTAGGCAAAACAGCGATCCTAGTCTATACATTGCCTTTTTGGATGTTGTTATTTGCCCGGTTGCTTCTTTCCGAAAAGATATACGGCATCAATTGGATACCTGTCATCATGGGGTTTATCGGCCTGGCCGTGCTTTTTGAACCCTGGTCGCCGAAGAATCTCGTCAGTTCCATTCTGGCCGTAACTTCGGGTATCTTTTGGGCATTGGGGGCTGTCATCATCAAAGTTGCGCAACGGAAACCGGGATTCGACATCATCCCCCTCACGGCATGGCAGCTCCTCTGCGGGTCCATTCCTCTCGTCATAGCCGCCATCCTCATACCTTCACGGCCCGTCAACTGGACACCTTATCTCATGTTTTCCATTGTTTACAATGCCGTCATCGTTTGCGCCGTCGCCTTTCTTCTCTGGACGTATATCATCCAGAAACTGCCCGCCGGAATCGCAGGCATGGGCACCCTGGCCATACCCGTTATCGGTGCCGGAGCTTCTGTCTATGAGCTCGGCGAAAGGCCCGACACCTGGGAATCATGGGGCATGATCCTGATCGTTGCCGCCCTCGCGTTATTGACATATCTCAGAAGCCGCGAAAACAAGCAGGTCAATACAGTGATAACTCCGGAATAAGGCTGCCCGTCTGAAAGAAGCCGGTTCAAAACGCGGATCACCTGGACACGGAAGAAAAGAAAGAATACCGGCCTTTGCCTGACTGGCAGGAATCGCGAGAATCTACAGAGGCAGAGTATCTTCATTGCGAAGACGGCTTAATATTACCCCGTACCGTCGCCACAAAGGACGAACGGATCGCGGAAAACGCCATATGGCCTGAAACGGGCGAAAACGAGTCAGGTTCATGTTTACAGTCAACCGGCGAAATGATACATTATTCAGGCCTATTTAAGACAGCGGGATCAGCAGATATCGTATCTTCGCAGCAGAAGGACCGGCCTCCCGGAACGCAGGAGAAGAAACCATGAAGATCGGATTCGTCCAACTAGACAGCATCTTTGGGGAAGTCGAACGGAATATAGAGGCAGCGGAACGCCTTATCGCAGGCATCGAGGCCGACCTCATTGTTTTGCCCGAGTTTTTCAACTCAGGCTACCTCTTCACGTCCCAGAAGGAAGCCGACGATTTGGCCGAGGAAATCCCGAACGGTAAGACAACCCAAGCCCTTTCCCGGATAGCCCGGGAAAAAAACGCCTATATCGTTGCCGGCCTCCCCGAACGCAGCGGCAGGAATCTGTACAACTCCGCCGTTCTCGTCTCTCCGTCCGGTCATGTCGATACCTACCGGAAGGTACACCTCTTCAATGAGGAAAAACTCTGGTTCTCTCCGGGAGACAAGGGCTTTTCCGTTTACGATATCGGTCCTTGCCGCATCGGCATCATGATCTGTTTTGACTGGTTCTTTCCCGAATCCATGCGCGTTTTGGCCCTCAAAGGGGCGGATATGATCTGCCATCCGGCCAATCTGGTCCTGCCCTTTTGTCAGGACGCCATGGTGACGCGCTGCCTGGAAAACCGCCTCTTCGCCGTCACAGCGAATCGCACGGGATCGGAAGCGAGGGGAGGCAAGACATTCAGGTACACAGGCAAAAGCCAGATTACGGGGCCAAACGCCCAAATCCTTCTCCGTGCCGGCAGTGACGGCGATGAGGCGGGCGTTTACGATATCGATATCACAAACGCCAGGAACAAACGGCTGAACCCGCATAACGATCTTTTCGGCGATCGCCGTACGAATTTTTATACGGATCTTACCGTTCAGGCCCGCAGGGAGGGCTGAGGCGAATTGGGCTGTATCTTTTTGCCCATCCACCCAGACAGCCAATTTATGCTTGATATTAATAAACAATTGCGATAGCTATATCAGTATCTCAACGCACAGATAAAATACGAGGAGGACAGATTTATGGCGACGATTATGCCCGAAGGAGAAAACATCCAGAAGGCCATCAAATGGGTATCTTCCAATATTGAAGAAGACCCGAAGCAATCCATCCCCAAGCTCGTAGAGAAGGCGGTTTTCAAGTTCGATCTGTCGCCTGTTGATACGGAGTTCTTAATCGGTTTTTTCCGAAGACGGGGATCGGAAAAATAAGATCATCCTTTTTCAAAACCTTATAAAGCTATTGACCCAGACAAAGAGGGTATGTCCGTCACAGAGAAGCCGGTGGTGATGAAACGCCATCGGGCCATGGTTTCGATCATCCTGAATCGTCCGGAGGCGCTGAACAGCCTCAGCGCCGACATGATCAGGCTTCTCACGGCGTACGTGCAGGAAGCCCTTGCCGATCCCGACTGCCGTTTTATTCTCTTCTATGGAAGCGGAAGAAAAGGTTTTTGCGCCGGAGCCGACATCAAGGAACTGGCGCAGGCCGCCATGGCCGGAGATGAAATCCGGTTGCTCCATTTCTTTAAAACCGAATATGCCCTGGACCTGATGATCCATAAAGCCGCCAAACCGTTTATCGTTCTGGCGGAGGGCATTACGATGGGAGGAGGTTTGGGACTGGCCGCCGGCGCGGATTTGATCGTCGCGACGGAATCGACCCTGATGGCCATGCCGGAAACGTTGATCGGCTTCTTTCCCGATGTCGGGGCTACGGGCTGGATGTTTACCCGCTGCCCTCCGGGATACCCCGAATATCTTGGACTTACGGGGCATCACACGACCGGTCCGGAATGTATAAGGCTGGGGCTTGCCACCCATCTAACGCGGTCCGAAAATATTTCGGATATGATCCGGATGCTCGAGAATTATTCGCCGGACGGAAACCTGCCGAGGCGCGTACTGACCGGTTTACTGTCCAGGCAACTGGCGCCATTCTTTGAACCCGCTATCCCGTCGGATCCGGAAATGGATGCATGGGTTATTCGCCATTTTTCCGGCAAAGAGACAGTCAACGACATCGTCATTTCCCTTGGCCGATGTGAGGCCCATGATATAATCTGTAATCGGGCATTAGGAAGCATTGCGGAACGTTCCCCGACTGCGCTTGCCGTCACGCTCCTCTTGCTTCGCCGCAATGGACACAGAATGCTGGATGAAGTATTTGAGGCGGAACTGAAAGCCGCGCGATACATGTCGAAGCATCCCGATTATGCAGAAGGCATCAGGGCGAGAATTATCGACCGGGACAACAAGCCCCGCTGGCAGCCGGATTCTCACGATGCCGTTAATACAACGGAAATCGACTGGGAGCAATATTCTTGACCCTCTCAGGCGGGCGATATCGGCCGCATAAATGAAACACCGGGCAATACCGCCGTGAGCATCCTCCGCCGGGCTTCTTTACAATGGCGCCTGCGGATGGAGTCAGGAGTACCGATCATGAATGGCACCAAACGAGAAACAGGAGGGATCAAGGCATATATCCGGAAATTGCTGGAGGAATGCGGGTTACCGTCCGACGAAAGGACTTTATCGCGCCTTCAGCATTTTCTCGTCATGAAGAAAGATGACAGGGAAGTGGTTGGCATCGTTGGGCTGGACGCATTACCTCCAGCCGCAGTGATCCATTCGCTCGCCGTTCATGTGTCCTACCGGAGACAGGGATTGGCTTCCCAGCTCTTGGAAGAGATTGAGGTCGATGCACGGGCCGCCGGATACACCAAATTGTTTCTTGCCGCCGCGACAGACGTCGATTTCTTTTCCCATCGGGGTTATCGTCCGCTGGCCGAAGGGGACCTGCCGGCTGGCCTCTTTACAAGGGAGAACGCGCTTCCCAAGGGCGCGGGGCAAGTTGTCTATATGGGTAAAGATTTATAACGATCCGACCTGATATAAAGTTGCGCATCATCCAGGGGGGTGATGACGCTATAGATCGATCCTATACCGGGATGAGAACCTGACGGATACCGCCCATCATGCGAATGCCACCATGCATATCCACTGGACAAACACTGCTATCGGCAAGGACAAGAAACGTCCGCCCTTTAAGCATCGCCCTCGGGCTCGGCGTCTTCCGGTTCCACCCAGACGATATGCCTCTTGTTGACAATGAGGACTTTGTCCTGCGCACCCAGGGAATCGACGCCCCAGACGGCGACAAAGGAAGACTCCCCTTTCAGGAAGACGTCGGAAATGCGTTTTCCTTTTTCGACAAAGATCTTTCCCCGGATCAGTTCACCGTCTACGGTCTTGAAGGAAATATACCGGGCCTCGCCCTTGGCCCGCACCGAATCTTTTTTGCTCATCTTCCACCTCCCCTCGCTAAATTGCACACTCATGGGTGCCCATAAGCCCGATTGCAAACGGCAACCTCGGGTTGTCAAAAGCATATAGAATTGCCATGATGGCTGTCAAGAAGAAGAAAAATGACGAGATCCCCGGATCTCGGTTGCCACAGAATCGGGGATGGCTTTCAGAGACTGATGAAACATAGCTGATGAACCCGTTTGCCGGAACGCAACCTCACCGCATTAAAAGGATTTTGTCCGAACGTGCTTGATAACGAAAAGAAGATCGTCCTTTTCACATTCGTCGCCCATTTTTCGTTCCATTTCTACGAAATCGCCTTTCCTGCCCTCGCTATCCCTCTCATGGCGTCTTTAAAAATGGATTTGAAAGATGTCCTGGCCCTGGGATTCCCGATGTATCTCATGTTTGGACTCTGTTCGCTGCCCTGGGGAATCTTCGCGGACCGCTTCAGCAACCGGAAGGCCTTGCTCATCTGTTATTTCGGCGGCGGTCTGGGCGCATTATTAACCGGCTTTTCCTCATCCGTTTTAATGCTTACATCTTCGCTTGCCGTTGTGGGCGCTTTTGCCTGCATCTGCCACCCGGCAGGCATGGGCCTGATATCCCACGGCATCCGGAACCGCGGAACCGCTCTGGGGATCAACAGTATTGCCGGGAGTGTGGGTTTGACGGCCGGCCCTTTCCTGGCCGGATTGATCAACTGGCTGGCCGATTGGAGGATGGTCTATTTCGCAATGGCCGCGTTCAGTTTCGTCTGGGGTCTCGCCCTGCTTGCGACCCCGATCGACGAGACACCACTCGCGGAGGAACATCACGTACTACAAACGAACGGACAACCATCGAAGAAACGCGGGCTCAACATCCTGCTCTTCTTTATCATCTTAACCTTAGGCGGACTGGCCTACCGGATCAACATCGTCATCCTTCCGGCCTATTTCGAATACAATGCCCACTTTCTGTTCAATCTGGTCCAGGGCATTCGATTGCCGAACATGGGGGCGACATCCAGTGTAGCAGCCGCCATTCTCGTATCCTTTGTTTACATCGTCGGCATCTTTGGACAAATAGCAGGAGGAAAGCTGGCCGACCGCTGCGATCTTCGCAAACTGTACCTCGTTTTCAACGCCATAAGCTTGCCGTTTGCCGTCTTGATGGCCTATTCTGATGAACAGCCCCTCGTCCTCTGCTCCGCAGCTTATGTCTTTTTCGCTTTAGGCATTCAGCCCATCGAAAACAGCCTGGTTGCAAAGTTCACGCCCCAGCGGTGGAGGAGCACCGGCTACGGCATTTCCGCTATCCTGATATTCGGCGTGGGATCGCTCGCGGTCTACATGGTGGGATGGATCAAGGATCGCTGGTTTCTTGGGGCGTCGTATCTATTCGCGGGAGGCCTGATACTGGTTATCGTTCTCGGCATCATGCTCCTGATGAAGAACACGAGCGGACAGGACTTCAGGAACCGGCGGCTTTGAGACGAGCATTCAGCTCTTTTCGATCAGTTCCAGATGAAGAAACGGTTCCTTGAACCTGATAGGATTGTCGCCGGGACCGGAATTAAATCCCTTTAATCATATCGCAGGCTATCTCATAATCCTCCGGACGGTTGAGATTGAGCAGAATCCCCGGATCGTCGCATTCGACGGTCAGGGTTCTGCTCTCGTATCC
Source organism: Syntrophales bacterium (assembly GCA_963668175.1). Classification (GTDB taxonomy): domain Bacteria; phylum Desulfobacterota; class Syntrophia; order Syntrophales; family PHBD01. Next base: position 4,328,405 of record OY764159.1, read on the forward strand.
GGACAAAAAGGACCGCATTCCCTCCGGCCCGTCATAATGTATCAGATCCCCGATAAGGGACGATGAAATCAGCGGCGGGTGTCCATTCCTGTTCCTATAACAGGGACGGCAAATGTCCGTTCCGCTTGACAGGAAAGCACCGGCCAGGAGCGCCAATGTCCCGGGCCGGACCAGTGGAAAATCGACGGGCAGAAGAAAAAAAGCGCGGCAATCGGGAAGGAGATGCCGCACGCCGACTTTGACGGAGGAAAGCATATCCTTCTCATAGTCCTCGTTCACTGTCCAGCGGGCGCCGCAGGACTCTATAAGTGCTGTGAGCCTTCGCGCCTCATGCCCTAGAACGATCAGAATATCCGTTATGCCTTGGGCCCTGAAAAGGCCGATGACCCGTTCGATGAGTGTGTTTGGACCCAACGGCAGAAGGGGCTTGAACAGCCCCATCCTCGACGAGAAACCGGCGGCGGGTATCAAACCGGCCATGCCCGGCTGAATCATAGGACTGCCCCCTTGTTTTCGGCATGGCCGGAGGCCCTTTCGGCAATCAATTCGGCAACGATGCTGACGGCAATCTCTTCGGGTGTCCGGGCACCGATATCCAAACCGATCGGACTATGTATGCGCTTCAGGTCTTGCTCGCGCCATCCGCCTTCGATGAGAGCCCGATAGATCGTGTCCCGCTTCCTCTTACTGGCAATCATCCCGATATAACCGGCCGGTGTTCCCATCGCCCGGACCAATACGGCCTGGTCATGATCGTGGCCGCGGGTGACAATGACGATGTAATCGCCTTCCGTTATTTCGAAATCGGCAAAAAAGGCCTCGAAAGTCTCAGATACGTGAATTTCATCCGCCAGAGGGAAGCGTTCTCTATTGGCGAAATCCGCCCGATCATCGACAATTACCGTCCTGAGATCGACAAAATGACACAGCGGCGCCAGCGCTTCGCCGACGTGTCCGGCGCCGAAGATATAGACCGTCCCGGGGATACCGGCCGGCTGGATGAAATAACGTACATCCCCTTTCCCAAGAAGCCGCGTTCCCTCTTTAAGCCGGGCGGGCGCTATCATTTCCGGGTCGAACTGTGATAAATCGAGAGAACCGGTGTCGCAACCTTCTTCATCCGCCATCCCCAGACCTGTTGAAATACCGTTTCCCTCGCCCGTAATCGAACGGATGAGACAGGCCTTCTTGCCGTTCCGGCATCGATCGATAAGATACTTTATAAAACAAGGCCACAAGGAACCGCTTCCGGGAATATAATCGGCCAGAATCTCCATCCGTCCGCCGCAGATCATACCGAGATCGGATGCGTCGCGATTGGTCAGGCGGTAATGTTCAACGGCCGACCGCGACGCCAGCATGACTTTTTGGGCAAGCATCTTTGCCCGCGCCTCAAGAATGCCACCGCCGACGGTGCCGGAGCATCCCCCTTCCCTGTCCACGATCATCATGGCCCCCGCTTCACGGGGTCCGGAGCCGGAACGGTCGATGACCGTCAAGAGGACCAGCGGTTCTTTTTTCTCCAGATACCGGGACAGTTGTTCAAGAAAAGACAGCGAAACAGTCGAAGCGTGCATATTACGAATCGCTCCTCCATCAAGAATAACCGGAATTAAATTTAAATGATTCCGGCGAAAGACAAAAAGCCATCCATCGTTTATCCGTCACCATCCCTCCGCTTGACGTCATGTCTCCAGGGGTTGAGATAGGAACGGCAGCCGCGGCCCGCCTGGAGGAGTTCCTTATAGAATTCCCCCATGTTGCCGGGAAGGTTCATCATCCGGCAGACGTACCTCTGTCCCGTCCAGATAAGTTCGGGACATTGCCGGACGCAGGCGTCCGGATGCCTATACAAGCCGTACGTACAGGTATTATTAATACAGCAATAGCCACAACCCACACAGGCATGATATTCTGTTGATGCCGCTGGCATGCAGTTCCCGTCGACAGAGGTATTGATTCATTTTTAATGCATTTTCAAAAGCTTGTCAAAGGATGGTTGGTCTCCGGGCCTCGGGAATTGCATTGACACGAAAAACGGAATCATGATAGGGCACAGCGAAGACTTTTAAGAGGTAGATTATGTTTTTGAAGCAGATGCAAGTCAGTCCCATGGCGATATTTGCCTATATCGTCGGCGATGAAGAGAGCGGAGAAGGTTTGGTCATTGATCCGGCAGCCAACACAGCCGGCATCGCGGCCACAGCAGAACAAAACAATATTAAAATCAAGTACATTGTGAACACTCACGGACATGTCGATCATATCTGTGGCAATACGGAGATGAAAAAGAAGACAGGGGCCCGAATCGTTATTCATGAAGCCGACGCGGACTCGCTGATTTCAACGCCCGCCATGATCCTGCGTATGTTCGGCGCCCAGAAATCCCCTCCGGCCGACATGACCGTCCGGGACGGAGATAAAATAACCGTCGGCAAGGTGTCCCTGCAGGTCCTCCATACCCCCGGCCATACACCGGGGGGCATGTGTCTCTACACGGACGGGTATGTTTTTACGGGCGATACGCTTTTTGTCGGATCGGTCGGGCGGACGGATCTTCCCGGTGGCTCTTCCCGGATCATGATGCAATCCATCCGCGAAAAACTATTCGGTCTGCCGGACGACACCAAGGTTCTGCCCGGACATAATTACGGCAGCACGGCGATGTCGACCATCGGATACGAGAAGAACCACAACCCCTTCCTGAGAGGCTGACCCATGAGCCAGAACGCCTTAATGAACTCCGATCTTAAGAATCTTAAGCTGCTCAACCGCGGCAAAGTCCGGGACATTTATGATGTTGACCCGTATCTCCTGATCGTTACCACGGACCGGATATCGGCCTTTGACGTCGTTATGCCGAACCCGATCCCCGGTAAGGGTGAAGTTCTCAACAGGATGTCGATTTTCTGGTTCAAGCAGATGGAGGATATCATCGCCAACCACTTGGTGTCGGCCGATCCCGGGGAGTTCCCCGAATCCTGCCGTCCTTATGCCGAGTTGTTGAAAGGCCGGAGCATGCTGGTCAAAAAGGCCAAGCCGCTTCCCGTAGAGTGTATCGTTCGCGGTTTTATCAGCGGCTCGGGCTGGAAAGACTATTTAAAGGAACAGAGTATTTGCGGCATCAAACTGCCTCCGGGTCTCAGAGAATCGGACAAGTTCGCCGAACCCCTGTTTACACCGTCCACCAAGGCGGAAGTGGGCGAGCACGATGCCCCGATGACGAAGGCGGAGATGGAAGCCCTGATCGGCAGAGAACTTGCGGAGAAGGTGATCCGCGTCAGTATTGCAGTCTATGAAAGGGCATTCCGTCTGGCTGATGAGGCAGGGATCATCATTGCCGACACAAAAATGGAATTCGGCACTTTTGATGGGGAACTCATCCTGATCGATGAGTTGCTGACGCCCGACTCCTCGCGTTTCTGGCCAAAGGACAACTACGAGCCGGGGCGATCCCAGAAAAGCTTCGATAAGCAATTCCTGAGGGATTATCTGCTTTCTATCAAATGGAACCAGAAACCGCCGGCCCCGGAACTGCCCGAGGAGATCATCCGGAAAACCGGTGCAAAATACAACGATGCCCTGCGGCTTCTCATCAAATAAAATAAAGGCGACACCTTGACATAACCTCCCGGCGTTATTATCTCTTTATCATTATCACGGCAGGTCGGGAAAAGAGTGTGCCGGACAACGTCTTCCTCATCTGGTAATCGACGAAAGCGTTATTTCAGCACAAGACGAATTCGGGAATGCCGGTCTTTGTTCCGGCAGGTTCGATCCCGGTGCGGCCAGGGAAGCCGGGACCAGGGGTTTATTGATCGTTACGCGGTTCATTTTAAATGGAAATCGCCGGCAGTACCGTCGGAAAGCAATCATTCAAAATGAAGGCCGCCGATAAAATGCGATTGCGGCCCGAAGATTTTTCATCCGGGTAGAAGAGTTCATAAGAGCGGAAAGTTATAGATGACAAAGCGAGATTATTACGAGATTCTGGGTATAGAGAAAAACGCTGCCGATGATGAAATAAAGAAGAATTACCGGCGGCTGGCCATGCTTTATCATCCTGACCGGAACCCCGGGGACAAAGAGGCGGAAGAGAAATTTAAAGAAGCCGCCGAAGCCTATGAAGTACTTTCCGATTCCCAAAAAAGGGAAATCTATGACAGATACGGTCACGAAGGGCTAAACGGTACAGGTTTCCGCGGCTTTTCCGGATTCGACGATATTTTTTCCAGTTTCGGCAGTATTTTCGAAGATATTTTCGGTTACAGCCAGGGAAGATCGCGGACAGCTGCGCGAGCGGGCGCAGACCTTCGTTATGACCTCCAGATTACCTTTTTAGATGCCGCATTTGGTGTATCGACCGAGATAGAAATCGTCAAGATGGAGTCGTGCAACGAATGCAGCGGCTTGGGAGCGGCCCCCGGGACAACGCCCGAAACGTGCCCCCGTTGCGGAGGCCGGGGTCAAATAACCCAGTCAAGCGGCTTTTTCAGTATAAGTTCCACCTGCTCCTATTGCAGGGGACAGGGAACCATCATCACCAATCCCTGTAAAGCCTGCAAAGGTACGGGGAAGGAACAGACCAAAAAGACCGCGAGCATCAAAATCCCTGCGGGTGTGGAATCGGGCTCCCGCCTGAGGTTGAGAGGGGAAGGTGAAACGGGTCAATTCGGAGGCCCCCCGGGCGATTTGTACGTCTTCATTCATGTCCAGCCGCATGAATTATTCGAAAGGAGAGGGAACGACATCTATTGCCGCGTACCCATATCTTTTGTCCAGGCGGCGCTCGGCGCGACGCTGGAAGTTCCCACGCTCAACGGAACGGAATCGCTGAAAATCCCTAAAGGCACGCAGCATGGCAAGTCCTTTCGCCTTAAAGGCAAGGGAATCCCTCACTTAAGGGGGTTCGGCCGCGGCGATCAATTCGTGGAAACCCAAGTGGTGGTGCCGACCAATCTGACACGTAAACAGGAAGAACTGCTGAGAGAATTCGAAAAATCTGGACAGAAATAGTCCTTTTGGAGTATCGGTCTTGACGACGGGGAAGTGGTGTTTGTTTCGTGAAACGGTCAACGCACATCAAGCTGTCGGCAAAGAAAGGAATGATCATGACGACAAGAAGAAATCTCACCTGGTTGGCTTTGGCGGTTTTTGTCCTGTCCGGTTGCGCGGCCCCGGCCGTTGCCGTCCTGGCAGTGGGAGCTGCCGCCGGTACCGGCGTCGGAACTTATGCCTATGTTAATGGTGAACTGGTGACGGACTACCATGCATCATTCGACAAAGTCTGGTCAGCCTGTGAAAAGACGATTGCCGATATGAGGGGTTATGAGGTCCAGCCCGAAAAAGGGATAGGCGACGGGACCATATCGGCTGTCATAGAAGCCGATAAAGTCAAATTCACTCTGAAATATAAGAACAAGAATACGACGAATGTAGCCATTCGCGTCGGCCTTATAGGCAATCGGACATCGTCGCAACTTCTCCATGACCGAATTCACGAAAATCTTGAAAAAGCCGAGCCCGAGAAGAAGAATGAAGCCGATAAAAAATGACAGCTCTTATACCGGAAAGAGCAATGTCGGCTGATCGCTGACCCTGCGGGACAATTGGCTGATGAAAAAAAAACTCATCATTGGCACGGCTTTAAGCCTTGTTCTCGTTTACTTGTCGGTCAGAGGCGTCAACTTCCAGAGCATCGCTGACGGTTTCAAGACCATCCGATACAGCTTCGTACTGCCCAGCGTTGCCGCCATGATGCTCATGCAGGTTCTTCGCTCCGTGCGATGGGGTGAAATCCTTGCGCCCCTCGAAAAAATCAATCAAGTGTCTCTTCTATCGGCAACCTGCGTCGGCTTCTTCGCCATCGTCGCCATTCCGGCAAGGATCGGGGAATTGGCGAGGCCCATCCTCATCACTCAGAAAAGCCGCGTGAAAATGAGTGCCGCCGTGGGGACGATCGTTGTGGAACGAATTTTCGACGGCGTATCCATCCTGGTGATAACATCCTTCGTTCCCCTTTTCCTGACCGATTTACCTGCCTGGCTGATCAGCTCCGGCCTTATTTTTTCTCTGATGACGTTTATACTGCTGTCATGTATGGTTTTCATGATCGTGAAACGCAACAAGGCCGTTTCCATGTTTTCACACGTAACCAAGCTATTGCCCGATCGCTACGCCCAAAAGGCAGACGGCCTGATTCATCATTTTATCGACGGGCTGCAGGCCATAACGGATTTGAGACAACTGGTCCGCATATCCATCTTATCTATCATGATCTGGGCGGCCGATGTTGCCGCCTTTTACCTGCTTTTCCTGGCCTGCGGCCTCAATCTTCCCATAGCTGCCGCTGTGGTCGTGCTCGTCATTCTGATCATCGGCATCGCCATCCCAACGGCGCCGGGTTTTATCGGTAATTGGCACTACGCCTGTATTCTCGGATTGGGTCTTTTCGGAATTTCCAAGACGGACGCCCTCACCTATGCGGTCGTTTCACACTTCCTGTCCCTGATGATCATCATTATTCCCGGCCTTATATTCCTGCCCTTTAACCGGTTTTCGATCGCCGACCTCAAGCGGCAGTGGAGCGACGGAAGTTCTCATCCGGCATCAAGCCCTTCGGATTAGTTTTCTTGAGATGTATTGATATGTGTTCTTAATGGATCCCGTTGCTCGATTTGACATCCAAACCGTAGCTTTTGATCTTCCTGTGCAAATTGCTTCTTTCGAGGCCGATCGCTTCCGCCGTTTTGGAGATGTTACCTTCGAATTCACGGAGTTTGTTGGCTATATACTGTTTCTCGAAATCCATCTTCGCCGCCCGGAAAGAATCCAGAGCGCTGGCGGGCATGCTTTTCACATGAGCATCCACTGATCCCTTGACCAACAGGGGAATATCTTCAGCCGTAATGACCTTACCCGACGTCATGATCACAAGGCGTTCGATGATGTTCTTCAGTTCCCTGACATTACCGGGCCAATTATGTTCCATAAGCAGGGAAAGCGCTTCATCGCTGATAGTCTTTTCGATTTCGCCTTCCTTCATGGAGAATTCCATAAGGAAGCGTTTGACCAGAAGGGCTATGTCTTCCTTTCTCTCCCTAAGAGGCGGGATCTTCAGAGGAATGACATTGAGGCGGTAGTAAAGGTCCTGTCTGAATCGGCCCTCTTCCATTTCCCTTTCCAGGTCCTTGTTGGTCGCAGCAATAACACGGACATCCGTCGTTATCAGCCGGTTCCCCCCGACACGCTCGAAGGTTTTCTCCTGCAGGATCCGCAGCGTCTTGGCCTGAACCTTCTGGCTCATGTCGGCCACTTCATCCAGAAATATCGTACCTTCATGGGCCAAATCGAATTTGCCCCTCTTCTTTGCGGTAGCCCCCGTAAAGGCCCCTTTTTCATGACCGAATAGTTCGCTCTCGATCAGCTCTTCGGGAATGGCTGCGCAGTTGACTTCCACAAAGGGCTTATGAGACCGTTTACTGTTTCTGTGAATCGCCCTGGCAACCAGTTCCTTGCCCGTCCCATTTTCCCCCATGATTAGAATCCAGGCGTTGGTAGGCGCCACAATGCCGATCGTCTCCTTAAGCTCCTGGATGATCAGGCTGTCCCCGGTCAATTCATAGTTGTGAGTCAACTTCTGCTTCAACAACTTGTTTTCTTCTTCCAGCCTCAACATATCGAGGGCATGGTTGATGATCAGAATGACCTTTTCCAATGACAGCGGTTTCTCGATGAAATCGAAGGCGCCGAGTTTCGTTGCTTTAACGGCCGTTTCGATCGTGCCGTGACCGGACATCATGATAACCGGAATGACCGGGAATTCGGTCTTGATGTACTTCAAGGCCTCGATGCCGTCCATGCCCGGAAGCCAGATGTCGAGCAGTATCAGGTTGGGCATTTCCTCTTCCGCCAGTCTGATGGCTTCTTCGCCGCTTCCTGCGGTCAAAACCTCAAAACCTTCATCCATCAGGATGCCCGAAAGGCTTTGACGGATACTTTCTTCGTCATCGACGACCAGAATTGTTCGTTGCATCGTTTACGTCACCTTCCCAATGATTGATAGCGGTCCTTGATATCCATTATCTGAATCTTCGCACGCCATAGAGGACGCGTCAGCGGCTTTTCATGCGAGAGGATCTATATCTCAGGCACGGGCAATTCGAAGGCCACAATGGTTCCGGCGGGATCGTTGTCCCTCACTTCGACACGCCCCTGGTGATCGGATATGATCGAAGTGACGATCGCCAGCCCCAACCCCGTTCCCGATTTCTTTGTCGAAAAATACGGTTCGAATATTTTCATTTTATAGCGATGTGGCACGCCGCACCCGTTATCGGCGACTTCCACCTTCACCTTCCTCGCGGCCGGATCGTAGCTGGTCGTTATTTCGACGCGGCCGCCTGTTTTATCTATGGCAGCCACAGCATTATCAAGGAGATTGATCATAACACGATTTAACTTTTCCGCGTCAATATTTAATTTCGGAATCTCTTTGTCCTGTTTGAATTCAAACGTAATATCCTTATGGGCATCCTGGAAGAGAATGATCGGATCGTTAATGACTGCATTCAAATCGTTGGGAAGAGGGTTGGTGGCCGGCATTTTGGCATATTGGGAGAAGGCATTAACCAGATTCTTCAGGACCTCAACCTGATCTATGATCGTCCGGGTACATTCGTGAAAGATATCTCCGTCGTCTGCCAGCTTGTCGCCGTATTTCTTCTGGAGCCTCTGTGCGGACAACTGGATCGGTGTTAAGGGATTCTTGATCTCATGGGCCATCCTGCGGGCGACTTCTCTCCACGCGGCGGCTCTCTCGGCCTTCTGCAGCTGTGTCAGGTCTTCAAAGACGACAACGATGCCCATATCGTCCCCTTCATCATCCAGAATCGTGGTCGCCGTCATCAGAATGGTTAAGACTTTATCGCTAAGAGCAAGTTCGATCTGTTTTTCAATAAATCCCTGTCCGCCTTCTTTCATCTCCAGGAGAAGCTCGTTCACCAGAGCCATGTATTCCGGGCTGAGCACGTCTTCATAACGATGGTTCAGGACTCTGGCGGTATCGATGCCGAGTGTCCTTTCCGCCGCACGGTTGATGGTCGTGATCACACCCCTTTGATCCGTTGAAATGACGCCGGCCGATACGTCCCTGAGAACCGTTTCCATATACTTGCGCCGTCTCTCAAGATCGATATTCGCCTGCTCCAAGCCTTCATTGCTGTTCTTCAAGTCCTGGGTCATCTGGTTGAATGAATCGACAAGGATGCCGATTTCGTCATTGGCAACGATATTGATCCTGTGGTCCAGGTTGCCGCGGGCAATCTTGCGGGTGGCTTCAGCCAAATCCTGAATAGGCACGATAATCCCCTGCGCCAGAAAAAGGCCGAACCATGTTGCGCAGAATATGATGAGGAGGGTCACGGCAAAGAGCGTAATCATATAGCTGAATTTAATGGGGTTCTTAAGAAGGCTGATTTGCTTGTATTGCTCGGACGCCTTTGAAACCACGGCTATTTTATCAACCATCACCTTGGGGATGAAGTATCCTACGACCACAACGCCGATGACTTCCTTCGCCCCCCCTTGGATATAAATGGGAGCTGCGCCCCTGATAAAATCCCCGTTGCCCGATGCCTGGATCGTCGAAACCTCTTTGCCGCTGAAGACATCTTCAAGAACATTGGGAAGAAGAGGCATAACGGCCAGGTTCTTGTCGTTACGGTCATAAACAACCAGTTTTTCGCGCTGGTTGTCGAAGTAGACTTCGATCATCCCCAGGTTATAATTCTTCTGGCGCTGTTCGATCAGGGCCTTTAGATAGAGGGTTTTATCCTTTTCGTAGAGTCGGCTCGTCGAAACATCGGAAGCCATCTGCCTTGCATAATACTTCGCGTAGTCCGCCGTCTGCTGATAATAGAGTTGGGCCACTTCGACGGTTTGATTAAGGGCGTCACCTATTTTAAGATTGAACCAGTTCTCGATGCTGTACGACAGGAAGTTGATGGATATCAGAAAGAGAATGACGGTCGGTATGAGCGACAGGCTGACAAAGGCCGCTACCAGTTTCGTCCTTAACTTGGAACCGATAACACCGTGGCGCCTTTCGTAAATCAGTTTGACGACATTACGGATAATCAGGAACAGTAAGAGGATGATCAGGATGATATTGATGTTGATGAGGCCGAAAATGAGCACGTTGTCCGATATCGGCAGGATGCTCTCTTTACTCGATATCTGGCTTTCGACAAAGGAAAGGACGATGATGAGGATAATCGTCGCAATGATGATGATCCTTTCCCGAAAACGCTTACGCGCTTCCCTTTCATCGATATTGCCGCGTGTCGAATCCGTCATAACGTTAATATCTGAATTCTTCTTTGAACCATCTGGTTTCGAAATCCCACAAAGAGACGAAGAAAAATACGTATTCCATTTTGAGGGGGAGCGTCACCCTTTTCAGTTTAGCCTTTATCTCGAGATAGTAGCCCATATTTTTTTTGAGATCGGCAACCGGCACGATTTCCAGACCGCTTAGATCGACCATCACCTCTTTTGCGGCATTAAAATCCTGGTGCGATGAAGGTTCCTTGGCCCGGCTGGAAGACACGAAGAATGTTTTCTTCACAGGATCATACTTGATCGTGTGCTCTATGACCTGGCTCGATAATTTCTTGTCGAACCAGAATGATCGCCTCTGGTAAAAATCCACATAGAACGTGAATGTCATGGGTATCCCCGCCAGAATGGCCTCATCCATGTCCTTCGTGAAGCCGTTGGCGACTTTTGCAAAAACGACCACGGAACGAGGATTTTTCTCGATCAGAACATCCCGGATTTGCGCCTCCGCGCTATAAGAAATAATGGGGCATGCGAAAAGAAGGAATAATAAAAGGGGAAAGACCAACCAGAATTTGCTCAAGGCTTCAAGCGGTTTGCCTCCCGACATGGAAATATCCGGGCAATTATCTTGAATCCTTGATGATTCCAAAAAAGTGATAACCATCATCGATTCTTCAACGGCCTTACGGCAGAGTCCTTTATTCCTGAAATGTTCTTGATTTTAGATTGTTTTTCGTATTGGGGGGTATAGTAAGAAACTGAAGATTAAAAAGCAAGTTCAATTTCGTATGCCGGGCGCCCAATCCATACGGAGGGATCAAGCATTGACGGCATCCAGGATGCTGAAGGAGGGAAGCTTGAGCGGCAAAGCGCAATCGGCCAGTTCGTCGCTCGCTTGGTCGACGATGATCCAATTCTCTTGATGGGCCATGAGTTCCCTGAGGAGCATATTGTTCAACTTATGGCCGGATTTAAAAGCCGAAAAGTGTCCGATAATGGGCATACCCAGGAGAGACAGATCCCCGATCGCATCCAGAATCTTGTGTTTCACGAATTCCAGGGGGCATCTCAATCCCTCCTTGTTCAGAATTCTGTTTTCATCAAGGACGATGGCATTCTTTAATGAGCCGCCCAGGGCGAGCCCCTTGGCTTGTAAGTATTCGACATCCCTAAGAAATCCGAATGTCCTGGCGGCGCAGATCTCCTTTTCGTAATTCTCATCGGAGAAAATCATCTCATAAGACTGATCGCCGATCAGCGGATGGCTGAAACCGATTTGGTAAGAAATTTTGTACTCCGAACACGGCGACAGGGTTGCATGTCCCTCTCCGTCCTTGACGGTTGTCGGCCTGGTCACGACCAACAATTTTTTAGATACGCCCTGCGTGCGCGTTCCCACATCTTTCAGGAGTTCCACAAAAGGCCGCGAACTGCCGTCCATAATGGGGACTTCGGGGCCGTCAACCTCGACAATGGCGTTGTCGACGCCCATGCCGAAAAGGGCGGACATCAAGTGCTCAATCGTAGAGATGACCGTTCCGTTGGATCTGATCGTCGTCGCCAGCATCGTTTCACTTACGTTGTTATAATCCGCTTTGATTCTATGTCCGTTGGAAAGGTCTTTGCGAACAAAAACGATTCCTTCTTCCGCATCGGCAGGCCGGATGGTCATGTTCACCTTGCGCCCTGAATGTAAGCCTATGTTGATACAACTGATATTCTTTTTTATGGTCCTTTGCAGGTGCATGCCTCATCCTCGTTTGTCAAATTAATCTATTTATGGACGCAATTATCGTACCATGCATTTACGGCTCGCTTATAAAGTCTGTCGTACACGCAATATGTCAATACTAAAACAATTTCTCCGATTTATCAGCCGGCCCCCGCCGACCTGTTCGGACATGCATGTGTCAAAAACGCCACAAAAAGCCGGCCTGCCTGTTTTTAAAAATACAGGATCGGTGCGTGAACGGGATATCTCACGATCGGGCATACCGTTCATTTTCGCTGTATATACAGCCGCAATACTGTTGACGGTACATCCCCGCCATTTTTGAAAGCTTCATCCCCTCCGACCAACCGCTCCGGAAATCGCGATAGAGAAAGGGAACTTGATACTTCCGGGCCATCGCTTCGCCGATATCCTTGATCATGTCGTGCTTCTGATACTTGCTGTACAGGAGCGTCGTCGTAAATCCTTCAAATTTCCGCGCTCCCGCCTCTCGGGCGGCAAACTCCAACCGCATGCTGTAGCAAAGGAAGCAACGTTCATCTTCCCGAGGGACGACATTTTTCAGAAACGTTTCAAAGGGGTAGTCTTCGGGATGATCGACGTCCAACTGATGTTGTTCGGCATACGCGAGAAGGGTTTCGAAGCGTTTTTTATATTCCAGCCGGGGATGAATATTGGGGTTATAAAAGAGGCCCTTGATCTCATGTCCTTCCTCCCTCAGCACTTTCAAAGGGAAGATGGCGCAGGGACCGCAGCAGATATGAAGCAGTATTTCCATATTTTTCAATGCTCAGGCTGTTCAAATATACGGGAAGGCAGAAGGTCCTGATTCCCGAAAAGCGAGTGTGCTGCGCAGTATCTCTGGAATGACGAAGAATGGAAACAACGCTGCTGACGGCTTTTTTAGCCTTCCCCGAAGAGATCCCCCTGGCTGCCGCCGGCCCATTTTCTGTTGAAATGCTCGTAAGCCGCCCTGGTGGCAATTCTTCCCCGCGGCGTCCGCTGAATGTAGCCTTCCTGGACGAGAAACGGCTCATAAACATCTTCGATCGTGCTCCTTTCTTCCCCGATCGTAGAGGCGATATTGTCGATGCCCGCCGGGCCTCCGCCGAATTTCTCGATCAGCGTGAGCAGAATCCGCCTGTCCATGTGATCGAAACCCATATGGTCCACTTCAAACATATCGAGGGCATCGACGGCCACTTTCTTATCGACGATCCCGTCCGCCTTCACCTGGGCATAGTCGCGCACGCGCTTGAGAAGGCGGTTGGCAACCCTCGGCGTCCCCCGGGAACGTCTCGCCAACTCATCGGCGCCGCCGTCATCGATCGCCATGGCCATAATTTGCGCCGATCTTTTAACGATAACGGCCAGTTCATCCGGCAGATAGAAGTCGAAGCGGAAGCTCATTCCGAATCTGTCCCTCAAAGGAGAGGTGAGGAGGCCGGCCTTGGTCGTTGCGCCTATCAGGGTGAACTGAGGAATCCCGAGTTTCATGGAACGGGCGGACGGTCCCTGGCCGATGAGGATGTCGATATTGAAATCTTCCATGGCCGGATAGAGGATCTCTTCGACCACATGGGAAAGCCTGTGAATTTCGTCGATGAACAGGATATCGTGCGCGTGGAGATTCGTCAGGATCGCCGCCAGGTCCCCCGGGCGCTCGATGACGGGGCCGGACGTTATCTTGATGTCGACTCCCATTTCCCGGGCAATGATATGGGCCAGGGTCGTTTTTCCCAACCCGGGAGGACCGTACAAAAGCACATGATCGAGCGCCTCGCTCCTGCCCTTTGCCGCCTGAATAAAGATCGAGAGATTTTCCTTCACTTTCTGCTGGCCGATATACTCCGAAAAGTTCCGGGGCCGGAGCGTGATATCGAACCCCTGGTCCTCCTCAAGAACAACCGGCGTTATGAGCGAATCTCTTTCATCCATTGGCGAACCTTCATCCGGCTATAGCCTTCAGCGCATTTTTCAACAGGTTATCGAGGGTCGGATTTTCCTCGGATTCCTGATCGAG